>NZ_CP098740.1:0-4800000 GCF_026167665.1 Streptomyces drozdowiczii | reverse complement strand
CGCCGTGACGCTGAGCCGCAGCTGTCCGTCCGGCCCGGCGAGCAGCACCGGCGTGCCGGCCCCGCCCAGGTCCCGCACGGCGGCCCGGTCCTCGTCGGAGGGGGCCTCGGCCTCGGAGACGATCGCGGCGGCCTCCAGGGACTTCGCCCCGCTGGCCACCGCCATCGCGACGGCCGTCCGCAGGGCGCTGAGCTTCAGCGACTCCAGCTCCACGGTCCCGGCCACATAGGTGCGCCCGGTCTCGTCCCGGACGGCCGCCCCCTCGGGGACGCCGTTGCGGGCGCGGGCACTGCGGGCCAGGGTGACGATCTTGCGGTCCTCGGCGCCGAGGTCGGTGGTGCCGGTGCTCTCAGTCATGTGCCGAGCATACGAAGCCCGGCGCGGACCGGGGCGGGCGGGAGCCCCGGCCCGGCAAGTCTCAGGGCCGGTCGAGCCGCAGCCGCTCCGCCTTCGGCAGCCCGGCCACCACCAGGTCGTAGCTGTCCTCGATCAGCTCGCGCAGCTTCGCGTCGGGCAGTCCGGAGACGGTGACGGTGTTCCAGTGGCGCTTGTTCATGTGCCATCCGGGCACCACCGCCTCGTACTCCTCGCGCAGCCGCACCGCCTCGTCGGGGTCGCACTTGAGGTTCACGGTCAGCGGCCGGGCGTCCAGCGCGCTGAGCGCGAACATCTTGCCGAGCACCTTGAAGACGGACGCCTCGGGCCCGAACGGGAACTCCTCGGCGCTCGCGTTGAAGCTGAGACAGAAGGCCCTCAGCTGCTGCGGGGTCATTCCGGCGTCTCCTCCTCCTCGGGAGCCACCGGCTCCACCAGCACCGTGACGATCTTGTTGCGCCGGCCCGCCGGGGACTCCGCGGTCAGCCGCAGCCGCCGCCCGTCGGGCAGTTCGACCTCGGAGGACGCGCCCGCGATCGGGACCCGGCCGAGCGCCTTCGCAAGGAGGCCGCCGACCGTCTCCACGTCCTCGTCGTCGTACTCGTCCAGGCCGAACAGGTCGCCGAGGTCCCCGATGTCGAGCCGGGCGGTGACGCGGAAGCAGCCGTTCTCCAGCTCCTGGACGGGCGGCAGCTCGCGGTCGTACTCGTCGGTGATCTCGCCGACGATCTCCTCCAGGATGTCCTCGATGGTGACGATGCCCGCCGTGCCGCCGTACTCGTCGATGACGACGGCGACGTGGCTGCGTTCCTGCTGCATCTCGCGCAGCAGGTCGCCGGCGTTCTTCGTGTCGGGCACGAACGACGCCGGGCGCATCGCGGTGGAGACCGGGTCGGCCTCCGAGTCCCGGTTGATGTGCGTCTTGCGGACCAGGTCCTTCAGATAGACGATCCCGACCACGTCGTCCTCGTTCTCGCCGGTGACCGGGATGCGCGAGAAGCCGGAGCGCAGGGCGAGGGTGAGTGCCTGACGGATCGTCTTGTAGCGCTCGATGCAGACGAGGTCGGTGCGCGGGACCATCACCTCGCGCACCAGGGTGTCACCGAGTTCGAAGACGGAGTGCACCATGCGGCGCTCCTCGTCCTCGATCAGCGACTCCTGCTCGGCGAGGTCCACCATGGCCCGCAGCTCGGCCTCGCTGGCGAACGGGCCCTTGCGGAATCCCTTGCCGGGGGTCAGCGCGTTGCCGATGAGGATCAGCAGCTGCGGGATGGGCCCCATGATCCGGGCCAGCGGCAGCAGCACGTACGCCGACGCGGTCGCGGTGTTCAGCGGGTGCTGGCGGCCGATGGTGCGCGGGGAGACGCCGATCGCGACGTACGAGACGAGGACCATCACGCCGATGGCGACGGCCAGCGCCTCCCAGGTCTCCGGGAACTCCTTCAGGCAGGCGTACGTGACGAGCACCCCGGCGGCCATCTCGCAGGCGACCCGCACCAGCAGGGCGACGTTGAGATAGCGGGTCGGGTCGGCCGCGACCTGCTCCAGCTTGGCGCTGCCGCGCCGGCCCGAGCGGACCGCCTCGGCGGCCCGGAAGCTCGACGTACGGGCGATGCCCGCCTCGGCGCAGGCGGCCAGCCAGCCGACGACGACCAGCAGGACGACGCCGGAGATCAGCGGCAGGCTCACGAGACGGTCGGGGCGGGGGACGGGCCGGTCAGCCCGCGCTCGCCACGCCAGCCGTCCACAATGGCCGCCTGGAGGCCGAACATCTCGGCCTTCTCGTCCGGCTCCTCGTGGTCGTAGCCCAGCAGGTGCAGCACCCCGTGGACGGTGAGCAGCTGGAGCTCCTCGTCCATGGAGTGCTGGGTCTCGGCTTCCTCGCCCTGCTTCTTGGCGACCTCGGGGCAGAGCACGATGTCACCGAGGAGCCCCTGCGGGGGCTCCTCGTCGTCCTTGGCCGGCGGACGCAGCTCGTCCATTGGGAAGGACATGACATCGGTCGGGCCCGGCAGGTCCATCCACTGGATGTGCAGCTGCTCCATGGCCGCGGAGTCCACCACGATCACCGAGAGTTCGGAGAGCGGGTGGATCCGCATGCGCGCGAGCGCGTAGCGGGCGATGTCGAGGATCGCCTGCTCGTCGACCTCGGTTCCGGACTCGTTGTTGACGTCGATCGACATGGTGCGCTGCTACTGCTTCCCGTTGTGACGGCCGCGGCCCCGATGGCCCCCGCCGTCCTGCTCGCCCTTGCTGCTGTCGTACTTCTCGTACGCGTCGACAATACGGCCGACCAGCTTGTGCCGGACGACATCCTGGGAGGTGAGGCGGGAGAAGTGCACGTCGTCGATGCCCTCCAGGATGTCCTGCACCTGGCGCAGACCGCTCTTGGTCCCCGTCGGCAGGTCGACCTGGGTGATGTCACCGGTGACGACGATCTTGGAATCGAAGCCGAGCCGGGTCAGGAACATCTTCATCTGCTCGGCGCTGGTGTTCTGCGCCTCGTCCAGGATGATGAAGGCGTCGTTCAGCGTCCGGCCGCGCATGTACGCCAGGGGCGCGACCTCGATCGTGCCCGCCGCCATCAGGCGCGGGATCGAGTCGGGGTCGAGCATGTCGTGCAGGGCGTCGTAGAGCGGGCGCAGATACGGGTCGATCTTGTCGAACAGCGTGCCGGGGAGGAAGCCCAGGCGCTCGCCGGCCTCGACCGCCGGGCGGGTCAGGATGATGCGGCTGACCTGCTTGGACTGGAGGGCCTGGACCGCCTTGGCCATGGCCAGGTAGGTCTTGCCGGTACCGGCGGGGCCGATGCCGAAGACGATCGTGTGCTTGTCGATCGCGTCGACGTACCGCTTCTGGTTGAGCGTCTTGGGGCGGATCGTACGGCCCCGGCTGGACAGGATGTTCTGCGTCAGCACCTCGGCCGGGGTCTCCGTGCCGTCCGCCTGGCCGTTGTCGGTGGCCTTGAGCATCGCGATCGACCGTTCCACGGCGTCCTCCGTCATCGGCTGCCCGGTGCGGAGCACCAGCACCATCTCGTCGAACAGGCGCTGGATCAGGGCGATGTCCGCCGTGTTGCCCGTCGCGCTTATGTCATTTCCCCGGACGTGGATGTCGGCCGCCGGGAACGCCGCTTCGATCACGCGCAGCAGCGAGTCGCCCGCTCCCAGGAGCATCACCATCGGGTGAGCGGCCGGGATGCTGATGTGGGCACGCGCCTGCGGCTGTGTGGGTGACTGAGTCATGGGCCGGCCCTCGGGCCTGCGCATACCTCCCGTTGCAGGGTTCTCGCTGCTCGAAAACCTCGTGTGCCTCAAGCCTACGACTCCGGACTGACAACACCAGAGGTTTTACCGGGCGGTAGGGGGCCGGTGAGGTTACGCGCGGAAACCGATCGTCGGCACGGCCCGGCGCAGCGGCCAGGGCCGGGCGGCGGCCGGCAGCAGCTCGTCCAGGAAGGCGTAGCGCCGCAGCGCGGCCGGGTCCTGTCCGGCGCAGGTGCGCACCTGCTGCCACCAGGCGGCGATCTCCGCCCAGCCGGGGGCCGAGAGCGAGCCGCCGAACTCCTGGACGGAGAGGGCCGCGGTCAGCCCGGCGAAGGCGAGGCGGTCGGCGAGGGGCCAGCCGGCCAGGGTGCCGGTGACGAAGCCGGCCACGAAGACGTCGCCCGCGCCGGTCGGGTCCAGGGCCTCGACCTCGATGGCCGGGACCTCGGCGGCGGTTCCGGTGGCGGCGTCGACCGCGTAGGCGCCCTCGGAGCCCAGGGTGACGACGGCGAGCGGTACGCGTTCGGCGAGGGCGTGCGCGGCGGCCCGGGGGCAGTCGGTGCGGGTGTAGCGCATCGCCTCCTCGGCGTTGGGCAGGAAGGCGTGGCAGTGCTCCAGGCCGCTGAGGGCGTCCAGGTCCCAGCGCCCGGTCTCGTCCCAGCCGACGTCGCCGAAGATCAGGGCCCCCCGGCGGGCGGCCTCGGCGACCCAGGGTTCGGTGCGGCCGGGGACCAGTGAGGTGACGGCGGCCCGGGCCCTGGGCGGGCAGCGGGGGAAGGCGGGGGCCTCGGGCGAGGCGGTGGTGGGGAGCGCCGGGGCCTCGTGGCCGTGCGAGACCATCGTCCGCTCGCCCTCGTACGCCATGGAGACGGTCACCGGGGAGTGCCAGCCCCGGACGGTGTGCGAGCGGGAGAGGTCGATGCCCTCGCCCTGTTCGAGCGCGTCCCAGCAGTACTCGCCGTAGTGGTCGTCGCCGAACGCGGCGGCCAGGGAGGTGCGCAGGCCGAGGCGGGCCAGCGCGGTGGCCATGTTGGCGACGCCGCCGGGGCTGGAGCCCATGCCGCGCGCCCAGGATTCGGTGCCCCGCACGGGGGCGCTGTCCAGGCCGGTGAAGATGATGTCCAGGAAGACCGTGCCGGTGAGGAAGACGTCGCAGTCGGGGTCCTGCGGGGCGCGCAGTCCGTCCAGCGGGTCGATCTGCGGAATGTCAGCGCTCACCTTGCACTCCCCGGTCGTGACGGTTGCGGCCAGTGTGCCCGATACGCGGCGGTGATGGACGAGTGCGCGCCGCGCGTGTGTTCACGGCTGTTGACCTGCGTAAACATCCGCCGCTACCCATCAGCGAACCGCGTAAACACAAAAGTGGCCCAGATCACAGAACACCGGCTTTCGGTGGGCCGGGAGCACTTGATACAAATTGGCCCGCGAGCACCGTTGGAGACGTACCCGACGGAAGCGCCGATTTCTCGTATTCCCCCCTCTGCCTTCTGCCGTATCTCGGCATGTCTTCAGGAACGCCCATGTCCTCGCGCCCTCGCGCCGCGTGGCCCCTGGTCGCCGTGTTCACCGCCGGTTACCTCGCCGCCTACCTCCTCCCCACCATCGTGGGACGGCTCTCCGTCTACCTGGGCCTGAGCACGGCTCAGGCCGGGCTCGTCGGCAGCGCGCTGCTGCTCAGCTCGGCCTCCGCCGGCTTCTCCCTGGCGGGACGCGTGGAGACGTACGGGCCGTGCAGACCGGCGCGCGCGGGGTTGATCCTGTGCGTGGTGGGGTACGGCTGTGCGGCGCTGGCCGGCACCGTGCCGCTGGTGGTCGCGGGCGCGGTGGTCGGCGGCTTCGGTTCCGGTACGGCGACCGCCGTCGCGGCGGCGGGCATCGCCGCCCAGAGCGACCCGCACCGCACCTCGTCGCTGGGGCTGTTGAGCGTGTCGGCGACCGCGGGCGCCCTGTATCTGACGGTCCCGCACCTGGGCGGCGGCCACCGGCTGCCGTTCGCCTCGATCGCCCTGGTCGCGCTCCTGGTCTGGCCGGCCACCTCCCGGCTCGGCGGCTCCGCACGCGAGGACCAGGCCGGACCGGCCGTCCCCGCGCAGGGCCGGCTGCCGCACCGCCGCTCCGGACTGGTGCTCGCGGGCGGCATGCTCGTCTGGTCGATGGCGCAGAACGCGCTGTGGGGCGTCAGCAGCCGGATCGGCGTGGACCAGGTCGGGCTGTCCGAGGTGACCATCGGTGCCGTCTTCGCCGCCGCGCTCGGCGCCGGGCTGCTCGGCGTGATGGGCGCCGGGGTGCTGGGCTCGAAGCTGGGGCGCGCGGTCCCGATCGGGGTGGGCACCGCCGTCATCGCGGGAAGCATCGTGCTCAGCTCGTCCGCCGGGAGCCTCGGCTCCTTCGCGACCGGCGAGATCCTGTGGAACACCGTCTACCCGGTGGTCCTGTCGTATCTGATCGGTCTGGCCGCATCGCTCGACGTACGCGGCCGCTGGGCGGTCCTCGCGGGGTCCGCCTCGTCCGTGGGCGTCGCCTGCGGGCCGGTGCTCGGCAGTGTGCTGTCCGAGGAGGCCGGCTACCCCGGGATGGGCCTGGTCCTAGGCGCGACGACCCTGCTGATAGCGCTCCCGGTGACCGCGGTGGCCCTGCACATCGGCGGCCGTCCGCTGGTGCCCGGGTCGGTACGCCGCCGGGGCGGTGCGCCGGCGGCCCTGCTGGCGGTCACCACGGGTGCGGTGCCCGGGGCGGTCCCCAAGGTGGGCGCGCCCGAGCAGGCCGTCGCGGAGATCAGCATCCCGGCCCTGCGCCGCAGGCGCCTCGGCAGGAACGCGTTCCGGACGGCCGGCCCGGAGGGCGGTCAGTCGAACGCGTACGCCTCGACCTCGGACAGGTAGCGCGCCCTGCGCTCCTCGTCGTGGTCGAGGAAGGCCGCCTCGAAGGAGTTGCGGGCCAGGGTGCGCAGCTGCTCGCGGTCCAGGCCGAGCGCTTCGTGGACCGCGTGGAAGGTGTCTCCGACGTACCCGCCGAAGTAGGCGGGGTCGTCGGAGTTCACCGTGCAGAGCAGCCCTGCCTCCAGCATCGCGGGCAACGGGTGCTGCTCCAGAGTGTCGACCGCGCGCAGCCGCACGTTGGACAGCGGGCAGAGCGTGAGCGGTACGCGCTCCGCGACCAGCCGCTTCACCAGGTCCGGGTCCTCCATGCAGCGCAGCCCGTGGTCGATCCGCTCCACGCCGAGGACGTCCAGCGCCTCGCGGATGTACGAGGGCGGTCCCTCCTCGCCCGCGTGGGCGACCTTGCGCAGGCCGAGTTCGCCGGCCCGTTCGTACACCTCGCGGAACTTCACGGGCGGGTGGCCGACCTCGGCGGAGTCCAGGCCGACGGCGCTGATCCGGTGCAGGTGCGGCCGGGCGGCCTCCAGGGTCTCCAGGGCCGATTCGGCGGACTGGTCGCGCAGGAAGCACATGATCAGCTGGGTGGAGATGCCGTGCTTCTCCTCGCTGCGCTCCAGCGCCCGGCCCAGGCCCTCCACGACGGTGCCGAGGGGCACGCCGCGCGCGGTGTGGGCCTGCGGGTCGAAGAAGATCTCGGCGTGGCGGACGCCCTGGGCGGCGGCGCGGGCGAGGTAGGCGTCGGCGAGTTCGGCGAAGTCGTCCTCGGTCCGCACCACGGCCATCAGGGCGTAGTAGAGGTTCAGGAAGCTCTGGAGGTCCTCGAAGAGGTACGCGGTGCGCAGGGCTTCGGTGTCCGCGTACGGCAGGGTGACGCCGTTGCGCGCGGCGAGCGCGAAGGCCAGTTCCGGTTCGAGGGTCCCCTCGATGTGGAGGTGGAGTTCGGCTTTGGGGAGGTGCACGGTGATCTCAATCGTTCTCGGGGTGGTGCTACGGGTGCCGGCTCGGAACCGGTACGCGCATGAGGTCCTGGGCGACGGTCAGCTCGCCCTCGTAACCGGCCGCCCGGGCCTCGGCCTCGAACGCCTCCGGTTCCGGATAGCGCTGGGAGAAGTGCGTCAGGACGAGATGCCGTACGCCCGACTTGCGGGCGACCCGGGCCGCCTGGGCGGCGGTCAGGTGGCCGTGGTCGGCGGCCAGCTGCCGGTCCGCGTCGAGGAACGTCGACTCGATGACCAGCAGGTCGCAGCCCTCGGCGAGGGCGTACACCCCGTCGCAGAGCCTGGTGTCCATGATGAACGCGAAGCGCTGTCCGCGCCTGTGCTCGGACACGTCGGCGAGCGTGATCCCGCCGAGGGCGCCCTCGCGCTGGAGGCGTCCGACGTCCGGCCCCTTGATGCCGTGCTCGGCGAGCTTCGCGGGCAGCATCCGCCGCCCGTCGGGCTCGGTGAGCCGGTAGCCGTACGACTCGACGGGGTGCGAGAGCCGGTGGCTGTCGAGCGTGTACGCGGCGGTGGTGGCCAGCGGTCCGTCGGCGGCGACGGGGGCCTCGGTCAGCTTCACGGTCTCGCGGTAGGCGGTGGCGTACCGCAGCCGGTCGAAGAAGCGCTGGCCGCTCGCCGGGTAGTGGGCGGTCACCGGGTGCGGGACCTGGTCGAGGTTGATCCGCTGGATCACCCCGGCCAGGCCCAGCGAGTGGTCGCCGTGGAAGTGCGTGACGCAGATCCGGTTGATGTCGTGCGCGGCGACCCCGGCCCGCAGCATCTGGCGCTGGGTGCCCTCGCCGGGGTCGAAGAGGATGCCCTCGCCGTCCCAGCGCAGCAGATAGCCGTTGTGGTTCCGGTGCCGTGTCGGGACCTGGCTGGCGGTCCCGAGCACGACGAGTTCGCGGGCGGACATCTATCCGGGCGGCCATTCCAGGCCCCGGCCGCCCAGGACGTGGGCGTGCGCGTGGAACACGGTCTGGCCCGCGCCGGCGCCGGTGTTGAACACGACCCGGTAGCCGGTCGCGTCGATCTTGTCGTCGGCGGCGACGTTGCCCGCCTCGCACAGCACGTCGGCGAGCACCTGCGGTTCGGCGGCGCCGAGGGAGGCGGCGTCCGGGTAGTGCAGGCGCGGGATGACGAGTACGTGGGTGGGGGCCTGGGGGTTGATGTCGCGGAACGCGACGGTGGTGTCGGTCTCGCGGACGATGGTGGCCGGGATCTCGCCCGAGACGATCTTGCAGAACAGGCAGTCGGGCTGCGGTTCTCCTGCCATTCGCTTACGCGCTCCTTGATCTGGGTGATCCGTTGCGGTCCAGCCTATCCGGGGGCGCTGCCCCCGGACCCCCGCTCCTCAATCGCCGGAGGGGCTTGATTCGGTCGCCGCCGGCGCACCCGCCCCCACCCCGCCGAGGTCACTCCGCGAGGCCCGGCAGTTCCGGTGCCGCCTTCGCCGGTACGCGCTCCAGGGACTCCAGCGCGATCCGGATCGCCTCGTCCAGCTGAGGATCACGCCCCTCGGCGTGATCCCGAGGCGTCATCACGACCTCCGTATCCGGGTCCACGCCGTGGTTCTCGACGCCCCACCCGTACCCCTCCAGCCAGAACGCGAATTTCGGCTGCGTGACCAGCGTCCCGTCCACCAGCCGGTACCGGCTGTCGATGCCGACCACGCCGCCCCAGGTCCGGACCCCGACCACGGGCCCGATCCTCAGCGCCTTGATCGCCGCGTTCACGATGTCGCCGTCCGACCCGGAGAACTCGTTCGCCACGGCCACCACAGGGCCCCGCGGCGCGTCGCCCGGGTAGCTGAACGGCTGCATGTGGCGCGGCAGGTCCCAGCCCACGATGCGGCGGGCCAGCTTCTCGACCACGAGCTGCGAGGTGTGGCCGCCCCGGTTCTCCCGGACGTCCACGACCAGGCCCTCGCGCGCCATCTCGGTCCGCAGGTCGCGGTGGATCTGGGCCCAGCCGCCGCCGACCATGTCGGGGACGTGGAGGTAGCCCAGCCGGCCGCCCGACCGCTCGTGCACGTACGCCCGCCGGTCGGCGACCCACGCGTGGTAGCGCAGGGCCTCCTCGTCGGCGACGGGCACGACGACGACGTGGCGCCGGTCGCCCCCGTCGGCCGGGGACACCGTCAGCTCGACGGGCTTGCCGGCCGAGCCGGTGAGCAGCGGCGCGGGCCCGGTGAGCGGATCGACCGGGTGCCCGTCGACGGCCAGGATCGCGTCACCGGCCCGGACCGCGACGCCCGGCGCGGCGAGCGGCGAGCGGGCGTCCGGGTCCGACGTCTCGGACGGCAGCACGCGGTCGACGCGCCAGCTGCCGTCCTCCGCACGGGAGAGGTCCGCCCCGAGCAGCCCCTGCCGGGCCGCGTCGTCGCGCCACCCGCCGGGCGGGGTGACGTAGGCGTGCGAGGTGCCCAGCTCGCCCTGGACCTCCCAGAGCAGGTCCATCAGGTCGTCGTGGGTGGCGACGCGCTCCAGGACCGGGCGGTAGCGGTCGAGGACCCCGTCCCAGTCGACGCCGCCCATGTCGGGCCGCCAGAAGTTGTCCCGCATGAGGCGCCCGGCCTCCTCGTACATCTGGCGCCACTCGGCGGCCGGGTCGAGGGTCCGGCGGATGCGGGAGAGGTCGACGGTCACGGCGTCGTCGTGGTCGTCGTCCCCCGCGGGCACCCGGCTGTCGGAGGGGACGACGGACAGCTTGCCGTGGTGGACGATCGCCAGCCGCTTCCCGTCACCGCTGACCGCGAAACGGCTGACGTCCGAGGACAGTTCCTCGCAGCGCAGCTTCTCCAGGTCGTACCGCTCCAGGACGGTGTCCGGGCGGCGGGCGTCCGGACCGGCCCCGCTCGTGCCGAGGACCCCGCTCAGCGGGTGGCGCAGCCAGAGCAGCCCGTCGCGCGCGGTGCGCAGCGAGGAGTAGGCGGCAGCCTCGACGGGAAGGGGCACGATCCGGTCGGCGAGGCCGTCCAGGTCGATGCGGGTGATGGGGAGCGCGGTGGGGTTGTCCTCGCCGTCGCCGCCCTTCTCCTTCTCCGTGGGCCGGCCGTGCAGCTGCGGTCCGAACGGGGAGGGCGTGGTCGCCGCGAGGGTGAGCAGGTGCGGCCGGCAGGAGCCGATGAACGCCAGGTCGAAGACGTGGGCGTCGTAGACCGGGTCGAAGGCGCGCTCGGAGAGGAAGGCGAGGTGCTTTCCGTCGGCGGTGAAGGCGGGCGCGAAGTCCCGGAACCGCAGCGGGGTGGCCTCGGAGACCGAGAGGTCGGCGATATGGGCCAGCTTGAGCTGGCTGAGCGGCTGGGGGCCGGGGTGCGACCAGGCGAGCCAGGCGGAGTCGGGCGACCAGGCGAGCCCGGAGGCGTCGCCGTGCTCGCTGCGGTCCACCTCGTGGATCTCGCCGCTCTCCCGCTCGACGATCAGCACGCGCCCGTCGTGCGCGGCGACCGCGAACCGGCTGCCGTCGGGGGCGGGGGCGAGGTCCAGGACGCGGCCCAGTCGGCCGGCCGCGAGGCGGCGGGGCGTGGCGCCGGGAGCGGTGCCGGTGGCGGGGGCGATCTCCAGCGCGTCGTCGCCCTCGGCGTCGGTGACCCAGACGACGTGCTGGTCGCCGTCGGCCTGGAAGGTGCGCGGCAGCCTGGCCCGTACGCCGGGCTCGGCGGCGAGCGCGCGGGCCGGGCCCTCGCGGTGGGTGACCCAGTGGAGGGCGCCCCGCGACAGGACGGCGCTGCCCCGGCCGGTGCGGTCGGGCGAGGCGCCGGCCAGGTGGCTGTCGGCGTGCAGCGGGTAGGGCTGGAGGTCGGCGCGCTGGCCGCCGAGCCGGATCTCGACGCGGCGGGGCTCGTCGCTCTCCAGGCTGTCCAGGAGCCAGAGTTCACCGGCGGAGGCGTAGGCGACCCGGGTGCCGTCGGTGGTGGCCTGCCGGGCGTAGAAGCCGTCGACGGGGGTGTGCCGGCGCAGACCGGTGCCGTCGGGCAGCGAGGAGTAGAGGGCGCCGGCCCCTCGTGGTCGGAGAGGAAGGCGATGCGCTCCCCCACCCACATCGGGCACTCGATGTTGCCGTCGAGGTCCTCGTGGATCCGGGCAAACTCCAGCGGGTCGTCCTCGGCCGCGATCCAGAGCTTGCCGGCCGCGCCGCCCCGGTAGCGCTTCCAGGCTGCGGCCTCGCGGCCCATGGTGGCCGAGAGCAGCAGGACGCGTCCGCCGGGCCCGTGGGCGAGGGAGCCGACGGGGCCGTACGGGAGGGTCCGCGCGGGGCCGCCGTCGACCGGGACGGCGCGGGCCCAGGTGCGGCGCAGCGAGACCTGGCCCTGGGTGCTGGTGACCAGTACGTCGCCTTCGGGGGTCCAGCCGCGCACGGTGGTGCGGGCGTCGCCCCAGTGGGTGAGCCGCCGGGAGGGCCCGCCGTCGGCGGGGGCGAGGTGGACCTCGGGCGCCCCGTCGCGGGTGGAGGTCCAGGCGACGAGGGTGCCGTCGGGAGATATGTGCGGCTGGGTGACGGGACGGTTGTCTGCGCTGACCCGCCATGCCCGGCCGCCGTCGAGTGGGGCGAGCCAGACGTCGTCCTCTGCGGTGAAGGCGATCACGTCACCTTGGACATGGGGGTACCGGAGGTAGGAAGGCTGTGTCACACGATCACCCTAGGCCGCGGGTGTGGCCGGTGGCACGGGGTTGGCCGGAGTACGTCACCCGCCGCGGCGGCGACGCTACTTGCCCGGATACGCGGTGACCGTCACCGTCACGGTGGCCGTCGGGCCGTTGCCCCGGCCCGGGGTTCCGGCGGGTGGGGCGGTCGTGGCCGGGGCGGTGCAGTCGCCGAGCAGGGTGGCCCGGAAGACGGCGCGCCCACCGGTCTTCGCGGTCATGTCGCCGCGTACGCAACGGCCTTCGACCGCGTAGGTGACCTGGCCGTCCAGCGCGATGTCGCCGCCGGACGTCGTCTTGCCGTCGCAGTGGACCTCGGCCTCCTGGCGGGTGGCGGAGGGTGTCCGCGAGCGGGTGGCGCCGCCTCCGTCGAGCGAGGCGGTGCAGGTCAGCCAGCGGACCCGGACGCCTTCGTGCTCCAGGGCGCGGGTGGCGGTCCGGTCGGTGGTGAAGGCGACGGACGCGGTGTTCAACGCGCCCGCGCCGTCGGCCGGTTCACAGGCGGTGAGCCCGGTGACGGCGGCTGCGGCGAGGCAGAACGCGGCCGGAAAACGACGGGCCGCACGACGGCCCCCTGCCCTTGATGTCCCCATACGGGCAGCTTCCCACCCCATCTGACGGCGCGGTAGACCGCTTCCGGGCACAACCACCCCATCGGGGACGGTTTACGACCAGCGCCCCGTGCGCCCCAGGAGCAGCGCCGTCGCCGCGGTGCCCGCCGTGGAGGTGCGCAGGACCGTGGGGCCGAGGCGGCAGGTGCGGGCGCCGGCGGCGGCGAACGCGGTCAGCTCGTCCGGCGATACGCCGCCCTCGGGGCCGACGACCAGCACGATCTCGCCCTCGTCGGGCAGCGCGACGGTGGCCAGCGGCTCGCTCGGGTAGTCGCGGTCCTCGTGCAGGACGGCCGCGAAGTCCGCCGCGGCGAGCAGGCCGACGACCTGTTTGGTGGTGGCCGGGTCCGCGACGTCCGGGAAGAGCACCCGGCGCGACTGCTTGCCCGCCTCCCGGGCCGTGGCGCGCCATTTGGCCAGGGACTTGAGGCCCCGGTCGCCCTTCCACTGGGTGATGCAGCGCGCCGCCTGCCAGGGGACGACCGCGTCGACGCCGGTCTCGGTCATCGTCTCCACGGCGACCTCCCCCCGGTCCCCTTGGGCAGGGCCTGGACGACGGTGATCCGCAGCGCGGGGCGCGGCTCCTCGTGGACCGGGGCCAGGTCGCCGACGACCAGCCGGTCCTTGCCCTCGGCGGCGCGCACGAGGCCCTGGGCCCACCGGCCGCGGCCGTCCGTGAGGACGACCTCCTCGCCGGTGCGCAGGCGCTTCACGGAGACGGCGTGGCGTCCCTCGGGCCCGTCGAGGACGAACTCGGGGGCGTCCGGCAGGTGGTCGACGACGAAGACGGGTGCCGTCACTGTGCGCTCCTTGTGCTCACTGCCGTCCGTGCGGCGTCCAGTTCGTCGGCGAGCAGCCGGACCAGCCGGCCGGCGGGCAGCTCGCGGGCCATGCGGTGGCCCTGCCCGGCCCACAGCGCCATGCCCTGGGCGTCCCCGACGCGGGCGGCGGCCTTGCGCAGCACGGAGGTCATGTGGTGGACCTGGGGGTAGGCGGCGGGGGCGTACGGGCCGTGCTCGCGCACGAAGCGGTTGACCAGACCGCGTGCCGGGCGTCCGGAGAACGCCCTGGTCAGGGTGGTCCGGACGAACAACGGGTTGGTCAGGGCCTGTTTGTGCAGGACGTGCGCGCCGGACTCCGGGCAGGCCAGGAAGGCGGTGCCGAGCTGGGCGGCGTCGGCGCCCGCCGCGAGGACGGCGGCGATCTGGGCGCCGCGCATCAGGCCGCCGGCGGCGACGACCGGTATCTGCACGGTCTCGCGGACCTGGGCGACCAGGCTCAGCAGCCCGGTCCCGCCGTCCTCGGTCGCCGGGTCGTCGTGGAACGTGGAGCGGTGGCCGCCCGCCTCGGTGCCCTGGGCGCAGACGGCGTCGGCCCCGGCCCACTCGGCGGCCTGGGCCTCCTCCGGCGAGGTGACGGTGACCATGGTGTACGTACCGGCCGCCGCGAACGCGTCGAGCGTGTCGCGCGAGGGGCAGCCGAAGGTGAAGGAGACGACCGGGACCGGGGCGTCGAGGAGAACGGCGAGCTTGTCCTCGTAACCGTCGTCGCCGGGGACATCCGGGTCGCCCAGCTCCGTCTCGTAACCGCGGGCCTCGTCCGCGAGGCGGGTGCCGTAGTCCGCCAGCGCGGCGGGGTCCGCCGGTTCGCACTGCGGCATGAAGAGGTTGACGCCGAAGGGCTGCCCGGTCAGGGCGCGCACCTGCCGGACCTCGTCCCGCAGGGCGTCCGCCGTCTTGTATCCGCCGGCCAGGAAGCCCAGCGCGCCGGCCTCGGAGACGGCGGCGGCGAGCTGCGGGCAGGACGCACCGCCGGCCATGGGGGCCTGCACGAGGGGATACCGGCAGAGAGCGGTCAGCGCGGAGGGCATGACCGCATCGTGTCATGTCCTCCCTGTCCCGTGATGCCCGCCCCACGGCAGGTCACGGCGCGTCGGTACGGACCCGGAGGCCGGGCCCGTACCGTGTGCGCGCGAGCCTTCAGCGGCCGTTGAAGGCGTCCTTCAGGCGGGAGAACAGGCCCTGCTGGCCCGGCTGGAACTGGCCGGTGGGCCGCTCCTCACCGCGCAGCTTGGCCAGTTCGCGCAGGAGGCGTTCCTGCTCGGGGTCCAGCTTCATCGGGGTGGTCACCTCGACGTGCACGATGAGGTCGCCGCGTCCGCCACCCCGCAGGTGGGTGATGCCGCGCCCGTGCAGCGGGACGGACTGGCCGGATTGGGTGCCCGGCCGGATGTCGACCTCTTCCAGGCCGTCCAGCGTCTCCAGCGGCACCTTGGTGCCGAGGGCCGCCGCCGTCATGGGGATGGTGACCGTGCAGTGCAGATCGTCGCCGCGGCGCTGGAACACCGCGTGCGGCACCTCGTGGATCTCGACGTAGAGGTCGCCGGCAGGGCCGCCGCCGGGGCCGACCTCGCCCTCGCCCGCGAGCTGGATGCGGGTGCCGTTGTCGACACCGGCGGGGATCTTCACGGTCAGCGTGCGCCGCGAGCGGATGCGGCCGTCGCCGGCGCACTCCGGGCAGGGGGTCGGCACGACCGTACCGAAGCCCTGGCACTGCGGGCAGGGGCGGGAGGTCATGACCTGGCCCAGGAAGGACCGGGTGACCTGGGAGACCTCGCCGCGGCCGCGGCACATGTCACAGGTCTGCGCGGAGGTGCCGGGGGCCGCCCCCTCGCCGCTGCACGTCGTGCAGACGACGGCGGTGTCGACCTGGATGTCCTTGGTGGTGCCGAAGGTCGCCTCGGCGAGGTCGATCTCCAGCCGGATCATGGCGTCCTGGCCGCGCCGGGTGCGCGAGCGGGGCCCGCGCTGCGACGACGTGCCGAAGAACGCGTCCATGATGTCGGAGAAGTTGCCGAAGCCGCCCTGGCCGAAGCCGCCCGCGCCGGCGCCGCCGGACTGCGAGAGCGGGTCGCCGCCGAGGTCGTAGACCTGCTTCTTCTGCGCGTCCGACAGGACCTCGTAAGCGGCGTTGATCTCCTTGAACCGCTCCTGGGTCTTCGGATCGGGGTTGACGTCCGGGTGCAGCTCGCGGGCGAGCCTCCGGAATGCCTTCTTGATCTCGTCCTGGGAAGCGTCGCGGCGCACGCCGAGTACGGCGTAGTAGTCCGTGGCCACTTACGACTCCGCCAGGATCTGTCCGACGTAACGTGCCACTGCGCGTACCGCTCCCATCGTTCCGGGGTAGTCCATGCGGGTCGGTCCGACCACGCCGAGTTTGGCGACTGCCTCGTCGCCCGAACCGTAGCCGACCGCGACGACGGACGTGGAGTTGAGGCCCTCGTGGGCGTTCTCGTGCCCGATGCGTACGGTCATGCCCGAGTCCTTGGCCTCGCCGAGCAGCTTCAGCAGCACGACCTGCTCCTCCAGTGCCTCGAGCACCGGCCGGATCATCACCGGGAAGTCGTGTCCGAAGCGGGTGAGGTTGGAGGTGCCGCCGATCATCAGCCGCTCCTCCGTCTCCTCGACGAGCGTTTCGAGCAGGATCGAGAGGACGGTGGACACGGTCCCCCGGTCCTCGCTCTCGAAGGATTCCGGCAGGTCCTGCACCAGCTGCGGGACGTCCGCGAAGCGGCGCCCCACCACCCGGCTGTTGAGCCGGGCCCGCAGATCGGCGAGCGAGGTCTCGCCGAACGGCGCCGGGCAGTCCACCAGCCGCTGTTCGACCCGTCCGGTGTCCGTGATCAGCACGAGCATCAGCCGCGCCGGGGCCAGGGACAGCAGCTCCACATGGCGCACCGTCGAACGGGTCAGCGAGGGGTACTGCACGACGGCGACCTGCCGGGTCAGCTGCGCGAGCAGCCGTACGGTGCGGCCCACGACGTCGTCCAGGTCGACCGCGCCGTCGAGGAAGTTCTGAATGGCGCGGCGCTCGGGCGAGGAGAGGGGCTTGACGCCCGCCAGCTTGTCCACGAAGAGCCGGTAGCCCTTGTCCGTCGGGATGCGCCCGGCGCTGGTGTGGGGCTGGGCGATGAAGCCCTCCTCCTCCAGCACCGCCATGTCGTTGCGGACGGTCGCCGGGGAGACCCCCAGCTGGTGCCGCTCCGTGAGCGCCTTGGAGCCGACGGGCTCCTCGGTCCCGACGTAGTCCTGGACGATCGCGCGCAGCACTTCGAGTCTGCGTTCGCTGAGCATCGCGCGCACACCTCCAGCTGTCCACGTCGGTGGTTCCCGGGCCGTTCCCGGGATTCCTCCTGGCACTCGGTGCGTACGAGTGCCAGCGATCCCCGGCCAGTGTACGGCGCCGAGGTGGTGCCCTAGCAAGGGCGACCGGCCATCGTGCCGCGCGACCGCGCAGGTCGCTGCCGATAGCGTCGCCGCATGGATGCCTCTTGGGAAGAGTTCGGATGGGAGCGGCTGGGTCACGGAACGGGCCGTCGGCGCCTTCCGGTCTGGGACGCGACGGCCCTGCTGGTGGCCGGTCCTGACGGGGTGCTGCTCTGCGACACCGGTTCGTCACTGCGTGAGGGTGTGGAACTGCGCGTCCAGGCCGAGGCGCTGCTCGGCCGGAGGGTGACGCACATCGCACTCAGTCACCCCCATTTCGACCATGTGCTGGGCACCGCCGCATTCGCCGGGGCACAGGTGTACGGCTCCGAGGGCACGGCGGAGCTGCTGCGAGGCGGGGCCGGTGAGCTGTACGCGGACGCGGTGGCACAGGGACTGCCCGAGGCGGACGCGGCCGAGGCCGCCGATGTGCTGGTGGCCCCGCGCCACGAGGTGCGCGGGGAGCTGACGGTGGACCTGGGCGGCGGCCGGGAGGCGGTCCTGGTGGACGTGGGCGCGGCGCACAGCGGCCACGACCTGGCGGTGCTGGTCCCGGGCTCCCCCGCGCTGGTCTTCTGCGGGGACCTGGTCGAGGAGTCCGGGGAGCCCCAGGCGGGCCCGGACGCGAGTCCGGCGCGCTGGCCGGCCGCGCTGGACCGGCTGCTGGAGCTGGGCGGGGAGGACGCGCTGTACGTGCCGGGGCACGGGGCGGTGGTGGACGCGGCGTTCGTCCGGGCGCAGCGGGCCGCACTGGCGGGGCGGTTCGGCGTGTCGTAGGTCTTCCCCGCCGATCGGCCTTCCCCGCTTATCGTCGTGCGATGCGCAGCTACCAGCCTGATCTGACCCCGCCGTGGAAGAAGTCCGCCCCCGCCCCGGAGGTGCCCGCCGAGACCGATCTGGTCGTGGAGGAGGCCGTCACCGGTTTCTGCGGCGCGGTGATCCGGTGCGAGAAGACCGCCGAGGGGCCGACGGTGACCCTGGAGGACCGGTTCGGCAAGCACCGGGTCTTCCCGATGACGCCGCGCGGCTTCCTCCTCGAGGGCCGGGTGGTCACGCTGGTGCGCCCGTCGGCCGGGGGCCCGGCACGGCCCACGCGTACGGCCTCCGGCTCGGTGGCGGTGCCCGGGGCGCGGGCGCGGGTGGCGCGGGCCGGGCGGATCTATGTGGAGGGGCGGCACGACGCGGAGCTGGTCGAGCGGGTCTGGGGCGACGACCTGCGCATCGAGGGCGTGGTCGTGGAGTACCTGGAGGGCATCGACGACCTGCCGGCGATCGTGCGGGAGTTCGCGCCCGCGCCGGACGCCCGCCTCGGGGTGCTGGTCGACCATCTGGTGCCCGGCTCCAAGGAGTCCCGGATCGCGGCGCAGGTGTCGGACGGCAACGTGCTGGTGGTGGGGCACCCGTACATCGACGTGTGGGAGGCCGTGAAGCCGGCGTCGGTGGGGATCGCCGGGTGGCCGGTGGTGCCGCGCGGGCAGGACTGGAAGACGGGGGTGTGCCGGGCGCTGGGCTGGCCGGAGAACACCGGAGCGGCCTGGCAGCGCATTCTGTCCTCGGTCCGCTCCTACCGGGACCTTCGCCCCGAACTCCTGGGCCGCGTCGAGGAATTGATCGATTTCGTCACCCTTCCGGACTGATGTCCGGCCGGCCTTCCCGTCGATCCGGCACCGATCCGGATAAATAGCTGCGCCTCGCACACACCATCGGTTATTGAGTGGGGCCAGGCTCTTTTCGCGAGGGAAGGCACGGGGGCGATGGCACGCGAGGTCTGGCGGGACACTGCGGAGAACGAGGCGGCATCCGCCGTCTTCCACTTCGTGCAGCAGCTCATCGACGGCTACCGCGACAACCGGCCGGTGATGCCCCTGGTGGTCCTCCAGGCCGCCGACGCCGACGTGCCCGCCGACGTGGACGCCCGGGTCGAGCAGATCGTGCGCCAGGTCCACCGGGCCAACCAGCCGCGCCGCGTCCCCCTGCGCCTGCTCGACGGGCGCGGCGATTCCCCGTACGAAGCGGCGCTCGACATGGTCCGCACGCTGACCGAGAAGCCGTGGGAGACCCGGGGCGGATCGCAGTACAAGCCGTTCGCCTTCCCCCGGTCCCGGCTGCTCGGCGCCATCGAGCAGGCCACCGAGGCCGTGCTGCGGGACCCGGACCCGGGCTGCTCCCGGGACCAGCGCGACGAACGGATCCTGGAGGAGCTGAGCGCGCTGCGCTGGCGGGCCGGGCGGCGCGGCCGGGGCACCTGGTGGACCGCGCTGCGCGAGTCGGTGCGGCCGGAGACGTTCGTGGGGGCCGTGGTCATCGCGGTCCTGGGTGTGCTGCTCGGCGAGATCGGCTGGCTGCCGACCATGCTGGTGGCCGTGGGGGCGGTCCTCGGGCTCGCGGTGGTCCGGCTGGTGACGACGTCGGCGCCGCCGCTGCTGTGGCTGCGCCGGGCCAGCAAGTGGTTCGCCACCACCTCGTCGCTGGCCGCCGCCAGCACCGGCTATCCGTCGGACGGCTGGTCCCGTCTCTCGCCCAGCGGTTCCTGGCGGGTGATCCGGGCGCGGGCGGCGGTGGTCGCGGGGCGGGTGGCCGACGCGGCGGCGGGCGACGAGCGGTCCCGCCAGTTCCACCTGGAGCTGAGGGTCCAGGCGCTGCTGGAGGACCTGCGCAACAACTACCGGCCGCACGCGCCGGACTGGCGGCGCGGCAAGCGGACCGTGCCGCCGGTGGTCTTCCTGCCGAGGGCCGTCCAGAGCAACGGCGGCGTGCAGCTGATCAACGCGATCAACAACGTCCGCTCCCGGCGCAGCGAGGTCGATCCGCTGCTGCTCCTGGCCTCGCTGCCGGCGGCCGAGATCCTGCGGCACACCCCGCCGCTGCCGCCCGACCCGCCGCCCGCGCACACGGGTGCGGCGCGGGCCCGGTACGAGGACTGGGTCGGCCATCTCAGCGTGGGCCAGTCGCCCTCGGGCACGGCCACGCCCGCCTGGGTGCTGCGGCTTCCGCTGTCGACGGCCCAGCTGACCCACGAGCACGCGCACGCCCAGCTGTCCACGCAGCGGGTGCGCAGGACGTGGGTGTGGTGGGTGATGTCGCGGACGACGGTCGCCTGTCTGGTGGCCGGCGCGCTGCTGGGCACGATGCTGCTGGGCAACCACCTGGCGAACCGCTACTGCCACGGTCCGCTCACGGATGTCGACACGGACTCGGTGCGGCTGGCCGGGCCGGGCGGCGGGGCCAAGGAGTGCATCGGCGTGGCGACGTCCACCCGGGTGCGCTTCGCGGAGGGCAACGGCCTGGAGCTGGACGGGGCCGGGGCGGGGGTCACCTTCGACCGGATCGAGCGGGCGGTGGCCGAGGAGAACGCCTCGATCCGGCCGGGCGACAAGTACGTCACCGTGATCTACGCGGGCCCGTTCACCGCACCGTCATCGGGGCGCACCCGCAAGGCGCTGGAGGAGCTGACCGGCGTCTACCTCTATCAGCACCACACCAACACGCTGGACTTCTCCGTGAAGCTGCGGGTGCTGACCGCCAACGGCGGGCAGGACATGCTCCAGCAGATACCCGCGGTGAAGAAGATCATCGAAGTGGCCGAAAGAGATCCCTCGGTGGTCGGCGTGGTCGGACTGGGCCGGGACACCACCGACAGCCCGGCGGCCACCGCCCTCCTTCAGCAGGCGGGCCTGCCCGTGGTGGACACCACCAACTCCGGGGGCTATCTGGCGACGGACTACTCCAACTACTTCGGCCTGGCGGCCACCGACCAGGAGCAGGCGAACGCCCTCGGCTTCGTCGCGAAGCGGGTGGCGGACGAGATCGCCAAGAAGCGCACGCCGCATGCGCTGGTCCTGGCACGGAAGCTCGGCAACAACGACAAGGACCGCTACACGGTGGAGCAGCGCAAGGTGGGCGGCGCGATGCTGAAGGACGCGGGCTTCGAGCTGTCGGAGCTGGTGGAGTACGGCCTCGG
Organism: Streptomyces drozdowiczii; assembly: GCF_026167665.1. Classification (NCBI taxonomy): domain Bacteria; kingdom Bacillati; phylum Actinomycetota; class Actinomycetes; order Kitasatosporales; family Streptomycetaceae; genus Streptomyces; species Streptomyces drozdowiczii. Next base: position 4,779,017 of record NZ_CP098740.1, on the reverse strand, counting down.
CCCCCGCAGCAGCGCCGACCTGGACCGTCCGGCGCAGCAGATCTGCTCGGCGGACCCGCCGCCGGACGCCCTGTACTTCGCGGGGCGGGTCGAGGACGTCGCCAACCTGATGAGCCGGCTCGCCCGCAGCTGCTCCCGCCGCCCGATCACCGTCTTCACCGGCGACGACCTGACCAAGACCCGCCTCGACGCGAGCACGGACACCACGAACAACGTCACGCTCTACCACACGGCCCTCGCCCCGATGAGCCGCGGCGACGCCAAGGGCTTCTACAAGGAGTCGTACCAGGCCCTGCAGACGCTGCTGCCGAAGGGCGCGACGCTTCCCCGCCTGCGGACGTCGAAACCGTACGAGGACCCGCTCTTCGCGAGCGGCCAGTCCGTGATGTCGTACAGCGCCACGGCCGCGCTGTACGACGCGGCGAGCCACGGCGACGCGGTGAACAGCGCGGCGGAGACCTGGGCGAACCTGTACGCGGTGAGCCTGGGGAACATGCCCACGGGGACCATCACCTTCCGCGGCTCCACCCCGTACGAGCCACAGGCGGGCCACGGTCTGGACGTCGTGCAGATCACCTACCCGGACGGCCGGAGGCACGCCCGGATCATCTGCGGCCGGGCCGCGGGAAGGTGGCGCTGGAGCCGCCGGGGTGCCCGCTGAAGTGAGCGGCGGGCTCGGGGGGCGTGCGCCTTGTCGGTGCGTACGCCCCGAGCGCGCCGGGCTCAGTCGACCAGGTCGCGTACCACCGCGTCGGCCAGCAGCCGCCCGCGCAGCGTCAGCACGGCCCGGCCGTCCTCGAACGGCGCCGGTTCCAGGAGGCCGTCGGCCACCGCCCGGCGGGCCGCCGCGAGGCCGGCGGGGGCCAGCAGGGAGAGCGGGCAGCCGTCCACGAGCCGCAGCTCCAGCAGGATGCGCTCGACGCGGCGGTCCTCGGCGGACAGGATCTCGCGCCCGGCGCCCGGCGAGCGGCCCTCCGCGAGTGCCTGTGCGTACGCCCCCGGGTGCTTCACGTTCCACCAGCGCACGCCCCCGACGTGGCTGTGCGCCCCCGGTCCGGCGCCCCACCAGTCGGCACCGCGCCAGTACAGCTCGTTGTGCAGGCAGCGGCCCTCCGGCGTACGGGCCCAGTTCGACACCTCGTACCAGGAGTAGCCGGCGGCGGCCATCGCCTCGTCCGCGATGAGGTAGCGGTCGGCGTGCGCGTCGTCGTCGGTCATCGGGATCTCGCCGCGCTTGATGCGGCGGGCGAGGCCGGTGCCCTCCTCCACGATCAGCGCGTACGCGGAGACGTGGTCGGGGCCGGCGCCGATCGCCGCGTCCAGGGACGCCCGCCAGTCGTCGTCGGACTCGCCGGGGGTGCCGTAGATCAGGTCCAGGTTGATGTGGTCGAACCCGGCCGCGCGCGCCTCTGCCACACAGGCCTCGGGCCGACCCGGGGTGTGGGTGCGGTCCAGGATCTTCAGGACGTGCTGCCGGGCGCTCTGCATGCCGAAGGAGATCCGGTTGAAGCCGCCCTCGCGCAGCTCGGCCAGGTAGGCCGGGCCCACGGACTCCGGGTTGGCCTCGGTGGTGATCTCCGCGTCGTCGGCGAGCCCGAACTCCTCGCGGACCGCCGCCAGCATCCGGACCAGGTCGGCCGCGGCGAGCAGGGTCGGGGTGCCGCCGCCGACGAAGACCGTGCGGACAGGGCGCGGATCGTCGCCGAGGACCTTGCGGGCCTGGCGGACCTCGCCGATCAGGTGGGCGGCGTAGTTGTCGCGGGAGGCCAGCGCCCCGCCGGAGCCGCGCAGCTCGGTCGCCGTGTAGGTGTTGAAGTCGCAGTAGCCGCAGCGGGTCGCGCAGTACGGCACGTGCAGGTAGAAGCCGAGCGGGCGGTCGGCTGCGCCTTCCAGGGCATGGCGGGGCAGCGCCCCGTCGTCGGGCACGGGTTCACCATCGGGCAGTACGGAAGGCATACCGCCCATTGTCTCGCGCCGCCCGGCGAACGGACGCCATGCCCCGGACCGGCGCTACTCGGCCTGGAGCACCAGGAGCGCCAGGTCGTCGTCCGGCGGGCGCTCCGCGAAGTCGTGCACGGCGTGCTTGATGCGCTCCGCGATCCCTTCCGCACTCAGCCCCGCGCACCCCGACAGGGCCTGCGCCAGCCCGTCCCCGTCATCGAACATCAAGGCGCCCGAGCGCCGCTCCGTGACCCCGTCGGTGACGCAGAGCAGGCTGTCGCCGGGTGCCAGGTCGAAGCTCTGGGTCTCGTAGACGGCGTCGTCCATCAGCCCGAGCAGCAGCTGCGGCTCGGCGGCGGGCCGCACGGTGCCGTCCGGGCGCAGCAGCAGCGGCAGCGGGTGCCCGGCGCTGGCCAGGGTGCAGCGCGCGCCGCCGCCGGGCAGCGGCACCAGCTCCCCGTACAGCAGGGACAGGAAGCGGGACTGCCCGCCGTTGTCCGCGGAGTGCTGGCCCCCGGCGGCGGCGACCATCAGCGCGGCGGCCTCGGCGGCCTCCATGGCGTCGTCCAGGAGCAGCCGGTTGAGCCGGACCAGGACCTCGTCGGCCTGGAAGCCCTCGCGGGCCAGCAGCCGCAGCCAGGGGCGGGCCAGGCCCGTCACGACGGCGGCCTCGGGGCCGCTGCCCTGGACGTCGCCGAGCACGAAGCACCAGCGGTCGCCGGGGCACGGGAAGATGTCGTAGAAGTCACCGCCGACGACGCCGTCGTCGCTCGGTTCGTAGACGAGGGAGCTGGCCACCCCCGGTATTTGGGCGACCTTGCTGGGCAGCAGCCCGCGCTGGAGGATCCGGCTGATCGTGGCCTGCCGGGTGTAGGCGCGGGCGGCGCCCACGGCGAGGCCGACCCGGCGCACGAAGTCCTCGATGAGGGCCGTCAGCTCGTCGGGCAGCCGGTCGGTGGACTCGCGGCCGAGGAGTACGGCTCCGAGGGTCCGGCCGCCCGAGGTGATCCGGTAGGCGAAGGCGACGCCCTCCTCCCCGTCCGGCGGCTCGCCGTCCTCCCCGCTGCCGGGCCACGGCATGGACACGGCACCGGTGCCGACGCGCTCGGGGAGCCGGAGCGGGTCGCCCTCCAGCAGGGCGCGCAGCGGCCCGGTCCGCTCCTCGTCGACGTGCCAGACCTTGGCGAGGCGGGGGACGGCCGCGGGGCCGCCGCTCTCGGGCTCCAGCCAGATCGCGCACCAGTCGGCGAGGCGGGGGACGAGTAACTGCCCGGCGAGGGCCGCCACGATGTCCTCGTCCAGCTGCCCGGCCAGCAGGTCGGACGCCTCGGCGAGGAAGGAGAGCGCCCCGCGCCCGGCCCAGTCCCCGTCGTCGCGGGCGGTGCGCCGGGCGGTCGGGGCCAGCAGCTCGGCGGCGCGCAGCCCGCGGTCGAGCCCGCTCTCGCCGCGCCCCTCCGGGAACGGGTTCCAGTCGTCCACGGGGAGCCGGGCCCAGACGGTCTTCGTACCGGTGCGGTAGGTGATGCCCCACCGCTCGGCGAGGGCGGCGACGATGTCCAGGCCGCGCCCGTAGTCGGCGGGCTCGCCCACGCCCTCGGCGCTGTGCGCGTGGTCGCCGCGGACGGTGCGGCCGGGGTGGTGGTCGGAGACCTCCAGGACCAGTGCGGACTGCTCGTCCTCGGTGGCCTCCTCCAGCCGGAAGAGCAGGTCGACCGCAGTGCCCGCGTGGACGACGGCGTTGGTCACCAGCTCGCTGACGATCATCGCGGCGTCATCGGACAGCCGCTCGCTGAACCCGACCGCGGCGGGCAGCCCGAGGCCGGTCCACTCGTCCAGCGCGGCGGTGACGAAGCGCCGGGCCGCGGCGGGCGCGAGGAGGTTGCCGGGCAGGCTGGTCCGGGCGACCGGCTGTGTGCCTGTGGCGGCGGTGTTTCCGGGACGCTGCACGATGTCCCGCTGCAAGGGAATGGACCCCACAGGGCGGCTCCTGACCTGTTCTCGCTCTGCCTGTTTCTCCGTGGTGCGCCGCTGACGACACGGACAGAGTGACAGATCGGCCCTTCACATACGCGCCGAGTTACCGAAGTGGGTGGTGAAGAGGTTGCGGCGAGAACGCGCCGGCCCCCCGCGCCGGAGCGCGCGGGGGCTTTCGGGGGGCGTGCGAAGGTGCCGCGGGCGCGGGTCAGGCTTCGCGGGAGCCCGCGTACATCTCCTCGATCAGGTCCTTGTAGGTGCGCTCCACGACCGGCCGCTTCAGCTTGAGGCTGGGCGTGACCTCGCCGTGCTCGATGTCGAGGTCGCGCGGGAGCAGCCGGAACTTCTTGATGGTCTGCCAGCGCTGAAGGCCCTCGTTGAGCCGCTTCACGTAGCCGTCGATCAGCTCGACGGTCTTCGGGGAGGCCACGACGTCCGCGTACGACTTGCCCTCCATGCCGTTCTCGGCGGCCCAGCCGAGGATGGTGGGCTCGTCCAGGGCGATCAGCGCGGTGCAGAAGTTACGGTCCGCGCCGTGGACGAGGATGTTGGAGACGAACGGGCAGACCGCCTTGAACTGGCCCTCGACCTCCGCGGGCGCGATGTACTTGCCGCCGGACGTCTTGATCAGGTCCTTCTTGCGGTCGGTGATCCGGAGGTAGCCGTCCACGGAGAGCTCGCCGATGTCGCCGGTGTGGAACCAGCCGTCGGCCTCCAGCACCTCGGCGGTCTTGTCCGGCAGCCCCTGGTAGCCCTGCATGATGCCGGGGCCGCGCAGCAGGATCTCGCCGTCGTCGGCGATGCGGACCTCGGTGCCGGGCAGCGGTTTGCCGACCGTGCCGGTGCGGTAGCTCTCGCCCGGGTTGACGAAGGAGGCGGCGCTCGACTCGGTGAGGCCGTAGCCCTCCAGGATGTGGATGCCGGCGCCGGAGAAGAAGAGCCCGATGTCGGGGGCGAGCGCGGCGGAGCCGGAGACGCAGGCGCGGAGCCGGCCGCCGAACGCCTCGCGGATCTTGGCGAAGACGAGTGCGTCGGCGACCTTGTGCTTGCTGCCGAGCGCGAAGGGCACGGACGCCTTGCCGGTGCGCCGGAAGTTGTCCTGGGAGACCCGGGCGTACTCGCGGGCGACGCCGGCCGCCCACTGGAAGATCTTGTACTTGGCGGCGCCGCCCGCGCGCGCCTTGGCCGCGACCCCGTTGTAGACCTTCTCGAAGATGCGCGGCACGGCGGCCATGTAGGTCGGCTGGACGACCGGCAGGTTCTCGATGATCTTGTCGACGCGGCCGTCGACGGCGGTGACGTGGCCGACCTCGATCTGCCCGGAGGTGAGGACCTTGCCGAAGACGTGGGCGAGCGGCAGCCAGAGGTACTGGACGTCGTCCTTGGTGATCAGGCCGGTGGAGACGGTGGCCTTGGCCATGTACGACCAGTTGTCGTGCGGCAGCCGTACGCCCTTGGGGCGGCCGGTGGTGCCCGACGTGTAGATGAGGGTCGCCAGCTGCTCGGAGGTGATGGCGTCGACGCGCTCGCGGACCGCCTCCGGGTTCTTCGCCAGGTGCTCGGCGCCCAGGGCCTCCAGTTCGGCCAGGGTGAGCACCCAGCCCTCGGGGTCGCCCTCGGCCGGACCGGCGCCCTCGGCGTCGATGACCACGACGTGGGCGAGGTTCGGGAGCTCGGCGCGGCGCTCGCGGGCCTTGGCCAGCTGGACGGCGTCCTCGGCGATCAGGACCCGGCTCTCGGAGTCGGCGAGGATGAACGCCGACTCCTCGGCGTTGGTGGAGGGGTAGACCGTGGTGGTCGCGGCGCCCGCGCACATGACGCCGAGGTCGACGAGGATCCACTCGACCCGGGTGGAGGAGGCGAGGGCGACGCGCTGCTCCGGCTGCACGCCGAGCGCGATCAGCCCGGCGGCCACGGCGTACACCCGCTCGGCGGCCTGCGCCCAGCTGAGCGACTTCCACTCGTCGGGGCCTTCGCCGCCGGCCGCGGGCACGGGATAGCGGTAGGCCTCCCCGTCCGGGGTGGCCGCCACCCGGTCGATGAAGAGGGTCGCCACGGAGGGCGGACGGTTATCGATCATGGTCTGTGTGTCGCTCACGACATCCTCCGGGCCTGCGGCGATGGTGCTTGCTGCTGTCTGCGTCTACGTGCTGCGATCCCGCTTGCTTAACTGGCGAGTAACTAAGAAGTCGTGATCAGGGTAGAGCGCCCGCGCGCCCCGCGTAAGGGGCAATCGGACGCCGCTTGATAACGAACGGGCCCCCGTGCCGCAGCGTGCTGCGGCACGGGGGCCCGTTCGGTCTGCCTGCCGGGACTACTTCTTGGCCTTGCCTTCCCCGGCGGACTCGTCGGTCGACAGCACGGAGATGAACGCGTCCTGCGGCACCTCCACGTTGCCGACCATCTTCATCCGCTTCTTGCCTTCCTTCTGCTTCTCCAGCAGCTTGCGCTTACGGGAGATGTCGCCGCCGTAGCACTTGGCGAGGACGTCCTTGCGGATGGCGCGGACGGTCTCGCGGGCGATGACCCGGGAGCCGATGGCCGCCTGGATCGGCACCTCGAAGTTCTGCCGGGGGATGAGCTTCTGCAGCTTGGCGACGAGGCGCACACCGTACGCGTACGCCTTGTCCTTGTGCGTGACCGCGGAGAACGCGTCGACCTTGTCGCCGTGCAGCAGGATGTCGACCTTGACCAGCTGGGCCGACTGCTCGCCGGTGGGCTCGTAGTCGAGGGAGGCGTAGCCCCGGGTCTTGGACTTCAGCTGGTCGAAGAAGTCGAAGACGATCTCCGCGAGCGGCAGCGTGTAGCGGATCTCGACGCGGTCCTCGGAGAGGTAGTCCATGCCGAGGAGGGTGCCGCGGCGCTGCTGGCACAGCTCCATGATCGCGCCGATGAACTCGCTGGGCGCCAGGACCGTGGCCCGGACGACCGGCTCGTGCACCTTGTCGATCTTGCCCTCGGGGAATTCACTCGGGTTGGTGACGGTGTGCTCGGTGCCGTCCTCCATCTCGACCCGGTAGACCACGTTGGGCGCGGTGGCGATGAGGTCGAGGCCGAACTCGCGCTCCAGCCGCTCGCGGACCACGTCCAGGTGGAGCAGGCCGAGGAAGCCGACGCGGAAGCCGAAGCCGAGCGCCGCGGAGGTCTCCGGCTCGTACACCAGGGCGGCGTCGTTGAGCTGGAGCTTGTCCAGGGCCTCGCGCAGGTCCGGGTAGTCCGAGCCGTCCAGCGGGTAGAGCCCGGAGAACACCATCGGCTTGGGGTCCTTGTAGCCGCCCAGCGCCTCGGTCGCACCGTTGTTCAGCGAGGTGATCGTGTCACCGACCTTGGACTGCCGGACGTCCTTCACGCCGGTGATGATGTAGCCGACCTCGCCGACGCCGATGCCGTCGGAGGGCGTCATCTCCGGCGAGGAGACACCGATCTCCAGCAGCTCGTGGGTGGCGCCGGTCGACATCATCCGGATCCGCTCGCGCTTGTTGAGCGAACCGTCGACGACACGGACGTACGTGACGACGCCCCGGTACGAGTCGTAGACCGAGTCGAAGATCATCGCGCGGGCGGGCGCGTCGGCGTCACCGACGGGCGCCGGGATGTCCCGGACGACGCGGTCGAGCAGCGCGTCCACGCCCATGCCGGTCTTCGCGGAGACCTTGAGCACGTCCTCCGGCTGGCAGCCGATGAGGCTGGCCAGCTCCTCGGAGAACTTCTCGGGCTGGGCGGCCGGCAGGTCGATCTTGTTGAGCACCGGGACGATGGTGAGGTCGTTCTCCATCGCCAGGTAGAGGTTGGCCAGGGTCTGGGCCTCGATGCCCTGCGCGGCGTCGACCAGCAGGATCGTGCCCTCGCAGGCGGCCAGCGACCGGGAGACCTCGTAGGTGAAGTCGACGTGGCCCGGCGTGTCGATCATGTTGAGGACATGGGTGCTGCCCTGGCCCTCACCGGTGGTCGGCGCCCAGGGCAGCCGGACCGCCTGGGACTTGATGGTGATGCCGCGCTCGCGCTCGATGTCCATCCGGTCGAGGTACTGAGCGCGCATCTGCCGCTGGTCGACCACCCCGGTGAGCTGGAGCATCCGGTCGGCAAGGGTCGACTTGCCGTGGTCGATGTGCGCGATGATGCAGAAGTTGCGGATCAGCGCCGGGTCGGTACGGCTCGGCTCGGGCACGTGGAGAGGAGTCGCGGGCACGCAGGGTCCTGATTCTTGAGACGCCGGACGCCGTGTCTCGGGTCGGTTCGGGTCGGGGCGGATCTGTACGTAGCCTCCATCGTCCCACGCCTGCGGGGCGGCGACCGGTTTGGGCCGGTCGGACCGGTCCTGCTACCGTGGACAGCTGTGCCATGTGGCTCTCGGGCCGCGCGGACACACATCGAAGATCCAACGAACCTGAAAAGGCTCTTTCGTGGCGAACATCAAGTCCCAGATCAAGCGGAACAAGACGAACGAGAAGGCGCGCCTGCGCAACAAGGCCGTCAAGTCGTCGCTCAAGACCGCGATCCGCAAGGCCCGCGAGGCCGTCGCCGCCGGCGACGTCGAGAAGGCCACCGTCGCCGTGCGCGCCGCGTCCCGTCAGCTGGACAAGGCCGTCTCGAAGGGTGTCATCCACAAGAACGCCGCCGCCAACAAGAAGTCGGCGCTGGCCTCCAAGGCTGCCACCCTCCAGGGCTGAGCGATCTGATCCCACCGCCGGACCGGATCAAGCGGGCCCTCTACCCCGCTCCGTCCCGGCCCCCGCGCCGCACACCGAACCTGCGTTCGCCACGCGGGTGCGACGCACCCATCTGAACCCGAGGCCCCGAAGTCCTTTCCCCAGGACGCCGGGGCCTTCGGCATGGGCAGGGCGAACGGGCCCGTCCGGCGCTCGAGGACACCTGAGCCCGCACGGCGAAACCAGCCCGTCCGGCGTTTGAGGACGACCGCGGCGCACAGGGCCACCACCGCACCGGACTACCGCGGGCTACGCCCGCCCCGCGCGGCCCCCGCCACGGCCACCACCGCCTTCTCCAACGCGTATTCGGGGTCGTCCCCGCCCCCCTTCACCCCCGCGTCCGCCTCCGCGACGGCCCGCAGCGCCACGGCGACCCCGTCCGGCGTCCACCCCCGCATCTGCTGCCGCACCCGGTCGATCTTCCACGGCGGCATGCCCAGCTCCCGCGCGAGATCCGCCGGCCGCCCCCCGCGCGCCGAGGACAGCTTGCCGATGGCGCGGACACCCTGCGCCAGCGCACTGGTGATCAGGACGGGCGCCACCCCCGTGGACAGCGACCAGCGCAGGGCCTCCAGTGCCTCCGCCGCCCGCCCCTCGACGGCACGGTCGGCGACCGTGAAGCTGGACGCCTCGGCCCGCCCCGTGTAGTAGCGCCCGACGACCGCCTCGTCGATCGTGCCCTCGATGTCCGCGACGAGCTGCGACACCGCGCTGGCCAGCTCCCGCAGGTCGCTACCGATGGAGTCGACCAGCGCCTGGCACGCCTCGGGCGTCGCGGACCGCCCCAGCGCGCGGAACTCCCCCCGGACGAAGGACAACCGCTCGGCCGGCTTCGTCGTCTTCGGGCACGCGACCTCGCGGGCCCCCGCCTTGCGGGCCGCGTCGAGCAGCCCCTTGCCCTTGGCGCCGCCCGCGTGCAGCAGGACGAGGGTGATCTCCTCGACCGGGTCGTCCAGATACTTCTTGACGTCCTTGATCGTGTCCGCGCTCAGATCCTGCGCGTTGCGCACGACCACGACCTTGCGCTCGGCGAAGAGCGAGGGGCTGGTCAACTCGGCCAGCGTGCCCGGCTGGAGCTGGTCGGGGGTGAGGTCCCGGACGTCCGTGTCGGCGTCGGCGGCGCGCGCGGCCGCCACCACCTGCTGCACGGCGCGGTCGAGGAGCAGGTCCTCCTGCCCCACGGCGAGCGTGAGCGGGGCGAGCGGATCGTCGGTGGAATTCCTTCTGGTGGCCATCGCCGTCCAGCATCCCACGGGCCACTGACAGCCCGGTCGCGGCCGGGTCCGCCGCGCCGTCCCCCGTACCCGAGAATGAGTACGTGAGCGATGAGAGACACGTACTGGTGCTGCCCGACCGCGATGCGGCCGAGGAGGCGGCTGAGGAACTGGCCGACCGCTTCGGCGTCACGGACGAACCGCAGCTCGTACGGGACGCGCTGGCCGGCGAGGACGACGCCGAGGACGCCCAGTGGCTGGTCGTCGTGGAGGACCCGGACCACCGTCTCGACCCGGCGGCGCTCGACGCGTTCGCCGCGGAGTACGAGGGGTGGCTGGAGGCCCCGTAGGACCGGCCCCGCAGGGCGGGGGATCAGCCCTTCGGGACGATCTGGACGTCCATCTCGATGGAGATGCTCGGGCCGACGACCGCGATGCCGCGGGCGAGCATGGTCTGCCAGGTGAGCGTGAAGTCCTCGCGGTGCAGCTGCGTGGTGGCGCGGCAGGCCGCCCGGGACTCGCCCTCCATGCCGTTGCCGAGCCCGAGGTACTGGGTGTCGAGGGTCACCGTACGGCTCACCCCGTGCAGCGTGAGCGCACCGCTCACCCCCCAGCGGGTGCCGCCCCGGTGCACGAAGCGGTCGCTGTAGAACTCCAGCGTCGGGTAGCGCCCGACGTCCAGGAAGTCGCTGGAGCGCAAGTGGTCGTCGCGCATCTGCACGTTCGTGTCGATCGACGCGGCGTCGATGACGACGTGCATCGCAGAGTCCTCCATCCGGTCGGCGATCCGCACCGCCCCCGCGAAGGTGTTGAACCGGCCGTGGATGCGGGCCATCCCGATGTGCCGGGCGGTGAACCCGATCTGGGAGTGCATCGGTTCGATCTCCCAGTCGCCCGGCTCGGGCAGCTGCGGCGGGGCGGCGATCTGGAGGGTCACATCGCCGAGGCTCGCATGGCCGCCCTCGGTCACCGTGGCCGAACCGTGGAAGGGGGTGAACCCCTCCGCCGTGACGGCCAGCCGGTACTCCCCCGCCGGAATCGTGGCCATGACACTGCCGTACGGGTCGGTCTCGCCCCCGACCACCTTGCGCCCCGCCCGGTCCGTCAGTACGAACTCCGCCAGTGCCACGGGCTCGTTGACCGGGTCGAGCACCCGGCAGCTGAGCACACCCGCCGAGTCCGGCACCATCAGTCCGGCGAGGGCGTTGCCCCGAGCGGCACCCGTCGCACCCTTGTTTCCGAACCAACGGCCGAACATCTCCACACACTCCCGGGCACTCGTTCACCTCGGGCCGGAGGGCAGACGTCGTTGTCGGAGCAGCGGCCCGCCGACGAGCATGCATTCGACCACCATTGAGGCGTTCGAGGCAAACAGAACGGCTGGCGCGGGCTTGGGCGCAGGTGTTACCGAAGGTCCGATTTTCCGGGCAGCCGGTCGAGGCGCAGGCCGAAGTGGTCCCGGTAGGCCGCCAGCACCTCGTCGTCGCTGCCCAGCGGTGTCTCGCGCCGCTCGCCGCCCACCGTCGTGAGGAGCTTGCGGCCGCTGAGGGTGATCCGGCCGTCGTCCGTACTGCGCGAGCAGACCGGGGCCCGGGTGAAGTGGGAGTCGGGCGAGGTGCGGTGGTACCAGGCGCCGGCCCGGAAGTCGGCCAGTTCCCTGGGCCGCCGCTCCAGCCGGAGCCGGGGCGTGCCGTCGCAGAGGACGTCGAGGTCCCCGGACTCCCCGCCGTCCGGGGCCGGGACGATCCGGAAGGTTCCGCCCGGGTCCTCCTGGTCGGCGCGGTCGTCGAGCGCGAGCGGGCGCCTGGCGTGGTCACCGAAGCCGACGTCGGCGAGCCAGGGGCCGGTCCCGTCCTCCGTCTCGACGCGCAGCGCCAGATGGTCGTACGGGATGCCGAGCCGTCCCCCGTCGCCGTGGACCCGGGCCTGGAGGAGGGTGACGCGGAAGCCGAGCGCCCGCAGCAGTACGGCGAAGGCGCCGTTGAGTTCGTAGCAGAAGCCGCCGCGCTCGCGGCCCACGATCTTGTCCAGGAGCGGTCCGTCCTCCAGCACGATGTCCTCGCCGAGATGGATGGAGAGGTTCTCGAAGGGCACGGCGATGAGGTGGCGCAGTTGCAGCTCACGCAGCGCCGAGGCGTCGGGGCGCGCGGGCCTGGCGGCGCCGATGCGGTCCAGGTAGGCGTCGATGGTCTGCGGCAGCTGCGGGTCCATGGGGCCAGTCTCCGCCGCCGCCCCGGCCGCGCGCCATGCGCCACTGGTCCTAGGCCGCGTCCGACGCGTCCTAGGTCCGACGACGGTGTTACGCGGCCGGGGCGCGGGTTAGCGTGCGCGCCATGCCCCTTCCGGAACCGGCGCGCAGCCGTGAACAGCGCAAGCAGGACGTGCTCGACCGCCTGGCGGAGGACACCGACGCCTGGGTGTCGACGGCCTCCGCCGACGGGGCGCCGACCCTCGTGCCGCTGTGGTTCGTGTGGGACGGGGAGACCTTGCTGATGGCGACCCGGCGCACCAACCCGACGGCGGTCAACCTGACTCCGGACGGCCGGGCCCACATCGCCCTGGGCCACACCCGCGACGTGGTCATGATCGAGGCGAGGGGCGAGGTGGTGGAGGGCACGGACCTTCCGCCGGCGTCGGGCGAGGCGTTCGCCGCGAAGTTCTCCTGGGACCTGCGGGGGCGCCCCGCCTGGGTGTACCTCCGCTTCACCCCGTACGCGGTCCGGGCCTGGCGGGAGTCCAACGAGCAGCCCGGCCGCGACCTGATGACCGACGGCCGCTGGCTGGTCTGAGGCCGGAGCGCCGGAGGCGCGTGTGGGTCCCGTGGGGCCCGTGGCTCCCGCCCGGTCCGGCGCGGAGAGCGCCGCCCGCCGCCTCGCCGCGTACCTCGTCATGACCGCCCCACCGCCCGCAGCCCGCTCCCCGAACCGGTCACCGCGATCGCCCCGTCCCTGTCGGTGCGCAGCACCACCGCCCCCTGCCCGGCGAGCGCGTCGACGGTGCGGGGCGCCGGGTGCCCGTACGGGTTGTCCCGGCCCACGCTCACCAGCGCGAACCGGGGCCGGACGGCCCGCAGCAGGGCGCTGTCCTGGTGCGCGGAGCCGTGGTGGGCGACCTTGAGCACGTCCACCCGGGGCAGCTCCGGATGGCTGAGCAGCAGCGCCTGCTGGGCGGGCGGTTCCAGATCGCCCGGGAGCAGCAGGGTGAGCCCGCCGGTGCGCACGAACAGGGTGACACTGGCGTCGTTCGGGTCCTGCGGAACGTCGTACGGGACGGGACCGGCCGCGCCCGCCGCCCCCGGAGGCCACAGCACCTGCCAGTCCAGCTTGCCGATCCGCCGCCGTTCGCCGGGCGCGGCCCGCAGGAGGGGCACACCGGCCCCCGCCGCCGTTCTCCGGACGAACGCGGCCTGCTCCGGCGGCTCGTCCAGGCTCGTCGTCTGGATCGCGCCCACCGCCCTGCCGCGCAGCACCCCGGGAAGGCCCCGCACATGGTCGGCGTGGAAGTGGGTGAGCAGCAGCAACGGGACACGGCTGACGCCCAGTTCGCGCAGACACCGGTCGGCGAGCCGGGGATCGGGGCCGGCGTCCACGACCACGCCGGAGCCGGGTCCGGCCGCGAGCACCAGGGCATCGCCCTGACCGACGTCGCACATGGCGAACGCCCAGCCGGGCGGCGGCCACCCGGTCAGCACCCGGGTCAGCGGCGCCGGCCGGAACACCGCGAGGAGCAGCAGCAGCGCGGTGGCCGAGCAGACCCAGGGGCGCCGCCCGGCCCAGCGCGCGGCCGGTACCAGGACCAGGATCACGGCGGCCAGCAACGCGGCCCCTGACAGGCCGTCGGGCCAGTCGGCCTCCGCCCCGGGGAAGGCGGCCCCGGTTTTGGCCACCGAGGCGATCCACCCGGCCGGCCACCCCGCGACGGCGGCGAGCAGCCCGGCCGCCGGCATCGCCACCGGCGCCAGGGCCAGCGCGGCGAACCCGAGGACCGTGGCCGGCGCCACGGCGAACTCCGCCAGCAGATTGCACGGGACCGCCACCAGACTCACCCGGGAGGCGAGCAGCACCACCACGGGCGAGCACACCGCCTGCGCGGCGGCCGCCGCGGCCAGCGCCTCCGCCAGCCGTGGCGGCACCCGGCGCCGTCGCAGCGCCTCGCTCCAGCGCGGGGCGAGGGTCAGCAGGGCGCCGGTGGCCAGCACCGACAGCACGAAGCCGTAACTGCGCGCCAGCCACGGGTCGTAGAGCACCAGCAGCAGCACGGCGGCACACAGCGCGGGGATCAGCGTCCGGCGCCGCCCGGTGCCGATGGCGAGGAGCGTGATCAGCCCGCACGCGGCGGCCCTCAGCACACTGGGTTCGGGCCGGCAGACCAGGACGAAGGCGAGTGTGAGCCCGCCGCCGAGCAGTGCGGTCATCCGCAGGGAGATCCCGAGCCTGGGCGCCAGCCCTCCGCGTTCGGCCCGTAGCGCCCGGCCGGGCGGCCCGATGAGCAGAACGAGCAGAATGCCCAGGTTTGAACCGGATACGGCCATCAGGTGCGTGAGGTCGGTCGCCCGGAACGCGTCGTGCAATTCGGGGGTGATCCGTGACGTATCGCCGACGACCAGGCCGGGCAGCAACGCCCGTGCGTCCGGGCCCAGTCCGTCGGTGGCCTCGCGCAGCCCGGCGCGCAGCCGGCCGGCCGTGCGCTGGAGGAGGCTGGGCGGCCCGGTCACCCGGGGCGGAGCCTTGCCGTCGGGTCGCAGCACGGCGGCGACCCGTTCGCCTTGGTGCAGCGGGGGCGCCAGGCGCCCGCTGATCCGCAGGCGGGTGGAGGGCAGCAGTCGCTGCCAGGCCGCCGCCGCGCCGCCCGGCGGGACGATGACCAGGACCGGCGTCCGCAGCCGTACGGCCGTGCCGTCGGCCCGCATGAGCCGGGTGACCTCCGCGTCCAGGAGCAGGGATGCGGGTGTGCTGTGGTCGCCGCGCACCCGGGGGAACGTGCGCCGGGCATCGGAAGTGAGGGTGATCTCCGCCTGGACGCGCGCGAACTGCCGGGCCAGTCCGGGCACGGGGCCCTGGCGCGCGTCGGCACCGTGCAGACCGGCGGACGCCGCCCCGGCCGCCGCGCAGAGCAGCGCCGCCGCGACGGCCGTCGCCCGCAACCGCCACCGCGCCCGCCCGGCACCGGACACGGACACGGCAGCCACCGCACCCCGCACCGCAGCGCCACCAACACCACCGCCCCCAGCCCCAACTCCGGCGCCACCGACCTCACCACCCCCGGCCCGCACCTCGGAGCCACCGACTCCACCGCCCGCACCCCGCGCTCCGGCGCCTCCACCCTCACCGCCCGCACCCCGCACCCCGGCGCCACCAACCCCACCTCGCACCCCCACCGCGCTGCCCCCGCCCCGCGCCCCGCCATCCGCCGCGTCACCCCCGTCCGCCGCACGCGGGCGCCGCAGCCCCACCGCGAGGAGGACCATCGCCGTCCCCAGGCAGAGCACCACCCCCATCGCCGCCCAGCGCCCGGGAACGCCCACCGCGAGCGCCGCACCGGCCCAGGCCGCCGCTGCCGGGGCGAGCAACCGGAGGTCGGCCGGGCCCTCCTGCCGGGGGTCGGAGAGCCCCAACCGCTTGCCCGAGGCCGCGTGGATGTCCGCCGCCTCGTGGGCCTCCTCCACCGCACGCATCCCCGACGCCCCAAGGGCGTCCACCGCCCTCACGGCCGCACCCGGGGCCGCAGATCCGCGAACCGGCGGTCGCCGATCCCGTTGACCTCGCGGAGTTCCTCCACGGACCGGAATCCGCCGTGCTGCGTGCGGTAGTCCACGATGTGCTGGGCGAGGACCGGTCCTACGCCCGGAAGCCCTTCCAGCTGCTCCGCCGTCGCGGTGTTCAGGCTCACCGGCTCGCCCCCGTCAGCGGCGGGACCGGCCACGCCGGGGGCCGGTCCCGGGGCCGGCGGGGCGCCCACCACGATCTGCTCGCCGTCCATGAGCACCCGGGCCCGGTTGAGCCCCGCCAGGTCCGTCCCGGGCCGCGCCCCGCCCGCCGCCGTCAGCGCGTCGTCCACCCGCGATCCGGCGGGCAGCCTGCGCAGCCCCGGGTCCCGCACCTTCCCGCTGACGTCCACCACGATCTGCCCGCCCGGACCGGCAGCAGGGCCGGGGGACGGTGCGGGCCGGCCACCGCCCTCCCGCTCCGCGTCCGAGTCCGCCTCCGGCACGGGCGCAGGCGCGTGCACCGCCTCGCCGACCATGTCCGGCGCCCGGACGCCCTCCGGCCGGGCGGACCAGAAGTGCATCCCGGCGAACACGGCCGCCACGACCAGCACCACGGCGAGCGCGGCAAGGGTCTTCGGCTCCAGACCGCATCGGAGCTGCACCCACACGGGCAGCCGCTCCCGCACCGCGAACACGGCCGCCGCCCACCGCCCCTCGGGCGCCTCGCGCACCACACCCGTGGGCGACTCCGCGCCACCGCCCGCCGCCCGGGGCTCCTCAACGGGCGGCGCCACAACCGGCACAGCCGCCCCCACCCCCACCGCGCGACGCGCCCTCCGCCCCCGCCCGCCATCAGCGCGTCGGCCCTGCCGCGCGCCGCCGCGGCCGCCTCCGCGCGGGCCGTGGTCCGGCGTCGGCGGCCCGGCCCAGGCCGCGCCGCTCGTCGCAGACGCCCGTCGGAATCCGGGGCGCGGCCGGGGCCTGCACCCGGTCCGCCGGGTCCGCTGGTTGCACGATGTGATCGGGAAGCCATGGATCAGGACGCTAGGCAGTCCCGCCGAATCCCGCTGAGCCCAGGCGATTTCCGTGGACGACGGACCCATTGTGGATAACTCGCCCACTCCGGAGAGTGACATTCTCACCGGACGCCGAAACTGTGCGCCGAGCACCGGACGCCGGGGCCAGGCACCGGACGCCGAACGCTGCGCGCCGAGCACCGGGCACCGGGCACCGGGCACCGGGCACCGGGCGCCAAGCACCGCACACCGGCCGCCCCGGCTCCTCAGCGCGGCGAGACCACAGCGCCCAGCAGCCCCGGCCCGGTGTGCGCGCCGATCACCGCGCCGACCTCGCTGACGTGCAGGTCCGCGAGGCCGGGCACGCGTTCCCGCAGCCGTTCCGCCAGCCGCTCCGCGCGCTCGGCCGCCGCGAGGTGGTGCACGGCGATGTCCACGGGTCCGCTGCCCGCGCGCTCGGCGACGATCTCCTCCAGCCGGGCGATGGCCTTCGAGGCCGTCCGCACCTTCTCCAGGAGCTCGATCCGGCCGCCGTCGAGCTGGAGCAGGGGCTTGACCGCGAGGGCCGAGCCGAGCAGGGCCTGCGCGGCGCCGATCCGGCCGCCCCGGCGCAGGTAGTCCAGGGTGTCGACGTAGAAATACGCGGAGGTGCCCGACGCGCGCTTCTCGGCCGCCGCCACCGCCTCGTCCAGGCCGCCGCCCGCCTCGGCCGTCTCGGCGGCGGACAGGGCGCAGAAGCCGAGGGCCATCGCGACCATGCCCGTGTCGACCACGCGCACCGGCACCGGGGCGTCCTTCGCCGCGAGCACCGCCGCGTCGTACGTACCGGAGAACTCCGACGACAGATGCAGCGAGACGATGCCGCTCGCACCGGCCTCCGCGACGGACCGGTAGGTGGCGGCGAAGACCTCGGGGCTGGGCCGGGACGTCGTCACGGAACGGCGTTTCTGGAGGGCCAGGGCCAGCGAACGGGCCGAGATCTCGGTGCCCTCCTCCAGGGCCTGATCGCCCAGCACCACGGTCAGCGGCACCGCCGTGATGCCGTGCCGCCGCATCGTGTCGGGCGGCAGGTAGGCCGTTGAATCGGTGACGATCGCGACATGGCGGGACATGCCCCGGAGGTTACCCGCAGGCGCGCCGACTAGGCAGTCCGACCCCGCGCGAGTGATCAGTCGCGGTCGCTTCGCATCGCATCCTGCCACCCTCGGTCACGGGTGGTCGTGCCGCTCTCCCCCAGGGGCGCCGCTCAGTTGGTGGTCTCCGGCCGGGCCGCCTTCTGCCACGGATAGGCGGTGCTCTGCCGGGGATCCCGGGCGGTGATGGCCTCGGGCGCGTCGGGCTCCCCGCCCCACTCCCCCGGCGCCACCGGCCCCTGCTGCTCAGGGCCCTGGGCCGCCGTCGGCTCCCCCGGGCCCGTCGTCCAGTGCCGCAGCGCCCCGGCCTCCACATCGATCTGCGCGTTCAGCGCCGACAGCTCGTCGTCGGCGAACTTGCGGGCCCGGTCCCGGGCGGCCCAGCGCAGTGCGTCGGCGGACCCGGTGATCTGCTCGGTGCGCTTCTTCAGGCCCGGCAGCCGCGAGGCCACCGTCGCCTTGTCGGGCTCGCGCTCCAGCGCCTTCAGCTCCGCGTCCAGTTCGAGTCCGTGCACGCTGAGCCGGTCGAACAGCCCCAGGGACTCCGACAGCGACGCGTCCTCGGCCACGCCCGTCCGCAGGGCGTCCTGAGTGGCGCGCATCGACGTGCGCAGCGAGAGGCGCAGCTGTGCCAGCTCACCGCCGACGCCCAGCTGGCCGTAGCTCTTGGCCCGCAGGGTGGTGTCCTCGACGGTGCGGCGCGCCTGTGTGATCGTGCGGTCCACGCCGCGCCTGGCCGCCCCGACCACCTTGACCGTCGCGTAGACGCCCAGGGCCATGAAGGCGACGACGAGCAGCCCCAGAATCAGGATCACGGCTTCCATGAGCGCCCCTCGGATGGTGTGACGGCCTCCGGTACACCTACACCGGTCCTCTCCACCGTAAACGGAACGGGCAGGCTGGAGGTTCCGCCGGAACCCCCAACCTGCCCGTAGGGGAAAGCCCCCACCCGTCTCCGCGACTACGCGGGAACGATGTTCACCAGCTTCGGCGCGCGGACGATCACCTTGCGGATGCCCGCGCCGCCCAGCGCGGCGACGACGGCCGGATCGGCCAGGGCCAGGGCCTCCAGCTCCGCGTCGGTGATCGACGGGGAGATCTCCAGGCGCGCCTTGACCTTGCCCTTCACCTGCACCACGCAGGTCACGGTCTCGTCCACGACGTACGCCGGGTCGGCCACCGGGAAGTCCTGGTGCACGACCGACTCCGTGTGGCCCAGCCGGTGCCACAGCTCCTCGGCGATGTGCGGGGCCAGCGGCGCCACCAGCAGTACCAGGGCCTCGGCGACCGGGCGGGGCAGCGGGCCGCCCGCCTTGGTCAGGTGGTTGTTCAGCTCGGTGACCTTGGCGATCGCCGTGTTGAAGCGCATGCCGGCCATGTCGCCGCCGACGCCGTCGATGGCCTTGTGCAGCGCGCGCAGCGTGTCCTCGCCGGGCTCGGAGTCGACCACGGTGACCTCGCCGGTCTCCTCGTCGACGATGTTGCGCCACAGCCGCTGCAGCAGCCGGTACTGACCGACGACCGCACGCGTGTCCCAGGGCCGCGACACGTCCAGGGGGCCCATGGCCATCTCGTACAGGCGCAGCGTGTCCGCGCCGAACTCGGCGCAGACGTCGTCGGGCGTGACGGCGTTCTTCAGGGACTTGCCCATCTTGCCCAGGACGCGGGAGACCTTCTCGCCCTGGTAGTAGAACGCCCCGTCGCGCTCCTCGACCTCGGCGGCCGGGACGGCGATGCCGCGGCTGTCCCGGTAGACGAACGCCTGGATCATGCCCTGGTTGTACAGCTTGTGGAACGGCTCGGCGGAGGAGACGTGGCCCAGGTCGTGCAGCACCTTGGACCAGAAGCGCGCGTACAGCAGGTGCAGTACGGCGTGCTCGGCACCGCCCACGTACAGGTCGACGCCGCCGGTCGGCTGCCCCTCGCGCGGGCCCATCCAGTACTCCTCGATGGCCGGGTCGACCAGCTTCTCGGAGTTGTTCGGGTCCAGGTAGCGCAGCTCGTACCAGCAGGAACCGGCCCAGTTGGGCATGGTGTTGGTCTCGCGGCGGTACTTCTTCGGGCCGTCGCCCAGGTCCAGCGTGACGTTGACCCACTCGGCGTTGCGCGACAGCGGGGTCTCGGGCTGGGTGTCGGCGTCGTCCGGGTCGAAGGTGCGCGGCGAGTAGTCGTCCACCTCGGGCAGTTCCAGGGGCAGCATCGACTCGGGCAGCGGGTGGGCGATGCCCTCCTCGTCGTACACGATCGGGAAGGGCTCGCCCCAGTAGCGCTGGCGGCTGAACAGCCAGTCGCGCAGCCGGAAGTTGACGGTGCCCTCGCCGACGCCGTGCTCCTTCAGCCACTCGGTGATGCGGGCCTTGGCGTCGGCGACGCCCAGGCCGTTCAGCGAGATCTCGTCGTTGGCGGAGTTGACCAGCTTCGCGTCGTACGAGGCGAAGGCGTCCTCCCACGTCGAGGCGTCGGTGCCGCGGTCGTCCGACGGCTCGACCACGCAGCGCATCGGCAGCTCGAAGGCGCGCGCGAACGCGAAGTCCCGCGCGTCGTGCGCCGGGACGGCCATGATCGCGCCGGTGCCGTAGCCCATCAGCACGTAGTCGGCGATGAAGACGGGGATCTGCTCGCCGCTGACCGGGTTGGTGGCGTACGCGCCGGTGAAGACACCGGTCTTGTCCTTGGCCTCGGCCTGCCGCTCCACGTCCGACTTGGCGGCGGCCTGCTTGCGGTACGCGGTGACCGCCTCGGCCGGCGAGGCGTGGCCGCCCGTCCAGACCGGGTGGGTGCCCTCGGGCCAGGCGGCGGGGATGATCCGCTCGACCAGCTCGTGCTCCGGCGCCAGCACCATGTAGGTGGCGCCGAACAGGGTGTCCTGGCGGGTGGTGAAGACGGTGACGCTGCCCGCGCCGTCGACCGGGAAGTCGACCCGCGCGCCCTCGGAGCGGCCGATCCAGTTGCGCTGCTGCAGCTTGATCGCCTCGGGCCAGTCCAGCCCGTCCAGGTCGTTCAGCAGCCGGTCGGCGTAGGCGGTGATGCGCATGTTCCACTGGCGCAGCTTCGCCTTGAAGACGGGGAAGTTGCCGCGCTCGGAGCGGCCGTCGGCGGTGACCTCCTCGTTGGCCAGGACGGTGCCCAGGCCGGGCGACCAGTTGACCGGCGCGTCGGAGGCATAGGCCAGCCGGTACTCGCCCAGGACGTCGGCGCGCTCGGCGGCGCTCAGCGCGGACCAGTCACGGCCGTCGGGGGTGGGGCGCTCGCCGCTCTCGAACTGGGCGACCAGTTCGGCGATGGGCCGGGCGCGGTCCGCCTCGGTGTCGTACCAGGAGTTGAAGATCTGCAGGAAGATCCACTGGGTCCACTTGTAGTACTCGGACTCGATCGTGGCGAACGAGCGGCGCTTGTCGTGGCCCAGGCCCAGTCGGCGCAGCTGCGCCGTCATGTTCTCGATGTTGGCCTCGGTGGAGACCCGCGGGTGCGTGCCGGTCTGCACGGCGTACTGCTCGGCCGGCAGGCCGAAGGCGTCGAAGCCCAGGGTGTGCAGGACGTTGTGCCCGGTCATGCGCTGGTGGCGGGCGAAGACGTCCGTGGCGATGTAGCCCAGCGGGTGGCCGACGTGCAGTCCCGCACCGGAGGGGTACGGGAACATGTCCATGATGAACTTCTTGGGCCGGGCGGCCAGCTCCGGGTCGCCCGCCAGGTCACCGGTCGGGTTGGGCGCCTCGTACGTGCCCTCGGCGTCCCAGAAGTCCTGCCAGCGTGCCTCGATGTCGGCGGCCATCGCTGCCGTGTAGCGGTGCGGCGCAGCGGCGTCCGCTGCGGAATTCGTCTCGCTCATGATCCTCAAAGCTCCATCGATCGTCATCTGCCGGCATCCACGTCTACGGACACACGTCCTTGGAAACGAAAAATCCCCTCGCACAGGAGGGGACGCCGCGCTGATGCCGACCAGGCGTTCTCACCGGTCGGGACTGATCAGCGCGGCTCGCTAAGCAGAAGGGCTACGGCACGCATGGCGTCAGGGTACCGCACCGAGCCGGACCCCTTCCGGGCAATAGGCGTTGTCGGCCTCCGCACGCAGAACGGCGGGCCATCCGCATCGGATGGCCCGCCGTTCCCACTTCACTGTGGAGCTAAGGAGAATTGAACTCCTGACCTCTTGCATGCCATGCAAGCGCTCTACCAACTGAGCTATAGCCCCTCGTTGCGCCGCCCGGTCTCCCTGGCGACATCGAGAACAGTACCGGTCACCCGGGCCGTCCACCAAATCGATTCCGGTCCGACCGGTTTTCCCCCGCCGGAAGAGGGGAAGCGGTCAGGCCGTGGCGAAGGAGTAGAAGCGCTTGAGGGTGCAGTGCTCCTCCAGGAGCCGCCCGTAGATCGGCTCCCCCTCGAGCTCCCGGTAGGTCTCGATGGGGTCGCCTTTTATGATCAGCGCGCGTGCGCATTCCTCGCACCAGTACTGATAGTCCGCGTTGACCGGGTCCATGTCCCTGACGATGGGCGTACCGCTGCCGCACCAGTCGCACTTCCGCCTGTGTGCACCCATGGATCAGCTCCGGCTCCGGCGGACGAAAGGCGGCTGCGGGACCTCGTGGCGGCTCCCAGGCATCGCGCACACCCTCCCGTTCGGTCCGTCGCCCCCTCCGGCGGTCCGATTCTGCCATGCCCCCGCAAGGGGGTCAGCCGACCGCCGTTCCCGCACGCCGCCGCCGTCGTACGAGCCCCGCCGCGGCCCCGCGCACGCCACCGCGGCCAGGGCCAGTTCGCAGACCCACAGCGCGTGCCCCGACCCCTGCGGCCCCGGCGCGCCGAGGCGGTTGAGGTAGAGGGTGCCTATGGCGGCGACGCCGATGACCTGCCCGAGCTGGGTCACGGTCACCAGCACACCGCTGGCGTCGGCGGCGTCCTGGGGCCGTACGTCCGCCAGGGCGCCCGCGAGGTTGGGGCTGAACGCGAGAGCCATACCCCCGCCGATGAGCACGAAACCCGCGTACAGCGCGATGTTCCCGTCGTCCCCGCCCCGCAGCACGAGACCGGTCACCGTCACACCGGCGGCCAGCACGGCGAACCCGCCGGGCACCAGGTACCGCTGGAGCCGCGCCGGCCACCGCCGCCAGGTCAGCCCGGCCACGCCGAAGGCCACCGCGGTCGGCGCGCACATCAGCCCGGCGTGCAGCGCCGAATACCCGAGGCCGCCCTGGAGGTGCAGGGTCAAGGTGAAGAGGAAGCCCGCGTTGGCCGCCATCACCAGCATGAGGCGCACCGCCGCCACGGCGATTCCGGGCAACCGGAGCACACGGGGCGCGATCAGGGGCGCACCCCCGCGCGCCGCGAGCCGGGTCTCGTACGCCACGAAGCCGGCGAGGACCACCGCACAGCCGAGCAGGCAGGCCCACGTCCAGTCCGGCCAGCCCAGCTCCTGGCCGAGCACCAGCGGCACGGTCAGCAGCGTGACGGCCCCCGCGAGGAGGACCAGGCCCACCGGATCGAAGCCGCGCGCCCGCGCCTCCCGCCGGGCCTCCCCGGTGCGGGGTTCGCCCGGCAGCACACGGGCGCCGAGCATCAGCAGGACGAGCCCGATCGGCACGTTGACCAGGAAGACGGGCCGCCAGCCCGCCCCGAACAGGTCGACGCTCACCAGCACCCCGCCCACGACCTGCCCGGCGGCGGCCCCGGTGGCCAGCACCGCGCTGTAGGCGCCGATCGCGCGCACCCGCGCCGGGCCGGTGAAGTGCTGCTGGATCAGGCTGAGGACCTGCGGGATCATCACCGCCGCGCCCGCCCCTGGATCACCCGGAAGGCGATCAGCTGGCCCGAGTCCGCGGCCAGTCCGCAGGCGAGCGAGGCCGCGGTGAAGACGGCGAGCCCGGCCAGATGTGCCCGGCCGTGGCCGAACACGCCGCCGAGCCGGGCCCCGGCGACGAGGAGGACGGCGTACGAGATGGTGTATCCGGCCACCACCAGCTGCAACTGGGCGCCGGACGCGTGGAGTTCGGTGCGGATCGTCGGGGCGGCGACGTTCACGATGAAGATGTCGAGCAGCGCCATGAACTGGGCCGTGAGCACCACGGCGAGCAGCCGGGCGGCGGTCTTGTCAGTGGTGGGGGTTTTACTGGTGACGGAGCGTGAGGCAGTCGTTTCGGAGATCGCGGTCATGGGTTCCAGGCTGGTGCCGTACGCATACGGGTAACGAGAGCCCGCTGATGCTGGTACTGGCAGCACCTGGCAACAGCCGGGCGCAGCACCGACGATGGGGGCGTGACGGTGACGAGACAGCGGACGGCGACGGCACAACAGCACGCGGGGCGGAGCGGAGCGGCGACGGGCAGGCGGCCGGAGCTCGCCGCCTTCCTGCGCGGCCGCCGGGCCCGGGTGACCCCGGCCGACGTGGGCATGGCCCCGGGCTTACGGCGGCGCACCCCCGGCCTGCGGCGCGAGGAGGTCGCCCAGCTCTCGGGAGTCGGCGTGACCTGGTACACCTGGCTGGAGCAGGGCCGCCCGATCAACGCCTCCCCGCAGGTCCTGGACGCGGTGGCGAGGACGCTGCGGCTGGACCCGCCGGAGCGCGAGCACCTGTACGAGCTGGCGGGCGTCGCCTTCCTGCCGGGGAGGGAGTCCGACGCCTTCGAGGTCGGCGAGGAGGTCCAGGGCATCATCGACGCGCTCGACCCGCTCCCCGCCGTCGTCTACAACGCGCGCTACGACGTGCTGGCGACCAATCCGGGCTACCGGGACCTCTTCGGCATCCCCGTCATGCCGGGCACCGGGGTCCGCAACGCGCTGTGGTCGCTGTTCACCGCGTCCGAGGAGGACTGCCCGGTCGTGCACCGCGACCAGGAGCTGCCCCTGATGGCGGCGACCCTGCGCAGCGGCTACGGGCGCCATGTGGGCGAGCCCGCGTGGGAGTCGTTCATCGCGGAGCTGTCGGAGGCCAGCCCGTACTTCGCGAAGCTGTGGCGCAGCGGGGACGTCGTCCCGCCGGGGCGGCGCGTGAAGACCTTCCGGCACTGGGCGGTGGCCGGCGAGATACGGATGACCTCGGTGTCGCTGACCGTCAACGGGCTGCCCGAGTGCCGGATCGTCACGTACACCCCGGCCGACGAGGAGAGCAGGGAGCTGCTGGGCGCGCTGCGGGCGCACTGCCGGGGTACGCGGGATCGGTGACCGCACATGCGGAAA
Source organism: Streptomyces drozdowiczii (assembly GCF_026167665.1). Lineage (NCBI taxonomy): Bacteria > Bacillati > Actinomycetota > Actinomycetes > Kitasatosporales > Streptomycetaceae > Streptomyces > Streptomyces drozdowiczii. The sequence goes on along the minus strand of NZ_CP098740.1, from coordinate 4,754,150 downwards.
TCCCGCCCCCTGGTGGGGACGGGATTTCCGATTGTGGAGCTAAGGAGAATTGAACTCCTGACCTCTTGCATGCCATGCAAGCGCTCTACCAACTGAGCTATAGCCCCGCTGTCCGCTGTGTTTCCCTGCGCTTCCGCGCTGCGAACAAGAAGAACTTTAGCCTGTGACCAGCCGGAAAGTGAAATCCGGCCCCCGCCGCCGCGAGGGGCGGCCGACGACGGCCGGATCAGGTGTCGTCGCCGAGCACCGGTTCGGGCAGGGTGCCGGCGTTGTGCTCCAGCAGCCGCCAGCCGCGGGCGCCCTCGCCGAGCACGGACCAGCAGCAGTTGGTCAGCCCGCCGAGCCCTTCCCAGTGATGCGCCTCCAGGCCCAGCAGCCGGCCGATGGTGGTCCGGATGGTGCCGCCGTGGCTGACGACGACCAGCGTGCCGCCGTCGGGCAGCTTCTCGGCGTGCCCGAGGACCACGGGGGCCGCCCGGTCGGCGACCTCGGTCTCCAGCTCGCCGCCACCGCGCCGTACGGGCTCGCCGCGCTTCCACGCGGCGTACTGCTCGCCGTACCGCTCCACGATCTCCTCGTGGGTCAGGCCCTGCCAGGCTCCCGCGTAGGTCTCGCGCAGCCCCGCGTCGTGCACCACGTCGAGCCCGGTGACCGAGGCGAGCTCGGCGGCCGTGGCCGCGGCCCGCCGCAGGTCGGATGCGACGATCGCGTCCGGCTTCAGCGAGGCGAGCAGCCGGGCGGCCCGGCGGGCCTGCGCGACGCCGGTCCCGGTCAGCTCGATGTCCGTGGAGCCCTGGAAACGGCGTTCCAGATTCCAGGCCGTCTGGCCGTGGCGCCAGAGGACGATCCTGCGGCCCCTGCCGCTCCTGCTGCCGTTCAGCTCTGCTCACCTTCCGTACCGCCGTTGAGCTGCGCGTGCTCGGCGGCCTTGCCGCGGGTCTTCACCGCGTCCTCGGGCAGGTCGAGCTCGGGGCAGTCCTTCCACAGGCGCTCCAGCGCGTAGAAGACGCGCTCCTCGCTGTGCTGGACGTGGATGACGATGTCGACGTAGTCGAGGAGGATCCAGCGGGCGTCGCGGTCGCCCTCGCGGCGGACCGGCTTGGCGCCGAGTTCCTTCTGCAGCCGCTCCTCGATCTCGTCGACGATCGACTTGACCTGGCGGTCGTTGGGGGCCGAGGCCAGCAGGAAGGCGTCGGTGATCGACAGCACGTCGCTGACGTCGTAGGCGATGATGTCGTGCGCGAGCCGGTCGGCGGCCGCCTGGGCGGCGGCGTTGATGAGCTCGATGGAGCGGTCAGTGGCGGTCACAAGCAGGCTTTCGTCGTCGGTCGGATAGACCTCTAGGGTCTCACGGGGAACCGCCCGGCCACGCAGCCGTATTCCGCGGGCCGCGCGAGGAGGCCCGGACCGCTGGGCTCCGGACCTCCCGCGACCGCTCCGCGGCTACTCGGGCTTGTAGTCCTGGCCGAGGAGGACGGACACGTCCGCGTTCCCGGCCGGCTTGCCCTTCTCGACCGTGCTCGTCGGCAGTCCGAGGGTCTTGGCGACCTGGGTCGCCTTCTCCTTGTCGGCCGCCTCGGCGTACACCACCTGCGAGGAGGCGGCCGCGTCGGCCTTCCCGCTGTTGACGAAGGCGAAACCGCCGTTGACCAGCTTGCCCCGGGCGGACTCGGTGGAGCCGGTGTCACCGGTGGCGTTCTTGATGCCGACCCGGACCACCCCGTCCGCCGACGGTGCCTTGACCGTGCCGCCGAGGATGTCCTTGACGACGCTCTCGGTGGCCGCGTCGGTGAGGGTGCCGTCGTCCTGCACGGGCAGCAGCGCCGTCTTGTAATCGCCGATCTTGGCGTGCTCGGCCAGCTTCGCCAGCGAGGCGCCGAGGTCCTTCTCGGGCAGCGACGGGTCGAGGATCTGGGCCAGCGTCTGGACGGTGACCGTGGCCGCCTTCGGGTCGTCGGACATCTTGCGCAGCACCCCGCGCATGACCTGGCCGAACCGCATCAACTGCTTGGCCTCGGCCTCGCCGGGCCCCCGGTACGTGGCGTACGCGACGGCCATCTGACCGCTGAGGGTCTGCGCCTCGCCCTTCTTCACCAGGTCGCCGGAGCCCTTCTTGGCGCCCGGCACCGCGGTGTCGGTGTCGACCTCGATGTTGCCGACGAGGTCGACCAGGTTCTCCAGGTAGGGGGTGTCGAGCCGCCAGGTCCCGGTGATGTCGGTGCCGAGCAGGGTGTCCAGGGAGTCCCGGGTGCCGGACGTGCCGTCGTCCTCGACCGACTTGCCGAGCGTGGTGGTGGTGCCGTCCTCGTCGGAGACGGCGAGGGAGTTGGGGAGCAGGACCGTGGTGCCCTGCTTGGTGGTGACGTTGTCGACGAGCAGCGCGGTGGACGTGCCGCCGGTCTTGGTGTTGTGGAGGTGGACCACGATGACGTCCCGGCGCTGCGGTCCGGTCGTCGCGGTGTTCTCCTTCTCCCCGTCGGACAGGCCGGGGATCTTGTCCGCCGACCACAGGTAGCCGACGCCGCCGAGCACGGCCAGGACGCCGACGACGAGCAGCGCGACGATCCGGTTGCGGCCCCGGCGGCGCGCCTCCTCGCGGCGTTCGCTGCGGCTCTCGGTGAACTTGAGCCAGTCGATGACGTCCTCGGAGTCCTCGTCGGGCTCCTCGATGAAGGCGAACTGCTCGGTGCGGTAGTCGTCGCCGCCACGGCGCTGCCCGGGCACGGCCGCCTCCGGCTCCGGACGCGGCTCGGGCTCGCGGGGCGGGGCGGGCGCGGCGGCCGGGGTGGGGGGCGCGGCCTGCTGCGGGATGTTCCACTGCTGGGTCGTGTCGACCGCGGCGGGCTGCTGCCCGGTGTCGTGGACCGGCTGCTGCCGGCCGGTGTCGTACCCGTACCGGTCGTAGCCGTAGTCCTGCCGGGGGCCTGCTGGGGCGGGGACGCGTAGGGGTCGTACGGCTGCGGCGGCGCGGGGGGCTGCTGCTGGGCGTACGGGTCGTAGCCGTACCCCTGCCCGCCGTCCTGGGGCGCCTGGCCGCCGTACGGGTCGGGCTGCTGCTGCGCGTACGGGTCGTACTGCTGCTGCCCCGGCTGCTGGTACACCGGCTGCCCGTACTCGTCGTAGCCGATGATCTGCGGCTGCTGGTAGTACGGGTCGTACGGGTTCTGTCGGTCGTTCACCGGTGCCCCTTTCCGTGGCTCACTCGCCGCGGTACAGCTGGCGCTTGTCGATGTAGCGGACCACGCCGTCGGGCACGAGGTACCAGACCGGTTCGCCCTGGGCGACCCTCGCGCGGCAGTCCGTCGAGGAGATCGCGAGCGCGGGGACCTCCACGAGGGAGACGCCCCCCTTCGGCAGCCCGTCGTCCGTGAGCACATGGCCCGGCCGGGTCACGCCGATGAAGTGGGAGAGCGAGAACAGCTCGTCGGCGTCGCGCCAGGTGAGGATCTGGGCGAGCGCGTCGGCACCGGTGATGAAGAAGAGGTCCGCTTCGCCGTGGGCCTCGCGCAGGTCCCGCAGGGTGTCGATGGTGTACGTGGGGCCCTTGCGGTCGATGTCGCTGCGGCTGACCGAGAACTGCGGGTTGGACGCCGTCGCGATGACCGTCATCAGATAACGGTCCTCCGCCGGGGAGACCTGCTTGTGGCTCTTCTGCCACGGCTGCCCGGTCGGTACGAAGATCACCTCGTCGAGGTGGAACTGGGCGGCCACTTCACTGGCCGCCACCAGGTGTCCATGATGAATCGGGTCAAACGTCCCGCCCATCACGCCGAGTCGGCGTTTTCCGCGGCCGGTAGGCACTTCCTGCTCTCCCATGCGTGCAGAGCCTACTGGCACAGCTGTACGCCTCTGCCTCAGCGGTCGCGGTTGAAGCGCGTGGTGATCCACAGAAGGAGGAGAAGCACGACAAAGGCACCGCCACCGGTGAGGTAGGGGCTGAGGCTTTCGTGATTGCCGCCGTGCTCGCCCTCGGCGGCGACGGTGACCAGCTGGTGTGCGGTGCTCGTGAGGCTCATCTTCGGCAGGACCTATCGATCGGGAGTCGGGGGAAGACGTCGCGGACATCGTATGCGGGTGCCCCGGGCACGCTCACGCCGACTCAGTCGTTGTTGTCGTCGTTGCGGTATCCGCGGAGCAGGAACCAGGCCAGCAGGGCGGCTCCCAGCAGGGAGGCGACCAACACGATGCGGATCGTGTTGCCCGGCCCCTGGTCCCCGGATGCGGCGGCGAACAGAGCAACGGTGTGCGGCATGTCGGGCGTCTCCTCAGTTATCCACAGCCCCCGCACACCGTAGCCCCAGCACCTAGGCTGGGCGGCGTCAGGGGGCGAGCGACGTCTCGCACGAACACAGGGGGCCCATGTCATGACCAGCAGCCACGAGAGCCACGACCGCGTACCGAGCAGGCAGCGCCGGCGTTTCCCGGGGATCTCCTCCCGGGCCTACGAGCACCCGGCGGACCGCTCCGCGCTGGTGGCGCTGCGCAAGCTGAGCGGCTTCGACACCGTCTTCAAGGCGCTGAGCGGACTGCTGCCGGAGCGCAGCCTGCGCCTTCTCTTCCTGTCGGACTCCGTCCGGGTGAGCGACGCCCAGTTCGCCCACCTCAACGACATGCTCCGGGACGCCTGTTACATCCTGGACCTGGAGAAGGTCCCCCCGATGTACGTCACCCAGGACCCCAAGCCCAACGCCATGTGCATCGGGCTGGACGAGCCCATCATCGTGCTGACCACGGGTCTGGTGGAGCTGCTGGACGAGGAGGAGATGCGGGCGGTCGTCGGCCACGAGGTCGGACACGCCCTTTCGGGTCACGCGGTGTACCGCACGATCCTCCTCTTCCTCACCAACCTGGCGCTCAAGGTCGCCTGGATCCCGCTGGGCAACGTCGCGATCATGGCGATCGTGACGGCGCTGCGCGAGTGGTTCCGCAAGTCGGAGCTGTCGGCGGACCGGGCCGGGCTCCTGGTCGGCCAGGACATACAGGCGTCGATGCGCGGCCTGATGAAGATCGCCGGCGGCAACCACCTGCACGAGATGAACGTGGACGCCTTCCTCGCCCAGGCCGACGAGTACGAGAAGTCCGGCGACCTGCGCGACTCGGTGCTCAAGATCCTCAACGTGCTGCCCCGCTCGCACCCGTTCACCACGGTCCGCGCCGCCGAGCTGAAGAAGTGGTCGGAGACCCGCGACTACCAGCGGATCATGGACGGCCACTACCCGCGCCGGGACGAGGACAAGGACACCTCGGTGACGGACTCGTTCAAGGAGTCCGCCTCGCATTACGCCGATTCGGTGCGCAACAGCAAGGATCCGCTGATGAAGCTCGTCGGTGACATAGCGGGCGGCGCCGGTGACCTGGGCGGCAAGCTGCGCGACAAGTTCACCGGCGCGGGCGGCGGCGCCAAGGGCGGTGCTACGGAGAACCCGGAGGGCTCGCAGGGGCCGTCGGCGGAAGGGAGCTGACCTCCAGCGTCCCGCAGAGCGCGGCGACGGGCCGGCCCGTGGCGTACGGGTCGGTGCCCGCCGGTGCGCGCGAGACGGCCCGCCGGCCGGCGAGCAGCGGCCGCAGGGCGCCCGAGGCGTCGGCCGGGCAGGACTGCGGGCCCGCCTGGAGATAGCTGGTCTGCACCTCCAGCCGGTGCAGCCGCAGGTCCTCCCGGTCGAACCGGAAGCGCATCTCCCGCCGCACGGTGAACAGGGAGGCGCCGCCCTTCGGCTGCGGGCCCGACACGGCGGGGCGCAGCGCGTACGTGAAGGTGTGGTCCGAGACGACCTCCAGGGCGTCGGAGCCCGTCTGGGTGTAGCGCAGGGTGCCCCGGACCCGGACCTCCGGGTCCGGGGTGACCTGGGCCGGGTCGAAGCGGACGAGCCAGCCGGTCGCGGCGTGCTGCCCGTCGTCGTAGGGCTCGTCGACGCTGCGGTCGAACTGCTCCATCTGGTCCGGGTCGAGCAGCGCCTCCACGGGGCGCACGGCGTTGCCGCTGAGCACGTCGGGGTCGAGCGAGGAGGCGGCCAGGTAGTCCTTGACGGTGGCCAGGGCGGCGCTGACCTCGCTCTCCGAGAAGTCGGCGGTGCGCCGGGCGGGCGGCGGGCTGATGCCGTCCCGGCCCTTCGGGTGGTGCGCGGCGGGGCTGCTCGCGAAGAGGGCGGCGGGGGTGCCCGAGGGGACGGGGCCGCGCGGGGCGAGGGGGACGAGGGTCATCCGCAGCGGTTCGGGCTTCCGGGCGGCGGCCGGGGTCTCGTAGGGGTGGCTCAGGCCCATGAAGACGGCCGTGCCGAAGGCCAAGGCGATGAGGATCATCAGGGCGAGGGCGATCCGGGAGCCGTTGCGGTAGGCCCGGCCCGGCAGGCTGCGGACGGCCCGGGCGTGCTCCCCCATGCGCTCCTGGGCGGAGAATTCCTGGAGCCGGGCGGCCCGTACGAAGGACTCGTCGAAGACGAGTGAGCCGTAGTCGTCGTCCGGACCGTGCGCGCCGTTCTCCGCCGGGCCGTCGGGTGGATCTCCGCGGTCTGCCATGACTTCTCCCGACTCCGTGAGAAGTCCCCTCTTCGGGCGGAGGAGGGGTCATACCTTCAGGGTGGGTCGATCACGACGACGGTAAACGCGGTGACGCCCGGCAACCACCGGGGAGTTCCGTCGGAGCCGCCGGACGGAGGACCCGGGGCGGATGACGGGGCCGGCCGGGGCGCGGGAGGTCAGGGGGTGCGCGGGACGGCCGAGACCATCGGGCGGGAGTAGTCGTCCGCGTCCGAAGGCGCGGATCCGGGGCCGGGTCCCGGCGCGCTGTCCACACCGGTCGAGGCCGGCGGCGGGACCTGGTCCTGCCGGTCCCCCGAGCTGTTGCGGTAGACGGCGCTGAAGGCCAGGGCGACCATGCCGACGCCCATCAGGACGGCCAGCATCCAGGCGACCGGCCGGTGCCAGCGGGCCGCTCCCCGGTACGGGCGGAGCGCGCCGCCGTGGCGGCCGTAGGGCCCGTGCTCGTGGAAGTCGTCCGCGTCCAGCGGGTCGTAGCCGTCCGGGCCGCCGTAGCCGCCCGGACCGCGGCCCTCGTCGTACAGCTCGTCGTCGTAGGGGCCGCCGCGGGCTCCGGCGCGCCGGGCGTCGGCCTCGGCGCGGGCCTCGGCCGCCGCCAACAGCCTTTCGACCGCGGTCGGTTCGTGGAATTCGGCGGCCCGTACGAAGTCCTCGTCGAACACCACGGAGGCGAAGTCCTCGTCCGCGCCCCCGCGGTCGTCGTCGGGCTCCCAGCCGTTCGGATACGGCCTGCCCCCACGTCGTCCGCCACGGTTTCAGACTAGCCCCGGCGGACCGCTTTGGGCAGGGAGACGGCGCATTCGCCTGTCACCGGGTCACCTCACATGGCCGTCGCCGGTGACGATGTACTTGGTCGACGTCAGTTCCGGCAGGCCCATGGGGCCCCTGGCGTGCAGCTTCTGCGTGGAGATGCCGATCTCGGCGCCGAAACCGAACTGGCCTCCGTCGGTGAACCGGGTCGAGGCGTTGACGGCCACCGTGGTGGAGTCGACCAGCTGGGTGAAGCGGCGGGCGGCGGCCTGCGAGGTGGTCACGATGGCCTCGGTGTGGCCGGAGGACCAGAGCCGGATGTGCGCCACGGCCGCGTCCAGCGACTCCACGACGGCCGCCGCGATGTCGTACGAGAGGTATTCGGTCTCCCAGTCCTCCGGGGTCGCCGCCACCGCCGTGGCCTTGGAGCCCTCGGCGTACTCCAGCACCCGTTCGTCGCCGTGCACGGTCACGCCGGCCTCGGCCAGGGCGTCCAGGGCGCGCGGCAGGAAGGCGTCGGCGATGTCCTTGTGGACGAGCAGGGTCTCGGCGGCGTTGCAGACGCTGGGGCGCTGGGCCTTGGAGTTGATCAGGATCTCCACGGCCATGTCCAGGTCGGTCTGCGCGTCGACGTACACATGGCAGTTGCCGGTGCCGGTCTCGATGACGGGGACGGTGGACTCCTCGACCACCGTGCGGATCAGCGAGGCGCCGCCGCGCGGGATGAGCACGTCCACGAGACCCCGGGCGCGCATCAGCTCGCGCACCGAGTCGCGGCTCTCGCCCGGGACCAGCTGCACCGCGTCGGCCGGCAGGCCGGAGCCGCCCACGGCGTCGCGCACCACCCGCACCAGGGCGGTGTTCGACGCGAAGGCGGAGGACGAGCCGCGCAGCAGGACGGCGTTGCCCGACTTCAGGCAGAGGGCGGCGGCGTCCACGGTCACGTTGGGCCGGGCCTCGTAGATGATCCCGACGACGCCGAGCGGCACCCGGACCTGGCGCAGGTCGATGCCGTTGGGCAGGGTCGAGCCGCGGACGACCTCGCCGACCGGGTCGGGCAGGGCGGCGACGTGCCGGACGTCGGCGGCGATGGCGCGGATGCGCTCCGGCGTGAGGGTGAGGCGGTCGACGACGGACTCGCTGGTCCCCGCCTCACGGGCGCGCGCCACGTCCTCGGCGTTGGCCGCGAGGATGTCGCTCGTCCGTACTTCCAGCGCGTCGGCGATCGCCAGGAGCGCGTCGTCCTTGGCCGCGCGCGGAAGTGGCGCGATGTCGGCGGCGGCTGCGCGGGCCCGGTAGGCGGCCTGGGCCACGGGAGACATGTTGTCGTACGGCGAGAGCGTGGTCATGCCCGCAGGGTAATGCGCGCCCTGCGGGCATTCCGCACGCATCCCGTGATGCGAGACGGCCGTTTCACCGGCGGCGGCCGGTCAGTACGGGTGGACGCCGACCGGGGCGGCCGGAGGCGGCCCGTATCCCTCGGCGACGCGCTGGTGGTAGGTCTCGCGGTCGATGACTTCGAGGCCGACGATCGCCCAGGGCGGCAGGCCGGCGGTGGAGCGGTGCTCGCCCCACAGGCGCAGGGCCACCGCCGCCGCGTCGTGCAGGTCGCGGGCCTCCTCCCAGTAGCGGATCTCCGCGTGGTCGTTGGCGTAACGGCTGGTCAGCAGGAACGGGTGGTCGTGCGCGAGCTGTTCGAGGCCGCGCCTGACCTCCTTCAGCGGGAACTCGTTCCCGGAGACGCAGAGGGTGACGTGCCACAGCTTCGAGGGGGTGTGCTCCTGGCCGGCCGGTCTCGGATCCGGCCGGGCGGGGCGCTCGTCCCTCCGGTCCGCGGGTCCGCTCCCGTCGAAGCCGGCCCCCGCTCCCACACTGGTCAGGGTGCGGCCACCCGTTCCTCGGGGCGGCGCCCCCGGGCGCGCTCGTCTCACCGGCGGCCTCCTGTGATGTGTTGCTTTTGCTGTACCCCGCAGTTTCCCTGCTACAAAGTGGACCAGCCCGCGGCCCGGTGTGGGGCGGTTTTCGTGAAGGTCTCGGTCCGATGGCCGGACTTTCAGCCGTTTCGGGGGGCGTCAGCCGTGCAGGAGGACGAGATCGTCCCTGTGTACGACCTCGCGTTCGTAGGCGGGGCCGAGGTCCCGGGCGAGGTCGCGGGTGGAGCGGCCGAGGAGCTGCGGCATCTCCTTGGCGTCGAAGTTGACGAGCCCGCGCGCCACGGGCCGTCCCCGCAGATCGCGCAGCTCCACCGGGTCGCCCGCGGTGAACTCGCCCTCGACCGCCGCGATCCCGGCCGGCAGCAGCGAGCTGTGGCGCTCGACGACCGCCTGCACCGCCCCGTCGTCGAGGGTCAGTGAGCCGCGCGGGGTCGAGGCGTGGGCGAGCCAGAGGAGGCGGTCGGCGGAGCGGCGGCCGGTGCGGTGGAAGTAGGTGCCGGTGTCGCGGCCGGCGAGGGCGTCGGCCGCGTGGCTGGCGGAGGTGAGGACGACGGGCACCCCGGCGGCGGTGGCGATCCGGGCGGCCTCGACCTTGGTGACCATGCCGCCGGTGCCGACGCCCGCCCTGCCCGCGCTGCCGATGCTGACCCCGGCCAGGTCGGCGGGGCCGGTGACCTCGGCGATGCGGGTGGTGCCGGGGATGCTCGGGTCGCCGTCGTAGAGGCCGTCCACGTCGGAGAGGAGGACCAGCAGGTCCGCGCGGACCAGGTGGGCGACGAGGGCGGCGAGCCGGTCGTTGTCGCCGAACCGGATCTCGTCCGTGGCGACGGTGTCGTTCTCGTTGACGACGGGCAGCGCGCCCATGTCCAGAAGCTGGTCGAGGGTGCGGTAGGCGTTGCGGTAGTGGGCGCGGCGGCTGGTGTCGTTGCTGGTGAGCAGGACCTGGCCGACGCGGATGCCGTAGCGGGCGAAGGAGGCGGTGTAGCGGGCGACCAGGAGCCCCTGCCCGACGCTGGCGGCGGCCTGCTGGCGGGCCAGGTCCTTGGGCCTGCGGTGCAGTCCGAGCGGGGCGAGTCCGGCCGCGATGGCGCCGGAGGAGACGAGGACGACCTCGCGTTCGCCGCCGTCGCGGACCTTGGCCAGCACGTCGACCAGGGCGTCGACCCGGTCGGCGTCGAGGCCGCCGGCGGCGGTGGTGAGGGAGGAGGAACCGACCTTGACCACGATCCTGCGGGCTTCCGTCACGCCCTGCCTTGCCCCTGACACCCGGTCCCCCGCATTCGCTCGCTGGACCCCGCAATCTACGCGAGAGCGGAATCCGGCGCCTTCGCGTTCCGCACCGTGGGAAGACCGGGGCAACCTTTTCATTGGCTTATGTCCCGTTCCGTGTCTGTTCGGTCCCCGGACTCGTTGGGCAGAGACACCGGGGCCGGCAGAAGGCCCCGCGGAGCGCGAACAGGATGTGATCGCATGCGCCGGCTCTCCGTTCCCGGGGCCTGGGTGCACGAGCCCACGGTCCACCCGGACGGCCGCGGCAGCTTCCACGAGTGGTTCCGGGCGGCGGATCTGGGGGCGGCGGCCGGGCACACGCTGGGGCTGGCGCAGGCCAATTTCTCCAGTTCGCGGCGGGGCACGCTGCGCGGGATCCACTTCGCGGACGTGCCGCCGGGCCAGGCGAAGTACGTGAAGTGCGTGCGGGGCGCGGTGCTGGACGTGATCGTGGACGTACGCACCGGCTCGCCCACGTACAAGCGGTGGGAGGCGGTCCGGCTGGACGACACCGACCACCGGGCGGTCTACCTCGCGGAGGGCCTCGGGCACGGCTTCATGGCGCTGACCGACGACGCGTGCGTGCTGTACCTCTGCTCCGAGGGCTACGCGCCGGAGCGGGAGCACGGCATCGACCCGCTCGACCCGGGCCTGGGCATCGAGTGGCCGACGGACATCGCGCCGCTGCTCTCCCCGAAGGACGCCTCGGCCCCGAAGCTCGCCGAGGCCGAGGAGCGCGGGCTGCTCCCCTCGTACGCGGCGTGCGAGGCGTACTACGCGCGGCTGCGCGCGGACGGTCCGGCGGTCCCGGGCGTCCGGGCCGGCGAGCCGTCGTTCAGCCCGGCCGGGCGCTGACCGGGGCGTTCGGCGGCGAGCAGGGCGGGGAAGGCCGCGTGCAGCGCCGCGCGCCAGTCGCGGACCGGGTCGATGCCGGCGGCCCGGAAGCGGTCGTGCGCGAGGACGCTGTACGCGGGCCGGGGCGCGGGCCTGGCGAAGGCGGCGCTGCCGACCGGGCGGACGCGGTCCGGGTCGGCGCCCAGCAGCCGGAACACCTCGCGGGCCAGGCCGTACCAGGTCGTCGCACCGCCGCTGGTGCCGTGGTAGACGCCCGCCGGGGCGGTGCCGTCGAGCGCGGCGCGGCCGAGCAGGACCAGCCGGGAGGCCAGATCGACGGTCCAGGTGGGCTGTCCGCGCTGGTCGTCCACCACGTCGAGGGTGTCCTTGACGGCTTCCAGTTTGATCATCGTACGGACGAAGTTGGCGCCGCCCGTGCCGTAGAGCCAGGCCGTCCGCACGACGTGGCCCGTGTCCGGCAGGGTCTCCAGGACCGCGCGCTCCCCGGCCAGTTTGGTGCGGCCGTAGGCGCTGCGCGGGGCGGTCGGGGCGTCCTCCGGGTACGGCCGGTCCGCGTCGCCCGCGAACACGTAGTCGGTGGAGACGTGCAGCAGGACGCTGCCGTGGGCGCGACAGCTCTCGGCGAGGACCGCGGGCCCGGTGCCGTTGACGCGCAGCGCCTCGGCCTCCCGGCTCTCCGCGTCGTCCACGGCGGTCCAGGCGGCGCAGTTCACGACGACGGCGGGGCGCTGCGCGTCGAGGAGGGCGCGGACCCGCGCCGGGTCGGCGATGTCCAGGGCCGTGCGGTCCGCCGCGACGACGGTGGCGCCCTCACGGGCCAGAGCGGCCGTCAGGTCCCGGCCGAGCATGCCGCCGGCCCCGGTGACCAGCCAACGGGGCCTCACAGGGCGGCCCTTTCCTTCAGCGGTTCCCACCAGGAGCGGTTCTCGCGGTACCAGCGGACGGTCTCGGCGAGGCCGTCCGCGAAGTCCTTGCGGGGCGCGTAACCCAGCTCCTCGCGGATCTTGGCGCAGTCGACGGAGTAGCGCCGGTCGTGGCCCTTGCGGTCCTCGACGTGCACCACGTCGGTGTCCCAGTCGGCGTCGCACGCCTCCAGGAGCAGCCGGGTGAGCTCCTTGTTGGAGAGTTCGGTGCCGCCGCCGATGTTGTAGACCTCGCCGGGGCGGCCTTTGGTGCGGACGAGTTCGATGCCCCGGACGTGGTCGTCGATGTGCAGCCAGTCGCGGACATGGCCGCCGTCGCCGTACAGCGGGACGGGCAGGCCCTCCAGGAGGTTGGTGACGAAGAGCGGGATGACCTTCTCGGGGAAGTGGTGGTGCCCGTAGTTGTTGGAGCAGCGGGTGACGCGGACGTCGAGGCCGTGGGTGCGGTGGTACGCCAGGGCGATGAGGTCGCTCGACGCCTTGGAGGCGGAGTACGGGGAGTTGGGCGCGAGGGGTTCGTCCTCGGTCCAGGAGCCCTCGTCGATGGAGCCGTAGACCTCGTCGGTGGAGACGTGGACGAAGGTGCGGACACCCGCCTCGTGCGCGGCGTGGACCAGGGTGTGGGTGCCCACGACGTTCGTACGGACGAAGGCGGCGCCGCCGTCGATGGACCGGTCGACGTGGGACTCGGCGGCGAAGTGCACCACCTGGTCGTGCCCGGCCATGAGCCGCCCCACCAGCTCCGGGTCGCAGATGTCGCCGTGCACGAAGGCGAAGCCCGGGTGGCCCCGGACCTCGTCCAGGTTGGCCGGGTTGCCCGCGTAGGTGAGGGCGTCGAGCACGGTGGCGGAGACGTCGCCGGGGCCGTCCGGGCCGAGCAGCGTACGGACGTAGTGGGAGCCGATGAAGCCGGCGCCTCCGGTGACGAGGATGCGCGTACCGGTCATGAGGAGATCTGCACCTTGCTGTGGTCGCCGAGGACGAGTCGGTGGGCGGAGGGGCTGCGGGGCGCGGGCGTCACCTCGACGTCGTGGCCGATCAGCGATGCCTCCACGCGCCTCACCCCGTCGATGGAGGCGCCCCCGAGGACGATGGAGTACTCGATCTCGCTGTCCTCGATGCGGCAGTTCTGGGCGACCGAGGTGAACGGGCCGACATAGGCGTCGCTGATCACCGACCCGGTCCCGATCACGGCGGGCCCGACGATCCGGCTGCGGGTGACCCGGGCGCCCGGTTCGATCAGCACCCGGCCGATGATCTCGCTCTCGCCGTCGACGTAGGCGCCGTCGGCGCACGGCTCGATGCCCTCCAGGACGGTCCGGTTGACCTCCAGCATGTCGGTGACGTTGCCGGTGTCCTTCCAGTAGCCGCGGATGATGGTGGAGCGCACGTCGCGTTCCCGGTCGATGAGCCACTGGAGGGCGTGGGTGATCTCCAGCTCGCCGCGCCAGGAGGGGCGGATCGAGCGGACGGCCTCGTGGACGGCCGGGGTGAAGAGGTAGACGCCGACGAGCGCGAGGTCGCTCTTGGGGTGCTCCGGCTTCTCCTCCAGGGCCACCACCCTGCCGTCCCGGTCCAGCTCCGCGACGCCGAACGAGGTCGGGTCGGGCACCCGGGTCAGCAGGATCTGCGCGTCGGGCCGGTCCGCGCGGAACTCCTCGACCAGGTCCGCGATCCCGCCGACGATGAAGTTGTCCCCGAGGTACATCACGAAGTCGTCGTTCCCCAGGAAGCGCTGGGCGACCAGGACCGCGTGGGCGAGGCCGAGGGGCTCGGCCTGCGGGATGTAGGTGACGTCGATGCCGAAGCGCGAACCGTCGCCGACCGCCGCGCGGATCTCCTCCTCGGTGTCGCCCACGATGATGCCGACCTCGGTGATGCCGGCCTCCGCGATGGCCTCCAGGCCGTAGAACAGCACCGGCTTGTTCGCCACCGGCACCAGCTGTTTCGCCGAGGTATGGGTGATGGGACGAAGCCGGGTGCCGGCCCCACCGGACAGTACGAGAGCCTTCACAGTTCCTGCCCCCACGATGAGATGTGACCACGGCCGCCGGGGCCGCTACCTAGGGGACCTTACTGAGCTTCCCGCGCATCTTCCGCGACAAAACGGCCACTAACGCTATATCCGGGGGAAAAGTGACGGTCTCCCGTAACCCGGACCGCCTCGCGGTACGCGAAGGGCCCGGCCGCCGCCCTCGTGGAGCGGTGCCGGGCCCTGCGTACGGCCGTGCTTACGGGTGGCGCAGGCGCCAGCCCTGCCAGGCGGACTCGATCATCTCGTCCACGCCGTACCGCGCCGACCAGCCCAGCTCCTCGCTGATGCGCTCGGCGGAGGCGACCACGCGGGCCGGGTCGCCGGGGCGGCGGGCGGAGACCTCGGCGGTGGCGTCCTCGTTGCCCGTGACCTTGAGGATGCGGTCGACCATCTCGCGCACCGAGCTGCCCTCGCCGCGGCCGATGTTCAGCGTGAGGTCCGTGCCGGCCTCGGCCTCCTCCAGCCGGCGGGCGGCGGCGAGGTGGGCGGAGGCGATGTCCTCGACGTGGATGTAGTCGCGGATGCAGGTGCCGTCGGGCGTGTCGTAGTCGTCGCCGAAGATGCGCGGGGCCTCGCCGGCCTCCAGGCGCTCGAAGACCATCGGGACGAGGTTGAAGACGCCCTCGTCGGCCAGCTCCGGCGAGGCGGCGCCCGCCACGTTGAAGTAGCGCATCGAGGCGGCGCGCAGCCCGTGGGCCTTGGCGGCGGCGTGGATCAGCCACTCGCCGACCAGCTTGGTCTCGCCGTACGGGCTCATCGGCGCGCACGGGGTCGTCTCGGTGACGAGGTCGACGTCGGGCATGCCGTAGACGGCGGCCGACGAGGAGAACACCAGCCGGTCGACGCCCGCGGCGACCATGCTCTCCAGCAGGACCTCCAGGCCGGTGACGTTCTCCTTGTAGTAGTACAGGGGCCGCTCGACGGACTCGCCGACCTGCTTCTTGCCCGCGACGTGCACCACACCGGTCACCCCGTGCTCGCGGATCGCCGCGTCCAGGGCCTCGCGGTCGAGGACCGTGCCGGTCACCAGGGGAACGCCCGCGGGCACCTTGTCGGCGCTGCCGGTCGACAGGTCGTCGAACACGACCACCCGCTGACCACCGGCGAGCATCGCGCGCACCACGTGCGCACCGATGAACCCCGCCCCACCCGTAACCATCCAGGTCATGTCGTGCGTCTCCTGTCCGCTGCTCTGCCCCCGTCGGCGTTCCACCCTACGCGGAAGGCCGGAGGCACCCCCCGGGTGCGGCCGGGGCGATCAATTACGCTGTCCGGGTGCCGGACGCCGACCACTGTCGCACGGTCCGACCGCGCCCCTCGTGAAGCCCCCTGCGGACAGCCCTCTGGAACTGGTGGACGATGCCTCGACTGACACTCATCGTGCCTGCGTACAACGTGCAGGGGTACATCGGGGAGTGTCTGGACTCCGTACTCGGGCAGGACTTCACCGACTTCGAGGTCATCGGCGTCGACGACTGCTCCCCGGACGGTTCCGGTGCGATCCTCGACACATACGCGGCCCGCGACGACCGGCTGCGCGTGCTGCACCTCACGGAGAACGTCGGCCTGGGCCGTGCGCGCAACGCGGGGCTCGACCAGGCGACCGGTGACTACATCCTCTTCCTGGACAGCGACGACACCCTGGCCCCGGGCTCGCTCTCGGCCATCGCGGCCCGGCTCGACGCGACCGGCGACCCGGACATCCTGATCTACGACTACACCCGGACGTACTGGGACGGGCGGCTGCTGCGCAACAAGCGCTCCGACCTGATGACCGAGGACGGCCCGGCCGTCTTCTCGCTCACCGAGCGCCCGCAGCTCCTGGACCTGCTCCAGATCGTGTGGAACAAGGCGTACCGCCGCGACTTCGTCACCCGCCACGGCTTCCAGTTCCCGCCCGGCTACTACGAGGACGCGCCGTGGACGTACAGCTCGCTCATCGCGGCGGAGCGCATCGCGGTGCTCGACCGCTCCTGCGTGATGTACCGGCAGCGGCGTGAGGGCGGCAACATCCTGCGCACGGTCAGCCGGAAGCACTTCGACGTCTTCGACCAGTACGACCGGGTCTTCGCCTTCCTGGACGGGCGGCCGGACCTCGACTCCTGGCGCCCGGCGCTGTTCCGGAAGATGGTCGACCACTTCCTGACCGTGCTGGAGAAGCCGGGCCGGCTGCCGCGCAACGCGCGCGCCGAGTTCTTCCACCGGGCCGCGAAGGACTACCGCGCGCGGCTCCCCGAGGGCTTCGAGCGGCCGCCGGGCGGGCGCGGCTACAAGTACGCGCTGCTCGGCGTCGACTCGTACTCCGCGTTCTTCGGCCTGACCCGCGCCAACAACGTCCGCCACCGCGCGCGGCTGGGCGGGCAGGCCCGGATCGGCCGGGCCAAGCGGGCGGCCCTCGGCGTGTTCTACCGGTCCCAGCTGCGGATGCCGGTGGACGAGAACCTGGCCGTGTTCTCCGCGTACTGGGGCCGCGGCTACTCCTGCAACCCGGCCGCCATCGAGGCCGAGCTGGGCCGGCTCGCGCCGCAGGTGCGCCGGGTCTGGGCGGTCCGCTCCGAGCACCGCGACCGGGTGCCCAAGGGCGTCGAGAAGGTGATCGTCGGCTCCCGCGATTACTGGGCGGTCATGGCCCGCGCCAAGTACCTGACGAACAACGTCAACTTCGGCGACACCATCGTCAAGCGCCAGGGTCAGATCCACCTCCAGACCCACCACGGCACCCCGCTGAAGACGATGGGGCTCGACCAGGCGCAGTACCCGGCGTCCACCAACATGGACATGGAGAAGCTGCTCCGCCGGTGCGACCGCTGGGACTTCAGCCTCTCCGCCAACCGGTTCTCCACCACGGTCTGGGAGCGGGTCTACCCCTGCCGGTACACCACCCTGGAGACCGGCTACCCGCGCAACGACGTGCTGGTCAACGCCACCGCCGCGGACGTCGTGGCGGCCCGGCGGGAGCTCGGCCTCGCGGACGGCGCGACCGCCTTCCTGTACATGCCGACGCACCGCGAGTACGAGAAGTCGTTCGCGCCCCGGCTCGACCTGTCGAAGCTGGCCGAGGACCTGGGCCCGGACGTCACCCTGCTGGTGCGCGGGCACTACTTCTACAAGCCCACCGGCCGGCTCGCCGAGCTCCAGGCCGGCGGCCGGATCATCGACGTCTCCGCCCACGGCGACGTCGAACAGCTCTACCTCGCCGCCGACGCCCTCATCACCGACTATTCCTCGGCGATGTTCGACTACGCCAACCTGGACCGGCCGATCGTCATCCACGCGGACGACTGGGAGACCTACCGGGTGGTGCGCGGCACCTACTTCGACCTGATGGCCGAGCCCCCGGGCGCCGTCGCGACGACCCAGGAGCGGCTGACCGAGATCCTGGGCTCGAAGGAGTGGTGCGACGAAAAGGCGGCGGCGCTGCGCGCGGCCTTCCGGGAGCGCTTCTGCGACTACGACGACGGCCGGGCCGCCGAGCGCGTGGTGCGCAAGGTGTTCCTGGGCGAGGAGACCCTGCTGCCGGTGGTCCCGCTCGCGGAGCGCACCCCGGCCCCCTCCCCCGCCGAGGCGCTGACCCAGGTCTGAGGTCCGTCACGACAACGACTGCGGGCCCGGTCCCTTCCGTCATCAGGAAGGGGCCGGGCCCGCAGTCGTTGTCGTGCTCTACGAGAACGCCGTGCTCTACGAGAACGGGTCGAAGCCCCGGTACTCCTCGGCGACCTCGTCGCGCTCCGCCTCGCGGTCGCGGCGGCGCTGGGCGGCCGGACGCGACTCCTCCAGGCGGTGGTCCTCGCCGCGGCGGCCGAGCATCTCCGCACCGGCGGTCACGGTCGGCTCCCAGTCGAAGACGACCGCGTTGTCCTCGGCGCCGATCGCCACGCCGTCGCCCGCCCGGGCGCCGGCCTTGCGCAGCTGGTCCTCGACACCGAGCCGGGCGAGCCGGTCCGCGAGGTAGCCGACGGCCTCGTCGTTGTTGAAGTCGGTCTGGCGCACCCAGCGCTCCGGCTTCTCGCCGCGCACCCGGTAGATACCGTCCTCCTCCAGGGTGACGGTGAACCCGGCGTCGTCCACGGCCTTGGGCCGGATGACGATGCGGGTGGCCTCCTCGACCGGCTTGGCGGCGCGCGCCTCGGCGATGATGCCGGCGAGGGCGAACGACAGCTCCTTGAGCCCGGTCCTGGCGACGGCGGACGCCTCGAAGACGCGGTAGCCGCGCGCCTCCAGATCGGGGCGGATCATGTCCGCGAGGTCCTGGCCGTCCGGGATGTCGATCTTGTTGAGGACGACGATGCGGGGCCGGTCCTCGAGACCGCCGTACAGCTTCAGCTCCTCCTCGATCATGTCGAGGTCGGAGACCGGGTCCCGGTCGGACTCCAGCGTCGCCGTGTCCAGTACGTGGACGAGCACCGAGCAGCGCTCGACGTGGCGCAGGAACTCCAGGCCGAGGCCCTTGCCCTGGCTGGCGCCCGGGATCAGGCCCGGGACGTCGGCGATGGTGTAGACGGTCTCGCCGGCGGTGACCACGCCCAGGTTCGGGACGAGGGTGGTGAAGGGGTAGTCCGCGATCTTCGGCTTCGCCGCCGAGAGGACCGAGATCAGCGAGGACTTGCCGGCGCTCGGGTAGCCCACGAGGGCCACGTCGGCGACGGTCTTCAGCTCCAGGACGATGTCGCGGGCCTCGCCGGGCTCGCCGAGCAGCGCGAAGCCGGGGGCCTTGCGGCGGGCGGAGGCCAGCGCGGCGTTGCCGAGGCCGCCGCGGCCGCCCTGGCCCGCGACGAAGGCGGTGCCCTGGCCGACGAGGTCGGCGAGCACATTGCCCTGGCGGTCGAGGACGACGGTGCCGTCCGGGACGGGCAGGACCAGGTCCTGGCCCTCCTTGCCGGTGCGGTGGTCGCCGCCGCCGGGCTGGCCGTTGGTGGCCTTGCGGTGGGGATGGTGGTGGTAGTCGAGGAGCGTGGTGACGGACTGGTCGACGACCAGGGTCACATCACCGCCGCGACCGCCGTTGCCGCCGTCCGGGCCGCCGAGCGGCTTGAACTTCTCACGGTGAACGGAGGCACAGCCGTGGCCTCCGTTACCCGCGGCGACATGCAGTTCGACGCGGTCCACGAAGGTGGTCATGGGTGGAACCTCCAGTTGCATACCTGCGGAAAGACTTCGCTCGCCCCCGTAGGGGCAACACGCGAAAGGCGGACCCACTTCCCTTCTCGGGAAGTGAGGTCCGCCTCCACGTCATACCGCTCTACGAGCGCCGGGAATTCAGCCGGCGATCGGAACGATGTTCACGACCTTGCGGCCACGGTGCGTGCCGAACTCGACCGCACCGGCGGCGAGGGCGAACAGCGTGTCGTCGCCGCCACGGCCGACGCCCGTGCCCGGGTGGAAGTGGGTGCCGCGCTGGCGGACCAGGATCTCACCGGCGTTGACGGCCTGGCCGCCGAAGCGCTTCACGCCGAGCCGCTGAGCATTGGAATCGCGCCCGTTCCGGGTGGACGATGCGCCCTTCTTGTGTGCCATGTGTTCTCAGTCCCTTACTTCGCAGCCGCGGGAATACCGGTGACCTTGATCGCCGTGTACTGCTGGCGGTGACCCTGGCGACGGCGGTAGCCGGTCTTGTTCTTGTAGCGAAGGATGTCGATCTTCGCGCCCTTGTGGTGGTCCACGACCTCGGCCTGGACCTTGATGCCGTCGAGCACCCACGGGTCGCTGGTCACGGCGTCGCCGTCGACAACGAGCAGGGTAGAGAGCTCTACCGTGTCGCCAACCTTGGCAGTGGAAATCTTGTCAACCTCAACGATGTCGCCGACAGCAACCTTGTGCTGGCGACCACCGCTGCGCACGATGGCGTACACGCGGATCTCACTCTCACTCGAAGCGGAAACCTCTGATGCCAGCCGCTCACACGGGTCCGGAGACCCATGACGATCCGGAGTGGACGAGCGGCCTCTCCCGTACGAGCGGGAGGTCGGTGCTCAGAGGTGTGGCGAACAAACGCCGACGGTCAAGGTTACGGGGCCCGGCACAGCCGGTCAAACCGGGCCCGGCCCCTCAGACCGCGGCGCTCCTGACGTACTCGGCGTACGCGTCCCTGATGCCGTCCTCGGACAGGTTCAGGTGTTCCAGGATCGTGTACCGGCCCGGCCGGGTCTTCGGTGCGAACGCCACCACCCGTACGAACTCGTCCACGTCGAAGCCCATGTCCTCGGCGGTGACCGGCAGCCCGTGGCGCCGCAGCACCTGGGTCATACGTACGGACTCCTGGACGGCGCCGCGCAGATGCATGGCGAACGCCGCGCCGAGCCCGCACTGCTCGCCGTGGCTGGCGGCCCGCTGCGGGAAGAGCAGGTCGAAGGCGTGGTTGATCTCGTGGCAGGCGCCGGAGGCCGGGCGGCTGTCACCGGCCACCGACATCGAGATCCCGGTGAGCACCAGGCCCTCCGCGAGCACCTGGAGGAACGCGTCGTCGCCCAGGCCGCCCGGGTGGCGCAGCACGGCCTCGCCGGCCTGCCGGGCCATCGCGGCGGCCAGGCCGTCGATGTCCTCGCCGTTGACCCGGTGGGCCAGCTCCCAGTCGGCGACGGCCGAGATGTTGGACAGCGCGTCCCCGATCCCGGACCGCACGAAGCGGACGGGGGCCTCCCGGATGACGTCGAGGTCGATGACCACGGCGATCGGGTTCGGCACGCCGTACGAGCCCCGGCCCGCGTCGTTGTCCAGCGTCGCGACCGGGGAGCAGAGCCCGTCGTGCGACAGGTTCGTCGCCACGGCGACCAGGGGCAGCCCGACGCGCGCCGCGGCGAACTTGGCGCAGTCGATGATCTTGCCGCCGCCGAGCCCGACCACGGCGTCGTAGCGCCCGGACTTCATGGCCTCGGCGAGCTTCACGGCGTCGTTCAGGGTGCCGCCGCCCACCTCGAACCAGGAGGCGCCCGGCAGGCTGTCCGAGAGCCGGTCCCGCAGGGCCCGGCCGGAACCCCCGCTGATCGCGACCGCCAGCTTGCCGGAGCCGGAGATCCGCTGGTCGGCGAGGACGCCCGCCAGATCAGCGAGGGCCCCGGCCCGGATGTCGACGACGACCGGCGCGGGTATCAGCCGGGTCAGTACTGGCACGCGATCTTCCTGCCCTTGGCGAGGTCGTCGTGGTTGTCGATCTCGACCCACTTGACGTCGCCGATCGGCTCCACGTCGACCTTGAAGCCGCGGTTGACGAGCTCCTGGTAGCCGTCCTCGTAGTAGAGGTCCGGGTCGCGCTCGAAGGTGGTCTTCAGCGCGTCGGCCAGCTCCTCGGCCGCCTCGCCCTCGATGAGGGTGACGCCGATGTACTCACCGGTGGCCTCGGCCGGGTCCATCAGCTTGGTGATCCGCCGCACGCCCTTGCCGTCCTCCACGACGACCTTCATCTCCTCGTCGGCGAGGGACTTCACGGTGTCGAGCGCGAGGATGATCTTCTTGCCGTCGCCGCGGGCGGCCAGCAGGGTCTTCTCGACGGAGACCGGGTGCACGGTGTCGCCGTTGGCGAGGATGACGCCGTTCTTGAGGGCGTCCCGGCCGCACCACAGGGAGTAGGCGTTGTTCCACTCCTCGGCCTTGTCGTTGTCGATCAGCGTGATGCTGACGCCGTACTTGGCCTCCAGCGCCGCCTTGCGCTCGTACAGGGCCTCCTTGCGGTAGCCCACGATGATCGCGACCTCGGTCAGGCCGACCTCGGCGAAGTTGCCGAGCGTCAGGTCGACGACGGTCAGGCTCTCCTCGTCGCCCTCGGGGCCGACGGGCACGAGCGCCTTGGGCAGCGTGTCGGTGTAGGGGCGCAGACGGCGGCCGGCGCCGGCGGCCAGAATCATGCCGATCATGGGGTTCTCCTCGGTGCGGTGGTGCGGGTGTCTCGGATCAGGGGTGCGGGGCCCGGCGGGCGGGTCAGAGTTCCGAGGCCACGTAGTCACGCAGCCAGGTACGGAAGTCGGGGCCCAGGTCCTCGCGCTCGCAGGCGAGGCGGACGATGGCCCGCAGATAGTCGCCGCGGTCGCCGGTGTCGTAGCGCCGGCCCCGGAAGACCACGCCGTGCACCGGGCCGCCGAGCTTCTCGTCGGCGGCGAGCTGCTGGAGCGCGTCGGTCAGCTGGATCTCGCCGCCCCGGCCCGGCTCGGTCTCGCGCAGTACGGCGAAGACGGCGGGGTCCAGGACATAGCGGCCGATGACCGCGAGGTTGCTGGGCGCGTCGCCCGGCTCCGGCTTCTCGACCAGGCCGGTGACCCGGACGATGCCGTCCTCGGCGGTGGGCTCCACCGCCGCGCAGCCGTAGAGGTGGCTCTGTTCGGGCGCCACCTCCATCAGCGCGACGACGCTGCCGCCCTCGCGCTCCTGGATCCCGGTCATCCGGGTCAGCAGCGGGTCGCGCGGGTCGATCAGGTCGTCGCCCAGGAGCACCGCGAAGGGCTCGTCGCCCACATGGGGCTCCGCGCACAGGACGGCGTGGCCGAGGCCGCGCGGGTCGCCCTGGCGGACGTAGTGCATGGTCGCGAGCTCGCTCGACTCCTGGACCCGGACCAGCCGCTCGGCGTCGCCCTTGCGGGTCAGCGCCGACTCCAGCTCGTAGTTCCGGTCGAAGTGGTCCTCCAGCGCGCGCTTGTTGCGCCCGGTGATCATCAGGACGTCGTTCAGCCCCGCGGCGGCGGCCTCCTCCACGACGTACTGGATCGCCGGCTTGTCCACGACCGGCAGCATCTCCTTGGGAGTCGCCTTCGTCGCGGGCAGGAACCGGGTGCCGAGCCCGGCGGCCGGTATGACGGCCTTCTGGATCTTGCGCATGTGGGGGCTTTCGTGTCGGGGGCGGGAGGTCCCGGCGCCGTGACGCGGCCCGGCCGGTCCCGGGAGGGGGACCGGCCGGACCGTGTCACGCGAGGCGGATCAGTCCTCGTCGGCCGTGGCCGTGACGGCCGGGGCGGTCTGCTGCTCCGCCGCCACCGTCTTCTTCGCCGCCGCCTTCTTGGCCGTCGTCTTCTTCGCGGCCGTCTTCTTGGCCGCGGTCTTCTTGACGGCCGCCTTCTTGGCCGTGGCCTTCTTGGCGGTCTTGCGGGCCGCCTTCTTGGCCGGAGCCGCTTCGGCCTCGGCCTCGGCGGCCTCGGCGGCCTCGGAGGCCTCGGAGGACTCGGGGGCCTCAGGGGTCTCCACCACGACGATCGCGGCTTCCTCGGCGCCCGCCGGGGAGCCGGCGGGGGCGCTGACCTTGCGGGTGGCGCGGCGCCGGACACGCGGCGGCGCGGCCGGCTCCTCGGCCGGGGCCTCGGCGTGCGACGCCTCGACCACCGGGTCCTCGGCGGCCACCGGGTCGGGCCCGGCGTCCGGCTCGGCGGCGGCCGGCGCGGGCTCGGCCGGTTCCGCCGGGGCCGCCTCGGTCACGGTCGCCTCGGCCGGGGCCGGCGAGCCCGCCGGGGCGGTCGCCTTCCGGGTCGCCCGACGGCGCGTCCGGCCCTGCGGGGCCTCGGCGGGAGCCTCGTCGGCCACCGGCTCCGGGGCCGCGACGGGCTCCGGCTCCACGATCTCCGCCGCCGGGGCGGGCGCGGACTTCGGGGCGCCGGCCGGGGCCGATGCCTTGCGGGTCGCCCGACGGCGGCCGCGGCCGCGGGTGGCGGCTGCCTCGGCCTCGGCGGCGCTGCTGTACAGCTCCTCGTCCGGGACGAACTCGGGCTCGGGCAGGGCCACCGGCGCGGCGACCTCCGCCGCCACCTCGGCCTCGGTCTCGGCCTCGGTGTGCTCCGGGGCGTGGTCGTGCTCGTGGCCGTGGTCGTGGTCCGGACCGCCGCCGCGCCGCTTCTTCGAGCGCTTGCCGCCGCCACCGCCGCCCGTGGACGCGGGCTGCTCCATGTGGACGATGACACCGCGGCCGTTGCAGTGGACGCAGGTCTCGGAGAAGGACTCCAGCAGCCCCTGGCCGACCCGCTTGCGGGTCATCTGGACCAGCCCCAGCGAGGTCACCTCGGCGACCTGGTGCTTCGTACGGTCGCGGCCCAGGCACTCCAGCAGGCGGCGCAGCACCAGGTCCCGGTTGGACTCCAGCACCATGTCGATGAAGTCGACCACCACGATGCCGCCGAGGTCGCGCAGCCGCAGCTGGCGCACGATCTCCTCGGCCGCCTCCAGGTTGTTCTTGGTGACCGTCTCCTCCAGGTTGCCGCCCTGGCCGGTGAACTTGCCGGTGTTGACGTCGACCACGACCATGGCCTCGGTCTTGTCGATCACCAGCGAGCCGCCGCTCGGCAGGTAGACCTTGCGGTCCAGCGCCTTCATCAGCTGCTCGTCGATCCGGTACGTCGCGAAGATGTCGACCTCGGAGGTCCACCGCGACAGCCGGTCCGTCAGGTCGGGCGCTACGTGCGAGACGTAGCCGTGGATGGTCTCCCACGCGTCGTCGCCGCTGACGATGACCTTGGAGAAGTCCTCGTTGAAGATGTCCCGGACGACCCGGACGGTCATGTCCGGCTCGCCGTACAGGAGGGTCGGGGCGTTGGAGTTGCCGGTGCCCTTCGCCTTCTTCTGGATGTCCTCCCACTGCTGCTGGAGGCGCTCGACGTCACGGCGCAGCTCGTCCTCGCTCGCGCCCTCGGCGGCGGTGCGCACGATGACGCCCGCGTCCTCGGGGACGATCTTCTTGAGGATGGTCTTGAGCCGGGCGCGCTCGGTGTCGGGCAGCTTGCGGCTGATCCCGGTCATCGAGCCCTCGGGCACGTAGACGAGGTAGCGGCCGGGCAGCGAGACCTGGCTGGTCAGGCGGGCGCCCTTGTGGCCGATCGGGTCCTTGGTGACCTGCACCAGGACGGACTGGCCGGACTTGAGCGCGGTCTCGATACGGCGGGGCCCGTGGGCCATGCCGAGCGCCTCGAAGTTGACCTCACCGGCGTACAGGACGGCGTTGCGGCCCTTGCCGATGTCCACGAAGGCGGCCTCCATGGACGGCAGCACGTTCTGGACCTTGCCCAGGTAGACGTTGCCGACGTAGCTGGTGGCCTGCTCCTTGTTGACGTAGTGCTCCACGAGCACGTTGTCCTCGAGGACGCCGATCTGGGTGCGCTCGCCGCTCTGGCGGACGACCATGACGCGCTCGACGGCCTCGCGGCGCGCCAGGAACTCGGCCTCGGTGATGATCGGCACCCGGCGGCGGCCCTGCTCGCGGCCCTCGCGGCGGCGCTGCTTCTTGGCCTCCATGCGGGTCGAGCCCTTGATGGACTGGACCTCGTCGAAGCCGGTGCCGGGCTCCCGCTCCTCCTTCTTGCGGGGCTCGCGGACCTTGACGACGGTGCGCTCCGGGTCGTCCGAGCCGTTCTCCCCGTCGGCCACCGCGTCACCGCTGCGACGACGGCGGCGCCGGCGACGGCGGCTGCTGCTCGTGCCGGAGGCGGCGGACTCGCGCTCGTCGTCCTCGTCGTCCGCCTCGTCGGCGGGCTCCTGGGCGGCCTCGGGCTCGTCCTCGGCCCGGTCGGCGTGCTCGTCGTCCGCCTGCTGCTCGGCGCCCTCGTCCTCGGCGGCCTCGCCCCGGCGACGGCGACGGCCGCCCCGGCGACGGCGGCGCGACGGGCGGTCGCCGTACTCGTCGGTGTCCTCGCCGTCCTGCTCGGCCTCGGCGGCGGCCTCCGGCTCCTGCTCGTCCTCGGCCTGCTCCTGCGCCGGGGCGGCGGTCACGGTCTCGGTGGTGTCGGCCTCGGCGGCCTCACCGCGACGGCGGCGACGGCGGCGCGAACCGCCCTGCGACGCGGTCTCGGCGGGCGCGGGCGCCTCCTCGCGGACCGGGGCGGCCTCGTCCTCGGGCTCCTCGTGCGAGGCGGCGGCCGCGGCGGCTGCCGCGGTCTCCGGGGTCTGGAACATCGGCTCGGCGAAGACCGGCGCCTGGAAGACGGCGACGGCCGGGCGGGTGGCCCGACGGCCGCGGCGCGCGGGCTCCTCCGGCTCGGCGGTGAACTCGGGGCGGCCGGCGGCGGCGGTGGCCCGGCGGCGCTGACGGCCGCGCGGGGCGGCCTCCTCGACCTCGACGGGCTCGGCGGCCAGCTCCTCCACGGCGGCCTCGGGCAGGCTCTCGCCGGTCTGGGCGGCCTCGGCGGGCTGCTCGTCGGCGGCCTTCGGCGCACCGGCCGGGGACGAGGCCCGACGGGTGGCGCGGCGGCGGCCACGGGGCGCCTCGGCGGGCTCGGCGGCCGGCTCGGGGGCCTGGGCCGTCTCGGTGACCTCGTCGGTCTCCTCGGCCTCTTCGGTCTCTTCGGCAGCGGGCGCCACCGGGGCGGTCTGCGGGGCACCGGCCGGGGCGGAGGCCCTGCGGCGGGTGCGGCCACGGGGGCCTCGGCGGGCTCGGGAGCGGCCTCGGCGGCCGGCTCGGCGGCGGGCTCCGGGGCCTCCTCGGCCTCCGTCACGATCTCGGCGGCCTTCGGCGCACCGGCGGGCGAGGTGGCCTTGCGCACGGCACGGCGGCGGCGGGGGGCCTCGGCGACGGGCTCGGCGGCCGGCTCCGCGACGGGCTCGGCCACGGGGGCCTCCTCGACGATCTCGACCGGCTCGGCGGCCTTGGGCGCACCGGCGGGCGAGGTGGCCTTGCGGACGGCGCGGCGGCGCGGGCGGGCCGGGGCGGCGCTCTCGGCGGCGGGCTCGGGGCTCTCCACGACGGGGGCCTCCTCAACGGTCTCGGCCGGCTCGGCGGCCTTGGGCGCACCGCTCGGGGACGTGGCCTTGCGCACGGCACGGCGGCGGCGGGGGGCCTCGGTGGCGGGCTCCGCCACGGGCTCGGCGGCGGCCGGCTCGGGGGTCACGGGCTCCACGGTCCCGGCCTGCTCGGCGGCCTGCGGCGCGCCGGCCGGGGAGGTGGCCTTGCGGACCGCGCGGCGGCGGGGGCGGGCGGGGGCGGCCTCGGCGGCCGGCTCCGTGCTCGGGGACTCTGCGGCGTCAACGGCCGGTATGGCCGGCGCGTCGGTGGCGGCCTGCGCCCCGGCCGACGGCGGGCCGGCGGGGCGGGAGGCGGCGCGGCGCCTGCGGCGCGGGGGAGCTTGTCCCCGGGGTGTTGTTGTCTTCGGCGTTCCCGGCGGTGCCGGGTTCGTTCGGCTGGGGCATGCGGGCGTTTCTCCCGTCGCGCTCCCGGGCGCCGCACCTGATTCCGGTCCGGCTCGGTCCGCGGGTGGCCGCGGCACCGCCGTCCGGGGCGCGGGCGCCGCACGGGAGCTGAATCTTGGCTCGCCGGTTCCGTACGCGGTGTGCGGACGGCCTGGCGAAAGTCTTATGGGTCAGCGCGCGGCCCGGCCCAGGTGGCTCCCGAGCGCGAGGGCTGCGCTACGACGACCGCCTTACGCGGTACCTGCACCTTCGGGCGCCGTCGCGACGGCGGTCCCGGTGGCCGTGGTTGATGCGGCCGGGGCTGCCTCGCGGTCGGGCGCGAGCGGGTCGGTCACCGTGCCGGACTCCTCGTCGAAGAGCCCCTGCGCCAGCCTGGTCACCGCTGCGGGGACCGGCGGCGCCAGGTCGGCCACAACGCGGAGACCGGACAGGACGTCGTCAGGCCGTACGGCAGGTGTTACGTGCCGAACAACCAGCCGCAGTATCGCACAGGCCCTGTCACCGGGCCTATCGGCCGGAAGATCGAGGGTCCGGAGGTCGACCACGGCGGAACGGGCGTCGAAGGCCCGCATGCCGTTCTTCGTACGGCGCTCGACCTCGACGGTCTCCGCCGCGTTGAAGGCGGACACGGCCTTCTCCGCGTCCTCCGGGGTCACCCCGTCGAGGCGGATCTCCCAGATGGAGGCGGTCAGCCGGTCGGCGAGACCCGAGGTGCGGGCCTCGACGGCGTCCGTGATGTCCAGGCCGTCCGGCATGGAGTCGTTGAGCAGCTCACGCAGGACGCCCGGGTCACGGGGCTCGGTGAGCGCGATCTCCAGGAACTCGGCCTCGCTGCCCGTACCGGTGGGGGCGGCGTTGGCGTACGACACCTTGGGGTGGGGGGTGAAGCCCGCCGAGTAGGCCATGGGCACCTGGGAGCGGCGCAGCGCCCGCTCGAAGGCACGCTGGAAGTCGCGGTGGCTGGTGAACCGGAGGCGGCCGCGCTTGGTGTAGCGCAGTCGGATGCGCTGCACCGCCGGTGCGGGCGGCGGGCCTTCGGGCTGTCGCTTGCCCAGTGGTTCTTCTCCTCGGTGCGGGGCGGGCGCGGTGGCGCGCCGCCCTCGAAATGCGGGTGGCCCGGGGCCCCGGTCCGGCTCACCCCTGCTGTGCGGATTTCTCCGGGAGCGGGGCGAACTCTGGTCCTGGTGCCGCGCTGGGCACGGTCGTTGCACTACCCAGAGTACGCGCAAGGGGGCTTCCGGGTTCCCCGGGCTCGGGTTCGGCGGGCGCGCCGACCAGGGCGCGCCAGGCGTCGCGCCTGGCCCGGCGGACCGTTTCCCGGGCCGTGCGCAGCGTCTGGCGGGCCGTGCGGCCCACCGCGCGCAGGGCCCGTCCGGCGGGTGCCAGGAAGGCGTCGCGCACGAAGTGGCCGACCGGGACGCACACCGTGCGGTAGGCCCAGCGCACCGGCGCGGCGATCAGGTTCCGGGCGAGCCAGGCGAGCGCCCGGCCGACCGCCCGGGAGAGGTATCCGGCGACCCGCCAGGCGATGCCGAGCGCGGCGGCGACCTCCCGGCCGATCGGGGTCAGGACGTGCCGGTACACCCGGACGACGGGCGTGACGAGAAGCACGACGACGAGCCACCGCACGGCGATGCCGATGCCCCGGAAGAACGCCTCGATGCCCCGGATCACCAGATCCAGCGCCCACGCGATGCCGTGTCCCAGCGGGGTGAGCACGTTCCGGTACACCCAGACGAGCGGGATCACCACGAGGTACCGGACCAGCCAGCCAACGGCGAGCCCGACGGGCACCAGGACATACCGCCACAGCAGCACCACCGGCATCACGAACACCACGGCGAGCAGCCACTTCAGGGCGGCCCCCAGCCATCGCCCCGCCGGGACCAGCACCTCCCGGTACAGCCACCGCAGCCCGTGTCCGAGCGGGGTGAGCAGGTGCGCGTACGCCCATTGGAGCGGCAGCACGATCCCGTACCGGACCACGGGCACCACGACGTAACGCCAGAGCGCGACCCATGGCCAGACGAAGAGGGCCCGGACGAGCCAGGCCAGCGCGTGCCCGAGCGGCACGCACACGTACCGCCACAGCATGTCGAACAGCCGGGCCAGGGCGCGTCCGAGCGGGCGGAACAGCACCCGTTCGGCGGCCCTCGCGGTGACGGCGAGGGCGTCCCACACCATCCGGACCGGCAGGACGACAAGGAGCACCACGATCCGGACCGGGATCCGGATGAGCGTGGTGAGGCAGCCGTCGCCGCCCTCGTAGTGCGCGGGCGCCTGGTGGGCGCCGTACTCCGCGGGTGCCCGGTGCTTTCCCTGTTCCATGCACCTGATGACGCGAAGGCCCGGCCGGGAGTTTCCCCGGACCGGGCCTTCGTCACCGAGCTGTCACACGCCCGCGATCACTTCGCGGCTCACTTCACGACCGTCAGCGGCAGGAGCTTCTTGCCGGTCGGGCCGATCTGGATGCTGGTGTCCATCTGCGGGCACACCCCGCAGTCGAAGCACGGCGTCCAGCGGCAGTCCTCGACCTCGGTCTCGTCCAGCGCGTCCTGCCAGTCCTCCCAGAGCCAGTCCTTGTCGAGGCCCGAGTCCAGGTGGTCCCAGGGCAGGACCTCCTCGTAGGTCCGCTCACGGGTGGTGTACCAGTCGACGTCCACGCCGAACTCCGGCAGGGTCGCCTCGGCGCTCTTCATCCACAGGTCGTAGCTGAAGTACTCGCGCCAGCCGTCGAACCGGCCGCCGGCCTCGTAGACCGCGCGGATGACGGAGCCGACGCGACGGTCGCCGCGCGAGAGCAGGCCCTCCACGATGCCGGGCTTGCCGTCGTGGTAGCGGAAACCGATCGAGCGGCCGTACTTCTTGTCGCCGCGGATCTTGTCCCGGAGCTTGCCGAGCCGGGCGTCGGTCTCCTCGGCGGAGAGCTGCGGCGCCCACTGGAACGGGGTGTGCGGCTTGGGTACGAAGCCGCCGATGGAGACCGTGCAGCGGATGTCGTTCTGGCCGGAGACCTCGCGGCCCTTGGCGATCACGTTGACCGCCATGTCGCCGATCTGGAGGACGTCCTCGTCGGTCTCGGTGGGCAGCCCGCACATGAAGTACAGCTTCACCTGGCGCCAGCCGTTGCCGTACGCGGTGGCGACCGTGCGGATCAGGTCCTCCTCCGAGACCATCTTGTTGATGACCTTGCGCATGCGCTCGGAGCCGCCCTCGGGGGCGAAGGTGAGACCGGAGCGGCGGCCGTTGCGGGTCAGCTCGTTGGCCAGGTCCACGTTGAACGCGTCGACGCGGGTGGACGGCAGCGAGAGGCCGATCTTGTCCTCGGTGTAGCGGTCCGCGAGGCCCTTGGCGATCTCACCGATCTCGGTGTGGTCGGCGGAGGACAGCGAGAGCAGGCCCACCTCCTCGAAGCCGGTCGCCTTGAGGCCCTTCTCCACCATCTCGCCGATGCCGGTGATGCTTCGCTCCCGCACGGGGCGCGTGATCATGCCGGCCTGGCAGAAACGGCAGCCGCGGGTGCAGCCGCGGAAGATCTCCACGGACATCCGCTCGTGGACGGTCTCGGCGAGCGGGACCAGCGGCTGCTTGGGGTAGGGCCACTCGTCCAGGTCCATGACGGTGTGCTTGGACACCCGCCACGGCACGCCCGACTTGTTCGGTACGACGCGGCCGATACGGCCGTCCGGGAGGTACTCCACGTCGTAGAAGCCGGGGACGTACACGCCGCCGGTCCTCGCCAGGCGGAACAGGACCTCCTCGCGGCCCCCGGGGCGGCCCTCGGCCTTCCAGGCGCGGACGATCTCGGTGATCTCCAGGACCGCCTGCTCGCCGTCGCCGATGACCGCGCAGTCGATGAACTCCGCGATCGGCTCCGGGTTGAACGCGGCGTGGCCGCCCGCGAGCACGATCGGGTCGTCGATGCCCCGGTCCTCGGCGGCCAGCGGAATGCCGGCCAGGTCCAGGGCGGTGAGCATATTGGTGTAGCCCAGCTCGGTGGAGAAGCTGAGCCCGAAGACGTCGAACGCCTTGACCGGGCGGTGGCTGTCCACGGTGAACTGCGGCACCCGGTGCTCGCGCATCAGCGCTTCGAGGTCCGGCCAGACGCTGTAGGTGCGCTCGGCGAGGACGCCCTGGCGCTCGTTGAGTACCTCGTACAGGATCATGACGCCCTGGTTGGGCAGCCCGACCTCGTACGCGTCCGGGTACATCAGCGCCCAGCGGACGTCGCACTCGTCCCACGGCTTGACGGTGGAGTTCAGCTCACCGCCGACGTACTGGATGGGCTTCTGCACATGCGGGAGCAGAGCTTCGAGCTGTGGGAAGACCGAATCGACAGACATCGCGAACTTTCGAGAGCCGGCAGGGGTGACCATCCAGCGTACCTCGCTGCTCAGCCTCCGGCGGACCGCCGGATCCGGGCCCGGTGCGCCCGGTGCCACACGCCGGGCAGCTCGCGCTCGGTCGCGGCGGCGGCCGCCTCCTCGCGTCCGTACACCAGTCCCCAGGTGAACGACGGCTCCCCCGCCGCGTGCGCCTGTACGGCGAGGGCGCGCAGGGTCTCGCGGGCGACGACGCCGTCCTGGTGGTCGCCGAGGAGGCTCTGTACGGCCTTGAGCCGCTTGGCCGCCTTCTTCGCGGGTTTCCCCAGGGCGGGGCGGGCGGCCTCCGCCGCGTACCGGGCCCTCTTCGCGGCCTTGCGGGCGCTGTGCAGCGCCGCGTCCCGGTCCGCCCCCGGCTCCAGCTCCAGGGCGTGCGCCACGCGTCCGGCGAGGCGCTTGTGGTCCTTGCGGACCGCGCGGACCAGCTCGTCGCCCGGCTCCGCGGCGGCCCCGGGCAGCAGCGGCGGGGCGGCGAGCAGCGCCTCCAGGGCGCGCAGCAGGTCCAGATGGCGCGCGGAGTCCAGCACGGCGGTGGTACGCCGGAGTGAACCGCCGCGTTCCGCCGCCGACCGGAGCCGCAGCCGCGCCCGGGCCGGCCCGATGACCAGCGGCCGGGGCAGCTCGGCGAGCCGGGCGCGCAGCCGGGCGTCCAGGACCTCCTGGTCCCGGTCGACCCCCAGCTCCCCCGCGAGCCACTTCAGCTCGGCGCCCAGGGGGCGGGTGGCCTCGGGGTCCAGGACCCGGCGGTACGTACGCAGGGCGCTGCGCAGCCGGCGGGTGGCGACGCGCATCTTGTGCACGGAGTCCGGCACCCCCGCCGCACGGCCGGGTCGAGCGCCACGATCGCCTCGGCCTGGCGGCGTACGTAGCGCAGGACGTGGTCACCGGCGGTGCGCGGTTCGTCCTCCCGGGGGCGGGTGGCATCCGGTCCCGTCTCCGTCAGCGCGCGGGCCAGCTTGGAGGGGGCGGTGGAGGGCCGGATGCCCGCCTCCTCCAGCGCGCGGCCGACGGTGTCGAGGAAGGCGGGGTCGCCGTCGTCGGCGAGCTCGGCCTCGATCTCGGTCCAGGCGGCGGTGCGGTCGCCGCCGTGCAGCCGCTCGGCGAGGACCTCGTCCACACTCAGCTCGGCCAGCGGGGCGCCGTCGCCGTCCAGGAGTACGTGGACGTCGCGGACGGAGACCAGCCGGACGACGGGGACGACGGGGGCGTCCAGGACCCGGGAGCGGATCAGGGCGGTGAGGCGGGCCGGCACGCGGTCGGAGAGCGGGGCCCGGATCTCGTCGCGGACGCCCTCGGCGACGGGGAGCTTCAGGTGCCAGCCGGCGTCGGAGCCCCCGGTGCGGCGGCGCAGGGTGAC
Source organism: Streptomyces drozdowiczii (assembly GCF_026167665.1). Lineage (NCBI taxonomy): Bacteria > Bacillati > Actinomycetota > Actinomycetes > Kitasatosporales > Streptomycetaceae > Streptomyces > Streptomyces drozdowiczii. The sequence continues at coordinate 4,721,025 of NZ_CP098740.1, read as the reverse complement.
GTTTCCGGCGGCGAGGCGCAGGTCGTCGGTGTCGTAGTAGACGGCGTCCAGCTCCATGGCGCCCTCGTGCGCCACGGACCCGACCCCGGCCACCCGGCCCAGGTCGGGCAGCCGGGTGGCGTCGGTGGCTTCGTACTTCCGCTCGATCTCGCGCTTGAAGTCCGCCATGCAACGAACCTAACGCGCTTCCGGGAAACCGCTCAGGCCGTTATCGGCCGTTGCACCCGGATCGACTGGAGCAGGCCGATGGCCACCCAGACGGCGAACATCGAGGAGCCGCCGTAGGAGACGAACGGCAGCGGGAGTCCGGCGACCGGCATGATGCCGAGCGTCATGCCGATGTTCTCGAAGGACTGGAAGGCGAACCAGGCGATGATCCCGGCGGCGACCACCGTGCCGTACAGCTCGGTGGTCTCGCGGGCGATGCGGCAGGCGCGCCACAGGACGACGCCGAGCAGGACGAGGATGAGCCCGGCGCCGAGGAAGCCCAGCTCCTCGCCGGCGACCGTGAAGACGAAGTCGGTCTGCTGCTCGGGGACGAACTGCCCGGTGGTCTGGGTGCCCTGGAAGAGGCCGGTGCCGTGCAGGCCGCCGGAGCCGATCGCGATGCGGGCCTGGTTGGTGTTGTAGCCGACCCCGGCCGGGTCGAGCGCCGGGTTGGCGAAGGCGGCGAAGCGGGCGATCTGGTAGTCGTCCAGCAGTCCGAGCTGCCAGATGGCGACCGCCCCGGCCACGCCCGCGCCGAGGAGCCCGAAGACCCAGCGGTTGGAGGCGCCGGAGGCCAGCAGCACCCCGAGCACGATGACGACCATGACCATCACGGAGCCGAGGTCCGGCATCCCCATGACGATGATCATGGGGAGCGCCGCGAGGCCGAGGGCCTTGGCGACGGTCCGGTGGTCGGGGTGGACCTGGTCCCCGGCGTCGACGCGGGCGGCGAGCAGCATCGCCATGCCCAGGATGATGGTGATCTTGGTGAACTCGGACGGCTGGATGGAGAAGCCGCCGGGCAGCAGGATCCAGGCGTGGGCGCCGTTGACGGTGGCGCCCAGCGGGGTGAGGACCGCCAGGACGAGGACCACCGAGATGCCGTAGAGGATCGGGACCGCGCCGCGCAGGGTGCGGTGGCCGAGCCAGATCGTGCCGATCATCAGCGCCATGCCGATGCCGGTGTTGAGCGCGTGCCGGAGGAGGAAGTAGTACGGGTCGCCGTGGGTCAGCGAGTCGCGTCCCCGGGTCGCCGACCAGACCAGCAGCGAGCCGATGAAGGAGAGCGCGACCGCCGAGCCGAGGAGCGGCCAGTCGAGGCGGCGCACGACGGAGTCGCGGGCCATGAGCCGGCCCCAGCCGGAGCGCTCGGGGCCGTAGCGCGGGACGGAGAATCCGGCCATCAGTCGCGCCTCCCCAGCACCGCGGCGAGCGTCTGCTCGGCGGCCGGCTTCTCGGAGGCGGGGTTGTACGGCTTGACCGTCGGCGCGTCGATGGTGCCGTCCGTCTGGATCTTCGGCAGCCCCTTCTGCGGCGTCGGCAGGAGGGCCTTCTTGAGGTCCTGCTTGCCGGTGGCGTCGAGTCCGTACAGCGCGTTGTAGATGTTGCGGACGGCGGGCCCGGACGCGCCGGAACCCGTACCGCCCTGAGAGATCGTCATGACGATCGAGTAGTCCTTGGTGTACGTGGCGAACCAGGAGGTCGTCTGCTTGCCGTAGACCTCGGCGGTACCCGTCTTGGCGTGCATCGGGATCTTGTCCTGCGGCCAGCCGCCGAATCGCCAGGCGGCCGAACCGCGGGTGGCGACACCCGCGAGGGCTTCGTCTATCTCGTTGCGCGTCTTCTTGGTGAAGGGCAGCTTGCCGTGCGACTTGGGCTCGATCTCCTGGACGGTCCTGCCGTCGCCGCTGACGATCGCCTTGCCGACGGTGGGGTCGTAGAGCGTGCCGCCGTTGGAGATGGCCGCGTAGATGGTGGCCATCTGGATCGGGGTGACGAGGGTGTCGCCCTGGCCGATGGAGTAGTTGACGGAGTCACCGGCGCGCATCTTGTCGCCTTCGAGGCAGTTCTCGTAGGCGATCTTCTCGACGTACGTGCCGTCCTTCTTGCCCTGCTTGCACCAGGCGTCGTGGTTGGCCTTGGCGAAGTTCTTCTTCCACTCGCGGTCCGGGACGCGGCCGCTGACCTCGTTGGGGAGGTCGATGCCGGTCTCCTTGCCCAGGCCGAACTGGTGGGCGGTCTTGTAGAACCAGTCCTTGGGGTGCTTCTTGGGGTTGTTGCCGCCGTCCTTCGCCCACTCCTTGTGCGCGATGCCGTAGTACACGGTGTCGCAGGAGACCTCCAGGGCGCGGCCGATGGTGATGTCGCCGTAGCCCTGGGACTCGAAGTTCTTGAAGGTCTGCCCGCCGATGGAGTACGAGCTGGGGCAGGGGTAGTGGCCGTCGAAGGGGTATCCGGCGTTGACCGCGGCGGTCGAGGAGATGACCTTGAAGATCGAGCCGGGGGCGGCCTGGCCCTGGATGGCCCGGTTCAGCAGCGGGAAGTTGGACTTCTTGCCGGTGAGCTTGGCGTAGTCCTTCGCGGAGATGCCGCCGACCCAGGAGTTCGGGTCGTAGTTGGGCAGGGACGCCATGGCGACGACCCGGCCGGTCTTGGCCTCCATGACGACGACGGCCCCGGAGTCCGCCTTGTAGTTCTCACCGGTGTTGGTGTCGAACTCCAGGCGGGCCTTCTTCATGGCGTCGTTCAGCTCGTACTCGGCGACGGCCTGGACGCGGGCGTCGATCGAGGTGACGACGCTGGCGCCGGCCTCCGCCTCGTCGTTCTTGGCCTGGCCGATGACCCGGCCCAGGTTGTCGACCTCGTAGCGGGTGACGCCGGCCTTGCCGCGCAGTTCCTTGTCGTACGTGCGCTCCAGGCCGGAGCGGCCGACCATGTCGGAGCGCAGATACGGCGAGTCGCTGTCCTGCGCCTTGGTGATCTCCTCGTCCGTGACGGGCGAGAGGTAGCCGAGGACCTGGGCGGTGTTGGCCTTGCCGGGCGCCGGGTAGCGGCGGACGGCGGTGGGCTCCGCGGTGATGCCGGGGAAGTCCTCGGCGCGCTCGCGGATCGTCAGGGCCTGCTGGGTGGTGGCCTCGTCGGTGACCGGGATCGGCTGGTAGGGCGAACCGTTCCAGCAGGGCTGCGGGGTCTTGGCGTCGCAGAGCCGGACCTTGTCGAAGACGTCCTTCGGCTTCATGTCGAGCACGCCGGCGAGCCGGGTCAGCACGGCCTTGCCGTCGTCGTCCATCTTCATCAGCTCGGTGCGGCTGGCGGAGACCACGAGGCGGGTCTCGTTGTCGGCGAGCGGGACGCCCCGCGCGTCGAGGATGGAGCCGCGGGCGGCGGGCTGGACGACCTGCTGGACGTGGTTGTTCTTCGCCTCGTCCGAGTACTCCTGGCCGTTGCGGATCTGGAGGTACCAGAGGCGGCCGCCGAGGGTGAGGAGCAGCGAGAAGACGAGGACCTGGATGACGATCAGCCGGATCTGGACGCGCTGGGTGCGGCCCGTCTCGGGGATGTTGCTCACGGGGCGCCCCCGGTGGTGGTCCGGGGCGGGGCCCGGCGTGGTGCTGCCTCACAGTCGCTTGACTCCCTTGATCCGTCCGGCGCGTGCCGCCCGGTTGCGGGCCGCCTTCACGCGCAGTCCGCCGCGCTGGCTGCCGATCCGCAGCCCGGTCCCGGCCGCCAGCCAGCCGGCCGCCACATCGCCGCGCCCCGAGGAGGACTCGGTGACGGGGTCGTTCACGGTGCGTCTGGCGAGCGCCATGATCAGCGGCACGGTGAACGGCGCCAGGAGGAGGTCGTACACCGCGGCCGTGAACAGCAGGCTGCCCAGGCCGACGTGGCGGGCCGCCGTGTCGCCGACGAGGGCGCCGACGCCCGCGTACAGCAGGGTCGAGCCGATCGCCGCCGCGACGACCACGGCCATCGGCAGGAACGCGGACTTCAGCTGGCCGTTCTCCGGCCGGGCCAGGCCCGCGAGGTAGCCGATGACGCAGAGGACGAGGGCGTAGCGCCCGGCGGCGTGGTCGGCCGGGGGCGCCAGGTCCGCGAGGAGGCCGGCCCCGAAGCCGATGAGGGCGCCGCTGACGTGCCCGTACACGAAGGCCAGGCCGAGGACGACCATGAGCAGCAGGTCGGGCACGGCGCCGGGGAGCTGGAGGCGGGCGAGCACGGAGACCTGGACGACGAGGGCGAAGACGACCAGAACGATGGAGAGCAGGGTCCGGTTGACGTGCATGGGGATCAGCTCTACCTCTGTTCGTTGACCGCGTTGTCGGCGTTCGGAGTGGCGTTCCCGCTGGGGTCCGGGCTGGGGCTCTCGTGGATGTTGCCGACCACGTTGCCCTCGGTGTCCACGATGTCGCCGTTGGGCGAGATGGTGACGGTGACGGTCGGCGTGGGCTTCGGCTTGGCGGGCGCCTTCGGCTTCTTCGGCAGGACCGAGTCGCGGGGGTCCGCCCGGGGGCCTGGACGACGATGCCGACGATGTCGAGCTTGGTGAAGGAGACGTACGGGCGGACGTAGACGGTCCGGGTGAGGTCGCCGCCCGAGGGGTCGACGCGGACGACCTCGCCGACCGGGACGCCGGGCACGAACGGCTTGTCCTTGCTGGAGCCGAAGGTGACGAGCCGGTCGCCCTTCTTGACCTTGGCCTTGCCGTTCAGGAACTGCACCGCCAGCGGTCGGGAGCCCTGGCCGGTGGCGAAGCCCAGCTCGTCGGTGGACTCCATCCGGGTGCCGACGGTGAAGTCGGGGTCGTTGGCGAGGAGCACCGTCGCGGTGTCCGGGCCGACGGTGGTGACGCGGCCGACGAGCCCGTCCCCGTTGATGACGGTCATGTCGCGCTTGACGCCGTCCTTGGTGCCCGCGTCGATGGTGACCGTCCAGGAGAAGCCCTGGGCCGCTCCTATGGCGATGACCTCGGCGGCGGCGATGCCGTACTGGCCGGTGGCCGACTTCTTCAGCATGTCGTCCAGCTGGCGGACCCGGCTGCGGTTGCGGTCGTCGCTGCCGAGCTTCGCCTTCAGCTCGGCGTTCTGCTTCTCCAGCGCGGCGATCTTGTCGTGGCGGGCGCCGGAGGCGCGGACCGCCCCTATGGCGTTGCCCACCGGGTCGACCGCCGACGCCACGCCGTTCTCCACGGGTCCGAAGACCGTGGCGGCGGCCTGCCGGGCGCCGTCCACCGGTGACGCCTCACCGCCGCGGATGTCCACCGTGATCAGCGCGAACGCGATGGCGATCAGCAGCACCAGGAGCAGCCGGCTCTCTCGTGTGTCCCTCACAGTGCGGCGGCCGTGCCTTCCTCGTAGGAATGATCGTGCCTGTATGTCGGCGGTCCCCCGCGCGGAGCGGCAGCGTCCGCGCGGAGGGCCGTGGGGTTACTACCGTCGGGGCTGGGCGTCCAGGACCTGCTGGAGCGCCTCGAACTCCTCGACGCACTTGCCGGAGCCGAGCGCCACCGAGTCCAGCGGGTCCTCGGCGATGTGGATCGGCATGCCCGTCTCGTTGCGCAGCCGCTCGTCCAGGCCGCGCAGCAGCGCGCCGCCGCCGGTGAGGACGATGCCGCGGTCCATGACGTCGCCGGACAGCTCCGGCGGGCACTTGTCGAGCGTCGTCTTGACCGCGTCCACGATCGCGTTGACCGGCTCCTCGATGGCCTTGCGGACCTCGCCGGCCGAGATGACGACGGTCTTGGGCAGGCCCGAGACCAGGTCGCGGCCGCGGATCTCGGTGTGCTCGTCCTTCTCCAGGTCGTACGCCGAGCCGATGGTGATCTTGATCTGTTCGGCGGTGCGCTCACCCAGGAGGAGCGAGTACTCCTTCTTGATGTGCTGGATGATCGCGTTGTCCAGCTCGTCACCGGCGACCCGGATGGACTGGGCGGTGACGATCCCGCCGAGCGAGATCACCGCGACCTCGGTGGTGCCGCCACCGATGTCGACCACCATGTTGCCGGTGGCCTCGTGGACCGGGAGGCCCGAGCCGATGGCCGCCGCCATGGGCTCCTCGATGATGTGCACCTGGCGGGCGCCGGCCTGCGTCGACGCCTCGATGACGGCGCGTCGCTCGACCCCGGTGATGCCGGAGGGCACGCAGACGACGACCCGGGGGCGGGCCAGGTAGCGGCGCTTGTGGATCTTCAGGATGAAGTAGCGGAGCATCCGCTCCGTGATCTCGAAGTCGGCGATCACGCCGTCCTTCAGGGGCCGTACGGCGACGATGTTGCCAGGCGTACGGCCGATCATCTTCTTGGCCTCGGCGCCGACCGCCAGAATTCCGCCGGTGTTGGTGTTGATGGCCACGACGGACGGCTCGTTCAGAACGATGCCGCGCCCCCTGACGTACACCAGCGTGTTGGCAGTCCCGAGGTCGATAGCCATGTCACGGCCGATGAACGACATTGAGTTCCCCTTGTTCCCCATGAGGATGCGTCGGGCCTCCCAGGTAAAAGCCGTAATGGCTTGTTTTGGTAGGCAGGATGGGCGCTGCGGGCGTGGAAGGTTCCATCGTAGTGCCGGATGTGCCGACACAGCGCGAGGGTACGCCGCCTTGCTGGGCAGAACGGGTGGCCGTTCCACTCATGGTGACGTTACGTCGGGACGATGCGTTCCCGCGATCGGACACCCTATGCCGAAGGGCGACCGAATTAATTCGGTCGCCCCAGGTCGCGAGCGCTGTTCGGCTGATCCCGGCTCAGGAAAGTCCGGGGAAGAACAGCTTCATTTCCCGCTCCGCGGACTCCTCGGAGTCCGAGGCGTGGATGAGGTTCTCCCGGGTGATCGTGCCGAAGTCACCGCGGATCGAGCCGGGCGCGGCGGCGATCGGGTCGGTGGGGCCGGCCAGGGCGCGGACGCCCTCGATGACCCGCTCCCCTTCGGCCACCAGGGCGACGATCGGACCCGACTGCATGAACTCGACCAGCGGCTCGTAGAAGGGGCGGCCGACGTGCTCGGCGTAGTGCTGCTCCAGCGTGGCGCGGTCCAGGGTACGCAGCTCCAGCGCCGTGATCTTCCAGTCGGCCTTGCGCTCGATGCGGCCGACGATCTCGCCGACCAGACCGCGACGGACGGCGTCGGGCTTGAGAAGAACGAGGGTGCGCTGGGTCATGTGCGGCTCCTTGCAGGCATACGGGTGCGGTGAGGCGACATTACAGGGGCCCGGCGCGTCGCCCGCCGCCGGGTTTGCCGTGGTGGGGCGGTCAGCCCGCCGCGGGGGTCTCCGCCTCGGCCTGGGCCGCCCAGCGGGCCTTCACCTCGTCGATCCGGCGCCCGTAGTGCACCGAGGCCCACCACAGCGCGCCGAAGGCGACGCCCAGGATGAACATCACCGGGATCACGAAGCCGCTCGCGACCAGCGCGACCTGGAGGGCCCAGCCGAGCTGGACGCCGCCCGGCCGGGTGAGCATGCCGCAGAGCAGCACGGAGAGGAGCATCCCGATGCCGCACACCGTCCAGACCGTGGCGTTCGACAGGTCGTCGGACTTCATCGCGACGAGTCCGGCGAACCCGATCACGAAGAACTCGCCGATCAGGGTGGACGCACAGAGCATGCGCATGGTCAGCGCCTTCCCAGGAGCAGCCGGGCCTCGCCGACCGTGATCACGGAACCGGTCACCAGGACACCGGCGCCCGCGTACTCGTCCTCTTCCTCGGCGAGGGTGATCGCCGCCTCCAGCGCGTCGTCGAGCCGGGGTTCGACCTGCACCCGGTCGTGGCCGAAGACCTCGACGGCGACGGCCGCGAGGGCGTCGGCGTCCATGGCGCGCTCGGTGGAGTTCTGGGTGACGACGACCTCGGCGAAGATCGGCTCGAAGGCTTCCAGGAGCCCCCGCACGTCCTTGTCGCCGCTGGCGCCGACCACCCCGATCAGCCGGGAGAAGCCGAACGCCTCGGACAGGCCCTCGGCCGTGGCGCGGGCGCCCGCCGGGTTGTGCGCGGCGTCCAGGACGACGGTCGGGCTGGAGCGGACGACTTCGAGGCGGCCGGGCGAGATAACCGAGGCGAACGCGGCGCGCACGATGTCGGCGTCCAGCGCGCCGGGCTGCTCGGCGCCGACGCCGAAGAACGCCTCGACGGCGCAGAGCGCCACCACCGCGTTGTGCGCCTGGTGGGCGCCGTACAGCGGAAGGAAGATGTTGTCGTACTCGCCGCCGAGGCCGCGCAGGGTCAGCAGCTGGCCGCCGACCGCGATCTCCCGGGAGACCACGCCGAACTCCATGCCCTCGCGGGCCACGGTGGCGTCGACCTCGACGGCCTTCTTCAGCATGACCTGGGCGGCGTCGACGGGCTGCTGGGCCAGGATGACCGTGGCGCCCTGCTTGATGATCCCGGACTTCTCGGTCGCGATCTCGCCCGGCGTGTTGCCCAGGCGGTCGGTGTGGTCCAGCGAGATGGGGGTGACGACGGCGACCGAGGCGTCGATCACGTTGGTCGCGTCCCAGGTGCCGCCCATGCCGACCTCGACCACGGCGACGTCGACGGGCGCGTCGGCGAAGGCCGCGTACGCCATGCCGGTCAGCACCTCGAAGAAGGAGAGCCGGTAGGGCTGCTGGGCGTCGACCATCTCGACGTACGGCTTGACGTCCTCGTACGTGGAGATGAACCGCTCCGGGTCCACCGGGGCGCCGTCCAGGCTGATCCGCTCGGTGATCGACTGGACGTGCGGCGAGGTGTAGCGCCCGGTGCGCAGGTCGAAGGCGCCGAGCAGGGCCTCGATCATGCGGGCGGTGCTCGTCTTGCCGTTGGTGCCGGTGATGTGGATCGAGGGGTACGCGCGCTGCGGCTCGCCGAGCACGTCCATCAGGGCGGCGATCCGCGTGACGGACGGCTCCAGCTTGGTCTCGCCCCAGCGGCCCGCGAGCTCCTGCTCCACCGCGCGCAGCGCCTTGTCGACCTCGGGGTCGGCGGGGCGGGCGGGCAGCTCCTCGGCGCGGGGCGGCCCGGAGGCGGCGCGCAGCGTGCGGCTGCCGGCCTCGATCACCGCCAGGTCGGGGTCGCGCTGGGTCGCTTCGTCCACGATCTCCGCGAAGGTGTCGTCGGGGTCGGACGCGTCGGGCCGGTCGGGGCGGGGCTCACTCACGGGCCCCAGTCTACGGATGGCCGCGGACATCGCGCGCAGCCGCCCGGGGGCCGGACACGCCGGAGCCCCCGCGCCCCTCGGGTGAGGGGTACGGGGGCTCCGGGTGGCCGCTCAGCTCTGCGGCAGGGCCGCCAGCTGGCCGCCGATCCGCTCGATGTCGGCCTCGGCCTTGGTGAGCCGACCGCGGATCTTGTCGACCACGTTGTCCGGGGCCTTGGCGAGGAACGCCTCGTTGCCGAGCTTGCCCTCGGCCTGGGCCTTCTCCTTGCGGGCCGCCTCCAGGTCCTTCGTCAGCCGCTTGCGCTCGGCGTCCACGTCGATCGTGCCCGACAGGTCCAGCGCGACGGTCGCCCCGGCGACGGGCAGCGAGGCGGTGGCGTGGAAGCCGTCCCCGGCCGGCTGGAGCCGGAGCAGCTGCCGCATGGCCGTCTCGTGCGGGGCGAGCGGCGTGCCGGTCAGGGTCAGCTCGGCCGGGACCTTCTGGCCGGGCTGGAGGCCCTGGTCGGAGCGGAAGCGGCGGACCTCGGTGACGACCTGCTGGACGAGCTCGATCTCCTGCTCGGCGGCGTCGTCGCGGAAGCCGGAGTCCTTGGGCCAGTCCGCGATGACGACCGACTCGCGGCCGGTGAGCGCGGTCCACAGGGTGTCGGTGACGAAGGGGACGACGGGGTGCAGCAGGCGCAGCATCACGTCGAGGACCTCGCCCAGGACCCGGCCGGAGACCTCGGCCGGGCGGCCGCCGCCGAAGAACGTGGTCTTGGACAGCTCGACGTACCAGTCGAAGACCTCGTCCCAGGCGAAGTGCCGCAGCGCCTCGCTGAGCTTGGAGAACTGGAAGTCCTCGTAGTACGCGTCGACTTCCGCGACCGTCTTGTTCAGGCGGGAGAGGATCCAGCGGTCGGTGACCGACATCTCGTCGGCGGACGGCAGCTCGCCCTCGATCGTCGCCCCGTTCATCAGGGCGAAGCGGGTCGCGTTCCAGATCTTGTTGGAGAACTTGGCGGAGCCCTGGACCCAGTCCTCGCCGATCGGGACGTCGGTGCCCGGGTTGGCGCCGCGCGCGAGCGTGAAGCGCAGCGCGTCGGAGCCGTACTTGTCCATCCAGTCCAGCGGGTTGACGACGTTGCCGAAGGACTTCGACATCTTCTTGCCGTGCTCGTCATGGCGGACCGGGCCTCGAAGCGGTCGAGCCCCTGCGTCGTCCTAGTAGTCGACCTCGATGTCGGAGATCGCCATCAGACAGCGCGGGCACCAGTTGATGATGCGCTCGGCGCGGTAGATCAGCCCGTCGTCGTACAGGTTCTTGAAGATCGTCTGAACCGCCCCGGACAGGCCCTCGTCCATGGTGAAGCGCTCGCGCGACCAGTCCAGACCGGCACCGAGGCGTCGCAGCTGGCGAGGATCCGGCCGCCGTACTCCTCCTTCCACTGCCAGCTCTTGGCGACGAAGGCCTCACGGCCGATGTCGTGCCGGGACTTGCCCTCTTCGGCGAGCTGCTGCTCGACCTTGTTCTGGGTGGCGATGCCGGCGTGGTCCATGCCCGGCTGGTACAGCGCCTCGAAGCCCTGCATGCGCTTGCGGCGGACGAGGGCGTCGATCAGCGTGTGCTCGAAGGCGTGGCCCAGGTGGAGGGAGCCGGTGACGTTGGGCGGCGGGATGACGATCGTGAACGGCGGCTTGTCGCTCTTGGCGTCCGCCTCGAAGTACCCGCGTTCTACCCAGCGCTCGTACAGCTTCCCCTCTACCTCGGCCGGTGTGTACTGGGTCGGCAGTTCGGGGTTGCTGGCTGGCTGCTGCGCTGGGTTCTCGGTCACGCGGACAGTTTAGAGCCGTCACAGGAGTGCCCCGAAACCGGTTTGTTCCGTAACGGTGTGCCTCCCGGTGGTCCGCGCGCGCGGGCCTTCCGTCAGGATGTTCGCAACGCGTAAGTATCACGAACAGGGGACACCGCAGATGAGCTACAACCAGCCGGGTCCGTACGGTGGCCAGCCGCCGCAGGGCCAGCCCGGACCGTACGGCCAGCAGCCGGGCCCCTACGGCGGTCCGCCGCAGGGCCAGCCGCAGGGGCAGCCCGGCTACGGCTACCCGCAGCAGGCCCCCCAGGGCGTCCCGCCCCAGCAGCAGCCCCAGCCGGGTTACGGCTACCCGCAGGCGCAGCAGCCCGGCCCGTACGGCCAGCAGCCGCCCACCCCGCCGTACGGCGGCCAGCCGGCCTACGGGCAGCAGCCGGGCTTCCCGCCGCCGGCCCCGCAGAAGAAGAAGACGGGCCTGATCGTGGCGTCGGCGGTCGTGGCACTGGCGGTCGTCGCGGGCGGCGTCTACTACTTCACCTCGGGCGGCGGCAGCAGCTCCGTCGCGTCCTCCACCAAGGGCTACAAGCTGACGCCCCCGGAGTCGGTGGGCGAGTACAAGCAGGACAAGACCGACTCGGACAACAAGACCGGTCCGCTGACCGGCAAGGACAAGACCGAGACCGAGGCGATGGGCGTCAAGTCGCCCGTCGAGGCCAGCGCCGTCTACGGCAGCGGGGACATCGAGAAGAACCCGCTCACCGCGAAGATGCTCATGCTGAAGGGCGTCTGGGGCCAGGTCGACGACCCGGAGAAGACGCTGGACGCGGCCTTCGCGAGCGCCAAGGAGGAGATGAGCAAGGACCAGGGCGAGGACGACAGCGAGACCTCCCTCGTCGGCTCGCCCGAGAGCTTCTCCCCCGAGGGCTTCGACGGCGCCCTGATGAAGTGCCAGGTCATCAAGTCGGTCAACAAGAAGTCCGACGGCTCGGTGCAGCAGGGCCCGAAGGAGTTCAACACCCCCGTCTGCATCTGGACGGACTACAGCACCGTCGGCATCGTCTTCGCCGTCGACCTCGGCGCGGCCATGACCAACAAGAGCATGCCGACCGAGGATGTCGCCGACCTCGCCGCCAAGCTCTACAACAGCTCCCGCACCAAGCTCTGACCCGCGGCAGCGCGAAGGGGCGCCCCGCCGGTTCCTCCGGCCGGGCGCCCCTTCGCGTACGTGCGTCTACCGCACCGCGTTACGCGGACTTCTCGTGGCGGCCCTCGTCGCCCTTGCCGATCGTGCGCGGCTCGCGCGGGACCAGCGTCGGGTTGACGTTGTTGCGGACCACGTCGGCGGTGATGACCACGCGGGCGACGTCCTTGCGGGACGGGACCTCGTACATCACCGACTGGAGGACCTCCTCCATGATCGCGCGCAGGCCGCGCGCGCCGGTCTGGCGCAGGATCGCCTGGTCGGCGATGGCCTCCAGCGCCTCGCGCTCGAAGTCCAGCTCCACGCCGTCGAGTTCGAACAGCCGCTGGTACTGCTTGACCAGGGCGTTGCGCGGCTCGATGAGGATCTGGAGCAGGGCCTCGCGGTCCAGGTTGTGGACCGAGGTCAGCACGGGGAGGCGGCCGATGAACTCCGGGATCATCCCGAACTTCACCAGGTCCTCCGGCATGACCTCCTGGAACTGGTCGCTGGCCTGGATCTCCCGCTTGGAGCGGATCGTGGCGCCGAAGCCGATGCCCTTGGCGCCGGCCCGGGATTCGATGATCTTCTCCAGGCCGGAGAAGGCGCCGCCCACGATGAACAGGACGTTCGTCGTGTCGATCTGGATGAACTCCTGGTGCGGGTGCTTGCGGCCGCCCTGCGGCGGCACGGAGGCGGTGGTGCCCTCCAGGATCTTCAGCAGGGCCTGCTGGACGCCCTCGCCGGAGACGTCACGCGTGATCGACGGGTTCTCGCTCTTGCGGGCGACCTTGTCGATCTCGTCGATGTAGATGATCCCGGTCTCGGCCTTCTTGACGTCGTAGTCGGCGGCCTGGATCAGCTTCAGCAGGATGTTCTCGACGTCCTCGCCGACATAGCCGGCCTCCGTCAGCGCCGTCGCGTCCGCGATGGCGAACGGGACGTTGAGCATGCGGGCCAGCGTCTGCGCGAGCAGCGTCTTGCCGGAGCCCGTGGGGCCCAGCAGCAGGATGTTGGACTTGGCGAGCTCGATCGCGTCGTCGCGGCCCGCCCCGCCGCCGTTCTCGCCGGCCTGGACCCGCTTGTAGTGGTTGTACACAGCGACCGAGAGGGCCTTCTTCGCGGGCTCCTGCCCGACGACGTACCCCTCGAGGAACTCGTAGATCTCACGGGGCTTGGGAAGCTCTTCCCAGCGGACCTCGCTCGTCTCGGCGAGCTCCTCCTCGATGATCTCGTTGCAGAGATCGATGCACTCGTCGCAGATGTACACACCGGGACCCGCGATGAGCTTCTTCACCTGCTTCTGGCTCTTTCCGCAGAACGAGCACTTGAGCAGGTCGCCGCCATCACCGATGCGTGCCACGAGGTGCTTCCCCTTCGCCTGGGAGACGCCTGGTTCAGCGGCTCCTGTGCCTCTATCCGACGGTACCTTGCCTGGCCCCCATTCGGGCCCCCCTTGGCACGGTTCACACGGCCGGAGCCGGGTGCCGCAACCGCGCCAAGGGGTGACGACGCACGTCAGGCGAGCGCGCCGGCCGCGCTCTTGCGGGTCGACACGATCTGGTCGACAAGGCCGTAGGCCAGGGAGTCCTCGGCGGTGAGGATCTTGTCGCGCTCGATGTCGTCGCGGATCTTCTCGATCGGCGTGGTGGAGTGCTTGGCGAGCAGCTCCTCCAGCTGGGTCCGCATGCGCAGGATCTCGTTGGCCGCGATCTCCAGGTCGGAGAGCTGCTCACGGCCGGTCTGCGAGGACGGCTGGTGGATCAGCACCCGGGCGTTCGGCAGCGCCATGCGCTTGCCCGGGGTGCCGGCGGCGAGCAGGACCGCGGCGGCGGAGGCCGCCTGGCCCATGCAGACCGTCTGGATGTCCGGCTTCACGAACTGCATCGTGTCGTAGATCGCGGTGAGCGCGGTGAACGAGCCGCCGGGGCTGTTGATGTAGATGGAGATGTCCCGGTCCGGGTCCATCGACTCCAGGCACAGCAGCTGCGCCATGACGTCGTTGGCGGACGCGTCGTCGATCTGCACGCCGAGGAAGATCACGCGCTCCTCGAAGAGCTTCGCGTACGGGTCGTACTCGCGCACGCCCTGCGAGGTGCGCTCCACGAAGCGCGGGACGATGTAGCGGTTGTCCACCTGCGGGCCCGTGTAGAGGCCGCTCGCGGAGGCGCCGGGGAAGTTGTTCATGTGGGTGTTCACCATCCTGGTGGCGTTCTGTGGCTGGGTGTCTCGGCGTACGAGAGATGCGGTGCGGTACGGGCGCTGTCCGGGGGTCCGGATCAGGCGCCGGTGCCGCCGCCGCCCGGAACGCCCGACGCGATCGAGATGATCTCGTCAATGAGGCCGTACTCCTTGGCCTCCTCCGCGGTGTACCAGCGGTCGCGGTCGCCGTCGCGGATGATCGTCTCCACGGTCTGGCCGGAGTGGCGGGCGGTGATCTCCGCCATGCGCTGCTTGGTGCGCAGCAGGTACTGGGCCTGGATCTTGATGTCCGAGGCCGTACCGCCGATGCCGGCCGATCCCTGGTGCATGAGGATGTCGGTGTTCGGGAGCGCGAAGCGCTTGCCGGCGGTGCCGCCGGTGAGCAGGAACTGGCCCATCGAGGCCGCCATGCCCATACCGATGGTGACGACGTCGTTCGGGATGTACTGCATGGTGTCGTAGACCGCCATGCCGGCCGTCACCGAACCGCCGGGGCTGTTGATGTAGAGGTAGATGTCCTTGTCCGGCTCGGCCGCAAGGAGGAGCAGCTGCGCGGTGATCTTGTTGGCGATGTCATCGTCCACCTGCTGGCCGAGGAAGATGATGCGCTCGCCGAGCAGCCGGCTGTAGACCTGGTCACCGAGGCCACCACCGAGGGACGGCTCTCCGGCGGCGTAGGGCATCAGATTCGTCACGTATCCACCTGCTCGTCTCTGACGGCTCCGGCCGTCTCAGCGTCTTCGTACCGGGTGGGCCGGGACTACCCGACCCTTCCTCTTCATGGACCCTAACGCGCAGGTGGAACAACGCCATCCCGCTTCCGCGACTGTTCGCTGGGAGCGCAAGGTCCGCAGCTGGCACAAGGGTTGTGGCGAAACGTCCGCCGGTACGACGACGGGCTCCGGACGCGGTGGCGTCCGGAGCCCGTCGTACGGGGTCAGCGCGAGGCTCAGGCCCCGGTCTTCTCCTCGGAGTCGGCGGCGGCCTCGGTGGCCTCGGCCTCCGTGGTCTCCTCCGCCGCGTCCTCGTCGTCCTCCAGCTCGACGACCTCGCCGTTGGTGTCGACGACCTTGGCGGCCTCGACCACGACGGCGAGCGCCTTGCCGCGGGCGACCTCGCCGACGAGCATCGGCACCTGGCCGCCCTCGACGACGGCCTGGGCGAACTGGTCGGGGCTCATGCCGGAGGAGGCCGCACGCCGCATGAGGTGCTCGGTCAGCTCCTCCTGGTTGACGTTCAGCTTCTCCTTGTTGACGAGCTCGTCCAGGATGAACTGGGTCTTGATGCCCTTGACGGCCTGCTCGGAGGTCTCGGCCTCGAACTCCTCGGCGGTCTTGCCCTGGATCTCCAGGTACTTGTCGAGGGTGAGCCCCATCTGACCGAGCTGGTGGTGCTCCAGGTTGTGCTTGCGGGTCTGGACCTCGTCCGCGAGCAGCTTCTCCGGGATCGGGACCTCGGCGAGCTTCAGCAGCTCCTCCAGGACGCGCTCCTGGGCCTGGGTGGCCTGGTCGTACTGCTTGGTGTTCTCCAGGCGCTTGCGGCTGTCGGCCTTCAGCTCCTCCAGCGTGTCGAACTCGCTGGCCATCTGGGCGAAGTCGTCGTCCAGCTCGGGAAGCTCACGGGCGGCGACGGCGGTGACCTTGACGGTGACCTCGGCGTCCTTGCCCTCGGCGGAGCCGCCCTTCAGCTGCGAGGTGAAGGTGGCCTCGCCACCGGCCTCCAGGCCGGTCACGGCCTCGTCGATGCCCTCGAGGAGCTCGCCGGAACCGATGGTGTACGAGACACCCTCGGCCACGCCGTCCTCCAGCACCTCGCCGTCGACCTTGGCCTCCAGGTCGATCGTGACGACGTCGCCCTCGGCGGCGGCGCGCTCGACCGGGTTGGTGGAGGCGAAGCGGCCGCGCAGCTGCTCGACGGCCTTCTCGACCTCCTCGTCGGTGACGTCGATGGCGTCGACGGTGACCTCGATGCCGGAGTAGTCCGGGATCTCGATCTCGGGGCGCACGTCCACCTCGGCGGTGAAGGCCAGGATCTCGCCGTCCTTCAGCTCCGTGATGTCGACCTCGGGCTGGCCGAGGACGTTCAGCTCACCCTCGTTGACGGCCTCGGTGTAGAACTTCGGGAGCGCGTCGTTGACGGCCTCCTCCAGCACAGCACCACGGCCGAACCGCTGGTCGATGACCCGGCTGGGGATCTTGCCCTTGCGGAACCCCTTCACCGTGACCTGCTGGTTGATCTTCTTGTACGCCGCGTCGAGGCTGTCCTTGAGCTCCTCGAAGGGCACCTCGATGCTGAGCCGAACCCGGGTCGGGTTCAGGGTCTCCACGGCGCTCTTCACGGTTCGGTCTCCTTGGTGGCTGACTTCTTGGGGTTCTGCTCCGCCGCACGGGGTGGCGGCTTCGCGGACCGAGCCCGGTACATCAGACACACGGGCACGCATTTTGCATAGTAACGGCAAGGGGGAGAACTCCCGCAACGCGATCTTGTCCGCGCGATCTTGCCGGTGGTCGGGGTGGCCGGATTCGAACCGACGACCTTCCGCTCCCAAAGCGGACGCGCTACCAAGCTGCGCCACACCCCGTCGGTGCGACACGTAGGGTACATGCAGTGGGACATCGCACCGGCCGCTTTCGGCAGGTCGTCGGGGCGGGTCGCCAAGGGGTGTGCGGACAGCGTCCGCGACCCGCTACGATGCTTGTCGTGCCGCGGTCCGTGTGACCTGCGGCGCCGTGCATGCGGGCGTAGCTCAATGGTAGAGCCCTAGTCTTCCAAACTAGCTACGCGGGTTCGATTCCCGTCGCCCGCTCCAACCGCCGAAGGGCCCGGTCCAGTGGACCGGGCCCTTCGCGTCGTGTCCGGGCGGCTCAGAAGTTGATCTGGCCTATGGAGTCGATGATCGAGTGCATGAACCGGTTGATCGACGGTCCCATGCCCGTCGGCGCCAGGAAGAAGCCGAAGAGCGCCGCGACGATCGCGGGACCTGCCTTGATGGAACCGCTCCGGATCATGACGACCAGGACGATCCCCAACAGAAGCACCACAGACAGCGAAATGGCCACGACTGCTCACACCCTCGGTCGGTCCGCCTTGCCGGCCCGGAGATGTGCGGCCCTGCACCCTCCGTCGCCCCCCATCGTGCCACCAACTCCCGCCGGGGTGTTGCCGGGTGACGTATCGACCTGTCGATATCGCGCCATCCTGCGCCCCTTGCGCCCCCTGTGCGCCCGGCCGGGCGGACCGGGTCCGCACCGGTGGGGCCGCATGATCTCCGGGAATGTGCGACGGTGATCGTTTCCGTATCCACACACTTCATTCACAGGGGAATTCGACGCCGAACGCGAGGTAATTCACTTCGGTCAACTGCCTGATGGATTGCCCCATTTGATCGGGATTAAACAGGCCATAACGGGCACATTCCGTTGGTTTGCCATTTGATATGCAGGGAAGACGCGCTATTCAACGGCGGTTTTACGGATGGCAATCGAGACGTCTAGGGTGCCTGAGATGTTCCACGCTCCGAACGCAATGCAGAGGGCCACACTCCCCCCGGCGACCGAGGAGGCGGAGCCCAGACACGCTGCGCCGACGGCGACCCGGGAGGCCCCCTCACCGGCAGCGGAACGGCCCGCTCCGAGCGGCGGGGCCAAGCAGCGTGACGCCTTCTTCGACAACGCCAAGTACCTCGCCATCGTGCTCGTCGCGGTGGCGCACTCCTGGGTCCCGGTCATGGACGGGAGCCGGACCGCGCGGGCGCTGTACATGGTGGTCTACACGTTCCACATGCCCGCGTTCATCCTCATCTCGGGCTATTTCTCACGGTCGTTCGACCTGAGCCCCAAGAAGGTGAAGCGGCTCGTCACCGGTGTCGCCGTGCCGTACGTGGTGTTCGAGACGGCGTACTCGCTGTTCCGGCGGTACGCGAACGACCAGCCGGACGCGGCCGTCAGCCTGCTGGAGCCCTGGTACCTGACCTGGTTCCTGGCCGCCCTGTTCATCTGGCGGCTCACCACCCCGATCTGGCGCAACCTCCGCCATCCGCTGGCCGTTTCGCTCGTGATCGCCGTTCTCGCCTCGCTCGCGCCCAGCATCGGGGACGACCTCGATCTGCCGCGCGTCCTTCAGTTCCTGCCGTTCTTCGTGCTCGGACTCCAGCTGAAGCCCGAGCACTTCGAGCTGGTCCGCCGCCGCGAGGCCCGGCTGTTCGCGCTGCCGCTCTTCGCGGGCGCGCTGGTCTTCGCGTACTGGGCGGCGCCCCGGATGCAGCTCGGCTGGTTCCTGCGGGACTCCAGCGCCCAGGACATGGGGGCGCCGTGGTGGTCGGGCGCGGTGATGACCCTGGCGATGTTCGGCTGCGCGGTGCTGCTGACGGCCGGGTTCCTCGCGCTCGTCCCGCGCCGCCACATGTGGTTCACGGTGCTCGGCGCCGGCACCATCTGCGGCTACCTGCTGCACGGCTTCCTGGTGAAGGGCGCCGACTACGCGGGGATCTTCGACGACCACGACTGGCTGGTCGGCCCGGCGGGCCTGGTGATCGTGACCGTGGTCGCCTCCACCGCCGTCACCCTGCTGTGCACGCCGCCCGTGCGGCGCGTCCTGCGCTGCGTGACCGAGCCGGACATGAACTGGGCGTTCCGCCGGGACGCCGCCAGGATCTGACCTCTCCGCACCCTTCACGAAGCCCGGCCCCGGTGGCCGGGCTTCGTCGTGTCATCGGGCGGTGTTGGCGGGCGGCGCCGGCGGGCGGTGTTGGCTCAATCCTGTCGCTCCGGGGGCGTGTTCGGTGCAGTGAGCCCCAGCAGCTCCCGTACCCGCGCATACTTCGCGGTCAGCCGGGTACGGGTGGCCGGCTGCAGCACCGCGAGGCGGGCCGGGTCGGCGTTGTGGGCGAGGTCCGCCTCCTTGACCAGCAGGGCGCCGGGGGTGGCCAGGATGCGCCGGGTGTACGCCTCCGGCCCGTCCCCCGCCCGCTTGGTGACGGCGAGCACCATGTCCTTGACCGCCTGCGGCAGCGCGGCCCCGGCCAGCCACTCGGCCGACAGCGCGTCGTCCTCCACGGCGTCGTGCAGCCAGGCCGCGGCGATCTGCTCGTCGCTGCCGCCCCTGCTCCGTACGCCCTCCGCGACGGCCGCGAGGTGTTCCACATACGGGCGGCCGGCCTTGTCCCGCTGGGCGGCGTGGGCCTCGCGGGCCAGGGCCTCGACCTCGGCGAGGGTCAGCCGAGCGTGTGATGCGGTCATGGCAAGGACTCTAGGCGCACCCCCGTACACCGGTCCGGAGAGTTGCAACGTCAATCGTTCGGTAAACTAACCGATGACCATTCCTTGACGATCTCTTGACTCTTCGAAAGGCCGGGCTCATCGGACACGCAGACACGCTCATCGCCATGGGCGGCGCCTTCCTCGCCGCCGCGGTTCTCGCCCGCGCGGGCCGCCGCATCGGACTGCCCACGATCCCCCTGTTCATCCTGGCCGGAATCCTGCTCGGCCCGCACACCCCCGGCATCGTCCTCGTCGCCGACCCGCACGACCTGGAGATGCTCTCCGCGCTCGGCCTGGTGCTGCTCCTCTTCTACCTGGGCCTGGAATTCCATCTGGACGACCTCAAGGCGGGCGGCCGCAAGATGGCGGTCGCCGGGGGCACCTATCTCGCCCTGAACGTCGGCGCCGGGCTCGGCTTCGGCTTCGCGCTCGGCTGGGGCACCTCGGAGGCGCTGGTCCTCGCCGGGGTGCTCGGGATCTCCTCGTCGGCCATCGTCACCAAGGTGCTGGTGGACCTCGGGCGGATCGGCAATCCGGAGACCCGGCCCATCCTCGGCATCATCGTCGTGGAGGACGTCTTCCTCGCCCTGTATCTGGCGGCCCTCCAGCCCATCCTGTCCGGCGCCGACAGTCTCGCCGCGGCGGTGACCGACGGCGGCAAGGCGTTCGGCTTCCTGCTGCTCCTCGCCCTGGCCGCCCGCTTCGGCACCCGGGTCGTCGGCAAGCTGATCCGGACCAAGGACGACGAGCTGCTGGTGATCTCGTTCCTCGGCGCCGCCGTCCTGGTGGCCGGGATCTCGGAGTGGTTCGGCGTCGCGGACGCGATCGGCGCCTTCATGGTCGGGCTGATGCTCGGCAGTACGTCGTCGGGCGAGCGCATCCTCAAGCTGGTGCACCCGCTGCGCGACGCGTTCGGCGCGATCTTCTTCTTCGCCTTCGGGCTCTCCATCGACCCGGGCGACCTGCCGGTCGTGCTCTGGCCGGTGCTGGCCGCCGTCGCGGTCACCCTCGCGATGAACGTGTGCGCCGGGATCGCCGCCGCCCGGGTGTACGGCTTCGGCCCGCAGGCCACCGCGAACATCTCGACCACCCTGGTGGCGCGCGGCGAGTTCGCCCTGATCCTCGCCACGATGGCGGCGGGCGCCGGTCTCGACGAACGGCTCTCCCCGTTCATCGCGGGCTACGTGCTGCTCCTCGCGGTCCTCGCCCCGCTGGCGGCCGGGCGCTCCCACTGGCTGGCCCGCTTCCTGCCGGGCAGGCCGGAACCGGCACTCCCCGAACCGGTCGGCGCCGGTTCAGGACTTCCGTGACAGGAGCAGCAGGGCCCGGTCGTCGTTGACGTCCTTGGCGCACGCCTCGATCAGATGCCAGGCGGCGCCCTCGAAGCCGGTGCTGACATAGCGGTCGGCCTCGCCGGTGAGCCGGTCGATGCCCTCCGCGATGTCCCGGTCGGACGCCTCCACCAGTCCGTCGGTGAACAGCATCAGCACGTCACCGGGGGCGAGATGGCCCTTGACCGCGTCGAACTCGGCGCCGTCGTACACCCCGAGCAGCGGGCCCTCCGCCGCCTTCTCCTCCCACTGGCCGCTGCCGGCGTGGAGCTGGAGGGCCGGCGGGTGGCCCGCCGAGAGGAGTTCGTAGTCGCCGGTCTCCAGGTCGAGGACCAGGTGGATCGAGGTGGCGAAGCCCTCGTCCCAGTCCTGGCGCAGCAGATAGCCGTTGGCGGCGGGCAGGAAGCCGTGCGGGGGCAGTGAGCCGAGGAGCCCGCCGAAGGCGCCGGACAGCAGGAGGGCGCGGGAGCCGGCGTCCATGCCCTTGCCGGAGACGTCGGTCAGGACGGCTTCCAGGGTGCGGCCGCCGTGGGTGCGGGCCGCGACGACGAAGTCGCCGGAGAAGGACTGCCCGCCGGCCGGGCGCAGGGCCATCTCGCGGTGCCAGCCCTGCGGGAGGCGGGGCAGCGAGCTCTGGACGCGGATGCGTTCGCGCAGGTCGAAGAGCATGGTGCCGCCGCGCCGCCAGGGCACCCCGACCCGGGCGCGGAACTGGGCGAGGATCAGCCCGAAGAACCCGCAGGCGGCGACCGTGAGCACGGTGCCGGGGGTGACCCCGGCCGGGCCGTCCTGGTAGGGGCCGAGCCGCATCGACTCCACGATGAGGGCCACGGCGACCCCCGCGTACAGGCCGAGGAGGCTGGCGGGGCGCAGCAGCAGGCCCCCCGCGACGATCGGCAGGACGAGCATGGTGGGCGCGCACCAGACCGGGTCGACCAGGGTGAGGCAGGTGATGACCGGGATGACGAGGAAGAGGCCGGCCAGGGCGATCCAGTCGGAGCCGTCGCCGCGGAAGTAGTCGACCCCGGACCGGCGCAGCGAGGTGTAGACCCGGTGCGCCGATTTCCGCCATCGGGCCGGGTACGTCTCTGCTCCTGCGCGTCGGGCCATTGCGGGGACCTTATCCACCCGACGGCCTCCGGTGCAGGGGGACCCCGTGACAATGTGTTCGAAATCGGCCCGACCGGTGCCGTACTGATGGGTAGACCGTGCGGATTACGCGGACTGGCAGCCGGGACACCAGAAGAGGTTGCGGGCGGCCAGGTCGGCGGTGCGGATCTCGGTGCCGCAGATGTGGCAGCCCTGGCGGGCGCGCCGGTAGACGTAGACCTCGCCGCCGTGGTCGTCGACGCGGGGCGGGCGGCCCATCGCCTCGGGCAGGTGGTCGGGGCGGACGGTGTCGATCCGGTTGTTCCGTACACCCTCGCGCATCAGCTCCCGCAGGTCCGCCCAGATCGCGTCCCATTCGCGCCGGGTGAGGTCCTTGCCCGCCCGGTACGGGTCGATGCCGTGCCGGAACAGCACCTCGGCGCGGTAGACGTTGCCGACGCCCGCGATGACCTTCTGGTCCATCAGCAGGGCGGCGACGGTGATCCGGCTGCGGGAGATCCGCTGCCAGGCGCGTTCGCCGTCCTCGCCGGCGCGCAGCGGGTCGGGGCCGAGGCGGTCGTGTATCGCGCGCTTCTCGGCGTCCGTGATCAGGGCGCAGGTGGTCGGGCCGCGCAGGTCCGCGTGGTGCGCGTCGTTGACCAGGCGCAGCCGGACGGTGTCGGTGGGCGGCGGGGCCGGCACCGTACCGAAGCCCAGCTTGCCGAAGAGGCCGAGGTGGATGTGGACCCAGCCGGTGTCGCCGAAGCCGAGGAAGAGGTGCTTGCCGTGGGCGTCGGCGGTGTCCAGGACGTGGCCGTCGAGCAGGGCGGCGCTGTCGGAGAACTTGCCCTGCGGGCTGCTCACCCGCACCGGCCGGCCGGCGAAGCGCTCGCGGTGGTCGTCGGCGAGGCGGTGGATCGTGTGTCCCTCGGGCACGGTGGCGGGTCTCCTGGGTGGTGCGGGGGGCCGGACATGGCTGTGCCGCCGGACGGACCGGCGGCACAGGAGCGGGGTCAGCCCTGCTGCGGGTGGTGGGCCGGGATCGGGGGGAGCTCGCCGGTGTTCTCGTACGCCGTGAGCATGTCGATGCGGCGGGTGTGCCGCTCCTCGCCGGAGTACGGGGTGGAGAGGAAGATCTCCACGAACTTGGTGGACTCCTCGACCGTGTGCATCCGGCCGCCGATGGAGATCACGTTGGCGTCGTTGTGCTCGCGGCCGAGCGCGGCGGTCTGCTCGCTCCAGGCCAGTGCGGCGCGGACGCCCTTCACCTTGTTGGCGGCGATCTGCTCGCCGTTGCCGGAGCCGCCGATCACGATGCCGAGGCTGTCCGGGTCGGCGGCCGTCTTCTCGGCGGCGCGGAGGCAGAACGGCGGGTAGTCGTCCTGGGCGTCGTAGATGTGGGGACCGCAGTCGACGGCCTCGTGGCCCTGGGCCTTGAGCCACTCGACGAGGTGGTTCTTGAGTTCGTAACCGGCATGGTCGGATCCGAGGTACACGCGCATGGGAGGAGTGTGGCATGTGCGGGGCGGGGGCGCCGACGAAGGGTGTGGTGTGCCCGGTGCCGGGCAGACGCGCGGAGGCCCGCCGTTCCGCGGTGCGGTCGGCGGGCCTCCGAACGGTCGTACGAGGTCAGCCCCGGCGGCCCAGGAGCTTCCAGGAGGCGGGCAGCGCGCCCATGGCCAGCGCCGCCTTCAGCGCGTCGCCGAGCAGGAACGGCGTCAGGCCCGCGGCGATGGCCGCGCTCGCCGACATGCCGGTGGACAGGGCCAGGTACGGCACGCCGACCGCGTAGATGATCGCCGATCCGAGGACCATCGTCCCGGCCGTGCGCAGCACCGAGCGGTCGCCGCCGCGCCGGGCGAGGCCGCCGACGACGGTGGCGGCGAGCAGCATGCCGAGGACGTAGCCGAAGGAGGCGCCGCCCGCGCCGGAGCTGCCGGCCGAGAACCACGGCATGCCCGCCATGCCGACGAGGGCGTACACGGCGAGGGAGAGGAAGCCGCGGCGGGCGCCGAGCGCGGTGCCGACGAGGAGGGCCGCGAAGGTCTGGCCGGTGACGGGGACCGGGGAGCCCGGGACCGGCACGGCGATCTGGGCGGCTATGCCGGTGAGCGCGGCGCCGCCGAGGACGAGGGCGGTGTCCACGGCGTAGCGGTGCCGGGCGGCGGGGAGCAGGTCGGCGAGGACCGCTCCGGTGCGGGCGGGGGCGGCAGCAGTGCTCATCGGGGACTCCGCGGAGGTGAGGGTGGAGAGGGACTGCCCGTGACGCTATCGGACCGGGCCGTGCCCGATCACCGTCAGCGGCCCACAAAGCGGTGATCGGGGCGTTGGTGGGGTTCGCACAAGGAAGGCGGCGCAATCATCGCGGAGCGTGATGCTTGTCACGGAGGTGAGCGGGGATGCGTCCGGGACCGGTCGGGAAGGCGCGCGGAAGCGGGACTGTGAACTCCCTCTAAAAGCGCGGTACGTGACGGTGCCCCACCGTCCGCCGCCGCGTGCGCGCCCGGTGTGGACCCGGTGACCGTATAGCGGACGGCGGTTACCGGCGAGCGGATCACATGTCCAGACTGGTCGGACGTCCCCCGTCTCACCGACCGAACAGAGCCCGTCCATGTCCCGGACCTCCGCGCCCTCCCCCACCGGCTCCCCGGCCACCGCGCCGGACACCGGCCCCGAACCGTCCCTGTCGCACGGCCTGAAGCAGCGCCATCTCTCGATGATCGCCCTGGGCGGTGTCATCGGCGCCGGGCTCTTCGTCGGCTCCGGCGCGGGCATCGCCGCCGCGGGCCCCTCGATCGTCATCGCGTACGCCGTCTCGGGGCTGCTGGTGATGCTCGTGATGCGGATGCTCGGCGAGATGTCGGCGGCCCATCCGGCGTCCGGCTCGTTCTCGGTGCACGCCGAGCGGGCGATCGGGCCATGGGCCGGTTTCACGGCGGGCTGGGCGTTCTGGGTGCTGCTCTGCACGGCCGTGGGCCTGGAGGGGATCGGCGCGGCCAAGATCGTGACCGGCTGGCTGCCCGGGACCCCGGAGTGGGCCTGGGTGGCGCTGTTCATGGTGGTGTTCCTGGGCACGAACCTGGCCTCCGTGACGAAGTTCGGCGAGTTCGAGTTCTGGTTCGCCGCGCTCAAGGTCACCGCGATCACGCTGTTCCTGGTGCTCGGCGTGCTGGCGGTCCTGGGCGTGCTGCCGGGTACGGACGCGCCGGGCACCGCCAACCTCAGCGGCGAGGGCGGCTTCCTGCCGAACGGCCCGGACGGCCTGGTCATCGGGCTGCTCGCCTCCGTCTTCGCGTACGGCGGTCTGGAGACGGTCACCATCGCCGCCGCGGAGTCCGAGGACCCGGTGCGCGGGGTCGCGAAGGCCGTGCGGACGGCGATGTGGCGGATCGCGCTGTTCTACGTGGGCTCGATGGCGGTCGTCGTCACGCTGGTGCCCTGGGACGACCCGAAGGTGGTGGAGGTGGGGCCGTTCTACGCGGCGCTCGACCACCTCGGCATCGGGCAGGCGGCGCAGATCATGAACGTCGTCATCCTGGTCGCCCTGCTCTCCGCGATGAACGCCAACATCTACGGCGCCTCGCGCATGGCCTGCTCGCTGGTGGCGCGCGGCCAGGGCCCGAAGCGGCTGGGCCGGGTCTCCGGCGGGGTGCCGCGCACCGCGGTCCTGGTCTCGTCCGTCTTCGGCTTCCTGTGCGTGCTGCTGAGCTACTGGCGGCCGGACGACGTCTTCCCCTGGCTGCTGAACATGACCGGTGCGGTGATCCTGGTCGTCTGGATCTTCATCGCCGTCTCCCAGCTGATCCTGCGCGCACGCCTGGAGCGCGAGGCGCCCGAGAAGCTGGTGGTGCGGATGTGGCTGTTCCCGGGGCTGACGGTGGTGGCGCTGCTCGCCATGGCCGGCATCTTCGTGCTGATGCTCCGCCAGCCCTCGACCCGCGACCAGCTGCTGGCGTCGGGTGCGCTGACGGTGGCCCTGGCGGCGATCGGGGCCGTACGCCGGCGCCGGCGCGCCGGAGTCTGAGCCGCAACCCCGTAGAACCGCACGAAACACCGGGTCCTAAGCCGAAGGGCTGACCCGGTGTTTCGCGTTCCTGCTGTTAGCCTGCTGTTGCATAGAGGTTGCAATAACAACTTGTCAGCAGTTGGAGGGTTCGAAACCAATGGCCACGTACACGCTCCCGGAACTCCCGTACGACTACGCCGCGCTCGAACCGGTCATCAATCCGCAGATCATCGAGCTCCACCACGACAAGCACCACGCCGCGTACGTGAAGGGCGCCAACGACACCCTGGAGCAGCTGGAGGAGGCGCGGGACAAGGAGGCGTGGGGAGCGATCAACGGCCTCCAGAAGAACCTCGCCTTCCACCTCTCCGGCCACATCCTGCACTCGATCTACTGGCACAACATGACCGGTGACGGCGGCGGCGAGCCGCTGGCCGCGGACGGTGTCGGCGACCTCGCGGACGCGATCACCGAGTCGTTCGGCTCCTTCGCGGGCTTCAAGTCCCAGCTGACGAAGGCCGCGGCCACCACGCAGGGCTCCGGCTGGGGCGTCCTCGCGTACGAGCCGGTCAGCGGCAAGCTGATCGTGGAGCAGGTCTACGACCACCAGGGCAACGTGGGCCAGGGCTCCACCCCGATCCTGGTCTTCGACGCCTGGGAGCACGCCTTCTACCTCCAGTACAAGAACCAGAAGGTCGACTTCATCGAGGCGATGTGGGCCGTCGTCAACTGGCAGGACGTGGCCAAGCGCTACGCCGCCGCCAAGGAGCGCGCGGACGTGCTGCTGCTCGCCCCCTGATCCGGGGCCCCGGCCGGGGCCGCCGAACGTCCTGCCTCGTGATCGTCTTCTCACCCTTCACCTGGCAGGCGGATGAAGGGGAGGCCCCCGCCTGGACGTGACAGGCGGGGCCTCTCTGCGGTCCGGGCCCGGCTGCCATGATGTCCGGCATGAGGAGCACGTCATGACGATCACCGTCCACGAGCTGGTGTACTACCCGGTCAAGGGCTGCGCCGGGACCCGGGTCGACTCCGCGCGGGTCACCCTCACCGGCCTGGAGCACGACCGGACGTTCATGGTGGTCGACGCGGCCGACGGCGCGTTCCGCAGCCAGCGCACCCACCCCGCGATGGCGGCGATCGGGGTCCGGGTCCTCGACGCCGGGGCGGCCCTCGACCTGTCCGCCGAGGCCGTCGGGGCCCTGCGCCTGGAGGTGGCGCCGGACGGGCCGCGCCGCGAGGTCAGCATGTTCGGCCGGGACCTCGGCGAAGCCGTCGACCAGGGCGACGAGGCCGCGCGGTGGTTCTCCGACGCGCTCGGGGCCGCGTGCCGGCTGGTCCGGGTGGTCCCCGGCTTCGACCGCGACGGCTGGGGCGAGACCCCCGGCAAGGTCAACTTCGGGGACGCACACGCGGTCCTGGTCACCTCGACCGCCTCGCTGGCCGGTCTGAACGCCCGCATCGCGGCCCGGGGCGACGCCGCGCCCGTGCCCATGGACCGCTTCCGGGCCAACATCGTGCTGACCGGCGACGACGAGCCGCACTTCGAGGACCGGGTGGCGCGGATGACCGCGGGCACCGCCGAACTCGCCCACTCGGTCAAGGCGATCCGGTGCAACGTCCCGCTCATCGACCAGCGGACCGGGCGCCGCGCGGGCCCGGAGCCGGTGCGCACCCTGGCCACGTACCGCAGGGAGCCGGAGTTCGGCAACAAGCTCAGCTTCGGCGCGAAGAACGCGGTGGTCCGCGAGGGCGTGGTGCGGGTCGGCGACCCGGTCTCCGTGCACAGCCCGGTGGGCGGCTGAACACCCCGTAAAACCAGCTGCCCCGGCGGGTCGACTCCCCTATCGTCGTGCTGGTTTGCCCGGAACGGGACGACGACGTGGAGGATGACTGTGCGCTACCGCGAGCTGGGACGCAGCGGACTTTCGGTGTCCGAGATCGGCTACGGGGCCTGGGGCATCGGGGAGTCGAGCTGGGTGGGGGCGACGCGGGACGAGTCGCTGCGCGCCCTGCACCGGGCCGTCGACCTCGGGGTGAACCTCATCGACACCGCGCGCGGCTACGGCGAGAGCGAGCGCATCGTCGGGCAGCTGGTCCGCGAACGGGCCGGTGACGAGGTGCTGGTGGCGACCAAGGTGCCGCCGAGGAACGGGGTGTGGCCGGCGGCGGACGGGCTGGACCCGGCGGAGACGTTCCCCGGGGAGCACATCCGTACCAGCCTGGAGACCAGCCTCGCCGCCTCCGGGCTCGACCACTTCGACGTGCTCCAGTTCCACGTCTGGAACGACGAGTGGCTGGGGCGCGGGGACTGGCTGGAGACCGTCGCGGCGCTGAAGCAGGAGGGCAAGATCCGCCTGTTCGGGGTCTCCGTCAACGACCACGCGCCGGAGAGCGCGGTCGCGCTCGTGCGCAGCGGTCTCGTGGACAGCGTGCAGGTCATCTACAACGTGTTCGACCAGGCCCCCGCCGACGAGCTGTTCCCGGCCTGCGCGGAGCACGGGGTCGGCGTGATCGTCCGGGTCGCGCTGGACGAGGGCGGTCTCACCGGCCGGATCACCGCGGACACGACGTTCCCCGAGGGCGACTTCCGCAACCGCTACTTCAAGGGCGACCGCCCCGCCCAGGTCGAGCGGCGCGTCGCGGCGATCGTGGCGGACCTCGGCATCGAGCCGGACGCCATCGCGGAGCACGCGCTGCGGTTCGTCCTGAGCCACCCGGCGGTCTCCACGGTGATCCCGGGGATGCGCAGCGTCCGGAACGTGGAGCGCAACACCGCGCTCAGCGACGGACAGCCGCTCACCGCCGAGCAGTTGGCGGTCCTGGCCAAGCACAGCTGGCCGCGCAACTTCTACTCCTGAGAGGCGCCCGCGCCCGCCGGGGTCTTCGTCCACGGGCCGACGCCCAGCCGGCCCGTGGTGCCGAGGTCCAGCTCCGGGGTGACCGTCACGGGCCCGGCGCCGGGCTTCGCGGTGACCTCGACGTAGGGGGCGTCGACCGGGTCGCCGTCCGTGGTGGTGTTGCGCCAGGCGAGGGTGGCGGACGCGCTCTCGCCGGGGCGCAGTGTGACGGGGCGGGGTGCGGCGTCGCCGCCGATGCCGGTGGAGATCGCGGTGGTGCCGTGCAGGACCTTGACCCCGGTCACCGGCTCGCGGTCCTCGCCGAGCAGCCGGAGCGCCGGGTAGCCGTTCAGCTCGTAGTCGGCGGTCCCGCAGTTGGCGAGGTGGATGCCCACGACGCGCAGCCCCATCGCGGCGTCGCCCCGGTCGTTGGTGATGCGGACCCCGGAGGGCGGGCAGGCGCCGTCCCCGGTCGGGGCCCCGTCGGCCGGGACGGCCCGCACCTTCGTGATCCGGGCCCGGTACGCGCGGGCCGAGCCCGGTCCGTCCTCGGTGTCCAGGGGCCGCCGCACGGTCTGGCCGGGCTTCACCGCCTCGACGGTGCGCGTGATGGTGTCCATGGCCTCGCCGAACCCGTTGACCAGGGCGAACGTGAGGGTGAAGGTGAGCGGTTCCTGGTCGGTGTTGGTGACCTCGTACCCGGTGGACGGGGCGCCGGAGGGGCCGCACTTGCCGCTGACCACCTTGACGTTGTCCCAGGTCCGTCCGGCGGGGTCGGGGAGCGGCGCGAGGGAGGCGCAGGTCGCCCCGGGCGAGGCGGAGGCCCCGGCGGCGGTCTCCTTCCCGCATCCGCTGAGCAGCGCGGTGCTCGCGAGGGCGGCACACAGGGCGAGGGCGGTGGCGGGGCGCATCCGCCCAGAAGATCAAAGGGCGGCCGGGGCGGGCTGTGTGCCAGGTCACATATCGCGTCACGGTGGCGTCACAGCCTTCGGCGGGGACCGGCCGGGACCGGCCCCCGCCGGGGCGGGCGGGTCAGTCGAAGATCGGGCCCTGCGTGCGGGTGCGCTTGATCTCGTAGAAGCCGGGGATCGAGGCGACCATCAGGGTGCCGTCCCAGAGCTTCGCGGCCTCCTCGCCCTTGGGGGCCGGGGTGACGACCGGGCCGAAGAAGGCGATCTGCTCGCCGTCGGCGCCGGGGACGGCTATTACCGGCGTCCCGACCTCCTGGCCCACCTTCTCGATGCCCTCCTTGTGGGAGGCGCGCAGCTCGGTGTCGTAGGTGTCGGAGTCCGCGTGATCGGCGAGCTCGACGGGGAGGCCGACGTCCTTGAGGGCGTTCTCGACGGCCTCGCGGGTCGGGCCCTCGCCGCGGTTGTGGAAGCGGGTGCCGAGCGCGGTGTAGAGGGGGCCGACGACCTCGTCGCCGTGCAGCTGCTGGGCGGCGACCACGACGCGGACCGGGCCCCACGCCTTGTTCTCCAGCATGTCGCGGTACTCGGCGGGCAGCTCGTCGAGCCGGTTCTCGTTGAGCACGGCCAGGCTCATGACGTGCCAGCGGACCTCGACGTCGCGGACCTTCTCCACCTCCAGCATCCAGCGGGAGGTCATCCAGGCCCAGGGGCAGAGCGGGTCGAACCAGAAGTCGACGGGGGTCCTGCCGGTTGCCGTGCTGTTCTCAGACATGTCTCTCCTCAAACGGACCGATCTCACTCTGTGCGCGAGAACACCGCGGGGCGCCCCGGCCATTCCCGAGTGCCCGGCCGGGAGGCGGCATGGGAGGATCAAACTATTCGAACGTGACACAAAGGAGTGTGCCGTGCCCGGCGAGAACCTGTCCCGAGACGAGGCCCGTGAGCGGGCCGAGCTGCTGACCGTCGACGGTTACGACGTCGAACTCGACGTCCGCTCCGCGACCGGCGGGCCCGGCCGGGACGACCTGGCGGACGGTCCGCTGACCTTCCGCTCGGTGACGACGATCCGCTTCCGCGCGGCGCGCGGCGGCGCGTCCACCTTCGCGGACCTCATCGCCCCCTCCGTCAACGCGGTGACCCTGGACGGCACCGCGCTGGACCCGGCGGCCGTGTTCGACGGGGCGCGGATCGCGCTGGCGGACCTGGCGGAGGGCGAACACGTCCTGGTGGTCGACGCGCAGTGCGCGTACAGCCGGACCGGCGAGGGCATGCACCGCTTCGTGGACCCGGAGGACGGCGAGGTCTACCTCTACACCCAGTACGAGCCGGCGGACGCCCGTCGCGTCTTCGCCAACTTCGAGCAGCCCGACCTCAAGGCCCCCTACCGCTTCCGGGTGACGGCGCCCGCCGAGTGGACGGTGTGGAGCAACGGCGCGGAGGAGTCCCGCGAGGGCGGGGTGTGGCGGTTCGCGGAGACCGAGCCGATCTCGACGTACATCACGGCGGTCGTCGCCGGTCCGTACCACTACGTCACCGACTCCTACAGCCGGACCTTCGAGGACGGCACGACGCTGGAGATCCCGCTCGGCGCGATGTGCCGCAAGGGGCTCGCCAAGCACTTCGACGCCGACGACATCTTCCTGATCACCAAGCAGGGCCTGGACTTCTTCCACGACAACTTCGACTACCCGTACCCGTTCGGGAAGTACGACCAGGCGTTCGTGCCCGAGTACAACCTCGGCGCGATGGAGAACCCGGGCTGTGTCACGTTCCGCGAGGAGTACATCTTCCGCGGCAAGGTGACGCAGGCGGCGTACGAAAGCCGGGCCAACGTCATCCTGCACGAGATGGCGCACATGTGGTTCGGGGACCTCGTCACCATGCAGTGGTGGGACGACCTGTGGCTGAAGGAGTCCTTCGCGGACTTCATGGGCGTCTTCGCGATGACCGGCGCGACCCGTTTCGAGGACGGCTGGATCACCTTCGCCAACAACCGCAAGTCCTGGGCGTACCGCGCCGACCAGCTGCCCTCCACCCACCCGATCACGGCCGACATCCGTGACCTGGAGGACGCCAAGCTGAACTTCGACGGCATCACGTACGCCAAGGGCGCCTCCGTCCTCAAGCAGC
Source organism: Streptomyces drozdowiczii (assembly GCF_026167665.1). Lineage (NCBI taxonomy): Bacteria > Bacillati > Actinomycetota > Actinomycetes > Kitasatosporales > Streptomycetaceae > Streptomyces > Streptomyces drozdowiczii. The sequence continues at coordinate 4,689,177 of NZ_CP098740.1, read as the reverse complement.
TGGTGGCGTACGTGGGACGGGACGCGTTCCTGGAGGGCGCCCGCCGCTACTTCAAGAAGCACGCGTACGGGAACACCCGGCTCGGGGACCTGCTGTCGGTGCTGTCCGAGACGTCCGGCCGGGACATGACCGCCTGGTCGCGCTCCTGGCTCCAGACCGCGGGCGTCAACTCGCTGACCCCGGTCGCGACGTACGACGCGGCCGGCCGGATCACCGAGCTGGCCGTCCTCCAGGAGGCCGCCGAGTCCCACCCGGAACTGCGGCCGCACCGGGTCGCCGTCGGCCTCTACAGCCGCAACCCCGAGGGCGAGCTGGTGCGTTACGCGCGTGCCGAGGCGGACGTGTCGGGGCCGCGCACCGTGATCGGGGAGCTGGCGGGGGCCGAGCGGCCCGAGCTGATCCTCGTCAACGACGACGACCTGACGTACTGCAAGGTCCGCTTCGACGAGGTGTCGCTCGCCACCCTGCGCGCGCACCTGGGCGACATCACGGACCCGCTGGCCCGCGCGCTGTGCTGGTCCGCGCTGTGGAACCTGACCCGCGACGGGCTGATGCCGGCCCGCGACTTCGTCTCGCTGGTCCTGGCGTTCGCCGGGCGCGAGACGGACATCGGTGTCCTCCAGATGCTGCACGCCTGGACGCGCGGCGCGCTCGTCAACTACGCGGCTCCCGCCTGGCGCGAGGAGGGCGGCCGGGCGCTGGCCGAGGGCGCGCTCGGCGAACTCCGGCTGGCCGAGCCGGGCAGCGAGCACCAGCTCGCCTGGGCCCGGTTCTTCGCGTCGGTCGCCGCGTCGGACTCCGACTTCCAGCTGCTGGCCGGGCTGCTCGACGGGTCCGCCCGGATCGACGGGCTCGACGTCGACCAGGAGCTGCGCTGGGCGTTCCTGTCGCCGCTGGTCGCCCACAGCGCGGCCGACGAGGCGGCGGTCGACGCGGAGCTGGCCCGGGACGACACCGCCTCCGGCAAGCGGCACCACGTACGGTGCCTGGCCTCGCGGCCGTCCGCCGAGGTGAAGGCCCGGGCGTGGGCGGACGTCGTGGAGTCGGACGCGCTGTCCAACGCGCTGGTGGAGGCGACGATCGCGGGCTTCGCGCAGTCGTCCCAGCGGGAGCTGCTGGCGCCGTACACCGCGCGGTACTTCGAGGCGATCGAGCGGGTCTGGGCCGAGCGGTCGATCCAGATCGGGATGGCCGTGGTGAAGGGGCTGTTCCCGTCCCTCCAGGACGACCCGGCGACGCTGGAGGCGACCGACGCGTGGCTGGCGGCCCGGGCGGACGCGGCGCCGGCGCTGCGGCGGCTGGTGCTGGAGGCCCGGGACGACCTGGCCCGCGCGCTGCGGGCGCAGGCCGCGGATTCGGTGGCGTAGCGGAGGGCGTCCGGCCCGGGGCCCTTGCCCGGTGGCCGTGGTCCCGGGCAAGGGTTCCGTCCTCACACGCCGGACGGGCCGGGTGGTGATGCAGGACGGTGTTCTTGTCCGGGTATGTCGACGGGCCTGTAACAACGGTTCAAGTTCCGGCCGTTGGCGGGATACACCGGAGCATGACCCAGAACACCCCGCTTCACTCCGGCCCCTCCGTTCCCACGCGTGGGCGGCAACGCGTCGTCTCCGCCGCCCAGTTGAAGGCGATGGGCGTGCCCGTCGGGCGGGCGGCGGAGCGGTGCCGGGACGGCGGTCCGTGGCAGCAGCCGTTGCCCGGTGTCTTCGTCCTGCACCCGGGTGCGCTCAGCGGCGGGGAGCGGCTGCGGGCCGCCCTGCTGTACGCGGGGCGCCCGCCGGCCTCCGGGCGGCGCCCCGCCCCCGCCCCGGCCGTGGACCCGGCGTACGGGGACGCGGTGCTCACCGGACTCGCCGCGCTCGCGCTGCACGGCTTCGCCGCCGCGCCGCCCGCCGCCTCCGTGGAGCGGGTCGACGTGCTGGTGCCCCGGGTGCGGCGGCTGCGCTCGGCCGGGTACGCCCGGCTGCTGCGGACCGCCGAGCCGCCGTGCCCGGAGTGGGTGGACGGGCTGCCGGTGGCCCCGGTGGCGCGGGCACTGGCGGACGCGGTGGCCGGGCTCGCTGACGCGGTCACGGTGCGCCGGCTGCTCACCGAGGCGGTGCGCGGCGGCCACTGCGAACCGGCCGTGCTGGTGGGCGAGCTGAACCGGGCCAAGGTGCTCGGCCGGCCCCAGGTGGTCGACGCGGTCGACTCGCTGCTCGCCGAGGGCCGGGCCATGGCGGAGGAGCGGCTGTACGCCATGGTGCGCACCCATGGGCTCGACGAGCCGCTGTGGAACGTGGACCTGAGGCTGCCCGGCGGCCCGCACCTGGGCCGCGTGGACGCCTACTGGCCCGAGGAGGCGGTCGCGGTGGAGCTGGACACCAGGGCGCCGCGCCACAGTCGGCACGACGAGAGGCACGAGGCCGAGTGGTCGGCGTACGCGGCGCGGCGTGAGCACCTGGAGCGGCTCGGCGTCACCGTCGTGCACCTCGCGCCGCAGAAGCTGCGGGAAGCGCTCGGGCAGCAGGCGGCCGTGGTCCGGACAGCGCTGATGGCCGCGGCGGACCGGGAGCCCGCGGCGTATGTGATGATCCTTCCCCGCTGAACCGGGGCGCCACACCTCGCACCCGGCCACCTCGCGTCACATGGCTGGATTCGCGTCCCGTATCCACCCGTTCGTCCCTGCTGGCGCTTCCGTCCCGGTGGCGGAATCCCGCCATGTACTCAACAAGCCCCCACAACTCTCCACAAACCCCTGTCATTTACGAAAGGGTGAGCGGTCATCCGGTACCGATTTCCGGACTCTCTCTTTCACATACAGGGATGCTGATGACCTCCGAATCCCCCGGTTCCATATCCGGAGCGAGACGAGCGGCCCGGGTGGCGGCCGCAGCCGGTCTGGTGGCCGCTCTGGCCGCCACCGGTGTCGCCCCCGTCTTCGCCGCCGACGATCCGGCCTCCGCCCCCGTCAAGGCCGCCGGCACCGCTCCGGCGGACAAGCTGGGCACCGCCGACGCCGAGGTCCTGACCAAGGCCAAGGCCAAGGGCGAGAAGAACGTCACGATGATGGTCGCGACCGCCCCCGGCGCGACCGAGCAGGTCACCAAGCAGCTGGACGCCGTCAAGGGCTCCGTGCTGGGGCGTGCGTACGACAAGCTGGGCTACGTACGGGCGACCGTGCCGACCGCGACCGCCGAGGCCACCATCAAGGCGGCGTCGAAGCTCAGCTCCGTCCACGGCATCGACCTCAAGCAGGAGATCGTGCTGGACGACCCGACGCCCGCCGCCGATCGCGCGACCGGCGCCAGGAGCAAGGCGAAGTCCACCGGCAGCTACCCGGCCCCCGGGAAGAAGACGCCGGCGAAGAACCCGTACAACCCGTCCTTCGAGACGGGCGCGGTCGACTTCGTGAAGCAGCACCCGAAGGCGGACGGCCGCGGGATCACCATCGGCGTCCTGGACGCGGGTGTGGACATCGCGCACCCCGCGCTCCAGAAGACCACCACCGGTGAGCGCAAGATCACCGACTGGGTGACCGCCACCGACCCGGTGAGCGACGGCGACGGCACCTGGCTGCGGATGACGGACGCCGTCTCCGGCCCGGTGTTCACGTACAAGGGGCGTACGTACAACGCGCCCAAGGGCTCGTACCGGATCAGCCTGTTCGCCGAGGCCGCCACCAAGGGCGGCGACATGGCGGGCGACCTGAACCGCGACGGCGACACCACCGACACCTGGGCCGTGCTCTACGACCCGGTCAGCGGCGCCTCCCGGGTCGACCTGAACAACAACGGCGACTTCCGCGACGACACCGCCCTCAAGCCGTACAAGGAGAAGCACCAGGTCTCCTACTTCGGCAAGGACAACCCGCGCACCGACGTCGTCGAGCGCATCCCGTTCGTCGTGGAGAACCGCAAGGACGTCGTCTACAACGCCGCCGGCGCCACCTCCGACTACGTCTCCATCGGGGTCATCGAGTCCGAGCACGGGACGCACGTCGCCGGGATCACCGCCGCCAACGGCCTCTTCGGCGGCAAGATGGACGGTGCCGCGCCCGGCGCGAAGATCGTCTCCTCGCGCGCCTGCACCTGGTCCGGCGGCTGCACCAACATCGCGCTCACCGAGGGCATGATCGACCTCGTCGTGAACCGCGGCGTCGACGTCGTCAACATGTCGATCGGCGGCCTGCCGCCGCTGAACGACGGCAACAACGCCCGCTCCGAGCTGTACAAGCGGCTGGTCGACATCTACGGCGTCCAGCTGGTCATCTCGGCCGGCAACGACGGCCCCGGCGTCAACACCATCGGTGACCCCGGCCTCGCCGACCACGTCATCTCGGTCGGCGCGTCCATCTCCAAGGAGACCTGGGCCGCCAACTACGGCTCGAACGTCACCAAGAAGTACGACATGCTGCCCTTCTCCTCGCGCGGCCCGCGTGAGGACGGCGGCTTCGCGCCGACCCTGACGGCGCCCGGCGCGTCGATCAACTCGACGCAGACCTGGCTGCCCGGTTCGCCGGTCGCCGAGGCGGGCTACTCCCTGCCGGCCGGCTACTCCATGCTCCAGGGCACGTCGATGGCCTCCCCGCAGGCCGCCGGTGCCACCGCGCTGCTGCTGTCCGCCGCGAAGCAGAAGCACATCGAGCTGCCCCCGGCCGACCTGCGCACCGCGCTGACCAGCACCGCCACCAAGATCAAGGACGTGCCCGCGCACGCCCAGGGCGCCGGTCTGATCAACATCGTGGACGCCTGGAAGCTGATCGCGAAGCAGGGCGCCCCGGCGCACGAGTACACGGTCAAGGCCCCCGTCGACACCGCGATCGACTTCGCGCTGAAGACCCCGGGCTTCGGCACCGGCCTCTACGACCGCGAGGGCGGCCTCCAGGCCGGCCAGAAGAAGACCTACGACGTCACGGTCACCCGCACCACGGGCCCGGACAAGAAGGTCGAGCACAAGCTCTCCTGGAAGTACAACGACGGCACCTTCAAGCTCATCGGCTCCGACAAGGTCGCGCTGCCGCTGGGCAAGCCGGTGACGGTCAAGGTCCAGGCGAAGCCGGGCAGCGCGGGCGTGCACAGCGCGATCCTCCAGCTGGACGACAAGAAGACCGCCGGCACCGACCAGCAGATCCTGACGACGGTCGTCGTCTCCAAGGCGCTGGCGAAGCCGTCCTACGCGTTCAAGGCGTCCGGCTCGGTGCAGCGCAACGGCACCACGTCGTACTTCGTGACCGTGCCGGAGGGCGCCAAGACCCTTGAGGTCGCGATGAGCGCCCTGCGCTCGGGCAGCCAGACCCGCTTCATCTCCATCCACCCGTACGGGGTGCCGGTGGACGACAGCGGTACGCCGTTCTGCTACCCGAACTACGAGAACCCGGCCAACACCTGCCGCCCGGACGCGCGCTCCTACCCGGACCCGCAGCCCGGTGTCTGGGAGATCGAGGTCGAGGCCCGGCGCACGTCGCCGCTGCTGGACAACCCGTACAAGCTGGACGTGGCGCTGCTCGGCGCGACCTTCGACCCGGCGGTGCAGACCATCGCCGAGGCGAAGATCGGCACCCCGGCGTCGGTCGGCTGGAAGGTCACCAACAACGCCGGTCCCCTGGAGGGCAAGCTCAAGGGCGGCTCGCTGGGCTCGGCCGCCGTCGAGCGCCCGTCGATCTCCACCGGTGGCTCGTACACCAAGGAGGTCACCATCGGTGAGGGCGTCGAGAAGCTGGACGTCGCCATCGGCGGTACGAGCGACGCCAACGCCGACCTCGACCTGTACGTGTACAAGGGGAGCGCCGAGGTCGGCTCCTCCACCACGGCCGGTTCCGAGGAGTCCGTCAGCCTGGTGAAGCCGGCCGCCGGCACGTACACCGTCGTCATCGACGGGTACGACGTCCCGTCCGGGACCACCGAGTACGACTACCGCGACGTGTACTACTCCGCGTCGCTCGGCAGGATCTCCGTGGACGAGTCGAAGGCCGTGAAGCTGGCCGCCGGCGCGTCCGCCCAGGTCGGCGCCGAGGTGAAGGTGGCCGGTGCGGCCCCCGAGGGCCGGCAGTTCTTCGGCGAGGTCAGCCTCGTGAACGCCCGGGGCACCGCGGCGGGCACCGGCAGCGTCGTGATCCAGAAGGTCGTCCAGTAGTCACACCGTGCTGAACATGTGATCCATTACGGCAGTGGGGCGGGTGCTCACCGGGCACCCGCCCCACTGTGCTGCGCGCCACTCGTCCGCAGGTCGGACAATGGATTGGACAAGGAGGCCGTGGAGAGACGCATCATGAAGCGGCAACCGTGCCCGTTCGTACGTCTGAGGGAGTTCCTGTGAAGGTCGGAATCGTCGGCGCCACCGGTCAGGTGGGCAAGGTCATGCGCAGCATCCTGGCCGAGCGGAAGTTCCCGGCCGACGAGCTGCGGCTGTTCGCCTCCGCGCGCTCGGCGGGCTCCGTCATCGAGTGGCAGGGCCGGGAGATCACCGTCGAGGACGCCGCCACGGCCGACTACACGGGCCTGGACATCGTGCTGTTCTCGGCCGGCGGCGCGACCTCGAAGGCGCTCGCCGAGAAGGTCGCCTCGCAGGGCGCCGTCGTGATCGACAACTCCTCCGCCTGGCGCAAGGACCCCCAGGTCCCGCTGGTCGTCTCCGAGGTCAACCCGCACGCCATCGCGGACCGCCCCAAGGGCATCATCGCCAACCCGAACTGCACCACGATGGCCGCCATGCCCGTGCTGCGCCCGCTGCACGAGGAGGCGGGGCTCGAAGCGCTGACCGTCGCCACGTACCAGGCGGTCTCCGGGTCCGGGCTCGCCGGCGTCGCCGAGCTGCACGGCCAGGCGTCCAAGGTCGTCGCCGACGCGGACAAGCTCACGCACGACGGCTCGGCCGTGGACTTCCCGGAGCCGGGTGTCTACAAGCGCCCCATCGCCTTCAACGTGCTGCCGCTGGCCGGGTCCATCGTGGACGACGGCTCCTTCGAGACGGACGAGGAGCAGAAGCTCCGCAACGAGTCCCGGAAGATCCTGGAGATCCCGGAGCTGAAGGTCTCCGGCACCTGCGTCCGGGTCCCGGTCTTCTCCGGCCACTCCCTCCAGGTCAACGCCCGCTTCGCCCGGCCGGTCTCCGTGGAGCGCGCGTACGAGCTGCTGAAGGACGCCCCGGGCGTCGAGCTGTCCGAGATCCCGACGCCGCTCCAGGCGGCGGGCAAGGACGCGTCCTACGTGGGGCGCATCCGCAACGACGAGACCGCGGAGAACGGTCTGGCGCTGTTCGTCTCCAACGACAACCTGCGCAAGGGCGCGGCGCTGAACGCGGTCCAGATCGCGGAGCTCGTCGCGGCGGAGCTCGCCGGCTGAAGCCGGGGCGCCGTGGGGTTCGGGGGCGCTGCCCCCGGACCCCCGCTCCTCAATCGCCGGAGGGGCTTGATTCACGCCGCACCTCGAAGTGCCAGCAGCCGTACTCCACCGCGCGTACGTGCACCAGCGCCACCGCCGGGTCCGCGAAGGCTTCCGTGAACGCCTCGTCGTACCCGCGCTCCTCGTCCGTCGGGATCTCCAGGAGGCGGCCGCCCACGATGCGGCCGTCCGCGTCGTAGCGGCGGACCGTCCGCAGCGCGCCCGCCCGCGAGAACGGGTAGCCCGTCCGGGCGGGGTCCGGGCCCTCGCACTCCTCGGCGTGGATGAAGACCGGGCCCTGTTCGTCGTACGCCCCCGGGCGGGCCCAGGTCGCCGCGGCCCAGCGGCGCAGCGGGGCGTAGGAGACGAGGGCGATGCGCTCCCCCGGTTCGCTGCCGCGCAGGCAGCACCGCAGCGGGTCGCCGCCCTCGGTCGCGATGTACGGCTCGCAGGGGCGGCCTGCGTCGTCGGTCTCCCGGAGTTCCTTCAGCGCGTCCGGTTCGATCGCGCGTGCCTCGTAAGTGGTCATGGTCCGAGCCTGCCGCGACGGAACGCCCCGGTCCGGCGGAAAACGGACATCGCCCTGGGCCGGGGTCCCGTGGAAGGATGGCGTCACACATCACAGAGCAAGGAGATGACCGCGTGCCTGGCACGAATCTGACCCGCGAAGAGGCACAGGAGCGGGCGCGCCTGCTGACCGTGGACGCGTACGAGATCGATCTCGACCTCTCCGGGGCGCAGGAGGGCGGGACCTACCGGTCCGTCACCGTCGTGCGCTTCGACTCCGCCGAGGCCGGTGCGGAGACCTTCATCGACCTGGTCGCCCCCGCGGTGCACGAGGTCGAGCTGAACGGCAGGGCGCTGGACGTCGCGGCGGTGTTCCGCGACTCGCGCATCACGCTTCCGCACCTCCAGGCAGGCTCCAACGAGCTGAAGGTCGTCGCGGACTGCGCGTACACCAACACCGGTGAGGGACTGCACCGGTTCGTCGACCCGGTCGACCAGCAGGCGTACCTGTACACCCAGTTCGAGGTGCCGGACGCGCGCCGCGTCTTCGCGAGCTTCGAGCAGCCCGACCTGAAGGCGACCTTCCGGTTCACCGTGAAGGCCCCGTCCGGCTGGACCGTGATCTCCAACTCGCCGACGCCGGAGCCGGAGAACGACGTCTGGTCGTTCGAGCCGACGCCGCGCATCTCCTCGTACATCACCGCGCTGATCGTCGGCCCGTACCACTCGGTGCACAGCAGCTACGAGAAGGACGGCGTGACCGTCCCGCTGGGCATCTACTGCCGGCCCTCGCTCGCCGAGTACCTGGACGCGGACGCGATCTTCGACGTGACCCGGATGGGCTTCGACTGGTTCCAGGAGAAGTTCGACTACGCGTACCCGTTCGCCAAGTACGACCAGCTCTTCGTGCCGGAGTTCAACGCGGGCGCGATGGAGAACGCGGGCGCGGTCACCATCCGCGACCAGTACGTCTTCCGGTCGAAGGTGACGGACGCGGCGTACGAGACGCGCGCCGAGACCATCCTGCACGAGCTGGCCCACATGTGGTTCGGCGACCTCGTCACGATGGAGTGGTGGAACGACCTCTGGCTGAACGAGTCGTTCGCCACGTACACCTCGATCGCCTGCCTGGCGTACGCCGAGGGCTCGGGGTGGCCGCACTCCTGGACCACGTTCGCCAACTCCATGAAGACGTGGGCCTACCGGCAGGACCAGCTGCCCTCGACCCACCCGATCATGGCCGACATCCGCGATCTGGACGACGTCCTGGTCAACTTCGACGGCATCACGTACGCCAAGGGCGCCTCGGTCCTGAAGCAGCTGGTGGCGTATGTCGGCATGGACGAGTTCTTCAAGGGCGTCCAGGCGTACTTCAAGGCGCACGCCTTCGGCAACACGCGCCTGGCCGACCTGCTGGGCGCCCTGGAGGAGACCTCCGGCCGCGACCTGAAGACCTGGTCGAAGGCGTGGCTGGAGACAGCCGGGATCAACATCCTGCGCCCGGAGATCGAGACCGACGGGAACGGTCACGTCACCTCGTTCACCGTGCTCCAGGAGGCGCCCGCGCTGCCCGCCGGCGCCAAGGGCGAGCCGACGCTGCGCCCGCACCGGATCGCCATCGGCTGCTACGACCTCGACGAGGCCGGCAAGCTCGTGCGTACGGACCGGATCGAGCTGGACGTCGACGGCGAGCGCACCACCGTGCCGTTCCCGGCGGGCCGGGCGCGCCCGGCCGTCATCCTGCTCAACGACGACGACCTGTCGTACGCGAAGGTCCGCCTGGACGAGGAGTCGCTGCGGGTCGTCACCGAGCACCTGGGCGACTTCACCGAGTCGCTGCCGCGCGCCCTGTGCTGGGCGTCCGCCTGGGACATGACCCGCGACGGCGAGCTGGCCACCCGCGACTACCTCGCGCTGGTCCTGTCGGGGATCGGCAAGGAGTCGGACATCGGCGTCGTGCAGTCGCTGCACCGCCAGGTCAAGACGGCGATCGACCTGTACGCGACGCCGGAGTGGCGCGAGGCCGGCCTGACGCAGTGGACCGAGGCGACGCTCGCCCACCTGCGCGCGGCGGAGCCGGGCAGCGACCACCAGCTGGCCTGGGCGCGCGCCTTCGCGGCCACCGCCCGCACCCCCCAGCAGCTGGACCTGCTGCGCTCGCTGCTCGACGGCACCGAGGCGATCGAGGGCCTGACCGTGGACACCGAGCTGCGCTGGGCGTTCGTCCAGCGGCTCGCCGCCACCGGGCTGATCGACGAGGAGGAGATCGACGCCGAGTACGAGCGGGACCGCACGGCGGCGGGCGAGCGGCACGCCGCTTCGGCCCGGGCCGCGCGGCCGACGGAGGAGGCGAAGGCCGAGGCGTGGGCGTCGGTCGTGGAGTCCGACAAGCTGCCGAACTCCCTCCAGGAGGCGGTCATCGCCGGCTTCGTGCAGACGGACCAGCGTGAGCTGCTGGCCCCGTACACGGAGAAGTTCTTCGCCGCGGTGAAGGACGTCTGGGACTCGCGGAGCCACGAGATGGCCCAGCAGGTCGCGATCGGCCTGTACCCGGCGCTCCAGGTCTCGCAGGAGACCCTGGACGCCACGGACGCCTGGCTGGCCTCGGCCGCGCCGGGCGCGGGTCTGCGCCGGCTGATGTCGGAGTCCCGCTCGGGCGTGGAGCGCGCCCTGCGGGCCCGCACGGCGGACGCGGCGGCCGCGACCGCGTAACCGGACCGGCACGAAGGGGGCGCTCCGCGACGGGGCGCCCCCTTCGTGCTGTCGCGGCCGGTTCAGCCGAGGCGGGCGGCGAGCAGCGCGATGTCGTCGGTCTTGCCCTTGCCGAAGGTCGCCAGCAGCCGGTCGCAGAGCTCCTCGATGCCGGACGGGGTCCGGGAGAGGGTGTCGCCGAGCTTCCCCAGGCTCTCGTCGAGATTCTCACCGGGCACCTCGACGAGGCCGTCGGTGAGGAGCAGCAGCGTCGAGCCCTCCGGCACGTCGTGGGCGACGGGCGGCGGGTGCGGGAGGTTGAGCCCCAGGAGGGGGCCGTGCTCGGTCAGGTAGCGCGTGGTCCCGTCCGGGTGCCGGAGCAGGGGCGGGATGTGTCCGGCGTTGGCCACCTGGATGCGGCGCGCCCCCGGTTCGACGAGGACCAGGCAGACGGTGACCGTCATCGAGGGGCGCAGGCGCACCAGCAGCGCGTCGAGGTTCTTCAGCAGGGACTGCGGGTCGTGGCCCTCGATGGCGTACGCGCGCAGGGCGTGCCGCACCTCGCCCATGATCATGGCGGCCTTGAGCGAGTGTCCCGCCACGTCCCCGATGGCGAGCAGCAGGCCGTCCGGGGTGCGGATGGCCTCGTAGAAGTCGCCGCCGATCTCGGCGTCGTCGGCGGCCGGTTCGTAGCGCACGGCCATGTCGACGCCGGGCACCTCGGGCAGCCGGTCGGGCAGGAAGGTGCGCTGGAGGGTGAGGACGAGCGCGTGCTCCTCGCTGCGGGTGCGCAGGGCTTCGAGAGCCAGCGCGCATGCCTGGGCCAGCTGCGAGAGCAGTTCGCGGTCGTCCGCGCCGGTGAGGGCGTCGGCGCGGACGGCGAACGCGACGGGCGGCCGGCCCCGCTTGGTGCGGGCGAGGGTGAGGGCGACGTCCCCGGGGAACACGTCCGCGCGGCCGTCGTCCTGGCAGGTGAGCGCCCGCCACTCGTCTCCCGGCAGGACCACGGTCTCCGTCCCGGTCCGGTCGCCGAGGGCCTTCTCCGCCAGCAGGTCCAGCAGCCGCGCCTCCGACTGCGCCGTGTCCGCCCGCGCGGGGTCGCCGCTCCCGGCCGGTGTGCTCCTCGGCGCGGCGGCCAGGTGCAGGGTGCGGTTGTCGGGGCTGAGGCCGACGGCGACGGCGGCGGACTCCATCAGCGCCGCGGCACCGGCCGCCGCCGCCGCGGTGAAGGTCTCCCCGTCCTTCGCCGCGTAGACGGCCAGGGTGCTGCTGTTGAGGGCGGCCACGCGGGTGGCGAGGCGCTCGGCGCGGCGCCGGGCACGCGCGTAGCGCAGCGCCGCGGTGACCGTGGCCAGCAGCTCGTCCGGGGCGATCGGCTCGGTGAGATAGGCGTCGGCGCCCCGGTGGAGGCCCTGGGTGCGGTCGCTCAGCTCGATCGCGGTGGCCGAGACGTGGATCACGGGCAGCGAGGCGGTGCGGGGGTCGGCCTTGATCTGCTCGCACACCTCAAAACCGCTCATGTCGGGCAGTTTGACGTCCACGACGGCGAGTTCGGGCAGCGCGCCCTCGGGGGCGGCGGCGAGCAGGGCCAGCCCCTCCGTGCCGTCTGCGGCCTCCACCACGGTGTGGCCCGCCCGGCGCAGCCAGCTGCCGACGATGTAGCGGTTGGTCTCGTTGTCGTCCAGCACGAGCACCGTCGCGGCGGCGCTGTCCCGGTGCCGTTGCACCGTCATGCGGGGCCCTCCTCCCGGTTCGCGGGCCCGGCGGCGCCGGCCCCCGTCAGGGCGGCGGCCAGCTCGGGGAGGTTCAGCGCCGCCTTGTCCAGGACGGCCCGGGCGTGGCTGAGCCGGTCCCGGTCCAGTGCGCCGGGGGGCGTCGAGGTGAGGACGACGACGGGGACGGCGGTCAGGGCCGGGTCGGCGGCGAGTTCGGCCAGTACGGCGTACCCGTCGAGGTCGGGCAGGTGCAGGTCGAGGAGGACGGCGTCCGGGCGCTCGCGGCGCACCGCGTCGCTCGCCCGGCCGCCCTCGGCCACCTCGACCACGCGCCCGGCGAGCCGGTCGAGCAGCGGCCGGATCGAGGCGCGGAAGGCGTCGTCGTCGTCGACGGTGACCAGGACGGCCACGACGGGCGCGGCCGGGTCGTCCGGGGCGGACTCGGCGGCCGACGAGGTGGGCTGGGCAGGCTGGGCGGCGGGGCGGCCGTCGGCCGGCAGGGTCACGGTGACGACGGTGCCCGAACCGGGTTGGCTCGTCAGCTCCAGGCCGCCGCCGAGGAGTTCCACGAGACGGCGTGCGTAGGGCAGGCCGAGGCCGGTGCCGCTGCGGCCGCGCTGGTGGAGCCCGCGCACCTGGTAGAACTCCTCGAAGATCTGCTGCTGCTCCTCCTCCGGGATGCCGATCCCGGTGTCCGAGACGGTGAAGACGACCTGGTCGCGCCCGTCCGCCCGGTCCGCCGCCACGTCGAGGCGCACGGTCCCCGAGGGCGTGAACTTGAGGGCGTTGGACAGGAGGTTGCGCAGGACGCGGATGAGCATGACCTCGTCGCTGACGATGCTCAGCCCGGACTCGGCCACGATCAGTTCGGCGGCGCCCGGGGACTCGTATCCGCGCAGGGTGCCGCGCAGCTGGCCGAGGGCGGCGCGCAGGTCCACCGGCGCCCAGTGGGGTTCGAGGCGGCCGGATTCGGCCTTGGCGACGTCGAGGAGTTCGTCGACCAGGGCGAGCAGGGTGGCGCCCGACGCGGAGATGAGGCCGATCTGCCGGCGCTGCTCCTCGTCCAGCCCGTCGCCGTCGAATTCGAGGAGCAGGCGGGCCAGGCCGACGACCGAGTTGACCGGGGTGCGCAGCTCGTGGCTGACGTTGGCCCAGAACCGCGTCTTGGCCTCGCTGGCCTCGCGCAGCAGGCGGGACTTCTCCTCCAGCTCCGCGTAGAGGGCCACGACGCCCCGGTTGGTCTCCTCCAGCTCCTCGGACAGCTCGGAGTAGAGGGCCACCACGCCCCGGTTGGTCTCCTCCAGCTCGTCGTTCAGGCGGCGCAGTTCCTCGCGCTGGGCCCGCGACTCGACGAGCGCGGCGATCAGGTCGCTGGTCTGGGCGCGGGGGTCGTCCGGCGCCCCGGCCTCCGTGTGGGCCAGGACGGCTTCGCGCACCTGCTGGATCGCCTCGGCCGTCCGGCCGTCGGAGGTGAGCGGCTGCTCGACGGTCACCGCGTGCTCGGACGGGGTGTAGTGCACGGCCACGAGCCGGGACGCGGCCTGGACGGCCTCGCCGCCGAGGTCCCGGTCCTCCGTCCAGTCGATGCCGACGAGCAGCAGCGGCAGCGGGCGGCGGGCCACTCCGAAGGCGACGGTCAGGCCGTCGGAGCCCAGCAGGTCCCGGCCCAGCTCGCTCAGCGCGGTGGCGAGCCTGATCTGGTCCTGTTTCTCCACCCCGAGCGCCTCGGCGGCCGACTTGCCGCTCCGGCGCAGCAGGAAGACGTCCTGCTCCGTGGTGAGGGGGAAGGAGACGAGCGGGTCGGCGCCGAGCGCCGCGAAGCTGTTCACCAGGGTCCTTTCGCCACCACGACGCCGGCGTCGTCCCGGCGCACACCCGCCTCGCGCAGCAGCTGGGCGGCGGCGACGAGCGGGGTCCGTTCGAGGAATCCGGGCATCGCCTCCGCCCGCCAGCGTTCGGTGAGGCCGTCGGAGTGCATGATCACCGCGCTGTTCCGGGGCAGTTGCTGTCGTACGGTCCGCAGGGTCGGCATCTGGTGGCCCACGATGCCGGGCGCCGACGGCAGGGAGCGGCGGGTACCGGTCGCCGGGTCCACCACGTAGGTGCTCACATTGCCGACCCCGCAGAAGGCCAGGGTGCCGGCCTCCGGTTCGACGCGGACGACGGCGACGGCGCCGCCCCGCCCGCCGCGCAGGGCCTTGTGGATCTCCCCGATGATCGCTTCGGGCTGCTCGGCGCGGGTGTCCCGGAACGCGGTCACCGCGGCCTGGGCGGCGCGCCCGGCCAGGGGCCCGTGGCCCAGGCCGTCGCAGAGGAGCACCAGGAGGGCGTCGGGGCCGCCCGGCCCGGCCGCCCCCGGTCGCGCTCCGGCCCGGCGGTCCCCGGCTGCCGGTAGCCGGTCAGCTGCGCCCAGCCGAGGCGCTCGTCCCGGACCGGGCGCGGCGCCGCGGAGAGCGGCGCGGGGGCCGGTTCCGCGGGGCGGCCGCCGCGGACGTGGCGAGCGGCCCAGGCGTCGCCGCACACTTCTTCCCCGGTGATCGTCCTCGTCAGGCCCTCGACCACGGGGCGGCCCAGCGCGGCCATCCGGACGGCCGCCTCGCGCTGCCAGAAGCGGGCGGTCAGCACGGTGCCCCGGCCGGGCAGCGAGTGCAGGTCGAAGGAGTCGGCGAGGCGGGAGATGGTGCCGAGGCCGATGCCGAGGGTGCCGGCGGTGGAGGTGCCGTCGGAGAGGGCGTGCGCGATGTCCGCCATGCCGGGGCCCTCGTCCAGGGTGACGAATTCGAGGCCCGCGTCGCTCGGCGTGCGTACGGCGCGCAGCAGGAAGGACCCCTCCACGGCGTGCCTGCGCAGATTGGTGGCCGCCTCGCTGACCGCCAGGGCGACCTCCGCGCACCGCTGTTCGTCGAGGCCGATGCGGCGGCCCAGTGCCAGGGCGGCGACCCGGGCCGCGGCGGGCAGTGCTTCCTGGTCCCGGAGCCAGACGACGTCCTCGGCGTCCAGGAGGGGAAGCGTCAGCGTGCCCATTTGGTCACCGCGACCTGGGTCCCGCTGCCCGGCTCGGTGTCCAGGACGAAGTCGTCGACCAGTCTGCGCGCCCCGCTGAGCCCGAGGCCGAGGCCGCCGCCGGACGTCCAGCCGTCGGTCAGCGCCTGCTCGATGTCGGGGATGCCGGGGCCGGAGTCCTCGAAGACCGCGGTCACGCCGGCCCGGCCGTCGCGGCGCACCAGGCCCGCGCGCATGACTCCGCCGCCGCCGTACACCAGGGTGTTGCGGGCCAGTTCGCTCGCGGCGGTGACGAGCTTGGTCTGGTCGACCAGGGAGAGCTTGCAGCGCTGGGCGAGCGTGCGCACCAGCTGCCGGGCCCGGACCACGTCGTCGTTGGTGGCGATCGGTACGGTCTCGTGCTCGGCGTCGGGGACGACCGGGGAGGTATTCATCGCCCGGCCGGACTGGCGTTGCCGCGCCTGGCCAGTATCTCCAGTCCCTTTTCCAGGGTGAGGGCCGTGCGCACGCCGCCGAGGGAGAGCCCCAGTTCCACCAGGGTGATGGCGACGGCGGGCCGCATGCCGACGACGACGGTCTGCGCGTCGAGCAGGCGGGAGATGGAAGCCGTGGTCGCCAGCATGCGGCCCACGAAGGAGTCGACGATCTCCACGGCGGTGATGTCGATGATCACACCGGTGGCGCCGGATTCGACGATCCGCGAGGCGAGGTCGTCCTGAAGCTCCAGGACGACCTGGTCCTCCAGCTCGACCTGGATGGAGACGAGGAGGACGTCCCCGATCTTGAGTACGGGTACGCGCTCGCTCACGCCGTGCCGCCGGACCGCGTGATGTCCGCGCCGTTCTGGCGCAGCGCGTGCTTGAGGGCGTCGGCCAGCGACGACTTGGTGACGATGTCGCCGAACTGGATGCCGAGCGCGACGATCGTCTGGGCGATCTGGGGCCGGATGCCGGAGATGATGCAGTCGGCGCCCATCAGCCGGGCGGCGACCACCGTCTTGAGCAGGTGCTGGGCGACCTCGGTGTCCACGGCGGGGACGCCGGTGATGTCGATGATGGCCTGGTCGGAGCCGGTGTCGACGAGGGCCTGGAGCAGCTTCTCCATCACCACCTGGGTGCGGGCCGAGTCGAGGGTGCCGACCAGCGGGACGGCGACCACGCCCTCCCACAGCTTCACGACGGGCGTGGACAGCTCCATCAGCTGCTCGGCCTGCGCGCTGATGACCTCTTCGCGGGTCTTCGCGTAGACCTCGAGCGTGAACAGCCCGAGGGCGTCGATCAGCTTGCTGAGCTGGAGGTAGGAGCGGATGTCCTCGGCCGGGGTGTCGTCGGAGGGCGCGAGGACGTCCTTGGCGGCGAGGACGCTGGTGGCGGTCTCGGTCGGGGTGAACCCCTGGCGGGCCCGCGCCCGGGACAGCTCGGCGAGCAGCGCGCGCAGTTCCGCGTAGGCGTCGCCCTGCCAGTCGAGCCCGTCTCCGCGCAGGCCCTGGACCAGTGCCGCGTACAGCTCGCGCAGCTCCCGGTCGAGTTCGGCGAGCGAGATGCGGCCGCGCAGGGTGCGGGCGACCGCCTCCACCCAGGCTCCGCCGAGCGATTCCTGCTGCTCAGCGAGCAGCTCGGCCAACCTGGCCGATATATCTTGTTTCGTCACCGGGTTGGCTCCCTCTGCCTCAGGCCCTTGGCTGCGATCCCCCGCAGCGTATGCCATCACTCGAACACTCCTGTTACCGAACGGGAGTGGCGGACGGCGCCGCCCCGGAAGGCGTTCCGGACCGGGCGAAGGGGGCCGGGGAGACAGATGGACGTAGGCACGAACACCCCTCTGCCCGTTCACCAGCCCTTCACACCCGGCAATTTTCTCTGCCGGGCGGGGACGGGCGGGGGACCCATGGAAACCGCCCGGCGGACAGGCGCGTACGCGCAGCCGTCCGCCGGGCGGGAGCGGGGGGTTACGAGGCCGACGCCTCGTAGCGGGCCTTGAGGTCGGCCGCGCCGGACTCCGTCAGGGAGCCGTGCAGGCGCATCCGGGCGACTCCGCCGTCGGGGAAGGCGTCGAGCCGTACGTGGGTGACGACGGCCTCCGCCGGGAGCGGGAAGCGGTGGAGGGTGTCGGGCTGGAGGCGGGTGCGCGGGATGATCTCGAACCACTCGCCGCTCTCGCCGTCCCGGCCGTGCAGGGCGATCCAGCCGGCCGCGTTGCCCTTGAGGTAGGCGGTGTCGATCTCGACCGCGCGGACGGCGCCCTGGGCGGGCAGCCGGAAGCGGACCCAGTCGTTGGTGTCGCGGACCCGGCGGCGGCGGTTCTCCCAGCCGTCGTCCATCTTGCGGGAGGTGCCGGGCAGGATGATCTGGGTCGGCGAGGAGTAGAACCGGTCCGAGGCGTCCTCGTAACTGCCGCCGTTCAGGACCGAGAGCAGGTCGAACGTGCCGAGCGTGGCCAGCCAGGACGGGTCCGGGACCACCTCGCCGTGCACGCGGAGGCGGGCGATGCCGCCGTCGGGGTGCTGGCCGAGGCGGATGTGGGTGTAGCGGCGGCCGCCGGTGATCTCGAAGCCGTTGGCGGCGTGGCCGCGCACGGGCGTCGGGGGGACGATCTCCTCCCACTTCACGTCGTCGGCGAGCAGCTGCTCCGGGCCGGGCGCGCCCTCGACGCAGGTGGCCTGGACGGAGACGCGCTGCGGGTAGTTGCCGCGGAAGTGGGCGGTGTCCACGACGATGCCGCGGATGACGCCGGGGGCGCCGAGCCGGATCAGCGCCCAGTCGTGCTCGTCGGGGGCCGGGAAGGGGTGGTCGGCGTCCGCGCCGCGGCGGCGGCGGGTCTCCCAGCCGTCCATGATCTTGCCCTTGTGGCCGAAGTGCTCGGGGTCGAAGACCGCGCGCTCCCGGACGAGCAGGTTCTCGCGCTGGGCGAAGAACTCGTCGTTGGCCGCGATCACGCCCGCGCCGAGCCGCCGGTCGGCGAGGTCCACGAGGTCGGTGAAGGGGAGTTCGGCGGTGCGGTAGTCGGCGTAGGGGTCACCGCCGCCGTACGGGGCCGCGTCGTTGGCGTGGGGGTCGTCGTTCCGGATCTCATTCTGTTCGGTGGTCATGCGTCCACTGTCGTACGCAGGAAGCCGGTAGGTCCATCGAAAGTTTCCGCACGAATTGTTCAGCTGGACTGAACGGTTGGGCCGTCCCCGTACGGCTCCGCCGCCTCGCGCAGCGCCGCCAGGACCCGGGCAACCGCCGGGGCGTCCTCTCCCCCGCGCCGGACGGCGGCGACGACATGGCGGCGGGGCCGGTCCGCGTCGAGGACCCGCATCACCACGCCGTCCCGGCCGTGCCGTTCGGCCGAGGCCATGCGCGGGACGAGCGCGACCCCGAGGCCGGCGGCCACCATGGCGAGGATCGCCGTCCAGCCGGACGCGCTGTGCGCCTGCTCGGGTACGAAGCCCGCCGCCCGGCACGCGGAGACGGTGATCTCCGACCAGGGACCCGAGCCGCCGTAGATCCAGGGCTCTGCGGACAGGTCGGCGAGGCGCAGCCCGGGCGCGTCCGCGAGGCGGTGCCCGGCCGGGAGCGCCACGTCGAGCGGGTCGGCGAGCAGCGGCAGGACGGCGAACCGGGGGTCGCGGGCGGTCGGGGCGTCGGCGGCCAGCGACAGGGCGAGGTCGACCTCGGCGGCGGCGAGCAGTTCGTACGCCTGGGCGGCCTCCGCCTCGCGCACCCGGACCTCGGGGCCGGGCGGGGGTCGGCGCGCAGCCGCTGCACGGCCGGGACCACGAGGGCGGGCACGGCGGTGGCGAACGCGGCGACCCGGACCTCGCCCGCCTCGCCGCGCAGATAGCCGGTCAGTTCGGCGTCGGCGCGCTCCAGTTGGGCGAAGACCGCCTCGGCGTGGCGCAGGACGAGATGGGCGGCGTCGGTGAGGCGGACGCGCCGGCCCTGGGCCTCCAGGAGCGGTACGCCGAGCTGCTTGGCCAGGTTGGAGAGCTGCTGGGAGACCGCCGAAGGGGTCATCAGCAGGGCGTCGGCGGTCGCGGTGACCGTGCCCCGGTCGCGCAGGGTGCGCAGGATGCGGAGCTTCTTGACGTCCCACTCGGTCATGGGCGCAACCTACCGCCGCGTCCGGGTCCGGACATGCGTGTGCGCCGCGCGGTGATGGTCACCGTGCGGCGCACCCGTGCCGTGCGGGGGCGGTACCGGGGCGGGGCCCCGGTCGCCGGGCAGGTGGGTCAGACCTGCTTCTTGGACTTGTCGAGCACCATGACCAGGCCCGCGATGACCCCGAACAGGACGAGGGGCGCGAGGACGAACAGGCCGAGCGTGTCGATCACGCTCAGGCCGGTACCCGGGTCGTCGCCGTCGTCGCGGGTGAGCGCGAGCGCGGGGGACGACATCAGCAGCATCATCAGCGTCGTTCCGGCGGCGACGGCGCCGGCGCGCATAGCGTTCTTCTTGTCCACGGTGCAAACGTAGCGAACGCCCGCGCGGGCCGCGCGCCCGGGGTGCCGTACGGGGCCCCGGTCAGGGGGTGCGGGCCTCCCCGGGCTCGTGCGGGGCGCGCAGGACGTCCATCAGGCGGTGCAGCCGGGGTGAGGCGGCCAGTTGCTCCAGGGTGACCGGGACGCCCTCCGCGTCGGCGATGGGCAGCCGCCAGTTGGGGTACTGGTCCCAGGTGCCCGGGAGGTTCTGCGGGCGGCGGTCGCCGACGGTGTCGGGCAGCCAGATCCCGGTCATCCGGGCGGGGGTGCGCAGCAGGAAGCGGTGGACGGCCTGGACGGCCGCCTCCTCGGTGGCGCCGCCCTCGATGCCGGGAAGCGCACCGCCCTCGGGGAGCAGCCCGAGCCGGGTGAGCAGGGCCAGCCACTCGGCCGTGTCCGCGCCGTCCTCCCTCAGCTCCTCGTCCAGGGGGCGGGTGAGCAGGCCGAGGCGGTGGCGCAGCGTCACATGGTCGCCGGTCAGCCGGGCGGCGGTGGACGGCAGGTCGTGGGTGGTCGCGGTGGCCAGGCAGTCCCGGCGCCACCGCTCGGGGGCCAGGGGGCGCCCGTCGCCCGCCCAGTCCCGCTCGAACCAGAGCACCGAGGTGCCGAGGACGCCGCGCCGGGCCAGCGCCTCGCGGACGCCGGGCTCCACCGTGCCCAGGTCCTCGCCGACGACGACGGTGCCGGCCCGGTGCGCCTCCAGGACCAGGACGGCGAGCATCGCCTCCGCGTCGTGCGAGACGTAGGTGCCCTCGGTGGGCGGGCGGCCCTCGGGCACCCACCAGAGCCGGAACAGCCCCATGACGTGGTCGATGCGCAGGGCGCCCGCGTGGGCGAGGATGCCGCGCAGCAGGCCGCGGTACGGGGCGTAGCCGGAGGCGGCGAGGACGTCGGGGCGCCAGGGCGGCAGGCCCCAGTCCTGGCCGCGCGCGTTGAAGGCGTCCGGGGGCGCGCCGACGGACATGCCGTGGGCGAAGGCGTCCTGCTGGGCCCAGGTGTCGGCGCCGCCGGGGTGCACGCCGACCGCGAGGTCGTGGACGACGCCGACGGGCATCCCGGCCTCCCGGGCGGCGCGCTGGGCGTCGGCGAGCTGGATGTCGGTCAGCCAGGCGAGCCGGCAGTGGTGGTCGACCCGGTCCAGCAGTTCGGCGCGGGCGCGGGCGGTGGCGTCGGAGCGGGGGGCGCGCAGCTCCTCGGGCCAGCCGTGCCAGTCGGGGCCGTGCGCCTCGGCGAGCGCGCACCAGAGGGCGTGGTCCTCCAGGGCGCGGCCCTGCGCCGCGAGGAAGTCGCAGTACGCGGCGTGCCGGCCGGGGGTGAGGGGGACCGCGAGGACCAGGTCGAGGGCCTGCCGCTTGAGGGACCACACGGCGTCCCGGTCGATGAGGGCGCCCTTGTCCAGGACGGCTTCCCGCAGCTCGGCGCCCTTGCGGCGCAGCGTGTCGAGCGCGACCGGGTCGGCCACCTGCCCGTACTCCGGGACGGACTCGACGCGCAGGTGCACCGGGTCGGGGAAGCGCCGGGACGACGGGCGGTAGGGCGAGGGGTCGGTGGGCGCGCCGGGGACCGCCGCGTGCAGCGGGTTGACCTGGACGAAGCCGGCGCCGAGCCGGCGGCCGGACCAGGAGGCGAGGTCGGCGAGGTCACCGAGGTCGCCCATGCCCCAGGAGCGGGCGGAGAGCAGGGAGTAGAGCTGGACGAGGAAGCCGTGGGTGCGGGCGGGCGGCTGCGGCACCCGGGCCGGGGCGACGACGAGCGTGCAGTCCTGGGGTTCGCGGCCCGGCGCGCGGGCGGTGAGCCGGTGCACGCCGAGCGGGGGCTCGGTCCACCAGGCGCTTCCCGGTTCGGCCGGATCGGGTCCCCCGGCGGGCACCCGCATCCGGGCCGGATCCGCCGCCTCGTCGGCCTCCTCCAGCCGGACCGTCAGCTCCGTGCCGGGCGGCAGCCCGCTCAGCGCGGGCGGCAGCGGGTCGCCGGACCACACCACGAGGGTGTCCGGGAGGAGCCGGGTGCGGGCGGCCGACTCGGCGGCGGCGAGGGCGGCGCGTACCGCTTCGGGCGTCGTGGCGTCCACGCCGAGCGCGCCGAGCACGGCGACGACCGTGGTCTCGGGGACGGGCTCGGAGACGCCGGCGGACGGGGAGAAGGAGGTGGCGACGCCGTGCAGTGCGGCGAGCCGGGACAAGCCCATTCAGACTCCTGGGGACTCCGTGCCCCATGCGCAGCCGGACGCGGCCGGTTCGCTGGTCAGCGGGGCGAGGACGGCGAGCGGCGGCTCGCTGGTCAGGGGGTGGCCTCGGCGAGCGGGGGCTCGCTGGTCAGGGGTATGGCGTCGGCGAGCGGGGCTTCGCTCGTGAGCGGGCCGGGCACGGTGGCGGGGCAGGCGCTGATCAGCGGGGCGGGACCGGATGCCTGTTTGGAGAGGGCGGAGAGCGGACGCTGCGCGATGGCGGGCATGGTGGCCTCCTGGCCGTGGAGAACAGGACAGTGACGGCCTACCCAGCGGGCGCGGCCGCAGACGTAGGCGTGACAACAACGAGTTCAACGTGCTCCGGGTCACATTCGGTTCCCGAAGGCCGGGTTGCCCGCAAGACGTTCGCCTTTTTCGGCCATTCGGCGCTGTCTTTCGCGTATCGCCCCGTCGCACGCGCCCCGCTCATCACACCGGTCATATCAGGGCATTTCCGTACCGAACGCCTCGCGCATTGACACCCTCGCGCGCGGGGTGGTGGGCTCGGACGGCATCGGCCGGGGCGAGGGGAGAGACAGGGATGCGGCTCAGTGGGAGGACGCGGGCGACGGCCGTCGCCGTGGCCGTGCTCGGCGGTCTGCTCGCCGCCGGGGCCCCGCAGGCGCTCGCCGCTCCCCCGGACCCGGCGTCCAGGTCCGCGGCGGACCGGAGCCGCGCGGCGGACTCGGCGCTCCCCGCCGTGTGGCCGCGCCCGCAGACCATGGCGGCGGCCGGTCCCGCCGTCGCCCTGGGCCGCGAGGTCACCCTGCTCGCGGACGCGGAGGCCGACCCGTACGCGGTGAAGGCGCTGCGCGCGGTCCTGGCGGACGCCGGGGTGCGCACGGTCCACGAGGCGCTGCCCGGCGCCGGGCCGGTCCTGCGGCTGGGCGGCGACGGGGCGGCGGACGCGCTGCGCGGCCTGGGCGCCCCGGACCGCGCGGATCTGCCGGCGGGCGGTTACCGGCTGGCGGCCGGGCGGCTCGCGAAGCGGGACACGGTGGCGGTCGAGGGCGTCGGCGAGGACGGGCTGTTCCACGCGGTGCAGACGCTGCGCCAGCTGGTGCGGGGCGGGAAGGTCGCCGGGGTCGTCGTCCGGGACTGGCCGGCCACCGCCGTACGCGGGCTGACCGAGGGGTTCTACGGGCAGCCGTGGAGTCAGGAGGACCGGCTCGCGCAGCTCGGCTTCCTGGGGCGCACCAAGCAGAACCGCTATCTCTACGCGGCGGGCGACGACCCGTACCGCCAGGCCCGCTGGCGCGACCCGTACCCGGCGGCGCGGAAGGCCGACTTCCGGGCGCTGGCGGAACGGGCCGCGGCCGAGCACGTGACGCTCGGCTGGGCGGTGGCGCCGGGCCAGTCGATGTGCCTGTCGTCGGACCGCGATCTCAAGGCGCTGAACCGCAAGATCGACGCGATGTGGGACCTGGGGGTGCGGGTCTTCCAGGTGCAGTTCCAGGACGTCAGCTACAGCGAGTGGCACTGCGCGGCCGACGCGGACGCCTTCGGCAGCGGCCCCGGGGCGGCGGCCCGGGCGCAGGCCCGCGTCGTGAACGGCGTGGCCCGGCACCTGGCCCAGCGCCACCCGGACGCCCTGCCGCTGTCGGTGATGCCGACGGAGTACTACCAGGACGGCACGACCGCGTACCGCACGGCGCTCGCCCGGGAGCTGGCGGACGGGATCGAGGTCGCCTGGACGGGTGTCGGGGTCGTACCGAGGACCATCACCGGCGGCGAACTGGCCGGGGCGCGCGCCGCCTTCGGGCACCCGCTGGTGACCATGGACAACTACCCGGTCAACGACTACGCGCAGGACCGGATCTTCCTCGGCCCGTACACCGGCCGGGACCCGGCGGTGGCGTCCGGTTCGGCGGCGCTGCTGGCCAACGCGATGGAGCAGCCCGCCGCGTCCCGCATCCCGCTCTTCACGGCCGCCGACTTCGCCTGGAACCCGAGGGGCTACGACCCCGCGAAGTCCTGGGAGGCCGCGATCGACGACCTCGCGGGCGGCGACGGCCGGAGCGGCGGCGCGCTGCGGGCGCTCGCGGGCAACAGCGCGGGCTCCGTGCTCGGCTCCACCGAGTCCGCGTATCTGCGGCCGCTGATCGCCGTGTTCCGCACGGCGTACGCGGACGGCGACGGCAAGGCGCTCGACACGGCGGCGGACCGGCTGCGGGACGCGTTCGGGGAGATGCGGGCGGCCCCGGCGCGGCTCGCGGGCGTCGCCGGGGGCCGGCTCGGCACCGAGGTACGCCCGTGGACCGCGCAGCTGTCCCGCTACGGCCACGCGGGCGAGCTGGCCGTGGACCTGCTGCGCGCCCAGGCCCGGGGCGACGGGGCCGCCGCCTGGCGGGCGTCCCTGGCGCTGGAGCGGGTCCGGAAGGACATCGCGGCGGGCGGCGCGAAGGTCGGGGAGGGCGTGCTCGACCCGTTCCTCGACCGGGTCCGCGAGGAGGCCCGTTCCTGGACCGGCACGGACCGGCCGGGCGGCGAGGTGTCCGAGGCCCCGGGCAGCTATACGGTGCGGCTCGACCGGGCCCGTCCGCTGGAGGCGGTCACCGCGACGACCGTGCCGGACGACGGGGCGGCGGTGGGCGCGACGGTCCAGGCCCATGTGCCGGGCGAGGGCTGGCGCGCGCTCGGCCCGCTGTCGGCGGGCGGCTGGACCCAGGCGGCGGGCGAGGGGGTGCGGGCCGACGCGGTCCGGATCAGCTGGCCGGCCGCGACCCCGCTGGCGGCCGGGTCCCCGCCCCTGGTCATCCCCCCGCTGGCCGGGGCGTCGGTCCGCGCGGGGACCGCCCCGGACGTGCGCTCCCTGGTGCCCTGGTTCGGGGACGAGCCGGCCGCCCGGCTGGACCTGGCGCGCGGCGAGACGGACGCGGTCATCGGCGGCGGGCCGCAGGAGGTCCGGGCCCGGCTGTCCGGCCGGCGCCCGGCCGCGGTGCGCGGCCGGCTGACCGCGAAGGCGCCCGAGGGCATCGAGGTCCGGGTGCCGAAGCGTACGACCGTGCCGCGCGGGACCCGGACCGAGGTCCCGGTGGAGATCACGGTCCCGGAGGACACCCCGGCCGGCGAGTACGAGGTGCCGTTCGCCTTCGGGGACGAGCGGACCACCCTGACCGTGCGGGCCTACCCGCGCACCGCCGGGCCCGACCTGCTGCGCGGGGCCACCGCCTCCTCGTCGGGCGACGAGACCGCCGACTTCCCGGCGTCCGCCGCGTCCGACGGCGACCCGGAGACCCGCTGGTCCTCCCCGGCCGAGGACGGGGCGTGGTGGCAGGCGGAACTGCCCGCCCCGGTCCGCCTCGGCAGGGTGGTGCTGCACTGGCAGGACGCGTACGCCTCGCGCTACCGCGTCCAGGTCTCGTCGGACGGCCGCACCTGGCGCACCGCCGCGACCGTCCGGGAGGGCGAGGGCGGGCGCGAGTCGGTGCGGATGGACGCGAAGGACACCCGGTTCGTGCGCGTCCTGGGCGACGAGCGGGCCACGAAGTACGGGATCTCGCTCTGGTCGGCCGAGGCGTACGCGGTGGCGGAGGACGGCTGAGGGGCCGGGCAGGCCAAGGCCCCGGGGCGGCGGCGGGCCGCCCCGGGAAGCACACAGGCCCGGTCTCAGGCTGAGATGCCGTCGATCCGGGCCATCGCGTCGTCCGCGCCGAACGGTTGCAGATAGGGCAGCCAGCGCGGGTCGCGGTGCCCCGTGCCGATGATCCGCCAGGCCAGTCCGGTCGGCGGGGCGGGCTGCTGGTGCAGCCGCCAGCCGAGCTCGGGCAGATGGCGGTCGGCCTTGACGTGGTTGCAGCGGCGGCAGGCCGCCACCACGTTGTCCCAGGCGTGCCGGCCGCCCCGGCTGCGCGGGATGACGTGGTCGACGCTGGTCGCGGCGGCCCCGCAGTACATGCAGCGCCCGCCGTCCCTGGCGAACAGCGCCCGCCGGGTCAGCGGCACCGGACCCCGGTAGGGGACGCGGACGAACCGCTTGAGGCGGACGACGCTGGGGGCCGGGACGGCGCGGGTCGCGCTGTGCATGAGGGCGCCGGACTCCTCAAGACAGATGGCCTTGTTCTCGAGGACGAGGACGAGTGCGCGGCGGAGCGGTACGACGCCGAGCGGCTCGTACGACGCGTTGAGAACCAGGACATGCGGCACGGATGCCTCCTTGTACGCCGGCGGCGCGTGGCTCGCGCCGGGACGATCTCCGCTCTCAGTCTCCCCTCACGCCTGGTCGGAGCGCCACCACGTACCGGTAACGGGCCGGAAGGAATTTTTCCCGCGAGGGTCCCCCGTTAGTGTGGTTGTTCAGCGCTCATCCGCTCAGCGCTCGCCCCCTGGAGGTTTCGCCGTGTCCCTGTCCGCCCTGTTGGCCGCAGCCCCGTCACCGGAGCCGGGCGGCTCGCTGGACGAAGCCGCGAAGCAGGCGGGAGACGCCGCGGGCTGGGTCGAGGAGAACTGGTCCACCTGGCTGAACACCGGGCTGCGGATCGTCCTCATCGCGGCGATCGCGGTCGTTCTGCGCATCGCCGTCCGCCGCGCCCTGACCAAGCTCATCGAGCGGATGAACCGCAGCGCGCAGGCGGTGGAGGGCACCGCGCTCGGCGGTCTCCTGGTCAACGCGGAGCGCCGCCGCCAGCGGTCGGAGGCGATCGGCTCGGTGCTCCGTTCGGTGGCCTCGTTCCTGATCCTGGGCACCGCGGCGCTGATGATCCTGGGCGCGTTCCAGATCAACCTGGCCCCGCTGCTGGCCTCCGCCGGGGTCGCCGGGGTCGCCCTCGGCTTCGGCGCCCGCAACCTGGTCACCGACTTCCTGTCCGGGGTCTTCATGATCCTGGAGGACCAGTACGGGGTCGGCGACCAGATCGACGCGGGCGTCGCCTCCGGCGAGGTCATCGAGGTGGGCCTGCGCGTCACCAAGCTGCGCGGCGAGAACGGCGCGATCTGGTACGTCCGCAACGGCGAGGTCAAGCGGATCGGGAACCTCAGCCAGGGCTGGTCCACGGCGGGCGTCGACGTCCAGGTCCGCCCGACGGAGGACCTGGAGAAGGTCCGCGCGGTGATCACCGAGGCCGCC
The DNA here is from genome assembly GCF_026167665.1 of Streptomyces drozdowiczii. NCBI lineage: Bacteria > Bacillati > Actinomycetota > Actinomycetes > Kitasatosporales > Streptomycetaceae > Streptomyces > Streptomyces drozdowiczii. The sequence goes on along the minus strand of NZ_CP098740.1, from coordinate 4,662,149 downwards.
CAGGAGATGGCCAAGGAGGACCCCTGGACGGAGCGGCTGTGGGGCCCGGTGGAGATCCTGGGCCTGGACACGGTGCTGCTGGACTCGATGACGGTCCGGGTGAGCGCGAAGACCATGCCGGGCCAGGCGGTCGGCGTGGAGCGGGAGCTGCGCTGGCGCATCAAGACGGCGCTGGACGCGGCCGGCATCAGCATGGTGGCCGGCACCCCGGAGGAGGCCCCGGAGGGCGCCGACCCCACGGCCGGGATGGCCGCCCCGTCCGCGTACGCATCGGCGACCTCCCCGCAGTCCCTCGCCACGACGCCGATCCCGCCGAACACCACGAAGTAGCCCGCCCGGCCGGGTAACGCTTTGGTTGCCACCGGGGGCCGGGTCATTGACGCCCCGGTGGCCCCGGCCCTACCTTCCTCTCACCGAATAGGAAACTTTCCTAACAGAGGGGCAGGTGCCACGCTCATGGCCGGAAACACGCCGGGCACACCCAGCGTCCTGCGCGCCATGAACGACCGTGCCGCCCTCGATCTGCTCCTGGCGCACGGCCCCCTGTCGCGGACCCGGATCGGGAAGCTCACCGGGCTCTCCAAGCCCACCGCCTCCCAGCTGCTGGCCCGCCTCGAAGCCGCCGGACTGGTCGTCGCCACCGGGACCGCCGCCGGCCGCCCCGGCCCCAACGCCCAGCTGTACGCGGTCAACGCCGCCGCCGCCCATGTCGCCGGGCTCGATGTGAACGCCCACCGGATCGTGGCCGCCGTCGCCGATGTGACCGGCGAGACGGTCGGGGAGTTCGAGCTGCGGACCCCCGGGCGGCGCGCCGACAGCGTGGTGCGCGAGGTGACCGAGGCGCTGGACGGCGCGGTCGCGGCGGCCGGGCTGACCCGGGCGGACGTGCACCGGGTGGTCATCGGCACCCCGGGCGCCTTCGACCCGAACACCGGGCGGCTGCGGTACGCCTCGCACCTGCCGGGCTGGCACTCCACCACGCTGCTCGACGAGCTGGCGGCGGTGCTGCCGATGCCCGTCGAGTACGAGAACGACGTCAACCTCGTCGCGGTGGCGGAGCAGCGGAGCGGGGCGGCCCGGGGCCACGACGACTTCGTGCTCCTGTGGAACGAGGAGGGCCTGGGCGCCGCCCTCGTCATCAACGGCCGGCTGCACCGGGGCTTCACCGGGGGCGCCGGCGAGGTCGGCTTCCTGCCGGTGCCGGGGGCGCCGCTGGTCCGCCAGGTCACCAAGGCCAACGCGGGCGGCTTCCAGGAGCTGGCGGGGGCCCAGGTGCTCGCGCGGCTGGCCCGGGAGCTGGGCATCGAGGACGCGCCGGGCTCCGGCACCCACCACGAGATCGCCGCCGAGCTGGTGGGCCGGGCCGCCGGGGCCGCGGAGCGGGGTGAGGCGGGGCCGTACGCCGCGCTGCTCGACCGGTTCGCCACCGGCCTCGCGACCGGGCTCGCCTCGCTGGTCGCCGTCCTCGACCCGGAGATCGTCGTGCTCTCCGGGGAGCTGTTCTCGCGCGGCGGGGAGCCGCTGCGCGCCCGGGTCGCGGCCGAGCTGGCCGAGCTGGCCGCGTCCAGGCCCCGGCTGCTCGCCGGGGACGTCACCCACCGGCCCGTACTGCGCGGGGCGCTGGAGAGCGCGCTCGCCACCACCCGCGACGAAGTGTTCGACACCTCGCGCTGACCCGCCTTTCTTCCGTCCCATGCTGCCCACCGCCTCACCGGGAGACCTCACCATGTCCGGAAACCGCCGGAAGCCGGCCGCCGCACTCGCCGCGACCGCCGCGATAGCCCTGTTCGCCTCCGCCTGTACCGGGCAGAGCGGTGCCGGGGCCGACGACGACGCGTCCAAGGAGACGACCATCACCTTCTGGCACGGCTGGAGCGCGCCGGGCGAGGTGAAGGGCATCGAGGCGACGATCGCCGCCTTCGAGAAGGCCCACCCCAACATCCATGTGAAGGTCGTCGGCAACATGACCGACGACAAGATCAACCAGGCGCTGCGCGCCGGCGGTTCCAAGGCGCCGGACGTGGTCTCCTCGTTCACCACGAACAACGTGGGCAAGTTCTGCTCGTCGAAGGCGTTCGTGGACCTCAACCCGTTCCTGAAGAAGGACGGCATCGACCCCGAGGCGACCTTCCCGAAGGCGATGAACGAGTACACCCAGTACGACGGGGTGCGCTGCACGGTCCCGCTGCTGGGTGACGCGTACGGGCTCTACTACAACAAGGACGCGTTCGAGAAGGCCGGGATCACGGACCCGCCGAAGACCTGGTCCGAGTTCGCGGCCGACGCGAAGAAGCTGACGAAGACCAAGGGCGACTCGTACGAGCAGCTGGGCTTCATGCCGAACTACCACGGCTACGAGTCGACCACCGAGCACTACCTCGGCGGCTGGAACCCCACCTACTTCGACGCGGACGGCAAGTCGAACATCGCGAAGGACCCGGCGTTCGCCGCGCTGCTCACGAACCAGAAGAAGCTGGTCGACTCGCTCGGCGGCTACGCGAAGCTGGAGAAGTTCCGTACCGGCTTCGGTGACGAGTGGGGCGCCAAGCACCCGTTCCACACCGGCCAGGTGGCGATGCAGCTGGACGGCGAGTGGCGGCTCGGCATGGCCGAGGACACCAAGCCGGGCTTCGAGATCGGGGTGGCCCCGATGCCCGTCGCGGACGACCAGGCCGACACGTACGGCAAGGGCTATCTGACCGGCACCATCGCGGGCATCGCGTCGACCTCCGGCAAGCAGAACGCGGCCTGGGAGCTGGTCAAGTTCATGACGACCGACACCGACGCGGTGGTGAACTTCGCCAACGCCATCCACAACGTGCCCTCCACGCTGGCCGCGCTGAAGTCGCCGAAGCTGAAGTACGACCCGCGCTTCAAGACCTTCCTGGACATCGCGGCCAACCCGGAGTCCACCACCACCCCGCCCTCGGTGAACGGCGGCGCCTACCTCACGTCGCTCCAGAACCTCGGCTTCGACGTCGAGAAGGGCAAGCAGACGGACATCGAGGCGGGCCTGGAGAAGACCGCGAAGGAAATCGACGCGGCGATCGCCCAGGCGAAGTAGGACCGACGCGATGAGCACGTACACACTCCGCTCGAAGCGCCGCAGGTCGGCGCTTCGGACGGCGGCCTTCATGTCGCCCTGGCTGATCGGGTTCTGCGTCTTCTTCGCCTACCCGCTGATCTCCACGGTCTACTTCTCCTTCACCAGTTACGACGGGTTCGCCGCCCCCGAGTTCAGCGGCTTCAAGAACTGGTCGTACGTCTTCGACGACTACCCGATGTTCTGGCCGGCGCTGCGCAACACCCTGTGGCTGGTCGTCGTGATGGTCGCCTGCCGGGTGGTCTTCGGACTCGGTGTCGGGCTGCTGATCACCAAGATCAAGACGGGTACGGGCGTCTTCCGGACGCTCTTCTACCTGCCGTATCTCGCTCCCCCGGTCGCGGCCACGCTGGGCTTCGTCTTCCTGCTCAACCCCGGGACCGGGCCGGTCAACTCGATCCTCGGCGACCTGGGGATGGGCACGCCCGGCTGGTTCACGGACGCCACCTGGTCCAAGCCGGCGCTGACCGCGCTCGCGGTGTGGGGGGTGGGCGACCTGATGGTGATCTTCATGGCCGCGCTGCTCGACGTACCGAAGGAGCAGTACGAGGCGGCGGAGCTGGACGGGGCGACCGCGTACCACCGGTTCCGGTACGTCACGCTGCCGAACATCTCGCCGATCATCATGTTCGCCGTGGTCACCGGCATCATCCAGACGATGCAGTACTACACCCAGCCGCTGGTGGCCGGGAAGGTGGCGTCCGGGGTCATGGGCGGCTCGGGCCAGCAGTTCGAACCCGGCTATCCCGACAAGTCGACACTGACGCTTCCGCAGCTGGTCTACAACCTCGGTTTCCAGCGCTTCGACTACGGCTCCGCCTGTGTGGTCGCGCTCGTACTCTTCGTCCTCGCCATGGCGTTCACCGCACTGCTGATGCGGCGCCGCAGCGGACTGATCCAGGCAGGTGAGTGACATGGCGCAGGTGCTCGACCCCCCGAAGACCGCCGGACCGGTGACCGACCCCGTCACCCCGGCCCAGCGCGTCGCGCGCCGCAAGGCGCTGCTGAACTGGATCGCCGTGCACGCGCTCGGCGTGGCCGCCGCGCTCTTCTTCGTGCTGCCGTTCGTCTTCCTCGTGCTCACCTCGCTGATGAGCGACCAGCAGGCCCTCACCCGGGACCTGTGGCCGCACCCCTTCGAGTGGGCCAACTACCAGCGGGTGTTCGACACCCCGGGCTTCCTGACCTGGTGGCGGAACACCCTCCTCTACGCGGGTCTGGGCACCGTCCTCACGGTGGTGTCCTCGCTGCCCGTGGCGTACGCGCTCGCCAAGTTCCGCTTCCGCGGCCGGCATCTGTCGCTGATGCTCGTCATCTCGATGATGATGCTGCCGCCGCAGGTCGTGGTCATCCCGATGTACCTGTTCTGGGCCAAGCAGCTGGACCTGTCCGGCACGCTGTGGCCGCTGATCATCCCGATGGCCTTCGGCGACGCGTTCTCCATCTTCCTGCTGCGGCAGTTCCTGCTGACCATCCCCGACGAGTACCTCGACGCGGCGAAGGTCGACGGCTGCGGCGAACTGCGCGCCCTGCTGCGCGTGGTGGTGCCGATGGCCAGGCCGGGGATCGCCGCCGTCGCCCTCTTCCAGTTCTTCTACGCCTGGAACGACTACTTCGGCCCGCAGATCTACGCCTCCGAGAACCCGGGGGCCTGGACGCTGAGTTACGGCCTCGAGTCCTTCAAGGGCGCGCACCACACCGACTGGAACCTGACCATGGCCGCGACCGTTCTGGTCATGGCCCCCGTGATCGTCGTCTTCTTCTTCGCACAGAAGGCTTTTGTCGAGGGCGTCACACTGACCGGAGTAAAGGGCTGAACCATGAAGCTCGCTGTAGTGGGTGGCGGGTCCACCTACACCCCCGAACTGATCGACGGATTCGCCCGGCTGCGTGACACGCTGCCGGTCGAGGAGCTGGTCCTCGTCGACCCGGCCGCCGACCGGCTCGACCTCGTGGGCGGCCTCGCCCGGCGGATCTTCGCCAAGCAGGGCCACCCGGGCCGCATCGTCACCACCTCGGACGTCGACGCGGGCGTCGCCGGGGCGGACGCCGTCCTGCTCCAGCTGCGCGTCGGCGGCCAGGCCGCCCGCAACCAGGACGAGACCTGGCCCCTGGAGTGCGGCTGCGTCGGCCAGGAGACCACCGGCGCCGGCGGCCTCGCCAAGGCCCTGCGCACCGTCCCGGTCGTCCTGGACATCGCGGAGCGGGTCCGGCGCACCAACCCGGACGCCTGGATCATCGACTTCACCAACCCGGTCGGCATCGTCACCCGCGCCCTGCTCCAGGCCGGGCACAAGGCCGTCGGCCTGTGCAACGTGGCCATCGGCTTCCAGCGCAAGTTCGCCCGGCTGCTGGACGTGGCCCCCGGCGAGGTGCACCTCGACCACGTCGGGCTGAACCACCTCACCTGGGAGCTGGGCGTGCGCCTCGGCGGCCCGCAGGGCGAGAACGTGCTGCCGCGCCTGATCGCCGAGCACGGCGACGCCATCGCGGACGACCTGCACATGCCGCGCGCGGTCGTGGACCGGCTCGGCGTCGTCCCCTCGTACTACCTGCGGTACTTCTACGCGCACGACGAGGTCGTCCGCGAGCTCGGCACCAAGCCCTCCCGGGCCGCCGAGGTCGCCGCCATGGAGAAGGAGCTGCTGGCGATGTACGGCGACCCGGCCCTGGACGAGAAGCCCGCGCTGCTCGCCAAGCGCGGCGGCGCCTTCTATTCGGAGGCGGCCGTGGACCTGGCGGCGGCCCTCCTGGGCGGCGGCGACTCGGCGCACCAGGTGGTCAACACGTACAACAACGGCACCCTGCCCTTCCTGCCGGACGACGCAGTGATCGAGGTGCAGGCGAAGGTCGACGGCTCGGGCGCGACCCCGCTCGCCGTGCCCGCCCTGGACCCGCTGTACGCGGGGCTCATCGCCAACGTCACGGCGTACGAGGACCTGGCGCTGGAGGCCGCGCTGCGCGGCGGCCGGGACCGGGTGTTCAAGGCGCTGCTCGCGCACCCCCTGATCGGCCAGTTCGCGTACGCCGAGGCGCTGACCGACAAGCTGATCGCGCACAACCGGGAGCACCTCGCGTGGGCGTGAACGGTTCCGTCCTCGCGATCGACGCGGGGAACAGCAAGACCGATGTGGCCCTCATCGGTGCGGACGGCACGGTGCTGTCCACGGCCAGGGGCGGCGGGTTCCAGCCGCCCCTGGCCGGTGTGGAGACGGCCGTCGACGTGCTCGGCGCGGCGGTGGAGCGGGCGTTCACCGAGGCCAGGGCGGACGCCGGGCAGGTCGCCCATGTCTCCGCCTGCCTGGCCAACGCGGACCTGCCGGTCGAGGAGGAGCAGCTGACGGCGGCGCTGGCCGGGCGCGGCTGGGGCCGGACCGTCGAGGTGCGCAACGACACCTTCGCGATCCTGCGGGCCGGGGTGGACGAGCCGCGCGGCGTGGCCGTGGTGTGCGGCGCGGGCATCAACTGCGTCGGCATGGTCCCGGACGGGCGCACCGCGCGCTTCCCGGCGATCGGGCGGATCTCCGGTGACTGGGGCGGCGGTTCGGGCCTGTCCGAGGAGGCGCTGTGGTTCGCCGCGCGCGCCGAGGACGGCCGGGGCGAGCCCACCGAGCTGGCCCGGACGCTCCCCGCGCACTTCGGGCTCGACTCGATGTACGCGCTGATCGAGGCGCTGCACCTGGGCCGCATCGCGCCGGAGCGCCGCCACGAGCTGGCCCCGGTGCTCTTCGCGACGGGCGCGGCGGGCGACCCGGTGGCGCGGGCCCTGGTGGACCGGCTGGCCGAGGAGGTCGTGGCGCTGGCCTCGGTCGCGCTGAACCGCCTCGGGCTGCTGGACGAGGAGGCGCCGGTGCTGCTCGGCGGCAGCGTTCTGGCGGCCTGCCATCCGCAGTTGGACGACCGGATCCGCGAACTCCTCGCGGCGCGGGCCCCGAAGGCCGTGGTGCGCGTGGTGCGGGAGTCGCCGGTCCTCGGCGCGGGCCTCCTGGGCCTGGACCGCACGGGCGCGGTGCCCGAGGTGCACGCGAGGCTGCGCGCGCAGTACGCCTGAGTGGCCGCCTGTCAGAGGCGCCCCGTAGCCTGCGGGTTGGGGGCGCCTCTGCCCTGGGGGAACCGATCGGGCTTCCCAGTCGTGTTGTTGATGGGGAGGACGGTCCGACGGGGGATCGTGCCGTTCGCCTTGATCAACGGCGCCGGTCTTGATCGAATGCGGTGGACCGCGGCCGGTCACGGCCGGCCGCCGCGTGGTCCGGTGCCCGATCCAGGCGTTCTGGATGTGGCTGCCGGTACCTGAGGCCATACTTCTGGCCGGGCACCAGTCCCCCGATCGGCCGGGGGCGGGCCGCCGTCAGTGACCGAGGGGGAGGTCGAGTGACACACCCGCCGAGTGCGCGTGAGGCGCTGCAACGCGCGCTGGGGCAGACGCCCGCGCCGGAGGCCGCGCCCGCGCCCGTACCGGCGCCCGCGTCCGTGCCGCCGCAGCCGAGCACCCTGGCCGTCGTCGCGGGACGGCTGCGTGCCGCCGCGACCACCGAGCCGGGCCGGCTGCGCGTCATCGGGGCCGTCCTGGCGCTGCTGGTCCTCGCGTTCGGGGCGGTGACGGCGGTCGAGATCAACGACCGGGCCGCCTCCGCCGACGACGTGGTGAAGCGGAGCCAGCCGCTCAGCGCGGACGCGGCGGGCATCTACCGCTCGCTCGCGGACGCGGACGCGGCGGCGGCGAGCGGCTTCCTGGCCGGGCCGCAGGAGCCGCGCGCGGTGCACGACCAGTATGTGAAGGACATCGAGGAGGCGTCCCGGCTGCTGGTGAAGGCCGCGACGAACACGGACGCGGCCACCGCGTCCGGCCGCGAGATCACCACGCTCAACGAGGGACTGCCCCGCTACACGGGCCTGATCGAGCGCGCCCGCGCCAACAACCGCCAGGGCCTCCCGCTGGGCGGCGCCTACCTGCGGTACGCGAACCAGACGATGTCCGGCGAGCTGCTGCCGGCCGCCGAGCGGCTGTACGCGGCGGAGACCGGCCGGCTCGGCGACGACCAGGGCTCCGCGCGGTCCTGGCCGTTGTTCGCGCTCGGCACCGGCATCGTCGCGCTGGCCGTGCTGGCCTGGGCGCAGCGCCGCAACTACCGCCGGACGAACCGGGTGTTCAACCACGGCCTGCTGGCCGCGACGGCCGCGACGACGGTGCTGCTGCTGTGGCTCGCGGTCGGGCACACGGTGGCCAGGTCCGGCCTGGCCGAGGCCGATTCGCACGGGCAGCGCCCCATGGACGTGCTCAACCGGGCCCGCATCGACTCGCTGAAGGCGCGCGCCGACGAGAACCTGACGGTGGTCGCCCGGGGCGCGGTGCTCACCGCGGACGGCAAGAACGACAAGTACGAGACCGACTACGCGGCGGGCATGAAGGCGCTCGGCGGGGAGCTGGCCACGGCGGCGAAGCTGGCCGACGAGACCGGGGACGGCGAGGGCGGCAAGCCGGTCGCCGCGGCGGCCGAGGCGGTCAAGGAGTGGCAGGGCCGCCACCGTACGGCCCGCAGCACCGACGACGCCGGGGACTACGAATCGGCCCTGGAGCAGATCATCGGCCAGGAGAACTCCACGGGCGAGTCCTTCAAGAAGGTGGACGACGCGCTGCGCGACGCCCTGGCGCACGAGCAGGACGACTTCACCCGGGCGGCGCGGGACGGCCGCGGCGCCCTGGGCGGCCTGCCGGTCGGCGCGGCGATCCTGGCCGTGCTGGGCGCGGTCGCGGCGATCGTCGGGGTCAACCGCAGGCTCTCGGAGTTCCGGTGACAGGGGGAGCGATGACAGCGAAGAACCCGAAGGGCCTCGGCCGGCTGCGCGGGTGGGGCGGGGTGACCGCGATGGCCGCCGCCTGCGCGCTGACCGCGTCGCTGACCCTGCTGCCCCTCTCCCACCCGGGCGACGACGTCTTCGGCCCCCAGGTGACGGGGCCGGGCGCGGCGCACGCCCTCCAGGCGAAGGCCGACGCCTGCACGGACCCGGAGGCGAGCCTGCGGCCGGGCGCGGCGGACGGGGACGCGGTCCGCAAGATCAAGGAGCGCGGCAAGCTCATCGCGGGCGTCGACCAGAACAGCTTCCAGTGGGGCTTCCGCAATCCGGCGACCGGGAATCTCGAAGGCTTCGACATCGACCTGGTCCGGGCCCTCGCGAAGGACATCCTCGGCGACGGCGACAAGGTGATCTTCCGGGCCATCCCGACCAACCAGCGCATCGCCGCGCTGGAGAACGACAAGGTCGACGTGGTCGTGCGGACGATGACGATCAACTGCGCCCGGCTGGAGCAGGTCTCGTTCTCCACGGCGTACTTCCAGGCCGGCCAGCAGGTCCTCGCCGCGAAGGAGGACCACTCGATCACCGGTTTCAACTCCACGCTGCGCGGCAAGCGCATCTGCACCGCCGAGGGATCCACCGCGTACGACGCGCTGAAGAAGGAGTCGTTCGGCTCGGTCTTCAAGGACGAGCACGACGGCACACCGGCCGACGAGGACCGGCTGACCGTCCCCAACCAGCTGGACTGCCTGGTCCGGCTCCAGCTGGGCGAGGTCGACGCGGTCGTCACGGACAACGCGCTGGCCGCGGGCCAGGCCGCCCAGGACCCGGCGGTCGAGCTCAAGGGCGACCCGTTCACCACGGAGTACTACGGCGTCGCCACGAAGAAGGGCGCGGACGACCTGGTGTCCCGGGTCAACAAGGTCCTGGTCGACTACCGGGCGGGCGGCGCGGACAGCCTCTGGATGAAGTCGTACCGCGCCTGGCTCCAGGAGGGCCTGCCGGGGATCCAGGGCCCGCCGGAGCCGAAGTACCGGGACTAGCGGCGGCCCCGCCCTGGGGGCGGCGGCACTGATCCCGCGGGGCCCAGGCCCGGCGGGGAGAGCGGAGAGGTGATCGATGGGCGTCGCTGGCCCCTTCCCCAGCTACGCGGCCCGGCCCCCCGGTCCGGTCATGGACCGGGACGAGGCCGACCGTGCGCTGTCCCGGCTCGGCGCGGAGCACGAGGCGATCGAGACCTCGCTCCTCGCCCTCCAGGACCACGCGGGCCGCAGGCTCCTGGAGGGCGCCGAGCTGTCCGGTGTCACCAAGGAGCGGTGGACCGTCACCGAGCGGTCGGTCACGCTGCTGTGGAGCTACTTCGACGCGTATACGGGGGTGCTGGAGCGGGCCCGCGAGGTGCGGGCCCGGCGCCGCCACCCCAACCGCGAGGACCTGACGGTCCTGACCGAGCTGCTGCGCGGCGAGGGCGTCACCGTGGCGCACGGCGCCGCCGGGCACGATCCGTCGGTCACCGGCCCGGCCCGCCTCTCCGAGCGGTTCACGCTGGAGGAGCTGGTCTCCCGGATGAACGGCCTGTACGCGAGCGCCCTGGACATGGTGGTGGCCTCGGACACCGTGTGGTCCGCGATGCCCGCCCGCATAGACCTCCTCGCCGCCGAACTGCGCCGCACCCACTCGCTGGCGCACTCGGTGGGCGTCCGGCCCGGTGAGCACCCGGCGGGCGACGAGCTGGAGGCGATCACCGCGGAGCTGGCCACGCTGCGGGCGCAGGTGATCTCCGACCCGCTGGCCTTCTGGCTGCCGGGGCCCGGGAGCGCGGCGCCCGGCGGCGGCCGCCCCGACACGACGCGCTACGACCGCGCGGCCCGGGCGCTGGAGGAGGTGCGGCGCGAGGTCGAGGCGGTGCTCGCCGTACGGCAGGACGCCGAACAGCGGCTGGTGCACCTGCGCGACGTGCTGTCCCGGGCCGACCGCACGCTGGCCGAGGCCCGGGTGGCGCGCGGCGAGGTGCTGGCCAAGATCGCCGCGTCGGAGGTGCCCGTGGTCAACGGACCGCCGACCGCGCTCCAGGAGCGGCTGGCCGCCGCTTCGGAGTACCGCAGGCACGCCCGCTGGCACCGCCTCTCGCCGCTCCTGGAGACCCTGGAGCGGGAGGCCGAGGAGGAGTTGCTGCGGGCCCGCGAGCAGCTGACGGCGGTGACCGCGCCGCTGGCCGTCCGGGCGGAGCTGCGCGGCCGGCTCGACGCGTACAAGGCGAAGGTGGCCCGCAACGGCCTCGCGGAGGACCCGGTCCTGATCGAGCGGTACGACGCGGCGCGCCGGATGCTGTGGAGCGCCCCGTGCGATCTGCGGGTGGCGGCGCAGGCGGTGCAGCGCTACCAGGACGCGGCGCTGGAGCTGCTGGGCAGAGGTGACAATCCGTCGTGGCGGCGGGGCGAAGAGGGGGAACGGACATGAGTACGCAGTGCCAGCGCCCCGCGTGCGAGGGCAGTTACGAGGACATGGGCGGCGGTGAGCTGTACTGCGACACCTGCGGTCTGGCGCCCGTGGTGTCACCGAACGGGATGGTCAGCTCTCCGCCCACCGGGATCGCGGGCGGCGGCCGGGGCTCCAGCAGTGCTTCGGCGCGCAGCAGTTCACAGGCGTCCTCGCGGTCCTCGTCCCGTTCGTCGACCTCGCGGCGCTCGGTCTCGGGGCGGCTCTCGCGGTCCCTGTCGCTGTCCGGCCGGACCGGCGCGCAGTCGGTGTCGGTGCGCTCCTCCGCCAAGTCGACCAACGCCTCGGGCCGCAACCGGCTGGGCGCGGGTCTGGTGCAGGTGCCGGACGTGCCGCGCCCCGATCCGCGTACGGCCGTCATGGAGAACCCGGAGGTGCCCGAGCGCAAGCGGTTCTGCTCGCGCTCCGACTGCGGGGCTCCGGTGGGCCGGGCCCGGGGCGACCGGCCGGGCCGCACCGAGGGGTTCTGCACCAAGTGCGGCCACCCGTACTCGTTCGTGCCGAAGCTGGAGGCGGGGGACGTCGTCCACGGGCAGTACGAGGTCGCGGGCTGCCTGGCGCACGGCGGGCTCGGCTGGGTCTACCTCGCGGTGGACAAGGCGGTCTCGGACCGCTGGGTGGTGCTCAAGGGCCTGCTCGACACGGGTGACCAGGACGCGATGGCGGCGGCGATCTCGGAGCGGCGGTTCCTCGCGGAGATCGAGCACTCCAACATCGTCCGGATCTACAACTTCGTGGAGCACCTGGACCAGCGGACCGGTTCGCTCGACGGCTACATCGTCATGGAGTACGTCGGCGGCAAGTCGCTCAAGGAGATCGCCAACGAGCGCCGCACACCGGCCGGGAAGCGCGATCCGCTGCCGGTCGAGCAGGCGTGCGCCTTCGGCATCGAGGCCCTGGAGGCGCTGGGCCATCTGCACAGCCGCAACCTGCTGTACTGCGACTTCAAGGTCGACAACGCGATCCAGACCGAGGACCAGCTGAAGCTGATCGACATGGGCGCGGTCCGCCGGATGGACGACGAGGAGTCGGCGATCTACGGCACCGTCGGCTACCAGGCGCCCGAGGTGGCGGAGCTGGGCCCGTCGGTCGCCTCCGACCTGTACACGGTGGCCCGCACGCTCGCGGTGCTCACCTTCGACTTCCAGGGGTACACGAACGTCTTCGTGGACTCGCTCCCGGACCCGGACAACATCGAGGTGTTCCGGAGCTACGAGTCGTTCTACCGGCTCCTGGTACGCGCCACCGACCCCGACCCGGCCCGCCGGTTCGCCTCGGCGGCGGAGATGGCCGAGCAGCTGACGGGCGTGCTGCGCGAGGTGGTCTCGCTCCAGACGGGGCGCCCGCGCCCGGCGCTGTCCACGCTGTTCGGCGCGGAGCTGCGGGTCACCGACACGGAGCTGTTCGCGGACGGGTCGGGCGAGGTGTCGCGCCTGGGCGCGCGGACCGCCGCCGGGTCCGGGGGCCGCTTCGGCCGCCGCAGGAACGGGACGGGCGCCCCCGCGCCCGCCGCCGCCACCCCGCCCGGGGGCATACCGGGGGCGCTGCCCGCCGGGCCGCCGCCCGCCTCGCCCACGGGCGCCGCGCCGGTGCCCTCGGCCGCCACCCATGTCCGTACGCCGGGCGGGGCGGGCACCGGCCCGGGCCCCCTGCCGTACGCGCCCGCCGCGAGCGTCCCCGCTCCGCGCAGCCCGGTCCCCTCCCCCGGTGCCGCTCCGGTGCCGTCGGGCTCCGGGGTGCCCCGGCTGGCCGGGCTCGACGTGCGGGGGACCTCGCTCGCGCTGCCCGTGCCCCGGGTGGACGCGAACGACCCGAACGCGGGCTTCCTGGCCGGGGTGATGGCCTCGGCGCCCGCCGAGCTGATCGCCGCGTTGCAGGCGGTGCCGGCCGCGTCCCTGGAGACCCGCCTCCGCGAGCTGCGCGCCTACCTGGAGATGGGCGACGTCGCCGCAGCCGCGAAGACCCTCGCCGCGCTGGAGGGGCAGCACGCGGACGACTGGCGCGTCGTCTGGTACCGGGGCCTCACCTCGCTGGTGACCGGCGACAAGGAGAACGCCGCGCTGTCGTTCGACGCGGTGTACGACGCGTTCCCCGGGGAGCCCGCGCCGAAGCTGGCCCTCGGCATCTGCGCGGAGGTGCTGGGGCAGCTGGACAACGCCGCCGAGTACTACCGGCTGGTGTGGCTGACCGACCCGAGCTTCGTGAGCGCGGCCTTCGGTCTGGCCCGGGTGCAGATCGCGGCCGGTGACCGGAGTGCGGCCGTCCGGACCCTGGAGTCGGTGCCGGAGGCGTCGATCCATTACACGGCGGCCCGGATCGCCGCCGTCCGGGCCCGGCTGCGTGAACGGGCCCCGGAGGAACCGCTGATGGCGGACCTGACGGCCGCTTCGGCCCAGGTGTCGGCCCTCTCGGGGCTGGGTCTCGACGCGGTCCGGCGGGAGCGCCTCTCGACCGAGGTGCTGGGGACGGCCCTGGACTGGGTACTCTCCGGTAGCCCCGCGGGACCGCGGTCGGCCGCGCACGCCGGGCCGCACGGCCCGGGGACGCTGCTCGGCAGCGAGCTGGACGAGCGCGGACTGCGGTTCGGCCTGGAGCGTGCGTACCGGATGCTCGCCCGGCTCGCGGAGCCCGGGGCCGAGAGGATCGAACTGGTGGAGCGGGCCAACCGCTTCCGCCCCCGAACGTGGGTGTGAACATGTCGCAGAACCACCAGGAGACCGCCTTGCCGAGGTGCCCCGGCTGCGAGGAGCCGCTGGAGCAGGGCGACCTGTTCTGCGGCGCCTGCGGGTACGACCTGTCGGCCGTGCCCGAGCCGCCCCTCGACCGTCCGACGGTCGCCATCAGCACGCCGGGAGCGGCGGCCGCCCCGGGGATCCGTCACGACGGGCCGGGCGCCTCCGGCGACTTCGAGCTGGCCGCCCCGGGCGCGGCGCCCGACCCCCGGGCGGTTCCGGAGCCCCCGCAGGCCCCCGCGCCCGCCCCGGCCCCTGCGGCCGGCGGCAAGGTGTGCGTGGCCTGCCGGGCCGGGCGGGTCGACGGCGACGGCTACTGCGAGAACTGCGGCCACGCCCAGCCGCGCGAGCGCGACCACATGGAGCAGGAGCTCGGCTCGGTCGCCGCGGTGAGCGACCGGGGACTGCGCCACCACCGCAACGAGGACGCGTTCGCGGTGTCCACGACGGCCCTGCCGGACGGCTCCCCGGCCGTCGTGGCGATCGTCTGCGACGGGGTGTCCTCGGCCAGCCGGCCCGACGAGGCGTCGGCGGCTGCCGCGAGCGCGGCCAACGCTTCCCTGTTGGAGTCGCTGCCGCGCGGCACGCATCCGCAGCAGGCGATGCACGAGGCGATCGTGGCGGCCGCGGAGTCGGTCAACCGGCTCGCCGAGCAGGCCGGTCAGGAGCGCGAGCAGCACCGCCACCAGAACGCCCCGGCGTGCACCCTGGTCGGCGCGGTCATGGCAAGCGGCCTGCTCGTCGTCGGCTGGGTCGGCGACAGCCGCGTGTACTGGGTGCCCGAGGACCGCTCCACCGCGCCCGCCCGGCTCACCGAGGACGACTCGTGGGCGGCGCAGATGGTGGCGACGGGCCTGATGAACGAGGCGGAGGCGTACGCGGACGAGCGCGCCCACGCCATCACGGGCTGGCTCGGCGCGGACGCGTACGAACTGGAGCCGCACACCGCCTCGTTCAAGCCGGACCGGCCGGGCGTCGTGGTGGTCTGCACGGACGGCCTGTGGAACTACGCGGAGTCCGCCGCCGAGATGGCCGCCGCGGTGCCCGATGACGCGTACGCCCGCCCGCTGCACGGCGCCCAGGTGCTGGTCGGCCACGCCCTGGACGGCGGCGGCCACGACAACGTAACAGTGGCCCTGCTGCCGTTCGCCGTGTCACCGCAAGGGGCAGGCTCCGCCTGATACCGGGTCATTCACCCCGCTACGACTTGTCCGTACCTCTGGCTTCATCCGAGACGTGGAGCCTCAAGGAGCCGATCAGATGGCCAACTTCTCCAAGTCGAACGTGCCGCAGTTCTCCGTCGAGGTGTACCAGAACGAGTTCCTGCCCGAGGGCGGCCGCGAGGTCAACGGCATCATCACGGTCACCTCGACCGGGGGCGGAACCACCGGGGGCGTCCCGCTGCCGGGGCGGGCCGCCGGGGCCGCCGTGGTGATCATGGTGGACTGCTCGGGTTCGATGGACTACCCGCCGACCAAGATGCGCAACGCCCGCGACGCGACGGCGGCGGCCGTGGACACCCTGCGCGACGGCACCTCGTTCGCCGTCGTCGCCGGGACGCACGTGGCCAAGGAGGTCTACCCGGGCAACGGCCGGCTCGCGGTCGCCGATCCGCGGACCCGGGCCGAGGCCCGGGAGGCCCTGCGCCGGCTGAGCGCGGGCGGCGGCACGGCGATCGGGACCTGGCTGCGGCTGGCGGACCGGCTGCTCGGCGCGGCGGACGTGGACATCCGGCACGGCATCCTGCTCACCGACGGGCGCAACGAGCACGAGTCGCCCGAGGACCTGCGCGCGGCGCTCGACGCCTGCGCGGGCCGGTTCACCTGTGACGCCCGCGGGGTCGGCACCGACTGGGAGGTGAAAGAAGTCACAGGGATCGCCTCGGCGCTCCTCGGCACCGCCGACATCGTCGCCGACCCGGCCGGGCTCGCGGCGGACTTCACGCGGATGATGGAGAACGCCATGGGCAAGGAGGTCGCGGACGTGGCGCTGCGGCTCTGGACCCCGGTCGGCGTGGAGATCCAGTTCGTGAAGCAGGTCGCGCCGACGGTCGCCGACCTGACCGGCCGCCGCACCGAGGCGGGCCCCCGCGCCGGGGACTACCCGACCGGTTCCTGGGGCGACGAGTCCCGCGACTACCACGTATGCGTCCGGGTCCCGGAGGCCGGCATCGGGCAGGAGATGCTCGCCGCCCGGGTCTCGCTGATCCTTCCCGACCCGTCGGGCGGGGCGCCGCAGACGCTCTCGCAGGGGCTGGTACGGGCGGTGTGGACGGACGACATGGTGGCGTCGACCTCGATCAATCCGCAGGTCGCGCACTACACGGGCCAGGCCGAACTGGCACAAGTCATCCAGCAGGGGCTCGATGCCCGCAAGTCGGGAGACTTCGACGGCGCCACCGCCAAACTCGGCCGAGCGGTGCAGTTGGCGTCGGCCTCCGGGAACGAGGACACTGCGAAACTGCTTTCGAAGGTGGTAGACGTCGTCGATGCGGCGACGGGTACTGTGCGACTGAAGGCGAAGGTCGCGGAAGCGGACGAGATGACTCTCGAAACGCGCTCCACGAAGACGGTTCGCGTCAAGAAATAACCACATATCCGCAACGATCAGCCGCCCGCCGGTTCAGGTCCGCCGGGCGGCGGAGCACGCCACATGACGGCCTGCGGGCCGGAGAAGGAGAGGGGGAAGCGCCGACATGCCGACCTGCCCGAACGGACACCAGTCGGGTTCCGAGGACTGGTGCGAGGTCTGCGGCCACCGCATGACCGGGGCGGGCGCGCCTGCGGGTGCGGTCCCCCCGCCGCCTCCCCCGCCGCCCGCACACGGTTACGGATACCCCCGGCCGCACGACCCGGACGCGACCGCCCAGGCCGAGCTGTGCCCGCAGTGCCGCACGCCGCGTGAGGCGATGGCGCCGTTCTGCGAGGAGTGCCGCTGGAACTTCCTCACGAACACGGCGACGTCCTACACCCCGCTGGCCCCCGGCACAACCTCCCGGGCGACCCCGGCCCGGCCGGGAACCGGCCGCCGGGCTTCCCGGCGCAGCAGCAGCCGCCCGGCCCGCCGCAGTCCCGCGACCCCTTCGACTACCAGGGCTCCCGCCCCTCCCAGATGAACCGGTCCGCCGAGCCCCTCTCCACGGGCCCGAGCCAGTCCGGCCACCAGGGCCAGGGGCAGCCGCCGTTCGGCCAGGGCGGCCAAGGCGGCCAGGGCCCGCAGGGCGGCCCGCCGCCGTTCGGCCAGGGCGGCCCCGGGCAGCAGGGCCCCGGTCCGCAGGGCCCCGGCCCCGGTCCCGGTCCGCAGGGCCGACAGGGGCCGCCGCCCCCGCCCCCGTACCAGCAGGGTCCGCAGGGCGGCCCGCAGAGTGCGCCGCCGCCGTTCCAGCAGCAGGGCGCGCCGCCCGCCTTCCAGCAGCAGACGGCGCCCCCGCAGGCCCCGCCGCGCTCCGACGGCGACGACTGGCTGCTGTCCCCGCCCTCGCAGCCCGCTCCCCCGCCGGGCCCGGGCCCGCAGCCGTCCTTCCCGGGGCAGCAGGGTCCCGGCCCGCAGTACCGCGGCCCCCAGGGCCCCGGCCCCGGGCAGCACGGCGATCCCGGTCCGCAGCACGGTCCCGGTCCCGGCCGGCCGCCGCTGTCCGACAACTGGACCGCGTTCATCGCGCCCGACCGCGAGTACTTCCTGGCGATGATGCAGCGCAGCGGCCCCGAGGCGACCGGGCTCAACCTGCCCGCGTACTCCCCGGAGCAGCAGCTCGCGCTCACCGGCGGGCAGATCACGATCGGCCGCCGTCGGCACAGCACGGGCGAGTCCCCGGACATCGACCTGTCGGTGCCCCCGGAGGACCCGGGCGTCTCCCACCAGCACGCCGTGCTGGTGCAGCAGCCGGACGGCAGCTGGGCCGTGGTCGACCAGAACTCCACCAACGGCACGACGGTCAACGGCTCCGAGGAGCCGATCCAGCCGTACGTCCCCGTCCCCCTCCAGGACGGCGACCAGGTGCACGTCGGCGCGTGGACGACGATCACGGTCCGCCGGGACTGACGGACCGCGCACGGAAGAGCGGCCGGTGCGGGGGACGCCCCCTCACCGGCCGCTCCGCGTTGCGGTAGTTCGTCCTACGAATGTCCGGTCCGGACGGGTCGGTACCGCTCGCGCCTGCCATATTCTGTTCACATGCGAAAGGCCGACGAGGGGCAGATGGGGATCGCCACCGCATTGGTGCGCTCCGCATTCCTGGTGAATGCCGTGTACGCCGATTCCGGCCGCGAACACGGAATCACCGCCCAGCAGGGCCAGCTGCTCTGCGTGCTGATGGTGAAGCCGTACGGCATGCGCGAGCTGGGCGCCGTACTGGGTCTGGCGAAGTCCAGCCTCACCGGCCTGGTGGACCGGAGCGTCCAGCGCGGCCTGGTGCGCCGGGAGGCCGACCCGGAGGACGGGCGCGCGGTGCGGGTCGCCCCGACCGAGGCCGGGAGCGAGCTCGCCGAGGTGTTCTACGCGGAGACCTGCCGGCGCGTCGAGGCCCTGGCGGAAGGGCTCGACACGGCCGACCGCGAGCAGCTGACCGCGCTCCTGGGCCGTCTGGTGCTGGAGAACAAGGTGCCCATGGTCTTCCGCGAGTCCTGCGAGAACGCCCCGGCGGCCACCCCCGGCTGCTGAGGCCCCCGCCGCCGGTGGATCAGCGCGCGATGCCGAAGAGCTCCGCGAAGCGCCCGGTGAACAGGTCCTTGCCCTTGTACGCGCTGACCTCCTCCGCCGGCAGCAGCACCGGCCCGCCCGGCGAGGGCACCTGCCCCACCCCGCCGCCCGGCCCGAGCGGGAGCAGCGCGGACCGCACCGGGGACGGCAGGTAGACGGCCGCCGGCTCCTCGCCGCGCACCTGGGCGAGGATGTTGGCCGCGACCACCTCGGCGTGCTTCATCGCGTACCCGGCCATCTTGGCCTCGGCCAGGTCGGTGAGGTCGCCGAGTGCGTAGATGTGGTCGTGGCCCACGACGTTGAGCCGTTCGTCCACCGGCACCCGGCCCTGCGCGTCGCGCTCGGCGACCCGGCCGTCGGCGAGGTAGTCGCCGTTGGAGCGCACTCCGTAGCAGCGGAACCAGATGTCGGCCGCGATGTGCTCACCGCCGTCGGTGGTCACCGTGAACGGGTCGAGCCGCCCCGGGGTGGCCGGCGGCTCGCCGGTGAGCGCGGTGGAGAGCCGCAGCTCCACGCCGAGCGCGTCCAGCTGGCGCAGCAGCTCCTCGCGGACCTCGGGCAGGAAGCCCGGCAGCAGCTCGTCGGCGGGGTCGGTGATCACCACGCGCTTCTCGGGCCAGACCGCCTTGATCTCACCGGACAGTTCGAGGCCGACCGGTCCGGCGCCGGTGATCAGGACCCGCTTGGCCCCGGCCAGCTCCTGGTGCGCCTCCCTGATCCGGGCCAGCGCGTCGTCCGCCAGGTCGGTGTCGGCCTTGGCCGGGAAGGGGTAGTCGGACCCGGAGGCGAGCACCAGGTAGTCGGCGGCGACGCGTTCGCCACCGGCCAGGGTGACCCCGCCGGAGTCCACGGCGACGGCCCGCTCGCGGCGGACGGTGCCGCGCTTCAGCAGGGTGTCGTACGGGAAGAAGATGTTCTCCGCCCAGTCGGGCCTGACCAGCGCCCGCAGGGAGCCCGCCGCGTGGACGAATGCGTCCTTCGGGTCGACCAGCACCACATCGGTTTCCTCGTCGAGCGCCTTCGCGACGGCGGAACCGCCGTATCCGCCGCCGATGACGACGACGGTCCGCTTGCCTGTTCCGTTTGCCATGCCGACCCCAGTCATTGAATGGATGCTATTTCGTTCGTTACGCGAACCGTAGTAGTTCGCACAACGAACTGACAAGGCGGAAAGGACCGGAACCGGTGAAGATCCCCCGGGCCAGGCCCGCCGCGCCGCACGTCTGCGACCATGGACGGGTGACTGAGATTCCGCGCGACACGGTGCAGGAGCTGACCTTCTACGAGCAGGTCGGCGGCGAGGAGACCTTCAGGCGCCTGGTCCACCGCTTCTACCAGGGCGTCGCCGAGGACCCGCTGCTGCGGCCGATGTACCCGGAGGAGGACCTCGGTCCTGCCGAGGAGCGGTTCGCGCTGTTCCTCATGCAGTACTGGGGCGGGCCGCGCACCTACAGCGACCGGCGCGGGCACCCCCGGCTGCGGATGCGGCACGCGCCGTTCCGGGTGGACCGCGCCGCGCACGACGCCTGGCTGCACCACATGCGCGGCGCGCTGGACGAGCTGGGCCTCGCCCCGGAGCACGAGCGCACGCTGTGGGACTACCTCACCTACGCGGCCGCCTCGATGGTGAACACCGACGGCTGACCGCCGGTCACGGACCGCCCACATCCGTGCGGAATCCGGTACTCCGTGGCCGGATAGCGGTCACGAATGCATCAAGTTGTACCCGTAAGCGGTTTCCACGGGCGCGGGCCGTCTGACAGCATCCAGACAACGCCGGGGGGCGCGCGTGCGGTGAGTGGTGACTGGGGGGCAAGTGACGGGGTTCGTCTTTCTGCGGGTGAGGGCGCACCGGCTCCTCCTCGCGGCGGCCGTGCTGGCCGTGCTCCTGACCACCTCGGTCCTGGCCGCGCTCACCGCGTTCTCCGGTTCCGTCGGCGACGCCGCGCTGCGCCACACGCTCACGCACCGCTCCGCCGTCCCCGCCTCGCTGGTGGTCTCCGCGCAGTTGGAGCCGGACGAGCGGCGACCGGCCGACGCGGCGGCGCGCAAGGCCGCCCGGGAGACCTTCGGCGGGCTGCCGGTGACCGTGCGGAAGCTGGAGGCGTCCGGCCCGTACGCGCTGCCGCGCAGCCTCCAGGACCCGGCCGCCCGGCGCGGTGACCCCGACCTCACGCACTTCGCCTCGCTGGACCGCAGCCGCGTCCGCCTCACCGCCGGACGCATGCCCGCCGCCGGAGCGGGGAAGAGCGGCGCCCCCGTCGAGGTGGCCCTGCCCGCGTCCGCCGCCGAGGCGCTGTCGCTGAAGCCCGGTGCCCGGCTGAGGCTCGCCGACCGGCTGGGCGGCAAGCCGGTGGACGTGACGGTCACCGGGCTCTACAAGGCCGCCGACCAGGCCGACCCGTACTGGCAGCTGGACGCGCTCGGCGGGCGCGGCGTCCGCAAGGTCGTCTTCACCACGTACGGTCCCCTGCTCACCGACCCCGCCGTGCTCGACTCGGGCCGGACCAGCCCGGGCGAGGTGTCCTGGCTGGCGTCCGCCGACTTCCGCCCGGTCACCACGGACCGGATGGCGGCGCTGCGCGACGCGGCGACCGCCGGTCCGAAGAGGCTGCTGGCCGCCCCGGAGTTCCAGGACGGGGGCACCGCGCGGACCTCGCTGCCCACCGTCCTGGAACAGATCGACCGCGCCCTGCTGGTCTCCCGCTCGACGCTCACCATCGTGGCCGTGCAGCTGGTCCTGCTCGCCGGATACGCCCTGCTCCTCGTGGCCCGGCTGCTCAGCAGCGAGCGCGCGGGCGAGACGGAACTGCTGCGGGCGCGCGGGGGTTCGCGGGCCCGGATCACCGGGCTCGCCTCCGTAGAGGCGCTGCTCCTCGCGCTCCCTGCGGCCGTCGTCGCGCCCCTGCTCTCCGGCCCGCTGACCCGGCTCCTCGCGGACCGCAGCGAGCTCTCCCGGATCGGGCTCCGACTGGACACCGGCGTCACGGGCCAGGTCTGGCTGGTAGCCGCCGTCACCGCACTGGCCTGCGCGCTCGCGGTCGTGGCGCCCGCCCTGACCGCCGGCGGTTCGGGCCGACGCGCCACGCGTTCCGCCGCGCTGCCGGGCCCGGTGCGGGCGGGCGCCGACCTCGCGCTGCTGCTCGTCGCGGCGGTGGCGTACTGGCAGCTGGACCGGCAGACGAAGAGTTCGGGGAGCGGCGCGCTCAGCGGGGACCGGGCGGGCGGGCTCGGGGTCGACCCGCTGCTGGTGGCCGCGCCCGCGCTGGCCCTGCTCGCCGGCACCGTACTGACGCTGCGTCTGCTGCCGCCCGCCGCGAGGCTCGCGGAGCGGCGCGCGTCCGGCGGGCGGGGGCTGGCGACCGCGCTGGCGGGCTGGCAGTTCAGCCGACGGCCGCTGCGCGGGGCCGGGCCGGTGCTGCTGCTGGTCCTCGCGGTGGCGATGGGCATGCTGGCGATCGGGCAGAGCGCGTCGTGGAACCGCTCGCAGAGCGACCAGGCCGACTTCCGGGCCGGTGCCTCGGTGCGCATGACCGCCGGCATCAGCGCGGACCCGGCGAAGGCACCCGCGTACGGGCAGCTGCCGGGCGTCCGCGAGGCGGCGCCCGCCTTCCGTACGACCGTCGACCTCTCCGGCGAGCGCACCGCCGAGATCCTGGCCCTGGACACCGCGCACGCCGACGAGCGGATGCTGATGCGCGACGACCTCGGGAACGGCCCGGTCGCGGGGCTCTTCGACACGCTGACCCCGCCGAAGGCCGCCCGCGCCGGACTGCCGCTGCCGGAGCACAGCACCCAACTCCACTTCGACGTACGGATATCCGCCGACGGCGCCCCCGGAAAGGTCTCGCCGTCCGGCATGACCGCCCGGGTCTCCGTCCTCCTGGAGGACCGCTACGGCCTGCCCTACCAGGTCGTCGCCGGGTCCGTCCCGGCCGACGGGAAGGCCCACCCGCTCTCCGTCGCCGTGGCGCCCGCCGACGGGTTCGCCGTCACCGGGATCGAGCTGACCGGCAAGCAGCCCGTGGACCGCGCGGAGTCGCACCGGCTGGCCGTGACCGCGCTGCGGACCACCACCGCCGACGGCACCGAGCGCCCCGTCCCGGTCCCCGACGGCTTCCGCTGGCAGGGCGAGCGGACCGAGGACTCCCTCGTGGAGGAGTCGAAGCCGGGTGTGCCGCTCACCCCCACCGCGTCCGCCGCGGCCCCCCTCGCCGTCGGCTACTCCACCGGATCGGTCACCCCCGAGGACGCGGCGTACGCGATCCCCACGATCGGCGTCCGGCTCACCGCCGCCCGCCCCGAGGCACCGGCCCTGCACGCCGTCGCCACGGACGCGTACCTCAAGGCGACCGGGGCAGAGCCGGGCCAGGCGATCGACGTGACGCTGGCCGGCGAGACGGTCCGGGTGACGATCACCCGGACCGTGCACCGGCTGCCCACCACCGGCCCCGGCTCGGGCTCCTCCGCCGCGTCGGCCGAGTCCCAGCGGGCCAGGGACGGCGGGGCGCTCCTGCTGGACCTCCGCGCCCTCGCCGAGGTCTTCGCCGCCCGCCCGACCGCCCGGCTGACCGCCACCGAGTGGTGGCTGAGCACCGAACCCGGCCGCACGGCGCAGGTGGCCGCCGCGCTCCGCGCCCAGCCCGACACCGACCCCGTCCAGGTCCAGGTGCGCGACGAGATCGCCGACGAGCTGGTCACCGACCCGCTGGGGGCGGGCCCGCAGTCCGCGCTGCTCGCCGTCGCGGTGATCGCCGCCGCGCTGGCCGCGGTCGGCTTCGCGGTGGCCGCGGCCGGCTCGCAGCGGGAACGCGCCGCCGAGTTCGCCGTGCTCCGGGCGCTGGGCACCCCGCGCCGCCAGCTGGCCCGGATGACCGCCGCCGAACAGGGCGTCCTGATCGCGATCGCGCTGCTGGTGGGGGCGCTGCTCGGGGCCCTGCTGACCCGGGCGGTCGTGCCGTTGATCGTGCTGACCGGACAGGCCGCCCAGCCGGTGCCGCCGGTCCTGGTCCGGCTGCCGCCCGGTCAGGTCGCCGCGCTGCTGGCCGGAGTCGCCGCCCTGCCCCTCGTCATCGTCGCCGTCCTGGCCCTGCGCCGCGCCGACCCCGCGACCTCGCTGCGCACCCAGGGGGACAACTGACATGAGTGCCCGAACCCCCCGCGCCGCGGCCCCCTGGGTGCGCACCCGGCTGCGCACGGCACCCGGCGCCGCCTGCGCGTTCGCGCTGCTGGTGCTGGTGACCGCGTTCCTCGCCGCCGCCTTCCCGCGCTCCGTCGACGCGTACGAGACGAAGGGGCTGCGCCACGACCTCGGCACGGCGACCCCGGTGCACAGCGTGCTGGAGCTGAAGGGCCCCCAGCCCGGCCTCGAACTGCGCCCGGCGGCGCGCGAGGCCGCGGTGCGCGAGGACACCATGGCAGCCGCCCACGCCCAGGTCCTGAAGCGGCTGCCCGCTCCGCTGCGCGCCGACACCGCCGAATCGGCGTACGGGGTGCGCACCTCGACCCCGATCGCGGCCGGCGAGCCGTGGTTCCCGCGCCCGTTCGGCCTGGACCCGACCCTGACGTACGCCACCCAGTCCGGGCTGTCCTCCCACGCCACCCTGCGCACCGGCAGCTGGCCGGCCACGCACGGCACGGTGTCGATGACCACCGGGGAGGTCGAGGCCGCCGTCACCGAGGAGACGGCGAAGGCGCTGCGGATCAAGACCGGCGCGACGATCGCCGTCCCCACCCGGGGCGAGGACACCCTGACCGTACGGATCACCGGCATCGTCGCCCCGAAGAACCCGGCGGGCTCCTACTGGTCGTCCGAGCCGCTGCTGCGGACGCCCTCGCTGGTGGCCAAGCCCACCAAGGACACGCCCCGCTACTACTGGATCGCCGCGCTGCTGCTGCCGCCGGACGCCGCGCCCGCCCTGCTCGCCACCGCCGGACAGCCCGAGCTGTACTGGCGGATCGCGCCCGACGTCTCGGGCCTCACCGCGCTGGACGTGCCGCAGCTGCGGACCTCCGTGGCCTCGCTGGAGGGCGGTCCCGGGCTGCTGGCCATGCGCGACGTGGCCGGTGCGACGGTGAGCATGGCGACGGACCTGGACGAGATCCTGACCGGGTACGAGGGGATGCGGTCCGCGATCCAGCCGGTCGTCACCGTCGCCGCCGTCGGCATCGGCGCGGTCGCCGTCGTCGTCCTCCTGATGACGGGCGGGCTCCTGGCGAGCCGCAGACACGCCGAACTCGCGCTGCTGCGGGCCCGGGGCGGCTCCCTGCGGGGCATCGGCGGCCGGCTCCTCGCCGAGACCGCGGTCACCGCGGTGCCCGCCGGGGCGCTGGGCCTGCTGCTCGCCGTGCTCACCGTGGGCGAGGCCCGGCTGTGGCCCGCCGCGGTCGGCGCCGGGGCGGTCGTGGTGCTGGTCTGCGCCGCGCTCCCGCTGCGCACCGCCCTCCAGCACCGCACCCCGCAGACCCACGTCGGCCGGGACGACCTGGCGACCGCCCGCCCGTCCCGGCGGCGCACCGTCGCCGAACTCACCCTCCTCGTGCTGGCCGCGGGCGCGGTCTTCGCGCTGCGCCGACGCGGCACGGACGCCGAGGGCGGCACCGACCTGCTGGTGAGCGCCGCGCCGGTGCTGGTCGGGCTGATCGCGGCGGTGGTGCTGGTCCGGCTCTACCCGCTGCCGCTGCGCCTGGCCCTGCGCTCGGTGTCCCGGCTGCGCGGGGCGGTCGGCTTCCTGTCGCTGGCCCGGGCCGGCCGCACCTCGGCCGCCGGCACCCTGCCGCTGCTCGCGCTGTTGGTCGCGCTGACCACGGCCGCGTTCGGCGGTTCGGTGCTCGCGGGGGTCGCGGACGCCCGCGACGACGCCGCCGTCCTGGCCACCGGCGCGGACGCCCGGGTCACCGGCGAGGCCGACTCCGTGCCGCTGTCGGCCGGTCTGGTCCGCGCGGTGGAGAAGGCCGCGGGGGTACGCGGATCGGCCCGGGTCCAGGTCGAGTTCGGGGTGGCCCTGCCGGCCGCGGGCGACGGCACCCAGGACGCCAAGGGGACGACCCTGATCGGCGTCGACCCGGCGACGTACGCCGCGCTGGCCCGCTCCACCGGGCTCGGCCCGTTCCCCGCCGACCGGCTGCGGGCGAAGGGTGCGGGGGCGGCACCGGACGGGGACCGGGTCGTGCCCGCCCTCGTCTCGCCGTCCGTCGCCGAACGCCTCGGCGACCGGCCGCTCGGGCTGCGCGCGCTGGCCGGGAACTTCAAGGTGAGGGCCGCCGCCACGGTCACCCGCACGCCCGCCGTGGACGGCAGCTCCTTCATCGTCGTGGACGCCGCCGCGTTCACCCACCGGCAGACCACGGCTCTGCTGCTGACCGGTTCCGGGCTGGACGCGAAGGAACTGCGCGCGGCGGCCCGGCACTCGGGCGAGAAGATCTCCGTACAGCTGCGCTCCGAGGAGCGTGCCACGTACGTCGACACCCCAATGCAGTCCGGGGCGGAGCGGATCTATCTGGCGGCGATCGTCGCGGGCGCCGGATACGCCCTGCTCGCCGTCCTGCTGTCGCTGCTCCGGACCGCGCCGGAGCGCACCACGCTGCTGGCCCGGCTGCGCACCATGGGCCTGACCTCCCGGCAGGGCGGCCGGCTGCTGGGCTTCGAGGCCCTGCCGCAGGCGCTGCTCGCGGCGGTCGGCGGGCTCCTCGTCGGCTGGGCGACCATCGCCCTGCTGGCCCCGGGGGTCGACCTCGTACGCCTGGCCCTCTCGTCCGGCCCCGGCTCCGGTCGGCTGGCCACCGCGCCGCTGCGCACCGATCCGTGGTCGCTGGCCCTTCCGGCGCTCGGCGTCATCGTGCTGACCGGGGCGGTGGCCGGGGTGCAGGCGTGGTGGGCCGGCCGCCGCGGATCGATCACCGAACTCAGGGCAGGAGACTCCCGATGACGACGCCGTCGACCGATTCCACGCTGGCGGAGCTCGAACAGCGGGCCGCCGCCCGGCGCGACCGGCCCTCCTACGGCCACGACGCGCTGATCGCCTGTGACCGGCTGGTGCGCATCTTCACCACGGACGGGGTGGAGGTGCAGGCCCTCCAGGGCCTCGATCTGCTGGTGGAGGAGGGTGAGTTGCTGGCGCTGGTCGGCGCGTCCGGCAGCGGCAAGTCCACGCTGATGAACATCCTGGCGGGCCTGGACGAGCCCACGGCCGGGGCGGCGAAGGTGGCGGGCTGCGACCTGCTGTCCATGGGGCCGAAGGAGCGCCTCCGCTACCGCCGGGACGTGGTCGGCTTCGTCTGGCAGCAGACCGCCCGCAACCTGCTGCCGTATCTCACGGCGATCCAGAACGTGACCCTGCCCATGCAGCTGCGCGGCCGGGGACGCAACCGCGAACGGACCGCGCGCGCCGAGGCGTTGCTGAAGATGCTGGAGGTCGAGGACTGCCGCGACCGGCGCCCGCGGCAGATGTCGGGCGGCCAGCAGCAGCGGGTGGCCATCGCCGTCTCGCTCGCCAACTCCCCCTCGGTGCTGCTCGCCGACGAGCCGACCGGCGAACTCGACTCGGCCACCGGCGAGCAGGTCTTCGCCGCGTTCCGCCGCGCCAACGAGGAACTGGGCACGACGATCGTGATCGTCACCCACGACCAGGCGGTCGCCAGTGAGGTGCGGCGTACGGTCGCGATCCGCGACGGCCGCACGTCCTTCGAGGTGCTGCGCCGCACCGAGGTCGACGCGGCGACCGGCCAGGAGTCCCAGGTCGCCCGCGAGTACGCGATGCTCGACCGGGCCGGCCGGCTGCAACTGCCCGCCGATTACACCGAGGCGCTGGGCATGGAGCACCGGGTGATGCTGGAGCTGGAACAGGACCACATCGGGGTCTGGCCGGACGGCCCGAAGGGCGGCTGACCGGCCCCGGAAGGCGGTGTGACCGGCCGTTAGGATCCGGCCATGACGACGTTCGAACGCGAGATCACCGGGCCGGTCGACCTGTGCCTGCCGGACGGCCGCCTCGACCCGGCGGCGGTCGGCTGGTCGCGGACCCCGCTGCACCGCGCCAATCTGCGCGGCTGGGGCCGGACGAAGCGGTGGGAGTACTGGTGCGTCACGACGCCCACCCATCTGGTGGCGCTGACCGTCAGCGATCTGGACTTCCTCGCCCTGAACAGCGTCTACCTGCTGGAGTACGCGCCCGGCGGCCTGGAGCTGGAACGTACGGCGATCCTTCCCGGCGGCCTCGGCGCCCGCCTCCCCGAGACCGTGGCCGGCTCCCCCGGCGCCCCGGACGTGGTGACGGGCCCGGCGCGTCCGACGGGCGGCAAGGTGCGCGTGGAGATCCGCGACGAGCCGGGCGGCACCCGGCTGCGGGCCCGCTGTCTGACCCCGGAGCGGGTGCCGGTGGAGGTGGACCTCCTGGTCGCCCGGCCGGCGGGCCACGAATCGCTCTCCGTGGTCGTGCCGTGGAGCAGCCGCCGCTTCCAGTACACCTCCAAGCAGACCGCGCTGCCCGCCTCCGGCCGGGTCAGGGTGGGCGGGGAGTTCCTGGACTTCGACGGGGACGACACCTGGGCCGTCCTGGACCACGGCCGGGGCCGCTGGCCGCGTACGGTCCGCTGGAACTGGGGCGCCGCGTCCGGCCGCACCGACGGGCACACCCTCGGCGTCCAGCTCGGCGGGCAGTGGACGCTGGGCACCGGCTCCACGGAGAACGCGCTCTGCGTGGACGGCCGGCTCAGCAAGATCGGCGAGGAGCTGGACTGGCGCTGGTCGCCCTCGGACCCGCTCCGGCCGTGGACGGTCCGCACCCCGCTGACCGGGCAGGTCGATCTGACGTTCACCCCGTTCCACAACCGCCGCGTCCGCACCGAGGCGGGGGCGCTGGCCAACCGCACCGACCAGCTGTTCGGCCACTACGACGGCACGGTCCGCGCGGACGACGGGACCCGGATCGCGGTGGAGCGGCTGCTGGGGTGGGCGGAGGACGTGCGGATGCGGTGGTGAGCGGGGCTTTACGGCGTAAAGGCGCGGGATTCAGCCGGTTACGGAGACCGCGAGGTTGCCCAGGCCGCCCGCCGCGCCGGCCCGGCGCAGGGCGACGGAGCCGTACGGGGTGCGCAGGCGGAGCCAGCTGCCGGCCGCCAGGAGGGCGACCGGGAAGGCGGGGTCGGCGCGCAGGAAGCCGAGGGACTGGGCGGCGTGCACCGCGCGGAGCGGGAGTTCGGTGTCCGCGAGGGTGCGCGACCAGATGTCGTGGCCGATGCGGTCCCGCTCGGCGCGGGTGCGCCGGTCCTCGGGCAGGGCCTCGTCGCGGTCCCGGAATTCGGTGACGGCGGCGGTGAGCGCGGCGCGCAGGGCTACGGGTCCGGGCAGCCCGGACCGCTCCCGCCAGCCGCCGCGCGGGGGGAGGACACCGGCCCAGGGCGGTCCGGTGACCGGGGCGGGCAGGACGGCGGCGTCCGGCCCTTCGTCCGGCAGGGCCTCCAGGAGGTCGCCGGCCGACACGGTGACGTCGAGGTCGTGCGCGTCGGCGAGCCGGGCCGTGCGGATGGCCAGCACGTCGAAGGACGGGGGCCTGCCGAACACGGCGAGCGCGCCGCCGCCCGCCTGGAGGCGGACGGCGGCGGCGCGGTCGTAGTGGAGCAGCCGGCCGAGGAAGGCGCCGAGATCGGCGGCCTCCCTCGCGTCGGCGAACCGCAGCGACTGTACGGACACGGTCATACCGCGGCGGGCTCCTCGGCCAGGTACTCCTGGAGGAACCGCTTCTCCTCCGGGGAGATGCGCCGGGGGCGCCCGGCGGCCAGGTCGTACGGCACGACGACGGTCGAGGCGCGTACGTAGACCTGGTCCGGGTCCTTGATCTCGTAGGCGATCGTCAGGGACGCGGCGCCTATCTTCGTGACCCAGGACTCGACGGTCACCGGCCGGTGCCGGTGGACCAGCGGCCGCACGTAGTCGATCTCGTGCCGCGCCACGACCGAGCCGCCCGCGAAGGACGGCGAGCCGTCCCCCGGCGCCAGCCGGAACATGAAGTCGATGCGCGCCTCCTCCAGATAGCGGAGGAAGACCACGTTGTTGACGTGGCCGAAGGCGTCCATGTCCGACCAGCGCAGCGGGCAGCTGTAGATGTGACGAGCCAAGACGATCAGCCTCGCGTGAGCTTCTTGTACGTGGCGCGGTGCGGACGGGCCGCGTCCGGGCCGAGGCGGTCGATCTTGTTCTTCTCGTACGACTCGAAGTTGCCCTCGAACCAGTACCACTTGGAGTCGCCCTCGTACGCCAGGATGTGCGTGGCGACGCGGTCCAGGAACCAGCGGTCGTGGGAGATGACCACGGCCGCGCCCGGGAACTCGAGCAGGGCGTTCTCCAGCGAGGACAGGGTCTCGACGTCGAGGTCGTTGGTGGGCTCGTCGAGGAGCAGCAGGTTGCCGCCCTCCTTGAGCGTCAGCGCCAGGTTGAGGCGGTTGCGCTCACCACCGGAGAGGACACCGGCCGGCTTCTGCTGGTCCGGGCCCTTGAAGCCGAAGGCGGAGACGTACGCCCGCGAGGGCATCTCGACCTGGCCGACGTTGATGTAGTCCAGCTCGTCCGAGACGACGGCCCAGAGGGTCTTCTTCGGGTCGATGTTGGCGCGGGACTGGTCGACGTAGGAGATCTTGACCGTGTCGCCGACCTTGATGGAGCCGCTGTCCGGCGTCTCCAGGCCCTGGATCATCTTGAACAGCGTGGTCTTGCCGGCGCCGTTCGGGCCGATGACGCCGACGATGCCGTTGCGCGGCAGCGTGAACGACAGGTCCTCGATGAGGACCTTGTCGCCGAACGCCTTCGAGAGGTTCTCGACCTCGACCACGATGGAACCGAGGCGCGGCCCCGGCGGGATCTGGATCTCCTCGAAGTCCAGCTTCCGCATCTTGTCCGCCTCGGCGGCCATCTCCTCGTAACGGGCGAGACGGGCCTTGGACTTGGTCTGGCGCCCCTTGGCGTTCGACCGCACCCACTCCAGCTCTTCCTTGAGCCGCTTCTGGCGCTTCTCGTCCTTGCGGCCCTCGACCTTGAGGCGGGCGGCCTTCTTGTCGAGGTACGTGGAGTAGTTGCCCTCGTACGGGAGCGCGCGGCCGCGGTCCAGTTCGAGGATCCACTCGGCGACGTTGTTGAGGAAGTAGCGGTCGTGGGTGACGGCCACGACGGCGCCCGCGTACTTGGAGAGGTGCTGCTCCAGCCAGTTCACCGACTCGGCGTCGAGGTGGTTGGTGGGCTCGTCGAGGAGCAGCAGGTCGGGCGCCTCGATGAGGAGCTTGCAGAGCGCGACGCGGCGCTTCTCACCACCGGAGAGGTTGACGACGGGCCAGTCGCCGGGCGGGCAGCCCAGGGCGTCCATGGCCTGCTCCAGCTGGGCGTCCAGGTCCCACGCGTTGGCGTGGTCCAGGTCCTCCTGGAGCTTGCCCATCTCGTCCATGAGCGCGTCCGAGTAGTCGGTCGCCATCAGCTCGGCGACCTCGTTGAAGCGCTTGAGCTTCCCCATGACCTCGGCGGCGCCGTCCTGCACGTTCTCCAGGACCGTCTTGTTCTCGTCGAGCTCCGGCTCCTGCATGAGGATGCCGACGCTGAAGCCGGGCGACAGGAACGCGTCACCGTTGGACGGCTGCTCCAGGCCCGCCATGATCTTCAGCACCGTGGACTTACCGGCGCCGTTGGGCCCCACGACACCGATCTTCGCGCCGGGCAGGAAGTTCAGGGTGACGTCATCGAGGATCACCTTGTCGCCGTGCGCCTTGCGCGTCTTGCGCATGGTGTAGATGAACTCAGCCAAGAGAAACCGTCCGGCAATCGATGTGTGGGCAGATACACCCCATCTTGCCTGACGGCCGCCTCTTGACGGAAACCGGTCCGGTGCGCGATACGCGCGGTCCCGGGTCGCGGTACGCGTGGGGCGGGCGGGGTGGCGGGGCGGGGGTGCGCGAAGGCCCCGGCGGGCCGAAGCCCGCCGGGGCCTTGATCAGTGCGTGTGACGGTGTGCTACCGCTGGTCACTCACTGGCGGTGCGGCCCTTGCGGCGCAGGAGCACGACCGCGCCGCCGCCGACGACGACCAGGGCGATGGCGATGCCCGCGATCATCGGGGTGGCGCTGGAGCTGCCGGTCTCGGCGAGGTTGGTGTCGTCGCCGCCCGTGTTGCCGCCGGCCGTGGCCGTGGTCGTGGTGGGCTTGTCGCCACCGGTCTGGGTGTCGGTGCCACCGGTGCTGCTGCCGCCGGTGCCGCTGCTGGTGGTCTTGCAGTCCAGGACGCCCTTGAAGGTCTTGGAGAAGCCGCCCGGGCCGGTGACCGTGACGTCGTACGCCTGGTCCTCGGCGACGGGCACGGTGACGGTCACGGTCTTGCCGGCCTCGACGGTGTTCTGCTTGCCGTCGAGCTCGAAGGTGAACGCCTCGTCGCCCTGGTTGCCGACGGTGATGTCGACGCCGCCCTTGTCGCAGTTCTTCTCGGCGGTGGCCGTCGGGATCGGGCCCTTCTTGGCCCAGCTGGCGGTGGCGGTCGCGGAGACCGTCGACTCGCTGGAGCCGGCCAGGATCTGGGTCTGGCTCTTGGTGACCCCGGCGAAGGCGCGGCCGACCGGGACGGAGGTGGCGGCCTGGACGGTCAGCGCGGCGGTGCCCTCCTCGGAGCCGGCGGGCACGTCGAAGTAGAGCTGGTCGCCGTCGGACGCCGTGGTGACGGGCTTGCCCGCCTTGTCGGTGACCTTCACACCGCTGGCGAGGTCCGCCGGCGGGGTCACCGTGGCCTGGCCGGCGTTGGTGCGGACGGTGACCGGGCCGACGCGCTCACCGGAGCGGCCGGAGACCGCGACCGGGTCGAGCGCCAGGGATGCCTTGGGCTCGGCGATGTCGGTGGCGGACTTCTCCAGCCAGTCCGCGAGCTTCTCCGCCTGCTCGTCCTGGGCGGTCACGTCGACGTGGTCGGAGAACCGCCAGATCGCGACCTGGGTGCCGGCCGCCGCGGTCTTCTCCGTGAGCGCGCCGGTGCCGGCCGCCTCGGCGAGCTTCGAGAGGTCGTTCACCTGCGGGTAGGAGTGCTGCAGGACCCAGAGGATCTTGCCGGCGTCCTTGTTGCTGCCGAGCGAGGTCTGGTTCCAGGGGTCTCCAGGTACTTCGCCTGGTCCTGGGTGTGGTTGTGGATGTCGATGCAGTACGTCTTGAGCGTGCCGCCGCCGTCGACGTTCATCTCGAACAGGCCGGCGGACACCTTGTCCTGCTCGCCGCCGTCGTGGACGTAGGCGGTGTCGAAGGTCTTGAGGCCGTCCAGCACGGCGGTGGCCCCGCCCTGGTGCGCGGGCACCTCGTCGGCCGTCGCGGTGCCGGCGCCGACGAGGGCTCCGGCCACGACCAGGCCGGACGCCATCGCGGAAGCGGTCAGCCGGGCTATGCGCCCGCGCCGTGCGGTCGGAGCCGTCGCCTTGGAAGACGAAGCGGTCGCTGAAGAAGCAGAAAACACTTATTTCCCCTCCGGGCGAGACCCTCGCGCCCGGTACGCGTGTGGGGACTGTCCCGCCTGCTACTCAAGTGCCTTGTGAGTACGGGGAGATCCTATGGAGCGAGCCATGAAGAGTCCCCCGTCATACCATCCGACAACCATTCCGAATCGCAATCGTTATCCCGCGCAACTCGCGCCCCGTTGCGACCATCCGCCCCGGCACGCCTGGTCATCACGCGGTCACCAGGTCCGATTCGGGCTTCCGGGGCGCCGCACCGTTCTTCTGACGCACCGTCCGCCGCCGCGCCGCCGGCCGCTCCCCCACCGACGACTCCTCCGACGCCTCCCCGACGGCTCGGCGCCGCCCGCCGGTTCACCGCCGCCCACCGGCTCCCCGCCCGGCCGCTCCGGCGCCTCCCGCACCGCCCACGGATCGGCGGCCCCCGCCGCGACCGGCGCCGGACCGTACCTCGATGTCAGCCCCGGCTCGCCCCTGACCACCCGGCGAAAGGCGGCGGTGCCCCGGGTCAGATCGTGGCCCACCGCCACCGCCTCGATGTCCACGAAGGTCCGGCGCTGCCCCTCCAACTCCTCCTCGCGCACCTTCAGCCTGCCGTGCACCACCAGCGGCTCCCCCACCGCGACCGAGCCCGTCAGGTTCGCGGCCAGCGCGCGCCACGCCCACACGGTGTAGAAGCTCGTGTGCCCGTCGGCCCAGACCTCCTTCTCGCGGTCCCACCGCCGGGGCGTCACCGCGAACCTGAACCGGGCCATGCCCCCGCTCGCCGTCTCCCGGAACTCCACCGCCGTCGCCGCGTTGCCCACCAGCGTCACCAGGGTCTCGTTCATGACTCCGCCTCCCCTTCGCCCGGATACCGTGGCCGCGCCGAACGCGCGGTCACCGGTCCCATGCTGGAGGGGAGGCGGAAATCCTGCTGGAGGCTGTGGACTAACGGCCCGTTGTGGAAAACTCCGTCACCGCCACGTAGCGTTCCCGCACTTCGCGGTAGCGCATCAGCTCGGCCGCGACCGGGTCGAGCACCCTGGCCCGCCCGCAGGCCGCCGCCGCCTCGCGCAACCGCCGCTCGGCCTCCTGCCCGTACCGCCGGGCGGGCCCCCGGGCCGCCGCCGCGCACGACCACTCCACGAGCGGGCCGCCCACGATGCCACCGAGCATCACCAGGGCGGGCGTCAGCAGCCCCGGCTCCAGCACCCCGATGATCTGGCCGGCCAGCCACAGGCCGCCGAAGATCTGCAACAGCGTCATCGCCACCTGAGCCAGCACCGCCGCCGGCCACCACGCGGGACGCGGCGGCTTCCCGGCGGCGCGCCCGCCCCGGCCCTCGGCCGCAGCCCCGCCCGCAGGCTCCGAAGCCGTCGCGCACACCGCGCCACCGCCCGCGCCCCGCGCGGCCGCGTCGCCGCCCGCCACCCGCCCCGCCAGTTCGTCCAGCGCGTCCGGCAGCCCCTTCGCGCCGTGCACCGCGGCCTCCCGCACCGCCTGCGCCCAGGGGCCGGGCAGTCCGGCGGCAGCGTCGTCCGCGACCGTGCGCACGGCCTGCTCCACGCGCTGGCGTGCGGTGAGCCGTTCCTCGGGCGGGGCGGCGAGCGGGGTCCGGTCCCGGCT
This sequence comes from Streptomyces drozdowiczii, assembly GCF_026167665.1. Lineage (NCBI taxonomy): Bacteria > Bacillati > Actinomycetota > Actinomycetes > Kitasatosporales > Streptomycetaceae > Streptomyces > Streptomyces drozdowiczii. Next base: position 4,627,251 of record NZ_CP098740.1, on the reverse strand, counting down.
GCCGGGCTGCCGCGTGGCCTCGTACCAGCGCCACAGCCGGAGCCACGGCGTGCCGCAGGCCCGTCCGGCGTTGCGGCGCCACTCGCGTTCGGCCGACTGGCCCGCCGCGGCCGCGCCCACCGCCTCCGCGAGCCGGTCCGTGAACTCCTCCCGGGCCCGCTCCCCCAGACCCGGCCGCCCCTCGGCGACGTACACCGGGCGGAGCCTGGCCGCCGCCGCGTCCACATCGGCGGACAGCCGCCGCGTCGCGGCCGTGCGGTCCTGGACGAACCGGCCCAGCAGCTCGCGCAGTTCGCCGACGCCCTCGCCGGTCAGGGCGGACAGCGGCAGGACGGTCGCTCCGGGCTCGCCGTGCTCGCCGAGCGCCATGCCGTCCTCGTCCAGCAGCCGGCGCAGGTCGTCCAGGACCTGGTCGGCGGCCTCGCCCGGCAGCCGGTCGATCTGGTTGAGCACGACGAAGGTGACCTCGGCGTGGCCGGCGAGGGGGCGCAGGTAGCGCTCGTGCAGGGCGGCGTCCGCGTACTTCTCCGGGTCCACCACCCAGATCACCGCGTCGACCAGCGCGAGCACCCGGTCCACCTGGTCACGGTGGCCCTTCGCCGCCGAGTCGTGGTCGGGCAGGTCGACCAGGACCAGGCCCTGGAGCGCCTCGTCGGCCGCCGCGCCCGGCGACGGCCTGCGCCGGAGCCGGCCGGGCACGGCGAGGCGGTCCAGCAGTCCGGCGGCCCCGTCGGTCCAGGAGCAGGCGAGCGGGGAGGAGGTGGTGGGGCGGCGCAGGCCGGTCTCGGAGAGCTGGGCGCCGGCGAGCGCGTTGAAGAGCGCCGACTTTCCGCTGCCGCTCGCCCCGGCGATGGCGACGACGGTGTGCCGGGAGGAGAGCCGCTGCCGGGCCGCCGCCTCGTCCAGCACCCGGCCCGCCTCGGCGAGCGCGGCCCGGTCCAGGCGGGCCCGGGAGAGGCCGACGAGCTCGCGCAGGGCGTCCAGGCGCGGCCGGAGCGGGCTGCCGGAGTCCACGTACGCCTCGACCTGCGGGCGTCCGTCGTCCTCTTCCTCGGGGGCCTCGTCCGGGGTCTGCTCGGCCTCCTTCCGGACGGACTGCGCGCGCCGGGCGATCAGCCCGTCGTCCCAGCCGGTGCCGGACCGGGAGGTGTCGGGGCGCGACGCGTCGGACAGCTGCTCCGCGGTCCCGCCCTGCCCCGGATTCTCGTCAGTGACGGCAGTCATCGCTGCCACCTCTCCTTCTGCAGTAGGGACAGCGCGGCAATGAGTTCGGCCTGTGGCTCGGGGGCCACGTCGAGGGCGTCCAGGGGGGCGAGCCGCCGGTCGCGTTCGCCGTTCAGGACGTGGTCGAGGCAGTTGGTGAGCAGCGCGCCGCCCTTGTCGCGCAGCCGCAGCGCGCCCTGCGCGCCGATGCGTTCGGCGAGCTGTTCGCCGGCGGTGCGGGCGCGGCGTCCGCCGAGCAGGGCGGCGGCCAGCAGGGCGGCGACGGTCTCGGGGTCCGGAGCGGCGTTGCGCTCCATCAGGCGCAGCTCCTCCTCGGCCAGTTCCTCCAGGATGCGGCGCCATCTGCGTACGGCCATGTCGATCCGGCCCCGGATGTCCTCGGCCGGACCCCAGCCGCCCTCCTCGCGGCCCGCCGCCTCGAAGGCGAAGGCCGCGGCGGCGGGTTCCTTGCGCCAGACGGCGCGGATCTGCTCGTCGGCGGCGGCGACGCCGCACTCCAGGAGCGCGGCCAGGCTCTCGACCAGCGCGTCGAGCACTTCCTCGGAGGTGCTGTACGTGGGGTAGCCGCGCCACCTGGTCCGGGCGTCGCCGGCGAGCGCGCCGCCGTTCTTCAGCCTGCGCCGGAGCCGGGCGCCCTCCTTCCCGTACGCCTCCTCGACCACACCCGTGAGCCGTACGGCGGCGGCGTACTGCGCGGCGACGGCGCCGGCGAGGGCGGGCATCCGGACGTCGAGGGAGTCGATGACCCCGGCGGCGGTGCGGCCGACGGCCTGCTGGCGGGCGGCCGGGTCCTGGGCGCGGTGGGCGAGCCAGGCGCGGAGCGGGGCGACCGCGGTGGTGGGCAGGAGGCCGCTGCCGCCGCCCGCCGATTCGGGCAGCTCGGGGATGGTGAAACGGGGCACCTCGCCGAGCCCGGCCTTGGTGAGCAGGGCCCCGTACTGGCGGGAGACCTCGGCGATCACCTGGTGCGGGACGCGGTCGAGGACGGTGACGAGCGAGGCGTTGTACTCCTTGGCGGTACGCAGCAGGTGCCAGGGCACGGCGTCGGCGTACCGGGAGGCCGTGGTGACCATGACCCAGATGTCGGCGGCGCAGATGAGTTCGGCGGCCAGGACCCGGTTGCGGACGACGAGGGAGTCGATGTCGGGGGCGTCCAGCAGGGCGAGCCCGCGCGGCAGGCCGGGGGCGGTCTCGACGCGCAGCGCGGTGCCCTCCTCGGCCGCGTGGCCGTCGGGTCCTTCGAGGTCGTCGCACTGGCCGGGCTCGGCGTACTCCTCGGGCGACAGCCAGACCCGGGTGAGCTGCGGCAGCACCCGTACGCCCGCGAACCAGTGCTGGTCGTCCGGGTGGCAGACCAGGACGGGCGTGCGGGTGGTGGGCCGCAGCACCCCGGCCTCGCTGACCCGGCGCCCCACCAGCGAATTGACGAGCGTCGACTTGCCGGCGCCGGTCGATCCGCCGATGACGGCGAGCAGCGGCGCCTCGGGGTCCTTGAGCCGGGGCAGCAGGTAGTCGTCGAGCTGGGCGAGCAGCTCGGTCCGGGTCTGCCTGGCGCGCGGGGCCCCCGGGAGGGGGAGTGGGAGACGCACGGCTGCGACACAGTCGCGCAGGGCGGAGAGTGCGTCGATGAGCTGAGGCCGTACGTCCAAGGTCACCACATGCGAAGAATGCCCAATTTTGGCGCCTTTTTGAAGCGTATAGCCACCTCTGCGCGCCGGTTCCTCCGTCCGGACAGAGGGGATGAGTGGGGCGCAGGCATAACGAGTGCACAACACCCGTGGCGTGAAGCGCCAAAAGCGGTGCGTGATCCGGGCCTACCTGCGATTATCGTCTCGCTTCACCGAACCTCCACATCGTGCCACGCAGGTGAAGCAACGAGGTCGAGCCAATCGGAGCCCTATCCTTGTCCCGGCAAGGTCACGGACCGCCCGGGTCCCGGGGCTCCTGACCACCGCAGCCACCACCCGGCCCCCGTAGCTCAGTGGATAGAGCAGGCGCCTTCTAAGCGCTTGGCCGCAGGTTCGAGTCCTGCCGGGGGCACCTCAGCCCAGCCGATCGCGCCGGACCTCCCCCGAGGGAGGTCCCTTTTTTTCGCGGGGCACAGCACGCTAGCGCGGGCCGTGTAGTGACCGCGTAAGCACCGCCGGAGTCCCGGGGGAGCCCGCCGCTCCCCCGGGGCTCTTCACATCAGCCCATCTCGCCCTCTCCGCCGTCCTCCACGGTGTCCCCGCCGCCCTTCAGCCGGTCCGCGCGGGTGATCGCGTCCGCCAGCTTCGTCACCGAGGCGTCCTCGGTCGTCGTGGCCAGCTTCTGGGCCCGGTCGGCGAGTTCGCCGAGGGCCGGGGTGCCGGGCAGGCCGGAGCCGCGCAGGTTCTCCGCGAAGTAGGCGGCCACCGCCGTCACCTGGAGGCGGGTGCTCCGGCCGCCCCAGAGCTTGCCGGTGATCGCCCCGGTCGCCACGGAACCGGTCTTCTCGTGCGGCTTGCGGGTCTCCGGGTCGAGCCAGCGCACGGTCGCGGTGGCGACATGGCCGGAGGCGCCGTCGCGCAGCCGCACGGCGTACAGGGCGGTGACGGTGTGGCCGGGGCCGACCTCGCCGCCGTCCACGGAGTCGTCGCGGAAGTCGTCGTCGGCGACCTTGCGGTCCTCGTAGCCGATCAGCTTGAACTTCTCGACGGTCTCCGCGTCGAAGGCGACCTGTGCCTTGGCGTCCCGGGCGGTCAGTTCGAGGTGGGCGGGGAGCTGGTCCACGAAGACCTTCCGGGCCTGTTCCTCGTCGGCGATGTACGTGGTGTGGCCGTCGCCCTTGTTGGTCAGCTGCTCCATGAACGCGTCGCCGTAGTCGCTGCCGACGCCCACGCCGAAGAGGGTGATGCCGTACTCGCGGCGGGCCGAGTCGATCCGTTCGAGGATGTCGTCCGCCTCGGTGTCGCCGGTGTTGGCCAGCGCGTCGGAGAGCAGGACGACGCGGTTGTTCACGCCCTTGCGGCGGCCCTCCACCGCTTCCTCGTAACCGCGCTCGATGCCCGCCCCGACGTTGGTGGAGTCGGCGGGTTCCAGCGAGTCGACGGCGTCGCGGATCCTGCCCCGGTGGCCGCTCAGCCGGGTCATCGGCAGGACGGTCTCCGCGTCGTCGCTGAAGGTGACCAGGCTGATCGAGTCGTCGTCGCGGAGTTCGTCCGTGAGGATGCCGAGCGAGGTCTTGACCAGGCCGAGCCGGTCGGGCGAGTTCATCGAGCCGGAGACGTCCACCACGAAGGTGAGCGCGGCCGGGGGCCGTTCGGCGGTGGAGGGCGCGGCCTTGGTGGCCAGGCCGACCCGGACCAGCGACCAGTCACCGTCCTCGGCGGCGGCCCTGGCTCCGTCGACGGAGACCGAGAAGCCGTTGCCCTCGGGGCGGTGGTAGCCCTGGCGGAAGCTGTTGACGAACTCCTCGGGCCGCACGGTCTCCGGTCCGGGCAGCCGGCCGTCGGCGAGGGTGCGGCGGGCGTAGCCGTACGAGGCGGTGTCGACGTCCAGCGCGAAGGTGGAGAGGTAGTCCGGCCGGGCGGACTCCTTCAGCCGGTCCGCCTCGCCTCCCTCCTCCTTCGCTCCCCCGGTGTAGGCGGGCGCGGGCGCCCCCGCGCGCCGCTGGTCGGACGTCGCCTTGCCGCCGCCGTCCGTCCCCGAGCAGCCGGTGAGCAGCACGCCCGTCGCGAGCAACAGCCCTACTGCGGACCGGTACTTCCGTGTGCGGTGTTCCATGCCCTACCCCCTGTGTCGTCACGTCAGCACTTGTGAATGTGACGTGCGAGGGGGCGGTCCGGACCGGATGAAAGCGTTGCGGAACGATCTCGATGCGGCAACGACGAGCGCGGAACCGGCGGAATGTCAAGGTCAGGACACGATGTCCTTACGGCTGAACCCTCGGAACGCGAAGGCGAGCAGGATCAGGGCATACGTCACCGATACGGCCGCGCCCTTCGCCATGCCGCCCCACTCGATGGCGGGCTGGAGCGCGTCCGCCCAGGCGAACTGCCAGTGCGCGGGCAGGAAGTCGCGCCAGGAGCCGAGCGCGGTCACGGCATCGAGCACATTGCCGACGATGGTCAGCCCGACCGCGCCGCCGACCGCGCCCAGCGGGGCGTCCGTCCTGGTCGAGAGCCAGAACGCGAGCCCCGCGGTCACCAGTTGCGACACGAAGATGAACGCGACGACCAGCGCGAGGCGCGGCACCGCGTCCCCGGCCGGCAGCGCACCCCCGGTCGGCAGCTGGAGCGGCCCCCAGCCGTAGGCCGCCGCCCCGGCCGCGAGCGCGACGAGCGGCAGCAGCACCATCGCGGCGAGGCTGAAGCCCAGCGCGACGACGAGCTTGCTCCACAGCAGCCTGGCCCGGGGCACGGGCGCGGCGAGCAGATAGCGGAGCGAGGACCAGCTCGCCTCGGAGGCCACGGTGTCGCCGCAGAACAGCGCGACCGGGACGACGAGCAGGAAGCCCGCCGAGACGAACAGGCAGGTCGCGGCGAAGTTCGCGGCGGACGCGGTCGCCGTGTCCATCAGCGTGATCCGGTCCGCGCCGCCGGGCCCGCCGTCCGGGGTGCCGCCGATCGCGAAGGCGATGATCAGGATGAACGGCAGCGCGGCCAGCACCCCGCCCATGAGCAGGGTGCGGCGCCGACGGAGCTGCCGGACCGCCTCGACGCGCAGCGGCAGGGTGTGGCGGGCGCGGTAGCCCGGCGCCTCGGGGGCCTCGGTGAGGCCGGCTGCGGTGCTCATGCGGAGCCTCCGGAGATCAGGGTGAGGAAGGCGTCCTCCAGGCGGCGGTGCGGGCCGATGCCCGTCAGCGGCACGTCGAGGCGGACCAGCTCGGCGATCAGCTCGGGCGGGTTCGCCCCGTCGAGCCGGACGAGGAGCCCGTGCCCGTCGTCGGTGCGGACGGCGGAGCCGATGCCCGGCAGGGCGGCGACCTTCTCCACGAGGGGTTCGGTGAGCGGGTCGGCCGCGGTGACCAGGAGCATGTCGCCGGAGCCGGTGATCTCGGCGACGGGGCCCGCCTGGACGAGCCTGCCCCGGTCCATGACGACCAGATGCGTGCAGGACTGCTCGACCTCGGACAGGAGGTGGCTGGAGACGATCACGGTGCGGCCGCCGGCCGCGTACCGGATCATCACGTCCCGCATCTCGCGGATCTGCGGCGGGTCGAGACCGTTGGTCGGCTCGTCGAGGATGAGCAGGTCCGGCATGCCGAGCATGGCCTGGGCGATGGCGAGCCGCTGCCGCATGCCCTGCGAGTACGTGCGCACGGCGCGGGCCAGGGCGTCGCCGAGCCCGGCGATCTCCAGGGCCTCGTCGATGCGCGCGTCCTCTTCGGGGCGGCCGGTGGCCTTCCAGTACAGCTCCAGGTTGGCGCGCCCGGACAGGTGCGGCAGGAAGCCCGCGCCCTCCACGAAGCAGCCGACCCGGGAGAGCACGGGCGCGCCGGGGCGGATGGCCCGCCCGAAGACCCGGATCTCGCCGTCGTCGGGGGTGATGAGCCCCATGAGCATGCGCAGGGTGGTGGTCTTCCCGGCCCCGTTGGGCCCGAGCAGGCCGAGCACCTGCCCCTTCTCGACGCGGAAGGAGAGGTCGCGGACCGCGTACCTGTCGGCGGACTTGGCGTACTTCTTGGACAGGCCGGTGATCTGCAGCGGTACGTCGGTGAGCGCGGGGTCGGGTGCGGGCGTCGCGGTACGGCGCCGGGCGGTGAGCAGCAGGGCGGCGGCGATCACCAGGGCGGCGGCCGGCAGCCCCCAGGTCCACCAGGGCAGCGCGGCCGAGGCGGTTTTCAGGCCGGGAGCGGTGGGAAGCGTGAGGGGCCCGTCGAGGGAGACGGTGTACGTGGCCGGCTCAGCCGGGGACGCGTAGCCGAGGTCGGTCGCGGCAAGAACGAGGCGGAGGCGGTGGCCCGCGTCGAGTTCGTGGTCGACGGCGGGCAGGGTCAGCTCGATCGGCTTGCCCTGCTGCTCCGGCGTGATCCGGTACGGCGCGACGAGCTGGGCGGGCAGCACCTGCCGCTTCCCGTCCGGCGACACGTCGTACACCTTGCCGAACAGGACCGCGTCGCCGTGGTCGGCCTTCACGGTCACCCGGACCGTGGGGGCGCCGGTGATGCGGCGGGCGACGGGCAGCGGGGCGGAGTCGAAGCGCGCGTACTGGCCGGGGAAGTCGAGGGCGAGGCCGCCGACGCCAAGGGTGGAGAGCTGGGCGAGCGAGCCGCCGACGCCGGGGACGGCGGAGATCGAGGGCGGGTTGGCCCCTGCGGGGTTGCTGATCTTCTGGGTGCGCCCGCGCAGTGCGACGGTCTCGGGGCCGCTGTGCAGGCCCGGGTACGTTTCGCTGGTGGCGCCCCGGGTGAGGGCGGCGCCGTCCGTGGAGTCGATGCCGCCGGTCCGGGTGACGCGGAAGGCGGGGCCGGTGTCGGCGCCCTCTTCCCCTTCAGATAGCGGTCGAACCAGCCGGTGATCCTCTTCTGTACCCGGCCGGTCTCCATGTCACCCCCGTCGTGCCCGCCGGCCGCCCAGTCGACGGAGACGGGGGCGCCGTTGGCGGCGATGGCCTTCGCCATGGCGTCGGCCTGGCCGAGCGGGAAGAGGGAGTCGGTCTGGCCCTGCACGATGAGCGCGGGGGCCTTGATGCGGTCGGCGACGGCGCTCGGGGAGCGCTTCGTGAGCAGGGCGCGCGCGGCGGCGTCCGGCTTGCCGCTGACGGCGACCCGTTCGTACAGGTCGCACAGCTCCTTCTCGAAGTTGCCGCAGCCGCCACCGGAGTTGACGAAGATCCCGGCCCAGAGTTTCTTGAACACCCCGTCCGGGAAGAGCGCGTCGGCGAGGTTCCAGTAGGTGATCTGCGGGGCGATGGCGTCGACGCGGTGGTCGTACCCGGCGGCGAGCAGCGAGACCGCGCCGCCGTAGGACGCCCCGGTGATGCCGACCCGGGGATCGCCCTTCGCGTCGAGCCGGACCTCGGGGCGGCCCGCGAGCCAGTCGATCAGCCCGGACACGTCCTTGACCTCGCGGTCCGGCGCGTTCAGCCCGATCTCGCCGCCGGACGTGCCGAAGCCGCGCGCGGACCAGGTGAGGACGGCGTATCCGTCGCGGGCCAGCTGCTCGGCCTGCGCCCGGGTCTCCGCCTTGCTGCCGCCGAATCCGTGGCCGATGAGCACGGCGGGCCGGCGCCCGTCGCCTCCGGCGGTGAAGTACGAGGTGTCCAGGGAGACCCCGTCGACGCGCATCATCCGGTCCTGGCGGTGCACGGCGGGGCCGCTGTCGTCGGCCACCGCCGTCCAGGTGCCCGCACCGGCGAGCACGAGGAGCGCGGCACCGGCCGCCGCCCACCGGCCTCGGGTGCGGGGCAGCAGGCGCCGCCACCGGGACGTACGCGCAACAGGGGAGTCCATGTGTACGACCCTATGCGGCCCGCCACCCCGTCCCACCTGCCGCCGGGCGGAACTCCCGGGCATCCTCAAGGCGTACGGAAGCGGGCCTCGTACTCCGGACGCGGTATGCCCCGGGCCACCCATTGCCTCGCGCGACGCCCCCGCGCTCTGGAACGCTGCCGGGATGGAACAGCCGGAAGTACTGCTCATCGGCGGCCGGGCGGGCGTCGGGAAGACGACGGTGGCCTGGGAGGTGTCGGCGCGGCTGCGCGAGGCGGGGGCCGGGCACGCGGTGGTGGACGGGGACTTCCTGTGCGCCGTGCATCCCGCACCGGACGACGACCCGCACCGCTCGCTGATCACCGAACGCAATCTGGCTGCGGTCTGGGCCAACTACGCGGCCCTGGGCGTGCGCCGCCTCGTCTACACCAACACGGTGTGCGTGCTGCCCGGCACCGCGCCCATGTTCGAGCGCGCGATGGGGGCCGGGGTGCGGTGCGTACGGGTGCTGCTGACCGCGTCCGACGCGACGGCCGCGCAGCGGCTCACCGGCCGCGAGATCGGCTCGGAGCTGGAGCACGAGCTGCGGAGCAGCCGCCGCAAGGCCCGGATGCTCGACGAGCACGCCCCGGCGGACACCGCGCGGGTGGCGACGGACGGGCGCACCGTGCCGGACATCGCGCGGGAGGTCGTGGCGCTGACGGGGTGGTCCTAAGCCACGGTCACGGGCACCGGCAGCGGGGTGCCCTGCGGCAGCGGGTACGGCGTCTCGGCGGGCAGCAGCGCGGTCGCGGCCTCCGTCTCGCCCGCCCCGACCAGCGCGTGGATCTCGCGGGCGAGCGGGGTGACATCGCGGATCGAGACCGTCCACTCGTCCGCGTAACGCCGTGACGCCTCGCCGGCCAGGCCGAGTTGGAGCGAGCGGTACGGGAGCCGGTTCAGGTGCAGGTCGCGCTCGGGGTCCCACTGGACACGGGCGGGGGCTCGGCGCAGGTCGCGCTGCCAGGTGGCGCGGTCCGGGTGCACGCCGCTCTCGTAGTGGGAGAGTTCGGCGTGGCCGAGGGCCCAGTCGAAGCCCTCGCGGGTGATCTCGACGGCGAGGACGGTCTCCTGGCCCTCCTTGGTCCCCCAACCGCAGCGGTACATCATCCACAGGAAGCTCGGCTTGATCCAGGTCATGCGGTCGCGTTTCCAGGCGGCCGGGAAACGCCCGTCGCGGGCGGCGGGCAGCCCGAGCGTCGGGGTGTACGCCTGATAGACGGTCAGGGTGTCGGCGGTGTGGAGCGCACGGATCCGGTGCTGGGCCGGGATGGCTGCGGATGCGGTCATGCGGCCATCCCAGCACCGGCGGCGGGTGAACGGCGAACGAGTTTCCGGCCGGGCCCTAGCGGGCGGCGTGCATCTCGCGCGGGCCGTGCATCACGCGGACGCCGGACGACACGACGACGTGGTCGCCGGCCGACGCCTTCGCGCCGGCTGTGGAGTTCCCGTAGTAGTTCCACCGCCAGGTGCCGGAGTCGGTGGCCTTCACGGTGGTCTTGAGCGCCCCCGTCGAGCCGGACGTCACCTTCTTGACCGTCTTGTACGAGGACGTGCCGTCAGCCTTGAACTGGAGGCTGACCGTGCGGCCCGCGTACCCCTGGTACGTGTGCGTGTCCCAGTTCGCCCGGGTGACCTTGCCGGTGATCGTGATCGTCTTGCCGAACAGGGCCGGCTCCGGGGCGGCGTTGACGGTGACCCGGGTGGCGCGCTGGACCTGGACCGGGATGTTCAGGTCGTCCTTGTCGTAGTCGTCACCGACGTACGAGACCTCGGCGGCCAACTTCCAGGTGCCCGCGTCCTCGTTGCCGAAGTCGATGTGCCGCGGGTCGATGTCGAGCCACTCCTGGAAGTCGCAGACCCCCTTCGCCACGGGGCGGCAGTCGCTGCCGATGATGACGTTCCACAGGGTGTCCCCGCCTTCGAGACTCCCCCGGTACGGATACACGGTCGGCCCGTAGTCGAACCTGCGCGTGGTCGTCATCCGGAAGGTCCCGTGGACCTCGACCACCTCCTGCACGCCGATCACGATCGGCTTGCCGCCGTTGAACGACACCCGGGAGAAGGAGGCTCCCCCTTCCGCCGCCCCCGCCGGTACCGCCGCCATCGCGGTGAACACGGCCGCCGCTCCCACGGCCACCACCGCGTTCCACATCGTCTTCGCCATACGCGAGACCGTCCCCTCCCTCGGAAAATCAGAACGTCAGTGGGACCAGGGAGGACCCGACGCGGTTGTACGCCCGACGGCAACGATCGGGTCACGCGCTCGGAGCCGTACAAGCGCATGGTGAAGGCCATGACATTCGTCATGCGGAGGTCAGTACACGCGGCTCTGCCGGGGAGGAGGCCCCGATCGGCAGTCTGTAGGTGTCGAGAGCGGGAGCCACGAAGGCGCCGCCGCAACGGGAGGAACCGACATGAGCAGCCCGGCCGCCACACTGACCGCCCCCGTCGCCGAAGCCGCTCCTCTCGCGCCCCGCAAGGCCCTCGTGGACAGCCTGAAGCCGCTGCTGGTGGATGTCGCGCTGCCGCTCGCCGCGTACTACGCGCTGAAGGCGGCGGGGCTCTCCACCTTCGGCGCGCTGGCCTGGAGCAGCGTGGTCCCGGCGGTCCGCACCGTGTGGGGCGCGGTGCGCGAGCGCCGGCTCAACGGGCTCGCGGCGCTGATGGTGTCGGTCAACGCGGTCTCGCTGCTGCTGGGCCTGGTGTCCGGCGACCCGCGGCTGATGCTGCTCAAGGACAGCGGGGTGAGCAGCATCATCGGGCTGGCGTTCCTGGTGACGGCGCTGCGCGGGCGGCCGATGCTGTCGGCGGGCCTGCGGCCGTGGCTGACCCGGGGCGAGGCCGCGAAGACGGCCGCCTGGGAGCGGCTTTCCGCCGGTTCGCCGGACTTTCGCAGGGCCGAGATCCGGTTCTCGGCCATCTGGGGCGGGGCGCTGCTCACCGAGTGCGCGCTGCGGGCCGCGGGCGCGTACACCGTGCCGGTCGAGACGATGGTGTGGGCCGGAACGGTCCTCATGGTCGTCTCGATGGTCCTGGCCTTCCTCGTCTCGGGCCGCTTCGGGGTCGTCCCGATGGAGCGCATGATCGCGGCCGAGGCCGAAGCCCCGTCCGAGCGCTGACCACCCCTCAGAACTCCGCAGGGCCACTCCGGGGGAGTGGCCCTGCGGTCGTGTGCGCGGCCGGAAAACCGGTTGACCTCGGCGTTTACCGTTTCCGTATGACTACTTCGCTGAGGCTGGCCGAGGTCACCGCCGACAATGTCGATGCCGCGATCGACCTGCGCGTCCGGCCCGACCAGGAGCACCTGGTGGCTCCGGTCGTGAAGTCGCTCGCCGAGGCGTACGCGCACCGGGAGGCCGCCTGGCCCCGGCTCGTGCTCGACGGGGACCGGCTCGTCGGCTTCCTCATGGCCTTCCTGGACATCGACTTCGCGGGCGACGGCACCGGGCGGGACATCCGCTCCGGGCTCTGGCGCCTCAACATCGCGGCGGGCGAGCAGAAGCGTGGTTACGGCCGGTTCGCGGTCGAGTCCGTGGCTGACGAGATCCGCCGGCGCGGCGGCACCCGCATGTACGTCACCTGGCACCCCGGCGACGACGGCCCCGAGGGCTTCTACCTGGGGCTCGGTTTCCGGCCCACGGGCGAGACGAGCGGGGGCCAGACGGTCGGGGTGCTGGAGCTGGGGTGAGCGGCCGCCGACGCGGTCAGTGGTTCCGGGGGAAGCCCAGGTCCACGCCCGCCGGGGCGTCCGCCGGGTCGGGCCAGCGGGTCGTGGTGACCTTGCCCCGGGTGTAGAAGTGGACGCCGTCGTTGCCGTAGATGTGGTGGTCCCCGAAGAGGGAGTCCTTCCAGCCGCCGAAGGAGTGGTAGCCGACGGGGACCGGGATCGGCACGTTGACGCCGACCATGCCGGCCTCGATCTCCAGCTGGAAGCGGCGGGCCGCGCCGCCGTCGCGGGTGAAGATCGCGGTGCCGTTGCCGTACGGCGAGGCGTTCATGAGGGCGACGCCCTCCTCGTACGTCTCCACGCGCAGCACGCACAGCACCGGGCCGAAGATCTCGTCCTTGTACGCGTCGGAGTCGGTCGAGACGTGGTCGAGCAGCGAGAGGCCGATCCAGTGGCCGTCCTCGAAGCCCTCGACGGTGAACCCGGTGCCGTCGAGGACCACTTCGGCGCCCTGGGCGGCGGCGCCGGTGACGTAGGAGGCGACCTTGTCGCGGTGGGCGGCGGTGATCAGGGGCCCCATCTCGGAGGCCGGGTCGGTGCCGGGACCGATCTTGATCTTCCCGGCCCGCTCCTTGATCCGGGCGACCAGCTCGTCGCCGATGGCCCCCACGGCGACGACCGCGGAGATCGCCATGCAGCGCTCCCCCGCCGAGCCGTACGCGGCGGAGACGGCGGCGTCGGCGGCGGCGTCCAGGTCCGCGTCGGGCAGCACCAGCATGTGGTTCTTCGCGCCGCCGAGCGCCTGCACGCGCTTGCCGTTGGCCGAGGCGGTGGCGTGGATGTGGCGGGCGATGGGCGTCGAGCCGACGAAGGAGACGGCGGCCACGTCCGGGTGGTTGAGGAGCGCGTCGACAGCGACCCGGTCCCCGTGCAGCACGTTGAGCACGCCGTCCGGAAGCCCGGCCTCGGCGGCCAGTTCGGCAAGGAGGTTGGCGGCGGACGGGTCCTTCTCGCTGGGCTTGAGCACGAAGGTGTTGCCGCAGGCGACGGCCAGCGGGAACATCCACATCGGCACCATGGCCGGGAAGTTGAACGGGGTGATCCCGGCGACGACGCCCAGCGGCTGACGGATCGAGGAGACGTCGACCCGGTTCGAGACCTGGGTGGACAGCTCCCCCTTGAGCTGCGTCGTGATCCCGCAGGCCAGCTCCACGATCTCCAGGCCGCGCGCCACCTCGCCCAGCGCGTCGGAGTGCACCTTGCCGTGCTCGGCGGTGATCAGCGCGGCGATCTCGTCCCGGTGGGCGTCCAGCAGCGCGTGGTAGCGGAAGAGCACCGCCGTGCGGGCGGACAGCGAGGAGTCGCGCCACGTCCGGTACGCGTCCTTCGCGGCGGCCACCGCCGTGTCCACCTCGTCGGGCGAGGCGAACGCGACCCGGGTGGTGACGGCGCCGGTGGCGGGGTCCGTGACCTCGCCGTAGTTGCCCGAGGTGCCCTCGACGGTCTTGCCACCGATCCAGTGGTTCACGGTCTTCATGCTGTGGCTCCTTCAGAGGTGACGGCGTCGGCCGGCGCTGTGTCGTTCGTACTCTTTCCGTGCTTCGACCGCCGCGGGGCGGGTGGCCGTCCCGGCCACGGGGACATCCCACCACGCCTGCGCCTCCGGCGGACCCTGTCCGTCGCCGGGCGTTTCGGTCTCGACGTGTACGCAGACGGGCCGGTCCGCCGCGCGGGCCTCGGCGAGGGCCGCCCGCAGCTCCGCCACCGTCCCGGCGCGCAGCACCCGCATGCCGAGCGAGGCGGCGTTGGCGGCCAGGTCCACGGGGAGCGGCGGCCCGGTGAAGTCCCCGCCCGCCGACCGGTGGCGGTAGTCCGTGCCGAAGCGTTCGCCGCCGGTCGCCTCGGAGAGGCCGCCGATCGAGGCGTAGCCGTGGTTCTGGAGGACGACCAGCTTGACGGGCAGGTTCTCCTGGACGGCGGTGACGATCTCGGTGGGGTTCATGAGGTACGTGCCGTCGCCGACGAGCGCCCAGACCGGGCGGTCCGGGGCCGCCACGCACACGCCGATCGCGGCCGGGATCTCGTAGCCCATGCAGGAGTAGCCGTACTCGACGTGGTACTGGCGCGGGGAGCGGGTCCGCCAGAGCTTGTGCAGGTCGCCGGGGAGCGAACCGGCCGCGTTGACGAGGACGTCCTCGCCGGTGACCAGTTCGTCCAGGAGGCCGAGGACCTGGGTCTGGGTGGGCCGTGCCTGCGGGTCGGGCGTGGCGTAGGCGGCGTCGACGCGCCGCTCCCAACGGGCCTTGGCCTCGGTGTACTCGGTGACGTACGCGGGGTCCGCGCGGTGTCCGGCCAGGGCGTCGGTGAGGGCTTCGAGGGCCGTGCGGGCGTCGGCGACGAGCGGGAGCGCGGCGAGCTTGTGGGCGTCGAAGCCGGTGAGGTTGATGTTGAGGAAGCGGACGCCGGGGTGCTGGAAGAGGGTCGCGGAGGCGGTGGTGAAGTCGGTGTAGCGGGTGCCGATTCCGATGACGAGGTCGGCGGTGCGGGCGAGGTCGTCGGCGGTGGCGGTCCCGGTGTGGCCGATGCCGCCGACGTCGGCCGGGTGGTCGTGGCGCAGCGAGCCCTTGCCCGCCTGGGTGGAGGCGACGGGGATGCCGGTCGCTCCGGCGAACGCGGCGAGGGCGTCCTCGGCGGCGCTGTGGTGGACCCCGCCGCCCGCGACGACGAGGGGGCGGCGGGCGGCCCGCACCGCCCGTACGGCCTCGCCGAGTTCGTACGGGTCGGGGGCGGGACGGCGTACGTGCCAGACGCGCTCCGCGAAGAACTCCGCCGGCCAGTCGTACGCCTCCGCCTGGACGTCCTGCGGCAGCGCGAGGGTGACCGCGCCGGTCTCCGCCGGGTCGCTCAGGACCCGCATGGCGTGCAGCGCGGCCGGGATCAGGGCCTCGGGGCGGGTGATCCGGTCGAAGTAGCGCGAGACCGGGCGCAGGCAGTCGTTGACGGAGACGTCGCCCGCGTACGCCACCTCCAGCTGCTGGAGTACGGGGTCGGCGGGGCGGGTCGCGAAGGTGTCGCCGGGCAGCAGCAGGACGGGGAGGTGGTTGACGGTGGCGAGGGCGGCGCCGGTGACGAGGTTCGTCGCGCCGGGGCCGATGGAGGTGGTGACGGCATGGGCGGACAGCCGGCCGGACTGGCGGGCGTAGCCCACGGCCGCGTGCACCATGGCCTGTTCGTTGCGGCCCTGGAGGTACGGCATGGCGGGGCCGGTCTCCCGGAGCGCCTGGCCGATTCCGGCGACGTTGCCGTGGCCGAAGATGCCCCAGGTGGCGGCGATCAGCCGGTGGCGCTCGCCGTCGCGCTCGGCGTACTGGTGCGCGAGGAAGGCGACGAGGGCCTGGGCGGTGGTGAGGCGGGTGGTCCCCCGGGCGTGCCGGGCGTCGCGGTCATGCGGGGTCCTCCGGTCCGTGGAGCGGCAGCCGGGGGTCGACCGGCTGGGACGGCCAGGTGTCGCGGATCCAGGTGTGGTCGGGGTGGTCGCGGATCAGCCACTCCCGCTGCTCGCCGGGGCCCGCCATGACGTTGAGGTAGTACAGGGTGCGGCCGGGCGGGGCGATGGACGGGCCGTGCCAGCCGTCGGGGATGAGGACCGTGTCGCCGCTGCGGACCTCGGCCAGCACGTCCGTACCGCCGGGGCGGGACGGGGAGACCCGGTGGTAGCCGAGGCCGCCGTCCTCGACCTCGAAGTAGTAGATCTCCTCCAGGACGGATTCCTCGCCCGGAAGGTGCTCGTCGTGTTTGTGCGGCGGGTACGAGGACCAGTTGCCGCCGGGCGTGAGGACTTCCACGGCGATGAGCCGGTCGCAGTCGAAGGCGTCGGCGGCGGCGAAGTTGTGGACCTGGCGGGAGCAGGTGCCCGCGCCGCGCAGTTCCACGCGTACCTCCGGCGCGGGGCCGTAGCGAGCGGGGAGTCGTCGCTCGCACTTCGCTCCTGCCAGGGCGAAGCGGCCGCCTGCGCCGGAGGCGATCTGTGCGTGGGCGTCGCGCGGTACATAGGCGAAGTCGGAAACGCCGCTGAACACGCTCCTACGGCCCAGCAGTTCAAAGATCTCATCTGAGATGTGCACCGTACAGCTGCCGGTCAACGGCAGTACGATCCACTCGCTCTCCCCGGTGACAAGTGTGTGAACTCCTCCCGGTTCCAGCTCCAGCACGCGCAGACTCGACCGCTCCCAGCCGGCCTGTTCGGGGCCGATGTCCAGGGCGTAGGGGCCGTGCGCGGTGGAGCCCGCCGGGAGGTGGTACGCCGGTTCGCCTCGCATGCTCATGCCCTTTCGCCGTGTGCGGTGACCGCGCCTTCGGCGAGGGCGGCCTCTACCTCGTGGGGGAACGGCATCGCGGAGGAGCAGGCGAGCCGGGCGGCGACGATGGCGCCCGCCGCGTTGGCGTACCGCATGGTGCGCGCGAGGTCCCAGCCGCTCAGCAGCCCGTGGCAGAGGGCGCCGCCGAACGCGTCGCCCGCGCCGAGGCCGTTGACCACGTCCACGGGGAGCGGCGGCACGTCGGCGACGGTGCCGTCGCGGTGGACGGCGAGGACGCCGGCGGGGCCCTGTTTGACGACGGCCAGCTCGACACCGGCCTCGATGAGGGCGCGGGCCGCCGCGTACGGTTCGCGCTCGCCGGTGGCGATCTCGCACTCGTCCAGATTGCCGACGGCGACGGTCGCGTGGGCCAGGGCCTCGCGGTAACGGGCGGGCGCATCCGCTTCGTTCGCCTCGCCCGGGGGCCAGAACATCGGGCGCCAGTCGAGGTCGAAGACGGTGATGCCGGAGCGGTCGCGGGCGCGCAGCGCGGCGAGGGTCGCCGTACGGCTCGGCTCGGCGCACAGGCCGGTGCCGGTCATCCAGAACACCCGGGCGGCCCGGACCGCTTCGAGGTCCAGCTCCGAGGCGTGGATCTCCAGATCGGGGGCCTTGGGCTGCCGGTAGAAGTAGAGCGGGAAGTCGTCCGGCGGGAAGACCTCGCAGAAGGTGACCGGGGTCGGGTAGGCGGCGACGGGCGACACCCACCGGGCATCGACCCCGAACTCCCGCAGCTGCTCGCGCAGATAGTCGCCGAAGGGGTCCTCGCCGGTGCGGGTCACCACGGCGGTGCGCCGGCCGAGGCGGGCGGCGGCGACCGCCACATTGGACGGGGAGCCGCCGAGGAACTTCCCGAAGGTGTCGACCCGGGCCAGCGGCACACCCGTCCGCAGGGGGTAGAGGTCCACCCCGATCCGCCCCATCGTGATCACGTCGTACGGCTGCTCAGGCATGCAACGTCCCTTCGACTGGGCGCCTGTACCTGGATCATCTCCGCTTGGATCATCGTCAATCATTTGTACGGACATACGGACGTATTCTTGACACTGCTCCGCCCGCGTGGTGAGGCTGGGGCATGACGTCCTCCTCGGTCTCCGCTCCGCCCTGCATCCGCATCGGCTCCGCGCCGGACTCCTGGGGGGTGTGGTTCCCCGACGATCCCCAACAGGTGCCGTGGCGGCGCTTCCTGGACGAGGTCTCCGCCGCCGGCTACGAGTGGATCGAGCTGGGTCCTTACGGTTACCTCCCGACCGATCCGGCCCGCCTCGCGGACGAGACGGGCAGCCGGGGGCTCTCCGTCTCGGCGGGCACCGTCTTCACCGGATTGCACCACGGGCCGGACGTCTGGGACCGGACCTGGGAGCATGTCGCCGGTATCGCGGCACTCACCCGGGCGATGGGCGCCGGGCACCTCGTGGTCATCCCCTCCTTCTGGCGCGACGACAAGACGGGCGCGGTGCTGGAGGACCGGGTCCTCAGCGCCGAGCAGTGGCGCCACCTCACCACGCAGACCGAGCGGCTGGCGCGCGAGGTCCGGGACCGTTACGGGCTGCGCGTCGTCGCCCACCCGCACGCGGACACCCATATCGACACCGAGGAGAACGTCACCCGCTTCCTCGACGCCACCGACCCGGACCTGGTCTCGCTCTGCCTGGACACCGGGCACTACGCGTACTGCGGGGGCGACAGCGTCGAGCTGATCGAGACGTACGGGGAGCGCATCGGCTACCTCCACCTCAAGCAGGTGGACCCGGCGGTCCTCGCCGAGGTGGTGGCGGACGGGGTGCCGTTCGGGCCCGCCGTGGCGCGCGGCGTGATGTGCGAACCGCCGGGCGGGGTCCCGGCCCTGGAGCCCGTCCTCGCCGCCGCCCGGCGGCTGGAGGTCGACCTGTTCGCCATCGTCGAGCAGGACATGTACCCCTGCCCGCCGGACCGGCCGTTCCCGATCGCCCGCCGCACCCGCGACTACCTCCGCTCCTGCGGGCGGCCCTGACACGTCCGGGGCCCGCCCGGTCCCGGGGCGTGTCGTGTGGCGGGTCCGGGCGGTTGTCCTCGGTGAGACCGGGCCCCCGGGCCCGCCCCCCACTCCACCGAGGAGCGACCTCCATGTCCCGAACGCCGTTGACCCCGCAGTCCCCGCAGTCCTGCCGGTCCCCGCGGTCCCCGCGCCGGTCCGCCGGCGCCTCGGTCCTGACCGGCGGGCTCCTGGCCGCCCTCGCGCTGGCCGCCGCCGTGGCCGGAGCGCCAGGAGCCGCCGCCGACGCCGAGAACGTGCCGCCGGCCGGGTCGAGCCCCGTGTGCGCCTTCTACGACGGGGACGGGCTCACCGTCCTCGGCGACCAGGGCGACCGCGCCTTCCAGGTGCAGTGCATGCTGGCCAACCGGCGCTACCTGCCGTGGGACGCGGTGGACGGGACGTTCGGCCTGCGCACCCTGGACGCCGTCCGCCGCTTCCAGGCCGACCACCCGCCCCTGCTCGCCACCGGCCTGGTGGACGCGGACACCTGGGCCGCGCTCTGGCGGGGCGACGTGCCGGTCGACGGCGCGGCGTGACACGCGGGTCCCGGCTCGCCCGGTACCCCCTAGGGGTATAGAGTGGGGATCGTGGAGGCGCACCGGCGTGCGCCCCTCCGCCCCGTGTGCCCGTCGAAGAGGAGAACACCATGACCGCCGAGACCCAGCTCCCCCAGGCGACCGGCTCCTGCTGCTCGCCCAGCGGTTCCTGCCACGACGGCGCGGGCGCGGACGCCGGGCAGTCCGGCGTGACCACCGTCTACCAGGTGACCGGCATGACCTGCGGCCACTGCGAGGGCGCCGTCTCCGAGGAGGTCTCCGCCATCGAGGGTGTCACCTCCGTGAAGGCCGTGGCGTCCACCGGGCAGGTGACGGTGGTCTCGCAGGGCCCCCTGGACGACGAGGCCGTGCGCGCCGCCGTGGACGAGGCGGGCTACGAGCTCACCGGGCGCGCCTGACCGCCCCGGGAACCCAGCCCGCGTCACCCCGTCCCGACCGGGCCGCACCGACCAGCAGATACTGGCGGGGTACGGCCCGGTCGGCGTTCCAGGAGCTCGGACATGCACAGCGCATCGGACACCCACAGCGCGACGGAGGCCGCCGCCCCGGCGGCGGAGCCCTCCCGGGCCGAGTTCATGATCGGCGGCATGACCTGCGCCTCGTGCGCGGCCCGCGTCGAGAAGAAGCTCAACCGGATGGACGGCGTCACGGCCACCGTGAACTACGCCACGGAGAAGGCCCGCGTCAGCTACGACGGCGCCGCCGTCTCCGTGAACGATCTCGTCGCCACGGTGGAGCGGACCGGCTATACGGCGGAGCCGGTGTCCGGCACCGCCACGCAGGCTCCCGAGCCGGCCGCCGCCGAGACCCCGCGCGCACCCCGACCGGAACCGGAACCGGAAGCCCCGCCGCACGCCGGCGACACCCCCGATGACGCTCCCGCCGACGCCCCCGACCCCGCCCTCACCGCCCTCCGGCAGCGGCTCACCGTCTCCGCCGTGCTCGCCGCCCCCGTGGTCGCCCTGGCGATGATCCCCGCCCTCCAGTTCGACTCCTGGCAGTGGCTCTCCCTCACCCTCGCCGCGCCCGTCGTGGTCTGGGGCGGGCTGCCCTTCCACCGGGCCACCTGGACCAATCTCAGGCACGGCGCGGCGACCATGGACACCCTGGTGTCCGTCGGGACCCTCGCCGCCTTCGGGTGGTCGCTGTGGGCGCTGTTCCTCGGGGACGCCGGAATGCCCGGCATGCGGCACGGCTTCGACCTGACGGCCTCCCGGGCCGACGCCTCGTCCACCCTCTACCTGGAGGTCGCGGCGGGCGTCGTCACCTTCATCCTGCTGGGCCGCTATCTGGAAGCGAAGTCCAAGCGGAGGGCCGGGTCCGCGCTGCGCGCCCTGATGCACCTCGGCGCCAAGGACGTGACCGTCCTGCGCGACGGCACCGAGATCCGGGTGCCCGTCGCCCGGCTCGTCGTGGGCGACCGCTTCACGGTCCGCCCCGGCGAGAAGATCGCCACGGACGGCACCGTGGTCGAGGGCTCCTCGGCCGTGGACGCCTCCATGCTCACCGGCGAGTCCGTCCCCGTGGACGTGGGCGCCGGTGACACGGTGACCGGCGCGACGCTCAACGTCTCCGGCCGCCTCGTCGTGGAGGCGACCCGCGTCGGCGCGGACACGCAGCTGGCCCGGATGGCGAAGCTGGTCGAGGACGCGCAGAACGGCAAGGCGGCGGCGCAGCGCCTCGCGGACCGGATCTCGGCGGTGTTCGTCCCGGTCGTCCTGCTCATCGCGCTCGCCACGCTCGTCGTCTGGCTGCTGGCCACCGACGACGCGACGGCCGCGTTCACGGCGGCGGTGGCCGTCCTGATCATCGCCTGCCCCTGCGCCCTCGGCCTCGCCACACCCACCGCCCTCATGGTCGGCACCGGGCGCGGCGCCCAGCTCGGCATCCTCATCAAGGGCCCCGAGGTCCTGGAGTCCACCCGCCGGGTCGACACGATCGTCCTCGACAAGACGGGCACGGTCACCACGGGCCGCATGACCCTCCAGGCCGTCCACACCGCCCACGGAACCACCGAGTCCGACGCCCTCCGCCTCGCCGGTTCCCTGGAACACGCCTCCGAACACCCCATCGCCCAGGCCGTCGCCGCCTCGGCCGCCGAGCGCACCGGTGCGCCCCTCCCCGCCCCGAGGGCTTCACCAACGTCCCCGGGCTCGGCGTCCGGGGCACCGTGGAGGGCCGCACCGTCCTCGTCGGGCGCCCCCGGCTGCTCACCGAGGCCGGAATCGCCTTCCCCGACACGCTGGCCGCCGCCGTCACGGACGCCGCCGCTCAAGGGCGTACGGCCATCGCGGTCGGCTGGGACGGCGAGGCACGCGCGGTCCTGGAAGTCGCCGACGCGATCAAGGACACCAGCGCCGAGGCCGTCGCCGCCCTCCGGGAACTCGGCCTCACGCCCATCCTGCTGACCGGTGACCACCGCGCCGTGGCCGAGTCCGTGGCCCGCGAGGCGGGGATCGAGGAGGTCCGCGCCGAAGTGCTGCCGGAGGAGAAGGCGCACGTCATCCGGGGTCTCCAGGAGCAGGGGCGGGTCGTCGCCATGGTCGGCGACGGGGTCAACGACGCGGCGGCGCTGGCCACCGCCGATCTCGGTCTGGCCATGGGCACGGGCACGGACGCCGCGATCGAGGCGAGCGACCTCACCCTGGTTCGTGGAGATCTCAAGGTGACAGCAGACGCCATCCGCCTCTCCCGACGCACCCTCACCACCATCAGGGGCAACCTCTTCTGGGCATTCGGTTACAACGTGGCCGCCCTACCCCTTGCGGCATTTGGGCTGCTCAACCCTATGATTGCGGGAGCGGCGATGGCCTTCTCATCGGCCTTCGTCGTGACGAACAGCCTGCGCCTGCGGTCCTTCACTTAATTTCCACAATGAGATTCAGATCACATCGGTTTCAGGGTAACCATTCGATGGGTTCGTAAGTCTTAGAGTGCGATGCCAAGGATGTCTTGGGGGACGTCCGACGGAGCATCTTGGGGGATGCTCCGGGCAAGAGTGGGCCGGGGCACGTACACCGGGGAGCTTTGAGCGGCCCTCCCGTCGGTACGTACCCCGGCAGACCACAGCGCAGTTGCAGGACCAGCAGGACCGAGGCACAGCCCAGGAGCTACGGCTCCCACCGAACGCCCGGCCGGATCCCGTGGGGGGAATCCGCTCCGGGACATGGGAAGCGCCTCGCTGTCGGCCCGTGGGGGGATCGATGGCGAGGCGCTTCTCTCTTACGCGGGAGCGCTCCCGGACCGGAGCGCGCGCCCGGCGTACACCCCCGCGCACTCCCCCGGAACGCCACGCGCCCCCGACCGCCGCGTCGCTCGGGGCGAGGGCGCGGCAGGCGGGGGCGGCGGGTCCGGCGTCAGTCAGGGCCGGGCGCTGCGTGCGGGGGCGTTCAGCGGCCCTCGACCGGGACGAAGTCGCGCAGGACCTCGCCGGTGTAGATCTGGCGCGGGCGGCCGATGCGGGAGCCGGGCTCCTTGATCATCTCGTGCCACTGGGCGATCCAGCCGGGGAGGCGGCCGAGCGCGAAGAGCACGGTGAACATCTCGGTCGGGAAGCCCATCGCGCGGTAGATGAGGCCCGTGTAGAAGTCCACGTTCGGGTAGAGGTTGCGCGAGACGAAGTACTCGTCGGAGAGCGCGTGCTCCTCCAGCTTGAGCGCGATGTCCAGCAGCTCGTCGGACTTGCCGAGGGCGGACAGCACGTCGTGCGCGGCGGCCTTGATGATCTTGGCGCGCGGGTCGAAGGACTTGTACACCCGGTGGCCGAAGCCCATCAGGCGGACGCCGTCCTCCTTGTTCTTCACCTTGCGGATGAAGGAGTCGACGTCGCCGCCGTTGGCCTGGATGCCTTCCAGCATCTCCAGGACGGACTGGTTGGCGCCGCCGTGCAGGGGGCCCCAGAGGGCGGAGATGCCGGCGGAGATCGAGGCGAACATGTTCGCCTGCGAGGAGCCGACCAGGCGCACGGTGGAGGTCGAGCAGTTCTGCTCGTGGTCCGCGTGCAGGATGAGCAGCTTGTCGAGCGCGGAGACGACGACCGGGTCCAGCTCGTACTCCTGGGCCGGGACCGAGAAGGTCATGCGCAGGAAGTTCTCGACGTAGCCCAGGTCGTTGCGCGGGTAGACGAACGGGTGGCCGATCGACTTCTTGTACGCGTACGCGGCGATGGTCGGGAGCTTGGCGAGCAGCCGGATCGTCGAGAGGTGGCGCTGCTCCTCGTCGAACGGGTTGTGGCTGTCCTGGTAGAACGTGGACAGCGCGCTGACGACCGACGACAGCATGGCCATCGGGTGGGCGTCGCGCGGGAAGCCGTCGAAGAACCGCTTGACGTCCTCGTGCAGCAGCGTGTGCTGGGTGATCTCGTTCTTGAAGGTCGACAGCTCGTCGACCTTGGGAAGCTCACCGTTGATCAGCGTGTACGCGACCTCGAGGAAGGTCGAACGCTCCGCGAGCTGCTCGATCGGGTAGCCGCGGTAGCGCAGGATGCCCTGCTCGCCGTCGAGGTAGGTGATGGCCGATTTATAGGCAGCGGTGTTGCCGTATCCGCTGTCCAGCGTCACCAGGCCGGTGTTCGCCCGGAGCTTCCCGATGTCGAAGCCCTTGTCGCCGACGGTGCTGTCGATCACCGGGTAGGTGTACTCGCCATCGCCGTACCGCAGTACCACAGCGTTGTTGGTGTGCTCGCTCACGTCATCCCTCACCGACGTAGTGCCTCTTCTTCGAGGTTCCCTGACTGTCTCCACCCTCCCCCATTTGGCTCAGGAGAGTGCACTCGGGGTCGTCCATTGGACCTACTCGCGGCACTGAGTGCCGCGAACTTAGCCATCCTGCCCCCTTGACTGCGGTTCCGGAAGACCTCCGTGATGTTTCCCACCGATTTGATCGATCATTTTTGCCGACGATCCTCCGTCGCCGCCTCCGCGAAGCCGGTGATCCAGCGCCGTACAGCGTCTGCCTGCGGAAACCGTGCGGACGGCCTGGCCGATCGCCTGCCGCGAGCCGACCAGCACGACGAGCTTCTTGGCCCTGGTCACGGCGGTGTAGAGCAGGTTCCGCTGGAGCATCATCCAGGCACTCTTCGTGACGGGGATGACGACGGCCGGGTACTCGCTGCCCTGGGAACGGTGGATCGTCATGGCGTACGCGTGGGCCAGCTCGTCCAGCTCGTCGAAGTCGTAGCCGATCTCCTCGTCCTCGTCGGTGAGGACCGTCAGCCGCTGTTCGTCCAGGTCGAGGCCGGTGACGACGCCCACGGTGCCATTGAAGACGCCGTTCTCGCCCTTGTCGTAGTTGTTGCGGATCTGGGTGACCTTGTCCCCCACCCGGAACACCCGGCCGCCGAAGCGTTTCTCGGGTACGCCCGGCCGGCCCGGGGTGATCGCCTGCTGGAGCAGACCGTTGAGATGTCCGGCCCCGGCCGGGCCCCGGTGCATCGGGGCGAGCACCTGGACGTCCCGGCGCGGGTTCAGCCCGAACTTGGCCGGAATACGGCGGGACGCGACGTCCACCGCGAGCACCCCGGCGTCCTCCGTCTCGTCCTCCACGAAGAGGAAGAAGTCACTGAGCCCTTGGGTGAGGGGCGGTACACCGGAATTGATGCGGTGCGCGTTGGTGACGACGCCCGACTGCTGGGCCTGGCGGAAAATCGTGGTCAGCCGGACCGCGGGCACGGGGCCGCCCTCGGCAAGGAGGTCGCGCAGCACCTCCCCCGCGCCCACGGACGGCAGCTGGTCCACATCGCCGACGAGCAGCAGGTGGGCACCCGGTGCCACCGCCTTCACCAGCTTGTTGGCAAGGAGCAGATCGAGCATCGACGCCTCGTCCACGACGACCAGATCGGCGTCGAGCGGGCGGTCCTTGTCGTAGGCCGCGTCGCCGCCCGGTTTCAGTTCGAGCAGCCGGTGCACGGTGGACGCCTCGGCGCCGGTCAGCTCCGAGAGCCGCTTGGCCGCCCGGCCGGTCGGCGCGGCCAGCACCACTTTCGCCTTCTTGGCGCGGGCCAGCTCCACGATGGACCGGACCGTGAACGACTTGCCGCAGCCGGGGCCGCCGGTGAGCACGGCGACCTTCCGGGTCAACGCGAGGCGCACGGCGGCCTCCTGCTCCGGCGCGAGCTTGGCGCCCGTCCGGCCCGCGAGCCACTTCAGGGCCTTGTCCCAGTCCACGTCCGCGAAGGCCGGCAGCCGGTCCTCGGGGGTCCGCAGCAGCCGCCGGACCTGGGCGGCGAGCGAGATCTCCGCCCGGTGGAACGGCACCAGATACACCGCGGTGACCGGCTCGCCGCCCTCGGGTGACGGCACCTTCTCCCGTACGACGCCCTCCGGTTCCCCGGCCAGCTCCGCCAGGCACTCGATGACGAGCCCGGTGTCCACCTGGAGCAGCTTCACCGCGTCCGCGATCAGCCGCTCCTCGGGCAGGAAGCAGTGCCCTTGGTCCGTGGACTGCGACAGGGCGTACTGCAAGCCCGCCTTCACCCGTTCCGGGCTGTCGTGCGGGATGCCCACCGCCTGGGCGATCTTGTCGGCGGTGAGGAAGCCGATGCCCCAGACGTCGGCGGCGAGCCGGTAGGGCTGGTTCTTCACGACGGAGATCGAGGCGTCCTCGTACTTCTTGTAGATCCGCACCGCGATGGACGTCGAGACGCCGACGCCCTGGAGGAAGACCATGACCTCCTTGATCGCCTTCTGCTCCTCCCAAGCGGCGGCGATCATCTTCGTCCGCTTCGGCCCGAGGCCGGGGACCTCGATCAGCCGCTTGGGCTCCCGCTCGATGATGTCCAGCGTGTCCACGCCGAAGTGGGTGGTGATCCGGTCGGCCATCACGGGCCCGATGCCCTTGATCAGCCCGGAGCCGAGGTAGCGCCGGATGCCCTGGATGGTGGCGGGGAGGACGGTCCGGTAGTTCTCGACGTGGAACTGCTTGCCGTACTGCGAGTGGGACCCCCAGCGCCCTTCCATCCGCAAGGACTCCCCGGGCTGCGCCCCGAGCAACGCCCCGACGACGGTGAGCAGATCATTGGCTCCCCGCCCGGTGTCGACGCGGGCGACGGTGTACCCGTTCTCCTCGTTGGCGTACGTGATGCGTTCGAGGACGCCTTCGAGGACGGCCAGGTTGGGGGTGTGGGGCGCGGTGGTGGCCATGGCGCGACGGTACCGGGTGGGTGCGACAGCGGGACCGCTCGGCCGGTCGGTGCTCACGCCCCGGGGCCCGCACCGCACAGGCGGGCCCCGGGTGAGCCGCGTTCAGCAGGCGTGTTCCGCGTAGCGGGACGCCACCTCCGTCAGGACCTCCGCGCCGTCGCGCGCCCACAGCGCCTCGTTGAAGATCTCCACCTCGATCGGGCCGTCGAAGCCCGCGGCCTCCACCGCCTCGCGGAAGAAGCGGAAGTCGACGCTGCCGTCGCCGAGTTGGCCCCGGCCGAGGAGGACGCCCGCCGGGAGCGGGGTGATCCAGTCCGCGAGCTGGAAGGAGTGGATGCGGCCCGTCGCGCCGGCCCTCGCGATCTGGGCGGGGGCCTGGTCGTCCCACCACAGGTGGTACGTGTCCACGACGACGCCCACCTGGTCGGCCGGGAAGCGCTCGGCGAGGTCCAGGGCCTGGGAGAGCGTCGAGACCACGCAGCGGTCCGAGGCGAACATGGGGTGCAGGGGCTCGATGGCCAGGCGCACCCCGCGTTCGGCGGCGTAGGGGGCCAGCTCGGCCAGGGCGTCCGCGATGCGTTCGCGGGCGCCGTACAGGTCCTTGCTGCCCTCCGGGAGGCCGCCCGAGACGAGGACCAGGGTGTCCGTGCCCACGCCCGCCGCCTCGTCCAGCGCGGCGCGGTTGTCGTCCAGGGCGCGGGCGCGCTCGGCCGGGTCCAGGGCGGTGAGGAAGCCGCCCCGGCACAGGCTGGTGACGGTCAGGCCGTGGTCGGACAGCAGGCGGGCCGTCGCCTCGACCCCGTACGACTGCACCGGGGCCCGCCAGAGGCCCACCTTGTCGATGCCCGCCTTCGCGCAGCCCTCGGCCAGCTCGGGGAGCGACCACTGCTTGATGGTCTCCTGGTTGAGGGAGAGCCGTCCGTCGCTCATCGGGTGCCTCCCCGCACGGTCAGCAGTGCGCGCATCCTCGACTCCGCCAGGTCCGGGTCCGGGAACAGGCCGAGACCGTCCGCGAGTCGGTACGCCTTCGCCAGGTGCGGGAGTGAGCGGGCCGACTGGAGGCCGCCCACCATCGTGAAGTGGTCCTGGTGGCCCGCCAGCCAGGCCAGGAAGACGACGCCCGTCTTGTAGAAGCGCGTCGGCGCCTGGAAGAGGTGCCGGGACAACTCGACCGTGGGATCGAGCAGTTCGCGGAAGCCCTTCGTGTCACCGGTGTCCAGCACCCGTACCGCGTGCGCGGCCAGCGGGCCCAGCGGGTCGAAGATGCCGAGCAGCGCGTGGCTGAAGCCCCGGTCGTCGCCCGCGATCAGCTCCGGGTAGTTGAAGTCGTCCCCCGTGTAGCAGCGGACCCCGCTCGGCAGCCGACGGCGCACGTCGATCTCGCGGTCCGCGTCGAGCAGCGACATCTTGATGCCGTCGACCTTGTCCGGGTGCTCCGCGATGACCTGGAGGAAGGTGTCGGTGGCGAGGTCCAGGTCGGTGGAGCCCCAGTAGCCTTCGAGCGCCGGGTCGAACATCGGGCCCAACCAGTGCAGGACGACCGGTTCGGTGGCCTGGCGCAGCAGATGGGCGTACGTGTCCAGGTAGTCCTGGGGGCCCTGCGCGGCGGCGGCGAGCGCGCGGGAGGCCATCAGGATCGCCTGCGCCCCACTCTCCTCGACCACGGCGAGCTGTTCCTCGTACGCCGCGCGCACCTCGGCGAGCGTGGCCGGGCCGGGCGGCAGCTGGTCCGTGCCGACGCCGCAGGCGATGCGGCCGCCGACCGCCTTGGCCTCGGCGGCCGAGCGGCGGATCAGCTCCTCGGCGCCCGCCCAGTCCAGGCCCATGCCGCGCTGCGCGGTGTCCATGGCCTCGGCCACGCCCAGGCCGTGCGACCAGAGGTGGCGGCGGAAGGCGAGCGTGGCGTCCCAGTCGACGGCGGCCGGGGAGTCCGGGGAGACGTCCGCGTACGGGTCGGCCACGACATGCGCGGCGGAGAAGACCGTACGGGAGGCGAGCGGCGCTCCCGTGGGGGCGAGGTCGAGCGGGGTGGCCCGGGGTTCGTACGGGCCCTGCGGGAGATGGATGGTCACGGTGACGACTCCATGGGTACGAGGGCGAGTCGGCGGGTCACAGGGACAGCTCCGGCACGTCCAGGCGGCGGCCCTCCGCGTGGGACTTCAGCCCCAGCTCCGCCAGCTGCACGCCGCGGGCGCCCGCCATCAGGTCCCAGGCGTACGGCTCGTCCAGCACGATGTGGCGCAGGAACAGCTCCCACTGGGCCTTGAAGCCGTTGTCGAAGACCGCGTTGTCCGGGACCTCCTGCCACTGGTCGCGGAAGGACTCGGTGACCGGCAGGTCCGGATTCCAGACCGGCTTCGGGGTGGCCGAGCGGTGCTGGACACGGCAGTTGCGCAGGCCCGCGACGGCGGAGCCGTGGGTGCCGTCCACCTGGAACTCGACCAGCTCGTCGCGGTTGACCCGGACCGCCCAGGAGGAGTTGATCTGGGCGACCGCGCCGCCCTCCAGCTGGAAGATGCCGTAGGCGGCGTCGTCGGCGGTCGCCGCGTACGGCTCGCCGCGCTCGTCCCGGCGCTCCGGGATGTGGGTCTGGACGTGCGCCTGGACCGTGGTGACCCGGCCGAACAGCTCGTGGAGCACGTACTCCCAGTGCGGGAACATATCCACGACGATGCCGCCGCCGTCCTCCGCGCGGTAGTTCCAGGAGGGGCGCTGCGCCTCCTGCCAGTCGCCCTCGAAGACCCAGTAGCCGAACTCGCCGCGCACGGACAGGATCTCGCCGAAGAAGCCGCCGTCGATGAGGCGCTTCAGCTTCAGCAGGCCCGGCAGGAAGATCTTGTCCTGGACGACGCCGTGCTTGATGCCGGCCTCCTGGGCCAGCCGGGCCAGGTCGAGCGCGCCCTCGACGTCCGTGGCGGTGGGCTTCTCTGTGTAGATGTGCTTGCCGGCGGCGACGGCCTTCTTGATCGCCTCGACTCGGGCCTGGGTGACCTGGGCGTCGAAGTAGATGTCGACGGTGTCGTCGCCGAGGACCGCGTCCAGGTCGGTCGACCACTCGGTCAGGCCGTGGCGGGCGGCCAGCTCCTCCAGGGCGTGGGCGCGGCGGCCCACGAGGACCGGTTCCGGCCACAGCACGTCGCCGTCGCCGAGGTCGAGGCCGCCCTGCTCGCGGATCGCGAGGATCGAGCGCACCAGGTGCTGCCGGTATCCCATGCGTCCCGTCACGCCGTTCATGGCGATGCGCACTGTCCTGCGTGTCACGAAAGTTCCCTCCGTACAGCCGTAGCAAGCGCTTTCTATGCGGGATGACGCTAGCCTGCCGACAGCGGCCCGGACAAGAGGGGGCCCGTCAATCGGTCACCGGCCACGGAGGAAAGCGATGACAGTCACCCTGGCGGACGTGGCGGCCCGCGCCCGGGTGTCCCCGGCCACCGTCTCCCGTGTGCTGAACGGCAATTACCCGGTGGCGGCGTCCACCCGGGAACGGGTGCTGCGCGCGGTGGACGATCTGGACTACGTGCTGAACGGGCAGGCCAGCGCCCTGGCGGCGGCCACGTCCGACCTGGTCGGCGTCCTCGTCAACGACATCGCGGACCCGTTCTTCGGGATCATGGCGGGCGCCGCGCAGACCGAGATCGGCGGGCCCGGCGACGGGTCCGGGCGGGCGGGCGGCGAGAAACTGGCGGTCGTCTGCAACACCGGCGGCTCCCCCGCCCGCGAGCTGACCTATCTCACGCTGCTCCAGCGCCAGCGCGCCGCCGCCGTGGTCCTCACCGGGGGCGCGGTGGAGGATCCGGAGCACCAGGTGGCGATGGCCGCGAAGCTCGCCAAGCTCGCGGAGGCGGGGACCCGGGTCGTGCTCTGCGGCCGGCCCCCGCTGCCGGACGGGGCGTCCGTGGTGGCCGCGCTGGCCTTCGACAACGAGGGCGGCGCCCGGCGCCTCACCGCCCATCTGCTCTCCCTGGGCCACCGCCGGATCGGCTATGTCGCGGGCCCGCTGGAACGGACCACCACCCGCCACCGGCTGGCCGGCCACCGGGAGGCGATGCGCGGGGCGGGGGCGGCCGGGGACGAGGACCGGCTGACCGTGCACGGCTCGTACGACCGGGGCTCCGGCTATGACGCCACGGTCGAACTCCTGCGCCGTGAACCGGAGATCACCGCCGTCGTCGCCGCGAACGACACCGTGGCGCTCGGCGCGGCGGCGGCCATCCGCGACCGGGGGCTGCGCATCCCGGAGGACATCTCGGTGGCCGGCTTCGACGACCTGCCGTTCTCCGTGGACGTGGTCCCGGCCCTGACGACCGTGCGGCTGCCGCTCTTCGAGGCGGGGGCGCGGGCGGGCCGGCTGGCCATGGGCAAGGAGGACCCGCCGCCGGGCGGCATCGCGCTGATCCCGGCCGAGCTGATGGTGCGCGGCTCGACGGCGGCGCCCCGGGGGTGAGTCCGGGGCCGGGGCCTGGGTACATGTGAGGGCGCCCGCCCTCGTGGAACGGAAGGAACACGCACCGTGAAGCTCGCTTTCTCCACCCTCGGCGTACCGGGGCTGCCCATGCCCGAGGTCGTCCGGCTGGCCGCCGAGAACGGCTACCAGGGGGTCGAGCTGCGCGCCCACCCCGAGGAGCCGGTGCACCTGGGTCTCGGGCAGGCCGAACGGGCCGCCGTGCGCGCGGAGTTCGAGCGCGGCGGGGTCGAGATCCTGGGTGTGGCGGGGTACGCGAAGGTCGCCGCCGAGGGGTACGACCAGCCGGTCCTGGACGAACTGGCCGCGCTGACCGAGCTGGCCCGGGACCTGGGCGCGAGTTACGTCCGGGTGTTCCCCGGCGCCGGTGAATGGGACCCGGAGGAGGCCGACGCGGCCGCCGCGCGCAGGCTCGGGGCGGCTGCCCCGTACGCCACCGACCTGGGCGTACGCATCCTGCTGGAGACCCACGACTCGCACCGGGCGGGGGCCGACGTGGCCCGGGTGGCGGGGACGGTGGGGCACAAGAGCATCGGTGCGCTGTGGGACGTCATGCACACCTGGCTGGCGGGCGAGGAGCCGGTGGCCAGTCACGCGGTGCTGGCCCCGCACCTCGGCTACGTACAGGTGAAGGACATCGCGTCGGCGGACGACACCACGCCGCTCGCGCTCGGGGCCGGGGTGCTGCCGCTGCGGGCGTGCCTGGACACGCTGGACCCGGACGGCTGGGTCTGCTGGGAGTACGAGAAGCGCTGGTACCCGGAGGCGGCGGAGCTGCCGGGGCTGCTGGCCGCGGGGCGCGAGCACCTGCTGCGGCTGGGCGCGCCCAAGCAGTAAGCGGTCTCAGGCGGGTGCGGGTTCCGGGGCGGGCGCGCGGCGCGTCCCGGTCAGCGAGGTGAGCGCCACCCCGCCGACCAGGAGCGCCGCCGCGCACCACCGCAGCGGGCTCACCGACTCGCCGAGCACCAGCGCGGCCGAGGACATCCCGAAGACGGGCACCAGCAGGGTGAAGGGGGCGACGGAGGACGCCGGGTAGCGGCTGAGCAGGAAGCCCCACGCGCCGAAGCCGAAGACCGTGGCGATCCAGGCGACGAAGAGGAGGGCCCCGGCCCCGCTCCAGTCGAGCCCGGCCAGCGCCGCGCGGTCGCGGTGCCCGCCCTCGAAGAGCAGGGAGAGCCCGAGCAGCGGCAGGACGGGCACGGTCGACACCCACACCATGAAGTTGAGCGGGTCGGGCGGGGCGGCCTTGCGGGTCAGCACGTTGGACACGCCCCAGCAGGCCGCCGCCGCGATCACCAGGACGAAGGCGAGCACGGGCCCGCTCGCGCCCTCGTCCACCGCCGCGACCCCGATCCCGGCGAGCGCCACCGCCATGCCCAGGAGCTTGGTGCGACCGGGCCGTTCGCCCAGCGCGAGGGCCGCGAAGAGCGCGGTGAACACGGCCTGGACCTGGAGCACGAGCGAGGAGAGCCCGGCGCCCATCCCCCGATCCATACCGATGAAGAGCAGCCCGAACTTGGCGACCCCGAGGGCCAGCCCGACCCCGACGATCCACTTCCAGGCGACCTTGGGGCGTCCGACGAAGAAGACGGCCGGGAGGGCGGCGGCCAGGAAGCGGAGGGCCGAGAAGAGGAGCGGCGGGAAGTGGTCGAGACCCAGCTCGATGACGACGAAGTTGACGCCCCAGACGGCTGCCACCAGGGCGGCCAGGGCGAGGTGAAGGGGACGCATGGACCGAGGATCACCCGGCCCGACCATGTAGCACCAGCTCGCGTTTCTTCATGGTGGAATTGAGCATCGCTAACGAATGACGGCCCGTTCCGGAGGCTTCGGATGCTCGATCTCGCCCGGCTGCGCGCGCTGCACGCGGTCTCCGTCCACGGGTCCGTCGCGGGGGCGGCGGCGGCCCTCGGCTACACCCCGTCGGCGGTCTCGCAGCAGATCACCAAGCTGGAGCGGGAAACCCGCACGACCCTGCTCGAACGGCGCGGGCGGGGCGTCGCGCTGACCGAGGAGGCCGTCCATCTGGTGGCTGCCGCCCAGCAGTTGCTGGCGATCGTGGAGCGCGCGGAGACCTCGTTGGAGGAGCGCCGGGGGCTGCCGACGGGGCGGCTCTCGGTGGGCGCGTTCGCCTCGGCGGCGCGCGGGCTGCTGCCGGGGGTGCTGGCGGATCTGGACCGGGAGCACCCGGGGCTCGACGTCCGGATGACCGAGGTGGACCCGCATCTGTCGGTGGACCTGGTCGCGAAGGGCGTGATCGATCTGGCCGTGGCGCACGACTGGGACATCGCCCCGCTGCCCGCCCCGGAGGGCGTGGAGCAGGCGGTGATCGGGGACGACCTGTGCGACCTGCTCGTCCCGGCGGGGCACCGGCTGGCGGGGCGGGACGGGGTGCGGCGCGCGGAGCTGGCGCGGGAGCGGTGGATCTGCCAGCCGCCGGGGACGGTCTGCCACGACTGGCTCGTACGGACGCTGCGCGCGGCGGGCTACGAGCCGGACATCCGGCACCAGGCGGAGGAGAACCACACCCAGCTCGCCCTGCTCGCCGCCGGTCTCGGGGTCGCGATGATCCCCCGGCTCGGGCGCGGGCCGCTGCCGGAGGGCGTGGTGGCGGTGCGGATGGACCCGGTGCCGGTGCGGCGGCTGTACGCGCTGTGGCGTACGGGGGCGGCCCGGCGGCCCGCGATCACGGCGGCGGTCGCGGCGCTCCAGGGGCACGGGGCGCGGGTGGGGCTGCGGTGGGCGAGGGGCACCTGAGACGCGCTCAAAACGGCCCGCACCCTTGACCGGAAGTTATTTTCTGGATATCCGTGCTCCTTGGAAGTTTCTTTCACCCCCTCGTCACCGAGAACGGCCGAAGGAGCTCATGTGCACCACCGCACCTCCAGACGCACCCTCCTCACCGCCACCGCCGCCACCGCCGTCGCGGCGGCAGCGGGCATGGCGACCGCCCCGGCTGCCCTCGCCTCCCAGGGCTCCGCGCACAGCAGCCACACCTCCGCCGCCACGACCAAGCGGCTGAAGCGGCTCATCTCCCGGATGAGCCTGGAGGAGAAGGTCGGCCAGCTCTTCGTCATGCGGGTCTACGGGCACTCCGCCACCGACCCGGACCAGGCCGACATCGACGCCAACCTCGCCGAGATCGGGGTGCGTACGGCCGCCGAGATGATCGCCAAGTACCACGTCGGCGGGATCATCTACTTCGCCTGGGCGCACAACACCCGCGACCCGCACCAGATCGCCGAACTGTCCAACGGCATCCAGCGCGCGGGCCTCGCGGGCCCGTCCCGCCTGCCGCTGCTGATCTCCACCGACCAGGAGCACGGCATCGTCTGCCGCGTCGGCGAACCGGCCACCCTGATGCCGGGCGCGATGGCGCTGGGCGCGGGCGGTTCGCACTCCGACGCGCGCAGGGCCGGGCAGATCGCGGGCGCCGAGCTGGCTGCGATCGGCATCAACCAGAACTACGCGCCGGACGCCGACGTCAACGTGAACCCGGCCAACCCGGTCATCGGCGTCCGCTCCTTCGGCTCGGACCCGCAGGCCGTGGCGGACATGGTCGCCGCGCAGGTGAAGGGGTATCAGAGCGCCGGGATCGCCTCCACGGCCAAGCACTTCCCGGGCCACGGCGACACCAGCACCGACAGCCACACGGGCCTGCCGGTCATCGGCCACACCCGGGAGCAGTGGGCGGAGCTGGACGCGCCCCCGTTCCGGGCGGCGATCGCGGCGGGCATCGACTCGATCATGACCGCGCACATCGTGGTGCCCGCGCTCGACCCGGCCGAGGACCCGGCGACCCTCTCGAAGCCGATCCTCACCGGCATCCTGCGCGAGGAGCTGGGCTACGACGGGGTCGTGGTCACCGACTCGCTCGGCATGGAGGGCGTACGCACGAAGTACGGGGACGACCGGGTGCCGGTGCTCGCGCTCCAGGCCGGCGTGGACCAGCTGCTGAACCCGCCGAGCCTGGACGTCTCGTGGAACGCGCTGCTGGCGGCCGTCAAGAGCGGTGAGGTCAGCGAGGCCCGGCTCGACGAATCGATCCTGCGCATCCTGCGCCTGAAGACGAAGCTGGGGCTCTTCGAGCGCCCCTTCGTCACCGGGCGCGAGGTGAACCGCACGGTCGGCACCCGGGAGCATCTGGCCGCCGCCGACCGGATCGCCGAACACACGACGACCCTGCTGGCCAACGAGGGCCGGCTGCTGCCGTTGTCCCGCCGCTCGCACCGGAACCTGCTGGTGGTGGGCGCCGACCCGGCCTCGCCCTCGGGCACCACGGGCCCGCCGACGACGACGCTGGCCGAGGCGTTCGACGAGCTGGGCTTCGCCGCGACCGCGCTGTCCACCGGGACCGCGCCCACCAAGGCGGCCATCGACGCGGCGGTGGCTGCGGCGAAGGGCAAGGACGCCGTGGTCGTGGGGACGTACAACGTCTCGGCGACCAGCTCGCAGCGCACCCTGGTCAGCGCGCTGGCGGCGACGGGCGTCCCGGTGGTCACGGTCGCCATCCGCAATCCGTACGACATCGCGCAGTTGGCGGGTACGGGGCACAGGGCGCACCTGGCCGCGTACTCCTGGACCGACGTCGAGCTGCGCGCGGCGGCCCGGGTGATCGCGGGCCGGGCCCGGCCGGAGGGCCGGCTCCCGGTCCCGGTGCAGCGGGCGGACGACCCGTCGAAGGTGCTGTACCCGGTGGGGTACGGGCTGAAGTACTGAGCACGTCCTGCCCCGGCGGCCGTGGCCGCCGGGGCAGGCTCACCTCACGGGCGCCGGACGCCGAGGCGGTGGTCGGTCGGCCGGTCCTTGTTGTCGAGCCGCGCGTCGAACTTCGCGAGCGGCTTCGCCTTGGACTCGTCCTGCTGGACGGCGGCCGGGGCGACGCCCGCCCAGCGCAGGATCGCGGCCGTGGCCGTCGCGTTCTCCGAGGGCACGAGGCCCGCGACGTTGGAGCCGTGGTTCCCGCCGGGCTGGGTGAACACATAGCTGTCGCGGGCGCCCGCCCCGAGCCGGAAGCGCTCCGCGCCCCACGGGTCGTTCTCGCCGTATACGTACAGCATGTGCGTGGCGTGGTGCTTCACCCAGCTGTCGACGTCCCGCATCACGCCGGGCTGGAACCTCATCGGGATGGAGCGCGGCACGAAAGTGCGCGGCGGCTGGTAGCCGTAGCGGCTCAGCCTGCCGAGCCAGGGCTGCTTGATGTCGGGCGAACCGAGCTGGGTGCCCGCCTGGTAGTAGTACGGCGTGTAGTCGGCCAGGCTCTGGTCGGTGTAGGCGGAGAAGCCGGAGATCCCGTCGACCGAGTCCCAGATCTCCTGGTCGGTGGCCTTCTTCGCGTCGGCCGGGAGGGTGTCGCAGTCGGCGAGCAGGCTGTACTGCCAGAACGCCCAGACGTAGTCCATGACGACGGCCTCGTACGCCTTGTCCAGCGAGCCGACGGTGTCGAAGGTGTAGCCGTTGTCGGCCGCGTAGCGCGCGTACTTCTTCTCCAGTGGCGCCCGGCGGATCAGAGCCTCGCGCTGGACGCCGCTCAGCTTGTCCCGGCACTCCTTGGTGCCGACCTTCGCGAAGAACCGGTCGTACGCCGAGTCCTCGTCGTTCACCACGTCGTTGGGGGCGACATAGGCGACGACGCCGTCCATGTCCTTCGGGTAGAAGCGCTCGTAGTACGTGGCGGTCATGCCGCCCTTGGAACCGCCGGTGGTCAGCCAGTTCTTGGCGTAGATCCGCTTGAGCGCGGTGAAGACCCGGTGCTGGTCGCTCGCCGCCTGCCAGATGTCCAGCTTGGACCAGTCGGCGGGCGAGGGCCGCGACGGGGTGAAGTAGCGGTACTCCAGCGAGACCTGGTTGCCGTCGATGATCCGGGTGGGCTCGGAGCGGCTGGGGTTGGTGGAGACGTTGTACCCACTGGTGAAGAACACCGTGGGGCGCGAGGTGTCCTTGTGCAGCAGGGTGATCCGCTGCTGGAACGTTCCCTTGGACGGGTGGCGGTGGTCGACCGGCTGGGTGTAGTTGAGGACGAAGTAGCGGTAGCCCGCGTAGGGCTTCTCCTCGATGAGACTCATGCCCGGGATGGCCAGGATGCGGTCCTTGATGTCCGTGCTCGTTCCGCTGTCGCTCACGGCGGCACCGAGCGGGGCCGGTACGGCGGCGGTGGCCGCCCCGGCCGAGGCACCCGTCGCACTCACCGTGCCGATGAGCACCGCGAGCGACAGGATTCCTCTGAACGCCTTGCGCATGACGCGTCCTCCCCTGGGACGTCCCCGGAAGGCCGTCGGACGCCCCTTGGTCCACAGCTGACGCGGTGAACCTAGCGGGGCAACACACGTACCACCAGCCCCCCTTGCCCGGGGCCGGGGAGCTGTCACCCGGTCAGCACAGGATCCAGCCGGTGCGGGCGCCCTTGCCGTCGACCTTGCCGGAGACCCGTACGCACCGGTTCAGCGCGTGGACGGTGACCGGGCCCGCCAGCTGCGTGAAGCGGCCGCTGTCCGTGACGGGGAGGCCGCCGCGCGGCTGGATGGTCACGGACATGGGGCGGCGCTTGCCGGGCTTCGCGGCGACCGCGGTGACGCAGGCGTAGGCGCGGGACTTGTAGACGCGCAGCTCGCCCGTCGCGAACTTCACCGTCTTCTTCGGGCGGCCCGCGCAGACCGATGCGGCGTCCGCGCTCCCCGCGACCGCCCCGCCGACCACCAGTGCGAGGGCGGTGGCCAGGGCGAGGACCACCGCATGGCGGCGGAGCCCGCGCCGCGCGCCCCGGGCGTGTCCTTCGGTCCCTCTGGTCACAGCAGCCCCATCGCCTCATCGAACATTCGCGCCCCTGTCCGACACCTGGGCGCATATGCCTGTACCTGCGTACGACGCGGGAGGCCATCCGGAGGTTGCATCCGGCGGGCCCGTCCCTTGCGGGGACCGGGGCGGCCCACCATGGAGCCGGACAGGACAGACCACCACGAAAGGCAGGAACCGTCATGACCCGAACCCGCTCCGCCCGGCGCACCGCCGGTCGTACGCTGCTCGCCTCCGCGCTCCTCGCCGCCGCCGTCACCGTGCCCGCCGCGGCCACGGCCGCCCCGCGCGAGGCGTCGGCCGGGGCGACGGTCACCGACGACACCGCGACCCAGGAGTCCCGGCTGGTGGACGACTTCTACAGCGCGTACCTCGACGCGGTGGCCGCCGAGGACGGCGGGGACCTCGCCACCGCGCTGCGCGGCTTCTACCTCACCCCGGGCCTGCGCGACCGCCTCGCCGAGTGGGAGGCGGCCCACCACGCGGACGGCGTGCTGCTCGCCCAGGACGTCCCGGTGGACCACCTGGTCACCGCGGGCCACAGCGGCGCCGGGCACACCTGGTCCACGGTCCGCCTCACCTGGGGATCGCCCGAGGACCCCGCGTACACCTATCTGACGGTGCGCTCGGACCTCGCGACCGGGAAGATCTCGGCGATCCGCGGCGACGCGTAGGGGTCACACCCCGGCCGGCTCGTCCTCCCCTATGAACGTGCGCCACAGCACCGCGTAGTGCCCGTCCCGCGCCAGGAGTTCGTCGTGGGTGCCGTCCTCGACGACCCGGCCGTGGTCCATCACCACGACCCGGTCCGCCCGGGCGGCGGTGGTCAGGCGGTGGGCGACGACGAGCGTGGTGCGGCGGCCCGCGAGCCGGTCGGTCGCCTGGTTCACCTGCGCCTCGCTGGCCAGGTCGAGCGAGGCGGTCGCCTCGTCCAGGAGCAGGATGTCCGGATCGACCAGCTCGGCGCGGGCGAGCGCGATCAGCTGGCGCTGTCCGGCCGAGAGGTTGCGGCCCCGCTCGGCGACCTCGTGGAGGTAGCCGCCGTCCAGCGTGGCGATCATGTCGTGCGCGCCGACCGCCCGGGCCGCCGCCTCCACCTCCGCGTCGGTGGCGTCCGGCCGCCCGTAGGCGATGGCGTCGCGCACGGTCCCGGGGAAGAGGTACGCCTCCTGCGGTACGACTCCGAGCCGGCGACGGTACGCGGTGAGCCCGAGGCCGCGCAGGTCGGCGCCGTCCACCGTGATGCTGCCGTCCGTCGGGTCGTAGTACCGGGCGACCAGCTTGACCAGGGTCGACTTCCCGGCCCCGGTCTCCCCGACGAAGGCGACGGTCTGCCCGGCCGGGATGCGCAGGTCGACGCCCTGGAGAGCCTCCTCCTCGTCCCCGTAGGCGAAGGACACGTCCTCGAAGGCGATCTCGCCGCGCAGTTCGCGGACGTGCCGCGGGTCGTCGCGGTCGGTGGTGGAGGCGGGCTCGCGCAGGAGTTCCTGGATGCGGCCGAGGG
Source organism: Streptomyces drozdowiczii (assembly GCF_026167665.1). Classification (NCBI taxonomy): domain Bacteria; kingdom Bacillati; phylum Actinomycetota; class Actinomycetes; order Kitasatosporales; family Streptomycetaceae; genus Streptomyces; species Streptomyces drozdowiczii. The sequence goes on along the minus strand of NZ_CP098740.1, from coordinate 4,588,096 downwards.
AGACGGCGGCCTGCTGGTAACCGTCGAAGACCTGGGAGAGCTGCTGGACGGGCGCGAAGAACAGGTCGATGTAGAGCAGGTAGGCGACCAGCGCGCCCGCGGTGAGCGTGGCGTCGTCCACCCGGTGGGCGCCCACGATCAGCACCGCAGCCGCGGCCACCGACGAGAGCAGCTGGACGAACGGGAAGTAGACGGAGATCAGCCACTGCCCGCGCACCCGCGCCTCGCGGTACTCGTCGCTGCGCGCGGCGAACGCCTCGGCCCCGTCCCGCTCGCGCCGGAACGCCTGCACGATGCGGAGGCCGGCGACGGACTCCTGGAGGTCCGCGTTGACGACGCTGATCCGCTCACGGGCCAGCTCGTACGCCTTGACGCTCTTGCGGCGGAAGAAGACGGTCCCGACGACGAGGACGGGCAGGGTCGCGAAGACGACGAGGGCCAGTTCCACGTCGAGGACCAGCAGCGCGACCATGATGCCGAGGAAGGTGACGACGGAGACGAAGGCGGTGACCAGGCCGGTCTGGAGGAACGTGGACAGCGCGTCCACGTCCGTCGTCATCCGGGTCATGATCCGGCCGGTCAGCTCGCGCTCGTAGTAGTCGAGCCCCAGCCGCTGGAGCTGGGCGAAGATCTTCAGCCGCAGCGCGTACAGCACCCGCTCACCGGTGCGGCCGGTCATCCGGGTCTCGCCGATCTGGGCCGCCCACTGCACGAGGACGACGACCAGGGCGATGGCGGACGCCGTCCAGACCGCGCCCAGCGCGAGCTGGGTGACACCGTCGTCGATGCCGTTCCGGATCAGCACCGGGAGCAGCAGCCCGGCCCCGGCGTCCACGGCGACCAGGCCGAGGCTGACAAGCAGCGGCAGCCCGAAGCCGCGCAGCAGCCTGCGCAGCCCGTAGGAGTCCTCGGGGCGCACCGCGCGGGCCTCGTCCACGTCCGGGACGTCGTTCGCCGGGGGCAGGGCGTCCACCTGGGCGAGCAGTTCGGGCGTGGCGGGGGTGCCCGCCGTGTCGGTGGACCGGTCCTGCTCCCGGCGCACCCACAGCGCGGGCGTGATGCCGCGCTCGGCGTCGAACGCGGCGTCGATCTCCTCCCGGAGCGCGCGGTCCCGTTCGGGATCCTCGGGAGCGGCCGTCGGGCGGTGGCCGGGCGAGGGGCTGCCCAGTTCGTCGGGGTCGGTGAGCAGGCGCCGGTAGAGGGCGCAGCGGCGCTCCAGCTCCTCGTGGGTGCCGACGTCGGCGAGGCGGCCGTCGTCGAGGACGGCGATGCGGTCCGCGAGGTTCAGGGTGGAGCGGCGGTGGGCGATGAGCAGCGTCGTACGGCCGGCCATCACCTGGCGCAGGGCCTCGTGGATCTCGTGCTCGACGCGGGCGTCCACGGCGGAGGTGGCGTCGTCCAGGAGGAGCAGGCGGGGGTCGGTGAGGATGGCGCGGGCGAGGGCGATGCGCTGGCGCTGGCCGCCGGAGAGGGTGAGCCCGTGCTCGCCGACCTTGGTGTCGTAGCCGTTCGGCAGCTCGGCGATGAAGCGGTGGGCCTGGGCGGAGCGGGCGGCCTGTTCGATCTGCTCGTCGGTGGCGCCGGGCAGGCCGTACGCGATGTTGGCGCGGACGGTGTCGGAGAACAGGAAGCTGTCCTCGGGGACGAGGCCGATCGCGGCGCGCAGCGAGTCGAGGGTCAGTTCCCGCACGTCGTGGCCGCCGACGAGGACCGCGCCGTGCGTCACGTCGTAGAAGCGCGGCAGCAGCAGCGAGACGGTGGACTTGCCGCTGCCGGAGGCGCCGACGACGGCGACGGTCTCGCCGGGTTCGATGGTCAGCGAGAAGCCGTCGAGGACGGGGCGGCGGGTGTCGTTGTAGCCGAACCGGACGTCCTCGAATTCCACGCCGGCCGGGGCGTCGGCGGGGAGTTCCTTGGTGCCGTCCTTCATGGTGGGCTCGGTGTCGATGAGTTCGAGGACGCGTTCCACCCCGGCGCGGGCCTGCTGGCCGACGGTGAGGACCATGGCGAGCATCCGGACCGGGCCGACGAGCTGCGCGAGGTAGGTGGAGAACGCGACGAACGTGCCGAGGGTGATCTCGCCCCGGGTGGCCAGCCAGCCGCCGAGGGCCAGCATCGCGACCTGGCCGAGGGCGGGCACGGCCTGGAGGGCGGGGGTGTAGCGGGAGTTCAGCCGGATGGTGCGCAGCCGGCCGGCGAACAGCTTGCGGCCGACCTCGCGCAGCTTGCCGGTCTCCTGCTCCTCCTGTCCGAAGCCCTTGACGACGCGGACGCCGGAGACGGCCCCGTCCACGACGCCGGCGACGGCGGCCGCCTGCGACTGGGCGTACCAGGTGGCGGGGAAGAGCCGGGCGCGGGAGCGGCGGGCGATGTACCAGAGGGCGGGGGCGACGGCGACGGCGACGAGCGTCAGCAGCGGCGACAGCCAGGCCATGATCACCAGGGAGATCAGGAAGAGCAGCACGTTCCCGATGGTCATGGGGAGCATGAAGAGCAGGCTCTGGATGAGCTGGAGGTCGCTGGTGGCGCGTCCGACGACCTGCCCGGTGGACAGCTCGTCCTGGCGCTTGCCGTCGAGCCGGGTGATCGTCCCGTACATCCCGGTCCGCAGGTCGTGCTGGACGTCGAGGGCGAGCCGGCCGCCGTAGTAGCGGCGGATGTAGGTGGAGGCGTAGACGAGGCCGGCCGCCACGATCAGCAGGCCGGTCCAGACGGCGAGGGAGCGGGTGTGGCCGACGACCACGTCGTCGATGATCACCTTGGTGATCAGGGGGACGAGCGCCATGACGGCCATCCCGGCCAGCGACGAGCCGAGCGCCAGCAGCACGTTGCGCCGGTAGCGCCAGGCGTAACCGCTCAGTCTCCGCGCCCAGCCGCCCCGCTGCCCGCGTTCCGTCTCCCGTGCGTCCGCCACCCGGTGCCTCCCGTCCGACCTGATCCGACGGAAGGCACCAACGCGGGGTGTCGCGGATTTCATCCCTCCGCAACAAATACGGGACCTGCGACCTAGGCCATGTCCGGAAAGTCCCGCCCGGCCCGCGTTCAGCCGTCGCTGTCGTCTTCCCCGTCCCGGGCCGGTGCCGTCTTCTTCGGGTGGCCGTGCGGCTGCCGGGGCGACGCGGTCTCCGTGGCGCTCGGGGTCACCGGCGCCGATGGGGTTCCCTCACCCGGTGTGGCCGACGCGGTGGGAGAGCTCGTCGAGGGGCTGGGCGCTGTGCTCCCCGTGGGCGTGGCCGCGGGTGTCGATGTGTCCGAGCCGGGGCCGGGAGCGGACGCGACGGAGGAGGCGGAGGAGGTACGGGGTGGGGGCGTGTCCGCGGTAGGGGTGCCGGCCGCGGCGTGCGGACGGGTGGGCCGTGCGGCCGGTGGCGGGGAACTCGTCGTCCCCCCGCGCTCGGCGCCGTCGTCACGGGCGTGAGCGCTTCCCGTGGGAGCGGTGGGGGCCCGGCTCGTGTCCGGGCCGGCGTCGGACGGGGCGGAGCTGCCCGTGACGGCGAGTACGACCGCGGCGACGGCGGCGAGGGCGGCCCCTCCGCCCGCCATGGCGGTGCGTCCTCGTGTGCGGCGGGCGTTGTCGGCCCCGGCGCGCGGCGGATCCGCGTGCGGGGGCTCTGCCGGCCCGGGCCCGGCGCCGGGAGAAGGGAGGGGGACCGTGTGCACCGTACCGACCGGCGCCGTCAGGGCGTGGGCGCAGTCGCGGGCCGTCGGGCGGGCCTCGCCGTCCTGGGCCGTCATCCGGCTGAGCAGGGCGCGGAACTGCTCGGGTGCGTCGGGCGGCAGGGCGGGCGGGCGGTGCAGCCGTGCGATCGCGGCTTCGACGGGGCCGCCGCCGTACTCCAGCCTGCCGGTGAGGCATTCGATGAGCACCAGGCCGAGGGCGTAGATGTCGGCGGGCCGTCCCACGGCCCGGCCGAGTACCTGCTCGGGGGCCAGGTAGGCGGCGGTACCCACGAGTGTGTCGGTCGCTGTCCGGGTCGTGGCGTCCAGGGGCCTGGATATGCCGAAGTCGGCCAGGTACGGACGGTGTGCGGAGTCCAGGAGGATGTTGGACGGCTTGACGTCGCGGTGGACGATGCCCGCCTCGTGGGCGTGGGCCAGCGCGTGGGCGAGGTCCGCTCCGATCGCCGCGGCGGCGTCGGGGGGCAGCGGCCCGTCGGCGATGCGGTTCTTCAGCGTGGTGCCTTCGATCAGCTGCATGACCAGGAAGGCGCGTCCGTCGTGGTGCCCGGCGTCGAAGGCGGTGACCAGCCCGGGGTGGTGCAGCCGCGCCAGGATCTGGGCTTCGCCCCGCCAGCTCTCCTCGGCGTCGAGGGCGGTGTCGGGCCGGAAGACCTTGACGGCCACCGGTCGTCTCATCCTCAGGTCGAAGCCCCGGTAGACGTCCGCCGCACCGCCCGAACCGAGAGTCTCGTCAAGACGGTACCGGCCGCTGAGCACCTCGGCGTGAAGCCGGGAAGCCGTGGCCTGAGCAGATTCGCGAAGCCTCATTCCCTCTCCTACTGCGTTGGGGGGCTTACGCCAGTCGGTGACGCGGAACCGACGCTCCTTGAGACGCCGCGTACCCGGAAGAACCACGTACAGCCCTGCCGCCCGCGATCCGTCGGCGACCGGGGCCCGCCCTTCCTCCGGGCCGGCCGGGGAGCTGGATCACGCCGGACCGGGTACAGGGCGAGCGAGTGGCGTGCTCATGCGCCCGTTCGTCGAGGTCGAGGGAGAGTTCAGTGGATGGAATCGTGTTGCTCAAGGACGACCACAAAACGGTCGAGAAGCTCTTCAAGCGGTTCGAAAAAGCCGGCGACAAGGCCCACGCCGAGAAGCGGAAGATCGTGGACCGTGTGATCGACGAGCTCACCACCCACACCTGGATCGAGGAGAAGATCTTCTATCCGGCCGTCCGGGAGGCCGCGCCCGACACGAAGGACCACGTCCTGGAGAGCGTCGAGGAGCACCACGTCATGGTGTGGCTGCTGTCGGAGCTGAAGGACCTTGACCCGGCCGACGAGCGCTTCGACGCCAAGATGACCGTCCTCATCGAGAACGTGCGCCACCACGTCGAGGAGGAGGAGAAGGAATGGTTCCCCGAGGTGCGCAAGGCCATGGGGCGCAATCGCCTGACCGAGCTGGGTGAACGGATGGCGGAAGCGAAGAAGCAGGCGCCGGGCAAACCCCTCTCGGTCCCCAGCGCCACGTCGTGACATCCCTGCCCCCGGGACCCCGGCACGGGCGCACATGGCGGCGCCGGTGCCGGGTAGCCAGGGGATCATGACAGGAGCGGTTCAGGCAGGGATGTGGGGGCTGGTGGCGGGTTCGGCGCTGCTGGTCGGAGCGGTGGCCGGGTACGGCCTGCGGATTCCGCAGAAGTTGATCGCGACGGTGATGGCCTTCGGGGCCGGGGTCCTGTTGTCCGCGGTCAGCTTCGAACTGGTCGGGGAGGCGTACGAGCAGGCAGGGCTGACCCCCGCGGCGATCGGCACGCTGGCCGGAGCCCTGGCCTACACCGGCGGGAACATGTGGCTGGCGCGCCGGGGCGCCAGGCACCGCAAGCGGTCCGGCCACCATCAGGGGCAGGCCCAGCCCTCCGAAGCCCAGCAGAGCGGCTCCGGCCTCGCCCTGGCGTTCGGTGCGCTGCTCGACGGCGTCCCCGAATCGGCGGTCATCGGTGTGAGCCTGCTCGACGGCGGAGCGGTGAGCCTCGTGACCGTGGCGGCGGTCTTCATCAGCAACGTCCCGGAGGGGCTCTCCAGTTCGGCCGGAATGAGGAAATCCGGCCGCGGAAAGACTTACGTCTTCGGCGTCTGGGGTGCCATCGCCGCCGCGAGCACCCTCTCCGCGGTCCTCGGGTACAGCGTGGTGGGCGGTTTCTCCCCCGCCGTGATCGCCGCCGTGACCGCCGTCGCCGCCGGGGCGATCCTCGCGATGGTCGCCGACACCATGATCCCGGAAGCGTTCCAGGACGCCCACCTGGCGATCGGCCTCGTCACGGTGAGCGGCTTCCTCGTCTCCTTCGCCCTCTCCCATGTCTGACCCTCACCCGGCGCGCGGCCGTGAACGAGAGGGTCCTCTCTGTTGCCTCCGCCGGGCGGACCCGGGCTACCGCGGCTTGGCGGTGAGCATGCGGCCGGACGGCGCCTCAGGGGCCGGCGGGACGGCTTCCTGCGGGGCGACGGGGGCGGAGAAAGTCCTGGCGTGCATGATGCGCGGGTTGAGGTCCTTGTGGACGGCCCGGGCGACGGCCTGGATGGTGTTGATGCCGTCGTTCATCGTCTTGTTGTCCTGGGTGAGCACGGTCAGCCCGTAGTCGTGGCCGTTGCCGGTGAAGGCGCCGATGCTGTGGACCCGCCAGCCGTGGGTGGAGCGCTGGAGCCAGCCGTTCTTGAGCTGGACGGTGGTCCCGGTGACGGCGCCGGCCGGGGTGCCCCAGCGCTGCGAGGAGACGACCTTCTTCATCAGCCCCAGCTCGTAGGAGCGGGCGCTGTCGGTGAGTACGGAGTTCTTCGAGGTGAGCAGGGTCAGCAGCCGCTGCTCGTCCTGGGCGGTTATCTGGGTCAGGCCCCAGTAGCCGCCGGAGCCGGGCACGGTGTGGGTCATCCCGGCCGCCTTGAGGAAGGCGTTGACCTTGGTGGTGCCGAGCTGCTTCCACAGGGCGGTGGTCGCGTCGTTGTCGGACTTGGTGATCATCTTGGTGCTGAGGTCGATCTCGCGCTGGGTGAGATAGCGGTTGTGCTTGGAGTTGTCCCACAGGAGCGTGGCCAGCACGGTCGCCTTCACGACGCTCGCGGAGTCGTACGTGGTGGTCGCGCGCAGCGTGCACGTGGTGTTGGTGGACCGGTCGTAGAGCGCGAGCGCGACGGTGGACTTGCGGCCCTTGAGCGCGGCGGTGATGTCCTTGGTCAGCTGGGCGGCGAGCCCGGCCCGCCCGGAGGCGCAGCTCACCTGCGAGGTCGCGGCGGACGCGGGCGCGGCGGCGAGCGCGACGGGCGCGAGGACCCCGGCGGCGACGGCGGCACAGAGCGCGGCGCGGCGGCGCCCGGTGGTACGGGACGTGGTCATGGTGGTTCCCCCTGAACGATTCCTGCGGACGGCCCCCCGGCACGCCCGCAAGAGATGACTCGCGGGGGGCCGGAAGGTTGTACGCGCCACAGGGCCCGGCGGGGGCCTGTTACAGGTACGTCGAACTACAGGTGCGTGGGCTTACAAGTACGTGGGCTTACAGGTACGTGGAGTTACAGGTGCGTCGGCTCGAACATCTTCAGCAGAGCCGGGAGTACGACGACCGAGGGCCCCGGCCGTCCGAACGCCTCCGCCAGGTCCGCGGCGAGCGTCTCGGGGCTCGTCCGGACCGCCGGGACGCCGAAGGACGCGGCGAGGGCCGCGAAGTCCGGGCGGGCCAGCTCCGTGCCGGTGGTCTCGCCGAAGGCGCCGGTCAGGTACTCGCGCAGGATGCCGTAGCCGCCGTCGTCCACGATCAGCCAGGTGACCGGGAGGTCGTACTGCCGGGCGGTGGCCAGTTCCGCGACGGAGTACATCGCGCCGCCGTCGCCGGAGACCGCGAGGACCGGCCGGGTCGGGTCGGCCACCGCCGCGCCGAGCGCCGCCGGGAAGGCGTAGCCGAGGCCGCCCGCGCCCTGGGCGGAGTGCATGGTGTTCGGGCGGCGGGCGTCGAACGCGGCCCAGGCCCAGTAGCCGAGGATCGTCATGTCCCAGAAGCTGGGCGAGGCGTCGGGCAGGGCGGTCCTGATCGCCGCGAGAAGATCCTGTTCCAGCTCGCGGCCCTGGCCGGCGATCCGGTCCCGGACCCGGCCGAGCACCCCGGCGACGCGGTCCGCCGCTGCCGGGTCCTCGCGCGGGGCGACCGCGTCGATGAGGTCGGCGAGCGCGTCGCGGGCGTCCGCGTGGATGCCGAGCGCGGGGAGGTTGGCCTCCAGCTTGCCGGCGTCCGCCTCGATCTGGACCACCCGGCCGCGCGGGGCGAACGTGTAGTAGTTCGAGGAGAGTTCGCCGAGTCCGGAGCCGACGACGAGCAGGACGTCGGCGTCCTCCAGGAAGTCGGTGACGTGCCGGTCCTCCACCCACGACTGGAGCGAGAGCGGGTGGCCCCAGGGGAAGGCGCCCTTCCCGCCGTACGTGGTGACGACCGGGGCCTTCAGCTTCTCGGCCAGCGCCCGCAGCTTCCCGGAGGCGTCCGACCGTACGACCCCGCCGCCCGCGACGATCGCCGGGCGCTCGGCGTTCGCCAGCAGGTGCGCGGCGACCGCGATCAGCTCGGGGCGGGCGTGCAGCTCGCGCGGGGTGGCGTCCGGGGCGAGGACGACGGGCAGCCCGGTCTCCGCCTCCAGCACGTCCTGCGGGATCTCGACCCAGACGGGGCCGTGCGGGGCCGTCAGCGCGGACTCCCAGGCGGCGGCGATCGCGGACGGGATCTGCGAGGCCGCCCGCACGGTGTGGACGGACTTCACCACGTCCCGGAACGACGCCTGCTGGTCGCGCAGCTCGTGCAGGTGGCCGTGGCGCCCGCCGCCCAGCCCGTGCACCGGGATCTGGCTGGAGACCGCGAGGACCGGCGCGGAGGCGGCCGCCGCCTCCTGGAGCGCGGCGAGCGAGGTCAGCGCGCCGGGCCCGGTCGACAGGAACAGCGGGGCGACCTCGCCGGTGATCCGCCCGTAGGCGTCGGCCGCGAAGCCCGCGTTGTTCTCGACGCGCAGCCCCACGTACTGGAGCGACGAGCGGCGCAGCGCGTCGAACAGCGCCAGCGCGTGCTGTCCGGGCAGCCCGAAGACGGTGGTCGCGCCGAGCCCGCGCAGGGTCTCGACGACGAGGTCGCCGCCGGTGCGCCCCGGTGGCGGATTCAGCGCGGCCTCGATCTGCGCCGGGGTCAGCTCGGGCCGCTCGTCGTGGTGGTCGTGACTCACTGCTGGCGGGCCTCCGCGATCTGGCGGGTCATGATCGTCGTCAGCTCGTACGCGGTGTGCGAGGCGGCGACGGAGGTGATCTCCGCGTGATCGTACGCGGGGGCGACCTCGACCAGGTCCGCGGAGACCAGGTGGCAGGAGGACAGGCCGCGCACGATCTCCAGCAGCTCGCGGGAGGTGAGGCCGCCGGCCTCCGGGGTGCCGGTGCCGGGGGCGTGGGCCGGGTCGAGCACGTCGATGTCGATGGAGATGTACAGCGGCCGGTCCCCGATGCGCTGGCGCAGCTGGTCCGCGATCTCGTCCACGCCGCGCCGCATCACATCGGCGGAGGTGACGATCCCGAAGCCCATCTTCGCGTCGTCGGTCAGGTCCTGCTTGCCGTAGAGCGGGCCGCGGGTGCCGACGTGGGAGAGCGCCGAGGTGTCGAGGATGCCCTCCTCGACGGCCCGGCGGAACGGGGTGCCGTGCGTGTAGGCGGCGCCGAAGTAGGTGTCCCAGGTGTCGAGGTGGGCGTCGAAGTGGAGCAGCGCGACCGGGCCGTGCTTCTTGGCGACGGACCGCAGCAGCGGCAGCGCGATGGTGTGGTCGCCGCCGAGCGTCATCAGCCGGGCGCCGGTGTCGAGCAGCGCGTCGGCCGCCGCCTCGACGGTCTCCACGGCCTCCTCGATGTTGAACGGGTTGGCCGCGATGTCCCCCGCGTCCGCGACCTGCGCCAGGGCGAAGGGCGAGGCGTCCTGCGCCGGGTTGTAGGGGCGCAGCAGCCGCGACGCCTCCCGGATCGCGTTTCCGCCGAAGCGGGCGCCGGGCCGGTAGGAGACGCCCGAGTCGAACGGCACCCCGACGACGGCCACGTCCGCCGTGCCCACCTCGTCCAGGCGGGGCAGCCGGGCGAACGTCGCGGGCCCGGCGTACCGGGGGATGCGCGAGGAGTCGACGGGGCCGCGGGGCGTCTCGTTGCTGGTCATGACGGGGGGTGCCCTTTCCTGGGATGCGTGTGCCGAGGCGACGCTAGGCGCCTGCGGGGGCGGACTGAAGTGTACGTTTCGTCCACTCACCCACCGGAACGGATGAAACCGCCACGCCCCGGCCCCACGCGCCTTCGATCCGGCCACCCGAGGTGTTCCCGCCGTCACCCCATGCCTTATGTTGCAGTGGCAAAGGGGGGTCGCATGGCACGGGATTACGACAGTCAGCTGCTGGAGTCGGTGGGAGTACGCCGCCGGCGGATGCGCGACGCGCTCCTGTTCGGCACCGGCCGTGCGCGGCGGACGGCCGACGAGCGCCTGGGCAAGGTGTTCGCGGGCATCGCGATCACCGCGGTGCTGTGCGCGGGCTGCGTCGGCTGGTCCTTCCTCCAGCACACCCTGGACAAGCAGAAGGCCGAGCAGGAGAAGCAGCAGCGGCAGTACCAGCAGTACGACCGCTGACCGGTTCACCCCGAGATTTCCTGGACGTCGCGATGATTGGTTTTCGTCAGTGAGTACGGCAATGGCTTCCCGAGCGGAAATGAGCCGGGTGACGCTGGTCGGCGAGCGGCGCCGCGCGGACCTCGTCCTGCCGTCCGACACCCCGGTCGGGCAGCTCCTTCCGGACATACTCCAGCTGCTGGACGACCGGGCCGCGTCCCGCCCGCTGACCCGGCAGCTGCTCACCGCCGACGGCTCGGCGCTGCCGCACGACGCCACCCTGGCCTCGGCGGGCATCGGTGACGGTGCCGTGCTCCGTCTTGTCCGCATCCACGCGGCCCCGCCCGCCCCGGTGGTCCACGACGTGACGGACCAGGTGGCGGACAGCCTGGACCTCCAGACCTGGCGCTGGCGCCCGGCCGTCCGCCGCGTCGCCGCGGGCGCGGCGACCGTGGTCTTCGCGGTGATCGCCGCGCTGCTCGCCCGCCGCGAGTTCGCGCTGGGCGCGCTGGCCGGGGCCTTGGCGGGCGTGACGGTCCTGCTGCTGGTGGCCGGTGCGCTGGTCGCCCGGCTCGGCCGGGGCAACCGCGCGCTCGCGACCGCGCTGCTCCTCGTCTCGGCCGGGCTCGGCGTCCTCTCGGCGTGGACGGCCGCCGACGCCTACGACTGGTCCGGTGCGCTGCGGCTGGCGGCCGTGGCGGGGGCGGCCGCCGTGTCGCTGGCGCTGCTCGGGCTGCTGTCGCCGCTGGGCCGGGGCGGGCTGATCGGCGCGCTGGCCACGGCCGTGGTGACGGCGGTCTGGGAGGTCGTCGCCGCCGTCGCCGAGGACCCGGCCGGGCTCGGCGCGGTGATGGCCGTGTTCTCCGTGGTCCTGCTCGGGCTGCTGCCCCGGCTCGCCCTGATGGCGTCGGGCCTCACGGGCCTCGACGACCGCCGCTCGGGCGGTGCCTCGGTCAGCCGGCACGACGTGGGCAACGCGCTGGCCGCCACCCACCGGGGCCTCGCCCTGGCGACGCTCGTCACGGCGGTGTCGGCCGCCGCCGGCGGCCACCTCCTCACCACGGCGGACCGGCCGACGGTGTGGACGGTGCTGCTGCCGTGCCTGGTCGCGGTGGTGCTGCTGTCCCGGGCGCGGGCGTTCCCGCTGGTGGCGGAGGTGGTGGCGCTGTTCGCCGCCGCCGCGTTCGTCGCGGTGCGGCTGGTGGTGCTGTGGCTGGACCACTCCGGGGGCGGCGGGCCCATCGCGGTCCTGTGCGCGGCCGCGCTGCTGCCCCTGCTCGCGCTGGCGGTGGAGCCGCCGGAGCACGTACGGGTGCGGCTGCGGCGGACGGCCGACCTCATCGAGTCCATCGGCGTCGTGGGGCTCTTCCCGCTCGCCGTCGGGGTGTTCGGCGTCTACGGGCAACTGCTGAACAAGTTCTGACGACTCCGAGACCACCGATACGGGCCCGGCGGGGCATCGAAGCGGCGAAGAAGGGCAGACATGCCGAACGCGGACCACAACTGGCAGGGCGACCTCCTGCGCGACCTGAAGGGGCCGGGCCCGGCCGAGGCCCCGGAGGCCCCGCGCCCCGCCGTGCCGCCCGCACGGACGGAACCCGAGCCGCGGCCCGCGCCCGCCCCCGCCGCGCGGTCCTGGCCCGGGACGCCCGCGCCTCCCCCCACCCCCGACTCGCTCCCCGTCCTCGACAAGGCGATGACCGCCGTGGCCCGGCGGCCGGTGCGCGGCGAGGCCGTCGCCGTACGGGCCGCGCGCGCCGTGCGCCGTATCGTCTCCGGGTCCGCCGCCCGGGAGGTCGCCGCGCTCACCCGTACCGCCGAGGTGCTCCAGCAACCGGTGACGACGGGGCGGCAGATCGCGGTCACCTCCATCCGGGGCGGCGCCGGCAAGACGACGGTGACCGCGCTGCTCGGCACCACGTACGCGCACTACCGGCAGGACCCCGTGCTCCTCGTGGAGGCCGACCCGGCGCTGGGCTCGCTGCCGCTCCGGATGGGCGCCGAGGCGCTGCGGTGGACCACGGCCGACCTGGCGGACATCGCCGCGCCGCAGATGTCGCTGCTCGACATCACCGGCTATCTCGTCCAGCTCCCGGACAACGCCTGGCTGCTGCCCGGCAGCCAGGGCCGGATCGGGGCCATGGTCGACACCGTCACGTACGAACGGGTGATGGTCGCCCTGCGCCGCTACTTCGGGGTGACCGTGGTGGACTGCGAGACGCTGCCCGCCGAGGTCGCCCGGGTCGCCCTGTCCGCCGCGCAGGCCCGAGTGCTGGCCGCCCCCGCCACGCTCGACGGCGTGACCAGCACGTACGCCGTGCTCCAGTGGCTGCGGGCGCTCCCCCCGCACGTCATCGAGGGGACCGTCGTCGCGCTCTCCGTGACGACCCCGCGCCCCGGCATCGACATCGGCGCGGCGGCCGAACGCCTCGCGACGACCGGCGCCCGCGTCCACGTCCTGCCGTACGACCGGCACCTCGCGGCCGGCGGACCGCTGCGCACCGAACTGCTCGCCCGCCCGGCCCGGCTCGCCGCCACCCGCCTCGCCGCCGAGGTCTTCGAGCTGTCCCAGAAGCGCCGGTGACCCCGGTGCCGAGCCCGTACGCCGACCCGGCCGACCTCCCCGGACGGAGCCGATGAGCACTCGCCTGATCCACCGCCCCGCCCGCACCACGCGCCCGCCGGCGCCGTCCGAGCCGCGCACCATCGAGGCGCCGCCCAACCTGCCCGAGGGCAAGTCCGGGAACATCGCGATGTCGCTGCTCCCGGTCGCCGGGGTCATGTCGTCCGTAGTGATGATGACGGTGGTCCGCAACAGCCAGTTCGCCGGGCTCGGCGCGATCATCCTGGTCGTCACGGTCATCGGCTCGGCGGTGCTGCTGCTCTCCCAGCGCGGCAAGGCGCAGCGGACCCGCCGCACCCAGCGCGAGGCGTATCTCGCCTATGTGGAGGACCTGCGCGAGGAGTTGTCGGCCGAGGAGCGGGTCCGGCGCGAGCAGGCGGACGTGCTGAACCCGTCCCCGTACGCCCTCTACGACATCGTGCGCGACCCGGCCCGCCTCTGGGAGCGGCGCAGGGCCGACGACGACTTCCTGCGGATACGGGCCGGCACGGGCGAGATGCCGCTGCGGGACCTCCGGATCGGCGAGCAGGGCTCGTCCGTCCTCACCCCGCCCGACCTCTTCATGCTCAACGAGGCGTCGGCCGTGGTGAAGCGGTTCCGCAACGGCACCGAACTCCCCCTGACCGTCCCGCTGGACCGGGCCGGGAACGTCAGCGTGATCGGTCCCCGCGAGGACGGCCTGCGGGTGGTGCGCGCCCTGCTCGTCCAGGCGGCGGCCCTGCACGCGCCGGACGACGTGGCGATCGCGGTCGCCGCCTCCGGTGAGCGCATGGCCGATTGGGAGTGGGCGAAGTGGCTGCCGCATCTGCTCGACCCCGAGCAGTCCGACGGCCCGGTCGCCGCCCGCCGCATCGCCCCCTCCGCCGCCCGGCTGGCCCGCCTCCTCGGGCCCGAGCTGCGCCGCCGCGCCTCGTACGCGGCCGAGGTGCGCCGGGGCCTGGCCGGGCGGGACGCGCTCGCGATGAACTCCCGGCTGCTCGTGGTGGTCGACGGGCACGGCGAGGACGCCGTGGACCTGCCGCGCCCGGACGACGCGGTCGGGCTGCGCGAGATGGGCGTGACCGTGGTGCACCTGCTCGACCGGCGGGTCCAGGAGCCGGACCACGTCAACGTCCGCCTCACCGTGGACGGCACGGACGTGGTGGTGGAGGACCTGCGGGCGGCGGAGACCGTCGCGTCGCACGGCACGGTGGACGAGGTCGGGATGCCCTTCGCGGAGGGCCTGGCCCGGATGATCGCGCCGCTGCGGCTGTCCGCCGAGTCCCTGGCCGACGCGCCGCTGGCCGGGCCCGTCGAGTTCGCCGCGATGCTCGGCGTCCAGGACGTGGCGGCGCTGGACCTGGACCGGCTGTGGGCGCCGCGCGGTGAACGGGCCTTCCTGCGGGTGCCGATCGGGATCAGCGACGCGCACGAGCCGGTGCTCCTGGACCTCAAGGAGTCCTCCGAGCTGGGCATGGGCCCGCACGGGCTGTGCGTGGGCGCGACGGGCTCCGGCAAGTCGGAGCTGCTGCGCACCCTCGTCCTCGGCCTGGCGGCCACCCATCCGCCGGAGGACCTGGCGCTCGTCCTGGTCGACTACAAGGGCGGCGCCACCTTCGCCCCGTTCGCGGACCTGCCGCACGTGGCGGGGGTCATCACCAACCTGGAGAACCAGGCGGGCCTGGTCGAGCGCGTGCACTCCTCGCTCGCCGGTGAGGTCAAGCGCCGCCAGCAGGCCCTGAAGGACGCGGGCAACGTCGCGGACATCGGGGACTACACGGCGCTGCGCGCGCAGAAGCGGCCGGACCTGGACCCGCTGCCGCACCTGTTCGTGGTGATCGACGAGTTCGGCGAACTCCTCACCGCCAAGCCGGACTTCATCGACCTGTTCCTGTCCATCGGCCGGATCGGCCGCTCCATCGGCGTGCACCTGCTGCTGTCCAGCCAGCGCATCGAGAGCGGCAAGCTCAAGGGCCTGGAGACCTACCTCTCGTACCGGCTCGGCCTGCGCACCTTCTCCGCCGACGAGTCGCGGATGGTCCTGGACACCACGGACGCCTTTCACCTGCCGCCGCTGCCCGGCTTCGGCTTCCTCAAGGTGGACACCAGCCACTACACGCGCTTCAAGGCGGGTTACGTCTCCGGCGCGTACCGGGGCCCCGTGCGGAGCGCCGACGAGGAGGAGACCGGGCCGCTCGCCCTCCCCTACGAGGCGTACAACACCCTCGCCGGGCCGGACAGCTCCCCGCAGGACCGCGAGCCGTCCGCCCGCCGCCGCGAGACCGGGCCGACCGAACTCGCGGTGATGGTCGGCCAGCTGACCGGTGCGGCGCCCGGGGTACGCAGCATCTGGCTGCCCCCGCTGCCCCCGGCGATCACCCTGGACGCCGTCGCCGGACCGCTGGACGCCGGGCCGCGCGGGATGCGGCTGACCGGGGTGCGCCCGGACGCGGGCCGGCCGGGCACCCGGCAGCGCGGCCCGCTGCTCGTACCGCTCGGGCTGCTGGACGACCCGGCCAAGCAGTGGCAGGGGCAGTGGCTCCTCGACCTCACCGTGGCCGGCGGGCACGCGGCCGTCATCGGCGGCCCGCAGTCCGGCAAGACGACGCTGCTGCGCACCCTGGTCCTCTCCCTCGCGCTCACGCACACCCCGCAGGAGGTCGGCGTCTACGGCCTCGACCTCGTCGGCGGCGGCCTCCAGGCCCTCGCCGAGCTGCCGCACGTCGGCGGTGTCGCCGGCCGCGCCGACCGGGAGCGGGCCGCGCGCACGGTCGAGGAGGTGCGCGCGATGCTCACCCTGCGCGAGGAGCTGTTCCGGGAGCACGGCATCGACTCCGTCGAGCAGCTGCGCACCCTGCACGCGGCGGGCCGCCTGCCGGAGCTGGCGTCCGCCGAGATCGTCCTCGTCATCGACGGGTTCGGCGCGCTGCGCGACGACTTCGACGAGCTGGACGACGCGGTCGCGGACATCCTCAAGCGGGGCGGCGGCTACGGCATCCACGTCGTCGCCGGGATGCTCCGGTGGAACGACGTGCGCATCGCGATCCAGTCCAACTTCGGCACCCGGGTGGAGCTGCGGCTCAACGACCCGGGCGAGTCGAGCATCGACCGCAAACTGGCCGAGACCCTCTCCCCCGACGAGCCGGGCCGCGTCCTCACCGACGGCAAGCTCTTCGCCCAGGTCGCCCTGCCCCGCACCGACGGGGTCGCGGAGACGGCGGAGCTGGGCGCGGTCCTCGAACGCGCCACGCGCACGGTCCGGGCCACCTGGCACGGCGAGGTCGCCCAGCCGGTACGGGTGCTGCCGCACCTGCTCGAACCGCATCTGCTGCCCGGCCGGGCTGCGGAGCCGGAGCGGGTGCCGCTGGGGCTCGACCAGTCGGCCCTGGCGCCCGTGCTGCTCGACCTGTTCGGCCACGACCAGCACCTGCTGGTGCTCGGGGACAGCGAGTGCGGCAAGACGAACCTGCTGCGGGCGGTCGCGCAGGGGCTCGCCGACCGTTACGGCGAGGACGACCTCGTCTTCGCGGTGATGGACCCCCGGCGCTCGCTGCGCGGGGTGGTCCCGGAGGAGCTGAACGGCGGTTACGCGTACAACTCCAAGCTCTGCATGGGCCTTTCGGCCGCCATCGCCTCCGAGCTGGAGAAGCGGCTGCCGGACGAGAACGCCCGCCTGGAGGACCTGGAGCCGGGCAGCTGGGGCCAGGGCCCGCGCATCGTGGTCCTGGTGGACGACTACGACGTGCTGACGACGGCGGGCCAGTCGCCGCTGGCCGCGTTCCTCCCGTACATCCCCTCCGCCGTGGACATCGGCCTGCACTTCGTGCTGTCGCGGCGCGTGGCGGGGGCGGCGCGCGGGATGTACGAGCCGGTGGTGCAGAGCCTGCGGGAGTCGGGGGCCTCGGCGCTGGTGATGTCGGGCGACCGCAGCGAGGGCCAGCTCTTCCCCGGCGTCTACGCCTCCCAACAGGCGGCCGGACGTGGGGTGTTCATCCAGCGGGGGCGCCCGAACCGGCTGACGCAGACGGTGTACGTACCGCACTGACGTACCGCTTCGCAAAGCGCGGCCGGCGGGCGCGCCGGTCGACTCGCCCGGTCACCGCGACGATATGGCCGATTGCAGATTGCAGTAGCGACGCGCGGATTGATAGACATGAGGCTGGGACGGATACATCCGTTCGAGGTTCCGACGCATGGGGGGAAGCCGATGAAGTTCGACATGGGGTCCACGGTCCTGTCGACGCTGCTCAAGCACTCGCAGGGCTCCAGCACCGATCTGGGCACGCTGATCCGGCAGTTGATCGCCGCGGCGGAACCGCTGGAAGGCAAGTTCAACGGCGCGGGCAAGATCGCCTTCGACGACTTCAAGAACCGCTCCGACGAGATCACCGCGGCGCTGAACGCCTCGCTCTCCGGCATCCTGGGCGGCCAGCAGGGCATGGACGCGGCGTTCGGTTCGGGCGAGCAGGAACAGGGCGAGAACGCGCGTACGCAGATGGCTTCGGCCAACTTCGACGCGGCCCGCTTCGGCGGCCGCTGAGCCGGCCCGACCGGCACTTTCGACGCATCCGTACACATTCCTGACGGGGAGACAAGAGTCATGGCGGGACACGGCGGCAACACGGACCGGCGGTCGTACGACACCGGCGCATCCACCGAGGTGCAGGGCAATCTCCAGACGGTGATCGCCCAGCTCGAACTGGTCATCACGGCGCGGGACGGCCAGGTCAAGGCCGCGATGGCCGACTTCACGGCGGACGGCGTGGCCGACGATTACCACGGCAAGGAACTCCGCTGGCAGGCGACCTCCAAGGAGGTCAAGAACATCATCCACCTCCTCCGCTCCACGCTGGTGGAGAACGACGGCACGGCCCACCAGACCCTGGCCCGCGCGAAGGCGGCCGTCGACAACATCGGCTGACGTTCAGGACTCCGGGGGGGCGGCCGGTGACGGCTTGGGACATCAAACCGCAGGGCGTGCAGGGGCAGTTGAAGAAGGTCAGCACGCACGCCGGTGACCTGGAGAAGGCGTTGAACGCCATGGTCACCGCCATGTCGGAGGCGGCGACGCACGCGGGTACGGCGGTGCCGGGCTCGGCGGCGTCGCTGCCGGTGGCCGGTCCGGTGGCGGTGGGGGCGGAGCCTCTGTCCCACCCCACCCTGGGGCCGGTCGCCGCGGCGCTGGGCACGTACGTCACGGAGCGGAAGCCGCAGCTGAAGTCGATGGCGGAGCGCATCCAGGCCGCCGTGGTGGGCGCCGCGACGGCGACGAGCGAGTACGTGGAGGGCGACCTCGACACGGCCAAGCGGGCCCAGGACGCGGCCAAGTCCGTCCGCCTGGACGTGCTCAAGGACATCCGGGCGGGCAAGTGAGCAAGAACGAGGCGGTCACCCCGTCCGGCATACCGGTCTTCACCGGCAACCTCGCCCTGCTGGACACCAGCGTGACCACGCTGACGAAGAGCGGGGCGTCGACCGCCACCGCCGCCGGTGACGTCCACAGCAGCTTCGGCGGCCTCCAGGCGTTCTACAAGGCGCCGGAGGCCGACCAGCTGTTCGCCACGACGAAACCGGTCGCGGACCGCGGGACCTCGCTGAAGTCGGAGCTGGAGACGATCACGGCCGCGCTCTCCACGTACGCGACCGACGCCGCCCCGCTGGTCGAGAAGCTGCAGGAGCTCAAGCGCGAGGCCGAGTCCTTCGTCGCCCGGATCAGGGACGACGACAAGTGGCGCGAGGACGGGGACCTGGTCGAGGAGAACAACCGCCGCCACGACGAGATCGCCGAGACCTGGGCGGCGTTCCAGGCGGTGGAGCGGGCCTGCCACGACAAGATCGTCGCCCTGGTCGGCGGCCCCGCGCTGAAGACGGACGACGGCTCCGGCAAGAAGGGCACGTACGGCTACGACGCCGAGACCCTCAAGCACGCCGAGGGCCTGCCCTGGGGCGACCCGGTCCAGGAGTCCAAGCCCTGGTGGCAACTGCACGAACACGCCTGGGACTTCGTCAAGGGCTTCGTCGTCGACGGCGTCTGGGGCACGATCAAGGGCCTGGGCACCCTGGTCGGCACCGACGGCTGGGACTCCGCGAAGCAGGCGTGGTCGGGCCTGGGCAAGCTCGCCACCGGTGTGGCGATCTCCAGCACACCGCTGGCCGGCCTGTACTGGGGCCTGCCGGACGACAAGCTCCCCTCCTACCTGCGTGAATCCCGCACGGCGATGAAGGAGACCGGCAAGGCGCTGCTGGCCTGGGACCAGTGGAGCGAGAACCCGTCCCGGGCCACGGGCGCGGTGGCCTTCAACGTCGTCACGACGGTGTTCACCGGCGGCGCGGGCGGCGCGGCCTCCGGCGCCGGAAAGGCGGCCGTCGCGGCGAAGGCCCTGTCCACGGTGGGCAAGGTGGGCCGGGTCGTGGACCCGATGACGTACGTCTTCAAGGGCGCGGGCATGGGCCTGACGAAGATCGGCGACGGCCTGGCGGCGCTCAAGGGCCTGGGGCAGTTCGAGATACCCGCCCTCCCCGAGGGCGCGATCACCCTCCCGGAGGGCGCGTTCAAGCTCCAGGACGGCACCCTGCACCTGCCGGAGGGCGCGGCGGTCCCGGAGGCCGCGTTCGAGGTCCCGAGCCGCGCGGTGAAACTCCCGGACGGCGCGGAGATCCCCCGGGCGCGATAGACCTGGGCGACGGCGTGGTCCGCCTCCCGGAGGGCGTACACGCCCCGGAGGGCTCCCTCCGCATCCCCGAGGGCACCCTCAAACTCCCCGAGGGCACGACGGCCCTCCCCGAGAACGTACTCAAGGGCACGGACGAGGCCGGCAACACGGTCTACCTGGACCGCCCGGGCAACGTCCTCTCGGAGGACGGCACCCTCCTCCAACACCACTCGGCGGCCCGCCAGGAGGGGGCGGGGGCCCGGGCTTCGGCCTCGCCGGAAGAGGCGCTGGTCGGCTCCCGCGCCGGGGGGCATGCATCGGACGGACATACGAGCGGCCACGGACCGGACGCGCACACGAGCCACGAGACGCTGGACGGCGGCCACCACGGTGGCCCCGGCGGTCTTGATGAGGGGCATTCCGGCGGCCGCGGCGGAGGGTCCGACGGAGGCAGCGGCCATGGCGCCGACGGCGACTACGGGCCCTCTGATCCCGCAGGCTGGAACAGGCCGCCCGACGACTCCGGGCCCTTCCCGCGAGGCGGCGAGACGGAACTACAGATCCGCAGTCAGCTGCGTGGAACGAGGGTCAAGCCGGGGGACGTGGAGAAGATTCTCCAGAACTTGGCCACACATCCCGCCGGCAAGGAACTCGCCGACACCATCGCGTCCGGCCGTTTCAGAGATGCCGCGAATTTTTCGGATGTGGTATCCAATATCTCCCAGTACAGAATGATCCCCGGCTGTCGAGAGCAGATCCGTCTTGCCAATCGACTTTACGATTCAGGCCTGACCGACATTGCGTTCGAGATCAAACGGGGTGGGCACGAGATCCGCCCGGGGGTCTTCACTGCCGAGGGAACCGACCTCGATCTGATGGCACGCGACGCGAACGGCAACGTGCACGGGTGGCAATTCAAGGACATGACGAACGCCGACTCGACTCCATCGCCACGCAAGGTCGTCGACAAGATATTCAAAGAAAGACCGCAGCTCAGCGATTCTCACGCCGACGTACAGACCTTCGTGGTCGACACAAAGGTGCCAAGGGATGAGATGGTGACCCAGATCGACCGACTCCAACGGGGTTACGAGGGTTACAACATCCAGTTCGTCATTCGCACACCGGACGGAATAATCTTCGTTCCACGCGGCGGAGAGTTCATGCCAGAGGAGATGCTTTGATTGCCAGCACCCCTGTCGCCCGCTGGACCTGGGGGCGTAGCGACGACAGCGGGGACGACTTGGCGCTGTGTTTGCGCGACGCGCTGACCGCACGCTCCGTCCTTGCGACACATGGGCTCGCTGCCGCCGACACGGTGGTGCGCCTGTCCGTGGCTGAGCGAGGAGACCCACGGAGTCGTTTGTTCCGGGGCGAGTTGAGAACGTCGGACGATCTGGGGGATTTCACCGAAACTGTCAGGGCCCATGTGGGCGACCGCCCAGCCGGCCCCGTGGACGCCGCCGTGCGGTGCGACGGGCTGCTGGCGTCGGCCGAAGGAGACACGCTTCAGCACGGCCTGTTCGAGCTCAGCGCCTCGGCGTACGCCGGCTTCGTATCCGTGGAACTGCTGACGCTCCACGACGCCTGGATGCCGTACGACCTCAAGGGACGCAAGCAGGGCGCCGGCTACCCGGCGAACTGCGCCCGCCTGGCCGCCGCCCTGCCCGCACTCGCCGATGCCCTCGGCTCCGAGACCGATCCGGACGACCGGAGCCCCTTCTCCAGACCGACCACGACCGGCATCGAGAATGTCTACGAGGAGGACGGGACCCCGTCCGACGTGTGGGCCACCTTCGAGATCCCCCGTCGGTACGACAAGTTCACCCACGCACCCGGGTTCGGCCGCATGGGGTACCAGCGCTCCGCAGAGGGCGAAGTCCAGTACGTGCCCGTGCTCGGTGAGCACGGGCTACTGGGATACCTCTGGGCCTCCGACGCGGGGGGCGCGGCGAGCTTCGAGCCGCGGGATGTCGGCGACGACGAGACATACCACGCCGGACTCCGCTGGCTGGACCGCCTACGCACCGCCCACGACGAGGGCCTGACGCCTTCCGAGGCCCTGCGGCGGATGGCAGGGCTCCCGGACGTGGACGGTGCGGGGCGCGTCGACACAGCCGCGCCTCCGCGCCGCACCGGCCTCGACGCCCTCCGGGAACTGGCCGCCGACCTGTGACCGAGCGAGGCTGCGCCGCACGCACAACTCCCGGGCTCGGGCCCTTGCCCCGCTGCTTGACCGTGGCCTTTTCACGCTGTGCCGGCGATCCTCAGGGCGAGAAAATCGAGATCGGCTGTGCGATCGAAGTCGAATCCGAGTATCTGCTGAAGGAACTGCTGCAGTTCGGCTGGTCCGGTGAGATCGATACCTGAGCACCACCAGTCACACGACTCGCCAGTTCGCCAGTTCGGCATCCGCAGGGGGACTCTTTCATGACGACAGCCATTACCCGCCACGACCTCCAGGGAGGAGCCGAAGCGGAGTCACTGGCCAACCGGCTGAGCGAGCGCCTGGTCGAGGAAATCAACGACCTGGAGGAGTCAGCAGCCCTGCTCGATTTCACGTTCGGTTCCTCCATTCTGGGCTTCCGGGCCCGCTGTGCCATCGATCCGCGGGCCTCCAAGGTGGAGACGTGGGAGGCCACGGTCAACGCCATGCAGGTCAGCTCGGCGCTGTTCGCCGCGAGCGTGGTGAACGAAGGAACGGTTGAGTGCCGGATCAACCGGAAGCTGCGCACCATCCCCGCCGCCGGCTCCATGGTCCTGGCCAACGCGGGCAATTGGCTCTCTGCTTTCTGGCTCGCCGTCATCTGCCGTGACCAGGAACGCATGACGCTGCTTAGCGAGATCCCGCTGGAGCGGCTGCGGTCACCTCAGGGGCAGTACGACGAATACATCTACCACTGGGTCGACACCCTCCAGACCTGGTGGCTCCGCGGCCCCGGTCTCGCCGACAAACTCATCGCCACCATCGAGGCATCCGACCCGTCCGTCGCCCAGATCGCCCCCCGCGACCTCATGGACGGCATCCTCTACCCACCCATCAACCTCTTCTACCACTACGTCCGCCAAGACCGAGACGGCTTCGCCCCCGCCCTGGCAGACGCGCTGAAGCTCCATAAGGCGTACTGGACACTGACCGAGGACCGGACCACGGACATCGACGGCAGCATCGCCTTGGGTCCCCTCGCCATCGCCTGCCTCGCCTACGACGCCGACTTCCCCCTCGACATCGAATCCGACTACCTCCCCACACACCTCCTCCAGCGCACCTGGATCGGCGAATTCCCCACCTGACAACGCCAACCGACCCAGAGCGCATCCGACGGATGTACCGTTCATCTCGATACTCCACTCAAAAGGCGACGTCAGGGAACCTTCGTGACCGTGACCATCCCTCGCCATGGCGGGCCCGGGCCCGACGACGAAGGCTTTGCACGAGCCGTGACCGAGGAAACCATCAAGCAGATCTCCTCGATCGAGCGGGCGCCGCACATGCTCGACGCCCTGTGGAACTCCGTGCGGACGTGCGTCGGCGCCCGTTCGACGGTCGACCCCACATGCTCAGGCATCGAAACCTGGGAAGCCGTGGTGAACGCCACGCAAGTGGGATCGGCGATCTTCCGCGCCGCCACTGCCACGGGTGACACCTTCGAGTGCCGCATCCATCACGAGACGCGCACGCTCCCTGTCACCGGCCCCAGGGTCCACACCAACGCGCCCTCGTGGATCGACGCCTTCTACTTCGCCGTCATCTGCCGCGACCAGGAACGGCTGACCGAACTGTGCGAGGTGCCCATGGCTGTGCTGCGTGCCTCTGGTGCGCAGCACGACGAATACCTCTACCACTGGGTGGCAACGTTGCAGGCGTATTGGTCACGTCAGCAACCCGCAATGGTCGAGGCCCTCACCGCAGCCTTCCGCACCTCCCACCCGGACATGACCGAAATCGCCCCGCGAGACTGGCTGCAGAACATCTCGTACCCACCGATCAATCTCTTCTACCGGTTCATCAAACATGACCACGCCGGTTTCAACGCCGCCCTCGCGGAAGCGCTTGAACTTCACAAGAGGTACTGGACAGAGGACGAGGACCGCGAGGAGAGCATCGAGGGCCTGTGGGCCATCGGTCCACTCGCCATGGCGTGCCTCGCCTACGACGGCGACTTCCCCGTCGACGTCGAATCCGAATATCTGCCTCAGCATCTCCTCCAGCGCAGCTGGGTCGGAGAGTTTCCCGTCTGACGCTCCGTGCGGACCGTTTCACCGCGCCCGGGAGGAATACCCATGCTCGCCAGCACCCCTGTCGCCCGCTGGACCTGGGAACGTAGCGGCGACAGGGGGACGACTTGGCGCTGCGTCTGCGCGACGCGCTGACCGCACGACCTGTCCTCACAGCACATGGGCTCGCTGCTGCCGACGTGGTGGTGCGCCTGTTCGTGGCTGAGCGAGGAAGGCCAAGGAGTCGTTTGTTCCGGGGTGAGTTGAGAACATTGGACGATCCGGGGGATTTCACCGGAACGGTCAGAGTCCACATGGGCGACTGCCCAGCCGGCCCCGTGGACGCCGCCGTGACGATCAGAGCCATCTCGCCAGGCCGACTACGACCGGCGCCGATAACGTCTACGAGGAGGACGGGACCCTGTTCGAAGTGTGGGCCACTTTCGAGATCCCCCGTCAGTACGACGAGTTCACTCACGCCCCGAGGTTGGGCCGCATCGGCTACAAGTGCACGGCGGAAGGCGTAGTCCAGTACGTGCCCGTGCTAGGTGGGCACGGGGTGCTGGGGTACCTCTGGGCTTCCGACGCGGAGAACGCTGCAGGCTTCAAGCCGCAGGACGTCGGCGACGACGAGACGTACCACGCTGGACTCCACTGGCTCGACCGCCTGCACACCGCACACGACCAGACCCTCGCTCCGGCCGAAGGCCTGCAGCAATTCACCGATGGCCTCCCCGCGGGGGCCACGCCCCCGGCCGCATGCGCCTAGGCCGTTTCGTTTGGATCAAGGGTCGGGTGCTGAACCGGTCGTTCGTGGGTGGCAGTCTGGGGCGATGAAACCCTGGACCACCTTCACCGAGGATGACCTGCGGCGTCTGCTTAATGAGTGGGATCCCATCGGCGTCGCTGATGATGTGCAGGACGAGTACGACTGCATGATCGCTCCCTTGTTCCAGCGGCTCCTTTCCGGTGCCGGCCGGACCGAGGTGGGTGAGTTCCTGCGGCACGAGCTTGAAGATCACTTCGGCCTTGACCCTCTGGGCCTGCGGCCGGACACAATGGCCGCCCGCGTGGTCGACTGGTGGAATTCGGCTGGCCCGGCTGCTGACGTGGCTGGTGCATAGCCGCTCCCTTCCGATCGCCTGATCGTTGGTCTGGGTATGCCGTTGACTGACGCGCAGTGGGCGCGGATCGAGCCGTTGCTCCCGGATCGGACGCCGAGGCGGGGTGGTCGATGGCGGGAACACCATGAAGTGATCGACGCGATCGCGTGGAAATTCCAGACCGGATCGCAATGGATTCACCTCCCCGAGAAGTACGGCAACTGGCGAGGGGTCTACAACCGGCTGCGAATGTGGGCCGTCGACGGCACCTGGGAGCGGGTCTTCACTACGCTCATCGCACAGGCCGACGCCAAGGAGGACCTCAACTGGGCCGTCTCAGTGGACTCCACCATCGTGCGCGCACATCAGCACGCGGCAGGGGCGCGCAAAAAAGGGCTCCGGCCGGAGAACCGGAAGACCATGCCATCGGCCGGTCCCGCGGCGGACTGACCACGAAAATCCACCTTGCGTCCGATGCCCACTGCCGGCCTCTGGCTTTCCATCTCACCGCTGGACAAGCAGGCGACGCGCCCGCCTTCACGCACGTCATGGCCCGCCTTCGCGTTCCCCAGCGGCGAGGTCGGCCCCGCACCAGGCCAGACATGGTCCTGGCCGACAAGGCGTACTCCTCCCGCGCGATTCGCGAGCACCTGCGCAAGCGCGGAATCCGGGCGGTAATCCCCATTCCTTCCGACCAGCGCGGCCACCGCCTGCGACGCGGCAGCCGGGGCGGCAGGCCACCCGCCTTCGACCGCGAGGCGTACAAGCAGCGCAACACCGTCGAACGCTGCATCAACCGCTTGAAGCAATGGCGGGGCATCGCCACCCGCTACGAGAAGACAGCGACCGTCTACTTGGCTGGACTGCACGTCGCAGGCATCTTCCTCTGGTCCGCCAGGTGATCCAAACGAAACGGCCTAGGCGCCCTCCGGGAACTGGCTGCCGACCTGTGAGAGAGCCTTCGGCAGGAACCGACCCCTGGACCGACACTCCGGAATCCGGCTCTTACGCCTCCGAGTGGGCCGTCGGCATGCACCGCCACGCCGTGGGCATCGCCGCAATGCTGGGCCTGAGCGAACAGCGGCACATGGAAGACCCTCTGATTCCCCTGCCGGGCCTCCAGAACTATGTGGACCGCCTTCCGCTCGCAGAGTTCGAGCAGTCGGACTGGATCACCCTTCACACGGACCTGACCGCTTACCTGGGAGACTTCACGGTCCTGCGGCATGAGGCGACCTGGGTCGATGCGGAGGACTCCACGTCTCCCGCCGGGCACCGGTGGTTCATCGAGGCGACCGGCCTCGACGGGAACCGCTATCGCGTAGAGCCGTACGACGTCGCCATGGAGGAATTCGAGCATCTCCCCATCGAGGTCGGGCGATTGATCGCAAACGCCGAAGCAGTGTTGCACCTGACGCCCTCACCCGGCGCGCAACGCCCGAGCCTATAGCTCCCCGAGGGCGGCGCCGACAGACGATTCGACATCAGCAAGGGGACCCTTCCGTGACCACGATCACCATCGCCCGTCATGACATGTCCGCGAGGTGTGACCAGAAACAATTCGTGGCCGACTTGGAGGAATACCTGTTCGAGGACATCGACGAGCTGGCCAGAAGCTCCAAGCTCATCGATGCAACCTTCAACACCTCCGTGATGGGACTGCGTGCCCGGTGCCTGATCGATCCCGAGGCTGCTGCAATCGAGACATGGGAGTCGGCGGTCAACGCCCTGCAGATGGGCTCGGCACTGTTCGCCGTCGCCGGTGCCGGCGAGGGAACCGTGGAGTGTCGGATCAATCACAAGCTGCGGACCATCCCGGCCCCCGGTTGCAGGCTGGTGGCCGGCGAGGGTGCCTGGCTGACCAGTTTCTGGCTGGCACTCATCTGCCGCGACCAGCCACGCCTGACCCAGCTCAGCCAGATCCCGCTGGAACAGCTGCGCTCACCCCAGGCTCTGGCCGATGAATACCTCCACCACTGGATCGACACCCTCCAGACCTGGTGGCTTCGCGGCCCCGGCCTCGCCGACAAGCTCATCGCCACCATCGAGGCCTCCGACCCGGCCGTAACCCAGATCGCACCCCGAGACCTGATGGACGGCGTCCTCTACCCGCCCATCAACCTCTTCTACCACTACGTCCGCCAAGACCGAGACGGCTTCGCCCCCGCTCTCGCCGACGCGCTGAAACTCCACAAGGCGTACTGGACACTGACCGAGGACCGGGCCACCGACATCGACGGCAGCATCGCCCTCGGCCCCCTCGCCATCGCCTGCCTCGCCTACGACGCCGACTTCCCCCTCGACGTCGAATCCGACTACCTCCCCAAGCACCTCCTTCAGCGCAGCTGGCTCGGCGAATTCCCCACCTGACACCGCAGACGGGCGAACGCGCTATTCCCCGGGACGCTCGAAGAGTTCCGCTCCCGAACGCAGCGCGGCGACCATGTCCGCCCGGCTTGCGGGATCGCTCGTCTTGCGGCCCGTGACCACGGCGCGGGGAAGGTAGTCGCTCTCCTCGGCAGGGGTCCAGCCCCGGCGGCGGTACGCCAGTGCGGCGAGCGCCAGAGGGGGGAGCGGCAGGAGGGAGCTGGGGTGCGTACTGACCTCGCCGAACGACCTGTACGTGAGCAGCAGTTGGCTCAGCGCCGCGTCGAACGCCTCCCGGTCCCCGGCCGCAAGCGCGCGCAGCGCCAGGAGGGCGAGGTAATCGGGGCGCCCCCCGACGTCGCGCCCCAGCTCGGCGCCGAACGCGCGGATCCGGGCGAGCCCGCCGTCGATCGCCCCGAGCACCTGCGCCTCCGTGGGCGGGTAGTCCGCGTCGTCGTCGCCCAGGTCCCCCAGTACGTACGCCATGAGGCCGTCCGCGAGCGCGTCCACGGGGAAGCGGGCCTCCTCCTGAGGGTTCCGCGCGTGGTAGAACGCCTCCCGGTGGCCCTCGACCGTACCCGTGAGCACCGCCAGGCAGAACGCGTCGAGCCAGTCGGACATCCCGAGGGAGACGGGGCTTCCGTCCGCACCCGCGTCGTAGGACACCCCGAAGTTCACGTAGTCGAGGAAGACCGTGAAGGGATGGCCCGGGAAATACGCGGCGAAGGCGACAGCGCCGCTCGCCGCCTGCTCGGCGGCCCGGAGGACGAATTCCGCCTGCGGGGTGTCGAGCGCGGGGTGGCTGACGGACAGCGCACCGAGGTGGTCCAGGAACTCCCCGCCAGCAGAGACCAGTCGTTGGCGGTCATCCGCTCCGAGGACAGACTCCGCACCAGCCCGCCGATCCGCCCCTCGAATCCGTCCCGAGCAGCCGAGACGCGTGCCTCGTCGATTACATGCCGCTCGATGTGCACAGCTCCACCAGTTCGTCTCGCTCGTGTCCGGCCGGGCGCAGGTCGCGCATCACCCTACCGACCGACCGCCCCCGCGTGCTCAGCATCACCCTGGACAGCCCCATGACCGCCGGGTAACTTTTAACCATGGCTGAGCAAGCGCTTAGCCATGCTCCAGAAGACGTAGCAGTCGCAGCCGACCAGGGAGGCACCCCGTGCGCCGTACGGTATTCAACGAGGACCACGAGGCGTTCCGGGAGACCATCCGGGCCTTCATCGCGGCCGAGGTCGTGCCCGTGTACGACGAGTGGTTCGCCGCCGGGCAGGCGCCCCGCGAGTTCTACCGGCAACTCGGTGAGCTGGGCGTCTTCGGGATCAACGTGGACGAGGAGTACGACGGGGCGGGCATCGACTCGCACAAGTACGAGGCGATCATCTACGAGGAGACCGCCCGGGCCGGCGTCTCCTTCGGCGGGTCCGGCGTGCACACGCTGCTCGGCCTGCCGTACATCAAGATGCTCGCCACCGACGAGCAGAAGAAGCGCTGGCTGCCGAAGTTCGTCACCGGCGAGGAGATGTGGGCCCTCGCGATGACCGAGCCGGGCACCGGGTCGGACGTCGCGGGCATGAAGACCACCGCCAAGCTCTCCGAGGACGGCACGCACTACGTCCTCAACGGCGCCAAGACGTTCATCACCGGCGGCGTCCACGCCGACCGCGTCATCGTCTGCGCCCGCACCTCCGCCCCGCGCGAGGACGACCGCCGCTTCGGCATCTCGCTGTTCGCCGTGGACACCAAGTCCGAGGGCTACTCCATCGGCCGCAAGCTCGACAAGCTGGGCCTCAAGGTCTCCGACACCGCCGAGCTGGCGTTCGTGGACGTCAAGGTGCCCGCCGAGGACCTGCTCGGCGAGGAGAACAAGGGTTTCGGCTACCTCGGCACCAACCTGGCCTCCGAGCGCTGGGGTATCGCCTTCGGCGCGTACGCCCAGGCCGCCGCCGCCGTGCGGTTCGCCAAGGAGTACGTCCAGGAGCGCACCGTCTTCGGCAAGACCGTCGCCTCGTTCCAGAACACCAAGTTCGAGCTGGCCGCCTGCCAGGCCGAGGTGGACGCGGCCCAGGCCGTCGCCGACCGCGCCCTCGAGGCGCTGGACGCCGGTGAGCTGACCGCCGCCGAGGCCGCCTCCGCGAAGCTGTTCTGCACCGAGGTCGCCCACCGCGTCATCGACCGCTGCCTCCAGCTGCACGGCGGCTACGGCTTCATGAACGAGTACCCGATCGCCCGCCTGTACGCGGACAACCGCGTCAACCGCATCTACGGCGGCACCAGCGAGGTCATGAAGTCGATCATCGCCAAGTCCATGGGCCTGTAGGGACCGCGTCCGCACAGCCATGAGCACCGCACTCGATTCCCTGCTCGATCTGCTCGACCTGGAGCGGATCGAGCAGGACATCTTCCGGGGCACCAGCCGCTCGGCGGTCGTGCCCCGGGTCTTCGGCGGACAGGTCGCGGCCCAGGCGCTCGTCGCCGCGGGCCGCACCGTCCCCGCCGACCGGTCCGCCCACTCGCTGCACGCGTACTTCCTGCGCATGGGCGACCCCGGCGCGCCGATCGTCTACACCGTCGACCGCATCCGCGACGGCCGCTCCTTCACCACCCGCAGGGTCGTCGCCGTCCAGCACGGGCAGCCGATCTTCCACCTCTCCGCGTCCTTCCAGACGTACGAGGACGGGCTTGAGCACCAGGCGGCCATGCCGCCCGCGCCCGACCCGGAGACGCTGCCCACCGCCGCCGAGATGCTGCCCCGCTACGCCGACCGGTTCAGTGACCCGGGCATGGTGGACCGGCTGGTCGAGGCGCGGGCCGCCGTCGATCTGCGGTACGTGGACGCGCCGCCGTTCGGCACGGTCGGCGAACCCCGCGAGCCCAGGTCGCAGGTCTGGTTCCGTACCAACGGCAAGCTGGCCGACGACCCGCTGCTGCACGTCTGCATGGCCACGTACGTCTCCGACATGACGCTGCTCGACTCCGTGCTGCTCGCCCACGGGCGCGGCGGCTGGGCGGTCGGGGACGTCGTCGGGGCCAGCCTGGACCACGCCATGTGGTTCCACCGGCCGTTCCGCGCCGACGAGTGGCTGCTGTACGACCAGGAGTCGCCGTCCGCGTCCGGCGGGCGCGGCCTGGGCCAGGCCCGCATCCACACGCAGGACGGCCGCCTCGCGATCACCGTCATCCAGGAGGGCGTGGTCCGGGTCCCCCGGTGACGGGTCCCGGTGACGGACCCCGGTGACCGGCCGCGCGTCGGACATGAGTGGGCCGGACGCGGACATACTCACCGGCATGACTGACGCGAAAAGCAGTGGCGGGGGGTCCACGTTCACCGTCGTCGTCGCGGCGCTGGCCAATCTGGGCATCGCCGTGGCGAAGGCGGTCGCCGGGCTGATCAGCGGGTCGAGCGCGATGCTCTCCGAGGCGGCCCACTCGGTCGCCGACACCGTCACGGAGGTGCTGCTGCTCACCGCGCTCAAGCGCAGCGAGAAGCCGGCCGACGACGACCACCCGCTGGGATACGGCCCCGAGCGGTACATCTGGGCGCTGCTGGCGTCCGTCGCGACCTTCGTCGGCGGCGCGGTCTTCTCGATCTACGACGGG
Organism: Streptomyces drozdowiczii; assembly: GCF_026167665.1. NCBI lineage: Bacteria > Bacillati > Actinomycetota > Actinomycetes > Kitasatosporales > Streptomycetaceae > Streptomyces > Streptomyces drozdowiczii. Next base: position 4,557,232 of record NZ_CP098740.1, on the reverse strand, counting down.
GTGCACACCCTGCTCGCGGGCGAGGACCTGGGCAGTCCGCTGCTCTCGTACCTGGTGCTGGTGGTGGCGTTCCTGCTGGAGGGCTTCTCGCTGCGGACCGGGCTCAAGCAGGTCCGCGAGGAGGCCGATGAGCTGGGCGCGCCCGCCCGGCACTACTTCCGGCGCACCCCGGACACGGCGGTCAAGGCCGTCGTGATGGAGGACTCGGCGGCCCTGCTCGGCCTGCTGCTCGCGGCGGGCGGGCTGCTCGGCGGCCAGCTGACCGGGTCCGGGGTGTGGGACGGCATCGCCTCGCTGCTCATCGGGGCGCTGCTGGTGTACGTGGCGTGGGTGCTCGGCAAGTCCAACGTCCAGCTGCTGATCGGGCGCCCGGTGTCCCGGCCGATGCGGGACGGCATCCGGGAGGAGCTGCTCGGCGTCGACCACCTCATCTCCGTACTGGAGCTGACCACGCTCATCCAGGGCCCGGACGAGATCCTGGTCGCCGCGAAGGTCGACTTCCGGGACACCGTCACCGCCGAGGAGGTCGAGACGGCGTGCGAGGAGGCCGAGCGCCGGCTGCGGCAGCGGTACGCGTCCATCAAACGGGTGTACCTGGACCCCACGTCGGGCCGCGAGGCGCGCCGCCGGGCCCGCGCGGCGGAGGAGGAGGGGCCCTGAACCCCGACCGCCTGAACCCCGACCGTCAGAGCAGCCCCGCCGCGTCCAGCAGGTAGTCCGTCATCGGGTCGTAGAAGCGCGGGTCCAGGACGTGGTCGTCCAGCGGGACCGCCACCTGGAGGGTGCCCTCGGACTCGCCGAGGAACAGCGCGGGGTCGTTGCAGTCCGCGTACCCGATGGCGTCCAGGCCGCGCTGCGCGGCGCATCCGGCCCAGCCGTGGTCGGCGACGACCAGGTCGGGCAGCGGGCGGCCCTCGCGTTCCAGGCCGTCGAGGATGGCGGCCATCGGGGCCGGGGAGTGGGTGTGCCAGAGTGTCGCGCCGCGCTCCTGGACGGCGACGTCCGCGAACTGGAAGACCATGCCCTCGTCGGCCATCAGCCCGCCCGGGATGCGTACGATCTCGCAGCCGGCCGCCCGCAGCGCCTGCGCCGTCTGGCGGTGGACGTCGAGCAGGCCGCCGGGGTGGCCGGTGGCGAAGAGGACCCGCTCGGCGCCCTCGACGGCCTTGCGGAGCCGGGCGGCGGCCCGCTCCAGGGCGTCGACGGTCAGCTCGGGGTCGATGGTGTCCTGCCCGAAGCGGTGCTCCGGATCGTCGCTGACCCCGCACCGCTCGGCCATCACCGCGAGCACGTCCTGCTCGTCGCGCCACCGGTCGCCCAGCTCCAGGCCCAGCCAGTAGTGCCGGTCCCCGTTGGCCAGGCTGCGGTAGTGGGCCAGGTTGTTGTCGCGCGGGGTGGCGACGTCCCCCGCGATGCGCGTACGGACGAGGTGTTCGACGAGGGCGGCGCGGCTGGGTATCGGCATGGGGCCATTGTGCCGTGGCGCGTGCCCGGCGTCCCGGCCGTCCGGAGGCCGGTCAGTCCGCCTGCCGCTCCCCCGCCGCCGCGAACGCGCCCCGGGCCAGCCGGTGCAGCAGCGCCGCCGTCTCGGTGCGGCCGGGCAGCGCTCCGGGCCGCCCCAGGTGCGGGGTGGAGTTCAGCAGCCCGAAGACGGCGTGGACGGCGGCGCGGGCCTCGTGTTCGGGCAGGTCCGGGTAGAGGTCGCGGACGACGGCGACCCAGACCTCGACGTACTGCCGCTGGAGCCGGCGCACCCGCTTGCGGTCGGTGTCCCGCAGGCGGTCCAGCTCCCGGTCGTGCAGGGTGATCAGGGGGCGGTCGTCGAGGGCGAAGTCGATGTGGCCCTCGATGAGCGCGTCCAGCAGGGCCTCGGGCGATCCGTCGCCGGAGGCGGCGTCCTCGGAGACCCGGAGCTCGCCGCCGGCCAGCAGGCGTTCGCTGATGCCGACGAGGAGCTCGGCGAGCATCGCGTCCTTGCCGGGGAAGTGGCGGTAGAGGCCGGGGCCGCTGATGCCGACGGCGGCCCCTATCTCGTCGACGCCGACGCCGTGGAAGCCGCGCTCGGCGAAGAGCCGGGCGGCCTCCCGGAGGATCTGCTCGCGGCGGGTCGGGGCCGCGACGCGGGCGGCGGCATGGGTGCTCATGAGCAGCCATTCTAGACAGGCGGGTTAGCGCTCGTTAACCTGTGACCACGTTAACGCTCATTAACACGGTGGCGTTGGCGATCGGAACGGCGCGGTACGGGCAAGGGGGCTCGACACGATGCAGCAGGCACCGGTGCTGACGAGCGCGGCGGATCCCGCCTCGGCGGCCTGGCAGGCCAACGAGGCGGCGCACCACGCGCTCGCCGACGAGCTGCGCAAGCGGCTCGCCACGGCCAGGCTCGGCGGAGGTGAGAGGGCCCGCGCCCGGCATGTGGCGCGCGGCAAGCTGCTGCCCAGGGAGCGGGTGGACACCCTGCTCGACCCGGGCTCGCCCTTCCTGGAGCTGGCCCCGCTGGCGGCCGAGGGGCTCTACGGGGGCGCGGCGCCGGCCGCCGGGGTGATCGCCGGGATCGGCCGGGTCAGCGGCCGGGAGTGCGTGGTCGTCGCCAACGACGCGACCGTCAAGGGCGGCACGTACTACCCGATGACCGTGAAGAAGCACCTGCGGGCCCAGGAGGTGGCGCTGGAGAATCGTCTCCCCTGCCTCTATCTGGTGGACTCGGGCGGTGCCTTCCTGCCGATGCAGGACGAGGTCTTCCCGGACCGCGAGCACTTCGGCCGGATCTTCTACAACCAGGCCCGCATGTCGGGCGCCGGCATCCCGCAGATCGCGGCCGTCCTGGGCTCCTGCACGGCGGGCGGGGCGTACGTCCCGGCGATGAGCGACGAGGCCGTCATCGTCCGGAACCAGGGCACGATCTTCCTGGGCGGCCCGCCGCTGGTGAAGGCCGCCACCGGCGAGGTGGTCACGGCCGAGGAGCTGGGCGGCGGCGAGGTGCACTCCCGTACGTCGGGCGTCACCGACCACCTCGCGGAGGACGACGCGCACGCGCTGCGGATCGTCCGGAACATCGTGGCCACGCTGCCGGACCGGGGCGCGCTGCCCTGGTCGGTGCGGCCGGTCGAGGAGCCGAAGGTGGACCCGGCCGGGCTCTACGGCGCGGTCCCGGTCGACTCGCGCACGCCGTACGACGTGCGCGAGGTGATCGCCCGGGTGGCCGACGGCTCGCGGTTCGCCGAGTTCAAGGCGGAGTACGGCCAGACGCTGATCACCGGCTTCGCGCACATCCACGGCCACCCGGTCGGGATCGTCGCCAACAACGGCATCCTGTTCTCCGAGTCCGCCCAGAAGGGCGCGCACTTCATCGAGCTGTGCGACCAGCGCGGCATCCCGCTGGTCTTCCTCCAGAACATCTCGGGCTTCATGGTCGGCCGGGACTACGAGGCCGGCGGCATCGCCAAGCACGGCGCGAAGATGGTCACCGCCGTGGCCTGCACCCGGGTGCCGAAGCTGACCGTGGTCGTCGGCGGCTCCTACGGCGCGGGCAACTACTCGATGTGCGGCCGGGCCTACAGCCCCCGCTTCCTGTGGATGTGGCCCAACGCGAAGATCTCCGTCATGGGCGGCGAGCAGGCCGCCTCCGTCCTCGCCACGGTCAAGCGCGACCAGCTGGGCGACGACTGGAGCGCCGAGGACGAGGAGGCCTTCAAGGCCCCGATCCGCGAGCAGTACGAGACCCAGGGCAGCGCGTACTACGCCACCGCCCGGCTCTGGGACGACGGGGTGATCGACCCGCTGGAGACCCGGCAGGTGCTGGGGCTCGCCCTGACCGCGTGCGCCAACGCGCCCTTGGGCGACGCCGGCTTCGGCGTCTTCCGGATGTGAGGAAGAGATGACGATGTTCGACACGGTCCTCGTCGCCAACCGCGGCGAGATCGCGGTCCGGGTCATCCGGACCCTGCGCGAGCTGGGCGTGCGCTCGGTCGCCGTCTTCAGCGACGCGGACGCCGACGCGCGGCACGTACGGGAGGCCGACACGGCGGTACGGATCGGCCCCGCGCCCGCCTCCGAGAGCTACCTCGACGCCGACCGCCTCCTGGAGGCCGCCCGCCGCACCGGCGCGCAGGCCGTCCACCCCGGCTACGGCTTCCTCGCGGAGAACGCGGCGTTCGCCCGCGCGTGCGCGGAGGCGGGGCTGGTCTTCATCGGGCCGCCCGCCACCGCGATCTCGCTCATGGGCGACAAGATCCGGGCCAAGGAGACGGTCTCGGCGGCGGGCGTCCCCGTGGTGCCCGGCTCCTCCGGGAGCGGCCTGAGCGACGCCGAGCTGGCGGATGCGGCGGCCGGGATCGGCATGCCCGTGCTGCTGAAGCCCTCGGCGGGCGGCGGCGGCAAGGGCATGCGGCTCGTCCGGGACGCGGCGCTGCTCGCGGACGAGATCGCGGCGGCCCGGCGCGAGGCCCGCGCCTCCTTCGGCGACGACACACTGCTGGTGGAGCGGTGGATCGACCGGCCGCGCCACATCGAGATCCAGGTCCTGGCCGACGCGCACGGCAACGTGGTGCACCTGGGCGAGCGGGAGTGCTCGCTCCAGCGCCGCCACCAGAAGATCATCGAGGAGGCGCCGTCCGTCCTGCTGGACGAGGCGACCCGGGCCTCGATGGGCGAGGCGGCCGTCCAGGCGGCCCGCTCCTGCGGGTACGTCGGCGCGGGCACGGTGGAGTTCATCGTCCCGGGCAGCGACCCGTCCTCGTACTACTTCATGGAGATGAACACCCGGCTCCAGGTCGAGCACCCGGTGACCGAGCTGATCACCGGGCTCGACCTGGTGGAGTGGCAGCTGCGCGTCGCCTCCGGTGAGCCGCTGCCGTACGGGCAGGACGCCATCGCGCTCACCGGGCACGCCGTGGAGGCCCGGGTCTGCGCCGAGGACCCGGCCCGCGGCTTCCTGCCCTCCGGCGGCACCGTGCTGGCGCTGCACGAGCCGCAGGGCGGCGGGGTCCGCACCGACTCGGGGCTCGCCGAGGGCGGCGAGGTCGGCAGCCTGTACGACCCGATGCTGTCCAAGGTCATCGCGTACGGCCCCGACCGGGCCACCGCCCTGCGCCGGCTGCGGGTGGCCCTCGCGGACACGGTGGTCCTCGGCGTCCCGGTCAACGCGGGCTTCCTGCGCCGGCTGCTGGCCCACCCCGCCGTGGTGGCGGGCGAGCTGGACACCGGCCTGGTGGAGCGCGAGGTGGCCGCGCTGGTCCCGGACGGCGTGCCGGAGGAGGTGTACGCGGCCGCCGCCCTGCTGCGGCAGCACACCGCGTCGGCCGCCGCCCGCCCCGCGCACGGCGCCTGGGCCGACCCGTTCTCGTCGGGCAACGGCTGGCGGCTCGGCGGCGCTCCGGCCCGGACGGTGCTCGACTTCCACATCCCGGGCCACGACCCGGTCCAGGTGGGCCTGCGGCCGTGCGGCGGCGGGGACACCGAGCTGACCTTCGGCCATGTCGGCGAGGGCGCGAGCCCGCCCGCCCCGGAATCGGGGTCCTGCGGACCGCTCGGACCGCTGCCCGGTACGGCGGAGAAGGCCAGGACCCTCGCGGCCGGTGACGGCCGGATCGCGTTCGAACTCGCCGGGGTCACGCATGTGTTCGCGTACGCGGTCTCCCCGGAGGGGCACTGGCTCGGCCGGGACGGCGACAGCTGGCACGTCCGGGACCACGACCCGGTCGAGGCGTCGCTGACCGGCGCCGCCCGCTCCGGCGCGGACACGCTCGCCGCGCCCATGCCCGGGACGGTGACCGTGGTGAAGGTCGCCGTCGGGGACGAGGTCGCCGCCGGGCAGAGCCTGCTGGTGGTGGAGGCGATGAAGATGGAGCACGTCATCTCCGCGCCGCACGCCGGCACCGTGACCGAACTCGACGTGACCGCCGGGTCCACGGTGGCCATGGACCAGGTGCTCGCCGTGGTCGTGCCCGCCGCCGGTGCCGGGGAGGACGCATGAGCACCGACGCCCGCGCGCTGCCGATGACGGTGCCCGCCGACGGGCTGCCCGCCCGGGTCCGCATCCACGAGGTCGGCGCCCGCGACGGCCTCCAGAACGAGCAGGAGGTCGTCCCGACCGAGGTGAAGGCGGAGTTCATCCGCCGGCTCGCGGTCGCCGGGCTGACCACCATCGAGGCCACCAGCTTCGTGCACCCCAAGTGGGTGCCCCAACTCGCCGACGCCGAGCAGCTGTTCCCGATGCTCGGAGACATCGCGGACGTCGGTGACGTGGCGCTGCCGGTCCTCGTGCCGAACGAACGCGGGCTCGACCGGGCGCTGGCGCTCGGGGCGCGCGGGATCGCGGTGTTCGGCTCCGCCACGGAGACGTTCGCCGCGCGCAACCTCAACCGCACGGTGGACGAGTCGCTGGCGATGTTCGCGCCGGTGGTGGCCCGCGCCAAGGCCGAGTCGGTGCATGTGCGCGGCTACTTGTCGATGTGCTTCGGGGACCCCTGGGAGGGCGCGGTGCCCGTCCCGCAGGTCGTCCGGGTCGCGAAGGCGCTGATGGACCTCGGCTGCGACGAGCTGTCCCTCGGCGACACCATCGGCGTCGCCACCCCCGGCCACGTGACCGCGCTGCTGACCGGGCTGAACGAGGCCGGGGTGGCCACCGACGTGATCGGGGTGCACTTCCACGACACGTACGGGCAGGCCCTGTCCAACACCCTGGCGGCGCTCCAGCACGGCGTGTCCACGGTGGACGCGTCGGCCGGCGGCCTCGGCGGCTGCCCGTACGCGAAGAGCGCGACCGGAAACCTCGCCACCGAGGATCTCGTGTGGATGCTCGACGGCCTCGGCATCGAAACCGGGGTCGACCTCGACGAGCTCACCGCCACCAGCGTGTGGCTCGCCGGACACCTGGGCCGACCCAGCCCTTCCCGTACCGTCCGCGCCCTGTCCCACAAGGAGCAGTGATACCCCGATGTCCCTGGACCACCGGCTGACCGCCGAGCACGAGGAACTCCGCCGCACCGTCGAGGAGTTCGCCCATGACGTCGTCGCCCCGAAGATCGGCGACTTCTACGAGCGGCACGAGTTCCCGTACGAGATCGTGCGCGAGATGGGGCGGATGGGCCTGTTCGGGCTGCCGTTCCCGGAGGAGTACGGCGGGATGGGCGGCGACTACCTCGCGCTCGGCATCGCCCTGGAGGAGCTGGCCCGGGTCGACTCCTCGGTCGCGATCACGCTGGAGGCGGGTGTCTCGCTGGGCGCGATGCCGGTCTACCGCTTCGGCACCGAGGAGCAGAAGCGGCGGTGGCTGCCGAAGCTCTGCTCGGGCGAGGCGCTGGGCGCGTTCGGCCTGACCGAGCCGGACGGCGGCTCGGACGCGGGCGGCACGAGGACGACCGCGGTGCGCGACGAGGCGGCGGGCGAGTGGGTGATCAACGGCTCCAAGTGCTTCATCACCAACTCCGGTACGGACATCACGGAGTTGGTGACGGTCACGGCGGTGACCGGCCGCAAGGAGAACGGCGCCCCGCTGATCTCCTCGATCATCGTCCCGTCCGGCACCCCGGGCTTCACGGTGGCCGCGCCCTACTCCAAGGTCGGCTGGAACGCCTCGGACACCCGCGAGCTGTCCTTCTCCGACGTGCGCGTCCCGCTGGAGAACCTGCTCGGCGAGGAGGGCCGGGGCTACGCGCAGTTCCTGCGCATCCTGGACGAGGGCCGCATCGCCATCGCGGCGCTCTCGACGGGCCTGGCGCAGGGCTGTGTGGACGAGTCCGTGAAGTACGCCGCCGAGCGGCACGCCTTCGGGAAGCCGATCGGCGCCAACCAGGCCATCCAGTTCAAGATCGCGGACATGGAGATGCGGGCGCACATGGCCCGCATCGGCTGGCGCGACGCGGCCTCCCGGCTGCTGGCGGACGAGCCGTTCAAGAAGGAGGCGGCCATCGCCAAGCTGTACTCCTCGACGGTGGCCGTGGACAACGCCCGCGAGGCGACCCAGATCCACGGCGGCTACGGCTTCATGAACGAGTACCCGGTGGCCCGGATGTGGCGCGACTCCAAGATCCTGGAGATCGGCGAGGGCACCAGCGAGGTCCAGCGCATGCTGATCGCGAGGGAGCTGGGGCTGCAGGCCTGACCGCCGTACACCGCCGCTGCCGTACGGGCCGGGGCCCGCAGGTCGACAGAGTTTGAGGTTAGGCTAACCTTCCCTCAAACGTGTCACCTGCCGGTCTCCGGCTCGTACGAAGGCGGATTCCGTCATGAGCACTACCCGAGCGTCCCGTCCCACCCGCCGCGGCCTGCTGGCCATGGGCGGTGCCGTTGGTCTCGGCGCCGTGCTCGCGGCCTGCGGCGGCAGCGACTCGAAGGACTCCGCAGGATCGGGCTCCAAGAGCGCCGACGCCGGGCCCTGGAAGTTCAAGGACGACCGGGGGCAGATAGCCGAGGCGAAGTCCGTCCCGAAGAACATCGTCGCCTTCACCGGTGTCGCCGCCGCCCTCCACGACTACGGCATCGAGGTCAAGGCGGTCTTCGGGCCGACGAAGACCGAGGACGGCAAGCCCGACGTGCAGGCCGGCGACCTGGACATCAGCAAGGTCGAGATCCTGGGCAACGTCTGGGGCGAGTTCAACGTCGAGAAGTACGCGGAGCTCGGCCCGGAGCTGCTGGTCACGGCGATGTGGCAGAAGGACGCCCTCTGGTACGTGCCGGACCAGTCCAAGGACAAGATCCTCAAGCTGGCCCGAGCGTCGCCCTGTGGGCCGCCGAGACCACGATCCCGAAGGCGATCCAGCGCCACGAGGACCTGGCGGCCTCGCTCGGCGCCGATGTGAAGGCCGCGAAGGTCGTCGCCGCGAAGTCGCGGTTCGAGAAGGCTGCGGCCCGGCTGCGCGCGGCCGCGAAGTCGAAGCCGGAGATCAAGGTCATGGTCGGCTCGGCCAGCCAGGACCTGTTCTACGTCTCGCTCGCCAAGATGTCCGCCGACACCCTGTACTTCCAGGACCTGGGCGTGAAGTTCGTGGCCCCGAAGGTGAACGCGGCGGGCTTCTTCGAGGAGCTGAGCTGGGAGAACGTCGACAAGTACGACGCCGACATCATCATGATGGACAACCGCTCCTCGGCCCTCCAGCCGGAGGCCCTGACCTCCAAGCCGACCTGGGCGCAGCTGCCGGCCGTCAAGGCGGGCCAGGTCATCCCGCGTACGACGGAGCCGATCTACAGCTACGACAAGTGCGCGCCGATCCTGGAGGACCTGGCGAAGGCCATCGAGAACGCCAAGAAGGTCGCCTGACGCGACGGTTCACCGCCCCCGGCGGCCGGGATGCCCGGCCGCCGGGGGCGGTGCCGTGTCAGCTCCCGCCCGCCGTCTCCGACGCGGGCCACGGGACCTGCGGCGAGCGGTAGTAGTCGATGCCCTGGGCGGTGAACCGCTCCCCGAGCGCCGCGAGCCGCAGCTTGTACGTGTCCCAGTCGTGCGTGGACGCCGGTGACCAGGCCAGCTCCCCGGCGCCGGGCAGCCGCGGGAACGCCATGGCGTCGATGTCGTCGCTGTCGGTCAGGGTCTCGGACCAGATCGGCGCCTCGACGCCGAGCACCGCGCTCTCCGGGGCGCCGGTGAGGTACGTCCCCGGGTCCCAGTCGTAACTGCGCTGCACCTCGACCGTGCCGGCCCACTTCAGGCCCAGCACGGTCTGGTCGGTGTACTTCATGTCGAGGTACACCCGGTCCGCCGGCGACAGCACCAGCCTGGTGCCGTTCTTCGCCGCGTCCACCACCTGCTGCCGGTCGGCGGCGCTGGTCTTGTCGTAGCCCCAGTACTGCGCGACGGCGCCCTTCACCGGGTCGGCCCCGGTCAGCTGGTGCCAGCCCATCACGGTCTTGCCGTACTTGCCGACGATCGCCTGGGCCCGGTCCATGATCTCCACGTAGTCCTCGTGGGTGGTGGAGTGCGCCTCGTCGCCGCCGATGTGGAAGTACCGGCCGGGCGTGAGCGCGGCCACCTCGCCGACGACGTCGTCGATGAAGTCGTACGTGACGTCCTTGCCGGCGCACAGCGTGCTGAACCCGACCTTGATGCCGGTGTAGAGCGGCGGCGCGACGCCGTCGCAGTTCAGCTCGGCGTACGAGGCGAGAGCCGCGTTGGTGTGGCTCGGCATGTCGATCTCCGGGACCACCTCCAGGTAGCGGGAGGCCGCGTACCGCACGATCTCCTTGTACTGCTCCTTGGTGTAGTAGCCGCCGGGCCCGCCGTCGACCTCGGTGGAGCCGCCGTACGTGGCCAGCCTCGGCCAGGAGTCGACGGCGATGCGCCAGCCCTGGTCGTCGGAGAGGTGGATGTGGAAGGTGTTGAACTTGTACTGGGCGACCTGGTCGATGTAGCGCTTGACCTCGTCCACCGAGAAGAAGTGGCGTGCCACGTCGAGCATCGCGCCCCGGTAGGCGTAGCGCGGGGTGTCGGTGATGGAGCCGCCGGCGATCCGCCAGGGGCCCTTCTGGCGGGTGTCGCGCTCCACTTGGGCCGGAAGCAGCTGGCGCAGCGTCTGGACGCCGTGGAAGAGCCCCGCGGGCTGCCTGGCGGTGATGGTGACGTTGCCGCGCCCGGAGGTGAGCGTGTAGCCCTCCGCTCCCAGCTTGCCGGCGCGCGGGTCGAGCCGGAGCCGGATGCCGTCGGCGCCGTCCTTGGTGGTGACCGGCAGGGCGAACCCGGTGGAGGGGCGCAGCAGCCCCGCCAGGTAGTCGCCGATCCTCCGGGCCTCGCCGGAGGAGCCGAGGGTCCGGATCCTGGTGGAGCCGTTGAGCATGTACGGGTCGCCGCCGGGTCTGACCGAGGCGGGGGCGGGCACCACCTGGCCGAGCGGCCTGGGCGCCCACGCCGCCGCGGCCGTACCGGCGGCGGACGCCTGTGGGGCGGCGCACGCGCTGGAGACACCGGCCGCCGCGACGAGTAGCAGCGAGCCGAGGAGCCGGGGTAGAGAACGGGGAAGAGCACTGCGACGTACCGTGTGCAGTCTCACAAGCCGGGTCCCTTTCTGGGGGGTCACTCTGCTGGGTCTCCTGACCTTTCTCCGTCGCCATGCGTACCGCGCGTCTCACGGGTGGTCAAGGTGTAGACCACTTACCGGCGTTGGTCACCCAGGCACCCTGATGAGCTTTTGCGGCTTATGTGCACATTCACCCCTTCGGCTCCGACCACTGCCGCGCCACCCCGTCGCCCGCGCCCCGTGCCGCCCGCACTAAATCCACCCAAGCCAGAAAAACGGGGCCAGTATCGCCGCTCCCTGCCCGATATCGGGCAGGATTGTTGCGCTCGGGCCCCTTCCGCCGCAGTATCGACGGGTGCTCGAACGCCTCTCGTCGTACGACGACCTCATTGACCACGTAGTGCGCAGCACCACGCTGCCCCGCGGCGAAGCCGCCCGGGTGATCCTCGACGTGCTGGCGTACTTCGACGAGACGACCGAGGTCTTCGTCCGCCGCCGCCACCGCGAACTGCAGGCCGGCGGCCTGGTGAACACGGAGATCTTCGAGCGGATCGCGGCCGAACTGCCGCACCGCGCGGTCGCACCGCCGGAGCTCTCGCTCCGTCAACTGCGCCGGATCGTCTACGGCTGAGGCCGCCTCGCGGCCGGGTACCCCTTCACTTGTTCGTCGTCGGAGGACAGAAAGCTCTATGTGCGGAATCGTCGGTTACATCGGAAAGCGTGACGTGGCCCCGCTGCTGCTCGAGGGCCTGCAGCGGCTGGAGTACCGGGGTTACGACTCCGCCGGGATCGTGATCACCGGGAAGCCCGCGGCCGGGAAGCCCGCCGCGCTGAAGTCGGTCAAGGCCAAGGGCCGGGTCCGCGAGCTGGAGTCCCGGGTCCCCAAGCGCTTCGCCGGCACGACCGGCATCGCCCACACCCGCTGGGCCACCCACGGCGCCCCGAGCGACGAGAACGCCCACCCGCACCTGGACGCCGAGGGCAAGGTCGCCGTCGTCCACAACGGGATCATCGACAACGCCGCCGAGCTGCGCGCCCGGCTGACCGCCGACGGCGTCGTCTTCCTCTCCGAGACCGACACCGAGGTGCTGGTCCACCTGATCGCCCGCTCGGACGCCGGGACGCTGGAGGAGAAGGTCCGCGAGGCCCTGCGGTCCGTCGAGGGCACCTACGGCATCGCCGTCCTGCACGCCGACTTCAACGACCGCATCGTGGTCGCCCGCAACGGCTCCCCGGTCGTCCTCGGCATCGGCGAGAAGGAGATGTTCGTCGCCTCGGACGTCGCCGCCCTGGTCGCCCACACCCGCCAGGTCGTCACCCTGGACGACGGCGAGATGGCCACCCTGAAGGCCGACGACTTCCGTACGTACACCACGGAGGGCTCGACCACGACGGCCACGCCGACCACCGTGGAGTGGGAGGCCGAGTCGTACGACATGGGCGGCCACGACACGTACATGCACAAGGAGATCTCGGAGCAGGCGGACGCGGTCGACCGGGTGCTGCGCGGCCGGATCGACGACCGCTTCTCCACGGTGCACCTGGGCGGCCTCAACCTGGACGCCCGCGAGGCGCGCGGGGTCCGCCGCATCAAGATCCTGGGCTGCGGCACCTCGTACCACGCGGGCCAGATCGGCGCCCAGCTGATCGAGGAGCTGGCCCGCATCCCCGCGGACGCCGAGCCCGCCTCCGAGTTCCGCTACCGCAACCCGGTCGTGGACCCGGACACGCTGTACGTCGCGGTCTCGCAGTCCGGTGAGACGTACGACGTGCTGGCCGCCGTCCAGGAGCTGAAGCGCAAGGGCGCCCGGGTCCTCGGCGTGGTCAACGTGGTCGGCTCGGCGATCGCCCGCGAGGCGGACGGCGGTACGTACGTGCACGCCGGTCCCGAGGTGTGCGTGGTCTCCACCAAGTGCTTCACCAACACCGTGGTCGCCTTCGCGCTGCTCGCCCTGCACCTGGGCCGCATCCGGGACCTGTCGGTCGCCGACGGCAAGCGGATCATCGAGGGCCTGCGCAGGCTGCCCGCCCAGATCAGCGAGATCCTGGCGGGCGAGGACGAGATCAAGCGGCTGGCCGCCGAGTACGCGGACGCGAAGTCGATGATGTTCATCGGCCGGGTGCGCGGCTATCCCGTGGCCCGTGAGGCGTCGCTGAAGCTCAAGGAGGTCTCGTACATCCACGCCGAGGCGTACCCCGCCTCGGAGCTGAAGCACGGCCCGCTCGCGCTGATCGAGCCCGCGATGCCGACCGTGGCGATCGTGCCGGACGACGACCTGCTGGAGAAGAACCGCGCCGCGATGGAGGAGATCAAGGCCCGCAGCGGCCGCATCCTCGCCGTGGCCCACCAGGTCCAGGAGAAGGCCGACCACACCATCGTCGTGCCGAAGAACGAGAACGAGCTGGACCCGATCCTCATGGGCATCCCGCTCCAGCTCTTCGCGTACCACACGGCACTGGCCATGGGCCGGGACATCGACAAGCCCGCAACTTGGCGAAGTCGGTCACCGTCGAATAATCACGTTGCGCACGCGAGGCCCCGCGGTCGGTGACCGCGGGGCCTTCCGCGTACAGGCCGGAAACGGCCCCGCAGCGGCCGGGAAGGGCCCATGCAGCGTTTTCCACAGGCGAGTTGAGGCCACCGGCCCCCGGCGGGCCTCCGGGCTACGGGATGACCACGACCGGCCGCTGGGCGCGGCGGGCCAGGCGGCCGGCCACCGAGCCGAAGATCTTGCCCACCAGGCCGTGCGTGGAGCCCACCACGATGGCGTCCGCCGAGTACTCCCGGCCGACCTCCTCCAGCTCGTGGCAGATGTCCCCGCCGCGCTCCACGAGCACCCAGGGCACCTCGGCGAGGTAGTCCGCGCAGGCCAGCTCCAGGCCCAGGACCTCGGTGCGGTGGTCCGGCACGTCCACGAAGACGGGGGGCTCGCAGCCCGCCCAGACCGTGGTCGGCAGCCGGTTGGCGACATGGACGATGATCAGACCGGAGCCCGTCCTCCGGGACATGCCGATCGCATAGGCGAGGGCCCGCTCGCTGGAGGTCGAGCCGTCGAAGCCGACGACGACCCCATGCCGGAAGGCGGGGTCGCACGGACGGCGCGCTTGTTCGGCCGCCAGCGGGTCCGACAAGGGGTCGGCTACCTGCTTGCGGTCCGCGGGTTCGGGGATTTCGTGACCGGCCATCGGTGTCTCGGCGAAGAGAGTCCTCGTGAGGAGAGCGACGTGGGAAGGTGCGTCAGCGGGCGGTGTCGTGGTGTCCGGGAATCATCTTCCCAACCCCTTACCCCCAAGGGTACGGCCCCACTCCTCCATTGCCCGCCCCGCGCACGGCGCGTGCGGCGTTTTCCGGAGCATGCCCGAGACGGGGCCCTCATGGCAATGCCGGTTGCCCTCTACACAGACGTACGGGCCGCCGCCCCGGCCCCTTGCGACGCCCGGCGGGGCCGCCCCGGACGGGTCCGCGCGGACGGTCCCGGGGCGTCGCCCACGAGGAGCGGAACCCACCCTTCCGGGGGAGCCGACCGGCTCGCCGGGTCCGTCCGGAACCCACCGCGCGGTCTGCTCCGGGGGCGGCCGGTGGAGCGGTATTCGGCTGCCCGCCCGAACCGCCCCCGGGCCGGGGCCGCCGAACCCGTCGGCGGGGCCGCCGGCCCCGGCGAGGGGGCGTGCGGGGGCGGTCGGGCGCCCCGGGTTGTGCGCCGGTAGAACGACTGATTTCCGCACACGCGACCGTACATTTTCAGCCAACTTCAAGGACCGGTCGATTCCTTGTCGAAATGGCCGATCAACCCCCTTGCCACCAGGCAGGAAGAGACCGACCGGTACGCTTCCGCCCAATGGGGACGGGCCATGAACGCCGGACGCACTTCCCTGCACGGGCCGCGAGTGAAACGCTTCGTGATCGAACGCTTCCCGCCAGGTTGCCTTGTCGACAATGAGCCGGTTGGTGAACTTGTCACGACGGCACCACGGGACGCAGTAGATTCGATCTTGGGCGTCTCAGGCCAGGGACTCGTGCACGACCGAGGGGACATGTGCAGGTGCGACAGGCCCGTCAGGACCAGGAAGACGCGAACACCGAGGGGGGCTTAGCGTCATGAGCCAGGACTCCGCCACCGCAACGGAGGCTGTAAGGAAGCTGGGCGGAAGACGACGCCGGGAAGTCGTCGCCGTCCTGCTCTTCAGCGGTGGCCCCATCTTCGAGAGCTCCATCCCGCTGTCGGTGTTCGGAATCGACCGCCAGGACGCGGGAGTTCCGCGCTACCGGTTGCTCGTGTGCAGCGGTGAAGAGGGACCGCTGCGCACCACCGGAGGACTCGAACTGACCGCGCCCTACGGGCTGGAGGCGATCAGCAGGGCCGGCACCGTCGTGGTGCCCGCCTGGCGCTCGATCACCTCGCCGCCGCCCATGGAGGCGCTGGACGCGCTGCGCCGCGCCCACGAGGAGGGCGCCCGCATCGTCGGCCTGTGCACGGGGGCCTTCGTGCTCGCCGCCGCCGGGCTGCTGGACGGCCGCCCGGCCACCACCCACTGGATGTACGCACCGACGCTGGCCAAGCGCTATCCGTCGGTGCACGTCGACCCGCGCGAGCTGTTCGTGGACGACGGGGACGTGCTGACCTCCGCCGGGACGGCGGCCGGCATCGACCTGTGTCTGCACATAGTCCGCTCGGACCACGGCACGGAGGCCGCCGGGGCACTCGCCCGCCGGCTCGTCGTGCCGCCCCGGCGCAGTGGCGGTCAGGAGCGCTACCTCGACAGGTCTTTACCTGAGGAGATCGGCTCCGACCCGCTCGCCGAGGTCGTCGCCTGGGCGCTGGAGCATCTGCACGAGCAGTTCGACGTGGAGACGCTGGCCGCGCGCGCCTACATGAGCCGGCGGACCTTCGACCGGAGGTTCCGCTCGCTGACGGGCAGCGCACCGCTCCAGTGGCTGATCACCCAGCGGGTGCTTCAGGCGCAGCGCCTCCTGGAGACGTCGGACTACTCGGTGGACGAGGTCGCGGGCCGCTGCGGCTTCCGCTCGCCGGTCGCGCTGCGCGGGCACTTCCGCCGCCAGCTCGGCTCCTCCCCGCCGCGTACCGGGCCGCCTACCGGGCCCGCCGTCCGCAGGGCGGGGTGCCGGAGCCGGTCATGGTGACGGAGGTGGCGGTGCCCGCCCAGGGCAACGCCCAGAGCCGCCGTACCGCCGTCCCCGGCCCGTCCGGCGCCGCACCCGCGGCGCTGGACGCGAAGGCGGGCACCGACGTGTTCGCCGCGGGGCGCCCGGCCCTGCCCGGGCAGCGGAGCGCCCCGTAGGGTGGAGCCCATGAACGACCGCATGGTGTGGATCGACTGCGAGATGACCGGGCTCTCGTTGGCGGAGGACGCACTCATCGAGGTGGCCGCACTGGTCACCGACTCGGAGCTGAACGTGCTCGGCGAAGGGGTGGACATCGTGATCCGCCCGCCGGACGCGGCGCTGGAGACCATGCCCGAGGTGGTGCGGCAGATGCACACCGCCTCGGGCCTCCTCGACGAGCTGGCCGGCGGCACCACGCTGGCCGACGCCGAGGAGCAGGTCCTCGCCTATGTCCGCGAGCACGTGAAGGAGCCGGGCAAGGCGCCCCTGTGCGGGAACTCGGTCGGCACCGACCGCGGCTTCCTGTCCCGGGACATGCCGCTGCTGGAGGGCTACCTCCACTACCGGATCGTGGACGTCTCCTCCATCAAGGAGCTGTCCCGCCGCTGGTACCCGAGGGCGTACTTCAACAGCCCGGAGAAGAACGGCAACCACCGGGCGCTCGCCGACATCCGCGACTCGATCACAGAGCTGCGGTATTACCGCGAGGCGGTCTTCGTCCCGCAGCCCGGCCCGGATTCCGAGCAGGCGAAGGCTGCGGCCGCGCGGGTCTCGCGGCCCCGCGCCTGAAGGCGCTGGTCACGGCCCTTCCGGGGGCCGCGACCGCCCGCCGGGCAATGAGTGCGCGAGCACCCTCCCGGACCCTGTACACTTTTTCTCGGCCGGTCGGAAACGCCCGGACGTGGTGGGTATAGCTCAGATGGTAGAGCACCTGGTTGTGGTCCAGGATGTCGCGGGTTCGAGTCCCGTTACTCACCCTTGAGGATCAGCCCCCGACCTGTGAGACAGGTCGGGGGCTGATGCGTTTCCCGGCTCTACGCGAGCCCGTCGGCGGCGTCCAGGGGCCGCCAGGCCGGTCCCTCGCCGCCCGCTACGACCCGGCCGAAGGCCCTGTCCGCGAAGTGGATGCCGAAGGCCAGCGTGCCGGGCTCCGCCAGCTCGGCGACGAGGCGGCGGCGGTGCTCGGCGGAGGCGGCCGGGTCGTGGTCGTAGACGCAGGACCACTCGGGCCGGTCCACCTGGACCGGTGAGTGCAGCGAGTCCCCGAAGGCGATCAGGCGCCGCCCGCCGCCCGTGATGACGAACTCCGTGTGGCCCGCGGTGTGTCCGGCGGTGACCCGGGCCCGGACGCCGGGGAAGACCTCCTGGCCGTCGGCCACCGTACGGACGTGGGGCGCGAGGGCGTCCAGGCCGTCGCCGGGCTCGCGGGCGGCCCATTCCGCTTCCGCCACCAGGTATGCGGCGCGGGCGAAGAGCCGTTCGTGGGTGGCCCAGCCCGTGTGGTCCGGGTGGAGGTGGCTGAAGGCGACGGCCTCGATGCAATCCGGGGTCCGGCCGAGCGCGGCCAGGGAGGCCGGGAGGTCGCCGCCGCGCATGGCGCCGTTGGGGGTGGCCGGGTCCGCCGGGAGCGTGTGCGGGCCGAAGCCCGCGTCGATCAGGAGGGCGCGGTCGCCGTGCTCCACCAGGAGACCGCCGACGCTCGCGACCAGGTACCCGGAGGCGTCCAGGTACTCCGGGCGGGCCGCCCAGAAGGCGTCGGTGCTGTCCGGCAGCCAGGCGGTCGGGCGGCCCTGGATCACCCCGTCCGGCACGAAGGACACCGTGGTGTCGCCCAGACGCAGGGTGGTGGGGTCCGTCATGGCGTCGCTCCTCGTTCGTCGCTGTGTGACGGGGCCACCGTAAGCATCGAACTAGAAACATTCAAGTTGTAATTATTCTTGCTTGATGGACTTGCTAGAGTGAGTCCATGACGACACCCCCCGAAGCACAGGCCGCCGCCGAGCGTGAGCTGTGCGGGCTGGTGAACGGGCTGGCCGCCCGGATCGCCGATCACGTACGCAAGCGCGCCGTCCACCTCGGCCTCACCGCGGCCCAGGCCACGGCGCTGCGGGAGATGACCGGGCCGATGACCATGCGCGAACTGGCCGAGCGCATGAGCTGCGAGCCGTCCAACGCCACCTTCGTCGTCGACAAGCTGGAGAAGCGGGGCCTGGTCGAACGCCGCCCGCACCCCACCGACCGGCGCGCCCGGCACCTCGTACTGACGCCCGAGGGCACCGGCGTACGCGCACGGCTGCTGGAACTCCTCGCCGAGGACTCACCGCTGGCCGGGCTCGGCCCGGGAGGGCAGCGGGCCCTTCAGGAGCTGCTGGAGAAGACGGTCGCCCGGCCGACCTGACCGACGAACTCCGACCAGGCGCCCGGCTCGAAGGCGAGCGCGGGGCGGGCCGGGGTCTTGGAGTCGCGCAGGCGGACCGCCGCCCCGGGGCCGGAGGGCAGTGCCACCTCGACGCAGTCGGGGCCAGCCGAGTCGCAGTAGCTGGACCTGGTCCAGTGCGGGGTCATGGTGCGCTCCTCCGTTCGCCGTCCGGCGCCCGCGTCGCGGGGGCACCGTAGCCGTCGGGCCGGGTGACCGGGAGCGCCGAGACGCCCAGGTCCCGGCGCATCGTCTGCCGTACCTCGTACAGGCCCTCCGAGGCGCGCTCCAGCGATTCCCTGATCTCCTCCAGGGGCTCGTCGGCCGCCTCTCCTCGTTCGTGGCGGCCCAGCAGGGCGTGGATGCGGTGCAGTTGGTGCACGACGCCGCCCGCCACGGTCAGCACCTCGTCGCCGATGACCATCTGCGCCTCGGCGTACACATCGCGCAGGACGCGGCGGGGCTCCTCCCGCTCCTGGCTCCGTTCGGGGCGCGCCTCCCCGGCGGCGAGGGCGAAGTAGTCCTTCGACAGGACGGAGTGGAACTGCCGCAGGCGCTGGTTGAACACCGCGTACGAGGCGCGCCGTACGGCAAGGTTCTCGCGGCGCTCGTCCGCCAGCAGCTCCTCCCGGCGCAGCCGCTCCGCACGGTCGAGCTCCACCGTCTTGGCCCGCAGCGCGCCGCGGTGCGCCATCACGCCGGACACCAGGGTGCCCGCCACCCCCACCACGGCGACGATCAGAGCGGTCAGAGAAGGGTCCACACCTCCGAAGCTACTCGAAGTGGGCCCCGGGGAAACCGAGTTGCGGCAAGCCGGGCTCACGACGAGTCGCGGACCACCAGCTCGGTCGGCAGCACGATCTGCGCCCGGTCCGCGTTCTCCCCCGCGATCATGTCGAGCAGCACCCGGGTCATCGTGCGGCCCATCTCCTCGATCGGCTGGCGCACGCTGGTGAGGGCCGGGTCCATGTGGCGGGCCACGGCCGAGTCGTCGAAGCCGATGAGGGCGACGTCGTCCGGGATGCGGCGGCCGGCCTCGCGCAGCACCTGGCGGGCGCCGGCGGCCATCACGTCGGACGCGGCGAAGACGGCGTCCACGTCGGGGCGGCGGGCGAGCAGGTCGCGCATGGCCTGGGCGCCGCCCTCCTCGGAGAAGTCGGCGGGGGCGATCAGCCGCTCGTCGGGCTCCAGGCCCGCGTCGCGGACGGCCTGGCGGTATCCGTCCAGGCGGCTCTGGGAGGCGTAGACGTCGAGCCGGCCGGTGATCGTGGCGATGGAGCGGCGGCCGCGCGACGCGAGGTGTTCCACGGCGCTGCGGGCGCCCTCGAAGTTGTCCGAGTCGACGGAGGAAAGGGGCTCGGCGGCGGATCTGCGCCCGTTCATCACGGCGGGCATGCCGAGCTGTTCGAGCAGGTCGGGCAGCGGGTCGTCGGCGTGCACGGAGACCAGCAGCACGCCGTCCACGCGGTGCGCGGTGAGGTACTGCGCGAGCCGGCGGCGCTCGCGGTCGCTGCCGACGAGGGTGAGCAGCAGCTGCATCTCCGTGTCGGCGAGGGCGGCGCCGACCCCGCGCACGATGTCGGAGAAGTACGGCTCCGCGAAGAAGCGGCTCTCCGACTCGGGCACGACGAGCGCGATGGCGTCCGTGCGGTTGCCGGCCAGCGCGCGGGCCGCGCGGTTGGGCACGTAACCCAGTTCGGCGACGGCGGCCTCGACCGCCTCCCTGGTGTGGGCGCTGACCCGGGGCGATCCGTTGATGACGCGCGAGGCCGTGCCCCGCCCGACCCCCGCCCGCGCCGCGACCTCTTCGAGCGTGGGCCGGCCCCCGCTCCGTACTCGCGCTGCCGTCATGGCTGCCTCCCGTTCGCGGTCAATTTCTCACAGTCGGATAACCAAACCAAGTCCTGGCGTTGGTTCCCTTGACACTCTGCGGGACCGGTCGGCCGCTCCCCCGCTCCATTTATGGGAGCGCTCCCACTCTACGCGCGTGGTCAAGCGGAACGCACAGGCCGGGGGGCGAATGGGCCGAGACCCGGCACGGATGCCGGGTCTCGGGAGGAGGCTGGGGACGCGATCAGGCGCGGTCCTCCAGCGGCGGGAGGCCGTGGCGGCGGATCACGTCGGCGTACCAGTGGGCACTCGCCTTCGGGATGCGGCGCTGGGTGGCGTAGTCGACGTACACCGCGCCGAACCGCTTCGAATAGCCGTACGCCCACTCGAAGTTGTCCATCAGCGACCAGAGGAAGTAGCCGCGCACGTCCGCGCCGTCGGCCACCGCGCGCCGCACGGCGTCGAGGTGGCCGTGCAGGTAGGCGATGCGCTCGGGGTCCTGGACCCGGCCCTCGGGCGAGACGTAGTCGTCGAAGGCGGCACCGTTCTCGGTGACCATGAGCGGGATACCGGGGTGCTCACGGGTGACGTCCATGAGCAGGTTGTAGAGCCCGTTGGGGTCGATGGACCAGTTCATGGCGGTGGTCGGCTTGCCGTCGGCGAGGTGGAAGGCGACGTGCTCGGAGCCGGGCCAGGGCGAGTAGTCGCTCGCGCCGTGGCCGTCGTTGCGGGTGTCCCCCGCGCCCTCGGCGGGCGTGGAGACCAGGGTCGGCGTGTAGTAGTTGATGCCGAGGACGTCGACCGGGCGCGCGATGGCCTCCAGGTCGCCGTCCTGGACCAGCTTCGACCAGTCCACGATGTGCGCGGTGTCCGTGAGCAGGTCCTCCGGGTAGGCGCCGTGCAGCATCGGGCCGGTGAAGACCCGGTTGCCGACCGCGTCGATGCGGCGGGCGGCGTCCGCGTCCTCGGGGCTCGGCGTCAGCGGGCGGACCTGGTGGAGATTGAGGGTGACCGAGGTCTGCGCGGCAGCGGGGAGTTGCCCGCGCAGAACCTCGATCGCCCGGCCATGGGCGAGGTTGAGGTGGTGGGCCGCCCGGAGGGCGGAGGCCGCCTCGGTGCGGCCGGGGGCGTGCACCCCGGAGCCGTAGCCGAGGAAGGCCGAGCACCACGGCTCGTTGAAGGTGGTCCACGTACCGACGCGGTCGCCGAGGGCGCCGGCCATGATCGCGGTGTAGTCCGCGAACCGCTCGGCGGTGGCGCGCTCCGGCCAGCCGCCCGCGTCCTCCAGCTCCTGCGGCAGGTCCCAGTGGTAGAGGGTGGCGACGGGCTTGATCCCGGCCTCGAGCAGCTCGTCGACGAGCTTGCGGTAGAAGTCGAGCCCGCGCTGGACGGCGGGGCCGCGGCCGGTGGGCTGGACCCGGGACCAGGAGATGGAGAAGCGGTACGCCTTCAGCCCCAGCTGCTTCATCAGGGCCACGTCGTCGCGGTACCGGTGGTAGTGGTCGGCGGCGATGTCGCCGGTGTCGCCGTTGCGGACCTTGCCGGGGGTACGGCTGAAGGTGTCCCAGATGGAGGGCGTGCGCCCGTCCTCGGCGGCGGCACCCTCGACCTGGTAGGCGGCGGTGGCCGCTCCCCAGACGAAGCCCGTGGGGAACGTGGTGGTGGCCTCGGGCGCCGGCTTCGGGGCGATGTCAGGTCGTACGGCAGTCATGCGGGAGCGCTCCCAGGGGGTGTGAAGGACAGGGGCGTTGACGGGTGGGGCTACGGAGCCCGTACGGTCCACGGGGCGGTCGGGACCGTACGGCTCCGTGACGGAGAAGCGGCGAGCGGGTGGTCAGCCCTTGACGGCACCGGACATGATGCCGCCGACGATCTGCTTGCCGAAGATCACGAACACCACGAGCAGCGGCAGGGTGCTGATCAGCGCGCCGGCCATCACGATGCTCGTGTCGGGGGTGTACGAGGCACTGAGCTGGCCGAGGGCCACCTGAAGGGTGGGGTTCTCCTGGCTCAGGGCGAGGTAGGGCCAGAAGAAGTCGTTCCACGCCTGGACGAAGGTGAGCATGCCGAGCACCATCATCGCGGGGCGGGCCACCGGCAGCACCACGCTCAGCACGATGCGGAAGTTGTTCGCGCCGTCGATCTTGGCGGCCTCGATCAGCTCGTACGGCAGCGCCTCCATGAGGTACTGGCGCATGAAGAACACACCGAAGGCGCTGACCAGGGTCGGGAAGATCACCGCTTCCAGGTCCCCGCCCCAGCCGATGTCGGACATCATCATGAACAGCGGGACGACGCTGAGCTGCGGCGGGATCGTCAGGGTCAGGATGACGCCGGTCATCAGGATGTTCCGGCCGCGGAAGCGCATCTTGGCGAAGGCGTAGCCGGCCAGGGTGCAGAAGAAGAGCGTCGCCACGGTGATGCAGCCGGACACGATGACGCTGTTGACGATCGCCTTGCCCAGGTGGGCCTGGTTCCACGCGGCGTCGAGGTTGTGGATGAGGCGTCCGCCCGGCAGGAACGGCGGGGTGGTGGCCAGCACCTCGTCCTGGGTGTGGGACGCGGCCACGAGGGTCCAGTACAGCGGCAGCAGCGAGCCGATGCCGATGACGGCCAGGGCGGCGTAAGCGAACGGGCCGCCCTTCAGCTGCTGCCCGGCACCGGGCCGGAAGCGGCTGGGCCGCTTCGGTGCGCGGTGGACGGAACGCGCCGGGAGGCCGGGCTCCGAGACTTTGGTGGGGCTGGTGAGGGTCATTGGATATCGCTCCCGGTCAGACCGCGGATTTGCGTACGAAGCGGCCGATGAGCCAGTTGACCGCGGCGATGATCAGCAGGAGGGCGAGCATCGCCCAGGCCACTGCGGCGGCCGGACCGAGGTGCCCCAGGTTCCAGCCGTAGTTGTAGAGGTAGACGCTGAGGGTCTCGTACTGATTCTCGTTGCCGCCGGTCTGGCCGAGGGTGCCGCCTTCGAGCAGCAGGGGCTCACCGAACAGCTGCATCGATCCGATGGTCGAGATAACGATCGTGAAGAGGATCGTGGGCCGCAGCGACGGGATGGTCACCTTGCGGAACTGCTGCCAGCGCGAGGCGCCGTCGAGCGAGGCGGCCTCGTACAGGTCGGACGGCACGGCCTGCATGGCGGCCAGGTAGATCAGGGCGTTGTAGCCGGTCCAGCGCCAGATCACGATGACCGCGATGGCGATCTTGGACGTCCAGTGGCCGTTGGCCCAGTTCGTGTCGCCGAGGCCGACGAAGTGCAGCACCCAGTTGAGCAGACCGCCGTCGGCCCGGAAGACCAGGGCGAAGACGAGGGCGGCGGAGGCCACGGAGGTCGCGTACGGAGTGAGGATGACCGTGCGCCAGAAGGTGCTGGCCCGCAGCTTGTAGTTGAGCAGGTGGGCCAGGCCGAGCGCGACGAGCAGCTGCGGGACGACCGAGATGACGCCGATCAGGAAGGTGTTGCTGACGGCCGTCCAGAACTCGGCGTCGTGCAGGATCTTGTCGAAGTTCTCCCAGCCGACCCACTCCATCTGGTCCATGCCGGTCATCTCGACCCGGTGCAGGGCGATCCAGCCGGTGTAGAGCAGCGGGTAGAGCCCGAAGGCGCCGAAGACGAGGAAGAACGGGGCTATGTAGGCGTACGGGGACGCCTTGTCGTCGAACCGCCAGATCCGGCTGCGCCAGGTCTGCCGGCGGGCGTCCACCGGTTTGTGCTGGGAGCCGCGGGGTGGCGGCGCGTATGCGTCCCGGGTGGGAGTCGAGGTGGCCACGAGCGGGAGTCCTTCCCTGGATTTGCTTGAGTTACCCGGGTACGGGGATGGCTGGGCCGTTGCGCCGCACCCCTCAGGAACACGCGGGTGCGGGCGGCCCGGGGAGGGGCCGCCCGCGCCCGGGCGGGTCCGGCGGATCAGGAGGCCGGACACGCCCTGGCGAACGTCAGCCGATCACCTTGTCGATCGACTTGGTCGCCGCCTCCCACGCGTCGGCCGGCTTGGTGCCGCGCTGCTCCATGTTGTTGATCTGGGTGGAGATGGTGTCCTTGATGGCCGCGTCCTTCGGGCCGAGGATCGTCTCGGGGATCGACTTGGCCTCGTCGGCGTAGATCTGGCCGATCGGGGCGTCGTTGAAGTACGGCAGGGTCGCGGACTTCACGTCGGCCAGCTCGTACGCGCCCTTGTTGGACGGGAAGGAACCGATCGCCTTGAAGACGGCGGCCTGCTGCTCGGGGGCGGTCAGCCACTTGACGAGCTTGGCGGCCTCGTCGACGTTCTTGCCGGACTTCGGGACGCCGAGGAAGGAGCCGCCCCAGTTGGCCGCGGTGGAACCGGGGGCGGTGGTGATGTCCCACTTGCCCTTGTTGGCGTCACCGGCGTTCACGGAGATCTGGCCGGCCATCCAGGCGGGGCAGACCACGGTGGCCATGGTGCTCTTGCGGAGCGCGGCCTTCCACGGGTCGCTGAACTGGGCGAGGCCCTGGGTCAGCTTCTTGTCCGCGGCCTCGGCCGCCAGGTTCCAGCCCTGCTGGACGCTGGGGCTGTCCTTGTAGATCGCCTTGCCGCTCTCGTCGTAGTACTGCTTCGCGTTGGAGCTGACGACGGCGTTGTACATGGCGCTGGCGGAGTCCATGAAGTACGTGCCCGCGGGGGCCTTCTTCTTGTACTCCTCACCGAGCTTGAGGTAGTCCTCCCAGCCGCCGGAGATCTTGGCGGCGACCTCCTTGCGGTCGGTCGGCAGACCGGCCTTCTTGAACAGCTCGGTGTTGTAGCAGAGCGACATCGGGCCGATGTCGGTGCCCGCGCCGATCACCTTGCCGTCGGCCGTGGTGGCCTGCTTCTCCTTCCACGACACGAACTCGTTGACGTCGATGACCTTGCTCAGGTCGGCGAACTGGTCCGCCTTGGTGTCGACGAGCTCCTTGATGCGGCCGACCTCAAGACCCTGGACGTCGGCGAGGCCGCTGCCCGAGTTCAGCTGCTGGAGCAGCTTCGGGTAGTAGACCTTCTCATCGGCGGTGGTGTCTTCCTTCACCGTGATGTTCGGGTGCAGCTCGTGGTACTTGGCGAAGAGACCGGCTTCCTTGTAGCCGAACTGGCCGAAGTCGGCGACGGTCAGCGTGATCTTCCCGTTGGCGCCGGAGGACTCGTTCGAATCGGAGTCGTCGCTGCTGCAGCCGGTCAGCAGCAGCGCCGAAGCGGTCAGGCCCGTGGTGGCCAGGACCGCGACTCTGCGGCCGCGGCCGGCGACGGTGCGGGTGATACGCATTCCACTACTCCTTGTTCCAGGGTGGGACTGGCTCACTGCGTGGCATACGCGCTGGTGAGTGCGGGTGCCGGATGGGTTTGGGGGAGTACACGGGCAGTGCCGTTCACCCGAGAAATCCTCGTGTGATGTGGGAGCGCTCCCATGCGTCGATGTCGGAAGATTGCTGCCTTCGGGGGGTGGGTGTCAAGAGTTGAAGACGCTTCCGTTGCGCGAGCGTGTCCTGCAAGTCACGAGACCGTGTCCGGCCGAAGGCTTGCCAAAGCGGTGCGCGGCGTTGCGGCGTGGCTCGCGATTCCGAATTCCCGCAGGTGGGGGGCGGGTTGACAATGGATCTTGATTGACCCCCGGCGGAAAACAGGCTGCGACGCCGGTTTTCCGGCACGGGCCGGAAACAGTCCGCCGGAGCCCCGGGGGCCCCGCCGGGAAGTGAACGGGCCATGGCGCGGAGGGGGCGCGGATCCGGACCCGCGCGTTCTTTGCCCGAAGCCGGGGTCCGGATGGTGGCGGGAGGGGAGCGCTCCGGCGTCAGGCCCCGCGCAGCCGGGACAGCGTGGACTCCAGCTCCTCCTGCGCCGCGCGCGCCGCCGCCTCCGGATCGCCCGCGACGACGGCGGTGACCAGGGCGTGGTGGCCCGGGTGGCCGTGGTGGGGGTCCTGGCGGCGGAGGCCGAGCAGGTCCACGAGGTCGATGAGGGCCTGGCGGAGGGCCGGGACGAACTCGGCGAAGAGGTCGGTGAGGACCGGGTTGTGCGCGGCGGCCACGACCGCCCGGTGCACCGCGATGTCCGCGTCCACGAAGTCCGCGTCGTCCACGCCCTCGCCCGCCCTCAGCCGGGCCGTGAGCGCCGCGTCGAGGGCGGTCAGGTCCTCGTCGGTGCGGCGGCGGGCGGCGAGGCGGGCGGCCTGGACCTCGATGAGCATGCGGACCTCGTAGACGTCGGTGACCGACGCCCGGCGCAGCCGTACCGGCCACTCCTCCGTGACGTGGTCCGCGACGACGAAGACGCCGGCGCCCTGGCGGGACTGGAGGAGTCCGAGCGTGGCGAGCGTACGGACCGCCTCGCGGACCGTGGAGCGGCCCACGCCCAGCTCGCGGGCGAGGGTCGTCTCGCCGGGGAGCTTCGTGCCGACCGGCCAGTGCCCCTCGGTGATCTGCGTGCGCAGATGGCTGGTCGCCTGTTCTACGAGGGGGCTGGGGCGGAGGGGGCCGAGCGGGGACACGTCGTTCACCTGTCAGGTTGTCTGAGGGGTTGGCTTCTGGTTACTGTACCGCCCATGACGTACCGCGGTCTCCTCCTTCTCGGCTGCCGCGGCGGGGCCTGAAGCGATCGGCACCCCGCCGCGGGGTGCCGTGCTGGGCCGGTCGCATCCGGCGATGCGAGAAGAGACACCGTTCATGCCCGAGTCCATGTCCGCGGCCACGTCCGACGCCCGGTCCCCGATGCACAGCTTCCCGACCATCTGCACGCCCCGCGGCCCGGTCCCCCGGGCGGCCCCCCGCTGGAACCGGCAACGCTCCAGCTCCATGCCCTCGCACCGCTACCGCTCCGCGTTCGACCGGGTCGCGGTCCCGCTGACCGGGCGGAGCTGGCCGCAGGCCCGTATCGAACGCGCCCCGCTGTGGGTGCCGGTCGACCTGCGGGACGGCAACCAGGCGCTGGCGGAGCCGATGGACACCCCGCGCAAGCGGCGGATGTTCGACCTGCTGGTGGCGATGGGCTTCAAGGAGATCGAGGTCGGCTACCCGTCCGCGAGCCGCACCGACTTCGACTTCGTACGCCACCTGGCCACGAGCGGGGCGGTCCCCGACGACGTCACCGTGGTCGTCTTCACGCCCGCCAAGCCGGACCTGATCGACCGGACCTTCGCGTCCGTGGCGGGCCTGGACCGCGTCGTCGTCCACCTCTACATCGCGACCGCCCCCGTCTGGCGCGAGGTGGTCCTCGGCCGCGACCGGGCCGAGGTGCACGGCGTGGTGCTCGACGCGGCCCGGCGGATGGACCGGCTGGCGCGGGCCAGGCCGGGCGCCGACATCCGGTTCCAGTTCTCGCCCGAGGTCTTCAACCTGACCGAGCCCGACTACATCCTGGAGATCTGCGACAGCCTGACCGAGCTGTGGGACGCCTCGCCGGACCGGCCGGTCGTCCACAACCTGCCGGCCACCGTGGAGATCGCCACGCCCAACGTCTACGCGGACCAGATCGAGTACATGCACCGCCACCTGGCCCGGCGGGACGCGGTGATCCTCTCCGTGCACCCGCACAACGACCGGGGCACGGGCGTGGCCTGCGCGGAGCTGGCGGTGCTGGCGGGCGCCCAGCGGGTGGAGGGCTGCCTGTTCGGCAACGGGGAGCGCACCGGCAACGTGGACCTGGTCAACCTGGCGCTCAACCTGCACGCCCAGGGCGTCGACCCGATGATCGACTTCTCGGACATCGACGAGATCCGCCGCACGGTCGAGCACTGCAACCGGCTGCCGGTGCCGCCGCGCCATCCGTACGGCGGGGACCTGGTCTACACCGCGTTCTCCGGCACCCACCAGGACGCCATCAGCAAGGGGTTCGCCCGCCGCGCGGACAGCGCGTCGGAGCTGTGGGAGGTGCCGTACCTGCCGATCGACCCGGCCGACGTGGGGCGTACGTACGAGGCCGTCATCCGGGTCAACTCGCAGTCGGGCAAGGGCGGCATCGCCCATCTGCTGCGCACCGGCCACGGGGTGGACCTGCCGGCCGGGATGCGGGCGGAGTTCTCCCGTACGGTCCAGGAGGCGACCGACGACAGCGGCGCCGAGGCCACCGGGAAGGACCTGTGGAACCTCTTCGAGGCCGCGTATCTGGTCCCCGGGCGGGACGGCGGGGTCGCCCTCGCCTCCTGGTCGGCGCAGACCGGCCCGGCCGGAGAGCACCGCTTCGTCTGCACGCTGCGCGTGGACGACCGGGAGGGCGATTACGAGGGGACGGGCACCGGCCCGGTCACGGCGTTCGCGGACGCGCTGGCGGCGGCCGGGGTGGAGGCGGCCGTCCTCGAACTGTCGGAGCAGCACCCGGACGGCGCCGGGACGACGACCGCGTACGCCCGCTGCCGGGTCGGCGGCGAGGAGCGCTGGGGCGCGGGCCGGGACGCCTCGGGCGTGGCCGCGTCCGTGGCGGCGGTGCTGTCGGCGGTGAACCGGGCGCGCGGGTAGCGGATCGCGGACAGGAGTGCGCCCCCGGCCGGGAGGAAGGGGGGTGCTCGACCCGGCCGGGGGCAGTGGGGCGCGCACCCCGGCCGGGGGTGGGGGAAAGGGGGGCCGGGCCGGGGTGCGCGGAGGGGGTGTGGTCCTCGGTGGTCCTACTTGTAGGCGCCGAACGCCTTGGTGAAGGCGAGCGGTTCCTGGGTGATCGAGCTGCACGAGGCGTCCGCGGTGGGCTTGGCGCCGCCCGCGCACTCCTTGTCCCGGGTGCCCGACCACATCGCGAGCCAGGCGAGGCCCTTCTCCTTCGCGAAGGCGACGAGCTGGGTGGCGTCCTCGACCTTGAAGACCTCGGTGCTGACGTCGTTGACGCCGATCATCGGGGTGACGGCGACGGCCTTCCACGCGTCGGCGTCGGAGAGCCCGAGCACGCCCTTGATCTGGGCCTGCGTGGCGGTGGCGGCCTGGATGGCGTACGTGCCCATGTCGCCGCTGTAGGAGGCGCCGTAGTCCATCGCCATGATGTTGACGGCGCCGACGTCCACACCGTTCTTCTTCGCGTCCGCGATCAGGTCGACGCCGGGCTGGGTCAGGCCCTCGGGCATCACGGGGAGCGTGAAGGACACGTCCAGGCCGGGGTGCGCCTTCTGGAGCTGCGCGATGGCCTGCGAGCGGCGGGTGTTGGCGGCCGTGTCGGGGAGCGCGCCGCCCTCGATGTCGAAGTCGACCTTGGTCAGCTTGTACGCGTCGACGACCTTGCCGTACGCGGCGGCGAGGTCGGCGGCCGAGGTGCAGCGCAGGGCCAGTTCGGACCCCGCGGCCCCACCGAAGGAGACCCGGACGTCGCCGCCGGCCGCGCGCAGGGCGCCGATCTGGGAGGCGACCTGGTCGTCGCCGAGGCCGGTGACCCCGCCCCAGAGCGGGGCGCAGCTGCCGCCGGAGGTGATGAAGGCGAGGTTGAACTGCTTGACGCCGGTCTTGTTCGCGGTGTCGACCAGGTCGTACGCGGGGTAGAGCGAGGTGTCCACGTACGGGGCGAAGCGGGCGCCGCTCGCGGTGCCGCCGCCGTCGTCGGTCTTCGTGGGGGTGGGGGTGGGCGTCGGCGTCGGGGTCGCCGTCCCGGTGGGCTTCTCGGTGGGGGTGGCCGAGGGGGTGGGGGTGGCCGTTTCGGTCGGGCGGCCGCTGGGTTCGGGGGTGGCGCCGGGGTCCACGGAGCACTTGGCGCCGTCGATCAGGCAGCCGGTGGGGTCGGCCGCGGTGCCGTCGGAGGCGGCGACGAAGCCGACGGTGACGGACTGTCCGGCGGCCAGCTGCTTGTTCCAGCTCGCGGGGCGGACGGTGACGTGGTTGCCGCTGACGGTCTGCTCGCCGTTCCACAGCGAGCTGAGCCTCGTGCCCGCCGGGAGGTCGAACTCGAGGGTCCAGTCGGTCTTGGCCGAGCCGGTGTCGTTGGTGACGACGTACTGCCCGGTGTAGCCGCCGGTCCAGCCGCTGGTACGGGTGTACGCGGCGCCGACCGCCGATGCCTGCGCCGTCCCGGTGAGGGCGAACACCGTCCCGCCGATCACCGCCGCGGCGACGACCGAGCCGATCACCTTGGTCCTGGTGCCCATCGTGCGCCGGTGCGTACTGGTGCCCATCGCGTTCCTGCCTCGTCGTACGGGAGTGGGGGATGCGGGAGCACGCTAGCGGCCGCGGAACGGGCAAATGGGGCGAGGCGGACCGGGGTTGAGGTTCTTAGGACTGCCTTAAGGAGCGCATCGGCCGGGCTAAAGGTTCGGGCGGGACGCGCCCCGGCGGCGGCGCTGCCGGCCCACCCGGTGGCCCCGTCCGCCGCCCTGCGGGCGCTGTCCGTCGAGCCCGATCCAGACCCGGACCTCCGTGCCGCCCAGCACCGAGCGGCCGATGCGCACGTCACCCCCGGTGGACTCGGCGACCCGGCGCACGATGTCGAGCCCGAGCCCGGTCGAGCCCACCGCGTCCCGGGCCCCGCCGCGCGCCAGGGCCGCCTTCGGGTCGGCGATCCCGCCGCCCGCGTCCGAGACCAGCACGATCACCGCGTCACCGCTGTGGTGCACGTCGACCGCGAAGGCGGTGCCCTCCGGGGTGTGCCGGAAGACGTTGCCGAGCAAGGCGTCGAGTGCGGCCGCCAGTTCGGGCCGGGCGACCGGGATGCGTACCGTGCGGTCCACCCCGGCGAGGCGCACCTCGCGGCCCTCGTCCTCGGCCAGCGCGGACCAGAAGGCCATCCGCTCGCGGATCACCTCGGAGGCGTCGCAGCCCGCGCCCGGGCCGCCCGGCTGGGTCTGGGGGCGCTGCTCGCGGGCGGTCCGGATGATCGTGTCGACCTCGCGCTCCAGCTGTTCGACGGCCGCCCGGGTCTGCTCGGCCGCGGGGCCCTCGCCGAGCGAGGCGGCGTTCAGCCGGAGGACGGTGAGCGGCGTGCGCAGCCGGTGCGAGAGGTCGGCGGCCAGTTCGCGTTCGTTGGCGAGGAGCTGGACGACCTGGTCGGCCATGGAGTTGAACGCGACGGCCGCGGAGCGCAGTTCGTCGGGGCCCTCCTCGGGGACGCGGGTGCCGAGCCGCCCCTCCCCCAGGTCGTGGGCGGCGCCCGCGAGGCGGCGGGCGGGACCGACCATGCGGATGCCGAGGCGGTCGGCCACGGCGACCGAGCCGACGATCAGCGCGACGCCGACGGCGGCCAGCGTCAGCCAGGCGGTGGTGACCCCGTGGGACACGGCGGCCTCGGGCACGAACACCTCGACCACCGCGACGTCCCTGGGCCCCACCGCGGTCGGCTGGAGCAGCACGGAGCCGCCGGCGACCCCGGTGATCGTGGCGCGCCCCGAGACGCGTACGGCCTCCAGCTCCTCGCGGGCGGCGCGGCCCTTGCCGATGTCGACCGCGATGCCGTCGGGCTCGCCGGAGGCGGGGACGTGGACGGCCATCCGCCCGGCGGCGCCCGGTTCGGTGGTGAGGACGGCCTTCTCCAGCTGGGTCCGGTCCGTGGTGATGGAGAGCGTCGGCCCGATCGTCGCGGCCTGCCGTTCGGCGTCGGAGAACGCGCGGTCGCGGGCCATCTCCTTGACGACGAGCCCCAGGGGCACGGCGAAGGCGATGACGACCATGGCGGTGACGGCCAGGCAGACCTTGACCAGCGCCCATCTCATGCCGGCTGCTCCGGCGCCGGGGGCTGGAGCTTCACGCCGACGCCGCGCAGGGTGTGCAGATAGCGCGGCCGGGCGGCCGTTTCGCCCAGCTTGCGGCGGAGCCAGGAGAGGTGGACGTCGATGGTCTGGTCGTCGCCGTAGGACTGCTGCCAGACCTCGGCGAGGAGTTCCCGGCGGGGCACGACGACGCCGGGGCGCCCGGCGAGGAAGGCCAGCAGGTCGAACTCGCGGCGGGTGAGGTCGAGTGCGGTGCCGTCGAGTTCGGCCTGCCGGCGCAGCGGGTCGACGCAGAGCCCGCCGACCTGGATGACGCGCGGCGGCGGCGCCTCGCCGCCGGCGGCCCGGGCCCGGCGGAGCACGGCGGCCATCCGGGCCGACAGGTGCTCCACGGAGAACGGCTTGGTGAGGTAGTCGTCGGCGCCGTCGTTGAGGAGCCGGACGATCTCGCTCTCGTCGTCGCGGGCGGTCGCGATGATGACGGGCACGTCGGTGATGCCGCGCAGCATCTTCAGGGCCTCGGATCCGTCGAGATCGGGCAGCCCGAGATCGAGAATGACCACGTCGAAGCGGAAGTGGGCGACTTCGCGCAAGGCTTCGAGCGCGGTACCGACGCTCCGTACGGTGTGACCGGCCTCCGTCAGGTGCCGGATGAGGGCGGAACGTACAAACTGGTCGTCCTCGACCACGAGCACACTGGGCATGGGCGGCACCGTACGCCATCCGGTCTGCCCGGGTGTCATGTCCACCTGGTTCGTGGTGCAGGATGTTGATGATGCAACGAGGTCTGGTACACGCGCTGGCGTGGTCGCTCGCCACCGGCGCGGCGGTCACGGTCTCGTGGTGGGGTGTCCACTCCGTGCTCGCGGGCACGGTGTACGACCCGCCGCGCGCGGTGCCGGTCGCGGCGCCGAGCACGGAGCCCCTGACGTCCTCGACGCACCGCCCGGCCCCCTCGGCCTCGCCGTCCCCCAGCCCCCGGGCCACCACCGCGAAGCCGTCCGCGCCCGCTTCCCGTAAGCCGTCCCCGTCCCGCACCCCGGCGCCCAACACCCCGCGCCCGGCGTCCGGGACGACCGCCGCGGCCGGGCACGCCCGGAGTTACGCGACCGACGGCGGCCGGGTCGTCTTCGAGATCGGGGCCGCCTCGGCGGAGCTGGTCTCGGCGACCCCGGAACCGGGCTGGTCGATGCGGGTGTGGTCCAACACGACGTGGATACGGGTCAACTTCGCCCGGGACGACGGCACGACGGTCTCCGTCTTCTGCACCTGGAACGACCACGCGCCGCAGGTGGACATCGTCAACTCGTAGCTCGTACGGAGAAGAGGTCAGCGGAAGGCGTCCGGGGGCGGCGGCGGTGACGGGCGGGCGTCCGCGTCGTGCACCGGGGCCGCGCCGCCGGTGAAGTCCGCGAGGGCGCGGCCGTGTTCGACGCGTCCGGGGTGCGGGTCGGTCGCGACCCGGCGGGTCAGCTGGGCGATCTCCAACGCGGTGTCGGAGGCGAGCAGGACGGCGTTGCCGAAGCGGCGGCCCCGCCACACCGTGGGGTCGGCGGCGAGCGCGAGTTCGGGGAAGACCGTGGCGGCGGTGGCGATCTGGGCGCGCAGATGGGCCAGCGGCGGCCCGTCCGCGAGGTTGGCGACGTAACTCCCGCCGGGCTTCAGGACCCTGCGCACCTCGGCGAGGAATTCGGTGCTGGTCAGGTGCGCCGGGGTGCGGGCGCCGCTGAAGACGTCCGCGATGACGAGGTCGGCCCAGCCGTCCTGGATCCTGCCGAGCCCCGCGCGGGCGTCGGTGGACCTGACCCGGATCCTGGCCTGCGGGTCCAGCGGCAGTTCGCGGCGGACCAGCCGCACGAGCGCCGCGTCGACCTCGATGATCTGCTGGGTGGACCGGGGGCGGGTGGCGGCGATGTACCGGGCGAGCGTGAACGCCCCGCCGCCCAGGTGCACGACGTGCAGCGGCTGCCCGGCGGGCGCGACGAGGTCCGCGATGTGGCCGATGCGGCGCTGGTACTCGAAGGAGAGGTACGTCGGTTCGTCCAGGTCGACGTGCGACTGCGGGGCCCCGTCGATCGTCAGGGTCCAGGCACGCCGGCGCTCCCGGTCGGGCACGAGTTCGGCGAGACCGCCCTCCACGGGTTCGGAGACGTTGCTCTCCGGGGCCGCGCGGCCCGCGCGCCCCTTGCGGTCGCCGGCCGCTCCTCGACGTGCCACTGCTTCTCGCCCCTGCCCACTGCTCACCGTGTCCGGGACGGGCCGATCCGCGCGGCCCGCCGTCCGGCCATTATCGGTGCGCCGGGACGGTGCGGCTCAGCGGCAGTTGTCGGCGGCCTCGATGAGCCGGGCCGCCTGGTCGAGCGCGACGCGCAGCACGGCCGGGTCGGTGACCGGGGTGTCCTCCGCGGGCGGCAGCAGCCAGCCGCTGCCGGAGACCGGCGGCTCGGCGGGGATGCGCAGCCCCCGGCCGTCGGTCCGCGTACAGGCGCTGCCCGGTACGTCCCAGCCCTGCGCGGTGCCCGGCGGCACCAGGAAACCGAGGGTGTCGCAGGTGCCGTCGTGGATGACCGGGCCCACGACGTCCCGCGCCGCGCCCCGGCGCAGGATGTCCACGGCCTCCAGGCCCTGCCGGGCCGGCACGGTCACCAGGTCACAGGGTTCGTCGGCGGCCGCCGTGCCGCCGTTCGGCAGATCGGTGTGCAACAAGGGACCTCTCCTCTCATCGCCGGAGCCGTATTCCGTCTCCACAGGGACCAACGCGCCGATGGCGTCAAGGGCTACGGTGCGACACCGCCGCAAAGGGTGGCAGTTCATGGCGGATCGCGGACGAGATGCCCGGTTCATCCGGAAACGCTCCGCGTGCGTCTCGTCACAGCGGGTACGTTCTTGCTCCGCCGGGACACCGGAAACGTCGCCCGGCTCGCACCGAGAGGGCCATGCCATGGTGTCGACACGGGCAGTTCCCAACCTCGCCTTCCGGCGGCTGCGCGGTCCGCGCTCCGCCGGGGAGTTCGCTGCCGCGGTACGCCGGTCCGCTCGCGAGATCGGCGAGCAGGTCGCGTGCGACGCCCGCTATATCGGGCGCGTGGAGTCCGGCGAGATCCGCTGTCCCAACTACGCGTACGAGCGGGTCTTCCTGCACATGTTCCCCGGGACGACCCTGGAGGACCTGGGCTTCTCGCCCCGCGCTTCGGTACGCGGGCGGGCGGCCAGGTCCGCGGTGGACGCCCCGCCCCCGACTGCCCCGCCGCCGGAGCCCGGTGGCGACGACGAGGAGAGCGACGTGCTGCGTCGCGTGTTCATGACGAGCGGCACCACCGCGGTGGCGGCCGTCTCCCTGGGGCTGGGCCTCAACGGCCCGGCCGCCGCCCTGCCCCTGCAACGCCGGGTCGGCGATTCGGAGGTGAGCGCCGTCGAGCGGGCGGTGCGGCAGATCCGGGTGCTGGACGACCGGCACGGCGGCGACTGGCTCTACCGGCGCGCCTCGCAGCCCCTGCGGGCGGCTTACGCGCTGCTCGACGCGGGGACGGTGAGCCGGCGCTCCACGGCGGACCGGCTGCACTCCGGCGCCGGTGAGCTGGCCATCTCGGTGGGCTGGCTGGCCCATGACTCGGGCCGCTTCGAGGACGCCCGCTCGCATTACGCGGAGGCGCTGGCCACCGCGCGGGTCGCCGGTGATCCGGCGCTGGAGGCGCACGCGTTCTGCAACGTGTCCTTCCTGGCCCGCGACACGGGGCGGCCGCGTGAGGCGGTGCGGGCGGCGGAGGCCGGTCAGCGGGCCGCCGAGCCGCTGGGCTCGCCCCGGCTGCGGGCGCTGCTCGCGCTGCGGGAGGCGGGGGGCCGGGCGGGGCTCGGGGACCGTACGGGCTGCGAGCGGGCGCTCGGGCGGGCGCATGCCGCGTTCTCGCGGGGGCCTTCGGGGGCGGACCCGGAGTGGATGAGCTTCTTCCGCGAGGCGGAGCTGGAGATGCTGGAGGCCCAGTGCTGGGCCGCGCTCGGCGACTGGGCCAGGGCCGCGCGGCACGCGGAGCGGGCGGTCCGGCTCCAGGATTCCCACTTCACCCGGAACCTCGCGCTCTACCGCGCGGAGCTGACCTGGGACCTGGCCCGCGGGGGCCGCCCCGAGGAGGCGGCCGCGGCCGGCCACGCGGTCCTGGACCTCCTGGACGAGGTCCAGTCCTCCCGCATCCGCGCGATACTCCACGACACGGTGGGGGCCCTGGGGCCCCGGACGGGGGCGACTTCCCCGGTACGCGACTTCCTGGACCGCTACGCGAGCGTGCCCGCCTGCCCGGCCGACCCCAGCCCGTCCGGCGTTTGAGGACGGAACCCCGCGCCCCGGACGGGCCGAACCCCATGGCTCACCGCTCAAGGTGCCCCGTGTCGTTCCATTTCTGGATCGCCGGGGCCCCGTACGCCCACCCCAGCACCGACAGCGACGTCGGCGCCAGCCAGATGCGGGCGCCGAAGGCGATGTCCTCGCCCAGCCAGCGTGCGCCGAGCGCCCGGAGGATGTGGCCATGGGCGAAGACCAGGACGTCCCGGTCGGCGGAGCGCGCCCACTCCACGATCTCGTCGGCCCGGGCCGACACCTCGGCGGTGTTCTCGCCCTCCGGCACCCCGTCGCGCCAGATGAACCAGTCCGGACGGCCCGCCTTGATCTCGGCCGGCGTCATCCCCTCGTACGCCCCGTAGTCCCACTCCATCAGCGCGTCCCACCGCTCGGCGCGGTCGCCGAAGCCCGCCAGCTCGCAGGTCTCGGCGGCCCGGACGAGCGGGCTGGTGCGCACCTCCAGGCCGTCGAGCTCCGTCCACGGCCCCCGGTGCAGCCGCTCACCGAGCAGCTTGGCCCCCTCGCGTCCGGCGTCGAGCAGCGGAATGTCCGTCCTGCCGGTGTGCCTGCCGTTGAGGGACCATTCCGTCTGCCCGTGCCGGGCGAGCAGGATGCGCGGTGCCATAAAAGGGTTCTCCCTGAAAAAGCTGGGACCTGGGATGCGGAATCTGAGACCTTGTTCCCATCATCCCGTATCTGCCCATGAGGCAACCCGGGGGGCCGCGACGGCGTCCCACTGACCACAGATGAATCGACGCAGCTGAGGGGTGCCGACCACACCCCGGGGGACACGCGCCCGACGCGCACCGTACGGTTGAACGCCCGCAGTCGGCCGCATGAACACATGATGGAGAAGTTCCGGATGCCGCACGCCACCACCGCGCCCGCTCCGCGCCACCGGCCCCGCTGGTGGACCGAGCTGCCGCTCCTGGCCCTGGTGTACGCGGCGTACTCCGGCGGCCGCCTGCTCGCACGCGGTGACGTGTCCACGGCCGTGGACCACGGCCTGAGCATCCTGCGCGTGGAGAAGGCGCTCTTCCTGAACGCGGAGCACCCGCTCAACCGCCTCTTCACGGCGCACCCCTCCATAGGCATACCGTCCGACTTCGCGTACGCCTCCCTGCACTACGTGGTCACCCCGGCCGTCCTGATCTGGATGTTCCGCCGCCACTCGGCCGCGTACCGCAGGGCCCGCACCTGGCTGATGACCTCCACGATGCTCGGTCTGATCGGCTTCACGCTGATGCCGACGTGCCCGCCGAGGCTGCTGGACGCGAAGCACGGCTTCGTGGACACGATGGCGCAGTACAGCTCGTACGGCTGGTGGGGCACGGAGGCGAGCGCCCCGCGCGGCATGGGCGGGATGACCAACCAGTACGCGGCGATGCCCAGCCTCCATGTGGGGTGGGCGCTGTGGTGCGGCATCCTGCTGTGGCGCCACGCCAAGCACCCCGCGCTGCGCGCCGCGGGCATCGCGTACCCGCTGATCACCACGTTCGTCGTGATGGGCACCGCCAACCACTATCTGCTCGACGCGGTCGCCGGCTGCGCCGTGATGGGTGTCGGGGCGCTGCTCGCCCGGCCCGTGATGCGCCTCGCCGACCGGGTCAAGGCCGCCGTCCTGTCCTGGTTCCCGCGGTCTTCCGCGACGACGGAGTCCCCGGATGTCAGTGCCGGGTGCGAGACTTCGGCGGGTGAGCGAATCCCCGGCCAGCGGACCTCCTCCGCAGAACCATCCGACGCGGCAGCAGCGGCCGGCCCGCCTGCCCGGGCCGACGGCGCCGACCGGTCGGGACGCACCCCCGACGGGGACCCTGCGGCAGCGACTCGCTGAGCTGAGAGGCCCGGCGGTCGCCCCGCGCCCGCTGGACGCCCGCGCGCTCGCCGCCCTCGCCGCGAACCCGGGCTGCAAGCGCCGCGCCCTGCTCGACGGGGCCGGGGTCGACAAGGGCGCGCTCGCCTCCGCGCTGGGCTCACCGGCCCCGTTCGGCCAGTCCCAGTTCGCCTTCATGCGGGGCAACGCCTTCGAGGCCCGGGTCAAGGCCGACGGCGGTACGGAGCTGATGCGGCTGCTGCACGAGCGGCTCGGCGGCTCCGGTGAACCGCCGCGCGAGGTGGCGACGCCCGATCTGACCGCCGCCGGGCCCGAGGGCCGCGCGGCCAGGACCGCGCTGGCGCTGCGCGAGGCGACGGAGGCCGGGGGCTGGGCGCTGCTCGACCACCCGATGCTGGCCCTGGAGGTGGCGGGCTCCCCCGCCTATCTGGAGCCGGACGCGGTCGTGGTGCATCCGGACGGCACCTGGACGGTCGTCGAGATCAAGTCGTTCCCCATGATCGACGGCTCGGCGGACGCGGCGAAGGTGGGCGCGGCCGCCCGCCAGTCCGCGGTGTACGTACTGGCCCTCGAACGGGTCGCGGAGGTCACGGACGGGGCGCGGGTGGGCCACCGGGTGCTGCTGGTGTGCCCGAAGGACTTCTCGAACCTGCCGGCCGCCTCCGTCATGGACGTACGCAAGCAGCGCGCCGTCACCCGCCGCCAGCTGACCCGGCTCACCCGCGTCGAGGAGATCGCCGCCGCCCTCCCCGAGGGCGCCTCGTTCGACCCGGAGCGCTCCCCCGAGGACCTGGAGTCGGCGGTCGAGTCGGTCGCCGCGGCCTATGCGCCGGAGTGCCTGTCCGCCTGCGAGCTGGCCTTCCACTGCCGGGCCCGGGCGCGGTCCGAGGGCGCCGTGGAGGCGCTGGGGCGCGGGGTGCGGGGCGAGTTGGGCGGCCTGACGACGGTCGCCGGGGTGCTGGCGGCCGCCGCGGGCAAGGAGGGCGACCCGGCCGATCCGGCGGTCGCCGCCCTGCGCCGCGCGGCGGCCCTGCGCGCCGAGGCACTGGAGGGGCGCGCCGCATGTCGCTGATCAACACCCTGGCCCGGCTGGAGGCGGTGGAGAGCGGCCGGGCGCGGCCGACGGCCACCGTGCGCCACCGCCGGCTGACCGACCGGCCGCTCGTCCTGGTGCCGCTGACCACGGCGGGCGAGGCGGGCGCCCCGCTCGGCGCGCTCGTCGGCACGGACCGGGAGGCGCCCCGGCTGCTGGCCGTCGCCCAGCCGCGCGACCGGGACCTGCGGTTCGCGTTCCTCGCCGAGCTGGCCGAGGCGGTCCTGCCGCACATCGAGGCGTACGCGGACGTCATCGAGCCCGCCGAGCGCAACGAGACCGATCCGGCGACCGGGAAGCGGGTCAAGGTCGAGACGGAGCTGTGCGTGGACGCGGCGCAGATCGTCGTCCCGAGCCGGGCGGGCATCGAGTTCGTCCGGCTGCTCGGCCGCTCGATGCGCTTCCGGCGGACCGCCGAGGACGACCCGGACACGCCGTATCCGGCGCCCGCCCGGGTCCCGCTCCTCGGCCGCTGGCTGACGCATTACGGGGAGCGGGCCCGGGTCCCCGGCTCCTCGCTGCTGCTGGCCTGCACCGATCTCCTGAACCGGCACTGGGCGACCGGCCAGTCGAATCTGGAGGACCAGCATCTGGGGGCCCTGCTCGCCTGGATCGACCCGCCGGCCGGCGAGTCCGGCGCGGAGGCGGCGCTCCGGGCGGAGCTGGCCCGGGACGAGGCGGGGCAGCTGCTGTGCCCGCCGGCCGGCCCGGCCACCGACCCGGATTTCGACAACCGGCTGCTGGCCCCGGCGATCGAGAAGTACGACCGGGCGCGCGCCTCGTTCGCGGCGGCCGAGGACGGGCTCGCCGCCGATGCCCGGCTGGCCGAGCTGTCCGGGGCCGAGCGCGAGATCAGGGCGCTGCTCGCCGGGGTGCTGCTGCCGACCTGGGACGCGGTGTGGCGGGGTCTCGACCTGCTGCGGGAGCTGCCCGAGGGGTCCAGGACCGAGGACCGCTGGACCCGGGACCGCTGGTCGTTCACCGCCCACCGCGACCGGGTGCGCTCCGGCGAGCCGCCCCAGCCGCGCCGGGACGACGCGGTGACGGCCGCCCGCAAGCTGGCCGCCCGGGAGACGGCCCAGGCGCAGCTG
This sequence comes from Streptomyces drozdowiczii, assembly GCF_026167665.1. NCBI lineage: Bacteria > Bacillati > Actinomycetota > Actinomycetes > Kitasatosporales > Streptomycetaceae > Streptomyces > Streptomyces drozdowiczii. The sequence continues at coordinate 4,516,960 of NZ_CP098740.1, read as the reverse complement.
GAGGCGCAGGAGGCGCTGGACGATCCGCTCGTCCTGGCGGGCCGGCGGCTCGCCGGTGAGGCGTTCCTCGCCGAGGTGAGCGCGGTGGAGATGGCGTACAGCGAGTCGAAGCGGCCCTCGCCGCGCCCGCTGGTCACGGTCCGGACCGAGGAGCGGCCGCAGCTGGGCGCGGGGGTGAAGGTCTACCGCTCGCTGGACGGCAAGCCGCAGACCGCCGAGTTCGTGGCGTACACCCCGGCGGACGGGGCGGACGAGGACGGCGCGCTCTCGCTGGTGCTGCGGATCACGGACCGGATGGGGCGCGGCAAGGAGCCGGCGCCCGGGTCGGTCCCGGAGCCGGGCGACCGGATCGCCTGGACCCTGTTCGAGCACGACCAGCGCGGCGGACCGCAGCTGCCGGACGCGGAGGATACCCCGTGGACCCACGGCGGTCCGCCGGGCGGCCTCGAAGCATCCGAGCTGCCCGATCCCGTGACCCCGGAGGACCTGTTGTGACGGCCGTATTCGACCCGGGCGCGGCGGCGGGCCTGGCCACCGCGAAGATCCTGGACGACACGCTGAACGGCACGGCCCGGGGCGTCGTGGTGGACTCCCCGCCGGGCGCCGGCAAGTCGACGCTCGTGGTGCGCGCGGCGCTGGAGCTGGCCGCGGCGGGCCGGCCGCTGATGGTGGTCGCCCAGACGAACGCCCAGGTGGACGACCTGGTGGTGCGGCTCGCGGAGAAGGACCCGGAGCTGCCGGTGGGCCGGCTGCACAGCAGCGACTCCGATCCGTACGACAAGGTGCTCGACGGCCTGGCGAACGTACGGAAGTCGGCGAAGGCGGCGGATCTGGCCGGGCTCGACGTGGTCATCTCGACGGCGGCGAAGTGGGCCCATGTGAAGAACGTGGAGCCGTGGGGGCACGCGATCGTGGACGAGGCGTACCAGATGCGCTCGGACGCGCTGCTCGCCGTGGCCGGGCTCTTCGAGCGGGCGCTGTTCGTGGGCGATCCGGGCCAGTTGGACCCGTTCTCGATCGTCGGCGCGGACCAGTGGGCGGGGCTGAGCTACGACCCTTCGGCCAGTGCGGTGAGCACCCTGCTCGCGCACAATCCGGAGCTGCCGCAGCACCGGCTGCCGGTCTCCTGGCGGCTCCCGGCCTCGGCCGCGCCGCTGGTGTCGGACGCGTTCTACCCGTACACCCCGTTCCGCAGCGGTACGGACCACGGCGACCGGCGACTGTCCTTCGGGGTGGCGTCGGACGGGTCGGCGGCGGACCGGGTGCTGGACGAGGCGGCGGAGTCCGGCTGGGGGCTGCTCGAACTGCCGGCCCGGCGCACCCCGCGCACCGACCCGGAGGCGGTGCGGGCGGTCGCCCTGGTGGTGCGTCGGCTGCTGGACCGGGGCGGGGCGGCCACCAGTGAGCGGTCGCCGGACCCGGCCCCGGTGACGGCGGACCGGGTGGCGGTCGGCACGGCCCACCGCGACCAGGCGGCGGCGGTGCGGGCGGCGCTCGCGGAGCTGGGCGTGACGGGGGTCGCGGTGGATACGGCGAACCGGCTCCAGGGCCGCGAGTTCGATGTGACGGTGGTGCTGCACCCGCTGTCGGGGCGGCCGGACGCCACCGCGTTCCACCTGGAGACGGGCCGCCTGTGCGTGCTGGCGTCCCGGCACCGGCACGCGTGCGTCGTGGTCTGCCGGGAGGGCGTCGCGGAGCTGCTGGACGAGCATCCGTCGACGGAGCCGGTCCAGCTGGGCGTCACGGTGAAGTTCCCGGACGGCTGGGAGGCGAACCACGCGGTGCTGGCGCATCTGGCGGAACACCGGGTGCGCTGGAGTTGTTGAGTGCGCCGGGGGCGCGGCCGGGCCGGCGCACGCCCTCGCGACGCAGACCTATGCACCCTTGCGGCCGACAGGACAATGAAGGGTGGCCGTCCGGGCCGCCCGAGGAGGAAGACCACATGGCACAACCCGAACAAGGCGAGCAGCGGCGGCTGCGCCCCGCACCGCTGCTCTTCGAGCCGGCGGCCGCCGCCGCGGACCCGGAGCACTTCTTCGACCTGGAGTCGATGGACGATCCGAAGGAGCTGCTGGGCCGGGCGACGGAGCTGGCGCTGGCGTTCCGCGCCGCGACCGACCGCGCGGTCGAGTTCCAGGCGATGGCGGCGGCCCAGCTGGCCGACCCGCGCCGTTTCGACCGGCTCACCACGGCGGACATCGCGCGGCGCGCGGAGTGGACCGAGGACTACGCGAAGAAGATGGTCGAATTCGGCCGCACCCTGCTGAACGCGCCGCAGCAGCCGTAGTCATGGGGCCCCGGGTACCACCACCGGCATATGCCCGCGCGAACCATACCCCTCGTGCGGTTCCCCTGTCCCGATTTCCGGCAACTCTCGGAATCCGGTTGATCACTCCCGGTAGACCTGTGCACATGACCGCATGGCTGCCCGACGAAACGACCCTGCACCACGGCGACGGACCCTGCCTCCGCGCCGGCCACGAGGCCGACCTGTTCTCGGCCCTGCGCGAGCCCGCGCGGAATCAGACGGCCCAGGTCACGGCGGCCGGTGCCGCGTGGCTGGCCGGGGCGACGGCGTACCCGCGCAGCGCCCTGGCCCAGTGGGAGTCGCGCCCGACGGCGCCCGGGGTCCTGCCGTGCGGCACGGCGTTCGACGTGGTGAACGTACCGACGCTGTTCGGGCGCCGGATGCTGGAGCACCTGTGGGCGGACGGTCCGGGCTCGGGCCCGGTCGCCGCGCACCGGGGCCGGATGCTGCTCTTCGCCTCCCCGGGCACGGCCCAGCGGCTGCCGTCGCTGCTGGACTGGGAGGAGTGGGGCGGCGGCCCGCAGAGCCGGAACGGCGGCGGTACGAAGGTGCCCCCGCTGCTCTGTCACGGCACCGGGGACGCGGTGACGGTCCCGCCCCTGACCTGCGACGAGAAGTACGCGGGGCCCCGCTGGCTGGTGGCGCCGGACACCCGGACGCCGTGGCTTCCGGGGCCGGACGTGCTGCTGTGGGCGTGTGTCCGGGTGGCCCGCTCGGCGCCCGCCCCGACGCCTCGTATTTCGATTTTTCCTCTCACCGATCCGGGTGCTAAGGTCTACGACGTCAGCAGGCGCCGCTAGCTCAGTTGGTTAGAGCAGCTGACTCTTAATCAGCGGGTCCGGGGTTCGAGTCCCTGGCGGCGCACAGACGGAAGAAGCCCCTCGCGGAAGCGGGGGGCTTCTTCGTTGTGCAGTGAGGGTCCGGCGACAGGCCCGGTCAGGTGCCCGTGGTGATCCGGACCGTGTACGCCCCCGAGGGCGTCCGGTCCGCGACCTCGATCGTGGCGTGCGCTCCGGGCACGGAGTACGTCTCACCGACGCGCAGCGGCGCGTCCGCGAGCGGCGGGTAGACCGAGCGCTCCCAGCAGGCGTCGCTGTCCGGATGCGTGTCGAGCACCTCGACCGGGCCACCGCCGGACGGGGTCTCGTTGCGCACCCGGTAGAGCAGGACGCCCTCGGCGCAGGTCGAGAGGTCGTTGCCGGTGGAGCCGCGCGCCTCGACGGCCACCGCGCTGCCCTCGCCGGTCCTGATCACGGCGAGCCGGGTGCCGAGCGAGGCGCCGCGCACGGGCACCTCGGCCATCGGTTCGAGGGTCACCACCCGGTCGCTCTGGACGCAGACCACCTGCCGGTCGTCCAGCCAGCCCAGCTTCCACTTGTGCCAGCCGAACAGGTCCGGCGCCAGGCCGAACTGGCTGCCCATGACGTCCCAGTCGCCGACGTAGGTGTCCCAGTCGCCCTTGCCGTCGGTGGGCCGGTGGTAGAGGTCGGGCAGGTCGAAGACGTGGCCGGTCTCGTGGGCGAGCACGTTGTGGTCCGGCGGGTGCTGCTCGAAGACGGTGACGACGCGCCTGATGTCCGTACCGTCGGCGTGCAGCGGCCGGTCGAAGTTGACGACCTTGGTGGCGTCCGAGTCGACGCCGGGGGCGTCCGGGTCCGCGACGAGGTAGACGATGTCGTAGCGCGAGAAGTCGACGCGCTTGTCGGCCACCCGGATCGCGTCGCGCAGATAGGCGCTGCGCCGGTCGCTGGCCCAGTCGCGCTGTATGCCGTACCAGGTCGAGGGTCTGGGCATCCGGATCCACTCCCGCTGCGGGTGCGGGCGCAGCGTGAACTTCCCGTACGAGGCCCGCTGGAAGAACCGCGTGGTGGCCGGGAAGTAGTCGGCGGTGAGTTCGGCGGGGGTGGTGGCCGGCCGGGCGTCCGGGAACGAGAGGAAGACCATCACCGCGTCCAGGGGGTGGTCGGGGCGCGGGTAGGCCCCGTTCCAGCGGTCGACGCCGAGGGAGTGGTGCGCGGGGGTGCGGGGCAGCGCGCACGGGGTGGCGTCCCCGGTGGCGGCGGCAGCGGGCCCGGCGACGAGGGAGGTGGCGACGAGCGCCAGCAGCGAGACCAGCCCGGCGGCCAGCCCGCGCGGACTCGGCCTCTCCACCCCTGGGGGCCCGGGCTGACGCGGCACATCTACCTCCGGTACGGGGAGCGGACACCTGGAACCCTCCCGTCCACCTTGTGGCGTTACAGCCGTTTCGTCACGTTGGACTCCCCCAGTCGTGTCGGACGCCCCCGCGCTCGTTTCCTTCACGGACAGTCACAATCGATCACCCGCGTAACGCGAGAGAACAGAGGTGCGCAGAAACAATCAGTCGGGGACAAACCGGATCCGCGTCCGCATGGGCCGTGCGAGTCGTGAGCGGAGCCTCCGAGGGCCGGGGCGCTGGATCGGCCCCGGGCGCGCCCTCTATGCTTCACCTCGCTTTCCTGCGCGGATTCCGCCTCTGACGACGGCACTCCGCGCGGCGGGCAGTCCGGCCGGAGATGGCCGGGACAGAACTGCAGGGCGGAGCGAACGGTGAGCGCAACCTCCGAAGGGCCGGGGCCCGAGGCGCCCTCCGCACAGCGACCCGGCATCACGCAGAGTCACCGAATGTGGCCGCCCGGCGCGTCCACCGCCGAGGCGCACGACTACCGGGCCGCGTTCCGCGCCGCGACCCTCCCGATGGCCGTGGTCGACCACGAGGGCCTGATCGTCACCGCCAACGAGGCGCTCGGCGCGCTCGCGGGCACCGGGGCCGCGGCGCTCACCGCGCAGTCGGCGGCCGACCTGGTCGACCTCGCGGCGGACGCCCGCGCCTGGCACGCGTACCGCGAGGTGCTGCGCGGCCGACGCTCCCGCTTCCGCTGCACCCGCCGCCTCAAGCACCCCGACGGCCGCTCGCTGTGGGCCGAGATCACCGTCGTACCGCTGGCCGACACCCGGCCGGTGCCCCGCGACGAGGCGCCGGGGCAGGTGCTGTTCTCCGTCGCGGACGTCAGCGACCGGCGCGAACTCCAGAAGCGGTTGCGCCACCTCCAGATGCACGACCCGGTGACCCGGCTGCCCAACCGGGCCCTGTTCTTCGAGCGGCTGTCGGCGGCCCTCCGCACCCCGCCCCACGAGGACGGCGCCGGCTCCCGCGTCGGGCTCTGCTATCTGGACCTGGACGGCTTCAAGGCGGTCAACGACACCCTGGGGCACCGCATCGGCGACCGGCTCCTCGCGGCCGTCGCCGCCCGGCTCACGGACTGCGCGGAGCAGGAGGGGGCGTATCCGTCCGGCGCCCCGCTGGTGGCCCGGCTCGGCGGCGACGAGTTCGCGGTCCTGGTCGAGGAGTCCACCGGCACCGAGCAGCTGACCGGCCTCGCGCGCTCGGTGCTCGGCGCCCTCCAGCAGCCGTTCGACCTGGGCGGGCAGCGGCTCTCGGTGTCGGCGTCGATCGGGGTGGTGGAGCGGCCCGTCGCGGGCACGACGGCCACCGGGCTCATGCAGGCCGCCGACACCACGCTGTACTGGGCGAAGGCGGACGGCAAGGCCCGCTGGACCCTGTTCGACCCGGAGCGCAACGCCCACCGGATGACCCGGCAGGCGCTGTCCTCCACGCTCCGCCCGGCCGTGGAGCGCGGTGAGTTCACCATCGAGTACCAGCCGCTGGTCGGCCTGGCGGACGGGGTGGTGCGCGGGGTCGAGGCGCTGGTGCGCTGGAACCACCCGCAGTTCGGCATGCTCTCGCCGAATCGGTTCGTCGCGATCGCCGAGGAGGACGGCTCGATCGTGCAGCTCGGCCGCTGGGTGCTGCGCTCCGCCTGCCGCCAGGCCAGGCGCTGGCAACTGGACCACCCGGAGCGGCCGCCGCTGTTCATCAGCGTCAATGTCGCGGTGCGCCAGGTCTGGGACTCCGACCTGGTCACCGACGTCGCGGAGATCCTGGCGGAGACCGGGCTCGACCCGGCGCTGCTCCAGCTGGAGCTGACCGAGTCGGCGGTGATGGGCTCGGCGGGCCGCCCGCTGCGGGCCCTCCAGGCGCTCAGCGACATGGGCGTGCGCATCGCCATCGACGACTTCGGCACCGGCTACTCGAACCTCGCCTACCTGAGCCGCCTCCCGGTCTCCGTGCTCAAGCTGGACGGCGCGTTCGTGCGCGGTTTCCGTTACGAGGACGGCACACACCCCAGCCCCGCCGACGAGACGATCGTCGAGGCCATGGTCGAGCTGGCCCACCGGCTGGGCCTCACCGTCACCGCGGAGTGCGTGGAGACGGCGGGCCAGGCGGAGCGGCTGCGCCGGATCGGCTGCGACACCGGACAGGGCTGGCTCTACTCGCGCGCGGTGGCCCCGGAGCGCATCGCCGAACTGATCGGGACGCGCCCGGGGGCGTGATCCCTACAGCTCGGGCATGCCGTACGCGTCGGCGATCAGGCCGTAGCTGTGCAGCCGGGCCTCGCCGCTGTGGGCGTTGGCGGTGATCATCAGCTCGTCGGCGCCGGTGCGCTTGGCCAGGTCGTCCAGGCCGGAGCGGACCTCGTCGGCGGTGCCGTGCACGATGTTGACCAGCCAGTTGTCCACGAACTCGCGCTCCATCGGGGAGAAGGCGTACGCCTCCGCCTCCTCGGGCGTCGGTACGAGACCGGGCCGCCCGGACCGCAGCCGGAGCATCGAGAGCGCGCCGGTCAGCACCTGGCGCCGGGCCTCGCGCTCGTCGTCGGCGGCCAGCGCGGCGACGCCGATCAGGGCGTACGGGGCGTCCAGCACCGTGGACGGCTTGAAGGAGTCCCGGTACAGCTCCAGCGCCGGCACGGTGTTCTGCGCCGAGAAGTGGTGCGCGAAGGCGAACGGCAGCCCGAGCACCCCGGCGAGCCGGGCGCTGAAGCCGGAGGAGCCGAGCAGCCAGATCGGCGGGCGCGCCGGGGACTGGACGCCGCCTTCGGCGGTGGCCTGGACGGGTCCGGGGACCGCGTGGATGCGGGCGTAGGGGTGCCCGTCGGGGAAGTCGTCGTCCAGGAACCGGGTCAGCTCCATGAGCTGCTGCGGGAAGTCATCCCCAAGGTCTCGGCTTCGCTCGACCAGGGGAGACCCCACTGCGCCCTCGTTGAGCCGGTCCGTGCGCCGGAGCGCCGCCGCCGTGGCACCGTCCGTGCCGGGCGCGCGGCCGAGGCCCAGGTCGACGCGGCCGGGGGCCATCGCCTCCAGGGTGCCGAACTGCTCGGCGATGACCAGCGGGGCGTGGTTGGGCAGCATGACGCCGCCCGAACCGAGCCGGATGCGCTCGGTGCGGGCGGCGGTGTGGGCCAGGATCACGGCCGGGGACGAGGAGGCGACGCCGGGCATCGAGTGGTGCTCGGCGACCCAGTAGCGGTGGAAGCCCCGGCGCTCCGCGAGCCGGGCGATCTCCACGCCGGTGCGCAGGGCCTGGCTCGCCGTGCGGCCCTGGCCGACGGTGACCAGGTCCAGCACGGACAGCGGCACGGGGGCGGTGCCCCGGGCCGTGCCCCGGATCTCGTCGCCCTGGACGTCGCCGTCCCGGGTCGCCTCGCCCTGGATCTCGTCGCCTCGAATCTCGTCCACGTCTGGCCTCTCCGGTGGTGCGCGTCGGTGCTCGTCTGTCCGGAGAGCACGAACAGGAGGAGGGCTCCGTTTATTCCGGCTCGGTTTGTTCCGGACCCGCCCCTTCCACCGCTGCTACTGACTCTTCTTGCTGTGCGCGTAAGCCCGTCCGCTCCCCCGGCTCACCGGGGCCGGCGGCTGCTCGCGGTGGGCGAAGAGCGCGCCGAGCCTCGGGGCCCAGGCCGGGCGGTCGGCCAGGCGCAGGGCCTCACGGGCCGCCACCTGGTTCGCGGTGAGGACGGGCTTGCCGAGCGCCTCCTCCAGCTCGGGGAGGTGGGAGACGGTGTGCAGGGCCGTGTCGGGGATCAGGACCGCCTCGGCCTCGGGGCGGTCGGCGGCCCTGGCCAGGTCGAGCACCTGCTCCGCGCTCCAGGCGGCGGCCTCGGCGGCCTCGGTGACGCCCGCCGCGTGGGTGCCGGTCACCTCCACGCCGGTCTCCCGGAGGAACGCGGAGAACCGTTCGGCGACCGCTTCCGGGTAGGTCGCGGCGACGGCCACGCGCTCGGCGCCCAGCTTCCGCACCGCGTGCACGAAGCCGATCGAGGTGCTGGACGCGGGCACGCCCGCCGCCCGGGCGAGGGCCGCGGCCTGGTCGTGGGCGCCCTGCCACCCGTACAGGAAGCTGCCGCCGTCGCAGGCCCAGACGATGGACTGGACCCCGGAGCGTTGCAGCTCCTCGATGCCCGCGGCGAGCCGGCCGGGGGTGCCCAGGGCGCTCAGGGGCTCCTCGCGGTAGGTGGCGTCCGGGCTCTCGGTGTGATGGACGACGAGTCTGATGGTGCTGTCGAGAAGGATCTCCATCCGCGGGTAGTCGTCCTCGGCGAAGTGGCCCGGGTAGAGGAATCCGACGGTCGTCATGTCCACCCTTTCTCTGCGCCTGCTGTGCGCGTCCGTGCCGCGCGGAACACCGGCGGCACTGACCGGTTTCCCCGCTCCTGTTCCAGTATTCCGCCATCCGCCCCGGTTATCGCCCCGGGCGGCGGAGGCGCGCATGAACGGCGGCCGGACGGGCACCCGTCGCGGTACGGAGCCGGGGTCCGGGACATCCCGCGCAATCTCCGCCATCCCGCCTGCCCGCGGACACGGGAAGGTCACCCTCCGGCCACCGTTCGATTACATGCGCCTTCTTCCTGAATAGAAACCCCGGATCGGGCAGGCGCCAAGCCTGTCCGGACTGTTCGACTGCTTCAGGAGATTGCGAACCATGGCTGACTTCCCGAACCTGTCCCGCCGGGGATTTCTCAACCGATCGGCAGCGGTGGGCGGTCTGCTCGTCGTCCCCGGCCTCCTCGCCGCGTGCAGCAAGACCGGTGAGGGCTCCGCCGACGGCGAAGGCGCGCTGGAAAAGCTCCGCAAGCAGGGTTTCGTACGGGTCGCCTACGCGGATGAGGCGCCGTACGGCTACATGGAGGGCAAGGAACTCAAGGGCGAGGCACCCACGTTGCACCGCGAGATCTTCAAGGCGCTGGGCGTGGACGAGCTGAAGCCCACCCTCTCCGAGTGGGACAGCCTGATCCCCGGCCTCCAGGCCGGCAAGTACGACGTGGTCAGCGCCGGTATGGCCATCACCCCGGAGCGCTGCGCCAACGCCCTCTTCTCCGAGCCGGAGTTCATCTCGCCGACCGCGATGATGGTGAAGAAGGGCAACCCGAAGAAGGTCACCGACCTGGCGTCCGCGAAGGAGGCCGGGATCACCATCGGAGTGATGGCGGGTGCGGTGGAGGGCTCGTACGCCAAGGGCGCCGGCATCCCCGAGGGCAGGATCAAGACGCTCCAGAAGCCGCAGGACGGCGCGGACGCGGTCAAGGGCGGCCGGATCGACGCCTTCCTGCTGACCGGGATCTCGCTGCGCTGGCTCGCCAAGACCAACGAGGGCACCGAGGTCACCGAGGCGTTCCTGCCCGAGCTGGACGGCGCCAAGCAGTACAGCCCCGGCGGCGCGGTCTTCCGCAAGGGCAACGAGGAGCTGCGCGACGCGTTCAACCGCGAGCTGAAGAAGATCGTCGCCGACAAGTCCCGCTATGTGGAGCTGCTGCGCGACTACGGCTTCGGGGCGACCGAGCTGCCGCCGGCCACGCTGAAGACGGCCGATCTGTGCAAGGGCTGACAGGGACGGGGCCCACCGCATGAATGATTTCTTCTCGGCCTTCGCCGACGATCTGCCGCAGCTGCGGTCCGGCCTGTGGGTGACCCTGGAGGCCACGGTGTTCGGCGCCCTGGCGGCGCTGGTCCTGTCGTTCGTCCTCGGCCTGATGTCGCTCAGCCGGCTCATGCTGTCGCGCGGGGTCTCCCGCGTGGTCGTGGAGTTCTTCCGCGGCACCTCGCTGTACGTCCAGCTGTTCTGGCTGTACTACGCGATGCCGCAGCTGACCGGGTACGAACTGACGCCGCTGGTCTGCGGGGTGCTGGCGTTCGGCCTCAACTACGGGGCGTACGGCGCCGAAGTGGTGCGCGGCGCGGTCAACTCCGTACCGCGCGGGCAGTACGAGGCGGCGCTCGCGCTGAACATGTCGCCGCTGCACCGGATGCGCAAGGTGATCCTGCCGCAGGCGTGGGTGCAGATGATCCCGTCGTTCACCAACCTGCTGATCCAGCTGCTGAAGGCGACGCCGCTGCTGTGGCTGATCTCGGCGGCGGACCTGATGACCGCCATCGAGAAGCTGCGCAGCCGTACCGGCGAGACCCTCACCGCGTACGCGACGCTGCTGGTCTGCTACTTCGTCCTGGCCTACGCCCTGACCCTGCTCATGAACCTGCTGGAGCGCTCCGCCAAGCGGCGGCTCGGTCTCGCGGCGGGCGGGAAGAGCCTGCTGAAGAGCCGTAGCGCCGTGTCCGCCGCCCAGGCCGGAGGTGCCCGGTGACCAAGGACTTCGACTGGGGCGCCGTCGGCGACGCGTTCCCCCTGCTCCTCGACGGGTTCTGGACGACCCTGCTGGCCACGGTGTTCGGCACCCTGGTCGCGGCCGTGCTCGGGCTGGCCATCGCGGTCGCCGGGCGGGCTCCGAGCCGACTGGTGACGGTGCCCGTGAAGGCGGTGATGGAGTTCATCCGCTCCACCCCGCTGATCGTGCAACTCGTGGGCGCGGCGGCGCTGTTCACCTCCGTGGAGCCGCTGACCGTCGGCATCGTGGTGCTGGGCGTCCACTACGCCACGTACACCTCCGAGGTGTACCGCGCCGGGATCGACGCCGTGCCGAAGGGGCAGTGGGAGGCGTGCCGGGCGCTGTCGCTGACGCCCCGGCGGACCTGGCAGGCGGTGATCCTGCCGCAGGCCGTGCGCAACGTGGTGCCCGCGCTGGGCAACTACGCGATCTCGATGTTCAAGGAGACGCCCTTCCTCGCCGTGATCACCGTGCACGAGATGGTCTTCCAGGCACGCGACTACGGCACAAAGCACTTCGTCTACACCGAGGTGTTCACGCTCGCCGGCCTGATCTTCCTGGTCGCGAGCTACCCCACGTCCCTCCTGATGAGGAAGCTGGAGAAGCGCCTTGGCCACTGAGCCCTCCCCCTGCAGAAGAACGCGGCCACGGCCCCGAGGACGTCGGGCACCCGCTCGTCCGCTTCGACAAGGTCGTCAAGCGCTACGGGGACCACACGGTCCTGGACGAGCTGGACTTCACCGTCGAGCGCGGCGAGCACGTCACCCTGATCGGGCCCAGCGGTTCGGGCAAGACGACGATCCTGCGCCTCCTGATGACGCTGGAGCGGGTCAGCGACGGCGTGATCTGGATCAACGGCGAACCGCTGACGCACCTCCGGGCGCCGGACGGCTCGCTGAAGCCGGCCTCCGAGAAGCACCTGCGCGCCGCCCGCCGGAAGATCGGCATGGTCTTCCAGCAGTTCAACCTCTTCCCCAACATGAAGGTGCTCCAGAACATCACCGAGGCGCCCGTCAACGTCCTCGGCATGGACCGGGACAAGGCGGAGGCCCGGGCCCGGGAGCTGCTGGACCTCGTCGGGCTCTCCGGCAAGGTCGACGCGCACCCCTCGCAGCTGTCCGGCGGGCAGCAGCAGCGGGTCGCGATCGCCCGGGCGCTGGCGATGGAGCCGGAGATCCTGCTCCTGGACGAGGTGACCTCCGCGCTGGACCCGGAGCTGGTGGCGGGGGTGCTGGAGCTGCTGACGGACATCGCCCGGAACACCGACATCACGATGCTCTGCGTGACCCACGAGATGAGTTTCGCCCGGGACGTCTCGGAGAAGGTGCTGATGTTCGACGCGGGACGGGTCGTGGAGTCCGGTTCGCCGGAGAAAATATTCTCCGATCCCTCGCACGAACGCACGCGCGAATTCCTCAACGCGGTGCTGTGACCTCGGCATCCGTCGCTCGCGCATGACTTTGGCATATGCCAAACGGGTGCGCCCCTGCTGACAGCTGCGGGGCGCACCCGCGAGTCCGCCGCACACCCCCCTGAACAGGCCGTCGGCGGCTATCGTGGGGGCGAGGCCGGGGCCGCGAACCGGCCTGCGGTCCCGACTGGCAGGGGGAATCCGTGGTGTTGAAGCCCGAACCGACCGCGCCGTTCCACTCGGTGCAGTACGCCCTTCGCGTTCTAGAAACGGTCTCCAAGCACGGCAGCGGGGTCACCGAGGCCCAGCTCTCCCGGGAGACGGGGCTGCCCGCCGGCCACCTCACCTCCCTGCTGCTGACGCTGCGCCGCGAGGGCTACGTCGAGCAGATCACCGACGGGGCCTATGTCATCGGCGCCTCGCTGCTGCTCCTCGGCTCGGGCGCGGCCCGCCGCCAGGCCCTGGAGTCCAAGCTCCAGCAGACCCTGGCCCAGCTCCGCGACTCGGTCGGCGCGGCGGTCTACATCAGCCGGTACGTCGACGGCGAGATCCGCGTCACGCAGTACGCCGACAGCCCGCTCACCCCGGCCGTCAACGAGTGGGTGGACTTCAGGTCGGCGGCGCACGCCTCGGCGATCGGCAAGTGCCTGCTGACGCAGCTCGACCAGAACGGCCGCCGCGACCACATCGCCCGGCACAAGACGCCCCGGCTGACCTCGCGGACGATCACCAGCGAGAAGGTCCTCTTCTCCAAACTGGACAGCCAGCCGGCCACGGTCCCGGTGCTCGACCTCCAGGAGTACGCGGTCGGCACGGTGTGCGCGGCGGTGCCGCTGACCGCCGGGTCGTCGGCGGGCTGCCTGGCACTGTCGATGCCGGTGAAGGACGCCCACCGGCTGCGCGCGGCGGCGGACACGCTGAACCGGCGCGCGGCCCCGATGCTGCTCTCGCTGGCCCTGTAGGACCGGCGGGGCGGCTGGTCATCAGCACCCCTCCGGACCAGGTATTATTTTCACGTCAGCAAGCGCCGCTAGCTCAGTTGGTTAGAGCAGCTGACTCTTAATCAGCGGGTCCGGGGTTCGAGTCCCTGGCGGCGCACAGACAACGCACGAGGCGGTTTCCGTATCCACGGAGACCGCCTCGTGCGTTTTGTGCTGCCCGCAGTCATGTACGAACGTTTTACACAGTCGTACTAGACAGATGTTTTAAACAGCCGTACATTCCTTGGCATGACGAACCCCACGAGCACCACCGCCGCCCCCGGCGCACTCGCCGGACGTCGGGAGTGGACCGCCTTCCTGGTCCTGCTCCTCCCCCTCCTCCTCGTCTCGATGGACGTCTCCGTCCTCTTCTTCGCGATCCCCTCCATCGACCGGGACCTCGCCCCCAGCGCGACCCAGCAGCTGTGGATCTTCGACGTGTACGCCTTCGCCCTGGCCGGCCTCCTCATCACGATGGGCTCCCTGGGCGACCGCATCGGCCGCCGCAAGCTGCTGATGATCGGGGCGCTCGCCTTCGGCGCCGCCTCGGTCTGCGCCGCCTACGCGAACAGCCCGGAGATGCTGATCGCTGCCCGGGCGGTCCTCGGCATCGGTGGCGCGACGCTGATGCCCTCGACGATCGGGCTCGTGCGCAACATGTTCCGGAACGAGCAGCAGCGGGCGAAGGCGATCGGCATCTGGTCGGGCGCCATGGCCGGCGGGGTTGCCCTCGGCTCGGTGCTCAGCGGGGTGATGCTCCAGCACTTCTGGTGGGGCTCGGTCTTCCTGATCAACGTGCCCGCGATGGTGCTGCTGCTGGTGCTCGTGCCGCTGCTGGTCCCGGAGTTCAAGGACCCGGACCCGGGCCGCTTCGACTTCCTGAGCGTCCCGCTCTCCATGGGCGCGGTACTGCCGGTGGTCTACGGCATCAAGGAGAGCGCCGCCCACGGGTTCGACATCGCCTGGGCCTCGGTGATCGCCGCCGGGCTGGCCGTCGGCTGGGTGTTCGTCCACCGGCAGCGCACCCGCTCCGACGCGATGATCAGCCGGGAGCTATTCCGGGGCCGGGGCTTCGGCACGGGGATCGGGCTCAACGCGCTGGCCGCCTTCGCGATGATGGGCTCGGCCTTCTTCACCACGCAGTACCTTCAGTCGGTGCTCGGCATGAGCACGATGGAGGCCGCGCTGTGGAGCCTCGCCCCGTCCCTGGCGGTGGGCGCGGCGGCGCCCGCGGCGACCGCGCTCGCCCAGCGGGTGCAGCGGGCGTACGTGGTCTGCGGCGGGTTCACCGTCGGCGCGGCGGGCTTCGGGGTCTTCACGCTGGCCGGGACCGATTCACTGGTCCTGCTGCTGATCGGCTCGGCCGTGATGAGCAGCGGCATCGTCGCGGTGATGGCGCTCGTCTCGGACATGGCCATGGCCGTCAGCCCGCCGGAGAAGGCCGGCTCGGCCGCCTCGCTCCTGGAGACCGGGCAGGAGTTCGGCGGGGCGCTGGGCATGGCGCTCCTGGGCGCCGTCGCCACCGCGGTCTACCGGGCGGACATGCCCGCCGCCGCCCCCGAGGTCGCCCGCAAGACCCTGCCGGGCGCGCTGGCCACCGGCGACGAGTCCCTGATCGCGATCGGCCGGGACGCCTTCGTCCACAGCATGCGGTACGCGTCGGTGACCGGGTCCCTGATCCTGCTGACCGGTGCGGTGCTCGCGGCGACCCTGCTGCGCCGGGCGACCCGGACGGCGCCGGCCGCCGAAGCGCCGGCCGCGGCTCCGGTCCCGGCCGCCCAGGTCTGAACCGTGCCGGCACGGCGAAACCCCGGGGAGCCTTGGGCTCCCCGGGGTTCGCCGCGTCAGAACCGCACGTCAGAACCGCACGTCAGAACTGCACGTCCGAGCACGCGTAGAACGCGTTGGCCGTGTCCGCGATGTTCCAGACGCTCAGGATGATGTGCTTCCCGGACTTCTGGGTCGGGATGGTGCCCTGCTGGGTCAGCGTCGCCGGGGGCTGCTGGTTGTTGTACGGCACCGTCATGAAGGGCTGCGGCTCCAGGTCGGCCCGGGTGAGCGGCTTGGTGGGGTCCCAGCCGTTCTTGGTGATGTAGTAGCGGAAGTCCGTCGTGGCGTGCCGGGCGGTGAACTGCCAGCGGAAGCTGAAGCCCTGACCAGCGGTCACCTTGGTGGCGGGCCAGTTGCCGCCGCGCGGGTCGTCCAGCTGGGCGAACTCGCCGTGGCCGCCGGAGCAGATCTTGCCGTCGGCCGGACCGGCGGCCGGGAAGCCCTTGGGGCCCTCGACGCTCTGCGGCTCCCACTGGATGTTGCCGCAGCCGGTCACCGTGCCGTTGGCACACAGCTTCTGACGGCTGATCGGGTTGTCCGTGTAGCCGTGGCTGCTGGCGCTGCTCGTCGCGAACATCGAGACGCCCGCTACCGCGAGACCGACCAGGGCCGCGCTTGCCTTCATACGCATGTGATGTCGCTCCTCGGATCGTGGGGGGAGTGGGGATTCCATGAGCACTGCTGCGTACGCGCGTTCTGCGGTCTAGACCAAGGCTTAGATTATTGCCGTGCCTTGACCATGTCCAGACCAATGAGCGCGGTATTCCGGTTGCTCCGGAACCTCCCCCACGCCTCCTCAGTTGCCGTCGCCCCCGGTTCGCCCGGTGTAGAAGGCCACCGTCAAGTCCTTGACCAGCGCCTTCCGTTCGTAGTCGTCCAACTCCACGAGGCCCCGTTCGGTGAGCCGGCTGACGGTGTCGTCCACCGCGTCCACCACCGAGGTCAGCACGCTGTCCCGGTGCCGCGCGTCGATCGCCGCGATCCGGCGCCGCTGCATGGCCGCCGCCACCTCCGGCGCGTACTCGATCCCGGTCGGCTGGGCCGAGTACACCTCGACGCCGACCGGCTCGCAGTCCGCCTTCAGCATCCGGGTCAGCGCGTCGCCGACCGCCTCCGCGTTGCGCAGGGTGTGCGCGTCCTCGTGGAAGGCGTCGGCGGGCAGCTGGGACAGGACCCGGGCCATCGCGGCCTCGACCTGCTCGCGCAGATACGCCTCGTGGTCCTCGATCCCGAGCGCCGCCCGCACGGTGTCCTTGACCCGCCACACCACCTGGACGACGACCCGCAGCGCCGTGCCGTTCGCGTCCACGGCGGGCAGCGGCTCGCTGCGCCAGTGCCGCAGCCGTACGTCGATCCGGCGGCGCAGCAGCAGCGGGCTGACCCACACCAGGCCGGTGCGCCGGACGCTGCCCCGGTACTGCCCGAAGAGCGTGAGCACCCAGGCGTGCCCGACCCGTCCCCTGCCGAGGCCGCCGAGCGCGAAGAGCACGACGGCCGCCAGGAAGACGAGCGCCGCCCAGGCGCCGGTGGGCAGCCCTTCGTACGGACGCGGCCCGAGCCCGACCCGGGCGAGCACCGAGGCCGGGACCACGCCCGTCCACCACAGCACCGCGCCGGCCGCCGCGACCCCGCCGAAGCCGGTGAGCAGCGCGGCCCAGCCGGGCAGCGCGGGCCCGGGCCGCTCGCGCAGCCGGGGGTCGGCTTCGGGGGCGGGCCGGGTCGAGGGCCGCACCTGCGGCGTCCTCGGCACGGGCGGCCGCCGCACCCCGGCCCCGGGGTCGCCCCCGCCCGGCCGCACGACGGCGGGCGGCACGGCGGCGGCCCCGGTGCGCCGGTCCTCGCGGAAGAGGAGGTGCACGGGGATGGAGGCGGTGCGCTCGTTGGCGATGACCGCCTGGTGCCGGCCGCTGTCCCGGACCGGGTCGGGCGGCCCGGGCACACGCGCCCCGGCGAGGGCGAGGGCGGGCTCGGGGCGGGGAGCCTCCACGAGGGGCGCGGCTTCCACGGGCGCGGCGTCCTTCACGGGCTCCGGCGCGACCGCCTCCGCAGGGCGCGCGTCCTCGGGCTCCGCGTCCTGCGGCTCCTCCGGGCGAGCCTCGACCGGCACCGACACCGAAGCCGAGGTGGCCCCCAGCGAGGCCCCGCGGTCCTCCTCCCCCGACGGGAGATCGAGCACCAGATCGACGACGGAATCGGTGTCGTCACCGCCCTCCGAAGCGTCCGGCTCCGCCGGCTCCCCGACCTGCACCACCACCTCCTCGTCCGAGGGCACCGAGACCGACACGGGCCTGAAGAGGGGAGGTGGCTCGGGCGCGCGGGGCGCGGCCGGGGTCGCGCCCCGCACCGGCAGCCCCTCGGCGACCGGCGGCTCGTCCGCCGCGGCGCCCGCCGCCCACGCGTCCGTGACGCTGCCCGCTCCGCCCGGGCCGACCCATTCCCGTACCGGGACCGTCCCGTACTCCGTCTCCTGGCCGTACTCCGGGTTTCCGGAGCTGTCCGACACCGTGGATCGCATTTCCGCCTCCGTCATGTCCGTCGTGTCACGCGAAGAGTCGCCGCCAGGTCTCCGGGCCCGGATAGCCGTCGGCCTCCGTCCCCCGCCAGCCCTGGGCCTTCTGGAAGGTCTCGACATTGCGCCGGTCCGCCTCGGTCCACCGGGGGCTGGGGCCCAGCCGGTAGTGCGCGCCGTACCCCTTCTTCACCAACTGTTTTCCGAGCCGGTCGACATGGCTGTTGGACTGACCCGGCCGGAAATAGCCCCGCCCGGGGAAGGCCGGGGCCGCCTTTGCGCCGCCCTGGCCGCCGCCGGCGGCGGGGATGTCCCGGCCGGTTCCGGTCACCAGCAGCTTCCAGGTGTGGGGCCGGGGAGGCCGTCGGCCTCGGCGCCCTTCCACCCCTGGGCCTGCTGGAACGCCCGGGTGGCCCGGCGGTCGGCGTCGGTCCAGACCGGGTCGGGACCGATCTTGTAGAAGCGCTTGCCGCCCCGCGCGACGAGCATCTCGCCGAGCCGGGTCACGTACGCGTTCTTCGCGCGGGGCCCGAACTTCGCCGCGCCGGGGAAGGTGTCCTTCTCCGCCTCGCTGCCGGACTTCCCCGTGCTCAGGCCCTTGTAGCGGTAGGCGACGTAGCTCGCGGAGTTGGTCCAGTACGCCATGGGCGTCGTCTGCCTGCGGGTGTGCGGCTTGGTCTGCTCGTACGCCGTGTAGTGGGTGTGCGCGGAGGTGGTCCAGCCGCCGAAGATCGTGACGTGGGAGCCGTTCCCGGGGTCGGCGAGGTTGTGGAAGAGCAGGATGTCGCCGGGCTGGAGGTCCTCGCGGGCGATGCGGGTGCCGTACGCGGCGAGGCTGCCGGTCCACTCGTTGCCCGGCAGGTTCCAGGCCATCGACACATAGCCGGAGCAGTCCTGCCGGTACCCGTCCGTCCAGTACTTCGACATGCTGTACGGGACCTGCGCGTCCAGCCACTTCTTCGCGCGGTTGATGATCTCGGTACGGGTCGTCGCCCGCGGCTCCGGCGCCGAAGCCTGGGACGCCGACGGCCCCGGCGAACCGGCCCCGCGCAGCGGACCCGGCAGCCCCTGGGGGCTGTCCGGCAGCGGGCCGATGCCGGTCGGCACCCCCGTGCCGGGCACCGGGGCGGGGTCGGCGGGCGCCCCGGCGGACTCCGCGGCCGCGCCGCCGAGCACCACCCCGGCGGCGGTGACCAGCACCATAGCGCGCCGCGCGCCGTGCGCGGCCGGGTGTCCCCCGTACCGCACGGACAGTCCCCCGGCGACGGTCCGCCGCTGGTCGGCGCAGCCGCGACAGGGGCAGTCGATGGCGGGTACGTACTCCTCGAAGGCCGGCACAGTCATGCGATTCCCCTCCGCAGTCGTCAAGTTCCTCGGGCGCATCTGCTCGGGCGTCAGCGTGGCAAAGGCCGTGACAGTCATCACGACATACCGCAGTTTGACGGATAGAAGGGAAAAAACGACCATCCGACAGGCCGGGAAGCCGAGGGGATGGTCAGGAGCACCGCTGGGGATCGGGTAGAGTTTTCCAGGTCAGCAGGCGCCGCTAGCTCAGTTGGTTAGAGCAGCTGACTCTTAATCAGCGGGTCCGGGGTTCGAGTCCCTGGCGGCGCACGCACAGCCAAGGCCCCCTCGCTTCGCGCGAGGGGGCCTTGGTCGTTCTTCCGCGCCCTCCGCAACCGCTTCACCGCGTGCGGAGGGTGACCGGTTATCGACGTAACGTCAGTAAGCGGTTGGGCGGACGCGGACCGCCCGCCTACAGTGGGGGGTGCGGCGGACCCGGACGCCACCGACCTCCCGTGTCCGCGCCGGGCCACTCCCGCGGCCCGCGCACCGCGGTCGAGGACCGGCCCGGCCGCCGCCCGGGGAACGGGCGGCGGCCGGGCCGGGTACCGGTCCTCCGCGCGGATCAGGCCGCCTTCGCCGCGCCCTTCTCCGCGGTCAGGTAGGCCGAGACGACGACGTTCGCGGTGTACGAGTGGGACTTCTGGTCGTACGTGCCGCCGCAGGTGATCAGCCGCAGCTCCGCCCGCCCGTCCTTGCGGGGCCCGTACGCCTTCCGGGCGTCGAACCGGGCACGGGTGAGGACCTGCACGTCGTCGATGGTGAACTCGGCGACCGTGCCGTCCGTGCGGGTCACGTCGACCTTCGCGCCGGGGCGGGCCGCGCTGAGCCCGTAGAAGACGGCGGGCTTGGTCTCGGTGTCGACATGGCCGACCAGCAGGGCCGGCCCCTCGGCGCCGGGCCGGGTGCCGTCGCCGTACCAGCCGACCGTCTGGGGCGTGTCGAAGGACGGCGGCTCGATGGCGCCCTCCGCGTCCAGGCCCCGGGAGACGACGGGGGCCTCGACGCCGAGGGAGGGGATCTCGACGCTCTTCGGGGCGACGCCCGCGATCGGCGCGTGCGCCGGGGGCAGCGGCACGCCGAGCGGGCGCCCGACCGCGGCGACGTCGCCTGTGGTCGGGGCCGAGCCGATGCCCGAGCCGTCCGTGATCCCGCGGCCCCAGAGCCACAGGCCCAGCAGGATGACGGCCCAGGTCACTCCGGTGAGCAGCCTGCCGCGCCCCGCCGTCTCCTCCGGTGCGGACATGTCAGTCGGCCGCCGGACGGCGACGGCGCACGCTGCGGAAGGCGACGGCGACGGCCGCGACGGCGGCCAGCCCGAGGCCGATCACCTCGTGGGCGGTGCCGGGGCCGTCCTGGTCGGCGGTCTCGCTCGCGAGCACGGCGGTGCCTCCGCCGCCCGCGTGGACCGGGGCGATGGGCACGGGCCGCTCGCGGTGCACGACGGTGAGGGTCGCGGTCACCCGGGTGTGCTTGTCGCAGATCGCCTGGACGTCGTAGTCGCCGGGCTCGGCGTCCGCGCTGATCCGGGCCTCGGCGTACAGCGCGCGGTCGCCGCCGGACGAGAACCGCGCCTCGGAGACGAAGGCGTCGGAGTTCGCCTTGGCCTCCTTGGCCTTGCAGCCGGTCAGCTCCAGCTCGACCTCGCTGCCCGGGGCGGCGGACGAGGGCGAGACCGACAGGGCGGCGCGGGACCGGGAGTCCTCGTGGCCGGAGCCGGATTCGGCCAGTGCCGAGGGGATCGGCACCAGGGTCGCCGCGGCCAGTGCGGCGGCACAGAACGTGAGCGGTATGGAACGCATCGTGAACCTCCTGATGGAAGGTTCACGCCTGCGGGCGCGTTCCGCATCCGCAGCGCGGGGGCGCTGGGCCGGTGGAGTGGGCCCGCTCCCCCGCGCGTCCGCCGATATCAGCCCAGGTCGACGAGGTCGACCAGGTCCGCGATCGAGTCCACGACCGTGGACGGGCGGAACGGGTACTTGTCGATGTCCGCGACCGTGGTCAGCCCGGTGAGCACCAGGAAGGTCTGCATGCCCGCCTCCAGACCGGCCAGCACATCGGTGTCCATGCGGTCACCGATCATGGCGCTGGACTCGGAGTGCGCGCCGATCGCGTTGAGCCCGGTCCGCATCATCAGCGGGTTCGGCTTGCCCGCGAAGTACGGCGCCTTGCCGGTCGCCTTGGTGATCAGGGCGGCGACGGAGCCGGTCGCGGGCAGCGGGCCCTCGGCGGAGGGGCCGGTCTCGTCCGGGTTGGTGCAGATGAACCGGGCGCCCGCGTTGATCAGCCGGATCGCCTTGGTGAGCGCCTCGAAGGAGTACGTACGCGTCTCGCCGAGCACCACGTAGTCCGGGGCGTGGTCGGTGAGCACGTACCCGATGTCGTGCAGCGCGGTGGTGAGCCCGGCCTCACCGATGACGTACGCCGTGCCGCCGGGGCGCTGGTCGTCCAGGAACTGGGCGGTGGCGAGGGCGGAGGTCCAGATGTTGTCCACGGGCACGTCCAGGCCCATGCGCTTCAGCCGGGCGTGCAGGTCGCGGGCGGTGTAGATCGAGTTGTTGGTCAGGACCAGGAAGGGCAGTCCCGAGTCACGCAGCCGCTTGATGAAGGCGTCGGCGCCGGGGATCGGGGTGCCCTCGTGGATGAGGACCCCGTCCATGTCGGTCAGCCAGGACGAGATCGGCTTGCGCTCTGCCATGTGGGACTCCAGTTGCCGTACGCCAGGTGCGGGGACGCCGGCGGCACCGCGTTGTGCAGCGCCGACGCTCCTGAGTTTAGGCCGACTGTTCGATCTGGAGGTACTGGCTGACCGCCTGGTGATCAGTGGTGCGCGCGGCGGACCCGGCGGGTGGCGAGCACCATCGCGCCGCCGCCGATCAGGAATCCGGAGACGGTGAGGGCGGGCAGGGGTACGGGGACGGAGATGCCGGTGGCGGCGAGCTGCGGGACCCCCGCCGGGTCGGTGCCGGGCGCCACGGGGCGCCGGTTGGTGCCGGTCGTGCCCGGGTCCGCGTGCCCCTCGTCGCCCTTGCCCTTCACCGTGCCGCTCCCCTCGTCCTCGTCCTCGTCCTCGCCGGTGCCGCCTACGTGCTCCCGGCCCGTCCCGTCCGCGCTCTCGCGGTCGCCGTCCGTCTCACCGGTCCCGGTGGTGTCCTCGTCGGGCTCCTGCTCGACCACGGAGAACGGGTAGTCCTCGGACTCGCCGACCCACTCCCCGTCGCCGCCCGTGCCGCTCCCGCCGCCCCGGCGCTGGACGATCGCGGCGTTCGCGGTGATCCGGCCGGGGCTCGTGTCGGAGGTGAAGGCCAGCCGGACCTGGACGGTGACGGTACGTCCGGCGGGCACCGTGAATCCGGGGAAGGCGTCGTCGCCCTCCCCGCCGAAGACCCCGATGTGCTCGTCCCGGTCGGTCGTCTCCCAGGTCACGCGGTGCTCGACCCCGGGGCGGGCGCGCTCCGAGAACTGGAGCTGGATCTGGTCCGGCGTCAGCGCCCGTTCCTCGTCGGTGAGGACGAGCACGGGGTGGATCGCCCGGCAGGACTCGGTGGTCGTGTTCGTCAGGTCCAGGAACCAGGTGCCGTAGCCGCCGCCGGACGCGTAGGTGTCGGGTCCGCCGTGGATCCGGGTGTCGATGGGGAAGCCGTCCGACGCGAAGGTGCCGCAGGCGGGCTGCTGGTCGGCGGTGGCGGACCCGGGCACGCCCGCCCGGATCGGCCCGCCGGCCGTCCCGGCGACCGCACTGCGCTGCGGGGCGGCGGACGCGGTCGCCCCGCCGAGGACCACGGGCATCACACTCGCGGCGACGAGCCCGAGCGCGAGCCCGTGCCGGGTGCGCCCGGCCCCGGGAGTTTCGTTGGCCTCGGTGGGCTCGGCGGATTCGGGGGGCATGGCAGGGCAGCCTCCACTTCGTACGGCAACGACCGGTCGGGCCGGGGCCGCCGCGTACGGCGCACCCCCGGCCCTCGGGGCGGCCGACCCTGCCACGCGCGCGCGAGCACCCACCGCAGGCATGCCGGGAAGCCGCCCGGAGGGGGGTACGGGTGCGCCCGGACGGCGGAGGGGGCGCGGCGCGCCCGGACGACGCGAGGCGGAGGGGGGCTCCGACGCGGGGGCGCGGGGCGGGTGCGCGGCGCGGGGCATCTCGGATCAACCGGGTGCAGCCCCGCCCCGGCCCTCCGGGCTCTGCCCGCACGGGCAGGCTCCGTCGTTGCCCTGCCCCCAGGCGGACTCGGTCCGTCAGCGCACCGCCGTCACCGCGCGCTGCGGGGGCTGGGGCAGTCCGGGCCGGGACGGCGGGCACGGCGCGGGTGCGATCCGGGGCGGTGCGAGGCCGGGGCATGCGCCCCGCTCAGCCCGCCGTAGGCTCCCCGGCGCGGGTGCCCCGGCGCGAGGGCATCTCGGATCAACCGGGTGCAGCCCCGCCCCGGCCCTCTCGGCTCTGCCCGCACGGGCTCGGACGGGCAGGCTCCGTCGTTGCCCCGCCCCGGGTGGGATCGGTCCGTCCGCGCGCCGCAGTCGCGCGGTCGGACCCGGCCCGGAGGGGCATCGCGGGGCCGCGGGCGCCCCCGGTCAGCCCGTCGCAGGCGCCTCCGCCGGGGTCACGCGGCCGAACAACGGGGCCAGTACCAGTTGCGCCGCGCCCTCCGCGACCGGGCGGTCGCCCTCGCGGTGGGCCGTGACCGGGACCGGGGTGCCCCGCACCCCCTCGCGGGGGGAGCGTTCGTCGAGGACCGCGCGCACGCCGCGTACGTACGTGTCGGGGTCGGCGGCGACCGTACGGCCGCCCAGGACCACGCGGTCGATGTCGAGGAGCCCGACGAGATTCGCGGCGCCGGTCCCGAGCACCCGCGCCGCCTCGGCCGCGTCGCCCCGGCGGGCGGCGGCCAGGCACAGCGCCTCCAGGCAGCCCCGGCCGCCGCAGCCGCAGCGGAGGCCGTCGAGCTGCACGGTCTGGTGCCCGAACTCGCCCGCCCCCGTCCGCTCCCCCCGGTGCACCGCGCCGCCGAGGACAAGGCCCGCGCCGAGGCCGGTGCCGAGGTGGAGGTAGGCGAAGTCGGCGGGGCCGTCCGCGCCGAGGGCGAGGCCGAGGGCGGCGGCGTTGGTGTCCTTGTCGAGGACCACGGGCAGCCCGGTCCGCGCGGCGAGCGCATCGCGCAGCGGGAAGCCGTCCCACTGCGGGAACCCCGTGACGCGGTGCAGCACCCCGCCCCGGTGGTCCAGCGGCCCCGGGGCCGCGACGCCCACCCCGAGCACCGGCAGCGCCCCGTCCCCCCGCACGGCGGCGACCGCCCCCGCGGCGGCGGTCAGCACCTCGTCCGCCGGGGCCCCGAAGTCCAGCGGAGCCGTAACGCTTTCGGCGACGACGCCCGCGAGGTCGACCAGGACCGCGGTCAGCCCGTCGCGGTCCAGGTGCAGCCCCACCGCGTGCCCCGCCTCGGGGACAAGCCGCAGCACGGTCCGGGGCTTGCCACCGGTGGAGGCGCGGCGGCCCGCCTCCGCGGCCAGGCCCTCGGCGCGCAGCCGGGCGGTGATCTTGCTGACGGCCTGCGGGGTGAGCCCGGTGCGCTCGGCGAGTTCGAGCCTGCTGATGCCGCCCTCGCCGGCCACCCGCAGCAGGTCGAGGACGAGGGCCGCGTTGTGGCTGCGCAGGGCGGGGAGGTTCGCGCCGGTGGTGCTCCTGTTCACGGACCCATTGTGGCCCGCGCTTGCACTTTGGCAACAGCGTTGCCAAAGTGGAGCCATGACCTCCCACACCTCCGGCACCCCCTTGCGCGTCGGACTCGTCGGCTTCGGCCTGGCGGGGTCCGTCTTCCACGCCCCGCTGATCACCGCCACCGAAGGACTGGCCCTCGACACGGTCGTCACCCGCGACGAGCAGCGCCGCGCCGAGGCCCTCGCCGCCTACCCCGGCGTACGGTTCGCCGACTCCCCCGACGAGCTGTGGCAGCGGGCGGACGAGCTGGACCTGATCGTCATCGCGTCGCCGAACAGGACCCACGTACCGCTCGCCCGGGCGGCCCTGGAGGCCGGGCTTCCGGTGGTCGTGGACAAGCCGGTCGCGGGCACGGCGGCCGAGGCGCGTGAGCTGGCGGCGCTCGCCGAGGAGCGCGGACTGCTGCTCTCGGTCTTCCAGAACCGCCGCTGGGACAACGACTTCCTCACCCTGCGCGCGCTCCTCGCGGACGGCGCCCTGGGCGAGGTCCAGCGCTTCGAGTCGCGCTACGAGCGGTGGCGCCCGCAGCTGAAGGGCGGCTGGCGCGAGTCCGGCGACCCCCAGGAGATCGGCGGGCTGCTCTACGACCTGGGCAGCCATGTGGTCGACCAGGCGCTGACCCTGTTCGGCCCGGCGGCCCAGGTGTACGCCGAGTCGGACCTGCGGCGCCCGGGCGCGGCGGCCGACGACGACACGTTCGTGGCGATCACCCACACCTCGGGCGTCCGCTCGCACCTGTACGTGAGCGCCACGACGGCCCAGCTCGGCCCCCGCTTCCGGGTGCTCGGGTCGAGCGCCGGCTTCGTGAAGTACGGCCTCGACCCCCAGGAGGCCGCGCTGCGCGAGGGCGCCCGCCCGGCCCCGGGCGAACCCTGGGGCGAGGAGGGCGAGGAGCTGTGGGGCCGGCTCGGCGCGGGCGAGTCCCCGCTCACGGGCGGCGGCACCCCGGTCCGTACGCTCCCGGGCGACTACCCGGCGTACTACGCGGCGGTCAATGACGCGCTGCGCGGGACGGGCGACAATCCGGTGACCGCCCTTCAGGCCGCCGAGGCCCTGGACGTCCTGGAGGCGGCCCGCCGCTCGGCCCGCGAGGGGGTCACCGTCACCCTGGGCCCCCTCGGCGCCTCCACCCACGCAACCGAGGAGCAGTCCGTATGAACCCCACCGCTCCGACCATCTCCGAACTGATCGCCCAGGAGCGCCGGCTCACGCTGCCGCACTTCGGCTACGACGACGCCTACGCGCTCGGCGGGCTGCTGGTCGCGCTGGCCCGGGAGCGGCACGCCCCGGTCGCGATCGACATCCGGCGCGGGGCGCAGCAGCTGTTCCACGCGGCGCTGCCCGGTTCGAGCGCGGACAACGACGCGTGGATCGACCGCAAGCGCCGGGTGGTCGAGCGGTACGGCGAGAGTTCGTACCTGGTGGGGACGCGGTTCCGGGCGAAGGGGACGACGTTCGACGAGGCGTCCCGGCTGGACCCGGACGTGTACGCGGCGCACGGCGGCTCGTTCCCGATCGCGGTCGAGGGCGCGGGCGTCATCGGCTCGGTGACGGTCTCGGGGCTGCCGCAGGCGGAGGACCACGCGCTGGTGGTGGAAGCGCTGGAGCAGTTCGTCTCGCGGATCGACGGCTGACGTGAAGCGGAGGGGTGGGGACCGTACGCGACGGACCCCACCCCTCCGATGTATCGGGCGCGCCTACGCGTCCTTCAGCTCCTGCCGCTGCCGGCCGAGTCCGTCGATCTCCAGCTCCACGACATCGCCGGCCCGCAGATACGGCTTGGGCTCGGGCTGCCCCATGGCGACGCCGGCCGGGGTGCCGGTGTTGATGACGTCGCCCGGGTAGAGCGTCATGAAGTGGCTCAGATAGCGGACGACCTCGCCGACCGGGAAGATCTGGTCGGCGGTGGTGCCGTCCTGCTTCAGCTCGCCGTTGACCCAGAGCTTCAGCGGGAGGGCCTGCGGGTCGGCGACCTCGTCGGCGGTGACCAGCCAGGGGCCCAGCGGGTTGAACGTCTCGCAGTTCTTGCCCTTGTCCCAGGTGCCGCCGCGCTCGATCTGGAACTCGCGCTCGGAGACGTCGTGCGCGACCGCGTACCCGGCGACGTGGGCGAGCCCTTCCTCCGCCGTCTCCAGGTAGCGCGCGGTGCGCCCGATGACGACCGCCAGCTCGACCTCCCAGTCCGTCTTCGCGCTGCCGCGCGGCACGAGCACGGTGTCCTCGGGCCCGACGACGGTGTCGGGGGCCTTGAAGAACAGGATCGGCTCGTCAGGGATCTGCGCCCCGGTCTCCGTGGCGTGGTCGTGGTAGTTCAGCCCGATGCACACGATCTTGCCGATGCGGGCGAGCGGCGGGCCCACCCGCAGCCCCTCGGCGTCGAGCGCCGGAAGCCCACCGGGCGCGGCTGCGGCTCCACGCACCCGGGCGAGCGCGTCCTCGTCGGCGAACAGGGCGCTGTCGATGTCGGGGACGACGCCCGACAGGTCACGCAGGGTTCCGTCCTCGTCCAGCAGCGCCGGTCGTTCCGCGCCCGCCGTACCCACACGAAGCAGCTTCAAGAGTCGTTCTCCTCGGTCGGGATCAGGCCCGTCGGATGGGTGGCGGCCATCGCAGGCTTGTCCGATCCTCCAAGACGTCCGATCACTCCGCAAGACCCTGTTCACAAACTGGACCGCCCCGGCCCCGGCCCGGTTACGCGACCGTGGCGACCGCGGCCCCCGGCGCGGTCATGTCGCGGTACAGGAAGGCCCGCTCGATCGCGGTCCAGGTCGTGCTGGTGACCACGTACAGCGCGGCGGCCAGCGGCACGAAGGCGACGGTGAAGAGGGTGAAGAAGGACATCAGCGGCATGAGCTGGTTCATCGCCCCCATGCCGGGCACCGGCTGCCCGTCCGGGCCGGTGGGCGGGGTGACCGGGTTGGCGGCCATCTGGCGCTTCGTACGCCCGTAGTTGAAGGTGGCGACGGCGGCCACGATGGCGAAGAGGCCCAGGTAGACGAGGCCCTGCGCGCCGAAGAGCCCGCCGTGCCCGAGGGCGTCGTGCCAGCGCTCGCCGAGCGGGGCGTCGAAGAGCTGGTGGCCGAGGAGCGAGTTGGCCTTGTCACCGATCCTCTGGCTGGAGAAGAGGTGGTAGAGCAGGAAGAACGCGGGCATCTGGAGCAGGCTCGGCAGGCAGCCGGAGAGCGGTGAGACCTTCTCCTCGCGGTGCAGCTCCATGAGCGCCTTCTGCATCCGCTCGCGGTCCTTGCCGTGCTTCTTGCGCAGCTCCGCGATCTGCGGCTGGAGCCGGCGCTGCGCCTTCTGCCCGCGCGCGGCGGCCCGCGAGAGCGGGTGCACGGCGAGCCGGACGAGCGCGGTGAACAGGACGATCGCGGCGGCGGTGGACGCGCCCTGGAAGAGGGGGTGGAGCAGGTCGGCGAGGGCGCCGACCAGGCTGGCGAAAGCGGACATGAAGGCGGACATGGGTGAGCCCTCCGGGGGTCTCGTCATGCGGGAAGCGAGGAGTACGTGCTTCGGCGTGACGGGTCCGCGAAGGGCCTTCAAAAAAGGGCGTTGTCCTTACGCGGCCGTCAGGAGGGCACGGCCCGGTGCTCGGGGGCGGCGGCGCCCCTGGGCGTCCGGGTCCCGTTGCGGGAGGAACGCGGTGCGCT
The DNA here is from genome assembly GCF_026167665.1 of Streptomyces drozdowiczii. Taxonomy (NCBI): domain Bacteria; kingdom Bacillati; phylum Actinomycetota; class Actinomycetes; order Kitasatosporales; family Streptomycetaceae; genus Streptomyces; species Streptomyces drozdowiczii. The sequence continues at coordinate 4,488,696 of NZ_CP098740.1, read as the reverse complement.
TCTCCCGGTCGCGCATGGCGGTGCGCACCCGGGTGCGGGGCACCGGGGCGGCGCAGCGGGCGCTGATGACCGAGCAGGCGACGAGCGCGGTGCCGGCGGCCGCCGTGGCGGCGAGCGCGACGGCGGCGGAGAGGCTGCCGCCCTCGGCGAGGAGCACCTCGGTGAGCAGGAAGAGGAGCAGCCCGGCGGGGCGCAGGACGCGGGAGAGGCCGTCGCGTACGCGGCTCATGGCGTCGGTGCCCATGGGCGGTGCCTCCCTTCCGTATCCGCTGCTGTCGGTCCATCCGTTATACACGACCGGCCGGACGGGTCAACGTGCGTTGACGGCCACCCGGTCCGCCTCCAGCTCGTCCCGGGCCAGCACCTCGTCGTCCGGCCGTGCGTCGCGCTCGCGCGGACCGGCGTACGTCACCGCCAGCGCGACGGCCAGGTTGGCGGCGAGGGCGACGATGCCCGCGTTCACGCCCCAGACCGGGTCGTGCTCCGTGAAGACGAACCCGCACACCACGCCGACCCCGACGACGAGCCCGGACAGCGCCCCGAGCAGCGTCAGCCGCCGCCACATCAGCCCCAGCAGCACCATGGGGAGCAGCTGCGCCATTCCCTCGTACGAGATGAGCGAGAGGCGTACGAGGGTGTTGGGGGCGGTGTACGTGAGGAGCAGCGCGAGGGAGCCCGCGGCCACGACGACCAGCTGCGCGGCGCCCTTCTGCCGGCGTTCCCAGCGGGGCACGAGCGAGAGCACGCTGCGGCCCCACATCGTGCCGATGACCAGCATGAACACGGCCATGGGCACGATCGAGGAGAGCGCGGCGGCGACCCCGATGACCCCGACGGACCAGGCGGGCAGCGAGTCCGTGACGAGCTTGAAGAGCGCGAGGTTGGACTCGGCGCCGACGAGTCCCGGCACGACGAACAGCGCCGCCATGCCGAGCAGCATGGGGACGAAGAGGAGGACGTTGTAGGCGGGCAGCCACATCGCGTTGCGGCGCAGCACGTCGGCGTTCTTGGCGCCGAGGTAGCCGGCGACGGTGGTCGGGAAGATCACGACGGTGAGGGAGTTCAGGAACGAGGTGGTGATGAACCACGCCTGTCCGAGGCCGCTGTCCCCGTGGCCGGGGAAGGTCAGCCACTCGCTCTTCTCGGTGACGAGCCGGTCGAGGAAGGGCCCGTAGCCGTCGAAGTAGTGCACGGGCACGTAGATCGCGAGGAAGCCGAGCGTGACGATGACCAGCAGGTCCTTCAGCACGGACACCCAGGCGCTGCCGCGCAGCCCGCTGACGACGACGAAGCCGGTGGTGACGGCGAAGGCGATGAAGTACGCCCAGTTCAGGCTGATGGTGCCGTACGAGATCGTGGAGACGACGACGCCCATGCCGGTGATCTGGAGCTGGATGTACGGCAGCAGGAACACGGTCGCGAGGACGGCGACGAGCGCGCCGAGCCAGGGCCGCCCGAAGCGGTGCGCCACCATGTCGGTGATCCCGACGAGACCGTGCTTGCGCGCGTACGCCCACAGCATGGGCCCGACGACGTAGCCGACGGCGTAACCGCAGGACATGTACGCGACGACGTAGAGGACGGGCGCGCCGTAGTTGTAGCCCCAGCCGGCGGCGCCGAGGTAGCTGAAGCTGGTGTAGCCCTCGCCGGCCATCAGCACCCAGATGAAGACGCTGCCGAGGCTCCGCCCGCCCACCGACCACTCGGCGAGCCCGCCCCCGCCGCCGCGTCTGCCGCGTACGGCGAGCAGCCCCAGGGCGACGGTGGCGACCATGAAGACCCCGAAGACGGAGGTCGCGACGGCGGCGTTCACCGGCGGTCACCCCGCCGGGTCAGCCATACGGCGACGGGGGTCAGGAGGGTCGCCCCGAGCAGCCAGAAGAAGAGGAACGGCAGCCCGAGAACGACGGGCCGGACCCGGTTCACGAACGGCAGCACCCCGAGGTAGAGCACGTAGGGGACCAGCAACCACAACAACTGCGGACGTCGTCTGAGCACGAGGGAACACGTTAGAGGGTCGGCGGCATGCCCGGGCCCTCAGGAGTGGCCCCCGTCGCGCCCCCGCACAGCAGTACGGTGTGGTGCATGCGCCCCGAGACTCCTGCCGACCACATCTCCGAAGCCGAGCGTCTGCTCCGCACCGCGGCGCAGTACCCCGAGGACCACGAGCCGCTGCTCCTCCAGGCGGCGGCCCACCTGGAACTCGGCGGCGACCGCGCCCGTGCCACGACGCTCTACGACGACCTGCTCGGCGACCCCCGCACCGAGCACCCGCACCTGGTGAGGGCGCTCAGCGCCGCGAACCTGTGGGAGTACGGCCACGAGGCGGAGGCCCGCGCGCTGATCGACGGCGTCCGCGTGGCGGCCCCGCAGGAGGCGGCCCCGTGGGAGATCGCGGCGGAGACGCTGGAGGCCCACGACGAGCTGGAGGCGGCCCACGACCTCTTCTCCACGGCCCTGCGCCTGCTGATCGCGCCGGGCGAGGAGGTGCCGTACCAGACCCAGTCGCTGCTGACCGGCCGCCACCGGGTACGCCGCCTGATGGGCGTCGCGCACGACGCCTGGGACGAGCTGGCGGACACCCTGCACACGGCCGCGGTCCCGCTGGACGAGCTCCACGACCCGAAGCGGCTGTGGTCGCTCGGCTCGTCGGACCCGGGCGAGCTGCGCGCCGAGATCACCCGCCTGCGCGCCGAACTGGGCACGTACCGGACGGCGTTGTCCCGCCCGTTCCCGGTGGCGGTGCTGCACTGGCCGGCCGCCGAGTTCCGCGAACTGCTCACGGCGTACCCGAGCCTGGGCAGCGAGTACGCCTCCCACCCGGACCACCTGGCCCGCCTGGAGACGGCCCTGCGCGACCTCCAGGCGGCGGGCACCCCGAACCTCGGCATCGTCCGCGGCACGGTCCCCTCCTACGAAGCCTTCGCCGCCTCCGAATCCGCGTCCCCGGCGGACCCGGACCTCCTCCCCCAGTACGCGACGACCCTGGCCGCACGGGGCCGCGCGGTCCCGTGGCCGCCGGCGAAGAGCGCGGAGTGCTGGTGCGGGTCGGGGGAGTCGTACCGGGGATGCCATGGGGGCGGGTGTAGGGGCTGCCTGCGGGACGCAGAACGGATGCCGGGGTGCGCCCCGGCTCCGTAGGGCGCGCTCAAGTTGTACCGCGCCGACCGGGGCGTGCCGGCGGGCCGGTCCGCCACCACACGATGCTCGTCCACGAGTCGGTCCGCATGGCCGAGCACACGGCCCTCGCCCTGCGCATCAACTCCCTGTGGCACCAGGCCGCCCTCTGCGCCTCCGGCTTCCACCGGTTCGCCGACACGGACCTGCCCACGCCGGACTCGTACGAGGAACTGAGGGCCTACGTCTCGCGCCCGGCAGCTGATCAACGCGGGCGGCACCCCCGTCCTGGTGGCGAACGGCGACACCGAACGCGACTACGACCTGGACTTCGAGCGCACCCCGCACGTCTGGAAGATCCTGGTCGGCGGCAGGAAGCTCTCCCGCGGCTTCACGGTGGAGGGCCTGACGGTCACGTACTACCGCCGCACCACCCAGCCGGCGGACACGCTGATGCAGATGGGCCGCTGGTTCGGCTTCCAAGCCCCAGGTCACCCGGCCCAGATGCCCCCCACTGGTCTCCCAGCGCCTCTCCTGGATCCGCCCGTCGGCCCGCAACAAGATGTTCCCCGCGGAATCGGTGGAGATCCGCTCCCCGGGCGGCCAGTGGGTGGAGCCGACGGCGTACCCGGTGGGGGGAGCTGCCGGGAAACGTGGGGGCTCGGGGGGTGGCGTTGGGCGCGCTGGATCGCCCCCGGGGACGTCGTCATGGCCTTCTGCCTGGTCGCGCCCGCTTCGGCGAGCGCGGGACAGCGGCACCTGGTGCGCTTCCGTACCGTCGATTCGAGCAAGGGCGATTTCGCGGTCGTCGACCGCGGAGAGGTCCGGGCGTAGGAGACTGGGCCGTGATGAGTACCGCCAAACCCTCTTCCCCGACCGTCTCCGCCCGTATGAGTCGCCAGGCGAGCCGGGACACCGCGCCCGAGGTGGCGGTCCGGAAGCTGCTGCACGCCTCCGGTTACCGCTACCGCCTCAACGAGCGGGTGCCCCACATGTCCCGGCGAACGATCGACATCGCGTTCACCCGGGCCAAGGTGGCGGTGTTCCTGGACGGCTGCTTCTGGCACGGCTGCCCCGAGCACGCGACGCAGCCGAAGTCGAACGCCGAGTGGTGGCGGCAGAAGCTCGATCGGAACATGGCGCGCGACGCGGAGACCACGGCTCATCTGGTGGCCGAGGGATGGACGGTCCTGCGCTTCTGGGAGCACCAAGCGCCGGTCGAGGTCGCGGAGAAGGTCGCGGAGACGGTCGATCGTGAGAGGTCCGCCGGGCGGACGGAACGGGGATGCGGGGGCTCGTGAGCGGATTGCGGTTCGTGGACGTGTGCGCGGGGGCCGGTGGGCTGGCGCTCGGACTGGAGCAGGCCGGGTTCGATCCGGTGCTCCTGCTGGACAGGAAGGCGGTGGCCTGCGAGACGCTGGGCCTGAACCGGCCGCACTGGAAGGTCCTGGAGATGGACCTGCTGGACTTCGTCCCGGACGAGCACCCGCAGACGTACGACGTCGACCTGTTGTCCGCCGGTCTCCCCCGCGTGAAGTCGAGCGCCACCGCGGCGAGGGCCGAGACGGACGAGGAGGAACAGCTGCTCAGGGCGGCGGTCCTGCTCGCCCATTCGATCCAGCCGCGTGCCGTGATCCTCGAGAACGTGCCGGGGCTGGTCGACGCCGGCGCCTTCGAGCCCTTGCGCGGGTTCGTCCGGAAGGAGCTGGAGCACCTCGGGTATCGACTCCACTGGTTCATCCTGAACGCGGCGGACTTCGGGGTGCCGCAGGACCGGAAGCAAGGGGTGCTCGTCGCGCTGAAGGACCGGTATTTCGACCGCTTCCGGCCACCGGCGCCCACGGTCCAGGACCATGTGCCGGTGGGGAGGGCGCTTCGGGACTCCATGGCTGCCCGGGGGTGGAGCGGGGCGGACGCTTGGGCGGCGCAGGCCATCTCGGTGGCGCCGACGCTGGTCGGCGGCTCCGACAACCGAGGGGGCGCCGACCTGGGACCTACGGGTACAAAGGCCGCCTGGGCGCGGATGGGGGTCAACGGCGGGACGCTGGCCAACCAGGTCCCCGGGCCCGAGGACGACGCCGGCCAGGGGCTGATCAAGCTCACGGATGCGCAGGCCGCGCTGCTGCAGGGCTTCCCGACCGAGTGGCGCTTCGCGGGTCTGAAGACCGCGCGGTACCGCCAGATCGGGCATGCGTCGCCGCCGCCGGTGGGGAAGGCATTGGGGCTGGCGATCGCGGCGGCGTTGCGTGATTGAGCGCTCGGGAAGCGGTCGGGAGCGCATCGAAAGCCGGCTAGAATTCCCTCCCATGACCCCCAGGCCCCACCCACCACTCCTACCTGCAAGTTTCCGCATCGTGGACTTGTTCGCCGGACCGGGGGGCCTCGATATCGCCGCTACGGTCATGGGAGTGGAGAGCATCGGGGTCGAGTGGGACGACCCGACGCGCGCGACGCGCGACGCGGCCGGTCTGCGTACCACCACGGAGAAGGACGTCGCCGCCCTGGGCCCGTGCGACCCCCAGGTGCAGGACGCGAACGTCCTCACCGGTGGCCCGCCCTGCCAGTCGTTCTCCGTGGCCGGCAACCGGGAGGGCCACAAGGCTCTGGAGGATGTGAAGCGGCTGGCCGGCTGTCTGGTCTCCGCGAGGGACCGTAAGTCCTTCGACACCATTTGGAACGAGGTCAAGCGCGAGACCGATTCCATGTCCGACGAACGCACGGGCTTCGTGCTGCAGCCCCTGCGCTGGATCATGGAGGCGAAGCTCAAGCGCAAAAGGCCCTACGACGTCGTGGTGCTGGAACAGGTCCCCACGGTGCTGCCGGTGTGGAAGCACTACGCCGAACTGCTCCGAGGCATTGGCTACGCGGCCGACGCCCACGTCCTGCAAGCCGAGGCATTCGGCGTCCCCCAGACGCGCCGGCGTGCCGTGCTGATCGCCCGGTGGGATCCGAAGGACTCGGGAAGGGGCGTGTACTTCCCGGAACCGACCCACAGGCCGTACCGCAAAGCGGTCGAACAGCAGGGCGACGCCTTGTTCGCCCCGCCGAAGCCGCCCAAGAGTTCCAAGGACGGCAGGAAGAAGGAGTCCTGGGTGTCGGTCGGCGCCGCTCTCGCCGCCACCCGGCCCCGCGACTTCGTCCTGGTGTCCAACTACGGTTCGGGCGGCGACCCGAAGAATCGGGGGCGCCGCACCTCCGAGGAGCCGGCCGCGACGATCACCGGCAAGTTCCGTCGCAACCGGCTCTTCCTCCTGAAGGAGAACGAGGCGGGCGAGAAGGAGGTCGGGGAGGAACTGGACCGGCTCTCGTTCGAAGAGGGCGGACTCCTCCAGTCGTTCCCCGCCCGCTACCCGTGGCGTTCGACCGATGTGGCCCAGCAGATCGGGAACGCCATCCCGCCACGTCTCTCCCTGCACATCCTGAGCGCCGCGCTGCTGGGTGGGCCTCCGGAGAAGGAGTGGTTCACCCGGCTCGCGGAGTGGAAGCCACCGACCGACTCCCTGGACAAGGACACCCCCGAAAGCCCCTGACACGAGACTTTCGGGCCCGCTCGGTCACTCCGCCTCGTCGCCCTCGGCCTTCTTCCCGCGTACGGGTGCCTCCGCGAACAGTTCCGCGAAGTGCTCGGCGAGGGTCGCGACCGAGTCCTCGGGCGCCCTCTCCTCGTCCGGCCCTTCCGGAAGCACCTTCCGCGCCACGGCCGGCGCCCATTCCGCGGCCTCGATCCACCGCGCCAACGGTCCGCCGTCCCGTTCGGCGTCGGGCGCCATGACGTCGTACATGAGTGTGGCGGCGGACGCGTTGACCGCCTTGACCAGGGCGTTGACCTCCCGGCCGGTGCGTACGGTCCCTCGGACCAGCAGGTCGACCAGAGCCAGCGCGGTCGGCCGGTGGTCGATCACGGTGAGTCGCAGCGCGGAGTTGAACATCTCCTGTTCGCCGCAGGCCGTAACCACCGGGGTGTAGTCGGAGCCGTTGCGGAACAGTTCGGCCGCCCACCACAGTCGGGCGAACGCCTGCACATCGGCGCCCCCGCGGAACCGCTTGGCGGCCACCTTCGGGGCCTCCCCCTTCCCTGGATCCGTCGTGTGCCGCCACACCACGTAATCGGGAGCGACTCCCAGCGCCAGGTAGTTCCAGAACCTGCGATCGGCCGCCTCCCGGCGCGTGAGCCGCAGCGTGGCATGGAGCCGGGGAGCCAACCAGGCGTCGGCGGCGGTGACCTTCTCGCCGCCGAACGCGTGCATGGCGTCGTCCACGAGGTCGCGGACCGGCTGGAGCTCCGCCCGGGCCTCGTCCCCGGAAGGGGCTCCGTGACCTTGTTGAGCGCTACGGCCGGGACGTCCTCCTTGCCGGTGAGCAGGCCCTCGGTGATGTAGCGAGCGGCATTGAGATCCGCGAGGAGCGCGAGGCGCTCGGGCAGGTGGCTGGGCCTGTCTGTCATGCGTCGGTCCCCCGGTCGAGTCGGTCGAGGCCGCGGATGGTCGCCGTCAGGGCCTTCGGTACTTCCGCCCTGCGCGTGGCGGCGTAATGGATGCGTGGCTGCAGGTCGGTCCAGCCGGAAGCTCCGGTCCTTCGGGCGTGGACCTCCCGCAGCGCGTCCCCCAGTGGTCGACCGGGAACGACGTCCGGAAGCATCTCGCGGAGCACCTCGCCCCGCCAGTCCTGGGGGAAGAGCGGCGTGCCGTCGTCCTCGACCTCCAGATCGCCGACGGCCGTGTGGAACACCGCCGTCCACACGTCCGTGCACATCTGGGCGAGCAGGAGATCGCGGACGAGACTCTCGACCGCAGTGCCGTTGCCGTCGACCAGTTCGGTGACGCCCTCGAAGTCGGTGTTCATGTGCACGGTGGGCACCTCGCCGGAGGTGTCGACGGTCCACGGCACGTCCGCAAAGGGGCGCAGCCACTCGGGGCCCTCGCGGAAGCCGACCTCGGACACCTCCAACTCCCGCTCGCGCAGAGGTGAGTCGGACTTCAGATCGATGATCCAGTCCTTCTCCGATGCGGCGATCATGCGGCCCCGCACCCCGTCGACCGTGGCGATCACATGGACGGTCATCGTCGCGCGGTCGAAGTGGTCCGCCCGCCAGAGGTCGAGATGGCCGGCCCACTCGCGGCCGCCCTCGGCGCGGGGTTCCAGGCACACGGTGGTCCGCGCGTTGGTGGCGCCCTCGGTGAGCACGACCGCGACCGTTACGTCGGACCACGGCCCATCGGGGTCGGTGGCACGCCCGGGGACGACGGCCGTGAGCGTCAACCGGGCCTTCTCCCAGTCGTCCCGCTCGGCCAGCCCCAGGGCCACGACCTGCTCGATGGTGGAGAACGTCTTGGTGTCGAGCGGTTCCCGGGCATCGCCGGGGCCCCGCAGCTCCACGGCGGTCACCCTGAGCGTCACCGTGCCGGGAAGCCTCTTGTACGGATAGCCCCTCATGCCTGGCCCCCTTGTCGGTTCCCAGTTCGACGATGAGGCCGGTGAACACGGCCTTCACCGGGTGCGTCGAGACGTCGGTCGTGGCCCTGAACGTGGCCTTGCGGGCACCCGGTGCGAAGTGCAGCGATCCGTCCACCACTTCACAGTTGTGAACGCCGACAAGTTGGGACCATCCCAGCACCGGACGGGGGCCGGAACGCACGTCGAGCTTCGCCACGGGGCTCGGTCGCGCGCCGTCCGCACCGGCGGGGATCCTCACCTCCCCGGTGACGCTCCATGCGCCGTTCTCGTCGACGAAGGCGTCCAGCTCCTCCAGCGTCGGCGACGCGGTCGGACCGGCGGGCCGCGGTGCACGCTTCCCGCCCAACGTCAGCTTTTTGCGGAGGCGTTCGGACCCTCCCGACCGTTTCGCCCGGGGCACGGCCACGAGTTCTCGTACCGCCCTGTTGGTGTCGGTGGTGAGTTTGGCGATCCGGCGGTAGGCGGACGGCGAGTACAGCATCCGCAGCTCCTCCGTCTGGCCCCATTTGTTGTGCTCGGGCGGCTCGGACGCGCGGAGAAAGGCTTCGGCCTCGGCGGCGCCGGGGGTCTCCTCCCCGGCGGCGTGACCCGCGAGCAGTACGGCGTGGAAGGGGTTCGTCCCGACGGAGAGGTCTCCCACCCGGGCGGTCCTCACGGTCATGCGGTTGCCGCGCATCGTGACCACATGGTTCGGCTTGCCGACGTCGTCGGCCTCCGTGACGAGGACGACGGCCCGATGTTCGGCCTTCTCCCGCCCGCCGGAGCCGGCGGGCACATCGAACGGCACGGTCGCCATGGCCACCTGGCCGAACTCGGTCAGGCGCTCCACGGTCGTACCGTCCAGGAACGCCTGCAGCGCGCGGGTGCGTGCCGGCTGCTCCGTGCGGGGATCGACCCGTTCCTCCGCGATGATCTCGGCACCGTTGCGAAGCGTCCTGACGGACGCCTCCAGCAGGGGGCGACGCGTCTCGCCCACGGTCATGGCCGCCCAGAAGTTGCGACCCAGCGCCTGGACGAGACGCTTGTGCATACGGTGCACGCTGTCGTCGTCCTCGACACCGTTCTTCTCGGCATCGGGATCCACCAGGCTGGCCACGTCGTGGGCGCCGACGATCAGGAACGACGTGCCCGGCTCGTCGCTCTCCCGCGTGAGGTGCAACCGCTCGACCTTCTCCTCGTCCGCCCACCAGGAACGGGCGACGTCGGTGCTGTTCGCGTCCGGATCCGGGCGGCCGAACCAGGCCGGACCGGCGCAGGGACGGCCGTTCACTTCGCGCCAGGGAAGGTCCAGCCGGCCGATAAGACGGCGCTCCGTGCGTCCCTCGTGAGGTTCGGAGAGGGTGGAGTTGATGAGGACGAGACCGAGACGGCTCGTCGCCCACAGCGTCGCCTTCCCGAGACCGTACGACCCGCCCGCGCCGCTCCCCGACTTATGGCTGTCGAGTTGTCGACGCACCACGGCGGCGAAGCGTCCGGTCTCGTAGTCGTCGCCCGTCAGACCCGAGGCGTTGTAGTCGTCCACGCGCAGGAGCACGAGGCGGTCGCGCTCGTACATGTCGCGCAGACCGGCGGCGATCACCCGACCGACCTTTTGCTCCTGCGAAGCCGCTGCCTGGTAGTGGGGCAGGAGTTCGTCCCAGCGGATCTCCTCACGGAAGCGGGCCAGAGCCTCTCCGGTCAATTCGTGCAGCGTGTACCGCACACGCACCGGCTGATCGGTGCGGAACCGTTCGTCCAGGCTGTTCTGTGTCGCCTCGCGCGCCAACACCTCGACGTCGGCCTCGAAGGCGAAGGCGGCGGCGTTGCCGAAGTCTCGGCCGCCGTCGGCGTATCCGGGGCGGTGGTACCAGGTGACGGGCAGGCCGGACAAGGTGTCGGTGGTACGGGTGTGGATCGTGCCGAGGTCCGTACCGATCGCCTCGGCGATCTTCGCGATGGTTTCCGGACGCGGCGTCGCCCTTCCGGTGATCCAGGCCGACACCGCGGCCCGCGTCATCCCGATGCGGTCGCCGAGGTCGGCCTGACTCATGCCCACCTGCTTCAACTGGCGGGCGAGCCAGGGACCAAAATCCATGCCGCTGTCCAACGTCACCACTCCTCGGCTACGCGCGTGACCATGAGGTCACCGTACCCCAAATTTGACACGCCCGGATCAGCGATAACGAAATTTGACACAGGGTCGAGGGCGGCCGGAACGTTCATGGGCTCACAGATTCGAATACACCGGAAGCTCCCTCATCGAGATGCTTCGCCCGACCCTGGAGGCATTCGCCCCACAGGTCCGAAATGCACCGCTTTCAGCACCCGCGAGGAGCGACGAAAGGCTTGCCGAGATCTCGGCGAGGCGTGGTACTGTCGTTGCCGCAACAGCCCCGACCGGGCTCCAGCAAAGCGCGCTCCACTAGGCGCTTATTTGTCGTACCCGAACGCCGATCGCGTCCGGTTACACGCTTGTTCGACGGGTCGGTGACACCCCTTGACCGCACCCGGGAAATGCGCTTGGATTCTGTGCCAATCCCTCGGGATCCGCATTCCCTTCCACCGGTAAAAGAGTTCCCCGTCACCCGCCGAATTCACCTCGCCCCACCTTGTGTGTATTCAGCGTGCGCAAACATCTGGAAAATCGACCTGCACCATACACACAAGAATACGAGGTAACACCGTGAGCAATCCCATGCTCGGTCCGCTCCCCTTCTTCCTCATCGCCCAGTACGACACCCTCAAGGAATGGGAGAAGCCCAACTTCCTGACGTCCATCGGTCGGACGCATGCCTACATCGAGAGGCTTCGGGCTCTCCGCGACGCTGCGGAGGGCGCCCGCGAGCCCGCCCCGGAGTCCCCGCGTCCCGACCGGTCGAGTCAGCGCCGCGCCCGCTCGCCCCGCCGCCCCCGGGTGACCACGACGCGTCCGCGGAACCGGACCGACATCCGCTTCACGTCCCGGCGCCGCGTGCCCCGCACCTACGTGTACGTCATCTTCGTCGAGCGCGACTGAATCCGGCGTTCCGTCGGAGTCCCTCCACCTATCGTTGAGTTCGTCGGCCGGCCGCGCCCCCGCAGCGGCCGGCCTCCGCTCCCCCCACGTCCATCCCACGGCCACGAAACGGGACCACTTTGAACGACAGCGACGTGACGGGTACTTCGGGAGCCTCGCCCGTCATCAGGAAGATTCTCGAACAGTCGGCGCGCGTCCTGGAGACGTATCGCGTGGACCCCGGGCTGATTCTGGAGCATGCCAACGGCGAGCGGAGGATCACCCAGGGCGGTTACGGCGACCGCCAGTTGTTCGAACTCGTACAGAACGCGGCGGACGAGATCGCCGCGGCACCGGGCGGGAAGGTGCACGTCGTCCTGACCGGGACGCACCTCTACTGCGCGAACGAGGGCACAGCCGTCACGCCCGAGGGCGCCGAGACCATTCTCCGCATGAGCGTTTCGAGGAAACGCGGTGGCCAGATCGGCCGCTTCGGCGTCGGTGTGAAATCGATCCTGGCCGTCACGGACACGCCCCAGTTCTTCAGCACTTCCGGGGCATTCGGATTCGACCGGGCATGGTCGTACGAGGAGATAAGGAAGGCTCGGGGCTCGTCTCCGGAAGAGGACTTCGAGGCGCCCGTGCTGCGCATGGCACGACCGCTGGACGCCGAGAAGGAGCGGCTGGCGGACCCCGTCCTGAACGCCCTGCTGGACTGGGCCACCACGGTGGTACGTCTCCCGCTGCTGCCCGGAGCCGCCGAGCGCCTCGGCCACGACATCTACGACACCGGGAACAAGAGCCGGGAGAACCGCGAGTTCCCGGCCAGGTTCCAGCTGTTCTCCCACCACGTCGGGACCGTGATCCTGGAGGACACCCGGTCCATGCCGCCGGTCCGCCGTGAGATCACGGTCGACCACGACGGCTTTCTGCACACCATCCACGAGACGCGCACGGGCCGGCCGCGGTCCACCTCGGCGTGGAAGGTGTTCTCGTACGCCCACCGGCCGTCCGAGGCCGCGCGCGCGAGCGCCGGCGAGATGCACGACCGGGGCACCATCGACATCGCGTGGGCCGTCCCCGAGTACACGGGCGACACCGTGCTCAGCACCCCTCGGGGCCGGGGCGAATTCTGGTCCTTCTTCCCGACGAAATACCCGATGACTCTGCGGGGGGCGCTCAACGGGGCCTGGAAGACGAACGAGGACCGACAGAATCTCCTGGATTCCAGTCCGTTCAACCAGGAGATCATTCGCGTCGCCGCCCGACTCGTCGTGGATTCTCTGCCGCATTTGGCCCCCGCCCAGGACCCGGCCGCCTACCTCCCGCTGCTCCCCGGCCGGAGCAAGGAGTCGGAGACCTTGAACTGGGCGGACAAGTACCTGACGGAACAGATCTGGAAGCTGGCGGCGGAATGCCCGTCCCTTCCCGACCAGGACGGTGTGCTGCGCGTCCCCCGTGACATCCGCGTACACCCCGCTCCGCACAACAAGGTGCCGCTCGAGCAGGAATGGCTCCGGATGTGGAGCGAGTGCCCCGGGCGGCCGTCGAACTGGATCCACCCCTCCGTCGAGGCCGCCGAATTCCGGGCGGGCAAGGTCGGACACATCCTGGAGGAGGCGAAGCAGCGCCGCGCCACCGTGCGCGAGTGGCTGGAAGCGCTTGTGACGGAGGAGACGGTCGAGGCGTCCGCCGTCGCGATCCGCATCCTCGCCGCCATGATGCGCGACGGCTCCCCCTTCGCGGCCGAGGCCCGGACGGCACGCATCGTGCTGACCGAGGAGAGCGGGCTGGTGGCCCCGGTCGTGGGCAAGGTCTTCCGCCGCACGGTGCAGGACGGCCTCCGCGACGGAACGACGTACGTCGACCCACGGCTGTCGGAGGACGAGTCCCTCATCGGCGACCTCACGGAGATCGGCATCCGCGAGGCGGACCCCGGGGGCGGTTCATCGGTGTGCTGGAACAGGGCATCGAGAACTACGGGCCCCAGGACTGGACCCGCTTCTGGGAGCTGTTCCACAGTGCGGGCGGCAGTCGGGTCAGCGGCGAGGTCACCGCCCGGGTGCCCGATCCGTCGGGAACCCTCTTCGTGCGCACCGTCGACGGACGATTCCACCGGATGCGGAACTGCCTGCTGCCGGGCCCGGTCGTGCCGGGTGACGGCAGCCGGGACGCGTCGGTCGCCGTGGACCCGTCCTTCCACTCGGACGACCTGCTCGTCCTGCGTGAGTTCGGCATGCGGGACAGGCCCACGCACGGGCACAGGCCGTCCACCGAGTCGTGGTTCGAGGAGTATCGGGCCGCGATGTACGACAGCTACTGCAAGACCTTGAGCGCCGGCGCGTCCCGCCCGTCCCTCGCTCGGATCAAGTTTGAGGGCTCCCCCGTGGGCGGTCCTCTCCACCTCTTGGAGGTGCTTTCGACCGAGGGCCGTGCGGCCTTCGTCAGGGCGCTGCCCGACGACAGCGTCGTCGACACCTGGACCCTTCAGGTCGGCGTCCAGGCGTCGACCCGCAAGGTGATCTACTCGCCGCTGCGCTGGATGCTGCGTCGGTACGGGCGCGTGTCCACGTCCCAGGGCATCGTGCCGCTCTCCGACGCGGTCGGCCCTCAGCTGCGGGCGTACGCGGATGTGCTGCCTGTCGCCGACATCAGTGCGGAGAAGGCGCGCAAGCTGCACCTCCCCGTCGTGATCGACGAGGTCCCGACCAAGCAGTGGAACCGCCTCCTCGAACAGCTTCTCGCCAGCGACGACGACGTCTTCGTCGGACGCACCTACGTGATGCTGACCCGGCTGCAAGTGGACTTCCCGGATCAGCTCACCCGCTGCCGGGTGGGCGCCGAGTGGGGTACCCGCGAGGACAACGAGATCGCCGTCGCAGCGACCGAGGGCGAGTACCGCGCTCTGCGCGCCGAGCAGATCCCGGCCCTGTTGGCCGGTGGTCCGGAGGACGCGGACCTGTTGGTGGATACATGGGGGATGCTGCGCTACACCGACGTCATCAGCAAAGAGATCCGGCACGTTCCCGCCGGTGAGCCCGTCCTCCTGAAGGAGGAGTTCCCCACGCTTCGCCAGCGGCTCGGCTCGGCGGTGAACGACCAGCAGGTGCTGCGCTGTTCGGAGCTGGAAGAGGTTCTGCGTACGCCCCAGGGCTCCACCACCACCCCGCTCGACAGCGCGGTGCAGGGCACGACCGTCATGGTGGCGGCCTCCCTCGACCGCCTCGCCACACTGGTCGCGGCCGACCGCGAACTGCGCTGGGGGTTGAAGGAACCGGGCTGCCGGGCCGTTCTCGCCGCACAGGAACGGCAGGAGGCGGACCAAGAACTCCAGGCGGCGTTGCGGCGTGTCCGCGAGGCGGAGAGCGTAGAGGAGAAGCTGGAGCTGCTCATCGGCGCGACCGCGCTCCGCGCCGGTCTCCCCCGGGCCTGTTGGAGAGCGAGCCGCCCGAGTCGGACGGCGGCGAACCGTCCCCGCGTCGCATCGCGCGCCTGGCGTACAACGCCCATGGCGACGGTGTGCTGCAGATGCATGCCCGCGATCTGCAAGCCGCCTACCCGAGCCATGCCCCCTCCGGCTTCACCGGGTCGTCCGCGGCCGTGAAGTTCGTCGCCGAGTTCGGCTTCCCCGACTCCTTCGCCGGTGCGCGCACACCGTCGCTGCCGCCCCGGGTCGAGGTGGCGGGCCCCACTGAGTTCCCACGCCTGCACGACTACCAGGAGCGGCTGGCGACCAAGGTGTTCGCGATGCTCGATCGCTTCACCCCGCAGCGCGGCATGCTCTCGCTGCCCACCGGTGCGGGCAAGACCCGGGTCGCGGCCGAGGCCGTCATCCGCTGGGTCAAGCAGTCGGGCGAGTTGAGCGGGCCCATTCTGTGGATCGCCCAGACGGAGGAGCTGTGCGAGCAGGCCGTGCAGAGCTGGAGCTTCGTCTGGTCGAAGGTGGGAGCCGACAAGCCCCTCACGATCAGCAGGCTGTGGACGACCAACGAGACCGGGCCCGTCGCGGACCGCCCGCACCTGGTCGTCGCCACGGACGCCAAGCTGCGCAACTGCCTGCACACCGATACCTACGCCTGGCTGCGTGACGCCTCCCTGGTCATCGTCGACGAGGCCCATGTCGCCATCTCGCCGCAGTACACGGAGATCCTGACGCACCTCGGGCTGACGGCCTACGAGACGAAGCGCCACCTGCTCGGTCTCACCGCCACCCCGTTCCGCAACACGAACGACGCGGAGACCCAGCGACTCGTCCAGCGGTTCGGCGCCAACCGGCTGGACGACGGTGTCTTCCTGTCCGGTGACCCGTACGCGGAGCTGCAGGAACTCGGCATGCTGGCGAGGGTCACGCATCGGGAGCTGACCGGCGGCACGATCGAGCTGACGCAGGACGAGAAGACACGCGCCGATCAGATGAGTCTCCTGTCGAAGGCGGCGGAGCAACGCCTGGCCGACGACCAGGACCGCAACAAGCGCATCCTCGAAGAGATCGCCGCCATGCCGGCCGACTGGCCCGTACTCGTCTTCGCCACGTCCGTCGCGCATGCCAAGTTCCTCTCGGCGAAGCTGAAGGGCCTGGGCATCACCGCCGCCTCGGTCGACTCGGCCACTTCGACGGGCGAGCGTCGGCGCAGCATCGACGCCTTCAAACGCGGCCGGGTACGGGTTCTGACGAACTACGGCGTTCTGACCCAGGGCTTCGACGCCCCGGCCACCAGGGCGGTCGTCATCAGTCGCCCGACGTACAGCCCGAACGTCTACCAGCAGATGATCGGACGCGGCCTGCGGGGCCCCGGGAACGGCGGCAAGGAGGAGTGCCTGATCCTCAACGTCCGGGACAACATCACGAACTATGACAAGGCCCTCGCCTTCACCCAGTTCGAACACCTGTGGAGGGCCAAGTGACCGACGCCTACCTCGACAGCCCGCCGCTCACCACCGAGCAACAGGCCGTTGTCGACCAGCCCTGGGACACCCGGCTCCTGGTGACCGCCGCCGCCGGTTCCGGAAAGACGCACACCCTCGTCCGCCGGCTCGACGCGCTCATGGGCGACGAGGAGGACGCGCTCGAAGCACGCGAGATCCTGGTGCTCAGCTTTTCCAGGGCGGCGGTGCGGGAACTGCGGGAGCGGATCGCGCTCCACGCCCGAGAGGCCCGACGGGTCCGGGTGCAGACCTTCGACTCCTGGGCGTACGCCGTCCTGCGCGACGAACAGCCCGACCGGGACTGGAGTGTGCTGCGCTTCGACGAGCGGGTCACCGAGGCCACGGAGGCGATCCTGCGGGGCGCTGTCGAGGAGAGCGCGCAGGGCGCCCCGGCCCACGTCGTGATCGACGAGGTCCAGGACCTGGTCGGCGACCGGCGGGACATGGTGGAGACGCTTCTCGACCGGCTCCAGGACAACTGCGGTTTCACCGTGGTCGGTGACGGAGCACAGGCGATCTACGGGTTCCAGGTCTCCGACGAGGACGCCCGGGCCGCGGAGACGAACTACTTCTTCGACTGGTTGCGGGCCTCCTACCCGGACGACCTGGTGGAGCTCCATCTGTCCGCCAACTTCAGGGCGCGCACTGCCGAGGCCGGTGTCGCCCTGCCCTTGGGCGGAACGCTCCAGCGGCTGCCGTCCGAGACCTCGGCGGCGGAGGAAGCCGGCGAGGACGTCCACCGGAGCCTGACCGACCTCCTGCGCGGCTGCCCCTCGTTCGGGGCCGTGGACGACGCGTTCACGCTCGACTCCCTGAGGGACTTCCGGGGCACGTCCGCGATTCTCTGCCGGGACAACCGGCAGGCTCTGGTGCTCTCGGAGACGCTCTTCGCACACGGTGTGCCCCATCGGCTCCTTCGTGACCTCCAGGACCGACCGGTTCCGGCCTGGGTGGCCGCGGTCCTGCGCGGCACCGGGTCGACCACCCTGACGGAGGACCGCTTCCTGGACCTGCTCGGCTCCGGCCCCGTCGCCCCGGTCGGGAACCACGCGAGGATCTGGCGGTCGCTGCGCGGCGTGGCCGGGGCGCCCCGGGGGTTGCTGGACATCGCCGCGCTCCGGCGGTCCGTGGCTCAGGGCAGATTCCCCGACGACTTGGCCGCCGTCGAGCCGGCCGACCTCGTCGTGTCGACCGTTCACCGGGCCAAGGGGCTCGAATTCGACCGGGTGATCGTGGTCGAACCGACGTCCATGGCCGAGCTGCGCAAGCAGCACACCCACATCGACCCCGCGGCGGAGGCCCGTGCCCTGTATGTCGCGATGACGCGCCCCAGGGACGACCTGTTCCGTCTCGACGCACCGGAGACCTCCCTGATCCGCAGGGACCGGCGCACCGGTCGGCTCTACGTCGGCGGCTGGAAGCCCTACCAGCGCTACGGCATCTCGGCCGCGGGCGCGGACGTCTCCCGCGAGCACCCGCCCGGCACGGAGGGCTTCGAGCACGACGCCGGGTCCCTCCAGGACTACTTGGCCTCGTCCGTCGCCCCGGGGGACGCGTTGGAGCTCCGCCCGCAGCATGCGATGCCCCTGGCCCCGGACGAGAGCCCGCCCTACACGGTGTTCCACCGGGATCGCCCGATCGCCGTGGTCTCGGAGAGATTCCGCCAGGACCTGTACACATCGCTCAAGATCAACAAGACCTGGGACATCAGCTGGCCCACGAGCATCGAGGGCTTCCGCGTCGACTGCCTGGAGAGCGTGGCGGGCAGCACCGCGTCCGGTGCCCGGGCGGGTCTCGGCGAGCACGGGATCTGGATGGTTCCCCGACTGTCGGGACTCGGCCGTCACCGGTGGACCGACGCGCGCACACACGAGGAGAGCGACCGATGAGCAACGCGTCGAACCCGCACGCCGCGCACTACGCCGTACGCGAGGAGCTCGTGGATCAGCTCCGCCGGGACCTCATGGGGCCCGGGGCCCCCGACGAGGTCCTGACCCAGGATCCGCCGATCACGGCCTACCCGATCGGCGTGCTGTTCCCTCGCCCGTCCACGGCGGAGGCCGAGGAGGCCCTGGACGACGACGAGGCCGAGACGGAGGGGCTGGACGACGCCCCCCTCGTGCGGGGACGCCGGGACGTCGAGGACTCGGCCCCCGATCTCGGCACCTCGGCCGTCGGCGACCGTCGCCCGTCCTCCATGGGGATCACCTTCGCCGTCGACCCATCGGTCGCGTCGAGCATCGTGGTGCGCACGGAGGCCGCGGTCTACGAGCCGATCGACGCCCAGGGGCGTACGACCTCCGCCAAGCGGTCCGAGGCCCGCAGCACCTCGGACCAGAAGGAGCACTGGCGCCGGCGGGCCCTGGACCCGGAACCGCTGACCGTCGACGTGACCGTGCCGAAGCTGCACGAGCTGCCCCTCTGCGAGGGAATGGCCGTTCGGGTCTTCGTCCGCCCGCCGGCCGCCGGGACGGTCACCGTCACCGTGACGTTGATCAACACTCACACGGTGGGCGAGCGCGAGCTCCAGGACGCGTACTGCCTCTACCAGCCCCGTCTCACCGTGACGACGCCCTCGGGTGCGCCGGCCTTCGTGGAGCGCCCCGCCGACCGCCGCTCCGCAGACCCGGAAGTGGCGACGAGCCGGCTGCTGCACCGGCACGCCCCCACCTTCGCCATGGGCCACGGCTGCGCGGCCGAGTGGGACTGGGCACCGCCGGCCGTCGGCGCCCCGAACCACACACGCGCCGCGATCACCTCCGTACGTACGCAGTTCATGCCGGCCCACGAGGTGCTGCTGACCGACTCGAACCCGGACATCGACGACTCGGCGCTCACCATGCACGGCCTGGCGACCCGACCGGAGAGCGAGGTCCTCGCCGCGCTGAACCGGCTGATGGCCGACTACGGGGAGTGGATCGACCGGCAGGAGGCGGGGACGGTTCCCTTCCGGGGGACGTCCTACGAGGGGCCGGCGCGGGCGCAGATCGAGCAGTGCCGGGCCGCCCTGGCGCGGATGCGTCGGGGCATCCGGGTGCTCGGTGAGGACACCGACGCGATGCGGGCGTTCCGCCTCGCCAACCGGGCCATGGCGCACCAGCGCGCCCGGGGCGAGTGGGTGCGGAACGGACGCGAGGGAGCACCCGACGAGACACGCGGGCGGTGGCGCCCGTTCCAGATCTCGTTCGTGCTGCTCTGCCTGGAGGGGGTGGTCGACCCGAACCACGAGGACCGGGCGGTGGCGGACCTCCTGTGGTTCCCCACCGGTGGTGGCAAGACGGAGGCGTATCTCGGACTCATCGCCTTCACCACGTTCCTGCGGCGCCTGCGCCTGCGGGAGCGGGGCGGCGGCGTGACCGTCCTCATGCGCTACACCCTGCGCTTGCTGACACTCCAGCAGTTCGAGCGTGCTGCCGCCCTGATCTGTGCCATGGAGCGGATCAGGCTCGGTGACGAGGCAACACTCGGCACGGAACCGATCTCCATCGGCATGTGGGTCGGCCAATCCGCCACCCCCAACCGGCTCTCGGACGCCGAGAAGAGCCTGGTCGAGCTGCGCAAGGAGAAGGAGCTCCAGGAGCGCAACCCCGTGCAACTGCACGCCTGTCCCTGGTGCGGCACCCGGCTCGACGCGTACCAGTACGAGGTCGACGAGGCGGCCCGGCGGATGCACGTCCGCTGCCCCGACGACTGGTGCGACTTCCGCGACGGTCTGCCGGTGCACCTGGTGGACGAGGCCGTCTACGACGCCCGGCCCACCCTGGTGATCGCCACCGTCGACAAGTTCGCCGCGATGCCGTGGCGGCCGCAGACCGCCGCCCTGTTCAACCGGGACCGCTCGGACGGCACCCCACCTCCGGAGCTGATCGTCCAGGACGAGCTGCACCTCATCTCGGGGCCCCTCGGCACCCTCACCGGCCTGTACGAGACGGCGGTCGACCTCCTGGCCGACAGCCCGAAGGTCATCGCCTCCACCGCTACGATCCGGCGCGCCTCGGACCAGGGGAAGATGCTGTTCGACCGGGTGGTCTCGCAGTTCCCCCCGGCGGGGATCGACGCCCGGGACTCCTGGTTCGCCGTGGAGACCCCGAAGGAGCGCAAGGCGAGCCGGCAGTACGTCGGGCTCCTCACGCCGAGCACCAGCCAGTCGACGCTGCTCGTCCGCAGTTACGCGAACCTCCTCCACCGGGCCGCGCTCGCCGACGCCGACGACGGGGTGCGCGACGCGTACTGGACGCTCGTCGGCTACTTCAACAGCCTCCGGCTGCTGGCAGCGGCCGAACTCCAGGTCCACGACGACGTCGACGCCTACCTGGAATACCTGGCCTCGCGCGAGGACCGCCCGAGGCGCAAGGTGCTGGAGCAGACCGAGCTGACGAGCCGGGCCAACTCCAGCGAGATCCCGAAGCGTCTCAAGCAGTTGGAACAGCGACTGCCGCATCCGGACACCGTGGACGTCCTGCTGGCCACGAACATGATCTCTGTCGGGGTCGACGTGGACCGGCTGGGGCTGATGGCCGTCATGGGGCAGCCGCAGACCACGGCGGAGTACATCCAGGCCACCAGCCGGGTCGGTCGACGGCACCCGGGGCTGGTCGCCGTCATGCTCAACTCCGCCCGTTCCCGGGACCGTTCCCACTACGAGAGCTTCCAGCACTTCCACTCCGCGCTGTACCGGGAGGTCGAGTCGACCAGCGTGACACCGTTCTCGTCCCGCGCCCGCGACCGGGGCCTGCACGCGGTGGTCGTCGCCCTGGCACGCATCCTGATCCCGGCGGCTGCGCCCAACGACGGCGCCGGCCGCATCCGCGAGTTCCGCGCGGAGCTGGAGGAGGTTGTCCGCACCGCGCTCCTCGCGCGCGTCCAGTCCGTCGCCCCGGACGAGTACCGGGCGACGGCCGACGCCTTCGACGAGTTCGTCGACGACTGGGAGGGCGCGGCCGAGGCAAATGGCGGCCTCCTCTACGAACCCCAACGAGGCAACCGGACACCGTCGTTGCTGACCGCGTTCGACAGCGCGGACGAGGACGCCTGGCCCACCCTGTGGAGCCTGCGCGATGTAGACGCCGAATCCGCCCTGTTCATGGAGGCATCCCGATGACCCCGCCCCCGCCCGTCGCCGCCGGGCCGGCGCACCCGAGCGCAGCTATCCGCGACGCGGTTCGGTCCGTCGCGCGCAGATGATCACCACCTACGGAGTCGGCTCGATCGTCGCCGTGGACAACGAGTCGTTCATGGTGAGCGGCATCGATTCCTGGAACATGACCGACGCGCCGACGATCTACGAGCACCGCTTGGCCCGTGTGCTCGGCGTGAAGTCGTTCCGCCTCCCCCCTGCCTCCGACGACACGAGCAAGGACGGGGTCCGCGTCCGCCGTTTCCCCTTGTGGCACTCGTGTCCCGGATGCAACGCCCTTCAGCACGTAAGTCGCTTCAACTCGCCACCGGGGAAGAACGAGTGCGGCGACTGCCACGAGGAGCTGGTGCCCTCGCGCTTCGTCATGGCCTGCCCCGAGGGACACATCGAGGACTTCCCGTACTGGAAGTGGGCGCACCGCAACAACCGGCAGGGCGGCGAGGCGGGGCTGTGCGGCGGCGAACTCCGGCTGCGCACCAGCGGTAGGACCGCGTCACTCCGCTCGATCCTGATCTCCTGCACCTGCGGAATCCCCGAGGTGTCGATGGAGGGCGCGTTCCGCCGCACCGCCCTGTCGGACCTGAAGGTGTACTGCAACGGCCGACGCCCCTGGCTGGGGAACGCACCCGCCGAACACTGCGCGGAGAAGCCCCGCACGCTTCAGCGCGGTTCGTCCGTCGCCTGGCAGCCCATCGTGAGGACGGCGCTGTCGATCCCGCCGTGGAGCGACGGCCGCACGGCACAGTTGGAGCAGCACTGGGACGACCTGCGCACGATGCGGGACAACCCCGACGAGATGGCGGGATTCCTCAAGGCCCTGACGCTGAAGACGGACCACGAATTCTCCGTCGAGAAGGTCATGGCCCTCTTGGAGGCGGAGAACCACGAGGACACCTCCCAGGAGGAGGACAAGGGCCCCGACAGTGCGTACGTGGCCCTGCGCAAGCAGGAGTACGAGCGGCTGATCGCCGGTCGCCCCGAGAACGGGACGGACCACGAGGACCAGTTCGTCTGCGAGCCTCCGCGCTCCTCCGCCGCGACCCTGACCCCGTACGGGGTGGCGGGACCGATGTTGGTGAAGCGACTGCGGGAAGTCCGGGCGCTCAAGGCCTTCTCGCGCGTCGACACGCCCGAGACCCACACCGATGTCCACGAGGCGGCCCTGTCGCTCGCTCCGATGGACTGGCTCCCGGCCATGGAGGTCCAGGGCGAGGGCGTCTTCCTGCGTCTGGACGAACAGCGCCTGCAGGACTGGGCACGCAGCTCCGCCGTGGCCGCCCGGGCCGACCGCATCCGGGCCAACCACCTGCGCATGCTCCGGGACCGGGCGCAGGACCCGGCGAATGTCCCCGACTCGCCGGCGGACGCCCGCATGGTGCTCCTGCACACGCTGGCGCACGCCCTGATCAACGAGTGGAGTCTCGACGGCGGCTACCCGGCCGCCTCGCTCAGGGAGCGGTTGTACGCGGACGACTCGATGGCGGGCCTGCTCGTCTGCACGGCCACCAGCGACTCCGCCGGCAGCCTCGGCGGTCTGGTCGCGCAGGGAGAGCCCGACCGCCTGGAGTCCGCCCTGTACTCGGCCCTCCGCCGGGCCCAGTGGTGCTCGGCCGACCCGCTCTGCGTGGAGTCGGCCGGAAGCGGCGTGGGCGGCATCAACCTGGCGGCCTGCCACGCGTGTGTCCTGCTGCCGGAGACGAGCTGCGAGCACAACAACGGTCTGCTGGACCGCGCGCTGCTGATCGGGACGCCGGGGGACCCGTCGATAGGTTTCTTCCACGAGGCGTTGCGCTGACGCGTCCCGGCATCGGGCGGCGCCCGCCGGCGGTGCTGAGCGGATGCGCCTTTCCTCTGAGCGCCCCACAAGTGACAATGGGTACAACAAGCGAGGGATTCCGTTCCGGGGCCCCTCCGGCGGAGCGGGGGAATCATGGGTCTGGTCATCGGTGTCGTCGTCGGTCTCGTCGTGGTGCTCGGTGCCGTCCTCGTCGCGCTCCGTATGCGCGGCGGGGCCGGTGAGCGTGGGGCGCTGGAGCGTGGGGCGCTGGAGCGTGGGGCGGCTCAGCAGGGGCAGGCGCAGGGGTTGGCGGACGGGCATGCGCGGAGCCAGAACATGGGGCCGTACGGGGGCTGAGCGCGGGGGCGGTCAGCGCCTCTCAAGGCCGGGGTCCGTCCGCCGGCAGGTAGCCGAGTTGGGCCGCGTGGACGCCGGCCTGGAAGCGGCTCCGGGCGTCCAGGTGGCCCAGGAGGCCGGTGGCGATGCGGCGGGCGGTGCGGGGGGAGACCCCGAGGCGCTTGGCTATGGCCTCGTCCGTGTAGCCGCGGGCCAGCAGGCGCAGGGTTTCGTGCTGTTGGCGGGTCAGTGAGTGGTCGGCGGGCTTCTCGCACGGGCCGAGGGGTTCGGCGTCGGCCCAGACGTTCTCGAACAGGGCCTCCAGCGCGGCGATGAGGCCCGGGCCCGACACCACGAGTGCGCCGAGCGAGGAGTCCTGGTCGTCCAGGGCGACCAGGGCCAGGCGGTGATCGGTGATGATCATGCGGGTGCTGAGCGAGGGGGCGGTGCGGATGCCGGCGCCCAGCGAGGCCAGCCAGGTCACATGGGCCACCGTGGGCGGGTGGTTGTGGATGCTGTCGAGATAGACCGTGCGCATCCGCACCCCGCGCTCCAGGAGCTCCTCGTTGAGGGGGCGGGAGGCGTGCATGTTCTCCTCCGTCTGCGCACCGCCCGCCGCGAAGGTCAGGATCTCCTCCTTCACCTCCTCGTGGAGCCGCACCAGGTAGTCCCGTACGTGGTCCACGCCCTCCAGGTGCATCACCGGCGGCTCACCGACGCCGGGGTGGGGAGCGGGGAGGGCGCAGAGGAGTTCGGCCACGGCCGCCTCCCCGTCCGCCAGCCGCTGCCGTTCGGCGGCGAGCAGAGCGCGGCGGCGGGACAGCAGCATCTCCAGGCCCAGCCTGGGGTCGACCACATGCAGCCGCTGCCCACCGGCGCTCGAGGCCGGCCGCACCAGGGACAGGTCGCGTAACTCCTGCACGGCGACGTAGAACTCGTCCTCGGTCAGGCCCAGTTCGGAGCGGTGCTCGGCGAGGGACGCGTACGGCTGGGCGAGCAGCGACCGGTAGACGATCTCCGCCGTGGCATCCAGGCCCAAAGGGTCGAGCATCGTCCCTCCACACTAGGAGCACTGTCTCTTGCCGTAGTTATTACCTCGAGGCAGCGAAATCTACTCTTCAGCACTCCGGTTGCGCGGCGCTAAAAGGCCACGCCACAGGCGTGTGAACGGTGGCGGACCGTCTCCCGGAGGCCCGATGCGGCCCGGGTATCCACATGTTGGACGGAAGGGGCCATGGCCTCATCGGTCCACCGGTCTCGCCTTCACCGTCGCCTCACCCGCGTACAAAACTCACGGCTGTCGAACGCTCCCCACCACTGGTTCGAAAGGCTTCCGCATGACGCGTCTCCACCGGTTCCCCTGTCCGGCTTCCCCGTCCCCCGCCCTGCCCGAGCCTCCGGGGAACCCGGCGTACGACTTCGGCTGGCAGTAGTCCCCGGTTCCGGTACGGGCACGACGAGGCAGCGGTCCGGTGGCGGGCCGCCGAGAGTGTACGGGGAAGGCGGACGACGGTGCTGTTCCAACTGCTCGGGCCCCTGAGCATCACCGATGGGCGGGACCATGTGGTCCTTCCGCCCTCCAAGCCGACCGCGCTGCTGGCCGCCCTGCTCATCCGGCCCGGGCGGGTCGTCTCCACCGACCACCTGCAGGAGGCCGTCTGGGGCGAGGAACAGCCCGCCACGGCCAAGGCGGCGCTCCAGAGCTGCGTCCTGCGGCTGCGCCGGATCTTCGCCAAGTACGGCATCGAGGACCAGGCCGTCGTGGCGGTCGCCGGCGGCTATCGCATCCACGCCGACGCCGAGACCCTCGACCTGCTCCACTTCCGGCAGCTCGTCGGCCGGGCGGCGGCGGCCGGTGACGACTCCGAGCTGTACACGCTGCGGGCCGCACTCGCCCTCTGGCAGGGGCCGTTGCTCGCCAACGTGCCCTCCGGGCTGCTGCACCGGGACGAGGTGCCCCGGCTGGCGGAGGAACGCCTGCGCGTCCTGGAGCGGGTCTGCGACATCGAGCTGAGGAACGGCCGTTGCCGCGAAACTCTCGTTGATCTCTGGGAGGTTACGCGCGTATACCCGGCTCACGAGCGGTTCTCCGAGCAGCTGATGCTGGCCCTCTACCGGACCGGGCGGCAGACGGAGGCGCTGTCGGAGTACCGGAGGATCAAGGCGTACCTGCGCGAGGAACTCGGCGTCGACCCCCGGCCCGGACTCCAGCGCCTGGAGCTGGCGATCCTGCGCGGAGACGACCTGGGCACCCCGGACACCGGGCAGGCCCCCGTCTCACTCGTGACCCCCGCACCGCCCCCGGCAGCGCCCCCGCCGCACGCACTCCCGCCGAAGGGCCCGGGCGAGGGCGGTACGGCGGTGGCCCCCCTCCCCGCGGTGCCCGGCTTCACCGGGCGCCGGAGCCAGGTGGCGGAACTCGTCCCGCTGCTGACGTCCGCCGAGGCCCCCGAGCGTGCCCCGGTGGCCGTGCTCTCCGGGGCGCCCGGCATCGGCAAGACCGCGCTCGCCCTGCATGTGGCGCATCTGGTGAGCGGGCATTTCCCGGGCGGGTGCGTCCTGCTGCCGCTGACCTTGCCCGACGGCACCCCGCGCGCCACCGAGGAGGCCGCCGCCGAGCTGCGCGACGCACTGCCCGCCGGGGCCGCCACCGGGCGGGGCCGTACGCTCCTGATCCTCGACGACGCCGTCCACCCCGACCAGGTACGCCCCCTGCTCACCGCCAACGCGGGCGGCGCCGCGATCGTCACCAGCCGGATGGGGCTCGCCGCCCTCGTCGCCACGCACGGCGGCACCGTGCACCGGCTCGGCGCGCTCGCCCCCGAGGAGTCGTACGACCTGCTCACGGCCGTCCTGGGCCGGGAACGCGTCGCCGCCGAGCCGGCCGGGGCGCGGCTGCTGACCGAGGTGTGCGGGCACCATCCGCTCGCCCTGCGGATCGCCGCCGCCCGGCTGCTCACCCGGCCCCTCCTCGAGCCGGCCGACTGCGCGCGCTGGCTCCGCCACGGCCTGCCGGCCCGCCTCAGCCTGGCCGACGACCCCCGGATGTCCGTACCGCTGACCCTGGACGAGGCGGTGGGGCGGCTCCCTCCGGTGCTGGCCGAGGCGCATCTCCGGCTCGGGGCGGCGGCACGCGGCCCGCTCACCGCGGAGCTGGCCGCCACCGTCCTCGACGTCCCGTGGGAGACGGCCGAGGACGTGCTGGAACGCCTTCTCGACGCGGGCCTCCTGGAGGAGGAGCACCCGGGCGCGTTCCGGATGCACGACCTGCTGCGCGCCCACGCCCGGCGCGCGACCGCCTCCTCCGTCGCGGCCTCCGTTCCCGGGCGCGCCCGGGAACTCCCGCGCCCGCCACGGCGCGGGGAGGCACCCCAGGCGGGCAGTACCCGGCCCACCGCCCTGCGGTGACGCGGCGTCACCGCCCCGCATCCGACGCCCCGTATCACCACTCCGTACATCCCCACCCGCCCCCAGCCCGACAGCGCGGCCCGCCCCGGGCCCGCCGTCCCCGCCCCAGAACAAGAGGTGTGACGCACGCATGGCAGCAACGCCGTACACAGAGACCGCCGGGACCCGGCCGCGAGTCCGCCGTGACGTCCTGTTCACCGAGACGCCCGACGGCGTGATCTTCCACAACGCCGACGGAGGGTTCCGGCTCACCGCCGCTTCCGGCTACCGGTTCGCCACCCTTCTGGTGCCCCATCTGGACGGCAGCAGATCGGTCGAGGAGATCTGCCAGGGCTTCGGCGACCGGCAGAAGGCCATGGTCGGCGAACTCGTGAAGGCCCTCTACGCGCGCGGCTTCGCCCGGCCCGTACCGGCACCGGACGAGTCGGCGGCCCCCCGGACGGACCCGGCCGCCGCCGAACGCTTCGCCCAGCAGATCGCCTACATCGACCACTACGCGGACGACGCCGACGCCCGGTTCGCCCGCTACCGCGCCACCCGGGTCGCCGTGCTCGGCGACGGCCCCGTGGCCCGCTGGTGCGTGCTGTCGCTCATCCGCAACGGCTGCGCCGCCATCGGCGTCGACGCCGCCCTCCTCGACGGCTCCGGAGGCACCAGCGCAGAGGAGGCCGCGGAGGTCCGGCGGGAGGCGGCCCAACCGGCGGAGGAGGACTGCCCCGTCGAGCTGTCCGTACTCCCGCAGGGGCCCGGCTGGGCGGCCTACGACGGGTACGACGTCGTCGTCGCCGCAGCGGGCCCCCAGGTGCCGGCCACCGTACTGGCGCTGCTCAGGGAAGGGGTGCCCGAGGGGCGGACGCTGCTCCCGGCCTGGACGTTCCAGGGGCGGGCCGTCGTCGGACCGGTCATGACCCCGGGGGCGACGTCCTGCTGGGCCTGCGCGGCCCTGCGGCTGGGCGCGGCCGGTGGTCCGGGCGACACCGCGGCCGCCGGTCTCTGGAGCGGGCTCGCCCTCGGCACCGGCACCCCGGGGGCGCAGCCCGTGGGGCCGCTCGCGGCGATGCTGGGCAACCTGCTCGGCTACGAGGTGTTCCGCCTGGTCACCGGCGCGCTGCGGGCCGAGACCCGCGACCGGCTCCTCCTCCAGGACATGGCCTCCTTCGACGTGGCGTCGGAGCCGCTGCTGCCGCATCCCGCGTGCCCGTTCTGCGCGCCGCCCGCCGCCCTGCCCGAGCCGGTCGACCTGGTGTCGGCGCCGACCCGCCCGGCGTTCCTCCCGACGGCGGCCACCGCCGCCGACGACGACGCCGCCCAGGGCCCGCTCGCCGCACTCGAACGCCGCTCCGCCCTCGTCCACCCGCACGCCGGGGTCTTCACCGCCTACGCCGACGAGAAGCTGACCCAGACCCCGTTGAAGGTGGGCTCGGTCGTCCTGGGGGGCCTCGGTGCCCGGGGCCGCAGGACGGTCACCGCCTTCGACGTCCACCACACCGCCGGGGCCCGGCTGCGGGCGCTGAACACCGCCGCCACGCTCTACGCCGAGTACGTGGTGCCCACCCCGGCACCCGGCGGCGCCACGGCGGAACTGCCCGCCGTGGCCCCGGACAGCCTCACCGTCGCGTCCGGCACCGGCGGCACCGGGACGGCCACCCGGTGGACGGCGGCCGTCTCGCTGCTCACCAAGGAGGTGGTCCGGGTGCCCGCCGGGGCGGTGCGCCCCTTCGGCGCGGACAACGCGGACCGCCGCTTCGAACCCACCCGGGCCGGTGCCGGAGCCGGTGCGGACCTGCCCGAGGCCGCCGGGGCCGGGCTGCTGTCGGCGCTCGCCCACGACGCGCTGCGCCGGGCCGTCCGGGGGCCGGTGCGGTCTCCGTCATCACGCCCCAGGTGCTCGGCGAGGACCCCGAACCGGTGTTCCTGTTGCGGTCGGCCGCCCATCTCGGCCTCACCGTCGAGCTGCTGGACCTCGGCGAGCGGGCGTTCTCCGGGGCGTCCGTCGTCCTCGCCCGCACGACCGGCACCCCCGGCCCCGCCCTCTGGGCCGTCGGCGCGGCTACGGACCTCGCGACGGCGGCCGTGGACGCCCTGCGGGACCTGCTCGGCGAGGCCCAGGCGGCCGAAGGACAGGCCCCGACGGCCGACGAGCGGGCCCGGTCGGAAGGCCCCGGCGCCCTGGACACCGGTGACCCGCTGCTGCGCGACCTGGACGCGGCGCTCGTCCCGGTCACCTCCGATCAGCCCGCCGCCCCGGACGCCCCGGCCGGGGAGGACGGCACCGGATGGGCCCGCATCCTCGAACGCCTCGCCGCCGCCGGGCGGGACGCCCTCGTCGTGCCCACGCACGCCGCCGACCTGCCCACGGCCGGCATCCACACCGTGCGTGTCCTGCTCACCCGGGCGGCCACCGATGCCGGCTGAGACCGCCGAACGCCCTCTGCCCACCGAACTCCCCGAGGCCGTCGACCGGTTCGCCGCGGCGCTGCGGGACGCGCTCGGCGAGGGCGGCGCCGCCCCGGCCGTGTCGGTCGCGCGGCTCGGCGTCCGGGACGCGTACGCGCGGACCGGCGCCCCGGTCGAGGACGCCCCGGCCGACAGCGCCGCCGTGCCGGTCCACCTCTACGGCCGGCAGGTGCTGATCGGCCCGTGGCCCGCCCGGGACGGGCGCGCCGGCTGCGGCACCTGTCTCGCCCGCCGCTGGCAGGGCGTGCGCTCGGTGGCCCTGCGCGAGGGCCTCGAACTGGGCAACGGCACCCGGGCGGCCGGTGACTGGCCGTACGGCACGCCCTTCGCCGTCACCGCCGTCGCCGCCCTGGTGGCGGGGCTCGCCGGAGCGGAGCCCGCGCCGGGCCCGTACCCCCGGGTCCATCTGCTGGACCTGGACGCCATGACCGTACGCAGTCACCCCCTGGTCCCCGATCCGGAGTGCCCCGGCTGCGCCACGCCCCGCGCCGACACCGCCGAGGCGGCGGCGCTCACCCTGCGGCCCGCTCCCCCGTACCGGCCGGGTGTCTTCCGGGTGCGGCGGGTGGAGGACTACCGGCTGCCGGAGGACGCCTTCGTCAACCCGCACTGGGGCGCGCTCGGTTCCTCGGTGACCTGCGATGTCGCCTCGACCACCACCTCCGCCACCGTCGGCTGCTTCTCGACCCGGTCCGGGGACTACCTCCGGGAGACGTTCTGGGGCGGCCACGCGGACACGTACGCGCACAGCCGGAGCATCGGGGTCCTGGAGGCGCTGGAGCGTTACGCCGGGATGCGGGCCCGCGCCCGGACCACCCGGCTCACCGCCTCCCTGGACGAGCTGGGCCCCGACGCCGTCGACCCGCGCGAAACCGGCCTGTACGCCGAGGAGTTCTACGCCGAGAACCCCTGGGTGCGCCCCTTCGCGCCGGACCGGAAGATCCCCTGGGTGTGGGGCTGGTCGCTGCGCGACGACCGCCCCCGGCCGGTCCCCGAGGTCCTTGCCTACTACCACGCGCCGGGTCTGGAGGGCCGGTTCGTGCAGGAGAGCTCCAACGGCTGCGCGTCCGGGGGCAGTACGGAGGAAGCCGTCTACTTCGGGCTGATGGAGGTCATCGAACGGGACGCCTTCCTGCTCGCCTGGTACGGCCAGGTGCCGCTGCGCGAGATCAACCCGGCGACCAGCGCCAGGCCCGCCACCCGGCACATGGTGGACCGGCTGGCGATGTACGGCTACCGGGCCCGCTTCTTCGACACCCGGATCGGCTTCCCCGTCCCCGTGGTCACCGCCTGCGCCGAACGCTTCGACGGCTCCACCGGCCGGATGTGCTTCGGCGCGGGCGCCGGACTCGACCCGGAATCCGCCCTGGACTCCGCGCTCCGCGAGATCGCCACCGACGCGGTCAACCTCGTCGGCCGGACCCTGCGCGACGAGGAACGGCTGCGCGCCATGGCCGCCGACTTCGACCGGTTCACCACCCTCCACGACCACCCGCTGTCGTACGGGATCCCCGAGATGGGCCGGCACGCCGACTTCCTGCTGCGGCAGCCCGAACCCCGCCCCCGCTCTCCGTCGCCGACCTCGCCTGGCCGGACGGCTGGGGCGACCAGGCCGCCCCCGACCTCCGCGCGGACCTGCTGCGCGCGGTCGGCGCCGTCACCGCCGCCGGCCACGACGTGGTCGTCGTCGACCAGACCCTGCCCGAGCAGCGCGCGCTCGGGCTGCACACCGTGAAGGTCCTGGTGCCGGGGCTGCTCCCCATCGACTTCGGCTGGTCCCGCCAGCGCGCCCGGCACATGCCCCGACTGCGCGCCGTGCTCGGCCCCGTCGCCCTCAACCCCGCGCCGCACCCGTTCCCATGACCGTACGTCAGCCACACCGCCCATCCGAGCCCATGCGAGAGGGGGCCGCCCCATGGGGTACGCCCATGAGTACGCCGACGCCGTCCTGCATCGCGGTCGCGTCCCGATGGAGCCCACCGACTTCGTCCCGGACTGGCCCGACGCCCCGCGCCGGGGGAAGTTCTACCCGGGCGTGGAGCCGTACGCCCTTCCGGACGGCGACGGCCTCCCGGACGCCCCCGCCGCACGCGGTCTGCTGCCCGCCCCGGACGGCGGCGCGGGGGCGGGCGGCCCGGCCGGCTTCACCCTTCCGCTGCTGTCCACGATGCTCAAGGACTCCTACGGGCTGACCGGCCGCCGCCTCGGCGTCCAGGCCAACAGCGATCTGTCCGGGCTGCCGCTGCACACCCACGCCAACTGGTCCCGGGGCACCGCCGGCGGCGGCGGCCTCTACCCGGTCAGCATCTACTGGGCGTCCGGCCCCTCCGGGCCGCTGACCCCCGGCATCCACTACTACGACGTCCAGCGGCACGCCGTGCAGCGGGTGCTGACCGGCGACGTCTCGGCCCGCGTCCGCGAGGCGCTGGGGCCCGGCGCGCCCGAGGAGGCCCGGGAGACGGACCAGTACCTGATCCTCGGAGTGAAGTACTGGCAGAACGCGTTCAAGTACAACAGCTTCTCGTACCACGTCGTCTCCACCGACCTGGGCACCCTCGTGCAGACCTGGCGGATCTGGGCGGGGGCCCGGGGCCTGGTCACCTCGCCCGTCCTGTGGTTCGACGAGCCCCGGCTGAACGGTCTGCTCGGCACCGAGGGAGAGGAGGAGGGCGTCTTCGCCGTCGTCCCGCTCCGCTGGGACACCCCGGCCCCGGCCCCCGCGGCGGCCCCCGGCGGACCCGACCCGTCCGTACGGCACCGGGACGCCGAACGGTCCCGCACCGTGCGGACGTTCCCCACCCTCCTCGCCATGCACGCCGCGACCACCCGGGACGCGACGGACCGCCCCGCCCCCGGCGCGCTGGCCGCCGCGGCGGCGCTGCCCGTCCCGCCGGGCGGGACCCGGACCGCCCTCCCCGCCCCGGTCTTCCCCGAGGTGCCCGTGCGGCGCGCCCTGCGCACCCGGCGCAGCAGCTTCGGCCGCTTCGACGCGGCGCGCCCCGTCACACCCGCCCAGCTCTCCGCCGTCCTCGCGGCCTGCGCCGGGACGTCGCTGCCCAGCGAAGCGGACCCGGACGGCGCGGTCCGCCAGACCCGGATGTACGCCTTCGTCAACCACGTCGAGTCCGTCGAGCCGGGCGCGTACGTGTACGACCCCGAGGCGGGGGAGCTGCGGCTGGTCGACGCGGGGCCGCAGGGGGCCTTCCTCCAGGGCACCTACTTCCTCGCCAACTACAACCTGGAGCAGGCGGGCGCCGTCCTCGTGCCGACCGTCCGCACCACCGCCGTGCTGGACGCGGTGGGGGACCGCGGATACCGCCTGGCGGCCGGGACCGCGGGCGCCGTGGCCCAGACGTTCTACGTGGCCGCCGCCGCGCTCGGGCTCGGCGCGGGCGTCGCCCTGGGCTTCGACAACGTCTCGTTCGTCGAGAAGCTCGGCCTGGGCGACGGCGACGAGGCACCCCTGCTGATCATGCCGCTCGGCAACGAGCGGCCCCGGCCCGCCGACTTCCGGCACGAGATCGCCTGACGGGAACCCTGCGATGACACTCCTGACGTCCGACACCACCCCCCGTCCGCCCGATGTGTGGGAACCCGGGCACCGCTTCCTGCTCCGTGCGGCCGGCCTGCCCCTGGAGACCGTCCGGGGCCTGCGCTGCCCCGGCACCGGTGACTGGGCGGACGAGGTCCTGGAACTGGAGGAGCGGCTGACCGCCGAGGGCGCCGCGCTCAGCGAGCTGCTGCACGGGCTGCTCGGCGCCGCCGACGCGGCCGGCGACGACGCCCGCCGCCTGCTCCTCAACCTTCGCCGCGCGGTCTTCAACAACCGCCTGCCCGCCGATCCCCGCGCCGCCGAGCGCCTGGTGACCGGGCTGGCCGGACCGGCGGGCGCACGGCTCGCCGACTGGCTGGCCCTCCGCACCCGGTACGCCGATCTCCTGGGCCGGGGGCCGGAGTTGCTGGCCGGGGAGATGCGGGACGCGCGCCGGGCGCTGCGCGAGGCGCTGGCCGGGGACCGGTTCCGGCTCGGGCTGCTGCTGGCCTCGCCCACGCTGGACGGCAGGCTCGGCGGCTACCTGGAGGACACGAGCGCCGAGCCGGGCAAGCGGATGCGCAAGATCGAGCGTTCGGCGCTCACCTACCTCTACCGCACCGCGTGCAAGACGAGCCCCTTCAGCACCCTGACCGCCGTCGCCACCGGCACCTTCGAGCCGGGCGCCCCGGATTCCGCCCCGGATTCCGCCGCGCCCGCCCTGCGCGTCGACGAGGAGTGGACCAGCCATGTCCGGCTCAACGTCGTCGTCCTCGGCCGGCTGGCCGACCTGATCCTCGCCGACCCCGTACGCCGCCAGGACCTCCCGGTCGTCCTCGCCCCGGGCTGGGGACGCGACGAGGACCGCATCCGCTACGTCCGCCAGTGGGTGACCACCGGTGACGACAGCGCGGCCGTCACCTTCGACGCCGTACGCGACCGGCTGTTCTACCTCCGCGGCAGCGGCACCCTGGACCGGCTGCTCACCTTCTTCTCCACCCACGAGGGGCCGCGCCACCGGGACCTCGTGGACATGCTGCGCACCGAGCGCGGCGCCGGACCTGACGAGGCCGAGCGCTACGCGGCCGCCCTGCTCCAGCTCGGCATGGTCCAGGTGCCGGGCCTGCGCACCGATGTGCACAGCCCCGACCCGCTGCGCTCCTTCCAGCAGGCGCTGCGCGGTCTCGGGGCCCCCTGGGCGGACGCGGTCGCGGCCTCGCTCGACGGACCGGCCGCCTGCCTGGCCGCGTACCCGGCCGCCCCGCTCACCGAACGCCGCGCCCTGCTCCGCACCCTGCGCGCACAACTCCTCGACGTACAGCGGGAGCTGGGCGCCGAGGACGCCGCGCTGCCGCAGACCCTGGTGTACGAGGACGTCAGCGCGGGCGAGGACCTGCGCGGCGGTCCCGGGCCGCTGGCCGGCGCCACGGGCCGGGCGCTGCGGCGGGTCGAGGGCATCCTCCCGATGTACGACATCACCCTGCCCCAGCGCATCACCCTGCGCGGCTTCTTCCTGGCCCGGCACGGAAGCGGCGGGCGCTGCGACGACCTGCTCGGCCTGGTGCACGACTTCCACGAGGACCTCTTCGACCAGTACATCTCGTTCACTTCCAAGCGTTCCGCCTTCGACGCCGATGGGGAGTACGTCCCCGAGGAGAACTGGCTCGGCCAGAGCGCCCTGCGCACCCTGGACTCGGCCCGGCGGCGCTTCGTCGCCGGGATGCGCGAGCAGTGGGCGGAGCACGGCACGGCGGACGAGATCCGGCTCCCCGCCGCCCTCCTCACCGATGTGGCCGGTGAACTCGCCCCGATCACCCAGGACTTCAGCCCGCAGAGCCACCACATCCAGGTCGCCGGGCCCGGCCCGGACGGGCGGCCGCTGGTCGTCCTCAACCGCTCGTACGGCGGACTCGCCTTCCCCTTCAGCCGGTTCACGCACGTCTACGACCCCGACGCCGCGACCGCCCCCGACGTGGGCCCCGGCCTCTCGGAGCGGCTGCGCGCCGAACTCCGCACCCGCGCCCCGGAGGGCGCCGTCCTCGCCGAGCTGACCGGGGGGCCGATCACCACCAACCTCAACCTGCACGGGCGGCTGACGAGCCACCAGATCGTGTGCCCGGGCGAGACCTCCACCGTGCCCGAGGACGCCCGCATCCACCTGGAGGACCTGTACCTCCAGCACGACGAGGCCACCGACCGGCT
Organism: Streptomyces drozdowiczii; assembly: GCF_026167665.1. NCBI lineage: Bacteria > Bacillati > Actinomycetota > Actinomycetes > Kitasatosporales > Streptomycetaceae > Streptomyces > Streptomyces drozdowiczii. The sequence continues at coordinate 4,453,376 of NZ_CP098740.1, read as the reverse complement.
CGTCCTGCGGTCCCGGCGGCTCGGGTGCGAGGTCGTCCCGGTCTACCTCGGCTACCTCGTCCCCGTCGCCCTGCCGGAGATCCCCCGCACCCTGCTCCTGCTCGCCCCGAGCACCATGACCCCCACCGACGTCTGGGGCGGCGTCCCCGAGGCCCCCGCCCGCGACGGGGTCACCCGCAGACCGCGCGTGGTCCACGACGGGGTCGTCGTCAGCCGCCGCAGCTGGACGGCCGACGCCCGGGTGCTGCCCGCCCGGACACCCGGCACCGACGAAGCGGGGTGGTTCCTCGGCTGGCGGCGCTGGCGGCGCGCCCACGGGCTGCCCGCCCAGGTCTTCGCGACGGTCCTGCGCGAGGGGCGGCGCGCCCTGGGCGCCAAACCGCTGTACGTGGACTTCGACAGCCCGCTGTCCCTGACCGCGTTCGACGCTCTGCTGGAGCGCGGTCCGGGCGACGCCGTCGTCCTGCGGGAGATGCTCCCGTCCGAGGACGCCCCGCACGTGCTCTCCGAACAGGGCCACCACGTCGCCGAACTGGCCGTGGAGACCTTCACCTCCCGCCCGCGTACCGAGGACGGCCCGACATGCCGGAACTGATCTCGCCCAGCCCCGCCCGCCCCGCCGCCACGGAACGGGGGACTGGATCGCGCTGCACGTCTTCTACGCGGCCAGCCCCCGGCCGATGCTGGTCGACTGCGTCCGCCCGCTGGTCGCCGAGCTGACCGCCGAAGGGCTGCTGGCCGGCCACTTCTTCATCACGTACTGGCTGGAGGGACCGCACGTCCGGCTCCGGCTGCGCCCCGCGAGCCCCGCAGCCGCCCCCGAGGTGCGGCGCCGCGCCGAAGCGGCCCTCACCGGCTTCCTCCGTACCCGGCCCGCCCTCTACGAGGTCGACTCCGGGTTCCTCAAGGACTTCTACAACGAGCTGTTCGACATCGAGTTCCCCGGCGAGGACCGCGCCCGGTACATGGGCGAGGACGGCCGGATGAACCTGCGGCCGAACAACTCCTTCAGCCTGGAGCCGTACGCCCCGAGTACGCCAAGTACGGCGGCCCGGCCGGGGTCGAGCTGGCCGAGTGGCACTTCCGGCACTCCAGCGACCTGGTCATCGACGCCTTCCGCACCATGAACCTCCACCTGCGGACGGTGCTCCTCGGCACCTCCGCGCAGCTGATGATGGTGATGGCGAGCTGCTTCCTGCCGGAGAAGGACCGGCTCGCCGACTACCTGGACGGCTACTACGCGTTCTGGCACCGCGCCTTCCCCGGCACCGGCTTCATCGGATCGGAGGAGTACGAGCGCAACTACACGCAGATGGCGCCCGCCCTGGGCAGCCGCTTCGCCGCGATCCGCGCCGCCGTCGCGGCCGGGGAGCTCGACCGGCTGCCTTCCTTCCTGCGCGGCTGGGCGGCCCACTGCCTGGAGCTGCGGGACCGGGTCACCGACCTCGCCACCCGGGGCGAACTCCTCTTCCCGGTCTGGGACGGACCCGCCCGCGAGGACACCGGCCAGGAACGCACCGAGCCGGCCGACGCGGCCCCCCTGGAACCGCTCACCCATGTCCCGGCCGTCCTGCCCCGGCTGCTCTCCCCGTACATGCACATGACCAACAACCGGCTGCATGTGACGATCCGCGACGAGGCGTACCTCTCCTTCGTCCTCGGCCAGGTCCTGCGCGAGCCGACGGGCGACGCGGGTCCGGTGCGTGCCACCGCCGGTACGGACAGGGCGGCGGGCTCATGAACCCGGCCACCGATCGCGCCCGCGCCGCCGCTCGCGCGTACCGGCCCGCGCTCGGGCCCGGCGTCCTCATCAGCCCGCCCCTGCTGCGCGGCCCCCGCACGGTGCACCTGCTCAAGCACCCCGTGAGCGGCGCCGCGTTCGAGGTCGGGCCCAAGGAGCACTTCCTCATCTCCCGGCTCGACGGGACCCGCACCCTGGACGACCTCGCGCCCGCCTACGCCGAACGCTTCGGCCGCCGACTCGCCGAGGAGCACTGGAACCGGCTCCTCGGCCTCCTCGGCACCCGGAGCCTGCTCGCGGGCGCCCCCGAGCCGCCGCCCGCCGCCCCTCCCCCGGCCCGTACCGGCGGCCGGTGGCACGGCACCCGGCGGCTGGTCGCCGACGCCGACCGGACCACCGCCCGGCTCCACCGCGTCCTGCGCCCGCTGCTCCACCCGGCGATCCAACTCCCTTTGCTGGCGGCCGTCCTGGTCACTGTCGTGGCCCTCGTCCTGCACACTGGCGAACTCCTGGACGGCACGGGCGAGTTGATACGGGAGCCGGCCGCCCTGGCGGGTGCCGCCCTGTTCCTGTGGTTCAGCATCACCCTGCACGAACTGGCCCACGGCATCGCCGCCCAGCACTACGGCGGCACGGTCACCGAGATCGGACTGCGCTGGCGGTTCCCGGTGGCGATGCTCTACTGCACCGTCGACAACTACCTCTTCCTCCCCGCCCTGCGCGCCCGGCTCGTCATCGCCGGGGCGGGCGCCCACCTCAACATGGTGCTGCTGCTGCCCTTCGCCCTCTGGTGGTCCCTGCTGCCCCCCGGCGACCCCACCAGGGCTCTGCTCGCCGGGCTCCTGCTGCTCGGCGCCGTCCAGGGGCTCAGCAACCTCGTCCCGCTGCCCCCGCTCGACGGCTACCGCATGCTCGGCCACCTGCTCGGCACCGCACGGCTCGCCCCGGAGACCCGCGCCTACCTGGCCCTGCGCCGCAGCGACCCGGACGCCGCCGCCGCGTACCCCCGCCGGGCCCGACGCCTCTACACGGCGTACGCCGCCGGATTCGTCGCGCTCGTCCTCCTCGCGGCGGCGGGCACCTGCGGCGCGGCGTACCGGCTCCTGACGGGGTGACCGAGGTGACCGCGGAGCGCGACCGTCCCCGACCGACCGCGACCGTCCCCGACCGGAAGGAACCACGCACCACATGAATGAGGTACAGGCGATATGAGTGAGGTACAGGCGATGCCCACCACCCCCGGCGAGGCCGCCGCCCCGGCCCCCGCCGTCCACGTCCGGCACGTCTCCAAGCGGTACGGGGAACGCCAGGCCCTCGACGACGTGTCGCTGGAGATCGGCCGCGGCGAGTTCTTCGGCCTGCTCGGGCCCAACGGCGCCGGCAAGTCGACCCTGGTGGAGATCATGGAGGGGCTGCGCCGGGCCGACAGCGGCACGGTCGCCGTGTTCGGCGAGTCCCCCTGGCCCCGCAACACCGCGCTGCTGCCCCGGGTCGGCATCCAGACCCAGTCCTCCGCGTTCTTCGTACGGCAGCGGGCGCACGAGCACCTGCGTACCGTCGCCGCCCTCTACGGCGCCCCGCGCAGCGCCGTGGACGCCACGCTGGAGGCCGTCGGGCTCACCGAACAGCGCGACATCCAGGTGGAAAGCCTCTCCGGCGGGCAGCGCCAGCGCCTCGCCATCGCCTCCGCCCTCGTCCACGGCCCCGAGCTGATCTTCCTGGACGAGCCCACCGCCGCCCTCGACCCGCAGGCCCGCCGCGATCTGTGGGAGGTGCTGCGCGGCCTCAAGGCACAGGGCCGCACCATCGTCTACACCACCCACCACCTGGACGAGGCGGAAGCGCTCTGCGACCGCATCGCGATCCTCGTGGACGGCACGGTCGCGGTCACCGACACCCCGCACAACCTCGTCGGCGGGTTCAAGGCGGCCACCAGGCTGATGCTGCCGCTCGGCCGCCTCGGCGAGGACGAGGCGGCGGCCATCCCCGGCGTCGACCGGGTCACCGTCCAGGGCGGCTCCCTCGTCCTGGAGACCCGCGAGGCCGGCCGCGTCCTCAGCGCCGTCGACAAGCTGACCGGTCTCGACGGCGTCCAGACCCGCACCGCCGGCCTGGAGGACGTCTACCTCGACCTCACGGCCCGGCTCACCCGGTCCGCGCACACCCCCCGCCGGAACGCCGACACCACGGAGCACCAGCCATGAGCGCCTACGCCGCACTGGCCGCAGCGGGCTACCGCGCCCAGATCCGCGACAAGAGCACCCTCTTCTTCACCTTCGCCTTCCCGCTCCTCTTCCTCGTCGTCTTCGGCCTGATCTTCCGGGGCCAGGACGTCGAGGAGAGCGGCCTCTCCTACCTCTCGTACACCGCTGCCGGCGTCCTGTCCTGGGGCGTCGCCAACGCCGCCGTCTTCGGTATCGCGTTCACCCTGATGCAGTGGCGGAACGACGACATCCTGCGCCTGATCCGGATGTCCCCGGCCCCGCTGTCCGCCGTCATCGGCTCCCGTTACGTCCTCGCCCTGGTCGTCGGGGCCGTGCAGTCGCTGCTGTTCGTCGGCGTCGCCATGCTGCCGGTGTTCGGCCTGCGGCCCGCTTCCGGATGGCCCCTGCTGATCCCGGTGCTCCTCCTCGGTGTCACCACCTTCCTGCTGCTCGGCGTCATCATCGGCTCCTTCGCCGACACCCCGGAGTCCGTCGCGGCCGTCGCCAACTTCCTGATGCTGCCGATGGCGTTCCTCTCCGGCTCCTTCTTCCCGCTGGACTCGATGCCGTCCTGGCTCCAGCACGTCTCCGTGGTCCTGCCACTGCGCTACCTCAACGACGCCGTGTCCCACGCGATCGCCGGACGCGGGGGCCCCTCCGACGTCTGGGTGGGCTGCGCCGGACTCGTCGTCTTCGCCCTGGTCTTCGGCGCCGTCGCCGTCAAGACCTTCCGCTGGACGAGGTCCTCATGAGCACCCCGACACGCACCGCCCCCGCCCCCGTCCTCGCCCCCGTCCTCGCCCCCATGGAGGCGGCCAGGGCCCTGCTCCGCACCGCCCTGGCCGACCGGACCGGGCGGGACCTCCCCGTCGTCCCGGTCGGCGCCACCGACGCGACCGGCGCGCTCGGCGACCGGGGCGCCCCGGACCCCTGGGCGGCCGAACGCCCGGACGCCCGCGTCCATCTCACCGCCTCCGCCGTCCTCATCGGCCCCTGGGGCGGCGACGGCACCGCCCCCGCCTGCGGGCGCTGCCTCGCGATGCGCTGGCAGCGCCTGCGCAGCCGCAGCGAGCGGGACGCCCTGGAGACCGGCGGCCCCGACGGCCCGCGCCCCACGGGCGCCTGGCCGCTGCTCACCGACCACGCCCACGACGCCGTGGCCGCGCTGTGCCGCGCGCTGCTGGACGGCCCCGGCGCCGAACCCCCGCCCCCGGCCCGGCCGACCGGCTCCTGCCCCAGGTCACCCGCCTCGACCTGGCCACCCTCCAGGTGCGGACGTACCCGCTGCTCGCCGACCCCCGCTGCCCCGACTGCGCCCCGCCCCCGCCCCCGCCGGGCCCCGCCCGCTGACCCTCGTCGCCCGCCCCAAGCCCGACCCGGACGGCTACCGGCTGCGCCCCGCGTCCTCGTACCCCCTGCCGGAAGAGGCCCTGGCCAACCCCGTCTGCGGGATGCTGGGCGGCGGCACCTGGTCCGACGTCACCTCGCCGACGACCGCGCCCGTCGCCGGCAGCGTCTTCGTACGCGGCTACGCCGGGCTCAACGACGTCACCTGGAGCGGCCAGGAGAACGCCTTCTCCACCAGCCGCACCCTCGCCTTCCTGGAGGGCCTGGAACGCTACGCCGGAACGCACCGGCGCGGCCGGACCACCCCCGTCACCGGTTCCTGGACGGAGCTGCGGGCCGACGCCGTCGACCCCGTCGTCTGCGGCCTCTACGATCCGCGCACCTACCGCGACGACCCGCTCGTGGACCCCTTCGACCAGGACCGGGCGATTCCGTGGGAGTGGGGCTGGTCGCTGCGCGACGACAAGCCCGTCCTCGTGCCGTCCCGGCTCGTCTACTACAGCGCGGGGGTGACCGCCGACAACTTCGTCTTCGAGTGCTCCAACGGCTGCGCCATCGGCGGCGGCCTGGAGGAGGCCGTCCTCGGCGGCCTGCTCGAACTCGTCGAACGGGACGCCTTCCTCAACGCCTGGTACGGCAACGCCCGGCTCACCGAGATCGACCTGGCCACCGTCGGCGGACGGGCCGCACCCGCCATGGCCGAACGCGCCGCGCTCCAGGGCTACGACGTCCACGCCTTCGACAACCGCGTCGACCTGGCCGTCCCCGTCGTGACCGCGCTCGCCGTACGCCGCGACGGCGGCCCCGGCGCCCTCTCCTTCGCGGCGGCCGCCTCGCTGGACCCGCGGGCCGCGGTCGAGGGGCGCTGTCCGAAGTGCTCACGTACATCCCGCACCTCTCCCGCCAGACCGAGGAGCGCCGGGACGAACTGGAGGCGATGGCCGACGACTTCGACCTCGTACGCCACCTCAAGGACCACGCCCAGCTCTACGGCCTGCCCAGGATGACCGCCCACGCCGACAGCTACCTGCGCCCCCTGGCCGTACGCCCCTTCGGCGAGGTCTACCGGGACTGGGAGGCCACCGGCCGCCCCCGCACCGGCGACCTGCGCGACGACCTCCGCGCCGTCATCGGTGAACTCGCCCGCGCCGGGCACGACGTGATCGCCGTCGACCAGACCACCCCGGAGCAGGAACGCATGGGCCTGCGCACCGTCGCCACCCTCGCCCCCGGGCTCCTGCCGATCGACTTCGGCTGGAACCGCCGCCGCGCCCCCTTCATGCCCCGCCTGCGCACCGCGCTCCGCCGGGGCGGCCACCGCACCACGGACCTGACCGAGGCGGAGATGCGCATGGTCCCGCACCCCTTCCCGTAGCCCGGGGACGGCGAAACGCCCGGTACCCGTCCGGAAGGACGACGGATACCGGGCGCGCACACCGTCCGTCAGGCGGTGCAGGAGGTGGTGCTGGTGGTGGAGCTGCACGTCGAGGTCGAGCTGCAGCTGGTCGAACCGGCGAGCACGACCTCGCTGGCGTCCGAGTAGTCCGAGATCTCGAAGGTCTCGGCCTCCAGCTCGAGGATCTCGTCGGCGAGGGTGCTGAGGTTCTTCTCCATGGTGTCTCCTCCGGTCCGGGGCCACCGTGTCCGGGGGCCACCAACGGGCGTACGCCCCGGTGGGGGTGTACGCCGACCATTCCACCGCCCGCCGCTCACCGCTCGGCATGCGTCCCGCACACACATCGCTGGCACCCGACGCCAGCGCCCCCGACGAGCACGCCAGGAGCCTCCGTGACCCACCTGACCGCGCCTCAGGAAGCGGCCCACCCCGCGCTTTCCCCGGCGCTCACCCAGGAAGCGATCCGCCCCGCCCTCACCCTCTACCTGGACGTCCACCGCCACCCGGAGACGTCCGGCGAAGAGGCCCGCACCGCCGCCCTGTTCGCGGACCGGCTCGCCGCCGCCGGCCTCGACGTCACCCGGGGCGTCGGCGGCCACGGAGTCGTCGGCGTCCTCCGCAACGGCGACGGCCCCCGCGTCTACCTGCGCGCCGAACTCGACGCCCTGCCGATCCAGGAGCTCACCGGCCTCCCGTACGCGAGCACCGGCCCGGCCATGCACGCCTGCGGCCACGACCTCCACCTGGCGGCGGCCACCGGCGCGGCGGACCTGCTGGCCCGCACCGCCCCCCACTGGCGCGGCACCCTCGTGGTCGTGGGCCAGCCCGCCGAGGAGACCCTGACCGGGGCCCGCGCCATGCTGGCGGACGGCCTGTACGAGCGGTTCGGCAGACCCGACGCCGTCCTCGCCCAGCACGCCGCCCCGCTCCCCGCCGGCCTGATCGCGCACGGCGGCCCGCACGCGCCGGTCGCCGCCGCGAGCGCCGCCCTCACCGTCGTCGTGCACGGCCGGGGCGGCCACGCGGCGGTCCCGCACCTCACCGTGGACCCCGTGGTCACGGCCGCGGCGGTGATCGGCCGCCTCCAGACGGTCGTCGCCCGGGAGGCGGCCCCCGCCGAGCAACTCGCCCTCACCGTGGGCACCGTGAGGGCCGGTACGGCCGTCAACGTCGTCCCGGACACCGCCGAACTGGGCATCGGCCTGCGCGCCCTCGCCGACGACACCCTGGACCGGGCGCTGGCGGCGGTGGACCGGATCGTCCGGGCCGAGTGCGCCGCGTCGGCCTGCCCCCGCGACCCGGACCTCACGGTGCTCTCCCGCTCCCCGGCCCTGCACGGCGACCCGGCCGCGACGGAGCGGGTCCGCGCCGCCCACACGGCCCTGTACGGCCCGGCACGCGTCACCGGCTGGCCCCCGTCCCTGGCCGCCGAGGACTTCGCCCTCTACGGGGACGCGGGCCGCGAACTCCACGGCGAGGCCGGAATCCCGCTGGTCTACTGGATGCTGGGCACCACGAGCCCCCGCCAGTGGGCGGCCACCGGCGGCGCGGACATCCCCCCGAACCACTCCCCCCGCTTCGCCCCGGCGATCCGCACCGCACTCCCCGCGGCGATCACGGCCCTCACGGCGGCGGCGGTGGACCGGCTGGCCGGGCGCTGGGCACGGGCTAGCGGTTGACCGACACGACGAGGTACGCCCATACGAGGACCACCAGGAGGCACGCCACGGCGACCAGGACGGCGGCGCAGCCGAGCGCCGTCACCGTGCCGCTGATCGCCGTCCAGCCCACCCGCGTGGCACGCCGCGCACGCCGGACGGCGTCGTCGTAGGCACGGTCGTCGTCCCAGTCATCTCCGGCCACGCTTCCCTCCCCGTTCGCCCCGAGCGCCGCGCGCGAGTGTGTGCTCGCCGCAGCCCTCCGTAGTCTGACCGTATGCCTTCCGCGCCGGTCGTCGGTCACGACGAACGACGCGGCCGACTCCGCCCCCGTCACAGCGTGGAGGCGGCGCACCGGCGGCTGCGGAGCCCCAACTCACCCATCTTTTACGGGCTCCGCAACGCAAGGCACTCGCCTCACGACCCCAGCGACGCGACCAGCCGCTCCAGTGACCTCCGAGCGGGCGGCCCCCACGTCGACTTCCCGTTGGGGAGCCCCCGGTCACCGTCGTCCGCGATGAGGAGACCACTCAGTGCGCGCAGGACCGCCCAGCCCCGGGCGCGGCGGAGAGTCGCCACGTCCGGGGCGGGCCGATAGGCGGCGTGGAAGCGGTCGGCGGCGTTGTCCGGGAGGAGAATCCAGGCGGCGGCAAGGTCGCAGGCCGGGTCACCGGCGAAGAGGTCACCGAAGTCGATGACCCCGCAGAACGTGCCGTTGGCGGTCAGCACGTTGGCGGGATGCAGATCGCCGTGGAGCCACAACGCGGGCCCGTCCCAGTCCGGAGCGCCGACGGCGTCCTCCCAGACCCGACGAACGCCGTCCGGATCCACGAAGAGCCCCCTCTCGGCAACGGCCCCGAGCGCCCGCCCGAAGCCCTCCCCGTAAGGCCCCAACGGCCCCCCGCGCCCCCGCCCGACGGGCGCGCCGTCCGGAGCCACCCGATGCAGCGCACTGAGAAACCCGGCCAACGCGTCGGCCGCATCCTCGCCCCGCGTAGCCGGAACCCGGTCAGCGGGCTCCCCCGGCACCCAAGTGGTGACCAACCAGGGCCGCGGAAACCGCTCGGACGGCACCCCGAGCCGCTGCGGCACGGGCACCGGCAACGGCAGCCCCGGAGCCAGCCCGGGCACCCAGGCATGCTCCTTCAACAACAACTCATCAGCGGACGAGGTCGCCCACGGCAACCGCACGACAAGCCCATCCCCCAGCCGCCACACCTGATTGTCCCAGCCACGCGCGGCAAGCCTGAGAGGCAGATCCGCCAGGTCGGGGTGCTGGTCGCGGAGCAGGCCGCGAATGAGGTCGGACGTCAGCTCGGCGGTCATGGGAGGGGAGCGTAGCCGGGCGGGTGCGGCAAGAAGACCGACCTGGACGAAGCGGCACCTCATTGTTGGCGCCCCGCGCGTGCGGGGAGCGAAGCAGGGCCTGAAGGACGCCACCCACCGGACGGGGCGTCCCCGCGCGTGCGGGGAGCAGACTGCCTGACCTGCGACGTTATCTCGCGATGGCAGCGTTTCTGACCACTTTCATACATTCCGGCATATCAACCTCACGACACCAAGCCAGATATTTGCATCGTTTGCCCTCCCGAGACTAAGTGAGACTCAAGTCCGTTTACCCGCAGGCCGGTTCACACCTTCAACGCGGCCACCTCGCGCACCTGTTCACCCATGTCCCGCACCGCCCGGGATCTGCCGTGCAGCCACACCCTTCGCATCGTCTCGAAGCACTCATCCCCACGGGCCGTCGACAGCAAGGCATAGTCGTCGAGGAGTATCCGCCAGGAGGACATCCCGAAGATGTACGAGGTACGCCTGGTCGTCGTGGACGGCAACATGTTCGCCGGAACCATCGTCGGCACATCGGAGAAGGCCCGTACCGACTGGCGGACCGATTACGAGAACCTTGAGTACGGCACGACTGAAGTGCCCGAATCGGTCGGGGATGCCGTCCGGCGGTTCATGGCCTCGTACAGGATCGTGTTCGGCTCCTTCGATTTCGCCGTAACCCCTGATGACACATGGGTGCTCTTCGAGAACAACCCGGCCGGCACATGGTCCTGGGTCGAGAATCGCACCGGCCTGCCCATCGCCGCCGCGCACGCCGACTACTTGCAAGGGGTCACGACATGACCGATCCGAACTCTCACACGTCGGCCGCCCTACGCGCCCGGTTCGCCGCAGCCCTCGGCGAAGGCGGCCGCCAGAGCCAGTGGTTGGCCGCGTTTGCCGACGTGCCGCGCGAGCACTTCGTACCCAGCTTCTACCGGCAGGACGCGGAGGGGCGCTGGTACGAGGTCTCCGAGGAAGACCCGGGCTATCTGGAGGCCGTCTACTCGGACACCGCGCTCACGACGCAGCTGGACGCGCACGGTGTACCGACCTCCTCGTCCAGCGAGCCCGGGCTGATGCTGGCCATGCTCGACGCGCTGGACGCCGAGCCGGGGCATCGCCTCTTCGAGCTCGGGCTCGGCACCGGTTACAACGCCGCCCTGGCCTCGTCGCTCCTCGGAAGCGACAACGTCGTGAGCGTCGATGTGGACCCCAGCCTCGTCCGGCGCGCCCGACGGAACCTGGAACGAGGGCGTTACCGGCCTCGCGTCTACGCCGGCGACGGCGCGGAGGGCCGTCCGGACAGGGCCCCGTACGACCGCGTCATCGCCACGGCCGCCCTGCGTCGCATCCCACCGGCTCTGCTGGCGCAGGCCCGCCCGGGAGCGGTCGTCGTCGCGCCGGTCGGCTTCGGGGTCGCGCGGCTCGTTGTCTCGGAGCACGGGGAGGCGACCGGCCGGTTCCTTCCCGTACCCGCGTACTTCATGCCGCGCCGCGGGCCCGCGAGGCCCCCGGACTTCGCGGGGCTGGAGACGCAGGCGGGCCGGGCCACGTCGGTACGCGTGGCCGACCTACTGGACCGGCTGAAGTTCCCCCTGTCCCTGGCCCTTCCCGGGTACCGCTCGTGCTCCTGGCGTGACGACGAGGGTGAGGTCACCGGGGTGGGCCTCTGGACGGAGGACGGCTCCACAGCCACGCTCCATGCGTCGGGAAGGGCGCGGCAGATCGGCCCGCGACGCCTCTGGGACGCGGTGGAGGAGCTGTCCTCGGTCTTCCCGGATGGGACGCCCGCCCGGGAGGACTTCGGCCTTACGGTGACGCCGGCGGGGCAGCGGGTCTGGTACGGGGAGGCGGATGGGCGCTCCTGGGCGCTGTAGTTGGGCCGGGGCGGCATGGACGCACGGGGGCGGGCCCTGCCCCTCGCGGGCGATTCCGGGGGGGCGGAGCTGGGTACGGATTGGTGCGGTCGCCGGTGAGGCTATGCCCGCGCGTGCGGGGAACACAGCTCGTACTCGCCCCTTCCGGCTCCACCCTCTGGGGGCCATCCCCGCGCGTGCGGGGAACACGTCATCGAGGGTACGGAGCACGAGCGCATCACGGGGCCATCCCCGCGCGTGCGGGGAACACTCTCCGTGACCTGCGGCTTTGTCTCCCGTCAGGACCGGTTCTGACCACCTTCACGCACTCCGGCATACACGCTTAAACGATCACACATCAGGCATACGCGGCAAGCGTACGCCAACGCCCTTGGACCCTAAGCCTGTTCGCCGTCGCATGCCACCGACACCTACATGCCTCCAAGCCCCGCAAAGCCCTCCCACCCAAGGGTCAGCCATAGGCAGGGGCGCTTCCGCGCATCAGAAAGCCCGCCTGGACGCGAACTACTGCGGCTGGCGTAGAACGGCAGCCGCTTCGCATGCGGGATCACCTTCCGGGCACCGGGCGCATACCTGACGTAACGGTTTCGGTTTGGGGAGGCTGCTGTGATGACGAATGTGAAGACCCGGGGGACCAGGGCGGCTGCGTACGGGGTGGCGGGCCTGCTGGCCGTTGCTGCGCTTGCCGGGTGCGGGTCGGACGACAAGGACGACGCGGGGAAGGACACAAAGTCCTCCGGGGCGGGCAAGACGGCCGACTCGTCGCCCTCCCAGGTCGTACAGGCGACCAACAAGAAGACCACCGAGGCCGGGTCCGCGCGCGTGAAGATCACGACCTCGGTCAGCGCCGAGGGGCAGAGCCGGACAGTCACCGGCTCCGGCGTCATGGACTTCGAGGATGGCGAGAGCAAGCTGACCATGGAGCAGTCGGGTCAGCGGCTGGAGCAGCGGGTCGTGGACAAGATGATCTACCAGAAGCCGCCGAAGGGCGAGGGCGGCCTGCCCGGCGGCAAGAGCTGGATGAAGATCGACATGGAGAAGCTGCGGACCTCCGGTGCCGCCGGAAGCAGCCAGGTGAGCGATCCGACCGATTCCTTCGCCTACTCCAAGTCGCTGTCCGAGAAGGACGTGAAGAAGGTCGGTACGGAGAGCGTGGGCGGGGTCGAGACGACCCATTACAAGGTCGACCTGGACATCGACAAGCTGGCCAAGGGCGACGCCACGCAGGCCCGGAAGCTGCGCGAACAGCTCGGCGAGACCGTGCCGGTGGACCTGTGGGTCGACGGCAAGGGGCTGATGCGCCGCCAGCAGATCGAGATCGCCGCACAGCCGGCCGGGGGCGCGAAGGACTCCGGTTCCGCGAACCGGGGCAAGGCGAAGGTCGTCATGGACTTCAGCGACTTCGGAACCGACGTCGACGTCGACGCGCCCGCCGTCGGGGACACCGTCGATGTGACGGACAAGGTCGTCAAGCAGGCGGGCGGCCAGCAGTCCTGAGGCGACGCACTATCCGGCGGAAGGCCCCACCCGGCCCGGTGGGGCCTTCCGCGAGTAGTGGAGCTGGGCGCGGACGGTCTGGTCGTCGGTGGGGCCGCCCCTGCGCGCAGGGGAGCAGAGCGGGTTCCCCCATCGTCCTTAATCGTCCTACGCCTATCGTCAGGCCCACCCCGCACGCGCGGGGAGCACTACGCGCCGACCCCTGACGATCCCGAGGGTCCGGGACCATCCCCGCACGCGCGGGGAGCACACTGCGCGACCTGCTGGTTTGTCCCGGACGAGTGGCGTTTCTGACCACTTTCACCGACTCCGGCATAACCACCCCAACAGACCCACAGCAGGCATACACCCAGCACCCTAGGCCAACCACCAACTCAAGCAGGCCCATTCCCGTCAGCCCGCCCCGCACCGCCGCCCCCTCACACCCACTCCCCCACCTCATCCACCCAAACCCGCTCCTCCCCCACCCCCCGCACCGTCACCCCGAACCGCTCCCACCCCGGACTCCCCCGCTCCACCCACCACGCATACGCACCCTCCACCTCATCCCACAACCGCCGCTCCCCCCGCTGCCACACGCGAGCAGCCGCCTCCCCGTCCTCCACCAGCACACACGCCCACGACCGGTCGTTTCGGCTGTAGAACCAGTGGGGTTGCGTGCCGCGCACCTTCGCGGCGGGGATGTACGTGCAGGCGGGGACGCGGAGGCCCAGCGCGAAGGCCAGCGGGCTGAAGCGGTCGGCTGCGGCGGCCAGTGCCCTCGCCGCGTCGGACCTGGTCGTCGTCGGCGGGGCCGACGGGAGGCCGGGCGCGTACGACTCATGGTCGATCGGCGCCGACCGGTGCGCCCTCAGCTTCATGAATTCCACCGGCCCCACGAAGCGCCCGCTCGCGCTCTTCCCCGCCGCGTCCACCGTCAACCGCAGAACCGCGTCGGCAGAGGTGAAGCCCGTTCCCCACGGCGCCACGATGACACCCCCGGGCCGCGTCTGCTCCACCCACGCGTACGGGATCTCCCGCACCCCGCACGTAGCGATCACCCGGTCGAACACGCCCCGCCCCGGCGCCCCCGCGCGCCCGTCTCCGTGGATCACCTCCACCGGCGCGCCGAAGAAGTGGTCCAGGGCCTCGCGCGCCCGGTGCGCCACCGCCTCGTCCACCTCCACGCTGACGACGTTCCCCTCCCCCACCTTGTGGGCCAGCAACGCCGCGTTCCAGCCCGTCCCCGTACCGATCTCCAGGACGCGGCAGTAGTCGTCCACCGTGAGCGCGTCGAGCATCCGGAAGGCCACGCTCGGCATCGAGGCCGACGACGTCGACAGCCGCCCCGGCACGCGGCCGGCGTGCTCCCCGTCGTCCCACTGCGTCACGATCGGCACATCCGCGTCCGCGAAACCGCGCCACGCCCGCGCGTCCTCCGTCCGCGATACGTGGACCGTCCTCCCGGTCGCCATGTCGTACGGCCAGATCGTGTCCGGTAAGAACGCCTGCCGGGGCACCCGCGCATACGCGTCCAGCCAGCCGGACTTCAGTACGCCGCCCGTCGTGAGCGCGTACGCCACGTCCTCGCGGGTGGCATACGCGCTGATCGTCGTCCGCTCGCTCATGCCGCCGCCCCGCCCCTCGGGGGATCGGTACGGCCCGGCCCACCCGCCGCCCGTACCACGACGCCGTTCGTCGTTCCGCTCATGACCTCGTCCACTCCGTTCAGCCGCTCACGGGCGGCGTGTTGACGACCCGGCTCCCCAGGCGCCCGCGCCGTCACAGCCGGTACTTCGCGTGCATCGCGTTCGTCTCCCGTACGCGTACGAGAAGGTCCTCCGACGACGCCCCGGCCTTCGCAGGCCCATCCGGGCAGATGGGAGCCCCGCACCGGCACGGCGGGAACGCCGCGAGCGACGCGTAACGAGAGATGTCCGGGTCCCTCCGCAACTCGCTGCTCAGGGGTTCTTCGTCGGTTCGGGTGGGGAGTGGGCCGGGGGCCGGCGCGGTTCCATGCTCTTCGACAGGCACGCTTTCGTGTCCCTCCGTAGCGGTTTCACTACCAGACGCGCTCAGCGTGACCTAGCCTCGCAAAGTCATCAACGTGGCAGCCAGGGAGGGCATATTGGTCAACATCAAGGAGCTGAATCCGGACGCGTCACCGCAGGCGGCGTACGGAGCGCGTTTACGCAGGATGCGTGAGGCTCGCGGCTGGATTCAGGACCACATCGCCACAATGGTCGGCTGCACCGGGCGGCACGTATCCGCGATCGAAACTGGTCGTAAATCCGCAACCCTGCCGTTCTCGCGGAGATTGGACGTCGCGCTCGAACTCGTCGGCACGCCGGACTCGTTCGAACGCGAGTGGCGCGAGATGCGGCACGGCAGCCTTCTGGAGGGTTTCCCCGAGTACGTGGGCTACGAGGGCCGGGCTGTGGAGATCCGACTGTTTCGCATCGGCCTCATCCCTGGACTGATGCAGACCCAGGAGTACGCGCGAGCGGTGGCCGAGGGGGACTTGCGACGTGGCTCCATCACCCCCGAACAGGCCGATGAGCGGGTCTCGTTCATGATGGAGCGGCAGGCCGCGCTCGACAGGCCCCGGCCACCGATGATGTTCGTCGTCATGGACGAGAGCTGTCTCCTCCAAGCGGTCGGCGGTCCGAAGGTCATGAACGCACAACTGGAACGATTGGAAGAGTTGGCCGCGCGCCCCAACTGGATCATTCATGTATCGCCATTCGCCATAGGCGCGCGACGGTCGTTCGACATGCCGGTCAACTTGCTCACGCTCGCCGACCGGTCCGTCGTCGCGTACGCCGAGTCCCAGGTGCAGGGATACGTCGACCGAGAGCCGTCGTCCGTGGTGCCCATGCTCACGGCCTACCATCAGCTTCAGGGCGAAACGCTGTCCACAGCAGCGTCGTTGGCCATGATCAGTCAGTTGCGAAAGGGCACCCCGTGACGAACGAATCCCCCCGTTGGTACAAGTCCTCGTACAGCTCGAACGGCGGCGACTGCGTCGAGGTGGCCGCGAACGTCGCCACGACGGGGGCCGTTCCCATCCGTGACTCCAAGCAGGTCGGCGGCCCGACCCTGACCGTCTCCACCGACGCGTTCTCGTCCTTCGTCGACGGCGTCAATGCCGGCAGGTTCGGCACCGTCTGAGTAACGACGAGTCGCTGTTACGCAGCCCCACCGCGTCCGGCGCGGTGGGGCTTTCGCTGCCCGCGCGCATCCGGAATCGGGCCGAAACGGGCCTCTTCACGCAGACACCTACGCCCTACTCTTCAGCACGAAGACCGACAGCATCCGGATGCGATGGGACTCCCGCGATGACCGAATCCCTCCGTTGGTACAAGTCCTCGTACAGCTCGAACGGCGGTGCCTGCGTCGAGGTGGCCACGAACCTGGCGACGACGGGGGCCGTTCCCGTCCGCGACTCCAAGCGGCCCGGCGGCCCGGGGCTGACGGTCTCCACGGAGGCGTTCTCGTCGTTCGTGGAAGGTGCCGGAACGGGAGAGTTCGCCACGGCCTGAGCACCCGACCAGCCGCTGTTACGGGGCCGCGCCACCCACTGCCGCGCTCAGCGACGGGCGCACCGCCGTTCAGGCCCGGCGCTTGAGCATGACGACGCACGCCCGGCCGCGGGCCGGGTCCTGCGGCCGGGCGACCTCCCACCAGCCGCCCCCCGTACGGCTCCCCGCTGACAGACCGCTCTTAGAACGCCGGCCGATCAGACAAACGATCCCCGCGAGGCACCCTCCCCGCACAGGACCAGGAGGCGCGCACCGTCTCTGTGGCCGTGGGACCATCCCCGCGCGCGCGGGGAGCACTCTCCGTGACCTGCGGCTTTGTCTCGCGTGGGCGTGGTTTCTGACCACTTTCACTCATTCCGGCATAACCGCCTCAAGTTCAACAAAGCAGGCACACGCCGCAAGCGTAGAACAACACCCGCGCCTCCAGGCCCCGTTCACCGCAACCACCCACCTCACCCCTCCACCCCCACCCGGTGCACCACCTTCCCCTCCACCACCTCAAAGCCCAGCGCCCCGTAGAACGCCAAAGCCTGCGCGTTGTCCGTGTCCCCCATCCACTCCATCCGACTGCACCCAGGGCGGGCAGACGCCACCACTCGGAGTTCCGCCATCAGGTGGGCGCCCACGCCACCTCCCCGCCACGGTTCCCTCACGTACAGCTCCTTCAGGAACAGCGCATGCGTCGTCCCCGTCGCCGGCCAAAGGAACGAGTACGCGGCCATCCCGGCCAGGGTCCCGTCGCCCGGGTCCGCGACCAGTGCCTGAGCGAGCGGGATCGGGGCGAACAACGAATCCTCAATCTGGGTGTGGCGTTCCGTGAGCGGCTGGATCTCCGTGGCTCCGTAGAAGCGTTCGATCTCCTCGATCAGGGCTGCGAGGGACGGGATGTCGTCGCGTCGGGCGGGGCGGATTGTCATCGGCATCGGGTGTCTCCCTCGGCGGTGGATCTCGTACGTGCGCCTCGGGCGCGCACCGCATGTGACCATGCCCCCATAGGTGCCCGCCTCAACTGCGGCCGGGCGCTCGACAGCCTCGTCGCCCCTGAAGGTTCCGCCTACGCCCCGCGCACCGGCGATCCCGCCCTGCCCGATGGGAGCTGGTGCACGCCGTAAGCGGCCTCGGCTACGAGAGGGGCAGCGGCTCACGCCACCCGCGCTGGGCGCCTTCGACGACCCGACCTCGCGCTCGGGTCGCTCCGGGACTCTCGGTCCCCGTCGTACCGGCCGCTGTTACGGGCGCCGGGCCGCCCACTGCCGCGCGGCGGCGGGCGCGTCCCGTTCAGGCCAGGTGCTTGTGCATGACGATGCACGGGCGGTCGTGGGCCAGGTCCTGACGCCGGTCGATCTCATGCCACCCGAGGGACTTCCAGAAGGCCAACGCGTCCGGGTTGTTCTCAAGTACGGCGAGCCGGAGACCACTCCGCCCTTCGGCGCGAAACCGGTCCTCGACCAGCCCGACGAGCCGGCGCCCGATCCCCGTACGGCGGGCACGGCCGTCCACCATGAGCAGCCCGATCCAGGGCAGACCGTCCTTCGGATGCCGACGCAGCAGACAGACGACCCCGACGAGCCGCCCTTCCCCACTGCGCGCGAGAAACACCTCGCCGCCCTCCACGGCGACCTCGCGGCGCAGATCGGCCTCGACCTGCGCCGCCTGGATGTCGTCGCGGTCGTACTCACCTGCCGCGCGCCAGTAGTCCGGGTTGCTGGCGTAGAGGGCGACGACTTCACGGATCTCCTCGGGGGTGAAGCGCAGGGGGTGGAGGGCGAGGGGGTGGGGCGACATGTCGGCCAGGGTACGGGGCGCTGCCTGCCGTCCCCGCGAGGTGCGGGGAAAGCGGACGAGTTCGACGCGCTGGTCTGGTGGCGGGGCCCCGCGTGCGGGGAGCACCTCCCGCGCCCGCGCCGCCTTCCGCCGTTCCTGGGACCGTCCCAGTGTGTGCGGGGAGCACGACCCCAGGGTCGAGGAGAAGGCCACGACTCCGGGACCAACCCCGCGCGTGCGGGGAGCACCAGCAGGAGCACGATGGCGAAGCCTCCGGCGAGGGACCACCCCCGCGCGTGCGGGGAGCACTCTTCCTGACCTGCGGCTTTGTCTCGCGGCAGGGCCGCTTCTGACCACCTTCACGCACTCCGGCATAACCACCCCAACGCATGCATCGCCACCCTAGGCCAACAACCCCCAGCCACGACCCCTGTTCACCCTTTCCCGAGCCCCGTCCCGCCCCGCCCACGTAAGGTGCCCGGATGATCGTCATTCCCGAGGAGTTCGCGCGGACCACCGTCGAGCGCGAAGGCGAAGCCGGGGCGCGGTGGATCGCGGAACTGCCGGGTCTCGTACGCGACTTGGTCGACGCCTGGGGCTGCACCTCCGACGGCCCCCTCACCCACGGCGGCGTCGGCGTCATCGTCCCCGTACGCCGCGACCACACGCCCCCCGCCGTGCTCAAGGTCTCCTTCCCGCACCCCGGTAACGACCACGAGCCCGACGCCTTCACCGCCTGGGGTGGGCGTGGGGCCGTAAGCCTCTACGAACGGGACGACCGCCGGTACGCGATGCTGCTGGAGCGGGCCTCGGCGGTGACCCTCGCCGAGGCCGTCGGCGGGGACGACGTGGTCGTCGTCGCCGCGCGGCTCGCGCGGCGGCTCGCCGTGCCCGCGCCGGCCGGGCTGCCCCGGCTCAGTGACCGCGCCGGGGAATGGGAGGACGCGCTGCGCACCGACGACGTCGAGTTCGCGCACCCCCTGCCGCGGCCCGTCATCGGCGCCGCCCTCGCCACCGTAAGGGAGTTGGGGCGAACGCAGCCCGACACGCTCGTCCACGGGGATCTGCACGGGCGCAACATCCTGCGGGCCGAGCGCGAGCCCTGGCTGGCCGTCGATCCCAAGGGGTACGTGGGCGACCCGGCCTACGACGCGGGAGCGCTGATGAAGTCCCGCGCGTACGCCCTCGCGGGACCGGGAGCGGGAGCGGGACCGGGACCGGGCGCCCACGACCTCCGCAGCGCCGCCCACCGCATCATCGACGTCTTCGCCGACGCCGCCGAGCTGGAGCGCGAACGCGTCCGCCGCTGGGCCCAGTTGCACGCCGTACAAGCCGCCTTCTGGGCCCGGCGGCACGGGTTCCGGGTCGCTCGCGGCGGGCCCGAGCTGGAGTGGGTCACCGCCTTCGCGGACCGGCTGGCGGAGTTGCTGACCGAGCCCTCCGGAGGGCCTTCGGCGCGTTGACCCCCACCACCTCACGTAACAGGGCCCCGAATCGTCGGCCTTGGAGAGCAGCCCCCTCAGAAGCGGAGAACAACGCATGCGCACCGCGTACCTCACGGTCACCATCCTCGGCATCTTCTTCAACGGTGCCGCCGCCGTGACCTACCTCATCGGCCACGAGTACCCCAAGTCCCAGGCCGACATGAAGGGCATACCCCGCAAGTACGTCCCCTGGCTCGGCATGTGCCTGGCCGCAGGCACCCTCGGGCTGCTCGCCGGGTTCGCCGTGCCCGCGCTCGGCACGCTCGCCGCGTGCGGGCTCATCCTCTACTTCATCGGCGCGATCATCGCCCATGTGCGGGTCGGATCAAGAAATATCGTCGGCGGGATCGTGTTCCTGGCGACGGCCATCGCCGCGCTGATCCTGGGCGTCCAGTACCACGGGGCCTGGTGAGCCGGGGCCGGACAGGCCCTAGGCGCGGCTCGCGAGGTCCGCGTCCGTGATCGGCCGGACCACCCGGCACGGCGTACCGACCGCGACGCTCATCGGAGGAATGTCGCGGCTCACGACGCTGCCCGCGCCGATCACCGAGCCGTAGCCGATACGGACACCCGGCAGGACCACCACATTGCTGCCGATCCACACCTTGTCCTCGATGACGATCGGCTCCGAGAAGCGGCCGAAATCCGCCCGGCGCGCGGGGTGCACGGGGTGGCCCGTCGTCGTCAGGGTCACGCTCGGGGCGATCATGACGTCGTTGCCGATGCGGATCTCCACGTCGTCCACGAACGTCAGGTTCACGTTGCCGAAGAAGTCGTCACCGATGTGCACGTTGCTGCCGAACGCGGCGTGGAACGGCGCCTGGAGAACCGTGCGTTCGCCCACCGAGGCGAAGATCTCGGTCAGCAGCGAACGCCGTCTCCCCGTGTCGCCCGGGGGTGTGTGGTTGTACGCGAAGATCTCGTCCTCGCGCCGGGCCGGGGCCAGGAAGGCCGCCTCGGTCTCCGTGTAGACGAGACCCTTCGCGATGCGGGCCCGTATCTCGTTCTGGTCGGTTTCAGCCATCGTGCGGGATTCCCTTCATCGGGCGGGGCGGTCGGCCCATCGGGTGCGGCGACCGGTACGACGAACCATAGAACCTCGGCTCAGGCCGTCCGATCTCTTGACGTGCCCCTGACCGAATGGCTTCATGGGTCCACCGCGTGGGAGCGCTCCCACGCCTCCCGCGTCATCTCCCACATCAGTGCATCACCCATCCCCTGGAGCCGCAGTGAGAACAGCGAGACACCCGGCGCAGCGCCCCGCCGCCGTCATCCTCACCGTCCTGGCCACCCTGCTCGGGCTCCTCGCCCTCGGAGCCGCCGCACCGGCGCAGGCCGCCGCCGGTACCGGGCTGCACATCAGCGACGGACGGCTGGTCGAGGGCAACGGCAACGACTTCGTCATGCGCGGCGTCAACCACGCGCACACCTGGTACCCCGGCGAAACCCAGTCCCTCGCGGACATCAAGGCGACCGGCGCCAACACCGTCCGCGTCGTGCTGTCCGACGGCTTCCGCTGGAGCAGGAACGGGCCCGACGACGTCGCCGCCGTCGTCGCCGACTGCAAGGCGAACCGGCTCATCTGCGTCCTGGAGGTGCACGACACCACCGGATACGGCGAGGACTCCGCCGCCGGGACGCTGGACCACGCGGCCGACTACTGGATCTCCCTCAAGAGCGTCCTCCAGGGCCAGGAGGACTACGTCGTCATCAACATCGGCAACGAGCCCTGGGGCAACACCGATCCGGCCGGCTGGACCGCCCCCACCACCGCCGCGATCAAGAAGCTGCGCGCCGCCGGGTTCGCGCACACGATCATGGTTGACGCGCCCAACTGGGGGCAGGACTGGCAGAACGTCATGCGGGACAACGCCCAGGCGGTGTACGACGCGGACGCGACCGGCAATCTGCTCTTCTCGATCCACATGTACAGCGTCTACAACACCGCCCAGAAGGTCACCGACTATCTGAACGCCTTCGTGGACGCCGGACTGCCCCTGGTCATCGGTGAGTTCGGCGGACCCGCCGACCAGTACGGGGACCCGGACGAGGACACGATGATGTCCGAGGCGCAGCGGCTCGGGCTCGGCTGGATCGCCTGGTCGTGGAGCGGCAACACCGACCCGATCCTCGACCTGACCATCGGCTTCGACCCGGCGCGGCTCAGCTCCTGGGGCGAGCGCATCTTCCACGGCGCGAACGGGATCGCGGAGACCTCCCACGAGGCCACGGTCTACGGCGGGCCGGTCGAGGAGGACACCGAGGCCCCGACGACCCCGGGCACCCCGGCCGCCTCCGCCGTGTCCGACACCTCCGCCACGCTGACCTGGGCCGCGTCCTCCGACAACGTTGCCGTCGCGGGCTACGACGTGGTCCGCGTCAGCGGCGGTACGGAGACCAAGGTCGCCTCGTCCGCCACGACGAGCGTGACCGTGACGGGGCTGAGCGCCGACACCGCGTACTCCTTCGCGGTCTACGCGCGCGACACGGCCGGCAACCGTTCGGCGCGGTCGGCCGCCGTGAGCGTGACCACGGACGAGGGCGCGACCACACCGGCGGGCAGCTGCTCGGTCGGTTACAAGGTGGTCGGCCAGTGGCCCGGCGGCTTCCAGGGCGAGATCACCATCCGCAACACGGGCACCGCCGCCATCGACGGCTGGAAGCTCGGATTCGCCTTCGCCGACGGGCAGACGATCACCAACATGTGGGGCGGTACGCCCACCCAGTCCGGCGGTTCGGTGACCGTCGCGCCGGCCTCGTACACCTCCACGATCGCTCCCAACTCCTCGGTGACCGTGGGCTTCACGGGCAGTCAGAGCGGTACGAACGCCGCCCCGGCCGCCTTCACCCTGAGCGGGGCGGCCTGCACGGCCGCGTAGCACGGGACCGGCCGGCCGGGGCTCGTGGCCCGGCCGGCCGGTTTCGCCGACTCAGCTGCCCGCCGTGGCACGTTGGTACGTCAGATACGCCGCTCCGCTTCCCAGGACCGTGTGGTCCGTGAGCGCCCAGGCGGCCGGCTCGAACGTCGCCCGCCGGCCGAAGAGCGGGATGCCCGCGCCGATCGTCGTGGGGCTGAGCTTCAGGATCAGCGTGTCGATCTCCGCGTAGAGCGAGGCGGCCAGCTCGCCGCCGCCGACGAGCCAGATGTCCTTGCCGTCCTCCTGCTTCAACTCCCGTACGCGTGCGGCGGGATCAGTCGCGACGACCTCCACGGCCGGGTCCGGGCTCTCGCCCAGGGTGCGGGAGAACACCAGGTGCCGCAGATGCGGGTAGGCGTCGGTGAGTCCGGCGTCGAGGCCGATCTCGTACGAGCGCCTGCCCTCCACGACCGTGTCGAAGTGCGTGCCCTCCGCCGTCACGCCGAGCGCGGCCCGCGCCGGGCCGGGCAGGGTCTCCGGGTACTCCGCGATCAGGTGCTTGAGGTAGTCCTCCGGGATGGGCCAGAAACCGTCGGGGCCGGTGGGATCGGCTCCGTCCGGGCCGGCGATGAAGCCGTCGAGGGTGGCGGCGATGAAGTACACCAGCTTGCGCACAGGGGACCTTTCGTCCGGGGGCGGCCTCCGGTACATGGGGCCGTCGGCCGTTCATGATCGAACAGGCGCCCGCGGCAAGCAACGGGAATGACGGCTTCCGGCGGCTAGGAACCGTCCAGCGCCGGGGCGATCACCGCGAACGCGCGGTCCGTCAGCTCCGCCGGGTTCTCCGTCGAGCCGTCGGCGCTCCAGTGGTGCAGCACGGCGTCGAACGCGTCCAGCGCCATGCCCGCCGCCAGCCTCGGGTAGAGGTCCTGCTCGGCGTCGCGCCCCAGCCGACCGGCCAGCTCCCGCGCGAGGTCGTCGCGCCATCGCGCCTGGCGCTCCAGGAAGCGGGCCAGCAGCGCGGGCGTGCGCAGGATCAGCCGTACGACGCGCAGCGCGCGCTCCCCGTGGTCCGCGCACGCGCCGAGCGGCACCCAGACCGCGTGGCGCAGGGCGACGGAGGGCGGCTCGTCGGCGGGGCGGGCGGCCAGCTCGGCGCGGATGCCGGTGCCCATGTCCGCGAGGAACTGGACGACGACGTCCTCCTTCGACGCGAAGTAGCGGAAGAACGTCCGCTTGGAGACGCCCGCCGACGCCGCGATCTCGTCCACCGTGACCGCGTCGAAGCCCTTGAGGGCCAGCAACTGCAAGGCGGACTCGGTCAGTTCGTCGGAGACCAGCCGGCGCTTGCGCTCGGCCAGGGTCGTTCGGGGAGTGGTCACCCCCTCATGGTACTCCATGCCTCGCATGACACCGAATGACATGTTGACACTCGGTGTCACCCGGGGCAGCCTATGCCGTATGACACAGCAAGAACGCTGGACCGCCGAGCACATCCCGGACCAGACCGGGCGCGTCTTCCTCGTCACCGGGGCCAACAGCGGCCTCGGCCTGGCCACCACCCGGGCCCTCGCCCGCCGGGGCGGGCAGGTGATCCTCGCCGTGCGCGACGAGGCGAAGGGGCGCCGTGCGGCGGCCGAGCTGACCGCCGCGCAGCCGGACGCCCGGCTGGAGGTGCGCCGGATCGACCTGGCCGACCTCGATTCCGTACGCGCGTTCGCGGAGAAGCTGCACGCGGACCACGCGCGGCTCGATGTGCTCGTCAACAACGCCGGGGTCATGGCGCCGCCCCGGACGCTCTCCCCGCAGGGCCACGAGGTGCAGTTCGCGGCGAACCACCTCGGCCACTTCGCGCTCACCGGGCGGCTGTTGGACATCCTGTCGGCGGGCACCGACCCGCGCGTCGTCACCGTCAGCTCGCCCAACCACCGCAAGGCGCACCTGTACTTCGACGACCTCACGGGCGAACGGCGGTACTCGCCGATGGGTTACTACAACCAGTCCAAGCTGGCCAACGCCGTCTTCGGCCACGAGCTGCACCGCCGGCTCACCGAGTCCGGCAGCCCGGTCCGCAGCCTGCTCGCCCACCCCGGCTACACCGCCACCCGCCTCCAGACCGGCGGCCCCGTCCCCCTGGTGTCCCTGCTGTTCGGCCGCGTGCTCAAGCCGCTCGCCCAGTCCCCCGACCGGGGCGCGCTGCCGCAGCTGTACGCGGCAACTCAACCGGACCTGACCGGAGGGGAGTTCATCGGGCCGGACGGACGGGGTGAGCTGCGCGGGGCGCCGACCCGGGTGGAGCTGTCCGCCGGGGCGGCCGACGCCGCGACGGGGCGGCGGCTGTGGGAGGTGTCGGAGGAGGCCACGGGCGTGCGGTTCGCGTTCCCCCGGTCCGGCTGAACCCGGGCGCTCCCACCGCTCCGCAGCGCCGCGGGATTTGGATAGGGTGCCGTGTCTACAGCAGCGCTCTCCGGGGGAGTTACGAGTACATGAGCGGTCAGCAGCCACGCAGAGGCGGCGCCTCGCAGGTCTTCCAGCCCCTCGCGGCTGACGACCCCACCACCATCGCCGGATACCGGCTGGCCGCCAAGCTCGGCGCGGGCGGCATGGGCAAGGTGTACCTGTCGTACACGCCCGGCGGCCGGCCCGTCGCGATCAAGGTGATCCGGCCGGAGTTCGGCGAGGACGCGGAGTTCCGGCGGCGGTTCGCGCAGGAGGTGCAGTCCGCGCAGCGCGTGCAGGGGCTGTTCACCGCGCCCGTGATCGACGCCGACACCAAGGGCGCGCAGCCGTGGCTCGCCACCGCGTACGTGCCGGGCCCGTCGCTCGCCGACGCGGTCGTGGAGCACGGCGCGCTGCCCGTCGAGGCGGTGCTGCTGCTGATCGCGGGCATGGCGGAGGCGCTGCACGTCATCCACGGCGCCGGGATCGTCCACCGCGACCTCAAGCCGTCCAACGTGCTGCTCGCGGCGGACGGGCCGCGCGTCATCGACTTCGGTATCGCGTACGCGGCCGACGCGACGTCGCTCACGGGGAGCGGGGTCACGATCGGCACCCCGTCGTTCATGGCGCCGGAGCAGGCCGCCGGGCGCAAGGTCACCGCCGCGACGGACATCTTCGCGCTCGGGCAGGTCGCGGTGTTCGCGTCGACCGGGACGCCCGCGTTCGGCGAGGGGACCTCGCACGGGGTGCTCTACCGGATCGTGCACGAGGAGCCGGACCTCACGGGGGTGCCGGAGCGGCTGATGGAGCTGGTCGGGCGCTGCCTCGCGAAGAACCCGGAGGACCGGCCCTCGGTCGCCGAGGTGATCCGGCTCTGCCAGACCGCGAACGCGGAGACGGTGCTGCGGCGGCCGGAGGACTGGCTGCCGAAGCCGGTCGCGGCCGACATCACCGTACGGGCCGCCGCGCCGGCGCCCGTGCAGACGCCGCCGCCGCCGTCGGCCGCCCCGGCGACGCCGCCGGTGGCCGCCGCGCCCGCGGCTCCTCCCACCCCCGCCGCGTACTCCCCCACCACACCGGCGCCGAGCACCCCGCCGCCGGGGTACGGGCCGCCGGTCACGCCCGCGCCCGGGCAGGGGCCCGCGCCGGTGGGGCCGAGCGCGTACGGTGCGCCCACGGCGCCGTCCGCGCAGACGCCGGCGTACGGGTATCCGGCCGCCCACCAGCCGTCGTACGGGTACCCGGGGCCGGGGCGGGGTATCCGCCGCAGTCCCACGTCACGCAGCCGACGCCGCAGACGCCCGAGCCCCCAAGCGGCGGCGGGGGCGGGTCGCGGCCATCGCGGTCGTGGCCGCGCTGCTGGTCGGTGTGGCGGGCGGCGGGACGGCGTACTTCCTGTCGCAGAAGGACGACGACAAGGGGTCGCAGAGCGACACCACCGCCCAGGACAAGAACTCCCCGGCTGCCAAGGCGAGTTCCACGCCCAGCGCGGACCCCACCGGGGAGGTCGACGGCGGCGCCGAGCAGCCCGAGGGGCAGGCCCCCGCGACGTCGGACCCGACGCCGGAGGACTTCACCGGGATCAACCTCACCCAGGGGTACCACCTGACGTTCGGCGACGACGAGGTGCGGCCGCAGGAGGGTGAGGACGACGGGTACGAGCTGACGTACGACTCCGGCGGGTATCTGGAGGCGGAGAGCGAGGGCGGCAAGCTGATCCTGCTCGATCCGGGGCAGGCCGGGTCGCTGGATGTGTGCCGGGCGGAGACGCGGTTCGCCAACAACATCGAGATCAGCAAGCTGTCGAAGGGGCGGCAGGTGTGCGTGACGACGGGGACGGGGCACATGGGGCTGGTGACGTACCAGGGGCACTCGCCGGAGGATTCGCCGAGTGACTACGTCACGCTCGATGTGACGGTCTGGCGCAACGCGATGCGCTAGGACGCGCCTGCGGCGGGGGTGGCCGCGCGGCCAAATCAAGCCCCTCTGGCGATTGAGGAGCGGGGGTGCGGGGGCAGCGCCCCCGCAGCGCCTCAGCCCGTGATCAGCCGCTGCAACGCCGGCGCGTACAGGTCCGCGATGCGTTCCGGCGTCGCGGACGCCCCCGCCCCGTCCCGGTGCAGGCTCAGCGTCGCGCCCAGGCCCAGCAGGTGACCCGCCAGAAGCTCCGCGCGGAGGGCGGCGTCCTCCCCCGGGAGGCGGGCGGTCAGCGCGTCGGTGACCTGGTCGTGGAAGCGGTCGCGGAGCAGGGAGCGTTCGTCCTGGTTGCCCAGGGAGAAGACGACCCGGAGCAGCGGGTCCGACTGGAGCGCGCGGCGGCGGGTCACCAGGGTCACCACCATGTGGCGGCCCAGGACGTCGAGCGGCGCGTCGAACAGCTCAGCCGCGGCCGGGCCGAAGTCCGCCACCGTGTTGAACAGCTCCTCCTTGCGGCCGAAGTGCTTGACCACCAGCGACGCGCTGACCCCCGCGTCCGCCGCGATCCCCCGGATCGTCACCTCCGCGTACGGCCGCTGCGTGAACGCCCGCCGGGCGGCCCGCAGGATCGCGTCGCGGCCGGTCGCGGCGATGGCCTGGCCGCCGGTCATGCGCCCTCCTGGATCCCCGCCGGCCGCGCACCCCCCGTCAGGGTGCCCGGCGCCTTGCGGCTCTCCCCGACCGTACCCGCCCCGGCGGGCCCGCGGCCCGGCAGCATGAGCGTGACCAGCAGGGCGAGCAGCGCCGCGCCCGCCGCGATGACGAAGACCAGCTGGTACGCGTGCAGGGTCGGCGCGGTCCGGCCCCCTGCCCGGAAGGTGAGGTTGGCCAGCACGGCCGCCACCGTCGCGCTGCAGAACGCCTGGCCGATCGACCGCATCAGGGTGTTCAGGCCGTTCGCCGCCCCGGTCTCGCTGACCGGGACGCCGCGCATCACGAGGGCCGGGAGCGCCGAGTACGCGATGGCCGTGCCGGAGGCGACGACCGTGGCGCCGGCGACGATGAGCCACAGGCTGTGGCTGGTGAAGTACCGCACCCCGTAACCGGCGGCGATGATCCCCGCCGCCAGCGCCAGGCTGACCTTGGGGCCGTGCTTCGCGGAGATCCGGGCGGAGACCGGGGACAGCGCCACCATGGCGACCCCGCCCGGCAGCAGGCACAGGCCGCTGACGACGAGCGAGGCGCCGAGCCCGTAACCGGTCGCCTTGGGCTCCTGCACCATCTGCGCGGTGACCAGGGAGTTCGCGTAGAAGGCGAAGCCGATGAGCAGGGCCGCGATGTTGGTGAGCAGGACCGCCGGGCGGGCGGAGACCCGCAGGTCGACCATGGGCGTCGCGACGCGGAGCTCGTACGCCCCCCAGATCAGCGCCACCACGACGGCCGCCACGAGCAGGCCGACCGTCCGGCCGGAGGCCCAGCCCCAGTCGCCGCCCTGCGTCACCGCGAGCAGCAGGCAGACCAGCGCGCCGGACAGACCGAGGGCGCCGAGCGCGTCGAAGCGGCCGCGGCTGCGCAGCGGGGACTCCGGTACGAAGGCGAGGACGAGCACGATGTCGATGAGGCCGATGAAGCCGGAGACCCAGAACATCGTGTGCCAGTCGAAGTTCTCGACCACGAGCGCGGCGATCGGCAGGCCCACGGCGGCGCCGATGCCGAGCGTCGAGCTCATCAGCGCGACGGCGGACAGCACGCGCTCGGGCGGCAGTTCGTCGCGCAGGATGCTGATGCCCAGCGGTACGACGGCGATGGCGGCGCCCTGGAGCGCGCGGCCGGTGATCAGCACGCCGATGTGGGAGCTGGCCCCGCAGAGCACCGAGCCCACGACGAGCACCGCGAGCGAGGCGACGAGCACCCGCCGCTTGCCGTACATGTCGCCGACCCGGCCGAGCACCGGCGTGAACACCGCACCGGTCAGCAGCGTCACGGTCACCAGCCAGCTCGCGGCGGCCGGGGTGGCGCCGGTCAGCTCGGGGATGTGCGGGAGCAGCGGTACGACGATCGTCTGCATCACCGCGACGACGACCCCGCAGAAGGCCAGCACGCCCACCGCGAAACGGGGGTGCGGGGCCTCGGCCGCGGGGGTGGACGGGGCGGTGGGGGCGGGTATGTCCGCGGGCATGGTTCTCCGTTGCCGACTCGGGGTGCACGGATGTTCACCCCCAGGGTAAACGCTTGTGCACCCCCTCCGCGACGGTGGGTCGGAAGCGCGCGTTAGCCTCGGTCCGGGCGCGAGGCGCTTACGAGTGCGCCGGGCGCACACCCATGACATGGACGAAGGCGGAGGTGACCGCGATGGCGAAGGTGCCGGCAGCGGCGGTGGCGGCAGGCGGACTGGTCGGCGGTTACGCCGTCGCGCGGTGGACCCGCAAGCGTCCGCTGGGCGGGGTCGCGCTCGCGGCGGCGGGCGGCGTCGCCGCGTACGAGTGGAACCGTCAGGCGGGCCCGCGCGCGGCGGCCGCCCTGACCACCGCGTACGTGGCCGCGTTCGCGGGCTCGCACCCGCTGGCCAAGAAGATCGGCGCCTGGCCCGCGGTCTTCACCGCGGCGGGCACGGTCGCCGCCGCGTCCTGGGCGGTCACCCGCCGGGCGTCCTGAACGGGGGCGCCCTCCGGACGCGCTGGTGGGGCGAGCCTGGCCGGGGCGTGCCCGGCCCCGGACGCCCCTGACCGGGCGTGCCCGAGCCCGGGCGTACACGACCGCAGGCGTACCCCACCGCAGGCGTGCCAGACCCCGGGCGTGCCAGACCCCAGGCGCCCCTGCCCGGACACGGGCGCCGCGGGCGCTCAGACGCCGTGCGGACACGGTGACGGGGCGGCCGAGCCCGACCGCCCCCATCCGGGCCTCCCCGAGCCCGGGCACTCCGGGCCGCGCGCGGCCCCTACCCGGCCCCGCCCCGGGGCCCCCTCACCCCCACAGCGCCCACGACACCGTGTAGATCGCCAGGCCCGCCAGCGCTCCCACCACCGTGCCGTTGATGCGGATGAACTGGAGGTCACGGCCGATGTGGGCCTCGATCTTGCGGGAGGTCTGGTCGGCGTCCCAGCCGGCCACCGTGTCGCTGATCAGCGACGTGATCTCCGTCCGGTACGTCGTGACGACGTACGCCGCCGCGTCCTCCAGCCAGCCCTCCAGCTTCCCCTGGAGCCGTTCGTCCGTGGCCAGCCGGGCGCCCAGCGACATCAAGGACGCGCGGGCGCGCAGCCGCAGCTCGCTCTGCTCGTCCTCCGCCGCCGCGATCACCATCGCGCGCACCGACGCCCAGGCCGAGGCGATGACGTCCTGGACCTCGCCGCGCCCCAGGATCTCCGACTTCAGGCGCTCCACCCGGTCCCGGGTCTCCGAGTCGGTCTGGAGGTCTGCCGCGAAGTCCGCGAGGAACGTGTCGATGGAGCCGCGCGCCGGGTGCCCCGGCATGTCCCGCATCTCGGTCACGAAGCGCAGCAGCTCCTTGTAGACCCGCTCCCCGACCCGCTTGTCCACGAACCGGGGCGTCCAGCCCGGCGCCCCGCCCTGCACCGCGTCCATCACCGAGTCGCCGTGCAGCACCAGCCAGTCGTGCGCGCGGGCGCAGACCAGGTCGACCAGCTTGCGGTGGCCGCCGTCCGCGACGACCTTCGCCAGCATCTTGCCGAGCCCCGGGCCGATCTCCGCCGCGTTGGCCCGCCGGGTGATCGCCTCGCCGACGACGGCCTGGACGTCCGCGTCCCGCAGTACGGTGAGCGCGCCGCGCAGCGCGGTCGACAGCTCGGCCGTGACCCGGTCCGCGTGGGCCGGCTCCGCGAGCCAGCTGCCGACCCGGCCGCCGATGCCCAGCGAGTGAATCCGGTCACGTACGACGTCCCCGGAGAGAAAGTTCTCGCCGACGAAGGAACCGAGGGAGGCCCCCAGCTGGTCCTTCTTGGTGGGAATGATGGCGGTGTGCGGAATCGGCAGACCGAGCGGACGCTTGAAGAGGGCCGTGACGGCGAACCAGTCCGCCAGCGCACCCACCATGCCCGCCTCGGCGGCCGCCGCGACGAAGCCCGGCCAGCCGCTCACCCCCTCGTTCTTCGCCCAGGTGGCGAGGACGTACACCAGCGCGACCAGCAGAAGGAGGCCGGTGGCCGTGGTCTTCATCCGGCGTACGCCACGACGCTTCTCCTCGTCCGCCGCCGTGTACGCGAACGAGGCGAGCCCCCCGGGTCTCGCCCTCCCACCGGGCCCCGGAGGCAGTGCGCCCCGCTCGGTCCGCCCGGTTCCGTCGATCCGTTCCATCCGCTCCACCCGTCCGCGTACGCACAGCACCAGGCGTCCGCTACGCATTGTGCCTACCTGACCTACTCCCGGCCCGCACGTCGAGTTCCCCGCGTCCTGCCGCATCATGGGAACCGGTCCACTTCCCCCGCTTTTCCTCTTTTCCGCAAGGAGACACACCGCCCATGCCCAGGCGCCAGGGTTACGCCCTGCTCATAGCCCTCGTGGCGGGTACCGCCGCGCTCGCCGCAGCCGTGGCGTTCGCCGGTTCCCTGCTGTTCAACGGGGACAGGGCGACGGCCGCCGCCGCGACGGCCCCGCAGGGCGTGGCCCACAGCCCGGCCGCCCCGGCGCACTCCTCCGGGCACTGGCTCGCCACCTGGGCGGCGGCGCCCGTGGCCGGCGTGGCCGACCCGGCGCAGGCGGAGGACCAGAGCCGCCGCGTCATCCGCAACGTCGTGCACACCAGCATCGGCGGCACCGAGGCCCGCGTGACGCTGTCCAACCTGTTCGGTACGCGACCCCTGCTCATCGACCGCGTCACCGTGAACACCCGCCCCGTGACGTTCCGGGGGGCCGCGTCCGTCACCGTCGCCGCCGGCGGGCAGACCGTCAGCGACGCCGTCGCCGTCCCGGTCGACGGGGACGCCGACCTCGTGGTCGCCCTGCGCACCCCGACCGCCGACGGGCCGGTCACCACGCACCCGAACAGCCACCAGACCTCGTACACCGAGGACGGCCGGGGCACCTGGTCCACCACGCAGTGGCGCTACCTCACCGCCGTCGACGTGCGGGGCGGCGACGCGCGGGCGACCGGGACGCTGGTCGCGTTCGGCGACTCGCTCACCGCCGGCTCCGGCTCCACCACCGACGCCAACACCCGCTGGCCGGACGCCTTCGCCGACCGGCTGAACGGCGGATACG
Organism: Streptomyces drozdowiczii; assembly: GCF_026167665.1. NCBI lineage: Bacteria > Bacillati > Actinomycetota > Actinomycetes > Kitasatosporales > Streptomycetaceae > Streptomyces > Streptomyces drozdowiczii. The sequence continues at coordinate 4,421,124 of NZ_CP098740.1, read as the reverse complement.
CGGTGGTCAACGAGGGCATCGGCGGCAACCGCCTGCTGCGCGACGGGGTCGGCCCGCGCGCGCTCGACCGCTTCGAGCGCGACGTCCTGGGCATCTCCGGCGCGAAGACCGTCGTCATCGCGCTCGGCATCAACGACATCCAGGCGCTCCCGAGGGAGACCGACCCCGAGCGGATCACCGGTGCCCTGCGCGCCCTCACCGAGCGGGCTCACGCACGCGGCCTGAAGGTCATCGGCGCGACCCTCATGCCGTACCACGGCTCGGCGGTCTGGACGGCCGGCGGGAACCAGGTGCGGCAGCGGGTCAACGCGGAGATCCGGGCGGGCGGGATCTTCGACGAGGTCATGGACTCCGACCTCGCCCTGCGCGACCCGGCACACCCCCAGCGGCTGCGCCCCGCGTACGACTCCGGCGACCACCTGCACCTCAATGACGCCGGGTACGCCCGCCTGGCTTCGCTGCCGGACGTGGACGCCCTGACCGGGGACAGGCCGAAGGTCGACGCGCTCTGAGACGCGCTCCGGGCTAGGGCGTGTCGCCCTTCTCCAGGCGGCCCCGCTGCCGGTCCGCGTCCCGCAGCCGCTGCTTCTCCGCCTTGCTGCGCTTGTGCTCCACCCCGACGCCGCCCATGAGCGCGAAGCCGGTGATCCGGACCCGGGGCGCGTCGGGCGCGGGGGCCGACTCGTCCTTGGTGTCCTCCCCGAAGCCGCCCATGATGCCGATGCCCCGGACCTCCACACCGAGGTCCGGCGGAACCGTCACCCGGAGGCCGCCCATGATCGTGAAACAGCGGATGACGGTCTCGCGGGACTCGAAGTTCGCCTCGCGCAGGTCGATGTCGCCGCCGCCCCACATCGCGAACGCCGTGAACACCTTCCCGACCGTCCAGTTCCCCCGGCGGCGGAAACCGCCCCAGAACGCGAAGCCGCCGGTCGACGTCGCCGGCCGCCCGATCCGCTCCGACCAGCGGGCCGCCGAGCCCGCCCGCGGCTGCGCGACGGCCGACGCCGACGAGGAGGAGCCGACGGCCGGCAGGTCACGGACGAGCGGTTCCAGCTCGCCGTGCGTCCGCGCCTTGTAGGCGGCGTCCAGGCGCTGGTCGAACTCCTCCATCTCCAGGCGCCCTTCGGCGACCGCCTCGCGCAGGATCTCGGCAACACGTTCACGCTCGGCGTCGGAGGCCCGCATGTCCGGGAGTTCGCTCGTCATGGAACGCAGCCTATTGAACGGCCGCGCTCACGTCACCGGCTCACCGGGCCGCTCGCGCGCGTACATCTTCGCGATCACCGCCTCGATGTCCGGCTCCCGCACCGAAAGGTCCGCCAACGGGTACTCCGCGGCGATCCGCGCCACCAGCGGCGCCGCCGACGCGGAGGCCGGGAAGGCCAGCCACTGGCGCGGCCCCTCCACCTTCACCGTGCGCACCGAGGGCTCCGACTCCAGCCGGATCGGCGGGAGTTCGCGCTCCAGGTCGACCACCAGCGTCCGCTCGCTCTCCCCCACCTCGTGCAGCCCGGCCAGCGCACCGTCGTACATCAGCCGGCCGTGGTCGATCACCATCACCCGGCTGCACAACTGCTCGATGTCCGTCAGGTCATGGGTCGTCAGCAGCACCGTCGTCCCGCGCTCCGCGTTCAGGTCCCGCAGGAACTGCCGCACCTTGGCCTTGGACACCACGTCGAGGCCGATCGTCGGCTCGTCCAGATACAGCACCTCAGGGTCGTGCAGCAGCGCCGCCGCGATGTCCCCGCGCATCCGCTGCCCCAGCGACAGCTGACGCACCGGTACGTCCAACAGCTCGCCCAGGTCCAGGAGTTCGACGCACCGGTCCAGATTGGCCCGGAAGCGCGCGTCCGGCACCCGGTACATGCGGTGCATCAGCCGGTACGAGTCCCGCAGCGGCAGGTCCCACCAGAGCGTCGTGCGCTGGCCGAAGACCACACCGATCCGGTGCGCCAGCCGCGTACGCTCCCGCGAAGGGTCGATGCCCGCGACGCGCAGGGAGCCGCCGCTCGGCGTGAGGATGCCCGTCAGCATCTTGATCGTGGTCGACTTCCCGGCCCCGTTCGGCCCGATGTAGCCGACCATCTCGCCGCGCTCCACCCGGAAGCTGATCCCGTCGACCGCCCGCACCTGGCGCCGCTCACCGCGCAGGAAACCCGTCCTGCGGCGGACGTCGAAGACCTTCTCCAGCCGGTCCAGCTCGATGAAGGCCGCCCCGGCGCCCGGATGCCCGGCCGTGCTCGTCTCCGTGTCCGTACTCATGCCGCTCCCTCTCCCGTCCCGCTTCAACTTCCCGTACTCCGGTACGCCCGCAGCCCCGCCCGCCACACCAGGCCCGCCCCGGTCGCGCAGACGGCGGCCACCACCGGCGGCAGGAACGCCACCCCGTCCGGCAGCCCCAACGGCAGCTCCCGGCCCAGCACATACAGCGCCGGAAGCCAGTTCACGAAGGCCAGCGGCACCACGAAGACCACCCCGCGCACCAGGTCCTTCGCGAAGATCGTCGGCGGGTACTGGAGCAGCGTGTTGCCCCCGTACGTGAACGAGTTCTGCACCTGCGAGGCGTCCTGCGCGATGAACTGGAACGCCCCGCCGGCCACGAACACCGCCCCGAAGATCACCGACCCGCTCAGCAGCATCAGCGGCAGCAGGACCGCCTTCGCCGGGGTCCAGTCGATGTCCGCCGCCACCAGCCCGTAGCCGAGCACCAGCAGCCCCTGGGTGATCCGCCCCAGCCTGCGCAGCGCGAAGCGGTCGGCCGCCACCTGCGCGAGGACCGGGACCGGCCGCACCAGCAACGTGTCCAACGTGCCGTCGCGCACCCGGCGGCCCAGCCGGTCCATCGACCCCATCAGCAGGTCCGCCAGGCCGAACGCCGTCCCCGAGGCCCCGTACAGCAGGGCGATCTCCGGGAGCGAGTAGCCGCCCAGCGCGTCGACGTGCGCGAACATCAGCATGATCGTCACGAAGTCGAACGCCGTCGCCGTGAAGTTGCCGACCGCCGTCATCAGGAACGAGGCCCGGTACGCCATGGTGGAGCGCAGCCACATCGACACGATCAGCCCGTACGCCCGCACCCCCTCGACCAGCCGCGGCTGCGGGGCGAACATCTCCCCCGGCGCCTCCGGCACCGCCGTCTCCGTCAGCTCAGCCACCCTGGACCACCACCCTCCGCGTCGCCACGCCCTGCACCATCCGCCCCACCAGCAGCAACACCGCGGCCCAGGCCGCCTGGAACACGTACACCCGCACCAGCCCCCAGCCCGTGTGCTTGCCCAGGAACACATCCGCCGGCACCTGGAGCAGCGCCGACCACGGCATCAGCCGCGCCACCTCGCCCAGCAGCCCCGGGAACAGGCTCAGCGGCAGCAGCATCCCCGAGAAGAACAGCCCCGCCAGGAAGGCGATCTGCGCCGCGCCCGCCCCGTCCATCAGCCAGAAGGCGGACAGCGCCACCAGATAGCGGATGCCGAAGCTCACCACCACGCCCAGCGCCACCGAGACGAGGAACGCCAGCCACGGCCCCGCCGATCCCGGCAGCGCCAGGTCGAACGCCAGCCCGCCGAGCACCATCGGCACGATGCCGCGCCCCAGCAGATGGAAGGCCGCCCGGCCCAAGTCCTGCGCCAGCCACCACAGCTGGAGGTCGACCGGGCGGTAGAGGTCCACCGCGATGTCGCCCGTGCGGATGCGCTCGATGAGTTCGTCCTCGAAGCCGCCGCCCATCATCACGCAGGTCATCAGCAGCGCCTGGCCCAGCCAGACGAAGGTCAGCGCCTGCGGCATGTCGTAACCGCCGAGGCGGGGCCGCTCGTCCCACAACGCCATGTACGTGTAGGCGAGGATGAAGCCGAAGACGGTGTTGGTGAACACCCCCGCCGCCGTCTCGATCCGATAGGTGGCGTAACGGCGGAAACCGCCCGCCGCCACCACCGCGTAGACCCGCACAGCAACCGCCTCCCCGTCCACGGGTGCCGCACCGTGCGTGGACACCAAAGCGCAGGAGCCTAGTCCAGCCGGGACCGCCGCCGCGAGCGCTTTTCGGCCGTCGATCCAAGGGATATGCGCCAGAAAAGGGCACTATGGGGGAACTGACCGCGGCCGAGGAGTCTGCACCGACATGAGCGACGAGCCACAGCAGCAGAACGGGGACACCGACCCCCGGGCCGGGCCCCCAGGGACCTGCCTGCCGACGCCGCCGCCCCGGGACCGGCCCCCGAAGGCGAGACCCCCGAAGCCACGGCCCCCGACGCCACGGCCCCCGAAGCCACCGGCGCGAAGAAGCCCAAGCGCCCCAAGCGCACCGGCTGGCGGCGGCTGATCCCCACCTGGCGCATGGTCCTCGGCGGCGTACTCCTCATCGCCCTGCTCCTGGTCGGCGGGTTCCTCGCCGGCTACCAGCTGGTCGACATCCCCGCCGCCAACGCCAAAGCCACCGCCCAGTCCAACGTCTACCTGTACGCCGACGGCACCGTCATCGCCCGCGACGGCGAGATCAACCGCGAGAGCATCAAGCTCGCCCAGGTCCCGCTCACCGTCCGGCACGCGGTCCTCGCCGCCGAGGACCGCGACTTCTACTCCGAACGCGCCGTCGACGTCAAGGCGATGTTCCGGGCCGGCTGGAACACCGTCACCGGCAAGGGCAAGCAGGGCGGTTCGACCATCACCCAGCAGTACGTCAAGAACTACTACCTGGGCCAGGAACAGACCGTCGTCCGCAAGATCAAGGAATTCTTCATCTCCATCAAGCTCAACCGGGAACAGTCCAAGGACCAGATCCTGGAGGGCTACCTCAACACCAGCTACTTCGGCCGCAACGCCTACGGCATCCAGGCCGCCTCCCAGGCGTACTACGGCAAGGACATCGGCGACGTCACCACCGCCCAGGGCGCGTACCTCGCCTCGCTGCTCAACGCCCCCAGCGCCTACGACGTCGTCGCCTACCCCGAGAACAAGCCCGCCGCCGTCGCCCGCTGGAACTACGTGCTGGACGGCATGGTCAAGGAGAAGTGGCTCGACCCCGCCGAGCGCGCCGCGATGACCTTCCCCGTCCCCGGCCCCGTGAAGCCCGCCAACAGCCTCTCCGGGCAGCGCGGCTACATCGTCAAGGCCGTCGAGGACTACCTCGTCGACAACGACATCCTGGACGAGAAGACCCTCGCCACCCGCGGCTACCGCATCACCACCACGCTCCAGCGCAAGAGGCAGGACGCCCTCGTCGAGGCCGTCGAGGACAAGGTCATGTCCAAGACCGACGACGACCGCGAGGCCGACCGCGACGTCCGCGTCGGCGGCGCCTCCATCGACCCCGCCACCGGCCATGTCGTCGCCATGTACGGCGGCGTCGACTACACCCGGCAGTACGTCAACAACGCCACCCGCCGCGACTACCAGGTCGGCTCCACCTTCAAGCCGTTCGTCTTCACCTCGGCCGTCGCCAACGACTCCACCACCCAGGACGGCCGCCGCATCACCCCCGGCACCATCTACGACGGCACCAACAAACGCATGGTCGAAGGGCCCGACGGACCCACCGGCTACGACCCCGCCAACGAGGACGACCGCAGCTACGGCCCCATCACCGTGTCGACCGCCACCGACAAGTCCGTCAACGCCGTCTACGCCCAGATGGCCGAGGACGTCGGCCCCGAGAAGGTCCGGCAGACCGCCGTCTCCCTCGGCATCCCCAAGGACACCGCCGACCTCACCCCCACCCCCTCCATCGCGCTCGGCGTCGCCACCGCCAGCGTCCTCGACATGACCGAGGCGTACGCGACCCTCGCCGCACACGGCAAGCACGGCGCCCACGTCCTGGTCAGCAAGGTCAGCAAGGACGGCGAGGACGTCACCCTGCCCGGCCGTACGGTGAAGCAGGCCGTCAGCCGCGAGGCAGCCGACACCACCACGTCGATCCTCCGGAGCGTCGTGGAGGGCGGCACCGGCACCGCCGCCCGGGGCGCCGGCCGGCCCGCCGCCGGGAAGACCGGCACCGCCGAGGAGGACCGGGCCGCCTGGTTCGCCGGCTACACCCCCGACCTCGCCACCGTCATCGCCGTCATGGGCCAGGACCCGGACACCGGCGCCCAGGAATCCCTCTACGGCGCGCTCGGGCTCCCCCGCATCAACGGCGGCGGCGCCCCCGCCGAGACCTGGGCCCAGTACACCGGGGCCGCCCTGAAGGGCACCCCCGCCCAGGACTTCGACCTCGACGTGGAGGAGGACACCGACGACACCGCGCTGCCCACCGCCGAGGACACCGCCCCGGCGACACCGGCCGCCGCACCCCCTCGGCCACCCCGAGGCGCACCCCGCCCACCACCCCGTCCCGGACCCCGTCGGCCCCGCGCACCACCCCCGGCACCACGGACAACCCGGCCGGGGGCGCGGGCGCCGGCGGCACGACGGACGGCGGGACGGACACGGGCGGCGGGGACGGCGGGGACACCGGGGGCGGGGACGGCGGCGACATCGGCGGCTTCCTCGAAGGGCCGCGCGGCACCCGGGCCCCCAGCACCCGGCCCTGAGCCCCTGAAGCCCCCGGCGGCCCCGCCGGGTCAGTGCCCCGAGGTGGCCTTCAGCCCGACCACCGCCACCAGCAGCAGGCACACGAAGAAGATCCGGGCCGCCGTCACCGGCTCGTGCAGCACCACCATGCCCAGGACCGCGGCACCCGCCGCGCCGATCCCGACCCACACCCCGTACGCCGTACCGATCGGCAGGGTCCGGGCCGCGTGCGACAGCAGCATCATGCTCGCCACGATCCCCAGGCCCGTGAACACGCTCGGCCACAGCCGGGTGAACCCCTCGGTGTACTTCATCCCGATCGACCAGGCCACTTCCAGCAGACCGGCGACGACCAGCAGAACCCACGCCACGACAGCACCTCCGACGAGACAGAACACGCGAACAACACGGGTGCGTCGTCTTTGCGAAACCCGGTACGGCGCGTCTCGTCGGGGTCCCTCCACGGTAGCAAAGGACAGGCGAAGGGCCCGGTGACAACGGCCACCGGGCCCTCCGCCCACAGATCTACGGATCCAGCTCTACAGATACAGCCCGGTCGAATCCTCCGAGCCCTCGAACCGGTCCGCGGCCACCGCGTGCAGGTCGCGCTCGCGCATCAGCACGTACGCCACACCCCGCACCTCGACCTCCGCCCGGTCCTCCGGGTCGAACAGCACCCGGTCGCCCGGCTCGACCGTCCGCACGTTCTGCCCCACCGCCACCACCACGGCCCACGCCAGCCGGCGGCCGACCGCGGCCGTCGCGGGAATCAGGATGCCGCCGCCGGAACGCCGCTCGCCCTCGGGCGACTCGGACCGGACCAGCACTCGGTCGTGCAGCATCCGGATGGGCAGCTTGTCGTCGGTGTTCTCGCTCACGCCCCGCAACCTACCGGGCAGCACGCCCGGCACGCGCGAGGGGTCAGCGCTTGCGCCGCGAGGAGACGACGACCAGGCCGACCACGCCCGCCGCGAGCAGCGCCGCCGGGATCACGCGCTCCAGCCGCGGGCTGCCCGTCTCCGAGACGAACTGGGCCTTGACGTCCGACACCGCGCGATTCACCGCCACGTACGCCCGGCCGGCCGTCCGGTCCACGGTCCCGGCGACCTTCGCCTTCGCGTCACCGATGATCGTCTTCGGGTGCACCCGCACCCCGATCTCATCGAGTACCACCGCAAGCTGCTCGCGCCTGCTGATGATGTCCGCCTCGATCTGCGCAGGGGTCCTGGCATCCGACACCGCGCCGCCTCCGTGGTCCTCGTCCGGTAAACCTTCATCGACAGTCTGTCAGTTCCGCCGCATCCGCACCCGGCGGCACCCCCATTACGCTCGGTCCCGTAGACCCCACGTACCAACGAGGAGAACCATGAGCGAGCGCCTCGCCCCCGGCGACACCGCCCCCGCCTTCACCCTGCCCGACGCGGACGGCAACGACGTCTCGCTCGCGGACCACAAGGGCCGCAAGGTCATCGTCTACTTCTACCCCGCCGCTCTTACCCCCGGCTGCACCAAGCAGGCGTGCGACTTCACGGACAACCTCGATCTGCTCGCCGAGGCCGGCTACGACGTCATCGGGGTCTCGCCGGACAAGCCGGAGAAGCTCGCGAAGTTCCGCGAGAAGGAGAACCTCAAGGTCACACTGGTGGGCGATCCGGCCAAGGAGACCCTTGAGGCGTACGGCGCGTACGGCGAGAAGAAGCTCTACGGCAAAACGGTGACGGGCGTCATCCGGTCCACGGTCGTGGTGGACGAGGACGGCAAGGTCGCCCACGCCTTCTACAACGTCAAGGCCACCGGCCACGTCGCCAAGATCATCAAGGACCTCAAGATCTGAGGTCGGCGAGCACGGCCCGTAAGCCGCACAGAACAGCCCGAAACGGGCCATCCGCTGGGCCGAATGGCCGAAATCATGTGATGGACATCCCAATCCTTCGCTGAACCGGTTTGCGGCCGCCATGTCCGCGCAGAAGCCTTTCCTGTAACAGTTGCCGAGGAAAGGAACCGGCCATGGCGGCCTCCGACCCCCACCAGGTGGCCGACCCTGAAGCGGTCAAACGTCACCCCGCGCTGTTCCGTGCGATCCGGAAGCGGCAGAACCCCAAGCTGCGGCGCACCGACATCACCATCACGGACGACCAGGCGGTCAAGCGCGCGGTGAAGGCCGCCTCGCTCGGCAACGCGATGGAGTGGTTCGACTTCGGCATCTACTCCTACCTCGCCGGGACGCTGGGACACGTCTTCTTCCCGTCCGGGAACGACACGACCCAGCTCCTCTCCTCGTTCGCCACCTTCGCGGTCGCCTTCCTCGTACGGCCCCTCGGCGGCATGTTCTTCGGCCCGATGGGCGACAAGATCGGCCGCAAGAAGGTCCTCGCCCTCACGATGATCATGATGGCGATCGGCACCTTCGCGATCGGCCTGATCCCCTCCCACGCCACGATCGGCGTCTGGGCCGCGGTCCTGCTGATCTTCTTCCGCATGCTCCAGGGCTTCTCGACGGGCGGTGAGTACGGCGGTGCCTCGACCTTCATCGCGGAGTACGCCCCCGACAAGCGGCGCGGCTTCTTCGGCAGCTTCCTGGAGTTCGGCACGCTCGCCGGCTACGTGGGCGCCGCGGGCCTGGTGACGCTGCTGTACGCGCTCCTCGACGACGCCCAGATGGACGCCTGGGGCTGGCGCGTACCGTTCCTGGTCGCCGGGCCGCTCGGCCTGGTCGGCCTCTACCTGCGACTGCGCCTGGACGAGACCCCGGCCTTCCAGAAGCTGGAGGGCGGCACGGCGCACGCCACGGAGGCGGCGGACAGCGTCGAGACGACGGCGAAGGGGGACCTGGGGAAGATCTTCCGCGACTACTGGCCGACGCTGATCCTCTGCATCTGCCTGGTCGGCGCGTACAACATCACCGACTACATGCTGCTGTCGTACATGCCGACGTACCTCTCCGACGAGCTCGGCTACAGCGAGACGCACGGCCTGCTGATCCTGCTCGGCGTGATGGTGTTCCTGATGCTGATCATCAACCAGGTCGGCAAGCTCTCGGACCGCTTCGGCCGCAAGCCGCTTCTGATGACCGGCATGCTGGGCTTCCTGATCTTCTCGCTGCCCGCGTTCCTGCTGATCCGCCAGGGCAGCATCCCCGCGATCATCATCGGCATGCTGATGCTGGGCCTCTCCCTGGTCTGCATGCTCGGCACGATGTCGGCGGCGCTCCCGGCCCTGTTCCCGACGAACGTCCGCTACGGCTCGCTCTCGGTGGGCTACAACCTCTCGGCGTCGATCTTCGGCGGTACGACTCCGCTGGTGATCACGGCCCTGATCAGCGTCTCCGGCTCCAACCTGATGCCGGCGTACTACTCGATGGCGGCGGCCCTGGTGGGCGTGATCGCGGTGGCCTGCATGAAGGAGACCGCGAACAAGCCGCTGGCAGGCTCCCCGCCGTCGGTGGAAACGGAAGAGGAAGCCGCCGAACTGGTCCACGCCCAAACCCCCGACCCGAAGTTCTGACCCTCTCCCTCCGCGGCCCGTACAGCTTCTCCACGAAGCGGTACGGGCCGTTCCGCATCTTGTCGGATATCGGACGTGACGCTCCGATAGTCGGTTCGTTACTCCGTACGAGGCCGCGAACGAGCGGCCGGATGCGGTTCTGAGGTGGGGCAGGAACATGTCTGACGTGTACGAGCGGCAACGACTCGCCGAGGCCGTCGCATCGTCCTCGTCGCTACGTGAGGTCGTGGTCAAACTCGGGGCACCACCGGCGACCGGCACGCTGTCTCACATAGGCCGCCGCATCACGGCGGCGGGCATCGATGTCAGCCACTTCCCCGGCATGAACCGCCCACAGCTGGACCTGATCTTCACCACGGAGGAACTACGGGCCGCAGCACTGACCGCCGACAGCGTGCGCGGGGTGGCCAGAAACCTGGAAATGAGCGACGACAGCCAGTCGCGCTCGGCTCTGGCTGCCCTGCTCCGCAGACGAGGCATCGACACCTCGCACTTCCGGAGGGCACGCCTTGCCATCCCGGAAGCAGCGCTGAGGAAAGCCATTCCGGACGCAACAAGCTACGCGGACGTCATGCGCGCGCTCGGCCTTGAGGTCCAAGACACGAATCACCGCCGCGTGCGACGCGCGGTTCTCCGGCTGGAGCTCGACACGAGCCACTTCAGGCGTCGTCCTTGGTCAGCGCAACAAGCAGCCAAGCCCAAGGCGGTCGCGCCGACGACCTTGGTTGTCAGACCGCCGGGGTCGGCGCGCGTGAACAGGGAGAGGCTTCACCGCGCCCTCCAGGAGATCGGTGTCGCCTACCGTTGTACGTCCTGTGGCAACCGGGGCAGGTGGATGAAGCAAACCTGCACGCTTCAGATCGACCACATCAACGGTGACTGGCTCGACAACCGGGCTGAGAACCTGCGCTATCTGTGCCCCAACTGCCACCCACTCACCGAGACATGGTGTCGCAACCGGCGCCCCAAAGAGACGAGCACACCCTAAACCCTCGGGCTGACGACACCTCCCCTTGTAGACTGCCGGGGAAGCGCGAGTGCTGGAATTGGTTAGACAGGCTGGTTTTAGGTACCAGTGCCCTAGCGGCGTGAGGGTTCGAGTCCCTCCTCGCGTACCCCCTCGGCAGGCCCGACTCGCTCAGCGGCGAGTCGGGCCTGCCGCATTCACAAAAGGCGTCAGCCCACCAGCTCCCGCACCACCGGCACAAGCGCCCGGAACGCCTTCCCCCGGTGGCTGATCGCGTTCTTTTCGGCCGGGGTCAGTTCCGCGCAGGTGCGGGTTTCGTCGTCGGGCTGGAGGATCGGGTCGTAGCCGAAGCCGTAGCCGCCGGCGGGGGTGTGGCGGAGGGTGCCCGTCAGGCGGCCCTCGACCACGCGTTCCGTGCCGTCCGGGAGGGCGAGCGCGGCGGCGCAGGCGAAGTAGGCCCCGCGATGGGGGTCGGAGATGTCACCGAGCTGGGCCAGGAGCAGGTCCAGGTTGGCGCGGTCGTTGCCGTGGGTGCCGGCCCAGCGGGCCGAGAAGATGCCGGGCGCGCCGCCGAGGACGTCCACGCAGAGGCCGGAGTCGTCCGCGATCGCGGGGTGGCCGGTGGCCTGCGCCAGGGCGTGGGCCTTGAGCAGGGCGTTCTCCGCGAAGGTGACGCCGGTCTCCTTCACGTCGGGGACCTCCGGATACGCGTCGGCGCCGACGAGCTCGTGCGTGAGGCCCGCGTCGGCGAGGATCGCGTGGAGTTCGGTGATCTTCCCGGCGTTGCGGGTGGCGAGGATGAGGCGGGTCATGCGTCCAGTATCGCCGGACCCGGCCTCACTCCTCGTCGGGCAGGCGGGCGGCCAGCGCGCGGATGCCGGCCAGCACCTCGTCGGCGGTGGGCGCCGACTCCGGGTCGGTGATGTGCTGCATCATCAGCCCGCCGAGCAGGGCGAGCTGGACGGACCCGAGGGTGCGCACGGTCTCCTCGGACAGCTCGCCCTCCGGCGTCCCCGTGACCTCGTACGCCATGCCGCTGCGCCCCTGCCGCAGCCCTGAGGCGACCTGCCCGCGGAGTTCCGGGTCGCGCTGGGCGCGCAGGATCGTCTCCAGGTTGGCCAGCCAGAACGTCCGGTTCGCCGAGAACGCCTCGATCAGCCGCTGCCAGAGCGCCCCGAGGTCGCCGTCCCCCGCCGACGGGCCCAGCGCCTGGCCCCCGGAGTCGAGTGCCTCGAAGAGCGCCTGGTTGAGCAGGGCCTCCTTGGAGCCGAAGTGGTAGCCGATGGCCGCCATGCTGACGCCCGCCGCCGAGGCGAGTTCGCGGACGGTGGTGCGTTCGTACCCCTTCTCGAAGAGGCACTTCCTGGCCGCTTCCAGCAGCTTTTCCCGGTTTCCCATACCCATGCGCCGCATCCTAAGCCGCCCGGTACGGACACCTTGCACGATCGATCTATACAAACGTATTGCGCGATCGCCCAACTCCTCGCTACGTTGGTCCTGTTCGCGCACCGAAGACCACATCCAGCTCTGGAGTCCGCATGAGTCCCCTGAAGTCCCGTGTCACCGCCCTCGCAGCAGCAGTCGTCGGCGCGGCACTCACCACGACCGCCCTGGCACCGGCCGCCGACGCCTCGGAGCGTCCTCTTCCCACCCGGGTGGTGACCGCCGAAGGCCCGGTGCAGGGGGCGGTCACCGGTGCGGTGCGGACGTTCCAGGGCATCCCGTACGCGGCGCCGCCGACCGGTGAGCGCCGGTGGAAGAAGCCGGCGGCGGTCCGGCCGTGGTCGGCCACGCTGGACGCCCGGGCCCCTCGGAGCGCGTGCGCGCAGCCCACCGATCAGCCCATCTCGATCGCGGGCGGGGGCAGCGAGGACTGCCTGTATCTGAATGTGACGACGCCGGCCGGGCGGTCGGCGCGGCCCCGGCCGGTGATCGTGTGGATCCACGGCGGGAGCTTCGCGTACGGGGACGGGGCTAGCTATGGCGCGGCGAAGCTGGCGGCGGCGCGGCAGGGCGCGGTGGTGGTGACGGTCGATTACCGGCTCGGGGTGTTCGGTTTCCTGACGGCGCCCGGTCTGCGCGCCCCGGCGAACCTGGGGCTGCTCGACCAGCAGGCCGCGCTGCGGTGGGTGGCGCGCAACGCGGCGGCGTTCGGCGGGGATCCGGGCAATGTGACGCTGATGGGGCAGTCGGGCGGGGGCTACAGCGTGTGCGCGCAGCTGGTGTCACCGGGCGCGCGGGGGCTGTTCCACAAAGCGATCGTGCAGAGCGCGGGGTGCGTGGGGCCGGACGGTTCGTTCACGCGGGCTCAGGCGGAGGATCAGGGTGAGGCGGTCGTCGCGGCGGCCTTGGGCGACGGCACGGAGGATGTCGACTCCCGTCTGCGGGCCCTGCCGACGGCCGATCTGGTCGAGGCATCTGCGTCCGGTCACGACGGGTACCGCCCGGTGGTGGACGGTGAGGTGGTGCCGGAGGCGCCGGCGGAGGCGATCGCGGCGGGGCGGTTCGCTCGGGTGCCGGTGCTACACGGTTCGACGCGTGACGAGATGAGCGGGCTGGCCGGTATGGACGAACTCATGACGGGCCGGCCGCTGACCGCCGAGGGGTACGCGGAGAAGGTGACGAACCAGTTCGGGGCGGACGCTCCGGCGGTGCTGGCCGAGTATCCGGTGGAGCGGTATCCGGCCCCGGGCGCGGCTCTGTCGGCGGTGCTCACGGACTCGGAGTGGTCGACGGCGGCGCTGGACACGCAGCGGGCGCTGGCGCGGCACACGTCGGTGTACGCGTACGAATTCGCCGAGGCGTCGGCGCCGTACTTCCGGGGCGTGCCGCGTCCGGCGAGCTTCTCACTGGGTACGGGTCACATGACCGACCTCGCGTATCTGTTCGAGAACGAGCTCTTCGAGCCGCTCGACGGGGCTCAGGAGGAGTTGTCGGACACGGCGATCGGATATTGGAGCCGGTTCGCGAGCACCGGTCGGATGAACGGTCCGGGACTGCCGGCGTGGCGGCGGTTCACGGACGACGGGCGGTACGTGCAGCGGCTGGCGTCCGGGGACATCGGCCGGACGGACTTCGCGGCGGGCCACCACTACGCGTTCTGGAAGCGGCTCGCCTCGTCGTGAGCTGAGCCGGGTCCGGGTGTCCCGGCGGTCTTCGTGCCGCCGGGGCACCGGCGCGTCACGGGGTGCAGACCTTGGCGATCTCGCCGGCCGCGTCGGTGACCGGGGTGATGTCCGGGGTCGCGTCGCCCTTGTCGATGGAGTCGCGGACGTTGGTGACACCGGCGCGGAGGTCGTCCACGGCCTTGGAGAGGTCGGCGTCGTCCGTCTTGTCGCCGAGGTTGCCCAGCTCCTCCTGGATCTGGTCCAGGGCCTCGGACGCCTGGGTGGGGTCGTTGGAGGCGTTGGAGACGGCCTGGCGGAGGTTGTCGACGCTGGTGGCGATGGCGTCGGCGGTGCGGACGCAGTCGAGCGTCTTGTCGAGGGCGCCGCAGCCCGCCGCGGTGGCGGTGATCAGTACGGCGGTGACGGCCAGTGCGGTGCGGTGGAGCCGGTGGCGCGCGGCCATGGTGTGGTCCCTCCCCGGGTGCGGATACGCGGACGGGCGCACGGTTCGACCCGTGCGCCCGTATGCGTATCGACGCCGCTGGGCGGGACTTGGTTGCCTCTTTACCTTCCCGGCTTCGCCTTCTCAGGCGCCGAGCGTGGTGGCCAGCGCCTCGTTCTGGAGCTTGGCGAGGTCGACGCAGCCGGCGGTGGCGAGGTCGAGCAGCGCGTTGAGCTCGGTACGGTCGAAGGGTTCGGCCTCGGCGGTGCCCTGGACCTCCACGAAGCGGCCGTCGCCGGTGCAGACGACGTTCATGTCGGTCTCGGCGCGGACGTCCTCCTCGTAGCAGAGGTCGAGGAGCGGGGTGCCGTCCACGATGCCGACGCTGATGGCGGCGACGGTGCCGGTCAGCGGCTTGCGGCCGTGCTTGATGATCTTCTTGCCCTGGGCCCAGGCGACCGCGTCGGCGAGGGCGACGTAGGCGCCGGTGATGGCGGCGGTGCGGGTGCCGCCGTCGGCCTGGAGGACGTCGCAGTCCAGGACGATCGTGTTCTCGCCGAGGGCCTTGTAGTCGATGACGGCGCGCAGGGAGCGGCCGATGAGCCGGCTGATCTCGTGGGTCCGGCCGCCGATCTTGCCGCGTACGGACTCGCGGTCGCCGCGGGTGTTGGTGGACCGGGGCAGCATCGAGTACTCGGCGGTGACCCAGCCCTCGCCGCTGCCCTTGCGCCAGCGCGGCACGCCTTCGGTGACGGAGGCGGTGCAGAAGACTTTGGTGTCGCCGAAGGAGATGAGCACGGAACCTTCGGCGTGCTTGCTCCATCCGCGTTCGATGGTGACGGGACGGAGCTGGTCGGCGGTGCGGCCGTCGATACGAGACATGGCGCCGAGCCTATCGGGTGACGGGGCCCCGGTTTCCGGTACGCCGCAGGCCCCGCCCGGGTGGGGCGGGGCCTGCGGAAGCGGGTTCAGGCGGTCGTCACATCATGTCTTCGATGTCGGCCGCGATCGGGTCCGCGTCGGTGCCGATGACGACCTGGATCGCGGTGCCCATCTTCACGACGCCGTGTGCGCCGGCGGCCTTGAGCGCGGCCTCGTCGACCTTGCTGGGGTCGACGACCTCGGTGCGCAGGCGCGTGATGCAGCCCTCGACCTCTTCGATGTTCTCGATTCCGCCGAGCCCGGCGACGATCTTCTCAGCCTTGCTGGCCATGGCCTTCTCCCTGGTTCCTCATGTGCGTGCGACGGCCCACCCTGGGTCCGTTTCGTCACGGTAACGCACGGTTGGCCCAACTTCTCGGGCGGGCAACCGCACGGTCCCCAATGATGACGATCACCGGCGCCCCGCCTTCCGGGCCGGGCTCCGCACCGTATCGCGACTGGTCTACACCAGTATGCGACGACCGCCAAACCAGGCGTGTTCCGGGAGGATGCCGATGAGTTCGAACGCGGCCGCGCTACCGCAGCGGAAGTGGTGGAACGGGCCGGTCCAGGGCCTGCAGAAGGTCGGCCGGAGCCTGCAGCTGCCGGTGGCCGTCCTGCCCGCGGCGGGCCTGCTGGTCAGCCTCGGCAATCTCTTCGACTCCTCCCTGCACGGACGTTTCTGGGACAAGTTCGCGAAGGTCCTGCTCAACGGCGGTACCGCGATCCTCGACGGGGAGCTGGGCCTGCCGCTGCTCTTCTGCATCGGCGTCGCGATCGGCTTCGCGAAGAAGGCGGACGGCTCGACCGCGCTCGCCGCCGTCGCCGGCTTCCTGGTCTACCGGGGGTGCTGACGGCGTTCCCGGTGGACGGCTCGGTGACCAAGGACGTCCCGGACGGGGTGCCGCAGAACCCGGGCGTGCTGGGCGGGATCATCATCGGCCTGCTGACGGCCGTGGTCTGGCAGCGCTACCACCGGACGAAGCTGGTCGACTGGCTCGGCTTCTTCAACGGCCGCCGGCTCGTCCCGATCCTGATGGCGTTCCTCTGCGTGATCCTGGGCGTGCTGTTCGGGCTGCTGTGGCAGCCGGTGGGCGACGCGCTGACCTGGTTCGCCAAGCAGCTGATCAACCTGGGCGCCTGGGGCGCGGCGATCTTCGGCTTCGCCAACCGGTTGCTGATCCCGATCGGCATGCACCAGTTCCTGAACACGTTCTTCTGGTTCCAGGCGGGCGAGTACACCGGCAGCGACGGCGGCACGGTCCAGGGCGACATCTCCCGGTTCTTCGCCGGGGACCCGTCGGCCGGGCAGTTCACCTCGGGCTTCTTCCCGATCATGATGTTCGGCCTCCCGGCGGCGGCCCTGGCCATCGCGCACACCGCGCGGCCGGAGCGGCGCAAGGAGGTCGCCGGGTTGATGCTGTCGGTCGCGCTGACGTCGTTCGTGACGGGCGTGACGGAGCCGCTGGAGTTCTCGTTCCTCTTCGTCGCGCCGCTGCTGTACGGGGTGCACGCGCTCCTGACCGGTGCGTCGATGGGCATCACCTGGGCGCTGGGGGTGCACGCGGGGTTCAGCTTCTCGGCGGGGCTGATCGACTACGTCGTCAACTGGCACCTGGATACGAAACCGTGGCTGATCCTGCCCATCGGCGCCTGCTTCGCGGTCGTCTACTACGTGATCTTCCGGTTCGCGATCACCAAGTTCAACCTTCCGACCCCGGGCCGGGAGCCCGAGGAGGTCGAGGAGGACATCGAGAGGAACCTCACCAAGTAGCCTTTATGCAAGGTCACTGACCTTGTGAGCGCGGCCCCCGGACCATGCGGTCCGGGGGCTTTTCGCATGTCACGGTGCGTATGCGGTAGCTGCTGCGAAGTAGTCGCAAATTGCAGGTTCCTTATCTAACCCTCACCGTGCTACAACTGGTCTACACCACTCAGTGGTCCAGACCACGCGAAGCTCGCGCGACGCGTTTCTCGAGTCGTCGCCCACCCAAAACCCCCTGTCCCCGGCGGCGCCTTGCTTACTGGAGGAAGTTGATGAGTACGGCCACCGCTACGGCGGCCCCCGCGAAGAAGCGGGGCTCCGGCCTGTTCCAGGGCCTGCAGAAGGTGGGTCGCAGCCTGCAGCTGCCGATCGCGGTGCTCCCGGCCGCCGGCCTCATGGTCCGCCTCGGCCAGCCGGACGTGTTCGGCGCCGACGGGCTCGGGTGGGACAAGGTCGCAGCTGTCTTCGGCAACGCCGGCAGCGCGATCACCGGCTCCCTGCCCATCCTGTTCTGCGTCGGTGTGGCCATCGGCTTCGCGAAGAAGGCGGACGGCTCCACCGCCCTCGCCGCTCTCGTGGGCTTCCTGGTCTACAGCAAGGTGCTCCAGGCGTTCCCCGTCACCGACGCCGTGGTCAACACGACGGCCAACAAGGGTGTCGACGTCGCCGCGACGTTCAACGACCCCGGTGTCCTCGGCGGCATCATCATGGGTCTGCTCACCGCGGTCCTGTGGCAGCGGTACCACCGCAAGAAGCTGGTCGACTGGCTCGGCTTCTTCAACGGCCGCCGCCTGGTCCCGATCATCATGGCGTTCGTCGGCGTCATCGTCGGTGTCTTCTTCGGCCTGGTCTGGGAGCCGATCGGTGACGGCATATCCAACTTCGGCGAGTGGATGACCGGTCTCGGCTCCGGCGGCGCCGCGCTGTTCGGCCTGATCAACCGTGGGCTGATCCCGATCGGCATGCACCAGTTCGTGAACACCGTCGCCTGGTTCCAGCTCGGTGACTTCACCGACGCCGCCGGCGAGGTCGCGCACGGCGACTACGGCCGCTTCCTCGCGGGTGACCCGTCTGCCGGTATGTTCATGTCGGGCTTCTTCCCGATCATGATGTTCGGCCTCCCGGCCGCCGCGATCGCCATCGCGCACACCGCTCGCCCCGAGCGCCGCAAGGCCGTGATGGGCATGATGGTCTCGCTCGCGCTGACCTCGTTCGTCACCGGTGTGACCGAGCCGATCGAGTTCTCGTTCATGTTCATCGCGCCGCTGCTGTACGTGATCCACGCGGTCCTCACCGCCGTGTCGCTGGCTGTGACCTGGGCGCTCGGCGTCCACGCGGGCTTCAACTTCTCGGCCGGTCTCATCGACTACGCCTTGTACTGGAAGCTCGACACGAAGCCCTGGCTGATCATCCCGATCGGTCTTGTCTTCGCCGCTCTGTACTACGTGGTCTTCCGCTTCGCGATCACCAAGTTCAACCTCACCACCCCGGGCCGTGAGCCCGAGGAGGAGATCGAGGACCTGACCAAGTAGGTCCGGCCCGACAGCTCGAAGCCCTCACCTTCCCGGCGGAAGGTGAGGGCTTCGTCGTACGCGTACGAGGAGCGCGCCGCTCAGACTTCGTACACCGCGCCCGGCGCCGCGAGTTCCGTCGGGCCGGTGAAGACCTCGCGGGCGTCGGAGAGGTTGCGCTCGGCGTCGGTCCACGGCGGGATGTGCGTGAGCACCAGGCGGCCGACGCCCGCCCGGGCCGCCAGCTCGCCGGCCTCGCGGCCGTTGAGGTGGAGGTCCGGGATGTCCTCCTTGCCGTGCACGAAGGACGCCTCGCAGAGGAAGAGGTCCGTGCCCTCGGCCAGCTCGTCCAGGGCCTCGCAGATGCCGGTGTCACCGGAGTACGTGAGCGAGGAGCCGCCGTGCTCGATGCGGATGCCGTACGTGTCCACGGGGTGCCGGAGCTTCTCCGTACGCACCGAGAAGGGGCCGATCTCGAACCAGCCCGGCTTCAGCGTGTGGAAGTCGAAGACCTCGCTCATCGCGTTGTCGGACGGGGTGTCCGCGTGCGCGGTGGTGAGCCGCTGCTCGGTGCCCTCGGGGCCGTAGACCGGGATGCGGGCCGGGCGGTCGCCGCCGTGCGGGTAGTACCGGACGACGAAGTACGCGCACATGTCGATGCAGTGGTCGGCGTGCAGGTGGCTGAGGAAGATGGCGTCGAGGTCGTAGAGACCGACGTGGCGCTGCAACTCTCCGAGGGCGCCGTTGCCCATGTCGAGGAGCAGCCGGAAGCCGTCGGCCTCTACGAGGTAGCTCGAGCATGCCGATCCCGCGGAGGGGAACGAGCCGGAGCAGCCGACGACGGTGAGCTTCATGGAGCGTGAACCTCCGAGACGTGGGAACGGGGAGGGTTCGTGCGGTTCTCGCGGTGCGGTTTGTTGAGCGTAAGGCGCGAAAGTGCGGGTCGCTCCTTCGGGGTGGCTCGTTGTGGGGGAACTCACCTGCGCTGTCACCGGTTCGGGTGGCGTTCCCCTCCCCGCCCCTTCCCGAAACCGGGGCTCCGCCCCGGACCGGGCTTGATAGTGCGGCGCGAATGACAAAGCCCCCGTTGCCGCGGATGTGCGGCGACGGGGGCAAAATCAAGCCCCTGCGGCGATTGAGCAGCGGGGGTACGGGGCAGCGCCCCCAAAGCAGCTACGCCCAGAGCTGTCCGTGCAGCGTCTCGATCGCCGCCTCCGTGGTCGGGGCCGTGTACACGCCGGTCGAGAGGTACTTCCAGCCCCCGTCGGCCACGACGAACACGATGTCCGCGCTCTCCCCGGCCCTCACCGCCTTGTTGCCCACCCCGATCGCGGCGTGCAACGCCGCCCCCGTGGAGACGCCCGCGAAGATCCCCTCCTGCTGGAGGAGTTCGCGGGTGCGCGTCACCGCGTCGGCGGAGCCGACCGAGTAGCGCGTGGTCAGGACCGACGCGTCGTACAGCTCGGGGACGAAGCCCTCGTCCAGGTTGCGCAGGCCGTAGACCAAGTCGTCGTAGCGCGGCTCGGCGGCGACGATCTTGACGCCCTCGACGTGCTCCCGGAGGTAGCGGCCGACGCCCATCAGGGTGCCCGTCGTGCCGAGCCCCGCAACGAAGTGGGTGACCGACGGGAGGTCGGCCAGGATCTCCGGACCGGTCGTCGCGTAGTGCGCACCCGCGTTGTCCGGGTTGCCGTACTGGTAGAGCATCACCCAGTCCGGGTGCTCGGCCGACAGCTCCTTCGCGACGCGGACCGCCGTGTTGGAGCCGCCCGCCACCGGCGAGGAGATGATCTCGGCGCCCCACATGGCAAGCAGGTCGCGCCGCTCTTGGGAGGTGTTCTCCGGCATCACGCACACGATGCGGTAGCCCTTGAGCTTGGCCGCCATGGCGAGCGAGATGCCGGTGTTGCCGCTGGTGGGCTCCAGGATCGTGCAGCCGGGGGTGAGCCGGCCGTCCTTCTCCGCCTGCTCGACCATGTGGAGCGCGGGGCGGTCCTTGATCGAGCCGGTGGGGTTGCGGTCCTCCAGCTTGGCCCAGATGCGGACGTCGTCCGACGGTGACAGCCGCGGCAGGCGGACGAGCGGGGTGTTGCCCACCGCGGCGAGCGGGCTGTCGAAGCGCATCAGTTCATGCCGCCGGCGACGGCCGGGAGGATGGTGATGCTGTCGCCGTCGCTGAGCTTGGTGGAGATGCCGTCCAGGAAGCGGACGTCCTCGTCGTTCAGGTAGACGTTGACGAAGCGGCGCAGCTGGTCGCCGTCCACGATCCGCTCGCGGATGCCCGTGTGGCGGCTCTCCAGGTCCGTGAAGAGGTCGGCGAGGGTGTCCCCCTGGCCCTCGACGGCCTTGGCGCCGTCGGTGTAGGTGCGGAGGATGGTCGGGATGCGGACCTCGATGGCCATGGCGTGGGCTCCTGTCGAAGCGGAGTGGTGGCGGTGGGCGTGGGGCGTGCGGCTCTGCCCCGCGCGGGGTCGGTACGTGGTGCGGTGGGCGCCCGGCCGGTCGGCGGCGCCCGGGTGCGGACCGGCTCAGGCCGCGCGGCCGGCGGACCGGTGGTTCGTACAGATCGCGCTGGAGAGGCGGCACAGGTCGACGTGCAGGCGCGCCACGAGCAGCGAGCCCGGCGTCTTGTCACTCACGTCATGGGGAACCATGCGGTCATCGTATCGATTCCCGGTCGGGGATTCGGAGTGTGATCTCACTTGGTGGATGGTCGGCGTTCGGCAGGTGGACAGGGCCGGGGTCCGCACGGCCCTGCCGCACCGCTGCCGGGGTGGTCAGGCGGCCGGGTACGCCTCCACGACCCGGACCTCCTCCTCGGTGATCTCGCCGTCCACGATCCGGTACGAGCGGAACTGGAAGGGCCCCGCCTCGTCGGTGTCCGCGGTGGAGACGAGCACGTAGTGGGCGCCGGGCTCGTTGGCGTACGTGACGTCGGTGCGTGAGGGGTACGCCTCGGTCGCCGTGTGCGAGTGGTAGACGATCACCGGCTCCTCGTCGCGGTCGTCCATCTCGCGGTACAGCTTGAGCAGGTCGCCGGAGTCGAACTCGTAGAACGTGGGTGAGCGCGCGGCGTTGAGCATGGGGATGAAGCGCTCGGGGCGGCCGCTGCCGGCGGGTCCGGCGACGACGCCGCACGCCTCGTCGGGGTGGTCGGCGCGGGCGTGCGCGACGATCTGGTCGTACAGCGTCTGGGTGATGGTCAGCATGGCGCCCAGGATAGGACGACGGGCCCCGCGTACCGAGGAGTGGTACGCGGGGGCCCGCATCGTGAAACGCCGCTGGTGGGAGGCGGACGCCTCAGCGCTTGACGCGCGCCGCGAACGCCTTGCCCTCCGGGTTCCTGGACTTCAGGACCAGGTAGGAGACGCCGAGGATCAGGGCCCACAGCGGGGCGCAGTAGAGGGAGATCCTGGTGTCCTTGTCGATGCCCATCATGACGATGACCACGGCGAGGAACGCGAGCGCGAAGCCGCTGGTGTACGGGGCGCCGGGGGCGCGGAAGGAGGACTGCGGGAGCAGTCCGCGCTCGGCGAGGCGGCGGTAGCGGATCTGGCTGATCAGGATCATGATCCAGGCCCACATGCCGGAGATCGTGGCGAAGGAGACGACGTAGGTGAAGGCGTCGCCGGGCCACTGGTAGTTGACCCACACGCCGACGAGCATCAGCGCGGCGGAGAACGTGGTGCCGATGAGCGGGGTGCCGCTGCGGGTGAGCCGGGTGAAGAACTTCGGGCCCTGGCCGTTGAGCGCGAGGTCGCGCAGCATGCGGCCGGTGGAGTACATCCCGGAGTTGCAGGAGGAGAGCGCGGCGGTGAGGACGACGAAGTTGACGATGCCGGCGCCGACGCCGAGGCCCATCTTCTTGAAGGCTTCCACGAACGGGGAGACGCCGGGCGAGAACTCGGTCCAGGGCACCACCGAGAGGATCATGATCAGCGCGCCGACGTAGAAGACGGCGATGCGCCAGGGCACGGTGTTGATGGCCTTGGGCAGGACGGTCTTGGGGTCCTTGGACTCACCGGCGGTGACGCCGACGAGTTCGACGGCGAGGAAGGCGAACATCACGATCTGCAAGGTCATCAGGGTGCCCTTGATGCCGTGCGGGAAGAAGCCGCCGTCGGACCACAGATGGGTGACGCTCGCGGTGTCCCCGGCGTCGGAGAAGCCGAGGGTGAGGATTCCGGCGCAGATGAGGATCATGCCGACGATGGCGGTGACCTTGACCATCGAGAACCAGAACTCCAACTCACCGAAGAGCTTTACGGAGATGAGGTTCACGCCGTACAGAATGAAAGTGAAGACCAGGGCCGAGACCCATTGCGGAATGTCGAACCAGAACGTCATGTACTGGGCGGCGGCGGTGACTTCGGTGATTCCGGTGACGACCCAGAAGAGCCAGTACGTCCAGCCGGTGACGAAGCCCGCGAAGGGGCCGATGAATTCGCGTGCGTACTCCGAGAACGAGCCCGAGACCGGGCGGTACATGAGGAGTTCGCCGAGTGCGCGCATGATGAAGAAGATGACCAGGCCCGCGATGGCGTAGGCCAGGATGAGGCTGGGTCCGGCCTTGGCGATGGCCTTTCCGGCGCCGAGGAAGAGCCCGGTGCCGATGGCCCCGCCGATCGCGATCATCTGGATCTGGCGGGCGCCGAGTGCTCTCTGGTAGCCCTCGCCGGAAGTCGTGGCATCCGCGGCCGCGGCGTGCGGGCCGTCGGGCCCCTTGTCGTCGATCTGCGCCGATGTCATGTGGTTGCGCCTTTCTCCACGCCGATCCGCGCCTTTCGGCCGCGGATCAGGTCCTGATCCCCCGGATACGGATGGAGTGCCGCCGGTGGTTACCGGCTGATAGCGCCTACCCGGGAACAGGGGTGTCGTTCCCGGGTGGTCGTGAAGATTTATCACGGGCGTGACGGCGGTCCGGCGGACGTTATGTGGCGCACACCACAAGTAAAAGCGGACAAGGCGGAACGAGCGCTGCAAAAAAGACCGTTCAGGTGACGCGATCGTTATTCGGATTTGAGTGTCCGTTGAGCGAACACCGTGACGGGGCGCGCACTCGGCGTCACGGCATCATGGTCTCGACCAGGGTTTCCTGGAGGGCGCCGAGCCAGAGATAGGCCATGACCATGGGCTTTCGGGGGTCGCTGTCCGGGAGCCGGTAGAGCGAGCCCTCCTCGCCCTCGTCCTCGTCGCTGACGTCGAGGCGGGTGCCGATGGTGAGCCGGAGGTCGTTGAGCGAGCCGAGCCAGTTGCGGCACTCGTCGGCGGTGAGGGTGAGCACGGCCGCCCCGTCGCCCGCAGGGGTCAGGGCGTCCAGGGTGCGGACGACGACGAGCGCGTCCTCGCGCTTGCGGGTGCGCAGGTCGTTCTCGGTGAAGCGGCGGAACTCGGCGGAGGCGGCACGCAGTTCGTCGTCCCCGTCGCCGTACGCCTCCGGGAAGAGGCGGGCCAGGGCCGGGTCGGTGGGCGGCTCGCTGGGGCCCTCGGCGAAGAGCGCGGCGAGCGGGTCCTCGCCCTCGGCGGGCTCGTCGCCGGGGCCGATGAGTTCGAGCAGCTGGACGGCGAGGGAGCGCAGGATCGCGATCTCCACCTCGTCGAGCGCGACGGCCGCGCCGCCGCCGGGAGTGGCCTCGAAGTGGCCGGCCATGGGTTCTCTCCGATGATGGTCGGGCGGTGCGGGGGTGCGGTGTTAGTTGCGGTCCTGGGTGAGCGTGGCCCACAGCCCGTAGCCGTGCATGGCCTGGACGTCGCGTTCCATCTCCTCGCGGCTGCCGCTGGAGACGACGGCGCGGCCCTTCTGGTGGACGTCGAGCATCAGCTTGTGCGCCTTGTCCTTGGAGTAGCCGAAGTACGCCTGGAACACATAGGTCACATAGCTCATGAGGTTGACCGGGTCGTTGTGGACCAGCGTCACCCAGGGGACGTCGGGCTCGGGGACGACGAGGTGGTCCTCGGCCGATTCGGGACGTTCGATCTCTGTAGGGGCGACGCTCACCTGTCCCATGCTGCCACTCGCAGGGGTCCCTCGCACAAACGGCCCCACCCCCGGACCCCCATCTCGTCACTCTGACGAAATAGGGGTAGCATCCCCGGCATGAACTCTGCGGACCTCGGGCGACGGGTCGGCGTGCCGTCGACAGCGCTCTTCACCGACCAGTACGAGCTGACGATGGTGCAGGCCGCGCTGAAGGCCGGGACGGCCGGGCGGCGCTCGGTCTTCGAGGCGTTCACCCGCCGGCTGCCGGAGGGGCGGCGCTACGGCGTCGTCGCGGGCACCGGACGCGTGCTGGACGCGGTGGAGAACTTCCACTTCGACGACGAGATGCTCGGCTTCCTGCGCGACCAGGCGATCGTGGACGGGCCGACGCTGGACTACCTGGCGGACTACCGGTTCGGCGGGGACATCTGGGGCTACCCGGAGGGCGAGGTGTACTTCCCGGGCTCGCCGATCCTGCGGGTGGAGGGCTCCTTCGCCGAGTGCGTGCTCCTGGAGACGGTGATCCTCTCGATCCTCAACCACGACTCGGCCATCGCCGCGGCGGCCTCCCGGATGTCGGCGGCGGCGGGCGGGCGCGGGCTGATCGAGATGGGCGCGCGCCGCACGCACGAGCTGTCGGCGGTCGCCTCGGCCCGCGCCGCGTACATCGGCGGCTTCGACACCACCTCGGACCTGGCGGCCGGCTTCCGCTACAACATCCCGACGGTCGGCACGAGCGCCCACGCCTTCACCCTGCTGCACGACACCGAGCGGGACGCCTTCCGGGCCCAGGTGGACTCGCTGGGGCGCGGTACGACGCTGCTGGTGGACACGTACGACGTGACCGAGGCGGTCCGTATGGCCGTCGAGATCGCCGGTCCCGAGCTGGGTGCGGTGCGGATCGACTCGGGCGACCTGCTGCTCGTCGCCCACCGGGTGCGCCAGCAGCTGGACGAGCTGGGCGCCACGGAGACGAAGATCGTGGTGACCTCGGACCTGGACGAGTACGCCATCGCCTCGCTGGCCGCCGCGCCGGTGGACGCGTACGGGGTGGGCACGCAGCTCGTCACGGGCAGCGGGCACCCGACGTGCTCGATGGTCTACAAGCTCGTCGCCCGCGCGGGGTCCGGCGACCCGGCCGACGAGCTGCGGCCGGTCGCGAAGAAGTCGATGGGCGCGAAGTCCTCGAAGGGCGGCCGCAAGTGGGCGGCGCGCCGGCTGGACGAGGAGGGCGTGGCCGAGGCGGAGGTGATCGGCACGGGCCCGGTCCCCGAGGAGCTGGCCGGCCGGCAGCTGCTGGTGGAGCTGGTCCGGGGCGGCGAGGTGGTCGCGCGGGAGCCGCTGGACGCGGCGCGGGCGCGGCATGTCGCCGCGCGGGCGGGGCTGCCCTTGTCGGCGATGCAGCTGTCGCGCGGCGAGGCGGTCATCCCCACGGAGTACGTGTGACGGGGCCCTGACGGGCTTGATTGCCTCCGAGGAGACTCTAGGCTCGAAGCCATCCCCGTACCGCTCCCCCACTCCCCGAAGGACAGCCACCATGCACCGCGCCTTGATCGTCGTGGACGTTCAGAACGACTTCTGCGAGGGCGGGAGCCTCGCCGTGGCGGGGGGTGCCGACGTCGCCGCCGCCATCACCGACCTGATCGGCGAGAGCCGGCCCGCCTACCGTTACGTGGTGGCCACCCGGGACCACCACATCGATCCCGGGGACCACTTCTCCGCGACCCCCGACTTCGAGCACTCCTGGCCGCCGCACTGCGTGGCCGGGACCGAGGGTGTGGGCTTCCATCCCAATTTCGCCCCCGCGGTCGCTTCCGGGGCCATCGACACCGTGTTCGACAAGGGTGCCCACGCGGCGGCGTACAGCGGCTTCGAGGGTCTTGACGAGAACGGCACCGGGCTCGCCGAGTGGCTGCGCGAGCGGGACGTCCGCGAGGTCGACGTGGTCGGCATCGCGACCGACCACTGCGTGCGGGCGACCGCGCTGGACGCCGCCCGCGAGGGCTTCGCCACGCAGGTGCTGCTGGACCTGACCGCGGGCGTCGCCGAGGCGACGACGGAGCGGGCGCTGACCGAGCTGCGCGCCGCGGGCGTGACGCTGACCGGCAAGCCGGTCGTCTGAGCGCCCGGGGCCGGGGTCAGCCCCGGGCGGCCGGGACGGCGGGCCTCAGCAGGGCGCGGATCGGGTGCCAGAGTTCCTGCGCGCAGCCGGGTCTCGCGCGCCACAGGACGCCGTCCGGGTGGTGCAGGACGGCGGTGATCTCGTCCGGGGTGGGCGGCTCGGCGTTGCCCCGGAGGTAGACGGCGCGCAGGCCCAGGTTGCGCAGCCGGGTCAGGGCGCGGGCGCGGTTCGCCGCGTGCACCAGGACCCGGACGGGGGCGCCCGGACCGGGGCCCTCCGCCGGGGCCGGCAGGGTGATCGCGACGACCACACTGCCGTTCGGCAATTTACTGAATCCTCCGCCTGCCATGCGTACGAGCTCCCCCGTGAGACATCGTGTCAATAAGAAAGTGAACAGAGGCACCTAAACACGATCGGCCGCCGCCCGCTAGAGGGCGACGGCCGATCATGCTCTGACCTGCGGTGATGCAGTTTTACTTCTTCGAGGCACCGACCTGGACGGTCATCGTGTCGCCGCTGAGCGGCTCGCTGACGATCGTGATCTTGGTGTTGGTGTCAGGAACCTTGACGCTTCCGGTCGGGTTCTCCTTGTACCAGTAGGTGCCCTTGTGGTCGTCGAAGGCCGGGATGCCGAGCTGCGGCTTGATCTTCACGGCCTGGTCGGCCAGGTGCAGCGTGAAGCCGTCCGTCGGGTACCAGCTGAACGGCGCGTCGAAGGGCTGGATCTTGTTGCGGATGATCGAGCCGTTCGCCCACTTCAGAGGCTTGGCGTGCGCGTCCACCGGCAGGATCAGGCCCTGGCCCGGGTGCTGCGAGACGTTGTTGTCCTTCTGGGAGGTGTCCCAGAGCCAGACCAGCAGACCGTTCTGGTACGGGAAGTGCTCGACCCAGTCCGGACGGGTGGTGGAGAACCCGAAGTTGTACGGGCCCGTCTTCAGCGTCTCGTCGTAGCTGACGTACTGACGGTTCTCCGCGAGGTAGTACTGCGGGTAGTCCTTCTCGAACGACTTGCCGACCCGCGAGAAGCCCTTGCTGGTCCAGCCGTTGTCGTCGCCCTCGGCGTTGTCCGTGAAGAGCGCGGTGCCGTCGGCGGTCACCGAGATGGTGTCGGCCGCGAAGCCCACGCCGCCCGCGCCGCCGTCGGTGGCGTAACGGAAGCGGATGTCGATCTTCTGGCCCGCGTAGGCGTCCAGCGGGTACGACAGCTTCTGGTACTTGCCGGAGACGTCGGTCAGGGCCGGCTTGTCACTGGCGTCGCGCGGGATCGGCTGACCGTCGGCGGTGCCGTCGATCGCGGTCCAGCTGGTGCCGCCGTTGGTGGACACCTCGGTGTAGAGGTAGTCGTAGTCCTTCTCGATGTCCCACCAGCCCTGGAGGTCCAGGGACGCCTTGGACTTGCCGGTGAGGTCGACGGGACGCGACAGCGTGTTGCTGAGGTTGTCGCCCATGTCGCTCCACCACTGCTTGGCGCCCTCGGCGGGCGTCGTGACGGCGGTGGTGACGGCCTTCTTCGGCAGCTCGACGACGAGCGCCTGCTTGTCCTTGGTGTTGTACTCGGACACGCCCAGCTTGTGGGTGGACTTCGTCGCGGCCTTGGCCTCGGCGTAGTTCAGCCAGCCCAGCTGGAGCTTGTCCCAGGCGGTCATGTCACCGGGCATGTCCCCGATGCTGTCCTTGCCGGTGCCGAGCCAGGAGCCCGCCGACATCAGCGACCAGAAGCCGACCGAGTTCTCGGCGGTGTTGGTCGTGTCGTACAGGTCCGGGAGGCCGAGGTCGTGGCCGTACTCGTGGGCGAAGACGCCCAGGCCGCCGTTCTCGGGCTGCGCGGTGTAGTCGCCGACCCAGATGCCGGAGTCGCCGATCTCGGTGCCGCCGGCCTTGTTGTCCGCCGGGCCGGTGGCGCCGGCGTTGGTGCCGTACGCGTACCAGCGGTGCGCCCAGATGGCGTTGGTGCCCTCGACGCCGCCGCCGGCGGACTCGTCCTCACCCGCGTGCACGATCTGGAAGTGATCGATGTAGCCGTCGGGCTCGTTGAAGTTGCCGTCGTTGTCGTAGTCGTAGCGGTCCCACTGGTCGTACTGCGCCAGGTCCGCCTTGATCTGCTCCGGCGTACGGCCCTTGGCCTTCTGGTCCGCGGCCCAGGCGTTGACGCCGTCCTTGATCATGTCCCAGGCGTTGGCGCAGTTGGTCGAACCGCAGTAGTTCGAGCCGTAGCGCGCCTCGTTGTACGGGACCTTGACCCAGTCGGAGACCTCGCCGTCGACCGAGTAGCGGCCGGACGAGGTCTTCTCGTAGTACGTCTTCAGGGAGTGCTTGCCCGCACCCGTGCCGAAGTACAGCTCCTGGAAGTGGGCCTGGTTGTAATCGGCCTGCCAGGCGGTGCTGTTGTCCTTCTTCGGGTCCGGCTTGGCTATCTTGTTGTGCAGCGGGCCCGGCGTGCCGCCGTACTTCTTGACGGGGGCTTGGGGCCCGCGCCGTCGGGGTCGTACATGGTCGTGTCGTCGACCTTGTCGCCGAACTCCACCAGCACGGTGAAGATCTTGTCGGTCTTCTCACGGCCGAGCTCGACGTACTTGTTGCTGTCGAGCTTGACGACCTTGGAGCCTCCGCGCGACGACACCTTCTTGTCGCCGGATATGACCTGTTCCAGGGCAGCCTGGCGCTGAGCGGCCTGCTGCTTGCTGAACGGGCCCTCCAGGTCGTGGTCGTTGCCCTTGGCCGACCCCGGGTCCCGGCGGTCGACGGAGGCAGCGGCGCCTGACGCCTGGTCATCTGCCTGAGCGGTGGCGAAGGCGGATGCGGTCGCGGCGGTCGCGGCCATGGCCACGACAACCGCTCCGGTCCTAAGCGCCCGTCTCTTAATGATCACTTGATGCAGTCCTCCCCGGCGCCCGCGGCGACGGCCCGGGAGTGTGGAGAGGCCGCGCGCGGAAACGCGTCACAAGTGACGACATTCGACCGGAGTTACGGAAGAAAAGACAGACCTTGACTTGAACGGAGCAAGTGCACTATGCAGGAGCACCGTTCCGCTATGCGGACGAGGCGTTCGCGGTTCACCGGCGCGTCAACCCTCCCCAAGGGCGCGGGAGATGACTCCGTGCGCCCCCCATGCACCGGTACTGTGGGTTAGGTTACGCTTACCACCCGTTCCTCCAGGGCATCCACCGTCATAGGGTCGCTTGACAGCGCGACCGTGTCGAGAGACCGCCCATCCGACGTCCCGAGGACGGAAAACGCCATGCCGCGTCCTACTGCCGCACAGCTCGCCTACGGTTCGGTCACCGTCGTCCTCTCGACCCTGGCCATGTTGCTGCTGTTCCGCACCAGTTCGGGCATCGGAATCGCCGCCGTCGGTACGGTCGCACTCGCCCTGGGGCTCGCGGTGTCCGTCACCGTACCCGCGAAGGCGCGCCGGTACGCGGCGAAGGCGGCGGGCACGGCCGCCCCGGTGTCCGCACACCGTGGCACCGCACCCGCCGCCCGCGAGGAGGACCGCGCCCGCGTCTCCGCCTCGCACCTCAGTTGACGGTGACCACCACCGTCTTGGCCGCCTTGTCCTGGAGCCCCTGGCGGTAGGGCTTGTCCGTGAACATCAGCACGATGTTGATCAGCCACCACAGGCAGGGGCAGCACAGCAGCGCCGGCAGCCACAGCACCACGGCCCGCAGGAAGGCGGCGCCGGTGTCCGGCACCCTGCCGTCGTTGAGCATCGCGACCCGCATCTTCAGCAGCCGCTTGCCGAGCGTGCGGCCGTCCTTGTGCGTGAAGTACGTGTCGTACGCGACGTAGCAGACGAGCCCGATCAGCGACCAGAGCAGCTGATGGCCGCTGTAGGTCTGGGCGAAGACGTCGCTGACGTCGTCGTTGCCGTTGCTGTCCGACACCTCGACCGCGCCGCCCCAGGGCAGCGAGATCAGGTACAGCGGGATCGAGATGATCAGGAAGTCGATCAGCCGGGCCAGGATGCGCTTGCCGGGCTCGGCGAGCGGCGGCATCCCCGCCAGCGGGTCCGCACCGCCGTACGGACCGCCTCCCCCGTAGGGTCCCGGGTCGTACGGCGGTGGCGGCGGCGGTGCGCTGCCGTAGGGCGAGCCGGACGACGGCGGCGGCTGGTCCCCGGGCGGCTGCTTCCTGAACGGGTCGTCCTCGGGCGGCTGACCGGGCGGCGGCTGATCGTTGCTCATGGGGGCAGTGCATCGCGGGGCCCGGGGCCCCGCAACGGCTCAGGTGCGTTCGGGGGACGCCGTTCGGCGGATGGTGTCAGCCCGCGACGAAGGTCCGGGCCGCCTTGTCGTGCCAGCACTGGCGCCAGGGCCGGTCCACCAGGCACCACAGCACGCCGGCGATCCCGACGACCAGGAGGCCCGGCACGCCGTACACCAACCACCGGCGCAGGGCGGCGCCGAAGCCGGGGGTCTCGTGGGACTCGATGTCCCGTACGTCGATGCCGCACAGCTTCTTGCCGAGCGTACGGCCCCACTTGGCGGTCGGCACCGCGTCGAGCAGGACGCCCAGCAGCAGGAACACGCCCAGCAGCGCGCCGCCCAGCGCGGCCGTGGTGGAGTCCAGCAGCCAGACGGTGACCGTCTCGCCGGTCTGCCTGGCCGCGTCGATCTTCCCGTCGATGTGGTCCACGGCGCGGCCGGCGAGCGGCACGGCGGCCGCGGCGGTGAGCGCACCGAGCACGACGGTGTCGATGAGCCGGGCGAGGAACCGCTTGCCGAGCGGGGCGGGGCGGCCCTGGGTCCGCGCGAGATCCCCGAAGGGGTCATTGGCGGGGGGCGTCCAGGGGGTGACCGGCGCGGGGCGCGTGCGCAGGGTCAACGTGCCTTCAGCCGGGTCCGGCGTACCGGTTCCGTCCTCAAGCGCCGGACGGGCTTGAACGGGCTGCTGCGTCCGGGCAGGCTCGGGCAACCCAGCCCGTCCGGCGCTTGAGGACGGAACCCTCTGCGCGGGGGGCCTCGCCTCCTCGGGGGCCGGGGCGTCCGGGGCCTCCGGCCACGACACGCGGTCCCGGTCACCGGCGAAGCCGGACTGGTGGGAGGCGTCGGCCTGCCAGGCGATGGCGGGCTCGGGGCGGCCGTCCTCCTGGCCCTCCTCGTCCAGGAACACCGGCCCGGTCTCCTCGACCACCGCAGGCTCCGCCTGTGCGGGGGCCGGGCGGCTGGTGCCGGGCACCCAGGAGGCGCCGTTCCAGTAGCGGACGTAACCGGGGATGGACGGGTCGGGGTAGTACCCCTCGCCAGGGCTCTCGTCACCGGGTGCCGGGGTTGGGGCGCTCATCACCGTGGTCCCGTATCTCTTCGCGGCCTCAATACAGGGGTCCACATCTACCAGAAGGGCACGTACTCCCGGGCCGGTCCTGACGTTTGGGCCACTTTCCGGTCACGCGTTTCCGGTCGGGCGAACTTTTTTCGGGAAGTCGCGTAATGGATGGCGTGCAAGGCGCTCTCACCCGTGCGGGCCGGTCGTGGGACCGGCCCCGGAGAACGGAAGGACGCCGTCATGCACACCGTCGTGGAACGCGAGCTGGAGCTCAAGCTGGTCCTGTCGCCCGAGCGCAGCATCCCCGTACCGGCCAGGCTGACGTACCGCACGGAGGACCCGTACGCGGTGCACATCACCTTCCACATCACCTCGGACTCGCCGGTGTACTGGACGTTCGCCCGGGACCTGCTGGTGGAGGGGGTGTTCCGGCCGTGCGGGCAGGGGGACGTGCGGATCTGGCCCACCAAGGTGGACGGGAACCACGTCATCTGCGTGGCGCTGACCTCGCCGGACGGCAACGCCCTCCTGGAGGTGCCGTCCGCGGCCGTCGCGACGTGGGTGGAGCGGACGCTGCGCGTGGTGCCGCCGGGTACGGAGACCGGGCGGCTCGGCATCGACGAGGGGCTGGCCGAACTCCTCGCGCCGCTCCCGGCCGACGACCTGTGGATGAGCGACCCGTGGCCGTCGGACGAGTCGCAGGACGGGGAGAGTTGAGGAGCGCGGGCCTGTTCCGGGGCCGGTCAGAACACCTTGCCCGGGTTGAGCAGGCCCAGCGGGTCGAACGCCTGCTTGATGCCCCGGTGCAGCTCCACGCCGGTCTCGCCGAGTTCGCGGGCCAGCCACTCCTTCTTCAGGACGCCCACCCCGTGCTCGCCGGTGATCGTGCCGCCGAGCGCCAGGCCGAGCTCCATGATCGCGTCGAAGGACTCCCGGGCCCGCCGGGACTCGTCGGCGTCGGCCGGGTCGAAGCAGACGACGGGGTGGGTGTTGCCGTCGCCCGCGTGGGCGCAGACCCCGATGGTGAGGTCGTACTTCCCGGCGATCTCCGCCGTGCCCGCGAGCATCGCGCCGAGCTTCGAACGCGGTACGCACACGTCGTCGATCATCGTCGCCGGCTTGACGGTCTCCAGCGCGGTCAGCGACATCCGCCGGGCCTGGAGGAGCATCTCGGACTCGGCCGCGTCCTCCGCCGGGACGACGTCCGTGGCACCGGCGGCGGTGCACAGGGCGCCGACGGCGGCGAGGTCGGCGGCAGGGTCCGGGGTGTCGAAGGCGGCGAGCAGCAGGGCCTCGGTGGTCTCGGGCAGGCCCATGTTCGCCATCCGGTTGACCGCCTGGACGGTCGTACGGTCCATCAGTTCGAGGAGTGACGGGGTGTGGCCGCTCTCCATGATCCGGCAGACGGCGTCGCAGGCGCTCGCCGCGTCGGCGAACTCGGCGGCCAGGACGAGCTGCCGGGGCGGCCGGGGCTTCAGCGCGAGGACGGCCTTCACGACGATGCCGAGGCTGCCCTCGGAGCCGGTGAAGAGGCGGGTGAGGTCGTATCCGGCGACGCCCTTGGCGGTGCGGCGGCCGGTGGTGAGAAGGCGCCCGTCCGCGAGGACGACGTCGAGACCGAGGACGTATTCGGCGGTGACCCCGTACTTCACGCAGCACAGGCCGCCGGACGCGGTGCCGATGTTGCCGCCGATGGTGCACATCTCCCAGCTGGACGGGTCCGGCGGGTAGTACAGGCCGTGCTCGTCCACCGCGCGGGACAGCACGGCGTTGACCACGCCGGGCTCGACGACGGCGACCCGGTCGACGGGGCTGATCTCCAGGATGCGGTCCATCTTCACCAGGGAGAGCACGATGCAGCCGTCCGTGGCGTTGGCGGCGCCGGACAGGCCCGTGCGGGCACCCTGCGGGACGACCGGGACGCGCAGCGCGGTGGCGGTGCGCATGACGTGCTGGACCTGTTCCACGGTGCGCGGGAGCACGACGACGGCGGGGGCGCCGGCCTCGCAGAAGCTCGCCATGTCGTGGGCGTAGGAGGCGGTGACGTCCGGATCGGTGAGCACGGCCTCGGCGGGAAGACCCGCCCGCAGCTGTTCGAGGAGATCGTCCATGATCCAAGCGTGACACCCGGGCCCATTGGTGTGAACCCGTCTGCGGTGGCGATCCCAAGGCTCGGTGTGATCTTCATACTGACGCACAGTGAGCGGCATGGATCTCACGCCTCAGCAGCCCCCGGGGGCCTCCGGGCCCGAGTACTCCTTCGACACCGACTGGACCGCCCCGGACGCCTCCCCGTCGGACTCCGCGTCCCTGGCCGAGCCGCCGCCCCCCACGATGCGTACGACGCTGCGCCGGGCCGCCTTCGGCATGGTGGCGGGCGCGGTCCTGGTGACGGGCGCGGTGGTCGCGGTGCCCGACGACGACAAGGACGCGCCGCCGCCGGTGGCCGGTCCGGTCTCGCGCGCGATGTCCGCGACGGCCGCCGGCTCCCCGGCCGCGCTCGCGGATCTGACGGCGCTCATCGGGGACCGGCAGAAGTGGGTGGGCACGCACCCCTCGGACGCGGACTCCTGGGCGGTGCTGGGCTCGGCGTACGTGGAGGTGGGGCGGCGGGCCGCGGACCCGGCGTACTACACCCGTGCCGAGCAGGCGCTGAAGCGGTCGCTGGACGTGCGGCCCGGCGAGAGCGGCAACACGGCCGCCTGGGTGGGCCTGGCATCCCTGGCCAACGCCCGCCGCGACTTCGTGACCGCCAAGAAGTGGGGGGAGACGGTCCGGGCGCGGCAGCCCAAGGAGTGGACGGTCTACCCGCAGCTGATCGACGCCTACAACGGCCTCGGCGACCAGAAGTCCGCGATCACGGCGGTGGAGCGGTTCACCGAGCTGCGGGCCGGGGTCCCCGCGCTGGGCCGGGCCGCCGAGATGTACCGCGACCGGGGCTGGCGCGAGGACGCGCTGGCCACCGCGCAGGACGCGGCGAACCGGGCGAAGACACCGGCCGAGAAGGCCGCCTGCCTGTCCCGGCTCGGCGACCTGGCCTGGGAGCGCGGCGAGCCGAAGGAGGCCGTGGCGCAGTACGGGGCCGCGCTGCGCGTCGAGAAGGGCCACCACCCCTCGCTCGCCGGGCGGGCCCGCGCGCTGGCGGCCCTCGGGCGCACCGACGAGGCCGTGCGGGACTACCAGGCCGCCCTGGCGAAGTCGCCGCGCCCGGCCTATCTCCTCGAACTGGGCGAGCTGTACGAGTCGCTGGGGCTCGACGGCGATTCGGTGGGCCAGTACGAGAAGCTGCGGGCGGCCCTGGACCGGGGCACGGCGCGCGGGGTCGACGAGTCGCTGCTCCTGGGCCGCTTCGAGGCCGCGCACGGCGACGCGGACGCGGCGGTGGAGCTGCTGCGGGCGGAGTGGCGGCGGGGCCATCGGAGCGCGGCGGTGGCGGACGCGCTGGGCTGGGCGCTGCACCGGTCGGGCGACTCGGACGGGGCGCTGGAGTACGCGCAGCGGGCGGTGGACTCGGGCGGGCAGAACGCCTCGTACGCGTACCACCTGGGCATGGTGCAGCGCGCGCTGGGCGATTACGGCTCGGCGCGCCGCCAGTTGGAGGGGGCGCTGCGGACCAACCCGAAGTTCTCGCCGCTGGACGCGCCGTCGGCCCGGGAGGCGCTGGACAGTCTGGGCGAGCCCCCGGCGGGCGGCCCGGCGGACATGCAGCCGCCGCCGGCCCCGGAGCCCGCTGCCCCGCAGGCGCCCGCGCCTCAGGCCCCGGCACCGCAGCAACAGCAACAGCAACAGCAACAGCAACAGCAGCCCGATGGTCCGGCACCCGCGGCGGCCGTCGCGCAGGCCCCCGTACAGCCGTCACCGGCACCGGCGGCGGCCGTTCACTGACGTACAGAGGGAGGGGCGGGCCGTGAGCGGCCCGCCCCTCGGTCACGCCCGGGGCGTCACAGGTTGCCGCGCTTCTCCTGCTCGCGCTCGATCGCCTCGAACAGGGCCTTGAAGTTGCCCTTGCCGAAGCCCATGGAGCCGTGGCGCTCGATCATCTCGAAGAAGACGGTCGGACGGTCCTGGACCGGCTTGGTGAAGATCTGGAGCAGGTAGCCGTCCTCGTCGCGGTCCACGAGGATCTTCAGCTCGCGCAGGGTCTCGACCGGCACCCGGGTCTCGCCGGCCCACTCGCCGAGCGTGTCGTAGTACGAGTCCGGGGTGTCCAGGAACTGCACACCGGCGGCGCGCATCGCCTTCACCGAGGCGACGATGTCGTTCGTGGCGAGCGCCATGTGCTGCACACCGGCGGCACCGTAGAACTCCAGGTACTCGTCGATCTGCGACTTCTTCTTCGCGATGGCCGGCTCGTTGATCGGGAACTTGACCTTGAGCGTGCCGTCCGCGACGACCTTGGACATCAGCGCGCTGTACTCGGTCGCGATGTCGTCGCCCACGAACTCCTTCATGTTCGTGAAGCCCATGACCTTGTTGTAGAACGCCACCCACTCGTTCATCCGGCCGAGTTCGACGTTGCCGACGCAGTGGTCGATGGCCTGGAAGAAGCGCTTGGCCGGCGGTTCGACGATCGGGTTGGCGGCGACGTAACCCGGCAGGTAGGGGCCGTCGTAGCCGGAGCGCTCGACCAGGGTGTGGCGGGTCTTGCCGTACGTGGCGATGGCGGCGCGCACGACGGTGCCGTGCTCGTCCTTCGTCTCGTAGGGCTCCTCGATACCGGTGGCGCCGTGCTCGACGGCGTACGCGTACGCGGCCCGGGCGTCCGGGACCTCGATGGCGAGGTCGATCACGCCGTCGCCGTGCGCGGCGACGTGGTCCTCCAGGAAGTGGCCCCAGTCGGAGGACGCCTTCACGACGGAGGTGAGGACGAAGCGGGCGGAGCCGCTGGTCAGGACGTAGCTCGCGGTCTCGCGGCTGCCGGTCTCGGGGCCGGAGTAGGCGACCAGCTTCATGCCGAAGGCGGTCGAGTAGTAGTGCGCGGCCTGCTTGGCGTTGCCGACGGCGAAGACGACGGCGTCCATCCCCTTGACGGGGAAGGGGTCGGCCTGCCGGGACGTCTCGGGGGTGCTGTGCATCGTCTCTGTCATGCCCAGAGGTTCCCGCCACTCCGCAAGGTGCGCAACAGTTCGCGTAATCACTGGTCAACCTGTACAGCGGTTGGCCATGATGGCCGGACTATCTGTACATGGTGCCCATCACACCGACGGAGGCCGGGCATGGCGATCGACCGACTGGACGGGCGGCTCATCGTGCTGCTGGCGCGTGAACCCAGGATCGGGGTCCTGGAGGCGTCGCGCAGGCTGGGCGTGGCACGCGGGACGGTGCAGGCGCGTCTTGACCGCCTTCAATCGAATGGCGTCATCCGCGGTCTCGGCCCGGACGTCGATCCGGCGGCCCTCGGCTACCCGGTCACCGCGTTCGCGACGCTGGAGATCAAACAGGGCCAAGGCGCCGACGTACGGGCGCACTTGAGCGGCGTACCGGAGGTCCTGGAGCTGCACACCACCACCGGGCACGGGGACATGCTGTGCCGGCTCGTGGCCCGGTCCAACGCGGATCTCCAGCGGGTGATCGACCGGGTTGTCGGTTTTGATGGCATCGTCC
This sequence comes from Streptomyces drozdowiczii, assembly GCF_026167665.1. Classification (NCBI taxonomy): domain Bacteria; kingdom Bacillati; phylum Actinomycetota; class Actinomycetes; order Kitasatosporales; family Streptomycetaceae; genus Streptomyces; species Streptomyces drozdowiczii. The sequence continues at coordinate 4,383,429 of NZ_CP098740.1, read as the reverse complement.
GGGCCTCCACGGCCATCGTCATGGAGAACCCCGTACCGCTGCGCGTCATCCCGCTCGTCGAACAGGCGGCGCGCGACACCGACTGAGCCGAGGAGGACGGGTGAGCTTCTGGGAGTACGTGGCCAACCGTCATCAGCAGTTGCTCACCGACGCCTTCCAGCACGTCAGCGCGGTCTTCCAGTGCATGGTCATCGCCACCGTGCTCGGCGTCCTGATCGGGGTCGTCAGCTATCGCAGCGGCTGGGGCTCCTCGGTGGCGATCACCTCGACGGCGACCGTCCTCACCATCCCGTCCCTGGCCGCCATCGGTCTGCTGATCCCGCTGGTCGGCCTCGGCGTCGCCCCGACGGTGATCACGCTGACGCTGTACGGGCTGCTCCCCGTCGTCCGCAACGCGATCGTGGGCCTGCGCGGCGTCGACCCGGCCCTGGTGGACGCGGCGAAGGGCATCGGGATGTCGCGGACCGCGCGGCTGTTCAAGGTGGAGCTGCCGCTGGCCTGGCCGCCGATCCTGACCGGCATCCGGGTCTCCACGCAGATGCTGATGGGGATCGCCGCCATCGCCGCGTACGCCTCCGGGCCCGGCCTCGGCAACGAGATCTTCCGGGGCATCGCCTCGCTGGGCAGCGCCAACGCGATCAACCAGGTGCTCGCCGGCACGCTCGGCATCGTCGTCCTCGCCCTGCTCTTCGATGCCGCGTACGTCCTGCTGGGCCGGCTCACCATCCCGAGGGGGATCCGTGTCTGAGACCGCGACCGAGACCGTGCCGGAGCCGAAGGCCACCTCCGGCGCCGCCATCCAGCTGGAGAACCTGTCCAAGCGCTACCCGGGCAACCCGAACCCCGCCGTGGAGAACGTCTCCATGGAGATCAAGGCCGGCGAGACCGTGATCTTCGTGGGCCCGTCCGGCTGCGGGAAGTCCACCACGCTGAAGATGATCAACCGGCTGATCGAGCCCACCTCGGGCCGGATCCGGATCGACGACGAGGACGTCACCGACATCGACCCGGTGAAGCTGCGCCGCAAGATCGGGTACGCGATCCAGTCCTCCGGGCTCTTCCCGCACATGACGGTCGCCGAGAACATCGCGCTGGTCCCGAAGATGGTGGGCTGGTCCAAGTCCCGGGTGAAGGACCGGGTGGAGGAGATGCTCGACCTGGTCGGGCTCGACCCGCGCGAGTTCCACGGCCGCTATCCGCGAGCCCTCTCCGGCGGGCAGCAGCAACGCGTGGGCGTGGCCCGGGCGCTGGCCGCCGACCCGCCGGTGCTGCTGATGGACGAGCCGTTCGGCGCGGTCGACCCGATCACCCGCGACCACCTCCAGGACGAGCTGATCCGGCTCCAGCACGAGCTGCACAAGACGATCGTCTTCGTCACCCACGACTTCGACGAGGCGATCAAGCTGGGCGACCGGATCGCCGTGCTGCGCGAGCGCTCGCACATCGCGCAGTTCGACACCCCGGAGGCCATCCTCACCAACCCGACCGACGACTTCGTCTCCGGGTTCGTCGGCGCGGGCGCGGCCCTGAAGCGGCTCAACCTGACCCGGGTGCGCGAGGTGGAGATCGCCGACTTCCCGACCGTGACCGTGGACGACCCGCTCCAGTCGATCTTCAACAAGCTGCGCAGCGGCTCGCACAACGAGTTGCTGATGCTGGACCGCCGGGGCCGCCCCTACAAGTGGCTGCGGCGCGGCGACCTGATGCGGGCCCGGGGCTCCCTGGCCCGCGCCGGGCAGCTGATCCACGACACGGTGACCCGGGACGCGACCCTGCACGACGCGCTGGAGGCGGTGCTCACCGACAGCGGCGGGCGGGTCGCGGTGACCGGGCGGCGCGGCGAGTTCACCGGGGTCGTGGACATGCACACCCTGATGAACTCGGTGCACGAACTCCTGGAGGCGGACCGGCTGGCCGCCATCGAGCACCAGCACGACCTGGAGGAGCTGCGGGTCCACCAGACCGCCGAGGAGCTGGAGGGCGGTGCGGGCGCATGACCCCCGACTCCCCCGCACGGCCGCCGGGCGAGCACGAGGTGAAGGGGCACGCCTTCCGCGACGAGGAGGCGGAGGAGGAGCAGCGGCCCGCCCCGCAGGCGAAGAAGCCGGCGCGCCGGATCACCTGGCGGAAGCTGGTGGTGCTCCCGGCGGTCCTCGCGGTCGTGCTGGTCCTCACGTACGTCTGGATCGAGAACGTCCACCTGGACTCGATCGCGGAGAACTCGATCGCCGGTGACACGGTCGAGGTGCGCTGGTGGCAGCATGTGAAGCTGACCGCGATCTCCACCTTCTGGGTGCTGATCATCGCCATTCCGCTGGGCATCGCGCTGACCCGGCGGGGCCTGACCAGGGCGGCCCCCGTGGTGACGGCGATCGCCAACATCGGGCAGGCGACCCCGGCGATCGGTCTGCTGGCGCTGCTGGTGATCTGGCTCGGCATCGGTCCTTCGACCGCGATCACCGGCATGGTGATCTACGCGGTGCTGCCGGTGCTCTCCAACACGGTCGCCGGTCTCAAGGCGATCGAGCCGAACATGGTGGAGGCCGCGCGCGGCATCGGGATGTCGGCCATCGGCACCCTGACCAAGGTCGAACTGCCGCTCGCCGTGCCGCTGATCCTGGCCGGGGTCCGGACCGCGCTCGTGCTGAACGTGGGCACGGCGACCCTGGCGACCTTCGGGGGCGGCGGCGGGCTCGGTGACCTGATCACCTCGGGCATCCAGACCCAGCGCATGCCGGTCCTGGTGCTGGGCTCGGTGCTGACGGTGGTGCTCGCGCTCCTGGTGGACTGGCTGGCCTCGCTGGCCGAGGTGGCGCTGACCCCGCGCGGCCTGGAGGTGGGGCGATGAGGACGCGGATGCGTGGGGCCCTCGCGGCGGGCGCCGCGCTGTCCCTGGTGCTGGCCGGGTGCGGGCTGAAGAGCGGGTCCCCGATGGTGGACGACGTGGTGCCCGGGTCGGTCGGGCAGGGGCAGCCGCTGGACGGCGCGTCGCTGACCGTCACCTCGAAGAACTTCAGCGAGAACATCATCCTGGGCCAGATGATCGGGCTGATCTTCAAGGCGGCCGGGGCGGAGGTCCTGGACCGGACGAACCTGCCCAGCTCGATCAGCGCCCGCGAGGCGGTCATCCAGGGCGACGCGGACGCCGAGTACGAGTACACGGGCACCGGCTGGATCACGTACCTCGGGCACGCGAAGCCGATCACCGACCCGATGGAGCAGTGGCGGGCGGTGCGCGACGCGGACCTGAAGAACGGGGTGACCTGGCTGAGGCCGTCCACCCTCAACAACACGTACGCGCTGGCCATCAGCCGCAAGAACAACGCCAGGTACCACCTGAAGACGCTCTCCGACGTGGCGGCCCTGGCGAAGAGGAACCCGTCGGCGGTGACGGTGTGCGTCGAGAACGAGTTCGCCTCGCGCGACGACGGGCTGCCCGGCATGGAGAAGGCGTACGGGATGTCCCTGCCGGCGTCCAACATCAAGAAGATGGACGCGGGCATCATCTACACCCAGGTCTCCAAGTCCGACTCCTGCCTGCTCGGCGAGGTCTTCACCACGGACGGCCGCATCAAGGCGATGAACCTGGAGGTGCTGGAGGACAACAAGCACTTCTTCCCCAACTACAACGCGGCGCCCGTGGTGCACACGCCGACGCTGGAGAAGTACCCGGAGATCGCGGGCCTGCTGGACCCGCTCAGCAAGCGGCTGAACACGGAGGTCGCCCAGGACCTGAACGCCCGGGTGGACGTGGACGGGCAGGACCCGCACGAGGTGGCGAAGGACTGGCTGATCGAGGAGGGGTTCATCAAGGAGGGCTGACGGTCCCGGCCGGTCAGCAGCTGGGGATTTTGCCGCCGTGGTCCAGGGCCCGCAGCGAGTTCACCGCGTCCTTCAGCGTCGTGACCGGGATCAGCCGCAGGCCCTTCGGCAGCTCGGACTTCGCCTCCGAGCACTCCGCCTTCGGTACGAGGAAGACGGTCGCCCCGTCCCGCCGGGCCGCCTGCGTCTTGAGCGAGACCCCGCCGACCGCGCCGACCTCGCCGTCCGCCGCGATCGTGCCGGTGCCCGCGACGGTGCGGCCGCCGGTGAGGTCGCCGCCCGAGCCGTCGCCGTCCAGCTTGTCCACGATGCCGAGCGCGAAGAACAGCCCGGCGCTGGGGCCGCCGACGTCCGCCAGATGCAGGGTGACGTCGACCGAGCCGGGCTTGCGGTCCAGGTAGTTCAGCGCGGCGTCGACGGCGGCGTCCTGGGACTCCGCCATGTCGTCCAGGTTGTGCTTCTCGATCTCCTTCTCGGAGCCGCCGGTCGGGTAGACGGAGTCACGGGGCAGCACGGCCCGGTCCGTACGGAACCAGCTGTCCACGACGTCCTTGATGCCGACGTCCGCCTTCGGGCCCGTCGCCACGATCGTCGTCATCCGCAGCTCGCCCTTGGTGGTACGGGTGGGCGTGCCCTCGATGCTGATCACGGGGGTGCCGTGGTCCTCCCCGAGCACGTCCGCGGTCGTCCCGGGCTGCGCCAGCGTGAACGGCAGCGGCGCGAAGGCGGCTGTGCCGAGGAGGGCGACTACGGGGAGGGCGGCGAGGGCGAGGCGTTTTCTGGACACCGGTCCAATCTAACGTGCGGCCCGGCCACCGCCCCGGGGCGAGCCGGGGCCGTCAGCGCAACGCGTCCGCTACCTCCCGGGCCGCGTCCACCACGCGAGGCCCCACCCGCTCGGGGACGGAGTCCGCCAGCATGACGACGCCGACGCTGCCCTCCACCCCGGTCACGCCCATGAGCGCCGCCGCCGCCCCGCTCGCGCCCGCTTCGAGTTCGCCGTGGGTGAGGGTGAAGGCGGTCTCGCCCACCGGCTTCTGGCGGGCGGCGAGGATCGCCCGGCCGGCGGCGCCCCGGTCCAGCGGGTGGCGGAAGCCCGCCCGGTAGGCGACGTGGTAGTCGGTCCAGGTCGGTTCGACCACGGCGACCGCCAGCGCGTCGGAGCCGTCGACCAGGGTGAGGTGGGCGGTGGCCCCGATGTCCTCGGCCAGCGAGCGCAGCGCCGGAAGGGCTGCCTCGCGGACCAGGGGGTGGACCTGGCGGCCCAGGCGCAGCACGCCGAGGCCGACCCGTGCCCGGCCGCCCAAGTCGCGGCGTATCAGGGCGTGTTGCTCCAGCGTGGCGAGCAGACGATAGACCACGGTGCGGTTGACGCCGAGTTTGTTGGACAACTCGGTGACCGTCAGTCCGTGGTCGGTGTCGGCGAGCAGTTTGAGGACACGCAGTCCTCTGTCGAGCGTCTGGGAGGTCTCCGCGGTCACGACGCCCTCTCCTCCGTGGTGAGCGGCCGCGGCTGTCCCGTGGGATGTGCGCCACCGGTCCCGGGGCGACGCACGGAGAGGCCGCCGGCCTGGCCAAGGCACCGGCTGCGCTCCGCGGCCACATTGCCACGGGGCGTTCACATTTTTTGGACAGTAGCGAGGGAGTCCGCTCAGCGGAAGACCTCGTCCAGAATCCGGTCGCCCGCGAAAACCCGGTTGCGCGGCACGAGCATAAGTGCCGGTCAGCGGCGCGCGGAGCGTTCATCGCGCATCTACGCGCGTCCAGGTCGGCCGACTCTCCCGCGACGCTCCGTAGACCGGATGTGAACCACGGTTAACTCACCGTGAAAATTTTTTCGGCCGGTTCATTGATCGACAAGGCCCCGGGACCCTTGCGCGCGGGTTCCGGGGCCTGTGGTGCCGTACGGGTCAGCGCATCCGGGTGGCCCACTCCTGGACCTTCTTGATCCGCTGCTCGATCTGCCCCGCGGTGGCCTCCGCGCTCGGCGGTCCGCCGCAGACCCGGCGCAGCTCGGTGTGGATCACGCCGTGCGGCTTGCCGCTCTGGTGGGTGTAGGCGGAGACCATGGTGTTCAACTGCTTGCGCAGTCCGAGGAGTTGCTTGTGGGTGACGACCGGGCGGTCCTGGGCGGGCTTCTCCAGCAGGTCGGCCTCGGACGCCGGCTTCTGGCGGCTGTGCGCGATCTGCCGGGTCTGCCGCTTCTGGAGCAGCAGCTGGACCTGGTCCGGTTCGAGGAGCCCGGGGATGCCGAGGTAGTCCTGCTCCTCCTCGCTGCCGGGGTGCGCCTGCATGCCGAACTCGGCGCCGTCGTAGAGCACCCGGTCGAAGACCGCGTCGGACTCCAGGGCCTCGAAGGGGAGTTGCTCCTCGGTCTCCTCGTCCTCCAGCTTCTCGGCGTCGGCGAGGAGCTTGTCCTCCTCGGCGAACGGGTTCTCCTCGTCGCTGCCCTTCTTGGGCTTGTCGAGGACGTGGTCCCGCTCGACCTCCATCTCGTTGGCGAACTCCAGGAGCATCGGGATGGTGGGCACGAAGACGGACGCGGTCTCGCCGCGCCTGCGGGAGCGCACGAAGCGGCCGACGGCCTGGGCGAAGAAGAGGGGGGTCGAGATGGTGGTCGCGTACACCCCGACGGCGAGGCGCGGCACGTCGACGCCCTCGGACACCATGCGGACGGCGACCATCCAGCGCGAGTCGTCCTGGCTGAACTTGTCGATCTTCTTCGACGCGGCCTTCTCGTCGGAGAGGACGACGGTCGCCGACTCGCCGGTCACCTTCTTCAGGATCTTGGCGTAGGCGCGGGCCGACTCCTGGTCCGTGGCGATGACGAGGCCGCCCGCGTCCGGGATGCCCTTGCGGACCTCGGTGAGGCGCTTGTCGGCGGCGCTCAGCACGTTGGGGATCCAGTCGCCGGTGGGCGACAGGGCGGTGCGCCACGCCTGCCCGATGGCGTCCTTGGTCATCGGCTCGCCGAGCCGGGCCGCGATCTCGTCGCCCGCCTTGGTGCGCCAGCGCATGTTGCCGCTGTAGCTGAGGAATATCACCGGGCGCACGACGCCGTCGGCCAAGGCGTTCCCGTAGCCGTAGGTGTAGTCGGCGGAGGAGCGCCGGATGCCGTCGTTGCCCTCCTCGTACACGACGAAGGGGATCGGGTTGGTGTCCGACCGGAAGGGGGTGCCGGTGAGGGCGAGGCGCCGGGTCGCCGGATCGAACGCCTCCTGGCACGCCTCGCCCCAGGACTTGGAGTCACCGGCGTGGTGGATCTCGTCCAGGATGACCAGGGTCTTGCGCTGCTCGCACCGGTTGCGGTGCAGCATCGGGCGGACGCCGACGCCCGCGTAGGTGACGGCGACCCCGTGGTACTCCTTGCTCAGCGGACCGGCGCTGTAGTCGGGGTCCAGCTTGATCCCTATCCGGGCGGCCGCCTCGGCCCACTGCTTCTTCAGGTGCTCGGTGGGCGCGACGACGGTGACCTGCTGCACGACGTGGTGGTGCAGCAGCCAGGAGGCGAGGGTCAGCGCGAAGGTGGTCTTCCCGGCGCCGGGCGTTGCGACGGCGAGGAAGTCGCGCGGCTGCTCCTGGATGTACTTCTCCATGGCCCCCTGCTGCCAGGCTCGCAGCTTTCCGGCCGTGCCCCAGGGGGCGCGGCCGGGGAAGGCGGGTGAGAGGTGGTGGGAGGCGGTAGTAGTCACGGTCTCCGGTTCGGGTCTCTCGGGTACGTGGGCGCTGCCCGCGCGGGCCGGACCGGCTCCGCACGCGATACGACAACCGGGCCACCCTACCGGGGAGGCTGCCCCGCACCGCCGCTTACCGCACCACCGCGCACGTAAGTGCGACGGCTCTCACACGGCGGCTGCCGTTCGGCGCCCGGTCACCGTTCCCGTACCCGCGCCGCCACCCACGCCCCCGCCAGGGCGACCGCCGCCATCGGGAAGAAGACGACCGCGAAGGCGGCCGGGTGGGAGGTGGTGGCGGCGGATTCCGTGGCGTCCATGGTGCCGCCGCCGAGGGCCGCGAAGGCGGCGCCGCCCGCGGCCAGCAGGAGGACGTTGGAGAGGCCGTCGGAGATCTGGAGGGCGGCCGAGTTGGCGCCGGCCTCCTCGGGGGCGGACAGCTTCAGGAGCAGCACGCTGGTGGAGGCGATCACCACGCCCATGCCGAAGCAGCCGAAGGCCCAGGCGACCGCGACGGTCCAGACCGGCACGGAGGTGATCAGCACGGCCGGGGCCGCCGCGATGGAGAGGGCGACCAGGACCATGGCGCCGACCATCAGGGGCTCGCGGTGCGGTTCCAGGCGGGGCCGGGACTGCACGTACGAGCCCAGCGCCCAGGTGCCGCCGCCCGCCGCCAGGGAGAGGCCCGCCAGGGTCGGGGACATGCCGCGCTGGGTGACCAGCATCAGCGGGACGAACGATTCGGCGGCGATGAAGGACCCGGCCGCGACCCCGCGCAGCAGCACCACGGCGGGCAGTCCGCGCGCCGCGCGCCAGGTGCCGTGGGGCAGGAGGCCCCGGATCGCGGGGACGAGCAGGGCGGCCCCGGCGGCGGCCGGCAGCAGCGAGAGCCAGTTCCGCTCCTGTCCGGCGTACTGGAGCAGCCCGGCGCCCAGCGAGATGCCCAGTGCGAGCGCGATGCGCCGGCGGTCGTACGCCTCCACCGGCGCCTCCGGGTCCGCCGGTCCGGACGCCATGCGCCGGATCTCGGGCAGCGCGAGGGCGAGGGGGAAGACGATGAGGACCGGGATGCCGACGAAGACCCAGCGCCAGCCCAGGTGCTCGGTGACGCTTCCGGCGGCCAGCGGCCCGACGACCGAGGGGATGACCCAGCTCGCGGCGAACGCGGCCAGGATCGCCGGCCGCAGGTGCTCCGGATAGGCCCGGCTGATCACCACGTACAGCGCGACGATCACCAGCCCGCCGCCGAGGCCCTGGACGGCGCGGCCCGCGACGAACATCCACATCGAGCCCGCGGTCCCGGACAGCAGCAGCCCCGCGGCGAACGCGCTGATCCCGGTGGCCAGCGGGGCGAGCGGGCCGCGCCGGTCGGCCCACTGCCCGGACAGCACCATGGCGAAGAGGCTGGTGGTGAAGTACGCCGAGAACGCGTACGCGTACATCGGGATGCCGTGCAGCTCCCGCGCGGCGACCGGCATCGCGGTGCCCACCGCGGTGGCCTCGAACGCGATCAGGAACACCACGGAGACGATGCCGATGCTGAGCGCCCGGTACGTCCGCCCGAGGATGCCGTCCGGCAGCACGGGCCCCGCCGGGGCGGGGGCGTCGATGTCTTCGATGAGGCGCGGGACATCGGCGTCACGCGGTTCCAGGGCGGTCATGAGCCAAGAGTAAGGGGCGAAACCGCTGATGAACCCTGTCGGTGGTCGCCCCCGCGCTCGGCCGTTGGGCCTAGGTCCGCCGCCTCGATCGTGAACGGCGTATGGCAGTCGCGTTGCACGCCCGCCGGAACCCTTGAGCACCCCGCACGCCCGGCCCTACGGTCGGTTCAGCGACACCACGCAGGACCGTGTGCCCGAGAGGCTCAGGGGCTCGACTGCAACTCGAGTTACACCGGTTCGAATCCGGTCACGGTCTCCACCTCACCGCCCGCCCCCGCTCCGGGGGGCGGGCGGTTTCCGTGTGCGGGGCGCCTCAGCCCTTCGGGGCCGCCACCGCCGCCTGGGGGCGGATCGGGAGGCGGTTGACCGGGCGGCCGGTCGCCGCGCGGACCGCCGCGGCCACCGCGGCCGGGGAGGTCACGACCGGGACCGCCGACGCGGGCTTCGCGCCGAACGGGGCGACCACGTCGCGCTCCTCGACCAGTTTCACGATGCGGATCTCCGGCGCGTCCAGCGAGGTCGGCAGGGCGTAGCCGGTGAGGTCCGGGTGACGGACCAGACCGCGGGCGGTGCGGAGGTTCTCGGTGAGGGCGGCACCGATGCCCTGGGTGACGCCCGCCTCGATGCGGGTCGCCAGCTGGGACGGGTTGAGGACGCGGCCGACGTCCTGGGCGACGGCCATCTCGACCACCCGGACCGAGCCCAGCTCGACGTCGACGTCCACCACCGCGCGGACCGCGCAGAAGGCCATGCCCACGAAGGCGTCGCCCTGCCCGGACTCGTCCAGCGGCTCGGTGGGGTGCGGGCGGCACTGCGCGGTGGCCCACAGCTCCTTGCCGTCCAGCGCCTCCGACACGGTCGTGGAGAGCACCCCGTCGTACGAGGTGATCTTGCCGTCCGTGATCTGGAGCAGCTCCGTGGACATCCCGAACTTGTGCGCCAGGGGCTGGAGGAGCTGGGTGCGGACCATCTTCGCGGCGCGTTCGACCGCTCCGGCGGAGACCCAGGTGTGGCGGCCGTGCGTGGCGGCGCCCGCCGGGGGCTGGTCGGTGTCGACCGAGGCGACGTGCACCTCCTCGACGCCCAGGGTCTCCTGGACGACCTGGCGGGCCAGCGTGGAGAAGCCCTGGCCCGTCTCGACGGCGGCGCAGATGACGGTGGCGACCGAGTCGTGGACCCGGACCGTGGCGGTGGACACCTCGTCGGCGCCCTCCGCGCCCAGCATGTGGACCATGCCCAGCGCGTACCCCACGCCCCGCCGCACCGCGCCCGGTTCGCCCGCGCCCTCGGGCCGCCCGGCAGCAGCCAGTCGTCCTCCGGGGCGTCCTTGGGCAGGGCGGGCAGCGGGTGGTCGCGGACGGCGGTGAGCAGTTCGGCGACGGGCGCGGGGCAGGTCACGGTCTGCCCGGTCGGCAGGATGTCGCCGGTGGCCAGCACGTTGCGCATGCGCAGCTCGGCCGGGTCGATCCCCAGCTTCGCGGCCAGCTTGTCCATCTGGCCCTCGTAGGCGGCGCAGACCTGCATCGCGCCCTCGCCCCGGACATGGCCGGAGGGCGGGTTGTTCGTACGGACGGCCCAGCCCTCGATGAAGGCGTGCGGCACGACGTACGGGCCGCAGGCGAAGGCGACCGCGGCGGCCAGCGACTCCGACGAGGCGTCCGCGTAGGCGCCCGCGTCCAGCAGGATCTGGGCCTCCACCTTGACCAGGCGGCCCTCCGCGTCCGCGTGGTGGCGGTAGCGCAGCAGGGTCGGGTGGCGGTGGGCGTGGCCGAGGAACGACTCCTCGCGGGTGGCGGCCAGCTTGACCGGGCAGCCGGTGCGCAGGGCGAGCAGGCCCAGCGGCAGCTGGAAGGCGGGGTCCTCGCGGTCGCCGGTCGCGCCGGGGACTCCGGTGACGACGATTTTGACCCGCTCCGGTTCGAGGCCGAAGCAGGCGGCGGCCAGGTCGCGGTCGGTGTGCGGGTCCGTGGACGCGGTGTACAGCTCGACGCCGCCGTCCGGGCGGGGCACGGCGAGCCCGGCCTCCGCGCCGATCGGGGCGGGGTCCTGGCGGCCGATGCGGTACAGCCCGTCCACGACGACCTCGCCGACCGCCTCAGGGTCGCCGTAGCGCAGCGGGATGTGGCGGATGAGGTTGCCGTCGGGGTGCAGGGGCTCGGCCTCGAACGCCTTCTCCGGGTCGGTGACCGGGTCCAGCACCTCGTACTCGACGGCGATCGCGGCGGCGGCGAGCCGGGCGGTGTCGGGGTGGTCGGCGGCGACGGCGGCGATCGGCTCGCCGTGGTGGCGGACCAGGTCGGCGGCGAAGACGGGGCGGTCCACGACCTTGCGGCCGTACAGGGCCTCGCCCGGGACGTCCTCGTGGGTGACGACCGCGCGCACCCCGGGCATCTCGGCGGCGGCCGAGGTGTCGATGGAGACGATGCGGGCGTGCGCGTGCGGGGAGCGCAGGACGGCCGCCCAGAGCAGGCCCTCGGCCCACAGGTCGGCGGCGTACGGGAAGGTGCCCTCGGTCTTGGCGCGGGCGTCGGCCGGCGGCAGCGAGGCGCCGATGCCGAGCCGCGGCTGCTCGGCCTCGGGTCCGCCCGGGCCGGCCGGCGACGGGATGCTGATCGTCGTGGGGGTGGCGCCGGCCGCGTCGTTGCTCACGCCATGCCTCCGTCCTGCTGGTGGGCCTGCACACTACCGGCGCCCGGCGCCGCCTGGTGCGGGATGCGGGGCTCCTCCGGCTCGCCGCCCCCGGTCTCCTCGGCGGCGGCTTCGGCGGCGGCCTCGCGGCCCGCGATGACCTCGTTGACGGCGTCCAGGACGCCCCGGTAGCCGGAGCAGCGGCAGAGGTTGCCGCACAGCGCCCGGCGGGTCTCCAGCTCGCTGGGGCGGTGGTTGCCCTCCAGGAGGTCGTGGACGGTCATCGCCATGCCGGGGATGCAGAAGCCGCACTGGACGGCGCCGCAGTCCGCCAGCGCCCGCTGCACGTCGGAGGGTTCGCCGTCGACGGCCAGGCCCTCGACCGTACGGACCTCGCTGCCGGCGGTCGTGGCGGCGGGCACCAGGCAGGAGGCGACGAGCCGCCCGTCCACCTGGACGTTGCACGCCCCGCACTCGCCCTGCGAGCAGCCGTCCTTGGCGCCGGCGAGGCCGAGGCGCTCGCGCAGCACGTAGAGCAGGGACTCGCCGATCCAGGCGTCCGTGACGGGCCGGTCGACGCCGTTGACGTGCAGGACGTACGAGGCGGCGGGGTGCTCGCTGGGCAGCGGGGGCCCCTCCGGGGCCGGGTCCTCGGGCACCTCCGCGGGCTGGGCGGCATCCTCCGCCTCGGGCGTTTCCGGCTCCGGCACAGCCTCGGCGGCGGGCTCGGCGGCGGGCTCGGTGCCGGGCGCGTCGGCCTCCGGGCCCGGCGCGGACTGCTCGATGTCAGCCGCATCCGGCGCCTCGGGAGCGCTCTCGGCGGGGACGCCGACCTGGACGTCCGCCCGCGCGTCGGCCGGGGCGTCGGCGGGGCCCGCGGCCTGGGCGTCGGCCTGGACGTCCGTCCGCGCGTCGGCCGGGGCATCGACGGGGGCATCGGCGGGGTCACCCGCCACCGGCTCCGCGGCCTCGGCCGCGTCCGGCACCGCCCAGGGCGCCGGGGCGCCCCCGGGCAGCGTGGCCGGGCGGTCCGCGTACCAGTCGGCGACGGGGGGCGGGGTGTACAGCTCGCCGGAGTCGTCGGAGAGCGGGGCGGACGGGGCCGGCCAGGAGGAGGTGTCCACCGACCACTGGCCCGTGGCGGCGTGGTCCGTACCGTACGGCTCCTGGTACGAGCCGGTGTGCTGCTGGTCCTCGGGGTGCGGATAGCCGTAGCCGGACTGCTGGTTCGGGTCGGGCCAGTGCACCGCGTCCGGCGCGGGCTGCCCGGGCTGCTGCTCCGGGGTCTGGACGGTCCAGTTGCCGGTGGCCGCCGGGTCGCGGTCGGCGGCGGGGGTCAGCGGCAGGATCATCGGCGGGGTGTAGCCGTGGCCGGGCGCGGCCAGCGGGATGTCCGCCAGGTCCTCCGGCGGCAGCTGGACGAAGGCCGTCGCGTCGCCGTCGTAGTCGCTCTGCGGGGTCGGCTGCCAGCCGCCGTGCTGCTGCTGCTCGGCGGGGTTCTCCTTGCTCACGACAGTGCCCTTCCCAGCGCGCGTCGGGCGAGCGCGGCGACGGTGCGCCGCAGGTGCAGTACGGCGGGGGCAGCGGTGGCGCCTCTCCCCGTCGGCGGGTGGTTCCTGGTCCGGGATGCAGGCGGCCGCGACGTACTCGCCGAAGGCGGCCAGCGCGTCGGGGGCCAGGCCGCGCGCCCCGTCCCAGTCGATGAGCGAGGCGATCCAGCGCTCCGCCTCCAGCGGGCGCAGCGGCATCGGGGCGATGGCGCCGACCGCGCAGCGCACCCCGCGCCTGGCCGGGTCGAGGACGATCGCGACGGAGGCGGTGGCGCGGCCCGGGCCGGTGCGGCCGGTGGCCTTGAGGAACACCTGCGGGGCGTGCAGCAGGGGCACCCGGACGAAGCCGATCAACTCGGCGGGCTCCAGCATCTCGCGGCCGACCAGCAGATGGGAGACGGGGATCTCGCGGCGGGCGCCGCCGGGTCCGGCGATGACCAGCTCGGCCTCCAGGGCGGCGAGCACGGGCAGCGCGTCCCCGGTCGGGCGGCGGTCGCGATGTTGCCGCCGAGCGTGCCGGCGTTGCGGATCTGCGGGGGCCCGCGGCGCGGGCGGAGGCGGCGAGCGCGGGGATGAGGGCGGCGAAGTCGGGCCGCCCCATGCGGGCGTGGGTCAGGCCGGCGCCCAGGAGGGCGTGCCCGTCCTGGTAGTGCCAGCCGCGCAGCTCGCTGATCCGGCCGAGTCCGACCAGACCGGAGGGGCGCAGGAGCCCCTTGTTGACGGCCGCCATCAGGTCCGTGCCGCCTGCCACGGGGACGGCGGCCGGCATGGCGCCGAGTGCCGCCACCGCCTCGTCCAGCGAGGCAGGCAGCGTCACGGACTGCGTCGCCTGCGGTGCGTGCGTGGTCAACCCAGCTGCCCCTTCCCGGTGTCCCGGCGCTCCCGCCTGTTTCGCCGTACGGTACGTGCTCGAAGCCCGGACGTGGCAACTCTGGCACATCTTCGGACCGGCCCGACGCGCAGGTCCGCGAAGGGTGTATCCGTCAACGTTCAGGGTAATGGTCCCGTTTTCGCGCCGGTTCGGCGGTGAGCGCCCTTTGCCGGTCCTACGCGTCTTCGTACGGCTTTCTCCCTTGCCAGGAAAGGCAGTCGGGAAACGCCGCCGCCACCACGGTCGCAGGGGCCGTGGTGGCGGGAGAGCGGGTTGGGGCCGGGCTCACACGTTCGGGGTGCCCCCTCGATCGGGCGTCCGAGGACGCCGGGGCGCTGCTGCCAGGGCAGCGGTCCGGACGGCGGCCGGTAGCCGACGCCGAGGGCGTCGAGTCGGGCGTAGTGGGCGGTCATGCGGCGCTCGAAACCGGCGAAGTCCCGTTCGTCCGGGGCGGGCAGGGCGGACCAGGCGACCTCGGCGAAGGCGGCGAGGCGGGGGAAGACCTGGTAGTCCACGCGGGCCCGGTTCTGCATGACCTCGGACCAGGCGTTGGCCTGGGTGCCGAGGACGTGCCGTGCCGCCTCCTCGCCCAGGGACGGCGGAACGGGTTCGAAGCGGTAGACGTCCTCCAGGGTGCGGACGTACCCGATGGGCATCGGCTCGTCGGGGCCGCCGTCCTGACGGTGGTCCAGATAAACCTGCTGCTCCGGGCACATGACCACGTCGTGCCCGGCCTCGGCGGCCGCGATGCCGCCCGCGTAACCCCGCCAGGAGGAGACGGCGGCGCCGGGGGCGAGGCCGCCCTCCAGGATCTCGTCCCAGCCGATGAGGCGGCGGCCTCGCGCGGTGAGCCAGGTGTCGAAGTGGCGGATGAACCAGGACTGGAGCTCGTCCTCGTCGGCAAGCCCGAGTTCCTTGATGCGGGCCTGCGCGGCGGGCGACTGCTTCCACTGGTCCTTGGGGCACTCGTCGCCGCCGACGTGGACGAACGGCGAGGTCTCCGGCGGGAAGAGGTCGAGGAGTTCCTCGAAGACGCCCTCGTAGAACCGCAGGACGTGGTCGGTGGGGGCCAGGACGTTCGGTGTGACGCCCCAGTTGTCCCAGACGCCGAGCGCCGAGGTGTCGATGACGTCGGTGTTGCCCAGCTCCGGGTAGGCGCTGATCGCGGCCTGCGAGTGGCCGGGGATGTCGATCTCGGGGACGACCCGGATGTGCCGGGCGGCGGCGTAGGCGACGATCTCGCGGATGTCGTCCTGGGTGTAGTAACCGCCGTGCGGGGTCTCGTCCCACAGCTCGGAGGCCCGGTGTCCGTACTTGGTACGGGGGCGCCAGGCGCCGATCTCGGTGAGGCGCGGGTACCGCTTGATCTCGACGCGCCAGCCCTGGTCGTCGCTGAGGTGGAAGTGGAAGACGTTCAGCTTGTGCGCGGCGAGCAGGTCGAGGTAGCGCAGGACGTCGTCCTTGGGCATGAAGTGCCGTGCCACGTCGAGCATCAGGCCGCGCCAGCCGAAGCGGGGCGCGTCCTCGATGTCGGTGAACCCGAAGGCTGCCGTGCCGCCGTCCGTCGGCGCCTTCCGGAAGGCCCGCGGGCCCAGCAGCTGACGCAGGGTCTGGGCGCCCCAGAACACCCCGGCGGGGCTGCCGCCGGTGATGGCGACGCTCTCGTCGGGCAGGGTGGTGAGCCGGTAGCCCTCGGCGGGCAGGGTCTCGTCGATGCGCAGCCGGATGGACCGCCGCGCGCCCTCGGCGCCCGGTGCGAGCGGCACGCCGAAGGCCGCGCCGAGGGTGGCGCGCAGCCAGCGTTCGGTGGTCTCGGTGCCGGGAGCCGCCGCGACGGTGGTGGACTCGTCCAGCAGGAATCCGCAGCGCCCCTGGTCACCGGCGCGCGCGGGGGCCGGGATCAGATCCATGTTCATGACGTCAGTCCTTAACCGCTCCGCCGAGTCCGGAGACCAGGCGTCGCTGTACGAGTACGAAGAAGACCAGCACGGGCACGGTCATCACCGTCGAGGCTGCCATGATCCCGCCCCAGTCGTTCTCGTCGGGTTTGAAGAAGACCAGCAGCGCCATCGGGAGCGTCGACTGGGAGGTGTCGCTGATGATGAACGACTTCGCGAAGAGGAAGTCGTTCCAGGTGGAGATGAACGAGAAGACGCTCGTCGCCACCAGGCCGGGGAAGACCAGCGGGAAGAGGATCTGCCACAGGAAGCGGGTGCGGCTCGCCCCGTCGATGTACGCGGCCTCCTCAAGCGCGTCCGGCACGGCCCGTACGAAGCCCCGCAGCATCCAGATCGCGAACGGCAGCGAGAACGCCAGGTGCGGCAGGATCAGCGAGCCCAGCGTGTTCAGCTGGCCGAAGTCCCGCATCAGGAAGAACAGCGGGATCGTCAGCGCCTCGACCGGCACCATCTGCGCGACCAGGAACATGATCAGCAGCGTGGTCCGGAAGCGGAACCGGAACCGGGTGACCGCCGTGGCCGCCAGGAACGCGATGAGCGCGGAGGCGACCACGACCGTCCCGGCCACGAGCAGGCTGTTGAGGAAGTAGCGCCCGAAGTCCTGCTGCTGGAAGACCCGCCGGAAGGAGTCCAGGGACGGTGACAGGGTCCAGGGCCTGGGGTGCGTCGACTGGACCTCGCCCGCCGGTTTGAGGGCGGAGAGCACCATCCAGTACAGCGGGAAGGCGACGGCGGCGGCGATGAGCAGCGCGGCAGCCTCGGCGGCGAACCGGCCGGGCCGGTGGACGAGCGAGCGGGCGGACAGCCTCACAGTTCCTCCCCCTGACGGCGTACGAGGCGCAGGTGGACCAGCGTCACGGCGAGCAGGATCAGCAGCATCACGACGCCGATCGCGGAGCCGAGGCTGTACTGCGAGGAGGCGAACGCCTTCTGGTACGCGTACACGTTGAGCACCAGGTTCTGTCCGGCGATCCCGCCGCCGTTGGTCATGACGTAGATCTGGGTGAACACCTTGAAGTCCCAGATGACCGACTGGATGGTGACGACGGTCAGGATCGGCCGCAGCATCGGCGCGGTGACGGAACGCCAGGTCCGCCACTGCGAGGCCCCGTCCAGCGCGGCTGCTTCGAGCACCTCGGTGGGGATCGCCCGGATGCCCGCGTACACCGTGACCATCACGAACGGGAACGAGCACCAGAGGACTTCGAGGAGCACCAGCGTGAAGGCGCTGTAGCGCCCGCACGTCCACGAGTGGTCACCGAGCCCCAGGACCCGGTTGACCGGGCCGAAGTCGGCGTCGAAGAGGAAGACCCAGACGGTCGACCCGGTGATCGCGGGCGTCGCCCAGGCGCCGAGCGCGGCGAGCATGAGGGCGAGCCGGGGCACGGCCCGTATCCGGGTCAGCAGGACGGCCAGCGCGCAGCCGACCAGCAGGGTGGCCAGGACGCAGGCGGCGGCGAAGACCACGGTGGCGAGGAGGACCTGCCAGAACTGGCCGTCCCCGAAGAGGGCGGTGTAGTTGCCGAACCCCTGGAAGGTGGCCGGTTCGCCGCCGCTGACCTGCGCCTGGGTGTACTCCAGGAAGGAGATCAGGCCGAGCTGGTAGATCGGGTAGACCAGCAGCCCGCCGAGCAGGACGAGCGCGGGCAGCAGATAGAGCCAGGGCGTCCAGCCCGGCCGCCGTGCCGGGGACGCGGACCGGCGGCGCGGGGCGGATGCGGGGGCGGGGCGTGTCTTGTACGCCGTGCTGTTCGCGGTCATGGTCAGCCCGCGTCGGCGAACGCCGCGTCCATCTTCTTCGCGGCGTCGTCGGCCGCCTTCGCCACGTCCTTACGGCCGCTGACGATCTCCTGGAACATGGTGGGCAGGATCAGCGAGGAGTCGATCTGCCCCCAGGCCGGGGAGGCGGGCACGAACTTGGCTCCGGCGCCGAGCGTCTTGACGAAGGGCTCGACGAACGGCTCGCGCTTCGCGGCGGCGGCGCGGACGTCGGTGTAGGTCGGCAGGAAGCCCATCGCGTCGAACATGCGGGCCTGGGACGCCTTGCCGGTCAGCTCCTTCATCAGGTCTACGGCGAGGGTGCGGTGGCCGCTGCTCTTCAGCACGCCGATGTTGTTGCCGCCCGCGAAGGCGGGGGCTATGGAGCCCTCTGCGACGCCGGGCAGCGGGACGACGGCGTACTTGCCCTTGACGCTTCCGGCCTCGACGGCCGTGTGGCTGAAGTCGCCGCCGATGGCCATGGCGGCCTTGCCGGAGGCGAAGGCGGTGACGGTCGCGTTGCCGCCCATGGCCGCGCACTTGGCGGGCGGGCAGTTGTCGGCGCCGAAGAGCGAGGTGTACGCCTCGATGCCCTTGCGGGCCTTCGCGCTGTTGATGGCCGACGTGTACGAGGAGCCGTCCCGGTCGGCCAGTTCGCCGCCGTTGGCCCAGATGAACGGCATCGCGCCGTAGGTGTAGGCGCCGCCGACGGCGAGCCCGTAGAGGTCCGGCTTCTTCTGGTGGATCTTCTTCGCGGTGGAGATCAGTTCGGCCTGGGACTTGGGCGGCTGGATGCCCAGGTCCGCGAAGACGTCGGTGCGGTAGTAGAGCGCGCGTACGCCGACGAAGAGCGGGGCCCCGTAGACCTTGCCGTCGACCGTGACGGACTGCTTGGCGGCCGGGTCGGTGTCCTCGGCGTCGGCCCAGGCACCGAACTCGGAGGTGATGTCGGCGAGCCCGCCGTCCTTCACGTAACCGGCGGTGTCGGTGTTGCCGTACTCGATGAGGTCGGGGGCGCTCTTCGGGTCGTTGAAGGCGGCCTTGACGCGCTGGGCGCGGGTCTCGACCGGGATGTACTCGATCTCGACCTTCGCGCCCTCGTGGGCCTTCCTGAAGGCGGCGACCGCGGTGTCGACCACCTTCTCCTTCGGCTTGTTGCCGACCTCCTGGAACAGCCAGACCCGCAGCGTGCCGGTCTTCTCGTCGCCCTCGGCTCCGGTGTCGGAGGTCTGCGGCGCGCAGGCGGTGGCGGTGAGGCCCGCCAGGACGAGCGCCGCGGCCGGGGCGGCGATTCGGGCAGAGAACTTCATCCGGGAACCCCTACCGGTCAGCGTTGCAGCATACGCAACGTACGTTTCGTTCTGCACAACAGGCAGGAGAGTAGGTGGGGTTGGGGGCGGCGACAAGTGGTCTGCACCACGTCTGCACCACTCCGTGACCTGGCGGAGCAGCCCGTGCAACGGCACGCGAAAGACCCCCGGGGCACGCGGGTGCGCGCCCCGGGGGTCTCCCGGACCTTCAGCTGCGGGCCGTACCGGTGGCCGCTACTTCTTGTCCTTGCCGCCCTTGCCCTTGTCGCCGCCGGCGCCCATGGACTCGTAGATCTCCTTGCACATCGGGCAGACCGGGTACTTCTTGGGGTCGCGCCCCGGTACCCAGACCTTGCCGCACAGTGCGACCACGGGGGTGCCCTCCAGGGCGCTCGCCATGATCTTGTCCTTCTGGACGTAATGGGCGTAGCGCTCGTGGTCGCCGTCGCCGTTCGACACCTGCGGCGTCGGCTCCACGAGGGTTCCGGTACCTGCCCCGCGCTCGGGCTCAAGAGTGCTCATAACCGCCAAGCGTACTGAAGAACGGGACATCAGTTCAGCGAAGGGTCGTCCGGATACGTGGCGATCATGGCCAGTTCGCTGCGCTGCCGGCGCAGGACCGCACGCCACAGGCCCTCCGGGCGTGGCGAGGACACGTCACCGGGCTCCGATTCCACCACGTACCAGGCGCCCTCGGACAGCTCGCGCTCCAGCTGTCCCGGCCCCCAGCCCGCGTACCCCGCGAAGATCCGCAGCGAGCCCACGGCCGCCGCCAGCAGCTCGGGCGGCGCCTCCAGGTCCACCAGGCCGATCGCCCCGTACACCCGGCGCCAGCCGAGGGGCCCTCGCCGCCCGGGATCACGGCGACCCCGAGGGCGGAGTCCAGCGAGACCGGTCCGCCCTGGAAGACGACCTCCGGCTCACCGGTCAGTCCGGCCCAGGCCGCCAGGATGTCCACGACGCCCACCGGGGTCGGCCGGTTGAGGACCACGCCGAGGGAGCCCTCCTCGTCGTGGTCGAGGAGCAGCACCACCGCGCGGTCGAAGTTCGGGTCCGCCAGGGCGGGCGCGGCCACGAGCAGCCGCCCTGTGAGCGAGGACACCTCGGTCATGGCAGAAATGATCCCGCATCCCGGGCCGCGGCGGGGGCCAAGTGACGCGGTCGTCGCGCTCGGTGCCCGAGCGCAGCTCAGGGCGCACGGGTGCACGAGGAGCGCACGGCCGGACCGGCGATCCGGACGGTGACCCTCCGCAAGTCCCGTGCAGCAGAGCGTGTTGTGGCGGATTCATGACGTTCGTACACCACCCGTTCCCCTACGGAACGGGGGTGCGGGCCCATTACTCTTTCGTTTGGCCCCCTGCCCGACCACTCCGGAACGCGAGATTCATGACCGGCACAGACGATGTCCTGCTTGTCCACGGCGGAACCCCGCTGGAGGGCGAGATCCGCGTCCGAGGCGCCAAGAACCTGGTGCCGAAGGCGATGGTCGCCGCGCTGCTCGGCAGCGGGCCCAGCCGGCTGCGCAACGTGCCCGACATCCGCGACGTACGCGTGGTGCGCGGGCTGCTCCAGCTGCACGGCGTGACGGTCCGCCCCGGTGAGGAGCCGGGCGAGCTGGTCCTGGACCCCACGCACGTCGAGAGCGCCAACGTCGCCGACATCGACGCCCACGCGGGCTCCTCGCGCATCCCGATCCTGTTCTGCGGTCCGCTGCTGCACCGCCTGGGCCACGCGTTCATCCCGGGGCTCGGCGGCTGCGACATCGGCGGCCGGCCGATCGACTTCCACTTCGACGTGCTGCGCCAGTTCGGCGCGACGATCGAGAAGCGGGCGGACGGGCAGTACCTGGAGGCCCCGCAGCGGCTGCGCGGCACCAAGATCCGGCTGCCGTACCCCTCGGTGGGCTCCACCGAGCAGGTGCTGCTGACCGCGGTGCTCGCCGAGGGCGTCACGGAGCTGTCCAACGCGGCCGTGGAGCCGGAGATCGAGGACCTGATCTGCGTCCTGCAGAAAATGGGCGCGATCATCTCGATGGACACCGACCGGACCATCCGGATCACCGGTGTGGACCGCCTCGACGGCTACACCCACCGCGCCATCCCGGACCGCCTGGAGGCCGCCTCCTGGGCGTCCGCCGCACTGGCGACCGAGGGCAACATCTACGTCCGGGGCGCCCAGCAGCGCTCGATGATGACGTTCCTGAACACCTACCGCAAGGTGGGCGGCGCCTTCGAGATCGACGACGAGGGCATCCGCTTCTGGCACCCGGGCGGCGCGCTCAACGCGATCGCGCTGGAGACGGACGTGCACCCCGGCTTCCAGACGGACTGGCAGCAGCCCCTGGTGGTCGCGCTGACGCAGGCCGCGGGCCTCTCCATCGTCCACGAGACGGTGTACGAGTCCCGGCTCGGCTTCACCTCCGCGCTGAACCAGATGGGCGCGCACATCCAGCTCTACCGCGAGTGCCTGGGCGGCTCGGACTGCCGCTTCGGCCAGCGCAACTTCCTGCACTCCGCGGTCGTGTCGGGCCCCACGAAGCTCCAGGGCGCGGACCTGGTCATCCCGGACCTGCGCGGCGGCTTCTCGTACCTGATCGCCGCCCTCGCGGCCCAGGGCACCTCCCGGGTGCACGGCATCGACCTGATCAACCGGGGCTACGAGAACTTCATGGACAAGCTGGAGAAGCTGGGCGCGAAGGTGGAGCTGCCGGGCGGCTCGCTGGTCTGACCGCCTGGACGGCCTGTGCGGCCGCTGACGGGCCGAATGCCGGAGGGCGGCCACCCCGGGTGGGGTGGCCGCCCTCCGTCGTGCCCAGGGGTCTTACTTGCCCTTGGCGGCTTCCTTGAGCTTGGAGCCCGCGGAGACCTTCACGCTGTAGCCGGCCGGGATGTTGATCGGGTCGCCGGTCTGCGGGTTACGAGCGGTGCGAGCGGCACGGTGGGTGCGCTCGAAGGTCAGGAAACCGGGGATGGTGACCTTCTCGTCGCCCTTGGCGACGACCTCACCGACGGTCTCGGCGAGAGCGGCCAGCACGGCGTCGGCGTCCTTGCGGGTCACCTCGGCACGGTCGGCCAGGGCGGCCACCAGCTCACTGCGGTTCATGTTGTTACTCCCGTGTTCTTCTTGCCTGTGAGGCGTGAGATCGAAGCCGATGCTGCCAGGGCCCTCGGACAGTCCCCGTACCCGGGTCCGCCCTTGAGAGGGTCCGGTAGACCTCGCGCCCTGTGGGGTCTCCCCTGGACGTAGTCCTTGAGGAAGCATCCTGCCCCCACCTGCGGCGGGAAAGCCAATCCGGCACCCTCCGGGAGCCGCGCGAACAGCACCACTGCCTCGTCGTGGTGACGTCCCGTCGACTCCCCCAGAGCCTTCCGCAGCATCGCGGGGCTCTGCGGGACGCGTCGCCCGCCCACCCTAAAGGGGCGTTTGGGGCGCCGCGACCCGCGACGCGCCGTGTCAGACGGACGTGGGCGCCGTCACAGTGGCTCCGGCGGCCCGGGCGGCGTCCCGGACGGCCCCGGCGACCGCTCCGGCGACCTTGTCGTTGAAGACCGACGGGATGATGTAGTTCGCGTTCACCTCGTCCTCGGCGACCACGTCGGCCAGGGCGCGCGCGGCGGCGAGCATCATGTCCGTGTTGACGGTGCGCGACTGGGCGTCGAGCAGGCCGCGGAAGACGCCGGGGAAGACCAGCACGTTGTTGATCTGGTTCGGGAAGTCGGAGCGCCCGGTGGCCACCACGGCGGCGGTGCGGCGGGCGATCGCCGGGTCCACCTCGGGGTCCGGATTCGCGAGCGCGAACACGATCGCGCCGTCCGCCATGGCCGCCACGTCGTCCCCGTCGAGCACGTTGGGGGCGGAGACGCCGATGAAGACGTCGGCGCCGACCACGGCCTCCTTGAGGGTGCCGGTGATGTTCTCCGGGTTGGTGTTGTCGGCGATCCAGCACAGCGGCGAGTCCGGGTCGGCGGAGCGCAGGTCCTCGCGGCCGGAGTGCACGACGCCGTGGATGTCGGCGACGACGGCGTGCTTGACGCCCGCGGCGATGAGGAGCTTCAGGATGGCCGTACCGGCCGCCCCGGCGCCGGACATGACGACCCGCACGTCCCCGATGGCCTTGCCCACCACGCGCAGCGCGTTGGTCAGCGAGGCCAGGACGACGATCGCGGTGCCGTGCTGGTCGTCGTGGAAGACCGGGATG
The DNA here is from genome assembly GCF_026167665.1 of Streptomyces drozdowiczii. Taxonomy (NCBI): domain Bacteria; kingdom Bacillati; phylum Actinomycetota; class Actinomycetes; order Kitasatosporales; family Streptomycetaceae; genus Streptomyces; species Streptomyces drozdowiczii. Next base: position 4,359,999 of record NZ_CP098740.1, on the reverse strand, counting down.
TCCAGGGCCTCGCGCAGCCGGGCCTCGATCTCGAAGCAGCGCGGCGCGGAGATGTCCTCCAGGTTGATCCCCGCGAAGCCGGGCGCGATGGCCTTGACGATCTCGACGATGGCGTCGGTGTCCTGGGTGTCCAGGCAGATCGGCCACGCGTCGATGCCGGCGAAGCGCTTGAAGAGAGCGGCCTTGCCCTCCATGACGGGCAGCGCGGCCTTCGGGCCGATGTTGCCGAGGCCGAGCACCGCGGAGCCGTCCGTCACGACTGCGACGGAGTTGCGCTTGATGGTGAGGCGGCGGGCGTCCTCGGGGTTCTCGGCGATCGCCATGCAGACCCGGGCCACGCCCGGGGTGTAGATCATCGAGAGGTCGTCGCGGTTGCGGATGGGGTGCTTGGACGCCATCTCGATCTTGCCGCCGAGGTGCATGAGGAACGTACGGTCGGAGACCTTGCCGAGGATGACGCCCTCGATACCGCGCAGCCCCTCGACGATCTCGTCGGCGTGCGCGGTGGAGGAGGCGGCGATCGTGACGTCGATCCGCAGCTTCTCGTGGCCGGAAGCGGTCACGTCGAGGCCGGTGACCGAACCGCCGGAGGACTCCACGGCCGTGGTGAGCTGGGAGACCGCGGTGCCGCTCGCGGGCACCTCCAGCCTGACCGTCATCGAGTACGAGACGCTGGGCGCCGTTGCCATGGCCGAGTCCTTCGCTTTCCTTAGCTTCATTGCTATGCGCGTCCGAAGCCCGAGCAGGCCCGGCAGCGGACACGCCTTCCGATATTCGCACCTACCGACGAGTAGCCGTTAATGACTGTCGCAGCGCGGAAACTGTTTTCCACCATACGAGAGAGTGCGGCGCAGCGGAACCCCTCCCCGGGAACGTCCCCGGAACGCGAAGAGGCCCGCGCCACCGGAAGGTGACGCGGACCTCTTCTTACGTTGACGACACCGGCCCGCCATGCTCGCCTCGCGGCAAGTGGTCGCTCGAAGCGACTAAGGTTGGGCCCGGGGGCTTGGATCGAGCCGGTGTCACATCCAGGCTAACAAACCACCTGGAAAAGTGATTCCCGCAGCGCGGGTTGACCGGAATCAGTCCCTGAGCAGGTCCGGCACGCCGTCCTCGTCCGGCAGGTCCCGCTCCCCCGACACCACGGTCAGCTGCTGGGTCGCCCGGGTCAGCGCCACGTACAGCACGCGCAGCCCGGCCGGGGACTCGTCCGCGATCTCGGCCGGCGAGACCACCACCGTCGCGTCGTACTCCAGCCCCTTGGCCTCCAGGCTGCCGAGCGCCACCACCCGGTCGCCCAGCTCCGCCAGCCACTCCCGGGCCTGCGCGCGCCGGTTCATCGCCACGACGACGCCGACCGTGCCGTCCACCTCGGCGAGCAGCCGCCGCGCCTCCTCGCGCACGGTCCCGGCCAGGTCGTCGCCGCGTACGGTCTCGAAGCGCGGGACCACGCCCGTGGAGCGGACGGCGGCCGGGGACTCCATGCCGGGCATGGCGAGGGCCAGTACCTTCGCGGCCAGCTCGGCGATCTCGGCCGGGTTGCGGTAGTTGACGGTCAGCGTGAAGTTCCGGCGGGGGCGGCTGCCCAGCGCCTCGTCACGGGCGGCCGCCGCCTCGTCCGGGTCGGACCAGGAGGACTGCGCCGGGTCCCCGACGATCGTCCAGGTGGCGTGCCGGCCGCGCCGGCCGACCATCCGCCACTGCATGGGCGTAAGGTCCTGCGCCTCGTCCACGATGACGTGGGCGTACTCGGTGCGCTCGGCGGCGAGCCGTTCGGCGCGCTCCCACTGGGTCTCCTCGCGGCGGGGCATCAGCTCCTCAAGCCCGGTGAGCTGGTCCAGCGGGTCCGCCTCGCGCTTGCGCTTGGGGCGGCTCGGGGTGCCGAGCAGCGTGTGCAGCTCGTCCAGGAGCGCCACGTCGTGCACGGAGAGCGGCCCCTGTCCGGCGGCGTCCAGGCGCTTGAGGGAGCGCGCGAGCCGGCGCACCTCGCCCTGGTTGAGCGTGCGCCGCGCCCACCGGGCGAGCCGCTTCTCGTCGGCCATCGCGGCGAGCACCCCGCGCGGGGTCAGCTCGGGCCACCAGGCGTCCAGGAACTCGATGAACGGGGTCTCCGTGGACACGTCCTCGTCGAACGACGTACGCAGCTCCTGCGCCAGCTCCGGGTCGGTGTAGCGGCCCCGGCCGGAGGAGCGGTTCCACAGCGCGTCGAGCAGCAGCCGGCGGGCGCGCGGGCGCAGCAGGTTGACCGGGGCGGTCCCGCCGAGGACGTTGTTGCGGATGCGCCGCAGCTCGTCCTCCTGGAGCTCGACCCGGGCACCGAACGCGACCACGCGCAGCCGGGTCGGCGTACCGGCGGGCTGCGGTGCCTCCTCGGCCTCACCGAACTCCAGCTGCCCGCCGGGAGCGGGGGCCGTCCGGGGCGCGGGCTGCTCCAGCGCGCCGCGCGCCGCCTTGCGGAGGACCGGGAGCATCCGCGAGGAGCCCTTGATCCGGGCGACGGCCGGCTCGTCGTAGGCGGTGGCGCCCTCGGGCCCCGCCGCGTCGTCGGAGAGCGAGCCGACCGCGCGGATCGCGACCTGGCCCTCCTCGCCGAGCGAGGGCAGCACGCCCTCGGTGTACGCCACGAGCAGCGGCGTCGGCGAGACGACGAGGATGCCGCCCGCGTACCGCCGCCGGTCCTGGTAGAGCAGGTACGCCGCGCGGTGCAGGGCGACCGCGGTCTTGCCGGTGCCGGGGCCGCCGGAGACCTCGGTGACGGAGGCGGCGGGGGCCCGGATGACGAGGTCCTGCTCCGCCTGGATGGACGAGACGATGTCCCGCATGGTGTGGCTGCGGGCCTGTCCGAGCGCGGCCATCAGGGCGCCGTCGCCGACGACCGGGAGCTGCTCGCCGTCCAGGTAGGCGGTCAGCTCGGGGCGCATCAGGTCGTCCTCGACGCCGAGGACCCGGCGGCCCTTGGAGCGGATGACGCGGCGGCGGACCACCCGGCCCGGCTCCTTGGGCGTGGAGCGGTAGAACGGCGCCGCGGCCGGGGCCCGCCAGTCGATGACGAGCGGCGCGTAGTCGGAGTCGAGGACCCCGATCCGGCCGATGTGCAGCGTCTCCGCGATGTCGGCGGTGTCGTCCTCGCGCACGACGTCGTCGGCGGGCTCGACGGAGGTGTACGCGCCGTCCGGGCCGCGTTCGCCGTCCTTGCCGAGCAGGAGGTCGATCCTCCCGAAGAGGAAGTCCTCGAACTCGCTGTTCAGCCGGTTGAGATGGATTCCGGCGCGGAACACCTGGGCGTCGCGCTCGGCGAGCGCCCCCGGCGTCCCCACCTGGCCGCGCTTGACGGCGTCGTCCATGAGAAATTCCGCCTCGTGGATCTTCTCCTCGAGACGGTGGTACACCCGGTCGAGATGTTCCTGCTCGACACCGATTTCCCGGTCCCGCAACGAATCGACAGCGGCATCCTGCGCGGCCACCGAGGCCCCCTTCTGACGTGCATTGGGCAGCCGTCAACCTTATGCGACGGGGACCCTTCGCGCACCTGCCGGGGGCCGTGGGAACCCCCCTCGTACGATGAGCGGGTGAACGCCCACGCGCGCGATGCCCGTCTGTCGTCCGGTTCCCTGGTACTGCGGCCCTGGCGGCCGGGCGATCTCGGGGTGCTCCTCGACGCCTACCGCGACCCCGCCGTGCAGGCCGGATCGCGGGCGCCGGTGGCGGACGAGGAGGCGGCCGCGCACTGGCTGCGGGCCCAGGAGGAGGGCCGGGCGACCGGGCTGCGGCACAGCTTCGCGGTGGTGGACACGGAGCTGGGGGCGGGCCCCGTGGGCAACGTCGCCCTGTCCTTCCCGGAGCCCGGCGCGCCCTCGGCGGAGGTGGGCTACTGGACGGTCGCGCCCGCCCGGGGCCGGGGCATCGCCCCGCGCGCCCTCGAAGCGCTCTCCGCCTGGGCGTCCGAGACGTTCGCCGGGGCCGGTCTCGTACGCCTGGAACTGCTGCACCAGGTGGACAACGCGGCCTCGTGCCGGGTCGCGGCGAAGGCCGGGTACCCGCTCACCGCGGTGCTGCCGCCGTCCCCGCCGTGGCCGGGCGAGGGGCACCTGCACACGCGCGGGCTCTAGACGATGCCGGTCGCCGGGCCGTCGTGCAGGATGCGCTGGAAGAGGCGGTGGTCGCGCCATTCCCCGTCGATGTGCATATAGCGCGGGGCGACCGCGAACTCCTCGAATCCGCACTTGGCGAGGACTCGTTGGGACGCGGTGTTGTGCAGGACCGTGCCCGCCTCGATCCGGTGCAGCCGCAGTTCGTCGCGGGCCAGCTCGCAGATCCGGCGCACGGCGGCCGTCGCCAGGCCCCGGCCCGCGCACTCCACGTCCACCCAGTAGCCGAGGACGGCGCTGTGGAACGAGCCGAGCACGATGGCGTTGAGGTTGAACCCGCCGACCACCCGGTCCTCGGCGTCGCTCAGCACCCAAGGCATCACGCGCCCCGCTTCCCGCTCCGCGAGCAGCCCGGCCAGCCGCTCGCGCTGGCCCTCCTCGGTGTAGAAGGACTCGGGGCGCACGGGCTCCCAGGGCCGCATGTACGCCCGGCTGCGGGTCAGCGCCTCGGCCCGGGAGGCGGCGTCGGAGAGCCGGACGGGGCGCAGCCGTATCCCGGCGTGGAGCGGATGGGCATCGTCGATCATGCCCGGCACGCTATAGGGCCGGTCAGGCCCCCGCGTACTTGGCATCCGCCGCCGGGTCGAGCGCCAGCCGGTAGCCGCGCTTGACGACCGTCTGGATCAGCCGGGGCACCCCGAGCGCGGTGCGGAGCCGGGCCATGGCGGTCTCGACCGCGTGCTCGTCGGTGCCGCTGCCGGGCAGGGCGCGCAGCAGGTCGGCGCGGGAGACCACCCAGCCGGGGCGCCGGGCCAGGGTGTGCAGCAGGGCCATCCCGGCGGGCGGGACCGCGCGCAGCTCCTCGTCCACCAGGACGGCGTGGCCCCGGATCTCGACGCGGTGTCCGGCGATGGGCAGCGTCCGGGCGCGGGCGGGCAGTTCGCGGCAGATCAGCTGGACGAGCGGGCCGAGCCGGAAGCGCTCCGGCTGCACGGTGTCGATCCCGCGCGCCTGCAACGGCACGGCGGTGACCGGTCCGACGCAGGCCGGCACGATGTCGCCGCGCAGCGCCGTGACGACCTCGGTGAGCAGTCCGCGTTCCTCGGCGCGGCCGAGCAGCGAGGCCGCCGCCGGGGCGCTGGTGAAGGTGAGCGCGTCCAGGGCGCGGGCGGCGGTGAGGTCGAGGAGCCGGTCCAGGGGCGCGATGTCCTCCGGCGGCATCCAGCGGTAGACGGGGACGCCGACCACCTCGGCGCCGGCCTCGCGCAGCGCCTCCACGAAGCCGGGGAGGGGTTCGCCGTGCAGTTGGAGCGCGACGCGGCGGCCCCGTACGCCCTCCTCCAGGAGCCGTTCCAGGACCTCGGCCATGGATTCGGAGGCCGGGGACCACGCCTCGGTCAGCCCGGCGGCGCGGACCGCGCCCTTCACCTTGGGTCCGCGCGCCAGGAGTTCGCCCCTGCGCAGGGTCTCCAGGAGGCGGTCGCCGATGCCCCAGCCGTCGGCCGCCTCGATCCAGCCGCGGAAGCCGATGGCGGTGGTGGCGACGACCACGTCGGGCTTGTCGGCGACCAGTTGCCGGGTGGCGGCGAGCAGTTCGCCGTCGTCGGCGAGCGGCACGATCCGCAGGGCCGGCGCGTGCACCACGGTGGCGCCCCGGCGCCGCAGCAGGGTGCCCAGCTCCTCCGCCCGGCGGGCGGCGGTGACCCCGACCGTGAAGCCCGCGAGGGGCCCGTGCGGTGCGTCGCCCCGCTGTCCGTCGTCGTGTTGTCCGTCGTGCATGAGGTCTACCCGGCTCTCGTCCCGCTGCTGCTCGATGGTGCGGAGGACCGAGCCTGCCAACGCCGCGTGACAGGCCCGGTTCAGCTGTATTTCCCGCTCGTTACGTCGCCCGGCACCGCCCGTCCATCATCACACCCCGGCATGGCCGAGCACGGGCTTCGCCGGTACGGCCGCGGCGCGGCGAAGGTATACCGACCAGGTGAGCGCCGAGCACACCGCGTAGAAGGCGAGGAAGGACCAGAAGGCCGCCGTGCCCGCGCCGGAGGTCTGGAAGGACTGCCGGAAGGCGAGGTTGATGGCGAGCCCGCCGAGCGCGCCGACCGCGCCGATCAGCCCCATCGCGGCGCCGGAGATCCGCCGCCCCCGGGCCGCCGCCTCCTCGCCGCGCAGCCCCTGGGCGATGGCCCGGGCGTGGAAGATGCCCGGGATCATCTTGTACGTCGACCCGTTGCCGAGTCCGGACAGCGCGAACAGGGCGGTGAAGCCGACGAGGAACACGGTGAGCGAGGCGATCCGGGAGGCGTATACGACGACGCCGGTCGCGGCGGCCATGGCGGCGAAGTTGACGAGGGTGATGCGGGCCCCGCCGTACCGGTCGGCGAGCCATCCCCCGGCCGGGCGGATCAGCGAGCCGAGGAGCGGGCCGATGAAGGTGAGCGAGGCGGCCTGGAGCGGGGTCCGTCCGAACTGGGTCTGGAGGACGAGCCCGAAGGCGAAGCTGTAGCCGATGAAGGAGCCGAAGGTGCCGATGTAGAGGACGGCCATGATCCAGGTGTGCCGGTCGCGCACCGCCTCCTTCGCCGCCCCGGTGTCGTTGCGCACGGGCGCCAGGTTGTCCATGTAGCGGGCGGCGCACCCGGCGGCGAGGAGGATCAGCGGGATGTACGCGGCGAGCACGATCCGGGGGTGGGTGGCCCCGGCCGTCCCGATGACCAGGAGCCCGGCGAGCTGCACGACGGGCACGCCGATGTTGCCGCCGCCCGCGTTGAGCCCGAGCGCCCAGCCCTTCTTGCGGAGCGGGAAGAAGGCGTTGATGTTCGTCATGGACGAGGCGAAGTTCCCGCCGCCGATGCCGGTCAGCGCGGACACCGCGAGGAAGGTGCCGTACGAGGTGCCCGGCTCCATCACGACGAGGGCGGCGATCGTCGGCACGAGCAGGGTGAGCGCGCTGAACACCGTCCAGTTCCGGCCACCGAAGCGGGCCACCGCGAAGGTGTACGGGACCCGGGCGACGGCGCCGACCAGGGTGGCGGTGGAGATCAGGAAGAACTTCCCGGCCGGGTCGACCCCGTATTCGGGCCCCATGAAGAGCACCATCACGGACCACAGGGTCCAGACGGAGAAGCCGATGTGCTCGGAGAGGACGGAGAACCAGAGGTTGCGGCGGGCGGTGCGCTCGCCGGTCTCCCGCCAGAAGGTCTCGTCCTCCGGGTCCCACTGCTCGATCCAACGGCCTGCCATCACGCGCCTCCACGGGTGGTCGGGGTGTTGTCCCGAACCTAGGAAGCGCGCGTTTCGGCGCCGTGCCGCGAGGTGACCTGTGGGCAACCTTGCTCTCACCGGGGCGGGGGCCGCCCGGTGAGCGCGCGCGGTCATGTACGGGCGCGGGCGGCGCCGTTGGGCCAGAGCCTCGGGCGGCGCTTGGCGGCGAGGTCCTCGACCCAGCCGACGGCGAGGATCGCCAGCCCGATCAGCGGCCAGACGATGATCAGCGCCAGGGCGTTGTCCGCGCGGTCGATGTACGTGCCGAGGTGGTCGCCGACCCAGGGCACGTCCCAGAGCAGGTCGATGATCGGGAAGGTGGCCATCAGCAGCATGTTGTGCCACAGGTAGATGGTCACCGCCCGGTTATTGGCGAGGGTGACCAGGCTGTCCCACCCGGCCAGCCGGCCCGGCAGCTCCCGCCAGGAGGGGGCGTACTGGAGCAGGATCATGCAGAAACCGAGCGACCAGGTGGCCTGGGCGAGCGGGATCTCGTCCAGGTTCCAGCCCTCCTCGGTGAGGTGGTGGGCGCCCCACCACAGCGCGAAGCCCATGAGCATCGCGGCCAGCGACACCGCGAGGTAGCGCGGGACGGTCTTCAGCAGCCCGTCGTGGTGGGCGAAGCCGAGGACCCAGCAGGAGCCGAACACCGCGAAGTCCACCAGGGCCTCACCGGTCGCGCCGGGCACGGTGACCAGGCCGGTGCCGATGACGGCGGTGAGCCCGACCGGGGCGAGCAGCGTCACCCAGGGCAGCTTCCGGAACGCCTTGAGCAGCAGCGGGGAGGCCAGCACGAACCACAGATAGGCGCGGATGTACCAGAGCGGCCCGATGCCCTGCTCGGCCCAGGAGGTTTCCAGCCAGCCGCCCTCGGAGCCGTTCTCCCAGGGGAAGGGCGGGGTGCCGATCGGCAGGATGTAGCAGCCCAGCTTGAGGAACCACCAGATGCCCTCCTCGCGCACCGGCTTCCAGCCGAGCGCGAAGACCATGGGCACGACGACGGCGGCAAACGCCCACATGGGCGGCAGCAGCCTGCGGACGCGGCCCCGGATCACGCTCCACGCGGGCCGGGCCAGCGAGCGGGCCATCAGCGATCCGGCCAGGGCGAACATGACGCCCATGGACGGGAACACGACGGTCAGCCACGCCCAGCCGAAGAGGTGGAAGACGACGACCCGGACGAGCGCGACGGCCCGCAGCAGGTCGAGATAGCGGTCCCGGCCGGCCTTGGCCGGGGCGGGCGCGGCGGTGGCGGCCGGCTCGGGCGGGGGCACGGGGGCGGGCAGCACCACCCGCAGCGCCATGGTCCGCTCGTCCGCGTGCGGCTCTCCGTACGACTGCTGGGGATGCGTCATGCGACGGGCCTCCGGTCCTGGGTGCGCGCCCGCTGGGGCGGCATCGCGCCGGGCGCCTCGACGACCCCGGTACGGCGCAGCTTCTGCCAGCGCAGCCGGCCGCCGGTGAGAGCGGTGATCCAGGACTGGAGCAGCACCACGTACATGAGCTGCCGGTACAGGACCTGCTGGAGGGGCAGCGAGAGCAGATGGGTCATGCGCTCCCGGTCGAGTCGGAAGGCGTACGCGGCACAGACCAGCTGCACCGCGAGGACGCCGAGCCACGCGCCGACGGTCTTCTCGGTGGGCCCGAACACGAGCCCGTACAGCAGGAAGACGTCGATGAGCGGGGCGAGCAGCGGGGCGACGACCATGAACAGCGAGACGAACGGGAGTCCGACGCGGCCGAACCGGCCCGAGGGCCCGCGCTCGATGACCGCCCTGCGGTGCTTCCAGATCGCCTGCATGGTGCCGTACGACCAGCGGTAGCGCTGGGACCAGAGCTGCTGCACGGTCTCGGGCGCCTCGGTCCAGGCGCGGGCGTTCTCCGCGTAGACGACGCGCCAGCCGTCCCGGTGCATGGCCATCGTGACGTCGGTGTCCTCGGCGAGGGTGTCCTCGCTGATGCCGCCGACCCGCTCCAGCGCCTCGCGCCGGAAGGCCCCGACCGCGCCGGGGATGGTGGGCATGCAGCGCAGCACGTCGTACATGCGGCGGTCGAGGTTGAAGCCCATCACGTATTCGATGTGCTGCCAGGCGCCGATCAGCGAGTCGCGGTTGCCGACCTTGGCGTTGCCGGCGACGGCCCCGACGCGCGGGTCGCCGAAGGGCTGCACCAGCTCGCGGACGGTGGTCGGCTCGAAGACCGTGTCGCCGTCCATCATCACGATGATGTCGTTGCGAGCGTGCGCGATGCCGTTGTTCAGGGCGGCGGGCTTGCCCGCGTTGCGCTGGCGGACCACCCGGACGTTGGGCAGCCGCATCCGCTGGACGATGTCCGCGGTGCCGTCCGTGGAGCCGTCGTCGATCACGATGACTTCGACCGGATAGTCACTTGCCAGGAGCGAGCGCACCGTGTTCGCGATGCACTTCTTCTCGTTGTACGCGGGCACCAGGACGGTCACCGTGCGGGTGACGGGTTCGCCCCAGCGGAAGCCGCGTCCGCGGACCCGGCGGGCGTGGACGAAGGAGAGTACGAGCATCAGCCCGAAGCGGGCGAAGACCAGCACCCCGATGACGGCGAGCCCGGCCACCATCACATCGGTGATGTGCTCCGAGACGCCCACGGCCCAGACGAACGCCTTGCCCTTCCACAGGTCGAAACCGGTGACCGGGGTGTGCGCGCTGGGTGCGCCGAGCGCGTCGGTGAGGTTGTCGAACGTGTATCCCTGCTTCTGCATCTTCGGCAGGAACTTCCCCAGGGCGGTGACGGTCTGGGACCGGTTCCCCCCGGAGTCGTGCATCAGGATGATCGCGCCCTTGCCGTGCTTGGGCGTGGCCCGGTCGATGATCGCCCTGACGCCGGGCCGCTTCCAGTCCTCGCTGTCCGTGTTGTTGACGACGGTGAGGTAGCCGCGGCTGCCGATGTACTGCGTGACCGGCCAGGACTTGTTGTCCATGGCGTCGGCGAACGAGGAGTAGGGCGGCCGGAAGAGCGAGGTGCGGATGCCCGCCGCACCGGCCAGCACCAGCTGGTTCTGGGAGAGCTCCCAGTCGATGCGGCTGGTGGACTGGTAGGAGAGGTCGGGGTGGTTGAAGGTGTGCAGCCCGACCTCGTGCCCCTCCCTGACCATGCGCTCGACCAGCTCCGGGTAGCGCGAGGCCATGGTGCCGGTGACGAAGAAGACGCCGTGGGCGTCGTACTCCTTCAGCTCGTCCAGCACCTTCGGCGTCCACTCCGGGTCCGGGCCGTCGTCGAAGGTCAGCACGATCCGGTGGTCCGGGATGCGCAGGGTCTTCGCGGGCTCGGTGGTGGAGCGGGCGTCGATGACCGGCCCGCCCTCCAGCACCTGCTCGGGCACCCGGTCGGTCGCGACGGGGGGCCGGACGCGGAAGTCGGCCAGGATTTCGCTGTGCACGTAGCCACGCAGCATCAGCATGGCGAGCAGGGCAACGAGAAACAGGAGCGGCAGCATGTAGCGCATGGGAAGCCTGCGCCGGCGGGTCTGCTTCTTCCTGTGGGAGTTGCGCCTGCCCCGGGGGCAGGGGTGGTCATCTAGTTGGCGCCTTCTCGTTCTTGCGCGGGGGCCGGGGACCCGGCGGCGGGAAGCCCGGCGTCCGGAGCCGTCGATCCGTTCCCGGTGGTGTCCGTGACCTGCTGTTCCTGACCGGTCAGCGGGAGTACGGGGGCACTGGAGTTGCCGCCCAGCACGGCGACGACCAGGGTCGTCGCGTAGCAGACGAAGACCGCGGCCAGGACCCAGCCGAGGCGGCGCAGCGTCTTGCCGCGCCGGCCGCTCTCGTCCACGAAGACGGGGCCGTCGGAATCGTCCGGAGCGGATGGTTCCGGTAGCAGCTCGGAGAGCTGCCGTCCGATTCCGTCCAGCTGGATGGTGACTTCATTCGGCTCGTGTGTGTGCCCCGCATGGGCACCTTCACGCCAAGTTTCCACTGGTGTACGCACTTCCCCCACTCAGGAACGGGTGCGCGCAACTGACCTGTCGTGTGTCGCCGGACGGGCCCCCACCTCGTCCGTGCTCCCCCTACCACAGTGCACCCGGTCCATGAATGTAGCGCACGCCCGGCCTCCCGGCACACCCGGACGCGGAAACGACGAGGACCCCGCTGCCGGGTGGCAGCGGGGTCCTCGCCCACATGGGAATTTGTGGAGATGGCGGGAATCGAACCCGCGTCCAACGGTGCGGAACCAGGGCTTCTCCGAGTGCAGTCCGCTACGCTTTTCTCGGCCTCGGAGGTCACGCGGACAAGCCTCCGACAGGCCCAGTCACTGTTTGATTTCCTTCTGAGACCCGTGACCGGACTCAGAAGTTTAGATCCCTTGATGATGCCAGGATCCGGGTCGGGATCACCCCCGGGCTGACACTCCGCAGAGTCTTCGCTTAGCTGCTAATTAGGCAGCGAGGGCGAAGGCGGAGGAATCGCGCTTGGAATTGGCGATTATTGGTTGCGACATATGGTTTACGAGATCATTGCCGCTTCCTCGACTCGCTTCCCCTGCTTCGACATCCGCTGTCGAAACCGATCATCCCCATGTTGATTTTTCAAGGTGGTGCCACACCCTCCGTGGGGTGCGTTGCCATCGTACGTGACCAACGCACGACGATGCCAGCGTATTCCTGCCGGAGGGGCCGGCGGCGGGCGCCGGGTCCGGATCAGGCGCTCCGCTGACGGCGCCGGGCCGCCGCGATGGCGCGGTTCGTCTCCCTGGTGTCCTGCTTCTCGCGCAGCGTCTGCCGCTTGTCGTACTCCTTCTTGCCCTTCGCGAGCGCGATCTCGGCCTTGACCCGGCCGTTCAGGAAGTACAGCGAGAGCGGCACGATGGTGTGGCCGGTCTCCTGCGACTTCGACTCCAGCTTGTCGATCTCGGCCCGGTGCATGAGCAGCTTGCGCTTGCGCTTGGCGGAGTGGTTGGTCCAGGTGCCCTGGACGTACTCCGGGACGTGGATGTTGTGCAGCCACGCCTCGCCGCCGTCGATCTGGACGAAGCCGTCGACCAGGGACGCCCGGCCCATACGGAGCGATTTGACCTCGGTCCCCATGAGCACGAGCCCGCACTCGTAGGTGTCGAGGATGGTGTAGTCGTGGCGCGCCTTCTTGTTCTGCGCGATGAGCTTGCGCCCGGTGTCCTTTTCCTTAGCCATAGTGCGGCCATTTTCGCACTACGACCCGCCCCGAGGCCACTCAATACCGTCTCGGCCCGTTCCTGGGCCCGCGCGCTCACCGCGAGGTCCGGTGTGATGCCCTTGCCGTCGACCCCGTGGCCCGCCGGTGTCCGGTAGTGGCCCACGGTCAGCTCGGCCACCGAGCCGCCCGCCAGCTTGCTCGGCATCTGCACCGAGCCCTTGCCGAAGGTCCGCGAGCCGACCGTCACCGCCCGGCCCCGGTCCTGGAGCGCCCCCGTCACCAGCTCGGCCGCGCTCATCGTCCCCCCGTCGACCAGCACGACGACGGGGCGCTCGGTGTCCCCGCCCGACTTCGCGTACAGGGCGTGCTGCTCTCCGTGCACGTCGTACGTGGCGACCAAGCCGCCGTCCAGGAAGGCGGAGGCGGCGGTGACCGCCTCGGTGACCAGGCCGCCCGGATTGCCCCGCAGGTCCAGCAGCACCCCGGCGCCCGCCGGCGCGTCCCGGACCGCGTCGCGTACGGCCGCCCCGGAGCCCTTGGTGAACGAGGCGACCGCGATGCGCACCGCCCCGGACGGGCCCGAGCGCTCCGCCCCGATCCGCCGCACGGTCACCGACTCGACGGTGAGCCGGGCCCGGCGCAGCGTCTCGGTCCGGGTGGCGGCGCCCCGGCGGACGCCGAGGCTGACCGTGCTCCCGGCCTTCGCACCGGTGCGGTCGCCGCGCAGCAGGGACACCACGTCGGAGACGGGCAGCCGGTCGACCCGGCGGCCGTCCACGGTGCGGAGCAGGTCGCCGGAGCGGATGCCCGCGCGGTCGGCGGGGCTGCCGGGCTGGATGCGGGCGACGGCGACCTGGCCGTCGGCGGAGCGGCGGGCGGCGAGGCCGACCCCGGTGTACGTGCCGCCGAGGGCGTCCTCGAACTCCTCGTACTCGCGCTCGTCGTAGACCGCGCCCCAGCGGTCGCCGCTGCGGCTGACGACCTCCTCGGCCGCCTCCGTACCGGACTTGCCGTCGGCGACCGCGTCGGCCGCGGCCTCCGCGACCTCGTCGCGGTCGGCGGTGGCGGCGACGGACCGGGGATGCACCGGGGGTTCCTGCGCCTGGCCGCGGGGCAGCGCGCCGGTCGCGGCCCCGGTGGCGAGGACGCCGGCGAAGACCAGCGTCAGGGCCGCCCCGCGGCGCAGACCGCGGGGCCCGACGCGACATTCGGGGTCCGACATGGCGCCGATTCTAGGACAACGGCCCACAGGCGCAGGGGACGTTGGGTGTGCACCTCACGGGGCACACATCACACCTTCAGGTACTTGCGCAGGGCGAAGAGAGCGGCAACAGCGGGCATCAGCAGGCCGATCGCGAGCACCAGCGGCAGCTTGGTGAGGACCGCGTCCCAGCCGATGAAGTCGATCAGATTCAGCTTGTCCTTGAGCGCGAGACCGCCGTCGATCAGGAAGTAGCGCCCGGCCAGCAGCATGACGCAGGCCAGCACACCGCCGATCAGACCGGCGAAGGCGGCCTCCATGATGAACGGGGCCTGGATGTAGAAGCCGGAGGCGCCGACGAGCCGCATGATGCCGGTCTCCCGGCGCCGGCTGAACGCGGAGACGCGCACCGTGTTGACGATCAGCATCAGCGCGATGACGAGCATCAGCGCCATCACGAACAGCGCGGCGACGTTCATGCCGTTCATCAGTCCGAAGAGGTTGTCCAGAATGCTTCTCTGGTCCTGGACCGACTGGACCCCGTCCCGCCCGGCGAAGGCGGTCGCGACGACCTTGTACTTGGTGGGGTCCTTCAGCTTGACCCGGAAGGACTCCGGCATCTGGTCCGGCGTGATGTTGCCGGCCATCGGGGAGTCGCCGAACTCGTCCTGGTAGTGCTTGTACGCCTCGTCGCTGGACTCGTAGATCACCTTCTCCACGACGTCCATCTTGTTGAGATCGCTCTCGATCTCGTCCTTCTGCTGCTTGGTGACCGCACCCTTGGCGCACTGGACCACCGTCTCCGCGTCGCCCTTGCCGCAGAGGTAGATGGAGACGTTGACCTTGTCGTACCAGTAGTCCTTCATCGTGCTGACCTGCTCGCGCATGAGCAGCGCGCCGCCGAACAGGGCGAGCGAGAGGGCGACGGAGACGACGACGGCGAAGGTCATCGTGAGGTTGCGACGGAGGCCGACGCCGATCTCCGACAGGACGAACTGGGCGCGCATGGCGTCCTTTCAGTGCTGGGTGCTCAGTGCTGGTAGCCGTAGACGCCGCGCGCCTGGTCGCGCACGAGACGGCCCTTCTCGAGCTCGATGACGCGTTTGCGCATCTGGTCGACGATGTTCTGGTCGTGGGTCGCCATGATCACGGTGGTGCCGGTCCGGTTGATCCGGTCCAGCAGCTTCATGATGCCGACGGAGGTCTGCGGGTCGAGGTTGCCGGTCGGCTCGTCCGCGATCAGCAGCATGGGCCGGTTGACGAAGGCCCGCGCGATCGCCACGCGCTGCTGCTCACCACCGGACAGCTCGCCGGGCATCCGGTCCTCCTTGCCGCCGAGACCGACGAGGTCGAGGACCTGCGGCACCGCCTTGCGGATCTCGCCGCGCGGCTTGCCGATCACTTCCTGCGCGAACGCCACGTTCTGCGCGACGGTCTTGTTGGGCAGGAGGCGGAAGTCCTGGAAGACGGTGCCCAGCTGGCGGCGCATGTGCGGCACCTTCCAGTTGGACATGCGCGCGAGGTCCTTGCCCAGGACGTGGACGGCGCCCGTGCTGGCGCGCTCCTCGCGCAGGATGAGCCGCATGAAGGTGGACTTGCCGGAGCCGGACGAGCCGACCAGGAAGACGAACTCGCCCTTCTCGATGTCGAGCGACACATCCCGGAGAGCGGGACGGCTCTGCTTCGGGTAGGTCTTGGAGACGTTGTCGAATCGGATCACGGGTGCACCACGGTCGGCCGGGAGTAGGTGAGCGTGACCATACGCGAACCGGGCTGAGCCGTGCAGGCACGCATACCGGGATGGGTGATTTACGGTGAAACGGCCCCGATTCCGGGGCGGCGCGGCGGGGAAGGGCCCCGGGTGTGACGGCGGGGCGGGCCGATCCGGCCGCGAGCTGGCACAGTGGTAGGGGAACGGTCGCGTTTCCGTGAGCGTTGTGCGGAGAGATGGCTTGTGCGGCTCCGCCGCGCGGGAGGAGGAAAGCGCATGACCTACGACCGACTGGTGTGCGCGAACTGCGCGGCGCCCGTCACCGAGGGTCGCTGCCCCGTGTGCCGGGCGAGCCGCGAGCGGATGCGGGAGCAGGGGCAGGGGCCCTTCGCCGGGATCAGCCCGGCGACGCTGGCCGTGCTCCTCGTGGTGCTCCTGACCGCCCTGGCCCTCCTGGCCCACCAGACCGTGTAGCGCCCGCTAGACGGCCGTGCGCTTGCGCGTGAGGCGCGGCAGGACGCGGAAGCCGATGCCGCCGGCGACCATCGTCGCCGCGCCGACCAGCAGGAACGCGGTCCCGCCCGCGCCGGTCTCGGCGAGTTCGTCCTTGCCCCTGCCCTGTTCGACGGGCTGATTGCCGACCGAGTCGGTGTCGGTGCGGTCGGTGGTGCCCCCGCTGCCGCCGGAGACCCCGATCTGCCCGACGCCACTGCCGCTGTCCCCGCTGTCGCCCGGGTCCGCGGACCTCGTCGGGGCCTTCGTCGGCGTGGCCGAGGGCTTCGCGGGCGGCGAGGGCGGGGCCTCCGGGGTCGTGGGCGGCTCGCTCGGACGCGCGGGGCCGGTCGGCGGGACCGAGGGGTGCGGCGGGGTGGCCGACGGCTCCGGCGGCTCGCAGCGCGGGTCGAGCGGGCTGCACGGGTCGCCGTCGCCGCCCGGGTCCTCGTGCCCCGGCTCGGCGGTGGGCCGTACGCCGATCTCCACACCCGCGACATCGGCGCCGATGTCGGCGGCCTGGGCCGCCCCCGCGGCGGTCAGCGACGCGCCGACGGCGATCACCGCGCCCGCCGCCGTCCGCGCGACGCGTAAGCGCGTCTTCTTCGTCATGTACCGCTACCCCCTGGAGCCGTTCTCGTCGGGCTGCCCGAGCACCCTCGCCGGGCGCACGGAGAACGTCAAGCCCGTTCCGGGCCGACGCGCCTTGTTCCAGGGGGAGTTGCGGCGATTATCGGACTACTTCTCGTTCTGCTTGCGCCAGCGGATACCGGCCTCGATGAAGCCGTCGATCTCGCCGTTGAAGACCGCGTCCGGGTTGCCCATCTCGAACTCCGTCCGCAGGTCCTTGACCATCTGGTACGGGTGCAGGACGTAGGAGCGCATCTGGTTGCCCCAGGAGTTGCCGCCGTCGCCCTTGAGGGCGTTCATCTTGGCCTGCTCCTCCTGGCGGCGGCGCTCAAGGAGCTTCGCCTGGAGGACGTTCATCGCGGACGCCTTGTTCTGGATCTGCGAGCGCTCGTTCTGGCAGGAGACGACGATGCCGGTCGGCAGGTGGGTCAGGCGCACCGCGGAGTCCGTGGTGTTGACGCCCTGGCCGCCGGGGCCGGAGGAGCGGTACACGTCGACGCGCAGGTCGGACTCGTCGATCTCGACGTGGTCCGTCTGCTCGACCACGGGCAGCACCTCGACGCCCGCGAAGGAGGTCTGGCGGCGGCCCTGGTTGTCGAAGGGCGAGACGCGCACCAGCCGGTGGGTGCCCTGCTCGACGGAGAGCGTCCCGTAGGCGTACGGCACCTCGACGGCGAAGGTGGTCGACTTGATGCCGGCCTCTTCGGCGTAAGCGGTCTCGTAGACCTCGGTCTTGTAGCCGTGCCGCTCGGCCCAGCGCAGGTACATCCGCTGGAGCCGCTCGGCGAAGTCGGCCGCGTCGACGCCGCCGGCCTCGGCGCGGATGGTGACCAGCGCCTCCCGGGCGTCGTACTCGCCGGAGAGGAGGGTACGGACCTCCATCTCGTCCAGCGCCTTGCGGACGGACTCCAGCTCGGCCTCCGCCTCGGCGAGCGCGTCGGCGTCGCCCTCGGCCTCGGCGAGCTCGAAGAGGACTTCGAGGTCGTCGATCCGGCCGCGCAGGCCCTCGGCCTTGCGGACCTCGGCCTGGAGGTGGGAAAGCTTGCTGGTGATCTTCTGCGCCGCCTCGGGGTCGTCCCACAGGGACGGGGCGGCCGCCTGCTCCTCGAGCACGGCGATGTCCCCCTCAGCGCATCCAGGTCCAGGACGGCCTCGATCGACCCCATGGTCGAGGAGAGGGACTTCAGCTCTTCGGAAATATCGACGACTGCCACGGGTCCAGCGTAACGGCTGTCGGCGCGTACGTTCCTCGGGCTGCCGGATCACCGCTCGCTAGGGCTGTGCGGGCGCCGAGTTCCTGGTGTCCTGGGGGCCCGGGTCCCCGTCGTCGCCGCCCAGCGCGAGCCAGCCGGCCGCGCCGATCCCGGCCACCAGGACGAGCGCCGCGGCCCCCAGGGTCAGGCGGCGCTTGCGGACGGCCGCCGACTTGTTGCGGGCCGAGCCGGGGCGGGGCCGACCGGGCGCGCGCGGGGCGCGGGCGGTGCCCCGGGGGCCGCCGGACAGCTCGTCGGGGGCCGGGACGCGCATGCTCGTGTGGGTGTCGCGGTTGGAGTCCGGGGTGGATCCGGGCACCAGCGGGACCGCGCCGCGCCTGCGGGGCTCGTCTCCGGCCGGGGTGTACTGCTGCTCGTCGTAGCCCTGCGGGGCCTCCGGCTCCTCGTCCGGCTCGTCCACCTCCAGGGGCGGGATGCCGGCCAGGTGCGGCAGCTGCTCGCGCAGCCGGGCGGCCAGCTCCGAGGCGCGCAGCCGGGAGGCCGGGGCCTTGGCCAGGCACTGGACGAGCAGCTGCCACAGCTCGTCGGGGATGCCGGGGAGCGGGACGACGGTCTCCGTGACATGGCGGCGCAGGACGGCGCCGGGGTGGCCGCCGCCGAACGGCGTGAAGCCCGCGAGGAGCTCGTACAACACCGTGGCCAGGGCATAGATGTCGACGGCGGCGCGCGGCGGCAGCCCCTCGACGATCTCGGGGGCCAGGTAGTCCGGAGTGCCGATGATCTTGGTGGTGCGGGTCCGGCGCGGGGTGTCGATGAGCTTGGCGACGCCGAAGTCGGTGAGCAGCGCGGGGTGCGCGTTGCCGGGACCGAGCGGCCCCTCCATGTCCAGCAGGATGTTCTCGGGCTTGACGTCGCGGTGGACGATCCCGGCGGCGTGCGCGGCGGCCAGGCCGTCGGCGACGTCCGCGACGACGGCGACGGCGGCCTCGGGGGCCAGCCGGCGTTCGCGGTCGAGCCGGGTGCGCAGGTCGGTGCCCCGGACCAGGTCCATGACGAGGGCGAGGTCGTTGCCGTCCACCACGAGGTCGCGGACCGCGACGACGTGCGGATGGTCGAGGCCGAGGAGCGCGGTGCGCTCCTGGACGAACCGGCCGACCAGCTCCTGGTCGGACGCCAGGTCCTCGCGGAGCAGCTTGATGGCCACGGGGCCCTCGGGGCCGTCCCCGAGCCACACCGTGCCGGCGCTGCCGCGCCCCAGTATCTGGTGGGCGGTGTACCGGCTGCCGATTTTCCGTGCCAAGACTGCTCCCTCAGCGGCTGGCGATGGACCCCAACAACCCCCGGTCGACAAAGTTACGCGGCGATCGGGGGCCCGCGTGCCGTGGTTGGCGCCAACCTTCGCTTCTGCGGGCGAATCGCCTCGGAATTGGTCCGCGGAAGTCGATATAGCTACAGAGTTGTACGCCTCCCGGCGCGGTCAGCCGCCGCTGCCGCTGCCGCCCAGGTCGGAGATCCAGTCCTTCACCGTGGTGACGGCGTCGGTGATCGCGTGCCAGTAGCTCTGGCCCTGTCCGATCCAGTCCTTGAGCGGGGTCAGTTCCCAGATCAGCCAGCTCGCCACGAAGAGCAGCACCAGCGTGAACAGGCAGCCCTTGAGGCAGCCGAGCCCGGGGATCTTCATCGGGTTGGCGCTGCGCTGCCTCGGCTCGCGGGGCGCGCGCTGCGGCTGCTGGGGCTGCTGCGGCGGCGCGTACGCCTGCTGCTGGGGCTGGGGCTGGTACTGCTGGCGCTGCGGCGGCTGGTACTGCTGCTGCGGTTGCGGCTGGTACTGCTGGGGCCGCTGCTGCTGCCCGTACTGCTGGGGCTGCTGCCTCTGGGGCTGCTGGTAGCCCTGCTGCCGGTCGCGCGGCTGCTGCGGGGGCTGCTGCTGCCGGCGCTGCGGGCGGCGGCGCAGCGGGTCCTCGCTCGGGTCGAGGTACTGGACCTGGGTCTGCTCGTTGCGGTCGCGGGCGGCCCGGAGCTGGGACTGCCAGGGGTGCGGGTCCTCGGGGCGCGGGTCGCCGGCGGGGCGCGGCGGCACGGGCGGCAGGACGGCGGTCGGGTCGGCCTGACCGGCCCCGGGGCCGCCGCTGTGCGGCAGGACGCTGGTGGCCCCGTTCGGGTCGTACGAGCCGGCGTTGCTCGGCAGCACCTGCGTCGGGTCGGCCGCGCCGGGGATCTCGGGTACGGCGGTGGGCGCCGGGTCGGGCGCGAGCAGGGCGGCGACCCCGTCGGCGGCGGCGATCTGCGCGGCGCTCGCGTGCACCCCGATGCCCTCGGCGACGGTACGCAGGGCACGGGCCAGGTTCTCCGCGCTCGGCCTGCGGTCCGGGTCCTTGCTCAGGCAGCGCTCTATGACCGTCCACAGGGGCTCGGGGACGGTGCTGGGGCGGCGCGGCTCCTCGCTGAGGTGCCGGTGCAGGACTTCCAGCGCGGTGCCGCCGGCGAACGGCGGGCGGCCGGTGACCAGCTCGTACAGCAGGATGCCGGCGCCGTAGATGTCGACGGCGGAGGTCTGGGGGCGGCCCTCGGCGGACTCCGGCGCCACGTAGGCGGGGGTGCCGACGAACTCGTGGGTCCGGGTCAGGCCCGGCGAGTCGGCGAGGCGCGCGATGCCGAAGTCGGTGAGCATCGGGCGCATCGCGCCGTCGGGGTCGGCGAGCAGCACGTTGGCGGGCTTGAGGTCGCGGTGCACGACGCCGTCGGCGTGGCTGGCGGCGAGCGCGTCGGCGATCTGCGCGGTGAGCAGCGCGGCGGCGACCGGGGTGAGCGGGCCGTTGTCGCGCAGGTAGCGGTGCAGATCGGGGCCGTCGATCAGGTCCATGACGAGGGCGAGGAGGTCGCCCTCGACCACGAGGTCCCGGGTGCGCACGATGTTGGGGTGGGTCAGCCGCAGCAGGACGGAGCGTTCCCGCAGGAACCGCATCACCACGTCCGCGTCGTTGGCCAGCTCCTCCTTGAGGACCTTGATCGCCACGGTCTCGCCGGGCCGGCCGGCCACGGCCGCCTCGGCGCCCGCCGCCTCGCGCTGGCTGGCACGCCAGACGGTGCCCGTGGCACCGCGTCCCAGCGGCTCCTCCAGGAGGTACTTGCTGCCTACCGGCCGCACGTCATGCGCTCCCTGCTGGTCGTGGTGGATCGGGATCCCGGGTACCCCCGGAGTTTCCGGCCCACTCTAGAGGCTGTACGGGGAAGGGCGGCCGGGTCCGGGTCCCGGGGGAAGACGTCCGTCCGGGGCGGATGGTTGCCAGGGCGGGTGCCGGGAATCGGGTCATGCCGCACTTTTCGGGGCCGCGGCAGACGTTTCAAGATCACTAACTGATGACTGCCGGGCGTGTTGTCAGTGGCAGGTGCGAGGATGCCTGGAGCACGGCTGCGCGGTCGGGAGCCTCGCGGTGCGTGACGAACCTGTACCGGACGACGTGTCCGTGCCGGGTGGGGGGAATCACAGGGCGTTCCCCCGGCCGGCACCGCGCGCAGAAGGGACCGCTGACGGCGATGCAGATCCGGCTGACCGTCCTCGCGCCGCCCAGCGGCCAGACCCCGGCGCGCGCCTGCGATGTGCTGGTCACCGCCCCCGCGGGGACGGCGCTGGCCTCCGTCGCCTCGGGCCTGGCCATGGCCGTCGCCGGTCCCGACGGCTCCCTCGGCAGCGGTGCGGTGGTGCTCTTCGCGGGCCGGGAGCGGCTGGACGCCCAGCGCTGCGCCCTCGGCGAGCCGCCCCTGGTCGACGGCGCGGTGCTCTCGCTCCAGGCGCCCGGCGATGACGAGACCGCGGACGACGCGGTGCCCGCCCAGCTCCAGGTGGTCGCGGGGCCCGACGCGGGCGGCGTCCATCTGCTGCACGGCGGCACGGTCCGCGTCGGCCGCTCGGCCGAGGCCGATGTCCCGCTGGACGACCCCGACGTCTCCCGGCTGCACTGCGAGGTGACGGTCTCCGAGGACGGCCGGGTCGCGGTGGCCGACCTGGGCTCCACCAACGGCACCACGCTGGACGGGGCCGAGGTCCACGACCGCCCGGTCCGGCTGGCCCCGGGAGCGCTGCTGCGGCTCGGTGAGTCGACGCTCCGGCTCGCCTCCGGCGCGCGTCCACCCGTGCTGCCGACGACCCCGGACGGCGAGGGCCACCTCCGGGTCGCCCGGGCCCCGGCCCCGGCCGCCCCCTCCCCGAGGCCGCCCGGCCCGACCACGACCGGCCCGTCCCCGACGACCCCGGCGCCGGGGCCCGGCCCGGGTCCTCCGCCGGGCACCCGGACCGCTTCCCCGAGCAGGAGGCGCCCCGGCGCGGCGGCATAGGGGCCTGGGCCCGCCGGCTCAAGGGCACCCGGGCCGAACCGGCGCCCGCGAGCGCCCCCGCCGAGCCGCTTCCGCCCGTCCCCGACACCTTCACCTCGCTGCCCACGGCCCCCGAGGGCACCTGGCCGGATCCGGCCGCCGTCCTGCTGACCGCGCTCGGCCCGGGCCCCCGGCTGTGGGAGCGCGACCCCGCGCACCCGGAGGCGCTGGTGGTCCGGCTGGGCACCACCGACCGGGCCGACCTGCCCGCCGTGCCGGTGACCGTGAGCCTGCGCGAGGCCGGTTCGCTGGGGCTCGCCGGGCCCCGGGAGCGGCTGTCCGGGCTCGCCCGGTCCGCCGTGGCCCAGCTGGCCGCGCTGCACTCCCCCGCCGACCTGGAGATCGTGCTGATCAGCACGGACCGGGCGCGGACCGCGGAGGAGCGGCGGCGCGAGTGGGCCTGGCTCGGCTGGCTGCCCCATCTGCGCCCGATGCACGGCCAGGACTGCCGGCTGCTTCTCGCGTACGACCGCGACCAGGCGCTCGCCCGCACCGCCGAGCTGGTCCGCCGCCTGGACGACGGGCCCCTCGGCCCCGGCTGGGCGAGCCAGGACCCGGCCGCGGTCGCCGAGGCCGCCCGCGCCTACGAGGGCCCGTTCACCGTGGTCATCCTCGACGGCGACCCCGGCGCGGCGGTCCTCCGCGAGAACACGGCCCGGCTGGCCGCGGCCGGTGCGGCGGCGGGCGTCCATCTGATCTGTCTGGCCGAGACCCCGGCCGCGACGCCCACCTCACCGGTCGCCGCGACGTACGAGGCCGCCTGCCACGCGTCGATCGCCTTCCGCGAGTGCGGGGCCGTCGGGATGCTCAGCGGTGACGTGGCGACGGCCCTGCGGCTGCTGCGTACGGCGGGCGGCCGGGCGGCGGGCCACGGCACGGTGGCCTCGGTGGACGCGGTGTCGGCGCACTGGGCGCAGCGGTTCGCCCGGGCGCTGGCCCCCTGCGCGCGGAGGGCTCGGCCGCGCTGCCGGGCCGCCAGGTGCCGGTGGCGCTCCCCCCGTCCGCCCGCCTCCTGGACGAACTGGGCCTGGCCCGCGCCACCCCCGCCTCCCTGATGGCCCGCTGGGCGTCCACGGCGGACGACCGCCCGGCGCCCCGGGTGGGCGCGCAACGCACGGCGTCGGAGGCCCCGGACTCGGGCGCCACGGCGTACCCGGGGACGGGCGACTCGGGCGGCACGCCGTACCCGTCCGCGACGACGACGGGCTCGGGCCGCACGCCGTACCCGGGCACGGGAACGGGCGACTCGGGCCGCACGGCGTACCCGGACACCACCACGACCGGCTCCGGCCGCACCCCGTACCCCCGCACCGGCACCGGCACCGGCGACTCCGGCCGCACCCCGTACCCCGACCCCACCACACCCGGCCCCGCCCGCCCCCGCGTCAGTGGTCCCCGCCATGCCGACGCGCCCCAGGGCGCCGCGCGCGGCGATGGCGCCGGGGGGACGCAGACCGCCACGCGTACCGCCGCGCGGCCGGCCGTGCATGCCGGGCGGCCCGTCGTCGTGCTCGGGGCCGGGCCGCGCGGGCCCGTCAGCGTGGACCTCGCGGACGAGGGGCCGCACCTGCTCATCGAGGGCCCCGGCGGCAGCGGGCGGACCGAGCTGCTGCGGGCCGTCGCGGCGTCGCTGGCGGCCGCCGCCCGGCCGGACCGGCTGGGCATCGTGCTGGTCGACGGGGCCGGCGGCGAGCGCGGCGAGTCGCTGGGTCCGTGCACGGAGCTGCCGCACGCGTTCACGCACCTGGTGGCCTCGGACCCGGTCCGGATGCGGGAGTTCGCCCAGGCCCTGGGCGGCGAGGTGAAGCGGCGGGCCGAACTGCTCGGCGAGCTGGACTTCGCCGAGTGGCACAGCCGCCACGAGGACGGGGCGACGCCCGTCCCGATCCCCGAACAGCGCGGCGACATCGAGGCCCCCCTCAGCGGCACCCTCCGCCTGCGCCCGGGGGCGGGCCGCCCCGTGGACCCGGGCCCCTCCCCGCTGCCCCGGCTCGTGGTGCTCGTGGACGACTACGACGCGCTCATAGCCCCGGCGCTCGGGAGCCCGGGCCGGCCGGCGGCCGGTTCGGTGGTGCGGGCGCTGGAGGCGGTGGCCCGGGACGGCGGCCGGCTGGGCATCCACCTGGTCGCGGCCTCGGCCCGCCCCGACCGCACGGAGGACACGGAGCTGGCCCGCGGCGCGCGGCTGCGCATCGTGCTCGATCCGCCCGCGGTCCCGCCCTCGCCGGACGAACCGGCGCCGGGCCGGGGGCGGCTGGGGCATCCGGACGGGCGGGTGACGCCGTTCCAGGGCGGCAGGGTGACCGGCCGCATCCCGCGTACGGCGACGCTGCGGCCGACGGTCGTCCCGCTGGAGTGGGAGCGGATGGGCGACCCGCCCACCCGCCGCCCGGTCCGCGAGCTGGGCAACGGGCCGACGGACCTCGCGCTGCTCGCCAGCGCCCTGGAACGGGCGGCGCGTTCGGTGAACGCACAACCCCTCGCGCCCCTGTCCACCTGAAAGCCCGCCGAGTCACGCCCGAGTCACGCCGGAGCCGCCCTCGAAAGCCCCCGACCGGGGCCGGAAGAGGGCGGCCCGATCGTCCCCCAATAGCCGGATACCGGCACTGACCCCACGTCACGAGGGCATCACGATCAGGGATTTGGGACCGAGGACGGTATTGCGACAGCGGAACGCCGGGCATAGGACTGTGCGCACACGACGACGTGACGCACGACCGGCAGCGCTGGCTTCCCGACCCGATCCGGCGCCCGGTGGGCGCACGCGGAGAGAGAAACGGGGCAGGGATGCGCACAACCCTTCGGATTCGCAGAGCGGCCGTGGTGTTCACCGCCATCGGCGCACTGGCCCTCACCGGCTGCGGCGGCGACGGTGACGGCGGGGACAAGAAGTCGGACGACGGCGGCTCCACCACGGACAAGGGCTCCACGCCGAGTGTCGTCCTGCCGAAACTGGACGGTCAGAAGCTCTCGGTCGCCGCGGTCTGGACGGGTCCGGAACAGGCCAACTTCGTCAAGGTCCTCAAGGAGTTCGAGAAGCGGACCGGCGCGACGGTGACGTTCGTCCCGGCGCAGGACCCGATCGTCAACTTCCTCGGTACGAAGATCGCGGGCGGGCAGCCGCCGGACGTCGCGATGATCCCGCAGGTGGGCGCGATCCAGCAGGCCGTGGCGAAGAAGTGGGCCAAGCCGGTCGGCAACGAGGCGCGGGCCCAGCTCGGCAAGAACTACGCGGACGTCTGGCAGGAACTCGGACGGGTGGACGGCACCCAGTACGGGGTGTATTTCAAGGCCGCCAACAAGTCGCTGGTCTGGTACAACACCAAGGCGTTCGAGAACGCGGGCGCGAGCGAGCCGAAGACCTGGAAGGACTTCCTGAAGACCGCCGAGACGGTGTCCGCCTCGGGCGTCACCCCGGTCTCGGTCGGCGGCGCGGACGGCTGGACGCTCACCGACTGGTTCGAGAACGTCTACCTGTCGCAGGCGGGCCCGGAGAAGTACGACCAGCTCGCCCAGCACAAGATCAAGTGGACGGACCCGTCCGTCAAGGACGCGCTGACCACGCTGGCCCAGCTGTTCGGCAAGCCGTCCCTGATCGCGGGCGGCGCGGACGGCGCGCTCCAGACCGAGTTCCCGGCGTCGGTCACGCAGACCTTCACCGGCGGCGACCAGCCCAAGGCCGCCATGGTCTACGAGGGCGACTTCGTCGGCGTCAACATCGCGCAGACGAAGGCGAAGATCGGCACGGACGCCAAGGTCTTCCCGTTCCCCGCGGTCGGCGCCGAGTCGCCCGTGGTGACCGGCGGCGACGCGGCCGTCGCGCTGAAGGACGGCAAGGGCGCCCAGGCGCTGCTGACCTGGCTCGCCTCCGCGGACGCCGCGAAGATCGCCGCCGAGCAGGGCGGGTTCATCTCGCCGAACAAGACCCTGGACCCGGCCGCGTACCCGAACGACGTGCAGCGCACGATGGCGAAGGCGCTCATCGCGGCCGGTGACTCCGTCCGGTTCGACATGTCCGACCAGGCGCCGCAGTCGTTCGGCGGGACGCCCGGGAAGGGCGAGTGGAAGACCCTCCAGGACTTCCTGAAGAACCCGAAGGACATCGCGGGGACTCAAGCCAAGCTGGAGTCCGACGCGGCCAAGGCGTACAAGAGCTGACGGCGTGACGACAGCGGCAGCGGGGGGCGCCGACGAGGCGCTCCCCGCCGACAGGCAACGGTCCGGCGGGCCCAAGGTGCCCGCCCCCAGGAAGGCCGCCCCGGCCGGCACTCCGGGGCGCGCGCCCCGGAGCGTGACCGGCACCCGCAGGGTGATCGCGGGGCTCTTCCTGCTGCCGGCGCTGGTGCTGCTCGGGGCGCTCGTCGTGTACCCGATCGTGTACTCCGTCTACCGGTCGTTCTTCGACCAGGCGGGTACGGGCTTCGCCGGCATCGACAACTACAAGACGCTGTTCACGGACGACACCATCCTCACGGCGGTCAAGAACAACGCGATCTGGGTGGTGTTCGCACCGACGGTCTCCACCGTGCTCGGGCTGATCTTCGCGGTGCTGACCGAGCGCATCCGCTGGGGCACGGCCTTCAAGCTGGTCGTCTTCATGCCGATGGCGATCTCCATGCTGGCTGCGGGCATCATCTTCCGGCTCGTGTACGACCAGGCGCCGGAGCGCGGGGTCGCCAACGCGGTGTGGGTGGGCGTGCACGACACGTTCGCCGAGTCCTCGGGCTTCCCGAAGGCGCATCCGCTTCCCGTGGCCCCGCTGAAGGCGGCAGCGGGCGGGACCTTCGTGACGAAGACGGCCGTGCGCGCCGGGCAGCCGGTCCAGCTGCCCCTGGTCGGGGTGCTCCCGGCGAAGATGCCCGGCGACGCGCAACCGGCCAAGGCTCCGGCGGCGGCCGGGGACGGCGCGGTCACCGGCACCGCGTGGCTGGACTTCACCAAGGGCGGCGGCGGCAAACCCAATGTCATCGACGCCAAGGAGCTCGGGCTCAAGGGCCTGAAGGTGGAGGCCGTCAAGAACGGCGAGGTGGTCGCGACCGCCAAGGCGGCGGCGGACGGCACGTTCACGCTGCCCGCCTCGGCGGACGGCGCCGAACTGCGCCTCCCCGCCTCCAACTTCAGGGAGCCGTACAACGGCGTGGACTGGCTCGGCCCGTCGCTCGTGACGCCCGGGATCATCGGGAGCTACGTGTGGATGTGGGCGGGCTTCGCGATGGTGCTGATCGCGGCCGGCCTGGCCGGTCTGCCGCGTGAACTCCTCGAAGCGGCCCGGGTGGACGGGGCGAACGAGTGGCAGGTGTTCCGCCGGATCACCGTGCCGATGCTCGCACCGGTCCTCGCGGTCGTGCTGGTCACGCTGATGATCAACGTGCTGAAGGTGTTCGACCTGGTGTTCATCATCGCGCCGGGCTCGTCCCAGGACGACGCCAACGTACTGGCGCTCCAGCTGTACCGGTCCTCGTTCGGCACGGACGCGGACCTCGGGGTCGGCAGCGCCATCGCCGTACTCCTGCTGCTGCTGGTGATCCCGGTGATGCTCTTCAACATCAGGCGGATACGGAAGGAGGGGCGCCGATGACGACACCCTCGGCGACGGCGACCCGGTCGCTCGGCGCGCGGATCGCGGCACGGGCCGGCGGCGGTGTGATGCGGGTCGTCCTGGTCCTGGTGGCCCTGTTCTGGCTGATGCCGACGATCGGGCTGCTGCTGTCCTCGCTGCGCAGCCCGGACAAGATCGCGTCGACCGGCTGGTGGCAGGTCCTCACCGCCCCCTCCGAGCTGACCGTCGACAACTACTCCCGGCTGCTCGACAATTCGGCGATCACGGACTCGCTGCTCTCCACGGTCATGATCACCGTGCCGTCCACGGTCCTGGTCGTGGTGATCGGCTCGCTCGCGGGATACGCGTTCGCGTGGATGGACTTCCCCGGCCGCGACTGGTGGTTCCTGCTGGTCGTGGGGTTGCTGGTGGTCCCCGTACAGGTGGCGCTGATCCCGGTGTCGAAGCTGTTCGGCGAGATCGGGATCTTCGAGACGACACTCGGTGTGGTCCTCTTCCACACCGCGTTCGGTCTCCCGTTCGCGATCTTCCTGCTGCGCAACTTCTTCGCGGAGATCCCCCGCGAGCTCCTGGAGGCGGCGCGGCTGGACGGGGCGGGTGAGATACGCCTCTTCACCCGGGTCGTCATGCCGCTGGGCGGTCCGGCGATCGCCTCGCTCGGGATCTTCCAGTTCCTGTGGGTCTGGAACGACATGCTGGTCGCGCTGATCTTCGCGGACTCGGGGTCGCCGCCGATCACGGTGGCGCTCCAGCAGCAGGTGCGCCAGTTCGGCAACAACATCGACGTGCTGGCGCCCGGCGCCTTCGTCTCGATGGTGATCCCGCTCGCGGTGTTCTTCGCCTTCCAGCGCCAGTTCGTCTCCGGCGTGATGGCGGGGGCGGTCAAGTAGCGGTTACGTCACAGAGCGGGGCACTCCGGCCGGCCGGCGGGGGTGCCCCGCAGCCGTGCGACGCCCCTGGTCGCGGGGGTCGCGGGCGCCCGTCATGGGCCCGCGCGCCCCGTATTGCCCAAGGTTCACTTACTGTCCTGGGTAGTATGATAAGTGGGGCCTTCATCAGCCGCGCGGTCGACCGCTCACGGGCCCGACGCGCCCGTCTCTTCGGCCTTCGTACGCCTGCCCGCCCCCTGACCCGTCCTGCGGAGCCCGCCCCAGTAC
The DNA here is from genome assembly GCF_026167665.1 of Streptomyces drozdowiczii. Classification (NCBI taxonomy): domain Bacteria; kingdom Bacillati; phylum Actinomycetota; class Actinomycetes; order Kitasatosporales; family Streptomycetaceae; genus Streptomyces; species Streptomyces drozdowiczii. The sequence continues at coordinate 4,331,173 of NZ_CP098740.1, read as the reverse complement.
GCTGTGTGCTCTCCCAGTACGCACAGTCCGAGAAAGAGTCCGTATGCCCCGGCTGAGTGTCATCATCCCCGTCCGCCGCGCCCGAGGAAGTCTGCGCGAGTGCCTGGAGTCGGTGCTCTCCCAGTCGTTCACGGACATCGAGGTCATCGGGGTGGACGACGGCGCGCCGGACGGCTCGGGCGTGGTCCTGGACGAGTTCGCCGCGCGCGACAGCCGCGTCCGGGCCGTGCACCTGGAGCCGGGCGCGGGGGCGCACGGCCGCCGGAACGCCGGGATCGAGGAGGCCGCCGGGGAGTACGTCCTCTTCCTGGAGGGCTACTACATCCTCCTGCCCGAGGCGCTCCAGGCCGTCGCGGACCGGCTGGACGCCACCGGCGACCCGGACGTGCTGCTCTTCGGCCACCAGAAGCGCCCCTTCCGCGGCAAGGTCCGCTCGACCCGGTCCCTGCAGAAGCTCGACGGCATGCCCGAGGGCCCGTTCACCCTGGCGACCCGCCCGGACCTCCTGGACATCGCCCCGGTCTCCTGGAACCGCGCGGTCCGCCGCGCCCTCCTGGAGCGCGAGACCGTGACCTTCGGGCCGGGCCCGCACGGCGAGCGGATGTACGCGCTGGCGACCGTCGCCGTCGCGGCCTCGGTGGCCACGCTGGGCACCGCCTGCGTCGAGCACCGCCAGCAGCGCTATCTGCCCGGCCTCGTGGACGACGTGGAGCCCCGCACGGGCTCGACCCCGCTGGAGCTGGTCGAGGCGTACGACGCGCTGATGACCTTCGTGGAGGCGCGCCCGGCCCTGAAGGACGTGCGCGGCCTCCTCTTCGACCGTGCCGTGCAGGAGCTGCTGACCGCGTACCCGACGGTGACCAAGCGCCGCCGGCAGTACGTGGGCGCGGTCGGCGCGTTCCACAGCGCGCACCGCCCGGAGGGCTTCACGTTCCCCGGCGGCGCCAAGGGGCTGCGCCCGCAGCTGATGGGCGGCGGCAAGTACACCGCGCTCGGCGCCCTGGACACCGCGCTCGCCACCCGCCGCAGCCTGCGTGCCGCGCCCACCACGGCCCGCGCCAAGGCGAAGAAGCAGTTCACCAAGCGGTACTACAAGGCGCAGCGCAAGCTGCCGCTCGACCCCAAGCTGGCCGTGTACGCCGCCTACTGGAACCGCGGGGTGAGCTGCAACCCCGAGGCGATCTACCGCAAGGCGAAGGAGCTGGCGCCCGACATCCACGGTGTCTGGGTGGTGTCGAAGAAGAACGTGGACTCGGTGCCCAAGGGCATCGACTACGTGGTGCCCGGGACCCGCCGCTACTGGTCGGTGCTGGCCCGTGCCACGTACTTCTTCAACAACGTCAACTTCCCGGACCACCTGGTCAAGCGCCCCGGTCAGATCCATGTCATGACCCACCACGGCACCCCGCTGAAGATCATGGGCATGGACCAGCAGAACTACCCGGCCGCCGCCCAGGGGCTCAACTTCGACCGGCTGCTGAAGCGCGTGGACCGCTGGGACTGGAGCGTCTCCGCCAACCCGCACTCCACCGAGGTGTGGTCGCGCGCCTACCCGAGCGCGGCCCGCCCGCTGGAGACGGGCTACCCGCGCAACGACGTCTTCGCGACGGCCACCGAGGAGCAGATCGCCAAGATCCGCGAGGACCTGGGCATCCGCCCCGGCCAGCGCGCCGTGCTCTACGCGCCGACGCACCGCGACTACGAGGCGGGCTTCACCAACCGCCTGGACCTGGACCGGTTCTGCGCGGCCGTCGGCCCGGACACCGTGGTCCTCATGCGCGCCCACTACTTCTACGGCGGCTCGGGCCTCCCGGAGAACGCGTCGGTGATCGACGTCTCCACGTACCCGCGCGTCGAGGACCTGTGCCTGGCGGCGGACGCGCTGGTCACCGACTACTCCTCGGTGATGTTCGACTACGCCCACCTGAACCGCCCGATCGTGATCCTCGCCCCGGACTGGGAGACGTACCGCACGGTCCGCGGTGTCGTCTTCGACCTGCTGTCCGGGCAGCCGGGCGAGACGCCGGGCGCCGTGGCCACGAACACCGACGAGCTGGCGGCGATCTTCACCGACGGCAGCTGGAACAGCCCGGAGAACGAGGCGCTGCTGAAGGCGTTCAAGGAGCGCTTCTGCCCGTACGACGACGGCCGCGCCGCCGAGCGCGTGGTGCGCCGCGTGCTGCTGGGCGAGGAGTCCTGAGCCGTACGTACGACGCCGAGGGGCCCGTCACCGGAACGTTCCGGCGGCGGGCCCCTCGGCGTAGCGCGGCTAGGGCGTGTTTCGAAAGTAGCGCCGTCCGCCCGCAGGGCGGGCCGGGCGGCGTCTGGTGCGTGCTCTCGGCGTGCCGGCCGCGATCCCTCGTACTGGACGTACTAGGGATCTCGGCCGGTGCGGCGAGAGTGCGTGCCAGGCGTCGCCCGGCAGGCGGGACTTTCGAAACACGCCCTAGCGTTGCTGACCGGCCATGACCGTGATCAGGCCGACCACCACGAGCAGCGAGCCGCCCCAGGTCCACAGCGAGGTCCGCTCGTGCAGCACGGTCGCCCCGGCCAGCACGATCAGCAGGTAGCCGAGCGCGTTGAAGGGGTACGCGACGGAGAGCGGCACCTTCGCCAGCGTCGTCATCCAGGCGAGCGCGGACACCGCGAAGACCAGCAGCCCGAACACGACCCAGGGGCTGCCCGCGGCCCGCAGGGCGACGGAACCGCCGTCGCGCCCGGCGGCGGCCGCGGCGCCCTTCATCCCGTGCTTGAGCATGATCTGGCCGCCCGCCGACGAGAACACGGCGAACAGGAGCAGCAGCACACTGGGGAGGGTCAAGGACTTGCTCCTGACTGCGGGGCGGGGGGTTCGGGCGCCCGGGCGGGCGCGGGTCCGGGGCGGGGCGCCTCAGACACCGACCCGGTCGGCGGGGACGTACTGTCGGTTGAGGATGTCCTGTACATCGACGTGCTCTCCAGCGATGATCGTCTCGGCCGCGTGCGGGGTGAGCAGGGCGACGTGCTGATAGCCGAACAGCGTCGGCCGGACCCGGGTCAGCAGCCTCGACGCCCCGCCGAGCACGGCGGCGAGCGGCCCCCGGCCGAGCAGCGACCAGAACGGCGCGCCGGTGGACGAGAGTTCGAGGACGTCGTAGCCGGCGGCGCGCACGGTGCGGCGCAGGCTGGCCCGGGTGAAGAAGCGCAGATGCGTTTCGTCGAGGATGCCCCGGCGGTCGTAGTCGAAGGCGCCGACGGCGACCCGCAGCCGGGAGTACCAGTGGCTGAAGTTGGGAACGGACAGCAGCATCCGGCCGCCCGGCCGCAGCACGGACGCCGCCTCGGCGAGGACGCGTTCGGGGCGGGACAGGTGCTCGATGACGTCCCCGGCGACCACGTAGTCGAAGCCGGTCCCGGCCTCGGCGGGCAGCCCCTCCTCCAGGTTGGCGAGGTGGAAGCGGCTGCACCGGTCGCGGACGCCGGGCACCTCGACGTAGTCGACGCCGGTCACCTCGTGGCCGAGGGACTCCAGCCGCTCGGCGAACAGCCCGCCGGAGCAGCCGAGGTCGAGGACGCGGCCGGGGGCAGCGCGCGCATCTTCTCCAGGATGACCGCGTGCGAGGAGCCGTCGCCCTCCTTGAAGGCGTACTCGACGGGCTTGGGGATCCACCGGCAGGTCCCGAACCCCTTGACGGCCAGCCGGTATTCGAGGACGTCCTTGACCACGTCCTTCGCGTACTTCATGCCGTTGACGTAGCAGATCTCGTCGCCGTAGTAGGTGGGGACGGGGATCTCCTTGATCCGCATGCCCGCGTGCAGCAGCTGCACGATGATCTGGGTGTCGAAGTCGAAGGCGTCGGTGTTCCGGTCGACCGGCAGCTGCTTGAGGGCGGCGACGCTGTACGCGCGGTAGCCGGAGTGGAATTCGGTGAGGTCCGAGCCGAGGAGGCCGTTCTCCAACCGGGTCAGGATGCGGTTGCCGAGCCACTTGTACATCGGCATGCCGCCCTTGAGCGCGCTGCCCGACGTCATCATCCGGGAGCCGAACACGGCTTCGCACTCGCCGCGTTCGATGGGCGCGACCATCTCGGGCAGCAGCTCGGGGGCGTACTGCCCGTCGCCGTGCAGCAGCACGATGATGTCGAGTCCGTGCTCGGCGGCCAGCGCGTATCCGGCCTTCTGGTTGCCGCCGTAGCCGAGGTTCTTGGTGTGCCGCATGACGACGGTACGGGGCATGCCCTCGGCCTGCGACCAGCGGCAGCCCGCCGTGAAGGTGGCGTCGTGGCTCGCGTCGTCGAGGATGAGGATCTCGTCGATCCGCGACCGGAAGTCCTCCGGGATCCGGTCGAGGGTCTTCTCCAGGGTTGTCTCCGCGTTGTACGCGACCACCAGGATGCCGATCCTGGGGCTCGGGCTTTCCTTCACGGGGCGTTCTCCAGTTGCGGTCGGGGACGGGGTGTGCGGGATCAGTCGACGGTGGAGCAGGAGCGGAATTCCGTACGGGGTGCGGAGACCCGCGCCCGCTCGGTGGGGGCGGTGTCCGGGGGTGTGGCGAGGATGCGGCGGGCGCCGGTGAGCAGGCCCGCCGCCAGGACGAGCCAGCCGGCCGCGCCCAGGTACAGCACGGGCTCGCTCCAGCGCACGGCGGACCGCCCGCTGTAGCCGAGGACGGCGACCAGGCCGACGACCGCGCTGTACGCGAACCCTTCGACCGGGCCGAGCACGAACATCCCGGCGGCGGCCCAGGTCAGGTACTGGAGTCCGGACGCGGTGGACAGGAGCAGCAGCAGGCCCAGCGTGACGGCGACGACCCCGGGCGCCTCGGCGGGCCGCAGCCAGGCGAGCCGGACGCCCGCGGCCACGCAGACCAGCACGAAGAGGAAGTGGCCGCCGCCCTGCATGAAGGCGATGACCGGCTCGGGCAGGCCGAGGACGTCCGCGAACCGCACGAGCCCCCACAGCCGGTAGCTGCCGCCCGCGTATTCCAGCACGTTGTGCACCAGGTCCATGGGCACGGTTAGCAGCGCCGGCCCCCACACGAGCGCGGTGACCCCGGCGAACCCGGCGGTGAAGCGGACCAGGACCGGCCGCCCGCCGCGCAGCGCGGCCACGAAGAGGGCCGGGATCACCACGACCGGGATGAACTTGACGCTGATGGACAGCGCCGCCGCGACGCCGGCCGCGAGGGGTGCCTTCCGGTCGGCCAGCAGATGGGCGGCGGCCAGCGCGAAGGCGACGGCGACGGCGTCGGTGTTGCCGTGGTAGCCGGAGGTCGCGATGAGCACCGGGCTGACGGCCACCCCGGTCCCGCAGAGCATCGCGGTGCGCACGGTGGCCCGGCGGCGGACGATCTCGAACACGAGGACCGCGCAGGCGAAGTCGGCGGCCGACGCGGGGACGCGGATCAGCGTGGCGAAGGAGAAGCCGAGTTCGGTGAGGCGGTCGAGGCCCAGCAGCATCCACCCGGCCAGCGGCGGGTGGTTGTAGACGGGGAGCCCGGGCAGCGGGTGCGCGTAGACGCGGACGGGGCCGTACCCGGTGATGGCCTTCGCGAACCCCGCGAAGATCCGCACATCGGCGGGGCCGGGCGAGTTGGCCGCGATGATCATGCGGGTGAGGAGGCCCGCGGTCGCCGCGACGAGCACGGCGGTCCTGGCCCGCCGCACGTCCGTTTCGCCCCACATTCGGATACCCATGAAAGCAGAACGTAGCAAGGCGGCGACGCTATGCGACGCAGCGAATCGTCACCGTGGCGTAAACAGCGGCCCTGGAAACGCCGATGCCCGGCCGGTGCGGACCGGCCGGGCATCGTGGCTCCACCACAGGCGACTACAGCATGCGGTCGACCACGCGGGCGGTGGCCCGGCCGTCGTCCAGGTCGCAGAAGTCGTGCCGGAACTGCTCGTACGCCTTGGCGTGTCCGGCGATGGCCTTCTCCGGGTCCTTCAGCGCGGCGATCAGGTCGTCGGAGCCCGGGATCAGGGGCCCGGGCGCCCGCTTCTCGAAGTCGAAGCTGAACCCGCGCAGCGTGTCGCGGTAGTGCTCCAGGTCGTACGTGTGGAAGAGCATCGGCCGCCCGGTCTGGGCGAAGTCGAACATCAGCGAGGAGTAGTCGGTGACCAGGGCGTCGCTGATGAGCATGAGTTCGCCGACGTCCGGGTAGCGCGAGACGTCCTTGACGAAGCCCGTACCGCTGTCCGGGAGCCGGTCGGTGACCATGTAGTGACGGCGCACCAGGAGCACGGTGTCGTCGCCGAGTTCGCGTTCGGCGGCGGCCAGGTCGAGCTGGAGGCCGAGCGAGTAGCGCCCGCCGCCGAGGCGCTGGTCCTCGCGCCACGTCGGCGCGTAGAGGACGACGCGCTTGCCGGCCGGGATGCCCAGCTTCTCGCGTACCGCGGTCGCGACCTTGGCGCGGTCCGGGGCGTGGAAGATGTCGTTGCGCGGGTAGCCGCACTCCAGCACCTCGCCCTCGAAGCCGAACGAGCGGCGCAGCACGGGCGTGGAGAACGTGTTCGGCGAGACCAGGAAGTTCCACTGCTTGGCCCGCTCGGCGAGGGTCGCGATGTACCCGGCGTTCGCCTGGGCGGTGCCCGCGAGTTCGAGGCCGATGCGCTTGAGCGGGGTGCCGTGCCAGGTCTGGACGACCGTCTGGTCCTCGCGGCGCACGAACCACTCGGGCAGCTGCGTGTTGGTGATGATGTAGCGGCTGCGGGCCAGCGCCTCGTGCCAGGCGGCCGAGCCCTGCTCGACGGCGGTGGTGCCCTCGGGGACGATCGCCTGCTGGTCGCGGACGACCCAGATGTGCTCCACCTCGGTGCCCCGGCGCACCAGCTCCTCGTAGACGGCGCGCGGCGAGTCCGAGTACTGGCGGCCGTCGAAGGTGCTGTAGAGCGCGGCGGCGCGCAGCGGCTCGGAGCGCTGTGCCGCGTACGCCTCGCTCAGCAGGCGCTTGGCGCGCGGGCCGCGCTCGGCGGCGGTGAGCACGGAGCCGGAGACGACGAGGAGCTGGTCGCCGAAGCGGCGCTCCAGGGTGTAGTCGCGGCCGCCGAGCGTGCGGGTGGCGGGCAGGGTGTGGAAGGCGGAGGCGGGGAGCCGCAGCGCGCGGTCGCCGCTCTCGTCGGCGGCGCCCTTGTCCCGGAAGAAGAAGTACCAGTTGCCCTCGCCGAGCGGCACGGCGCCGCCCGGTCCCTCCACGGCGTCCGGCCGCAGCTCGGCGCGGAAGCGGCGGACGCCCTCGGGTCCGGTGAAGTCGACCGGGAAGATCTGCTCCTCGCGGTGGGCGCTGTTCTGCACGACCAGCTCGACCGGGCGGGCCGGGTCCTCGGGGAAGGTGCCCTCCAGGAAGAGCCGGCCGTCGTCCGTCCAGCTGGCCAGCTCGACGGCGGGCTGCACGGGGCGGTCGCCGATCACCACGTTGCCGCGCGCGCTGACGGTGAGGGCCAGCTCGCGGCGGACGCCGTCCGGCCCGTCGGCGATCGGGTAGCGGCCGGGGTGGACCGAGCCGGGGGCGTCGAGCGACGCCTTCAGGCCCTTGCCGACCAGGTGGACGCTGTACGAGACGGTCTTCGGGGCGTCCTCGCCGGTGGGGCGGTTCGCCTCGACCGAGGCGATCGGCAGCTCGGCGGTGAAGCGGTTCCAGCCGGCTCCGGCGCCGGAGCCCACGGTGACGGGGACCTCGACGGTGGTCTTGGTGGCGCCGTGCGTCAGGACCAGGGTCAGCTCGTCCTTGACGAGGCGGGCGCGGACGACGCCGGTCACCTTGACGGTGCCGGGCCGCTCGCCGGGGCCGTGGGTCTCGAAGCGGGCGTCGACGCGCTCGGAGTGCAGCACCAGCTTGTCGCCCTCGAAGGCGGGGACGATGCGGTGGTCGCCGTCGGGGCGGTGGACGGGCGGCGCGACGGATGCCTCGCGGACCGAGGGGAAGGCGCGCCGCAGCAGGCCGCCCCGGGCGATGCCCACCTGGAACTGGAAGGTGAGCTGCTTGGGGCCGCTGTCCGCCTGGATGCGGAGCTTGGAGGCGTCGACGGAGGTCTCGAAGCCGGCGCGGTGGTAGTCGTGCAGGCTCTGCCGGGAGCGGGCGGTGGCCTCGGGCTCGTCGGTGCGGCGCAGCCGGAGCGGGACGACGTGGCGGCGGCCGGCGCGCAGCCAGCCGATCCGGAACTCACTGGCCCCGGAGGCGACCGGCAGGTTGCGGATGTACGCGTAGCCGCTGAGGTGCAGCTTGCCGTCGCGCCACCGGGCGTCGCGCAGCCGGGCGGCGAGCGGCAGGTCGCGGTCGGCGACGCGCGCCACCGGGGCGGGCACGGGCCGGGTGAGCACGGGGTAGTGGGCCACGCGCTTGCGCAGGCCGCTGACCTCGAACGCGCCGGGCTCCCGCTTCTCCTGGAGGAGCAGCGCCAGCAGCTCGTCCATGCGGTGCTCGCGCACCAGGTACCACATCACGCGCAGGCGCAGCGGCAGCCCGTCGAGCACCGAGGGGTCGACCTGGTCGATGAACTTGTTGGTGTACGTGAGGAAGGCGTCCCGGTACTCCTGGTCGCCGTCCGGCAGGACCTCCATGAAGTACCAGAGGTCGTTGGCCAGCGCGTGGGCCTCGTAGTGGTTCTTGTCGGCGGGGGTGCGGTTCTCCGCCAGGAACTCGGAGACGCCCTGGACGTGGGCGACGCGGTCGTGGATGCCGCGGACGACGGCCCGGCTGGTGGTGATGGAGCCGGGGCGGTCGCGCCAGTAGTAGACGGGGTCCTTGACGATGTCGACGGAGCCGGCCAGGAAGTGGGCGGGCAGCACGACGGGGATGTCCTCGTACAGCGCGCCGACCGGGAAGGCGAACTCGTGCTTGTCCCAGAAGGAGCGGCGGAAGACCTTGTTGCAGGCGATGCGGTCGCCGAGGAGGTCCAGGTCGCGCGAGACATGGGTGCGCTTGCGCGTGGTGGCCATGGGCTTGCGGAACATCGGCGACTGCACGAGCTTGCCCCCGGCGCGCAGCCGCAGGACGTTGCCGGACGCCAGGTCCGAGCCGGTCTCCTCCAGCGATTCGACCAGCAGCTCGTAGGCGTTCGGCGGGATGATGTCGTCGCTGTCGCAGAAGGCCAGGTAGCGGCTCTCCGGGTGGGCGTTGCGGAAGCCGGTGTTACGGGCGTGCCCCAGTCCGCCGTTCTTCTGCCTGACCAGCTTGAAGCGGTCGTCGCCCGCGGCGAACTCGGCCGCCAGCGCGGCGCTCCCGTCGGTGGACCCGTCGTCGACCATCACCACCTCGAGGTCGGTCATGGTCTGCTCCGCGAGGGACTTCAGACAGTCCGTCAGGAAGAGTTCCACGTTGTAGACGGGGACAACGACACTGAGCCGTGGCGGCATGTTGAGCACGTCCGTTCATCAAGGGCCTGGCTATCCGTAGGGCTCAACCGCGGAGGCGGTCGGGGGTCACCGGTTACGGTCCCGAACGAGTGACTGCGCCTGCACCGTGCTCGCCCCGTGCACATGCTCCGGAAGGCCCGGTGGGCGGCCCGCCCACCAGATTAACCGATCGAAGGGTGACCCCTACAAGCACGCTGGCACACCCCCGCGAGCGGTCATCCGGCGGGGTCCGCGCCGTGTGTGAGCGCCGCCACGGCGGAGGCCGCGAGGTCGTCCAGATACTCCGGGGGCAGCTCGCCCCGGACCACCGCGAGCCGCCAGTAGAGCGGGCCGACGATCAGGTCGAGGGCGCGGTCGGGATCGCTGCCGGGCGGCAGCTCGCCGCGCGCGACGGCGTCCCGGACGACCACGGCGGCGACGCCCTGCTGCGGGTCGAGCAGGGCGGCCTTGATGGCGTCGGAGATCTCCGGGTTCCGGGCCGCCTCGACCAGCAGGTCCGGGATGACCTGGGAGGCCAGCGGGTGGCGCAGGGCGTACGCGGCCAGTTCGAGGACCGCGCGCACGTCCCCGTACAGGGAGCCGGTGGCGGGGGCGGGCATGCCCTGCGCGGCGACGGCCGAGACCAGGTCCAGGACCAGGTGCAGCTTGGACTTCCAACGCCGGTAGACAGCGGTCTTGCCGACGCCGGCCCGGCGGGCGATGCCCTCGATGGACATCCGGGCGAACCCGACCGCGGCCAGCTCCGCGAACACCGCGCTGCGGATGGCGTCGGTCACGTCCTCGCGCAGGACGGCGGCTCCCGCCGGGGCTCGGCGGCGGCTTCCGGGGTCGGTGGTCATGGCCGAATCATAGTCCGCGACGACGAAACGGTTGCGTTCCGACGTCGGTACGTCCTACCCTCGGCGTTGCGACGATACGGTCCCGTCCCGTCGCCGGGCGCGTCTCTCTCCGCCCGTACGCCGTGCCCCCGCCTGCCCGCCTCCCGTCGAAAGCGATCGTGGTGAGCCAGACAACAGCCCCGGCCCCGGTGGACAGCCCGCCGCCCCCCTCCCCGCCCGTGTACGGCTCCGGCGAGCTCGCCGCGCTGGCCGCGCGGCATGGGCTGACCGTGAGCGGGGCGCGGCCCTCGCTGCCCGCGTACGTGCGGCAGCTGTGGGGGCGGCGGCACTTCATCACGGCCTTCGCCACGGCCAAGCTCACCGCCCAGTACAGCCAGGCGAAGCTCGGCCAGATCTGGCAGATCATGACCCCGCTTCTCAACGCGACGGTCTACTACTTCATCTTCGGCATCCTGATGAAGACGAAGCACGGCGTGCCGGACTTTGTGCCGTTCCTGGTCACGGGCGTCTTCATCTGGACCTTCACCAGCTCCTCGATCACCGCCGGCACGCGCGCGATCAGCGGCAACATCGGCCTGGTACGGGCGCTGCACTTCCCGCGCGCCTCGCTGCCGATCGCGCTCGCCCTGCAACAGCTCCAGCAGCTGCTGTTCTCGCTGGGCGCGCTGGTCCTGATCCTGCTGGCCTTCGGGCAGTACCCGCAGCCGGCCTGGCTGCTCGCGGTGCCGGCCCTGGCCCTCCAGGCCGTGTTCAACACCGGTATCTCGATGGTCATGGCCCGCCTCGCCGCGCGCACCCCGGACATCGCCCAGCTCACCCCGTTCGTGCTGCGTACCTGGATGTACGCCTCGGGCGTGATGTGGAGCATGGACACGATGCTGCGCGGCGACCGGGTGCCGGACTGGGTGAAGCTGGCGCTCGAACTGAACCCGGCGGCCGTCTTCATCGACCTGGTGCGCTTCGCGCTGATCGACAGCTTCGGCGCGAACCAGCTGCCCCCGCACGTCTGGGCGGTCGCGGCCGGCTGGGCGCTGGTGTGCGGCGCGGGCGGCTTCGTCTACTTCTGGAAGGCCGAGGAGAGTTACGGACGTGGCTGATTCCCTGATCCCGACGGTCGTCGTGGACGACGTCCACATCACGTACAAGGTCAACGGCGCCCGCACCGGGCGCGGCAGCGCCACCTCCGCGCTGAGCCGGATCGCCTCGCGCCGGCAGGCCCCGGGGTGCGCGAGGTGCACGCCGTCAGGGGCGTCAGCTTCGCCGCGTACAAGGGCGAGGCGATCGGGCTGATCGGCTCCAACGGCTCGGGCAAGTCGACCTTGCTCAAGGCCATCGCGGGCCTGCTCCCCGCGTCGAAGGGCCGCGTCCACACCCACGGCCAGCCCTCGCTGCTCGGCGTCAACGCCGCGCTGATGGGCGACCTGACCGGCGAGCGCAACGTGGTGCTCGGCGGCCTCGCGATGGGCATGACGCGCGCGGAGATCCGCGAGCGCTACGACGGGATCGTGGACTTCTCCGGCATCAACGAGAAGGGCGACTTCATCACCCTGCCGATGCGCACGTACTCCTCCGGCATGGGCGCCCGCCTCCGCTTCTCGATCGCCGCCGCGAAGGACCACGACGTCCTGCTGATAGACGAGGCCCTTTCCACGGGCGACGCCCGCTTCCAGCAACGCAGCAAGGCCAGAATCCGCGAACTGCGCGAACAGGCCGGCACGGTGTTCCTGGTGAGCCACCACAACAAGTCGATCACCGAAACCTGCGACCGAGCGCTGTGGCTGGAGTCGGGAACCCTCCGCATGGACGGCCCGGCGAAGGAAGTAATGGCGGAGTACGAACGCTTCACGAAGAAGCGGTAAGCAAAAGGATGCCCTCAATCGCCGGCCACACCCAGCCCGCCCGGCGTTTGAGGGCATCTTTCGAGCCCGTCCGGCGATTGAGGACAAAGGGGCGAGCGGCCACGAACCCGCAGCCGCCCACCCACCGCGGCGCAGCCTAAACGTGCGTACGAAGCAACGTCCGCATCGTCCGCATAGCCACCGACAGATTCGCCAGATCAAACGCGTCCGACCCCTGGATCTCCTCCAGCGTCGACCGCGACCGGGCCAGAATCGCCGCGTTCTTCTCCTCCCACGCCTCGAACCGCTCCTGCGGCGACGACGCCCCGTTGCCCACGGCCAGCACATCGGCCGTCAGCGCCGCATGCGCCGCGTACAGGTCCTCGCGGATCGACGCCCTCGCCATCGACTGCCACCGGTCCGCCCGCGGCAGCTCGATGATCCGGTCCATCAGCTGCGTGATCCCCAGCCGGTCCGCGAGGTCGTAGTACACCTCGGCGACGGCCAGCGGCTCCTTGCCCGTACGGTCCGCGATCGCCACGACGTCGAGCGCGGGGAAGACGGAGGAGAAGCCGGCGACGCGCTGCGCCGGCTCGTCCGGGACGCCCGCCTCGGTCAGCTCGTCCAGGATGCCCTGGTACCACTCCTGGTCGGCGCCCTTCAGCATCTTCGGCAGCGCCGCCCAGACCTGCTCGACCCCGTCGCGGAAGAAGTCGACCGTCTCGGAGATCGCCAGCGGCTGCGGCCGGTTGCCGAGCAGCCAGCGCGAGCCGCGCTCGACCAGCCGCCGCGAGTGCAGCCGGATCCGGGTCTGGACATCGGCGGCGACCTCGTTGTCGAGGGCTTCCACCGCGTCCCAGACCTCGCCGAGCCCGAAGATCTCGCGGGCCGCGAACTGCGCGCGCACGATCTCCTCGATGGAGGCCCCGGTCTCCTCCCGCAGCCGGTGCAGGAAGGTCGAACCACCGCTGTTGACCGTGTCGTTGACCAGCACCGTGGTGATGATCTCGCGCCGCAGCGCGTGCCCGTCGACCGCCTCGGCGTACCGCGTGCGCAGCTGCTCGGGGAAGTAGGCGTGCAGCAGCTTCTGGAGGTGCGGATCGTCCGGCAGGCTGGTCCCGATCAGCTCCTGCGCCGCCGTGATCTTGGTGTAGGCGAGCAGCACGGCCAGCTCGGGCTGGGTGAGCCCCTTGCCGGCGTTCAGCAGCTCGCGGATCTGCCGGTCGTTGGGCAGGAACTCCAGCGCCCGGTCGAGGTAGCCGTCGCGCCCGAGCCGCCGCATGAAGCGCTGCTGGGCGTGGAGCAGGGAGGGCGCCTGGGCGACCGAATTGGCCAGGGCGGTGTTCTGCGCGTAGTTGTTGCGCAGCACCAGGTGCCCGATCTCGTCGGTCATCTCGGCGAGCAGCGCGTTGCGCTGCTTGACGGTCATGTCGCCGTCCCGCACCAGACCGTTGAGCAGGATCTTGATGTTGACCTCGTGGTCGGAGGTGTCCACCCCGGCGCTGTTGTCGATCGCGTCGGTGTTGATCCGGCCGCCGTCCCGGGCGAACTCGATGCGCCCGAGCTGGGTGGCCCCGAGGTTGCCGCCCTCGCCGACGACCTTGGCGCGCAGGTCCGCGCCGTTGACGCGGATCGCGTCGTTGCCCTTGTCACCGACGTCCGCGTTCGACTCGGCGGTGGACTTGATGTACGTGCCGATGCCGCCGTTCCACACGAGGTCGACGGGCGCCTTGAGGATGGCCTGCATCAGGTCGGCGGGCATCATCTTGGTGACCCCGGCCTCGATGCCCAGCGCCTCGCGCATATGGGCGTTGACCGGGATGGACTTGGCGCTGCGCGGGTGGACGCCGCCGCCCGCGGAGATCAGGTCCTTGTCGTAGTCGGCCCAGGAGCTGCGCGGCAGGTCGAAGAGGCGGCGCCGCTCGGCGTAGGAGGTGGCCGCGTCCGGGTTCGGGTCGATGAAGATGTGCCGGTGGTCGAACGCGGCGACGAGCCGGATGTGTTCGGAGAGCAGCATGCCGTTGCCGAAGACGTCACCGGACATGTCACCGACGCCGACGACCGTGAAGTCCTCGGTCTGGGTGTCGTGGCCGAGCTCGCGGAAGTGCCGCTTGACGGACTCCCAGGCGCCCCGGGCGGTGATGCCCATGCCCTTGTGGTCGTAACCGGCCGAACCGCCGGAGGCGAACGCGTCCCCGAGCCAGAAGCCGTACGCGACGGCGACCTCGTTGGCGATGTCGGAGAACTTCGCGGTGCCCTTGTCGGCGGCGACGACCAGGTACGTGTCGTCCTCGTCGTGCCGGACGACGTCCTTGGGCGGGACGACCTCGCCGGCCACCATGTTGTCGGTGATGTCGAGGAGCGCCGAGATGAAGGTGCGGTACGCGGCGATGCCCTCGGCCATCCAGGCGTCGCGGTCGGACGGGTCGGGCAGCTGCTTGGCGACGAAGCCGCCCTTCGCGCCGACCGGCACGATGACGGTGTTCTTCACCATCTGCGCCTTGACCAGGCCCAGGATCTCCGTACGGAAGTCCTCGCGCCGGTCCGACCAGCGCAGGCCGCCGCGGGCGACCTTGCCGAAGCGCAGGTGGACGCCCTCCACCCGGGGCGAGTAGACCCAGATCTCGAACGCCGGCCGGGGCGCGGGGAGGTCGGGGATGGACTGCGGGTCGAACTTCATCGAGACGTACGCGTGCGGCTCGCCGTCGTCCGCGTGCTGGAAGAAGTTGGTGCGCAGGGTGGCCTTGATGACGGTGAGGAAGGAGCGCAGGATCCGGTCCTCGTCGAGCGAGGCGACCTGGTCGAGGGCCCCGTCCAGCTCTTCGAGGAGCCCGTCCGTCAGCTCCGTGCCCGCGCTCTGGCGGCCCGGCGACATCCGGGCCTCGAAGAGCGAGACGAGCAGCCGGGTGGTGTGGACGTTGTTCTGGAGGGTGGACTCCATGTAGTCCTGGCTGAACGTCGAACCGGCCTGGCGCAGGTACTTCGCGTAGGCGCGCAGCACCATGGCCTGGCGCCAGTCGAGCCCGGCGCTCAGCACCAGCGCGTTGAAGCCGTCGTTCTCCGCCTCGCCGGTCCAGACGGCGGCGAAGGCGTCCTGGAACCGCTCGCGCGCCCCGTCGGCCAGGTAGCCGCCGTTGGCGGTGGTCTGCGGCATCCGCAGCCCGAAGTCGTAGATCCAGGCGTGCGTGCGGTCGGCGCAGCGCAGCTCGTACGGGCGCTCGTCCACGACCTCGACGCCGAGCCGCTGGAGGGCGGGCAGCACGGCGGACAGCGAGACCTGCTCACCGGTGCGGTAGATCTTGAAGCGGCGCTCACCGGGGGCGGCGCCGACGGGCTCGTACAGGCTGAGGGAGAAGCTGCGCTCGTTCTCCTTGAGCGCTTCGAGGTGGACGAGGTCGGCGACGGCGGCGCGCGCCGAGTGGTCGGCCTTGTAGCCCTCGGGGAAGGAGTGCCCGTACTGGCGGAGGAGTTCGGCGGCGCGCTCCTCGCCGCACTCGGCGTTCAGCGCCTCCTGGAAGCCGTCGGCCCAGGAGCGGGCGGCCTCGACGAGGCGGGCCTCGATGCGGTCGGCCTCGGCGTCGGTGAGGCTGGGCAGCTCGCTGCCGGGCGCGACGCGGACGACGAAGTGCAGCCGGGAGAGGATCGACTCGGTGTTCCAGGCCGTGAAGTCGACGCTGGTGCCGTTCAGTTCCTCCTTGAGGATGTCGATCAGCCGCAGCCGTACACCGGTGGTGTAGCGGTCGCGCGGCAGGTAGACGATCGCGGAGTAGTAGCGGCCGTACTCGTCCTGGCGCAGGTAGAGGCGCAGCCGGCGCCGCTCCTGGAGGTAGAGCACCGAGGTGACGATCGAGCGCAGCTGGTCGACGGGGGTCTGGAACAGCTCGTCGCGGGGGTAGGTCTCCAGGATCTGGAGCAGGTCGCGGCCGTCGTGGCTGTTGGGCGTGAACCCGGCGCCGTCCAGCACCTCGGCGACCTTGCGGCGGATGACGGGGACCCGGCGCACGGACTCGGTGTAGGCGGCGGACGAGAAGAGGCCGAGGAAGCGGCGCTCACCGATGACGTTGCCGTCGGCGTCGAACTTCTTCACGCCGACGTAGTCGAGGTAGCTGGGGCGGTGCACGGTCGCCCGGCTGTTGGCCTTGGTCAGGACGAGGAGCTTGTGCTCGCGGGCCTTGGCGCGGGCGTCGGCGGGCAGCCGGTCGAAGGACGGGCTGACGGGGTGCGCCTCGTCCTCGGTGTGGTGCGGGTCGGAGCGCAGGATGCCGAGTCCGGTGCCGGGGACGGCGGCCAGCGAGTCGCTGTCCCGCAGCTCGTACTCGCGGTAGCCGAGGAAGGTGAAGTGGTCGGCGGCGAGCCAGCGCAGCAGCTCCCGGGCCTCGTTGACCTCGTCGTCGGCGAGGTCGTCCAGCGGTTCGCCGGGCAGGTCGTCGGCGATGCGGAGCGCCGCGCCCCGCATCTTCTCCCAGTCCTCGACGGTCTCCCGTACGTCGGACAGGACGCGGAGCAGGTCCACCTGGATCTGCTTGAGGTCCTCGCGGTCGGTCTCGCGGTCGATCTCGACGTGGATCCAGGACTCCACGAGGGCGTCGTGCGGCAGGCCCTCCTTGGCGTCCTTGGGGCCCTTGCCGCCGTTCCGGCGGGTGCCGTCGGTCAGGACCTCGACCAGCTTGCCGGTGACGTCGCGGCGGACGACGACCTGCGGGTGGATCACGACGTGGATGCCGCGGCCCTGGCGGGAGAGCTCGTTGGTGACGGAGTCGACCAGGAACGGCATGTCGTCGGTGACGACCTCGACCACGGAGTGGCTGCACGTCCAGCCGTTCTCCTCGACGGTCGGGGTGTGCACCCGGACGTTCGCCTTGCCCTGGGGGCGCTCCTCGGCCAGCCGGTAATGCGAGGAGGCGGCGCCGAAGACGTCGATCGGGTCCCGGCCCACGATGTCCTCGGGGGCGGTGTGCAGGTAGTAGCGCTGGAGGTAGGAGAGCAGGACGTCCTGGCGGGATCGCTCCTGCCCGGCCCCCGAGCCGTCGGCCCCGGCGGCCGCGACGTGCACCCGGGGGCACCGCCCGGCCCGCCGACACCACCGCCCGGGCTGTTGTCAGCTACCTTGGCGGCCCGTGCGAGCAGCTCGGCCTTGGCTTCGTCCAGCTTGGTCTGCATGTCCTCTGGCTCCTGTCGCGCGCCGTTGCGTGACGTAGGTGAAAAGGTCGGCGTAACGCCACGACGCGAGGTTTCCGGTCGGGGTCGACGCTATGCCGCGATGAGAGACCGCCGGGACCGTATCGGCCGTTTCCTGCGGCCGGTCCGGGCGGGAGGGATCAGCCGAGGCAGCCCGGGCACGGTGGTGCTCCGGGCGCGGGCCGGGGGCTTCGCTGCCCCCGAGGCATATCGCGCTGATCACGGGACCAGGCTATCTCGCCCGCACCGGTGACCGTCACGATCCGGATGTGTACAAAAGAAGGCCGCGAATTTTGACACTCCGGACAGCGCGAACGCACCGTCCGGAATCCTTCCGGGGCTACCGGGTCAGCTGCTCGGCGAGCGCGATGGCCTCGGTCAGCGTGTCCACGACGGGCACACCGGCCTTCTCCAGGCTGGCACGGCTGTGCGAACCACCGGTGTACAGGACGGCCTTCGCACCGGCGTGCGCGGCGGCCACGGCGTCGTCCACCGCGTCACCTATGACGACCGTGCGCTGCGGGGATATCCCGTCCATGGCGGCGAGGTGCCGCCGCATGTACTCCGACTTGCTGCCGCCGGACGGACCGGTGCGCCCGTCCACGCGTACGAAGTGCCGCTCGATGCCGAACCCGCGTACGACGGGGACCAGCTCCTCGTGCCGGTACATGCTCATGATCGACTGGCTGTGCCCGGTCAGCTGCCACCGGGCCAGCAGCTCGGCGGCCCCGGCGGTCAGCCCGCAGGCGTCGCGCTGCTCGGTGTAGTGGCGGTGGAAGACCCCGTCCATCCGCTCCCACTCGGCGTCGGTGGGGAGCCGCCCCATCAGCCGCTCGTAGAAGCGCGGTATCGGGATGCAGTACATCTCCCGGTACTGCTCGACGGTGATCGGCGCCAGGCCGACCTCGCCGAAGGCGGCGTTGGTCGCGCCGACGACGGCGGTGTTGTCGTCGAGCAGTGTGCCGTTCCAGTCCCAGACCAGATGCGTGCGGTGCTGTTCCCCCGGTGCGATCCCCATGCCGGAAACGGTACTCGCCCCCACTGACAACGCCCCTCGCCTACCCGATCAGGCCGGGGATCTCCTGCACCCCGAACCACAGCAGCTCGTGGTCCTCCGCGCCGTCGACGGTGAACTGCGCGTCGTCGTCCCCGAGGTCCGCCGCCCCGAGCGCGGCCGCGGCGGCGGTGACGTCCTCGTCCGCGTCGTCGGAGTCGACGTGCACCGCGGCGGCCTTGGCCAGCGGGACGGCGGAGGCGATCGTTACCTCGCCGAGCGAGGCGGCGTCCAGGATGTGGTCCGGGTCGGCGACGGCTTCCCCGTCGGCCACGTCGACGGCGACGACGACGCGGCGCCGGGCGGCCCGCGGGTCCCCGGCGATGAGGCGCAGCGAGGCGGAGGCGGCCCGGTTGAGCGCCGCGTACTCCAGCTCCTCGATGTCGTCGGAGACGTACCACTCGCGCAGCGCCGGGGTGACGGCGTAGGCGGTGAGCGGACCGGGCCCCAGCTCACCGCCCCGGTGCGCGGCGGCGAGCCCGGCGAGGGTCAGGGGTACGTACACGCGCATGGGCTCGGCCGCTTTCGTAGTCGGAGACGCCCTCAGGATACGTGCGAGGTCCCCCTTTGGGGTTACGCGTATCCCCCGGCCCCCGTCCACCCGGCAACGCCCCACTCACCCCCGCGCCCCGCCCCGCGCCCGGCTCCACCGCCCACCCGCCACCCGGACAGGTGAACACCACCGCACTCAACCCCCTCCCTCCGACACTTGCGACAAATCCGACTCCCCCGTAGAAGATCACCAACAGAAGTTACTGCCCGGTACAAGCCGGGCCTCTGGAGCACGGGGGCGACAGATGACCACGAACAGGACCCGGCCCGCAGGACGCCACGACGCCCGCAGGCCCGAAGCCGTACCCGCCCAACGCCACCGCGTCCCGAGGCGCATGCGCCCCCACCACTGGTTCGCGGAACGCCTGCTGGCGGTCCTGAGCGGCCAGCGCCCGGTCCACTGGATGCTGGGCCACACGATCGGCGACGCCTACGACCAGCTGGCGGAACTGGCGCCCACGACACCCCTGCGCACCCGGGGCACCCGCCCGGTCATCCGCATGTGCCGAGGCGCCCAGCCGGCCCCCGGCGTGGTGGAGGCATGCGCGAGCATCGCCGCGGGCGAGGAGGTCCGGGCCATGGCCTTCCGCCTGGAACAGGGCCCGGACCTCCGCTGGCGCTGCGCGGCGGTGGAACTGGGCAACACCCCGATGCGGACGCGGTGAGGCGACGGCCTGAGCGGCCCAGAGGGCCGCCGGTGCCCCGGACGTGCGCCCCAGGCCAGGAGCCCCGTACAGAGCCACACAGCCCCTGCACGGGCCTCCCCCAGCCCCAGCGCGCACATCCAGCGCGCACTTCCAGCCTCGCCGGCGTTTGAGGCGCGGGGCCCGGGGCGGAGCCCCGCAACCCACCCGGCGCAAAACCCACTCACCCCCGCCGCCCACCCAGCCCCTCCGGCGCTTGAGGAGCGGGGACCGGGGCAGAGCCCCGGTTTCGGGAAGGGGCGGGTAGGGGAAAAGCGCCCGCCGCAGGCGCACCCCACCCGCACCGCCCACCCCACCCCCCGAAAAACACGGCTGGGCCGGACACCACCCGGTGCCCGGCCCAGCCACAACCCAACGTCAGCGCAAGCTACTTCTTACGCCGCCGCCCCCCAGAAGACTTCTGCGCCTTACGCCGCTCCGCCCGAGTAAGCCCGTCCGACTCCGCCCCGGCACCGACCCCGGCCCCGTCCCCGTTCGCGAAGTCGCCCTCGACGACCCCGCCCTCCCCGTCAACCGTGGGAGCGGAGAAGTGCAGCCGATCCGGCCGCTGCGGAGCGTCCAGCCCCTTCGCCCGGATCTCCGGCCGCGAGGCCGGCACCGCGTCCTCCTTGGACAGCGAGGTCGCCGCGTCCTCGACCGGCACCTCCTCGACCTGCTGCTCGACCTGGACCTCCAGGTTGAACAGGTAGCCGACGGACTCCTCCTTGATGCCCTCCATCATGGCGTTGAACATGTCGAAGCCCTCGCGCTGGTACTCGACCAGCGGGTCCTTCTGCGCCATGGCCCGCAGGCCGATGCCCTCCTGGAGGTAGTCCATCTCGTAGAGGTGTTCACGCCACTTGCGGTCCAGGACCGACAGCACCACACGCCGCTCCAGCTCACGCATGATCTCGGAGCCGAGCGTCTTCTCCCGCTCGTCGTACTGCTCGTGGATGTCTTCCTTGACCGACTCGGCGATGAACTCCGCCGTGACGCCGGCCAGATCCCCGGCGGTCTCCTCCAGCTCGGCGACGGTGACCTTCACCGGGTAGAGCTGCTTGAACGCGCCCCACAGCCGGTCGAGGTCCCACTCCTCGGCGAAGCCCTCCGCCGTCTCCTGGCGGATGTAGTCGTCGATCGTGTCGTCCATGAAGTGGCGGATCTGCTCCTGGAGGTCCTCGCCCTCCAGGACCCGGCGCCGCTCGCCGTAGATGACCTCGCGCTGCCGGTTGAGCACCTCGTCGTACTTCAGGACGTTCTTACGCGTCTCGAAGTTCTGCTGCTCGACCTGCGACTGCGCGGACGCGATCGCCCGGGTCACCATCTTGTTCTCGATCGGCACATCGTCCGGCACGTTGGCCATCGACATGACGCGCTCGACCATCTGCGCCTTGAACAGCCGCATCAGGTCGTCACCGAGCGACAGGTAGAAGCGGGACTCGCCCGGGTCGCCCTGACGGCCGGAACGACCGCGCAGCTGGTTGTCGATACGGCGCGACTCGTGGCGCTCGGTGCCCAGCACGTACAGCCCGCCGAGGTCCTTGACCTCCTCGAACTCCGCCCGCACGGACTCCTCGGCCTTCTCCAGCGCGGCGGGAAGGGCGGCCGCCCACTCCTCGACGTGCTCGACGGGGTCGAGCCCGCGCTGCCGCAGCTCCGCCTCGGCGAGGTCGTCCGGGTTGCCGCCGAGCTTGATGTCGGTGCCTCGTCCGGCCATGTTCGTCGCGACGGTCACCGCGCCCTTGCGGCCGGCCTGGGCGACGATCGTCGCCTCCCGGTCGTGCTGCTTGGCGTTGAGCACCTCGTGCTGGACACCGCGCTTGGAGAGCTGCTGCGAGAGGTACTCCGACTTCTCGACGGAGGTGGTGCCGACGAGGATCGGCTGCCCCTTCTCGTGCTTCTCGGCGATGTCGTCCACGACGGCGGCGAACTTCGCGACCTCGGTGCGGTAGATCAGGTCCGACTGGTCGACGCGCTGCATCGGCCGGTTCGTCGGGATCGGCACGACGCCCAGCTTGTAGATCTGGTGGAACTCGGCGGCCTCGGTCATCGCCGTACCGGTCATGCCGGAGAGCTTGTTGTAGAGGCGGAAGAAGTTCTGCAGGGTGATCGTGGCGAGCGTCTGGTTCTCGTCCTTGATGTCCACCCCTTCCTTCGCCTCGATCGCCTGGTGCATGCCCTCGTTGTAGCGGCGGCCCGCGAGGATACGGCCGGTGTGCTCGTCGACGATCATGACTTCGCCGTCGATGACGACGTAGTCCTTGTCCTTCTTGAAGAGTTCCTTGGCCTTGATGGCGTTGTTGAGGTACCCGACGAGGGGGGTGTTCACCGACTCGTACAGGTTCTCGATGCCGAGCCAGTCCTCGACCTTGGAGACGCCGGACTCGTGGATCGCCACGGTCCGCTTCTTCTCGTCGACCTCGTAGTCGCCGGTCTCCTCGATGCCCTTGAGCGGGTTGCCCGCCTCGCCCTTGGTGAGGCGCGTGACCAGCTTGGCGAAGTCGCCGTACCACTTGGTGGCCTGGTCGGCCGGACCGGAGATGATCAGCGGGGTTCGGGCCTCGTCCACCAGGATCGAGTCGACCTCGTCCACGATCGCGAAGTTGTGGCCGCGCTGGACCAGCTCCTCCTTCGACCACGCCATGTTGTCGCGGAGGTAGTCGAAGCCGAACTCGTTGTTCGTGCCGTACGTGATGTCGCAGGCGTACTGCTCACGGCGCTGGGCCGGAGTCATGTTCGCGATGATGCAGCCGACGCTCAGGCCGAGGAACTTGTGGACCCGGCCCATCATCTCGGAGTCACGCGAGGCCAGGTAGTCGTTCACCGTGATCAGGTGGACGCCGTCGCCGGACAGGGCGTTCAGATACGCGGGCAGCGTACCGACGAGGGTCTTGCCCTCACCGGTCTTCATCTCGGCCACATAGCCGAGGTGCAGAGCGGCGCCACCCATGATCTGGACGTCGTAGTGGCGCTGGCCGAGGACGCGCTTGGCCGCCTCGCGGACGGTGGCGAACGCCTCGGGGAGCAGGTCGTCCAGGCTCTCGCCGTCCGCGTACCGTTCCTTGTACTCGTCGGTGAGCGCCCGCAGCTCGGCGTCGGAGAGGTTGACGAAGTCCTCTTCGATGGAGCTGACCTGGTCCGCGATGCGGTGCAGTTTGCGCAGGATCTTGCCTTCGCCTGCACGCATGAGCTTGTTGAAGACGGACACTGAGGCTGGTCTCCTTGCCGGTCGGGCCTGGGCACTGGTCGGGTGATGGACTCTGGCACGGGCACGGCAGGTGGGCCCCACCGCAACGGTCATCGTAAGCGAGGACCCCGCCGCGCCGGGAGGGCTGCCACCGCGTTCTCCCCGCGGTGCCCTTCAGAGTCAACGGACGAAGGGCGCCGAAGGTGCCGGGGAATCACGAAAAGTACTCGCGCCCTCACCGCCGCCTCACCAGAATCCCTTCATGGAACCCTTGGAACCGATCACCCTCACCACCGGCCGCCTGCTGCTGCGCCCCTTCACCCCCGACGACACCGACACGGTGTACGAGGCGTGCCAGGACCCGGACATCCAGCGCTGGACCGTCGTCCCCTCGCCGTACGCCCATGCGGACGCGGAGTTCTTCACGGAACGCCTCTCGCCCGAGGGCTGGCGGGACGGCTCGATGTACAACTTCGCCGTGGTGCCCCGCGAGGGCGGGCCCCTGATAGGCGCGCTCGGCATCAACCGCCGCACCGGCCCCGGCCTGTACGAGGTCGGCTTCTGGACCGCGAAGGAGCAGCGCGGCCGCGGCTTCATGACCGAGGCCGTGCTGTGCGCCGCCCGCTGGTCCTTCACCGCGCTCGGCTGCGACCGGCTGGAGTGGAAGGCCGAGACCGGCAACGTCCCGTCGCGGGCCGTCGCGCTGCGCGCGGGCTTCCGCATGGAGGGCGAGCAGCGCTCGGGGCTGCTCAACAAGGGCGTGCGCCGCGATGCCTGGATGGGCGCCCTGCTCCCCGCGGACCTGGGTCTGCCGGGCACCGCCGCCTACGTACCGCAGGGCGGTGTCAGTGCCGCCCCCTAGAGTGCGGAGCATGACGTCTGTGCAGCCACCCGCAGTCGAACTCTCCGCCGACCAGGCCCGCAGGATAGCCCTGAGGGCCCAAGGCTTCCTGGGCGCACCGGACCGCCGGTCGGGGGTGCCCGGGGTGCTGCGCCACCTCGGCGCCGTACAGCTGGACACGATCTCGGTGCTGGCCCGCTCGCACGAGCTGATCCCGTACGCGCGCCTGGGCGCGATCGGGCGGCGCACCGTCGAGGAGGCGTACTGGTCGGGCGGCCGCGCCTTCGAGTACTGGTCGCACGCGGCGTGCATCCTGCCCGTCGAGGAGTGGCCGCACTTCGCGTTCCGCCGGCGCGCCTACCGGGCCCGGCCGCAGTGGTCCCACGACCTGCCGGACGGCGCGTACGACACCGTCATCAAGCAGCTGACCGCCGAGGGCCCGCTGACGGCCACGGAGCTGGGCGGCGCGAAGAACGGCGGGGAGTGGTGGGACTGGTCCGCCTCGAAGGTGGCCGTCGAGCGGGCTCTGATGTACGGCGAGGTGGTGTGCACCGAGCGGCGCGGCTGGAAGCGGGTCTACGACCTCGCGGAGCGCGCCCTGCCCGACACCGTCCTCCACGACGACCTGGACGACGCGGAGTGCCTGCGCCGCCTCGTCGCGCTCGCCGGGCAGTCGCTGGGCGTGGGCACCCGGGCGGACATCGCCGACTACCACCGCCTCAAGGGCGAGCAGTTCGACGCCGTGGTGGCGGATTCCGGGCTGGTGCCGGTGGCCGTGGAGGGCTGGTCGAAGCCGGCCTGGGCGGACCCGGCGGCGCTGGCCTCCGAGCCCCGGGGCCGGCACCGGACGACGCTGCTCTCGCCGTTCGACTCACTGGTCTGGGAGCGGGCGCGGACCGAGCGGATCTTCGGTTTCACCCACCGCCTGGAGGCGTACGTGCCCAAGCAGAAGCGGGTGCACGGCTATTTCGCGATGCCCCTGCTGGCCGGCGGGCGACTCCAGGGCCGGGTCGACCCGGCCCGCGAGGGGACGACGCTGATCGCCCGGCAGGTCTCCCTGGCGGGCGCGAAGGCCGTGGCGCCGATGGCTCAGGCCCTGGTGGAGGCGGCCTCCTGGGTCGGCTGCACGGACGTCCGGCTGGAGCGGGTGGAGGCTCCGGAGCTGCGCGGGCCGCTCGCGGCGGAGATCGCGCGCCTGCGGGCCTGACCGCGTCCGGTGGGCCGGCCGTCGCGCCGGCTCACCGGATTTCCAGGATCTTCTCCCGCATGGCGTAGACGACCGCTTCCATCCGGGAGTGGAGCTGGAGCTTCTCCAGAATGTTGCGGACGTGGTTCTTCACGGTGTTCTCGGAAATGAACAGTTGCTTCGCGATATCGCGATTGTTCATGCCGGTCGCGACCAGTTTGAGGACTTCCAGTTCCCGTTCGGTCAGCCGGGGCGCCGGTACCAGTCGGCGTTCGTCGGTGCGCTGGATCATCGACTTGAACTCGGTGAGCAGTTTCGACGCCATGGACGGGCTGATCTGGGACTGCCCGTCGGCGACCGCGCGAATCGCCGTGGAGACCTCGTCCGTGGAGATCTCCTTGAGGAGATACCCCGTGGCCCCGGCCTTGATCGCCTCGTAGAGATCGGCTTCCTCGTCGCTGATCGTCAGCATGATGATCTTCGCGCTGGGGGCCACTTCCTTGATGGACGTGCAGGCTTCGATCCCGCCCCGCCGGGGCATCCGCACATCCATCAGCACGATGTCCGGGAGCAGGTCGGCCGCCTTGTCCACCGCCTCGGCGCCGTCCCCGGCCTCGCCGACGACCTCGATGTCCTCCTCGTGCGCGAGGACGATCTCCAGACCTCTGCGGAAGAGCGCGTGGTCGTCCACCACCAGGACCCGGATGGGCTCCTTGCGGTAGCCGCCGTCCCGGTCCGCACCGCCGAGGTCGCGTGCGGCGTCGTCGGCATCACTCGCGTCGCGCACGGGCCCGAAGGTGTCCGCCATCGTTCCTCCCCCTGAAGGCCACGGCCTGAATTTCACGAACGGTCCGCCAACGGCAGTTCACGGAACACCGATTGGCTTGGGCCGCCATGATTTCATGCCGGGACGGCAGTGCGGTGATGACTTGGTGACAGACGGGTGCCCCTGGGGGCGTACGGACGCTCCAGGGGCACCACTCGACAGTGGCGTCAGCCGCCGAGTGCGCCGCCCGCGCCGCCCGCCTCGTCGGCGGCCAGCGGGTCGGTCCTCAGGTGGATGACACCGTAGTCGTAGGCGTGCCGCCGGTAGACGACACTGGGTTCCTTCGTCTCGTTGTCCACGAACAGATAGAAGTCGTGTCCGACCAGTTCCATCTCGTAGAGGGCCTGGTCGAGCGACATGGGCGCCGCGACGTGCGTCTTCTCGCGCATCACCAGCGGTCCTTCGCCCTGCACCTCGAGCGAACCGATCCTGGTGGTGGGGACGGACTGTGCCGACTCGTCGGGAATCAGCTCGCCGTCACCGTTGAAGGATGCCGCGTCCGGCACCATCTCTCCGACCTCGGCAGCGGGAATGCGTCCCGAGCCCCGGCGGCTGTAGCGCTTGTCGTGCTGCTTGCGCAGCCGGGCCTCCAGCTTGCCGGTGGCCAGGTCCAGCGCTGCGTACGGGTCGCCTGCGGCCGCTTCTGCCCGAATGACCGGTCCACGCGAGCGGAGCGTGATCTCCACCCGGTCGGAGCGGTCTGCCTGACGAGGGTTCGGCTCCTTGGACACCTCCACGTCGAGGCTGATCACTTTGCCGTCGAACTTCTGGATCTTGTCCAGCTTCAGCTTCTCGGCCACGTGCTTGCGGAACCGCTCGGGCACCTCGGTCTTGCGGCCCTTGACGACGATGTCCACGCAGAACTCCGTTCCCGGATCGCTCCGCTCGGCGGCGGAGCATCTCCCTTTTGCACCAGGTCCCGATGATGGCCGGGACCGCGGACTAGGTGACTTCCACCTCCTCCTCCCCAGCCGACGGGGTTTCACCCCACCGGATTTCAGGTTTCCGAACCACTGGTGGGTCGCCTGCCCGAAACCTGATGGTGCATTCGTCGAGGGCCGGCATTCACCATTCCTCACAACCGAACATAGCTTGCCGGGACGGATGTCGGCACCCGCTACTCGCACGTACCTCCGTTCAGGTCTTTTTACCCACTCACTACCTGCAACGATGCAAGTTCAGTTCCAGTTCCGGTTTATTTTCCGGCCGACGGGACATGCTGCGTCGAAGGCCGGCGGGGACGCCGCGACCACGGCCGCGTCGCGCACGCGGGACCCCGCGCGCCCGCAGGCCGCGTCGAGCGCCCGGGCCGCCTCGGCCAGCGTGGCCCCCGTGGTCAGCAGGTCGTCCACCAGCACCACCCGTCCGGCGGTGAGCAGCCGCCCACCCCCGGCCGCCACATCCAGCGCCCCGGCCAGATTGGCCCGGCGCTCCGCCGCTGTCAGGCCCGACTGGTCGGCCACCGCCCGCCGCTGCCGCAGCACCGCGGCGACGGTCGCCGGGACGCCGTTCCGCCGCAGCTGGGCGGCCGCCGCCAGTGCGATACGCCGAGCCGGGTCGTGCCCGCGCGCCGCCACCGCCCGGCGCGCGGAAGGCACCGGTACGAGCAGCAGCGGCCGCCCGTCCGGATCGCGCCCCGCTCCGGCCCGTACCGCACCCGCGAGCGCCCGGCCGAGCGGACGGGCCATCGCGAGCACACCGCGTTCCTTGTGGGCGAGCAGGACCGCCCGCGCCGCGCCCTCGTATCCGGCGGCGGCATGCACCACGGGCAGTCCGGCCGGCTCCGGCGAAGGCCGCACCCGGCGCGGCACACCGCCGTACAGCCGCACGCCGCACGTCTCGCACAGCTCCGTCCGCGCCCTGCCGCAACCGCCGCAGGACACCGGAAGGACGAGCCCGCTGATCTCCCGCCACCACCCCCGCACACCTCAACTGTGCGCCTCCGGGAGCCGTCGGGCCACCCCTGTGGAAAACCCCGGAGGGCGTCGGTGTCAGCCCGGGTAGACCAGCGCCGAGCCCTCCTTGAGGACCGTCTGCCAGTTGTCCCCGGGGAGCAGCTTCACTATCCCGTCACCGAAGGTGTCCGCCATCAGCGGCAGCTGCTCGTCGTCGGCGGCGGCGATGGCCAGCACCTGGTTCACCCCGGGCAGCACGCCCGAGGAGGGCGTCGAGCCGTCCGCCTGGACGTAACGCACCTGCTGCACGCCGCCCTGCTCCTTGCCGACGACCACGAGGCGGCTGCGGCCGGACCAGGACACGGCCGTCACGTCGGCGAACTGCGGCGCCGCCTGACGCAGGTCGACCACGGACACCTCGGCGTCGTCCTGCGGGCCGAGCCGTTCGATCCGGCCGATCTTCAGCGTCGTGTGGCCGTCCTTCGTCAGCAGCAGCGCTATGCGCACCCCGTCCGAGGAGAGCCGCAGCCCGGCGATACGGCTGCCGCCCAGGCTCGGCACGGTCACTTCCTGCGGCTTGTCCGTGCCGTGGGGCAGCCTCAGCAGCCTGGAGTCGTCCGGGTCGCGGTCGGCGACCCAGAGATCGCCCCGGCCGTCCCAGCTGGGCGCCGTCAGCCGGTCCTCGGGGTCGGCCGCCTTGCTCGTCAGGGCCGGTACGGGAAGCTCGCCGTCCGCGGCGATGGAGGCCACGTAGAGCGACTCGTTGTGCTGGGAGAGCGCCGCCGCCGACTGCTCGTCCCGGGCCACGCCGACCGCGCTCACCTTCAGCGCGCCGTCGCCGAAGGGGCCGGCCACCGGCTCCGGCTCGCCGCTGCCCCTGGTGCTGCCCGGGATGCGCTCCACCCGGCCCTTGGCATCCACGAAGTACTGGCTGTCGGGTCCGCCCGAGGAGCCGTCGGGCGCGTACGCCTCGGCCTGGTCCGCGTCGAGCACGCACAGCGGCGAACCGTCGGAACGCTGCAACTCCACCTGCTCGACCCGCGCGGACGTCAGGTCCCGCAGGGTGAAGAGGACCTGCGAGGCCATCATCCGGCAGACCCGCTGCCCGGTCCCGTCCGCGTTCTTGTCGAGCGGGACCTTCAGGACGTTGCGGTCGTCGGGCGTCAGCGAGACGACCCCCTTCCTGAGGTCCGTCCCCTTGGGGAAGCGCGAGGCGACGGCCGGCCGCAGCCAGTCGGTCGGGCCCCGCAGCAGGCTGCGGACCGCCTGCGTCACCGTGTCCATCCCGGTCGAGGGGTCGGTGCGGTTGCGGAGGTAGACGGGGTCGGCGACGAGGGTGGCCTCCGCGTCGGACCGGCCGGTCGCGAAGTAGTACTTGTTGACCGAGCGGTACAGCCGCTTGAAGTCGGACTGGCCGAGCACCAGGCCGTCCGGCACCGAGTCGATGCGCCATTCCTTGCCGTCCGGCGTCTTCTCCCGCACCAGGTGGAGCGTGCGGGAGAAGTCCGTCGGGACGAGCGGCTGGTACGCGTTCTGCGCGTCGACCGTCGCCACCTGCTCCCCGGTGAGGGTGTAGGTGACCTCGGTCGTGGTGCGGTCGTGGTCGTGGACCGGGCGGTCGCTCCGGTTCGGCGCCTTGGCCAGCACGCTGGTCTCCGCGCTCGGCTTCCACCGGCGCGACGCCTCCTTGGTGAGGTATTTGCGCGTCGTCCGGAAGTCGGAGTCGTCGCTGGTCATCGACTCCAGGAAGCCGTCGACCACCTCGTTCGGGGTGGCGCCGTCCCTCGGGGCGACCGCGTACACCTGCACCTGGGAGTCACCGGGCTGCGAGGCGTCGACGGCCTTGATGTCCCCGGACACGGGCATCGAGCCGCACGCCGACAGCACGAGCGCGCCGCACCCGACGAGCACGGTCACCCCCACCGCACGCCCACGGCCGCCCTCACGACGGTCAGTCCTCACGGATCGTGTCCTCCCGCCCCGGTTCACGCCCCGGAGAGTCGTTGTGCCCGGTCTGCCGCTCCTCCGAGGGGCGCGGCACCACCCGCGAGCCGTTGCCCGGCAGGGCCGCCGGGTGCACCGACGCGGGCGCGGTCCTGGCCGGCACGGCGGCCCGGCCCGGCAGCGGGGCGCGGCCCGTACCGGCGTGCTGCGAGGGCACGGCCAGCAGCCGGTGCCCGCCGCCCGTGGCGGTGTTCGTCCCGGAGGCATCCGTGGAGGCTTCCTCGGCCCGCTCCCGGCTCTCCCGGTTGCGCCGTGAGTCCTCCGGCTCCAGCGGTATCGGCGAGCCCCGCAGCGGCTCGTCCGCCGTACGCGGCAGCGTCAGCCGGAACTGCGAACCGCCGCCCGGCTCGCCCCACGCCTGGAGCCAGCCGCCGTGCAGCCGGGCGTCCTCCACCGCGATGGAGAGGCCGAGACCGGTGCCGCCGGTGGTCCGGGCCCGGGCCGGGTCGGCCCGCCAGAAGCGGTTGAAGACCCGGGTCGCCTCGCCGGGCTTCAGCCCCACGCCGTAGTCCCGGACGGCGACGGCGACCGCTCCGCCGGCCGCGCCCATGCGCACGACCACGTCGCGCCCTTCGCCGTGCTCGACGGCGTTGACGACGAGGTTGCGCAGGACGCGCTCGACGCGCCGCGCGTCGGCCTCGGCGATCACCGGCTGCTCGTCGCCGACGACCCGGATCCGGGTGCCCTTGCGCTCCGCGAGCGGCTCGGCGCCGCCGATCACCCGGCGCACCACCTGCCGCAGGTCTATCGGCTCCGCCTCCAGCGCGGCGGCGCCGGCGTCGAAGCGGCTGATCTCCAGCAGATCGGAGAGCAGCGACTCGAAGCGGTCCAGCTGGTCGCCCAGCAGCTCGGCGGACCGTGCCGTTATGGGGTCGAAGTCGGCCCGCGCCTCGTGGATGACGTCGGCGGCCATCCGTACCGTCGTCAGCGGCGTACGCAGCTCGTGCGAGACGTCCGAGACAAACCGCCGCTGCATCCGGGACAGCTCCTCCAGCTGCTGGATCTTCAGCTGGAGGTTCTGCGCCATCTTGTTGAAGGCCTCACCGAGCCGGGCGATGTCGTCCTCGCCGGTGACCTTCATCCGTTCCTGGAGCCGGCCGGCGGAGAGCCGTTCGGCGATGCCCGCGGCCATGCGTACGGGGGTGACGACCTGGCGCACCACGAACCAGGCGATGGCGCCCAGCAGCACCACCACGAACAGGCCGGCGGTCGCCAGCGTGCCCTTGACCAGGTTCAGGGACTTCTCCTCCTGCGTGAGCGGGAAGACGTAGTACAGCTGGTACGGGTCGCGGTCGATGTCGTAGAGGCGCTTGCCGACGATGAGGCCGGGCTGCGACTCCCGCCCGTTCGAGTACTGGATCAGCGAGTACGTCTGGAAGGCCCCCGGGCCCTTGTTCACCGCCTCGCGGAGGTTCAGCGGGATGCTCACGGTCTCGACCTTCCCCGAACCACGCGGCGCGCGGGAGCCCTCGTCGGCGCTGAGCGCCACCACGTCGAAGGCGTTCTTCCCACCGCTGGCGAGCTGGTCGACGAGTTCGGTCCGCCAGGAGTTGTTGGCAGTCGTACCGTCCGCGGCGTCGTCTCCCTGGCCGGAGGCCGGGGTGAGCGGCGCGTTCGCCTTCTCCTGGGCGGCCGCGAACCCGCCCGCGGCCTGTGTCTGGGCGGCCTTGCCCTTCGCGTCGAGCAGGCCGTTGCGCACCTGCCCGATCACGACGAGGCCGAGCAGCAGCACCACTCCGAGCGACATCAGCAGCGTGCCCGCGACGACGCGCAGCTGGAGGTTGCGCCGCCACAGCCGCACGGCGGGCAGCAGCGGACGCCGCACCCAGCGCATCAGCAGACGCGGCACCGGCCCGCCGGGCGCCCGGTCCTGGAACAACCGGCCGCCCTGCAGGAAGCGCTCGACGGTAGACGACGTGTGCCCCGGACCGGCAGCCCGCTCCGCACGGACTCCCGGCTCCCCGGGCTTCGGAGCAGTGCTACCCAGGGACATGTCAGCTCGGTCCGGCCTTGTAACCGACACCTCGGACGGTCACGACGATCTCCGGCCGCTCCGGGTCCTTCTCGACCTTGGAGCGGAGCCGCTGCACATGCACGTTGACGAGACGGGTGTCCGCCGCGTGCCGGTAGCCCCAGACCTGCTCCAGGAGCACCTCACGGGTGAAGACCTGCCACGGCTTGCGGGCGAGCGCGACCAGCAGGTCGAACTCCAGCGGCGTCAGGGCGATGGACTGCCCGTCCCGCTTCACCGAGTGACCGGCGACGTCTATGACCAGGTCCCCGATGGTCAGCTGCTCCGGGGCCGGCTCTTCGGACCTGCGCAGACGTGCCCTGATCCGGGCCACCAACTCCTTCGGTTTGAACGGCTTGACGATGTAGTCGTCGGCCCCGGACTCCAGGCCCACCACTACGTCAACCGTGTCGCTCTTGGCAGTGAGCATGACGATCGGCACACCCGACTCGGCCCTGATCAGCCTGCAGACCTCGATGCCGTCCCTGCCGGGCAGCATGAGGTCGAGCAGGACCAGGTCCGGCTTCGCCTCTCGAAATGCAGCAAGTGCCTTGTCGCCGTCCGCTACAAACGACGGCTCGAAACCCTCACCACGCAGCACAATCCCGAGCATCTCGGCCAGTGCGGTGTCGTCGTCGACGACAAGGACGCGTCCCTTCATAAACGACATCATCCCATTAGCTAATCGTTACCTGCGATGATCTGGCACACAGCTCTGCCAGCCCGGCCCCCGTGACCGGCGAGATTACGCCCTCTTCCGTGACGATCGCCGTGACCAGCTCCGGCGGCGTGACATCGAAGGCGGGGTTGTACGACTGGGTCCCCACCGGGGCGACGAGCACCCCGCCCGGCTCCTCGTCCCCCGCTCCACGCGGCAGGGCTGTGAACTCCGTCACTTCCCGCCCGGGACGCTGCTCCACGGTGATGGAAGCCCCGTCCGCCGTGAGCAGATCCACGGTCGTCGTCGGCGCCACGACGATGAACGGTACGTGGTGGTACTTGGCGAGCACCGCCAGCGGATAGCTCCCCACCTTGTTGGCCACCGACCCGTCCGCGGCGATGCGGTCCGCCCCGATCAGCACGGCGTCCACCTCCCCGGCGGCGAACAGCGACCCCGCCGCGTTGTCCGTGAGCAGGCTGTACGGCATGCCGTTGCGCGCCGCCTCGTACGCGGTCAGCCGGGCGCCCTGCAACAGCGGACGGGTCTCGTCCACCCACAGCCGCCGCAGCCGCCCCGCCCGGTGGGCCCCGAGCGCCACCGCGAACGCGGTGCCCTCACCGCCGGAGACGAGCGCCCCCGTGTTGCAGTGGGTCAGCAGCCGGTGGCCCCCGCCCGGAACCAGCTCGTCCAGCAGCGCGAGCCCGTGCCCGGCCATCCGCCCGCTGGCCTCGGCGTCCTCCCGGTGCAGCGCCCTGGCCTCCGCCAGCGCGGCCGCCCCCGCCCGCTCCTGCCCGGCCCCTTGTCGAGCGCCGCCCAGTACGCAGCGGCGGCCCGGCGCACGCCGTATCCCAGGTTCACGGCGGTGGGCCGCGCCCGCTCCAGGAGCCCGGTGGCCTCCGCCACGTCATAGCCCCGCACCGCGGCCAGGGCCACGCCATAGGCACCGGCGATCCCCAGCAGGGGAGCACCCCGTACCGCGAGCGTCCTGATCGCGTCCACCAGAGCCGGCACATCGGTGCAGACCAGCTCCGTCTCCTCCGCGGGCAGCCGCCTCTGGTCGAGGAGCACCAGCACGGGGCCTTCCGGAGGCTCGTCCCAGCGTATTGACGGTAGTCCGGCGGGTCCGCTGCCCACCGGCGATTGCGCGTCCTGATCAGCCATCCATCCAGTCTGCCCGGTGACCCACCCGTACTGAAGGCACGAGCCGGTCACAGGCCCTGGCCCGGACGGCGACGACGCGTGGCACGATGGCTGCCAGCCTGACGCCGCGCCGCGCGGACAGGACCGCGAAGGAGCGACAATGAACGACACTCCGGGCTGGGCCTCGCCCGGATCCGCCCCCTCCGACGGCGAGCAGACGAACGGCCACCCAACGGACCACCGAGCCCCGGCAGGCCAGGAAACGGCGGACCGGGAGACGGCGGACCAGGAGACGGCAGGCCGGGAAACGGCGGACCGGCCGACGGACCGCCCCGACAAGGGCATCCCCCGCCCCTCCGAACCGGCCGACGACACCGCCCCCACGGGAACCTGGGCCGCCCAGCAGCCGCCCGCCGGCCAGTGGTCGCCTCCGAGCCCCACCGGAACCGGCCCCACCGCCCCGCCGCCCAACCCCGGCTGGGGCAGCCGGGCACACGGCCCTGGTTCCGGCACGGGCCCCGGCTGGAAGAGCCCGCAGCAGGGCTCCGCCTGGGGCACTCCGTCGCGCGGAGCCGGCTGGGGCGGCCCGCCGCCGGCCGCGAAGCCCGGCGTCATCCCGCTCCGGCCGCTCGGCATCGGCGAGATCCTCGACGGCGCCGTCTCCACCATGCGCGCCCACTGGCGCACGGTCCTCGGCATCACGCTAGCGGTCTCCGTGATCGCACAGGCCGCCATCCTCCTCATCCAGCGCTATCTGCTGCCCGACCCTCCCTCGGTCGACAGCAACGCCACCGGCTCCGAGGCGCTGCGCCAGGCCACCGAATCGCTGCGCTACAGCCTTCTCGACCTCGCCCCGCCCTGCTGATCTCGATGCTGGCCACGATCTTCACCACGTCGGTGCTGACCGTGGTGATCAGCCGCTCGGTGCTCGGCCGCCCGGTCACCCTGTCCGAAGCCTGGGCCGAGGCCCGCCCCAGGCTGCTCCCCATGCTGGGCCTGACCCTCCTGCTCGCCGTCATGGGCGGAGCGATCATGACCGCGGGCATCCTCCCCGGGTTCCTGATCGGCGACACGGCGGGAGCCGGTCTCGCACTTCTCGGGCTGCTCGCCGCGACAGCCGTCTTCCTCTGGCTGTCCGTCCGTTTCAGCCTGGCCGCCCCCGCGCTGATGCTGGAGCGTCAGTCGGTCGCCGCCTCCATGCGGCGCTCCGCGAAGCTGGTCCGTGACGCCTGGTGGCGGACGTTCGGCGTACTCGCCCTGACCTGGCTGCTGACGCTCATCGTGGGTGTTGTGGTCGGCATCCCCTTCGGCATCGTCGCGGTGGGCGTGGACGACGGGACGCTGAGCTCCTTCCTCTCCGGGGAAGCCACCGAGTTCGGCTGGCCGTTCCTGATCGTCTCCGCCATCGGTGACGTGATCGCCGCCGCCATCACGTATCCGCTCTCCGCCGGCGTCATGGCCCTTCTCTACGTGGACCAGCGCATCCGCCGCGAAGCGCTCGACCTCGACCTGGCCAAGGCAGCGGGCCTGCCCGGCTTCGACAACAGGAACTGACACCGCGCCGGGGGCGGGCGACGCGGCAGCACGACTGCTGGTACGCGCGAACGTCGGCGCTCCCGTGGAACCGGCCGCCTCCCGCCCCGGGAGGCGGCCCACCGCGACCTGTCACAGCCCGGCAGGACGCGCACCGAAGCGCTCTTCGAGCAAGGCCCACGCGGCAGCCGACCGCTGGAACCAGGCGTCCAGGAACGGATGCGCGCCCTCGTCCGCTCGCTCGAACTGGACACCAAGTGGGTGCAGCTCACTCCCGACCTGATGCCGAGCGATATCTCCGGGTCCCTCGTCTACGACGCGCGCACGACCGAACCCGATCGAGTACGAGGGCATCTACCGCCCCCGTGAGTAGTCGATATCTGTCGCCCGAAGCGACGGCCGAACCCGGACCCAGGCTCTGGCCGAGAACGCGAAAGAGCCCCGTGCCACAAGGGCACGGGGCTCTTCCTAAAAGGAGTTCGGCGGCGTCCTACTCTCCCACAGGGTCCCCCTGCAGTACCATCGGCGCTGAAAGGCTTAGCTTCCGGGTTCGGAATGTAACCGGGCGTTTCCCTAACGCAATGACCACCGAAACACTATGAAATTAGAACCAACCGGGCAACAACACGGCCGTTCGTTATTTCAGAACTAACACAGTGGACGCGAGCAACTGAGGACAAGCCCTCGGCCTATTAGTACCAGTCAGCTCCACCCGTTACCGGGCTTCCACATCTGGCCTATCAACCCAGTCGTCTACTGGGAGCCTTAACCCTTCAAGAGGGTGGGAATACTCATCTCGAAGCAGGCTTCCCGCTTAGATGCTTTCAGCGGTTATCCTTTCCGAACGTAGCCAACCAGCCATGCCCTTGGCAGAACAACTGGCACACCAGAGGTTCGTCCGTCCCGGTCCTCTCGTACTAGGGACAGCCCTTCTCAATATTCCTACGCGCACAGCGGATAGGGACCGAACTGTCTCACGACGTTCTAAACCCAGCTCGCGTACCGCTTTAATGGGCGAACAGCCCAACCCTTGGGACCGACTCCAGCCCCAGGATGCGACGAGCCGACATCGAGGTGCCAAACCATCCCGTCGATATGGACTCTTGGGGAAGATCAGCCTGTTATCCCCGGGGTACCTTTTATCCGTTGAGCGACAGCGCTTCCACAAGCCACTGCCGGATCACTAGTCCCGACTTTCGTCCCTGCTCGACCCGTCGGTCTCACAGTCAAGCTCCCTTGTGCACTTACACTCAACACCTGATTGCCAACCAGGCTGAGGGAACCTTTGGGCGCCTCCGTTACCCTTTAGGAGGCAACCGCCCCAGTTAAACTACCCATCAGACACTGTCCCTGATCCGGATCACGGACCCAGGTTAGACATCCAGCACGACCAGAGTGGTATTTCAACGATGACTCCACAACCACTGGCGTGGCCGCTTCAAAGTCTCCCACCTATCCTACACAAGCCGAACCGAACACCAATATCAAACTATAGTAAAGGTCCCGGGGTCTTTCCGTCCTGCTGCGCGAAACGAGCATCTTTACTCGTAGTGCAATTTCACCGGGCCTATGGTTGAGACAGTCGAGAAGTCGTTACGCCATTCGTGCAGGTCGGAACTTACCCGACAAGGAATTTCGCTACCTTAGGATGGTTATAGTTACCACCGCCGTTTACTGGCGCTTAAGTTCTCAGCTTCGCCACCCCGAAGAGCAGCTAACCGGTCCCCTTAACGTTCCAGCACCGGGCAGGCGTCAGTCCGTATACATCGCCTTACGGCTTCGCACGGACCTGTGTTTTTAGTAAACAGTCGCTTCTCGCTGGTCTCTGCGGCCACCCCCAGCTCAAGCAGCAAGTGCTATCACCAGTGATGGCCCCCCTTCTCCCGAAGTTACGGGGGCATTTTGCCGAGTTCCTTAACCATAGTTCACCCGAACGCCTCGGTATTCTCTACCTGACCACCTGAGTCGGTTTAGGGTACGGGCCGCCATGAAACTCGCTAGAGGCTTTTCTCGACAGCATAGGATCATCCACTTCACCACAATCGGCTCGGCATCAGGTCTCAGACTTCATGCACGACGGATTTGCCTACCGTGCGTCCTACACCCTTACCCCGGGACAACCACCGCCCGGGCTGGACTACCTTCCTGCGTCACCCCATCGCTTACCTACTACAAGTCTGGTTCGTCGGCTCCACCACTACCCTCAACTCCGAAGAGATCGGGCCGGCTTCACGGACTAAGCATCGCCTGATTCAGTATTGGGCGTTTCAAAGCGGGTACCGGAATATCAACCGGTTGTCCATCGACTACGCCTGTCGGCCTCGCCTTAGGTCCCGACTTACCCTGGGCAGATCAGCTTGACCCAGGAACCCTTAGTCAATCGGCGCACACGTTTCTCACGTGTGTATCGCTACTCATGCCTGCATTCTCACTCGTGAACCGTCCACAACTCGCTTCCACGGCTGCTTCACCCGGCACACGACGCTCCCCTACCCATCCCAGCAGGCGTTGGCCCTTAATGCTGGAATGACACGACTTCGGCGGTACGCTTGAGCCCCGCTACATTGTCGGCGCGGAATCACTTGACCAGTGAGCTATTACGCACTCTTTCAAGGGTGGCTGCTTCTAAGCCAACCTCCTGGTTGTCTCTGCGACTCCACATCCTTTCCCACTTAGCGTACGCTTAGGGGCCTTAGTCGATGCTCTGGGCTGTTTCCCTCTCGACCATGGAGCTTATCCCCCACAGTCTCACTGCCGCGCTCTCACTTACCGGCATTCGGAGTTTGGCTAAGGTCAGTAACCCGGTAGGGCCCATCGCCTATCCAGTGCTCTACCTCCGGCAAGAAACACACGACGCTGCACCTAAATGCATTTCGGGGAGAACCAGCTATCACGGAGTTTGATTGGCCTTTCACCCCTAACCACAGGTCATCCCCCAGGTTTTCAACCCTGGTGGGTTCGGTCCTCCACGAAGTCTTACCTCCGCTTCAACCTGCCCATGGCTAGATCACTCCGCTTCGGGTCTAGAGCGTGCAACTCAAACGCCCTATTCGGACTCGCTTTCGCTACGGCTTCCCCACACGGGTTAACCTCGCTACACACCGCTAACTCGCAGGCTCATTCTTCAAAAGGCACGCAGTCACGACGCACCGAGCAAGCTCGATGCGCGACGCTCCCACGGCTTGTAGGCACACGGTTTCAGGTACTATTTCACTCCGCTCCCGCGGTACTTTTCACCATTCCCTCACGGTACTATCCGCTATCGGTCACCAGGGAATATTTAGGCTTAACGGGTGGTCCCGCCAGATTCACACGGGATTTCTCGGGCCCCGTGCTACTTGGGTGTCTCTCAAACAAGCCGTTGATGTTTCAGCTACGGGGGTCTTACCCTCTACGCCGGACCTTTCGCATGTCCTTCGCCTACACCAACGGTTTCTGACTCGTCTCACGGCCGGCAGACCGCAAAAGAGAGATCCCACAACCCCGCATGCGCAACCCCTGCCGGGTATCACACGCATACGGTTTGGCCTCATCCGGTTTCGCTCGCCACTACTCCCGGAATCACGGTTGTTTTCTCTTCCTGAGGGTACTGAGATGTTTCACTTCCCCTCGTTCCCTCCACACTGCCTATGTGTTCAGCAGCGGGTGACAGCCCATGACGACTGCCGGGTTTCCCCATTCGGACACCCCCGGATCAAAGCTCGGTTGACAGCTCCCCGGGGCCTATCGTGGCCTCCCACGTCCTTCATCGGTTCCTGGTGCCAAGGCATCCACCGTGCGCCCTTAAAAACTTGGCCACAGATGCTCGCGTCCACTGTGCAGTTCTCAAACAACGACCAGCCACCCATCACACACCACAACGTGGTGCTGCACTGGGGCCGGCAACCGAAGGACAGACTCAAACGAGCCCGTACCTTCAGATACCCAACAGCGTGCCCGACCCGACCCGTTCCCGACCATGTTCCACGCTCCGAAGAGCAGTACTAACGGTCAACAACTTGCCGTGCCGAGTAGTCAACGTTCCACCCATGAGCTGACCACCGTCGAACATTTGCCGACGTAGTGGCTCTGGACCCCTTTGACAGGGTCTAGATGCTCCTTAGAAAGGAGGTGATCCAGCCGCACCTTCCGGTACGGCTACCTTGTTACGACTTCGTCCCAATCGCCAGTCCCACCTTCGACAGCTCCCTCCCACAAGGGGTTGGGCCACCGGCTTCGGGTGTTACCGACTTTCGTGACGTGACGGGCGGTGTGTACAAGGCCCGGGAACGTATTCACCGCAGCAATGCTGATCTGCGATTACTAGCAACTCCGACTTCATGGGGTCGAGTTGCAGACCCCAATCCGAACTGAGACCGGCTTTTTGAGATTCGCTCCGCCTCGCGGCATCGCAGCTCATTGTACCGGCCATTGTAGCACGTGTGCAGCCCAAGACATAAGGGGCATGATGACTTGACGTCGTCCCCACCTTCCTCCGAGTTGACCCCGGCAGTCTCCTGTGAGTCCCCATCACCCCGAAGGGCATGCTGGCAACACAGAACAAGGGTTGCGCTCGTTGCGGGACTTAACCCAACATCTCACGACACGAGCTGACGACAGCCATGCACCACCTGTACACCGACCACAAGGGGGCACCATCTCTGATGCTTTCCGGTGTATGTCAAGCCTTGGTAAGGTTCTTCGCGTTGCGTCGAATTAAGCCACATGCTCCGCTGCTTGTGCGGGCCCCCGTCAATTCCTTTGAGTTTTAGCCTTGCGGCCGTACTCCCCAGGCGGGGAACTTAATGCGTTAGCTGCGGCACCGACGACGTGGAATGTCGCCAACACCTAGTTCCCAACGTTTACGGCGTGGACTACCAGGGTATCTAATCCTGTTCGCTCCCCACGCTTTCGCTCCTCAGCGTCAGTAATGGCCCAGAGATCCGCCTTCGCCACCGGTGTTCCTCCTGATATCTGCGCATTTCACCGCTACACCAGGAATTCCGATCTCCCCTACCACACTCTAGCCTGCCCGTATCGACTGCAGACCCGGGGTTAAGCCCCGGGCTTTCACAACCGACGTGACAAGCCGCCTACGAGCTCTTTACGCCCAATAATTCCGGACAACGCTTGCGCCCTACGTATTACCGCGGCTGCTGGCACGTAGTTAGCCGGCGCTTCTTCTGCAGGTACCGTCACTTTCGCTTCTTCCCTGCTGAAAGAGGTTTACAACCCGAAGGCCGTCATCCCTCACGCGGCGTCGCTGCATCAGGCTTTCGCCCATTGTGCAATATTCCCCACTGCTGCCTCCCGTAGGAGTCTGGGCCGTGTCTCAGTCCCAGTGTGGCCGGTCGCCCTCTCAGGCCGGCTACCCGTCGTCGCCTTGGTAGGCCATTACCCCACCAACTAGCTGATAGGCCGCGGGCTCATCCTTCACCGCCGGAGCTTTCAACCTTCTCCCAGGAGGAAGAAAGTATTATCCGGTATTAGACCCCGTTTCCAGGGCTTGTCCCAGAGTGAAGGGCAGATTGCCCACGTGTTACTCACCCGTTCGCCACTAATCCACCCCGAAGGGCTTCATCGTTCGACTTGCATGTGTTAAGCACGCCGCCAGCGTTCGTCCTGAGCCAGGATCAAACTCTCCGTGAATGTTTTCCCGTAATCGGGAGACACATCACGAGAGCGGAACAACCAGGGTCGGAATAAGACCCGTCGTCCACTGCGTCCTCGCTGTGTTTCGCCTACCCGGACCCTAAGGACCGTGCAGGACTTTTCAAAGGAACCACCAACCTGCCGAAGCAGGCCGGGGTATCAACATATCTGGCGTTGACTTTTGGCACGCTGTTGAGTTCTCAAGGAACGGACGCTTCCTTTGTACTCACCCTCTCGGGCTTTCCTCCGGGCGCTTCCCTTCGGTCTTGCGTTTCCGACTCTATCAGACTCTTTCGTGTCCGATTCCCGGTCGAAGCGGGTCTTTCTTTTTGCCTTTCGGCGGTTCCAACCTTACCAGACTCATTTCGTTCCGTTTCCGGTTCGAATTTGATTCCGGCGGCCGTTGAAGTGGCCTTGCCTTTCGGCTGATTCGACTTTATCAGAAGCGTTTCGACCGAACCTAATCGGCTTCGACTTCAGAAGGTGGGAATCGAATGGCTCTGCGGAAATTCGATTTCCGGCGAGAGCGAGCTAGATATTAGCTGGCTGAACCCGAACTTGTCCAGTTCGAGGCAACCGTTTAAATCTACCTCCCCCAGTTCGCCGTGTCAACGGTTTTTTGGGGCGAAGAGGAGGCTAGCAGGTCAGGAACGCCGGATGCACATCAGGCGGCGGTCGGCACCTCGGCGCTTCGTTCGACCGCATTGAGGGCCCAGGTCGGCAGGCCGGACGGGGCCACGAAGGCTTCGATCACCCCGGAGACGAACAGCACCAGTGCCAGGCCGGTCCAGCCGAGGCGCAGACCCGTGCCGGCGGCGACGAAGACGGCCGTCAGCTCCAGCAGCCCGTGCGGAAGGATCAGGCCGACGAGCAGCGGGTCCGGGGGGCTGGACCGGATCAGGGAGGGATGGGTCGCCGTGCGCTGGTAGAGGTCGACCAGTTCGTCGGCTTCCGCGCCCGTCAGGCGACGTCCCCGGCGCGGGGATGGTCCAGGCGGTCCCACCCGACGCGGTGGGAGTGGACGAAGAGATCGAGGTCCATGGTCGGCTTGCTGCTCCAGGCATGGGTGCGTACCGGGTCGTACGACTGTGACGTCGCGCGTCAGCGACGTGGGGCGAACTCGTGACCGGGGACGCGGTCGTGCCCTGGCTCCGGCCATCGATCTCGTCGTGGTCGGGGCGGTCTTCGGTCTGGTGGCGCTGGGGCCGGCCTTCGCCGGTGGCTCACTGGACGACGCTGCCTGGGCCCCGGCGGGGAGATCGCCGCGCGCACCGGGTTCCGCCCCCGCCGGGTCTCCCGGCCGCGGCCTACTTGGGCGCCGTGGTGCATGAACGGCAGGTACGGGACGTGCGCAGGGCGTGGGAGACCGCTCAGGCCGGTGCCGGTACGGGGCTCGCTCAGAGGCCCCGTACCGGCGTACGAACGGTCGAAGATGCCGTACGCCCCAGTACCGGTACGGCCGCCTGAGGGTCAGCGGTCGGAAGGCGGGGATTCCAGGTCTTCGAGCTCGATGCCGGGGGCGGCGAGCACCACGTCGCCGGCGAGGTGGATCGTGTGCCGTTCGCCCGTGTCCAGGGCGCTGACCTGGTACTCGTCCACCGTCAGGGGGCCGTTGTCAGTGGGGTGCGCTTCACTGTTCACCAGGGCCCAGGACTGGTCGAGGGTACGGGGGGCGAGGACCGGGTCCGTGAAGGTGACGACCCGTACGCGGGTCTCGGGGGAGGCGGGGGTGAGGCGCAGCAGACGAGCGGTCGCGACGAGGAAAGCGGGGGAAGTGCCGTTGAAGGCGTGGGCGCGGACGTTGCCTTCGGTGGCGTGCGTGCCCGTCGGGTCGGTACGGACCCAGGTGAGGCCCTCCAGGGCGGCACCGCGGACCTGCCAGTCGGCGGAATGGAGTTCGAGTCGGAGGGGGCGGCCGAGTTCATCGAGGGTGAGGTCGACGGATCCCAGGTGACTGCCGGACGGGGCGGTCGTTTGGGAGATGTAGCGCCAGCCGGACGGGCCGGGTGCGCAGTGGAAGTGTTCTTCGCCGAGAGGGGTGTGGTCGTGGACGTCGTGGAGCGAATATCGGCCGCGGGGCATGGGGTCCTTCGAGTCCTCGGCTCGTGCGGGTGCGGTACGGCGCAGGCCCCCGACACGGGGGTGCGGGGGCCTGCGTTCGTCGCTGCTGCTGATCGGCCCGGGCCGCGCTGAGCGCCCGGCACCGGACCGGATCGGCCGGACCGTTCGAGGTCCGGCCGGTTCCGGGCCGGTGGGGGGATCAGTAGCGGTAGTGGTCCGGCTTGTACGGGCCCTCGACCTCGACACCGATGTACGCGGCCTGCTCCGGGCGGAGCGTCGTCAGCTTCACGCCGAGCGCGTCGAGGTGGAGGCGGGCGACCTTCTCGTCCAGGTGCTTGGGCAGCACGTACACGTCGGTCGGGTACTCCTCCGGCTTCGTGAACAGCTCGATCTGGGCCAGCGTCTGGTCCGCGAACGAGTTCGACATGACGA
The DNA here is from genome assembly GCF_026167665.1 of Streptomyces drozdowiczii. NCBI lineage: Bacteria > Bacillati > Actinomycetota > Actinomycetes > Kitasatosporales > Streptomycetaceae > Streptomyces > Streptomyces drozdowiczii. The sequence goes on along the minus strand of NZ_CP098740.1, from coordinate 4,288,288 downwards.
ACGAGGGGTGGCCCGTCGCGTTGCCCAGGTTCAGCAGACGGCCCTCGGAGAGCACGATCAGGACCTTGCCGTCGGGGAACGTCCACGTGTGGACCTGCGGCTTGACCTCGTCCTTGACGATGCCGTCGATCCTCGCCAGACCGGCCATGTCGATCTCGTTGTCGAAGTGACCGATGTTCCCGACGATCGCCTGGTGCTTCATCTTGGCCATGTCCGAGGCCATGATGATGTCCTTGTTGCCCGTCGTCGTGACGAAGATGTCCGCCTGCGAGACGACGTCATCGAGGGTCGCGACCTGGTACCCGTCCATCGCCGCCTGCAACGCGCAGATCGGGTCGATCTCCGTGATGATCACCCGAGCACCCTGGCCGCGCAGCGACTCCGCGCAGCCCTTGCCGACGTCGCCGTAGCCGCAGACCACGGCGGTCTTGCCGCCGATCAGGACATCGGTGGCGCGGTTGATGCCGTCGATCAGGGAGTGCCGGCAGCCGTACTTGTTGTCGAACTTCGACTTCGTCACCGCGTCGTTCACGTTGATCGCGGGGAAGAGGAGGGTGCCGTCGCGGTGCATCTCGTACAGGCGGTGGACACCGGTCGTGGTCTCCTCCGTCACGCCACGGATCTCGGAGGCCAGCTGCGTCCACTTCTGCGGCGACTCACCCAGCGTCCGGTTCAGCAGCGTGAGGATCTGCGCGAACTCCTCGCTGTCCGCCGTCGCCGGGTCCGGAGCCGCACCGGCCTTCTCGAACTCGACGCCCTTGTGGACGAGAAGGGTGGCGTCACCGCCGTCGTCCAGGATCATGTTCGGACCACCGGTCGGCGTGTTCGGCCAGGTCAGCGCCTGCTCCGTGCACCACCAGTACTCCTCCAGCGTCTCCCCCTTCCAGGCGAACACCGGAACACCGGCAGGGGCCTCGGGGGTGCCGTTCGGGCCGACCGCGATCGCCGCGGCCGCGTGGTCCTGCGTCGAGAAGATGTTGCACGAGGCCCAGCGGACCTCGGCACCCAGCGCGACCAGGGTCTCGATCAGCACCGCCGTCTGCACGGTCATGTGCAGCGAACCGGTGATCCGGGCACCCGCCAGCGGCTGCGCTGCGGCGTACTCCTTGCGGATCGACATCAGACCGGGCATCTCATGCTCGGCAAGAGTGATCTCCTTCCGCCCGAAAGCGGCGAGGGAGAGGTCGGCGACCTTGAAGTCCTGTCGATTGGCGACCGTCGTCATAACGGGCTGCTCCTCGTTGTGGAGTCGAGGGTGGGTAGGGCGGCTCTGCGGCGGCGGGCACACGAATGCCCGGGCGCTCGCAGCGCAGTCCGTCGGAGGCCCTCTCTCCCTCGGCCGGTCCGGCGTACGGACCGATCGACCGCCATCAGCAGCGACGTCTGACACTGCCGTCGAATCTACACCGAACGGCGCAGCCGCTCCCAGTCCACCGGGACGGGTCCGGGGCGGGAGCGGCTGTGTCGGGTACGCGATGGCGGGTCCGGTGCGGTCAGTGGCCGGATTCCGTCGGGCCGGTCTCCTCCGTGCCCGCCGGGGTGTCGGCCGTCCCGGAGGACGGTTCGGCGGCTCCCGGCTCGGGGGCTTCCGGGCCGGGAGTCTCCGCGCCGGGGGTCTCCGAGTCGAGGGCGGTGTGGGTGCCGCCGGGGGCCTTGGCCGGGTTGACGCCGGCCGCTGCCGCCGCCGCGTTGTAGATGTCCGGCTCCAGGTAGATCACCCGGGCGATCGGGACGGCGGCGCGGATGCGGGACTCGGCGGCGTTGATGGCGTTGGCGACCTCGTCGGCGGTGTCGTCGTGCTGCACCGCGATCTTGGCGGCGACCAGCAGCTCTTCCGGGCCGAGGTGGAGCGTACGCATGTGGATGATGCCGGTGACGGTGTCACCGTCGACCACCGCGGCCTTGATCTTCTCGACCTGGTCGGTGCCGGCGGCCTCGCCGAGCAGCAGCGACTTGGTCTCGGCGGCCAGCACGAGCGCGATGGTGATCAGCAGGATGCCGATGCACAGGGTGCCGATGCCGTCCCACACGCCGTTGCCCGTGCCGAGGGCCAGGCCGACGCCGCCGAGGGCGAGGACCAGACCGATCAGCGCGCCGAAGTCCTCGAGGAGCACGACGGGCAGTTCCGGGGCCTTGGCGCGGCGGATGAAGTCCGTCCAGCTGAGCGAGCCGCGCGACTCGTTGGACTCCTTGATCGCCGTACGGAAGGAGAAGCCCTCGGCGATGATCGCGAAGACCAGGACGCCGACCGGCCAGTACCACGCCTCCAGCTCGTGGGGGTGGCGGATCTTCTCGTAGCCCTCGTACACCGCGAACATGCCGCCGACGGAGAACAGGACGATGGAGACGAGGAAGGCGTAGATGTAGCGCTCGCGGCCGTAGCCGAAGGGGTGTTGCGGGGTGGCCTCGCGCTGGGCCCGCTTGCCGCCGAGGAGCAGCAGGCCCTGGTTGCCGGAGTCGGCGAGCGAGTGGACGCTCTCCGCGAGCATCGACGAGGAGCCGCTGAACAGGAACGCCACGAATTTGGCCACTGCGATCGCGAGGTTGGCGCCGAGTGCCGCCACGATCGCCTTGGTTCCGCCTGACGCACTCATGGGTTCCTGGTGTCCCTTCTTCGGTCTGCGGCTCCGACGGCCGCGGTGTGGCGGCACATTGTTGCAGCCGTCGTCACGGACGGTGCGTCAGGCCACCACTGTCGCACGGAACAGCGTGCCCGCTCCGGACACATGTACCCGCTCGCCCGCCGGTACGAAGACGGATTCGCCGGGCGCGAGGGCGAGGTCGCCGGCGCTCGGGGCGCCCGCCGTGCACAGCAGGATCTGCGGCGTGGGCGCGGTCAGTTCGGCGGGGGCGGCACCGGGTGAGAGGTCGAAGCGGGAGAGGCGGAACTCGTCCACCGGCGTCTCGTACAGCTCCTCGCCCGAGGGGGACGCCTCCGGACGCAGGATGCCCGGGTCGGTCGCCTCGAAGCGGACGATGCGCAGGAGTTCGGGGACGTCGATGTGCTTGGGCGTCAGGCCGCAGCGCAGCACGTTGTCCGAGTTGGCCATGATCTCGACGCCGAGGCCGTCGAGGTACGCGTGCGGGACGCCGGCGCCGAGGAACAGGGCCTCGCCGGGCTGGAGCCGTACGTAGTTGAGCAGCATGGCCGCGATGACACCGGCGTCGCCGGGGAAGTGGTGGGCGATGCGGGCGTACGGGGCGTAGGCGCCGCCGATCCGTTCGGCGGCGGCCGCGGCGGCGGTCACCGTTTCGGCCATCTCGTCCGGGTCAGCGGTGAGGATCGCCGTCAGGACCTCGCGCAGGGCGGCCTCCTCGGGCTGGGCGCGCAGCAGGTCCGCGTACGGCTTGAGGGAGTCGACGCCCAGGCCCTCCATCGCCTCGGCCGCCTCCAGGGGCCGGCGGAATCCGCACAGGCCGTCGAAGGGGGTGAGCGCGCAGATCAGCTCGGGCTTGTGGTTGGCGTCCTTGTACGTGCGGTGGGGGGCGTCGATCGGCACGGACCGGCTCTCCTCGTCCGCGTAACCCGCCTTGGCCTGGTCCAGGTTCGGGTGCACCTGGAGGGAGAGGGGGGCGCCCGCGGCGAGCAGCTTGAGGAGGAAGGGCAGGCGGGGGCCGAACTTCTCGACGGTCGCCGGGCCGAGTTCACGGGCGGGGTCCGCGTCGATGACGTCGGTGAGGGACCGCTCGGCGGAGGCGGTGGCGGTGCCGGTTTCGGTGCGGGTGATCCGGGAAGGGGCGCCCGGGTGGGCGCCCATCCACATCTCCGCCTGCGGCTCGCCGGTGGGGGCGATGCCCAGCAGGGCGGGGATCGCGGTGGTCGAGCCCCAGGCATACGGGCGCACGGTGTTGGAGAGCCGGTCCATGGATCAGTCCTTGTGTGGCGGTGTGCGGTGTTGTACGAGGTGTTCAGGCACCGGCCGACGAGGCGAGCGACAGGTAGACCGCGGCGAAGTCGGTGACGGCGAGCAGCTCCGCGAGACATTCGAGCGTGCCGCCCTCCTCCGGTTCCAGCTCGCTGATCGCGGTGTCGTGGCCGAGGGCCAGTTCGCGGGCGGCCGGGGCGGCGCTGAGACCGCCGGTCGGGCGGTCGCGGAGCAGCACCACCCGGGCGTGCAGGGGCTCCGACTCCTCGACGCGGTCGCGGAAGAAGTCGTCCGGGTCCGCGCCCGCGGCGAACGCGCCCGCCAGCAGTCCCCCGTGCGCCGGAAGCGCCTCCGGGAGTGCGGCGGCGAGGGCCGGGCGGCCCGAGAGCTCCGCCAGGACCGCGGCGAACCGGCGCCCGACGGGGCCGGCCGCCTCGCCCTCCGTCCAGATCAGCGGAAGGGTGTCCGCGAGTTCGGAGGCGAGGGTCTTGGCCGGGTTGCTGTACGTGGCGATGGCCGGGCCGCAGCGCTCCGCCGTGCGGTCCAGGCGGTCCGCGACGCTCTGGAGCGCTTCGGCGGGGGCGGTGACCAGGCCGACGCGGTCGAGCAGGGCGAGGAGCGGGGTGAGCAGGGCCCAGAGGGTGCCGGGGCCCGCGGCCGACGTCTCGGCGTCGTACTCGCCGTGCGGGGCGGAGGCCATCGGGACGACGACGCCGTGCACCCCGTGGACGGCCTCCCGCAGCGGGGAGCGCAGCGGGGCGACGGCCACGACCGTGCAGCCCCGGCGGTACGCCTGCTCCGCGAGGAGGGCGAGGCCCGGTTCGGAGCCGTCCGCCGTGGCGATGAGCAGCAGGTCCACGGAGCCGGCCCAGCCGGGCAGGGTCCAGCGGAGTGCGCCGGGGGCGGGGGCGACGCCGGTCGGGGGGATGCGGGTGACCGGGGCGGAGGCGCCGGCGAGGGCGGCGATCAGGTCCGCGACGCCGGTCGCGGCGGTGCCGGGGCCCGCGACGAGGACGGCGCGCGGGCGGCCCTCGGGCTTCAGCTCGGTGATCCCGGCCTCCGTCGCGTGCCGGGCGGCGGTGCGGACCCGGGCCCCGGCCTCGGCGGCGCCGCGCAGCAGGTCGCGGCGGTCGGCTCGGGCCAGGGCGTCGGGGGCGTCGAGCAACGACTCGTCGAGCATGGGGCGGTCCTCCGGTGCGGGGTGCGGGGCGGCCGCTTCGGGCCGCTGTCGCCGGTTGAGCCGGTTGTGCCGGTTACGCGGGGCGGCGGGCCTCGTCGACGAGGAGTACGGGGATGCCGTCCCGGACCGGGTAGGCGAGGCCGCAGTCGGTGCCGGTGCAGATGAGTTCCGGGGTGTCGGCTGCCGTCTGGTCGTCCAGGGGGCGTGGCAGGCGGGGCAGGCCAGGATCTCCAGGAGGCCGGCTTCGAGCGGCATGTTGTTTCCCTTCGGGCGGTCTGTGATTGGGGCCCTTTGGGGGCGGGGTCAGCCTACCGCCGGGGTGGGGTGGGGGCGTGTCGTGGGGGTGGGGGCGGGTGCGGTGCGTTGCGCCTGCGGCGGGGCTGTTCCCCTACCCGCCCCTTCCCGAAACCGGGGCTCCGCCCCGGACCCCGCGCCTCAAACGCCGGCGGGGCTGGGATTCTCGCCGGGGCTGAATCGGATCAGCGTCAGGACCTCGTCCCGTACCCGCCTCATCGTCTCCTCGTCCTTCGCCTCCACGTTCAAGCGAAGCAGCGGTTCCGTGTTGGACGGGCGGAGGTTGAACCACCAGGTGGGGGTCGTCACCGTGAGGCCGTCCAGGGTGTCCGTGGTGGCGGTCTCCTCGTGGGTGAAGGCCGTTGCCACCTTGGCCGTGCTGGCCTTCTGGTCGGTCACCGTGGAGTTGATCTCGCCCGACGCGGCGTAGCGGTCGTACTGGGCCACCAAGGACGAGAGGGGGTCCGGCTGGCCGCCGAGGGCGGCGAGTACGTGGAGGGCGGCGAGCATGCCCGTATCGGCGTTCCAGAAGTCGCGGAAGTAGTAGTGGGCCGAGTGCTCGCCGCCGAAGATCGCGCCGTGGGCGGCCATCTCGGCCTTGATGAAGGAGTGGCCGACCCTGGTGCGGACGGGGGTGCCGCCGTGTTCGCGTACGACCTCGGGGACCGAGTGGGACGTGATCAGGTTGTGGATGATCGTGCCCCGGCCGCCGTTGCGGGCCAGTTCGCGGGCGGCGACCAGGGCGGTGATCGCTGACGGGGAGACGCCCTCGCCCCGTTCGTCCACCACGAAGCAGCGGTCCGCGTCGCCGTCGAAGGCGAGGCCCAGGTCGGCGCCCTCGGCCACGACGCGGGCCTGGAGGTCGACGATGTTGGCCGGGTCCAGGGGGTTGGCCTCGTGGTTCGGGAAGCTGCCGTCCAGGTCGAAGTACATCGGGACGAGGTCCACGGGCAGCCCGGCGAAGACGGTGGGGACGGTGTGGCCGCCCATGCCGTTGCCCGCGTCCACGACGACCTTGAGGGGGCGGATCTCCGTCAGGTCCACCAGGGAGAGGAGGTGGGCGGCGTAGTCCGTGAGGGTGTCGCGGCCGGTGACCTTCCCCGGGGTCGCGACCGGCTCGGGGGCGCCCTTCTCGGACCACTCCTCCACCAGCGTCCGGATCTCGGCCAGGCCGGTGTCCTGGCCGACCGGCGCCGCGCCCGCCCGGCACATCTTGATGCCGTTGTACTGCGCGGGGTTGTGCGAGGCGGTGAACATCGCGCCGGGCAGGTCAAGCGCCCCGGACGCGTAGTACAGCTGGTCCGTCGAGCAGAGGCCGATCAGCGTGACGTCGGCGCCTCGTCCCGCCGCGCCCCGGGCGAACGCCCCGGACAGGGCCGGGGAGGTGGGGCGCATGTCGTGGCCGATCACGATCGCGTCCGCGCCGGTCACCTCGACGAAGGCGGCCCCGAAGAGTGCGGCCAGCTCCTCGTCCCACTGGTCGGGCACGACTCCGCGCACGTCGTACGCCTTCACGAGCTGTGACAGGTCTGCGGTCACCGGCCGGTCCTCCTGGGGGTTGCTTCGGACCGCCCAACGTACCCGGCGGCCCGCGGTCCCTCAGGAGTCGGGTGAGCGCAGGACGCGGAGGTGACCCCTGCGGGCCACCTCCATCGGGTCGGCGGTCCGGCGGCCGCCTCCCTGGGCGCCGTCGCCGCGCTCCTGCGGACGCGCGGCTTCCCGTACGGCGTTGGCCAGGGCTTCCAGGTCGTCGCCGCTGGGGCGGCTGGGCGCGGAGGGGTCGGAGAGCCGGACGACCTCCCACCCGCGTGGCGCGGTCAGCCGCTCGCTGTGCTCGGCACAGAGGTCGTAGCAGTGGGGCTCGGCGTAGGTGGCGAGCGGGCCGAGGACCGCAGTCGAGTCGGCATAGACGTACGTCAGTGTCGCGACGGCAGGGCGGCCGCACGCGGTGCGCGAACAGCGACGTACAGGGCTCACGATGTTGGACGGTACCGCACTCTTGAGCGGGCTGCGACGACTCTCCCCCGGCTCACCCCTCCGTGTCGCCCTGTGACGTCCGGCACACGCACCCTCCGGGCAACTCCCCTGACCTGCGCGGGAGGAGAGGGCCGAGGGCTCTCACGGCGATGATTCCGGTCACCGCTCTGCCGCGAACCTTTCACAAGGCGTCGGTCCGGCGGTCGCGAGCGGGGCCGGAAACGGGCTCCTGTGTGGCCGGATCGCTCAAGAGCGGACAGGGCGGTGTGGGCCCGGTGGGGCGGGCCTTCGAGGGTTAGGCTGCGTCGGTGATGGACAGTTCCGTACCGCCCAGCCCGTCCGAGCCGCGTCCGCGGCGCCGGGACCGACACGGCCGCGGTATGCGCGGGCCCGTCGCCCCGCCGCAGGTGCCGCTTTCCACGAGCCGCGCGGACAACTTCCGCGATCTCGTCCAGGACTCGGTGGAGCGGCTGGAGCGGCGCTGGCCGCAGCTGACGGAGGTCGACTTCGTCGTCCTGGAGGTGCCGGAGACGGCGGAGGAGACCGTTCCGCTGGGCGACGCGGTCTCCGCCGAGAAGGGCCGGCCCGCCCGCATCACCGTCTACCGGCGCCCGGTCGAGCTGCGTACCAAGAGCCGTGACGAGCGCGCCCTGCTCGTCCACGAGATCGTGGTCGAGCAGGTCGCGGAGCTGCTGGGGCTGGCGCCCGAGTCCGTGGACCCCCGTTACGGCCAGGAGTAGCGGCCCCCTCGGCCGTCCCCGCAGCCCTGCTCAGTCGTCCAGCACCGACAGGTCCTGCTGGGCCGCCGGGACCTCCACCGTGCCCCGGTCGTCCGGCAGCGTCTGCACCGTGAACATCTGGATGCCGTCCACCGTCTCGGTGAGTGTGCGCGCGGCGTGGACCGGGCCGCCCGACCGGGTCTCGACCGTCAGGGCGTAGGTGCCCTTGAGGCCCGTCGGCACGGGCGGGGTGACCGCCGTGGTCGTGCCCGCCGCGATCTTGTACGTCTTGCTGACCGGCGTACCGCCCCCGCTGCCGGCCGACGCCGTGACCTTGACGGTCGCGGCGGCGCCGGGGGCGGTGAGGGAGAGCACCGAGCCCTTGGACCGGTTGTCGGCGACGGTCGCGCGTGCGCCCACCGGGCCGGTCGCCGGGATGAAGGCCACCTCCTGCTTGGCGCCCTTGCCCCGGACCACGCGCAGGGCTGCGACGACCGGGGTGGCCTTGCCCTTCTCGGTGGGCACCAGCATCAGCGAGCCCGCCTCGCCGCGGGTGATGTCCTTGAGGTCCATCCCGGCGGTCATATGCGACTTGACGTGCAGTTCCTCGTGGCCGGCCGGGGTGACGGCGCCGGTCTTGCCGAGCAGCTTCAGGCCGAGGTCGGCGTCGTCGTCGCCGGGGGCGAAGGCCACCAGGCGTACCGAGGTGGCGTCGGCCGGGATGCCGGGCAGCACGACCGTGCCGGCCGGTTCGGCGGAGGCGGTGAGCCAGTCGCTGCCGGTCTCGTCGTCCGCCGCCCTGACAGCCGCGCCGACCCGGCCCGTACGGGTGGTGACGTGGACGGTGACGTCGTCGGCGGCCTTGCTCGTGAGCGTCGAGATCAGGACCCGGACGCCGGAGCCCGCCGGGACCGTGATGCCCTCGCCGACGTCGGACTTGAGGGAGCCGTCCGGGCCGTACAGCTCGATGTCGGCGACGGCGGCGGTGTCATCCGGGTTGGTGAGGTGGACGTAGTCCTCGCGGGACTTGGCGGTGCTGGCCGCGGGGAACCAGAAGTCGGTGTCGGGCGTGGTGCAGCTGATGCCGAGCAGGCCGCGGCCGTCGCCCGCCTCGATGGTGGTGGTCTGCTGGGCGGTCCAGCCGGGGGCGAACCGGCCGGTCGCGGTGCCGATGAGGGCGGGTGAGTCGGCGCCCGACGCCTCGCCGGTGGCGGGCTTGCCGGGCTCCTTGAGGGAGACCACCGGCTTGTCCGCCTTGTCCTTCTTGCTCGTGCCCTTCTTGTCCTTGTCGTCGGACTTCTCGTCGGCGGTCGCCTCGCCGTCCTTCGCGGAGGACAGCAGCTCGGCGGTGCCGGCCGTGGCGGAGCCGCCGCTCGTGCCGGAGGGCGTGAAGGCCGTGTAGGCCGTCTCCGAGAGGTCGGACAGGCCGGGCGCCGGACAGAGCAGGCTGGTGCGTTCGACGGGCAGCCGTGCGGCCGTCTTCGCTTCGGCCGTGTTGCCACCGGACGGTTCGTTGAGCGCGGCGAACCCGGTGACGGCGGCCAGGGCGACCGCTCCGGCGATGAGGGACAGGGCGCTGGTGGACTTCACTCGGACTCGCCTCGCGATGCGTTGCCGGTCGGCCACGGGTTCTGGCCCGGGGCGGGGTTCTCGGGGTGCTGCGGGTCGTACGGGTGCTGCTCGCCGTACTGCCCGGCCTCGGGGCCGTACCCGTTCGGGTCATAGGACTGCGGGTCGTACGCGGGCGGGTCGTAGGGGGCCGCGTACTGGCCGTCCTGGTACTGGCCCTCCTGGTACTGCGGATAGCCGTACGGGTCGTAGCCGCCGGTCTCCGGTTGCTGCTGCCCCTCGGCGTACTGCGGGTCCTGGTACTGACCGCCGTCCTGGTACGGAGAGCCGTCCTGGTACTGCGCATAGGCCGGGTCCTGGTACTGGCCCTGGCCGTCGCCCCAGTCGCCGTACTGCTGCTGCGGTACGAAGACGTTGTCGTCGTCCTCCGTGGCCGCGGCGTCGGTTTCGGCGCTCTGCTGGGCGGGAACGTACGCGGGCTGCTCGCCGGTCTCGTCCGGGCCCGGGGCGCCCTCCGCCTCCTGCTGCTCGCGGGCGCCCTCGGCGGCCTCGCTCTCGGCCAGGGCGGCGGCGCGCAGCCTGCGGGCGCGGCGGCCCTCTCCGGCGACCGGTTCGGCGGCGACCGCCTCGGCCTCCTCCGGCAGGTCGTCGTCGATCTCGCGGCGGCGGCCGGGCAGGGCCATGACCACGAGGACCACGGCGAGCGCGATCTGCGCCCAGATCCACACGGTGTGGGTGAAGGGCTCCTCGTACGTGAGGTCCAGGGTGCCGCCCTCGGTGGGCAGTTCGAAGCCCTGGGCCCAGCCGTCGACGGTCTTGGCGGTCAGCGCGCGCCCGTTGAGCGTGGCCTGCCAGCCGGGGTCGGCCGCGTCGGCGATCCGCAGCACCCGGCCGGAGCCGCCCGCCGGGATCTTGGTGTGCGCCTCGACGGGCTGCGAGCCCACGGGAAGCGGCTCGTCGCCCGCGGCGGACGGGACGATCATGATCCGGGCGACCTGCCGGTCCACCCGCCACAGGGCGCTGCCGTCGAGCTGGCTGAGCCGGCTCAGGCCCGGGGTGGCGTCGAGCACCCGGCTCATCTGCTTGGGCGCTCCGTCGCGCACGAGGACGTAGCGGATCGCGAAGCCGCTGAGCTGGCTGCCCTGGTCGGCGCCGGAGCCGGCGACCAGGTTGGCGACGACCTTGTCGAGGTGGCTGTTGCCGCCCTGCGCCTCGGCCAGCTCCGCGTCGCCGAGCCGCGCGCCCGAGCCCCGGACGAGGGTGTAGTCGACGGAGGCGGACGAGGTGCCGCCCAGGACCAGGGTGCGCGGCTGGTCGCGGGTGCCGCTCTCCTCCGCGACGAACGCGGGCACCTGGACCGGGTCGCGGCGTTCCAGCGGGCCCGCCGCGCCGCCGATCATCCAGCCGGCGGCGGCCAGCACGGGGGCCAGGCCCGCCGCGAGGGCGATCAGTGCGGCGACCGGCTGGCGCCAGCCGAAGCTGAGTTCGGCGACGCGGATGCGGGCGCCGTCCGCGCCGACGAGCGCGGCGGCGATGAGGGCGGCGCCGTAGACCAGCGTGGCGGGGCCGGCCCAGCCGGAGCCGTTGGCGAGCCCGGCGAACGCGAGGGAGACCAGGGCGGCGACCCAGGCGGTCCGGACGGCGAACCGGCGCTCCCCGCGCAGCAGGGCGGCCAGCGCCGCGAGCACGATGCCGAGGAGCAGGACGCCGCCCGCCGCCTTGGGCCCGCCGGGGCTGATGCCGAGGAGGTCCAGCGCGGAGGCGGAGCCCGTACCGGTCTCCAGTCCGGCTTCCCTCAGGAACGCGGACGGGCTGCTCAGCAGCGAGAGCGACCAGGGCGCCAGGACCAGGACCGGGGTGCCGACGGCGGCGAGGAAGCGGAGCGCGTACGCGGTGATGTCGCCGCGCCGCAGCGCCAGGACGCCGAGCCCGAGGACCGCGGCGAGCGGCCACACGATCGGCGTGAACGCCATGGCGAGGGTGAGGAGCAGGGTGTACGCCCAGGTGGCGCGCCAGCTGCCGCGGGCGCCGCCGTCTCCGCGCATGCCGTGCGCGGAGACGGCGGTGCGCGCGATGAGCGGCAGCAGGACGGCCAGCACGGCGGTGCCGAGGCGGCCGGTCGCCAGGGCGCCGGTCGCGGCGGGCAGGAAGGCGTACGCGACGCTCGCCCAGGCCCGCAGCAGCCGGGAGGGAAGCAGCGGGCGGGTGACGAAGTACGCGGTGAGTCCGGCGAGCGGGACCGAGCAGACGAGCAGCAGGGTGAGCGCGAAGCCGGTGGAGCCGAGGAACAGCGCGGACAGGGCCGAGATGACGGCGAGGTAGGGCGGGGCGGTCTGGGTGCCGCCGGTGCCGACGGTGTGCCAGCCGTCCGCGTAACGCGCCCACAGGTCGGAGACGTCGCCGGGGGCGGGCAGCAGGGCGCCGCCGGCCAGCGCGCCGCCGCCGATGAGGTCGCGGCAGGCGACCAAGGAGACCAGGAGGAGCAGGGCGAAGAGGACCGGTCCCGGCTTGCGGCCGACCTTCTTCAGCCGGGCGAACTGGTCGATCTCCAGGTAGTCGGCGTCGTCGCCGCCCGGTCCGGACTCGACGGCGCCGTGCCGGGAGCCGCCGGCGTCGGCGTCGGAGCCGCCGCCGAAGTTCCCGGCGACCTGTTCGACGGTGGCGCGGACGGTGGCGCCGGGTGCGGGGAAGAGTCCGCGCAGTTCGGCGGCGTCGACCGCGCCCTTCCCCCGGGCGCGGCGGGCGGCCAGGATGCGGCCGGGGCGCAGCAGGGTGCTCAGGAGGCCGGTGACCTCGTCGAGCGCCTGGCCCGGGACCTTGCCGACGAGGTAGGCGAGGGTGCGCAGCAGGGTGCCGAGGACGAGCCGGAGCATGACCCAGGGCAGCTTCTTGCCGCGCGCGTTGACGAGCATCGTGTAGACGGCGCCCGCCTTGTCCACGCGGTGCGGGCTGGCGATGTGGCGGCCGGCGCAGTCGATGGGGCGGCGTTCCCGCGCGGACGCCTCGGCATGCCGCAGGACGGCGTCGGGGGCGACGAGGACCCGGTGGCCGGCCATGTGGGCGCGCCAGCACAGGTCGACGTCGTCGCGCATGAGCGGGAGCCTGCGGTCGAAGCCGCCCAGCTCTTCCCAGACGTCGCGCCGGATGAGCATGCCGGCGGTGGAGACGGAGAGGACGGTGCGGACCTGGTCGTGCTGGCCCTGGTCCTGCTCGCGGCGGTCGAGTCCGGTCCAGCGGCGGCCGCTGTTGGCGATGGAGACGCCGACTTCGAGGAGCTGGCGGCGGTCGTACCAGCCGCGCAGCTTGGGGCCGACGATCGCGGCGTGCCGGTCGTTGTCCACGACGCGCAGCATCTCGGCGAGGGCGTCGGGCGCGGGCGCGCAGTCGTCGTGGAGCAGCCAGAGCCACTGCACCGGCTCGCCGTGCGGCAGCTCGGGCATCTCGTACGCCTCGTCGTGCCAGGTCCGGGTGACCGGGTCCCAGCCGCTGGGCCGCTTCAGGTAGGGCAGGTCGTCCGGGGTGAGGACGCCGGCCGTGCGGCTCGCCTCGTCGACGGCGGTGCCGAAGCTCGTACGCCGCGCCAGGTGCAGGACGCGGTCGGCGCCGAGGGCCTCGGTGACCAGGCGCGCGGAGTCGTCGGCGCTGCCGGTGTCGGCGGCGATGACGTTCTGTACGGGGCGTTCCTGGCCGAGCAGTCCGGCGAGCGCGTCGGGCAGCCAGCGTGCGCCGTCGTGGGAGACGAGCACGGCGGTGACGACATGCCGGGGGAACTCGGGGGCGGCGGCGGCCGCGTACGGCGCCGTTGATTGGCTGTGCACGGACATCGAGGTACGGGCCCTCCGGCCGGGTCCGGGGGACGTCCCCCCGGGGGCTGCATCGGTGTACACGCGCGCTCTGTCGGGTCGTTGGCGCGTCTCGGACGGGGCCCCACACTAACGGTAGGGGTAACCGGGGTGGCGCGGAGCGGTTGAACGAGGGCGCGAGCGGGTAGCGGCCGGCGCGGATTCCGGGTGGGCCCGAGGCATGGCGGTGTTGCCTCGCGGGTACGGCGACGGCCCGCCGCCTGCGGGTGCAGGAGGCGGGCCGTGATGTCGTGCGTGGTGGGCCCGGGTCAGACCGCGGCCTTCTTCAGGCGGCGGCGCTCGCGCTCGGAGAGGCCGCCCCAGATGCCGAACCGCTCGTCCTTCGAGAGGGCGTACTCCAGGCACTCGGACCGGACTTCGCAGGCGAGACAGACCTTCTTCGCCTCGCGGGTCGATCCACCCTTCTCGGGAAAGAAGGACTCGGGGTCGGTCTGGGCGCACAGCGCGCGCTCCTGCCAGCCGAGCTCTTCGTCCGCGTCCTCGACCAGCAGTTGCTGGAACAGCTCGGTCATCTGCGCCCCTCGTCTGTCTCTTGCGTCCCGTGATGCGGCCGTTACCGAATCGGCCGAACGACACGGGTGAAATTACAAGCGTGTAGCTCTGGCTGGTCAAGCCCGGATCTGCTATTGGCCTCGGTATTCACCCTGCGGCACCAACCGTAAGCGTTAAGTGTTCAAATCACCAAAAACCTGACATATGCCATGGGCGCTACCGCCTCCGCGCTCGCCATGGAGACAAACTGTCGCGAGCTCGGACACGTTGCGATTCGATCACTGAAGCGACCAAGATCACATTCGGGTCACGGTGCCGCGCCCACGTTTGGCAGCACGGTTGTTGCGCCACCTGTCCCCGCTACGGGGAGCTAAAACCTTTCTCCGGTCGGAGTAACCGGATGAGGTGAAACATTGCCGCCAAACCGGGCATTGGGTTGACACCGGTCGGCTCTCCGGTTCTCCTTGATGGCATGCCAGCGAACTCAGCGATGCACGCGACCCGCCGTGGGTTCCGCAGCGCTGTCCAGGCTCGCTGTCGCTGTTCCAGCTGTCCCAGCTGTTGATGCCGCCGACGCCGTCGTAGCCCTCCCGCTCCGGCCCGGCACCGCTCGTCCCGCCCCTCCCCGCGCGGCCCCTCCGCCTTTCCGGCGTCGGCGCTCCCGGACCTCGCGACGAGCCCCCGCACCGCACGCCGCACTCGCACCCCGCCGAGGAACCACGCTCCATGAACAGCAGCGACAGCGACCTCCAGATCGCCGGCGACCTCCTGGAGGTCCAGCACCTTCTTCGTCCCGCCCCGAACACCCCGCCACCGTGGCGGAGTTCGTCGGCCTCGCCCGTACCATCGCCGCCGACCGCGACCGTTGGGCGCCGCTCGTCCGGTACGACACCACCACCCGCTGGTACCACCGCCTGCGCACCGGGCCCGGTTACGAGGTCTGGCTGCTCAGCTGGGTGCCCGGGCAGGGCAGCGGGCTGCACGACCACGGGCCGTCCTCCGGCGTCCTGACCGTGCTCGACGGCGAGCTGACCGAACGTACGGAGCGGGGAAAGCGGACGCTGGGCGCGGGCGCGCAGCGCGTCTTCGCCCCCGGCTACGTCCACGAGGTCGTCAACGACTCCCTGGAACCGGCCGTCAGCCTCCACGTCTACTACCCGGGCCTCACCGACATGCCGATGCACTCCGCGCAGTGCGCACCGGCGGCCGCCACGGCCTGAAAGACCCCTGTCCCGGAACGGCAGGGCTCCTGACAGTCCCACCCGTCGCCCGCCACCACCCCGACAAGGATCAGGCTCCGCCTGACAGACTGTTTCGCATGCGCATTGTGGTTCTGGCCGGCGGTATCGGTGGTGCTCGGTTCCTGCGGGGTCTCAAGGAGGCCGCGCCCGACGCGGACATCACGGTCATCGGCAACACCGGTGACGACATCCATCTGTTCGGGCTCAAGGTCTGTCCCGACCTCGACACCGTGATGTACACCCTCGGCGGTGGCATCAACGAGGAGCAGGGCTGGGGCCGTACGGACGAGACGTTCCGCGTCAAGGAGGAGCTCGCCGCGTACGGCGTGGGCCCCGAGTGGTTCGGGCTCGGCGACCGCGACTTCGCGACGCACATCGTCCGTACGCAGATGCTCGGCGCGGGCTATCCGCTCAGCGCCGTCACCGAGGCGCTCTGCGCCCGCTGGAAGCCGGGCGTCCGGCTGCTGCCGATGTCCGACGACCGCGTCGAGACGCATGTGGCGATCGAGGAGGACGGCGAGAGCCGGGCGGTGCACTTCCAGGAGTACTGGGTGAAGCTGCGGGCCGCCGTGCCGGCCCGGGCGATCGTGCCCGTCGGCGCGGAGCAGGCGAAGCCGGCGCCCGGGGTCCTGGAGGCCATCGCCGGGGCCGACGTCATCCTCTTCCCGCCGTCCAACCCGGTCGTCTCCGTCGGCACGATCCTCGCCGTGCCCGGCATCCGCGAGGCCATCGCCGAGGCCGGGGTGCCGGTCGTCGGCCTCTCCCCCATCGTCGGTGACGCGCCGGTGCGCGGGATGGCCGACAAGGTCCTCGCTGCCGTGGGCGTCGAGTCGACCGCCGCGGCCGTCGCCGAGCACTACGGGTCCGGGCTGCTCGACGGCTGGCTCGTGGACACCGTGGACGCGGGCGCGGTCGAGCGGGTGGAGTCGGCGGGCATCCGCTGCCGGTCCGTACCGCTGATGATGACCGATGTCGCCGCCACCGCCGAGATGGCGCGGCAGGCGCTGGCCCTCGCCGAGGAGGTCCGCGCGTGAGCGCCGCCGACGCCCCCTCCTACCGGGTGTGGGCGCTGCCCGGGATGCCCGAGGTGCGGCCCGGGGACGACCTCGCGAAGCTGATCGCGGCCACCGGGCCGGGGCTCGTGGACGGCGATGTCCTCCTCGTCACCTCGAAGATCGTCTCCAAGGCGGAGGGCCGGATCGTCGAGGCCACCGACCGGGAGGCGGCGATAGACGCCGAGACGGTACGGGTGGTGGCGCGGCGCGGTCCGCTGCGGATCGTGGAGAACCGGCAGGGCCTGGTCATGGCCGCCGCCGGTGTCGACGCGTCGAACACCCCCGCCGGGACGGTCCTGCTGCTCCCCGAGGACCCCGACGGTTCGGCCCGGGCGATCCGGGAAGGGCTGCGGGCGGCGCTCGGCGTCGAGGTCGGCGTCCTCGTCACGGACACCTTCGGGCGGCCCTGGCGCAACGGGCTGACCGATGTCGCGATCGGCGCGGCCGGGGTGCGGGTCCTGGACGACCTTCGGGGCGGGCAGGACGCGTACGGCAATCCGCTGAGCGCGACCGTGGTCGCCACCGCCGACGAGCTGGCCGCCGCGGGTGACCTGGTCAAGGGCAAGGCGGACGGGCTGCCCGTCGCCGTCGTGCGCGGGCTCGGGCATGTCGTGGACGCGGCGGACGGGCAGGGGGCCCGTGCGATGGTGCGGGTCGCGGCCGACGACATGTTCCGGCTGGGGACCTCGGAGGCGGTCCGGGAGGCGGTGACGCAGCGGCGGACGGTGCGCGAGTTCACGGACGAGCCGGTGGATCCGGGGGCGGTACGGCGTGCGGTCGCCGCCGCCGTGACCGCGCCGGCGCCGCACCACACGACGCCGTGGCGCTTCGTCCTGCTGGAGTCCCCGGAGTCGCGGACCCGGCTGCTCGACGCGATGCGGGACGCGTGGGTCGCGGATCTGCGGCGCGACGGCAAGAGCGAGGAGTCGATCGCCAAGCGGGTGCGGCGGGGCGAGGTGCTGCGGCGGGCGCCGTATCTGGTGGTGCCGTGCATGGTGATGGACGGTTCGCACGCGTACGGGGACGAGCGGCGGGACGGCGCGGAGCGCGAGATGTTCGTGGTCGCGGCGGGGGCGGGGATCCAGAACTTCCTGGTGGCGTTGGCCGGGGAGCGGCTGGGGTCGGCGTGGGTGTCCTCGACGATGTTCTGCCGGGATGTGGTGCGGGACGTTTTGGGGCTGCCCGAGTCCTGGGATCCGTTGGGGGCGGTGGCGGTGGGGCACGCGGTGGCGGCCCCCGGGCCGCGGGTGGGGCGGGACGCGTCGGACTTCGTCGTGGTGCGGTGAGCTTGGCGCGGGCGCGGGGGGTTTCGGGGCTCTGCCCCGGGCCCCGGTCCTCAATCGCCGGACGGGCTTGATTTTGGCCCGGTGCGCTTCTGCGGGCTTCACAGCCGTGCGATGTCCCTCGGCTGGAAGCGTGGTGCTCTCCTCGGAGGCGTCGCGCCCGAGAGCAGGATCAGGCGGGTCGCTCGGTGGCGTTGGCCCTCGTACGGGGTGAGGAGGGTCAGCATTTCGTCGTCGTCCGCGTGGCGGTTGCCTGCCAGGGCGTGGCCGACGATGCCGGGGAGGTGGAAGTCGCCGACCGTGACCGCGTCCGGGGCGCCGTTGGAACGTTGCAGGGTTTCCGCCGCCGTCCAGGGGCCGATGCCCGGGATGGCCTGGAGGCGGGTCAGCGCGTCGGGGAGGTCCATGGCGGCCGCCTCCTCCATGCGGCGGGCCACCCGGACCGTGCGCAGGATCGTCGCCGAGCGCTTGCTGTCGACGCCCGCGCGGTGCCAGTCCCAGGACGGGATCAGCGACCAGGTGCGGGCGTCCGGCATGACGTAGAGGCCGAACTCCTGCGGGCCGGGCGCGGGCTCGCCGTACTGGCGGACCAGGAGGCGCCAGGCGCGGTACGCCTCGTCCGTCGTGACCTTCTGCTCCAGGATCGACGGGATCAGCGACTCCAGGACCAGGCCCGTGCGCAGCAGCCGCAGCCCGGGGCGGCGGTGCTGGGTCTGGGCGAGGAGGCGGTGGCGCGGGGTGAAGGCCGCCGGGTCGTCGCCCGCGCCGAGCAGCGTGGGCAGCTGGTCCAGCAGCCAGGGCGCGCCGGGCCCCCAGGCGGACGCCTCGATCCGGCCGTCGCGGGCGACGACGTGGAGCGTGCCGGGGCCCTCGGGGGTGCGGCTGGACCGGCGGACGGAGCCGTCGGCGACCATCCGGAACGTGGGGTCGGCGGGGCCCCGGCGCAGGGGGCCGAGGACGAGGCGCAGGTCGAGCGGGCCCGGCGGGGTCCAGACACGGGTCTGCGCCGCCGGTACGGGCACGGCCGCCGCCTGGTGCGGGACGGGCGCGCGCCGGGCGTTGCGGGGAGCGAATCGTCCTGCCACGGAAGAGGTCCTCGGTCGTCGGGGCTGCCTGTCGAGGGTACGGCGATTTCCGGCCACTCGGTCCGCGTACGGGGCGGAGCGGTCGGGTCGCTCACTCGTCCGAGGAGAACCGGACCGACGCGTCCGGGAGGCGCGCCCCGCACCAGACGCGTACGCCGTCGCGGAGTTCGTTGTCGGCGCCCACCTCCGCGCCGTCGCCGATGACCGCGCCGGCCAGCACCGTACGGCTGCCGATCCTGGCGCGCTCTCCGACCAGGGAGTCCGTGATCATCGCGCCGGGTTCGACGACCGCGTCCGCGAGCACGGTGGAGCCGTCGATCCGGGCGCCCGCGCCGACCACCGCGCCGGCGCCGATGACCGTACCGCCGGAGAGCTTGGCGTCGGAGGCGACCGAGGCGGTCGGCAGGACGAGGCTGTCGCCGCAGCGGCCCGGCACCGCCGGGGACGGCGCGCGGCCGAGCACCAGGTCGGCGGAGCCCCTGATGAACGCCTGCGGGGTGCCGAGATCCAGCCAGTACGTGGAGTCGACCATGCCCTGGAGGTGGGCGCCGTCGGCGAGGAGGCCGGGGAAGGTCTCGCGCTCGACGGAGACGGGCCGGCCGGTCGGAATCGTGTCGATGACCGAGCGGCGGAAGATGTACGCGCCGGCGTTGATCTGGTCGGTGACGATCTCCTCGGGCGTCTGCGGCTTCTCCAGGAAGGCGGTGACGCGGCCGGTGTCGTCGGTCGGCACGAGGCCGAAGGCGCGCGGGTCCTCGACCCGGGTGAGGTGGAGGGAGACATCGGCGCCGGAGTCGGCGTGCGAGGTGACCAGGGCCCTGATGTCGAGCCCGGTGAGGATGTCGCCGTTGAAGATGAGGACCGGTTCGTCCGGGCCCGAGGCGAGGCGGTGGGCGACGTTCCGGATGGCTCCGCCGGTGCCGAGCGGTTCGCGCTCGGTGACGTACTCAATGTGCAGGCCGAGCGAGGAGCCGTCGCCGAAGTACGGCTCGAAGACCTCGGCGAGGTACGAGGTGGCGAGGACGATGTGCTCGACCCCGGCGGCCCGGGCACGCGCCAGCTGGTGCGTGAGGAAGGGGACGCCCGCCGCCGGAACCATGGGCTTGGGCGTGTGCACCGTGAGGGGGCGCAGCCGGGTTCCCTTGCCGCCGACCAGGAGGATCGCTTCTTTTGCCTCTGTCACAGCACTGTCTTCGCTTCCTGCTGGGGCCGGGCGTCGTTACGGCTGGCCAGTGTATGCAGACCTGTGGGGGCTCCTTCGGACGGCGGCCCCCGGGTTCCTTGTAGAGACGCGCTCCCGGACATTCGGTTGCGCGTCCTGCGGGCCGGTCTACGTGGCCGCGTACGCTTCCGCCCATGAACGCCAGCGACCGCACCCCTGCCGACCTGCTGCGTTCCGCGCTCGCCGCGGACCCGGCCCGCCCTCTGGTCACCTTCTACGACGACGCCACCGGGGAGCGCGTCGAGCTGTCGGTGGCCACCTTCGCCAACTGGGTGGCCAAGACCGCCAACCTGCTCCAGGGCGACCTGGCGGCCGAGCCCGGCGACCGGCTCGCGCTGCTGCTGCCCGCGCACTGGCAGTCCGCGGTCTGGCTGCTGGCGTGTGCCTCGGTCGGCGTGGTCGCCGAGGTGGGGGGCGACCCGGCCGCCGCCGACCTGGTCGTCTCCGGCCCGGACACGCTGGACGCGGCGCGGGCCTGCCGGGGCGAGCGGATCGCCCTGGCGCTGCGGCCGTTGGGCGGGCGGTTCCCGCAGGCGCCCGAGGGCTTCGCGGACTACGCGGTGGAGGTGCCGGGGCAGGGCGACCGCTTCGCGCCGTTCGCCCCGGTGGACCCGGACGCGCCGGCGCTGGCGGTGGGCGGGGTCTCGTTCACGGCGGCGGAGCTGGTGGCGCGGGGCCGCGCGGACGGGGCGGCGCTGGGCCTGGGCGCCGGTGCACGGCTGCTGACGGGGCGTACGTACGACACCTGGGACGGGCTCAGCGCCGGGCTCTACGCGCCCCTGGCCACCGGGGGCTCCGTGGTCCTGTGCCGCCACCTCGACCGGCTGGGCGCGGAGGCGCTGGCGCAGCGGGTGGAGAGCGAGCGGGTCACGCTGACGGTATGACAAGCGGTACGAGCGGGGCACCCGTCCGGCCCATCGTGGGCCGAGTCCCCCGTGTCGACGCTCGACTCCGGTACATGATCTGCCGTACAGACCAGCCGAGGCACAACCAAGCGTGAGGTTCAGCCGTCTACTTCTGCGACCGGCGGCCCAGCGCGCCGCCGAACGTGAAGGATGGACGCAGACGTGACCGAAAGCGCCGGCACTCCGGGCGACCCCGACGACTCGGCCGCGGGCGAGGACCGGACACCGGACGCACCACCACCCGGCAAGGCGAGCGAGCCCGGCGACGAGGCCACGCCCGCCGCCGACAAGGGCGAGCCCACCGAGGAGGGCGAGCCCCGCGCCGCCGCCCCCGGTGGTGAGACCCGCAGCGGGTCCGGCAGCGGGCCCGGGCCCGCCTCGGCGGAATCGCCGGAGGGCGGGGACGGGGGCTCGGGCCTGGACATCACCGTCAAGCGCAAGCGCCACTGGCTGCGCTGGACCGCCCTCGGCGCCTCGTTCGTCGTGCTCGTCGCGGCGGGCGTCGGCTGGTGGCTGTACAAGAAGCTGGACGGCAACATCCGGACGGACACCTCGGCGGCGGCCGAGCTGAAGGCGTACGAGAAGGAGCGGCCGGTCTCCGTCGTGCACGACGCGGAGAACATCCTGCTCATCGGCTCGGACAGCCGGGCCGGCGACAACCGCAAGTACGGCCGCGACGACGGCGGCTCCCAGCGCTCCGACACGACGATCCTGCTGCACCTGGCGGCGGACCGGAAGAGCGCGACCGCGATGTCGATCCCGCGCGACCTGATGGTGAACATCCCGGCCTGCCACCAGGCCGACAAGACCGCCACCAAGGCGCAGTTCGCGCAGTTCAACTGGGCCTTCGAGATGGGCGGGACCGCCTGCACCATCCGGACCGTCGAGAAGATGACGGGCATCCGCGTCGACCACCACATGGTCATCGACTTCAACGGCTTCAAGGACATGGTCGACGCGGTGCACGGGGTGGAGGTCTGCCTCAAGAAGCCGGTCGACGACAAGGACGCCCACCTCAAGCTCGACGCGGGCCGCCACAAGCTCAACGGGGAGCAGGCGCTCGGCTACGTACGCGCCAGGAAGTCGCTCGGCAACGGGAGCGACACCGACCGCATGGACCGCCAGCAGCAGTTCCTGGGGGCGCTGGTCAACAAGGTGCAGAGCAACGGCGTCCTGCTCAACCCGACGCGGCTCTACCCGGTGCTCGACGCGGCCACCAAGGCACTGACCACCGACCCGGGTCTGGACAGCCTGAAGGACCTCTACGACCTGGTGCGGGGCATGCGTGACGTCCCCACCGAGAAGGTGCAGTTCCTGACGGTGCCCCGGCAGCCGTACCACCTCGACCGGAACCGGGACGAACTGGTGCAGCCCGCCGCGGACAAGCTGTTCAAGCAGCTCCGCGACGACAAGCCGGTCGCCGTGGTGCCCGCCGACAAGCTCAAGGGCGACGACCGGAACGACGACAAGAACCCGGGCTCGACCGACGCCTCGGGGCCGTCGCCCACACCCACGTATTCGGGGAACAATGCCGCGACCGACCTGTGCAAGCAGTAAAGCAATGGCCAAACAGACACCAACATTCCGCGCGCAATGGGAAGAATGCCCGGTTGTAAGGGCCGTGGAATGTGTCACGCGCGTCGCTGGACGCCGAATGAGACGGATAGTGTGACGCGATCCGGTGCTACCGGCCGTCCGGCCCGTGCACTTCTGGACAGAGAGACTGAGCGCCTTTTCGGGGGAGGCGCCTCGCGTGGCACCGACGGAGGACTCGAGCAACCGTGGATGCGCAAAGCCGTGGGCGGGCGGAAGACATGGATCCCGCAGACCAGTGGGTTCTCAACCCGGACACCGGCGATTACGAACTGCGACTGAACCACTCCGGAGGGGACACCCCCCGGGCCTCGGTCCCGCCGGCCCAGCGCGGGCCGTCCAACTCCCCTCGCCGTGCCCCCGCGGGTGACTCCCCGCGGCGCGCCACCGAGGTGCCGCGCCAGGGCGGGCGCCGGTCGGCGAACGGCCCGCGCGGCCAGCAGCGCCCCGCACCCGGCGACGACGGCCCGGGCCGCCGTAAGCGCAAGGCCCCCAAGTCGCGCAAGAAGAAGGCGCTGCTGTGGACGGGCGGCGCGATGGCGTTCGTGCTCGTGGGCGTCTCGGCCGGCGGCTACTGGCTCTACCAGCGCCTCAACGGCAACATCAACACCGTGGACATCGGCGACAACGGGAACAAGGACGTCGTCACCGCCAACGCCCCGATCAACATATTGATCATCGGTACGGACAAGCGCACCGGTAAGGGCAACGAGGGCTACGGCGACAAGGGCAGCGTCGGCCACGCGGACACGAACATCCTGTTCCACGTCTCCGAGGACCGCACCAACGCCACGGCGATGAGCATCCCGCGCGACCTCATCACCGACATCCCGGAGTGCACCTCCAGGCAGGAGGACGGCTCCGACAAGACCATCCCGGGCACGGAGCACGTCCGGTTCAACCGGAGCCTCGGCGAGTCCGGCCGCGACCCGGGCTGCACGATGAACACGGTCGAGAAGCTGACCGGGTTGAAGATCGACCACTTCATGATGGTCGACTTCAACGCGGTGAAGACCCTGTCCACGGCGGTCGGCGGGGTCAACATCTGCCTCGACCACGCCATCGACGACCCGAAGTCCCACCTCAAGCTGCCCGCCGGCCCGAACAAGGTCCAGGGCGAGGACGCGCTGGCGTTCGTACGGACGCGGCACGCCTACGCCAACGGGAGCGACCTCGACCGGATCAAGGGCCAGCAGCAGTTCATCGGGTCGATGATCAAGCAGGCCAAGTCGGACGACACGCTGACCAGCCCGACGAAGCTGTTCAAGGTGGCGGACGCGGCGACCAAGGCGCTGACCGTCGACAAGGCCATCGGCGACGTGAAGAAGCTCAGCACGCTCGCCAAGGAGATCACCAAGACGGACACGAAGAACATCACGTTCGTCACCATGCCGGTGGTCGACAACCCCGACGAGCCCAAGCCCGTCACGGTCGTCCCGCACCCGACGCAGGCGGAGCAGCTGTTCTCGATGCTGCGCGACGACACCTCGCTCACCGAGGTGGCCGCGCAGAAGAAGAAGGCCAAGAGCAAGCAGGACGCGCTCCTCAAGGGAACCAAGGCGGCCGCGGCCGACGTCCGGGTCGATGTGTACAACGGTGGAGACGTCGCCGGCGGCGCTCAGCAGACGGTCACCTGGCTGCAGAACACCAAGGGCGTCCTGAAGTCCACCAACAAGGCCAACGCACCCGAGAAGATCGCCAAGACGACGCTGGAGTACGCCCCGAACCAGGCGGACCAGGCCCGTGCCCTCGCGGAGATGATGGGCCTGCCCGGCTCCGCGATGAAGCCGGGCACCACCGACGCCGAGGGGCTTCAGGCGATGGTGCTGACGCTGGGCAAGGACTTCCAGGCGGCCGGTACGCCGATCACGGCACCGAAGAAGATCGACATTCCGAAGTCCAGCGCCGCATCCGCGGGGTGCTCCAAGTGACACCGCGTCACCGCACCGTACGAGTCTGAGCAGCAGGGGGGTCCTGGTGGGACGGAGCAGCACGCCGCCCGGGGAGGGAACGCGGTCGCGGACGCACTCCCGCCGGCGGGGCGGGGACGAGGGCGTCGGCGACCGGGACGGCGCGCGTCCCGGTGATACCGGGACGGGCGAGGCCGCCGGCGGCCGTGCGGGCC
Source organism: Streptomyces drozdowiczii (assembly GCF_026167665.1). Taxonomy (NCBI): domain Bacteria; kingdom Bacillati; phylum Actinomycetota; class Actinomycetes; order Kitasatosporales; family Streptomycetaceae; genus Streptomyces; species Streptomyces drozdowiczii. The sequence continues at coordinate 4,263,819 of NZ_CP098740.1, read as the reverse complement.
ACCGGCGCGGCAAGTCGCGCAAACGGGCTGCCAAGAAGTCCCGGAAACGCCGTGTGTTCAAGTGGATAGCGATATCCATGGCGGTGCTCGTCCTGGGCACCGCCTCCGCCGGATACCTCTACTACCGGCACCTCAACAACAACATCCGCAGCAGCGCCCGCAGCGGCGGTGAGAGCGGTGTGAAGAAGGCCGCGCCGAACGCCGAGGGCCAGAGCCCGCTCAACATCCTGCTGATCGGCTCGGACAGCCGGAACAGCGCGGAGAACGTGAAGCTCGGCGGCAGCAAGGACACCGTCGGGGACAAGCCCCGGGCCGACGTCCAGATGCTGCTGCACATCTCGGCGGACCGGAAGAACTCCTCGCTGGTCAGCATTCCGCGCGACACGATCCTCCACATCCCGGAGTGCACGGACTCCAAGACCGGTCAGAAGTACCCCGCGACGGACAGCAGCCCGATCAACGAGTCCCTCCAGCGCGGCGGTCCCGGCTGCACGCTGACCACCTGGGAATCGCTCACCGGCGTCTACATCGACCACTGGATCATGCTCGACTTCGCGGGCGTGGTGGCCATGGCGGACGCGATCGGCGGGGTCGACGTGTGCGTGAAGACGGGGGTGTGGGACAAGCCGACACGCGCCGTTCCCGGCGGCTCCGGCCTCAAACTGCCGGCGGGCACGAGCACGGTGCAGGGCAAGCAGGCGCTGCAGTGGCTGCGCACCCGGCACGCCTTCGGCAATGACCAGAACCGGGCCAAGGCGCAGCACATGTACATGAACTCCATGCTGCGCACGCTGAAGAAGCAGAACCTCTGGTCGGACGCGGGCCGGCTGATGAACCTCGCGGAAACGGCCACCAAGGCCCTGCAGGTCTCCGACGAGATCCGTTCTGTCCCGAAGCTCTACGACCTGTCGATGCAGCTCAAGAGCGTGCCGATCGACCGCATCACCATGGCGACGATGCCCACGGCCGAGTGGTCCCAGGACCGGAACAAGCTCGTTCCCGTCGAGAAGTCCGCGGACGCCCTGTGGCGTCTGCTCCGTGAGGACGTCGCGTTCGACAAGAACGGCAAGGAGAAGAAGAAGCCCTCGTCGTCCGCGACCCCCTCCGGTCCTCCCGCCGCCGCTCCGGCGACACTCGGGATCTCCGTGGTGAACGGCACGGGCGTCGGCCAGGCGCCCAAGGACGGGCGGGCCACCGAAATCGCCGACCTCCTGCACGGCAAGGGATTCGAGGCGGCCGAGACCTCGCAGGACCCGGAGCCGCTGAAGGACACGGTGGTGCGGTACGCCAAGGAGGACGGGGACCAGGGCAAGTCGGACGCGGAGTCCGTCGCAAAGGCGCTGGGCCTCCCGACGACCTCGGTCAAGGCCGACCCGAAGGCCGGCGGGCTGACCGTCGTCGTCGGTGCGGACTGGCGCGAGGGCACCGCGTACAAGGCCCCGAAGGTCGAGGAGGGTGACCTTCCGGAAGGCGCCGACGACATCAACGCCGCGGACAAGGGCCAGTGCATGGACATCTACTCCGTCTACCGGTGGGACGGAAAGAGCTGACAGGCGGTACGTGAGAGGGGGCGCCCGGTCCGGCCGGGCGCCCCCTCTCGTCTGCCTGCTCCCCACGGAAGGCGCAGGTCAGGCCACCGGTGCGCCCGGCTCGGCGATGGCCGGGCGGCGGCTCGCGATGACCTTCCTGGCCAGCGAGCGCGGGCTCGTCAGGAAGCCGTAGCCCCAGGACATGTGCATGGTCGCCAGCGCGACCGGGATCTGCGCGCGGGCCTTCAGCGACAGGCCCTTGCCCGCCGGGAGGGAGCCCGCGACGATCGCCGCGACGTACCCGCCGGGGACGATCAGCGCCCACGGGGTGACCGCGGCGCCCACCACGAGGCCGGCCGCGATGGCGACGACGGCGGTCGGGGGCGCCAGGTAGCGCAGGTTGATGGAGCCGGCGTGGTAGCGGGCGACGACGTGGCGCCAGCGGCCGTAGTCCTTGTACTGCTTGGCGAGCGCGCGCACGGAGGGGCGCGGGCGGTACTGGACGCGCAGCTCGGGCGAGAACCAGATCAGGCCGCCGGACTCGCGGATGCGGAAGTTCAGCTCCCAGTCCTGGGCGCGGATGAACTCCACGTTGTAGCCGTCGGCCTTCTCCAGCGCCTCACGGCGGAAGACGCCCAGGTAGACGGTCTCGGCGGGGCCGGCCTGGCCGCCGGTGTGGAAGGCGGCGTTGCCGACGCCGATCTTCGAGGTCATGGCCGCCGCGACGGCGTCCTCCCAGGCGTTCTCGCCCTCGGCGTGCATGATCCCGCCGACGTTCTGCGCGCCCGTCTCCTCCAGGAGCCGGACGGCGGTCGCGATGTAGTTCGGCGAGAGCATGCCGTGGCCGTCGACGCGGACGACTATCGGGTGGCTCGACGCCTTGATCGCCGCGTTGAGGGCGGCGGGGGTGCGGCCCGTGGGGTTCGGCACGGTGTGGACGCGGGGGTCCTCCGCGACCAGTTCGGCGGCGATCTCGTCCGTACGGTCCGTGGAGGGGCCGAGCGCGATCACGACCTCCATCTCGCCCGCGTACTCCTGCTCCAGGATGTGGCGTACGGAGTTACGGAGATGGCGCTCCTCGTTGAGCACCGGCATGATCACGGAGACGGCGGGAGGCTGCGCGGCAGACATGTGGTCCTCGGGTGGTCCTCGGGGGCGCCGGGGGCTCGTACCCCACCAGGCGGTATTCGGCCGCCACGTTACCGCGAATGGGGGACAGCGGCGCGCGCCGCCGGGTGGCCTCCCGGGATGAGGATCATATGGGCCTACCGTGCGAACGGTCCCCTCGCACCGCGGAGGTGTCCCTCGTGCCCACGCCGCCCCGCTCCCCCCGTACCGCCCGGCCCCGCCCCGCGCCCGCGCGGCGCCGGCGGCGGAGAAAGCAGGACGAGCGGCCGCGCTGGGGCATGCGGGTGGCGACCGGGCTCTCGGTGCTGGTGCTCGGGGCGGGCGGCATCGGGCACGCGGTCGTGACAAATCTGGAGAGCGGGATCGACCGCGTCGACCCGTTCAAGGACATGAAGAACCGGCCCGCGGGCGGGCGCGGCATGAATCTGCTGCTCGTCGGCACCGACGGCCGCGACAAGATCAGCAAGGACGAGAAGCGGAAGTACCGGCTGGGCGGTGCGCCGTGCCACTGCACGGACACGATCATGCTGGTCCACCTCTCGGCCGACGAGCAGCGCGCCAGCGTCGTCAGCCTCCCCCGCGACAGCTACGCGGAGATCCCGGCCCATCGGGACCGTACGACCGGCGAGGAGCACGCGGCGCATCCGGTGAAGCTGAACGCGGCGTACGCGGAGGGCGGTCCCGGTCTCACCGTGAGCACCGTGGAACACATGACGGGCGTCAAGATCGACCACTATCTGGAGGTCGACTTCACCAGCTTCATGACCACGGTCGACACCCTCGGCGGGGTGAGGATCTGCACCACCCGCCCGCTGAAGGACTCCTACACCGGCCTGGACCTCGCGCCGGGCCCCCACACGCTCGACGGCGGCCAGGCGCTCCAGTACGTACGGTCCCGGCACATCGACGGGGCGGCCGATCTTGGCCGGATGCAGCGCCAGCAGAAGTTCATGGCCGCGCTGATCAAGCAGGCGACGAGCAGCGGGGTGCTGCTGAATCCGGTGAAGTTCCGCGAGGTCGCCTCGACCATGCTGAAGTCCGTACGGGCCGACCGGGGCTTCGACACGGAGCAGCTGCTCTCCATCGGCCAGGCGATGCGGGGCTTCTCGGCGGCCTCGTCCGAATTCGCGTCGGTGCCGATGGGCGATGTCGCCTACCAGGTGAAGGGCATCGGTTCCACGGTGAAGTGGGACCCGGTCAAGTCGAAGCAGCTCTTCACCGCGCTGCGCGAGGACAAACCCCTGACGGCCGCCCGGCCCGCCGAGAAGGCCCCCGCGAAGAAGGTGGACGTCCCGCCGCAGCAGATCCGCGTCCAGGTCTACAACGGCACCGCGAAGGACGGCCTCGGTACCAAGGTCGACGCGGCGCTGCACGCCACCGGCTTCGACACGACCCGGGCCCCGCTCACCGCTCCGCAGCACGACCTGAAGCGCACCCTGGTCACGTACGACCCGCGCTGGGACCGGTCCGCGAAGACCCTGGCGGCGGCGCTGCCGGGGGCGGAGCTGCGGGCGGTGCCGGGGCAGGGGGCGACGATGCGGGTGACGGCGGGCGAGGACTACCGCACGGTCGAACGGGTCCACGCGGAGGACCCGGAGCCGGGCAGGTTCGGCGCGGTGAAGGGCGACGAGGTGACGTGCGATTCCAGCCCGTCCGGCGTTTGAGGACGGAACGGTTCAGGGGGTGAGCCCCGCGCCTCTCGGTCCTCGCTCGCCTCGCGCCCTCAGTCCTCGATGCCCTCGGCGATCCGCTTCTCGCGCAGCTCCCTGATCGCGCGCCGCCGCGCCAGCCGGTGCGTGCGGCGGATCTGCGCCTCCTGGTAGCGCCGCTTGTCGCGCTCGGTCTCCGGGATCACCTGCGGTACGGGGCGGGGCCGGCCGTCCGCGTCCACCGCGGCGAACACCAGGTACGCGCTGCCGACCTGCGTCGCGGGCGTCGACTCGTTCCAGCGCTCGGCCATGACGCGGACGCCGACCTCCATGGAGGAGCGGCCGGTCCAGTTGACCTGGGCGCGGACGTGCACGAGGTCGCCGACGCGGACCGGCTCCAGGAAGACCATCTCGTCCATCGAGGCCGTGACTGCGGGGCCGCCGGAGTGCCGGCCGGCCACCGCGCCCGCCGCGTCGTCGACCAGTTTCATGATCACGCCGCCGTGCACCGTACCCAGCAGATTGGTGTCGCTGCCGGTCATGATGTGGCTGAGGGTGGTCCGGGAGGCCGCGGTGGGCTTGCCCGGAATGTCGCTCTCCGGGCGCGGAGCGTGATCTGTCATACCGTCCACCTTATGCGGGGGCCCGAACGCCGTCGCAATGCATCAGCTTCGCAACAGCCCTGGTGCGATTTTCCTCCCACCCTGTAAGAGGGGCGGCCCCGGCCTGCACACTGGTCCGTATGAACGATTGGCCCGACGGCTGGACCGACGACAACCGCAGCGGTGACCGCTACGGGCAGGGCAGCGCGAGCGAGCGGCCCGAGAGCGCCCGCTCGATGCCGCACGTCCAGCGCCGCCCGGCACCGCCGCCGCAGCGCCCCGCGCCGCCGAGGCAGCGCCCGGTGCCGCAGCAGCCTTCGGGCTACGACGGCGGTTACCCGCAGTACGACGAGGGTTACGACAGCGGGTACAACACGGGCCAGGTCTACGGCGCCGGCAGCGGCGGCCACGGACCGGGCTCCGGCGGCGGCGACCGGGGCCCCGCGCAGGGCCGCCCCAGACCCGCGCCCAACTGGGGCCGCCGGATCAAGATCGGCGCGCTGGTCCTGGTCGTCGCGCTGCTCGGCGTCTCCGTGGGCACGTACTTCTGGGCCGACTCCAAGCTGAACCGCGCCGTCGACCTGTCGAAGGTCATCGAGCGGCCGGAGGCGGGCAAGGGGACGAACTACCTGATCGTGGGCTCGGACAGCCGCGAGGGCATGACGTCCGAGGACAAGAAGCGGCTCCACACGGGCTCGGCCGACGGCAAGCGGACCGACTCGATGATGATCCTGCACACCGGCGACAACGGCCCGACGCTGGTCTCGCTGCCGCGTGACTCGAACGTCGAGATCCCGTCGTTCGTCGGCTCCGAGTCGGGCAAGAAGTACCCGGGCACGGGCAAGACGACGAAGCTCAACGCCGCGTACGCCACGGACGGGCCCGAGCTGCTGGTCCGTACGGTCGAGTTCAACACCGGCCTGCACATCGACCACTACGTCGAGATCGGCTTCGGCGGCTTCGCCAAGATCGTGGACGCGATCGGCGGGGTCGAGCTGGACATCCCGAAGGCGTTCAAGGACAAGTGGTCGGGCGCGGACTTCCCGGCCGGCAAGCAGACCCTCGACGGCCAGCAGGCCCTTGCCTTCGTCCGCACCCGCCACGCCTTCACCTCGGACCTGGACCGTACGAAGAACCAGCAGAAGTTCCTCGCGGCCCTGGCGAGCCAGACGGCGACGTTCTCCACGATCATCAACCCGTTCAAGCTGTACCCGACGATGGGCGCGGGCCTGGACACGCTGATCGTGGACAAGGACATGTCGCTCTGGTCGCTCGGCAAGATGTTCTTCGCGATGAAGGGCGTCACGGGCGGCGACGGCACGTCGATGAACATGCCGATCGCGGGCAACGTGGGCGGAAACCTGGCCTGGGACAAGGCGAAGGTCAAGCAGCTGATGGACCAGCTGAGGAACGACGAGAAGGTCACGGTCAAGGGGAACTGAGGGGCGGGGCCCAAGGCCCCGCCCGGGGCCCTACACCGTCCCGCTCGCCAGCACCGCCGCGTGCGGCAGGGTCAACAGGCCGTCGTCCGCGAGGAATTCGCCGCACAGCGCGTCGTACTCGCGCTTGGCCGCCGCCACGCCCTCCGGACCGGCGCTCGTGACCATCCCCCGATCGTGCCGATCCCGGCCGCCGGGCCCGCCCACCAGTCCTCCGGGTCGGCCCGGTGGTCCCAGGTGTGCGTGTCGGCCTGTACGTCTCCGAGGCCGGCGGCGGTGAGCAGTGCGGCCAGGCCGTCCGGGGTGCGCGTGAAGTTGTGTTCCTCGTCCACCGTGGCCAGCCAGTCGGGGCGGGTGAGTCCGGCGGCCTGGGCGGCCCGGCCCACCAGCGCCTGGCCCGGAGCGCCCGGCAGCTGCCAGACGGTGACCGCGATCGTGGATCCGGGGCGGGCGACCCGGCGCATCTCGACCAGGGCCTCCAGGGGGCGGCCGACGTGGTTGAGCACGAAGTTGGCGACGACCGCGTCGAACTCCCCGTCGGCGTACGGCAGCTGGGGCAGCACCCCGGAACGCACCTCGGCCCCGGGCGCCGCGCGCCGGGTCGCCTCGACCATGCCGGGCTCGGCGTCCACGGCCCGTACGGACGCGCCGCGCGCGAGGGCGGCGGCCGTCACGTTGCCGCTGCCGCACCCCACGTCGAGCATGCGCGTCCCGGCCGCGACGCCGGCGGCGTCCAGCAGGGCGGGCACGGTGTGGACGCAGAGCCAGGCGGCAGTGCGGGCGTAGGCATCGGCCTGCCCGTCCCATATCCGCCGCTCCATCACGTCGAACGCGGTCATGCGGTGTCTCCTCCGGTACGGCTGCCGATACGGCTGGTCGGGGTCTGCGGTTCCGCCTCGTTCAGGTCCTCGTGCAGGGCGTTGAGTATGCGCCCCGTGGGCCCGCCGTGCGCGGAGTTCTCACCGAGGAACCATCCGGGCAGCCGCCCCGCCACCTCGTCCGGCTCGTCGCCACGGTCCGGATCGTCCAGCCCCTGGAGCATCGCGAAGGCGGTCTCCCTGGCGACCTCGCGGGCGATTTCGCCGAGGTCTTCGACGGTCAGCCCGAGGCGTACGGCGCGCTCGACGGCGCCACCGGCCGCCCCGTCTCTGCGGTAGGCGGCGACCCAGTCGGTCGCGGTGGTGCTCCACGCGTCGATGTCCTGCCACACCATCCGCAGCAACCGGAACCGGGCCAGCTGCGGCAGCCCCTCCTCGGCCTCGGACTCGGCCCACCCCTCGGGGTCCTCGGCCCCGAGCGCGTCGAAGAGCCGGACGAGGGGGCCTATGTCCTCAGGGCCCTCAGGCACTGCGGAAGTTGCGGGACAGCCAGGGGCTGAGCATGGCGCGCGGCACCAGCTCCTTGTACGTCTCGTCCCCGGGCAACGGCACGACGAGCCACTGCCCCGGCGGGAAGAACCGGCCCTTCACATAGGCCATCCCGCCGTACACGGACCGCAGGAACGCGGGCACGGAGTCCCGGGGCACGTCCTCGAAGACCACCCCGTCGACGGTGATCCGCGCGTCGTCCTCCGGGAACACCTGCACGGTGACGGCCGGGACTCCGCCCAGCTCGATGAACGCCTCATGCGGCAACGACCCGTCCGCATCGGCCACGGCGAACGCCCCCGCGGACTCCCTCCGGGAGGTCTGATCGGCCCCGATGTCGTCGGTGACCGTCACCTCCAGGTTGTGTGCCCGGGCCACTTCCCGTACGGCCGTGACGGCGGCCTCGGTGGTGGGCAGGTGGGAGTGCGTCATGCGGCGTGGGCCGCGTAGGTGACGAAGGCGGCCCAGGCGTGCGGGGGGTGGGTGAGACGGGGGCCGTCCACGTCCTTGGAGTCCCGTACGAGGACGGCGCCCCTGGCCGCCGCGACCTCGACGCAGTCGTTCTCGCTGCCGTTGCTGCTGTAGCTGCTCTTGAACCACGTCAGTCCGTCGGCCATGGCGGCTTCAGCCCTTCGCCGTGTACGACGTGAAGTCGGCCCATGCGTGCTCCGCGAAGGCGAGCAGAGGGCCCTGCGCGTCTTTGGAGTCCCGGACGAGGACGGCAGCGGGGGCGGCGGCAACCTCGACGCAGTCGCCCTCATTGCCGTTGCTGCTGTAGCTGCTCTTGATCCAGACCAACTCGAAATCGCCCGGCGCAGAGGTCCCGCAGTTCATGTTGCTCCCAATACTCGCTGAATGAGGGCCCGAGTCTCCTGAGGAGTGAGAGCCTCGGCCCGGATGATGCCATGCCGCAGGTCGAGGATACGAAGATGCCTCGCATCGGTTACCCGGCGTCCGTTGAATGCCCCGTGCGAACGACCAATCGCCGTGCCGTCCGCGAACTTCAACAGGTCGATGTCGCCGTCCATCCCCGGATGAGCCTCGCGATGCGTCGGCATGACCTGGAGCGTCACATTGCGCATGTCTCCGACCTCCAGCAATCGTTCGAGCTGCCGCCGCCACTCCATTCTGCCTCCGATGGGCCGCATAAGTGCTGACTCCTCCTGGACGAAGTTGAGGGACGGTGCGGGCAAGCGCTCGAAGATCGACTGTCGGGCCATGCGTGCGGCAACCATCCGCTCCACCTCGTCCTGCGAGTAAGGCGGCTGCCGGGCCTCGAACAACGCCCGCGCATGGCCCGGGGTCTGCAACAGCCCATGCAAACCGTGCGCCACATAGGCCGTGAGCTCGACCGCCTTCGCTTCCAGGCTCGCCAGGTCTCGAACCTTCTTCGGGTACCGGACGACCGCCAAGTCCTGCTTCATCAAGGCGATCTTGCCGTTCGCGCCCAAGGCTTCGTCCGCCTTGTCCACGTACTCGGGCCGGGGGATGCGCCTGCCGCCCTCGACCTTGTAGATCAGGTCCTCCCCGTACCCGATCAGCACTCCGAACTCCGCCGCCCGCATCCCCGCCGCCTCGCGCCACGCCTTGAGCTGGCGGCCCACGGCGGCGACCACCGCCGCGCCCGACTCGTCCTCGGGATCGACGTCCCAACCGTGCTCGTCCGTCTCGTTGTTGGCGCTCATCCGTACCCCATTTCCGACGCGCGTGCCTTTGTTCCTCAACCGATGACCGTCCCCACCCGTCACGCCGGACAGCCGGGACAACGCTGGACAAGCGCCGGACAGTCACCGTACGCAGACGTGGCCACGCTGAGTGATGTGAACCAACAAATCGCCGCACCCCAACGGCCCCTCACAGAGCGTGCGTTCACCGTGCTGCTCTCCCCCACCCGCCGAGGCGCCCGGCTCGCCCGACTGCTCGTCGTGGCCTAGCTGGACCTCTGGGGCCTGGCCTCGGCACCGGCCGCGCACATCGTCGCGGAGCTGGCGACACCGGGCGTGGACTGGTGATCGTCGAAGCCCTGGCCGACCGCTGGGGCGTCGCCTCCGGGCCCGTGCCGCGCAAGACGGTGTGGGCGGAGCTCGACCTCGTACCGTGACGCGGTCCACCGGGTCGCGGGGGTCCGCGACCCGGTGCGCCACGACGTCAATTGCTTTGAAAGAACCCTGGAAAAGAACCCAACCCAACCCAACCGAACCCGGTACGAACGCTGATCACTCGCGCGGGTGACAAATGGCAACTGAGCTGGATTTGGGGCCGGTTGTCGGGCATATGCTCGCGGCAACAACCCCAGACACGAGTCGGCCCCGGCCGGGACAGCGAATCCCGGCCAGGGCCTGACCACCGAGGAAGAAATGACCTTCCCGATGACTGCCCAGCAGGCTATCGCGCCCCCGTGCGCCCCGCCCGGTTCCCCCGGGTCTCCCCACGACGTCACACCGACCTCCGGTGTCATCCACGTCAACTCCCGCCACACGTCCGGCTTCACGGTCATCGGCAACCACCTCGCGCAGCACGGAGACCTCTCCCTCCTCGCGATCGGGCTCGCCGTCCACATCCAGTCACTGCCCGAGGGCGCGAAGATCGGCGTCAAGGTGCTCGCCGCGCGCTTCCCGGAGAGCGAGATGCGGATCGCGGCCGCGCTGCGCGAGCTGGAGGCGGCGGGCTACCTGCGCCGCATCCGCGTACGCCTGCGGGACGGCCGCGTACGCACGCGTACGGAGTCGCACAACCGGCCCTACGCGACGCCCCCGGCGCCCCGGGAGCCGTACGCGGCCCCGCGCGCGACGACTCCGCCGCCCGCCGCCCCACCGCCTCCGCCCCGGCAGCAGCACCCCCGGCCCACCCCACCCGCCAACGCCCTGCACCGGACCGCCGCTCTGCTCCTCGCGGACCTCCGCCGCCACGCGCCCGTGCTGACGCTCTCCGAGGCGGACGTCGCCGCGCTCACCCCGGGAGTCGCCGCCTGGCTCGAACGGGACGCCCACCCCGACGCCATCCGCCGGGCCCTCACGACGGACCTCCCGGCCCCGCTCACCCACCCGGCGCGCCTCCTCCGCCACCGGATCACAGCCCTCCTGCCACCCCCGCTCCCGGCCCCGTCCGCCCCGCCCGCCGTCATCCCGCTCCAGAACTGCGACGACTGCAACCGAGCCTTCCGCGCCCCGGAACCGGGCCAGTGCCGCGACTGCCGTAGACCCTGAACCGCCGTACTACCGAACGGAGCCGCATGGTCAGCTCACCCCACGAGGCGATGCACCGCATCTTCCAGGAGTACCCGGGGCTCTTCTCCCGGGTGTCCGAGGTGCCCGGTGTCGATTCCTGGTCGTCTGCCAGGACCGGCAGACCGCCGAGTGGGCGGCACGCCCCCTTGCGATCGGCCTGCGCCGATGGCAGACGCTGACGCTCAACCCACTCGTCGCCGGGCCGCACAACATGCCCGTCATCAAAGACGTCGCGGAAGCCCGCAAGGACCTCGCACTCGCCACCCTCGCGGCCATCACACATGCCGACAATCCCGACGTCGGTGCCATACTGAAAACGCTGTCCGCAGCACTGCGGGACGCGCCCGAGAACATCACCGACCCCATCGTCGAACTCACCGCTCAGGGCCTGGGCAGTCGTCCGGCCGCACAACAGTGGAGGAACCTGGTGGCCGTGGACACCTCTTTCTACAAGTCCGCCATGTCGGAGGAGATCCGGGACGAGGGCAGGGCGGAAGGCCGCGCGGAAGGTCTGCTGCTGGTTCTCGGTGTACGTGGCATCGCCCTCACCGACGCGGACCGCGAGAAGATCACCACCTGCACCGACCCGCGGCTCCTGCACGCATGGCTCCAGCGCGCCGCGACGGCCGTCTCAGCCGAGGAAGTCTTCCGCGCCTCATGACGGAAGCGACCGCCGCCGACGTCATGGCTGAACTCCGCGCCCTCGACGACCCCAAGGCCCGCGCCGTCAACGCGCGGCACGGGGACGATCACGGGGTGAACCTCAGCAAGTTGCGCGCCCTTGCCAAGCGGCTGGGGAAGCGGCAGGAGCTGGCCGTCGAGTTGTGGGAGACCGGCGACACCGCCGCGCGGCTCGTAGCGTTGCTGGTCTGCCGGCCGAAGGCGTACACACAGGGCGAGCTGGACCGCATGCTGCGCGAGGCGCGGGCGCCGAAGGTGCACGACTGGCTCGTGGGCTACGTGGTGAAGAAGAGCCCGCACGCGGAGGAACTGCGGCTCGCCTGGACGGAGGATCCCGATCCGGTCGTCGCGAGCGCCGGGTGGGCGCTGACCGCCGACCGGGTCGTGAAGCGGCCCGACGGGCTGAATCCGGGCGCGCTGCTCGACGTCATCGAAGCCGAGATGGGGGGCGCCCCCGACCGCCTCCAGTGGGCGATGAACACCTGCCTCGCCCAGATCGGCATCGAACACCCGGAGCACCGCGCCCGCGCTCTGGACATCGGGGAGCGGCTGGGTGTGCTCAAGGACTACCCGACGCCCCGGGGGTGCACCTCGCCGTACGCGCCCGTGTGGATCGGGGAGATGGTGCGGCGCAAGGGCGAGGCGTAAGCAGCGCTAGGCCGCGTTGCGCCAGACGGTGACGTCACCCAGGACGAAGGCGACGCCGGGCATCGCGGTCGACTTCGTCGCGATCACGAACAGCGCGATGTCCCCCGAGGCGTTCTTGACGCAGATTTCGCTGCCGTTCGCCGAGGTGGCCAGCGGCAGGTTGTGACTCTTGCTGTGGTTGAGAAACAGACGGCACTCGTCGAGCGTGGCGCCCGGTTTGCCGGGCATCGCCACGAACACGCTCGTGTCGCTGTTCAGTTCGCAGCCGACCGACTTGCAGCTGAAGCGGATATCGCCCTCGTCTCCGTTCAACTCCTTGTACGGATTCGCGAGATTCACCGAGCGCTTCGTGTCCACCGTGACCTGGGCGTACGGCTCCGCCTGCGGCTCGCTGGGTGAAGGAGACACACTCGGCTCGGTCAGCGCGTCGGCGACCCTGCCCGCCGACTCCGGCGCCGTCTTCCGCGCCCCGGACGACGGAGTGACCGATGCCGACGCCCCGGCAGCGGCCCGGTGCTCTCCCCCGCCCATCGGCCCCATCGCCCGCCAGGCCAGCCCGAGGACCAGCAGCGCGCTCACCACGCCGACGGCCGACACCAGGGCGACGAGCCGCCTGCGCACCCCGCGCGCGACCGGTGCGGGCGGCGGCCCGGCCCAGGGGTCCGTCCGCACCGGGGTGGGCTCGGGCACCGGGGGCGGGACCTCGGTCTCCGGGCCGCCGATCTCGCCCCATACCGCGGGCGCTGTGCCCGCTTCGGCCTCCTCGCCCAGCCGCTGCCGGCACCACTCCACGATCTCCGCCGGGGCGGGCCGCTCGGCCGGGTCCGCGGCCAGGCAGCGGGCGAAGAGCGGGCGCAGGGGCTCGGGCAGCAGGGTGAGGTCGGGCTCGGAGTGGATGATCCGGTACAGCACGTAGACGCCCGGGCCGTCCCCGTAGAGCGGCTTGCCCAGCGCCGCGTAGGCCGCCGTCTGGGCCAGGGCGAAGACGTCGCTCGCCGCCGTGGCCCCCTCCCCGGACGCCTGCTCGGGGCCATGTACGCGGGGGTGCCGATCGGGTGCCCCGTCGTGGTGTACGAGGTCCCGTCGGCGGCCAGCGCGATGCCGAAGTCGATCACGCGCGGCCCGTCGGAGGCCAGCAGCACGTTGGACGGCTTCAGGTCGCGGTGGACGATGCCCTCGGCGTGGATCGCCTGGAGCGCCTCGGCCATGCCCGCCATCAGCCACAGCAGCGCGGGCACCGGCAGCGGGCCCTGGCGCGCCACGGCCTGGGTGAGGGAGGGCCCGGGCACGTACAGCGTGGCCAGCCAGGGCGTCGCGGCCTCCGCGTCGGCGTCGATCAGCTCGGCCGTGTACGCGCCGCGCACCCGCCGGGCCGCCCGGACCTCCCGGCCGAACCGCCTCCGGAAGTCCGGGTCGTCGGCCAGCTCCGGGCGTACGACCTTGATCGCCACGGCCCGGCCGTCCTCGGTGTGCGAGAGGTAGACCCGGCCCATGCCGCCCGCGCCGAGCCGGGCGGCGAGCCGGTAGCCGGCCACCTCGGCCGGGTCGTTCGCCTGAAGCGGCTCGAAGACATCCGTTACGTCCATCGACCCGTTCCCCCACTGTGATGCCCTGGCCAACGCCCGCAGCCTAGCAACGGCCTGACGCGGAGTTGATCAGCGTACGCATGCGACAGCCCCCGGCATCGCGGCCGGGGGCTGTGCGCTCGTCGAACGTCCCGTTACGGCAGGTTGCGCGCCATCACGATGCGCTGGACCTGGTTCGTGCCCTCGTAGATCTGGGTGATCTTGGCGTCGCGCATCATGCGCTCCACCGGGTAGTCCCGCGTGTAGCCGTAGCCGCCGAGGAGCTGGACCGCGTCCGTGGTGATCTCCATGGCGACGTCCGAGGCGAAGCACTTGGCGGCCGCGCCGAAGAACGTGAGGTCGGCGTCGACGCGCTCGGACTTGGCGGCGGCCGAGTACGTGAGCTGGCGGGCGGCCTCCAGCTTCATGGCCATGTCGGCGAGCATGAACTGCACGCCCTGGAAGTCCGCGATCGGCTTGCCGAACTGCTTGCGCTCCTGGACGTAGCCCTTGGCGTAGTCCAGCGCGCCCTGGGCGACACCGAGGGCCTGGGCCGCGATGGTGATGCGGGTGTGGTCCAGGGTCTTCATCGCGGTGGCGAAGCCGGTGCCCTCCTCGCCGATCATCCGGTCGGCGGGGATGCGGACGTTGTCGAAGTAGACCTCGCGGGTCGGGGAACCCTTGATGCCGAGCTTCTTCTCCGGGGCGCCGAAGGAGACGCCCTCGTCGGACTTCTCCACGACGAAGGCCGAGATGCCCTTGGAGCGCTTCTCCGGGTCCGTGACGGCCATGACCGTGTAGTACTCGGAGACGCCCGCGTTGGTGATCCAGCGCTTCACGCCGTTGAGGACCCAGAAGTCGCCGTCGCGCACGGCCCGGGTCTTCATGCCGGCCGCGTCGGAGCCCGCGTCCGGTTCGGAGAGGCAGTACGAGAACATGCCGTCGCCCTTGGCCAGCGGGCCCAGGTACTTCTTCTTCAGGGCCTCGGAGCCGGACAGGACGACCGGGAGCGAGCCGAGCTTGTTCACGGCCGGGATCAGGGAGGAGGACACGCAGGCGCGGGCCACCTCCTCGATCACGATGACCGTGGCGAGCGCATCGGCGCCGGCGCCGCCGTACTCCTCCGGTACGTGGACCGCGTGCAGATCGGCGGCGGTGAGGGCGTCCAGCGCCTCCTGCGGGAAGCGGGCCTCCTCGTCGACCGCGGCCGCGAACGGGGCGATCTTCGCCTCGGCGAGCGCACGCACCGTCTCACGGAGCATCTCGTGCTCCTCAGCCGGACGGTACAGGTCGAAATCGGTCGAACCCGCCAAGACGCTCACTCCCCAGGGTGCTAACTACCGTTAAGTAACCCAATTTTAGGCGTTCGACCCGCCCCCGGCATACGCGCTCGGGCCGTGAGCTGCGCGACAGCCGGAAATGGGAGGTTTCACGGGCGGGACTATGCTCGTGCACCGCATCTCTGTCCGCACCTCACAGGAGCACTTCATGGCCCTCAGGATCACCGTGATCGGCACCGGCTATCTGGGCGCCACGCACGCCGCGGCCATGGCGGAACTCGGCTTCGAGGTCCTGGGCCTCGACGTCGTGCCCGAGAAGATCGAGATGCTGTCCGCCGGCCGGGTCCCGATGTACGAGCCGGGCCTGGAGGAGATGCTCCAGCGGCACGTCGCGGGCATCGAGGGCTCCACCGGGCGGCTGCGGTTCACCACCTCCTGGGAGGAGGTGGCCGACTTCGGCGACGTGCACTTCGTCTGCACGAACACCCCGCAGAAGCACGGCGAGTACGCCTGTGACATGACGTACGTCGAGAGCGCCTTCGACTCGCTGGCACCGCTGCTCACCCGCCCCGTCCTCGTCGTCGGCAAGTCCACCGTGCCCGTCGGCTCCGCCGCCCGCCTCGCCGCCCGCCTCGCGGAGCTGGCCCCCGTGGGCGCCGACGCCGAGCTGGCCTGGAACCCGGAGTTCCTGCGCGAGGGCTTCGCGGTGGACGACACCCTGCACCCGGACCGGATCGTCGTCGGCGTGACGAGCGAGCGGGCGGAGAAGGTGCTGCGCGAGGTGTACGCCGTCCCGGTGGGCGAGGGCTCCCCGTTCGTCGTGACGGACTACCCGACCGCCGAACTGGTGAAGACGGCCGCCAACTCCTTCCTGGCCACCAAGATCTCGTTCATCAACGCGATGGCCGAGGTCTGCGAGGCCGCCGACGGCGACGTGGCGAAGCTGGCCGAGGCCATCGGCCACGACGAGCGCATCGGAAGCAAGTTCCTGCGGGCCGGTATCGGCTTCGGCGGTGGCTGCCTGCCCAAGGACATCCGCGCCTTCATGGCCCGCGCCGGTGAGCTGGGCGCGGACCAGGCGCTGACGTTCCTCCGCGAGGTCGACTCGATCAACATGCGCCGCCGGGGCCACATGGTCGAGCTGGCCCGCGAGGCCGTGGGCGGCGGCTCCTTCCTCGGCAAGCGGGTCGCCGTGCTCGGCGCCACGTTCAAGCCGGACTCGGACGACGTACGCGACTCCCCCGCGCTCAACGTGGCCGGCCAGATCCACCTCCAGGGCGGCCAGGTCACCGTGTTCGACCCGAAGGGCATGGAGAACGCCCGCCGCGTCTTCCCGACCCTCGGTTACGCGGAGAGCGCGCTCGACGCGGTGCGCGGCGCGGACGTCGTGCTGCACCTGACGGAGTGGCGCGAGTTCCGGGAGCTGGACGCGGAGGCGCTGGGCGCGGTCGCGGGCCACCGGATCATCCTCGACGGGCGCAACGCGCTCGACCCGGTCGCGTGGCGCGAGGCCGGCTGGACGTTCCGCGCGATGGGCCGCCCGACGGCCTGACCCCGGCGCACACTAGGGCCTGTCCGTACTTCTCCCCGAGGAGGAAACATGGCTCTGGCCTCAGTGGGCGCCGTCGTCCTGGACTGCCCCGACCCCGTCGCCCTGGCGCACTTCTACGCGGCGCTGATCGGCGGCACGGTCGAGCAGCAGGAGGACTGGGTGGACCTCAAGGGCGGCGCGGGCGCCCCGCTCGCCTTCCAGGCCGCGCCCGGCTTCGTACCGCCGAAGTGGCCGAGCGCCGACGCCTCGCAGCAGTTCCACCTGGACCTGACCGTGGAGGATCTGGACGCGGCGGAGCGGGAGGTGCTGGCGCTGGGCGCGACGGTGCTGGAGGCGGACGACCGGGAGCGCACCTTCCGGGTCTACGCGGACCCTGCGGGGCACCCGTTCTGTCTCTGCGCCTGTTGAAAGCCTGCTGAGAAGCGCCCCGGTGGCTCAGGCCGCCGGGGCGTCCAGCTCTTCGATCGTGGCGTGCGAGGGGCCGCGCCGGGTGCGCAGGTCCCGCGCCACGTCCTCGGCGTCGCGCAGCACCCGTACGGCGTTCCGCCAGGTGAGCTTGGCCAGGTCGGCGGCGGACCAGTTCCGGCGCAGCAGCTCCGCGATCAGGTTCGGGTAGCCGGCGACGCTCTCCAGGCCCTGCGGGAGGAACGCGGTGCCGTCGTAGTCGCCGCCGATGCCGATGTGGTCGACGCCCGCGACCTCGCGCATGTGGTCGAGGTGGTCGGCGATGGTGGCCACGGTCGCGACCGGGCGCGGGTTCGCCGCCTCGAACGCGGCGTGCAGCTTCATCGCCTGCTCGGTGGTGTCCAGGTGGTGCAGCCCGTGCGCGCGCAGGTTCTCGTCGGCGGCCTGCGTCCAGGCGACGGCCTCCGGCAGGACGAACTTCGGCACGAAGGTGGCCATGGCGATGCCGCCGTTGGCCGGGAGCTGCGCGAGGACGTCGTCGGGGATGTTGCGCGGGTGGTCGCAGACGGCGCGCGACGAGGAGTGCGAGAACATCACCGGCGCCGCGGAGGTGGCGAGCGCGTCCCGCATGGTCGTCGCGGCGACGTGCGAGAGGTCGACCAGCATGCCGGTGCGGTTCATCTCGCGGACGACCTCGTGGCCGAACGGCGAGAGGCCGCCCACGCCGGGCTCGTCGGTCGCGGAGTCCGCCCAGGCGATGTTGTCGTTGTGGGTGAGCGTCATGTAGCGGACGCCCAGGGCGTGCAGTCCGCGCAGGGTGCCCAGCGAGTTGTCGATGGAGTGGCCGCCCTCGGCCCCCATCAGCGAGGCGATCCGGCCCTCGGCGCGGGCCGCCTCCATGTCGTCGGCGGTCAGGGCGCGCCGGAGGTCGGCCGGGTAGCGCTCCAGGAGTTCGGCGACGGCGTCGATCTGTTCCAGGGTGGCGCTGACGGCGGCGTCGCCCGCGAGGTCGGAGCGCACGTAGACGGACCAGAACTGGGCGCCGACGCCCCCGGCGCGGAGCCGGGGGATGTCGGTGTGCAGATGGGCCGACTGGTCGGTGGCGATGTCGCGTACGGCCAGGTCGTACTGGACCTGCTCGCGCAGCGCCCAGGGCAGGTCGTTGTGCCCGTCGACCACCGGGTACTCGGCGAGGAGTTCCCGGGCCCGGTCCAGTCGGTCCGTCATGGTGCCTGCTTTCAGAAGCCGAAGGACTCCGCGCCCGCCGCCTTCTGGCGCAGCCGCTTGCCCTTCTCGGTGGCCTGGTCGTTGAGGTCGCCCAGGAACTCCGTCATCCGGCCCTGGAGCTCGGGGTCGGCGGCGGCCAGGACGCGGACGGCCAGCAGTCCGGCGTTGCGCGCCCCGGCGATGGAGACCGTGGCGACGGGGATGCCGGCGGGCATCTGGACGATGGACATGAGGCTGTCCATGCCGTCCAGGTACTTCAGCGGGACCGGTACGCCGATGACGGGCAGCGGGGTGACCGAGGCGAGCATGCCGGGCAGGTGGGCGGCGCCGCCCGCGCCCGCGATGATCGCCTTGAGGCCGCGGCCCGCCGCGTTCTCGCCGTACGCGATCATCTCGCGGGGCATGCGGTGGGCGGAGACGACGTCGACCTCGTACGGGATGCCGAACTCGTCCAGGGCCTTGGCCGCCGCTTCCATGACGGGCCAGTCGGAGTCCGAGCCCATGACGATGCCGACGACCGGTGCGGCGGAGGCGGGGGAAGTCATTCGGTGATCGTTCCTCGCAGGTAGTCGGCCGCGTGCCGGGCGCGCTCGCGCACGTCCGCCAGATCGTCGCCGTAGGTGTTGACGTGTCCGACCTTGCGGCCGGGCTTCACGTCCTTGCCGTACATGTGGATCTTGAGCTGCGGGTCGCGCGCCATGCAGTGCAGGTAGCCCTGGTACATGTCCGGGAAGTCGCCGCCGAGGACGTTGCACATGACCGTCCAGGGGGCGCGGGGGCGCGGGTCGCCGAGGGGGAGGTCGAGGACCGCGCGGACGTGGTTGGCGAACTGCGAGGTGATCGCGCCGTCCATGGTCCAGTGGCCGGAGTTGTGCGGGCGCATGGCCAGCTCGTTGACGAGGATGCCGGGCTTCCCGTCGGGTCCGCGGGTCTCGAACAGCTCCACCGCGAGGTGGCCGACGACGCCCAGCTCGGAGGCGATGCGCAGCGCGAGCTGCTGGGCCTCGCCCGCCAGCGCCTCGTCCAGCTCGGGGGCCGGGGCGATGACCGTGTCGCAGACGCCGTCGACCTGGATGGACTCGACGACCGGGTAGGCCACGGCCTGGCCGTGCGGCGAGCGGACGATGTTGGCCGCCAGCTCCCGTACGAAGTCGACCTTCTCCTCGGCGAGCACCGGGACACCGGCCCGGAACGGCTCGGCCGCGTCCGCCTCGGAGCGGACCACCCAGACGCCCTTGCCGTCGTAGCCGCCGCGCACGGTCTTGAGGATGACCGGGAAACCTCCCGCCTCCTCGGCGAAGGCCGCGGCGTCGGCCGGGTCCTTCACGATGCGGTGGCGGGGGCAGGGCGCGCCGATCTCGGTGAGTTTCGCGCGCATCACCCCCTTGTCCTGGGCGTGCACCAGAGCGTCGGGGCCGGGGCGCACGGGGATGCCGTCCGCCTCCAGGGCCCGCAGGTGCTCGGTGGGGACGTGCTCGTGATCGAAGGTGATCACGTCACAGCCGCGCGCGAAGGCCCGCAGCGTCTCCAGGTCGCGGTAGTCGCCTACGACGACCTCGCCCGCCACCTGGGCCGCGGAGTCCTGAGCGGTGTCGCTGAGGAGCTTGAACTTGATGCCGAGGGGGATACCCGCCTCGTGGGTCATACGGGCGAGCTGACCGCCACCGACCATGCCGACTACCGGGAACGTCACGCTCCCAGGGTATCCGCACCGGTCGCGGACGGTCCTGGCCGGGGGCGTGCGGGCCGCGCGCTGGTTAGCATGGCCGGGTTGACGGAACATGGAGCGGGACCTACGGACGGACTGAGCAGTCATATGAACGAGCGAGGCGCACTGCGGGCCCGGCTGGAGCTGCTGGCCCGGGAGATCGCCAAGTTCGGCGTGGTCGGCGCGGTCGGCCTGGTCGTGAACATCGCCGTGTCCAATCTGCTCTGGCGCTACACCGATATCCCGACCGTGCGGGCCGGCCTGCTCGCCACGTTCGTCGCGATCCTCTGCAATTACGTGGGCTTCCGCTACTGGACGTACCGCGACCGCGACAAGACCGGCCGCACGCGTGAGCTGACGCTGTTCCTGCTGTTCAGCGCGGTGGGCGCGGTGATCGAGACCGGCGTGCTGTACGTGGCGACGTACGGGTTCGGCTGGGACACCCCGGTCCAGAGCAACGTCTTCAAGATCGTCGGGATCGGTGTCGCGACGCTGTTCCGCTTCTGGTCGTACCGGACGTGGGTCTTCAAGGCGCTGCCCGCGCCTTCGGAGGGCGTTGCCGACAAAGAGGCCCTGGTGACGGTGCCGGCGCCCGCGGCGCGGGTCGAGGCGGATCCGGCGCGTCGCTGAGCGGGCGGCGCTACCGCACCGGGCGTTCCGGTTCTTCCCGTGACTGGGCCATGCGGCTCAGGAAGAGGGCGAAGACCGGGGGCTGCTGCTGGAGGAGTTCCAGGCGGCCGCCGTCCGCCTCCGCGAGGTCGCGGGCGACCGCGAGGCCGATGCCCGTGGAGTTGCGGCCGCTGATGGTCCGCTCGAAGATCCGGGCGCCCAGGTCCGCCGGGACGCCGGGGCCCTCGTCCGTGACCTCGATGACCGCCTGGTTGCCGGTGACCCGCGTGCGCAGCGCGACCGTACCGCCGCCGTGCATGAGGGAGTTCTCGATCAGCGCGGCCAGGACCTGGGCGACCGCGCCCGGGGTGCCGACGGCGCTCAGCCCCTGCTTGCCGGAGCAGACGATGGCGCGCCCCTCGCCCCGGTAGGCCGGGCGCCACTCCTCGATCTGCTGCTTGACGACCTCGTCCAGGTCGAAGACGACCGCCGAGCCGGTCCGGGGGTCCCGGGCATTGGTCAGCAGCCGCTCCACCACGTCCGTGAGCCGTTCGACCTGGGCGAGGGCGATGTGCGCCTCCTCCTTCACGGTCTCCGGGTCGTCGGTCAGCGAGATCTCCTCGATCCGCATGGACAGGGCCGTGAGCGGCGTGCGCAGCTGGTGGGAGGCGTCCGCGGCGAGCCGGCGTTCGGCGGTGAGCATCCGGGCGATCCGCTCGGCGGAGGAGTCCAGGACGTCGGCGACCCGGTCCAGCTCGGGCACCCCGTACCGCTTGTGGCGCGGGCGGGGGTCGCCGGAGCCCAGGCGTTCTGCGGTCTCCGCGAGGTCGGTGAGCGGCGAGGCGAGCTTGTTGGCCTGGCGTACGGCGAGGAGGACGGCGGAGACGATGGCCAGCAGCGCCACCGCGCCGATGATCATCAGCGTGCGGCCGACCTCGCGGGTGACGGCGGAGCGGGACTCCTCGACGGTGACGGTCTCGCCGTGCTCGCCCGTCTCCGTGGCGGTGATCACGCTGCCGCCGGGGCGCCGGCCGACTTCGATGGGGGCGCGGCCGGGCATCTTGACCAGGGCGTAGCGCTTGTCGTCGATCTGTTCGGCCAGCACGGCGGGGTTGATCCGCTCGGAGCCCAGGAGCCGGCTCTCGATGACGCTGATCAGCCGCAGCGCCTCGGAGTCGACGCTCTCCTGGGCGCTGCTGCTGATGGTGCGGGTCTCGACGATGACGAGGGAGACGCCGAAGACGGCGATCACCACGAGCACGACGGCGAGGGTCGAATTGATCAGTCGTCGGCGCATGCCCGCTTCTGTACGTCGGTCGGCTCGGGTCGGACAGCAAGGACGCTACAGGCCCCGAAGGACGCTACAGGCCCCGAACGAAAGGCCCTAGCTCTTCTCGAAGCGGAAGCCGACGCCCCGGACCGTGGCGATGTAGCGCGGGTTGGCCGCGTCGTCGCCGAGCTTCTTGCGGAGCCAGGAGATGTGCATGTCGAGCGTCTTGGTGGACGACCACCAGGTGGTGTCCCAGACCTCGCGCATCAGCTGGTCGCGGGTGACGACCCGGCCCGCGTCCCGGACGAGGACCCGCAGGAGGTCGAACTCCTTCGCGGTGAGCTGCAACTCCTCCTCACCCATCCAGGCCCGGTGCGATTCGACGTCGATGCGGACGCCGTGCGTGGCGGGCTGGGGGGCGGGCTCGGTGGCGCCGCGCCGCAGCAGGGCCCGGACCCGGGCGAGCAGCTCGGCGAGGCGGAAGGGCTTGGTGACGTAGTCGTCGGCGCCCGCGTCGAGCCCGACGACCGTGTCCACCTCGTCCGCGCGGGCGGTGAGGACCAGGACCGGCACGGTGTGACCCTCGGCACGCAGCCGGCGGGCGACTTCGAGGCCGTCCATCCCGGGCAGCCCCAGGTCGAGCACGACCAGGTCGATGCCGCCCTGGAGTCCGGCGTCGAGCGCGGTCGGTCCGTCTTCCCGCACCTCGACCTCGTAACCCTCCCGCCGCAGGGCGCGGGCCAGCGGCTCCGAGATGGATGCGTCGTCCTCGGCGAGCAGTACACGGGTCATGCACTGATGGTAGTCCGCGCGGCGGACAGCTAGGGAGGCGATCCGAGAGCCCTGCGGGAGTGGGTGCCGTTACCGGTAGGACCTTCGAATATGCGAGTGTGGTTGCCCCTGGACCTGTGATCCATCTCTCAAGTCCTTCCATATCGGGCTCTGTCGTGTCGTATGGTGTCTCAACGCCTATTGCACTACTCAAGGACCTTTGGGCAGCTCTGAGCGCCAAGGGTCTCTTTTGTGTGCGGGGCCGGTACCCGCCGGCCCGGAAGTTTCAGTGAATGACCTGTGGGCCGGGCCCGGACCGCCGATGAAGGCGCTCCGGGTGTGGATCCCGTCGCGGAGGGGCGTACCCGTGACGGTGCCGGCCTCCCCCCACCGGGCGCGTACCCGCTTCGTCGAGGCGCCGCGTCCCGAGCACACAAGGATCGATCATGGCGTCCAGCCTGACGAAGGACCCGTCGAGCACCGTTGGTGGCGAGAAGACCTTCTTCGGCCACCCCCGGGGCCTGGCCACGCTCTTCATGACCGAGATGTGGGAGCGTTACAGCTTCTACGGCATGAAGGCACTGCTCCCGCTGTACCTGATCGCGCCCGGCGGCATGCACATGAACGCCACCACGGCCACCGCGATCTACTCGGTCTACATGGCGATGGTCTACCTGCTCGCCATGCCCGGCGGCTGGATGGCCGACCGCTTCTGGGGGCCGCGCAAGACGGTCGCCATCGGCGGCGCCGTCGTCATCCTCGGCCACATCACGCTCGCCGTGCCGAACTCGGTGACCTTCTTCGCGGGCCTGGTGCTCGTGGCGCTCGGTTCCGGGCTGCTGAAGGCGAACATCTCCACGATGGTCGGCCACCTCTACGACGGCCCGGAGGACCCGCGCCGCGACGGTGGCTTCACGCTCTTCTACATCGGCATCAACGTGGGCGCCTTCCTCGCCCCGCTGACCATCGGCACCGTCGGCGAGAACGTCAACTGGCACTTCGGCTTCGCGCTCGCGGCGCTCGGCATGGCCCTGGGCCTGGCCCAGTTCATGCTCGGCACCCGCCACCTGAGCCCGCAGAGCGACGTCGTCTCGACGCCCGCCACCGAGCAGGAGAAGCAGTCCGCCCTGCGCAAGGGCCTGATCTGGCTGATCGTCGCGGCCGTCGTCTACGGCCTGATGGCCGTCACCGGCAACTTCGCCGACTGGTCCACGGTGCCGCTGAGCATCGCCGGCCTGGTCATCCCGGTCGCCGTCCTGGCGCGCATGAAGCGCGACAAGGAGCTGACGTCGACCGAGCAGTCCAAGCTGTCGGGCTACATCTGGTTCTTCGTGGTCGCCGCCGTCTTCTGGATGATCTACGACCAGAACGGCTCGACCCTGTCGATCTTCGGTGAGAACTCGACCACCAACCACCTGCTGGGCTTCCACTTCCCGACGTCCTGGTACCAGTCGCTGAACCCGATCTTCATCATGGCGATCGCCCCCGTGGTCGCCTCGGGCTGGCTGTGGCTGAACAAGCGCGGCAAGGAGCCGAGCACCGCCGTCAAGTTCGCCTCCAGCCTCGTGCTGATCGGCATCTCCTTCGCGGTCTTCCTCATCCCGCTGATCGACACCGCCGCCAACGGCGGCAAGGTCAGCCCGATGTGGCTGGTGGCGATCTACTTCATCCAGACCGTCGCGGAGCTGTGCCTCTCGCCGGTCGGCCTGTCGGTCACCACGAAGATGGCCCCGGCGAAGTACAGCTCCCAGATGATGGGCGTGTGGTTCCTCGCCGTGACCGCCGGCGACTCGCTGACCGGGCTGCTCACGGCCCCGCCCGTCGGCGTCGACCTGAACACCACGGGTTCCGTCGTCTTCGAGGTGATCCTCGCCCTCATCGCCGGTGTGGGCATCTGGATGTACCGCAAGAAGGTCGCCCAGCACATGGGCGACGTGCACTGAGTCCGTATCCCGTACGGGAAGACGGGGAAGGGGCCCCGCACCGGTTCGCCGGTGCGGGGCCCCTTCCGTACGCCTGGGGACTGCCGTTACGCCGGAGCGGCCAGCTCCGCCCACACGGTCTTGCCGGGCTCGCCCGGCACCCGTACGACTCCCCAGTCCAGGCAGAGCCGCTGCACGATGAACATGCCGTGGCCGCCGGGCCGCCCGGCCCGGTGCGGCGTACGCGGCTGGGGCTGGCCCGCGCCGCCGTCGGCGACCTCCACGCGGAGCGCCTTGGCGCTGCGGGCGATTCTGATCTCGTCGGGGCCGCCCGCGTGCAGGCACGCGTTGGTGACCAGTTCGGAGACGACCAGCAGGAAGTCCTCCGCGGCGGCGCGGCGGTCGGCGCCGGCCGCGGGGAGCCAGCCCCAGTCGCGGAGCGCCTCGCGGGCGAAATCACGGGCCGTCGGCACGATGCCGGTGGCCTCCCGCAACGACAGCGTGCGCCACTGCCGCTCGGCGGCCTCCGTCGGCCGGACGGGCTCGGCGGAGGAAACGCCCGCGCCCTCCGGCTCGCGGCCGAGGTCGCCCGGCGGATGCTGCCGGGTGGTGCTCATCAGCGCTTCACCTCACCGATCCACCATGTCGCCATTGGACAGATACGAACCATTGAACAGATACGACTACACATACCGATGCGAATACCGATACGGACACTGATACAGGAACCGCACAGGCACTGAGGGCCAGGCCGCCCGGGCTCGCCGGAAGATCTCCTGCCCGGCCGAACCGCGTCGACACCCCCTACCGCTTCGCGGATCGCGAAACTCACGCGACGGACGAGGCCGACGGGGCCGCCGGAGGGCGACCCGGTCAGGTCTCCAGGGCCTCGGCGAGGGAGGCGTGGACGGTGAATACCGCCTCGGCCCCCGTGATCTCGAAGACCCGCGCCACCATGGGCTGCATCGCCGCCAAATGAACCCCTCCCCCGGCTTCCTCCGCCTTGAGGCGGGCACCGAGCAGCACGTTCAGCCCGGTGGAATCACAGAAGTCGAGTCGCGAGCAGTCGACCACCAGGCGCGCACGCCCCTGTTCGACCGCGCTCTCCAGCGGCTCGCGCAGCAGATCCGCCGTGTGGTGATCGAGCTCACCCACGGGCGTCACCACCTCGCTGCGCCCCTCGGTCCGGGCCTCGACCTGTAGCCGACCCCGGTTCGCACTGCCGACCGTCCCGCGGTCCATTCCCGACCCTCTTCACCGCTCGTCACTGTCCGCATCCCGCACATGCGGATGCGTGCACAGCTGTCACTGATGTTCTTGGAACAGTACGCGTTCCGTGCGCCACGCGGAAGCCGGAGACCTCAACAAAGCGGACATAGCCGGGCATTTGGAGGTTGTACCGAGTCATGGCGAGCGGGTAAGGGTAGAGGGACCCCAAAAAACGCGACCGGCTTCGGAGGCGCCGCTTCACCGCAGGAACACGTATGGGCATCGGCAGCCATATGCCGAGAACGATGGAGGAGACCGCATGTCACCCCGGCTCGACGTACCGCGTACCCACAACGCGCCGTCGGCATGTCCTCAGGGACAGACCGAATCACCCACCGAAGCGCTCGACGGACTCGAGGGACTTCCCGAGATCCCGCCCTACACCGAGGTGGGGGCGCTGGACGCCAGGGCCCTGTCGAAGACGCTCTTCACCCGGCTGGAGACCCTCGAAGAGGGCACGCCGGAGTACGCCTACGTACGCAACACCCTCGTCGAGCTGAACCTGGCCCTGGTCAAGTTCGCCGCGTCCCGCTTCCGCTCCCGCAGCGAGCCGATGGAGGACATCGTCCAGGTCGGCACGATCGGCCTGATCAAGGCGATCGACCGCTTCGAGCTGAGCCGGGGCGTCGAGTTCCCGACTTTCGCGATGCCGACCATCGTCGGCGAGATCAAGCGTTTCTTCCGCGACACCAGCTGGTCCGTGCGCGTCCCGCGCCGCCTGCAGGAGCTGCGGCTCGACCTGGCCAAGGCGGGCGACGAGCTCGCCCAGCAGCTCGACCGGGCGCCCACCGTGGGCGAGCTCGCCGACCGCCTCGGCCTCACCCGTGACGAGGTCGTGGAGGGCATGGCCGCGAGCAACGCGTACACCGCGAGCTCGCTCGACGCCAAGCCCGAGGAGGACGAGCACGAGGGCGCGCTGGCCGACCGGATCGGCTACGAGGACCACGGGCTCGAAGGCATCGAGTACGTCGAGTCCCTGAAGCCGCTCATCGCCTCGCTGCCGGGCCGCGACCGCCAGATCCTCTCGCTCCGGTTCGTCGCCAACATGACGCAGTCGGAGATCGGCGAGGAGCTGGGCATCTCGCAGATGCACGTCTCGCGGCTGCTGTCGCGCACCCTGGTCAAGCTCCGCAAGGGTCTGACGCTGGACGAGTGAGCCGTCTCCCGCGCCCCGTGCGCGGACAGCCGGAAAGGACCTGCCCCGGACGGGGCAGGTCCTTCCGCGTTCCGGGGCGCCGCCCGGGTCAGACCACGCGTGCGCCGGCGCGCCAGACCTCGTGGACGAGCGGCACGCCCGGCCGGTACGCGAGGTGGACGTGGCTGGGCGCGTCCAGGACCACCAGGTCGGCGCGGGCGCCCGGGGCGAGGCGGCCGACGTCCTTCCGCCGCAGGGCGGCCGCGCCGCCCGCCGTGGCGGCCCAGAGGGCTTCGTCCGGGGTCATGCCCATGTCCCGTACGGCGAGGGCGACGCAGAACGGCAGGGACGAGGTGAACGAGGAGCCCGGGTTGCAGTCCGTGGACAGGGCGACGGTCGCGCCCGCGTCGAGCAGCCGGCGGGCGTCCGGCCAGGGGGCGCGGGTGGAGAACTCGGCGCCGGGCAGCAGCGTCGCGACGGTCTCCGACTGGGCGAGGGCGTCGACGTCCGCGTCGGTGAGGTGGGTGCAGTGGTCGGCGGACGCGGCGTCCAGTTCCACGGCCAGCTGGACGCCGGGCCCGTGGCCGAGCTGGTTGGCGTGGACCCGGGGGTGCAGGCCCCGGGCGCGGCCGGCGGTGAGGATCGCCCGCGCCTGGTCGCCGTCGAAGGCGCCGCGCTCGCAGAAGACGTCGATCCAGCGGGCGTACGGGGCGCAGGCGTCGAGCATCGGTCCGGTGACCAGGTCCACGTATCCGGCGGGGTCGTCGGCGTAGTCCGGGGAGACGATGTGGGCGCCGAGGAAGGTGACCTCGTCGGTGTGGCGGGCGGCGACGCGCAGGGCGCGGGCCTCGTCCTCGACGGTGAGGCCGTAGCCGGACTTGGTCTCGAAGGTGGTGGTGCCCTGGCGCAGCGCCTCGGCGAGGTAGCGGGCGACGTTGGCGGAGAGCTGTTCGTCGGTGGCGGCGCGGGTGGCGGCGACGGTGGTGCGGATGCCGCCGGCGCTGTAGGGGCGGCCGGACATCCGGGCGTTGAACTCCTGGGTGCGGTCGCCCGCGAAGACCAGGTGGGAGTGGGAGTCCACGAAGCCGGGGATCACCGCCCGGCCGCCCGCGTCGACGGCGTTGTCAGTGGCGGGTGCTTTGCTGGACGCACCGGTCCAGACGACGCGGTCGCCCTCGATGACGACGGCCGCGTCCTGGATCAGTCCGAGGGGGGACTCGTCGCCGAGGGAGGGGTCGTTGGTGACCAGTGCGGAGATGTGGGTGATGGCGGTCGTCGTCATCGGGGGGCTGCTCTCCTTGCGTGGGAGCCGGGGTGTGGTCGCCGGGGTGCCGCTCAGTGGCGCAGCGCGCCGATGGCCTGGGCGAGTGCTCGCGGGACGTCGTCCACCAGCGTGTGCCGTCCGTCGCGTACGAGGTGGCGCCCCGCCACCACGGTGTGGCGGACGTCCGCCGCGGAGGCGGCGAATACGGCGGTCTCCGCTGCCAGTCGTGGCACCGGTCCCGCCGTCCTGACGGAGTCGAGCGCGATCGTCACCAGGTCGGCGGGGGCGCCCGGTTCGAGGACGCCCGCGTCGGGTCGGCCGAGCGCGGCGTGGCCGTCGGCGGAGGCGGCGCGCAGCAGGGCGGCGGCCGTCCAGTGGCCGCGCCTGCGGGTGCGCAGCCGCTCGTTCAGCTCCATCGCGCGGGCCTCCTCGAAGAGGTCGATCACCGCGTGGCTGTCGCTGCCGAGCGAGAGCGGGGATCCGGCGTGCTGGAGGGCGGCCGCGGGGCCGATGCCGTCGGCGAGGTCCCGTTCGGTGGTCGGGCACATGCAGGTGCCGGTGCCCGTCGAGCCGATGAGGGCGATGTCCTCGTCGGTGAGGTGGGTGTTGTGGACGCCGGTGGTGCGGAGTCCGAGGACGCCGTGGTCGGCGAGGAGCCGGGCCGGGGTGCGTCCGTGGGCGGCGAGGCAGGCGTCGTTCTCGGCGGTCTGCTCGGAGAGGTGGACGTGCAGGGGGGCCTGGCGTTCCTCGGCCCAGCGGGCGACGGTGGAGAGCTGACCGGCCGGGACCGCCCGCACGGAGTGGACGGCGGCGCCGATGACCGTGTGGTCGTCGCCCTTGAGGAGGGCGGCGCGTTCGGCCCAGGCGTCGGCGGTCCCGTCGCTGAAGCGTGCCTGGTGCCGGTCGGGCTCGCGGTAGTCGTCGGGCCCGGAGCCGAATCCGGCGGAGAGGTAGGCGGTGTCGAGCAGGGTGATCCGGATGCCGGCCGCGCGGGCGGCCGCGATCAGGGCCTCGCCCATGGCGTTGGGGTTGTCGTAGGGCGTGCCGCCGGGCGCGTGGTGCAGATAGTGGAATTCGCCGACCGCGGTGATGCCCGCGAGCGCCATCTCCGCGTACACGGCGCGGGCGAGCGCGTAATAGGTGTCGGGCGTGAGCCGGGACGCCACCTGGTACATGGTCTCGCGCCAGGTCCAGAAGGTGCCCGAGCCGACCTGGACGGTGGAGCGCAGGGCGCGGTGGAAGGCGTGCGAGTGGGTGTTGGCCAGGCCGGGCAGGGTGAGCCCGCGCAGCGCGGTGGCGCCGGGCGGCGGGGCGTCCACTCCGGTGCGTACGCGGGCGATGCGCCCGTCGGACACGTCCAGGGCGACGCCCGGCTCGACATGGGTGCCGAGCCAGGCGTGGGACAGCCAGTACGTCTCGGTGACGGGTGTGCCCGTCGCCTCCGTCGTCAGCGGCACGCGAGACCTTCCAGTACGTCGGCGAGTGCGATGACCCCGGCCACGCAGTCGTCCTCGGCGGCGTGCTCGGCCGGCGAGTGCGAGATCCCGGTCGGGTTCCGTACGAACAGCATGGCGGTCGGGACCGAAGCGGACAAAATACCCGCGTCGTGCCCGGCGCCGGTGCCGAGCACGGGGACCGGGCGGCCGGTGCCGTGGGCGGAGCCCTTGAGCAGGGTGGACAGCTCGTCGCGCAGGGCGTGCCCGAACTCGACCACGGGCGTGAACGACTCCCGGACGACGTCCAGGTCGATGCCGGCCCGCTCCGCGTGCTCCCGGGCGGCGCGCTCGACGGCGGCGACGACCGTGTCCAGGGTGTCCTGGTCGGCGGCGCGCGAGTCGAGCCAGCCGCGCACGAGGGACGGGATCGCGTTGACCCCGTTGGGCTCGACGGCGACCTTGCCGAAGGTGGCGAGGGCGCCCGCGAGTTCCGCCTCCCGCCGGGCGGCGATGACGGTCTCGGCGTACGTGAGCATCGGGTCCCGGCGGTCGGCGAGCCGGGTGGTGCCCGCGTGGTTGGCCTCGCCCCGGAAGTCGAACCGCCAGCGCCCGTGCGGCCAGATCGCGGAGGCGATGCCGACGGGGTCGCCGGTGAGGTCGAGGGCGCGGCCCTGCTCGACGTGGAGCTCCACGAAGGCGCCGATCCGGGCGAGCCGTTCGGGGTCGGGGCCGATGGCGTCGGGGTCGTGTCCGGCGGCGGCCATGGCCTGCGGGAGGGTGACGCCGTCCGCGTCGCGCAGCCGGTGCGCGGCCTCGACGGTCAGCTGCCCCGCGGCGAGCCGGGAGCCGACGCAGGCGAGGCCGAACCGGGCGCCCTCCTCGTCACCGAAGTTGGTGATGGCCAGCGGCTTGGTGAACTCCACTCCCCTGCGGCGGAGTTCATCGAGCGCGGCGAACGAGGAGACGACGCCGAGCGGCCCGTCGAAGGCGCCGCCGTCGGGCACGGAGTCGAGGTGCGAGCCGGTGACGACGGCGTCCCCGGCGAGCGGGTCCCCGAGCCAGGCCCACTGGTTGCCGTTCCGGTCGACCTCGACGGCCAGCCCCCGAGCCTCGGCCTGCGCCCGGAACCACTCCCGGCAATCGCCATCGGCCCCGGTCCACGCGTACCGCCGATACCCTCCGCTGCCGGCGTGCCGCCCGATGGGCGCGAGCTCGGCCCACATGGCTTGGAAGGAGGCTCCCCCGGCCGGCCGCCCGGCCGTCACGCGTCCTCCCGCATCGGCACCCGCACGCCCTTGTCCGAAGCCACCGCGTCCGCGATGTCGTACCCCGCGTCAACGTGCCGGATCACGCCCATGCCCGGGTCGTTCGTCAGCACCCGCCGGATCTTCTCGCCGGCCAGCGGCGTGCCGTCCGCGACGGTCACCTGTCCGGCGTGGATGGACCGGCCCATGCCGACCCCGCCGCCGTGGTGGAGGGAGACCCAGGACGCGCCCGACGCCACGTTGACCATGGCGTTCAGCAGCGGCCAGTCCGCGATCGCGTCGGAGCCGTCGAGCATGGCCTCGGTCTCGCGGTACGGGGAGGCCACGGACCCGCAGTCCAGGTGGTCGCGCCCGATCGCCAGCGGCGCCGCGAGCTCGCCGCTCGCCACCATGTCGTTGAAGCGCTCGCCGGCCCGGTCGCGTTCGCCGTAGCCGAGCCAGCAGATGCGGGCGGGCAGGCCCTGGAAGTGGACGCGCTCGCCGGCCATCCTGATCCAGCGGTGCAGGGACTCGTTCTCCGGGAAGAGTTCGAGCAGCGCCTTGTCCGTCTTGTGGATGTCGGACGCCTCGCCGGACAGGGCCGCCCAGCGGAACGGTCCCTTCCCCTCGCAGAACAGCGGCCGGATGTAGGCGGGGACGAAGCCGGGGAAGTCGAAGGCGCGCGCGTATCCGGCGAGCTGCGCCTCGCCCCGGATCGAGTTGCCGTAGTCGAAGACCTCCGCGCCGGCGTCCATGAAGCCGACCATCGCCTCGACGTGCCGGGCCATCGACTCGCGGGCGCGGCCGGTGAAGTCGGCGGGCTTCTCGGCGGCGTACGAGGCCATGTCGTCGAAGTCGACGCCGACCGGCAGGTAGGCCAGCGGGTCGTGTGCGCTGGTCTGGTCGGTGACGATGTCGATGGGGGCGCCCTCGGCGAGCATCCGGGGCAGCAGCTCCGCCGCGTTGCCGAGGAGGCCGATGGAGAGCGGGCGGCGGGCATCCCGCGCCTCGACGGCGAGCTGGAGGGCGTGCTCCAGGGAGTCGGCCTTCACGTCCAGGTAGCGGTGCTCGATGCGGCGCTCGATGGCGCGCGGGTCGCAGTCGATGCAGATCGCGACGCCGTCGTTCATGGTCACGGCGAGCGGCTGGGCGCCGCCCATGCCGCCGAGCCCGGCGGTCAGGGTGATCGTGCCGGCCAGCGAGCCGCCGAACTTCTTGGCGGCGACGGCGGCGAAGGTCTCGTACGTGCCCTGGAGGATGCCCTGGGTGCCGATGTAGATCCAGGAACCGGCGGTCATCTGGCCGTACATGGTGAGCCCGAGCGCCTCCAGGCGGCGGAACTCCTCCCAGTTCGCCCAGTCGCCGACCAGGTTGGAGTTGGCGATCAGGACGCGCGGCGCCCACTCGTGCGTCTGCATGACGCCGACCGGCCGCCCGGACTGGACGAGCATCGTCTCGTCCTGCTTGAGCGTGCGCAGCGTACGGACCATCGCGTCGAAGGAGCGCCAGTCGCGGGCCGCCTTGCCGGTGCCGCCGTAGACGACGAGCTTGTCGGGGTGCTCGGCGACCTCGGGGTCGAGGTTGTTCTGGAGCATCCGCAGGGCGGCTTCCTGCTGCCATCCCAGGGCGGTCAATTCCGTACCGCGCGGCGCCCGTACGGGGCGGGGTCCTGACATGGCGGTGCCTCCTCGCGACTGTGAATTTTCTATTCACATCTTGAGTGGCTGAATAGCTCCAGTCAACAGGCGGGGCCGCACGGGCTCACCGCACGTCAGAAGCGGCGCGTGGCGGGGCATTCTCCACCAACCACCCGCATGTACCGATGGAAAATGCCAGAACCTCCACCAGGAGAGAGCACGATGCGTAACCTCAGGGTCACAGCCGAACGCCGTGTCGGAGGGGAATCCGCGTGCCCGGAATCGACGAGTGCCTGCTCGACGTCATGAGACTGCCCGGTGCCAGGGGCGCCGCCGTTGTCGACTGGACGAGCGGTCTGGCCCTCGGCACCGTCGGTGACTCGCCCAACGGCGATCACGAGGCGACCGCGGCGGAGACGGCGGAGGTGGCGCGGATGGCGGCCGAGCAGCCCGCCTTCGCCCTCGGCGCGCCGGAGCCGGCGGCGGGCGGGGCGGGGAGCGCTCCCCCGGTCGAGGACGTCATCGTCACCACCGCCGCCGGGTACCACATCCTCCGGTTCGTGGAGACGGACTTCGACAGCAGCGTCTTCCTCCACCTGTGGCTCGACCGCGCCGAGGGCAACCTCGCGCTCGCCCGGATACGCATCGGCGAGATCGCCGAGCGGCTGGTCCTCGCATGACCGCCGCCCTCGCGGACGAGGCCGCCGCCCCCGTGCTCTCCCCGATGCTCCAGCGGCTCGCCGCCGAGCGGGCCACCGGCGCCCTGATGCGCGACCGGGGCACGCTCTACCTCGCCGACGGCAAGGTCGTCCACGCCGAGTCCCCCGCGACGCCCGGGATCGACGTCCTGCTCACCCGGGGCGGTGCGCTGCGCCGCGAGGGCTGGTGGGACGCGGTCGCCGAGGCGGGGGCCGGGCAGCGGGTCGGCCGGCATCTCGTGGACAGCGGCCGGGTGCCGGGCGGCGCGCTGGAGCTGTGCCACCTGGGCGCCCTGTACGACGCGGCCTTCTTCGCCCTCGCGCCGACCCGGACGCCCGCACGCTTCCGGTACGGGGTCGCGCACTGGATCGGCACCGTGCGGCCGGTCCCGGTGGACGCCGTGCAGCGCGAGACCCTGCGGCGCCGCGAGCTGCTGGACCGGATCTGGCCGGACGCCGCGGTGGACACCGCCCCGCTGAGGCCGACGGGCCGGCCGTCCGACGCGCCCGTGCCGGTGGGCCGGCGCCGCGTGCTGGAGCGCGTGGACGGGGTGCGTACGGCCACCGGCATCGCGCAGGAGCTCGGCAGGTCCGCGTTCCACGTCCTGGTCGACCTGCGGCGGCTCGCGGCGGCCGGTCTGGTCGAGCCGGTCCCGCCGGCGGCCCCGGGCGCCCCGGAGCCGGGCCGGATCGCGTTCCCCGAGGTCACGGCCGACCCCGACGTCGCCCTGCTGCGCCGGCTCCGAGACGCATTGGAGGCCCTGTGATACGCGCGCTCAGACAGCGTGCCGGAAGGAGACAGCTGATGGTGCCCGAAGCCGAAGCGCAGGACGTCCTCGCCGAACTCCAGCGGTTACGGGCACGGGTCCCGCTCCTCTCCGGCGCACTGGCGGCCAGCACCGACGGGCTCGTCCTGGCGCACGACACCCCGGGCGTGGAGGCCGAGGGGGTCGCCGCGCTCACCGCCGCCGCCCTGGGCGTCGCGATCCGGATGACCGAGGCGACCGGGCGGAACGGCTTCCGCGAACTCCTCGTACGCGGCGAGGCGGGCTACATCGCGACGTACGCGGCGGGGTCCCAGGCCGTCCTGACCCTGCTGGCCGAGGACCGGATCAACGTGGGCCGGCTCCATCTGGAGGGCCGCCGCGCCGGCTCCCGGATCGGCGAGCTGATCGACCGCGCCCTGGCCCGGGCCCCGCAGCCGGCCCCCGCGCCCCGCGCCCCGCAGCAGCCGGGCGCCCTCCCGCAACGCCCGACCTGAGCCCACCGGCATCCCGGGCGGCCCCAGAGCCACTGGCACCACCGGCATCACCCCGCACCACGCAACGGAACCGGCCGCAGTGGCCGGTCAGAGAATAGGGAGCACCACTCATGGCGAACACCGAAGCGTCACTGAAGGAAGCGATGTCGTCCATCGAGGGCACCACCGGTGTCGCCCTCGTCGACTACACGAGCGGCATGGCGCTGGGCACCCTCGGCGGCGGCAAGGACTTCAACCTGGAGGTCGCGGCGGCCGGCAACACCGACGTCGTACGCGCCAAGCTCCGCACCATGGAGCACCTGGGCATCAAGGACGAGATCGAGGACATCCTGATCACCCTCGGCACCCAGTACCACCTGATCCGCCTCCTCAAGACCCGCGGCAACAACGGCCTGTTCCTCTACCTGGTCCTCGACGGCAGCCGCGCGAACCTGGCGATGGCCCGCCACCAGCTGAAGAGGATCGAGGCGGACCTGGAGGTCTGAGGGCGGTTCCGGGGGTGCGGGCCGCCCGCGGCCCGCACCCCCGCCCGGGGTCACTCCACGAACAACCCCCGCGCCGCCGCCCCCGTGTCGAACTCCTCCAGGCGGGCCTGGGCGTCGGGCAGGGCGTCGCACATGGCCTCCAGGAGGACCCGGCCCAGGAGCATCGGGGCGCAGGCGGTGTCGAAGGCGAGGCCGGTGCCGACGGCGGCCGGGATGAGCAGGTCGCTGTGGCGGGCCACCGGCGCGAACGCGGAGTCGGCCACCGACACCACGGTGAGCCCCCGGCCGCGCGCGTACGCCAGGGCGTCCACGACCTCGCGCGGGTGACGAGGCAGCGCGAAGCAGATCAGCGCGGTCGCCCCGGCCCGCCGGGCGGCGTCGATCCGGTCGTGCAGCATGCTGCCGCCCTCGTCGAGCACCCGCACGTCCGGGTGCACCTTCGCCGCGAAGTACCCGAATCCGCGCGCCTGCGAGGACGCCGCGCGCAGCCCGAGCACCGGCAGCGGCCGGGACGCGGCGAGCAGCCGGCCCGCCCGTTCGACGGGGCCCGGGTCGGCGAGGAGTTCGGCCAGGTGGCGCAGGTTCTCGATCTCGCCGAGCACCGCCTGCTGGTACTCGTTGTACGTCTGGTCGCCCTCGCCCGCCTCCGCCCCCACCGGGGCGACCTCGCGCAGGTGCTTGCGCAGTGCCGGGTAGCCGTCGAAACCGAGCGCGACGGCGAACCGGGTGACGGACGGCTGGCTGACCCCGGCCAGCTCGGCCAGCTCGACGCTGGAGAGGAACGGGGCGTCTCCGGCCCTGCGCACCATCGAGTGGGCGATGCGCCGCTGCGTGGGCGTGAGCCGGCGCCCCTCGAACAGCTCCTGCAACCGCGCGGCCGGGCTGCTCCCGCTCATCCTGTCCCCTCGATAGATCCGCCGCGCCGCGGCCCGGCGCCGACGAATCCATTCAGCCAGCAAGGTGTCTGCATGTCCATATGCAGCCGGGCGAGCCGGACGGGTCAGCCGACGGGCTTCCCGTGCAGGACCTCCTCGACCGACACCCAGGACTCCCACCGCCGGACGGTGACCCGGAGCGTCCGGCCGTCGTCCACCGTGCCGGACCACACGGCGCTGCCCTCCTCCTTCTCCCGCGCGCTCGGCGACGCGGAGTGCAGCCCGCACCGCTCCATCGCCCCGCGCAGCGCCGTCACCTGGGACCGGGCGGTCGCGGTGGCCTCGTACTCGATGACCCGGTGCTGGGCCAGGGCGTGGCCGCTGCCCGTGTAGAGCACGGAGTACCGCTGCTGGCCCGGCTCGTCCGCCGGGACGAAGGACGCGGGGCAGGCGCCGTCGAGGCCCACCTGGGGCAGGGCGTCGCTGCGCGGTCCGGCGCCCTCCGGGAGGCTCGCGGTCTCCTTCCAGTGCCAGGTCGCGTACCCCGGGAGCTCGCCGGCCGGGCGCATCACCACCTCCCCGTCCACCCGGAAGGGGTTGGCCGTCGTGGTGCTGACCGTCTGCCGCGCCTCGGGGCCGTCCGACGGAAGAAGCAGGCCCCACGCCCCGGCCGCCGCCAGGACGACCGCGCCCGCCGCGCCTCCCCGGACCGCACGGGCGCGGGTGCGCCGCCGCTGCCCCGGGCACGGATGTCCCCGGCTTCGGGGAGCCGTATGGCGACGTCCTCGATCAGGTCCTCGACCTCAGCCATGCCGCACCCGCCCCTTCCGCTCCGCCGCGCTCCGCTCCGCGACCGCATTCCGTGCCACCTGGCGCCCCGTCACGACCGGGGTGTCGGCCAGCCGTTCGCCGAGGATCTTGCGGGCCCGGTGCAGCCGGGTCCGTACCGCGCCGTTCGACGCCCCCGTCTCCCGGGCCACCTCCTCCACGGGCAGGCCGAGCATGTGGTGCAGCACCACCGCCTGCCGCTGGTCCCGGTTCAGCTCCTCCAGCGCACCCATCAGCGCCACCCGGTCCTCGGAGAGGCCGGGCACATCGGCGGGCACCCCGTGCCGGAAGTGCGCCCGCAATCTGCCGCGCGTCCGGCGCCAGGTGCTGATCGACAGCCGCACCGCCACGGTCCGCACCCACGGGAGCGGGTCGCCGGAACCGGACACCTTGTCCCACCGCTGCCAGGCCCGCACATACGCCTCCTGCACCGCGTCCTCCGCCTCCCCCAGGTCGCCCGTCATCGCGTACACCGTGGCGACCAGGCGTTTGGCGGTCGCCGCGTAGAACGCGTCGAACGCCTCCACTTCCTCAGTGCCTGCCGTCATGGCCCCCGCCTGTCTGCTCGCCCTGCCTGGTTGTGCCTCTGTCCAGTTACACGCCCGGGCGGCGGCGGATGTTACCGACGACTTTCACGAACCCCGAAACGAACTCCGAAACGAGCCCCGAAGCGAATCCCGGACGGCCCCGGACCGCCCCGGAACAGCCCTCGAACCGGGGGGTTAGCCCCACTGTCCCGGCCGCCTCCGCTCCGTACCGTGGGAACCATGGACGCACCCGACACCGAGCTCGACAGGGAGCTCAAGGCGACTTTGCAGGCCCGCAGCGAGCTGGGGGCCGACTACGACTCCGCGCTCGTCGAGTCGTTCCTGGAGAAGGTGGAGCAGCGGCTCGACGCCACGCTCGACCGCAGGGTCCGGCGGCATCTCGCCGAGGAGCGGACCGCCGTCGCGCGCGGCGCGCGCACCCCGGAGCGCCCGCCCGGGAACTTCGGCGAGCGCTACGGCTTCGGCATCGTCTCCCTGGTCCTGGCCGTCCCGCTGTCCGCGATCGGCGCCGCGAACGCCGGCATCGGCGGGCTCGTCGTGGCCTGGCTCGGGATCGTCGGCGTCAACGCCTTCCAGGCCGGCCACGGCAGGCGGCTGTTCCGGGGCCGCGAGGAGCGGCGGACGGCCTCCGACTGGGAGGACTGAGCCTCACGCCTGACGGGTCGGCAGCACGATCAGCTGACGCAGGTTGATGTGGCGCGCGCGGCTCGTGGTGTACGCGATGAGGTCGGCGATCTCGTCGGACGAGAGGCCGCCCAGCGCCTCGAACATGCCGTCCAGCTGGCCGCTCAGCTCCGCGTTGTCGACGTGCCCGGCCAGCTCCGAGTCGGTGAGGCCCGGCTCGATGTTGGTGACGCGGACGTCGCGCGGCCCGAGTTCGGTGCGGAGCGAGGCCGACAGATAGGTGAGCGCGGCCTTCGTGGCGCCGTAGACCGCGTAGTTGGGGAACGTGATGTGCGCGCCGATCGAGGAGATGTTGACCAGGTCGGCGGTGCGGCCATCGGCGGCAGCCGCCACCAGGTCCGCGGTGAAGGCCCGGATGACGCGCAGCGCACCGGACACATTGGTGTCGAGCATCCGCTGCCACTCGTCGGCGCGCCCCGCCTCCACGGGGTTCGGCAGCATCACCCCGGCCGCGTTGACGACCAGGTCCACCGGGCCGAACGCGGCGTGCACCCGGTCCGCGGCCGCGTCCACGGACGCCTGGTCGGTGACGTCGGCGGCGACGGCGAGGGCGCGACCGCCGTCCGCGGTGATCTTCGCGGCCAGCTCCTCCAGCCGCTCCGCGCGGCGGGCCAGCAGTGCCACCCGTACGCCCTGCGCGGCGAGCAGCCGGGCGGTCGCCGCGCCCATGCCGCTGGCGGCTCCGGTGATGACGGCGGTGCGGTCGGCGAGGTTCTCGTACGGCATGGGGTGCTCCCTGTGTGGTCCGGTGTTCGGGCTTGGGCACCACACTGCGCCGGACCGCGCCGCCTACCCAGGGATGCGTTGTTCCTGGGTCTGCCAGTACCAGGCTGGGCGGCAACCGTTCTCCTACGATCGGGGCATGGACGGCGAACTCGGTGACTTCCTCCGCTCACGGCGTGCCCGCATCCGCCCGGAGGACGTGGGGCTCAACTCGTACGGCCGCAGGCGGGTCCCGGGGCTGCGGCGCGAGGAGGTGGCGCAGCTCGCCGGGGTGAGCGTCGACTACTACATCCGGCTGGAGCAGGGGCGCGGGCCCAGCGTCTCGGACGCGGTGCTCGACGCGATAGCCCGCGTGCTCCGGCTCGACGAGACGGAGCACGCGTATCTGCGGACGGTTGCGCGCCCCAAGGCCCGCGCGGTGCCCGCCCGCAAGACGCAGGACACCTCGGCGCGCTTGGTGCGCCCGGGGCTGCGGCTGCTGCTCGACATGTTCGACCGGGCGCCCGCTTTCGTGCTGGGCCGCCGGATGGACGTGCTGGCGTGGAACGCGCTGGGGGACGCCCTTGCCGGCTTCTCCCGGATGCCGGCCGGTGAGCGGAACATGCCGCGCCAGGCGTTCCTGGCCCCGGGGGCGCGCGAGCTGTACCCGGACTGGCCGGCGGTGGCGGCGGAGACGGTCGCGTATCTGAGGCTGGACGCGGGGCTGCATCCGGACGACAAGGAGCTCGCGGCGCTGGTGGGTGAGTTGTCGCTGAAGAGCGAGGACTTCCGGCGTTTGTGGGCGGATCACCAGGTGAAGGCGAAGACGTACGGCGTGAAGCGGATGGCCCACCCCGTGGTGGGCGCGCTGACACTGCCGTACGAGACGCTGGCGGTGCCCGGTGAGCCGGATCTCTCGCTGGTCGTCTACACCCCGGAACCGGGCTCGGAGACCGCGGAACGCATCGCCCTGCTGGCGAGCTGGGCCGCCGGTGAGAACGCGCCCGAGCTGCGCGCGTAACGCGTAAACCCGAGCTTCGCGCGTAACGCGTAAAAGGGCCGGAAACGCGCCTCGGCCGCGCGCGTGGAACGGTAGTCGCGGGGACCGCCGCACCCCCGGTTTCCCAGGGGGCGGGACGACGGCGGTCCCCGCGAGGGACGCGGTCCGGGTCAGGGCCGGGTGACGCGTCCGGGCGACGGTGGAGGTCCGGGAGCCGCTCCGTTGTCCGTTGTCGCCGTTCCGGTGCCGGCGGGTTTCCCTGCCGACATCCACCAATGTGCCCGAGCCGTGTTAAGCCGGTGCTGCGCCCGCGTGACGCGCACGTACCGTTTTCGCGAAGCGCGCGGCCATCTGCCTACTTCGCGGTGGCCGGGGCGTCCTTCGCCAGGTACGCCAGCAGGTCCTGGCGGCTGACGACGCCCTTCGGCTTGCCCTCCACCAGCACGATCGCCGCGTCCGCCGCGCCTGCGCCGCCGAGCACCGCCATCAGGTCCTCGACCGGCTCGCCGGAGCCGACCTGCGGCAGCGGCGCCGACATGTGCTTCTCCAGCGGGTCGCTGAGCGAGGCGCGCTGGGCGAACAGCGCGTTCAGCAGCTCGCGCTCCACGACCGAGCCGATGACCTCGGCGGCCATCACGTCCGGGTGGCCCGCCCCCGGCTTCACGATCGGCATCTGCGAGACGCCGTACTCGCGCAGCACGTCGATCGCCTCGCCGACCGTCTCCTCGGGGTGCATGTGGACGAGGGTGGGGATCGGCCCCTCCTTGTAGTCGAGGACGTCCGCGACCCGCGCCGAGGGTCCGGTGTCCTCCAGGAAGCCGTAGTCCGCCATCCACTCGTCGTTGAAGATCTTCGACAGGTAGCCGCGCCCGCTGTCCGGGAGCAGGACGACGACCACGTCCTCGGGCCCGAGCCGCTTCGCGACCTCCAGGGCGCCGACGACCGCCATGCCGCAGGAGCCGCCGACGAGCAGCCCCTCCTCCTTGGCGAGCCGGCGGGTCATCTGGAAGGAGTCCTTGTCGGACACGGCGACGATCTCGTCGGTGACCTCACGGTCGTACGCGGAGGGCCAGAAGTCCTCGCCGACGCCCTCCACGAGATACGGACGGCCGGAACCGCCGGAGTAGACCGAGCCCTCCGGGTCGGCGCCGACGACCTTGACCCTGCCGCCGCTGGCCTCCTTCAGATAGCGGCCGGTGCCGCTGATCGTGCCGCCGGTGCCGACGCCCGCCACGAAGTGGGTGATCTTCCCCTCCGTCTGCTCCCACAGCTCGGGACCGGTGGTCTCGTAGTGCGAACGCGGGTTGTTGGGGTTGGAGTACTGGTCGGGCTTCCAGGCGCCCGGCGTCTCACGGACCAGCCGGTCGGAGACGTTGTAGTACGAGTCGGGGTGCTCGGGGTCGACCGCCGTGGGGCAGACGACGACCTCGGCTCCGTAGGCGCGCAGTACGTTGATCTTGTCCGTGGACACCTTGTCCGGGCAGACGAAGACGCACTTGTACCCCTTCTGCTGCGCGACGATCGCCAGGCCCACGCCCGTGTTGCCGCTCGTCGGCTCGACGATCGTGCCGCCGGGCTTAAGCTCGCCGCTCTGTTCGGCGGCCTCGATCATGCGCAGGGCGATGCGGTCCTTGACCGACCCGCCGGGGTTGAAGTACTCGACCTTGGCCAGGACCGTCGCCTGGATGCCGGCCGTGACACTGCGCAGCCTCACCAGCGGGGTATTGCCTACGAGACTGATCATCGAATCGTGGAATTGCACCGTGTACTCCGGGGTCTCCGAGATGGTCCGGCAAGCGTATGCGTACGGGCGCGAGATTGGGCGGCGCGATTGAACGACGGTTGGTAGCGGGCAGGTAGCTCTGTGTACGGCTCTACTGCGGTACGTGGGACGAGGAGGTGGACCGGACTGTGTCGACGGCGAGAGTGGCACGGCGGATCGCGGCGGGCGCGGCCTACGGCGGGGGCAGCATCGGGCTGCTGGGCGCCGCGGCGGTGGGCGTCCTGCTGGCGGAGGTCCAGCTGGCGAAGCGGCAGGTGGGCGGCGGTATCGCGCCGGTCCCGCCGAGCGCGGACGGCCGGTACGGAGTGGCGTTCACGGGCCCGGCGGAGCCCTTGCGGCTCGGGCTGCTCGGGGACTCCACGGCGGCCGGGCAGGGGGTGCGGCGGGCCGGGCAGACCCCGGGGGCGCTGCTGGCCTCGGGGCTGGCGGCGGTGTCCGAGCGGCCGGTGGATCTGCGCAACGTCGCGCTGCCGGGTGCCCGGTCGGACGATCTGGAGCGGCAGGTCTCGCTGATCCTCGCGGACCCGGCACGGACGCCGGACGTGTGCGTGATCATGATCGGGGCGAACGACGTGACGCACCGGATGCCCGCGACGCAGTCGGTGCGCTGCCTGACGACGGCGGTGCGCAGGCTGCGGACGGCCGGGGCGGAGGTCGTCGTCGGGACCTGTCCGGACCTGGGCACGATCGAGCCGGTGTACCAGCCGCTGCGCTGGCTGGCCCGGCGGGTGAGCCGGCAGCTGGCGGCGGCGCAGACGATCGGCACGGTGGAGCAGGGCGGGCGCACGGTGTCGCTGGGCGACCTGCTGGGCCCGGAGTTCGAGGAGAACCCGCGGGAGCTGTTCGGCCCGGACAACTACCACCCGTCGGCCGAGGGGTACGCGACCGCGTCCATGGCGGTGCTGCCGACTCTGTGCGCGGTGCTCGGCCTGTGGCCGGAGTCCGACCGGCTGGACGGCGCCCGGCGCGAGGACATGCTGCCGGTGGCCAAGGCGGCCTCCCAGGCGGCCAAGGAGGCCGGTACGGAGGTCACGGGGGCCCGGGCGCCCTGGGCCCTGCTCAAGCACCGCAGGCGGCGGCGCCTGCCCGCCGCCACGGAGCCGCATCCGCACCCGCACCCGCACCCGGAGCCCGGGGGCTCGACGCGCCTGGACCACCGGCCGGACACGGACGCGGACGGTGCACCGAGGCACGCGTGGGTCCGCCGCCCGAGCGGGCGGCCCGGGAAGGGGGCCGTTGACTGAGCGGGCGGCCCGGGAAGGGGGCCGTTGACTGAGCGCTCGCTTAGAAAAGAGGCCCGCATCACATGCCGGGTCGGGTGACCCCGGCGCTACGTCCGGGTAATTTCCAGAGCAGTCGTGCCGTACCGCCGGGTCTGCCGGATTCCTCAGGCAGCCTGTCCGCCCTCAGCCCCCATGGAGCCGCGTGATGCCCGAAGCCGTGATCGTCTCTGCCGCCCGTTCGCCCATCGGCCGGGCCTTCAAGGGTTCGCTCAAGGACCTGCGCGCGGACGACCTGACCGCGACGATCATCCAGACCGCGCTGGCCAAGGTCCCCGAGCTGGATCCGACGGACATCGACGACCTGATGCTCGGCTGCGGTCTGCCCGGCGGCGAGCAGGGCAACAACCTGGGCCGCATCATTGCCGTGCAGATGGGAATGGACCACCTTCCCGGCTGTACGGTCACCCGCTACTGCTCGTCCTCCCTCCAGACCAGCCGCATGGCCCTCCACGCCATCAAGGCCGGCGAGGGCGACGTCTTCATCTCGGCCGGTGTCGAGATGGTGTCCCGCTTCGCCAAGGGCAACTCGGACAGCCTGCCGGACACGCACAACCCGCTCTTCGCGGAGGCCGAGGCCCGTACCGCCGCCCGCGCCGAGGAGTCCGGTGCGAGCTGGCACGACCCGCGCGAGGACGGCCTGATCCCGGACGCCTACATCTCGATGGGCCAGACCGCGGAGAACCTGGCCCGGCTGAAGGGCGTGACGCGTCAGGACATGGACGAGTTCGGCGTACGGTCGCAGAACCTCGCCGAGGAGGCCCTGAAGAACGGCTTCTGGGAGCGCGAGATCACCCCGGTGACCACGCCGGACGGCACGGTCGTGTCCAAGGACGACGGCCCGCGCGCGGGCGTCACGCTGGAGGGCGTCCAGGGCCTGAAGCCGGTCTTCCGCCCGGACGGCCTGGTCACGGCCGGCAACTGCTGCCCGCTCAACGACGGCGCCGCCGCGCTCGTGATCATGTCCGACACCAAGGCGCGCGAGCTTGGCCTGACCCCGCTCGCCCGGATCGTCTCCACCGGCGTCTCCGGCCTCTCCCCCGAGATCATGGGCTACGGCCCGGTCGAGGCCAGCAAGCAGGCGCTGAAGCGCGCCGGGCTGACCGTCGGCGACATCGACCTGGCCGAGATCAACGAGGCGTTCGCCGCGCAGGTCATCCCGTCCTACCGCGACCTCGGCCTCCCGCTGGAGAAGGTCAACGTCAACGGTGGCGCCATCGCCGTCGGCCACCCCTTCGGCATGACCGGCGCGCGCATCACCGGCACGCTGATCAACAGCCTCCAGTTCCACGACAAGCAGTTCGGCCTGGAGACCATGTGCGTCGGCGGCGGCCAGGGCATGGCCATGGTCATCGAG
The DNA here is from genome assembly GCF_026167665.1 of Streptomyces drozdowiczii. Classification (NCBI taxonomy): domain Bacteria; kingdom Bacillati; phylum Actinomycetota; class Actinomycetes; order Kitasatosporales; family Streptomycetaceae; genus Streptomyces; species Streptomyces drozdowiczii. Next base: position 4,219,754 of record NZ_CP098740.1, on the reverse strand, counting down.
CGTCTGAGCTGATCAGCGCGGGTTTCGAGGCTCCGAGGGCCGCCGAGCCCCGACCGTGACCGAATCTCCCCCAGGATGTGATCTATCTCCTGGGGGAGAGTCGTTTGCGCAGGTCACACCTACACCAGCGGTTTACACAGGGCCCAAAGTCCTGTCCATTTCGTGACGTAATGCACTGACACATGGTGCCGTGAGGGCACAAGCTGATGTAGGAAGTCGGGGGATCGATTGAAACCGGGAGTATGTCAGTGAGCGCCATGCCTATTGCCCTGTTGCTGACCACCGCCGCTGCCACGGCTGTGGGCGCCGCTGCTCTGCACGCCGCTCACGGGCTGCGCAGGCAGGTCTCCGCGCTCCGGAAGGAGCTGGCCGACGGTCACGCCCGTACAGCCGCTGTACCCCCTCAGACCCGCAACGACACCACTTCCGCCGAAGAAATACGCGCGGCCGTCGCCGAGGCGCTGGCCGAGGAGCGCGAGCGGGAGCTGGCCGAGGCCCGCGCGTTCTGGGCCTCGCAGGAGGCGCGCGACGCCGCCGACGCCCCGTCGCTGCTGGGCGGGCTGGCCGGGCTGGGCGAGGACGCCCCGTTCTTCATGCCGCGCCAGAGCGACTTCGCCGGTCTGGAGTCGATGGACCTCGACGCGGCCGAGGCCCTGGACGAGCTGACCGAGCTGGCGGAGCTGCCGGAGACGGAGTTCGCCGAGGACTCGCCCGAGCTGGCCGCGGCCCGCCGCCGTCACCCCTCGCACCCGGACTTCGTCCCCGTACAGACGCCCGTCGTGACCGACCACGAGCGCACCGTGAACCGGCTGGAGGAGCTGGCGGACAGCCGCACCGAGCTGTCCGACGTGCGCCCGGGCCCGCTCGGCACGCTCGACGTGTACGTGTTCGCCGACGGTACGACGCTCTGTATGACCCCCGGCCACCGCGAGACGGCCGAGCGTCTGGCCGAGTCGCTGCGCGCCGGCGAGCACCCGGTACTGCTGGGCGGCTCCGGAGTCTCGGGGGCGTACGCCCTGACGTTCTCCTGCGGCAAGGAGAACGTGTACATACTCGCCGACCGCGTCATAGCGAGCTTCTGAGCCCGCTCCGACGTCGGTCCCCGGCTTTACACGGTTCCGGCTTCACGGTCCCGGCTTTACGGGAGGCTGCCGCCTCCCCACGCGCCGCGCGCCCTAGGCGAAGGCCCGCGCGGCTGCTTCCTCGACACATCGCACGGCCTCGTCCAGCTCTTCGGACGGGGCCGTTTCCAGTGCCACGGCCAGGTCCCGGCCGGCGACGGCGAGCTGGTCGCCGACCGCGAAGACCCCGGCGTCCGGCATGACCCTGGGCTCCCGGTCCGGCTCCTCGGCGCGCTGCGCCCGCGCCGACAGCTCACGCGCGGCGGCGAGGCCCTGGGCCGCCGCTCCCCGCTGGAGCCTGCTCTGCGGGGCGGCGCGCAGCCGGTCGGCGAATCGGTCCACGGCGATGATCAGGGGGGTCGTATCGAGCACCCCGCGACCCTATCGCCGTACACGCGGAAGCGGCCCGCGGCCTCCATAGGAGACCGCGGGCCGCTTCGGGTCCGCAGGGGCGATCAGTCGTCGCCGCTGAGGATGGAGAGCAGGCGCAGCATCTCCAGGTAGATCCACACCAGGGTCATGGTGAGGCCGAAGGCGGCCAGCCAGGACTCCTCGCGCGGAGCGCCGTACGCGATGCCGTCCTCGACCTGCTTGAAGTCGAGCGCCAGGAAGCAGGCACCGAGGATGATGCCGATGACACCGAAGAGGATGCCGAGGCCACCGCTGCGGAAGCCGAGGCCGTCACCGCCGCCGAAGGCCGCGAACAGCAGGTTGACGACCATCAGGAGCAGGAAGCCCATGGCGGCGGCCATCACGAAGCCGTAGAACCGGCGGGTGACACGGATCCAGCGCATCTTGTACGCGAGCAGCACACCGGCGAAGACACACATGGTGCCCATCACCGCCTGCATCACGACGCCCGGCCCGATGTACGTGCTGACCGCGCTGGAGATGACGCCGAGGAAAACACCCTCGAAGGCGGCATACGCGAGGATCAGCGCGGGTACGGGCTTGCGCTTGAACGACTGGACGAGCGACAGCACGAACGCGATGAGCGCCGCGCCGATGGCGATGCCGTACGACTTGTTGAGGTTGTCCTCGTCCACCGGCAGCAGCGCCCAGGCGAGCGCGGCACCGAGCACGACCGTGCCCAGCGTCATCGCCGTGCGGGTGACGACGTCGTCGATCGTCATCGCGCCGGTACGGGCGGGCGCGGGGGCGCCCGTGGGGGCGTAGGGGTTCGTCGCGTACGGGTTCGGGGCGGTGCCCTGCGCGTACGGGTTGGCACCCGCTGCGGGGGCCCCGGCCTGCGGCGCCGCGTTGAAGCCCGCGTAACCGTTGTCGCGGCTGAAGCCCCGTCGCGAGAAGACCGGGTTGCTGCTCCTCATCTCACTCCTCCATGGCCACCCAGCGTGGCCTTCCCACAAGAGTAATGGGTAGGCAAAGCTATCGGCCTAGTGCCGAAGGAGGATCTTTCCCCGGGCACCGGCCGCGCGCGGTCGGGGTACGGGTGCGTCCGGGCCCCCTCCGCCGGGGACGGGCTCACCCGGCGGACCGGCCGCCCGCCTCCCGGGCCGCGCTCTCCACCCGTTCCCGGTGGCGGAGCCACCATGCCTCGTCACCGGGCGCCATGTCCTCGTTCCCCCGCCGCAGCCCGGTCGCCCCGTCGATCAGCTCCCGGACGAGGTCGGCGTGCCCGGCATGGCGCTGGGTCTCGGCGACGAGGTGGACGAGGATGCGGTGCAACGACAGCTCGGGCCCTTCGCCCCCGTCCTCCCCGGGAAGGACCCCCATCGCGTCCAGCCCGCACGCCTCGACGGTCGCGTCGGAGTGCGCCCACACGCGGCGGTACCGCCCGACGACCTCCTCCCGGGACTCGTCGGGCGTGGCCCACAGGTCGGCGTTGGGCTCGGCCTCCCCGGCGATCCACAGGGCGGGCGCGCCGACGGGCCGCCCGAAGGCGGCCCCGAGGTAGAACGCCTCGGCCCCCGTCACATGCTTGACGAGCCCGAGCAGATTGGTGCCGGTGGGGGTGAGGGGGCGCCGGATGTCGTATTCGGACAGCCCGTCGAGCTTCCAGAGGAAGGCGTCACGGGCGTCCTGAAGATAGAGCAGCAGGTCGTGCTTGAACCGATCCATATCCGTCATGAGCCCAACCTGCCGCGCAAGCGCTCCGGACCCCAGCGCGTTTCTCAACCGGTGGACTACGGGGCGTCGTCGCTTCCGCGGTTCGGGGCGGGCGTTCCGGGTACCTGGGGGCTCGGGTCTTGGTACGCGATGGTGCCCGGAACCGGACTCGAACCGGTACGCCCCCGAGGGGCAGCGAGGTTTAAGCTCGCCGTGTCTGCATTCCACCATCCGGGCTTGGCGCGCGGCTCCGCGTTGGCACATGACCCTATCCGGGGGCCCGGTTCGATCAGCCGAACAGTGGCTCGATGTTGTCTTATTTATCGATCTCTTGAGTCCCCGTCAGCGCACGTCGGAGCCATACCCACATGCCCGGGCAAGATGGCGGCAGCGCAGGGGTGCCGGGCGAATTGACGGAAAGTCGCCGCACCGACACAGTCGCTTCGCCAGGGGCGCGCCACCGATCGCCAGGGGCGCGCCACCTCGTGGCTGATTTTAGGCCGTGTTCCGGTCGTTCACGCACCGCAGCACCGGGCGGGTCGCCAGCGCGGAGGGGTCCTCCAGCACCGCTCCCGTGACCCGGATCGTGGTGCTCTCGCCGGGGAGGAGGGTGACGAGCACGGTGTCGGCCTCGGCGTCCGGGTGGAGGCGGTCGGGGAAGAGGCAGAGGTCGCGGAGCAGGGTCTCCGCCGTGATCTCGACGCGGTACGCGGGGGTCCCGGCGCCCCCGTCCTCCTCCTCGGTCACCGTCACCCCGTAGCGCGCCGGCGGCAGGGCCAGCGCGGGGTCCTCCTCGTAGAAATGCAGGGTCCTGGTGTCGTCCAGACGGGCGACGAGGAGTTCGCGGGCCGGGTCGGCCGGCGTCGCGAGCGCGGTGGGCAGCGGGATGCTCGTCGTGGTGCGGGCGGCCGTGGTCGCCGGCACGGTCTCCTCGGCCAGGACCGTTCCGTCCAGGGCGTGCCGGGTCAGGCGGAGGGCGCCCGCCCAAGGGGTCGGCGTGTCGTTGACCAGGTGGACCGAGCCGTCGCGGACGGCGATCAGTCGGTCCGCGTACACCGAACGCAGCGCGTGCCAGAGCGGCTTGCGGCGGCCGTCGCCGTCGACCGCCGACCAGGAGACGACCGGCCAGCAGTCGTTGAGCTGCCAGACGATCGTGCCCATGCAGTACGGGGCGTGGGAGCGGAAGTGGCGGATGCCGAACGCGACGGCGCGGGCCTGGTTGAGCTGGGTGAGCCAGTGCCAGTCGTCGAAGTCCGTGCCGGGCTGCGGCAGATGGTCGCCCAGGCCGCGCAGCAGCTTCGCGTTGCCGTCCTCGGCCTTCTGGTGGTGGGCCAGCAGCGGGGCGTCGGGGGTGAGCGGGCCGCTGACCGCGCGGCGGAGTGTGGCGTACGCGGGCGGGCCCTGGAAGCCGAACTCCGCGACGAAACGCGGCACCCGGTCGGCGTACGCCCGGTAGTCGGCGCGGTTCCACACGTCCCAGATGTGGATGGTGCCCCGCTCCGGGTCCTGCGGGTGGGCGTCGGGGCTGCCGGAGTACGGCGAGCCCGGCCAGTACGGGCGCGTCGGGTCGGTCTCGGCGACGATCCCGGGCAGCAGCTCGTGGTAGTAGCCGTGGCCCCAGGTGCGGTCGCCGAGCTCCTTCTGCCAGCCCCAGTCCGCGTGGCCCTCCAGGTTCTCGTTGTTTCCGCACCACAGGACGAGGGAAGGGTGCGGGGCCACCCGGACGACGTTCTCGCGCGCCTCGGCCGCCACCTCGTCCCACAGCGGCTGCTCCTCCGGGTACGCGGCGCAGGCGAACGGGAAGTCCTGCCAGACCAGGAGCCCCTTCTCGTCGCACAGTTCGTAGAAGTCGTCGCTCTCGTAGAGCCCGCCGCCCCACACCCGGACCAGGTTGACGTGGGCGGCGACGGCCTGGTCGAGGCGGTCGGAGAGCCGCTGCCGGGTCAGGCGGGACGGGAAGCAGTCCTCGGGGATCCAGTTCACCCCGCGTACGAAGACCGGCTCGCCGTTCACCGAGATCCGGAACGCCTCTTCTTCGAGCGTGACGGACCGGAAGCCCGTGCGGAGCCGGCGGAGGTGGTCGCCCACGCGGACCTCCACCTCGTACAGCGGCTGTTCGCCGTGGCTGTGCGGCCACCAGGGCTCGGCCTGCGGGACGGAGAGGCCGACCGTGACGCGGTGCTCGTCCTCGGAGAGGACGAAGACGGCCGCCGCGCCGACCACCCCGACAGAGCCCGACACCGCTGCGAGGCCGTCGTGCTCGATCTCCACCTCGGCGGTCAGGAACGGCACGCCCTCCGGGTCCAGGTCGGGCAGCAGCTTCACGGACGCGATGCGCGGACCGCTCCACGTCTCCAGCGCGACCGGGCGCCAGATGCCGGACGTGACGAGCGTCGGGCCCCAGTCCCAGCCGAAGTTGCAGGCCATCTTGCGGATGAAGGCGTAGGGCTCCGCGTAGGCGCCGGGGCGGTCGCCGAGGCGGTCGCGGAGTTCCTCGGCATAGGTATAGGGCGCGGTGAAATGTACGTCGAGGGTATTTTTACCCTCGGCCAAAAGATCGCGCACGGGAAAACGGTACGACCGGTGCTGATTCGCCGTCCGGCCGATCTCCCTCCCGTTGAGCACGATCGTCGCAACCGTGTCGAGACCGTCGAAGCACAGGGCGGCGTGGTCGTGGCCGTCGGACGTCCAGTCGAAGGTCGTGCGATACGTCCAGTCGGTGCGGCCGATCCAGCCGAGCCGGATCTCGTTGTCGTCCAGGTACGGATCCTCGATGAGCCCGGCGGCCAGCAGGTCCGTGTGGACACAGCCGGGCACGGTGGCGGGGGTGCCGTCGGGGATGCCTCCGGTGGGGAGCCCGGAGGGCACGGGTCCGGCCGGGTGGAGCGTCCAGCCGTCGTGCAGGGGCAGGTGGCGAAGGGTCACGCGGGGGTCCTTTCGCAGTCGGGGAGCTGGGCGCAGGCGACGAAGTGGTCCGGCTCGGTCTCGTACAGGTCGGTGGTGGCCGCCCCCGGCCCCCCGGACGGGGCGTCGCGCCCCTCGTGGAAGGCGCACGACCGTACCGGCTCCGGAGGGTCCCACGGCTGGTTGAGGCGGGGCACGGCGGCGAGCAGGGTGCGGGTGTACGGGTGGAGGGGGTTGCCGAACACCTTCTGGGTGTCGCCGCGTTCGACCACCCGGCCCCGGCGCAGCACCACCGTCTTCTCCGCCAGGTACGTGCCGAGCGCGAGGTCGTGCGTGATGTAGAGGACGCCGAGGCCGCGTTCCTTGAGCCCGGCCAGGAGGTTGAGGACGTCGATGCGCGTGGAGGCGTCGAGCATGCTGGTGATCTCGTCGGCCACCAGGAAGCTCAGGTCGAGCAGGAGGGCGCGGGCGATGAGCAGGCGTTGCAGCTGGCCGCCGCTGAGCTGGTGCGGGTAGCGGCCGAGGACCTGCGCGGGATCCAGGCGCACGTCCCGCACCGCCTTCTCGACGCGGTCGGCCCACTCCGCGTCGCGGACGCCCGGGTGGTACGCGCGGCGGACCAGGTCGAAGACGCGGTCGGCGCGGAAGACGGGGTTGTAGCAGGAGAAGGGGTCCTGGAAGACGCCCTGGACGCGGCGGTAGAAGTCCTTGCCGGGCCGCACCCGCTGCCCGTCCAGGGTGAGGGTGCCGGAGCTGACGCCGGTGAGGCCGAGGATCATGCGGCCGATCGTGGACTTGCCGCTGCCGCTCTCACCGATCAGGGAGACGACCTCGCCGGGCGCGGCCGTGAAGGAGACCCGGTCGACGGCGGTGACGGAACCGCCGCCGAACGCCCCGGCCCGGTAGGTCTTGGTGACGTGGTCGAGGGTCAGCATCAGACCTTCCAGCATGCGACGGAGTGGCGGGGGGCGATCTCGATCACCGGTGGCTCCTCGGCGCAGCGCTCGTCCGCGACGGGGCAGCGGTCGCGGAAGCGGCAGCCGGCCGGAGGGTTCAGGAGCGAGGGCGGTGCGCCCGCGATGCCCTTGAGGGGGCGGTCGGCGTGCCGGGCCCCGACCTCGGGGAGCGCGCCGAGCAGGAGCTTGGTGTACGGGTGTCGGGGCGCGGTCGTCAGGGTCCTCGTGGGCGCCTTCTCGGCGAGCTTGCCGGCGTACATGACCATGATCGAGTCCGCGATGTGCGAGGTGAGCCCGAGGTCGTGGGTCACGAAGATCATGCTGGTGACCAGGCCCTTGTCGCGCAGTCCGGTGAGCGCGCCGACGACGGCGCGCTGGGTGGAGACGTCGAGCGCGGAGGTGACCTCGTCGGCGATGAGGACGGACGGGTCGAGCAGGGTGGAGATCACCATGACGGTGCGCTGTTTCATGCCGCCGGACAGCTCGATCGGGTAGCGGTCCAGGACGTCGTGGTCCAGGCCCACCAGGTCGAGCCTGCGGTGCAGTTCGGCGGTGTCCACGCTCGCCCCGCGCGACGCGAGCAGCTCGCGGATCATGCGGCCGATGCGGCGGGTCGGGTTGAGGGCGCTCATGGAGTACTGCGGGACGAGCGAGATCCGGTGGAAGCGGAAGGCGTTCATCGCCCGGTCGTCGGCCACGGGCACGTCGTCGCCGTCCAGCGTGACGGTGCCGCCCGCGTGCCGCATCCGGCCGTCGAGCCGGATCAGCGACTTGCCGAGGGTGCTCTTGCCGCACCCGGACTCACCGGCGAGGCCCAGGATCTCCCCGTCCGCGAGGTCGAAGGAGACGCCGTCCAGGGCCCGCACCTCACCGCGCAGGGTGCGGTAGTGGACCCGGAGGTCGGTCACGGTCAGGGTCATGCGCTCAGACCTCCCTCGGAGCGGTCGCGGTCATGGTCAGGCCTCCCGCAGCTTGGGGTTGAAGACCTCGTCGAGGCCGACGTTGGCGACGTACAGCGCACCGACGATCGCGGTGATCCCGGCGCCGGGCGGAACGAACCACCACCACATGCCCAGTTGCAGGGCGCTCCACTGCTGGGCGCTCTGGAGCATCAGCCCGAGCGAGACGCCCTCGGTGGGGCCGAGTCCGATGAAGTCGAGCGAGGAGGCGATCAGGACCGAGCCGCCGAACAGCAGGATGAACATCATGAAGAGGTACGAGCTCATGTTGGGCGCGATCTCGCGGAAGATGATCCGCCAGGTGCCGCTGCCGCTGAGCCGGGCGAGGTCCACGAACTCGCGGGTGCGCAGCGAGAACGTCTGCGCGCGGATGGCCCGGGCCGCCCACGGCCAGGAGGTGAGCCCGATGAACAGGCCCTGCACGGGCACCGAGCGGACCCCGAGGTACGCGTTGATGATGAGCAGGACGGCGAGCGCGGGCAGCACCAGGACGACGTTGGTGAGCATGTTGAGGATCTCGTCCACGGCACCCCCTCGGTAGCCGGCCAGGAAGCCGACGAGCATGGCGATGGCGGCGGCGATGGCCCCGCCGACGACGCCGACCAGGAACGTCGAGCGCAGCCCGTGCACGAACTGGGCGTAGACGTCCTGCCCGAAGGTGGTGGTGCCCATCCAGTACGTGGAGTCGGGCGGGGCGGCCTGCGGGCCGACGTATTCGTTGGGGTCGGCGTTGTCGAGGAGCGGCGGGCCGATGATGCCGACGAGCAGGAGCAGCACGACGACGGTGAACCCGATGAGCAGCTTGGGGTTGCGGACGGCGTAGTGCAGCGTCTCGCGGCCGGGCCGGGCGGCGGGGGCGGAGGGCGCGGCGGGCTCGGTGGCCGGTTCGGGCACGGTGCTCATGACTGGCCTCCTGCCATGCCGGTACGGGTACGGGGGTCGACCACGACGTACACGATGTCGATCAGGAAGTTGGCGATCAGGACGCCGATGACGATGAACAGGAACGCGCCCTGGAGCAGGAAGAAGTCCTGGTTCTGGATGGCGGCGAGAATGAGCGAGCCGAGCCCCGGGTACGCGAAGACGATCTCGGTGACGAGCGCTCCGGCGACCAGGACGCCCAGTTGGAGGGCGAGTCCGGTGATCTGGGGCAGGACGGCGTTGCGGAAGGCATAGCGGCGGATGAGGCGCTGGGGTGCGCCGAGGGCCGAGAGGTAGTTCGAGTAGTCCGACTCCAGCTCGTAGATGATCATGTTGCGCATGCCGATGGCCCAGCCGCCGAGCGCGACGAGGAAGAGCGACAGGAACGGCAGCACCCAGTGCTGGAACAGGTCCGCCGCGAAAGCGAAGGACCAGGTGGGCTGGATGTCGAGGCTGTAGCCGCCGGAGAGCGGGAACCAGCCCGCCTTGGAGCCGAGCGCCCAGGCGAGGATGACGGCGATCCACATGTAGGGCATGGCGGTGAGCAGGTAGCCGGCCGGGAGCACGGTGTTGTCGAGCACCTTGCGGCGGGCGGCGAGCGCCCCGGCCCAGTTCCCGACGAACCAGCTGAGCAGGACGGCCGGGATCATCAGCCCGAGCGTGTACGGGAGCGCGTCGAGCAGGACGTCGGCGACGGGTTTGGGGAACACCCAGATGGAGAGGCCGAAGTCGCCCTGGAGGAGGGCGCTCCAGAAGTGCAGGTACTGCTGCCAGACGGGCTCGTCGAAGCCGAAGAGGTTGTTGTAGTAGGCGCGCATGGCCTCGACGGCCTCGGGCTGCGAGACCCGGGCCCGCGCCACCATGGCGGCGACCGGGTCGCCGGGCATGAAGCGCGGGATCATCCAGTTGACGGTGACGGCGACGACGAAGGTCAGCGCGTAGATGAGTAGTTTGCGGGCGAAGTAGCGGCGCAAGAGGGCTCCCCGGAGAGAGCCCCGCCGTGCGGTCGGCGGTCAGGTCGGCGCGCACGGCGGGGCGGTCGTGGATTGGGAGGGGCCGGCCGGGGGAAGAGCCCCGAGGGCCGGCCGCTCTCAGAACTGCCGTGTCACTTGGCGGGCTTCAGCTGCGTGAGCGCTTCAAAGCCGCCCATCTCCAGCCAGTTGCGCCACATCGCGGGGGCGTACTTGGGCGCTCCGGGCGCGTCCGAGGGCCAGTTGGTCCAGGTGCCGGTGGTGGACTGGGCCCACAGGCCGTTGTACCAGAGGGGGATGACGGGCATCTCCTTCAGCTGGATGTCCTGGATCTTCGAGATGACCTTCTTCATGCCCTCGGTGTCGTCGGTCTTCACCGCGCCGAGCTGCTGGACGAGCTTCCAGGCGTCCTTGTTCTCGTAGCGGCCGAAGTTGACGGTGTTCTGCTGCTTCTGGACGGGCAGCTGGAACATGTACTCGTAGTACGTCCACGGAGTGCTGGAGAGCTGGCGCTCGTTGTTGACGACGAGGTCGAAGTCGCCCTTGCCGCGCTGTTCGTTGAGGGCGTTGGCGTCGGGGAACTCGGTGGTGACCTTGATTCCGGCGGCCTTGGCGGACGAGGCGATGACCTTGGCGGCCTCCATCCAGTCGGTCCAGCCGGTGGGCACGGCCAGCTTCAGGCTGATCTTCGAGCCGTCCTTGTTCTCCACCAGGCCGTCGCCGTCGGTGTCCTTGTAGCCGGCGTCCGCGAGGATCTGCTTGGCCTTGGCGGTGTCGAAGGTGAAGCCCTCGCGCGCGACGAGGTCCTTGTCGATGTACTTGTCCCACTGCGGGAGCAGCCCGGTCGGGTCGGCGCCCTTGACCAGGCCCCCGTACACGCCCTTGACGATCTTCCCGGTGTCGACGGACGCGGCGAGCGCCCTGCGGAAGGCCGCGTCGTCCATCGGCTTCTTCGTGGTGTTGGGCACCAGCCAGGCGGTGTTGGCGGAGAGCATGTAGGGCGGCTCGTCGTAGTACGAGACGACCTTCTTGCTCTTCACCAGGGAGGCGGCGCCGGGCAGGAAGTTGTTGCTCAGGTCCAGCTGGTTCTGGCCGAGCTGGCCGATGACGACCTCGTTGCTGGGGTTGGAGACGTCCACGATGTAGCGGGGCGCGGGCTTCATCGACAGCGCCTTCACGCCCCACCAGTCGTCGCGCCGCTGCCAGACGACCCGGTCCTGGGTATGGCTCTTGAGCGTGTACGCGCCGGTGCCGACGGGCTTGTCGTTGACGCCGTCCAGGACTTCCTTCTCGGAGCGTTTGCCCCAGATGTGTTCGGGAACGACGGGCTGCCCGTAGAGCGTGAAGTCCCACTCCTGGTAGCGGGCCTCCTTGAAGGTGAAGCGGACCGTGGTGGCGTCGACCGCCTCGGCACCGGAGAGCCAGCTCCACAGGCTGTGGAAGGCGGACGCCTCGATCTTCCCGATCCCGTAGGAGTAGGCGACGTCCTTCGCGGTGAGGGGCTTGCCGTCGGACCACTTGATGCCGGGACGCAGCTTCACCTCGTAGGTCTTGTCCCCGGTCCAGCTGCCCGACTCGGCGAGCCAGGGCGTGAGCTTGCCCGCGTTGGGGTCGAAGTGGAACAGCGTCTCGTAGACGAGGCCCTTGGTGCCGGTGGCGTGGTCCCAGTTGTGCAGCGGGTTGTAGTTGGCGGGCGGCCCCCACTGGGTGCCGGTGGTGTAGAGCGTCTCGTTACGGGGAAGGGCGCCGCCTCCCCCACCGCCGCCGGAACCTCCCGAGCCGCCCGATGAGCCGCCCCCTGTGCACGCGGTGGCGGCGAGTGCGATCACGGCGAGCGTGGCCGCGACCCGTCCCCGGAATCCCGTGCCCATCGTCCCTCCTTCTCCCCGCCGTCCCTGCCGAGCGGAGTTACTGAACCGGGTAAGTGCCGTGAAGTTAAGGCCACCTCATGCCCCTGTCAAGGGAGCGGGAGCGCTCCCATCTCTTGTACAGCACAGGCGAGTTGAGCGATCGCCGTCGGGGAAGGGGTCCGCACGCACCCGTACCGACGGCTAGGATGTGCACGCTGCACGAACCGATTAAGCGAGGTCACATGCCCAAGCACCGCCCCACGATCGCCGACATCGCGGCCCGCGCCGGGGTGTCCAAGGTCGCCGTGTCCTACGCGCTGAACGACCGGCCGGGCGTCTCCCCCGCGACCCGGTCCGCCATCAAGGCCATCGCGCAGGAGATCGGCTGGCGCCCCAACAGCGCGGCCCGCGCCCTCACCCGGGCCAGGGCCGACGCGGTGGGCCTCGCACTGTGCCGGCCGGCCCGGCTGCTCGGCGTGGAGCCGTTCTTCATGGAGCTGATCAGCGGCATCGAGTCCGAGCTCTCGCCGCGCGGCTGCGCCCTGCTCCTCCAGGTCGTCACGGACCCGGCCCAGGAGCTGGAGGTCTACCGCCGCTGGTGGGGCGAGGGCCGGGTGGACGGCGTCTTCCTCACCGACCTGCGCGGCGCCGACCCCCGCATCGAGGGCGTCGCCGGGCTCGGCCTGCCCGCCGTGGCGATCGGCCACCCCTCCGCGGCCGGTCCGCTGCCCGCCGTGTGGTCCGACGACGCGGCGGCGGTCCGCGACACCTTCGCGTATCTCGCCGCCCTCGGCCACCGCTCGGTCGCCCGGGTCGCCGGGATGCCGGAGCTGAACCACACCGCCCTGCGCGACCGGGCCCAGCGCGAGGTCTGCGCCGAACTGGGGCTCGGCGAGCCGGTCATCGTGCACACGGGTTACTCGGGGGACGACGGGGCCCACGCCACGCGCCGGCTCGTCAGCGCGCCCGGGCGGCCCACCGCGATCGTGTACGACAACGACATCATGGCCGTCGCCGGGCTCTCGGTCGCCCAGGAGATGGGGCTCGACGTGCCGGGCGACCTCTCGCTCGTCGCCTGGGACGACTCCCAGCTCTCCCGGGTCGTCCGCCCACCGCTCACCGCGCTGAGCCGCGACATCCCGGCGTACGGGGCGCTCGCGGCCCGGACCCTGCTGTCCCTGGTCACGGACGGTGGCGCGGAGGGGCGCGAGGACAGGACGGCCCGCCTGGTGCCGCGCGGGTCGACGGGGGCGCCGAGGACCTAGCCGTGCCAGGCGTCGCGCCCTGTCCGACCCTGATCCGCCGGACAGGCCCTAGGCCGCGCGGAGGCGTATGTCATACCCGAGGAGGACGCCGGCGGGCGGGTCATGCGACTCAAGAGGGCCCCGGGAACGGGCACCGGGAGTGACGACCGGGCGCCGTCCGGCGGGGACGATGGAGCGGTACCCCTGACCCGGGGCCCACGCCGACGCGGCGGGCCGCCGGGCGGGCCCCGTCCCGTACGCACCCCACCCTGGAGTCTGCTGTGACCACCATGTCCACCGCTCACCGCGCCACCGCGGTGGCCGCCCGCGCCACGGAACTGTCCAAGGTCTACGGCGAGGGCGAGACCCGGGTGACCGCTCTCGACCGGGTCACCGTGGACTTCCCGCAGGGCGAGTTCACCGCGATCATGGGCCCGTCGGGCTCCGGCAAGTCCACGCTGATGCACTGCGTGGCCGGCCTCGACAGCTTCAGCAGCGGTTCGGTGCGCATCGGCGAGACGGAGCTGGGCGCGCTCAAGGACAAGCAGCTCACGCAGCTGCGCCGGGACAAGATCGGCTTCATCTTCCAGGCGTTCAACCTGCTGCCGACGCTCACCGCCCTGGAGAACATCACGCTCCCGATGGACATCGCGGGCCGCAAGCCCAACCAGGAGTGGCTGCACCGGGTCATCGACATGGTGGGCCTCTCCGACCGGCTGAAGCACCGCCCCACCGAGCTTTCCGGCGGCCAGCAGCAGCGCGTGGCGGTGGCCCGCGCCCTGGCCTCGCAGCCCGAGATCATCTTCGGGGACGAGCCGACCGGCAACCTCGACTCCCGCTCCGGAGCCGAGGTCCTGGGCTTCCTCCGCAACTCCGTGCGCGAACTGGGCCAGACCGTGGTCATGGTGACCCACGACCCGGTCGCCGCCTCCTACGCGGACCGCGTCATCTTCCTGGCGGACGGGGCGATCGTCGACCAGATGATCCAGCCCACGGCCGACGGCGTGCTGGACCGGATGAAGGCGTTCGACGCCAAGGGCCGCACCAGCTGAGCCGGCCCGCCCGCACCGGCGCTCCGTACCCCTTACTCCGGCTCCCCACTCCCCGGGCCGGCAGACACCCAGGACTGACTGACATGTTCCGTACCGCCCTGCGCAACGTGCTCGCGCACAAGGCCAGACTGCTGATGACGATCCTCGCCGTGATGCTCGGCGTGGCCTTCGTCTCCGGCACCCTGGTCTTCACCGACACCCTCGGCAACGCCTTCCGCAACCAGTCGGCCAAGAGCTACGACGACATCGCCGTCGCCGTCACCACCCAGGCCGACCGGCGCGACAAGGAGACCGCCGCCGTCAGCGAGGCCACCCTGAAGAAGATCCGGGCCCTGGACGGCGTCGCGTCCGTCACCGGCCGGGTCGACGGCTTCGCCGGGGTCGCCGACCCCGACGGCAAGCTCATCGGCAACGGCTGGTCCAACACCGGCTCCAACTTCGCCCCCGGCAAGGACGGCAAGGACCCCGCGTACACCTTCACCGAGGGCACGGGCCCCACCGAGCCCGGCGCCATCGCGCTGGACCGCGACACCGCGGAGAAGGGGAAGTACCAGGTCGGCGACAAGGTCCGCGTCGCGACCAACGGGCCGGTGAAGGAGTACACCCTGTCCGGGGTCTTCACCACCGAGGACGGGGCGGTCAACGCCGGCGGCAGCCTGGTCCTGTTCGACACCCCGGTCGCGCAGCAGCTGTTCCTGCGCCCCGGCGAGTTCAAGGACGTGTCCGTAGCCGCCGCGCCCGGCGCCTCCGACCAGGAGCTGCTGGCGGCCGTGAAGCCGCTGCTGCCGAAGGACGCCGAGGCCAAGACCGGCCAGGCGCGCGCGGACGAGCAGGCATCGGACATCGAGGCGGGGCTCAGCGACCTCAACAAGCTGCTGCTCGCCTTCGCCGGGGTCGCCCTCTTCGTCGGGGTCTTCCTGATCGCCAACACCTTCACCATGCTGGTCGCCCAGCGCACCAAGGAGCTGGCCCTGATGCGCGCCGTCGGCGCGTCCCGCCGCCAGGTGAAGCGCTCGGTGCTCCTGGAGGCGGCCGTGGTCGGCCTCATCGCCTCCGTCGTCGGTTTCGCCGTGGGCCTCGGCCTCGCGACCGGGCTGCGCTCCGCGATGAGCCTGCTCGGCGGCAAGATCCCGGCCGGTCCGCTGGTGATCGCCCCGGTCACGGTGATCGCCGCGTTCGCCGTCGGCGTCCTGATCACCGTGCTCGCCGCCTGGCTGCCCGCCCGCCGGGCCGCGAAGATCCCGCCGGTCGCCGCGATGAACAGCGCGCACGCGGTGGCCACGGTCAAGTCCCTCGTCGTGCGCAACACCATCGGCGGCATCATCACGCTGCTGGGCACGGCGGCGATCGTCGGCGGCGCGGCCAAGGCCGGGTCGGACGGGCAGCTGCTCATCGCGGGCGGCACGTTCCTCGCGCTGATCGGCGTCATCGTCCTCATCCCGCTGCTGTCCCGCCCGGTGATCGCCCTGGTACGCCCGCTGCTGCGGGGGCTGTTCGGGGTCTCGGGCAAGCTGGCCGCGCAGAACGCCGTCCGCAACCCCCGGCGCACCGGTGCCACCGCGTCCGCGCTGGCGATCGGCCTCACCCTCGTCACCGGGATCTCGGTCCTCGGCGTCACCCTCGGCCGGGCGGTCGACAAGGTGACCACGGACAACATCAAGGCCGACTACATGGTCTCGATGGCCAGCGGTGACGCGCTCGACGAGTCGGCGCTGACCGCCCTGGAGAAGGCGAAGGGCGTCACCGCCGCCTCGCCCCAGCAGGCCGTCTGGCTGACGATCGGCGGGCAGGGCTTCTCGGCCTCCGGCGTCACCCCGGGCGACGTGCAGCAGGTGCTCACCGTCGACACCGTCGCGGGCTCCCTGGACACCCTGGAGAAGGGGCAGCTCGCGGTCGCCGAGAAGACCGCCAAGACGCACGACTGGAAGCCCGGGGACTCCGTCGCGGTCACGTACGGGGACGAGAAGAAGGAGACGCTGAAGATCGGCGCGCTCTACAAGGACAACGAGTTCCTCTCGCCGATCCTGGTCCCCCGCGCCACCGTCGCCCCGCACGAGGGCAAGGGCGACATCCAGGAGGTCTGGGTGAAGACGGACGGCGGTGCGAGCGCGGCCAACGAGCAGGCGCTGGTGGACGCGCTGGGCGACAACCCGGGCATGAGCATCATGGACCGTCAGGACATCCGGGACATGTTCGGCGGCGGCGTCAACCTCGCGATGAACATCATGTACGGCCTGCTCGGCATGGCCCTGATCATCGCGGTGCTCGGCGTCGTCAACACCCTGGCCATGTCGGTGTTCGAGCGCCAGCAGGAGATCGGCATGCTGCGGGCGATCGGCCTGGACCGGCGCCGGGTGAAGCGGATGGTCCGGCTGGAGGCGGTGGTGATCTCGCTGTTCGGCGCACTCGTCGGCATCGGGCTCGGCCTGTTCCTCGGCTGGGCGATCGGGCAGACGGTCGCCGAGAGCATCCCGCAGTACGTGCTGGTCGTCCCGTGGAGCCGGATCGCGATCTTCCTGCTCCTGGCCGGACTGGTCGGCGTGCTCGCCGCCCTGTGGCCCGCCCGCAACGCCGCCAAACTCAACATGCTGACGGCGATCAAGACCGAATAACCGGAGCGGTACGGGGGAAGGGGCCGGTGTCCGCGGACACCGGCCCCTTCCGTGCGTTCCGTGCGGGCTTCCGTGCTGTACGTCGCTCAGGCGGTCGCGTCGGCCTTCCAGTCGCGGGCGCGCAGCGGCATGCGCGAGGTGCCGTCCGTCTCCGGGCGCACCGCCAGGATCTGGTTGACCCCGATCTTGTTGCGCTCGAAGGAGAGCGCGGACGCGGCCATGTAGAGCCGCCAGACCCGGGCCCGGCCGGGCGAGACCATCTTCACGGCGCTCCCCCAGCCCCGCTCCAGGTTGGCGACCCACTGGCGCAGGGTCAGCGCGTAGTGCTCGCGCAGCGCCTCGACGTCCCGGGCCTCGAAGCCGGCCTCCTCCAGGATGGCCAGGGTCCGGCCGACCGGGGCCAGTTCCCCGTCCGGGAAGACATAAGCGTCGATGAACGCGTCGATCTCGTACGCCGACTCGTCCTTCTCCGGGCGGCGCCCGATCTGGTGGTTGAGGAGGCGCCCGCCGGGCTTGAGGAGGGCGAAGAGGTCGTCGGCGTACTCCCGGTAGCGGACGGAGCCGACGTGCTCCGCCATGCCGATGGACGAGATGGCGTCGTAGGGCCCGTCGCGGACGTCCCGGTAGTCCTGGACCCTGATCTCCACGCGGTCGGTCAGGCCCTCGTCGGCGATGCGCTTGCGTGCGTAGGCGGCCTGTTCGGTGGAGAGGGTGACGCCGGTGACGTGGGCGCCGTACTCGCGGGCGGCGTGGATGGCCATGGATCCCCAGCCGCAGCCGACGTCCAGCAGGCGGTCGCCCTCCTTGAGGGCCAGTTTGCGGCAGACGAGGTCGAGCTTGTCGCGCTGGGCGCTCTCCAGCGTTCCGGCGTCCTCCCAGTAGGCGCAGGAGTAGACCATGGACGGACCCAGGACCAGTTCGTAGAAGTCGTTGCCCACGTCGTAGTGGTGGCTGATGGCCTCCTTGTCGCGGCGTCTGGTGTGCAGGGGGCCGCTGCGGCGGCGCACCTCCTCGGGCGGAGGGGCGGGCGGCAGCCAGGGCCCGGAGAGCTTCAGCAGGTCCGCGGCGGCGGCGCGCACCTTCGGGTCGCGCAGGGTCTGAAGGGCGCCCGGCGCGTCGGTGCTGCGCTCCCAGATGAGCCCGGCCATCAGGTCCAGCGCCTCGTAGAGGTCGCCCTCGATGTCGAGTTCACCGGCCACCCAGGCCCGGGCCAGGCCCAGTTCGCCCGGCTTCCACAGCAGACGGCGCAGGGCCCGGCGGTTCCTGATGACGAGGACGGGGGCCCCGGGCGGTCCGGACTCGCTGCCGTCCCAGGCCCGGATGCGGACCGGTAGGGGTTGGCCCAGCAACTGCTGGGCGAGAGCGGTCAGCCGCAATGCGGCGTCTGCCATGGCGCACACCTCCGTGACGGTGTTTCCCGACGGACCGGACATGCCCACACATGTCCCGGACCACGCCCCGGCACCCGGGGCGCCTTGGCGTGGTACATCCCCCACAACAGTCTGCGGCGGCCCGGCCATCCCGCTACCGGGCAAGGGAACGGCAAAATGCGTGCACGGCACACGCATCCGCCGGGGGTGCGGCCCCTGCCGCGCCCCCTCTTCTCGTACCCGGATACGCCGAAGGGGCCGTCCGCACCACGGATGGCGGACGGCCCCTTCGGGCGTCGTACTGCGGCCGTTACGGCCCGGTGGAGCTAGGAGGCCTTGGCCTTCTCGCCCACGGGCTTGGCGGCGGCCGGCGCGGGGGCCGGCTTGGCGGCCTCGTAGAACTCCTCGCGCGGCGTCTCCATGGCACCGAGGGAGACGACCTCGCGCTTGAGGAACATCGCGAGGGTCCAGTCGGCGAAGATCCGGATCTTACGGTTCCAGGTCGGCATCGCCAGACCGTGGTAGCCACGGTGCATGTACCAGGCGAGGCGGCCCTTGAGCTTGATCTTCATCTTGCCCATGACGATCATCGCCACGCCCTTGTGCAGGCCCAGACCGGCGACCGCGCCCTTGTTGGCGTGGCTGTAGTCGGCCTGCGGGAAGCCGCGCATCCCGGAGATCACGTTGTCGCCGAGGACCCTGGCCTGACGCAGCGCGTGCTGGGCGTTCGGCGGGCACCAGGCGTTGGGGTTGCCCGCCTTGCGGCCGACCATGTCCGGGACCTGGGCGTTGTCGCCCGCGGCCCAGATGTAGTCGGTGCCCTGCACCTGGAGCTTCTCGGTGGTGTCGACGTGGCCGCGGGGGCCGAGCGGCAGGCCGAAGCGGGCCAGCGCCGGGTTCGGCTTCACACCGGCGGTCCACACGATGGTGTTGGAGTCGACCTCCAGGCCGTTCTTCAGCACCACGTGGCCGTCGACGCAGGAGTCCATGGAGGTCGATAGGAAGACCTCGACACCACGGGACTCCAGGTGCTCGCGGCCCCAGGTCCCGAGCTTCGGGCCGACCTCGGGGAGGATCTTGTCGGCGGCGTCGACCAGGATGAAGCGCATGTCCTCGCGCTTCACGTTGGTGTAGTACTTGGCCGCGTCGCGGGCCATGTCCTCGACCTCGCCGATGGTCTCCGCACCGGCGAACCCGCCGCCCACGAAGACGAAGGTGAGGGCCCGGCGGCGGACGTCCTCGTCCGTCGTGGAGTCGGCCTTGTCCAGCTGCTCCAGAACGTGGTTGCGCAGGCCGATGGCCTCCTCGATGCCCTTCATGCCGATGCCCTGCTCGGCGAGGCCGGGGATCGGGAAGGTGCGGGAGACCGCGCCGAGCGCGATGACCAGGTAGTCGAAGGGCAGCTCGTAGGCCTCGCCGACGAGCGGCGCGACCGTGGCGACCTTGCGGTCCTGGTCAATGGTCGTGACCCGCCCGGTGAGCACCTCGGCCTTGGGCAGGACGCGCCGCAGCGGGACGACGACATGCCGAGGGGAGATGCTGCCGGCGGCAGCTTCGGGGAGGAAGGGCTGATAGGTCATGTACGACCGGGGGTCGACGACCGTGACGGTCGCCTCGCCGTAGCGCATCTTCTTGAGGATGCGCCGAGCTGCGTACAGACCTACGTACCCACCGCCTACTACGAGGATCCTGGGACGCTCCGTGGTGCTCATGCCATCGAGTATCCACCCCACTCGGGGGGCATGCTCGTGAGCCCCTTCACAAGGTTGTGGCCACCCTCTGCTATAGTTCGCCGCCCGCGTGACCCAGGTCATGGCCCGCACCGGGAACCCCGTTACAGTGGTGAACGTTGTTCACCGCCTGCGAGCTGGCCCTTGGCCCCCGGCCCCGGGCGAAGGGCCCGCCCGGTACACCGGGGCGTAACACTCCCGGAACCCTTCGGTCCGGCCCCCGAGTGACCCCGCTCACCCCTTGCGTGACCCATCCGGAGCAGAAGACGGGCCCGGGGTGGGCAATTCCTTGTGAAGAAGTTCACGAAGTTGGTGGCGAGGCGGCCCCGAAGCCGCCCCACCAGGCACGTCCCGCCCACTCAACGGTGCGGGCGGGACGACGTATGAGCGCCCGGCTCACGCCAGCGAAAAGGCGATTCCGTCCAGAATGTCGTGTTCGCTCACCACGACCTCGCGCGCCCCGGTCCGCTCCATCACGGCCTGGAGGATCAGCGCACCGGCCGGGATCACATCGACCCGGCCCGGGTGCATCGCGCCGATCGCCGCGCGCTCCGCGTGGCTGGAGGCCAGCAGCCGCGCGGTGATCTCCCGGACCTGCTCCAGGGAGACGCGGGAGTGGTGAATCGCCTCGGAGTCGTACTCCTCCAGGCCCAGCGCCATCGCGGCGACCGTGGTGACCGTCCCCGCGAGGCCGACTAGCGTCGCCGCGGAGGCGAGCGGCACGGTCTCCTCCGCCAGGTCCAGCGCGGCGGCCACGTCGGCGCGGATCGCCTCGGCGCCCTCGGCGGAGGGCGGGTCACTGACCACGCCGTCACGCACGAGGTGGCGCTCGGTCAGCCGGACGCAGCCGATGTCCACGGACCGGGCGGCGCTCACCCGGTCGTCGCCCACGACGAACTCCGTGGAGCCGCCGCCGATGTCCACCACCAGGTACGGCTTCGCCAGGTCGTCGCGCCCGGTCAGCTCCTTGGTCGCCCCGGTGAACGAGAACGCGGCCTCCTGGTCCCCGCTGATCACCTCCGGCTCGACGCCCAGGATGTCCCGCACCCCGCGCACGAAGTCGTCCCGGTTCTCCGCGTCCCGGGAGGCGGAGGTGGCGACGAAGCGGATCCTCTCGGCGCCGTGCTCCTTGATCACGTCCGCGTAACTCCGGCAGGCGGCGAACGTGCGCTCCAGCGCCTCGGGGGCGAGCCGGCCGGTCCGGTCGACGCCCTGCCCGAGCCGGACGATCTCCATGCGCCGGGCGTACTCCACGAGCTCCCCGGTGACCGGATCGGCGTCCGCGACCAGCAGGCGGATCGAGTTGGTGCCGCAGTCGATGGCGGCCACGCGCGTCATGTCTGCCGCCCCCTCAGCCCTCGTCCGTACCCTGCTCGCCGCACGGCGACACGCACGGGCCCTTGCGCCACCACTCCGGGAGCATCGCGATCGCCTCGTCGCCCAGCGGGTTGACGCCGGGACCGGCCGCCAGCGAGTGCCCGACGAGGACGTGCAGGCACTTCACCCGGTCCGGCATGCCGCCGGCGCTCGGGAAGCCCTCCAGGACCTCGATGGCGTCGCGCCGCGCGATGTAGTCCTCGTGCGCCGCCCGGTACGCCGCCGCCAGCTCCGGGTCCCTGCCCAGGCGCTCGGTCATCTCCTTCATGACCCCGTTCGCCTCCAGCGTGCCGATCGCGGACGCGGCGCGCGGGCACGTCAGGTAGTACGTCGTCGGGAACGGCGTGCCGTCCTCCAGCCGGGGCTGCGTCTCGACCACGTCCGGGTTGCCGCACGGACAGCGGTGCGCGATGGCGCGCAGCCCGCGCGGCGGGCGGCCCAGCTGCTGCTGGAACGCGGCGATGTCCGCCTCGGTGGGGACGGTGGGCTCGGTCTGGGGAGGGGGCGTTTCCATGCCTGCCTAGGGTGCTGATCGGACTGCTCGAACCGCGGGTTCTGCAGAGGTACGGGGGTGGGGGCGGCCGTCAGCCGCGGTCGGCGCTGTCCACGCCGTCC
Organism: Streptomyces drozdowiczii; assembly: GCF_026167665.1. Classification (NCBI taxonomy): domain Bacteria; kingdom Bacillati; phylum Actinomycetota; class Actinomycetes; order Kitasatosporales; family Streptomycetaceae; genus Streptomyces; species Streptomyces drozdowiczii. Next base: position 4,198,005 of record NZ_CP098740.1, on the reverse strand, counting down.
CACAGGTTGGAGTGCCAGGGCCGGTCCGTCTCGGCCGGCTTCCCGTTGCGCTCCTTGACCGCGTCGGGGTCGACCACGGTGTAGCCGGTCTCCCCGGGAAGAACGTAGTGCAGGTGCTCGCGGGCCAGCCGCTTGATGTACGCGTCGTCCTGGAGCCGGGCCTTCTGGTCCCGCAGCTCCTCGGTGCGCGCCTCGGCCTCGCGGGCCAGCCTGCGCTGGTCGGCGATCTCGTCGCGCTGCGACACGTACTGCCGCATCGGATACGCGAGGGCGACGACCAGGGAGCAGACGACCAGGGCCAGGAAGGCGGCCCGGCCGGTGAGCCGGGAGCGGCGGGCCTGGCGCCGGTTCTGGGACCGGTAGACGCGGGCGGCGGTCTGCTCACCGAGCAGCCGCAGCCGGGTCGCGGTGGAGAACCGGTCCCTGTCCTTCACGGCCATGTTCCCGCCTCCCCATTACGACGTCCGTCCCCGCACACGGTACGTGACCGGGCGCGGGGACGGACGGAGGCGGGGGGTACCCGAGGGGGCGTCAGCCCCCGACGGGCCGTCAGCCCTTGAAGCGCGGGAACGCCGAGCGGCCCGCGTACACCGCCGCGTCGTCGAGGATCTCCTCGATGCGCAGCAGCTGGTTGTACTTGGCGACGCGGTCCGAGCGGGCCGGGGCGCCGGTCTTGATCTGACCGCAGTTCACGGCGACGGCGAGGTCGGCGATGGTGACGTCCTCGGTCTCGCCGGAGCGGTGCGACATCATGCACTTGAAGCCGTTGCGCTGGGCCAGCTCGACGGCGTCCAGGGTCTCGGTCAGCGAACCGATCTGGTTGACCTTGACGAGCAGGGCGTTGGCGGAGCCCTCCTCGATGCCGCGGGCCAGGCGCTCCGGGTTGGTGACGAAGAGGTCGTCGCCGACGATCTGGACCTTGGCGCCCAGCTTGTCGGTGATGACCTTCCAGCCGGCCCAGTCGTCCTCGTACAGCGGGTCCTCGATGGAGACCAGCGGGTACGCGGAGACGAGCTCCTCGTAGTACTCGGTCATCTCGGCGGCCGAGCGGGACTTGCCCTCGAACTCGTACGAGCCGTCCTTGTAGAACTCCGAGGCGGCGACGTCGAGCGCGAGCGCGATGTCCTTGCCCGGGGCGTAACCGGCCTCCTTGATGGCCTCGATGATGAGGTCGAGGGCGGCGCGGTTGGACTCCAGGTTCGGCGCGAAGCCGCCCTCGTCGCCGAGGCCGGTGGAGAGGCCCTTGGTCTTCAGGACCTTCTTCAGCGTGTGGTAGACCTCGGCGCCCCAGCGCAGCGCCTCGGAGAAGGACTCGGCGCCGATGGGCGCGATCATGAACTCCTGGATGTCCACGTTGGAGTCGGCGTGCGAGCCGCCGTTCAGGATGTTCATCATCGGAACGGGCAGCAGGTGCGCGTTCGGGCCGCCGAGGTAGCGGAACAGCGGCAGGTCGCTGGCCTCGGAGGCGGCGTGGGCGACGGCGAGGGAGACGCCGAGGATGGCATTGGCGCCGAGCGAGCCCTTGTTCTCCGTGGCGTCCAGGTCGAACATCGCCTGGTCGATGAGGCGCTGCTCGGTGGCGTCGTAGCCGACGAGCTCCGGGCCGATCTGCTCGATCACGGCCAGGACGGCCTTCTCGACACCCTTGCCCTGGTAGCGGTTGGGGTCGCCGTCGCGAAGCTCAATGGCCTCGAACGCGCCGGTGGAGGCGCCGGACGGAACAGCAGCACGACCGGTGCTGCCGTCGTCGAGGCCGACCTCGACCTCGACCGTGGGGTTGCCCCGGGAGTCGAGGATTTCCCGGGCTACGACGACGTCGATGGACGGCACGAGGCATCTCCTTCTGGGATATGACGCTGGTTGTGCAGGGTCGCTTTGGCCTTGCGACAAGAGCCTAACCGGCCCGGCCGTCTGCGTCGGCCGACCGCCCGTCCCCTGGGACGAAAAAGGACCCGAGGGCGGGCATACCGGGGCGGAACGCCAAATATTTACTGGTCAGTAACTACAACAGTTGAACGGTCCACGAGGTGCGAACGCCCCTGATGCGGCGTGCCCCGGCCCGGCACACACGGGGGGAGAGTGCGTGCCGGGCCGGGGCGGCCTGAGCGATCAGCGAGGAGGGATCGCGGCTGCTTCGTTACTTCGTGAGGTGGAGCTGCTGACCCGGGTAGATCAGGTCGGCGTCCTGGACGATGTCCTTGTTCAGCTTGAACAGCCGCTCCCAGCCGCCCTTGACGTGGTGCGCGGAGGCGATCTTGCTCAGCGTGTCACCGGCGACGACCTTGTACTCGCCGTCACCCTTGGCGACCTTCTTGCCGGTGGGGGTGGTGACCGTCTTCTTCGGGGCGTCCGAGCGGTCGGAGCGGTTGGTGGCCGGGGCCTCGGTGCGCTCGGCCTTCTTCGGGGCGGCCTCCTGCTTGGGGGCGGCCTCCTGCTTCGCGGCACCGGAGCCGGTGTCGACGCCCGGGTCGACACCGTCGTTGGTCAGGTTGCCGGCACCGGCGCAGGACCAGGCGCCCGGGCCCTGCATGTCGAGGAGCTTCTCGGCGGTGGCGATCTGCTGGGCCTTGGTGGCCAGGTCGGCGCGGGGCGCGTACTGCGTACCGCCGGCGGCGGCCCAGCTGGACTGGGAGAACTGCAGGCCGCCGTAGTAGCCATTGCCGGTGTTGATCGACCAGTTGCCGCCGGACTCGCACTGGGCGACGGCGTCCCAGGTGGCGACGGAGGCGGCGGAGGCGTTGGTCGCGCCCATCAGCGGCACGGCGACGGCGGCACCGGCGACACCGGCGAGCGTCGCGACACGGACGGCCTTGGAGGGGCGGCGGTGCTTGTTGCCCTTGCGGTTGAGCAGCATCGAGTCTTCTCCTCACCGACGCCTGCGAGGTGAGCTGTCGGGTTCGGGCCAAGTGAGTTGCCCGGCCGCGCTCCTGGCGCGACTTCACCCCTAGCCGGCCCCGGTTCGTCTCCCGACGACCGGGCCCAGCGCCTACCTGGGTCCCCCGCTCCTGCCTACGGCGCTTTCGCGTCTGTTCCCTTCGACCGACGGCAGGATTCGGCGTGACGGTCGACGGGGCCCGCGGTGCGAGCGGTTCCGACCGTAATCACACCCACCGGCCATATTCAAAGAAGGACATACCGGATAATCATCCCGTAAGAGCATCCGATGAACCCTCATTTGTGCAGGTCGGAACGGATGCGGCGGGACCTCCCGGACAAGCAGCGTGAGTTCACGCAAAGAGACCCATGTCTCACTCGGTCAAAAGTGGGACATGGGCCTCTTAAACCACCCAAAGCACAGAGGGCTCTAACGGCTCATCCGGCGCTCTCGGCGACCTTCTCGGGGGCCGGGCCGGCCAGGCCCAGATCGAGGTTCTGACCGGGCAGGATGAGGTCCGGGTCGGAGCCCACCTCGGCCTTGTTCGCCTCGTACAGCTCGGGCCAGCCGCCGGGCAGCTCCTGCGCGTCGGCGATCGCCCAGAGGTTGTCGCCCGGCCGTACGGTGTACGTGCCGTCAGCCGGCCGCGTGGCGCTGTCGCGTGCGTCACCGTCACCCCGCGAGGCGTGCCGGCCCGCGTCCCGCCCCTCGGCCGTCCCGGCGGCCTCGTCGGCGGCCGGGGCGCCCCGGTGCTTGCCGCCCTTCGCCCGCGCGTCGTCCGCCGCGCTCGCCGAGGGGTCCGCGGAGGGGTCGGCGGACGGCGTCGTGGACGGGTCGGCGGAGGCGGACGGGTCGGCGGACGGGGTGCCCGAGGGGTCGGCGGACGGGGAGGCGTCGGCGCTCTTGCCCGCGTGCTTGCCGGAGCCCTTGCCGGCCTTCTTCTCCGTGGCGGCCGAGCCGGACGCCGCGTCCGACGGGGTGGCCGAGGAGGCCGAGGACGCGTCGTCCACCGGGTCGGTGCCGAGACCGGCGTCGAGGCCCGAGTCGGCGCTCCGGGCGGGCTCGTCCGCGTCCTGGTCGCCCGGGTCCACGTCCGCCTTGCCCGCGGCCTTGGTGAGCCCGGAGATCACCGCACAGCTGGGCCACGCCTTCGGGCCCTTGGCAGCCAGGACCCGTTCGGCCACCGCGATCTGCTGCGAGCGGCTGGCGAGGTCGGCGCGCTCCGCGTAAGCCTCGCCGCCGTACGCCTTCCACAGCTCCGGCGTGAACTGGAGACCGCCGTAGGAGCCGTTGCCGAGGTCGGCGCTCCAGGTCCCGCCGCTCTCGCAGTCGGCCACCCGGTCCCAGGTCGCGGTGTCCGCGGCGTGTGCGCTTGCCGCGCCGAGCAGCGGGATGGCGATGGCCGAGCCGGTGACGCCTGCGGCGACCACGATGGCGGGTGCCTGACGAGGGCGGCGGTGTCTGCCGTTCGCGGAGCCCATGGGAGATGCCTTCCGTGTGACTGACAAGCGACTGGTGAGTCGAACGGTGAACCTAGCGAAACTCGAACGTGAGTCACAAGTCGATGCAGTAGAGATCACGCGAAAGTCACAGAGTTGACAGAGCGTCACTTTCCCGGGTGCGCGCCCCCGGCGTGAATTCCACCGGCAGAGTGCGCAGTCCGCGCATGATGAGCCCGCCGCGCCACCGCAAATCCCCCGATTCTCCCGCAAGTCGCAGGTCCGGAAGGCGCGTCAGCAGAGTGGCGAGCGCGGCCTGTCCCTCCAGCCGCGCGAGCGGCGCTCCCAGACAGTAATGAATGCCGTGGCCGTAGCCGAGGTGCTGATTGTCGCTCCGCGACAGGTCCAGGGTGTCCGGTCCCGCGAACCGCTCGGGGTCCCGGTCGGCCGCCGCGAGCACCACGAGCACCGGATCGCCCTCCGCCACGCGCTGCCCTCCGATGGTCAGCGGCTCGGTGGCGAACCGCCAGGTGGCGAGCTCCACCGGGCCGTCGTAGCGCAGCAGTTCCTCGACCCCGGTGGCCAGCAGTTCGCTGTCGCCGGCCGCCAGCGCGCGTTGCAGCCGCTCGCGCTCGGCGGGGTGGTTCAGCAGGGTGTGGACGCCATTGCCGATCAGGTTCACGGTCGTTTCAAAACCGGCGAAGAGCAAGATGAAGGCCATCGCGGCGGCCTCGTTCTCCGTCAGGTGCTCGCCGTGGTCGCTCGCCCTGATCAGCCCGGAGATCAGGTCGTCGCCCAGGTCCTCGCGCTTGCGGTGGATCAGTTCGAGCAGATAGGCCCGCATCTTCTTCACGGACCGGGCGACCCCGCCGCGCGGCCCGCCGCCGTGCCGGATCATCATGCCCGCCCAGTCCCGGAAGTCGTCCTGGTCCTCGCGGGGCACGCCGAGCAGGTCGCAGATCGCGTAGATGGGGAGCGGGAAGGCGAACTCGTGGATCAGGTCGGCCTCCCCCTTCTCCACGAACCCGTCGATGAGCCGGTCCGTCAGCTCCTGCACCCGGGGCGCGAACTGCGCGATGCGCCGGGGCGTGAACGCCTTGGAGACCAGGCGGCGCAGCCGGGTGTGGTCGGGCGGGTCGATGTTGAGCAGGTGCGTCATCAGCTCGGCCTTGCGCTCCCCGGGGATGCCGGTCTTCCCCTTGGCATGCGCGGGCTCGGCGTGGTGCGCCGGGTTCTTGGACAGCCGCGAGTCGGCGAGCGCCTGCCGGGCGTCCGCGTACCGGGTGACGAGCCACGCCTCGACCCCGCTGGGCAGCGTGGTGCGGTGCACGGGACTGTGCTCGCGCAGCCAGGCGTACGCGGGGTACGGGTCGGTGGCGAACTCCCAGGTGAAGAGCTCGGGCGCGGGCGGCACGGCGGCGGACGAGGTGTGGGCGGGGCAGCCGGCGGGTACGGCCGCGGCTTGGGCGGGGCTGTCGTTCACTCCCCGACGTTATCCGGTGCCCTCCGCCGTCCGGATCGCGTCCCGGTACGCGCGGCCCGCGGCGCGCAGGGCGGCCTCCGGGTCGATGCCCTCCTCCTGAGCCTGTACGGCGAGGGCGAGGAGGCGGTAGCCGATGTCGTCACCCTCGGGGAGCGGCACGTCGAGTCCGGCGGTACGGACCCGGCTCGCGAGCTTCGCGGCAAGCGCCAGGCCGGGCTGGCCGATCGGTACCCCGTCGGTGACGGATTCACGCTGCTTCTCGATCGCCTTGGTGCGCATCCAATGGGCGCGACTGTCCTCCGGGACCTCGGCGGTCTCGTCGCCGAAGACGTGCGGGTGGCGGTGGATCAGCTTCTCGATGAGCGTGCCGGCCACGTCGTCCACGGAGAACGGCTCCTCTTCGTCCTCCTCCGCGATGCGCGCGTGGAAGACCACCTGGAGCAGTACGTCCCCCAGCTCCTCGCGCAGCTCCTCGCGGTCGCCGTCCTCGATCGCCTCGACCAGCTCGTACGCCTCCTCGATGGCGTACTTGGCGAGGCCCTTGTGGGTCTTCTGCGAGGTCCAGGGGCACTCGACCCGGATGCGGTCCATGACCTGGACGAGGTCGAGGAGCCGGGCGCCCGGCAGGTCGTACGCGCCGGGCAGCAGCTCCAGGTCCGGCATCCGCACCCGTCCGGAGCCGGCCAGCCGGGCCAGGCCGTCGGTGAGCGGCTGATTGCCCGCGCCGCCGGTGAGGACGACCACGGTCCGGCCGCCCGCGCAGGCGTCCACCAGCTCCTGGGCGTCGGGCACGCCCGGGGTGACGGTGACGCCGGCCTCGCTCAGATACGGCAGCTGCGGCTGCTCCGGCTCGCCGCAGCGCACCTCGTCGGCGCCGTGCAGCGCCTGCCAGGCGGGCCAGGACAGCAGTCCGGGCGCGACCCGGTGGCTGACGGTGAGCAGGACGATGCGGCCGGGGTCTTCAGCGTTCACGCCACCGAATCTACCCCGGCCGTCACAGCGGGCTCAGGCCCCGGCCTCGGCGGCCGCCTGGGCGGGCTTGGTGACCTGGGAGATCCACGGGGCCTTGTAGTCGCCCAGCTGGATCTGCTGGTTGTCCCAGGTGCCGTAGCGGGGGTTGACGTCGACGTTCAGCGCCTTGGACGCCTTGGTGAGCGCGTCGCCGATGGCCTTGGTGCCCTCGGGCGTGGACGGGTCGGCGCCGAGGGCCTGGCCGAGCTTGGTGATCTGGATCTGCTCGCGCAGGAAGGCGTCGATCTGGCCCGGGGCGAGCCAGCGCTCCTGGAGGACGGCCTGCTGGAGGCCCTTCTCGCCGCTGTACTGGGCGACGGCGGACTGGCGCATCTGCTGGATCTCCGCGCGGCTCACCGTGACGCCCGCGTCCGCCGCGGCCCGGTCGAGGACGCGGTCCAGGATCAGCCCGTGCAGCTTGGCCCGGGCCAGCTGGCCGGACTGGTCGGTGAGCTGGGCGGACTGCGGGGACGAGCCCTGCGCCTTGCGTACGTCGGCCACCTGCGCCTGCACGGTGGACACCGTGATCCGGTCGCCGCCGACGACGGCCGCGGCGCCGGGGTGGGCCTGGCTGCCACAGGCGGTGACGAGCGGCGCTGCGGCGAGCAGCGCGGCGGAGACGGTGAGCGCGGTGCGACGGCGGCGGTGCAAAGGAGCCTCCCGAGGAGATTGTGCGGCGGTGCACAAAGCCTTGCGGTGATCGATGTTAGGGAGTGGAACCGGTCCGGGCCACTGATTCGACCAACGATTCGGGAGGAGTTGGGGATGCGGTCCGCCGTCGGGCGGCTCAGCCGACACGTTCGGCCGTTTTCGACGGTGTGTCCGGCCGCAGCATGATCGTGCGCGAGACCACGAACGTGATGGGGATGGCGGCCGCGGCGGCCACCAGCGGGGCGTAGCGGTCGCTGAATCCGGCCAGGTCGACCAGGAGGTAGACGCCGCCGGTGGTGATGACGAAGTTGGCCGCGTTGGTGAGGGGGAAGAGCAGGAACTTCCGCCAGGTGGGCCGGGTGCGGTACGTGAAGTACGAGTTCAGGAAGAACGAGCCGATCATGCTGAGCGCGAAGGCGAGCACATGGGCGGCGATGTACGGCAGCCAGTGCAGCAGGAGCAGGTAGAGGCCGTAGTACGTGCCGGTGTTCACCGCGCCGACGACAGCGAAACGTGCCATTTGTGCGGTGACCGTCATCGGCGTACGAACTCCCGGGGCTCCGGTTCGGCGGCGGCTTCGCGGGTCCGGGCGTTGGTGGCCTTGACCAGGAAGTGCGGGCGGCGCTTCACCTCGTAGTAGATACGCCCGACGTACTCGCCGACGACCCCGGCGAGCACCATCTGGACGCCGGCGAGCGCGGTGACCACGACGAGCAGGGTGACGTAACCGGGGGTGTCGACACCGCGCACGAGGGCGACGCCGACGATCCAGGCGGCGTACGCGAGGGCGACGGAGGTCAGGAGCAGGCCGAGGTAGAGGGCGGCGCGCAGGGGCTTGTTGTTGAAGGAGAGCAGCCCGTCCAGGCCGTAGTTGAGGAGCTTGCCGAAGGTCCAGGCGGAACGGCCCTGTTCCCGTACGGCGTTCTCGTAACTGAACGTCGTGGTGGGGAAGCCGACCCAGGCGAAGAGGCCCTTGGAGAAGCGGTTGTACTCGGTGAGCGAGAGCACGGCGTCCGCCGCGCGGCGGGAGAGGAGCCGGAAGTCTCCGACGCCGTCGACCAGTTCGACGTCCACGAGGCGGTTGATCAGCCAGTAGTAGGCGCGTGCGGTGACGGTACGGGTGACGCGGTCGCCGGCGCGGGTGCGGCGGGCGATGACCTGGTCGTAGCCCCGGGCGTGCTCCTGGAGCATCCGGCCGACCAGTTCCGGCGGGTGCTGGAGGTCGGCGTCCATGAGCACCACCGTGTCCCCCTCGGCGTGCTGGAGGCCGGCCAGCATGGCGGCCTCCTTGCCGAAGTTGCGGCTGAAGGAGACGTACCGGACGCGCGCGTCGGCGGTGGCCAGCTCCTGGATGAGGGGCAGGGTCCGGTCGGCGCTTCCGTCGTCGATGTAGACGACCTCGAACGCGTGCCCGAGGCGGGACATTTCGTCCGTGACGCGTTCATGGAAGCGTTCGAGGATCTCTTCCTCGTTGAAACAAGGCACCACCAGCGAGATCAGCACCCATGTACATCAACCGGTCGATGTGTCGCCCTCCGGAGCCCGGTGTGGCCGGTGGGCGGCCATCGGGTGAACGGCCCGTCCCGGCTCTCAGCCGCCCCGGACCTCCATCTGGCGTTGCAGCTGCCGGCGCAGCTCGACGGGCAGCGGGTGGTGCGGGCCGTAGGCGCGCTCGGTGTCGTACAGCAGGGACTGGAGCTGGGCGCGCGCGTTCGCGTGGTCGCCGAGGGCGAGCAGCAGCTGCCCGATGCGGTGGCGGATCTCGTACGAGCGTGCCGGGTCGTTGCCCGTGGCGTACTGGTTCTCGTAGTACGGCAGCACGGCGCGGTACTCCGCGAGCGCGGCGGCCGGTTCACCGAGCTGTTCCAGGCACTGGGCCACGTCGCAGCGGTGGCCGAGGGTCTGCGGGTCCGCGGGGCCCGCCTCGGCGGCCCGGTCGTCGGCGAGCCGGCGCAGTTCGGGCAGGGCGCGGCGGTACTGGCCGTCGTCCATGAGGGTCGCCGCGTACTGCTTGCGCAGGATGCGGACGACCGGGGAGCCGGACCCGTGCTGTTCGGCGGCGACCGGGAGGAGCCCGCCGAGCATGTCCACGGCCTGGGTGATGCGGCCCTCGCCGAGGAGCCGCTTGACCTCGTCCACGGCTGCGGCGACGTCCGTCCGGGCGGGCGGCGTGGCGGGCATGGCCGGCGGCGGAACCGTGGCGCGGTCGGGCCAGGGGGCGTGCGGGCGCAGGAACGGACGGGTGGGGTCGAGCGGCCCGGCGGGCGGCCGGGAGCCGCGTGCGGGCAGCAGCGGGGCGAGGTGTTCGTACACCTCCTGGGCGCTGGCCGGGCGGTGCTGCGGGTCCTTGGCGAGCAGCCGCAGCACCAGTGCCTCCAGCGGCTCGGGGATGTCGGGCCGGATCCGGCGGACCGGCAGCGGCGGTTCGTACAGGTGCCGGTGGAGCACGCCGAGGGCGGTGGACCCGGCGAACGGCACATCGCCGCTGAGCAGTTCGTGCAGGAGGACGCCGAGGGCGTAGAGGTCGGTGTACGGGCCGACCGCGCCGCCCATGGCCTGCTCGGGCGCCATGTAGGCCGGGGAGCCGATGGGCGAGCCGGTGTTGGTGAGGCGGGTGGTGTCGGTGTCGAGGACGGACGCGACACCGAGGTCGAGGACGAGCACGGTGCCGTCCGGACGGACCATCACGTTACGGGGCTTGAGGTCGCGGTGGACGATCGGTACGGCGTGCACGGCGCTGAGGACGGCGCACAGCTGCGCGGCCACCGCGACGGCCCAGGGCCAGGGGTAGGGGTCGTGCTCGGCGAGGTGGTCGCCGAGGTCGGCGCCCTCCACGTACTGCATGACGAGGAACAGGTCGTCGCCGTCGCTGCCGGCGTCGTGCACGGTGACCAGGCCCGGGTGGTCCACCTGCGCGGTGACCCGGCACTCGCGGACGAAACGGCGGCGCAGCTCGTCGGCGGCCTCGCTGCCGATGGGCCCGGTGACCCGGTCGGGGCGCAGCAGCTTGACGGCGACCCGGCGGTCGAGGCGCTGGTCGTAGGCCGTCCAGACCTGGCCCATGCCGCCCTGGCCGAGGATCGTCGCCAGCTCGTACCGCCCGCCGATGAGGCGACCGTTCACCGGCCCTCCTCCTTGCGGAGGTAGTCGCTCAGCTCGTCCAGCTCGGCGCGGACCTGGTCGATGCGCTGGGGCGGGGCGGGGCGGGCGTCCTCGGGCTGGGGGCAGCGGGTGAGGGGAAGCGGGTAGGGCTGCTGCTGCCCGGGGTGCGGCGGGTAGGGCTGCGGCTGTCCGTACGGAGGCGTGGGCACGGGCACGGTCGTGACGTACGCGTAGCCGGCCCCCTGGTGCGGGAGTCCGGCGCCCTTCCCGGTCAGGCGTGCGTGGAAACGCACGTCGGCGACGAGGTAGTACACGCAGACGGCCGCGAGGACCAGGAGTTGCAGCGCTATGAACACGTTGTCGAGGCCGTCCGCCTCCACCTCCGGCTCGTTCCTGCCGAGCACGGCGATCACCACGCAGGTGAACACGAAGCCGGCGCCGGCCGCCCACCAGTCGAGGGCACGGCGGCGGACGAACGCGAGCCTGAGCAGCGGCGCCCACAGCAGAAAGCCCAAGGAGCAGACCGCGATCAGGATGAACAGCACGCGCATGGAGACGATCCAGGCCCTGCCGGGGACTCGGCGCGGCGCCGTGGGCGGAAGACCCGGGGCGTACATGGCTGCTCCTGGATTGCCTGGTCGTGAAACGTCCGCGCGCACACGGGCGTGCGTGCGGATCCGAGCGTAAGGGGCGACACCGACAGAGGGCCCGGGGTTGTGCGGAACCGTTGTGGTTCCGGTCACTCCGGCGTGACCGTACCGTCCGTCAATCCGTCGTAGAGGCCCTGCACGAGCTGTCCGCCGAGCCGTCCGGCGAGCCGCAGCGCGTCCTCGAACGCGGCGAGCGCGCGGAACCGTTCGCCGTAGCGCCGCTGCTCGGCCAGGGGCAGGCGCGGCAGTTGCAGGCGGCGGGCGTCCAGCCGGGTCGCGGTGGAGGCGTGGCTGCTGGCCTGCCGGTTGTTGGTGGTGCCGCGCAGGAAGCCGGCGAGGAACCAGGGGTCGAGCACGTCCGGGTCGGGGCGCAGCAGTTGGAGGTTGCGGCCGAGCGCGGCGCCCGCAGTGGCCTCGTCCACGACCCGGACGACGGTGACGCCGCCGAGCACGGGCACGACGACGTCGCCCGCTTCGACCAGGACGGGCTCCTCGGGGGCGCCGGTGGCCGGGGCGCCGGTGGCCGGAGCGCCTGAGGGCGGGGTGCCGCCCAGCACGTCGTGCTCGGTGAGGACGGGGCCGGTCCCGGTGCCCGCGCCGCCGTGGCGGAGCTGGAGGGCGCCCGCGCGGGCGAGTTCGCCGAGGGTGGTGAGCGGGCGGTGCGCGGGTGCGGTGGGGGCGGGGGGTGGCGGGGTGAGGCTCGTGGCCAGGCCCAGGGTCGTGGTCAGCCGCTCGCGTACGCCGGCCAGTTCGGCGGGTCCGCCGGTGGCGGCGGGGGACGGCAGGTGGCGGGCGGGGGCGAGGTCGACGTCGTCGTCGAGGAGTTCGATGACGGGGACGGTGCGGGCGGCGGCGGAGTGCGGCGCCGTGGGCTGCGGGCGCTGCCCCTCGTACGCGTGCCAGGCGTCGATTACCGCGTGGCGCAGGGCGGTCAGGTCGAGGCGGTCCCGGCCGCCGCCGGTGGTCTGCTCGGCGGGCTCGGCGGTGTCGACCAGCAGGAGTGCGGGGTTGGGCTGCGGCGCGGCGCCGGGCCTGCGGAGCACCCACAGATGGAGCGGGATGCCGTACGGGGGTGCGGCGCCGGCCGGGAGCGCGATGACGGCGCGCAGGGCGCCCCGGCGCAGGAGGTCGGCGCGGATGCGGCGGCCGGATCGGCGGGAGGCGGCGGCGGGGGGCATCAGGAGGACGGCGGTGCCGCCGTCGCGCAGCCGGGCCAGCGCGTGCTGCACCCAGGCGAGTTCGGACTCGGTGCGGGCGGGGAAGCCGTACTCCCAGCGGGGATCGTAGGCGAGTTCGTCGTGGCCCCAGTTGCGCTCGTTGAACGGGGGGTGGCAGAGCACGGCGTCGGCGGCCAGCCCCGGGAAGGCGTCGGCGCGCAGGGTGTCCCCGGTGCGTACGTCGAGGGTGCGGCGGGCGGAGGCGGTGCGCGGGGTGTCCGCCGTGCGCAGGGCGAGGCGGAGTGCGGTGACGGCTGCGAGGCCGGGGTCGCTCTCCTGGGCGTACAGCCCGGCCGGCCCGGCAGCGGTCAGCAGGGCGCCGGTGCCCGCCGCCGGGTCGAGCACCGTGCGCACGCCGGGCCCGCCGGTGCCGGCCAGTTCCGCCATCAATTCGGCGAGACCGGGCGGGGTCAGCGTGTACTGGCGCGGGTTGGCGTCGAGCTGACGGCCGAGCAGGAACTCGTACGCATCCCGGACGCCGGTCTCCGCGGCCAGCTCGGCGGCGCCGCGCAGCAGCGGCACGGACGGCAGGAGTTCGGCGCGGTCCGGGGTGCGGACGGCGCGCCCGTTCCCGGCGGGCCCGAAGCGGTCGGTGAGGGCGTCGTCCAGCGCGAGGGAGAGCACCCCGGCCATCCGCTCGTCGGACACGCCGGTGATCTCCCGCCAGGCGGCGGGGCTGCGGTTCACCAGCAGCAGGGCGCAGCCGGTGTGGACGAGGGCGGTGACGGGGCCCGCCGGGTGGCCGGCCAGCTGCTGCCAGACGCGTTCGCGGAGGGGGACCTCGACCAGCTTGCCCTGGTCGCGCAGCCACCGCTCGACCTCGGGCAGTGCGAAGGACGGGCTGGTCTCGGTGCCGCCCACGGGCTGGGGGAAGTCGGCGTGCCGACGGCGCCAGTTGCTGACGGCGGCGCGTCCCACGCCCGCCAGGCGGGCGATTCCGGCGGCGGTCACCTCTGTCGCGTTCTCCGGCACTTGCTGTCTCCCTGTGCTGTACCGCTGGCGGGTCGGGGCGAGCATACCGACCCGTACACAGCAGCGCACTCGCCATCGATTCACGGCGTGCATGGACCTGTTCCGCGTGAACCGTGTTGACTCGGTTCACAGATGATGCTGTGATTGACCTGTCGCTGAACGAGCGACGTCAGGTGGATCCGCTCACCACTCATCCCGTACTTGCCGAAGGGCGCAGCCATGTCCCAGTTCACGCAGCCGCCGCAGTCCCCGCAGCCTCCGCACCCCCAGCCGCAGCAGCCGTACGGCCCCGCTCACGCGCCCGGTCTGCGCCCCGCGCGCAACGGGCTGGGCACCGCCGCCCTGATCCTCGGGCTCATCGGCGCGGTCTCCGGCCTCATCCCGTTCCTCTTCTGGCTGGCGGGCATCCTCGGCACGATCGCGCTGGTCCTGGGGCTCGTCGGCCGGGGCCGCGCCAAGAGGGGCGAGGCGACGAACAAGAAGATGGCCACGTTCGGCACGGTCCTCGCGCTGATCGCGCTGATCATGTCGGTGGTCGGCGCGGTGATCACCTTCAAGACGGTGGACGACGCGGTGGACGACCTGAACAAGGCGGTGTCGGACACGAAGGCGTCCGCGCAGCCGAAGGCGGGCGGGGACGCCGGCAAGGGCGCCGAGAAGGAGAAGTCCGGCGACGACAAGGCCGGCAAGGAGGAGAAGCCCACCGGCGAGGCGCTGGAGGCCGGTGACGCGATCGTGTACGACGACGACCTGACGCTCACGGTCGGCGACGCGACGAAGTACTCCCCCGGTGAGTTCGCGGCCGGTCACACCAAGGGCAACAAGGCGTACCAGGTGGCCGTCGTGATCGAGAACGCCGGCAAGGAGAAGTTCGACTCGGCACTGGTCACCGTCGAGGGACGGGCCGGTAAGGACGGGGTCGACGCGGAGCAGATCTTCGACGACAAGGTCGGCTCGGGCTTCACCGGCACGATCCTCCCCGGCAAGAAGGTCACGGTGCTCTACGCGTTCGACGCGCCGGCCGACGCGAAGAACCTCACCGTGGAGGTCAGTCCCAGCTTCACGTACGACTCGACGCAGTGGGACCTGAAGCTCTGACCCGCGCGGCGTGCCCGCACCCGTGGAACCCGTCCGCCAGGGCGGGTTTTCCGCGTCGGCTCAGTCCTCGCGCTCCCCCGGCCAGGCGGCGAGCGCGAGTTCGGCGATCTCGGCCAGCTCCTCCGGGCCCGCCCCGTCGCAGGAGCGCTGCGACATGCCCTGGACGATCGTGGCGAAGTACCCGGCGAGGACGCGGGGGTCCACCCGCTCCGGCAGCTCACCCGTGCGCTGCGCGTCCCGCAGCCGCGTCTCCCAGGCCGTGACGTTGGAATTGCGCACGCCCCTCAGGCGGTCGGCCACCCCGGCGTCCTGCGGGGTGACGTTCACGGCCCCCGTGATCACCATGCAGCCCGCCGGGTGCGAGGGGTCGGCGTAGATCCGGGCGGCCTCGCGCAGAAGGCGCGCGAACGCGCGGTAGGCCGTGGGCTCCTGCTCCAGCGCGTCGCGCATGAAGGTCCCGACGGGCGTCCTCCCGTACGCGGCGACCGCCTCCTCGAAGAGCGACCGCTTGTCGCCGAACGCGGCGTAGAGGCTCGCGGGCCGGATGCCCATCGCCTCCGTCAGCTCACCGATCGAGGTCGCCCCGTAACCCCGCTCCCAGAACAGCCGGACGGCCGCCGCGAGCGCGGCGTCCCGGTCGAAGGAGCGCGGCCGTCCGCGCGCCGCACCTGTCTCACCCATGCCCCACATTCTAGAGCGCCCGCTCAAGAAGTCGTGCTACGTTCTTTCTGGAACGATCACTCAACAAATAGCTGAGGGGTAACAGTCATGTCTGCGTACGCACTTGAGGGCAAGGTCGCGCTGGTCACGGGTGGCAGCCGGGGTATCGGCCGGGGCATCGCGGAACGGCTGGGGCGCGAGGGCGCTGTCGTCGCCGTCGCCTACGCCCGGGACGCGGCGGCGGCCGACGAGGTCGTGGAGGTCATCCGGAAGAACGGCGGCACGGCGTTCGCCCTCCGCGCCGAGCTGGGCACGCATGGGGACGCGGCCGCGCTGTGGGAGGCGTTCGACGCGGAGATCACCGCGTACGCGCCCGGCGGCGGCGTCGACATCATCGTGAACAACGCGGGCGCCGGGCTCTACTCCGAACTGTCCTCGCTCACCGAGGAGGCGTTCGACGCGGTATTCGCCGTCAACGTGCGGGCCCCGTTCTTCATCGTGCGCCACGGGCTCGACCGGCTGCGCGACGGCGGCCGGGTCATCAACATCTCCAGCGGCGCGGCCCGGATCGCGATGCCGAACATCATCGCCTACAGCGCGACCAAGGGCGCCCTGGACAACTTCACGCTGACCCTCGCCAAGGAGCTGGGCCCGCGCGGCATCACGGTCAACTCGGTGGCCCCCGGCATCATCGACACCGACATCAACGCGGACTGGCTGCGCGGCGACGCCGAGGCGGAGAAGGGCGCCGCGTCCCTGGCCGCCCTGGGCCGGGTCGGACAGCCGGGCGACGTCGCGGACATCGTGGCGTTCCTCGCCTCGGACGACTCCCGCTGGGTGACGGGCACGGTGATCGACGCGACGGGGGGCTCAGGGCTCTGAGGGGCGCGCGGGGCACGCGGAGGGGCGGCGGACCCCCGGGCCCGCCGCCCCGCGTAGCTACTGCCGCGTCAGCCGCCGCACTGCTTCAGCATCATGTCCTTGTCCGCGCTCGTCACCGGCAGGTCGTACTTCAGCGAGACCTGGGCGAAGCGGAGCACGTACGCGCAGCGGATCGGCTTGTACGGGGGGAGCCAGGTCGCGGGGCCGCCGTCGCTCTTGGAGCCGTTGGCCGGGCCGTCGACGGGGATGAGGTTGAGCGGGTCGTTGGCGATCTGCTGGCGCTTGGACTCGTTCCAGTGGGCGGCGCCCATCTGCCAGTCGTACGACAGCGGCATGACGTGGTCGATCTGGACCTTGGTCGCCTGCTGCTTGCGCCACTCGATGGTCTTGCCGGTGTACGGGTCCTTGAGCGTCATGGAGACGACCACGCACTTCGAACCGGAGCGCAGCTCGACGTCCTTGCCGTCCCGGGCGAGCAGGTCGTTGCGGGTGTCGCAGCCGTTGTGGGACAGCGGGACGTCGTCCACGGAGTCCTTCCACGCGTACCCGAACTTGTCCCGCTCGTAACCGGTCTTGGGGCCGCGCCCCTTGGTGGCGACCTTCTCGATGATCTTCCGCGCCGCCGCCCGGTCCTTGTCCGAGGTGAGGGGGCGAGGCCCGGCTTCGTGCCGTCGTCGTTCGTCAGCGGGCTGGCGCCGAAGCCGGTGGCGGACTGGCCGCCTCCGTCCGCGCCGCCGCCGGTGGTGTCGATGTCCTTGGGCAGTTGATCGGGGTCGCAGCCACTCAGCGCGAGCACGGCCGTGGCGGCCAGGGCGGGGACCATCACTCGACACACGCGGGGAGATATCACTCGTAGCCGTCCTGACGGTGAGAAAGCCGAACCAACCAGGGAATTCTATGAACGTCTTCCCCGCGAGGAGGATTTCATGGCTGCGACCCGTTCCCGCGTGCGGGCCGGGTCACACCTCGCGCCCCGGTCGCGCCTCGCGGCCGACTTCCCGCGCCCGCGCCCCCTCACACCTTCCCGATGCCCAACGTGTTCTCGGGCGGCAGCAGTCCCGACCCGATCGCCGCCACCCACAGCGGGCCCAGCAGACCGACCAGCCGTTCCCGCTCCACGTCCGTGAGCACCCGCCAGGGTCCCGCCGCCGCCTCGTCCGTACGCCGCTCGACCTCGGCCCGCAGTGCCCGGCCCGCCTCGGTCGCCGTGCCGTCGGCGGCCACCAGCCCCCGCTTCTCCAGCCGTTCGCGGGCCGCCCGCCACTCCTCATCACCCCACCCCCGACTGCCGAAGACCTCGGGCCGGGCGGCCCCGATCGCCGCGAACGAGACCAGTGACTCGACGGGGTCCAACTCCGCGTGCGCCAGGGCCGCGAGGTGGCCGTCGCCCCGGTGTTCGCGCAGGACGGTCGCCGCGTGCCACACGGCGAGGTGGGGTGCGTCCGGCCAGGGCAGCGCGGCGTTCGCGGCGGCGAGCGGCCGGTGCGCCAGGTCCGCCGTGTCGGCCGCCTCCGCCACGCGCCGCAGCAGCGCGGCGGCCTCGGCCGTGTCCGGCGCGGCGGCCTCGTCCCCCAGGAGCGCCTGGTACGCACGGTCCACGGCCCGCCCCCGCGCGGCCAGCACCGCGTCCGGCGAGGCGACCGACCAGACGGCGGGCACATACGCGCCGACCATGCGCGGGCTGAAGCTGTAGAACGTCTCCCCGACCGGGTCCGCCCCCACCGCGCCCAGCGGCGCCGCCCGCCAGGCGAAGTAGCTCGGCCACCGCTCATCGACCGCGTACCCGAGCGCGGCGGCCTCCTCGAACGCCTCCGGCGCGTAATACAGGACCGCGTGCACCGGCTCCAGCAGGTGCCACAGCTGTCGTACGCGACCCAGTTCCTCGGACATGTCCACACCTTCCGCCCCGCACCGGCCACCATCTAGCCAC
Source organism: Streptomyces drozdowiczii (assembly GCF_026167665.1). Lineage (NCBI taxonomy): Bacteria > Bacillati > Actinomycetota > Actinomycetes > Kitasatosporales > Streptomycetaceae > Streptomyces > Streptomyces drozdowiczii. The sequence continues at coordinate 4,180,035 of NZ_CP098740.1, read as the reverse complement.
TGCCTAGATCTCCAGAGTGCGCGCGATCCGGGAACTTGTCAACGACTAGATCCCGCGTAACCTGCTGTCCATGACCAGCGACCGCGCCTACCACCACGGCGACCTGCGGCGGGCCGTCCTCACCGCCGCCCTCGACGTCATCCGCACCGAGGGCCCCGCCGCGCTCAGCCTCCGCGACCTGGCCCGCCGGGCCGGCGTCTCCCACGCCGCCCCCGCCCACCACTTCAAGGACCGCACGGGCCTGCTCACCGCGATCGCCGCCGAGGGCTACGCCCTGTTCGCGGACGCCTTGGCGGCGGCCCCCGACCTCCGGGAGCGGGGCGTGGCGTACGTACGGTTCGCGCGGGCGCACCCGGCGCACTTCCAGGTGATGTTCCAGCCGGACCTCCACCGCACGGACGACCCGGACCTGCTGGCGGCGAAGGCCCGCGCGACGACGGAACTGCGCGCGGGCGTCGCCCGCCTGCCCCCACCGACAACCCCCGCCTGACAGGCGTAGCCGCCTGGTCCCTCGCCCACGGCTTCGCCACGCTTCTGCTGAGCGGCAACCTGGACGACGCGATGGGCGGTCGCGATCCCGAGGAGGTCTTCCGCCTGGTCGGCCGGTTGCTGTTCAACGCCGGGGACGCGACCTAGGGCTCACGACCCCAGGATCGTCGTCAGGAACTCCCCCGTCCACGCCAGCAGCTCCCGCCCCACCACCGGCTTGCCGCCGATCTTGCCCGTCGTCGGGCGCGGCACCAGGATCTGGTGGACCGCCGGCTTGATCACCGTCTTCGGGTACAGCCGCTTCAGGCGGAGTTCCTGCGACTCGCGCAGCTCCACCGGCGCGAAGCGGATGTTCGGGCCCTGGAGGACGATGTCGCCGACCCCGCAGGCGCGGGCCAGCATGCGCAGGCCCGCCACCAGGAGCAGGTTCTCGACCGGTTCCGGGAGCTTGCCGTAGCGGTCCGTCAGCTCCTCGCGGACCGCCTTGATGTCGTCCTCCGAGGACGCCGAGGCGATCGAGCGGTACGCCTGGAGGCGCAGCCGCTCGCCGGGGGCGTAGTCGTGCGGGACGTGCGCGTCGACCGGGAGCTCGATCTTGACCTCCAGCGGCGGTTCCTCCTCCACGCCGCCCTCCAGGGACGCCCGGTAGTCCGCGACCGCCTCGCCCACCATGCGTACGTACAGGTCGAAGCCGACGCCCGCGATGTGGCCGGACTGCTCGCCGCCGAGGAGGTTGCCCGCGCCGCGGATCTCCAGGTCCTTCATGGCCACGTACATGCCCGCGCCCATCTCGGTGTGCTGGGCGATCGTGGCCAGGCGCTCGTGGGCGGTCTCCGTCAGGGGCTTCTCCGGCGGGTACAGGAAGTAGGCGTAACCCCGGTCGCGGCCCCGGCCGACGCGGCCGCGCAGCTGGTGCAGCTGGGAGAGGCCGAAGTTGTCGCCGCGCTCCACGATCAGCGTGTTCGCGTTGGAGATGTCGATGCCCGACTCCACGATCGTCGTGGAGACCAGCACGTCGAACTTCTTCTCCCAGAAGTCCACCACGACCTGCTCCAGGGCCTGTTCGGACATCTGGCCGTGCGCCGTGGCGATCCGCGCCTCGGGCACGATCTCGCGCAGCCGCGCCGCCGCCCGGTCGATCGACTCGACCCGGTTGTGGATGTAGAACGCCTGGCCCTCACGCAGCAGTTCACGCCGGATCGCGGCGCCGATCTGCTTCTCCTCGTACGGCCCGACGAAGGTCAGGACCGGGTGGCGCTCCTCCGGCGGGGTGGTGATCGTGGACATCTCGCGGATGCCGGTGACCGCCATTTCGAGCGTGCGGGGGATGGGCGTCGCGGACATGGTCAGCACGTCCACGTTGGCGCGGAGCTTCTTCAGCTGCTCCTTGTGCTCGACGCCGAACCGCTGCTCCTCGTCCACGATGACGAGGCCCAGGTCCTTGAACTTCGTCTCCGATGAGAACAGCCGGTGGGTGCCGATGACCAGGTCGACGGAACCGTCCTTCAGCCCGGCGAGCGTCGCCTTGGACTCGGCCTCGGACTGGAAGCGGCTCAGCGCGCGTACGTTGACGGGGAACTGGGAATAGCGCTCGGTGAACGTGCCGTAGTGCTGCTGCACGAGCAGCGTGGTCGGAACGAGGACGGCGACCTGCTTCCCGTCCTGCACCGCCTTGAACGCGGCGCGCACCGCGATCTCCGTCTTGCCGTACCCCACGTCGCCGCAGATCAACCGGTCCATCGGGACCGACTTCTCCATGTCCTCCTTGACCTCGGCGATCGTCGTCAGCTGGTCGGGCGTCTCGGCGTACGGGAACGCGTCCTCCAGCTCGCGCTGCCAGGGGGTGTCCGGGCCGAAGGTGTGGCCGGGGGCCGCCATCCGGGCCGAGTACAGCTTGATCAGGTCGGCAGCGATCTCCTTGACGGCCTTCTTGGCGCGCGCCTTCGTCTTCGTCCAGTCCGCGCCGCCGAGCCGGTGCAGGGTCGGGGCCTCGCCGCCGACGTACTTGGTGACCTGCTCCAGCTGGTCGGTCGGGATGTACAGCCGGTCGCCGGGCTGCCCGCGCTTGGCCGGGGCGTACTCGACGAGCAGGTACTCGCGCGTCGCCCCCTGCACCGTGCGCTGCACCATCTCGATGTAGCGGCCCACGCCGTGCTGCTCGTGCACGATGTAGTCGCCGGTCTCCAGCGTCAGCGGGTCGATCGTCTTGCGCCGCCGGACCGGCATCCGGCCCAGGTCCTTCGTGGCGGTGCGCTGCCCGGTGAGGTCGGTCTCCGTGAGCACGGCGAGCTTCAGGCCGGGGTGGACGAAGCCGTGGTCGATGGCCCCGCACGAGACGTGGACCACCGACGGGGAGATCTCGTCCAGGTCCGGGTCGAGCCGGGCCGCGATCCCCTCGCCGCCCAGCATCTCGACCGTACGCGAGGCGAGCCCCTGGCCCTCCGTGACGTACACCGTGCGCCAGCCGTCGGCCAGCCGGCCCTTCGTGTCGGCGAACGCCCGCGCGGTGTCACCCCGGTACATCTCGGGCGCCTGCATGCCCAGCGGCAGCGTGTCGTCGTCCAGCTCCGCGTCGGCCGCGAACGGGGAGATCGACCACCACATCATGTCCAGCTCACGGGCCCGCTCGCGGACGTCCGCGATGCCCCGCAGCGAGGCCGCGCCGACGTCGATCGGGGCCTCGCCTCCGCCCGCCGACGCCGCCCAGGACGCCTGCAGGAACTCCTGGCTGGTCGCGACCAGGTCCGCGGCCCGGGTCCGGACCCGCTCGGGGTCGCAGACGACGGCCATCGCGCCCTTGGGCAGCACGTCGAGCAGCAGCTCCATGTCGTCCACGAGGACCGGCGCGAGGGATTCCATGCCCTCCACCGCGATGCCCTCGGCGATCTTGTGGAGGAGTTCGCCCAGCTCCGGGTGGGCCTCGGCGAGCGCGGCGGCCCGCTCCCGCACCTCGTCCGTCAGCAGCAGCTCACGGCAGGGCGGCGCCCACAGGCCGTGCTCGGCGACCTCCAGGGACCGCTGGTCCGCGATCTTGAAGTAGCGGATCTCCTCGACGTCGTCGCCCCAGAACTCCACCCGGAGCGGGTGCTCCTCGGTGGGCGGGAACACGTCGAGGATGCCGCCGCGCACCGCGAACTCGCCGCGCTTCTCGACCAGTTCGACCCGGGCGTACGCGGCTGCCGCCAGCGCCTCCACGGTCTCCCCGAGGTCGGCGCTCTGCCCGGTGCGCAGCGCGACCGGCTCCAGGTCCGCGAGCCCCTTGACCTGCGGCTGGAGCACGGACCGGATCGGCGCGACGACGACCGAGACCGGCCCGGTCTCCGGGTCGTCGGCGCTCGGGTGCGCGAGGCGCCGCAGCACGGCGAGCCGGCGGCCCACGGTGTCGGAGCGGGGCGACAGGCGCTCGTGCGGCAGGGTCTCCCAGGACGGGAACTCCGCGATCGTGTCCGGCGGCAGCATGGTGCGCAGCGCGGCCGCCAGGTCCTCCGCCTCCCGGCCGGTCGCGGTGACCGCGAGGACCGTCCGCCCGGCGTCCCTGGCCAGCGCGGCGACGGCGAAGGGCCGCGCGGCGGGCGGGCCCACCAGGTCGATGTGCATCCGGTGGCCGTCACCGGCGGCCTTCACCGCTTCGTCGAGCGCCGGATCACGTACGACGACATCCAGCAGACCGTTCAGGCTCATGAAGGGCTTCCGTCCGGGAGAGGAGAAGGGCTCTGACGGCCGGCTGCCGCCAGGGCGCGCTGCCCCGGGGCAACGCGAAGGGCCCGACACGTGTGACGGGCCGGGGGTTACTAGCGTACGACTCCGGGAAGGGCGCCGCTGCGCGGCAGGGGGCCCACAGGCCACACACGCACCGGCCCCGGCCCGCTCCGAGGAGCGGGCCGGGGCCGGTCGGGGCGGCAGGGTGTCTCACCCGTCCGCGGCGATCGCGTTCAGGACGTTCATCCGGCCCGCCCGGAAGGCCGGGACCAGGGCCGCGAACAGTCCGACGAAGGCGGAGGCGACGAACACCGTGATGATCGTCGGCCACGGGATGTCCAGGACGCCCAGACCCTCCAGGGCCAGCAGCTTCTGGGCCGAGGTGCCCCAGCCCATGCCGAGCCCGAGGCCGAGCAGGGCGCCGAAGAGGGCGATGACCACCGACTCCAGCCGGATCATCCGGCGCAGCTGGCGACGGGAGAGGCCGATGGCGCGCATCAGGCCGATCTCGCGGGTCCGCTCCACCACCGAAAGCGCCAGGGTGTTCACCACACCGAGCACCGCGACGATGATCGCCAGGGCGAGCAGGCCGTACACGACGTTCAGCAGCTGGCCGATCTGGTCCTTCAGGTTCTCCTTGAAGTCGGCCTGATTCCGCACCTTGTACTGCGGGTAGTCCGCGACCGAGCTCTTCAGCGCCGCGTACGCCGCGTCCTCCTGGCCGTCCTTCGCCTTGGCGAACATGATCATGTTCTGGGGCATCCTGTCGGCGGGGACGTACCGCTGGGCGGTCGAGGTGTTCAGGTACATCGCGCCCTGGTCGAGGGCGGTCTCGTCCGAGGTGATCGCGGCGACCCTCAGCTTCGCCGTGTCGCCCCCCTTGAACGCGACGGTGATCGTGTCACCGACCTCGACGTGGTGCGCGGTGGCGTACTCCTCGCCGACCGACATGGCGTCCTTGCCGTACGCCTTGTCCAGGTCGCCGGAGAGGACCTCGCGGCGCACGTCCTGGGCATACGTCGGGTCGGCCGCCGTGACGTGCTCGTCCGACGCCTTGCCGTCCGGGCCGGTCAGCTTCGCGCCGAGCACCTTGTAGTGCGTGAGGTGTTCGATGCCCGGGGCGGAGGCCAGGGCCTCGGCGGCCTGCGGGACGATCAGCTGGCCGTTGGCCGACTCCACGATGAAGTCCGCACCCACCGACTTGTCCAGCTCGTCGGTGGCCGAGGCGACCATGGACGAGCCGACCACGGAGAGGCAGGCCACCAGGGCCAGGCCGATCATCAGGGCCGCGCCGGTCGCGCCGGTGCGGCGCGGGTTGCGCAGCGCGTTGCGCTCGGCGAGCCGGCCGACGGGCCCGAAGAACCTCAGCAGGACGGCGCTCAGCGCCCGTACGACGACTCCGGCGAGCAGCGGGCCGATCACGATGAAGCCGACGAGCGTCAGCAGGACGCCCAGGCCGAGGAGGCCGGAGCCGTCGCTCGCCTCGTCCACCCGCGTCGTCGCCCACAGGGCGGCGGCGCCGGCGCCGGTGACCACGAGGCCGAGCCCGGCCCGGACCCAGCCGGACTTGGCGTCCGCCGGGGTACCGGCGTCGCGCAGGGCGGCCATCGGGGAGACCTTGCCGGCCCGGCGGGCCGGGATGTAAGCGGCGAGGACGGTGACGATGATGCCGAGCGCGAGCCCGACCACCGGGGTCGTCCAGGCGATGGTCAGGTCCTCGGTGGACAGCTCCATGCCGACCGCGCCCATGACCTTCATCAGCCCGACGGCGAGCCCGATGCCGGCGCCCACGCCGAGGACGGAGCCGAAGACGCCCAGGAGCACCGCTTCCAGCAGCACCGAGCGGTTGACCTGCTCACGGCTGGAGCCGATGGCCCGCATCAGGCCGATCTCGCGGGTGCGCTGGGCGACCAGCATCGAGAAGGTGTTGACGATGAGGAAGATGCCGACGAGGAAGGCGATCCCGGCGAAGCCGAGCATCGCGTACTTCATGACGTCGAGGAACGACCCCATGGAGTCCTTGTTCTCGGCGGCCGCCTCGTCCTGCGTCTGGATCTTGTACGCGGCGGAGCCGTCGAGCGCCCGCGCCACGTTCTGCTTCAACCGGGCGTCGCTGACGCCCGGTTCGGCGGTGACGGAGAGGTGCGAGAAGACATCGGGGGCGCCGAGCAGCGCGCGCTGGGCGGTGGTGGTGTCGAGGTAGACGATCGCCGCGCCGGGGTTGGTCACCTTGAAGGTGGCGATGCCGCTGATCTTCCCGGTGATGTCGCCGGTGGCCGCGATGGTGCGCAGCTCGTCGCCGATCTTCAGGTGGTGCTTCTTCGCGGTGTCGGCGTCGACCATGATCTCGGTCGGGCCGCGCGGGGCGTGGCCGGAGGTGATCTCCATGGAGCGCAGGTCGTTCCGCGTCCAGTTGCCGGCGATGGTGGGGGCGCCGGTCTCGGAGCCCATGTTCTCGTTGTGGCGGTCGACGACGGTGACGGCCGCGCTGGAGACGCCGCCCTCGGCCTCCTTGACGCCGTCGGCCTTCGCGACCTCGGCGAGGACGGAGGCGGGCAGCGACTCCGGCTTCCCGTTCTCCGGGACGTCGTCCGCCTTGGCCTTCTTCGGGCTGACGGTGACATCGGCGGAGGTGGCGGCGAAGAGCTTGTCGAACGTGGTGTTCATCGTGTCGGTGAAGACGAGCGTGCCGCAGACGAAGGCCACCGAGAGCAGGACGGCGACGGCGGAGAGCGCCATGCGTCCCTTGTGCGCGAGGAAGTTGCGCATCGAGGTCTTCCACACGGTCATGACGTCCGCCCGCGCGCGTCGAAGTCCTTCATGCGGTCCAGCACCTGGTCGGCGGTGGGGTTGAGCATCTCGTCCACGATGCGGCCGTCGGCGAGGTAGAGGACGCGGTCCGCGTAGGAGGCGGCGACCGGGTCGTGGGTGACCATGACGATGGTCTGGCCCAGCTCGTCCACGGACCTGCGCAGGAAGCTCAGGACCTCGGCGCCGGCCCGGGAGTCCAGGTTCCCGGTCGGCTCGTCGCCGAAGATGATCTCCGGCTTGGCGGCGAGGGCCCGCGCCACCGCGACGCGCTGCTGCTGGCCGCCGGAGAGCTGGGTCGGCCGGTGCTTGAGGCGGCCGGCCAGGCCGACGGTCTCCACGACCTGGTTGAGCCAGGCGGCGTCGGGCTTGCGGCCCGCGATGTCCATCGGGAGCGTGATGTTCTCCAGCGCGTTCAGCGTCGGCAGCAGGTTGAACGCCTGGAAGATGAACCCGATGCGGTCGCGCCGGAGCTGGGTGAGCTTCTTGTCCTTGAGCCCGGTGATCTCGGTGTCGGCGACGTGGATCTGGCCGGACGTCACGGTGTCGAGGCCGGCCAGGCAGTGCATCAGCGTCGACTTGCCGGAACCGGACGGGCCCATGATCGCGGTGAACTGCCCCCGGGCGATGTCCACGTCGACGTGGTCGAGCGCGACGACCCGGGTCTCCCCGCTCCCGTACGCCTTGACGACCTGCCGCGCCCGCGCAGCCACGGCCGTACGCCCTCCAGTGCCCCCGTGCCTGGGAATGGTTACAGCCGTTGTCACGGTTTTTCTCCTATGTCGGTCAGCGACGGGTTGTCGCCGTCTGCTGTGAAGTCTGCTGTGGGGAGGGGGTCCGGCGCGCTGGTGCCCAGCGCAGTCTTCCGGTGGGGTTTTCCCCACCCCGTCCCCTGTGGTCCGCCCTCCGGCGGCGCGTGTGCGGTGCGTCTGAGGTACGTACCGCCGTGCGTCTGCGGTACGACGAACACGCTACGGAGAGAGCCCGCCCCCGCACGTCCTCCACCGGGAGGAACGGCCCCTGGCCCGCTGTAAGGAGCTACCCCTAGGGGCTGGGCCCCCGGGTGGACCCCGGTCTCAGGGACTGCACCCAGGGGTCCCACACCCCGGGGTGGGGACGGGGTCCTACCGCCTCCGGGGCGCGAGTGCCGCGCGGACGGCCGGGGTGAGGGCGGCGCGGGTCTCGGCCGGGGTGAGGGCGGCCGGGGTGGGGAGGGGGTTCAGATAGCGGGTGTAGATGATCCCGCCGAGCACGGTCACCACGGCGGTGGCGCGGGCGGTCGCGTCCGGGCCGCCGAGAAATTCAACGAGCGGCCGCAGCAGCTCCTGTTCCAGGTATTCGCGGACGACTTCGGCGGCGGTCTCGCCCCGGGTCGAGAGGCGCCGGAAGTCGGCGTCCTCCCACAGGCCCGTCACCGCGTCGATCAGCCGTCCGGGCAGGGTGGCCGGGTCACCGCCCAGCACCTCGTCCACCGAGAGCGCGTTGGCGCACTGGAACTGCATCACGTCCGCGAACAGGCCCTTCTTGGACCCGAAGTGATACGCGATCAGCGCCGGGTCGACCCCCGCCGCACCGGCCACGGCGCGCAGCGTGGTCGCCCGGTAGCCGCGTTCCAGGAACAGCTCACGCGCCGCCGCCACGAGCGATTCACGGATCGGCGGATTGCCCCGGGGGCGGCCACGGGACCGGGTGGGGGCGGCCGGGGCGTTATTCATCAGCGTTGAGCCTGCGTCGCGTGATCCGCACAGTCAAGGGCGTCCCACCGCCGCACGAGGGGTCACCCACACCATGCGCATCACGCTCACCGCCACGGCCCGCGACTTCCTCGCCCTCCCGCTCGCCGCCACGCTCACCACGCTGCGCCCCGACGGCACTCCGCACGTCGCCCCGGTCCGCTTCACCTTCGACGCGGCCACCGGCCTCGCCCGGGTGGCCACCAGGGCCTCCGCCCGCAAGGCGCGCAACGTGTCGGCGGGCGGCCCGGCGGCCCGGGTCGCCCTCTGCCAGGCCGACGGCTTCCGCTGGACGACCCTTGAGGGCCGGGCCTCGGTGACCGCCGATCCCGTACGCCTGGCGGAGGCGGTACGCCGCTACACCGCCCGGTACGGCGCGGCCCCGCCCGAGGTGCCGGACCTGGTGGTCGTCGAGATCGCCGTCGACCGGGCGCTCGTCCTCAACGTATGAAGTCCATGAACCAGAAAGCGATGTGACTGGCCGTCATGCCCACCGTTCCCGTCCTCGGCTCCACCGTCCACTACCGCGAGTCCGGCGACCCCGACGGTCTGCCGTTCGTCTTCCTGCACGGCAATCCCACCTCCTCGCACCTCTGGCGGGACGTCCTGCCGGGGGTGGCCGCGCCCGGCCGCCGGCTGCTGGCCCCCGATCTCATCGGCATGGGCGGCTCCGGCAAGCCCCCGCTCGCCTACTCCTTCGAGGACCACGCCCGGCATCTGGACGCCTGGTTCGACGCGCTCGGCCTGGGTGCGGCCGTGCTGATCGGCCACGACTGGGGCGGGGCGCTCGCCTTCGACCGGGCCGCCCGCCTCCCCGGAACCGTCCGGGGGCTCGCCTTCACGGAGACGATCGTCAAGCCGTTGTACGGGGACGAGTTCCCGCCCGCCGGACGCGAGCTGTTCACGCTGCTCCGGACGCCCGGGGTGGGCGAGCGCATGGTCCTGGAGCAGAACGCGTTCATCGAGGGGCTGCCGGCCACGCTCGCCACCCCGCTCGACCCCGCCGACCTGGACGCCTACCGCCGCCCCTTCCCGACCCCGGAGAGCCGGCGCCCCGTCCTGGCGTGGACGCGCATGATGCCGCTGGACGGCGAGCCCGCCGACGTCGTGGCCCGGATCGAGCGGTACGACGCCTGGCTGGCCGCGAGCCCCGACGTGCCCAAGCTGCTGGCCGCGTTCGAGCCGGGCCCGGGCGCCATGACCGACGCGGCGACCGTGGCCTGGTGCGAGGCGAACATCGCGGGCCTGGAGGTCTTCCGGGGCGGCCTCGCCGGGCACCACACCCCGGAGGACCGGCCGCAGGAGCTGGCCTCGGCGATCTCCGCGTGGGCGGCACGCCACGGCCTGGGCACCTGAGGCCGGTCCGGGAACGGGTCAGCCCTTGGCCGCCGCCGTCTCCGGGGCGGCCGGGCTGTCCGCCGTACCGGAAGACGCGGCGGAGCCCCGTACCGCCGGGATGAAGGCGGAGATCGCGACCGCGACCAGCGCGACACCGCAGCCGAAGACCAGGCCCGTGCGGAAACCGGACTCGGAGGTGAAGGTGTAGCCGCCCGCCTCGGTGGTCATCTGGGCGAGGACCGCGCCGATCACGGCGGCGCCGACCGAGGTGCCGAGGGCGCGCATCAGGGTGTTGAAGCCGTTCGCGGCGGCGGTCTCGGAGGCCGGGACCGCGCTCATGATGAGGGCGGGCATCGCCCCGTACGCGAGGCCCACGCCGCTGCTGCTGACCATGAGGAACAGCATCAGGCCCCAGGCGGAGCCCATCAGCAGGATGCCGAGGCCGTAGGCGGCGGCGATGACGAGGACGCCGGAGATCAGGGTGAACTTCGGGCCGCGGGCGTCGGTGAGCTTCCCGCCGAACGGGGAGACGACCATCATCATGATGCCGCCGGGGGCCATCCACAGACCGGCCTGGAGCATCGTCTGCCCGAGCCCGTAGCCGGTGGCCTCGGGGAACTGGAGCAGCTGGGGCGCGATCAGCATCCCCGCGTACATGCCGAAGCCGACGAAGAGCGACGCGATGTTGGTGATGAGCACCCGGGGGCGGGCGGTGGTACGCAGGTCGACCAGCGGGTCCGTGGTGCGCAGCTCCCAGAGGCCCCAGGCGAGGAGGATCACCACGGCGGCGGCGAACAGGCCGATGGTCGTCGCGGAGGCCCAGCCCCAGTCGGCGCCCTTCGAGACGGCGAGGAGCAGGCAGACCAGGCCGGCCGCCAGGCCGAGCGCGCCGGGCACGTCGAAGCGCTGCCCCTTGGCGCCCGCCGGGACGTCCGGGATCAGGGCCCAGATCAGCGCGGAGATCGCGACGGCCAGCACGGCCGAGCCCCAGAACAGCACGCGCCAGCTGGCGTACTGCGCGACCGCCGAGGCGATCGGCAGGCCGAGCGCGCCGCCGATCCCGAGCGAGGCGCTGACCAGCGCGATGGACGAGCTCATCTTCTCCGGCGGCACGACGTCGCGCAGCAGGGCGATCCCGAGCGGGACCATGCCCATGCCCATGCCCTGGAGCCCGCGCCCGACGATCATCGGGACGACGGAGGACGAGAGCGCGCAGACCACCGAGCCCGCGATCAGCGGCACCGAGCAGGCGAGCAGCATCCGCCGCTTGCCGAGCAGGTCGCCGAGCCGGCCGGAGACCGGCACGCACACCGCGGAGACCAGCAGGGTCACGGTGATGACCCAGGCCGCGTTGGAGGACGAGGTGTCCAGGATCGTGGGCAGTTCCGCGATGAGGGGCGTGACCAGCGTCTGCATGACCGCTGCCACGGTGCCGGCGAAGGCCAGGGTGGCGACGACGGCGCCCGACCTCGCCGTCGGCTGGGGGGCATCCATGAGGGGGCTCCTTGGGGCGTGGTCCCGCCTGCCGGGACAGCGACATGCATCGTACATGCCCAATGTGTCATACACATTATGTGCCACGTACACACTGCATGCGAGAATGAGCCGCCGCCCACGAGCAGCAGAAGCAGGAGGCCGTCGCCATGCCCAGGCCCACGGAAGAGGTGGAGTACGAGCAGATGCTGCTCGGCCGCCACAGCCTCGCCGACCACCGCGGCGGACGCCACAAGTACGCCCTCCTGGACCGGAGCGCGTACATCCTGCTGAGCCGGCTGCGCGTCCAGGGCCCCATGTCCAACGGCGAACTCAGCGACGCCTTCGGCCTCGACGCCTCCACCCTCAACCGCCAGACCGCCGCCGTGGCCCGCGCCGGGCTCGCCGAACGCATCCCGGACCCCGACGGCGGCATGGCCCGGAAGTTCCGCATCACGGACGAGGGCGCGCGGCTGCTGGACGCGGAGCGCGAACGCGTCGTGCGCTCGCTCGACCAGGTCATGCGCGACTGGCCCGACGAGGACATCGCGGCCTTCGCCGGCTACCTCAAACGCTTCAACAGCAGCATCGAACGGCTCTCCTGCCGCCCCTGGCCCCGCCCCTGAGGACCCGTCAGCCGCGCGCCTGCTCCCGCGCGGACTCCGTCTCCGGCGCGGGCTCCGCCGCCGGGGACCCCCGCCCCGTCAGCGCCGCGAGCGAACTGCGCACATGGGCCATGTGGGCCTGGACCTCCTCGCGGCCCTCCTCGTGCTCCCGCAGGATGCGCTCGGTCTCCCGCACCACCCGCTCCTCGCGCACCCGCGCCCGCGCGATCAGCTCGGCGGCCCGCGCCTCCGCGTCCTCCTGGCCGTGCCGCGCGGCCTCCTCGGCCTCCGCCCGGGCCCGGCGCGCGGCGGCGAGGTCCGCCTCCGCGCGCTCCAGCAGCCCGGCGTGCTCCGCCGCCTGCGCCGCCTCGGCGTCCGCGAGCTCCCGCTCGGCCGCCTTCTGCCGCTCGGCGTGCTCCTGCTCCTGGTGCGCCAGCACGCTCGCGGTACGGCTGCGGGTCGCCGCCATCGCGGACTCCGCCTCCTCGCGCAGCCCCGCCGCCTCCGTACGCGCCGCCTCCAGCGCCTCACCGGCCGCCGTCTCCGCCGCCGCGACCAGCTCACCGGCCGCGCGCTCCGCCGCCGCCCGGACCGCCTCCGCGTCCGTGCGCGCCGCGTCCCGCAGCGCCCGGGCCGCCGCGTCCGCCTCGTCCCGGAGCGCCTGCGCCTCCTCGCGGGCCGCGCCCAGGAGCGCCCCGGCCTCCTCCTCCGCCAGCGCCAGGATGCGCAGCGCCCGCTCCCCCAGCGGCCCGTAGTCCGGCGGGGCCAGCCGCGCCACGGCCTCGTCGAGCCGGGCCGACTCCGCCGCCAGCTCCTCCGCGCGCTCCGTCAGCCGGGCCACCCGCGCCTCGGCCCCGTCCCGCTCGGCCGACAGCTCCGCCACGAAGCGGTCCACCTGCTCCGGGCGGTACCCACGACCCCGTACACCGACGAACCCGTACGCGGACCCCGGTGCAGAACTCATCCCTGACGCCTCTTTCCGATCATCCCGGCTGCGGTGCTCCGGCCATCGAGCACGACGTCAAGGATGCGGCAATTGGTCGGGAAGTCCGAATCGATGCGGCGCTTTCCGGACGGAAGCGACCGGCATCACACACGGGAAAGGCGTGGTGCCCGACCCCGAAAGGGACCGGGCACCGCGCCTCGCACACGGAACGGTCAGATCAGCCCGTCCCACATCTGCTCCAGCAGCACCGACCACCAGCTCTCCGGCGACGACAGCGCCGCCGCGTCCAGCGCCACCAGCTGCGCCTGGAAGTCCACCGTCCAGCGCCCCGCCTGCTCCGGATTCAGCCCGTACCGCAGCCGCCACATCCGGCCCAGCAGCGCCATGCACCGCACGAACTCCGGCAGCCCCGTGTTCACGAACTGCGGCGGCACCGGCGCACCGCCCGGCCCCGCCTCCACCGGCACCGCCACGATGTGCGCGGTGCCGTACTGCACGCAGATCGCCCGGCCGAAGTCCGAGCCCATCACCAGATACGACCCCGCGTCCGACGCGGGCTGCACCTGCCGCTGGGCCGCCAGCTCCGCCAGCGTCGGCACCACCGGCTGACCCGGCTGCGCCCAGAAGAACGGCCCGAAGTCGGCGGGCAGACCCGCCCACACCAGGGTCCGCGCCACGATCTCCGGCACGCCCTGCCGGGACACCGCGCGCTGGTCGAAGCGGAGGACACCCTGCGGACCGAAGGTCTGCATCATCTCCTCGGCCAGCGCCTCCGGCGGCACCGGCGGCGCGGGCTGCATCTGCGGCAGCGGCGCCCGCACCGGCGCGGGCCGCGCCGGGCCGTCCGCCACCTGGTGCAGCTCGCCCTGGTGCGTCAGCAGATGCTGCATGCCCTGCTGCCGGCTCGCGTGATCCGTGCCGTACGGGGCGACGGAGGTGATCCGCACCTGCGGCCAGGTCTCCCGGATCATCCGGGCGCAGTAGCCGCCGGGCAGCTCACAGGACTCCAGCTCCGTGTGCAGCTCGATCACCTGCTGCGGCGGCACGTTCATCGCCCGCAGCTCGTGCAGCATCTGCCACTCCGGGTGCGGGGTGCCCGGCGCCGAGCGGCGGATCAGCTGCTGCTCACTGCCGTCCGGCGCCCGGAAGCGCAGCACCGCCTGGTAGCCCGGACCCACGGTCGGCTGACCGGGCGGCGTCTGCGGATAGCCGTACGCGGGCGGCGCGCCCACCGGCGGACCCGGCGGACCCGGCGGCTGCGGCGCCGCCGGACCGGCCTGCGACGGCCCGGCGAGCATCGTCGCCGCGTGGTGCACCCCGCCCGGGCCGGGCGGAGGCGTCGCCGCCGGCGGCGGAGGTGGCTGCTGCCCGGCGGGCGCACCGGGGACCCCGGGCGGACCGGGCGGCTGGGGCGCGCCCGGCACACCCGGCGGGCCGGGCGGCTGCGGGACGCCCGCGCCCGACGAGGCGTTCGGGTCGGCGAACATCGTGGCCGCGTGGTGCACCCCGCCGGGGGCGGCGGGGTCGGCGGACCGGGCGGCTGCGGGGCGCCGGGCGGGCCCAGCTGGGACACGAGCTGCGTCGGCACATAGCCGCCCGCGGGCGCGCCGGGCGCACCCGGGCCCGAGGGCGGCGGCACCGGCGCACCCGGCCGGGCGCCCGGGGTGCCGGGGGCACCGGGCGGCGGCGGAGGCGTGCCCCGCGCGGGGAGCGGGGCGGGATGGCCGCCTTGCTGGTCGCGGCGTCGGCGATGTCCCCGGCCCCGGGGGCGGGGTGTGCTGAGCGGGGGCGGGGGCGGGGTGTGCTGGGCCGGCGGGGGCGTGTGCTGCCCCGGGACCGGCGGACCGGGCACGGCGGTCCCCGGCACGGGCGGGCCCGGCACCGGCGGCCCCACCGGCGGGCGCTCGCCGCCCAGGCTCGGCGCGATCGCGGTCTTCGGCAGCGCGCTGCCGCCCGACATCAACGCCGTCGGCGCGTCCGCCGGAACGACCGGAGGCAGCTCCTCCTCGTCGTCGGCGCCCGACAGCGGCGGGGCGAACACCGTCGCCGGAAGCGCCACCTCCGCGTCGTCCGAGTCCGCGTTCACATCGGTGCCCGCCCACGGCGTGGCCCCGACGGGCGGCTGGAGCGAGGACGCCGGTACGCCGTCCGAAGCGGTCGGCTCGTACGCCACCGAACCGCCCTGCGAGGACGTCGAGGGCGACGGGATCGGGGCGGGCGGCGGGAACGACGACGGGGCCTCGGGGGCGGGCGGCGGGGTGTCGTCCCGCTCCGCACGCCGGTCCGGGATGCCCAGCTTGTCCGCCGCCTCCTGAAGCCACTCGGGCGGGCTCAGCAGGAACGACGTCTGATTCAGGTCCACCCGCTCGGGCGGCGCCGGAGCGGCCGGCTCCACCTCCTCCTGCGAGCCGTACTCCTCCTCGTACCGCCGGATCACCTCACCGACCGGCAGCCCGGGCCACAGCGTCGCCTCACCGCTGTCCCGCGCGATCACCAGCCGCTGCCGGCCACCGTCGGACACCGGTCCGTCCTGGCGGTCCTCGGCCCACACCACGAATCCGAGTTCGAATTCCCGTACGCGCACCTCGCGGTGCTGGTACGCCGGAACGTCGCCGTTCACCCACTCCTCGGCGCGCTCCTGCGCCTGAGCGAAGGTCACCATCGCGCTCACCCCTCCACCGGGACGGCCTGCGCGAAGCCGCCGTCCACCATCAGGTTCGCCACCGTCTCCAGCTCCGGCGGATTGCCCGCCAGCCGCTGGAGGAACGCGTCGAAGTCCTCGCCGCACGGCAGCAGCAGCCGGTCCACCCGCTCCTGCACCGTCCAGCCGTCACGGTCCCGGGCGTCGTCGTACGCGCAGAACCACACGGAACCCAGGGCGGCGCCGCGCACCTTCACCGCGAGCAGACCACCCTGTACGAAGGCGACCCCGAGGTAGTCCTTCGTCAGGTGGTCGCGCAGGCACTTGTTGACGTACACCAGGTCGTTCACGGCGGCCTCCTCGCGCACCGTGAAGAACGGCTGGTCGATCAGGAGACCCAGCTCCGCGTCGAGCGCCGTGCCGGCCGGGGCCGAACCGCCGGCCGCCTTCAGGAACGAGCGGTACGCACCCGGCAGCCGGTAGCCGAGGTCCTCCTCGACGCCCAGGATCTGCTGCTCCGTCACCGCCACGGCGCCCTTGGGCAGCCGGAAGTGCGCGGGGCGCGTCTCCTGGAGCGGGCGGGTGCCCCGCTTGTCCTGGTCGACCTCCGTGGACGCGAGCCCGCCGTGGTGGCGCAGCAGCGCCTTCACCTCGACCGGGATCAGCTCCATCCGGCGGCCGCCCGGGACGTGGTGCCAGGTCCAGCCGTGCGGCGTCGCGACCGGCGGGATCGTGTCCCACAGCTCGTGCCCGGCCTCGGCCAGCGCCGCGTTCGCGGACACGTAGTCCGTGAGCCGCAGCTCGTCCACGCCGAAGCCCTGCGGCGGCTCCGCGATCTCCGCGGCGGCGCGCGCGTACGGCGAGAAGTCCGGACAGCCGTTCTCGTCCATCCGCACCCCTCTGGGGTGACGGGACGCCCGGACCGGGTCCGGGAAGTGCACGACCTGCCCGGCGTAGGCCGCGTTCGGTGGCGCGGCTTGCTGCCCGAGCCGACCTGTCGTCATGGCGGTTGCCCCCTGCTGCGTCTGGCTGATGAGGACCGACCTGCCCAGGAGGCGGTCCAGGCACAGCCTAAGCGGTGTCACCCGTACGGGGACCGGCCCCGCCATCCCATGGCCACAACCGTCACCAACCGTCACAACCGCGTGACGGACGAGCGACGGGAGCGCCACCGGACCGCGACACGCAGACACGTTTCACCGACCCAGCTTTCACAGGACCCGCGACATTTGGCAGGCTGTCACCCGCATACACGGGGGCGTGCACACCAGGCAGCGGCCGCTGCGGGCACGGGAGGGACACAGCACCATGCACACCGCACACTCTGCACAGACCGTCACGACCGGGGACCCGCGACTCAGCTGGAGCAGCACCGAGAAGGGCCCCGCGCCCCGGCTCGGCCAGCGCCGCGACGGCATCCTGCCCGCCGTCGCCGCCGCCCTGTCCGTACGGGGCGAGACACTCACCTGCACCGCCGGCAAGGGCGACCAGCCGCCGGTCCTGCACCACCTCGTCCAGGACTTCCTGGACACCCTCCCCAGCGCGCAGCGCGAACGGTTCACCGGCCGCTGCCCCGAGGCCATACTCCTCTCCCGGCACCTCACCGCCGCCGAGGCCGGGCGCTCCAAGCGCGCCCAGCGCAAGCCGCTCACCAACGGCGAGGCCCGCCGCGCCCTGAAGCACGCCCGGCTCACCGCCCGCCGCATCCGCGAGGACGGCGACCCGCTGCACGGCAGCTACGCGGCGCCCTGCCGCTCCTGTGCCGTCATGCTCGCCCACTTCGGCGTGCGCCCGGTCGACCTCACCGCGAGCGGCGCGGCCACCACCGCAGAGAAGAGCTGACCGCGCCCATGCACGACCGCACCGACCTGCCCCGGCAGACCGGCCCCGACCGGCAGTCCGCCACCCGCTTCCCCGTCGCCGTCGACGCCGCCCTGCGCGCCGCCGGCTGGGCGCCCGGCCGCTGGGACATCCGCCAGGCCGAGGAGTGGGCCGACGCCCTGCGCTCGCACGCCTCGCCCGCCGGGCACCAGCACGCCGTCTTCCCGGCGGCGGTCGAGGCGTGGGCGGAGTTCGGGGGCCTCCACATCACCGCCACCGCGCCGGGGCGCCAGATCGCGCCGCCGGCCGTCCGCATCGACCCGCTGAGCGGGCTGCACCTCGCCCGCACCCTGGGCGACCTCGGCCGCGCGCTGGCGACCGAGGTCGCGCCGCTCGGCGAGGAGGGGGACGGGCAGGCCGTCCTGGCGATCGACCTGGCGGGGCGGGTGTACTCCATCGACCACACCGGGGACTGGTATCTGGGCCAGGACATCGATACGGCGCTGGCGACGCTGGTGACGGGGTTGCAGCCGGAGCGGCTGGTCTCGGGCTGAGCGGTTTCCGGCGACGCCGGTTCACACCGGGCGGGCGGTCACCACCGCGAGGGTTCCGTCCGCAAACGCCGGACGGGCTTGAAATGCCCACCGCCGGGCGGGATTCAGGCGCCGTTCTCGTCCGGGAGGACCGCTGAAACCCTGAAGCCGCCCGCGTCCGTCGGGCCCGAGACGAAGACGCCGCCCAGGGCCAGGACGCGTTCGCGCATGCCGACCAGGCCGTTTCCGCCGCTGGGGAGGCCCGCGTCGGCGGTCGCCGCGTCCGTGGGGCCGTTCTCCACCTGCATGGCGACCTCGGCGCCCCGGTGCGCCAGCCGCACCCACGTCTTCGCGCCCGCCGCGTGCTTGTGGACGTTGGTCAGGGCCTCCTGCACCACCCGGTACGCCGTCTGCTCGACCTCGGGCGCGTACCCGCGGACGGACCCCTCGACCGACAGCTCGACGGTCATGCCCGCCGCCCGGGACTGGCCGACCAGCGCCTCGACCTCCTCCAGCCGGGGTCCGTCCTCCGCCGCGGCCTGGGCCGCCCGGCCCACGGAGGCCAGGGGCACCTGCTGCACCCGGGCCGGTGCGGGGTCACCGGTGCGCAGGACGCCCAGCATCTCGCGCAGCTCGGTGAGCGCCTGGCGCCCCATCTCGCCGACGAGCGCCGCGTTGCGCACGGCCTTCGCGGGGTCCTTGGGCGCCACGGCCTGGAGCGCCGCCGCGTGCACGACCATCAGGCTCACCCGGTGGGCGACCACGTCGTGCATCTCGCGGGCGATCCGGGTCCGCTCCTCCGTACGGGCCCACTCGGCCCGCTCCTCGGCCCGGTCCGCGAGCAGTGACAGCTCCCGCTCCAGCGAGTCCGCGCGCTCCCGCAGGCTCTCCATCAGGCGGCGCCGGGCCCCTATGTACAGCCCGAACAGCACGGGCGGGGCGGTCAGCCCGACGGCCATGAAGAGGGAGAGCATGGGCACGTACCAGTCGCCGGGCCCGAAGTCGGCGTTCTCGTCCACGCCCTGGCGGAGCCGTACGTACGTCACGATGAACGTCCCCACCAGGGACATGCTCATCAGCACCGCGGTGATCCGCCGGGGCACCTCGGACGCGGCCAGTGTGTACAGGCCGACGAGGCCCATCAGGAAGCCCATCTCGGCGGGCGTCGTCGCGATCGAGACCAGCACCACGGCGATCGGCCACCGCCGCCGCACCAGCAGCACGGCCCCCGCGATCAGCCCGAACACCACCCCGAAGGGCACCGGCAGCCCGGTGTCCCCCGCGAAGTCCACCCCTTCGAGCCCGCACTCCGCCGCCGAAACGAGCGCGAGCCCCACATCCAGCGCGACGCTCCGTCGCCGTTCCCACCACCAGTAGCCACGGGTGGTCGGACCCGCCGCTTCCCGGTCTTCCCCCGTTGCGGTCATGGCATCCAGCGTACGGGCGCCCGCATCCCATTTTCGGGTGACCTGCACAGCACGTCGCACGTTCCACCGCGGGCAACCGCATCCTCGTCGCATACAAGGGGCTTGGTACGGCATAGTGTTGGGTGCCGATCCGGCGATCCGGACCAATGTCCGTTTAGCTCGGGTTTGTTCCCCCGTGGTGTAATTGGCAGCACTGTGGCTTTTGGTGCCATCTGTCCGGGTTCGAGTCCTGGCGGGGGAGCCTGGCTTCGCGGGCCCCGACCACTCTGGTCGGGGCCCGCGCCCATGTCCGGCCCGACACCCCCCGGTATCCTGCGGATGTCCACCACCCGAAGCCGAAGGGCCTATTCGTGAGCTCCGTACGCCCGGCAGCCGTCGTCGTCCTCGCAGCGGGTGAGGGCACCCGCATGAAGTCGAAGACCCCAAGGTTCTGCACGAGATCTCCGGGCGCTCGCTCGTCGGTCATGTCGTCGCCGCCTCCCGCGAGCTGGACCCCCAGCACCTCGTCGTGGTCGTGGGCCACGCGCACGAGCAGGTCACCGCCCACCTCACCGGCGCCGACGCGCAGGTGCGCACCGCCTACCAGGCCGAGCAGAAGGGCACCGGCAACGCGGTGCGGGTCGCGCTCGGCGAGCTGGGCGGGACCGTCGAGGGCACCGTCGTCGTCGTGTGCGGGGACACCCCGCTGCTGTCCGGCGGGACGCTGGCCGCCCTCGCCGCCACGCACACCGCCGACGGCAACGCCGTCACCGTGCTCAGCGCCGAGGTCCCCGACTCCACCGGCTACGGCCGGATCGTGCGCGACGCGGCCTCCGGCGCGGTCACCGCGATCGTGGAGCACAAGGACGCGAGCGACGAGCAGCGGGCGATCCGGGAGATCAACTCCGGGGTGTTCGCGTTCGACGGCAAGCTCCTCGCCGAGGCGCTCGGCCAGGTACGGACGGACAACAGCCAGGGCGAGGAGTACCTCACCGACGTGCTGTCGATCCTGCGCGAGGCCGGCCACCGGGTCGGCGCCTCCGTGGCGGGCGACCACCGCGAGATCCTGGGCATCAACAACCGCGTCCAGCTGGCGGAGGCCCGCCGGCTGCTGAACCAGCGGCTGCTCGAGCGTGCCATGACGGCCGGTGTGACCGTGGTCGACCCCGGCTCGACGCTGATCGACGTCACGGTCACCTTCGAGCGGGACGCGATCGTGCACCCGGGGACCCAGCTGCTGGGCGCCACGCACCTCGCGGAGGACGCCGAGGTCGGCCCGAACTCGCGGCTGACGGACACCGTCGTGCACGCGGGCGCGCGGGTGGACAACACGGTGGCGGACGGCGCCGAGGTGGGCCCGGGCGCGACGGTGGGCCCGTACGCCTACCTGCGGCCGGGCACCAAGCTGGGCCCGAAGGCCAAGGCGGGGACGTACGTCGAGATGAAGAACGCGACGATCGGCGAGGGGACCAAGGTCCCGCACCTGTCGTACGTGGGTGACGCCACCATCGGCGACCACACCAACATCGGCGCCGCGAGCGTGTTCGTGAACTACGACGGGGTGGCCAAGCACCACACGACGATCGGGTCGCACTGCCGTACCGGGTCGGACAATATGTTTGTGGCTCCCGTCACGGTCGGGGACGGGGTTTACACCGCCGCCGGCTCGGTCATCACGAAGGACGTACCGTCCGGTTCGCTGGCCGTGGCCCGGGGCCAGCAAAGGAATATCGAGGGTTGGGTGGCGCGCAAGCGTCCCGGAAGCGCCGCCGCGCAGGCGGCTCAGGCGGCGGAGGAGAGGCCGGCCGGCGAAAGCTGACCGGAAACAGGTGCGTCCAGCACCGCGTACCGTGATAGATGCTCACCCCATTTCGGCTGGCTCGTTGCACATCGGGACATCTGCGTGCGGCGCCAGGAACACGTCTGAGGAGACTGTGCTGTGACCGGGATCAAGACGACCGGCGAGAAGAAACTGATGCTCTTCTCCGGCCGCGCCCACCCCGAGCTGGCCGAGGAGGTCGCGCACCAGCTGGGTGTCGGCCTCGTGCCGACGAAGGCCTTCGATTTCGCCAACGGTGAGATCTACGTCCGCTTCCAGGAGTCGGCGCGTGGCGCGGACTGCTTCCTGATCCAGAGCCACACGGCTCCGATCAACAAGTGGATCATGGAGCAGCTGATCATGATCGACGCGCTGAAGCGCGCGTCGGCCCGCTCGATCACGGTGATCGTGCCGTTCTACGGCTACGCCCGCCAGGACAAGAAGCACCGCGGCCGCGAGCCGATCTCGGCCCGTCTGATCGCGGACCTGATGAAGACGGCGGGCGCCGACCGCATCCTCACGGTCGACCTGCACACGGACCAGATCCAGGGCTTCTTCGACGGCCCGGTGGACCACCTGTTCGCGCTGCCGATCCTGGCGGACTACGTGGGCGCCAAGGTGGACCGCTCCAAGCTGACGATCGTCTCGCCGGACGCCGGCCGGGTGCGCGTCGCCGACCGCTGGTGCGACCGGCTCGACGCCCCGCTGGCGATCGTGCACAAGCGCCGCGACAAGGACGTCGCCAACCAGGTGACCGTCCACGAGGTCGTCGGCAATGTGAAGGGCCGGGTCTGCGTCCTGGTCGACGACATGATCGACACGGGCGGCACGATCTGCGCCGCCGCCGACGCCCTGTTCGCGCACGGCGCCGAGGACGTCATAGTGACGGCGACGCACGGTGTGCTCTCGGGCCCCGCGGCGGACCGCCTGAAGAACTCGAAGGTCAGCGAGTTCGTGTTCACGGACACCCTGCCGACGCCGGGTGAGCTGGAGCTCGACAAGATCAAGGTGCTGTCGATCGCCCCGACGATCGCCCGCGCGGTGCGCGAGGTCTTCGAGGACGGCTCGGTCACGAGCCTCTTCGAGGAGCAGTAGGAACCCGCGGCGACCTCGTCGCCGCTGATCCACTTTGGGGTGCGGCCTCCCCGCCGGGTAGACTCAGCGAGTTGCTCGGCGAGGGAGGCCGTACTCATGTACGGCGATCCGTTATCGGCGCGCTCTTCGTAGCAGGCCAGTTGTTGGCCGGGTGACCGTCCGTTCTTTCCGTCACCTCACGAGGAGTGCCGCCATGGCCGAGATCAAGCTCGCCGCCCAGGTCCGTACCGAGTTCGGCAAGGGTGCCGCCCGCCGCGCGCGCCGTGCCCACCAGGTCCCCGCGGTCGTCTACGGCCACGGTGCCGAGCCGGTCCACATCACCCTTCCGGGCCACGAGCTGCTGCTCGCGCTCCGTACCGCCAACGTCCTGATCGGTCTGGAGATCGACGGCAAGGACGCCCTGGTCATCCCCAAGGCCGTGCAGCGCAACCCGCTCAAGGGCGACATCGAGCACGTCGACCTGCTGACCGTGAAGCGCGGCGAGAAGGTCAACGTCGAGGTCGCGGTGCACGCCGAGGGCGACCTGGCCCCGGGCGGCAACCTGCTGGAGTACGTGCAGGCGACCCTGCTCGTCGAGGCCGAGGCCACCCACATCCCCGAGTCGGTCACGGTCTCCGTGCAGGGCCTGGACGCCGGTGCGTCGGTGCTCGCCAAGGACATCACGCTGCCCAAGGGCTCCGTGCTCGCCGGTGACGAGGACGCCATCGTGCTCCAGGTCGTCGCCGCGCAGGCCGAGGAGCCGGCCGCCGAGGCCGCCGAGGAGGCGGGCGAGGAGGCCTGAGCCTTCTCCCGCCTGCTTGACTGACGGGGCGGTGGTCTCCCTTCACGAGGGAGCCGCCGCCCCGTTTTCCTGTCCGCTTCCCCTGTACGAGGAGACTTCGCGCGATGTCCGACGCCACCGACCCCTGGCTGATCGTGGGGCTGGGCAATCCCGGCCCCGAGTACGCGGCGAACCGGCACAACGTCGGTTTCATGGTCGCCGACCTGCTCGCCGAGCGGATCGGCGGGAAGTTCAAGCGCGCCCCGAAGGCGCAGGCGCAGGTACTGGAGGGCCGGATCGGTCCGCCCGGACCGCTGAGCCGCCGGGTGGTGGTCGCGAAGCCGATGTCGTACATGAATCTGTCCGGCGGCCCGGTGGCGGCGCTGCGGGACTTCTACAAGGTGCCGCTGGACCATGTGGTCGCGGTCCACGACGAGTTGGACATCGACTACGGGACGCTGCGGCTGAAGCTGGGCGGCGGGGACAACGGGCACAACGGGCTGAAGTCGATGACGAAGGCGATGGGCGCGGACTATCACCGGGTGCGGTTCGGGATCGGCCGGCCGCCGGGGCGGATGCAGGTCGCGGACTTCGTGCTGAAGGACTTCTCGTCGGCGGAGCGCAAGGAGCTGGCGTTCGAGGTGGACCGGGCGGCGGACGCGGTGGAGTGCCTGCTGGCGGAGGGTCTGGAGCGGGCGCAGTCCGCGTACAACACCTGAGGGGTACGGGCCCGGCTTGACCGGTCGTGCGGCTCTGGCCAAGGATCTGGGCCCATGAAGCGGAACCCCTCCCACCGTGCCCTGGTGTACGGCCGCAGTGCGGCGCTCGGCCTCGTCGTCGTGGTGCTGCTGGTGGCGGGTGTGCTGACGTCCTGGGACGCGGCGCACCACATCGTGCTGGCCAAGGGCCGGGAGCACGGGACGATGACGGTGACGGGGTGCGGTGACGACGTGTGCACGGGGTCGTTCGCGCCGGTGGACGGGGCGGCGGCGCGGTCGCGGGTGTCGGTGGACAGCTCGGTGGCGGCGCGGAAGGGCGACCGTTTCCCGGTGGTGGTGAAGCCGGGGACGGACGAGGTGGTGCGGACGGGGGCGCCGGGTTTCCTGTACGCGTGGGTGCCGTTGGGCGGGGCGCTGGTGCTGGCGGCCCTGGTGATCGGCGGGGGTCTGCGGCTGACGCGGACGGCCTGGGGTACCGGGATCGCGGGCGGGGTGCTGCTGGTGGCGGCGTTCATCGCGCTGTGAACGCGCGACGGGGCGCGGGGAGGTGGTCCCCGCGCCCCGTCGTCGTGCGGTGCCGGGTCAGCCGGTGTTGCGGAGGCCCGCGGCGACACCGTTGACGGTGAGCAGCAGGGCGCGGGCGAGGAGCGGGTCCTCCTCCTCGCCGGCTTCGGCGGCCTGGCGCTGGCGGGCGAGCAGGGAGACCTGGAGGTAGGAGATCGGGTCCAGGTAGGCGTCGCGGATGGCGAAGGTCTGCTGGAGCACCGGGTTGGTGTCGAGCAGCTTCTCGCCGCCGGTGACGCGCAGGACCTCCTGCACGGTGAGGGCGTGCTCGGCCTCGATGACGTCGAAGACGTGCTTCAGCTCGTCGGGGACGAGGGTGTCGACGTAGTGCCGGGCGATGCGCAGGTCGGTCTTGGCGAGGGTCATCTCGACGTTGGAGATGAAGTTGCGGAAGAAGTGCCACTGCTCGTGCATCTCGTCCAGGACCGTGTCGAGGCCGGCCTCGCGCAGGGCCTTGAGGCCGGAGCCGACGCCGAACCAGCCGGGGACGATCTGGCGGGACTGGGTCCAGCCGAAGACCCACGGGATGGCGCGCAGTCCGTCGAGCGAGACGCCGGAGCCGGGGCGGCGGGAGGGCCGCGAGCCGAGGTGCAGGTTGGCGAGCTGGTCCACCGGGGTGGAGGCGAGGAAGTACGACGGGAGGTCGGGGTCCTCGACCAGCTTGCGGTAGGCGGCGTGGGCGGCGTCGGAGACGGTGTCCATGGCCGCGTCCCAGCGGGCCAGGGCCTCGTCGGACTGGCGGGGCGCGGTGTGCAGGGCGGACGCCTGGAGGGTGGCCGCGACGGTCAGTTCCAGGTTCTCCCGGGCGAGCGCGGGGATGAGGTACTTGTCGGAGATGACCTCGCCCTGCTCGGTGACCTTGATCTCGCCCTCCAGGGTGCCCCAGGGCTGGGCGAGGATCGCGTCGTGCGAGGGGCCGCCGCCGCGGCCGACGGTGCCGCCGCGGCCGTGGAAGAGGCGGAGCCGTACGCCGTAGCGGTGGGCGACGTCGCGCAGGCGGCGCTGGGCGCGGTGGATCTCCCACTGGGAGGTGGTGATGCCGCCGAACTTGGAGGAGTCGGAGTAGCCGAGCATGACCTCCTGGACGTCGCCGCGCAGGGAGACGAGGCGCCGGTAGGAGGGGTCGGCGAGCATCTCGTCGAGGATGACGTCGGCGGCGCGCAGCTCGTCGGTGGTCTCCAGGAGCGGGACGATGCCGATCTGGGCCCAGCCGGCGTGGAGGTCGAGGAGGCCGGCCTCGCGGGCGAGGACGGCGGCGGCGAAGACGTCGTCGGCGCCCTGGCACATCGAGATGATGTAGGACTCGATGACCTCGGGGCCGAAGCGCTGGAAGGCTTCCTTGATGGTGTGGAAGACGCCGAGGGTCTTCTCGCCGGCGGCGTCGAGCGGGGCCGGGGTGGGGGCGAGGGGGCGGCGGGAGCGCAGTTCCTTGGCGAGGAGCTTCTGCCGGTAGTCGCGGGGCATGTCGGCGTAGCGCCAGGATTCCTCGCCGAGCCGGTCGAAGAGCTGGCCGAGGGCGTGGTGGTGGGCGTCGGCGTGTTCGCGGACGTCCATGGTGGCGAGCTGGAGGCCGAACGCGGAGAGCGTGCGGATGGTGCGGTCCATGCGGCCGTCGGCGACGATGCCGGCCTTGTGGCGGCGCAGCGAGTCCTGGATGAGGGCGAGGTCGCTGATGAGTTCGGCGGTGCCGAGGTAGTCGCAGCCGGGGCGGTGGGGGCGGCCGGAGGCGAGGCGTTCGCGGGTGTTGACGAGCTTCTGGCGGATGCAGGTGGCCTTGAGCCGGTAGGGCTCCTCGGCGTTCAGCCGCTTGTAGCGGGGGCTGATCTCGGGGAGGAGGTCCAGGTCGGCCTGGAGGGAGGCGAGGAGTTCGTCGGTGGCGCCGGTGTAGCGGATGGAGTTGGAGAGCAGTCCGCGGAGCTGGTCGACCAGTTCGAGGGCGTCGGTGATGCCGTGCTCGTGCTGGAGGATGAGGACGTCCCAGGTGACCTTGGGGGTCACGTTGGGGTTGCCGTCGCGGTCGCCGCCGATCCAGGTGCCGAAGGTGAGGGGGCGGGTGCCGGCGGGGAGTTCGACGCCGACGCGCTCCAGTTCGGCGGCCAGGTCCTCCAGGACGTCGCCGACGGCGTTGGCGTGCAGCTCGTCCAGGTAGTAGATGGCGTTCCGGGCCTCGTCGGTGGGCTCGGGGCGTACGACGCGGAGCTCGTCGGTCTGCCAGATGAGGTCGATGTTCTCGGCGAGCCGGAGGTCCTGGCGGCGGCGGTCGGCCTCGATGACCGGAGTCTCCAGGAGGGCGGCGATGCGGCGGAGCTTGTTGAGGACGGAGCGCCGGGCGGCCTCGGTGGGGTGCGCGGTGAAGACGGGGCGCACGTTGAGGTTCTTGACGGTGGCGCGCAGGTGCTCGGGGTCGGCGTCCTTGAGCCGGTCGGCGGTGCGGGCGAGGAGGCCGCCCTCGGCGGACCGGCGGTCGCGCATCTCGTGGGCGCGGTGGACCTGCTCGGTCACGTTGGCCAGGTGGAAGTAGGTGGAGAAGGCGCGGACGAGCTTGGCGGCGGTCTCCAGGCCGGTGTCGCCGAGCAGCTCGGCCGCGGCCTCGCCGTCGGTGCGGGTCAGGGCGCGGACGCGCTCGACGAGGTCGAGGAGTTCCTGACCCTCCTGGCGTACCAGGGTCTCGCCCAGGAGGTCGCCGAGGCGGCGGATGTCGGCGCGCAGCTCGGGGCTGGCGGCGGGGGTCTGGTCGGCACTGCTCACAGTGTGCGGCTCCTTGCAGTGGTTGTGCACGGGACCCGGGACCGCGGTCGGCGGATGCCGACGCCACCCCGGAAAGCAGGGTGCGGACCGCGCTGTCCGACCTCTCCAGGATAGGTGTCCGTGCTTTCGGCGCTGTTCGCGCCCCGGGCGGCCGTCCGTGTTGCCGGGGGCCCGGCCGGGGTACGCGGTGTGTGTCTACCCGGTATTCGCGCGTCTGTGCGCGGTGTTTCGCCCTCTCGTGGGCGGGCCTTCGCGCTGCCATACTTACGAAGCCGTAGGTTACGGATGCGTAACCCGGTTGTCCGTCCCGTTCTCACCCCCAGGGGACTCCCCATGAAGACCAGCCCCGATGTGATCGAGGCCGCCGACCCGGCAGCCGGTGATCAGGCTCTTCCTCCCGCCACGCTCGGCGGGGACAACAAGCGGTCGATCGAGCAGATCGCGCTCCTGCTGTTCATCGTCGTGCCGTTCGTGGCCCTGGTGGCGGCGGTGCCGCTGGCCTGGGGCCGCGGTGTGAGCTGGCTCGATCTGGGTCTGCTGGTGGCGATGTACTACATCGGCTGCCACGGCATCACGATCGGCTTCCACCGGTACTTCACGCACGGCTCGTTCAAGGCGAAGCGTCCGCTCCGCATCGCCCTGGCGGTGGCCGGTTCGCTGGCGGTCGAGGGCCCTCTGGTGCGCTGGGTGGCCGATCACCGCAAGCACCACCGGTTCTCGGACGCGGAAGGCGACCCGCACTCGCCGTGGCGGTTCGGCGAGACGCTGCCGGCGCTGCTGAAGGGCCTGTGGTGGGCCCACATCGCGTGGATGTTCGACGAGGAGCAGACCCCGCAGCAGAAGTACGCGCCGGACCTGGTCAAGGACCCGGCGATCCGCCGGATCTCGCGTCACTTCATGACCTTCACGATCATCTCGCTGGCGATCCCCCGCTGGTCGGCGGTCTGGTGACGATGTCGTGGTGGGGTGCGGCGACGGCGTTCTTCTGGGGTTCGCTGGTACGGGTGGCGCTGCTGCACCACGTAACGTGGTCGATCAACTCGATCTGCCACGCGGTCGGCAAGCGCCCCTTCAAGTCCCGTGACAGGTCCGGCAACGTGTGGTGGCTGGCGGTCCTGTCCTGCGGCGAGTCCTGGCACAACCTGCACCACGCGGACCCGACGAGCGCCCGGCACGGCGTGATGCGCGGTCAGATCGACTCGAGCGCGCGTCTCATCCGCTGGTTCGAGCAGGCCGGCTGGGCGTACGACGTGCGCTGGCCGGACGAGGCGCGTATCGAGTCCCGGCGCAACCGCGCGGCGGCCGACGCGGCATGATGGACGATGTGGCGACCGACTCCAGCGCAGGCAGCGAGAACACCCGTGCACCTTCGTCCCGGCGGGTCCGCCGGGTGCGGATGACGGGGAAGGAACGCCGCGAGCAGCTGCTGGACATCGGTCGCACCCTGTTCGCCGACAAGGGCTTCGAGGGCACGTCGGTCGAGGAGATCGCGGCCCGCGCGGGGGTGTCGAAGCCGGTCGTCTACGAACACTTCGGCGGCAAGGAGGGGCTGTACGCGGTCGTGGTGGACCGGGAGATGCGCCAGCTGCTGGACATGGTGACGAGCGCCCTGACCGCAGGGCACCCCGGGAGCTCCTGGAGCAGGCGGCGTTCGCGCTCCTCGACTACATCGAGACGTACACCGACGGGTTCCGCATCCTGGTCCGGGACTCGCCGGTCGCCCAGTCGACGGGCACCTTCGCCTCCTTGATCAGCGATATCGCGACCCAGGTCGAGGACATCCTCGGCCTGGAGTTCAAGGCCCGGGGCTTCGATCCGAAGCTGGCCCCGCTGTACGCGCAGGCGCTGGTGGGCATGGTGGCGCTGACGGGCCAGTGGTGGGTGAACGCGCGCAAGCCGAAGAAGGCGGAGGTCGCGGCCCATCTGGTGAACCTGGCCTGGCACGGTCTGGAGAACCTGGAGTCGAAGCCGCGGCTGATAGGGCACCGCAAGAGCTGACGGCCGAATCAATCTTGTTTCATCGGTAAACCACTTCAGTCCCGGCAGTCACAGTTGTAGAGTCTGTGAACATCCCGGGAATGCCTCACCCTGCGCGTGACGCACTTGTGAAGGCCGTTCTCCCGGTTCCACCACGTACCCCTGGGGGGGCTTTGACTTCTGTGGAACCCGGCCGTGCCATGCCCGCACGCTCGAAGCGTGCGCGGCGGCTCGCCGCCTGCACCGCACTCGTTCTCTCGGCCGGCATGCTGCTGGCCGCTCCGGCCTCGGCCGATGACGCGGCACCCGCGCCGCACCGCGCCGCCCAGCCCCGCGTCCCCGCCCTCGACGCGCAGCCCACGCTGACGCTGCCCGCGCCCACCGCGAAGAAGAAGTCGCGGGCCGCGCAGGCCGAGGGCGTGAAGGCGGCGGTCGTTCCCGCCGCGCCGCGCTTCGACGTGGACCGCGACGGCTACAGCGACACGCTGTACCGCGGTATCGACGGCCACTACTACCTCATTCCGGCGAAGGGGTCGGACGGGTACGAGTTCTACGTGACCACCGGCGACTACGAGGAGCGGCTCAAGGACGTCATCACGCCGGGCGACCTGAACGGCGACGGCGCGCCCGAGCTGCTCACCCTGTCGGCGACCGGCACGCTCTCGATCCACCAGATCCTGGGCACCAGCGACACCGGCTACGCCGACTGGTCCGGCACCGGCTGGCAGCGGTACAACAAGGTCGTCGCCGCCGGCGACCTGACCGGCGACGGCAAGGGCGACCTGCTCGCCCGTACGCCGTCCGGCGACATCTACCTGTACGCGGCCACCGGCAACGTCTTCGGCGCCCCCTTCAAGGCCGGTGTCAAGGTGGGCTACGGCTGGGGCTCGTACGACCAGATCGTCGGCGCGAACGACGTCAACGGCGACGGGATCGGCGACCTCTACACCCGTACGCCCGCCGGGGACCTGTACTACTACGCGGGCACCGGCAAGGCCGCGTCGCCGTACAAGGCCCGCGTCAAGGTCGGCTACGGGTACGACACGTACAACCAGATCATCGCCACGGACGACGCCACCGGCGACGGCCTCGGCGACCTGATGGCGCGTACGCCCGGCGGCACGCTGTACTTCTACGAGTCCACCGGCTACGGCACCTTCCTCAAGCGGACGGCCGGCGGCACCGGCTGGAACGCCTCGTCCCTCTTCACGGGCCAGGGCAGCAACCCGGACTTCGGCAAGAACGAGCTGATGGCCCGTACCAAGGGCGGCACGCTCTACTGGTACTACGCCAAGAACAACGGCAAGCTGAGCGCCCGTATCCAGGCGAGCGACAGCGGCGGCTGGGCCGGCGCGAACATCAGCTTCCCGTCGTCGCTCGACAACGACGGCATGGCCGACCTGACGGAGTCGTACAACGGCACGCTGTACAACGAGGGCTCGTCGCTCGGCGGCGGCTGGAGCGGCTACAGCGCCATCGTCGGCCCCGGCGACCTGAGCGGTGACGGCAAGGGCGACCTGCTCGGCCGCACCAAGTCCGGCGACCTGTACCTGTTCAAGGGCAACGGGCTCGGCACCAAGCTCGCGTCCAGGATCAAGGTCGGCTACGGCTTCAACACGTACAACAAGATCGTCGGCGCCGGTGACCTCAGCGGCGACGGCATCGCGGACGTGGTGGCCCGCGACACCAAGGGCAACCTGTACCTGTACAAGGGCACGGGCAGCGCCACCAAGCCGCTGAAGGCCCGCGTGAAGCTCGGCTACGGCTACAACACGTACAAGCAGTTCGCGGCCCCCGGCGACCTCGACGGCGACGGCAAGGCCGACCTGGTCGGCGTCGACGGCAAGGGCGACGTGTACCGCTACTCGTCCACCGGCACCGGCAAGATCGAGAAGCGCGTGAAGATCGGCTACGGCTGGGACATCTACAACGGCCTCTACTAGGCCCGTCCGGCCGCCGGACCATGACGCCCCGTTCCCGCCCGTGCGGGGGCGGGGCGTTGTAGAGTCTGGGCACATCCCGGGAATGCTTCACCCTGCACGTACCGTGCCCGTGAAGGCGTTTCTCCCGGTTCCACCACTTGACCCCTGGGGGGGCTTTGACTTCTGTGGAACCCGGCCGTTCCGTCGTGCGCTCCAAGCGCGCGAGCCGGATCGCGGCCTGCACCGCACTCGTTCTCTCCGCCGGCATGCTGCTGGCGGCCCCGGCCTCGGCCGATGACTCGGCGCCCGCCCGAGCGGCGCCACCGCGCAGCACGCCCCCGCGCCCGGCGGCCGGCCGACGCTGAGCCTGCCGAAGCGCACCACGGCGAAGAAGAAGTCCGGCGCGTCGGCCGCGCCGGGCAGGCAGTCCCCGTCCGCCGTCGTCCCGGCGAAGCCGCGCGGCGACCTGGACGGCGACGGCGCCGGCGACATGCTGTACCGGGGTCTGGACGGCAACACGTACGCCGTCACGGCCACTTCGGACTCGCACCCGTACACGATCAACAGCGACGACCAGTACGAGACGCCCAAGGACATCATCACGCCGGGCGACCTCGACGGCAGCGGTATGGCCGAGGTCCTGACGCTGTCGGCGTCGGGCACGCTCTCGCTCTACCGGAGCGGGGGCACGGACGGCACCGGCTACGCCACCTGGTCGGGCAACGGCTGGCAGAAGTACAACAAGGTCTCCGCCCCCGGCGACCTGGACGGCGACGGCCGCGGCGACCTGCTCGCGCGTACGCCCTCCGGCGACGTCTACGTCTACATCTCCACCGGCAACGTGGACAGCGAGCCCTTCAAGGCCGGTGTCAAGGTCGGTTACGGCTGGGACGTCTACGACCAGATCGTGGGCGCCAACGATGTCGACGGAGACGGCCTGGGCGACATCATCGCCCGTACGCCGGCGGGTGACGTGTACTTCTACGCCGGCACCGGCGACGCGGCGAAGCCCTTCGAGGCGCGCGTGAAGATCGGCTACGGCTGGGACATCTACAACCAGCTGATCAGCTTCGACGACCTCGACGGCGACGGCCTGGGCGACATCGTCGCCCGTAAGCCGGGCGGCGCGCTCTACACGTACCTCGCCAACGGCGACGGCACCTTCAAGCCGCGCGTCGAGGGCGGCACGGGCTGGAACGCGGCGGCGCTCTTCGCCGGCGCGGGCGGCAACCCGGCCTGGGGCAAGCAGGAGCTGGAGGCGCGGACCACGGGCGGCAGCCTGTACTGGTACCAGAGCCGGAACAACGAGAACTTCTTCCCGCGTCAGCTGGACAGCTCGGACACCGGCTGGAACCAGGTGAGCCTGTCGCTGGCCTCCTCGCTGGACAACGACGGCTGGGGCGACCTGCTCCAGGTCTACAACGGCACCCTCTGGGTCGGCGCCGAGGAGATCGGCTCCGGCTGGCAGGTCTACAACAGCCTGACCGGCCCCGGCGACCTGAGCGGTGACGGCAAGGGCGACGTGCTGGCCCGCGACACCAAGGGCGACCTGTACCTGTACCAGGGCAACGGGCTCGGTACGAAGTTCGCGGCCAAGGTCAAGGTCGGCTACGGCTACAACACGTACAACACGATCGTCGGCGCCGGTGACCTCAGCGGCGACGGCATCG
Organism: Streptomyces drozdowiczii; assembly: GCF_026167665.1. Lineage (NCBI taxonomy): Bacteria > Bacillati > Actinomycetota > Actinomycetes > Kitasatosporales > Streptomycetaceae > Streptomyces > Streptomyces drozdowiczii. The sequence goes on along the minus strand of NZ_CP098740.1, from coordinate 4,147,269 downwards.
CGGACGTGGTGGCCCGCGCGACGGACGGCACGCTCTACCTGTACAAGGGCACCGGCGACGCCGCCAAGCCGCTCTCGGCCCGCTCCCAGATCGGCACCGGCTACAACATCTACAAGCAGTTCGCCGCCCCCGGCGACCTCGACGGCGACGGCAAGGCCGACCTCGTGGGCGTCGACGGCAAGGGCGACGTGTACCGCTACTCGTCCACCGGCACCGGCACGATCGCCAAGCGCGTCAAGATCGGCTACGGCTGGGACATCTACAACGGCCTGTACTAGGGCGTGTGACCCACGGCGCCCCGTTCCCGCGGTCGCGGGGGCGGGGCGCTGCCGTGTCTCAGCCCGTGACCGGCTCCAGGAACTCCAGCCGGTTGCCCACCGGGTCGTGGCTGTAGAAGCGGCGGTGGCCCGGCAGGTTGTCGTCCCAGACCACCTCGGCGCCGCGCTCGGCCAGCCGGGCCGCGTACGCCCCGATGTCCGTGACCCGCAGACCCGGGTGGGCCTTGCGGGCCGGGCGGAAGTCCGCCTCGATGCCCAGGTGCAGCTGGACCGGCCCGGCGGCGAACCAGCAGCCGCCCCGGGCCGCGAGCACCGGCGGCTTCGGGATCTCCGTCATGCCGAGGACGTCCGTGTAGTACGCGCGCAGGGCTTCCTCGCTGCCGGCGGGGGCGGCGAGCTGGACGTGGTCGAGCGAGGCGATCATCGGTTCTCCCGGTGGGCGACGGCGAAGATGCGGCGGAAGGGGAAGACCGTGCCGTGCGGGCCCTTCGGGTAGGCCGTGCGCAGCCGGTCGCGGTACTCGGCGAGGAAGGCGTCCCGGGCCTCCTCGTCGTCGGCGAGGGCGGTGAGGACGGGGCGCAGGCCGGTGCCCTTGACCCAGTCCAGGACGGGGTCCTCGCCCGGGAGCAGGTGGAGGTACGTGGTCTCCCAGACGTCGGCCGTGGTGCCTGGGCCGGTCAGCGCGTCCAGGTATCCGGCGGGGCTCAGCACGGCGTCCGCGTGGCGCAGCAGGCCGCCGAGGCGGGGGCGCCAGCGGGGGGAGTCCGCGAGTTCGCGCATCAGGACGTGCGAGGGCTGGTCGAAGTTGCCGGGGACCTGGAGGGCGAGGGTGCCGCCGGGGAGCAGGGCGTCCAGCCAGAGCGGCAGGCGGTCGGCGTGGCCGGGGACCCACTGGAGCAGGGCGTTGGAGACGATCAGGCCGTACGGCTCGGAGGGGGCCCAGGTGGCCGCGTCGGCCTCGGTGAAGTCCAGCAGCTCCGTGGCGTGGGCGCGGGCCCTCTCCAGCATCTGCGGGGAGTTGTCGTAGCCGGTGATCCTGGCGTGCGGCCAGCGTGCGGCGAGCAGGGCGGTGACGTTGCCGGCGCCGCAGCCGAGGTCCGCGACGCGGGGCGCGGGCGCGCCGGGCGGGTCGGGGACGCGGGCCAGGAGGTCGTGGAAGGGGCGGGTGCGGTGGTCCGCGTGGCGCAGGTACTGCTGCGGGTCCCAGAGGGGTGCGGTCATGGTTTCCAGGATGATCAGGCAATATCTTGATGTCAAGACACTTGAATTCAAGAGACTTCATGTCGACAGACCATCTACACTGATCCACATGGAGGACGAGGTCGACCGTCTGGTCGCTGCATGGCGCCGCGAGCGCCCCGACCTCGACGTGGAACCGCTCGAGGTCCTCAGCCGCGTCTCCCGCCTGGCCCGCCACCTCGACCGGGCCCGCCGCATCGCCTTCGCCGAGCACCAGCTCGAACCGTGGGAGTTCGACGTGCTCACCTCGCTGCGCCGGGCCGGCGCCCCGTATCAGCTCTCCCCCGGCCAGCTGCTCACCCAGACGCTGGTCACCTCGGGCACGATGACCAACCGCATCGACCGGCTCACCAAGAAGAACCTGGTCGAGCGGCTGCCCGACCCCAGCGACCGGCGCGGCGTCCTCGTCCGGCTCACCGCCGAGGGCCGCGACAAGGCCGACCAGTCCCTGGCGGGCCTCCTCGCCCAGGAGCGCGCCATCCTCGGCGAGCTGTCCCGTCAGCAGCGCGCCGAACTGGCCGGGCTGCTACGCCAGTTGACCGCCCCGTTCGACAACATCCCCGGTTAGCCCCGGCTCCTGGGCCAGGTCGACCGGGCCGACGCCCGCGCGTCTGGCGAGCGCCACGGCGGCCAGCGTCGAGTGCACGCCCAGCTTCCCCAGCACGTTCTGCATGTGGGTGCGCACGGTGTGCGGGGAGAGGAACAGCCGCTCCGCGACCGCCTTGCGGCCCAGGCCCGCCACCATGCACCGCAGCACCTCGCGCTCGCGCGGGGTCAGCGACTCGACCAGCTTCTCGCTCTCCGTGCGGTGCTTGCGGTCGGCCAGCAGCTCGCGCAGCACCCCCGTCAGCAGCGCGGCGGGCAGATGCGTCTCGTCGCGCAGCACCCCCCGGATCACCGCGAGGAGCCGTTGCAGCGAGCTGTCCTTGGCGACCCAGCCGCAGGCCCCGGCCTTGAGGGCGAGCGCGGCCCGGGCCGGGTCGTCCTTCTCGGCGAGCACCACCGTACGGACCGAGGGACGCGCCGCGCGGACCGCGCCGACCAGGGCGATCCCGTCGACCGGACCGGCCGGGCCGGGTCCCGGGCCGGGGCGCGGGGCGGGCACGGCGGCGGCGCCCAGCTCCGCGTCGGCCAGCAGCACGTCGTATCCCCGGCCCTCGGCCGCCGCGCGCTCCAGACAGCGCAGCGCGGCCGGGCCGCTGCCGGCCGCGGCCACCTCGACGTCCGGCTCGGCCGCCAGCGCGGCGGCCAGCGATTCGGCGAAGATCCGGTGGTCGTCCACCACGAGAACCCGGATACGGGCCACAGGCACCCCCATGCTGTGTGTGACGGGAGCACCCGAAGCAGGCCCCCCGCCGCGCTCAGCGTACGGGCGGGGGCCCCGGGGAGAAGGTAATTGGCGGAAGTTGTCCAGGGGTGCGCCCTAGGGTGGGGCGCATGTTCCATCTTGAGACAGAAGTGGACAAGGAACGGCGTGCCCAGCTGCACCGGCTGCTGCGGGACGACAACACCGCGCGCTCACCGCACATGAGCGCCCTGCGCGGCATGCCGGACGCGCAGGAGGCGCCGCTGCACGTCTGGGCGCTGGACGCGGAGGGGCGCCTCGCGGGCGGTCTCGCGGCCCGGACCTGGGCGAGCTGGCTCCATCTGGAGCTGCTGTGGGTCGATACCGCGCACCGGGGTTCCGGCCTCGGCGCGCGGCTGCTCGCCGAGGCGGAACGGGTGGCCCGGGAGGACCGGGCCTGCCTCCGCTCCCGGGTGGAGACCTGGGACTTCCAGGCCCCCGGCTTCTACCGGAAGCAGGGGTACGAGGTGCGCGGACAGGTCGAGGACTTCCCGCCGGGCGTCACGGAGTTCACCCTCACCAAGGAACTGCGCTGACCCCCGTCAGACCAGCCGGCGCGCCCCCGCCGACGGCACCGCCGGGAAGACGCCCGGGGTGCCGTAGCCGGCCGCGGTGAACGCCTCCAGGACGGACTTGGTGACCGCGTCCGCCCGCTCCTCCTCGACCAGCACGATCGCCGAGCCGCCGAAGCCGCCCCGGTCATCCGCGCCCCGAGCGCCCCGGCCGCGTTGGCCGCCTCGACCACGAGGTCCAGCTCCACGCAGGAGACCCGCAGGTCGTCGCGGAGCGAGACGTGGCCCGCCGTGAGGACCGGGCCGGCCGCGCGCACGTCGCCCGCGTCGAGCAGGGCGATGACCTGCTCGACGCGCTGGTTGTCGCCGACCACATGGCGCACGTACCGCACGACGGACTCGTCCGCGCCCGACTCCGCGAGCCGGTCCAGGGCGGCGCCCAGCTCCTCGTAGGGCAGGTCGCGCAGGGTGGGTATGCCGAGCAGGCGGGCGCCCTCCTCGCAGCCGGCCCGGCGCTCCGCGTACGCCCCGTCGCCCAGCGCGTGCTTGACGCGGGTGTCGACCACCAGGAGCCGCAGCCCGTGCGCGGCCAGGTCGAAGGGCACCTGGCGGCGGCCGAGGTCCCGGGTGTCCAGGTGCAGGGCGTGGCCCTCGGTGCAGCAGGCGGACGCCATCTGGTCCATGACCCCGCAGGGGACGCCGACGAACGCGTTCTCCGCGCGCTGGGCGAGGACCGCGAGCTCCGCCGCGTCGAGCCCGAGGCCGAAGAGGTCGTTGAGGGCGAGGGCGGTGACCACTTCGAGTGCGGCGGACGAGGAGAGCCCGGCGCCCGTGGGGACGGTGGAGGTCAGCTGGATGTCGGCGCCGGTGATCTCGTGGCCCGCCTCGCGCAGCGCCCAGACCACGCCGGCCGGGTAGGCGGCCCAGCCGTGGCCCTCGTGCGGGGTCAGCCCGTCCACGCGGAGCCGGACGACGCCGCCGGGCACGTCGGTGGAGTGCAGCCGCAGTTCGCCGTCGGTGCGGCGGGAGACCGCGGCGCGGGCGGTGTGCGGGAGGGCGAGCGGCATCACGAAGCCGTCGTTGAAGTCGGTGTACTCGCCGATCAGGTTGACCCGGCCGGGCGCGGCCCAGATCCCCTCGGGCTCGCTTCCGTACAGCGCGGTGAAGGACGCGGTCAGCTCTGCGTGGTCCTCGGTCATGGTGCGGTGGGCTCCTCTCGGCGGGCGAACGTCCAGGCGTCGGAGACGATTCCGGCCAGGTCGGCGCGGGACGGCTGCCAGCCGAGCCGCTCCCTGGCGGTGGCGGCGGAGGCGACGAGGACGGCCGGGTCGCCGGCGCGGCGCGGGGCCGCGGTCTCGGGGACGGGGTGGCCGGTGACCTCGCGGACCGTCTCGATGACCTCGCGGACCGAGAAGCCGTTGCCGTTGCCGAGGTTGCAGATCAGGTGCTCGCCCGGGGTCGCGGCACCGAGGGCGAGGAGGTGCGCCTCGGCCAGGTCCGCGACGTGGATGTAGTCGCGGACGCAGGTGCCGTCCGGGGTCGGGTAGTCGTCGCCGTAGACGGAGATCGACTCGCGCTGCCCGAGGGCGACCTGGAGCACCAGCGGGATGAGGTGGGACTCGGGGCTGTGCCGCTCACCGCAGTCGCCGTAGGCCCCGGCCACGTTGAAGTAGCGCAGCGAGACGGCGGCCAGGCCGTGGGCCGCGGCCTCCCCGGTGATCATGTGGTCGACGGCGAGCTTGGTCGCGCCGTAGGGGCTGGTCGGGGCGGTGGGGTCGGCCTCCGTGATGGGGCTGGAGACCGGCTCGCCGTAGGTGGCCGCGGTGGAGGAGAAGACCAGGGTGCGGACCCCGGCGTCGCGCATGGCGGCGAGCAGGGCGGTGGAGCCGCCGACGTTGTTGAGCCAGTACTTCTCCGGGTCGGTGACGGACTCGCCGACCTGGGAGTACGCGGCGAAGTGGAGGACCCCGTCGTAGGAGGAGTCGAGCCACTTCGCGGCGTCCTGGACGCGGCCCTCGATGAAGTCGGCCCCGGCCGGGACGCCCTCACGGAAGCCGGTGGAGAGGTCGTCCAGGACCGTGACGGTGTGGCCGGCCTCGATCAGGTGCTGGGCGACGACACTGCCCACGTAACCGGCGCCGCCGGTGACCAGGTACTTCTTCGGGGTCTTGCTCACTGGCTCGCTACCTCTCGCAGTCGCTGGGCCGCGGTCTCCGGCGGCACGTCGTTGATGAACACGCTCATGCCGGATTCGGAACCCGCGAGGAACTTCAGCTTGCCGGAGGTCCGTCGGATGGTGAAAAGCTCGAGGTGGAGCCCGAAGTCCTCACGCCCGGGAATCCCGAACGGCGCCTGGTGCCAGGCGGAGATGTACGGGGTCGGCGGCTCTCCGGGTCCGAAGATCCGGTCGAATCGCCGCAACAGTTCCAGATAGACCTGTGGGAACTCCGTGCGCGCCTCCTCGTCCAGCTCGCGCAGGTCGGCGACGCGGCGGCGCGGGTGGAGGTGGACCTCGTACGGCCAGTGGGCCGCGTAGGGGACGAAGGCGATCCAGTGCTCGGCGGCGAGCACGATCCGGGAGCCGTCCTCCTCCTCGTGGGCGACCACGTCGTCGAAGAGGTTGCGGCCGGTCTTCGCGTGGTGGGCGGCCATCGAGCGGAGCATCAGCTCGGTGCGCGGGGTGACGAAGGGGTAGCCGTAGATCTGGCCGTGCGGGTGGCCGAGCGTGACGCCGATCTCGGCGCCCCGGTTCTCGAAGCAGAACACCTGCTTGACCTGCGGAAGCTCGGCCAGGGCCGCGGTGCGGTCGGTCCACGCCTCCAGGACGAGCCCCGCCTGCTCCTCGGTGAGGTCGGCGAAGGAGGCGTCGTGGTCGGAGGTGAAGCAGACGACCTCGCAGCGGCCGGAGTCCCCGGCGAGCGAGGGGAAGCGGTTCTCGAAGACGGCGACGTCGTAGTCCGGCTCCGGAATCTCGCTCTGCCGGCCCTCGCGCGAGGGGCACAGCGGGCACTCGTCGGCGGGCGGGTGGTAGGTCCGGCCCTGGCGGTGCGAGGCGATGGCCACGCTGTCGCCGAGCAGGGGGTCGCGCCGGATCTCGGACGAGGTGGAGACGGCGTCGAGGGGGCGCGGGTCGACGGCCTCGCGCACGAGGTCGTCGCGGCTGTCGTAGTAGATCAGCTCCCGGCCGTCGGCGAGCGTCGTAACCGTCTTCTTCACCAGACTCCTCCCACCAAACATAAGCCAACACAATGAACCACAAGTCAACAGATGCGTCAATGAGTCGACGGCGGGGGCATACGGGCGGTGCGAGGAGGATCACGGCCGCCTGAAGGCTGTGATTTAGGCAATACGATCACAAACAAACAAAGAACCTCTTCGGAACTGTTCACTTTCCGAACACAAGAGCGTAGTTTCCTTCGAGTTCAGTTCGCGCAACGAAGCGAGACCCCCACATGCAAAATCTGGCAGCAGAGCTCCGGCTCCCCACGAACGGGCTCGACTACACGATCCTGGCGATCTACTTCGTCGTGGTGCTCGGCATCGGCTTCGCCGCCCGGGCGAGTGTCAAGACCAGCCTCGACTTCTTCCTGTCCGGACGGTCCCTGCCTGCATGGGTGACCGGTCTGGCCTTCGTGGCGGCGAACCTCGGCGCCACCGAGATCCTGGGCATGGCGGCGACGGGCGCGCAGTACGGCGTCGCGGTGGTGCACTGGTACTGGATCGGCGCCATCCCCGCGATGGTCTTCCTCGGCCTCGTGATGATGCCGTTCTACTACCGCTCGAAGGTGCGCTCGGTGCCGGAGTTCCTGCTCCAGCGCTTCGACAAGTCCGCGCACCTGCTGAGTTCCATACTCTTCGCCTTCTCGGCGATCCTGATCGCGGGCGTCAACCTCTACGCCCTGTCGATCGTCGTGGAGGCGCTCCTCGGCTGGCCGCAGTGGGTCGCGATCGTCGTCGCGGGCCTCTTCGTGCTGGTCTACATCACGATCGGCGGGCTCTCCTCCGCGATCTACAACGAGGTGCTCCAGTTCTTCGTCATCCTCGCCGCGCTGATCCCGCTGACCCTGCTGGGGCTCAAGCGCGTCGGCGGCTGGGACGGGCTGAGCGATTCCCTGACGTCGAAGCACGGCTCCAACTTCATGTCGGCCTGGGGCGGCACGGGCATCGGTGACGCCAACCCGCTCGGCGCCAACTGGCTGACGATCGTCCTCGGCCTCGGCTTCGTGCTCTCCTTCGGCTACTGGACGACGAACTTCGCCGAGGTGCAGCGCGCCCTGTCCGCGAAGAACCTCTCGGCCGCCCAGCGCACCCCGCTGATCGCCGCCTTCCCGAAGATGTTCATCGTCTTCGCCGTGATGATCCCGGGCCTGGTCGCCGCCGTGGTCGTGCCGAACATCGGCGCCGCCGGCTCCGGCACCACGTACAACGACGCGATCCCGCTGCTGATGCGCGAGCTGCTGCCCAACGGTGTGCTCGGCATCGCGGTGACCGGTCTGCTGGCCGCGTTCATGGCGGGCATGGCCGCCAACGTCTCCTCGTTCAACACCGTGTTCACCACGGACATCTGGGCGCGGTACGTGAAGAAGGACGAGTCGGACGCGTACTACCTGCGCTTCGGCCGGCTGATCACGGCGCTCGGTGTGCTGGCCTCCATCGGCACCGCGTTCATCGCCGCCAGCTTCTCGAACATCATGAGCTACCTCCAGACGCTCTTCTCGTTCTTCAACGTGCCGCTCTTCGTCGTGTTCATCATCGGCATGTTCTGGAAGCGCGCCTCGATGAAGTCCGGTGTCTGGGGCCTGCTCGCGGGCACCACGGCCGCGATGGTCAACTACTTCGTCATCTACAAGCAGGGCGTCATCGACATCCCGAGCGACCAGGGCGCCAACTTCGTCTCCGCCATCGTCGGTTTCGTCGCCGGTGCGGTCGTCATGATCGCGGTCACGCTCTTCACCGCTCCCAAGCCCGAGGCCGAACTCGCCGGCCTCGTCTACGGAACCGAGTCCCCGGGCGCCCCCGAGGTGCCCGAGGAGGGCGACAGCGCCTGGTACCGCAGGCCCGCGCTGCTGGGATGGGGGGCCATCGTGCTCGCCGCCCTGTGCTACGTCCCCTACTCGTTCTGATCGGAGCAACCCACCATGTCCGACCTGCACAAGGAAGTCTCCGACCTGGAGCAGAAGTCCGCCACGGCGGCCCGCCTCTTCGACATCCGGCGGATCATCGGCGGCCTCTTCGTGGTCTACGGGATCATCGTGACGATCGCCGGGATCAGCCCGTCCGACGAGGACCTGAAGAAGGCCCAGGGCGTCCACATCAACCTCTGGACCGGCATCGCCATGCTGGTGCTCGGCCTGTTCTTCCTGGTCTGGATGAAGCTGCGCCCGGCCCAGGCCCCGGAGCACGCCCCGGAGGACACCCCGGGCAGCTAGTACCCCGTTACGCCGAAAGGGCCGGACACCGTCAGCCGACGGGGTCCGGCCCCTGGCGTGTCACCGCCGCCCGGTCCAGCAGCCCGGTCCGGGCGGCCAGCGCGGCGGCCTCCAGACGGGAGCCGACCCCGAGCTTCATCAGGACGCGCTGGACGTGCGTCCGCGCGGTGCTCGGCGCGATCCGCATCCCGGCCGCGATCAGCCGGGTGTCCTCGCCCTCCGCGACCCGGACCAGCACCTCGACCTCGCGCGGGGTGAGCAGCCGCAGCAGCCTGCGGCCCTCGTCGTCCGGCTGGGCCACCGGGTCGAGCAGTTCGGCGAAGGCGCCCTGGAGGAGCTGGGGCGCGATGGCCGCCTCCCCGGCCCTGGCCTTGGCGATGGCGCGCTCCACGCCCTCGATCCGCTCGTCGTGCCGGACGTACCCGGCGGCCCCGGCCGCGAAGGCTGCGGCGATCCCGCGCGGGCTGGGGACCGGGCCGAGGACGACGACCGCGGTCTGCGGGCGCTCGCGCCGGATGCGGACGACCGGGTCGAAGGTGCCGGGCACGGCGGGCGACGCGGTGCCGAACAGGCAGACCTCCGGGGCCCGTCCGACGACGAGGTCCGCCGCCCCGGTGGTGGGCGCGGCGGCGGCCAGCACCCGGTGGCCGCGCAGTTTCAGCGCCGAGGCCAGCGCCTCGGCGAGCAGTCGGTGGTCGTCCACCACCATCAGCCGGACACCCATCGCACCGTTCCCCCCGTCGCACCGGCACGGGCCCCCCGGCCCTCCAGGGCCTGCAAGTTACACGGCCGGATACGCGTGTGGGGGTGGAACCGGCCGGTTCCACCCCCACATGTGATGCGCGCTCAGCTGGTGCGGAAGGACACCACCAGGTACTCCTTCTCGTCCAGCGAGCTCTTGCGCGGTGCGCTGATCATCGTCTCGGAGATGAAGAAGCGCCCCTGCTCGTACCGGAACTCCGCGTAGTCCGCGGAGAAGCTGGTCTCCGCGTCCCGGACGGCCTCGTCGGACGGATTGCGCATCAGGACCGTCTGCTTGAAGGTGCTGCCGTCGATGGAGACGACCTCACCGCCCTTGTCGTACGGGGGTTCCCGGTACGCGATGATGTTGCCGCCGTCCATGCGCAGCGGGAACATCGTGAACTTCTCGCCCGCGTCGGCCCGGTCGCCGGTCTGCTTGCCGGTGGTGAGGTCGAAGGAGACGATCTCGTTGGTCCGGCTGAAGCTCTCGCCGCTGCCCTCGTGCTCCTCGGTCGGCAGGTACAGGCGGTTGTTGCCGACGGCGAGGTGCTGGCACTGCTCGACCTCGGTGGAACCGCACCTGGCCGCGTACCTCTCGGCGTCGGCGGAGATGCGGATCTTCAACTTGCCGGTGGTCTCGTCGATCGAGAAGAAGTCCGAGATGCTGCTGCCGTCGCCGGCGGTTTCGCCGACGTCGGCCGCGACGACGAGCGGCTTGGTGGAGACGATGCTCGCGTACTCGACGCCGTCCGGCATCTTGAACGAGGAGAGCGGGGCGCCCGTCGTCGGGTTGAGCGCCTGGATGGTGAGCTGCGGGTCGTCGTACGTACCGCACTTGCGGACGACGGCCAGGGCCTCGCCGCCGCCGTATCCGGCGTCGTAGCAGCCGTCGGCGCTGACCTTCGGCTTCCACAGCTCGGCGCCGTCCGCCAGCTTGAAGGCGGCGCCGCCCCGGGTGCCGCCGGCGGCGACCGTGGTGCCGCTGAGGGTGACCTCGTCGAAGCGGATGGGTTCGTCACCGCCGTTGGAGGCGACGACCGACTTGCTCCAGAGCAGCTTGCCGGTGGCCAGGTCGAGGGCGCCGACCTTGGTGCACTGCTGGTACTTCTCGGCCTTCGTGCGCTTGCCCTCCTCGAAGAGGACGGCGGTCTTGAAGTCCTTGGTCATGTGCCGCGACGCGCCGCACACCTGGCCGTCCAGCGGGATCGACCAGACCTTGGTGCCCTTGTCCAGGTCGTAGCCGACGACCTCGTTGATGCCCGACTTCACATACACCTTGTCGGTGACCCAGGAGCCGTCGACGGTGGTGACGTCGGTGACCTTGGGCTGCGGGAGCTGGAAGCCGACGGTCGAGTCGACGTTCGCCGGGGCCTTCTCCTTGCCGCCGGTGCCACCGCCCTTCCCGCCGTCGTCGCCCTTGCCGCCCTTGTTCTCGCCCGAGGTACCGGCGGAGGAGCCCGCCTCGTCCTTCTTGCCGTCCCCGCCGCTGGAGGCGTACCAGATGCCGCCGCCGACGATCAGGGCGACCGCGACCACGGCCGCGACGATGATCTGGGCCTGGGTGGAGAACTTCTTCCCGCCCCCGCCCCGCCCTGCGGCGGCGTCGGGTAGGCCGGCTGCATCGGGGCGGTCGGGTAGCCGTACGGCTGCTGCTGGCCCTGCTGCGGGAAGCCGTAGCCGGGCTGGGTGGGCGGCTGGGGCGGCTGGCCCTGCTGCGGGAAGCCGTAGCCCGGCTGGGTGGGCGGCTGGGGCGGCTGGCCCTGCGGGAAGCCGTAGCCGGGCTGCTGCTGGGGCGGGCCGGGGGGCGGCGGCGGGGTCGGCGCGCCGAAACCGCCGGAGGGCGGGTCCTGCGGGGCGCCGAACCCGCCGGGCGGCGGGTCCTGCGGCGCGCCGAAGCCGCCCTGGGGCGGGTCGTTGGGCGGCTGCTGGGGCGGCTGGGTCATGGCGTTGCGTACCTCGGGGAAGGGGGCGGTCGGGTTCGTCCGGGTGGGGGGAGCCTCAGTTGCCGAAGGCCATCAGGGTCTTCGTCTCCAGCTCTTCCTTGTCGTTGCTCGCGCTGACCCGCCCGCTCGCGATGAACGAACGCCCGTCCACGTACTGGATCTTCGGGTTGTAGAAGGAGCGCTCGATCTCCGAGGTGGAGTCCGGGTGCTTGAGAATCATCTTCGGGCTGCCGCCGGCCGGGGAGAGGGTGGCGATGCCGCCGCCCTTGCCGTAGCCGCCCTCGACGTAGAGCAGGACGTTGCCGCCCTCCATGCCGAGCGGCTTCATGGTCGCCTCGGCGGGCGCGTTCGCCTTCCACTTCGTCTTGCCGGTGTTCAGGTTGAACGCGACGACCTTGTTGGTGCGGGCGGAGCCGCCGTTGTCGTCCGTGGTGGACATGTAGAAGGTGTTGGCGTCGGCCGCGACGCCGGTGCAGCCCTGGAGCTGCTGGCCGAAGATGGTGAAGCCGCCGCCGCAGTCCGGGGAGAACTTGTCGCCCTTGTCGCTGGACAGCTGGGAGCGCAGCGTTCCGTTCTCGCGGAGCGCGAGGACACTCCACTTCTTGTCCTCGCTGCTGTCGCCCTTGGTGAGGGAGACGATGAGCGGGCTCACCGAGTAGACCTTGTCGACCTCCCAGCCGCGCGCGGGCTTGTAGGTCCACTTCGCCTTGCCGGTGTTCGGGTCGAGCTCCTCGATCTCCTGCTGCGGGTTCTCGACGTCGTCCGTGCGGCAGTTGACCGCGGCGATGAGCTTGGCGCCGCCGGCGAAGGCGAACGGCTGGCAGTTGCCGCTCCGCTTGCCGAAGACCTCCTTGCCGTCGCTGACCCGGAAGGCGTTGGACGCACCGGTGCGGCCGGCCGTGACGGTGTCGCCGCTGATGGCCATCGAGAGGTCGGACATCATGTCGAAGAGGCCGCTCTTCTTGACCTCCTTCTTCCATCCGGCCTTGCCCGTGTTGAGGTCGATCTGCTGGAGCGCGGAGCAGTCGGCCTTGTCGGTGGTGCCGTTCTTGATAGCGATGACGATCTTGCCGTCGGTGGTGGTCTGCTCGGGCGCGGAGCAGATGTCGGCCGGCAGCTTCAGGGTCCACGCCTGCTTGCCGTCGGCGACCGAGTAGCCGGAGACCGTGCGGTACATGCCCTTGACGATGGTGTCGCCGACGATCCAGGGGCCGTAGACGTCCGCGCCGTTGCGCGGGAGGTCGACATCGTTCTTCTGCAGCCAGAGGACCTTGGCCTCGCCGTCCTTGCGGCCGCTGTTGAGGTCGTCGCTCTCCTCCCGGCCGGTGCCGTTGCCGTCGCCCTGGTCGACGGTGGGCGAGCCGGTCGGCTTCTTCACCTGTTCGCTCTTCTTGGCGACCGGCTTGTCGTCGTCCCCGTCGCCGCCGCTCGTCGCGAAGTACACGCCGCCGCCGATGACCAGGAGCGCGACGACCGCCGCCCCGATGATCAGGGCCGGCTTGCGCTTGAACGGGTTGCCGCCGCCGGGTCCGTTCGGCCCGGGCGGCACGGGCCCGCCGGGGTGCTGCTGCGGCGGGAAGCCGTAACCGGGCTGCGGCTGCTGGCCGTAGGGGCCCGGCTGCTGGCCGTACGGCCCCGGCTGCTGCCCGTAGGGACCGGGCTGCTGGTTGTACGGGCCGGGCTGCGGCTGGCCGTAGGGGCCGGGCTGCTGGGGCTGGCCGTACGGGCCCGGCTGCTGCGGCTTGTCGTACGGGCCGGGCTGCTGCGGGTAGCCGTAGCCCGGCTGCGTGGGCGGCGGGGTGGGCGGCGCGGCGGGGGCCTGGGGCGGTGCGGGGGGCGGCGGCGGAGTCTGCGGCGGGGCCTGGGGCGGCTGCGGTACCCCGTGCGGCGGCTCCTGCGGAGCGCCGAAGCCTCCCTGCGGCGGTTGCTGTCCGGGCGGCTGGGTCATCAGCACGTCCCCCTTCGTGCGGTCCGGTGCCCGTTCCGGACTCCCCCGCGATCCCGCCGGCACCGGGGGCAAGGCCCCCTGGAACACAACGGAATGGAGCGAATCGGGCATGGATCCCGCAGTGTCACGTCAGTCGAGCGGGACTTCTTTCTACCACCCGCCCGAGGGCGCCTCCCGGTTCGGTCCGCCCCTGTTCCCAAGGGAGGACCGGGCCGTGATGCCGCTGTGATGCTTCGGACCGTCAGCCGCCGTAGACCACCACGGAGCGCGCCTCCACCTCGTCGTCGCCCTCGATGCCGCTGAGCCGCGAGGGCGTCAGCACGGCGCGTCCGCCGGTGTACGCGACGCGCGGTTCGAAGATGCCGCGCTCCAGGTCGGCGCCGGACGCCGGATGGCGCTGCACGAACCGCGGGGTGCCGCCGGTGGAGGGGAGGGTGGCGATCCCGCCGCCCTTGCCCTTGGCCGCGTGGACGTACATCAGCAGCTTGCCGCCCTCGGTGCGCAGCGGGGTGGCGGCCTGGCCGCCCGGTGCGTCGGCCGACCAGCGGAACTTCCCGGTGGACAGGTCGAACGCCACGATCTTGTTGGCCTGGGTGGCTCCGAGCTCGCCGTGGTCGGTGCTCATGTAGAAGGTGTTCGCGTCGGCGGCCACGCCCACGCAGTTGTCCAAATTCCGGCCGAGGGACATCAGGTCCCGCTCGCACTCGACCTGGTAGTCCCCCGGTCCGCCGGAGAGCTGGGAGCGGTAGCTGCCGTCGGCGTTGAGGACGAGGACGGCCCACTTCTCCGGGTGCTTCAGCGAGACGACGAGCGGGCTGACCGAGTAGATCTGCCCGACCTCCCAGTCCTTCTTCAGCTTGTACGTCCACAGCGCCTTGCCGGTGGCGGGGTCGATCCGCTGGAGCTGATGGTCCTTGTACTGGTCGTCGGCGGTGTGGCAGCTGACCGCGGCGATGGCGACCGGTCCGCTGGCGAGGCCGAACGGCTGGCACTTCCCGGGCCGTTCACCGAAGAGCTGCTTGCCGTCGCTGACCCGGAAGCCCTCGGTGCGACCGGTGCGCCCGACGGTGACGGTGTCGCCGTTGATGGCCATCGCGAGGTCGGAGAGGCCGTCCCAGACGCCCTTGCGGACGTACGACTTGTGCCAGCCGGCCTTGCCGGTCCTCAGGTCGACCATCTGGAGGGTGTCGCACTCGGCGTCCTCAGCGGTGTCGTGCCTGATCCCGAGGACGATCCTGCCGTCGGTGGTGGGCTGCGAGGGCGCCGCGCACATCTTGGACGGCAGCCGGAGGTTCCAGCGCCGGGTGCCGTCGGAGACCGAGTAGCCGGAGACCGTGTTGAACAGCGCCCGGACGACGACGTCCCCGGCGAACCAGGGGCCGAACTGGTCCTCGCCGTTGCGCGGCAGGTCGATGCCGCCCTTCTGGATCCAGGCGACCTTCGCCTCGCCGGGCTCGGCGCCGGCGTTGATGGTCCGGGCCTCCTCCTCCGGGCTGACCACCGGCTCCCCGGTGGCCCCGCTCTTGGTCGGCGACGGCGCCACCGTGGGCTTCGCGGAGTGGGTCGGCCCGGCGAGCGGCTTGTCGTCGTCCCCGCCGCCGGTGGCGAACCAGATCCCGCCGCCCGCGAGGAGCGCGACGGCGACCACGGCCCCGACGATCTTCGCGGTCCGGCCCCGGAACCGCCCGCCGGGGGGCGGCGTGGGCGCCGGGTACTGCTGCTGGGTGGGCATCTGGTGCAGCCCCGGCTGCGTGTACGGGCCCGGCCGGGGCGGTCCGTAGCCCTGCGGCGGATAGCCGTAGCCGGGCTGTTGCTGTTGCTGTCCGTACGGGCTGCCGGTCGCCGGATCGTACGGTGCTCCGAACTCGCCCTGCGGCGGCTGCTGTCCGGGCGGCTGGCTCATCGGACCCGTCCCCCTGTGGTGAAAGCGGCACGGTCGTGGCCCGCACCGGGCAGGTTTCTTTGTACCACCCGCCCCATGCGTAACGACGCTCAGGCGTCCTCGGCCAGTTCCAGCCAGCGCATCTCCAACACGTCCCGCTCCGCGACCAGTTCCCGCAGCTCCGCGTCGAGCTTCGCCACCTTCTCGAAGTCCGTGGCGTTCTCGGCGATCTGCGCGTGCAGGGTCGTCTCGCGCGACGACATCTTCTCCAGCTGCCGTTCGACCTTCTGGAGCTCCTTCTTGGCCGCGCGGGCCGCCTGCGCGGAGACCGCGGGCGCCGCCGGGGCGGCGGACCGCTCGGCGGCCGGGGCGGCGGGCACCGCCGTCTCGGCCTGGCGCTGCCTGCGCTCCAGGTACTCGTCGATGCCGCGCGGCAGCATCCGCAGCGCCTGGTCGCCGAGGAGGGCCATGACCCGGTCCGTGGTGCGCTCGATGAAGAACCGGTCGTGGGAGATCACGATCATGGAGCCGGGCCAGCCGTCGAGCAGGTCCTCCAGCTGGGTCAGGGTCTCGATGTCGAGGTCGTTGGTCGGCTCGTCCAGGAAGAGGACGTTGGGCTCGTCCATCAGCAGCCGCAGGATCTGGAGCCGGCGCCGCTCGCCGCCGGAGAGGTCGCCGACGGGCGTCCACTGCTTCTCCTTGGCGAAGCCGAACTGCTCGCAGAGCTGTCCGGCGGTCATCTCGCGGCCCTTGCCGAGGTCCACCCGGTCCCGCACCTGCTGGACGGCCTCCAGCACGCGGAGGTTCGGGTCCAGCTCGTGGACCTCCTGGGAGAGGTAGGCGAGCCGGACGGTCTTGCCGACGACGATCCGCCCGGCGGCCGGCTGGACCTCGCCCTCGCTGCGGGCGGCCTCGGCGAGCGCCCGCAGCAGCGAGGTCTTGCCGGCGCCGTTGACCCCGACCAGGCCGATGCGGTCGCCGGGGCCGAGCTGCCAGGTGAGGTGCTGGAGCAGGGTCTTGGGGCCCGCCTGGACGGTGACGTCCTCCAGGTCGAACACGGTCTTGCCGAGCCGGGCGTTGGCGAACTTCATCAGCTCGCTGGTGTCGCGCGGCGGCGGCACGTCCGCGATCAGCTCGTTGGCGGCCTCGATGCGGTAGCGGGGCTTCGCGGTACGGGCGGGGGCGCCGCGCCGCAGCCAGGCCAGCTCCTTGCGCATCAGGTTCTGCCGCTTGGCCTCCTCGGTCGCGGCGATCCGCTCCCGTTCGGCGCGGGCGAACACGTAGTCGCTGTAGCCGCCCTCGTACTCGTGGACCGTGCCGCGCTGCACGTCCCACATGCGGGTGCAGACCTGGTCCAGGAACCAGCGGTCGTGGGTGACGCAGACCAGGGCGGACCGGCGGGCGCGCAGATGGCCGGCGAGCCAGGCGATGCCCTCGACGTCGAGGTGGTTGGTCGGCTCGTCCAGGACGATCAGGTCCTGCTCGGCGATGAGCAGCTTGGCGAGCGCGATGCGGCGCCGCTCGCCGCCGGAGAGCGGGGCGATGACGGTGTCCAGGCCGTTCTGGAAGCCCGGCAGGTCGAGCCCGCCGAAGAGGCCGGTGAGCACGTCGCGGACCTTGGCGCTGCCCGCCCACTCGTGGTCGGCGAGGTCGCCGATCACCTCGTGGCGGATGGTCGCCTGGGGGTCCAGCGAGTCGTGCTGGGTGAGCACGCCGAGGCGCAGCCCGCCGCTGTGCGTGACGCGGCCGGTGTCCGCCTCCTCCAGCCGGGCGAGCATCCGGATCAGGGTCGTCTTGCCGTCGCCGTTGCGGCCGACGACGCCGATCCTGTCCCCCTCCGAGACGCCGAGGGAGACACCGTCGAGCAGGGCACGGGTGCCGTACACCTTGCTGACCTGCTCGACATTGATGAGGTTGACGGCCACGAACGCTCCAGCTGCGAGGAAGACTCCGGCCTTCCAGCGTAGTCGCCGCCGCACGGACCTCCGTACGAGCGCCCGTACGGGCCCGGTGTACCTTGCGCGCATCGATCAAGGGGTGGGGACTGCCATGACACGTCGTACGGTTCGCGGGCTGGTGCCCGTCCTGCTGGCCGCGTCCGCGCTGACCGGCTGCTCGTCGGAGGCGGATTCCGGCGGGGACGCGAAGCCGGAGAAGTCCGCGGCGCCCGCGGTGAGGACCGCGGCCAAGGGCGGCACGGTCGGCGGCGCGGGCTCCGGCTGCGAGCTGCCGGTGACCTTCGACCTGGCGGCGGACTGGAAGCCGAAGGCCGTCGAGATCGACCCGGACTCGGACTTCGCCGAGCTGGCCGAGCAGGGCCCGGTCACCCTGGCCTGCGAGATCGACGCGAAGCCGGCCGGGCACGTCGGCTTCCTGCGGGTGTGGCGGGCGGCGACCACGACCGTGACCCCGCGCGAGGCGCTGAAGGGCTTCGTCGGGGCGGACGTGAACGCCTCCGGGGCCGCGTACAAGGAGGTCGCGAGCGGCGGGCAGCGCCTGACCGAGGTGGTCTACACGGCCCACAGCGACCTCATGGACGAGAACCGCCCCGCCCACGCCTTCGCGCTCGCCACCCCCGACGGCCCGGTCGTGGTCCACCTGGGCGGCCTGGACGCGGACCAGCATGAGGGCATGCTGCCGGCGTACGAGCTGGCGAAGGCGTCGGTACGGGTGGGCTGAAGGCCCTAGAGGACCGTGGCCCCCGGGGCCGGGGAGGCCGCCGTGCGCGCCGTGCGGCAGGTGCCGGACGCGGTGAGGGCGGCGGCCACCTTGCGGGCCGTCGCCTCGTCCTCCGTGAGGAACGCGGTCGTCGGGCCCGAGCCCGAGACCAGGGCCGCCAGCGCGCCCGCCTCCGTGCCCGCCGCCAGGGTCGCGGCGAGGGACGGGCGCAGGGAGAGCGCGGGGGCCTGGAGGTCGTTGCTCAGGGTGGCGGCCAGGGCCTTCGGGTCGCCCGAGCGCAGCGCGTCGAGGAGGGCGTCCGAGGCCACGGGTTCCGGGACGCGGGTGCCCTCGGTCAGGCGGTCGAACTCGCGGTACACCGCCGGGGTGGAGAGCCCGCCGTCGGCCACCGCGAACACCCAGTGGAAGGTGCCGCCGACCTCGACCGGGGTCAGCCGCTCGCCCCGGCCGGTCCCGAGCGCGGCGCCGCCGACCAGGCTGAACGGCACATCGCTGCCCAGCTCGGCGCAGAGGGCGAGCAGGTCCTCGCGCGGGGTGCCGGTCCCCCACAGCGCGTCGCAGGCCAGCAGGGCGCCGGCCCCGTCCGCGCTGCCGCCCGCCATGCCGCCGGCGACCGGGATGTCCTTGTCGATGTGGATGTGCACGTCGGGCGCGATGCCGTGGCGCGCGGCCAGCGCGGAGGCCGCCCGGGCCGCGAGGTTCGACGCGTCCAGCGGGACCTGGGCCGCGTCCGGCCCGGAGCAGGTGATGCGCAGGCGGTCGGCGGGGGCGACGGTGACCTCGTCGTACAGGCCGACGGCGAGGAAGACGTTGGCCAGGTCGTGGAAGCCGTCGGGGCGCGCGGCGCCCACCGAGAGCTGGACGTTGACCTTGGCGGGGACCCGTACGGTGACGCTCACCGGTCACTCCCGTTCTCGTCGGTGGCGGGCTTGTTCTCGGCGACCGCCGCGAACTCCTCGATCGTCAGGGACTCCCCGCGCGCCTGCGGCGAGATGCCCGCCGCGACCAGGGCGGCCTCGGCGGCCGGTGCGGAGCCGGCCCAGCCCGCGAGTGCCGCGCGCAGCGTCTTGCGGCGCTGCGCGAAGGCCGCGTCCACAACCGCGAAGACCTCTTCCTTGCTCGCGGTCGTCGCCACGGGTTCCGCGCGGCGGACCAGCGAGACGAGCCCGGAGTCCACGTTCGGGGCGGGCCAGAAGACCTTGCGGCCGATGGACCCGGCGCGCTTGACGTCCGTGTACCAGTTGGCCTTCACCGACGGCACGCCGTAGACCTTGTTGCCCGGCCGGGCGGCCAGCCGGTCCGCGACCTCCGCCTGCACCATGACGAGCGTGCGCTCGATGCTGGGGAAGCGGTCGAGCACGGTGAGCAGCACCGGGACGGCGACGTTGTACGGCAGGTTGGCGACCAGCGCCGTGGGCGGCGGTCCCGGCAGTTCGCGTACGAGCATGGCGTCCGAGTGCACCAGCGCGAAGCGGTCGGCGCGGGCGGGCATCCGGGCGGCGACGGTGGCGGGCAGGGCCGCCGCGAGCACGTCGTCGATCTCGACGGCGACGACCCGGTCGGCGACTTCGAGCAGCGCGAGGGTCAGCGAGCCGAGCCCCGGCCCGATCTCGACCACCACGTCGTCCGGCCGGACCTCCGCCGTGCGCACGATCCGCCGGACCGTGTTGGCGTCGATGACGAAGTTCTGCCCGCGCTGCTTGGTGGGGCGTACGCCGAGGGCGTCGGCGAGTTCGCGGATGTCTGCGGGGCCCAGAAGGGCGTCGGGCTCAGTGCTGCTCACCTGTAAAGCGTAAAGCGCTTTACAGATCGCTCTCGCCGCTCAGTAGTCGAACGCCCTGGCCGTGTTGTCCGCGATCGCCTCCGCCAGCACGTCCTCGTCCAGGCCCTTCACCGCCGCCATCGCCCGCAGCGTGACCGGGATCAGGTACGGCGCGTTGGGGCGTCCCCGGTACGGGGCGGGGGTCAGGAACGGGGCGTCCGTTTCGACCAGGACCAGTTCCAGCGGGGCGACCGCCAGCGCGTCGCGCAGGGGCTGGGCGTTCTTGAAGGTCATGTTGCCGGCGAACGACATGAAGTAGCCGGCCTCCGCGCAGACCCGGGCCATGTCCGCGTCGCCGGAGTAGCAGTGGAAGACGGTCCGCTCGGGCGCCCCCGCGTCCGCGAGGATGCGCAGGACGTCCGCGTGGGCCTCGCGGTCGTGGATGACGAGGGCCTTGCCGTGCCGCTTGGCGATCTCGATGTGGGCCCGGAAGGACTCCTCCTGGGCGGCCATGCCCTCGGGGCCCGTACGGAAGTAGTCGAGGCCGGTCTCGCCGACCCCGCGTACGTGCGGCAGCGCGGCCAGCGCGTCGATCTCGGCGAGCGCTTCGTGCAGCGCGGCCGTACCGCCCGCCTCGCGCGCCCCCTGCCGCGACCAGCCGTCCGGATCGCCGTGCACGATGCGCGGCGCCTCGTTGGGGTGGAGGGCCACCGCCGCGTGCACGTTGGCATGCGCGGCGGCGGTCTCGGCGGCCCAGTGGGACCCCTTCACGTCGCAGCCCACCTGGACCACGGTCGTCACATTCACCGCGGCGGCCCTGGCAAGGCCCTCCTCGACGGTGCCGTCCTGCATGTCCAGGTGGGTGTGCGAATCGGCGACCGGCACCCGGAGGGGTTCCGGCAGGGGCGGGGCTTCGCTGCGGCTCATGGCCACGATCGTACGAGGACCGCGGCGCACTGGCCTACGCGGTCACGCGGTCACGCGGTCACTTGCGGAACGGGTGCAGCAGGTCGGAGAGGTGCCAGTGGTGGCCGGCGGACGGGACGGCGGTCGCCGCCACGGGCTCCTCGGCCGGCTCCTCGGGGACCAGCGGCCCGGCCGCGGGCTGGGAGCGGTTCTGGTTGTACAGGAACCGCTGGATGTTGGAGACCCGCCCGGCCCGCATGATCCGCACGACGTGCCCGCCGCAGTTGGCGCAGGTCGGGGTGGACAGGGGCGAGGGCACCCGTTCGCCGTCCGCCTTGTAGACCACGTACGCGTGGCCGGACGCGTCGGTGTGGTGCTCTATCTCGTACGCCTGCTCCCACCCGTGTCCGCACCTCATGCAGGCGAAGGCGTATGCCTCGTGTGCGGTGGCTGCCGTGATGTCGCTCATGCCTGCTCCTCTTGTCCGTCGGACAAGCACTCCGGGGAATGCGCCCTGTCTTCCAGTGGACGCCTTCACCGGCGGGAGCGCACCGGGCCCTGTCGAGTGTTGGAGCGGTTTTGGCCTTCTCGTGGTCAAAGGGGCCGGTACGCGGCTCTCGCTTTGCTTTTCACGATAGTCCTTTGCCGTCGTCGTGGCCGGTCCGAGCGGCATTCTTTGCCGCCACGACGGCGTCGAACACCTCGCGTTTGGGCAGGCCGGCCTCGGTGGCGACGGCGGCGATCGCCTCCTTGCGCCGCTCCCCCGCCTCCTCGCGCACCCGCACCCTGCGCACCAGCTCCTCCGCGTCCAGTTCCTCCCCGCCGGAGGGCGCGCCCTCGACCACGACGGTGATCTCGCCGCGTACCTGCTCGGCGGCCGACCAGGCGGCGAGCTCGCCCAGCGGCCCGCGCTTGACCTCCTCGTACGTCTTGGTCAGCTCGCGGCACACCGCGCCCCGCCGCTCGGCGCCGAAGACCTCGGCCATCGCGGCGAGGGTGTCGTCCAGGCGGTGCGGGGCCTCGAAGAAGACCATCGTGCGGGGCTCGCGGGCGACCTCGCGGAGCTTGGAGAGGCGTTCGCCGCCCTTGCGCGGCAGGAAGCCCTCGAAGCAGAACCGGTCCACCGGCAGCGCGGACAGCGCGAGCGCGGTGAGCACGGCGGACGGGCCGGGCACGGCGGTGACCCGGATGTCCCGCTCCACGGCGGCGGCCACCAGCCGGTAGCCGGGGTCGGAGACGGACGGCATCCCGGCGTCCGTGACCAGCAGCACCCGGGCCCCGCCGGCCAGGGCCTCGACGAGTTCCGGCGTACGGGCGGACTCGTTGCCCTCGAAGTACGAGACGACGCGTCCCGTGGTGTGGACGCCGAGCCCCTGGGTCAGCCGCCGCAGCCTGCGGGTGTCCTCGGCGGCGATCACATCGGCCGCCTCCAGCTCGGCGGCGAGGCGGGGCGGGGCGTCCGCCAGGTCGCCGATGGGGGTCCCTGCGAGCACGAGCGTTCCAGTCGTTCCAGTCACAAGCCCCATCCTCCCGCACGGGCAACACCTCTCCCACAGACGCGTTCCCTACGATGGCGCGGTGACGAGTACTGCGCCCGAAGCCCGGCAGGGCCAAGACGCCGGGGAACAGCACGGCCCGGAGCCGACCTCCTGGCAGCGGCGGCTGCGCCGCTTCGGCCATTCCCCGCGCCCCGGAATCGGGCTGCGGGAGCGGCTGAACCCGCCGTACACCCGGCCCGGGAACCAGCTGTGGGCGGTGCTCGGCGTGCCGCCGCTGCTCGCGGACCGGCTGGTGCGCTGGGCGGCGTGGGGCGGTCCGCTGCTGGTCGCGGCGGTCGCGGGGGTGCTGCGCTTCTGGAAGCTGGGCAGCCCGCACGCGGTGATATTCGACGAGACGTATTACGCGAAGGACTCCTGGGCGCTGATCAACCAGGGGTACGAGGGGGCGTGGCCCAAGGACGTCGACAAGCTGATCCTGAACGACCCCTCGCAGGTGCCCGTGCCGACCGATCCCGGGTATGTGGTGCACCCGCCGGCCGGCAAGTGGATCATCGGGCTCGGCGAGCAGCTGTTCGGGTTCACGCCGTTCGGCTGGCGGTTCATGGTCGCCGTGCTCGGCACGCTGTCGGTGCTGATGCTGTGCCGGATCGGCCGCAGGCTGTTCCGCTCGACGTTCCTCGGCTGCCTGGCGGGCGCGCTGCTCGCGGTGGACGGGCTGCACTTCGTGATGAGCCGCACCGCGCTGCTCGACCTGGTGCTGATGTTCTTCGTGCTGGCCGCGTTCGGCTGCCTGCTGATCGACCGCGACTGGGCCAGGCGCCGGCTCGCGGCGGCGCTGCCGGTGGACGAGGACGGGGTGCTGCGCCCGGACACCAAGGTCGCCGAGCACCTGCGCCTGGGCTGGCGGCCCTGGCGGATCGCTGCCGGTGTCTCGCTGGGCCTGGCCGCCGCGACGAAGTGGAACGGCCTGTACATCATGGTCGCGTTCGGCCTGATGACGGTGTTGTGGGACGCGGGCGCGCGCCGCACCGCCGGGGCCGTGCGCCCGTACACGGCGGTGCTGCTGCGGGACGTGCTCCCGGCGTTCGTCTCGGTGGTCCCGGTCGCGCTGGCCACGTACCTCGCGTCCTGGACGGGCTGGATCGTCCGGAACTCGCCGGACCGGCACGGCTACTTCCGGGACTGGGCGACGACGGACGGCAAGGGCGGCAGCTGGACCTGGCTGCCGGACTGGGTGCGCAGCCTGTGGCACTACGAGCACCAGGTGTACGACTTCCATGTGCACCTCACGTCCGGGCACACGTACCAGTCCAACCCGTGGAGCTGGATCGTGCTGGGCCGGCCGGTCTCGTACTTCTACGAGGAGCAGAACGGCTGCGCCGAGTCGGTGACCGGGAAGTGCTCCCGCGAGGTGCTGGCGCTCGGGACACCGCTGCTGTGGTGGGCGGCCTGCTTCGCCCTGGTGTACGTGCTGTGGCGCTGGATCTTCCGCCGCGACTGGCGGGCGGGCGCGATCGCCTGCGGGGTGGCCGCGGGGTGGGTGCCGTGGTTCCTGTACCAGGAGCGCACGATCTTCCTGTTCTACGCGGTCGTGTTCGTGCCGTTCCTGTGCCTGGCGGTGTCGATGATGATCGGCGCGATGCTGGGGCCGGCGGCGGAGACGGGACCGCGGTACGAACTCGGGCTCGCGAAACCCGACCCCTCCGGGGAGCGGCGGCGGACGCTGGGCGCGGTAGCGGCCGGGGTCCTGGTGCTGCTGATCATCTGGAACTTCATCTACTTCTGGCCGCTGTTCACGGGGACGCCGATCCCGGAGGACGCGTGGCGCGACCGGATGTGGCTGGACACCTGGATCTGAGCGGCCCCATCCCGCCATTCACGGCATGTCCGCGTCGCATTCCGATAACAACCGGTACTCCTGTCACTACGGTCCCGTAGGGTGCCCCGTACAGCCTTCTTGAACGTGTTCAAGAAGCAGGCTCCGGGGGATGGGGACGTAAGGGAATGCGCAGTGGGGCGAAGGTAGGCATAGTCGGCGGGGTGTTCGCACTCGTGCTGAGCGGGGTGGGGTACGGGGCGTACAACATCCTGGACGGGCTCGGGGACAGCGGTGTCGGCGGCAACACGAGCACGGCCGCCGACTCCTCCGAGGTGAGGTCGGGTCCGGTCACCAAGGAGGAGATCGCCGACACCTCGAAGAAGTTCCTCGCCGCCTGGGCGGAGGGCGAGGGGACGGTCGCGGCGGCGCTCACCAACAACAAGGCGGACGCGGAGACCGCGCTGACCGGTTACAGCGACACGGCGCACGTCACCAAGGCCGTGATCACCCCGGGCAGGGCGACCGGCTCGACGGTCCCGTACACCGTGAAGGCGACCGTCTCGTACAAGGGCGCGACGAAGTCCTGGTCGTACGCCTCGAAGCTCACCGTCGTACGCGGACTGACCACGGGCCGCCCGCTGGTGGACTGGGAACCCTCCGTCATCCACCCGGACCTCGCCAAGGGCGAGTCGCTGGAGACCGGCGAGTCCTCCACCGCGTCGATCGAGGCGGTCGACCGCAACGGGCAGGTGCTCACCAAGGAGAAGTACCCGTCGCTCGCCGGCATCCTGGACGAGCTGCGCAAGAAGTACGGCGAGAAGGCCGGCGGCACGACGGGCATCGAGACCTGGATCAACAGCGCGAACGCCGACGGGGTGAACAAGACGCTGCTGACCCTGGTCAAGGGCAAGTCGGGCCGGGTGGAGACGACGCTGGACGCGAAGGTGCAGGCGGCGGCCGAGCGGGGCGTGAAGAAGTTCGAGAAGGCGTCGGTCGCCGCCGTCGAGCCGTCGACGGGCGCGATCCGGGCGATCGCCAACAACCCGCCGACCGGCTTTGAGACGTCCCGCAGCGGTGCGGTGGCTCCCGGCTCGACGATGAAGATCATCACGTCCGCGATGATCATCCAGAATGGCCTGGGCAGTGCGAACAGTGCCGTGGCGTGCCCGTCCCAGGTGAGCTGGGAGGGTGTCACCTTCCACAACCTGGACAACTTCTCGATGCCGAGCGCGACCCTGAAGACGGCCTTCGCGCGGTCGTGCAACACCGCCTTCATCAAGCCGGTCGCGCCCCTGAAGGACAAGCGGGACACCGCACTGGCCGTCGAGGCGGAGCAGTACTTCGGCATCGGCCGGAACTGGCAGACGGGCATCGCCACCGTCGACGGCAAGGTCCCCGAGTCCTCAGGCGCCGAGACCGCCGCCTCGTTCATCGGCCAGGGCAAGATCCAGATGAACCCGCTCAACATGGCCTCGGTGACCGCCACCGCCGTCAACGGCCGCTTCCGGCAGCCGTTCATCGTGGCGCAGTCCCTGGACAACCGGACCTTCGCCACCGCGACCCCGCTGCCGCCCGGCGTCTCCGGCCAGCTCAAGGAGATGCTGCGCTACACCGCGACCGCCCCGAGGGCACCGGGACCCAGGCCATGGCGAGCGTCGGCGGCGACAAGGGCGCCAAGACGGGCTCGGCGGAGGTCGACGGCCACGCCACCTCCGACAGCTGGTTCACCGGCTTCAGCAACGACCTGGCGGCCGCGGCGCTGGTCCAGTCCGGCGGCCACGGCGGCGACGCGGCGGGCCCGGTCGTCGCGGAGGTCCTGCGGGCGGGGCCGTGACCCCGGCGGACCAGGGGCCCGGCGCGCCGGGCCCGGACGTCCTGGTCGACCCCGGCGTCGACGTCCCGGTCCCCGCCGACGGCGAGACGTGGGCCGTCGGCGCGGTGATCCTCGACGGACAGGGCCGCGCCTTCGCGCAGAAGCGCGGCCCCCGCCAACGGCTGTTCCCCGGCTGCTGGGACATCGTGGGCGGCCATGTGGAGCCCGGCGAGACCCTGTTGACCGCCCTCGCCCGGGAGGTGGCCGAGGAGACGGGATGGCGCCTGCGCAGGCTCCGGACCCTGCTCGGCGTCACCAGCTGGACCGGCGACGACGGCGGCGGGCTGCGCCACGAGGCGGACTACCTCGTGGAGGTCGACGGCGACCTGGACCGCCCCGCCCTGGAGTGGGCCAAGATCAGCGATTACGGCTGGTTCGGCCCCGGGGACCTGGACCGGCTCAAGGAGAACCGCGACCCCGCCGACTTCCTGATCCACGACAGGATCGCCGCCGCGCTGCGGGCCGCCCCCGGCGCTCAGTAGCCCACCGTGAAGTGCCGCTCCCCGCGCGGCCGTTCCAGCTCGTCCAGCACCGCCACCGCCAGGTCCTCCACCGCGATGCGGGACGCGCCGTCCTCCGCCGTGAGGAGGGTGGTCGTGCCCCGGCGGTACGCACCCGTGCGGGGGCCCGGCTCCAGGACGGCGGGCGGGCTGACGTAGGTCCAGTCGGCCGCCGGGTGCGCCCGGCAGGCGGCGAGCTGGGCGGAGCTGGCGGCGGCGACCGTGCGCCACTGCGGCGGTACGTACGCGGGGTCGTCCACCACCAGCCGCCCGGGCTGCCCGGGGACCGCCAGCGGGCCCGCGCCGCCGATCACCAGGACGCGCGTCCCGGTCTTCGCCGCCGCGTCGAGCAGCGCGGTCGTGGTCGCCGCGATGGTGTGCTCGCGCCCCTGGGGCGGACGGGTCGCGGCCACCACCGCGTCGGCCCCGTCGAACAGGGCGCGCATCGCGTCGGTGTCGTCCGCGTCGCCCGCCACCGGGGTGACGCCGGGCGGCAGGGTGTCCGGGCGGGTGGAGCGGTAGACCGCGAGGAGCGCGTGGCCCCGGTGCGCGGCTTCGGTGACGACACGGGAGCCGGCCATGCCTGCGGCTCCGAGAACGGCGATCCTCATCGAGGGGCCCTTTCCGGTACGGGAGTGGGGAGGACGACAGGGGCGCGCCCCGGGAGCTGGCCCCCGACGACCGAGGCGAGGGCGAGCGCGAAGCCCGCCAGCTGGACCGGGCCGAGCGTCTGGCCGAGGACGAGCGCGCCGAGACCGGCAGCGACGAGCGGCGAGAGCAGTCCGAGGACGGCGACCGAGGTCACCGGCAGCGCGCCGATCCCCCGGAACCACAGGGCGTACGTCAGCAGCCCGCCGACCAGGCCCAGCCAGAGGTAGCCGAGCGCCGCGCGGCCGTCGATCGCGGGCGGGGCGCCCTCGGCGAGGAAGGTCACCGGCGCCAGGAAGAGGCCCCCGGCGGTGAGCTGCCAGCCGGTGAAGGCGAGCGGGCCGACGCCCTCGGGGCGCCCCCACCGCTTGGTGAGCGTCACGCCGAGCCCCATCGTCGCGGCCCCGGCGAGACCGGCCGCCACCCCGGCCGCGTCCAGCTCCGCCCCGGGCCCGATGACCACCAGGCCGACGCCGAGCACCCCCGTAACGCCCCACACCAGGGGGCGGGCGGACAGCGGTTGGCGGAGGACGGCCACCGCGAGGACGGCGACGACGAGCGGTTGCGCGGCGCCCAGGGTGGCGGCGACACCGCCCGGGAGCCGTTCCGCCGCGATGAACAGCAGCGGCAGGAAGAGCCCGATGTTGAGCACCCCGAGCACCGCCGCCTTCCCCCACCAGGCGCCGCGCGGCAGCGTGCGGGTGACGGCGAGGGCGATGAGACCGGCGGGCAGGGCGCGCAGGAAACCGGCGAACAGCGGGTGCCCGGCCGGCAGGAACTCCGTGGTGACGATGTAGGTCGTGCCCCACACCGCCGGGGCGAGCGCGGTCAGGGCGGTACGGGACAGCGCCGTGGGTCGACTTGTCATGGTCCGAAGTCTCGGTCCGGGCCCATTGATGAGTCCAACACATGTCCGTCACCGCATTGATCTCGATCCACGATGAATGGACGATGCACCCATGGAGCTCCAGCAGATGCGTTACGTGATCGCCGTGGCCGAGACCGGCAGCTTCACCCGGGCCGCCGAGCGGTGCCTCGTCGTGCAGTCGGCCCTGAGCCACCAGATCGCCCGCCTGGAAAGGGAGTTGGGCGGGCGCCTCTTCGAGCGGACCACCCGCCGGGTGCGGCTCACCCCGGCCGGCGAGGCGTTCCTCCCGGCCGCCCGCCAGTGCCTGGAGGCCGCCGAGCGCGCCGCCGCCGAGGTCGCGGCGGCGGTCGGCGAGGTGCGCGGCCGGCTCGCGGTGGGCCTGATCCCGACGGTCACCGCCGTCGACATCCCGGCCGCCCTGGGCGACTTCCGCCGCCGCCACCCCCAGGTGCGGGTCAGCCTGCGCGTGGGGGCCAGCGACGAGCTGGTCGAGCAGGTCCGCGAGGGCGCCCTCGACGTGGCCTTCCTCGGGCTGCCCGCGACCGCGGCGCCCCGGGGCGTCGGCCGCCACGAACTGGCCCGCGACCGGCTCGTCGCCGTCGTCGCCCCGGACCATCCGCTGGCCGGGGCGGCCTCCGTGGACCTGCGGAGACTCGCCTCCGAGGTCTTCGTGGACTTCCCGGCGGGCACGGCCGGACGCGCCCAGACCGACCAGGCGTTCGCCGCCGCCGGACTCGTCCGGGACGTCGCCTTCGAGGTCACCACCGCGGATTACATCGCGAGCCTCGTCACCCCGGGCCTGGCGGTGGCGATGCTGCCGCCCGCGTACGCCGTCCGACTCCCCGGCATCGTCGCGGTCGAGGTCTCCGACGCGCCGGTCCGCGTCCAGCACGCCGCCTGGAGCCGGTCCGGCCGCACCCCGGCCGCGACGGCGTTCCTGGCGGCGCTCGGCATCCCCGTGAAGGACGGGGAGGACTCATGAAGTGACGACACGAAGTATTGACACGCTCTTGTCAGGGACGGAACACTCCAGAAACACGGGAGAGCGCTCTCCAAGAATGACCGCAGTGCTTCCGTCCTCCCCGGCCGGGCGCCCTCCCCCACCCCACGCTCCCCCACGACGCAGCAGGAGGTCTCCATGCCACGGAGGTCCAGAACCCTCACCGGACTGCTCTTGTTCACCTCGCTGAGCCTGACCACCGCCGGGATCGCCGGGATCGCCGCGACGGCGAACGCGGCCCCCGAGACGAGCGCCGCCGCGCACACCGAGCACGCGGCCTACTCGATGCCGGGGATGCCCGGCATGCCGGCGTCCACCAAGGCGTCCGGCGACGACCCGGACGGGGACGGCTACATCATGGCCGACCCGCCGGTCACCGGGGTCACCCCCTCGATGGACGTCCCGCCGACGGCGTACTTCCACGAGTTCCAGGCCAAGTGCGCCCCCACGCACACCGCGCCGGACGACCCGATCGTCTACCCGGGCCAGCCCGGCAAGTCCCACGACCACACGTTCATGGGCAACACCACGACGGACGCGTACACCACCGCCGCCTCGCTGGAGTCGGGCGACACCACATGCCTGGCGCCCGGTGACAAGTCGGG
This sequence comes from Streptomyces drozdowiczii, assembly GCF_026167665.1. Taxonomy (NCBI): domain Bacteria; kingdom Bacillati; phylum Actinomycetota; class Actinomycetes; order Kitasatosporales; family Streptomycetaceae; genus Streptomyces; species Streptomyces drozdowiczii. The sequence continues at coordinate 4,117,793 of NZ_CP098740.1, read as the reverse complement.
CTACTGGATGCCGAGCCTGTTCAAGGGGACACCAAGGTCCTCCCGGACGGCGTCCAGACCATCTACTACAAGTCGGGTGTGACCGACTACCGCAGCGTGCGCCCCTTCCCCAAGGGCCTGCGGTACGTGGTCGGCAGCCCGATGCAGAGCCAGGAGGAGTTCAAGAACCTGAAGGGCACCGTCGAGGGCTGGGAGTGCGGTGACTCCTTCAAGAACTACAACTTCCCGGCCAGCTGCCCCGACCGCCGGGACGTGCAGCTCAACCTGCGCCTCCAGGCGCCGAGTTGCTGGGACGGCATCCACCTGGACACGCCGGACCACAAGAGCCACATGGCGTACCCGGTCGCGGGCGGAGCCAACTACAACTCCTGCCCGGCGGACCACCCGGTCGCGCTGCCGATGATCGAGTTCAAGATGGCGTGGCCGGTCAACGGCGACATGTCGCAGGTGAAGCTGGCGAGCGGGGCGGGCTTCTCGTTCCACTACGACTTCATGAACGGCTGGGACACCGCCACGCTGGACGCGATGGTCACCCACTGCATCAAGGGCGGCCTCCAGTGCGACCCGCACGGCTACGACGAGAACCACCCCGACAAGGGCGCGGTGCTCGACGGGAACTACGAGCTGCCTTAGCCGGCACCGCGCGCACCCCCACAGGTCCGGGGCCTTTTTTCGGCCCACACCGGAGAGCGCTCTCCAAGATCGCGGAGGCCCCGGACCGCGCGCGCACAGCACCACCTCCCCATCCCCCCAACTCCCCCCACCCGCAAGGAGAGAGACACATGCACCATCCCCCACCCGTACGACCCGCCGCCTGATCGCCCCCGTAGCGGCGGCGGCGCTGCTGGGCGGCGGACTGCTCGCCCTCCAGGCACCGGCGGCGCAGGCGGCCGGGAACGTCGTGAAGGTCACCGGCTCCCAGGGCAACTGGCAGCTGACGGTGGACGGTTCGCCGTATACGGTCAAGGGCCTCACCTGGGGCCCCTCGGTCGCGGACGCCGGGAAGTATCTGCCGGACCTGGCGTCGATGGGCGTCAACACGATCCGCACCTGGGGCACGGACGCCACCAGCAAGCCGCTGTTCGACACGGCGGCGGCCAACGGCGTCAAGGTGATCGCCGGTTTCTGGCTCCAGCCCGGCGGCGGCCCCGGCAGCGGCGGCTGCGTCAACTACCTGACGGACACGCAGTACAAGAACGACATGCTCGCCGAGTTCCCGAAGTGGGTCGACACCTACAAGGACAACCCCGGCGTGCTGATGTGGAACGTGGGCAACGAGTCCACGCTCGGCCTGCAGAACTGCTACGGCGGCGACGAACTGGAGGCCCAGCGCAACGCGTACACCTCCTTCGTCAACGACATCGCGAAGAAGATCCACGAGGTCGACCCGAACCACCCGGTCACCTCCACGGACGCGTGGACCGGCGCCTGGCCGTACTACAAGAAGAACGCCCCGGACCTGGACCTCTACGCGGTCAACGCCTACGACGCGGTCTGCAACGTCAAGTCGGACTGGGAGCAGGGCGGTTACGACAAGCCGTACATCGTCACGGAGACGGGCCCGGCCGGCGAGTGGGAGGTGGACGACGACGCCAACGGCGTACCGGACGAGCCCACCGACGCCGCGAAGGCCGAGGGTTACACCAAGGCATGGGGCTGCGTCACGGGGCACACGGGGGTGGCCCTGGGCGCCACGATGTTCCACTACGGCACCGAGGACGACTTCGGCGGTGTGTGGTTCAACCTGCTGCCGGGCGGCGAGAAGCGGCTCTCGTACTACGCGGTGAAGAAGGCGTACGGCGCGGACACCTCCGGTGACAACACCCCGCCGGTGATCTCCGACATGACCGTCGACAACGCCACCGAGGGCGTCCCCACCGGCTCCGACGTGCGCGTCAGCACGCACACCACGGACCCGGACGGCGACGCGATCACGTACCAGGTCCTCTTCAGCAGCAACTACATCGACCAGAACAAGGCCCTGGTCCCCGCCGAGACCAAGGACAACGGCGACGGCACGCTGACCGCGAAGGCGCCGAGCAAGACGGGCGTCTACAAGGTGTACGTGAAGGCCCGGGACGGCCACGGCAACGTGGGCGTCGAGACCAAGTCCCTCAAGGTGATCCCGCCGAAGGTGGACGGCACCAACGTCTCGCAGGGCAAGCCCGCCACGGCCTCCTCCTTCCAGACGGACCCGACCGGCGGCTGCCCGTGCGGCGCGGACAACGCGGTGGACGGCAAGTTCGACACCCGCTGGGCCAGCGACTGGAGCGACCCGCAGTGGCTCCAGGTCGACCTGGGCACCTCCACGGCCATCAAGCACGTCCAGCTGGCGTGGGACCCGGCGTACGCGAAGGGCTACGAGATCCAGACGTCGGAGGACGGCCAGAACTGGACGACGATCAAGACCGTGACCGACGGCAACGGCGACATCGACGACCTGGACGTCACCGGCACGGGCCGCTACGTCCGTATCAACGGCACCGCGCGCGGCTCCGGCTACGGCTACTCCCTCTACGAGTTCGGCGTCTACAGCTGACGGGAGACCGGCGCTCATGATGCCCACGCACCACCTGGACCGCGCCCGGCCCTACGTGCTCGGCCTGTTCCGCATCGTCATCGGGTCGCTGTTCACCTGCCACGGCATCGCCTCGCTGTTCGGCGTGCTGGGCCGCGAGACCCTCCGGGCGGGCACCTGGCCCGGCTGGTACGCGGCGGTCATCCAGCTCGCCGCCGGCCTCCTGGTGACCCTGGGCATCGGCACACGCACGGCCGCCTTCCTGGGCTCCGGCTCCATGGCCTTCGCGTACTTCGACGTCCACCAGCGGGCGGCCCTGCTCCCCATGCAGAACGGCGGCGAACCCGCGGCCCTCTTCTGCTGGACGCTCCTGCTGCTGACGTTCACCGGCCCGGGCGCCTTCGCCGCAACCCGCACCCAGCAGCAGGACCACCACCTCGGCGCCCCCGTTTGAGGGAACGGCCACGCCGCCGACCGGCCCCCCGGGACTGCCCGTGGGGGCCGGTCGGCATTGGGGGTTAGGCGCTGCCCGGCGGATCATGGGCGGATCCATAAACGGATTTTGCCGCTGCGGTGACCGTGCCGTGGAAGGCGTAGGCCCTCTTGTCGTAACAGGTGGCGACCGTGCGGAAGTTCTTGAGCCGGTTGATGGTCCGCTCGACCTCGTTGCGCCGCCGGTAGCGCTCGCGGTCGAAGCCAGTAGGTCTGCCGTCCGCGCTGCTTCTGCGCAGGCGGTTGGCCCACTGGCCCTTCGGCTCGGGAATCGTGTGCTTGATGCGCCGTCTACGCAGAGCGAGGAGCCAGTACACAGCCCACGACCACCAATGGTGCAGCCGGTAGAAGAGCCATAGCAGAGGCCCACTAATCGCAAGGGTGAAGGCAAGTTCTAGAAGAACTCCCCATTCTCGCCGTCATTTCAACTCTGCTTCACCCCTCTCCTTATTCTGCTGCACTTGCCTCCGAAGCAGGCCCTCGATGTCATGAATCTCCCGCTGCCACTGCGCAGGGTCCAGTGCACGCAGCCTATCCACCAGCTCCAGCCATGGGCACCCCCTGAGTCTTACCGCAGAAGCATAGGCATCCGCCGAGTCTGTGCCTGGAAAGAAGGCGGGCGACCTGCCAAAGCCCAGGAGATTGGCACCGAATAACACCCTGCGAGCCGTGACGGGGCCGCGAAAGGGAACTGAATGACGACCACCGCTGACAACTGCCGACTGTTCAAATCCAGCCACAGGGCTCAACGGCGACTTGACCGCAAAGGTTGCAAACCGGCGAGTCTCTGTTCGGCTACTGGTCGCGCAATGCGGCGCTTGGCTCGCCGAGCACTACCCTCGCTCCCTTTTTCATTTGCTCAAAGGTGGGAGGGTAGTTCATGAGGGCTCTTTCTACCCTTTCCCATGCTGGCCCTCTTAGAGACTTGCCAGGCGCAACCTTGAAGCGATGCGGGGATGTAAATTCCCCGCGCGCCACCCTTTCGCTGTAGTTGATCACCTTACCGTCTGCATGTCGAGTCTTATCGTTAACCTTCTCCACGAGGCCGAATCGCGACAGGGTCAGATGCGCTTCATAAACGTCTCGCGACAAGCCGTACTTCCACTCTCTGTCCTGTTCCGATACATAGACTCCATGCTGGGCATGTACATCAGGGAAGCGAGAAGCTAGATGGTTGAGCACTAGGTACATGCGGATTTCAGCAGGAGTCAGCAGGTAGACCCAACCCTCTCTGAAAAAGTCCACATGAAGCGATACTGTTGAAGGCCCATTCTCATACCACTCTGGAATGGTGTAACCGTACTTCTCGAAGTGGGCACTTCCAGACTCATGAAGCAGCATCAACGGAAAAGGATTCACTGGATCCCCAATACTTCGCACAGCGAGGTTCTCATCCACCAACCGCTTGAAAGCAGACTTAATCTGACGAGCACGATTCTGCGCCGCAGTAACTGGCACCTTTGCTTGCATGTTCTGCGTGGCCGCAGACACCACGATCGTGGACCACGAGACCTCATGGCGAGAGCCCAGAATCGGCAGCGGGCAAGGCCCCGCCATGCCGTCTCTTTTTCTAGTCTGAGCCTCGAATAGCCCGAGCAAGTAAATTTGCAGGTTGATCCCTCGCGGTGCCGAAATACGCGCTATAGGCGACGGCACGTATGGCGACCCACTGAAGAACTCGGACCTGATCCGTATGTGTGATGGCCAGAGTCCCCCGCGCGCATGGAGCGAGCCGAGCCCCCGAGTGGCCTCCCGCAAGCGCGGAAGCCGGCCTTGCAGGGCAGCCATCCGGCGCTCGCGGCGATCAGCGTTTCTTGGCACGTCAACCCCTATCTGACCCTTTGGCCCGCATGGCGCATAGGCCCTGACCAGCGGGTTTCACCGTACGGCTGTAAGAGCTACATGCGGGCGAAAGGGTCTTCAAGTCGGCATCTCAGACAGTTCGACCCTTTGGCCCGCATCAGACTTGGCCCCTGACCAGCGGGTTTCACCGTACGGCTGTACAAGCTACATGCGGGCGAAAGCGTCTCGCAGGCAAGCAAGTAAATCAGCACTAGATGAGGGAAAGTGACGGCACGTCGACGACGAGCGGCCCCCTGGGGCAACAGGAGGCCGCGCTTACACCCACTCGATAGCGAGTCGCCCGAAGAAGGTGCCGCACATGAATGTACGCCTCTACAACAAAGCCCGTAGGATGGCCAGCCGCCATCCCGCGAGGGTCCTGATCGGCTTGCTGGCTTTGGGCGTAACCGTCAGCGTCTGGATCAGCCCCAGGCTTGCCGTCCCGATCAGCACGGGGGCAGCGGTGCTGGGGGCCGCAGTCCCGGTAGCTCGATCAACCCGTCCTCGCTCATCTGCACACGAGAGGGAGATGCCGAACGAGCTGGTAGGTGGTGGTTTGGTAGAGCAGCGAGTGCAACAACAATAACGACTAGCCTGCCATCGGACTCCCGTCTTCAAGCTACTTCGGGACGAAGGGGTCGCACCGGAAGGAGACGCCTGGGTGCCTGTCGGTCCGCCTGTGGGCCGTTCACGAGCCACAGGCGGACCGTACGAGGGGCCTGTCCGTGCCCGGGGCGCAGGTCAGCGTGGTTTCAATTGAGTAGGCGGCATGGTCTTGAAAGCCGTCTTGGCACAAGTCACCGTGGGTGCGATTCCCAGCCGCACACGCAGGAATTCGGCGGAACAGCCTTTCAGCGGACGGTCCCCCAACGCTGAGGCGCACCCCTTTCTGCCTCACCTCGGTTCAACCAGTCATACGGTGCGCGTGCCATGTGGCGGCAGCAGCCGCGAGGCGCTGGGTCCACGGGTCGGGGTCGACGGTGCTGATCTCGGACCAGACGTTGGCGTTGGCTGCGGCGAAGGCGGTGATGCCTTCGGTGGGGGCTGTGTGCCAGGAGGGGATTTCGGCGGCCCAGTGTTCGGCGGAGGCGGGGGTGTGGCTGGATGCGATGAGCCAGATGACCCAGTAGGCGGCGTCGAGCCAGGCCGCTCCGCGGGTTGCCCAGGCCCAGTCCACCAAGCGGGCGCGGTCGCCCGCAGGGGCGTCGTCGTCCACGAGGACGTTGGTGTTGTTCAGGTCGGTGTGGAGCAGGTGGGGTCCGGCGAAGAAGTGGAGGTCGTCCGCGTGGGCTGCGTAGCGCTCCAGGCGCTGCTCGGCTCGACGGAGTTCGATGCCGGGGCACGAGGCTTCACCGAGGCGGCGCAGCAGAGAAGCGACTTCGGAGAGATCTGGGGAGTCGGGGGCGTAGTCGGCGTGGTGGCCTGTGAGCGCTTCGAAGCCGAGGAGGTCCCAGCCGGCCGTCTCGACACGCCAGCGCAGGGCAGGGGCCAAGCCGGTGAGGTAGGGGGCGACGACAGCTTCTCGGCGCTGGGTCCAGGCGCGGGGGTGGTCGGTGCGTAGACCCTTGATGTGCCAGGTGCCCGTGGCGGAGGTGACGCGGGCCGCGATCTCGCTGTTGAAGCCCTCGGTCATTTCCTCAACCCCGAGGAAGGGGCCGGTGTGCTCCTCGACGGCGGTACGAGCTGCGGGCGGCAGCTGGTCGAGGCCGATGCGGATGGTCGCCATGGGGCTTCACTCTTCCAGAGGATGGTGGTGCGGGGCTCCGGACGAAGGGCCTCCGGAGCCCCGCAGGGGCACGCGCCCGGTTGTCTACCGGTACGGGTTGTCGTCGTTGCAGCCCGGAATGGCGCCCTCGGACAGCACCTCCAGGTCGTCCAGGAGGATCACTCCCTCGGGCTCCTCCAGGACCGGCGGTCGGGGGCTGATCTCCACCATGACTGCGGTCATGACGCTTCCTCGCTTCCGTGTTGGCAGTAGGTGTTCAGTGGTGCCTTCGCCTCCTGGTACGCCTTGGCGAGCGGTCGGCAGACCCGGCAGGTGCCGGAGAGCTGACAGCCGCCGCAGCCACCGGTGCGAAGCATTTGGGCATCCGCGATGCCGGGCAGACGGAGGAGTCCGTCCAGGCCCTCGGACATGAGATCGATGGGGTTCTCGCGGCCGACCTTGCACATGGTCGCCAGGCCGAGCGGGTCGACGTGGAAGAAGGTGTGGCCTGCGGGGCAGCCCTCGAAGACGCTGGTCTTGTCCAGGAATCCGGGAGCCTGCGCGGCCAGCGGTTCAGGCGTGCCGGTGTACGTGGGCGAGATCGTGCCGTACTCCTGACGGCTCGCCCCGTACCGCTCTGCAAGGGCACGCATGGCGTCCAGCTCGTGGGCGTTGTGCCGGGTGATGATCAGCGCGAGTTCGAGCGCGATGCCGGCCTCGCGCGCCGCGACGAGCCCCTTCTCGACCAACTTGAACGCTCCCGGTTTGCGGGTGAGCGAGTCGAAGCTGTCCGGCGTCGCCCCGTAGAGGGAGACGGTCACTTTGTGCGGCGGCAGGTCGCGAAGGAGATCGATGATCTCGGGGCGGTGGAGCCGGGAGCCGTTGGTAAGGATCTCGATCAGCATTCCGGAGCGGTGGGCGAGCGTGTACGCGTCTACGAAGTCCCGGTCGATCAGCGGCTCGCCGCCCGTGAACTGGAGCCACAACACCCCGGCGTCCCGCAGCAGGCGCAGGAGCCGGACCTTGTCGGGCCAGGGCAGCCCCTCGAACTTCCGCTCCGCGAGGTAGCAGTGCTCGCAGTTGAAGTTGCAGCCCTTGTTGATCTCGTACGTGGCCCGGCCGTACCCGAGGCGGGCCTCGGAGCGTACGAGAACGGCGTCCCGCATCGCCGCGCGCGCGAGGTCCACGTTCCAGGCCGTACGGGCGTGGTCGAGAAGCCAGGCCGGTAGAGGGCTACTGCTCTCCGCGATCGAGGCCAGTTCCTCGTACAGGGCCCGGGGGATGCGCATGCCGCCCTTGGAGCCGGGACGGGCGATAAGGAACGTTCCGTTGTACGGGCTCGCGATCAGCTTGTGCACGGGGCCTCCTCCGGGGCGTCTTCCCAGGTGTGCTGCTGGGTGTGGTCGGCAAACAGACAGCAGCCGTCACCGCCGGGCCCCGGGGCGGCCACCGGGGAGTCCGGCAGCCCGACAAGCTGCACCGCGTCCGCCCCGTGCCAGCGGAGCAACAGCGCGGTTCCGTACACCCCGTTGTCGGTGAGTAGGCCAAGGTGTTCGCCTTCGTCGTGCGCGGACAGCTGGCACTGCACCGCCGTGTCCCCGTACGGGGCAGCCGACTTCTCGCGCGCTTCCCGTGCCAGGTCGAGGGGCACCCGACGCCAGTGCGAGCAACGCATCACGAGACCATTCCGAAGGACGCGATGGCGTTGCCGGCCTGTCGCGAGCACCGGAGGCAGACGCACGGCGGGTAGCGGCCCGGGTTAGTTGCGACAACCGGGTCTTCACCCACACGTACCGCCGTGAGAGGTCCCCACGCCCGGCCGGAGTCACGGGAAACCCGCAACGTCATGCGTACCTCGTTCTGTCCGTCCGCCATGTCAGGAGCATCGCGATCCACGGACCCCGCCAGAAAGGCCAAGCGGATTACCCAACCTGGGTAGCATCACCCTCAGTAGGCTAGTAGAAGCAATTCGTAGTCCTCATGCTGGAGCGTGCCCGATGCCCGAGCCATCCCGCTCTCAGGAACTCCCGGTCAGCCTGCTTACGGATCCGGTGATGATCGAGGCATGCCGGACCCGAGACTTCGGCCGCGTCTTCAGACTGGTCAAAGCACGAGCAGGCATCTATCCGTCGATGATCGCGCGCCGCTGCGATCTGACCCCGAGCCGTGTGGGCGAGGTGATCGCCGGACGGCGGCAGTTGCTGCACATGGACGTGGTCGAACGGATCTCGGACGGGCTTCGCATCCCCGGGCAGATGCTTGGCCTTGCCCGACGCTCCTGGGAGACTCCACCGAGCCTGACGACCAAGCCTAGGGAACCGGCCGAAGCGCCGGCCTCAGCCGTCGAGTCGCTTGGCGCCGGGCTGCCGGGAGCGGATGTCGACAGCATCCTCGTTCTGGCAGCCGAGCACGATCTCAGCCTCTCGACTCTGGACGCCCTGCACTCGTCAATCGCGGACTACTGGCGCAGAGACGACGAGCACGGGGGCGAGACCTTACGACCGGCAGTTGTCGGCCAGCTCCGTTACGTTGTCGGTCTCCTTAAGGAACAGCGTCCGGCCCCCCTGCGAACCGGCCTGCACGGCATCGCGGCCGAACTGGCCCGGCTGACCGGGTGGACCTACTTCGACGCCCGTCAGTACAGCCAGGCACGCGCCTACTTCACCGAATCCCTCGGTCTCGCCAGGGCAATCGACGACCGCCAGTTCATGGCCAACGTTCTCGCTTGCATGAGTCTTCAGGCCACGTACGAGGACAAGCCCGGCGACGCCCTCGCACTCGTCACAGCCGCCCAGGATCAGGCCAGGGAGGCAGCGGGGACGACACCGCGCGTACTGGCGATGCTCGCGATGCGTGAAGCCTTCGCCCACGCTGCTCTCGGAGATCGCGGTGCGACGCACACCGCGATCTCCGAAGCCCACGGCCAGTTCGGGCGAATCAGCACTGGTGATCCGGACCCCGGCTGGGTCGCCTATTTCGATGAACCGAAGCTGATCGTGGACACCGGCATCGCGCATGGCCGCCTGGGCGAAGCAGCTCTCGCCGAACCTCTCATCGCGGACGCCCTCCGCCGAGAGCACCGGACGAACCACCGAGGGCGCGCCTTCCACGCCTTCTGGCTGGCCCGAATCCAGCTCCAGCGCGGCAAACTCGATGAGGCGTGCCACACGGCCATGGACGCCCTGGCCCCGGCGGCAGCCGTCAGTTCCCAGCGCGTCGGCAGCCATCTTCGCGAGTTCTACGAGCAGTTGGAGCCCTTTCGTCGGGAACCGGCCGCAGTGGCGTTCGAGTCCCGGCTCCGGGAAACACTGCCCCGCCAGGTCAGCGGATCGCCTCGTCCATGAGCACGTAGAGCAGCCCGACCAGGGAGCCGCTGCTGACGATCTCGCGCCGGTCGATCATGCCCCGCACATCGGCCAGCGGGATCCACTCGATCCGGTCCGACTCATTCTTCTCGGTCGGAGGCCCCTCGTACGTTGCTCCGTCGGCGCGGAAGATGTGGTGCTGGGAGTCGGTGATGCCATTGGCAGGCTCGGCGTAGATGAGCGGCTTGACCGGGCCAGGCCGCCAGCCCGTCTCTTCCAGCACCTCACGGGCCGCCGCCTCAGCCGGCGTCTCGCCCTCCTCAACCAGACCCATGGGCAGTTCCCACGCCCAGGCGTCCGTGATGAAGCGGTGTCGCCACATCATGAGGATCTCGCGCCGGTCGTTGACGACGGCTGCTACCGCCAAGTGCCGGAGTTTGACGACGTGGTGCTCCCAGCGGTTTCCGTCCGGCGTCTCGACTTCGGTGAGCCACAGGTTCACCCAGCTGTTCTCGTAGATCGGACGTTCCCCGTGGATTTTCCACTGCATCGCTGCGGCCCCTCTCGATCGGTCTCCAGCATCGCAGAGCAGCGGACGGCCGACGAACGGCTCCGCAGGGCGGGCACCTGGCCCGCCAGCAGAAACCCCACCTCCGCGCCCCCGTTTGCGAGAATGGATACGCCGCGGCCGACGCCCCGGGACTGGCCCGGGGGGGACGCTCAGCGTTCGGGAAACGACCTGGGCGTAGCGGCGTCATCCGCCCTGCGCCATAACGGCGTTGGGGGACGCCTCTGCCCTGCACGGACGGCATCCCGGCCCGGGGCGGTGCGCTGGGCCGGAGCGTGCGAGGGGCTAGTCGCGCTCGGGCCAGACCGGTCCCTCGTCGGTCCAGACGACGCCCTTGTTGCGGCACAGGCAGAAGGGGTGGCCGACCGGGTCGGTGTAGACCCGCCAGCCGTAGCCGTTGGGGCCGATGAAGTCCTGCCTCAGCGTCGCGCCGAGGTCGAGGACGCGGCGCTGCTCGGACTCGATGTCGTCCACTTCGAAGTCGAGGTGGAACTGCTTGGGGTGCTCGCTGTCGGGCCACTGCGGAGCGCGGTAGTCGGCCACCCGGATGAACGCCAACTCGATCTCGCCGAACCGGATCCCGGCCCAGTCCTCGGAGCTGTCCTCCTTCACCGGCCGGCCCGTGACCTCGGAGTAGAAGGCCGCCAGCTTCATCGTGTCCGGGCAGTCGATAATGAAATCGGTGAGTCGCAGCATTCCGCGATCTTGGCACAAGGCCACGCCCGGCTGCGAGGGCCCTTGGTGCGAGCACGTTCTGCCCGACGCCGCACGAGACGGACTCGTGATCGGTATCAACGTCAGCGGGTCGCCTCGTCCATCAGCACGTAGAGCAGCCCGACCAGGGAGCCGCCGCTGACGATCTCGCGGCGGTCAATCATGCGGCGCACGTCCGCCGGCGGATCACGGGTCCGGGTGCCCTGACGGCGAACCGCACCAGGTAGTCCCTGGACCGGCAGCAGGAACACCACCTCGGCGTTCGTCACAGCGCCGTGGCCGCGCGGACCAACCCCGCTACCGCTGTCGAGCGGCTGTGTGGGGGCCAGGCGATGACTGTGGTGACGTGGGGGCTGTCGGGGACGGGGATGGCGGTCAGGCCCTCGTGGAGGCTGGGGCGGATGGATTCCGGGACGATCGCGCAGGCGCGGCCCAGGGCGATGAGCTGGGTGAGTTGGGTGTGGTCGCGGACCTGGGGGCCGGGGCCGTCCGGGAAGGTGCCGTCGGGGCGTGGCCAGCGCGGGAGGGGGAGGTCGGGGAGGGCGCCGACCTCGGCGAGGCTCAGGTGGGGGCGGGTGGCGAGGGGGTGGCCCGCCGGGAGGACCGCGACCTGGCCCTCCGTGTGCAGGTCCTCCGTGTCGAAGCCGGCCAGGTCGTCGAACGGCCGGTGCAGCAGGGCCACGTCCGCCCGGCCGTCGCGCAGCACGCCCGCCTGCTCGCCCGGCCCGCACAGCAGGACGTCCACGGTAACGGCACCGGGCTCGGCGGCGTAGGCGTCGAGGAGCTTGGCCAGCAGTTCGCCGGAGGCGCCCGCCTTCGCGGCGAGGATCACGGTGGGGTGGCCGGCCGCGTCGAGAGCCGCCCGGCGGGTACGGCGCTCGGCGGCCTCGACCGCGTCCAGCGCCGCCCGCGCCTCCCGCAGCAGCACCGCCCCGGCCGCCGTCAGGGTGACGCCCCGGCTGCCACGCTCCAGGAGCGGCGCGCCCAGCCGCCGCTCCAGCCCGCCGATCGCCCGCGACAGCGGGGGCTGGGCGATCCCGAGCCGCCCCGCGGCCCGGCCGAAGTGCAGCTCCTCGGCGACCGCGACGAAGTACCGCAGTTCACGCGTCTCCACCCTGCCAGCGTAACGGGCCGGACCAGGAGCGATACCCGGGCGGTATCGCCGCCCACCCGGTCGGTCTTGGACGCCCCGCCCGGTGCGGGAGAAGTATCGGAGTCATGACTGAGACGAACACCGTGAACCACCCCAAGGTCGCGCTGGTGACCGGGGCCAACAAGGGCATCGGCTACGAGATCGCCGCCGGGCTCGGCGCGCTCGGCTGGACGGTCGGCGTCGGCGCGCGGGACGAGGAGCGGCGCGAGGCCGCCGTGGCCGAGCTGCGCGCCGCCGGGGCCGACGTCTTCGGCGTACCGCTGGACGTGACCGACGACGCGAGCGTGACCGCGGCGGCCCGGCTCGTGGAGGAGCGGGCCGGGCGGCTCGACGCGCTGGTCAACAACGCGGCGATCACCGGCGGCCACCCCCAGGAGCCCACCACGGTCGACGTGGACCGGGTGCGGGCGGCCGTGGAGACCAACGTGATCGGCGTCATCCGCGTCACCAACGCCCTGCTCCCGCTGCTGCGCCGCTCCCCGGCCCCTCGGATCGTGAACGTGTCCAGCAGCGTCGGCTCCCTCACGCTCCAGACCACCCCGGGCGCCGAGACCGGCCCGATCTCCATGGCCTACGCGCCGTCCAAGACGTTCCTCAACGCCGTCACCGTGCAGTACGCCAAGGAGCTGGCCGACACGGACATCCTGATCAACGCCGTCTGCCCCGGCTACACCGCCACCGACCTCAACGGCTTCCGCGGGACGCGCACCCCGCAGCAGGGCGCGACCGCCGCGATCCGGTTGGCCACCGTGGAGGACGGCGGCCCCACCGGCCGCTTCTTCAGCGACGAGGGGGAGATCCCCTGGTAGCACGGACGGTTCCGGTACGCGCCGAGGGCCGCGGCCCGGGCCGGCTCGCCCCGTCGCAGAGGAAGCCCCGGCCGCGCTACTCCGAAACCGCCGCCCGGAACCCCGTGTTCACCGCCGTGAGCCCCCCGTCCACGCACAACGACGTACCCGTGATCCACTCCGCGTCCGACGACGCCAGGAACGCCACCGCCTTCGCGATGTCCTCCGGTTCGCCGACGCGGCCCAGCGGGTACAGCGCGCTGACCCGGTCCAGCTCCGCCTCCCGGCCCGACCAGGCTTCCGTGCGGATCGTGCCGGGGACCACGAGGTTGGCGCGGACGCCGCGCGGGCCCGCGTGGCCGGCCAACGTGCGGGTGAGGCTGGCCAGGCCCGCCTTCGCTGCGCTGTAGGCGTGGTTGCCGAAGTCCTGCATGCCGTTGACGGAGCCGATGGAGACGATCGCGCCCCGCCCGGACGCGGCGAGGTGCGGCATCGCGGCGCGCGAGCAGCGGTACGCGCCGCCCAGGCTGACGTCCAGGTCGCGGTGCCAGGTCTCGTCCGGCTCGTCCTCGAAGAGCGTGCTGTCCAGGCTGCACGAGTACGCGTTGTTGACGAGGACGTCGAGCCCGCCGAAGGTCTCCACGGCGTACGCCACCGCCGCCTCGACCGACGCGCGGTCCGCCACGTCGCAGACCAGCGCCTCGGCCGTACGGCCGCTGCCCCGGATGTCCGCCGCCACCGACTCCGCCCGGTCGCCCTCCAGGTCGGTGACGAGGACGCGGGCGCCCTCCGAGGCCAGCAGGCGGGCGGTGGCGGCGCCGATGCCCCGGCCCGCACCGGTGATGAGGACGGCGTATCCGTCGAAGCGAGTCATGGCACCGACCGTACCGCCCGGACCAGGGCCCCGGGCCGGGGGCGGCCGGTGGCAACTCCCCCCGCGCGCCCACCAGTCACAGCACCGAGCGCACCGCCCGCACCAACGCCTGCGCCCTCGGGTCCGCCGTGACCCCCTTCTGGAGGCCGTTGGTCACGTACCCGAAGGCGATCCCCGACTCCGGGTCCGCGAAGCCCAGCGAGCCGCCCCGGCCGGGGTGGCCGAAGGAGCCGGGCGCGAGGAGCGGGCTCGACGGGCCGTGGAGCATGTAGCCCAGGCCGAAACGGGTGTTGACGACCAGGACCTGGTCCGGGCCCGCCGACTCCTCCGTGCGCGCCAGCGTCAGGGTCGCCGGGGCGAAGAGGCGCTGGCCGTCCACCGGGCCGATCATCGCGGCATAGCAGCGGGCCAGGCCGCGCGCGGTCGCGGTGCCGTTGGAGGCGGGGAGTTCGGCGGCCCGGTAAGCGGCGTCGTTCTCGTCGGGCAGCGGGTCGATCGCGCCGAACGCCCGCCGGGTCAGCGACTCCGGGTCGCGGTAGGCGTCCACCACCGACCGCTTCGGGCGCATCCGCAGCGCCCCGGTGTTCTCGGCGGCGGGCGGTTCGACGGGGCCGATCCGGCCGACCCGGTGGGCCTCGTCGTCGGGGATGCCGAACCAGAAGTCGAGGCCGAGCGGGCGGGCGATCTCCTCGGCGACCCAGCGGCCGACGGTGCGCCCGGTGACGCGGCGCACGAGTTCGCCGATGAGCCAGCTGAAGGTCTGCGCGTGGTAGCCGTGCGCCTCGCCGGGCCCCCAGGCCGGGGCCTGGGCGGCGACGGCGTGCGCCCCGCTCACCCCGTCGGCGGCCTCCTGAGGGGTCAGCGGCCGGTCCAGGGCCGGGACACCGGCCCGGTGGGCGAGGAGGTGGCGGACGAGGACGCGCTCCTTGCCGTTCGCCTTGAACTCCGGCCAGTACGTGGAGACCGGGGCGTGCAGGTCGATCTGGCCGCGCTGGTGGAGCAGCAGCGGGACGGCGGCGGCGATGCCCTTGCCCGCCGAGCGGACGACCTGGACGGTGTCGACGGCCCAGGGTTCGGTGCCGTCCACGTCTCTGGTGCCGGCCCACAGGTCGACCACCTTGCGCCCGTGCCGGTAGACGGCGACCGCCGCCCCCCGGTCCCCGCGCTGCTCGAAGTTACGGACGAAGGCGTCCCGGACCGCTTCGAATCCGGGCGCCGCCGTGCCGCGTACGTCCACCCCTGCTGCCGCACTCCCGCTCATCCCCCCATGGTGCACGGCACCGCAGGTCGGAGGTGGGGCGGGTCACCCGGAATTCACCGTCACGGAACGCGGGTCGAAGCCGAAGGGGAGTTCCAGGCGGTGGGCGCGCATCAGGGGCTCGTCGCAGAGGAGGTCCTGGGTGCGGTCGTCGGCGGCGATGACGCCTTCGCTGAGGATCACCGCGCGGGGGCAGAGTTCGAGCGCGTACGGCAGGTCGTGCGTGACCATCAGGACGGTGACGTCCAGGGAGCGCAGGATGTCGGCGAGTTCGCGCCGGGAGGCCGGGTCCAGGTTGGAGGAGGGCTCGTCCAGGACGAGGATCTCGGGCCGCATGGCGAGGACCGTGGCGACGGCGACGCGGCGGCGCTGCCCGAAGGAGAGGTGGTGCGGCGGCCTGCCCGCGTACTCCTCCATGCCGACCTGTTTCAGCGCCTCCATGACGCGTTCCTCCAGCTCCGCGCCGCGCAGTCCTCCGGCGGCGGGTCCGAAGGCGACGTCCTCGCGGACGGTGGGCATGAAGAGCTGGTCGTCGGGGTCCTGGAAGACGATGCCGACGCGGCGGCGGATCTCGGCCATGTTCCGCTTGTCGACCGGCATCCCGGCGACGCGCACCGACCCGGCACCGGCCTCCAGGATGCCGTTGAGGTGGAGGACGAGGGTCGTCTTGCCGGCGCCGTTCGGGCCGAGCAGCGCGACGCGTTCGCCGCGTCCGACGGTCAGGTCGACGCCGAAGAGCGCCTGGTGGCCGTCGGGATACGCGTACGCGAGGCCGCTGACCTCCAGGGAGGGCGGTACGGGGGCGGGGTCGGGGCTCATACGGTCCATCCCACCAGACACACGGCGAGGGCGAGCAGCGGGAGGGCGGAGGCGTACGCCCACTGGGTGCGGGATGCGGTCACCTGGTCGATGACGGGCATGGAGCCCGCGTAGCCCCGGCTGACCATCGCGAGGTGGACGCGTTCGCCGCGCTCGTAGGAGCGGATGAACAGGGCCCCGGCCGACTTGGCGAGGACGCCCCAGTGCCGGATGCCGCGCGCCTCGAAGCCGCGGGAGCGGCGGGCGATGGACATGCGGCGCATTTCGTCGGTGATCACATCGCCGTACCGGATCATGAAGGAGGCGATCTGGACGAGCAGCGGCGGGAGTTTGAGGCGCTGGAGGCCGAGCAGCAGTTCGCGCAGCTCGGTGGTGGAGGCGAGGAGCACGGACGCGGCGACCCCGAGCGTGCCCTTGGCGAGCACGTTCCAGGCGCCCCAGAGGCCGGGGACGCTGACGGAGAGGCCGAGGACGTGGGTCTGCTCGCCGGGCACGACGAACGGCATGAGCAGCGCGAACGCGACGAACGGCACCTCGATCAGCAGCCTCTTCAGCAGGAAGCCGGCCGGGACGCGGGCGAGCGCGGTGACGCCCGCGATGAGCAGCGCGTAGAGCCCGAAGGCCCAGACGGCCTCGCGCGGGGTGGAGACGACGACCACGACGAAGCAGAAGACGGCGGCGAGCTTGCAGTGCGGTGGCAGGTCGTGGACCGGTGAGTGCCCGTGCCGGTAGAGCTTGTGGGCGTGGCCGGCGCCCATGTCAGACCTTCTCGTCGGTACGGGTGTCGGCCTCGCCCTGCGTACGGCGGCGGCGGGAGACCACGTAGAAGGCGCCGCTGCCCGCGACGAGGGTGGCGCCGACGCCGATGATGCCGGCGAGGCCGCCGGAGAGGCGGGCGTTGGAGACGTCCTTGACGCCGTAGTCGGCGAGCGGGGAGTCCGCGGCGGCGTGCTCCTTGGCCTCCTTGTCGATGCCCTTGTCGGCGGCGACCTTCTCCAGGCCGTCCGGGTTGGCGGAGGCGTAGAAGGAGACGAACCCGGCGAGCACGAGGGCGGTGACCAGGCCGGTGACCCAGAGGCCGCGGGTCGGGCGGTGCGCGGCGGGGGCGGGCTCGCGGACCGGTGCCGGGGCGTCGACCAGTTCGCCGTCGACGCGGAGCTTGAGCGGGGCGGCGAGGCCCTTCGCGCCGTGGACCAGGTCGGGGCGGACGGCGAGGACGGCGCCGACGGTGAGCGCGGTGATCACGGCCTCGCCGATGCCGATGAGGACGTGTACGCCGACCATGGCGGTGAAGACCTTGCCGATCGGGATGTCGGTGGTCCCGCCGATCCAGTACAGGAGGGTGAAGACGCAGGCGGCGGCCGGTACGGAGACGAGCGCGGCGACGAACGAGGCGGCGGTCATCGAGCGGCGGGTGCGCGGCAGCACGCCGACCAGGCCGCGGAAGAGCGCGTAGGCGACGACCGTGGTCGTGATGCCCATGTCGAGGACGTTGACGCCGAGCGCGGTGAGGCCGCCGTCGGCGAAGAGGATGCCCTGCATCAGCAGGACGACGGATATGCAGAGCACCCCCGTATACGGCCCGACGAGGATCGCCGCGAGCGCGCCCCCGAGCAGATGGCCGCTGGTGCCGGCGGCGACGGGGAAGTTCAGCATCTGCACGGCGAAGATGAAGGCGGCGACCAGACCGGCCAGCGGCGCGGTGCGCTCGTCGAGCTCGCGCCGGGCCCCCTTCAGGCTGACGGCCACGGCTCCGGCGGCGACGACGCCCGCGACGGCGGAGACGGGTGCGTTGATGAATCCGTCGGGTACATGCATGGGGGAGGCTCCGCTTCCTGCGTTCTCGCGTTGCTGCGCCGGGTGCGCGGGGTCGTGAACCTCTCGATGATACGGCCCTCCTGCGAAGGGTTTGCAAGAGCGGCGCAGGCTCAACTACACAGGGTTCCCATAATGCTGTTTACGCAAAATATGGGACATTAGATAACAAAGTTGCAGAAGCAGGATGGAGAGTCGGCCCATGTCCTCCGTGATCCATGACCATGCGCGCGCCCGGCTCGTCACCGACGCCCGGGACCTTCCCGTCGTCCCGGTCGAGCTGCGGTTCGACGGCTCGGAGTCCCCGCGACGATCCGCATCGCCTATCCGGGCGGCACGGAGTGGGCCGTGGAGCGCGAGCTGCTGGAGCGCGGGCTGCGCTATCCGGTCGAGCAGGACGGCTGGCGGATCTGGCCGTGCGGCAGGGTCCAGGTGGTCGTGGAACGGCATGACACCGCCGGGGTGGACGTTGTCCAGTTCGACTGCGCCCCGCTGGTCCGCTTCCTGCGGCGTACGCACAAGGAGACCGAGGCTCCCCACGCCGCCGCGCGCACCTGAGCGGACGACGCCGAGAGCCCCCGTGCACACCGTGCACGGGGGCTCTCGCCGCCCCGGCCCCCCGTCCCCACAGGTAACCCGGGCTCCCGGGGCCGCGCACCGCTCGGACGCGGCCCCGGAGTCAGACCGCGCGGCTCACACGCGGATCAGCTCGCGCTCCCCGCCGGACTCCGGGCCGCCGTCACCGGCGGCGGGCTCGTCCAGGTCCTTGCGCAGGCCCTCGCCCTCGACGTCCACGTTGGGCAGCGCGCGGTCCAGCCAGCGCGGCAGCCACCAGGCGCGCTTGCCGAGCAGCGCCAGGACGGCGGGCACGATGGCCATGCGCACGATGAACGCGTCGAAGAAGACGGCGATGGCGAGCGAGAAGCCGATCATCTTGATCATCTGCTCGCTGGAGCCGATGAAGCCGGAGAACACCGCGATCATGATCACGGCGGCGGCCGTGACGACCCGCGCCCCGTGCTTGAAGCCGGTGACGATGGCCTGGCCGGGCTTCTCGCCGTGGACGTACGCCTCACGCATCCGCGTGACGAGGAAGACCTCGTAGTCCATCGCGAGGCCGAAGACCACGCCCACCATGAAGATCGGCATCATCGACATGATCGGACCGGTCTGCTCGACCCCGAAGAGCGAGCCGAGCCAGCCCCACTGGAAGACCGCGACGACCGCGCCCAGGGCCGCGACGACCGAGAGCAGGAAGCCGAGCGCCGCCTTCAGCGGTACGAGCACCGACCGGAAGACCACCATCAGCAGCAGGAAGGCGAGGCCGACCACGAGCGCCAGGTAGGGCAGCAGCGCGTCGTTCATCTTCTGCGAGAAGTCGATGTTCATCGCGGTGGAGCCGGTGACCAGCACCTCGGCGCCGGTGTCGGACTTGATGTCCTTGCCCGCGTCGCGGATCGCGTGGACCACGTTCTCCGTCTCGACGGAGCTGGGGCGGTCCTTCGGGACGACGGTGATCATCGCCGCGTCGCCGGCCTTGTTGAAGGTGGCCGGGGTGACGGCGACGACGCCCTTCATGCCGGAGATCTGGTCGCCGACCTGCTTGGCCGCCGCCTTGCCGTCCGCGCTGTCCTCGGTGTCCACGACGACGAGCAGCGGCCCGTTGAAGCCGGGGCCGAAGCCGTCGGAGAGCAGGTCGTAGGCGCGGCGCTGGGTGGTGCTGGTGGGCTGGGAGCCGTCGTCCGGCAGGCCCATCTCCAGCGAGGCGGCCGGTACGGCGATGGCGCCGAGGCCCAGGACGCCGACGAGCAGCACCCAGACCGGCTTTCGCAGCACGAACCGGGCCCAGCGGGTGCCCATGTTCGCCTTCGCCTCGGGCTTGTCTGCCGCGTCGGCGGCCTTGCGGGCCTTGCGCCCCACGATGCGCTTGCCCACGAAGCCCATCAGGGCCGGGACGAGGGTGAGGGCGATGAGGACCGCGATGGCGACCGTGCCGGCCGCAGCGAAGCCCATCTTGGACAGCATCGGGATGTTGACGACGGCCAGGCCGACGAGGGCGATGACCACGGTGAGCCCGGCGAAGACGACCGCGGACCCGGCCGTGCCGACCGCCCGGCCCGCCGCCTCCTCGCGCTCCCGGCCCTCGGCCAGCTCGGCGCGGTAGCGGGAGACGATGAACAGCGCGTAGTCGATGCCGACCGCGAGGCCGATCATCATCGCGAGCGTGGAGGTGGTGGAGCCCAGGTCGAGCACGTTCGCCAGGGCGGTGATCGTGGAGACCCCGATGCCGACGCCGATCAGGGCGGTGAGCAGCGGGAGCCCGGCCGCGATGAGCGAGCCGAAGGTGATGACGAGGACCACGGCGGCCAGGGCGATGCCGATGACCTCGGTGGCGCCGGTCTCCGGCATGACCTGGAGCGCGTCACCGCCGATCTCGACGGTCATCCCGCTCTTCTGGGCGTGGGTGCCGGCGTCCTCCAGCGCGTCCCGGGTCGCGTCGGTCAGCTCCATCGAGTTGACCTTGTACGACACCGAGATGTACGCGGTGGAGCCGTTCTTGGAGACGGCCTTGCCGGTGTACGGGTCGGTGACGGAGGCGATCTGGTCGGAGCCTTCCTTCAGCTCCCGGGTGATCTTGTTGACCTCGGCCTTGTTGGCCGGGTCCGTCATCTTCTCGTGCTCGGGGGCCTTGAAGACGATGCGCGCGGTGGCGCCGTCCGCACTGGCGGCCGGGAAGCGCTGTTCCAGCAGGTCGAAGGCCTTCTGGGCCTCCGTACCGGGGATGGAGAAGGAGCTGGAGGTCGCGGTGGCTGCGGAGGACGCGCCGAATCCGGCGAGCGCCAGCAGTGCCACCCAGATCAGGGCGACATAGCGGCGGCGCCGGAAGGCGAGCCGTCCGAGCTTGTAGAGGAATGTGGCCACGGGGGCGTACTCCCGGTCAGGTCGTTGAGTGGAAGAGGGCGTGAGGAACCAGCCCGACGACGAGAGCGGCGTGTCAGGTGGGGCTTGGGGAGGGGGCCGTGCGGGAAGAGCGCGGGGACCTGAGGTCAGACGCCGAGAGCGGGGAGGATCACGGAGTCGACGTAATCGAGAAGGAATGCCTGGTCGACCGGGCGGTCCTCGACCAGCTGCCGAGTGGCGAAAGCGCCGATCAGCATGTGCGGTACGTATCTGAGCGCCGGGTTGTCCGGGCTCACCTCTCCCCGGTCCACGGCCCGGCGCAACAGCGTGTCGAGACCGGTCATCTCCGGTTCGACCAGCAGTTCGCGCAGGGCTTGGAGGAGGTCGGGGTTGTTGTGGACGGCATGGCTCAGACCCCGCATCAGCGCGGCGTCCTTCTCCATCTGACAGTCGTCACTGCGGCTGAGCACGGCATGGAAGTCACCGCGCAGCGAGCCGGTGTCGACATCGCCGAGGGTGCCGGGTTTGTTGTGCCGCAGGGCCGTGACGACGAGCGCCGGCTTGCTCCCCCACTGGCGGTAGAGGGTGGCCTTGCTGGAATGCGTACGGGTGGCGACGGCGTCCATCGTGAGGGCGTCGTAGCCGACTTCGCGGAGCAGGTCGAGCACGGCGGCGTACAGCTCGCTCTCACGCTCGGGCGTGAGCCGTGTGCGTGCCATGATTCGACCTCCTGTCCGATCAGTCGTCGAACGAATCCGTATCGAACGAAACCGTTTCGTACAGCAGAACGGTACCCCGCCCGCCGAGCGAAACGAAACGGTTTCGCTTGTGGCTCGCACCACAAAAAGCGCGCCTCTCTGAGTTGCCGGGCCCCCTCCGCGCGGAAAGCATTGGGGGGTGAGTGACGACGTCTCGTATCTCCGGTTCCCGCACCTCCACGAGGATCTGCTCTGCTTCGCGGCGGAGGACGACCTGTGGGTCGCCCCGCTCGCGGCCGAGGGCGAGCGCCCCGGCCGGGCCTGGCGGGTCACCGTCGACCGCACCAGAGTCGGCCATCCCCGGTTCTCGCCCGACGGGACCCGGATCGCGTACACGTCATGGCGCAGCCTCGACCCGGAGATCCACCTCGCCCCGGTCGCCGGCGGACCGTCCCGCCGGCTCACCTACTGGGGCTCGACCGACACCCGGGTCTGCGGCTGGACGCCCGACCCCGGCGACGCGGCGCAGATCCTCGCCGTCTCCTCGCACAACCAGCCGTTCTCCTACTTCTCCTGGGCCTACAGCGTCCCCACCGACGGCAGCCCCGGCGGCAAGCTCCCCTGGGGCCCGGTCTCCGACATCGCGGTCGCCGACACCGGCGGCGAGCGCCGCACCCTGCTGCTCACCGGCACCCCGCCGCACGAACCGGCCGCCTGGAAGCGCTACCGGGGCGGAGCCATGGGCCGGCTGTGGCTGCACGGCGAGCGGCTGCTGCCGGACATCGGCGGGCACCTCGACACCCCGATGTTCGTCGGCGGCCGGATCGCGTTCCTCTCCGACCACGAGGGCGTCGGCAACCTCTACTCCTGCCGCCCCGACGGCACCGACCTGCGCCGCCACACCGACCACGACGCGTTCTACGCCCGGCACGCGGCGAGCGACGGGCGCCGGGTGGTCTACCAGTGCGCGGGCGAGCTGTGGCTCGTGGACGACCTGGAGACCCCGGGCGCCGTGCCCCGGAAGCTGGAGGTCCGGCTCGGCGGCCCGCGCGCGGGGCGGCGTACGTACCAGGTCCCGGCGTCCAGCCATGTGGACGCGGTGTCCGTGGACGAGACCGGCAGGGCCAGCGCCGTTTCGGTACGCGGCAGCCTGTACTGGCTCACGCACCGCGACGGGCCCGCCCGCACCATCTCGGACACCCCGGGCGTACGGGTGCGGCTGCCGGAGATGCTGGGCAGCGGGGGCCAGGTCGCGTACGTCACCGACGCGGAGGGCGAGGACGCGGTCGAGATCGCCCAGCTGCCGCGCGCCAGCGGCGACCGCCCGGCCCGCCGCCTCGCCTCGGGCCTGATCGGCCGGGTCCACGAGCTGGTCTCCGACCCGGACGGCGAACGCCTCGCCATCGCCTCGCACGACGGCCGCCTGCTGCTCCTGGACACCGACGAGGAGACGGCCACCGGCGAGCCGGTCGAGCTGATCCGGTCCGTCAACGGGCCCGTCCGCGACCTGGCGTTCTCCCCCGACGGCGCCTGGCTGACCTGGTCGCACCCGGGCATCGGCCGCTCGCTGCGCAAGATCAAGCTGGCCCGGATCGGCGGTCCGGGCGAGCCCGCGATCGTGGACGTCACCAACGGCCGCTTCGAGGACGAGAACCCGGTCTTCACCGGCGACGGCCGCTATCTGGCGTTCCTGTCCTGGCGCGGCTTCGACCCGGTCTACGACGTCCACACCGGCGACCTGTCCTTCCCGCTCGGCTGCCGCCCCTACCTGGTGCCGCTCTCCTCGGCGACCCCGTCCCCCTTCGCCCTGCTGCCCGACGGGCGGCCGGCGGCGGGCGGCCTGGACCCGGTCGACACGGCCGAGGCGGGGATGACGGAGGGGTCCACGGTCACCGTCGAGTTCGAGGGCCTGCAGAGCCGGGTCACGCCGTTCCCGGTCTCGGCGTCGAAGTACTCCGCGCTGGAGCCCGTGTCCGGCGGCGGTCTGGTGTGGCTGCGCTGGCCGATCTCCGGGGCGCTCGGCGAGACCTTCGCCAACCCGGCGGACATGTCGGGCCGGCCGACCCTGGAGCACTTCAACATCGCCAAGGCGAAGAAGACCGAACTCGTGGGCCACCTCGACTGGTTCGAGGTCAGCGGCGACGCCTCCCGGCTGGTCGTGATGGACGACGGCGAGCTGCGCGCGGTCCCCGCCACCGAGCCCGGCGACAACGACTCGACCGTCTATCTGGACCTGCGCCGCATCCTGCACGAGGTGGACCCGGCGGCGGAGTGGCGCGGGGCGTACGGCGAGGCGGGGCGCATCATCCGCTCGTACTTCTGGGAGCCGGACATGTGCGGCATCGACTGGCCGGGGGTCCTGGACCAGTACCGCCCCCTGGTCGAACGCGTCGCCACACCCGACGAGTTCGCGGACCTGCTGCGCGAGGTGCTGGGCGAGCTGGGCACCTCGCACGCTTACGTGTCGCCCGCGCGCCGCAACGAGGGACCGCCGCACTACCAGCGCGCGATCGGCCTGCTCGGCGCCAACTTCGCGTGCCGGGACGGCGACTGGACCCTGCTGCGCATCCTGCCCGGCGACTCCTCGGACTCCAAGGCCCGCTCCCCGCTGGCCGGTACGGGGATCCGCGAGGGGGCGGTGCTGACCCATGTGGACGGCCGGCCGGTGGACCCGGTCGCCGGGCCGTATCCGCTGCTGGCGGCGGCGGGCGGCACGACGGTCGAGCTGACCTTCCGCCCGGCGGAGGGCGGGGGCCGTCCGCGCCGTATCGCGATCGTGCCCCTCGTCGACGAACGCCCCCTGCGCTACCAGGACTGGGTCGCCAAGCGCCGCGAGGTCGTCCGGGAACTGAGCGGCGGCCGGTGCGGCTACCTCCACATCCCCGACATGGGCGGCTCCGGCTGGGCGCAGTTCAACCGCGACCTGCGCATGGAGGTCTCCCGCCCCGCGCTGATCGTGGACGTACGCGGCAACGCCGGCGGCCACATCAGCGAGCTGGTCGTGGAGAAGCTCACCCGGACGATCCTCGGCTGGGACCTGACCCGCAACGCCCAGCCCGTGTCCTACGCCTCCAACGCCCCCCGGGGCCCCGTCGTCGCCCTGGCCGACGAGGCGACCTCGTCCGACGGCGACATGATCACCGCCGCGTTCCGGCTGCTGAAGCTGGGCCCGGTCGTCGGCCAGCGCACCTGGGGCGGCGTCGTCGGCATGACCGGCCGCCACCGGCTGGGCGACGGCACGGTGATCACGGTGCCGATGAACGCGGCCTGGTTCGACACGTACGGCTGGTCCGTCGAGAACCACGGCGTCGAACCGGACCTGGAGGCGCTGCGCACCCCGCTGGACTGGGCGGAGGGGCGGTACGCGGTCCTGGACGACGCGGTCCGCACCGCGCTTGACCTGCTGGCGGCGCACCCTCCGGCGACGCCACCGACGTACGACACGGCCCCGGACCTGAGGCGGCCGCCGCTGCCGCCGAGGTAGCCGGGAGGCTCACTCCTCGTCGTCGTCCTCCTCCAGTTCGGCGTCCAGCTCCGCGTCCAACGCCTCGTCCAGCGCCTCCAGTTCCTTCGCCGGGTCGATCATGCGGGCCAGAACGTCCAGGTCGTCCGAGCCGTAGAGGCGGCGTACGCCGTCCCAGCCCTCGACGGCGGTCGCCAGGAGGCCCATGGCCTCGCCGAGGCGGCCGAGGTGGCGCAGGGCGGTCCCGTAGTAGCCGGCGGTCTCCGTACGGAACTCGTCGCTGTCGTCGCCCTCCTCCCAGGCGCGGCGGAGATACGGTTCGGCCTCGGTGTACGCGCCGCGCTGGACCATCAGCTTGCCCGCGATCATGGAGTCGAGGCGGGAACCGAGCCCGGCGGCGCGGACGTACCAGCGCTCGGACTCCTGGTAGTCGTGGTGGTGGTCGGAGAGCCAGCCCATGTGGTGGCAGGAGTGCTGGTCCCCCGCCTCGGCGGACTTGCGGTGCCACATGTCGCGGTCGGTGAAGCGGCGCAGCTTCGCGCACAGCTGCGCCAGGTCGTACAGCGCGTCCGCGTCCCCGGCGCGGGCGGCGGGCTCCAACCAGGGGATCAGGTGGCGGGCGTTCTTGCCGCCCCAGTCGTTGAGCATGTCCGCGTACTCGTAACCCGCCCGTACGTCCCCGGCCTCGGCCCGTTCCCGCAGTGCGGCCAGCTGCCGGTAGTCCGGCTCGTCCTCCGCGCGGGGGCCGCCCTCGCGGAGCGCGACGATCCGGGCGAGCTGCCGCACGGCGTCCTGGTCGTCCTCGCCGAACTCACGGAACCAGCGCTCGGCCTCGTCGTACCGGCCGAACCGCAGGCACAGCATCCCCAGGTTCCACTTCGGCGCCTCCTCGCCCGCCTCGACGGCGAGGAGGTGGGCGCGCTCGGCCATCGCCATCTCGCCGCGCTGCTCGCACTTGTTGCCGAGGAGGGCGGCGGCCTGCGGGACGCCCTCCTCGCGGGCCCGGAGCAGCAGCTCGATGGCCTCGGGCCAGGACTCCTCGCCGGTCTCGGTGAGGAACATCGCGTAGTACATCCCCGCCTCGGCGCTGAGCGCGGAGCCCCGGCGGTAGAGCGCGTCGGCGCGCGGGGCGAGTCCCGGGTAGTCCGCGAAGTGGGCGTCCAGCTCGAAGAGTTCGCGCACCGCCGCGAGGGCGGCGGCGCCGTCCTGGTCGGCCTCGGCGAGGTCCAGGGCGGCAGCGACCCGGTCGAATGTCTCCTCGAACGAGTCGAAGAGCTGCGACCAGCGGAAGACCGCGATGTCCCCAGCCCGGTGTCGCTCATCAGGAACGCGGACGCCTCCGCGGCCCGCCCCTCGGCGGCCATGAGCTTCCCCAGCTCGATCTTGGCCTCCAGGTGCCGTCCGTACTCCCACGCGTGCCGCAGCCACTCGGCCGCCTCGTCGTTCCTGCGGTCCTCCCGCAGCAGCACCCCGAGCCCGTACGCACACCCCGCGTCGAACTCCGCGACGGCCCGGTACAGCGCCTCCGCCGCGTCCCGGTCGCCCCGGACCTTCCGGTACCGGGCGAGCGTGTAGTGCGCCCAGATGTCCCCCGCCTCGACGGCCCGCTCCCAGTAGGGGATGCCCTCGTCGATGTGGTGCCCGAAGACGAAGAAGTCACTGTGCCGGCGGGCGGCCCTGCCGTCCTTGTCCAGGGCGGCGGCAACCATCGCCTCGCCGCGGGCCTGTATGTGCTCGGTGGTCATGGACGCATGCTGCCAGGCGAGTTGACACCCCCCGGACCCGGCCCTTGCCCGTGCAGCGGGCGTAGACCGTACGAAGACGTACGGGCTGTGCGCCAGCGGGTGCAGGACGGCACCGTCGGCACCGGCGCGCGCCAGCTTCAGCCAGTCCGCAGGCGTATGCATCCCCATCACCCCACCCCCGTGCGAGCAAGCGTACGAGCCCGGCTTGCGTCTCCCCCGGCGGGAGACCCCAAGCTGGCCCCATGGACGGCAACGCGCTCCTCTCGATCGGGGAGCTGGCCCGGCGGACCGGGCTCAGTGTGAAGACGATCCGGTACTACTCCGATCGCGGAATCGTGATGCCGTCCGCCCGCACCCCGGCCGGCTACCGCCGCTACGGCCCCGACACCGTGGCGCGCCTCGCGCTCGTACGGACGCTGCGGCAGCTCGGGCTCGGCCTGGACACGATCCGCAAGGTGGCCGACCGGGAGCTGCCGCTGCCCGAAGTCGCCGCGGCGCACGTGGAGGCGCTGGAGGCGCAGATCCGCGTCCTGCGCCTGCGGCAGGCGCTGCTGGCCGCCGTGGCCGAGCGCCGGCTCACCCCCGAGGAGACCGATCTCATGCATCAGCTCGCCCGGCTCACCGACGACGAACGCCGACGCCTCGTCGCCGACTTCCTGCACGCGGTCTTCGACGGCGTCGACCTCCCCGGTGTCGCCCGCACCCTCACCCCCGACCTCCCCACCGCCCCCGACGCCGAGCAGACCCGCGCCTGGGCGGAGTGGGCCGCGCTGGCCCAGGACCCCGGATTCCGCACCGCTCTCCGCCGGACGATCGCGGACCTCGCGGCCGAGCGGCCCCGAGGCGGCGTCCCCCGGCGCGACTTCGCCGCCGCCGTACGCGATCTCGTCGCCCCCGCCCTGGCCGCCGGGCTCGACCCCGCCTCGCCCGACGCGGACCCGGTCGTCGCGGCCCTCACCGCCGAGCACGCCCGCCCGGACGGGCTCCTCCCCCGGCTCCGGCGCCTCAACGACCCGCGCCGCGACCGTTACGTACAGCTGCTCGCCGTGATCAACGGCTGGCCGGCTCCGGAGAGCCCGGGCCCCGCGCTCGCCTGGGCCGCCGAGGCCGTACGCGTACGAGCTGCGTAACCTGCGTCACATCGCACGGCCCCCATGTCACAGCCGCACCCCCCTGTCTCGTCCCGGGAATGTACGCACCGCAGCGATCCCGAGGAGCACCCGATGAACGCACGGATCAACTACTTCACGAGCCCCGTCGCCGGGAAGGCCCTCAAGTACTTCATGGCCGTCGGCCGGGAGCTGAAGGAGTCGCCGCTGCCCGCCGCGACGCAGGAGCTCGTCGCGCTCCGGGTCAGCCAGATCAACGGCTGCGCGGCCTGCATCGACATGCACACCAAGGAGGCCGTCGCGGCCGGGGAGAGCGCGGTGCGGCTGAATCTCGTCGTGGCCTGGCGGGAGGCCACCGTGTTCACGGACGCCGAGCGCGCCGCCCTCGCCCTCGCCGAGCAGGGCACGCGCACGGCCGACGCCGCGACCGGGGTGGACGACGACACCTGGGCGCACGCCGCCGAGTTCTACGACGAGGAGCAGTTGACCGCGCTCGTCATGCTGGTCTCGTTCATGAACGCGGTGAACCGGCTGAACATCATCACGCAGCAGCCGGCGGGCGACTACCAGCCCGGACAGTTCCACTGAGCGGAAGCGGCGAGGGAGAGGAACGGGCATGGGCAAGGCCGAGGAGTTCGAGGAGCTGCGGGCGCTGCTGTTCTCGATCGCGTACCGCATCCTGGGCAGCGTCGCCGAGGCGGAGGACGCCGTCCAGGAGACCTGGCTCCGCTACGACGCCTCGGCCACCCGGCCGGATTCGGTGAAGGCGTTCCTCTCCACCACGGTGACCCGGATCGCGATCGACGTGCTGCGGTCGGCCCGGGTGCGGCGGGAGGAGTACGTCGGCCCGTGGCTGCCGGAGCCGCTGCTGGACGACCCGTACGCGGACCCGGCGCGGGCCGCCGAGCTGGCGGACTCGGTGTCGATGGCGTCCCTGCTCCTCCTGGAACGGCTCAGTCCGCTGGAGCGGTCGGTGTTCGTGCTGCGGGAGGTCTTCGCCTTCGGCTTCGGGGACATCGCGGCGGCGGTGGGCCGCTCCGAGGCGGCCTGCCGCCAGCTGCTCGTACGGGCCCGACGGCACATGCACGAGGGCCGGCCCCGGTTCGAGGCGGACCGCGCGGAGCAGCGCGAGCTGGCGGCCCGGTTCTTCGACGCGCTGTCCCGGGGCGATGTGGACGGGCTGCGGAGCCTGCTCTCCGCCGACGTCCAGCTCGTGGGCGACGGCGGCGGCAAGGCCCCGCAGCTGGCCCGCACGGTCGTCGGCGCGGACAACGCGGCCCGGCTGCTCGCCACGGTCTACCCCCTCATGGCCGAGGCCGGCATCACCTGCGAACCGCGCGAGGTCAACGGCCGCCCGGGGGCGCTGTTCCGCGTCCGCGACGGCGGCGTGCTCCACATCCTGTCCCTGGACGTGCTGGACGGGCAGATCCAGACGGTCCGCTCGATCATCAACCCGGACAAGCTCGGCCACCTGGGCCCGGTGGCGGACGCGTGGGCGGCGGACCGCGAGGTGAGGGCGCTGCGCAGGCGGGACGGCTGAGCGTTACGCGCCGTCCTCGGCGGCCCGCGCCGCGCGTTCGATCTTCGCGCGGTGCGCCTCCCAGTACGCGTCGTCCTCCCGCGGTTCGGCGTACGCGGCCGTCCTGCCCGTCGCGTGGTCGAGCTGTTCGCGGAGGATGTCGGCGTGGCCCGCGTGGCGGGCGGTCTCGCCGTGCATGTGGATCATCACGTCGGACAGCCGCACCTCGGGCTGCCGCCACCACTCCACCCGGCCGGGCGCGTCGAGCGGCAGCGCGGCGATCGTCGCGTCCGTGTGCGCCCACACCCGTCGGTACAGGGCGACGATCTCGTCCCGGGTCTCCTCTTCGGTGGCCCACATGTCCCGGCTGCCCGGTTCGTTGTCGTCCCACCGGGGAAGCGGCTCGGGGAACGGCCGCCCGAAGACGTCCCCGAAGTACCGGGCCTCCCAGAACGACAGGTGCTTGACGAGCCCGAGCAGATTGGTCCCGGTCCAGGTCAACGGCCGCCGGATGTCGTACTCGCCGAGCCCGTCGAGCTTCCAGACCACGGCCTCCCGGACGGTCCGCAGGTTGTAGTGGAGACGTTGTTTCACCGCGTCATCGATCATGCGTACCGACTCTGCCATCAGGGGGACCCGTCCGGAACGCCGGACCGATGACTTTTCCCGCGCCGCGCAGTCTTAACCCACGTAAAGCCGACCGCACATAGCCCACCGCACATACCCGACGCCGAGGACACCATGCGCACACTCATCAGCACCGCCTTCGTCTCCCTCGACGGTGTCATGGAGGCCCCGGGCGGCGAGCCCGGCTACCGGAACTCCGGCTGGACGTTCAAGGGCATCGACTTCCTGCCCGAGGCGTACGAGATCAAGGGCCGGGAGCAGGAGGAGGCCGGGGCGCTCATGATGGGGCGGCTCAGCTACGAGGCGTTCAGCCCCGTGTGGCCCGGCATGGAGGAGTTCGCCGGGTACAAGGCGATGCCCAAGTACGTCGTGTCCACGACACTCACCGAGGACGGCCTCGTGGACACCTGGGGCGAGACCCACATCCTCCGCTCCCTGGACGACGTCGCCGCGCTCAAGGAGACCGACGGCGGCCCGCTCATCGTCCACGGCAGCGCCACCCTCAACCACGCGCTCTCCGACGCCGGCCTGATCGACCGCTACCACCTGCTCGTCTTCCCGCTGCTCCTCGGCGCGGGCAAGCGCCTGTTCAGCGCGTCCGACAAGGACACCCAGCACCTGAAGCTCGTGGAGCACGAGGCGTTCCCCAACGGCATCCAGAAGAACGTCTTCGACGTGGTCCGCTGAGGCGCGCCCCTACCCCCACGACGAGAGGAACACACCATGCGCAAGGTCATCGTCACCACGTTCCTGACCCTCGACGGCGTCATGCAGGCCCCCGGCGGCCCCGAGGAGGACCCGGAGAGCGGCTTCACGCACGGCGGCTGGCAGAAGCCCACGTACGACGAGGGCGTCGGTGAGGCGATCGCCGCCTGGTACGAGGACACCGACGCGATGCTCCTCGGCCGCAAGACGTACGACATCTTCGCCGGGTACTGGCCGACGGCCGACCCGGACAACCCGTTCACGGAACGGATGAACGCCATGCACAAGTACGTGGCGTCCCGCACCCTGACGTCCGTGGACTGGCAGAACTCCACCCTCCTGACCGGCGACACCGCCGACGCCGTACGCCGCCTCAAGGAGACCGAGGGCCGCAACATCAACGTCGTAGGCAGCGGCGACCTCGCCCAGACCCTGATGCGCGAGGACCTGGTGGACGAGTACCGCCTCACCATCCACCCGGTGATCCTCGGCACCGGCAAGCGCCTCTTCGCGGACGGCGCGATCCCGACGGCCCTGGAACCGGTCACGGTCACGGGCACGAAGGGCGGCACGGTCCTGGCCGTCTACCGCCCGAAGGGGAGGCCGACGTACGACAGCTTCTAGCGCGGCTCGGCGCTGAGTGCGCCGCTCACAGATGGGGATCGATACGTTCCAGCACCTGCGACTCGGTGAAGGGCCCCGTCAGCCGCAGGGCCTCCGCCCCCTGTTTGAAGAGGATCAGCTCGGGAACCGCCGAGGGCTGGTACCTGGCGGTGACGCCGGGACTCTGGTCGATGTTCAGCTCCCCGGCGAACAGTCGGCCCTCCCGCTCCGTCGCCACGTTCTCGACCACCGAAATCATCAACTTGCAGAGCCCTGCCCACTCCGCCCAGAAGTGCACCAGCACGGGCGACCCCGCCGTAAGCACGGTGCTGTCGAAGGTCACATCATCAAGATGAACGGTCCTGCCGGCCACGCGCCCTCCGTTTCACCACGACCCATCGACCGCCATCGCTACCCACGGGGCCCGGCGCCCATACCTCTGGTCGTCTACGGCACGAGCGGGGACGGTCACCGAGGGCCGCAAACATCGACGGCGTCGGCAGTGGCGAGCCCGCCCAGACCCAATGCATACAGCTCATAGGGGACGCTTCCGTAGTCGGTCTGCCGGTCGGATGTGCCGATGCGGGTGAACCCGGCTTTGGTCAGGACGCGGCCTGAGGCGGGGTTGTCGGGGTGGTGCATGGCCTCCAGACGGTCGAGACCGGCGGTGGTGAAGGCTATGGAGACAACCTGTTGCACGGCCCGGGTGGCGTGGCCGTGGCCCCAGGTGTCCTCGCGGAGGATGTAACTGATGGTGCCCATGGTGCGCGTTCGTCGCCGCAGGGAGATCACGCCGATCATCTCGTGTGCGGTCAGGATGCCCCAGCTCCACTGCGCGCGCGGGGTTTCGACAGCTCGGTCAAGGGCGGTGCGGATCTTCTCGTGTGCCTGGTCGAGGGTGAGGGGTTTGCCGGTGGTGTGCCGGATGGAGGCGCCGCTGTAGACACGGGTGAGGGCCCGCGCGTCGTCGGGGCGTAGGGCGCGCAAGGTCACCATGCGGTGGTCAGCTCCTCCGCGGTGGGCCGGTCGGAGGGGTCGGCAGCCAGGCATGCGGTGATGGCGTCCTCGAACGCGGGGAACAGCCACGGGCGGACGTCGCGCAGGGCGGTGGTGGTGCCCTTGGCGATGGCGGCCAGCTTCTCCAGCCGGTCGGTGGTCTCGTCGTAGGGGACGGGTCGGTGGCCGGTCCAGCACCAGAACAGGGAGGCGCCCAGGCTCCAGATGTCGGCGGCCGGGTGTGCCTGGATGTGGATGCCGGCGGGGGTGGAGAGGATCGCGGTGGCGATCTCCGGGGCGGTGGTGTGGGTGAGGGCTCCCCGGTACGGAACGGCGCGGCGGTCGCCCGGGCCACAGGCGAGGGCGTAGTCGATGACCGCCGCCCGGCCGTCGCTCGTGACGAGGGTGTTGGTCGGCTGGACGTCCGCGTGAGCCCATCCGGCGGCGTGCATCCGGGCGAGGCGCTCCGTCCAACTGCGCGCGATGCCCGTGAGCCAGGACCGGACCGTGGCACGGTCTCCTTCGGGCTCGCGAGCGAGGGCGAGCGCCTGCCACAGGGGTACGCCGTCGATCCAGTTGACGGCCAGCCACCGGCCGCCCTCCCATGGCCCGGCGCCCACCCGGTAGTCGGGGCTGACGGCGCCGGCGGCCGTGAGTCGGAGAAGGTGGTCGTCCTCCTGGGCCATCTCCGCGGCCTTCTCGTGGGCGTTGTCGCCGTCGGGGTCGTTGGCCTTCACAGCGACCGCTCCTCCGGGGCCCTGGACCTTCCAGACCCGGGAGCCGCGCCGGTCGCTCAGGAGCTGGATCGCGCCGGGGGTGCCTGTGTGCCCGGCGAGGAGGGCGACGGCTTCCGTGGGGGGAGGTGGTCCCTGGCCCATGTGCGGATGTCCTTCCACTGAATGGGGATGTGCTCGAACACGTCGCGTCCGTCGTCGTCGGCCGCGGCGAGCGCGGCGGCCAGGTCGGGCGTCGCGTGCAGGAAGCGGGGGTCGCGGCGGCGGACTGCGGCCCTCACGGCGAGGAACGAGGCGGGGGCGACCGGGATCCGGTGTCCGGCTGCGGTCACTTCCACTTCGCCGGCGTAGAACTTGCCGAACATCACCCCGACCGGCCCGTAGACGTTCTTCAGCACCCAGTGGGGCCAGGCCAGCAGGCCCCTGTGCCCCACGCCGGGCACCTCGCCCACCAGGACGATGTTCTCGCACCGCAGAAGGCCGTGGGGCCGGCTCAGCAAGGGCCGCAGCCACTCCGCTGCTTGGGCGCCCGCGTGGAAGAGCTCCGCCTGGACGGCTTCGGCGTCGCCATCGGCGCGGTAAACCGTCCAGGTCGTCAGACCCTGCTGGAGGGAGGGCGCCAGGTAGGGGCAGTGGGCGGTCATCCGGTGTGCGTAGGCACCGATGTCCACGGAGCGCGGCCGGGTGGTGGCGGCCTCAACGAGGCGCAGCGCCCCGGCGGTGGGCCGGGGCGCTGCGCTGGTACGGCTGGTGGTCACCGGCGGTCAGTTGCCGGCTGGTCGGGCGCGATGTCGCCATCGCCGCCGGCGGGACCGCAGTCCCACTCGGCGACCACAACGCCGCTCTCGCGGTAACGGGCGATGGCGTCCCGGTCGACGTTGCCATCGGCGTCGGTGAACCAGATCTCGGGCAGCGGCCCGTACGCCTCTTCGTATGCGGTGACCCAAGCGATCGCACCGCGGCCGTTGTTCGCGACGTGACGAATCGGCCGGCCGGCGCTCTCCTGGCACAGGGCCTCGTAGGCCGGGGTACCGAGCAGGTCGTGCCACGCCTTGTCCACAGCCGGGGAGAACATCTCGGGTGCGCTCTGGCCGTTCTTGAAACGCTGACCGGTGATGATCAGGAACCGGCGCAGCTCGGTCGTTGCAGTGCTCATGGTGGTGCCCCTCTCGGTGTCGAGTGGTGCTCGCCCCATCCCGGATGGGAACGGGTGTGGTGCTTCGACGCTACGGATGCCACCGGTCCGGGCCCAACAAGATTGCGGGTAATTGCGGAGCTTCACTCCAGGGCGTCGAGCGCGTCCCGGATGAGGGCGCGGGCCGCGTCGCCGTAGACGGCCATCTTCGCCAGGCCGGCGAACGCCTTGGCGTAATCGGCGATTTCGCGTGGCTGCTTGACCTTGATCTCCGCCGTCAAGGTCTCCACCACGGCAGTGGTGTCGTCGTGGAGGTAGAACGCCTCCAGCGGCCACACGGTCCGCTGCGTGGTGAACGGAATGACCCCTAGCGAGACCGAGGCGAGCGGCATCACGGCCAGGAGGTGGCTCAGCTGCCCGCGCATCGCGTCGGGGTCGGCGGTGCGGTAGCGCAGGACGGATTCCTCCATGAGGACGACGTAGCGGTGGCCGCCCTCGTAGAGGAACCGGGAGCGTGCGACGCGGGCGGCGACGGCTTCGGCCACGTCGTCGGGGGTGCCCTGGAAGGCGGTGATCTGCTCCATGAGGGCGGTGGCGAAGCCGGGCGTCTGGAAGAAACCGGGCGGGACGTTGGAGACGTACACCCGGCAGACGCGGGTCCGTTCGTGCAGGGTGTTCCAGTCCTGCTGGACCTTGCGCATCCCGTCCTTGTGCAGGCGGCGCCACTCCAGGTACATGGAGTCGACGGCGCGGGCGGTGGCGATGAGGTCGTCGGCCTGGTCGTCCGCGTCGCACGCCGCGCACCAAGCGCGAATGTCCGCGTCGGAAGGCGGGGCGTCGCCCTTCTGGATGCGGGTGGTCTTCGCCGGGTGCCAGCCACACCGGGCGGAGAGGTCCCTCCCGGTGAGGCCGGCGTCCTTGCGCAGGTGCCGCAAGCGCACGGCCAGCGCCTCACGGGCTGCCTGTGCACTGGACGATGGGGATGCGGTCATGGGGCTGCTCAGGGGCCTAGACGGTGTACTTCTCGTGCGGGGTGCCGCGCTCCCACACCGTCTCGAAGGCGGCGTGGCACAGCGCGACGGCGGCCGGGTCGGTGGTGCGCTCCTTGCCGTCGGCAGCCCAGTCGCCGGTACCGGTGAAGTGGTGGAACTGCACGAGCCGGTCGTCCAGAAGCCAGAAGTCGTTGCCGGGCAGCGAAATGTCGGAGGCTCGGCGGCGGGGCAGCCAGCGCACGTCCTCGCCGGCCTGGAGGTTGAGCGGCGTGATGGCGTGCTCGTAGCGGATGTAGTCGGTGACCGGCTCGGAGACGATCCGTGCGCGGCGCATGACCACGCCGCGTGCGACCGCGTCCTTCACGAGCGGCATCCACTGGGGCCAGAACGAGCGGGAAGGGTCGAGGTTCGGGACGCCGGTGCGCAGAAAGGCGGCGTAGTCGTCCGTCTCGTCACCGACAGCGTACGTATCGCGCATCTCGAGGTGGACCGCCGCGTGGTGGGTGTCGGAGAGCAGCTCAGCGAACGTCGCGGTGTTCAGCTGCTGCGCGTTCAGCGGCATCGCACGCCTCCCTGAGAATCTGCACCATGCGGAACGGAAACCGAATCACGCGCTCATGCGGCGGAATCCCCGTCTTGTGGCCGGCCACCCACTCGGTTGATCCGACCAGGGCCTTGAGGAGGGCGTCGGCTTCCGCACCCTGAAGGACCAGGTCCGCGCTCTCCTCTTCCACCCACACCGTCGGTGATCCCTCGCCGCCGGTGTTCGGGTCGATCCCGACGAACCGTAACGTCATCATGTACTCCCCTTGAGTCGGTTGCGCGTAGTTGCGCAGACAGTCCCGCAGGCCGGCACTGGTGTCAAGGGCGCGTCGCGGCACGCACGTTCAGGTCCCGGTCATCCTCGGCACCCCTGCACGAGAGGCACGATTGCCGAGGGCCCCGTGAAGTCGGCGGCCACGGCGTCCATGATCACCTCGTCGCAGACCTCACCGAGCCAGTAGCCGGCGTCGCGGAGAGCACCGGCCGTGCGGAATCCGGCCTTCTCGTAGGCGCGGAAGCCCGCCTTGTTGGGGCGAGGGCCTTGAGCCGCACCATGCGCAGGCTGGTGACGTGGAAGGCGTAGTCGAGGGTGAGGCGGGTGGCGGCCGTGGCCAGGCTCTTGCCGCGTGCCTCGCGTGCGAGCAACACCCCTTATTCCGAGGTTCGGACGGCCGGGTCTGGCAGGGCGTAGTGATCCCGGCTGGTACCGGGTCACCAGTGAGGTCGTAGACGGTGAAGCGGATGTTGTTGCCCCAAAGCTGACACGCGATGCCCTCGGTGCGAGCCTCCAGGGATTCCGGACGCCCGCGACCGAAGGCGACGATCGGGGTGGGGTCCTGTTCCCAACGCCAATAGGTCTTAACAAACTCGGCGCGGTAAGGCCCGAGGCCGCAAATGTCGTTGCGAACCAGACGACCGGTTCAGGCATGGCGGTGATGGCGGCCCCCGGGGGCGAGGGCGGGCGTGCACGCAAGGGCGGAGGACGGTTCAGCGAGCAGCGCCAGGCTCAACCTGCACCAGCCTGCCGCCGCACGGGGGCGGCTGCACGACCGCCCAGGCGGTAGGCGCCGAGGGAGTACCGTCCTGCGGCCCGGACAGGTCGTACGAGAGATCCGGAGCAGTGGCCAGCGCTTCGACTATGCGCACCGGACCAACACCGGGTGACATCGGTAGGCTATGAGACTTCAACCAACAGGGACAACTCGGGCACCGAGTCGACCGCAAAACGCCGTCGAGATCACCTCCTGTATCGCCCTGCGACAACAGGGCGAAGGGACCTAGTTCAGCGAGAAGAGCGTTCCAGCGGCCCGTTGGACCGTGATGTGCGCCAAGAGGCCCGCACCCGGAAGTGGCATCACCTACCTGACCGCCACGACGTATGCCCGTGCCAGCAGGTCGCGCGTCCCCCCGACTCAATGAGTCCGGGAAGGCTCCCCCGCTCGGGCCGGCCTTGTGGTGTGGCGGCAGACGGAGTGATCGTGCCCGCGCCGGGTTCCGGAGTGAGACTCAGCCATGCTCGCTCGCGCCAATCCTGCTGCGGACACCAGGAGAAGCGAATAGTAGCGAAACGCCTACAAGACCTCGCCGGAGTCCGTAACCTGGGCGCAGCTATGGCGCTTTCGGGAGGGTTTGAAATGACCAACAAGCTTACGCGAGAAATCATTCAGGACACCTATTCAAACCCCGAAACGCAAGAACGAATTCTGCGGATAGATATACTGTCAGAGCTTCTCGGCTCATGCATCATTTCTGATTCCTACGAGGTTCCACCGAGGCTCGCGGCAGCTATCAAGCCTTCACCAGCGGGAGCCGGATTGATTAACCGGATCCAAAGTAACGCCAATCCTCGAAATGAGTGCACACTCGCCGCTTTTCTGCAAGTTTACTGGAACGAACTACTAGTGGACCCCGATGAGACGAATATCGAAACTATCGAGAAAGTAATTTCTGACGAAATTAAAAGGGAGCGCATCCTATTTCCGTACATCTATGGGCGAGAGCTTTACGAAAAGGCTTTCAATGACTTGAAGGATAATAATGACACCTTGACTCACAAAGACACGATGACACTGCTGGCAGGAGCTCCGCAGGGAGTGTTTCAGCTTCATGATTACGTGACAGGTCCCTACGGGCTCGCGCGGTCCCGAGGAATACGGTACTGCCCACCTTCCACCTGGGTACCTCTTCATCATTGCAGTGATCTTTCATGCATGAGATTGCATAATGTCCTCCTTGAAACGGGAGCATCGAAAATCTCAAAGGTGCGTACTAAAATGCGCGAAGTGTTGTCTCGACAAGAAAGCGCAGAGGGTGAGTGGAGCGAATTTCTGCGCGACCTGGTATCCAATTCCATCAACCCATTCTCCTGGAGGCATCCCGCTGGAATCCCAAGCCTTCTCGGCGATGTCTTTTCCGTAGCCGAAATGCGCCTGATTCTGCATGACCTACTTAATAGCACTCAAGGAAAACTCCGGGAATCGCTTTCCGAACTTGGGCAAGAAGTGAAGGAGGCAGAGAAATTTACTGAAGGTGTCAGCGAGGCCCAATCGCTCCAATTGATACTTCTGTGCCAGGACGAAGAAATTATTGATTCACTGGATTCGCTGATCCTATCTGGCGCAATCCTGATTCCACCAGCTGAGGTTCGCAAATCGCCCAGGCGGGCGAGAGGTACGGGATACTTCGATCTTATTCCTGAGTGCGCAAGCAGAGGTGTCAGGTTCCTCGGAGGCTCTTCACAAGCCCTCCTCCGGAGCCGCCACTTGATATCGAACCTATTCGATCTAGGGAATCCAGTCCAGCGCGAAAGACTCGAATGGCTTATTCGGGGAACGGACGGTTCTTCCTTCCAAGAGCAACTGGATCAGTTTGTATGTGGGGGGCCGCTCGATGATGCGCTGGGATCGCTCATTTTCGACAGCGGCACAAACCTCGAAAGGGCCGGGGCGTTCGTAGGCATCGGCCCGCGCGCCCGGCAGCGTTTGTCGAACGAAGAATCCCTTAGGAGAGCCATTACCTGGCGGCTTGGAATTGATGGCCCGCCTGAGTCTGATGTGTTGGTTGATTTCCGCCAGTATGGCGCCAGGCTAAGGGAACTGGCCATGAGAACCCATACGTATGCATCCGCAGATCAGGCGGATATCAGGGCGGTCGCTTCCAACTTCTTCGTGAAGGTGGAAGGGCTGCTTCAAGAGTATCTGAAGCTCGCCACTTGGGCCCTTCTGCGAGATCATTACGCCACATCCGGCTTTGTCTATTCCCCTGACGAAGCAGTTGCCTTCACAGTCCAGCAAATGAGCCAGGATCAAGCGGACGTCCAGTTTGCGAGTGATGGGAAGTGGACACTATTTCCAATGATTCGAGGTTTCGACATTCTGGCCAACCGTTTGTCCTCTTTGCAGACCGACGGCGCCACGCGACGCACCCAAACTGACTACCCCAAAATTCTTCGCTCCGCTTCCCCATACACGTTTCTCTTCAAGCATGTCCACCCGTACCTCGACTTGGATCCATCCGCAAGATCTCGCATCGTAGCTATGCTATCCGCTGCGGCACAAAAGTTGCGATCAGGCAAGGTGGACGAAATAAGGAATGTACTGCAGCATACTAATCCAAAGTTCCCAACTCAAGATGATGTTTTGGGCGCCATTAATGCCGCAGAGACCGTTCTTGCGGAAGCAGAGGAGGCGGGGTTCCTGCCGGTTGTGTCACGCCTGCGGGAGTCACAGACTGACGGTTACGGGAGGCGCACTTTGACATTGGGCACGGCAAATGGAAAAACCCTTCGCCTCGTCCGACCTTCATCCTACTATTTGACAGGGCTTCCGGTTCTATCCGAAGCGCAATATGTACTCAGGTCGGCGATCTATGAAAATTCTAGCGAGGTGCTTCGACTTTCCATTCGCGAGAATTCCGAGTACACCAGGCGGTGGTCTGAATACCCAAAGCGTCGCGGGGTTCGCGGAAACTCTGAAAATAGTCACCGCGATGACTGAGTGTGAGCAAACTTACCCTGGATCTCGTTGGTAGGGTTGAGCGTCGACGACATAGTCGTTGGCCGGACTGGGGGTGATTTCGTGGCAGTCTCGCGGCTGCCAAAAGTTGTCCCGTAACCAAGGCCCATCCCAGCGGGGGCGAGGTGCTCCGCGCGCCCAGGTTAGCCGGAGGGTAAGCATAACGTCGCCCGCGCCGGATGACCGTCCGCCACACAAACGCCCATCCTGCCGAGACCTTCCAAAGATCCTTTAGGGTACAGCCCTTAAATTCCAGATTGTCCCGCGCTCACCTTTCGCCTTAGGAGACTCCGTGGAGTGCCGGACCATACAAGAGCTGCCGCCCGGCGCTTGGTCTCGAGCAGCCACACAGACGAACGCTTGGAACTGCTCAGCCGTGACTGCCACGCCAGGGCGATGGGCCTTGCACTCGCCTCCGGCGAGCGGGGGTATGAGAGTCCAAGCCCTCGAACTCGGTCACGGCACAACTCGGTGATCGCCAGGGCGCCATCCGCGCACTCCAGCACTCGGAGCAGGTCCGCCCCACCGCGCCCCGCCGCGCCCGAGTCCGGCACCGGGCGATGCTCGCCGAGTGGCAGCTTGAAGCCGGACGGCTGGAAGAGGCTGTACAGAACTGGAATCTCGCCCTGAACGACTTCCCGCACGTCCAGTCCGGTCGGGCCGACGACCGGTTTCGCAACATGCTCTCCGCGACCCCGGCCCGTCGCCGTAACCCTCACGTCCGCTAAGAGCTGTCCCGCAATGAACTGGAGGCCCGAGTCGAGGCTCGAAAAGATGTGATGCCGTGCACGCTGCATGTGTACGGTGCCGGGATGATCGACTTTGATGGCGCGCGGTTGGGTGCGGAGGCCGCGCGGCGGTTGGCGGAGGCGGACTGCTGTGAGATAGCTCCGGGGCTCACGGAGGAAGAGTTCAGCCGGATCGAGGCGACCTATGAGTTCGAGTTCGCCCCGGAGCATCGTGCTTTTCTAGCGGCAGGGCTGCCGGTCGCTTCACCTCCCGAGGAAGGCGCGACGTGGCAGCAGCCCTGGCCTGACTGGCGTCATGCCGATGATGACGACCTGCGTTATCGGCTGGAGTGGCCGGTACGAGAAGTGCTTGGCGGCGTCGCTCATGGCAGCTGGCACCCGGTCCTGGGAGCACGTCCCACCTCCAAGGAAGAGGCTCTGGAGGTAGCCAGAGCGGTACTTGTACGAGCACCACGACTCGTTCCCGTCTACGCGCACCGCTTCATACCCGCAGGTCGTGACACTCCGGGACATCCGGTTCTATCGATGTGGGGAACCGACATCATCTGCTACGGCCACGATCTGGCTGACTACATCGACCGCGAGTTCGGCGAGATCGACGAGGACGCGCCCTGGAATCCGCAGGCATCCGTCCCGCTCTGGAAGGACTTCCTCGGCTGAGATTGCCCGGCTGATGGCCGTTGTAAATGATCTCTGTTGTGTCTGGTGTGATCACGGCCTCGGAACCGTCCTGGATAGTCCCGTTCACCGGTGTGGCTCCGCGCCAGTTCAACCGGGTGATGCGTGCGCTGCGGCGCGAAGGGGCCGACATCGCTCGGCGCGGCCGGCCGTGGGGGATTCCGCTGGAGGTCCGGTTGCTCCTGGGGTGGCCGCGTACTGGCGCACCAACCTGACACAGCGTTAGCTCGCACCACGCTTCGGTGTTTCGAAGTCCGCGGCCGGCCGCATCGTCGGCCATCTCGGCCCCCGACTCGCGCTCAAGCCCCGCAGACGGTCCCGCAAGGACACCGTGCTCATCGTGGACGGAACTCTGGTCCCACCCGCGACCACACGGTGGCCGAGCGGTCCAAGAACTACCGTTACTCCACCGATCACCAGGTCGTCATCGATGCCGACACCCGGCGCGTCGTCGTGGTCGGCCGACCGTTGCCCGGCAACCGCAACGACTGCATGGCGTGGGCACTGTCCGGAGCCGAGCAGAACGTCGGCCACACCACCATCATCGCCGACGGCGGCTACCGGGGCACAGGGCTGATCATCCCGCACCGCCGCGAGCGCGGGCAGAGCGAAATGCCAGCCTGGAAGGAAGAACACAACGCTTCACACCGTCAGGTCCGCGCCGGTGTCGAACACGCCTTCGCCCGCATGAAGACTTGGAAGGTCCTGCACGACTGCCGGTTGAAGGACGACGGTGTCCATCACGCGATGAGCGGTATCGCCCGCCTGCACAACCTCGCACTCGGCCGATAGGCCAGCCCAGCGGACAGCAGCAGATCACGGCCCCGCTGACTCGAAAGTCTTTACGGGACAGCCCCTAGCTTCTCGACCGGGCCTGCCCCATGGCGCCCAGACCCATCTGAGCTGACCTCAGCAAGCCCCACGTCCTCCGCTCAGGGCGGGTGCGGCGTCCGGCTGGCGCGGCGGGCGGCGCTTCGGGGCCCTCAGTTCGCACCACACCGTCTTGCGGTGCGGGGACTGCTCCACGCCCCAGCGGAGGGCGAGTGCGTCCAGTAGCTGGAGGCCGCGGCCCGACGTGCTCTCCGGGCCCGTTTCCTGGAGCGCCGGCCACACCGCCGCCGCGGGGTCGCTCACTGCCACCCGTACGCGTCCCGCGTGGGTCGCGCTCACCCGTAGCGACACCGGCGTGCGCTCCCCCACATGAGTGATCACGTTCGCCAGCAACTCGCTGACGCACAGCAGGAGATCGCCCGCGTCCTCGCCCTCGAACCGCTCCCGCAGTATCTGCCGCACCTCCGGCACGGCCTGCGGGACCGCCAGGAACTCCCATGTCAGCGGCAGCCCGTTCATCCTCCGGCCGCCCTCTGGAGCACCTCGGCCAGCTGACGCGCCGTCTCCGTGTTGCAGTTACCGAGCGCGACGAGCGGCTGCCGGCCCGTCCAGGCGAGTGTCAGCGGGTCAACTCCCAATGACGGCAGCGTGATGCCGTTGGCCTTGAGCGCCGTGCGCAGTGCGTCGATCTCCGGGCCGATGTCGTACGGGGCGTGATCCATGAGGGCCGTCCACCTTTCGGTTGCTTGCTGTGACGAACACCTCACACGCTGCCGTACGGACCTCTACCGTGGAAGCCAATTCCGCTCCACAGAGCGAGGTGTGAAAGGCGGTCGGCGGTGGCAAAGGACATTGACGGTTCGGCGGGGGTCCCGCAGTTCTACGGGAAGGAGCTGCGCTACCAGAGGGAAGCGGCGGGCCTGACCCTGGAGAAGCTGCTTGAGGGCAGCTACTACGGAGTCCCCATGCTCAGCGCCATCGAGCACGGCGCCCGCCGCATGCCGCAGGATCTCGCTGTGCATGTGGACCGCAAGCTCGGCACGGACTTTTTCGTCCGGCGTTGTGAAGAAGTACGCGAGGCCCAAAGCAAGGGACACGCGGCGTTCTTCGCGAGCATCGCGGAAGCGGAGGTCCGCGCCCGGACCATCAACCAGTGGTCGGGCACTCTGATCCCGGGGCTCCTGCAGACTCCGGCCTACGCGCGAGCCGTTATCCAGGCGACGCACCCCCTGGACACTCCAGAGGAGGTGCAGGCCAAAATCGACGCACGGCAGGAGCGGGCAGCCAAGCTGCTTGCCGACCCCAAGAAGCCCGAGTGCTGGGTCGTCCTGCACGAGTCAGTAATTCGCCATCCACTGCTGGAACCCGCGGAGATGGCCGAGCAGCTGGACCACATCGCCGCCTTGGTACGCAGCCGCCGGGTCGTTCTACAGATCCTCCCGTGGAACGCAGCCACTCGCCCCATCAGCGAGATGCCGCTGCTGCTCCTGGACTTCGATGACGAGCCGCCGCTGCTCTACACCGAAGGTGCCTACCACGGGCAGACCATCGATGATCCGGGGCTCGTGAAGCAGTACCGCAACACATACGATCGCCTCAGGGCCGCCGCGCTGCCGCCAGAGGTGTCCCTCGCCCTGCTCGAAAAGGCGGCTGAGGAGTTCCGGCATGGCCAGCACCACCCTTGATCTCAGCACCGCGCGCTGGCGCAAGAGCAGCTACAGCAACGGCTCTGGCGGCGACTGCCTCGAAGTCGCCGAGGGGTACGCGCTGTGGCGCAAGAGCAGCTACAGCAACACCAGCGGCGGCGACTGCCTGGAGGTGGCCGACGGCCACCCCGGACTCGTCCCCGTCCGCGACTCCAAGCGGCCCGACGGGCCCGCCCTCGTCGTCAACGCCACCGCCTGGGCGCCGTTCATCGCATCCGTCAAGGCCGCTTGACGGCCCACGCACACGAAGGGGCGCGCCCGGAAGAATCCGGGCGCGCCCCTCGGCGTCACCGCACGACCGTTACCGGTCGAAGCGCTCGCTCGCCTCGTCCTGGGCGCGCTGAGCCGCGCCCTTCGCGCGGTCGCGGCCCTGCTGGCCGGCGTCCTTGGCGCGGTCGCGGCCCTGGCCCTGACGCTGGCGGTCCTGCGCCTGGTCCTGCGCCTGGCCCGCGAGGTCCTTGGCCTTGTCCTTGAACTGGTCGGCGATGCCCATGCTGTTCACTCCTATGTGGTGCGTGGGATACGGCCCCGGTGGGGCCTCGACCAGATTCACACGGCCGGCCACGCTCCGCATGTCGATCACTCACGCTCCGTACGCGCTGCTCGTTCGTGCTGGTCAGCGGCGCCTCCGGCGC
This sequence comes from Streptomyces drozdowiczii, assembly GCF_026167665.1. NCBI lineage: Bacteria > Bacillati > Actinomycetota > Actinomycetes > Kitasatosporales > Streptomycetaceae > Streptomyces > Streptomyces drozdowiczii. The sequence goes on along the minus strand of NZ_CP098740.1, from coordinate 4,073,560 downwards.
CGACGAGGCCCTTGCTCATGCCCTCCATGCGCGGGCCGAAGCGGCGCATCTCTCGCTGGCCGACGACGCCGATGAGGGTCGGCAGGTAGCCGCGTACGGACTGCATGCCGCGCAGCCACCACTGGGCGTAGACGTGGGCGGAGCGGCGCTCGATCCCGGCGACGATGCGGTCGACGGCGGGGCCGAGCGGGTACGTACGGTTCGTGGGCCAGGGCAGCCGCTTCCGCAGGTCCCGCATGACGTCGTCCTCGTCGGCGCCGCGCACCATGTCGGTGTCGGTCCAGGAGAGGTAGCCGACGCCGACCTTCACGCCCTTGTAGCCGACTTCGGCGCGCAGGCTGTGGGCGAACGCCTCGACGCCCGACTTGGAGGCGCAGTAGGCGCTCATCATCGGGGCCGGGGTCATCGCGGCGAGGGACGCGATCTGGAGGAAGTAGCCGCGGCTCTCCATCAGGACGGGCAGGAAGGCGCGAGCCGTCACCGCGCCGCCGATGAGGTTGACCTCGATGACGCGGCGCCAGGCGACGGGGTCGGAGTCGACCAGGGGGCCGCCGGTGGCGACGCCCGCGTTGGCGACGACGATGTCGGCCTTGCCGAAGCGCGCCTTCACGTCCCTCGCGACGCGGGACATCGCCTCGTGGTCGGTGACATCCGCGTGCCAGTGGTCGCTTTCACCGTGGAGGCGGGCCGAAACCTTCTTCAGCTCGTCGGGTTCGAGGCCGACGAGGGCGAGGATCGCGCCCCGGGCGGAGAGCTTCCGGGCGAGGAGTTCGCCGACGCCGCGTGCCGCGCCGGTGACGACGACGACCTGTCCTTCGAGACTTCCCGTGCCGCTCATGCGACCTCCTCCTTGCCCTCGATGTCTGTAGTACCCCGCGCGTCCCGGTCCGGTCCGGACGGCAGGTAGGCGGTCACGAGTTCCCGTATCTTCGCCGTGACGGTCTCCGGCGCCTCGACGGGCGTCATGTGCCCCACGCCCGCCAGCTCGGTGAGGCCGAGGCAGTCGGGCAGGGCCGCCGCGAGGGCGCGGGCGTGGACGGGCGGGGTGAGCCGGTCCTCCGTACCCGCGATGATCGCGGTGGGCACGCGCAACTCCCGTACGCCCTCGTCCAGATCCAGCTCCGCGAGGACGTTCCCCCAGGCGACCCGGGGTATGCGGGGGCAGGCGTGCACGATGCGGGCGCAGGTCTCGACCCGGTCCGGGGCCGAACCGGCGCCCATCGTCCCGTACTTCAGTATCCGCCGGGAGACCGGTGTGACGGGCCCGAGGGGGGCGCGCGCGCCGAGGATCGCGCGAGTGAGCCGGGTGCGTACGGCTCCGGCGCGCATCGGCACGACGAGCGATTCCGCGAGGAGCCGCGAACTGCCCGTGCTGCACAGCAGGACGGCGGCGGTGTGCTCGCGCAGCTCGGGGCGGCGGGAGGCGGACATGATGGTCATGCCGCCCATGGAGTGCCCGGCGAGGACGGCCTTCTCGCCGGGGGCGAGGGTCGCGGCGAGGACCGCTTCGAGGTCGTCGGCGAGGGCGTCCGTGCTGTAGCCGTCGCGGGCGGCGACGGGCGAGGTGCCGTGGCCCCGCTGGTCGTAGGCGATGACGCGGTGGTCGACGGCCAGGTCGCGTATCTGCGCGTCCCAGAAACTGGTGTTGCAGGTCCAGCCGTGGGAAAGGACGACGGCGGGCGCGCCCTCCTGGCCGTGTATCTCGACGTGGATGCGGGAACCGTCGGCGGAGACGGCGAGCAGTTCGCGGGCGGCCACGGGGCGGCGGCCGGCGACGGGCAGGGGGCGGCTCATCGGACGGCCTCCTCGGAGACGGTGTCGCCGGACGTGCGCGGGGCGGGGACGGACGGGCGCAGGACCTGGTATTCGGACAGGTCGACGGTCCGGGTGGCCCTGCGGAACTCGGAGGTGGTGCCGGGCCAGACGGTGGTGTTGCGGCCGGTGGCGTCCAGGTACCAGCTGTTGCAGCCGCCGGTGTTCCAGACGGTGCGCTTCATGCGCTCCTGGACGCGGCGGTTCCAGGTGTTGACGGCGGAGGGGCGGGCGTCGAGGGCCGCCTTGCCGCCGAGGAGGTTCAGCTGGCGCAGGTAGTCGGCCATGTAGTTCAGCTGGGACTCGATCATGAGGATCATCGAGGAGTTCCCGAGCCCGGTGTTGGGGCCGATGATCGTCATCCAGTTCGGGAAGCCGGCCGCGCTGGCGCCGCGCAGGGCCTGCATGCCGTCCTTCCAGGACTCGGTGAGCGTGATCCCGTCGGCGCCGACGACGCGTTCGGCGATCGGCATGTCGGTGACGTGGAATCCGGTGCCGAAGATGATCGCGTCGACCTCGGTCTCCGTACCGTCCGACGCGACGACCGTGTTGCCGCGGACCTCTGCGAGGCCGGAGGCGACGACGTCGACATTGGGCTGGGCGAGGGCCGGGTAGTACGTGCTCGACAGCAGGATGCGCTTGCAGCCGATGCGGTACGAGGGGGTCAGCTTGGCGCGCAGGGCGGGGTCCTTGATGGCGCGGGCCATGTTGGACTTGGCTATGCGCTCGACCAGGCCGAGCTGGTCGGGGTGCTTGGTGAAGGCGCTGACCTGCAACTCCCGGATGCCCCAGAGGAGTCCGCGGCGGGCGGTGCCGGTGGCGGGCAGGGCGCGGTGGAGCTTGCGCTCCAGGCCGCTGATCTTCCGGTCCATGCGGGGCATGACCCAGGGCGGGGTGCGCTGGAAGAGCGTCAGCCTGCCGACCTTCGGCTGGATCGCGGGCACGATCTGGATGGCGGAGGCGCCGGTGCCGATCATCGCGACGCGCTTGCCGGTGAGGTCGGCGTCGTGGTCCCAGCGGGCGGAGTGGAAGACCTTGCCGGGGAAGTCGGCGAGCCCCGGGATGTCGGGCGTCTTCGGGTCGGAGAGCGGTCCGGTCGCGGAGACGACGACGTCCGCGACGATCGTGGTGCCGTTGGCGCCGTCGATGACCCAGTGCAGCTCGTCGTTGTCCCAGCGCATCTGCGTCACCTCGTGGTTGAGGCGCAGATGGGCGCGGAGCCCGAAGGTGTCGGCGACGTGCTCCAGGTAGGCGCGGATGTGCTCCTGCCCGGAGAAGGTGCGCGGCCACTCGGGGTTGGGGGCGAACGAGAAGGAGTACAGGTGGGACGGTACGTCGCAGGCGCAGCCGGGGTAGCTGTTGTCGCGCCAGGTGCCGCCGACGGAACCGGCGCGCTCCAGGATCACGAAATCGGTGATGCCTTCGCGGCGCAGCCGGACCGCGGCACCGAGGCCCCCGAATCCGGATCCGATCACCGCCACGCGTACATGCTCGTGCTGGGCCATGCTGCCGCCTCCCGCGGTACGTCACACGACTCTGCCAGCAATCACTGGCATGGTTGGGAGGGTAGAGCAGCTTCGTACCGATGGGTAGGGGGCGGACGAAGGAAGTTACCCGCGGTACAACCTGGGGCCTCCGCACCGGGGAGGCGGATAGGGTGCGGGGGTGGCAGAGGGACCCGAGCACCGCGAGTACCGCATGGAGGAGCTGGCCAAGAAGGCCGGCATCCCCGTGCGGACCGTGCGCTTCTACCGTGAGCGCGGCCTGATCTCGCCGCCCCGCCGCGAGGGCCGCATCGCCTGGTACGACGACCACCACCTGGCCCGCCTGCGCACGATCACGGGCCTCCTGGAACGCGGCCACACGCTGACCGGCATCGCCGACCTCGCCCGTACGTTCGAGAGCGGCCGCGATGTCGCCGAGGTGCTGGGCCTGGGCGAACCGTCCGAGGAGACCCCGGTCCGCCTCACGCCCGAACAGCTCGCGGACTACTTCGAGGGCGAGTCCACGCCGGAGAACCTGGCGCTGGCGATGGAGCTGGGCTACCTGGGGACGGACGGCGCGGAGATCGTCCACATCAGCCGCCGCCTGCTGGACGTTTCGGCCGAACTGGTACGGGAAGGCGTGCCGCTCTCCGCAGTCCTGTCCACGGGCCGCCAGGTCCGCAGGCACGCGGAGGCGTTGGCGGACCTGTTCGTGTCCGTACTCCAGGAGCACGGCGCGGAGACCGACCCGGAGCCGCCGCAACTGCGCCCGCTGGCGCGCGCGGTGGTGGACGCGGAGCTGTCGATGGCGCTGGACCGGCGGCTGCGGCGGAAGCCGGAGCCGGAGGAGGAGTAGCCCGCCGGTAGGGGGCCGCGCCCGGTCCGCAGGTGTTCTGCAAGATTTTTGCAGCAGGGCGCTGGCAGTGTTCCGGGAAGCGGGCGGCCGACGGGCCACACGCCGCACGGTGTCCAGAGCCCGTGCGGTGAGGCACTTGCCGTCGCCCGCGTCGATCAGAGCGGAGGGGCCCCGGGACCCGGGGATCGGCCCGGCGCATCTGGCGTCCCCCCACCGCGTTCCGTACGGCGTCCGGCACAGCCCGCGCCGCACGGCACCTCTCGCAAAAGGAGCCACCCTGTGAAGCCTCGTATCGGGCGGATACTCGCCGGCGCGACCGCGCTCGCCGCCACCGCCCTCTTGATGGGCGGCGCCACCGCCTCCGCCCAGACCGAGCCCGGCATCGACTGGGACCACATCTTCAATCCCTACAGCCCCAACCCCAGCTCCGGCGCGCGCGTGTACGTCGAGGAGTACGGCGACATCATCTCGGTGTGCGACACCGCGAAGGACGGGAAGTCCGCCACCGTCGAGGTCAGCGAGGACGGTTACACCGACTCCGGGTACACCATGACCGTCAGCAGCGGCTACGGCACGTGCAAGACGCACCGGGCCAGCGACGGCGGAAAGTACAACCTCGACGAGAAGAACTACGTGTTCCTCAAGTTCTGGGCCAAGGGCGACGACAGCTACGGCGACTTCTACAACGACCACTGAGCGGTCGTCGTTGTTCATGAGCCGTTGATCCGAGGGCCGCGGGTGAGGCGAGGCACGGGGGTTCCCGCCTCACCCCGCCCCTCGGGCGGCCGCCAGGACGGTGCGGGCCCGGTCTACCACCGGCCGCAGACCCAGTTCCCCGGCGGCCGCCAAGGCGGCTTCCGCCAGCTCCGCGGCGGCCTCGGCGTCCCCCTCCGCGTACCGCACCCGGGCGAGGCCGGTGCGGGCGTCCGCCTCCTGGTGCCGGAAGCCCGAGCGGCCGGTGATCTCCAGCGCCTCCTCCAGATACGCCGCCGCCTGCGGCAACTCCCCGCCGAGGCGCGCCACTTCCCCGAGATTGATCAGGCAGTCGCTCAGCGCGGTGGGGTCCCCCGTCTCACGGGCGAACGCCAGCGCCTTCTCGGCGAGCGGGCGGGCCAGGTCGAGACGGCCCGTGTCACGGTGTGCGCGCGCCAGGATCTCCTGGGCGTCCGCCTCGTTGCGGCGCTTGCGGTGCTCCTGGGACAGCCGGAGCGCCCGGGTCCCGTCGGCCAGCGCCGCCTCGTAGTCTCCCCGGCCGTGGTGCGCGATGGCCCGGTTGACCAGCGGACTGATGGTCCCCATCGGCTGCCCGTGCCGCAGGGAGAGCTCGATGGCCTCACTCGCGCGCTCGACGGCCTGCTCCGACTCGCCCAGGTAGGAGTGGATCAGGGATACGACGTTGAGGGCGATGCCGAGGAGCACCGGACGGTCGAGGCCGCGGAGCAGTTCCACGCCGCGTTCCTGCCATTCCCCCGCCTGCCGCATCCGCCCGCGACGCCCGTAGTAGACGGCCAGGTTGGACATGACGCTCGCCTGGCCGGGGACGAATCCGGCGCTGCGGTACCCCTCCAGGGCGCCCAGGAAGTGGTCCAGATTGCTTCCCCGGTCCTCGGTGTGGTGGCCCAGTACACCGAGGCTCTGGAGCATGGCCGCCCGCGCGAGGGGGTCGCCCGCGGCCTCGGCGGCGCGCAGTCCTGCGGTGGCCATCGCCTTCCACTCGACGCGGTGGTGCCGGTAGTACACGTACATGCGCAGCTGGTCGGCGAGCTGCCAGGCGATGTGGCGCGGGCCCCTCTCGGCGGCCGCGCCGACCACCGCGACCAGGTTCGCGAGTTCCTGGTCGAGCCACCCCAGGGCCTGCTTCCGGTCGGTGAACCGTCCGGAGGCGGCGCGCTCCCGGGGCAGTTGCGCGACGCCCGTGTACTCGAAGGCGGTGGCGGCCTCGGCGGTGGCGAGATACCAGTCGCACAGCCGCTGCCACGCCTCCTCGTGCCCGGGCTGCGCCGCCGCGTGCTCCGCCGCGTACAGCCGCAGCAGGTCGTGGAAGAGGAAGCGGTCGGCCGCGCTGCGCTGCAAGAGGCTCGCGTCGGCGAGTACGTCGAGGAGTTCCTCGGCCTCGGCCGGTTCGGCGCCCAGCAGGGCCGCGGCGGCCTCCGGGCCGAAGTCCGGCCCCGGGTGCAGGCCGAGCAGGGCGAACAGCCGGACGGCGGAGGGGGCCAGGAACGCGAGGGAGTTGTCGAAGGCGGTACGGACCGCGGCCCGGCGGTCACCGGCGATGGACAGTTTCGCCAGGCGCCCGTCGCTGTCCAGGTCGGTGGCGTACGACTCCAGCGACCGCCCCGGCCGGGCCGCGAGATTGGCGGCGGCGATCCGCAGGGCCAGCGGGAGCCGCGCGCACTGCTCGGCCAGCCGTCGGGACGCCTCCGGCTCCGCGGCCACCCGGCCCTCGCCGAGCACGCCGGACAGCAGGGTGTGCGCCTCGTCCGGGTCCAGCACCTGGAGCCGGACGGCGTGCGCGGCATGGCTGACGCCGAGACCGCGCAGCTCGAAACGGCTGGTGACCAGCACGGCCGCCCCCGCGGTGCCGGGCAGCAGCGGCCTGACCTGCTCGGCGTCCGCCGCGTCGTCCAGCACGAGGAGCACCCGGCGGCCGGTGAGCCGGCCGCGGAAGACCGCGGCCCGGTCCTCCAGCGGCTCCGGGATGGTGGCCGCGTCCAGACCGGAGGCATGCAGCAGGGCCGCCAGGACCTCGGACGGATCGCGGGGGCGGTCGCCCGCGCCCAGCAACCGCACGTACCACTGCCCGTCCGGGAACGCCGGCCGCAGCCGGTGACCGAGATGCACCGCCAGCGCCGTCTTGCCGACACCGGGCGTGCCGGTGATGACGACCGGCGCGGTGGTCTCCCCCTGCGCCGCCGCCGTGAACAGGGCCTCCAGTTCCCGTATCGCGCCGCGCCTGCCCACGAACCCCGGCACGGCGAAGGGGAGCTGGCACTGCACGGTCCAGTCGCCCCGTACGCCGTCCGGCGTGGCCTCCGGTGGCTTCCGGGACCGGGCGGACGCCCCGCCCAGCTCCGGGGCGTCGCGCAGGATCGCCTCGTGCAGGTGCCGCAGGGCGGCGCCGGGGTCGACGCCGAACTCCTGCGCCAGGCTCCGCCGGAACGCTTCGTAGTGCGCGAGCGCCTCCGCCTGCCTGCCGGAGCGGAACAGCACGGTCATGAGCTGCGCGGCGATCCGCTCGTCCCACGGATGCTCGGCGGCGAGGCCCCGCACCTGCTCGGTGAGACCGGCCGGTCCGCCCGCGACGAGACGGTGGTCGATGCGGTCCAGGAGCGCGGCCAGCCGTTCCCGCTCCAGGCGTGCGCGGACGCTCTCGGCCCAGTCGCCGGCGATGCCGGAGAGCGGGTCCCCGTGCCACAGGCCGAGCGCCTCGTCCAGAATGCGCCCCGCCTCGGCATCGCTGTCGGCGTCGCGGGCCTGCGCGGTCAGGCTCCGGAAGCGGTGCAGGTCGATGTCGGCGGCGGAGGCGGTGAGCAGGTAGCCGCCGGCCCGGCGCTGTATCGCCGCCGCGTCGTCGCCCTGCGCGGGCAGGGCGCCCCGCAGACGTGTCAGGTAGCTCTGGAGCGTGCCCCGCGCGGTGGGGGGCGGGGAGTGGCCCCATACGCACTCGATCAGGTGATCGGCGGAAAGCGCGACCCCCGGGGTTAGCAGGAACGCGGCAAGGACGCATCGCTGCTTCGGCGAGCCGAGGGATATCTGGGCCCCGTCGCGCGACACCCCGACGGGGCCCAGGAGCTGGAATTCCACGCGCTGTCACCCGTCCGTAGAGGTGCGGCAGACACGACAGGCCCATCGGCGCCGCCGGGCCAACCTAGCGCGACCGCGCCCCAGCCCCCGAAGAGGGGGGCACCGCCCCCTCGCCCGGGGCTGTCCAGGGCCTACAGGTCGAAGACGACGGTCACGGGCGCGTGGTCGCTCCACCGCTCGCCGTGGGTGGCGGCCCGCTCGACCCACGCCTTCACCGCGCGGCCGGCGAGGCCGGGGGTCGCGATCTGGTAATCGATCCGCCAGCCGGTGTCGTTGTCGAAGGCGCGCCCCCGGTACGACCACCACGAGTACGGGCCCTCGACGTCCGGGTGCAGGGCGCGTACGACGTCGACGTACGCCGCCTCCGCGAAGACCCGGGTCAGCCAGGCGCGCTCCTCGGGCAGGAAGCCGGAGTTCTTGCGGTTGGCGCGCCAGTTCTTGAGGTCGGCCTCCTGGTGGGCGATGTTCCAGTCGCCGCAGACGACGACCTCGCGGCCCTCGGCGGCGGCGCGCGCCTTCAGCCCGACGAGGTAGGGCAGGAAGGCGGCCATGAAGCGCTCCTTCTCGTCCTGCCGCTCGGTGCCGACCTCGCCGGAGGGCAGGTAGAGGCTCGCGACCGTGACGCCGGGCAGGTCGATCTCGACGTACCGCCCGCTCGTGTCGAACTCCTCGCACCCGGCGTGCCCGTACCCGCCGAAACCGATCTGCACGCGCTCGGGGGCGCGCCGCGAGTAGAGGGAGACCCCGGCCCGGCCCTTGGCGGCGGCGGGCGCGTGGACGGTGTGCCAGCCCTCGGGGTCACGCACGTCCGCGGGCAGCTGCTCGGGCTCGGCGCGCACCTCCTGGAGGCAGATCACGTCGGCGTCGGTCTGCGCCAGCCACTCGACGAAGCCCTTCTTGGCGGCGGCGCGGAGACCGTTTACATTCACGCTGGTCACGGTGAGCATTCCGGCACGATACCGACCAATGACTGCCGCATACATGTACGATGCTTCGCATGAATATCCACGTCCGGGCCTTCGACCACCCCGATGCCGTCGAACTCAACGATCGCGTGCAGCTCGAATACGCCGAGCGCTACGGCGACGAGGGCGATGTCACACCCCTGGACGCCACGATGTTCGACCCGCCTCACGGCCTGTACCTGATCGCGTACGACGCGTCCGACCAGCCCGTCGCCACGGGCGGCTGGCGCTCCCAGGAGCGCAACGAGGAGGGCTACTCGGACGGCGACGCCGAGCTGAAGCGGATGTACGTCATACCGGAGGGCCGCGGCCAGGGCCTGGCCCGCCGCATCCTGGCCGCTCTGGAGGCCGACGCCCGCGCCGCCGGCCGCACCCGCATGGTCCTGGAAACGGGCGACCGCCAGCCGGAGGCCATCGCCCTGTACCTCTCCAGCGGCTACACCCCGTGCGAGAAGTTCGGCCACTACCGCACCTACGAAAGCAGCCGCTGCTACGCGAAGCCGCTCCAGGGGAACGGCGGACTCTGACGCGCCGTTCCCCTCAACCCGCCTTGGGAAACGCCGCCTTCAGGGCCGTTCGCCGGGTGAGGAACGCGACGTGGATCACCGGGAGCATGCACAGCGTCTGGGTCACCGCGTACCAGGGCGGGCAGACGCCCGGGATCAGGTCGACGCCGATGATCGCGACGGGCATGATCACCGCGAGGGTGCTCACGCGGTCGAAGGCGCGGCGGGAACCCCCGGCGGCCGAGGCCGTGATGCGGTGGAGTACGTACGCGATCACCGGCAGCAGGACCGCGCGGACCCACATGAAGGTGTTCACCGTGTGGCCGGTGGCGGCCACCACGACGACCGCGCCGAGGGCGGTGGCGGTGAGTGCGCCGTAGAGCGTGATGCTCCGGCGCGCCGATGCGAGGGCCCGCAGGGCCTCGGGCTGAAAGTGCGTGTTCGAGGTCATGGTGACGACGCTACGAACCGCCGTTCCGGCGCGGTATGCGTCTGGACGCACAAGGGGGTGGGTCCAGACCCACTCCTCGCCCGGACCCGGCCTCCGCGCCCTCCGCGCGGTGCAGAGTGGGGGCATCGGGACGGACGCGGAGAGGCAGCGGGCGATGAGAGTGCTGGGGTCGTGGGCGGCCGGGGCGGTTGTCGGGTTCGTACGGGCGTGCGCCGTCGCCGCCGTCACGCTGCTGATCCCGGCCGTGTGGGCGGGCGCCGTGGCGTGGGGCATCGGATGGGGCGCGTCGAACCCGTGGTCGTGGGTCGGCCCGTTGGCGCTGGTGTGCGTGGGCACGCTCGCCCTCGCGCGGCCCGTATGCCGGGCGGTCCGCGCACTGGTCGCCCGCTGGTCCGGGGTGGAGATCCCGTCCGGCTACCGGGACGCCCCGCCGGTGACCCGCATGGCCACCGGCTACTGGTGGAACGGCTTCGACTACCACCGCACCCGGCGGGACGCCCTCATGGACCAGCGGTGGCGGCTGCGCTGGAAGGACCCGGCCCACTGGCGCGACCTGCGGTTCACGGCGATCGCCCCGTTCACGGCGGGGATCGTGGCGTGCGTGCCACTCGCGGGGGTGGTGTGGGGTGCCGCCTGGCTGGGAACGGGCCGACCGGCCGGGCTCCTCGGCCTCCTCGTGGCCGTCGCCTCTTCCCCGTACGCCTGGCGGGCACTCACCCCGGTCGCGGTCCGTTTCCTGCGGCCGTCCGCCCGGATGGCGCTCGCGGACCGGGTGGACGAACTCACCGGTCAGCGGGCCGATGCGACGGTGGCTCAGGCCGCCGAGATCCGCCGGATCGAACGGGACCTGCACGACGGTGCGCAGGCCCGGCTCGTCGCGCTCGGGATGTCCCTGGCGACCGTGGAGAAGCTGATGGAGACCGACCCGGACCGGGCCAGGGCGCTGATGCGCGAGGCGCGGGCGGGCGCCACCGCCTCCCTGGCCGAACTGCGCGACCTGGTGCACGGGATCAACCCGCCCGTGCTCAACGACCGGGGCCTCGTCGACGCCGTGCGCGCTCTCGCCCTGGACAGCCCCCTCGAAACGGAGGTCGTCGCGGACGTGCCGAGGCGGCTGGACGCGCCCGTCGAGTCGGCGGTCTACTTCGGCATCGCCGAGCTGCTGACCAACGCGGTCAAGCACGCCCGTGCGACCCGGATGCGGATCACCCTCGTCCAGGACGGGACGGGCCTGGTCGTGGAGGCGGAGGACGACGGGCGCGGCGGCGCGGTCGTCCGGGACGGCGGCGGCCTCGCGGGCCTGCGGCGGCGCCTCGCGGTGTTCGACGCCGGCCTGGAGATCACGAGTCCGCCCGGCGGGCCGACCCGAGCGAGGATCATGGTGCCATGCGCATCGTTGTAGCCGAGGACCTGTACCTCCTGCGGGACGGCATGGTCCGTCTCATCGAGGCGTACGGACACGAGGTGGTGGGTACGGCCACGACCGGCCCGGAGACCCTGGCCGCCCTGCGCGAGTTTCGCCCGGACGTGGCGGTGGTGGACGTCCGCATGCCACCGACGCAGACCGACGAGGGCCTGCGCGCGGCCCTCGCCGCCCGCACCGAGATGCCGGGGCTGCCCGTCCTCATCCTGTCCCAGTACGTGGAGCAGCTGTACGCCCGCGAGTTGCTGGCCGACGGCTCGGGCGGCGTCGGCTACTTCCTGAAGGAGAGCGTGTTCGACGCGGACCAGTTCATCGACGCGCTGGAACGGGTCGCGGCCGGCGGCACCGCCATGGACCCGGCGGTCATCGCGAAGCTCCTGTCCAGCGGCTCCTCGCACCGCCGCCTGGACGGACTCACCGAGCGCGAGCACGAGGTCCTGGCCCTGATGGCCGAGGGCCTCTCCAACCAGGCCATCGCGTCCCGCCTGTTCCTCAGCGACAGCGCGATCAGCAAATACACGACGTCCCTGTTCGCCAAACTGGGCATCACGGACGACGGCTCGAACAACCGCCGCGTCCTGGCGGTGCTGGCGTACCTGCACCACCCCTGACGACTCCTGCCGGCGGACGTCCACGGGCGCGACGGCCGGGCCTGATCAACAATGACGGGGAGGACGCGGCCTCCGTGAGGCGAGACGCGGTCCGGCCGGAGAAGGGAGCGTCGCGGATGTGCGCACTGCCGGTACGCGACGCGCCGGGCCCGGGCGTTGGTGGCGGCCGGGCGCCGGGGTGACCGCCGACACGGCACGGGCGGTCGTCGTCCGGCGGGGCGTGCGGGCGGCGGTGGCGGCGTGCGCCGGCTTCTATCCGCTGCTCTACGCGGCCGACCGGCCGGTCGCGGCCCTGTACGCGCTCTTCGCGCCCGTCGCGCTCGGCCTGCTCTCCGCCGTTCCCGGGTCCGGCCGCCAGAAGGCGAACGTGGTGCTGCGCGCCCTCCCCCCGGCCCTCGTGCTGGCGTCGCTGGGGACCGTGCTCGCCGGGAGCACCTGGGCCGCGGTCGGCGGGATGCTCGTGGTCGGGTTCCTGCTCGCCTTCGCCGCCGTCGCGGGGCCGCGCCCGGCGGGTGCGGCCCCGGGCCTCCAGCTCTTCTACATCCTCGCCTGCTTCCCGCCGTACGCCCCCGGCACCCTGGGAGACCGGCTCATCGGCCTGACCGCGGGGGTCCTGCTCCTGGCCGCGTGCGAATCCCTCCTCCTGCCCGAACGGGCCGTCCCCTCCTACCGCCGCCGCATGGCCGACGCGCTGCGCACCGCCGCGGACGAGGCCGCCTCGCCCGGCCGCGTACCCGCCACGACCCTGCGCGCGGCCGGTGAACGGCTGCGGCTGTCGTCGCTGCCTCCGGCGGAGCAGCCCGCGAGCGCGGGGCGGACGGACCGCGCGCTCGACCAGGCCGGCCGCTCGGTGCGGCGGCTCCTGAACCAGCTGGCCGCCCTCTCCGAGGGGCCGTCCGCGCCCCCCGACCCCGCGTCCGCCGTGCTCCTGGCCCGGGTCGCCGAGGTGTGCCGGGGCTGTGCGTCCTACCTGCGCACCGGAGAGCGGGCGCCCGTGGCCGGCACGCTCGAAACGGCCATGCAGGACTTCGGGGCGGAGCGCGTACGGCTGACGTGCGGGCCACCCGCCCTCGTACCCCCGCTCGCCGTCCTCAGGCGGCAGTCGCGGGTCCTGGCAGTGGCGGAGTCGGCGCGGATCGTGGAGGTCACCACGGACATCGCGGCGCACGGCAGACCGGTCGGCCCGGCCGTCCCGCGCGATCAGTTCTGGTACGCGGAGCTGTCGACGCCCGCCCTGTGGGCCCGCCGGGTCCTCGGAAACATCACCCTCCGGTCGGTGCTCTTCCAGAACGCGGTGCGCACCGCCCTCGGACTGGGCGCCGCCCGGCTGGTGGCGGGCGCCCTCGACCTGGCGCACGGATTCTGGGTGCTGCTGGCGGTGCTGACGCTCGGGCGGACGACGGTGGCCGCGACCTGGCAGGCGGTGAGCCGCGCCGTCGTCGGCAACGCCGTCGGCGCCCTCGCGGCGGGCGCGCTCCTGATCGGGCTCGGACCGCGCACCGATGCGTACGCCGCGCTGCTCGTCCCGGTGATGCTGGCGGCGTTCTGCCTGGGGCCCCTGCTGGGCGTCGCCGGAGCGCAGGCGGGGTTCACCCTGGTCGTGGCCGCCGCGTTCGCCCAGATCTTCCCCGTCACCTGGCGGCTGACGGAGACACGGATGACCGACGTCCTCACCGGCAGCGCGATCGGGCTGCTGTGCGCGCTCCTCGCCTGGCCGGCCGGGGCCCACCGGGAGGTCCGCCGCACGATGGCCGACCTGCTGCGCTCCTGCGGCAGCCTGGTCCGGGCCACCACGGAGATCATGATGGACCCCGCATCCGGCGTACGGACCCCGGCACCGATCCTCCCCAGCCTGCACCGGCTGCGGCTCGCCGAGGCGGCATACGCGCAGTACCGCAGCGAGGCACCCGCCGTCCGGGCCGGCACCGGGACCGACTGGCACGCGGTGCTCATCGTCGCGAGCAACACGATGCTCGGCGCCCACCGCCTCCCCCGCCTGGGCCTCCCCCGGACCGCCGAGCCCACCGGTCCGCCGGCGGTGTGGGCCCGTACGGCCGCGGCAGACCTGGAGGCGGCAGCCGACCGGATCGCCGCCCTGGTCGGCGGCGGGAGCCCGGCGCCGGTGCGGCCGCCCGCCCCGGCCCCGGCCGACTACCCGCCGTCGTCGCTCTCCGTGGACCTGGAGGTGTGGCTGACGAGCCTCGGCCGCCAGCTGGCGTGGATCGAGGAGACGGCCCGGCTCGGCGAGAGGGGCGGCCGTGCCGACGGATGAGCGGGAGGACGGCACCCGGCCGCCGACCGGACGGGCCACCAAGTTCGTGGTCCTGGGCACGGCGCTGCTGCTGTGCGTCCTGGTGGCGGTCCTGCAGGTGACCACCCCGCCCTCCTCCCACATCGCCTCGGTGCTGGTCGCGGTGCCCGCCGTCATCTCGTTCGGGTTCGGGCCGCCGATGATCATCGGTTCGGCGGTGGTGGCGGCCGGAATCCGCTGGCTGCTCCTGCCCGCCGAGCCGCAGCGGATCGGCTCCGTGATCGGCACGACCGTGGTCATCTGCGTCATCGCCGCGCTGAGCTGCTTCGTGGTGCGGCGCGGGGAGCGGGAGTCCGCGCGGCTGCGGAAGGTGGTGTCCGTCGCCGAGACCGCGCAGCGGGCGGTGCTGCGCCCGCCGCCCGAGACGCTGGGCCACTTCCGTACGGCCGCGAGCTATCTGGCCGCCGCGCAGTACGCACGCATCGGGGGCGACCTCTACGCGGTGGCGGACACCGAGTTCGGGGTGCGCGCGCTGATCGGGGACGTACGCGGGAAGGGGCTCGGCGCGGTGTCCACCGCTTCGGCGGTCCTCGGCTCGTTCCACGAGGCGGCGTACGAGGAAGAGACGCTGGGCCGCCTGGCCGGGCGGCTCGACACCGGCCTGAACCGCTTCCTGCGCGACGACGAGGCGTTCGTCACCGCTCTCCTCCTCCAGATCGCGCCCGACGGCCGCGCGGAGGCGTACTCCTGCGGCCACCCGCCCTCGCTCGTCCTGCGCGACGGCACGGTCCGCGAACTCCCGGCCGGCACCGGCCTCCCCCTGGGGCTGCGCGCCCTCGCGAGCGCCCCCGCCGACGCGGACGGCCCCCGGTCGGCCGTAACACCGCTCCGGCCCGGCGACACGCTCCTGCTGTACACCGACGGCATCGCGGAGACCCGCGACGAGGCCGGGGCCTTCTACCCGCTCGCCGACCGCCTGACCGCGTACCAGCGCGCCCATTCCCCGCCCCTCGACCCGCAACACCTGCTCGCCTGGCTCCAGGAGGACGCCCAGGACTACAGCTGCGCCGACACCTACGACGACGCGGCACTCCTGGCGCTCGCCTGGCCGCCGGACCGCCCCAGCCGGAGGGCCGAGACGAGGAAGAAGACGCCGCCCGGGACGGCGTAACCGATCGCGCCGGTGAGCGCGGGGTCATCGGCGCCCGCCGACCCGATGAACGACGCCCCGGCCAGGACCGAGATGCCGCCGCTGAGGATCATCGGCCACTGGCCGCCCATCGAGCGGCGCGGCACGGCCACGACCAGCTGCACCAGTCCCGCGACGACCGCCCACGCCCCCCACACCCGCAGCACCGCGGGAATCCCGGAGGCGGCGGCGATCCCGACCCCGGCCGCCGCGGCGAGGCTGACCGCCATGTTGACGTAGAGCAGCGCCGGCGGTCGGGCGGCGCGGGACGCCCGGGCGTCCACGACGGCGGCGCCCACGTCGAACAGCGGATAGAGCACCAGCAGCGCGGCCACGAGCGGGCTGATCCCGTCGGCCGTCGCGAACATCACGAGGGCCCAGAGGATGGCGAACGCGGCGCGGACGAAGTAGAGCCGCCGCAGCGCGGAAGCCGTGTTCGTGATGCCCGAAGGGGCGGCAACGGTGCTCATGACGAACCTTTCGACGGGAGTACGGGGCACGCGGCCATGACGGCCTCACCGCCGACGCCACGCAAGAACGAACGTTCTGTTCATCAGCCTGACAAGGCCGCACCCCCCTGTCAAGACCGAACGTTCTACCTACTGCGCCGCGTAGGCTGGCACCATGGCGCACAACGCATCCGAAAGCCGCCCGTCCGAAGCCCGCGACCGGCTCCTCTCCACGGCCACCCGGATCTTCTACTCGGAGGGCATCCACTCCGTAGGAGTGGACCGCATCGTCAAGGAAGCGCAGGTGACCCGGGCGACCTTCTACCGCCACTTCCCCAGCAAGGAGAACCTGGTCGTCGCCTACCTGACCGAGGCGGACCGCGCCCTGCGGGGCCGGGCCGAGGCGGCCGTCGCCGCCGGGCTCCCCGCACCCGACACGCTGCGCGCCATCGGCGCGTCCATCGCCGAGGACATCCAGTCCCCCGGCTTCCGGGGCTGCGCCTTCCTCAACGCGGTCGCCGAGTACCCCGACCCCGCGGACCCGGTGCACCAGGTCGTCCTCGCGCACCGCCAGTGGTTCCTGGACACGCTCACCGGCCTCCTGCGCGCGATCCGGAAGGAACCCGCCGACCGCGCGGCCCGCCATTTCGTCATGCTGCGCGACGGCGCGATGGCGGCCGGCTGCCTCTTCGACCCGGAGCTGGTCTGCGACACCTTCCTCAACGGAGTGGAAGGACTCCTCAAGGCCCAGGCGACGGCATCGTTCACCTGACACCCCGTCCGCCCGCCCGCTCCAAAGCGGGCCCGGAACGACGAAATCCCGCCCAGCCGGAGGCTGGACGGGATTTCTTCTGTCTGTGGACCTGTGGGGATTTGAACCCCAGACCCCCTCGATGCGAACGAGGTGCGCTACCAGACTGCGCCACAGGCCCTTGCGACGTGTGAAACTCTAGCACCCTCCAGGGGGTGGTCGGAAATCCGTTCCGCGCTGGTCAGCCGTGGCGTGGCTCACGGCCGTCCGACGCGGTGTCACTCGTTGGCCGCGCGGGGGCGGTCGCCGTCCTCGTACTGGTCGAAGAGCGGGGTGCGGCCCCGGTCGCGGGAGCGGCGGGACTGCGGGGAGCGCTGGCGCGGCGCCGGTTCCACCGGGGGCGTCGCGGGGTCCGGCTGCGCGGGCTCGGCGGCGCTGGAGCGGGCCGCGCTCCAGGTCTCCGGATTGCCGACCTCGACCCCGCCCGTGGCGCGCGGGGCGACCGGGGCGGTGACATAGGTGGGCAGCGGCACCGGGACCGGCTCCCAGCTGTCGCCCTGGACCCGGCCGCGCTCGCGCTGCTGGTCCACCCACTCCGCGTGGTCCGTCTGCTCGACCAGGGCGCGGCGGCCGGCCTCCTGCGGGGAGACCGCGGGCGTCGGCTCGGGGCCGGGTGGCGCGGCTCGGAGTCCTCGTCGGTCTCGGCCGGGGCGGTGGGGGCGGGCTGGTGGCGGCGGGGACGGTTCTCGCGGAGCCGCTGGGCCGCCACTTCGGCGCGCCGCTGGTCCATGGTGAAGGCGAACCGCCGCCGCTCGTGCGCCCTCAGGTGCGCGATGTACGCGCTGAGGAGCACGGCCGGGACCGCGGGCGCCCACAGGAAGCGGAGGCCGCCGACGGCCGCGACGATGGCGCCGAGCGTGAAGGCGAGGAAGAGGATCACGGTGGTGCGCCGACGGCGCGCGAGGACCTGGTGGCGCTGCGCGCGCCGGGCGCGCTCCGCGTCGATGCCGCCGGGGCGCGCGCGCCGGGCGGGGGCGCCGGGCTCGGCGCCGCGCCGCTTGCGGGGGGCGCGCTCCGGCGCGACGGCCGGGTCGTGCATCCGGGCCTCGGTGTGCGCCGGGGGCGCGGCGAAGGCCCGGACGTCGACGGAGTCCATTCGGTCCGTGCTCGCGTCCGGGTCGGCGTCGGGTGCCGCCTCGTCCTCGGTGCGCTCCTGCAGCCCCTTGGCATACCGGCGCTCCATCGCCGCCCGGCCTGAAAGCAGCCGGATGGCGGTACTGAAGCGCTCCGTCGGACGCTCTTCGTTCAGCTCGTCCTGCCTGCGGAGCCACATCGGCACCAAATAGGCGGCCCAGGCCCCGACGATGACTGCGTAGATGAGGCCGCTGCTGCTCACATCTCACACCGTAGAGGGGTTTGCGCGGAGGCATCCGCCAATTGGCGCGGTGTGTCGCACGATCCGGCCGATATCGCGGACTTTTTTTATGGGGCCGAGGATCAGCCGATCGAGAGTAATTCGAACAAACTTTTTATTTACGCGGGAGGCTCCGGCTGATCCGTACGGGGACCCGGCCGCGAGCGGTGCCATCTCCGCAGCAGCCCGTCCGGCACTTCCTCCGCGGTGAGCGCGTAGATCAGGTGGTCGCGCCATGCCCCGTCGATGTGCAGATAACGCGGGCGCAGCCCCTCCTCGCGGAATCCGAGTTTCTCCACGACCCGTCGGCTCGGCGCGTTCTCGGGCCGAATGCACACCTCGATGCGGTGCAGCCCCACCACCTGGAAGCAGTGGTCGACGGCGAGCGCGACGGCGGTCGGCATCACCCCGCGCCCGGCCACCTCCCGGTCCACCCAGTAGCCGACGTGCCCCGAGCACATCGAGCCCCAGGTGATCCCGGCGACGGTCAGCTGCCCGACCAGCCTGCCCCGGTACTCGATGGCGAACGGCAGCATCCGGCCCGCGTTCGCCTCGGCGCGCAGATGGCGGATCATCTGGCGGTACGTGGGCCGCTGGGCGACCGGTCCGCCGGGCGCGGGCGGCGGGACCGTCGCCTCCCAGGGGCGCAGCCAGTCCCGGTTGCGCCGGTTGACCTCGCGCCAGTCCCGCTGGTCGCGCAGCTTGATGGGCCGGAGGGCGACATCGCCGTCCACCAGGATCACCGGCCAGGTCGGGACGTTCAGCTCGGGCTCCCGGGTCGGGGGTGGTCGCCGCCGCGCAGCTGGTCCACGGCGTGCACCAGGAGCCTTTCGAGGACGGCGAGCCCGTCGCGCACCCCGCCGGTCGACCCGGGGAGGTTGACGATCAGGGTGCGGCCGGCCACGCCCGCCAGACCGCGCGAGAGCGCGGCGGTGGGGACCTTGTCGCGGCCCTCGGCCCGGATCGCCTCGGGGATGCCGGGCACCTCGTGGTCCAGGACGCGGCGGGTCGCCTCGGGCGTGCGGTCGGTGGGCGAGATGCCCGTACCGCCGGTGGTGACGACCACGTCGTACGCGGATGCCACCGCGCTCCGCAGCGCCTGCTCGACCGGGTCGCCGTCGGGCACGACCTGCGGGCCGTCGACGGCGAAGCCGAGCCCCGTCAGCGCCTCGGCGATCAGGGGCCCGCCCTTGTCCGCGTAGACCCCGGCGGACGCGCGGTTCGACGCGGTCACGACGAGGGCGCGGTACGGGGCCGGGGTGCCGGCGGCGCTCACGCGTCGGTCCCGGGTGCCTGCGCGCGTACGTAGTCGCCGGACTTGCCGCCCGACTTCGCCTCGACCCGGATGTCCGTGATGACGGCGGCCTTGTCGACCGCCTTGACCATGTCCACGACGGTGAGCGCGGCGACGGACACCGCGGTCAGGGCCTCCATCTCGACGCCCGTGCGGTCGGTGGTCTTCACCGTGGCGGTGATCTCCACGGCGTCGTCGGCCACGCTCAGCTCGACGCCGACCCCGGAGACGGCCAGCGGGTGGCAGAGGGGGATCAGGTCCGGGGTGCGCTTGGCGCCCATGATCCCGGCGATCCGCGCGGTGGCGAGGGCGTCGCCCTTGGGGACCCCCTCGCCCCGGAGCAGTTCGACGACACGCGGCGACACGAGGACCCGGCCGCTGGCCCGGGCGACGCGCGCGGTGACGTCCTTCCCGGAGACGTCGACCATGCGGGCGGCCCCCGCCTCGTCGATGTGCGTCAGCCTGTTCTGCGTACTCAACTCACTCCGCCTAGCGGTATGGGCGCCGGATTCCCCGGGCCGCACCGGGGCGCGGGTCCGGGGGCCGGGGGATGTCCCCCGGACGGCACAGCGCCAGATACCGTACCGCCACCCGGGGGCGGTCAGCGGAGCAGGATCACCTCGGTGTCGCTGCCGGGCTCGGCGGAGGTGACGTCCTCGGGGAGCACGATCAGCGCGTCGGCCTGGGCGAGCGCGGCGATCAGATGCGAGCCGGAGCCGCCGACGGGCGTGACGGTGCCGGCCTCGGCGTCGTACGTCCCGCGCAGGAACTGGCGCTTCCCGGCGGGCGAGGACAGCGCCTTGTCCGCGACGAGCACGGCCTTCGCCGTCGGGCGGTCGGCCGCGGGCAGGCCCATCAGGGTGCGGATCGCGGGGCGGACGAACAGCTCGAAGGAGACGTAGCTGGAGACCGGGTTCCCGGGGAGGGCGAGCAGCGGGGTGTGGTCGGGGCCGATGGAGCCGAAGCCCTGCGGTTTGCCCGGCTGCATGGCGAGCTTCCGGAAGTCGACGCCGCCGCCCGGCTCGTCCTCGTCTCCGACGGAGGACAGGGCCTCCTTGACCACGTCGTACGCGCCGACGCTGACGCCGCCCGTGGTGACGAGGAGGTCGGCGCGGATGAGCTGGTCCTCGATCGTGG
This sequence comes from Streptomyces drozdowiczii, assembly GCF_026167665.1. Lineage (NCBI taxonomy): Bacteria > Bacillati > Actinomycetota > Actinomycetes > Kitasatosporales > Streptomycetaceae > Streptomyces > Streptomyces drozdowiczii. Next base: position 4,053,163 of record NZ_CP098740.1, on the reverse strand, counting down.
CGCGCAGCGTCTCGGCGTCGTCGGTGACGGCACCGACGCGGTAGGCGATGGCCCCGGCGTCCCGGGCGGCGGCGGTGAGCGCGAAGCTGTTGGAGTCGTAGATCTGCCCGCCGGTCAGCTCGCCGCCGGGCTGAACGAGTTCGCTGCCGGTGGACAGGACGACGACGCGGGGGCGGGGCCGCACCTTGACCGTGGAGCGGCCGATCGCGGCGAGCAGGCCGATCTGGGGCGGTCCGATCACCGTGCCCGCCTTGAGCGCGAGGTCGCCGGGGCGCACGTCGCTGCCCCGCTCGCGGACGTGGGCGCGGGCCTCGGCGGGGCGGTGGACGCGGACCTCTCCGCCGGCGCCCTCGGGGGCGTCGCTGTGGGCGCGCATGGCGGCGGCGGGGCCCTCGCCCGTACCGCCGTCGGTCCACTCGACGGGGACGACGGCCTCGGCGCCTTCGGGGAGCGGGGCGCCGGTCATGATGCGGGCGGCCTCGCCCGCGCCGACGCGGCGGCCGGGACCGAGGCCGTCGTCGCCGGCGGCGACGTCCCCGATGACCGTGAGGACGGCGGGGAACTCCTCGGTGGCGCCCTCGACATCGGCGACGCGGACCGCGTAACCGTCCATCGAGCTGTTGTCGAAGGGCGGCAGGGCGATCTCCACCACGACGTCCTCGACCAGGACGCAGCCCTGGGCCTCGGGCAGTTGCAGCTCGATGGGTTCGAGCGGCTTCACCGCGGCGAGGATGTCTTCCAGGTGCTCGTCCACCGACCAGATCGTGCTGCTCAACGTGTTACATCTCCTCGGTGACGTACCGGCGGAGCCAACTGCGGAACTCCGGTCCCAGATCATCACGTTCGCACGCGAGTCTGACAATGGCACGCAGATAGTCGCTGCGGTCGCCGGTGTCGTAGCGGCGGCCCTTGAAGACGACGCCGTGCACGGGACCGCCGGCCTTCTCGTCCTCGGCGAGCAGTTGCAGGGCGTCGGTCAGCTGGATCTCGTTGCCCCGGCCCGGCTCGGTCCGGCGCAGTATCTCGAACACCGCGGGGTCCAGGACGTAGCGGCCGATGATCGCGAGGTTGCTGGGCGCGTCGGCGGGTTCCGGCTTCTCGACCAGGCCGGTGACGCGTACGACGTCCGCCTCGGCGGTGGGCTCGACGGCCGCGCAGCCGTACTGGTGGATCATCGCGGGCGGGACCTCCATGAGCGCGACGACGCTGCCGCCCTCGCGCTCCTGGATCTCCGTCATCCGGGTCAGCAGCGGGTCGCGGGGGTCGATCAGGTCGTCGCCCAGGAGCACGGCGAACGGCTCGTCGCCGACGTGCGGCGCGGCGCACAGGACGGCGTGGCCCAGGCCCCTGGGGTCGCCCTGGCGGACGTAGTGCATGGTGGCGAGGTCGGTGGACTCGCGGACCTTGCGCAGCCGGTCGGCGTCGCCCTTGCGGGTCAGGGCGCCCTCCAGCTCGTAGTTCCGGTCGAAGTGGTCCTCCAGGGGACGCTTGTTGCGGCCGGTGACCATCAGTACGTCGTGCAGTCCGGCGGCCACCGCTTCCTCGACGACGTACTGGATGGCAGGCTTGTCGACGACAGGCAGCATCTCCTTGGGGTGGCCTTGGTGGCCGGAAGGAAGCGGGTCCCGAGGCCCGCCGCCGGGATGACGGCCTTGCTGATCCTGGGGTTCGACTGGGTCATGCGCTGAACCTTAACGGGGCCACATGGGCGGAAGATGAGGCTCCGGTTAACTTTGTCCTCATATAGCCCTGTCCGAGAGGCCAGTAGGTACCCCCTTGAACACCGATATGTCCGTGAAGGCCGTACTGCGGCGCGAACTGCTGGCCGCACGGCGCCTCCTGACGGACCAGGACGCGGAGAGGGCCGCCTCGGCGCTCGCCCGCCACGCGCTCGGACTGCCGGAGCTGAGCGGGGCCCGTACCGTCGCCGCGTATGTCTCGGTGGGGCGCGAACCGGGCACCCGCGCGCTGCTGGACGCGCTGCGCGCGCGGGGCGTACGCGTCCTGCTGCCGGTGCTCCTCGCCGACAACGACCTGGACTGGGCGCGGTACGAGGGCGCGGAAGGGCTCGCGAAGGCGGGGCGCGGGCTGCTCGAACCCACCGGCGAGCGGCTGGGCCCGGACGCCGTCCTGGAGGCGGACGCGGTGCTGCTGCCCGGCCTCGCGGTGGACGCGCGCGGCATGCGCCTGGGTCGCGGCGGCGGCAGCTACGACCGGGTGCTGGCCCGTCTGACGGCCGCCGGGGCCACGCCCGCGCTCGTCGTCCTGCTGTACGCGCACGAGGTCACCGCACAGGTGCCCGCGGAGCCGCACGACTTCCCCGTGGACGCGGTGGTCACACCGGAAGGCCCCCGGCGCTTCGGCGTGGGCTGAAGCACCGGGGGCCCCGAGGGGCGCGCTTACGGTTTCAGGGTCAGCGTGTCCGTCGTCGTCCCGGCCACCGCGTTCGTGCCGTAGGCCCAGGGCAGCAGTTCACCGTTGACCCACTTGTCGGTCTGGTCGGTGTAGTGCGCGGCGAAGGCGTGCCCGGAGGCGCCGGTGAGGTTGATCCAGCGGGACTTGTCCCAGTCGGCCACGTTGACGACCATCCGCATCGACGGCACCCAGACCACCTCGTAGCCGCCGGCCGCGTTCCAGCCGGTGGCGTCCACCGCGGCCTCGCCGCCGCCGAGGTTCCAGGGGCCGCGGTTCAGGAGCCGCTGGAGGAGTCCGGGGCCCTCGGTGCCGAGGGTCTGGTTCTTCAGGGTCAGCTGGTGCAGCCGGCCCCAGTTCCAGGTGGTGATGTCCTTGCCCAGCTTGGCCGTCAGCTCCCAGCGCGCGTCCTCCATGGCGCGGGCGAACAGCTGGTCGCGGTTCTCGGTCGCGCTGTCCTTGCGGCTCTTGGAGGACTTCCACCACTTGCTGTCCGGCTTGTCCATGAGGTTGGCGACGACCTGGTACCAGCGGTCACCGCCGTCCGGCTGCGCGGAGTCCGGGGAGCGCTGGCCGCATTCGCGTACCAGCCGGTCCTGCTCGTCGGCCGGGCCCGAGTTCTTCGGCGGCGGCACGTTCAGGCACTCGCCCTCGACGCGCATCTCCTTGGGCAGCTTGTCGCCGAAGGCGAGCTTGAGGATGTTGCGCCAGACGCCGTTGAAGTACGCGGCGGCGGCCGAGTCGGCCTCCTGGGTGTAGTCCCAGCCCTCCAGCAGCTTCTGCGCCTGGCGGACGTCCTTGTCGGCGATGTTGATCTTCAGCAGTTCGGGCACCAGCAGCGCGGCGATCTCGCTGGTGTTGTCCATCTGCATCTTCTGCATGTCTTCGGTCGAGATCTTGCCGCCGCCCTTGATCTTCGACTGGATGAGGTCGTTGATCCGCTGGCTGCGGCTGCCGTAGCCCCAGTCCTTGGTGAGCAGGTAGGGGTACTTGTCCTCGTCGATCACGGCCTGGTTGGCGGTGACGATGTAGCCGCGCTTCGGGTTGTACTCGTAGGGCAGCTCGGCGAACGGGATCGGGTCCTTCTTCCAGCCGTACGCCGACGTCCAGCCGGGGCTGGGCGTGGTGCCGTCGCCCTGCTTGCGGACCGGGATCTTGCCGGGGGCCTGGTAGCCGATGTTGCCCTTGGTGTCGGCGTAGATCAGGTTCTGCGAGGGAACCTCGAAGTGCTCGGACGCCTTGCGGAAGCTGGTGAAGTCCTTGGCGCGGTTCAGCTCGAAGACGGCGTCCATGGAGTGGCCGGGCTCCAGCGCGGTCCACTTCAGGGCGACGGCGTAACCGTCGGCGCGGTCCGGGGCCGAGTTGGTGACGGGCGCCTTCTGGCCGACCTTCTCCAGCTCGCTGCTGCGGTCGGAGACCAGCGGGCCGTTGTTGGTCTCGCGGACCGTGATGTGCCGGTCCTTGCCGCCCGCGACCTTGATGGTCTCCTCGCGGGTGGTGAAGGGCTTCGTCCTGCCGTCGTAGAGGTAGCCGTCGCCGGTGACCTTCTCCAGGAAGAGGTCGGTGACGTCGGCGCCGAGGTTGGTGAAGCCCCAGGCGATGTCCTGGTTGTGGCCGATGATCACACCGGGCATGCCGGAGAAGGTGTAGCCGGCCGTGTCGTACTTGCAGGTTTCGGAGACCTGCCGGCAGTGAAGGCCCATCTGGTACCAGAGGGACGGCAGCATCGGCGCGAGGTGCGGGTCGTTGGCGAGCAGCGGCTTGTTGGTCGTCGTGTACTTGCCGGAGACCACCCAGGAGTTCGAGCCGATGCCGGTGCCGTTCGGGCCGAGCAACGCGGGGATCTCGTCCAGGGTGTCGGAGAGCGCGCCGAGCTGCGTGTTCAGGCCCTGGGTCGCGTCCGCCACGGTGTTCGCGCCGCTCGCCCCGGTGTCGCTCGCCTTCGGGTCGAAGGTGCCGGTGACCGAGGAGATGCCGCCCTCGGTGACGATCGGCTCGTGCTTGTCGTACGGGTACTCGGGGTAGAGCTGCTTGATCTCGCCGGGGTCGAGCCGGCTCGTCATCAGCGAGCGGTCGATCTCGTCCTGCATGTTTCCGCGCAGGTCCCACGCCATGGCCTTCAGCCAGGCGACCGAGTCGACCGGGGTCCACTCCGACGGCTTGTAGTCGTTGGTGAGGCCGAGCGCGGCGTACTCGACGGAGATGTCCTTGCCGTCGCGCCCCTTGAGGTAGGCGTTCACACCGTCCGCGTACGCCTGGAGGTTCTTCTTGGTCTCGTCGGAGAGGACGGTGTCGTACTCCTCCTGCGCGACCTTGCGCCAGCCCAGCGTCCGCAGGAAGGAGTCCGTCTCGACCTGGCCGGAGCCGAACATCTCGGAGAGCCGGCCGGCCGTCAGGTGGCGGCGTACGTCCATCTCCCAGAAGCGGTCCTGCGCCTGTACGAAGCCCTGGGCGCGGAACAGGTCGGCGTCCGAGTCCGCGTAGATCTGCGGGATCCCGTAGCCGTCGCGCTTGACGTCGACGTTGCCGGAGAGGCCGTCGAGGTGGATGGTCCCGTTGGTCTGCGGGTACGAGGCGCGCACGGTGGACACGGACCAGTACGTGCCGTAACCGATGCCCGCGACGAGCGCCAGCACCAGGACGATCAAGAGCAGTCGGGCGCGGCGCCCCTTCTTCTTCTTGCGCGGCCCGCCACCGGCGGTACCGGTGGATCCGGAAGAGGCGGTTGTTGTGGCGGGCATCGCTGTCCTTCGAGGGCAGGGCGGTCCTGGGAGTGCAGGAGCAACCATAGGCGCAGCGCGTCACCCACTCGGACGCGGTATCAGGATGGCTCGAATTGCGTAGCGATCGTACGAATACTCGAACGCATCAAGAAAACGTTAAAGATTAGGTAAGGTAACGAAGTACCGGCCGCCGGAAGACGATCCGGCAGGCGTACGCAGGGAAGGGACCGGCCACTGACTGTCCACACGCTCAACGAACTCCTGCTCGTCTGCTCGCTCGTCCTGCTCGTCGCCGTCGTGGCGGTCCGCATCTCGTCCCGCAGCGGGCTCCCCAGCCTGCTCCTTTACCTCGGCATCGGCATCGCCCTGGGCCAGGACGGCTTCTTCGACGTCAAGTTCGACAACGCGGAACTGACGCAGGTCATCGGCTACGCGGCGCTCGTCGTGATCCTCGCCGAGGGCGGACTCGGCACGAAGTGGAAAGAGATCAGACCGGCGCTGCCCGCGGCCGTGCTGCTGTCCCTCGTCGGCGTCGGCATCAGCGTGGGCGTCACCGCGGCCGGGGCGCACTACCTGGTCGGCCTGGAGTGGCGGCAGGCCCTCATCATCGGCGCGGTCGTCTCCTCGACCGATGCCGCCGCGGTCTTCTCCGTACTGCGCAAGGTCCCGCTGCCCGCCCGCGTCACCGGTGTCCTGGAGGCCGAATCCGGCTTCAACGACGCCCCCGTGGTGATCCTGGTCGTCGCCTTCTCGACCATCGGCGAGGTCGACAGCTGGTACGTGCTGGTCGGCGAGATAGCCCTGGAGCTGGCCATCGGCGCCGCCGTCGGCATCGCCGTGGGCTGGCTCGGCTCGTACGGGCTGCGCCATGTGGCGCTCCCCGCCTCCGGCCTCTACCCGATCGCCGTCATGGCCATCGCGGTCTCCGCGTACGCGGCCGGCGCCATGCTCCACGGCAGCGGCTTCCTCGCCGTCTACCTGGCCTCGATGATCCTCGGCAACGCCAAGCTGCCGCACTGGCCGGCCACCCGGGGCTTCGCGGACGGGCTCGGCTGGCTCGCCCAGATCGGCATGTTCGTCCTGCTCGGTCTGCTGGTCACCCCGCACGACCTGCTGGACGACTTCTGGCCCGCCGTCGTCGTCGGCCTGGTGCTGACCGTGGTGGCCCGGCCGCTGGAGGTCTTCATCTCGCTGCTGCCGTTCCGATTGCCCTGGCAGGAGAAGGCCCTCATGTCCTGGGCCGGGCTGCGCGGCGCCGTACCCATCATTCTGGCGACCATTCCCATGGTGTCCGGAATCGAGGGCTCCACGAGGGTCTTCAACATCGTCTTCGTCCTGGTCATCGTCTACACCCTCATTCAGGGCCCGACCCTCCCCTGGCTCGCCAAGGCCCTCGACATCGGCGACGACCCGTCCGAGGCAGCCGACCTGGGCATCGAATCGGCGCCCCTGGAACGGCTGCGCGGGCACCTGCTGTCGGTGGCCATCCCCGCGAAGTCGAAGATGCACGGCGTCGAAGTCGGGGAGCTCCGCATGCCCGCGGGCGCCGCGGTCACCCTCGTGGTGCGCGACGGCAAGAGCTTCGTACCCGCCCCGTCGACGGTGCTCAGGCGCGGCGACGAACTCCTCGTCGTGGCCACCGACCCGGTGCGCGACGCGGCCGAGGCACGCCTGCGCGCGGTCGCCGAGGGCGGCAAGCTGGCCGGCTGGCTCGGGACGCCCGGCGGGCAGCCCGCCGGGCCGGAGTCCCCCGTGCCGCAGGTGGCCGGGGCGCTCAAGGCGGTCAAGAAGCTCGGCGGCAGGGCCGACGAGGGCAAGAAGCGCAACGCGAAGGCACATCACTGAGCACACACTGAGTTCACAGGCGGCGAGGGGCGGGGCGCACACAATCACAGGGCCCCCGCCCTTCCTGCCTGTAGCATGAAGGAAACCAAGAACCACCGATTGATCGACCAACTCTGCCTGACGCAGAGCTGGCGCGACCGTATGGCGGTCGTGGCGTCCTCCGTACCGGCTGTGCCCCGCACAGCGGCCGCGAGCGCCCGGCATCTACCGCAGTTCCGCGCGAAGAGGACAGCTCTCGGCAGCCCCGCCCGGGCCCGCACCCCAGTGCCGGCCGCCCCGGGGGCACGGCCACCAGGCGGCAGAAAGGCAAGGACCGTGGCGTCCACGGTCTCCGAACGCCCCGGATACGGGCAGCTGCTGCGCACCCCCGGGGCGTGGACCTTCCTCCTCCCCGGCTTCGCCGCACGGCAACCCTTCGCGATGCTGACCATCGGCATCGTGCTGCTGGTGCAGCACACCACCGGCTCCTACGGGAGCGCCGGCGCCGTCGCGGCCTTCACCGGGGTCTCCATGGCCCTGTTCGCGCCGCAGACCGGCAAGCTCGCCGACCGCTTCGGCCAGCGGGCCGTGCTGCTGCCCGGCGTCCTGGTCCACGCCGCCTCCGTCTCGCTCCTGGTGACGCTCGCCCTGGCGGACGCGCCCCTGTGGGCGCTGTTCGCCGCGGCCGTCCCGACCGGCGCGTCCGTCCCGCAGATCGGCCCGATGGTGCGGGCCCGCTGGGCGGCGATGCTCGGCGCGGCACCGGGCCGCGAGGCGTCCCCGCTGCTGGCGACGGCCGCCGCGTTCGAGTCGGTGACGGACGAGTTCACCTTCGTCATCGGCCCGGTCATCGCCACCGCGCTCTGCACGGGCGTGCACCCGGCGGCCGGCCTGATCGCGGAGGCCGCGCTCACCCTGGTCGGCGGTCTGCTCTTCGCCGCGCGGCGCGCCACGCAGCCGCCGGTCCGGGACCGCGCGCTGCCCGGCGCCGAGCGGCACGCCTCGGCCCTGTCGATCCCCGGCGTGCGCGTGCTGGCGGTCGCCTTCCTCGGCATCGGCTCGGTCTTCGGCGGCATGCAGGTCTCGCTGACCGCGTTCGCCGAGGAGATCGGCAACCCGGGCGCCAACGGTGTGCTGTACGGGATCTTCGCCGCCGGCAACATGCTCGCCGGGATCGCCTGCGGGGCCGTCGCCTGGAAGTCCGGGCCCCGCCGCCGCCTGCTCGTCGGCTATACGGCACTGGCGCTGACCGCGTCCGGCCTGTGGGCCGTGCACTCGGCGCCGCTGCTCGCCGGGCTCGGCCTGCTGGTCGGGCTCTGCATCGCCCCGGCCCTGATCAGCGGCTACACGCTGGTCGAGGCGCTGGTACCGGGCTCGGCGCGCACGGAGGCGTTCACCTGGCTGACGGGCGCGGTGGCGCTGGGCCAGGCGGCCGCGGTGACGGTGGCCGGCCGGCTCGCGGACGGGCACGGCGCGAGCGCCGGTTTCCTGGTCCCGCTGGTGGGTACGGTGCTGGCCCTGGCGACCCTGCTGACGCTCCGTTCGAGGCTCCTGCCGGCCGGTGCCGGGAGGACCGTGGCGCGTGGTATCGGTCACCGCGGGCCGGTCACGGTGGACTGATCCAGCGGAATACGTCACTATGGAGCGTCGTTAGCACTCATCGAGTCAGAGTGCCAGGAGGAACAAAGTGCCGACCTACCAGTACCAGTGCACCGAGTGTGGCGAGGGCCTCGAAGCGGTGCAGAAGTTCACCGATGACGCCCTCACGGTGTGCCCGAACTGCGACGGACGCCTGAAGAAGGTGTTCTCGGCGGTCGGCATCGTCTTCAAGGGTTCCGGCTTCTACCGGAACGACAGCCGCGGCTCCTCGTCGAGCAGCACGCCGGCGTCCTCCGCCTCGAAGAGCTCCGGTTCCTCGACCTCTTCGACGTCCTCGGACTCGAAGTCGTCGGCCGCCCCGGCGCCCGCGTCGTCCACCTCCTCGTCGTCCTCCTCTTCCTCGACGAGCGGTTCGTCGGCCGCCTGAGCGACCGGCTCCACAGCTTTCACGTAGACCCCGCCGACCTGCTCGGCGGGGTCTTCGCGCGCCCGCGCCCGCCGGACGGGGCCGCGCGGACACGGCCTAGGGTGACCGCATGGCGAACGCAGAGATCGGCGTGATCGGCGGCTCGGGGCTGTACTCCTTCCTGGAGGACGTCACCGAGGTCCGCGTGGAAACCCCTTACGGAGACCCCAGCGACTCCGTCTTCATCGGCGAGACCGGCGGCCGCCGGGTCGCCTTCCTCCCCCGGCACGGCCGGGGCCACCACGTCCCCCGCACCGCATCAACTACCGCGCCAACCTGTGGGCGCTGCGCTCGGTCGGCGTGCGCCAGGTGCTCGGCCCGTGTGCGGTGGGCGGCCTGCGCCCGGAGTACGGGCCGGGCACCCTGATCGTGCCGGACCAGCTGGTGGACCGGACGAAGACCCGGGTGCAGACGTATTACGACGGTGAGACCAGGGCCGACGGAGTCCTGCCGAACGTGGTGCACCTGGGCTTCGCCGACCCGTACTGCCCCGAGGGCCGCAAGGTGGCGCTGGCCGCGGCGCGGGGCCGGGACTGGGAGGCGGTGGACGGCGGCACGCTGGTGGTGGTCGAGGGTCCGCGCTTCTCGACCCGCGCCGAATCGCGCTGGCACGCGGCGATGGGCTGGTCCGTGGTCGGCATGACCGGTCACCCGGAGGCGGTGCTCGCCCGCGAACTGGGCCTCTGCTACACGACGATGACCCTGGTCACGGACCTGGACGCGGGCGCGGAGGCGGGCGAGGGCGTCTCCCACGAGGAGGTGCTGAAGGTCTTCGCCGCCAATGTGGACCGGCTGCGCTCGGTCCTCTTCGACGCGGTGGCGGCGCTGCCGGCGACGGAGGACCGGGGGTGCCCGTGCGGGCACGCGCTGGACGGGATCGAGACGGGGATCGTGTTGCCGTAGGGGGCGTCGGGGCTGCGGCGGGGGCTGCCGGTGGTCGCGTTCGCCGGTGTTCCCGCCTGCGGGTGACGGAGTTTTCCACATGGGGTGGACGGTCCACAGGCTCCGGCGGGAATCGGGCGGCCGGTGCATCGTGGGGTTGTCCGGCGGCCGGGACCTCGGGGTTCCGGTGGCCGGGCCTGCCCCATCGGCCCCTGACGCAGGCGGTGTTCGCGATGCGCTCGTCCGGTTCCCACGCTTTCCCCCAGCCCCTTCCGCCGACCCGTACGCGGGCGGGCCGCCGGGGCCGCTGCCCGCTCCTCCGCCGTGCGGGGTGCCCGCGTTCCCGCCGCTGCGGGTGCGCGTGGGTGCCGGTCAGCGGCTGCGCCGCGCGATGTGGCGGCAGCGCCGGTCGATGGCCGCGGGCCTGGCCCTGACGGCGGCCGCGCTGGCCGTCTCCGGACTGGCCGGGGACGGTGACGGCGGGCACGGCGGTGATACGGCGCGGGCGGCGTCCCGGGAGCGGGCCTCGCCTCCGGTACGCCTGGTGTCGGCGCCGGTACGGATCGCGGACGCGGAGACCGTACGGCTGCTGCGGCCGGGCGACCGGGTGGACGTGGTCGCGTCGGGCGGTCCCGGGGCGGCGGCGGAGGAGGCCCGGGTGGTGGCCAGGGGTGCGCGCGTGGAGCGGGTGCCGTCGGCGGAGGCCGGGGGCTTGTCGGGCGAGGGGGCGCTGATCGTGCTCGCGGTGCCCAGAGCGACGGCGGCGGGCCTCGCGGGGGCCGGGATCTCCGGCGGATTCGCGGTGGTCCTGTGCTGAGGCGGGCGGCCCGTGCCGTACGGAGGTGGGTCACGCCCTGGGAGGGGCCCGGCGTCAGATGTGGTGCGGGGGCTTCTCGTCGAGGAAGCGCGCCAGGTCGGCGGCGCTGCCCCCGGTCGGGGCCCGCTCGCCCCACCCCTGGTCCGTGTCGTCCGCCGACTGCTGGTCCAGCGGATCGTCGAAGATCAGCGCCGACTTGGGCCTGGGCCGGTCCGGCGTGGTGGGCTCCGCGTCTCGCGGTCCGGGGGCGGGGGCGGTACTCATGCCTCCAGGGTACGGCCGCCCCGCCCCGGTCGGCCGGTCAGCGGTCCTTGGGGTCGAGCAGCCAGAGCCCGAGGACGACGAGGAACGACAGGCAGAGGAAGCCTGCGCCCCACCACGCGGTGCCGGAATTGCCCTCCATCCACTCGTCCACGATGACCGTCAGGCCCCACAGCTGCCCGATGACGACGGACATGGCCAGCACGAGGCGTGCGGTGAGCTTGGAGGACCGCTCGGGCTCCTGGTCGGTGCCGGCACCGGGTCCGGGCCCGGTGTGGCGGACGCGGGGGTCGCCGTAGCCGCTGGTGGGCCGGATCTGCGGATAGCGCTCGTGGACGGGCCGGTTGAGCTCCGCCCGCGCGCTGCCGGGGTGGTACTCGGGGTAGTGCGGGCCGGGGTGGAGCGGGGGCCGGGGGTCTGCGGGTCGGGGGCGGGCTGCGGGCCCGGAGCGCCGGGGGTCCGGCGGTCGTCGTCGCTCATGACGGGCTCCCCGGGGTGTCGGACGCGCCGGCTCCGGTGCGCGTACGGGACGGGCCGGGGGCGACCGGGCCGGGGGCCACCGTGCGGCCGATTCCGCCGGGGGCGGGGGGCGCCTCGGCCCCGCCGTCGCGGACGCCGGGGCAGCCGAGGCGGGCGGCCAGGTCGGGGCGTTCCTCGCCGAACTGGCGGCACAGCCCGTGCTCGATGCTCTCGCCGGAGCGGGTGGTGCCGACGGCCCAGATGCTGCCGTCGGTCTCCTCGGTGAGCACGACCTTGGGCAGCCCCCGGGGCGGCGGTCCGGCGGTGACCTCGCCGCTGCGGGCGTCGAAGACGCCTTCGTGGCAGGGGCAGTACAGCTCGCCCTCGGTGCCCCGGTCCTTGCGCCAGAGGACCCCGCAGGCGAGGTGGGTGCAGATGGCGGAGTAGCCGACGAGGGTGCCGTCGTTGAGCCGGACGGCGACCGCCCGGTCCTCCTCGTCGGGGTAGTCGAAGGCGATGGACTCGCCGGGGAGGAGTTGGGCGGCGATCTTCTTGGGGGCCGGGGCCTTGCCGTCGTCGGGGTCGCCGTGGCGGGGCAGGATGCCGCCGGCGACGCCGAGGCCGCCGATGGCGAGCCCGCCGGAGACGGTGGCGACGATGCGCAGGTAGTCGCGCCGGGTGGTGAGGGCGTCGGCGGCGATCCGGTCGTGCAGGGCCTCGCGCGGGTCGCCGGAGGCCGGCTGTCCGGGGGCGCCGGGCGGGGTGCTGCCGGGGTCGCGGGTCGAGGGCTGCCGCGGGTCGCCGGGGGGCGGGTAGCCGGTCTCGGTCACCGTCGGACGTCCTTCCCGTTGATCTCCACGACGGGCAGGCCGCCGGGGACCGGCCACTGGACCCGGTCGGCCGGCACGACCATCGCGACGCCGGTCCGGACCTCGCTCTCGCCGAAGACGAAGGAGTCGGCGACCTGGACACCGGGGCGTTCGGCCTGGAGTTCCTCGGCGGTGCCGTAGAAGAGCGCTCCGGTCGGGCAGACGGTGGCGCACATGGGGGCGAGGCCGTAGGCGGTGCGGTCGTAGCAGAGGTTGCACTTCATCTGCAGCTTCGCCTGGAGGTCGATCTTCGGGACGCCGAAGGGGCAGGCGTTGACGCAGTTGGCGCAGCCGATGCAGCGGGTGGTGTCGGCCTGCTGCACAACGCCGTCGGCGGTCACCAGGATCGCGTCGGCGGGGCACACCTCGGCGCACGGGGCGACGGGGTCCTCGCAGTGCATGCAGACGGTGGGAAGGGAGGCGACGGACTGGCCCTCGTCGGTGTAGTCGAGGTGGATCATGGACTTGCCGCGGTGCGAGTCGCATTCGCGGCAGGCGGAGACGCACGCCTGGCAGCCGATGCAGCGGCCCGGGTCGATGAAGATCGTTCGGCCCATCATGCGGGCATCAGCTCCTCTCCGAAGTGCCGCGGCCCTGCGAGGACGTGGGCGGCAGCGGGTCGGTGCGGGAGACCTGGGTCTCCGGATAAGCGACGTGTCCGGGGGCGACCGGGGGCGCGGGGACCTCGTCGATCCGCTCGGCGTGCTCGATGCGGCAGGCGCACACCTTGTACTCGGGGATCTTGGAGCGGGGGTCGAGGGCGTCGATGGTGAGAACGTTGGCCGACGTGGGAAACGGCCAGTGGTACGGGATGAAGACGGTGTCCGGGCGGATGGCGTCGGTGACCAGGGCCGGGTACGTGGCACTGCCGCGCCGGGTGACGACACGAACCGGTTCGCCGTTGCGGAAGCCGTGGGAGGGATGGATCTCGGCCCACGGGCGAGGGGTCTGTTCGACCAGGGCCCCCAGGCGCCGGGTCTGGTTGCCGGACAGGAAGTGGGCGACGGTGCGCCCGGTGGTGAGGGACATGGGGAACTCGCCGCTGTACGGGTCCATCGGCGGATGCCACTCGACGACCTGCATATGGATCTTGCCGTCGGGGTGGTAGGTCCTGCCGTCCTCGAAGAGCCGGGGAGTGCCCGGGTGGTCGGCCGAGGGGCAGGGCCAGGAGATGCCGCCCGTCTCCTCCAGTCGTTCGTAGGTGATGCCGTAGTAGTCGATGACCGTCCCCGCGGAGGCCACGCGGAGCTCGTCGAAGACCTCCCGGGAACCGTTGAACGCGAACTTGTCGCCCACGCCGAGGCGGCGCGCGAGTTCGCACATGACCCAGGTGTCGGTCCGTACACCGGGAGGCGGGTCCTGAGCCTTGTTGTGCTTCACGACCCTGGCTTCGGCGTTGGCCATCACCCCTTCGTCCTCGGCCCAGGAGGTGACGGGAAGGACGACATGGGCGTTGGCCGCGGATTCGGAAAGGAAGAAGTCGAGTTGGACATGGAACTCGTTGGCGTCGTACCCCTCCTTGACCACGGGGTAGTTCGGCAGGGAGATGATGGGGTTGTTGCAGACGCCCATCAGCCCGCGGATCTCCCCGCTCCGCATCTGGTGGATCATCTCCATCATCGAGGTCCCGGCCAGGGGGAGTTCCGATTCGTCGATCCCCCAGATCTCGCAGATCTGCCGGCGGTGCTCCTCGTTGTTGATGGAGCGGCCGCCCGGAAGGAGGTCCGACTTCTGGCCGTGCTCGCGGCCGCCCTGCCCGTTGCCCTGACCGGTAAGGGTGCCGTAGCCCGCGCCGGGCCTGCCGATGTGGCCGGTGGCCGTACAGAGGTTGATGACCGTGAGGCAGTTCTCGACGCCCTGGGACTGGTGCTCGATGCCTCGGGCGTGCCAGGCCATGGCCCGAGGCGCACGGGCGAAGGTACGGGCCACCTGGACGATCTGCTCGGCGGGGACACCGCAGATGTCGGCGGCGCGGGCCGGTGGGTACTCCAGCGCCTTGGCCCGCACCTCGTCCCAGCCGCTGGCGTGGGCCGCCAGGTAGTCCTCGTTGGTGAGGCCCTCTTCGATGACGACGCAGAGCAGGGAGTTGAAGAACGCCGCGTCGGTGCCGGGTTTCAGCGCGACGTGGATGTCGGCGGTTCGCGCGATGGCGGTCTCGCGTGGGTCGATGACGATGAGGCTGGCGCCGCGGTCCCGGGCGCCCCACACGTACTGGGTCAGCACGGGAAAGCACTCGCCGACGTTGGAGCCCGCGATCAGCAGGCAATCGGTGAGCAGCATGTCGGAGAACGGGTTGCCCGCCCGGTCGATGTTGAAGGCCAGCTTGTTGGCGGCCGCGGCGCTGACCATGCAGAGCCGGCCGTTGTAGTCGACGTGCCGGGTCTTCAGGGCGACCCGGGCGAACTTGCCCACGAGATAGGTCTTCTCGGAGAACAGGCTGGCGCCGCCGAACAGCCCGAAGGCGTCCTTCCCGTACTGCTCCTGGATGCGCTGGATCTCGGAGACCGTGAAATCGAGCGCCTCTTCCCAGGACACCTCCTGGAACGGCTCGTCACGGGAGCGCCGCATCAGCGGGGCGGTGAGCCGGTCGGGGTGGTTGACCTGCTGGTAGGCGTTGATGCCCTTCGGGCACAGGCGCATGCGGTTGATGTCGTGGTTGCGGGGTTCGACGCCGAAGACCTTGCCGCCGCGGTCGACGCGCAGATACATACCGCACTGGATGCCGCAGAAGCAGCAGTGGGTGGGGACGAGGGTCTCGCCGTTCTGGTCGGCGTGCCACCGGTCGGCGGGGATGCCGCCCGCGTCGCGGAAGGCGCGGGTGCCCGGCGGTGCGAGGGAGGGATCGATGGGCACGACCGCATGCGGTTCGGGCGTTCGCGAGTCCGCGGTCACTTGAAACCCTTCTTCACCTGGGAGAGGTAGGCGCTGCCTCGCAGCACCCGCTTGCAGCGCGGGCAGTATTCGGCCCACTCGTCGAAGCCGAGGCTGAGGTCGCGCATGGTGCCGCGCAGGTTCTCGACGTAGGGGGTGGTGTCGATGGGTTCCTCGCAGCGGCGGCAGGCGAAGACCTCTTCGTCCTGCCGGCCGGTGTACTTGAACAGCTGCATGCCGACGGCGGCGGGGCGCTGGACGATGTGGAAGAACTTCCCGAACGGGATGTAGATGAGGGTGAAGACCACCGCGACCATGTGGAGGATCGCCAGGAACTCGTAGCCGCCGCCGTGCAGGAAGATCGAGGAGAAGGTGAGCAGCAGCCCGGTCACCGAGATGACGATGAGCGCGATCAGCGGTACCAGGTCGTAGGCGAACCGCTGGCCGGCGATGGCCCCGCGGTCCTTCATCCGCCGCCACAGGAAGTAGGAGGCGCCGGGGATGACGAGCACGGCGGCGATGTCCAGGCCGTGGAACATCAGCCAGCCGAGGAAGTCGAGGGAGTCGAAGCCGAGGATCTTGAAGCCCCAGATACGCATCTCGTAGCCGGGCCCGGAGCCGGTGTCCGAGGTGAAGGTGAACCAGCCCCAGGTCAGCGGGAAGGTGATCAGCGCGGCGAGGATGCAGCCCCAGAAGATCAGCTGGTGGGCGGCCCAGCGGGCGTGCGAGCGGGCGCCGAGGAACTTCTGGAAGCCGAGGTAGGTGGCGATCATCTTCGGCAGCGCGGTGGGCGCGCGGCGGAAGTTGTCCACCGAGAAGAGGCTCCCCCAGCCCTTCTTGAACAGCCGCTTGGCGCCGGGCGCGGAGACCCAGACGGTGTACCGGTACGCGACGCCGAAGGCGAGGAACACCGTGGCGACGGCGTACGGCAGCAGCGCGGAGTCGAAGTGCTCCAGGAACCGGCTGCCGAGCACGATGGCCACGACGAGCAGAAGGGAGACGATGACGCCCGCCGCGGTCGCCCGCGCGGTGACGGACCGGGGCACGAGCCCTCCGGCCCGCCCGGACCCGCCCGGCGCCGGCCCGCGCCCGCCCGCGTCGACGGTCCCGGCACGACCCCCGGGGACGGGCTGCGCGGCTGCGCCTGCGGCTTCAGGTGGCTCGGTCACGGTGCCACGGTAGGGCGGTGTGGGGTGGTTGGTCCTGTTTTAGGGCGCTAGGGGGTGAGCGAGTCGCGGGGGGTGGGAGGCGGGGCAGGGGCCCCTCTGTTCGGTCGAGGTCCGGGCCAGTAGGTTCGTGCGGTCAAGGGCGGGCCGAGCCGCAGGGGTGTGCATGAGCGACAGTCAGGTCACGATCAAGCTCACGAATGACGAGGCACTGGTGCTCTCGCACTGGCTGGAGAAGCTCCAGTTGACGGACCTTCGCCGCGTTGTCGACGATCCGGCGGTCTGGGCGCCGATCCACCGGATCGCCGGAACGATCGACACGACGCTTCCCGAGCTGTTCGCGCCCGACTACGACCAGCGGCTCGAGGCCGCTCGGCAGCGGCTTCGGCCGGAGGAGTGATCGAGCGGTCCGGACTCCGGCGGTACGTTGGCCGCCCGGCCCTCCGCATCCACCCCAAGGAGCCCCGATGCCCCGTCAGGACGCCCTCACCGATGTTGCCGGTCTGCGCGTCGGGCACGCGCAGGTTGCCGGGAAGGGCGCGCTCAGTGGGACCACCGTGGTGCTCGCGCCCGAGGGTGGGGTGGTCGCCGCCGTCGATGTGCGCGGGGGCGGGCCGGGGACGCGGGAGACGGACGCGCTGGATCCGCGCAACCTGGTCCAGCGCATCGACGCGGTCGTGCTCACCGGGGGCAGCGCGTACGGGCTCGACGCGGCGTCCGGGGTGATGGCGTGGCTGGAGGAGCGGGGGCGCGGGGTGCGGGTGGGCGCCGATCCGGCCCAGGTGGTCCCCGTGGTCCCGGCGGCCTGCGTGTTCGACCTGGGGCGCGGCGGCGACTGGCGGGCCCGGCCGGACGCGGCGACGGGCCGGGCGGCCGTGGCGGACGCCGCCCGGACCGAGGAGGGCGCGGCGGTCGCCGAGGGGTGCGTCGGCGCGGGCACGGGGGCGGTGGCCGGGCAGCTCAAGGGCGGGGTGGGGAGCGCGAGCGTCCTGCTGCCGTCCGGGCTCACCGTCGGCGCGCTCGTCGTGGTCAACGCGGCGGGATCGGTGCTCGATCCCCGTACGGGGGTGCTGTTCGGGGAGTACGGCGGCGAGGAGCCGGCCGTCGCCCCGCCGGCCGAGGTCCACGAGGCGGCGCGAAGGCGCCTGGCGCAGGCGCGCGGCACGGACGCGCGCCCCCTGCTCAACACCACGCTCGCCGTCGTCGCCACCGACGCCGCCCTCACCCGGGCGCAGGCGCAGAAGCTGGCGGGCACCGCGCACGACGGGCTGGCGCGCGCCATCCGGCCCGTGCACCTGATGACCGACGGGGACACCGTGTTCGCGCTCGCCACCGGCCGGCGGGACCTGGACGCGGAGGACCCCGTCGCGCTCAACCCGCTGCTCGCGGCGGGTGCGGAGGCGGTGGCCCGGGCCATCGTGAAGGCGGCCCGGGCGGCGAAGGGCGTCCGGGGCGGCGACGGCGGGGGCACCTTCCCCTCGTACAGCGACCTCTACGGGCCGGTCGCGTAAGGAAGCCCGGCCCCGCGAGCCGGGAAGCGCGCCACCCGCGCGAGGGAGCCCCACCCGCGCGAGGAAGTCCGGGCCCCGTGCGCGGAACCTTCCGTGCGCCCCGTGCGTTTTTCTGAACCCCGGTCCCGATGTCAGCCCCAGGGGCTACGTTATGCACGCATCAAGTCACACGCGGCGACGGCCTGGAGACAGCACCTTGAGCGATCCGTACGAGACGACCGAGCAGCACGTCGAGCGAATCCTGCGTCGGGCTCTCAATTCGTTCGACCTCCCCGACGGCACGGTGGAACGGCTGGGCTCCGCGCTGGCCCACAGCAGCTCCCTGTACTCCTCGCACCACAGCGCCACCCTGCACCGCGAGACCTACCGCCACGCGTATCTGCTGAGCGACGGCGCCGCGCTGACCCTGTGGGAGCTGGTGCACAGCGGTCCGCGCGGGGACGGCCACCCCGACACCCGGCAGCACGAGCTGTACGACGACGAGGCCGACGCCCACATCGCCGCCGCCCGGCTGACCGGCAGCCTGTGGGACGTCCCCGACTTCGGCGACGCGGAGGGGGCCCAGGCCGACCTGGAGCTGATGTCGGCGCTGCTGGCCGCGCCCCCGGCCCCGCTCCCCCGGACGTACGCGCCGGACAACTCCGCGGACCACGCCCGCCGCGTGCTGCGCCGCGCGGAGAACGGCGACGTGCCCGGCGAGGAGACCGCCCATCTGCTGCGGGCCGCCTTCGCGCACCACATCACGCAGGTCTTCGGCCGCCAGTGCCGCGTGGAGGGCCGGGACGCCGGCTTCACGCTGTACGAGCACGCGTTCCTGCTCCTCGACGGCAGCGAGACGAGCCTGTGGGAGGTCGAGCACACGGCGACCCCGGACGGCCGCCACATGTGCGAGGTGTACGGCGACGAGGCGACGGCCCGCGGCGCGATGGAAGCCCGTACGCGCATCTGCTGAGCGCATGCGCATGCCGGTGCCCGCGTCCCTCGGGGGGACGCGGGCACCGGTGACTCCGCTTCGTACGCCGTCGGCTCAGTGCGTGAGCACCGGCTCCTGGGCGGGCTCCGGCGCGGCCGGCTCGTCGTCCGCCGCGCCCTCGACGTGCTGCTTCGGCCTGGCCGGCAGGGCGAACATCACCACGAAGATCAGCAGCAGCACCCCGGCCACCCACCACAGCGACTGCTCGAAGGCGTCCGCGAACGCCGGGCCGACCTGCTCGGGCGTGAGCCGGTCGCCGATCGCCCCGTAGAAGACGACCGAGACCAGCCCGAGGCCGAGCGCGTTGCCCATCTGCTGCACGCTGTTGAAGAGGCCGGAGGCGGACCCGGCGTGCTCCTTGGGCACCTCGGACAGCACCGCGTCGGCCAGCGGCGCCACGATCAGGCCCATGCCGACGCCCATGACGACCAGGGGCAGCGCCATCTGCCAGGACGTGATGCCCATGCCGTAGTGGTGCGACTCCCAGATGTAGAGCAGCAGGCCGGCCGCCATGAGCAGGGCGCCCGTCTGGAGGACCTTGCGGCCGAAGCGGGGCACCAGCTTCTGCACGGAGAGCCCGGCGGCCACCGACACGGAGACCGAGAACGGGATACCGGTCGTACCGGCACGCAGCGCGCTCCAGCCGAGGCCCATCTGCATGTACAGCGTCCAGACCAGGAAGAAGATGCCGAGCCCGATGCCGAAGGTCAGCTGCACGGCGATCCCGGCGGCGAAGCTCCGCACCCGGAACAGCGACAGCTCGATCAGCGGCGATCCGTCCCGGCCGGCCTTGGCGCGCTCGAACAGCACGAGGACGAGGAAGACGAGGACGCTTCCGGCCATCGACAGGTAGCCCCACAGCGGCCAGCCCAGCTCACGGCCGCGGGTCAGCGGGTAGATCAGCATCAGCATGCCGAGCGTGACGAGCACGACGCCGACCAGGTCGAGCCGCAGCGCCCTGGGTGACTTGGACTCGGTGATGAACTTGCTGCCCAGGACCAGGCCGAGGATGCCGACCGGCAGGTTGATCAGGAAGATCGGGCGCCATTCGAGACCGGCGATGTTCCACTCGGTCAGCAGCGCACCCAGCAGCGGCCCGGAGACCGCGCCGAGGCCGACGATCGCGCCGAACAGGCCGAAGACCTTGCCGCGCTCGTGGGCGGGGAAGGTGGCGTGCACGATCGACAGCACCTGCGGCACCATCAGCGCCGCCGTGGCGCCCTGGAGGAAGCGGGAGGCGACCAGCATCTCGGGGTTGGCGGCGAATCCGCAGAGCGCGGAGGCGAGGGTGAAGCCCCCGATGCCGACGAGGAAGAGCCGCTTGCGGCCGTAGATGTCACCGAGCCGCCCGCCGGTGATCAGCCCGGCGGCGAAGGCCAGGGCGTACCCGGCGACGATCCACTGGATGGAGCTGAACGAGGCGCCGGTGTCCCGCTCGATGCTGGGGATGGCGATGTTGACGATCGTGACGTCGACGAGGTCCATGAAGGCGGCGGTCATCACGATGGCCAGGGCGAACCACCGGCGGCGGTCTGAAGCAGCCGCAGGCGACGGCAGTGGTGCGGAGGAAGTCATGGAAAGAACCTAAACAGCCAATAGGACAGATCGTGACCCAATGAGCGCGCATGCTGGGTGACATGACCGACACCCCGGCACGACTGCTGAATCTGCTGTCACTGCTCCAGACACCGCGCGAGTGGCCGGGCAGCGAGCTCGCCGAGCGCCTGGACGTCAGCGCGCGCACGATCCGCCGCGACATCGACCGCCTGCGCGACCTCGGCTATCCGGTCGAGGCCTCGCGCGGCTCGGTCGGCGGCTACCGGCTCGTGGCGGGCACCGCCATGCCGCCGCTGCTCCTGGACGACGAGGAGGCGGTCGCCATCGCGGTGGGGCTGCGGGCCGGCGCCGGGCATGCCATCGAGGGCGTGGACGAGGCGTCCGTACGGGCGCTGGCCAAGCTGGAGCAGGTGCTGCCGTCCCGGCTGCGCCACCGGGTCTCCACCCTCCAGAACGCGACGGTCCCCCTCGCCCGGGGCGACGGTTCGACCATCGACCCGCAGACGCTGACCGTGATGGCCTCGGCGGTCACCGGCCGGGAGCGGCTGCGCTTCGCGTACCGGGCGGGCGACGGCGCGGAGTCCCGGCGCCAGGTCGAGCCGTACCGGCTGGTGAGCACCGGGTGGCGCTGGTATCTGGTGGCGTACGACCTGGAGCGCGAGGCGTGGCGCACCTTCCGCGTGGACCGGGTCAGCGAGCCGTTCGCTACGGGCGCCCGGTTCACGCCGAGGGAGCTGCCGGAGGGGGACGCGGCGGAGTTCCTGTCCCGCTCGATGGCGCGCCGGCAGCCGGAGATCGAGGTGGAGGTGAGCTTCGCGGCGCCGCCGGAGTTCGTCGCGTCGCGGCTGCACGGCCGGGTCGGGCCGCTGGAGCCGGAGGGCGAGGGCGGCTGCCGGCTGCGTGCCGTGCTGCGGGACCAGCTGGAGTGGCTGGCGGTGCGGCTGGCGATGGTGGACTGCGAGTTCACCGTGCACCGGCCGCCGGAGCTGGTGGCGTACGTGACGGAGCTGGGCGGCCGACTCAGCCGCGCGGGGTCCGGCGGAGCGTAGCGAGGGCCGCGCGGAAAAGGATGAGCCCCGGCGCCAGGGGGGTGGGCGCCGGGACTCAGTTCAGGGGGGCCGGGTGAAGCGGCCCAATTCGGAGGTTACTGGACTCGGGCTCAGGCCGCAGCGTCAAAGCCCGTGTCGTGAGCCATTCGCTTCAATTCGAGGAGCGCGTGCTTCTCGATCTGGCGGATGCGCTCGCGGGTGAGGCCGTGCTCCTTGCCGACCTCGGTGAGCGTGCGCTCCCGGCCGTCCTCGATTCCGTACCGCATGCGGATGATCGACGCGGTGCGGTTGTCGAGCTTGCCGATCAGCTCCTCCAGCTCCTCGCTGCGCAGCAGCGTGAGCACGGACTGCTCGGGCGAGATGGCGGAGGTGTCCTCCAGGAGGTCGCCGAACTGCGTGTCGCCCTCGTCGTCCACGGACATGTTGAGGCTGACCGGGTCGCGGGCCCAGTCCAGGACGTCGCCGACGCGCTCCGGGGTGGAGCCCAGCTCGGCGGCGATCTCGGCGTGCTCCGGGTCGCGGCCGTTCTCCCGGTTGAACTCGCGCTGCACCCGGCGGATGCGGCCCAGCTCCTCCACCAGGTGGACGGGGAGCCGGATGGTGCGCGACTGGTCCGCTATGGAGCGCGTGATGGCCTGGCGGATCCACCAGGTGGCGTACGTGGAGAACTTGAAGCCCTTGGCGTAGTCGAACTTCTCGACCGCGCGCACCAGGCCCGCGTTGCCCTCCTGGATCAGGTCGAGCAGGGGGAGCCCGGCGCGCGGGTAGCGGCGGGCGACGGCGACGACGAGTCGGAGGTTGGAACGGATGAACACGTCCTTGGCGCGCTCGCCCTCGGCGACCAGCGCCTCCAGCTCTTCGCGCGAGGCGCCGCCCGCGTCGCTCTCCACCTCACCGTCGAGGATCTGGCGTGCGTAGACACCGGCCTCGACGGCCTGGGAGAGGTCGACCTCCTTGGCGGCATCGAGCAGCGGCGTACGCGCTATCTCGTCCAGGTACATGCCGACCAGGTCGCGATCGGCGATCTCTCCGCCCACGGCGCGAACACTGCTCGCCCGGTTGGTCCCGCCGGTGGCGGACGAACGACGGGCGACGGCACGGGTTGCCATGCGTGCTCCCTTGCTGAGTAGGTCGCGACACCCTCTCGGGTGCCCTGCATCCGATGGAAACAACGACTGGAATCCGGACAGAATTCCCATGCCTGGCATTCAATTTCGCGATCATGCAGTACCCTGTCCCGCCACCGGGGCGGGCGCATGCCGCGGCCGGGCACGTCCGTGCTGGTCAGCCCGGGTACTCAGGTCGTTTCGGGGCCCTCGACACCCCCCGTACCCCGGAAGACGTCGGGTACGGGTGCCCGGTTGCCCGGACCTCTGTCCTGGTCCCGGGCGCGCGGGCACCGGTCGGGAGTCCTAGGCCCGATGCCCGCGACCTCGGGACCGCAGTCCGTTACCGGGCGCGCACCGGGTGCCTAGCGTCGCTGTCATGAACGAGACGACGCACCGCACCGCCCCCGACACCACCGGCACCCTCGACGAGGCCCTGGAGCGACTGCACTCCTCCGGCCCCGAGCGCGGGGGCTGGCTGACCAACCACGCGCCGATGGCCGTGGAAGCCCTCGTCCGCAACGGCCAGGCCGCCACCGTGCACCGCTGGCTCGACCACTACCGGGCGAAGCTGGAGGACATGCCGGGCCGTTTCGCCGAGGTCACCCCGGCGAACTGGCAGGAGGCCCTGGGCGACCCCCGCCGCATCGCCGACTGGGCGGTGTACTTCGAGCGGGAGACCGCCGACCGCCCCTGGCGCGACGTGCTCGCCGAGTGGTGGCCCCGGCTGCTCCCGGGCATCGCGGGCGGCTCCACGCATCCGGCGATCCGGCTCGGCCACAGCGTGCGCACCCTGCTGACGACCGAGGAGACCGGCCCCCGCGTCCGGGAGCTGGCCCACGCGCTCGGCTACTGGGCCGCCCGCCACGAGCCGCTGCCCCCGCTCACCCCGCTCGCCCCGGCCCGACCGCCGGGGCCGCCCTGGACGCCGTGCCCCGAGTGCCCGACCAGAGCGGCGGCATCCGGGCCCGGCTGGCCCAGATCACGGCGTTCCCGCAGTGGCAGGGCGCGGCCGTGACCGACGCGGACGAGGCGCGCGCCCGGCTGGCGGAGCTGGTGGGGGCGGCGGTCCACCGCTACGCGGAGTACGGGCACGGCAACCCGGTGATGCTGGTGCACGCGGCGACCGCGCCCAACGCCGTACTGCGGACGCTGCCGGCGCTGCCGCGCGAGCTGTGGGTGCCGAGCGTGGGGGCGGCGTGGGCGGCGAGCGCGGCGGTGACCGCCGCGTACTCCCCCGCCGAGGCCGCCGTCCTGCCCGCCGGGTACGGGGCGTCGCTCACGGCCGGGGAGCTGTTCGCGCGGGCGGCGGCGCACGGGGACGACCACACCATCAAGTTCACGGACACCGCGCTGGACGTGGGCGACGCGCCGGCCCTCGCGGCGGCGCTTCGCTCGGTGGAGCTGAACCCGCCGGTGCTCTGAAAGCCCCTATCCGTACTGCACCGAGCGCTTCGCCAGCCCCATCCAGAAGCCGTCGATCACGCTCCGTCCCTGGCTCAGCTCCTGCTCGGCGGCGCCGAGGGTGACGAAGAGCGGGGCGAAGTGCTCGGTGCGCGGGTGTGCCAGGCGGCCCGCCGGGGACTTGTGCTCGAAGTCCAGGAGCGCGTCGATGTCCTGCGCCCGGAGCGCGCGGTGTCCCCAGTCGTCGAACTCCACCGACCAGCCGGGGACGCCGCCGCCGGTGTGGCGCAGGGCGGCGAGGTTGTGCGTGAAGAAGCCGCTGCCGATGATCAGGACGCCCTCGTCGCGCAGCGGCGCCAGCTTGCGCCCGATGGCCATGAGCTTCTGCGGGTCGAGCGTGGGCAGGGAGATCTGGAGCACCGGAATGTCGGCGTCCGGGAACATCTCGACCAGCGGGACGTACGCGCCGTGGTCGAGGCCGCGGTCCGGGATGTCCTGGACCGGCGTACCGGCGCCGCGGAGCAGTTTGCGGACGCTCGCGGCGAGCTGCGGGGCGCCGGGGGCGGCGTAGGTGACCTGGTAGTAGTGCTCGGGGAAGCCCCAGAAGTCGTACACCAGCGGAAGCGTCTCCGTCGCGCCGAGCGCGAGCGGGGCCTCCTCCCAGTGCGCGGACACCAGGAGGACGGCGGTGGGGCGCGGCAGCTCCGCCGACCAGGCGGCCAGCTGGCCGGGCCAGACGGGGTCGTCGGCGAGCGGCGGGGCTCCGTGGGAGAGGTAGAGGGCGGGCATGCGCTCCGCGGTGATTGTCATGACACTCCCCAACTGCGGCTACTCAAGGTAATTCTTCTTGTAGAGGGCTTCGACAGGAAGGATTCTTTAATCTTCAAGCTCCTACCTTGAGAGACCTTAGCCCTATCTAGTTCAACTTTCAAGAAAAGGTCGTACAGTGGAGTACATGACCACGGCATCAACCGGTGCGCCGCTCTGGCTCACCGACGAAGAACAATGCGTCTGGCGGGCGTATCTGCACGCCACCACGCTTCTGGAGGATCACCTCGACCGCCAGTTGCAGGCCGATGCCGGCATGCCGCACATCTACTACGGCCTGCTCGTCCAGCTCTCCCAGGCGCCCCGGCACCGCATGCGGATGACCGAACTGGCCAGGAACGCCAAGATCACCCGCTCCCGCCTCTCCCACGCGGTCGCCCGCCTGGAGAAGAACGGCTGGGTGCGCCGCGAGGACTGCCCCTCCGACAAGCGCGGCCAGAACGCGGTCCTGACCGACGAGGGCCACGCGATGCTCCGCCGCTCCGCCCCCGGCCATGTGAAGGCCGTCCGCCAGGCGATGTTCGACCGCCTCACGCCCGAGCAGGTGCGCTCGCTGGGCGAGATCATGCAGATCCTGGCGGCCGGACTCCAGCCGGAGGGCGCCGACGCCGACCTCCCCTGGCTGCGCTGAACCGCGCCGTTACGCACCTCTGCCCCGGCTCCTCCGTACGAGGAGCCGGGGCAGAAACGTATCGGCGCGGGGGCCGGCCGGGTCAGTGGGCGACGACCGGGACCCTGAACTCGTCCTCGACGCCCTCGGCGTCACCGGAAGCGGAGCCTCCGGTGGTCCCCGCCGGGGTCGGACGGCCCGCGTTGACGAAGGTCAGCGCGATGGCCGCGGCCACCACCAGGATGCCGACGGCCCACCAGATGGCACCGGTGAAGCCGTGCACCATCGACTGGAGCTTCAGCAGCTCCGGGTTCTTGGCGCCGAGCGCGGCGTGCGAGGTGGCGTACGCCGTGGCGGCCGAGGCGGCGATCGTGTTCAGCAGGGCCGTACCGATCGCACCGCCGACCTGCTGCGAGGTGTTGACCATCGCCGAGGCGACACCCGCGTCACGCGGCTCGACACCGTGCGTGGCCAGCGACATCGCCGGCATGAACGCCGTACCCATGCCCAGACCCAGCAGCAGCTGACCCGGCAGGATGACCGCCGCGTACGAGGAGTCGATGTCCAGCTGGGTGAGCAGCAGCATGCCGACGGCGGCGGTCAGGAAGCCGGGACCCATCAGCCTGCGGGCCGGGACCCGGGTCATCAGCCGGGCACCGATCTGCGTGGAGCCGGTGATCATGCCCGCGATCATCGGCATGAAGGCGAAGCCGGTCTTGATCGGCGAGTAGCCCTTCACGACCTGGAGGTAGTACGTGAGGAAGAGGAACAGGCCGAACATCGCGATGATGGCCAGGCCCAGCGAGAGGTAGACGCCACCGCGGTTGCGGTCCATCACGACGCGCAGCGGGAGCAGCGGCGACTTCACCTTGGCCTCGGTCAGCACGAAGGACAGCAGCAGCACGCCGGCGGCGACGAACGAACCGACGGTCAGCGCGTCCGACCAGCCCGCGGACTCGGCGCGGGTGAACCCGTACACCAGCGAGACCAGACCCAGCGCGGACAGGACCACGCCCGGGATGTCGAGCGACGAGCGGTTGCGGCTGCCGGCGGGCTCGCGGATGACGAAGTAGGCACCGGCGGCGGCGACGATCGCGAACGGGATGTTGACGAAGAAGGTCCAGCGCCAGTTCAGCGCCTGGGTCAGGAAACCGCCGAGGATCAGGCCCACGGCGCCACCGCCGCCGGCGATCGCCCCGTAGATGCCGAACGCCTTGGCGCGCTCCTTGGCGTCGGTGAACATCACCGCGAGCAGCGAGAGCGCGGCCGGCGCGAGCAGCGCGCCGAAGACGCCCTGGAGGGCGCGGGAGCCGAAGAGCATGCCCTGGTTCTGCGCCGCGCCACCGAGCGCGGACGCCAGCGCGAAGCCGATCAGGCCGACCACGAAGGTGCGCTTGCGGCCCCAGAGGTCGGCGATGCGCCCGCCGAAGAGCAGCAGCCCGCCGAAGGCGAGGGCGTAGGCGGTGATGACCCACTGCTTGTTGGCGTCGGTGATGCCGAGCGCGGTCTGTGCGTGCGGCAGCGCGATGTTCACGATCGTGGCGTCGAGCACCACCATCAGCTGCGCGAGCGCGATGAAGGCCAGGGCCTTCCAGCGACTGGGGTCGGGGAGTCGGAGATCAGGTGTTTTTGACATGGGAGTAGCCACCTAGGAGCGCGCGAGGGCGCGAGAGATCGCGAACCGTGCGGTCCGCTGGTCGCGGGCACGGCTGAGGGCGGGAGGGTCGTCGGGCTTCGGGTAAGTCGTCGGGCTTCAGGTAAGTCGTCGGGCTTCAAGTACGGGGAGAGCGGGCGCGGGTCACGTCAGGCGCGGCGCCGCAGGTCCTCCAAGGTCGCCGCCGTTCCGGGGAGCACGGACCGGGCCGGGGCCTCGAGTCCGTCCAGGAACAGCTGGATGTGGCGGTGGGTGAACCGGTCGATGTTCGGGCAGGCGATGCCCGGCAGCGGCCGGGTGAGCTGGGAGAGGGCGACCAGTACGTCACCGACGGCGATGTCGGTACGCAGGCGCCCCGCGGACATGGCGCGCGCGACGAGCCCTTCGACGGCCTCTTCGAGGCGCCGGCGCTCGGCGAGCAGTTCGGGGTGGTCCTTGTCGAAGCCGCCGGAGAGCATGGGGCACAGGGCCCCGATGCGTTCGTCGGCCGCCGCGTGGACGAAGCGGGTGAGCGCGGCGAAGGGGTCCGCCTCTTCGGCGGTGGCCTCCTCGGCGCGGTCGGTGGTACGGGAGGTGACGGCGAGCACGACCTCGTGGACGAGGGCGGCCCGGTCGGGGAAGTTCCGGTAGAGGGTCGCGTTGCCGACGCCGGCGCGGCGGGCGACCTCGTCGAGGGGCACGTCGGGCCCGAACTCCACGAACATCTCGCGCGCGGCCGTCACGATCCGCTCCCGGTTGCGCAGCGCGTCGGCCCTCGGCTTGGGCGTGCGGGGCTGCGCGGGTGCGGTGGTGGCCACGGCGGTGCTCCTTGTCTTCCCGGGCATCTGGCGCGGTTCCGGCCGGAGAACCAACCGGGGACCGCTTCCCCGTTTCGCGGGGACACCGGTGCAAACGGGGAGACCCTCCCCGGTTATTTCCCCGGACTTTGTGACCTGCGTCACGCACACCGCCGCAGCCGGAAAACCAACCGAACGGCGCACCCAGCGAGCGGCCCGCGATCGCCCGGCAGAGGCTGACGGCAGAGCGCAGCCGGGGTCGGCCGGCTGCCGCGGACCGGAAGGCGCCTCGATGCAGCAGCCCCGCCACCGGATACGCAAGCACCGCCGCCCGGTCGCCCTCGGCGCTGCAACGGCCCTGGTCATCGCGGCCCTGGCGACCGCGAGCAGCACGCTGCCCCTCCAGAGCCCCGCGTCGGCCGGCCCCGCCGCGACGGCCCCCCTGGCCACCGGGCTCGGCCCCTGCCGGATCGCGTCGGCCATGGGCGTACAGATGTCGGAGGGCATGCCGACGCAGCCCGGGTACGCCCGCTCCACCGGCCGCGTCCGCGCGCTGAACCTGATGATCGACTTCCCGGACGCCGAGGGCACCGAGCCGGCCATGGACCGGCTGGCCGAATTCTTCCCGCAGACGACGGACTGGTTCCGGACGAGCTCGTACGGGCGGCTCACCTACATACCGGAGGCGCCGATCCGCTCGTGGCTGCGGATGCCGCTGCCCTTCGAGGAGTACGGGATCGAGCGGGGCTCCCCGTACGAGCCGGGCTACCGCCACCTGGTCCAGGACATCGTGGCGGCCGCGGACCCGAGGGTGGACTTCGACGAGTACGACCTGGTCAACATCCTGGTCACCCCGAACGCCGGGCCCTCCGCCCTGGACACCGTGCTCTCGGTGACCTTCTCGGGGAACGACGACGCCCCGATCGCGGACGGGGTGCCGCTGTCCAACACCTCATTCGTCTACAGCCGCCAGGACGACGGCTCCGGCTCGTACGCCCAGACCGGCTACCGGGTCCTGCCCCACGAGAACGGGCACGTCTTCGGGCTGCCCGACCTCTACACGATGGAGGGCGGCGGCTCGGTCGGGCACTGGGACATCATGTCCGAGGACTGGGGCGCCAACAACGACCTGCTCGGCTGGCACAAGTGGAAGCTGGGCTGGCTGGACAACGACCAGGTGAGCTGCGCCGCCCGCCCCGGCACCACGGACCACGTCCTGGAGCCCCTGGCCAAGCGGGGCGGCCTGAAGCTGGCCTTCGTCCCCTGACCGCGGAGTCCGGCTACGCGGTGGAGGTCCGCACCCAGGCGGGCAACGACCAGGCGGTCTGCCGCCCCGGCGTCCTCATCTACAAGGTCAGCTCCGACGTGGACACGGGCCAGGGCCCGATCTCGGTCACCGACAGCACGAAGAACAGCCCCGGCTGCACCCGCCTCCCCAACGTCCACGCAGAACTCTCGGACGCCCCGTTCCAGCCGGGCGACACGTTCACGGACCGGGCGAACGGGATACGGATCTCGGTCCTGGAGAAGGACGAGAAGGGGGACTACCGGGTGCAGGTGACGCGGCCTTAGGGGTGCCCCGGACCGCCACGACCGCCGTCACCGCGAAGACCGGCGCTTTCCCGTCGGCCGGTTCGAGCCGGTCCCGGGTGACCCTGCCGTCGGCGACAGGCCCCGGCCCCCGTACACCGAGCACACCACCCGCTACACTGGCGGCCACAACCATGCCTTCGTAGCTCAGGGGATAGAGCACCGCTCTCCTAAAGCGGGTGTCGCAGGTTCGAATCCTGCCGGGGGCACCAGGAAAACGGCTCCGGACCGGTCGCGGTCCGGGGTCGTTTGCGTTGTGCTACTCCGCGCGGCGGGGGCCCGGGGCCGTGCGGTCGGTGGCGCCGACCAGGCGGGCGTAGGCGGTCGTGCTTCGGCCCGCGAAGGTGTGGTCCAGGGTCTCGCTCAGGGCTCGCCAGACGGCGAGGGCGTCCTCGCACCTTCGGCTTCCCCAACTTCCCTCCAAACCCTGGCAAGTCCATGGGCCCCGGGTTCGTTGCGGACTAAAGTTGTTTCATCACTGCTGGTTAAGGGGCCGGGGCTCGCCGTGCGTACGTACGTGTGCCGTCCTGGTGGGGAGGGCCTGGGCGGGATGAGTCGTCGCTCCAATGGGTTGGTTGCCGTATGGGCCGAGGCGCAGCGGCAGCAGCAGCGCCAGCAGGAGGCGCAAGCCCGGTATCAGCGGGATCAGGAGCGGGCGCAGCGGGCCTATCAGCGCGAGGTCGCCCGCAGTCAGCGCGAGCAGAAGGCCGCCTACCGGGAGCAGCGTGAGGCCGAGGCCCGGCGGCGTACGCGGGAGTTGGATGCCCGGGTCGAGGCGTTGCAGGGGCTGCTGGCGGCCGGGTGCCGGGCACCGGCGTTCCGGGCCTCGGCGCTGACCCGGGCGGAGGAGGTCGAGCCGTTCGCGCCGGGGCCGCTGGCGCACCCCGTCCCCATGCCCGACCCCGCACGGTACGAGGCGCAGAGCGGCGGGTGGACCGCCGGGCGGCGGGCCCAGGCGCAGGCCGAGGCGCGGGCCAGGTTCGAGCGGGACTGGCAGGCCGCGCAGGCGGCCGAGGCGCAGCGCCAGGCGCAGTTCGCCGGCTACCAGCGGCAGTACCAGCAGTGGGCGGACGCGCGGCTGGCGGAGATCCGGCGCCACAACGCCGGGATCGCCGAGATGACCGCCGGTCTGCGCGCCGGGGACGCCGAGGCGGCCGTCGAGTACTTCTCCGCCGCGCTCTACGCCTCCACCGGCTGGCCCGACGAGCTGCCCCGGCAGGTGGCGGCGGCGTACGACTCGGGCGCGCGGCAGCTGGTGCTGAACTGGGAGCTGCCCCGGTACGACGTCGTCCCCGAGGCGAAGTCCGTGCGGTACATGATCAACGCGGACCAGGAGAAGGAGTCGCCCCGGCCGGTCACGCAGCGCCGGGCGCTGTACCGGGACGTGCTCGCCCAGTGCCTGCTGCTCGTCCTGCGCGACCTCTTCGCCGCCGACGAGTTCGGCGCCCTGGAGTCGGTCGCCCTGAACGGCTTCGTGGACGACCACGACCCGGCGACCGGGCGGCGGATGCCCATGTTCCTCGGCACGGTCATGGCGACCCGGGCGGACTTCGCCGGGCTGCACCTGGAGCAGGTGAACGCGGTGAACTGCCTGGTGGACGGGTTGCGCGGGCAGCTGTCCACGCGGCCCGACCAGTACGCCGCGGTGCGGCCAGGACGGGTCCCGAGGACGTCGGCAACGGGGTCGTGACGCACGGCGGCGACGAGGAGCCGGACCTGTACGAGATGGACCCGCTCGCCTTCGAGGCGCTGGTCGCCGAGCTGTTCCGGGCCATGGGCATGCAGGCCGTCACCACACAGCGGTCCAACGACGGCGGCGTGGACGTCGACGCGCTGGACCCGGCCCCGATCCGCGGCGGCAAGATCGTCGTCCAGGTGAAGCGGTACCGCAACACCGTGCCGCCCACGGCGGTCCGCGATCTGTACGGGACGGTCCAGGACGCCGGCGCCAACAAGGGCGTCCTGGTCACCACCTCGACGTTCGGTCCCGGCTCGCACACCTTCGCCAACGGCAAGCCGCTGGAGCTGGTCCCGGGCTCCGAGCTGGTCGACCTGCTGCACCGGCACGGGCTGCGCGGGCGGTTGGGCGGCGGCGGTGAGCGTCCGGTCCCGGCCCAGCGGACCGCGCCGGAAGGCCGCGACGACGACGGACGGAACGACGACCACAACGTGCTCGGCATGTACTGGTCCGGCTCCGTCGCCCTGGACGTCTGCGCCCTCGTCTGCCAGGGCAACCGCGTGCTGGACGACGACCACTTCGTGTTCTTCAACAACCCCCGCACCCCGGACGGTTCGGTCCGCGCCCTGATCCCCGTCGCACCCGACAAGGCCGCGATCCAGGTCGCCTTCGACGCGCTCCCGGCGCGGGCGGACCGGCTGGTGGTCATCGCCGCGATCGATCCCGTCGCCAACCCCGACGCCGACCTGTCCGGCTTCACCGACGCCGGAATCCGGCTGCTCGACGCCGAGCGCACCCCCCTCGACCAGCTGGACGTCTCGGACGGCCGGCCGGGCGAGACCGCACTCGTCCTGGGCTCGTTCCGCCGACGGGCCAACGGGACTGGGAGTTCGTCACCGGCGGCAAGGGATACCGGGGCGGACTGGAGGAGTTGGTCACGGAGTACGGGATCGACGTCGAGTAGCCAACCGAAAAACGCAGGCACTCCGCTCGCTCGTCACGCGAGGATGCGGCATGGATACCTCAGCCTGGCTCCGCGTTCCCGACGTGCACGCCTTCCTCGCCCGCGCCGGTGACTTCCTGCGGTCGCGGCCCGCGCTGCACACCGTGACCCTGACCGTGTGCGAGGGGCTGCGCGCGCGGGGGCCGCAGGCGTACGGGGACGAGGCGCCCGTCTTCGGCGTGCTGGAGCGGGACGGCGAGGTGCGCGCCGCGTACTTCCGGACCCCGCCCTACCGGCTGATCGTCACGCCCCTCACGCCCGAGGAGACGGATGCGCTGGCCGCGCATCTGGAGGCCGTGGGCGACCCCGCCCCCGGGGTCAACGCGGACGAGGCGACCGCCGCCGCGTTCGCCGAGGCATGGCGGGCGCGCACGGGGGCGTCGCCCCGGCTCCACGAGCGGCTGCGGCTCTACCGGCTCGGGGAGCTGCGGTGGCCGGATCCGGCGCCGGAGGGGCGCGGCCGGATCGCGGAGGCGCGGGACCGGGAGCTGGTCGCGCGGTGGTACGTGGAGTTCGTGCGGGCCATCGGCGGCGCCGGCCACCGGGACCCCGGGGCCTGGGCCGACGCGCACATCACCGAACGCCGGGTCACCCTCTGGGAGACCCCGGACGGCGTCCCCGTCTCCATGGCGGCGCTCACGCCCCGGGTCGCCGGGCAGATCCGGGTCGCCTCCGTCTACACCCCGCCCGGACTGCGGGGCCGGGGTCACGGGGCCGCCGCGACCGCCCACGCCTCCCGCGCCGCGCTCGCCCAGGGGGCGGAGGAGGTGCTGCTCTTCGCGGACCTGGCCAACCCCACCAGCAACGGCGTGTACCAGCGCGTCGGCTACCGGCCCGTGACGGACTTCGCGGTGTACGACCTGTCGGCCGGGGCGTGATCCTTCGGTCGCGGATACGGCCCGGCCGTCGGACGCGTCAGGAGTACGGCTGAGGCGGGTTCGTCATCCCTGCCCGGCGAGCAGGGCGTAGAAGAGCGGAATCCGGGGTTCGTCGGCAGGCAGCTGCCACCATCCCTCGGGAGTGGGTGACATCCGCTCCCAGCGCCGCCAGGGCAGCAGCGGGCTCTCCCGAAGGCTCTCGACCCTCAGTCCCGCGCCGGTGATCGCGTTGATCACGTCGTCGAGCCCGTGCATCCACTCGAAGAAGTCCTTGGCGCTCTCCTCGATCGCCGGCCCGTCGGTGTACGTATGGGTCGACTCGCGGTGCATGACCCCGTTGGCCAGGTAGTCATGGCCGACCTCCAGGCTTCGGGCATGGCGGTCGTGGCCCACGAGGTCCGGACCGTCGCCTTCGTGGGGCCGGGGCCTGAGGGCGTTGAGGAGGGGATGGAACTCGGCGACGTACAGCTTGCCGCCCGGCCGCAGGAGCCTGGCGACCGTCTCGGCCCAGGGGCCGAGGTCGGGGAGGTAGTACAGGGCACCCTTGCCCGTGTAGATGATGTCGAACTGACGCCCCTTCAGGACGTCGGCCGGAACACCGATGCTCGAGGAGATCCTCGGGCGGAGCGACCGCCCGGCGTTCGTTCCCCGGATGAGCGGGCCCGCCGGATGGAACGACGGCGAGTGAGCGCGGACGTCGCGGCGGCGATCGACCTGCTGCTCACCGAGCGGTCGTGCGAAGCCGTCGCCGCGTTCGTCTACGGCTCGGTCGCCGCGGGCCGGGCCGGGCCGACGAGCGATGTGGACACCTTCGTCCTGCTCGCCCGGCCGCTGTCCGACGGCGCGGCGCGCGAACTCCGGACGTCCTTCGTGGATCTCCAGAGGCGGCTCGGCTATGTGCCGGACACCGACTACCCCGTGGAGCTGTTCACGGTGGAGCAGGTGCACACGGCGCTCACCGGTGCCGAGGTGGAGCGCGCCGTCAAGCAGTCGCGCTCCGCGGAGGAACTCGGCACCGGCCTCGCGGAGTCCGACGAGGTGGAGATCCTCCGGGCCCTTCTGAGCGTACGCCTGACGGTGCGTCACTCGCCGCGCCTCGACGAGCTCACCGCACTGGCCGGCCAGGTCCTCACCCGCCATCTCGGGACCGCTTCACCACAACTGCACGAGCGCGCCCGGCGCGTACTCGGCATACGACAGCCCCATTCGACCCCTGCAGGAGGGACGCACAATGGCCACGGATGACTTTCCCTGGAAGGCCGCGCCCGGACAGGTCCTTCCGACGGACAACCACGTCCACACGGAGTGGTCCTGGGACGCCTCGACCGCCGCGATGGACAAGGCGTGCGAGGAGGCCATACGCCTCGGGCTGCCGGCCATATCCTTCACCGACCACGCGGACTTCACCGCCTGGGCGTTCCCCGGCGACGCCGAGGACTCCTCCGTGGTCCGTGTCATCGACACCCATGCCCACACCGGCCTGTTCGACCTGGACGGTTACTGGGAGGCCCTGGAGCGGTGCCGCGACCGCTACCCGGACCTGAAGATCCTTGCCGGCATGGAGCTCGGTGAGCCGCATCTGTTCGCCACGGAGATCGACGGGCTGCTGAAGCGCCGCCATTTCGACCGGCTCCTGGGTTCGCTGCACTCGCTGTCGGTCGACGGGACGCTCCACTACGCGCCTTTCCTCTTCACGGCCGAGAACGCCGAGGACCTGATGCGCACCTACCTCACCGAGACGCTCCGCATGGTGGAGACCAACGGCGTGTTCCAGGTGCTCGCGCACATCGACTGCCCTACGACGCCACCGACTACGAGGGCGAGTACCGGGCGGTGCTGCGGACTCTGGCCCGTGACGACCGGGCCCTGGAGATGAACACCCAGGGTCCCTGGCCCGCTCCCGAAGTGGTGCGCTGGTGGTACGAGGAGGGCGGGTCGGCCGTCTCCTTCGGAAGCGACTCGCACGAGCCGGAGACCGTCGGCCGCAACTTCGCGGCGACCGCGGCCATGGTGGAGGCTCATGGGTTCAAGCCCGGCAAGGACCCCGTCGACTTCTGGCGGCGCTGACCCATCCGCGGAGGAGACTGGCGAGCCCGTACGTCGAATTGGCCATGCAGACCTCGGAACTCGGCAAGGAGGACATCGAGCACCTGCTGTGGGACCGCATGCTCCACCGCGAGCTGTCGCTGAGCGGCAAGGACATCGTGGTCGACAAGACCCCCGGCAACCTGCTGCTCTGGCGCCGCCTCGCCGCCTGCTGGCCGCACGCCCGGTACATCCATCTGATCCGCCACCCCCTGCACATCCTCGAATCCGCGCTGGCCGGCCGGCCCGAGGAGGACCCGGCTCGGACGGAGGGCCTGGTGACGACCTACCTCCGCGAACTCGAGGAGGCGCGGGAGGAACTGGGGGGTCTCACCGTGCGGTACGAGGACCTCACCGCCGACACGGAGGAGGTGATCCGCAAGGTCTGCGCCCACTTGGACGTGGAGTGGGAGTCCGGGATGCTCGCCTACGGGTCGGCGGACCACGGTCCGTTCGTCCAGGGGATCGGCGATTTCAACGAGAAGATCAAGAGCGGCGTCGTGCAGCCCGGCCGCGAGATGCCCGCCGATTCCGCTGTGCCGGAGAGCCTGGTGCCCGCCTGCCGGGCGTTCGGCTACATGGCGGCCGCTCGGTGACGGCCACAGCCTCCGGCGCTCCGGGACACGAGCGGGACGCTGCGGTGCTCGCCCGGCAGGCGGCCCGGCAGGAGCAGGCACTCGGCGTGCTAGACGCGTTGCGGCCGCTCCAGCGCTGGGAACGGTTCGGCGAGCCCAGGCTCTGCGGAGCCATGGCCTACGGCCTGCTGGTCGCCCCGGACATCGACATCGAGATCTTCGGCGACCTCCAGGTCGACGCCGGCTTCACGCTCGTCTCCGAGTGGGCCCGGGACCCCGCCGTGGAACGGCTGCTGTTCATCAACGCGGTGGGGGAACCGGACGCCGGCCTGGGCTGGGAGTTGCGCTACAGGTACGGGGGCGAACGGTGGTCGGTGCAGATGTGGCTGCTCGCCGCCGACTACAACGGGCCGCGCTCCGCCGATCTCGTGGCACCCATGCGAGCCGCGCTGCGTACCACCGCGCAGGCCCGCATCCTGCGCATCAAGGAGGCCCTGGTGGGCCGCGGGGAGGAGTACCGATCCATCGACGTATACCGCGCGGTGCTCGACGGAGGCGTGAACGACGTCGAGGAGTACGCCCGGTGGTGCCGGTCGTACTCCTCGACGGGGATGATCAGTTGGCGCCCCTCGCCACCGGAGTAGCGGAGAGGCGCCGTCGGCTACATCTGGTCGGG
This sequence comes from Streptomyces drozdowiczii, assembly GCF_026167665.1. Taxonomy (NCBI): domain Bacteria; kingdom Bacillati; phylum Actinomycetota; class Actinomycetes; order Kitasatosporales; family Streptomycetaceae; genus Streptomyces; species Streptomyces drozdowiczii. The sequence continues at coordinate 4,016,861 of NZ_CP098740.1, read as the reverse complement.
CGTGTCGATGCCGAGAAGGCCCAGGCCCAGTTCCAGCGTCCGGGCGGTGATGTCGCACAGGACCAGCCGGCTCTGCTTGACATCGCCCTCGGAGCGCAGGACCGGGCACTTCTCGTAGAAGCTGGTGAAGGTGCTGGCCAGTCCGTAGAGGTAGTTGGCGAGCTTGTGGAACTCCAGGGTCTCGGCGACCTCGGAGATGAGGCTGTCGAACTGCAGGAGCTCCAGGGCCAGAGCGCGCTCGGCGGGCTCCGTGATGACCAGCTTGTCGACACCCGTCAGCGGCTGCTCGACGCCGGCCTTCCGGAAGATCGAGCAGATGCGAGCGCGCGCGTACTGCAGGTAGGGCGCGGTGTTGCCCTCGAACGACAGCATGCGGTCGTAGTCGAAGACGTAGTCCTTGAGGCGGTCCGTCGACAGGTCGGCGTACTTGACCGCCCCGATACCGACCGCCCTCGCGACGTCGGCCCGGGTCTTCTCGTCCAGCTGCGGGTTCTTCTCGGCGATGACCGCGGAGGCTCGTACGACCGCCTCCTCCAGGAGGTCCACGAGCTTGACGGAGACGCCGGCGCGGGTGCGCAGCATCTTGCCGTCCTCGCCGCAGATCGACCCGTGGCCGACGTGCTCGGCGCGGGCGGGCGGAACGAGCCAGCCCGCGTCCTTGGCCACGTCGTAGATCATCCCGAGGTGCTGGCGCTGCGGCAGGCCGACGACGTAGAGCAGACGGGTCGCCTTCAGGTTCCGCAGGCGGTGCCGGATCGTCGCCAGGTCGGTGGCGCCGTAGCCGAAGCCGCCGTCGCCCTTCTTGACGATGATGGGCAGCGGGTCACCGTTGCGGTTGGTGTAACCGTCGGGGAAGACGCACTGGGCGCCCTCGCTCTCACGGAGCAGGCCGAGCTCGTCGAGCTCGTCCACCACCGACTGGAGCTGGTCGTTGTAGTAGCTCTCACCGAAGAAGTCGTCCTCGGTGAGCCGTACGCCGAGCATGCCGTAGACGGTCAGGAAGTACTTCTTGGACTCCTCGACCAGGGTCCGCCAGAGGCGCAGCGTGACCTCGTCGCCGCTCTGGAGCAGAACGACGCGCTTGCGGGCGCGGTCCTTGAAGGTCTCGTCCGCGTCGAACTTCACGCGGGCGGCCCGGTAGAAGCCGTTCAGGTCGCCGACGGACAGCTCGCTGGCCGCCTCGCTCTCGCCGATGTCGAGAAGGTGCTCGACGAGCATTCCGAAGGGCGTGCCCCACTCACCGATGTGGTTCATCCGGATCACGGTGTTGCCCTGCCACTCCAGCAGGCGCACGGCCGCGTCACCGATGATCGTCGAACGGAGGTGTCCGACGTGCATCTCCTTCGCCGCGTTCGGCGCGGAGTAGTCGACGACGATCTTCTCGGAGTCCTTCGCCTGCGGCACGGCGAGCCGCTCGTCGCCGATGGTGTCGGCCAGGAGCCGGGCGAGGACCTCGTCGGAGAAGGTCAGGTTGATGAAGCCGGGGCCGGAGATCTCGACCGCCGAGCACAGGTCGTCGAGCTGCGCGGCCTCCACGACGCGGGCGGCGATCTCACGCGGGTTGCCACCGATCTTGCGCACGAGGGCGAGGGCGGCGTCGGACTGGAAGTGCGCGTGCTGGGATCGTCGGATGACCGGGTCGACAGGGGCGCCGGCTACGGCTTCGAACGCGGGGGCCAGCCGCTGATGCAGCAATTCTTCCAGATTCGCCATTCGAAGAATCTAACCGAGTCAAAAGAGGGGTGTCCAATCCCGGGAAGGGCCCCGGGCCCGCTCCGGCACCGGGTGCGAATCCGCACGTCACCGCAGGCGAGACCGCCGTCACACCGGCGGGGCGGGCACGGAAACCCTCCCCCGGGGCCGGCCCGCGGGGAATAATGATCCACATGCCGCTACATGCACATGCCACCCCTGGGCCGGCGGGGGCATGCGACCGGCCGCCACCGGGCGACGCCGGATACCCAGTGGGCCACAGCCGCCGATCGTGGGAGGAACCGAGTGAAGACCGTTGCCCTGCTCGTCAAGAACGGCATCGGGTTCGGCCATCTCAGACGGGCGGTGCTCATAGCCGAGGCCATCCGGGCCGAGGGACGGCTGAGGCCCGTCATCATCAGCCAGGCCAGCTCGCTGAGCCTCTTCCGCGACACCCCCGTCGAGGTCGTCAACTTCCCCCTGCTGCACCGGGTCTCGTCAGCCGTCGCCGAGGACAGCTACATCGCCGTCCTGGACCGGCTGCTCGACCGGCTCGACCCCGCCGTCGTCATCGAGGACACCGGGCGGCCGTTCCCTGACCCACGCCCTGAAGGCCCCTGTGGTCGGCCATTTCGGCACAGGTCGAGGCGGTATTCACCTGTGCCATCGCCGAGCGTTCGTCCCCGAGGTTCTGCGACGCGTGCGCCAGCAACAGGCAGCTGACGCCTGCGAGCAGGAACAGCTCTCGCGTCTGGCCCGGCTTCTGCCGCCCTTTCAGCAGCTCGAATGCCCGGTCCCGGTGGAACAGGAGGTCGTGGAAGAGCGGTAGGAGCGGCGCGTGGACGTAGTCCGTGGCGATGCGCGCGAGTTCACCGGCCAGTTGCTCGATCTCCCCCTGGGAGACGTTGCTCGACGTTATGTGTTCGGCGAAAAGCATCGACTGGGCCGCCGCCTGTGCCGCGAGACCGGGCAGACTCCCGCCCTGCCCGACCGCGGGCAGCGAATCGGGAACGGCGTCGACCGGCGGCTTCCGGGGCACCTCGGGACACAGGCCGACAGGCGCCGAAACGCCTTCCAGGAATTGGGCGATCCTACGGATGTTCGTAAGCCGGCGCGTCCCGCTCTCCAGCATGGAGAGAAAGCTCTGACTCAGGCCGGTGAGACCAGCCATGTCGTCCTGCCGCAAGCCCGCCCTGCGCCGGACGAGGCAGCTCACGGCACCGAAATCCCATTCCTGAAGGGCATGGAGAATTTCCGGATCGGACCACACATGGGCCGGAACGTGCGGAAAGGTTCCACGCGCGCACTTGGCGCACCGTTCGTCTTGGTTGTATTGACTTAACCGGCATCCGCAGCCCGCGCAGGAACGGACTGTATTCGACATGGTTCCCCCCACCGCATCCAATTGACGGAAGAGCGTAACGCCTGGACATTTGCGGCGGTATCACTTCCGTGATGGACGGTATCGGCGGGGCCTCCGCCGCGGACGTGCCGGTCAAGCCCGTCCGGCGGCCGTCACCGCAGTTCGTCCGGGCACGGTGTCCCCGGCGGGAGCTGGTACGGGGCGCCCAGGCGGTACGTGCCGGGGCGGGGGGCCAGGAGTTCCGTCCACTCGTCGCCCTCCTCGTCCTCGGCCACCTTGATCAGGCAGCCGTTCTCGTTGACGAAGGTCTTGGGGGTGCTCTCGTCCGTCCGCTGCTTGGACGCCTCGGTCTCCTGGGGGCGTTCCACGCCGTTGCCGTCCTCGTCCACGACGGCGAGCCAGCGCGAGTACGGGATGCGGATCAGGACCCGGCCCGCCTTCTTGACGTGGATCGTCAGCTCGCCCTCGCCCGCGCGCTCCACCGTGGCCGGCGGGTCGGCCAGCGGGACCGGGCTGTCCACCTCGAAGAGCCGCCAGTCCTTGTTGGACCAGATCAGCTTCAGGTAGGAGAGGCCCTTGCCGACGAGTTCGGCCTCCTTGCGGGCGCCGCTGTAGTCGGGGTCGCCCTGCGGCAGCACCACGTAGTGCACCGCCCAGCGGTCGAGCCACTGGCGGTAGTTGACGGGGTCCAGCGTGTCGTCGTAGAAGATCGGGTTCCGCTTCATGTCGGCCTGGCGGTTCCAGCCCCGGGCCAGGTTGACCGAGCGCGGGAGCGCGGACGCCTCGCGGTGGCTGCTCGGCGGGACGACCTCGACCCGGCCGCGTTCGGCGCCGACCTCCTGGAGCTGGTTGACCAGGGGGCCAGCGAGCGGGTCCAGGAGGCGGTGGGGGCGGTACGGACGATGTCGTCGACGCCCTTGAAGCCGATCCAGACGTTGAGCGAGACGAACGCGATGACCAGCGCGTACCAGCGTTGCGAGCGGGGCCGGGTGTACGGCAGCGCCGCCAGCAGGACGACGCCCGCGTACAGCATCGCCATCCGCGAGACGTTGGAGCCGATCTGCGAGTCCACGAAGTACGTCGCCAGCGTGCCGGTCCCGTACACGGCCGAGGCCACGCGGACCGTCTTCCAGTCGGTCGGTACGAGGAAGAAGACGAGCCACGAGAAGATGAACGGCCCGGACAGCGTCGCGACCGACATCGGCTGGGTGCCGGAGAACGGGAACAGCCAGGCGGACAGCGCGACCACCACGACCGGGGCGAGGCCCAGCGCGTACGCGCCGGGGCGCCGCTTGTTCAGGAACAGCGCGGCCGCGACGACGCCGAGGAAGAGCCCCGCCACCGGGCTGCCGGCCGTCGCGAGTCCGGCGAGCGGCGCGGCGACGGCCGCCTTCGCCCACCGCTTGTAGCGCCACCGGTACGGCCAGCAGAACACGGCGGCGGCCGCGCCGACCGCGAACATCATGCCGAGCCCGAAGGTCACCCGCCCCGACAGCGCGTTGCACAGGTACGCGAAGACGCCCGCCATCGAGCAGGCCAGCGGGTTACGGACGGCCTTGACCCGGTACAGGATCAGCGAGGTCAGCCCGGCCGAGACCGTGCCGGCGATCATCATCGTCGTCCGCACGCCGAGCAGGGACATCAGATACGGCGAGACCACGCTGTACGAGACGGGGTGCATGCCCCCGTACCAGGCGAGGTTGTACGCCGTGCCCGGGTGCCGGCCGACGAACTCGGCCCAGGCGTCCTGGGCCGCGATGTCGCCGCCGCTGTTGGCGAAGAAGAGGAACCACAGGATGTGGGCGACCGCGGCGACCGCCGTCGTCAGCAGGACCGGGTGGCGCAGGCACCGCTGCTTCAGACCGTCGAATCCGGTGGCGGGGGCGGATCCGCCCGGATCGCCTGCCGGCTCCGTGGTGCCGTCGGAAGCGGTGCCGTCCTTCGCCCGTGTCGGCTCGGCGGTGGTCACTGCACTCTCCCCGTCCCTTCCCGGACGCGTGGTGTCGGCCGGCACTCCTGCTCGGGTCTCATGGGCCGAAAGACGCGCTCCGGGGTCCGCGCGTTGCCCCCGGGACGCTAACACGCGGGGCGCTTCCGGCGCGGGGGCGGAGGGGGGCGCCCCGCGCGGGCGCCCCCCTCCGGGTGTCCTCAGCCGACGCGGGTCAGCTTGTCGCCGAACGACGGCTTCGCGAGGTCGCTCTGGAGGGCGACCGCGACCTTCACCTGGCTGCGGCCCTCGCCCACGGTGAGCGTGCCGACGTGCGTACCGGCGACCGCCTCGTGCGGAATGGTCCTGCCGTCGTCGGTCAGTTCGAGCTTGACCGTGAGGCCGGACCAGCCGACCGCCTTCACGTCCTTCGTCGCGACGACGGGGGTGGTGTGGCCCATGCCGTCGTCCACCTCACCGACGACGTCGCCCTTCTTGACGATCTTGGCGCCTTGCAGCAGGTCCAGCGTGGCGACCATCACCTTCTTGCTGACCCGGTTCACCTCGTCGATGATCGAGACGTCGTCGTACTGCCCCAGGATCGCGCCGACGACCAGCTGGTCGGTGCCGTCGATCATCTTGTGCGCCGCGAAGAGCAGGTTGCCGCCGGCCTTGGAGGTCGAGCCGGTCTTGATGCCGAGGGCGCCGTCGTACGGCACGAGGGTGTTGTAGTTGCGCCACTTGTGGCCCGACGGGTCCTTCCACTCCGGCAGCTTCGTGATGTCCATCAGCGCCGGGAACTCGACCAGCTTCTCGCCGAGCTTCACCAGGTCCTCGGCGGTGGAGACCGTGGAGGCGGTCAGCCCGGAGGGGTCGGTGTACGTGGTGTTCTTCATGCCCAGCTCGTCGGCGGTGGCGTTCATCTTCGCGACGAACGCCTTCTCCGAGCCCGCCTCCCAGCGGGCCAGCAGCCGGGCGATGTTGTTGGCGGAGGGGATCATGATCGCGGCCAGCGCGTCGCGCTCGGTGAGTATGTCGCCCTCCTTCACCGTGTTGAGCGTGGACTCGCCCTCGGTGTAGAGCTTGCCGTCCGCCTCGGCCTTGGCGTCGATCTTGATGTCCGGGCCGTTCTCGCCGCGCTTGAGCGGGTGGCTCTTGAGCACGAGGTACGCCGTCATCGCCTTGGCGACGCTCGCGATCGGCACGGGCTTCTGCTCGCCGAACGAGTCGACCTTGCCGAGGCCGGTGGCGGCCATGTAGCCCTGGCCCTGGTCGGGCCACGGCAGCTTCGGGGCGCCGCCCTCGAAGCCGTACGTCTCCTTCGCGGTCATCGTCAGCGACGGGTCCGGGAGCGGGCGCACCATCTGCGCGATCGCAAAGACGATGAGCAGGAGGATGACCAGCGGTGTCCAGATCTTGACCCTGCGCACCGCCGTGCGGACCGGGGTCTCCGGGGGCGGCGGGGTGTTCGTCAGCTCGGCGAGCAGGTCGAGCGGCGGCTTCGGCGGCATGGGCTGCTGCCGGGTCCGCTCGGCGCCGCTGAGGGCAGCGGGGGCGCCGGGTGCCGCCGCGGGGTTCTCGGGCGTGCGCGGGGCGGGCGGCCGGCGTACGTCGTCGGAGCGCAGCGGTACGAACTGGCTGGTCCGCTCGGCGAGCGACTCGCTCTCGGCGGCGACGGGCTGCCCGGACGGCGACCGCTTGATCTTCAGCGCGGTGGTCGGCTGATCGACCTTGGGCAGCCGGGGGCCTTGAAGACGGCGGTGGGCTGATCAACGGGCGCGGACGCGGGCGCCTTGGCGGCGGGCGGCTCCTCGTCGGCGGACGGCTTCTCGTCGGGGGCGGGCGCCTCGGCGGCGGGCGACTCCTCGTCCGGGGAGTTCTCGCCGGTGGTCGGCTTCTTCGCCTCGGCGGCGGGCGGCTCCTCGTCGGGGGCGGGCGCCTTGGCGGCGGGCGGCTCCTCGTCCGGGGCGGGCGCCTCGGCGGCGGGCGTGCTCCCCTTCGGGTCCTCGTCGCCGGTCTGCGCCTCGGCGGGCTCGGTGGTGGCCGATTCGTCGCTGTCGGTGGCCGGCTCGTCGTCGGCCGGTTCCTTCGCGTCGGCGACGGGAGCCTGCGGCTCGGCCTCCGGCCCCTCCTCGCGGGGAGCGGTTACGCGGGGCTCCTCCGGCGCCTCGGCCTCGTCCGCGGACTTGTCGCCGTCGTCGGCCGTCGAGACCCAGGCGGCCACGGCCGCCCGGAGACGCGCGTCGCCCTCCTCCGGCTCGGGCTCGCCGCCCTCCGCGTCCTCAGCGGTCTCGGGGGCGTCCGCCGCCGCTTCCGGCTCCTCAGCGGCCCCCAGAGCGCTCTCGGCGCCCCCCGGAGCCGTATCCGCGTCCCCGTCCCGGCCCTCCGCAGCGCTCGCCGCGCTCTCGGCGGCCTCCGGGGCCGTACGCGCGTCCCCGTCCCGGCCCTCCGCAGGGCTCTCGGCGCTCCGGGCGCCGGTGGCGCCGGTGGCGCCGGTGGGCGTCGGCTTCTCCGGGCCGGCCGCGCCGGACCCCGTAGCGGAATCCGCACCGGCCTCCGGGCCGGAACCCGGTTCGGGGTCACGGAAGACGCCGAGCCGCGGATCGCGCTCGTTGCGAGTCGTTCCCGACGACTGCTGCTGCTCCGACTTGTCGGGGGACTCGCCCGCCACCGATGCCTCCTCCATGCGGCGCGGGGAACCCCCGCGCTGTCCGAACCATCTACCAGTGTCCCGTGTGAACCCTCGGCCGGGCTGCTAGACGAGAACGACATACCTACTGGTTCCCGTACAAAGCCACCAGGCGCTCTCGACAGGAAGATGTGAGAGGGGTCACCCTGTCATTCATCCACGCGGGGAGGCATGGATGGGCAGGAGCCGCAGAACAATTCCGGAGGAGCTTCTGCTGCTCGCTCTGGACCCGACCACGGGTACCACAGCGCAGCCGCAGTCGCTCGACCTCGGCCTCGCCGGAGCCCAGCTAGTGGAGCTGGCCCTGGCAGGACGGATAGCCCCAGACGGGGATCGTATCGCCGTGGTGATGCCACGGCCGACAGGAGATCCGACCCTGGACTCCGCACTGGAACTGCTGCGCAGGCGCGGCAGTCCGGTCCGGGCGGTCCACTGGATCGGCGGACCCCGGCTGGGGCTCCGCCAGATTTACCTCGCTCATCTGGAGCGGTGCGGCATGGTGCATGCCGTCGAGGGCCAGATGTGCGGAGTGCTGCCGACGACTCGCTACCAGGCGACGGACACGGCGATCAGCCGGGACATCAGGGCCAGGCTGGACAGTGCGATCCGCACCGGCGTACCGCCGGACCCGCGGACCGCGGCGCTTGCCGCACTGGCCCACGCGGTCGGACTCGGCAAGCACCTGTACCCCGGGAACGAGGGGCGTTCATCGCGCTCCCGGCTCCGGGACCTGATCAGGCACGACCCGATGGGCGGCCTCGTGGCGCACGCCGTCATGGACGTCCAGAACGGGGCGGTCGCACAGCCGCGCCGCGCTCAGGCGGCCGGCGTTCCGTTGCAACCGCAAGTGCCGTCGCCCTCACGGCGCGGCAGCATGGCGCACACCGCGGCCCACTAGGACCGTAACGGCACCACGCACGTCAACAACCGAACACAGCCGCACCGTTGTCATCCAGACCCGGTTCGGGAGCCGCACCAGACGCGGGGCAGTCGATACCACCGACTGCCCCGCGCCGCTGTGTGTGGCCGTTTCCCAGCGCGGCCGGGCCCGAGGGTGGCAATCTGCTCAGCAGTAGATACGCACAGCTACATAGCCGGAGGTGCCGTTTCCGTGCCGTCCAACGTCAATCCCACCGTCAGGCGACGCCGGTTGGGTCAGGAATTGCGCCGACTGCGCGAAGTCAAGGGAATGACCGCCGAGGAGGTGGCGGAGCGGCTGCTGGTCTCGCAGTCGAAGATCAGCCGCCTGGAGAACGGCCGCCGTTCCATCAGCCAGCGCGATGTCCGCGACCTCTGCGGGGTGTACGAGGTCGAGGACCACCGGGTCGTCGAGTCGCTGATGCAGATGGCCAAGGACTCCCGCCAGCAGGGCTGGTGGCACGCGTTCGGGGACATCCCGTACAGCGTGTACATCGGCCTGGAGACCGACGCGGCGTCCCTGCGGGTCTACGAGCCCCAGGTCATCCCCGGCCTGCTCCAGACCCGGCAGTACGCCGAGGCGCTGATCACAGGCGCACTGCCGGAGGCGCCCCAGTCGGACATCGACAAGCGGGTGGGCGTGCGTTCGCGCCGCCAGGAGCGGATCACCGACCCGGACCATCCGCTGCGGATGTGGGCGGTCATCGACGAGTCCGCCCTGCGCCGGATGGTGGGCGGCAAGCAGGTGATGATCGAGCAGCTGGAACGCCTGGTGGAGCTCTCGCACCTGCCGCACGTCACCGTGCAGGTCCTGCCGTTCGAGGCCGGCGCCCATCCGGGGATCAGCGGTCAGTACGCCATCCTGGAGTTCCCGGACGCTGCGGATTCGAGCGTCGTCTACATCGAGGGTGTCACCAGCGACCTCTACCTGGAGAAGGCGAACGACCTCCAGCTGTACAGCGTCATGTACGAGCACCTGCGGGCGCAGGCGCTGAGCGTGGAGAAGAGCCGCGAGATCATCGCCCGCATCGCGAAGGAGTACACCCGACTGAGCGCGGAGTGAGAGGCGAACGACCCCACAACCACCGCACGTACTAACGGAAACGGGAAGCTCGCGAGAGCGGCGGCGGAAATGTACACCGTCGCCGCTCGCAGTGGAAGGTCAGCACCCGAGAAGCATCCGGTCGAGTGAATGCCCGCCTCGCAAGGCGGCGTTGCCGAGTAGCGTCCATCGAGCCGTCGAGAACACGACTGGCACCCCTCACACAACTCGCGAACCGGAGTGAACATGGCCATCCGTCAGGGCTCTACGGACAGCTGGACGAAGTCCTCGTACTCGGCGCAGAACGGCGCTTGCGTCGAAGTCAGGTCCCCGCTCACGCAGTCGATCGACGTGCGCGACTCCAAGGTGGCCGACGGCCCCTCGGTCACCTTCGCTTCCGGCGCCTGGAACACGTTCGTGCGCGACGTCACCGTGGCGGCCGCCGGGGCCTGACCGATGGCCCGCCCACCGCTCACCGCACCACCTGTCAGCGTCACAGCCCTCTCGACCGGCCCGCCGTCCTGGCCGAGAGGGCTTTCGCCTTTTCCGGGCCGGGTTCTTCGGGACTCTCCGGCAGTTCCCCTCCTCACTCGACCGCACGGGACCCGCATCCCGTGCGGTCTTCTTCGTGCTTCCCTGCGCTCACAGCCTGGCGAAGCGCCCGCTCATCGTGTGGCCGCCGTCACGTTCGCGACAACGCTTCCGTGAGTCAAGAACGAGTAAAATCGTTCCTCTTGCTGATCTGCGTTCACATCTATGACCGAAAGGGTCCTTGACCGGGGTACCGCGCAGGCGGTTCAATCCCCGAAGTCCCCGCTCCCGCACGGGGCGCCGCTGAGCGGCCGTACTGGCGAAGTGCGCACCCCGTTCACAAGGCGGACCCCGGGAGGGGACATATGAACAGTCTCGACTGGGTCGTGCTCATCGGCTACTTCGGCGTGATGATCGCGATCGGGCTCTGGTCCCACAAGCGTGTCGACAACGTCAGCGACTTCTTCACGGCGGGCGGCCGGATGCCCTGGTGGCTGTCCGGCATCTCGCACCACATGTCCGGGTACAGCGCCGTGATGTTCACGGGCTACGCCGGCATCGCGTACCAGTACGGCGTCACGTCCTTCGTGACCTGGTCGCTGCCGATCGCGATCGGCATCGGCATCGGCGCGAAGCTCTTCGCGCCCCGGCTCAACCGGCTGCGCTCGCGGCTGTACGTGGCGTCCCCGCTGGAATACCTCAAGAACCGCTACAACGTGCCGACCCAGCAGGCGCTGGCCTGGTCGGGGCTGCTGCTGAAGATCGTGGATGTCGGCGCCAAGTGGGCTGCCATCGCGACCCTGTTGTCCGTGTTCACCGGGATCACCCTCACCCAGGGCATCTTCATCACCGGCATCATCACGGCCGTCTACTGCACGGTCGGCGGTCTGTGGGCCGACGCGCTCACCGAACTGGGGCAGTTCGTCATCCAGTTGTTCGCCGGGCTCGCGATGCTCGTCACCGCGATGCACGAGCTGGACGGCTTCAGCACCCTGTGGACGGTCTGGGACAAGCTGCCCGAGGGCCACGCGGACCCGACGGCCGGTCCGTACACCGTGACGTTCCTGCTGGCGTACCTGTTCATCAAGACCTTCGAGTACAACGGCGGCATGTGGAACCAGGCCCAGCGCTACATGGCCACGGACTCCGCCGCATCCGCGACCCGTTCGGCGCGGCTCTCCGCCGTGCTGTGGCTGGTGTGGCCGACGGTCCTGTTCTTCCCGATGTGGTGCGCCCCGCTGCTGGTCCACGCCGAGAAGCCGGACGCCTCCGACAGCTACGCGCTGATGACCGAACAGCTGCTGCCGCACGGGCTGCTGGGCCTGGTCGTCGTCGGGTTCTTCTCGCACACGATGGCCATGTGCTCCTCCGACGCCAACGCGATCTCCGCCGTCTTCACCCGGGACATCGCCCCGGTCTTCTCCAAGGCCGCCCGCGAGTGGAGCAGCCGGGCCGGACTGCTGGCCGCGCGGCTGTCCACGCTGGGCTTCCTCGGGCTGTCCATGGCGCTGGCGACGCAGATCAACTCGCCGACGTTCAAGGACATCATCTCCGTCGTCATCAAGTGGGTCGCCGGGCTGATGGGCCCGATCGCGATCCCGTTCATGCTGGGGCTGCTGCGCAGCTTCCGCAGGTCGGGCCCGACCGCCGCGCTCGTCAGCTGGGCGGCGGGGCTGCTGGCGTTCTACTTCACCAACTACGACCTGGACGGCTCGGTGAAGGAGGGCGTGGCGCTCCAGTACCAGGTGGCGCTGCCGCTGGCGATCTCGCTGGTGCTGTACGTGGTGATCGGCTTCGTACGCCCGGAGGACACCCCGGAACGCGACGCGCTGATCGAGCGGATCAACACGGACGGCGACGGCCCGGCGGTGCCCGCCCAGGCCGGCCCGGACGAGGCGGCCGTGGTGGAGGGCGCGCCCACGGATCAGCGGGGGTAGCGGGCCAGCCAGCCCGGGGCCGCGGTCGCCGGGCTGTGCAGGGCGGGCCCCTGGGTCATCTCCATGGCGAAGTCGTCGGCGAGTTCGAGGAGGGTGGCCCGCCCCTCCAGCTCGGCCAGCCAGGCCGGGGGCAGCGCGGTCTCCCCGTGCATCGCGCCCAGCAGCGCCCCGCACAGCGCCCCGGTCGCGGCGGACGGCCCCCCGTGGTTCACCGCGAGCCGCAGCCCCTGCCGCACGTCCTCCCCGACGAGCGCGCAGTACACCGCGATCGCCAGCACCTCCTCCGCGGAGTCCGTGACACCCAGGGACTCGATGAGGGCGGGCCCCGGGATGCCCTGGCGCACGGCACCAAGGGCCCGGCGCAGCGCCTCGGTGACCGGTTCGTGGCCGGGGCGGTCCGCGAGCAGACCGAGCGCGTGCTGCACGGAGCCGTCCAGGGTCCCGCCGCGCGCAAGGCCGTGCACGACGACCGCGAAGGCGCCGGCGGAGAGCAGCGCGGTGGGGTGCCCGTGGGTGTGCGCGGCGCACTCGACGGCGAGCTGGAACACCAGCTGCGGCTCCCAGCCGACGAGCAGCCCGAAGGGGGCGGACCGGGTGAGCGCGGCGGCGTCGTGCGCGGCGGGATGCTTGGGCCGGTCCAGGGTGCCCATGATGTCGTCGCCGAGCCCGTTCAGGCATTCCCGGGTGGGGGCGCGGCGGTCGTAGAGCCATTCCTGCGCGGCGAGCCAGCCGTTGTCCTCGCGGCGCTCGTCGGGCCCCCAGTCGTGCTGGGTGGCGGCCCAGCGGAGGTGGGCGCGGTGGACGTCGGTGGGCGGGTGCCAGGCGCCGGTGTCGCGGCGGACCTGGGCGCGGATCAGCCCGTCGACGGTGAACAGGGTGAGCTGGGTGGCGGCGGTGACCGTGCCGCGCGCGCCGTGGGCGGGGACGAAGTCGGTGACGGCGTCGGGGCCGTGGGCGGCGCGGATCTCCTCCAGGGTGAGGGCGGTGACGCCGGCGCCGAGCGCGTCGCCGATGGCGCCGCCGAGGAGTGTGCCGCGTACCCGGCTGCGGAAGTCCTGCTGCTCGGCCCGCCCCAGACGGCCAGGATCCCTGTACCCACCGCGCCACTCCCGTATGCCGTGTCTTCGTTCCCCTGTGCGACTGTGCGGTAACTGCGCAGCACTGTAATCGAACGGATGCGGGGGCCACGGAGTCGGAACGATGTGTACGGCTCCGAGGCGCGTCGAATTCCGTTGCGGCGCGCGGGGCCGGGGGCGATGATCGCCCGATGCCCTCACCCCTCCCCACGCACATCCCGACGGCCGCGCGGGCATCGACGCCGCGCTCGTGGAGCGGCTGATCGCCGCGCAGTTCCCGCAGTGGAGCGGCCTGCCCGTGGTCCCGGTCGAGGTCGACGGCTGGGACAACCGCACGTACCGCCTGGGCGACGCGATGACGGTCCGGCTGCCCACCGCCGCCGGCTACGTCCCCGCCGTGGAGAAGGAGCACGTCTGGCTGCCCCGTCTGGCGCCCTCGCTGCCGGTCCCGGTCCCTCCGGTCCTCGCCCTGGGCGCGCCCGGCGAGGGCTATCCCTTCCCCTGGTCGGTCCGGCGCTGGCTCCCCGGCGAGACGGCGGCGCGCGGGCACATCGCGGACCTCCCCGGCTTCGCGGAATCGGTGGCCGAGTTCCTCCGCGCCCTCCAGCGCTGCGACCCGGCGGGCGGCCCGGCGGCGGGCGAGCACAGCTGGTACCGGGGCACCCCGCCCGCGTACTACGACGCGCAGACCCGGCGCTGCCTGACCCTCCTGGCGGACCGCGTCGACACGGACCGGGCGCGGGCGGTCTGGGAGGCGGCCCTCGCCGCCGAGTGGCACGGGGACCCGGTGTGGTTCCACGGCGACATCGCCTCCGGCAACCTCCTGGTCCGGGACGGCGAACTGGCCGCGGTGATCGACTTCGGCACCTCGGGCGTGGGCGACCCGGCCTGCGACCTGGTCATCGCCTGGACCATGTTCGACGGCGACAGCCGCGAGGCGTTCCGGGCCGCCGTCGCCCAGGACCCCGGGACCTGGGCGAGGGCCCGGGGCTGGGCGCTGTGGAAGGCGCTGCTGAATCTGGTGCTGGACACCGACGCGGACCCGGTCCGGGCAGCGGAGGAGCTGCGGGTGGTCGACGCTGTGGTGGGGGAGCACGAGGCGTTCGCCTGAGCCGCGACCGCCCTATCCGAGGGGCCGGACGGCCAGCGTCTCCGCGTGGGCACCGTGCTCGCCCATCACGTAGCAGCTGAGCCGGTCGAAGATCCAGGTGCGGGGCACGGCGACGCTCCGGGGTCCGGTCCGGGCGAGGGCGGTCGCCGTCTCCTCGTCGGTCCGGCCCAGGGTGAGATGCGGGGCATACGCCTCACCGGTGTAGCGGTATCCGTAACGGGCGTGACTCGCGCGTTCCGCTTCCGTGAAGTGCGACAGGTCCCGCACGGCGTCGAAGGCCGTTCGGTCCAGGTGGGGTCCGACGAGGCCGATCACGGTTTCCTGGAGTTTCCCGAGGAGGGCCGGCCGCTCGACCGACATGAACAGCCAGCCGGTGGGCTGGTGGACGAGCCCTGCCGACCCGAGGGATATCGCGGCCGGCAGGCTCAGCGAGGCGGCTGTGCGCTCCAGAAGCGGGCCGGGCTCCAGTCCGTCGTCCAGCGGGCCCTGGAACACGGTCAGATGGGGCAGGTTCCCGTCCTCGCCGAGTACGGGCCGAAGCGGCTCACCCGATGCGCCCAGATCCTGTTGCAGCTGGATGGCCGTACGCGTGTGCTCCGGGCACGGGAGCAGGGCGATGCCGAGACGTCTGGTCATGAACCCATCCTCTCTGGACGGCCCGGCGGTCGGGCCGTGCCGGTCAGTCCCCCAGCACCGGCAGCAGCTCCGGCAGGTGCCCGTCCGAAGCGTCCGCCGCCGCCACCCGTTCCGCCGGGACCTCTCCGTACAGCGTCGTGCGCGGCTTCGCCGGGCGGCCGGCGAGTTCCGCGATGGCCTCCAGGTCGCGGACCGAGCGGTAGGAGCCGTAACTCGACCCGGCCATGCGGGAGATGGTCTCCTCCATCAGCGTGCCGCCGAGGTCGTTCGCGCCGGAGCGGAGCATCTCGGCGGCGCCCTCCGTGCCGAGCTTGACCCAGCTGGTCTGGATGTTGGTGATGTGGGGGTGCAGGAGGAGGCGGGCCATCGCGGTGACGGCCCTGTTGTCGCGGTCGGTCGGGCCGGGGCGGGCGATCCCCGCGAGGTAGACCGGCGCGTTGGTGTGGATGAACGGCAGGGTCACGAACTCCGTGAAGCCGCCGGTCTCCTGCTGGAGCGCGGCCAGGGTGCGCAGGTGGCCCAGCCAGTGGCGGGGCTGGTCGACATGGCCGTACATCATGGTCGAGGAGGAGCGCAGGCCCACCTCGTGGGCGGTCCTGATGACCTCCAGCCAGGTCGCCGTGGGCAGCTTGCCCTTGGTGAGGACCCAGCGGACCTCGTCGTCCAGGATCTCGGCCGCCGTGCCCGGGATCGAGCCGAGCCCGGCCTCCTTCGCGGCGGTCAGCCAGTCACGGATCGACATGCCGGTGCGGGTGGCCCCGTTGACGACCTCCATCGGTGAGAACGCGTGGACGTGGATGCCGGGCACCCGCTCCTTCACCGCCCGCGCGATGTCGAAGTACGCCGTGCCGGGCAGGTCCGGGTGGATGCCGCCCTGCATGCAGACCTCGACCGCGCCCACGTCCCACGCCTGCGCGGCCCGGTCCGCGACCTGGTCCAGCGAGAGGGTGTACGCGTCGGCGTCGGTGCGGCGCTGGGCGAAGGCGCAGAAGCGGCAGCCGGTGTAGCAGACGTTGGTGAAGTTGATGTTCCGCGTGACGATGTACGTGACGTCGTCGCCCACCACGTCCCGGCGCAGCGCGTCCGCGATCCGGCACAGCTCGTCCAGCGCCGGGCCGTCCGCGTGCAGCAGCGTGAGCGCCTGGTCGTCGGTGAGCTTCGTCGGGTCGTCCGCCGCCTGGCTCAGCGCCGCGCGCACGTCCCCGTCGATCCGGGAGGGCACCATCCCGGGGGCCGCCGCCTCGCGCAGCGCCTCCCAGTCCCCGTAGACGACGTCGAAGTCGTCGCGGCGGTCGCCGGTGCGGCCCTCCGTGTCGATGGTGCGGTGCAGGTCGGTGCGGCCGGAGGCGTTGAACCCCTCGTCCGGCTCCTGCCACGGCAGCCCCTCGGGGATCGCGCCCTCGCGGGCGAGGCCGGTCTCCGGGTCGGCCAGCACCCGTACGTGCGGGAGCAGGCGCGGGTCCAGCCAGGGTTCGCCGCGCTGAATGAACTCCGGGTAGATCGTGAGGCGTTCGCGGAGTGTGAAGCCCGACTCGGCCGTCCGGGCGGCGAGTTCGTCGATGTGCGGCCACGGGCGCTCGGGGTTCACATGGTCGGGGGTGAGCGGCGACACCCCGCCCCAGTCGTCGATGCCCGCGCCGATGAGCAGCGCGTACTCCGCGTCCACCAGGTTCGGCGGGGCCTGGATGCGGGCGGACGGGCCGAGGATGTGCCGGGCGACGGCGATCGCGGCGGCCAGCTCCTCCAGCTCCGCGTCCGGCATCCCGCGCATCGCGGTGTCCGGCTTGGCCCGGAAGTTCTGGACGATGACCTCCTGGATGCCGTGGTAGGCCCGGGCGGTCCGGCGCAGCTCGAAGAGGGAGTCCGCGCGCTCCTCGTACGACTCGCCGATGCCGATCAGGATGCCCGTGGTGAAGGGCACGTTGGACCGGCCCGCGTCCTCAAGGACCCGCAGCCGCACGGCCGGTTCCTTGTCCGGGGAGCCGTAATGCGGGCCGCCGGGCTCGGACCACAGGCGGGTCGCGGTCGTCTCCAGCATCATGCCCATGGAGGGCGCGACCGGCTTCAGCCGCTGGAGGTCCGTCCAGCTCATGACCCCCGGGTTGAGGTGCGGCAGCAACCCCGTCTCCTCCAGGACGCGGATCGCCATGGCGCGTACGTACGCGAGGGTGTCGTCGTACCCCTCCGCCTCCAGCCACTCCCGCGCCTCGGGCCAGCGGTCCTCCGGCCGGTCCCCGAGCGTGAACAGGGCCTCCTTGCAGCCCATCGCCGCCCCCTCGCGGGCGACGGCCAGCACCTCGTCGGGCGACAGGAACATGCCGTGCCCGGCCCGGCGGAGCTTGCCGGGGACGGTGACGAACGTGCAGTAGTGGCACTTGTCGCGGCAGAGCCGGGTCAGCGGGATGAAGACCTTGCGGGAGTACGTGATGACCCCCGGCCGCCCCGCCGCCTCCAGGCCCGCGTCCCGCACCCGGGCGGCGGAGGCCGCGAGATCCGTCAGGTCCTCGCCGCGCGCCTGGAGCAGCACGGCGGCCTCCGCCCGGTCGAGTGCGACTCCGTCACGCGCGCGCTTGAGCGCGCGCCGCATCGAGTTGGTGGTGGGGTGTCCGCTCTGGGGATCGGTCATGCCCCGAGCATACGAGCGGGTGGCCGGCGGCCGGACTACGCGTAGTACTCCAGGATCAGCGGCAGGTCCTGGGTCCATTGCCGCAGGCGGGAGCGGTTGCGGGCGGCCAGCGTCCAGGTGTGGACGGCTCCCGCGCGCAGCCGGACGGTGACCAGGAGGAGCTTGGGCCCGTGCACCACGTATTCGATCCGGCCGATCTCGGCCCAGCTGAATTGCAGCTCAAGGCCGTTGCCCGCCTGGAACTCGACCCCCAGCGCGTCGATCACCAGCGAGCTGTCGGTGCCCACCCCGACGAACCCGATGTCGGTGACCGGTTCGGCGGGCGCCTGCTGCCAGGGGCCTGCGGCCGGCCCTTGCGCGTACGGGTTGTTGGGGATCGCGGCGGCGGGCGGGTAGGGCGAGGGGGTGTACGGGGACGGGCCGTAGGGGGACGCGGGCATCGGCGGGTACGGGGAGGGGGCCGCGGAGTTCGGCGGGTACGCGGGGGGTGCGGGCGGCTGCGGGTGCCGCGGCGACGGGGTCGCGTCGGCCGGGGGCTTGCTGAGGCTCGGCGGGGGCGCGTCCGCCGGGTGGCCGGGCTGCCGCGGCGGCACGTACGCCGCACCCGTCGGCGCGAACAGGTCCAGCAGCGCCTCCGGCGCGGGCCGCTCGCCCGGCTCCTTCGCCAGGCAGGCCGCCACCACGCCCCGTACCCCCTCCGGCACCGCGCCCAGGTCCGGCGCCTCGTGCACCGAGCGGTACATCATCCCCATCGGCGTCCCCGCCCCGAACGCGCTGCCGCCCGCCGCCGCGACGAGCACGGCGCCCAGGGCGAACACATCGGCGGGGGCGCCGACTTCGAGGCCCTGGGCCTGCTCGGGAGCGAGGAACCCGGGCGTGCCGAAGGCCATCCCGGTCGCGGTGAGCCGGGTCGATTCCAGAGCCCGCGCGATGCCGAAGTCCAGGACGCGCGGCCCGTCCGCCGCCATGATGATGTTGCCCGGCTTCAGGTCGCGGTGGACCAGCCCGCAGCGGTGGATCGCGGCCAGCGCCTCCGCGAGCGCGGCGCCCAGCTGCCGCAGCCGCGCCTCGTCCATCGGGCCCTCGGCCTCCACGAGGGCGGAGAGCGTGGGCCCGGGGATGTAGGCCGTCGCCAGCCAGGGCGCGGGCGCGTCGGGGTCCGCGTCGACCACCGGTGCCGTGTGGAAACCGCCGACGCTCCGGGCGGCCTCGACCTCGGCCCGGAACCGCTCGCGGAAGTGCGGATCGGCGGCCAGTTCGGAACGGGCCACCTTCACGGCGACCGCGCGCCCGCCCCGGGACCGCGCCAGATAGACGACGCCCATGCCGCCCGCGCCGAGCTGCCGTTCCACGGCGTATCCGCCGACCTTCTCGGGCAGGTCCGCCCCGTCCGTTCCGTACGCCATGTGCTCGGCGCTCCCCCCGGTGATCCGGCGGCCCAGTATGCCGTGTGCCTGCCAATACGCGGCACGGCGGACGGAAAGGGGGCCGAGGGGGGTGCCGGGAGGGATGCACCGGCCGGCCGGGAAAGGACTGCCACCTCCGGCCACTCTCAACGTATAGCGCAAGGGGGCCTTGCCGCAAGGCCCCCTCGTCCCGCACAATCGCTGATCCGAGCCAGCCACCTGCGGCATTTGGGAGTTCTGCGTAGTGCCCGAACCGATGCACACCACTGTCACCACGAGCGCCTTCGCGCTGACCGGCGACCGCGCCGAGGCCAAGGCGGACCCCGCCCTGATCGCCGGGGACGAGCGCCACTTCGCGGCCATCGCGCGCTGCCTGGAGGAGACCGTCGCCGAACTGACCGCCGCCCTCGACACCGCCCGCCGCGCCCCGGGCGGCCTGGGCCGGCAGGGGCTGGACCGGGACGCCGAGATCCACCGGCTGACCGCCCGGCTGCGCACGCTGCGCCGCTTCGGCCTGGACCTGTGCCTCGGCCACATGGCCGGAGCGGACGGCTCCGAGCCAGTGTACGTGGGACGGCTCGGCCTCACCGACAGCGAGGGCCGCCGACTGCTGACGGACTGGCGCTCCCCGGCCGCCGAGCCGTTCTTCGGGGCGACGCACGGCAATCCGATGGGCCTGGCGAGCCGCCGCCGCTACCGGTGGTCGGGCGGCCGGGTCAGCGACTACTGGGACGAGGTGTTCGCCCCGGACGCCTTCGCCGGGCACGCCGCGCTGGACGACCAGTCGGCGTTCATCGCGAGCCTGGGCACCAACCGGTCGGCCCGGATGCGGGACGTGCTGGGCACGATCCAGGCGGACCAGGACGCGATCGTCCGCGCCGGTTCGCGCGGCGCGCTGGTCGTGGACGGCGGCCCGGGCACCGGCAAGACGGTCGTGGCCCTGCACCGGGCCGCGTACCTGCTGTACGCGGACCCGCGCCTCGGGCAGCGGCGCGGCGGCGTCCTCTTCGTCGGCCCGCACCAGCCGTACCTGGGGTACGTCGCCGATGTGCTGCCGAGCCTCGGTGAGGACGGGGTGCGTACGTGCACCCTGCGCGACCTCGTCCCGGAGGGCGCGGCGGCCGTGCCGGAGGCCGATCCGGAGGTGGCCCAGCTGAAGGCGTCGGCGGAGCTGGTGCGGGCGGTCGAGGCCGCCGCCGCGTTCTACGAGGAGCCGCCCGCCCAGGGCCTGACCGTGACGACGCCCTGGGCGGACGTCCGGCTCACCGCCGCCGAGTGGGCCGTGGCCTTCGAGTCGGCGCCGGGCGTCCCGCACAACGAGGCGCGCGACGCGGTCCTGGAGGAGGTCCTGACGATCCTGGCCGAGAAGCACGCGGACCGGCAGGACGAGGAGGTCCCGGACCACCTGGTCCGCCAGGCGCTCCTGCGCGACCGCGAGCTGATGGCGGCCTTCGACCGGGCGTGGCCCCTGCTGGACGCGGCGGACCTGGTCGGCGACCTCTGGTCCGTCCCGGCCTATCTGCGGACGTGCGCGCCCTGGCTCACCCGGGACGAGGTGGCCGCGCTCCAGCGTTCCGAGCCCCAGGCGTGGACGGTCTCCGACCTGCCGGTCCTGGACGCGGCCCGGCAGCGGCTCGGTGACCCGGACGCGGCCCGCCGCCGACGCCGCAACGAGGCGACGGCCGCCGCCGAGCGAGCGCGCCGGGCGGAGGCGATCGACAGCCTCCTGGAGAACGCGGAGATCGACGAGAGCCAGGGCGCGGTGGGGATGCTGCGCGGCCGGGACCTCCAGGACACGCTGCTCGACCCGGACGCCCTGTCCACCGCCGAACCGGACGAGCTGGCGGGCCCGTTCGCCCATGTGGTGGTGGACGAGGCGCAGGAACTGAGCGACGCGGAGTGGCAGATGCTGATCCAGCGGTGTCCGTCGCGCAGCTTCACGATCGTCGGGGACCGCGCGCAGGCGAGGCGCGGCTTCACGGAGTCGTGGCGGGAGCGGCTGGAGCGGGTCGGCCTCGACCGGATCAGCCTCTCGGCGCTGACCGTCAACTACCGCACGCCGGAGGAGATCATGACGGCGGCGGAGCCGGTGATCCGGGCCGCCCTGCCGAGCGCCAACGTCCCGGTGTCCATCAGGAGCAGCGGCATCCCGGTCGCGCACGGCCCGCTCACGGACCTCCCGACGGTCCTCGACACCTGGCTGACGACGCACCCCGAGGGCACGGCGTGCGTCATCGGCGCCCCGTCGACCTTCCGCCCACCGTCACCGCGGGTCCGCGCCCTGACCCCTTCGCTGTCCAAGGGCCTGGAGTTCGACCTCGTGGTCCTGGTCGATCCGGAGTCCTTCGGGTCGGGGGTCGCCGGGGCGGTGGACCGGTACGTGGCGATGACCCGGGCCACGCGGGAGCTGGTGGTGCTGTCGGGGGCGTAGGGCCTCACCGCCCGGGGCCACCCGCGCCCACACGGTCTTGCCGACGATGCGCTCCGCGACGCCCCACTCCGCCGCCAGCGCCTCGACCAGGCGCAGCCCGTTCCCGCTCTCGGCGTCCGGTCCGCCCGCGCACAGTTCCGGGCGCCGCTCGCCGCGTGCGTCCGAGACCTCGATGCGGAATCCGTCCGTCTCGGGGGTTACGCGCAGCTCGAAGTCCCGGCCGGTGACGTGGCCGTGCAGCACGGCGTTGGCGGCCAGCTCGGCCACGACCACCGCCACGTCGTCGGACAGCCGGCTCCCGTACGCCACGCCCCAGGCGTCGAGTTGCTGCACGGCGAGTCGGCGGGCGAGGCGCGCGCCTCGGCGGGTGGCGCTGAAGCGCTGGACGAAGTCGGTACCCGCAAGAGTGATTTCGGCGTTCATGTGACCCAGCGTGTCCGTCTCCTTCTACGCTGACCAGGAGTGACCACACGACTCCAACGAGCTGTACGGGCCTGCCCGACCGGCTGTACGGGGCGTCGGCCGTGACCGGACGAGCGAAGGCGGTACGGGGCAGATGACGAACACGCAACGTGAGGAACGGCCGGAGCGCCCGGCCGAATCGGACGGCACCGCGCACCTGTTCAGGGCGCTGGGCCGCCAGCTGAAGTTCCTGCGCGAACGCGCGGGAATGAACCAGCGGGAGCTTGCTTCGCTGGTCCATTGCGGCGAGGACCTGGTCTCCGCGATCGAACGGGGGGTGCGGACCCCGCAGGTGGACTTCCTGGCCTCAGCGGACAGGGCCCTGGACACGGGGGGATTCCTGTCGGTAGCGGCGGAGGAGGTGCGGGAGGCGCTGGCGCGGGCGCGGACGCGGCACCCGGGATGGTTCCGGGACTACGCGCGCATGGAAGCGGAGGCTGTCGCCCTCCACAACTACAGCAACCAGGCAGTGCCCGGGCTGCTCCAGACCGAGGGGTACGCGCGAGCGCTGTTCGCTCGGCGGCGTCCGCTGTTGGACGAGGAGACGATCGAGAAGCGCGTCACCGACCGCTTGGCGCGCCAGCGCATCTTCGAGCAGTGGCCCCTGCCAACGTTCAGCTTCGTGCTCGAAGAGGTCGTGCTACAGCGGCCGATCGGTGGCCCCGCTGTGCACGCCGACCAGCTGAAGAAGCTCCTGCACGTCGGCGGCATGCGCAACGTGGAGCTTCAGGTGCTGCCCACCGCGACCGAGGAACATCCGAACCTGGACGGGGCGTTCACCCTGCTGACGCCGAAAGGCCGCAAGGAAGTCGCTTACACCGAAGTGCAGGGGCACGCACGCCTCATCACCGACCCCGACGAAGTCCGCGTGGTGAGCGAACGCCATGGGATTATGCGGGCACAGGCACTCACCCCGAGGGAGTCCCTGACCTTGATCGAAAAAATGTGGAGAGACCGATGAGCACTGAGCGACTGCACTGGTTCAAGAGCAGCTACAGCGGCGGCGAGGGCGGCAACTGCATCGAGGTCGCCTACGACTGGCGCAAGTCCAGCTACAGCGGCGGCGAGGGCGGCGAGTGCATCGAGGTCGCGACCTGCGCGTCCGCGATCCACGTCCGCGACTCGAAGAACATCCCCGGCCCCCACTTCGACGTGGCGCCCACGGCCTGGTCCGCGTTCGTCACGTACGCGCGCCAGGGCTGAAAAGCCGGACGGCGAGCCCCACCCGGGCGCTCGCCGTCCGCCCGGCCCCTCGGGCCGGCACACTTCGCGCATGAGCGACGACCAGCAGGAACGTACCGATCCGGAGGAGGCCCGGGCTCTCGCCGACTACCGGGCCCGCAGGGCCTCCGCGGTCGACCTCACCGAACCGGTTCCCCACGACGAGGTACGCGCCCGGCTCGGCCTGGAACGGCGCTGACGCGCCGGGCGCCCGCCCGGCCCCGCCCCTCAGCCGCCCGGCGTCTCCTCCACCTTGAAGTCCATGTTGGCCTTGGAGCCGACAACCGACTTCGCGGTGACCGTCACTCCGTACTGCTTCCCGCTGTCGGCCAGTTGGCAGCGCACCGTGGCGCCCACCTTGGCGGGCAGGTCCTCCGGGCAGGAGAAGGAGTCGGGCTGCTTGCCCAACTGGGCGGAGAGGACGGCCTTGCCCTGGCGGGCGACCTCGGCCTTGTCCACGGAGCCGGAGGCGCTGTCCGCGCCCGCCGAGTCGGACGGCTGGGCGGAATCGCTGGGCTGGGGGTCGGCGGAGGCGCCACTGCCGGCGCCGGTGTTGCCGTCCCCCTTGAAGTCCATGTTCACCTTCTTGCCGTCGACGGACTTCACGGTCGCCGTCATACCGAGCTTCTTGCCGCTGTCGGTGATCGTGCAGCGCACCGACTCACCGACCTCCCCCTTGAGGTCGTCCTCACAGGTCACGTCCTCGGGAGCGCGCCCGGCCTGCTTCTCCATAGCGGCGGAGACCTGCTTGGCGACCTCCTCCTTCTTGACGACCAGGTCGCCGCCGAAGCTGAACGAGCAGCCCGAGACGAAGAACAGGGCCAGCGTCCCGGCGGCCGCTCCGGCCACCATCCGACTCCGTACGGACTGCTGCCTCATGGGGTCCCCCTAGCCTCGATGTACACGCCAACGACTGGCCTGCCAAGCTACCACCGGGGTCCGAACAGCCGACCGGGTCAGCAGGCGTCCAGGCGCTCCGCCGTCTCCGAGGGGTGGAGGCCGTAACCCACTCGTCCCCGGGCCCCGCCCCGCCTAACGTTCTCCGGCATGGCCGACGACTGCTTCGCCCACCCGCTCCTCGCCGCGCTCTACGACCCGCTCGACCCGGACCGCAGCGACCTCGACGCGTATGTGCGGATGGCGGAGGAGTTCGGCGCGCAGCGCGTCCTCGACATCGGCTGCGGGACCGGGGTCTTCGCCCTGCTCCTCGCGGATCGCGGGCAGGAGGTCGTCGGGGTCGATCCCGCGCGGGCGTCTCTCGATGTCGCCCGGGGCAAGCCGGGCGCCGAGCGGGTGCGGTGGATCTGCGGGGACGCCACGCGGTTGCGGCCGTTGCGCGTCGACCTCGCGACGATGACCGCGAACGTCGCCCAGGCCATCGTGGACCCCGGGGACTGGCAGGCCACCCTCCGGGGCGCCCACGCGGCGCTGCGGCCCGGCGGGCGGCTGGTGTTCGAGACGCGGGTGCCGGCGCGACGGGCCTGGGAGGAGTGGACCCGGGAGGAGTCCCGCGACGTGACCGAGGTGCCCGGGACCGGTGCCGTCGAGACCTGGGTCGACGTGACCGAGGTGGCCGGGCCCCTGGTGACCTTCCGCTGGACCTACCGGTTCGCGGCGGACGGCCAGGTGCTGACCTCGGACTCGACGCTGCGCTTCCGTGAACGGGCGGAGATCGAGGCGGACTTGACGGCCGAAGGCTACGTCGTGGAGGACGTCCGCGAGGCCCCGGACCGGCCGGGGCGGGAGTACGTCTTCGTGGCGCGACGGGACTGATCCGGGCCAGGGGCCCGTGGCATCATCCCGGCGTGACTCCCGACGACATCGCACGGTCCGCCACGCCCGCCGAGCACCGGCTCGCCGGCCTCGCGCTCAATCCGGCCGCCCCCGACGACATCCTGCTGCGGCTGCTCGCGGGCGAGTCGGCGGCCGTACGGATGGTGCTGTGCCGGGACCGGGCGCTGTCCGATGCCGTGGTGGATGCGGTGGTCGCCCACCCGGACACGTACACCCGGAGCTTCCTCGCCCGCAGCCCGCACGCCGGACCCGAGCAGCGGGCCCGGCTGGTGGACGACCCCGAGTGGTTCGTGCGGGCGCATCTGGCCGACGGGCCCAAGCCGGACGAGGACGGTTGCCCGGCACGGCCGCTGCCCGACCGGGCCGTGGTGCGGATCATCGAGACGTACGACGACGAACTGATCGGCATCGGGCTGCTGCGGCAAATGTCCTCGGAGTTCCGGCGCGGCACGGCGACCCATCCCGTGGCCAAGGTCCGGCAGAAGTGGGGCGGCGTGCACTGGGACGTGCTGGCGCCCTGGGCGCGGGCCGCCCTGCTGGCCGACCCGGACCCGGGCGTCAGGGAGGCGGCGGCCCGCAGCCACGGGCTCCACGAGCGCCGCCGGGACCCGGACGCGGTGCGGGAGGACCTTCCCGACCGCCGCTGCATCGCGCGCACGACCCTGCTGATGTACGGCGCCCTCGCCCCGGACGTCGTGGCAGCCGCCCTGGAGACGGACGGCGCATGGGCGGTGGCGGGCAACACCAGCACACCGGCCGAGTACGTCGCCGTCCTCGCCGGGCACGCCGACCCGAAGGTACGGATACGCGTCGCCGAGCGTCCCGACCTCGCCCCCGCCCTGCGCCGCGCCCTCGCGGTGGACCCCGATCCGGGCGTACGCCTGGCCCTCTCCGTCCACCCGGCGCTGACCGAGGCGGAACGCGCCGCGATCGACTACGAGGTGCCCGAGCACGAGGACTGCGGACACTGCTGGCTTCCGGACGCGGACCCGGATCCCGAGCGGCTGCGCCGGGACGCGCGGTCCGGGCACCCCTGTCTGCGGCGGCGGGCGGCCCGGGACCCCGGACTCCCGGCCGACCTGGTGGCGGAGCTGGCGGACGACCCGGACCTCGGCGTCCGCGTGCTGCTGAGCCAGAACCACCCGGACGCCCCGGCCGCGCTGTTGCTCCGCAGCTTCCTGGAGTACACCGGACCCCACCGGTGGCACCTCACCCGCCGACCCGCCTTCCCCTGTACGGGGCTCGCCCGCTTCGCGGACGACGAGGACCCGGCCGTCCGCCGCCTCGCCCCGCTCGACCCCCGGCTCGCCCCGGAGACGGCGGACCGGCTGACCCGCGACCCCGACCCGCTGGTCCGCGCCGACGCGGCCCGGCACCCCCGGCTTCCCCTGACCCGGCTCACCGCGCTGCTCGACGACACCGAACTCGCCCCGCAGGCAGCCGCGAACCCGTCCCTGCCGCTCGCCACGATGAACGCGCTGGTGCCGTAACCGCAGGGCCCCAACAGCGGGGCCGGGCAGCCGGGGACCTACAGGTACGCCGCGTACGCGTCCAGCGTCCGCAGCACCTCCGGCTCCTCGGCCGGGGGCAGTTGGAGGACGACCTCCTCGATGCCCAGGTCCGCGAAGCGGGTCAGTTTGCCGGGGGACGGGAGGACCGCGTACGGGACGACGTGGAGGTCCTTCGGGTCGCGGCCGGCCGCATCCCAGGCGGTGCGGAGGCGGGGCAGGGACTCCGTGAGGCCGCTGCCGCCGATGGGGAGCCAGCCGTCGGCCGACTCCGCGATGTGGTCGAACAGCCTGGGGCCCGCCGCGCCGCCGACCAGGGTGCGGGGGCCCTGCGGGCGGTGCGGTTTGGGGTGGGCCTCGCTGGCGCGTACGGAGCCGAACTCGCCCTCGTACGCCGTGGGTTCCGCAGCCCACAGCGCCCGCATCAGCGCAAGGCGCTCGCGGCCGAGGCGGCGGCGGGTGGACCACTCGACACCGTGGTCGGCGGCCTCCTCGACGTTCCAGCCGTAGCCGAGGCCGAGGGTGAAGCGGCCGGCGGAGAGGTGGTCCAGGGTGGCGATCTGCTTGGCGAGGTCGATGGGGTCGTGCTGGGCGATCAGGGTGATGCCCGTACCCAGGGCCAGCCGCTCGGTCACCGCCGCGGCCTGGGCGAGCGCGACGAAGGGGTCCAGGGTGCGTCCGTACTCGCGGGGCAGCTCGCCGCCCGCCGGGTAGGGGGTGTCCCTGCTCACCGGGATGTGGGTGTGCTCGGGCAGGTAGAGCCCGGCGAAACCGCGCTGTTCGAGCTGGTGCGCCAGCCGCACCGGGGTGATCGTCTCGTCGGTGAGGAAGATCGTGGTGGCGATCCGCATACGAAGGCACCTCCGTCGTTGTCCCGTGACGTTCCCAACGTATGCGGTCGGCGGGCGTGAAGTGACGCCTCCGGCCTCCCCACACGCCACGCACTTAGGTTAGGCTCGCCTAAATTATCTTACGAGGGCAGGGGAGCGGGACCATGGGGCACGGCTGGGAGGGCGTCGTCCTCAAGCTCATGCGGGGGCGCGACTTCACCTTCACCGTCACCGCGGCCGAGGAGCCCGCCGACGGCTTCCGGCGCGTCGCGGTCACCGACGGCGGGCTCCTCGCCGCGACCGGCGGGGCGCACCCCACGATGTGGGTCAGGCTCTGGTTCGACCGCTCCGGCAAACCGCACCAGCGCGCGTACACCCTGGTCGACCCCGACCCGCAAGCCGGCACGTTCACGCTGGAGTTCGCGCTGCACGCGGGCCCGGCCACCGACTGGGCTCTCGCCGCCCGCCCCGGTGACACGATCGACGCCACCCTCCAGGGCACCGGATTCTCGCTGCCCGACCCGGCGCCCTCGCGGCTCGTCGTGATCGGCGATCCGGCGTCCCTGCCCGCGATCAACTCCCTGCTGGACGCGCTGCCGGGCACCCCCGCGACCCTCTGGTACGAGGACGCGCCCGGCACGGCCGGCACCCCGCCGCTGCGCCTCGACCCCGACCGCCACACGCTCCACCGGGTCGCCCGCCACGGCCGGGGCGCGGCGCTCATCGACGCGGTGAGGTCCGGGCTGCCGGGCGTGCTCGGCGAGGACGCCTCGGGCGCGTACGTCTGGATCGCCTGTGACACGGCGACGACCAGGGCCCTGTCGGCGTACGTACGCAGGGACCTGGCCGTTCCCAAGGAGCGGGTACACGCCCTGGGTTACTGGCGGGCGGGCTGAGCCACCGGCCCGGGCGCCTCCATCTGGGCCAACCGGCCCTCGCAGCACCGCCGTTGCCACACCGCGAGACCCGCCACCGCGACCCCCAGCGCCAGCCAGCCCGCCGGGCCCGCGGCCATGACCACGCCCGTGAGCAGCGGTGGGCCCGCCGACTTCTGGATGGACTGGGACATGCCGGCCACGCCCAGGTAGGCGGCGCGCTCGTCCGGCGGGGCGAGCAGGACGGCCAGTTCCCAGGAGCTGACCGAGCGCATCAGCTCGGCCATCGTGACCAGGACCGCCGCCGCGAGCAGGACCCCGGCCGCCGTCCAGGTGCCGCAAGCGGTGGACGCGGCCAGCAGCGCGCAGGTGACGAAGAGCAGGACGCCGTACAGCAGCACCGCCCGCACCGCCTTGCGCGGGCCCTCCGCCCTGCGAGAGACGGCGAGTTGGAGCAGGACGACCAGCACGGTGTTGATGACCAGGAAGGCCGGGACGAGGGCGTGCGGGGCGGAGGTGCGGGTGACGAGCCAGAGCGGGAGGCCGACGCCGAGCACCGAGTCGTCCAGGTTCATCGGGATGTCGAGGAGCACGAAGCGCAGGTAACCCCGGTCCCGCCAGGGGCCCTTGGTGCGGGGGCGGGGCGCCTCGGCGGGCTTCGGCCCGACCGCCCGGCCGCCCGGCTCCCCCGTACGCCACACCAGCGCGGCGGCGACGAGGAAGGAGAGCGCGTTGCCGAGGATCAGCGCGCGGTAGGCGTCCTCCGTGCCGGCCGCCAGGCCGATCGCGGCGAGGCCGGCGCCCAGCCCGTAGCCGGCGTTGGCGGCGCTGCGGGACAACGCCTGGTAGGCGGCCCGGCGTTCGCCCGCCGCGCGGGTGGCGAACAGCATCTCCAGGGTCTTCGCCGCCCGGTCCCCCAGGTAGGTCACGGCGACCACGACGAGCAGCGCCTCGAACCGCGTACAGAGCAGCACCAGCGTGAGCGTCACGAGGCGCAGCAGGTGGCAGCCGATCAGCAGCGGGCGCACCGGGAAGCGGGTCGCGAGGCGCCCGGCGAGGGGTGAGCCCGCGATGCCCGCGACGCCCGCCGTGCCGAGGAGGACGCCGATCTGCTGGGCGCTGAGATGGGTGACGAAGGTGAGGTAGAGGACCGAGGAGGCCGCCCACAGGCCGGTGCCGGTGCGGTCGACGGCCAGGGCGCGCAGCATGATCCGGGCGTCCCTGCCGCCCGGCGGGTTCCGCAACTGGGCCAGCAGCCCCGCCTGTTCTCGGACCCGCCCCACGCCGTACCCCCATGTATCTCGACATCAAGAGACCTACCGACCCGCGGAAGCCTGCCCGGATATTCTCTTGATGTCAAGATGCTTGATGTCGACAGAAGTGTGTGGCCGCATACGAAGAGGGCGGCGCACAGCCGACGTCGTGTCGGTGTGCGCCGCCCTGAGACGGTGCCGGCGGTGTCCGCCGGCCACGCCCTACTTCGGTTCGCGGTCGAACTGCGACCGGGACCAGTAGTAGCCAAGGACCGCGAGGCCCACGCACCATCCGACCGCGATCCAGCCGCTGTTGCCGATCTCCGTACCGAGCAGCAGTCCGCGCAGGGTCTCGATCGCCGGGGTGAAGGGCTGGTACTCGGCGATCGGCTGGAACCAGCCGGGCATCGAGTCCAGCGGGACGAACGCGCTGGAGATCAGCGGCAGCAGGATCAGCGGGGTGGCGTTGTTGCTGGCCGCCTCCGCGTTGGGGCTGCCCAGGCCCATGCCCACGGCGATCCAGGTGAAGGCCAGGGTGAAGAGGGCGAGCAGTCCGAGCGCGCCGAGCCATTCCAGAACGGTGGCGTCGGTGGAACGGAAGCCCATGGCCACCCCGACCGCCCCGACGAAGACCACGCTCATCAGCGTCCGCAGGAGGCTGCCCACCACATGGCCGAAGAGGATCGAGCCCCGGTGGATGGCCATGGTGCGGAAGCGGGCGATGATGCCCTCGTTCATGTCCATGGAGACCGAGACGGCGGTGCCGACGGTGGTCGAGCCGATCGTCATGAGCAGGATGCCGGGCACGATGTACGCGATGTACGCGTCGCGGCCCGCGCCGCCGCTCATGGTGTCGCCGAAGATGTAGACGAAGAGCAGGAGCAGCATCACCGGGGTGAGCAGGAGGTTGAGGGTGAGCGAGGGGTAGCGCCTGGCGTGCAGGAGGTTGCGGCGGAGCATCGTGGACGAGTCGCGCACGGCGAGGGAGAAGGTGCTCATCGGACGGACTCCTTGTTCTGGGCGGGGACGGCGGCGTGGGTGCGGGCTGCGGTGCCGGTGCCGGATTCGGCCTCGGTGTCGGTCTTGGTGTCGGTGTCGGTGTCGGTCTCGGTCAGGGCGAAGAAGACGTCGTCCAGGTCCGGGGTGTGCACGGTGAGTTCGTCGGCCTCGATCCCGGCGGCGTCCAGCCGGTCGAGGATGGAGCGCAGGATGCTCTGCGTACCGTCGCTGGGGAGTTGCAGGGCCAGCGCGGCGTCGTCGCGGACGGCGTCGCCGCCGAGGTGGGCCGCCGCGTCCCGGTAGGCCGCCGGGTCGCTGAACCGCAGCCGGACGTGCCCGCCGGGAACGATCCGCTTCAGCTCCTCGGCGCTGCCCTCGGCCACCAGCTTCCCGTTGTGCAGGACGGCGATGCGGTCGGCGAGTTCGTCGGCCTCTTCGAGGTACTGGGTGGTGAGGAAGACGGTCACCCCGTCGCCGACCAGGCCGCGGATCATCTGCCACATGCCGTGCCGGCTGCGCGGGTCGAGCCCGGTGGTCGGCTCGTCCAGGAAGATCACGCGCGGGTTCCCGACGAGGGTCATCGCGATGTCGAGGCGGCGCTTCATGCCGCCGGAGTAGGTGGAGGCGGGCTTCTTCGCCGCCTCCGTGAGGTCGAAGCGCTCCAGGAGTTCGGCGGTGACCCGCCGCCCCTCGGCCTTGGACAGGTGGTGCAGGTCCGCCATCAGGAGCAGGTTCTCCTCGCCGGTGATCAGCCCGTCGACGGCGGAGAACTGCCCGGTGACGCCGATGGCGGCGCGTACCGCCTGGGCGTCGGTGGCCAGGTCGTGGCCCCCGACGCTGATCGCGCCGGACCCTTCGCCGGGTGGGATGAGGGTGGAGAGGATCTTGACGGCGGTCGTCTTGCCGGCGCCGTTCGGGCCGAGCAGCGCGAACACCGTTCCGGCCGGGATGCTGAAGTCGATCCCGTCGAGCACGGTCTTCTCGCCGTACGCCTTGCGCAGTCCGTTCGCCGCGATGGCCGGGTTCGTCATGGGTGTGGCTCCTTCTGCTGTACGGGGTGGGGGGAGGTGATCAGAGGCTGCGGGCGGTGATGTCGCCCTTGGTGGTGGTCGCGTGGATGGTCAGGACCGGCGCGCCGTCGTTCACGAGGGCGTTGTCGATGCGGCCGAGGACGGTGCCGGCGTCGAGCACGGCCGGGACACCGCGCGCCGCGACGACGGTGATGTCGCCGAGCTGGGTGCTGAGGGTCAGCTCGCCGCGGGTGGCCTCGTCCACGGTCACGTCGCCGCGCTGGGTGCTCAGCTCGCCGGGGCCGGTGAGGCGGCGGACGACGACGGAACCGTCGTGCGCGGCGATCCGGGCGCTCGCGGCCTCGTCCACCTTGACGGAGCGGTGGCCGCCCTCGAGGACGACGTCCCCGAGGCGTCCGACGCCCCGGAACTCCGCGGCACCGGCCTTCGCCTCGACGTGGGAGCCGGCGGGCAGCTGGACGGTGATCTCGACGGACCCGGAGTCACCGAGGAGCCGGTTGCGCCCCTCCTTGGCGGCCCGGATGTCGAGGACGCCGTCGGTGTACGCGACCTCGACGCGCTCGGCGGCCTTGGCGTCGCGGCTCTTGGAGGGGTCGGCGGGCAGGACCTCGACCACGGTGTCGGCGCGGTCGGCGGCGATGAAGCGGATGAGGCCGGCGGCGATGTCGACGCGGGCGGTGACGGCGGCGGGGGTGTCGAACTTCGGCATGGTGCGCTCCTTCTGGGGCGGTGCGAACCGGGGTGGCTCGCGCTTTCCGATGAGAGAAACGCTACGTTGCATTCACGAACCCGGCAACACACTTGTTGCGTCAAATCCGCGTAACAGCAGGCCAGAACAGAGAAGTTGGAGCAATGAGCTAAGGGGTAACGCAACAACCGCCTTCCGATTCGTTGCAATGGACTGCCAGCGAACGCTATAGTCGGCGCACCGGCCACCGCACGGCCGCACCCGCGCCACGAAGGAGTACGCGATGCCGGGAGGCAGGCTCACCCAGCAGGAACGCCGCCAGATCGCCCGGGGCCTGGCCGACGGCCTGGCCTACGCCGAGATCGCGAGGCAGCTGGACCGCCCCACCTCGACCATCACCCGCGAGGTGACGCGCAACGGCGGCCCCACCGGCTACCGCGCCGACGCCGCCCACCGCACCGCCGAGCAGCGCGCCCACCGCCGCAAGAAGCCCGCCCCCGCGACGCGCGCCCGGACCCGCAGCCCTACGGCCGGGACGCCGAGGCGGTACGCGCGTACGAGGAGATGTTCACGACGGCCATGACGGCCTCGGGCGCACCCGTGATGATGTCGAGGGTCCTCGCGGCCCTGACCCTCAGCGACACCGGCAGCCTGACCGCCGGCGAACTCGCCGCGCACCTGAAGGTCAGCCCGGCCTCCGTGTCCAAGGCGGTCGCGTTCCTGGAGACCCAGAGCATGGTCCGCCGGGAGCGCGAGGGCCGCCGCGAACGCTATGTCGTCGACAACGAGCTGATGCACGAGTCGATGATGGCGAGCGCCCACTCCACGGCCCAGCTCGCCGAGACCGCCCGCAAGGGCGTCCCCGTCCTGGGCGCGGACACGGCGGCGGGCACCCGCCTGGAGAACATGGCCCGCTACCTGGACTTCGTCTCCGAATCAATAGCCCGAGCCGCCGAACAGGCCCGCGCCATCCTCCACACGAAGGCCCCGGACCCGGAGCCCTGACGGGGCCTCACTTCCGGTACAACCCCTCGATCTCCCCCGCGAAGTCCCGCGCGATCGCGTCCCGTTTCAGCTTCAGCGACGGCGTCAGGTGGCCGGCTTCCTCCGTGAAGTCGACCGGGAGCACCGTGAACTTGCGGATCGACTCCGCGCGGGAGACCAGGCGGTTGGCCTCGTCCACCGCGCGCTGGAGCGTGGTGCGCAGGTCCTCGTCGTGGACGAGGTCGCGCATCGGGACGTCCTGCTTCTTGCGCATCCGGCACCAGTGCGCGAGCCCGTCCGCCTCCAGCGTGATCAGGGCCGTGATGAAGGAGCGGTTGTCGCCGACGACCATGCACTGGCTGACCAGCGGGTGGGCGCGCAGCCAGTCCTCCAGCGGGGCCGGGGTGACGTTCTTGCCGCCCGACGTGATGATGATGTCCTTCTTGCGGCCGGTGATCGTGAGGTAGCCGTCCTCGTCGAGCGCGCCCAGGTCGCCGGTGGCGAACCAGCCGCCGTCCAGTACGGGCACGGGCACCCCGCGCTCCGCGTCCCAGTAGCCCTGGAACACCTGGCCGCCGCTGAGCAGCACCTCCCCGTCGTCGGCTATGCGTACGGCGGTGCCGGGCATCGGCCAACCCACCGTGCCCAGGCGGGGCTTGAGCGGCGGGGTGACCGTGGCGGCGGCGGTCGTCTCGGTCAGGCCGTAGCCCTCGAAGATCTCGATGCCGGCGCCCGCGTAGAACGCCGCGAGCCGCCGCCCCAGCGGGGAGCCGCCGCAGATCGCGTACCGGACGTGTCCGCCGAGCGCCGCCCGGATGCGGCGGTAGACCAGCGGGTCGTACAGCGCCCGCGCGGCGCGCAGCCCGAGGCCGGGCCCCGGGCCCGTGCCGTGTTCGGCGGCCTCGACGGCCTGGCCGTACCGCTGGGCGATCCGGGCGGCCCGGTCGAAGGAGGAGGCGCGGCCCATCTTCTCGGCGGTGGCCCGGCCCGTGTTGTAGACCTTCTCCAGGACGTACGGGATCGCCAGCAGGAACGACGGCTTGAAGCCGGCCAGGTCGGCGAGCAGGTCCTCCGTTTGGATCGACGGCGCGTGGCCGAGGCGGACCCGGGCGCGCAGGCAGCCGATCGCGACCATCCGGCCGAAGACGTGCGACAGCGGCAGGAACAGCAGGGTCGAGGCGGGGTACTTGCTCACCGACTTGAAGACCGGGTGCAGCAGCTCGATCGCGTTGTCGACCTCGGCGAAGAAGTTGCCGTGGGTCAGCACGCACCCCTTCGGGCGGCCCGTGGTCCCGGAGGTGTAGATCAGGGTCGCCGGGGTCTCCGGCTCCAGGGTCGCGCGGCGCTGGGCGACGGCGTCGTCCGGCAGGTCCTGCCCGAGCTTCTTCAGCCGGCCGAGCGCGCCGGTGTCGAACTGCCAGAGGTGGGCGAGCCCGGGGAGCTGCTTGCGTTCCTGGCTGACGATCCGGCCCTGGTCGGCCGTCTCGACCGCGCAGGCCACGGCCCCGGAGTCCTGGAGGATCCAGCGGGCCTGGAAGGCGGACGAGGTCGGGTAGATGGGCACGGTGACCAGGCCGGCCGCCCACCCCGCGAAGTCGAGCAGCGTCCACTCGTACGTCGTACGCGCCATGATCGCGATCCGGTCGCCGGCCCGCAGCCCCTCAGCGATCAGGCCCTTGGCGACGGCCAGCACCTCGGCGGCGAACTCGGCCGCCGACACGTCCTGCCAGCTCCCGTCCGGCTGCTTCCGGCTGAGCACGGCGTCGGCGGGCGCCTCACGCGCGTTGTCGAACGGGATCTCGGCGAGCGACCCGCGCCGGACGGGCGGCGCGAACGCCGGTACGGAGACCTGCCGGACGGCCCCGCGCGCGTCCCGCTCGAGCGTCGGCTCGACCAGGGCGGGAACGGCGGATGCGGGGGAAGAAGCGGGTGGCGTGGACACGAGCGGCTCCTCGGCAAGGGGGACGGGCGGGTTCACTGCTGTACGTACGGGGGCGGCGGACGCCGCCGGAAGGACGGGCCACCCCGCGTGGGGCGCGGTGGACACCGGCCGGAGAACGGGCCTCGCCCGCGCGTGGCGCCACGGACACCGCCCGGAGAACGGGCCTCCCCGCGCGGAGCGCCACGGGCACCGCCCCAAGGACGGGCCTCCCCGAGTGGGGCGCCACGGACACCGGCCGGAGAACGGGCCTCCCCGCGCGGAGCGCCACGGGCACCGCCCCAAGGACGGGCCTCCCCGAGTGGGGCGCTACGGACACCGGCCGGAGAACGGGCCTCCCCGCGCGGGGCGCCACGGGCACCGCCCGGAGAACGGGCCTCTCCCGCCCGGACGCGGCGGACACCGCCCGGAGGACAGGCCCCTCCCGCCCGGACGCGGCGGACACCGCACGGAGGACAGGCCCCTCCCGCGCGGCCCGCCGCGCCCCTCACGCGCGTTCGAGGATCGCCGTGACGCCCTGGCCGCCCGCCGCGCAGATCGAGATCAGGCCGCGGCCCGGGGCGTTCCGTTCCGCGAGGAGCCCCGCGAGGGTGGCGACGATGCGGGCGCCCGTCGCGGCGAAGGGGTGGCCGGTGGCGAGCGAGGAGCCGGCCACGTTCAGCCGGGACCGGTCGACGGGTGCGAGCCCCCGCTTCTCCCAGGCCGCCAGCGTGGCCAGCACCTGGGAGGCGAACGCCTCGTGGATCTCGAAGAGGTCGAAGTCCTCGATGCCGAGCCCGGCCCGCTCCAGCAGCCGCGGCACGGCGTACGCGGGCGCCATCAGCAGCCCTTCCTCGCCGTTCACGTAGTCCACCGCGGCGGTCTCGTACAGCGAGAGGTACGCCTGCGGTTCCAGGCCGTGCGCCTCGGCCCACTCCTCGCTCGCCAGGAGCACGGTCGCGGCGCCGTCGGTGAGCGGCGTCGAGTTGCCGGCGGTCATCGTCGCGTCGGGGTGGTCCGTGCCGAACACGGGCTTCAGCGTGGCGAGTTTCTCGACCGTGGAGCCGGGGCGCAGGTTCTGGTCGCGCTCGAGGCCCTGGTACGGGACGACGAGGTCGTCCAGGAAGCCCCGTTCGTACGCGGCGGCGAGCCGCTGGTGGCTGGTGGCGGCCAGCAGGTCCTGCTCGGCGCGGCCGATGTCCCACTGCCGGGCGGTGAGCGCCGCGTGGTCGCCCATCGAGAGGCCGGTGCGGGGTTCGGCGTTGCGCGGGATGTCCGGGACGAGGTGCCGGGGCCGTACGCCCGTGAGGGCCTTCGCGCGGGCCCCCGCCGACTTCGCGCGCCGGACGGAGAGCAGCAGCCGGCGCAGTTCGTCGTTGACGCCGAGCGGGGCGTCGCTGGTGGTGTCCGTGCCGCCCGCGATCGCGGAGTCGATCGCCCCGAGCATGATCTTGTTCGCGGCGGCGATCACCGCCTGGAGGCCCGTGCCGCACGCCTGCTGGACGTCGTACGCGGGGGTGCGCGGGTCGAGCCGCGAGCCGAGCACCGTCTCCCGGGCCAGGTTGAAGTCGCGGCTGTGCTTGAGGACCGCGCCCGCAGCGAACTCGCCGACGCGCTCGCCCTGGAGCCCGAACCGCTCGACCAGGCCGTCGAGCGCGGCGGTCAGCATCTGCTGGTTGGAGACCTGCGCGTAGGGCCCGTCGGACCGGGCAAACGGGATGCGGCTGCCGCCGATGACCGCGACCCGGCGGGGCTGCGGGAGTGCGAGGGGAATCAACTCGACCAACTCATCTCGACCAGCTCCTGACTCTTGAGTAACCTTACTCCGGAGTAAATCTACGACCGAGCAGGGAGTCTGGACAATGGCCGACCGCTATCTGCACCTGACCGGCACGGCACCCGGCAAGTTCCTCACCCGGAAGCTCGGTCTCCCGCAGCCCGCCCGGCTGCGCCGCTGGAGCCCGGAGACGCCGACGCTCACCGGCCCCGCCCTCCACCTCACCGCCGGGGAGTCCGCGATCACCGAGGAGCTGGCCGCGGTCCTCACCGCCACCGGCCTGGAGGTCGTCGCCCGCGCGGACCGGCCCGCCGCGCTCGTGCTGGACGCCACCGCCGTGGACACCGCCGCTGGGCTGACCGCCGTGCACGCGGCCCTCCACCCGGTCGTCCGCTCACTGGCCCCCGGCGGCCGGGTCGTCGTCCTCGGGGTGCGGCCCTCACCGGAGGACCACCACCAGGCCGCCGCCCAGCAGGCCCTGGAGGGCTTCACGCGCTCGCTCGGCAAGGAGATCGGCAAGGGCGCCACCGTGCAGCTGGTCCGGATCGCCCCCGGAGCCGTCGCCTCCGCCGAGTCCACCCTGCGCTTCCTGCTCTCGCCCCGGTCCGCGTACGTCAGCGGCCAGGTCATCGAGGTCAACGACGCCGCCCCCGACGAGGTCGCCGACTGGGCCGCCCCGCTGGCCGGCCGGACCGCCCTGGTCACCGGCGCCGCCCGGGGCATCGGGGCCTCCGTCGCCTCGGTCCTGGCCCGCGACGGGGCCCGGGTCGTCTGCCTGGACGTGCCCCAGGCCCAGGAGGACCTGGTCCGCACCGCCGATCGGCTCGGCGCCACCGCGCTCCCCCTCGACATCACCGCCGAGGACGCCGCCGAACGCATCGCCGCCGCCATCCCGGACGGGCTCGACGTCCTCGTCCACAACGCCGGCATCACCCGCGACCGGCGGCTCGCCAACATGGCCGCGGACCGCTGGGCCCAGGTCATCGACGTCAACCTGGACAGCGTCCTGCGCACCACCGACGCGCTGCTGAAGGCGGGCACGGTCAACCGGGGCGGCCGGATCGTCGCCACCGCCTCCATCGCGGGCATCGCCGGCAACAACGGCCAGACCAACTACGCGGCCAGCAAGGCCGGAATCATCGGCCTGGTCCGCTCGCTCGCCCCGCGCGCCGCCGCCGACCACGGCGTCACGGTCAACGCGGTCGCCCCCGGCTTCATCGAGACGAAGATGACCGCCGCCGTCCCGCTCTTCATCCGCGAGGCGGGCCGCCGGATGAACTCCCTTTCGCAGGGCGGCCTCCCGGTCGACGTCGCCGAGACCACCGCCTGGTTCGCCCAGCCCGCGTCCGCCGCCGTCAACGGCCAGGTCGTCCGGGTCTGCGGCCAGAGCCTGCTGGGAGCGTGACCCGATGAGCCTGGCCCTCTCGCTGGCCCGGGGCGCCGTCACCTCGCCCTTCAAGCGCGCCGGACGCCCCGGCGCCACCCTCCCCGCGGGCCGCCTCCGCCTGCCCGCCGCGCCCGCCGCACCGGGATCCCTGGCCGCGTACCGCGCGATCTGCGGCTTCCCGGCGACCGGGCCGCTGCCGGTGACGTACCCGCACGTCCTGGCGTTCCCGCTGGCCATGCGGCTGATGACCCGCCGCGACTTCCCGCTCCCGGTCACCGGCCTCGTCCACACCTGGATCGAGATCACCGCCCACCGCACCCTCCGGCCGGAGGATTCGCTCGAACTCACGGTGTACGCGGAGGAGTTGACCCCGCACCGGCGCGGCACCGAGGTCACCGTGGTGACCGAGGCGCGGCTCGCGGGCGAGCTGGTGTGGGAGTCCCGCAGCGGCTATCTGTCCCGGCACGCGACGCGTACGGAAGCGGCCCCCAAGGGAGAACCCGCTACGCCGCTCCCCGCCGTCACCGAGTGGCGGCTGCCCGGCAACCTCGGACGGCGGTACGCGGCGGCCTCCGGCGACCGCAACCCGATCCACCTCCACCCGCTGACCGCCCGCCTCTTCGGCTTCCCCCGGGCCATCGCGCACGGCATGTGGACCGTCGCCCGCTGCCTGGCCGAGATCCCCGACCCGGCCACCCTGCGCACCGTACGGGCCGACTTCCGCGCCCCGGTCCTGCTGCCCGGCACGGTCACGTACGCCACCGACGGAGCCGCCTTCGAACTGCGCGGCGGCGAGCACGGCGAGCGGCTGCACCTCACCGGCACTACGGGCTAGGGACCTGCCACGGGCGGCCGTTCATCAGGTTCTCCAGGCCCGCCCAGGAGAAGTTCATCAGCGTGGCCGCCGCCTCCCGGGCCGAGACGCCCGGGGTCTCGTTGGCCCAGCCGGCCAGCGCCTCCGCCGCGCCCACCAGGGCCTGCGCGAGGCCCGCCACGTCCCGGTCCGGGAGCGCCGGGTCGTGGTGCGCCTCGCGGGCGGCGGCGCCGATCAGACCGGTCACGAACGCGACGATCTCCTCGCGCATCACGTTGACCTCGGTGGCGAACGGCTCCCCGCGGGTCCGCGCCTGCCGGTACAGCACCGCCCAGCCGTCCGGGTTCTCCGCGGTGTGCGTGAAGAACGCCCGCAGCCCCTCCCAGAGTTGCCGGTCCGCCGGAAGCCCGGGCTCCACGCCCCCCTGCACGGCGGCCAGCAGCGCCTGCGCCTCGCGCCGGATGCACGCGGTGAACAGCTCGTCCTTCGAATTCAGGTACAGATAGACCAGGGGCTTCGACACCCCGGCCAGCTCGGCGATCTCGTCCATCGAGGCGGCCCGGTATCCCCGCTGCCCGAACGTCTGCACCGCGGCGTCCATCATCTGCCGCTCGCGCACCGCGCGCGGCATCCGCTTGTTCCGCACAGCACCCACGTCGACTCCCTCCCGCCCCCGCGCACTACTCCCTGGTAAGGGTACGCGGGCCGTCTCCGGCCGACGCGCGCTCAGCCGCCCGCCGCGATCACCGCCCGGTAGTGCGGGCAGCGGGTGATGTCCTCGTGGCCGCAGCTCAGGGCGCACTCGACCAGCTCCAGCGAGGCCCGCGCGGCGTCGATCACGGCGCGCAGCCGCTCCGCCTCCGCGCCCAGCACCGCCCGCCGCCGGTCCGGCTCGGACGCGGAGACCAGCAGCCGGATCGTGTCGAGCGCCAGCCCCGCCCGCTTGGCCCGGACGACCGTCGCCACCCGTTCCAGATCGCGCACCCCGTACCGGCGCCGCCCGGCCGCGTCCCGGGCCGGGTCCAGCAGCCCGACGGACTCCCAGTGGCGCAGGACATGCGCGGGGAGCCCGAACCGCGCGGCGGCGGCCCCGATGCCCAAGGGCGCACCCTCGCTTGACTTCATGCCGACATTAAGTCGCAGCCTGGCCCGCATGGACAACTCGCGCTCACCCCTCGCGGAACGCCTCCCCGGCGCGACGGAGCTGCGCC
The DNA here is from genome assembly GCF_026167665.1 of Streptomyces drozdowiczii. Lineage (NCBI taxonomy): Bacteria > Bacillati > Actinomycetota > Actinomycetes > Kitasatosporales > Streptomycetaceae > Streptomyces > Streptomyces drozdowiczii. The sequence continues at coordinate 3,976,724 of NZ_CP098740.1, read as the reverse complement.
GCACCGGCTACGAGCTGCTGCGGACCGGCCCCGGCCGCACCGTCCTCGACGCCGGCTGCGGGACCGGTACGGCGGTGGCCGAACTGGCCGCGCTCGGCGCCCGGGTCACCGGAGTCGACCTCGACGGGGCGGCCCTCGCGGAGGCCCGCCGCCGGGTGCCGGGCGCGGACCTGCGCCGCGCGGACGCCCGCGCGCTGCCCTTCCCCGACGCCTCCCTGCACGGCTACCGCGCCGACAAGGTCCTGCACGCCCTGGACGAACCGGAGGCGGCGCTCCGCGAGGCCCGCCGTGTGCTGGCACCGGGCGGGCGGGCGGTGCTCGTCGGCCAGGACTGGGACACCTTCGTCATCGACTCCGACGACCCCGGGCTGACCCGGTGGCTGGTGCGCGCCCGCGCCGACGCGGTCGCCTCGCCCCGGGCCGCCCGCGCCCACCGGAGGCTCCTCGCGGACGCGGGGTTCGAGGAGATCACCTCTCAGGTGCGTACGGCCGAACTCACCGACCCCGTGTTCCTCCCGCTGCTCACCGGGCTCGCGGCGGCGCCCCGCACTCCGGACGCGCCGGACACCGCCCGGATCGAGGCGTGGGCCGACGAGCAGCGCGCCCGCGCCCGTACCGGGAGGCTCTACGCGGCGGTCCCGTTCTTCCTCGCGGCGGGCACGGCGCCCTGAGCACGCCGGAGGGCCCCTCCTCCGCACGGGAGAAGGGGCCCTCGGGGTGGAACCAGGTGATCAGGCGGCGACCGGAACGCGCTCCGGCTCCGTGTCGCGGATCTCCTCGTCCTCGTCCACCGGGGAGGCGGAGGCCGAGTTGTACGCGTCGTGGTCGAGGATCTTCTCGCGGGCGGAGACGATCACCGGGACGAGCGCCTGGCCGGCCACGTTGGTGGCGGTGCGCATCATGTCCAGGATCGGGTCGATGGCCATCAGCAGGCCGACGCCCTCCAGCGGGAGGCCCAGGGTCGACAGGGTCAGCGTCAGCATGACCGTGGCGCCGGTCAGACCGGCGGTGGCCGCCGAACCGATGACCGAGACGAACGCGATCAGGATGTAGTCACCGACACCCAGCTGCACGTCGAAGATCTGCGCGATGAAGATCGCGGCGAGCGCCGGGTAGATCGCGGCGCAGCCGTCCATCTTGGTGGTGGCGCCGAACGGGACGGAGAAGGAGGCGTACTCCTTCGGGACGCCCAGGCGCTCGGTGACCTTCTGGGTGACCGGCATGGTGCCGACCGAGGAGCGCGAGACGAACGCCAGCTGGATCGCGGGCCAGGCGCCCTTGAAGAACTGGAGCGGGCTCAGCTTGGCGACGGTGGCGAGCAGCACGGGGTAGACGACGAACAGCACCAGCGCGCAGCCGATGTAGACGTCGGCGGTGAACGTCGCGTACTTGCCGATCAGGTCCCAGCCGTAGTCGGCGATGGCGTAGCCGATGAGGCCGACGGTGCCGAGCGGGGCGAGGCGGATGACCCACCACAGGGCCTTCTGGAGGAGCTCCAGGGCGGCTTCGCTGAGGGAGAGGATCGGCTGCGCCTTCTCACCGAGCTTGAGGGCGGCGATACCGGCGACGGCGGCCATGAAGACGATCTGGAGGACGTTCAGCTCGGCGAACGGCGTGACGACGTTGTCCGGGATGATGCCGGTCAGGAAGTCGAGCCAGGAGCCGGCGTGCTCGGGGAGCTTGCCGTCCTTCGGGGTGAGGCCGGTGCCGGAGCCCGGGTTGGTGATCAGGCCGATCGCGAGGCCGATGGCCACGGCGATCAGCGAGGTGATCATGAACCAGAGCAGCGTGCGGGTCGCCAGCCGGGCGGCGTTGTTGACCTTGCGCAGGTTGGTGATCGACACCAGGATCGCGAAGAAGACGAGGGGCGCGACGGCCAGCTTCAGCAGCTGGACGAAGATGTGGCCGACCTTGTCGAGCGTGGTGTACAGCCAGTCGATGTCCTGGCTGCGGGCGAGCCAGCCGAGCAGGACGCCGAGGATCAGACCGGCGACGATCTGGGCCCAGAACGGGACCTTCGGTATGCGGAAGCCGGAGCCCGCGGGCTTCTCGGCGGTGGACGCGGGGTTCGCGGACACGGACACACTCCAGATGTGACGCATCGGGACGCACGGGGACGCTGTGCGGGGGACGGGGGTGCGGCGCCCGCGTCGGGGGCGGCGCCGCTGCATGGTGCCGGTATCAGACGTTGCGGCAACAGACCGCGGACATACAGCGGCAGAGGTCGACATGAAGGCGCTCCACGAGCGGGACGCTCGTGGCAGATCGCAGGCGCACATCAGTCTTCATGTCGAACACGTTAACACTTGAACTTTGAGAACCTCAAAGGTCTTCTTTGGTACGAGAGAGCGCTCCGCGCCTCGCCGGCCGCCGCCCCGGAATCCCCAACTCCGCCTGGAGACACGAAAAACCCCAGTACGGGAGCGACTGCTCCCGCGCTGGGGTTCGACGGAAAAAGGTGCGGGGTGTGACGAAGCTTACGTTCCCTTTACGAGGTCACGCCGTCCTCGCGCGTGCGGTTGGCCTCCAGGCGGGCCTTGGCGCGGTCCACCGAGGAGACGATCTGCTCGGACATCTCGTCGCGCTGCTTGCGCAGCAGGACGAAGCTGAGCGGCGCGGACAGCACCAGGGCGAGCAGGATGACCCAGACGATGTTGGACCCGCCGACCCCGGACGGCACCACTCCGAGGCGGACGGCGATGGCGGCGACGACGAAGCAGCCGACGAAGATGCTGAGACGCATCGCGGTGTACCGGATCGTTGCGCTCGGCTTGGCAGCGGACACAGCTGGCCTTCTCTCTACGTACGACAGTCCTGCCCGACCAGTGAAGCATGCCCCGCAATCGATCGATTCGCCGGGCCGCGCCCCGGGCGCTCAGCCCAGCGGCAGCAGCATGCAGATGTCGTCCCGGTCGTCGCCCTCGGCCACCCGGATCGCGCCGGGCACGCGCCCGACCTCCTTGTAGCCGCAGGCGGCGTAGAAGCGGTCGGCGCCGGTGCCGCCCCGGCAGGTGAGCCGGATCGCCTCGATGCCCTCGGTCGCGCGCGCCGCGTCCGCGACGACGGCCATCAGGTCGCGGCCGTACCCCTTGCCCTGGTGGCGGGGGTGGACCATCACGGTGTACGCCCACAGCCAGTGCCGCATCAGCCGGTGCGTGTTGAACGTCAGGAACGCGGTGGCGGCGACGCGCCCCTCCTCGTCGTAACCGACGACCAGCCGGGTGCGCCCCTCGGTCAGGGCCACCTGGTGCTTGAGCAGTTCCGGCCGGACGTCCTCCTCCGACACCGGGGGTACGAAGCCCACCGCGCCGCCCGCGTTGGAGACATCGGCCCAGAGCGTGACGATGCCGTCGCGCACCGGGCGGTCGAACGCCGGGTCCACCTCGAATGTAAGAGCCATAGACGCAGATTAACTATTACCGCCCGCAGGCTCAACCACCGTCCGGAACGCGAGAAAGCTCCGGCCGGGGACGGTGGCCGGAGCTTTCGTACGTGCAGCGTCGCGCGCGCGGCGCGCGCCGGGTCAGACCCGCATCGGCTGCGGCGACTCGCGCCGCTCCGCGTCCGGGCCCGGGTACTCGCGGATGATCTCGTACCGGGTGTTGCGCTCGACGGGCCGGAAGCCGGCGTCCCGGATCAGGTCGAGCAGGTCCTCGCGGGTCAGCTTGTTCGGCGTGCCGTAGTTGTCCGCGTCGTGCGTGATCTTGTACTCGACGACCGAGCCGTCCATGTCGTCCGCGCCGTGCTGGAGCGCGAGCTGCGCGGTCTGCACGCCGTGCATCACCCAGAACACCTTGACGTGCGGCACGTTGTCGAACAGCAGCCGGGAGACGGCGAAGGTCTTCAGCGCCTCGGCGCCGGTCGCCATCGTGGTCCGCGCCTGGAGCTTGTTGCGGACCTTGCCGTCCTTCATGTCCACGAAGTCGTGCTGGTAGCGCAGCGGGATGAAGACCTGGAAGCCGCCGGTCTCGTCCTGGAGCTCACGCAGCCGCAGGACGTGGTCGACGCGGTGCCGGGGCTCCTCGATGTGCCCGTACAGCATGGTCGCCGGCGTCTTCAGCCCCTTCTCGTGGGCGAGCCGGTGGATGCGCGACCAGTCCTCCCAGTGGGTGTTGTGGTCCACGATGTGCCGGCGGACCTCCCAGTCGAAGATCTCCGCGCCGCCGCCGGTCAGCGATTCGAGACCGGCCTCGATCAGCTCGTCCAGGATCTCCGACGCGGAGAGCTTGGAGATGGTCTCGAAGTGGTGGATCTCGGTGGCGGTGAACGCCTTGAGCGAGACCTGCGGCAGGGCTTCCTTCAGCGCGCTCAGCGAGCGCGGGTAGTAGCGCCACGGCAGGGAGGGGTGCAGCCCGTTGACGATGTGCAGCTCGGTGAGGTTCTCGCCCTCCATCGCCTTGGCGAGCTTCACCGCCTCCTCGATGCGCATGGTGTACGCGTCCTTCTCCCCCGGCTTGCGCTGGAAGGAGCAGTACGCGCACGAGGCCGTGCACACGTTGGTCATGTTGAGGTGGCGGTTGACGTTGAAGTGGACGACATCGCCGTTCTTGCGCGTCCGCACCTGGTGGGCCAGCCCGCCGAGCCAGGCCAGGTCGTCGGACTCGTAGAGCGCGATCCCGTCCTCACGGCTCAGCCGCTCACCGGCTTCGACCTTCTGCTCCAGCTCGCGCTTGAGTCCCGCGTCCACCAGTGCTCCTCAATTCCTCGCCGTACCGAACCCCGCCACCGTACGCCTAGCGCCGCGACCGGCAATGTTTGCCCCGCAAGGAGCGTCGTCCAGTGCGTGCGATCGCAAGGCGGCCAGAAGTCCTTGTAGCGGAGCTACCAGGGCTTTTGGCCAACGCGGCGAGCGTGCGTGCTGGGCGGCGCGACGGGGCAAAGCTTGCCGGGAGGGGCGCTAGCTCTCCTCGGGGAGGTCTCCGACCCGGTTCTCCCACTTGGTGGAGAGCACGATGGTGGTACGGGTGCGCGAGACGCCCTTGGTGGAGCTGAGGCGGCGGATCGTCTTCTCCAGGCCGTCCACGTCGCCCACCCGGACCTTGAGCATGTACGAGTCGTCACCCGCGATGAACCAGGCGTCCTCGATCTCCGCGAGGTCCTTCAGCCGGTGCGCCACGTCCTCGTGGTCCGCGGCGTCGGAGAGCGAGATGCCGATGAGGGCCGTCACGCCGAGACCGAGCGAGGCCGCGTTGACGGTGGCGCGGTAGCCCGTGATGACACCGGCGGATTCCAGCCGGTTGATGCGGTCGGTGACGCTGGGCCCGGAGAGCCCGACGAGCCGCCCCAGCTCGGCGTACGAGGCCCTGCCGTTCTCCCGGAGGGCCTGGATGAGCTGCCTGTCCACCGCGTCCATGTGACTGAAACCTTCCATTGTTCAGCAGTACCGCAAGTCTACGTGTAGAATCCAAGGCACACAGGCATTGACGCCTGCAAATCTTCTCGCACAACCAAAAATCGCTTACGAATCTTCAGGAGTGACGACACCGTGTACACGATCGAGATGGCCTACGCCCGCATGCGCGAGCTTCAGGACCTGGCCAACCGCTCGCGTGCCCACCACCCCGCCGCCGCCCTCCGGGTCGACCGCACCCGCGGCCCCCGGCGCGCGCCCAAGAAGCGCTGACCCTCCGGAAAGCCCGGATCACCCCGTCAGCCCGGGGAGCCGCCACCCAGCTCCCCCTCCCAACGGCGGTACAGCCGGTGCGGCACCCCCGCCGCGTCCAGCACCCGCCCCGCGACGAAGTCCACCAGATCCTGGATGTGCGTCGCACCCGCGTAGAAGCCCGGCGAGGCGGGCAGCACGACCGCGCCCGCCTCGTCCAGGGCCACCAGCTGCTTCAGCGTCTGCCCGCTCAACGGCGTCTCCCGGACCGCGACCACCAGCTTCCGCCGCTCCTTGAGCGTCACGCTCGCCGCCCGCTGCAACAGGTCCTTCGACAGCCCGAGCGCCACCCCCGCCACGCACGCCGTCGAGGCCGGGACGATCAGCATCCCCTTCGCCGGGTACGAACCCGAGGACGGACCCGCGGCCAGATCACCGGCCGCCCAGTGGCGTACGCCCGACAGATCCACGTCGAAGGTCTCCGGCTTGCCGTCCGCACCCCGCGCCAGCCAGGCCGCCAGGTCCTCGCGCCAGTGCGCGTCGCGGTAGGAGATCCCGGTCTCGTCCAGGATCGTCAGCCGCGAGGCCCGGCTCACGACCAGGTCCACGCTCTCGCCGGCCGCCAGCAGCCCGCGCAGCACCGCGGCGGCGAAAGGCGTGCCCGAAGCGCCGGAAACCCCGACAATCCAAGGCATTCGCTGCTGCTGACTCACTGAAGACCGGGAATCCACACCCCCGAGCCTATCCGGCGCACCGCACGCGGAACCGTCCGAGGGGCCCGGCACGTTCCGTCGGGTGAAGGGGGTGTCCTGCGATGGACGACGTACGGACGAGGACCGGGGACCGGGCTCTCGTGGCCGGAGCGGTCATGCTCGGCTGGATCGCGCTGCTCTGGGCCCTGGAGGCCGTCGACCTCGCCACCGGCCACGCCCTGGACGACCACGGCATCTCCCCCCGCGAGCCCGGCGAACTGCTCGACATCGTGCCCGCCGCGTTCCTCCACGACGGCTGGGACCATGTCGCGTCCAACAGCGTCCCGCTGCTGGTCCTGGGCTTCATAGCCGCCCTCGGCGGGCTGCGCCGCTTCGCCGGCGCCGTGCTCACCGTGATCCTGATCGGCGGCCTCGGCGTCTGGCTCACCGCCCCCGAGAACACCGTGACGCTCGGCGCGTCGGGCGTGGTCTTCGGCCTCTTCGGCTACCTGCTGGTCCGCGGCTTCGTGGATCGCCGCCCGCTCGACGTGGTCGTCGGCCTGGTCGTCGCCGCGGTGTACGGCTCGCTGCTCCAGGGCGTCCTGCCCACCGACCCTGGCGTCAGCTGGCAGGGCCACCTCTTCGGGCTGATAGGCGGGGTGGTGGCGGCCTTCGCGCTGCGCCGACCCACCGCCCCGCGCGCACTCACACCGTGAGCCCGCGCACCACCAGATCCAGCAGCGCGCACACGAACAGCGCGATGCCGATGAAGCCGTTGACCGAGAAGAACGCCCGGTTCAGCCGGGACAGGTCGTGCGGGCGCACCACCCGGTGCTCGTACACGAAGGCGACCGAGACGATCACCATGCCGATCCAGTAGAAGACCTCCGCGTCCGTGGCGAGGCCGAACCAGACCAGCAGGCCCGTCGTCACCGCGTGGCACACCCGCGCGCCCCACAGCGCGGCCGGGATGCCGAAGCGCGCGGGGAAGGACAGCACGCCGTGCGCCCGGTCGGCCTGCACGTCCTGGCAGGCGAAGATCAGGTCGAAGCCGCCGATCCAGATGCCGACGGCGAGCCCCAGGATGACCGCGTCCCACGACCAGCTGCCGGTCACCGCGAGCCAGGCCCCGACCGGGCCCATCGCCTGGGCGAGCCCCAGGATGGCGTGCGGGAAGTTCGTGAACCGCTTGCCGTACGGGTAGACCACCATCGGGATCACCGCGACCGGCGCCAGCGCCAGGCAGAGCGGGTTCAGCAGGGCGGCGGCCCCGAGGAACACGACGACGGCGACGAGCGCCCCCGTCCACGCCGACTTCACCGACACCGCACCGGTCACCAGCTCACGGCCCGCGGTGCGCGGATTGCGGGCGTCGATCTCGCGGTCGATGATCCGGTTCGCGGCCATCGCGAACGTCCGCAGCCCGACCATCGCGACCGTCACGAGCAGCAGCGTGCCCCACTGGACCGACCCGCCGTCCCGGAACATCGCGGTCAGCGCGGCGATGTACGCGAAGGGCAGCGCGAAGACGGAGTGCTCGATCATCACGAGCCGCAGGAAGGCTTTCACCTTGCTGCTCGGTTGCGCGGGCCCTGACCCCAGGGTTGCTTCGGCGGCGCTCACAGTCCGTATTCCTTCCACCGGCGGTCGACCATCGCCGCCGTCTCCGGGTCCGACTCGACCATGTCGGGCCAGCCCCCGTCCCGCGTGTACCCCTCCTCGGGCCACTTCCGCGTCGCGTCGATGCCCGCCTTGCCGCCCCAGAACTGCTGGTACGAGGCGTGGTCGAGGTGGTCGACGGGGCCCTCGGTGACCACCAGGTCGCGGGCGTAGTCCGTGTTGCCGAGGGCCCGCCAGGACACCTCGTGCAGATCGTGGACGTCGCAGTCCGAGTCCACGACGACGATCAGCTTCGTCAGCGACATCATGTGCGCGCCCCAGATCGCGCTCATCACCTTCTGCGCGTGCTTCGGGTACTTCTTGTCGATCGAGACGATCGCGCAGTTGTGGAAGCCCCCGGACTCCGGCAGGTGGTAGTCCACGATGTCCGGCACGATGATCTTCAGCAGCGGCAGGAAGAAGCGCTCGGTGGCCCGCCCGAGCGGCCCGTCCTCGGTCGGCGGCCGGCCGACCACGATGGACTGGAGCAGCGGCCGCTTCCGCATGGTCACGCAGTCGATCGTCAGTGCGGGGAACGGTTCCTGCGGGGTGTAGAACCCGGTGTGGTCGCCGAACGGCCCCTCGGGCAGCGTCTTGCCGGGCTCCAGCCACCCTTCGATGACGACCTCGGCGTGGGCCGGCACCTGGAGCGGCACGGTCTTGCAGTCGACCATCTCGATCCGCTTGCCCTGGAGGAACCCGGCGAACATGTACTCGTCGATGTCCTCGGGCAGCGGCGCGGTGGAGGCGTACGTGACGGCGGGCGGCGCGCCGAACGCGATGGCGACGGGCAGCCGCTCCCCGCGCCGGGCGGCGACCTGGTAGTGGTTGCGGCTGTCCTTGTGGATCTGCCAGTGCATCCCGATGGTGCGCCGGTCGTGCCGCTGGAGCCGGTAGAGGCCGAGGTTGCGGATGCCGGTCTCGGGGTGCTTGGTGTGGGTGAGCCCCAGGTTGAAGAAGGAGCCGCCGTCCTTGGGCCAGGTGAACAGCGCGGGCAGCAGGTCCAGGTCCACGTCGTCGCCGGTGAGGACGACCTCCTGGACCGGCGCGTTCTCGCCCTTCACCTTCTTCGGCGGGACGTGCACCATCGACCCGAGCTTCCCGAAGGCTTCCCGCACCCCGACGAACCCGTGCGGCAGCTCGGGCCTGAGCAGCCCGCCGATCTTGTCGCCGATCTCACCGTAGGACTTCAGCCCGAGCGCCTTGAGCAGCCGCTTGTCGGTGCCGAAGACGTTCATGGCCAAGGGCATCGAGGACCCCTTGACGTTCTCGAAGAGCAGCGCGGGCCCGCCGGCCTTGTTCACCCGGTCGACGATCTCACCGACCTCCAGATACGGGTCGACCTCGGCCTTGATGCGCTTGAGCTCGCCCTCGCGCTCCAGAGCCCGGAGGAGGGATCGAAGATCGTCGTAAGCCATGAGAACCAGTATCGGCCACCGGCTACTCTGGGCCCGTCACCGGGGCGGGGCAAAGCCCCGCCAACTCTCCTCGGGGGACCTTTCCACCATGCTCCGGGCCCTGATCTACCTTCTGCCGCTGGCGCTGACGATCTTCGCGTTCATCGACTGCCTGAACACCCCGGAGGACGAGGCCAAGCACCTGCCGAAGATCGCCTGGGTCTTCATCATCCTGCTGTTCTGGATCGTCGGCCCGATCGTGTGGCTGGCCGCGGGCAAGGTCCGCCAGGCGCCCGCCGGAGGCCGTACGCCCTCCGAGTGGCACCGCAACCACCGTCAGCAGTGGGTCGCTCCGGACGACAACCCGGACTTCCTGAAGTCGCTGAAGGAGGAGAACAAGAAGGACGAGGCGCTCCTCAAGGACTGGGAGGCGGACCTGCGCCGCCGCGAGGAGGAGCTGAAGCGCCGCGAGAACGGCACGGAGGAAGCCTCCTAGGCGGCGCCCACCGGGTCCAGGAGCCGGGCCAGGGTGCGGTGGCCCAGGGTGCTCATCACCGGGTTGCTCTCCGCGTAGTACCAGACCAGGCCCATCGCCTGCTCGAACGCCCAGGCCCGGCCGCGCTCCCAGTCGAGGTCGTCGCAGCCCAGCGCCCGGCGGAACACCTCGCGAGGGCCCGGGCCCAGCAGGTGCCAGGCGCCGACCAGGTCCAGGGCCGGGTCGGCCGGGCCGAAGCCGCCGGTGTCGAGGACGCCGCCGAGCCGACCGTCCAGGACCAGGACGTTGCCGGGGATCAGGTCTCCGTGGCTCATCACGTCCGGGCTCGTACGCGGCAGCTCCCGGAAGCCGGTCCACAGGGTGCGCAGCGGGGCCACGTCGAGCAGGCCCTCGCTCCCCGCGAAGCAGGTGGCCATCCAGCCGTCGTGGTCGGCGATCACCCCGCCGCGCCCCCCGCCGCCGAAGGTCCGCCCCCGGGTGTCCGCGTCGCGGAGGCCGGCGACGAAGTCCGCGAGGTCCTGGGCGAAGGCGTCGGAGCCGCCCGGGTCGGCGTCGAAGGCGTTGGTCCCGGGCAGCCAGGTCTGGACGGCCCAGGGCATGGGGTAGCCGGGGCCGGGCGCGCCGAGGGCGACCGGTTCCGGGACGGGGAAGCGGGTGGCGCGTGCCAGCTCCGCGGCCGCCCGGGCCTCCTGTTCGAGGGCGGCCAGCGCCTCGGCGGGGGCGGCCCGGTGCAGCGGGAAGCGGGCGGAGAGGCCGTCGCCGATGCGGAAGATGGTGTTCATCGTGCCGCTGGAGGCCAGGGGGCGGACGGCCTCGCCGGCCCACTGCGGGAACTGCTCGCGGATCAGGGCCGCGACGGTCCGGGGGGTCACGTCCACCTGGTCGTCGTGCATGGTCATGCGCTGCCCCTCCCCCGGGGAAAGCCCGCTGCCCGCCCCGGCGGACCGGTGGCGGGCAGGCGGTGTCGTCGTGGTGTGCGTCAGACGCCGGCGTACGAGTGCTTGCCGGTGACGAAGATGTTGACGCCGTAGTAGTTGAAGATCCAGCAGCCGAAGGCGATCAGGGCCAGGTAGGCGGCCTTGCGGCCCTTCCAGCCGGCGGTGGCGCGGGCGTGCAGGTAGGCGGCGTACGCGACCCAGGTGATGAAGGACCAGACCTCCTTGGGGTCCCAGCCCCAGTAGCGGCCCCAGGCGTCCCCGGCCCAGATCGCGCCCGCGATGATCGTGAACGTCCAGAGCGGGAAGACGGCCGCGTTGACCCGGTACGAGAACTTGTCGAGGCTCGACGCGGACGGCATCCGGGAGAGCACGGACTGCGCGAAGGAGCCCGGCTCCCCGCCATTCGCGATCTTGTTCTCGTAGCTGTCGCGGAAGAGGTAGATCAGGGTGCCGATGCCGCCGATGAAGAACACGGCGCCGCAGATGATCGCCGTGGAGACGTGGATCCACAGCCAGTACGAGTGGAGCGCGGGCACCAGCTGGTCACTGGAGGTGTAGAGCACCGTGGTCGCGAGGCCGAGGTCCAGCAGGATGGCCGTGACCAGGATCAGGCCCATCCAGCGGACGTTCTTCTTCAGCGCGAGCAGGATCAGGTACGCGCCGACCGCCACCGTGGAGAAGGTGATGGAGAACTCGTACATGTTGCCCCAGGGCGCGCGCTGCACGGACAGCGCGCGGGCGACGACGCCGCCGGCCTCGACCAGGAACGCGAGGACGGTCAGCGAGACCGCCATCCGCCCGTAGAGGTCGCCCTTGAAGGTGCCGCCGGCCGCGCCGGGCCCGTCCGGGACGTCCCGCGAGCCGGTCGCGGACCGGGTGATGACCTTGGGCTTCTCCAGGACGGCGGTGCCGCCGCCCTGGGTGGCGACCTGGACCTTCACCGTGCCGGCGGAGCCCTGCTCGGCGGTCAGCTCGGCGGCGGTGCGGCCGACCTTGGAGCGGCTGCCGAACACCCACTCCGCGATGTGCGCGAAGAAGGCCAGGGTGTACACGGCCATCGACGAATAGATCAGCACATTGCTGGTGTGTGCCAGATTCTCGTTGGTTGCGGCGGCGAGATTCACTTCTCAGCCCCTTCGGCGGGTTCTACGGAGGACGCCTCGGCGACGTCGCTGTCGGTGCCGGGCGCGGTGGGCGCCTCGGCGTTGAGCGTGACCGCGAGGTCGGCCAGCTCCTCGGGAAGCTTCGCGGACTCGCTGCGGCCGAGCCCGGCCATCTCGACCACGGTGACGCCGTCGGCGCCGCGCACGGCCCGGATCCAGACGCGTCGGCGCTGGATGAACAGGGAGCCGGCGAGACCGGCGATGGCGGCCACGGCGCCGGCGAGCGCCCAGCCGCTGGCAGGCTGCTCGGAGATCTGGAAGCTCGCCCACTCCTGGAGGCCCTCGAAGGTGATGGAGCCGGCCCCGTCGGGCAGCTTCATCGTCTCGCCGACGAGGAGGCGCTGCTTGAGCTGCTTGCCGTCGGCGCCCTTGAACTCCTTCATCTTGCTCGTGTCCAGCTGGTACACGTTCTGCGCGATGCCGGAGTCGACGCCGATGGAGCCGTGGAAGCCGTTGAGCGCGAGGACCGGGAAGTCGGCGGCGGGGAACTGCGAGAACATCGTGCCCTTGCCGTTGCCCGCGAAGGTCGGCACGAAGAACGCCTGGAAGCCCAGCTGCTCGATCTTGCCGTTCTTGTTCCGGTAGCCGTCGAGCACCTTGATGGCGCCGCTCGACGTGACGTTGTTGTCGATCGGCAGCAGCGGGACGGCGGCCTTGTAGACCTCCTTGCCCCGGCCGTCCTTGACGGAGACGACGGGCGCGTAGCCGTGGGCGTTGAGGTAGACCTTGGTGCCGTTGACGACGAGGGGTTCGTTGACCTTGATGACCCTCTTCTCCGGCTTGCCGTACGCGCCGTCGGAGAAGGTCACGCGCGCCTCGTACGTACGCGGGGTGCCGATCTGCGGCCCCTTGCGCTCGTACGTGCCGATGAAGTCGTCCAGGGTGAAGCTGAACGGGGTCAGCGACTCGTCGTCGTAGAGCGAGCCGGACTTGAAGTTGTCGTACTGGGTGATCGTGTTGGAGAACCCGTCGCCCTCGACGACCAGCTTGGCGCCCTCGTACTTGAAGAGCTGGCCCCAGGCGAAGGCGACGAGCATCACGATGAGCGCGAGGTGGAAGATCAGGTTGCCGGCCTCGCGGAGGTAGCCCTTCTCGGCGGCGACGGCGTCCCCGGCGAGGTGGGCCCGGTAGCGGCGCTTGCGGACGATCGCGAGCGCGGCCTCGTGGACCTTCTCCGGCTCGGCCTCGGTGCGCCAGGTGGTGTACGCGGGGAGCCGGGTGAGGCGCTTGGGCGCGCCCGGCGGGCGGCTGCGGAGCTGGCCGACGAAGGTGGCGGTGCGCGGGACGATGCAGCCGATGAGCGAGACGAACAGCAGGATGTAGATCGCGGAGAACCACACCGAGCTGTAGACGTCGAAGAACTGGAGCTTCTCGTAGATCGGCGTGACGACGGTGTGCGCGTCCTTGAACGTCTGCACCTTCAGCTCGTCCACGCTGTTCTGCGGGATCAGCGAGCCGGGGATGGCGCCGAGCGAGAGCAGGAAGAGCAGGATCAGTGCGACCCGCATGGAGGTGAGCTGGCGCCAGAACCAGCGGATCCAGCCGATGACGCCCATGGCGGGGAGGTTCGCCAGGGTCTCCTCGCGGGGGGCGGTGGAGAGCTGGGAGCCGGCGGCGCCGAGCTCAGCTGCGTTCTCCTGGTCCCGCTCCTGGGAGGGGTTGGAGGTGGTGTTGCTCATGGGTACTCAGATCCCCACCTGGAAGCCGTCGGACCAGCCCTGTAGTTCCTGCATCATGCTGCCCCACGCGCCTGTGAGCAGGAGCAGCCCGGTCACGATCATCATTCCGCCGCCGATGCGCATGACCCAGGCGTAGTGGCGCTTGACCCAGCCGAACGCGCCGAGCGCCTTGCGGAAGGCGACGGCGGCGAGCACGAAGGGGATGCCCAGGCCCAGGCAGTAGGCCACGGTCAGTATGGCGCCGCGTCCCGCGGTGCCCTGGTTCATCGCGAGGATGGACACCGAGCTGAGCGTGGGCCCGAGGCACGGGGTCCAGCCGATGCCGAAGAGGGCGCCGAGCAGCGGGGCGCCGACCAGGCCGGTCACCGGCTTCCGGTGGATACGGAACTCGCGCTGCGTCATCCACGGCATGAGGCCCATGAAGAAGGCGCCCATGAGGATCATCAGCACGCCCAGCACCTTGGTGAGGGGCCCGCTGTTGGCCTGGAGGGTGTCGCCGAAGTAGCCGAAGAGGGCGCCGCCGGAGACGAAGACGGCGGTGAAGCCGGCGACGAACAGCGAGGCGCCCGCGACCATCCGGCCGCGCCGGGCCTCGGCGAGGTCGGCGCCGCTGACCCCGGTGACGTAGCTGAGGTAGCCGGGGACGAGCGGCAGGACGCAGGGCGAGAAGAACGAGACGAGCCCGCCGAGCAGGGCGATGGGCAGGGCGACCAGCAGGGCACCGTTGAGCACGGTGTTGTTCTGCATGGCGGCGGCGAGGGTGCTCACCTGATCACTTCTCCGCGATCAGCGGGTCGAGCATCTTGTGCAGATCGGTGTCGTCCATCGGGCCGACGAAGCGGGCGGCGAGCTTGCCGTCCCGGTCGATGACGACGGTCGACGGGATGGACTGGAGCCTGAACGTGCCCTTGGGGAAGCGCAGCAGGAGCTTCCCCGTCCGGTCGTAGAAGCTGGGGTAGGGCGTCCCGTGGGCCTTCTCGAACTCCACGGCGTTGCTCTTGGAGTTGTCGCGGGTGTTGATGCCCACGAACTGCACGCCCTTGTCCTTGGTGGCCTCGGCGACCTGCTTGAAGTACTTGGCTTCGAGCCGGCAGGGGGCGCACCACGAGCCCCAGGCGTTGAGGACGATGATCTTGCCCTTGTAGTCGGCGAGATCGAGCTGCTTGCCGTCCACGGTCTCGCCGTCGAGCTCCGGTGCGTCGGCGCGCTCGCCCTTGGGCGCGGTGGCGATGCCGCCGTTGCCCGTGACGAAGTTGGTGTCGCCGCCGCCGCTGGTCTTGCTGCCGGAGTCGCACGCGGTCAGCGTCAGTGCGAGCGCGGCGGCCGCCAGGGGGGCGGCGAGCAGCGTGAAGCGGCGTCGGGGTGCGCGGCCATGGCTCATGTGAAAAGTTTCGCATGGCCGTTGCGGGGATCTTGGGCGCCCCCCTCGGTGCCCGTAAAGCCCGTTGTCAGGCTCGTTTAAAGAAGGTGTTCCAGCCGCCCGCGGGTGCTTCGCCGACCTGGAGTGTACGGAGCTTGTCGAGGACCGCCGGGTCCTGGACGTCGAGCCAGTCGACGAACTGCCGGAAGGAGACGAGGCGCACATCCGGTTTCCCGGCGATGTGCTTGAGCGCTTCTTCGACGGCGTCCATATAGATGCCGCCGTTCCACTCCTCGAAGTGGTTTCCGATGTAGAAGGGCGCGCGGTTCGTCTCGTAGGCGCGCTTGAATCCGCTCAGGTAGGACTGCGTGGCCTGTTCGCGCCAGCCGGGATAGCGGGAGGGCATTCCCTTGGTGGAGTTCTGCGACTGGTTGGCGAGGATGTTGTAGTCCATGGAGAGGACCTCGAAGGTGTGCCCGGGGAAGGGGATGCCCTGGAGCGGCAGGTCCCAGACGCCCTGGCGCTTGACGGGCCAGACCTGGGTGCCGCCGGGCGAGCTGGCGTCGTAGCGCCAGCCGAGCTTCTTGGCGGTGGGCAGCAGATTGTCCTGGCCGAGGAGACAGGGGGTGCGGCCGCCGACGAGTTCCTTGCGGTAATCGAAGGGGAGCGATTCCTCGTCGTTCCAGCCGGTGTTGGTGCGCCATTGGGTGACGAAGGAGATCGCCTGGTCGATTTCGCTCTGCCACTGGGCGGGGGTCCAGTTGCCGACCGATCCGGATCCGGCGCAGAAATGCCCGTTGAAGTGGGTGCCGATCTCGTGGCCGTCGAGCCATGCCTGCCGGACGTTCTTCAGCGTCTCCTTGAGGTGGGCATCGGTGAGATAGCCGATGTCGGAGGCGCCGACGGGGTTGTTCGGCGGGCGGTAGAGCGTTTTCTTCGATTCCGGCAGGAGATAGAGGCCGGAGAGGAAGAAGGTCATCGACGCGTCGTGTTCCCGGGCGAGTTCCAGAAAGCGCGGGAAGAGTCCGTTGCCGACCTCGCCGGCCCCGTCCCAGGAAAAGATCACGAACTGCGGCGGCTTCTGCCCGGGTTCCAGCGGCACGGGGGCCTGCGGCTGCTTCGGCTGCTTGCCGGTGTAGGCGGTGGAACCGTCGCCGATGGCGCGGACGTCCTTCTTGTTCCCGGTGCCCTTCGAGGTTCCGCCGGCCGCCTTCTGGCCGGCTGCGCCCTTGTCCGGGCTCGGGCTTCCGTCTCCGGCGCCGGGTCCGGCGGAGCCGGTGGTGCCGCACCCCGCCATTCCGGCGGCGGCCGCGGCACCGAGACCGGCTCCGAGCAATCCCCTTCGGCTGATCTCACGCATGCGGCTTCCCATCTGCGGTCGTTTTGCCTTAAGTCCATACAAACTGGCAATCGCTTAGATGGGAGGAGCCACACGGAGGTTCCCCCGGATAGCACAAAATTCTTTACGAAACCAGCCCCGGACGTTGACCGAACACAGAACCGAATACGTGGGCCGCCGATCGGGGGCTACGCGCCGAAGCCCTTCGACGCGCCCTTCACCGGCTTCGCGCCGGCCCGCAGATGCGCCGGGACCAGATCGCGCGCCGGCTCCGAGTAGCCGACGGAGACGATCTTGTCGCCCCGGTACGTGAAGCTGGTCAGCGAGGCGAGGGTGCACTGCCGCTTGCGCGGGTCGTGCCAGAGCCGGCGCCGCTCCACGAAGCTGCGGACGATCCAGATCGGCAGCTGGTGGCTGACGCAGACCGCCTCGTGCCCCCGGGCCGCGTCCCGGGCCGCGTCGAGCGCGCCCATCATGCGGACGACCTGCTCGATGTACGGCTCGCCCCAGGACGGGCGGAACGGGTTCGTCAGGTGCTTCCAGTTGTCCGGCTTGCGCAGCGCGCCGTCGCCGACGCCGAAGGTCTTGCCCTCGAAGACGTTGGCGGCCTCGATGAGCCGTTCGTCCGTGGCGAGGTCCAGGCCGTGCGCCTTGGCGATCGGGGTCGCGGTCTCCTGGGCACGCTCCAGCGGGGAGGCGACGGCGTACGTGATGTCGCGCTTCTCCAGGTGCTCGGCGACCCGGTCGGCCATCTGCCGGCCCAGCTCGGAGAGGTGGTACCCGGCCCGGCGGCCGTACAGCACGCCCTCCGGGTTGTGCACCTCGCCGTGGCGCATCAGGTGGACCACGGTGATGTCGTCGGGATTCTTCTCGCTCATGCGGTGGCCTCCGAGGCGGCGCGGGCGGCGGCGGGCAGGGCGGCGGCGATGCGCTCGACGGCCTGCGTGTCGTGGGCGGTGGACACGAACCACGACTCGAACGCGGACGGCGGGAGGTAGACGCCCTGCGCCAGCATCGAGTGGAAGAACGGGGTGAAGCGGAAGGCTTCCTGCCGCTTGGCGTCCTCGTAGTCGCGGACGGGCCCGTCCGTGAAGAACACGGAGAACATGTTGCTGGCCGCCTGCACGGTGTGCGCGACGCCCTCCTTGTCCAGGGCGGCGCTCACCAGGCCCCGGATCTCGGCGGAGACCGCGTTCACCTTCGCGTACGCGGCATCGTCAAGGAGTCGCAGCTGCGCGAGCCCGGCGGCGGTGGCGACCGGGTTCCCGGACAGCGTGCCCGCCTGGTAGACCGGGCCGGCCGGGGCCAGGTGCGCCATCACGTCGGCGCGCCCGCCGAACGCCGCGGCCGGGAAGCCGCCGCCCATGACCTTGCCGAAGGTCATCAGGTCCGGGCGGACCCCGTCGACGCCGTACCAGCCGGCCTTCGACGTACGGAATCCGGTCATCACCTCGTCGGAGATGTACAGCGCCCCGTTGGCGGCGCAGAGCTCCTTGAGCCCCGCGTTGAATCCGTCCAGCGGCGGGACGACGCCCATGTTGCCGGGCGACGCCTCGGTGATCACGCAGGCGATCTCGCCGGGCTGCGCGGCGAACGCGGCGCGCACGGCCTCCAGGTCGTTGTACGGCAGCACGATCGTGTCGCCCGCCTGCGCGCCGGTGACCCCGGGGGTGTCCGGAAGCCCGAAGGTCGCGACGCCGGACCCGGCCGCGGCGAGCAGGGCGTCCACGTGGCCGTGGTAGCAGCCGGCGAACTTCACGACCTTGGCCCGGCCGGTGAAACCGCGGGCGAGGCGGATCGCGGACATCGTCGCCTCGGTCCCCGACGACACCAGCCGCACCTGCTCGACCGGCTCGACGCGCGCGACGATCTCCTCGGCGAGCGCGACCTCGCCCTCGCCGGGCGTACCGAACGAGGTGCCGCGTGCGACGGCCTCCTGGACTGCGGCGATCACCTCGGGGTGGGAGTGGCCGAGGATCATCGGCCCCCACGAGCACACGAGGTCGACGTACTCACGGCCGTCGGCGTCGGTCAGGTACGGACCGGTACCGGACACCATGAACCGGGGCGTACCGCCCACGGCCCGGAAGGCACGGACAGGAGAGTTCACGCCGCCGGGCGTCACGAGGGACGCGCGGTCGAAAAGCGTCTGCGAAACTGGGGCGTCATAGGGAAAGCTCACACATGCCATGGTGTCAGAGCCACGGACGGTCTTTGCGGACAGGTGTTTCACCGCACGCCCGTGGGGGAGGTCACTGACACGATGATCGGGTTGCGCGGCGGGGGCTGTGCCTCCTAGTGAGTAGTCGGGTGGATGAGATATGCATCGCGGTGGCGGAGTGGGCGAAGGGATGGACGGCCCGGGGCCCGAGCCTGCCCGGCGGGGCCGGCACCGGCGGCGCGAGGCCGAGCACACGCAGGGCATACAGGCCGGTGAGGCGCGGACAGGCGGCGGAGCCGGGAGCGGAAGTGGTGGCCGGGTGGGGGTGACCTACAAATATTTCGGTGCTCCCGACGGAGCCACCGCGGCACGCGTGCCCATCTCCATGCGCCCCGAGGAACTCGGCGGCGACGAGCTGGGCATGGGCGGCATGTTCACCAAGATCAAGCCGGAGACGGTGGCCGCGATGGTCCTCACCGGCATCCAGGGCATACCTCTGCACAAGGTCCCCCCGCTGGAACTGGTCGTCCTGCACCCCGACTACGCGGTGGTCAAGCTCCCGATGACGGTCGTCGACCCGCTGCGCGGCGTCGGCGAGGAGTCGGTGGGCGCCGCCGCCTTCATCTGGTCCACGGTCCCGGACCGCGGCGGCCCGAGCGACGCGTTCAACGTCTACCAGCTGCTCCACGAGTGGCAGGACTTCAGCCACCGGCTGCACGACGCGGGGCATCAGGCGTACTGCCTGGTCTGGCCCTGACCGGGGGCGTTCGGGCCGCTCCCGGCTGCCACACCCGATGGACCCGCCCCGTCTGCGCGCCCTCGACCGGGCGGACGTACGCCGTGGCGACACGGGCCCGACCGCCGACCGGCCCTTTCACGCCCCCGGGAACGCGTGCCGCCGCCCCCCGGCGACGACGAGCAGCGCCGCCGCCCCGAGCACGGCGGCCGTAGCGGCGACCGCACCGGCGCCCGACCGGTCGAGCAGGAGGCCGCCGACGACACCGCCGAGGGCCATCGCCGCGTTCCACAGGGTGACCAGAGCCGCCTGCGCGGTGTCGGCGGCGGCCGCGCCGTGCCGGCCGGCGGCCCGCCCGGCCGCGGTCTGAAGCAGGGTCGGCGCGCCGCCCCAGCCCAGGCCCCACAGGACGGCGGCGGCCCAGACGACCGGGTGCGCGCCGGTGACGGCGAGGGCCGCGGTGGCGAGCGTGAACAGCGCCGCGCCCGCCAGCATCAGGGCGCGCGGCCGGCGGTCGACAAGGCGTCCGACACCCCAGATGCTCAGCAGGGACGCGGCCCCGAAGACCAGGAGCACCGCGTCGGTCTCCGGCCCGAGCCCCGCGTGCCGCAGATAGGGGGCGACGTACGCGTAGACGACCGTGTGCCCGAGGACGAAGAGGGCCACGGTCGCCATGACCGCCGCGACCCCGGGCACCGCCAGGGTCCGGCGCAGTCCGGGCCGGTCCCCGCCGGGCCCTTCGGCGGGCCGCCCCACCGCCGGGACGGACGCGCCGATCCAGCCGAGGACGGCGAGGGTGGCCAGCGAGACGGCGCCGAACGCGGCCCGCCAGCCGACCTGTTCGCCGATCAGGGTGCCGGCGGGGACGCCCAGGGACAGCGCCACGGGGATGCCGGTCATCGCGACGGCGATGGCGCGCCCCTCCGATCCGGCGGGGGCGATGCGGCGGGCGTACCCGGCGAGGATCGCCCACGCCAGGCCGGCGGCCACCCCCGCGAGGAACCGGGCCGCGAGCAGGACGGCGTACCCCGGCGCGGCGGCGGTCAGCGTGTTGGCCACCAGGAAGACGGCCATGGCGCCGAGCAGCAGGGGTTTGCGCGGGACGGACGCCGTCGCCCCGGCGAGCGGGATGGCGGTCAGGGCCGTACCGGCCGCGTAGACGGTGACGGACTGGCCGGCGGCGCCCGGGCCGACGTCCAGCGAGTCCGCCATCCTGGGCAGCACCCCGGCGGGCAGGGTCTCGGTCAGGCTGGTGATGAAGACGGCGGTCGACAGCGCGAGCAGGGCCGGCCAGGGCAGGCCGCCCGGGCGCGTACGAGGCCCGGCCTCGGAGGGCGTGGTGGTCATGGCGGCATCCTGAAACGTTCACATTGGTGTGATGGTCAAGCCGCCAGGTGCCGGGTAGCTTCGGCGGGATGAGGATCGGTGAACTGTCGCGCCGCACGGGCGCGTCCCGCCGTCTGCTGCGCTACTACGAGGAGCAGGGGCTGATCGTCCCCGACCGGGGGCCGAACGGGTACCGCGAGTACGACGAGCGTTACGTGGACCGGGTCAACCAGATCCGCGGCCTGCTGGACGCGGGGCTCCCCACCCGCATCATCAAGCAGATCCTGCCGTGCCTGGACAAGCCCCGCTCGATCCACTTCCCGGACGCCACACCGGAGATGCTGGCCCTGCTGACCACCGAACGGGACCGGCTGAGCGAACGGATCGACGTCCTCGTACGCAACCGCGACGCGATGAGCGAGTACCTGGCGGAGGTCGCCCAGTGCCGCGCGCCGGCGCGCTGAAGCCGTCAACACCGCGCCCACCTGCGGTCATGTGCTCGACGGACAGATGTCGGCCAGCCGTATCCGGCCATTCAATGGCCGAAGAGTGATCTTCAGTCGGCCCCTCCGCCCTGCCGATGGAGGAGGCACCGCCCTCCCCAAGGAGGCTGCCATGGGCGACACACTCCTGACCCTGTCCATCCCCGCGCTGCTCCTCGCCAGCGGTCTCTACACGGCCGCCAGCACCTGGTGGCGGCGCAGGCATCCCGCCCCGCCGTCCCCGTACACCCAGCAGGCCGCGCGACTGGCCGAGGGCGGGGAGCAGCCCTAGGATCTCGCGTCGTGTCCGGTCACGAAGGTCCTCGGCGCGACACCCGGGGCATCGTCGACGCGCCCGAGCTGTTCGCGCACGTACAGTTCCGGCGCCGCGAGCCCGCGCCCGAACTGCGGCCGTATCTGGAGCACTACTGGCTGATCGACTGGGACCTCTCCCAGCCGTACGCCTCGCATCTCGTCCCGCACCCGAGCGTCAACCTCGTCTTCGAGCGGTACGCGGGCTGCGGCGACGAGGACGCGGGGTACGCCGAGGTCGCGGGCATCGGCCTGGAGCTGTTCACGCAGAAGCTGGAGGGGCGCGGGCGGGTCTGCGGGGTGCAGTTCCGGCCGGGCGGATTCCGGCCGTTCGCGCCCGGGGCGCCCGTCTCGCGGTGGACCGGCCGGCGGCTCCCGGCGGCCGACGTGTTCGCGCCACCAGCGCCGCCAGCGCCGCCCGCGCCGCTCACCCCGCCCGCCGCCGTGCTGGACCCGGCGGACGAGGACGAACGGGTCGCCGCGATGGACGCGTACCTGCTGGCGCTCGGCCCCGAGCCCGACCCGCGCGCCGACCTCGCGATGGCCCTCGTGGACCTGGTCCGCACCGACCGGACGATCCTGCGCGTCGACGGACTCGCCCGCGCCGAGGGCGTGTCGGCGCGCTCGCTGCAACGGCTGTTCGCCGCGTACGTGGGGGTCGGCCCCAAGTGGGTCATCCTGCGCTACCGCATCCACGAGGCGCTGGAACGCGCCGGGGCGGACCCGGACGTGGACTGGGCGGGCCTCGCCGCCGACCTCGGCTACAGCGACCAGGCGCACCTGGTCCGGGACTTCACCGCGACGCTCGGCGTCCCGCCCACGGCGCTGGGCGCCCGCTGAGACCTTCGTTGTCAGTGCCGCGTCCTACAGTGCGGGCATGACCTCTGTGCAGCGCGCCGCGGCATCCTCCGTACGCATCGAGCCCTGGTCCGACGACGACCTCGACCTGCTCCGCCGCACCAACGCGCCGGAGCTGATGGACCATCTGGGCGGGCCCGAGACGGAGGCGCAGCTGTTGGCGCGCCATGCGCGGTACGTGGCGCTCAGCGCCGACCGGACGGGCCGGGGCCGGATGTTCCGCGTCGCCCTGGCCGGTGAGGCGGAGGCCGTGGGCACCATCGGCTTCTGGGAGCGGCCCTGGCGGGACCAGGAGGTGTACGAGACGGGCTGGACGGTCCTGCCGGAGTTCCAGGGCCGGGGCATCGCATCGGCGGCGACGCGCGCGGTGGCCGACGCGGCGCGCGCCGAGCGCAAGCACCGCTATCTGCACGCCTATCCGTCCGTGGAGAACGGCCCGTCGAACGGTGTCTGCCGCAAGGCCGGCTTCACGCTGCTCGGCGAGTGCGAGATCGAGTACCCGCCGGGCCACCCGCTCCTCACCCACGACTGGCGGCTGGACCTCCACCCGGACGCCTGACTTATGCGTTTGACGGGTGCTGCCGCCTCCTGGATATTTACCTGCGTCGCGCAACCTATGCGTGACGCACTCAACCATGCCGAGGAGACCCATGCTCACGCTCGTCACCGGATGCCGCGGCCGCGTCGGCGCCGCGCTCACCGCCCTTCTGCACCAGGGCGGCCACCCCGTCCGCGCCGCCTCGCGCAACGCCGCCGAACTGACCCCGCCGCCCGGCGTCCCCGCCGTCACCTGCGACCTCGGCGACCCCGGCACCTTCGCCGCCGCCCTGGAGGGCGTCGACTCCGTCTTCCTGTACGCGGAGCCCGCCCACATCGACGCCTTCCTCACCGCCGCCCGGGCCGCCGGAGTACGCCACATCGTGCTGCTCTCCTCCAGCTCGGTCCTGGGCCCCGACCCGGCAGCCAACCCCATCGCCGCCTCGCACCACGCCGTGGAGCAGGCGATGCTCGCATCGCCGCTCACCGCGACCCTGCTGCGTCCCGGCGCCTTCGCCACCAACGCGTACGGATGGGCGGGGGCCTTCCGCTCCGGGCGCCCCGTCGACCTGCCCTACCCCCGCAGCGAGGGCAGCCCGATCCACGAGGCCGACATCGCCGAGGCCGCCCTCGCCGCGCTCACCGACCCGGCGCTCCAGGGCGCCGCGTACCACCTCACCGGCCCCGCGTCCCTCAGCGCCGCCGAGCAGGTCCGCGTCCTGGCCGACGCCTCCGGCACCCCGGCCGCCGTCCAGGAGGTGAGCCCGGCCGCCTGGAAGGAGTCCATGGCGTCCTTCATGCCGGCCGAGGTCGCCGACGGGCTGCTCGACTACTGGGCCGCCACCGACGGCATCCCCGCCGAGGTGGCCGACGGGGTCGAGAAGCTGACCGGCCACCCGGCCCGCCCCTTCGCCGCCTGGGCGGCCGAGCACGCCGCCGCCTTCCGGCCCTGAAATCCGCCCTCCGGCCCTGAAATCCGCAGGCGGCCCGCCCGCCCCCGATGGCATCCTGACCGGGTGAACGGACCGGAGATCCACCTCGAAGTCGCCCCCCAGCTCAGGCTCTTCGTGGCCCACGGGCGCCGGCAGGGGCGGACAGCGGTGACCACCGACGGTTCGTCCACGCTCGGCCATGTCGTCGAGTCCCTGGGCATCCCGCTCACCGAGGCCGGCGAACTCCTCGTGGACGGCCGCCCGGCCCCCGCCTCGCACATCCCGGCCGCCGGGGAGCTGGTCGAGGTCCGCCCCGTGCCCCGCCCGCAGCCGGTGCCGGGGGCACCCCTGCGCTTCCTGCTCGACGTCCACCTCGGGACCCTCGCCCGGCGGCTGCGGCTGCTCGGCGTCGACGCCGCGTACGAGAGCGAGGACATCGGCGACCCGGCCCTGGCCGCGCTCTCCGCGAAGGAGCGGCGCGTCCTGCTCTCCCGGGACCGCGGACTGCTGCACCGCCGCGAGCTGTGGGCGGGCGCGTACGTCTACAGCGACCGGCCCGACGAGCAGCTGCGGGACGTCCTGGAACGGTTCGCCCCGGCGCTCGCCCCGTGGACCCGGTGCACGGCGTGCAACGGCCCGCTGGCGGAGGCCGACAAGGACACGGTGGGCCCGCACCTGGAGCACGGGACGCGCCGCTCGTACGACGTGTTCGCGCAGTGCGCGGAGTGCGGGCGGGTCTACTGGCGGGGCGCGCACCACGCCCGGCTCGAGGCGATCGTCGCGGAGGCGGTCCGCGACTTCGGCCCGGTGGCGGGCTGAGACCGGGGGCCCGTCAGGCGTCGCCCTCCCGCAGGCGCGCGATCTGCGTCGTGCTCAGCTCCACCGTCCGCCGCATGTGGCCGAGCAGCAGGGCCACCTCGTCGTCGCCGTACGCGTCGAACAGCGCGTCCCAGCCGCCGTTCAGCCGCTTCCACACCGCCCCGAACTCCGCCATGCGCTCGGGCACCGTCGCCACGAGCACCCGCCGCCGGTCCGCGGTGTCCCGCGCCCGGGTCACGTAACCCGCCCGGACCAGGCGGTCCACCAGCCGGGTCGCCGAGCCGGTGGTGAGCCCGGTCAGCTCGGCGACCCGGCCCGTGGTGACGGGCGCCGCCTCCAGGCTGAGCAGGTTGAGGCACTGGAGGTCGGTCGGGTGCAGCCCCAGCCGGTCGGCGACGGCCTGGTTGAACAGCGCGTACGCGGCCATGTAGCGCCGCGACACGACGGACATCTCGGCCAGCAGGGTGGCGCGGCGGGGGGACGGCTTCGGCGGCATGCGGAGAGTGTACGAATCCGGCGGGGGCGGCTCAGAACACGTACGGGTCCCCGGCGCCAGCACCGGCGGCCGTCGGCGCGCAGGGGGCCCGTCCGGCACAGGACGGTCTGCGGGTCCTCCTGGAGGCAGGCGCCGGGCAGCTCCTGGCGGCCGGCCAGCGGCACGGAGACCCGCAGCCGCACGGTCGCGTCGGACACGTCCGAGGGCCCGGGTTCTGGCTGTGCAGCCGGATCGTGAGCGTGTCGCCCCGCACCACGGGCGCGCCGTGCGCCGAGGCCGTACCGACCGGTTCGGCGCGTCTCGCTTCGCGCCGCCCATGGCACCCTGCTCCCATGTCCGTGCTCCGCTCCATCGCCCTGTTCGTCCTCGCCGCGCTCTTCGAGATCGGCGGCGCCTGGCTCGTCTGGCAGGGCGTGCGGGAGCACCGGGGGTGGGCCTGGATCGGCGCGGGGATCGTCGCGCTGGGCACGTACGGCTTCGTGGCGACGCTCCAGCCGGACGGCGAGTTCGGGCGGGTGCTCGCGGCGTACGGCGGGGTCTTCGTGGCGGGCTCGATCGCCTGGGGCATGGTCGCCGACGGCTACCGGCCGGACCGCTGGGACGTGACCGGCGCGCTGGTCTGCCTGGCCGGGATGGCCGTGATCATGTACGCCCCCCGCAACCACTGACCCCGGTCCGACCTGCCTATCCTGGCCCCGTTCGACCGTACCGTTCAGCCGTCCGAGGAGAGCCCGACCATGGCCGCAACCCCCATCGCCGTCGTCACCGGAGCGAGCAGCGGCATCGGCGCCGCGACCGCCCGGCAGCTGGCGGCCTCCGGCTACCGCGTCGTGCTCACCGCCCGCCGCAAGGACCGCATCGAGGCCCTGGCCGCCGAGATCACCGAGGCCGGCCACCAGGCGACGGCCTACGCGCTGGACGTCACCGACCGCGCGGCGGTGGACGAGTTCGCGACCGCCTTCCGCAGCCTGGCCGTCCTGGTGAACAACGCGGGCGGCGCGCTCGGGGCCGACCCGGTCGCCACGGGTGACCCGCAGGACTGGCGGCAGATGTACGAGACGAACGTCATCGGCACGCTCAACGTGACCCAGGCCCTGCTGCCCGCGCTCACCGCGAGCAGCGACGGCACGGTGGTCATCCTCTCCTCGACCGCCGGCCTCTCCACGTACGAGGGCGGCGGCGGTTACGTGGCCGCGAAGCACGGCGAACACGTCCTGGCCGAGACCCTGCGCCTGGAGATCGTCGGCACCCCGGTCCGCGTCATCGAGATCGCCCCGGGCATGGTCAAGACCGAGGAGTTCGCCACCACCCGCTTCCGCGGCGACACGGACAAGGCCGCCAAGGTCTACGCGGGCGTGGACGCCCCCCTCACCGCCGACGACGTGGCCGACACGATCAACTGGGCGGTCACCCGCCCCAGCCACGTCAACATCGACCTCCTGGTGGTCCGCCCCCGCGCTCAGGCATCCAACTCGAAGGTGCACCGCACGGCATGAGGACAGCGGGGCCGGGACACCCCGGCCCCGGCCTCACCCCTTCACGCAGATGATCTGCTTCAGCTTGGCGACCACCTCGACCAGGTCGCGCTGCTGGTCGATGACCTTCTCGATCGGCTTGTAGGCGGCCGGGATCTCGTCCACCACCCCGGAGTCCTTGCGACACTCGACGCCCCGCGTCTGGTCCGCCAGGTCCTTCGTGGAGAACCGCTTCTTCGCCGCGTTCCGGCTCATCTTGCGGCCGGCGCCGTGCGAGGCCGAGTTGAAGGACTTCTCGTTGCCGAGGCCCTTCACGATGTACGAGCCGGTGCCCATGGAGCCCGGGATGATCCCGTAGTCGCCGGAGCCGGCCCGGATCGCCCCCTTGCGGGTGACGAGCAGGTCCATCCCGTCGTACCGCTCCTCCGCCACGTAGTTGTGGTGACAGGAGATGACCGGTTCGAAGGTGACCTTGGCCTTCTTGAACTCCTTGCGGACGACGTTCTGGAACAGCGCCATCATGACCGCGCGGTTGTGCTTCGCGTACTCCTGCGCCCAGAACAGGTCGTTGCGGTACTCGCGCATCGGCTCGGTGTCCGCGAGGAAGACCGCGAGATCACGGTCGACCAGGCCCTGGTTGTGCTCAAGGCCCTGCGCCCGGCCGATGTGGAAGTCGGCCAGTTCCTTGCCGATGTTCCGCGACCCGGAGTGCAGCATCAGCCAGACCGAACCCGACTCGTCGAGACAGAACTCGATGAAATGATTTCCACTTCCGAGCGTTCCCATCTGCTTCGTGGCCCGTTCCTGACGGAACTTGACCGCTTCGGCCACCCCGTCGAACCGCGACCAGAAGTCGTCCCAGCCCCCCGCCGCCAGGCCGTACAGGTCGGTCGGGTCGACCGGGTCGTCGTGCATGCCCCGGCCGACCGGGATCGCCTGCTCGATCTTCGAGCGGAGGCCGGACAGGTCGCCGGGGAGGTCGTTCGCGGTCAGCGAGGTCTTCACCGCGGACATGCCGCAGCCGATGTCCACGCCCACCGCCGCCGGGCAGACCGCGCCGTGCATCGCGATCACCGAGCCGACCGTGGCGCCCTTGCCGAAGTGGACGTCGGGCATGACGGCCAGGCCCTTGATCCAGGGCAGCGTGGCGACGTTGCGCAGCTGCTGCATCGCCACGTCCTCGACCGACGCCGGGTCGGTCCACATCCGGATGGGAACCTGCGCACCCGGTACCTCTACATACGACATAGCTCCTCGATTCCCCCGAAAAAGTCTGAAAGCGCAAAACCGGCGCCAAGATCGGCAAATGAGTCGGCCGACCGGCGTTCACAGCGGCGCGTGCGATACACATTGTGTCCACCGGCCGCCATCGGGCGGCAACCGTTTTTCGCACGAAGGGAGCCCAGGACCGTGCGACGAATGGCGTACGCGACCGGCGCCGTGCTCATCGCGGCACTCGCCGCCGGCTGCACCAGCGACAACGGAGGCGGCGAACCCGCCCCCGACAGCAAGCCGGGCACCCCGACCGTCTCCGCCGCGCCCCCGGGCAAGTACCGCACGCTCCCCGACGCCTGCCGCGCCATCCCGCAGGCCACCCTCAAGGACCTCCTCCCCGGCACCGCCGACATGCCCGAGGCCCAGCAGGACAAGGTGTTCGAGGGCGCCGCCACGGTCACGTACGACACCGACCGGCGGATCGGCTGCCGCTGGAAGTCCGACGCTCCCGAGGGCACCCGCAGCATCCACCTGGACTTCGAGCGCGTCGTCTCCTACGACACCGCCGTGAGCGACGACGACCGCGCCCGCGAGGTGTACGCGAAGAAGGAGACCGCCGCCGACCTGCCGGACACCGGCCTGCCGCCGGAGACCCCCGACGCCTCCCCGTCCGGCTCCGGCTCCCCGGACGCGGGCACGGAGGGCACGGAGAGCGCGGACGGCACGGAGAGCGCGGACGGCGCGGAGAGTACGGACGGCGCGGACGCGAGCGGGGACACCGACGGCACCACCCCCGGCAGCCCCGCCGACAGCCTCCAGCCCCGGCTGCTCGACAAGCTGGGCGACAGCGCGTTCCTGGACGACGCGCTCAGCCGGGCCGGCGCCCCCGCCCGCCACCGCACCGTGAGCGTGGTGTTCCGCACATCCAACGTCATCGTGACCGTCGAGTACACCGCCCAGCCGGCCATGCCCACCGAGGTCCCCGACAGCAAGGAACTCCAGGAGAAGGCCCAGGCACTGGCCCGTCAGCTGGTCGATTCGTTCAACGACTGAAGCCGCCCGCGCCCCGCCGGGCCCGCCCGCGCACCGCTCCCCGCGCCCGCAGGCGAAGGCGGCATCCGGTCGCCGTCCGTCGTACCGTGGCCCTCCGGAGCCACCGGCGGCCGAGCGCCGCCGGCTGTCTCCGTACGGCTACCGCCGCACCACCGTCCCCCGACCGCCGCGCCATCCGAGTGAAGGAACCATGCACCGATCAGCCCCGCGACTCACCCGCATACTCGCCTGCGCCGCCGTCCCGGTGATGCTCGTCGTCGCCGGCTGCTCGTCGGACTCCGGCGACAAGAAGGACGCGGACTCCGCCACCTCCGCCTCCGCCTCGCCGAGTGCGACGAAGTCGGAACCGGCCGTCGAGGCGGCGAAGTTCGCCGAGCTGCCCGACCCCTGCAAGGCGGTCGAGGCGAAGACCGTCAAGTCCCTGGTCCCCTCCGCCAAGAGCAAGAACGGCACGCGCGGCAAGTCCAGCGACGCGTCCGTCCGCGGCGGCTGCTCCTGGAACGGGCTGGCCGACAAGGGCGTCAAGGGCTCCCAGTACCGCTGGCTCGACGTCGGCTTCACCCGCTTCGCCTCGGACCAGACCCTGGGCAGCGGGGCCGCCCGCGCGGGCGAGGAGTTCGACAAGCAGGTCAAGAAGACCGAGGCGACCGACGGCGCGAAGAACGTCAAGACCGGGCCCGTCAGCGGCATCGGCGACCAGGCGACGAAGATCACGTACGACCAGTCCAAGACGGACGAGGACTTCCGGTTCACGACGATCGTCGCCCGTACGGGGAACGTCGTCGTGGTCGTCAACTACAACGGAGCGGGTTACGCCGGTTCGAAGACGCCGGACGCCGAGACCATCCTGAAGGGCGCCACGATGGCCGCCGAGGACGCGGTCGCGGCCGTCGCCGAGGCGAATGCCGGTGGCGCCGAGAGCCCGAAGGCGACTGACGAGCCGTCCGACGACTCCTCCAAGAAGCCGTCGAAGAAGCCCAGTTCGTCGGCCAAGGCCACGTCCTAACAGCGATACCCGCGGCCGCCCCCGACCCCTCCCCCGCGACACCTCTCGCACACATGTGCCAGGCTGTGCCCGCCGGAAACAAGCCACCGGCGACAGGAACAGGCGAGGGACAAGGGAACAGGGAGGGGATGGGGGGTGGCTGCGATGCAGCTGACGCGCACGCACCGAATACTGATCGGTCTGGTCGTGGCCGGTGCGGTGCTGATCGCCGCGATCGGCTTCGCCGGTTCGTACGCCGCGGTGCGCGAGCTGGCCCTGAGCAAGGGATTCGGGGACTTCTCGCTGGTCTTCCCGATCGGCATCGACGCGGGCATCTGCGTCCTGCTGGCCCTGGACCTGCTGCTCACCTGGCTGCGCATCCCGTTCCCGCTGCTGCGCCAGACGGCCTGGCTGCTGACGGCCGCGACGATCGCGTTCAACGGCGCCGCCGCCTGGCCCGACCCGCTCGGCGTCGGGATGCACGCGGTCATCCCCGTCCTCTTCGTCGTCGCCGTCGAGGCCGCCCGGCACGCGGTGGGCCGGATCGCGGACATCACGGCCGACAAGCACATGGAGGGCGTCCGCCTCACCCGGTGGCTGCTCTCGCCGGTCCCCACCTTCCGGCTCTGGCGCCGGATGAAGCTGTGGGAGCTCCGCAGCTACGAGCAGGTCATCAAGCTGGAGCAGGACCGCCTGATCTACCAGGCCCGCCTCCAGGCCCGCTACGGCCGCGCCTGGCGGCGCCGGGCCCCGTCGAGTCCCTGATGCCGCTGCGCCTCGCGAAGTACGGCGTCCCGCTCGCCGAGACCGGCCCCGCGGGCCTGGCCGCCGCCGGCATCGAACCGGCCCTCCTGCCCCGGCCCCGGAGCCCGTGGCCCCGCAACCGGCGGCCCCGCAGGCACCGCCCGCCCCCGCCGTGGAGACGGCCCACCAGCACCCGGAACTGCCCCAGACGGCGACCCCGGAGGAGCCGGCCAACCACGGCAGCCCCTGGTTCGCGGAGCCGGTCCCGGACAAGGTGTACGAGGGCGGGTACGACCCGAACTTCGTACCGGACCCGGAACCGGACTACGAACCTCTGGTGGACGTGCCTGAACCCGAACACATGGCAGACACCGCCGATGAGTGGCCTCAGGAGGACGTGGAGTTCAGCGAACTCGCCTACGAGGTCTACGCGCAGTTGAGCGCGAACGGTGGCCACCCCAACGCCGACGTACTCGACATACACCTGTCGGACGCGCACAACGTGCGGCACCCGCGCAGCGAGGAACTGCTCCGTCAGCTGCTGCCGTACTTCAGAGAGCGCTACACGGCCGAGCAGGCCGAGCTGGAAGCCGACCACATCGCTTGAGCGGAACACCGAGGGGCCGCCTCCCACCCGGGAGGCGGCCCCTCGACGTATCGGTACTACGCGCCCAAGAGCCTCCGCACCCGGTCCGCCCCCACCGCGAGCAGCAGCGTGGGCAGGCGCGGCCCCGTGTCGCGGCTGACGAGCAGCCGGTAGAGCAGGGCGAAGAAGGACCGCTGGGCGGTCTTCAGCTCGGGCGTCGGCTTGGCGTCGGGCTCCAGGCCCGCGAGGACCTTCGGCACGCCGTAGACGAGCGTGGTCAGGCCGTCCAGGGACCAGTGCGTGTCCAGGCCCTCCAGGAGCAGCCGCAGCGACTCGCGGCCCTGGTCGTCCAGCGAGCCGAGCAGCTCCTTGTCCGGCTCGTCGCGCACGATCGTGCGGGCCTCGGCCGGGACCTGGGTGGTGATCCAGCTCTCGGCGCGGTCGAGGCGCGGGCGGGCCTCGTCCAGCGAGGTGAGCGGGTTCGCCGGGTCCAGCTCGCTGAGGATGCGCAGCGTCTGGTCCTCCGCGCCGGCCGTGATGTCCGCGACCGAGGCGAGCGTGCGGTACGGCAGCGGGCGCGGCGTGCTCGGAAGCTCACCGGCGGCCGTGCCGATCGCGCGGCTGTACGCGGCGGCGTCGGCCGGGAGGACCGTGCCGTCGGCGACCTTGCGGGCCAGCGAGTCCCACTCGTCGTAGAGCCGCTGGATCTCCTGGTCGAAGGCGATCTTGAAGGACTGGTTGGGCCTGCGGCGGGCGTAGAGCCAGCGCAGCAGCGGGGCCTCCATGATCTTCAGCGCGTCGGCCGGGGTGGGCACGCCGCCCTTGGAGGAGGACATCTTGGCCATGCCGGAGATCCCGACGAAGGCGTACATCGGCCCGATCGGCTGGACGCCGTCGAAGACCTCGCGGACGATCTGGCCGCCGACGACGAAGGAGGAGCCGGGCGAGGAGTGGTCGACGCCGCTGGGCTCGAAGATCACGCCCTCGTACGCCCAGCGCATGGGCCAGTCGACCTTCCAGACCAGCTTGCCCCGGTTGAACTCGCTGAGCCGGACCGTCTCGGCGAAGCCGCAGGCGGTGCAGGTGTAGTTCAGCTCGGTGGTGTCGTCGTCGTACGAGGTGACGGTGGTGAGGTCCTTCTCGCAGTTGCCGCAGTAGGGCTTGTACGGGAAGTAGCCGCCGGAGCCGCCGGAGCCGTCGTCCTCGGCGGCCGCGCCGGATCCGGCCTCGGCCTCCAGCTCGGCCTCGTCGACCTTCTTCTGCTGGGGCTTCTTGCCGCCCTTGCCGGCCGCCGCCGGGTCCTTCTTGGTGCGGTAGCGGTCGAGGATGGCGTCGATGTCCGCGCGGTGGCGCATGGCGTGCAGGATCTGCTCGCGGTAGGTACCCGCGAGGTACTGCTCGGTCTGGCTGATCGGGTCGTACTCGACGCCCAGCTCGTCCAGGGACGCGGTCATGGCGGCCTTGAAGTGCTCGGCCCAGTTCGGGTAGGCGGACCCGGCCGGGGCGGGCACCGAGGTCAGCGGCTTGCCGATGTGCTCGGCCCAGGACGCGTCGATGCCGGGGACGCCGTTCGGCACCTTGCGGTAGCGGTCGTAGTCGTCCCAGGAGATCAGGTGACGCACGGTGTACCCGCGGCGGCGGATCTCGTCGGCGACCAGGTGCGGGGTCATGACCTCGCGGAGGTTGCCCAGGTGGATCGGGCCGGACGGGGAGAGGCCGGAGGCGACGACGACCGGTTTGCCAGGCGCACGACGCTCCGATTCGGCGATGACCTCGTCCGCGAAGCGGGAGACCCAGTCGGTCTCGGTGCTGCTCTGACTCTGAGCCACGGTCGGCACGTCCTTCTCTCGTGTAGGACTCGTAGGGGCACCGCCCATTCTCCCAGGTGCGGGCCGCAGCACGAAAACGGCTTTGCGGAGCTGGAGCCGGCCGCGTACCTCTGCCGGCTCGCGTGGCTCTGCTACTCCGGCCGCCCCAGCGCCCATCCCGAGACGTCGGACAGCCTGCCGCGCCACAGTGGCAGCC
The DNA here is from genome assembly GCF_026167665.1 of Streptomyces drozdowiczii. Taxonomy (NCBI): domain Bacteria; kingdom Bacillati; phylum Actinomycetota; class Actinomycetes; order Kitasatosporales; family Streptomycetaceae; genus Streptomyces; species Streptomyces drozdowiczii. The sequence continues at coordinate 3,943,657 of NZ_CP098740.1, read as the reverse complement.
GCAGCGGGGCCACCCCGCCGCAGACGAGGGTCGCGTCCCGCAGGTGGATCCACCGGGGCAGGGAAACGGTGTCCTCGTCCGCCTGGGCCTCCTTGATGCCCTGGTCCACCGTTTCGGGGAATTCCGCCAGGAGGTTCGCCCCCTCGCCCTCCACCTGACGCAGACTGCGCGCCCATTCCGCCTTCCACGACTCATGGCCGATCACTTCACCGTGGAGCACCCCGGAGGGGACGGCCAGGGTCAGCGGCAGTCCGGACCGGGGCTCCCGGTCCAGGAGCTGAATCAACAGCTGGAGCTGGAGGTCGGGCACCGGCTGGGTGACCAAGAGGGCGCCCCGGGCGGGGTCGGCGGGGTCGGTCATGTGCTGTTCCCTTCGGCCGCAGCCTCTCCGGCGCCCTGATGGGCCGGATTTCCCTTGCCCCGTATGCCCCGAATGAGCGCGCTCAACCGCTGCCCGGCGTACCGGAAAAAGGCCGGATACGCCTGGGACCAGAGGGAAGAAGAAGAATTCAGACCGTTCGACGATCATTTCTCCGGGGGAGAAAATGACTGACCTCGATTCAGCGGCGGTGTCTCCCTCGCCGCACACGTTGACAGCAACAGAGCCCCCGCCCACCAAGGCAGCCGAGGCCCGGGCGGCCGCCAAGGCATTCGTGGCGACCCTGAATCCACGACCGGCGGCGACGACCATCCAGGATCTGCTGCTCCTGGTGTCCGAACTGGTGACGAACGCGCTCCGGCACGCGGGCGCGCTGACCGGACTGGCCTTCGGGGCGGACGAGGAAACGCTGTACGTGCAGGTCACCGACCCGAGTCCCGACCGGCCGCAGCAGCGGACCCCCGACCTTCGCGGGGGACGGGAGGCTTCGGCTGGCCCCTGGTGCTGCGGCTGTCCAAGAAGGCCGACATCCGCGATCACCAGCCCCGGGGCAAGGTCATCCTCGTCGCGATGGCGCGCTGACTCACAGGAAGCGGCGCAGCGGCCGCACCGACGCCTCGCGGAGCCGCTGTGCGACGGACCTGCGCCGCCACCTCCGGCCCTCGATGCGCTCGCTCGCCTTCAGGTCCTCCGTGAAGTGGGCGTCGAGCGTAGCGGTGAGTTCCCGGTCCAGGACCGCGAGCATGACCTCCTCGTCGTGGTCCAGCGAGCGGCGGTTGATGTTCGTGGAGCCGATGAGCGCGGCGACCCGGTCGACGGTGATGACCTTGGCGTGCATCATCGTCGGCTGGTAGTGGTGGATCTTCACGCCGCACGCCGTCAGCTGCTCGTAGTACAGCTGCCCGGCGAGCTGGCAGACCCGCTTGTCGGTGTGCGGGCCCGGCAGCAGGATCTCGACCTCGACGCCGCGCCGCGCCGCCGCGCACATCAGCTCCACGAAGAAGGCGTCCGGGGCGAAGTAGGCCGTGGCGATCCTGACGCGCTCCTCGGCGGTCTCCAGGACGACCCGGAGCAGGGTCTGCATGTCCTGCCAGCCCACGCTGGCCGAGCCGCGCACCACCTGCACCACGGCGTCGCCCCGGGGCGGGATGTTCCGGAACCGGTCGCGTGCGTCGAAGAGTTCGTCGTGGCACTCGGCCCAGTTCTGCGCGAAGGCCGCAGCGAGTCCGTCGACGGCCGGGCCCCGCAGGCGGACGTGCGTGTCACGCCACTCGTTCTCGTTCCGCGCGTCGCCGCACCACTCCTCGGCGATCCCGACACCGCCGGTGTACGCGGTCTCCTCGTCCACCACCAGGACCTTGCGGTGGCAGCGGTGGTTCTGCTTCAGGGGCGAGAGGTAGAGCGGTTTGCGGAACCACGCGACCTGGACGCCCGCGTCCTCCATGGCGCGCAGCTGGTCCTTCTCTATGAGCCTGCTGCCGAACCCGTCGAGCAGCAGCCGCACGCGGACCCCGGCGCGGGCCCGCTCGGCCAGGGTGGCGGCGAACTCCCGCGCGATGTCGCCGCGCCAGTAGACGAAGGTCATCATGTCCACGGTGTGCTCGGCGCGGCGGATGCTGTCCAGCATCGCGGCGAAGATCGCGTCCCCGTTCCGCAGCGGGACCAGCTCGTTCCCCTCGGTGGCGGCGATGCCGATGAGCCGTTCCAGCCGCCGCCTGAGGCGCTGCGCCCGCTCCACGAGGGCGTCGTCGGCGACGGGCACCGCTGTCCGCAGTTCCGGTCTGTCGTCGGTGCCGCTGGTCATGACACTCCTCGGGGTGGTGGATGGCTCGGGACCGGAGACCATCTTCCCCCGCGCCGGGCACCATACGCCGCACAGCTGTTCGCAGACCGCCCCTTCGGACGGGAGCTCTTGCGATGACTGCGCACAGTGAGCACCCGTACACATGACTTGTACGGGTCAGGCAGGCGTGAAGCGGGGGCCCGGGTGGGGAGTGGGCACCGTACGCAAAGCGAAAAGGCCCCGTGCTCACCGTCGCGCCCACCAGCTGGGCCGCGTTCACCGGGCACATGGGGCGCTGAACTCCCCAACCAATGGGGGCCGATGCCCTCATTGGTCTTGACCAATTTCCCTAAGTATGAGAATCATGACCGGAGTCGCCACAGAACCTTCATAACTGCTCCGCAGGAGACCCACGCACCATGCGCATACCGACCTCCGCCGCCCTCGCGGCGCTCGGCGGTGCCCTCGTTCTCGGGCTCACCGTCGCTCCGGCCGCCCAGGCCGCCCCCGCCTCGGCGGACTGCACCACCGACGCCTTCGGAATCGCCGGGCGGTACGGCGAGTTCGTCCTCGGGGACGACGTCCACTCCCCCGACGCCGAAGGCGCCGTGGCGGTCGGCGGGAACGCCGACTTCAAGGGCGGGTTCAGCGTCGGCAACGAGCTGACGGCCGCCCAGGTCGACGCACTGCCCGGCCGGGCGTCGCTCGTCGTGCGCGGCGACCTGCTCAACGGCGGTTCCGCCACCGTCGTCATGAAGGGCAACGCCGTCGTCGGCGGCGAGGTCAAGGACCGCGCGGTCGAACTGCACAACGGCACCTTCGCCAAGAAGGCCGATCTGATCGACTTCGACGGCGAGTTCGCGAAGCTCCGGTCGTACTCGGAGGCGCTGGCCGAGGAGTCGGCGACCTCCGGCGCCACCGCGAGCCTCGACGGCAACCGGCTGACGCTGACCGGCACGGACACCGGCCGCAACGTGTTCTCGGTCGAGGCGTCGCAGCTGGAGAAGGCGAAGGAGGTCTTCGTCAAGGTCCCGGCCGGGGCGACGACGATCGTCAACGTCACCGGCCAGACGTACGACATGCAGACGGCCGGCACGACGGGCTTCTTCCTGTCGGGCGGTCAGGACTTCGTCCTGGACGACAAGACGCAGAGCGCGGAGGACGGCGCGGTCCGCGCCAAGCTGCTCTGGAACTTCCCGAACGCCACGAAGGTCGTCAAGAACAGCCAGGCCGCCTGGCCGGGCAGCGTGCTCGCCCCGTACGCGCACCTGGAGCTGGGCAACGCAGCCCCGGTCAACGGCTCGGTCTGGGTGGCCTCGCTGCACGGCTCGGGCGGCGCGGAGACGCACCACTTCCCGTTCACCGGCTGCCTGCCCGAGGTGCCCGGCACCCCGCAGCCCGGCACGACGCCGAGCGGCACGCCCTCCACCACGCCCCCGGCGACCGCCACCCCGTCGCCCTCGGCCACCCCGTCCGGCACCGCGACGCCGTCCGCCACCCCGTCGGGCACGACGACCCCGGGCGCCGCGGTCCCGTCGCCCAGCCCCTCGCAGCCCGAGGGCGACCTGGCGACGACCGGTAGCGGCAACATGGTCCCCATCACCGTCGGAGGCGCCGTGGTCGTCGCCGCCGGTGCGGGCCTCGTGGTCATGGCCCGCCGCCGCAAGCGCGCCTGACGCCCGACCCGTTCGAGCGGCACGCGACCCGGGAAGGGCCGCGTGCCGCTCAGCGCTTTTCCCAGACCGAGGTGTCGTAGCGGTAGTAGTACTCCGGGCGCCCCGCGATGCTGCTCGTCCGGAACGGCTTGCCGCCCTCGTCCACCCGCAGGGTGCCCGTACGGCCGCCGCTGGACCAGTCCAGCTCCAGATACCAGCTGACGTCGTGGCCCTCCACATGCGCGTCGAGGTCGAAGACCTCCACATCGCTGGACGACACCCGGAACGGGAAGTCCTTGGCGGGCACGGTCTCGTCGCCCTGCTGCCCGGCGACCGGCTTGAGCGCCGGGCGGCTGTCGTCCAGGTCGACGTCGAAGGACTGGGGCTCGATGCCGCTGCCGCACCCCTCGCCCATCGAGAACGCCGCCTGCCGCACGGGCGCCCGCTGGCTCAGCACCTTCACCCGGAGCCCGGTCAGCACGACGGCCTGCGCCGAGGTGCCCTGCACGGTCAGCTCCAGCTTCATGGCGCCCCCGTCCACCCCGCCGAGCGCCCGCGCCCAGCCCCGGGTGCTGTTGGGCGGCGGCGGGGGCGGCACGGTCGCCGGGTCCTGGCCCAGCAGGTAGTACTGCCCGCAGGGCTCCTCCCAGTTGTACGAGCTGATGGTCACCGTGGGCGGCTTCCCCGGTCCGCCCCCGGGCGCGCCCGTGGTGCGTGGGGCGGAGGGCGAGGTGTGAGCGGAGGGACCGGCCGAACCCGTGGTCGCGGAGGCGCTGGGCCGCTTCGAGGCGCTGACCGAGGGCGAGGGGCTGTACGGGGACGGGGAGACGAAGTCGTCCCCCTTCCCGGCCGTCGTGCCGTGCCCGGCCGGGTCGCCCGCGGCCGCGTCGGAACCGGTCTGCTTGAGGTGGCCGACGACGACGGCGGTGGGCACGGTGAGCGCGACGACGGCCGCGGCGGCGAGGAGGACGCGCGTACGGGCGGAGGCCCGGCGCCAACGGGCGGGGGCGGGGGCTCACGTACAGGCTCGGGCTCTACGGGGCCGGGCTCGGGCTCTACGGGCTCCGGCTCGGCGGCCCCGGGCTCTACGGGCTCCGGCTCCACGGGCACGGACTTCACGGCCTCCGGCTCCACGACCGCCGCCGGAACAGACGCCTCCGCCTTCCCCCGCCCCCGCGCCGCGTCCGCGAGGATCCACCGTCGGTGGACCTCCACCAACTCGTCGGCGGTCGCCCCGCAGAGGCGCGCGAACCGCTCCACGGGCGCGAACTCGCCCGGGACCGCGTCCCCGTTGCAGTACCGGTGGAGCGTCGACGTACTGACGTGCAAGCGGCCCGCGAGCACCCCGTAGCTGCGCCCCGAACGGGCCTTCAGTTTCTTCAGCAGGCCCGCTAGTTCCTCGGCCTCCGGCGTCGCCACTGCGGCGTTCCCCCTCCTGGTCCGTCCCGGATCACCGTTCCAGGGACGTGGAATCTGCCCAGGTCACAGTACGCGCAGGCATTCCAGCATCCCCAATGGTGTGTCGGGCGTTGCGGCCGGAATCCGCCGTGCCACAAGCTCGGACCACACCACAGCGACCACGGGGGCCGAACAGTGCGAACCCTCTTCCGCATCGAACTGACCGATGCGCTGGCGATCGGGGTGCTGATCGTGACGACCGCGATCGTCCTGCTCCTGATCTGCCGGAACTGACCACACCGGCACGACCGAACACCCTTCTCGACCGAACACCCTTCTCGACCGAACACACAGCACGGAACACACACACGGGGAGTACCACCATGCGCAGCAACCGCATCCGCACCACCGTCCTCGCGGCGACCGCCGCCCTCGCCGCGCTCTCGCTCACGGCGTGCGGCGGGAACGACGGCACCGACGCGAAGAAGCCGGCGGCGTCCGTCCGGGCCACCGACGACGCGCCGACGACCGCGCCGGACAAGGACTCCACCGCCCCCACGGACACCGAACCGGCCTCCGACACCGCCGAGCCCGCCGAGAAGCCCGCGACGGAGCCGGCCGGGAAGCCCGGGGAGGGCGCGGGGGACTCCGCCGGGAAGCCCGCGTCCCAGCCGAAGCCCGCGCCGAAGCCCAAGACCCCGGTCACCTGCACCGGCGCGAACACGAAGGTCACCGTCACCAAGGTGACCCGCCCGATCAACCACCTGCTGCTCACCGTCACCAACACGGGCGACCGCCCCTGCTACGCGTACCACGCGCCGATGCTCCGCTTCGACGGCGCGCAGGCGGTCTTCCGGGTGCTCCGGGACAGCCGGCCGCAGGCCGTGGTGACGCTGGCCCCGGGCGGTTCCGCGTACGCCGGGATCGGCCTGACGGGCGAGCCGAACGGCCGGAAGCCGTACCCGAGCAAGCACCTCGGGGTCACCTTCGCGGACCGCAACGACGGGCCCGTCAACTCCGCGTCGACCGAACTGACCCTGCCCGCCGGGACCTACTGGGACGACAACGGCTTCGTCACCTACTGGCAGAGCGAGATGGACCAGGCGCTCGTCTACTGACCGCCGAGCCGGAAGCCGAACCGGACTAGGTACAACAACTCATGTGCGGCCGTCGCACACCTGGTGGAATCGTGCCCATGTCACAAACCGACGCTCAGGGCCACGACTGGGACGACGACCTGGACGAGCTCCCCCGGAACCCCTGGATCGCCCCGCTGGCCTCGACGGTCATCACGCTCCCGGTCGCGTTCTACGCGCTGCTCACCAGCATGCTGATGCCGATGGCCTGCGACTCGTGCACGGAAGAGGAGGCCCACCGCTTCGACGCGAGCTTCGGTCCGGCCTTCGTGGTCTCCTGCTGCGGCCTCGCCCTGAGCCTCTGCGTACTGCTCGCGAGCTGGGTGTGCATGCGGAAGAGGCCGGCGGCCTCGGTCTTCCTGGCCGTGGCCGCCCCCTCTCCGTCGTGTTCACCTGGATGCTCTTCATGGGCCTGGTGGACACGCCGTAGGGCGTGCCCGCTCAGCCCCGCAGGCGCTGCGCGACCTCCGTCGCCCAGTACGTCAGGATCTGCTGCGCGCCCGCGCGGCGGATGCCCGTCAGGCTCTCCATGATCGCCGCGTCGCGGTCGATCCAGCCCTTCTCGGCGGCGGCCTCGATCATGGAGTACTCGCCGCTGATCTGGTACGCGGCCACCGGCACGTCCGACGCCTCCGCGACCTTCGCCACGATGTCCAGGTAGGGACCGGCCGGCTTGACCATGACCATGTCCGCGCCCTCTTCGAGGTCGAGCGCCAGCTCGCGCAGGGACTCGCGGATGTTGGCCGGGTCCTGCTGGTACGTCTTGCGGTCGCCCCTGAGCGAGGAGCCGACGGCCTCGCGGAACGGGCCGTAGAACGCCGAGGAGTACTTCACGGTGTACGCGAGGATCGAGACGTCCTCGTGGCCCGTCTGGTCGAGCGCGTCGCGGATGACGCCGACCTGGCCGTCCATCATCCCGCTGGGGCCGACCACATGGGCGCCCGCGTCGGCCTGCACCTGGGCCATCTCCGCGTACCGCTCCAGGGTGGCGTCGTTGTCGACGCGGCCGTCGGCGGTCAGCACACCGCAGTGGCCGTGGTCGGTGAACTCGTCCAGGCACAGGTCCGACATGACGATGAGGTCGTCGCCCACCTCCTCGCGCACCGCGCGCAGGGCGACCTGGAGGATGCCGTCCGGGTCGGTGCCCGCCGTGCCCCGGCCGTCCTTCTTCTCGTCCAGCGGGACGCCGAACAGCATGATCCCCGAGACCCCGGCCGAGACCGCGTCCACGGCCGCCTTCCGCAGGGTGTCCAGGGTGTGCTGCTGCACGCCGGGCATGGCCGAGATCGCGACCGGTGCGTCGATGCCCTCGCGGACGAACGCGGGCAGGATCAGGTCGGCCGGATCGAGCCGTGTCTCGGCGACCATCCGCCGCATCGCGGGGTCGTCCGCAGCCGACGGGGCCGCGAGCCGGGGAAGTTTCCGTACACAGTCATCCTTCGAGCGTAGACCCGCGCGCCCCACGCTCTTACCGACACCCGTGCCGGGAAAGCAGCGGGGCCCGGCCGCCTCCGAAGAGGTGGCCGGGCCCCGCGTCACAGCACCGGATCAGGTCGTCGTACGCCGCCTGCGCGCACCCGGACGCCGCTCGCTGGGCCGGGTCACCGGGTCGCCGGCCTCCCGCGCCGCGTCCCGGCGCCGCGCGCCGAACTCCGCCAGCGCCTCGGCCAGCTTGTGCACCGAGGGCTCCGGCGACAGGACGTCCACGCGCAGCCCGTGCTCCTCGGCGGTCTTCGCCGTGGCGGGGCCGATGCAGGCGATGACCGTCACGTTGTGCGGCTTGCCCGCGATGCCGACCAGGTTGCGCACGGTCGAGGACGAGGTGAAGAGCACCGCGTCGAAGCCGCCGCCCTTGATCGCCTCGCGGGTCTCGGCCGGCGGCGGCGAGGCGCGGACCGTGCGGTACGCGGTGACGTCGTCGACCTCCCAGCCAAGCTCGATCAGCCCGGCCACCAGGGTCTCCGTCGCGATGTCGGCGCGCGGCAGGAAGACGCGGTCGATCGGGTCGAAGACCGGGTCGTACGGCGGCCAGTCCTCGAGGAGACCGGCGGCGGACTGCTCGCCCGAGGGCACCAGGTCCGGCTTCACGCCGAAGTCGATCAGCGCGGCGGCGGTCTGCTCGCCGACCGCCGCGACCTTGATCCCCGCGAAGGCCCGGGCGTCGAGCCCGTACTCCTCGAACTTCTCCCGGACGGCCTTCACGGCGTTGACGCTGGTGAAGGCGATCCACTCGTACCGGCCGGTGACCAGGCCCTTGACCGCCCGCTCCATCTGCTGGGGCGTCCGCGGCGGCTCGACGGCGATCGTCGGCACCTCGTGCGGCACGGCGCCGTAGGACCGCAGCTGGTCGGAGAGCGAGGCCGCCTGCTCCTTCGTACGCGGCACGAGGACCTTCCAGCCGAACATCGGCTTGGACTCGAACCACGCGAGCTGGTCGCGCTGGGCGGCGGAGCTGCGCTCCCCGACCACGGCTATGACCGGCTGGTGCCCCTCCGGCGAGGGGAGCACCTTGCCCTGCTTGAAGACCTGGGCGATCGTCCCCAGGGTCGCCGTCCAGGTGCGCTGGCGGGTCGTCGTGCCGCCGGCCGTCACGGTCAGCGGGGTGTCGGGCTTGCGGCCCGCCGCGACCAGCTCACCGGCGGCGGCGGCCACCGCGTCGAGCGTCGTCGAGATGACGCAGGTGGCGTCGCTCGCGCCGACCTCGCTCCAGCAGCGGTCGGTGGCCGTACGGGCATCGACGAACCGTACGTCCGCGCCCTGCGCGTCCCGCAGCGGCACCCCGGCGTACGCGGGCACCCCGACGGCGTTCGCGACGCCCGGGACGACCTCGAAGGGGATGCCGGCGGAGGCGCAGGCCAGCATCTCGGCGGCGGCGTTCCCGTCCAGGCCGGGGTCTCCGGCCACGGCACGGACGACCCGCCTGCCGCCCTTCGCGGCCTCCATGACAAGATTGGCCGCGTCCCTGAGAACAGGTACCCCGGCGGCTGTTGACTGCGCGTCAACAACCGCCAGCTCAGGGGTACTTACCCCTGCCCGCGCATGGCAGCGGACGACGCCGAGGACATCCGGTTCGGCGACAAGGACGTCCGCGCTCGCGAGCGCCTCGACGGCGCGCAGGGTCAGCAGTCCCGGGTCGCCGGGACCGGCGCCGAGGAAGGTGACGTGCCCTGCGGAGTGGACCGGGAAATCGGATGCGGCGGGGCCGGTGGGGCTCAAAGTGCTCGCTCCCCATAAGACCGGCCGCACCCTTGGCAAGCATTTCGGCCGCGAGTTCGCGACCGATCGCCGCCGCGTCGTCGTGCGACGTGGGAACGGGACCGGTGGTGGACATCTGCACCAGCGAGGCACCGTCGGTGGAACCGACGACACCGCGCAGGCGCAGTTCGTTGACAGCCTGACCGTCGGCCAGGAGGTCGGCCAGCGCACCCACGGGTGCGGAGCAGCCGGCCTCCAGGGCGGCGAGCAGGGCACGCTCGGCGGTCACGGCGGCCCGGGTGTACGGGTCGTCGAGCTCGGCGAGCGCGGCGGCGAGGTCGGCGCTGCTCGCAGCGCACTCGATCGCCAGTGCTCCCTGGCCGGGAGCGGGCAGCACGGTGTCGACCGACAGGAAGTCGGTCACCTCACCGCTGCGGCCCAGGCGGCTGAGCCCGGCCGCGGCGAGAACCACCGCGTCCAGCTCGCCGCTGCGTACGAACCCGATCCGGGTGTCGACGTTGCCGCGGATCGGAACGGTCTCGATGTCGAGGCCGTGGCTTCGGGCGTACGCGTTGAGCTGGGCCATGCGGCGCGGCGAGCCGGTGCCGACGCGGGCGCCGGACGGCAGCTCCGCGAAGGTCAGCCCGTCCCGGGCGATCAGCACGTCGCGCGGGTCCTCGCGCACCGGCACCGCGGCCAGCACCAGGCCCTCGGGCTGCGCGGTCGGCAGGTCCTTCAGCGAGTGGACGGCGAAGTCCACCTCGCCGCGCAGCAGCGCGTCGCGCAGCGCGGCGACGAAGACGCCGGTCCCGCCGATCTGCGCCAGGTGCTCCCGGGAGGTGTCCCCGTACGTGGTGATCTCCACGAGTTCCACGGCGCGCCCGGTCACCTCGCTGACCGCATCGGCGACGTGGCCGGACTGGGCCATGGCGAGCTTGCTGCGCCTGGTCCCCAGTCGCAGGGGTGAGTTGTCGGTCATGACCGCCCTCTATTCGGGTCGTTCAGGTCTGCCCGGGAGACGGCGGCGACCGTCTGCGGGTCGAGGTCGAAGAGTTCGCGCAGCGCGTCCGCGTACCCGGCGCCGCCGGGCTCGCTGGCGAGCTGTTTGACCCGCACGGTGGGCGCGTGCAGGAGCTTGTCGACCACGCGGCGCACGGCCTGCGTGATCTCGGCGCGCTGCTTCTCGTCCAGGTCGGGGAGGCGTCCGTCCAGCCGGGCGATCTCGTCCGCGACCACGCCGGCGGCCATCGTGCGCAGGGCGACGACGGTCGGGGTGATGTGGGCGGCGCGCTGGGCGGCCCCGAAGGCGGCGACCTCGTCGGCGACGATGGTGCGCACCTGGTCCACATCGGCGGCCATCGGGGCGTCGGCCGACGCCTCCGCGAGCGACTCGATGTCGACGAGGCGCACACCGTCGAGGCGGCCGGCCGCCGCGTCGATGTCGCGCGGCATGGCGAGGTCCAGCAGCGCCAGGCGCTCGGGCCCGGTGGACTGCGCCGGGATCAGGCCGCTCGCCGGATCGGGCACATGGTCCAGCCCGATCGCCCCGGCGACGGTCTCGGCGGTGAGCACGAGTCCGGTGGCGCCGGTGCAGGAGACGGCGATGTCGGCACGCGTCAGTTCGCCGGTGACCTCGGCCATCTCCACGGCCCGGGCGCGCACCCCCGTACCGCCGGGCTGGTTCAGGATCTCGACCAGGCGGTCGGCGCGGGCCCGGGTGCGGTTGGCGACGGCGATCTCGGCGACGCCGGAGCGGGCCAGCGTGGCGGCGGCCAGCGAGGACATGGAGCCGGCGCCGATGACGAGGGCGCGCTTGCCCTTGGCCCAGGCGGCGGTGTCGCGGCCGTCGGCGAGCTGTTCCAGGCCGAAGGTGACGAGCGACTGCCCGGCCCGGTCGATCCCGGTCTCGCTGTGGGCGCGCTTGCCGACGCGCAGGGCCTGCTGGAAGAGGTCGTTGAGCAGCCGCCCCGCGGTGTGCAGCTCCTGGCCGAGGGCGAGCGCGTCCTTGATCTGGCCGAGGATCTGGCCCTCGCCGACGACCATCGAGTCGAGCCCGCAGGCCACCGAGAACAGGTGGTGGACGGCCCGGTCCTCGTAGTGCACGTAGAGATACGGCGTCAGCTCGTCCAGCCCGACGCCGCTGTGCTGGGCGAGGAGCGTGGACAGCTCGGCGACGCCCGCGTGGAACTTGTCCACGTCGGCGTACAGCTCGATGCGGTTGCAGGTGGCGAGGACGGCGGCCTCGGCGGCGGGCTCGGCCGCCAGGGTGTCCTGGAGCAGCTTGGCCTGGGTGTCGGCGGCCAGCGAGGCGCGTTCCAGTACGGAGACGGGGGCGCTGCGGTGGCTCAGACCCACGAGGAGCAGGCTCATGCCGGCATCACGGCGGGCATGTCCCCGTCGGGTCCCTTCCGGCCGGTGGTGGTGGCGCGCACGGGCGGCGCGGCCGGGTCGGGCGCGGTGTCGACGCCCTCCTCACCGGCCTTGCGCTGCTCGTGGAAGGCGAGGATCTGGAGCTCGATGGAGAGGTCCACCTTGCGCACGTCGACGCCCTCGGGCACGGAGAGGACGGTCGGCGCGAAGTTCAGGATCGAGGTGACCCCGGCGGCGACGAGCCGGTCGCACACCTGCTGGGCGGCGCCGGGCGGGGTGGTGATCACGCCGATGGAGACGCCGTTCTCGCTGATGATGCGGTCGAGGTCGTCGGCGTGCTGGACGGGGATGCCCGCGACGGGCGTACCGGCCATCGCCGGGTCGGCGTCGATGAGCGCGGCGACCCGGAAGCCCCGGGAGGCGAAGCCGCCGTAGTTGGCGAGGGCCGCGCCGAGGTTGCCGATGCCGACGATGGCGACCGGCCAGTCCTGGGTGAGGCCCAGCTCGCGCGAGATCTGGTAGACGAGGTATTCGACGTCGTAGCCGACGCCGCGCGTCCCGTACGAGCCGAGATAGCTGAAGTCCTTGCGCAGCTTCGCGGAGTTGACCCCCGCCGCCGCGGCGAGCTCCTCGGAGGAGACCGTGGGGACCGAGCGCTCGGAGAGCGCGGTCAGCGCGCGGAGATACAGCGGGAGTCGGGCGACGGTGGCCTCGGGAATTCCTCGGCTACGGGTCGCCGGTCGGTGATTTCGGCCAGTTGCCACGGTGCTCCTGCGGGATGAGCGGGGCTTTAGGCGGCCGTATGTCCCAAGACCGCCCCGTCGATTGCAGGCTATGCCTTTGTGAACGCGTGCACAAAGATTGTGTCCGGTTTGTCCGGTCAAAGTGACCGGGGTCACGCACATCCGTCGCGCGATCCAGGAACCATGGATCGCATCAGCCCGTTGCAGGCCCGAAGGGGGCAAAGCAGCACACACTCCTCACGACTACGCCCCCGAGACCACTCAAAACGCCCACGATGGTAACCGCGTTTCCCTCAGGAAAGCAGCGCGCTGCGCAGTCTCGCCGGGTCGACCCGCCAGAACGTGTGCTGTTCGTTATCCACGAGCACCACCGGGATCTGCTCCCAGTACTCCCGGTACAGCTCCTCGTCCCGGGTGATGTCCTTCTCCTCCCAGGAGGCGCCGGTCTCCTCGCACACGGCGCGCACCACCTCCCGGGCGTCGTCACAGAGGTGACAGCCGGGCTTCCCGACCAGGGTCACCACACGCTCGGCGGGATTCTTCTTCCTACGACGCAGCAAGGCACTCATACCTCTCATTCTCGGCCCCGCCGGGGGGCGCCGCGGACACCAGGAGTTCACACCACCGCACCCCGGTGAAACCGGAACGTCCGGGCCGACTGGCTATGCTCGACCGCATGGCCGCTCTTGGATGGCTCACCCCCCGCAGGCGTTCCGCCACCGCTCGCAGTGTGCTGGCGGGCGAGGCGGCGGCGGAGGCCGCGCGGAAGTCCTCACTGGAAGCCGAGTCCGCCGTCGCGGAGACCGAGCCGGAGGAGCCCGAGTTCCCCGTCGTCGGCGACGAACGGGCCGCCGCCTTCTTCGACCTGGACAACACCGTGATGCAGGGCGCCGCGCTCTTCCACTTCGGCCGCGGCCTGTACAAGCGGAAGTTCTTCGAGCGGCGCGAGCTCACCCGGTTCGCCTGGCAGCAGGCGTGGTTCCGGCTGGCCGGCGTCGAGGATCCGGAACACATGCAGGACGCCCGCGACAGCGCGCTGTCCATCGTCAAGGGTCACCGCGTCTCCGAGCTGATGTCCATCGGCGAGGAGATCTACGACGAGTACATGGCCGACCGCATCTGGCCCGGCACCCGCGCCCTGGCCCAGGCCCACCTGGACGCCGGCCAGCGGGTCTGGCTGGTCACCGCCGCCCCGGTGGAGACCGCCACGATCATCGCCCGCCGGCTCGGCCTGACCGGCGCGCTCGGCACGGTCGCCGAATCGGTCGACGGGGTCTACACCGGACGCCTGGTCGGCGAACCCCTGCACGGTCCGGCGAAGGCCGAGGCGGTCCGCGCCCTGGCGGCGGCGGAGGGCCTGGACCTGGCGCGCTGCGCCGCGTACAGCGACTCGCACAACGACATCCCGATGCTGTCGCTGGTGGGCCACCCGTACGCGATCAACCCGGACACCAAGCTCCGCAAGCACGCCCGCGCCCGCGACTGGCGGCTGCGCGACTACCGCACCGGCCGCAAGGCGGCCAAGGTCGGCATCCCGGCCGCCGCCGGTGTCGGCGCCCTCGCGGGCGGCACGGCCGCGGCCGTCGCCCTGCACCGCCGCCGCCGCTGACTCCCCGCCGCATCCGCCGACTCTCCGCGCCCGCGTGCGTCAACACGGCACACCCTTTTCACCGGCCACAACCCGTCGCCCCCGCAGACAGATTCCGAAGCGAATCGATCAACAAGCGATCACGACGTGCGACTTGATGCGTTGAAAAGTTGGCACGGAACCGACGCAATCGATGATTTGTGCAACTGGGCGTAGTGCGGCCTGTACGAAGCGTTATTCTCCTCAGACGCATTCCGGACCCGCCACTCACTACGACGAGTGATGGTTTCGCACTGCTCGTGATGGAAGCTCTGCCTCTGGGAGTCCCGTGTACCCACACGTCGGGGTTGACGCCTCGGGCCTGGCTACGCTGCGCGCATCAGTAGCCGAACGCATGCGCGGCTTCGTCCCCACCGCGTACGCCGTACCCGCATTCGCCGCCCCTGTACCTGCCGGCCCCTGCTATGCCCTGGCCGAACGCGCCGCGGCGGTGGGAAGACGCGGCACCCGCGCGGCGGCGACGACCGCCGCCCCGGTGCGGCGGCCCGCCGCCGACAGCGACAGCGCGCGCATGATGGAGCTCGTCGAGCGCGCCCAGGCCGGCGAGGCCGACGCCTTCGGACGCCTCTACGACCAGTACAGCGACACCGTCTACCGCTACATCTACTACCGCGTGGGCAGCAAGGCGACGGCGGAGGACCTCACCAGCGAGACCTTCCTGCGCGCCCTGCGCCGCATCTCGACGTTCACCTGGCAGGGCCGCGACTTCGGCGCCTGGCTGGTCACGATCGCGCGCAACCTGGTCGCCGACCACTTCAAATCCAGTCGTTTCCGGCTGGAAGTGACCACCGGCGAAATGCTCGACGCCAACGAGGTCGCCCGCAGCCCCGAGGACTCCGTCCTGGAGTCCCTCTCCAACGCCGCGCTCCTCCAGGCGGTGCGCCGACTCAACCCCCAGCAGCAGGAGTGCGTGACCCTGCGCTTCCTGCAAGGGCTCTCGGTCGCCGAGACCGCCCGGGTCATGGGCAAGAACGAGGGCGCGATCAAGACCCTCCAGTACCGCGCCGTCCGCACTCTCGCCCGGCTCCTCCCGGACGATGCCCGCTGACGCCTCCCCCCGCCGGGCCGGTCCCGGCGTTGTGTTCCTCACGCACTGGTCCGATCATCTTTCGTGCGTAACCCAAGTGCCGCGCCACTCGTTGTGCCGGTTGCAGGCCCCCTGTCGTCACACCATGTCCGCAGACGCTCACTCGTTCGTGTGGAAGCGCTCAAGGTGTGCAACCTTCCGGATCCCCAGGGGAGTCGACCGTCATGACGAGAGGAGGTGCCGCCAGTGATCGCAAACGTTTCGGCACACCGGCGGGCGAACGCCTTCGCCCAGGCCCTGGAGGAGCAGTCGCTCCGCGGTGCGGCGGCCGTACAGCCCGAGGACCCGGCCGAACAGGCCGACCAAGGACCGCTGTTGGCCCTGGCGAACGGCCTCGGTGAACTGCCGAAGCCGGAGTTGGACCCCGAGGTCAAAGTGGTGCAGCGAGCCCAGCTCGTCGCCGCCATGGAAGCCATGTTCGCCGAGGGGGCGCGTCCGCGGACCCTACGGTGCCCGTACAACGGAGCAGGGGCAGCCACCGCGCCTCCCCGCTCCGCAAACTCCGCCCCAGATCCCGCTGGACCAAGGGCCTCGCCGCCGGCGGGCTCACCGTCGGGGTGGCCGCCGGCGCCTTCGGCGGAGTGGCCGCGGCCAGCTCCGACGCCCTCCCCGGTGACTCGCTCTACGGCCTGAAGCGCGGCATGGAGGACCTCCACCTCGGCCTCACCCGCGACGACACCGACCGCGGCGAGATCTACCTCGACCAGGCGTCCACGCGCCTCGGCGAGGCCCGCCGCCTCATGGAGCGCGCCCGCACGGGCCACCTCGACCACGAACAGCTCGCCGAGATCAGGCGCACCCTCAACGGCATGTCGCACGACGCCACCGAGGGCCACCGCCTCCTCCACGCCGCGTACGAACGGGACGGCGCCCTCGGTCCGATCCAGACCCTGGACTCCTTCTCCCGCTCCCACCGCGACACCTGGAGCAGCCTCCGCGACCGCCTCCCCGTCCAGCTGACCGACGTGGGCAACCAGGTCAGCTCGGTCTTCGACGCCATAGACGAAGAGGTCGCGCCGCTCCAGTCGCTCTTCCCGCGCGCCCCGGAGAAGGGCCCCGAGTCCCGCCGCTCCGAATCCACCGGCACCAGCGCGGACCCGTCCACCGACGCGCGCACGCCGTCGCCGTCGTCGTCCAGCAGCCGCCACGAGGACGGCGGTACGGGCTCCAGCAGCTCGCCGCGCCCCTCGGACGCCGGCTCCAGCCCGGCCGACGGCCTGATCGGCGGCGGTACGGACGGCCTCCTCGACCCGCCGTCCCCGGACGCGACCAGCCCGTCGAAGCAGGCCCCGAGTTCGACGCCGTCGCCGGACATCACCATCCCGCCGCTGCTCCCCGGCCTGATCGGCGGTCTCGGCATCGACGCGGAGAACGAGAAGGGCTGACCCCCGGCGCCCGGACAGAACGGTGCGGCGGCGGCCGTCAGAAGAAGACCGACCGCCGCTGCACCAGCAGCTTGTACAGCGTGTGCTGGATCTGCTCCCGCACCTGGTCCGTCAGGTTGAACATCAGCATCGGATCCTCCGCCGCCTCCAGCGGATAGCCGTCCGTCGGGATCGGCTCACCGAACTGGATCGTCCACTTCGTCGGCAGCGGCACCGCCCCCAGCGGCCCCAGCCACGGGAACGTCGGCGTGATCGGGAAGTACGGGAAACCGAGCAGCCGCGCCAGCGTCTTCGCGTTCCCGATCATCGGGTAGATCTCCTCCGCGCCCACGATCGAGCACGGCACGATCGGCACCCCGGCCCGCAGCGCCGTCGACACGAAGCCGCCCCGCCCGAAGCGCTGGAGCTTGTACCGCTCGCCGAACGGCTTGCCGATCCCCTTGAAGCCCTCCGGCATCACCCCGACGACCTCGCCCTTGCGCAGCAGCCGCTCCGCGTCCTCCGCGCACGCCAGGGTGTGCCCGGCCTTCCGGGCCAGCTCGTTGACCACGGGCAGCATGAAGACCAGGTCCGCCGCGAGCAGCCGCAGATGCCGGTCCGCCGGATGGTGGTCGTGCACCGCGACCTGGAGCATCAGCCCGTCCAGCGGCAGCGTCCCGGAGTGGTTGGACACGATGAGCGCCCCGCCCTCGGCCGGGATGTTCTCGACGCCCTTCACCTCGACCCGGAAGTACTTCTCGTACACCGGCCGCAGCAGCGACATCAGGACCTGGTCGGTCAGCTCCTCGTCGTAGCCGAACTCGTCCACGTCGTACTCACCGGTGACCCGCCGCCGCAGGAAGGCGAGCCCGCCCGCGATCCGCCGGTCCCAGGCGTCCCGGTCGGACGCGTCGCCCTCGCCCGGCACCTCCGGGCCCGGGAGGCGCCGGCGGAGCCGGCAGGCCCCGGCAGGGCGCTCACCGAACCCGTGCCGCGCACCGGAGACCTCCGCCGCGCGGCACGCGGCACGCCTCCCGACCGCGAACGGTCGTCGTCGAACGGAATGACCTTGGCATCCGCCATCGTCGCTGCGCTCCTCTACCTGGCGCTCGGGGTCGTCGGGTGGGTGTCGTCGCCGGAGCCGGGACCCGCGATCCGGGGCACGCTCGCGGCCACGCGGTCCACGGCTCTGCCCACCGCGCGGGGCGGCAGCAGCCCCGGCGCCCGGCTGCGCGCGAAGGCCGCGAAGGTCTCCCCCGTCGTGTACTTGGGCGCGAAGCCCAGCGTCTCGCGCATCTGGACCGTGGAGACCACCCTGCCATGGGTGAGCAGCCGGATCTGCTCCGGCGAGAAGTCCGTCATGCCGACCGCCCGCAGCGCCTGCCCGACCCAGGTGACCGCGGGCAGCAGCATCGGCACCGTCGGCCGCCCCAGCCGCCGCGCGCACTGGGAGAGCAACAGCACCCCGTCGCCCGCGATGTTGAACGTGCCGCTGTTCAGCGTCCCGCGCTTGGGCTCGGTCGCCGCGATGGAGAGGACGTCCATCACATCGTCCTCGTGGACGAACTGGAGCCGGGGGTCGTACCCGAAGACGGTCGGCAGCACCGGCAGCGACAGATAGTCGGCAAGCGGCGAATCCGCGTCGGGGCCCAGGATGTTCGCGAACCGCAGCACGCACACGGCCACGTCCGGCCGGCGGCGGGCGAAGCCCCGTACGTACCCCTCGACCTCGGCCGCGTCCTTCGCGAAGCCGCCGCCGGGCAGCGACTTGGGCGGGGTGTTCTCGTGGAACACCGCCGGATCGCGCGGCGCCGAGCCGTACACACCGGTGCTGGACTTCACCACGAGCCGCTGCACCGCCGGGGCCTTCTGGCAGGCGCCGAGCAGCTGCATGGTGCCGATGACGTTGGTCTCCTTGACCGCCGTACGCCCCTGGGTCCCGAGCGCGAACCCGCTGACGTCCAGGTGGACGACGGTGTCCACGTCGTGCTCGGCGAGCACTCTGGCGACGGCGGGCCCGCGGATGTCCTCCCGTACGAAGACGGCGTCGCCCAGCTCGTGCTCCGGCTCGACGGCGTCGAGGGCGATCACCCGCTCCACGTCCGGATCACGCTGGACGCGCCGGACGAAACGGCCGCCCAGCTGCCGGGCCGCTCCCGTGACGAGCACGACCTTCCCCAAGATCAGCGCCTTCCGTCGGTCTCCCGCATTCGGTCGGTCAGGACGTCACCGTAACCGGTGGACACCCCCGCACACAGCACCGCAGCCCTCCCGCCGGAACGGCGGAAGGGCTGCGGATTCACGAACTGCGTTCGCTTACTTCTTGTTGCGACGCTGAACGCGCGTGCGCTTGAGCAGCTTGCGGTGCTTCTTCTTCGCCATCCGCTTGCGCCGCTTCTTGATAACAGAGCCCACGACTACCCTCGCTCACTTCTTCTTCACTGGTGCGGGGCGTCTGGGCCCACACGACCTACGTCGGCCTAGCCTACCCGCCACCGCGTGAGGGACGTAATCCGAGGGGAATGTCAGGCCGATGCCACCCCCACGAAGGACTCGCGCAGATACTCGTGAACCGCTTGCTCCGGCACCCGGAAGGACCTGCCCACCCGGATCGCCGGCAGATGACCGCTGTGCACCAGGCGGTACACGGTCATCTTCGACACCCTCATGACCGAGGCGACTTCCGCCACGGTCAGAAACTTGACCTCGCTCAGAGGACTCTCGCTGTCAGCAGCCATGACTCACCTGTACCTTCCGCACGAGACGCGCACCGGCTTCCCCTCCGGTGACTCTTCGTCGTTGTGCGCTCACTCCCCAGATTAGGGGCGGGTGGTGCGAGTGGGGAAGAGGAGAGACGATCGGCCGCTACTGTGACAGACAGGCGCGATTGAGTACATAGCGCGTGAGCGGCAGGTAGTACGCCGACCGCACCGCGTCGTCCAGCGGAACGGCCACCGCCACCCGCCCCTCGACCTCCCCGACGAACAGCGCGGGATCGTCCGTATCGGCGAGCCCCATCGCCTCGATGCCCAGCTGACCTGCCCCGCAGACCCATCCGTGGTCCCCGACGACCAACTCCGGAACGGGCCCCCGCCCGGCCGCCGCGGCCTCCAGCGCGACCCGCACGGGCAGCGGCGAATGGGAGTGTGCGCCGGTGCCACCACCGGCCGCCCCCGCGCCGGGTTCACGCACCAGCGCGACACCCCGTACGTAGTCGAGGTGGTAGGTGCGTACGCCAAACCGAGTCGTTATGTCGATACATCGCCCCTGCGCCGGGGTGAGGACAGGGCAGCCCGCCGACGACAAAGCGTCTGCCAGCGCCGCGTAGAAACCGATCAGCCGGTGCGGATGCCCCGTCCCGAACAGCACCGGCACCCGCCGGGCCGCCGCGTCCGCCAGCCGTACGGCGAACGCGTCGAGCCCCGCCACCGTCCGCTCCGGATCGATGACATCGGGCCCGGCCACATGCGCGGGATCGTCCGAGACCCCGCACCTGTCCGCCATCAGCTCCAGCAACTCCCCTTCGCCCCAACCCCGTTCGGGGGCGAGGCCGAGGGTGACCCGGGGGTCCCTGGCCGCGAACAGCCGATAACTCCGCAGGCTCACCTCGCGCGAGGTGGCCACGGGCCCGGCGAGGCGGGCCGCCAGCAGATGCGCACGCAGCGCTCCGGTGCTCAACACCCCACCGATGCTGCCCGAACCGGCCCGCCCAGGGGCCAAAAGGCCGATTACGCCCCACAGTCGGCGTAAACCGTGCTCGATCCCGTAACCCCGGGGCCCCTCCCTGCCCGGATCAGGGCCTCCCTGCCCGGATCAGGTCAGCAGCCCCCGCAGCGGGAAAGCCGCCCGCCGCGTCGCGAGCACCGCCTGGTCCAGCCGGTCCGCCGGGTCGTACCCGTCCTCCCAGGCCGACCACGAGGGCGTCCGCCCGTCCGTCATCCGCGCGGGCCCCAACTGCCGCGTCCGCGCGTACACCTCGTCCCGCCACGACGACGGGATCACCGACTCCGGGTCCACCGGGGCGTGCGCCGCGATGCCCACCAGGTGCGTCCAGGACCTGGGCACCACGTCCACCACCGCGTAACCCCCGCCGCCGAGGGCCACCCAGCGCCCGTCGTCCGCGTACGTGTGCGCCAGGTCGTGGCACGCGGCCATCACCGAGCGCTGCGCGTCCAGCGAGACCGCCAGGTGCGCCAAGGGGTCCTCGAAGTGCGTGTCCGCCCCGTGCTGGGTCACCAGGACCTGCGGCCGGAAGTCCGCCAGCAGCTCGGGCACCACCGCGTGGAAGGCCCGCAGCCACCCCGCGTCCCCGGTCCCGGCCGGCAGCGCCACGTTCACCGCGCCGCCCTCGCCGCTTCCGGCCCCGGTCTCCTCGGGCCAGCCGGTCTGCGGGAACAGGGTGCGCGGGTGCTCGTGCAGGGAGATCGTCAGGACGCGGGGATCCTCCCAGAAGGCCGCCTGCACGCCGTCGCCGTGGTGGACGTCGACGTCGACGTACGCGACGCGCTCGGCGCCCAGCTCCAGGAGCCGGGCGATGGCGAGCGCCGGGTCGTTGTAGACGCAGAAACCGGCCGCGCCGCCGGGCATCGCGTGGTGCAGCCCGCCGGTGAAGTTCACGGCGTGCCGGGTCTCGCCCCGCCAGACCGCCTCGGCGGCGGCCACGGACTGCCCGGCGATCAGCGCGGACACCTCGTGCATCCCGGCGAACGCGGGGTCGTCGACGGTCCCGATGCCGTATTTCTGGTCGGCCGCACGGGGGTCGGCGGAGGCGGCCTTCACCGCCGCCACGTAGTCCGGGCGGTGCACGAGCCGCAGCGTGGAGTCCCCGGCCGGCTTGGCCGCGACCACATCGACGGCCCGGTCGAGCCCGAACGCCCGCACCAGGCCCATCGTCAGGGCGAGCCTGACCGGGTCCATCGGGTGGCTCTCGCCGAAGTCGTAGCCCGTTACTGCGTCATCCCACATCAGCTGTGCGCGGCCGCTCATGCCCGCCACCGTATCGGGCGGGTTCCGCGCCGAACGACTTGGCGTACAGGAGTGTGGCCAGCACCAGCACCATCGGGACGAGCATGGCGCCCCGGTAGCTCCAGGCGTCCCCGAGCGCCCCGACGAGCGGGGAGCCGACCAGGAAGCCCACGTAGTTGAAGATGTTCAGCCGGGCGATGGCGGTGTCGCTCGCCCCGGGGAACATCCGCCCGGCCGCCGCGAAGGTCTGCGGCACGATCACGCACAGCCCGAGCCCCAGCAGGGTGAACCCGAGCATCCCGGTCCACGCCCCGCCGGCCACGGCCACCACGGCGAACCCGCCGGCCGCGAGCACGGTCCCGCCCCGCACCACGGCCACCGCCCCGAACCGCCGCACCCCGAGGTCCCCGACGGCCCGCCCCAGCAGCGTCGTCACCATGTACACGTTGTACGGGACGGTGGACAGCTGCTCCGAACTGCCCAGGACGTCCTGGAGGTACTTCGCGCTCCAGTTGGAGACCGTCGAGTCCCCGATGTACGCGAACGCCATGACCAGGCACAGGGGCAGCAGCAGCCGGAAGGAGACCGCACCCCCGGCCGCCCCCTTCTCCGGTGTCTCCTCGCCGCCCTCCACGTACCACCGGCTCCCGACGAACGCCGCGGGCAGCATCACCACGACCGCCGGAAGGTACGAGACCAGCAACGACAGGTCCCAGTGCGCCCCGGCCCAGGCCATCGAGGCCCCCGCGATCCCGCCCAGGCTGTACGCGGCGTGGAACCCGAGCATGATGGAGCGGCCGTACGCCCGCTGGAGGCTGACGCCCATCATGTTCATGGACGCGTCCAGCGCGCCGACGGCGAGACCGAACACCCCGAGCGCGAGGGCGGCCTGCCAGAGTTCGCTGCCCGCGCCGACGCCGAGGAGTGCGAGGAGGACGACGGGCTGCGTCCACCGCAGGACCACCCGCGGGCGTACCCGGGCGACCGCCTTCTCGGTGAGCACGCTGCCCACCCCGGCCAGGATCGGGACGGCGGCGAGGAACACGGGCAGCAGGCCGTCGGATATCCCGTACCGGTCCTGGATCGCGGGGATCCGCGTCACCAGAAGGGCGAAGGTGGCCCCCTGCACGAAGAAGCTCAACGCGAGGGACGCCCTGCCGTGCCGCAACCGTGCATCTGTCATGGCGGCGAGCGTAGAGCCAGTTTCTACCCGTGGGTAGACGCGTCAGGCAAGCAATTCCGGCAGCTGGCTCATGTCGGAGAAGTACCCGGTCACACCGGTCAGCCGGTCCGCGGGCATCATCGACGTGAACCCGTAGACGTCCATGCCCGCCGCCCGCGCCGCCTCGACGCCGAGCGGGCTGTCCTCGATGACCACACACCGCTCGGGCGCGACGCCCATGCGCTCGGCGGCGAGGAGGAAGAGGTCGGGCGCCGGCTTGCCCCGGCCGACGTCCTCGGCGCTGAAGATCCACTCCTCCTCGAACCACTGGTCGAGCCCGGTCTTCCGGTGGCTGACCCGGATGCGCTGGTGGCTGCTGGAGGAGGCGACGCAGTACGGGACGCCGTCGGCGACCAGCTTGCCCAAGAGGTCGTCGATGCCGGGGACGGGCTCCAGCTCCTCTTCGAACGCAGCGAAGACCCGCGAGTGGAGGGTGACATCGAAGTCCTCGGGCAGCTTGGTCCCGGTCCGCTCCTGGACGAGGTCGTGGACGCGGTGCACGGCGGAACCCATGTAGTCCCGCAACGATTCCTCGTACGAGGTGGGGTGGCCCAGCTCCGTGAGGTAGCCGGCCAGGATGGTGTTGGAGATCGGCTCGCTGTCCACGAGCACACCGTCGTTGTCGAAGATGACAAGTTCGTAGCGCATGGCACGACTTTAGAGGGTCGGAACGCGAAAAAGCCCCGTGCCACAAGGGCACGGGGCTCTTCCTAAAAGGAGTTCGGCGGCGTCCTACTCTCCCACAGGGTCCCCCCTGCAGTACCATCGGCGCTGAAAGGCTTAGCTTCCGGGTTCGGAATGTAACCGGGCGTTTCCCTAACGCAATGACCACCGAAACACTATGAAATTTGAACCAACCGGATGAAAACACGGCTGTTCGTTATTTCAGAACTAACACAGTGGACGCGAGCAACTGAGGACAAGCCCTCGGCCTATTAGTACCAGTCAGCTCCACCCGTTACCGGGCTTCCACATCTGGCCTATCAACCCAGTCGTCTACTGGGAGCCTTAACCCTTCAAGAGGGTGGGAATACTCATCTCGAAGCAGGCTTCCCGCTTAGATGCTTTCAGCGGTTATCCTTTCCGAACGTAGCCAACCAGCCATGCCCTTGGCAGAACAACTGGCACACCAGAGGTTCGTCCGTCCCGGTCCTCTCGTACTAGGGACAGCCCTTCTCAATATTCCTACGCGCACAGCGGATAGGGACCGAACTGTCTCACGACGTTCTAAACCCAGCTCGCGTACCGCTTTAATGGGCGAACAGCCCAACCCTTGGGACCGACTCCAGCCCCAGGATGCGACGAGCCGACATCGAGGTGCCAAACCATCCCGTCGATATGGACTCTTGGGGAAGATCAGCCTGTTATCCCCGGGGTACCTTTTATCCGTTGAGCGACAGCGCTTCCACAAGCCACTGCCGGATCACTAGTCCCGACTTTCGTCCCTGCTCGACCCGTCGGTCTCACAGTCAAGCTCCCTTGTGCACTTACACTCAACACCTGATTGCCAACCAGGCTGAGGGAACCTTTGGGCGCCTCCGTTACCCTTTAGGAGGCAACCGCCCCAGTTAAACTACCCATCAGACACTGTCCCTGATCCGGATCACGGACCCAGGTTAGACATCCAGCACGACCAGAGTGGTATTTCAACGACGACTCCACAACCACTGGCGTGGCCGCTTCAAAGTCTCCCACCTATCCTACACAAGCCGAACCGAACACCAATATCAAACTATAGTAAAGGTCCCGGGGTCTTTCCGTCCTGCTGCGCGAAACGAGCATCTTTACTCGTAGTGCAATTTCACCGGGCCTATGGTTGAGACAGTCGAGAAGTCGTTACGCCATTCGTGCAGGTCGGAACTTACCCGACAAGGAATTTCGCTACCTTAGGATGGTTATAGTTACCACCGCCGTTTACTGGCGCTTAAGTTCTCAGCTTCGCCACCCCGAAGAGCAGCTAACCGGTCCCCTTAACGTTCCAGCACCGGGCAGGCGTCAGTCCGTATACATCGCCTTACGGCTTCGCACGGACCTGTGTTTTTAGTAAACAGTCGCTTCTCGCTGGTCTCTGCGGCCACCCCCAGCTCACCGAGTAAATCGGATCACCAGTGATGGCCCCCCTTCTCCCGAAGTTACGGGGGCATTTTGCCGAGTTCCTTAACCATAGTTCACCCGAACGCCTCGGTATTCTCTACCTGACCACCTGAGTCGGTTTAGGGTACGGGCCGCCATGAAACTCGCTAGAGGCTTTTCTCGACAGCATAGGATCATCCACTTCACCACAATCGGCTCGGCATCAGGTCTCAGACTTCATGCACGACGGATTTGCCTACCGTGCGTCCTACACCCTTACCCCGGGACAACCACCGCCCGGGCTGGACTACCTTCCTGCGTCACCCCATCGCTTACCTACTACAAGTCTGGTTCGTCGGCTCCACCACTACCCTCAACTCCGAAGAGATCGGGCCGGCTTCACGGACTAAGCATCGCCTGATTCAGTATTGGGCGTTTCAAAGCGGGTACCGGAATATCAACCGGTTGTCCATCGACTACGCCTGTCGGCCTCGCCTTAGGTCCCGACTTACCCTGGGCAGATCAGCTTGACCCAGGAACCCTTAGTCAATCGGCGCACACGTTTCTCACGTGTGTATCGCTACTCATGCCTGCATTCTCACTCGTGAACCGTCCACAACTCGCTTCCACGGCTGCTTCACCCGGCACACGACGCTCCCCTACCCATCCCAGCAGGCGTTGGCCCTTAATGCTGGAATGACACGACTTCGGCGGTACGCTTGAGCCCCGCTACATTGTCGGCGCGGAATCACTTGACCAGTGAGCTATTACGCACTCTTTCAAGGGTGGCTGCTTCTAAGCCAACCTCCTGGTTGTCTCTGCGACTCCACATCCTTTCCCACTTAGCGTACGCTTAGGGGCCTTAGTCGATGCTCTGGGCTGTTTCCCTCTCGACCATGGAGCTTATCCCCCACAGTCTCACTGCCGCGCTCTCACTTACCGGCATTCGGAGTTTGGCTAAGGTCAGTAACCCGGTAGGGCCCATCGCCTATCCAGTGCTCTACCTCCGGCAAGAAACACACGACGCTGCACCTAAATGCATTTCGGGGAGAACCAGCTATCACGGAGTTTGATTGGCCTTTCACCCCTAACCACAGGTCATCCCCCAGGTTTTCAACCCTGGTGGGTTCGGTCCTCCACGAAGTCTTACCTCCGCTTCAACCTGCCCATGGCTAGATCACTCCGCTTCGGGTCTAGAGCGTGCAACTCAAACGCCCTGTTCGGACTCGCTTTCGCTACGGCTTCCCCACACGGGTTAACCTCGCTACACACCGCTAACTCGCAGGCTCATTCTTCAAAAGGCACGCAGTCACGACTGCATGTGCAAGCACATACAGCGACGCTCCCACGGCTTGTAGGCACACGGTTTCAGGTACTATTTCACTCCGCTCCCGCGGTACTTTTCACCATTCCCTCACGGTACTATCCGCTATCGGTCACCAGGGAATATTTAGGCTTAACGGGTGGTCCCGCCAGATTCACACGGGATTTCTCGGGCCCCGTGCTACTTGGGTGTCTCTCAAACAAGCCGTTGATGTTTCAGCTACGGGGGTCTTACCCTCTACGCCGGACCTTTCGCATGTCCTTCGCCTACACCAACGGTTTCTGACTCGTCTCACGGCCGGCAGACCGCAAAAGAGAGATCCCACAACCCCGCATGCGCAACCCCTGCCGGGTATCACACGCATACGGTTTGGCCTCATCCGGTTTCGCTCGCCACTACTCCCGGAATCACGGTTGTTTTCTCTTCCTGAGGGTACTGAGATGTTTCACTTCCCCTCGTTCCCTCCACACTGCCTATGTGTTCAGCAGCGGGTGACAGCCCATGACGACTGCCGGGTTTCCCCATTCGGACACCCCCGGATCAAAGCTCGGTTGACAGCTCCCCGGGGCCTATCGTGGCCTCCCACGTCCTTCATCGGTTCCTGGTGCCAAGGCATCCACCGTGCGCCCTTAAAAACTTGGCCACAGATGCTCGCGTCCACTGTGCAGTTCTCAAACAACGACCAGCCACCCACCACCCTGCTCCAAAGGAACAAGTTCACTGGGGCCGGCAACCGAAGGACAGACTCAAACGAGCCCGTACCTTCAGATACCCAACAGCGTGCCCGACCCGACCCATCAGTTCCCACGTTCCACGCCGAAGCAGTACTAGTGAAGACTCATGTGCCGTGCCGAGTAGTCAACGTTCCACCCATGAGCTGACCACCGTCGAACATTTGCCGACGTAGTGGCTCTGGATTCCTTGCGGAATCTAGATGCTCCTTAGAAAGGAGGTGATCCAGCCGCACCTTCCGGTACGGCTACCTTGTTACGACTTCGTCCCAATCGCCAGTCCCACCTTCGACAGCTCCCTCCCACAAGGGGTTGGGCCACCGGCTTCGGGTGTTACCGACTTTCGTGACGTGACGGGCGGTGTGTACAAGGCCCGGGAACGTATTCACCGCAGCAATGCTGATCTGCGATTACTAGCAACTCCGACTTCATGGGGTCGAGTTGCAGACCCCAATCCGAACTGAGACCGGCTTTTTGAGATTCGCTCCGCCTCGCGGCATCGCAGCTCATTGTACCGGCCATTGTAGCACGTGTGCAGCCCAAGACATAAGGGGCATGATGACTTGACGTCGTCCCCACCTTCCTCCGAGTTGACCCCGGCAGTCTCCTGTGAGTCCCCATCACCCCGAAGGGCATGCTGGCAACACAGAACAAGGGTTGCGCTCGTTGCGGGACTTAACCCAACATCTCACGACACGAGCTGACGACAGCCATGCACCACCTGTACACCGACCACAAGGGGGGCACCATCTCTGATGCTTTCCGGTGTATGTCAAGCCTTGGTAAGGTTCTTCGCGTTGCGTCGAATTAAGCCACATGCTCCGCTGCTTGTGCGGGCCCCCGTCAATTCCTTTGAGTTTTAGCCTTGCGGCCGTACTCCCCAGGCGGGGAACTTAATGCGTTAGCTGCGGCACCGACGACGTGGAATGTCGCCAACACCTAGTTCCCAACGTTTACGGCGTGGACTACCAGGGTATCTAATCCTGTTCGCTCCCCACGCTTTCGCTCCTCAGCGTCAGTAATGGCCCAGAGATCCGCCTTCGCCACCGGTGTTCCTCCTGATATCTGCGCATTTCACCGCTACACCAGGAATTCCGATCTCCCCTACCACACTCTAGCCTGCCCGTATCGACTGCAGACCCGGGGTTAAGCCCCGGGCTTTCACAACCGACGTGACAAGCCGCCTACGAGCTCTTTACGCCCAATAATTCCGGACAACGCTTGCGCCCTACGTATTACCGCGGCTGCTGGCACGTAGTTAGCCGGCGCTTCTTCTGCAGGTACCGTCACTTTCGCTTCTTCCCTGCTGAAAGAGGTTTACAACCCGAAGGCCGTCATCCCTCACGCGGCGTCGCTGCATCAGGCTTTCGCCCATTGTGCAATATTCCCCACTGCTGCCTCCCGTAGGAGTCTGGGCCGTGTCTCAGTCCCAGTGTGGCCGGTCGCCCTCTCAGGCCGGCTACCCGTCGTCGCCTTGGTAGGCCATTACCCCACCAACTAGCTGATAGGCCGCGGGCTCATCCTTCACCGCCGGAGCTTTCAACCTTCTCCCAGGAGGAAGAAAGTATTATCCGGTATTAGACCCCGTTTCCAGGGCTTGTCCCAGAGTGAAGGGCAGATTGCCCACGTGTTACTCACCCGTTCGCCACTAATCCACCCCGAAGGGCTTCATCGTTCGACTTGCATGTGTTAAGCACGCCGCCAGCGTTCGTCCTGAGCCAGGATCAAACTCTCCGTGAATGTTTTCCCGTAATCGGGACACACATCACGAGAGCGGAACAACCAGGTCGGAATATGACCCGTCGTCCACTGCGTCCTCGCTGTGTTTCGCCTACCCGATCCAATGGATCCGGCAGGACTTTTCAAAGGAACCACCAACCTGCCGAAGCAGGCCGGGGTATCAACATATCTGGCGTTGACTTTTGGCACGCTGTTGAGTTCTCAAGGAACGGACGCTTCCTTTGTACTCACCCTCTCGGGCTTTCCTCCGGGCGCTTCCCTTCGGTCTTGCGTTTCCGACTCTATCAGACTCTTTCGTGTCCGAATTCCCGGTCGAAGCGGGTTTCGCTTTCCAGTTCTTCGCTTTCGCGTTTCCCTTTCCGGCGAGTCCGACTCTATCAGATCCTTTCGGGCCTGATTCCCAGTCAGCGGGACTTGTCTTCCCGGCCGTTGGGCCGTTCCGACGAGTGAGACATTAGCGGATTCCTCGGCCCCGACGCTAATCGGGGTCGCGTTCCTTCGAACGCGGATTCCTCATTTCGCATAAACGCACGCCAAGACATGCGACAGCTGTCGCGTGCTCGTTGTGTTTCTTGCGGAATGGCTGTCCGGGGACCGACCGGGGTCGGCGCTCACGTCGGACAACTCGGAGCACACTACGGATCGGGAGGGGGCGTGTCAACCCCGGTGTTGACCGGGGTCGACGCGTGGGTGTCAGCCGTTGCCTGAGGCCAGCGCGCGGCTGCGGTCGCGGGCGGCTTCGAGTGCGGCGATGAGGGCCGCGCGCACGCCGTGGTTCTCCAACTCGCGGATGGCGCTGATCGTCGTGCCGGCCGGGCTGGTGACGGCCTCGCGGAGCTTGACCGGGTGCTCGCCGCTGTCCCGGAGCATCACGGCGGCGCCGATCGCGGCCTGGACGATGAGGTCATGGGCCTGGGCGCGCGGCAGGCCGAGCAGGATGCCGGCGTCCGTCATCGCCTCGACCAGGAAGTAGAAGTACGCCGGGCCCGAGCCCGACAGGGCGGTGGCCGCGTCCTGCTGGGACTCCGGGACGCGCAGGGTCTTGCCGACTCCCTTGAAGATGGCGTCCGTCGAGGCGAGGTGGTCGCCCGTGGCGTGGCTGCCCCCCGAGATGACGGACATGCCCTCGTCCACCAGGACCGGGGTGTTCGGCATGACGCGGACGACCGGGGTGCCGGCGGCGAGGCGGTCCTCGATGAAGGCGGTCGTGATGCCGGCCGCCGCGCTGATGACCAGGCGGTCCGCGGTCAGGTGCGGGGCCAGCTCGTCCAGGAGGCGGCCCATGTCCTGCGGCTTGACCGCGAGGATCAGGATGTCGGCCTTCTCGGCGGCCTCCGCGTTGGTGACCGCGTCCACGCCGTAGCGGTCCCGGAGTTCGGCGGCCCGGTCCGAGCGGCGGGTGGTGACCAGCAGGTTCGACGGGCGCCAGCCGGCCCGGATCATCCCGCTGAGCAGGGCCTCGCCGATCTTGCCGGTACCGAGGACTGCAACTGTCTGGGTCATGCCGTTCACCCTCCGGGCGGTGCTCGATGTGCGCGGTGCTCAGTGCTCGTCGGCGCCATCTTCGCACCGCCCCTTCAGGCGGTGCGGCGGCGGAGGGTGGCCGCGCCGAGGGCCAGGACGAGCAGGGCGCAGCCCGCCACGATGAGGATGTCGCGGACGAAGTCGCCGGTGATCTCGGTGTGGTGGAGCACCTCGTTCATCCCGTCCACGGCGTACGACATCGGCAGCACGTCCGAGACGGCTTCGAGGAACGGCGCCATCTGGTTGCGCGGGATGAAGAGGCCGCAGAGGAGCAGCTGCGGGAAGATCACCGCCGGCATGAACTGCACGGCCTGGAACTCGGAGGCCGCGAACGCCGAGACGAACAGGCCGAGTGCCGTGCCGAGCAGCGCGTCGAGCAGGGCGACCAGGAGCAGCAGCCACGGCGACCCCATGACGTCCAGGCCGAGGGCCCACACCGACAGGCCGGTGGCCAGGAGCGACTGGAGGACGGCGACGGCGCCGAAGGCGAGCGCGTAACCCGCGATGAGGTCGCCCTTGCCGAGCGGCATCGAGAGCAGGCGCTCCAGGGTGCCGGAGGTGCGTTCGCGCAGGGTGGCGATCGAGGTCACCAGGAACATCGTGATCAGCGGGAAGATCCCGAGCAGCGAGGCGCCGATCGAGTCGAAGGTCTGCGGGCTGCCGTCGAAGACGTAGCGCAGCAGCGTGATCAGGAGGACCGGGATCAGCAGGAGCAGCGCGACCGTACGGGGGTCGTGGGCCAGCTGGCGCAGGACGCGGGCGGCGGTGGCGAGGGTGCGGGCCGGGGTCAGGGGGGCTGTCGTGCTGCTCATCGGGCGTTCTCCTTGCGGGCTGCATCGACCAGGTGGAGGAAGGCCTCTTCGACGGTGTCGGTGCCGGCGGCGGTGCGCAGGGCGTCCGGGGTGTCGTCGGCGAGGATCTCGCCCTCGCGCATGAGGAGGAGGCGGTGGCAGCGCTCGGCCTCGTCCATGACGTGGGAGGAGATGAGGAGCGCGGTGGAGCGTTCGGCGGCGAGGGTGTGGAAGAGCTGCCACAGGTCGCGGCGCAGGACCGGGTCGAGGCCGACGGTCGGTTCGTCCAGGACGAGCAGGTCCGGGGTGCCGAGGAGGGCGACGGCGAGCGAGACGCGGGTGCGCTGGCCGCCGGAGAGGTTGCCGGCGAGGGCGTCCTCGTGGCTGGTCAGGTCCACCTCGGTGAGCGCGCGCGTGACGGCCTCGTGGCGG
Source organism: Streptomyces drozdowiczii (assembly GCF_026167665.1). NCBI lineage: Bacteria > Bacillati > Actinomycetota > Actinomycetes > Kitasatosporales > Streptomycetaceae > Streptomyces > Streptomyces drozdowiczii. The sequence goes on along the minus strand of NZ_CP098740.1, from coordinate 3,912,097 downwards.
GCGTCGCGGTGGGCGCGGCCGGGCTGGAGGATCGCCGCGAAGTAGTCGAGGTTCTGGCGGACGGTGAGGTCGGTGAAGACGGAGGGCGCCTGGGTGACGTACCCGACGCGGGGGCGGAGGGAGGGGTGTCCTGCGGGGCTCCCGAGGACCTGGAGGGTGCCGGTGACCTTGGCCTGGGTGCCCACGACGGCGCGCATGAGAGTGGATTTGCCGCAGCCGGAGGGGCCGAGGAGGCCGGTGATCCTGCCGGGTTCGACGGTGAAGTCGAGGCCCTTGAGGACCGTGCGGCTGCCTCGTTGGACGGTGAGGCCACGGGCCTCGACGGCGACGCCCGAAGAATTCATCATGTGATGAATATTGGCTCCGGCGGAGCGTCGCCGTCAAGGGGCGGGGCGGGCCGAGGGCTCAGCGCCTGGCGGCGTGCAGCTCCACGACGTACGCCTCCTCCACCGTGCCGTCCGGGAACTCCGCCAGGAGGCGGTCCCGCTCCTCGGCGAGGAAGCCCCGGGCCGCCTCGTCGTCGATGGTCAGGAACGCGGAGTGGCTGCCGAGGTTGTCGAGGTGGGTGGCGAGGGGGATGCGCCGGGTCCACGGGACGCGGCGGTACGTGAAGTCGAGGTCCGGCGGCAGGCCGCGGTCCTGGTCGGCCGAGCCGTGGGCACCGCGGCCCAGCTCCTCCGGCCCGACGCCGAAGAACCGCAGGAGCCGTTCCTCCTGGGCGCCGATCCACGGAACCGTGCGGTCGGAGACGTTCCACCAGAGGGCGAGCGTGCCGCCCGGCCGCAGGACGCGCCGGACCTCGGCGGCCGCGCGGACGTGGTCGGTCCAGTGCCAGGACTGGGCGTACGTGATCAGGTCGGCCGAGGCGGTCGCGAAGGGGAGCCGGTTGCCGTCGCCCCGTACGAGCGGGGCGTCCGGGAGGTCCCGGCGCAGCTGGGCGGCCATGCCGGGCCCGGGTTCGACGGCGACGACGCGGGCGCCCCGGTCCAGGAGGCGGCGGGTCGAGATGCCGGTGCCGGCGCCCACGTCCAGGGCGCGGGCGCCGCGCAGGGGGCGGCCGGCGATGTCCTCGACGGCGTCGAACAGCGTGTCCGGGTAGCTGGGGCGGGCGGCGGCGTACTGGGCGGCGGCCCGGTCGAAGGAGAGGGCGCGCGAGGGGCCCGGGACGGCGCCCGGTGAGTGTGTCGTGGTCATGCGGCCATCGTGCCCGGTGGCCGCAGGGGCGCGTCAGCCGCGGCGGCCCTTCTTCTTGCGGGCGGCCGGGTTGCCGGTGCGGGAGGCGCGGCGCTTCGCGTACCGGGCGACGGCCTCCTCGTACTCCGTACGCCGCAGCTTCTCGCCGGGCGCCTCGGTGAACGTACGGAAGAAGTAGGCGAGCAGCGAGCCGATGAAGCCGATGGCCTTCAGGCCGCGCAGGCTCTCCTCGCGCGCCGGGTCGGCGGGGCGGCGGCTGAAGCCCTCCCAGGTCTTGCGGAAGGCGACCGCGCTGCAGATGGCGAACATCGCGACCACCAGCACGCCGACGAAGCCGCCGACGTCGGCGATCTCCAGGCCCTGGTACGCGAAGCGCAGGACGAAACAGGCGGCGGCGGCCGCGAGGAGCGAGCCGACGGCGGCTCCGGCGCGGCGCAGTCCGTAGTGGCCGTCGTGGGCGACCCAGGTGGTGCCGAAGAAGCGGAGGGGCTCGGGCTGCGGGCCCTGCGGGGTCGCGGGCTCGGACGGGCCGGGGGCCGCGCCTTCGGGGGTCGCGCTGTTCTCGCTCACGGGGTCGATTATCCCGCAGGGCCGACTGCGTCGGCGGTGCGGGCGCGAGGGGGTGGACCGGGCCGTCGGTCGAGGGTGTTCCCCGGCTCCCGGACGGGGTGGGGGGCGAGCCCCGTGGCGGGTCGTGCGGCCCCCGGGCGGGGGCCGCACGGCCGGGTCAGCCCAGCTTCGAGACGTCGCGGACGGCGCCGCGGTCGGCGCTGGTCGCCATCGCGGCGTACGCGCGGAGGGCGGCCGAGACCTTGCGGTCGCGGTTCTTCGGGGCGTACACGCCGTTCAGGGCCTCGCGGCGGGTGGCCAGCTCCTCGTCGGAAACCAGGAGGTCGATCGAGCGGTTCGGGATGTCGATCCGGATGCGGTCGCCGTCCTCGACGAGCGCGATCGCGCCGCCGGAGGCCGCCTCGGGCGAGGCGTGGCCGATGGACAGGCCCGACGTGCCGCCGGAGAACCGGCCGTCCGTGATCAGGGCGCAGGTCTTGCCGAGGCCGCGGCCCTTCAGATACGAGGTCGGGTAGAGCATCTCCTGCATGCCGGGGCCGCCCTTGGGGCCCTCGTAGCGGATGACGACGACGTCGCCCTCGTTGACCTGCTGGGTGAGGATCTTCTGGACGGCCTCCTCCTGCGACTCGCAGACGACGGCCGGGCCCTCGAAGGTCCAGATGGACTCGTCCACACCCGCCGTCTTCACGACGCAGCCGTCCACGGCCAGATTGCCGCGCAGGACCGCGAGGCCGCCGTCCTTGGAGTAGGCGTGCTCCACGGAGCGGATGCAGCCGCCCTCGGCGTCCTGGTCCAGGGTGTCCCAGCGCTCGGACTGGGAGAACGCCTCCGCCGAGCGCACGCAGCCGGGAGCGGCGTGCCACAGCTCGACGGCCTCCGGCGCCGGGGAGCCGCCGCGCACGTCCCAGGTCTTCAGCCAGTCGTCCAGCGAGGGGCTGTGCACGGAGTGCACGTCCTCGTTGAGCAGGCCCGCGCGGTGCAGCTCGCCGAGGAGGGCCGGGATGCCGCCGGCGCGGTGCACGTCCTCCATGTAGTACGTGCGGTCCTTGGCGACGTTCGGGGCGACCTTGGCCAGGCACGGGACGCGGCGCGACAGGGCGTCCATCTCGGTCAGGCCGTAGTCGACGCCCGCCTCCTGGGCGGCGGCCAGGAGGTGCAGGATCGTGTTGGTGGAGCCGCCCATCGCGATGTCGAGCGCCATGGCGTTGCCGAAGGCGGCGGCCGTGGCGATGTTGCGGGGCAGGACCGATTCGTCGTCCTGCTCGTAGTAGCGGCGGGTCAGGTCCAGCACCGTGCGGGCGGCGTTCTCGTAGAGCGCCTTGCGTGCGGTGTGGGTGGCCAGGACGGAGCCGTTGCCGGGGAGGGAGAGGCCGATGGCCTCGGTCAGGCAGTTCATCGAGTTGGCGGTGAACATGCCGGAACAGGATCCGCAGGTGGGACAGGCGTTCTCCTCGATGCGGAGGATGTCCTCGTCGGAGATCTTGTCGTTGACCGCCTCCGACATCGCGTCGACCAGGTCGAGCGTGCGGACCGTGCCGTCGACCAGCGTGGCGCGGCCCGACTCCATCGGGCCGCCGGAGACGAAGACGGTCGGGATGTTGAGGCGCAGGGCCGCGTTGAGCATGCCCGGGGTGATCTTGTCGCAGTTGGAGATGCAGATCAGCGCGTCGGCGCAGTGCGCCTCGACCATGTACTCCACGCTGTCCGCGATGAGGTCGCGGGAGGGGAGGCTGTAGAGCATGCCGCCGTGGCCCATGGCGATGCCGTCGTCCACGGCGATCGTGTTGAACTCGCGCGGGATGCCGCCGGCGGCGACGACCGCCTCGCTGACGATCCGGCCGACGGGGGCCAGGTGCGTGTGGCCCGGCACGAACTCCGTGAAGCTGTTGGCGACGGCGATGATCGGCTTCCGGCCGATGTCCGCGCCGGGTACCCCGGAGGCGCGCATAAGGGCGCGGGCGCCCGCCATGTTGCGGCCGTGGGTGACTGTGCGGGACCTCAGCGTGGGCATCGTCTTGTCGCTCCTTCTGCGTTGAAGACTGTTCTCGAGCGTACGCCGTTGGTGCCAGGATGTGGACCGGGTGTCCGATATGCGGAAGCGAGTGGGGGCGGGGGGCTGAGTTTCGGGGCTCCGCCCCGGGCCCCGCGCCTCAAACGCCGGCGGGGCTAGGTTTCGCCCCGGGCTGGGTTTTCCGCCGCGGGTGGAAGGCGGCAGCGGCGAAATCAAGCCCCTGCGGCGATTGAGCAGCGGGGGTTCGGGGGCAGCGCCCCCGACAACGGTGCCGCACCCTTACGCGGACGGCTCCGTCAGATACCGCTGGAGCGTCGGGGCCACCATCGCCACGATCTTCTCCGGCGGCGCGGACGCCAACGGCTCGGCCCGCAACACGTACCGCACGATCGCGATCCCCACCATGTGCGAAGCCGCCAGCTCCGCCCGGAACGTCGCGTCCGGGATGTCCAGGCTCGCCGCCACCCGCTCCAGCAGGCGGCGCAGGACGAAGCTTCGGAGGACCTTCGCGGCGGCCTCGTGGGTGAGGGCGGAGCGGAGGACCGCGAGGAGGGGGGCCCGGGTCGTCGGGTTCTCCCAGATGCCGATGAAGGCGCGGGCCAGGCGTTCGCCCACGTCATCGGTGCCGCCTTCGAGGACGGCCGGGACGAGCAGGGCGGGCTCGAAGGACAGCTCGATCGCGGCGGCGAAGACCTCGTCCTTCGTACCGAAGTAGTGGTGGACCAGCGCGGAGTCGACGCCGGCCGCACGCGCGATGCCCCGGACCGAGGTCTTGTCGTACCCGCGCTCGGCGAACTCCGTGCGGGCGGCCTCCAGGATGCGGGTGCGCGCGTCCGGGCCGGTGTCCGACGCGGCGCGGGCGGGGCGGCCCCGGCGCCTGGGGGCCGGTGCGTCCGGGGTCATGAGCGCGGCGCGCGCTCGGCGGACGCGGCGAGGTGGAGCCGGGTGAAGGCCAGCGCCTCCGCGAGGTCGGCCTCGCGTTCGGCGGTGGACATCGCGCGGCGGGTGTTGACCTCGATGACCACATGCCCGTCGAAGCCGGAACCGGCCAGCCGTTCGAGCAGTTGCGCGCAGGGCTGGTCGCCCCGGCCGGGCACCAGGTGCTCGTCCTTGTTCGAGCCCTTGCCGTCGGCCAGGTGGACGTGGGCCAGCCGGTCGGCCATCCGGTCCACCATCGCCAGGCCGTCCGTGCGCGCGGTGGCGGTGTGCGACAGGTCCACCGTGAAGTGCCGGTAGTCGTCGTTGGTGACGTCCCAGTCGGGGGCGTACGCGAGCATCTCGCGGTCCCGGTAGCGCCACGGGTACATGTTCTCGACGGCGAAGCGGACGTCCGTCTCGTCGGCCATCCGCCAGATTCCGCTCACGAAGTCGCGGGCGTAATTGCGCTGCCACCGGAACGGGGGGTGCACGACGACCGTCGACGCGCCCAGCTTCTCGGCGGCGGCGCGGGCCCGCTGGAGCTTGACCCACGGATCGGTCGACCAGACCCGCTGGGTGATCAGCAGACACGGCGCGTGGACGGCGAGTATCGGCACCTGGTGGTAGTCGGAGAGCCGGCGCAGCGCCTCGATGTCCTGGCTGACCGGGTCGGTCCAGACCATGACCTCGACGCCGTCGTAGCCGAGGCGCGCGGCGATCTCGAAGGCCGTCGCCGTCGACTCCGGATAGACCGAGGCCGTCGACAGGGCGACCTTCGCATCCGGGACGCGCACCACTGGTTCTGCCACGCAGACAGCGTACGGGCAGTGCCGCGCCCCGCCGAGGGAGAGCGGCGGAAAGTGACAAGAGCCGCACGGCCCTCAGTCGAGCGACGCTTCCCCGTCCGACGGCAGGTGGTCCAGGCGGCGCAGGATCACGCCCTCGCGCAGCGCCCACGGGCAGATCTCCAGCTCGTCCACGTCGAGCAGGTCCATCGCGCCCTCCGCGACCAGCGCCCCGGCCAGCAGCTGCGCGGCCCGGCCCTCGGAGACGCCGGGCAGGGTCCCGCGCTCCTCGGTGGTCATCGCGGCCAGCTTCGGCACCCACTCCTCCAGCGCCTTGCGGCTGAGGGTGCGCGGCACGTACTGGCCCTCGGCGGAGCGCGCCGCGCCCGCGATCCTGGCGAGCTGCTTGAACGTCTTGGAGGTGGCCACGACATGGTCCGGGCGGCCGATCCGCGTGAAGTCGCCGACGCTGCGGGCGATGCGCGCCCGTACGTGCCGGCGCAGCGCCTTGACCGCGGCCGGGTCCGGCGGGTCGCCCGGCAGCCAGCCCGCGGTGAGACGCCCGGCGCCCAGGGGCAGCGAGACGGCGGCGGCCGGTTCCTCGTCCATGCCGTACGCGATCTCCAGCGAGCCGCCGCCGATGTCGAGGACCAGCAGCTTGCCCGCGGACCAGCCGTACCAGCGGCGGGCGGCGAGGAAGGTGAGCCGCGCCTCCTCCGTACCGCTGAGGACCGCGAGGTCGACGCCGGTCTCCTCCCGTACCCGCTCCAGCACCTGGTCGGCGTTGCTCGCGTCGCGTACCGCGGAGGTGGCGAAGGCGAGGACGTCCTCGCAGCCCTTGTCCTCGGCGGCTTCGAGCGCGCCCGCGATGGTCCCGACCAGCCGGTCCACGCCGAGCGGGCCGATCGCGCCGTCCTCGTCGAGGAGTTCGGCGAGGCGCAGCTCGGCCTTGTGCGAGTGCGCGGGCAGCGGGCGGGCGCCGGGGTGGGCGTCCACCACCAGCAGATGAACCGTGTTCGACCCCACGTCGAGGACTCCGAGTCTCATGCAGGGCACGCTACTGCGGGCGGGGCACTTACTCTGGGCCCGTGCCAAAGACGAAAAAGGCGAAGCCGGGCAAAGCCACGAAGAAGCGGGACATCGAGGCGGAGACCCCGCAGGACATCAAGCATGTCGAGAAGGTGGAGATGCACACGCCGGCGGCGGAGCCGGATCCTTCCGACGAGACGGAGCTGGACTTCGCGCGCGCCTGGGTGGAGTTCCCCGACCCCGCCGACGACGAGCAGGTCTTCCGCTGCGATCTGACCTGGCTGACGTCCCGGTGGACGTGCATCTTCGGCAGCGGCTGCCAGGGCATCCAGGCGGGCCGCGCGGACGACGGCTGCTGCACGCTGGGCGCGCATTTCTCGGACGAGGACGACGAGAAGCGGGTGGCCGGTCATGTCGCGCGCCTCACTCCCGAGCTGTGGCAGTTCCACGACGTGGGTACGGAGACGGGCTGGACGCAGACCGACGACGACGGGGAGCGCCAGACGCGGCGCTGGCAGGGCTCGTGCATCTTCCAGAACCGGCCGGGCTTCCCGGCAGGGGCGGGCTGCTCGCTGCACATCCTGGCGCTGCGGGAGGGCCGGGAGCCGCTGGAGACCAAGCCGGACGTGTGCTGGCAGCTGCCCGTACGGCGTACGTACGAGTGGATCGACCGGCCCGACGACACGCGGGTGCTCCAGGTGTCGATCGGTGAGTACGACCGGCGGGGCTGGGGCCCGGGCGGCCACGACCTGCACTGGTGGTGCACGTCGGCGACCTCGGCGCACGGGGCCGGCGAGCCGGTGTACGTGTCGTACCGGCCGGAGCTCATCGAGCTGATGGGCAAGGAAGCGTACGACACGCTGACCGAGCTGTGCGAGCAGCGGCTCGCCTCGCTGCTGCCGATGGCCCCGCACCCGGCGGACCCGGCGTAGTCCGGTCGCACCGTCAGTCCGCGGGGGGCGGGGTGCTCGGGCCCTTCGGCGGGGCGGGCGGTTCCGACGAGCCGGTCGGGTCCGGGGGCGGGCTCGTCTCGGGCTCCGTGGGCGTCGGCGTGGGCGTCGGGTCGGTCGGGTCCGGTGTCGGGGTGGTCGGATCCGGAGTCGGGGTGGACGGGTCCGGCGGCGTCGGCCTCGGCGGGGCCGGGCGCGGGTGCAGTCCGCGCGGCGTGGCGCCGGGGGTGGGCGCCTTGGCCCCGTAGCCGTGCAGGGCGACGACCGCGCCCGAGGGGGCGACGGTGAGGTGCGCGGTCCAGGGCCCCGCGGGCTGCCGCGCGTGGTCCACGAGGGCGCGGATCGTGACGCTGCCGCCGGCCGGGAGCCTCCCGGAGGTGTGGCTCAGGCTCACCCAGGACCGGTCGGTGGCGGCGGACCAGGAGACCGGTCCGGCCTTCGAAGCGGTGAGGGTGATCAGGGTCGCGGAGCCGGCGGTGCTGGTCCGCACGGTGAGCCGGCCCTCGCCGTGCCCGGCCGGGCCGCGGGAGGGGTCGGTGCCCTTGCTGATGATCTCCGCGGAGACCTCGGGCAGGGAGTCCTTGCCGGTGAAGCGGGAACCGGCGTCCGGGCGGGCGTTGCCGGCGTTCTCGTAGTCGTCGTAGGGGGCCTGGGCCGCACCGGTCCCGTTGTCGGCGGCGCTGACCGCCGGGCCGTCGCGGCCCTCGCCGGTGAGGGGCGCGCCCCGGTAGGCGGACCACAGGGCGATGACCGGGGCGGCGACCACGGTGGCGACGACCGTCGTCGTCATGACCCGGGAGCGCAGCCGGTCGCGGCGGGCCGCGTGGTCCTTGGGGTCCATGGGGAAGCCGGTGCGGTCGAAGCGTGGTGTGGCGGACCGATTCTTCTGGTGTTTCTGCGCGTGCAGCATGGCCACGTACGCGGACGGCCTCGGGGCCTCCACGACCGGCAGCACGGCGGCCGGGGTCACCGCCTTGCCGGGCCACGGCCCTTCGGCCCCGGCGCGCTCGGCGGCGCGGCGGCAGCGCGGGCAGTCGTCCACGTGCCGGACGAGCTCGCGGCGGAGCGTGGGCGAGAGGAGGGCGCGGTGGTCGCCGGTGAGGCGGCCGGCCGTGGGGCAGTTGCCCGTCTCGACCACGGCGAGGGCGGCCCTGGTCCGCTCGACCTCGCAGGCGGCGCCCGCCAGGAGCTCCCGGGCGGCCGTGGCGTCGAGGCCGAGGACGGCGGCGACGGCGCGCGGGGTCAGCCCGTGCCGGACGGCCAGCTCCAGGGCCTCGCGCTGCTCCGGTGTGGTGCCCGCGGCCTCGGGCCAGGCCAGCTGGGCCAGCTCCCGGCGGTGCGCCTCGGCGGCGGGGGCGCTTTCGGGGGCCTCCGACGACGGGGCGGGCGCGGTGGGCGCGGTGGGCGCGGCCGGGCGGGCGGCCGGTGACGCGGGGCGCGCCGCGCGGCGGGCGGGGCGGGCGGCCGCCGGGGCGTGGCGGTCCTCGTCGGCGGGCCTGCGGTGCGGGGGGCGGGCGGGGTCGGGGCGGCGGTGGGCGCGGCGGCCCTGCTTCTGCTCGGTGAGCCGGCGCAGACAGGTCCACCTGGCGAGGGCGTACAGCCAGGTTTTACGTTCCTCCTCGTCGGCCGGGCAGCGGGAGCCCTGGCGTTCGGCGAGGGCCAGGACGCCGCCCAGCGCCTCGGTGGCGGCGTCGTGGTCGCAGAGGACGGAGAGGCAGTAGGTGAAGAGGCCGTCGAGATGCGGCTCGTAACGGGCCGGCGGCTTCTTCGGCGCTGCGTGCGAGGAGTGGGGCGCGCGATGCTGTCCCCGGTGCGCGCCGGGGGTGTTCGTCGGAGTCTCCAGCCTGCTGCTCGTCACCTTGCGACCGTAGGCGCGGCGGCCCCGCCCCTCGCACTCCTTGAGTAGATTTAACCCTTACGGGTGAACGTATCGCGCGATAAGGGACAGGAGTTCCCGGCCGCGTTGTCAGAGCCCACCGATACGGTGGCGCCATGGCTGCCCGTACGAAATCCGCGAAGGACCGGCCGTCCTACCGCTGCACCGAATGCGGCTGGACCACCGCGAAGTGGCTCGGCCGTTGCCCCGAGTGCCAGGCGTGGGGGACGGTCGAGGAGTTCGGCGGTGCGCCCGCCGTCCGGACCACGGCGGCGGGGCGGGTGTCCACCGCCGCGCTGCCCATCGGCCAGGTCGACAGCCGGCAGGCCACCGCCCGGCCGACCGGGGTGAGCGAGCTGGACCGGGTGCTGGGCGGGGGTCTGGTGCCCGGGGCCGTCGTGCTGCTCGCGGGCGAGCCGGGCGTCGGGAAGTCCACACTGCTGCTCGACGTCGCGGCCAAGGCGGCGACCGACGAGCACCGCACGCTGTATGTGACGGGTGAGGAGTCCGCCTCCCAGGTCCGGATGCGGGCCGACCGGATCCGGGCGATCAGCGACCACCTGTATCTGGCGGCGGAGACCGACCTGTCGGCGGTCCTCGCCCACCTCGACGCGGTCAAGCCCTCGCTGCTGATCCTGGACTCGGTGCAGACCGTGGCCTCGCCGGAGATCGAGGGCGCGCCGGGCGGGATGGCGCAGGTCCGCGAGGTGGCGGGGGCGCTGATCCGGGCCTCCAAGGAGCGCGGGATGTCGACGCTGCTCGTGGGCCACGTCACCAAGGAGGGCGCGATCGCCGGGCCCCGGCTCCTGGAGCACCTGGTGGACGTGGTGCTGTCGTTCGAGGGCGACCGCCATGCCCGGCTGCGCCTGGTGCGCGGCGTCAAGAACCGGTACGGGGCGACCGACGAGGTCGGCTGCTTCGAGCTGCACGACGAGGGGATCACCGGGCTCGCCGATCCGTCCGGCCTGTTCCTCACGCGGCGCGACGAGCCGGTGCCGGGCACCTGCCTGACCGTGACGCTGGAGGGCAAGCGGCCCCTGGTCGCGGAGGTGCAGGCGCTGACGGTGGACTCGCAGATCCCGTCCCCCGGCGGACCACCTCGGGCCTGGAGACCTCGCGGGTGTCGATGATGCTCGCGGTCCTGGAGCAGCGCGGCCGGATCAGCTCGCTGGGCAAGCGGGACATCTACAGCGCGACGGTGGGCGGCGTGAAGCTGTCCGAGCCGGCCGCCGACCTGGCGATCGCGCTGGCGCTGGCGAGCGCGGCGAGCGACACACCGCTGCCGAAGAACCTGGTGGCGATCGGCGAGGTGGGGCTCGCGGGCGAGGTCAGACGGGTCACGGGGGTGCAGCGCAGGCTGGCCGAGGCGCACCGGCTGGGGTTCACGCACGCCCTGGTCCCGACCGATCCGGGCAAGGTCCCGGCCGGTATGAAGGTGACGGAAGTGGCCGACATGGGCGACGCGCTCAGGGCGCTCCCGCGCCGGACCCGCGCACAGGCCCCCCGGGAGGACGACGCACGCCGGTAGACTTTGCCCTGGTCTCGCCCGTCCGTACGAACGGTACGAGGGACGTAGGGTCCTTCGATTGAATTGGGCCTGCTCCGTAGCGACAGGCCACGAGGGCACCGCAAACCTGTGACCGGAGGAGTGCAGTGGCAGCCAGCGACCGGGCAGCATCGCCCGGAAAGTCCGGCCAAACCACGGGCAACGAGGCGCTGATGCGCGCCTCGTTGAGCGCCGTCGCGCCCGGAATGGCCCTGCGGGACGGCCTGGAGCGCATTCTCCGCGGCAACACCGGGGGTCTGATCGTGCTCGGCATGGACAAGACCGTCGAGTCGATGTGCACGGGCGGCTTCGTGCTGGACGTGGAGTTCACCGCGACCCGGCTGCGGGAGCTGGCCAAGCTGGACGGCGCCCTGATCCTCGACAAGGACATGACCAAGATCCTGCGCGCCGGGGTGCAGCTGGTCCCGGACGCGTCGATCCCCACCGAGGAGACCGGCACCCGGCACCGCACGGCGGACCGGGTCTCCAAGCAGTGCAATTTCCCGGTCGTCTCGGTCTCCCAGTCGATGCGCCTGATCGCGCTGTACGTGAACGGGGAGCGGCGGGTCCTGGAGGAGTCGGCGGCGATCCTGTCCCGCGCCAACCAGGCCCTCGCGACGCTGGAGCGGTACAAGCTGCGGCTGGACGAGGTCGCCGGGACGCTCTCCGCGCTGGAGATCGAGGACCTGGTGACCGTCCGGGACGTGACGGCGGTGGCCCAGCGCCTGGAGATGGTCCGCCGGATCGCGACGGAGATCGCGGAGTACGTGGTGGAGCTCGGCACCGACGGGCGGCTGCTCTCGCTCCAGCTGGACGAGCTGATCGCGGGCGTGGAGCCGGAACGCGAGCTGGTCGTGCGGGACTACGTGCCGGAGCCGACCGCGAAGCGCTCGCGCACGGTGGCGGAGGCGCTGACCGAGCTGGACTCGCTGACCCACACCGAGCTGCTCGAACTCCCGGTGGTGGCGCGGGCGCTGGGCTACAGCGGTTCGCCCGAGACGCTGGACTCGGCGGTGTCGCCGCGCGGTTTCCGGCTGCTGGCGAAGGTGCCGCGGCTGCCGGGCGCGATCATCGACCGGCTCGTGGAGCACTTCGGCGGTCTGCAGAAGCTGCTCGCGGCGAGCGTGGACGACCTCCAGACGGTGGACGGGGTCGGCGAGGCCCGGGCGCGCAGCGTGCGCGAGGGCCTGTCCCGGCTGGCCGAGTCGTCCATCCTCGAACGGTACGTGTAGCCCCCGGCGCTCCCCCGGGGCGCACGCCCCGGCGCTCAGTCCTTCGCGAGGACGAACGAGGCGCGCTGCACCGGCTGGCCCGGGGCCTTGGCCTCCACGAGGTACGTGCCCGGCTTGGCCTTGCCCGGCGGCGGCGTCGCGCACTTGGGGGCGCTCTTCGCCCGGTCCCACTCCACGGTGTGCACGACGGTCGTCCCGGCGGGCACCTCGATCAGGGCGGGCTTGGGATTGCGCGGGCAGTCCTTGGACGACCAGACCTCGTCGTCGTCCCCGCCCGCCTCGGTGACGGTGAGTACCGCGCTCTTCGGCCCGAAGTCGGCCTTGCAGGCGGTGGACGAGGTGTTCGTGACGAACAGCCGGAACTTCGGCTTCTCGTCGGGGGCGTAGCTGAGTTCGGTCTTCAGGGAGATCCGGATCGCCCCGGCGGTGCAGTCGGGGAGCGAGGAGCCGGCCGGGGCCGGACGCGCGGCCTGCGCGCCTTCGCCCGTACCGGAGCCGGCGGAACCGGAAGCGGAACCCGAACCGGTGTCCTGGCCAGCGCCGTTGGCGTCCGAGGAACCCGAGGAGCCGCCCGTACCGGCGGAACCGCCGCCCGAACTGCCGTCCTTGTCACCGCCGCTGCCGCCGGAGCCGTCCGACTCGCCGCTCCCGCCGGGCTGTTCGGTGATCGCGGGGCCGGAACCGGAGGGTCCGGGCGTGATCGATCCGGCGGGTCCTGAGCCAGGCGGTTTGGAGTCGTCGTGGTGGTCTCCGTTGCCGCCACCGGAGGTGACGGCCCATGCGATCAGCAGCGCGAGCAGCACGACCAGGGCCGCCGCGACCGCCCTCCGTCGCCAGTAGATGCTGGAGGGTAGCGGACCGATCGGATTGCGCAGAGATCCCACGGCGCAAACTGTACGAGAGATCCGGCCCAACTCCCGCCCCACCCGCCGCCTTGATCCCCAAGTTTTCCGGATCATCATCCCGCGAGGGCCAGTTCGGGCACCGGAAGCGCGCGATGTGACCCCCTGCGACGAAACGTTTGCGCACGGTGAGCGCGCCGAGGCGGGCGGAAAACGGGCCATCGGCCAGTTGCCGCAACGGCTCGCGGGGCGTGGGGCCTGTAACCGGAACGCCGTGTCAGGATCGAAGGTGCGATGACTGCCACGACTGCGACACAGACGCCCCCCGCCTCCCTCCACGCCCCCGTGATCGGGTGGTTCGACCAGCACGCCCGCGATCTGCCCTGGCGCCGCCCCGAAGCGGGCGCCTGGGGTGTGATGGTGAGCGAGTTCATGCTGCAGCAGACCCCCGTCAGCCGGGTCCTCCCGGTCTACGAGCAGTGGCTCGCCCGCTGGCCGCGCCCCGCCGACCTCGCGGCCGAGCCGCCCGGCGAGGCGGTCCGCGCCTGGGGCCGGCTCGGCTACCCGCGCCGCGCTCTGCGGCTCCACGGGGCCGCCCAGGCGATAACGGAACGCCATGGCGGAGACGTACCGAGTGAGCACGCCCAGCTCCTCGCCCTGCCCGGCATCGGCGAGTACACGGCGGCGGCCGTGGCCTCGTTCGCGTACCGGCAGCGTCACGCCGTCCTCGACACCAACGTCCGCCGGGTCTTCGCACGGGCCGCGACCGGCATCCAGTACCCGCCGAACGCGACGACCGCCGCCGAACGCAGGCTCGCCCGGGAGCTGCTGCCCGACGAGGACGAGCGGGCGGCCCGCTGGGCGGCGGCCACGATGGAGCTGGGCGCCCTCGTCTGCACCGCGAAGAACGAGGACTGCTCGCGCTGCCCGATCGCGGAGCAGTGCGCCTGGCGGCTGGCCGGGAAGCCCGCGCACCAGGGGCCGCCGCGCCGGGGCCAGACCTACGCCGGCACGGACCGGCAGGTGCGCGGCCGGCTCCTCGCCGTGCTGCGCGACGCGGTCGGCCCGGTGCCGCAGGCGGCGCTCGACGCGGTGTGGGACGAGCCGGTGCAGCGCGCCCGCGCGCTGGACGGGCTGGTCGCCGACGGCCTGGTGGAGCCGCTGGCCGGTGGCCGCTACCGGCTGCCGCTGACCTGAGGGCCGGGCCGTCCCACCCGCGTAACAGCGTCCGCCCGCCTTCGTAACAACGGCGGACAGGGCCCGCCCTCCCCGTGACAATGACGGGGTGGGCGGGCCCTTTCGCGCGTCCGGCGCGGGATCGTTTGTCCGGTCTCCTCCCCGCGCTGTTACACAACCGATGGACAGCCGTGCGCCCGCCTACGGCTGCCCCGCACAGCCTCGTGACAACCGCTCCGTAGCGTCTGCGACGTCAGCCGGAACGACCACCGGCGGACGGCGGTACGAGCGGTTCAACGGGGATCCACGGGGATGGAGGCGGTTGTGATGGCGCAGGGCGAGGTGCTCGGCTTCGAGGAGTACGTACGGACCCGGCAGGAGGCGCTGCTGCGCAGTGCGCGCCGGCTCGTCCCGGACCCGGTGGACGCCCAGGACCTGCTCCAGACCGCGCTGGCCCGGACCTACGGCCGCTGGGACCGCATCGAGGACAAGTCCCTCGCCGACGCCTATCTGCGCCGCGTCATGATCAACACCCGCACCGAGTGGTGGCGGGCGCGCAAGCTGGACGAGGTGCCCACCGAGCAGCTGCCGGACGCGAGCATCGAGGACGGCACCGAGCAGCGCGCCGACCGCGCCCTGCTGATGGACATCCTGGGCGTGCTGGCTCCCAAGCAGCGCAGTGTCGTCGTCCTGCGACACTGGGAGCAGATGAGCACGGAGGAGACGGCCGCGGCGCTCGGCATGTCGGCCGGTACGGTGAAGAGCACGCTGCACCGTGCGCTGGCGCGGCTGCGCCAGGAGCTGGAGAACAGGGAAGCGGCGAGCCGGGATGCCCGGCTCGCCGAGGAGCGGGGGCGGGAGCGGTGCGCGGCCTGACAGGCAGCGGTGACGAGGGCACGGTCACCGGCACGACAGGCGGGGGAAGCGCGGGCGTCGGCAGACGCCTGCTGACCGGCTGGGCGGCGAGCAGCGCGGCCCTGGCCGGCCTCGCCGTCTTCGGGCTGTTCGCCGTCAGCTGCTCCACCGGCGGCACGGGGACCCGGGACGAGGGCCCGGCGGGTGCCGAGCCGGTCGTCCGGGTCACCCCGAGCACCACGGCCGCCTCGACGGCGAAGCCCGCGCCCCGGGTGGACGCGGTGGCGCTGCTCAAGGCCGATCCGAAGGTGAGCGGGCGGGTCCGGATGGACCTGAAGGCGTGCAGCGGCGACGAGTATCCGGTGGACACCTCGTACGGCAGGATCACCGGCGGCGCGTCCGCCGACGTCGTGGTCAACGTGATGACCTGCGGCGACTCCGTGGGGGTCGGCACCTATGTCTACCGGCCGCGCGCCGACGGGACGTACGAGAACGTCTTCACCGTCGAGCAGCCGGCCGTCTACGGCACCATCGACCGCGGGGACCTGGTGGTGACGACCCAGGTGTACGAGAAGAAGGACTCGGTGGCCTATCCCTCGGGCGACGAGGTGATCACGTACCACTGGGCGAACGGCCGGTTCACCGAGCAGGACCGGGTGCGCAACGACTTCAACCGGGCCGTGGGCGCCGGTGACGGGGACCTTCCCGAGCCCACGGAACCGCCGAGGAACTGAGGGCTTTCCGATGGCCGAGACCCATGTGCTGTTCGTCGAGGACGACGACGTCATCCGCGAGGCCACCCAGCTCGCGCTGGAACGGGTCGGCTTCGCGGTCACCGCGGTGCCCGACGGGCTGGCCGGCCTCGAAGCCTTCCGGGCGGACCGCCCCGACATCGCGCTGCTCGACGTCATGGTCCCCGGTCTGGACGGGGTCAGCCTGTGCCGCCGCATCCGGGACGAGTCGACGGTCCCGGTGATCATGCTGTCGGCGCGGGCCGACTCGATCGACGTGGTCCTCGGCCTGGAGGCCGGCGCGGACGACTACGTGACCAAGCCCTTCGACGGGGCGGTCCTGGTGGCCCGGATCCGGGCAGTGCTGCGCCGCTTCGGCCATGCGTCGGGCGGCCGGGCGGACGGCGGGCAGCCGGAGCCCGAGGCCGTCGGCGGGGTGCTGGTCTTCGGGGACCTGGAGGTCGACACCGAGGGCATGGAGGTCCGCAGGGGCGGTGCGCAGGTGGCGCTGACGCCGACCGAGATGCGGCTGCTGCTCGAATTCTCCTCGGCGCCCGGCACCGTGCTCTCCCGCGACAAGCTGCTCGAACGGGTCTGGGACTACGGCTGGGGCGGGGACACCCGGGTCGTGGACGTCCATGTGCAGCGGCTGCGCACGAAGATCGGCCAGGACCGGATCGAGACGGTCCGCGGCTTCGGCTACAAGCTCCGGGCATGAGGCGGCCCGCCCTGCGGACGGGTGTCCGCTGGAAGATCAGCATCGCCATCGCGGCGGTCGGCGCGCTGATCGCGGTCGCGCTGAGCCTGGTGGTGCACAACGCGGCCCGCGTCTCGATGCTGGAGAACGCCCGCGAGGTCCAGCTGGAGCGGCTGACCTACGCGCAGCTGCTGTACGAGGCGAAGAAGACGAAGAAGGCGGACCCCCGGTTCGGGGCGAAGCTCAACGATCCGACGATGCCGCGGAGCCTGCGCGAGGAGGTCCGCCGCAACCGCCGCGCCACGCATGTGGAGGACTCCGGCGGGGTGCCCGACGTCTGGGCGGCCGTGCCGGTGGGCAACGGGAACGTGCTGTCGCTGCACACCCGGTTCGCGGACCGCTCGACCACGATCATGGGCGACCTGGACCGGGCCCTGATCATCGGTTCGGTCTCGGTGGTCCTCGGCGGCTCCGCGCTGGGCGTGCTGATCGGCGGCCAGCTCTCGCGCCGGCTGCGCAAGGCGGCCGCGGCGGCCGGCAAGGTCGCCCAGGGCAACACGGACGTCCGGGTCAGGGACGCGGTCGGCGGGGTCGTGCGCGACGAGACGGACGAGCTGGCCGGTGCGGTGGACGCGCTGACCGACGCGCTGAACGGGCGGATCGAGGCGGAGCGCCGGGTCACCGCGGACATCGCGCACGAGCTGCGTACGCCGGTGACCGGGCTGCTCACGGCCGCCGAGCTGCTGCCGCCTGGCCGCCCGACGGAGCTGGTGCGGGACCGGGCCCAGGCGATGCGCACGCTGGTCGAGGACGTGCTCGAGGTGGCCCGGCTGGACAGCGCTTCGGAGCGGGCCGAGCTCCAGGAGATCGCGCTCGGTGAGTTCGTCAGCCGCCGGGTCGCGCTGCTGGACCCGGAGGTCCGGGTGCAGGTCGTGCACGACTCCTGGGTCAACACGGACCCGCGCCGCCTGGAACGCATCCTGGGCAACCTGCTGGGCAACGCGGCCAAGCACGGGTCGACCCCGGTGGAGGTGACGGTCGAGGGCCGGGTGGTCCGGGTCCGCGACCACGGGCCCGGTTTCCCGGCGGCGCTGCTGCGGGAGGGGCCGAGCCGGTTCCGTACCGGGTCGACCGACCGGGCCGGGCACGGGCACGGTCTCGGGCTGACGATCGCGGCGGGTCAGGCCCGGGTGCTCGGGGCCCGGCTGACCTTCCGGAACGCGGCGCCGGAGGGGGCGGCGGAGGGCAGCGGCGGGGCGGTCGCGGTGCTGTGGCTGCCCGAGCACGCGCCGACGGCCACGGGCAGCTATCCGATGCTCCAGTTCGCGGAGCAGCGGAGCCCGGAGCCGGGGAGCTGATACGAGGAGGGCCCCGGGACGCGTGGTCCCGGGGCCCTCCTCGTACAGCCGTGCCGGTCAGATCTCCGCGACCGCCGGGGCGGGCTTGGCCTCGGGACCGGCGCCCCGCAGCGGGACCTCCTTGACGAACAGGGAGGCGACGACCGCGACCAGGCCGACGGACGCGCCGACGAGGAACGCGATGTGGGTGCCGGACGACACCGCGAACTCGTACGCCTCGCGCACCGGGACAGGCAGCTTGGCCAGGCTCGCCGCGTCCAGCTGGGCGGAGTGCGCGGTGGCCGCGCCGCCGCCGTGGGCCGCCATCTCGTCCTGGACCTTGCCGGTGAACAGCGCGCCCATGATGGCGACGCCGAAGGAGCTGCCGAGCGTGCGGAACAGGGTGGTCGAGGAGGAGGCGACGCCCATGTCCTTCAGCTCGACGCTGTTCTGCGCGACGAGCATCGTGATCTGCATCAGGAAGCCCATGCCGGCGCCGAGCACCGCCATGTAGAGCCCGGAGGTGAAGCGGCTGGTGCCGGTGTCCATCTGCGCGAGCAGGAAGAGGCCGATGACCATGAGGATCGAGCCCACGACGGGGAAGACCTTGTACTTGCCGGTGCTGGTGGTGACCCGGCCCGCGATGAGCGAGACGACCATCATGGACAGCAGCATCGGCAGGAGCAGCAGCCCCGAGTTGGTCGCGGAGGCGTGCTGCACGGACTGCTGGTAGAGCGGCAGGAACAGCACCGCGCCGAACATCACGAACCCGGCCATGAAGCCGACCACGGACATGAGCGTGAAGTTGCGGTTGCGGAATATGTGGAGCGGGATGATCGGCTCGGCGGCCTTCGTCTCCACGAAGAGGAAGCCGGCCAGCGCGGCGACGCCGATCGCGATGAGCTCCATGATGACCGCGGAGTTCCAGTCGTACTCGGAACCGCCCCAGGTGGTGACCAGCACGATCGCGGTGATGCCGATGGTGAGCAGCGCGGCGCCGAGGTAGTCGACGTTCCGCTTGGTGCGCTCGCGCTTGGGCAGGTGCAGCACCGCGGTGATCATGACGAGGGCGACGGCGCCGAGCGGCAGGTTGATGTAGAAGCTCCAGCGCCAGCCGAGGTGGTCGGTGATGGTGCCGCCGACCAGCGGTCCGCCGATCATGGCGATGGCCATCACGCCGGCCATCATGCCCTGGTACTTGCCGCGCTCGCGGGGCGGCACGAGGTCGCCGATGATCGCCATGACGCCGACCATCAGACCGCCGGCGCCGAGGCCCTGGATCGCCCGGAAGCCGATGAGCTGGCCCATGTCCTGGGCCATGCCGCTGAGGACCGAGCCGATCAGGAAGATCACGATGGACGTGAGGAAGATGCCCTTGCGTCCGTACATGTCGCCGAGCTTGCCCCAGATGGGCGTGGACGCGGCGGTGGCCAGGGTGTACGCGGTGACGACCCACGAGAGGTGTTCGAGGCCGCCGAGGTCACCGACGATGGTCGGCATCGCGGTGCCGACGATCAGGTTGTCGAGCATCGCGAGCAGCATGGCGATCATCAGGGCGAGCACCACCACCCGGACGCTGCGCTGCGGCGGAGCCGGTGGCTCCGCCTTCGTGGCCGGTGTGCCGCCCGCCTTCCCGTCCGCCGTCTTGATCAGGTCCGCCATCTTCCCCAACTCCCCAGTCACCCTGCCACCGGGCCCTTACTTGCCGCCCGGCTAGTTGCTTACACTGGAGGAAGGTAGCCCCGTAACTAGCCGGGCGTCAAGTAAGTTGATTGGGAGAGCACCATGGGCAGCACGCCGCAGCCGCGCCGGGGCAACACCCGCCAGCGCATCCAGGACGTCGCCCTGGGGCTCTTCGCCGAGCAGGGCTACGAGAAGACCTCGCTCCGGGAGATCGCCGAGAAGCTCGACGTCACCAAGGCGGCGCTCTACTACCACTTCAAGACGAAGGAAGACATCCTCGTCTCCATCTTCGAGGACCTGAACCGGCCGGTGGAGGAGCTGATCGCCTGGGGCGAGACGCAGCCGCGCACCCTGGAGACCAAGACGGAACTGCTCCACCGCTACAGCAACGCGATGGCGGACGCCGCCCCGCTCTTCCGCTTCATGCAGGAGAACCAGGCGACGGTACGGGATCTGAGCATCGGCGACACGATCAAGCACCGGGTCCTCGGCCTGGTGGACCTCATCAAGGAACCGGACGCCCCGCTCACCGACCAGGTGCGCTGCTTCAGCGCGCTCTTCACCCTGCACGCCGGGATGCTCGCGCTCAGGGACGTCGAAGGCGACCCCGAGGAGAAGCGCAAGGCCGCTCTCGAAGTCGCCGTCGAACTGGTCACCCGGGCCCACGACCCGGAAACCCCCCGGTAGCCCTGCTCGGGAGCAGGGGCCGGGGGCCGGGAGCACGGGCCGGATCAGACGTTGATGCCGTGCTTGTGCAGGAAGTTGACCGGGTTGACCGCCGAACCGTAGTTCGGGGTGGTCCGGATCTCGAAGTGCAGGTGCGGGCCGCTGGTGTTGCCGGTGTTGCCGGACAGGGCGATCTTCTCGCCCTTCTTCACGTGCTGGCCGATGTGCACGTCGATCTTGGACAGGTGCGCGTACTGCGAGTACGTGCCGTTGCCGTGCGAGATCACGATGGCGTTGCCGTACGCGGGGCCGTCGCCGCCGCCGTTCGGGCCGGCCTTCACGATCGTGCCGCTGTGGGCGGCCTCGACCTTGGTGCCGATCGGCACGGCGAAGTCCTGGCCGGAGTGCTTGTGGGCCCAGCGGCTGCCGTCGTTGCCGAAGCTCGCGGTCAGGCTGTAGTGCTCGACCGGGGTCTCCCACGGAAGCTTGGCGATGGCCTTCTTCTTGGCGGCGGCCTTCTTCTTCGCGGCTTCCTTCTTCTTCGCCGCGTCGGCCTTCTTCTCGGCCGCGTGCTTGGCCGCGGCCTTGCCCTGCGCGGTGGCCTGCTGGGCGACCGAGTCGGCGGTGGCCGAGGAGACCAGGGCGTGGGCCTGGGGGGCGTCCGCAGTGCCGGCCGCGAACGCAGCACCCGCACCGAGAACCATCGACGTCCCCAGACCGGCTGCCACCACGGCGCCGCGCATACGGGACACGGACGGGCGGCGGGACTGGAACGTAACGCGCTTCGACATAAGCGGAAATCCTCCGGGAGATGACTGGACCCGGCGGTGTGCCGGGCTGGCCATACCTTGGTAACCCGCACCCCCGCCGGGGCTCAAACACCCCATCTACGATCAAAAGCCGTAGAAAGCACCCCGGGAATTCGCCCGAAGGCCCCCGGCCGCACCCCCTCGGGAAGACCCCGAAAGTCCTCCCCGGAACAGGTTTAGAGCCAGCTCGAAACCGCCCTAACCGGACATACGCCCTCTGTACGGGCATACGCTCCCGAACCCGCCGAGGGCCCGTCCGCCGTAGGGCCGAAAGGCCCCCGACGGATCGGGCCCGTTGCTCCTAAGGCGGCTAGTAGGCCCTGAATGGCCTGTGCGCCTTGTCACCGGCGGTGGGACCGAAGGCCGTCCGTTTCGGGACCTTCGGCCCGGCGCCCGGGGCTATCCCACGGGCAGCCCGGTCACCTTCTTCGCGTGCAGCGCGACCACGTTCCTGCCGCCCGAGGCCAGGTACCAGCGGTCGATGTCGCCGGAGCCGTCGTTGTACGTCCAGAGCAGCTTGCCGTCGGACGGGTCGAAGGCGTGGATGCCGCCGTTCTTGTCGAACTGGGTGGCCCCATAGAGGACGCCGCCCACCTTGGCGAACTGCCAGGGGGCGTCGATGTCCAGGCTCTCCGGGTTGTGCCAGTGCCGCTTCCCGGTCGCCGGATCGACCGCCCACAGGGCGTGGACGGTGTCCGAGACGTAGAGGACGCCGTCCAGCACGGCCGGGTCGTTGAAGCGGCTGTACTTCTCGGTCGCGAAGGACCAGCGCTCGGCGCCCGTCTCCAGGTCGAAGGCGCGCAGCTGCTCGCCGGTCGCGATGATGACCAGGCCCTCGTGGACCTCGAAGCCGCGGTTGCTGCTGCGGCCGGTCTTCTTCGTCCACACCTGGTGGCCGGTCGCGGTGTCGCGGACCGTGAGATTCTCGCGGAAGTCCGTGTAGACGAGGCGCTTGCCGGAGACGCGCGCGGTGATCCCGTTGGCCTCGGTGCCGTGGTCGCGCTGCTCGCGCCAGACGACCTTGCCGGAGGAGGTGTCGATGGCCGCGATCACGTTGTCGGGGGTCCGGAAGTCCTTGTCCAGGATCCCGGCGACGACATAGACGTGGTCGGCGTCGGCGGCGATGACCCGGGGCTGGGAGTACTCCTTGTCACCGAGGCGGCTGCGCCAGGTGTCCCTGCCCGTCTTGGGGTCGAGCCCGATGATGTTGCCGTCGTAGCGGGCGCTGGCCAGGTAGAGGGTGCCGTCGCCGATGAGCATGCTCGCGCCCGGGGTGGTCACCTCGGCGCGCGACCAGAGCTCCTTGCCGGTGGCCAGGTCGCGGGCCACCAGCGGGTCGCCGGAGACCAGCACCACGTCGTCGACCACGGCGACCGCGGAGATCCAGGCGAGACCGTCGTACGTGGTGGCGTGCTGCCAGGCCGGCTTCGGCTTACCGCCCGGCGCGGGGGCGTCGCCCCCGGGCCGGGCGGACTCCCCCGGCTTCGGCGAACCCGAGCCGCCGCCCCCGGCCGGCTCCTCGACCGGGCCGCAGGCCGCGGTCCCGGCGCCCAGCAGGGCCAGCCCCGCCCCGGCTCCGGCCAGCTTGATCATCCGCCTGCGCGACACATCGCCTCTGCCCATGGCGTGCCCGTCCCCCTCGTTCGTTACGTGATTCCGGGCCCCCGTTCGCAATCGGGAAGCCCCGCCCGGGTCGATCGCCCGAGGCGGGGCCAGATTAACGAGGGGTTTTCGGTCCACGCGCGTAGCGAACGCGACCGGAACGTTCCTGTGACGCCGCTGTCACCGTGTCCGCGACGCGAAAAGAGGCGGCCCCGGCCGGTCGAAACCGGTCGGGGCCGCCTCTGGACGCTACTGCCGGAAGGGGCAGAAGGCGCCTGTCACGCTTCCTTCGTCATGTTCGGGCCGCCGCCCGCCGCCTGCTCGATCGGCGGGACGTCGGGCAGAGCCGACTTCTCCTCGCCGCGGAAGGTGAACTTCTCGTCGTCGCCCTCGCCCTCGCTGCCGACGACCACGATGTGGCCGGGGCGCAGCTCGCCGAAGAGGATCTTCTCCGAGAGGACGTCCTCGATCTCGCGCTGGATCGTCCGGCGCAGCGGCCGGGCGCCCATCACGGGGTCGTAGCCCTTCTTGGCGAGCAGCTTCTTGGCGTCCGTGCTGAGCTCGATGCCCATGTCACGGTCCTTGAGGCGCTCGTCCACCTTCGCGATCATCAGGTCGACGATCTCGATGATGTCTTCCTGGCTGAGCTGGTGGAAGACGACCGTGTCGTCGACACGGTTGAGGAACTCGGGCCGGAAGTGCTGCTTCAGCTCTTCGTTGACCTTGACCTTCATCCGCTCGTAGTTCGTCTTGACGTCGCCCTGGGCGGCGAAGCCCAGGTTGAAGCCCTTGGAGATGTCCCGGGTCCCGAGGTTGGTCGTCATGATGATGACCGTGTTCTTGAAGTCCACGACCCGGCCCTGGGAGTCGGTCAGGCGACCGTCCTCCAG
Source organism: Streptomyces drozdowiczii (assembly GCF_026167665.1). NCBI lineage: Bacteria > Bacillati > Actinomycetota > Actinomycetes > Kitasatosporales > Streptomycetaceae > Streptomyces > Streptomyces drozdowiczii. Next base: position 3,888,698 of record NZ_CP098740.1, on the reverse strand, counting down.
GATCTGGAGCAGGGAGTTGAAGATGTCGGGGTGGGCCTTCTCGACCTCGTCGAAGAGGACGACGGAGAACGGCTTGCGGCGCACCTTCTCGGTGAGCTGGCCGCCCTCCTCGTAACCCACGTAACCGGGGGGCGAACCGAAGAGACGCGAGACCGTGTGCTTCTCGCTGAACTCCGACATGTCGAGGGAGATCAGCGCGTCCTCGTCACCGAACAGGAACTCGGCGAGCGTCTTGGACAGCTCGGTCTTACCGACACCGGACGGGCCGGCGAAGATGAACGAGCCACCGGGGCGCTTCGGGTCCTTCAGACCGGCCCGCGTACGGCGGATGGCCTGCGAGAGCGCCTTGATGGCGTCCTTCTGCCCGATGACGCGCTTGTGGAGCTCGTCCTCCATGCGCAGCAGCCGGGAGGACTCCTCCTCGGTCAGCTTGAAGACCGGGATGCCGGTGGCGGTGGCGAGGACCTCGGCGATGAGCTCGCCGTCGACCTCGGCCACGACGTCCATGTCGCCGGCCTTCCACTCCTTCTCGCGCTTGGCCTTCGCCGCCAGCAGCTGCTTCTCCTTGTCGCGGAGGGAGGCTGCCTTCTCGAAGTCCTGGGAGTCGATGGCCGACTCCTTGTCGCGGCGCACGCCCGCGATCTTCTCGTCGAACTCGCGGAGGTCCGGCGGCGCGGTCATCCGGCGGATGCGCATCCGGGAACCGGCCTCGTCGATCAGGTCGATCGCCTTGTCCGGCAGGAAGCGGTCCGAGATGTACCGGTCGGCCAGCGTCGCGGCCTGGACCAGCGCCTCGTCCGTGATGGACACGCGGTGGTGGGCCTCGTAGCGGTCGCGCAGACCCTTGAGGATCTCGATGGTGTGCGGCAGCGACGGCTCCGCGACCTGGATGGGCTGGAAGCGGCGCTCGAGCGCGGCGTCCTTCTCCAGGTGCTTGCGGTACTCGTCGAGCGTGGTGGCACCGATGGTCTGGAGCTCGCCGCGCGCCAGCATGGGCTTCAGGATCGAAGCCGCGTCGATGGCGCCCTCGGCGGCACCCGCACCGACCAGCGTGTGGAGCTCGTCGATGAACAGGATGATGTCGCCGCGGGTGCGGATCTCCTTGAGGACCTTCTTCAGGCGCTCCTCGAAGTCACCGCGGTAGCGGGAGCCGGCGACCAGGGCGCCGAGGTCGAGGGTGTAGAGGTGCTTGTCCTTGAGGGTCTCGGGCACCTCGCCCTTGACGATGGCCTGGGCCAGGCCCTCGACGACCGCCGTCTTGCCGACGCCGGGCTCGCCGATGAGCACCGGGTTGTTCTTGGTGCGGCGGGAGAGCACCTGCATGACCCGCTCGATCTCCTTCTCGCGCCCGATGACCGGGTCGAGCTTGGATTCGCGGGCGGCCTGCGTGAGGTTGCGGCCGAACTGGTCGAGCACCAGCGAGGTGGAGGGCGTGCCCTCCGCGGGGCCGCCGGCGGTGGCCGCCTCCTTGCCTCCGGAGTAACCGGACAGCAGCTGGATGACCTGCTGGCGCACCCTGTTCAGGTCGGCGCCGAGCTTCACGAGGACCTGGGCGGCGACGCCCTCGCCCTCGCGGATCAGGCCGAGCAGGATGTGCTCCGTGCCGATGTAGTTGTGGCCGAGCTGGAGGGCCTCGCGGAGCGACAGCTCCAGGACCTTCTTGGCTCGGGGCGTGAAGGGGATGTGGCCGGACGGGGCCTGCTGGCCCTGGCCGATGATCTCCTCCACCTGCTGGCGGACCGCCTCGAGCGAAATCCCGAGGCTCTCCAGGGCCTTAGCGGCGACACCCTCACCCTCGTGGATCAGGCCCAGGAGGATGTGCTCGGTGCCGATGTAGTTGTGGTTGAGCATCCGGGCTTCTTCCTGAGCCAGGACGACAACCCGCCGCGCGCGGTCGGTGAACCTCTCGAACATCGTTAATCGCTCCTCAGAGCGGTCAGGCAGTAAGGGGTCGGTCCCCTCCCTGTCCTTCCGCAGCTTAGTCCCGCAAGCGGGGACCGCTCATTTCAACTGCCGACACCCGGCCCTGCTTCCCGGGGGATCGCCCGCCCCGAACGCCGACAACTGCTCCAACCCGATGGTGCGAGACGATGTTCCCGCAGGCCAGGCCAATACCCCAGTCGCCAGTACGCCGATGGCGAACGTGAGACGTGGATGGCTTGCGTGTCGCCCCTCCCCACTAGGGATGTCTTACCCGCAATTACAGACAGTCCATGCGGCGTACGCGGGTTCCCTCCGCTACGGGCGAACATCTTCGTACTCCTGAATGCGCCCGTACGCCCCCAACCCGGACACCCTACGCGGTCACTTGTGCGCTTTACGTAACCTGGGGGCCGGTCGGGGGTTGTTCCGTCATGACCCTCACCGTCCCGCCGCCCCGTGTCCCGCCCGCCGTCGAGTCGGGCGGTGACGCCCGGGGCGAGCCGTGGGACGGCTGGGCCGGGTGGTACGAGCGGGAGATGGGCTGGGCCACCGCGGGCGGTGCGCCGGTGCGGCTGCTGACCGGGCTGCGGTTCGACGTGCTCGTCGTCCCCGCCGTGGCCGGGCACGCGGCGCTGCGGCGGGTGGGCCCTACGGGGCCGGTGGCGCTCATGGGGCTGCGGATGAGCCTGCTGGTGGCGCCGGGGAGCGCGGAGGAGCTTCCGGGGCTGCTCGACTGGCTGGAGTGGGGCGGGGTCGCGCTGTCGCTGACCGGTCTGGGCGCGGGCGGGCGGATCACCGCTCCGCCGCCGCCCGGACGTCCGGCGGAGCCGGGGGCCGCCTCCTGGCTGCGGCCCCCCAGGCCGTCACGGGAACAGGACGAAGCGCCGGTTCTCCCGGCTTTCTCCGGCTTCGGGAGCGCGCGTGGCGATGCTCCCGACCTCGTCCGGCTCGTGGACGCCGTGGCGACGGAATGCCACCGGGCCCGACTGGCGCGTGCCCGGGCCGGCTTGTTCCACGATGAGCCCGTGGCTCAGCCGTTGGCCTTCTCGTAAGCCTCACGGATCTCGGCGGGGACGCGGCCGCGGTCATTCACATTGTGGCCGTTCTCGCGGGCCCACTTACGGATCTCGGCGGTGTCCTTGTTGCCACCGGAGACGGCGCGGCCCTTGCCGCGTCCCGACGCCGCACGGCCACCGGTACGCCGGCCGTTCTTCGCGTAGGGCTCGAGAAGGGAACGCAGCTTGTCCGCGTTGCTGGTGGTGAGGTCGATCTCGTACGTCTTGCCATCCAGCGCGAACGTCACCGTCTCGTCCGCCTCGCCACCGTCGAGGTCGTCAACAAGAAGGACCTGAACCTTCTGTGCCACCGGATTTCCTTTCATCGAAAATGGAGTACGCGGAAAGGAAACCGCTTTTCCCCGGAAAACACAAACCCCCGGGAGAGGTTCAGCAGCTCAAGGAGACGGGAAACGTGCGCGATTCGGACATAGGGGCGTGCGCCCCTCTTCCCGCTCTTCGCGCGGTCACAGGTGCAGAAGCATCCGGCTGTTGCCCAAGGTGTTCGGCTTCACTCGTTCGAGACCGAGGAACTCCGCGACTCCCTCGTCATAGGAACGCAGCAGCTCGCTGTAGACATCTCCGTCGACGGGCGTCTCTCCGATCTCCACGAAGCCGTGCTTCGCGAAGAAGTCGACTTCGAAGGTGAGACAGAAAACCCGGCGGACACCGAGCCAGCGGGCGGTGCGCAGCAGCTTGTCGAGGACCTGGTGGCCCACTCCGGCGCCCTTGAGGCCGTGGTCGACGGCGAGCGTGCGGACTTCGGCGAGGTCTTCCCACATGACGTGCAGGGCACCGCAGCCGACGACCGAGGCGTCCTCGTCGCGTTCGGCGATCCAGAACTCCTGGATGTCCTCGTAAAGCGTGACCGTGGCTTTGTCGAGGAGGATGCCTTCCCGCACGTAGCCGTCGAGGAGACGGCGGACGGCGGGTACATCGCTCGTCCGTGCGCGCCGGACGGTGATGGCCATGTTTATAACCGACGGTTCGGTCCGGTAATCGGTTTGCGGAAGCTCTGAGGACATACGCAGACGCTATCGCCCGGCCTCCGGCTCCGCGCCATCGGCCGCTTCACCGGCTTCGCCGTCCCCGGCTCCGTCCGCGGGGGCCGGGCCGTCCTCGGGAAGAGCGGGCAGAACGATCCGCATCGCGTCGCGCAGAGCCTCGCGCTGCTCGGCCGACATCATCCCGAAGAACGCGACGAGCGCGGCCGCCGGGTTGTCGCTGAGCGACCAGGCTTCGTTCATCAGGGCGGCGGCGTATGCGGCGCGGGTGGAGACGGCCGTATATCGATATGCGCGGCCCTCCACTTCGCGGCGGACCCAGCCCTTCTGATGGAGATTGTCCATTACCGTCATGACGGTGGTGTAGGCGATGGACCGCTCCTGCTGAAGGTCCTCCAGGACTTCCCGCACAGTGACCGGACGGTTCCATTCCCAGACCCGTGTCATCACGGCGTCTTCGAGCTCTCCCAATTGACGGGGCACAGCGTCACCTTAGTGCCAGATGTCTGGAATGCGTAGCTATTCACACAGCAAAAGGGCGTACGACTCCTCGGGAGTCGTACGCCCTTTCGTTTACGGGAGCGCCGGGCGCGCCCGGAGGGGTCAGGCCCCTTCGGTGCGCGGGGTCTGCTGAACCGACTCGGCGCGGCTGATCGCCGCGTCCACGGCCGCGTCCTCCTTGGCCTTGTTGGGGCCGCCCTGGCTCTTGACGATCGTCACGACCAGGCCGATGAAGAAGGCGGCCATCACCACGGGGGGCACGAGCGCGGATACATAGTCCATGCCCTCCAGAGTAGCGAGCGGCTTCCCGGCTCCCCGAGAGGCCCTACCCCGCGCGGCGCTGCGGCGGCTGCGGTGCGGGGCGGCGCGGCGGGAAGACCTCGGAGGGCTTCGGGGCCGGGCGCTCGGACGGCGGTACGGGGCGGGCCGGGGCCGGCGGCGCCTTCGGCTTGTCCGGCTCGGCGGCGCGCCCGCCGGGCAGCGCGAGCAGCCGGCTGCGGGGCGCCGGGGCGGTCGCGTGCACGGCCCGTCCGGCGAGCCGGGCGCGCACCGAGCGCTCCGCGATCATCTGGCAGCGCTCCAGGAGGGCCGCGGCGAGCGGGCCGCCGCGCAGGGCGCGCAGCGCGGCCAGATCCTCGGGGAGCGGGTCGTATCCGGCGGCCAGGGCGTCCTGGAGAAGCTCCAGATAGCCGGTGAGGGAGCCGGGGAGGGCGTCGCGGTAGCGGACGAGGTCGGCGAGGAGGAAGGCGCGCAGCCGTCCGGCCTCGGCGACGGCCTCGTCCACGCTGCCCGCCAGCCGCAGGCAGTCCTGGACATCCTCGTCGGGCAGGGGCGCGGGGTGCAGCGCGAAGGCGAGGGCGCGTCGGAGCACTCGCAGCTCGTCCGCGCTGAAGGCCATACCGCCGCGTGATCCGTAGGGCGTGGGCATGACGCGACAATACGTGCTAAAGGGACAAAATCGGCTTAACTGGTCGTCGGTGGCGCGGCGGCCCCGGGGCGCGTCCGCACCCGGAACCGCCGGTCAGGGGCCTCCCCTACAGTCGCGACACGTTGCGCTCGTACACCAGGCGGAGCCCGATGAGGGTCAGCCAGGGCTCGTGCTCGTCGATGACGGAGGACTCGTTCAGCACCATCGGAGCAAGGCCGCCCGTCGCGATGACGGTGACATCGTCCGGATCGTCCGCCAGCTCCTTCTTCATCCGCTCCACGACCCCGTCGACCTGACCGGCGAAGCCGTAGATGATGCCCGCCTGCATGGCCTCGACGGTGTTCTTGCCGATGACGCTGCGCGGCCGGGCCAGCTCGATCTTGCGGAGCTGGGCGCCCTTGACGCCCAGCGCCTCGACGGAGATCTCGATGCCGGGCGCGATGACACCGCCGGTGTACTCGCCCCGGGCCGAGACCGCGTCGAAGGTGGTGGCCGTGCCGAAGTCGACCACGATCGCCGGACCGCCGTAGAGGTCGACGGCGGCGACCGCGTTGATGATGCGGTCCGCGCCGACCTCCTTCGGGTTGTCCATCAGGATCGGCACCCCGGTCTTGATGCCGGGCTCCACGAGCACGGCGGGGACGTCTCCGTAGTAGCGGCGGGTCACCTCGCGCAGCTCGTGCAGCACGGCCGGGACCGTGGAGCAGATCGCGATGCCCTCGATGCCGTCGCCCAGCTCCATGCCGAGCAGCGGGTGCATGCCCATGAGGCCCTGGAGCAGCACGGCCAGCTCGTCGGCGGTGCGGCGGGCGTCCGTGGAGATCCGCCAGTGCTCGACGATCTCCTCGCCGTCGAACAGGCCGAGGACGGTGTGGGTGTTCCCGACGTCGATGGTGAGCAGCATCAGGCGCCGGCCCCGTCGGTGTCGCGGAAGTCCAGGCCGATGTCCAGGATCGGCGAGGAGTGGGTCAGCGCGCCCACGGCCAGGTAGTCGACCCCGGCCTCCGCGTACGCGCGGGCCGAGTCGAGGGTGAGCCGGCCGGAGGACTCCAGGATCGCGCGCCCGCCGGTCAGGGCGACCGCCTCGGCGGTCTCGGCCGGGGTGAAGTTGTCCAGCAGGACCAGGTCGGCGCCCGCGTCGAGGACCTCGGTGAGCTGGGCCGGGGTGTCCACCTCGACCTCGATCGGGACGTCCGGGAACTCCTCCCTGACCCGCTTGAACGCCTCCGCGACCCCGCCCGCCGCGATGACGTGGTTGTCCTTGACCAGCGCGGCGTCGGACAGCGAGAACCGGTGGTTGACGCCGCCGCCGCAGCGCACGGCGTACTTCTCCAGGGCGCGCAGCCCGGGCGTCGTCTTGCGGGTGTCCCGGACCTCGGCCTTGGTGCCCTCCAGCACGTCGGCCCAGGCGCGGGTGGCGGTGGCGATGCCGGAGAGCCGGCAGAGCAGGTTGAGGGCGCTGCGCTCGCCGGTGAGGAGGTCGCGGGTGCGGGTGGTGACGGTCAGCAGCTTCTGGCCGGGGGCGACGCGGTCGCCGTCCTCGACGTGCCGCTCGACCTCGAACTCGGAGGTGCAGACGATCGACAGGACCGCCTCGGCCACGCGCAGCCCGGCCACCACACCGGCCTCGCGGGCGGTGAAGTCGCCGGTGGCCATGGCGTCCTCGGCGACGGTGGCGACGGTCGTGACGTCCACCCCGCCGTCCAGGTCCTCGGCGATGGCGAGGTGCGCGATGTCCTCGACCTGGATCGGGTCCAGGCCGGATTCGACGAGGAGCTGGGCGAGGGCGGGGTCGAGCCCGCACTCCTCGTACTCCTCGTCGCCGCCGCAGCCGCAGCCGTCCCCGCAGCCGCCCGCGGCGGGGGCGGGCGCGCCGACCCGGATCAGCGGGACGTCCACGGGTGTGGGGCGCGGATTCTCTTCGGGCGTGCTCACGGTTACGGCTCCTCGGGGTGGGGTGGGTGGTGCTCGTCGCTGCGCAGTCTGGTGCCCCGGGCGCGTCCACGGGCCCGAATGCCTCGGTATCCGTCCGACGGAGGACGAGAGCGCCGTCCGGGCCGAGCCGTACGACGAGGTGGCGGCGCCACTCCGCGTCGTCGCGCTCGGGCCGGTCCTCGCGCCAGTGGCAGCCGCGGGTCTCCTCGCGGGCGCGGGCGGCGGCGACCAGGGCCCGGGCGACGAGCAGCAGGTTGGTGGCCTCCCACGCCTCGACGCCGGGCACCGCGGGCTTGGTCCCGTCCGCCCCGGTCTCGTGGGCGCCGAGCCGCAGCTCCTCCAGCTCGGCGGCGGCGGTGGCCAGGCTCTCGGCGGAGCGCAGCACTCCGGCGCCCCGGGTCATGGCGCGCTGCACCGTGAGCCGGGTCTCGGGGGCGAGCAGCGGGACGGGGGTCCCGACGGGTCCGACCGCCTCGCCCGCGCGGGGGCGGTCGGCGACGATGTCGGCGGCGATGCGCTCGGCGAAGACGAGTCCTTCGAGCAGCGAGTTGGACGCCAGCCGGTTCGCGCCGTGCACCCCGGTGCAGGCGACCTCGCCGCAGGCGTACAGGCCGGGGACGGTCGTACGGCCCCGCAGGTCGGTGCGGACGCCGCCGGAGGCATAGTGCGCGGCGGGGGCTACGGGGATGGGCTCGGTAACCGGGTCGATGCCGTGGGACCGGCAGGCGGCCAGGATGGTCGGGAAGCGGTTCTCCCACATCTCGGCGCCGAAGTGGCGGCCGTCGAGGTACATGTGGTCGGTGCCCTTGAGCTGCATCTGGCGCGTGATGCCCTTGGCGACGATGTCGCGCGGGGCCAGCTCCGCCAGCTCGTGCTGCCCGAGCATGAAGCGCGTACCGGAGGCGTCCACGAGGTGGGCGCCCTCACCGCGTACCGCTTCGGAGACCAGCGGCTGCTGGCCCTCGGAGCCGGCGCCGAGGAAGAGCACGGTGGGGTGGAACTGGACGAACTCGACGTCCGAGACCTCCGCGCCGGCCCGCAGCGCGAGCGCCACGCCGTCGGCGGTGGAGACCGAGGGGTTGGTGGTGGCGGAGAAGACCTGGCCCATGCCGCCGGTGGCCAGGACCACGGCCGGGGCGTTGACCGCGCCGACGCCGTCGTGCTGGCCCTCGCCCATGACGTGCAGGGTGACCCCGGCGGTACGGCCTTCGGCGTCGGTGAGGAGGTCGAGCACGAGGGCGTTCTCGATGGTGTGCAGGGCGGCCGCGCGGACCGCCTCCACCAGGGCGCGGGAGACCTCGGCGCCGGTCGCGTCGCCGCCCGCGTGGACGATGCGGCGGCGGTGGTGGCCGCCCTCGCGGGTGAGGGCGACGGAGCCGTCCTCGGCGGTGTCGAAGCGGGCGCCGGTCTCCATCAGCCGGCGCACCGCGCCCGGGCCGTCGGTGACCAGGGCCCGCACCGCGGACTCGTCGCAGAGGCCGACGCCGGCGACCAGGGTGTCGTCCAGGTGCTGTTCGGGCGTGTCCCCCTCGCCGAGGGCCGCGGCGATGCCGCCCTGGGCCCAGCGGGTGGAGCCGGCGTCCAGGCGTGCCTTGGTCACCACGACGGTGGCGAGGCCCGCGGCGGCGCAGCGCAGGGCGGTGGTGAGGCCGGCGACGCCGGAGCCGACGACCACGACGTCGGCGTCGATGGACCAGCCGGGTGCGGGGGCGGTCAGCCGTATTCCGGTCACGGGGTCGCTCCGAAGGTGAGGGGGATGTTGTCGATGAGGCGGGTGGCGCCGACCCGGGCGGCGACGGCGAGGATCGCGTCACCGGCCGCGCGGTCGTCGGGGATCTCGGTGAAGTCGGCCGGGTCCACGAGCGCCACGTAGTCCAGGGCGAGCGGCGGGCTCGCGGCCTCCGCGTCCTCCAGGACCGTGCGGGCGGCGGCGCGCACGGCGGCGGGTCCGGCGTCCGGGCGGGCCCGGGCGACCGCCTGGGCGTCGGCCGCGAGGCGGGCCTCGCCGAGCCGGTTGAGTCCGGCGGCCCGGTCCTCGGTGGCGCCGGTGGCCTGCGCGCGGGCGTGCAGGGCGGCCTGGGCGGCGAGCCGGTCGCGGGCCGCGAACAGGGCCCGGGACAGGGCGAGCGCGGTGCGGCGCTCGTGCGGATCGAGGAAGCGGTTGCGGCTGGACAGCGCGAGGCCGTCCGGCTCCCGGACCGTCTCCACGCCGGTGATCTCCACCGGGAAGTTGAGGTCGCGCACCATGCGCCGGATCAGGGCGAGCTGCTGGGCGTCCTTCTGCCCGAAGAACGCGGTGTCCGGGCGGGTGAGGTGGAGCAGCTTGGCGACGACGGTGAGCATGCCGTCGAAGTGGCCGGGGCGCGAGGCCCCCTCCAGGCGCTCGCCCATCGGGCCCGCCGAGATCCGGACCTGGGGCTCGCCGCCCGGGTAGACCTCGTCCACGGACGGCGCGAAGACCACGTCGGCGCCGGCCGCGCCGGCCACCGCGAGGTCGGCGTCGAGCGTGCGCGGGTAGCGGTCGAGGTCGGCGGCCTCGCCGAACTGGAGCGGGTTGACGAAGACGGTGACGACGACCTGCCCGGCGGGGCCCGCGTGGGCGCGGGCGGCGCGGATCAGCGAGGCGTGGCCCTCGTGCAGGGCGCCCATCGTCATGACGACGGCCCGCTTCCCCTCGGGGGCGTACGCGTGCAGCTCACCGGCCGTGTTCAGCAGGACCGGGGCGGTGGATGCGGTGGCGGTCATCGGGTCTCCTCCGGTCCGGTGCCGGTGTCGCCGGAAGGGTTGGGGCCGCCGTGGCCATGAGGGCCGGGGCCGGTCGGGCCGGGGCCCTGCGTGCCGGCGGCGCCGTCCGCCAGGGCGTCGAGCAGGTCCTCGGCCAGCTCCGGCTTGAGCAGGCCGTGGGCGAGGGCGCGGTCCGCGGTGGCGCGGGCCATCGCCACGTAACCCGCGACCGTCTGCGGGGCGTGGGCGCGCAGCTCGCCGAGGTGCGCGGCGACCGTGCCGGCGTCGCCGCGCGCGACCGGTCCGGTGAGCGCCGCGTCGCCGGAGCGCAGGGCGTTGTCCAGGGCGGCGCCGAGCAGGGGGCCGAGCATCCGGTCGGGGGCGGTGACCCCGGCGGTGCGCAGCAGCTCCATCGACTGGGCGACCAGGGTGACCAGGTGGTTCGCGCCGAGGGCGAGGGCCGCGTGGTACAGCGGACGGGACTCCTCCGCGATCCATTCCGGCTCGCCGCCCATCTCGATGACCAGCGCCTCGGCGGCGAGCCGCAGCTCGTCCGGCGCGGTGACCCCGAAGGAGCAGCCGGCCAGCCGCTGGACGTCCACGGAGGTGCCGGTGAACGTCATCGCGGGGTGCAGCGCGAGCGGCAGGGCGCCGGCCCGCCGGGCGGGGTCCAGCACCTTCGTCCCGTACCGCCCGGAGGTGTGCACGAGGAGCTGTCCGGGGCGGACCGCCCCGGTCTCGGCCAGCCCCTCGACCAGCCCGGGGAGGGCGTCGTCGGGGACGGTCAGCAGGACCAGCTCGGCGCGTGCGAGGACGTCGGCGGGCGTCACGACGGGGACGTCGGGGAGGAGGTCGGCGGCGCGCCGCCGCGAGGCGTCGGAGACCCCGGAGACGGCGACCGGGCGGTGCCCGGCGAGGGCGAGGGAGGCGGCCAGGGCGGGGCCGACACGGCCCGCCCCCACCACGCCGACGGTGAGCCGGGCGGGGCGGTCCCTGGCGTCGAGCGGGTCCTTGGAAGCTGTTGCGTTCACACTGCGGGCCTTCCGTTCCAGTCCGCGGGGGGTACCGGACGATTCCCTTGCATGCTACGCCAGCGGGCGCCCCGCCCCCGCGGCTTGTCCACAGCCTGTGGATACCGCTCCGGGCGGGCCCCGGAAACGCGGTGGGCAGCTCCGGAGTTCTGCGTGATGATCGTCCCATGACAGACATGAACACGCAGGTGACGGACGAGACGGCGGAGCCGGGGAGCGAGGAGGCGGCGCGGTTGCGCCGGCTCACCGCCTGGCGCGCGGCCGGGCGCACCCTGTCCCGCCTCCCCCAGGACCGCACGCTCGGCGAGCAGCTGGCCGCCCTGGCGGCGGACGCCGGGACGGTCACCGATCCGGACCTTCCCGCGGACATCTACGGGGACGGTGTCGTCGGCGAGCTGGAGCGGCGGGTCGCCGGGCTGCTCGGCACGGAGGCCGCCGTGTTCTTCCCGACCGGGACGATGGCGCAGCAGGTCGCGCTGCGCTGCTGGGCCGCCCGCACCGGCAACCCCGTCGTCGCCCTGCACCCGCTCGCCCACCCGGAGGTCCACGAGAACGGCGCCCTGGGGGCGGTGAGCGGGCTGCGCACGGTCCACCCGACGACGGACCCGAGGCTGCCGACCGCCGACGAGGTCCGCGACTTCCCGGAGCCGTTCGGCACGCTGATGCTGGAGCTGCCGCTGCGGGACGCCGGTTTCCTGCTGCCCACCTGGGAGGAGCTGGAGGCCGTGGTGGCCGCCGCCCGCGACCGGGACGCCGTCGTCCACTTCGACGGGGCCCGGCTCTGGGAGTGCGCCACGCACTTCGGGCGCGGGCTGCCGGAGATCGCCGCGCTCGCGGACAGCGTGTACGTGTCGTTCTACAAGTCCCTGGGCGGGATCTCCGGGGCCGTGCTCGCCGGTTCCGCCTCGCTGGTCGAGGAGGCCCGCCTCTGGCGGCACCGGTACGGCGGTCAGCTCTTCCAGCAGTTCCCGGCGGCGGTCGCCGCCCTGGCCGGGCTCGACCGGGAGCTGCCGAAGCTGCCGTCGTACGCGGCGCACGCGAAGGTGGTGGCCGGGGCGCTGGCCGAGGGCCTGGCGGCGGGCGGCGCGGGCTGGTTCCGGGTGCATCCGGAGGTGCCGCACACCCACCAGTTCCAGGTGTGGCTGCCGTACGACGCGGAGGTGCTGACCGAGGCGTCGGTGCGGCAGGCGGAGGAGACGGGCACGGTGCTCTTCCGCCGCTGGTTCACGCCGGGCGCGGGGGCTCCGGGGGTGGCGTTCACGGAGGTCACGGTGGCGGAGGCCGGGCTGGAGTGGAGCGCGGACGACGTACGGGACGCGGTGGCGGCATTCCTGGAGCGGCTGACGGGCACCATGGACCGGTGAGCGTCACCATCGACATAGCGGGGCTCGACCCCGGCCGCATCGTCTTCCGGACCTCCCCGCTCGTGGAGCTGGGCGTCGCCCTGCACGCCCTCTCCGAGCCGGGGCACCACCCGGGCCTGCACGGCTGGGTGACGGCCACCGCCACGGCCCTGGAGCCCGATCTCGCCGACCGGCTGCACGAGGCGGAGTTCCTGTGGCGGAACACCTTCTCGGACATCTTCATGCCGTCCGCCGGGGTCGTCGGGGGCGACGGCGTGCCGGGCGACAGCCTCGCCGCCGAGCTGGACATCCTGGACCGGCTGGACGACGACCGGTTCGTCTCGGCCGCTTTGGAGTTCACCTGCGCCGCATTCTACGGGACCGGCGCGGCCTCCCCGCTGCGCAACCGGGACGCCCGTGCCCGGGCGCTGGACATGGCGGCGGCGCGCGGCCCGCGCCAGGTGGACTTCACCGAGCGGCTGCTGACCGACCCGGCTCCGGTACGCCGCTGGCTGCGCCGCCTGTTCGAGGACTGCGACCAGGCGTTCTTCGCGGACACCTGGGAGCGGACGCGCGTCCAGCTGGCGGCGGACGCGCGGCACAAGACGGATCTGCTGCGGCGCAAGGGCCTCGCCGAGGCGATACGGGCGGTCTCGCCCGCGCTCTCGCTCGACGCGGACGGCGGCCGGATCAGCGTCGACAAGCTGTCCGAGGGGGCGACCACCGCGACGGACCCCGCCGTCGGCCCCGGGCTCACGCTGATCCCGACCAGCTTCGGCTGGCCGCATCTGATGGTGCTGCACGCCCCGGGCTGGCGTCCGGTGCTCCACTACCCGGTGCACCGGCCGGAGCTGCCCGCGCCCGCCTCGGTGGAGCTGCTCCAGCTGCGGATGGAGGCGCTGGCGCACCCGATGCGGATGCGGCTGTGCCGGAACATCGCGCGTTCCCCGTACACCACCGGTGAGCTGGCCGACACGAACGGGATCACGCCGCCCGAGGTCTCGCGCCACCTCGCGGTGCTCAAGAAGGCCGGTCTGGTCACGACCCGGCGGCGCGGCCGGTACGTCCTGCACCAGCTGGACCTGACGGTGGTGGCCCGGCTGGGCAGCGACTTCCTGGAGGGGGTCCTGCGCTAGGGCCTGGTGCTCAGCCCGCGCCGCCGCCGGCGCGGACCAGGCCGGTCTCGTACGCGAGGACGACGACCTGCACGCGGTCGCGCAGGGACAGCTTGGTCAGGATGCGGCCGACGTGCGTCTTCACGGTCGCCTCGGAGAGCACCAGGCGCCCCGCGATCTCGCCGTTCGACAGGCCCTGCGCGACCAGCAGCATCACCTCGCGCTCGCGTTCGGTGAGCTTGGCGATGTCCTTGTGCTGCGGTTCCGGGGTGCCGCTGGGCAGCATCGGCGAGAACCGGTCGAGCAGCCGACGGGTGGTGGACGGGGCGACGACCGCGTCGCCGCTGTGCACGGAGCGGATCGCGGCGAGCAGTTCGCCCGGCGGCACGTCCTTCAGCATGAAGCCGCTGGCCCCGGCCTTCAGCCCGGAGAACGCGTACTCGTCCAGGTCGAACGTGGTCAGGATCAGCACCTTCGGCGGCTCGGGCTGCGCGCAGATGCGGCGGGTGGCCTCGACGCCGTCCAGCTTCGGCATGCGGACGTCCATCAGCACCACGTCCACGGCGGTGGCACGCAGGATGTCGATCGCCTCCGCGCCGTCACCGGCCTCGGCGACCACCTCCATGTCGGGCTGGGCGGCGAGCACCATCCGGAAGCCGGTGCGCAGCAGCACCTGGTCGTCGACGAGCATCACGCGGATCGCCATGGGGGCTGTTCTCTCCTCGTTCGTTCAGCGGTCGGCGGCCTTGAGCGGCAGCAGCGCGCTGATCCGGAATCCTCCGCCGGGGCGCGGCCCGGCGTCCAGTGTGCCGCCGACCATGCCGACCCGTTCCCGCATGCCGATCATGCCGTGGCCGGCGCCGTCGGCGCCCCCGTCCTCGTACAGCTCGTGCGCGGCGCCCCGCCCGTCGTCCTCGACCAGCAGGCCGAGCCCGTCGTCGAAGTAGACCAGCCGCACACTGGCCCCGGCGTGCGGGCCGCCGTGCTTGCGGGTGTTGGTCAGGGCCTCCTGCACGATCCGGTACGCGGTCAGCTCGACGCCGCTGGGCAGCGGGCGGGCGGTCCCCTCGACCTTGAAGTCCACCGCCAGGCCGGCCTTGCGGACCTGGTCGATCAGCTCCTCGATCTGCTCGACGTCGGGCTGCGGGACGTACTCGCCGCTCTCCTCCGCGTCGCCCGTCCGCAGCACCCCGAGCAGCCGCCGCATCTCCGCGAGCGCCTGGCGGCCGGTGCTGGAGATGGTCTCCAGCGCCTGCCGGGCCTGGTCGGGCGCCGCGTCCATGACGTAGGCGGCACCGTCGGCCTGCACCACCATCACGGAGACGTTGTGCGCGACGACATCGTGCAGTTCGCGGGCGATACGGGCCCGCTCGGCGGCCACCGCGACCTTCGACTGGGCCTCGCGCTCCCGCTCCAGGCGGGCCGCCCGCTCCTCCAGCTGGTCGAAGTAGGCCCGCCGGGTCCGCATCGAGTCGCCGAGCACCCAGGCCAGCACGAACGGGACCGTGAGCACGACGACGACGAAGACCGCCTGCGCCCAGTTGCGCGGGGTCCCCTCCTCGTTCGGCCAGCGGAGCTGGGACAGCGCGGCGGCGGTCAGGCTGCACGCCAGGGCGAGCCGCGACGCCCAGCGCTCACCGACGGTGGCGACGGTGAAGGTGATGACGAGCATCGCGAAGTTCGCGACGTTCGGCCGGACGCCGCAGATCAGCTGGAGCACGCCCATCGCGATGGCGAGCAGCAGCATCTTCTCCGGCGCGCGGCGGCGCAGCGCGACGACGAGGCAGAGCCCCAGGACGACCGGCACGATCGCGATCCGTTCGAGACGGCCGCCGTGCCCGACGTCGCCCACCACGATGGTCATGCCGGAGAGCCCGAGGAGGAAGACAGCCCAGAAGCTGTCGACGCCCGTCGGGTGTCTGCGGATGAAATCGTAGAGGCGCTGCACGTAACCCAGCGTAAAGAAGGCCGAGGGCCGCCGGGTCAACCGGAGGGCCGATCCGGGTCCCCGGACCGTACTCCCCAAGGTGGAGACTGGGCCCGTGACGGATGAGTGGCGCGGGTGGCAGGAGGCGGCGGAGACCGCTCTCTACGGCGACGGGGGCTTCTACCGGCGCCCCGAGGGCCCCGCGGGCCACTTCCGTACCTCTGTGCACGCGTCCCCCCTCTTCGCCGCCGCCGTCGCCCGGCTCCTGGTCCGCACGGCGGCGGACCTCGGCACCGCGCGGGTGGACCTGGTCGACATGGGCGCCGGGCGCGGGGAACTCGTCACCGGCGTCCTCGCCGCGCTCCCGGCCGAGGGCGGCGGGGACCTCGCGGTGCGTACGTACGCGGTGGAGCTCGCCGCCCGCCCCGAGGGCCTGGACCCCCGGGTGGAGTGGTGCGCGGCGCCGCCGCCCGGGGCGCGCGGGCTGCTCTTCGCCAACGAGTGGCTGGACAACGTGCCGCTCCCCGTCGCGGAGACCGACGCCGAGGGCGTCGAACGGTACGTCGAGGTCCGCGCCTCCGACGGCGCGGAGCGGCTGGGCGCTCCGGTGACCGGGGCGGACGCGGAGTGGCTGCGCCGCTGGTGGCCGTCGGCGGGCCCGGGCAGCCGGGCGGAGATCGGCCGCCCGCGCGACGAGGCGTGGGCGGCGGCGGTGTCCTCCCTGTCCGCGGGGCTC
Organism: Streptomyces drozdowiczii; assembly: GCF_026167665.1. Taxonomy (NCBI): domain Bacteria; kingdom Bacillati; phylum Actinomycetota; class Actinomycetes; order Kitasatosporales; family Streptomycetaceae; genus Streptomyces; species Streptomyces drozdowiczii. The sequence continues at coordinate 3,872,476 of NZ_CP098740.1, read as the reverse complement.
GCGGTGGCGGTGGATTACGCGCACGTACGCGGGGAACGCCCGCCCTTCGGCACGCTCACCGGCTTCCGCGCGGGCCGCGAGGTCCGTCCGGTGCCGGACGGGAGCTGCGACCTGACGGCGCACGTCGCCCTGGACGCGTGCGCGGCGACGGCGGGACCGCCGGCTCACCTGCGTACCCAACGCGAGGCCCTGGCAGCCCTGGGCATCACGGGCGAACGCCCACCCCTGACCCTGGCGTCGACCGACCCGACGGCGTACCTCCGTGCCCTCTCGACGGCAGGCGAGGCAGCGGAACTGACGGCCAGGGGCGGCCTGGGCGACTTCGGCTGGCTGGAACACGCAGTAGGCCCCTCCGCACAATCCAGCCCCTCCGGCGATTGAGGAGCGGGGTCCCGGGGCGGAGCCCCGAGCAACGGCGCGGCACGCGATACTGACCCCATGACGGAGACGACCATCGGCATCGGCGGCGCAGCCGAACGCACCGACATGGTGCTCAACATCGGCCCCCAGCACCCCTCCACCCACGGCGTGCTCCGCCTCCGCATCGTCCTGGACGGCGAGCGCATCCAGCGCGCCGAACCGGTCGTCGGCTACATGCACCGCGGCGCGGAGAAGCTGTTCGAGGCCCGCGACTACCGCCAGATCATCATGCTCGCCAACCGCCACGACTGGCTCTCCGCGTTCTCGAACGAGCTGGGCGTCGTGATGGCCGTGGAGCGGATGCTCGGCATGGAGGTCCCGGAGCGCGCGGTCTGGACCCGCACCCTGCTCGCCGAGCTGAACCGGGTCCTCAACCACCTGATGTTCCTCGGCTCGTACCCGCTGGAACTCGGCGGGATCACCCCCGTGTTCCACGCGTTCCGGGAGCGCGAGGAGCTTCAGGCGGTGATGGAGGAGGTCTCAGGCGGCCGCATGCACTACATGTTCAACCGGGTCGGCGGCCTCAAGGAGGACCTGCCGGCGGGCTGGCTCGGCCGCGCCCGGGACGCCGTCGCCTCGGTGCGCTCCCGGATGGACGTGTACGACGGGCTGGTCCTCGGCAACGAGATCTTCCGGGCCCGCACCCGGGGCGTCGGCGCGCTGTCGGCCGACGCGGTCCACGCGTACGGGGTGTCCGGGCCGATCGCCCGCGCCTCGGGCGTCGACTTCGACCTGCGGCGCGACGAGCCGTATCTCGCGTACGGGGAACTGACCCGGACGCTGAAGGTCGTCACCCGGACCGAGGGCGACTGCCTGGCCCGGTTCGAATGCCTGCTGGAGCAGACGCACAACGCCCTGGACCTCGCCGACGCCTGCCTGGACCGGATGGCGGACCTCGCGCCCGGCCCCGTCAACCAGCGGCTGCCGAAGGTCCTCAAGGCCCCGAGGGCCACACGTACGCCTGGACCGAGAATCCGCTCGGCGTCAACGGCTACTACCTGGTGTCCAAGGGCGAGAAGACCCCGTACCGGCTGAAGCTGCGCTCCGCTTCGTTCAACAACATCCAGGCGCTCACCGAACTGCTGCCGGGCACGCTGGTCGCCGACATGGTCGCCATCCTGGGCTCGCTGTTCTTCGTCGTCGGCGACATCGACAAGTAGGCGCCGACGCGCGCCACCGCGTTACGAGATGGCGCTGCGCAGCTCCGCGACGTCCAGCTGCTCCGTCTCGTCGTGCGCGGTGAGGTCGATGACCTTGCCCACGGCGCGGTCCCCCGGCGCGTCAGGGCGGTGCGCGGCGAGGACCTCCTCGCCGACCACGTCGGCCAGGTCCTCGTTCTGCACGGACTCTATGGCGGCGCGCTCGGCCGCGGCGGGCGCGGCCTTCTGCGTGCCGAAGAAGTCGAAGCTGCCCTGCGGCACCGGGTGGCGGCGGGACGCCGTGTACGGGACGACCGCGCTGGCGGCCGGGACCGGGCGCGGGGCGGGCGGCTGGGCGGCGGGCCGGGCGGCGGGCAGCGCGGCACGCGGCTCCGCCGCCTCCCGGGCGCGCTCCGCGTCCCGCTGCCGGGTCGCCTCCTCGGCGATGCGACGGGCCTGCTGGAGCGCCGCGTTGCGCGGGAGGTCGGCCAGCGCCTGGGCGGCGCGGGCGTAGGAGTCCGGGGTGGGCGTCGACCGGGCCGGGGGCAGGGCGCGGGCGGGCGCGGACGCCTCGATCGCGAGCTGCCGCCGGCTCTCCAGGACGCTGGCGCGCTCGGTCTCCGCGTTGGCGTACCGCCGCAGCAGCGCGGCGTGTTCGCCCCGGAGGCCGGCCAGCTCGACGCGCTTGCGGCGCAGCTTCGTCTCCAGGCGGGCGCGGATCTCCCGCGCCTCCTCCAGATCCGCTTCGAGCTCCGCCGCGCGCTCCTCGGCGCGCCACTCGTCGCTCGCGCGGGCGCGGGTCAGCTCCGCGACGCGACGGCCCGCCTCGCGGTCCCAGCCGCGCATGAGGACAGCGCCGGTGACGGCGGCCGCCGCGGCGGCCGCGACCAGTGCGCGCAGGACCATGGGTTCGGTCAGCAGCCAGGCTCCCGCGGCACAGGCGACCGACGCTCCGGCGACTGCCGAAGGCGGAAGGATTCTGTGCAGTGGTGGCGAATGGCGATGGCGTCCACGGGGCATGGCCCGAAATTTACCGTGTGCGCGGCGTACTTGGGGAGCCGCCCGGCAATCTGTGCCCGGCAAGTTACCCGACGGCTCCCGCTGCCCGTTCTCCGGGCGCCTGCGTTACTTCTTGATCAGTCCCTTCGACTGGAGATATTCGCGGGCCACATCGGCCGGCTTGGCGCGCTCCGCGTCGACCTTGCGGTTCAGTTGTGCGAGGTCCTCGGTGGTGAGTGCGCCGGTGAGCTTGCCGAGCGCGTCGGCTATCTCCTGGTCGCCCGCGTCCTTCGCGTTCAGGACGGGCAGGACGTTGTCCGCGTTCTGGAGCTTCTTGTCGTCGTCCAGGAACACCAGGTCGTAGGTGTCGAGCACGGCGTCGGTGGTGGTGGTCAGGACGAGTTGGTCCTTGCCGTCCTTCACCGCCTGCTTGGACTGCGGGGTGCCGACGCCCTTGGGGTCGATTCCGGTGACGTCGATGCCGTACGTCTTCTTGAGGCCGGGTGCGCAGAAGGGCCGCACCTCGCACTCGTCGCCCGCCGCGACCTTGACGCCGATCTTCGCGGCGCCGAGATCGGAAAGTGTCTTCAGCTTGTGCTTGTCGGCGAATTCCTTGGTCACCGCGAACGCGTTCTGGTCGACGGCCTTCCCCGCCGGGAGGATCTTCAGTCCGCGCGGCTCGGCGAGCTTCTTCAGGGCGGCGACGGTGGCCGCGGTGTCGCCCGAGGCGACCGGCTTCGACTCGGCGGCCTTCGCCCCGTTCACCTTCGCGTTGAGGAATTCCGCGATCGTCGCCGCGTATTCCGGAACGACGTCGATCTCGCCCTTCTCCAGGGAGGGTTCGTACAGTTCGCGGTTCTTCACGGTGGTGACCGAGGTGCTGTATCCGGCGTCCCCGAGGATCTGCGCGTACAGCTCGGCGAGCACCTTGGACTCGGTGAAGGCGGCGGCGCCGACGACCAGCGAGCCCTTCTTGCCGGAGTCCTGGCCGCCGGACGGGGCGCCCTTGTCCTTCTCCAGGCTGTCCCCGCCGCACGCGGCGAGCGAGCCCGCCAGCGCGAGGATGCCGATGACGGCGCCGGCCGTGCGTGAGGTCCTGCTCATGATCTTCTCCGTCCACGGCGGCGAGGCCGTATGCGACAAGTGGTGGATGTGCGACATGCGTTACGGGTGTGACGGGTCGGGGCGCTCAGGCCGGCCGACGGCGGCGCAGCGGGGAGAGCAGGCGGTCGACGGCCACCAGGACCGCTTCCACCAGCAGGGCGAGCACGGCGACCAGCAGGGCCCCCGCCACCACCTGCGCGGTGTCGTACGTGTTGAAACCGGCGGTGATGATCCGGCCGAGGCCGCCCTGGCCGACCATGGCCGCGATGGTCGCCGTGGCCACGACCTGGACGGCGGCCGACCGCAGCCCGGTCATGATCAGCGGGTACGCGAGGGGCAGCTCGACGCGCAGGAAGAGCTGGCCGCCCGACATCCCCATCCCGCGCGCCGCCTCCGCCACCGAGCGGTCCACCTCGGTCATCCCCACGTAGGCGTTGGTCAGCAGCGGCGGCACGGCGAACAGCACCAGGGCGATGATCGTCGGTATGTACCCCGCGTTGCGCAGGGGCGAGACCATGAAGAGGGCCAGCACCGCGAAGACGGGCACCGCGCGCCCCACGTTCGCCAGGTTGACCGCGAGGGCGCCGCCCTTCCTGATGTGGCCCAGGTACAGCGCGAGGGGCAGGGCGATGGCGCAGGCCAGGGCGAGCGCGACACCGCTGACGTACAGGTGCTCGCTCAGCCGGTGGGCGGCCCCGCTCTCCCCGGACCAGTTGGCACCGGTGGTGAGCCAGGTCCAGGCGTCCCCGAGAACTCCCATGTCAGACCGCCTCCGCCTTCGCCGGGCCGGGCGCGGCCACACGTATGCGCGTCCAGGGCGTCAGCAGCCGCTGCACCCCGAGCAGGAACAGGTCCGCCACGACCGCGAGCAGCACGCAGAGCACCGAGGCGGCCAGCACCTGGGCCTTGAAGAAGCTCGGCAGCGCGTCCTCGATGAGATTGCCCAGGCCGCCCCGGCCGACGATGGAACCGACCGTGGTCAGCGCGATCGTGGACACCGTGGCGATCCGTATCCCCGCCATCAGCGCGGGCAGCGCGAGCGGCAGCTCCACCTCCCACAGCAGGCGGAGCGGCCCGTAGCCCATGCCGTGCGCGGCCTCCTTCGCCTCCTCGGGCACCGCTTCCAGGCCCGCCAGGATGTTGCGTACGAGGATGGTCAGCGAATACAGCACGAGCCCGGTCACCACCAGGGCGGCGGAGAGCCCGAAGAAGGGCAGCAGCAGCGAGAACATCGCGAGCGAGGGCACGGTGTAGAGCACCGTCGTCAGCCCGAGGACCGGTCCGGCGAATCCGCGGCCCCTGCGTGCGAGGAGCGCCAGCGGGAAGGCGACGGCCACACCGATCGCGACCGAGACGGCGGTGATCCAGATGTGCTGGACGGTGGCGTCCGTCAACTCCTGGCTCCGGGAACGGAGGTACTCCCCGCAGATCCAGTCGTTCGTCACCAGGCAGTTCTGTCCGGCCATCCGTCCCCCCACCTCCCGTTCGCCTTCTCGTACTGATGTCCGGCGAGCCTATCCTCGACCACTGACAATCGCCGGAGCTGTTGTGTTCCAGCAACATGTCCTTCACAGAACACCCGCGACAATGGGGAACCATGATCCGTTTCGAGCAGGTCACCAAGCGGTATGCGGACGGCACCACCGCCGTCGACGGCCTTTCCTTCGAGGTCGCCGAGGGTGAACTGGTCACGCTCGTCGGACCGTCGGGATGCGGCAAGACGACCACCATGAAGATGGTGAACCGGCTGATCGAACCGACCGAGGGCCGGATATTCCTCGACGGGGACGACATATCCGCCATCGACCCCGTCCAACTGCGCCGCCGCATCGGCTATGTGATCCAGCAAGTGGGCCTCTTCCCGCACAAGACGGTCCTGGAGAACACCGCCACCGTTCCCCATCTCCTCGGCTGGAAACGCCAAAAGGGGCGCGCCCGCGCCGCCGAACTCCTCGACCTTGTCGGACTCGACCCTTCCGTTTATGGCGACCGCTATCCGGAACAGCTCTCCGGCGGTCAGCGCCAACGCGTCGGGGTGGCCCGCGCCCTGGCCGCCGACCCGCCGGTCCTGCTGATGGACGAGCCCTTCGGCGCGGTCGACCCGGTGGTCCGCGAGCACCTTCAGAACGAATTCCTGAAGCTTCAGGAACAGGTCCGCAAAACCGTGCTGTTCGTCACGCACGACATCGAGGAAGCGGTCCGCCTCGGCGACCGCATCGCCGTCTACGGGCAGGGCTCGATCGAGCAGTTCGACACCCCCGCGACCGTGCTCGGCGCCCCCGCCAACGCCTATGTCGCCGACTTCGTGGGCGCCGACCGGGGCCTCAAGCGGCTCTCGGTCACCCCCGTCGAGGAGAGCGACCTCGACCGCCCGCCCGTCGTCCACCTGGACGACCCGCTCTCCACCGCGACCGAACGCCTCCGCGCCGAGGGCGCCCGCTGGGCCGTCGTCCTGGACGGCGACGAGCACCTGCACGGCTGGATCGCCGCCGACGACACGCGCACCGGCGCCAAGGGCACCGTCCGCGACCACGCCCGCCGCATGGAGGCGTGGCTTCCCCTCGGCGCCCCGCTCAAACAGGCATTCGCCACCATGCTCCAGCACGACGCCGGCTGGATCGCCGTCATCGACGAGGCGGGCGAGGGCCGCTTCCTGGGCGTGCTCACCCCGGCCCGGCTGCACGAGGCGCTGCGCCGCTCGGTCGGGGCGGACGGCCGCTCGGTCCCGCGCGCGGAGGTCGAGGTCGAGAGCGTGGCGGGCGCGGCGGGAATCTGAGGAGGCGGCGCGGCGGGGCTCCGAAAGGGCGCGCTCAGCTCTCGCTCAGCCGGCTGCTCAGCCACTCCAGCGCCGCCGGGATCTCCCGGCGCCAGGTGTTGAAGTTGTGCCCGCCGCTGTCCAGCACGATCGAGGAGACCTGCGCGGGCTGCTTCACCTTGGCCACGAACTTCCGCGTGTCCGCGTAGTTCGCCTCGCCGTGGCGCGAGGACGTCACCAGGAACGAGGAGTCCGGCTGCGGCCGGTTGTCCAGCGTCCAGAGCAGGTCCGCCCGGCGCCGCGCCGCCTCGTCACCGTGGAAGAGGTCGCCCGTCGTCGGGTCCTCGGCCGCCTTGTAATACGCGGAGAGCCCCGCGCTCGCGGCGTACCGGCCCGGGTGGTGCAGCCCGATCTTCAACGCGCAGTAGCCGCCCGTCGAGTTGCCGATGATGCCCCAGTTCCGGGCCCGCTTGCCCACCCGGTAACCGGCCGACACCGCCCGGGGCACGTCGTCCGCGAAGAACGTCTCCGTCCTGGGTCCGCCCTTTATGTCCACGCACTCGGTGTCCCGGGGCGGCGCGACGGTCGGACGCAGCATCACCAGGACCATCGGCTGCGCCCGTCCGGCCTTCACTCGTTCGTGTGCCGTGCGCGGATAGCGCAGCCCCTTGATCAGGTTCTCCGAGGTGCCCGGATAGCCGGTCAGCACCACCACCGCCGGGAACTTCCGCCGGGCGAACGCCGGCTGGAAGTACTCCGGCGGCAGATAGACGTACGCCGAACTCTCGATGCCCGAGCGCTTCCCCGCGATCACGACCTTGTCGATCCGGCCGCCCACCCTCGGCAGCGCTCCGCCCGGCACGTCCGGCCGCTGCGAGCCCACCCGCACGATGTTCTTCGCGGCCAGCGTCCCGGAGGCATGGTCGGTGACCACGCCCAGCTCCTGCTTGCGGCCGAACAGATCGGCCCAGGAGCCGTAGAAGAGGAAGCTGTTGTTGGCCAGCAGGCCGACCGTGGCGAACACCGCCACCTGGGTCGCGAGCAGCATCCCCACCCGGCCGAGCACGGCGGGCGCACTGCGCCGGGCGAGCCTCGGCCAGCACCAGACGGTGACGGTGAACAGCACGACGGCCAGCGCGATCGCGAGGATCAGCAGTGGCTTGCCCGTAAGGCCCATGACCGGTGAACTTTCTGTCAGGAAATTTCCGGGCAGCGGGTGAACCCGCGGCCCGGAAGGATCGTCCTAGAAGTCGCACATCGTCCGCAGGGCTCCGGCCGCCGGACTCCAGGAAGAATCTCTCGCGGAAACCACGGGAAGCGATGTCTGTCACGCTAGATGGGGATAAATCAGGATCGGTTCCGGTTCGCGCACGTACGTTCGTGCGCGGCCCCCGGCCGGAAGCCGTGCCCGCGCTCGTCGGCACCGCGTGCACCGCCGTCGGACTGATCGACGTCGCCGCCGGGGTGTTCCCGCGCTTCCGGCACAGCCGCATGCACAGTCTGGCCGAGGTCCTTCCCGGAGCCCTCGGCCCGTTCGCGGCCGCGCTCTCGCTCAGCGCCGGGGTCCTGCTGCTGCTCCTGGCCCACGGCCTCAAACGGCACAAGCGCCGCGCCTGGCGGGCCGCCGTCATACTGCTCCCGGCCGGCGCGCTGGCCCAGTTCAGCTACCGGCACTCGATCCTCGGCGCCCTGGTCTCGCTGACGCTGTGCTATCTGCTGGTACGCCACCGGAGCGAGTTCGCGGCCCTGCCCGACCCGCGCAGCCGGTGGCGGGCGCTGGCCAACTTCGTGCTGCTCGGCGCCGGTTCGCTCGGGCTCGGCCTGGTCATCGTCAGCGCCCACCCCCGCCGCATGGTCGGCAGCCCCAGCATCGCCGACCGCCTCCAGCACGTGCTGTACGGCCTGGTCGGCTTCGAGGGGCCCGTCGACTACGCCGGGGACACCTCCTGGACCGTCGCCTACTCGCTCGGCGCCCTCGGCCTGCTGACCGCGGTCACCACCATCTACCTGGCCTTCCGCCCCGAGCACCCGGCCGCCCGGCTCACCGAGGACGACGAGGCCCGGCTGCGCGCCCTGCTGGAGCGGCACGGCGGGCGCGACTCGCTCGGCCACTTCGCGCTCCGCCGCGACAAGGCCGTCGTCTTCTCGCCCAGCGGCAAGGCCGCCGTCTGCTACCGCGTGGTCTCCGGCGTGATGCTCGCCAGCGGCGACCCGATCGGCGACGTGGAGGCGTGGCCCGGCGCCATCGAACGCTTCATGGACGAGGCCCGGGCGCACTCCTGGGCCCCCGCCGTCATGGGGTGCGGCGAGACGGGCGGCGAGGTCTGGACCCGCGAGACCGGACTCACCGCCCTGGAGCTGGGCGACGAGGCGGTGGTGGACGTCGCGGATTTCTCCCTCGCCGGGCGCGCGATGCGCAACGTACGCCAGATGGTGAAGCGCATTGAGCGGGGCGGCTACGAGACCCGCGTCCGGCGCGTCGCCGACATCGGCGAGGCCGAACTCGCCCGCATCCGCCAGGCCGCCGCCGACTGGCGCGGCACCGACACCGAACGCGGCTTCTCCATGGCGCTCGGCCGGATCGGCGACGCCGCCGACCGCGACTGCTTCATCGCCACCGCCCACAAAACGGACGAGCAGAGCGCGGACTCCCCGTACGGCGACCTCAAGGCCGTGCTCCACTTCGTCCCCTGGGGCAGCGACGGCATGTCCCTCGACCTCATGCGCCGCGACCGCTCCGCCGACCCCGGCATGAACGAGCTGCTGATCGTCGCGTCCCTCCAGGCCGCGCCCCGGCTCGGCATCAGCCGGGTCTCGCTGAACTTCGCGATGTTCCGCTCCGCGCTCGCCCGGGGCGAGAAGCTGGGCGCGGGGCCCGTCCTGCGGGTCTGGCGCGGACTGCTGATCTTCCTTTCGCGCTGGTTCCAGATCGAGTCGCTGTACAAGTTCAACGCCAAGTTCCGGCCGCGCTGGGAACCCCGCTTCGTGGTCTACCGCACCGCCCGCGACCTGCCCCGCATCTCCTTCGCCGCGATGCAGGCCGAGGGTTTCGTCCACCTCGCGCTCCCCCGCCCGCTCCGGTTCGCTCCCCGCCGCCCGTGCGCCCACGCACGGTCCCAGGCGGGCGAGCAGGACGCCCGCACGGCGTAGCGCCTCGCCGTACGGGCCTAGGCTGGTCGTATGAGTACGTTGCGTGGGACGGTCCAGGGTCTGCCGGAGTGGGACCGCTGCGCGGTCATGGGTGTCGTCAACGTGACCCCCGACTCCTTCTCCGACGGGGGCCGCTGGTTCGACACCACGAGGGCCGTCAAGCACGGCCTCGACCTGGTCGCCGAGGGCGCCGACCTCGTGGACGTCGGCGGCGAGTCCACCCGCCCCGGCGCCAGCCGGGTGGACGAGTCCGAGGAGCTGCGCCGGGTGATCCCGGTCGTCCGGGGCCTGGTCTCCGAGGGCGTGACGGTCTCCGTCGACACCATGCGCGCCCGCGTCGCCGAGCAGGCGGTCGCCGCCGGCGCGGTCCTCGTCAACGACGTCAGCGGCGGCCAGGCGGACCCGGACATGGTCCCCGTGGTCGCCGCCGCCGGCGCCCCGTTCGTCGTCATGCACTGGCGCGGCTTCAGCGAGTCGATGAACAGCCGGGCGGTCTACGGGGACGTGATCGGCGAGGTCACCGACGAGCTGCGCGCCCGGATGGACGCGGTGGTGGCCGGCGGCATCGCCCCGGAACGCCTCGTGATCGACCCCGGGCTCGGCTTCGCCAAGGACGCCCCGCACGACCTGGCGCTGCTGGCCGGGCTCGACGCCCTGCACGCCCTCGGCCGCCCCCTGCTGGTCGCCGCGTCCCGCAAGCGGTTCCTGGGCCATGTGCTGGCCCGCGAGGGCGCCGCCCCGCCGCCCGCCCGCGAGCGCGACGCCGCCACCGCCGCCGTCTCCGCCCTCGCCGCCCGGGCCGGCGCCTGGGCGGTCCGCGTCCACGAGGTAAGGGCCACCGCCGACGCCGTCCGGGTGGCCCGCGCCATCGAGGGAGCCGCGTGACCGGGCGGGGCGACGAGGCGACCGGGCCGGGCGACGAGGTGACCGGCGCGGGCGACGAGCACGCCGACGCCGCCGCCGACATCGCGGCCGTCGAGCAGGCCAACACCGCGTACTACGAGGCGGTGGAGCGCGGCGACCTGGACGCGCTGACGGCCGCCTGGCTGCCGGACGAGGAGCTGACGGTCTCCTGCGTCCACCCCGGCTGGCCGGTGCTCAGCGGGCGGCGCGAGGTGCTGCGCAGCTACGCGCTGATCATGGCGAACACCGAGTACATCCAGTTCTTCCTGACCGACGTCGGCGTCTCCATGACCGCCGACACCGCGCTGGTGACCTGCACCGAGAACATCCTCAGCGGCGGCCCCGCCGAGGAGGGCGCCTCGCTCGGCCCGCTCGTCGGGCAGCTCGTCGTCGCCACGAATGTGTTCCGCCGCACTCCGGACGGCTGGAAGCTCTGGTCGCACCACGGTTCGCCCGTACTGGCCGAAACCGGTGAGGAAGAGGACGAAGACCCCACGTCCTGAGCCGGCCCGGCCCTCTTTCGGGCAGGAAAGCCGGTCCCGGGTGATTGGACCCGGTCGCATCGGGGTATCAGCGGCTATCTGCTCCGCGCCCGCAGGCCCGGCCCCCGCGGGGGAGGGGTGTCGGTGCTCGCAGGTAGATTCGAAATCGGGCACCCGGCCGCCCGCACGCGGCCCGTGCCCCCGGACCAACGACAGCAGGAGTGATTCGCGTGGATCGTGTCGCGCTGCGCGGCCTCAAGGCCCGCGGGCACCATGGCGTCTTCCCCCGGGAACGGGAAGAGGGACAGACGTTCATCGTGGACCTGGTGCTCGGCCTCGACACCCGCCCCGCGGCAGCCACCGACGACCTGACGAAGACCGTGCACTACGGCGTGGTCGCGGAGGAGGTCGTCGCCGTGGTCCAGGGCGAGCCGGTCGACCTGATCGAGACGCTCGCCGAGCGCATCGCCCAGCAGTGCCTCAAGCACGACGGCGTCGAGGAGGTGGAGGTCGTGGTGCACAAGCCGGACGCGCCCATCACCGTCCCGTTCGACGACGTCACCATCACCATCACCCGGAGCCGAGCATGACTGCATTTTCCACCGAAGGGCAGAGCGACCCGACCGTACAGCCGGTGCCCGCCTCCGTGGTCGAGCAGGTGGACGCGGCGGACATCACCCTCTCCAACCCCAAACTGGCCGTGCTCTCGCTCGGCGCCAACCTGGGCAACCGCCTGGAGACGCTCCAGGGCGCCATCGACGCCCTGGAGGACACGCCCGGCCTCCGGGTCAAGGCGGTCTCGCCGGTCTACGAGACGGAGCCCTGGGGCGTCGACCCGGGCTCCCAGCCCTCGTACTTCAACGCGGTGATCGTCGTGAAGACGACGCTGCCCCCGTCCTCGCTCCTGGAGCGCGGCCAGGCCATCGAGGAAGCCTTCGAACGGGTCCGCGAGGAGCGCTGGGGGCCGCGCACCATCGACGTCGACATCGTCTCGTACGCGGATGTCGTCTCGGACGACCCCGTGCTCACCCTCCCCCACCCCCGGGCCCGTGAGCGCGCCTTCGTCCTCGCCCCCTGGCACGACGTGGATCCCGAGGCCCAGCTGCCCGGCGCGGGCCCGGTCGCCGATCTGCTGACCGGTGTCGGGCGCGACGGCGTGCTCCCCCGGGCCGACCTGGAACTCCGGCTGCCCGAGTAGTCGTTAGGCTCACAGAGCACAGCACGAAGGACACGACGGACACAGGCGGCGAAGGGCGGCTCACGGGGTGAAGCAACTACGGCTCGGAGTCCTGGCCGGCCTCTTCGCCGCCGCCGGAGTCCTCTCCTGGGGCGCCGCCCGCCTCTGGGACTCCCTGGGCACGCTGCCGAGCGTCCCGCTCTTCGCGCCCATCGTCCTCGCGCTGATCGCCGTCGTCCTGCTGGCCACGGCGCTGTCCATCCGCGCCCGGCTGCGCGCCCAGCGCGAACGCCGCCCGGACGCGAAGGGCGTCGAGCCCATGATGGCCGCCCGCGCCCTGGTCTTCGCCCAGGCGAGCGCCCTGGTCGTCGCCCTCGTCTCCGGCATGTACGGCGGCACGGCCGTCTTCCTGCTCGGCTCCCTGGACAACCCGCCCCGCCGCGACCAGGCCATCTACGCCGCCTTCGCGGTCCTGGCCGGCCTCGCGGTCATCGCCGCCGCCCTCTTCCTGGAACACGTCTGCAAACTCCCGGACGACAAGGACGACAACAAACCGGACGCGGCGGCGGCGTAGCGCCGGCCGGGCCGTCCGCCTGGCGCGTCACCATGCCTGACGGGCCAGATGTCCGTTGACCAGGAAGGTCGGATACGGGTCCAGCCGGTAGCCGTAGAACGTGAACGGTTTGCCCACCGCGGTGCGCTCACGTACTTCGAGCACTTCCACCCACGCCGCTTCCTTGGGCTGGACGGCATGCCGCTCGGGCCTGAACGTCCTCCGCGCGGGCCAATTGTCGACAACGACCAGATGTGACGCGTTCGTCCCCTGCGGCCTCGGAGTGAACCTCGCCCCGATCACCTGCGCCAACTCGGTCAGGAAACCGACGTTGGCGCTGACGAGGACGCGCCCGGCCCAGGTCCTGCTCCGGCAGCCGTCGCCGTCGGCGTATCCGTCGAGGAAGCCGTCGAACACGTTCCTGTCCCGGAGGACCACCCGGGGGAAGCGTTGCCGCATATGGTGGGCGTCGCCCCCGACGTACTGGCGCAGGGCATCCGCGAGATACGAGGAGACCACTCGCACGCGGAACCCCGGAACATCCCGCCCGAGATAGCCCGACGGGCGTGTCACGGCTTCCAGCCGGGCACGCAACCCCGTGGCCGCGCTGAGACACCGGGCGTACTTGGCGGCGAACGCCTCGTCGTTGACCACGAGCGAGACGTAGTTCGTACCCACCGTTCCGTCGGCACATGTCGCACCGACCAAGTAGCCGAACTCGTACCCGGGCCTGATGGTCAGCCTCTTCCGGCAGAGCTTCCTGGCGTGCGCCCAGGCCAGCACCGTCCCCGCCGAGTCCCGGGCGTGGACCCAGCCGTCAGGGGTACCGAGCAGCTGGTCCGGGGCCACGGTGAACGTCGTGTGGCTGGTCACCACGTCCACTGCGGCACGCCCCTTGACGGCGCTCACGCCGACGACGCCTGTCGGAACCGTACGGTCGCCGTCCAATGTCCACAACCGCGAACCCACGCCGACGCCGGCGGCCCGCCCGCGCCCTCCGACGACGTTCACCGTTTGCCGACTCGGTAATCCCCCCATGACCAGCCTCCCGAATCACATGCCATGCCTGATTCGGGAGGTTACGTCGCAGCACTGACAATCCGGCTATCGCGCCAGTATCAGACTCATCGCCTCGGCCCGAGTGGATGCGTCACGCAGCTGTCCGCGCACCGCTGACGTCGTCGTCTTGGCACCGGGCTTCCGGATGCCGCGAACGGACATGCACATGTGCTCCGCCTCTACGACGACGATCGCACCGCGCGCCTCCAGGATCCGCATCAGCGAATCCGCGATCTGCGTGGTCAGACGCTCCTGCACCTGCGGGCGCCGGGCGAAGACCTCGACCAGACGCGCCAGCTTGGACAGTCCCGTGATCTTGCCGCTCTCCGCAGGGATGTACCCGACGTGTGCCACCCCGTGGAAGGGAAGCAGATGGTGCTCGCAGAGGCTCACGATCTCGATGTCCTTCACCAGGACCATCTCGTCGTGTCCCAGGTCGAATGTCGTCGTCAGGACGTCCTCGGGCTCCTGCCGCAGACCGGCAAGGATCTCCTTGTACGCCCGCGCCACCCGCCCCGGTGTCTCCTTCAGGCCCTCGCGGTCGGGGTCCTCGCCCACGGCGAGCAGCAGTTCCCGGACAGCGGCCTCGGCACGTTTCTCGTCGAACTCGCCGATCGGCCCCTGGGGCTCCAGCGTCACCGGGTCGGTCATGTGTGCCTCGTTCCTCGAGCTGTCACTGCGGGGGCATCCGCGCAGGTGTACGGAAAAGCCGCGCCCCCAACAGGCTAGAACCTGGGGGGCGCGGCATCCATTCCGGGCCTGGTGGGAGCCCCGTGACGGGGGACACACCGGGTCGGTGACTAGCTCTCGGGACGGTCCTCCGGGAGGGCCTCCGTGCTCGGGACGGTGTCCGTGACCGAGCCGGCGGCCGTGCTCGCGCCGTTGGTGAGGGCGAGCTCCTTCGGGGAGAGGACCGGCGGGCGGGTGGACGGGGTGCGCCGGGCGGAGCCGGTCCACGCAGGGCGGGCCGGGCGCTTGACGATCGGGGCGAAGATCTCGGCGATCTCCTCCTTGCCCAGGGTCTCCTTCTCCAGGAGGCGGAGGACCAGGGTGTCCAGCACGTCGCGATTCTCGACGAGGATCTCCCACGCGTCGTTGTGGGCGGTCTCGATGAGCTTCTTGACCTCTTCGTCCACCAGGGCGGCGACCTCTTCCGAGTAGTCGCGCTGGTGGCCCATCTCGCGGCCCACGAACGGTTCGGTGTTGTCGCCGCCGAACTTGATCGCGCCGAGCCGCTCGGTCATGCCGTACTGCGTGACCATCGCGCGGGCCGTCGCCGTGGCCTTCTCGATGTCGTTCGCCGCGCCGGTGGTCGGGTCGTGGAAGACCAGCTCCTCGGCCGCGCGCCCGCCCAGCATGTACGCGAGCTGGTCGAGCATCTCGTTGCGCGTCGTGGAGTACTTGTCCTCCTCCGGGAGCACCATCGTGTAACCGAGGGCGCGGCCGCGGGAGAGGATCGTGATCTTGTGGACCGGGTCCGACTGGGGGGAGGCCGCCGCGACCAGGGCGTGTCCGCCCTCGTGGTACGCGGTGATCTTCTTCTCCTTCTCGGACATGATCCGGGTCCGCTTCTGCGGGCCCGCCACGACGCGGTCGATGGCCTCGTCCAGCGTGGCGTTGTCGATGAGCTTCTGGTTGCTGCGCGCCGTCAGGAGCGCGGCCTCGTTCAGCACGTTCGACAGGTCGGCACCGGTGAAGCCGGGCGTGCGACGGGCGACGGCGCCGAGGTCGACGTCCGGGGCGACCGGCTTGCCCTTCTGGTGGACCTTCAGGATCTCCAGGCGGCCCTGCATGTCCGGCCGGTCGACCGCGATCTGCCGGTCGAAGCGGCCCGGGCGCAGCAGCGCCGGGTCGAGGATGTCCGGGCGGTTCGTGGCGGCGATCAGGATGACGCCGCCCTTCACGTCGAAGCCGTCCATCTCCACGAGGAGCTGGTTGAGCGTCTGCTCGCGCTCGTCGTGGCCGCCGCCCATGCCGGCGCCGCGGTGGCGGCCGACGGCGTCGATCTCGTCGACGAAGACGATCGCCGGGGCGTTCGCCTTGGCCTGCTCGAAGAGGTCGCGGACCCGGGAGGCGCCGACACCGACGAACATCTCCACGAAGTCGGAGCCGGAGATCGAGTAGAACGGGACGCCCGCCTCGCCCGCGACGGCGCGCGCGAGCAGGGTCTTGCCCGTACCGGGAGGCCCGTAGAGCAGGACGCCCTTGGGGATCTTGGCGCCGACGGCCTGGAACTTGGCCGGCTCCTGGAGGAACTCCTTGATCTCCTGGAGCTCCTCGACCGCCTCGTCCGAGCCCGCCACGTCGGCGAACGTCGTCTTCGGGGTGTCCTTGGTGATCAGCTTGGCCTTGGACTTGCCGAACTGCATGACCTTGGAGCCGCCGCCCTGCATCTGATTCATCAGGAACAGGAAGACGACCACGATGAGGACGAACGGCAGCAGCGAGAAGAGGATCGAGACGAACGGGGACTGCTTCGACGGCGAGACGGTGTACCCGTCCTTGATGTCGCCGCTCTCGTACTTCTTCTGGAGCATGTCGGCGAGCTGGACGCCCTGGTTGCCGATGTAGCTCGCCTGGAACTTGCTGCCGGACTCGCCGGACAGCTTCTGGCCGTCCTTCAGTTCGATCTTGATGATGTGATCGTCACCGGTGGTGAGCTTGGCCTGGTCCACCTGGTTCTTGCTGATCGCCTGGATCACCTGTCCGGTGTCCACCGTCTTGTAGCCGCCGCCCGAGCCGACGACATTCATCAACACGACCACGGCGAGGACGGCCAGCACGATCCACATGACCGGCCCACGGAAGTATCGCTTCACGTCCATCCATACGAGGCGAAGACGCCCCGTCCCTCCTGCCCGTAGGTAAATGCTGCTGTGAGTAAAGACTGTTCTTCGGACGGTACCCCAGCATGGTCACCGGCGTCCGCCTCGGACGTCCGGCAATCGCGCCTCGAAGGCTCAACGGCGGGCGGCCCGTGAGGGTTCCCGGCGGGCCCTGCGGCGGGCCCGCGAGCCCTCAGCCTCCGTATACGTGCGGGGCGAGGGTTCCGACGAAGGGGAGGTTGCGGTACTTCTCCGCGTAGTCGAGGCCGTAGCCGACGACGAACTCGTTGGGAATGTCGAAGCCGACCCACTTGCAGTCGAGCGCGACCTTGGCCGCGTCCGGCTTGCGGAGCAGGGTGCAGATCTCCAGCGAGGCGGGCTCGCGCGAGCCCAGGTTCGACATCAGCCAGGACAGCGTCAGACCGGAGTCGATGATGTCCTCGACGATCAGGACGTGCTTGCCCTTGATGTCGGTGTCCAGGTCCTTGAGGATCCGGACGACACCGGAGGACTGGGTGCCCGCGCCGTACGAGGAGACGGCCATCCAGTCCATCGTGACGGGGGTGGACAGCGCACGCGCCAGGTCCGCCATGACCATGACGGCGCCCTTGAGGACCCCGACGAGGAGCAGGTCCTTGCCGGCGTACTCCGCGTCGATCTTCGCGGCCAGCTCCACGAGCTTCGCGTCGATCTCTTCCTTGGTGAGGAGCACCGACTGGAGGTCGGTGCCCATGTCCTTCTCGTTCACCCGCGTCTCTTTCTGTGCCTGCCGGGTCCGGGGGTGTGGAGTCCCGGGCCTGCGCGGCGGTCGCCCTGCATGTCAGCCGCTCGTGCGTCAGCTCTGCCGGATGACCAGTCTGCCACCCTGCCGCAGGGCTTCGACGCGGCCGGGGAGGTTGATGGCCTGCTGGCCGCGCCAGCCGGTGACCAGGCGGTCCACTTCCTCGATGTGCCGGGCGAAGAGCGAACCGGCCGGGGAGCCCGCCTCTATGGCGGCCCGGCGCAGCACCCGGCGGCGTACGGCGGGGGGCAGCGCGTACAGCTTGGCGCACTCCAGCCGGCCCGCGTCGTCGCGTACGTCACGGTCGGCGGCGGCGGCCCAGGTGTCGAGGGCGTCGGCGTCGTCGCGGGAGAGCTGGGCCGTACGGGCGAGGGCTTCGACCACGCCCTTGCCTAGGGCCTTCTCCAGGGCGGGCAGGCCCTCGTGGCGCAGCCGGGAGCGGGTGTAGGCGGGGTCGATGTTGTGGGGGTCGTCCCAGACGGGCAGGGACTGGGCGAGGCAGGCGGTGCGGGCGGTCTGCCGGTCGAGCTGGAGGAAGGGGCGGCGGTAGCGGCCGGCCGGGCCGGAGGCGGCGGCCATGCCGGACAGGGAGCGGATGCCGGAGCCGCGGGCGAGGCCCAGCAGGACGGTCTCGGCCTGGTCGTCGCGGGTGTGGCCGAGGAGGACGGCGGCGGCGCCGTGGCGTTCGGCGGCGGCGTCGAGCGCGGCGTAGCGGGCGTCTCGGGCGGCGGCCTCGGGTCCGCCCTCGCGGCCGACGTGGACGGCGACGGCCTCGGCGGGGCCGAGGTCCATGGCGGCGAGCCGGGCGGCGACCTCGGCGGCGCGGGTGTCGGAGCCGTCCTGGAGGCCGTGGTCGACGGTGATGCCGCCGGCCCGGACGGGGAGTTTGCGGGCCTCGAAGGCGAGGGCGGAGGCGAGCGCCATGGAGTCGGCGCCGCCGGAGCAGGCCACCAGCACCAGCGGGGTGTCGGGGCGGTCGGGGAGCGTGCCGAGGCGGCTGCCCGTGCCGGCCCGGGCGAGCTCGGGGCGCGGGGCGTGCCCGGCGCGTTCGTTCTGTTCGGCGTGTTCGGCGATGACGTCGTGGAGTACGCGGCGGACCGCCAGGCGTATCGCCGCGACCGCAGGATGGGGACCCATGTCCGGTGCCCTTCGTGAGGTTCTTCAGGGGTGTATCGGAGTGCCGGGACGGGAAGGAGTGCCGTCACTCAGAGTGCGTCGATGGTGACAGAGCAATGCCGTTCATCGAGCATTGCACGCCTTCCCATGCCCCTGCGGTCCCTCGGATGGGTGATTACCGGCGCGTTTCCTTCGTACCGCGGACCTTGATCACGACTCTGCCTTACGGTGCACCCTCGCGATCCAGTCTGCGGGACGGGCGATCTCCGCCTTGGTGGGGAGGGTGTTGGGCGAGGTCCACACCCGGTTGAAGCCGTCCATGCCGACCTCGTCCACGACGGCGCGCACGAAGCGTTCGCCGTCCCGGTACTGGCGCAGCTTGGCGTCGAGGCCGAGCAGCTTGCGCAGGGCCTGGTCGAGGCGGCCGGCGCCTTGGGCCCGGCGCTGCTGGAACTTCTCGCGGATCTCGGCGACGGAGGAGACCACCTCGGGGCCGACGCCGTCCATGACGTAGTCGGCGTGTCCTTCCAGGAGGGACATCACGGCGGTGAGGCGGCCGAGGATCTCGCGTTGGGCGGGGGTCTGCACGAGCTCGACCAGGCTGCGCCCGCCGTCCTCGCCCTCCTCGCCCTCGGGCCGGCCGCCGGAGAGGGACTGGACGGCCTCGCGCAGCCGCTCCAGGAAGGTCATCGGGTCGACGTCGGTCTCGTCCAGGAAGGACTGGATCTCGCCCTGGAGGTGGTCGCGGAGCCAGGGCACCGCGGTGAACTGGGTGCGGTGGGTCTCCTCGTGGAGGGCGACCCAGAGCCGGAAGTCGTGCGGGTCGGCCTCCAGCTCGCGTTCCACATGGACGATGTTCGGCGCGACGAGCAGGAGGCGGCCGCCGCCGTCGGCGGAGGCGGGGAGTTCGCGGGAGGCGGGGGCGAAGGTCTCGTACTGGCCGAGGACGCGGGAGGCGAGGAAGGACAGCAGCATGCCGACCTCGACGCCGGTGACCTTGGAGCCGACCGCGCCGAGCACGGCGCCGCCCGCGCCGCCGGAGCGCCGTTCCTCCATCTTCTCCAGGAGGGGGCGCAGCAGTTCGCGGAAGCCGGCGACGTTGGCCTTGATCCAGCCGGGGCGGTCCACGACGAGGACGGGGGTGTCCTCGGGCTCGGTTCCCTCGGGGATCATCCGGGTGAAGGCGCGGACGTGCTCCTCCGCCGCCTTCGCGTGCCTGCGCAGCTCCGCGACGGCCTCGCGGGCCTCCTCGCGGCTGATCTCGGGACCCGGCCGCACAAGCCGGGTCGCGGTCGCGACCGCGAGGTTCCAGTCGACCATCCCTGCACCACCGATGCTCGTCATGCGTCAACCGTACGTGCTCAACCCTTGATGCGGTGAGGTGTTGACGGGCTCATCGCCTGCCGGCTCCGAGCGCGGTGGCGAGTTTGTCGAGGGCTTTCTGGGCCTCGGTGGGGGCGGTGGTGCCGGAGGCGAGGAAGGCGAAGGCGAGGAGCCGTCCCCGCGTGTCCACGACGGTGCCGGCGAGGCTGTTGACGCCGGTGAGGGTGCCGGTCTTGGCGCGGATGAAGCCGGTGCCGCCGGCCTCGCTGGTGTAGCGGCTGCTGAGCGTGCCGCTGAAGCCGGCGACGGGGAGGCCGGTGAGGACCGGGCGGAGTTCGGGGTGGGCGGGGTCGGCGGTCCGGGCGAGGAGGCCGGCGAGCAGGGCCGCGGTCACCTTGTCCTCGCGGTCGAGGCCGCTGCCGTCGGCGATGTTCACGCCCTTGAGGGGCAGGCCGAGCTTCTTCAGGCGGGCGGTGACGGCCCGTCGGCCGCCCTTGAAGTCGGCGGGCTGCCCGGCGGCGATGGCGGTCTGCCGGGCCAGGGCCTCGGCGATGTCGTTGTCGCTGTTGGTGAGGGCGCGTTCGACCAGGCCCGAGAGGGGCGCGGAGAGGTGGGTGGCGACGGTGCGGGACTTCTTGGCGGGGCGGCCGGGGGCGGGTGCGCCCTTGACGGTGACGCCGGCCTTGTCGAGGTATCCGGCGAAGGCGCGGGCGGCGTCGCCGGCCGGGTCCTCGGTGCGCGCGGCGGGGCCCTTGACGGAGTCGTCCCGGCGGCCCTCGTTCAGCATCAGGGCGCTCATGGGCGCGATGTTCTCGTTGGGGCCGATCGGGTGGTGCGTGGGCCCCGAATAGGCGGAGGCGTCGTAGCGCAGCCGTACGGAGGGGGCCTTGCCGGTCTTGAGGGCCCGGGCGGTCTCGGTGGCGAGGGCGCGCAGGGCCGCCTTGTCGAGGGTGGGGTCGCCGCCGCCGACGAGGGTGACGGTGCGCCGGTCCTCGGAGGCGCTCACGGTGGTGGGGATGCGATGGGCGGGGCCGAGGGCGCCGAGGGCGGCGACGGTGGTGGCGATCTTGACGGTGGAGGCGGGCGTCATGGGGACGTCGGCGCCCTTGCCGTAGAGCCGTTTGCCGGTGGCGGTGTCGATGACCACGGCGCCGCGACGGGAGCCCAGCGCGTCGTTCTCCAGCAGCGGGTCCAGGACCGCGCGCAGGTCGCGGGCGGCTCCGGCCGGGGCGTCCTTCGGGCCGGTGCCGGCGGCGGACAGGGCGGCGAGGACGGCGGGGGCGCTGGGGGCGGGGGCGGGGCCCTCGGGGTCGCCGCCGTCGTGATGTGCGCCACCTGTGCGTTCGGCGGCGGTCACCCGGTCCCGCTCGGCCTTACGCTGACCCGAGTCCCAGGGTCCGGCGGCGAGGACGGCGCCGGCCGCGAGGGCCAGTCCGACGACGGCGGACACGGCCGTGAACTGCCAGTCGTTCACTCCGCCGCGTACGCCCAGGCGGGCCGCGATACCTCCGCCGCTTGTGCCGGGCGGTTCCGTCGACGGTCTTTCCACCGGCTCGGCCACCGTTGACCAGCCCCTTTCGCGAGCACACATCTGCGTGAGGGACACTTAACCACCAGTCGTATGTGTTGATCATGGAGGAGCCACCCGTGGAGTTCGACGTCGTTATCGAGATCCCGAAGGGTTCGCGCAACAAGTACGAGGTGGATCACGAGACCGGCCGGATTCGTCTGGACCGTCGGCTCTTCACCTCGACCAGCTACCCGGCGGACTACGGTTTCATCGAGGACACCCTCGGTGAGGACGGCGACCCGCTGGACGCGCTGGTGATCCTGGACGAGCCGACGTTCCCGGGCTGCCTCATCAAGTGCCGCGCGATCGGCATGTTCCGGATGACCGACGAGGCCGGCGGCGACGACAAGCTGCTGTGCGTCCCGGCGTCCGACCCCCGGGTGGAGCACCTTCAGGACATCCAGCACGTCTCGGAGTTCGACCGCCTGGAGATCCAGCACTTCTTCGAGGTCTACAAGGACCTGGAGCCGGGCAAGTCCGTCGAGGGCGCCGACTGGGTCGGCCGCGCCGAGGCCGAGGCCGAGATCGTCGCCTCCCGCAAGCGCCTTGAGGCGCAGGGCGGCGCGCACTGACGTTCCGCTTCCGCTGAGCGGGCTTCGAAACGGGCGGTACACCCAGGTGGGTGTGCCGCCCGTTCCGTGTGCCCTCCCTTGGGCGTGGCCATACTGGGCAGGAGTGCGCCCGAGAACGCGCAGCCGAGGAGGAGCGAGGTCGAGTGGTGGCGGAACCGGGCGGGCCCGAGGACGAGAAGCCCCAGTCCGACGAGGCGCACAGCGCCTTCTCGTGGCCGGCCGGGACCGAACCGGCGGCGCCGCCCGAGGAGGACCACCCGACGTCGGAGTTCGCCCTTCCGGAGGGCGTGACGCCCGAGCAGCCGGCCTCGGGTCCCGGTTCCGGTACGGGTTCCGCTTCCGGGTCCGAGACGACCGGTTCGGCCTTCGCCACGCCGAGCACGTACAGCTTCCGGGACTCCCCGCCGGCCTTCACCCCGGCGTACGGGGTGCCGATGGTCCGGCTGACCAAGGAGGCGCCCTGGCAGGACCGGATGCGCACGATGCTGCGGATGCCGGTCGCCGAGCGCCCGGCCCCGGAGCCGGTCCAGCGGCACGACGAGGAGGCGGGGCCCCCGGTTCCGCGCGTGCTCGACCTGACGCTGCGTATCGGGGAGCTGCTGCTCGCGGGCGGCGAGGGCGCCGAGGACGTCGAGGCGGCGATGTTCGCGGTGATGCGGAGCTACGGGCTCGACCGCTGCGAGCCGACCGTGACGTTCACCCTGCTGTCGATCTCGCACCAGCCGTCCCTGGTGGACGACCCGGTGACGGCGAGCCGTACGGTACGCCGCCGGGGCACCGACTACACCCGGCTCGCGGCGGTCTTCCGGCTGATCGACGACATCACCACGGCCGACGACGAGGTGTCGCTGGAGGAGGCGTACCGACGGCTCGCGGAGATCCGCCGCAACCGGCACCCGTATCCCGGCTGGGTGCTCACGCTGGCCGCCGGCGGGCTCGCCGGGGCGGCGTCCGTGCTGGTCGGCGGTGGTCCGCTGGTGTTCCTGATCGCGGCGCTCGGGGCGATGCTCGGTGACCGGCTGGCCTGGCTCTGCGCGGGGCGCGGGCTGCCGGAGTTCTACCAGTTCGCGATCGCGGCGATGCCGCCCGCCGCGATGGGCGTGGCGCTGACGCTGACGCACTGGTCGGACGTACGGCCGTCGGCGGTGATCACCGGTGGGCTGTTCGCGCTGCTGCCGGGGCGGGCGCTGGTGGCGGGCGTGCAGGACGGGCTGACCGGGTACTACATCACCGCGTCGGCGCGGCTCCTGGAGGTCATGTACTTCTTCATCGCGATCGTCACCGGGGTGCTGCTGGCCCTGTACGGAGGGCTTCAGCTGGGGGCGGAGCTGGACCCGGAGGCGCGGTTCATCACGCACGACCGGCCGGTGATCCAGACCTTCGCTTCGATGGTGCTGACCCTGGCGTTCGCGATCCTGCTCCAGCAGGAGCGGGCGACGGTGCTCGCGGTGACCCTGAACGGCGGTGTGGCGTGGGTCGTCTACGGGGCGATGGCGCAGACGGGCAACCTGTCGGCGGTGGCGGCGACGGCCGCGGCCGCCGGGCTCGTCGGGCTGTTCGGGCAGCTGTTCTCGCGGTACCGCTACACGTCGTCGCTGCCGTACATCACGGCGGCGATCGGCCCGCTGCTGCCCGGTTCGGCGACGTACTTCGGTCTGCTGGGCGTCGCGCAGAACGAGCTGGACCGGGGCCTCGCCTCGCTGTCCACGGCGGTGGCGACGGCCCTGGCCATCGCCATCGGGGTGAACCTGGGGAGCGAGATCTCCCGGCTGTTCATGCGGGTGCCGGGCGCGGTCGGCGGCGCGAACCGCCGCGCGGCCAAGCGGACGCGCGGCTTCTGACGGGGTCGCGCCTCAGGGGCGTACGGCGCTCAGCGCTTGGCGTGGCGGCCGCGGCGGCCGGCGGACGGGTCCTGCGGGGGCACCTCGCCGCTCCCGGCGGCGGGGCCCTCCTTCTTGGCCTTGCTCCGCGCGCGCAGGAACTCGATGGCGATCGGGATCACCGAGATCAGCACGATCAGGACGAGCATCGCCTCGATGTTCTTGTGGACGAACTCGACGTTGCCGAGGGCGGCGCCGAGCAGCGTCACGCCGACGCCCCACAGGACGCCGCCGATCACGTTGAACACGATGAACGAGCGGTAGTTCATCCGGCTGACGCCCGCGATGATCGGGGTGAACGTCCGCACGATCGGCACGAAGCGGGCCAGGATCAGCGACTTCGGGCCGTGCTTCTCGAAGAACTCGTGGGCCTTCTCGACGTTCTCCTGCTTGAAGAGGCGGGAGTCCGGCCGGCTGAAGAGCGAGGGTCCGACCTTGCGGCCGAAGAGATAGCCCACCTGGTCGCCGATGATCGCCGCCAGCGCGACCAGGACGCAGACCAGCCAGAGCGGGGTGTGCAGCTTGTCGGTCGTGACCAGCAGGCCCGTGGTGAACAGCAGGGAGTCACCGGGCAGGAAGAACCCGATGAGCAGCCCGGACTCGGCGAAGACGATGACCAGGACGCCGGCCAGGCCGAACTGTCCGATGAGATAGTCCGGGTCCAGCCAGCTCGGTCCGAGCGCAAGCGTATTCAAGGGTCCGGGCTCCAGGATGAGGTCGATAAGCGGCTGCGTGGCCGCCCCAAGCTATCAACGCCCAGGGTCGGCCACGGGTTCCACCCGCCTCCGTGACCTTTACGCCCGGCGGCGCGCGTTCGCCTCGATCGCGTCGCGCAGGTGCTCGGCGAGGCCCGGCCGCATGGCGTCGTAGAACGCCTTGAACTGCGGATCGGCGACGTACATCCCGCCGAGGCCCCGGTGGATCTCGTAGGTGCACTCGTAGAACCAGGTGCAGATGTGCAGCCGGTGCTCCTCGGCGAGGTCCGTGGCGCGCTCGCCGTCGGCCGGCTCACCGGCCTCCATCAGCGCGTCGTAGCGCTCGCCCCAGGAGGCGACCTCGGCCTTCATCCGCTGCCAGTCCTCCTTGGTGTAGCGGGCGGTCCGGCGCTGCGACTCGGCGTAGGTGTCGGTGCCGCCCCAGCGGCGCTCGGCCTCCTCCGCGTACTGGTCGGGGTCCTTGTCGCCGAAGACCTCGAACTTCTCCTCCGGGGTGAGATCGATGCCCATCCTGCGTGCCTCCATCGCTGTCTCTACGGCGGCGGCCATCCGCTGGAGCTCCGCGATCCGGTGCGACAGCAGCGCGTGCTGGCGGCGCAGGTGCTCCTGCGGGTCCGCGTCCGGGTCGTCGAGCAGGGCCGCGATCTCGTCCAGCGGGAAGCCGAGCTCCCGGTAGAAGAGGATCTGCTGCAACCGGTCCAGATCGGCGTCGTCGTAGCGCCGGTGGCCCGCGTGGCTGCGCCCGCCCGGTGAGAGCAGGCCGATGGTGTCGTAGTGGTGCAGGGTGCGCACCGTGACCCCGGCGTAGTCGGCGACCTGTCCCACGGAGTGCTCCATGGCTCCCCGCTCCTTCCTGTGTGGGTACGGGGACGAGCCTCGGCCCTCACGCCGCGTGAGGTGCAAGTCCCGCCTGCCGCCCGCCCCTTTTGAACGGTTTTACGGCTTTCGCATCGCTATGGTGTGCCGATGCCGACCGATTCCGCCGTCGCCGCCGAGCCCGCCCCCGCCCGCCGGCTGCTCGCGCTCATCGTGCCCGCCCTGGCCGTGGGCGTGGTCTCGGCCCTGGTCCTGCTCGGGGTCAGCCTGCTCGCGGAGCGGCTCCAGGACGTGCTGTGGGAGACGCTGCCCGACGCGCTGTCCGTGGGCCGGTACTCCTCGCTGTGGACGATCGTGATGCTCACGGCCATGGGCCTGGCGGCCGGCCTGGTCATCCGCGCCGCGCCCGGCCATGCCGGTCCGGACCCGGCGACCACGGGCCTCGTCGAATCGCCCCTGCCGCCCCTGGTGGTGCCCGGCATCCTCGTGGCCGCCGTCATCACCCTGGCGGGCGGGGTCAGCCTGGGCCCGGAGAACCCGATCATCGCCGCCAACATCGCCCTGGCCGCCTGGGCCGGCCGCCGGATCGCCCCGGGCGCCCCCGGTGAGCTGTGGCTCGCGCTCGCCGCCGCCGGCACCATCGGCGCCCTCTTCGGCACCCCGGTCGCCGCCGCCCTGATCCTCACCGAGACGCTGGCCGCCGCGCCGGGGCCCGGTGCGCTCTGGGACAAGCTGTTCGGGCCGCTCGCGGCCGGGGCCGCCGGATCGCTCACCATGTCGCTGGCCGAGCACCCCAGCTTCGACCTGTCGCTGCCCCCGTACGCGCACACCGGCTGGGGCGACCTGCTCGCCGCCCTGGTGATCGCGTCGGCCGGAGCGGTCCTCGGCCTCGCGGCGGTGTACGCGTTCCCGCTGGTCCACCGCTTCTTCCGGGCCCTGCCGCATCCGGTGCTCGCCCTGACCCTGGGCGGCCTCGCGCTCGGCCTGCTCGGGGCGCTCGGCGGGCACCTGACGCTGTTCAAGGGCTGGACGAGGTGAAGACGCTCGCCGCCGATCCGGACGGCTGGTCGGCCGCCGAGTTCGGGAAGATGGCCGTGGTGAAGACGGCGGCCCTGGTGATCGCCGCGACCTGCGGATTCCGGGGCGGCCGGATCTTCCCGGCGGTGTTCTCGGGCGTCGCGCTCGGACTGTGCGCCCACGCCCTCGTCGGCGGGGTGCCGGTGGCGCTCGCGGTGACGTGCGGGGTGCTGGGCGTCCTGCTGGCCGTCACCCGGCAGGGCTGGCTGAGCCTGTTCACGGCGGCGGTGCTGGGCTTCGACACGGCCCTGCTGCCGGTGCTGTGCGTGGCCTCGCTGCCCGCCTGGCTGCTGGTGACCGGCCGGCCGCTGATGCAGCTGCGCGAGGACGGTACGGCGATGCGCTGAGCCGGACGGCCCAGCACCGGGTGTCGGGCGCCGGGGCCCTCCGTAACGTCGGATGCGTCCGGTCTCGCGGGCGCGAGCCGAGAAGGGCAGGTCCGTGATGCCGCTCCACCGGGGCTCCGCGCACGAGGGCGAACCGTCGGCCGAGCAGCGCAAGCTGGCGCTCAATCCGTTCTACGGGGTCGCCGACCCGGTCGCCGGAATGGAGGCGGCGCCGCCCCGGCACCGGATGCCGGACGGACCGCTGCCGCCCCACACCGCGTACGGGCTCGTCCACGACGAGCTGATGCTGGACGGCAACTCGCGGCTCAACCTCGCCACCTTCGTCACCACCTGGATGGAGCCGCAGGCCGGGGTGCTGATGGGCGAGTGCCGCGACAAGAACATGATCGACAAGGACGAGTACCCGCGCACCGCCGAGCTGGAGCGGCGCTGTGTGGCGATGCTCGCCGACCTCTGGCACGCCCCCGACCCTCGGCGACCGTCGGCTGTTCCACGACCGGGTCCAGCGAGGCGTGCATGCTCGCCGCGATGGCGCTCAAACGCCGCTGGACGGCCAAGAACGCCGACCGCTACCCGGCGAGCGCCAAGCCCAACCTCGTGATGGGGGTGAACGTGCAGGTGTGCTGGGAGAAGTTCTGCACGTTCTGGGAGGTCGAGCCGCGCCTCGTCCCCATGGAGGGCGACCGCTTCCACCTCGACCCGCGGGCCGCCGTGGAGCTGTGCGACGAGAACACCATCGGCGTCGTCGGCGTCCTCGGCTCCACCTTCGACGGCAGCTACGAGCCGATCGCGGAGCTGTGCGCGGCCCTGGACGATCTCCAGGAGCGCACCGGCCTCGACATCCCCGTCCACGTCGACGGGGCCTCCGGCGCCATGGTCGCGCCGTTCCTCGACCCGGACCTGGTCTGGGACTTCCGGCTTCCCCGGGTCTCCTCCATCAACACCTCCGGCCACAAGTACGGACTGGTCTACCCGGGCGTCGGCTGGGCGTTGTGGCGCTCGCCCGCCGAGCTGCCCGAGGAGCTGGTCTTCCGGGTGAACTACCTGGGCGGCGACATGCCCACCTTCGCGCTGAACTTCTCCCGGCCCGGCGCCCAGGTCGTCGCGCAGTACTACACCTTCCTGAGGCTGGGCCGGGACGGCTACCGGGCCGTGCAGCAGGCGGCCCGGGACGTGGCGACCGGCCTGGCCGCGAAGATCGAGGAGCTGGGCGACTTCCGGCTGCTCACCCGGGGCGACCAGCTGCCCGTCTTCGCGCTCACCACCAAGCCGGAGGTGACGGCGTACGACGTCTTCGACGTGTCACGGCGACTGCGCGAACGCGGCTGGCTGGTGCCCGCGTACACCTTCCCCGCCGACCGGGAGGACCTGTCCGTACTCCGCATCGTGTGCCGCAACGGCTTCTCCTCGGACCTGGCGGAACTGC
Organism: Streptomyces drozdowiczii; assembly: GCF_026167665.1. Taxonomy (NCBI): domain Bacteria; kingdom Bacillati; phylum Actinomycetota; class Actinomycetes; order Kitasatosporales; family Streptomycetaceae; genus Streptomyces; species Streptomyces drozdowiczii. Next base: position 3,844,286 of record NZ_CP098740.1, on the reverse strand, counting down.
TCCTGGAGGACCTGCGCCTCCTGATGCCCGAACTCCGCGCCCAGCCGCACCCGCTGACCCGGGACGAGAACGCGGCGACCTCCTTCCACCACTGAACTACCCGGTCGCGTACGGGTTCTCCTCGCCCTCCGCGAGTACGCCGACGAAGGGGGCCCCCTCGCCCGCGAAGACGTAGGCGCCGGCCTCGATGCGGGCGATCAGGCCGCGGGTCCACTCCGCGCCCGCGTCCGCCGAGTGCACCCAGAAGTTCATGACCTCGCCGATGTGGCCCAGCTGTTCCGGGCCGCCCTCGGGGAGATAGTGCTCGGTGACGGCGGCGCGCCAGGACGCGAGGTTCTGCAGACGCTCGCGGAGCAGGGCCACGGCCTCGCCGCGTTCCAGGTCGACGACGAAGCCGATGCCCGCCGAGAGGACGTCCATCCGCTGGTCGTACGAGGTGAGCGAGGCGCGCAGCAGGGCGAAGTACTCCTCGGTGCCGCGCTCCGTGATCTCGTACTCGATGCGCGGCGGTCCGCCCGCGGTGCTCGGGGCCACCTCGTGGGCGAGGAGCATGTCCTGCTTCGCGAGCTGTTTCAGCGCGTGGTAGACGGAGCCGGGCTTGGCGTTGGACCACTCATGGGCGCCCCAGTACTCCAGGTCGTTGCGGACCTGGTAGCCGTGGGCCCGGCCGTGCTGGCGTACGGCGCCGAGGACCAGCAGCCGGATCGCGGACATGCCCTCCACCTCTCTGGTCAACCGTCGACCAGCGTAGCGGGCGGTGTAGGGCGAGGTCAGAAGGGGAAGACGCTGCGGCCGTGCTGGACGGAGATCCACTTCTGGGTGGTGAACGCGTCCACCGCCGCGTCCCCGTTCATCCGGCCCAGACCGGAGTCCTTCTCGCCGCCGAACGCGATGCCCGGGTCGTCGTGCACGGTGGAGTCGTTGACGTGGAACATCCCGCTGCGGATGCGCTGGGCGAAGCGCACGCCCCGCCCGGTGCGCGCGGTGTGCACGGCGCCGCTGAGGCCGTAGGGGCTGTCGTTGACGATCCGGACCGCCTCGTCCTCGCCGTCGAACGGCACCAGCAGCGCGACCGGGCCGAAGATCTCCTGGTGGAGGAGGGGGGAGCCGTCGGGCAGGCCGGTGAGCACGGTCGGCTCGACCAGATTGCCGCGCACCCGTCCGCGCACCGGCGCCTCGGCGCCCTCGGCGATCGCCTGGTCGACCAGGGCGGCCAGCGAGTCGGCGTGGAAGGTGTTGATGACCGGGCCGATGCTGGTCTCCGGCTCGCGCGGGTCGCCGGTCTTCAGGGCGGCGACGCGGGCGCAGAACTTCTCGGTGAACTCGGCGGCCACCGGGCGGTCCACCAGGATGCGGTTGGCGGCCATGCAGACCTGGCCGGAGTAGATGAAGCGGCTGAAGACGGCGGCGTCGACCGCGTAGTCGATGTCCGCGTCGTCCAGCACCACCAAGGCGCTGTTGCCGCTGAGTTCGAGGACGGTCCGCTTGAAGAGGGCGCCCGCGGTGGCGGCGACATGGCGGCCGACCCGGTCCGAACCGGCGAAGGAGATCACCTGGGGCACGGGGTGCTCGATGAACGCGTCGCCTATCTCGGCTATGTCGGTGACGACCACGTTGAGCAGCCCGGCCGGCAGCCCGGCCTCCTCGAAGATCCGCGCGACGAGGCCGCCGCCGACGACGGGCGAGTTCTGGTTGGCCTTGACGACGACCGCGTTGCCGAGGGCGAGGGCCGGTGCGACCGACTTCATCGTCACCAGGAGCGGGAAGTTGAAGGGGCTGATGACGCCGACGACCCCGACCGGCAGCCGGTAGAGCAGGTTCTCCCGGCCGTCCGCGGCGGAGGGCAGGATGCGGCCCTCCGGCGAGAGCGCCTGCCGGGCGGCCTCGCGCAGGAACTCCTGGGTGAGGCTCAGCTCGTACGCGGCCTTGGTGCGGGTGCCGCCCAGCTCGTCGATGATCGCTTCGGTGATCTCGTCGGCCAGTTCCTCGGTGACGCGCAGCGCGCGCTCCAGGACGTCCCGGCGGCGGTACGGGCTCGCCGCCGCCCACTCGCCCTGCGCGCGCTCGGCGGCGCGGTAGGCGCGGTCGACCTCGGCTGCGGTGGCGATGGTGATCGCGGCGAGCTTCTCGCCGTTGTAGGGATTGAAATCGATGATGTCCCAGGAGCCGGTGCCCGTCCGCCATTCACCGTCGATGTACTGGCCGGCCAGCTCTTGGAAGAAGGACATGCGATCCCTTAACTCAGGTGCAGACTCCCGCGGGAGCGCCATCGTACTGAAAATTCAGGAGAGTTGGAGAAGTCCTCGGAGCAGGTCACGACTCTCCTCCGGGTCCGGGCACTCCTCGTGGAGCCGCGTCATCGCCTTTTCGTACTGGGCGACTTCCTCGTCCTTGTCCAAATAGAGCGCACTTGTCAGCTGCTCCAAATACACGATGTCCGACAGATCGGATTCCGGGAATCGCAGCATGGTGAAGGATCCGCTCTCGCCGGAATGCCCGCCGAAACTGAACGGCATCACCTGGAGCGTGATGTTCGGCTGTTCCGACATATCGATCAGATGCCGCAATTGCGCCCGCATCACTTCACGTCCGCCGTACGGGCGGCGCAGCGCCGCCTCGTCCAGCACGGCGTGGAAGCGGGGCGCCCGTTCGGAGACGAGGACCTTCTGCCGTTCGAGGCGGAGTGCGACGCGGCGCTCGATCTCGGCGGGGGGCGCGCCGCGCATGCCCCGGGAGACAACCGCGTGGGCGTAGTCCTCGGTCTGCAACAGCCCGTGCACGAACTGGACTTCGTAGATGCGGATGAGCGAGGCCGCCCCCTCCAGACCGACGTACGTCTGGAACCAGCCGGGCAGTACGTCCCCGTAACTGTGCCACCAGCCCGCCACATTGGCCTCACGGGCCAGGGCGAGGAGGGAGTCGCGCTCCGCCTCGTCCGTGACGCCGTAGAGCGTGAGCAGATCCTCGACGTCCCTGGCCTTGAAGCTCACCCGTCCCAACTCCATGCGGCTGATCTTCGATTCGGAGGCCCGGATCGAGTAGCCGGCCGCCTCGCGCGTGATGCCTCGCGAGTCACGCAGTCTCCTGAGCTGAGAGCCCAGCAGGATGCGCCGCACCACGGACCCACTCGACTCGCCTGCCGCCACTGGTCCAACCCTCCCCATCGCTTCCTGGCATCGGGGCTCCCCCTGAACCCCAAGAGCCGGATTCTGCCATCAAAACGCTTCGCCCCGTACTCATTCGATTACGGAAATGGGAAGAGCTTGGCAAGGCGGCGAAACCGGGACGGGGAAGAAATGAGCAAGAACCGGACGGGGTCGGACAGGTCAGGCGCGTGCACGTGCATCTGCCCTTGCATCTGCTGTGCGCATTCGGAACCATGGAGCCCGCGCACCTGCGTTCTCGTTCGTGTTGTGCCGCTGTCGCCGGTACGGAGTACCGGTCCAGCCGCGATTCCCGGGAGTGCCTCGCATGGGGACGAATGGATCGACGATGCTCGAGCCGTTACGGCAGGGGCTTCCTCCCATCGACCCCTCGGCCGTCTCCGGGTCGGCCACCTGCACCCTGCCGCCGCACTACGAGGCGGTGGGCGGCGCACGACGGTTCACCCGGACCACCCTAGGGGGATGGGGACTGACCGAGCGCTTCGACGACGTCGCGCTCGTCGTGTCCGAGCTGGTCACCAATGCCCTGCGGCACGCCCTGCCGGCCGACGCCCCGCGTGAGCCCCAGGAGCCGCCCGTACGGCTGCACCTGATGCGCTGGACCTCGCGGCTGGTGTGCGCGGTGCGCGACCCGAGCCAGGCGAGCCCGGTCGCCTCCGAGGCGGCGGACTCCGCCGAGTCGGGGCGGGGGCTGTTCCTGGTGGAGTCCTTCAGCGACTGCTGGGGCTGGCACCCCTCCCCCGTACTGACCGCCGAGAGCGCGCCGGGCACGGCGGCTTCCCGAGGCAAGGTCGTCTGGGCGCTGTTCAGACTGACCGACCCGGTGTGACGGGGGCGGCGCGTCCGGCCGGCGCACCGCGTGGCACACCGCCCGAGGGCCGAACACCGCTGGTTTCCGGCGGGGTTCGGCCCTCTGTGGTGTACGGGGCCGTCAGCCCACCAGGTGGTCGAACTCGCCGTCCTTCACGCCGAGGAGCAGCGCCTCTATCTCGGCGGGTGTGTAGACCAGCGCCGGCCCGTCGGGATGGCGCGAATTGCGCATCGCCACATCTCCGTCGGGCAGTTTCGCGAACTCCACGCAGGAACCCTGGGAGTTGCTGTGTCTGCTCTTCTGCCAGACGACTCCGCGAAGCTCTGTGGCCGCCATGCCGTTGTACACGTGGTGCACAGGACGCTCCCCGAGTTGCAAGGTGCAAGTGTCAACTGTCCCGGATCATAGCTGTGTTCAATTCCTGATGCATGAGCGGATGCACGGGCGGATGCACATGCACGCGGGGTGTCGCCGCGATTACAGCTTCCGCCGAGAGAGACGTATGCGCGGTCTCTCCGGCTCCCGATTCCGGGAGTTGACTTCTCCGCACCGCTTGCGACCCACTGGTAGCTTGGATGGCCATTCGTCTTCCAGGGGAATTCCACATGTACAAAATCGCACGTACCGGCGCAGTCCTCGCCACGGGTCTGCTGACCGCGCTGGCGCTCACCGGTTGCGGAAGCGACGGCGACAAGGGCGACTCGGGCAAGGACCCCGGGTCCAGCGCGAGCCCCACGGCCGGCGGGAGCGACGCGTCCTCCGGTACGGACGGCGGCTCCGACGACGCGTCCGCCGGGGACGCGAAGGGGCTGGAGGGCGCCTGGGCGGGCCAGAGCGACGGCGATGCGGTGGTGCTGTCCGTCGCCGCCGGGAAGGCGTTCGTCGTCGCCGGTTCCCATGTCTGCTCGGGCACCGTGTCGGGCGAGGGCAAGCCGGCCCTGGAGCTGAAGTGCGCCGACGGCGACACCGCCCGGGTCACGGGGGAGGTCGAGTCCAACGACGGCAAGACCGTCGTCATCGCGTGGGGCAGCGGAAAGAAGGACACGCTGGAGAAGACCGACGCGGACGCACTGGAGAAGATCCCCGACCTCCCCGGCATGTCGGACCTGCCGACGCCGTGACGCCGTGACGTCGCGGGGTCACGAGGTCAGGCCCCGCGAGAAGTCCTCCAGCACGTCGAGGACCAGGGCCACGTTGTTGCGTACGAGTTCGGCCCCGGCGGAGGGCGGCGCTCCGCCCTCCGCCGCCTCCCAGCGCTCCAGCGCCTCCCGCACCGGCGTCCAGTCCGGCACCCGCCGCTCCCGCACCGCCTTGGCGCCCCGGTCCGTGGTCCGGCGCAGCGCGTCGGCCAGCTCGGCGGCCCCCGGCACGGGCGCGGCCGCGCTGCGCGGGATGTGGGCCTCCAGGAGCATCGCGACCCGGCCGAGCTGGGCCAGGGAGTGCTGGGTGGCGTCGGCGGCGGCGTGCGAGAGGCCCCGGTGGCGCACCGGTTCGTGCCGGGCCGTCGCCACCGCCTCCTGCCAGGCGACCCGGGCCTCCCGGGTGGCGAGCAGGGCGTGCCGCACATCGCCCTGGCCGCGTTCGGCCGGGTCCGCGTACTGGTCGACGACCGCCGCCGCGTACCGCCCGGCCGCCTTCAGCCAGTCGCCGAGCCGGGTCCGCAGGCGCGGGGTCTCCCAGGCCGGGTAGACGGCGTACGAGATCATCGCCAGGAGCCCGCCGCCCAGGGTGAGGAGCACCCGCTCGAACACCGTCTGGCCCAGGTCGTCGCCGGCCATGCCGAGCAGGAAGACGACATACGCGCCGACGCACGCCTGGGCGACCGCGTAGCCGGTCCGCATCAGCAGGTACATCAGCAGGGCGCAGACCACGGCGAGGGCGGCGAGCGGTCCGGTGCCCGGGTGCGCGGCCTCGACGATGGCGGAGGCGAGGGAGACGCCGACGAGCGTGCCGCCGAACCGGGCGACCGCGCGGGAGTAGGTCTGCGAGAACTCCGGCCGCATCACCATCACCGCCGCCAGGGGCGCCCAGTAGCCGTGTCCGAGCGGCAGCAGGCGGCCCAGGAGGTAGCCGACCGCGGCGACGGTGGCGAGCCGGATCGCGTGCCGCAGGATCGGGGAGCCGTGGTGGACCTCGCGCCGCATCGCCCCGACGACGACCGGCACGAGGCGCAGCAGTCCGGGGCGCGGGTGGTGCTCGGCGGGCAGCCGGCTCTCCTTGATGGCGTCGGCGGCCTCCTCGGCCCCGGCCCGCTCCTCCCTGGTGCCGTCGCCCTCGGCGGCCTCGATGACGTCGGAGAGCAGGGCGGCGAGCCGGTCGGCGGCGCGCAGCGGGGGCCGGTGAGCAGGGCCCCGGTGTCGGGGGTCTTCAGCGCGGCGACGGCCGGGGCGGGCAGCTTGACCGGGTCGCCCTTGCGGATCGCCCGGGCGGCCGCGTCGAGCAGCGATCCGGCGGCGGCCAGCAGCTCGCGGACGCGGTCGCGCTCGGGGCCCTCGGCGGGCACGCCCATGGCCGGGTCGGCGAGGGAGGCCAGGACCGGCCGGATGCGTTCGGCGACCCCGCGTGAGCCGTGCAGTTCGGCGGGGCGGCGGCGGGCCTCGCGGACGGTGACGGCGGCGGCCCGGCGGGCGAGCATCAGGGGCACCGGGTCGAAGTGGGCGACCGGGTCGTGGCGCAGCCTCCGCGCGTAGTCGGCCTCGGCGGCGAGCGCGTCGGCGAGCGCGTCGCGCTGGGCGCCCCATCTGCGGATCGGGAAGAGCACGATCAGCGCCGCCTGGACGACCCCGCCGAACATGATCATCGCGCCGTGCAGGCCCGCCTGGGCGACGGAGGTCGGCAGGGTGATGGTGACGAGCATGATCGCGACGTTGGACGCGGCGATGATCCCGCCGGTCGGGCCCGCCGCCCAGGCCAGCCCGGCGAGGAAGGTCCAGATCACCAGGAGGACCACGAAGAGCAGGAGATGGGTGCCGGTCACATAGCCCAGGAAGGTGGTCAGGCCGAGGCTGATGCCGGAGACCAGGGCGAGCACGGGGCGCGGGCGCCAGCTGCGCTGGAAGGTGGCGATGGCGGCCTGGAAGGCGCCGAACGCGGAGCTGGCGGCGACCACGGGCCCGAAGAGCGCGAGGCTCACTCCGATGACCAGGGCGAGCCCGGCCGCGCCGCGCACCGCGATCAGCGGTTCGAGGCGGCGCCGCTCGATCTTCAGGCCGGAGCGGGCGGTCTCCTTCAGCGCCCGGAGCCAGCTCATGTGCCGAGCCTAACCGGAATCGCCGTTTTGCCCGAGTTGTTCGCGAGCGGGGTCTCGTCGGCGGTCACTCAGCCCCGGATACCCGGCGCCTCCCCGCCCATTCGGGCGCGGTCCGCCGCCTCCGTGCCGTGCGTCCAGCCGTCCAGGTCCGTCGCGCCCCTGACCCGGGTGGTCGTGGTGCGGGGGAACATCTGCTCGGCGGTCTCGGTGACCGCGAGGTCGCGGGCGGCGAGGACGGGGAGCAGTGCGGTGTCGGCGGCCGTGTCGCTCTCCGCCTCGGCCGTGGCGCGGGCGGTGCCGTCGGCGAGACGGCTGCCCAGGCGCTGGGCGTAGGCCATCAGGAAGGACTGCCGGAACGTCTTGGTCCGCTTACGTCCGCCGGCCCGCTGGCCCGCCTCCGCGCGGGTCATCGCGGCCGTGCCCTGGACGAGCAGCGAGGTGTGGAGCAGTTCCACGGCCTCCAGGTCGGCCTCGAAGCCGACGACCGTGGTGAAGCCCAGGTCGCTGTTCCACACGGCCCGGCAGCGGTTCGCCGAGGCCACCGCGTCGAGCAGGATCGCCTTGGCCGTCTCGTACGGGGCGTCCACGCCGATCCGGCAGGCGCCGGGGGTGCGGTCGCCGTGGGTACGGGCGGCGAGCAGGGCCTCGTCGATGCTGTGCCGGGCCATCAGCTCCTGCGCCTTGGTGGTCAGCGCCTCGGCCTCCTTCGGGTAGCCGGTCGCCTCCGCCTTCGCGAGCAGGGCGCGGATCCGGGTCAGCATGCGGGGTTCACCGGCGGCGGGCGGCCGGGTCAGGGCCTCGCGCGCCGAGCCCGGCGGGGGCCCGACGGGCTCGATGGCCGGGAGGGCGAGCAGCAGCCGGTAGAGGGCGAGGAGCGCGGAGGCGTACGAGAACCGGTCGGGCCTGTTCGCGGGCGGTGCGGCGGGCAGCTCGTCCAGCTGGGACCGCCAGCGCGGCGGCAACTCGTCGTAGCGGCGGACCTCGGAGACGATGAGCCCGGCGGCCAGGCCCGCCGCGTGCTCGTCCAGGTCGCGGCGGACGAGGCGGACGACGTCGGCGGGGAGCCAGCCGCGCTGCCAGGCCCGGCGGACGAACTCCTCGCCCCGGCGCATCAGCTCCGCGTCGGCCTTCGGGGCGGCGGCGAGCAGCGAGGCGCCGGTGTCGAGACCGGCGTCGCCCTCCGTGTAGAGGGCGGCCGCGAACGCCTGGTCGATCACCGATTCCATGAGGTCAGGGTAGGCGGCCCACTGTCCACAGGCTGTGGATATCGAACGCGCGCACGAGAGTATCGGCTCCCGGCCGCTGTCAGTGCCGGGTGCCAGACTCGGCCGTATGACCGAACGCTGGGCGCTGGCCGTCACGGAGGGCGGGGGCGCGCGCCTCGCCCCGCTGGACCGCGCCGGCCACCCGGCGGGCCCGGTCCTGACCGAGCCGGACCTCGCGCGGGCGGTCCGCTCCCGGCCGGACGTGGCCCGCTGGGTGTGGCGCTCGACGGCCGAGGTCTACCCCCGGCTGCTGGCCGCCGGGGTGCGGGTCGAGCGGGCCTACGACGTGGAGGCCGCCGAGTCCCTGCTCCTCGGGCACGAGGGCCGGCTCGGCGAGCCCCGCTCGGCCGCCGCCGCGCTCGCCCGGCTGCGCGGCGGCCCGGTGCCGCCCGATCCGCCGCCCCGGTCGGCGGAGCCCGGCTCCCAGTCCTCCCTGTTCGATCCGCCCTCGGGCCCGGAGCTGCCGTTCGAGGCGCTGACCGAGGTGTACGCGGCGCAGCTCGCGCGCCACGACGCGGCGGACCGGCCGGACCGGATGCGGCTGCTGACGGCCGCCGAGTCGGCGGGGATGCTGGTCGCCGCCGAGATGAACCGGGCGGGCCTGCCCTGGCGGGCCGACGTCCACCGCGAGGTGCTGCGCGAACTGCTCGGCGAGCGGTACGCGGGCGGGGGCGAGCCCCGCCGCCTCGCCGAGCTGGCCGACGAGGTGTCCGCCGCCTTCGGGCGCCGGGTGCGCCCGGATCTGCCAGCCGACGTGGTGCGGGCGTTCGCGCAGGCCGGGATCAAGGTCCGCTCGACGCGCCGCTGGGAGCTGGAGTCCCTGGACCACCCGGCGGTCGCTCCGCTCGTCCAGTACAAGAAGCTGTACCGGATCTGGACCGCGCACGGCTGGAGCTGGCTCCAGGACTGGGTGCGCGACGGCCGCTTCCGCCCCGAGTACCAGCCGGGCGGCACCGTCACCGGGCGCTGGACGACCAACGGCGGCGGGGCGCTCCAGATCCCCAAGGTGATCCGGCGGGCCGTCGTCGCGGACGAGGGGTGGCGCCTGGTCGTCGCGGACGCCGCGCAGATGGAGCCGCGGGTGCTGGCCGCGATCTCCCGCGACCCGGGCCTGATGGAGGTCGCGGGTCACGAGGGCGACCTCTACACCGCGCTGTCCGACCGCGCCTTCCACGGCGACCGGGACCACGCCAAGATCGCGCTGCTCGGTGCCGTCTACGGGCAGACGTCCGGGGACGGCCTGAAGAATCTGGCGGCCCTGCGCCGCAGGTTCCCGCGTGCGGTCGCCTATGTGGACGACGCCGCGAAGGCGGGCGAGGAGGGCCGTCTCGTACGCACCTGGCTGGGCCGGACCAGTCCGCCGGCGGCCGGGCACGGGGAGGACGGGGAGGCGGGCATCCCGCAGGAGGCGGACGGCGAGCGCGGGGATTTCACGCCCGGTTACGCCTCGTCGGACGCGCGGGCGCGCGGCCGGTTCACGCGGAACTTCGTGGTGCAGGGGAGCGCGGCGGAGTGGGCGCTGCTGCTCCTGGCGGCGCTGCGCCGGGCGATCGCCGCCGCCGGGCTCCGGGCCGAGCTGGTCTTCTTCCAGCACGACGAGGTGATCGTGCACTGCCCGCTGGCGGAGACGGACGCGGTCGTGGCGGCGCTCCGGGAGGCAGCCGGGGTGGCCGGCCGGACGGCCTTCGGGGAGACACCGGTGCGCTTCCCGTTCACCACGGCGGTGGTGCAGCGCTACTCGGACGCGAAATGACAGCGGAGCGCTGCTCCGGCGCGGCGTGAGATGAAACGGCCCGGGACCGAACCCCCTCCGGCCCGGGCCGTGCGCCGTACGCGCCCCGGGGAGAGAGCCCGGGGCGCGTGGCGCGGCGGTTACGACCGCCCTCCGCAGGTCTGCGTGTCTACCCGCGTTCCCACAACGCGGGGACATTCGGCGGCTCCCAGCCGGTCAGGGCGGTGTGAGCCTGCAGACAGCGGTAGGCGGCCCCGCCGTATGTGACGCGGTCTCCCGCGGTGTAGGCCGTCCCGGCCGCCCAGGTGCCGCCCGGGGTGGTCGGCGGGTCGGTGGGGTCGGTGGGCGGATCGGTCGGGTCCGTGGGGTCCTGGGCGACGTCGAGGACGAAGTCGAAGGTGCCCTGCTTGCCGGAGCCGACCGTCCGGACGTTCATCAGCAGCGCCGCGTCGTACAGCATGTCGGTGCTGTTGCGCGGCTCGCCCGGGAAGTACAGCTGGGTGGTGAGGATGCCCGTGCCGGGGGCCTGGGCCTTCACATGGATGTGCCGGGTGCGGCCGGGGTAGAGGCCGGGCACGATCGTGATGAGTGTGAACGCGCCGTTCCGGTCGGTGAACTGGTGGCCGCGGAAGTTGAATCCGCTCATGTCGTACGCGCCGTTGGTGTCGGCCTGCCAGAAGTCGAGCAGCACGCCGGGGATCGGGCGGCACTCGCGCCCGAAGACGTAGCCGCTGACGGTGAGCGGGACGCCGGGCGTCGACGAGGTCACCAGGCTGGTGCGGAGCGGGGAGTTGGGCTTGTAGTACGGGCCCTCGATCTGGTCGTGCGTCGGCTCGTCGCCGTCGTCGCAGTCCGGGGTGGGGGCGAGCGGGGCGCCGCTCGCACCGGTGTCGCGCGCCAGTGCCACCCCGCCGCCCGCCAACAGCGGTACAGCGGTGGCCACGAGCGCCGCCCTGAGGAGGGACTTGCGGCTGATCGCGGGGCCGCCGGCGGCTTCGGCGGAGGGCTCGTTGTTCTCGTAGCTCTCGTAGCTCTCGTTGCTCTCGGGGATGCGGGGATGCGGGGGATGCGGGGGCATGGTTGACGGACTCCTCGGGGTGGTGGGGGAAGGGGCACGCACGCGGTGCGGGGGCCCGGGGCGGTGCCGGTCGCCCCGGGCCCGTTCCTCGATCGCCTGAGGGGCGGGGGTTTCCCGGTGCTACACGGCCTGCCAGAGGGCCGGCACGTTCGGCGGGGTCCAGCCGGGCTGGGCCTGGTGGCCCTGGAGGCAGCGGTAGCGCGCCGAGCCGTACGTCACCACGTCACCGGCCGCGTAGGTGGTGCCGGCCGCCCAGGTGCCGCCCGGGTCGGTCGGCGGGTCGGTCGGGTCCGGCGGGGTGGTGGAGCCGTTGGTGACCAGGGTCAGCCCGTACGCCTGGAGCGCCGGGTTCAGCGGCTGGAAGTAGGTCACCCCGCCCTGCGAGCAGTTGCCGGTGCCGCCGGAGGTGACGCCCTGGGCCTGGCTGCCGGAGATGAACGAGCCGCCGGAGTCGCCCGGTTCGGCGCAGACGTTGGTCCGGGTCACCCCGGAGACGGTGCCTTCCTGGTAGGTGACGCTGCTGTTGCGCTGCTGGACGGTGCCGCAGTGCCAGCCGGTGGTGGAGCCGGAGCGGCAGACGGACGAGCCCTCGATCGCCTCGGTGGAGCCGGTGACCGTCACGTCGCCGTTGCCGTAGCCGTTGACCAGCGGGCGCGGGGTCCAGTTGGTGTTGGTGGCGACCCAGGAGTAGTCGCGGCCGGGGAAGGTGGAGCCCTGGAAGGAGCCCTGGGCCTGCTGGTTGTAGCCGCTGGTGGAGACGCCCGGGGTGCCGCAGTGCCCGGCGCTGACGAAGCCGCCCTGGGTGCCGCGCTTCACGGGGAAGCCGATGGAGCAGCGGCCCGAGCCGTTCATGTAGTACGCGTCGCCGCCGCGCAGGTCCGTGAAGGTGCGGGGCCGCTCGGTGGACCGGGCGACCGTCACCAGCTCGCGGGAGACGCCGGCCTTCGCGAGGAACGCGTCGGCGGCGGACGCCTTCCCGGCCTGGACGACGACGCGGTTGCTGCGGACGTCGACGTACCAGGCGGTCACGTCCTTCGGTGCGGTGCGCAGCGCGACCGCGTCCAGGGCCGCCTTGGCGGCGTCGAGTTCGGCGAGGCTGTGGTCGACGACCTCGGCGCGGGCACCGGCCTTCGTGATGCGGGCGGCGTCCGCGGCGTCGGTGGTGGCGACGGTCAGGTCCGCGTCGTCACCGCTGACCCGGGCACCGGCGAACCGGTTGCCGAGCGAATACCGCAGCCCTGCGGTGAGCGCGGCGGCGCGCGACTCGCCGGCTATGCGGTCACGGGCCTCGGCGGCGGTGAGCCCGAGGTCCCGCTGCATGGCTTTCAGCAGACCGGGCGAGAGGTGGGCGGAGCCGGCGGCGGGGGCGGGGGTGCCGGCGGCGGGGGCGGGGGTGCCGGCGGCGGGGTCGGCGGACGCGGTGCCGGTCAGACCGGCGAGGGCGAGTGCGCCGACGGCCACGGTGGCGGTACAGGCGGCCAGAGCGCGCTTGCGGAGCATGGGTCTCTCCACGGAACTCTCCTTGACTTCAGGGGAATCGCTTCGGAGGAATCGCTTCGGGGAATTGCTCGGGGCGGGGGAAGCGTTTCGGGGGAATCGCCGCCAAGGTAGCCGCGTACACGTCAGCTTCAGGAGATCCCGTCCGCCCCATCGCACCGCGTTATGGGGCGCCGGATCCAGGCCCGAACTCCCTTTGTATACGGGACCGAAGTAGGTTCCCCTCATGCGAATAGGCCGACTGCTGGGCAGTGGACGCAACGCGGACGTGTACGAGCTGGACGAGGCGTGGGTGCTGCGGCGTTACCGCGACGGGATGGACGCCTCCCGGGAACTCCCCGTCATGTCCTACCTGTCCGCCTCGGGTTACCCGGTGCCCCGGCTGGGCCCGCGGCCCCCGTCCGCCGGCCCCGGCGACCTGGTCCTCCAGCGCCTGCACGGTCCGACGATGCTGGAGTCCCTGATGTCCGGGGCGGTGGGCGCCGAGGAGGGCGCCGACCTGCTGACCGGGCTCCTCACCGAGCTGCACTCCGTCCCGGCCCGGCTCTCGCCCGACCCCGAGGACCGGGTGCTCCACCTGGACCTGCACCCGGACAACGTGATGCTGACGGCGGACGGGCCCGTGGTCATCGACTGGAGCAACACCGAGGAGGGCCCGCCCGCCCTGGACCGCGCCATGTCGGCGCTGATCCTGGCGCAGGTCGCGGTGGACCCCGGCCACCCGGCGGCGGACGGGGCCCGGGAACTGGTCACCGCGCTGGTGCCCCGCCTGGCCGCCGACGACGGCATCCCCGCCCCCACCTTGCCGACGCGACCGCCCGGCGCACCCGCAACCCCACGATGAGCCCGGCCGAGTCGGCCCTGATCGGCGAGGCGGCGGACCTGGTCACCGCGCTGGCGGGCCGGTGACACCCGTCAGATCGGCCGGGTGCGCAGGGCGATCCGGGCGGGCAGCACGGCGAAGACCACCGCCAGCGCCGCGCTGACCGCGACCACGAGCCCTATCGCCTCCCACGGCACGACGACCGCCGCCGGGACGTCGAGCCGGCCGAGCGCGGCCCGTATGCCGAGCAGATTCAGCGCGGCCACCGCTCCGCCGAGCACCGCGCCCACCGCGACCACGGCCAGCGCCTCCGCCCCGGCCAGCCGCAGCACCTGCGCCTTCGTCGCCCCGGCGAGGCGCAGCACGGCGAAGTCGCGAACCCGGTCCGCGGTGGCCATGACCTGGGTGTTGGCGAGGGCTATCCCCGTGTAGACCAGGGCGATGGCGAGGATCATCAGCAGCCCGGTCCGGGTGGAGCCGCCGCCCGGCACCTGGGTCGCGGACCACTGCTCACGGGTCAGCACCTCGGTGCCGGTGGCCCGCCCGGCGGCGCGCAGCCCGCGTTCGACGGCCTGCCGGTCGGCCCCGGCGCGTATGGCGATCCCGACGCGGTCGACGGGGGCGCCGGCCGCGTTGTGCGGGGTGAGGTAGACGCCGTTGTCGCCGGTGCCGACGGCGAGCACGGCCGCGATACGGAGGGTGGCCTCGCGGCCGTCGCCGAGCCAGACCCGGACGCGGGCGCCGACCCTGTGCACGGCCCACTCCTCGTTGACGACGATCGAGCGGTCGTCCAGGTCGGCGAGCCGGCCGGCGACCACGGGCAGCGCGGACACGGCGGCGAAGTGGGCCGGGTCCACCGCCCGGGCGTCGGAGCGGACGAGGGCGGTGCCCTCTTCGAGCACGGTGACGGAGGTGGCGCGCGAGGCGCTGACCCGGGCACCCGGAACGCGGCGGGCGCGGTCGGTGAACTCCGCCGGAATCCCGGAGCGTTCATCCACGGCCACGAAGTCCGCCGTCACCTGGCCGCGCGCCTCCGCCGCCTTCGCCGCGTCGATCGTCGCCTTGGTGCCCATCAGCGACGCGGCCAGGGCGACGGTGACGAGCACGGGCGCGGCGACGGCGGCCGTCCGGCGCAGCCCGGCCGAGGCGTTCTCCCGGACCAGGAGGCCGGTGGCGCCCGGGAGCCGGGCGGGCAGCCAGGCCAGGAACCGGATCGCGGGGCGCACCAGGACGGGCGCGAACAGGGCGCATCCGGTGATCAGGAGCATCGGCTGTGTGGTGTACGTCTTGCGCTTGAGGAGCCCCGCCGGGTCCTGGACGAGCCCGAGCACCACCAGCACCGCTCCCGTGAGCAGGACGGCGGCGCCCAGCACTATCCGTACCGGCGGCATCGTGCCGCTGTCCACGGCGGCGTCCCGCAGCGCCTCGGCCGGGCGGACCCGTCCGGCGCGGTGTGCGGCGGCGACCGCTCCGGCGAGGGCGACGGCGAGGCCGGTCCAGAAGGCGGTGTGCAGCGGCCAGTTCTGGTCCCCGATGGTGAACCAGGCCGGGGCGAGGCCCTGTTGGACCATCCAGTCCGCGAGCCGGGGCGCCCCGGAGATCCCCAGCCGGCAGCCCGCCGCCGAGGCGAGGACGCCGACGAGCGCGGCCTCCGCATAGACCAGGCGGCGCACCTGGCCGGGTGTCGCGCCCGCCATGCGCAGCAGGCCGAACTCGCGGCGGCGCTGGGCCACGGCGAAGGAGAACGTCGAGGCGACGACGAACACGGAGACGAAGGCGGTGATGCCGGCGGCGGTGCCCAGCAGGGCGTTCACGGAGGCCAGCGCCTCGGCGTCCCGGTCCGGGTCGCGGTCGGCCCTGCGCCGCTCGTCGCCCGTCAGGACGTCGAGGCCGGGTCCGACGGCGGCGCGTACGGCGGCCGGGTCGGCGTGCACCACGACGGCGTCGATGTCCGGGGAGAGCCGGGCGGCCTCCGCCTCGCCGAAGAACACGGCGCGCTCGAAGGGAGCGGGGCGCACGGTCCCGGTCACCGTCCAACGCCCCTTGCCCGCAGGCGTTATGAGCACGATCCGGTCTCCGACGGCCCCCTCCCCCGCCGCGACCACGACCTCGCCGGGCGCGGCGGGCGGACGCCCGGAGAGCAGCCGGTACGGGGTCGCGGCGGCGACTGCCCAGGGATGCCCGACCGCGTCGCCGGTCCCGTTCCCCGCCGACACCGGGAACGTGCGGTCCACCGCCGTGCGCCCCAGCCCCGCCAGCCGCGCGGCCACCTCGGCCGGAACCGGACGGGGATCGGGGAGCTTCCGCGTACGGACGCCGATCGAGGTGCGTACGCGCACCTGGTCCGCACCCCGCACCACCACCGGCGCCGCCGCGAACCGTTCCGGCGCCTGGTCCGGGCCGTCGAAGGTGGCGGCGAGGGCCAGCCCGGTCGTGGCGATGATCCCCGCGCCGAGGGCCAGCGCGATGAAGGAGCCGGCGAGGGTGACCCAGCGGGCCCTCACGCCCTGGAGCAGGAGCTTCAGCACGGGACGGCTCCCATCCGGGTCATCCGGGACGCGATCTCCTCGGCTGCCGGGGCGTGCAGCTCGTCGCGCACGCGGCCGTCCGCGAGGAACAGCACCCGGTCCGCGTAGGAGGCGGCGACCGGGTCGTGCGTCACCATGATCACGGTCTGGCCGTCGTCCGCCATGGTGCGGAGCAGGGTCAGCACCCCGCGGCCGGTCGTGGAGTCCAGCGCGCCCGTCGGCTCGTCGCCGAAGAGCACGTCGGGCCGGGTGACCAGGGCGCGGGCGAGCGCCACCCGCTGCTGCTGGCCGCCGGACAGCTCACCGGGGCGGTGCCCCGCGCGGCCCCCGAGGCCCACCCTCTCCAGCACGGCGAGGACTTCGGCGCGCTTCGGGCGGCGGCCCGCGAGCCGGAGCGGCAGGGCCACGTTCTGCTCGGCGGTGAGGGCGGGGAGCAGGTTGAACGCCTGGAAGACGAAGCCGATGCGGCTGCGGCGGAGTAAGGTCAGCCGGCGCTCGCTCAGCCCGGTCAGCTCCGTGTCTCCGAGGAACACCTCTCCCGCGGTGGGCCGGTCGAGGCCGGCGGTGCACTGGAGCAGGGTGGACTTCCCGGAGCCGGAGGGGCCCATGACGGCGGTGAAGGAGCCCCGGGGGATGTCCAGGGTGACCGCGTCGAGCGCGGTGACGGCACCGGATCTGCCGGCGTAGGACCGGGTGACCGAGCGGAGTCGGACGGCTGCGTGATTCATGCCCTCAGCCAACCCCGGCCGCCTGCCCGGCACATCGCAGCGGTTTCTACTCTTGAGGTGGAGCTATCTCCACCTCAAGAGTAGAAACCGCTGGGTGGTCCGGGTCCGCGCGCGCCACCTACCGTTTCCCCATGTCCTCCTCCCCCGGCCTCCACCAGGCCCTGTGGCAGCGGCGGTACGTGCGCGGCCCCTGGCCGTGGCGGGCGACGCTCTATCTGCTGACCGGTGCGCTCACCGGCGCCCTGGCGCTCGTCGTCCTGCTGCTGCTCGCGGTCGCCGGCGGCGCGCTCGCCGTGGTCCTCGTCGGTCTCCCGCTGCTGCTCACCCTGGGTCTCTCCGGCATCCCGTTCGCCGCCCTGGAGCGCCGGAGGCTGCGGCTGGTGGATCCCGGCCCGCTCGCCCCGGTCCACGGCGAACCGGACGGCCCCGGGCCCACCGCCTGGCTGCGGACCCGGCTGCGGGAGTGGGCGACCTGGCGGGAGCTGGGGTACACGCTGCTCACCGCAGTCGTCCTGTGGCCGGTGGAAGCGGTGACCGTGGGGGCGGCGCTCACGGTGTGCGGCGGGATGATCGCGGCGCCTGTGATGCTCGTCGTGAGCGGCGGCGAGGAGGCCCGGGTCCTGAAGCTCTGGCTCGTCCACTCCTATCCGGCCGCCTTCGCGACGCTGCTCGCCGGGCTGGCGCTGCTCCCGGTGTTCGCCTATCCGCTGGGGGTGCTGGCGGCCTGGCGCGCGACGGTGGCCCGGGCGCTGCTCACGGACTCCGGGGCGGGGGCGCAGCTGCGGGAGCTGGACCGGTCCCGCACCCGGCTGGTGGACGCCTTCGAGGCAGAGCGGCGGCGCATCGAGCGCGATCTGCACGACGGGGCGCAGCAGCGGCTGGTGGCCCTCTCGATGACGCTCGGACTGGCCAGGCTCGAGGGCCCGCCGGAGCCGCTGGCGGGGCTGCTGGCGAAGGCGCACGGCGAGGCGGACACCGCGCTGGTGGAGATCCGGGAGCTGATCCGGGGCATACACCCCCAGGTCCTCACCGACCGGGGGCTGGGTGCGGCCGTGGAGGACGTCGCGGACCGTTCGGTGGTGCCGGTCGACGTGGAGCTGGACCTGCCGGAGCGGCTGCCGGGGGCCGTGGAGGGCGGGGTGTACTTCGCGGTGTGCGAGGCCCTGGCGAACGCGGCCAAGCACAGCGGGGCGGAGCGGGTCCGGGTGTCCGGGCGGGTGGCGCGGGGGCGGCTGGTGGTGGAGGTCGCGGACGACGGGCGGGGCGGCGCTTCGGCGGGGGACGGGACCGGGCTCCAGGGGGTCTCCGACCGTCTCTCGGTGCTGGACGGCCGTTTGGTACTGTCCAGTCCCCCCGGCGGGCCCACGGTGTTCCGCCTGGAAGTGCCGGTGCCGGCCGCGAGCGAGAGGCCCTGAGCGTGCGGATCGTACTGGCCGAGGACAGCGTGCTCCTGCGCGAAGGTCTCGTCGGTCTCTTGGAGCGGTTCGGCCATCAGGTGGTGGCGGGTGCGGGCACAGCGGACGAGCTGATCGCGGCCGTCGGCGAGCACAGCCCGGACGTCGTGGTGACCGATGTCCGCATGCCGCCGGGCTTCTCCGACGAGGGCCTGCGCGCCGCTCTCCAACTGCGTTCGGAACAGCCCGGTTTGCCGGTGCTGGTGCTCAGCCAGTACGTGCAGCGCACCTACGCGGAGGACCTGCTCGACTCGGCGGACGGGCGGGGCGTCGGCTATCTCCTCAAGGAACGCATCGGCCACGTCGAGGAGTTCGTGGACGCCCTCGCCCGGGTCGCCGCCGGGGACACCGTGGTCGACCCGGAGGTGGTCCGGCAGCTGATCCGGCACCGCAGGGACCCGCTGTCCCGGCTGTCCGCGCGCGAGCTGGAGGTGCTGGCGCTGATGGCGGAGGGCAAGTCCAACGCCTCGGTGGCGGAGGCCCTTTCGGTCAGCGAGGGCACGGTGAGCAAGCACTTCGGCTCCATCCTCGGCAAGCTCGACCTGTCCGTGGACGACACCACCAATCGCCGGGTGCTCGCGGTCCTGGCGTACCTCAGGGGATAACGGGCGGGGGTACGGAGCCGGCCCGCCTCAGGGGCCCGCCTCAAGGGCCCACCTCCACGGCCCGCCTCAGGGACCCGCTTCAGGGGCACGCCTCAAGGCCCCGCCTCAGGGACCCGCTTCAGGGGCACGCCTCAAGGCCCCGCCTCAAGGACCCGCCTCAGGGGCCCGCCTCAAGGACCCGCCTCAAGGGCCCACCTCCACGGCCCGCTTCAGGAAGCCGGGCCCACGGCCGGCACGTCGGAGAGGGCCTGTCGGGCGAAGGCCACCACATGGGCGCGCAGGTCGAGGCCGTCGGCCGCCTCCGCGTCGGGGCCGATGATCAGGCGGGCCAGTTGCGGCACGGCGTTGGGCCAGGCGGCGAGCCCGATCAGGCTCAGCAGACAGGCCGCGACCTGCGGCGACGCCTCGGTCCCGAAGCTCTCCGCGAGGGCGGCGATCTTCTCCTCGTAGCGACTGCGGCGGCCCTCCTCGTTGGGCAGGACGCCGTCGCGGTAGTGCAGGCCCTCCCAGAAGAAGAGCCGGACGAGGACCGGATTGTCGCGGTGGAAGTCGTAGACCCGGCCCACGTACTCGGCGGGGTCGTCGCCGCCCTTCAGCGGGACGGCCGCGGCCAGCTCGTCCAGTGCACGCCCCACGACGGCGTCGAACAGTTTCTGCTTGTTGCCGAAGTAGCCGTAGATCCGTTCCTTGTTCACGCCGGCCAGCTCCGCGATGCGGTCGACGCGCGCCCCGGCAATGCCGTGAGCCGCGAATTCCTCCTTCGCCGCAGCGAGGAGCCGTTCCTTGGTGTGGGTCGTGTCCGGGGCCATGGCACCAGCGTAGAACGAGTTCGCACGGATGCCAACCAACTGGATGGTTGACACCCAACCAGTTGGTTGGCACAGTGGGGCGCGTCACCGAGGGCAGCGCCACCGCCTTCCGCAAGCGTTCACACCGACCCGGAGGGGACTCCTCATGACCACCACCGCCCGCCCCACCGCCGCCCGCCCGACCACCACGTCCGCCACCTCCCCCGCACAGCCGGCCGCACTGCCTTCCGTGCACACGCGGGCCCTGCTCACCTGGATCGCGGTCTTCGCCGCCCTGACGGTCGTGCAGCTGCTGGTCGGCCCGTACGTCAAGGGCTTCCCGATGCTGCTGCGCACCCTGGTGATCACCGGGATCGTCGTTCCGGCGGTCGTCTACGCGCTGGTGCCGAACCTCCTGAAGGTCCGCGCCGCCGTCCTGCGCCGCCGATGAGGGCCCGACGGCACCCCTTGTCCCGTGCGCACCCGGTCACTAGGGTCACCTCGGTCACCCGGGTATCGAAGCGCTTCGACAGACAGGAACGGATGCCATGCCAGTCCGAGACCAGACGGGCACCACCGTCAGCAACCCGGTGATCCCCGGGTTCCACCCCGACCCCAGCGTCTGCCGCGTGGGCGACGACTACTACCTGGTGTGCTCCAGCTTCGAGTACTTCCCGGGCCTCCCGCTCTTCCACAGCCGCGACCTGGTCCACTGGACGCAGATCGGCAACGTCCTGGACCGCCCCGAGCAGTTGCACCTGACGCCGGGGACCCGGGCCTCCGGCGGCATCTACGCGCCGACGCTCCGGCACCACGACGGCCGGTTCTGGCTCGTCGTCACCAATGTCGAGGTGGGCAACCTGCTGTTCACCACCACCGACCCGGCCGGCCCCTGGTCCGACCCGGTCCCGCTGCCCGGCGTGCCCGGCATCGACCCGGACCTCGCCTGGGACGAGGACGGCACCTGCTGGTGCACCGTCGCCGGGGTCTCCCAGGTCCGCATCGACCCGCACACCGGCGAGACCTTCGGCGAACCGCGCCGCATCTGGTCCGGGGCGCCCGGGGCGAAGGCGCCGGAGGCCCCGCACCTCTACCGGATCGGCGACCACTGGTACCTCCTGATCGCGGAGGGCGGCACCGAGCGCGGGCACGCCGTCTCCGTGGCGCGCGGCCCCTCGCCCGCCGGTCCGTTCGAGCCCTGCCCGGACAACCCGGTCCTCACCCACCGGGGCCGCGAGCACCCCGTCCAGAACACCGGCCACGGCGACCTGGTGCAGGGGCCGGACGGCTCCTGGTGGCTGGTGCTCCTCGGGGTGCGGCCGGGCGGCGGCACCCCCGGCTGGCACGTCCTCGGCCGGGAGACCTTCCTCGCCCCGGTGACCTGGGTGGACGGCTGGCCCGTGATCGGTGAGGTGACCACCGAACTCCCGGCCCCGCCCTGGCCGTTGACGCCCGTCCCGGCCGCCGCCGGCCCGGACCGGGACGACTTCGACCTGGCCGAGCCGCGCCCGTACTGGATCTCGCCGCGCCGCTCGACCGCCGGGCGGGCCGGGACGAAGGAGCGCCCCGGCTGGCTGACCCTGCACGGGCGGGGCGGCACGCTGGACGACCCGGACGCGGTGTTCACCGGCCGCCGCCAGCAGCATCCGGCGTGCCGGACGCGTGCGTTGACCGACGCGGCGGACGGCCACGGCGGGCTCGCGGTCCGGCTCGACGAGGCGCATCACTACGCGGTCGAGGCGGGCGGCGGCCAGATCCGGCTCGTCGCCCGGATCGGCCCGCTCCGCACGGTGGTCGCGTCCCGCCCGGCGCCCGCCGGACCGGTGGTCCTCGGGATCGACATCGCCCCCACCCGGGCCCCGCTCGACCCGTGCACAGGCCCGGACACGGTGTCCCTGGGCGTCGAGGAGCCGGACGGCACGTTCACCGCCCTCGGCTCACTCGACGGGCGCTACCTCTCCACGGAGGTCACCGGCGGCTTCACGGGCCGGGTGATCGGCCTGTACGCGGCCAGCGGCACGGTGCACTTCGACTGGTTCGCGTACGAAGCGCTCTAGGCCGCCGAGGTGGCCCCCACGACCGGCGCGTCGGGGAGGGCCTTGAGGATGTCCCGGAGCAGGTCGATCGTCTCGTCCTCCGCGTCGGTCCCCAGCTCCTCGTTGAGCCGGTTCAGCCGGTCCGCCGCCTCGATGACGGCGGACCGGTCGCCGCGTGCCGCGTGGGCCCGGAAGAGGTCGCGGGTGAGCAGTTCGCTCTCCGGGGAGGCGACCAGGCCGCGGGTCGCCGCCGCGACGACGCCGGTGAGGTCACCGGCCGCCAGGCACCGTTCCGCCAGCTCGTGGGCGACGTCCACGACCGACGACACGATGTCGTGGAACATGGTGTCCGCCCACAGGTAATTGCGCGGGTTGGTCCCCGCGAACGGGGTGCCCCGGACCAGCGAGAGCGCCCGCGCCAGCGCGGTGTCGGCGGCGGCGCCCCGGGCGTGCATGCCCTCCTGGTACAGCTCCTGGAAGTCCAGCCAGTCGCACCGCACGTACGGGGCGAGGGCGTACCGCCCGTCCGTCACGAACGGCAGATAGGACTGGCCGCCCATCCAGGCGCGCAGCTTGCTCACATTGGAGTTGCGCAGCGAGTGCCCGACCTCGCGGCCCGGCCAGATCGCCTCGTCCAGGGCCCGGTGCTCCAGACCCGGGTGCAGGACGAGCCAGGCGGCCATCTCGGTCAGGCGGCCGCGGCGGTTGGACTCGACGGGGCCCTCGGCCGACTCCATCTCGACCGGCCCGAGCACCCTGATGTACGGGTGGGCGGGCACCGGTGCCGGAGCGGTGATCGTTTCCTCCACGGGGACGGCGTGCATCGGGTTCCCGTCCTTCCCGGCGGCCTCCGGTTCCGGGGCGGCCATGACGGCGAGCGTGAGTCGTGGGTCCTGCGGCCGGGCCCAGGTGGGCGTCGGCTCGTCCATGGGCCGCTCGGTCACCGCCATCAGCTCCAACAAGGCGGCGTACTGGGCGGGTTCGAGGCGTTGCAGCATCACTTCGAGGTCGGTCTCCGGGATCGTCACGACGACGCCGGGCGCGGCATCGACGCTCCAGGTCTCCGGCAGCCCCAGCTCGGCGTCGGCGCTCGTCACGGCGGCCAGCGAGGTGCGGGGCTGTGCCGCCGTCAGGTCGAGCAGGGCGCGCGCGCTCGGGTCCGAGCCGGTCAGCGGCAGGGCGCACAGCACGATCTGCGGCGCCCAGGCGTCCGCCCCGGTGCCCAGCAGCCGGGCCTCGCGCAGGCTCTCCGACCCGCTCTCCGCCAGCGCCCGCCGCTGCGCCTCGTCGTGGGCGCGGAGGCCGGTGACGGCGGCTTCCAGGGTCGCGTGGTGCACGACGCGGCCCGGGAACGCCGCCCGCAGCTCCTCGCCGAAGCCGACCAGCCGGACGGTGTGCTCGGCGTGCAGCGAGTCGGAGGCCAGCTCCACGGCCAGCGCCAGCAGCACGGACCGTACGTCCTCCGCCTCGCCGTCCAGCCGGAGCATCCCGATCCGCTCCAGGTCGACCAGGACCGGGAACCCCTCGAAGCTCGTGCCCAGGCTGATCAGCGCCGGATACGGCAGCGCGGTCGCCGAAGCGCCCTCGGCGGGCAGCAGCGCCTCCGAGTCCTTCGGGCACCACCAGATCTCGTCCCCGCTCACCACGGGCACGAACGGCGTTACGGGGACGGCCGGTTCGCAGAGGTGGAGCGCGGCCCCGTCCGGGGTGACGACGACGGCGTCGAGCTGCGGCAGCGGCGTGCGCTCGCGCGCCAGCTCGGCGGAGAGGGTGCGCAGGGCGCGGTCCAGCAGGTCGAGCCCCTCGGGCACGTCCGCCGAGGCCGCCCGCATGTCCCTCTCCAGCACAGCGGCATCGCCCTCGGGCAACGCGATGCGGCGCCGGGGGCGCCGACGACGCTGCTGCACGATGCGGCGCGTGCCGAGGACGCCGAGGACCCCGGCGGCGAGCAGGGCGCCGATTCCGGCGCCGGTACGCGCGGAGAACCCGGCGTCCTCGTCACCGGAAGCGGCCCCGGCCGGGGCGGCCGCCCCGGGCTTCTCCTGCCCGGGGGATGGCGTGGCCGTCTCCGCCGGCGCGGGCTTGGCCGACTCGACGGGCTTCGGCGTGGCCGTCTCCGCCGGCGCGGGCTTGGCCGACTCGGCAGGCTTCGGCTTGGCCGTCTCCGCCGGCTTCGCGCTCTCGGCGGGCTTCGGCTTGGCCGTCTCCGCCGGCTTGGCGGGCGCGGGCTTGGCGCTCTCGGCCGGGTTGGCCGACTCGGCCGGGTCCGGCTTGGCGCTCTCCTCCGGCTTCGGCTTCGCCGTCTCCGCCGGCTTGGCCGGCGCGCTCTCGGCGGGCTTCGGCTTCGCCGTCTCCGCCGGCTTCGCGGGCGCGGGCTTCGCCGTCTCCGTCGGCTTCGGCTTGGCGGTCTCCGCCGGCTTGGCCGGCGTCGGCTTCGCCGGTGCGGGCCGGGCCGACTCGTCCGGGGCCGGGTCAGCGGGCTTCGGCTTCGCCGGGCCGGAGGCCGGTAGCTTCAGCTTCTGGCCCGGGATGATCAGGTCCGGGTTCGTGAACGTGCCGCCACCCGGCACCTCCGTACCCCGGTTGAGATCGAAGATCTCCCCGTAGCGCGCCGGGTCGCCGAGTTCGCGGTCCGCGATGGCGCCCAGCGAGTCGCCGGGGCGGACGGTCGCCGTCCCGCCCGAGGACGCCGCCGCCTCGTGGGCGGCACCCGTGCCGGCCGGCATCCGCAGCTTCCAGCCGGGCTGGAGGAAGCCCTGGGCGTGGAAGACCGTGCCGTCCGTCATCACCCGGCCCTCGTTGAGCGTGGCGATCTCGTGCCAGCGGTTGCCGTCGCCCAGCCGGTCCTCCGCGATGCTCCACAGGCTCTCGGCAGGACGGACGTCCCGCACGGTGTACGAGTCGGCCGACGCGGCCTGCCGCGTGGTGCGGGCGTCCGTGGTGTGCGCGGTGTCCGTGGTGCCGGTGTGGGCGTACGACTGGGTGGCGGAGACCGGCGCGGCGGCCGGTGCGGCGAGGGCCGAACCGGCCGTCGGCAGGAGCACCAGGATGGAGCCGATCAGCGTCGCGGCGGCCCGCTGGCTCGCCCCGAGGCCGCTCAGCCGGCGGGCCGTACGGCCGCGCAGCTGGGCGGGGATCTCCAGGAGGACGGAGAAGGCGAAGCCCGCCCAGCCGACCCAGCCGGCGGCGGCGAGCAGGAGCAGGAAGGCGCCCCCGGTGTCCTGCCGGGAGAACAGGTGGGTCAGGTCCTCGATCCCGTTGTCGAGGACGACGCCGGTCGCCCACCAGAGCAGCACCGGCAGCCCGGCGAGCAGCGCCGCGAGGACGACGAGGCTCAGCAGGGCCCGTATCAGCTTGCCAACCGAACGCACCGCGATCACGACCCTTCGGGGGCGACGACACCGTGGATGAGCGTGGCGTGCCCCTCCCCGTGGACGGACATGGAGGAAATGCCGACGACCGTGAGGAAGCGGGTGTCGTACGTGTCGGTCACGGTGACCGTCACCCGCTTCCCGTCGGCCGACACCGTCGCGCTGCCGTGCGCCCCGGCCGCCGAGAGGTACGCCTGCGCGGCGGCCTGCGCGGCGGCGGGCTGGGCGACGACGGCCTTGCCCGGGATGGCCTGGGCGGGGTCGATGGCCTGGCCGCCGGCCCGGGCGGCCTCCATGGCGATGGCGTCGGCCCGCTCCGTGGCGCGCAGCTTGCCGCCGCCGTCCACGGTGATCCCGATGACCGCGAGGAGCGCCACGGTGATGATCGCGCTGTAGACGGCGATGCCGCCCCGGTCGTCGTACGTACGCATCAGTCGCGCTCCCGGTACGCGTCGACCGCCGAGGTGAACGTCGACGTGAGGGTGTGGCTGCCGGGGGCGCCCGGCAGCATCAGGTCGGACAGCGGCACGGTGCAGGCGACGGTCACGCGGACCGTTCCGACGGTGCCCAGGGGGGCGTTGAGCCCCGAGGCGTCCACGCTGACGCGGGTGCCGGAGCAGGTGAGGCCCTGGTCGGCCAGGGTCTCCTGCGCGGCGGCCAGCGCGTTGCTCCGCGCGGCCCCGGCGGTGCGCGAGATGGACGCCTCGCGGGCCGCGTCCTCGGCGGCGGCGTCCACCTTGTTGCCGGCGGTCACCACCCGGCCGCCCGCGAGGGCCAGGCAGAGGAAAATGATCATCAACGGCGTGACGATCGCGGCCTGGATCGCCTCGCTCCCCCGGTCGTCCCAGTTCACTTCATCCCCCGGTCGTCCAGCGCTCCACGGGTCCGGACGCGCTCTGCGTGATCGTCAGCCCCGGCACCCCGGGCAGCAGCGAAGGGGCGCGTCCGGTGACCTGGACGCGGATGCGCTCCGCCGTGCTGCCGCCCGTGGAGACGGACGGGCCGAGCAGCGTGTTGCCCGCGATCCGGCCGAGCACGGCCCGCGCGCGCTCCGCGCCGGCGCCCGGGCCCGACTCGTAGACCCGGGCGGCCGCGACGCCCTCGCGCGCGGCGGTCAGGGCCACGTTGCGCGCGTAGTACCAGAGCGACACCTGCACCACGGCGATCGTCAGCAGGATGATGAACGGGAAGACGATCGCCATCTGGACCGAGGTGTCGCCGCGGTCGTCCAGCGGGCGGCGCGCGACGACCGCGGGCTTCATCAGATGCCCGCCAGCTTGCCGTTGTACCTGGCGATGACCGTCGCGATGGTGCCGGCGATGAGCAGCGCGCCCGTGACCGCGGCGACCCAGATGATCACCGTGGTGATGGAGACGTCACCGCGGTCGGGGTCCTTGGCGCCCTGCTCGACGCGGTCGGCCAGCACCGCCAGGACCATGGTCAGGGATACAGCGGCCCGGTTCGTGAGCTTGTTGATCGCGTTCATGCTGCGAGCCTCCTCGTTCCTTCTCTTCGTGTGCGTCGACTCCCTTGTGAGGAGACGCGGTTGGGTGTGACGGCGGTTCGGCCCGTAGCCGGTTGTTACCGCTGTTACGTGGCCATGATGTTGATCACCGCGGGGAAGGCGACCATCAGCATCACGAGGACGGCGAGGAGCGCGCCGGGGGCGGTCATCTTCTCGCTGTTCTCGTTCGCCTCGGCGGCCTGCTTGGCGAGCAGTTCGGTCCGCAGGGACTTGGACCGGGCCCGCAGCGTCGTGTAGACGGCGGCGCCGTCGTGCGCCGACATCCGCATGATCTCGGCGACGTCCTCCAGGACCGGCAGGTCCAGCTCCTGGGTCAGCTGGACCAGCGCCTCCCACGGCGGGACCTTGTCCACGCGGGCCCGCATCATCGCCTCCTGGAGCCGGGTGAAGGCCCAGCCCCGGCCGACGGCGGCGGCCCGCTCCAGGGCCTCGGTGGGCCCGGAGTCGGCGGCCCGCTTGAGGGCGACGAGGTCCAGATAGGCGGCGATCGCGTGCGAGAACTCCTCGCGCGCCCGCGCCGCCTGGTCCCGTACGGACAGGTCCGGGATGAACCAGAGCAGCGTGCCGAGCACCAGGCCCACGACGACGGGCAGGTAGAACGGCACGCCGAGCCCCATCAGCGTCCAGGCGCCGACGACGAACGGCGGGATCAGCAGACCCCCGCCCGCCAGCGCCGCCTTGAGCAGCAGGAACCGCTCGGGGGTCTGGCCGACCAGCGCCAGGTCCTTGCGCGGGATCGAGACCCCGGGCAGCCCCTGGAGGTGTTCAAGCAGCCAGGCGCCCCACTCGTCGTCGCGGCTGGCCGGGCCCGTCTCCTGGTCCGGTTCCGGCGCGGTGGCGTTCAGGCGGCGCAGGCTGGCCGCCAAGTCGGGTTGCGGGCCGACCAGTTCACGTATGAGCAGAGCGAGGCCGCCGCCCACGGCGAGGCCCGCGAAGATCGCGGCCGGGGGTATCACGACTGGGCCTCCTGGAGCGGTTCGGGCGGTTCCGGCAGCTTGACCCGGCTGCGCGGATCGGCGATCAGGAAGCGGGCCACCGGGCGGTGGTCGGCCAGCGAGCGCATCCAGATCAGCACCCCGGCGAACGCCGCCGTCAGCAGGGCCAGGACGAGCTGTCCGAGGAGCGTGCCGTAGGGCGCGGTGTAGCTGGGGACGAGGAAGCCGGCCCCGACCACGCAGAGCGTGATGATGGTCATCCACCGCACGGTGGTGCGCGGCTTGGCCCGGTCGGCCTCGATCTGGCGGCGCTTGCCGACCTCTTCGCGTACCGCTTCGGACAGGTCCTCCAGCGCCTGCGCGAGGCCGGGGCCCCGGTCCGAGGCGCAGAGCATCAGCGCGGCGAGCACCTTGTCGGCGGTGACGTCGTCCAGCGCGTCGGCGAACGACTCCAGCGCCTCGGCGGGGCGCCAGCCGACCTGGAGGCGGTCGGCGAGGTCGGCGATCTCGTGCTCCAGCTCGGCGGGCGCGCCGCGCCGGCTGGCGATCATCGCCTGTTCCAGGCCCATGCCGAGCCGCAGCACGTCGGACAAGCGCTGGGTCCACTCGCCGAGCGCCTCCAGCTTGTCGATGCGCACGGTGGCGTTCTTCGTGGGCGAGAGCAGCCAGGGCACCCCGACCACGGCGGCGCCGACGAGCACCCCGCCGATGAAGACGCCGGTGATCACCCAGACGGCCAGGCCGAGGACGCCGCCCGCGATCCAGCGGGTGCGGCGGCGCATGGCCGCGTCGTGCGCCACGCCGCCGCCGAGGCCCTTGCGCGAGCGGCGGACGGGGCGCGGGGCCGTCGTACCGACCAGGCCCACGACCAGGCCCACCAGGCCGCCGGCGACGGCGAGTCCGGCGAGCACCCACATCAGCATGAGGTTCATCCGGCCATCACCTGGAGGTCCAGCGGGCGCGGCCAGGAGCCGTGCGGATGGTCCAGCAGGTGGGCGGGGAAGCCGACCCGGACCAGGTCCTCCAGGCAGGAGGGGTGCATGTGCGGGACGGCCCGCGGCTCGCCGGGGCGGGGCGCGAAGATCCGGTTGGTGGCGGGGCGGCCGTTCTCGCCCATGCCGGTGACCTCCAGGACGTGCGAGACGAACCGGTGGCGCTTGCCCTCGATCCGGGTCTCGTCGCGCATGGAGACGAACACGATGAAGTCGAGCCCGTTGGCGGCCTGGCGGTATGCCAGCTGCTCGGTCATGTTGTCCTGCGCCAGCAGGTACAGCTCCGCGATGCGGTCGAAGACGATCTCGGGGCGGCGGGCGTGGATGGTGCAGAGGTTGCCGCCCTTGCCGTTGGTCATCGCCTGCATCATGGCGACGATCTCCTGGCCGCGGACCTCGCCGACGACGACCCGGGACAGCGACATGCGCAGCGCGCGGTGGATGAGGTCGAGCAGGGTGATCTCGCCCGCGCCCCGCCCGTCGGCGCCGCGTTCGCCGTTGGACTCGCGGGACTCCATCGGCACGACCTGGCGGTGGAAGCCGTTGGTGTGCGCGAAGAGTTCGAACTCGGTCTCGATGGTGGCGAAGCGCTCGTCCGGGTCGATCTCCTTGAGCAGGGCGCGCAGCAGCGAGGTCTTCCCGACCGCCTGCTCGCCCGTGATCATGATGTTCTTCTCGGCGCGCACGGCGGCGGCCAGGAAGGCGGCCAAGGTCTCGTCGATGGCGCCGAGTCGGATCATGCCGTCGAGGTCGACGTCCTTGACGCGGTGCCTGCGGATGGTGACGAAGGTCTTCGGGGTGACCCCGGTGACGGCCTGGAGCCGCGAGCCGTCGGCGAGGCGCAGCGCGAGGAACGGGTCGGCGGTGGACAGGGTCCGCTCGCTCTGCCCGGTGCGGCGCGCCAGGTCCCGGAGCATCTCCTGGAGCTCCTCGTCGGAGTCGGCGACGGGCGCGACCCGGACCCGCCCGCTGTCCCCGTAGTCGAGCCACACCTCGTCGTAGCCGTTGATGAGGATGTTCTCGACGCGCTCGTCGTCCAGATAGGGCTGGAGGCGCCCGGCCCGGAAGAGCATGTCGTAGACGGCGGAGGCCAGGGCGGCGTCCTCGGCCTGGGTGGTGCTCGCCCCGCGCTCGACGGCGATGGCGTCGGACCAGACGGCGACGGCCTCGTTGATCAGCGCCCGGCCGCGCTGGGCCTGGGACTCCGGGCTCATCCGGGCCGACGACTTGATCTCCTGGGCGAGCCGGTCCGCGACCCGCTTCTTGATCTCGCCGGCGACCCGGTAGTCCACGGTGGCCTGCGGGAGGCGCGTCTCGCCGATCGCCCGGATCGAGGAGACCCCGGCGGTGGGCCGCTGCCCGGCGCGCGGGTCGGTCCGGGGCGGGACGGGCGGGCCGAACTCGCCGCGCTTGAACGCGACGGTGTGCTCGGCCGCCGGGCTGGGGTGCATGACGGGGTCGGGGTGCAGCGGATTAGCGCGCATGGGCCATGTCCCCTTCCCCGTACGGGCCTTGCTGCTGGTAGGTGCCCTGGTTGTACGGGCCCGGGGCGCGGGGCGCGAGGCGGTCGCGGCGCAGGGCGACCCGCTCGCGCAGCGGTCCGGTGGCCGCGCGGGCGGCGCGCATCAGGTCCGAGCGGTCGAAGCGGCTGCCGCCGTCCACCCCGTCGGACAGGACCTCGGCCTGCTTGGGCCGCCACGGGATCGTGGCGAGCACCGGCACCCCGAGCGCCTTCTCCACCTCGCCCGACTTGTAGGGGCCGCCCTCGACCAGCAGGACGGCGAGCGCGTCGGCGCCCGTGCCGCCGGGGCCGGCCAGCGACTTGCGCAGCGCCTCGACGCGGACCTGGGCGCTCTGGACCCCGCGCAGGGTGTTGCGCACGACCATCACGACGACGTCCGCCCGCTTGGCGAGCACCGCCGAGGCGCCGAACGCGCCGCGCCGGCCGAGGTCGACCAGGACGTCGTGCTGGTGGTCCTCGATCCGGGCGAAGAGCTCGGCGAGGCTGCCCCAGGCGGGGTCGAGCCCGGCGGCCTGCGCGGGGTCGGTGATCCCGGGCAGCAGGAGCCGGCTGCTGCTGTTGTCCTCGGAGATGTCGACCAGCTGCCGCCAGAACGCCTCGACCAGTTCGTCCTTCCGCTGGGCCACGGCGAGGTTGCGCAGCCCGTAGCGGGCGTCCATGCGGCCCTGGAGGGCGCCCGCGAGCACGGCCCCGCCGTCGGGGTCGCACTCGGCGAGGATCATCCGGCGTCCGGGGTCCAGGGGCCAGGCGAGCAGCAGGGCGAGCGCCGTACTGGTCACCCCCGGGGCCCCGGTCCCGCCGGCCAGCGCGATCACGGACATCAGGAACCGCTCCCGCTCTTCACGACGATCGCCACCCGGCCGGTGGCGGCCCGTGCCGCGAGGGCCGGTCCGTCGGTCGCCGGGACGGCCACGTCGATGGTGGCGACCCCGGTGGCGTCGGCGGGGTCGCCGACCGCGACGACGGTGGCCGCGATGGTCTGCGGCGGGGCGTCGGCCGCCTCGTCGTTCTCGCCCGGGGTGCTGACGATGAGGACCTTGCGCCCCGGGAACAGCCCGGAGGTGGGCCGCTGGGACGGCTTGGTGGCGACGCCGACGAGGGTGTCGCCCTGCTTGAGGAGGCTGGTGGCGGTGTACTGGTCGCGGGCGAGCAGGGCGCCCGGGGTGAGCGCGACCGCGGCCCGCTTGCCGACGACGCTGCCCCGGTCGGCCGCCTTGACCGGCTTGAGGGCCGGGTCGAGGGATATGGAGACCTCGGTGAGGTCGCCGTCCTCGATGACCTCGCCGGCGGCCACCTCGTGGCTGACGGCGAGCACGTCGGTGCGCTCGCCGGTCGCCGTGAACAGCAGGGCGCCGGAGAGCCCGCCGACCGCGGTCAGGGCGAGGGACAGCGCGATGAGCGCCGGGCGGCGCCGTCGCTGCTTCAGTGCCCGCGGCGGAGCCACGGGGGTGGGGCCGGGGGTGCCCGGCGCGCCGCCCTGGTGGGGCGGGGCGGCGGTCTTGGTCCTGCTCAATGGGTGCCTCCAGCAGTGCTTTCGCTGCGCGCGCTCGTCATCGGGCGGTGGTGCGTCCCGGTCGTCAGCCGACGACCTGGAGTTCGCCGATGGCCACGGTGGTGGCGGACTCCCGGGTCTCGGTCAGGTCGCCGCTCTCACCGCCGCCCTCCCAGTGGATGGTCCACGTGGACGTGGCGGTGACCTTGAACTTGTTTCCGGCCTCGCCGCGCGAGGTGTGGCGGTAGACGTGCCCGCAGTCGGGCGACTCCCGCTTCCCGTACGACGCCTGGTAGGGCTCGCCGGGCTCGGTGCAGGTGACGGATGAGCCGTCGCCCATGTTCCACACGACCTTCGACACCTTGGCGGTGGCGGTGACCGTGACGGCCCCGGCGGTGACGGACTTGACCTGCGGTCCGGTGGTGTTCGGGTGCTGCTTGTTCCACATCCAGACCGGCAGCCCGACCAGACCCGTGCGGCCCGGCTCCGGCGCGATGCCGATGTCGGCGCCCTTGAGGGTCATCTGCGCGACGGCGCGCTCGGCCAGCTCGGCCGGGGTGGGCCCGGCGTCCTTGCCGATGGTGCCGTTGGGGAAGAACGTGTCACGGGGTACGAAGGTCCCGGCGCCCTTGTACGGGAAGTCGGGGCATGAGGTGGGGTGGTAGATGTCGCCCTCGTCCGGCTTGTGGTTGCCCCACATCATGTAGTCGTCGGCGGGGGCTGCGGGTCGAGGATCTTCCAGTAGCAGCTGGTGTTCCAGTAGCCGAGCGACGGGACGTAGCAGGGGATCTCCTGGCCGTTCTCCCGGTGGCAGCCGGAACCGCCGCCCGAGCCGCCTCCCGTGCCACCGCCGGAGCCGCCGCCGTCACCGGGGTCGCCCGGGTCCTCGGCCGTGATGTCGCACTTGGCCGCGCCGGGCGGGCACTTCACGCCGGTGTCGGCCGAGGCCGCCTGCGTCCCGGCCGTCATCAGCGCCCCGGCGGCGAGAGCCGCGAGTGCGGCCCGTACAAACCGCCCCGTCGTCAGCATGGCCGGTCCCTGTCGATCGTGTAGTCGGTGATCCGCCAGCCGCCCTTGCCGTCCTTCGCGGTGGTGGCCCGGGCGGTCCACGGGTGGCGGTCGCCCTCCTTCGCCCTAGCAATGGGCTTGCCCGACGAGCGCCGGATCAGCACACCGGTCATGTCGACGCAATCGTCGATCGTGGCCGTGTGGACCGAGGAGGCGACATCGACGGCGGAGACCTTCGGCGAGGTGTCCGGCCTCCCCTTGAAGGCGAGGTCGTTCGCGTTGTAGTAGGTGAAGCTCTCGATGATCATCGCGGCGGCGTCGCCCGTCGTGTAATCGCCCAGCTTCGCGTTCTTCATGCTGCCCGAGGAGTACGCCTCCACCTGCGCGTCCCACATTCCGCGATACGCGGCCAGTGCGTCGCGCTCGGCCGCCGCGCGCTTCTTCTCGCCGTCGTCCTTGCCGGCGCTCGCCTTCGGCTCGGGGTGCTTCTCGTCCCCCGACGAACCGCAGCCCGCGGCCAGTACGAGGAGACACACCGCCGCCCCCGCACAGGCCATCAGGCCGGACTTCTTCCCGCGTGCCATCGGACCCCCCTGGTCATGCTCCGTCGCGTCGCACTGTCGTCTGCATCCGGAAAGTGATGTGCCGTCATTCTGCATGAAGGCCCTGCGGCGTAGAGGCGCCGTTCTGTCACAACTATGTCCGACTGCGGTGACAGCAGGGCCGGTTGGAGACCCATGTGTGAGCAGAATCTGATCACCTCACCCGCCACACCGACCACTCCGCCCACACCGTGACACATCAGACGGGAAGGCGCACGGCGGTATCCGCCGACGCGAGCCCACCTGCTGCCGAGGCTTTCCGGCCAGTGCGGCGGAGGTGCGCGCGCCGCCGATAACCGTGTGACAGCGCCCGGTTGGCCGGACAAGATCTTGTCCGGCCCGCCTCCGGTGCGGCAGCCACCCTTGACCGGCACGCGGCACCGCACGGACAAGGGGGTGGTCAAGGGGTGAGGAGCAGCATCAGCCGTGTTCCGCAGCACGTCCAGGGGGAGACCATCCAATGCGCACCGTCGCACCACGCATCAACACGCCCCGCCTCGGCGGCCAAGGGCTCGTGGGCAGCCTCAACACCGAGTGGGAGCACCTGAGTCAGGACGCGACGCTCCTGCTGCACCTGCGCCACTGGTACGGCGACCCGTCGCTCACCGGTCCGCAGTCCGTACTCGACAGCCTGCGCGCCTGCCGGACCGCAGACGGCCAGGACCGCATCCTGCTGCCGCTGCTCCGGGCGGCCGTCGCGGGCGGTCCCGGCTCCCAACTGGCCGCGCGCACCGTGGTGCAGACGATGCTCCCGAAGGCGATACGCATAGCCCGCAGCCAGCTGCGCCCGCAGTACGACTGGGAGGAGACCGTCTCCCTCACGGTCGGCGCCCTCTACGAGGTCGTCCGCACCTACCCCGTACACCGCCGGGGCCGGCGCGTAGCCGCCAATCTCGCCCTGGACACCCTGCGCCTGACGCGCCGCCTGATCGGGCACGACCCGACCGCCGTACCCCTGGACCCCGACAGCGCCGCCGGGCTCTCCGCCGCTTCCGACCCCTGCCCCGCGTCCCAGGCCGAACTGACCCTGCTCCTCGCCCGGGCCGGCGAGTACCGCCTGCTCACCGAGGACGAACCGATGCACGCGGCCGGCTGGGACGCCCGCGCCGAACTCGTCGAACTCCTCGTCTGGGCCCTCGAATCGGGCGCCCTGGATGTCGAGGACGCCCGCCTCATCACGGGCTACTACCGGGACCGCCCGGCGTCCCACCCGGTCGCCCCGCGGCCCTCCGCGCGGGACGGTGCACGCCAGCGTCAGCGCCGCAGCAGGGCCGTCCGCCGGCTCGCCGTTGCCGCCTCTGACAGGTTCGCAACAGCGAAGTGACGATCCAGTGACACAAGTCACCCAGGATGTAGGCCAGTTGAAGTCACACCCGCACGGCCGGAGTCACCTCCCCCGTACGCGCCCCTTGTCCAGCCCGGCGCACCACCCACCCAGAGGCCCCGGAGGACCCCCGTGACCACCAGCACCACCGCGTCCTCGGACGAGGACGGACACGACGTCGTCGATCCCCGGCACCCGGTGCTGCGGACCGCTCAGGGAGACATGCGATGAAGCGCGGCCTCAGGCTCACGAAGAAGCAGAAGACGGAGCAGGCACCGCCCCCGCAGCCGAAGGCCACGCGCACCTCGCGCTACGCCCCGGCACCGCAGGCGGTCCCGGACATGGCCGACGAGGACGGGACCGACGAGCTGGACGAGGCGTCCACCGGCTGGCAGCAGACGACCGTCAAGCTGGCGGGCCTCACCAGGATGGTCACCGTCGTCGTGTGGATCCTGGTCCTGGCGGGGCCGCTGCTCGCGTTCTTCGCGATCGCCGTCGCGAGTTCGTCGCGGGCGACGACGGCGACGCAGACGCAGAGCCGGGCCGACTCCGCCCCGTCGGCCACCGGCCCCTCCGGCTTCGCCGAGCTCTACGTCGCGGCCTATCTGGCCGCGGGCGAGGGCACGGAGGACGACCTGCTGCCGTACTACTCGGAGCCCGTGACGTTCGCGAACGAGCCCGGCTCGCGCTCCGCCTCCCGGGTCGTCACCGTGGCGGCCGAGCAGGTGGAGAAGGGCTACTGGTCCGTGACGGTCGCGGCCCGGGTCTCGGCGAAGAACAAGGCCGGCAAGATGACCGACCGGGGCATGCACTACTACCGGGTGGGCGTCCAGGTCTCGGGCACGCCGGAGGCCGGCGGCACGATGGAGCCGTCGAAGCCGGCCAAGGCCCCGGCACAGGCGGCCCCTTCGAGTTCGGCCTCGGGACCGGCCCCCGCCTCCGCCGCGGCCTCGCCGACGCCGGCCGGCTCCGCGTCCCCCGCCGCGTCCGGCGGTCCGGTCCCGCTGTACGCCGCGACCTCCCTCCCGGCCGAGGTCAACGCCCCGGCCTCCGCTTCGCACGGAGCGCTCGACTACGGATCGGAGAACGGCAGCCGCCACGACGACGCGGTGTCCGACACCGTGAGCCGCTTCCTCTCCGCCTACCTGACCGGCCGGGGCGAGCTGAACCGTTACGTCTCCCCCGGCCTCCAGGTCGCGGCGATCTCCCCGGCTCCGTACGAGTCGACGCTCGTCACCGGTCTCCAGGACGACGCACCGGAGGACGAGGACGAGGACGACACCGTCCCGCAGGACGGCACGCAGCGGCACGTACTCGTCTCCGTGAGCGCGACGACCGGCGGCCAGGACTACCTGCTCAGCTACGCACTCACCCTGACCACCCGGGACGGGCGCTGGGAGGTGGCGTCGTTCGACTCCGCCCCGGCGCTGTCCCCGGAGCAGACCGGACCGGTCGCCGACGAAACCGAGTCCGCACCGGACGCCTCGTCGGACGAGTCCTCAGACGCCTCGGCGGACACCGCCGGGGAATGACGCACCACCCAGCTGATCACACGAGGGGAAGCACAAGTGAGTTACGCGAACACCGAAATGGTGCAACTTGCGGCCAATGGCAAGGTCTTCACCTGGGTCCAGGACACGATCTCCAACGTCCAGACCCTCGCCGTCTCGGCGGCCATGGCCATGGCGATCGTCGGCACCGTCCTCGCCTACGTGAAGACGAAGTCGTGGGCGGGCACCCTGACCGCGGCCATCCTGGGCGCCGTCGTCGTCTTCGCTGTGAGCAACATGGACGCGCTCAGCAACATGGTCGACAGCGAGGTTCCCAACGCGCCCCAGGACAAGGCGGCGATCTCGGTCGTCCAGCCGCACGCCCCGCTGGACACCGCGGTGAGCCCGGCCGACCTGCTGTGAGCGGCGGGCAGCCGTCCGGCGAGAAGCCTCTGATCGGGCGTTCCTACACCCGCGCACGCAAGCACCCTCTCGTCATCGGCAAGCTTCCCGGCGGCGGACGGATCCCCGGAGGGCCGTACACGATCACCCAGATCGTCACCATGGTGGTGGTCTTCGTGCTCCTGCTGGCTCTCCGGGATCTGTGGGCGTACTTCGGACTCGGGAACGCCCTGGTCCTGGTCGCGGTCCCGTGGGGACTCGCGTGGCTGATGCGGTACGCCCGGATGGACGGCCGTGACCCCGCGCGGGCCCTGCTGGGGCTCCTGGCCTACGGCACCTCGCCGCCGGGGGGCCGGCTGGCCGGCCGCCCGCAACGGACCTTCAAGACCAAGCTGGTGACGGGACGGGTGACCGTCAACGTGCGGCTCCCCGAGGAGCCCGCGCCGTCCCCCGCCCCGAGGCCCGCCCGGTACGGCTCGTCACCACGACGGGCCGTACCGGAGGGCCCCCTGCCGAGGCGGCACCGCCCGCGACCGGCACCGCGCCGGCCCGGCCCCGTACCCGCCTCCAGGAACTGCTCGACGAAGCAGAGCGGCAGCACTGAACCGAAGGATGGATGAACTGCCATGCGTCTTCCCGTGCGCCACATCAGCGGCCATCTGATCTGGACCACCAACGCGACGGTGTGGGCCGTGTGGCGGGTCGATTCCGACAACTACAGCCACGCCTCCAAGGCGGCCAAGCACGAACGGCTCAACGCCCTGGAGTCCCTGTTCAAGGCGATCAAGGGCGAGGCCCTGCTGCTCAGCCTCTGCCCCCAGGTGGACGCGGCCAGCGTGGTCACCCGCATGACGGCGGGCATCGACCTGGACGCGTCCCCGGAGTACGTGGACCTGTCCCTGCGGGTCCTGGACGAGCTGGAGGAGATGGAGCTCTCGGGGCGGGTCGACTTCCTGGCCGTCCCGATGAAGCACACCGACTTCAAGCAGGGCGCGCTCGCGGTCCTGTCCTCCGCCCACTACGAGGTCATGAACACCCTCGGGCTGCCCACCACCCCGGTCAGCAGGGCCGAGGAGGAGCGCCGGATCGAGCAGGCCCGGCACCTCGCGGCGACCTGGCCGACCGCCATCCGGCTCCGGCCCGCCACCGAGGGCGAGATCCTCTGGATCTACGGCCACTGCGCGCGCCGGGGCCTGGCCGAGCCGCTGCTCCCGGAGCACGACGAGCCGCGCTCGGTGGTGGGACGCGGGCGCCCCGTGGCCGCGTACAGCGAGGTCATCCTCGACGAGGGCGGGCGCGGCGACGGCATCCAGGAGCGGCGCGGCGTCCCCCTCAACCCCTTCCGGCACCGCTATGTGAAGGCCGCCACCGAATTCGGCGACAGCTACCAGTCGTTCTCGATCCTGGCCGAGATGCCGGACTCCTTCGCCTTCCCGGGCAGCGAATACCTGGCCGCCCTGGACGACTTCGGCTTTCCGGTGGACTGGGCGGTCCGGCTGCACATCGAGCAGGGCGCCAAGGCCGAGCCCAAGTCGCGCCGGCAGGCCCGCGAACTCGCCCACCAGCGCGGTGAGTACGACGGGGAGACGGCGGGCGTCCCGGCCAGCCTGGACAAGGCCAGCACCGCGCTCAACGAGTACCGCTCCCGGCTCACCTCGTCCTCGACGGAGGTCGAGATCAGGGCGAGCGTGGTGACCTGCGTATGGGGCGGGACGCCGGAGGAGACCGAGGAGAAGGCCGCCGCGCTGATCAACCACTTCGGCGGCAACGACTACACGCTCGTCCGCCCGATCGGTGAGCAGACGTCCCTCTTCCACAGCATGCTCCCGGGCACACCCACGCCCCGGGTCATGAACGACTACGCCCAGTTCCTGCTGGCCAAGGACTTCGCGATGTCCCTGCCGTTCTGCGGCCAGGCGCTCGGCGACGACGGCGGCTCGCTCTTCGGCCTCCAGCTCAACGGCGGCGGCGCCCGCCCGGTCCTGGTCGACTTCAGCCTGGGCCCGCGCATGAACGCCTCGGCGTCCGCCGTGTTCATCGGCGAGCTGGGCTCCGGCAAGTCGGTCGCCATGAAGACCGCGATGTACTCGATCCTGACGACCGGCCGGCGCGTCGGGCGCTCCCGCAGCCGCGGCCGGGCGCTGGCCATCGACCGTACGCCCCAGCAGGAATGGGCCCGCTTCGCCCGCGCCTGCCCCGGCGAGACCCAGGTGATCACCGTCGACGAGGACGCCTCGGTGTCGCTGGACCCGCTGCGCGTCTTCAAGGGCCCGCGCGCCGCCCGTTACACCGAGTCCTTCCTGACCCCGCTGCTGGACATCGCCTCGATGTCCACCGAGGGCGTGACGCTCGCGGACGCCATCGACGCCACCCACAAGGCGCCCGAGCCCAGCATGCGGCTGCTCCTGGAGACCCTGACGGAGCGCGCGCAGACGCCCGATACGCAGGACCCGGACGACCACAACGTCCGCGCGGCGGCGAGCGAACTGGCCCGGAAGCTGCGGTCGCTGGCCAAGAAGGACCTGGGCCGGGTGATCTTCGACCCGACGCTGCCGATCGTGGAGATCACCGACGCCGACACGATCATCTTCTCCGCCGCCAACATCGGTCTGCCCAAGAAGACCGAGCTGGAGGGCCACCGGCTGTCCAGCCTGGAGGTCGAGAAGAAGTTCGGCTGGCGCCTGATGTATCTGGTGGCCGCCCTCTGCCGCGAGATCGCCTTCGCCGACCCGGAGGAGTTCGTCGGCGTCTTCCTGGACGAGTGCTGGTGGCTGACCTCGTCCGCCGAGGGTACGGAACTCCTCCTGGAGATCATCAACGACGGCCGCAAGCACGGCTGCGGCGCCTTCGCCGGCTCCCACGACCCGTACGACGTCGGCCCGGCCAACTCCGAGTACGGCGAGAAGATCCGGGGCCTGGTCTCGCACCGGTTCCTCTTCCGCCACCGCAACCGCCAGCTGGCCGCGCGCGGGCTGGAGTTCCTGGGCCTGGACGGCACCGATCCGGAGCTGCTGAAGCTGGTCACCGAGAACCTCTCGCCGATCAACGTCTCCGACGACGAACGGCTGCTGCGTTCCGGCGAGTGCCTCTACTACGACCTGAAGAAGCGGATCGGCGGCATGAAGGTGCTGATCCCGGCGGACGAGCACGCGGCCGAGGCCATCCACACGACCCCGGGCCGCGCCACGCTGGACGAGCCCGCCGAGGCCATCGAGGCGGCCGACGCCGCCATGGAAGCGGTGGAGGCGCAGCGCATATGACCGCGCTCACAGGGGTGATCCGGCAGCCGCGCACCTGGCTGCGCCTGCTGGTACTGATCGGCGTGCCGATCGTGCTCACGCTCATGTTCACGCATGGCGCCTGGGCCGAGGAGTGCAAGTCGGTGGAGCCCGGCACGGTGCTCGATCTCCGGTGCACACCGCCGACCAAGACCCCCGATCCCGGCAAGGTCATGGGCATCTTCGACGTCGTGGACAGGAACGGCGTCCCGATCAGTTCGTACGGCCTCA
This sequence comes from Streptomyces drozdowiczii, assembly GCF_026167665.1. NCBI lineage: Bacteria > Bacillati > Actinomycetota > Actinomycetes > Kitasatosporales > Streptomycetaceae > Streptomyces > Streptomyces drozdowiczii. Next base: position 3,804,355 of record NZ_CP098740.1, on the reverse strand, counting down.
ATGTCGACTCGGGCGGCATGCTCGACGTCATCAGCAAGATCATCTCCTTCCTGATAGGCGTCGGCTTCAGCGTCATCAGGACCGTGATCGGCTTCGCCTGCTGGCTGGTCGACTGGGCCCTGGACTTCGGCCTGGCCAAGACCCTCCTGACGCCCGTCTCCGACATCGCGGCCACCGTCAAGGACCAGGTCATCGACAACCTGGCGCTGAAGACCCTCTTCCTGACGATCGTCGCGCTCTGGGGTGGCTACCTCATCCTCTTCAAGCAGCGCTCCAAGGGCTGGATGGAGATCTGCACCTCCCTCGTCGTCGCCTCCATCGCCACCGTGACCCTGGCCAGCCCCGGAACCTTCCTGATCGGCAACGGCGACGACACCGGCGTGCTCGGGAAGACCAAGGAATTCTCGCTGGAGATCGCCGATGTGATCCTCACCCAGCGGTGTGACGACGACACGAAGCAGGCGGAACCGGACTCCGACGGCAAGAAGATCGAGCCGACGACCTGTTCCGGGCGGGACGACGGCCGTGAGAAGGGCGTGAGCCGCCCGATCACCGACGGACTGGTCGACGCGTTCATTCAGCGGCCCATCTGGGTGCTCTACACGGGCAAGGGCATCAGCAAGGAGTGCAGTTACGCGTACGGGCAGGCCACCCTCGCCCGTTACAACTTCAACCGCTTCGTCCTGCCCGGCCTGGTCAAGAAGGAGCAGAAGGACTCGAGCGGGTGGCTCGACACGCTCGGGAAGGTGTTCGCCAACACCTTCTCGCTCGACGGCCTCGCCAAGAACCTGCTGGCCGCCACCGGTAATCCCTGGGCGATCTACACCGCGGTGGACGACGCCCAGCAGGCCGCGATCGAGAAGTTCAAGAAGGACGTCGTCAAGAGCGACCCGTCGTGGAAGACGTACATCGACGGCGAGGGCAGCAAGAACGTCAAGGGCACCGACCCTGCCGTGCAGGACGCGTGCGGCGGCGACGTCCCCATGGACGACCAGAAGATCTCCGCCTCGCTGGACAACCTGCTCAGCGTCTGGTTCATCGCCCTCGCCGCGATCATCGTCGTCGCGCTGGTGCTGGCGGTCTCCTGCACCTTCCTGATGTCCCAGATCTGGATGGCCGTCGAAGTCATCCGGGCTCAACCGGCCCTGGTCGCGGGCATCCTGCCGGGTGGCGGCCGGCAGATGATGTGGAAATGGGTGTCGGGGGTCGTACGCGTCATCCTGGCCGTCTTCCTGTCCGTGATGTTCCTGGCCTTCTTCCTGGTCATGATCATCGCGGTGCTGGACGCGGACACCGGCCAGGTCATGACGATCAAGTTCCTCTCCATCGACTTCATCGCCCTCGGCTTCCTGGTCTTCCGCAAGAAGGTCACCGCGGCGGCCAAGAACGTCTCGGCGAACTTCGGCCAGAAGATGGCGGCCAAGACCGGAGGGGAGGCCAGCACCTTCAAGGGGGCCGCCAACGGCGCTCCGTCGGCGCTGGACCAGTTCAAGAAGGACGGAGCCACCTTCAGCAAGGTGGGCGGGAAGACGCGCGATCTCTGGCGCGGCAAGGTGCCCGGCGAAGAGGGCGAGGGCGAGGGCGGGGGCGAGGGCGGTGACGGCGCCGGGAAGGCCGCCGGGAAGGGCGCGGGCCAGAAGAAGCCGAAGAAGGGGCTCAAGGACCGGGTCCAGGGCGCGGTCAAGCTGGGCACCACGGTCGCCGCCGCGGTGGGAACCGGCGGTACGTCCGCCGCGCTGCAGACGTCGGCCAAGGCCGCACTCAAGGCACGGCTCAAGAACGCCGCGAAGAAGCGTGCGGCCAACGCCCGCAAGGCGGCGACGCAGCGCCTGAACAAGAGCCGTGTCGGCCGGGCCACGCTGGCCACGGCCCGTACCGGCCGCTACCTGGCCAAGGACGCCCCGATCACCAGGAGCAGGTTCAAGAACGCGGTGGCGACCGAGAGGCGCAACCTTCTCAGGACCAGGCCGGAGCCGAGCCGGGCACAGAACCTCTCGCGGGACGCGTCGCGGCAGATGCGGCAGACGAGGAGCCAACAGCGCAGCGAGAGCCAGCGGTTGAACCGCGCCGTGAACGGCAGGCGGGACCAGCACCAGAACCGCCGCCGCTCCACCGCCGGCCGCCCCCGTGCCCGCCGCCCGCGCAGCGGAGGCGGTGGAGGTAGTGGCGCGTGAGCACAGCCACCAAGCCGAAACCGACGAGCTCGGCCGGCACGTCCGAGCCGATGAGCAGTGGCAAGAAGTGGGCCATCGGCCTGGTCATAGCCGGGCTCCTGCCCTGGCTGTTCTTCATCCTCGCCATGTTCATCGGCACGGGCCTGCTGCCCGGGGGCGGTGCCAGCCTCCATCAGGACCCCGTGCCCACCCAGACCAGCTGCGTCGAGGTGGCGGGCATCCCCAAGCCCACCTGTGAGGCGTACCTGTCGGCGGAGCAGAAGATCAAGAAGGTCCGCCCCAAGTGCAAGAACCTCAAGTGGACCCTGCTCGCCGGCATCGGGAAGATCGAGTCCCACCACGGCACGTTCATGGGCCGCAAGGTCAACGACAAGCCCGGGGCGAGCTACGGCGACGTGGAGCCGCCGGTCATCGGGCCGGTTCTGGACGGCACCCACAACACCCAGCGCATCCCCGACACCGACGGCGGCAAGTACGACAACGACACCACCTACGACCGGGCGGTCGGGCCCACCCAGTTCATCCCGCAGACCTGGGAGAGCGTCGCCCAGGACGGCGACGACGACGGTGACACCGACCCGCAGAACGTCTTCGACTCCGCCCTGAGCACGGCGGCGCTCCTCTGCGGCAAGAACAGCGTCGACATGTCCGACCCGACGACTGAGCACGACGCCATCTACCGCTACAACCATTCCGAGCAGTACGTCAAGGATGTACGGAACGCCAAGGCCGAGTACGACGCGCTGGGCGACATCACCGAGCCGGTCAACGCGACCGGTGACGCCAAGAAGATCATCGCGGCGGCCAAGTCGCAGAAGGGGGTGCCCTACTCCTGGGGCGGCGGGGACACGCTGGGCCCCTCGTACGGCATCTGCTGCTCCCCGGGCGGGTATTCCGGCCGGTTCATCAAGGGGTTCGACTGCTCGGGCCTGACCGAGTACGCCTATGGGAAGGCGGGCATCATGATCGGCGGCACCGCCCAGGCGCAGCACGACAGCGGCAAGGTGAGAGTTACCCACCAGACGAATCTGAAGGGTGCGGAACCGGGTGACCTGCTCTTCTTCTCGGACAACCCAGGGAGCGGAAAGGGTATTTTCCATGTCTCCATCTATCTGGGGGGAAACAGACAGATCGAGGCACCGCGAACGAATGACGTCGTCAAGGAGTCCGACGTCCGCATGGGATCGCTCGACAGCATTGGACATCTGAAGTGACGAGCAGCGCGGAGCGCTCGGGCCTCATCATGCTCGCCATGGCCGCGGTTCTCTCGATCGTCGGTGTCGTCCTGCTCTGGCCCGACATGAGTGCCGACCGGGCACCGGCGGCCCGCCCGCCGGCCACCTCGCCGGCCCCTTCCCGCGCCGGGGACGCCCCGGCGTCCCCGGCCGCGCCGAGCCCGACGCCCACCACCGCCGCCCCCTCGGCGTCGCCGTCCCCTCCGCGTCACGGGAGGGGGACGCCCTCGCCGGGACGGTCAGCGACGGCGCCCTGCAACGCTCCCTGCAACTGACCCGCCAGGCGAACGTCCCGCCCACGCTGGAGAAGCGCCTCGTCGACCTCGGCGGCAAGGTCCTGCTCGCCGACGTCACCGGCAAGGGCCGCAAGGCGTACCCCGACTACTTCAAGGGTGAGTCGGCCACCGACCGCTGGCGGGACTGCCGCATCCGCGCGGGTGTAGCGGAACGCTACGACAACCGCTCGGACGCCGTCCTCGTCCATCTCGTCTGGGCCGGTACGAGCCCCGAGGGCGAACGCGACGACCGCAGGCCGACCGCTGTCCTGCTCGTCAGGGACGTGAACGGCGAGTGGGGGCCGCAGCCCCTGCCGGTGGAGGAGAACTGAGGACGGAGGACGGAGACCGCTGCCTGATGGCTCGGAGCGTAACGCGTCCCGCGCGTCCGGTAGCCTTCCGTAATGCGCTATTTCATCCAGTACCCGGCCGGAACCAGTGCAATCGTCGCCGAGGCGATGACGCATTTCGTCGAGGATTTCCAACCGGAATACCAGGATGACAGCGCCACGCTTTTCCGTTCCACCTCACCGATGGAACGAGTGGCATCCATTCCGTTCGCCAAAAACGCCTTCGCCGTGATCAGTGAGACCCGCCGCGGTGACATCGACGCGAATGTGGCCCAGTTGACCGGTTCGCTCCGCACCCGCCAATTCCCCGCTCTTCTCGGGGAACGCTCCCGGGGCTTCCGCGTCATGGTGCATGTGGACGGCGAGCTGGCGTCCATCGGCGGCGCCCAGAAGCGCGAGCTCGAGCGCACGATCTCCGCCTGCACGGGGCTGCGCCTGGAGGCCGGCGGCCGCGGGCAGGAGTACTGGGTCATCGGCCGCCTGGACATGGACAGTCTGATGTTCTGCGCCCGGCTCCCCAAGCCGGCCCAGCCCAGGAAGGCGCGCGGCGCCCTCTCCCACGAACTCTCCTCGATGCTCGTCCTGGCCTCCGACCCGCATCCCGGCGACACCTTCCTCGACCCCTTCGCGGGCAGCGGCTCCTTCGTCGTCGCCCGGCTCGGCATGCCGGCGCGGGAGATCGTCTACTCCGACCTGGACCTCGCCGAACACCGCGAGAACCTGCCGCCCGAGGCACTGAGCGACGGCCGCGTCCGGCTCCTCGCCGAGGACGCCCTGACCCTCCCCTCCGTCGCCGACGCCTCGGTGGACGTCGTGGTGACGGACCCACCGTGGGGCGAACACGAAGAACTGCCCATGCCTTACGAGGAGTTCGCGGACCTCACGAGCCTCTCCCTCGCACGGGTCCTGCGCCCGGAAGCGGGCCGCTTCGTCCTCCTCTGCGCCCGCCGGGGCGTCCCGGCCTTCGAGGAAGCCCTCGAGAGCGCCGGACTCCGTGTCGCCGCCACCCACGACATCCTGGTCAACGGCCACCCGGCCACGGTCTTCACCGGCACCCGCGACGCGGCGCCGCAGCCCGAGCGGGCAGCGACCGGCGCCTCGCGGAAGACCCCCTCCAAGCCCCTGCTCATCGGCATGGGCACCTACCGCCGCTCCCTGAACCGCTTCTCGCGCTGAACCCGGCCCGCCCACGCGATCGACGTCGTAGGGTGCGGCTCATCGCACCTTCCGGCACTCACAGGGCGGAGTTCCCATGGACCACCCCGTCGATCCCCGGCAACCGCGTCAGCCCGCGGGTCCCGGCGGAGTGCCGGGCGCGAACGCCTTCCGGTCGCCGCCGCCCCACCCGCACGAGCAGCGGGCCCGCCCGCAGCCCCCGCCGGACCACCCCGGCCCCGTTCCGCCACCGCCGCCTTCCGAGGATCCCCACATACCCGGCGTATGGCCCCCGCCCCCGTACGACCCCGCGGCGCCGCCGCCCACGCGTCGCAGGGTGGACTCGTCGAGCATCACCACGCTCCTGCTGCACCTGCCCCACCTGCTGGCGAGCCTCCTGATCGTCTGGATGATCTCCCTGATCCTCCCGACGTGGCTGGGCACATCGCTCATCCTCGCCTGGCTCGCTTCCGGCGCCCTGATGTTCCACCGCCCCACCGAGCGCGTGGTGGCAAGGCTCTTCTACAAGGTGCGCCCGCCCACCGCCGCCGAGCTCGCGCGCCTTCAGCCCCTGTGGGACGAGGTCACCCGGCGGGCCGGCCTGGACGGCTCGCGCTACGACCTGTGGATCGAGGACAGCGACGAAGTCAACGCCTTCGGCGCGGCGGGCCACATGGTCGGCGTGACCCGCGATTCCCTGAACCGGCTCACTCCGGACCGGCTGTCCGCCGTCCTGGCCCACGAGTTGGGGCACCACGTCAACGGCCACACCTGGGCCGGACTCCTCGGCGTCTACTACGGGCTCCCTGCCCGGATCGCGATGATCATCGCGACGTACGTGACGGTGTTCGCCGTGGCCGTGGCGGCGGAGTTCTCCGTCCTGGCCGCGGCCATCCTGGTCCTGGTGATCGGCGGCTTCGCGATCGCCATCGCCTTCGCCTTCCCGCCGGCGCTCGCCCTGCTCGCGATCCCCCTGCTCGTCGCCCGGACCGGCCGGCACGGCGAACTGCGCGCCGACAGGTTCGCCGCGGAGATCGGGTACGGCCCGATGCTGATCACCGTATTCACCGACTACCTGAACCGGGGCGCCGACATGGAGGAAAGGGCCCAGGGCCCACTGGGCCGGCTCATGTCCACGCACCCCCCGCTCCACACACGCATCCGGGCACTAGAGATCTCTACTACCGGACCCCCCGGCAGCCGCCCCTCATGACGTTCCGCCCAACAGCCGGCCGCGGCCCTCATGCCAACGAAACCAAAAAACCCCAGGCCGGATGCCCGACCTGGGGTTCAACGGAGCCGCCTTCGGGATTCGAACCCGAGACCTACGCATTACGAGTGCGTTGCTCTGGCCAACTGAGCTAAGGCGGCGCGCCCTGTTCGCACCATGATGCGATCAGCAGCGACGCCAAGTCTACACAGTTTCCGGGGGTGCTCCGAACCACCCCGCTTCGGCACCGTTTACGCAGGTCAGGTGCACTTCTTGGCCTCGGTCGGCGGGGTGCCCTCCAGGAGGTACGTGTTGATCGCCGTGTCGACGCAGTCGCTGCCGCGCCCGTACGCGGTGTGGCCGTCGCCCTCGTAGGTGAGGAGGGTGCCCGAGGAGAGCTGGTCGGCCAGGGACTCGGCCCAGGCGTACGGGGTGGCCGGGTCGCGGGTGGTGCCGACGACGACGATGGGGGCGGCGCCCTTCGCCTCGATGCGGTGGGCGGTGCCGGTGGCGGGGGCGGGCCAGTGGGCGCAGTTCAGGGCCGCCCAGGCGAAGCCCCTGCCGAAGACCGGGGACGCCTTCTCGAAGGAGGGGAGGGCCTTCTCGACGGCCTCGGGGCCGGTGAAGGCGGGCGGGAGGTCGAGGCAGTTCACCGCGGCGTTGGCGAACATCAGATTGGTGTACTTACCGCTCGGCTCCCGCTCGTAGTAGCTGTCGGCCAGGGCCAGCAGCCCGGAGCCGTCGCCGGACTCGGCACCGGTCAGCGCCGCGCGCAGCTGGGGCCAGGCCGACTCGTCGTACATGGCCGCGATCACGCCCGTCGTGGCGAGCGACTCGCCCAGCTCGCGCGATTCGCCCGTGGGGATCGGGTCCGCGTCCAGGCGGTCGAAGAGCTTCTTCAGGCGGTCCGCCGCATCGGAGGCGGACGTGCTCCCGAGCGGGCAGTCCTTCTGCCGCACGCAGTCCTTCGCGAACGACTGGAACGCCGTCTCGAACCCCGCCGTCTGCGCCCGGTTCATCTCCACGGACGAGAGCGAGGGGTCCATCGCCCCGTCGAGGACCAGGCGGCCGGTGCGGCCGGGGAACAGCTCGGCGTACGTCGCCCCCAGGAACGTCCCGTACGACGCCCCCACATAGTTCAGCCGCTCGTCGCCGAGCAGGGCGCGCAGCATGTCCATGTCGCGGGCGGTCTCCACGGTCGAGACATGCGGCAGCACCTCGCCCGAGCGCTTCTCGCAGCCCGAGGCGAACTTCTCGAAGGCGCCGCTCAGCTTCGTGACCTCGGCGGCGTCGTCCGGGGTCTGGTCCACCTGCGTGTACGCGTCCATCTGCGGCCCGGTCAGGCACTCGACGGGCTCGCTGCGCGCCACCCCGCGGGGGTCCACGGCCACCATGTCGTAGCGGGCCCGCACTTGAGCCGGGTAACCGATTCCCGCGTAGCCCTGGAGGTAGCCGATGGCCGATCCGCCGGGGCCGCCCGGGTTGACCAGGAGGGAGCCGATCCGCTTGCCGGGGCCGGTCGCCTTCTTGCGCGAGACGGCGAGCTTGATCGCGTCGCCGTCCGGCTTCGCGTAGTCCAGCGGCGCCTTCATCGTCGTGCACTGGAAGCCGCTGACACCGCAGTCCCGCCAGCTGAGGTGCTGCGCGTAGTACGGCTTCAGGCCGGCCGGGACCGCCGACGGCGACGCGGACCCGGCGTCGGCGGAGGACGCGGCTCCGGACGACGAGTCTCCGCCGCTGCACCCGGAGACGAGCAGGCCGGCAGTGCCGAGCGCGAGGGCAAGAGTGCGGAACGGGCGCCTGGTGTCCATGCCCGGAGCGTAGCCGCCCCCTCACCGCACACCCGATTCCCGCCTCTTTCGGGTGATGCGCCGCGCCCTGCCCCTCAGCCGGCGCGCAGCGCCATCGTCATCGCCTCCACCGCGAGCAGCGGCGCCACATTGCGGTCCAGGGCGCGGCGGCAGGCCGACACCGCCTCGATCCGGCGCAGCGTGCGCTCCGGGGTGGACGCGCGGGCGACGCGGTCCAGGGCGTCCTCGGCATCGGCGTTGGCTATCGCGATCCGCGAGCCGAACTGCAGGGCGAGCACATCGCGGTAGAAGCCGGTCAGCTCGGTGAGCGCCAGGTCGAGGCTGTCGCGCTGGGTGCGGGTCTTACGGCGCTTCTGCTTGTCCTCCAGCTCCTTCATCACCCCGGCCGTCCCGCGCGGCATCCGGCCCCCGGCGGCGGCCCCGAGCGCCGCCTTCATGTCCTCGGTCTCCTTCGCGTCGACCTCCTCGGACGCCTGCTTCGCGTCCTCGGTCGCGGTGTCGATCAGCTCCTGCGCCGCCTTGAGGCAGCCCCCGATGTCCTCGACGCGCAGCGGCAGCTTCAGCACCGCGGCCCGCCGCGCCCGGGCCCGCTCGTCCGTGGCGAGGCGGCGCGCCCTGCCGATGTGCCCCTGCGTCGCGCGGGCGGCGGCGGCGGCCCGCTCCGGGTCGATGCCGTCCCTGCGCACCAGGACATCGGCGACCGCGTCGACCGGCGGCGTCCGCAGCGTGAGGTGGCGGCACCGCGACCGGATCGTCGGCAGCACGTCCTCCAGCGAGGGCGCGCAGAGCAGCCACACCGTGCGCGGGGCGGGCTCCTCGACGGCCTTCAGCAGGACGTTGCCCGCGCCCTCGGTGAGACGGTCGGCGTCCTCCATGACGATGACCTGCCAGCGCCCGACGGCCGGTGAGAGCTGGGCGCGTCGGACCAGCTCACGGGTCTCCTTCACACCGATGGAGAGCAGGTCGGTGCGGATCACGTCGACGTCCGCGTGCGTACCGATGAGGCTGGTGTGGCAGCCGTCGCAGAAGCCGCAGCCCGGCGCCCCGCCCAGCGCGCGGTCGGGGCTCGTGCACTGGAGCGCGGCGGCGAAGGCCCGGGCGGCGGTGGAGCGCCCGGAGCCCGGCGGGCCGGTGAACAGCCAGGCGTGCGTCATCTTCGAGCCGGGCGGCACCGGCTCCCCCGCCGCGTCGGCGGTGACCAGCACATCGGCGTCCCGGGCGGCGGCGCTCAGCTGCTCCTGCACCCGGTCCTGGCCGACCAGGTCGTCCCACACGGACATGGGGGCACCGCCTTTCCGCTTCGCTCGACGCGTGGCTCTCGTCGCTCCGGTCTCCCATTGTGAGGGACGGGTCTGACAACACGGACGCCGATGGCCCCGCACCCGTGGAGGGCGCGGGGCCATCGGCGTACTTCCGTCGGCGCCGGAAGGTCAGCGGCGGGGCCGTCGTCCCCGGCCGCCCGAGGACTCCGGGCCCTCGTCGTCGTAACCGCCGAGCAGCTCGTCGGCCAGGCTGGGCAGGTCGTCCAGCGGGGTCTCCTCCGCCCAGTCGGGCCGGGGGCGCCGGGGCCGCTGCTGCTGCGCATCCGGGTCGGTGATCTGCGGCAGCTCACGGGTGCGCTCGTTGTCGCCCTCCGCCTGCCGCTCGTCCCGGAACATGCCGCGCGGCACGCGGTCGGCCGGGTCGGAAACCGGTACGGCCGGCAGCACCGTCGTCTCCTCGGAGTCGTCCGAGAACTTCGGGATCACGGTCGTCTCGTCCTGGTCGGACGGCCAGGGCCCGCGTCCCCGGCCGGAACCGGAGGCCGGCTTCCCGGGCGCCGGTACGGGCTGCGTGATCTCGTTCGGGTCCACGATCGGCGTGGGCACGGTCAGCTCGTTGTCGGGCCCGGCGGCCTCGTCGCCGCTGCCGGAACCCTTGCCTTCCGAGGGGCCCCCGGAGTCCTGCCGCAGCCGGGACTCCTCCTCGCGGGCAGCCCGGGCGCGGGCTTCCTGCTGGGCGGCCAGGGCGCGGGCCTCCTCCTCGCGGGCGGCCCGCTCACGGGCCCGCTCCTCGGCGGCAGCCGCATCGGCCCGGGCCTTCGCCTGGGCCTCCGCTTCCGCCTGGCGACGGGCGGCCTCGGCCCGGATCAGGGCCTCCTCGGCCTTGCGCTGCTTCTCCAGTCGCGCGGCCTCGGCCTCCTTGCGGAGCCGGGATTCCTCTTCCGCCTGCCGGCGCAGACGGGCCTGCTCCGCTTCGTACGCCGCCTCCTCGGCCTCGCGGCGCGCGCGCTCGGCCTCGGCGACGCGGCGGGCCTCCTCGGCCTGCTGCCGCTCCTCCTCGGCCTTGCGGGCGGCCTCCTCCTCGGCCCGGCGCCGGGCCTCTTCGGCGCGCTGCCGGGCCTCCTCCGCCTGGCGCTCGGCCTCGCGGCGGCGGGCTTCCTCCTCCTCGCGGCGCTTGCGCTCCTCCTCCTCGGCGCGGAGCTTGGCGAGCTGTTCCTGCCGCTCGCGCTCCAGCCGCTCCTCCTCGGCCTTGCGGGCGGCCTCTTCCTCGGCCCGGCGCCTGGCCTCCTCCTCGGCGGCCTTGCGGGCCTCCTCGCGGGCCTTGATCTCGGCCTCGGAGAGCGGCAGGACCTGATCGAGGCGGTGGCGTACGACGGTGGTGATGGCCTCCGGTTCCTGCGCGGCGTCCACCACGAGGTAGCGCGTCGGGTCGGCGGCGGCCAGGGTCAGGAAGCCGGCACGCACCCGGGCGTGGAACTCCGGAGGCTCGGACTCCAGCCGGTCGGGCGCCTCGGTGAACCGTTCCCTCGCGGTCTCGGGCGCGACGTCCAGCAGGACGGTCAGATGCGGTACGAGGCCGCTCGTCGCCCAGCGCGAGATGCGGGCGATCTCGGTGGGCGCCAGATCGCGGCCCGCGCCCTGGTAGGCGACGGACGAGTCGATGTAGCGGTCGGAGATGACGACGGCGCCGCGCTCCAGGGCCGGGCGAACGACCGAGTCGACGTGCTCGGCGCGGTCGGCGGCGTACAGCAGGGCCTCGGCCCGGTTGGAGAGCCCGGCCGACGACACGTCGAGCAGGATGGACCGCAGCCGCTTACCGATCGGCGTCGCGCCCGGTTCACGGGTGACGACGACCTCGTGGCCCTTGGCCCGGATCCACGCGGCGAGCGCCTCGACCTGGGTGGACTTGCCGGCTCCGTCGCCGCCCTCCAGGGCGATGAAGAAGCCGTTCGCGGCGGGCGCGACGGCCGGATCTCCGCCGCGCAGCGCCTCCCGCAGATCGCGCCGCAGCGGTACGCCGGAACGGTCGTCGGTCTTCGCGAGGACGATGACCGCGACGGGCAGCAGCAGGGCGCCGACCAGCATCAGGGTGAACGCGGCGCCGCCGTGCGCGAAGACAAAGTCGCCGATGGTCAGCCGGTGGGTGCCGATGGCCGCGGCGACCAGGGGCCCGCCGACCGCGCCGAGGGCGATGAGGATCCGGACGACGGCCTGGAGGTGCTCGCCGATCCTGGACCGGCGGGCCTCCTCGGTCTCCTGGTCGACGAGGACATGACCGGTGTTCGCGGCGACGCCCGCCGCGTATCCGGCGAGTACGGCGAGCAGGACGACGGTCGCGGTGTCCGGGACGAGGCCCATCGCCAGGAGGGCGATGCCGGTGACGGCGGTGGCGAACGAGAGCATCCGCCGCCGCGACAGGGTGGGCAGCACCTTCCCCGCCGTACGGATACCCACACCCGTACCGCCGGTGAGGGCGAGGACCAGCAGGGCGAGGGTGACGGGCCCGCCGCCGAGGTCGCTGGCGTGCAGCACGGCGACGGCGGCCGCGGCCGCGACGGCTCCGGCGACCGCCGCGCAGGTGGCGACGATCAGCGGGATGGAACCGGTGCGGCCCTTGTCGGGGCCGTTCCCCGCGGACGGCCGGCGCAACCCCTCCAGGGGCGAGCGCGGGCGGGGCGTCTGCGTACCGGGCAGTTCCAGGAAGTACAGGATGGAGACGGAGGCGGAGAACAGCCCGGCCGCCACGTACGAGCCGAGGGCCGCCTGATGGAACGAGAACCAGTCCAGGCCGGAGCCCAGCAGACTGCCGATCACCGTGGCGACCAGCAGGACGGCCGCGGCGAGGGGAACGGCCGCGAAGTCCGTACGCAGGGACAGCCGGCGCAGCGCGTCGAGGTGGTCCGGCAGCGGCCGCACGGCGGCGCCCTCGATCGGCGGGGCGGGCAGCAGCGCGGGCGCCGCGCTCTCCTTGGCGACGGTCCAGAGCCGCTCGGCCACCCCGGACACGAAGACGGTGACCAGGATCATCGTGAGCGCGTTGGAGGGCGTCCAGTCGATCCACAGGGGCGCGACGACGAGCAGCAGGAGCCGCACCGCGTCGGCCCCGATCATCAGCCACCGCCGGTCGACCGGCCCGCCCGGCGCCGTGAGCGACGTCAACGGCCCCAGAAGTACGGCTCCGAAGAGCAGGGTGGAAATGATCCGGGCCCCGAACACGGCGGCGACGGCAAAGGCCGCCCCCCGGTATCCGGTCCCGAATGAGCCCTCGAGAACCGCCGCTTGCAGCGACAGCAGCACCAGCACGAGAAGGGCGAGTGCATCGCCGGTACCGCCGACGAGCTGTGCGCTCCACAACCGCTTCAGCGGAGGAACACGCAACAGGGCTCGTACGGCGCGCTCGCGTGAGTCTGCGGCAAGTGCGTCGGAGGTGGGGCTCACGACCGTAGGCTGCTCGGCTCGCGTCATCCGCCCAGCCTAACGGGACACCCACACCCCCCGTGCCCCCACCCGAACAAACACCCAACCAGGCCCCGCCGCGGAACCCAGCCCCGCCGGCGTTTGAGGCGCGGGGCCCGGGGCAGAGCCCCGAAACCCACCCCGCCGCGGAAACCCAGCCCCGCCGGCATTTGAGGCGCGGGGCCCGGGGCAGAGACCCGGTTTCGGGAAGGGGCGGGTAGGGGAACAGCCCGCCGCAGGCGCCCCGCCCCGCCCCGCCCCCTACTCCTCCGCCGCAGCCTTCTTGGCGACAGCCTTCTTCGCCGCAGTCTTCTTAGCCGCCGCCGCCGTCGTCTTCTTCGCCGCAGCCTTCTTCGTAGCCGCAGCCTTCTTCGCCGGCGCCTTCTTCGCCGCAGCCTTCTTCGTCGTCTTCTTCTTCGCCGGCCCCTTGGCCCGCTTCTCCGCCAGCAGCTCGAACCCCCGCTCCGGCGTGATCTCCTCGACGCTGTCCCCGGTACGCAGCGTCGCGTTCGTCTCCCCGTCGGTGACGTAAGGACCGAACCGCCCGTCCTTCACCACGACCGGAGACCCGCTCACCGGATCCGTGCCCAGCTCCTTCAGCGGCGGCTTCGCCGCGGCCCGCCCCGCTGCTTCGGCTGCGCGTAGATCGCCAGCGCCTCTTCGAGCGTGATGTCGAAGATCTGGTCCTCCGACGTCAGCGACCGCGAGTCCGTGCCCTTCTTCAGGTACGGCCCGTAGCGCCCGTTCTGCGCCGTGATCTCGACGCCTTCGGCGTCCACCCCGACCACCCGCGGCAGCGACATCAGCTTGAGCGCGTCGGCCAGCGTCACCGTGTCGATCGACATCGACTTGAACAGCGAGGCCGTCCGCGGCTTCACCGCGTTCTTGCCGGTCTTCGGCGTGCCCTCGGGCAGCACCTCGGTGACGTACGGCCCGTAGCGGCCGTCCTTCGCGATGATCTGGTTCCCGCTGACCGGGTCCGCGCCGAGTTCGAAGTCGCCGCTCGGCTTGGCCAGCAGCTCCTCCGCGTACTCGACGGACAGCTCGTCGGGGGCCAGGTCCTCGGGGACGTCCGCGCGCTGGTGGCCCTCGGAGTCCTTCTCGCCCCGCTCGATGTACGGGCCGTAGCGGCCGACGCGAAGCTTGATGTCGTTGCCGACGGGGAAGGACGAGATCTCCCGCGCGTCGATCGCGCCGAGGTCGGTGACGAGCTCCTTGAGCCCGCCGAGGTGGTCGCCGTCGCCGTTGCCCGCGTCGGAGGCCGCCCCCGCACCGGCCGCGTCGTCGCCCTCCTGCGTACCGAAGTAGAACCGCTTCAGCCACGGCACGGACTGGGCCTCACCGCGTGCGATGCGGTCGAGGTCGTCCTCCATGCGGGCCGTGAAGTCGTAGTCCACGAGCCGGCCGAAGTGCTTCTCCAGCAGGTTGACCACGGCGAACGAGAGGAACGACGGCACCAGGGCCGTGCCCTTCTTGAACACATAGCCGCGGTCGAGGATCGTCCCGATGATCGAGGCGTACGTCGACGGCCGGCCGATCTCGCGCTCTTCGAGCTCCTTGACCAGCGACGCCTCGGTGTACCGGGCCGGCGGCTTCGTCGCGTGGCCGTCGACCGAGATCTCGTCGGCGGACAGCGCGTCGCCCTCGGTGACCTGCGGCAGCCGCCGCTCGCGGTCGTCCAGCTCGGCGTTCGGGTCGTCGGCGCCCTCGACGTACGCCTTCATGAAGCCGTGGAAGGTGATCGTCTTGCCGGACGCGGAGAACTCGGCGTCCCGCCCGTCGCTCGCCCGGCCGCCGATCTTGACGGTGACCGAGTTACCGGTCGCGTCCTTCATCTGGGAGGCGACGGTCCGCTTCCAGATCAGCTCGTAAAGGCGGAACTGGTCCCCGGTGAGGCCGGTCTCGGCAGGGGTGCGGAAGCGGTCGCCGGAGGGGCGGATCGCCTCGTGCGCCTCCTGCGCGTTCTTGACCTTGCCCGCGTACGTACGCGGCTTCTCGGGCAGGTAGTCGGCGCCGTACAGCTGTGTGACCTGCGCCCGGGCCGCGGAGACCGCGGTGTCCGAGAGGGTCGTGGAGTCGGTACGCATATAGGTGATGAAGCCGTTCTCGTACAGCTTCTGCGCGACCTGCATGGTGGCCTTCGCCCCGAAGCCCAGCTTCCGGCTCGCCTCCTGCTGGAGGGTCGTCGTACGGAAGGGCGCGTACGGGGAGCGGCGGTACGGCTTCGACTCGACGGACCGCACGGCGAACGAGGAGTCCGCGAGCGCGGCGGCCAGGGCCCGGGCGTTCGCCTCGTCCAGGTGCAGCGTCTGGCCGGAGGCGGACTTCAGCCGGCCGTCCGCGCCGAAGTCGCGGCCCTGGGCGATGCGCCGCCCGTCGACGGCGCTGAGCCGGGCCGTGAAGGTCGAGGGGTCGGAGGCGTCGCCGCCCCGGCCGGTGGCGAAGGTTCCGGTCAGGTCCCAGTACTCGGCGGAGCGGAAGGCGATGCGCTCGCGCTCCCGCTCGACGACGAGCCGGGTGGCGACGGACTGGACGCGGCCTGCCGAGAGCTTCGGCATGACCTTCTTCCACAGGACCGGCGAGACCTCGTAGCCGTAGAGGCGGTCGAGGATGCGGCGGGTCTCCTGGGCGTCGACCATGCGCTGGTTCAGCTCGCGCGGGTTGGCGACGGCGGCGCGGATCGCGTCCTTGGTGATCTCGTGGAAGACCATCCGGTGGACGGGGACCTTGGGCCGCAGGACTTCCTGGAGGTGCCACGCGATGGCTTCGCCCTCGCGGTCCTCATCGGTGGCGAGGAAGAGTTCGTCGGACTCGGCCAGAAGCTGCTTCAACTTCCTGACCTGGGCCTTCTTGTCCGCATTGACGACGTAGATCGGCTCGAAGTCGTTCTCGACGTCGACGCCGAGCCGGCGCACCTCACCGGTGTACTCGTCGGGCACCTCGGCGGCGCCGTTCGGGAGGTCGCGGATGTGCCCGACGCTCGCCTCGACCACGTATCCGGGGCCGAGGTAGCCCTTGATCGTCTTCGCCTTGGCAGGGGACTCGACGATGACGAGTCGGCGGCCGCCCTGTGCGGTCTCGCTGGTCGGGGACAACTTCGCTCTTCTCTCCGGTCGACGCTCGGTGGGCATCCGGGGCAGCGCGAGGGCGCTGCCGACAGTGCTGTCGCTGCGGAGTGTGACGGTACAACCCGCCCCCGTGTCAAACGGCAAAAGCCCGCAACGGCCACTCGAACGGTAACCCGACTTCCGCCATTCCTGCCGCCCGGCCCGCTCGGTCCGCCGCGCGCACGGCCACGGCCTGCGGGTTTCGGTACGGTCCGGACCGCCCTGCGGGCGCGGGGCACGAGGGGCACGCGGCCCGGGCGTGTTTCCGGCCTCACTCCCAGCTCCCGGAGCGGCCCGGCCTCGTACGCCTGCCACATGGGCGCACTCACACGCGACCGAAGCACCACACCCCGAGGACGAGGAAAAGTACGCCGAACACGGTGGCGAGTGCGGTGGAGAGGAGGGGGCGCACCCCGTACGCCACCGGCGCGCGGTTCAGCACGCACGCCCCCGTCCACAGCAGCAGCGCCGCGCCGAACAGCGCGAACGTCGTTCCGGCGAGGACAGCGGGCCCGCTCTCCATTCCGTACGCCTCCCTCTTCCCCTGCCACGTCTCGGATACGCGGGGAGGCTCCCACCGCGGAGCGTCGCGGACGCCAACGCGGGGTGAACAGCAGATCCCGTCACATCACGTCGAGCGTGGCGCGCCGCCTGCTCCCCCGTTCGAACAGGGCGAGCAGTACGACGGCGAGCAGGGCGTATCCGGCGCCGGTCAGCAGTTCCGCGGCGATGCCCCGGCCGTCGAGCCCGGCCCCGGCGGACAACTGACGCGCCGCGTCGGCGGCGTGAGTCAGCGGCAGCACGTCCCCGACGGCCCGCATCCAGCCCGGCAGGGCCTCCCGCGGCACGTTCGCCCCGGTCAGGAGCAGGAGCACGGAAGCGGCCACGTTCGATACGAGGAAGACGTCCCGGAACCGCAGCCCCAGCGCCCCCAGCGCCAGGCCGAACGCGGAGCATCCGGCAGCGGCGGCGAGCAGGACCGCGCCGAGCCCCGGCAGAGCCCCAAGCGGAATACGCAGACCGAGCAGGAGGCAAGCGGCGGAGAGCGTGAAGACGCTGATGACGAGACCGTTCAGCACATACGGGAGGGCTCGGCCGAACCAGAGCGGAGCACGGTGGCGGGGGCTGAGCAGGACCGCGCCGAGCGTCCCGTAGCGCCGCTCGTTGGCGACGGCCATCGTGCCGCCGTACACACAGGCTGTGGACGAGGAGATCACGGCGTTGCCGAGCAGGTAGAAGCGGTCGTCGGCGACGCCCAGCTGCCGCCCCAGGAAGACGAAGAAGAGGAGTTGCAGCAGCGGACCGCCGAGCAGGGTGCCGATGAACATGGGCGGTGTCGTCCAGTTGAAGAGCGCCCGGTACGAGAGGGCACCGCCGATCACCACGAGCCTGACCGAGGAAACGATCCGGCGGTGGAGGCCGGGTGCGGAACCGGAATCCGCGTGGGGGATACGGGTGGGCATGCGGCAACTCCTGGGGTGGGGCGGAAGGGGGAGGCGGGGCCCGGGCGGCGCGCCGGGTCAGGCCAGGGCGAGGGTCGCGGCGGCCCGCGCGCGCTGTTCGACGCGTCCCAGCACGAGGACGGCGAGCAGCGCGTAGAGCGCCCCGAGTCCGAGGGCGGCGCCCATGGGGACCAGCACCTCGGCCGCGCCCGCCCCGCCGGAGGTCGCCGCGTGCACCGCGCGGGAGCCCCAGGTGGTGGGGAGCGCCCAGGAGACCGGACGCGTCCAGTCCGGCAGCACGGTGATGGGCACGAGCATTCCGGAGAGCAGCCACACGGGGGCGTCCAGCGGGTTGGCCAGCGCGTTCGCGTTGCGCAGCAGGACGAAGGTGGCGGCGAGCAGCAGCCCCATCATCCCGAGCGAGAGGACGCAGACCGGGACGGCGGCCAGGAAGAGCACCGGATGCGCGAAGTCCAGCGGCACGTCGAAGAGCACGGCGCCCCAGAGCACCGTGGCGCCCATGGCGTAGGTGCCGATGACGGCGGTGGCGAGGGTGATGGGCAGCAGGACGAGGGAGAGCGGGGTGGGCGAGGCGACGAGCGTTTCCAGGGTGCCCAGCCAGCGCTGGTTCTGGACGGCCCCGCCGGATCCGAAGAGGACCGACGACCAGATGCCCATCAGCCCGGCTCCGACGGCCGCGGTCAGCAGCCGGTCGGGGTCGTCGGCGGCGCGGAAGAGGTAGACGGAGAGCGTCGCGTAGACCAGGGGCACGAGGACGGCGAAGGTGATCTCCAGCGGCGAACGGCTCATGTACGAGACGTGCGTCCGCACGCCGACGGCGGTCAGGCGCAGGGCCCGGGCGGGCGTCATGCGGCGACCTCGCCGCCGAGGCGGTGGTCGGTGTCGGAGCCGGAGCCCGGTTCGGCGGGGGCCGGTTCGGCGGGGGCTGGCCCGGCGGGGGCTGGTTCGGCGGGGTCCGGCCCGGCGTGGTCCGGCCCGGTCGGTGCGGGCTCCGCGCGGGAGGGCTCGTCCGCCTCCTCCACGATCGCGATGTAGGCGTCCTCCAGCGTCGGTTCCCGGGTGACGACCCGTCCGATCCGGACCCCGTCGAGCGCCGCGAGGACCTGTCCGTGCAGGTCGGCGCCGTGTTCCGTCTGCACGATGACGGCCTGCCGGCTGCCCCGGTCCTCGGCGGCCACGCCGTGCACACCGGCCAGGGCGCGGATGCGTTCGAGGTGGTCCTCGCCCGCCCCGTACGCCTCGATCTCCAGGATGCCGCGTTCCTGGACGCGGGACTTGAGCCGGTCCGGGGTGCCGAGCGCCCTGATCGTGCCGCCCGCGATGACGGCGATCCGGTCGCACAGCTCGTCGGCCTCCGCCATGTAATGCGTGGTCAGCAGCACCGTGGTGCCGTCGGCGCGCAGATCGGCGACGGTGCGGCGGAGGTCGCGCGCCGCCACCGGGTCCACGCCGATGGAGGGTTCGTCGAGGAACAGGACGTCGGGGCTGTGCAGCAGGCCGCGCGCGATGTGCAGCCGCTGCCGCATGCCCCGCGAGTACCCCTCGACGCGCTCCTTCTCGCGCCCGGCGAGGCCGACCAGGTCGAGGAGTCCGGCGATCCGCCGCTTCTTGTCCCGGGGCTCGACTCCGTACAGTTCGGCGAAGTAGCGCAGGTTGTCGAGGGCGGAAAGCCGGTCGTACAGGCCCCGGTCGCCGCCGAAGACGTAGCCGATCCGGCGGCGTACGGCGACCGGGTCGGACGCCACGTCGTGGCCCAGCACCCGGGCCGTGCCGGAGGTGGGCAGCAGCAGGGTGTTGAGCATCTTGATGGTGGTGGTCTTGCCCGCGCCGTTCGGCCCGAGGAGCCCGAAGAGCTCACCGCGCGCCACCTCGAAGGTCACCCCCCGCACGGCTTCGGTCTCGGTGCGGCGCGGACGCAGGAAGCCGGTCCGGCTGGTGTAGGTGCGGCGCAGGTTCTTCGCCTCGATCGCAAGCATGGCCCGGACGCTAGGTCCGCCGTCGCCGCCCCCGCCATCGATTCGGAAGCCCCCGAATCGTCCGCGCCTCCTCCTACGAGACCGCGCGCAGAACGTCTTCCCCCGAGAGCAGTGCGAGGAGGGCACGGCCGGTGTCGGTGAGCTGGTAGTAGACGCTGCGGCCTATCCGGTGCCGGGTGACGACATCGGCCTCGGCCAGGGCGGACAGGTGCTCGGAGACCGTGCTCGGCGCGAGCCCGAGCCGGTCGGCTATCCCGGCGGTGGTGAGCGGTCCGCCGAGCTGGCGCAGGACGGAGGCCCGGCCCCGGCCCAGCAGCAGCCCGAGCCGGTCTCCGCTGTCGGCGCGCTCGGCCGGCCGCTCGCGCAGGGCGCCCGCGCCACGCGCCTGGAAGGACACCGTCAGGACCTCGGGGTCGTCGGTGGAGTAGAGCCGGCAGCCCTCCGCGAAGACGAGGGGCACGAGCAGGAGCCGCCGCTCGCCGGCCCGGTACTCCGCGTCGATGTGCTTCGTCAGCTCCAGGACCGGCGGCTGCCACTTGGCCCGGCTCTCCAGGCCGGTGAAGAGCGCGTCGATGCCCTCGGTGGCGAAGGTCCGCGCCCGGATGAGCACTTCGTCCTCGACCAGGCGGCGCATGACGGGCCAGTGGGCGGCCATCGCGCCCTCCCAGTACGCCGCGTACGCATCGGCGAGCTCCGCGCACGCGCCTTCGGGATCGGCGAGATAGGGGCGTACGTACGGATGGTCCTCGAGGCCCGCGTAGTGCTCGGCGATCCCCGCGCGTACGACGTCGGCCGGCGTCGTCCGTACGGCGTTCAGCTCCGTCTCGACGGCGGTGGCCCCGACCGGCCGGGGCAGCATGAAGTCGGGGAACTGGTGGGGGCCGTCGATCAGCAGCCGGAGCGGATGCGTCCGGTCGTCCTCGCGCAGCACCTCGCGGGCCCGCACCACCCACTCCTCGTAAGGACGGGAGGGATGGCGGTGCGGCATCGCGAGGTGGAGGCTGCAGAAGGCGTCCCACAACGGGCTGATCGCGATACGGGTCGCGCCGAGCGACGCCTCGTCCAGCTCGATCCGGATCATCCGGTCACCGCCCGCCCGGGGGCAGCGGCTCCAGGAAGCCCTCCTCGACCAGCAGCCGGATGGCCTGCGGGGTGCGGTCCCTCAGCAGCACCGGGTCCTCGTTCATCAGCTGGGCGATGGCGTCGAGGATGCGCCCTGCGGGCAGCGAGCCGTCGCAGACACCGGCGAACCCGGCGCCGACCGCGTCGACCTTGGTGGCGCGGCGCATGCCGCGGTTCTGACGGAGCACCACATGCTCCGGGTCCTCCGCGCCGGGGAGCCCCACCTGCTCCTGGACCACCTCGGCGGCCAGGGTGAAGTGGGCGGCGAGGAGCGCGGCGTCGTCCTGCTCGCGCAGATAGTCCTGGCGGGCGAAGTGCGCCTCGACGGCGGGTCCGAGCGGCTGCTCCACCGCGTGCGGCCACTCCTCGATCACGACGGAGGGGCTCCCGGCGGCGGCCGCGGCGGACTTCCGCAGCGTGATCCAGCCGAAGCCGACGCCCTTGGTCCGCCGCGCCTCGAACTCGTCCAGCCAGGCGTCGTACCGCGCTTCGTACTCAGCCGGGTCCGTGCGGTGGTCGCCGCTGTCGCGCAGCCACAGCTCCGCGTACTGCGTGACGTCCTGCACCTCGCGCTGCACGATCCAGGCGTCGCACCCCTCCGGGACCCAGGTGCGCAGCCGGTCCTGCCACTCCTCGTCCTCGGTGTGCTCCCAGTTGGCCAGGAAGTGCGCGAAGCCGTCCTCATTGAGCCGGTCGCCGGTCTGCCGCACCAGGGTCCGGCACAGGTCGTCACCGGCCATCCCGCCGTCGCGGTAGGTGAGCCGGGCGCCCGGGGAGATGACGAACGGCGGATTGGAGACGATCAGGTCGAAGGTCTCGGCGCCGACCGGCTCGTACAGCGAGCCCTCGCGCAGGTCGGCCGGGGCGGCGCCGGACAGGGCGAGGGTGAGCCGGGTGAAGGCCAGGGCGCGCGGATTGAGGTCGGTCGCCGTGACCCTGGTGGCGTGCTGCGCGGCGTGCAGTGCCTGGATGCCGGAGCCCGTACCGACGTCGAGTGCGGAGCCGACGGGCTTGCGGACGGTGATCCCGGCCAGGGTGGTGGAGGCCCCGCCGATGCCGAGGACGACGCCCTTCTCGCGGGAGCCGATCCCGCCGGCGCCGCCGACCGCGCAGCCGAGGTCGGAGACGATGAACCAGTCCTCGCCGTCCGGCCCGCCGTACGGCCGCACATCGACGGTCGCCCGCACCTCGCCGGCCGACTCGGTCAGCCAGCCGTCCGCCGCGCACTCCTCCAGCGGGAGCACGGCCGCCGCCCGCTCGACGGGCACGGGCCGCTGGAGGAGGAAGAGACGCACCAGCGTGTCGAGCGGCGTGTCACCGCGCGTGGCCCGCAACGCCGGAACCGTCTCGCTGCGCGCCAGCGCGGCGTAGGCGGGCGCACCGAGCAGGTCGAGGAGCCCGTCGGCCGTGAACGCGGCCGCGAGCAGGGCTTCGCGGAGCCGGTGCGCGTGGTCCGCCGCGGGAAGGTCTGCTGCGAAAAGGCTGGTCTTACTCACGAGCCCCATTGTGACGGCTCCCACTGACAACGGCAGCGACCCGGCCACCGCACCGGGCATCCCCGGGGTGGCCGGGCCGCTCACCCGGTTTCCGTACGTTCTGCGCGGGCCGTGACGCCGACCGCCCGGTTACGCCTTCTTGTCGGCGGACGCGGAGGGAGACGCTTCCTTCGACGGCTCGGTCGAAGGCTTGGCGGAGGGCTCGGAGTCGTCCGACGAGCCGCCCGAGGGAGACGCCGAGGCGGTCGGCTTCTGGCACCCCTCCTGCTTGGCCATCGCGGTGCCGACATCGCCGGACTGCAACTTCTGCAGCGCCTGGTCACCGTTGGTGCTGATCTTGTTCAGCTCCTCCGCGACGCCCTTGAGGCCGTCGGCGAACTTGCCCTGGTCCTTCGTCTCCAGATCGTCGACCTTCTTCTGGAGCTTCGCGTAGGCCGCGGAGGAGGCGTTCAGTTCCTTCACGGCCTCCTTCTGCGTGGTCTCTCCGTCGTCCACCGGCGGCGGACCCGCCGAATCGACGGCCGATCCCAGTGCCTTGTACGCCTGCGAGATCTGCTGGAAGGCTTCGGAGTCGGTCTTCTGGACGTCCGCGGGCTTGCTGTTGTCGGAGGTCTGCTGCTGGATGGACGCGTTGGCGTTCGCGATCTTCTGCAGCTGCGGCTGAACCTGGTCGCAGACCTTCTTCGCCCAGTCGTTCACCTTGTCGTCGCTGTCGTCGCTGCAGCCCGACAGTGCCAGTACGAGTACCGCACCGCCGGACAGCGCGGCTGCAAGCTTCTTGTTCACCGGTTTGGTCCCTTCCAAGGCTCTCGGCCCCGGAACTTACACGCCGAACGCCCTCCATCCGGGTGCCAGGCGCCCGGTAAGGGGGCTTTTGCAGCCATTTGCACCAAGGGAAATGAGGGATACGCAACTCACCCGGACAGCCCTCACCAAGGGGGAACACGCGAGCGATTCCTCACTCGGGCGAGAAGGGGCCGACCAGATGTGGCGTCAGAAGGCCACGCCGGAAGGGGAACTGATCACGCATCGCTCACGACGCGCATCGGCACCGCTCAGGGAAGGACGGCGACCGGCGTCTTCGGCCAGCTCATCCGGATGACTCCGCCATCCGCACCGGACCTGACCTCCACGTCGTCCACGAGGCCACTGATGACCGCGAGGCCCATCTCGTCCTCGTCGTCCGCTTCGGGCTCGGGTTCATCGAGCCCTCCGCCGCGTCGCCCGGAGACACCACCGGGAACGGAGCCGTCGGCGCCGGGGCCCGGCACCTCGTCCCCCACCTCGATGGCGAAGGTCTTCTCCTCCTCGATCAGGCGGACCGTGACAGGAGCGGTGATGCCGTGGCTGCGGTGCAGGCCGACGGCGCGGCTGCACGCCTCGCCCACGGCGAGGCGGACCTCGTCGAGCACGGCCTCGTCGACTCCGGCCCTGCGCGCCACGGCCGCCGCCACGAGACGGGCGGTCCTGACGTGTTCGGGCTGGGCGCTGAAGCGGAGTTCAACGGTGGCCATGCGATCCCCCTCGAACGTACGTATGTGCATGCCGGGGACAGGCCGCGCGGCCCGAAGCCCCGGTTCCCTCTGCGGGCCCTGGCTCCCGGCGCCAAGCGGTCTCTCCCGGACGGATCGGGCGGCTGACGAATACGGCTGACAAATAAATCGGCCCCGGGCCGCCGACCGGGTGATCCCGGCAGCCCGGGCGCACCCCGCCGACCGCGGCGGGACGAACACCGCCGCCCCGGCGGACTCCCGGGGGAGCCGCCGCAGGCCGGCCACCGCCGGACCGGCACGAACCGGCCCGGCGCCGGACCGGAGGTCAGTCGGTGGCCGCGACGGCCTCGTCGACCGTGGTGTGAATCGGGAACACCTTGGTCAGACCGGTGATCCGGAAAATCTTGAGAATGCGCTCCTGGTTGCACACCAGGCGCAGCGAGCCCTCATGGGCACGCACCCGCTTCAGGCCGCCCACGAGCACGCCGAGGCCGGTGGAGTCGAGGAAGTCGACGCCTTCCATGTCGACAACCAGGTGGTAGCTGCCGTCATTCACCAACTCGACCAACTGCTCGCGCAGCTTGGGCGCGGTATACACATCAATCTCGCCACCGACCTCGACGACCGTACGGTCGCCACCAGGGCCGGACACATTGCGAGTCGACAAGGACAGGTCCACGGATCCTCCAGCACCTTGCTATCGAGCGGTCGCCCCTCGGTCTCCCCGACGGAGCCGGGGGACGGATCGCCAGCCGCGATGGCATTCAATCACTTACCGGCAGCCATGCACGACGCCTTCGGACCATTGTCCGCCTCGCCAGTGACACACTCGGTGCCGATGGCCAAGAATCAACGCCCCAGTCGACCCCCGGGGAGTGGGGGCTCCCGCCCCTCTCCCGACATGGTCCTCGACCGGCTCGCCGCAGGGGCGGGCCGGTCCGCGCGCATCACTCATACGGAGCACTTGCCCCCTCGTACGGGAACCCATGCAGTCTGGCCCGACCGCATCCGTCCGGAAGTGATCGCCGCCATCCAGAAGGCAGGCATCGACCACCCCTGGGCCCATCAGACGGCCGCCGCGGAGCACGCACTGGACGGCACGTCCGTCGTGATCGCCACCGGAACGGCGTCCGGCAAGTCCCTGGCCTACCTCGCCCCGGTCCTCAGCGCCCTCCTGGACGGCTCCGAGGCCCCGAACGGGCGCGGCGCCACCGCTCTCTACCTCTCCCCACGAAGGCGCTGGCCGCCGACCAGCGACGCTCGGTCAAGACGCTGGCCGCCCCGCTGGGCAACGGCATCCGGCCCGCCGTCTTCGACGGCGACACGCCGGTCGAGGAACGCGAGTGGGTGCGCCAGTACGCCAACTACGTCCTCACCAACCCCGACATGCTGCACCGGGGCATCCTCCCGTCACACCCCCGCTGGTCCTCCTTCCTGCGCTCCCTGCGCTACGTCGTCATCGACGAGTGCCACACCTACCGGGGCGTCTTCGGCTCCCACGTCGCCCAGGTGATGCGCCGGCTCCGCCGCCTCTGCGCCCGTTACGGCTCCGATCCCGTCTTCCTCCTCGCGTCCGCCACCTCCGCCGAGCCCGCCCTCGCGGCCGGCCGCCTCACCGGCCTCCCCGTCACGGAGGTGGCCGACGACGCCTCCCCGCGCGGCGAACTGGTCTTCG
Source organism: Streptomyces drozdowiczii (assembly GCF_026167665.1). NCBI lineage: Bacteria > Bacillati > Actinomycetota > Actinomycetes > Kitasatosporales > Streptomycetaceae > Streptomyces > Streptomyces drozdowiczii. The sequence goes on along the minus strand of NZ_CP098740.1, from coordinate 3,779,095 downwards.
CCCTGTGGGAACCCCCGCTGACCGAGCTGCACGGCGAGAAGGGTGCCCCCGTACGCCGTACCGCCACGGCCGAGACCGCCGACCTGCTCACCGACCTCACCGTCCAGGGCGTCCGCTCGGTCGCCTTCGTACGGTCCCGGCGCGGCGCCGAGCTGATCTCCGTCATCGCCAAGGAACGCCTCGCCGAGGTCGACCGCACCCTGCCCTCCCGGGTCGCCGCCTACCGCGGGGGGTACCTCCCCGAGGAACGCCGCGCCCTGGAACGCGCCCTGCACTCCGGCAACCTCCTGGGCCTCGCCGCCACCACCGCCCTGGAACTGGGCATCGACGTCTCCGGGCTGGACGCCGTCGTCATATCCGGCTACCCGGGAACGAGGGCGTCCCTCTGGCAGCAGGCGGGCCGGGCCGGACGGGCGGGTCAGGGCGCCCTCGCCATCCTGGTGGCCCGCGACGATCCGCTGGACACCTTCCTCGTCCACCACCCCGAGGCCCTGTTCGAGCAGCCCGTGGAGTCGACCGTCCTGGACCCGGACAACCCGTACGTCCTCGCCCCCCACCTCTGCGCCGCCGCCGCGGAGCTTCCGCTCACCGAGAACGACCTCCAGCTCTTCGGCCCGACCGCGCCCGGGCTCCTCCCCCAGCTCGAGACCGCCAGACTGCTCCGCAAACGGCCCTCGGGCTGGCACTGGACCCGGCGCGAGCGGGCCGCCGACCTCACCGACATCCGGGGCGAGGGCGGCCGCCCCGTCCAGATCGTCGAGGAGGGCACCGGCCGGCTGCTGGGCACCGTGGACGAGTCCGCCGCCCACAGCGCCGTGCACGAGGGCGCCGTCCACCTCCACCAGGGCCGCTCCTACCTGGTCCGCAAACTGGACCTGGAGGACTCCGTGGCCCTGGTCGAACAGGCCGACCCGCCGTACTCGACCACCGCCCGCGACACCACCTCCATCGCCGTCCTGGACACCGACACCGAGATCCCCTGGGGGGACGGCCGCCTCTGCTACGGGTCCGTCGAGGTCACCAACCAGGTCGTCTCCTTCCTCCGCCGCAGGCTGATCACCGGCGAGGTGCTCGGCGAGACCAAGCTGGACCTGCCGCCCCGCACCCTGCGCACCCGCGCCGTCTGGTGGACGGTGACCGAGGACCAGCTCGACGCGGCCCGGATCAACCCGGAGATCCTCGGCGGCGCGCTCCACGCCGCCGAGCACGCCTCGATCGGCATGCTGCCCCTCTTCGCCACCTGCGACCGCTGGGACATCGGCGGGGTGTCCGTCCCGCTGCACCCCGACACCCTGCTGCCCACGGTCTTCGTGTACGACGGCCACCCGGGCGGCGCCGGATTCGCCGAGCGCGCCTTCCACACCGCCCGCGAGTGGCTGTCGGCCACGCGCCTGGCCATCGCGTCCTGCGAGTGCGACGCGGGCTGTCCGTCCTGCATCCAGTCCCCCAAGTGCGGCAACGGCAACGACCCCTTGCACAAACGAGGCGCCGTCCGCCTCCTCACGGAACTCCTGCGCTCCGCGCCGGACGGGGCGGGCGAGACCGACGGCCCGGGCGGAGCGCCGAGCGGGCTGGGCTGAGCGCCGAGCGGGCTGGGCAAGGACGACGACGCGGGCGCTACGGCGGGGGCCCGGGCCGCCCGGCCGATCCGGTCCGGGCCGCCCCGCTGATCCCGGCCCGCCCGGACCGGCGGACCGCCCGACGGAGCCTCCCCCGCCGGCCCCGCCCGGGACCTGACCTCCGGCGCGTACGGCCCGAACCGCACCCGGGCCGTCACATCGGCGACCTCTCCCAGCACCGCGCACCGCACCACCTCCGCCCCCTGCGCCCTGGCCACCTCCTCGGCCGACGCGCAGGCCGGCTCCACGCCTTCGAGCGCCCGGTCCGCCGCCGCCAGCGCCGCCAGATCGGCCGCGCCCCCGGCCCGGTGCCGGGCGGCCACCGCCTGCCCGAGCGCCAGGACCACCGCGAACACGGTGCACAGTGTCGCCGTGGTCACCGCCGCCCAAACGGTCGCCATCCCCTGATCCCCCACCGACATCCGACACCGCCCTCGCCACCGCGCCGAGGCCCCACCCCACCGGCAACGGCCCCGTCCCGTCACCGACCGCCCCCTTCCGCCGCCGGATTCGGCGCCCCCGCGGCAGCCGCCGCGTCAGGCACCGGCGCATCCTCAGCCGCGGCCGCTGCCTCCGCTCTCAGCCTCACGGAGAGGCGCCCGGGCCCGGGCGTCGGAGCGGTCACCGTCACCCGCCACAGCTGTCCGGCCCGCTCCACCTCGACCGAAGCCCCGCCGGGCGCGGCGGAGAGAGCGGCTTCCCGCACCTGGGGAGCGGGCTCCGAACGGGCCGCGGCACGGGCCCCGGCCCGGGCCGCGTCCACGCAACGAATCTGGGCCGACGCAGCCATCAACGCCCACAGCAGGGCCAGAGCGAACAGCGTCAGCACCGGGATCACCATGGCGGCTTCCGCCGTCACCGCTCCCCGATCGCCGAAGCTCCTGTCGTCCGCCACGGCGCCCCCGCGCCGCCCGTTCTCCCCCGCCCGAACCGACCTGCGGACCCGCCGCCCCGGCGGCCCCCGCGCCCGCCTCAGAACTTCGCATCGAGCGCGCCCTTCAGCAGCGACTGCAGCTGAGACATCACCGCGGCACTGGTGACGACCTTGTAGAGCACCGCGGCAAACGCACAGGCCGCGATCGTGCCCACCGCGTACTCCGACGTCGTCATTCCGCTGTCGGCCCGAGACCGTGCGAGACGGACCACGGATCGCGTCCAGTTCTTGATCTTGCGCATCACTTCAAACCCCCGACACATCGATTACGTACGACACGACTGAACTGCTCTTACGTCTTCGCCTTCCGGACTACGCCGGCTGGAGCAGGCCCCCGGCCAGCCCGATCACCACGGGCGCCACCCCGACCGACAGGAACGCGGGGAGGAAGCAGAGCCCCACAGGCGCGGTGACCATCACGCCGGCCCGCTGCGCCCGCGCCACGGCCGCCCTCGCCCGCTCGGTCCGCAGTGCCTCGGCGATCCGGGCCACCGGCTCCGCCGCCGGCGCACCGGACGAGCCCGCCCGGTCCAGGCAGCCGGCCAAGGCGGCGGCACCCGGTATCTCGCCGAACCTCCCCCACGCGACGGCCGGGTCTCCGCCGAGCCGGATCTCCGCAGCCGTCCGGGCGAGCTGATCGCCCACCGGACCGCCCAGGGACTCGCCCACCGCCTCGGCCGCCTCCACCGGACCGGCACCGGCGGAGAGGCAGGCCGCCAGCAGGTCCGCCGCCATGGGCAGCTGGCGGGCGGCCTCCGCCATTCGGGCTTTGGTCTCCGCGGCGAGTCGCGAGGCGTATCCGAGCCTCGTCCGCTGCCACCGCCGCGCGGCGCAGGCCGTGGCCAGGCCAACCACCCATCCCGCCAGGCCGCCCACGAGGAACCACCCGGTCAGCACGACCGCCGACAGCACCACCCACTGTCTGAGCGGGCCGAGGGAGACCGTATGGCCCACCCGAGGCCGGGAGGACCGCAACGGCCCCATCCGGACACCGGAAACCGCCGGCCCCACCGCCAGAAGGCGCTCGCCCCGACGCCGCACCCGCCGACCGGCCTGCCGCCGCGCCAAAGGGAGAACCACTCGCGCGTACAGACACACCGCCACCGCAATGGCTTCCGCCGCCTGGGCATTCCCTCCGGCCGACGCGCTCATCCGGCTTCTCCCGCCCGGACGATCCTGGAAGCCCAGAAGAGCCCGCACACCTCCAGCAGGCCGCCGGTCACCAGACAGACCAGACCGGTGGTGCTGTGCAGCAACACCCTCAACGGGTCGGCGCCCAGCGCGGCGCCGAGCACCAGGGCGATAACAGGGAGCACGGCGAGCACCACGACGGTCGACCATGCCCCCGCGAGTTGCGCCCGCAGCTCGTCCCGCTGCCGGCGTTCGGCACGCAACGCACTCTCCAGTCGGCCCAGGCCCGTCGCGAGCCCGGCCCCGCTGCCCACCGACACCCGCCAGCAGGCTGCCACCCCGGCCAGTCCCTCCAGCCCCGGTTCACCCGCCGCCTGGACGAGCGCTCGCGGCACGTCGCCCCCGAACCGTGCGGCGGCCGACACCCGGAATCCGGCATCGCCCATCACGTCCGTACCGCGCACCGCGACGAGCAGCGCCTCCCCCGGCTCGCGACCGGCCCTGAGCTCGCCGACCAGCGCACCGCACAGGTCCCCCACCCCGTTCGCCCGGGCCTCCTGTTCCTTGCGGGCCCTCCTTCTCAGCAACCATCTCCGCGCCAGGGGGACGGCAGCGGCCCCCGCGATCAACGGCAGTACGGACTGCCCGAGCACCGCCGGCACCGAAGCCACCGGGAGACACAGCCACTCCCACCTCCCTCTCAGCCGCTTCTCGATCCGGCTGCGGACCCCGCACCACCTCTCCACGGCCGACGACCGCTCGCCCCCGTCGGTCAGTAGCACGCGCGCCCTGCGCAGCGGCCGACTACGTCCCATCACCACCAGCCAGGCCGCCATCGCCGCACACAGCGCCGCGGCGTGCACCACGTCCGGGATCCCGATGTGCGCCGTCCCGCCGGTCACAGCGCACCCCCGATGAGCTGGTGCAGCCGCTCCCAGCCGCGCTCCCGCTCAAAGCCCGCGGCGCCCCACCGCAGCGCCGGGACGGTCAGCACCAGCCCGGCCGCGTCCCGCTCCAGTACATGGATGTCCGCGATCCGCCTGCGTCCCGTCCGGTCCCGTACGAGGTGGACCACGACCGACAGAGCTGCCGCGAGTTGGCTGTGCAGCGCCAGCCGGTCGAGCCCCGCCGCGGTACCGAGCGCCTCCAACCGTGCCGGGACGTGCCCGGCGGCATTGGCATGAACAGTTCCTGAGCCTCCTTCATGTCCCGTATTGAGGGCGGCCAGGAGCTCGGTCACCTCGCTGCCTCGTACCTCACCGACCACCAGCCGGTCGGGACGCATACGCAGGGCTTGCCGCACCAGATCCCGAAGGGTGACCCGTCCGGCACCCTCCTGATTCGCGGGCCGCGACTCCAGCCGTACGACATGCGGGTGGTCCGGTCGCAGCTCTGCGGAGTCCTCGGCGAGCACGATCCGCTCGCGTTTCCCGACCGCCCCCAGCAGGCTCGAAAGCAGAGTCGTCTTCCCCGCCCCCGTCCCGCCGCTGATCAGGTAGGAGACCTTCGCCTCCACCAGGGCCCTCAGCACCCGGTCGCCTCCGGGCGGCACCGTCCCGGCCTCGACCAGCTCCGCCAGTGAGAAGGCCCGCGGCCTGACCACCCGCAACGAAAGGCACGTAGACCCGACCGATACCGGCGGAAGCACCGCGTGCATACGGGTGCCGTCCGGCAGTCTCGCGTCCGCCCAGGGCCTGGCGTCGTCCAGCCGGCGTCCCGCCACGGCCGCGAGCCGCTGGGCCAGCCTGCGGACCGCGGCGGCGTCCGCGAAGGTCACCGCGGTGAGTTCGAGCCCACCGCCCCGGTCCACCCAGACCCGGTCGGGCGCCGACACCAGAACGTCCGTGACCTCGGGGTCGGCCAGGAGGGGCTCCAGCACCCCGGTGCCGATCAGCTCCCCTCGCAGTTCGTCCGCACGGCCGAGCACTTCGGCCGTACCGAGCAGACGCCCCTGCGCCCGCAGAGCGGCGGCGACCCCGGCCGGGGTCGGAGCAGTGCCGCTGGAGGCGAGCCGCTGCCTCACCGCGTCGAGCAGCGCCTCGGTCATGGAGTGCCCCCGGCGACGGGGCCGCTGACGCGCTCCCCGATGAGCGCCTGTCCCCAGAAGGCGGCGCAGAACCTGGCCAGCGGGCCACGCGCGTTGCCGCCGGGCGGCTCGCCCGCGTCCTGCTCGGCCGACAGACCTCTTTCCAGCGGGAGTTCGCCGGCCAGCGGCAGGCGCATGGCCCGGGCCACCCAGTGCGCGTCGAGCCCCGGCGCGTACGGACCCCGCGCCATCACCCGCAGATCGTCAAGCACCATGCCGGCCATCGATGCCACCCGCTTCGCCGCCGCGACCGCGCGCAGTTCCCCGGGTACGACCACAAGCCCCAGGTCCAGCTGGGCAAGGGCCTCGGCCACCGCTTCGTCCACCCGGCGCGGCAGATCGACCACCACCACCCCGCCGAGTCTGCGCGCGGCGGCCAGCACCGCCCGCATGGCGGGTGGCGGGATCACCACCCAGTCGTCTCGGCCCCAGCTGAGCACCCGCAGCCCGTGCAGGGCGGGCAGCGACTCCTCCAGCGCGCCCCCACCGACCCGCCCCTTCGAGTGGGCGAAATCCGGCCACCGCATGCCCTCCGCCCGCTCGCCGCCGAGCAGCACGTCGATGCCGCCGCCCAGCGGGTCCCCGTCGATGAGCATGGTCCGCTGCCCCGCTCGGGCCGCGGTCACCGCGAGGGCGCAGGCCAGCGTGGACGCGCCCGCGCCGCCCCGGCCCCCGATCACCCCGACCGTGACCGCGGGCCGGCCGACGCCTTCCGAAGCGTTGGCGATCTGGTCGACGAGCCAGGTCTCGGATTCGGGCAGCCGGATCACGCACTCGGCGCCGATTTCGACGGCTCGGCGCCACACGTCCGGCACGTCCCGGCCCCGTCCCACGACCATGACGCCCCGCCTGCGCGCCGCGCCGCGGCACCGTGCGGCCGCGTCGTCGCCGACGAGGACCATGGGCGCCTGCTCCCACCCCTCTCGGTGGTCCGGCAGCGTGTGGTGCACCTCCGGTTCCGCGCCGGCAGCGGCACACAGCCTCAGCAGGTCGTCGAGCAGATCCACGTCCTCGGTCACGATCAGCGGCCCACCCCGCCGCGCGGTGACGGCCGCCCATCGGTCCTGCGCACTGGATTCAGCCACGCTCTCCCCCTCCATCACTCACCTTCGCCGCGGTTGCGGCGATCTCGGAGCCCGTCCGAGAACGGTGATTCCGGTACCCGTGGAGTTCACGGGTGGAATCACGGTGCAGCGCTTCCGGAAATCATGTGGATCTTGCTCAAAAACCGTGGACAACTCAGTGGTTGTGAATAACTCCGTAGCCCATATCGGTGACTTCTCGGTGCGACTCTTTCGCTACCCAGCGTCACGGTGCACGCTGAAGTGAGCCGGGCGCAGACACGGCCCGACAGGGAGCAGAAGGAGGAGAAATGGTCGATTCGGCGCGACAAACCGCGTCCGGACATGCGACGACCCCCGCCGGGGGGAGAGCGGGGGTCGTCCCCACGGCCGACTCGGGGGGGAGGAGCCGGACCGGGTTAGCACGGTCGCGAACGATCCGTGACTTCCATGGTGTACCCGAGGCCCTTCTCAGGCAAACCCACGCGCCAGGGTTTACGCCGAATGGCGGGCCCCTATGCTCTGCCGTGTGGAAAACCGCTTCTTGCCGCGCACAGCCGCCTTCTTCGACCTGGACAAGACGGTCATTGCGAAGTCCTCGACACTGACCTTCAGCAAGTCCTTCTACCACGGCGGGCTGATCAACCGCCGCGCGGTGCTGCGTACCGCGTACACACAGTTCGTGTTCCTTGCCGGGGGTGCGGATCACGACCAGATGGAGCGGATGCGCGAATATCTTTCGGCGCTCTGCAAGGGCTGGAACGTACAGCAGGTCAAGGAGCTCGTGGCCGAGACGCTGCACGAACTGATCGATCCGATCATCTATGACGAGGCGGCGACCCTCATCGAGGAGCACCACACCGCCGGCCGCGATGTCGTGATCGTCTCGACCTCGGGCGCCGAGGTGGTCGAGCCGATCGGTGAACTGCTGGGCGCCGACCGCGTCGTCGCCACCCGCATGGTCGTCGGTGACGACGGCTGCTACACGGGCGAGGTGGAGTACTACGCGTACGGCCCCACGAAGGCCGAAGCCATCAAGGCGCTCGCGGAATCCGAGGGATACGACCTGGCCCGCTGCTACGCGTACAGCGACTCGGCCACCGACGTACCGATGCTGGAATCCGTCGGCCATCCCCACGCGGTCAATCCGGACCGCGCGCTGCGACGGGAGGCCGCGCTCCGGGAGTGGCCGATTCTCGTCTTCGATCGGCCCGTCCGCCTCAAGCAGCGCCTCTCGGCGTTCTCCCTGCCGCCGCGACCGGCGCTCATGGCCGCGGCAGCCGTGAGTGCCGCCGCACTTACGGCGGGAGCCGTCTGGTACGCCGCCCGCCGTCGAGCCGGCGCGGCTCCCGCCTGACCCGCCGATTGAACCAACTCGTCCGTAATTGAACCCAAAAGTAAAGAAGTGCGGCCACCACTACCGCTCCACCGGCCCCTGGAGTACAAAGGACTCAACGGCCCGCGAGACCAAGGACATCCGCGAGGATGACCTGAATTACGCAGCAAGGCCCCACGGACCGCGCATGAAAACCCGGCACCCACGCGACGTCGACCCGTCGATTACGGGCCAGCCACACCAGGAGCGGGCAAAGACTCCGACCTGATGGGCACATATCGAGGACGCTTGGTAACCGGGTGGACGTGCCAGCGGCGGTACCGAGACCGGTACCGCCGCAACCATGTCCAGCTCCGTGCGAGACGCGAGGCGCCTCGCATGACAGCGACCACCGGCACGGGTGGCGAGCGGCGGTCCCGCCTTATGCGGCGCCTCGCTGCAGGGCTTCGCACACCGCTGTCGATTCCCTGACGCCGAGTTCCGCCGCCCGTCCGCAATGAGTGATCCAGGCTGCCATGCCGTCCGGCGTGCCGGACAGATAGCCGTCGAAGGCGGCGACGTAGGCCGCCCGCCCCTGCTCGGCGTGCCCGACCTCGGCCGGGCAGATCGACTTCGGATCGAGCCCGCTCCCGATCAGCACGATCCGCTCCGCGGTCCGAGCCACCAGGCCGTTGTGCGAACCGAAGGGGCGCAGGGCCAGCAGCTCTCCGTGCACGACGGCGGCGGTCACCAGAGCGGGAGCCTCACTCCCCGAAAGAATGATCCTGCTGAGACCGTCCAGTCGACCCGCGACCTCGTCCGCGTCCGGCAGCGGGGCTTCGATCAGAGGCTCGTCCACCGGTTCGCCCGCGAGACGGGGCCGCCCGACCGCGTCCTCCGGTGCGGCACTGCCGGCCGCCACCAGGTGAAGCCGAGCCAGCACCCGCAACGGTGACTGCCGCCAGATGGACAGAAGCTGCCCCGCCTCCGCCGTCAGCCGTAGCGCGGCTCCGACGACACGCGCCTCGCCATCGCCGCTGAAGTCGGTGCGACGGCGCACCTCTTCGAGGTTCCAGTCGGCACCGGACAGGGCTGCCGATCCACGCGCGCCCCGCAGAGCGGCCTCCGCCGTGACCTCGTTGCTGCGGCGCCGCATCACACGGTGGCCGTAGACGCGGTCCACCGCCTTGCGTACGGAGTCCACCGCGTCGTTCACGCCCGGCAGGGCGCCGAGAGCGACGAGCGGGTCCGAGGAAGTCGTACTCATAAGTAGCGAGGCTACGCGCCTCCCGCCCACCCATCGGCCGGGAGTGGCCTTCTTCACGAAACCAGACAACGCATAGCGAGCAATCGACTACCCTAGGTGAACATGAAGATCGCTTTCGTAGGGAAGGGCGGCAGCGGAAAGACCACGCTGTCCTCGCTCTTCATCCGCCACCTCGCAGCCAATGAAGCCCACGTCGTCGCGGTGGACGCCGACATCAACCAGCACCTCGGAGCCGCGCTCGGCCTTGATGAGGACGAATCCGCAGCGCTGCCCGCCATGGGCGCCGAACTCCCCCTGATCAAGGAGTACCTGCGCGGCAGCAATCCGCGCATCGCCTCGGCCGAGACGATGATCAAGACGACGCCGCCGGGCGAGGGCTCGCGCCTTCTGCGCGTGCGCGAGGACAACCCGATCTTCGATGCCTGTGCCCGTACGGTCCGGCTCGACGATGGGGACATCCGGCTGATGGCGACGGGCCCGTTCACCGAGTCGGACCTGGGCGTGGCGTGCTACCACTCGAAGGTCGGCGCGGTCGAGCTCTGCCTCAACCACCTGGTGGATGGCCCGGACGAATACGTCGTGGTCGATATGACCGCCGGTTCGGACTCCTTCGCCTCGGGGATGTTCACCCGCTTCGACATGACGTTCCTCGTCGCCGAACCGACCCGCAAGGGCGTCTCCGTCTACCGCCAGTACAAGGAGTACGCGCGGGACTTCGGCGTGGGTCTGAAGGTCGTCGGGAACAAGGTGCAGGGCGAGGACGACCTGGACTTCCTGCGCTCCGAGGTGGGCGACGACCTGCTGGTGACCGTCGGCCATTCCGACTGGGTGCGAGCCATGGAGAAGGGTCGCCCCGCACGCTTCGAACTGCTCGAGGCGGACAACCGGATGGCCCTGCAAGCCCTGCAGAACGCTGCGGAGGACTCGTACGAGCGACGGGACTGGGCCCGTTACACGCGCCAGATGGTGCACTTCCACCTGAGGAACGCGGAGAGCTGGGGGAACGAGAAGACCGGCGCCGACCTCGCCGCGCAGGTCGACCCCGGCTTCGTGCTGGACGAGCGCTTCCTCCACGCCGAAGCCACCCAGCCCGCGTGAGCGACTGAGGTCCCGGATGGGCCGACCACGGCGCCGGGCACACCTCCTGCCCGGCGCCACTGGATCTAACGACCGGCCGGATTGCCCGCAGCCGCGGCCGGCGCCTTCGAGGCCGACTGCTCCCGGTCCACGCCCGACTTGAGGAACGCGGGCCAGCCGGCCTTGGGAGCCTGGCCGACCTTCAGCGTCCGGAGCGTCGCCAGGGTTGCCGGATCCTGGGCGTCGAGCCAGTCCGCCAGTTGCCTGAACGAGACGCAGCGCACGTCCTTCTTGGTGCAGACCGCCGCGATGGTCTGCTCGATGGCGCGCATGTACGTTCCACCGTTCCAGGACTCGAAGTGGTTGCCGATGATCAGTGGCGCGCGGTTGCCGTCGTATGCGCGATCGAACGCCTGGAGCAGGCCGTCACGCATCTGGTTTCCCCAGTACTCGTGCTTGTCGGGGTCGCCCTGCGTCGTTCCTGACTGGTTGAACATGAAGTTGTAGTCCATCGACAGCGTCTCGAAGGCGCGCCCCGGAACCGGCACCAGTTGCATGGAGAGGTCCCAGACACCGTTCTTCTTCTGGGGCCACACCTGATCGTTGACCCCGCTGGAGTCGTAGCGGAACCCCATGGTGCGTGCCGCCGCCACCATGTTCTCCCGGCCCTCCAAGCAGGGGGTTCGGCCGCCGACGAGCTCCTTGTCGTAATCGAAGGGCAGCGCCTTCTCGCCCCTGAGGACCGGGTCGTTCGTCTTCCAGCCCTTCACGAATGACTTGGCCTGGCTGATCTCGCTCTTCCACTCCTCGACGGACCAGGTGCCGACGCCGCCATCCTTACCGCAGAAGTGCCCGTTGAAGTGGGTGCCGATCTCGTTGCCGTCCTGCCAGGCCCCACGGAGCTGGGTCAGGGTGTCGCGGATGCCCTTGGTGTCGTTGAAACCGATGTCCGAGGCACCGGCGTTGTGCTTGGGCGGGTCGTACTGCGTCCGATTCCCCTCCGGCAGCAGATAGACGCCGCTGAGGAAGTACGTCATCGCGGCGTTGTACTTCTTGCCCACCTCGCGAAAGTGCGAAAAGAGCCGCTGGCTGTCCTCGCCCGCCCCGTCCCACGAGAACACCACGAACTGCGGAGGTTTCTGGCCGGCCGTCAGACGATCCACCACCGGCTGCTTGGGCTGAACCCCGGTGAACGCGGTGGAACCATCGCCAATGGCCCGGAACACGCGCTTGGGCGCAGCCTCAGCGCCCTTCTTCTTCTCTCCCGCAGCGCCGTTCACAGCCCCGAGACCGGAGCCCTCCGCTCCGGAGTCGGCTCCCGAGCACCCGGCCGCCCCCATGACCAGTACGACGGCCACGACGCCCAGGCCGATCCTTTTCGTGGGGCCCATCGTCTTCTTCGCGGCGGCCATCATCCGCCCACCTCTTTCTCGCAGGTAGCTTGCGCCGGGTGCCGACACGGAGCGGCCAAGTTCGCACGCAGTGCCCAAGAGCCAGCACGACAGGCCGAATGAAAAGCTGACTATTCACCGGAATGGGTGGCTGGATGGCCCATTTGCCCCCAATCCTGGACACGGCTCTTTACTCTCCATTACTCTCTGTTTACCGAGAGTTGAGATATCCCGCCGCTGCATGCCGTGACCCACGGCCGCGCCATCGAGTTCCACGACCGCGCCGCTCAGGAGGAGACGGGAAATATGTCTGCCTGCGTGCCCACTCGCCACGAACACTCGTCCCGCAGTTCGCGCCCCTCCCGGTCCTCGGGAGTCAAGCGACCACACAGCCCGCCCCCGCCGCCGCGCGGCGGACGGTTCCGCATCTCGGGCGCCGACGTGTCCGCGTCCATCACTGTCTTTCTGCTCGCCATCCCCATGTCGCTCGGTCTGGCTGTCGCCATGGGAGCCCCCCTGGAGGCGGGGCTCATCTCCGCCGCGGTCGGCGGCATCGTCGCCGGACTCCTCGGCGGCACCCCCCTGCAGGTCTCCGGTCCGTCCGCCGGACTGACCGTGGTCACCGCCGAGACGATCCAGATCTACGGCTGGCGCACCACCTGCGCCATCACGATCGGGGCGGGCCTGCTCCAGCTCGCGCTCGGCTCATTGCGCGCGGCCCGCAGCGCACTCGCCGTCAGCCCCGCCATCGTCCACGGCACGCTCGCCGGCATCGGCGTGGCCATCGCGCTCGCTCAACTGCACATCGTGCTGGGCGGCTCACCGCAGAGCTCGGCGATCTCCAACGTGCTGCATCTCCCCGACCAGCTGGCACATGTCAGTCTCGCCGCTCCATTGATCGGCGCGCTCACCGTAGCCGTCCTCGTCCTGTGGCCACTGCTGCCCGGACGGACCGGGCGGTTCCTGCGCCGCGCCCCGGCGGCCCTGGCCGCCGTGGGTCTGGCAACGGCCGTGGCCGCGTGGGCGGCACCGTCGATCGCCCGGGTCGATCTGCCCTCCTGGCGTTCGCACGCCCTGCCCGAAATGCCGGACGGACCGGTGCTCGGCCTGGCTACAGCCGTGTTCACGATGATGCTGGTGGCCAGCCTGGAGTCCCTGCTCGCCGCCGTCGCCGTGGACAAGCTCGCTGCTGACCGGAGCCGTGCCCACTCGACGGATTCCCCTGCGCGGACCGGGGAGGCGCCGGACGACGGGACTCGCGCGGCGGACGAGTCCGGCGACAACGACGACCATCCGGACGCCACCAAGCGGCCCGCGCCGCCCCTCCTCAAACGCTCCGACCTCGATCGGGAGCTACGCGCACAAGGCGTCGCCAACGCGGTATCGGGCCTGCTGGGGGGACTCGCGGTCTCCGGTGGAGCCGTGCGCAGTTCGGCGAATGTCAGGGCCGGAGCGACGGGCCGCGCGTCCACCGTGCTGCACGGCGTATGGATCCTGGTCGCATCCGCCCTGCTCGTCGGCGTCCTGGAGCGCATCCCGCTGGCCGCCCTCGGAGCACTGGTGATGATGGTCGGCCTCAAGATGGTCAGCCTGGCGCACATCCGCAACGTCCATAAGCACCGGGAGTTCCTGGTGTACGGCGCCACCATCGCCGGGGTGCTGGTCGTCGGCGTGCTCAAGGGCGTGGTCATCGGCATCGCCGTCGCGGTGGCCGTCGCGCTGCACCGCCTGGGCCGGACCCGGATCTCGGTGTCCGAACAGAACGGGCAACACCTCGTCGTCGTACGGGGCCAGTTGACCTTCCTGGCCGTTCCCCGCATCAGCCGGGTGCTGGGGCGACTCCCCCAGGATGCCGATGTGGTCGTGGAGCTGGACGGCTCGTTCATGGACCACGCCGCGTACGAGACGATCCAGGACTGGAGCAACGCCCACGCTGCCCATGGCGGCCAGGTGGCGTTCGCCGGGAGGTCCGGCGGCAGGATCGCCGAGCCCGCCGTGGCAGCGCACTCCTGCTGCCGGCCATGGACCCCCTGGCGCAACCATCACTGTCACGACCGTCCCGAGCATGCCCCTCCGACGGAGGCCGGCGCCGACGCGGATGCCACCGCGACCGAGGCACCGCAGCGCGCGGCGAGTACCCCGGAGGCGGGCCACCCGCCGAGCCCCGCCCTGACCGCCGGAGCCGCCGAAGCCGCCGGTGCCGCCCCCACCGCCACAGCCCTCCCCACCGGGATCACGGCCGCCACCAGCCCGGCCCCGGGGACTCCAGCCCCCGCCCCGCCCCACACCGGCACCAGCTCCATGACCACCTCCGAGCCCGCCCCGCCCCCGCGCCCGGCGCGCCCGGTACCCCCGCCGCCTCCGCCTCCGCCTCCGCTGCCACCCAGCAGCCCGCATCCACCGGCCGACCCTCGCGCCCAGTCCGCGATCACCGGCTGGTCAGGGGCCTCAGCTCGTTCCAGCGGGATACGGCGCCCCTCGTCCGTGGGGAGCTGGCACGACTCGCCAGGGAGGGCCAAAGCCCCTCGCAGCTCTTCATCACCTGCGCGGACTCCCGCCTGGTGACGAGCATGATCACGGCCAGCGGCCCGGGCGACCTGTTCACCGTGCGGAACATCGGCAACCTGGTGCCACCTCCTGACGCGGAGGAGGGCGACCACTCGGTGGGGGCCGCGATCGAGTACGCGGTGGACGTGCTCGGCGTCGAGTCCATCACCGTCTGCGGCCACTCGGACTGCGGCGCGATGAACGCGCTGCTGGGAGCCGCCCCGCAAGCCCCGGACACATCGCTGTGGCGCTGGCTCCGACACGGTCTCCCCAGCCTGGCCCGGACGACCTCGGCCGGCGACACCCCGGTCCGGCTCTCCGGGCGGCTGCCCGCCGACGCTGTGGAGCAGCTCTGCCTGACCAACGTCGTCCAGCAGCTCGACCACCTGAGGGCCCACCCATCGGTGGCCCGCCGGATCGCCGACGGCGCCCTTCAGCTCCACGGCATGTACTTCCATGTGGCCGAGGCCCAGTCGTACCTGCTGGACGAGAGCGCGAGTGCCGAGAGCGGCACGCCCGAGGTGTTCGACCCGATCGCACCGTCGTACCCGGTCACACCCTCGCACCCGATCCCACCGGCACACCCGATCCCACCGGCGCACCCGGCGGAGCCGGCCCGCACCGGCGCCTGAACCTCAGGCCCCTCGGATCCGTAGGACCAAGTGATCCCGCTTCCGTGCCGGAAGCGCCCGCAGCGGCGGTGCGCTCCACCGTGCCGCGACCGCGTGGAGGCGGGATCATGCCTCTATACACGAGACACAGGTCTAAACCAATTCCCGGCAGACACTTGTCACCTGGCCTTGGGACTGATGAGCTATGCCCGGGACACAACGGACACCCTGGGACTGGGAGAAGTCGTGAGCAACGAGAGCCTGGCCAACCTGCTTCGGGAAGAGCGGAAGTTCGCTCCGCCTGCCGAGCTGGCCGCCAACGCCAACGTCACCGCAGAGGCGTACGAGCAGGCCGAAGCGGACCGGCTGGGCTTCTGGGCCGAGCAGGCCCGCCGCCTGACCTGGGCCACCGAGCCCACCGAGACCCTCGACTGGAGCAACCCGCCCTTCGCAAAGTGGTTCGCGGACGGCGAGCTCAACGTCGCGTACAACTGCGTGGACCGTCACGTCGAGGCGGGCAACGGCGACCGGGTCGCCATCCACTTCGAGGGCGAGCCCGGCGACAGCCGCGCCATCACCTACGCGGAGCTGAAGGACGAGGTCTCCCGCGCCGCCAACGCCCTCACCGAGCTCGGTGTCGGCAAGGGCGACCGGGTCGCCGTCTACCTCCCGATGATCCCCGAGGCCGCCTTCGCGATGCTGGCCTGCGCCCGCATCGGCGCCGCGCACTCGGTGGTCTTCGGCGGCTTCTCCGCCGACGCCATCGCCGCCCGCATCCAGGACGCGGACGCGAAGGTCGTCATCACCGCAGACGGCGGATACCGCCGCGGCAAGCCCTCCGCGCTCAAGCCCGCGGTCGACGACGCCGTCTCCCGTATCGACAGCGTGGAGCACGTCCTGGTAGTCCGCCGTACGGGCCAGGACACCGCGTGGACCGAGGGCCGCGACGTCTGGTGGCACGAGATCACGGGCCGCCAGTCCGCCGAGCACACGCCCGAGGCGTTCGAGGCGGAGCAGCCGCTCTTCATCCTGTACACGTCGGGCACCACCGGGAAGCCCAAGGGCATCCTGCACACCTCCGGCGGCTACCTCACCCAGGCGGCGTACACCCACCACGCGGTCTTCGACCTCAAGCCGGAGACCGACGTCTACTGGTGCACCGCCGACATCGGCTGGGTGACCGGGCACTCCTACATCGTCTACGGGCCGCTGGCCAACGGCGCCACGCAGGTGATGTACGAGGGCACCCCCGACACCCCGCACCAGGGGCGCTTCTGGGAGATCGTCCAGAAGTACGGGGTCACGATCCTGTACACCGCGCCGACCGCGATCCGTACGTTCATGAAGTGGGGGGACGACATCCCCGCCAAGTTCGACCTGTCGTCCCTGCGCGTCCTCGGTTCGGTCGGGGAGCCGATCAACCCCGAGGCGTGGGTCTGGTACCGCAAGCACATCGGCGCCGACAAGTGCCCGATCGTGGACACCTGGTGGCAGACCGAGACCGGCACGATGATGATCTCGCCGCTGCCCGGCGTCACCGAGACGAAGCCGGGAAGCGCCCAGCGCGCCCTGCCTGGCATCTCCGCGACCGTCGTGGACGACGAGGCCAACGAGGTGCCGAACGGCGGAGGCGGCTACCTGGTCCTCACCGAGCCGTGGCCGTCGATGCTCCGCACCATCTGGCGCGACGACCAGCGGTTCCTCGACACCTACTGGTCGCGCTTCGAGGGCAAGTACTTCGCCGGCGACGGCGCCAAGAAGGACGAGGACGGCGACATCTGGCTGCTCGGCCGGGTGGACGACGTGATGCTGGTGTCCGGGCACAACATCTCGACCACCGAGGTCGAGTCGGCGCTCGTCTCGCACCCTTCGGTCGCCGAGGCCGCCGTGGTCGGCGCCGCCGACGAGACCACCGGCCAGGCCATCGTCGCCTTCGTCATCCTGCGGGGTACGGCGACCGCCTCCGACGAGCTGGTGGCGGAGCTGCGCAACCATGTGGGGGCGACCCTCGGCCCGATCGCGAAGCCGAAGCGCATCATGCCGGTGGCCGAGCTGCCGAAGACCCGTTCCGGCAAGATCATGCGCCGCCTGCTGCGTGACGTGGCGGAGAACAGGGCCCTGGGCGACGTCACGACCCTGACCGACTCCTCGGTCATGGACCTGATCCAGAGCCAGCTGCCGTCCGCCTCCTCCGAGGACTGACACCGAAGCGAGGACTGACACCGAAGCACGGTCCGAAGGGCACCCGGCAACGCGCCGGGTGCCCTTCGGACCTCTACGGTGAGATCACCGCTCCCGAGCATCCTCGCCGCCACACCCCGCGGGTACAGTGGCAGCTGATCGACAACAAGATAGGAAAATCTTCACAGGGGTGCCGGGAAGTCTGGTCGGCAAGTGCATCAGCCATGCCATCGCTGCCGTACCGACCCGGAGGTCTCCCCCCGTGGCCACACCCACCCCCGCGCCCACCGGCCCGCGCCGCACCTTCCTGGGCCGGCTGCCGCTCCCCGAGCGCAACTACGTCGCCGACGCCCTGCGTACGGAGACCGTCGGGGGCGTCATCCTGCTGGTCGCCGCCGTGGCCGCGCTGGTGTGGGCGAACACCGCGGGTGCGAGCTATTCGGCGGTCAGCGACTTCCACTTCGGGCCCGAGACCCTCGGTCTGCACCTCTCCGTGGAGCACTGGGCCGCCGACGGGCTGCTCGCGATCTTCTTCTTCGTGGCGGGCGTCGAACTCAAACGTGAACTCGTCGCAGGCGAACTGCGCGATCCGAGGGCCGCGGCGCTCCCCGTGGCCGCCGCGCTCTGCGGCATGGTGGCCCCGGCGGTCGTCTACACCCTGGTGAACGTCCTCGGCAACGGCTCGAAGGATGGCTGGGCGGTCCCCACCGCCACCGACATCGCCTTCGCACTCGCCGTTCTCGCCGTCATCGGCACCTCGCTGCCCGCCGCGCTCCGGGCCTTCCTGCTGACGCTCGCCGTGGTGGACGACCTCTTCGCGATCCTCGTCATCGCCGTCTTCTTCACCGAGAACATCGACTTCCTCGCGCTCGGCGGCGCCTTCCTCGGCCTGGGCCTCTTCTATCTGCTGCTCCGCCTGGGCGTACGCGGCTGGTACATCTACGTACCGCTCGCCGTGGTCATCTGGGGGCTGATGTACAACAGCGGCGTCCACGCCACCATCGCCGGTGTCGCCATGGGCCTGATGCTGCGCTGCACGCGCCGCGAGGGCGAGGAGCACTCCCCCGGTGAGCGCATCGAGCACCTGGTGCACCCGCTGTCGGCGGGCTTCGCCGTGCCGGTCTTCGCGCTCTTCTCCGCAGGGGTCTCCCTATCCGGGGGCGCACTGGGCGCCGTGTTCGACCAGCCGGAAACCCTCGGGGTCGTCCTGGGCCTCGTCGCCGGCAAGACGATCGGCGTGTTCGGCGGTACGTGGCTGACCACCCGGCTCACCAGGGCCGAGCTGAACAAGGACCTGGCCTGGGCGGACGTCTTCGCGATCGCCACCCTCGCCGGCATCGGCTTCACCGTGTCGCTGCTGATCGGGGAGCTCGCGTTCGCCGGTGACGACGACATGATCAACGGGATCAAGGCGTCGGTTCTGCTCGGCTCCCTCATTGCCGCCGTACTCTCCGGTGTACTGCTCAAACTGCGGGTACGCAGATACAGGGCACTGTCCGACGCCGAGGAACTCGACGAGGACGGCTCCGGGGTGCCGGACATCTACGAACAGGACGATCCGGCGTACCACCTGAGGATGGCCGCCATCTACGAGGAGAAGGCGGCCGAGCACCGCCGCCTTGCCCGACTGGCGGGGGCAGCGAGCAACAGGCCGGACAGTCCGGCATGATCTGACATCGGACGTGTTGAACAGGAGAGGGAGTCAGGGATGAGCGACCCCGGCAATTACGCGGGCAGCGCCGACCGCAGTCTCGGCCAGCTGGTCGCGTCGGCGACGGCCGAACTGTCGGCACTGGTGCACGACGAGATCGCCCTGGCCAAGGCCGAGGTGCGGCAGGACGTCAAGCGCGGCGTCATCGGCAGCGTGGCGTTCATCGTCACGGGCGTGCTGATCCTGTTCGCGATCCCGGTGCTGAGCTTCGCGGCCGCGTACGGCATCCACAACCTGGGGCTGGGCCTCGCCTGGTCGTTCCTGATCGTGGGCGGCGCGTTCATCCTGCTGGGCGCTCTCCTCGCGCTCTTCGGATACGCGAAGATCAAGAAGGTCAAGCCGCCGGAGAAGTCCATCGCCTCCGCCAAGCAGACCGCCGCCGTCCTTCAGGGCGTCAAGCCGCACCCGCGCCCCGAGACCGCCGCCGACGCGATCCTCCCGGTGGGCGGCAGCACCCGCTCCGACCGCGCCATCGAGAGCGCACCGGTCCAGGACAAGGCGTCGGCTGTGGCACGCTCGTCCACATGACCGTTCCCGCACCGTCCGCCCCGGCCGGCGGCCCCGTCCGCCTCGACGGCCCCTGGACCCACCGGGACGTCGCGGCGAACGGTGCCCGCTTCCACATCGCCGAAATGGGTGAAGGGCCGCTCGTCCTCCTCCTGCACGGCTTCCCGCAGTTCTGGTGGACCTGGCGCCACCAGCTGCCCGCACTCGCCGAGGCCGGCTTCCGGGCCGTGGCATTGGACCTGCGCGGCGTCGGCGGCAGCGACCGTACGCCCCGGGGCTACGACCCCGCCAACCTGGCGCTCGACATCACGGGCGTGGTCAGGTCCCTCGGCGAGCCGGACGCCGCCCTCGTCGGCCACGACATGGGCGGTTACCTGGCCTGGACCGCGGCCGTGATGCGCCCGAAGCTGGTGCGCCGACTGGTCGTCTCCTCGATGCCCCACCCCCGGCGGTGGCGCTCCTCGATGCTCTCCGACTTCGCGCAGTCCCGGGCCGGCTCGTACATCTGGGGGTTCCAGCGGCCGTGGGTGCCGGAGCGTCAGCTCGTCGCCGACGACGGCGCCTTGGTGGGCCGGCTGATCAGCGACTGGTCGGGGCCGGGCAAGGCCGAGTTCCCCGACGAGGCGGCGCTCGGCGTGTACCGGCGGGCCATGACGATCCCCTCGACGGCGCACTGCTCGATCGAGCCGTACCGCTGGATGGTGCGCTCGCTGGCACGCCCGGACGGCATCCAGTTCAACCGGCGCATGAAGCGGCCCGTTCGGGTGCCGACACTGCACCTTCACGGTTCACTCGATCCGGCGGTCCGCACCCGCAGCTCGGCCGGATCCGGCGAGTACGTCGAGGCGCCCTACCGTTGGCGACTTTTCGACGGTCTGGGCCACTTCCCCCATGAGGAGGATCCGGCGGGGTTCTCGGCCGAACTCATCAACTGGCTCAAGGATTCCGAGCCGGATCGCTAGCCGTTCTGGCACACATGTCCTACGGACGGCCCGTGCCCGGCGCATAAGCCAATTGGCTGACGGATAGGCGGTTACGGACCATGAGGCACGGGCAGACGTCCGGGTATGGGCTGGACGCACGACTTCGGTGACGCAGCACGCAACCGTCGCTCGACCGCCACGGCGGTTCCGGGCATTCATGAGGGGGACGGCCTTCAGGGCCGGGTGCACGCTTTGCACGTCATGCATGATCCTCGGCTCGGCATCTCACGCATCCTCCGCCGCAGGGCCCGCTGGGTCTCGGCGCGGCTGCGCCATCCCCGTAACTGACGCACCGACGGTCCCGCACGGGCCGCCCGGAAGCCCTCAGAGCGCGCACCCCTGGCTGTCGACCTGCTGGTTGGCGGTACGGCCCCGCGTGATGTCGTCGCGGATCTCGTCCGCCGTCAGCGCGTAGCCCGTGTCCGGGTCGTCGAGCGACTTCGCGAACACGACTCCGTACACCTTGCCCTCGGGGGTCAGCAGCGGGCCGCCGGAGTTGCCCTGGCGGACCGTGGTGTAGAGCGAGTACACGTCACGGCGGACCGTGCCCCGGTGGTAGATGTCGGGGCCGTTGGCGTCGATGCGGGCCCGCACGCGCGCCGAGCGTACGTCGTACGAGCCGTTCTCGGGGAAGCCCGCGACGATGGCGCTGTCGCCCGTCTCCGCGTCGCTGTCGGGACCGGTGAACTTCAGGGGCGTCACGTCGAGGTCCGGGACGTCGAGTACGGCGATGTCGCGCTGCCAGTCGTAGAGGACGACCTTCGCGTCGTACAGGCGTCCCTGGCCGCCGATCTGGACGGTCGGTTCGTCGACGCCGCCGACGACGTGCGCGTTGGTCATCACCCGGCGGTCGGAGAACACGAACCCGGTGCCTTCGAGGACCTTGCCGCAGCTCGGGGCCGTACCGACGACCTTCACGATGGACTTCTTGGCGCGTGCGGCGACGGGGCTGCCGACCAGCGCCGGGTCGGGGGCCCTGACCTCGGTGATGGGTTCGTTGGCGAACGGGCTGAAGACCTGCGGGAAGCCGTTCTGCGCGAGGACCGAGGAGAAGTCCGTGAACCAGGTGGACGCCTGGGGCGGCATCACCCGGGAGACGCCCAGCAGGACCGAGGAGCTGCGGACCTCCTTGCCCAGCGTCGGCAGCGAGGTGCCCGCCAGGGCGGAACCGATGAGCCAGGCGACGAGCAGCATCGCCACCACGTTGACCAGGGCGCCGCCGGTCGCGTCCAGGGCGCGCGCGGGCGACCATGTGATGTGCCGGCGGAGTTTGTTCCCGAGATGAGTGGTGAACGCCTGGCCGATCGACGCGCACACGATCACGATGACGACCGCGACGACGGCCGCGGTGGAGGACACCTCCGAACCGTCCGTCATCTGGTCCCACAGGACCGGCAGCAGGTAGACGGCGACGAGACCGCCGCCCAGGAACCCGATCACCGACAGAATGCCGACGACGAACCCCTGGCGGTAGCCGATGACCGCGAACCACACGGCTCCGGCCAGCAGCAGGATGTCCAGCACGTTCACCGTCTATAGCCTCGCAGATTCGTCACCGGGCCCGTACGTCTCCGTGGTCCGGGCGGTCCCGGATCGGCGGAGCACGGAAGTCAGCCTGTCATGCGCGCCAGTCGAGCGGCACCTGCCTGGCTCTGTCCCAGGGGCGTTCCCAGCCCGCGAAGTGCAGAATCCGGTCGATCACGCCGGCCGTGAACCCCCAGACGAGTGCCGATTCGACCAGGAATGCCGGGCCCCGGTGGCCGCTGGGGTGGACGGCCGTCGCCCGATTGGCCGGGTCCGTGAGATCCGCCACGGGGACCGTGAAGACCCGCGCCGTCTCGCCCGGATCGACCACACCGATCGGGCTGGGCGTCCGCCACCAGCCGAGGACCGGGGTCACCACGAAGCTGCTCACGGGGATGTAGAGACGGGGCAGCACACCGAAGATCTGCACCCCGCGCGGATCGAGACCGGTCTCCTCCTCGGCCTCGCGCAGAGCGGCCCTGAGCGGCCCGGTCGTCGCCTGGTCGCCGTCCTCCGGGTCGAGCGAACCGCCGGGGAAGGACGGCTGGCCGGGATGGGAGCGCAGGCTTCCGGCGCGCTCCATCAGCAGCAGCTCGGGGCCGCGCGCACCCTCGCCGAACAGGACGAGCACGGCCGACTGGCGCCCCGCCCCGTTCTCCGGCGGCAGGAAGCGGCTGAGCTGCTGCGGTCGCACCGTGCGCGCGGCACGGGCGACGGGGTCGAGCCAGTCGGGCAGGCCCTCCTCCGAAACCATGACCGCGGGGCCGTCCGCCCCACCGCGCTCCGTGCCGGTCTCATGCGTCTTCATAGGCACCCCTCCGTCTCACAACGCCCGTCGTCCCGCGATTCGTTCCGCAGCGGCGGTACGCGTCAGTCGGCGCCCAGGGGAGGTGCCGGGCTTCCCGGGTAGTCCGGCGGCGGACTCAGCCGCTGGCCGGGCTTGCCGCCCATCTCGTACTTCAGGAGCTTGCGGGCCTTCTCCGGGTCCGTCTCGCCCTCACCGTACGACGGGCAGAGCGGGGCGATCGGGCAGGCGCCGCAGGCGGGCTTACGGGCATGGCAGACGCGGCGGCCGTGAAAAATGACGCGGTGCGAGAGCATGGTCCACTCGCTCTTGGGGAAGATCGCCGCGACCTCCGCCTCGACCTTCTCCGGGTCCTCCTGCTCGGTCCACTTCCACCGCCGGACCAACCGGCCGAAATGGGTGTCCACGGTAATTCCAGGCACTCCGAAGGCATTGCCCAAGACAACGTTGGCCGTCTTGCGACCGACTCCCGGCAGCTTGACGAGATCCGCGAGCCTCCCCGGCACCTCGCCGCCGAAGTCGTCGCGGAGCGCGGCGGACAGGCCCAGCAGCGACTTCGCCTTGGCCCGGAAGAAGCCGGTGGGACGGATGAGCTCTTCCAGCTCCTCCGGAACGGCTGCCGCCATGTCCTCGGGGGTGGGATAGGCGGCGAAGAGCGCGGGCGTGGTCTGGTTGACCCTCAGGTCGGTGGTCTGGGCGGACAGGACCGTGGCGACGAGCAGTTCGAACGGATTGCGGAAGTCCAGCTCCGGATGGGCGTACGGGTAGACCTCGGCGAGCTCGCGGTTGATCCGGCGGGCGCGGCGGACCATGGCCAGATGCGATTCCGGCCGCCCCGGCTTCTTCTTCGGCGCGGCGGCTCCGGACGCCCCGGCATCCGCGGGCTTCGCCCGCCTGGCCGAGCCGGCCCCGGCGGACCGGCTCTTCGCCGTCCCGGTGGCGCTATCCGCCGTTTTCTTCAGGTTCTTCCCTTTGCTCGCACCCTGTTCGCCCACAGCGGAATCACGGCCCTCCGACACCCCATCAGCCCCCTTGGCCTGCGCTCTCACCGGTAATCCGGACACTCGGCCAGCCTAGAGCCCGGCACTGACATCCGCCCCGGTCACGAGTGATCCGCCCCAATCGGCCCCCTGCCGTACCCCTCGGCACGCGCGTGCGTCAAACTGGTTTGTGATTGATCGCACTGTTTTACCGTCCGGCATGATGGGGACCACGGTTCCCTGAACAGGCCGACAAGGAGAGAACTCGTGGACGACGTTCTGCGGCGCGCCCCGCTTTTCGCGGCGCTCGATGACGAGCAGGCCGCGGAGCTCCGCGCCTCGATGAGTGAGGTGACCCTCGCGCGCGGTGACGCGCTGTTCCACGAGGGTGACCCGGGTGACCGCCTCTACGTGGTCACCGAGGGCAAGGTGAAGCTCCACCGCACCTCCCCCGACGGTCGCGAGAACATGCTGGCGGTCCTCGGCCCCGGCGAGCTGATCGGTGAGCTGTCGCTCTTCGACCCGGGCCCCCGCACCGCCACCGCCACCGCACTGACCGAGGTCAAGCTCCTCGGCCTCGGCCACGGCGACCTCCAGCCCTGGCTCAACGCGCGCCCCGAGGTGGCCACCGCCCTCCTGCGCGCCGTCGCCCGGCGCCTGCGCAAGACCAACGACCAGATGTCCGACCTGGTCTTCTCCGATGTGCCCGGCCGTGTGGCCCGCGCCCTCCTGGACCTGTCGCGCCGCTTCGGCGTCCAGTCCGAGGAAGGCATCCATGTGGTGCACGACCTGACGCAGGAGGAGCTGGCCCAGCTGGTCGGCGCCTCACGCGAGACGGTCAACAAGGCCCTCGCCGACTTCGCCGGCCGCGGCTGGCTGCGCCTCGAAGCACGCGCGGTGATCCTGCTCGACGTGGAGCGGCTGGCCAAGCGGTCGCGCTGACCCGTCGTCGTGAGGGCCCCGCCGGTGTCGGCGGGGCCCTCACGCACGCATGTCAGATCAGCCCGTGCTCGGCCAGGTAGTCCAGCTGCGCCCGTACCGACAGCTCCGCGGCCGGCCACAGCGAACGGTCCACATCCGCGTAGACGTGGGCCACCACCTCGGACGAGGTCCGGTAGCCCGACTCCACCGCGGTCTCCACCTGGGCCAGCCGGTGCGCGCGGTGGGCGAGATAGAACTCGACCGCCCCCTGCGCGTCGTCCAGCACGGGTCCGTGCCCGGGCAGCACCGTGTGGACCCCGTCGTCCACCGTCAGCGAGCGCAGCCGCCGCAGCGAGTCCAGATAGTCCCCAAGCCGCCCGTCCGGGTGCGCCACCAGCGTCGTCCCGCGCCCGAGGATCGTGTCCCCGGTCAGCACCGCCTGATCGGCCGGCAGGTGGAACGACAGCGAGTCCGCCGTGTGGCCCGGCGTCGGCACCACGTACATCTCGAGGCCACCGGTCGTGATCACGTCGCCCGTGCCCAGGCCCTCGTCGCCGAGCCGCAGCTCCGGGTCGAGCGCGCGCACCTTGGTCCGGGTCAGCTCCGCGAACCGCGCCGCGCCCTCCGCGTGGTCGGGGTGGCCGTGGGTGAGGAGCGTCAGCGCGACCCGGCGGCCCGCCCGCTCGGCGGTGTCGATGACGGCCCGCAGATGGACGTCGTCCAGCGGGCCGGGGTCGATGACCACCGCCAGGTCGGAGTCGGGCTCGGCGACGATCCATGTGTTGGTCCCGTCCAGCGTCATCGCCGAGGGGTTGGGCGCCAGGACGTTGACCGTCCGGGCCGTGGCGGGACCGGACAGCACCGCGCCGCGCGGCTGTCCGGGCAGCGCCGCCGCGTCACTCATGCCGCACCGCCTTCCGTGTCGCCCTTTTTCGCCCCGCCGTGCGTTTCGTCCGCACCGACGGTGGAAACGCGCTTGGTGAATTCCTCATGCCCCGGCCAGCTCAGCACCAGCTCGTCACCGTCCATAAGGGCCCGCGCGAGTACGGGGGTGAGGTCCTGGCCCGACGCCGCATCAAGCGCCTGCGCGGCGGTGGCGTACGGCCGCAGTGTCCGCAGCGTCGCCACGGTCGGCGGCATCATCAGCAGCTCGCCCCGGTCGTATCCGTCGGCCGCTTCGCCCGGGGTGATCCACACCGTGCGGTCGGCCTCCGTCGAGGCGTTCCGGGTGCGCTGGCCCTCGGGGAGCGCGGCGACGAAGAACCAGGTGTCGTAGCGGCGCGGCTCGAACTCCGGCGTGATCCAGCGCGCCCACGCGCCGAGCAGGTCCGAGCGCAGGACCAGCCCGCGCCGCTCCAGAAACTCGGCGAACGACAGCTCTCTCGCCACCAGCGCCGCGCGGTCGGCCTCCCAGTCGTCGCCGGTGGTGTCGGTGACGACGGTCTCCGGCGTCGGACCGGCCAGCAGGACCCCGGCCTCCTCGTACGTCTCGCGGACCGCCGCGCAGACAATGGCCTGCGCCTCCGCCGGTGCGCCGACGCCCAGCCGGTGCGCCCAGGTCTCCAGCGCGGGCCCGGCCCAGCGGACGAGCCGGTCGTCGTCGCGCGGGTCGACGCCGCCACCCGGATAGGCGTACGCCCCTCCGGCGAAGGCCATCGAGGTGCGCCGGCGCAGCATGTGGACGGCGGGTGCGCCCCCGGCGCCGGTGGCGTCGTCCCGGAGCAGCATCACGGTGGCGGCCCGCCGGGGCTCGGCGGCCGTCAGCTCGCCTGCGGCGAGGGCCCTGATCCGGCCGGGCCATTCCGGGGGGTACCACTGACCATTGGACATGGCCGGAGGCTATCCGGAACCGCGTCGATGTTCGAGAGGTCCCCGGATCCGTACATGGCGCGTACACACAAGATCCCGCCCGGTCCTCACGGCCGGACGGGATCAGAGGCGGAGACGGTACGGATCAGGCCCCGGTCAGCTCGACCTGGATCTCGACCTCGACCGGCGCGTCCAGCGGCAGCACGGCGACGCCCACGGCGCTGCGTGCGTGCACACCCTTGTCCCCGAGGACCTCGCCCAGCAGCTCGCTCGCACCGTTGATCACACTGGGCTGGCCGGTGAAGTCGGTGGCCGAGGCGACGAAGCCGACGACCTTCACGACCCGCGCGATCCGGTCCAGGTCGCCCGCGACCGACTTCACGGCGGCGAGGGCGTTCAGCGCGCAGGTCTTCGCGAGTTCCTTGGCCTCGTCGGGCGTGACCTCGGCGCCGACCTTGCCGGTCACGGCCAGCTTGCCGTCGACCATGGGCAGCTGACCGGAGGTGTACACGTACACCCCGGACTGCACGGCCGGCTGGTACGAGGCCAGCGGCGGCACGACGGCCGGCAGCGGCAGACCGAGCTCGGCGAGCTTCGCCTCGACGGTGCCCGCCACTACTGCTTCTCCCGCTTCAGGTACGCCACGAGCTGCTCGGGGTTGTTCGGGCCGGGAACGACCTGGACCAGCTCCCAGCCGTCCTCGCCCCAGGTGTCCAGAATCTGCTTGGTCGCGTGCACGAGAAGGGGCACGGTCGCGTATTCCCACTTGGTCATGGCCCGACTGTAATGCCTGCGCAATCCGGGGCACGCGCAGCCTCGTGCGTAGCCTGCGGTGCGACTGGTTAGGCTCGAATACGTGAGCAGGTTCCAGGTCGTCAGCGGCAAGGGCGGTACCGGTAAGACCACGGTCGCCGCCGCCCTCGCGCTCGCCCTCGCGGCCGAGGGCAGGCGCACCCTCCTCGTGGAGGTCGAGGGCAGACAGGGCATCGCCCAGCTCTTCGAGGCGGATTCCCTCCCCTACGAGGAGCGCAGGATCGCCGTCGCCCCGGGCGGCGGCGAGGTCTACGCGCTCGCGATCGACGCGGAGCTGGCGCTCCTCGACTACCTCCAGATGTTCTACAAGCTCGGCAGCGCGGGCCGGGCGCTCAAGAAGCTCGGAGCGATCGACTTCGCCACCACCATCGCGCCCGGGGTGCGGGACGTCCTGCTGACGGGCAAGGCGTGCGAGGCGGTCCGCCGCAAGGACCGGCAGAACCGGTTCGTCTACGACTACGTGATCATGGACGCCCCGCCGACCGGCCGCATCACCCGCTTCCTCAACGTGAACGACGAGGTGGCCGGGCTCGCCCGGATCGGCCCGATACACAATCAGGCGCAGGCCGTGATGCGGGTGCTGAAGTCCCCGGAGACCGCGGTGCACCTGGTGACGCTGCTGGAGGAGATGCCGATCCAGGAGACCGCGGACGGCATCGCGGAACTGCGCGCCGCCGAGCTGCCGGTGGGCCGGGTCATCGTGAACATGGTGCGCCCGCAGCTGCTGGACGGGGACGCGCTGCGCGCCGCGGTGGGCGGACGGCGCAAGGAGATCGCCAAGACGCTGACGCGGGCGGGCGTGACCGGCGCGGCGGGGCTCGTACGCCCGCTGGTCGAGCAGGCCGCCGAGCACACCCAGCGGGTCGCGCTGGAGCGTGAGCAGCGCACCGTGCTGGCCGGGCTCGGTCTGCCGGGGTACGAGCTGCCGCTGATCGGCGAGGGGGTGGACCGGGCCGGGCTCGACCACCTGGCGGCCGCGCTCCGGGAACAGGGTGCGGGGCAAGCGGGAGCCGGACGAGGGGCGGGTTCATGACAGCGCGCACGAAGGCGGGGGCGGACGGCGGTGCACGCGCGGAAGCCGTACGGGTTCTGGACACCGACGCCCTGATCGACGATCCGGGCATCCGGATCATCGTCTGCTGCGGTTCCGGGGGCGTCGGCAAGACGACCACCGCCGCGGCGCTCGGGGTGCGGGCGGCGGAGCGCGGGCGCAAGGTCGTCGTCCTGACCATCGACCCGGCCCGCCGGCTCGCCCAGTCCATGGGCATCGACTCGCTGGACAACGTCCCGCGCCGGGTGAAGGGCATCGATGGCTCCGGGGAGCTGCACGCCATGATGCTCGACATGAAGCGGACCTTCGACGAGATCGTCGAGGCGCACGCGGACGGCGAACGGGCCCGCGCGATCCTGGAGAACCCCTTCTACCAGTCCCTGTCCGCCGGCTTCGCGGGCACGCAGGAGTACATGGCGATGGAGAAGCTGGGGCAGCTCCGGGCGCGGGACGAGTGGGACCTGATCGTCGTGGACACGCCGCCGTCGCGTTCCGCGCTGGACTTCCTGGACGCCCCGAAGCGTTTGGGGTCGTTCCTGGACGGGAAGTTCATCAAGCTGCTGATGGCGCCCGCGAAGATGGGCGGCCGCGCGGGGATGAAGTTCCTCAACGTGGGCATGTCGATGATGACCGGGACGCTGGGCAAGCTGCTGGGCGGTCAGTTCCTGCGTGACGTGCAGACGTTCGTCGCCGCGATGGACACCATGTTCGGCGGCTTCCGTACCCGCGCGGATGCCACGTACAAACTCCTCCAGGCACCCGGTACGGCCTTTCTCGTCGTCGCTACTCCGGAGCGGGACGCCCTGCGCGAGGCGGCGTACTTCGTGGAGCGCCTGGCCGCGGAGGACATGCCGCTCGCGGGGCTGGTGCTCAACCGGGTCCACGGCAGCGGAGCGGCGCGGCTCTCCGCCGAGCAGGCGCTGGCCGGCGCGGAGAAACTTGAAGCAGAAAATCTTGAAACCGACGGCATTGTGGATCAGGCAGCCGGGAAAGCTGGACTTCGTGAGCCCGCCGACTCCCCCACGGACGGGCACGCACTCCCGGAATCCGATCCCAGTCCCGGCACGGCAGCCGTCACAACCGAAGAACTGACCGCGGGCCTGCTCCGTCTGCATGCCGAGCGGATGCAGGTGGTCGCGCGCGAACAGGACACACGCGACCGCTTCACCGCGCTGCACCCCGAGGTGGCCGTGACCGCCGTGGCCGCGCTGCCCGGAGACGTCCATGACCTCTCGGGCCTGCGCGCCATCGGGGACCGCCTCGCGACCGGTTCCGCACCGGACGGCGGCGCCTAGCCCCTCGTAAGCCGTACAACGTACGGACCGCCGGGGCTAGCCGACGGCGGCGAACGTCTCGTGCAGCTCTTCGCTGTCCTCCAGCCCGATCGCGACGGGCAGGATGCCCGAGGCGCGCTCGTACTCGCTGCGGGCCGTTTCCAGCAGCCGGCGCCAGGACGTCACGGTCGGCCGTCTGCGCAGCAGCGCGCGGCGCTCCCGCTCGGTCATCCCACCCCACACGCCGAATTCGACGCGGTTGTCCAGCGCGTCGGCCAGGCATTCGGTCCGCACCGGGCATCCGGTGCACACCGCCTTGGCCCTGTTCTGCGCTGCCCCTTGTACGAACAGTTCATCCGGATCAGTAGTGCGGCAGGCTGCCTGCGCACTCCAGTCGGTTACCCAGCCCATCCCGGCGCCGTCCTCTCCCGAATCGAGGCTCCCCCACGGCGGCAGCGGCATATTCACCGCTGCCAGTTGAGGACGTTACGGAAGGTGGCGACAGCACAACACCCCCTTCGGGCCCAATCTTGAATGGCCCGAACGGACTATGCGTATACGGCAGATCACCCAGGGGAGTGAGGTGAGGACATGCGGGACTATCCCGCCAGAATCGGGACAGTCTGCCAGAACCACATCGGACGTTCGGTGACACACGGGGCGAATTCGGGAGCGCCGGGTGTGTGGCCGGATCGTGCACGGGGGTTGATACGGAACCGGACTGCTGTGACAGTTGAGAGCAGCTTAGGCCAAGGCATATCCGTGTGTCCGGCGAAT
Source organism: Streptomyces drozdowiczii (assembly GCF_026167665.1). Classification (NCBI taxonomy): domain Bacteria; kingdom Bacillati; phylum Actinomycetota; class Actinomycetes; order Kitasatosporales; family Streptomycetaceae; genus Streptomyces; species Streptomyces drozdowiczii. Next base: position 3,748,720 of record NZ_CP098740.1, on the reverse strand, counting down.
GGCAACGTAGCCCCCTCGCGTCACCATGCCACCAGGTCCAGCGGCCGCGGCGCGGCACCCACGCCGGTTCCGAATGTCACGGTCCGGTACGCGAACGCTCCGAGAGGCCCCCGGTCCCACGGATCACTCATATCTACGGATTAGGCTGCCCCCATGCCAAAGAAGCGCTCGGGCGGGGGTCTCACCACGACCCAGCAGGCCGCCAAGTTCCTCGGTGTCGCCGCACTCTCCGGAGTCGTCCTGGCGGGCATCGCGCTGCCGGCGGCCGGAGCACTGGGCCTCGCGGCCAAGGGGACGGTCGACGGGTTCGACGAGATCCCGGCCAACCTGAAGACCCCGCCGCTGAGCCAGCGCAGCAAGATCCTCGACAGCAAGGGCGGCCTGATCGCCACGGTCTACTCGCGCGACCGCACGGTGGTGCCGCTCACCAGCATCTCCCCGTACATGCAGAACGCGATCATCGCGATCGAGGACGCCCGCTTCTACGAGCACGGCGCGGTCGACCTCAAGGGCATCCTGCGCGCGCTGAACCGCAACGTGCAGGCGGGCGGTACGGCGGAGGGCGCGTCGACCCTCACCCAGCAGTACGTGAAGAACGTCTTCGTGGAGGAGGCCGGCGACGACCCGGCCAAGGTCGCCGAGGCCACCCAGCAGACGCTGGGCCGCAAGGTCCAGGAGCTGAAGTACGCGATCCAGGTCGAGGAAGAGCTCGGCAAGCGGAAGATCCTGGAGAACTACCTCAACATCACCTTCTTCGGGCAGCAGGCATACGGCGTCGAGGCGGCTTCCCAGCGCTACTTCTCCAAGTCGGCGAAGGACCTGAAGCTGGAGGAGGCGGCGCTGCTGGCCGGGATCGTGCAGTCGCCCAGCCGCTACGACCCCATCAACGACACGGAGGAAGCGACCAAGCGCCGCAACACCGTGCTCCAGCGGATGGCGGACATCGGCAAGGTCTCGCAGGAAGAGGCGGACAAGGCCAAGAAGACGCCGATCAAGCTGAAGGTCAAGCGACCGCAGAACGGCTGCATCACCGCCGTGAGCGGCGCCGGGTTCTTCTGCGACTACGTCTCGAAGATCGTCAAGAGCGACCCGGCCTTCGGCAAGACCGCCAAGGACCGCGCCAAGCTCTGGGCGACCGGCGGTCTGACCATCAAGACGACCCTGGACCCGAGGTCGCAGGCCGCGTCCAACGAGGCCGCCGTCTCGCGGGTCAACAAGGACGACAAGGTCGCGGACGCGGTCGTCCAGGTCCAGCCGGGCACCGGGCGGATCCTGGCGATGGCCCAGTCGCGCCCGTACGGTCTCGACCCTTCCCAGCACCAGACCATGCTGAACCTCTCCGTCGACCACGCGATGGGCGGCAGCTACGCCGGCTTCCAGGTCGGGTCGACGTTCAAGCCGATCACCGCGGCGGCGGCGCTGGAGAAGGGCATCAGCCCGGCGCAGAGCTTCACCACGGACCACAAGATCACGCTGCCCGGTGAGAGCTTCCACACCTGCGAGAACCAGCCTGCGGACACCCGGCCGTGGGAGGTGTCGAACGAGCTGGAGACCGAGAAGGGCATGTTCGACATGACCAGCGCCCTGGGCAAGTCGATCAACACCTACTTCGCGAAGCTCGAGCAGAAGGCCGGCCTCTGCGAGACGCTGTCGATGGCCGAGAAGGTCGGCTACATCCGCGGCAACAACAAGCCGCTGCAGCAGGTGGCTTCCACCACACTGGGCGGTCAGGAATCGACCCCGCTGGCGATGGCCTCGGTCTACGCGACCTTCGCCAACCGCGGTACGTACTGCTCGCCGGTCGCGATCCTCGGGGTCACCAAGCCCGACGGCAAACCCATCGACGTACCGAAGTCGAAGTGCGACCGTGCGATGAGCGAACACACGGCCGACACCATCAACCAGATGCTCAAGGGCGTCGTCGCGGACGGCACCGGCCAGCAGGCCGGTCTGAGCGACCGGGACAACGCGGGCAAGACGGGTACCACCGACGAGCGCATCAACGCCTGGTTCGTCGGCTACACACCGAACCTGTCCACGGCGGTGTGGGTCGGCAGCGACGGCGCCAAGCAGGTCCCGATGAGCAACATCACCATCGGTGGCCAGTACTACGACGACGTATGCGGTGGCTGCCTCCCCGGTCCGATCTGGAAGACGGCGATGACCGGATCCCTCAGCCCGTCCGAGACCCCTTCCTTCAACCCGGTCGACGTACCGCGGGCGAAGGAGAAGGAGGACAAGGACAAGAACAAGGGCGGGGACAAGAAGAAGCCGGGCGACAACAAGCCCGGCGGCGACAACAACCCGTTCCCCGGCATCAGCATCCCGCCGGACGTCCTCGGCGGGAACAACGGCCACGGCCGCGGACAGAACGACGGCGGTACGAACGGCCCCTGACCGGCCGTTACGCATACGAGGGCGGGGCGCTCCGGATCATCCGGGGCGCCCCGCCCTCGTACGTACGCGGCCGGTTCGGCCTTCGCTCAGCCCGCGAGGAGCTTCTTCACCGTGGCGGCCACCCGGCCGCCCTCGGCGCGCCCCGCGACCTTCGGGTTGACGATCTTCATGACGGCGCCCATCGCGCGCGGTCCCTCGGCCCCGGCGGCCTTCGCCTCGTCGACGGCGGAGGCCACGATCGCGGTCAGCTCCTCGTCGCTCAGCTGCTGCGGAAGGTACGCCTCGAGGATCGCGCCCTCCTTCTTCTCCCGCTCGGCCTGCTCGGTCCGGCCGCCCTTGGCGAAGGCATCGGCGGCCTCACGGCGCTTCTTCGCCTCCTTGGCGATCACCTTCTGCACCTCGTCGTCGGAGAGTTCGCGGGCGGTCTTGCCGCCGACCTCTTCCTTCGTGATCGCGGTGAGGGTCAGCCGGAGCGTGGACGAGGTCAGCTCGTCACGCGCCTTCATGGCCGTGGTGAGGTCTTCCTTGAGCTTGGACTTGAGCGTGGTCATGAGGTGATTGTGGCAGGTGCGGGGCGCTCGGCGCCCGCCTGTTTTCCTGCGGGCGCACGGAGTCTGCGACGATGGGCGCATGCGCGCACGCTACGGAGTACCCCTGAAAATCACGGCGGTCACCGCCGCGGCCGGCGCCGCCGGTCTCGCCTACGCGGCAGGCTTCGAGGTCCGCTCGTTCCGCCTGCGCAGGGTCACGGTCCCGGTGCTTCCGAGCGGGGCGCGCCCGTTGCGCGTCCTCCAGGTCTCGGACGTGCACATGGTCAGCGGACAGCGCAAGAAGCGGGCCTGGCTCCAGTCCCTGGCGGGTTTGCGCCCCGACTTCGTGGTGAACACGGGCGACAACCTCTCGGACCCCGAGGCCGTGCCGGAGCTGCTGGACGCGCTCGGCCCGCTGATGGAGTTCCCGGGCGTGTATGTGTTCGGCTCCAACGACTACTACGGCCCCAAGCTGCGCAACCCGGTCCGCTATCTCTTCGAGAAGGCGTCGGGCAAGCACGGCCTCAACGGCAACGCCCCGGCGACCGGAGTCGTCCACAACCCGTGGGAGCCGATGCGGGACGCCTTCGACGAGGCGGGCTGGCTCGACCTCTCCAACACCCGCGGGCGCCTCAAGCTGGACGGCCTGGAGCTGGCCTTCACCGGCCTGGACGACCCGCACATCAAGCGCGACCGCTACGCCGAGGTGGCCGGCGGCCCCGAGACGGGTGCCGACCTGTCGATCGGCGTGGTCCACGCCCCGTACCTGCGCTCGCTGGACGCGTTCACGACGGACGGTTACCCCCTGATCCTCGCCGGTCACACCCACGGCGGCCAGGTCTGCATCCCGTTCTACGGCGCTCTGGTCACCAACTGCGACCTGGACACGGACCGCGTGAAGGGCCTCTCCACCCACTACTCCGGCGGCAACCGCGCCTACCTCCACGTCTCCGCGGGCTGCGGTACGAGCCGCTACGCCCCGGTCCGCGTGGCCTGCCCCCGGAGGCGACCCTGCTCACCCTGACGCCCCGGGACGCCTGACCGGGCCGCCCCCGCCGATCACGACAAAAACCGGATTTCGTCTCCGGGCGCCGGTGGGCTAGAGTTGTCGATGTCGCCGGGAGACCGGCGGCGATCGGGGTGTAGCGCAGCTTGGCAGCGCGCTTCGTTCGGGACGAAGAGGTCGTGGGTTCAAATCCCGCCACCCCGACAGCCGTAAGACCAGGTCAGGGGCCTGATCCGAGAAATCGGATCAGGCCCCTGAGTGGTTTCCGGGGCGATGACGGACGACGCCGCGTGGCCTCCGTCAGTCGCGGCGGATGTGCTGGATCTCGACGTGGCGCCGGGTGAGTGGCAGAGAGGCCAGGGCTGCTGTGAGCAGGATGCCGACGGTGCAGGCCACGAGGAGCGGGAGCCCCTCGGCGTCCCAGTGGACGGTGCCGCCCCCGGTGATCAGGTAGCTGGACTCGGCCAGGCGGCCTGCGACCAGGGCACCCACGAGGCCGACGGCGAGCGGGAGCAGGACCTGGATGCACTGGGCCGCGCGGACGGTCAGAGGGCGAGCCCCCAGAAGGTTCAGCATGGCGAGCCGGCCTCGGCGCTCCATCGCGCGGTCCGCGGCGGACACCGCGAAGGCGGCGACGCCGATGGCGCGGCCGAGGACCATTCCGGCCGCGAGGAGGCTCTTGACCACGGTGATCTGTTGAAGCGCCTCCACATTGACGCCCACCGCCTCCACCTCCGCGGTGGGCGCGAGAGTTCCGAGGCCGTCGAGCACCGCCCGTACGGTGTCCGGGGCCGAGTCCGACAGCAGGAGGAAGCTGCCCGTCGCGGGCTGTCTCCCGGCGGGCAGCGCGGAGGGCGGGATGAGCACGTCGGCGCCGACAAAGGCCGAGGGCTGGTGCGCCTGGATGACGAGGGCGTCGCGCGGCAGCGTTACGCGGAACTTCTCCGTATCGCCGGCTCGTCCACCGGCGCTCAGTAGGAACGGGTAGCTGCGGCCGGGCCTGACGGCCGGATCCTCGGCCACCTCGGGATCGGTGAGGCGTTGGACTCTGCCGTCCACGCAGCCTCGGGGTGGCACCGCGCTGAACGCTGCGAGCTGGGCGCAGTCGGCGACCACGGCGGTGATGCGGGGCTCGGAGGATCCGGCATCCGGAACCCAGGAACTCATCGCGACAGCCTGCCCCTTCACGCCTTCGACCTGCCCCATCCGGATCCGCCGGCTCTCACTCAGGTCGCCAAGGGGAAGCGCGTACTCCTGCGTGGAGGAGGTGGGCCGGCTGATATGGGCCAGCTCGACCAGGAGCCCCTGAGCGAGGGACGCGGCGTAGACGAGAAGGACCAGGCCGGTGACGACGCGCAGTGAGCTACTGGGCTCGACCTCGTTCCGGCGCATGGCGAGGGCCATGGGCAACGACTGGGTGGTGCCGGCGAGTCGGCGGGCGAGCCAGGCCGTGACCGGCGCGAGCGCCAGCACGAGGCCGGCCCCCGTCAGCAGGACACCGACGGGGACGAAGACGGCATTGGCCGGGCCCTCGGAGGGATCGTGGCCCAGGACACCGAGGACGCAGTAGCCGCAGACGACGCCCAGACCCGGCAGAAGAAGCAGGAGCCCGTACTTCTTGGGAGGACGCGGCCGGGCCCCTCTCCGTACCTGGAGCGGGCGGGTCGCGGCCTCACGGGCACGGTGGCGTCCGACGAACCACGCGAGACCGGGACAGCCGATCAGGCAAACGGCCAGGACGGTCGTGGTGGGCCGTCCGTCGGGCGGATACCACTGGAGCCCTGGCAGCCCGACCTCCGCCAGGACCTCGTTGGCCAACGCGTATACGCCGACGCCGAGCCCCGCGCCCAGGAGGGCTGCGGCCACCGTCTCCACGGCGTTGACGCGCAAGGTGTCCTTCACGCTGAGTCCGAGCAGGCGCAGCGCGGCCAGTCTGCGCGCCCGGGCCTCGGCGGAGAGTCTGGCGCAGACGGACAGGAACACGGCCAGGGGCAGCAGCACGAGGCAGACGAGGGCGAAGCGCAGGATGTCGAGGGTCGAGGAGTCCACAGCGGGAGTCGGCGCCCACTTCGAGCCGAACCCGGCCAGCGGGCGTGCGGATGCGGGCAGTTGGCCGGGGGCCCGGCCGATGTACGCGTACAACTCGTCGGGCCCGGTGAGCCCCGCCGGACCGATCGTGCCGGCGACCCGACCGGGAAGGAGTCCGGCGAGGCCGGGCTGGGCGGCCAGGACCTCGCGCAGGCGTGGCGAGACGAGCACCTCACCGGCACCTGGCAGATGGTCGATGCCCGGGGGCGGAGGCAGGTGGGCGCCGGCCGGGCGCCCGACGAAGATCCGGGTGAACGGCTGCGAACCGTAGGGATCCTGGCGTGTCAGGAAGACGGTGTCATCCGCGGACCGGGTATGCAGGGCCCCGGTCACCGGCTGAGGTTCGCGGGCTGCGGCCCGGCTGTCGTGCGCCGACAGGATCGCGGGGATCGTCAGCACGGCGGCGAGGCAGGCGACGCCCATCGCGCAGCCCAGGGACATCAGGAGGAAACGCGCCAGGCCGGCCCGGCCGGCACCGCGCAAGAGTCTGATCCCGATCAGAAGGCTGACCGGGGGACGCGCCTTCACACCACTGCCAGCCGGGTCAGGGCCCCGTCGGCCATCGTGTAGCGGGTGTCGGCCCGGGCGGCCACCGACGCATCGTGCGTCACTATGATCACGGCGGTGTCCTGGGAGCGCGCCAGATCCAAGAACTCCTCCAGCACCGCATCGGCGTTGGCGCTGTCGAGGGCGCCCGTCGGCTCGTCCGCGAAGACCACGGCGGGGCGGTGGACCAGCGCTCTTGCCACCGCGACCCGTTGGCTCTGGCCCCCCGAGATCTGCGAAGTCCTGCGCTCCCTCAGCTCCGCGAGACCCAGCCGGCCGAGCACCTGCCCCGCCACCTCGTGCGCAGCCGCCTTGCGCCGTCCGGCCAGCCGCAGTGGAAGGGCGGCGTTCTCCTCGACGGTCAGCTCCGGGAGCAGTTCCCCGTACTGGAAGACGAACCCGAACCGCTCCCGGCGCACCGCGCTCAGCTCGTCGTCGCCGAGGCTCCGGAATCGCACCCCCCGAAGTACACGTCACCGCGAGTGGGCGCCACGACACCCGCCAAGCAGTGGAGGAGTGAGGACTTCCCCGATCCGCTGCTGCCGGTAATCGCACACACCTCACCGGCGCTCAGCGCGAAGTCCACGTCGTCCACGGCGCGTTGTGAGCCGTAGCGCAACTCCAGGCCCGTGGCGCGAAGGATGGCGTCCATGACGAGCGGTCCCCCGATCTCCGACAGTCCGTGGTCACATCTCATTGAATGTCACCGAGAGTAATCGCCATCGGCAGTTCGAGCTACGGTCGGGGCTCCGCTTCGCCCGATCTGATGAATGCCGAGGAAGCGATGACGCGGCACGTTCCAAGCCGGGCGGGCACCGCCCCGGGCGCGGAGCTCCGAAGAGGCACCCCTGCGAAGCGTCGGAGTAATCGCACTAGAACCTTTATTTCAGGGGGAGTTGTGGGTTTATCTACGCGCGGAGCTACGCCTACCGACCGATCATTCGGGCAATTCAGGCAGGTTCTCGCAGAGCTATTACCGACTGGTACCGGGAGCTGCTACAACAGGGACCGCTCACTCAACCCCCCACCCACCCCCCTGACAGCCATGTCAGTACGGAGATTCTGGGCGTCCGCTTCCACTCTGCTCCTCGCCGCCGCTGCCGCTCTGGGGATCGCCCAGCCGGCTTCGGCGTCCTCCTCGGCCGCCGTCGGCGGGTATGTCGCCCTGGGCGATTCGTACTCGTCCGGTGTCGGCGCGGGAAGTTACCTGCCCGACAGCGGTGACTGCCGGCGCAGCACCAAGGCCTACCCGTACCTCTGGGCGGCGGCGAACTCGCCGTCCTCGTTCACCTTCGTCGCCTGCTCGGGCGCTACCACGAGCACCGTGGCCAGTGGCCAGCTCGGGGCGCTCAGCTCGTCCACCTCGCTGGTGAGCGTCACCGCGGGCGGCAATGACGTCGGGTTCGCCGATGTCATGCAGGACTGCGTGCTGTCCGGCGAGTCCGCCTGCATCTCGGGCGTGAACACGGCCGTGGGAAAGATGAACAACACCCTGCCGTCGTCCCTGAGTTCGCTGTACGCCTCCATCCACTCCAAGGCCCCGCAGGCCCATGTCGTGGTGCTGGGCTACCCGCGCTTCTACAAGATCGGCGGGAGCTGCGTCGTCGGCCTGTCCGACAAGGCGCGTACGGCCATCAACAACGCGTCCGACGTGCTGAACGGCGTCATCGCCAAGCAGGCGGCGAACGCCGGGTTCACCTTCTCCGGAGTCGCCGACGAGTTCACCGGGCACGAGTTGTGCTCCGGAGACCCGTGGCTGCACAGCGTCTCGATCCCCGTCTACAACTCGTACCACCCCAAGCCCGAGGGCCAGTCCGGCGGTTACCTGCCGGCGTTCCGCTCGGCGGCGTAACACCGGAGCGGCGCCCCGGTGGACAATCGGGGCGCCGCTCCTCGTCAGGCCGCCGGGCGGGTGGCCTTGAGGGAGTACATCAGCGGGATGCGCGGACGGTCCGGCGGGAAGCGGAAGAAGTCGTCCCCTCCGCGTTTCAGTACCGGGAAACGCGCGAAGAGCGACACGTCGTGCTCGTGCAGGAATTCGATCCGCAGGCCGGCGGCAGCCAGCGCGGACACCACGCTGCCCACCGGATGCTGCCACTCGACGCTCCGGTTGTGGACGGTCGGCGCATCGAAGTCCGCATACGTACCCGGCGTCTCGTCCACCCATGCCTCACGGCTGAAGTAGTCGTGCACGATCCGCGAACCCGTCTCGTCGTCCAGGCAGTCCGTGAGCGGATGGAACTCCGCGAGGTAGAGGAAGCCACCGGGCGCCACCAGCGAGGCGGCCGTCTCGGCCCAGCGGTCGATGTCGGGCAGCCAGTTCAGCGCGCCGACGCCCGTGTAGACAATGTCGTACGACGAGTCCGGTACGGCCTGGGCCGCGTCGTACACATCAGCGGCGACGAAGGCCGCGCGGTCGGGGCCGAGCCCCAGGTCCTCGGCGAGGGCGCGGGCGGTCTCGACGGCCGGTTCCGAGAAGTCGAGGCCGACGACCTGCGCAGCGCCGTGCCGCGCCCAGGAGAGCGTGTCCAGTCCGATGTGGCACTGCAGGTGCAGCAGCGACCAGCCTGTCACATCACCGACCTCGGCCAGCTCGAAGGGCCGCAGGGCGTCCTTCCCGGCGCGGAAGGCGTCGAGGTCGTAGAAGTCACTGCCGGCGTGGATGGGCACACGTTCATCCCACATCCTGCGGTTGGCCTCGCGCCAGTCGGGCGGTATCGGAGCGGTGGACATGTGCGCGAGGTTATCCACAGGCTGCGGACGAAGCGAACGGATTGTCGGGGGTTCTGCGCAGAATGGGGTCATGACTGAGGCCACTGCTTCGCCGACGACCGCATCCGTCCCGCTGTGGGAGCAGCGCTTCCGCGCTCCCCGGGTGTCGCTGCCCGAGTGGGCCGAGGACGCGCCGGACCGCGCGTTGTTCGTCTCCAACGCGACGGGGACCTATGAGCTGTACACATGGGACCGGGCGACCGGCGAACAGCGTCAGGTGACCGACCGGCCGAACGGGACGACGGACGGCGTGCTGACGCCGGACGGCGAGTCCGTGTGGTGGTTCGACGACACCGACGGGGACGAGTTCGGGGTGTGGATGCGCCGGCCGTTCCACGGCGGGGCGGAGATCGAATCCGCGCCGGCCGCCCCCGGTCTCGCGCCGTCCTACCCGGCCGGGCTCGCGATCGGTCGGGACGGCACGGCGGTGATCGGCCGTTCGACGGACGAGGACGGCACGACGGTCCACGTCGTACGGCCGGACGCGGCCCCCGTGGAGATCTACCGGCACCGCGAGTCGGCCGGAGTGGGCGACCTGTCGCACGACGGGACGCTGATCGCCCTGGAGCACACCGAGCACGGGGACGCGATGCACTCCGCGCTGCGCGTGGTCCGGCCGGACGGGACGACGGTCGCGGAGCTGGACGACACCGAGGGCGGCACGAAGGAGCTGGGCCTCGCGGTCCTCGGCTTCGCGCCGGTCGACGGGGACACCCGGCTGCTGGTCGGACACCAGAGGCGCGGGCGCTGGGAGCCGATGATCTGGGACCCTGTGGCGGGCACGGAGACGGACCTGGCCATCGACCTGTCGGGCGATGTGGGCGCCGAGTGGTATCCGGACGGCTCCGCGCTGCTCATCGAGCACGGCTTCGAGGCCCGCAGCGAGCTCTGGCGGTACGAGCCCGTCGCGGCCGACGGCAAGCCGGTCCGGGTGGAGACGCCGACCGGCACGGTCTCGGGCGCCACGGCCCGCCCGGACGGGACCGTCGAATACCTGTGGTCGTCGGCGGCCGAGCCGCCCGTCGTCCGCTCCACGACCGGCGCGGTGGTGCTCGACCCGCCCGGCGCCAAGGCCCCGGCCTCGGTGCCCGTCGAGGACGTCTGGGTGGACGGGACCGGCGGCCGGATCCACGCGCTCGTGCAGCGTCCGGCGGCCCCCGCCGAGGGGCCGTTCCCGACGGTCTTCGAGATCCACGGCGGTCCCACCTGGCACGACAGCGACGCCTTCGCGGCCGGCCCCGCGGCCTGGGTCGACCACGGCTACGCGGTCGTCCGGGTCAACTACCGCGGCTCGACCGGCTACGGGCGGGCGTGGACGGACGCGCTCAAGCACCGGGTCGGGCTGATCGAGCTGGAGGACATCGCGGCGGTGCGGGAGTGGGCGGTGAAGTCCGGCCTCGCGGACCCGGCGAAGCTCGTCCTGGCCGGCGGCTCCTGGGGCGGCTATCTCACACTGCTCGGCCTCGGTACGCAGCCAGGCGACTGGGCCCTCGGGCTGGCCGCGGTGCCCGTGGCGGACTATGTCACGGCGTACCACGACGAGATGGAGGCCCTGAAGGCGATGGACCGCACGCTGCTGGGCGGGACGCCGGAAGAGGTGCCCGAACGGTTCGAGGCGTCGTCGCCGCTGACGTACGTGGACGCCGTGCGCGCCCCGGTCTACATCTCCGCCGGGGTCAACGACCCGCGCTGCCCGATCCGCCAGGTGGAGAACTACGTGGACCGGCTGAAGGACCGGGACGCCGTGCACGAGGTCTACCGGTACGACGCGGGGCATGGCTCACTCGTCGTGGAGGAGCGGATCAAGCAGGTCCGGCTGGAGCTCGACTTCGCCCGCCGACACCTGTCCGGGGTGTCGCCGGCGGGGCCCGGGGACCCCACCGGCCCGGACGAGACGGCACCGGGAGGCGACGCGTAGGGGCCGAATAAAAGGAGGCTTTCCGGGTGCCCCCGCTCCGGCCGGCCGGAGCGGGGACCGTACCGTGGAGGGGTGTACCGGTTCCTGCTGACCCCGCGATGGTGGGGGATCAACCTCTTCGTCGTGCTGGCGATCCCGTTCTGCGTGTTCATGGGCACCTGGCAGCTCGGCCGCTTCGAGGACCGCGTGCACACGCACGAGGCCACCGAGAAGCAGCCGGCGCCCGGCACCCGGGCCGCCGAACCGCTCAATGAGCTGCTGCCCGTCGACACCGAGACCTCCGGCCGGCCGGCCACCGCGACCGGGCGGTACGCCGACCGCTTCCTGGTGCCCGGCCGTGAGCTGGACGACCGGAAGGGCTTCTACGTCCTGGACATGCTGCGGACCGACAGCGGCAAGGCCCTGCCGGTGGTACGCGGCTGGCTGCCCGGGAAGCCCGGACAGACCCGGGTACCGCCCGCACCGTCCGGCCGGGTCACGGTGACCGGCGACCTCCAGGCATCGGAGAACGCGGGCACCGCGGGGGTCGGCGCGACGGGCGGGCTGCCGGACGGCCAGGTCGGCATGATCAGCGCGGCATCGCTCGTCAACCTGGTGCCGTACGACGTGTACGACGCCTGGGTGACGCTCCCGGCGAACGGTACGAGCAAGGCGGGCGGCACCGAGGCGACCGCGCTGCGGCCGGTGCCGGCCGCCGCGCCGGAGGGCGGCGGGCTCGACCTCAAGGCGTTCCAGAACCTCGGCTACACCGGTGAGTGGTTCGTCTTCGCCGGGTTCGTGGTCTTCATGTGGTTCCGGCTGCTCCGACGCGAGGCCGAGGCCGCCCGGGACGTACGGCTCGGGCTGGTCCCGGAGGCGGAGGCCGCCTCCCCGACGGCCCCCGAGCAGGAGGCCGTCCCCGACGCCGAGGTCCGCTCCGGGGCATGAGCGGGCGGCCCGACGGCCCGGCCCGCCGGGTGCCCCGTAGCAGCTCCTACGACGACGGTTCCAGGACGCCCGTCCGGTAGATCGTTCCCGCGCAGGCGTTGTCGATCTTCGCAGCGGCAACCGGAGCCCCCGGCTCCGGGGTGTGCTGCACCGAGATACTGCCCTGGGCGGGGGTGCCGCCGTCGGAGCCGAACTGTGTCTCCGTACCCGTCTCGGTCTCTCCGGTGTCGCCGCCCGCCGCGGCCCCGGCCGAACCGCCGCTGCCGGCTCCCGCCGCGCCGTCCGTCGGCGTCGGGGAGGGAGAGCCACCGGTGGACGGGCAGGTGTCCTTCGGAACCCAGGCGAACTGCACCTCGTAGACCGCGTCCGGCTTCAGCAGGACGACGGCCTCCTCGGTGGCGGGGTCGGGCAGACCGGACGCGGGGTCGCCCACGGTGTGCCGGACGACCTCGATCCGGCTCGGATCGGCCGCGCCCATCGCCTCGAAGCCCACGGTGCCGCCGCTGCTCACCGCGCAGTTCTCGCCGGAGACGTTGGCGATGCGGAAGGCCCCGTACACCGTGCCGTCGGCACCCGCCGCGCCCGTACTGGCCGACTTCACGCCTAGCTGCGCCGGATCGCACGGACGCATGACGTCCACCGCGCTTCTGGCGGGATCGGCGGACGGACCGGCCGGGTCGCCGTCCTGGCCCTGGGTGCTGCTGTCGGACGGAGGCGTGGTGCTCGCAGGGAGCCCCTGGCCGCCGTTCGGGTGGCCGCCACCGTTCTCGCCGCCACCGCCGTTGCCGGTGTCCGCGCCGGAGTCGTCACCGTTGCCGCCCTGTGCCTGCTCGCCGTGGCCGGCGATGGCGGGGCTGGCCGTGCTGGAGCCGTCCGAGTTGGCGACGTGCACGAACGCCGGGATCGCGGTGCCGATGAGCAGTGCCGCAGCGGCGGCGCCGACCAGGGCTTGGCGCCGACGGGCCCGCCGGGCGGGCACCGCGCGCTGGAGCCGGTCGAGGCTGCCCTCGCTCGGCTCCAGGCCCTGCACGACACCGTGCATCATGCGGCGCAGTGCGTCCTCGGCACCGTCGTCGCCTTCGTCGCGGAAGGGCAGGCCCCCGCCGGACGGGCCTCCTCCGCCGAACAGGCCGGCCGGGGCCACGAGGCCCTGGGTCTCGCCGTCGCGGTCCGCGTGCGGAGCGTTCTCCGGCCCGTGGTTCACAGTTCCGTTCCCAGTCCGGTCCAGCGGGAACCCGCGCGAGGGACCGCGCCGGTATCCGTTACGACCCCCGGCCGCGGGTCCTGTTCATGGTCGTGATCGTGGTGGTCACCGCGCCGGCTCATACCTGCGCCTCCATCACCACGCGCAGGGCCGCGATGCCGCGTGACCCGTACGCCTTCACCGAGCCCAGGGATATCCCCAGCGTCTCGGCGACCTGAGCCTCGGTCATGTCCGCGAAGTAGCGCAGGACCAGCACCTCGCGCTGGCGCCTCTGCAGACCGCGCATCGCCTTGATCAGCGCGTCCCGCTCCAGCTGGTCGTACGCCCCCTCCTCCGCGCTCGCCATGTCCGGCATCGGCTTGGAGAGGAGCTTCAGCCCGAGGATGCGGCGGCGCAGCGCCGAACGGGAGAGGTTGACGACGGTCTGGCGCAGATACGCGAGAGTCTTCTCGGGCTCGCGGACCCGGTTGCGCGCGGAGTGCACGCGGATGAACGCCTCCTGCACGACGTCCTCGCAGGACGCCGTGTCGTCCAGCAGCAGGGCCGCGAGGCCGAGCAGTGAACGGTAGTGGGCGCGGTAGGTTTCGGTGAGATGGTCGACGGTGGTTCCGGCTGCCACGCTCTCTTCAGCACCCTCGCGCTGGGCCGGCAGCCCCGTCTGACGCGCGGCGGGCATGGGCGCGATCACCGGCATGCCACCGGCTGCGCGGGCCCGTCGGAGCGGTCGCACCGAAGCGCCGCGCAAGGGGCCCACCACTGTGATATCGAGAACCTCTGCCACGCCAGTTGGACACGCTTCCCCCCGTCAGGGTTGTACGCATACGGCACCGCGTTTGAGGCCCTGCGATATGCCTTCATACGTACCCGCTCTTCCCAGATGCCTCGCACATGCGCCCCGCCGCGCAAGAAGTGACCGCTTAGACGCCTGGCGCCCGACCCGCGGTTGCAACGAACCGAAAGGTCATCGTCTGTCACGGCGACTGCCCAGCTCAAGAGGTTCAGACCAGCGAGTTGCTCACAGACCGTTCACAGAAAGTGCAAAACAGGTTCGATCCGGACCTCGTGATCGCGGTCGGTCACGATCTGGGGAACTCGGCGGCCACGGATTCGGCGATCTGGGCCACGTTGAGCGCGGCCCCCTTGCGGAGGTTGTCGCCGCAGACGAAGAGTTCCAGCGCCTGCGGATCGTCCAGCGAGCGCCGGACCCGGCCGACCCAGGTCGGGTCGGTGCCGACCACGTCGGACGGGGTGGGGAAGTCGCCGGCGCCCGGGCTGTCGTACAGCACGACCCCGGGAGCGGTCGCCAGGATCTCGTGGGCCCGGTCGACCGCGACCTCGTTCTCGAAGCGGGCGTGCACGGACATCGAGTGTGTGGCGACGACGGGTACGTACACGCAGGTCGCCGACACCCGCAGGCTCGGCAGGCCGAGGATCTTGCGGCACTCCTCGCGAATGACCAGTTCCTCGGACGACCAGCCGTCGCCGGCGTCCGTCCCGGCCCACGGGACGACGTTGAGCGCGACCGGGGCGGCGAACGGGCCGCCGTGCGTGTCGCCCACGACGCGGCGCACGTCGCCCGGTTTCGTACCGAGTTCGGTACCGGCCACCATCGTCAGCTGTTCGCGCAGGGCGGCGACCCCGTCGCGGCCGGCGCCGCTGACGGCCTGGTACGAGGAGACGACGAGCTCGCGCAGACCGAACTCGGCGTGCAGGGCGCCGACCGCGACGATCAGCGCCAGCGTGGTGCAGTTCGGGTTCGCCACGATGCCGCGCGGTCTCATCCGGGCGGCATGGGGGTTGATCTCGGGCACGACGAGCGGAACGTCGTCGTCGGTCCGGAAGGCGGCGGAGTCGTCGATGACGACGGCGCCCTTGGACGCGGCGAGAGGGGCCCAGCGTGCGGAGACATCGGCGGGCACCAGGAAAAGTGCCACGTCGATGCCGTCGAAGACGTCCTCGGTGAGTTCGAGGACCTCGCTCTCCTCACCGCGTACGACCAGCTTGCGACCGGCCGAGCGCGGTGAGGCGACGAGTCTGACCTCGCCCCAGACGTCCGCGTGCTGCGAGAGGATCTGGAGCATGACGCCACCGATCGCCCCGGTCGCACCGACGACCGCGAGCGAAGGGCGGCGTGCGGTCATCGGCCGGTGCCCCCGTACACGACGGCCTCGTCGGAGTCGCTGTCGAGTCCGAAGGCGGTGTGCACGGCGCGCACGGCCTCGTTGACGTCGTCGGCACGGGTGACCACCGAGATGCGGATCTCGGAGGTCGAGATCAGCTCGATGTTGACGCCGGCGTCGGACAGCGCCTCGAAGAAGCCCGCGGTGACCCCGGGATTCGTCTTCATACCCGCGCCGACCAGGGAGATCTTGGCGATCTGGTCGTCGTAGCGCAGCGAGTCGAAGCCGATCACGCCGCGGTTGCGCTCCAGGGCGTCGATGGCCTTGCGGCCCTCGGCCTTCGGGAGCGTGAACGAGATGTCCGTCAGACCGGTCGACGCGGCGGAGACGTTCTGCACCACCATGTCGATGTTGACCTCGGCGTTCGCGATCGTCCGGAAGATCGCGGCGGCCTCGCCCGGCTTGTCGGGCACGCCGACGACGGTGATCTTGGCCTCGGAGACGTCATGGGCGACTCCGGAGATGATCGCGTGCTCCACCTTCTGGTCCCCTTGCGGCTCGTTGCTGACCCAGGTGCCGCGCAGTCCGGAGAAGGACGAGCGGACGTGGATCGGGATGTTGTATCGGCGTGCGTACTCGACGCAGCGGTGCAGCAGCACCTTGGAGCCGGACGCGGCGAGCTCCAGCATGTCCTCGAAGGAGATCCAGTCGATCTTACGGGCCTTCTTGACGACCCGCGGGTCGGCGGTGAAAACGCCGTCCACGTCGGTGTAGATCTCGCAGACCTCGGCGTCCAGCGCGGCCGCGAGCGCGACGGCGGTGGTGTCGGACCCGCCGCGGCCGAGGGTGGTGATGTCCTTCTTGTCCTGGGACACACCCTGGAACCCCGCGACGATCGCGATGTTCCCCTCGTCCAGCGCCGTACGGATACGGCCCGGCGTCACATCGATGATGCGCGCTTTGTTGTGGACCGAGTCGGTGATGACGCCCGCCTGGCTGCCGGTGAACGACTGGGCCTCGTGGCCCAGGTTTTTGATCGCCATGGCCAGCAGCGCCATGGAGATCCGCTCTCCCGCGGTCAGCAGCATGTCGAACTCACGCCCGGCCGGTATCGGGGATACCTGCTCGGCGAGATCGATCAACTCGTCCGTCGTGTCGCCCATCGCGGACACCACGACAACCACCTGGTTGCCGTTCTTCTTGGCATCGACGATTCGCTTGGCGACGCGCTTGATGCCCTCGGCATCGGCTACGGAGGAGCCTCCGTACTTCTGCACGACAAGGCCCACGTGCGCTCCTCGCTCAGTCCATTACTGCGGTCGGCTCAGTTTAACGAGCAGCCCGGAAACGCCCCGCTGATACCACATGGTGAGATGTCCCGCTCACCAAGTGATCATCGGCGCGTCGCATCCGAGCCGCTCGTACCGCGCTGCTGCCCACCGAACACGTACGCATTCCCTTTTGTGGCCCAGCCCACACGCGGACCGGGGCACCCGCGATCCCTACTTCGCCGGGCGCAGGCCCAGGGGGCCCGCGATCTCCTCGAACATGACGCGGCCCGCCTCCTCGGCGAGGTCGTCGTCGCCGGCGTCCTGGTCGGTGTCCAGGCCGTCCAGCTCCTGGAGGGGCTGATTGAGGCGGATGTGGGCGATCAGGGACTGGAGGGCGCGCAGGGTGGCGGAAGCGGTGGAGCCCCAGTTGGAGAAGTAGGAGAACTGCCACCACCACAGGGCCTCGGTGGTGCGGTCCTCCTCGTAGTGGGCCAGGCCGTGGCGCAGATCGGTGACGAGGTCGGCCAGGTCGTCGGAGATGCGGGCCGCGACCGGGGCCTTGCGGGGCTCGTACGGGTCGAAGACCTCGGAGTAGACGTCGATCGGCTCCAGGAGGGCGGCGAAGCGCTCGCGCAGGCCGTCCGCGTCCGGTTCGGCGCCGAGGTCGGGCTCGTAGCGCTCGTCGGGGACGATGTCCTCGTACGCGCCGAGCCGGCCGCCGGCCAGCAGGAGCTGGGAGACCTGGAGAAGCAGGACCGGAACGGCCTCTTCCGGCTCCTCGACCCTGGACACCTCGGTGACCGCGACGATGAACGTCTTGATCTGGTCGGCGATCTGGACCGCGAAATCGCCGGGGTCCTGCGTGACGGTGTTCAACGTGGCGTCAGACATCGAGGAGACCTCCCGTGTGACCGGTCGGAGACGGTGGGTAGAAGATAACCGCGCTGCACGTAAAGCCGTCGTGAGATGCGGAAACGCGACCGTCAGACATCGAGCAGCCGCCTCCCCTCGAAGGCCCGGCCGAGCGTGACCTCGTCCGCGTACTCCAGGTCGCCGCCCACCGGCAGGCCGCTGGCGAGCCGGGTGACCCGCAGCCCCATCGGCTTGACCATCCGCGCCAGATACGTCGCGGTGGCCTCGCCCTCCAGGTTGGGGTCGGTCGCCAGGATCAGTTCGGTGATGGAGCCGTCGGCGAGGCGGGCAAGAAGCTCACGGATGCGCAGGTCGTCCGGGCCGACGCCCTCGATGGGGCTGATGGCCCCGCCCAGCACGTGGTAGCGCCCCCGGAACTCACGGGTCCGCTCGATCGCGACGACGTCCTTGGGCTCCTCGACCACGCAGATGACCGACCGGTCGCGCCGCTGGTCGCGGCAGATCCCGCACTCCTCCTGCTGCGCCACATTGCCGCAGACGGCGCAGAAGCGGACCTTGTCCTTGACCTCGAGGAGGGCGTGGGCCAGGCGCCGCACGTCCGTGGGCTCCGCCTGCAGCACATGGAAGGCGATCCGCTGCGCGCTCTTGGGACCGACGCCGGGCAGCCTGCCCAGTTCGTCGATGAGGTCCTGAACCACGCCTTCGTACAACGGAACGCCTTCCTGACTGAGTCGGCTGAGTCGTGGTACGTACCGTAGGGGGTACGTACGGTCTTGGGTATGCGGCCGGTCAGAACGGCAGGCCGGGCATGCCGCCGCCCAGGCCCTCGGTGAGCGGACCCAGCTTCTGCTGCTGGAGCTGCTGGGCGTTCTCATTGGCCGCCTGGACCGCCGCGACGACGAGGTCCGCGAGGGTCTCGGTGTCCTCCGGGTCCACCGCCTTCGGGTCGATCACCAGGGAGCGCAGCTCGCCCGAGCCGTTGACCGTCGCCTTGACCAGGCCGCCGCCCGCCTGACCGTCGACCTCGGTCCTGGCAAGCTCTTCCTGGGCCTGGGCGAGCTCCTGCTGCATCTTCTGGGCCTGCTGCAGCAGCTGCTGCATATTGGGCTGACCACCACCGGGAATCACGGTCACTCCAGGCATTTCGACGACAATTGTTTCGGTACGCCGAGCCTACGTTGTCGCCGGGCGGCGCGCCCCACCCGCCGAGGAGCAACTCTTTCGAGTGAGATCCGGGGAGCGGTGCCGGGACTCCTATACCTGACCAGAGGCCGTGCACACCCGGGAATACCGCGATTTCGACCCCACGGCCCACCATTCGGCGGTAGGAAGGGCATGCGTCCCGGCACGCACGCGCCTACCCCTCGTCACGCATGGTTACGCATGGGGGACTGCCCGTCGCGTCCAGGGACCGGGAGCAGAGCAGAGATCCGCCCCGTCGTCGAGTACGCGGTCGAGAGCACGCGTCGCTATGCAGCATGCAGAGGAGTACCCCGGTGAGTCAGCCGGAGATGCAGCCCGAAGTGCCGCCCCGCAAGTCCGGCACGTCCGGCCCGGCGGGTGCGGCCGCTCCCTCCGGTACGGACTCCGAGGACCGTGCGGGGCGGGCCCGTGACCTGACCGGGGAGCCGTTCCCGCTGGGGGACTGGGGAGAGCCGTCCCAGCGGCTGGACGAGCTCTACCGGTGGCTGGAGGCGGACGCGCTGCGCACCGCCGACTGGTATCTGAACGACCGGCTGTGGAAGCGGCGCGGCGCCAGGGCGCTGCGGATGGGCACCGCCGCCGGAGCGGTCGCGGGCGCCGCCCTGCCGCTGCTCGACCTGACGGGCGCGCTGCACGGCGCGGCCGGCTGGGGCTATCTGTCGCTGCTGCTCGGTGCCGCTTGCATGGCGTGCGACCGCTACTTCGGCCTGACCTCGGGCTGGATAAGGAACCTCGCGACCGCGCAGGCCGTGCAGCGCCGGCTTCAGGTGCTCCGGTTCGACTGGGCGTCGGAGTGCGTACGGGAGGTGCTCGGCCCCACCGAGGGCACGGCGAGCGAGGCGACCGAGCGGTGCCTGGGCGTGCTGCGGCGCTTCTCCGAGGACATCACGGAGCTCGTACGGTCGGAGACCGCCGACTGGATGGTGGAGTTCCGGGCCGGGCCCGCACCGCTGGGGATGCAGGCCCTGGTCTCCGGCGGCTCCGGTAACGGGCGCCCGGAACCGGGCTCGGCGCCCGGACGCTTCCCGCTCCAGTCGATGGGCCGGCCGAACATGCCCCGGCAGCGCCCGCCGGAGTCCCCGCGCTGACCGTTCGCCGGACGGTGCGGGGCTCCGGTGCGGGACACCGGGACCGCGTCAGCTGAAGACGATCATCGATCCTTGAGCGAGGCTGCGGGTGGCCGCGGCGTGCAGGCCGAGCCAGACGTGGCGCTCCCGGGCGAAGGGGTTGTCGTCGTACGGGACGGAGGTCGCCGGTTCCTCCAGTTCGGTGGGGGCGGCGGGCGGCAGGGGGCGGCCGGCGGGTTCGCCGGGTCGATTCCGATGGACGGGGCGACGAACTCCAGCTCGCGCAGCAGCCCGTGCGCCGAACCGAGCGGGCCGCCCGCTGCCAGCAGGTCGTCGGTGGAGACGGGCGCCTCGAAGTCGAGGGGGACGTACGCCCCCGCGTGGTCGAAGTGCCACACCAGGTGCGACTGCCGGGCCGTGGACTCGAACATCTCCAGCAACTGCTCGTAGTCCCCGCCCAGCTCACCGACCGGCGTGACGGCGAGGCCGCTGAGCTGGAGCAGATAGGCGCGGCGGAGGAAGTGCAGGGCGTCGTAGTCGAAGCCCGCGACCGGGGCGACGTCTCCGGTCAGTCCCGGCATGTAGGCGTAGACGGGGACGGGCGGCAGTCCGGCCTTGCCCAGGGCTTTGTCGTAGAGGGCGATCTCTTCGGCGAAGGGGTTGTCGGGGCTGTGGCACAGCACATCGACGAGGGGACAAGCCACAGGTCACAGGCCACGAAGTCTCGCTCTCCAACGGGGGCGTGCGGTGGTCGGGACAGCGTAATGCGACCGGGAGCGCGCGCACAGTGGTCGCTCACGACCTGCCCGGGGCGCGGAGGGGCGGCGACGGTGGTGCGGAGGGGCGGCGACGGTGCCCGGGGGCTCAGGCGCGCTCCTCGGCCTCCTCCGCGGACGGTCCGAGCCCGGCCAGGCGGTCGGCCCAGCTCAGCGCATGGCCGTTGTACCCGTCTATCGCCGCTCGCAGGGCCTCGCGGTCCCGGTGCGTGATGGCGGCGACCAGTTCGGTGTGGCCGTTCCACAGCCAGTCCCGCAGATCGGCGTCGCCCCGCAGGTACGGCACGGCGAACACCCAAGCCTGGACGCGCAGCCGGTGCAGGAAGTCGCTGATGTAGCCGTTGCCGATGAGCCCGCCGAGCTCGCGCCAGAAGCGCAGGTCGTAGCCGATGAGGATGTCCAGGTCACCGCTGCGCGCCGCGCGGGCGGCCTCCTCGGCCCGGCGGCGTACGGAGACGAGCGCGTCCCGGTAGTCGGCACGTCGCTCCGCGACCGGCTCGTGGAAGACGTCCCGGATGACCCCGTCCATGACCAGGGCGCGGGCCTCGACCATCGCCCGGTAGTCCGCGACCGTGAACTGGTGCACCCTGAATCCGCGGTGCTGGTCGGATTCGAGCAGGCCCTGCGCGGACAGGTCGAACAGCGCCTCGCGAACGGGCGTCGCGGACACCCCGTACTGCTCGGCGATCTGCTTGACGGTGAACTCCCGCCCCGGCAGCAGACGCCCGGCGAGCACTTCGTCACGCAGCGCGTCCGCGATCTGCTGCCGCAGGGTGCTGCGGGTGACGGCTCCGCTCGGGCACATGGCGCCCCTCCCCCATTCGGTTCCGGGTCACCTTAGACCGGGGCCGCACCGGCCCTGAGCCCCGGAGGGGCCCGGTCGGACGATCCACGCCGCTATTCTCGTCCCCGTCCGGCGTGTTGTCGTACGGGGGAGGCCGCACACCATGGAGAAGCTCGGGTCCACCGATCCCCAGCGCATCGGTGCCTACCGCCTGCTGGGGCGCCTCGGCGCGGGCGGGATGGGCCAGGTGTATCTGGCCCGGTCCGACCGCGGCCGCACGGTCGCGCTCAAGCTGGTACGCGAGGAGCTGGCCGCGCAGCAGGAATTCCGCGACCGGTTCCGCCAGGAGGTGCGGGCCGCCCGCCGGGTGGGGTCCACTTGGACCGCGCCCGTCCTGGACGCCGACACCGAGGCCGACGTCCCGTGGGTCGCCACCGGATATGTGGCCGGCCCCTCCCTCCACGCCACCGTCTCGGGCAGACCGGGCACCGTGTCCGGCCCGGCCCCCGGCGCCTACGGG
Source organism: Streptomyces drozdowiczii (assembly GCF_026167665.1). Classification (NCBI taxonomy): domain Bacteria; kingdom Bacillati; phylum Actinomycetota; class Actinomycetes; order Kitasatosporales; family Streptomycetaceae; genus Streptomyces; species Streptomyces drozdowiczii. The sequence continues at coordinate 3,726,718 of NZ_CP098740.1, read as the reverse complement.
CCCCTGCCGGAGCGGTCCGTCCGCATTCTCGGCTCCGGCCTGGCGCACGCCCTGAAGGCCATCCACACGGCCGGCCTGATCCACCGGGACCTGAAGCCCTCCAACATCCTGCTCACGATCGACGGCCCACGCGTCATCGACTTCGGGATAGCCAGAGCCCTGGACACCATCACCGACGGCGGCCTCACCCGCACCGGCGCCCTGGTCGGCACGCCCGGTTTCATGTCTCCGGAGCAGGTGCGGGGCGAGCGGGTGAGCGCGGCGAGCGATGTGTTCTGCCTGGGATCGGTGCTGACGTACGCCCTGACCGGCCGGCTTCCCTTCGGCGCCGCGGCCAACGAGATGCACGCGCTGCTGTTCCGCATCGCCCAGGAGGACCCGGACCTGACCGGGGTCACTCCGGGGCTCGACGACCTGATCCGCGGCTGCCTCCACAAGGACCCGCAGGCCCGGCCGTCCACCGACGACATCCTGGCGCTCCTGGCCGACGGCGACACCGGCGCGGAGCCCTGGCTGCCGGGCGCGCTCCTCGCCCAACTCGGCCGCCACGCGGTGGAACTGCTCGACTCGGAGGATCCCGAGGACGCGGTGCCGGCCGGCGCGGTGGCGCCGGGTGGCGGGGTGGTGCCGGGTGGCGGGGCTCCCACCGATGCGGGGCCCCGTGACGCCGCGCCGACGGACGCGGTGCCGGATCCGGATCCGGATCCGGCTCAAGCCCCGATCGCCTCCCCCGCCCCAGGCGTCGGGAAGCCGCAGGGCGCGGTCCCGCTCACCAAGCCGGGCGCCCCCGCCGGGGCGGTGAGCGACACCCCGTCCGACGCTGCCCCCGGCGTCCCGTCCGACGCCCCCTCCGACGCCCCGTCCGACTCGCGCACCGAGCCTCCCGCCGAGCCGGCGACCGAGGTCATCAACGCCCCCACCGGTCCGACCGCCCCGCTCCCGACTCCCGGGCAGCCCGGGCCCGGGCCCGTCCACGCGCTCCCCAACGCGGCCGCCGGCGCGGCCGGTGCCGCCGCCACGCCGCCGAGCGGGCCGCCCCCGGCCACCCCGCCTCCCGGCTACGGCTACCCGCACCAGGCCGCCCAGCCGCAGCAGGTTCAGGGCTACGGCCACCCGCAGCAGCCCAACCCCGGCCAGGCGTACGGCTATCCCCAGCAGCCGAGCCCGGACCACGGCTACCCGTACGGCTACCCGCAGCAGCCCGGCCCGGGTGCCACTCCCCCGTACGGCCCCGGCTACCCCACCGGCACCCAGCATCCGGCCCCCGCTCCCGAACCGGCCCGCCGGAGCAGCGGCTCGACCATCGCGCTGATCCTCGTCGCCGTACTGGTCGCCATCGGCGCGGGCGGGTCCGTCTACGCCCTCATGAACGACAAGGGCGGGACGCCCACGGCCAAGCCCACCCGCTCGGCCGGGCCCTCCCCGTCGCAGGCCATCGACGACTCCCCCACCCCCGACGTCTCCCCGGACCCCTCGCCCGACGACGGGGACAACGGCGAGGAGGGCGCCGTCCCCGACGGCTACCTGGGCTCCTGGTCGGGCAGCATCGACAACGCCACCGGACACTCCACCCGTGAACTCGTCATCCGTCAGGGCGAGGTGGGAGACACGGTCCTCACCCTGACCGCCGAGGGCCCTCTCGCCACCGGGGGCACCTACCGCTGCGTCTTCGAGGCGACCCTGAGCGCCGAGGCCGCCGACGGCGAGTCCGTCAGCATCGGCCCCTCCACCGTGACGGAGGGCGAACCGGCGGCTTCCTGCACTCCGGGGGCTCCGACCACGCTCACCCTGCTCCCGGACGGCAGTCTGAGCCGTGAGAACACGTCGAGCGGCGAGAAACTGACATACACGAAGACCGGCTGATCCGCCGGGCCGGGCGGGGCCGCCACCGCATCCGTACGGCCGCCGCCCCCTGTCCCGCCCCGCCGACGGTTTCACTGGACCAGCGGCCGTAGCGACATGAGCAGGTGCTGGTGGACCGTGTCCCCCGCCCCGTCCGCCGCTGCCGCCGCCGCCTCGTGGTCCTGGTGCCCGGTGATCATGGCGCGCTGGCCCTGGCCCATCAGCTGGAACCGGACCACCGGGGTGTCGAACGTGGCGAGCGCGTCCATCAAGTAGGAGGGGTTGAACCCCACGGTGATCTCGTCGGCGCCCAGGAGTCCGGCGGGCAGGCGCTGTGAGGCCACGTCGTCCTCGTACCCGGCCTGGAGCAGGACGGAGTCCGCGGTGAACGCGAACTGGAGCGGGCTGTCGCCGTCCGCCACGACCGCGACCCGCTTCACCGCCTCGACCAGCGGTTCGCGTTCGGTCACCGCCTTGACCGGCCCGCTGAGCACGAACAGCTTGTCGTGGCGCGGGAGTCGGCCGTCGAGCAAACGGACCGTGGTGCGCATGCCCTCCCGTTCGAAGCCCGCCGAACCGCCGTCCAGGGCGAGGCGGACCGTACCGGGGCGGCTGCCGACCGAGCGGGCGATCTCGCTGAGCCGGCGGGCCGAGACGACGACGTCGGCCGTGACGCCTTGGGCCGTGGGCCGCCAGTCGAGCGTACGGACGGCGAAGCGGTAGCGGTCGGTGGCCGCCAGGGTCATCCGCTCGCCGTCGAGCGCCAGGCGGATGCCGGTGAGTGTGGGGAGGGTGTCGTCCCGGCCGGCGGCCACCGACACATCGGCGACGGCTGCCGCGAACTCCTGCCCGTCCACCTCACCGAGTATCTCCGGCAGCGGCGGCAGCGCGGGATAGTCGTCCAACGGCAGGACGGAGAGCCCGAATCCGGCGCCGCCGCCCGTCACCGTGAACCGTGAACCCTCGACCGCGCACTCCACCGGTCCTTCGGGCAGCACCTTGCACACGTCCAGCAGGCGGCGGCCCATGACCAGGACCTTCCCGGGCCGCTCGGTCCGCGCCGCGATCTCAATGCGGGCGGACGCCTCGTAATCCAGACCGGAGATGCTCAGCCTGTCGTCCGCCGCCTCCAGCAGCAGCCCGCCCAGGACAGGTACGGGCGACCTGGTGGGCAGGACGCGGGCGGCCCAGGAGACGGCGTCCGCCAGCTCGCCTCGTTCGATCCGGAACTCCATCGTGCTGCCCTCTCCTCGTGCGCCGACCACCTGCGGTCCCGACGCTTGCGACGTTAGAGGCGACCACTGACAACGAGGCGGGGGACGCCTCCGGCCACGAGGCCGGAAGCGTCCCCCACACGAGTGAAGTTTTGGGTCGAAAGCCCTGGTCAGCAGCTCAAGTTGGAACCGGGCGTGGTGCCGAGGATCTGCACGAACGCCTGGTACTTGTCGATGCGGCTCTGGACCTGGGCGGGGTTGCCGCCGTTGCACTCGATCGAGCCGTTGATGGAGCGGATCGTCTCGCCGAAGCCGGCGCCGTTCACCATGGCGTTGTGGGCGGTCATGGTGCCCGGGCCGCTCTGGGTGTTCCAGTACCAGAGGCCGGTCTTCCAGGCCACGGCCGCGTCCTGCTCGACCAGGTAGGGGTTGCCCAGCAGGTCGATGCCGAGCGCGTCGCCCGCGGCCTTGTAGTTGAAGTTCCAGCTGAGCTGGATCGGACCGCGCCCGTAGTACGCGGCCTGGCCCGCCGGGCAGCCGTAGGGCTGGCTGCTGTCGCAGTAGTGCGGGTAGTTGGCGGTGTTCTGCTCGACGATGTACACCAGTCCGCCGGTCTCGTGGCTGACGTTGGCGAGGAAGGCCGCGGCCTCCTGCTTCTTGACGGTGTCACTTCCGGTGTTGGCGAAGCCCGGGTAGGCGTTCAGCGCGGCGACCAGCCCGCTGTACGTGTAGAAGGAACTGCGGCCGGGGAACATCTGGTTGAACTGCGCCTCACTGACCACGAAACCGGAGGACGAGCCCGGGTCGCCCGGGTCCGTGCCGCCTCCGCTTCCGCAGGCGCCCTTGTCGGCCCAGACGTCCGAGCTGCCCGGCTTCTCGTTCTGCGTCCACCACTTGGCGGTCCAGTTGTGCCCGTTGTACGAGGCGGTGCCGCCGCCCGTGTACACGGACGAGGCGTTCCAGGCGGCCGCGCAGTCGGCGGCCGACGCGGTGGTGGCGGGGAGTACGACGAGCCCTGCGACGACCGCGCCCAGCGCGGCGAGCAGGCCCATGATGCGACGGAACATCTGCACACTCCTTCGTCGCGGCGCACCGATCGTCGCGGCGCACCGCCGTGGGGGGTTGTCGCCACTCAAGCGCGGTTGGTCTGGACCTGTCAAGGTCTAGACCAAAAACCGGAACCTCTTCCGCCGCGAGACCCCCGGGGCCGCCCGCGACGCGAAGATCACTCGGGCTCCGGGGGTTTGAGACGGCGTCAGCAGGTGAGGTGCGAACCCGGGTCGACGCCGATGACCTCCGTGATGTGCTCATACTTGGCAGCCCGAGCCCGCACCGAGCCGGGGTTTCCGCCGTTGCACTCCAGCGATCCGTTGAGCGAGCGGATGGTCTCGCCGAAGCCGGCCCCGCCGACCATGGCGTCGTGGGAGGTCATGGTGCCGGGGCCGTTCTGGGTGTTCCAGTACCAGAGCGCGGTCTGCCAGGCGACGGACGGATCACGCTCCACCAGCCACGGGTCGTTGAGCAGATCGAGGCCGAGCGCGTCCCCGGCGGCCTTGTAGTTGAAGTTCCAGCTGAACATGATCGGCCCGCGCCCGTAGTAGGCGGACTGACCGGCCGGGCAGCCGAACGGCTGGCTGTAGTCGCACTTGATCCAGTAGTTGGCCTCGTTGATCTCCTTCACGTACCGCAGGCCGACCGACTCGAAGTCGGCGTGCGTCAGGAACGCCGCGGCCTCCCGGCTCCTGGTCTCCTCGGTCCCGGTGTTGGCGAAGCGGGGATACGCGTGCAGCGCGTCGATCAGGCCCTGGTAGGTGTAGAAGGCATCGCGCTCGGGGAAGATCTCGTCGAACTCCGCCTCGCTGATGACGAAGTCGGAAACCCCTCCCGTACAGGCGCCCGCGTCCGCCCAGACCGTGGTGGCGCCCGGATTCTCGTTCTGCGTCCACCACTTCGCCGTCCAGTTGCGGCCGTGGTGCGAGACCGTGCCGCCGGCCTTGTAGGCGGTCGAGGAGTCCCACAGGGGCGCGCACGACGCGGAGTCCGCGGCGGCCGGTGCGGCGGTGGCGGCGCCGGGCAGGAAGGCTGCCGTGGCGACGACCGCGCTCAGTACGGTCAGGATGCTCTTGATGCGGTTCAGCGCTGCTCACTCCTTCGACAGGACGGGCATGGTGCGCCGCACACCTCGGCGGGCGGGCCGTGCGGGCATCCCTGCACCCAACCGTCGCTGGTCTGAACCTGTCAAGGTCTAGACCAGGCGGCCCCGTCGGGCGCGAACATGCCGGAGGGCCGGGGCTCAACCGCCGCCCCGGCCCTCCTGTGCGCCTGTACGACTACAGGAACGAGTTGATCTCGATGGTCTCGGTGCGGCCGGGGCCGACGCCGATCGCGGAGATCGGGGCGCCGGACATCTCCTCCAGCGCCTTCACGTACGCCTGCGCGTTCTTCGGCAGGTCGGCGAACGTCTTCGCCTTGGTGATGTCCTCGGACCAGCCCGGAAGCATCTCGTACACCGGCTTCGCGTGGTGGAAGTCGGTCTGGCTGTACGGGAGCTCCTCGACGCGCTTGCCGTCGATCTCGTACGCGACGCATACCGGGATCTGCTCCCAGCCGGTCAGCACGTCCAGCTTGGTGAGGAAGAAGTCGGTGAGGCCGTTGACCCGGGTCGCGTACCGCGCGATGACCGCGTCGAACCAGCCGCACCGGCGGTCACGGCCGGTGGTGACACCGCGCTCGCCGCCGATCCGCCGCAGCGCCTCGCCGTCCTCGTCGTGCAGCTCCGTCGGGAACGGGCCGGCGCCGACACGGGTCGTGTACGCCTTGAGGATGCCGATGACCCGGCTGATCTTGGTCGGCCCGACGCCGGCACCGGTGCAGGCGCCGCCCGCGGTCGGGTTCGAGGAGGTCACGAAGGGGTACGTGCCGTGGTCGACGTCGAGCAGCGTGCCCTGGCCGCCCTCGAACAGGACGACCTTGCCCGCGTCGATGGCGTTGTTCAGGACGAGCGTCGTGTCGGCCACGTAGGGCTTGAGCTGCTCCGCGTACTGGAGCATGTCCTCGACGACCTTGCCGGCCTCGATGGCGCGCCGGTTGAAGACCTTGGCCAGAAGCTGGTTCTTCTGCTCCAGGGCCGCCTCGACCTTCTGCTCCAGGATCGACTCGTCGTAGAGGTCCTGGACGCGGATGCCGACCCGGTTGATCTTGTCGGCGTACGTCGGGCCGATGCCGCGCCCGGTGGTGCCGATCTTGCGCTTCCCGAGGAACCGTTCCGTCACCTTGTCGACGGTGACGTTGTACGGGGTGATCAAATGAGCGTTGCCGCTGATCAGCAGCTTCGACGTGTCCACGCCGCGGTCGTTCAGCCCACTCAGCTCGGAGAGCAGGACCGCCGGGTCGACGACGACACCATTACCGATCACCGGAGTACATCCGGGTGACAGGATGCCGGAGGGGAGGAGATGCAGTGCGTACTTCTGGTCACCGACGACCACCGTGTGGCCGGCGTTGTTGCCGCCCTGGTAGCGCACCACATAGTCCACGGATCCACCGAGGAGGTCGGTGGCCTTTCCCTTGCCCTCGTCACCCCACTGAGCACCGAGCAGCACAAGTGCGGGCACAGGCGTACACCCCTTCCGGGCGGGGCATGTCCAAGGTCAGGGGGCGTACGAAAACGCCGTACATGCCGTACGTCGTTGTACGGCACAGTCCGAACCGTCGAACCGGGTGCCCCGGAATAGACGAAACCCCTGGCGCAATAGCGCAAGGGGCTCTTGCACCAAGATGCTACCCGAGGAAGGACCGAGGTGTCGGCTGCCCAGCCCCCCGGTAACGGTGCGCCCCACCTGCTGGTGGTGATCGATCCGGTCGCCCGCCGGACGGACGGCGAGTCCGTCCGCATCGCGAAGGACGTGCTGAGCGCGGGCTCGCACGCCAAGATCTGCCTCCCGGACAGCCCCGGCGAGTTCGCCCGGGCCCTGTCCCGCCGCGGCGGCCGGCGGCCGGTGGTGATCGGCGACGACCGGGCGCTGCGGCGCGCCGTGTCGCTGCTGCACCGGGAGCGGGAGCCCGCCATGAGCGCGCTGTCGCTCGTCCCCGTCGGCGCGTCGGGTGCGCTGGAACTCGCCCACTCGCTCGGCGTGCCGAACAGTGCCGTGGCGGCGGCGCGGACGGCGCTGGACGGGGCGGTACGGCGGCTCGACCTGCTCGTGGACGACAGCGACGGCGTGGTCCTGGGCGCGCTGCGCATCCCCGCGCTGAACGGCGCCCCCGGCACGGGCGCGGACCGCCCGGGCGTGTCCTCCGTCTGGGACGCCTGCCGCTCCCTGGTCCGCACCCTGGTGCGCCCCGCACCTCCGGAACCGCCCGCCGTGCCGCCGACGCACCGGCTGCGCGTGGAGGCCGACGGCGTCGTGCTGAACGACCTCGACCGCCCGGTCGCCTCCGTGACGGTGACGTCGGGCTGCGGCGACGACGGCTTGGCCGCCGTGACGATCGACGCGCCGGACACCGCCCCGGTCACCACGGAGGCCAAGGCGGTCACGGTCTCGGGGGCGGACTTCCGCTACCGGGCGGACATACAGGTCGCGGGGCCGGTGCGGACCCGGACGTGGACGGTCCGGGCCGGGGCCTGGGGGCTGATGCTCCCGGCGGGATAGCGGGCGCGGGCGGTCAGGTGCCCGCGCCGGGGCTGCCTGCCGGCAGGTCGAGGGTCTTGCGGTGCTCCTCCCAGCGACCCATCAGCCCCTCCAGCTCCGACTGCAGGAACTCGAAGAACGCCGCCGTCTCGGCGATCCGGGCGCCGGCCGGGGTGTGCTCGCCGAGCGTGCGCGCGCCTTCCTTGAGGGTGCGCTCCCAGCGGGTGAGGACCTGGTCGCGGCTGGCGAAGGTGGTGTACCAGATCTCGTTGTGCAGGCGGTACCGGTCGCGGCGCGAGCCCGGTTCGCGTTCGCGGCCGACCATGCTGACCTGCGTGAGGTAGTTGATCGCGCCGGATACGGCGGCGGGACTGATCTGCAGGGCCAGGGCCAGCTCCGCCGAGGTCATCGAGGCGTCGTCGTCCGCGAGCAGGGCCGCGAAGACGCGCGAGGCCATGCGCTGCATGCCCGCCTCGGTCATCTCGGACGCGAACCGCTCGACAAACCGGGCGACGGCCTCGGCGTCCCGGTCCCCGGGGCCCCGGACCGCGCCCTCGGCCGCGCTCTCCTCCGCGGATTCGCCGCTCATCCCACTCCTCTTCCTCCGTGCGCCAATGCATGTCACTCCTTCGAGTTTATACGGTTCTTTAACTTCACAATTTTGTGAAAGTAGCCTACGTTCAAAATCATGACGAAGGCAATCACCGTGGCCGGACTGTGCAAGTCGTTCGGCCGGACGCAAGCGCTGGACGGGCTCGACCTGGCCGTCGAGACCGGTGAGGTCCACGGCTTCCTCGGGCCGAACGGATCGGGGAAGTCCACCACCATCCGGGTCCTGCTGGGGCTGCTCAGAGCCGACTCCGGTGCGGCCCAGCTGCTCGGCGGCGACCCCTGGCGCGACGCGGTCGAGCTGCACCGGCGCGTGGCGTACGTGCCCGGGGACGTCACGCTGTGGCGCAACCTCTCCGGCGGCGAGGTGATCGACCTGTACGGGCGGCTGCGCGGCGGTCTCGACGGGGCCCGGCGGGCGGAGCTCGTGGACCGCTTCGAGCTCGACCCGACGAAGAAGGGGCGGACGTACTCCAAGGGGAACCGGCAGAAGGTGGCCCTGGTCGCGGCCTTCGCGTCGGAGGTCGATCTGCTGATCCTGGACGAACCGACCAGCGGGCTCGACCCGTTGATGGAGGAGGTGTTCCAGAGCTGCGTGGCCGAGGAGCGTGAGCGCGGCCGGACGGTGCTGCTCTCCAGCCACATCCTGAGCGAGGTCGAGTCGCTCTGCGACCGGGTCAGCATCATCCGCCAGGGCCGGACGGTGGAGACCGGATCGCTGGCGGACATGCGCCATCTGACACGGACGCACATCAGCGCCGAGCTGATACGCGATCCGGACGGCCTGACACGGCTCCCCGGTGTCCATGACCTCGATGTCGAAGGGCGGCGGGTCTCGCTCCAGGTGGACACGGACCAGCTGGACGCCGTCCTCAAGTCCCTCTCCACGTCCGGTGTCCGCTCACTGACGTGCACCCCGCCCACCCTGGAGGAGCTGTTCCTCCGCCACTACACGGCGGACGCCGGGCAGTCGTCGGGGGTGGTGGCGCGATGACCGCCGTACCTCTCGCGACGAAGGCGGGTGTGCGGCGCCGGGCCTCCACCGGGCAGCTCACCGGTACCTGGGCCCTGCTCAGGCTCGCCCTGCGGCGCGACCGCATCGTCGTCCCCGTCTGGGTGCTCGTTCTCGGCGGCTCCTTCTCCTCCGTCGGTACGTCCATCTCCTCGCTCTACGAATCCCCGGCCCAACGAGCCGAGCTCGCCGCGTCGATGAACGGCAACAGCTCCGTGCGGGTGATGTACGGGCCCGTGTTCGGCGACTCCGTCGGAGGGCTCGTCAGCTGGCGCATGCTCGCCTTCGGCGCGGCGCTGGCGGCGGTGATGAGCCTGGTCGTCGTCGTGCGCCACACCCGGGAGGAAGAGGAGACGGGTCGCCAGGAGATGCTCTCCTCGGCAATGGTGGGGCGCCGCGCTCCGCTCACCGCCGCACTGCTCACGGCGCTGATCGCCAACGCCGGGCTGGCACTGGTGATCGCGGCCGGAATGGCCGGCTCGGGTGCGGGGGGCGCGGGAGCGGTGGCGCTCGCGACGGCCGTCGCCGGGGTCGGGTTGCTGTTCGCCTGCACCGCTGCGATCGCCGCCCAGTTCACCGAGAGCGGGCGCCTCGCGAAGGGGGTCACGGCGGCGGTGGTGGGTGCCGCGTTCGTCCTGAAGGCGGCGGGCGACTCGGCGACGGACGACGGCTCCTCCCTCCTCACCTGGCTCTCCCCGCTCGGCTGGGCGGAGAACGTCCGGCCGTACGCGGACGAGCGCTGGTGGGTGCTCCTCCTGATCGGCGGCGCGGTGGCGGTGCAATGCCTCGTGGCGTACGCGCTGACCGGGCGACGGGACGTCGGCATGAGCTTCCTGGCGGCGCGTCCCGGGCCGGCGCGGGGACGGATGTCCACCGCCTGGGATCTCGCGATACGGCTGCAACGCGGTGCGCTCCTGGGGTGGACGGCGTCCTTCGCCGTGGTCGGCTTCGTCTTCGGCGGACTGGCCGACGGGGCGGCGGACCTGGTCGGGGACAACGAGAAGGCGCGGGACATCTTCGAGCGGATGGGTGGGCAGTCCGGCCTCACCGATGCGTTCCTCGCCTCGATGGTCTCCGTGCTCGGCACGGTCGCCGCTCTGTACATCGCCGCGTCGGTGCTCCGGCTGCACGGTGAGGAGACCGCCGGACGCGCGGAGCCGGTGCTCGCGGGCGGGGTCGGCCGGCTCCGCTGGGCGGGGGGCCATCTGCTCATCGCCTTCGGCGGGGCGGCCCTGATCATGGTGGTCGGCGGTCTCGGCCTGGCCGCGGGATACGGCCACGCGCTCCCGGCCGTGCTCGGCGCCTGTCTGGTGCAACTGCCCGCCGTCTGGCTGCTCGGCGGGATCACGGCCCTGCTCCACGGGGCGATACCGAAGGCGGCTCCGGCGAGCTGGGGCGTGGTGGGGCTCTGCCTGGCGCTCGGCTGGATCGGGCCCGCTCTGGACCTGCCGCAGCCGGTGATGGACGCCTCGCCGTTCACGCATCTGCCGAAGCTGCCGGGAGCGGGGATGGAGTGGGGGCCGGTGCTGCTCCTCACCGCGCTGTCGGCGGCGCTGGTGGCCGCGGCCTCGGCGGCGTTGCGCCGCCGGGACCTGGTGACGTGAGGCGGGGCGGGCGCGCACGCAAGGACCGCCCGCCCACGGCCTCACACCTCGACCCGCAGCTCCTTGAGGCCCCTGATGACATAGCCCGGGTTCCACTCGGGCTCCGAGGCCAGTCGCAGGCCGGGTGCCTTGCGCAGCAGCTCGCCGAAGGAGGCGGCCAGCTCGACCCGGGCGAGCGGGGCGCCCAGGCAGAAGTGGATACCGGCGCCGAAGGTGATGTGCGGGTTCTCCCGCCGGGCGAGGTCCAAGGTGTCCGGGGCCTCGAATCGGGCGGGATCGCGGTTGGCCGAGCCGAAGAGCAGGGCCACCTCGGAGCCCCGCGGAATGACCGTGCCGTCGATCTCGATGTCGTCCAGGACCCAGCGCTCGAACATCTGGAGGGGGGTGTCGTACCGCATCAGTTCTTCCAGCGCCGTGGGCAGAAGCCCGTGGTCGGCGCGGAGGGCGGCCAGCTGCTCGGGGTGGCGCAGCAGCGTCCACCAGCCGTTGACCGTGGTGTTGACGGTCGCCTCGTGCCCGGCATTCAGGAGGAGGACGCAGGTGGAGACCATCTCCTGCTCGGTCAGCCGCTCGCCCTCGTCGTGGGCGGCGACGAGGGCGGAAATGAGATCGGTGCCCGGGTGTGCGCGCCGCTCGGCGATCAGCTCGCGCAGATACGCGGAGAACTCGAGGGAGGCGCGGACGGCTGCGCGGGCGGTGTCCTCGGACGGGTTGAGCTCGAACATCCCGCAGATCGCCGCGGACCACGGCCGCAGCGGGGCCCGGTCGGACTCCGGGATGCCGAGCATCTCGGCGATCACGGCCACGGGCAGCGGCTCGGCGACGGCCGCCAGCAGGTCGCCTCCGCCCTGCTCGACGAAGTCGTCCACGAGTCCGGCGGCCAGTCGCTGGACGGTGGGGACGAGCTGTTCGACGGTGCGCGGGGTGAACGCCTTGGACACCAGGCGCCGGATGCGGGTGTGGTCCGGCGGTTCGAGGTCCAGCAGCCCCTGCCCGTTGAGCGTCTCGAACGGCTCGTGCTCCGGAGGCGGGGGCGTCCGGCCGAACTCCTCGTGCGTGAACCGGTGGAGGTAGGTGCGGCCCAGCCGCCGGTCCCGCAGCAGGGCCGACACGTCGGCGTAGTGCGGGACGAGCCATTGGTCGGTGGTCTCGAAGTAGTGCGCCCGGCCGGTGGCCCGCAGCTCGGCGTAGGCGGGGTACGGGTCGGCGACGAACGCCGCCGACCAGGGGTCGAACGGGGCGGGAGAGGTGGTGGGCTGGTCCATGGGCCGACGCTAGACCACGGTGCTCAGGAAGGGGTGACCAGGCGGGCCTCATAGGCGAAGACGGCGGCCTGGGTGCGGTCGCGGAGGCCGAGCTTCACCAGGATGCGGCTGACGTGGGTCTTGATGGTCGACTCGGCGACGACGAGGTGTCCGGCGATCTCCGCGTTCGACAGGCCCTGGGCGATGAGGACGAGCACCTCCGTCTCGCGCTCGGTGAGCTCGCCGACCCGGGCCAGGGCCGGAGGGCGGGGAGCGGAGGCGAGTCTGGAGAACTCGGTGATCAGGCGCCGGGTCACGGTGGGGGCCAGCAGCGCCTCGCCGGCGGCGACCACACGTACGCCGTCGGCGAGCTGGCGGGCCGAGGCGTCCTTGAGCAGGAAGCCGGAGGCTCCTGCCCGCAGGGCCTGGTAGACGTATTCGTCGAGATCGAAGGTGGTGAGCACCAGGACCTTCGCGTCCTCGTCCGCGGTGACGATCTCGCGGGTCGCCTCGATGCCGTTGAGCTCCGGCATGCGGATGTCCATCAGCACCACGTCGGGGCGGAGCGCGGCGACCTGGGAGACGGCCTCACGGCCGTTCACCGCCTCGCCGACGACCTCGATGCCCGGCATGGCGTTGAGCAGGACCGAGAAGCCCTCGCGGACCATCATCTGGTCGTCCACGATCAGGACCCGGATCGGCGGGGCGGCGGGCTGCGTGGTCATGCCTGCTCCTTGAAGGCGCCGGGCGCACCGGGCGCCGTCTGCTGGGCCGGGATGAAGGCCGTGACCTCGTAACCGCCCTCCTCGGTGGCCTCGGCGGTCATCTCGCCGTTCAGCATCGCGACCCGTTCCCGCATGCCGGTGATCCCGTGCCCGGCCCCCGGCGACGGCTTCACCGGAGCGGTCGGCGGCCCGTTGACCACGCGCAGGCCGAGCCCGCCGAGGACGTAGCCGATCTCGACCCTGGCCGTGGCGCCCGGGGCGTGCCGCAGGCTGTTGCTGAGCGCCTCCTGGATGATCCGGTACGCCGACAGCTCGACGCCCTGGGGGAGTTCGCGGACCGCGCCGGTCACCGCCTTCTCCGTCACCAGGCCCGCGTCCCCGACGTTGGCGAGCAGCCGGTCGAGGTCGGCGAGGGTGGGCTGCGGCGCGTCCGGTGCCTCGTAGTCGTCGGCCCGGACGACGCCGAGCACCCGGCGCAGTTCGGTGAGCGCGGCCACGGCGTTCTCGCGGATCGTGACGAACGCCTGCTCCAGCTCGGGTGGCGGGTTCTCCACCCGGTACGGGGCGGCCTCGGCCTGGATGGCGACGACGGACATGTGGTGGGCGACCACGTCGTGCAGTTCGCGGGCGATCGTGGTGCGCTCCTCCAGCAGCGTGCGCCGGTCGCGCTCGACGGCGGTGACGGTGCGCTGCACGGTGACCTCGTGCTGCGCCTCCCGCCGGACCTGGACCAGGCTCACCACGAGCAGCGCGAACGCCGAGACCACCGCCATGCCCGCGGTGTTCGGCCCGCCGGCCCCGCCGGTGACGACGCCCTCCACGACCAGGCCCAGCAGCAGTGTGAGCACCCACATCCAGGCGGCGGTGCGCGGCCGGGTCCTGGCCGCGACGACGAACAGCACCACCAGGTGGGAGACGAAGACGCTCGGCGACCACGGTTCGTAGCCGCCCACCACCACGCTCACCGGCATCAGGACCATCGACATCCAGAACGCCCCGACCGGCCTGATCAGCGTCGTCGCCACACAGACGGCGGGCAGCAGCCCGGACAGCAGGACCCCGGCGTTGCCGCTGACGGCGAACCCCGCCATGAAGGTGATCAGCGCGACGCCCAGCACCACCGCGTGCGGGGTCCACGCGGCCCGCGCCGCGAGCCGTCGCGGCAGCCGCCCGGTCAGCGGCCCGTCCGTGCGCATCGGTGACATCGGCCGGTAGGCGAAGGCGTCGTCGAAGAGGTCTTCCCAGAGGTCGTCCACCGCACGCGCGGCGAGCCGTAGCTCGGGGCTTCTGGTCTTGGTCTCGGTCACGCCTCAACGGTAGGCGGGGCGGCGGGCCGGGTCGTCAGCAGTGTTGCGGATTCCCGGCCGTCCGTCGCAAGTACTACGCGCCCGCCGCCACGCGGCTACCAGGCGAGCTGGGCGATCTCCTCCGCGACCACCGCGCACGCGTCGGCGGCCGGGTCGATCAGGGGGAAGTGGCCGACGTCCGGCAGCAGGGTCAGCCCCACCGTCTCGCCCTCCTTCGCCGCCGCGTCCACGAACGCCTCGGAGACGGCCGCCGGGACCGTGAGGTCCGTCGTGCCCTGGACGACCACGGTCGCGATGCCCGTGGGCAGCAGCCGGGACGGGTCGGCGTACGCGCTCCGCTCGGCGAAGTCCTCCGCCGCCCCCAGGAGCTGCCCGATCGCCCCCGAGCACACGTCGAGCGCGACCGCCGAGCCGAAGTCCGCGATCGGCGCCAGCGCCACCACGCCCCGCAGCGCGGGCGGCCTCGGGAGCCGCCACGGCGACCCCTCCGGCAGGACGTGCCGGGCGGCGGCCCACAGGGCCAGCTGCCCGCCCGCCGAGTGCCCGGTGACGACGATCCGGCGGACGTCCGCCGCGGGCAGCTCCCGCGCCAGCAGCTCCGGCAGCGCGTCCATCGCGGCGGCGACATCGTCGAAGGTCTCCGGCCAGCGCCCCGCCACCGGACCGGTCCCGCGCTGCTGCGGAAGCTCGCTGCCGCGCCGGTACTCGACACTGGCCACGGCGAACCCGCGCCGCGCCAGGAAGTCCGCGAACGGCGACACATGGGCCCGGTCGTACGGAGCCCGCCACGCGCCGCCGTGCAGCACCACCACGACCGGCGCGCCGGTGCGGCCCCCGCGCGGGGCGTAGAAGTCGATGACCTGGTCGGGATGGCTGCCGTAGGCGGCGGACGCGTCGGGGGCGACGGCCGGATGCGAGAAGGCCGACTCGGTCTCGGCGGCGTCCCGCTCGCGCGCGGCGGAATCCGACATCCTGCTCCCACCCTCCCTGTCGTCCGGCCCAACTGGCCTGACCTGCGGGGACGGTACCAGTACGGCGGAGCGCCCCGCCCACCGGGAATCGGCGCCCCGCGCACCGCGTCGGCCCCGCCCCGCGCGAGCCCCCGCACGGCGCCGTCCGGTGACCGGGGCGAGCCGGTCACCGGACGGATGCGGCAGCCTACGCCGCCGGAGCGCCCAGAACCTCCGCGAGCACCCGCGCCGCGCGTTCCGCGTCCGCGAACCCCACGTACAGCGGTGTGAAACCGAACCGCAGCACATCGGGCCGGCGCAGGTCCCCGACGACACCGCGCGCGATCAGTTCGGCCATCACGGGCTCGGCGTCGTCGCACCGCAGCGCGACCTGGCTGCCCCGTTCCGCGTGGGCGGCCGGGGTGACCGAGGTGACCCGCCCCTCGGGGGCGTACGCCTCGACGCACTCCAGGAAGAAGTCCGTCAGGGCCAGGGACTTGGCCCTGACCGCCTCGATCCCGACGCCGTCCCAGACGTCGAGGGACGCCTCCAGGGCCAGCATGGACAGGATGTCGGGCGTGCCGACCCGGCCCCGGACCGCACCGTCCGCCGGGCTGTACCCGGGCGTCATCGCGAACGGGTCCGCATGCGACGTCCACCCCGGAAGGGGCGAGTCGAAGGACGCCTGGTGGCGCTCGGCGACGTACAGGTAGGCGGGCGAACCGGGGCCGCCGTTGAGGTACTTGTACGTGCAGCCGACCGCCAGGTCCACGCCGTGCTCGTCCAGGCCGACGGGGAGCGCGCCCGCGCTGTGGCACAGGTCCCAGACGGCGATCGCGCCCGCGGCCCGCGCCGCGGCGGTCAGCCCCGGCAGGTCGTGCAGCCGGCCCGAGCGGTAGTCGACGTGGTTGAGCAGGACGGCGGCGGTCCGCGGACCGAGCGCGTCCGGCACGTCTGCGGGGGCGACCGGCACGATCCGGTGGCCGGTCATCCGGGCCGCCGAAGCGGCGATGTAGCCGTCGGTGGGGAACGTCCGCGCGTCGACCAGGATCTCGTCGCGGCCCTCCGGCGCCAGCCGGGTCGCGGCGACGAGCGCCTTGAAGACGTTCACGCTGGTCGAGTCCCCGACGACGATCTGGCCGGCCGCCGCACCGACGATCGGGGCGATGCGGTCACCGATCCGTTCCGGCGCCGTCCACCAGCCGCTCTCGCCCCAGGACCGGATGCGCAGCTCGCCCCACTCGCGGGTGATGACCTCCTGCACCCGGGCGGGCACATGGCGCGGCAGCGCGCCGAGCGAGTTGCCGTCGAGGTAGACGGTGTCGTCCAGGGTGAACAGCTCGCGCAGCGGTGCGAGAGCGTCCTCGGTGTCGAGCGCCTGTGCGCGCTCCCGCAGGTCAGACATGGCTGCGGGCCGTCCAGAGCTCGGGGAACACGTTCTTCGTGGCGCGCTTCTCCAGCCAGGCCACGCCCGCCGAGCCGCCGGTGCCGGTCTTGGAGCCCATGGCCCGCCGGGTCGCGAGGAGATGGTCGTTGCGCCATCGCCACACCAGCTCGCCCACATCGGTGAGCACCTCGCCGAGGCGGACCAGCTCGTCGTTCTGGTCCGGGTTGGCGTAGATCTCCGCCCAGACGGCCTCGACCTCGGGCGACGGCTCGTACTTCCGGGTCAGGTCACGGCCCAGCACGGATTCCGGGATCGCGTGCCCGCGCCGGGCGAGCAGGGCGAGGGCCTCGTCGTAGAGGCCGGGCTCCGCGAGGGCCTTCTCCAGCTCCGCGTGGACGCGGGGCGCGCCCCGGTGCGGCACCAGCATGGACGCGGACTTGTCGCCGAGCAGGAACTCCATCCGCCGGTACATCGCCGACTGGAAACCGGAACCCTCGCCGAGCGAGGACCGGTAGGAGTTGAACTGGGCGGGGGTGAGCTGGGCGAGCGGCGTCCACGAGGCGTTCAGGGCCTCCAGTTCGCGCAGCGACCGCTTCAGCGCGTCCTGCGCGACGTCCAGGCGGTCCTCGCGCATCGCGTGCGCGGCGGTCTCCCACTCATGGACGATGACGGTGAACCACAGCTCCATGACCTGGGTGGTGACCAGGAAGACCATCTCGCCGGGATCGTCCGAGCGGAGGTGCTGGAGGTGGGTCAGGACATCCGCCTGGACATAGTCCTCGTACGGAGTCGTGCCCGCGAAGTCGAGGTGCGGGGTCGCCGCACCGGTGGCTTCGGGGTCGGGGTGAATCGTCGACATCGCTGTCTCCTCGACACGAGCTTCCGGGTAGCGGTCCGCCCCTTCCCCTCGGAAGTGGAGCCCCGGTCCCCTGTTCGCATACTAAACGCCTGCTCCGGACGCGCGCAGGCCCCGCAGCCGCGGATGCGGAACTGCGGGGCCTGCGGTACGGCGTCGGCTAGCCGAGGGTTTCGGCGGCGGTCGGCGAGGAGTCGCGCAGGAACGTCGAGCAGCGCTCGTACTCCTCCTGCTCGCCGATGGCCTGCGCGGCCCGGGCGAGGGCGTGCAGGGCGCGGAGGAAGCCGCGGTTCGGCTCGTGCTCGAACGGCACGGGGCCGTGGCCCTTCCAGCCGGCCCGGCGCAGCGCGTCGAGGCCGCGGTGGTAGCCGGTGCGGGCGTAGGCGTACGACTCGATGACCCGGCCGCCCTCGAACGCCTCGTCGGCGAGCTGCGCCCAGGCCAGCGAGGAGGTCGGGTACTTCGCCGCGACGTCGGCGGGCGCGGTGCCGGCGGCGAGCAGTTCGCGCGGCTCCGGGTCGTCGGGCAGGTGGGTCGGGGGCGGGCCCCCGAGCAGGTTCTCGTGGATCGACATGCCCCCAGTGTGCCTGGCACGGGGCTCCGCCGAGGACCCGGTGGGCCCGAATCCGGCCCCGGCCCGTGCGGCCCACGGACCCGCCGCGTCCCTCAGGCCGTGGTGTCCGGCGGGGCGGCCTCCGGTGCGGGTTCCAGCGGCGGGCTCGTGACGCCGCAGTGCACCGCGCACTCGGGCCGCGCGGTGTCCTCCACGGGGGCGGGTGTGCGTACGGTCGCCCAGGCGATCAGCGCGCCGAGCACCAGCAGCCCGGCGCACATCGGCATCGCCCGCCGGAACGTCGCGGCGAACTCCCCGGCGTCCCGGTACGCCTCCGGCCCCATCCCGGCGAGCAGCGGCAGCGCGGCGACCGCGATCAGTCCGGCGGCGCGTGCGGCGGCGTTGTTGATGCCGCTCGCGAGCCCGGCCCTGCCCGTGTCCACGGAGGCCAGGACGGTCGCGGTGAGGGGCGCCACGACGGTGACGAGCCCGACGCCCAGGACGGCCACGGCGGGCAGAACGTCGGTCAGGTAGCCGGTGACGGAGTTCGAGCCCTCCCCCACCCGCAGCATCAGCAGCATGCCGACGGCGGCGATCAGCGGCCCTGCGGTGAGCGGGATACGCGGCCCGATGCGCTGGCCCAGCTCGCCCGAAGCGGCCGAGAACAGCAGCATCAGGAGGGTGGTCGGCAGCAGCGCGGTGCCGGCGCCCAGCGCCGAGTAGCCGGCGACGACCTGGAGCTGGATCGCCGAGAGGAAGAAGTAGCCGCCGAGCGCCGCGTACACGCACAGGGTGACGACGTTGACGGCGGTGAACTGCCGGGACGCGAACACCGACGGCGGCAGCATCGGATGGGCCCGCCGCCGTTCGAGCCGCACGAAGGCGGCACCGAGGAGCACCCCGCCCGCCGCCGACCCGATCACGGCCGGGGAGGCGCCCTGCCCCGGCGCGCCGATCAGCGCGTACGTCACCAGTGCGAGCGCGAGGGCGCCGAGGGCCGCCCCGGCGACGTCGAAGCGCCCCTGGGCATTCGGATCGCGGGACTCAGGTACGTGGCGCAGCGCGACGGGCACGCAGACGGCGGCGAGCGGCAGGTTGAGCAGGAACACCCAGCGCCAGCCCGGTCCGTCGACGAGCCAGCCGCCCAGGAACGGCCCGACAGCGGCGCCGACCCCGCCGAATCCGGACCACAGCCCGACCGCGCGGGCCCGGTCGTCGGGATGGAAGCTCGCCTGGATCAGGGCCAGCGAGCCCGGTGTGAGCAGTGCGCCGCCGACCCCCTGGAGGGCGCGGGCGGCGATGAGGACGGGGGCGTTCGGCGCGAGGCCGCAGACCAGCGAGGCGGCGGCGAACCAGATGACGCCGACCACGAAGACCCGCCTCCGCCCGTAGCGGTCGCCGAGCGCCCCGCCGAGCAGGATGAGCCCGGCGAGGGTCAGCATGTAGGCGTTGACGGTCCACTGGAGCGCGGCCAGATCGGTGCCCAGGTCGTCGCCGATGCGGGGCAGGGCGACGTTGATGACCGTGGAGTCGAGCATGGCCATGCTCGACCCGAGCACCGTCGTCAGGACGACCCAGCGCCCGGTTGCGGAGGCCACCCTGATCGCGGGCCCGTCCGCCTCGCTCTTCTCCATGGCCTCAGCATCGTCGGCACCCGGCCGAAGGGCCACCGGGAGCCCTCAATCGGCGGCCCGTACCGCCTCGATGCCCCGGATCAGCGCGTCGAGCCCCGCCTCGACCTTGCTCCGCGCGCACCCGACGTTCAGCCGCACGAAGCCCTCGGCCCCGTACGTGCTGCCCGGCATCACCGCGACGCGCTCCCGCTCGATCAGGACGCGCTGCAACGCCTCGTCGTCCCGGACGCCCGCGCGCCGCAGATCGATCCAGGCCAGGTACCCGGCCTGCGGTGGCTCCCACTCCAGGGCCGGGAACGCGGTGTTCAGCCGCTCTGCGACCAGGGCCAGGTTCTCCGCGACGTACGCACGCACCGCGTCCAGCCACGGCCCGCCCTCCCGGTACGCGGCGATGTGCGCGGTCAGCGAGAGCACCGCCGGTGAGGCGAGGCCCTCCGCCGTCTCCATCCGGCGCAGATACTCGGTCCGGTCCTCCGGCCGCCCGATGAGGCCGTACGAACCGGTCAGCGCGGGGAAGTTGAACGACTTCGAGGCCGAGCTGATGACCGCCCAGCGCGCGTCTCCGCCCACCCGGGTCCACGGGACGTGCGGGCGTCCGTCGTGCACGAAGTCCGCGTGGATCTCGTCGCTGATCACGGCCACGCCGTGGCGCGCGGCGCGCTCGGCCATCTCGGCCAGCTCCGCCTCCGTCCACACCCGGCCGGACGGATTGTGCGGGGAGCAGACCACGAGGACCTTGCTGTCCGGCCGCGCGAGCTCCCGCTCCAGCACCTCCGTGTCCCCCAGCGGCACGCCCCGCAGCTCCCGCCCGAGCCCGTGGATCGCCTTGCGGAAACCGTCGTACGTGGGCGTGTGCAGGACCACGCCGTCACCCTCGGCCGTCCACATCTGGAGCAGCTGCGAGAGCTGGCTGAGCACGGACGGCCCGTACACCAGGCTCCCGGTGTCGATCTCGGTGTCGTAGCGCGTCGCGTACCAGTGGGCGACGGCCGACCGGAAGTCGCCCAGCCGCCAGTCGGTGTAGCCGAGCACCCCGTGTTCGAGCCGCGTCCGCAGGGCGGCCAGCACCTCGGGGGCGGTCTCGAAGTCCATGTCGGAGATGGTGAACGGCAGCAGCCCGTCCACCCCGAAGCGGTCCGCGACCCCGTCCCACTGGACGCACCAGGTTCCGCGGCGGTCGATCACGGTGTCGAAGTCGTAGGACGTGCTCACAGCTGTTCCCTCGGGTCGTGCGTGACGGATCCGGACATGCCGTGGGCCCGGCACCCCGAGGGGTGACGGGCCCACGCCACACATCCGTACCGGATTACTTCAGCTTGGTGCCGGTGGAGCGCAGGTTGGCGCACGCCTCCGTGACGCGCTTGGCCATGCCGCCCTCGGCGGACTTGCCCCAGCTGCGCGGGTCGTAGACCTTCTTGTTGCCGACCTCGCCGTCGACCTTCAGCACACCGTCGTAGTTGCGGAACATGTGGTCCACGATCGGGCGGGTGAAGGCGTACTGGGTGTCGGTGTCGAGGTTCATCTTCACGACGCCGTTCTCCAGCGCGGTGGTGATCTCCTCGGCGGTGGAGCCGGAGCCGCCGTGGAAGACGAAGTCGAACGGCGACGTCTTGCCGTACTTGGCGCCGACGCCCTCCTGGAGGTCCTTGAGGAGCTCCGGACGCAGGACGACGTTGCCCGGCTTGTAGACGCCGTGCACGTTGCCGAACGAGGCGGCCAGCAGGTAACGGCCCTTCTCGCCCAGACCCAGCGCCTCGGCGGTGCGCAGCGCGTCGTCCACGGTCGTGTAGAGCTCGTCGTTGATCTCGTGGGTGACGCCGTCCTCCTCGCCACCGGTCGGGGTGATCTCGACCTCAAGGATGATCTTGGCGGCGGCGGCCTTGGCCAGCAGCTCCTGGCCGATGGCCAGGTTGTCGGCCAGCGTCTCGGCCGAGCCGTCCCACATGTGCGACTGGAACAGCGGGTTCAGACCCTTGGCGACGCGCTCGGCGGAGATGTCGAGCAGCGGGCGGACGTAGCCGTCCAGCTTGTCCTTGGGGCAGTGGTCGGTGTGCAGCGCGACGGTGACGTCGTACTTGGCGGCGACGATGTGCGCGAACTCGGCGAGGGCGACGGCGCCCGTGACCATGTCCTTGTTGTACTGGCCGCCCAGGAACTCCGCGCCGCCGGTCGAGATCTGCACGATGCCGTCGCTCTCGGCCTCCGCGAAGCCGCGCAGGGCGGCGTGCAGGGTCTGGGTCGACGTCACATTGATGGCCGGGTAGGCGAACTTGCCTGCCTTCGCCCGGTCGAGCATCTCGGCGTATGCCTCGGGGGTTGCGATGGGCATCTGTCCGCTCCTTGGGATGTGCGGGTGTGCGTTGCTGGGTCCCTGACCTGGGGGCGACGTCATCGTCGCCCCCATCTTCCCAGACTCTGGTTCCGGCTCCACCCGGCGGTGTCCCCCAGGATCGGCGGTGCCCCTTCGCAGGGATACGACAAAGGCGGTCGGTTTCACGTGAAACCGACCGCCTCCGAAGAAACCCGCAGGTCACGCCAGGTCGAGGTCCGGGACCGTGTAAACGTGGACGTACGGAAGGCCCGCCTCGGCGATGGCCGGGGCGGCACCGCGCTCCACGATCACGGCCACGGCCACGACCTCGCCACCGGCCTCGCGCACGGCCTCGACGGCGGTCAGCGGCGAGCCGCCGGTGGTCGAGGTGTCCTCGACGACGAGGCAGCGACGGCCCTTCACGTCCGCGCCCTCGATCCGGCGCTGCATCCCGTGGGCCTTCTGCGCCTTGCGGACGACGAAGGCGTCCAGCTCCTGGCCCCGGGCCGCGGAGGCGTGGAGCATCGACGTGGCGACCGGGTCGGCGCCGAGCGTCAGCCCGCCCACGCAGTCGTAGTCCAGCTCGGCCGTCGCGTCGAGCATGACCTGACCGACCATCGGGGCGGCCTTGCCGTCCAGCGTGATGCGGCGCAGATCGATGTACCAGTCGGCCTCCAGGCCGGAGGAGAGCGTCACCTTGCCGTGAACCACGGCCTTGTCCTTGATCTGCTGGAGCAGCTCAGCACGTACGTCAGTCATGGCTACGAGGATAAGGCGCGCGTTTTCCGCGGCGGCCCGCCCGAGGCTGAGACCCGCCCGCCGGCCGGGGCCCCGCGCTCAGAGCCGGCGCCAGCTCCAGGTGGTGGCGATCTCCAGCGGCTCGATCGGGGTGACATAGCGGGGGTCGGTGTTCAGCCCGTTCGGCGGGCCCGACTGCGGCTCCACGCAGACCGCCTCGTCCTGCTCGTCGTAGATCACGACCCACTCGGACCGGCTCTTCACCGTCAGCTCCAGGCGTTCCGGCCAGGTGAGCGTGACGTCGACACCGTCCGGCATCCCGAAGCAGTCGTCCCACGGGCCGGGCAGGGGCGGGATCCGGCGCCCGGTCGGCAGGTGGTTCTCGCCGCGCTCCTCCTGCCAGGCGGCGTCGAAGTCGATACGGACCTCCTCGCCGGTGTCGAGGTGGCGGCGGAACCACGGGTGCCAGCCCGCCTGGGCCGGGAAGGAGTCCCCGTACGTCTCGATGCCGAAGGCCAGCGTGAGGGACTCCTCGGCCAGTTCGAAGGTCTGGGTCACCCGGCCCGGGTACGGCCAGGGGTCCGTCAGGTCGTAATAGAACGACGCCTGGGTCCCGGTCGCCAGGGCGGTGTGCCACGCCGTGTCGCGGCCGGTGCCGTGGATGGCGTGCGGTGGGGCAGTCAGCGGCAGCTGATGGAGGACACCGCCGTCGCGGAACTGCCCGTTCTCGGTCCGCCCGCACCACGGCACCATCGGGAAGCAGCCGTACCGCTCCCCCTGCCGCAGCAGTTCGCTACCGCCGATCCGCAGGCTGCTGATCCGGCAGCCGTTGGCGGGGTTCACGGTCAACTCTGTGTCGCCGACGGAGAGCCGGACGTCCTTCTCGCTACTGCTCACGGGACGACCCTACTGGCGCCGCTACCTCCGGCGCCGCAACGCCCGGCTGACGACCACCGCCGAGGCGAGGGCCAGCGCGGCGGCCGGGGCGACCCAGCGCAACGTCGCACCCGCACCGCCCGAGTCCGGCGAGGGCACGGGGGCGTACCGGCCGCGCGGCGGAGCGTGGTCGACCTCCTCCGCACTGCGCCCGATCATGGTGCGCCGGGCATGCGCGGCCTCGGCCGGCGGCTCGTCCGGCACGGTGAACTCGATCCCGGCGACCGGGTCCAGCGACGACGGCGGGACGGGCGCGTCGAACAGGGACTCCTGGTCCTGCGACGGCTCCTCGTCGTCCTGCGCCCCTTCCGGCTCCGCGCCCCGCTGCCCCGGCTGCTCCACGCCCGGCGCCTCGTCGGGGGCGGCCTCGTGCGTCGGCAGCGACTCCTCGGCGCCGCTCAGCGGACCGGAGCCGCTGAGCGGGGAGCCGGCCGAGGGCTCGGGGCCGGTCTGGTCCGCCTCCTCGGCGGCCTCTTCGAGCGCCTTCTCCACGGCCTCCCCGACGGCCAGCTCGTCGGCGGTGACCTCGGCGGCGCCCGGCGTCCCGGGTGCACCGGCGGACGCCCCGGCGCCCTCCGCCCCGGCGTCTCCCGCCCCGGCGCCTCCCCACGCCTCGTCGGCCGCGCCCTCGCCCTGGGCGGCCAGCGACTCCGTCACGAGCTGCTGGGCGAACCGGTCCAGCAGGCGGTGGGCCGTCGACAGCGCCGCGGCCGGCTCCAGGTCCCGCAGGCGGCCGTCACCGGTCGCGCCGCCCTCGAAGGCGATCGATGTGCCCTCGTCGCCCTCCGTCAGCCGAAGGGTCAGGGACAGCTTCGCCGAGCCGCCGCCCCGGGCCTCCGTGCCCTCGCCCTCCACCAGGACGGCGTGCACGGAGTCCACGTCCGGGTCGCCCGGCAACGGCGTGAGGCGCAGGGTGCCCCGGTACGTGATGGTGTGGCCGCCGGCCCGGATTCTGAGCCGGCCCGCCAGGGGGCCCGCCGACGCGTCGGCGTCCTGCTGGAACCCCGGTACACAGCGGGCGACCCGGACGGGGTCGCCCAGCGTCCGCCGCAGGGCCGGGACCGGAACCGGAACGAACACCTCATGCTCCATGGTGAACGAGCCTACTCAGCCCCGGCCGTCCCGTCAGCGCTTCCGCGCCCGCGACCGCTCCCGCACCCCGTCACCGCCATCGCCCGTGAGCGCCCGCTCGCCGCACCTCACCGCTCCTCCCAGTAGCGCGGGTGCACCAGCGTCGACGGCGCGAGGCCGGACAGCCGCCCGGCCTCCGCCCCGCGCCCCGCATCCAGCAGCCCCGGCCCGCTCAGGGAGCGCAGCGCGGGCGCGTCCGGGGCCAGGCCGAGCGGAGGCGTCGCCGCCCTCCCGGCCAGCAGGAACCCCCAGCCGCGGTCCCCGTCCGAACCGCTCCCGGCCCGGTCGGGGCCGGGAGCGAAGCCCGTCCGGCGGCCGCTGATCCGATAGGGGCGCGGACGCAGCCCGGCGGCCCGCATGGACGCCTCGACCGTCCAGTAGGTGCGCGGCCGTACGACGGGCGGTCCCGCGTGCACCACGAGCCGTCCGCCGGGTGCCAGGGCCTCGGCGACCAGGCCGTAGAACTCCGCCGAGTAGAGCTTCGTGCTGGCGGAGATCCCGGGGTCGGGAAGGTCGGAGATCACCACGTCGTAGCGGCCGCGGGCGGTCCGCAGCCAGGTGAACGCGTCCCCGGTCACCGTCGTCACGCGGGGGTCGTCCAGTGCGTGCGCGTTCAGCGCGGAGAGCGCGCGGTCCGTACGGGCCAGTCGGGTGACGGCCGGGTCCAGCTCGACCAGGGTCACGCTCCGCACGTCCGGGTAGCGCAGCACCTCCCGCGCTGCCAGCCCGTCCCCGCCGCCCAGGATCAGCACCCGGGCGTGCGTCCCGTTCATCGCCGGGTGCACCAGCGCCTCGTGGTACCGGTACTCGTCGCGGGAGCTGACCCGCAGCCGCCCGTCCAGATAGAGGTCCAGGGAGCTGCGGCCTGCCCCGGTCAGCACGACCTCCTGCACATCGGTCTGCACGGCGACCCGCACCTGGTCCCCGTACACCGCGCGGCGCGCCGCGCGCTCGAAGTCGTCGGCCAACAGCGCGGCCGTGGCCAGCACCGCGATCACCGTGACGTTGGCGGCGATCAGCAGCCACCGGGTTCTCGGGGTCAGGTCCCGCCGGAACACCCACAGCACCAGCGCCCCGCCCGCCGCCGCGTTCACCGCGCCGGTCAGCAGCGCGCCGGTGAGCTGGCCCAGCATCGGCAGCAGTAGGAACGGGAAGGCCAGGCCGCCGACGAGCGCGCCCACGTAGTCCGCCGCGAACAGATCGGCGACGGCCCCGCCCGCGTCCTGCCGGTCCACCCGCTGGATCAGCGTCATCAGCAGGGGGATCTCCGCGCCGATCAGGATGCCGATCGTCAGCGAGAAACCGACCAGCGCGTACCGCGACTCTCCGAACCAGGCGAACGACGCGTAGAGCACCAGCGCCGAGAAGCCGCCCACCAGGGCGAGCGCCGCCTCGATCAGCCCGAACCCCACCGCCGCCCGGTTGCGTAAACGTTTCGCGAGCAGCGAGCCGATCCCCATCGCGAACACCATCACGGAGAGCACGACGGACGCCTGGGTGACCGAGTCACCGATCAGATAGGAGGCGAGCGCCACCAGTTCGAGTTCGTACACCAGTCCGCAGGCGGCACAGACGAAGACGGCGGCCAGCACGAGGTACCGACCTGTCCTCGGCCGGACGGGAAGCCGCGCCGCGCCCCCTCGCAGCGACACCTGCTGGTCGATCATGCCGCGAACGCTACGTCACTGATCGCTTGCCGCTTGTCACCCACAAGGGTGTAACTGGCGCACCCGAGGCGCAGCGGTTGTGCGTCACACCGCCACCGCGGGCGTCCGTACGCCCACCCGGGTCCGCGTCACGACGAGCTGGCCCTCCTGCGGGTACGCGTGCCAGGTGCGCCACCGCACCTGGCCCTCCGTCCGCTGGGCGAGCATGGCCGTGAAGGCGTCCGGGCTGCCCGGAAACGTTCCGGCCAGGCCGTGGGGGTGGTCGGCGACGAGCGCCAGCAACTCCTGTGCGCGCCCGGCGAACGAACCCGCGTTCAGCGTCTCGACGCGGGCCGCGAACTCGTACTCCCAGTCGCCGATCCGCTTGGCGACGCCCAGCGGCAGCGGGGTGCTGCTGCCGGGCATGCAGGCGACGGTCTCGGAACAGCTGCCCTGCTCCTCCTCGAGGAGCACCTGGTGGGAGGCGCCGAGCAGCCGCAGTTGCAGGGTGGCGCCGGCGAGTTCGAGGTCGAGGACGGCCAGCGCGGGGAGCGGCTCGCGCCCCAGCGCCCAGGCCAGATCGGCGGCACGGGTATCGGAATAGGCCGTATGAAGGGTCGTGAGCATGGGTCGGCTCCGCAAACACGCGTGGACACATGGACAGGGGACGCCCCCGCGTCGTACGCGTGGGAGGTGGGAAGCGCCCGATCAGGTCCAACTGGGGTCCGAGGGCTGGATGTTCTCTCCCATGAGGGAATCACGAACTACGCCGCACTCACAGCGTTTTTGCCCAACTTGCCGGGGTTTCCATCCCCCTCGGGGGGCCTTCCGCTCACCTGTTCACCGCAGACCCGTGGGAGGCCCCAACAAAAAGGAACCCGGCGGGACTTGGCGCGTGCGCCGTGCGTCCCGCCGGGCTCCGGGGCGTGTGCGGGACACGCCCTCGCGGACCAACTGCCCCGTGTCAGCTGCCTCCGCCGCATCCGCCTCCGCCGCCGCAGGAGGAACCCCCTCCGCACGAAGAACCCCCGCCGCAGGAGTGGCCGCCCGAGTGGCCGCCCGAGTGGCCGCCCGAGTGCCCCCCGCTCCCGCAGGACGAGCCGCCGCCGTCCCCGGCCCACCAGCTGCCCCCGGCGGCCGAGCCGCGCGCCGCACCCCGCCGCCTGCCGCGCGCCGGCGCACGCCCCCGTCCGCCGCCCTTCGACAGCACCGCGACGAGCGCGAACACCAGCACGATCAGCACCACCCCGACCACTGCACCGCCCATGACCTCACTCCCTTCCGTCCCCGAAGCGAGGCCCCCGCTCCGCGCCCTTCCGGCGTGCAGGGGAGATGCCCCAGCCGCCGTACGGCCAAAGCAGACTTGAGCAAGTCCAGAGCTTGCGCGCAGGATGGCGGCCATGACACACGGACGACCGCTGCTCAACCGCCGCCTCGCCGAGTTCGGCACGACGATCTTCGCGGAGATGTCCGCGCTGGCCGTCCGCACCGGAGCCATCAACCTCGGCCAGGGCTTCCCGGACACCGACGGCCCCGAGGAGGTCCGCGAGGCCGCGGTGCGTGCCCTGCGCGCCGGACACGGAAACCAGTACCCGCCCGGCCCCGGCGTCCCCGAGCTGCGCACCGCGATCACCGGCCACCAGCAGCGGCGCTACGGCCTGGCGTACGACCCCGACACGGAGGTACTGGTCACCGCGGGCGCCACCGAGGCCATCGCCGCCTCGCTCCTGGCGCTCCTGGAGCCCGGCGACGAGGTCATCGCGCTGGAGCCGTACTACGACTCGTACGCCGCCTGCATCGCGATGGCGGGCGCGACACGCGTTCCCGTCACCCTGCGCCCCGACACCTCCGCAGGCACCTATCGGCTGGATCTCGACGAACTGCGCGCGGCGGTCACCCGGCGTACCCGGCTGCTGCTGATCAACACCCCGCACAACCCCACCGGCACCGTCCTCAGCCGCGAGGAACTGCACGCGATCGCGGAGCTGGCCCGCGAGCACGACCTGCTCGTCGTCACCGACGAGGTGTACGAGCACCTGGTCTTCGAGGGCGAACACCTGCCACTGGCCGGCTTCCCCGGCATGCGCGACCGCACGGTCACCATTTCTTCCGCCGGCAAGACATTCTCGTACACCGGCTGGAAGATCGGCTGGGTCACCGGAAGCGCGGAGCTGGTGACGGCGGTGCGCTCGGCGAAGCAGTACCTGACGTACGTCTCCGGCGGCCCCCTCCAGTACGCCGTCGCCGAGGCGCTGCGGCTGCCCGACAGCTTCTACGAGGAGCTGCGCGCGGACCTGCGCGCCAAGCGGGACCTGCTCTGCACGGGCCTCGCCGAGGCCGGTTTCGCCGTGTACCGGCCGGCCGGCACGTACTTCGTCACCACCGACATCCGCCCGCTCGACGCGACCGGCGACGGCATCGCGTTCTGCCGGGCACTGCCGGAACGCTGCGGGGTGGTGGCCGTCCCCAACGCCGTCTTCTACGACCACCGCGACCAGGGCGCACCCTTCGTCCGCTTCACGTTCTGCAAGAGGACGGACGTGCTCGAAGAGGCCGTCACCCGGCTCAAGCAGCTGTGACGCACGACGAGGCCCGGTGCGGGATTCCCGCACCGGGCCTCGTCGAAACGCCTGCGGCTCAGGCGTCCGGAGCGGACTGCTCCGTGCCGTCCTCGGACTTCTGCTCGGCCGGGGCCAGGCCCAGGCGCTCCAGCAGCCACTTGTCGAACTCGATCGAGGCGCGCACCCAGCTGACCGTCGAGGAGACGAAGTGCTCCAGGGAGACGCCGGTGCCGATGAGCATCTGCGCCTCACCGATCAGGCGGACCGACGGGCCGGCCTCCTCGGAGCCCTCCTCGGGCTCGTGGGTGTGCGTGTAGACCTTGGGCCACAGGGTGCGGCGGTTCCAGTCGTCGATCGCGTCGAGGAGGACCGGACGCTGGTCCGTGGCGTGCGGGCGGTCGTAGAACGTACGGACCGAGAAGACCTGCTGCTCGCCCTCGCCGCGGAACATGAAGTACGTGCGGAATTCCTCCCACGGCGCGGCGAGGTCGCCCTCGTCGTCGACGACGTACTTCAGCTCCATCTGGTCCAGCAGCTGCTTGACGAGGTCCTGGTCAGGGACGACGGGGCCCTCCGGTCCTGCCGCCTGCGGTTCGGGCTGAGCCCCGAAGTTAGGAATCGAGGACGGATCGATGCTCACCGTTATTTCCCTTCGTGCGGTTGACTGCCATCCTCTCTTATCGCGGGCGGGGCATGGCAAGCCCGGAAGGCCCCGATCCGCCACAAGCTGATATTCAGCCGGCGGGGACCGGGGCCGGGGCGTTCCGACTACGCCGTACGGATTCCGCTTATGACGCGGCGGCTGCTGGTCTCAGCTCGCCGCGCCCACGATCAGGCCGTCCTCGAAGCGGTCCACGCGGACCGTGTCGCCGTCCCTGATCTCGCCCGCCAGGATCTCCTTCGCGAGGCGGTCGCCGATCGCCGTCTGGATGAGGCGGCGCAGCGGCCGGGCGCCGTACGCCGGGTCGTTGCCCTCCTCGGCCAGCCAGGCCAGGGCCTCCGGGGTGACGTCCAGGGTGAGCCGCCGGTCGGCCAGGCGCTTGGCGAGCCGGTCGATCTGGAGGCCCGCGATGTGCGCCAGCTCGTCGCCGGACAGCGCGGAGAAGACCACCAGGTCGTCAAGGCGGTTCAGGAACTCCGGCTTGAAGGAGGCCCGGACGACCTCCAGGACCTGGCTCTTCTTCTCTTCCGGTTTCGTCAGCGGATCGGTCAGGAACTGGCTGCCGAGGTTGGACGTCAGGATCAGGATGGTGTTCCGGAAGTCCACCGTCCGGCCCTGCCCGTCGGTGAGCCGGCCGTCGTCCAGGACCTGGAGCAGGATGTCGAAGACCTCGGGGTGGGCCTTCTCGACCTCGTCCAGCAGGACGACGGTGTACGGGCGGCGGCGGACCGCCTCCGTGAGCTGGCCGCCCTCCTCGTAACCGACGTAACCGGGCGGGGCGCCGACCAGCCGGGCGACGCTGTGCTTCTCGCTGTACTCGCTCATGTCGATGCGGACCATGGCCCGCTCGTCGTCGAAGAGGAAGTCCGCGAGGGCCTTCGCCAGCTCGGTCTTGCCGACACCGGTCGGGCCGAGGAACAGGAACGAGCCGGTGGGGCGGTCGGGGTCGGCGATGCCGGCGCGGGTGCGGCGTACCGCGTCCGAGACGGCCTGCACGGCCTCGGTCTGGCCGATCAGCCGCTTGCCCAGCTCCGACTCCATGCGCAGCAGCTTCTGCGTCTCGCCCTCCAGGAGGCGGCCGGCCGGGATGCCGGTCCAGGCGCCCACGACATCCGCGATGTCGTCCGGCCCGACCTCTTCCTTGACCAGGGTCTCCTTGGGCTCGCGGGCGGCCTCCTGCTCGGCCTCGTCGGCCTCGGCCAGCTCGCGTTCCAGGCCGGGGATCTCCCCGTACAGCAGCTTCGACGCGGTGTCGAAGTCGCCGTCGCGCTGGGCGCGTTCGGCCTGGCCGCGCAGGTCGTCCAGGCGTTCCTTCAGCTCACCGACCCGGTTGAGGCCCTGCTTCTCCTTCTCCCAGCGGGCGTTGAGGCCGCGCAGCTCCTCCTCCTTGTCGGCGAGGTCGCGGCGCAGCTTCTCCAGACGCTGCTTGGAGGCGGCGTCGGTCTCGTTCCGGAGGGCCAGCTCCTCCATGTGCAGCCGGTCGACGGAGCGCTGGAGCTCGTCGATCTCGACGGGCGAGGAATCGATCTCCATGCGCAGCCGGGAGGCCGCCTCGTCCACGAGGTCGATGGCCTTGTCGGGCAGGAAGCGGGAGGTGATGTACCGGTCGGACAGGGTCGCGGCGGCGACCAGGGACGCGTCCGCGATCTGGACCTTGTGGTGGGCCTCGTACCTCCCCTTGAGGCCGCGGAGGATCGCGATGGTGTCCTCGACGGACGGCTCGGCGACCAGCACCTGCTGGAAGCGGCGCTCCAGGGCGGGGTCCTTCTCGATCCGCTCGCGGTACTCGTCCAGCGTGGTCGCGCCGACCATCCGCAGCTCGCCGCGGGCCAGCATCGGCTTGAGCATGTTGCCCGCGTCCATCGCGGAGTCGCCGCCGGCGCCCGCGCCCACGACGGTGTGCAGCTCGTCGATGAACGTGATGATCTGGCCGTCGCTCTCCTTGATCTCGGAGAGGACGGTCTTCAGGCGCTCCTCGAACTCGCCGCGGTACTTCGCGCCCGCGACCATGGCGCCCAGGTCGAGCGAGACGAGCCGTTTGTCCTTGAGGGATTCGGGAACGTCGCCCTTCACGATGCGCTGGGCGAGCCCTTCGACCACGGCGGTCTTGCCGACGCCCGGCTCACCGATGAGCACCGGGTTGTTCTTGGTGCGCCGCGAGAGCACCTGGACGACGCGGCGGATCTCCTGGTCCCGGCCGATGACCGGGTCGAGCTTGCCCTCGCGCGCGGCGGCGGTGAAGTCCGTGCCGAATTTCTCCAGGGCCTTGTACTGGCCCTCCGGGTCGGGAGTGGTCACCCGGCGCCCTCCCCTGCTCTTCTCGAACGCGTCCAGCAGCTTCTTCGCACTGGCCCCCTGCCCGTCGAGGATCTCACCGGCACGGCCGCCCTTCGCGGCGATCCCGATCAGCAGGTGCTCGGTGGAGACGTAGTCGTCGCCCAGCTCCTTGGCGCGCTGCGCGGCGTCCGCGATGACGGCGAGCAGTTCGCGGTTGGGCTGGGGCGGTGCGACGGTCGACCCGGTCACGCTGGGCTGCGCGGCCAGGAGCCGTTCCGTCCCGGTGCGTACGGCGATCTGGTCGGCCTCGACGGCGGCCAGCAGATCGACCAGATTCTCGTTGTCCTCGCCCGAGAGCAGCGCCAGCAGCAGATGCCCCGGGGTCAGATCGGGGTGCCCGTCCTTCACGGCCCTGCTGGTGGCCGCGTTGATGGCGTCCCTGCTCCTGTTGGTCAGCTCGGCGTCCACGTGCGCTGTCTCCTCCTTGCGATGACGAGTCCGTTCCCACTACTGACACGGTCAACGTGTACAAAGTTGAGTCTATTCCACTCAAGGCTGGCCGCGGCCAAAGTTGAGCGCATCCCACTCAAGGCGAAACGCGCCCCTGCCCCTCTTCCGAGTGAACCGGCCGTCGCGGGCACCCGCCACCGCAGGCCGTTCCCGCCCGCATACGCTGGGGCGCATGGCAGTCGACGTACACCAGCCGAGCCCCGAGTACCTCGCGTTCTGGCGCGAGAGCCATGTGTGCACGCTCACGACACCCCGCCCGGACGGCACGCCGCACGTCGTCCCGGTGTGCGTGACGTACGACCCCGAGGCGGGCCTCGCCCGGGTCATCACCAACAAGAACAGCCGCAAGGTGGCCAACATCCTGGCCGCGGGCCCGGACGGCGCCCGGGTCGCGGCGTGCCAGGTGCACCGCCGCCGCTGGGCGACCCTGGAGGGCGTGGCCCGGATCAGCGCGGACCCGGAGCGGGTCGCGGAGGCCGTACGCCGCCACACGGAGCGCTACGACCGGGTGCCGTCGCCCAACCCGGACCGGGTCGTCATCGAGATCACCCTCGACCGGGCGCTCGGCCGGGGCTGAGCGTGGTGCCCCCGGGCACAGCACAACGGCGCCACCGTGTTCAGGTCACGGTGGCGCCGTTGTGTGGGGGAAGTGACTGAGCGACGTGGAACGACGGGGGATCGCTCAGGCACTGTGGGGGGTGGCGGCAATGGTTTCGGGCTCGAACAGCTGGTGGTCACGCTGTGCGAGATTCACAAAGATCATGTCGTAGCGGATGGCACAGCGCACCGGCTGCGGCGCGCCCCGCGGCTTGCGGAGGCACCGGTAGGCGCGGACCTCCCCGTCGTCCTCGCGGGCGACGACGACCGGGTCGCCGAACAGAGTGACCATCAACGAGTCACCACGGTGCGGCAGCGCCGTGACGAGATCGATGAAATGCCACCCTGACCGGTAGGCGGTCGCCATCTCACGCCGGAAGGTCCGGTCGTCCGGGGGGTGGTCATGCTTTGTCCTGCGGAATCGAGTAACCCCACCCCACATCAGCCTGCGGCAGATTACCGACGGCTGCAGAGTCGCGGCCCCACGCGAGGTCTGACGGAGAGACCTGCGCCATGAGCAGTAGCGCAGCAGCCGCAACGACAGTGCCAAGCACTGAGCGAAGCAATCTCTTGTACATAGCCGGCTTCGTCCTCACCTGATGGAATCGTCTCCCCCGCTCCACTTGAAGACGATGGCTCATTCGGACACGTCAAAGCCACAGAACCGATGCATCATGTTCCTGAATGTTCAGGACCCTGGGGGGTGGAGCTTTGCCCGCAATCGACGCCAAAACGGCACATACTCACTCGGTCGCGAATCTATGCACCGATGGGGTCAGGCTGTACTCGGCCGCGCTGGGCGTCGGACGCATCGCCCGAACCGAGGTGGAACCGGCTCCGTGCCTGCTCGAATTCGGCCTATTGCTGCCCGACCCCGACGATGATTCCTGGCTCCGGCCAGTGCCGCCGTCCGCCGCCCTCGCCCAGCGGCTTCATCCCCTGGAGCGCGAGATCCAGGACCGTAGGCGGACGTCGGTGGAACTGACCGACGCGTTCGAACCGTTCATGGCGATCAGCGCGCAGCGGCCTGCGGCCACCCATGCGATCACGGTGCTGGAAGGCATCGACCGGATCAACGGGGCTCTGGATCTGGCCATCTCCGAGAGTCGGACGGAAGTGCTGACCGTCCAGCCCGGCGGCAAGCGCAGCGAGGAGGTCCTGAGCGAGGCCCTGGCACGCAGCAAACCTCTCATCGATTCCGGGATCAGCGTACGCACGCTATACCAGCACACTGTCAGGCACAGTCAGCGCACCTACGCGTACGTGGACCTCATGGCCGGCGCGCGTATGGAGATCCGGACGCTGGAGGAACTCATCGAGCGCCTCATCATCTGCGATGACACTGTGGCGTTCATTCCGGCCAGGGACGATCCGCCCATCGCCCTGGAGCTGCGGCACCCCGGGCTGGTCGCGTACCTGACGAAGGTATTCGAACAGCTCTGGAGCAGGGCTGTCCCACTGAACGAGGCGGCGCCCTACGATCCAGCGCGCGACGGCATCACGGGCGTGCAGCGCTCCATCGCCCAACTCCTGGTGGAGGGCCACGTCGATGAAGCCATAGCCCGCCGTCTCGGCATGAATGTGCGTACCTGCCGTGCCCACGTCGCGAAGCTGTCCGCCGTTCTCGGCAGCACCAGTCGCGCCCAACTCGGCTATCTGATCGCCCGGTCAGGAATCCTGGACCAGGATTCCTGACCGGCCGGCCCCAAAGATCCCCACCCCCCGGGCCGGGCGGGCGTGCCACGCAATGGGGGAGAGCATGGCCACGCCCCAGATCAGCCGGGGGAGTTCCCGGCTCCCCCGACACGTCCACACTGGCCCGGGAACTAGGCTGGCACCACCGTCATCTTGCTGCATTGCCAAAAGTGGGGGGTCACAAATGGGCAAGCACGAGGGCATATCGCATCAGCCGCACGGTGATCTGGAACTGTGCGAGGCCGGCGTCACGACGTACAGCGAAGCGCTCAGAGCCGGCCGGCTGCCCCGCTACGCTCTCGAACCCGCCCCGTGCCTCATCGAGTTGGCTCTCGTCCATCCCGATCCACAGGACGATGGCTGGATCCGACCGGTGCCTCCGTCCGCGGCGCTCGCCCATCTGCTCCAGCCGGTCACCCGCGAGATCCACGAACGCATCCGGCTCTCCGCCGCCCTCGCCGACTCCCTGGCACCCCTGGCCTCCGTCGCCAGCACCGACCCCAACCTCGCGATCACCGTCCTCGAGGGCCTTCCACTGATCGACACGGCCATCGAGAACGCTCTGGGCAACACGCGGGAAGAGGTCCTGACGCTGCAACCCGGCGGGACCGGACGGGAGGAGGAGAGGCTCTCGAAGGCGCTGGGCCGTGCCCTCGCCATGGCCGAACGCGGCGTGTCTCTGCGCCACATCTACCAGCACCCCGCGCGCTACAACCAGCCCATCAAGGCGTATCTGGATGAGATCCCGCCCGCCAACATCCAGGTCCGCACCATCGAGCAGACGGCCGAACGGCTCATCATCTTCGACCGCGCCGTCGCCCTGATCCCCGCCAGCGCCAACCGCGACGCCGCCTTGGAGATCCGCCACCCCGCCCTCGTGCGCTACCTGATCCAGGTGTACGAGGTGCTGTGGGCCCAGGCCAAGCCGCTCACCTCTCCCCTTCAGGCGCCCGCGCACGATACCCCGGTCACCGCCGCCCAGCTGAGCGTCGCCCGCCTCCTCGTCGAGGGGAACACCGACCAGATGGTGGCCCGCAAGCTCGGCATCAGCGTCCGCACCTGCCGTGCCCACATCGCCAAACTCATGCACACCCTCGACGCCACCAGCCGCACCCACCTCGGCGCCCTGCTCGTCCGGTCCGGCATCGCGGAGCCCGCCCGATGACGGCGGACAACGCGAAGCGGCCCGCCGCCCCCGGTTGACCGGGGTGGCGGGCCGCCTGGGCGCGGGGTCAGTCCTTGGGGCGCTTGGGGCGCCAGACCACCAGGGCGCTGGTCTGCTGCACGTCCTGGTACGGGACCAGATCGCGCCGGTACGACGCGTGGACCTGGGCCTCGCGCTGCTGCATGGCCGCTGCGGCTCCGTCCACGGCCGCCGAGAGTTCGGCGACGCGCTGCTGGAGCGCCGCGACCTGGTTCTCCAGCTCGATGATGCGCTTGATGCCGGCGAGGTTGATGCCCTCGTCCTGCGACAGCTGCTGCACCGTACGCAGCAGCTCGATGTCGCGGGCCGAGTAGCGCCGGCCGCGTCCGGCCGTGCGGTCGGGCGACACCAGGCCGAGGCGGTCGTACTGGCGCAGTGTCTGCGGATGCAGGCCCGAGAGCTGGGCCGCGATCGAGATCACGTACACCGGGGACTCGTCGGTCAGTTCATAAGGATTACGCCGTCGGCCGTCCACCTCAAGCTCCCTTCGCCGCCTGGAACAGCTCCGCCCTCGGGTCATGCCCCGCGGTCGCCTTGCGGTATGCCTCCAGCGCGTCCCGGGCCTCGGTACCGAGGTCGGTCGGCACGGTCACCTCGACGGTGACCAGGAGGTCGCCCCGGGTGCCGTCCTTGCGGACCGCGCCCTTGCCGCGGGCCCGCATCGTACGCCCATTCGGCGTACCGGCCGGTAGCTTGAGCGTCACGGACGGTCCGCCGAGCGTCGGCACCTTCACCTCGCCGCCGAGCGCCGCCTCCGTGAAGGTGACGGGCACCGTGACGGTGAGGTTGTCGCCCTTGCGGCCGAAGACCGGGTGGGCGTCGACATGGACCACGACGTACAGATCGCCGGCCGGTCCGCCGCGCTCGCCGGGGGCGCCCTTGCCGCGCAGCCGGATGCGCTGCCCGTCCGAGACGCCCGCCGGGATGCGCACCTGCATGGTCTTCGAGGAGCGGGCCCGGCCGCTGCCCTTGCAGACGTCGCAGGGGTCCTGGGCGATGAGGCCGCGGCCCTTGCAGTCCACGCACGGGTCGGTCAGCGAGAAGCCGCCGCCGCTGCCGCGCGAGACCTGACCGGTGCCGACACAGGTCGGGCAGACCCTGGGGGTGCCGTTCTTGTCGCCGGTGCCGGAACACGCCTTGCAGGGGGCCTGGCTGGACATCCGGAGCGGGACCGTGGCCCCGTCGACCGCCTCGGTGAAGCTGAGCGTCACCTCGGACTCGATGTCCTGGCCGCGCCGCGGCTGCACCCTCGTACCGGCGCCGCCGCCGCGGTTGAAGAGGCCGCCGAACACGTCGCCGAGGCCGCCGCCGCCGAAACCGCCGGCGCCGCCGCCCTGGCCCCCGCCCGGGGCGCCTCCGAAGAGGTCCCCCAGGTCGAAGTTGAAGTTGCCCTGGGCGCCGCCCGGCCCGGCCCGGAAGCCGCCGTTGCCGAAGAGGGCGCGCGCCTCGTCGTACTCCTTGCGCCTCTTGGCGTCGCCGAGGACGTCATTCGCCTCGGAGATCTCCTTGAAGCGCTCCTCCGCCTTGTCGTCGCCCTTGTTGGCGTCCGGGTGGAACTCGCGGGCGAGCTTCCGGTACGCCTTCTTGATCTCGGCGTCGGTGGCGTCCTTGGGGACGCCGAGAACCTTGTAGTAGTCCTTCTCGACGAAGTCCTTCGTACTCATCGACGTCCCTCCTTCCGGACGACCGGCCGGGAGCCCCCCGTCCGGGCGGCGCCGGGCCCGCAGGCCCTGGCACCGGCCGGGCGGGAGGCCCTGGTGGCCAGGCGGTGTGTTGCCAGGTGATCGGACGGAATGTCAGACCTCCTCGCCGCCACCGCTCTCCTCGTCGTCTGCCTTCTCTTCCTTCGCGGCCGCGGGAGCCGCCCCCGGCTGGGGTTCGGCGACCGCGACCCGCGCGGGGCGGATGGTGCGCTCGCCGATCCGGTAACCGGGCTGCAGGATCGCCACGCAGGTCGTCTCCGTGACGTCCGGCGCGTAGCTGTGCATCAGGGCCTCGTGGACCGTCGGGTCGAAGGGCTCGCCCTCCTTGCCGAACTGCTGGAGGCCCAGCTTCGCGACGACCGTCTCCAGCGATTCGGCCACCGACTTGAACCCGCCCACGAGCTCGCCGTGCTCCCGGGCCCGGCCGACGTCGTCCAGGACGGGCAGCAGCTCGGACAGGAGGTTCGCGACGGCGATCTCCTTGACCGTGACCCGGTCCCGCTCCACACGGCGGCGGTAGTTCTGGTACTCGGCCTGAAGCCGCTGGAGGTCGCCGGTGCGCTCGTTGAGCGCGGTGCGGACCTGGTCCAGCTGCGCGGTCAGGGCCGTGGTCTCGTTCGCGTCCCCGGCCGGGGCCGCCGCCTCCTCCTCGGAGGGGGTGGCGGCCTTCGGCTCGGCGTCGTCAGAGGTGGCGCCGGAGGGGACGTCGGGCTTCTCCTCGAAGCCCGGAGTCTCCTCGGTCACGCCGCACCGCCCTTGGAGTCCTTCTCGTCGTCCACGATCTCGGCGTCGACGACATCGTCCTGGGCGTCGCCCTGGGCCTGCTCGGCACCGGGCTGCGCGTCACCCTGCGGGCCGCCCTCGGCCTGGGCGTTGGCGTACATCGCCTGGCCCAGCTTCTGGGAGACGGCCGCGACCTTCTCGGTGGCCGTGCGGATCTCGGCGGAGTCCTCGCCCTTGAGCTTCTCCTTCAGCTCGGTGACCGCGGTCTCCACCTCCGTCTTCACGTCGGCCGGGACCTTGTCCTCGTTGTCCTTGAGGAACTTCTCGGTCTGGTAGACGAGCTGCTCGCCCTGGTTGCGCGACTCGGCGGCCTCGCGGCGGGCGTGGTCCTCCTCCGCGTACTTCTCGGCCTCCTCACGCATCCGGTTGACCTCGTCCTTCGGCAGCGAGGAGCCGCCGGTGACGGTCATCTTCTGCTCCTTGCCGGTGCCGAGGTCCTTGGCCGTCACATGCATGATGCCGTTGGCGTCGATGTCGAAGGAGACCTCGATCTGCGGGACACCGCGCGGGGCCGGCGGCAGACCGGTCAGCTCGAACATCCCGAGCTTCTTGTTGTACGCCGCGATCTCGCGCTCGCCCTGGTAGACCTGGATCTGCACGGACGGCTGGTTGTCCTCGGCCGTCGTGAAGATCTCGGACCGCTTGGTCGGGATCGTGGTGTTGCGCTCGATGAGCTTGGTCATGATGCCGCCCTTGGTCTCGATACCGAGGGACAGCGGGGTGACGTCGAGGAGCAGGACGTCCTTGACCTCGCCCTTGAGGACACCGGCCTGGAGCGAGGCGCCGATGGCGACGACCTCGTCCGGGTTGACACCCTTGTTGGCCTCCTGGCCGCCGGTCAGCTCCTTGACGAGCTCGGCGACGGCCGGCATGCGGGTGGAGCCACCGACGAGAACGACGTGGTCGATCTCGGAGAGCTGGATGCCCGCGTCCTTGATGACGTTGTGGAACGGGGTCTTGCAGCGGTCCAGGAGGTCCGCGGTGAGCTGCTGGAACTGCGAGCGCGTGAGCTTCTCGTCCAGGTGCAGCGGGCCCTCGGCCGACGCCGTGATGTACGGCAGGTTGATCGTGGTCTCCGTCGAGGAGGACAGCTCGATCTTCGCCTTCTCCGCGGCCTCGCGGAGACGCTGGAGAGCCATCTTGTCCTTGGACAGGTCCACGCCGTGGCCGTTGGCGAACTGCTTCACCAGGTAGTCGACGACGCGCTGGTCCCAGTCGTCACCACCGAGGTGGTTGTCACCGTTGGTGGCCTTCACCTCGACGACGCCGTCGCCGATCTCCAGGAGCGACACGTCGAAGGTGCCGCCACCGAGGTCGAAGACGAGGATCGTCTGGTCGTCCTTGTCGAGCCCGTACGCCAGCGCGGCGGCGGTCGGCTCGTTGACGATGCGCAGGACGTTCAGGCCCGCGATCTCGCCGGCCTCCTTGGTCGCCTGACGCTCGGAGTCGTTGAAGTACGCCGGGACGGTGATCACCGCGTCGGTGACCTTCTCGCCCAGGTAGGACTCCGCGTCACGCTTCAGCTTCTGCAGGATGAAGGCGCTCATCTGCTGCGGGTTGAAGCTCTTGCCGTCCAGGTCGATCTTCCAGTCAGTGCCCATGTGGCGCTTGACGGAGCGGATGGTCCTGTCGACGTTGGTCACAGCCTGGCGCTTGGCGACCTCGCCGACCAGCACCTCGCCGTTCTTCGCGAAGGCGACGACGGACGGCGTGGTCCTGGCGCCCTCTGCGTTGGTGATGACGGTGGGCTCGCCGCCTTCGAGAACGCTGACGACGGAGTTAGTCGTGCCCAGGTCGATGCCGACCGCACGTGCCATTTCGATTCCTCCAACTGACTACTTGAGTGGATCTGACTCAAGGATGCACGACTCCCCTCCCGGAGTCAACAGACCTGAGTCGACTCGACTCAACTTACGTGCACCCGCCCCGCGCCACCGACGACACCAGGCGCCCCACGCGCCGCACAACCCTCCCCCATCATGGCCGCATGGGATCGTTCTGTCACAAAATGCCGCGAGCAGCACAAAAGTGGCATTCGGTCCGCCGATTGCAGGCAGGTGCGAACGATGCGTACGCAGAAGCAGTGGGGAAGAGGACCCCGGCCGCCCCTCTGGCGACCACCCCGGATCCCCCTCCCGAGCGCCGAACGCACCCTCGATCTGGCCCTCGGTTCGGTCCTGCTGCTCCTCGCCTCCCCTTTACTGGCCGCCGCCGCCCTCGCGCTGGCCGTACGGGGCCGCCGCGTGACGCGGCGCTCCACGCGCACCGGACTGCACGGCGCCCCCTTCGTCCTGCGCTCCCTGGACACCCGGTGGCTGAAGCTGGACGTGGTTTCGCGCCTACACCATGTGGTGCGCGGTGAGCTCTCGCTCGTCGGGCCCGCCCCGCTCGCCCCGGGCGACGCCCGGAACGGCACCGGGGGCGCCCGGCACTGGCGCCAGGAGCTGAAGCCCGGGCTGACCGGTCTCGCCCAGGTGCGGCACCGCTCGACGATGCCGTGGGACGAGGCGGACCTCCTGGACCAGCACTACGCCGAGCACCGAGGGCTGCGGCTGGACCTCGCGGTCCTCGCCGAGGCCGTACGCGTACCCCTGCGCGAGGCGGCCCACACCCTGCCGTGGCCCGGCAAGGCACGCCTGAGCGACACAGATCACCGCCTGCCCGGCTACAGCACAGCGGAATAAGTGGGTAGTGTCGGCACGGACTGATTAAGTTACTGCTTAGTAGTAGCGATACTCGTAGTCCCGGCGGTCACTGGAAGACGCTGGATCGATCCCACCTCGCAGGCCCGAGGAGCCCCCAATGCAACTCGCCGCGATCATCGTGTCGCTGGTGCTGACCGTGGTCGGCGTTGCGCTCATCGCCCGAGCCGTCGCGCAGATCTACCGGTTCGTCACGCTCGGACAGCCGGTCCCGGCCGGCAGCCGCACCGACTCCGTGAAACAGCGCACGATCACTTTGGCCAAGGAGTTCGTCGGCCACACCAGGATGAACCGATGGGGCATCATCGGCGTCGCCCACTGGTTCGTCGCCGTCGGCTTCCTGACCCTGGGCCTGACCATCGTCACGGCGTACGGTCAGCTGTTCAAGGCCGACTGGGTCCTGCCCGTCCTCGGCGGCTGGCTGCCGTACGAGGTGTACACGGAGTTCATCGCGCTCGCGACCACCGTGGGCATCCTCGTCCTCATCGCGATCCGCCAGCTGAACCTGCCCTCCCGGGCCGGCCGCAAGTCGCGTTTCGCGGGTTCGAAGATGGGCCAGGCGTACTTCGTCGAGGCCGTCATCCTCGTCATCGGTCTCGCGATCATGACGCTCCGCGGCCTCGAGGGCGCGCTGCACCACGTCGACGGTTACGAGGCCGCGTACTTCGCCTCGTACCCGCTGGTCGCGGCGTTCAAGGGGCTCAGCCTCGGCACCCTCCAGAACCTCGTCTACCTCACCGCCATGATCAAGCTCGGCGTCACCATGACCTGGGCGATCACCGTCGGCCTCAACACCAACATGGGTGTCGCCTGGCACCGCTTCCTGGCCTTCCCGAACATCTGGTTCAAGCGGAACGCCGACGGCGCGGTGGCGCTCGGCGCCCTCCAGCCGATGACGACCGGCGGCAAGGAGATCGACTGGGAGGACCCGGCCGAGGACGCCGTCTTCGGTGTCTCCCAGGTCGAGCAGTTCTCCTGGAAGGGCATCCTCGACTTCTCCACCTGCACCGAGTGCGGCCGCTGCCAGTCGCAGTGCCCCGCCTGGAACACCGGCAAGCCGCTCTCGCCGAAGCTCCTGATCATGTCGCTGCGCGACCACGCGCACGCCAAGGCCCCGTACCTGCTGGCCGGTGGCGGCAAGGACATGGAGGGCGAGGAGAAGGCGACCGAGGAGCAGCTGAAGGACGTCCCCGCGGCCGCCCTCGCGGAGGCCGAGCGCCCGCTGATCGGCACGGTCGAGGAGAACGGCGTCATCGACCCGGACGTCCTCTGGTCCTGCACCACCTGCGGTGCGTGCGTGGAGCAGTGCCCGGTCGACATCGAGCACATCGACCACATCGTCGACATGCGCCGCTACCAGGTGATGATCGAGTCGGCGTTCCCGTCCGAGGCGGGGACCATGCTCAAGAACCTGGAGAAGAAGGGCAACCCCTGGGGGCTCGCCAAGAAGCAGCGCGTCGAGTGGACCAAGGAGGTCGACTTCGAGGTCCCGATCGTCGGCAAGGACGTCGAGGACCTCACCGAGGTCGACTACCTCTACTGGGTCGGCTGCGCCGGCGCCCTGGAGGACCGCGCCAAGAAGACCACCAAGGCCTTCGCGGAGCTGCTGCACATCGCGGGCGTCAAGTTCGCGATCATGGGCGGCGACGAGAAGTGCACCGGTGACTCGGCCCGCCGTCTCGGCAACGAGCCGCTGTTCCAGCAGCTCGGCGCGGAGAACGTGGCGATGCTGAACATGGCCTTCGGCGAGGACGATGAGGACGACTCGACCAAGAAGGCCAAGGCCGCGAAGAAGATCGTCGCGACCTGCCCGCACTGCTTCAACACGATCGCGAACGAGTACCCGCAGCTCGGCGGCGAGTACGAGGTCATCCACCACACCCAGCTGCTCCAGCACCTCATCGACGAGGGCAAGCTGATCCCGGTGACCCCGGTCGAGGGCCTGATCACGTACCACGACCCCTGCTACCTGGGCCGTCACAACAAGATCTACACGCCCCCGCGCGAGATCATCGCGAAGGTGCCGGGCCTCCGGAACGAGGAGATGCACCGCCACAAGGAGCGCGGCTTCTGCTGCGGCGCCGGTGGTGCCCGGATGTGGATGGAGGAGCGGATCGGCAAGCGCATCAACAACGAGCGCGTGGACGAAGCCCTCTCCCTCAACCCGGACATCGTCTCGACGGCCTGCCCGTTCTGCCTGGTCATGCTGACCGACTCGGTCAACGGCAAGAAGAACGACGGCAAGGCGAAGGAGTCGGTCCAGGT
This sequence comes from Streptomyces drozdowiczii, assembly GCF_026167665.1. Taxonomy (NCBI): domain Bacteria; kingdom Bacillati; phylum Actinomycetota; class Actinomycetes; order Kitasatosporales; family Streptomycetaceae; genus Streptomyces; species Streptomyces drozdowiczii. The sequence goes on along the minus strand of NZ_CP098740.1, from coordinate 3,683,430 downwards.
CGTGGACGTCTCCCAGCTGCTGCTCGACTCCGTGAAGACCCCGGCCGATCCGGCGGGCGACCCGGAGACGGCGGACGAACCGGAGCCGGAACCGGCGAAGTAGCCGGACCGGCGTCACGGCGCGGTGAAGCGGTCGGACCTGCCTCGGGGGCAGGACCGGCCGCTTCCGCGTTTGCCCGCCGGGAGGGTGGGGAAAGCCCCCCGGGGTTCCCTTAGGGGATGTCACAGCTGGGCGTCAAAGGCCCGCACTTCCCCGGCCCCGGGCCCTCGTAACCGGCGGACCGGGTACGTTCGATGACGTGGCTGGATTCAGGATCGGACGCGGCCGGGACAACCGCACCCCGCAGCAAGGGCAACAGCAACCGCGGCAGCAGCCGTACGGCAATCAGGCACCGCCGCCGCCGTACGGGCAGCAGCAATGGCCGCCGTCGGGAGGACAGGGCGCCCCGCACCACGCCGCACCGGGCTACCACGGCGGGCACCAAGGGGGCGGCGGCCACCCGGGCGGCGGCTACACGGGCGCCGGCCCGGACGAGCCGGAGTACTTCACCGACCCGGCGCCGTACCCGTATCCCCAGAGCCCCAACCACGGCGACCCGTACGCGAACAACCCGGGGCACACGCAGGCGTTCCGCGTGGACGAGGAGCCGTACAGCGACGGCAGCGCCTACCGCGCCGGCCACGCGCCCGCGGCTCCCATGGGCCCGCGCCTGCACTGGAAGCAGCTGCTGAGCGGCATCGTGACGCGCCCCGGCCCGACGTTCTGGCAGATGCGCGACTACGCGGTCTGGGGCCCCGCCCTGATCGTGACGTTCCTCTACGGCCTGCTGGCGCTCTTCGGCTTCGACCAGGCGCGCGACGACGCGATCCACGCCCCGGTCTCCAGCGCCGTGCCCTACGTCGTCCTCACGGGCGTCTGCTTCGTGCTCGGCGGCCTGGTACTCGGCGCGGTCACCCACACGCTGGCCCGCCAGCTCGGCGGCGACGGCGCGTGGCAGCCGACGGTCGGCCTGTCCATGCTGATCATGTCGATCACGGACGTCCCGCGCCTGGTCTTCGCGATGTTCCTGGGCGGCGAGAACGCGCTGGTCGTCATCCTCGGCTGGGTCACCTGGCTGGCCGCGGCGGCGCTCCTCACCTCGATGGTGAGCAAGTCGCACGACCTGCCGTGGCCGAAGGCGCTGGGCGCGTCGGCGATCCAGCTGCTGGCGCTGGTGTCGATCCTGAAGCTGGGCACGATCTGACGGCCGCGCGGCGTACAGCGAAAAGGGCCCCGGGACGACCGGAGCCCTTTTCGCGCCGCACGCCTGTTGTCACGCGTCGAGAACCTGCCCACTGCGCCGCACGACGGGCTTCTCGACACTCCACGGGAAGTTGATCCAGCGGTCGGTCTTCTTCCACACGTACTCGCACTTCACGAGCGAGTGGGACTTCTCGTAGATGACCGCGGAGCGCACCTCGGCGACGTGGTCGATGCAGAAGTCGCGCACCAGCTTCAGCGTCTTGCCGGTGTCGGCGACGTCGTCGGCGATCAGGACCTTCTTGTCCGAGAAGTCGATCGCGTTGGGCACGGGTGCCAGCATGACCGGCATCTCCAGGGTGGTACCCACGCCGGTGTAGAACTCCACGTTCACCAGGTGGATGTTCTTGCAGTCCAGTGCGTACGCCAGCCCGCCCGCGACGAACACCCCGCCGCGCGCGATGCTCAGCACCACGTCCGGCTCGTACCCGTCGTCGGCCACGGCCTGCGCCAGCTCGCGTACGGCGTGGCCGAAGCCGTCGTACGTCAGATTCTCGCGTACATCGTCGGTCATCGGGCCCTCACACCTGCGTCCGGTGGAAATTCATGAAGGAGCGCGACGCGGTGGGACCGCGCTGCCCCTGATAGCGCGACCCGTACCGCTCGGAGCCGTAAGGGAACTCGGACGGAGAACTCAGCCGGAACATGCACAGCTGGCCGATCTTCATTCCCGGCCAGAGCTTTATCGGCAGCGTCGCGAGATTCGACAGCTCCAGGGTCACATGCCCGGAGAAGCCCGGGTCGATGAAGCCGGCCGTGGAATGCGTGACCAGCCCGAGCCGGCCGAGCGAGCTCTTCCCCTCCAGCCGCGACGCGAGATCGTCGGGCAGCGAGATGACCTCGTACGTCGACGCCAGCACGAACTCCCCGGGGTGCAGGATGAACGCGTCGTCCCCCTCCGGTTCGACGGTGCGGGTCAGGTCCACCTGCTCGACGGCGGGGTCGATGTGCGGGTAGCGGTGGTTCTCGAACACCCGGAAATAGCGGTCGAGCCGCACGTCGATGCTCGACGGCTGCACCATCGACGCGTCGAATGGATCAATGCGTACGCGTCCGGCGTCGATCTCGGCGCGGATGTCCTTGTCTGAGAGAAGCACCCACCGAGGATACGCAGAACGCGCGGACCCGCCCTCATCGGGCCGCCCGCGCGCCTGTCGTCCGTCACCCGCCGCCGCTACCGCTGCTCGAACACCACGGGCACGGCATGCCGCAACCGGGCGCACCGGGGACACCGGATGAGCCGCCCGGGCCCGATCCGCCCTGCCCCGAGCTGCTGCATCGGAAACGAGCTGGTAGCGAAAACGTGCCCTTCGGCACAGCGGACGACGGTGCGCTCCATGGAGTCCATCAAGTCCCTTCCCCATCAAGCCGTGGACGAGACCGCCACATTAGGGGATGAACAGGACGCCACTCCACGCGGCACTCCGACCACCCACGCTACGCCCCCAACTCCCGCCCCACGCACAGCGGATCCGGGACGTCTCCGCGAGCGGATCGCAATGGGGTACAGTGTCCGAGGATGCGCCGCTGGATACAGCGTCGGTCATTTTCGCGGGTGTAGTTTAATGGTAGAACATGAGCTTCCCAAGCTCAGAGCGCGAGTTCGATTCTCGTCACCCGCTCTTGAAACAAGCTCCCAGGTCAGAGACCTGGGAGCTTCGTTGTTACCCGAGCCGCGTGTCAGCTGTGCTTCTGGCGTAGGTGGCGGGAGGCAGCAAGGCACGAGGACAGCCACGTCGCCTCATGGCGATTTATGATCAAGTCGCCGACGGTGATCACTCCGTCCATCACGCTGCCGACCCGTACTGAGTGGTCGCCGACGCGGAACATCTGCCAGTCGGCGTCGCTGTGCCAGAACCGGGCGGTCTTCTCTCCCCGGCGCTGGGCGAAGACGAGTTCCTCTCCGTGCTCGTTGAGGAAGTAGCCGACGTAGTCCTTTCCTGTAATCGCACCCCCGCACAAGCGGGCCAACAGCCGCTCGATCGCAGGCTGGTTGTCTTCGGTCATGCCGTGGGCTCCTCGGCCTGGTCAGGATCCTGCTGCGCCGACGCGAGGGCCAGCATCCGGGCTGCTGACTCCAGCAGGGTCTCGTACGTGATCACTTCAATGCGTGCCGCGTGTGTGTTGTAGGTGCGGAGTGTCTCCGCGATCTCCTTGGGGGTAATGCCACCACTGACGAATCGCGGATGCCCGATCACAACCGTTGCCGAGGCCCTACGGGTATCGACTCCGTGGTCCGCGAGGATGGCCTCGCGGTTCTCATCCATGGTGCGGAGGTAGTTTTGGGCCTGCGACACCGCGTGGTGGGCCGGGGCGCCCAACATGAGGTGGCCACTGCGCCGGATCACCAGATCCTTGATGTTGGCACGCTTGAGTTCCACCACATGAAGGGATCCGTCACCCCGCAGAAGCGGGATATCCAGAATCGTGTCTGCGGTGTACTGCCGGCGTGCCAGCTCTGCCACGTAGGCACCGCCGAAAATCCACTCCTGATTCTTCAGACGGGCGTGGAGGGCACTCTCCGAGCTCGTCCCGTCCTCCACCACAGCACGCAGAGCGTCGAGACCCGCTCGCCGGGCCTTCAACTCCAGCAACTGAGCCAGCAACCCCGCGTCGGCATCCGCGAGGAAATCGCCCACCATCCGCGCCGCCTCGGCCGAGGCCGGTCGCGGCAGGTCCCTCAGGACAAGCTCCATGTGCCCGTACTGCTGGAGTCTCCTCCTTTCTCGAGTGGGAAGCCGGATCCCACCCTCCTCTGTACCGAGGCCCAAGTGGTCCACGGACAGGGCTATACCGTGAAAGAGGTCCCGCACATCGGCTACGGTCGCCTCCGGGTCGCTCTCGGAGAGAGCATCCAGAACGGCCACGGCTCGATCGGCGCCCATGGCCACCAGCCTCCGCATGCCCTCCTCGCTACTACGCCGAGCGTCCTCGTCGTAATAGTTCTCCAGAATTTCGAGGAACAGCTCACCACCGGCATAGGCGGCAAAGCGCTGGAACCGCTGCGCAAGAGCAAAGTCTCCGACTAGGAGCGATTCTTGGGCGACATCTTCCAAGGTGTCCACCAGGGGCCTGCCTTTGCCGTACCCGGTCCTGCCGAAGGCAGGGCCCATGACGCGCAGTACTGCATCGATGCGCTCCAGCACGCTCGGGTGCTTAGTGAGCTCCCGAGCCCCGCTGACCATCTCCCGGAGCGTGGAACTAGATCGGAATGTCGTCATGCGGTGACCTTAGAAGGAGGCACTGACAACGACCGGGTTCAGTAGATCGCGGCCGGCCGGACCGGCTCAAGCAGACAGCGGAGCGGTAGGCAGGTACGTGCATACTCCAGTATGCTTGGCTCATGTCCTCAACGACTCGCATCACCGTCACCCTCCCTAGCGACCAGGTGGCGGAGCTCCGCAAGCTCACGGACAACGTCTCCGGTTACGTGGCGGAAGCCGTGGCCCGTCAGATTCGGCACCAGCTCCTGGGCGGCGACCTCCGCCGCCACGAGGAAGATCACGGCCCCTTCAGCAACGAGGAGCTCGCTGAGGCCCGCGCAAAGATCTTCGACTCCGCTGGTTCCTCCCAGGACGCGGACGCCGCGTGAGCGAGCGCATCGAGACCGTCATCCTGGACTCGGAAGGGCTCTCCGCCTGGATCGCGCAGGATCGCAAGCTACTTGCGATGCTTCAGGTCTTCCATGACATGGGAGCCGACCTGGTTATCGGGGCCAACACCATCGTTGAAGTCAGCCACTCCCGCACCAATATGCCGCGCCTGAACTGGGCTCTGTCCCGCGTAAAGGTGGAGCCGGTCACCGAACAGGCGGCGAAGGCGGCGGCTGAGCTTCTCAAAGGTGCCGGACTTCACGGGCACAAGTACGCCATCGACGCCACGGTCGCCGAAGTCGCCCTGCGCCAGCCGAAACCCGTCGCTCTGCTGACCTCCGACAGCGACGACATGGCCAAGCTCTGCGGCAGCCAGGTTCGCATCATCCCTCTCTGACCAGTCGGGCCCACCCGGATCACGCGGCGCACTGTCGGCTCTCGTGCCCAGCGGAGCGGACAACAGCGGTCAGATACGGCTCCCAGAGAGCGGGAGCCGCCCACCTGGCCAATCCGAAACCGCAGGTCAGGGCCCCCTGCAACCACCTAGGAACCGTTGATTCCCAAGCCCAGAGCGCGAGTTCGATGCTCGTCACCCGCTCTTTGATGAAGGCCCTGGTCAGTGACCGGGGCCTTCTTTGTTGTCTGGGCCTTTCGGAATGCGTGTGTTATGCGCGTCCTGATGGGGCGCCAGAAGCGGCTCTCGTAGACCGTACCGCCGCATCCCTCAGGCCACTGCCTGGGCGGCGTAGAGCGTGCCGAGGGTGGCGGCTAGGGTGCCGAGCAGGAGGCGGAGCAGGGTTTCGGGCAGGCGGGGTTGAAGCCGGGCGCCGAGATAGCCGCCGATCAGGCCGCCGAGGCCGCAGGCCAGGCCCAGCCACCAGTGGGGTGCCACGGGGCCCGGGCTTGCCAGGGCCAGCACGGCGTACGCGGCGGCCCCGGCGATGGACGTGGTGAAGGTCGTGGCGAGCGTGGCCGGTGCGATACGGGTCATCGGCATGCCGCGCGCGGCGAGGACGGGGCCGAGCAGGGAACCGCCGCCGATCCCGTAGATCCCGCCCACCGTTCCGACCATCAGGGCGAGGGCCGCGAGGGCGGGGGCCGACGGTTCGGCCGCGTCGGGACGCTGCCGAACCGGGTGCAGTGTGCGCAGGCACAGCCATGTGCCCAGTGGCAGAAGGAGAGCGGCGACCAGCAGCCGGAAGACGCCCGGGCCGGGGAGGGCGAAGACGCGGACGGCGGCGCCGGCGACGACACCGGGCAGCGTCCACAGGACGAGGCGCCGGGCCAGGCCGTCGCGGAGGGCGCCGTCGCGGCGGTAGCGCCAGAGTGCGCCGGGCCCGGCCACTACGTTGAAGAGCAGGTTCGTCGGCGTGACGGCGGGGCTGGGCACTCCGAGAAGGCTGAGCTGGACCGGGAGGAGGAAGACCGCGCCGGACACACCGACCGGTGCGGTCACCACCGAGATCAGCAGACCGGCCGCGAGCCCTGCCCAGATCGTCCAGTCCACCGCCGCCCCCGTCCGCCCTCGATGGCCCGGTCAGTATCGATGGACCGGGCCACATGGGCGGGGGCGGGCAACGAGATGTTCACGAACAGCAGGTGCATCCCGGCTTGCAGCCGCACGCGTCCGCCTCGGCCGCCACCGCGGGGTCCGGGGTGTGCCCGTGGGCGGTGGGCGCGCAGCAGCCCTTGCCCTGCCAGGCGTCGCGGCCTTCCTTGACGGCGATGGCGGCGATGGCGAGGGCGGCGATGGGGTCGGCCCAGGACCAGCCGAGGGTGGCGTTGAGGACCAGGCCGACCAGGAGGACGCCTGAAAGGTAGGTGCACAGGAGGGTCTGCTTGGAATCGGCGACGGCGGAGGCGGAGCCGAGTTCGCGGCCGGCGCGGCGCTGGGCGGCGGAGAGGAACGGCATGATCGCGAGGGAGAGGGCCGCGATCACGATGCCGAGGATGGAGCGTTCGGCTTCGCCGGTGCCGGTCAGGGCGCGGACGGCGTCGACGGCTACGTACGCGGCGAGCGCGAAGAAGGAGACGGCGATGATGCGCAGGGTGCGCTGCTCCCGCGCTTCGCGGACGGCGTGGTCGCGGGCGGAGAACTCCAGGCGACCGCAGCGGCGGAGGAGACCTCGATGATCGAGTCGAGGCCGAAGCCGATCAGGGCGGTGGAGGAGGCGAGGCTGCCGGCCGTGAGGGCGACGACCGCCTCGATGACGTTGTAGGTGATCGTCGCCGCGACCAGCAGCCGTATCCGGCGGGTGAGCGCGTCGCGGCGGGCCGGGGAGGGACCGAGGGATATCGATATCTCGGCGGTCATGATCAGCAGCAACTCTTCTCGTCGGCATCCGGGCAGGTGCGGTCGGTCTCGACGGCCACGACGGCGGTGCGCAGGTCGTCCAGGGCGTGGCCGAGCCGTTCGTCGGCGAGCTCGTAGCGGGTGCGGCGGCCGTCGGGGATGGCGACGACCAGGCCGCAGTCGCGCAGGCACGCGAGGTGGTTCGACAGCCGGGTACGGGAGACGCCGATCGCATCGGCGAGGTCGGCCGGGTAGGCCGGAGACTCCCGGAGGGCGAGCAGGATGCGGCAGCGGATCGGATCGGCGAGGGCGCGGCCGAACCTGGCCAGCACTTCGATGTCGGAGGCAACAGTCAGCACACGCCGACAGTACAGGTGATCCTGAATTCACGGAAGCATGGATCGTGCCGGTCGGCCGACCGACAACTCCGGGCGCATCCTCGCCGCGCACGGCGGGGATCTTGGTCGCCGGGTCGATCGCGCCTGGGCAGGGGCGCCGACGGTTGTCGCCCCGGCCGCTACGACGTCATCGGCGCCCTGGTCCGTCTCGTCGGCATGGCCGTGATCACGTACGCCCCGCGCGGGCCGCTGAGCAGCCACGACAACGGCACATCTACGCTGCCCCGGGGCACGAACAGGAGGTCGAGGACCGTGGCGGACGAGCAGGAACTGGCCGAGATCCAGCAGCGGCACTGGCAGGACACCTACACAGCCCATCCGGGCATGTACGGAGAGCGGCCCTCCGTCCCGGCCGCGTGGGCGGCCGACGTGTTCCGTGCGGCCGGTGCCCGTGACGTGCTGGAACTCGGCGCCGGGCACGGCCGGGACGCCCTGCACTTCGCCCGCGAGGGGTTCACCGTCCGGGCCACCGACTTCTCCACCGTCGGCCTTGAACAGTTGCGAGCGTCCGCCCGCGCCCAGGACGTCGACGGCCGGGTCGGCACGGCGGTGCACGACGTACGTGACCCTCTGCCCCTGGCCGACGCCTCCGTGGACGGGGTCTTCGCCCACATGCTGCTGTGCATGGCTCTCTCCACGGAGGAGATCCACGCGGCGGTCCGCGAGGTCCGCCGCGTCCTGCGGCCCGGCGGCGTGTTCGTCTACACCGTCCGGCACACCGGCGACGCGCACTACGGCGCCGGCACCGCCCACGGTGACGACATCTACGAACACGGAGGCTTCGCCGTCCACTTCTTCGACCGCGCCCTGGTCGACGACCTCGCCGCAGGATGGGCCCTGGACGATGTCCACGCCTTCGAGGAGGGCGACCTGCCGCGTCGGCTCTGGCGCGTCACCCAGAGCGTGCCCCGATGAGCACCGCGCCCGTGCCCGCCCTCACCGTCGACGGCACGGGCATGCTCTGCGTCACCCTCCTGCTGAAGCTGCGCAAGGAGATCGACGGCGCGGAACCGGGCACCGTCGTCCACGTCATCGCCACCGACCCGGCCGCTCCGCTGGACCTGCCCGCCTGGTGCCACATGACCGGCCACCACTACCTCGGTGCGGTCCCCGACCCCTCCGGGCGGTCGGTCTACGCGCTGCGGCTCGCCGCCGACGCCCGCCGCACCAGGCCGGACGCCCCGTGGCACACCGTCGACCGCTGAGACATTCCGCATCGGCCCCCGCTGATGCGCCGACCACCCCGAGCAGAGCGGACGACGGCGGTCGGATACGGCTCCCGGACGAGGCTCAAGGCCCTGTTCGGTGACCGGGGCCCTTCTTTGTGCGGCTCAGCTCGTCGGCCAATGGGGGTTCGGCAGGCCGTCGGGGCCCATGTGGGCGCGCTGCCAGAGCCTTGTCCAGGTGATCGGTGTCTCCGGGACGACGCGGTGCTGCTGCCCGCACGGGCACGGTGAGAGTGTCCACGCGCAGCCGTGGCACCGTTCCACCCAGCCGTGACCCGTCGAGTTCGAGACCGGGGGTCTCTCGTCACCGCAGGCGGGGCAGCCCGGGAGGTCGGCGCCGTCCAGGATCGCGTTCTGGCGCCGGACGTACTCGGGCAGCCGCAGTGGCGGATGGCGGAGCGGGTCCTCGTACCAGGCGCGGTTCGGGGCCTCCCTGTGGTGCCGCAGCCACCACGGTCGCGGGTCCGCCGCTGCTCGCCTCCCCGCCCGCTTCTCCGCCCGGCGTTGCGTGGCGTACTCCTCGGCTCGTGCGAGCCACAGCACCCGCGCCTCGTGCAGTTCCTCCACCGCTCGTACCAGCGCGTCCGGGTCCGCCTCCAGCCGTCGGGGGATCGCGGCGCTGAGCGTGAGGTGGTGGTACGTGGCCCGTACACCGTAGGGAGCGAAGAGCGTGAGGCAGGTCCGTAGCGCGCTGTGCCGGCGGTGGAGGGGGAGGCGGGCGTCGTGCGTGTGTGCTCGGTGGGTCAGGAAGCTGGTCATGGCGTGGGCGCCAGGCGCGGGGCCCGTGTCGGGGCGGCGGTGACGGCGGTGGCGTGTTGCGGCGTCCAGGTGCGGTTCACAGTAACTTCCTCGATCCATTGGGTAGTTACGGATATGGTCTACGGCAGCATCGCGTGTCGGTCACCGGCTGGGTGAGGCATGGAGGTGTCGGGACATGCCTTTGGAGGCATTCCTTGTCAGTCGAGTTGAATCACACGATCGTCCACGCCCGGAACAACCGGGAATCCGCAGAGTTCTTCGCGAATCTGCTCAGCCTCGAGATCACCGCCGAGTGGGGCCCGTTCATCGCGGTCGGTCTCGCCAACGGCGTCACGCTGGATTTCGCCACCGTTCCGGTGGACAGCATCACGCCGCAGCACTACGCCTTCTTGGTCTCCGAGGAGGAGTTCGACGCGGCGTACGCGCAGATCGGACAGCGCGGCATCGAGCACTACGCCGACCCGCAGCGAAAGCAGCCGGGCGCGATCAATCACAACGACGGTGGTCGCGGCGTGTACTTCATGGACCCTTCGGGCCACGCCATGGAGCTCATCACCGTGCCGTACGGCGGCTGGGCCTCGTAACCGCACGCGCCGAGGACCGCACTCCGTGCGGAGCGCGGTCCTCGGGCGGTGCCTGTGACCCGGCCCGCGCGGTGCTTCAGCCCCGGGCTTCGTCGTCCGTCTGCCCCGTGCTCCCGGCCGCGCGAGTCTTCTCGCGCATCTTGCGTACCAGCTCCGCCTTGCGGTCGGCGGCACCCTGACGGTCGAGGTTGCGGTGCGGGCCGTTGTTCTGCCGTTCGGCCCGGGACAGCTTCTTGCGCTGGCCGCCGCCCTGGCCCACGGGGTTGTTGATGTTCTTGCTGTCGGTCACGGGTTCTCCCGGTGTGAAGGGATCCAAGGATCCACGGTGGGGACGGGGGCTGTGACGCAGGACGTCGGCGGGGCCCGTCACGCTCTCAGCCGTGAGTCGGCGCCTGGAAGAACGTGCCGAGGACGTTACCCGGTCCTGTCGGCCCCGCACGCCACGCCTTCGGCGGACGCCGGCGTCGGCTGGTCCGGGATGTCGGTGCCGCCGACCGGGACTGCCCGGGAACGGACCCGGCTACTCGGACCGGATCCGGCTGCGCGACATCCTCGGCGCGGTGGCCGTCCGATACCGGGCGCCCGGCGGGAAGCGCGGGCCGCGGCCTGAGCAGGCGGGAGGGCCCGACCGGCACACGCCGGTCGGGCCCTCCCGCGTACCCGGTGGGACCGTCAGTGCTCGGAGTACGTGAAGTCGCCCATGGTCCAGGCGCTGACGTCCGCGATCGCGACGCGGTACATCCCGCCCGTCTCCGGGATCCCCACCGTACCCTGGAGGATCCGCGCCATGTGGAAGTGCAGATACTCCGGCGGGCTCTCCTTGCGGGCCGTGGCGGTGAACACGGCGGAGAACTCGCCCAGCCGGGCCGAGTCCGTCAGGACCTCCGACACCCGCTGCCGCCACACGGCTTCGGGCGCCAGGCGGCCGGTGATGACGGCACCACCGGTGACCACGGTGAGGGACATCTGGTTGCTGTGCCCGGACTCCACTAGCGTGGCGACGTCTACGAGCAGCTCGTCAGGCTTCGACATGAGAGCCGATCTTATTCACGGGTCGGCCCGGCGTCCCCCGGCCGTCGGACAAGCCGGTCGGCCACGGGGCAGCCGACTCCTCCGGCGCGGTCGATTACCTCCTTGGAGTGAATCCGAAAATCTGTCGTGGCCACGGTAGACATTGCGCGCTGGCGTGGCTAGGGTTCCTTCCGTAACCCAGAGAGACAGTGATACCCGGCAGAGACGGACTGCCGGTGGTGGACGTAGTCGCAGGACGGTGCGGCGGTGGAGTTCCGAAGCCAGGGTTGTTGCGTGACGGCGACGGGACTGACAGCCGGACCGGGTGGCCCGCGGAGAGGGGCCGCCGAGCGGGACCGTCGACACGACAGTCGCGGTGCCCGTGCAAGCAGTAGGCAGTACCCGCTGGTAAGAGATTGATCACCGTAAGAAAGAACGGAGGAGCCCGCGCCATCAGGATCGCCCGGGGACGGAGCCTTCGGCCCTCCCGGGTACCGCAGGACATCGATAGTGAGGTGGTCTCCGGTCAAGCAACCGCGATCTCCGCACTTCCGACAGCAGCCGGGTCGGAGCCGCGGATACAGAAGGCCGGTGCCGTGTCCGGACCGGCAGGTGGTGTAGTAGTTCCTTCGGGGCCTTGGTGCCGTCTGGCGCCAGGGCCCCTCAACGCGTTCCAGCGGATCCACGCGTTCCACAAGAGAGGTGCAAGTGACAGCAGACGACTCGTACGGCCGTCTTGACGACGACGACTACCCCGCCTACACGATGGGCCGGGCCGCCGAGATGCTCGGCACGAGCCAAGGCTTCCTCCGCGCCATCGGCGAAGCCCGTCTGATCACCCCGCTGCGTTCGGATGGCGGCCACCGCCGCTACTCCCGCTACCAACTGCGCGTCGCCGCCCGCGCCCGCGAACTGGTCGACCAGGGCACGCCCATCGAGGCCGCCTGCCGCATCGTCGTACTGGAAGACCAGCTGGAAGAGGCGCAGCGCATCAACGCCGAGTACCGCCGCGCGGCGGAGTCGGCGGACCCGCCGCGCGAGGCCTGAGGCGGCGCGGCGGTCACGCCGCCGCCCCCCATCTGGTTTCCGAGACCGGATCCGGTCGGACGGATCGGACTCGGTGAAGAACAGCGCCCAGATCAGGGCGCGGTCGGCGGTCAGCCGCGCGAGGAAGCCCTCCGATCCGTACGGGCCCTCGCCGCCCTACAGTAACCAACCCCCGCTCCCCCAGGTCCGGGACGGCCAGACCGTCGACTGCGGAGACCCACGACGGACCGTCCTTCGTAGGAGCGTCCGTCGGTGTAGCGGAGTGCGTCCCGGACAGGGAGGGTCCCCTGTTCCCACCATCACTCGATCGCAGTCATCCGCGTCTTGTGCATTTCGTAGTAGGTCCTGCTGCCTCTGTGGGGTTTTCCGGGTCGGTGCAAGAATTGGGCACCATTTGAATGACGATCTTGGAAGGAGGCGCGTCCATGCTCAAATGCCTCACGGGACACGCCACATCCGTCAGACCCTCGCGGTCACGCAGAGCGGCCGGCCGTTCATGTCTCTGACTCGGCGGACCGTCCTGACCGCTGCGACCGCGGCCGTCGCCGCCCCGCTGTTCACGCGTCACGGCTCCGCGCAAGCACCCGAGCCGATCGCGCTCGCTGCCGACCCTGTCGCCGCTCAGCCGGCAGCAGCCGTGCACGCGCAGAACAGGTTCGACCTCACGGCCGAGCCCGTCGATCTGTTCGGCGGCGAACTGCGGCTGGCTCAGGGCAAGGTGCATCAGCAGGTCGCCTTCGATGCGGTGACCGGTCTGGCGTACGTGACGCAACTCATCAGCGACGGGCGCCAACTCGCCGATGAGCCCGCTGTCGTGCCCGGCGTCGAGCGCGACCACCGGGGTGATCTCTGCGTCAACGAGGTCACCCCCGACGGAACCGTCCGTGCCGTCATGTATCTGCGGGGCGTCGGCCACGGCGGTGGGCTCGGCGTCGAACACGTCGATGACCGGGTCTGGCTCTGGCTGGAGACCGACGCGGATCCTGTCACCAGCGGCTTCGCGTACGGCAAGCGCATCGGCCGTGTCGCCTTCACCCCCGGCGCCATCGTGGATGCCGGGAGTCCCGACATCGAGGTGTTCGATCCGACCCCGGGGGCCTCGCACGTCACTCCCTCCCTGGACCTCGAACACGGCCGCATCGGCGTACGTCAGAGGGTGCCCGATACCGAGGAATACCTCGTCTACGACCTCGAAGCGTTCAAACGGCGCAGCTTCACACCGCTGTTCCGCTTCCCGGCCGTCTACCGCACCCAGGCATGGTGCCTGTACGGGGATCTCCTCTACCAGAACGAGGGCAACCCCTACAGCGCCGCCAATCCGCTCCCCGGCAATTCCTGGTGGAACGTCTACGACATCACCACCGGGCACACGATCGAGCGACGCTTCAACACCACCGCGCTCGGCCTCTCCCACCGCGAGACCGAAGCCATCACCGTTCGCCGGACGCCTGACGGGCCGCAGCTCGTCTTCGGCTTCGCCACCCGAGAACCAGGACCGCGTCAGATGACTCTCTTCGGCATCACCGCCACCACCGACGGCACCGGCGACCACGTCCCGTGGACCGACCTGAATTACGAGTCCGAGATCTACACCCCGCCCAGGAGCACCTACGTCCCTCAGTACCGCCAGGTCGGCAATCGCGTCGACCTCCACCTTCGGCTGTCCCGCATCGACGGCGTCCCGTGGACCAGTGGCGAGAAGGTCCTCACTCTCCCGCCGCACATCCGTCCCAACCGCACCCAGGGCTTGGTCGGCCAAGTCACAGGTGCCGGGGTGTCCGGTTCCCTCACTGTTCGCTGGGAGGTCCTCAGCGACGGTTCGTTGCTGCTCTTCGACGAGCGCCAGATCACCGGCTGGGTCGGTCTCGACGGCGGCTACTTCACCAGCTGAGGGGCCTTCGGACAGGGGTCGCACCACGCGCTGCCGCACGGCGCTGGTGCGCCCGGCCGCTCACCGTGACTCGCGCGTGCGTGCGAGCATGAGGTGTTGGTCGTTGGGTGCTGGGGGTCATGTCGTCGTGTTCGTGTCGCACTTCACGCTGCCCGAGGAGTTGGTGTTGCTCGCGCACGACCCCGTCGAGGGGCGGGTCGTGTGCCGGCCGTATTCTCTGCGGCTCGGGATCGCGGGGGCCGTGGCCGCCGAGCTGGTGCTGGCCGGGCGGGTCGTCGTACAGGACGGGAAGATCAGCGCGACCGGTGCGCCGGCGCTCGGGGACTCGTTTCTGGACGCGGCCCTGGCCGGGGTCGCCGGCCGTCGTAAGGGGCACAAGCTCCAGCGGTGGGTGCGCGAGGCCGCGGGCGTGAAGACCACTGCGGGCAGGACGGACGAGGTGTGGCGCCACCGGCTCGTCGCGCGCGGGGCCCTGCGCGAGGAACGCACCCGGGCCCTGGGGGTCATCGCGCAGCGCCGCCACCTCGTGGGTCCGGACGACCGGACGTCCCCCGCGCGCGAACGGGTGTCCGCCGTGGGGCACGGGACGACCGACGACGAGCGGGCCCGGCTGCTGGCGGCGCTCGTCGGGGCGACGCGGCTGGCCGGAAACGTACTGCCGGGGGACGAACTCTCCGAGCCGCGCAGTGAGGTGACGGCTTCCGCAGGACGGGACCCCATAGCCCGGACCGTACGGGATCTGGTCCGCGAGCGGCAGGCCGCACCGGGGCGCACACGCGGGGCCGAGCCGCTGCCCGAGTCCTCGGGCTGGAACCCGCTGAGCTGGATCTTCGACGGGGACGGCGGCGACGGCGGCGGGGACTGAGGGCGCGCGGTCCGCGTCGTAGCCTCGCGTCCATGCACAGCAGCCTGACGGCACACGCGCGGTGCCTTTACGGGGACGAGTTCCGGCCCACGCCCGAGTGCGGGCTGGAGCACGACCAGCACTACTTCATCGAGGAGCTGACGTTCGCCGACGCGGGCGCCATCCTCGCCATGCTGCGTGAACTGGCCCCGAACATCGTGGATGGCCATCTGCCCGTGTGGGTACGCAACCTGGCTTACCGGCTCGTGCTGTTGCAGCGGCCGGACGAACCGGTGCTGCTGCGGGAGGCGGCTCGGAGCCTGTGGCTGCACGGTCCGGACTGGGACGGCGTGGCCGCCGGGCTGGTGGAGCGGGCCGATGCGTTGGAGGCGCCGCGGTGACGGCGGCTCATGACCCGTACAGACCAGCCTCATTCGTATCTAGTCATGATCACACCGGGCGTTTAGCCTACGGACATGGTGTTCAAGCGCCTGCGGCGCATAGGCGGGGGCGGCTCTGTGCCGCTGGAGGTCGACACGCAGGTGGCGGCCGGATTCGTACAGCCCGGTGGGCTGCTGGAGGGTGAAGTCCTCCTGCGCGCCCTCGATCGCGAGGTCGAGGTGGGCGGCATCGAGCTGAAGATGTTCGCCGAGGTGACGCCCTCCTACGAGGGAGGCGAGACCCAGGAGACGATCTGCTGGCCCGACGCCTCCGCCTACTTCACGCTGGCCAAGGGCGAGGAGCGCCGGGTGCCCTTCCAGCACCGGCTGCCCTGGGACGTCCCGGTGACCGAGGTGTCCGGACAGGCCGTCGGTGCCGTTCTCGGGCTCGGCACGAAGGTGCGGATCGGGGAGGACGAGGCGGTCGGCGACCACGACCTCGTCCATGTCGCCGCGCTCCCCCTGCACGAGGCGGTCTTCGACGCGTTCGCCGCCGAGGGGTACCTGTGCGACGCCTGCGAGGTCACGGACGACCGCATCCCCACGGTGGAGTACGGGCTGTACCTGACGCAGACCTTCCAGCTCGCCGACCGCGTCGGCACCGGGGACCGGCCGTCCCGGCTGGAACTGAGCTTCGTCACCAACCGGGTCGGCTGCGAGATCTATCTGCGCCGGGCCGCACCCGCCCAGGACGACTGGGAGGACAAGCCGCCGGCCGGCAGCTGGGTCGCGGCCCACCATGACATCGGGCGGGTGGACTTCGCGGCCGAGGCCCGGACATGGATCGACCTGGTCACGAAGATGCCGGCTGCCTGACGGGACGCATACGGACAACGCTCTACGGACAGCTCTCCTCGGACTTCCCCGCGTTGACCTCGACCGGCTGCCCGTTCGGCTTCGCGCCCACCTCCGGCACCTGGGCGCGGACCTTCCCGTTCCGGTCGAGCAGCTGCATCCGGTTCCGGCCCGCGCTGTCGTGCGAGGTCAGGACGCTGAAGTCCTTGGCCTGGGGGCCGGGCCGGGACCCAGGGTTGCTGGGTCGGAGCCGTGAAGACGGGGCCGGCCTCGGCCGACGGTCACCCGAACGAGGTAATTGACCGATCGTTCCAATATCGCCTACGATCTTGGATGTGGCCAGGACCAAGGAATTCGATCCGGAGGCCGCGCTTCAGGCGGCCCTTGAGCTGTTCTGGCAGCGCGGCTACGAAGCGACGTCGATGGCCGACCTCGTCGAGCACCTCGGCATCGGTCGGGCCAGCATCTATGCCACCTTCGGCAACAAGCACGAGCTGTTCCTGAAGGCCATGGACCGTTACGCGGAGGGGCGCGATCCGCTCCTTCTCGCCGAACTGTCCCAGCCGGGGCCCGCCCTGCCCGCGGTCCGGGCCGTGGTGCGCCGCATGGCCCAGGAGGCCACATCGCTGGAGGCGCGGCTGCACGGATGCCTCATCACCAACACCGCCGCCGAGCTGGCACCGCACGACCCGGCAGCGGCCCGCCGGGTCGAGATCAGCTGGGAGCACCTCGAAACCCCCCTGCACTCCGCGCTCGTACGGGCCCAGGCCCAGGGCGAGTTGCCGGAGGACCGCGACCCGCGCGCACTGGCCCGCATGCTGCTCGTCCTTCTCCAGGGCATACGGGTCGTCGGCAAGGCGTCCAGCGATCCCGCCCGCGTACGGGACGCCGCCGAGCAGGCCCTGTCACTGCTGGACTGAATCCTGCCGCCCGAACGGCCCGCCGCCCCCGGCGCGGGCCGAGCCGAGCCGAGCCGAGCCGGCACCGCTCTCGCATGGCCAAATAATGGAACGATCGATCCATTAAATCACTCGCGCTGTTCTCCAGAGGAGCTGTGGAAATGAACCTCTTCATCGGCAGGTCCGTCCTCGTCACGGGCGCCGGGACCGGCCTCGGCCGTGCCACCGCGCTCGCCTTCGCCGCCGAAGGCGCGTCGGTGGTGGTCGCGGGACGGACCCGGGCATCCCTCGACGAGACCGTGCGGCTCATCGAGGCGAGCGGGGGCACGGCCGCCCCGGTCGTCGCCGACGTCACCGAATCGGAGCAGCTCCGCCGCCTGGTCGAAGAGAGCGTGGACCGCTTCGGAGGGCTTCACATCGCGGTCAACAACGCCGGAATACTGCGGGGTTCCGGTCCGGCGGCGGACGTGAGCGAAGAGGACTGGGACGCGGTGCTGCGGACCAATGTCACCGGGGTCTGGCTGGCGATGAAGCACGAGATCGCCCACATGCGTGCCCATGGGGGCGGCGTCATCGTCAACATCGCCTCCAATCTCGGGGCGCACCTGCGGATACCGAATGCCGCCGCCTACATCACGTCGAAGGCCGCCGTCTCCGCGCTGAGCCGCGCCGCGGCGCTCGACCACATCCACGAGGGCGTCCGCATCAACGCCGTCAGCCCGGGAGCCTCCGACGCGCCGATGTCCCTCCGCCCGGGCGAGACGGAGGCCGACCGGGCGGAGCGGGTGAAGTCGCAGAACCCGCTCGGCAGGCTCGCGGGGGCCGAGGAGGTGGCGGCCGCGGTGCTGTATCTCGCCTCGCCCGCCGCTGGAGCGGTCGTCGGCACGGACCTGGTCGTCGACAGCGGGGCGGCGGCGTGAAGGGGTCGCCACAGGGGGTGCGGCCGACGGCAGGGCGGCGCTCCGGACGCCCGGGGCGGCGGCGCGCCCGCGGACAGGGCCTAGCATCGTGGCCCACCGATCACTGGAGTAAGCCGCCATGACCTTGTCGCCGCGTATCGGGGTTGTCATCGTGACCATGGGGACCCGGCCCCGGGAGTTGGAGGCGCTGCTCGCGTCCGTGGCGAAGCAGGATGTGCCGGCCGCCCGCGTGGTGCTGGTGGGCAACGCGACCCCGCTGGACGACGTATCGACCGATGTCCTCGGCGCGGCCGCCGCACCCGGAGCGACCGAGGTGACCAAGGTGCCGCTCACGGAGAACCTGGGGTGCCCCGGCGGGCGGAACGTGGGCCTTCGGATGCTCTGCGAGGCGGACGAGGTCGACGTCGTGGTCGAGTTGGACGACGACGGGCTGCTCATCGCGACGGACGTGTTCCGCGAGGTGCGGCGGCGGTTCGCGGAGGATCCGCGGCTGGGGATCATCGGCTTCCGGGTCGCCGACGAGCACGGGCGGACCGAGCGGCGCTGGGTGCCCCGGCTGCGGGCGGGCGATCCGATGCACGGGGGGCCGGTGACCGCGTTCCTGGGCGGCGGGCACGCCTTCTCGGTACCGATGCTCCGGCGGATCGGGCTGTGGCCGGGGAGTTCTTCTTCGGGCACGAGGAGTCGGACCTGGCGTGGCGGGCGCTGGACGGGGGGTGGGCCATCCATTACGTGCCGACGCTCGTCCTCCAGCATCCTCGGACGTCGCCGGCCCGGCACGCCGTCTACTACCGGTTCACCGCGCGGAACCGGGTGTGGCTCGCGCGCAGGCGGCTCCCGGCGCCGCTGATCCCGGTCTACCTCGGGGTGTGGATCACGCTGGCCATGCTGCGGATGCGCTCGCTGACCGGGTTGAAGGCGTGGTGGGGCGGGTTCGCGGAGGGGTGAGGACGCCGGCCGGGGAGCGGGCGCCGATGAGCTGGCGGACGGTGTGGCGGATGACCCGGCTGGGAAGGCCGCCGGTGCTGTGAGACAGGTGGACGGCGGAAGCGCTCCGGGGCGGCCGCCGCCACCCCGGAGCACCCGTTGGGTCACGCCTTGCAGGAGACCGTCGGCCAGGTCCAGCTGCCGTTGGACTGGATGGTGACGCCGAAGTTGTTGCCGCTGCCGTTGGGCTTGGCGGTCAGCACCTGGGCGCTGGGGTAACTGGCGCTGATGTTCCAGGTGGAGAGGATCTTCTCCGGGGAGGGGACGTTCATGGTCACGGTCCAGTTGCCGGCGCCGGAGACCGCCACGTTGAGGTTGTAGCGGTCGCCCCACTTCTCGCCCGCGGAGAGGGTCGCTGTGCAGCCGTTGTTGCCGCCGCCTCCGTTTCCGCCGCCCCCATTGTCACCGCCGGAGCCGCCGGAGCCGCCGCCGGACGTGCTGCCCAGCGTGATGCTGGAGCTGCCGCTGCTCTGGTAGCCCTCGGTGGCCATGATCATGTAGTTGAAGCTGCCGAGGTTCATCCCGTGCTGGGCCCAGGCGTCGAAGTGGTTGCCGGTGGTGATGGTGCCCCCGGTCCGCTTGGACTGGCGGACGCTCCAGTACTGCTTGAAGGTCTTGGTGCCCTCGATCGAGGGGGCGTTGGTCCGGGTCGTCTCGTAGATGTCGTACGTGCCGCCGTCGCTGGTGACCGTGCCCTTGAAGGTCCCGGTGGGCCGGTACGTGCCCCAGTTGTCGACGATGTAGTACTCGACCAGCGGGTTCTGCGACCAGCCGTAGAGGGCCAAGTAGGCGTTGCCGGACGGGTTGAAGGAGCCGGAGTACGTCACGGTGCGGCGGCCGCCCGTGCTCCAGCCCTTGCCGGCGACGAAGTTGCCGGTGTTGCTCCAGGACGTTCCGTAACTGCCGCCGGAGCCGAGGTTCATGGAGACGGTGCCGGGGCTGTCGGTCCAGAAGGAGTAGTAGTAGCCGTTGTTCGTCCCGGTCTGGTTCGAGGTGACGGTCGTGTCGGCGGTGGCCGTGCCGGGCAGGGCGATCGCCGCGACGACCGCGATCACCAGGGCGAAGGCGCTGCGGATGAACAGCCGTAGGCCGTTCGGGGGTCTGGTGCGGCTCGTCGGATGTGCGGGGCTTGCGTACATGGGGATGTCCTCCTCGTCCCGTGAGCAGGTGGGCGTCGGCGGGGGCCTGCCGACGGCGCTCAGTGTTGGACCGCCCCCTGGGGGTGTCAATAGTTTCGGCATGAGTTGCGAAAGCTTCGATTGCCTTACTTAGAAAGGGAGTTGAGGTTCTTCGCAGCTCAACGGCCGGTGCCTCACCAGTAACCCGGGCTCGATTCGAGCGGAAGCAGGTGATCCCGTCGAAGCGAATGGCCGTCATTTCGAAAGTTTCGGGTCGGCGTGGCCGTCGATCAGCCTCTAGGGTTTGGCAGGTGGTGGTCGGTGAAGAAGTACGGGCGGGCGCAAGCGAGTCGGTGTGCGAGCCGTGGTGGCGGGTCCACCGTGTCCCGCTGGTCTCCGTCGCGGCGGTCCTGCCGCTGTACGCCGTGTGGGCGGCCGTCCTGGCCACCGGCGGGGGCGACCTCGCCGCGCAGCTCGCCTGGTCCGGGTTCACCGCGCGCCACCCGGGATCGGCGTACAACCTGTCCTGGTACGGGGGGACGCACACCGCGAACTACAGCGTCTTCTCCTCGTACGTCATGGCCCTGGTCGGCGTCCGCACGGTCTCCGTTCTCTCCGGGCTCGCCGCCACCTGGCTGCTGGCCCGGCTCTTCGTCCGTAAGGGGATGCGCAGCCCGCTCCCGCCCGCGCTGCTCGGCGCGTTCGCGCTGTGGTGCAACGTCGCGTCGGGGCGTACGACCTTCGCGCTCGGCGTGGCCGTCGGGCTCGTCGCCTGCCGGTACGCGGACCGGGCCGCGGCGGCCGTCGTCGCGGGGGCGCTGGCCACCATGGCGAGCCCGGTGGCCGGGCTCTTCCTGGTCGTCGTGGGCGCGGCCCACCTGCTCGACCGGCGGTGGCGCACGGGCGCCGTCCTGACGGTCCCGTTCTTCGTGGTCGTCGGCGCGACGACGTGGCTGTTCCCGTTCCGGGGCGAGCAGCCCATCCACGCGGACCGGGTGTGGATGCCGGTCCTCGTCTGCGCGGTGCTCGCGGCGGCGGCGCCCCGGACGCGGGAGTGGCGGCTGACGCGGTACGGCGCCGTGGTGTACGCGGTCGGCGTGGTGCTGACGTTCCTCGTCGCGTCCCCCATCGGCACGAACGTCGAGCGGCTGCTCGGCCTGGTCGCCGTGCCCGTGCTGTGCGCGGCGGCCCTCGACACGCTCCGGGCCGGGGCCCGGGTGCGTACGGGGTTCCTGGCCGCCGTCCTCCTGCTCTCCGGGCTCTGGCTCGTCGACAAGACCGTGGACGACCTGCGCGTGTCCACCCCCGTGCCGGCCTGGGCGTCCCGCACCGAGGGCGTCGTCGCCGCGCTCGACCAGCTGGGGGCCGACCGGGTCCGCGTCGAGGTCGTCCCCGCGCGCAACCACCGCGAGGCCACCGTCCTCGCCCCGCATGTGAACATGGCCCGGGGCTGGAACCGCCAGCTGGACGTCGAGCGCGGGCGCCTCTTCTACGAGGGGCAGCTCACCCCGGACCGCTACCGCGCCTGGCTCGACCGCTGGGCCGTGGGCCTCGTCGTCCTGCACCACGGGCGCCCTGACGGACCCGCCGAGGCCGAAGCGGCCCTGGTCAGGGGCGGGTTGCCGTGGCTGGAGCAGGTGTGGGAGGACGACGGCTGGACGGTCTACCGGGTCCGGGAGGCCGCCCCGCTCGCGACCCCGCCCGCCACGGTCACCGGCGGCGGCGACGCGGAGCTGGTCCTGCGCATGGAGCGGGCCGGCTCGGCGACCGTACGGGTCGCGCATTCACCCTGGCTCCGGGTGCGCGGGCCGGGCGGGGCCTGTCTGCGGCAGGACGGCGAGTGGACGCGACTGACCGTGCGGAGGCCGGGGACGTACCGGCTGGACTCGGCGTACGGGCTCGCCCGCTTCACGGGGCACGGCTGCTGAGGCCGGGGCGGCCTCCACCCACCCCGCGCCCCGGGGGCGCCCCGTGAGATCCCGGCAACACCCGGGCAATGAAATACGGCGGAAACACACGGGGTCCCTCGTCGAAACGCGAGCCGGTCACGCTCGCAGTCGCTCCCACCGCTCCCCGCCCCGAGGAGGGACTCCCCCGTGACCCCCGTGACCGTGGCCGCGCCCGGCCTGGACACCGGCGACACCGCCTGGCTGCTCGCCGCCACCGCCCTCGTTCTGCTGATG
The DNA here is from genome assembly GCF_026167665.1 of Streptomyces drozdowiczii. Classification (NCBI taxonomy): domain Bacteria; kingdom Bacillati; phylum Actinomycetota; class Actinomycetes; order Kitasatosporales; family Streptomycetaceae; genus Streptomyces; species Streptomyces drozdowiczii. Next base: position 3,661,142 of record NZ_CP098740.1, on the reverse strand, counting down.
ACGCCCGGACTCGCGCTGTTCTACGGCGGCATGGTCCGCACGAAGAGCGTCCTCAACATGCTGATGATGAGCTTCGTCTCGATCGCGCTGGTCACGGTGGTCTGGCTGCTCGCGGGCTATTCGCTGGCCTTCGGGGACGACGCGTTCGGCGGGCTGGTGGGGAATCTGGACCATCTGGGCCTCGCGGACATCGGGCCGGACGCGCTGACCGGCGGGGTGCCGACCCTGCTGTTCACCACCTTCCAGCTCACCTTCGCGATCATCACGGCGGCGCTGATCAGCGGTGCGGTGGCGGACCGTACGAAGTTCGCCGCGTGGCTCGTCTTCGTACCGGTGTGGACGCTGCTCGTATACGTGCCCGTCGCGCACTGGGTCTGGGGGCCCGGCGGGTGGATCAAGGACGCGCTGGGGGCGCTGGACTTCGCGGGCGGGCTCGTGGTGGAGATCGCGTCCGGTGCCTCGGGGCTGGCGCTGGCGCTCGTGGTGGGGCCGCGCATCGGATTCCGGAAGGACGCGATGCGCCCGCACAACCTGCCGATGGTGATACTCGGCGCGGGTCTGCTCTGGTTCGGCTGGCTCGGCTTCAACGGCGGTTCCGCGCTCGCCGCGAACGGGCTGGCCGCCGCCTCGATGCTCAACACGCTCGTCGCGGGCTGCACGGGGCTGCTGGGCTGGCTCTTCGTGGAGCAGCAGCGCGACGGACACCCCACCACCTTCGGCGCGGCCTCGGGCGCGGTCGCCGGGCTGGTCGCGATCACCCCGGCCTGCGGCACGGTCGGCGTCGTGGGCGGCGCGGCGGTCGGGCTCGCGGCGGGTGTCGTCTGCTCGTACGCGGTCGCGTGGAAGTTCCGCTTCGGCTACGACGACGCGCTCGACGTCGTCGGGGTGCACTTCGTCGGGGGCGTCGTCGGCACCCTGCTCATCGGCCTGTTCGCGACCACCGCGATGACCGGCGGCGCGGAGGGCCTGCTGTACGGGGGCGGGGCGGGCCAGCTCCTGAAGCAGACGGTGGCCGTGGTCGCGGTGGCGGCGTACACCTTCCTCGTGACATACGGGATCGGCAAGGCGATCGACCGGCTGATGGGCCTGCGAGCCTCCGCCGAGGAGGAGGTCACGGGCCTCGACCAGACGCTGCACGCGGAGAGCGCCTACGATCACGGCGCGCTGGGTCACGCGGCCCCGCAGTCGGCGTCGCTCCCCAGGGACAGGAAGACCGCACCGTGAAGCTCATCACCGCCGTCATACGCCCGCACCGCCTCGACGAGGTCAAAACAGCGCTCCGGGAGGTCGGCGTCCAGGGCCTGACCGTCACCGAGGCCGGCGGTTACGGCCGCCAGCACGGGCACATCGAGGTGTACCGGGGCGCCGAATACCGCGTCGACCTGGTGCCCAAGATCCGCATCGAGGCGATCGTGGACGACGCGGACGAGGAGGCGGCCCTCGACGCGGTCGTCCGGGCCGCCCGCACGAACCGGATCGGTGACGGCAAGGTGTGGGTCCAGCACGTCGAGACGGTGATCCGGGTCCGCACGGGCGAGCGGGGTCCGGACGCGCTCTGAGGCGTCAACGGCGTTTCAGCAGGCCCGTGTCCAGGGCTACCACCACCGCGTGGGTGCGGTCGTTGACGTCGAGTTTGGCGAAGATGCGCAGGAGGTGGGTCTTCACCGTGGCCTCCCCGATGAACAGGCGGCGGCCGATCTCCGCGTTCGACAGGCCGTCCGCGACCGCTTCCAGGACGTCCGACTCGCGGGCGGTCAGGGCGACCGGAGCGGGCCGCCGCATCTTCGCCACCAGGCGCTGGGCGACGCGCGGGGCGAGGACCGTCTCGCCGCGTGAGGCCGCGTGGATGGCGTCCACCAGCTGTTCGCGGGTGGCGTCCTTGAGCAGATAGCCGGTGGCGCCCGCCTCCACGCCGCGTTCGATGTCCGCGTCCGTGTCGTACGTGGTGAGGATCAGCACCCGGGTCGGGGCGGGGCCCGCGACGATCTCCGTGGTGGCGCCGACGCCGTCGAGGACGGGCATGCGCAGGTCGAGCAGGGCGACGTCCGGGCGGAGGCGTCCGACCAGGTCGACCGCCTCGCGGCCGTTGCTCGCCTCGCCGACGATGTCGAGCGTCGGCTCGGAGCCGAGCAGGGCGACCAGCCCCGCACGCATCACGGTGTGGTCGTCGGCCAGGATGATCCGCAGGGGTGCGGGGGTGGGCGTCATGGCACCTGGGGCCTCTCGTGGAGCGGGATGGTGGCGAGCACGCGGGTGCCGTCGCCGAGCGAGCTGGTGACGGTGAGCCCGCCGCCGAACTCCGCGAGGCGGCGTCGCATGCCGTCCAGGCCGAAGCCCCGGGAGTCCGCCACGACGAAGCCGCAGCCGTCGTCGGTGATCTCCAGCTCGACGCCGCCGGGGTGTGCGGTGAGGACGACGCCCACGGTGGTGGCGGCGGCGTGTTTACGTATGTTGGCCAGGGACTCCTGGGTGCAGCGGAGCAGGGCGACCCGGGTCGGCTGGTCGCAGTCGATGTCCGCCAGCTCGGCGGTGACCGTGAGGCCGGTGTCCTCGGTGAAGCGGTCCAGGGTGCGGCGGAGCGTCGCGGCGACGGAGCCCGCGGCGACCCCGCTGCTGGGGGCGGACCCGACCAGGACCCGGGCCTCGGCCAGGTTCTCCCGGGCCGTCTGCTCGATGGACTGCAACTGCTGGGCGCTGCGCGCCGGGTCCGCGGCGAGCTGGGACCTGGCCGCCTCGGCGAGGACGATGATCGACGCGAAGCCCTGGGCGAGGGTGTCGTGGATCTCCCGGGCGAGGCGTTCGCGCTCCTCGGCCGCGCCCTGGCGCCGCTGGCTCTCGGCCAGTTCGAGCTGGGTGCTCTGCAACTCGGCGCGCAGCGCCGCCCGTTCGTCGCGCTGGGCCAGGGCCCTGGGGGTGAGCACGGCCATCAGGACGGCGACCGCCCAGACGCCCAGCGAGGAGTAGGTGTTGTGGAGGAAGACCTCCGGCTGTCCGCCCTCCCTGAGGCTCCCGCCGACCGTGATCCCCAAGGCCCGAGCCCCGTGAAGAGGACGGCGCCCCGGGGGCTGTCCACGAAGACGATGAACTGCGCGAGCATCACGGTGTAGAGGGCGCCGAACCCGTCGCCCAGGTAGGCGAGGAGCCCGAGCCCCGCGGTGAGCACCGACAGATAGCCGTACGGGCCGGGCACCCGGCTCTCGGGGCGCAGCCGCACCCGCGCGTAGCAGGCGGCGATGGCGACCGTCACGGCGAGGATGCCGAGCTTCCGGTCCCCGGGCGACCCGCCCGCCATCGTGATCAGGGTGATCAGGGCGACGAGGCCCCAGGACAGGGCCTCCCAGCCGTGGAGCACCCAGATCCAGAGCGGGTCGCCGCGTTGGGGCCGTTGAAGCATGTCCGTCAGCCTACGGGGAGGGGTTCGGCGGCGACTGTGGCTTGGCGCTTCCGGGGCCAGGCGCGTTCGCCGAGGAGCAGCAGGAGCGACGGCAGGATCATCATCCGGATCACCACGGCGTCCAGCAGGACCGCGACCGCGAGGCAGAAGCCCATCTGCTTCATCTCCGTGAGGTGCAGGAAGACGAAGGCCGCGAAGATCGTGACCATGACGAGGGCGGCGCTCGTGACGACCTTCGCCGAGCGGGCGATGCCTTCGAGGACGGCCTCCCGGGCCGTCATGCCGTGGTCCATGGCCTCCTTGATCCGGCTGACGACGAAGACCTGGTAGTCCATCGAGAGGCCGAAGAGCAGCACGAAGAGGAAGAGCGGGACGCGGGAGGCGATGGCGCCGAGCGAGTCGAAGTCCAGCAGTCCTTCGGCCCAGGTGCCCTGGAAGACGAGGACGAGCGCGCCGAGCGCGGCGGCTGCCGAGAGCAGGTTGAGGACGACGCCGATCAGGCCGATGGCCGCCGAGCGGAAGGCGACCGCGGTCGTGACGAAGGTGAACAGCAGCAGGAAGCCGATCACCAGCGGCAGTTTGCCGCGTTCGTGGTGCACGTAGTCCTGTCCGCGTGCCACGTCACCGCTGACCGCCGTGTCGGCGCCGGCCAGCTTGCCGACGGTGGCGGGGATGTAGCGGTCGCGCAGGTGGTCCAGGGACGCGATGGCCTCGTCGGAGGGCGCGGGGTGCGGGACGGCGAGTTCGAGCACGGTGACCCGGCCGTCGGCGGAGGTGCGCAGGACGGGCTTCCCGGTGCGGGCGAAGAGCGGGTCGGCCTGGGCGCGCCGCCCGAGCTCGGTCAGCGCCGCCCTGGCCTCGGGCGCCCGGTCGGGGCTCGTACGGGTCACCACCTCGTGTTTCACGAGGAGTTCGGGGTAGGCCGCAGTCAGCCGGTCGTACACCTGCATGGCCGGGATCGAGCGGGAGAAGGTGTCCTTGCCGGGGTCGACGAGCTTGAGGCCCAGGGCGGGCGCGGCGATGGCGAGCATGACCAGGACCGAGGCGCACAGGGTGGCCACGGGGTGGCGCTGCGCGGGGCGCAGGAGGGCGGTGAAGATCCGGCCGTTCTCGGGCTTCGGGCGCTTGGTGGTGACCGGGGCACCGCGCTTCGCCCGGCGGGCGGCCTTCCGGGCGGCGCGGCGTTCGGCGCGGTGGCCCAGCTTGACCAGCAGGGCGGGGAGCACGGTGAGCGAGCTGAGCACGGCCACGGCGACGACCAGGATCGTGCCGGTGGCCAGCGAGGAGAAGATGACGTCCGTGGCGAGGTAGAGGGTCGCGGTGCAGACGATCACCGCGAGCCCGGAGACCACCACGGCCCGGCCGGCGGTCGCCGCCGCCAGCTCCACCAGGGCCTCGGGGCCGAGGCGGCCGCCCGCGCGGGCCCGTTCCTCGCGTTCGCGCTTGAGGTAGAAGAGGGTGTAGTCGACGCCGACCGCGAGGCCCATGAGCAGGATCATGTTGGTGCCGACGCCCGGGTCGGGCAGCAGGTGCGAGGCCAGCATGGACAGGCCCATCGTCGCGGCGATGGAGGAGAGCGCCAGCAGCAGCGGCACCCCGGCCATGACGACCGAGCCGAAGACGGCCAGCAGGATGACGAGCGTGACCGGCAGGGAGAGCCGTTCGGAGAGCGCGAGGTCGTCGCCGCGCTGGTCGTTGACGCCCTTGCTGATGGCCGGAGAGCCGGTCTCCTCGACGACGAGTTCGGGGTGGGCGTCGGCCACCTCGGCGGTCTCCGCGAGGAGCGGGACGACGTTCTTCTTGCCGTCCAGCTCGGCGCCCTGCATGACGACGCTGACCCGCAGGGCGGTGCCGTCCGCGGAGGGGACCGGCGCCTCCACCGCGCGTACCTCGTCCAGGGCCCGCATGCGGGCGGTGAGTTGGCGGGCGGCCTCGTTCGCGCGGGCGGTGTCCAGGGGGCCGGAGGCGGAGCGGATCAGGATGTGTTCGGTGGGGCGGCGCTGGAGGCCGGCGTCGGTGGCCATCGACTCGGCGTGACCGGCCTCGCCGACCCAGAAGTCCTTGGTGGTGGCGGCGTTGGAGCCCGCCGCGATGCCGGCTCCGAGGCAGAGCAGGACGAAGAGGAACCATCCGGTGATCGCGCGCCAGGGGTGCCGGGCGCTCCACCGGGCCATGTGTACGGGTCGAAGTCTCATGCCCTCCATGCTGTTTGGGAGGGGGGTGCGCCCGGCAGCCTCGACCGGTGGAACCGGGGGTCCACCGGTCGGTGGACCCCGGCCCGGACAGGCCCTAGGGCTCGGGCGCGGTGAGGTAGCGCTGGACGGTGGCCCCGAGCCAGTCCACGATCTCGTCCCGGTCGAGCGCCACGCTCGCCGGGAAGCGCAGTACGTAACGCGTCAGCGCGAGTCCCAGCACCGCCGAGGCGCACAACGCTGCCCGTGTCGCGGCCTGTTCGGGGCCGTGGCCGAGGCGGCCGGCCAGCGGGATGAGCTGGTCGCGCAGCACGGTCTGCATGCGCTCGGCGGCGGCCGGATCGGTGGAGCCGACTCGCAGCAGCGCGGTCAGTTCGCCGTTCTCCTCCCAGAGGGTGAGGAAGTGGCGCACCAGCGTGCGGCCGATCTCGTCGTGCGGTTCGAGGGGCAGGCCGGGCAGTCCGGGGTCGATGGCGACGGCCGCCGCGAACAGGCCCGCCTTGTTGCCGTAGTAGCGCATCACCATCGACGGGTCGATGTTCGCGTCCCCCGCGATGGCCCGGATGGTCGCCTTCTGATAGCCGTCGGCCGCGAACCGCGCGCGGGCCGCGGCGAGGATCGCGGCGCGGGTGGCGTCGGAACGCCGCGCGCCCTGCTGGTTCTCCGTGGTGCCGGTCATGCCAACGAGCGTAGGCCAACAACCGTTGACATACCAGAAGCGGGGTCCTACGTTAGCCAACACGCGTTGGCCAACAACTGTTGGCAAAGCGGCGCGACCGCACCCCTGAGAGGGGACCACCATGTCCGTGGAGCTCAACCACACCATCGTTCCGGCCCGTGATCCGGAGGTCTCGGCGCACTTCCTGGCCGGCGTCCTCGGCCTGGACGTCGATCCCCCGCTGGCGCACTTCACCCCGGTCAGGCTGTCGAACCGGGTGACCCTGGACTACGACCGGGCAGAGCGATTCGAGCCGCACCACTACGCGTTCATGGTCGGCGAGCGGGAATTCGACGCCGCGTTCGCCCGTATCCGGGACGGCGGGATCACCCACTACGCCGACCCCGCATGCCGGGAGGCCGGGCGGATCTACGAGAGCAGGCAGGTCCCGGGCCGCCGGGGCACCTACTTCCGCGACCCCGACGGGCACCTGATGGAGATCCTCACGCCGGGCGACACCGAGCGCCGATGACCACCGCCGCACCCGAACGACGGAGAAGCGCCATGTCACTGAAGAACGTCAACACCGCCTTGATCACCGTCTGCACGCTGTTCGTCCTCTACCTCGGGCTGACCTTCGTCCTGGCCCCCGAGGCGTCCACGCACGGGGTCGGCCTGCCCACCTGGCCCTCCGGAAACGGGGACGGGTTCCTGATCATGAAGGGCACCCGGGAGCTGGCCATGGGTCTGGTCATCGGCGTCCTGCTGATCACGGGCCACCGCCGCGCCCTGGGACTGGTCCTGCTGATGGAGGCGGTCGCCCCGTTCGGCGACATGATCAATGTGCTGGCCCACGGCGGACCGCTCTCCGCCGCGTTCGGCATCCATGGACTGACCAGCGCGTTCATCGCGGCCACCGGGGTACTGGTGCTTCGCGAGACAAGCCCGGCGCGCACCGCCCCGGTCCCGCACCCCGCCTGACTGGCCGTCAGAGCCGTTCCGCCAGGCGCGCCTTCGCCTCCGGCCACTCGTCCGCGAGCAGCGAGAAGTACACCGTGTCGCGCCAACTCCCGTCCGGGCGGCGGCGGTGGCGGCGCAGGACGCCCTCGTGGCGGGCGCCGAGGCGGGCTATCGCCTTCTGGGAGCGCTCGTTGAGGTGGTCGGTCTTCAGCTGGACGCGGCCCATGCCCAGGTCCTCGAAGGCGTGGGTGAGCAGGAGCAGCTTGGTCTCCGTGTTGACGGCGGTCCGCCAGTACGCGCGGCCGTACCAGGTCGAGCCGATCTCCAGGCGCTCGTGCTCCACGTCGATGTCGAGGAAGGACGTCCAGCCGATGGCCCGCCCGGTGGCCCGGTGGACGACGGCGAACGGGACGTACGAGGCGTTGGCGAGCATGGCGGCGAGCGCGGCCTCCATGTCCTGGCGGGTGCGGGGCACCGGGCCGCCGAGCCAGCGCCAGACCTCGTCGTCGTCCCCGCCGGCGGCGAAGAGGTCGTCCAGGTGGGCGGTGGCGAGCGGTTCGACGCGGACATGGCGGCCGGTCAGGGTCACGGGGAGGGGGCGCGTGGCGGTCATGCCCTCAGCCTACCCTCGTACGCACTAGCGTCAAACAGTTTATGCACTAGTGCGTATTGCCCGCGTCCTCCGTGTTCGCCTCCCCCTCGCGCTCGGCCGCCGTGCGCATGGCCGCCGCCATGGACCGGATCTCTGGCAGCTCGTCGTACAGCGCCTGGCCGGGGCAGCTCGTCTGGTAGGTGTCGCGGTGGCCGGAGATGACGTTCAGCACGGCCACCTCGCCCTTGGGGTAGCGGCTGGCGTCGTTGGTCGAGCGCAGCTTCACCTTGCCGCGCGGGTCCTCGCCGGGGCGCAGCTTCCAGGCCGCGATCGAGGCCAGCGCCCGGACCACGGGGGCCGGGACCTTCTCGCCGTCGCGGTAGTCGCCGAGGACCGCGATGCCCACGCTGTCGGCGTTGAAGCCGGTGGTGTGGGCGCCGCGCACCGAGCGCGTGATGCCGCCGGCCCGGCCCTCGTAGATCGTGCCGCACCGGTCGACCAGGAAGTTGTAGCCGATGTCGTCCCAGCCGCGGCCCTTGATGTGGGCCTCCTCGACGTTCCGGATCAGCTCGGGCGCCTCGGCGCAGTCGTAGTCGTTCGTCTCGCCCGTGTGGTGGACGAAGACCGCGCGGACGGCGCCCGTGTAGGCGGCACGTTCCCGGACGATGGACTCGTCCGCGTGCCAGGCCGTCCTGCTGACGATCACGGGCTGCGGCGCGGCCACCGCCCGGGTGCGCGGGGCGGCGGGCGGCTCGGCCAGGATGTGGGGCACCGGGGCGTCCCGCGGCACCAGCAGAGCCAGCGGGAGGACCGCGGCACCCAGCCATATTCGGTGGGGCCACATGGCTCCACCCTGCGGCTATCCCGCCCGGCCCGCAGATGAGGTGGCCGATCGGGTGAAATCGGCCCGGGTGGGGAATAGCCCCGGGCCGCGTCCGGACGGGGCCGCTCCGGCGATATCCTGGGGGAAGCAGCGGACCGGTGCGCCGGTCCCCGCGCGGCGGTGGGGCCCGCCGTACCCGAACCGCGGACGGTGAAACGCCCGCCAACGGTCCCTACTTGCGCAGACGCGCGCCCGTATCCGGCGGGCGCCCCGGCAGGTAGGAGACGTATGCCCGGCATCCTCACGAAGAACCCGCAGACCGCGGTCGTCGCCGTGGTCGCGCTCGGCGGCGCGACCGGTGCCTGCGCCCGCTACGGCGCCGGGCTGCTGTGGCCCACCGCGGCCGGCGGCTTCCCCTGGACGACCCTCGTCGTCAACGTGACCGGCTGCGCGGTCATCGGCGTGTTCATGGTGGTGATCAGCGAGGTCTGGGCGGCACACCGGCTGGTGAGACCGTTCTTCGGGACCGGGCTCCTCGGCGGGTTCACCACCTTCTCGACGTACGCGGTCGATATCGAACAACTCGTGTCCAAGGGCCGGGCCGGCACCGGACTGGTCTATCTCGGAGTGACACTGCTCGCGGCCCTCGCGGCGGTGTGGAGCGCGGTGTGGCTGACGCGCCGCGCACTGGCGTGGAGGCAGGCATGACGACACCCGTGACCGAACCGGGGCTGCGGCTGACCGTGCTGGTCGGCGAGTCCGACAGCTGGCACCACCGGCCCGTCTACACGGAGATCGTGCACCGGGCGCACGCCGCCGGGCTCTCCGGCGCCAGCGTCTTCCGGGGCATCGAGGGCTTCGGCGCCTCCTCGATGATCCACACCCAGCGGCTGCTGTCCCTGAGCGAGGACCTGCCGGTGGCGGTGGTGATCGTGGACGCGGAGGAGGCGGTACGGGCCTTTCTGCCGGAGATCGCGGAGCTGACCCATGGCTGCCCGGTGACGCTGGACGCCTGCGAGATCGTACGGAGCCCGGGGATACAGGGGGAGCAGGAGTGAACTGGCTGCTCGTGATCGCCGGGGCGGCGGTCGGCGCCCCGATGCGCTACCTGACCGACCGGGCGGTGCAGTCCCGCCACGACACGCTCTTCCCGTGGGGGACGTTCACCGTCAACGTGACCGGCTGCCTGATCCTGGGCACGCTGACCGGCGCGGTGGCGGCCGGGGCGGCCTCCTCGCATCTTCAGCTGCTGCTCGGGACCGGGCTGTGCGGGGCGCTGACCACGTACTCCACGTTCAGCTACGAGACGCTGCGGCTGGCGGAGGACGGGGCCGGGTTCTACGCGGCGGCCAACGTCGTGGTGAGCGTCGTCGCGGGCCTCGGCGCGGCCTTCGCGGGCGTCACGCTCGCCGAGGCCCTCTGGGCCTGACCCGGCGCTCGGACGGCGGCGCGGTGATGGTGACGGGGACGCCGGAGGGGGTCCGCGCGCCGGTGATCCGGCTCAGCTCCTCCCCGCCGGAGCGGACCTCCGCGATCCGCGGGGTGATGCCCGCGTCGGCCATCAGCCGGGTCATGTCGCGGCGCTGGCTGGGCAGCACCAGCGTGACGACGCTGCCGGACTCGCCGGCCCGGGCGGTGCGGCCGCCCCGGTGCAGGTAGTCCTTGGGGTCGGCGGGCGGATCGACGTTGACGACGAGGTCCAGGCGGTCGATGTGGATGCCGCGCGCCGCGACGTTGGTCGCGACCAGGACCGTGACGTGCCCGGTCTTGAAGCGCTCCAGGGTGCGGTTGCGCTCCGGCTGCGCCTTCCCGCCGTGCAGCCCGGCCGCCCGGACCCCGCTGTCGAGGAGATGGGCCGTCAGCTCGTCCACCGCCTGCTTGGTGTCCAGGAACATGAGCACCCGCCCGTCGCGCGCCGCGATCTCCGTCGTGACGGCGAACTTGTCGGACGGCCGTACGTGGAGCACATGGTGCTCCATCGTCGTCACGGCGCCCGCGGCCGGGTCCACCGAGTGGACGACCGGGTCGTTCAGATAGCGCCGGACGAGCAGATCGACGTCCCGGTCCAGGGTCGCCGAGAACAGCATGCGCTGGCCGCCCACCGGGATCCGGTTGAGCAGCTGGGTCACCTGGGGCATGAACCCCAGGTCGGCCATCTGGTCCGCCTCGTCCAGCACCGTCACCTCGACCCGGTCCAGGACGCAGTCGCCGCGCTCGATGAGGTCCTGGAGGCGGCCCGGCGTGGCGACGACGACCTCGGTGCCCCCGCGCAGCGCGGCCGTCTGGCGGCCGATCGACATCCCGCCGACGACGGTCGCCAGGCGCACCCGCAGCGGCTTCGCGTACGGGGTCAGCGCGGCGGTCACCTGCTGGGCCAGCTCGCGGGTGGGGACCAGGATCAGGGCGCGCGGATGCCGGGCCTCCGCGCGGTGCCCCGCCGTGCGCGCCAGCACCGCGAGGCCGAAGGCGAGGGTCTTGCCCGAGCCGGTGCGGCCCCGGCCCAGCACATCGCGCCCGGCCAGTGAGTTCGGCAGGGTCGCCGCCTGGATCGGGAACGGCTCGGTGACGCCCTGCGCGGTCAGCGCCGCCAGCACGGCGTCGGGCAGGTCCAGGTCGCCGAAGGCGGCGACGGGGGGCAGCGGCGGGGTCTCGGTCCGCGGCAGCTCGTACTCGCCCTGCCGCGCCACGGGCTTGCGGCCCTTCCCGCCGAAGCGGCGGTCGGGGGCGGCGGAGCGGCCGGCGCCCCGGGTGCGGAAGCCGCCGCCCGCGCGGGAGCCCGCGGCGTTCTGGCCACGGGAGTGGGAGGAGCGGTCGTGGGGGCGGGGGGTGCGGTCGCGGCTCAAGCGGAACCTTTTCGTCTGGGGAGGCGCGGCGTTCCGCGGGTCTTTCCGATGGTAACCGGGGCGGGTGCGGGGCGCCGGGCCCGAAAAACCGGCCCCCGGCAAGGACACTGACCGGCCGGTCAGTTGATGACTACCCGGGCAGGGGCCATAATGTGCGGGTAGCCCTTCACGCATCCCCCGTCGTGAAGGGCTACACCCCTTTGCGGGGCGCGCGTGGCAGCAGCGCGCACCGGCGTCTTCACGGGCAAGGGACTCCCCTCGTGGCCCCCTGCCCATGTTTTTTCGAGTTAACAGTGACGTAGAGTGTTTGCGCAAGCCCGCTCCGGACAGGGGTTCCGCGGTGGACGTGAATGTGGGGGCCGGATGGACAACGGCGTAGAGCGCGCGCCGGAGCTGCGGACGCTGCGCCAGAAGGTCGAGTACATGGTCGAGAAGACCTTCCCCGGCCGCAGGATCTCGGGCCGGTTCTTCGCCGACCTGGTCAAGGAGCGCGGCGGATCGCTCTCCCACAGCTACTTCTCCAACATCCTGGCCGGCAAGGTGACCCAGCCGTCCGAGGAGATCCTGAAGGCGCTCGGCCTGGGCTTCGGCGTGGACTGGCGGTTCTTCAAGGAGGAGTCCGAGGTCGTGGACGACGTCGTGGCCGGGCTCCAGTTCCTCGCGAAGCGGCGGACGGGCGAGATCAGCGGACTCGCCGGACGCGGGCTCGACGAGGACGGACTGCCGCCGGAGCTGCTGCGGTTCGCGATGTCCCTGCTGCGGGACGCCGAGGAGCGCACGCCCCCGGCCGGCGGCGGACAGCAGGGCTGAGCCATGTCCCTGCGGAAGTTGCGGAGGGAGTGCGAGGAGGGTCTCGCGGAGCTGCCGCTGCCCTCGCCGTTCTCCATACCCGGCCTGGTGGCCAACATGGAGGCTGCCCGGGGCCGGACCATCGTGCTGCACGAGATGCCCGACCGGCTGGCACGCGTCAACGCCGCCTGCGGACTGCGCCTGAAGAGCGGGGACACCAGCTTCGTGCTGTACCGCCGGCGCCCCACCGCGTACCAGACCCAGCACGTCATCCTGCACGAGCTGTGCCACGAGTGGTTCGACCACGGCACCTCGCTCGACGCCCGGCAGCTCCAGCGGCTGCTGCCCGTCTTCGACACCTCGCTCATCTCCCGGATGGTCGGCCCGGACGCGGTGCTCGCCCCGGACGCCGTGCAGGCGCGCGCGCAGTACGACACCCACGACGAACGCATGGCCGAATTCGGTGCCTCGCTGATCCCCCGGATGGCCCGGGACGTCACGAGCGATGACATGGTGGGGCGGCTCGCCAACTCGCTCTCGCGCCCGGTCGCCCACCGCCGCGGCGGCCTGTTCCGGCGTCCGTAGGATCCGTACCGCCCGGCCCGAATCCCCCCACCCCGAGGACTTCTTCCGTGACCCCGCTCGACCTCGCCGGCTATCTCATAGCGGGCCTGATGACAGCCGTCGCCCTGTGGCGCATGCCGGCCGCGCTCTGGGGGACGAGGAGGACCGGCGGCGCCGGGCGCTGTGGGGGTGTTACGCGGGATTCGCGCTGGCGCTCTGGACGAAGACCCGGTTCGTGCGCGTCGGGCTCAACGACAGCCCGGTGACCGACCTGTCCGTCCTCATCAAGCACTACACCGCGACCATCGCGATTCTGGCCATTCTCAGTTACATCGTGGCGATCTACGGCCGGTACGCGGACGAGGGCGCCATCCCCCGGCACGTACGGTTCGCGCGGCTCATCCAGCAGGTCGCGGCCAAGGCGTCGGTCGCCACGCTGGTGCTGCTCACCGTGCTGTTCTTCACCGTGGTCGACCGCTCCACCCCCTCGGACCGCTTCGTCGCGGACCATGCCGGGCAGTGGGGTGCCACGCTGTACATGAGCGTCTTCTACCTCTACCTCGGCGCCGCGTCCGCCGTCTGCGCGTACCAGTGGGCGCTGGCCACCGGGAGCGCCCGGATGCGCCATCTGCGCGTCGGGCTCGGGATGATGACGTTCGCGATGTTCATCGGCGTCGGCTACACCGTCAGCCGGACGCTGTTCCTCTGGGTCAGCGTCGTGGACCGGCCGAGCGAGTCCTTCGCGCTGCGCTTCGACGAGGTCACCGAGGCCGCCCAGCTCGTCCTGTTCCTCTTCTTCGCGGTCGGCGCCTCCATCCCGGCCCTGAGCAACGTCCGCCGCCGCGCCAAGCTCTGGCGGGCGCAGGTCCGGCTGCACGCCCTCTGGTACGAGCTGATGACCGCCTTCCCGGACCAGCCCTTCGAGCCGCCGCGCCCGCTGCCGCGGGAGCTGACCCGCTTCGACACGCCCGCCGACCTGCGCGTCGACCGCTGGGCGGCGGACATCGCGGACGCGGTCGAGAAGCTGCGCCACTACGTGCCGGACACCCTGCTGCCCGCCGCCGAGGCCGCCGGGGGCGGTTCCGGTTCGCCGCTCGCGGACGCCTACTGGATCAAGGCGGCGCTGACCGCCCGGGACGGCGGGGCGGCGGCCGGTGAGGCGGCGGCCGTCTCCACCCAGCACGCCACCGACCAGGACGGCGAGGTCGCCCGGCTGGTCCGGGTCGCGGCGGCGTACCGCACGGTCACGCCGGAGCGGGCGCGTCAGATCCTCGACATGTGCGACACCACGGGCAAGGAGCAGCCGGCATGACCACCATCGACCCCGCCGACACGGCGGCGGCCCCCGACCACGCCCTCGCGCGGCGGGTGACCGACGTCCTCCAGCCGCGCAACGTGCTGCTCGTCGGCATGCTCGCCATCGGCCTCGCGGCGGCCGGGGAGTGGACCGGACTGCTCTGGGGGCTGCTCGGCGCGCTGTGCGCGGGGATCGTGCCCGCCGGGTACATCGAGTGGGAGCGGGGGCGCGGCACCTGGGGCGACCGCCATGTCGTGGACCGCACCAAGCGGGCGCCGATCTTCTTCGTGATCCTGGGCTCCATCGGCGCCGGTTCGGCGGTCATGGTGCTGGGCGGGGCGCCGACCGGCATCCTGGCCGCGATGCTCGCGCTCTGGGCGATGACGGTCGTGCTGCTGGCCGTCAACACGGTGTGGAAGATCTCCGTGGACGCCTCCGTCGCCTCGGCGGTGGTCGCCCTGCTGGCCGCCGTCCACTCGCCGTGGTGGCTCTGCGCGTACGCGATGGCGGCCGCCGTGTCCTGGTCGCGGGTGGCGCTCGGCTACCACACGGTGGGCCAGGTGACGGCGGGTACGGCGCTGGGCGCGGCGACGGCGGCGGCGTTCCTGTTCGTGTGATCCGGTTCAGGGCTCCGGGGCCGGGTCGTCCGGCTCGTCCCGGGTCCGTGAGGCCATGACCGCGATGTCGTCCTCGGCGCCGGGGCCGAAGCGTTCGAGCACCCGGTCCAGGAAGGTCTCCAGATCGCCGTTGTCCGGCAGGGTCAGCGCCCCCAGCCGGGCGACGCTCGCGTCGATGTCCTCGCCGCGCCGCTCCACGAGCCCGTCGGTGTACATGAAGAGCACCGTGCCCGGGCCGCACTCCATCACCGTGGACCGGTAGCCGCCGAACCCGGTGCCGAGCGGCGGGGCCGCCGGTACGTCGCAGATCCGGGTGCCCGCCGGGCCCGGGTCGAGGAAGACCGGCGGCAGGTGGCCCGCGCTCGCCACCTCGCACAGCCCGCCGTCCGCGTTGACCACGGTGAGCAGGCAGGTCGCCGCCCGGTCTATCCCGGACCGCTCCACCATCCGGTCCAGCTGTTCCAGGATGCGGTGCGGGGGCAGTTCCTCGTCGGCGAGGAGGCGCAGCAGCGAGCGGTAGTGGCTCATCGCGACGGCCGCCTCCACGCCGTGCCCCATGACGTCGCCCATCGCCTTGAGGTGCCGCCCGTCGGGCAGCGGGATGACGTCGAACCAGTCGCCGCCCACCAGGACGCTGCGGTCGGCCGGCAGATAGCGGGTGGCGACCTCGATGTGCGGGTGGGGCGGCCGGGGCTCGGAGAGCAGGGAGCGCTGGAGCTCCAGGGCGATGGTGTGCTCGTGGGTGAAGCGGCGGGCGTGGTCGAGATGGACGGCGGCCCGCCCGGCCAGCTCCCGGGCCACCACCACGTCGTCGTCCGAGAAGACGGGCGAGCCGCCGGCTCTGAGCAGGCCGAGCACGCCGATCGGGGCGCCGCGCACGGAGATGGGGACGGCCACGGACGAGTGCAGTCCGAGCTCCCGGTAAGCGGCGGCCCGGTCCGGATGGGGTGCGGACCGCCTCAGCCGCTCGGTGTCGGTGAGGTCCTCGACCACGGGCTGGTTGGTGGCCAGGCACCGCGATACGGCGGCCTCCTCCTGGTAGTCGATGTAGTCACCGGCCACCCCGAACCTGGTGACCCCACCGCTCAGCCCGCGCACCGCCGACATGGCCGCGCGCCGCAGCCGGACCACGTCGGGCGGCGCCGGGCGCACCGGCGGAGCCACATCCGGGGGGAAGACCTCGACGGCGGCGATGTCGGCGAGCCCGGGCACGACGAGGTCGGCCAGCTCGGCGCAGGTGGTGTCCATGTCGAGGGTGGTGCCGATGCGGGTGTTCGCGCTGTCGAGGAGGGAGAGGTGGCGCTGGGCCTGGGCGAACCGGCGCTGCTCGTCGTCGGCCATGACCTCCAGCACGATCCCGACGACGCCGAGGACCCGGCCGTCCGCCTCCAGGCGGTGGTAGGCCCCGTGCCAGTAGACCCGGGCGGTCCCGGACTCGGCGGGCAGCCGGCCGCTGGAGGTGACCTCGCGGGCCCGGCCGTCCGCGAGCACGGCGCGCATCAGGTCCTCGCGGGCGTCGATGTCGGGCAGCACCTCGCTGGGGCGGCGGCCGATGTGGGCGGCGGGCGGAAGGCCGTTGCGGCGTACGAGGGACGGGTTGACGTACAGGTAGCGCAGCTCGGTGTCGAACACGGCCACGCCCGCCGTCGTGCCGTCGAGCACGGCGGCGAGCGCCGTGACGTCGATGGACGGCGGATGGTCGGCGTGCACCGGCAAGACAAACCTCCTGAGGCAGGGCGCGGGCCGCCTGCTGCCCGGCCCTTCATCCTCGGTCGCCGGGACCGCTCCCGCATCCGCAGCGCTCCCTAGGGGGTGCCGGACGCGTACGAGCCGGGGGTCGTGCCGAAGGCGTGCCTGAAGGACTGGATGAAGGCGCTCGGGCCGCTGTAGCCGCAGGCCGCGGCCACCGAGGTGACCGAGCCGCCCGAGGCGAGCAGGGTCAGCGCGTGGTGCAGGCGGAGCTGGGTGCGCCACTGGGGGAAGGACATGCCGGTCTCCGCACGGAAGAGCCGGCTCAGGGTGCGGGGCGCCGCGCCGACGGCCGTGCCCAGTTCGGTGAGGGTCCGGCCGTCCGCCGGGTCGTCCTGGAGGATGCGGGCGATGTCGCGGAGCCGGGCGTCGGCCGGGGTGGGCAGGCAGACCCCGAGCGGTTCGACCCGGCGCAGCTGGTCGAGCGCGACGCGCTCCAGGTTGCGGCGGCGGCGCGCGTCGCCGGTCAGCTCCGTGTCGTCGGTCAGGCAGGCCACGACCTCGCGCAGCAGCGGGGTGACGGCGAGGACGGTCGGCCGGTCGAGCCGGAGCGGGTTGTCGGCCGGGGCGAAGCTGAGCGCCCGCAGCTCGGTCGGCCCGTACGCGAGGTGGGCGTGGACGACACCGGCCGGGATCCAGACCGCCCGGTGCGGGGGCACGGCCCAGACGCCGAGCGGGGTGGCGACCTCCAGGACCCCGCGCGAGGGGCAGACCAGCTGGTGCTCCAGGTGGTGGTGGCTCTCGATGCGTTCCTGGTGGGCGAGCGGGACGCGGGCGGGGCCGTGCAGAGTGCGGCCGGTCGGCGACATAACCAGGCAGATTATCGCTAGCCCGCTTCCCCGCGCGGCCGGAATCCTCGAAGGGACCTTCAGCGAGGAGCACCTTCATGACCACCGACAACGCCGCGCACGCGGACGCCCCGCCCGCCGCGGCCCCCGCCGCACCCGTCTCCGCCTGGCGGCGGATGCGGATGTGGGGCGCCGCGCACGCCGTGGACGACCTCTACCAGGGCCTCGTGCCCGCCTGCGTCCCGTACTTCGTGCTCGACCGGGGCTACAGCTATGTCGCCGCCTCCGGGCTGACCCTCGCGGCGGCCCTCGGCAGCTCGGTGCCGCAGCCGTTCATCGGCCTCGCGGTGGACCGCTACCGGCTGCCCCGGCTGGCGCCCGCCGGGCTCGCCGTCGCCGGGATCGGGCTCGGGCTGTCCGGTCTGGTGCGGCCGTACGCCGCGGTCTGGCTGCTGATCCTGCTCTCCGGGCTCGGCGTGGCGATGTTCCACCCGGCGGCGGGCAAGGCGGCCCGGGAGGCGGCGGGCGACAGCGCGTCCGCGATGAGCGTCTTCGCGGCGGGCGGCAGCGTCGGCTTCTTCCTGGCCCCGGTGCTGGCGACGCCGGCGCTCGTCGCGATGGGGGTCGGGGCGACGGCGCTGTTCATCCCGCCCGCCGTCCTGATGGCCTTCGTGCTGCTCCGGCACCGCCCGGCCGCCGCCCCGCGCGCAAGGCGGGCCGGGCGGGGCGGGACCGGTGGCGGCCGTTCCTCTTCCTCACCGGGATCGAGGTGGTGCGCTCGGTGGCGTTCTTCGGCGCGATCACCTTCATCGAGCTGTTCTGGATCCGCCACCTCCACTCGGGCCGGGGCGTGGCCGGGGTGGCGCTCGCCTGCTTCCTGGTCGGCGGGGTCGCCGGCACACTGCTCGGCGGCCGGATCGCGGACCGCGTCGGCATGGTCCGTACGGTGCAGCTGGGCGGTCTCGCCGCCGTGCCGGCCCTGGTCGCGCTGCGGCTGACCCCGGGCACCCTGCTGCCGCTGGTCTTCGCGGTCCTGGCGGGGCTGGCGCTCAACGTGCCGTTCGCCGTCCTGGTGAAGCTGGGTCAGGACTACCTGCCGGGGCGCCCGGGGACGGCGGCCGGGGTCACGCTGGGCCTCGCCGTCAGCATCGGGGGCCTGATCGCCCCGGCGCTGGGCGCGGCGGCGCAGGCGTACGGGCCGCAGGGCGTGTTCACGATCCTGTGCGCCATCCCCGTACTGGCCGTGCTCCTCGGGCTGTTCCTCACCGAGCCGGAACCGTCCCCGGGTGGCTGACCGTCCCCTGTGACGGAGGCATGCTGTAGGCGACACGGGCGGCACCACCGCCGCCCGGGCGCAGCACACCGAAGGGCACGCCATGGGATCGTCACCGCAACTGGGTTCAGTCGTACCGGACTTCACGCTTCCGGGTGGCGTGCTCACCGAGGACTCCTTCGAGCGGCGCGACTACAAGCTCGCGGAGGCGCGCGGCCGGGCCCTGGTCCTCGCCTTCTATCCGGGCGACAACACCACCGTGTGCACGAAGCAGTTGTGCGCGTACTCCTCGGGCATGGAGACCTTCGAGGCGCTGGACGCGGAGGTGTGGGGGATCAGCCCGCAGGGTGTGGACAGCCATGAGTCGTTCGCCCGCGCCCACGGGCTGCGCATGCCGCTGCTGGCGGACCCGGGCCGGGAGACCGCCCGGGCCTTCGGCGTCGCGGCGCCCGGGATCGGGGTGCGGCGCGCCGTCTTCCTGATCGACGCGGAGGGGGTGCTGCGGTGGAAGCACGTCGCGCTGCTGGGGGCGACGTTCCAGTCCCTGGACACCCTGTCCGACCAATTGTCCGGCATCAAGAACACGTAAAAGGTTGCCGGGTTCCGGCAATGTCGTGCGGGGGGTGCGTATGGGACCATCCAGCCAGTTCGGCGGAAGAACAGCACGGGGGTCGGCGGGGCCGGGAGGGGTGATCACATGACCTTGTTTCTCGGTCTCGGCATCGCGGGGGTCGCCCTGCTCGCCCTGTCGCTGGTCTTCGACGGGATTCTGGAGGGCCTTTTCGGGGGCCTGCTGGAGGGCCTGTTCGGCGGGCTCGTCTCCCTTCCGGTGATCGCGGGCTTCCTGTCGATGCTCGGCTTCGGCGGCGCCATCGTGCTCGGCACGACCGGTGCGGGCACCCTCGTCGCCACCGCGGCGGGGGCCGCGGCCGGGGTGGCCGCCGCCCTGCTGACCTGGAAGTTCAGCCGCGCCCTGATGCGGGACCAGACCGACGCGACGCCGCGCGGCGAGGACCTGGTCGGCACCTCGGGTTCCGTGGTCACCGCGATCCCGGCCGACGGCTACGGCGAGGTCCTGGTCCGCCTCGGCGGCCACCTCGTGAAGCTGTCCGCGAAGTGCACGGTGCCGGTCGCGCGCGGCGCCGAGGTCTGGGTCGAGGCGTCGCTCTCCAGCACATCGGTGTCGGTCCGTCCCGTCGAACGCTGACCGGTACGCCCGGCACCACCACCGCTCGTCTCACGACTGCCCCCGTCAGGAGGCAGAGGGGGAAACCGCATGAGTCCCGTAATGATCGCGATCGTCGGAGTCGTCGTACTCCTCTTCCTGCTCGCCCTCGCCGTGATCACCCGTTACAAGGTGGCCGGCCCGAGCCAGGCGTTCATCATCACCGGCCGCCGGGGCAAGAAGTCCGTCGACCCGGTGACCGGCCGGACCAGCATCGACAACAGCGGCCAGAAGGTCGTCGTCGGCGGCGGCGTCTTCGTCGTGCCGTTCGTCCAGCAGAAGTTCACCCTGGACCTGTCCAGCCGGCACATCCCGGTCGCCGTGCGCGGCGCCGTCACCCTGCGCGGGGTCAAGGCCCACCTCGAAGGCGTCGCGATCGTCAAGGTCGGCGGCAGCGAGGACGCCATCCGGGCCGCCGCCCAGCGCTTCCTGCGCCAGCAGGACGGAATCGTCGGCTTCACCCAGGAGGTGCTGTCCGGCGCGCTGCGCGCCATCGTCGGGCGGATGTCCGTGGAGGACATCATCCGCGACCGCGCCGCGTTCGCCGGGCAGGTGGCGGAGGAGGCCGAGGCGAGCCTGTCCGGCCAGGGCCTGATCCTGGACGCCTTCCAGATCCAGGACATCACCACCGAGGGCTCCTACCTGGAGGACCTGGGCCGCCCCGAGGCCGCCCGCGCCAAGCAGGAGGCCGACATCGCGGAGGCCATCGCCCGCCGCGCCTCGGAGCAGGCCCGGCTGAAGGCCGCCGAGGAGATCGCGATCGCCGAGCGGACCTTCTACCTGAAGCAGGCCGAGATCAAGGCCGAGACCGAGGCGGCCGCCGCCAAGGCCAACGCCGCCGGTCCGCTCGCCGAGGCCGCCCGCCAGCAGGAAGTGCTCACCGAGCAGGAGAAGGTCGCCGAGCGCCAGGCCGCGCTGACCGACCGCGAGCTGGACACCAAGGTCCGCAAGCCCGCCGACGCCGCCCGCTACCAGGCGGAGCAGGAGGCGGAGGCCCGCCGCATCGCCCAGGTCAAGGAGGCCGAGGCGGCCGCCGAGCGCGCCCGGCTGACCGGTCAGGGCGAGAAGCTGCACCGCTCCGCGCTCGCCGAGGCGGTGCGCATCGAGGGCGAGGCGGAGGCCGCCGCCATCGCGGCGCGCGGTTCGGCGGAGGCCGAGGCCATGCAGAAGAAGGCCGACGCCTTCGCGCAGTACGGTGACGCGGCCGTGCTCCAGATGCTCGTCGAGGTGCTGCCCCAGGTCGTCGCCAAGGCCGCCGAGCCGATGAGCGCGATCGACAAGATGACCGTCATCTCCACGGACGGCGCCAGTCAGCTGTCCCGTACGGTCACGGACAACGTCGCCCAGGGCATGGAGCTGCTCTCCTCCACCACCGGGGTCGACCTCGCCGCGCTGCTCCAGAACCTCAAGGGCGCGGTGCCGAAGCCGGCCGCCGCCGAGCCGGCGGTCCCGGCGGCTTCGACGGCCTCGGCCGAGAAGAACGGGAAGATCGAGATCGGCGACTGATCCCCCGTACGAACGGACCCGCGTGCCCGGCCGGTTGCGCAACCGGCCGGGCATTCGTGTGCCGGGCCCCGGACTGCACCGGGCCGGTGGCCGGAAAACGTCCCTCGGGGGTGGCGCATACCTCCGGATAAGGTAATGCGGGTCTAAAGAGATCGCCAAGTGCCTCGCGCGTACCGCGCTCCTCGGGAGGAAGCCATGGGAACCCACCGCACCACGCTGCCCGGAGTCGGCGTCCAGTACGACTACACCACCGAGTCGGGGCAGCACATCTCCGTCGTGGTCCACCACGACGGGCGGCGGTTCATCGGCTTCTACGACCAGGACGACCCTGATTCGTGCCGGCTCTCCGTACCCCTGACCCCACAGGAGGCGACCGGTCTCGCGCACCTCATCGACGCGGCGCCCATCGACGCCGTACGGACCGAGGGCATCGACCTGGTCACCGAGCACATCCCGCTCGGCACCCGCTCGCCGTACGGCGGCCGGCTGCTCGGCGACACCAAGGCGCGGACCCGGACCGGCGCCTCGATCGTGGCGGTGCTGCGCACCCACAGCGCGCACCCGTCCCCCGGGCCGGACTTCCGGCTGGCCATCGGCGACACGCTCATCGCCGTCGGAACACGCGAGGGCGTCGACACGCTCTCCGAGATCATCGCGGAGGGCTGACCGTGCACGACACGACCGCACTGCTCATGGAGCTCGGCTCCGTCATCCTGGGACTCGGCATCATCGGGCGGTTCGCCGGCCGGATAGGGCTCTCGCCGATCCCCCTCTATCTGCTGGCCGGGCTGGCCTTCGGCGAGGGCGGGCTGCTGCCGCTCGGGGCCAGCGAGGAGTTCACCGCCGTCGGCGCCGAGATCGGCGTCATCCTGCTGCTGCTCCTGCTCGGTCTCGAATACAGCGCGTCCGAGCTGGTGACCAGCCTGAAGACGCAGTACCCGTCCGGGGCCGTGGACTTCGTGCTCAACGCGACCCCGGGCGCGATCGCCGCGCTGATGCTCGGCTGGGGCCCGGTCGGGGCCGTCGCGCTCGCCGGTGTCACCTGGATCTCCTCGTCCGGCGTGATCGCGAAGGTCCTCACGGACCTGGGACGCCTCGGCAACCGGGAGACACCCGTCATCCTCGGGGTGCTGGTCATCGAGGACCTGTCGATGGCGGTCTATCTGCCCCTGCTCACCGCGATGCTCGCGGGCGTCGGGCTCGCCGGCGGCAGCATCGCGCTGCTCATCGCGCTCGGCACGGTCGGGTTCGTGCTCTATCTCGCGCTGCGGCACGGCCGGCTGATCAGCCGCGCGGTGTCCTCCGACAATCCGGAGATGCTGCTGCTCGTCGTGCTCGGGCTGACCGTCCTGGTCGCCGGGGTGGCCCAGCAGCTCCAGGTGTCGGCCGCCGTCGGCGCGTTCCTCGTCGGCATCGCGCTCTCGGGTGAGGTCGCGGAGGGTGCGCGCAAGCTGCTGACCCCGCTGCGGGACCTGTTCGCCGCCGTCTTCTTCGTGTTCTTCGGACTCTCCACCAACCCGGCCGAGATCCCGCCGGTGCTCCTGCCTGCCGCGCTGCTCGCGATCGTCACCGTCTTCACGAAGATCGGGACCGGCTGGTACGCCGCCCGGCGCGCCGGCATCGGACCGCGCGGGCGCTGGCGGGCGGGCGGCACGCTCGTCGCGCGCGGCGAGTTCTCCATCGTCATCGCGGGGCTGGCCGTGGCCACGGAGCCCCGCATCGGCCCCATCGCCACCGCGTACGTCCTGATCCTGGTCATCGTCGGCCCGCTCACCGCGCGCTGGACCCAGCCGGTGGTCGAGCGCGTCCAGAAGTGGCGCGGCAAGGACGGGGGCGCACCCGCGCCGGTCGCGAGCGGTGAAGCGGTGCCCGCAGCCCGGGAAGAGGTCTCGGCGTCCACCGAGTGACCGCGCGTCCGGGTGCGGGCGTCAGGGTGCGGGCGTCAGCCCTGGGGCCTGTCCGGCGGACAGGCCCTAAGCCCCCGCCGGCAGGTCCGGCGCCCAGCCCAGCGGGTAGGCGTCGGTCCCCTCGGCGGGGGCCGCCGCCTCGCCGCCCGCGTCGGTGAACGCGCGCAGCGCGTCGATCAGCGCGGCGCGCTGCGCGGGGGCGATGCGCTCCACGATCGAGGCGACCTCCCGGCGGCGGCCCGCCGTGACCTCCTCGACCAGGCGGTGGCCCTCGGGCGTCACCCGTAGCACCGTCTCGCGGCGGTTGGCCGGGTTGACCTGACGCTCCGCGAGGCCCGCCGCGATCAGCCGGTCGAGCATCCGCATCGCGGTCGAGGGGTTCACGCCGAGGCGCTCGGCGAGGGTGACGAGCTTGGCCTCCCCGTGTGTGGAGAGCACCACGAGCAGCCGGAACTGGGGCAGCGTCACCCGGTCCTCGACCGCCGCGAGCGACCGGGCGGACACCGCGACCAGCAGTCTCGACGCGGTCAGCACCGCGCCCGTCACCGCGTCGACGTCGTCCCCGTCGGGGGCGGTCGGGGGTCCATCGGGTGCCTGTCCGTGCGCGGCCATGCCCCTTTTTACCGCGCCCGGCCGGCTTACTCGAACCAGCGGCCATCCGATACGCAAACGCCGCCCAACCGGTACCGGACCGACGACGCCGACCACTGGCACCGACCTTTGGATTGTGCAACGTTTGCATAGTGACGCACGAATCCGCGGCTTCGCCCGCTCCCCGGCGCCCGGCCCCGCCGACCGGCTGGCGGCGCACCGCCTTCCGGCTGCCCGTCCATATGTTCCGCATGGGGCTCGGGCCGCTCTTCGGGGGCCGACTGCTGCTGCTCGTCCACACCGGCCGCGTCTCGGGCCTCCCCCGCCGGACCGCCGTCGAGGTCGTGGAGGCGGGCACCCACGAGGGCCGGGCCTGCTGGACCGTCGCCTCGGGTTTCGGCCCCGGCGCGGACTGGTTCCGCAACCTGGAGCGCACCCCGCACGCCACGGTGCAGGTCGGCCGCCGCTTCCACGCGGTGACCGCGCAGGTGCTGACCGCCGAGGAGGGCGGCGAGCTGATGGCCCGGTACGCGCCCCGCCACCCCAGGCTCGCCCGCCGGCTCAGCGCGTACCTGGGCTTCGAGGTGGACGGCGGTACGGAGGACTACCGGCGGGTGGGCGAGTCGATCCCGTTCGTCCGGCTGACGGAGGGCGCGAAGCGCTAGGGCGTGGCCGGTTCTCCCACGGGGTGCGGGCGGGGGGCTCCCGGGCGGTACAGGAACACGGTGACGACGAGGCCGAGGGCGAAGAAGCCCGCGGACCACCAGTACGCGGTGGCGTAGCTCTCCAGCTGGGCCTGGGCGAGGACGGGCGGGGTCGGTTTGCGGCCGACCAGGTAGTTCGTGGCGGCGGTGGTCGCGAGGGTGTTCAGCAGGGCCGTGCCGATGGAGCCGCCCACCTGCTGGCTGGTGTTCACCATCGCCGACGCCACCCCGGCGTCCCGCGGCCCGACGCCCGCGGTGGCCAGGTTCATCACCGTGGCGAAGACGGCGCCCAGGCCGATGCCCAGGCAGAGCAGCGGCGGCAGCACATGGGCGGCGTAACTGCTGTTCAGGTCCAGGGCGGTCAGCCACACCATCGCGGCGGCCGCGATGCCCATCCCGGTCGGGACGATCGGTTTCGCGCCGAACCGCAGCAGCAGCACATTCGTCGTCGTCACCGACGAGGCGATCATGCAGGCGACCATCGGGATGAAGGCGAGCCCCGTGGAGACCGGCGAATAGCCCAGGCCCTTCTGCAAGTAGTACGTGAGGAAGAGGAAGACGCCGAACATCCCGCCGCCGGAGATGAACATCGCGAGGAACGACGCCGCCCGGTCCCGGTCCAGCACCACCCGCAGCGGCAGCAGCGGATGCGCGGCCCTGGTCTGCCACCACGCGAACGCCGCCACCAGCACCGCGCCCGCCACCAGGAACCCCCAGGTCAGCGGCGAACTCCAGGCATGCGACTCGGCCTCCGAGAACCCGTAGACGATGCAGAAGAGACCGGCCGAGACCAGCAGCGTCCCCGGGATGTCGAGCCGGGGCCGGTCCGCCGGCGCCCCGGCGGTCAGCAGCCGCCAGCCGCCGACGAAGGCCAGGAACGCGAAGGCCAGGTTGACGTAGAGGCACCAGCGCCAGTCCAGGTACTCGGTGAGCACCCCGCCGAGCAGCAGCCCCACCGCACCGCCCGCCCCCGCGATGGCGCCGTAGATCCCGAACGCCTTGGCCCGCTCCTTGGGCACCGTGAACGTCGTGGTGAGCAGGGACAGCGCCGCCGGGGCGAGCAGCGCGCCGAACAGTCCCTGGAGGGCGCGGGCCAGCACCAGGACCTCGAAGCTCGGGGCGGCACCGCCGATCGCGGAGGCGCCCGCGAAGCCGACGAGGCCGGTCAGGAAGACCACCCGGCGGCCCACCAGGTCGGCGATGCGCCCGCCGAGCAGCAGCAGCGAGCCGAAGGCCAGGGCGTACGCCGTGACGATCCACTGCCGGTTGCCGTCGCTGAAGCCGAGGTCCTGCTGGGCGGAGGGCAGCGCGATGTTCACGATCGTCGCGTCGAGCACCACCATCAGCTGGGCGAGTCCGATCACCCCGAGCACCCACCAGCGGTGGGACGGATGGTCCTCGCGGGGGTTCGCCCGGCGGGTTCCTGCTGCTCGGGGACCTGCTTCACGGGCCATGGGGCGGATCTCCCTCGCTGCGCACACCGCCGGAATCCCCCGGCTGATCACGCTAGGCGGAGGACGCCGGTCCCGCATGTGGAAGCAGGGGCTCAGACCTCCTTGGCGGGCCAGTCGAGGAGCCGGGCGCCGATCACCGCGGTCTGGAGCGTGTAGCGGTGCTGGGGGTCCGCCGGGTCGGAGCCGGTCAGCTGGTGGATGCGTTCCAGGCGGTACGTGAGGGCCCGGACGCTCAGCGAGAGGCGGCGGGCGGTCTCGGCGGCGACACAGCCCGCGTCGAAGTACACCGACAGCGTCCTGAGGAGCGGTTCGGCGCCGCCCCTGGCCTTCTGGAGCGGGCCAAGCTCACTGCGGACGAGATCGGCCATGGCCTGCCGGTCCCGGGTCAGCACCGGATAGACCAGCAGGTCGGCGGCGAACAGCACGGGGTCGTCCAGGTCCATCCGGTCCGCCAGGTCCAGCGCTTCCAGGGCCTCGTCGTACGACTGGACGACGCCGCCGGGGCCCCGGTGGGCGCGGCCGATGGCGACCCGGCCGCCGTCCGTCGCCGCGTGCGCCTGCTTCGCGAAGTAGCGCAGGACGTCGGGCTGGCTGCCGGGCGCGACGCACACCATGCGCCCGTCCTTCGTGGTGAGCAGGATCTTGCGCCCGCCGAACCGGGCCAGCATCGCCGACTCCACCTGCCGGGGCACCGCCTCCGTCTCGGTGTACGCCTCCGGGCCGGTCGCGACCGCCACGGCGTGGGCGCGCGAGAGGCGCAGCCCGAAGCGGGTGGCCCGCTCGGCGAGCCGGCCGAGATCGCTGCGCCCGTACAGCAGGTCGTCGATGAACTCCCGTCTGGCGGCCTCCTCGCGGCGCACGGTGAGGCGCTGGGCGCGCTCGAAGCCGTCCGCGAACGCGTCGACCGCCTGCTCCATCGCGGCCAGCACGCTGTCCGCGGCGGCGGCCACGGCGGCCGGAGTCGCGCCGGGGGCGGGGGCGGGCCAGGCGGCGCGGGTCTCGGCGAGATGCATGCGGACCAGGGCGCGGAGCTGGTGGCCGGCCTCGGCGGCCTCCCGGCCCAGGGTGCGGCGGGAGTCCAGCTCCTCGCGGGTGAGCCGGCGGCCCGAGACGGCCGCCTCGCCGAGTATCCGTGCGTACCCCTCCAGAAAACTGTCGGGAATCACCGGTTCCGCCATGCGTCCGCCTCCGTTTCCATTCCGTACCGCCACCAGCCCCAACGCACGAGGGGCGGTGCCGGTGCCCGGCATCGGGGAGCGGCGAACGTTGCCGCATTCCGGCAATGCGATCGGGCGGGCCCGGATGACACGATCCGGTCAGCACCGACCGGGGGACCAACGGGGGAAACACGGGGGTGCACGGGGGATCGGGGGAAGACCCGGCTGCCGCGGTGTCGTCGAGGGCGACGCCGCGGCACCGGGGTCCCGACCGGTCCGCGCGGACGCCGGCGACACCGCCGACGGAACGGCAGGGGGTCGATACCGATGCGGGAATTCCTGGACGCGACGCTGTCCTTCCCGGCCGTACTCTTCGCCGCCGCGCTGGTCGTCGTCATCGCCTTCTGGCTGCTCGTCCTGGTCGGCGCGGCCGACCACCACTCCTTCGACGCCGACCTGGACGCCGATCTCGCGGGCGTCGGAGGCGTCCCGGTCACCGTCTCGGTGTCCCTGATGATCGCCGTCGGCTGGTTCTCCGCCCTGACCGGTTCGGTCCTGGTGCACCGCTCGGGCGCCACCGGACCGCTGCGCGCCGTGCTGGCCTGCGCGGTGCTCGCCGGGGCGCTGCTGCTCGCCTGGGGTGCGGTGCGGCTGCTCGTCCACCACTTCCGGCGCTACTTCCCCGACCAGCCTCCGCCATCGCGCCAGGACTTCCTGGGCCGCGTCTGCACGATCCGTACCGGCACGGTCTCCACGGACTTCGGCCAGGCCGAGGTCACCGCCGACGATGGGACCACCGCCACCGTCCAGGTGCGCCAGCTGGAGCCCGTCGACGCGGAGCTGACCTCCGGACGCTCCGGACTGCTGTACGCGTACGACGAGGCCGGGGAGTTCTTCTGGGTCGCGGCCTTCGACAAGGCGCTCGACCCGGGTCCGCCGCACGGCCGTACGGCCTCCGGCCCCGCCGTCTGAGCCACCGCCGCCAAGGGCGCGGTGTGCCCGTCCGGGCTGCCCGGACGCCGTGTGCCGCCGCGCCGTGTTTCACGTGAAACCACTCATTTCCGTACCACCTGCCGCCAAGGACTGTCATGGATGCCATCTCCTTGGGCCTCGGCCTGCTCGTCGCCGTGGTCCTCCTCATCGCCGTAGCCGTGCTGCTGATCATCACCCGGCTCTTCCGCAAGGTGGAGCAGGGCAAGGCGTTGATCATCTCCAAGACCAAGAAGGTCGACGTGACCTTCACCGGTGCCGTCGTCCTGCCGGTGCTGCACAAGGCCGAGTCCATGGATATCTCGGTCAAGACCATCGAGATCCGGCGCACCGGGCGCGAGGGTCTGATCTGCCAGGACAACATCCGCGCCGACATCCACATCACGTTCTTCGTGCGGGTCAACAAGACCGTCGAGGACGTCAAGAAGGTCGCCCAGTCCATCGGTACCGAGCGCGCCAGCGACAAGGTCGCCATCCAGGAGTTCTTCGCGGCGAAGTTCTCCGAGGCGCTGAAGACCGTCGGCAAGCAGCTGGACTTCGTGGACCTGTACACGAAGCGCGAGGAGTTCCGCGACCGGATCATCCGGGTCATCGGTACCGACCTGAACGGCTACCACCTGGACGACGCGGCGATCGACTTCCTGGAGCAGACCCCGATGGCGCAGCTCGACAGCGCCAACATCCTGGACGCCCAGGGCATCCGGAAGATCACCGAGCTGACCGCGATCGAGCACGTCCGCACCAACGAGTTCCAGCGCACCGAGCAGAAGGAGATCACCCGGCAGGACGTCGACGCCCGGGAGACCATCCTGGAGCTGGAGCGCCGGCAGGCCGAGGCGGAGATCAAGCAGCGCCGTGAGGTCGAGACGCTGCGGGCCCGCGAGGAGGCGGTGACCGCCCGGGTCCAGGAGGAGGAACGCCTGGGCGCCCAGGCCGCGTTCATCAGGACCGAGGAGCAGCTGGGCATCCAGCGGGAGAACCAGGCCCGGGAGATCGCCGTCGCGCAGAAGAACCGCGAGCGGGTCATCGCCGTGGAGAACGAGCGCATCGAGAAGGACCGGATGCTGGAGGTCATCGGGCGCGAGCGCGAGACCGAGCTGAACCGCATCGCCGCGACGAAGGAGGTCGAGGCGGAGCGCCGCGAGGTCGCCGATGTGATCCGCGAGCGGATCGCGGTGGACCGCACGGTCGCCGAGCAGGAGGAGTCCATCAAGACGCTCCGGTCCGTCGAGGAGTCCGAGCGCACCCGCAAGTCGGTCATCATCGCCGCCGAGGCGGAGGCGCAGGAGCGGCTGGTCAAGGACATCAAGGCCGCCGAGGCCGCGGAGGCCGCCGCCACCCACCGGGCGGCCGAGCAGCTGACGCTCGCGGAGGCCCGGCTGAAGACCGCCGACCTCGACGCGCAGGCCAAGCTGCGGCTCGCCGAGGGCATCCAGGCGGAGTCGGCGGCGCCCGGCCTCGCGGACGTCCAGGTGCGGGACGCGGCGGCGGAGGTGATCGAGAAAACGGGGCTCGCCGAGGCCGGGGCCACGTCCGCGCGGCTCAAGGCGGAGGCCGAGGGCGCCCGTCTCAAGGCCCTCGCGGACGCGGAGGGTACGCAGGCGCAGGCGTCGGCCGACGCGGCGGTGATCGGCGAGAAGCTGAAGGCGGAGGCCGCGGGCCTCACGGAGAAGGCGGCCGCGATGGCGGCGCTGGACGACGCGTCGCGCGGGCACGAGGAGTACCGGCTGCGGCTGGCCGCCGAGAAGGAGATCCGGCTCGCGGGTCTGGACGTGCAGCGGCAGGTCGCCGAGTCGCAGGCGGCGGTGCTCGCGACGGGGCTGGAGAACGCGGACATCGACATCGTCGGCGGCGAGTCGGTCTTCTTCGACCGGCTGGTGTCGTCCATCTCGATGGGCAAGAGCCTGGACGGCTTCGTGGGGAACTCCGATACGGCGAAGGCGCTTGCCGGTCCGTGGCTGAACGGCGAGTCCTCGTTCACGGAGGATCTGACGCGGGTGCTGTCGTCGGTCTCGACGGGCGATGTGCAGAACCTGACGGTGTCGGCGCTGCTCATGCGGATGATGGCTGCGCCATCGTCGGGGGTCGGTGCGGACCAGGTCCGGGCGCTGCTCGACCACGCGAAGTCGCTGGGCCTGGCGGACGTCCCGGTCAGCGGCTTGGCCCGGCCGGGCCTGAACGGCACGCCGGTGTCGTAGGGGTCCGCTGCCGAACGCCCCACCGGGCCCCGTCCGTCCTCAAACGCCGGACGGGCTGGGTGGGGCCCCGTCCACGACCTGAACGCCCACCCCAGCCCCGTCCGTCCTCAATCGCCGGACGGGCTGAGTGGGGCCGGGCTGGCCTTCAAGCCCCGCCCAGCGGTCACTTCCAGTCCGTCCGGCACACCTCCCAAGCCCGTCCGGCGATTGAGGACGCCTGGACGGCAAGTCCGAGCCCGTCCGGCGGTTGAGGACACCGCCGCAAGCCACACCGCAAGGAGCACCCAGTGGACACCGTGACCGCCCCGCCGCCGGGGACTACGACGTCCTGCGGCGCCGCCTCCGTACGCACGCAACCGAGCTCGCCCGCAGGGCCACCGACCTCAACGCCCGCCGCACCGAGGCGTTCGGCGCCACCGGCCTCACGCTCCTCCGCAGCGAGCAGATCCGGACGGACCGCCCCTCCACCCCCCGCGACCTCGTCGCACTCGGTGGCGAGCTGCTGTTCGGCTTCGAACGCGGCCCCGGCCGACAGGACGCCCCCGCCGTCGACGACGTGC
Source organism: Streptomyces drozdowiczii (assembly GCF_026167665.1). NCBI lineage: Bacteria > Bacillati > Actinomycetota > Actinomycetes > Kitasatosporales > Streptomycetaceae > Streptomyces > Streptomyces drozdowiczii. The sequence goes on along the minus strand of NZ_CP098740.1, from coordinate 3,630,311 downwards.
TCGCGCTCTACGCCGCCGACCTCACCCCCGGCACCGGCACCCCCCTCACCGACGCCTCCTTCGTCCGTGAATTCGACGGCCTGCACCGCTACTTCCGCGACGCCCGCCTGCTGCGGCTGCGCCGGACCGAGGGCCGCCTGCTGGCGGTCTTCCGTACCGGCGACACCGCCGAGGACATCCGGGTCCTGCGCTGGGCCCTCAACCCCGACGGCTCCCCCGGCGCGTTCCTGGACGCGCGCGGCGAGCGCGACCACGTCTTCCCGCCGTCGCACGACTTCAGCTGGACGGCCGCCGGCCGCGAGGCCCACGTCGCGGGCCGCCACCCGCACATCGCCATCGGCTGCGAGGCCGAGCTGTACCTGGACACGCTGGGCGGCACGCTCACCGTGAAGACCGTCAACGACACGGAGACCCAGGAGGGGATCTACGAGGAGCCCGTCACCGAACCCCTCCAGTCGCTCGCGGACGCCGAGGTCGAGTACGCCGAGCTGGGCCCGCTCGTGCTGCTGCGGGTCCGCCCGTACAAGGAGGAGGCGAGGCGCTACCTCGTCTTCAACGCGCTCCTGTCCACCGTGACCCGCCTCGACGGCATCGGCCCGGCCTGCCAACGGCTCCCGGAGGACCAGGGGATCATCTTCCCCGGCGGCTTCTACCTGACGACCGGCGAGGCCAGGACCTTCGACATCGCGCAACCGCTCACCGACCCGGTCTTCGAGGAGGCCGTCCGCTCCCCGAACGGCGAGGACGTGCTGTACGTCTTCCGGTCCCGCCAGGACGGCCGCAGCCTGCTGCTTCCGTACAACGTGATCCGCCAGGAGGTGGCCACCCCGCTCCAGGGCCGGGGCCACGCGCTGCTGGACGACGGCACGCTGGTGGTTCTGCGTGACCAGGTGGAGGGCAGCGCCGCGCGCGTCCACCCCTTGCAGCGCTGGCAGACGCCGTACGTCTCCGACACCTACGCCGCGTCCCGCCCGGCGGGCGAAGGCCCCCTGGCCCGGGTCGGCAACGCCGACCTCGTGCGCGGGATCTCCGACTGCCTGGCCCTCGCGCACGCCGCGTCCGAGACGACGCCGACCGCCGCCGTGTACGACCGGCTGGTCGCGGACTGCGTACGGGCGGGCGACCGCTACCACTGGCTGGACGACGCCGAACTGGGCTCCCTCGCCGAGCCCTTGGACGAGCTGCGCGAGACCGCGCGCCAGGTCGTCGCGGAGTTCGAGGCGGTCCAGGCCCTCACCCGGCAGGCCGCCGACGCGCTCACCGAGACCGCCGACCGCATCACCACCCTGGTCCGCCGCGTCCGTGGCGAGGCCCCGCGCACCGCCGCCGAGTGGGTCGACCGCCTCACCGAACTGCGCGGCGCGCACGGCCGTCTGGCGACCCTCGCGGAGATGCGGCACGCGGACACCGAGCGCATCGCGGAGCTGACCGCCGCCACCGCCGAGGACATCGAGGCGGCCGCCCGCCGCGCGGTCGCCTTCCTGGCCGAGGACGACGCGTTCGCCGGCTACCACGAGGACATCGCCCGCCTCACCGAGGAGGCCGCCGAGATCGCCGCGGTCACCGACGCCGGAGCGCTCGGGGACCGGCTGGCCGCCATGACGGACGGCCTGAGCACCGTCACGGACGTCGTCGCCGGGCTCGACATCGGCGACGGAGTGGTCCGCACGTCGATCCTGGAACGCATCGCGGAGGTCCTGGGCGCCGTCAACCGCGCCCGCGCCACGCTCGACGCCCGCCGTCGCGCCCTCGCGGACCACGAGGGCCGGGCCGAGTTCGCCGCCGAGTCCGCGCTGCTCGGGCAGGCCGTCACGGCCGCGCTGGCCGCCGCCGACACGCCGGAGTCCTGCGACGGGCAGCTGGCCAGGCTACTGCTCCAGCTGGAGGACCTGGAGGCGCGGTTCGCGGAGTACGACGACTTCCTGGCGGAGCTGGGCGAGCGCCGGACCGAGGTGTACGAGGCGTTCTCGGCGCGCAGGCAGGGCCTCCAGGACGAGCTGGCCCGCCGCACCGAACGCCTCGCGGACTCCGCCGCCCGGGTCCTGGAGACGGTCGCCCGGCGCGGCGCCGCCCTCCCCGACGCGGACGCCGTCCACACCTACTTCGCCTCCGACCCGATGGTCGCCAAGATCCGCCGGACCGCCGAGGAGCTGCGGGCGCTCGGGGACACCGTGCGCGCGGAGGAGCTGGACGGGCAGCTGCTCGCCGCCCGCCAGGAGGCGGGGAGGGCCCTGCGCGACCGGGACGAGCTGTACGCGGACGGCGGGTCCGTGATCCGCCTCGGCCGGCACCGGTTCGCGGTGAACACCCAGCCGTTCGAGCTGACCCTCGTGCCGCAGGACGGCACGCTCGCGTTCGCCGTCACCGGGACCGACTACCGGATGCCGGTCACCGACCCGGAGTTCGCCGCGACCCGCCCGTACTGGGACCAGACGCTCCCGTCCGAGTCCCCGGCGGTCTACCGGGGCGAGCACCTGGCCGCCCGCCTCCTCGACGAGCACGGCGCGGACCGGCTCGCCTCCCTGGACGACGGCGAACTCGCGGCGCTCGTGCGGGAGTCGGCAGCCGCCGCGTACGACGAGGGCTACCAGCGCGGTGTCCACGACGAGGACGCGACCGCGATCCTGGCCGCGCTGCTGCGGCTGCACGCGGGCGCCGGGCTGCTGCGCTTCCCGCCCGCCGTCCGGGCCGCAGCCCAGCTGTTCTGGGCCCATGGGACGGACGAGGCCCGCCGCACCTCCTGGACGCGCCGCGCCCGCTCGCTGGCCCGCGCCCGGGAGACCTTCGGGCTCGCCCCGGCGGTCGACGCGCTCCAGGAGGAGTGGGCGGCGGTGATCGGCGGCGAGGGCGCGCGGTCCGTCGCCTCTTACCTCTTCGAGGAGCTGACCGGCGGGCCCGAGGGCTTCGCGACGGGCGCCTCCGTCCGCGCGTTCCTGGACAAGTTCCGCCACGCCACCGGCACGTCCGCGTACGACGACGACCTCGCGGCCCTCGCGGACGACCTGCCCGCCCGGCGCCAGCTCGTGGAGGGCTGGCTCACCTCGTACGCCGGGGCGAGCGGCACGGAGATCGACCCGGGCGACCTCGCGGAGGCCGTCGCCGTGGAGCTGTGCCCCGAGCCCCTGCTCGGCCGGTACGAGGCGGACGCGCCGCTCACCGAGACCGTCGACGGACTCCTCGGCGTCCACCCGCGCATCGAACGCGGCCGGCTCACCGTCCGCATCGATGAACTCCTCTCCCGGACCGAGGAGTTCCGCCGGGAAGTCGTCCCCGGATTCCGCGCCTACCAGCGCCGCCGCACCGCCCTGGTCGCCGCCGAGCGGACCCGGCTGCGGCTCGACGACCACCGCCCGCGCGTGATGTCGGCGTTCGTCCGCAACCAACTGCTCGACGAGGTCTACCTGCCGCTGATCGGGGACAGCCTCGCCAAGCAGCTCTCCACCGCCGACGCCGACCGCCGCACCGATTCGCAGGGCCTGCTGCTGCTCGTATCGCCGCCCGGCTACGGCAAGACGACGCTCATGGAGTACGTCGCCGACCGGCTCGGGCTCGTCCTCGTCAAGATCAGCGGGCCGAACCTGGGCCACGACGTGACCTCGCTCGACCCCGCGCGGGCGGGCAGCGCCACCGCGCGCCAGGAGATCGAGAAGATCAACTTCGCCCTGGAGGCGGGCAACAACACCCTGCTCTACCTGGACGACATCCAGCACACCTCGCCGGAACTCCTCCAGAAGTTCATCCCGCTCTGCGACGCCACGCGCCGCGTCGAGGGCGTACGGGACGGCGAGCCGCGCACGTACGACCTGCGGGGCAAGCGGTTCGCGGTGTGCATGGCGGGCAACCCGTACACCGAGTCCGGGGCGCGCTTCCAGGTGCCCGACATGCTCGCCAACCGGGCGGACGTGTGGAATCTGGGCGAGGTGCTGTCCGGCCGCGAGGACGTCTTCGCGCTGAGCTTCGTGGAGAACGCGCTGACCGCCAACCCGGTCCTCGCCCCGCTCGCCGGCCGCTCCCGCGAGGACCTGGCGCTGCTGCTGCGGCTCGCCTCCGACGACCCGGCGGCCCGCCCGGAACAGCTGGAACACCCCTACGCGCCCGCCGAGGTGGAGCGGATCACCGCCGTTCTGCGGCATCTGCTGCGGGCCCGGGAGACGGTGCTCGCGGTCAACGCCGCGTACATCGCCTCCGCCGCGCAGACCGACGCCACCCGCACCGAACCGCCGTTCCGGCTCCAGGGCTCGTACCGCAACATGAACCGGATCGCCGAGCGGATCGCGCCCGTGATGAACGACGCCGAGCTGTCCGCCGTCGTGGACGACCACTACGCGGGCGAGGCGCAGACCCTGACCAGCGGCGCCGAGGCCGCGCTCCTGAAGCTCGCCGCGCTGCGGGGCACGCTCACGCCCGCGCAGGCCGAGCGGTGGGCGGCGCTCTGCTCCTCGTACCTCCGCACCCAGGCGCTCGGCGGGCCCGAGGGCGATCCGATGACCCGCGCGGTGGCGGCGCTGGGGCTGCTCGCGGACCGGATCGCGGCCGTCGAGACGGCGATCGGGCGCGCCGCCGACCCGCGCCACCTGCTGGCGCGGCACCCCGAAGGCCGCTGACCGTCCTCGATCAACGGAAGGGAGCAAGGCATGCTGGGCCATGTGTCCTTCCCCCAGCAACCCCAACCCTCCCCGTTCACCGGCCACATGGTCGTCTGCGGAGACGACGCGCTCGCCCAGCGGCTCGCCGTGGAGCTGCGTTACGTGTACGGGGAGCGGGTCACCCTCGTCGTGCCGCCGGAGCCGGGCGCGGTCAGGCCGGACGAGCCGCTGAGCGGGCGCGGGCGCGCCGCCGCGCTGTTCGGGCGGATGGCGTCCGCGATGAACCGCAACGGCGGTGGGCTGCCGCACGGAGCGGACGGGGACTCCCTCGCGGGTGTCGAGGCGGTGCGCATCCTCCAGGCGGCCGAGCCGTCCGACGAGGCGCTGGCGGAGGCGGGCATCGCCCGGGCGTCGGCGGTCGCCCTCGTCTACGACGACGACGAGCGCAACATCCGGGCCGCGCTGACCGCGCGCCGGCTCAACCCCCGTGTGCGGCTGGTGATCCGGCTCTACAACCGGAAGCTGGGCCAGCATCTGGAGACCCTGCTCGACCAGGCGGCGGCCGTCGCGTCCCCCGGGCTCGACCCGGCCGCGATCGACGCCTCCACCACGGTGCTGTCCGACGCGGACACCGCCGCGCCGGCCCTCGCGGCCACCGCGCTCGCCGGTTCGACCCGGGTGATCCGGGCCGAGGGCCTGTTCCTGCGGGCCGCCGAGCGCACCCCGCCGCCGGGCGGCCAGGTGGCGAACCCCGGCCTGTGCACCCTGGCCCTGCTCTCCTCCACCACCCACGACCCGGCGGGCGCGGAGGGCTCCGACAGCAGCGGGGCGGAGGGACCGCAGCTGCTGCCCGGGCCTGCGGAGATCGCCGCCGCGACCGGGCGCGGCACGGTCGTCCTGGAGGCCGTCACGCAGTCCGGGCCCGCTGCCCCCAAGCCCCGGATGGGCGGCCGGGGCGCGCCGCTCAGCCAGTTCTTCTCGCGGCGGCTGCGGTGGTCGGCGCTGGGCGTCGGGCTGGCGGTGCTCGGGCTCGCGGTGGCGTCCTCGTTCACGACCGGCGACCATCCGCTGCACGCGGCCTACCTCACCCTGCTCGACCTCTTCGCGATGGGCGATCCGGCGATCGGTGAGCCCACCGCCCGCCAGGTGATCCAGATCCTCTCCGGCATCGCGGGCCTGATGCTCCTGCCGCTGCTGGTGGCGGGGGTCCTGGAGGCGTTCGGCTCGCTGCGCAGCGCGTCCTCGCTGCGGCGGCCGCCGCGCGGGCTCTCCGGGCACGTGGTGCTGCTCGGGCTCGGCAAGATCGGCACCCGGGTCCTGGTGCACCTGCGGGAGCTGGGCATCCCGGTGGTCTGCGTGGAGGAGGACCCGGACGCGCGGGGCATCCCCCTCGCCCGGCGGCTGCATGTGCCGGTGGTGCTCGGTGACGTCACGGACGAGGGGGTCCTGGAGGCGGCCAAGATCGGCCGCTCACGCGGGCTCCTCGCGCTGACCAGCATCGACACGACGAACCTGGAGGCGGCGCTGTACGCGCGCTCGCTGAAGCCGAATCTGCGGGTGACGGTGCGGTTGTTCGACGACGAGTTCGCCACGGCGGTCTACCGCACGCTGCGCACGGCGCACCCGCAGGCGATCACCCGCTCCCGCTCGGTCTCCCATCTGGCGGGCCCGTCCTTCGCGGTCGCCATGATGGGCCGGCAGATCCTGGGCGCGATCCCGGTCGAGCGCAAGGTGCTCCTGTTCGCGGCGGTGGAGGTGGGCGGCCACCCCCAGCTGGAAGGCCGCACGGTGGACCAGGCATTCCGCGAGGGCGCCTGGCGCGTCCTGGCCCTGGACGTGGCCCCCGGCTCCCTCGTCTGGAACCTCCACCCGGGCTACGTGCTCCGCCCGACGGACCGCGTCATCATCGCGGCCACACGCCGCGGCCTCGCGGAGCTGCTGGGCCGCCGCCGCGCGAGCCGTTCCGGCGTCTGAGGCCCAGACCTCCCACCCCGGACCGGGGCACAGGCTTCCGTCCTCAAACGCCGGACGGGCTTGAAATACCCGCGCACCCGGCCCATCCGGACAAACCCAGCCCGTCCGGCGCTTGAGGACGGAACCCTCCGCGCCGGACCGGGGCACGCGCCTTGTCCTCAAGCGCCGGACGGGCTGGGTATGCCGGGGTGCGCACGTACCTACGGCCGCCAGCCCCTCCGGCACAGGACCAGCCGGTATCCGTCCGGGTCCTCCACCGTCACCCCCCACTCGTTCCAGTACGGGTTCGGGGAGGCGACCCTCGTACCGCCGCAGGTGAGCAGCCGGGCCACCAGGTCCTCCGGGACCGGGCCGTCCAGGTACAGGACGAGCAGGTCCTCCTCGGTGGGCCGGGGGTCGACCGGCCCCCTGGTCAGCTCCAGATGCCAGGGGCCGCCGGGATGCCCCACCATGAGAAGGTCATGCGTTCCCGGCTCCCGCCCCGCGTCCGCGCGGAAGAGGACCGTCAGCCCCAGCCCCTCCACCCAGAACCGCTCGGCGGCGCCGAGATCGCGCGAGGGGCGGGCGAGGCGGACATGCGTCTCGGCGGTGAATGCCACGGGGGTCCCTTCGTCGGGCGGCGTCGGGCCGCGTCGCCGCAGCGTATGAGGGCCGCCGGGACGCGCGCATCGGCCATCGGTCCTGGTCCCCGAGGCGGAAGGAATACCCCGCCCCCGCCCCCCGTTGTACGGGGCGTTCAGATAGTTCAAGGTTCAACAACAGCGACCAGGAGGCGGACGCCATGCAGTTCGGGATCTTCACCGTCGGGGACGTCACCACCGACCCCACCACCGGTACGACGCCGAGCGAGCACGAGCGGATCAAGGCCACCGTCGCCATCGCGCGGAAGGCCGAGGAGGTCGGGCTCGACGTCTTCGCGACCGGTGAGCACCACAACCCGCCGTTCGTCCCCTCGTCGCCGACCACCACGCTCGGCTTCATCGCGGCGCAGACGAAGAACATCGTCCTGTCGACCTCGACCACGCTGATCACCACCAACGACCCGGTCAAGATCGCCGAGGACTACGCGACGCTCCAGCACCTCGCGGACGGCCGCGTGGACCTGATGATGGGGCGCGGGAACACCGGCCCGGTGTACCCGTGGTTCGGCAAGGACATCCGCCAGGGCATCCCGCTCGCCATCGAGAACTACGCCCTGCTGCACAAGCTGTGGCGGGAGGACGTCGTGGACTGGGAGGGCAAGTTCCGTACGCCGCTCCAGTCGTTCACCGCGACCCCGCGCCCCCTGGACGGCGTGCCGCCGTTCGTCTGGCACGGCTCCATCCGCTCGCCGGAGATCGCCGAGCAGGCCGCGTACTACGGCGACGGCTTCTTCCACAACAACATCTTCTGGCCCATGGAGCACACGAGGAAGATGGTGCGGCTGTACCGCCAGCGGTACGCGCACTACGGCCACGGCACCGCCGAGCAGGCGATCGTCGGCCTCGGCGGCCAGGTGTTCATGCGGAAGAACTCCCAGGACGCGGTACGCGAGTTCCGCCCGTACTTCGACAACGCGCCGGTCTACGGCCACGGACCGTCGATGGAGGACTTCACCGAGCAGACCCCGCTGACCGTGGGCTCGCCCCAGGAGGTCATCGAGCGGACCCTGTCCTTCCGCGACGCGGTCGGCGACTACCAGCGCCAGCTGTTCCTGATGGACCACGCGGGACTGCCGCTGAAGACGGTCCTGGAGCAGCTGGACATCCTCGGCGAGGAGGTCGTCCCCGTGCTGCGCAAGGAGTTCGCCGCCCTGCGCCCGGCCGGTGTCCCCGAGACCGCGCCGCTGCACCCCGCCTACGCCGCCACGAAGGAGAGCTGACCGTGTTCGCCACCGAACCCGTGAGGATCGTCGCCGTATCGGCGGGCCTCAGCAACCCGTCCTCGACCCGGCTGCTGGCCGACCGGCTGGCCGCCGCCGCCCGGGACCGGCTCGACGCCACGCAGGACCGCCCGGTCGACGTCCGGGTCGTCGAACTCCGCGACCTCGCCGGGGACATCGCGAGCCACCTGGTGTCCGGCTTCCCGCCGCCCGCCCTGGAGGACGCGCTCGCGGCGGTGACGGGCGCGGACGGCCTGATCGCGGTCACGCCGGTGTTCACCGCCTCCTACAGCGGTCTGTTCAAGTCCTTCTTCGACCTGGTCGAGAACACGGCGCTGACCGGCAAGCCCGTCCTCGTCGCCGCCACCGGCGGCACGCCCCGGCACTCGCTGGTCCTGGAGCACGCGATGCGCCCGCTCTTCGCCTACCTGCGCGCCGTCACCCTGCCGACCTCGGTCTACGCGGCGTCGGAGGACTGGGGCGCGTCCGGCGACGAGTACACCGAGGGCCTGCCCGCCCGCATCCGGCGCGCGGGCGGCGAGCTGGCCGACGCCGTCAGCGGCGGCCGGGCGGTCTCCGGCGCGTCCAGGACACCCGGCCTGGACGACGAGGTAGTCCCCTTCGAGCAGCAGCTCGCAGCCCTGCGCACGGCCTGACCGGCCCCGGAGATCGCCGTTTCGCCCGTTTTGACTAGAGTCGTACGGGAATACGTGACCCGAGCACAACCGCGGAACCGAGCTGGAGGCAGAGATGGGCAGGATCGTGGTGGGCGTCGACGGCTCCGAGTCGTCGGTCAAGGCACTGCACTGGGCCGTACGCCAGGCCAAGCTGACCGGTGACACGGTGGAGGCCGTCAACAGCTGGGAGTACCCCGCGACCAGCTGGGCGTCGATGATGCCGGGCCTCCCGGAGGACTTCGACCCCCAGGCCATGGCCACGGTGTCGCTCACCGAGACGCTGGAGGAGGCGCTGGGCGCCCAGGGCGCCGCCGCCGTCAGCAAGGTCGTCGTGATCGGCAATCCGGCACAGGCCCTGCTGGACCGGGCGGAGGGCGCGAACCTCCTGGTCGTGGGCGCGCGCGGCTACAGCGGCTTCAAGGCGACCCTGCTCGGCTCGGTCAGCCTGCACGTCACCCAGCACGCCTCGTGCCCGGTGACCGTCGTCCGCAACTGATCCGGTACGCAGGGCAGGGCCCCGCACCACGCGTGGTGCGGGGCCCTGCCGCGTCCTCACAGCTCCACGACGTCCGCCACCGCACACGCCACGTTGTCCGGCGCGCCGGCCGCCTCCGCCAGCTCGATCAGCGCGCCCACGGCGGTGGACGGCCCGTCCGCCCCGGCCAGCACCCGGGCCAGCTCCCCGCCGTCGACCACCGCCGAGAGCCCGTCCGAGCAGAGCAGATAGCGGTCGCCGGGCAGCGCGTCCCGCACGTCCACATCGGGCCCGGAGCCGTACGGGCCGTCCCCGGACAGCACCTTGAGGAGCATCGCCCGCTGCGGGTGCGAGAACGCCTCCTCCTCCGTCAGCGAACCGTCGTCGATCATCGACTGGACCAGGCTGTGGTCGTGCGTGATCCGGAACAGCTCGCCCCCGCGCAGCAGATAGGCCCGCGAGTCCCCGATGTGCACGAGCCCCAGCCGCGAGCCCGTCCACATCATCGCCGTCAGCGTCGTGCCGGACTCCTCCGGCGCCTCGCTCCCCGCCACCGCGTCCCGCACCGCGAGCGCCGCCCGCTCCGCCGCGTCGTGCAGGGTGTTCAGCAGCTCGCCCGCAGGCACCGCGCCCGGCGCGAGCGGCTTCAGGGCCTCGATCGCGGCCGTGCTGGCCCCCGCCCCGCCCGCGCCGAACCCGTCGGCGACCGCGAGCAGCCGGGCACCGGCGTAGACCGCGTCCTGGTTGGTCTCGCGCACCGCGCCCGTGTCCGTGCGGGCCGCGTAGCGGATTCCGAGTGTGCCCACCGATGTCATGACGTCCTCCGTCGACAGCTGGTCGATGAGGAAGGCCGCGAGGTCACGGCGGGCCGCCGTCTCCGTCTCGACGCGCGCCCAGTACGCCCGGATCGCCGCGGCGGCCGCGCCGGAGTCCAGCGCGATCACCTCCCTGATCCGGGCGAGCGGCATCCCGATCCGGCGCAGCCAGGCCACCAGCCGGGCCGCCCGCACCTGCGCCGGGTCGTAATACCGGTAGCCGTTCACCGGGTCGACCAGGGCCGGCGGGAGCAGACCGAGCTCGTCGTAGCGGCGCAGCGCCTTCGCGGACAGCCGGGAGAGCCGGGCGAACGCCCCGATCGTCACCAGCGCCGCGCCGGGGCCCCGCCCCTGCCCGTACTCCGTCACCGCACGCCTCCTCATACCGGGCGGACTTCCCGCCCCGGCACACTCGATCCTTGGCCTTCCCCCATGGAGAAGGTCAAGGATCGCCGACGTGCGGGTGGGCGCGGGCGTCACTCCCGCGTGTAGAAGTAGTAGTACGCGGCGAGCAGTCCGCCGGCTCCGAGGATCAGCCCGATCACCGACGCGGACAGGATGCTCGCTCCGGACAGGCTGTAGAGGAAGCCGATCGAGCCGCCGGTCAGCACCCCGTACGCGGCGGCCCGCAGCTCGCGCGGCAGCCGGTTCTGGATGCGGCCGAGCCCGAAGCAGAGCACCGCGAGCACGGCGCCCGAGACGAGCCCGAGGGCGAGCCGGGTGCCCGTGAGGACCCCGCCGCCGCGGACGATGGCGGTCGCGTAGCAGCCCATGATCACGCCCAGCGTGACCGGGATCGCCCAGCTGAGGACCGGGCGGTGCCGGGCGGGCATCGCGTGCCTCCCGCGTGCCGGCACCGAAGCTTGTGCGGCCATGGCAGAGAGCTCCTTCCGTCACCCCCGCTTTCCCTCCAGAGCACACCTGGTCGGGCCGCCCGGCAACTCGGATGGCCCACGGCCCGGGGCGCCCCGGCGCCATCCGGGATTCCCTGGAGGGGTGCGGACGTATTTCTCGGTGGCCCTGTCGGCGGTACTGCTGGTGCTGCTGGCCGTCCTGGTGCCGCTGAGCGCGCTGTCCGCCTGGGTCGACCTGGAGATCGACGACACGGACCGTTACGTCTCCGCCGTCGCTCCGCTCGCCGACGACCCGGACGTGCGGTCCACCGTCGCCGACCTGATCACCGACAACGCGATGAAGCAGATCGACGTCGGACCGCTCCAGAGCACCGTGCGCGACTTCCTCCACCAGGCCGTGGAGTCCTTCACCACCACGGAAGCCTTCCAGGACGCCTGGACCGCCGCCAACCGCACCGCGCACGAGACGGTCACCGCCGCGCTGGACGGGCAGAGCGGCGAGAGCGTCACGATCGACCTGGCGCCCGTGACGGAACAGGTGAAGCAGAACCTGGTGGACAACGGGGTGCCGTTCGCCGACCAGATCCCCGTCCAGCACACCGACATCCAGCTGGTCTCCGCCGACCGCGCCGACCAGCTGCGGCAGAGCTTCCGGTGGCTGCGCGCCGCGAGCGTGTGGCCGGCCGTCGGCACGGTCCTGTTCGCGCTGCTCGCCGTCGCGCTCGCCTGGCTGCGCGGCGGGCCAGGCCGCCGGGCCCGCGCCCTGGCCACGCTGTCCGGTACCGCCGTGGCCGGTGCGGGCTTCGCGCTCGGCGCGCTGGTGCTGCGCGGACTGCTCGCGCTGGCCCGCGACCGGGTGCTCGACGAGGTCCCGGACAGCGACACCGGCGCCGCCGCTGCCGTCTTCGACGCGCTGACCTCCTCGCTGCGCACCACGGTGTGGATCGTCTTCGGCCTGGGTCTGGCCGTCGCGGTGTGCGCGGTGGCGGCCCGGATCTGGGCCCAGCGGGTGCTGCCGGCCCCGGCGGAATGACGCGTCCGCTCCCGCCGGAGCGGCCCGACTGGGAGGTGTACGGATGCGAGCCATCGCCGTCAGCGCGCTGCGGGCCGACCCGGTGCTGGTCGAGCTGCCCAAGCCGGAGCCCCGGCCCGGCGAGGTCCGGGTGCGGGTCGAATACGCCTCGCTCAACCCGCTGGACTGGCAGGTCACGGACGGCTCCGCCGGTGGACTCGCCCCGGCGCCCCGGACCTTCCCGTTCGTCGTCGGCCTGGACTACGCGGGCCGCGTCGACATGATCGGCGGCGGCGAGAACCGCTTCCGGGTGGGCGACCCGGTCTTCGGCCGGGCGGCCGTGGCCGACGCGTGCGGCTCCTACGGGGAGTACCTGTGCGTGGAGCAGGACTCCGCCATCACCCTCGTCCCGCGCGGCCTCACCCCCCGGGCCGCCGCCGCGCTGCCGTCCGCCGGGATGGCCGCCGCCCAGATCCTGGAGGCGGTCGCCCTGCGCGGCCACGAGACCCTGCTGGTCGTCGGGGCGGCGGGCGGCGTCGGCTGCTGCCTGACCCAGCTCGCCCGGGCCCGCGACGTCCGGGTGATCGCGGCGGTGCGCGGTGACGAGCGGTCCAGAATGGGGTCGTTGGGCGCCGCCGCCTCGGTGGACCTGACGGACGGCCCGCCCGCCGACGCGCTGCGGAGGGCCTGCCCGGACGGCATCGACGCGCTGGCCGACCTGGCGTCGGCGGCCCCGGACGCGTTCGCGGCGCACGCGGCTGCGGCCCGGCCGGGCGGTGTCGCGCTCTCCACCCGGGGCGCCGCGGCCGGGGCCCGGCTGCCCGAGGGCGTCAGGGGCGTCGACTTCCGTCTCGACCCGAGCCCGGTCCTGCTGGACGTGCTGGCGGCGGGTGCGGCGGAGGGCATCCTGCGCGTGCCCGTCGACGCCGAAGTCCCGTTGGCGGATGCGCCGCTGGCCCTGGCGCGCAACCGGGCGGGCGGGGCGCGCGGCAAGACGGTGATCGTGCTGCGCGGCTGACGCGGGGCGTGACTGCCGTACGGGCGCGGCTACTCCGTGGGGCCGGGGCCCGTTCCGCGCAGCCGGTCCATCTCGCGGCGGTCCCGCTTCGTGGGCCGGCCCGCGCCCCGGTCGCGTACCGGGACCTGGATGGCGGCCTCGCGCGGCGGCGGGGGCGGGCTGTTGTCGACGAAGCACTCGGCGGCCACGGGCGGGCCCACCCGCTTCTTCACCAGCTTCGACACGACGACGACCCGGTCCCGGCCCGCGTGCCGGAGCCGTACCTCGTCGCCGACGCGCACCGACTGCGCGGGCTTGGCGCGTTCGCCCGCGACCTTCACATGACCCGCACGGCAGGCGGCAGCGGCCTGCGCCCGGGTCTTCGTGAGCCGGACCGACCAGATCCAGACATCGACCCGGACGCTGCCCTCCGCCTGCGGAGCCTCACCCGAAACCATGCGTCCGACTCTAGGCGGTGGGCCGGGACGGTACGCTCCCGCGTCAACTCGACGCCTACGCGGTGCAGGTGAAGTGGGGGCACGGTGAACGCCCCTACGGGGCCTCAGGACTCGGTCCGGGCTCGGTTCGCTCTCGGTTGTCCCACATGCGGGCCGTGCCGTCGAACGGCCTTATCCGGCCGCTAACCTTACGTATCCGCCCTGGCCAGGGATCAATTCCCGCAGTACGGACATTCATCGCACCCAACTCACGCGAAAGGCTCGCCCATGGGCATTCGGAGCTTGCTGCGCAAGGTGTTCGGCCGTGACCGCACGGAACAGGACGACCCGACGACGGCCACGGTCCCGCCCCAGGGCGCGCACGCGAGTGCCACGGAGCCGGAGCCGGACGAGGCACCCCTCAGGATCTCGGTGCCCGCCCCCGCGTCCTCGGACGAGGACACGGAGACGCCCTCGTCGGACGCCAAGGCGTCGGACCTGGTGGCCGCCGCCTTCGACAACCCGGCCACGCCCACGGTCCCGGCCCAGGGCAAGAGCCCGGACGCGGTGGCGCCGGAGGCGCCCGAGGCCCCGGTGACGGCCGCCGAGGCGGAGGCGCCCGAGCCGGAGGCGCCCGAGCCGGAGGCGCCCGAGCCGGAGGCGCCCGAGCCGGAGGCGCCCGAGCCGGAGGCGCCCGAACCGGTGGCGGACCCGAAGGCGTCGGAGGCCCCCGCGCCCGTCGTGGAGCCGGAGGCGCCGGAGGCCCCGAAGCCGGCCGCCGGGGCCATCGCGGAGCCCGAGCCCGTCGTGGCCTCGGAGACGCCCGAGCCCGAGCCGGTCGCGGCGAGCGGGACCCCGCAGCCGGAGCCGGTGGCCGAGCCCGAGCCGGTCGCGGAGACCCCCGCCCCCGTGGCGGAGCCGGAGCCGGTCGCCGAACCGGCCCCCGTCGCGCCCCCGGCGCCGGCCGTCGAGGCCACCGCGCCGATCATCATCGACATGGACCCGGAGCCCGAGGCGGCCCCGGCCGCCCCGGGCAAGCCCGCGCTCACCCTCGCCAAGGTCAAGGCGCGCGCGCCCGAGCTGGCGGGGGCGTACAAGGCGGCGCAGGCCGGGCTGAAGGCGCACGGGCTGACCGGGCTGCGCGCCACCGTCTACCTGGTCCTGGACCGCTCCGGCTCCATGCGCCCGTTCTACAAGGACGGCAGCGCCCAGCACCTGGGCGACCGCACGCTCGCGCTCGCCGCGCACCTGGACGAGAGCGCCACCGTGCGGGTCGTGTTCTTCTCGACCGACATCGACGGCACCGGCACGGTGGAGCTGGACGGCCACGAGGGCCGGATCGACGCCCTCAACGCGGGCCTCGGCCGGCTCGGCCGGACGAACTACCACCGCGCGGTCGAGGAGGTCGTCGCGCACTACGAGGCGTCCGGGTCGACCGGCCCCGCGCTGGTGGTCTTCCAGACGGACGGTCCCCCGGACGTCCGGCAGGCGGCCCGCCAGGCGATCGACGCGGCGGCCCGGCTGCCGCTGTTCTTCCAGTTCGTCGCGTTCGGCGAGACGGACTCCAAGGGCTTCGACTTCCTGCGGAAGCTGGACGCCCCGAACACCGGCTTCCTCCACGCGGGCCCCGCCCCCGCGAGGTCCCGGACGCCACGCTCTACCGCGAGCTGCTGGCCGCGCTCCCCGCATGGGTGGCCACGCGTTCCTGAGACGCCGGCAGACGGACGGTCACGGCGAGCCCGCCCCCGGGGCCCGGCACCGCCGTGACCGTACCGTCGTGGGCCAGCGCGATGGACCGCACGATCGACAGGCCGAGCCCGGAGCCCCGCCCCATCCGGTCCTTGCCCTCGCCCCGCCGGAACGGCTCGAACAGCCCGGGGATGTCCGCCGCGTCCACCACCGGCCCGGTGTTGCGGACCTCCAGCAGGACCCCGCCGCCGGCCGGGACGACCGACACGTCGACGCTTCCCCCGGGCACGTTGTACGTCACCGCGTTGGCCAGCAGGTTCGCCACCAGCTGGGCCAGCAGCAGCCGGTTCCCGCGCACCGGGCAGGGCCGGGTGTCGAGCCGGGCGCCCGGATGCCGGGCCGCCTCCTCCGCCACCACCCGGGCCAGGTCCACCGGTTCCCGCTCGCTCTTGTCGAGCCCCCGCTCGCTGCGGGCCAGGACGAGCAGCCCGTCGATGAGCCGTTCGCTGCGCCGGTTGTTGTCCAGCAGCGTCTGCCGGGTGCGGACCAGGTCCTCCGGCGTCGGATCGTCCAGGCCGACCTGGATCGCCGTGCGCTGGGTGGCCAGCGGGGTGCGCAGCTCGTGCGAGGCGTTGGCGATGAACCGGCGCTGGCTGTCGAAGGCCCGCTCCAGCCGGGCCAGCAGCGCGTCGAGCGTGTCGCCCAGCTCCTTCAGCTCGTCGTCGGGCCCGCTGGAGGCGATCCGCTCGTGGAGCGTGTGCGCGGAGAGCTTGCGCGCCTTGGCGGTCATGGCGTGGACGGGCCGCAGGACCCGGCCCGCCGTCCACCAGCCGACGCCCACCGCGCAGGCCGTCATCACCAGCAGCGCGGCGGCGGACCAGATGAGCAGCTGGTGGCCGGCCGCGTCGCTGACGTGGTCGGTGAGGTCGTAGACGGTCGGCGGCCCGAGCCGGTGGCGGCTGACGAGCGGACCGTTGACCGCGTACCCGGGCTGGACCACCACGGCGGTGTCCGCGATGGCCCGTGCCTGCGAGTCCGTACCGGCGCGGGAGGCCAGATTGACCGTGGCCAGCAGGGCCGTGCCGAGGACCAGGAAGACCCCGCCGTAGACGAGGGCGATGCGGGTCCTGATCGTGGAGTGCGGCAGCCGGGCCAGTCGCTTCACAGCGCGTACCCCACGCCCTGGACGGTACGGATCACGGCCGGTTCACCGAGCTTGCTCCGCAGCTTGCTCATGCAGACCCGGACGGCACCGGTGAAGGGGTCGGCGTTGGCGTCCCAGGCCCGTTCGAGCAGCTCCTCCGCGCTGACCGTCCCGCCGTCCGCCTCAAGGAGCAGCTGGAGCACGGTGAACTCCTTCGGGGACAGGTCCAGGTCCCGCCCGTCCCGGGTCGCCGAGCGCCGTACGGTGTCGAGCCGGATGCCGTACCGCTCCAGCTGCGGCGGCACGGGGCGGGCGCTGCGCCGCCGCAGGGCGCGTACGCGGGAGACCAGCTCGGGGAACTCGAAGGGCTTGCCGAGGTAGTCGTCGGCGCCCAGGTCGAGCCCGGCGACCCGGTCCTCCATGGAGCCGGCGGCCGTCAGCATCAGGATCCGGGTCCGGGAGCCGGAGGCGACGAGCCCGCGCGCCACGTCGTCGCCGTGCACCCGGGGCAGATCGCGGTCCAGGACGACCACGTCGTAGTCGTGCAGCCCCAGGTACGCCTGGGCGGCATCACCGCTGTACACCGTGTCGACGGCGAAGCCGGCGCGCCGCAGCCCGGTGGCGACCAGCTCCGCGAGGATTTCCTCGTCCTCGGCGACCAGTACCCGCATCGTGATGTCCCTCGCCTCGTGCATGCGTGTCCACTCCCTCCCAGGATGGGTCCTTGATACGGGAAGGGAGGTTTCGCAAAGCTCTCCGGCGGGGGCCGGTTCAGCGGCCCAGCGACTCCGCGTCGCCCATCACGATCACGGGCTCCATGGCCGGGTCGAGGGCGCCCAGGAGTTCCCTCATCCGGTCCTCGGTGACCGAGACACAGCCCTGGGTCGGCCCGCCGTGGTCCACATGCACCCAGATCCCGCCGCCGCGCTCCTCACCGAGGGGGCGGGTGTGGTCGAGCGGGGAGGTGCCGGGGAGGCGGTTGTAGTCGATGGCGACGACGTAGTCGAAGGAGCCCTCCAGCGGCTCGCCGTGGAACCCCTCGCCCGTCACGCGGAAGTCCGGGCTCAGGTCGTACGGGAGGGCCGTGTCCGGAGGCGCGAGGCGGCCGCCCGCCGCGGTCAGCGTGAAGACTCCGACCGGTGAGCGCAGATCGCCCTCCCAGTGCTCGTCGGTCCAGCCGTTGAGGGCGTTGTGGGCGGGCCAGGGGCCCAGCGTGGCCCGCCAGCCCGGCCCGGCGGGCCCGTCCCGGGTGTAGAGGACGGCGGTCGACCGGTTGGAGTCCACCGAGTCCCCGGTCACTACGAACGCCTGCCGGGCCGTGGCCGGGACCGCCGCCCGGGTCTTCGGCCCGAGGCCGGGCAGCTCCGTGGGCTGCGGCGAGGCGGCCGGCTCCGGCTCCACGGGTGTCCCCGGTGCCCCGGCGGCGGGGGCGGCGGCGGACGCGGCGGCCCCGGGCGGCCCCGGTACGCCGCTGATCCGTGCCTGCTCCGCGGCTCCACCGCTCGTCTCCGTACCGGCGAAGCCGCCCGCCCCGCAGCCGGCGATCAGCGCGAGCAGGACCAGGGAGCAGACGACGTGCGGCAGGCGCAGGGGCGCGCGCGAAGGGGGCACGGGCACGGAGGGCTCCTCAGCAGTGAATGCGCCGGTGTCGGCCCACCCAGTCATTGCCGCCCGCGTCACCCCCCAATCCGGGGCGGAGCCCATCCGGCCGTAGCCGTTCAGGTGATTCGTGTACTTAATCGGAACCGCTGAGGGCCCGTCACGCGAACAGCCCCCGGCCGGTGGCGGCCGGGGGCTGTTTCACGTGAAACCGCGAGACGCGGGGTGCGGTTACTTCTGCGCGTCCTTCGCCGGCGCGGCCGGCTTGCGGAGCTGGATGTTGAGCTCGCGGAGGCGGGTCTCCTCCAGGACGGTGGGCGCGCCCATCATCAGGTCCTGCGCGTTGCCGTTGAGCGGGAAGGCGATCGTCTCGCGGATGTTCGGCTCGTCGGCCAGCAGCATCACGATGCGGTCGACGCCCGGGGCGATGCCGCCGTGCGGCGGGGCGCCGAGGCGGAACGCCTTGAGCATGCCCGCGAACTCGCGCTCCACGGTCTCGCGGTCGTAGCCGGCGATCTCGAACGCCTTGATCATCAGCTCGGGCTCGTGGTTCCGGATGGCGCCGGAGGACAGCTCGATGCCGTTGCAGACGATGTCGTACTGCCAGGCGAGGATGTCCAGCGGGTCCTTCTCCTCCAGGTCCTTCAGGCCGCCCTGGGGCATCGAGAAGGGGTTGTGCGAGAAGTCGATCTTGCCGGTCTCCTCGTCCTTCTCGTACATCGGGAAGTCGACGACCCAGCAGAACCGGAAGACGCCCTCCTCGAAGTGGCCGGCCCGCTTGGCGGCCTCGACGCGGACGGCGGACATGATCTTGGAGACCTCGTCGAACTCGCCGGCGCCGAAGAAGACGGCGTGGCCCGGGACGAGCGAAAGGCGCTCGGTGAGCGTCTTGACGTCGGTCTCGGTGAGGAACTTGGCGATCGGGCCGGCCAGCGTGCCGTCCTCGCCGACGCGGACCCAGGCGAGGCCCTTGGCACCCTGCTGCACGGCGTAGTCGCCGAGGCCGTCGAAGAACTTACGGGACTGGCCCGCCGTGTCCGGCACCGGAAGGGCACGGACGTGCTTGCCGGCGAACGCCTTGAACTCCGAGTCCGCGAAGACGTCGGAGATGTCGACCAGCTCCAGCTTGGCGCGCAGGTCCGGCTTGTCGTTGCCGTACTTCAGCATCGACTCGCGGAACGGGATGCGCGGGAACGGCGAGGTGACGTGGCGGCCGTTGCCGAACTCCTCGAACAGCTCGGTCATCAGCTTCTCGATCGGCTGGAAGACGTCCTCCTGCTCCACGAAGGACATCTCGACGTCGAGCTGGTAGAACTCGCCGGGCGAACGGTCGGCGCGGGCGTCCTCGTCGCGGAAGCAGGGCGCGATCTGGAAGTAGCGGTCGAAGCCCGAGATCATCAGCAGCTGCTTGAACTGCTGCGGGGCCTGCGGCAGCGCGTAGAACTTGCCGGGGTTCAGCCGGGACGGGACGACGAAGTCACGGGCGCCCTCGGGGGAGGTCGCGGTGAGGATCGGCGTGGCCATCTCGTTGAAGCCGAGGGCGACCATCTTGGAGCGGATCGCGGCGATCACGGCGGAGCGCAGCATGATGTTGCGGTGCATGCGCTCGCGGCGCAGGTCCAGGAAGCGGTACTCCAGGCGCCGCTCCTCGTTCACGCCGTCCTCGGCGTTGATCGTGAAGGGCAGCGGGCCGGCCTCGCCCAGCACCTCGACCTCGGAGACCTCGATCTCGATCTCGCCGGTCGGCAGGTCCGGGTTGACGTTCTCGGCGCCGCGCGCGGAGACCTTGCCGTCGATCCGGACGACGGTCTCCTTGGTGAGCTTCGCCAGGGCCTCGTTGCCCGGCGTACCGGGGCGGGCGACGAGCTGCACGAGACCGTAGTGGTCGCGCAGATCGATGAAGAGGATGCCGCCCAGGTCTCGGCGATTGTGCAGCCAGCCGCTCAGCCGGACGTCGGTGCCGACGTCAGAGGCGCGGAGCTCGCCGCAGGTGTGGGACCTGTACCGATGCATCGTCGTTCATCCAGTCTTCGCGGTTGGGGGAGATTCAGCCCTCCCAGGCTACCGCCCGCGACCGGAGCGTTTCATTGTCATTGCCCGCGCCAAGATCGTCCGGGGACCGGCACCCGTGCCCTCGCCGCGCATGCCGGTTTAAAGTGGGGCAATGCGCACCGAGGATGTGCTGGCCGCGACCGCGACCGGGCTGTGGCGCTGGGACAACGGAGCCGGGACGGTCACGCTCGACGCGGAGGCCGCCCGTCTCCTGGAGCTGCCCGCCGAGCCCGGCGTCTTCCGCGAATCGGAGGTCCGCTCCCGCTTCCACCCCGTCGACTGGAACGAGATCGCCGGGGTGATCGGCCTTGCCGTGGCGGAGGGCACCCTGGCCGAGGCCCGGCTGCGCATCGTGGACGGCAGCGGCCGGGTCCTGCGCACCGTGCGCAGCCGCTCCAAGCCGGTCCCGGCCGGCGAGGGCCGCGAGGACTACGTGCTCATCGGCACCCTCCAGGAGGTGGCCGAGCCCCCGCCGGGCACGGCCGGTACGCACACCGCGATCACCGGCGACTGGCGGCGCTCCCGCGAGGCGTTCCTGCTGGACGCGGGGCGGGCCCTGGCGGAGGCCGGGTCGACCACGGAGGTGCTGCGGGTCGCCTATTCGCTCTCCATGCCCGGGTTCTCGCCGGACGGCCTGGCGGTCTTCGGCGTCGAGGGCGAGCGGCTGACGGTCGTCGGGCAGCACGGGCACTCCCTCAGCGACGAGGGTCCCTTCACCGACATGCCGCTGGACACGGACTACCCGGCCACCGAGGTCGTCCGGACGGGCCGCGCGATCTATCTGCCGACGCCGGAGGAGTACCGCGCCCGCTACCCCGCCACCTGGCCGCTGGCCCGGCGGTTCGGGCGCCGCTCCTGGGCCTTCCTGCCGCTGATCGTGGCCGGGCGCACGATAGGGACCTGGATGGCCGGCTTCCGGCACCCGGTGGCGTTCTCGCCGGACGAGCGGTCGGTGCTGACGACCGTGGCCCGGATGCTCGCCCAGGCGCTGGCCCGGGCGGGCGCGGCGGACACGGAGCGGGAGCTGTCGCTGGGCCTCCAGCGCACGATGATGCCCTCGCTCGGCCCGGGCATCCCGGGGATGACCGTGGCGGCGCGCTATGTGCCGACCGGCGGCGGCCTCCAGATCGGCGGCGACTGGTACGACCTGATCCCGCTGCCCAGCGGCCGCATCGCCCTCGTGATCGGCGACGTCCAGGGCCATGACGTGCGGGCGGCGGGCCTCATGGGCCAGCTCCGGATCGCGCTGCGCGCGTACGCCTCCGAGGGGCACCGCCCCGACGCGGTGCTGGCCCGCGCCTCGCGCTTCCTCTCCGGCCTCACCGACCCGGGCGAGGACGACGACTCGACGGCCGCGCGCTTCGCGACCTGCCTGTACGCGGAGGCGGACCCGGAGACCGGTGTGCTGGACATCGCGCGGGCGGGCCACCCGGACCCGGTGGTGATGACCGCCGACGGCACCGCGGTCATCCGGCAGACCGAGGGCGGGCTGCCGCTGGGCGTCGAGGCGGACGCGGACTATCCGACGACCCGGATCGTGCTGGAGGCCGGGGAAACGATCATGCTCTGCACGGATGGGCTGATCGAGACGGGCGGCCACGACCTGGCCACCGGCTGGGTCCGGCTCCGGCCGATCCTGGAACGGCACACCGGCGACCTGGAGAAGCTGGCGGACGCCCTGGTGCAGGCGGTGCACGGGCCGGGCTCGCACTACACGACCGGGCCGCTCGCGGACCGGCGCGAGGACGACGTCGCGGTGCTGCTGCTGCGGCGCGAGGGCTCCCTCACCTCCCCGCCCGCGCCCCGGCGGACCGCGCTGTCCATCGCCCAGGCCGAACCGGAGCGGATCTCCACGGCCCGGCAGCTGCTGCGGGAGCTGCTGCACGACTGGGCGGACCCGGACCAGGTCGACGCGGCGGTGCTGCTGCTCTCCGAGGTCGCCACGAACGTCCTGGTGCACACGGACGGGGACGCGCTGATGGTCGCCCAGGCGACCGGGACGCCGGGGAAGCGCTGTCTGCGGGTCGACGTGTCCGACGGCAGCGACGAGCTGCCGCACAAGCGGCGGCCCGGCGAGATGGCCTCCAGCGGCCGGGGCCTGGTGCTGATGGAGATGCTCGCGCACAAGTGGGGGGTCGATCCGCAGGGTGCGGGCAAGTCGATCTGGTTCGAGCTGAACGAGGCCGAGCACCCGGAACCGGCCTTCCCCGACCTGGATCTGGACTAGGCGCCGTCCTCCAGCCCGACGCGCCCCTTGCGGAGTTCGCCGATGATGCCGAAGGCCGCCGCGCAGAGCGGGACCGCGAGCAGCATCCCGAGGATGCCCGCGACGCTCGCGCCCGCCGTCAGGGCGATGAGGATCATCGCGGGGTGCATCTGGACCGTACGGCTCTGGATCATCGGCTGGAGGATGTGGCCCTCCAGCACCTGGACGGCGAGGACCACGCCGAGCGCCCAGAGCGCGATCGCGAACCCCCGGTCCGCGAGGGCCACCAGCACGGCGACGGCCCCGGAGATGAACGCCCCGAGGTACGGGATGTAGGCGCCGACCAGCACCAGCGCCCCGAGCCCCACCGCGCCCGGCACCCGCAGGATCAGCAGCCCGACCGTGATGCAGACGGCGTCGATCAGGGCGATGAGCGTCGTGCCGCGCATGAAGCCCTGGACGGCCTCGAAGGCCCGCCGGCCCATCGCCTCGACCATGTCGCCGGTGCCGCGCGGCGCGAGGGAGTGCGCGAGGTGCGCGGCCCGGTCCGCGTCGCGCAGGAAGAAGAAGGTCAGCAGCAGCGCCAGGACGCTGGTCGCGACGAGGGAGCCGAGGAGGCTGAGTCCGGTCAGGAGCCCGCCCGCGGCGGTCGCGCCGAACTTCTCGACCAGCTTGCGGCCGCTGGCCTCCAGGTCGTTCACATCGATGTCGTCCGCGACCTGGAAGTGGTCGACCACCCACTGCCCGGCGTCCTTCAGCGACTGGACGATCTGGTCACCGGTCTCGACCAGCGCGGCGACGACGATGTAGCCGGCGCCGCCGACCACGGCGAGCAGCACCGCGCAGGTGACCGCGGCGGCCAGCGAGCGGTTGACGCCGTGGGAGGTCATCCGGCGGTGGACGGGGCCGAGCAGCGCCGTACCGAGCAGGGCGAGCAGCACGGGTGTGACGGCGGTCTTGAAGACGATGCACAGCCAGACGGCGACGGCGGCGACACCGGTGACCAGCAGGACGACACCGCACCAGGCGGCGGTCCGCCGGGCGCCCTCGGGCAGGAGTGGCTTCGGGGTCTGCACCCTGCCAGCCGATCACGGCCGGGCGGCGGTGTCCCGCCCGCGCCGCCGTACGAGTGACGGAGCGTCACACACCGGCGGCGGGGGCGGGAGGGCGGGTCACATGCCGTGGACGGCGGGGACGGTGCCGAGGCGGCCGGCCTGGAAGTCCTCGAAGGCCTGCTTCAGTTCGGCCTGGCTGTTCATCACGAACGGCCCGTAGTGCGCCATCGGCTCGCGGATCGGACGGCCGCCGAGCAGGACGACCTCCAGGTCCGGGGTGTTGCCGTCCTGCTTCTCGTCGGCGCGCACGGTCAGCGAGGAGCCGGCGCCGAAGACGGCGGTCTGGCCCATGTGGACCGGGCGGCGCTCCGCACCGGCGGTGCCGCGCCCGGCGAGCACGTACGCGAGGCCGTTGAAGTCCTCGCGCCAGGGCAGTGTCACCTCGGCGCCGGGGCGCACGGTGGCGTGGATCATCGTGATGGGGGTGTGCGTGATGCCGGGGCCCTCGTGGCCGTCCAGCTCACCGGCGATCACCCGGAGCAGCGCGCCGCCGTCCGGGGACGCGAGCAGCTGGACCTGGCCGCCGCGGATGTCCTGGTAGCGCGGGGCCATCATCTTGTCGGCCTTCGGCAGGTTCACCCAGAGCTGGAGGCCGTGGAAGAGGCCGCCGGACATGACCAGGGACTCCGGCGGCGCCTCGATGTGCAGGAGCCCGGACCCGGCGGTCATCCACTGGGTGTCGCCGTTGCCGATGGTGCCGCCGCCACCGTGGGAGTCCTGGTGGATGAAGCTGCCGTCGATCAGATAGGTGACGGTCTCGAAGCCGCGGTGCGGGTGCCAGGGCGTGCCCTTCGGCTCGCCCGCCGCGTACTCCACCTCACCCATCTGGTCCATCATGATGAACGGGTCGAGGTACTTGTAGTTGATCCCCGCGAAGGCGCGGCGGACCGGGAAGCCCTCGCCCTCGAAGCCGCTCGGCGCCGTGGTCACGGCGAGCACGGGACGGGCCGCGGCGTCGCCGGAAGCGGCCACCTTGGGCAGGGTCAGCGGGTTCTCGACGGTCACTGCGGGCATGGGAGCCACCTCCGGGGGACGGTACTGCCATCAATTTAGTTGAACGGTGAACATCTTGCAAGGCGCCCCCATTCCCGCGCGCCCCCGGACAGCCGGAAGGGGCCCGTACCGAGAGCGGTACGGGCCCCTTCCGGAAGCTTCGAGCGACGATGTCTAGCCGTACATGCGGCGCATAGCGAAGTCGACCATCTGCTCGACGGCCTTGGCGTCGAAGACCATCCGGTGCTCGCCCTCCATGTCCAGGACGAAGCCGTAGCCGGTGGGCAGCAGGTCGATCACCTCGGCGCCGGTGATCACGAAGTACTTGGAGTCCTTGCCCGCGTACCGCCGCAGCTCCTTGAGCGTGGTGAACATCGGGATCACCGGCTGCTGGGTGTTGTGCAGCGCGAGGAAGCCCGGGTTGTCGCCGCGCGGGCAGTAGACCTTCGAGGTCGCGAAGATCTGCTGGAAGTCCTCGGCGGCCAGCGAGCCGGTCGTGAAGGCCCGTACCGCGTCACCCAGCGACGGCGGCGAGGGTTCGGGGTACAGCGGCTGCTCGCCGTAGCCGCCCCCCATCGGCTGCTGCGCGCCCTGGTTCTGGTCGTAGCCGTACATGGAACAAAGAGTAATCGGCCACATCCGGGGCTCAGGGGGTTGCGTCTTATTACTGACGGGTAGCATCATCGGAGAGGTCACCTGATAGGTCCGGGCCACCCCTCCACGGGGCGCTGCGCGCCACTGCTATTGATTACGGAGCCTTCCCATGGGGCACTACAAGTCGAATCTCCGCGACATCGAGTTCAACCTCTTCGAGGTCCTCGGGCGCGACAAGCTGTACGGCACCGGACCGTTCACGGAGATGGACGTCGACACCGCGAAGAGCATCCTCGAGGAGGTCGCCCGCCTCGCCGAGAACGAGCTCGCCGACTCCTACGCGGACGCCGACCGCAACCCGCCGGTCTTCGACCCGGAGACCAACACCGCGCCGGTCCCCGACACGTTCAAGAAGTCGTACCAGGCGTTCATGGAGTCCGAGTACTGGCGCCTGGGCCTGCCGGAGGAGATCGGCGGCACCACCTCGCCCCGCTCCCTGATCTGGGGTTACGCGGAGCTGCTGCTCGGCTCCAACCCGGCCGTCTGGATGTACTCCTCGGGCCCGGCGTTCGCCGGCATCCTCTTCGAGGAGGGCAACGAGGCGCAGAAGAAGGTCGCCGAGATCGCCGTCGAGAAGCAGTGGGGCTCGACGATGGTGCTGACCGAGCCGGACGCCGGCTCCGACGTCGGCGCCGGCCGCACCAAGGCCGTCGAGCAGGAGGACGGCTCCTGGCACATCGAGGGCGTGAAGCGCTTCATCACCTCGGGCGAGCACGACATGTCGGAGAACATCCTCCACTACGTGCTGGCGCGCCCCGAGGGCGCGGGCCCGGGCACCAAGGGCCTCTCCCTCTTCCTGGTCCCGAAGTACCACTTCGACTGGACCACCGGCGAGCTGGGCGAGCGCAACGGCGTGTACGCGACGAACGTCGAGCACAAGATGGGCCTCAAGGCGTCCAACACCTGCGAGATGACGTTCGGCGACCGCCACCCCGCCAAGGGCTGGCTCATCGGCGACAAGCACGACGGCATCCGCCAGATGTTCCGCATCATCGAGTTCGCCCGCATGATGGTCGGCACGAAGGCCATCGCCACGCTCTCCACGGGCTACCTGAACGCGCTGGAGTACGCCAAGGAGCGCGTCCAGGGCACCGACCTGTCGCAGTTCATGGACAAGGCCGCGCCGAAGGTCACCATCACGCACCACCCCGACGTGCGCCGCTCGCTGATGACGCAGAAGGCGTACGCGGAGGGCATGCGCGCCCTCGTTCTCTACACGGCCTCCGTCCAGGACGCGATCCAGGAGAAGGAGGCCGCGGGCGAGGACGCCAAGGCGCTGCACGGCCTCAACGACCTGCTCCTCCCGATCGTCAAGGGCTACGGCTCCGAGAAGTCGTACGAGCAGCTGGCGCAGTCGCTCCAGACGTTCGGCGGCTCCGGGTACCTCCAGGAGTACCCGGTCGAGCAGTACATCCGCGACGCCAAGATCGACACCCTGTACGAGGGCACCACGGCCATCCAGGGCCAGGACTTCTTCTTCCGGAAGATCGTCCGCGACCAGGGCGCCTCGCTCAACGCGCTCTCCGAGGAGATCAAGAAGTTCCTCGCGGGCGCCCAGGACCACGAGGAGCTGTCCGGCGCGCTGGACAGCCTCGCGAAGGCCGCGGTGGACCTGGAGGCGATCGTCGGCACGATGATCACCGACCTCACCGCGACCGGCGAGGACGTCAAGAACATCTACAAGGTGGGCCTCAACACCACCCGCCTGCTGCTGGCCTCCGGCGACGTCGTCGTCGGCTACCTGCTGCTCAAGGGCGCGGCCGTGGCCGCCGAGAAGCTGCCGACGGCCTCCGCGAAGGACGTCCCCTTCTACCAGGGCAAGATCGCCGCCGCGAAGTTCTTCGCCGCGAACGTCCTCCCGGGCGTCGGCGCCGAGCGCGCGCTCGCCGAGTCCGTCGACAACTCCCTGATGGAGCTGGACGAGGCGGCCTTCTAGGAGCCGTACCGCACGTCTGCCGGCCGCCGTCCCCGGATCCGTCTTCCGGGGACGGCGGCCGCATGATGGGCGCGGTGGGCCGGGGGGCGACAGGGAATCCTTTCGGCCACGTCTGGCTACAGTGAAGAACATGAGTTCCTCCCTCCGCTTCGACCGCGGGCACACCGACGATCTGATGGCCTTCCTGATGGCCTCGCCCTCCCCGTACCACGCCGTGGCCACCGCCGCCGCCCGGCTGGAGAAGGCCGGATTCCGGCAGGTGGAGGAGACAGCGGCGTGGGACGGGACCACCGGCGGCAAGTACGTCCTGCGCGGTGGCGCGATCGTCGCCTGGTACGTGCCGGAGGGCGCCGGGGCGCACACCCCGTTCCGGATCGCCGGCGCGCACACCGACTCGCCGAACCTGCGGGTCAAGCCGCTGCCGGACACCGGTGCGTACGGCTGGCGCCAGATCGCCGTGGAGGTCTACGGCGGCACCCTGCTCAACACCTGGCTGGATCGCGACCTCGGTCTCGCCGGCCGGATCTCGCTGCGCGACGGTACGGACCGGCTGGTTTCGATCGACCGGCCGCTGCTGCGCGTGCCGCAGCTCGCCGTGCACCTGGACCGGTCGGCCAACACCGACGGGCTCAAGCTGGACCGGCAGAAGCACATGCAGCCGATCTGGGGGCTCGGGGACGTCGAGGAGGGCGACCTCATCCGGTTCGTCGCCGAGGAGGCGGGCGTCGACGCCGAGGACATCACCGGCTGGGACCTGATGCCGCACCCCGTCGAGCCGCCGGCCTACCTGGGCCGCGACCGCGAGCTGCTGGCCGGGCCGCGCATGGACAACCTGCTCTCGGTGCACGCGGCGACCGCCGCGCTCGCCGCCGTCGCCGGACAGCCCGACTCCGAGCTGCCGTACATCCCGGTGATGGCCGCCTTCGACCACGAGGAGAACGGCTCGCAGTCGGACACCGGCGCGGACGGGCCGCTGCTCGGCACGGTCCTGGAGCGCTCGGTCTTCGCCCGGGGCGGCACTTACGAGGACCGCGCCCGCGCCTTCGCCGGCACGGTCTGCCTCTCCTCCGACACCGGGCACGCGATCCACCCGAACTACGCGGAGCGCCACGACCCCACGCACCACCCGGTCGTCAACGGCGGACCGATCCTCAAGGTCAACGTCAACATGCGGTACGCCACCGACGGCGGCGGCCGGTCCGTGTTCGCCGCGGCCTGCGAGAAGGCGGGCGTGCCGTGGCAGGCGTTCGTCTCCAACAACGCGATGCCCTGCGGCACGACGATCGGCCCGATCACCGCCGCCCGGCACGGCATCAAGACCGTCGACATCGGCGTCGCCATCCTGTCCATGCACAGCGCCCGCGAGCTGTGCGGCGCGGACGACCCGTACCTGCTGGCGAACGCGCTGGCGGCGTTCCTGACGGGCTGATCCCCGGGGCGGGAGGCCGCGTCAACCTCCCGCCCAGGCATGCTCGTTGCCGGGCCGGGTACGCGCTCCGTACACGGCCCGGAGGCCCCGGGCCGCCTAGGAGGCGGAACTCATGGGACTCGGCGGATGCATTCTCCTCATCGGGGTGGGGGCCATCCTGGCCTTCGCGACCGATTGGCACATGGACAGCGTCAACGTCGACCTGGTCGGCTGGATCATGATGATCGTCGGCGTGATCGGCGTCTTCGTCTACGCGAGCGTCATCCGGCGCCGCCGCATGGTCGTGCCGCCCACCACGACGGTCGTGTCCGACGACGAACGGCACCTGTGACCGGGGGCGATCCGGCCACACCCCCGGAACACCACGGCGGAATCCCCGATATTCTGGGCACTTGTCCGTGACCCGGAACCGGGCGCGTCAGACCCCGAAGGGGAGCCGCTCGTGGAGTTCCGGCTGCTCGGCACCGTCTGCGTCGACACGCTGACCGGGCCGCTGCCCCTCGGCCCCGCCAAGCGCCGCAGCCTGCTCGCCGCCCTGCTGCTGCACGCCAACACCCCCGTGTCGATGGCACGGCTGACCGACTGCCTGTGGGACGAGGAGCCGCCGCTCCACGCCCGCACGGTCATCCAGGGCCATGTCTCCCGGCTGCGCGCCCTGTTGGTCGGCGCGGACGCGCGGGCGTACGGGGTCGAGCTGGCGACGCTCGGCGACGCGTACGTCCTCCGGGCGCCCGAAACCCTGCTGGACTCCCAGCGGTTCGAGGAACTGCTGATGCTGGCCCGCGAGCAGCGGGAACCCGCCGACACGGTGCTGATGCTGAAGGAGGCCCTGTCGCTCTGGCAGGGGCCCGCCCTCACCGGCACCTTCGCGAGCGCCCCGCTCCAGGCGGCCGCCCACGCGCTGGAGGAGTCCCGCCTCTCGACGGTCGAGCAGCTGGCCGGTGCCTACGGGGAGCTGGGCGAACACCACCGCGCGGCGGCGGTCCTCCGCGCGGAGGCCGTCGCCCATCCCCTGCGCGAATCCCTGGCGGCGGCCCTGATGACCGCCCTGCACCGCTCGGGCCGCCAGTCCGAGGCCCTGGACTGCTTCCACCGCACCCGCCGCCTGCTCGCGGACGAACTGGGCATCGACCCGGGCCGCGAACTGGCGGACGCGTACGCGCGCGTTCTGCGCGGGGAGGGCGGGCCCGGCGGACCCGTCGCCCCGGAGCACGCCGCCGGGGCCGGTTCACCGCTGTCCGGTGCCGCATCCACCCGCGCCCGTCCCGGCGCGGCGCCCGGCGGACCGCAGTCGTTCGCCGGAACCGGCGCCGCGCGGGCCGTCCTGCCGGCGCAGGTGCCGCCCTCCCCGTACACCGCCGGAGGCGTACCCGCCGATCTGCTGCCGCGCGCGCCGCGCGGGTTCCACGGGCGGGGGGCCGAGCTGACCGCGTTGTCGCGGGCGGCGGCCGGGGAGGCGCCCGTGTGCCTGGTCACCGGTCCTGCCGGGGTCGGGAAGACCGCGCTGGCCCTCCACTGGGCGCGCCGGTCCCCCGCCGCCTTCCCGGACGGGCGGCTGTTCGCGGATCTGCGCGGGTTCGGGGAGACCGGCGAACCGACCCCGCTCGAAGTGCTGCGGGAGTTCCTGCTCGCGCTCGGCGTCGCGCCCCGCCGGGTGCCGGAGTCCGTGTCCGGCGCGGCGGCGCTGTTCCGCTCGCTCACCGACCGGCTCAGCCTCCTCGTCGTGCTGGACAACGCCCGGGACTCCGGGCAGGTCAGGCCGTTGCTGCCGGGCGGCGCGGACTGCGTCACGCTGGTCACCAGCCGGCACCGGCTCGACGGGCTGATCGCCTCGGACGCGGCCGTACCGGTCCCGGTGGACATACTGGAACCGACGGACGGCACCGCGCTGCTGGCCGGGGTGCTGGGCGAGGAACGGGTCCTCGCGGAACCGGTGGCGGCCCGGCGGCTCGCAGAACTCTGCGGCGGACTGCCCCTCGCGCTGCGGGTGACGGCGGCCCGGCTGGCGGGCCGCCCGCAGTGGACGCTGGCCGCCATGGCCGACGAACTCGCCGACGAGCGCAGCCGGCTGTCCTATCTGGACGTGGAGGACACCGGCGTCTCCGCCGCCCTGCGGCTCACCGTGCAGCAGCTGCCGCCGGACGCCGTCCACCACCTGGGCCGGCTCGGCCACCACCCGGGCAGCCACTTCGACCCGTACACCGCCGCCGCGCTCGCCGGCAGCGACCCGGTCACCGCGGGAGCCGCGCTGGAACGGCTGGCCGCCGCCCATCTGGTCACGGAGGCCGGCCCCGGGCGCTGGATACTGCACGACCTGGTGCGGCTGTACGCGCGGGGGCTCGACCCGGCGGGGGCGCCGGACGCGCTCATCGGGGTGCTGGACCACTACATCGCGACCGCGCTCGCCGCCGCCGACACGGCGGAACCGGGCGGCGAACCCTGCTTCGTGCTGCCCGACGACTTCCACGCGCCCACCGCGACCCGGGACTTCACGGACCGGGCGGAGGCGATGAGCTGGCTGGCCGCCGAGCGCGAGGACCTGACCCTGGCGGCCGCCGCGGCCCGGGCCGCCGGGCTGGACGACCGGGCGTGGCGGATCATCCTGCTCCAGTGGCCGCACGTCGT
This sequence comes from Streptomyces drozdowiczii, assembly GCF_026167665.1. Taxonomy (NCBI): domain Bacteria; kingdom Bacillati; phylum Actinomycetota; class Actinomycetes; order Kitasatosporales; family Streptomycetaceae; genus Streptomyces; species Streptomyces drozdowiczii. Next base: position 3,599,181 of record NZ_CP098740.1, on the reverse strand, counting down.
CTGGCGGGTCCGGGACGGCTGGGTCCCGATGCTGGAACTCGCCCTGGCGGCGGCCGTCGCCCGCGAGGACCCGTACGCCGAGTCCCGGGTCCGCAATCTGCTCGGCTGGGTCCTGACGGAAGAGGGCAGGACCGGTGAGGCGGTCGCCACGCTGGAGCCCTCGCCCGGACTCGCCCGGCAGGCCGGGGACCGGCTCGGCGAGGCGACGGCGCTGATCAACCTGGCCATCGTCCAGGCCGAGCAGGGCGGCCTGGACGTGGCGATGGAGGGCTGCGAGCGGGCCCTCGCGCTGGCCAGGAAGGAGCCCGACGCGCACACCGAGATGCTCGCGCTCCAGCACCTGGCCCGGATGCAGCTGACGGCGGGACGCCCGAGGGACGCCCTGGACTCCGCCCGGACCGCCTTCGACCTGGGCCCGGAGCACGAGGAGGCGGCCCGCCGGGTGCTGCTGCTGTCCGTCAGCGGCGAGGCCCGCCTCGCCCTGGGCGCGGAGGAGGAGGGCATCCGGCTCCTGGACGAGGCGGCCACGGAGGCGGAGCGCGCCGACTACGACGAGGGCGCGGTCCGGGCCCTGGAGGCGCTGCTCCGGGTGACGGCGAGCCCGGACCACGTACGCCGCCACACCGAGGCGACCCGCCGCCTGACGGCGGACGGCTGAGGCGGACGGCTGAGGCGCCTCGGCGCTTACGCGTCCATCCCCGCGAGGACCAGCGGCAGCCGGGCCGCGCCGCCCCCCGTGACGCGGACCGGTACGCCCCAGTCCTGCTGGTGGACGTGGCAGGCCGGGTACTCGTTCGCCGGGTCGTCGTCGCAGGACGCGGCCATCGCGGAGACGTGCAGGACGCCCTCGGTGACGCCGTCCGCGAGGACGAGGTCGCGGAAGAGGTCGATGCCGGCGCCCTCGCCCTCGGCCAGCAGCCCGGGCGGGGTCGAGGAGACCAGCAGCCGCGTCGAGGGACCGTACCGGGTGTCCAGCTTCTGCCCGGCCGGTGCCTGGAAGACGACGTCGAGCCGGAGCGCGCCGGGGGCGACCTCGGTCGCGGCCCGCTGCGTGCGGTGCGCCTGTTCGGCGACGCGTACCGCCTCCTCGGGCAGCCGCAGCCGGGTCAGCCGGTGGCGGGCGGACTCCACGACCACGAGGTCGCCGTCCACCAGCACGGCGTCGCTGGGCTCCCGCAGGTCCGTGGCCAGGGTGGTGACCTCGTCGCCCGCCGGGTCGTACCGGCGCAGGGCGTGGTTGTAGGTGTCGCAGACGGCGACGGACCCGTCGGGCAGGGCGGTGACGCCGAGGGGGTGCTGGAGCAGGGCCTGCCCGGCGGCGCCGTCCCGGTGGCCGAAGTCGAAGAGGCCGGTGCCCACGGCCGTGTGCACGGCGCCCTCGCGGTCGACCCAGCGCAGCGCGGACGTCTCCGAGTCGGCGACCCACAGCCGCTCCTCGGTCGCCGCGAGCCCGGACGGCTGGGCGAACCACGCCTCCGCGCCGGGCCCGTCGACCAGGCCCTCGTTGGTGGTCCCGGCGGCGACCCGTACGGTGCCGTCCTCGGGGTCGTACGTCCACAGCTGGTGCACCCCGGCCATGGCGATCCAGAGCCGGCCGTCGAACCAGGCGACGTCCCACGGCGAGGAGAGGTCCACCTCGCGGGCCGGGCCGCTGGTGGGCGCCCCCTGCCACCACTGGCGGCCGGTGCCGGCGAGGGTGGTGGTGGTCCCGGTCGCCAGGTCGAGGGCGCGGATGGCGTGGTTGACGGTGTCGGCGACCGCGATCCGCCCGTCGGGCAGCAGGGCGAGCCCCTGCGGTTCGCTGAAGCGGACCTGGTCGGGCCCGCCGTCCGTGAACCCGCGCTCGCCCGTCCCGAAGTACCGGCGGACGGTCTCGCCGTCCGGGTCCAGCTCGACCAGCCGGTGCCGGGTGGTGTCGGAGACCAGGAAGCCGCCGTCCGCGAGGAGCAGCGCCTTGCCGGGGAACCGCAGATGCGTGGCGACCGGCTCGGGTGCCACGTAGGGGCCGTCCCCGCGTCGCAGGGTGCCCTTCGCCGCGTGCTCCGCCTCCAGCTCCTCGACCAGCTTCTCGATGGCGTGGGCATGGCCCTCACCGGCGTGCTGGGCGACGACGTAGCCCTCGGGGTCGATGACGACGAGCGTGGGCCAGGCGCGTACGGCGTACTGCTTCCAGGTGGCCAGCTCGGGGTCGTCGAGGACCGGGTGGTGGACCTCGTACCGCTCGACCGCGTCCACGACCGCCTGGTGCTCCGCCTCGTGCACGAACTTCGGCGAGTGCACGCCGATGATCACGACGGTGTCGCGGTGCTTCTCCTCCAGCTCGCGCAGTTCGTCGAGAACATGCAGGCAGTTCACACAGCAGAAGGTCCAGAAGTCGAGGATGACGATGCGTCCTCGCAGGTCGGCGAGGGTGTACTGCCGGTCGCCTGTATTGAGCCAGCCGCCCTTGCCGATGAGTTCGGGGGCCCTGACGCGCGCTCGTGTTGCCATGGGACCAGTCAACAACACCGTGGCGTTCCCGCATTCCACAGGTGGCTCGGGGAACCTGTGAGCCATGAGACTTCTCGTGCGTGAGCGCATCTTCGGCATCGGTGACGACTACTGGATCGAGGACGCGGACGGCCGCAAGGTCTTCCTGGTCGACGGCAAGGCCATGCGGGTGCGCGACACCTTCGAGCTGAAGGACGCGCAGGGCCGGATCCTGGTGGAGATCCGCCAGAAGCTCCTGAGCCTCCGCGACACGATGCTGATCGAGCGGGACGGCGAACAGCTCGCCAAGGTCAAGAAGAAGCACCTGTCGCTGCTCCGCAACCACTACCGCGTGACCCTCGCGGACGGCACCGAGCTGGACGTCAGCGGGAAGATCCTGGACCGCGAGTTCGCGATCGACTACGACGGCGAGCTGCTGGCCCAGATCTCCCGCCGCTGGCTGTCCATCCGGGACACGTACGGCATCGACATCGTGCGGGACGACGCCGACGCGTCACTGCTGATCGCGGTGGCGGTGTGCGTGATCGTGCTCGCGGAGAAGGACCACGACGACTGACCGCGCCTACCGCGCCAAGGGCCCCTTGTTTCACGTGAAACCGTGGGACGAGGGCCCTTCGCACGTCAGATCCTCGGCGCGGGCACTCCGAGCCGCCGGTCCTTCAGCGCCGGGAACTGCTCCCGGGTCGCCGCGACCTTGGCCGGGTCCAGCTCCACGGTCAGCACCTCCTCGTCCGCGCCCGCCTCCGCGAGCACCTCGCCCCAGGGGTCCACGACGAGGGAGTGCCCGGCCTGCTGGATGCCCGCGTGGGTACCGGCCGAGCCGACGGCCAGGACGTACGCCTGGTTCTCGACGGCACGGGCCCGGGCGAGCAGGGTCCAGTGGGCGCGGCGGCGCTCCGGCCAGCCGGCCGCGACGACCAGGGTCTCGGCGCCGGCGTCGACCAGCCCCCGGAACAGCTCCGGGAAGCGGAGGTCGTAGCAGGTGGCGAGGCCGAGCGTGGTCTCCGGCAGGGGACGGTGACCAGGTCCTCGCCGGCGCCCATCATGACCGCCTCGCCCTGGTCGAAGCCGAAGCGGTGGATCTTGCGGTAGGCGGCGGCCCGCTCGCCCTCGGGGAGAAGACGAGCGTGGTGTTGTAGAGGGTGCCGTCCCCGGCCCGTTCCACGAAGGAGCCGGCGTGCAGCCAGACCCCGGCCTCGGCGGCGGCCTTGGCCATCACCTCGTGCGTGGGGCCCGTCAGCGGCTCCGCCTCGTCCTCGAAGGCCGTATAGGCGAAGGCTCCGACCGGCCACAGTTCGGGCAGGACCACCAGATCCGCGCCCCGCTGCGACGCCACCAGTGCGGCGGCGCGTTCCCTGCGGGAACCGGCGGGTTCGTCCGGGTCTACTGCGATCTGGATGAGGGAGGCGCGCACACTACCACCGTCCTGGCATTCGAGCCGTCAACACCGGCCTACGATCGTCACACGAAAGCACTGCCGGGGTGCCTGCTCGCAGCGTAACTTAGCCACCGAACCTCATTGCTGCCCGCAGCCAGCAGCCCGACCGTCCGCGCCCAGTTGCCCATGCACCGCAGAACCGCACGAGGGGTCCCGTGACCGTCCATCCCAGCCTCCAGACCTACGCCGATGCCTGGACCCACTCCATCGAGTCCATAGCCGAGCTGGTGAGCCCGCTCGCCGAGGGGGAGTGGAACGGCCGCACGCCCTGCCCCAACTGGTCCGTGCGCGACATCGTGTCGCACATCATCGGCATGGAGTGCGAACAGCTCGGCGACCCGCGCCCGATCCACACCCTTCCGCGCGACCTGTTCCACGTCCAGAGCGAGTTCGCCCGGTACATGGAGATGCAGGTCGACGTCAGGCGCCACCACACCGCGCCGGAGATGACCTCCGAGCTGGAGTACACGATCATCCGCCGCTCCCGGCAGCTGCGGAACGAGACGCGGGACCCGGAGACCATGGTGCGGGCGCCGCTGGGCGCCGAGCAGACTCTGGAGACGGCGCTGCGGATGCGCGCCTTCGACGTCTGGGTGCACGAGCAGGACCTGCGGACGGCCCTGGGCAGGCCGGGCAACCTGGACTCCCCCGGCGCCCTGGTCGCCCGCGACATCCTGCTGCTGGGGCTGCCGAAGGTGGTGGCCAAGAGCGCGGGCGCACCGGCCAACTCCGCCGTGGTGCTGGACGTCCACGGGCCGCTGGAGTTCATGCGCACCGTACGGGTCGACGCCGAGGGGCGCGGTTCGCTGGACGTCGCCCCGTCGCTCGGGCCCGCGGCGACGCTGTCGATGGACTGGGAGACGTACGTACGGCTGGCCTGCGGCCGGGTGCGGCCCGCCGCGGTGGCGGACCGGATCAAGACCGAGGGCGACCAGGAGCTGGCCGACGCCATCCTCCAGCACTTCGCCGTCACCCCGTAGCCCCGGGTCACACCGGTACGTGCACCGCCTCCACCCGGCTGATCACATGGTGGTCGCGCTCGCGGCGCGCCGCCCTCGCGCGCAGCCGCAGGATCTGCGCGACGCCCAGCGCCTCCAGGACGAAGACCGACGAGAACGCCACCCGGTAGTTGTCGCCGGTCGCGTCCAGCAGCACGCCGACCGCGAGCAGCGTGGTCATCGAGGCGACGAAGCCGCCCATGTTGACGATGCCGGACGCGGTGCCCTGGCGCTCCGGCGGGTTGGCCGGGCGGGAGAAGTCGAAGCCGATCATCGAGGCGGGCCCGCACGCCCCGAGCACCACGCACAGGACGACCAGCAGCCACATCGGCGCATGGTCCCCGGGGTGGAAGATCGTCACCGCCCACAGCGCGGCCGTCGTGCCCACCGTGCCGAGGGCGAGCGGGACGCGGGCCGCGTGGTGACGGGCGATCACCTGCCCGTAGACGAGCCCCAGCGTCATGTTCGAGAGCACCACCAGGGTCAGCAGCTCACCGGCGGTCCCCCGGCCGAGCCCCTGGTCCTCGACCAGGAACGGCATGCCCCACAGCAGCAGGAACACCATCGCCGGGAACTGCGTGGTGAAGTGCACCCACATCCCGAGCCGGGTCCCGGGCTCCCGCCAGGAGGCGGCGATCTGCTTGCGCACGTAGGCCCCGCCGGCGTGCTGTGCGGGCGGCGGCTCGTAGCCCTCGGGGTGGTCCTTGAGGAAGAGCAGGAGCAGCACCAGCACCACGACCCCGGCCAGCGAGCTGCCGACGAAGGTGGTCGTCCAGCCGAGGCCGTGCAGGGCGCGGGCGATGACCAGCGTGGAGATCAGGTTGCCCGCCATCCCGAAGAGGGCGGCGACCTGGCCGATCAGCGGTCCCCGCCGGGCCGGGAACCAGCGCGTCCCCAGCCGGAGCACGCTGATGAACGTCATCGCGTCGCCGCAGCCCAGCAGCGCGCGGGAGGCGAGCGCGGTGCCGTACGAGGGGGAGAGCGCGAAGCCGAGCTGGCCGAGGGTGAACAGGACGGCCCCGAGGGTCAGGACGCGCTTGGTGCCGAGCCGGTCGACCATCAGGCCGACGGGTATCTGCATGCCCGCGTACACGAGCAGTTGGAGGATGGAGAAGGTGGAGAGCGCCGAGGCGTTGACGTCGAACCGGTCGGCGGCGTCGAGTCCGGCGACGCCGAGGCTGGTCCGGAAGATGATGGCGACGAAGTAGACGGCGACGCCGATGCCCCAGATCCTGACGGCACGCCGGCCGCCGGGCGGGTCACCGGGCAGGGGCAGGGTGGGCGCGGCGGCGGAACTCACCGGTCCTCACCCCGGACCAGCACCTTGACCCGGCCGACGTGGCGGCGCACGACCTGCGCGGCGCCCTCCGCGTCACCGGACCTGATCGCCTCCAGCAGCTCGCCGTGCTCCGTGATGTTGGCGGCGATCCTGTCCGGGTGGGCTTCCATGACGGCGACGCCCATCCGCAGCTGGCGGTCGCGCAGCTGGTCGTAGAGGCGGGACAGGATCTCGTTGCCCGCGTGGCGGACGATCTCGGCGTGGAAGCAGCGGTCCTTCACGGAGACGGTGGCCAGGTCGCCGGCGTCGGAGTAGTGCCGCTGCTCCTCCAGGAGCGCTTCCAGCCGGCTGATCAGCTGCGGGGATGCGGGCACCGCCTTGCGGGCGGCGAACTCCTCGACCAGCAGCCGGGTCTCCACCACGTCCGCGATCTCCTGGGCGGAGACGGCGAGCACCAGGGCGCCCTTCTTCGGGTAGAGCTTGATCAGCCCCTCGACCTCCAGGCGCAGCAGCGCCTCGCGCACCGGCGTGCGCGAGACCCCCACGGCCTCGGCGAGGCCGCCCTCGGTGAGGAGGGTGCCGCCCTCGTAGCGGCGGTCCAGGACGGCGTCCTTGACGTGCGTGTAGACGCGCTCGGCGGCCGGGGGGCGCTTCGCGGGCGGGGTCACGGGTGCGGGTGCGGGGGCAGGCATGGACACAGCATAGATACAACATGCACGCAAGCACCGCCCCGTCCACGATGTGGGCGACGGAGCGGGGGCGCTACCGCGCGGCGGCCAGCAGCAGCGTCGTGCTGCCGTCCTCCTCGGTGATGTCCCTGACGTGCTCGAACCCCACCTTCCGCAGGGCCGCCAGCGAGGCCGTGTTCGGCTCGGCCACGGTCGCGTACACCTGGTCCAGGCCCAGCACCTCGAAGCCGTACGCGGTGATCGTCCGCGCCAGTTCGGTGCCGAGGCCCTGGCCCCACGCCTCGGGGGCGAGGCCGTAGATCAGCTCGTGCCCCTCCACGGCCTCGGCCGGTTTGATCTCCGCGTGGCCGACCGTCCGGCCGCCTTGGCGCACGGCCCAGACGTCGAAGCCCTCGGTGCCGTAGGCGTGCGTGAAGATGCGGGAGAACGTGGTGCGGTACCGCTCCTCCGGCCACGGCCCGTCGCCCATCCACCGGGAGACGCGGGGGTCCAGGAAGAGGGCGACGAACGCCTCCTCGTCGGCGGGCACATACGGTTCGAGGACCAGGCGTTCGCTGCGCAGGGAAGGGGTCATGCGGGGACGCTATCCCGGCCCCTACGCGGACGACCCGTCGTTTTCCACCAGGCGCAGCGTCGGGCGCTGGGGCGCGAACTCGCCGAGGCCGAGCGCCGCCTCGCGCCAGTGCGCGGCCAGTTCGAGCAGGCGCTCCTCGTCCTGGCGGTAGTCCGGCGACGGCACGTCCGGCACGGTCCGCCACAGGATCGTCGCGGCGAAGCGGACCGCGTGCAGCGCGGCCGTCGTATGGGCCTCGACGCCGTCCTCGCCCAGCTGCCGCAGCGCCTCCAGGCGCTCGGCGAGGGCCACGAGCTCGCCGTAAGCCCTGACGGACTCCTGCGCACGCACGACATCGTCCACGGTGACCTCCGGCCTCTGGGGCGCTCGGATGTGACGCCGATGGTAGCCCCTGGCCGCCGCGCGTCCTCGCCCCGCGAACGCCGCGGGCCGCCCCGCCGCCCCTGGATGTCGTAAAAAATCACCCATGAGTGGGCCCAACCATGCGGGGCAGTCGTTCGTCTTATCAGCGCGGCGGCACCCTCATGTGGCCGCCTTCCAGGGGCATTTGGAGCGTTCACTTTGAAACTCGGCATTAAGGGCATAAGGCGCGGTCCGGCGACCGTCACGGTGGCCCTCACCACGGGCGCCCTGATCGCGGGCGGCGCGTTCGCCTCCACGGCACAGGCCGCCGCGCCCAAGGCGCCCTACTTCGCCAAGGCACGGGCCGCCGCGCCCAAGGCGCCCTCGATCGTCGCCAAGGGCGGCTTCGTGATGAACAACGGCACCGGAACGACGCTGTTCACCAAGGCCGCGGACACCCGCCGCTCCACCGGTTCGACGACGAAGATCATGACCGCGCGCGTGGTGCTGGCCCAGAAGGGCCTGAACCTGGACTCGAAGGTCACGATCCAGAAGGCGTACAGCGACTACATCGTCTCCAAGGGCGCGTCCTCGGCGCGGCTGATCGTGGGCGACAAGGTCACCGTGCGCCAGCTGCTCTACGGCCTCATGCTGCCGTCGGGCTGCGACGCCGCGTACGCGCTGGCGGACAAGTTCGGCTCCGGTTCGACGCGCGCGGCGCGGGTGAAGTCGTTCATCGGCAAGATGAACAGCACCGCCAAGACCCTCGGCCTGAAGAACACGCACTTCGACTCGTTCGACGGCATAGGGAACGGGTCCAACTACTCGACCCCGCGCGACCTGACGAAGCTCGCCAGCAGCGCGATGAAGTACTCCACGTTCCGCTCGGTCGTGAAGACGAAGTCGACCAAGCAGAAGGTCACGACGAAGAGCGGCGGCTACCGCTACATGTCGTGGACCAACACGAACAAGCTGCTGGGCACCTACAGCGGCGCGATCGGCGTGAAGACGGGCTCCGGCCCGGCGTCCAAGTACTGCCTGGTCTTCGCCGCGACCCGCAACGGCAAGACGGTGATCGGCACGGTCCTGACCTCGACGTCGGAGGCGAACCGCACGTCGGACGCGAAGAAGCTGATGGACTACGGCTTCAAGAAGTAGACCTGTCGTACGGAGAGGGGCCCCGCACACCACGGTGTGCGGGGCCCTTTCCGCGTCCGGCCGAAATCCGGTGGCGCTCCGTCGGCCCACCCCACTACCGTCCGGCCGGGGCACCGCCGTTCGCGGCGCCACCCCTCATCTGCCGTCCCCCGGAAGGGCGTTCCGTTGTACATCGCGTGAGACCTCCCCACTGCTGACCGGCCGCGCGTCGCACCCTGTGCGCCGTGCCGCTTCCCGCTGCGGATTTCTCACACGGAAACCGGTGTACACCTGTGCTCACCCATTGGGCCGTCATGCCCACACGCCTGCCCCTCGTCCTGCGCCGCTGCCACGCCTGCGCGTCCGGCACCTTCCGGGCGCACGGCAAGTTCCGCGTCAACGCGAACCACAAGCTGCTCGACGCCTGGCTCCTCGCGCTCTGCACGGGGTGCGGGGACACCACCAAGGTCACAATCCTGGAGCGCGCGCACGTCCGCTCCGTACGGCCTGAACTGCTGGACCGGATGCACGCCAACGACCCGGCCCTGGCGGGCGAACTCCTCCGGGACGGCGTCGTGCGGCGCCGCAACCGCATCGCCCTGGACTGGACGGGCGCCTGGCGCCTGGACACCGGGGGCGCGGACCACCTGGACCGCGAGGTGGCCGAGGTGTCCGTACGCTTCGAGGCCCCCGTCCCGGTCCGCCCGCTGCGCCTGGTCGCGGACGGCTTCGGCCTCTCGCGGGGCGCGACGGAACGCCTGCTGGCGGAGGGGAAGCTCGTCTCGCCGGTCCGCCTGACCGGGCGGACGTCGACGGACTTCGGCTTCCTGCTGAAGCGATGAGCCGGCGGGGGCCGGTTCTCGACGGACCGGCCCCCGCACCCCGTCAGTGCGCGGCCAGCCGCCCGACGAGCCCGATCGCGCGGGCCAGCAACGCGCGCTCCTCCTCGCTGAGTTCCGCGTCGATCGCGCGGGCCAGCCAGTCGGCCCGGCGCTCCCGCTCCTCCTCCAGGAGGGCGCGGCCCGCCTCCGACAGCTCGACCAGGCTCTTGCGGCCGTCGGTGGGGTGGGCGCGGCGGGTGATCAGCCCCTGGTCCATCAGCAGCCCGACCGCGCGCGCCATGGACTGCGGCCGCACCCGCTGGTTGGCGGCGAGCTCGCTGGTGGTCAGGGCGCCGTTGCGGTCCAGCTCGCCGAGCACGGCCACCTGGCCGAGCGGCATCTGGTCCTCAAGCTTCACGCGGCGGGTGAGCTTGCCCATCGCTGTGCGCAGCTCGGCGGCGATGGAGGCGGATTCCGGGAGGGGCATACCGCACTTTAACGCGGGGTCGGAATCAGGACAGCGGCGCACACAGCAATGCTGTTCAGCACAACTGCACAGCTGCACTGAACAGCATTGCTGTAGAGTTATCGATGCCGGGTCCCGCGCCACTGTCGTCGCAGCCGGACCGCGGCACGCGACAACGGGAAGGACTCCCATGACCGCCATCACTTCCGTCACCGGCCGCCGCGTCCTGGACAGCCGGGGCAACCCCACCGTCGAGGTGGACGTGGTCCTGTCGGACGGCTCGCTGGGCCGGGCCGCGGTCCCCTCCGGGGCGTCGACCGGCGCCCGCGAGGCCGTGGAACTGCGCGACGGCGACCCGGCCCGCTGGCACGGCAAGGGCGTGGACCGGGCCGTGGGCCACGTCAACACCGAGCTGACCGAGGCCGTGCTCGGACGGGACGCGGAGGACCAGGCCGGGCTGGACGCCGCGCTCGTCGCGGCCGACGGCACCGCCTCGAAGTCCCGGCTCGGCGCCAACGCGATCCTGGGCGTCTCGCTGGCCGCCGCCAAGGCCGCGGCGGCGGCGCACCGCCTGCCGCTCTACCGGTACCTGGGCGGTTCGGACGCCCGGCTGCTGCCCGTCCCGATGATGAACATCGTCAACGGGGGCGCCCACGCGGACAATCCGCTGGACTTCCAGGAGTTCATGATCGCCCCGATCGGCGCGGAGACCTTCGCCGAGGCGGTCCGCATGGGCTCGGAGGTCTTCCACACCCTGCGCCGCGACCTGCTCGCCGCCGGCCACTCCACGGGCGTCGGCGACGAGGGCGGCTTCGCGCCGTCCCTCCGTACGGCGGAAGAGGCGCTGGACTTCGTCGTGGCGGCCGTCGAGCGCACGGGGTACCGGCCGGGCACGGACATCGGCCTGGTGATGGACCCGGCGACGTCGGAGTTCTTCCGCGACGGGGTCTACGACTACGCGGGCGAGGGCGTACGCCGGACCCCGGCGGAGCACGCGGACTACCTGGTGAAACTGATCGACGCCTACCCGGTCGTGTCGGTCGAGGACGCGATGGCCGAGGACGACCTCGACGGCTGGCGCGAGCTGACCGCCCGCGTCGGCGACCGCTGCCAGCTCACCGGCGACGACGTGTTCTGCACGAACGACGCGCTGCTGCGCGAGGGCATCGCCTCCGGGGTCGCCAACTCGATCCTGGTGAAGGTCAACCAGATCGGCACCCTGACGGAGGCGATGACCACGGTCTCCACCGCGCACCGCGCCGGCTACACGGTCGTCATGTCGCACCGCTCGGGCGAGACCGAGGACACCACGATCGCGGACCTGGCGGTCGCCACGGGCTGCGGCCAGATCAAGACGGGCTCCCTGTCCCGGTCCGACCGCACCGCGAAGTACAACCAGCTGATCCGCATCGAGGAGGAGTTGGGCACGAGTGCCCGGTACGCGGGCACGGAGGCGCTGCGCGCCCGGTAGGGGTCGGTACGCCGACGCGGGCTGCGTCCCGGACGCGCCGGCTTCCGCCTGAGCCGTAAGCCCCCGTTCCCGGGGCACACGCCTTCCATGACCTCATCGCGGAGTGGAGCGAAAAGCCTCGCGGTCCTGGCCGGGTGCGCGCTGCTGGTGCTGACCGCCTGCGGGCACGGTGGCGCGGACCCGCGGAGCGGGGACTTCCGGACGGCCTCCCTCGCGGAGGGTGCCCGGCTCGTCATCACCACCCAGGGCGGGGTGCGCGTCGTCGGGACGGACGGCGACCACGTCACGGTGGACGGATCGGTCCTCGCCCACGGGGACGACGGGGACGGGGACACGTACACGCTCGACCTGCCCTGCGACGAGGCCGACGACCGGGCCCGGGACAACTGCGGCGGCATGCCCCTCGTGCGCGTCCCCGCCGGCGTCACGCTCACCGTGCGGGCGCGCAACGCGGGCATCGACGTCAGCGATGTCCGGGGCGGGCTGAGCCTCAGCACCGTCAACGGCGACGTCACCGTGCAGGACGCGGGCACGAAGGACGCCCGCCAGCACCTCGTGACGCGTAACGGGTCCGTCCGGGCGACCGGCCTCAAGGGCGCCGGCGTCGAGGCGGAGACGGTCAACGGGGACGTCGACCTGGGGTGCGCCACCGCTCCGGACACCCTCAGCGGCGTGACCCGCAACGGCTCCGCGCGCGTCACGCTCCCGGCCGGCGCACCCCCGTACACCACCGAAGCGCACACCGTGAACGGCCGCTCCACCTCGGACGTCCCGGTCGCCGAGCGCTCGGACCACGCGCACCGGCTCACTCTGCGCACGGTCAACGGCGACACGGAGGTCCGGCGGGGCTAGGGGGCCGGCCGCAGGCCAGGACAGCGCGGACCATCGCCCTTATATTCGTAAAATGCGCTTTGTGGACATCGCGCCGTTCCCGCCCGCCCGGCCGGGGGCCGCGGGGTGAGGGACCCCGGGAGGCTTGAGGCGCTGCGGCTGGCGGGGCTGACCGCGGCCGCCGACCCCGGCATGGACCGGTTCGCGCGGCTGGTCACGCGCCTGCTGCGGGTGCCGGTGTCGCTGGTCTCGCTGCTGGAGCCCGACCGGCAGGTCTTTCCCGGCATGGTCGGGATGTCCGGCCACTGGGCGGCCCGGCGCGAGACCCCGCTCAGCCACTCCTTCTGCCAGCACGTCGTCGCGGACGGCGGTCCGCTGGTCCTCAACGACACCCGGGTGCACCCCCGGACCTGCGCCAGCCTCGCCATCCCCGATCTCGACGTGATCGCGTACGCCGGAATGCCGCTCACCGACGCCGACGGACACGTCCTGGGCTCGCTCTGCGCGATCGACCACCGGCCCCGGGAGTGGACGGCGGACGATCTGCACGACCTCGAGGACCTCACCGCCGCCTGCTCGATGGAACTGCGGCTGCGGATCGCGTCGGAGCTGCTCCAGCGGGACCGCGACCACGCCGGCCTTCTGCTGCGCGCCTCGGTCGAACTCGCCCACGCCCACGATCCGACCGACCTGACCCGCCGCCTCCGCCACCTTTTCAAGGGGCCCGCCGAGCCCGCGTTCGTGGGGCTGCTGCTGGCCGACGGCCCAGGGCTGTGGCGGGTCATCGACCCGGACGACGCGCGCCCGGTGGAGAGCGCCATCGACCGTCTCGACCGGGACGCGCCCTTCCCCAGCGCGCGGGCCATGCGGGAGCAGCGCACCGTCTTCGTCCCGGACCGCGCCGCGCTGGTGGCCGGCTTCGCGCCCGAGGCCGTCGCCGGATACGACTCGCTGGGCCTCCAGTCCGTGCTGTGCGTGCCGCTGCCGAACGGCCACGGCGTGCTGACCTGGTGCTGGTCCCGCCCGCACGTCATGGCGCCGACCGAGGAGGCGGTGCTCACCACGGTGGCCGGATATGTGAGCCAGGCCGTGGAGCGCACCCGCTTCGTGGCGAACCGGCTCAGCACCGCGGAGCAGCTCCAGGCCGCGATGCTGACGGAGCTGCCGGACGTGCCCGGTCTCGACATGGCGGCCCTGTATCTGCCCGCCGCCGACCAGGACATGGTGGGCGGGGACTGGTACGACGCGTATCCGCTGCCCGCGTCGCTCATGATCTCGATCGGTGACGTGATCGGCCACGACGTCCGGGCCGCCACCGTGATGGGCCAGATCCGCAGCATGCTCCGCCAGGCCAGCCTGGACGACCCGGCCCACTCGCCCGCCGCCGCCCTGCACGCCATCGACCAGGCCATCGGCGTCCTGCCCCTCGGCATGGGCGCCACGGCGGTCCACGCCCGCCTCGACCACGACGCCGGCCGCTGGCGCCTGACCTGGTCGAACGCGGGACACCCTCCGCCGCTCCTCTACACCCCGGGCGCGGGCGTCGCGCCCCTGTCCGGCCACGACCTCCTCCTGCTCGGCCTGCCGGACGCCCCGCCCCGCGAGGACCACACCCACGACCTGCCCCCGGGCAGCGTGCTCCTCCTCTACACGGACGGCCTGGTCGAACGCCGCGACGAGGACATCGAGGCGTGCACCGCCGACACGGCGGCCACCCTCGCCCGCCACTCCGACAAGCCCTTGCCCCTCCTCCTCCAGGCCCTCTCCGCCGGCCTCGCGGAGATCCCTCGGAGGGACGACGTGGCGGTGCTGGTGGTGCGGGTCACCGGGCCCGGTGGGTGATGGTCCCGCCAGGGACGGCCGCCGCCGGGTACGGGTGCTCGCGGCCGGGCGAGCGGGTGTTCCTAAACTCCCGTCACGTCCAGAGCCGTTCCGTACAGCCGGTCCGCCTTCAGCCGAATGACCACCCGGCGCTCGGCCACCAACTGCTCGAGGAACGCGTCCTCGTCCTCGGGTCGCGCGGCCGGCGGGATCATGGCGAGCAGTTCCCGCCCGACCGCGTCGCCCGGAGCGGTCGTGGCCTCGGAGACCTCTGCCGTGCCCTCCGCCACCGCGAACGACCACACGTCATCGCCTCGTACGTGCAGCGCCGCGTGCGGGTCGCGGCGCAGGTGCGCGACCTTGACCCGTTCCGCGGTCGTGGAGAACCGAGCGACGCGGGCCTCCGCGTCCCAGCTGTACAGCATGGTCGTCAGGTGCGGGTGGCCGCTGCGCTTGACGGTGGCAAGCGTGCCGAACTGCTGCGTGCGCAGCAGTTCGGACAGGGAGGCGTCGGACAGGGGCCGGGGCGCGGGTCCTTGAGTCATGACCGCGCCAACGCGTCGGGCTGCCGCCCCATTCCCGCCGAACTCCTCCTGCGGACACCGGAGAAGACGAGGGGTCAGCACCGGCCCGGCCCGGAGCCCTCGCAGCCGCCGGAGGCCGGGGCAGGCCCCCGTCAGGCGTCCGACCGGACGACCACCACCCGCCGCCCACGCGTGTGGCCCGCCCGGCTGTCGGCGTGCGCCTGGGCCGCCTCCGTGAGGGCGTACGACTTCTCGACCGGGATGTGGAGCCTCCCCCGCTCGATGAGGTCCACCGCCTCCGCGAGCGCGTCCGGCACGCTGCCGGCCACGCCGGAGAAGCGGACGCCGAATTCCGGGGCGCCGAGATCCGCGATGGTGATCACCTTGCCCGGATCGCCCGTCAGCGCGACGAGTTCGGGGATCACGCCCGAGCCGGCCAGATCGAGCGCCGCGTCGACCCGGCCGAGCCCGCGCACCCGCTCGACCCAGCCTTCTCCGTACGTCGTGGCGAGCGCGCCCAGCCCGCGCAGGTAGTCCTGGTTCGCGGCGCCGCCCGTGCCGATCACCGCGATGCCCCGGTCCCGGGCGATCTGGAGCACCGCCGACCCGACTCCGCCGGACGCCCCGCTCACCAGCAGCGTCTCGCCCGGCCGTACGCCGACCTGGCCGATGACGCGCAGAGCGGTCTCCACCACGGAGGGATACCCGGCCGCCTCCTCGAACGACAGCCCCTCGGGCATCCGGGCCCAGGCCGACAGCACGGCGAACTCGGCGTAGGTGTCGGCCCCTTCGCCGAACACGCGGTCCCCGATCTCCACGCCTTCGACGCCCTCACCGACCTCGTCCACGACCCCGGCGGCGTCCAGCCCGACGCCGGAGGGCAGCACGGTCGGATGGGCGCCCAGGACCTGGCCCTCGCGGACCCTCCAGTCGACGGGGTTCACGCCGGCCGCCCGCACGGCGATACGTATCCGGCCGGGACCGGCGTGGGGCTCCTCGGCGTCGATGAGGCGCAGGACATCGGGGCCGCCGAACTCGGCGAAGCTCACTTTCTTCATGCCGGGGACCGTAACACTAACGGTTAGCTTTTTGAAACGGTTGCGGATACGTACCTGCTAGCGTGAGCGCATGACCGTGCAGTCCGGGCGCCGCGAGCGCAAGAAGGCCGCGACCCGCCAGAAGATCGCCGACACCGCCCTGCGGCTCTTCCTGGACCGCGGATACGAGGCGGTGGGCATCCGGGAGATCGCCGCCGAGGCGGACGTGGCCGTCACCACGCTCTTCTCCCACTTCGCCTCGAAAGAGGCCCTGGTGTTCGAGCAGGACGCCGACTTCGAGCACCGGCTCGCGCAGGCGGTCTCCGGCCGCGCGCCGGACGAACCGCTCATGCCCGCGCTGCGCCGCGAGATCCACGCGATGGTCCGGCACTGCACGGCGGACGGCGCCGCCCCCCTCTGGCGCATGATCGACGGGTCGGCCCCGCTGCGGGAGTACGAGGGGGCGATGAGGCTGCGGCACGCGGAGTCGCTGGCGACGGCCATCGCCGCCGACCCCGGGCTGTCCCGGACCCCCACGGCCTGCCGGACGATCGCCAGGTTCGTGGTCGACGCGCACGCCCTGGCCCGTGAGGCGGCCGATCCGGAGGCCGCCGTGGACGAGATCTTCGGGATGATCGAGGCGGCCTGGGAGGCCACGGGCCCCTGAAGAGCCGGCCGCCGCCGCCCTCACCCCGCGAGGTCGCGCCGCAGCGTGAACCAGGCCGTCGGGAACGGATTCGTGCCGGGGGTCACGTCGGTCAGCCGCCATCCCGCGAACCGGCTCTCCAACTCGTCGGCGGTGACACCGGAGAACGGGTCGTCGAGCACGTCGGGGCCGTACCCGAACATCAGCAGCGTCGCCCCCGGCGCGGCCCGCTCCGTGAGGCCGGCGGCGTACGCGTCGCGGCGGTGCGCGGGGATGCCGCAGTAGCAACTCAGGTCGAAGAACAGGTCGTACGGGCCCGGCACCCCCAACTCGCTGAGCCGGGTGGCGTCCCCGCAGAGGAACTCGACATCGGCACCGGCCTCCTCGGCCCGCCCCCTCGCCCCCCGCACCGCGCGCTCGACCAGGTCGACGGCGGTCACCCGCCAGCCGTGCCGGGCCAGGTACACCGCGTTGGTCCCCATGCCGCAGCCCAGCTCCAGGGCGCGTCCCGGCTCCGGCGCGCCGACCCCCTCCACCAGGGCGACCAGCTCGGGCGGGGTGACGCCGGTGTCCCAGGGCGGGGTGCCGTCCCGGTAGTAGTCCTCCAGCATGCGTCGTACGGCGGCCTCCTGGCCGAGTTCGGCGGCCGAGCCGGGCTCACTCATCGCTCCTCCAGAATACTAGAGCTGAACTTTAGTGTTCGACTCCAGATATAGGCTCGGACCATGGACAGCGTCAAGGGACCCGGCTCGCGGAACGCCAAACGCCCCGACGGGCGGGCGGAGCGTTCGCGGCTCACCCGGGAGAAGATCGTCACGGCCGCACGGGAGCTGTTCGTCGCGCAGGGGTACGGGGCGACGAGCCTCCAGGAGGTGGCGGACCGCGCCGGCGTGGCCGTCCAGACCGTGTACTTCGTGTTCCGGAACAAGCGCGCGCTGTTCAAGGACGTCGTCGACACGACCATCGCGGGCGACGCCGAACCGGTCGCCACGATGAACCGGGACTGGTTCCGCGACGCCTGCGCCGCACGCACCGCGAGGGACCAAGTAGCCGCCCATGTGAGGGGCGTACGCGAGATCCTGGGCCGGGTCGCACCGATCATGCCGGTCATCGCGGCGGCCTCCGCGACCGATCCGGAGATCGCCGCGGAGTGGACCTCGGACCCGGACCCGCGTTACGTCGTCCAGCGCGCGGCGGCCGAGGAGCTGGTCCGTAAGCCCGGCATGCTCCCCGGCATCGACGCGGACCGCGCGGCGGACCTGCTGTACGGGCTGCTCAGCCCGGAGTTGTACCTGATCCTCGTCCGGGACCGGGGCTGGACGCCCGACGCCTGGGAGGAGTGGGCCCGTACGACCCTGACCGCCCAGCTCTGCGGCGGGGCCGGGTAACCGACCGGGCCGGGCGCCGCGCCCGTCGTACGGCTCAGCCGCCCTGGCCCGCGCTGCCGATCGGGCCGACCCTCACGGGCTCGCCGGACCCGTCCGTGACGGGCAGCGAGGGCTTGCCCGGCCAGGCGAGGGTGACCGACTTCGTCTCGTTGGGCGGGGTCACCACCAAGCCGGTGATGCGGACGCCGGAGCCGCCCGTCTCGTTGAGCGGGTAGGTGACGGAGAAGGCGATCTTCTTCCCGTTCTTGAGAACGTACGGGTCTCCGGGCGCACCCTTGCGGTCGGCGGAAATCGAGCCCGAGTCGGTCTTGAGGTCGACGCCCGCGAACCCCGCGACCACGCAGTCCCGGCCGCCGGTGTTCTCCATCTCCACCGCGACGGTCCCTCGCGGGTCGCCGTCGATGAAGTTGTCGATCGCCGTGATCTTCAGCCCGTCGGTGCGGCACTTGGCGGCCTGGCCGCTCGCGTCGGAGCCGGCTCCCGCGTCCGCGTCCTCTCCACCGGCGCCCGCATCCGAACCGCCGGAATCCGCACTGCTGCGGGACGGGGACGAGGTCGCCACCGGCGACGGGTCGGTCTGCGCCGCATCGTCGTCGTTCTGGCAGGCCGTGAGCGAGAGGCCCGCGGCGACGGCCAGGGCGGCGAAGGTGATCCTGTGAGAGCGCATCGTTTCGTCCTCGGTATCCGTTGACAGTTCCGATCAGCAAGAACCGTCCGGGACGGGGGTACGTTGCGCCCAACCGGTGTCTCATACACCCTTGTTACAAAGCAAAGGGGCCCGCGCGCACCTCGCGCGGGCCCCTCGTGCGGACGACTACGCCCAGGTGATCAGCCGCTTGGGCTGCTCCAGGATCGCGGCGATGTCCGCCAGGAACTTGGAGCCCAGCTCGCCGTCGATCAGCCGGTGGTCGAACGACAGGGCCAGCGTGGTCACCTGACGGGGCTTCACCTTGCTCTTGTGGACCCACGGCTGGAGCTTGATCGCGCCGACCGCCAGGATCGCGGACTCGCCCGGGTTGAGGATCGGCGTACCGGTGTCGACGCCGAAGACGCCCACGTTGGTGATGGTCACCGTGCCGCCCGCCATCGCGGCCGGGGACGTCCTGCCGTCCCGGGCCGTGGCGACCAGCTCACCCAGGGACGCGGCCAGCTGGGGCAGCGTCTGCTCCTGGGCGTCCTTGATGTTCGGGACGATCAGGCCGCGCGGAGTGGCGGCGGCGATGCCCAGGTTCACGTAGTGCTTCTGGACGATCTCCTGGTTCGCCTCGTCCCAGACCGCGTTGACCCCGGGGTTCCGCTTGATCGCGACCAGGAGGGCCTTGGCGATGACGAGGAGCGGGTTGACCCGCACCCCCGCCATGTCCTTGTCCTCCTTCAGCTCCGCCACGAGCTTCATCGTGCGCGTCACGTCGACGGTCACGAACTCGGTGACGTGCGGAGCGGTGAACGCGCTGCCGACCATCGCCTGGGCGATGGCCTTGCGGACGCCCTTGACCGGGATACGCGTCTCGCGGACGCCCTGCTGGACGGGAACCTCCGCTTCCGCGACCGCCGGCGCCACGGACGGGGCCTCCGGAGCCACCGGCTCCGACGGCGTCGCCGCCGCGTGCACGTCCTCGCGCGTGATGACACCGCCGACGCCGGTCGGGGTGACCGTCGCCAGGTCGATGCCCAGGTCCTTCGCGAGCTTGCGGACCGGCGGCTTGGCCAGCGGCCGGGCCTCCGGGATCGCGGCCGTGCCCTGGCCGTTCAGCTCGGCCTGCACGGCGGCGGGCGCGGCGGCCGGGGGCGCGGTCTCGGCGCCCTTGCGGGCCCGGCGCTTCGTGGAGGACTCGGACACGCCGTAACCCACCAGGACGGGCTGCCGGCCCTTGGGCTCCTCGGGAGCGGCCTCGGGGCCGGGGCGGCGGCGGGCTCCTCGGCGACGGGGTCGCCCGAGCCCGGCGCCACGTCCACCGCGATGATCACCTGGCCCACGTCGACCGTGGTGCCCTCGGGGAAGCGCAGTTCGTGGACGACGCCGTCGAACGGGATCGGCAGCTCGACGGCGGCCTTCGCGGTCTCGACCTCGCAGACGACCTGGCCGTCCGTGACGGTGTCGCCGGGCTGGACGTACCACTTGAGGATCTCGGCCTCGGTCAGTCCCTCGCCCACGTCGGGCATCTTGAACTCACGGAAGCGAGCAGCGTTGGAAGTGTCGGTCATCGTGGTCACGCTCCTCTCTCCTCAGTACGCCAGCGAGCGGTCGACGGCGTCGAGCACCCGGTCCAGGCCCGGCAGGTACTCCTCCTCCAGGCGCGCCGGCGGGTACGGCGCGTGGTAGCCGCCGACCCGCAGCACGGGCGCCTCCAGGTGGTAGAAGCACCGCTCCGTGATGCGGGCGGCGATCTCGGCCCCGGAGCCGTAGAAGACGGGTGCCTCGTGGACGACGACCAGGCGGCGGGTCTTCTCGACGGACGCCTGGATGGTGTCGAAGTCGATCGGGGACATCGAGCGCAGGTCCACGACCTCCACCGACTTGCCCTCCTCCTGGGCGGCCGCGGCGGCCTCCAGGCAGACCTTCACCATCGGGCCGTACGCGGCGAGCGTGAGGTCCGTGCCGGTGCGGGCGACGGCGGCCGCGTGCAGCGCGCCCGGGATGGACTCGGTGTCGACCTCGCCCTTGTCCCAGTAGCGCCGCTTCGGCTCGAAGAAGATGACCGGGTCGTCGCTCTGGACGGCCTGCTGCATCATCCAGTACGCGTCGGACGCGTTGGACGGGGAGACCACCTTCAACCCCGCGACGTGCGCGAACAGCGCCTCGGGGGACTCGCTGTGGTGCTCGACGGCGCCGATGCCGCCGCCGTACGGGATGCGCACGACGACGGGGAGCTTGATCTTGCCGAGCGCGCGGGCGTGCATCTTCGCGAGCTGCGTGACGATCTGGTCGTACGCGGGGAAGACGAAGCCGTCGAACTGGATCTCCACGACGGGCCGGTAGCCGCGCAGGGCGAGGCCGATCGCCGTACCGACGATGCCGGACTCGGCGAGCGGGGTGTCGATGACGCGGTCCTCGCCGAAGTCCTTCTGGAGGCCGTCGGTGATCCGGAAGACGCCGCCGAGCTTGCCGACGTCCTCACCCATGATGAGGACCTTCGGGTCGGTGTCGAGGGCCTTGCGCAGCGACTCGTTGAGCGCCTTCGCGAGGGACATCTTTTCCATGGCCATGGTTACTTGCCCTCCTCGGCGAACGAAGCCTGGTAGGCGGCGAACTCGGCGCGCTCCTCGTCGACGAGCGGGTTGCCGTCGGCGTAGACGTGGTCGAACATCGCCATCCGGTCCGGGTCGGGCATCGCCCGTACGGCCTCGCGGACGCGCTTGCCGAGGGCCTCGCTCTCCTCGTCCAGGGCGGTGAAGAACGCCTCGTCGGCCGCGCCCTGCTTCTCCAGGTACGTGCGCAGGCGCAGGATCGGGTCCTTGGCCTCCCAGGCCGCGCGCTCCTCGTCCGCCCGGTACTTCGTCGGGTCGTCGGACGTGGTGTGCGCGCCCATGCGGTACGTGAACGCCTCGACCAGGGTCGGGCCCTCGCCGCGCCGGGCCCGCTCCAGGGCGGACTTGGTGACGGCCAGGCAGGCCAGGACGTCGTTGCCGTCGACGCGGACGCCGGGGAAGCCGAAGCCCTGGGCGCGCTGGTAGAGCGGCACCCGCATCTGCTTCTCGGTGGGCTCGGAGATCGCCCACTGGTTGTTCTGGCAGAAGAAGACGACCGGGGCGTTGTAGACGGCGGAGAAGGTGAACGCCTCCGCGACGTCGCCCTGGCTGGAGGCGCCGTCGCCGAAGTACGCGACCACGGCCGAGTCCGCGCCGTCCTTGGCCACGCCCATGGCGTAGCCGGTGGCGTGCAGGGTCTGCGAGCCGATGACGATCGTGTACAGGTGGAAGTTGTTGCTGTTCGGGTCCCAGCCGCCGTGGTTCACACCGCGGAACATCCCGAGCAGATTGGTCGGGTCGACGCCCCGGCACCAGGCCACACCGTGCTCACGGTAGGTCGGGAAGACGTAGTCGTCGTCGCGCAGGGCCCGGCCGGAACCGATCTGGGCGGCCTCCTGGCCGAGCAGCGAGGCCCACAGGCCCAGCTCGCCCTGGCGCTGGAGTGCGGTGGCCTCGGCGTCGAAGCGGCGGGTGAGGACCATGTCCCGGTACAGGCCGCGCAGCTCTTCCGCGCTCAGGTCGATCGAGTAGTCCGGGTGCTCGACCCGCTCGCCCTCGGGCGTCAGCAGCTGTACCAGCTCGGGCGTCGAACCCTCCGGCGTCTTCGCGGGCGTCTTCGCGGCGCTGGTCCGCTTGCTGCTGCGTCGCGGTTTACGCGCGGCAGCAGTGCTCTCCACGGTCACGTGCGTGCTCCTCCGTCGGTCCGGCCCCCGGGGTCTGCCGGGAGACCAGTGCGGCTCGCCTGTGTCCGTACCCGTGCACGGGGTGGGTGCCGCTCGGTCCGGGAAACAGGCGTGACAGGTGCCCCGGCGAGCGCCCTGTCCAAGGCACGTTACCCAGTGGTTCCCGTATCTGCGAAACCCTCCCTGACCTGCGATTTTGCTTGGATATCCAAGTAAATCGAGGAATTCGGAAAGCCTCGCTGGTCACAGCACTGATCACAGCCTCGCAGGCCGCCGGAACAACGGCACGTTATCCCGCCCGACAGCGGCAGGGAAGGGGTGAGTGTGTGAGACTGCGATTGTGCGCGAAAAAGGAAAAATCACTGTATTCCTACTCGACGATCATGAAGTGGTCCGGCGCGGGGTGCATGAGCTGCTCTCGATGGAGGACGACATCGAGGTGGTCGGCGAGGCCGGTACGGCGGCCGACGCGCTGGTGCGGATTCCGGCGGTCCGCCCCGATGTGGCCGTGCTCGACGTACGGCTGCCGGACGGCAGCGGGGTCGAGGTCTGCCGGGAGATCCGGTCGCAGGACGACTCCATCCACTGCCTGATGCTGACCTCGTACGCGGATGACGAGGCCCTTTTCGACGCGATCATGGCGGGCGCGTCGGGTTACGTGCTCAAGGCGATCCGGGGCAACGAACTGCTGGCGGCGGTACGGGACGTGGCGGAGGGGAAGTCGCTGCTGGACCCGGTCGCGACCGCGCGCGTGCTGGAGCGGCTGCGCGACGGGAAGCGCGGGCAGGACGACGAGAAGCTGGCGAACCTCACGGACCAGGAGCGCAAGATCCTGGACCTGATCGGCGAGGGGCTGACCAACCGGGTGATCGGCGAACGGCTGCACCTCGCCGAGAAGACGATCAAGAACTACGTGTCCAGTCTGCTCTCCAAGCTGGGCATGGAGCGCCGCTCGCAGGCCGCCGCCTACGTGGCCCGGCTCCAGGCGGAGAAGCGCTAGGCCGGGTCCGGCCAGGGACTTTGGTCCCGGCGAAACGGGGGCCCCGGCCTCTTATCCGGCCCACACGCCCTGGCCGACAGTGGAAGGCATGTCCACCGAGGAACTCCACGCGATCGACCTGCTCGGCCGGGTCCCCTACGGCCGGCTGGCGACCAGCATGCGGGCCCTCCCGATGCTGACGGTGGCCCGGCACATCGTCATCGACGGCCGGGTCGTGCTGCGCATGCACAGCGGGCTCGGCCACCACGGCGCCTGCGACGGCGCGGTCGTGGCCTACGGCGCGGACAACTTCAACACCGCCCCCGTCGGCACCGAGGACCTGTGGTCCGTGCAGTTCACCGGCCCTGCCCGGGTCGTGGAGCCGACCCCCGCGCAGCGCGAGCGCTTCGGGCCGCCGCCCGTCGAGGTCAACGGCGAGCCCTTCGCCCCCTCGTACCTCTGGCTCGAACCTCACTTCGTCACCGTGCACACTCTGGACTTCCACGCAAGCCGGCAGATCAGCAACGCAGCGTGATCTAACATCTGACGCGTGTCGCGCTCATCTGTCGCCTCCCCGCCGGTTCCGCCGGTCGGCGAGGTGCTCCGCCGCTACCCGGACGCCGGTACGCCGCTCAGCTGCACCCCGCTCTCGCAGGGCCTGCTCAACCACGGTTACCGGGTGTCCACCACGCGGGGCTCGTACTTCCTCAAGCACCACTCGGACGACACCACCCGCGACCGCGCCACCATCGTCCGCCAGCACCGCGCGACCCGGCGCCTCCAGTCACTCGGAGTGCCCGTCGCCCCGCCCGTCCGGGCCCGCGACGGTGAGACCGTCACCGAGATCGCCGGCCGTTGCTACGCCCTCC
The DNA here is from genome assembly GCF_026167665.1 of Streptomyces drozdowiczii. Classification (NCBI taxonomy): domain Bacteria; kingdom Bacillati; phylum Actinomycetota; class Actinomycetes; order Kitasatosporales; family Streptomycetaceae; genus Streptomyces; species Streptomyces drozdowiczii. Next base: position 3,575,008 of record NZ_CP098740.1, on the reverse strand, counting down.
ACCCCTGGGTCGACGGCCTGCACCGGGGCGGCGCCCAGCTCACCCTCGCCCAGTCGACACGGCTCGGGACGCTCCTCGGAGCCGTACACACGGGTCTGGAGCGGGTCATGGCGGCCGAGCGCGACACGGGGAGCGGCGGCGGGCATCCGCCCGGGTACGCGAGCCCCGAGGCGGCCGACACCTTCGCGCTGATCGGCGACCTGCTCGCCGCCGCGCGCGGACGCGCCGGACGGGACGCCTTCGACGAGCTGGCCGAGCACCGGCTGCGCGAGCGGCGCACCCTGCTGGAACGGTACGCCGACCGGCGCCCGCCCGACCCGGGGGCGCCCGCGACCGGCTGGGTGCACGGCGACTTCCACCCGCTGAACGTGCTCTACCGGGGCGCCGACCCGGTCGCGATCCTGGACTGGGACCGGCTGGCCGTCCAGCCCCGGGCGGAGGAGGCGGTCCGGGCGGCGGCGATCTTCTTCGTGCAGCCGGCCGGCGCCCTGGACCTGGCGAAGGTGCGCGCCTACGCCCGGGCCTACCGGCGCGCGGCCGGGGCGGACGCCGGCGAGCTGGCGGCGGCGGTGCACCGGGTCTGGTGGGAACGGCTCAACGACTTCTGGATACTGCGCTGGCGCTACTGCCTGAACGACCGGAGGGCCGACCCGCAGTTCCCCGCGGTGTCGGCCCTGGCGGTCTGGTGGACCCGTGAGTACGAGGCGGTGCGCGCGGCCTTCACGGGGTGACCGGGCTCGGTGAGCGGGCTCAGTTGTTGCCCGTGCCCGTGCCCGCCGTGCCCGCCGTCGTTCCGGCGGAGGCGCCTTCGGCGACGCCGCCCGGGGCGCCCTCCGAACCCTCGGCCGCGCCCTCGCTGGTACCGGTGCTGCCGCCGTCGCTGGTGCCCGTGCTGCCGCCGTCGCTGGTGCCGGTGCTGCCGCCCTCGGTGGTCGTACCGGTGTCGCCGGTGTTCCCCGTACCGCCGTTGTTGGAACCGCTGCCGCTGTTCCCGCCGGCCCCGTTGCCGGTGCCGCCGTCGTCGGTGCCGCCGTTGTCCGTGCCGCCCGTGCCCGGCTGGGGCGAGCTGGCGGACGGGGACTCGGCGGTCTCGCTCGGCGTGGGCGACGGCGACCAGGTGTCGTCGTCCCAGCCGCCGCCGGTGCTGTCGCCCGGCTGCTGGGTGTTGTCCTGGGTGTCGTCGGGGGTCGGGGAGGGGGAGTCCTCGGTCGGCGTCGGCGCGCTGGAGGTCTTCGTGGGCTGCTTCTCGTGCTTCTGGCCGCCGCCGTTCGCCGCGTTGAGCGCGATGGCCACGCCCGCGCCGATCGCGATCAGGGCGAGCACGACGAACAGCCACAACTTGCCGCGCCCGCCGCCGCCCTGCCGGGTGGAGCCGCCGTCGTAACCCCCGTCGTCCGGGTTCATCGGCGGCAGGATCGGGGACTGCGAGGTGTCGCCGTGCTGCGGGTAGCCGCCCATGGCGCGGGTGGCGCCGGTCATGCCGCCGGGCGGGGTGCCGGGCCCGCCGCCCAGGACGACCGGGCCGGTGTTCCACGTACCGGTGTGGCCGCCCTGCACCTGGAGCATCTGGAGGCCGTACTGGACGAGCCCGCGCATCTCCTCGGCGCTCTGGAAGCGGTCGTCCGGGTCCTTCGCGAGCGAGCGCATGACGAGCCCGTCCAGCTCCGGCGGCACCGAGTCCAGGATCTGCGACGGCGGGACCGGGGTGTCCTGCACATGCTGGTACACCACGGACAGCGGCGTCTCGCCCGTGAACGGGGGCCGCAGCGCCAGCAGTTCGTACAGCAGGCAGCCGGTGGCGTACAGGTCGGAGCGGTGGTCGACGGCCTTGCCGAGCGCCTGCTCGGGGGAGAGGTACTGCGGCGTGCCCATGACCATGCCGGTCTGGGTCATCGTGGACTGCGCGCCGTGCAGCGCGCGGGCGATGCCGAAGTCCATCACCTTGACCGCGCCGGAGTTCGTGATGATCACGTTGGCGGGCTTGATGTCGCGGTGCACGATGCCGTGCTGGTGCGAGTAGGCCAGCGCCTCCAGGACCCCGGAGACGATGATCAGCGCCTGCTCCGGCGGCGGCGCCTCGGCGTTGATCAGCAGGTCGCGGATGGTGCGCCCCTCGACCAGCTCCATCACGATGTACGGGACGGTCTGGCCGGCGACGGTGTCCTCGCCGGAGTCGTACACGGCGACGACCGCGTGGTGGTTGAGCCCGGCGACCGACTGCGCCTCGCGCGTGAAGCGGGCCTTGGAGACCGGGTCCTCGGCGAGGTCGGAGCGCAGCAGCTTCACCGCGACGGTGCGCCCGAGCCGGACGTCCTCCGCCGCGAACACCTCGGCCATGCCGCCCCGGCCGAGCCGATGGGTCAGCCGGTAGCGTCCGTCGCCGACGACCCCGCCGATGCCCCAGGAATCGGTGCCATCCGGAACGCCGCCGCCGTTTGCTTCGGGTTCGGGTGCCATCAGTCCTCGCCGTCGTATCTGTCCGCGTCTGTTCGCGCGTCCGCGCGTCCGCGGGGGTCTCACGGTGCCTTGCCGCGTCGCCGGCTTCGCTGCCGGCCGCATTGCCCCGTCACGCTACAGCCTCGGTAGGACAGGCCGATTCGGCGCCGGACCGGCCATCCAATCGGCTGGCGCGCCGCCGACGCAAATTCCATGCTGATCCTGTAACGCTTCCGAGACGCTTCCAGCGCGTACGGTCACGGAACGGGCACCCGGCTTGACGTGTCGTACCCCTACGGCAGACTTGGCCGGTAATTACGGATGATCGCGTGAGTCGCGCGCCGAGTTCCCGGGAGTCGCGCGCCGAGGGGGAAGCAAGTCATGAGCCACGACGGCGGACACGGTTCGCAGGGTCGTTACGCGGGCGGGTCCGTCGCCGGCGGCCGCTACCAGCTGCGCGACCTGCTCGGCGAGGGCGGGATGGCGTCCGTATACCTGGCGTACGACTCCGCCCTCGACCGGCAGGTCGCGATCAAGACACTCCACACCGAGCTGGGCCGCGAGCAGTCGTTCCGCGAGCGCTTCCGCCGCGAGGCCCAGGCCGTCGCCAAGCTCCAGCACACCAACATCGTCTCGGTGTTCGACACGGGCGAGGACGAGCTCGGCGGCGCGCTGATGCCGTACATCGTCATGGAGTACGTCGAGGGGCAGCCGCTCGGCTCGGTGCTCGCGGCGGACATCCGCGCCCAGGGCGCGATGCCGGCCGACAAGGCGCTCAAGGTGACCTCGGACGTGCTGGCCGCGCTCGACACCAGCCACGAGATGGGCCTGGTGCACCGCGACATCAAGCCGGGCAACGTCATGGTGACCAAGCGCGGTGTCGTGAAGGTCATGGACTTCGGCATCGCCCGCGCCATGCAGTCGGGCGTGACCTCGATGACGCAGACCGGCATGGTCGTCGGCACCCCGCAGTACCTCTCCCCCGAGCAGGCCCTCGGCCGCGGCGTCGACGCCCGCTCCGACCTGTACTCGGTCGGCATCATGCTCTTCCAGCTGCTGACCGGGCGGCTCCCCTTCGACGCGGACTCCCCGCTCGCCATCGCGTACGCGCATGTGCAGGAGGAGCCGGTCGCCCCGTCCACCATCAACCGCTCGCTGACCCCGGCGATGGACGCCCTCGTCGCCCGCGCGCTCAAGAAGAACCCGAACGAGCGCTTCCCGAGCGCGGCGGCCATGCAGGACGAGATCGCCCGTGTGCTGAGCGCGAGCGGCCACACCGGCGCCCCGGTGATCGTCGGTGACGGCGGCGCCCCGGCCAACAGCGGCTCCGGCGTCGGCTCGGCGGTCTTCCCGCCCGTCGACCAGTCCGCGCCCGCCCCGCAGAGCGTCCAGACGCCGTACCAGCCGGGCCCGTACCAGTCCCCCGGCCCGTACGGCCCGGCGACTCCGGCGCCCGCCACGAATCCGTCGTACGGCTACCCGCAGACGGCCGCCCCGGCCTACCAGAGCCCGGCGCCGATGCAGCACCGGACGCCTGCGCCGTACACGGTGTCCCACCAGGCGCCCGCCTCGGGCGGCGGCTCCAAGCGGAACATGCCGGTGATCATCGGCTCGATCGTCGTGGCCCTGGTCGCGATCGGCGGCCTGATCACGGTCATCGCGATGAACGGCGACGACAAGGGCGGCACGGACGCCAAGGCCACCGAGTCCCCGTCCGGCGAGCACCGCGATCCGGAGCGGAACCGGACGATGAAGACGGAGGACTGCACGGACGCGTCGGAGGACACCGACGACCCGCAGAAGGTCGACGCCCCGAGCTTCATGTACAAGGACATCCTCTCGGTGCGCGCCTGCGCGGACGCGGCGGGCTGGACGCTCAAGGTGAAGAAGGTCCCGGGCAACGCGTACGCGGAGGACCAGGTCGTCAACCAGTTCCCGTCGTCCGGGACCGCGGTGCCCGAGGTCGGCGCGCACTTCGAGCTGGAGATCGCCACGGGGGACCCCGCGTAGTTCCCGCGCCCACGGGCGGGAGCGGGGTGGGGGCCATCCGTACGCCTCACCCGGGATGCCGGTCGTGCCGTCGCGTGTGACGGTGACCGCATGGCTTCGGGACGGCTCCGCGCGCGCTCCTCCCGGGGCGTGGCCTGCCTGGCGCTGACGGCGGCCGCGACCCTGGGGGCGGCGGCGCCGGGCGCGTCCGGGCAGCCTTCGCCGTCTGCTTCTCCCTCGCCCTCCGCTTCTCCTTCGCCGTCTGCTTCTCCTTCGCCGGGCGCGTCCCGGTCCGTGGACGCGCAGTCTCCACTTGCCGGGTGGCCCGCCGGGGCGGGCGGCAGCGGCCCGGCCGCTCGGCCGCCGAGGTGGCCCGGCAGGACGCGCTGGAGGACCGGGAGCCCCGGCCCTCGCCCTCCGAATCCGCCGCGGTGCCGGTCTTCACCCCCGACCCGGCCGACTTCCGCGATCCCCCGCCCGCAGGCCGGCAGGCCCTGAGCGGGACGGCCGTGCGCCGGGTCCAGCAGCTGTCGCTCGGCGCGGGAATCGCCCTGGTCGGGCTGGGTCTCGGCTTCCTCGCGCTGCGGATGCTCCGCGCCCGCTGACGTTCCGCCCTCCTTCCGAACCGCTTCCGAACCGCTCCCGAACCCTTCCGGACCGCTTCCGCGAAGACTTGCGGTGATCAACATACTCGGTATACATACTCAGTATGTCGATCCGTCACGGGCTCCTCGCCCTCCTGGAGCGCGGGCCGCGTTACGGCTCCCAGCTCCGCACCGAATTCGAATCGCGCACCGGCGCCACCTGGCCGCTCAACGTCGGGCAGGTGTACACGACGCTGAGCAGGCTGGAGCGCGACGGCCTGGTCGTCCAGGACGGCGAGGACGACCAGGGCCACGCCCTGTACTCGATCAGCGACGCCGGGCGCACCGAGCTGCGCGCCTGGTTCGAGACGCCGGTCGACCGCAGCAACCCGCCCCGTGACGAGCTGGCCATCAAGCTGGCCATGGCGGTCGGGGCGCCCGGCGTCGACATCAGGGCCGTCATCCAGGCCCAGCGCCACCACACGGTGAAGGCGATGCAGGACTACACCCGCCTCAAGGCGCGGTCCCTCGCCCAGGCCCCCGCCAACCGCGACGAGGTGGCCTGGCTGCTCGTCGTGGAGCAGCTGATCTTCCAGGCCGAGGCCGAGGCGCGCTGGCTCGACCACTGCGAGGCCCGGCTGACCCGCCTCGCCGAGGCCGCCGCCACGGAGCCGGAGCCCGGTCCGCCGCCGGGCCCGGCCGCCCGCTCCGCCGCGCGGCCCTCCGCCCGGTCCCGCACGCGCCGCTGAGTCCGGCGCCTCTCCATCCACCCGTTCCGAGAGGGAACCATGTCCCCGCACGTCCCGTCTCCGTCCGCCCCGCCCCTGCCGGTGGACGCACCGGTGCTCGAACTCCGCTCGCTCACCCGCACCCACGGCACCGGCATCGCCGAGGTGCAGGCGCTGCGCGGCATCAGCCTGTCGGTGCACGCCGGTGAGCTGGTCGCCGTCATGGGCCCGTCCGGCTCCGGCAAGTCCACCCTGCTCACCCTCGCCGGCGGTCTCGACACCGCGAGCGGCGGCCAGGTGATCATCGAGGGCCAGGACATCTCCACGCTCGGCCGCAAGGGCCTCGCCGCCCTGCGCCGCCGCAGCGTCGGCTACGTCTTCCAGGACTACAACCTGATCCCCGCCCTGACCGCCGCCGAGAACATCGCCCTGCCGCGCGAGCTGGACGGCGTCTCGGTCCGCAGGGCCCGCAAGGAGGCCCGCGCCGCGCTGGAGGAGATGAACCTCCTGGAGATCGCGGACCGCTTCCCGGACGAGATGTCCGGCGGCCAGCAGCAGCGCGTCGCCATCGCCCGCGCGCTGGTGGGGGACCGGCGCCTGGTCCTCGCCGACGAGCCGACCGGGGCGCTCGACTCCGAGACCGGCGAGGCCGTCCTCGCGCTCCTGCGCAACCGCTGCGACCAGGGCGCGGCCGGGGTGATGGTCACGCACGAACCGCGGTACGCGGCCTGGGCGGACCGGGTCGTCTTCCTCCGGGACGGTTCCATCGTGGACCAGACGCTGACGGTCGGGGCCGACTCGCTGCTGGCCGCCGGGGGAGCCGAGTGAGCCTCTTCACGGGGTGGCGCGCCGCCCTCCGGATAGCCCGCCGCGACGCCCTGCGCGCCAAGGGCCGCAGCGCCCTGGTGGTCGCGATGATCGCGCTGCCGGTCCTCGGGGTGACGGCCGCCGACATCACGTACCGCAGCGCGGAGCTGAGCCCGGCCGAGGAGCTGACGGCCGAGATCGGCTCGGCCGACGCGGTCTACAGCGACGTCGGCCTGGGCCCGATCCAGCAGATGCCCGACGGCGACATGTACGACAGGGCGAGCGGCAAGGAGCCCTCCGAGCCGCCGAAGCCGGTCGACATGCGCGCCGTGTTCCCGAAGGGCGTACGGGCGATCAGCGAGCAGTCCGTGTCCGCGACCGTCACCACCTCGTACGGCATCGCGAGCACCGAGATCACCGAGGTCAGGACCTCGGACCGGATGGCCCGTGGGCGGATCGCCCTCGTCGGGGGCGCGTTCCCGCGCTCCCCGGGCGAAGTGGTGGCCACCGAGGCGTTCCTGGAGTCGGCGGGTCTGCGTGTGGGCTCCGACGTCACGGTGACGACCTCCGGCGAGAAGTACACGATCACCGGCGCGGTGGAGCTGCCCGCCGATCTGAAGGCGAAACAGCTGTACGCGGAGCCGGGCGCGGTGATCGCCCCCTGGGCGGCCCTGGCGAAGCGCGACAAGAAGGTGCCGGCGCCCCAGCCCGGCGAGACGCGGTGGCTGGTCGAGGGGGCCGGGGAGGCCGGGATCGTCTGGCAGGACGTGCTGGCCGCCAACAAGGCCGGTGCCCTCGTCACCTCCCGGCAGGTCTTCGAGAACCCGCCGCCGGAATCCGAGATCCCGCTGCTGCGGACGAACCCGCAGTACGCCAACGACCGCAGCTACGAGTCCGACGAGACCGGCGCCGCCCTGATCACCGTCGTCGCGATGGCGCTCCTGGAGGTCGTGCTGCTGGCCGGTCCGGCGTTCGCCGTCGGCGCCCGCCGCTCCCGGCGCCAGCTGGGCCTGCTCGGCACCTGCGGCGGCGACCGGAGCCAGGTCCGCGCGGTGGTCCTCGGCGGCGGTCTCGTCCTCGGCGGCGTCGGCGCGGTCGCCGGTGTCGCGACCGGCCTGCTGCTGACGGCGGTCTTCCGGCCGTTGATCGAGGGCTGGGCCGGTCACCGCTTCGGCTCCCTCGCGCTCCACCCCGCCGAACTCGCGGTCATCGCCGTGCTCGGTCTGGTCACCGGCCTGCTGGCGGCGTTCGCCCCGGCGATCGTGGCCGGCCGGCAGTCCGTCCTGGAGTCGCTGACCGGCCGGCGCGGGGTGCGCCGCGGCTCCCGGGTGCTGCCGATCACCGGCGCCTGCGTGCTCGCGGTCGGTGTGCTCATCGCCGTGTACGGGGGCACCGGCGGCAACTCCACGCTGGTCGCCGGGGGCTCGGTCGTCGCCGAGCTGGGCCTGCTGGCCTGCATCCCGGTGATCGTCGGGCTGCTGGGCCGGCTCGGTCGCAGACTCCCCCTGTCGCCCCGGATGGCGCTGCGGGACGCGGCCCGCAACCGGGGCCGTACCGCTCCGGCGGTGGCCGCCGTGATGGCCGCGGTCGCGGGCTCCGTCGCCATCGCGACGTACATGTCCAGCAGCCTGGCCGAGTCCGACTACGCCTATATGCCGATGCTGACGAAGGGCACGATCGCCCTGACGGCCGGCGACTCCGAGGCCGCCGAGCGGCTTCCGGCGGCCCGTGCCGCCGTCGAGCACGACATGGCGGTGACCGGCGGCCGGGCCGACATCTCCCGGGTCTGGGCGGGCAGCGACTGCAACGCCTACTACGAGGACGAGAACGGCGGCTGCGGCTCCCTCTCGCTGGTCAAGCCGACCGGCAAGGGCCACACCTGCCCGCTCGCCACCAAGGGCGCCAAGGAGCTGGCCGCGCGGCTCTCCGCCGACGAGCACCGCGCGATGATGCGGACCCCCGCCTGCGTGGACGTGCACAACTCCACCGGCTCCTTCAGCTACGACTCCGACAACATCGTCGTCGGTGACGCGGCGCTGCTCGGCACGTACGTGAAGCTGGACGACCCGGCGGCGGCCGCCGCGCTGAAGGCCGGCACCCCGGTCCTGCTCAACGAGGCGTACGCGGAGAACGGCGAGGTCACCCTCAAGGCCGTCCACACCTACAACGCCGAGGACAAGAAGAACCGCAAGCTGCACCCCGGGCCCGCCCGGAAGACGACGGACCGGCTGAAGGTGTACATCGCGAAGGCCGAGTACGCCACGACGCCCGGCATCCGCATGATCCTCCCGCAGCCGACCGCCGAACGGCTCGGCCTGCACACGCAGCCGCTCGGCAGTGTGTACGCCGTCGCCCACGACCCCACCGAAGCGGAGAACCAGCGGGTCACGGCGGCCATCGACCAGGCGGGCGGCGGTCTCTGGGTGCAGACGAACTCCGGGCCCAACGACCGGGGCAGCACGATCCTGCTGATCCTCACCCTGTTCGCCGGGGTGGTCACGGTGGGCGCCGCCGCGATCACGACCGGCCTGGCCAAGGCGGACGCGGAGGCCGACCTCACCACGCTCAGCGCGGTCGGAGCGCCCCCGCTCGTGCGGCGCTCGCTCTCCGGATTCCAGTGTCTGGTGGTGGCGCTGACCGGGGTGCTGCTCGGCACGGCGGCGGGCCTGGTGCCCGCGGTGGCACTGCGGCTGGTCGATCTGCGCGAGGCGATGGAGTACATGCGGCAGCAGCCCATGGAGTCCGCGTACACGCCGATCGTGCTGCCCTGGGCGACCATCGGCCTGCTGGCCGTGGCGGTCCCGCTGCTGGCGGGCGGCCTGGCGGCGCTCTTCACCCGCTCCCGGGTGGCCCTGGCGCGGCGGGCCGGCTGAGAGGCTGAGCCGTTCGGTGCCCTCGGGGGCGGTGGATCAACCGTTTCCGGGGGCACCACAGTGTTGAAGACCATGTGTGCGAGACAATGGCGGCATGGAGATGCCGAGGAATGAACGGTCGCAGGAGCACCCCCAGGTCCTCGTTGTGGGGCAGGACGGAATGGCGATCGGCGGCGGTGGCACGGACGACGAGTCGCGGGAGGTCCCGGTGACGGAGATGGTCGAGCAGCCCGCGAAGGTCATGCGGATCGGCAGCATGATCAAGCAGCTCCTGGAGGAGGTGAGGGCCGCTCCTCTCGACGAGGCGAGCCGGGTGCGGCTCAAGGAGATCCACGCCGGTTCCGTCAAGGAGCTGGAGGACGGCCTCGCGCCGGAGCTGGTGGAGGAGCTGGAGCGGCTGTCCCTGCCGTTCACCGAGGACTCGGTCCCCTCCGAGGCGGAGCTGCGGATCGCCCAGGCCCAGCTGGTGGGCTGGCTGGAGGGCCTGTTCCACGGCATCCAGACCGCGCTGTTCGCCCAGCAGATGGCGGCCCGCGCCCAGCTGGAGCAGATGCGCCGCGCCCTGCCGCCCGGCAGCGGCCCGGAGGAGGACGGCGGAATCGACCCGCACGGCCCGGTCCGCTCGGGGCCGTACCTGTAACCGACCACGTACGAGAGAAGGGGCCCGGCACACCGCGGTGTGCCGGGCCCCTTCCGTACGCGTGTGCTCAGGCGGCCGTCGGCGGCTGGAGCAGCACCTTGCCGATGTGGGTGCTGGACTCCATGACGCGGTGGCCCTCGGCCGCGTCCCGCATCGGCACCGTCCGGTCGACCACCGGCTTCACGACGCCCTCCTCGATGAGCGGCCAGACGTGCTCGCGGACGGCCGCGACGATCGCCGCCTTCTCGGCGAGCGGGCGCCCGCGCAGCGAGGTCGCGGTGACGGCCGCCCGCTTGTTGAGCAGCATGCCGAGGTTCAGCTCGCCCTTGGCGCCGCCCTGGAGGCCGATGATCGCGAGCCGGCCGTTGACGGCGAGCGCCTGCACGTTCCGGTCGAGGTACTTCGCGCCCATGAGGTCGAGGATGACGTCCGCGCCGGCCCCGGCCGTGGTCTCGCGGATCTCCTCCACGAAGTCCTGCTCGTGGTAGTCGATGAGGATGTCCGCGCCCAGCTCGGCGCAGCGCGCGAGCTTGTCGGGGCTGCCGGCCGTCACGGCGACCCGTGCGCCGACGGCCTTGGCGAGCTGGATCGCCATCGTGCCGATGCCGCTGGACCCGCCGTGCACCAACAGGGTCTCGGCGGGCCGCAGATGGGCCACCATGAACACGTTGGACCAGACCGTGGCCGTCACCTCGGGCAGCGCCGCGGCCCGCACGAGGTCGAGACCCTTGGGTACGGGGAGGAGCTGGCCCGCCGGGACGGCGACCTTCTCCGCGTAACCGCCGCCCGCGAGGAGTGCGCACACCTCGTCGCCGACGGCCCAGCCGGTGACGCCGGGCCCGAGGGCCGAGACACGGCCGGAGCACTCCAGGCCCGGGTAGGGGGACGCTCCCGGCGGCGGGTCGTAGAAGCCCTGGCGCTGGAGCACATCGGCCCGGTTGACCGCGCTGGCCACGACGTCGACGAGGACTTCGCCGTCGCCGGGGACGGGATCGGGCACCTCGGCCCAGACGAGCGCCTCGGGGCCACCGGGTTCGGGGATCGTGATCGCATGCATGGCCGCGAGGCTACTCCGTGGGCGGGGCGGTCTCAGGAACGCGGGATGCCCTGGTGCGGCGGGTGGGCGGGCGGCTCGTTCGAGGCGCGGACGATGGTGATCAGGCGGTCCGTCAGCTGCAAGGGGCTCGCCGCCGGGTCGTCGTAGCCGAGCAGCCGGTGACCCCGCAGCACGTTGACGACCAGGTCCTCCGTCTCCCGCACGCTCTTGCCGACCTCGCTCTTTATCACCGGCCGTTCGACCAGGTCGAGGCCGCTGCCCTGCTGGATGAGGTCCTCCATGACCGTGCCCGCGCTGGGGCTGAGCACGGAGAGGCCGAGCAGCCGGCCCGCCGCGCTGGCACTGGTGATGACGGCGTCCGCCCCGGACTGCCGCAGCAGCGGGGCGTTCTCCTCCTCGCGGACCGCGGCGACGATCTTCGCGCCCCGGTTGAGCTGGCGGGCGGTCAGCGCGACCAGCACCGCGGTGTCGTCGCGCTGGGTGGCGATGATGACCTGACGGGCCTTCTGGAGTTCGGCCCGCAGCAGCACGTCGCTGCGCGTGGCGTCCCCGACGACACCCGTGAAGCCCTCGGCGTTGGCGACCTCTATCACCTTGGACTGCGGGTCGACGATGACGATCTGTTCCTTGCTCAGCCCGGTGGCGCGCAGGGTCTGGATGGCCGAGCGGCCCTTCGTGCCGAAGCCGACGACGACGGTGTGGTCACGCAAGTTGGTTCTCCAACGCTTCAGCCGGAAGTCCTCCCGGGTCCGCTCCGTGAGGACCTCAAGGGTGGTGCCGACCAGGATGATGAGGAAGAGCACGCGCAGCGGTGTCACGAGCACCACATTGATGAGACGGGCCCCGTCGCTGTACGGGGTGATGTCGCCGTACCCGGTGGTCGAGAGGGTGACCGTCGCGTAGTACACCGAGTCCAGCAGGTCGACCTTGCCGTCGGCGGCGTCGTGGTAGCCGACCCGGTCGACCCAGACGATGAACACCGTGATGGCCAGCACCATCAGAGCCATCATCAGCCGCTTGGCGACCTGGCGCGCCGGCCCGTCCACGACCCGGCGCGGAAGCATCACCCGGGTGGGGACGACCTGTTCGTCGGCCCGCCTGGCCATCGCGTCATGGCCGGGAAGTTTCACGTGAAACACCCTTCAGTCCACGGCGTCGCCGAGGCCCACGGTAGATCGAGGATCTCCACCTCGGTGCCGGACCGTACCCCGCCCGGCTCCACGACGGCCAACCCGTCTGCGGCGGCGATCCCGCGCAGCATGGCGGGACCGTTGTAGTGCAGTGGTACGACGTGCTCTGCCCCGCCCGCGGTTCCGGGTTCTCCGGACGCCCGGTGGACCACGGGCACCAGCCGGGTGTCATGTGGATGCCCGTGCACATCGTCGCGCACGGCCACCCGGTACGGATCGCCGGGGGTGCGTCCGGCCAGGCCGCCGAGGAGCGGCCCGGCCAGGGTGAGCAGTCCGGAGACGGCGGCCAGCGGGTTGCCGGGCAGCCCGACGAGCCAGGGCCCGTCGGAGGGGAGCCGGGCCAGCAGCATCGGATGGCCGGGGCGCACGGCGACCCCGTCGACCAGGAGCTCGGCCCCGATCCGGTCGAGGACGCGGTGGACGTGGTCGACGGGCCCGGCGGCGGTGCCACCGGTGGTGACGATCAGGTCGGCCTCGGAGCCGGTGAGCGCCTTCCACAGGGCCTCCGCGTCGTCGCCGAGGCGCTGCGGTGGCGTGACCTCGGCGCCCAGCGCGTGCACCCAGGGCCCGATCATGGGGCCCAGCGCATCGCGGATCAGGCCGTCGTGCGGCAGCCCGGCGGTCAGCAGTTCGTCGCCCAGCACGAGGACGTCGACGCGCGGCCGGGCGCGGACGGGCAGCTCGTCGTACCCGGCGGCCGCCGCGAGGCCGAGCACGGCGGGCGTGACGACCGTGCCGGCGGGAAGCAGGGCCTCCCCCGATCGGCATTCCTGGCCGCGCGGCCGGATGTCCTGCCCCTGGCTCACGGACCGCTGCGCGTGCAGCAGGCCCTTGGCCTCGTCGGCGTGTGCGTGCTCGCTGCGGATGACGGCGGTGGCCTCGGCGGGGATACGGGCACCCGTGGCGATGCGCACGGCCTCCCCGTCCGGCAGCGGAGCGGGCGCGCCGTGCCCGGCGAGGATGCCGCCCCCGTCCCGGATGCGCCAGGGCCCGGGCCCGGCGACGGCCCACCCGTCCATGGCCGAGGTGTCAAAGGGCGGCAAGTCGGTGAGCGCGGCCAGCGCCTCCCCCAGCACCCGCCCCAGCGCCGCGCCGAGCCCGAGCCATTCGATACGCACGGCGCCCCGCTGCCCGACCCGAGCCGCAACACCCCGGGCCACCCGCCAGGAGACCGCGGTGTGCCGGGGGCGGGGGGCCGGAGGTCGACCTGATCCCCGGCTGGGGTGCCTTCGGGGCCGGGGGCGCCGAGGGGGCGCTGGTTCGACACGCCTCCGGCGGGGTCGGTGCCGGGGTCGGCGCCCGTCGGCGTGGCGGGGAGGTCACCTCGCTCACCGGGGGCGGGGGCGTCCGGCCAGTCGTCGTGGAGGGTGGTGAGCCAGTCGCCCGGCGCGGGGTGTTGGTCGCCCGGCGGCCCGGCGGGCCTCTCGGACGGCGCGCCCGTCGGCGCGTCCTGCGCGTCGCGGGGCGCCTGTCGGCTCACGAGGGCCAGGGCCTGGGCGACGGCCCGCGCCTCGTCGGCCCGCGCCTCCGCCTCGGCGGCAGCCCGAGGCGCGCCCCCGGCGCGGGGGTCGTCCACGGAAGCCGCATCGCCGCCGAGGCCGCCGCAGCCTTCCGGCTCCACGGAATCCCCGGCCTCCTCGGAGCACCCGGCACCGCCGGCGCCTCCAGGAGCACCGGACCCCCGGACCCCGTCACGGTGTCCCGTTCTCGTCCGCCCAGCGGAGCGCGAGCGCGGTCGCCCTGCGGGCGGCCTCCGCCACGGCCTCGGGCCCTCCGCCTTCGCCGCTCGCCTTCGCCGCCGCGTATCCGACCAGGAAGGTCGTCAGGGGCGCGGCGGGCCGGGCGACGCCATGCGCGGCGTCACGGGCGAGGTCGAGCAGGAGGCCGGTGTCGACGTCGAGGTCGATGCCGAGTTCTTCCTTGACTGCGGTGATCCATTCGTCCAGCACCGTCCCATGTTCTCTGATCCGGGCCCGGGCCGAAGCGATGTCCTCCCAGGTGTCGCAGTCGAAGGAGGCGAGGGGGCCCGCCGCCACCCGGCACAGCGTCAGCTCCCGCGTGAGCAGCCGCAGCGGCAGCCCGGCGAGGCCCCCGTGCTCGGCGGCGAGACAGGCCAGTTCTCGGCGGAGCGGCTCGCCCCGGTAGACGGCGACGAGCGGCTGGTCGCGCCCGTCCTCGTCGGAACAGAGGGCACCCTCGACACCCTCCCGCGCCGAGGCGGCCAGCAGCGCCGCGACCGTATCGGCGCCCAGGAACGGCAGATCGGCGGAGAGCACGAGCACCCGCTCCGCCGAGGTGTGCCGGACGCCGGCCCCCAGCGCGGCCAACGGGCCGCCACCGGCCGGGACTTCGCGCGCCCAGGTCACCGCACGCGCGGTGGGCCGCCGGTCCCCCACCACCACGGTGGTCCCGGCGTCGGGGCAGGCGGCGAGGACCCGGTCGAGGAGCGGACGGCCGCCCACCCGCACGGCGGGCTTGTCGGCACCGCCCAGCCTCTTGGCGGCCCCTCCGGCCAGAACGATGGCGTCGTACGCGGTCATGCCCCGAGTATGCGGGGCCCGGGCGGCCGGGCCCCAGGCCCTACACGCTCCGCAGCAGCAGCGCCGGCTGCTCCACGCAGTCCGCCACGTACCGCAGGAAGCCCCCGGCGGTGCCGCCGTCGCAGACCCGGTGGTCGAAGGTCAGGGACAGCTGGACGACCTGGCGCACGGCGAGCTGCCCCTCGTGCACCCACGGCTTGGGGACGATCCGGCCGACGCCCAGCATCGCGGCCTCGGGGTGATTGATGATCGGCGTCGAGCCGTCCACCCCGAAGACCCCGTAGTTGTTGAGCGTGAACGTGCCGCCGGTCAGCTCGGCCGGCGTCAGCGTGCCCGTTCGGGCCGCCTCGGTCAGCCGGGCGATCTCGGCGCCGATCGACTCCGTGGTGCGGGCATGGGCGTCCCGTACGACGGGGACGACCAGGCCCCGGTCGGTCTGCGCCGCGAAGCCGAGGTGGACCTGCGGCAGCCGGACGATCTCGCGCGCCTCCTGGTCCACCGTGGAGTTCAGCTCCGGGTAGCGGGCCAGGGCTGCCGTGCAGACGCGGGCGAGGAGGGCGAGCACCGACACCTTGGCCGCACCGGCTCCGGCGGCGCTGTTCATCGCGGCGCGCGCGGCCATCAGCTCGGTCGCATCGGCGTCGACCCAGCAGGTGGCGTCGGGGATCTCCCTCCGGCTGCGGGCCAGCTTGTCGGCGACCGCTCCCCGGACCCCGCGCAGCGCGACCCGCTCACCGTCGGCGGCGGGCGAAGCGGCGGGGGAGGAGGCGGCGGCCTCCGGGCCGGGCGCCTCGGCGGCCGACCGGATCGCGGACTCGACGTCGGCGCGCAGGATCAGCCCGTCGGGCCCCGACCCGGCGAGCCGGCGCAGATCCAGATCGTGCTGCCGCGCGAGCCTGCGGACCAGCGGGGACACCACAGCGACCGGCCCCGGCGCGGGGCCGGGCACGGGGGACGGGGCCGGTGCCGGGGTAGCGGCCGCGACGGACGCCACGGGCACCGCGGCCGCCGCCTTCAGCCCCTCCGGCCGGACCCGCCGACGCCGCACCGGCGGCGCCCCGGTCCCGTACCCCACCAGCACGTTCCCGGACCCGGAATCCTCCGTACCGGAATCGGCGTCCGCGCCGCCCCCGGCGGATTCCACGGGCGATCCGACGGCCACGGTCAGCAGCGGCGCGCCCACCGGAAGTTCGCTGCCCTCGTCGCCGAAGCGGGCGGTCACCACACCCCCGTACGGGCAGGGCACCTCCACCATCGCCTTGGCCGTCTCGACCTCGACCACCGGTTGGTCGATGGCGACGACGTCCCCGACCTCCACCAGCCAGCGCACGATCTCGGCCTCGGTCAGGCCCTCGCCGAGATCCGGAAGCTTGAACTCAAGCACCTGAGGCATCAGTTGTCCGCCTCCCACTGGAGCCGCGCGACGGCGTCGAGGACCCGGTCCACACCGGGAAGGTGGTGCCGCTCCTGCATCGGCGGCGGATACGGGATGTCGAATCCGGCGACCCGCAGCACCGGCGCCTCCAGGTGGTGGAAACACTGCTCGGTGATCCGGGCCGCGATCTCGCCGCCGGGCCCGCCGAAGCCGGTGGACTCGTGGACGACGACCGCGCGCCCGGTGCGGCGGACGGAGGCGGCGACGGTCTCGTCGTCGAACGGCACCAGCGAGCGCAGATCGACCACTTCGAGGTCCCAGCCCTCCTCGACCGCCGCCTGCGCGGCCTCCATGCAGACCGGCAGGGACGGCCCGTACGTGATCAGCGTGGCGCTGCGGCCGGGGCGGCGCACGACGGCCCGGCCGATGGGCTCCACGGCGGTGGGGTGCTCCGGTGACCAGTCGGCCTTCGCCCAGTACAGCCGCTTCGGCTCCAGGAAGACCACCGGGTCGTCCGAGGCGATCGAGGCCCGCAGCAGCCCGTAGGCGTCCTCGACCGTGGCCGGGGTGACGACATGGAGACCGGGGGTCGCCATGTAGTACGCCTCCGAGGAGTCGCTGTGGTGCTCGACGCCCCCGATGCCGCCGCCGTACGGCACCCGGACGGTGATCGGCAGCGGCATCGCGCCACCGGTCCGGTTCCGCATCTTGGCGACGTGGCTGATGAGCTGCTCGAACGCCGGGTACGCGAACGCGTCGAACTGCATCTCGACCACGGGCCGCAGCCCGTACATCGCCATGCCGACCGCCGCCCCGAGGATGCCCGCCTCGGCGAGCGGGGTGTCCGTGCAGCGCTCGTCGCCGAACTCCTTCGCCAGGCCGTCGGTGATCCGGAAGACCCCGCCGAGCGTCCCGACGTCCTCCCCGAGGACGTGCACCGTGGGGTCCTCGGCCATCGAGTCGCGCAGCGCGCGTCCCAGCGCCTGCGCCATGGTGGCGGGCTTGGCCTTCGCCGTCCGTTCGCCGGCCGTCACCGCTGCCGTGGTCATCGCCCTGCTCCCCCGTCTTCCGTGCCGTGCTGGTCGTTCTCGGCGGCCAGCTCCTGGCTCAGCCGGGCCGCCTGCTCCCGCAACTGCGCCGTCTGCTCCGCGTACACATGGGTGAAGAGGTCCATCGGGTCGAGCACCGGGTCCGCGTTCATCCGCTCCCGCAGCGCCGCCGCCATCCGCTCGGCGGCCGCCCGTGCCTCTTCCACCCCCTCGTCGTCCAGCAGGCCGCGCCCGGTCAGCTCGCGCTCCAGGAGCTGGACGGGGTCGTGGTCCCGCCACGCCTCGACCTCGCTGTCGCCGCGATAGCGGGTGGCGTCGTCGGCGTTCGTATGGGCGTCCATGCGGTACGTGACCGCCTCGACCAGCGTCGGACCGCCACCGCTCCTGGCCCGGGCGACCGCCTCGGAGAGCACCTGGTGCACCGCCGCCGCGTCGTTCCCGTCGACCAGCCGGCCGGGCATGCCGTACCCCACGGCCTTGTGGGCCAGGGACGGCGCTGCCGTCTGCTTGGCCAGCGGTACGGAGATGGCGAAGCCGTTGTTCTGCACGAGGAAGACCACCGGCGCCTTCCAGACCGCCGCGAAGTTCAGCGCCTCGTGGAAATCGCCCTCGCTGGTGCCGCCGTCGCCGACCATCGCCAGCGCGACCACGTCGTCGCCCTTCAGCCGCGCCGCGTGGGCCAGGCCCACGGCGTGCGGCAACTGGGTGGCGAGCGGGGTGCAGAGCGGGGCGATGCGGTGCGCGCGCGGGTCGTAGCCGGTGTGCCGGTCGCCCCGCAGCAGCGTCAGCGCCTCGACCGGGTCGAGGCCCCGGGCCACCGCCGCGAGCGTGTCGCGGTAACTGGGGAAGAGCCAGTCCCGCTCCTCCAGGACCAGGGCGGCCGCGATCTCGCACGCCTCCTGGCCGGTGCTCGACGGGTAGACCGCCAGCCTGCCCTGCTTCGTCAGGGCCGTCGCCTGGGCGTTGTACCGCCGTCCGCGCACCAGCTCCGCGTAGAGCCGCCGCAGCAGCTCGGGGTCGGCGTCGGCCACCGCGTCCGTACCGAGGACCCGGTACGGCTCCGGGTCCGGGAGCAGCGGCGCGGGATCGGTCAGCGGCTTCCAGGCCGGGGGCGGCGTGGGCCGGTAGGCGGCCGCGCCGGGCAGCTCTTGGACCGTCATGACAGGCACCTCCGAGCATCGAGGGGTGTCGACATATGGTGATATATCGAAAACAGCGCGAGGCCCAGGTGTGGCGTGCCTCACCTACCGATTGTTCGGTCGCGAGCGCATTTTGGCTACAGGCGCCGCCAGCCTGTGGACAAACGGTTTTCCACAGCCTGGGATAGGGGCAGGTCGTCCAGGACGGGGAGGCGCGGGAACATGCCAGCTGAACAAATGGCCGACGGGGCCGAGGGGCCGGGCCATGTTCCACCGGCACGCCCGCTCGATTCCATCGACCACGCCATCCTGCGACTGCTCCAGACGGACGGACGCGCCTCGATACGGTCGGTGGCCGACCGGGTCCACGTCTCGCGCGCGAACGCGTACGCACGGATCAACCGGCTCATCGAGGACGGCGTGATCCGGGGCTTCGGCGCGCGGGTGAACCACGAGCGGGCGGGGCAGGGCGCCTCCGCGTACATCACGCTCAAGATCGTCCAGAATTCCTGGCGGACCGTCCGCGAACAGCTCCAGGCGCTGCCGGGAGCCACCCATATCGCGCTGGTCAGCGGCGACTTCGACGTCCTGCTCCTGGTGCACACGCCGGACAACCGGACGCTGCGCGAGCTGGTGCTGACCCGTATTCAGGCCATTCCGGAAGTGCTCTCCACGCGCACGCTGCTGGTGTTCGAGGAAACGGACCTGGCCCCGGGACCGGACCGCCCCACGGAACTCGCCTGAGCGGATACGGGCAGGTCAACGGCGGTCCGGACCGGCCTTCATACCGTCGAAGGCCAGCCGCACCACCGTGTCGGCGAGGCGGTCCCCGTCCGCGCCGCCGTCGGGCAGCGGCCGATACCACTCCACGAGCGAGTTGACCATCCCGAACAGCAGCCGCGTCGCGAGCCGTATGTCCACGTCGGAGCGGAGATCGCCGTCCGCGACGGCCGCCTTCAGCAGTTCGGCGACCCGCTGGTCGAACTCGCGCCGCCGCTCCAGGGCCCAGCGCTCGGTCTTGGTGTTGCCCCGCACCCGCAGCAGCAGCGTGACGTAGGGGAGTTCGGCTATCAGCACCTCGACGGTACGACGCGTGACGTACTCGACCCGCTCGATCGCGCGGCCCCGCGTCGCCCCCGGCTCGTCAAGGATCCCGAACAGCCCGTCGAGGGCCCGGCTGACCGCGCGGCGCAGCAGTTCTTCCTTGCCCGCGACGTGGTGGTAGATGGACGACTTGGAGATTCCGGCCGCCTTGGACAGGTGCTCCATCGACGTGCCGTCGTAGCCGCGCTCGTTGAACACACGGACGGCGACGGTCAGCAGAGTCTCCGGTGTGTACGTGTCCCGCTTGGCCGTGGTCATGTCCGCGATCCTCCCCTACGCGTTGTCCACAGGTTTCGTGGGCCCCCTTGTCCCGACCGATCGTTCGGTTACTCTAACTCTGTCCGCCCGTCCCTGCCCAGCTCGATGAGGAGTTGGTCCGCCATGGCCGCCGAGCTCTCCCCGCACCTGCTGTCCGAGAAGCACCGCCCCACGCTGGACCGGGCCCTCGAAGCGATCCGCACGCGTGACTACTGGTCCCCGCACCCCGAGCACCCGAAGGCGTACGGAGAGGGCGGCGCTCCGGGCAGCCTCGGCGCCGCCGAGGGCAAGGCCGCCTTCGACGCCGTGCTGCACGGCCGTCTCGACCTCGGGCAGCCGGGCACCGACGGCTGGACGGGCGGGGAGGTCTCTCCGTACGGCCCCGAACTCGGCGTCGAGTACCCGCACGCGGATCTGGACGTGCTGCTTCCGGCGATGCGCGCGGGCATGCCGGCCTGGCGCGAGGCGGGCCCCGAGACCAGGGCCCTGGTCTGCCTGGAGATCCTGGCGCGGATCAGCGCCCGCACCCATGAGTTCGCCCATGCGGTCATGCACACCAGCGGCCAGGCGTTCATGATGGCGTTCCAGGCCGGCGGCCCGCACGCCCAGGACCGCGGCCTCGAAGCCGTCGCCTACGCCTACGAGGAACAGCTCCGCGCGCCCGGGACGGCCGACTGGTCGAAGCCGCAGGGCAAGCGCGACCCGCTCGCGCTGCACAAGACGTTCGTCCCGGCGGGCCGCGGCATCTCGCTGCTGATCGGCTGCAACACCTTCCCCACCTGGAACGGCTACCCGGGCCTCTTCGCCTCCCTCGCCACGGGCAACCCGGTCCTGGTCAAGCCCCACCCCCGCGCGGTGCTCCCGCTCGCCCTCACGGTCCAGCTGGCGCGCGAGGTGCTCGCGGAGGCCGGTTTCGACCCCAATCTCGTCGCTTTGGCCGCCGAGCGCCCCGGCGAGGGCATCGCCAAGACGCTGGCGGTCCGCCCCGAGATCAAGATCATCGACTACACGGGCTCCACGGAGTTCGGCGACTGGCTGGAGGCCAACGCCCGCCAGGCCCAGGTCTACACGGAGAAGGCCGGCGTCAACACGGTCGTCGTGGACTCCACGGACGACTACCGCGGCATGCTCGCCAACCTGGCGTTCTCGTTCTCCCTGTACAGCGGCCAGATGTGCACCACCCCGCAGAACGTGCTCATCCCCCGCTCCGGCATCACCACGGACGCCGGTGACAAGTCGTACGACGACGTGGTCGGCGACATCGCCGCCGCCGTCACCGGCCTCCTGGGCGACGACGCCCGGGCGAACGGCCTGCTGGGTGCCCTGGTCAACGCGGATGTGAAGGCCCGCCTGGAGTCGGCGGCCCAGCTGGGCGAGGTCGCGCTCCCGTCCCGCGAGGTGACCAACCCGGACTTCCCGGACGCCACCGTCCGCACCCCCGTGATCGTCAAGCTCGACGCCGCCAAGACGGACGGCGAGGCCCCCTACCTCTCGGAGTGCTTCGGCCCGGTCTCCTTCGCGGTCGCGGTCGACTCGACGACGGACGCCCTGGAGCTGCTGCGCCGCACGATCCGCGAGAAGGGCGCGATGACGGTCGGCGCGTACACGACGTCCCCGGAGGTGGAGCGCGCGGTGGAGGACGTCTGCCTGGACGAGTCCGCCCAGCTCTCCCTCAACCTCACCGGCGGGGTGTACGTCAACCAGACGGCAGCGTTCTCCGACTACCACGGCTCAGGCGGCAACCCAGCCGCCAACGCGGCCCTCTGCGACGGCGCCTTCGTCTCGAACCGCTTCCGCACGATCGAAATCCGCCGCCAGAACTGATCCCCGTGAACCCCAGCCTGGCCGACGCCCATCCCAGCCTCGCCCCGTGAACCCCAGCCTCGCCGGCGTTTGAGGCGCGGGGTCCGGGGCGGAGCCGGCCCGGCAAACCCAGCCCGTCCGGCGCTTGAGGACCGGGGCCCGGGGGCAGAGCCCCCGGTTCCGGGAAGGGGCGGGTAGGGGAAAAGGCCCGCCGCAGGCGCCCCGCACCCGCACCCGCACCCGCACCCACCCCACCTCACCTCACCTCACCCAGGAATCACCGCATACCGCGCCACCCACGCATGCATGGCAATCGCCGCAGCCGCCCCCGCATTGATCGACCGCGTAGACCCGAACTGCGCAATGGAACACACCATCTCCGCACACCCCCGAGCCTCCTCCGTCAACCCGGGCCCCTCCTGCCCGAACAGGAGGACACACCGCCGAGGCAGCACCGTCCGCTCCAACGGCACCGCCCCCGGCAGGTTGTCGATCCCGACGATCGGCAGCCCCTCGGCCGCCGCCCAGGCGGTCAGGCTCGCGGTGTCGGGGTGGTGCCGGACATGCTGGTAGCGGTCGGTGACCATCGCCCCGCGCCGGTTCCAGCGCCGCCGCCCGACGATGTGCACCTCCTTGGCCAGGAACGCGTTCGCGGTCCGCACCACGGACCCGATGTTGAAGTCGTGGCCCCAGTTCTCCACCGCCACATGGAAGTCGTGGCGGCGCAGATCGAGGTCGGCGACGATCGCCTCACGGCTCCAGTACCGGTACTGGTCGCCCACGTTGCGCCGGTCGCCACCGGCCAGCAGCTCGGGGTCGTAACGCTCGTCCTCGGGCCAGGGCAGCGGATGCGGCCCGACACCGATCTCCGTCCCGAACCCCTCGTCGTACTGCGCGGGCTCATCGCCCGCGGGCGCGCCGCCGCCGCTGGTCTCACCGGTGCTGCCGGTCTCACTGCTCACCCGACGAGGGTATGGCTCCCGTCGCCGTCGGGCTCCGGTGCCTCCGGGCCACCGCCGGCGGCACGCGGCGCCGGCACCCGCCCCCGCCGCCGGAACACCCGCTCGCGCCCCGAGGCCACCCGCCCGCCGAGCCACGCCAGGAAGGCGGTCGGCAGGAAGACGGCGTCCGCGGCGATCATGGCCATCGAGAAGAACGGCAGCCCCAGCAGGAGCGCGATCCCCGCGTGCTCGCAGATCATCGCGCCGAGCAGGATGTTCTTCACGCGCCGGTTGAAGAGGGTGAACGGGAAGGCCACCTGCACGATGACCGTGGCGTACGACAGCACCATGACCATGACGCCGCTGGAGGCCAGGAGGTCCGACAGGGCGGGCCAGGGAGTGAAGTACTCCAGCTTGAGCGGGTAGTACAGCGCGGTCCCGTCCTGCCAGCGCGAGCCCTGGATCTTGTACCAGCCGGCCGTCGCGTAGATCAGGCAGACCTCGGCCATGATCACGACGAGGGTGGCGTTGTGGGCGAGGTTGGCGATGACGTCGAGCAGGGTACGCAGCTCGTGGCGCGGCAGGTACCGGTTCACGGCCCACCAGGCGCCCTGGCCGATCCACAGGCACCACAGAAGGAGCGGCAGCCACACGGTCCCGCCCAGACCGCCCGCCACCGAGGCCCCCACCAGGACGGCCCCGAGCACCACCCACAGCACGATCCCGGCCGCCTCCCCGGGCACCCGCCGCCCACCCGCCCCCTGGACGGCGTACTCCGCCGATCCGCGGCCCCGCGTCCGCCGGGCGTCCAGCGACCAGACCTGCCCGCAGCGGGTCAGCACCAGGTAGATGGCCATCAGGTGGATGACGTTGTCGCCGCCGTCGCCCATGAAGATGCTGCGGTTCTGCAGCGAGAGGACTCCGGCCATGAAGACCACGGAGACGGCGCGGGTGTGCCAGCCGAGCATCAGCAGGAGGGACGAGAGCAGCGCCAGCGCGTAGACGATCTCGAACCAGACCGTGCTGTCCGACCACATGAGGGTCGTGAACGCCTGGTTCCCGGATATCAGCTGCCGCGCCAGGTCCCAGCGCCAGGGCGCGTCGGGACCGTACATCTCGTGCCGGTGGGGCAGCTCACGGAGCAGGAACAGCAGGAAGGTGGCCGAGAAGCCGATGCGGATGACGGCACTCTGGTACGGGCCGAGGGCCGAGGCCGTGACGCGCTGGACGGCGCCGGCGAGGCCGCGGTCCGGACGGGGGGTGCTCACTGTCCCGCCTCCTCGGGCAGGTCGTCGGCGGTGACCTTCCACCAGGGCAGGACGCGATAGGACGGGCCGGTGCTGATCTTCTCGTCGCTCCACTCGGGGGCCGCGACGGCCCTGATCTCGGACCGGACCTGAATCCTCAGGACGGTCCCGCCGTCGGCCCGGCCGCCGATCCGCAGCATCACCAGACGGCGGACGTACTTCTCGGAGAGGGTGCCGCGCAGGCCGTTGGCCCGGTTCTTGTCGTCGTGCGATCCGACGTAGAAGTCCCAGGCCCGGCGGAGTTCGTTCTGCTGGACGTGGCTGGGCAGCGGATTGCCGCGTATCGCCCGGCCGTCCTCGGCGGAGAGATCCCGCCAGGCCGTCGTCCGGGGGCCGTCGGGACCGGATATCTCGGCGCGCACCTGGACGGACACGTTCTGCTGCAGCGGGTTGGGCGCGAAGAGCTTCCAGTTCTGCTCGAACTCGGGATACACCCAGTCGTCCACCGCCGCGCCGTGCTGCTTGGTCAGCGTGTTGGAGGGCGCGACGTGCAGGAAGACCATGGCCAGCTGCATGCAGGCGAGCACCCCGAAGGCGGCGAGCGCCACCGCGGCGACGATCTGGTACGGAAACGAGAGCCCGGCCATTCCGCCGGCCGCCGCGGGCGCCTCGACGGCGGGAACGGGTCCGCCCTCGCCGCGGGCGTCCCTGTCGTCGTCCGAATCCATCCCGCCCCGATCGCGTCGGTTATCCACAGGGTTGACACCCTACGGGCCCCGGACTCACCATTGAAGACATTGAACCGAACGATCGGTCGGTAGGGAGTCCGGGATGGCGGCAGTGACTGCGAGCCAGACAGCGCAGACGGCAGCGGGCGGCGAAGCGGGGCCCGACGCGGCGCTCCAGGCCGCCTTCGACGCGGCGGTGGCGGCCGACGAGCGCATCGAGCCGCGCGACTGGATGCCCGACGCGTACCGCGCCTCGCTGGTCAGGCAGATGGCCCAGCACGCCCACTCCGAGATCATCGGCATGCAGCCGGAGGCCAACTGGATCACCCGCGCCCCCTCGCTGCGCCGCAAGGCGATCCTCATGGCCAAGGTGCAGGACGAGGCCGGTCACGGCCTGTATCTGTACAGCGCGGCCGAGACCCTGGGCACCGGCCGCGAGGAGCTGCTCGACAAGCTGCACGCGGGGCGCCAGCGCTACTCCTCGATCTTCAACTACCCCACGCTGACCTGGGCGGACGTGGGCGCCATCGGCTGGCTCGTGGACGGCGCCGCGATCACCAACCAGGTGCCCCTCTGCCGCTGTTCCTACGGCCCGTACGCCCGCGCGATGGTCCGCATCTGCAAGGAGGAGTCCTTCCACCAGCGCCAGGGTTACGAACTGCTCCTCGCGCTGAGCAACGGCACACCCGCCCAGCACGAGATGGCCCAGGACGCGGTGAACCGCTGGTGGTGGCCCTCCCTGATGATGTTCGGCCCGCCGGACGACGCCTCGGCCCACTCGGCGCAGTCGATGGCCTGGAAGATCAAGCGGCATTCCAACGACGAGCTGCGGCAGCGGTTCGTGGACATCTGCGTCCCCCAGGCCGAGGCGCTCGGCCTGACCCTCCCCGACCCGGACCTCCGGTGGAACGAGGAGCGCGGCAGGCACGACTTCGGCGCGATCGACTGGACCGAGTTCCAGGAGGTCCTGAAGGGCAACGGACCGTGCAACGAGCAGCGCCTCACCCAGCGCCGCCGCGCGCACGAGGAAGGCGCCTGGGTGCGCGAAGCCGCCGCCGCATACGCCCGCAAGCACACCCCCGGCGCGGACCCGGCGGTACGGAACGGAAAGGCGACAGCATGAGCAGCTCGACGGACTGGCCGCTGTGGGAGGTGTTCGTCCGCTCGCGGCGCGGGCTCTCCCACACCCACGCCGGCAGCCTCCACGCGCCGGACGCCGAAATGGCCCTGCGCAACGCGCGCGACCTCTACACCCGCCGGTCCGAGGGGGTGTCCCTGTGGGTTGTGCCCTCCTCCCAGATCACGGCGTCCTCGCCGGACGAGAAGGACTCGTTCTTCGAGCCGGCCGGGGACAAGCCCTACCGGCACCCCACGTTCTACGAGATCCCGGACGGGGTGAAGCACCTGTGACCGCGGCCCTCGCCCTGGGCGACGACGCGCTGGTGCTGTCGCACCGGCTGGGGGAGTGGGCCGGCCACGCCCCGGTGCTGGAGGAGGAGGTCGCCCTCGCCAACATCGCCCTCGACCTGCTGGGCCAGGCCCGGCTGCTGCTCTCCCTCGTGGGCGACGAGGACGAACTGGCCTACCTGCGCGAGGAACGCGCCTTCCGCAACGTCCAGCTGGTCGAGCAGCCGAACGGCGACTTCGCCCACACCATCGCCCGGCAGCTCTACTTCTCGGTCCACCAGCAGGGCCTGTACGAGCAGCTGGCGGCCGGCGGCGGTCCGTTCGCGGGGCTGGCGGCCAAGGCGGTCAAGGAGGTCGCCTACCACCGGGACCACGCCGAGCAGTGGACGCTGCGCCTCGGCGACGGGACGGACGAGAGCCACGAGCGGACGCAGCGGGCGGTGGACGCGCTGTGGCGCTTCACCGGCGAGCTGTTCCAGCCGGTCGAAGGCGTCGACGTCGACTGGCAGGCGCTGCACAGCCGCTGGCTGGAGACCGTGACGGACGTCCTCGGCCGGGCCACCCTGGCCGTTCCGACGGGCCCGCAGACCGGCGCCTGGACGGCGGGCGCGGGCCGGCAGGGCATCCACACCGAGTCCTTCGGCCGGATGCTCGCCGAGATGCAGCACCTGCACCGCAGCCACCCGGGGGCGTCATGGTGACCTGGACCTCCGTCGAGGAGGAGCTGCTGAGCCTCGCGGGCTCCGTGCCGGACCCGGAGCTGCCCGTGCTGACGCTGGAGGACCTGGGGGTGGTCCGGGGCGTGGAAGTGCACGACCCGGACCATGTCACGGTCAGGCTCACGCCGACATACACCGGCTGCCCCGCGATCGAGGCGATGTCCGCGGACATCGAGCGCGTGCTGCACGACCACGGCGTGGCCCAGGTGTCCGTGGAGACGGTCCTGTCGCCCGCCTGGTCGACGGACGACATCAGCGCCGAAGGGCGCCGGAAGCTGACGGAGTTCGGCATAGCCCCGCCCCGCCCGCACGGCACCGCGTCCGGCGGTCCGGTGCCGCTGGCCCTGTCCGTGCGCTGCCCGCACTGCGGCTCCACCGAGACGGAGCTGCTGAGCCGGTTCTCCTCCACGGCGTGCAAGGCGCTCCGGCGCTGCGTGGCCTGCCAGGAGCCGTTCGACCACTTCAAGGAGTTGTAGATGTTCCATCCGCTCCGGGTCAGCGGGATCGAGCGGCTCACGGACGATTCGGTGGCCGTCACCCTCGCCGTCCCGCCCGGCCTGCACGAGACCTTCCGCCACAAGCCCGGTCAGCACCTCAACGTCCGCTACACCGTGGACGGCCAGGAGGTCCGCCGCTCGTACTCGATCTGCGCACCGGCCCCCGAGCCCTCGGCCGGTCCGGCGCTGCGGGTGGGCATCCGCCTCGTGGACGGCGGCGCCTTCTCCACGTACGCGCTCAAGGAGCTGCTGGTCGGGGACACGATCGAGGCGATGCCCCCGATGGGCCGCTTCGTCCTGACGCCCCGCGCCGGGCAGTTCGCGGCGATCGTCGGCGGGAGCGGCATCACCCCGGTGCTGTCCATGGCGGCCACCCTGCTCGCCCGGGAGCCGAACGCCACGTTCTGCCTGGTCCGCAGCGACCGGACGGCCGCCTCGACGATGTTCCTGGACGAGGTCGCCGACCTGAAGGACCGCTATCCGGACCGGTTCCAGCTGGTCACCGCCCTGTCCCGGGAGGAGCAGCAGGCCGGTCTGCCCTCGGGCCGGCTGGACGGCGAACGGCTCTCCGGGCTGCTCCCGGCGCTGCTGCCGGTGGCGGAGATCGACGGCTGGTTCCTGTGCGGGCCGCTGGGCCTGGTCCGGGCCGCCGAGGTCGCGCTGCACGGGCTGGGCGTGGACCGCTCGCGCATCCACCAGGAGATCTTCCATGTCGAGGAGACTCCCGCAGCGCCTGCGGGGCCCCGGGTCGAGACGCCGGTCGGCTCCGTCCTGACGGCCACGCTCGACGGCCGGTCGGGCACCTGGCCGGTGGAGGGGGGCGAATCGCTGCTGGAGACGGTGCTGCGCAGCCGCTCGGACGCTCCGTACGCGTGCAAGGGCGGCGTCTGCGGTACCTGCCGGGCGTTCCTGGTCTCCGGCGAGGTGCGGATGGACCGCAACTACGCCTTGGAGCCGGAGGAGACGGACGCGGGTTACGTGCTGGCCTGCCAGTCCCGTCCGGCCACCGAGGAGGTGGAGCTCGACTTCGACCGCTGACGCCCCCGGCGCCGGACGACCGGGGCGCGCGGCCGGGGCGGGTCGCGTCAGGCGACGAAGGCCGGGGAGCCGCTGTCGGTGACCATGGGGCGGCCCGCGCCGTCCCAGGCGAGCATGCCGCCGTCGATGTTGACGGCGTCGATCCCCTGCTGCACCAGGTACTGGGTGACCTGGGCTGACCGGCCGCCGACCCGGCACATCACATGCACGCGGCGGCCGTCCTCGACCGCCTCGGTCAGCTCACCGAAGCGGCCCACGAAGTCGCTCATGGGGATGTGCAGGGCGCCTTCGACGTGTCCGGCCGCCCACTCGTCGTTCTCCCGGACGTCCAGCACGAGGCCGTCCGCCGGAACGGACGCGACATCGACCGTGGGAAGCGGGCCGAAATTCATGGGACATGCCTTCTCTCGTCAGTGCGCTCGGGGGTCACCGGAGCAGTGCGCCCGGAGCCACCGAAAACGCTACTGCACCAGAGCCGCGAGCTCCGCCTCCCGCTGCGAGACCTCGCCCAGCAGCTGTTCGGCGATCTCCTCCAGCAGGTGGTCCGGGTCGTCCGGGGCCATCCGCAGCATGGCGCCGATCGCGCTCTCCTCCAGCTCCTGGGCCCACTCGGTCAGCAGTTCCTTGCGCCGGGTCAGCCAGTCCAGCCGGGCGTAGAGCTCGTCGGCCTCGCTCAGCTCCTGCCGGGGCGCGGCCGGTCCCGCCGCCCACTCCTCGGCCAGTTCATTGAGCAGGGCCTCGTCCCCGCGCCCGTAGGCGGCGTTGACGCGCGCGATGAACTCGTCGCGCCTGGCCCGCTCCTCCTCGTCCTGGGCCAAGTCCGGGTGCGCCTTGCGGACCAGGTCGCGGTACAGCTTGCGCGCCTCGTCGGTGGGCCGGACCCGCTTGGGCGGGCGCACCGTCTGATCGGTCAGCATGGCCGACGCCTCGGGGGACAGGCCCTCGGTGTCCATCCAGTCGTGGAACAGCTCGTCCACGCCGGGCATGGGCATCACGATGGACCGCGCCTCCTGCGCCTTGCGCAGGTCCTCGGGGTCACCGCTCTTCGCGGCCCGCGCCTCGGCAATCTGCGCGTCGAGCTCGTCCAGCCGCGCGTACATCGGGCCCAGCCGCTGATGGTGCAACCGGGAGAAGTTCTCCACCTCGACCCGGAACGTCTCCACCGCGATCTCGAACTCGATCAGCGCCTGCTCGGCCGCCCGCACCGCCTGTGCCAGCCGCGCCTCGGGCCGCTCCCGCGCACCGCTCCGGCCCCCGGACTCACCGGCACCGGCGCCGGCCTCCGCCTCGGCCCCGCGGTCGGCATCCCGCACCGCGTCGTCCGGCCGACCGGCGTCCGGCCGACCGGCGTCCGGCCGTGCCTCGTCCTGCGGGTCATCGTCGTTCCGGGAGATCGGCTCCCCGGCGGCTTCGTGGGTCACCCGCCCAGCGTATGGCCCCGGGTCCCGCCGAGGACACGCGGTCACCGCGGCAGGCGCCCCGGCCCGTGCCCGGGCAGCCGCCCAGCACCCCGCTACACCCCCCGCTCCGCGGCGATCCGCCCCGCCCCGATCGCCCGGACCAGCTCCCCGTGGTCCGCCTCCGTGCGGTCCGCGTAGCTCACCGCGAAGGCCGCCACCGCCTCGTCCAGCTCGTCGTTCTTGCCGCAGTAGCCCGCCAGCAGCCTCGGGTCCGCGCTGTGCGCGTGGGCCCGCGCCAGCAGCGCCCCGGTCATCCGGCCGTAGTCGTCGACCTGGTCGGCGGCCAGGGCGGCGGGGTCGACGCTCCCCTTGCGGTTCCGGAACTGCCGCACCTGGAAGGGCCGTCCGTCCACCGTCGTCCAGCCCAGCAGATGGTCGCTGACGACCTGCATCCGCTTCTGCCCGAGCACCACGCGCCGCCCCTCGTGCGCGGCCTCCGGCACCGCGAACCCCACGGCGGCCAGATGCGGCCCGAGCACCGAGGGCCTGGCCTCCTTCACCTGGAGCACCAGCGCCTCCCCGCGGTGGTCCAGCAGCAGCACCACGTACGAGCGGGTGCCCACGCTGCCGGTGCCGACCACCCGGAACGCCACGTCGTGGATCGCGTACCGGGCCAGCAGCGGCAGCCGGTCCTCGGAGACGGTCCCCAGGTAGTCCCCCAGACCCGCCGCCACCGCCGCGGCCTCCGCGTCCGGGACCCGGCGCAGCACGGGCGGCGCGTCCACGAAGCGGCGGCCGCCGTCCTCGCACTCCTCCGTGGACTTCGCCGCGAAGCGGGCGCCGGTGTTGTTGCGGGCCTTCTCGGAGACCCGCTCCAGGGTCCCCAGCAGGTCCCGCGCGTCGGTGTGGGAGACGAGCTCCTCGTCCGCGATGGCGTTCCACGCGTCGAGCGCGGGCATCCGGGCCAGCAGCCGCATCGTCCGCCGGTAGGCGCCCACGGTGTCGTACGCGCCCCTGCGGCAGGTGTCCTCGTCGGCCCCGGCCTCCCGGCCCGCGAGCACCAGCGAGGTCGCGAGGCGCTTGAGGTCCCACTCCCAGGGCCCGGCCACGGTCTCGTCGAAGTCGTTCAGGTCGATGACGAGGCCGCCCCGGGCATCGCCGTAGAGCCCGAAGTTGGCCGCGTGCGCGTCGCCGCAGAGCTGGGCGGCGACCCCGGTGACCGGGGTGCCCACCAGGTCATGGGCCATCAGCCCGGCCGAGCCGCGCAGAAAGGCGAAGGGGGTGGCGGCCATCCGGCCCACCCGTATCGGCGTCAGCTCCGCCACCCGGCCCTGGTTGGACTCCTCCACCGCGCGCACCGCGTCCGGTCGCCCGGCCGGCAGGTCCAGCGTGGCGTGCGCGGACCGGGGCACCCGCGCCCGCAACGCCTTGCCCCGCTCCTTCGACCGCTTCCCGGCCGCCGCGTAAGCCCCGTCGGCCTCCGCGTAAGCCCCGTCCGTACGGCGTGCGAACCCCGGCACGGACGGAATGCGCCGCGCACGCGCGTCCGTGGGGAGCATCCCGCCCCCGCCGCCGCGTTCGACGAGTCGCACCGGCGGCAGTCCCGTCCCGGTCGTTTCCATGGCGCGCAGCCTCCCCCGCCCCCGCCCGGCGCAGCCGCCGGGTACCTGCCCCCACATCAACTGCCGCTGACGGTACCGCCGCACGCCGATCGCCGTCTGCCCCTGTGGATGACCGGGGGGGGATGACTCCGGGGGCCGGACTCCCCCGCTGGTCAGCCGCTCAGACTCCGACCGCCTCCTCCATCTCCTCTTCCTCCTCGGCCGACGACCGCGCCGGGCCGGCGGAAGGGGCAGCGGAAGGGGCGGCAGGAGGGACGGCCGGAAGGGCGGCCGCCCTGCGCCGCCTCGCCTCCGCAAGGCCCGCGAGCCCCGTCAGCACCAGGCCCGCGACGAACCAGAGGGACAGCACCAGCAGGTTCCCGCCCAGCGCGTGGCCGCCGAAGTACACATGGCCGCGTACGCCCTCCACGAAGCCCGCCCCGTTCCAGAAGGAGTGCAGTGCCCCGAAGAAGCCGGGCTGGAGCTCGGGGCGGAAGATCCCGCCGGAGCTGGTGAAGTTGAGCATGACGAACAGCACCATCACGCCGAGCGTGGTCCACCGCTTGAGGAAGGTGTGCAAGCCCACACCGATCAGCAGGATGCCCGCCGAGTAGAGCCACGCCATGGCCCAGAGCCCCGCGAGCCCGTGATCCACGAGACCGAACAGCGGCCCCGCGAACACCGCCCCGATGGCGCTGACCACCAGCGAGGCGCCCAGCGCCAGCGCCGCCCGGACCCGCAGCCGCAGGACCGCGCCGGCTCCGCCGATCACGGCGACGGAGGCGTACGAGCCGATGCTCACGGCGACCAGCAGGAAGAAGATTCCCTGGCCGGTCGGGTCGCCGTCGGCCGTGGGCGCGGTGTCGGTCACCTTCAGCGGGGCGCCCTGGCCGGCCGCGACCTGGGTGAAGACCTTCTCGACCGCCGTCGCGCTGGTGTCGGAGGAGGCGGAGGCGACGAGCAGTTCGGGGGCCCTGCCGGGGATGTAGGCGCCGTAGCTGTCCTGCGTGCGCAGATGCTCGGCCGCGGTGGCGCGGTCGGCGACGGTACGCACGCTCAGTGCCCCGTCCCCCTTGTCCTGGAGGGTCTGCGCCAGCACCTGTGCGGACGGCCCCGAGCCGACCACGTCGACCCGCAGGTCGTGCGGCTCGGGGGCGTGGAAGGCGCCGAGGTAGGCGAGGCCCATGCCGATGCACATCAGCAGCGGGGTGACGAGGTGGCTCAGTACGTGACGCAGCGCGCCCGCCGGAGAGCCGGCGGCGGCGCTCGGGCCTGCGGACATGGGGGCTCCAGACGATTGGCCAGGTAGTTGGCTTTTACAACTCAACTGGTTGGCTTTTACAACTCCATTTCCGTTGTACTCTACAACTGAACTTTCGAGGAAGGCGAACCCGTGCCAGGCACCCCCGGAGAACGCGAGGAGTCGCTGGACGTGATCCAGCGCGAACTGACCGCCTTCGCCCGCCGCGCGCGGGCCGCCGCGGCCCGGCTCCACCCCGAGCTGCCGCTCGTCTCGTACACGCTGCTGGCGCACATCGACGACCAGCAGGGCTGCCGCGCGACCGATCTGGCGGCGCACTACATGCTCGACAAGTCCACGGTCAGCCGGCAGATCGGCGCCCTGGAGAAGCTCGGCCTGGTCGAGCGCCATCCCGACCCGGACGACCACCGCATCCAGGTTCTGCACCCCACCGAAGCCGGAACGCAGGCCCTCGCCGCCACCCAGGCCAGCCGGCGCGCGGCCTATCAGGAACGCCTCGCGGACTGGACCGAGGACGATCTCGCCCGGTTCGCCGCGTACCTGCTGCGCTACAACGCGGTGGGTGACACTCCGCACCCGTAAAACGGGCGTTTCACGTGAAACCAAGCACAGGGAGGGGCCGACCATGAACTACCGGCCCCGAACTGAAGAAGCCCCCCAGGCGATGCCTGGGGGCTTCCTTCTTGTGCGCGAGGGGGGATTTGAACCCCCACGTCCCTAAGGACACTGGCACCTGAAGCCAGCGCGTCTGCCGTTCCGCCACTCGCGCAAGAGTGGTGTTCCGGGCTCTCTCACTTTTCGGTGCGAGCGCCTGGCGACATCCGGAAGATTAGCACGCTGGACAGGGTGGATTCACATCCGTTGTTTCGCCGCCCGATCACCGGGCACTCGCCGCACGCTCGGCCCACGTACGCAGAACGTCCGAAAGGAACCGGGAACCCCCAAGGGTCGCCCCCCACTCCTCCTGAGTGCGCCCAAGGTGCGGGACACTGTGAGGAGGCCACCTCTACGATCCGTGTGAGGGGGGACACTCATCCACAGGGCAGACAAGGGGAACCAGCCGATTTCCCGACGCGTGGATACGATCAGTAAGCAGTACAGGGACGACGACACCGGAGGAGGTGCCCCATGGGAGTGATGAAGCGTTTCGAGCAGCGTCTCGAAGGTCTGGTCAACGGCACTTTCGCCAAGGTCTTCAAGTCCGAGGTCCAGCCGGTCGAGATCGCGGGTGCCCTCCAGCGGGAGTGCGACAACAACGCCACCATCTGGAACCGCGAGCGGACCGTCGTCCCCAACGACTTCATCGTCGAGCTCAGCGCGCCCGACTACGAGCGCCTGAGCCCGTACTCCGGCCAGCTCGGCGACGAGCTCTCCGGTCTCGTCCGGGACTACGCCAAGCAGCAGCGGTACACGTTCATGGGCCCCATCAAGGTCCACCTGGAGAAGGCCGAGGATCTCGACACCGGCCTCTACCGGGTCCGCAGCCGCACCCTGGCGTCGAGTTCGTCACAGGGCCAGGGCCAGGGCCCGGCACAGGGCCAGAGCTACGGCGGCCAGTCCCCCAGCAGGGGTACCCCGGCCCTCCCGCCCCGCAGGCACCCGGTGGTTACGGCTACCCGCCCACCTCCGCCCCGCCCATGCCCGCCGGCCCGCCGCCGGGCGCCGGGCGGCACGGCGGTCCGGACCGGCGTCCGCCGGCCACCCCCACCTCCCTGCCGAACGTGCAGGTACGGCGCTGGATCGAGATCAACGGCACCCGCCACCAGATCTCCCGCCCGACGCTGGTCATGGGCCGCAGCACCGACGCCGACGTACGGATCGACGACCCCGGCGTCTCCCGCCGGCACTGTGAGATCAGGACCGGAACGCCCTCGACGATCCAGGATCTCGGGTCTACCAACGGCATCGTGGTAGACGGGCAGCACACCACCCGCGCTACGCTCCGCGACGGCTCGCGGATCGTCGTGGGCAGCACCACCATCGTTTACCGGCAAGCCGAAGGGTGAAGCGGGGGCAATGTCAGAGCTGACCCTGACGGTCATGCGGCTAGGTTTCCTGGCTGTTCTGTGGCTGTTCGTGATCGTGGCCGTCCAGGTCATTCGCAGCGACCTGTTCGGAACGCGCGTCACGCAGCGCGGCTCACGCCGCACCGCCAACGACGCGCGTCCGCCCCAGGGACGCCAGAACGCGGCGCCGCCGCAGCAGCGCCAGCAGCCCGGCCGCCAGCGCCGGGGCGCACCGACCAAGCTGGTCGTCTCCGAAGGCACGCTCACCGGCACCACGGTGGCGCTCCAGGGGCAGACCATCACGCTCGGCCGTGCCCATGACTCAACGATCGTGCTGGACGACGACTACGCGTCCAGCAGGCATGCCAGGATCTACCCCGACCGTGACGGCCAGTGGATCGTCGAGGATCTCGGGTCCACCAACGGCACGTACCTGGACCGGACCCGCCTCACCACCCCGACGCCCGTTCCGCTGGGCGCGCCGATCCGGATCGGCAAGACCGTCATCGAGCTGCGGAAGTAGTACGAGAATGAGCGAGCGGAGCGAGCGAGCCGCGGGGGTCCGGGCATCGG
Source organism: Streptomyces drozdowiczii (assembly GCF_026167665.1). NCBI lineage: Bacteria > Bacillati > Actinomycetota > Actinomycetes > Kitasatosporales > Streptomycetaceae > Streptomyces > Streptomyces drozdowiczii. The sequence goes on along the minus strand of NZ_CP098740.1, from coordinate 3,540,018 downwards.
ACCCGGCCAGGCTCCCGACCGGAGGGTGGGCAGTGTGGCTCGAGACCGGCTGTACCCCGAACCGACGGGTGAGGTGCGCATGAGTCTGTCCCTGCGCTTCGCCGCCGGGTCGCACAAGGGCATGATCCGCGAGGGGAACGAGGACTCCGGTTACGCCGGCCCCCGCCTTCTCGCGATCGCCGACGGCATGGGCGGCCAGGCGGCCGGTGAGGTCGCCAGTTCCGAGGTGATCTCCACCCTCGTCCAGCTCGATGACGACGTCCCGGGCTCCGACATCCTCACCTCGCTCGGTACGGCGGTCCAGCGGGCCAACGACCAGCTGCGGATGATGGTCGAGGAGGACCCGCAGCTGGAGGGCATGGGCACCACGCTCACCGCCCTGCTCTGGACCGGCCAGCGCCTCGGCCTCGTGCACGTCGGCGACTCGCGCGCGTACCTGCTGCGCGACGGCGTGCTCACCCAGATCACGCAGGACCACACCTGGGTCCAGCGGCTGGTGGACGAGGGCCGGATCACCGAGGAGGAGGCCACCACCCACCCGCAGCGCTCCCTGCTGATGCGCGCGCTGGGCAGTGGCGACCACGTCGAACCCGACCTCTCCATCCGTGAGGTCCGGGCCGGCGACCGCTATCTGATCTGCTCCGACGGGCTCTCCGGCGTCGTCTCCCACCAGACGATGGAGGAGACGCTCGCCAGCTACCAGGGCCCGCAGGAGACCATCCAGGACCTGATCCAGCTCGCCCTGCGCGGCGGCGGACCGGACAACATCACCTGCATCGTCGCCGATGTCTTCGACGTCGACAGCAACGACACCCTGGCCGGGCAGCTCAATGACACCCCGGTCGTCGTCGGCGCGGTCGCCGAGAACCAGGCGGCCCAGCTGAACGACGGCGGCGCGATGCAGACGCCCGCGGGCCGTGCGGCCGGCCTCGGCCGTCCCGTACCGCCGCCCTCCGGCAGCTTCGGCCCGCCCGGCAGCGGCGACGACTCCGGCTACGACGGGATGCCCGAGGGGTCCTTCGGTTCGTACTCCGACGACGACTTCGTCAAGGGCGGCGGCGGCCGCAGGTGGCTCAAGCGCTCCCTGTACGTGGTGCTCGCCCTGGCCGTCGTCGGCGGCGGGCTCTACGGCGGCTACCGCTGGACCCAGACCCAGTTCTACGTCGGCGCGAAGAACGACAACGTCGCGCTGTACCGGGGCATCAGCCAGGACCTGGGCTGGCTCTCGCTCTCGAAGGTCGAGACGGACCATCCCGAGATCGAACTCAAGTACCTCCCCGCCTACCAGCGCAAGAAGGTCGAGGCGACGATCGCCGAGGGCAGCCTCGCCGACGCCCGCGAGAAGATCAGCGAGCTCTCCGTCCAGGCGTCCGCCTGCAAGAAGGACGAGCAGCGCCGCGCAGCCGAGAAGGCGCACGGCGACGAGGGTCAGGCGCAGGGCACGGACACGGACGCCACCAAGGCGTCCAAGTCCGCCAAGACATCCGGTGGCGACACCAAGTCCGAGCAGACTTCCACGACTCCCACTCCCGGGCCCAGCCTCTCGGAGGAAGAGAAGAAGCTGGTCCCGCAGTGCGGTAAGAAGTAGAGCCGTAGGGGGCCTTCAGCACCATGAGCGTTGTCACCAACACGACCACGATCGGCGCGATCGACGCACCGAGCAGGCGCAACACCGAACTGATGATGATGGTCTTCGCCATCGCCATCTCGGTGTTCGCCTACGCCAACGTGGGCCTGGCCATGGACGGCAAGCTGCCGTCCGGCATGTTCGGCTACGGGGCGGGGCTCGTCCTGCTCGGCGGTGTCGCCCATCTCGTGGTGCGGAAGTTCGCCCGGTACGCGGACCCGCTGCTGCTGCCGCTGGCCACGCTGCTCAACGGGCTGGGGCTGGTGCTGATCTGGCGGCTCGACCAGTCGCCGAAGCTGATCAGGGACGCGGAGAACTACTACGGGGTGTTCACCCCGTCCGCTCCCCGGCAGCTGATGTACTCGGCGGTCGGTGTGGCCCTCTTCGTCGGCGTGCTGCTGCTGCTGAAGGACCACCGCATCCTTCAGCGCTACACGTACATCTCGATGGTGGCCGCGCTGTTCCTGCTGATCCTTCCCATGTTCTTTCCGGCCAAGTTCGGCGCGAAGATCTGGATCAACATCGCCGGCTTCTCCATCCAGCCCGGGGAGTTCGCGAAGATCATCATCGCGGTCTTCTTCGCCGGGTACCTCATGGTCAAACGGGACGCGCTGGCGCTCGCCAGCCGCCGCTTCATGGGGCTGTACCTGCCGCGCGGGCGCGACCTGGGCCCCATCCTGGTCATCTGGGCGCTGTCGATCCTGATCCTGGTCTTCGAGACCGACCTCGGTACGTCGCTGCTGTTCTTCGGCCTCTTCGTGATCATGCTGTACGTCGCCACCGAGCGGACCAGCTGGATCGTCTTCGGTCTCCTGATGTCGGCGGCCGGAGCCGTGGGTGTCGCGAGCTTCGAGCCGCACGTCGAGGCCCGCGTGAATGCCTGGAAGGACCCGTTCAAGTGCTTCCAGACGGACGGCTCCTGCGAGCAGATCGGCAACGCCATCATGTCCTTCGGTTCGGGCGGCACGCTCGGTACCGGATGGGGCCAGGGCCACTCCGACCTGATCGGCTTCGCCGCCAACGCCGACTTCATCCTCTCCACCGTCGGTGAAGAGCTCGGCCTCGCCGGCATGATGGCCGTGCTGCTGGTCTACGGCCTCATCGTGGAACGCGGTGTCCGCACGGCGCTCGCCGCCCGCGATCCGTTCGGCAAGCTCCTCGCGATCGGCCTCTCCGGGGCCTTCGCGATCCAGGTCTTCGTCGTCGCCGGCGGCGTCATGGGCCTGATCCCGCTCACCGGTATGACGATGCCGTTCCTCGCGGCCGGCGGTTCGTCCGTGATCGCCAACTGGGCCCTGATCGGCATCCTCATCCGTATCAGCGACACCGCCCGCCGCCCCGCGCCGGCCCCCGCACCCTCGACCGACGCCGAGATGACCCAGGTGGTCCGCCCGTGAACAAGCCCCTGCGCCGGATCGCGATCTTCTGCGGCGTCCTGATCTTCGCCCTGCTCGCGCGGACCAACTACCTGCAGTACGTGAAGGCAGACGACCTCAACACCCGCGACGAGAACCGCCGCGTCCGCATCGAGCGGTACGCCCACGAGCGCGGCAACATCATCGTGGACGGCAAGTCGATCACCGGGTCCGCCGAGACCAAGGGCAGCGACTTCAAGTACAAGCGGGTCTGGAAGGACGGCCCCATGTGGGCCCCCGTGACCGGCTACTCCTCGCAGGCGTTCGGCGCCACCCAGCTGGAGAACCTCGAGGACGGCATCCTCACCGGCAACGACGACCAGCTCTTCTTCAACCGGACGATGTCGATGTTCACCGGTGAGGAGAGGACCGGCGGCAACGTCGTCACGACGCTCAACGGCGCGGCCCAGAAGGCCGCCTTCGAGGGCCTCGGCAAGAAGAAGGGCGCCGTCGCCGCCCTCGACCCGCGGACCGGCGCGATCCTGGCGCTCGCCAGCACCCCGTCGTACGACCCCTCGTCCTTCGCGGGCAACGGCCAGTCCGACAGCAAGGCGTGGACGGCCCTGAAGGACGACAAGAACAAGCCCCTGCTCAATCGGGCGCTGCGCGAGACCTACCCGCCCGGCTCGACGTTCAAGGTCGTCACCGCCGCCGCAGCCCTGGAGAACGGGCTCTACACCGACATCGACGAGGACACGAAGTCCCCGCTGCCCTGGCGCCTGCCGCAGACGAGCCAGGACCTGCCCAACGAGGGCAGCATCCCGTGCGAGAACGCCTCGCTCCGCAAGGCGCTGCGCTACTCCTGCAACACCGTCTTCGGCAAGATCAGCGATGACCTGGGCAACCAGAAGATGATCGACGAGGCCAACAAGTTCGGCTTCAACAAGGAGATCTTCACCCCGGTCCGCTCGAACGCCAGCGTGTACCCCGAGGACAACCGGCCGCAGAACGCCATGGCGGGCATCGGCCAGGCGTCCAACCGCGCCACCCCGCTCCAGATGGCGATGGTCGCCTCCGCCGTCGCCAACGACGGCAAGCTGATGCAGCCGTACATGGTCGCCGAGCGCAAGGCGCCCAACCTGGACGTGATCTACACGCACGAGAAGGAGGAGTTCAGCCAGCCCCTCTCGGCGGAGAACGCCCAGAAGCTCCAGCAGATGATGGAGACCGTCGTCAAGGAGGGCACCGGCACGAACGCCCAGATCCAGGGCGTCACGGTCGGCGGCAAGACCGGCACCGCCCAGCACGGCGTGAAGAACAGCGAGAACCCGTACGCGTGGTTCATCTCGTACGCGAAGACCGACAGCGGTTCTCCGGTGGCCGTGGCCGTCGTCGTCGAGGACAGCGACGCCACCCGCGACGACATCTCCGGTGGCGGCCTGGCCGCCCCGATCGCGAAGGCGGTCATGAAGGCGGTCATCGACAGCGAGAAGTGACACCGCTCACACCCGGCCGCGCAAGCGCCTTTGCGGATACCGGTCGGATATCAGGTACCGCCTCCGGGCCGATCAGCTGATGCGCGGCCGGTAGCGTATGCGCGAACAGCACACCGCCGGACCGCGCACCGGTGCGGTCAGGACTGACGGAGAGGGCTGGAACAGTTATGGAAGAGCCGCGTCGCCTCGGCGGCCGGTACGAGCTGGGCTCGGTGCTCGGCCGTGGTGGCATGGCCGAGGTCTACCTCGCCCACGACACCCGGCTCGGCCGCACCGTCGCCGTGAAGACGCTCCGGGCGGACCTCGCCCGCGACCCGTCCTTCCAGGCCCGGTTCCGCCGTGAGGCCCAGTCCGCCGCCTCGCTCAACCATCCGGCGATCGTCGCGGTGTACGACACCGGCGAGGACTACGTCGACGGGGTCTCCATCCCGTACATCGTCATGGAGTACGTCGACGGCTCGACGCTCCGCGAGCTGCTGCACTCCGGGCGCAGACTGCTGCCCGAGCGGACGCTCGAAATGACGGTGGGCATCCTCCAGGCGCTGGAGTACTCGCACCGCGCGGGCATCGTCCACCGGGACATCAAGCCGGCCAACGTCATGCTGACCCGGACCGGACAGGTCAAGGTCATGGACTTCGGCATCGCCCGCGCCATGGGCGACTCCGGTATGACGATGACCCAGACCGCGGCCGTCATCGGCACCGCCCAGTACCTCTCCCCGGAGCAGGCCAAGGGCGAGCAGGTCGACGCGCGGTCCGACCTCTACTCGACCGGCTGCCTGCTCTACGAGCTGCTGACCGTCCGGCCGCCGTTCGTCGGGGACTCCCCGGTGGCGGTCGCGTACCAGCACGTACGGGAAGAGCCGCAGCCGCCGAGCAACTTCGACCCCGAGATCACGCCCGCGATGGACGCGATCGTGCTGAAGGCGCTTACCAAGGACCCCGACTACCGCTACCAGTCCGCCGACGAGATGCGCGCCGACATCGAGGCGTGCCTCGACGGCCAGCCGGTCGCCGCGACGGCCGCGATGGGGGCGGCGGGCTACGGCGGCGGCTACCCCGGCGGGTACGACAACGACCAGCCCACCACCGCGCTGCGCGCCGCCGACCAGAGTGGCGAGCGCACGTCGATGCTGCCGCCGGTCAACCCGGACGACGGCGGCTACGGCTACGACGACCGCCCCGACCGCCGTCGGCAGAAGAAGAACAACACCTCGACGATCCTCCTGGTCGTCGCGGGCATCCTGGTGCTGATCGGCGCGATCCTCATCGGCAAGGCGGTCTTCGGGGGCGACGGCGGCGACGACGGCGCGTTCGACGTGCCCACCGTGGTCGGCACCACGGTGAAGGACGCCCAGAAGCTGGCCGACAACACCAACATCATTCTCAAGGTCGGTCCCAAGGAAGAGTGCAAGGACCAGCCCAAGGGCAAGATCTGCCGCCAGACGCCGGAGGACGGGACGATGAAGGAGCAGGAGACCCTCACGGTCTTCGTCTCCAGCGGCCCGCCGAAGGTCGATGTGCCGGACGTCACCGAGAAGTCCGAGGACAACGCCCGCGAGATCCTGGAGAAGCAGGGCTTCACCGTCAACGTCACCTCGGTCGAGTCCGACCAGGCCGACCCGGGCACCGTCCTGGAGCAGTCCCCGAAGGGCGGCGACAAGGCCGAGGAGAACTCCGAGGTCACGCTCAAGGTCGCCACGGAGAAGCTCCTCACGATGCCTCCGGTGACGGACCGCTCGTACGACGACGCGGTCGCCCAGCTGAAGGGGGTCGGCTTCAAGAACATCGGCCGCAGCGATGTCGACTCCGACAAGCCCGCGGGCACGGTGGTCGAGCAGACCCCCGTGGCCAACGAGAAGGTCGGCAAGGACACCTCGATCATCCTGAAGGTCTCCAAGGGCCCGGCCGAGCCGGAGAAGGTGACCGTCCCCGGTGACCTGCTCAACAAGAGCTACCAGGACGCGAAGGCGCAGCTGGAGGGCATGGGCCTGGTGGTCGCGCTCCAGCCCGGTTCGGTCGACAAGCCGGACGCCAAGGTGATCCTCAGCTCCCCGATGCCCAACCAGGAAGTGGACAAGGGCGGCACGGTCACCCTGACCACGGTCGAGGGCGGCAACATCTTCGGCGGGCCGAACGGCGGAGAGGGTCACTGACCCGCCCCACCCTGTACGGACAGAGGGCCCCGGTCACCGCGAAGGTGACCGGGGCCCTCTGCCGTAACGCCACCGGCGTCAGCGCAGCTCCACCGGCTTCGTGCGGTCGCGGTCGACCTTCTCCGTGCGGACCAGCTCACCCCACACGATGTAGCGGTACTTGGACGTGTAGACCGGGGTGCAGGTCGTGAGCGTGATGTAGCGGCCGGCCTTCTTCACACCCGAGTCCTTCGGGACGGCGCCCAGCACGTCGACGTTGTACTTGGACGTCTCCGGCAGCTCGCTGAAGACCTTGTAGACGTACCAGGTGTCCTTCGTCTCGAAGACGATCGCGTCCCCGGTCCTCACCTTGTCGATGTTGTGGAACTTCGCCCCGTGCCCGTCCCGGTGGGCGGCCAGCGCGAAGTTGCCCTCCTTGGCGGAGGGGAGCGCGGATTTCACCGGATCGGTGTAGTAGCCGGCGACGCCGTCGTTGAGGGTTTCGGTGTCGGTGCCCTTCTTGACGAGCACCTCGCCGTTCTTCATCGACGGGACGTGGAGGAAGCCGATGCCGTCCTTGGTGTCCAGCGCGCCGGGGCCGTCGGCCCACTTGTCGCGGACGGTGTGGCCCTGCTCGGCGGCCTCGCGGTCGGCGAGCACGTTCGTCCACCACAGCGAGTAGACGACGAAGAGGCCGAGCACCAGACCTGCGGTGATGAGCAGTTCACCGAAGACACTGACCGCCGTCGCGAGGGGATGGCGGCCGCCCTTCCGCGCGGGTGGGGCGGACTCGTCGGTCCGCTCCTGGTCCTCGGTCGTCGCTGTCATAGCACCGCCCTGTCGTCATGGCGTGGGGCCCGTTCAGTCCGCGAGCACGTCGGGCTTCCCCTCGCTGCGCGGCCGTTCGTCGACCATCTTGCCCCAGACGATCAAACGGTACGTACTCGTGAATTCCGGCGTACACGTCGTCAAGGTGATGTACCGGCCGGGCTTGGTGAAGCCGGACTGCTTCGGCACCGGCGCGATCACGGAGACGTTCGAGGGCGAGGTCTGCGCCAGCACGCTCGTCATCTCGTACGTGTAGTACGCCTCGCGGGTCTCGACCACGATCGGGTCACCCGGCTTCAGGCGGTTGATGTACCGGAACGGTTCGCCATGGGTGTTGCGGTGGCCGGCCAGCGCGAAGTTGCCCTCCTCGGCGGAGGGCATCGCCGTTTTCAGCGGCTTCTCGCTGTAGTGGCCGACCATGCCCCGGTCGAGGACCTTCTCCTTGCTGGTGCCCTCGGCGATCGGCGTGACGACATCCAGCTTGGGGATGTGGATGATGGCGAAGCCCTGCCCCGGCTCGAACGCCTCCTGCTTCTCAGGCGTGTTCTCGTTCTTGGCCCAGTCGTCCTGGATCTTGTGGGTCTCCCGGCCGGCGATCTGGTCGGCCCGCACATTCGTCCACCAGAGCTGGTAGGTGACGAACAGCAGCATCAGGACGCCCAGGGTGATGAAGATTTCGCCGATGCCCCGGCTGATGACGATCGCGGGGCTGTCCTTGGCGGCCTTGGCCGCGCGGCGCGCCTCCATGCGCGTCATGGGCTTCGCCGGGGCCGTGCTCCCAGGAGCGGGCCGCGGCGCGGGCCGCCTGCGGCCATGCCCCTTGGCGGCGCGCCTGCGCTCGGCGCGGCCCCCGGTGGGCGGCGGCGTGGCCGCGTCGGGTACGCCACCGGGCTCGTCGGCCTCGGTGGCCTCCCGCGGCTCCGGCACGACCGGGTCGCCCGCGTCTATTCGGCCGAGGATCTCGGTGGCCGGCTCCACGGCCTCCTCGGCCGTGGGCTGCGGTACGGCCTCGGGGCTCGGGTCGGGCAGGACGTACGGGTCGGGCACGGGCTGCGATGCCGTCAAGGGCGGCTGTACGGGCGCCTGGTGGCCGTACCAGTCGCGCTGGTACCCGTCGGGGTCGTACCACTCCTGCGGGGCCTGCTGGGGGCCTGTGGCTCGTAGGGCGCCTGCTGCTGCGGGACCACGGGCTCCGGGACGGGCTGCGGGGCTGCGGGCTCCGGCCCCGGCAGCGGGTCGTTCAACGGGTCCGCCAGCCGGTGGACCGCCGCCTCGAACGCGCTCGGGTCCTCGTACGCCCGCGGATCGTGCGGCTCGTCCTGCCCTGCCCCGGCTCCGTGGCGGGGTGGGGTCACGCGACGGCCTTGCCCACCACCGGAGCGAGCCCCGCCGACCTCTCGACGGCTCCGGTGTCCCCGCAGCGCACCAGCCAGTTGGCCAGCATCAGGTGGCCGTGCTCGGTGAGCACCGACTCCGGGTGGAACTGCACGCCCTCGACGGCCAGCTCGCGGTGGCGGAGGCCCATGATGATGCCGTCGGCGGTCCGCGCGGTGACCTCCAGCTCGTCGGGCACGGTGTCCGGCTCGGCGGCGAGCGAGTGGTAGCGGGTCGCGGTGAAGGGCGAGGGCAGCCCGGCGAACACGCCCGCGCCCTCGTGGAGCACCGGCGAGGTCTTGCCGTGCAGCAGCTCGGGGGCGCGGCCGACGACGCCGCCGTACGCCACGGCCATGGACTGCATGCCCAGGCAGACCCCGAAGACCGGGACGCCGGTCGCCGCGCAGTGCCGCACCATGTCGACGCAGACGCCCGCGTGCTCCGGGGTGCCGGGGCCGGGGGAGAGCAGGACGCCGTCGAAGCCGTCCTGCGCGTGGGCCGTGGTCACCTCGTCGTTGCGCAGCACCTCGCACTCGGCACCGAGCTGGTAGAGGTACTGGACGAGGTTGAAGACGAAGCTGTCGTAGTTGTCCACGACGAGGATGCGGGCGCTCATCGGGCGGCCCCCGCCGGCGCGCTCGCTCCGTCGACCGTCACGTCGCCGAACGGAAGCAGCGGCTCCGCCCACGGGAAGACGTACTGGAACAGCACATAGACGACCGCCAGGGCGAGCACGAGCGAAATGAACCCACGCACCCACACGTTGCCCGGCAGATGCCGCCAGATCCAGCTGTACATCCAGACCCTCCATTCGGTACCGGGTCCAGACTAAGGGGCTCGGGGCCCGGCGTGGGATGCCTGTGGAAAGCTGTGCGGCGCCTGTCGCCGTCTGCTACTTCACCGGCTCCGCGTAGTGCAGGTCCACCGCGCCCGAGTAGCCGGGAAGGGTCGCCGCCCCCTGCTCGTCCACCTTCCAGCCGAGCCCGTACGCCTGCACGTACAGCAGGTAGTTCTGGATGGCGGGCGAGGCATCCAGCGCGCGTCGCAGCGCATCGGGGTCACCGACCGCGGTGATCTTGTACGGGGGCGAGTAGACCCGGCCCTGGAGGATCAGGGTGTTGCCGACGCAGCGCACGGCGCTGGTGGAGATCAGCCGCTGGTCCATGACCTTGACGCCCTTGGCGCCGCCCTGCCAGAGGGCGTTGACGACCGCCTGGAGGTCCTGCTGGTGGATGACCAGGTCGTTGGGCTGCGGGTCGGGGTAGCCGGGGCTGGCGGTGGCGTTGGGCGGGGCGTCGTTGAGCGTCACGGAGACGGCGGGGCCGGACAGCGCGGTAGTGCCCGCGGTCCGCTCCAGCGCCCTGAGCTTGGCGGCCTCCGCCTTGGTGCTGCCGTTGTCGCGCTGGGCGAGGCTGTCGATGTCCCCGCGCACGGACGCGGCGGACTCCTCCAGGGCGGCGTTCTTCTCGCTGCGCTGCTGGATGAGGTCCGAAAGCTTCAGCAGCGAGGCGTCGGTGCGGATATTGGTGCCCTTCGCCGTATTCGCGCTGGTCACGAAGATGAGCCCGGCAAGGGCGAAAACGGCAGCCGTGAGCACTCTGGCCGGGTGCCGGAAGGTACGGCGGACCGGCCCGGGGGAGAGTCGGCAGAATTGCTCAACGTACCCTTATCTCCTTCGGTGCCACGGAAGGACTACGCTAACGGACGCCCGGGGGAGGCCACATTCCCCCTCGCGCCCCGCCCCGGCGCCAGCCACAGTTCCCTGCGCGGTCACGCAGCGCATCGACAGGAGAGTTCCTCGTGCCGAAGTCACGGATCCGCAAGAAGGCCGACTTCACGCCGCCCCCGGCGAAGCAGGCGACCAACATAAAGCTCACCAGCCGCAGCTGGGTGGCGCCCGTGATGCTGGCGCTCTTCCTGATCGGGCTGGCCTGGATCGTCGTTTTCTACGTGACCGACGGCGACCTGCCGATCAAGTCGCTGGGGAACTGGAACATCGTCGTCGGCTTCGGCTTCATCGCCGGCGGCTTCGGCGTCTCCACCCAGTGGAAGTAGCCCGCGCGACCGCGTAGAACCACACGCCGCACCCGCTCCGCAACCCCTGCCCTGAGTTACCCACAGCGTTATCCACAGGTGGGGGAAAAGGTCAGACGATCTGTGGATAACTCTCAGGCCGTTGACGCCGGTGTGACTGCAGCCGCCCCCGCCCGGGGGCGGGACGCCCCTTGTCCCGACTGGAAAAACCCAGCTCAGGGACAAGGGGCACAGTTGTACCCGCGCTATGCACAAGATCCGGATCAGGCTGTGGAACCCTGTGGACAACTTCGGTCACAAATGGTCCACACTCGCCCCGACAGCCGCTTCTACGTGAGGGCGGCCGTTCTCGTCACCACGATCAGGACGACGGCCGCGAGCACCAGTGCACAGGTCCCGAACTGCACCAGATCACGCCGCTCCCGCGGGGCGTGCACCATGCCGATCCCGATCAGCACCCCGGCGATCAGCCCGCCGATGTGCGCCTGCCAGGCGATCCCGCCCCAGGGGTTGAAGGTGAGAAGCAGGTTGATCGCGAGGAGCGCGAAGACCGGGCGCATGTCGTAGTTCAGCCGACGCATCAGTACGACGGTGGCGCCCAGGAGCCCGAAGATGGCTCCCGACGCACCCAGCGAGGGCTGGTTCGGCTCCGCCAGCCAGTACGTCAGGGCGCCGCCCGCCAGCCCCGAGAGCAGATAGAGCGCGAGGTAGCGGGCCCGGCCCAGCACCGCTTCCAGCGGTCCGCCCAGCCACCACAGGCTCAGCATGTTGAAGGCGATGTGCCACACCTCCTGGTGCAGGAACATCGACGTCACCAGCCGGTACCACTGGCCTTCCGCGATGCCCTCGGGCGGTCCGCCGTAGTAGAAGTTGGCACGGCCGAGCAGCACCAGGCGGTCGAGCAGCGCGTCGTCGGCCAGCACCGCGACGAACACCGCGAGATTGATCCCCAGCAGGATCTTGGTGATCAGCCGGGGGTCCGCCGCGACGACGCCCCCGGCCAGCGTGCGCGGCCGGGCGGCGGACGCGCCGTGCCCCGTACCGGACCCCTGGCGGACGCAGTCCGGGCACTGGAAGCCGACCGACGCGTCGACCATGCAGTCCGGGCAGATGGGCCGGTCGCAGCGGACGCACCGGACCGCCGTCTCCCGGTCCGGGTGGCGGTAGCAGTGGGCCGGCCCCTCGACGGGCGGGGGCGGCCCGGACGCGCCCGGCGGCTGCTGGTCCATCGGTCCCATGGCTTCCCGGTCCCCTCGGTCCTCGTCTTCGCACGGGTGCGCACGACACCGCCCGCGCATCCGTTCTGCCATGAGATACGGACGGGCGGGGCGGTTGGTTCCCGAACGGGAAATCGGAGAGTGAGCGAGCGGACGCGGAGGGCGATCAGCGCTTCTCGATGGCGACCGACTCGATGACGACGTCCTGCACCGGCCGGTCGGTACGCGCATTGGTCGCGGTGGTCGCGATGGCGTCCACCACCTCCCGGCTCTTCGCGTCCTCCACCTCACCGAAGATCGTGTGCTTGCCGGTCAGCCAGGCCGTCGGCGAGACGGTGATGAAGAACTGCGAGCCGTTGGTGCCCGGTCCGGCGTTGGCCATGGCCAGCAGATAGGGCTTGTTGAAGGCGAGGTCGGGGTGGAACTCGTCCGTGAACTCGTAACCCGGACCGCCGGTGCCGTTCCCCAGCGGGTCACCGCCCTGAATCATGAAACCGCTGATCACGCGGTGGAAGACGGTGCCGTCGTACAACCGGTCCTTCGACGTCTCCCCCGTGGCGGGATGGGTCCACTCACGCTCTCCGTTGGCGAGCTCGACGAAGTTCTTGACCGTCTTGGGGGCGTGGTTCGGCAGGAGCCGGATCTCGATGTCGCCCTTGTTGGTCTTCAAGGTGGCGTAAAGCTGCTCGGCCACGATCTGCCTTCCGTGAGTCTGCACATGTGCTCGCGCGACTGCGCCGCGCTCCGGCCCGCCCCGCTGACCGGACCGGTCCGACGCTCCGATCCTTGCACGCGCCGCCGCTCCACGGCCGCGGCACGACCGATGCGGCCAAGTGCGTGACGAACCGGCGCGATACCGGACGAACCATGGCATGGTCATCGGAAGGTACCGAATGACCCGGATGCCCGCCCCACATGCCGCAAAGGGCCCGCGCAGGCATGATCTCGAATTGGGCGGAAAGGCGGAGTACCTACCCGCCACCAAGGAGGAGGATCCCGTGACCCGCATCGACAGCGTGCGTGCCGCAACCGACTCGGCGAGGGACAGCGTGCAGCACGCCGCGGAAGTGGTGGCGCCCTACGCCGACTCGGCCAAGGACCAGGCCGTTCACTATGCGCACGAGGCCCGCACGCTGCTCGCACCGAAGGTGTCGAAGGCAGCCAAGCAGGCCCGTGTGCAGTACGGCGCGCACGTCGCCCCGCGTATCGAGCTCGCCCGCACGCACGTACCCCCAAGGTTGACGAGGTCGCCCAGCGCGCCGCGCTCCGCACCCGTCAGGCCGCCCGCAGCGCCGCGGACTACACCGTCCCGCGCATCGAGAGCGCCCGGGCCGCCGCCCAGCCGGTGGCCGAGGAAGCCGCGGCCCGCAGCGCCGCCGCGGTGGCCGCCCTGCGCGGCCAGGTCACGGCGAAGCAGATCCGCAAGCTGGCCCGGAAGCACGAGCGACGGGCCAGGGCGGGCAAGGCGTTCAAGGGCCTGGCCATCACCGGCGTCCTGGCAGGCGCCGGCTACGCGGTGTGGCGCTGGTGGGACAAGCAGGCGAACCCCGAGTGGCTGGTGGAGCCGCCCGCCCCCACCGAGGTGGACGACCGCGCCCCGCTGTCCTCCGTCGACGGCAGCCCGCACGCCTCGACGGTCCTGGACCCCGAGGTCGAGGCCAAGCAGGCCGACGCCGAGGCGGTCGGCGAGGACGGCCCGGAGGCCACGGGCCCGGACGACCGCGCCTGACCCGCGCACCCGCACGACAGCACGCGCACCAGGACGGGCGCCGGAGGACCGCGAGGTCTCCCGGCGCCCGTCGGCGCGCGCAAAGACCCCCCTGATCCGCGTTTCCGCAGTTCAGGGGGGTCTCGGGATGTGGAGCCTAGGAGATTCGAACTCCTGACATCTGCCTTGCAAAGGCAGCGCTCTACCAACTGAGCTAAGGCCCCGACAGCGCGCAGCCCGAACACTTCGATGTTCTGGCCACCGCCGCAGAACAGAGTACCGGCTCACCCCGGTGATCCTGCAAAAAATCAGGGACTCCCCGTGCGCGACCACGCTCCGTAAGATGCTGGTCGAGGTTCGCAGCAGCGAAGCCGATGCGAAGGGGAGACGCAATGGATGCAGCGCAGCAAGAGGCGACGGCCAGAGCCAGAGACCTCCAGCGCAGTTGGTACGGGGAGCCGTTGGGGGCGCTCTTCCGCCGGCTGATCGACGACCTCGGCCTCAACCAGGCCCGCCTCGCCGCGGCACTCGGACTGTCCGCTCCCATGCTCTCCCAGCTCATGAGCGGTCAGCGGGCGAAGATCGGCAACCCGGCGGTCGTCCAGCGCGTCCAGGCCCTTCAGGAGCTGGCCGGCCAGGTCGCCGACGGCAGCGTCAGCGCCGCCGAGGCCACGACCCGCATGGAGGAGATCAAGAAGTCCCAGGGCGGCTCGGTCCTCTCCGGCACCGGCCAGACCACGTCCAGCGGCGGGGCCCCCACGGTGCGCCGGGTGGTCCGGGAGATCCAGTCGCTGCTGCGCTCGGTCGCGGCCGCCGGTGACATCATCGACGCGGCGGACTCCCTCGCCCCGACGCACCCGGAACTGGCAGAGTTCCTCCGGGTGTACGGAGCGGGGCGCACCGCGGAAGCGGTGACGCACTACGAGAGCCACCAGAGCTAGGCCCGCGCGGTACGGGGGCAAGGGCCGGAACACGAACGGGGAGCGGGCGCAGCGCCATGGGTGAGGTCTTCGCCGGACGGTACGAACTGGTCGATCCGATCGGACGCGGTGGGGTCGGTGCCGTGTGGCGCGCCTGGGACCACCGGCGCCGCCGCTATGTGGCGGCCAAGGTGCTCCAGCAGAGCGACGCGCACACCTTGCTCCGCTTCGTCCGTGAACAGGCGCTGCGCATCGAGCACCCCCATGTGCTCGCTCCGGCCAGTTGGGCCGCCGACGACGACCAGGTCCTCTTCACCATGGACCTCGTCAGCGGCGGCTCGCTGGCCCATGTCATCGGCGACTACGGCCCGTTGCCCCCTCGATTCGTCTGCACCCTGCTCGACCAGCTGCTGTCCGGCCTCTCGACGGTGCACGCCGAAGGCGTCGTGCACCGGGACATCAAACCGGCCAACATCCTTATGGAGGCCACCGGTCGGGGCCGCCCGCATCTGCGGCTGTCCGACTTCGGCATCTCCATGCGCAAGGGCGAGCCCCGCCTCACCGAGACCAACTACGTGGTGGGGACGCTCGGTTACTTCGCTCCCGAGCAGATGATGGGCGCCGAACCGGACTTCCCGGCGGACCTCTTCGCGGTCGGCCTGGTCGCCCTCTATCTGCTCCAGGGCACCAAGCCCGACTCGCAGGATCTCATCGAGCACTTCGCCGAACACGGCACTCCCAGCGCCCCGGACGGCGTCCCGGAGCCGTTGTGGCAGGTCATCGCGGGGCTCCTGCAACCTGACCCGCAGGACCGTTTCCGTACGGCCACGGGTGCGCGCAAGGCGCTGAACGCCGCCGTCGAGATGCTTCCCGAGCCCTCGGAGGCCGAGGAGCCGGTGGAGGTCTTCGACCAGATCGGCCCGCTGCCCGAGGGCTTCGGCCCCGACGGCCCCCTGCGGTCCGGCGGGACGACGGCAGCGCACTCCCCGGGTCCTCGGACAACCGACCCCCGCACGGACGGGCAGTTCGCGCCGCAGCCCTCCCCCTCCGCCCCGGCTTCCATGTCCGAGACGGGCAGCTTCCACCTCCCGCCCCCCGGGCCGGCCGTTCCCGCGCCCCACGCCCCGCAAACCGCGGCACCCGCCGCTCCGTACGGCTATCCGAACCCGGTCGGCTACACCGCCCCGGCAGCGAGCCCCGTGCCCGCACCGGCCCCCGGCCCGCACGATCAGCCCTTCACCCACCCCTACACGGCCCCCAGCAAGGGGCAGCCCCCTTCCAGGCACCGGCGTCCTCCCCCGGAACGCGTCCGGGACCACCCCCGAAGGTGGCGGTCCCGGTCCTGCTGGTGGCCCTGGTCTGCTTCGCCGTGGGCATCTGGGCGCTGACCCAGTCCTGAGTACGAGGACGGCCGCCCCCGCCTACCAAGCCTGGGGCGGCCCTCCGTACGGGTACGGCCCGCCCGTGGGCGCGGCCGGTGCGGCGGCCGCGCGGCGTCGCGCGATCAGGGTCCACGCCCCCAGCCAGAGCACCAGCACGGTGCCGGCGCCGATCCCGGCCGCCGCGACCAGCTTCATCGTGTCGCGCTCGCCCGCGGCCTCAGCGGCCTGCGCGCCGCTCTGCCCCTGCCGCGCCGCGTCCTTGTCGCCCGGGGTCACGGCGAAGATCCCGGCATCGCCCTTGTACGGCGACTCCTCCGCCTCGCCCTTCACGCTGATCTTGAGGGTCAGCGCGATCGGCTTCTGCCCGTACGGCTTCGCGACCTCCGGGCTCAGCGAGACGGAGAGGTAGTACCAGCCCGCGAACCGCATCCCGCCGACATCGTCACTGGAGTCGTAGCGGTTCTCGTACGCCACCGGGGGCAGCGGGTCGAAGGGGACGGAGATCGGCTTTCCCGAATAGGACGTGGGCGACACCTCGGCGACGTGCCCCAGCGCGGGGTTCTCCAGCGACACCGCCAGCGCGCTGCTGACGTAGGCGCTCTTCTCGGAGGTGCTGTTGCTCAGCCCGGCCGTCGCGAAGAGCTGCTGGCCCCAGTCCACCGGCACCCGGTAGAAGAGGGTCTGCCCGGGCTCGATCCGGTCCTTCCACTCACCCGTCTCCAGGCTCGTGGCGTCGTAGTAACCGGCGCCCCCGCGCCGGGTGTTGTCCGTGGCGGCGGCGGGCGGCGGCGGGGACGCGGACGGCCAGGCCGTCGGGGCGGTGGTCGCCTCGGGGGAGGGCTTCGCGAGCTGCGGCTCGGAGGCGTAACGCAGCTCCAGGTCCCACTCCCCCTGGTCGGAGGTCTCCTTGGTCTCCCGCTCGATCAGCACGTAGTACGTGCCGGCGTCCTGGCAGCTGCCGTCCTTGTCGATCCGCCGGGAGGCGTACGCGGCGATGGGGCGGGGGTACTGCGCGGACCCGAACACGGCGTCCTGGGAGCTGCATTCGTCGTCCGAGCTGTCCCGGATGCTGACCGTGATCCCGTCCCCGTACGACACCTTGCCGCCGCTCTTCGGCACGACGACGGCGGAGACATAGGCGTTGGTCTTCGCGTCCAGGTCCAGCCGGTAGTACAGCTTCTGCCCGCTCCGGATCGCGCTCCTGTAGACCCCGCCCGGCTCCAGCTTCGACGCCTCGGCGCTGATGTCGGCGCCGACGGCCGACTCGGCGTCCGGATCGAAGGTGTACGAGCCGGGGGCACCGGCCGCGTACGCCTGTCCCGGCAGCGCCGCCACCGCGAACACCGCCGCCATCGTCGCGAGCGCCCCCCGCATCCTGCTGCGCCGCCTCATCACGCGCTTCCCCTCGTTATCCGTACGGCTGCCCCTCGGCGGCCGGGTACACAGACGAACACGGCCGGAATCGCGGCCATGGCGGCAGCCCCCGCGGCCGCAACGACCGCCCATCCTGCCCCTCAAGCACCGCCGCTGTCTGCGGCGGCGGCCGAATTGATTTACTCGCGCGAACCAAAAGCACGGCTGTCACGGTTCCGCAACAGCACGAAGCCCCGGCCGCGTCAGCGACCGGGGCTCGTACCAGGCTGTTCCGTCTCAGGCACCCGAACCCGCGGGCACGGAGTCGGTCGCCTCCGTCCACAGATCCTGCTCGGCGCGATCCGCCTGGATCTGGCGGTACACGAGGAGCCCGCCGATGGCGGCCAGTGCGACCAGGAGAAGCTTCTTCACCGCGCGACCTCGTCCTTCGTTGGCGTAGGGGACTTCTGCCGCCCGACTATACACACCGGCCGATATCGACCGGTGACCTCCCCGCAACCCAATTGGCGCCTGCCGACGTGCGGCCGGGGCCCCTCTGTGCGTGCCCCTCGGACGCCCTTACCGGAAGCCGGAGCGGGCCGGTTGAACCATACGAGTGGTGTTCATCTGAAGATCGGCGCATGCGCGGCGTCGGTCCACGAAATCGCGGGCCGGATCCACATCATCGGAAAGGTAAGCAAACCGGACCACCCGAAAGTGAGGGGCCATGAGCACCGTCTCGGCCAAGAACATCTGGACCGCCCTCGTCACCGCGTTCTTCGCACTCCTCGCGGCCCTGGGCTTCGCGAGCGCCACCGCCACCGCCGCGCAGGTCACGACCACGAACACGAACACGGAGCCGGCGGCCACGGCCCACGAGCACACGCCCGCCGCCCGCGCAACAGCGACCGGTCCTTCGGTGCGATGGACCCTTCCGCGTGACCGGGCGCTGCCGCCCACGATGAAGCAGCGCATCCGCGCCGAGGCCCACGGCTCCTCACCCGCCACCCGGCATCTGTCCTCGGACACCAGGAACACCGTGAACACCACGGGCTCCGCCCGCACCTCGCACGGCACCACGGCGCAGGACGCCTCGCTCCTGCCACCGTGACAGCGCCGCCGCACCTGATCCCCTGAGCCCCCGGGCCGGTTCACACCGGACGGGGGCTTTCCCGTGCACCCGGGCGTTCACACATGCCGGATGAGTAGGTGTACTCACGCCCGGAGCCCGACGCG
The DNA here is from genome assembly GCF_026167665.1 of Streptomyces drozdowiczii. NCBI lineage: Bacteria > Bacillati > Actinomycetota > Actinomycetes > Kitasatosporales > Streptomycetaceae > Streptomyces > Streptomyces drozdowiczii. The sequence goes on along the minus strand of NZ_CP098740.1, from coordinate 3,521,353 downwards.
CCACAAACATGGAGGGCACCAACTACCGCTGCTCCCGGGGGATCCCATGCACGCTCGCGCCCTGTTCCGTCTGACCTTCGCCAACCCCGTCTCCGCCGTCTACCTGGGGATCGTCGGGGCCTCCATCGTGTTCGAGGCGGCCGCCGCTACCTTCGGTGACCCCGGCTTCGTAGGGGTCTGGCCGTTCCTCCTCACCGCCCCGGCGTCCCTGCTGTTCTCCATGGTGGGCATGGAGATCGGGGGCCAGGGCGCCGTCTCGTACTGGTTCCTGGCCGGCGGAGTCGTCGTCAGCGCCCTGGTCCAGGCATTCGTCCTCGGCGCCCTCGCGCAGACGCTGCGCGGCCGCCTGCGGCGTACGGCCACGAGATGACGCCGCATCCGGGATGACATCCCGGAAACGCCGAAGGCCCCCACCGTTCCCGGTGGGGGCCTTCGCGCTGGTGGGGCTAACAGGATTTGAACCTGTGGCCTCATCCTTATCAGGGATGCGCTCTAACCAACTGAGCTATAGCCCCGCCGCGCTTTTCCGTCGCGCTGACTTCTGAAGATTAGCGCACGTCGGGGCCAGTCCCAAAATCGATACCCGCAGGGCTACTCGTCCTCGGCCAGCGTGAGCTCGACGCCGCCCACGAAGCCCGCCGACAGGTTGTAGATGAAGGCGCCCAGCGTCGCCAGCGCGGTGGCCAGGACCACGTCGATCACCGCGATGACCGAGGTGAAGACCAGGACCCGGGGCAGCGACAGGAACGCCTGGAGGTCGAAGCCGTTGCCCTCGTTGGAACCGGTCGCCTCGCTGATGGTGCCGCCCACGGTGGAGAAGACGCCCATCGCGTCCATCACCATCCACAGGACCGCCGACGCCACCACCGTGCAGATGCCGAGCGCGATGGACAGCAGGAAGCTGACCTTCATCACCGACCACGGATCGGCCTTGGACACCCGCAGGCGCGCCTTGCGGGTACGCGGAGTGGTCCGCGCCCCCGTCCGCGGCTTGCGGGCCGTCTGGGCCGGTCCCACGCCCTGCTGAGCGCCGTAGGGCCGCCCACCGCCCTGCGTCCCGCCCGGAGGCGAGGGGTAGGCCTGCGGCGGGTGGTACGGGCCCGCCTGCCCGGGTGCGGGTTCCCGCTCGCCGGGCAGCGGCCCGGTCGCGTAACCCTCGTACTGGGGCTGAGGGCCCCGTGTATCCGTCACAGTGCCCCCTTGGGAGTCCGTGGCGGGGCCACGGGCACCGTTACCTCCGGCTCCGGAAGCGGCCGAACCGGCGCCCGTGGCTCCACTCACGCTCTACTCCTCGTGCTCCCCGGTCGAGGACGACGTGTCCTCGACATTGCTGTCGACCGTGCTGCCGGCGGCCTCGTCGGCCGTGGTCGCCTCGGTCGTGCCGCCTTCGGCGTCGCCGTCGACGGGTCCGTCGACCTCGTCGGCCTCGCGGCCCGCCTCGGCGTTGCGGGCGATGCCGACGACGGCGTCCCGCTTGCCCAGATTGATCAGTTGGACGCCCATGGTGTCACGGCCCGTCTCCCTGACTTCGTTGACTCGCGTACGAATCACACCACCGCCGAGCGTGATGGCGAGGATCTCGTCCGTCTCCTCCACCACCAGCGCGCCGACCAGCGAGCCCCGGTCCTCCACGATCTTGGCGGCCTTGATACCGAGGCCACCGCGACCCTGGACGCGGTACTCGTCGACCGCGGTCCGCTTCGCGTAACCGCCGTCGGTTGCAGTGAACACGAAAGTACCGGGCCTGACGACATTCATCGAGAGCAGTTCGTCTCCCTCGCGGAAACTCATGCCCTTGACGCCCGAGGTGGCACGGCCCATCGGCCGCAGCGCCTCGTCCGTCGCGGTGAACCTGATCGACTGCGCCTTCTTGCTGATGAGCAGCAGATCGTCGTCGGCCGAGACCAGCTCCGCGCCGATCAGCTCGTCGTCCGCGCCGTCCTCCGTCTCGCGCAGGTTGATGGCGATGACGCCACCGGAGCGAGGGGAGTCGTAGTCCTTCAGCGCGGTCTTCTTCACCAGGCCGCCCTGGGTGGCGAGGATCAGGTAGGGCGCGGCGTCGTAGTCGCGGATCGCCAGGATCTGCGCGATCCGCTCGTCCGGCTGGAAGGCCAGCAGGTTCGCGACGTGCTGGCCGCGCGCGTCCCGGCCGGCGTCCGGCAGCTCGTACGCCTTGGCCCGGTAGACCCGGCCCTTGTTGGTGAAGAACAGCAGCCAGTGGTGCGTCGTGGACACGAAGAAGTGGTCGACGATGTCGTCTTCCCTGAGCTTCGTGCCGCGCACGCCCTTGCCGCCGCGCTTCTGCGAGCGGTAGTCGTCCGTCTTGGTGCGCTTCACATAGCCGCCGCGGGAGATCGTGACGACGATGTCCTCCTCGGCGATCAGGTCCTCGATGGACATGTCGCCCTCGAAGGGCACCAGCTTGGAGCGCCGGTCGTCGCCGAACTTGTCGACGATCGCCGCCAGCTCCTCGCTGACGATCTGCCGCTGCCGCGCGGGCGAGGCCAGGATCTCGTTGTACTCGTTGATCTTCGCCTGGAGCTCGTCGTGCTCGGCGGTGATCTTCTGGTGCTCCAGCGCGGCCAGCCGGCGCAGCTGCATCTCCAGGATCGCGTTCGCCTGGAGGTCGTCGATCTCCAGGAGGCCCATCAGGCCCTCACGCGCGATCTCGACGGTCTGGCTGCGCCGGATGAGGGCGATGACCTCGTCGATGGCGTTCAGGGCCTTCAGCAGGCCGCGCAGGATGTGCGCGCGCTCCTCGGCCTTGCGCAGCCGGAACTTCGTGCGCCGGACGATGACCTCGATCTGGTGCGTCACCCAGTGGCGGATGAACGCGTCGATCGACAGGGTGCGCGGCACCCCGTCCACCAGCGCCAGCATGTTGGCGCCGAAGTTGGTCTGGAGGTCGGTGTGCTTGTACAGGTTGTTCAGGACGACCTTGGCGACCGCGTCCCGCTTCAGTACGACGACCAGGCGCTGGCCGGTACGCGAGGAGGTCTCGTCGCGCACGTCGGCGATGCCGCCGATCTTGCCGTCCTTCACCAGGTCGGCGATCTTCTGCGCGAGGTTGTCGGGGTTGGTCTGGTACGGAAGCTCCGTGACGACCAGGCACTGGCGGTTCTGGATCTCCTCGACCGCCACGACCGCGCGCATCGTGATCGAGCCGCGGCCGGTGCGGTACGCCTCCTCGATGCCCTTGCGGCCGACGACCAGCGCGCCGGTCGGGAAGTCCGGGCCCTTGATCCGCTCGATCAGGGCGTCCAGCAGCTCCTCCTGGGAGGCCTCCGGATTCTCCAGGTACCACTGGGCACCCGAGGCGACCTCGCGCAGGTTGTGCGGCGGGATGTTGGTCGCCATGCCGACCGCGATGCCCGCGGAGCCGTTGACCAGCAGGTTCGGGAAGCGCGCCGGGAGGACCGTCGGCTCCTGGTTGCGGCCGTCGTAGTTGTCCTGGAAGTCGACGGTCTCCTCGTCGATGTCCCGGACCATCTCCATGGACAGCGGCATCATCTTGCACTCGGTGTACCGCATGGCGGCGGCCGGGTCGTTGCCCGGGGAACCGAAGTTGCCGTTGGAGTCCACCAGCGGCATGCGCATCGACCAGGGCTGGGCCAGGCGGACCAGGGCGTCGTAGATCGAGGAGTCGCCGTGCGGGTGGTACGTACCCATGACGTCACCGACGACACGGGCGCACTTGTAGAAGCCCTTCTCGGGCCGGTAGCCGCCGTCGTACATCGCGTACAGCACGCGGCGGTGGACGGGCTTGAGGCCGTCCCGCACGTCGGGCAGCGCACGCGAGACGATGACGGACATCGCGTAGTCGAGGTAGGAGCGCTGCATCTCCGTCTCGAGCCCGACGGGCTCGACACGCATGCCCACGCCCTCGACGGGCGGAACCTCTTCGGGCGTCACGGGTGCGGGGGTGTTCTCGTCGGCCATTGCTGGTCAAAGTCCTTTCGCGCTGCGGCTTGCTTGTACGGCCGACTCAGATGTCGAGGAAGCGGACGTCCTTGGCGTTGCGCTGGATGAACGAGCGCCGCGCCTCCACGTCCTCACCCATGAGCACCGAGAACAGGTCGTCGGCCTGCGCCGCGTCGTCCAGCGTGACCTGGCCGAGCACCCGGTGGTCGACGTCCATCGTGGTGACGCGCAGCTCCTCGGCGTTCATCTCGCCGAGACCCTTGAAGCGCTGGATCGAGTCTTCCTTGATCCGCTTGCCGTTCTGCTTGCCGAGCGCGACCAGGGCGTCCCGCTCGCGGTCCGAGTACGCGTACTCGGAGTCGTCGCGGCCCCACTTGATCTTGTACAGCGGGGGGCGCGACAGGTAGACGTGGCCGGCCTCGACCAGCGGACGCATGAAGCGGAACAGGAAGGTCAGCAGCAGGGTGTTGATGTGCTGGCCGTCGACGTCGGCGTCCGCCATCAGGATGATCTTGTGATAGCGGAGCTTCTCGATGTCGAAGTCCTCGTGGACCCCGGTGCCGAACGCCGAGATCAGCGCCTGGACCTCGGTGTTCTGGAGGATCTTGTCGACCCGGGCCTTCTCGACGTTCAGGATCTTGCCCCGGATCGGCAGGATCGCCTGGTACATCGGGTTGCGGCCGGACTTGGCCGAGCCGCCTGCGGAGTCACCCTCGACGATGAAGATCTCGCACTTGGTGGGGTCGTTCGACTGGCAGTCGCTGAGCTTGCCGGGGAGCGAGGCGCTCTCCAGCAGACCCTTGCGGCGGGTCAGGTCGCGCGCCTTGCGGGCCGCCACACGGGCGGTCGAGGCGGCGATGCCCTTGCGGATGATGTCGGCCGCCTCGTTCGGGTTGCGGTCGAACCAGTCCGTCAGCTGCTCGTGGACGACCTTCTGCACGAAGGTCTTGGCCTCCGTGTTGCCCAGCTTGGTCTTCGTCTGGCCCTCGAACTGCGGCTCGCCCAGCTTCACCGAGATGATCGCCGTCAAACCCTCGCGGACGTCCTCACCGGTGAGGTTGTCGTCCTTCTCGCGGAGCAGCTTCTTGTCGCGGGCGTACCGGTTGACCAGCGAGGTCAGCGCGGCACGGAAGCCTTCCTCGTGCGTACCGCCCTCATGCGTGTGGATCGCGTTGGCGAAGGAGTAGACACCCTCGCTGTACTGCGTGTTCCACTGCATGGCGATCTCGACCGAGAGCAGCCGGTCCTTGTCCTCCGCCGCGATGTCGATCACCGACTGGTGGATGACGTCGCCCTTGCGGGAGTTGAGGTACTTGACGAAGTCGACGATGCCGTTCTCGTAGTGGTACGTGACCGAGCGGGCCACTTCCTCCTCGGGAACGTCCGCCGCCTCCGCGCTGTCCGCACCGGCCGTCGCCTTCGCCGACTCGCGTTCGTCGGTCAGCTTGAGGGTGAGGCCCTTGTTGAGGAAGGCCATCTCCTGGAAGCGGCGCGAGAGCGTCTCGAAGGAGTACTCGGTCGTCTCGAAGATGTCGCCGTCGGCCCAGAAGGTGACGCTGGTGCCCGTCTCGTCGGTCTCCTCGTTACGCGCCAGCGGGGCGGTCGGCACGCCGAACTTGTAGTCCTGGGTCCACCGGTAGCCGTCGGTCTTCACCTCGACGGCGACCCGCGTGGACAGGGCGTTGACGACGGAGACACCGACGCCGTGCAGACCACCGGAGACGGCGTAACCGCCGCCCCCGAACTTGCCGCCCGCGTGCAGGACGGTGAGGACGACCTCTACGGCGGGCTTGCCCTCGGACGGCACGATGCCGACGGGGATGCCACGGCCGTTGTCGATCACGCGCACCCCGCCGTCGGCGAGGATCGTGACGTCGATGGAGTCCGCGTGCCCGGCCATGGCCTCGTCGACCGAGTTGTCCACGACCTCCTGCACGAGGTGGTGGAGACCGCGCTCACCGGTCGAGCCGATGTACATGCCGGGCCGCTTGCGGACCGCGTCCAGACCTTCCAGCACGGTGATCGCGCTGGCGTCGTACGAGGCCTGCGCCTCGGCCGGGACGGGAGCGGCGTCGCCCTCGCCCTGGGTGGACGGAATGTTCTCGTTGGGGTTGCCGGAATCGGCCACGAAGCGCCCTTTCTGGCACAGCACAGGCCGTTCTCCGGGCAGGCGGGAGCGGCTGCGTCGTTCGGCTTGTATCGACGAATCCCGCCAGACGCGGGATTGTTCATCAGTCTACCGGTAGCGCCGACCCGAATGGGGGTTTGCGGGCACCTGAGTACGCATGTGCCGCCCTGAATGAGCGGCTGACGACTCCCCATATCCGGGACGGGGCCTCAAGGGGCTCACGCAGGCGTTGAGCGCTTCGGCCTGTCAGCCTCCCGCTACGGTGAGGGACGCCCGCTCACCACGATCCGGTTTCAGGTGCCACGTAATCGGGTCCCCGGGCGGCCGGGACGCGGCGCGGGACCGGCCGCGGGTACGAAAAGCCCAGGTCGCGGCGGGTCAGCCGTAGGTGTCGCCGGGGCCCGTGCTCCCCGGGGCGCGCAGCGGGCCGAACCGGTGCTGTGGACCGCCGGGACCCAGCACCTTGATCATCCGCACCGTGCCGTTGCCCAGGTCCGCGTTGAGCCGGGCCACCAGTTGGGGAGCCAGCAGCCGCAGCTGTGTCGCCCAGGCCGTCGAATCGCACTGCACCGTCAGCACCCGCTGGTCCGGTTCCTCGTCGTACCGCACGGGCACGCAGTGCAGGGCGAGGTCGTCACCGACGATCTGCGGCCAGCGGCCCATCACCCCGCCCACCGCCGCCGGGGTCTCCCAACCGCGCTCGGTGATCAGCCGGTTGATCGCGGCGCCCAGCGGCAGCGGATCGCGGCCGTCCCGCCGCGCCCCGGAGCGCAGCCCGCCGCCGCGCCTGGCCTGCTTCTTCTGCTGCGCCGCCTCACCGCGCGCCCGCGCCTGCTCCTTCGCCGCGCGCAGGGCGACCCGGGCCAGGTCCACACCGGACGGCTCCGCCGGCTTCGCCCGGTCCTCGCCGCCCGGGGCCTTCCCCTCGCCGTCGCCGCTCACACCCGCTCCACCTCGCCGGCGGACACCGCGTACCGCGTCCCCGCGAGCGCCCCCGGCACGTCGTCGTCCACCGCCGCGGTCACCAGCACCTGCTCGGCCGACGCCACCAGCTCGGCCAGCCGCTCCCTGCGGCGGGCGTCCAGCTCGGCGAACACGTCGTCCAGCACCAGGACCGGTTCGTTGCCCTCGCCGCGCAGCAGCTCGTACGAGGCGAGGCGCAGCGCCAGCGCGTAGGACCAGGACTCCCCGTGGCTCGCGTATCCCTTGGCGGGCATTCCGCGCAGGCCGAGCACCAGGTCGTCGCGGTGCGGCCCGACCAGCGTGACCCCGCGCTCGATCTCCTGCTTGCGGACGCCGGCCAGGGCCTCGATGAGCTGCCCGTACAGCTCCTCGCGCGTGCGCTCGGGACCGGTCTCGTCGCCGACGGAGCTGCGGTAGTCGAGGGCCACCGGGCCGCCGCCGGGCGCCACGTCCCCGTACGCCTTGTCGGCCAGCGGCTGGAGCGTGGCGATCAGGTCCAGGCGCTGCGCCAGCAACTCCGCGCCCACCCCGGCCAGATGCTGGTCCCACACGTCGAGCGTCGACAGGTCCAGGGAGCGACCGCCGTGCCTGCGGGCCATGGCGGCGGACTTCAGCAGCGTGTTCCGCTGCTTGAGCACGCGCTCGTAGTCGGAGCGCACCCCGGCCATCCGCGGCGACCGCGCGGTGACCAGCTCGTCCAGGAACCGCCGGCGCTCGCCGGGGTCGCCCTTGACCAGGGCCAGATCCTCCGGCGCGAACAGCACCGTCCGTACGATGCCGAGCACGTCACGGGGTCTGACCTGGGACGATCTATTGATCCGGGCACGGTTCGCCTTGCCCGGGTTGAGTTCGAGCTCGACCAGCTGTGAGCGTTCGCCCTGGGTGACGGCCGCCCTGATCACCGCACGCTCAGCACCCATGCGGACGAGCGGGGCGTCGGAGGAGACGCGGTGGCTGCCGAGCGTGGCGAGATAGCCGACGGCCTCCACCAGATTCGTCTTGCCCTGGCCGTTGGCCCCCACGAACACGGTGACGCCCGGGTCGAGGGACACCTCGGCCCGGGCGTACGAGCGGAAGTCGGCCAGCGACAGATGCGTGACGTGCATGGTGTGCGCCGACCTTCCCGGCTTCCTGCTCCGTGCTCCACCGGGTGGGAGCGGGCTGGGCCCCTCCCACCCGGCGTCGCGGGGTTACTTCTTGTTCTCGACCGCGTGGCCGCCGAACTGGTTGCGCAGCGCGGCGATCATCTTCATCTGCGGGGAGTCGTCCTGGCGCGAGGCGAAGCGCGCGAAGAGCGACGCCGTGATCGCGGGCAGCGGCACCGCGTTGTCGATCGCGGCCTCGACCGTCCAGCGGCCCTCGCCCGAGTCGGCCGCGTAGCCGCGGAGCTTGTCGAGGTGCTCGTCGTCGTCCAGGGCGTTGACCGCCAGGTCGAGCAGCCAGGAACGGATGACCGTGCCCTGCTGCCAGGAGCGGAAGACCTCGCGCACGTCGGTGACGGAGTCGACCTTCTCCAGGAGCTCCCAGCCCTCGGCGTACGCCTGCATCATGGCGTACTCGATGCCGTTGTGGACCATCTTGGCGAAGTGGCCGGCGCCGACCTTGCCCGCGTGGACCGCGCCGAAGTCGCCCTCGGGCTTCAAGGCGTCGAAGATCGGCTGGACCTTCGCCACGTCCTCGGCGTCGCCGCCGTACATGAGCGCGTAGCCGTTCTCCAGGCCCCAGACGCCGCCGGAGACGCCGCAGTCCACGAAGCCGATGCCCTTGGCGCGCAGCTCCTCCGCGTGCTTCTCGTCGTCGGTCCAGCGGCTGTTGCCGCCGTCCACGACGACGTCGCCGGGCGAGAGCAGCTCGGCCAGCTCATCCACGGTGGACTGGGTCGCGGCTCCGGCCGGGACCATCACCCACACGACCCGGGGGCCCTTGAGGCTGCCCACAAGCTCTTCCAGGCTGTGGACATCGGCGAGATCCGCGTTGCGGTCGTACCCGATGACGGTGTGGCCTGCGCGGCGGATGCGCTCGCGCATGTTGCCGCCCATCTTGCCGAGGCCGACGAGACCGAGCTCCATCAGAGATTCCTTAGCGTTGTGCCGATTCGTACCCGCATCCGAGCCTACGCCCGGAAGGGGACAGGACGCCGGGCGTGCTCGGCGCTGAACACGCCCGCCGGGCCCCGCCGGGGCGGGGCCGGGGGAGGTCAGCCGGAGAGGCGGACCGGCATGATCAGGTACTTGTACGCGTCGTCCGCCTCGGCGTCCACGGCCGGGCGGCCGCTGAGCAGCGCCGGCTTCGTGGAGGTCGTGAACGAGAGCTGGGCGACCGGGGAGTCGATGGCGCTGAGGCCGTCGAGCAGGAAGGTCGGGTTGAAGGCGATCGAGATGTCGTCGCCCTCCAGCACGGCGTCGACCCTTTCCACAGCCTGTGCGTCGTCGCTGGAGCCGGCCTCCAGGATCAGGACGCCCTGCTCGAAGGTCAGCCGGACCGGGGTGTTGCGTTCGGCCACCAGGGCGACGCGCTTGACGGCCTCGACGAACGGGGCGGTCTCGATCACCGCGACCGAGTTGAACTCGGTGGGGAAGAGCGTCCGGTACTTCGGCAGGTCGCCTTCGAGCAGTCGGGTGGTCGTACGCCGTCCGGCGCCCTCGAACCCGATGAGTCCTTCGCCCGCGCCGGAGCCGGACAGCGCCAGGGTGACCGTGTCACCGCTGGTGAGGGCCTTGGCGGTGTCGAGCAGCGTCTTGGCGGGCACCAGGGCGACCGCGGAGGCCTCCGGGTCCTCCGGCTTCCACAGGAACTCGCGGACCGCGAAGCGGTAGCGGTCGGTGGAGGCGAGGGTGACGGTGTCGCCCTCGATCTCGATGCGGACGCCGGTCAGGACGGGCAGCGTGTCGTCGCGGCCGGCGGCGATGGCGACCTGGGCGGCGGCGGAGGCGAAGACCTCACCGGGCACGGTGCCGGTCGCGGTCGGCATCTGCGGGAGCGCCGGGTACTCCTCCACAGGAAGGGTGTGGAGTGTGAATCGCGAGGAGCCGCAGGAGACGGTCGCCCGTACACCGTCTGTGGAAATCTCCACCGGCCGGTTGGGCAGGGCGCGGCAGATGTCGGCGAGCAGCCGGCCGGATACGAGGACGGTGCCGTCCTCCTCGACCTCGGCCTCCACCGAGACCCGTGCCGAGACCTCGTAGTCGAAGCTGGAGAAGCTGAGCGCTCCGTCCTCGGCCTTCAGCAGAAGGCCCGCGAGAACGGGCGCCGGCGGACGGGCCGGGAGGCTGCGGGCCACCCAGGCCACCGCCTCCGCGAGTACATCGCGCTCCACCCGGATCTTCACCGGAACCGCCTCCTGCTGTTTTCGCCCTGTCGGCCTTCGTCGTCGTCGGCCTTCGTCGTCTGGTCGGGTCGCTCCGCCGATGACAGGGGGAGGACGCCGGGGACCAGTCTGACGCACCGCACCGACACTCGTTGCTGCTCGGGGTCAAATCGCGGCGAGCGGCCCGGAGCGCTCCGAGGGCGAGTTGTGCACAGGGCCCACTTCGAAACGGATTCCGGGCTAACTATGGGTGGTGGTAGTAGTAGGCCCTGTGGAAACCGTGGATAACCCCGTTTTCGCAGCTCAGAGCCTGTTTTTTATCCACCGACCCTGTGGGTGGAACCGGTGGACAACCCGGGCTTTCTGTGGACACCCGGAAGTTGTGCACAACCCGTACACAGGGGAGGGCAGTTTCTCCCCAGGTCTGTCCCCAGCTTTACCCCCGTTCCCCACAGGCCAACCCCGCCTCTTGGTGTGACGCCTTTCACTCGGGCCGGTGACGGGGCCTGTCGTGTTGCCGAACAGTGGACAGCGGTGTGGAGAAGCGGCCTCCTGCTGGGGAAAACGGCTCCGGACCTGTGGGCAGCCGGTGGACAACCTTGCGCACAGCCTGTGGACGAAGATCTTGTCCACAGGCTGTGGATCATCGTTGACCACAAATCCCCAACCCGCTGAGCTGGCCCGATGTCCTCCCGAGGGTTCTGCCTGTGGATGCAGTATGGACAACTTTTGGATCCCCAGGCTGTGGAGGGAAAAAAGTGCCCGGATCTGTGGAGAACACCCGTGACCTCGCGATTAATCGAACAGGCCGGGGGCTCCGGGAGCGGACCCGGCGGACGGCCGGCAGGCATCCGGAGCCGCGCGAAGGGGGTTGCGAGCCGCTTTTCGGGGAAGACGGAAGGGCGCTGTGCGGACTCCTGACGAGTCCGCACAGCGCCCTCCGGGTACGTGCGGGGATCGGCGCGGGGCGCCGTCAGCCGTTCTTGATGCGGTTGGTCAGCTCGGTGACCTGGTTGTAGATGGAGCGCCGCTCCGCCATCAGCGCCCGGATCTTGCGGTCCGCGTGCATCACCGTCGTATGGTCCCGGCCGCCGAACTGCGCGCCGATCTTCGGCAGCGAGAGATCGGTCAGCTCACGGCACAGGTACATGGCGATCTGCCGGGCCGTCACCAGCACCCGGCTGCGGGACGATCCGCAGAGGTCTTCCACCGTCAGGCCGAAGTAGTCCGCGGTCGCCGCCATGATGGCGGACGCCGTGATCTCGGGCGCCGTGTCCTCGCCGCCCGGGATCAGGTCCTTCAGCACGATCTCCGTGAGCCCCAGGTCCACGGGCTGCCGGTTGAGGCTCGCGAAGGCCGTCACCCGGATGAGCGCGCCCTCCAGCTCACGGATGTTGCGCGAGATGCGGGAGGCGATGAACTCCAGCACCTCCGGCGGGGCGTTGAGCTGCTCCTGCACCGCCTTCTTGCGCAGGATCGCGATCCGGGTCTCCAGCTCGGGAGGCTGTACGTCGGTGGTCAGTCCCCACTCGAAACGATTCCGCAACCGGTCCTCGAGAGTGACCAGTTGCTTGGGCGGCCGGTCGGAGGACAGCACGATCTGCTTGTTGGCGTTGTGGAGCGTATTGAAGGTGTGGAAGAACTCCTCCTGCGTCGACTCCTTGCTCGCCAGGAACTGGATGTCGTCCACGAGCAGGATGTCGACATCGCGGTACCGCTTGCGGAAGGTGTCGCCCTTGCCGTCGCGGATCGAGTTGATGAACTCGTTGGTGAACTCCTCGGAGCTCACGTACCGCACTCGGGTGCCCGGGTAGAGGCTTCGCGCGTAGTGCCCGATGGCGTGCAGCAGATGGGTCTTCCCGAGTCCCGACTCCCCGTAGACGAACAGCGGGTTGTACGCCTTCGCGGGCGCCTCGGCCACCGCCACGGCCGCGGCGTGCGCGAAGCGGTTCGAGGCCCCGATGACGAAGGTGTCGAAGAGGTACTTCGGGTTCAGCCGGGCGTGCGGCTCGCCGGGGCCGGGGGCCGGTGCGGGCTGTGCGCCCATCGGGCCCGGGACTCCCCCGGGCCGACCGGTGCCGGCGCCGGGGCGGTGCTGCGGCTCCGGGAGCTCGGGACGCTCGGAGCGGGGGCGCTCGGTGTGCTGGGGTTCGTACCCCTGGCGCTCGGGCGGCTGCTGTCGGTAGTCGTGCTGCGGGGAGCGGCCGCCGTACGGCTCGCGCCACTGGTCGGGCGCCGGCTCGCGGTCCTGGAATCCGCCGAGCCGGGGCTGCTGCCAGGACAGGTCCTCCTGGGTGCGCGGCCAGGCGCCGGGCTCCGGGCGCTGCTGCTGGTAGTCCGGGTAGGCGGGCCGCGCGGTGGGCATGCCGTCGTCCGCGGGCCGGCTCCCGTAGCCGTCGTACGCGTCGCCGTGCCGGCCCTCGTCGTGCTGCGGGCCCTGGTAGCGGTGGGGCGGCTGGGGGGACTGGTGCATCGGGGGCGCCGGCGGGCCCGACGGCTCGCCCGCGGAGTCGTCGACCGTGATCGCGATCCGGATGGGGCGCCCGCACTCGCGGCTCAGCGTCTCGCTGATGAGGGGGGCGAGCCGGCCTTCGAGGACCCGCTTGCCCCACTCATTGGGGACGGCGAGGAGCGCGGTGTCGGCGACCAGGGCGAGCGGCTGGCACCGCTCGATCCACTGCTTGTCCTTCGGCTCGATGCCCTGCTGCCCCTCCCCGAGGAGCTGCTCCAGCACTCGCGGCCACACTGCGGCAAGATCGGCAGGTACGTCAGCCACAGGGCACGCTCTCTCGCTGGTCCCACGAATGTGTGGTTCTCGGGACGGTATGGGTCGGGGTGGGTGAGGACCGGCAGGCGGGAAGAAAAAGAACCGGAGTTCAGCCACGGTAGTCAGCCCGACCCGCGACGTTCAAGTCGTTGTCCACAGCCTGTGCACAATGGGGGGTCCGACAGGGTCGGTTTGACCGGATGGCGTAGCCGCGCGTACCGTGACCAGGTCGAGTTGTCGATGGCTGCTGCCGCCTGCCTCCGATGGGCAAAGATCACGATCTGTGATTGTGAATGCGGTGCACTAGGGCGTTTACGCGAGTCTCTCGTGGGCGCACGGTGACAGCCAGGCGATGTCCCGCCAACACACGAGTCATTTCTGGAGCCCCCGAGTGAGCAAGCGCACCTTCCAGCCGAACAACCGTCGTCGCGCGAAGACCCACGGCTTCCGGCTGCGTATGCGCACCCGTGCCGGCCGCGCGATTCTCGCGTCCCGCCGTAGCAAGGGTCGCGCCAGCCTGTCCGCCTGATCGCGTACAGGTCGTCATGACGTGCTGCCTTCCGAGAATCGGCTGAGGCGGCGCGAGGACTTCGCGACCGCGGTACGACGAGGACGCCGGGCCGGTCGTCCGCTCCTCGTCGTCCATCTACGAAGCGGTGCAACCGACCCGCACGTGCCAGGGGAGAACGTTCCCCCGCCGCGTGCGGGTTTCGTTGTCAGCAAAGCCGTGGGTGGTGCGGTCGTCCGCACAGCGGTGAAGCGCAGGCTTCGCCACCTGGTCCGAGAACGGCTCGCCCTGCTTCCCCCCGGTAGCCTGGTTGTCGTACGAGCGTTGCCCGGAGCGGGCGACGCCGGCCATGAACAGCTGGCCCGAGACCTGGACGCCGCCTTGCAGCGGCTGCTGGGAGGGGGCGCGCGATGAAGTACCCGCTGCTGGCTCTCATCAAGCTGTACCAGTGGACGATCAGCCCACTTCTCGGGCCTGTCTGCCGTTACTACCCGTCGTGTTCCCACTATGGATATACGGCGATCGACCGGCACGGAGCGATCAAGGGAACGGCGCTGACGGCCTGGCGCATCCTGCGATGCAATCCGTGGTCACCCGGCGGCGTGGACTACGTACCACCACGCAAACGTCCGCGTTGGCACGAACTGCTGCGCAGCGCCATACGCGGCAGCAAGGGCGGGGACTCCGCCGCTGACGTGCCTCCCGGGGGTTCGGCCACCGAGCCTCCGAGTTCGGCCGCAGAGACTTCGCCCAATGCTCAAGGAGCCTGATTAGTGGACACGATTGCCAGTCTGTTCAGCTTCATCACCTGGCCCGTCTCCTGGGTCATCGTCCAGTTCCACAAGTTGTACGGGGCGATCTTCGGCCCTGACACGGGATGGGCCTGGGGTCTGTCCATCGTGTCCCTCGTGGTGCTCATCCGCATCTGCCTGATCCCGCTGTTCGTCAAGCAGATCAAGTCGACGCGGAACATGCAGCTGCTCCAGCCGAAGATGAAGGCGATCCAGGAGCGCTACAAGAGCGACAAGCAGCGTCAGTCCGAAGAGATGATGAAGCTGTACAAGGAGACGGGTACCAACCCGCTCTCCTCGTGCCTGCCGATCATCGCCCAGTCGCCGTTCTTCTTCGCGCTGTACCACGTACTCTCCGCGATCGCGTCGAACAAGAAGATCGGCGTCATCGACCAGTCGCTGCTGGACAGCGCCCGTCAGGCCCACATCTTCGGTGCCCCGCTGGCCGCCAAGTTCATGGACAGCGCGGAGAAGGTCGATGCCCTCGGCGCTTCGCTGACCGACGTCCGGGTCGTCACCGCGGTCATGATCGTCATGATGTCCGCCTCGCAGTTCTTCACGCAGCGCCAGCTGATGACGAAGAACGTCGACCTGACGGTCAAGACGCCGTACATGCAGCAGCAGAAGATGCTGATGTACATCTTCCCGCTGATCTTCGCGGTCATGGGCATCAACTTCCCCGTCGGTGTCCTCGTCTACTGGCTCACCACGAACGTCTGGACCATGGGTCAGCAGATGTACGTGATCAACCAGAACCCGACGCCGGGCAGCAAGGCCCAGGAGCAGTACCTCGGACGCGTGCTGAAGAGCGTCACCGCGCACGGCGAGGTCCGTGGCCGGACCCGTCGCAACACCGTCAAGCGGATCGTGGCCAAGGGCCCGGACCGCAACGACATCGAGCGGAAGTTCGTCGTCGGACTGGCCAAGCTGGGGCTCGCTCCCCAGGAGGACGGCACGGTGGTCAAGAGCGACACCGCCGTCGCCGAGGCCGAGGGCGGGGCCCCGCAGCGCCGCCAGCAGCCCAAGCGGCAGACGAAGGCACAGCGCCAGACCGGTGCGGCCCACCAGGGCGGAGCCAAGGACGACGACTCCGGCGAGTCGGCGTCCAAGCCCTCCCTGAAGAAGAGCACCGCGCAGGACGACAAGTCGAAGCCGGCGGGCAAGGCCGCGTCCGGCTCCTCACGCCAAGCCAAGTCCGGACAGCGCAAGGGCCCGCAGCGGCCCAAGCACCCGTCCAAGAAGTAAGAAGGAGTCCATCCGTGACGGAAGGCACCACCTCCACGGCCGTTGAGGGCAGCGACACCCTGACCCGCCTCGAGCAGGAAGGGGAGATCGCAGCGGACTACCTCGAGGGTCTGCTCGACATCGCCGATCTCGACGGCGACATCGACATGGACGTCGAGGCGGACCGGGCCGCGGTCTCGATCATCAGCGACTCCGCGCGTGAGCTGCAGAAGCTCGTGGGGCGCGACGGCGAGGTCCTGGAGGCGCTCCAGGAGCTGACGCGGCTCGCCGTGCACCGGGAGACCGGTGACCGCAGCCGTCTGATGCTGGACATCGCCGGATTCCGGGCCAAGAAGCGCACGGAACTCGCTGAGCTGGGTGCCAAGGCGGCGGACGAGGTCAAGAGCACCGGTGAGCCGGTGAAGCTGGACCCGATGACGCCGTTCGAGCGCAAGGTCGTGCATGACGCGGTCGCCGCGGCGGGCCTGCGCAGCGAATCGGAGGGCGAGGAGCCGCAGCGCTTCGTCGTCGTCCTGCCGGCCTGACCGGCTCCTTACCTGTCGGCCCCGTCTGTTCGCAGACGGGGCCGATCTTTGTCAGCCTGATAGACAGCCACCCATGGTGCGTAGTGCGGTATGGAAGGACGGTCCCCCGTGACGGAGGAAGTAGCGCTTCCCCAGGCGCCCGACGAGGCCCGGGAAGTGTTCGGTGAGTGCTTTCCCGAGGCTGTCCGGTACGCGGAACTGCTGGCGGACGCGGGGGTCACACGCGGACTGATCGGGCCGCGCGAGGTTCCGCGTCTGTGGGAGCGGCACCTGTTGAACTGCGCGGTGCTCTCCGAGGTCGTTCCCGAGGGGGTCACGGTCTGCGACGTGGGGTCGGGGGCCGGACTGCCGGGCATCCCCCTGGCGCTGGTGCGCCCGGACCTGAAGATCACCCTCCTGGAACCGCTGCTGCGTCGGACGAACTTCCTCCAGGAGGTCGTGGAGCTGCTGGGGCTCGACCATGTGACGGTTGTCCGCGGCCGGGCCGAGGAGGTCCTCGGCTCCCTGCAGCCCGTGCATGTGGTGACCGCCCGGGCGGTGGCCCCGCTGGACCGGCTGGCCGGCTGGGGTGTGCCCTTGCTGCGTCCGTACGGCGAGATGCTGGCGCTCAAGGGCGACACCGCCGAGGAAGAGATCAACGGTGCCCGGGCCGCGCTCAGCAAGCTGGGTGTGGTGGACACCGAGGTGCTGCATGTCGGCGAGGGCGTGGTCGACCCGACGTCCACCGTGGTCCGCGTGGTGGTCGGCGAGAGCCCGGGCGGTGTGAGGTTCGCCGCAAAGCGAGCCAAGGCGGCGCGGACCAGCCGGACGCGTCGTCGCCGCTGAGCCCTGCGCGGAGTGTCGTGTCTCCGTAGCTACGCTGCGAAGGCATCGTGTTTCACGTGAAACGTCGTTCTCTGCTGCATGGAATCATCGGCCGCGGTCATGAGGCGGCCGCCCTCCCCATCGCAGGCCCGTTAGGGCTACGGAGTTGTCCACAGAAGTGGTTTCATCCACAGAAGAGCGGGCCTCGCTGGTTCACGACCCCGAAACCATGACAGGCTCTGCTCATTGCGAGCCTGAAGTCGAGGAGAGTGAATCCTTGCGGTCCGACGCCAACATCGCGGGGCCGATGACCGATCCGGTCCCCGGCCCCCGAACCGAGTCGGTGGGGAACGGTGTTTCACGTGAAACACCGCCGCCGATGGACGACACACCCATCGGTCGAGCGGCCCAGCTGGCGGTGGAGGCCCTCGGCCGAGCCGGCGAGGGGCTGCCACGGCCCGAGCAGACCCGCGTCATGGTCGTGGCCAACCAGAAGGGCGGGGTGGGTAAGACCACCTCGACGGTCAACCTCGCCGCGTCGCTGGCACTGCACGGGGCACGGGTCCTGGTCGTGGACCTCGACCCGCAGGGCAACGCCTCGACGGCTCTGGGCATCGATCACCACGCCGAAGTTCCCTCGATCTATGACGTCCTGGTGGAGAGCAGGCCGCTCTCCGACGTGGTTCAGCCCGTCCCGGACGTCGAAGGTCTCTTCTGCGCCCCGGCCACCATCGATCTCGCCGGTGCGGAGATCGAGCTGGTGTCGCTGGTGGCGCGGGAGAGTCGACTCCAGCGCGCCATCCAGGCGTATGAGCAGCCGTTGGATTACATCCTGATCGACTGCCCGCCCTCACTGGGCCTGCTGACGGTCAACGCACTGGTGGCCGGTGCGGAGGTGCTGATCCCCATTCAGTGCGAGTACTACGCGCTGGAGGGTCTGGGGCAGCTCCTGCGGAACGTCGAGCTGGTGCGGGGCCACCTGAACCCCGATCTTCATGTCTCGACCATCCTGCTCACCATGTACGACGGCCGGACCCGGCTGGCGTCCCAGGTGGCGGAGGAGGTTCGCAGCCACTTCGGCAAGGAGGTGCTGAGGACCAGCATCCCCCGGTCGGTCCGCATCTCCGAGGCACCGAGTTACGGGCAGACCGTGCTCACGTACGACCCCGGGTCCAGTGGGTCGCTGTCCTACCTCGAAGCAGCTCGCGAGATCGCGCTGCGAGGGGTTGGGGTGCACTACGAGGGACAGCACGCCCACACGGGCGGTTCGATCAGTCAGCAGAGCAATTCGGAGGGGATCCAGTGAGTGAGCGTCGTCGAGGGTTGGGGCGAGGGCTCGGTGCCCTGATCCCAGCCGCTCCGCAGGAGAAGCAGCTGTCGTCCGCCGGTTCCGGGGCTTCCTCGCCCGTTCTGACCACCGAGCGGGGTGTGGCGGCCGCCAAGGTGGCCACGCTCGGGGCCAACCCCGTCGTGCCGGAGCCGAGCTCGCCGGTCTCGGGGGCCGAGCCGACGCTCACGGGCGATGTGGCCGGCGCCTACTTCGCCGAGGTGCCGCTCGACTCCATCACGCCGAACCCGCGTCAGCCGCGTGAGGTCTTTGACGAGGACGCGCTGGCGGAGCTGGTCACCTCCATCAAGGAGGTCGGTCTTCTCCAGCCGGTCGTGGTGCGCAAGCTCGGGACCGACCGGTTCGAACTCATCATGGGCGAGCGGCGTTGGAGGGCCTGCCGTGAGGCGGGCCTGGAGCGCATCCCGGCCATTGTCCGGGCCACGGACGACGAGAAGCTTCTCCTGGACGCGCTCCTGGAGAACCTGCACCGGGCTCAGCTGAACCCGCTGGAGGAGGCGGCCGCCTACGACCAGCTGCTCAAGGACTTCAAGTGCACGCATGACCAGCTGGCGGACCGGATCGGCCGTTCCCGGCCGCAGGTGTCCAACACCCTGCGTCTGCTGAGGCTGTCCCCTCCGGTGCAGCGCAGGGTCGCCGCCGGGGTGCTTTCGGCGGGCCACGCGCGCGCACTGCTGTCGGTGGACGACTCCGAGGAGCAGGACAAGCTGGCCCATCGCATCGTGGCCGAAGGGCTCTCGGTGCGTGCGGTCGAGGAGATCGTTACGCTGATGGGCTCCCGCTCCACGGGCGCCAAGAAGGCCAGGGGCCCCCGGGCCGGGGCGCGGCTTTCCCCGGCGCTCTCCGATCTGGCGACGCGGCTCTCCGATCGGTTCGAGACGAGGGTGAAGGTCGACCTCGGGCAGAAGAAGGGCAAGATCGTCGTCGAGTTCGCCTCGATGGAGGACCTGGACCGCATCCTGGGCAGTCTCGCCCCGGGCGAGGGCCGGGTGCTGGACCGCGCTGCCTCCGAGGAGTCGGCCGAGGACGACGAGAGCTGACACGCGCCGAACGACGCGAGGGTGGGCTGCTTCCGGTTACGGAATACAGCCCGCCCTTTGCTCTGTCACGGTGTCGGCTTGATCCGGCGGTGGTTACGATGCGTTCTGGCAGGGCATTTCCGTCCATGACGCAGTGGGCGAGAGAAGTGAGGAACAGCCTTCATGGGGCGTCGGCTCGTACCGCTCACGCTGGACAACCTTTCCGACCTTCCCCGGCGCTGCCGCTCCTGTGTCTTCTGGGAGCTCGACCCGGTCAGCGGAGAGGCCGCCGTCAAGAGCGGGACATCCGACCGG
Organism: Streptomyces drozdowiczii; assembly: GCF_026167665.1. NCBI lineage: Bacteria > Bacillati > Actinomycetota > Actinomycetes > Kitasatosporales > Streptomycetaceae > Streptomyces > Streptomyces drozdowiczii. Next base: position 3,501,713 of record NZ_CP098740.1, on the reverse strand, counting down.
GAGAAGGAGGCGTGGATCTCCGGAGTCCTTCTGGAGTGGGGCTCCTGCGGGCGAGTGGTCTATGTCGATGACGTGCCGGCCGGCTTTGTGCTCTACGCACCCCCCGCATACGTTCCGCGCGCCACCGCCTTCCCGACGAGCCCCGTCTCCCCCGATGCCGTTCAGCTGATGACCGCGCTGATCATGCCGGGCTACCGAGGGCAGGGGTTGGGCCGGGTCATGGTGCAGACCGTTGCCAAGGACCTGATCCGCCGGGGCTTCAAGGCGATCGAAGCCTTCGGTGATGCCCGGTGGAAGGAGTCGGCCTGCGTGCTGCCCGCCGACCACCTTCTGGCGGTGGGGTTCAAGACGGTGCGCCCGCATCCGGTGCACCCCCGGCTGAGGCTGGAACTGCGTACGACGCTCTCCTGGAAGGAAGACGTCGAGTTGGCCCTGGACCGGCTTCTGGGAGCGGTACAGAAGGAGCCTGCGCTGCGGCCGTTGTGAGGCGCGCGCTCAATGGCGCATGCAAAACGGGCCCGTCCTGAGGAGGACGAGCCCGTTTCACGTGAAACAAGCGCAAGTAGCTTCTGCCCTACTGGGGCTTTTCAACGATGAAGCCCTCGAGGTCGCGGAGGATCGCGGCCTTCGGCTTGGCGCCGACGATGGTCTTGGCGACCTCGCCGCCCTGGTAGACGTTCAGCGTCGGGATGGACATGACGCCGTACTTGGCGGCGGTGGCCGGGTTCTCGTCGATGTTGAGCTTCACGATCTCGATCTCGTCGTGGTCGGCCGCAATGGCCTCCAGCGACGGGGCGATCTGGCGGCACGGGCCGCACCAGGCGGCCCAGAAGTCCACCAGCACGGGCTTGTCGCTCTTGAGGACGACCTCTTCGAAGGAGTCGTCGGTCACGTTCTTCAGGGCGCCGGCCACGGCGGCCTCCTAATTTCGCGGGGTGTGTGGGGATGTGAGTGAGGCGTGGGTCAGACGGCGGCTGCGGGGGCGGCCTTCTCGTCATCGGCGAGCGCGGCGAGGAAGCGCTCCGCGTCGAGAGCGGCGGAGCAACCGGTGCCGGCCGCGGTGATCGCCTGGCGGTAGGTGTGGTCGACAACGTCGCCGGCGCCGAAGACACCGGACAGGTTGGTGCGCGTCGAGGGCGCGGAGACCTTCAGGTAGCCCTCGTCGTCGAGGTCGAGCTGGCCCTTGAAGAGCTCGGTGCGCGGGTCATGGCCGACGGCGATGAACAGGCCGGTCACGGGCAGCTCGGAGGTCTCGCCGGTCTTGGTGTTGCGCAGGGTCACGCCCGAGAGCTTCTGCTCGCCGTTGACTCCGGCGACCTCGCTGTCCCAGGCGAACTTGATCTTCGGGTCCGCGAAGGCGCGGTCCTGCATGGTCTTGGAGGCGCGCAGGGTGTCGCGGCGGTGGATGATCGTGACCGACTTGGCGAAGCGCGAGAGGAAGGTGGCCTCCTCCATCGCGGTGTCGCCGCCGCCGACCACGGCGATGTCCTGGTCCTTGAAGAAGAAGCCGTCGCAGGTCGCGCACCAGGAGACGCCGCGTCCGGAGAGGGCGTCCTCGTTGGGGAGCCCGAGCTTGCGGTGCTGGGAGCCCGTGGTGACGATGACCGCCTTGGCGCGGTGGACAGTGCCTGCCGTGTCGGTGACGGTCTTGATGTCACCGGTGAGGTCGACGGAGACGACGTCGTCCGGGACCAGTTCGGCGCCGAAGCGCTCGGCCTGGGCGCGCATGTTGTCCATGAGCTCGGGGCCCATGATGCCGTCCTGGAAGCCCGGGAAGTTCTCCACGTCGGTGGTGTTCATGAGCGCGCCACCGGCGGTGACGGCTCCCTCGAAGACCAGCGGCTTCAGCGAGGCGCGCGCGGTGTAAAGGGCGGCTGTGTAGCCGGCCGGGCCGGAGCCGATGATGATCACATTACGCACGTCGCTCACGGGTTTCTTCCTCGTCTCTGCAGACTGCCTACTGTCCACGCCTACTGGGGCCGGTTCAACGACTCTCACCCCACCCAACGGATCCTACGGGGGATGCATTCCCGACGTGCCGGGGTGGCTTCAGGCCCGATTCTCAGGGGCGCGCGTAGACGTGTGTCAGCAGCAACTTCCCCTTGGCGGGAGGCTCGGCTCCTACGCAGGCCGCGTCGACGACATACGCCTGAACGCTGTCCGGGTCCGTGGGATGGGGCAGGACGACGAGGAACGCGTCGGTGCCCTCGTAGCTGCCCCTCTCGATGGCGAGGGCCGGGCTGTTCCGGCCGATGCCGGCTTCCACGCAAGCGGGGACGGTGACAGCGGGGGCCCGGAGGGGGGAGTCGGGGGACATGGAGTCCGAGGGGCTCGCTTGGAGCGAGGGCCGGGACTGGGGCGAGGACTGCGAGCCGATGGAGGGCGCCTCCCCCTCTTCCTTGGGAGCCTGCGAACTCTTTGTGCCGGCGCTCGGGCCCAGCAGCGTGTGTACCCGGTCCTTGAGGGTGGCTGCGGAGAACTCTTGCGAGCGGCTCTTCGGGGCTGTGGCCCCCGCGTCCTGGCTGACGCCGGCGGCGGAGGTGTCGCTTCGCTCCGCTCCCGGGATGTTCTGCAGCAGGAAGACGCTCATGCCGACCAGGGCAGCGGCTCCCAGTGCGGAGGCGAGCAGGGTGGTGCGGCGACGCCTCCGCCCGGGGTGTCGTCCCGGACCCGTGTTCGCCCGCGCGTATCCGGCCGGTCGGTCTGACGCATGCGACCGGGAGGGAGGGGTCCCTGCTATGTGCGCGGACTCTGTTTCACGTGAAACATCGGTTGCCGCATCCGGCTCCGCGCGATGAGCATGCGCCTCGGCGGCGAGAGCGGCATCGATGCGGTCGGCGATGTCTGCGGGCATGGGCTCGGGAGTCGGCAGGTTGCCGAGCAGCCCGCGGATCTCTTCCAAGGAAGCGAGGACATCGCTACAGGGCTCACAGGAGTCCATGTGACTGCGGATCTCGGCTGCTCGGGCTTCGGGAAGCAGATCCTCGGTGAGGTCGGAGATCTCCGAGACTTCCGGGTGCTGGGTCGTGCCGGGTGTTGACGTCATCGGTGTCCACCTCCGCCCTTCATCACAGTGGGGTCGCTCATGTCCGCGTCTCGTGGACCGGCTGCCGGTGGGACGGATGCCCTGGGCGTCCGGTTCCCTTCCGTGCCGGGCGCTTCGTCGGCGGGACCGCTGCTGCGGAGATGCCCCAGCAAGGGGGCGAGGCGGGCGCGGCCCCGTGCGCAGCGGCTCTTCACGGTGCCCACGGGCACATCGAGGATGCGAGCGGTCTCCGCCACCGGGTACCCCTGCATGTCCACGAGGACGAGCGCTGCGCGCTGCTCGGCGGGGAGGGTGGCCAGCGCCGCGAGGAGTTCCCGGTGGAGATCGTGGCGTTCTGCCGGGGCCTCTGCGGACTCATGCGGTTCCAGCAGTTGGTCGAGCCGTTCCGGGTCGTCGACGGGTGAGGTCTTCCGGGACGCGGCCTTGCGGACGCGGTCGAGGCAGGCGTTCACCGTGATGCGGTGCAGCCATGTGGTTACGGCGGACTGGCCCCGGAAGGTGTGGGCGGCGCGGAAGGCGGAGATCAGGGCGTCCTGTACGGCGTCGGCCGCTTCCTCCCGGTCGCCCAGGGTTCGCAGGGCCACGGCCCACAGTCGGTCGCGATGGCGTCGAGCCAGCTCGCCGAAAGCGTCGGGGTCGCCCTCCACATGCTGCGCGAGGAGGTCCGCGTCGCTCGGTGGATCGGCGGCATCGGCGCCGTAGCGCTCGCGGTCTCCCCCCTCAGCTGTCGCCATCCGTGCATTCAAACCGATCCACGCCGTGAAGTAAATGGTGAGGTCGGCTGGATTGTGTGAATGGTAAAAGGAGCGATTCGCTCGTACTTCGGGGGAAGGCGACCACCTATTCGATGAACCGGAAGGAACTCATTTCCCCCGGGTGCCCCGATGGCTTCTGAGCTGCGGTGCAGCGTCAGGGGGCCACATTTATGACTGCGCGAGCATTTCCTCTGGTTCGTGGCTCGGTACATATGCCTGCTGATCGACAAGTACCAGAAATGGGGCTGGGCGGGATCCTCGGATCCTGCCCAGCCCCATTTCTCGTGTTCGAAACTGTCAGCTGGTGACCTTGATGTCCGAGACCTTCCCCCGGAAGTTCCCCTCGCCACTGGGCGGGAGCTTGGTGAGCCAGACGAGCAGGTATCGGGCCTGCACAGGCTTGGAGGGCTTCAGCGATACCTGGGTTCCCGATCCCTGGGCGACCTTGTCGAAGCCGGTGGGACTGGTCGGCACCGTGGAGCCGTCGGCAGTCCGCAGCTCGACCGAGGTGGCGCCACCGAGGAAGGACACGTCCACCTTGCCGACGCGCTGTGTCTTGCCGAGGTCGAGGACGACGCCGACACCCTCCTTCAAATTGCCGAAGGCCGCCGACGCGTACCAGTCCGTGTACCAGTACGAACTCGGATCGTCGTCGTAGACGTTGCCTATGCTCTGCGGCTTCTCACTGCCGTCGGCGCTCAGGGGATCGTAGTCCTGGGCGGTGACGATCGGGACGGGCTTGCTCTTCTCGACCGGCGGGGCGTCGTTGTTCTCCGGATTGGACTGAGTGGTACCGGGGTCACCACCCGAGTTGTTGTCCCGGTCGATGAGCGTCTCGGCGAGCTGCCAGCTGCCCAGGCCCAGTGCGGCGATCAGCAGCGCGGACACTGCCCACTTCAGGGCCTTGCCGGTACGGCTCTGCAAGGGCGCGGGGGGCACCGGCACGACGGGCTGGGTGACGACGGGACCGGCCGCCGCCGGCCTTCCGTACGTGCCCTGCTGGTAGGTGGTCCGCTGGTACTCGGGCGGCGCGGTGAAGACGGGCTCGGGCGGGGGGATGCGGGGCATGGCCGCCACGGCCTTGGCGAGCTCGTCGGGGGTGGTGCACGGCTGCTCCTGGCGGGACGCCGTGGCACCGTCGTTGGCGAGAGCCCGCATGGCGATCTCGGAGAGGCCCCGGTGGACTCCGGCCCGCACCTGGTCGGGCGGGAGAAGCCCCATCCCCTTGGGCAGACCGGTAAGCCCGTAGGCATCGCTCTCGTACGGCCAGCGCTGGGTCAGCGCGGCGTACAGCAGGGCGCCGATGGCCTCCGTGTCGGCGCGCTGAGGGCCGTCGGCCGTGATGCCCCGCAGGGCGGCGTTCACCGCGAGGCCGCGGATGCGGTACTGGCCGGACGAGCTGCGCAGCACGGCCCCCGGCGTGAGCCTCAGGTGCGCCAGGCCCTCCCGGTGCGCGGCCGCCATGGCCTGGGAGACCTGGCTGACGAGCTGGTACGCGTCGTGGGCGTCCATCGGACCCGCGCTCAGCAGGGCCGTGAGCTCGGTGGCGTCGGGAAGCCATTCGTGGACGACGTAGACGAGCTCGTCCTCCTCGACGGCGTCGAGGACCTGCACGAAGCGCGGGTCGCCCAGCAGCGCGGAGGACCGGGCGGCGGCCAGAACCGAGCGCGCCCGCGGGTGGTCGGCCGGCAGGAGGTGGACCCCCACCGCGCGACGCAGCTTCTCGTCGACGGCACGCCAGCTGCTGAAACCGTCCAGACGGGTGACGCATTCCTCCAGCCGGTACCGGCCGGCCAGCTTGTGACCGCTGTGCAGATCCGGGGTGGCCGGGAAGGTCTTCGATGCGGTCTTCTCGTCGTTCTCCTCCTGGGAGCCCGTCTCCGCCGCGTCCTGCGCTTCTGCCGTACCGTCGGTCGTGGCCTCGTCCGCCTTGGCGGTCAGCGGCTTGTCCCCGCTGTTGTCGGCCACGTCGACGGCAGCCGTGCTACGTTCCGCCACCGTCGTTCCTGCCTCCCCATCCGTTGCGCGATGCCAGCCAGCTCTGCTCTGCACAGTCACGCCAATTGTGCCCACACTCCGGCGCTATGCACGACACGCGGAGACCGGCGATGGTTGTGCGGGCCGGCCGGCCTCAGCGGCCGAGCCGCCCCCTGACCATGCCGACCATGCCGTTGATCTCCTCGATCCGCATTCTCCTCGCCGCGACGAAGAACACTCCCAGGAGCAGGGCACCGCCGAAGACCAGGGCGACGAGCGAGCCGAAGGCGCCTTCCCCGAGCACTTGGAGAAGGCCGAAGCCCGCTGCTCCGCCGATGACGGTGGCGGGCAGTGCGGCGAGGCACAGCCTGGCGTACGTGCGGACCACGTGCGCGCCGTCCAGATCCCCGCCGAGTCGGTTGCGCAGTCGGCGCCAGGCGATCCCGACGCCGACGGCGTAGGCCAGGCCGTACGAGGCGGCCATGCCGACCACGGCCCACTGGGCGGGCAGCACGACGTAGCAGAGGGCGGAGGCCGCCGCGTTGACCAGGGCGACGATGACGGTGTTGTAGAAGGGCGTGCGGGTGTCCTCGTACGCGTAGAACCCGCGCAGCACCACGTACTGCACGGAGTAGGGGATCAGGCCTAGGCCGAAGGCCATCAGGATGAAGCCCATGGAGCGCGCGGCGTCGGGGCCGCTGGACGAGTAGAGCAGGGTGCACATCGGCACACCCAGGGCGAGGAACGCGAAGGCGACCGGGACGATGGCCACGGCGGAGTTCCGGAGCCCCTGCGAGATGTCGTCGCGGACGGCCCCCGGGTCGTTGTCGTGGGCGGCCCGGGAGATCCGCGGCAGCAGGGCTGCCATGACCGAGACGGTGATGATCGCCTGCGGCATGCCCCAGATCAGCTGGGCATTGGAGTAGGCGAGGAAACCCGCGCCGTTCTTCCCGGACGCCTTGCCGGCCGAGGTCGCGAGCTGGGTGACGACCAGCACACCGGCCTGGTTGGCGAAGACGAACAGCACCGTCCACTTCGCGAGCTTTATGGTCTTGCCCAGCCCGTGGCCCCTCCAGTCGAACCGCGGACGGAAGCGGAAGCCGGCCTCGCGCAGATACGGGATCATCGCCAGCGCCTGCACGACCAGACCGAGCAGGGTGCCGATGCCGAGGAGCCGCACGCCCTCCGGCGGGATCGTGTCCACGCCCATGTGGGACTCGTGGGACGTGCCGTAGACCCAGATGAACATCCCGAAGGTGAAGATCATGACGATGTTGTTCAGGACCGGGGTCCACATCATCGCGCCGAACTTTCCGCGGGCGTTGAGGATCTGCCCCATCACCACATGCACGCCCATGAAGAAGATGGTGGGCAGGCAGTAGCGGGCGAAGGTGACGGCGACGTTGTTGGCTGCCGGGTCGTCCGCGATCGTCGAGGACATCAGCCGGATCAGCCAGGGGGCCGCGAAGACCACCACGGCGACGATGAGGCCGAGGGCGACCATCACCAGAGTCAGGAGGCGGTTGGCGTATGCCTCGCCGCCGTCCTCGTCGTCCTTCATCGAGCGGACGAGCTGGGGGACGAAGACCGAGTTGAGGCCGCCGCCCACGGTGAGGATGTAGATCATCGTGGGCAGCGTGTAGGCGATGGTGAAGCTGTCGCCGAGCAGGGCCGCACCGAGTGCCGCGGTGATCACGAGGCTGCGGACGAAGCCGGTGAGGCGCGAGACGAGGGTGCCGGCCGCCATGACCGCGCTGGACTTCAGCAGGCTGGAGGCACGGCCGCCGGACTTGGCCGGCGCGGGAGCGGGCTCGGGCTGGGCCGGGGCCGGAGAGGCGCCCGGGTTCGCGGGACCCTCCTGGTCGCGGAAGAGGTGGGCGAAGGCGTCGGGCTCGTCGCGGTTCGCGGAAGCCTGGGTGACGAGGTCGTCCACGCCCACGAACTGGGTCGTCGCGGCGTTGTCGCCGTACGGGAGGTGGCGCGAGGGACCAGCGGGCTCGGGGGGCGGCGTCTGGGCCCAGATGCGGGGGTCGGGGGCGTACTGGGGCGACGGCGGCTGCTGATAGAGCGGCTGCGGCTGCTGGTAGGTGCCGGGAGGGGGCGGCGGATGCGCGGCGCGGTCGTACAGCGCCTCGTCCACCGGGTCCTGGGCGGAGAGGTCCTGCGCCCGGTACGGGTCGTAGTCGTACGCGGACTGCAGATACGGGTCCGGCGCCGGCTGCTGCTCGTCAGGGGGCACCGGAGGGCCGCCGGAGTACCCGGCCCCGCCCGTACCCTGACCGCGGTCACCGTCGTACGGCGCGTTCATCGAAACCCCACCTCATCGTCCCCGGCCGACCGGCCACGACAGACATCGCTCAACGGTCCACTTTCTCACCCGTGCCCGACGGCTCCGCGCTTTCGGGACCGGTGTCCGGCGTCGGGTCACTCGGCTGCTCGGGTTCACTGCCGTCGTCACCCGCCGCGCCGCCCGCATTGGCGCGCTTGCGATGTGCATACATCCTGATGCCGGCCAGCACCAGCAGCAGGAGCCCGCCGGCGATGACCAGCAGCACCGTCGGGGTGATCTCGGAGACCTTCACGGTGAAGGCCATCTCCTCGCCGTACGGAGTGCCGTCCTCCGTGTAGAGCTGCGCGGTCATCTGGACCTGGCCGTTGATGTTGGCCGCCGCGTCGAACTTCACGGACTGGCTGTGCCCGGCGCCGATCTGGATGGGCTGCTCCGCGATGCTGCCGCCGTCGTTCAGCTTGAGCCGGGTCGCGTTGTCCGACTTCAGCCGCAGCACCAGGTGGTCGACGTCCTGCAACAGCCTGTTCTGCACGGTCACGGGGATCGTGGCGCTCCGGCCGGACAGGGTGATGTCCGACTTCGGGACGAGCTGGACCTCGCCGACGAGCCCTTGCAGATAGGTGCGGACCGAGTCCCGATACTGCTGGGCCTTCAGCGGCTTTCCCCGCCATGAGGTCGACATGGAGCGGTTGACGGCGTTGCCGAAGGGGGTCACCACTCGCTCGGGATGGGTGAGGATGACCTGGAAATTGTTGAGCGAGGACTGGATGGACTTGATGTCCTGGAACGCCTGCGTGGGCAGCTCCTGGCGGCGCAGCTTCTTCGGGTACCGGGATGCCGGAGGCACCTGGGTGGTCGCCGCGGAGTCCGGCTTGGTCGCCGCCGCCTGAGCCAGCCCCTCGGACTTCGTCCAGCGGTCGTCGTCCAGTGCGTGGAGGGCGCGTGCCATCGACTGCGCCTGGGCGACCGTCGGGGTGCGCTGGGGTGCCACGACGACGGAACGGTCCTTGTCCGTGTCCTGCTCGGCGAGGCCGAGGGTGAGGGCGAGGAACTTCTGCACGGCGAGCGTGGAGCTCCCGGCGTTGCCCATGTCGCCCTGGAAGGCCGTGGAGAGCCTCGCGTCGGAGACGACCGCCGTGGTGCCGCCGCCGATCGGGCGGGCGGCAGAAGGCGTGTAGACCAGGTTTCCGGTCTCGTCGAGGCTGTCGCTGCGGGCGATGACGTGGTGGGCGCCGGCCGAGGTGGCGACGTCCACGATCGAGGGGTCCACCGCACCGTCGACCGGCCACGCGAAGTCGGTGGACGGCTTCAGGTGGAGGATCGTCTCCACCGTCATCCCGGCGACCTCACTGGCGGTCTGCAGGTGGCTGAGGGTGCCCGAGACGTTCTTGCCGCGGTGGGCGATCGAGGCCAGGTCGGGGTCGCCGAACGGCAGGGCCACGACCTTGCCCTCGGACACGGCCGCTTCCAGTGAGGTCAGCCACTTCTTGGCCACATCCTGGTTCGTACCGGCGACCGTGGTGTCGCCGGACTTGACCCGGTAGGGCTTGGTCATGGCGTCGACGCTGGCCAGGAGGTCCGGATCGATGACCCAGGTCACCGGCAGCCGGCTGCCCAGGGAGACCATCTGTTCGAGTCGGCCGCCCGGGGCGATCTCCGCCGCGAGGTCGTCATCGGCGAACACCGGGGTCTGCTGCTCGTCCGAGCCGGTCTCCGCAGTGAGGTGCGCGGATGCGATCAGCGGCCAGAGGTAGCTGATGCCGATCTTGGAGTCGCGGTCGCCGTCCTGCCAGGGCAGGAAGGTCCGCTTGATGCCGAGCACCTGGTCGTACACGGTGTGCGAGGTACGGCCCGACAGCGAGACGCCCAGCTGGTAGACCCCGTCGTCCCCGAGGTCCAGCTTGCTGACGGGTACGGACAGCGTGAAGTCCTGGCTGATTCCCGAGCGCAGCTTGTCGATCTCGACCGTGTACTTGCCCCCGATCGGATAGGGGTCGGTGCCGGGCAGGTATCCCGTGCGCCGAGCGGCCGTGTCGATGGCGGTCCTGCTGAAGAGGCGGGGGCCGACCCGCAGGTCTACCTGGGCGTCGGTGATCGTGTCCTTGCCCTTGTTGGTCAGCGTTCCGGAGATCCGCAGCGTGTCCCCCTTCTCCGGGGCGCTGGGGGTGATCTCGTCCAGGGACACCGACACCGTGCTGGAACCCGTGGGCGCCTTGGCCGGAGCGTCGGCCCGGGCCTGCGGGGCGGAGGCGCCTGCCAGCAGGGCGGCGACGAGCGGCGCCCCGGCGAGCACGGCGGCTGTGCGCCGCAGCCACCGGCGGGCAGGAGAGGGATTCATCCCCTGGATGTCTGCCGCCTCGGCCACGCGTACCCGTCCCTCGTCATCGTCAACTGCTGTCGATCGTCGTCCGCTGCTGCGTCCCCGCATGGTAACGAGGTGCGTCGGGGCTAAGTGCCGGGGAGTGTGCTGCATGATCGGGAGAGTCTCGCAGGGCCGGAGAAATGGGTGACGCCCGGACCGGTCCGTGCACGTACCCTTTTCTGTTGTGCCGAATGCCAACGAAGACAACCCCAGCGCCCTGACCCAGGTGCAGCACCGCGCAGTCAGCGAACTGCTGCGGGTCGCCCCGGTCGCCGACGATCTCGCCCGCCGATTCCAGGATGCCGGATTCAGTCTCGCACTGGTCGGCGGCTCGGTCCGTGACGCACTTCTCGGCAGGCTCGGGAACGACCTGGACTTCACGACCGACGCCCGCCCCGAGGACGTGCTGAAGATCGTCAGGCCGTGGGCCGACTCCGTGTGGGAGGTCGGGATCGCCTTCGGTACGGTGGGGGCGCAGAAGCACGGCTATCAGATCGAGGTCACGACGTACCGGTCGGAGGCGTACGACAGGACCTCGCGCAAGCCGGAGGTGTCCTACGGCGACTCCATCGAGGACGACCTCGTGCGGCGCGACTTCACGGTCAACGCCATGGCCGTCGCGTTGCCGGAGAAGGTCTTCATCGACCCTCACGACGGCCGGAAGGACCTGGCCGAGCGGGTCCTGCGTACGCCCGGGACTCCTGAGGCGTCGTTCTCCGACGACCCGCTGCGCATGCTGCGGGCGGCACGGTTCGCCGCGCAGCTCGACTTCGAGGTGGCACCCGAGGTCGTCAGCGCCATGACGGAGATGGCGGGCCGGATCGAGATCGTCTCGGCCGAGCGGGTGCGCGAGGAGCTGAACAAGCTCCTGCTCTCCGCGCATCCCCGGAAGGGCCTGTCCCTCCTCGTGGAGACCGGGCTGGCCGAGCAGGTCCTGCCCGAGTTGCCGGCGCTCCGGCTGGAGAGCGACGAACACCACCGGCACAAGGACGTCTACGAGCACTCTCTGACCGTCCTGGATCAGGCGATCGCCCTGGAGGAGGAGGGGCCGGACCTCGTTCTGCGTCTTGCCGCTCTGCTCCATGACATCGGCAAGCCGAGGACGCGGCGCTTCGAGAAGGACGGGCGGGTCTCCTTCCATCACCACGAGGTGGTGGGCGCCAAGATGACCAAGAAGCGCATGACGGCGCTCAAGTACTCCAACGAGATGGTCAAGGACGTCTCGAAGCTGGTGGAGCTGCATCTGCGCTTCCACGGCTACGGCGACGGCGAGTGGACCGACTCCGCCGTGCGCCGCTACGTACGGGATGCCGGCCCGCTCCTGGAACGGCTGCACAAGCTGACCCGGTCGGACTGCACCACGCGCAACAAGCGCAAGGCCGCGGCTCTCTCGCGTACTTACGACGGGCTTGAGGAGCGCATCGCCCAGCTGAAGAGCCAGGAGGAGCTGGACGCGATCCGGCCGGACCTGGACGGCAACGAGATCATGCAGATCCTGGGCGTGGGCCCGGGCCCGGTCATCGGCAAGGCGTACGCGTTCCTGCTGGAACTGCGCCTGGAGAACGGCCCGCTGGAGCATGACGCGGCGGTGGCGGAACTGAAGAAGTGGTGGGAGGCGCAGAGCTGACGCTCTCGCATCCGTTCAATGGGTCGGCGCTCATGTTTCACGTGAAACATGAGCGCCGACGCATACGCCGAGGGCGTTGTTTCACGTGAAACAACGCCCTCGATCGATCTGGGTGCTACGAGGTTCAGCCGACCGGCTTGAGCGGCGTCAGGCAGAGCACCACGCTGTTCCTGCTCTTACGGCGACCCGAGCTCTCGGTGTAGGCGGAGTACTTCTCCGGGTCGCAGAGGTCCGTGTCGGTGGTGTTGTCGTGCACCTCGGCGACCTTGTACTCGGCGGCGGACGAGCTGCAGTCGACGGAGTTCATGTCCGGGTCGTAGTTGGTGCCCTTGTTCTCGAAGCAGTCTCCGACCGCAGCGGCCTTGGCGTCGGACTCGAACATGTCGCCCAGCCCGAACTTCAGCCCGGCGAGCACGACGAGGCCCACGACGATGATGATGATGTTGCGGGTGGCGAGGAACGCCTTCTTGCCGCCCGAGGGCTGCGGAGGCCCCTGCGGAGGGGTGCCCCACCCCTGGGGCTGCTGCGGCTGCTGAGGAGCTCCCCAGCCCTGCGGCTGCTGCGGCTGCTGCGGGCCGCCCCACCCCTGCTGGGGCTGTTGCGGCGGGTAGCCGTATCCGCCCTGCTGCGGCGGGTAGGGCTGGGCCGGCTGCTGACCGTAGGGACCGCTGCCCTGCTGCGGCGGGTAAGTCATCTGATTGCCCCCGTGATTCGTGCGTCTTGTTTGACGCGGGCACGCTATAGGACATCGCCGCCTCGACTCCAATGCGCGAGGCACAGGGCAGAACTTGCGTAGAGAACCGCCACGCCGATCACCAGGACCGCGGACCGCCCGTCAGGTGGAAGCATCAGCGCGGCGACCGCCGCCGCGGCGACGAAAGCCACGTTGAACAGCACGTCGTAGAACGAGAACGCCCTGCCCCGGTAGACGTCGTCCACGGCGGTCTGCACCACGGTGTCCGTGGCGATCTTGGCCCCCTGGGTGACGAGTCCGAGGACGAAGGCGGCGACGAGCATCGGTGCCGGAGCGAACCACAGCCCCAGGGCCGGCTCGAGGATCGCGGCGGTGCCCGCACACACCACCATCCAACGGAGGCGCCCGAGCCGCCCAGCGGCCCAGGGGGTCAGTACGGCCGCCGCGAAGAACCCGGCACCGGAGATGACCACCGCGAGGCCGAGGAGGGCCAGACCGTCGTCCTCGCTGTCCGTCCAGGCGTACCGGCAGAGCATCAGGACCATGACGGTCAGCGCCCCGTAACAGAACCGGATCACCGTCATCGCGGCCAGCGCCCGGGACGCGACCCGATGTTGCAGCAAGTGCCGCAGTCCGTCGAGGAGTCCGCCGACCGCCGTAGCCAGCGCTGCCCGCAGCGACATGCGGCCGTCGTCGCGGTCCGGCCCGAGGAGTCCCGCCGCCAGGCTCAGCGCCGCCAGCGCCGAGGCGAGGTAGAGCGCCGCCCCGAGCAGCACCACGGCGGAGTCCGAAGCCGCCAGCAGCCGTACGAGGAAGGCGAGTCCGCCGCCCGCGGTGGCGGCGAGCGTGCCTGCGGTCGGGGAGAGCGAGTTGGCGAGTACCAGGTGCTTCCGCTCGACCACGCGCGGCAGAACGGCGGAGAGACCGGCGAGGACGAAGCGGTTGACGGCGGTGACGCACAGCGCGGAAGCGTAGAAGAGCCATGACGGAGCCGCGCCGAGGATCAGGAGGGCGGTGCAGCAGGCGAGCCCGGAGCGCAGCAGGTTGCCGTAGACGAATACCTGACGCCGGGGCCAGCGGTCCAGCAGCACACCGGCGAAGGGCCCGACAAGTGAATAGGGGAGGAGAAGCACGGCCATGGCGGAGGCGATCGCCCCGGCGGACGCCTGGTTCTCCGGCGCGAAGACCACATGCGTGGCCAGCGCCACCTGATAGACGCCGTCGGCCGACTGGGACAGGACCCGCACGGCCAGCAGGCGGCGGAAGTCCGGGAGGCGGAGAAGCATGCGCAGGTCGCGCGCGACGGGCATGGGAGCAAGGGTCACACACGACGAGGGCCCCCGGGCGGATTGCCCGGGGGCCCTCAACGGCGCGGCAGCCGAGAAGCGTTGCCGCTCCTCACCTGCGCGGCTGACTCACGGGAGTCAGTTGGAGACCTCACCGCGGATGAACTTCTCGACGTTCTCGCGGGCCTCGTCGTCGAAGTACTGGACCGGCGGGGACTTCATGAAGTACGAGGAGGCCGAGAGGATCGGGCCGCCGATGCCGCGGTCCTTGGCGATCTTCGCGGCACGGACGGCGTCGATGATGACACCGGCGGAGTTCGGGGAGTCCCAGACCTCGAGCTTGTACTCCAGGTTCAGCGGGACGTCGCCGAAGGCGCGGCCCTCGAGGCGCACGTACGCCCACTTGCGGTCGTCCAGCCAGGCCACGTAGTCCGACGGGCCGATGTGGACGTTGTCCGCGCCGAGCTCGCGGTCACGGATCTGCGAGGTGACGGCCTGCGTCTTGGAGATCTTCTTGGACTCCAGGCGCTCACGCTCGAGCATGTTCTTGAAGTCCATGTTGCCGCCGACGTTCAGCTGCATCGTGCGGTCCAGGATGACGCCCCGGTCCTCGAAGAGCTTCGCCATCACGCGGTGCGTGATGGTGGCGCCGACCTGCGACTTGATGTCGTCGCCGACGATCGGGACACCGGCCTCGGTGAACTTGTCCGCCCACTCCTTGGTGCCGGCGATGAAGACCGGGAGAGCGTTGACGAACGCGACCTTGGCGTCGATGGCGCACTGGGCGTAGAACTTCGCGGCCACCTCGGAACCCACCGGGAGGTAGCAGACGAGGACGTCGACCTTGCGGTCCTTGAGGACCTGGACGACGTCGACCGGGGCCTCGGCCGACTCCTCGATGGTCTGGCGGTAGTACTTGCCGAGCCCGTCGTGGGTGTGGCCGCGCTGGACGGTGACACCGGCGTGCGGCACGTCGCAGAGCTTGATGGTGTTGTTCTCGCTCGCACCGATGGCGTCCGAGAGGTCGAGGCCGACCTTCTTCGCGTCGACGTCGAAGGCGGCGACGAACTCGACGTCCCGCACGTGGTAGTCGCCGAACTGGACGTGCATCAGGCCGGGCACCTTGCCGGCCGGATCGGCGTCCTTGTAGTACTCGACGCCCTGGACCAGCGAGGCGGCGCAGTTGCCCACGCCGACGATGGCTACGCGAACCGAACCCATTCCGGTTGCTCCCTGTGTGTAATGGATGTTTCTGATGAGCCCGCCGCGGATCTGCGGCGAACTCACTTGGCGGTGTCGCCGGACGGATCCGGCGGGTTGTCTCCCCGCCGGGGCAGGCCGTCAGGCTCTCCTGCGGTCTTCTGCTGAGCTGAGCCCTCGGGCGAGGATCGTCGCTGATCCCGTCCCGACCGCTCGCTCTCGATGAGCTCGTTCAGCCAGCGCACTTCGCGCTCCACGGACTCCATGCCGTGTCGCTGCAGCTCAAGTGTGTAGTCGTCGAGGCGCTCACGGGTGCGGGCCAGAGAGGCGCTCATCTTCTCCAGGCGCTCCTCCAGCCGGCTGCGGCGGCCTTCCAGCACCCGCATACGCACGTCGTGCTCCGTCTGCCCGAAGAAGGCGAAGCGAGCCGCGAAGTGCTCGTCCTCCCAGGAGTCGGGGCCGGTGTGCGAGAGCAGCTCCTCGAAGTGCTCCTTACCTTCAGCCGTCAATCGGTAGACGATCTTGGCGCGCCGCCCTGCCAAGGACGAGGCGGGAGCGACGGGTCGGCCGGAGCCGGGTGTCGCCTCCGCCGGAGCAGTCCCCGGTTCCTCGATCAACCAGCCGTTGGCGACCAGCGTCTTGAGGCAGGGGTAGAGCGTCCCGTAACTGAAGGCACGGAAGATGCCCAACGAGGTGTTGAGGCGTTTGCGCAGCTCATAGCCGTGCATCGGGGATTCGCGGAGCAGTCCGAGGACGGCGAACTCGAGGATGCCGGAACGTCTGCTCAACCTCGCCCCTCCTTCTCCGAGTGCTCTCACGGTCCCTTGTACCGGGTCGATGTACCGAGCTGATGTATCGACTCGATACATCAGCACGATAGATCGGACCGGCGATGCCGACAAGGGGAGCCTCAGTGAGCGGCGTCACATCGACAATTCGTAGGAACCGACTTGCGTCATTTGGGGTGAAGTTCGGTCCCAGGGGGGTTTTGACCGTGCGTAGTCTGTGCGGCATGCAGACCACCGGGAACCGCGAGACGCGCGCGTGCGTCAGTGCTCGCGGGCCATCCGGACGCATTGCGGGCGAGCCCGTCGCCGGGCCGGCCCGTCATTCGGGGGACCGGATCTCACCTGCCGCTTCCAGGCGCTCTCGCCTGCCCGAGGAGTAGTCGTTCGATGAGCGAGCACCGTCGCAAAACGTCGCAACCGCAAGGTGGCGGACGTGCCGCGGCCCGACGAGCCGCCCAGCAGTCCTCAGGACGCCGCGCAGCACCGTCACGCGGAGTAACTTCAGCCTCACCTTCCGGCTCGCACGGCGAGGAGGCCCCGTACGAAGGCCGTGCGGCCGCCAGACGGGCGGCCCAGCGCGGCGGCGGAGGCCGTGGAGGTTCCGACGGCGGTGGCGGACGCCGTCGCGGCGGTGGGGACGGCGGGCACGAGGGCGGCGGGCGCGGTGGCCGGCGCCCGGCCAAGAAGCGCTTCATCGACTACCCGCGCGCCGGCCGCCAGGGTCTGCGCCGCTGGGTTCCGTCCTGGAAGCTGGTGTCCAGCCTGTGCATCGGCTTCCTCGGCCTGCTGATGGGCCTCGCCGGTCTCGCGTACGCGATGGTCGCCAAGCCGGAGGTCCAGGCCGCCGCGAAGGCGGAGAACAACGTCTATTTCTGGGCGGACGGCAGCCAGATGGTGGCCACCGGCGGTGAGGTCAACCGCCAGGTCATCGACTACGCGCAGATCCCCGAGGCGATGCGCAACGCCGTCATCTCGGCCGAGAACAAGTCCTTCGACACCGACCACGGCATCGACCCCATGGGTATCGCCCGCGCCGTGTTCAACATGGCCAAGGGTGGCGAGACCCAGGGCGGTTCGACGATCACCCAGCAGTACGTCAAGAACTCGCGGCTGTCACAGGAGCAGACCCTCAGCCGCAAGTTCGAGGAACTCTTCATCACGCTCAAGGTCGGCAGCGAGATGAAGAAGAACGACATCATGGCCGGGTACCTGAACGTCTCGTACTACGGGCGCGGCGCCTCCGGCATCCAGGCCGCGGCCCGTACGTACTACGGCGTGGACGCCAAGGACCTGAACGCGAGCCAGTGCGCCTTCCTGGCCAGCCTCCTCAAGGGCGCCAGCTATTACGACCCGGCCGGTGCGCCGGAGGTCGACTCGGTGCAGGCGACCGCTGCCAAAAACCGAGTGCGGGCGGAGAAGCGCTGGAAGTGGATCCTCGACGAGGAGGTGAAGGACGGCCGGATGTCCCAGGAGGAGCGGGCCAAGTACAAGACGTTCCCGATGCCCGACAAGCCGAAGCGGGCCGCGCAGCTGGGCGGCCAGATCGGCTACCTCGTCAACACCGCCAATGCCGAGATCTTCGAGCACACCAAGATCACCAAGGACATGCTCGACCAGGGCGGCTACGAGATCCACACGACCTTCGACCAGAAGAAGGTCAATCAGCTCAGCACGGCCGTGAAGCGCGTCTACGACGAGAACATCGACCCCAAGAAGCGCCCGGAAGACACCCATGTGCAGTTCGGTGGCTCGTCGGTCGACCCCAAGACCGGTGCGATCCAGGCGATCTACGGTGGGGTGGACGCGACCCGGCACTACCAGAGCAACGCCGGCCCCACCGGCGCCGCGGTCGGTTCGACCTTCAAGCCCTTCGTGCTGGCAGCCGCCATGGAGTACGGCAAGCGGGACCCGTCCGGCGGTGAGGATCAGGACGAGTCGCAGCGTACGAAGGTCTCGCCGCTCAGCATCTACAACGGCGCCAACAAGCTGAAGATCAAGAAGTACAACGGCGACATCTGGACCGACAAGGCGGGCAACGAGTGGCTGCAGACCAACGACGACCATGAGTCGTACGGCAACATCACCCTGCGTGAGGCCATGCAGTGGTCCGCCAACTCCCCCTACGTCCAGCTGGGTATGGACGTCGGCACGGACAAGGTGAAGAAGGCGGCCATAGCGGCGGGCCTGAAGGACGACCAGTACATGGCGGACGCCAGCGTGCCGTCCTTCTCGATCGGTACGTCCTCGCCCAGCGCGACGAGCATGGCCGGCGCCTACGCCACCTTCGCGGCCCGGGGCCAGCAGCGCGATCCGTTCTCCGTCACCGAGGTGAAGAAGCGCGGCAAGCCGGAGTACCAGCACAAGGCGGTCACCAAGAGCGCCTTCGACAGCGCCATCGCCGACAACGTCACGGACGTCCTCAAGAACGTCGTCGAGAAGGGGACCGGTACGTCCGCCCAGCTTCCCGGCCGTGAGGTCGCGGGCAAGACGGGTACGACCGACGACAACCTGTCGGCGTGGTTCGTCGGCTACACGCCGCAGCTGTCGACGGCGATCAGCATGTACCGGCTGGACGACAACGAGAAGCACAAGAACCGCGGGTTCGAGAAGATGTACGGCACCGGTGGCAAGGACAAGATCCACGGTGCCTCGTTCCCCGCGCAGGTCTGGCACGACTACATGGTCGAGGCGATGAAGAAGGAGAAGGCGGAGCCCTTCCCCAAGGCCGAGCCGATCGGGGACAAGGTCTACGGAGGCGGCGCGTCCAAGAAGCCCTCGCCCACGCCCACGCCGACGCCGACCGAGAGCGAGACGACGAAGCCGACCCCGACGCCCACCCCCACGCCCGACGTCCCGACTCCCGACCCGAGCGACACCTGCGGTACGTGGGACTGGAACTGCCAGAACAACAACGGCGGCGCCAACGCGGGCACCGTTCAGGGCAACGACGGCGGCACGGACACGGGCACGAGCCAGGGCAACGACGGCGGCACGGACACCGGCACCTCCACCGGCACGACGGGCGGAGACGACGGTTCGGACGGGGGCACCACCACCGGAAACGACAACGGCGCCACCGGCGGCAACACCAACGGCACCGGTAACAACAGCACCGGGAACAGCAACTGGTGGGGCGGTACGACCGGGTAGAGCCCGGGACGGCAGGCGATGAGGGCCGCGGCACCCCGGTGCGGCGGCCCTCGTCCTTTCCACAGCGCCGTACGGCAGGATGTGCGGCATGCCAAGCGCAGAGGACACGAGCGTGCACCAGGAACGGCCCGTCGTACGGCCCACGCACCGGGACGAGGTCGCGGCGGCCGGAAGCGAGCTGATCGGCGGGCGGTCGGGCCGCTGGTCGCGGCTCAGCAGCGCCGCACTCACCCCGGTGGGAGCGATCGCCCTGGTGGCCATCGGGATGTTCGCGCTCGGCATGGTGCAGAAGCTGCCCTGTTACAACTGGGCGTGGTTCAGGGGAGCCGGCTCCCAATACACGCACGCGTGCTACTCGGACATCCCGCACCTGTACTCGGGTCGTGGCTTCGCGGACGGACTGGTGCCGTACTTCGACCGGCTGCCCGGGGACATGCAGTTCCTGGAGTACCCCGTTCTCACCGGGGTGTTCATGCAGGTCGCGGCGTGGCTGACCCCGGGCGGGGGTTCCATCCAGGGGCAGGAGCAGACGTACTGGCTGGTCAACGCCGGGATGCTGATGATCTGCACCGCCGTGATCGCCGTCTGTGTCGCCCGGACGCACCGGCGGCGGCCCTGGGACGGACTGCTGATGGCGCTCGCGCCCGCCTTCGCGCTCACCGCCACGATCAACTGGGACCTGCTGGCCGTGGCGCTCACCGCCGGGGCGATGCTCATGTGGTCCCGGAGCCGCCCGCTGGCGTTCGGCATCCTCATCGGCCTGGCGACGGCCGCGAAGCTCTACCCCGTCCTGCTGCTGGGACCCGCGTTCGTCCTGTGCTGGCGGGCGGGCAAGTGGCGGGAGTTCGGGGCGGCGGCGCTGGGCACCGCCGGCTCCTGGCTGGTGGTCAATCTGCCGGTCATGGTCTTCGCGCCCGAGGGGTGGAAGAAGTTCTACACCTTCAGCGAGGAACGCGGCATCGACTTCGGGTCGTTCTGGCTGGTCATCACGCAGCGCACCGGTGAGTCCATCGACGTCGGCACGGTCAACACCGTCTCGACGGTGGCCACCATCGCCCTGTGCGCCGCGATCGGCGTCCTGACCCTGACGGCACCGCGCCGGCCGCGCTTCGCGCAGCTCGCGTTCCTTGTGGTCGCGGTGTTCATCCTCGTCAACAAGGTCTACTCACCGCAGTACGTCCTGTGGCTCATCCCGCTCGCCGCGCTGGCCAGGCCCCGCTGGCGGGACTTCCTGATCTGGCAGACGTGCGAGGTCCTGTACTTCCTCGGGATCTGGCTGTACCTCGCGTACACGACGAGCGGCGACAAGCACCAGGGGCTGCCGACGGAGGGCTATCAGCTGGCGATCGTGCTGCATCTGCTGGGCACGCTGTACCTGTGCGCCGTCGTCGTACGGGACATCGTGATGCCGGAACGCGACGGGGTGCGGCGCGACGGCTCGGACGATCCGTCGGGCGGGGTGCTCGACGGGGCCGAGGACGTGTTCGTCCTGTCCCACCTCATCGAGACCGGTGCCGCACGCCGCGATGCGCTGCCTTCGGCGCCCGGGCCGCGGGTGGAGTGGGGTACGGCCGGCACGCCCGCCGCCGACTGAGCGGGGCGGGCGCGCGGGCTCAGCGTTCGACGATGCGGTCGTACTGCGTGGTCGTGTGGCGCAGGTGGGCCACCAGTTCGTCGCCCACCCGGGGCTCCTCGGCGTCCGAGGGCACGAACAGGATCGACACCTGCATGTGCGGCGGTTCGGCGAACCAGCGCTGCTTGCCGGCCCAGACGAACGGGGACAGGTTGCGGTTCACCGTGGCCAGGCCCGCCCGGGCGACACCCTTGGCGCGCGGCATCACGCCGTGCAGCGCCTTCGGGGCCTCCAGGCCCACGCCGTGCGAGGTGCCGCCGGCGACGACGACCAGCCAGCCGTCGGAGGCCGCCTTCTGCTGCCGGTAGCCGAACCGGTCGCCCTTGACGACGCGGGTGACGTCGAGCACGGCCCCCCGGTACTCCGTCGCCTCGTGGTCCCCGAGCCAGAGCCGGGTGCCGATGCGGGCGCGGAACCTGGTCTGCGGGAACTGCTGCTGCAGCCGGGCGAGCTCGTCGGCGCGGAGGTGGCTTACGAACATCGTGTGCAGCGGGAGCCGGGCCGCCCGGAGGCGGTCCATCCACGCGATGACCTCCTCGACCGCGTCCGACCCGTCCGTACGGTCCAGCGGCAGGTGGAGGGCGAAGCCTTCGAGGCGTACGTCCTCGATGGCCGCGTGCAGCTGCCCGAGCTCCTCCTCCTTGACGCCGTGGCGCTTCATGGAGCTCATGCACTCGATGACGACCCGGGCGCCCACCAGGGCGTGCACCCCGTCCACGGAGGAGACGGACCGTACGACGCGGTCGGGCAGCGGCACCGGTTCCTCACCGCGCCGGAACGGCGTGAGGACCAGCAGGTCACCGCTGAACCAGTCCTTGATGCGGGCGGCCTCGTAGGTGGTGCCGACCGCGAGGATGTCGGACCCGAAGCGGATCGCCTCGTCGGCCAGCCGCTCGTGACCGAAGCCGTACCCGTTGCCCTTGCAGACCGGCACGATGCCGGGGAACTGGTCGATAACGGATTTCTGGTGCGCCCGCCAGCGCGCGGTGTCGACGTACAGGGAGAGCGCCATGGCCGGTCCGGAACCCTTCTGGTGGCTGCGGTGGATCAGGGAGGAGAAGCGTGTTCAGGCCCCATTGAAACCAATGGAGCCGGTTTCGTCAGCTGTGGGGCCCGGATCAGCGGCGTGACATGTAGATGTCGAGCGCCTTGTGCAGCAGCTTGTTGAGCGGGAAGTCCCACTCGCCGAGGTACTCCGCCGCCTGCCCGCCGGTGCCGACCTTGAACTGGATCAGGCCGAAGAGGTGGTCGGTCTCGTCCAGCGAGTCGGAGATGCCGCGCAGGTCGTAGACCGTGGCGCCCATGGCGTACGCGTCGCGCAGCATCCGCCACTGCATCGCGTTCGAGGGGCGGACCTCGCGCTTGTGGTTGGCCGAGGCGCCGTACGAGTACCAGACGTGTCCGCCGACGATCAGCATGGTCGCCGCCGCGACGTTCTCGCCCTCGTGACGGGCGAAGTAGAGCCGCATCCGGTTGGGGTCCTCGCTGTTGAGGGCCGTCCACATGCGCTGGAAGTAGCCGAGCGGGCGCGGGCGGAAGCGGTCGCGCTCCGCCGTGATCTCGTAGAGCCGCTGCCACTCCGAGAGCTCCGCGTAGCTGCCCTGGACGACCTCGACGCCGGCCTTCTCGGCCTTCTTGATGTTGCGCCGCCAGAGCTGGTTGAAGCCCTTGTGGACGTCCTCCAGCGAGCGGTTCGCCAGCGGCACCTGGAAGACGTAGCGGGGCTGTACGTCACCGAAGCCGGCGCCGCCGTCCTCGCCCTGCTGCCAGCCCATCTTCCGCAGCCGGTCGGCGACCTCGAAGGCGCGCGGCTCGATGTGCGTGGCCTCGACGTCGCGCAGGCGCTTCACGTCCGGGTCCTGGATGCCGGCCTTGATGGCCGCGGCGTCCCAGCGGCGGATGATCACCGGCGGGCCCATCTTCACGGAGAAGGCGCCCTGCTGCTTGAGGTGGGCGAGCATCGGCTCGAGCCAGTCGCTCAGGTTCGGGGCGTACCAGTTGATGACCGGGCCCTCGGGCAGGTACGCGAGATAGCGCTTGATCTTGGGGAGCTGCCGGTAGAGCACCAGGCCGGCGCCGACGAGCTGGCCGGTCTTGTCGAACCAGCCCAGGCTCTCGGAGCGCCACTCGGCCTTCACGTCCGCCCAGGCCGGGACCTGCATGTGGCTGGCCGCGGGCAGACTCTGGATGTACGCCAGATGCTGCTCTCGGCTGATGGTCCTCAGGGTCAGGCTCATGCGGGGCGCTCCTCGGCAGGTGTGTCCCCATCGGTCAGGGGCTCCGGCTCTCGCGCCGAAGCCTACTGTGGCCGTGGAGCGAGCGGTCTGGCCCCGTGTGCCTGTACGCGTGCGGGGGCGGCCCCGTCCGGTGACGGAGCCGCCCGGGCCGGACCCGAGGGGTCAGCCGATCACGCCGCCGAAGAGTCCGCCGTGGGCCATGCCGAGGAAGAACCCGAGGGCGGACGCGCCCATGCCGATGATCAGTGGGAACCTCTCGCGCGTGGTGACGGAGATGTACTGGCCGTACGCCCCCGTGAGGATCCCGATGAGGCCCGCCCATGAGCTGAGCAGGTGCAGGTTGTGGAACATCGCCGAGATGAAGGCGAGGGCGCCGAGGACGAGCGTGACCACCACGAGCGCGTCCTGCAGCGGATGGGGCCTGCCGTCCGTGGCGAAGAGGGAGACGGAGGGGCGGGTCCGCGTTACGTGTGCCATGGAGTACCTCCTGGCCGACATGCGGCGCGGTTGTGGCGCCGCTCACACCCGATGTGTACAGATTGCGTCCCCTGACCACCGGATTTCAACCGGAAGGCGGTCTACGGGTAGTCTGGACGGTCTGCACCGGTGTCTGCCCAGGCCCGCATGGACCGTCCCTCCTCATCGAGGGCGTTGTCAGTGGGGGCTGTTTTACTCGGGCACCGTTGCTCAACGCATCACGACCCTCCTGCCACGGAACGACCGTGGCCGCTGAGTCCAAAGGAGGTGGGTTCCACATGCGTCACTACGAGGTGATGGTCATCCTCGACCCCGATCTCGAGGAGCGAGCAGTCTCCCCGCTGATCGAGAACTTCCTCTCCGTCGTCCGTGAGGGCGAAGGAAAGGTTGAGAAGGTCGACACCTGGGGCCGTCGTCGTCTCGCTTACGAGATCAAGAAGAAGCCCGAGGGCATCTACTCGGTCATCGACCTGCAGGCCGAGCCTGCGGTCGTCAAGGAGCTCGACCGCCAGATGAACCTGAACGAGTCGGTCCTCCGGACCAAGGTCCTCCGTCCCGAGATCCACTGAGCTTCTAGCTCAGTGGTCATCGGGTTCGAGTAGCAGCAAGCAGCCAGAAGCAATCCCCGCCGAGAGGTTCACCCATGGCAGGCGAGACCGTCATCACGGTCGTCGGCAATCTCGTCGACGACCCCGAGCTGCGCTTCACCCCGTCCGGTGCGGCGGTCGCGAAGTTCCGTGTCGCGTCCACTCCCCGCATCTTCGACCGGCAGACCAATGAGTGGAAGGACGGCGAAGGCCTGTTCCTCACCTGCTCGGTCTGGCGGCAGGCGGCGGAGAACGTCGCCGAGTCGCTCACGCGAGGCATGCGCGTTGTCGTGCAGGGCCGGCTGAAGCAGCGGTCCTACGAGGACCGCGAGGGCGTCAAGCGCACGGTCTACGAGCTGGATGTCGAGGAAGTCGGCCCCAGCCTCAAGAACGCCACGGCCAAGGTCACCAAGACCACCGGTCGTGGTGGCCAGGGCGGCCAGGGTGGATACGGCGGCGGCCAGCAGGGCGGCGGAAACTGGGGCGGCGGTCCCGGTGGTGGCCAGCAGGGCGGCGGCGGTGCTCCCGCCGACGACCCGTGGGCCACGAGCGCTCCGGCCGGCGGCCAGGGCGGGGGCCAGCAAGGCGGAGGCGGCTGGGGCGGAAGCTCCGGCGGTTCCGGCGGCGGCTACTCGGACGAGCCCCCCTTCTAGGGCAGCTCGTACCCCCACTTCTTGATCACACAGGAGAAACACCATGGCGAAGCCGCCTGTGCGCAAGCCTAAGAAGAAGGTCTGCGCGTTCTGCAAGGACAAGACCCAGTACGTGGACTACAAGGACACGAACATGCTGCGGAAGTTCATTTCCGACCGCGGCAAGATCCGTGCCCGCCGCGTCACCGGCAACTGCACGCAGCACCAGCGTGACGTCGCCACGGCAGTCAAGAACAGCCGTGAGATGGCGCTGCTGCCCTACACGTCCACCGCGCGATAAGGGAAGGGTGACCGAATCATGAAGATCATCCTCACCCAGGAAGTCACCGGCCTCGGTGCCGCTGGCGACGTCGTCGACGTCAAGGACGGGTACGCCCGCAACTACCTGGTTCCGCGTGGCTTCGCCATCCGCTGGACCAAGGGCGGCGAGAAGGACGTGGCGCAGATCCGCCGCGCCCGCAAGATCCACGAGATCGCGACGATCGAGCAGGCCAACGAGGTCAAGGCCAAGCTCGAGGCCGTCAAGGTCCGTCTGGCCGTTCGCTCCGGCGACGCCGGTCGGCTCTTCGGCTCCGTCACGCCGGCCGACATCGCCTCGGCGATCAAGGCCGCCGGTGGCCCGGACGTCGACAAGCGTCGCGTCGAGCTCGGTTCGCCGATCAAGACGCTGGGTGGGCACCAGGTGTCCGTCCGTCTGCACCCCGAGGTCGCTGCGAAGCTCGGCGTCGAGGTCGTTGCTGCCTGATCGGGCCGCAACCTCAGCAGAACAGTGAAGGGCCGCACCCTCCGGGGTGCGGCCCTTCGCCGTTTCACGTGAAACATGCCGGGGTCGTCAGCGGGTCGCGCCGGTGACCAGCCACTTTCCCGAGCGGGTACGGAGCCATAGCGTCGCCATCCGGACGATCATCATCAGCGCCATCGCGCCCCACAGGGCGCCGAGCCCGCCGCCCAGGGTGGGGACCAGGAGCGCCGCAGGAGCGAAGACGGCCAGCGTCACGAGCATGGCCCACGCAAGGTACGGCCCGTCGCCGGCGCCCATGAGCACGCCGTCCAGGACGAAGACGACGCCGGCGATCGGCTGGGTGGCCGCCACCACCAGGAGGGCGGGCAGCAGCGCATCCTGGACCGCCGTGTCGCTGGTGAACAGCGGGACGAAGAGCGGGCGGGCCAGGACGATCAGTACGCCCAGGACCACACCGGACGCGATCCCCCACTCCACCATCCGGCGGCATGCCTCGCGTGCGCCCTGCGCGTCGTCCGCACCCAGGTATCGCCCGATGATGGCCTGCCCGGCGATGGCGATGGCGTCCAGGGCGAAGGCCATCAGGCTCCACAGGGAGAGGACGATCTGATGGGCGGCGATATCGGTGTCGCCGAGCCGGGCGGCGACCGCGGTGGCGATGAGCAGGACGGCCCGCAGCGACAGCGTCCGGACCAGGAGGGGCGCACCCGCCTGGGCGCAGGCCCTGATGCCCGCGGCGTCCGGGCGCAGCGACGCGCCGTGGCGCCGGGCGCCCCGCACGACGACGACCAGATATGCGACGGCCATCGCGAGCTGGGCGATGACGGTGCCCCAGGCCGATCCGGCGATGCCCAGACCGGCGCCGTATACGAGGCCGGCGTTGAGGGCCGCGTTGGCGGCGAAACCGCCGATGGCGACGTAGAGCGGGGTGCGGGTGTCCTGGAGGCCCCGGAGCACGCCGGTCGCGGCCAGCACCACCAGCATCGCGGGGATGCCGAGGCTGGAGATCCGGAGATAGGTGATGGCGTGGGGCGCCGCGGTGGAGGAGGCGCCGAACACGTCGACGAGCCAGGGAGCCAGGGGGAGCGTCAGGGCGATGACGGCGAGGCCGAGCAGGAGAGCCAGCCAGATGCCGTCCATGCCCTGCCGGATCGCCGAGGCCAGATCGCCGGCGCCCACCCGGCGGGCGACCGCTGCCGTGGTGGCGTACGCGAGGAAGACGAAGATGCTCACCGCGGTCGTCAGAAGGGCGGCGGCGACCGCCAGTCCTGCCAGCTGGGGGGTGCCGAGATGGCCGACGATCGCGCTGTCGACCATCACGAACAGCGGCTCGGCCACGAGCGCGCCGAAGGCCGGGACGGCGAGCGCGATGATCTCGCGGTCGTGCCGTCGGCGGCGGGAAGACGGGGTTCCCGGTGGCTGGATCATGGCAGTCAATCTAATCTTCCACAGGTAAGAGATGCAATCGGCTCTGGGTCCTTACATTTTCTTGCCTGTGGGCAACTCTTGCACCGGACACGCGATGATCTCGCCCCGACCGTTCAACTTTTTCTCCCCCACAGCCGGTGGATGGGAAAAGTGCAGGTCACGGCGGTATTTGCAGGTGGCCTATGAGTTTGTCCACAGTGCTGTCCCCCGGTCCGTGCACAGGTTCCGGGGGGTTCTCCACAGCATCTGGTCGCTCGTCCACAGGGCCTGTGGATAACCAGATTGGCTGACGGTGCCGAGCCGCCTACCGTAGTCCGGCGCCCCCACCCTGTTTCGGCTCTGCGAGACCGCAGAACTCGACACACCGGAACCGGAGTCGGGGCTCTTGTTTGTCGGTGCCGTGCCGTAAGAAAGAGGAGCACGGCTAGGTCCGCGGAGCGGACGGGAGGAGGTGGCCGGGTGAGCATTCCCGAACCCCTGGACGACCCCTGGGCGGACACCGGCCCCAGTGACCGGCTGCCCGTATCCCGCCAGCGCCGGGGTGAGGACCGGGACCGTGGCGACCGCCATGACCGCAGCCGGGAGTCCCATGACTGGGAAGGCGGTTCACCGGGCTTCGAGCGGGTGCCGCCCCAGGACCTGGACGCGGAGCAGTCCGTGCTCGGCGGCATGCTCCTGTCCAAGGACGCCATCGCCGACGTCGTGGAGATCATCAAGGGCCACGACTTCTACCGTCCCGCGCACGAGACCGTCTATCAGGCGATCCTCGACCTCTACGCCAAGGGTGAGCCGGCCGACCCGATCACCGTGGCCGCCGAGCTGGTCAAGCGCGGCGAGATCACCAAGGTGGGCGGGGCGCCGTATCTGCACACCCTGGTCCAGTCCGTGCCGACGGCGGCCAACGCCTCGTACTACGCGGAGATCGTCCACGAACGCGCGGTTCTGCGGCGGCTCGTGGAAGCCGGTACGAAGATCACGCAGATGGGATACGCGGCCGACGGCGATGTCGACGACATCGTGAACTCGGCCCAGGCGGAGATCTACGCCGTCACCGAGCAGCGGACCAGCGAGGACTACCTGCCGCTCGGCGACATCATGGAAGGCGCCCTCGACGAGATCGAGGCGATCGGGTCCCGCAGCGGCGAGATGACGGGCGTGCCCACCGGGTTCACCGATCTCGACGCCCTGACCAACGGTCTGCACCCCGGCCAGATGGTCGTCATCGCGGCCCGTCCCGCCATGGGTAAGTCGACCCTCGCCCTGGACTTCGCCCGTGCCTGCTCGATCAAGAGCAACATGCCCAGCGTGATCTTCTCCCTGGAAATGGGGCGGAACGAGATCGCGATGCGTCTGCTGTCCGCCGAGGCGCGGGTGGCCCTGCACCACATGCGCTCCGGCACGATGACCGACGAGGACTGGACGCGGCTGGCCCGGCGGATGCCCGACGTCTCCGCGGCCCCGCTCTACATCGACGACTCCCCCAACCTCTCCATGATGGAGATCCGGGCGAAGTGCCGTCGCCTCAAGCAGCGCAACGACCTCAAGCTGGTGGTCATCGACTATCTCCAGCTGATGCAGTCCGGCGGTTCGAAGCGCGCCGAGAGCCGCCAGCAGGAGGTCTCCGACATGTCGCGAAACCTCAAGCTCCTGGCCAAGGAGCTGCAGCTCCCGGTCATCGCGCTCTCCCAGCTGAACCGTGGCCCCGAGCAGCGCACGGACAAGAAGCCGATGGTCTCCGACCTCCGTGAGTCCGGCTCCATCGAGCAGGACGCCGACATGGTGATCCTGCTGCACCGTGAGGACGCGTACGAGAAGGAGTCGCCGCGCGCCGGCGAGGCGGACCTGATCGTGGCCAAGCACCGAAACGGCCCCACGGCGACGATCACCGTCGCCTTCCAGGGCCACTACTCCCGCTTCGTGGACATGGCGCAGACCTGACCGGTACCGGGCCGGGAAATGGAGTCGCCATCCGTCGGGGCGGACGGTAGTTGTTGACGATGACTTCTCCAGCTGAACAGTTGCTTCCCGGTACCCGGCGGGCCCTGCTGCACCGCGTCGCCACGGCTCAGGCCGAAGGGCGAACCCCCTCTCTGGTCGCCGCCGTACAACGGCAGGGGCAGGTGGTCTGGGAGGGTGCGCGCAGCTGTGTCGACGGCCATGCCCCGGACTCCGAGACGCAATTCAGGATCGGGTCCCTCACCAAGACCTTCACCGCCGTCCTGGTGATGCGGCTGCGTGACGAAGGGCTGCTCGACCTGGCGGATCCCCTGGAGAAGCACCTGCCCGGCACCGGCGCGGGGGACGTGACCATTCATCAGCTGCTCGGCCACAGCGCGGGGCTCGGCGCCGAGACGACCGCGCCCTGGTGGGAGCGGACCCCCGGCAGCTTGCGGCCCACGCTCGCGGACGTGCTCGATGAGCAGGTCGCGATGCATCCGCCCGGCAACCGGCACCACTACTCCAACCCGGGCTATACGCTGCTCGGTTCGCTGGTCGAGGCCGTGCGCGGTGCTTCCTGGGAAGAGGTGCTGCGCCGCGAGGTGCTGGAACCCCTCGGCCTGCACCGGACCAGCTCGCTCCCCCAGGCTCCGCACGCCGGCGGCTGGGCGGTGCATCCCTGGGCGGACGCCCTGCTCCCCGAACCGGCGGAGGACCTGGGCCTCATGGCGCCCGCCGGACAGCTCTGGTCCACGACCGCGGATCTGCTCCGCTTCGCGGCCTTCCTGGCCGAGGGCGACGACCGGGTGCTCGGCGCGGCCTCCGTGGAGGAGATGAAGCAGCCGTCGGCCGCTCCCGCGCCCGGTGAGTGGGTCGATCACTACGGCCTGGGACTGCAACTGGTCCGGCGCAAGGGCCGTACCTTCATCGGGCATACCGGCTCGCTTCCCGGGTTCCTGGCCGCCCTCTGGGTCAGCACCGAGGACGACGTGACGGCTGTGGTGCTCGTCAACGCGACATCAGGGGTCGCGATCGGCGAGGTGGCCGCAGACCTCGTGGACATCGTCGCCGAGGCCGAGCCGCGCATCCCCGAGCCGTGGCGCCCGCTGCCCGAGGTGGACGCGGAACTCCTCGCCCTGACCGGGCTCTGGTACTGGGCCACACGCCCCAACATCCTGACGCTGCACGCCGATCGCGGACTGGAGCTGCGGCCGGTCAACGGCCAGGGCCGGGGGGCCCGCTTCACGGCGCGCCCCGACGGAACCTGGGTCGGCCTGGACGGCTACTACGCGGGGGAGACGCTGCGGATCGTGCGGAACCCGGACGGCAGCGTGAACCACCTCGATCTGGGGTCCTTCGTCTTCACGCGTGAGCCGTACGACCCCGCGGCAGCGGTGCCCGGCGGCGTTGACGAGGCAGGGTGGCGCGGTCTGGGGGACTGAGCGCAGCGCACGGAAGCGGTGCTGCCTTGTTTCACGTGAAACGGGCAGCACCGCCGCTCAGGCCGCCAACTCCCGTTCCAGAGGGGTCCGGAAGCGCGGGGTGATCCGGGCTTCCCCCACCCAGCCGGCCAGCCGGGCCGCCTCGGCCTCGATCGCCGCCTTGGCCTCCCGGCCCGGATCGGTGAGCAGCCGCCAGGTGAGCTCACCGTCGTCTCGCTGGGCCCAGCCGCCTACGATCCGGCCGTCCCACCACACCGTGGGGCCGATGTTGCCCGAGCGGTCGAAGAGGGCTGCCCGGTGCTCGGCAGGCAGATGGAAGCCGCGGTCCGCCCAGCCCATGCCGCTCGGGTCCAGCCCGGGGAGCAGGGCCGCCCAGGGGCCTGGACGGGCTCGGGCTCTGTGTCCCCGGGGGCGACCCAGGCCGGCGCCCCGTTGTCGAGCAGCACCTCCACGGCTCCGACCGCCGCGAGAGCGGTACGGACCTCACGGGTGCCCCAGCCGGTCCACCACTTCAGGTCGGCTTCGGTGCCCGGGCCGTATGCCCGGAGCCAGCGCAGGGCCAGTTCCGCCTGGGCCGGAGCGGTCTCCTCGGCCGGCCGGGGGCGGGCCAGGGCCCAGCGGAACTGGCTGGAGGTCCAGGAGCCCCGTGGCCGGTCCCTGCGGATCCGGCCCTCGGCGGCCAGCACCCGGATCACCCGGGTCGCGACGCCCTGGACCGTTTCCTGCTTCTTCCCCGGGAAGACGGTGATCTTGGTGCGAAGGGCGGCCACCCCGGCGGCGAGTTCGCTGCCCGAGACGGGGCCGCTGCCGGCCAGGAAGGCGAGGGCGCTTTTCTCGGTCTCGTCGAGCCAGCGCTCGTCCAGGCCGTGGCCGTCCTCGCGGAGATGCTTGACCAGGTTGCGGCGCTCCTTGGCGGCCACAGCGCGCGCGTTCGCCGCCTCGACGTGCGGGGCCATCTCGGCCGACACGACGAAAAGGGTGTTGCGCATGGAGAGCATCCGCACCAGGGAGACGTCCTCGTAGAGCGACCGCTCCACCGCTGCCACGTCCGGCTCGGCGAGTCTGGCGCAGGCCGAGAGGAAGACGGTGGCGGCGTCGGTCGCGTGGAGCGCGACGACGGCGTCGGCCACCGCGACGGGCGACGAGACCCGTTCGTTGGGGGCCAGCAGATGGCGGCGGACGATCCGGGTGCGGCGCTGTTCGTCGCTGATGCGTTGCACGTCGGCTCCTCGGGAACGCGGCAGGCGGGTCAGAGGGCGAGCTTGAAGCCCACATGGCTGGCGATGAACCCCAGCCGCTCGTAGAAGCGGTGCGCGTCGGTGCGGGACACGTCGGAAGTGAGCTGGACGAGTTGGCAGCCCTGCCGGCGTGATTCGTCCACCGCCCACTGGATCAGCCGGGTGCCGAGACCGCTTCCCCGTTCGTCGGCGTGGATGCGGACACCTTCGATCACGGACCGGGTCGAACCGCGCCGGGACAGCCCCGGGATCACGGTCAGCTGCAGGGTCCCGACGACGCGCTCCTCGCGCACGGCGACCATCATGTGCTGATTCGGGTCGTCGGCCAGTCGGCGGAGCGCCGCTCGATAGGGCGCGAGGTCCTCCGGTGACTCGCGCTGGGCGCCCAGCGGGTCGTCGGCGAGCAGGGCCACGATCTCGGCCAGATCGTCAGCGGTCGCGCGGCGTATCTCCAGATCGCTCATGATCCGCAGCCTACGCAGTCGACAGGCCCTAGGCGGGAACGGCCTTCAGTTCCTCGACGGCTCGGACGAGCGGGGCCAGTTCGGGATTCTCGGCGGCTTCGTCGAGCGCGATGCGCAGAGCGCGGTCGTTGGTGGGGCGGGCCTCGGAGAGCAGAGTGAGCCCGTCGGGGGTGACGTCGGTGTAGATGCCTCTGCGGTCGGTGTCGCAGAGGTACCGGGTCAGCAGCCCGCGGTCTTCGAGGCGGGTGACCAGGCGCGTCGTGGCGCTCTGGCTCAGTCCGACGGCGTCCGCCACCTGCTTCATCTGCAGGTGTCCGCCCGGGCCGCTGTGCTGTCGGCTGAGCACGTCCAGCAGGGAGTACTCGCGCACGCTCAGATCGTGGCCGCTCTGCAGAGCCCGTTCGATGCGGGTCTCGATCCTGCCGTGGAGCAGGGACAGCGCGATCCAGCCCTGCGAGAGGGCGGTCAGGGCCGGGTCCGTGGCTGTCATGGTCTCTCCTCCGTGCCGGAGCTGCTTACGTCCAGAGTAGCCGACGTGCGCAATAGCCAGCGCTTGCAATTAAAGAGCGTCTGCAATTATTGTCTACGCATGTAAAGGGCAGTAGCAATCTTCTGGGAAGGGAACCCATGCCGCTCGCACTCCTCGCCCTGGCCATCGGGGCATTCGGTATCGGGACCACCGAGTTCGTGGTCATGGGGCTGCTTCCCGAGGTGGCCGCCGAGTTCCAGGTGTCCATCCCGGCCGCCGGCTTCCTGGCCACTGGCTACGCGCTCGGCGTCGTGCTCGGGGCGCCGCTGATGACCGCGCTCGGTACGAGAATCAGCCGCAAGCGGATGCTGATGATCCTCATGGGCCTGTTCATCGTCGGCAATGTGGTCACCGCGGCCGCCCCCGTCTTCGAAGTGATGGTCGTCGGCCGTGTGATCGCCTCGCTCGCCCACGGTGCCTTCTTCGGCATCGGAGCGGTCGTGGCGGCCGATCTGGTCGCCCCGCAGAAGAAGGCGGGTGCCATCGCCCTGATGTTCACCGGACTCACCGTCGCCAACGTCGTCGGGGTGCCGGTGGGCACCTACGTCGGGCAGCACGCCGGCTGGCGGGTCACGTTCTCCCTCGTTGCCGCGCTCGGCGTGCTCGGTCTGCTCGGCGTCGCCCGGCTCGTTCCCGAACAGCCCCGCGCCGAGGGTGTCAGGCTGCGGCAGGAAGTCGCCGCCTTCCGTAATGTGCAGGTCCTGCTCGCCATGGCGATGACGGTCCTCGGATTCGGTGGCGTCTTCGCGGCGATCACCTACATCACGCCGATGATGACGGAGACCGCCGGTTACTCGACCTCCGCCGTCACCTGGCTGCTGGTCCTCTTCGGTCTCGGCATGGTCGGCGGCAACCTGATCGGCGGCAGGTACGCCGACCGCCGCCCCACGCTCATGCTCGCCGTGTCGCTGGGCGGCCTCGCCCTGGTCCTGGCCCTCTTCACCGTGACCTCCCACCACAAGGTCGCGGCGGCGGTCACCCTCGTCCTCATCGGCGCCTTCGGCTTCGCGACCGTGCCCCCGCTCCAGAAGCGGGTGCTCGACCAGGCGGTGGACGCCCCGACGCTGGCCTCAGCGATGAACATCGGTGCCTTCAACCTCGGCAACGCGCTCGCGGCCTGGCTCGGCGGGCTCGTCATCGGTGCCGGTCTCGGCTACACAGCCCCCAACTGGGTCGGCGCGGCGCTCGCCGCATCGGCGCTGCTCCTCGCCTTCGCCTCCAGCGCGCTGGAGCGCCGTACGACCGCACCGAGCCGCCTCGTCGCCACGCACGCCCCGGAGCAGGCAGCGGTTCCCGAACCCCGGAGCTGATGCACAGGATCAGCCCGTGGCGAGGCTGAAGGGGGCGAAGTACCGAGGCCAGTCCGCGTGCTGCCGCCCGCCGAGCGTCATCACCGTGGTCTCGGTGTCCGACCGCAGCCCACAGCGCCCGAGCCAGCCCAGCAGGTCCTCGTGGCGGGCGTCGACGTCCACCCGCAGCGGTCGGTCCGTCGCCTCGGCCAGTGAGGCCACGAGCAGCTGCGCCGTGGCGGTGTCCTTGGCGATCAGCGGCCCGACCGCATGGTTCGCCGCGCTCGGCGAGAGCGCGGCGAACCCGGTCAGCTCCCCATCCTCCTCGGCGACCCGCAGGTGGTCGGCGAACGTCGGGAGCCGGGTCAGCAGATGCGTGCGGTCGAGCCCGAAGACGACCGAGTCCAGCTGCACCACAGCCCGCAGGTCGTGGGCGGAAGCAGACCGGATGACAGCCCCGGAGCCGCCGAAAGGCTTCGGCCCGGCTCCCGCAGCCGGCCGGAAGGTCCCGCTCAGCCGGACGGTCCGCCCCACCGGCGCGAATCCGAGTTCTTCGTAAAGAGGGCGGCCCGAGGCTGTCGCATGGAGGCTGAGCGGGGTGTCCCCGGCAGCCTCGATCACCCGCTGCATCAGATACCGGCCGACTCCGCGCCGGGCATGGCGCCCGGCGACGAGCAGCATGCCGACGGCGGCCAGCTCGGAGCCGTACGAGACCACCACACAGGACGCCATCAGGCCCTTGCTGTCGGGGTCATCGATGCCGTAGCCCGTGCCGGCGGCGAGCAGCAGCGTCCAGCGCTCCTCGTCGCGAGGCCAGCCCCGGTCCTCGCTGAGATCGGCGCAGACGACCAGGTCGTCCCGAGTGAGGCGCCGGATGGGGAGATCGGACAGCGGGCGGGGCAATGAGCTGGGCATACGGGCCAGGCTCTCCGACCGATGATCGCCCGTCCACCGCTTTACCGGAACTGGCCCGGTCCCGCAGCGAAAATTGGGCCGGGACCTCGGCCGCGAACGGTTTCACGTGAAACACGCGCAGGCGCGAGAACCGGCACCGTGCGAGCCGGCCGGCACTGACGCGAGAGCCGACACCGTACGGGCCGGCCGGTGCGTCAGCCCAGGTCGGCGGCGTGCAGGGCCCGGACTCCCTCGATATTGCCGTCCAGGTAGTGCCGCAACGACAGCGGCACGAGGTGCACCGCTGCGATCCCGACCCGGCTGAAGGGCACGCGTACGACGTCGTACTCGCCGCAGGGGGCGTCGATCTCGGGGCCGTGGCGCAGGGACAGGTCCATGGAGTCGAGGCGGCAGACGAAGAAGTGCTGGACCTTGACGCCCTTCACTCCGCCCTCCTCGATGTGTTCCACGGTGTCGACGAAGCAGGGCACCACGTCGGTGATCTTGGCGCCCAGCTCCTCGTCCACCTCGCGGTGCAGGGCGTCGACCACGGTGGCGTCCTCGGGCTCGACCCCGCCACCCGGCGTGAGCCAGTACGGGTCCACCCCGGGCTTGGTGCGCTTGATGAGGATGAGGTCGTCACCGTCGAGGAGGATGGCGCGTGCGGTGCGCTTGACCACAGGACGTTCGGTCATGGCTGAAGCGTGGCCCACGGGACCCGTTCTGAAACACCGGGACGCTGTCGGGCGCTCCTGCGGTCACCAGTCGGCCGCCGCCCGCAGCAGCCATTCGTGCGCCCGGGCGAGATGCGGAAGCGCGAGCGTGCCGGTCCGCGCGGCCAGGAAGTACGTGCGCAGGGGCGGGACCGGAGGATCGAGGAGCGCCACCACCTCGCCTCGTTCCAACGCGTCCTCGCACAGATAGCGCGGCAGCACGGCGAGCCCGGCACCGGCGGCCGCGCACTCCAGGACCGCCCGCAGGTCCGGGGCGATGACGGCGCCGGCGGCCGCGGGCGCACTGTCGAAGACGGCGGCCCAGTAGCGGGAGACGAGCGGCAGGCTTTCGTGCACCTCCACCACGGGCAGCTGCTCCAGGACCACGGGGCCGTTGCGTCGCAGCGTGCCGGGCCCCAGCCGGCCGGCCCAGCGCGGAGAGGCGACCAGGACGTGCTCCTCGTCGCAGAGCGGGGTGGCGGTGAGCAGTTCCCCGCGCGGTCGTGCCGTCACGACGGCCAGGTCGTGGTGACCGGCGGCCAGGCCCTCCAGGGCCTCGTCCGTGTCGGCGGAGAACGACCCGCGCAGCGCGAGGCCCTGGGCGATCAGCGGTGTGAGCGCGGGCAGGACGCGCAGGGAGAGGAATTCCGGCGGTCCCGCCAGATGCAGGGTCCGTACGCCCGACTCCTCGTCGAGGTCGGTCTCGGCGATCTCGACCAGCGCGTCCAGGTGCGGAGCGGCCCGGTGCGCGAGTTCGTCGCCGATGGTCGTCGGGGTCACGCCCCGGGCCCTGCGCAGGAACAGCGGGCGGCCGAGCTGCCGTTCCAGGGTGCGTATCTGGGAGGTCACGGCGGGCTGCGAGAGGCCCAGCAGCGCGGCGGCGCGGGTGAACGAGCCGGCCCGGTGGACCGTGACGAAGGTGCGCAGCAGGGCCAGATCCACGTCTCGTCCCTCCCGCCCTCACACAGTGACGTATCCGATTGGACCCCCGACAACTATAAATATGTCGATAGGTCGCTGTCGCTACTGTGATTGGACACTGACGCAGAGTCAACTAGCCTTGTCGAGGCGGCTCTTCACAAGGAGAACACGGAGGGCCGGGGCGGTCCGAGCCACGAGGGGGGAGGCTCGGACCGCCGTACCGCGCGGCGGGATCAGCTCCCCGCGGTGGCCGCGGCCAGCGCCTGTTCGACATCGGCCACCAGGTCGGCGGGGTTCTCGGCGCCGACGGAGAAGCGGATGAAGCCTTCCGGTACGGAATCGCCGCCCCAGCGGCCCCGGCGCTCGGCGGTGGAGCGTACGCCTCCGAAGCTGGTGGCGTCCTCGACCAGCCGCAGGGCGGCAAGGAAGCGCTCCGCGGTTTCCCGGTCGGCGAGCACGAACGACACCACCGAGCCGAAGCGCCGCATCTGGCGTACCGCGTTGGCGTACGAGGGGTCGGTGGGCAGGCCGGGGTAGCGCAGCCCGGAGACGGCCTGGTGCTTGGCGAGCACCTCGGCGAGCACGAGGGCGTTGGCGCACTGCCGCTCGATCCGCAGCTCCAGCGTCGCCAGGGACCGGTGCGCCAGCCATGCCTCCATCGGACCGGGGATCGCACCGGCGATCTTGCGCCAGCGCCGCACTCCGGCCGTGAGCTCGGGGTTGCGGCAGGTCACATGGCCGAGCAGCACGTCGCCGTGGCCCGTCATGCCCTTGGTGTCACTGGCCACGGAGAAGTCGGCGCCCAGCTCCAGCGGGCGCTGGCCGAGCGGGGTGGCGAGGGTGTTGTCGACGGCGACCAGCGTGCCGCCGGCGTGCGCGGCCTCGACGAGGCGCCGCACGTCGCAGACGTCGAGGCCCGGGTTGGAGGGCGTCTCCAGCCACAGGAGCTTCGCGCCCTCCAGGACGGCGAGCTGGGCGTCGCCGCCGGTCGGCGCGGTCCGCACCTCGACCCCGTACGCCTCCAGCTGCTCGCGCAGCAGGGGAAGTGCCTGGTAGCCGTCGTCGGGGAGGACGACGGCATCGCCGCTACGCGCCTGGGAGAACAGGACGGCCGAGATCGCCGCCATTCCGGAGGCGAAGACGGTGGTCTCCACGTCCTCGCCCGGTGCCTCGAGTTCCCCGATGGCCTGTTCCAGCCGGGTCCAGGTCGGGTTGCCGTCCCGCCCGTAGGTGTAGGGGCCGGTCGGCTCGCCGGACAGGTGGAAGTGCGCGGCGAAGACCGGTCCGGGGAGGGTGGGCTCGTACTGCTGCGGTTCCGGCAGTCCCGCGCGTACCGCGCGCGTTCCGTCGCCCTGGGTGCTCATGGTTCGTCCTCGCTTCTCTCCCCGGCCGGTCACCGGTCCTGGTCGCACTGTCTCAGGTGGACGCGGGTCGCTTCCCGCCGGACGGATCAGTCCTCGTCCGGGAGGACGACGTTCAGCGCCCAGGACACGATCGAGATGATCAGGCCACCGAGGACGGCGGTCCAGAAGCCTTCGACGTGGAAGCTCAGGTCGAGCACCCCGGCCAGCCACGAGGTGAGCAGCAGCATCAGGGCGTTCACCACGAGGGTGATCAGTCCCAGCGTGAGGATGAAGAGGGGCAGGGTGAGCAGCTTCACGATCGGCTTGACCACGACGTTGACCAGGCCGAAGACCAGCGCGACGAGGACCAGGGTCAGGGCCTTGCGGCCGGTGCTGCCGCCGGTCAGCGTGATGTCCTGGACCAGCCAGATGGCCACGGCCAGCGCACCCGCGTTGGCGATCGTCTTGACTACGAAATTCTTCATGTGTCTGATCGTGGCAGACATGATCGGTGGCGGACACCGGCTGGGCGAGGCAAGGGGCGGACGGTCCATGAAGGCATTCAGGCTGGACGAGCTGGAGGCGGAACGGGCCGCCAACGACGGTGCTTACCTGCAGTTCCTTCGCGAGCGGAACATGTCGGTCGGCCTGTACGCGCTGGACGCCGGCGACCTCGACCCGCAGAAGCCGCACAGCCAGGACGAGGTCTACTTCGTGGTCAGCGGTCGCGCCTCGATCACCGTCGGCATGGAAACGACACAGGTGGGAAGAGGGAGTGTCGTGTATGTACCCGCAGGCACGGCCCACAAGTTCCACCACATCACCGAGGACCTGCGCGTGATGGTGGTCTTCTCGCCGCCCGAGGGATGAGTCCGCGGCCAGTGCGTCCCAGGGTTCCCTAAGGGTTCGATCAGGGGAGGACAAGGGCTTCCCGGGGTCCGGCGGCCTTCTTTCGCCTCTAGCATCGAAGCAGGAACTCACAGAGACGAGGTAAGGACGATGGCCGTGCGGGAGATATTCGCTGGGATGCCCTGGTGGGTGAAGTGGATCGCGGTGCCCGTGATCGCGATCGTCGTGTTCGGTGGCCTGATCGCCAGCCTGGTCGCGTTCGTGGTCGGTCTGCTCTTCAAGATCCTGATCTTCGTGATCCTGGTCGGCGGCCTCGTCTTCCTCGTACGGAAGTTCATGTCGTCGTCCTCCGGAAACGGCTGGTGACCGCACGCCCGACGGGGGATTAGCCCAGCTGAGCTAAGGGAAAGGCGAATCGGCACCCGGTCACAGGGCGGCCGATACAGTGACAGTCCTCTGCCACCGCCTGGGAAAACACCGCAAGTCACCTCCCCGACCAGTGGTTTGTACGGGATCCGGCCTCCGGCGCCCCGGGTCCGCGGCAGACCTGTGGGGGCGGCCCCCACGGGCGGGCTGACCGCCCGTCACCACGCCTGGGGGTGACCGTTGACCGCGGCATCGAGTACGGCTGTTCCGACGCTCATCGGGTCGGTGCAGCGGGCGCTGAGACTGCTGGAGGCTGTGGGCACCCATCGCGACGGGGCCCCGGCCAAACAGCTCGCGAGGGAAGCGGGGCTTCCCCTTCCCACCGCCTACCACCTGCTGCGGACCTTGACCCACGAGGGGTATCTGCGCCGGGAGAACGGCGTCTTCCGCTTCGGCGCCGCCGCCGAACGGCTGATGGGCGATCGCGCCGCTCAGAGCCGCCGCAGCGTCATGGCCCGTTCGCTGGGCCGCTGGCGGGACATCGTCGGAGCCCCGGTGTACTGCGCCATCTATCGCGAGGGCGAGATCGAGCTCCTCGCCGTGGCGGACAGCCCCGAGCGGCCGGCGGTCGACGAGTGGGCGGCGTTCCGCGAGACCGGGCACGCGCACGCGATCGGCCAGTGTCTGCTGAGCCGGCTGGACGAGAAGGCGCGCGAGGACCACCTGGACCGGCACCCGGTGCGCCCGCTGACCCGGTACTCGGTGCGCGACCGTGCGGCGTTCCTCGCCCGGCTGCGGTCGCTGGAGCGTACGGAACCGGTCATCGAGCGACAGGAGTACGCGCTCGGGACCGTCTGCGCGGCCTTCCCCATCACGGCCGGATTCACCGCCGCCGCGATGGCCATTTCGGTACCCCTCCACGAGGAGGATCGGTTGCTGCCC
Source organism: Streptomyces drozdowiczii (assembly GCF_026167665.1). Classification (NCBI taxonomy): domain Bacteria; kingdom Bacillati; phylum Actinomycetota; class Actinomycetes; order Kitasatosporales; family Streptomycetaceae; genus Streptomyces; species Streptomyces drozdowiczii. The sequence goes on along the minus strand of NZ_CP098740.1, from coordinate 3,461,853 downwards.
GCAGTCGAACGACTACGCGGCGAAGTGTCGAGCCTCTTGCGTTCGTTCGTGTTCTCTATCAGTATCTGAAAAATCACTCCTTGTGATCTGCTATCGCGTGCACCACGATGGCGTCAATAGGGCCATGGGGGATCATTCCTGGCCAGATTCATCTACTGCGGGGTTGAACGATGCGCGAGTCGGTTCAAGCTGAGGTCATGATGAGCTTCCTCGTCTCCGAGGAGCTCTCATTCCGTATCCCGGTGGAGCTCCGGTACGAAGTGTGCGATCCGTACGCGATCCGGATGACCTTCCATCTGCCCGGCGACGCCCCCGTCACCTGGGCCTTCGGCCGTGAGCTGCTGCTCGACGGCCTCAACAGCCCCAGTGGTGACGGCGATGTCCACATCGCGCCGACCGAGCCCGAGGGGCTGTGCGATGTCCACATCCGGTTGCAGGTGGGCGCCGACCGTGCGCTCTTCCGGGCGGGCACGGCACCTCTCGTCGCCTTCCTCGACCGTACGGACAAGCTGGTGCCGCTCGGGCAGGAGTGCACGCTGGGTGACTTCGACGGCAATCTGGAGGAGGCGCTGGGGCGCATTCTGGCCGAAGAGCAGAACGCGGGCTGAAGTGGTGCACGGCCCGGGAGCCGTCTTGCCACTCGAACACGACACCTGCCGATCGGGTGAATCACGCTGCGTGTTCCGGTCACGACCTCGCCCGCCGTCGCCGGCCCCTGCCGCTCCGCACGGGTGCCGAAGCCCCGGCTTCCGCGCCGACCCCCGTGCGGTCCGCGGAGACGACCAGCGCCGCCAGCGCTGTCGTCACCGGCACGGAGGCGACCAGTCCGATCGAGCCGACGAGGGTGCGCACGATCTCCTCGGCCACCAGCTCGCTGTTGGCGACCGTCCCCACGCTGCTCTGCGCGACCGTGAACAGCAGCAGGAGGGGCAGCGCCGCGCCCGCATAGGCGAGCACCAGGGTGTTGACCACGGAGGCGATGTGATCGCGGCCGATTCTGATCCCTGCCCGGTAGAGCTGCTTCGCACTCATGGTGGGGTTCGCCTGGCGCAGCTCCCAGACCGCCGAGGTCTGGGTGACCGTGACGTCGTCGAGCACGCCAAGGGAGCCGATGATGACGCCGGCCAGCAGCAGTCCGCTCATGTCGATGTGCGGATACAGGCCGTGGATGAGGCCGGTGTTGTCGTCGGTGTTCCCGGTCAGGCTCGCCCAGCCGATGAAGAGCGAGCCGAGCAGCCCGATCAGGAGCAGTGAGATCAGGGTGCCGATGACGGCGACGGAGGTGCGGGCGGTCGGCCCGTGGCAGATGTAGAGCGCGATCAGCATGATCGCTCCGGCCCCGACGACCGCCACCAGCAGCGGATTCGAGCCCTGAAGTATGGCCGGAAGGATGAACAGGGTCAGTACGGCGAACGACAGGGCGAGCGCCACCAGGGCCATGACCCCGCGCATCCTGCCCACGAGCACCACCGCGAGGGCGAAGATCCCGGCCAGCAAATACAGAGGGAACTTCCGGTTCACGTCCGTCACGGAGTACTGGAGGTCATGGGGCGCGTCGGGGGCGTACGCCACCACCACCCCCTGGCCCTCCCGCAGTTGCCTCGGTGCGTCCGGCTGGACGACCTCGACGAACCGGCGCCCCGAGTCGGGGCCGGTCGTGACCTCGACGGTGGCCTTCTCGCAGAGGCCGCCGGATGCCGGCCGGTCCACGGGGGGTTGGGTCTCGCCGCTGACGGGAAGCTGGGCGGCGTTCACGTCCTTGCAGTCGGTCTCGACGACGCTCACCACCTTTCCCTGCTGGGTCTGCCGGTCGAATCCGACACCTGTCCGGTCGTGCGCCGGCGCGCCATTCGGCCAGAGCGCCACGAGGCCGACGAGTACGGCGGCCGCGAAGGGGATCAGCACGGCGGCGATCACCTTGCGCAGACGGGTGGAGACGGGTGCGGCCGGGCCATGGCTGTGCGTGTGCTGATGGCCCTGCGGTTCTGGGTCGCGATGAGGGGGCGTCACCGGCCGATCATCGCAAGAAGGAAGGGGCCCTCTGGTCAGGTCGCCCGTCCGGGGGCTAGCGTGGTGGCACCTTTGCACACGCGGGAGCTCGGAGCACCGGGCTGAGAGGGCGCTGACCGCCGTACGACCGTACGGGCACGCTGCGCCGACCGCCGAACCTGTTACCGGGTAATGCCGGCGTAGGGAGTAGGTCTCATGACCACATCGGACACACGCACGCCTGCCTCCAACCAGGGCGACGAGGCCGGGAAGTCCATCGGCTGGCACAAGGGATACGTCCAGGGGCCGCGCCCCGACATCCGGGTGCCGGTCCGCCAGGTGCACCTGACCAACGGCAAGGACGTGACGCTGTACGACACGTCCGGGCCGTACACCGACCCCGCGGCCGAGACCGACGTCCGGCGCGGCCTCGCACCGCTCCGGGAGAACTGGATCATCGCCCGCAGCGACACCGAGGAGTACGCGGGCCGCCCCGCCCGTCCCGAGGACGACGGGCTCAAGCACACCTCGCCGCGAGGTGGACTGCGCAATCTGGACGCGGTGTTCCCCGGCCGCCCGCGCCGCCCGCGGCGGAGCCGGGACGGACGGCCCGTCACCCAGCTCGCGTACGCCCGCAGGGGCGAGATCACGCCGGAGATGGAGTACGTCGCGGTCCGCGAGAACGTGCCGGCGGAGGTGGTGCGCGAGGAGATCGCGGCCGGCCGCGCGGTGCTGCCCGCCAACGTCAACCACCCGGAGACCGAGCCGATGATCATCGGAAAGCGGTTCCTGGTGAAGGTGAATGCCAACATCGGCAACTCCGCGGTGACGTCCTCCATCGAGGAGGAGGTGGACAAGATGACGTGGGCGACCCGGTGGGGTGCGGACACGGTCATGGACCTTTCCACCGGCCGCAACATCCACACCACCCGTGAGTGGGTTCTTCGCAATTCACCCGTACCGATCGGAACCGTCCCTCTCTACCAGGCCCTTGAGAAGGTCGACGGGCGGGCGGAGGAGCTGACCTGGGAGATCTACAAGGACACCGTCATCGAGCAGGCCGAGCAGGGCGTGGACTACATGACGGTGCACGCCGGCGTACGCCTGCCGTACGTGCCGCTGACCGCCCGGCGCAAGACCGGCATCGTCTCCCGGGGCGGCTCGATCATGGCGGCGTGGTGCCTGGCGCACCACAAGGAGTCCTTCCTGTACGAGCACTTCGAGGAACTCTGCGAGATCCTCGCCGCGTACGACGTGACGTACTCGCTGGGCGACGGGCTGCGGCCCGGGTCGATCGCGGACGCCAACGACGAGGCGCAGTTCGCCGAACTGCGCACGCTCGGCGAACTGAACACGGTCGCCAAGCGGTTCGGCGTGCAGACCATGATCGAGGGCCCGGGGCATGTCCCGATGCACAAGATCAAGGAGAACATCGACCTTCAGCAGGAGATCTGCGAGGAGGCGCCGTTCTACACGCTCGGACCGCTGACCACCGACATCGCGCCGGCGTACGACCACATCACCTCGGGCATCGGCGCCGCGATGATCGCCTGGTGGGGGACGGCGATGCTCTGCTACGTGACGCCCAAGGAGCACCTGGGGCTGCCGAACCGGGACGATGTGAAGACCGGGGTCATCACGTACAAGATCGCGGCCCACGCCGCCGACCTGGCCAAGGGGCACCCGGGGGCGCAGGAGTGGGACGACGCGCTGTCGGACGCCCGGTTCGAGTTCCGCTGGGAGGACCAGTTCAACCTGGCGCTCGACCCGGACACGGCACGGGAGTTCCACGACGAGACCCTGCCCGCCGAGCCCGCCAAGACGGCGCACTTCTGCTCGATGTGCGGCCCGAAGTTCTGTTCGATGAAGATCAGCCACAGCATCACCGAGCAGTTCGGCGGCGCGAACGGCGCGGAGGCCACGGCCGAGGAGATCGCCGAGGGGATGCTCGGCAAGTCGCGTGAATTCGCGGCGGGCGGGAACAGGGTCTATCTGCCGCTGGCCGACTGACCCGGACGCGCACGGCTCCGGCGTCTTCCGCCGGAGCCGTGGCGGTCAGTCCGGTTCGTGCTCGGGACCGCCGAAGTCGGGGCTGGTGAAGTCCGGGCTGCTGTACGTGGGACGGGGCGCCGCAGCCGGGCCCTCGTCCGGGCCGGCGAAGTCGGGCCTGCTGTAGCCGATCTTGGGGAGGCGGCCCGTCGGGCGGTGCGGGGCGGGGACCGCGGGCCCGGCGGGCTCTGCGAGGGCGTCGCGCAGGAAGGGCACGATGCCCCGCTCAAGGAGCGCCTGCCGCCAGGCGTCCTTGGCGCGGGCCACGTCGTCGGGCAGTTGCTCGCGGGCTTCCCGGGCGGACAGGGACGTCGAGCCGTTGCGCAGGGCGGCGATGAGCAGGCCGATGGCGGCGACGAAGATGGCGGCGGCGGTGACGGCGGCGAAGAACCAGCCCGCGTCCACCATGGGGCCGGCGAATGCCGGTGGTGGCTCCAGCATCTTCAGGAGGTAGCCGACCAGCAGGAATATGGCCGCCGCCGTACCCGCCAGCATCGGCGTCAGAACGGTGACGACCGCGCCTATGCCGGCGCCCGACTGGATGAGGCCGTCCGGCGCCGTGCCGGAAGCCGTGTCCCGGGCGGGGGCGCGTGCTTCGTCACGGGTCTTCACGTACTGCTCGTACTCGGGGGCGGCCGTGGCGGTGATCAGGGCGACGGCCGCCAGCGCCATGGTGCGCAGCTGGGCGGCGTTGAGGCGTTCGCCGACGGCGGCCAGTTCCGGTCGTTCGTGTGCGTGACGCAGTGCGTCGTCGAGGAGCCGTTCGTACTCGGGCCGGTCCTCGGTCAGCAGGTGCGGAGCGCTGTTCATCTGCATCCCCCGATGCTCCGTCGGGCCTGTGTGCCCGCTGGGTACGGGCAGTTCGGGCGGAAACGGAGGAGAGCCTGCTTACTGATAGGCCGATGGTAGAGCGCGCACGGTGCGGGGTGACAGAGGGTTTGCGGAAATAGCCCCTGTACTCGGCGTGGTCAGCTCGGGATGCGTCTTCCCCGCAGGGCGTCAGTCATGCAGGGGGAGTCGGACGACCAGTAGCTTTCCGGCCATGGTCACCCCGCCGTCCATGGCGATGGCGAGCCCGTCCGCGTACACATGCGGCCCGTCGACCTGAGGCCCGGCACCGTCCGCGCCGTCCTCGGAGCCGACCTCGCCGGTCAGGTACGGGATGGGGCTGTGGCCATGGACGACGCGCCGGCCGCCGTAGGCCGCCATCAGCTCCTGGACGGCCTGGGCGCCCGAGTCGTCGCGGAAGGCGAACCGCTTGGTGAGCTTGCGGAACAGGTCCCAGCACTCGTCGGCGTCGTTGCGCGTGAGGATGGCGTGCACCGTGTCGTTGACGTCCTCGATGGTGGAGCCGTAGTCGAGGTACGCCGTCGTGTCCGAGTGCATCAGGAGGTGCCCGTCCTCCTCGACGACGGCGTCGAGCCGGGACATCCACTGGAGGTGGACGTCCTGAAGGCGCTCCATGTCCGACTTCTGCCCGCCGTTGAGCAGCCAGGCCGCCTGGAAGGTGGCCGTTCCCGCGCCGGAGTTCACCGGGGTGTCGCCGAACCGCTTGGCGCCGATGAGCAGCAGCTCGTGGTTGCCCATCAGGGCCTTGCAGTATCCGCCGGCGGCCGCGGCCTCGGCGGAGAGCCGCATGACGAGGTCGATGACGCCGATGCCGTCGGGGCCCCGGTCCGTGAAGTCGCCGAGGAACCAGAGGCGCGCGTTGCCCGCCGCCCAGCGGCCTTCGGAGTCGATCAGGCCCTGCTCGGCGAGGGCCGCGAGCAGCTCGTCCAGGTAGCCGTGGACGTCACCGACCACGTAGAGGGGGCCGAGGCCCGGGCCGGCGGCGGGGCGTGGTTCGGGCACGGGCTGCACCTGGGCGGGTTCGTCGCGGCTGATGACGGGGAGATCGCGCGCCGTGGGGGTGTACCCCTCCGGAGTGCCGCCCTCGGGGAAGGCGTTCCCCGGGTGCGGCGACGCGGGCGGCGCGGGGGACTGCGCATAGGGCGGTACGCGGAAGTCGCGCAACGTCGCCGTCCGCACCACGGGTTCCTGACCGGCCCCCTGTGTCATCGACCCCTCCACACCACCGTCGCGCCGCCGTACACCTGACGGGCCCTGCTGGTCGGGTTGGTCCGCGGTGTCGTGCGCCCATCATAGGAATGCAGATCGTGCTCTGGGACGCACCAGGGGTGGTGAATCCTTCCGCATGCCAGGTTCGTCGGTCGATTGGTCCTAATTGGGATGATCAGTCCCCTGCCGGGGAACGCGGCGCACTGACCGTGGTGCGGGGCGGGCGGCGTTGCGAGGACGTCCGGACGATCAGCTCCGTCGGCACCACCCGTTCCACCGGGCCGTCCTGATCGACGCCCTCGATGGCGTCGATGAGCAGTTGGACGACCGCCGTGCCGATCCTCCGCGGCTTCAGCGAGAGCGTCGTGATGGGCGGCTCGGTCGTCGCGTACACCGTGGATTCGCTGCAGCAGACGAGGAGCAGGTCCTCGGGGACGCGCAGGCCGTAGCGGCGGGCAGCCGCCAGCAGGTCCGTGCCGTTGGGGTCGAAGAGCCCGTAGACGGCGTCGGGGCGGTCCGGACGGGCCAGCAGCCGGTCGGCGGCCACCGCCCCCGCGCACGGGTCGTGGGCGGGGTAGGACTCGTAGACCGGATCCTGTCCCACGCGCTCGCACCAGTGCAGGTAGGCGGTGGTGGAGAGTCGGGTGTACGTATCGGTGGTGGTGCCGGTGAGCAGTCCGATACGGCGGGCCCCGGCGGCGGCCAGATGGTCCAGGAGGTCGAGCACGGCCGCCCGGTGGTCGTTGTCCACCCAGGCGGTGACGGGCAGCGACCCGGCGGGGCGGCCGTCGGAGACGACGGGCAGTCCCTGACGGACCAGCTCGGAGACGACCGGGTCCTGGTCGGACGGATCGATGACGACGGTGCCGTCGAGCGCCACGTTGGACCAGACGTCGTGGCGCGAGGTGGCCGGCAGGATGACCAGGGCGTAGCCGCGCGCGAGGGCCGCCGAGGTGGCCGCCCTCGCCATTTCCGCGAAGTACGCGAACTCGGTGAAGGTGAAAGGTTCATCCCCGTACGTCGTCACGGTCAGGCCGATGAGGCCGGACTTGCCGGTACGGAGCGTGCGGGCCGCCGCGGAAGGGCGATAGCCCAGGCGCTCTGCGACCTCGCGGACATGGCGGCGGGTGGCGTCCGGGAGCCTGCCCTTGCCGTTGAGCGCGTCGGAGACGGTCGTGATGGAGACGCCGGCGGCGGCGGCCACATCCCGGATTCCGGCACGTCCCTGCCTGCCGCCGCGCCGGGGGGTCTCCGTCCGGCTCACCTGGTGCTTCCCTGCTGCTGTCATGGCGAGCCGATAGTAGGGGTCGGGCGGGGAATTGGTCCGGTCGCATATGCACGCGTTGACAGGCACGTTTCTGCAAGGTCATTGGGTGGCAACGGCCTTATGAAACAAGGTTGTTGGCCGGTCCCACCGTCATGTGTCATGCATCCGGCCGGATGGACCTGTCGAGGGGGCAAGGTCTCGAGGAGGTCTCAACTCACCTTTTCGAGGGACGCGCGCCACGGAGTGAGCCACCGGCGCGCGCCACTGCCGGTCGCGCTCCCCCTCATTCCGGGGTTCACCGGACGAATCCGCTGTCCACCCGTTCGCAGCGGCGCCCAATCCTCATAAGGTGAGCAGTATTGATGTGTACGGACGGTCGAGGAGGACCTGCGGTGAGCGAGACGAGCCCCAAGCTGCGCGCCGAACTGGACGGCGTTCCCGCCTATGTTCCGGGCAAACCGGCGTCGGCGGACGGACCCGCCGCTTTCAAGCTGTCCTCCAACGAGAACCCGTATCCGCCGCTGCCGGGCGTGATGGAGAGCGCGCTCGCGGCCGCTGAGCACTTCAACCGCTACCCGGACATGGCCTGCACCGGTCTGATGAACGAGCTGGCCGACCGTTTCGGTGTGCCCGTCTCGCACCTGGCCACCGGCACCGGTTCGGTCGGCGTGGCCCAGCAGCTGCTCCAGGCCACCTCGGGCCCGGGCGACGAAGTGATCTACGCCTGGCGCTCCTTCGAGGCGTACCCGATCATCACGCAGGTCAGCGGCGCGACCTCGGTCAAGGTGCCGCTGACCGACGGCGATGTGCACGACCTGGACGCGATGGCGGACGCGATCACCGACCGGACGCGGCTGATCTTCGTCTGCAACCCGAACAACCCCACCGGCACCGTCGTGCGCAGGGCCGAGCTGGAACGATTCCTCGACCGGGTGCCGAGCGATGTGCTCGTGGTGCTGGACGAGGCGTACAAGGAGTTCATCCGCGACGTCGAGGTCCCCGACGGCCTCGAGATCTACCGGGACCGCCCCAACGTGGCGGTGCTCCGGACGTTCTCCAAGGCGTACGGGCTCGCGGGTCTGCGGGTCGGCTTCGCGGTGGCCCACGAGCCGGTGGCGGCCGCGCTGCGCAAGACGGCGGTGCCGTTCGGCGTCAGCCAGCTCGCGCAGGACGCGGCGGTGGCCTCGCTGCGCGCCGAGGACGAGCTGCTGGGGCGGGTCGGCTCGCTGGTGTGCGAGCGGGACCGGGTCTCCGAGGCCCTGGCACGGCAGGGCTGGACGGTTCCCGAGTCCCAGGCGAACTTCGTCTGGCTGCGGCTGGGCGACCGCACCTTGGACTTCGCGGCGGCCTGCGAGAAGGCCGGTGTGGTGGTCCGGCCGTTCGCGGGCGAGGGCGTGCGCGTGACGATCGGCGAGAGCGAGGCGAACGACCTGTTCCTGAAGGTGACGGAGTCGTTCCGCCAGGAGCTGTAGCCGGCGTCGTCCGGCAGCCGGGCCCCGTATCTCGTGAGAGGTGCGGGGCCCTTTCGTATGCCCGGCTCCGCAGGCCCGGCGCGGGGGCGGCGGTGAGAGGGGACCCCGGGCGAAGGGCCCGAAAGCGTGTGCGCCATAATTGCTTGTGAATGTGAACGCGTTCACAAGCGTGTCCTGCTTCCTCCCGTGATCCGTTGGATTTCACGGACAAATCGCCGCTGCGGCGGCGATGACGTAAGGAGAAGACGACGTGGAGCTAGCTCTGGCGCCGGAGACCCTGGCGCGATGGCAGTTCGGTACGACGACCGTCTACCACTTCCTCTTCGTTCCTCTGACGATCTCTCTCGCGGCGCTCACTGCCGGCCTGCAGACCGCCTGGGTGCGGACGAACAAGGAGAAGTACCTCAGAGCCACCAAGTTCTGGGGAAAGCTCTTCCTGATCAACATCGCCATGGGTGTCGTCACCGGCATCGTCCAGGAGTTCCAGTTCGGGATGAACTGGTCCGACTACTCGCGGTTCGTCGGTGACATCTTCGGGGCTCCGCTAGCGTTCGAGGCCCTGATCGCGTTCTTCTTCGAGTCCACCTTCATCGGCCTGTGGATCTTCGGCTGGGACAAGCTTCCGAAGAAGATCCACCTCGCCTGCATCTGGATGGTGTCCGTCGGCACCATCCTCTCCGCCTACTTCATCCTGGCGGCCAACTCCTGGATGCAGCACCCGGTCGGTTACCGCATCAACAAGGAACGCGGCCGCGCCGAGCTGACCGCCTTCTGGCAGGTGCTCACGCAGAACACCGCGCTGACCCAGTTCTTCCACACCATCACGGCCGCCTTCCTGGTCGGTGGCGCGTTCATGGTCGGCATCGCGGCCTTCCACCTGGCCCGCAAGAAGCACATTCCGGTGATGCGGACCTCGCTGCGGCTGGGCCTGATCACCGTGGTGATCTCCGGCCTCCTGACCGCCGTCAGCGGTGACCAGCTCGGCAAGGTGATGTTCAAGCAGCAGCCGATGAAGATGGCGGCGGCCGAGGCGCTGTGGGACGGGCAGAACGCCGCGCCCTTCTCGATCTTCGCCTACGGGGACGTCAGCAAGGGCCACAACTCCGTCGAGATCTCCGTCCCCGGGGTGCTGTCCTTCCTCGCCGACGACGACTTCCACTCGTACGTGCCGGGCATCAACGACATCAACAAGGCGGAGCAGGAACGCTTCGGCCCCGGCGACTACCGGCCCAACATCCCCGTCGCCTTCTGGAGCTTCCGGTGGATGATCGGCTTCGGGATGGCCTCGTTCGGTCTCGGCATCCTCGGCCTGTGGCTCACGCGGAAGAAGTTCATGCTGCCCGAGGCGATGCGCACCGGTGAGGACGAGGTGCCGCATCTGGTCCTCTTCAAGACCAAGGCCCTCAGTCCACGCCTTGCCCGGTGCTACTGGATCGTCGCCCTGTGGACCTTGCTCTTCCCGCTGATCGCCAACTCCTGGGGCTGGATCTTCACCGAGATGGGTCGGCAGCCCTGGGTGGTCTACGGCGTACTCCGGACCCGTGACGCGGTCTCCCCCGGTGTCTCCCAGGGCGAGGTGCTGACCTCGCTGATCGTCTTCACCGTGCTGTACGCGGTGCTCGCCGTCATCGAGGTCCGGCTCCTCCTGAAGTACATCAAGGCCGGGCCGCCCGAGCTCACGGACGACGACCTCAACCCGCCCACCCGGATCGGCGGCGACCACGAAGACGCCGACCGGCCCATGGCCTTCTCCTACTGAGAGCGGGAGCCGAGAAATGGAACTCCACGACGTCTGGTTCGTGCTCATCGCCGTCCTGTGGACCGGCTACTTCTTCCTGGAGGGCTTCGACTTCGGGATCGGCGTCCTCACCAAGCTGCTGGCCCGGGACCGCACGGAACGGCGGGTGCTGATCAACACCATCGGCCCGGTCTGGGACGGCAACGAGGTCTGGCTGCTCAGCGCCGGCGGAGCGACCTTCGCCGCGTTCCCCGAGTGGTACGCCACGCTGTTCTCCGGCTTCTACCTGCCGCTGCTGCTCATCCTGCTCTGCCTGATCGTGCGCGGCGTCGCCTTCGAGTACCGGGCGAAGCGGCCCGAGGAGAAGTGGCAGACCAACTGGGAGCACGCGATCTTCTGGACCTCCCTGATCCCCGCCGTGCTGTGGGGCGTGGCTTTCGGCAACATCGTGCGCGGCGTGAAGATCGACGCGCACATGGAGTACACGGGGAGCGTCCTGGACCTGCTCAACCCCTACGCGCTCCTCGGCGGTCTGGTCACCCTCACCCTCTTCACCTTCCACGGCGCGGTGTTCGCCGGGCTGAAGACGGCCGGTGACATCCGGGCGCGGGCGCGCGGGCTGGCCCTGAAGCTGGGCGCCGTCACGGCCGTGCTGGCGCTCGCCTTCCTCGTCTGGACCCAGGCCGAGAACGGGGACGGACGGAGTCTGATCGCGATGATCGTCGCGGCGGCGGCGCTGGTCGGTGCGATCGCGATGGCCGCGGCAGGGCGTGAGGGGTGGTCCTTCGCGCTCTCCGGTGTGGCCATCGCGGCGACGGTCGCCATGTTGTTCCTGACGCTCTTCCCGAACGTCATGCCGTCCTCGCTGAACGACGCCTGGAGCCTCACGGTCACCAACGCCTCGTCCAGCCCGTACACGCTGAAGATCATGACCTGGTGCGCCGGTATCGCCACTCCGGTCGTGCTGCTCTACCAGGGGTGGACGTACTGGGTGTTCCGCAAGCGGATCGGCACCCAGCACATCGCCGAAGCGCACTGACGCAGTGAGTTCCCCGACCGAGCCGAGCCGCAAGGGATGTTTCACGTGAAACCGATCGACCCGCGTCTGCTCCGCCACGCCCGAGCCACCCGTCTGTTCATGGTGGCGGTGGTGGTTCTCGGCCTGGCCGGGGCGGCGCTGGTCATCGCCCAGGCCATGCTCATCGCCGAGATCGTGGTGGGCGGCTTCGAGGACGGGCTGACGGCGGGCGGGCTGCGCACCCCGCTTCTGCTGCTCGCGGCGGTCGCGCTCGGGCGGGCCCTGGTCGCCTGGCTCACCGAGCTGGCCGCCCACCGGGCCGGTGCGGCGGTCAAGTCCGCACTGCGCCGGCAGCTGCTCGACCGGGCCGCGCAGTTGGGGCCGGACTGGCTGAGCGGTCAGCGCACCGGCTCGCTGGTGACGCTGGCCACCCGGGGGATCGATGCCCTGGACGACTACTTCGCTCGGTATCTGCCGCAGCTGGGTCTCGCGGTGGTCGTGCCGGCGGCCGTGCTGGCAAGGGTCGTCACCGAGGACTGGGTGTCGGCGGCGATCATCGTGGTCACGCTGCCGCTCATCCCGCTCTTCATGATCCTGATCGGCTGGGCGACCCAGTCGCGCATGGACCGTCAGTGGCGGCTGCTCTCCCGGCTCTCCGGTCACTTCCTCGATGTGGTGGCCGGGCTGCCGACGCTGAAGGTGTTCGGCCGGGCCAAGGCCCAGGCCGAGTCGATCCGCAGGATCACCTCGCAGTACCGGCAGGCCACGCTGCGCACCCTGCGGATCGCCTTCCTGTCGTCCTTCGCCCTCGAACTCCTCGCCACACTCTCGGTGGCCCTCGTCGCGGTCACCATCGGCATGCGGCTCGTCCACGGTGAACTCGACCTCTACACCGGTCTGCTGGTCCTGATCCTCGCGCCCGAGGCATATCTGCCCATCCGGCAGGTGGGGGCGCAGTTCCATGCCGCCGCCGAGGGCCTTTCAGCGGCGGAGGAGGTCTTCGCGGTCCTGGAGACGGAGCCCCGCGCAAGCGGTACGGGGGAGGTGCCCGCGTCGCTGCGGCTGGAGCTGGACGGGGTGACGGTACGCCACGCGGGGCGGTCCGAGCCCTCGCTCGCCGCTGCCCGGCTGACTGTCGAGGAGGGGGAGACGGTCGCGCTGGTCGGCCCGAGCGGCGCCGGCAAGTCCACCCTGCTGAACGTGGTGCTGGGCTTCACCGCCCCCGACGAGGGCCGGGTACGGGTCGGTGGCACCGATCTGGCGGACGTCTCCCTCGAACGCTGGCGGGAGCACATCGCCTGGGTGCCGCAACGCCCCCATCTCTTCGCGGGCACCATCGCGGAGAACGTGAGGCTCGCCCGGCCCGCCGCCGACGACAGCGCGGTGACGGCGGCGCTGCGCGACGCGGGGGCGTACGAGTTCGTACGAGGGCTTCCGGACGGCGACCGCACGGTGCTCGGTGAGGACGGCGCCGGTCTCTCCGCAGGGCAGCGGCAGCGGATCGCGCTCGCCCGGGCGTTCCTCGCCGACCGCCCGGTGCTGCTGCTGGACGAGCCGACGGCGAGCCTGGACGGCGAGACGGAGGCGGGGATCGTCGAGGCCGTACGGAGGCTGGCGGCGGGCCGGACCGTACTGCTGGTGGTGCACCGGCCGGCGCTGCTGTCGGTCGCGGACCGGGTGGTGACGCTGACGGCCGTGGACGCCGTTGCGCAGGATGAGCCTGTGGCGCTGCCCAGCCCCGCGACCGCTGTTGGCTCCGCCAGTGCGTCCGGCGCCGTCCGGCCGACCGGGCCGGCGCCCGCAGCCGAAGCGCCCGAGGAGACCACGCCAGGGCGCAGGCACGTCCTGGCCCGGGTCCGGGATGCCGCAGGCTCCCAACGTGCCCGGTTCGGGCTCGCCCTGTTGCTCGGGAGCCTCGCCCTGGGGTCCGCCGTGGGGCTCATGGCGGTCTCCGGCTGGCTGATCTCCAGGGCGTCCGAGCAGCCGCCCGTCCTCTATCTGATGGTCGCGGTGACGGCCACCCGTGCGTTCGGTATCGGGCGGGCGGTCTTCCGCTACGCCGAGCGCCTCGTCTCGCACGACGCGGTCCTGAGGATGCTCGCCGAACTGCGCGTCGCCGTGTACCGCAGCCTGGAGCGCATCGCGCCCGGCGGCCTGCGCGGCGCCCGGCGCGGGGATCTGCTGTCACGGCTGGTCGCGGACGTGGACGCGCTCCAGGACTACTGGCTGCGGTGGCTGCTGCCCGTCGGCACCGCAGTCCTCGTGGGCACCGCGACCGTCGGCTTCACCGGCTGGCTGCTCCCCCAGGCGGGCCTGGTCCTGGCCGTGGGGCTGCTGCTGGCGGGCGTCGGGGTCCCGCTCGTCAGCGGTGCCTGCGCCCGCCGCGCGGAGCGCCGACTGGCCCCCGCCCGCGCCGATCTGGCCACCCGGATCACCGATCTGCTGGGCGGCACCGCCGAGCTGACCGTGACGGGGGCCCTGCCGGGACGTGCGGCCCGCACGCGTGCGGCCGATGTCGTCCTCACCCGGATCGCATCGCGTGCGGCGACCGCGACCGCGCTCGGGGGCGGCCTCACCGCTCTGATCGCCGGCCTCACCGTGGTGGCCGCGGCCCTGGTCGCCCTTCCGGCGGTGGCGGATGGCCGGCTTGCCGGCGTGGAGCTCGCCGTCGTCGTCCTCACCCCGCTGGCCGCCTTCGAGGCCGTGACCGGTCTGCCGTCGGCCGCCCAGTACCGGCAGCGGGTCAGGAGGAGCGCGGAGCGTGTGTACGAGGTGCTGGACGCCCCTGTGCCCGTACGGGAGCCCGAAGCGCCGGCCGCGACACCGGCGAACCCCTTCCCGCTGGAGGTGCGGGGTCTGTCGGCCCGGTACGCGGACACGGCCCACGACGCGCTCGCCTCCGTGGACCTCACGCTGGACGCGGGCCGCCGGATCGCCGTGGTGGGGCCCTCCGGGTCCGGCAAGACCACGCTGGCCCAGGTGCTTCTCCGCTTCCTGGACGCGCGGGCGGGCAGCTACCGGATCGGCGGCGTGAACGCCTCGGCGCTGGACGGGGACACCGTGCGGAGGTTCGTCGGGCTGTGCGCCCAGGACGCCCACATCTTCGACAGCTCGCTCCGGGAGAACCTGCGGCTCGCCCGCCCCGGCGCGACCGAGCCCGAACTGCGCGACGCTCTGGCGCGGGCCCGCCTGCTCGACTGGGCGGAAGCGCTGCCGGACGGGCTGGACACCCTCGTCGGGGAGCACGGCGCCCGCCTCTCCGGGGGGCAGCGGCAGCGGCTCGCGCTGGCCCGGGCCCTGCTCGCCGATTTCCCCGTCCTCGTGCTGGACGAGCCCGCCGAGCACCTGGACCTGCCGACGGCGGACGCCCTGACGGCGGACCTGCTGGAGGCGACCTCGGGGCGTGCGACGGTCCTGATCACGCACCGGCTCGCCGGTCTCGACGCCGTGGACGAGGTGGTGGTCCTGGAGGCGGGTGCGATCGTGCAGCGGGGCCCGTACGACGTACTGGCCTCGGTCGACGGGCCGCTGCGCCGGATGCTGGCGCGGGAACGGGAGAGCGTCGGGCAGCCGGAAGCGGCTGTGGCGGCCCGCGCATAGGTCCTCCCCACACGGGCTGCCGGATTCGGGATCCCGAATCCGGCAGCCCGACTTTCCAGGGCAAATGTGACTAATTACGCTCGCAGTATGTCTGAGGAGGATCCGGCCAGGAGCCTGCAGAGCCTTTCCACCGAGCTCACCGCCCAGGTGCCGCGCCTCTTGGAAGCCATGCGCTCCGTGGGGACCGGCCTCGAACTGCATTCCACGCTCGACCGGATCTGCGAGACGGCGGCGGAGCTGGCCCACGCCCGCTACGCCGCGATCGGGGTCGTGAACGAGGAGGGCGAGGGGCTCTCCGACTTCGTCACCTACGGGGTTCCCGACCCGGTGGCGCACGAGATCGGCCGGCGGCCCGACGGGCACCGCGGCCTGCTCGGTGCCCTCATCCACGACCCCCGCCCGCTGCGCCTCGCGGACCTCACCACCGATCCGAGGTTCGCCGGCTTTCCGCCCGGCCATCCGCTGATGCGGACGTTCCTCGGTGTTCCGATCAGGGTCCAGGGCGAGATTTTCGGCAATCTGTATCTCGCGGAGAAGGACGGCGGCGGCGAGTTCAGCGACTACGACCTGCACCTGGTGCGCGTACTGGCGACGGAGGCCGGGATCGCCATCGGCAACGCCCGGCTGTACGAGGCGGCCCGGCAGCGCGAGCGGTGGATCGACGGCTCGGTCGCCGTGACGACCGCCCTGCTCTCCGGGAGCGACGCCGACGAAGCGCTCACGGTCGTCGCGGAGCAGGCCCGCCGTCTCGCGGGTGCCGCCGCCGGCATCGTGCTGCTGCCGGCCGAGGGCGGTGGCCTGGAGATCGTCGCCGTCTCGGCGGACGATCCGACCGACTCGCTCGGGTTGATCATTCCGGCCCAGAGCCCCGTGGTGGGCATGCTGCTGAGCGGCGAGGCTGTCTTCGTGGACGACTCGGCCACCGACACCCGCCTGATCACCAGGCTGGCGGACCCGTTCGGCCCGAACATGCTGCTGCCCCTGCGCAGCGGGGGCCGGGTCCTGGGCGCCCTGGCCATGCCCCGGGCCCGGGGCGACCGGCCCTTCACGGAGACGGAACGGACGCTGGCCACCCAGTTCGCCTCGCAGGCCGCGCTGGCTCTGATGATGGCCGACGCCCAGCGCGACCGGGAACGCCTCGCGGTCTACGAGGACCGCGACCGGATCGCCCGCGACCTGCACGATCTGGTCATCCAGCGGCTGTTCGCGACCGGGATGATGCTGGAGAGCGCGCAGCGGCGGTCCGACGTGCCGGAGGTGCAGACCGGGGTCGGCCGGGCGGTGGACGAGCTGGACGTGACCATCCAGGAGATCCGGACCGCGATCTTCGCGCTCCAGCAGGAGCCGGCGGAGGCGCCGTCCGGGCTGCGCACCCGGGTCCTGCGCGAGATCAACATGGCGGCCGTGCCCCTGGGTTTCAAGCCGTCCCACCGCTTCGTCGGGGCGGTCGACTCGCTGGTCGGCGAGCTGACGGCCAAGAACCTGATCGCGGCGCTGCGGGAGGCGCTGTCCAACGCCTTCCGGCACGCCGGAGCCGCCCGCATCGAGGTGGTCGTGGACGCGACCGCCACCCAGGACGACGGGCGGGACGCGGTGCGGCTCTCGGTCGCCGACGACGGGGTGGGCATGCCGGAGGGCGGGCGCCGCAGCGGGCTGCGGAACCTGGCGCGCCGGGCGGAGTCGCTGGGCGGGGCCAGTTGGTTCGAGCGGGGGATCGGAGAGGGCGGCGGCGGTACGACGGTGGTGTGGCAGGCACCGCTGTGACCGCCGGCGCACGGTGTGAGGGCCCGGGCTGAACTATTCGGCGCCCGGCCTCGGGCCCCGGCTGGTTCAGCGTCCCGCGAGGCTCTTCGCTCGTTCGGCGAGGATGCGTTCGATGACCACGGCCACGCCGTCCTCGTTGTTGCTGACCGTACGGCCGGAGGCGGCGGCGAGGGCGGCCGGGTGGGCGTTGCCCATGGCGTACGAGGAGCCGGCCCAGCTCAGCATCTCCACGTCGTTGGGCATGTCGCCGAAGGCGACGACCTCGGCGGGCGCGATACCGCGCTCGGCGCAGCACAGTTCCAGGGTGCTGGCCTTGGAGACGCCCGGCCCGCTGATCTCGATGAGCGCGGTGGGGCTGGACCGGGTGAAGGTGGCCCGCTCCCCGGCGGCCGCCCGGGCCAGCGCCAGGAACTCGTCCGGGTCCAGCTCGCCGTGGCGGGCGAGGAGCTTCAGCACGGGGACGCCGTCGCCCGGGCCTTCCTCGTACAGGAGCTTCTCCGCGACCGCCACGGTGGCGCCCGGGTCGAGGTAGAAGGGCGGGTAGGCGGGCTCGTAGTGGATCCCGGTGGCCAGCTCGACGGCGAAGGACGTGCCGGGCGCGGCGGCGCGCAGCGTGCGAACGACGTCGAGGGCCGTCGCGCGCTCCAGGCCCCGGATCTTCAGCAGCTGTCCGCCGGCATGCAGATCGGCGACGGCCGCGCCGTTGGCGCAGATCGCCAGACCGTGTCCGTGGACGTGATCGCTGACGACGTCCATCCAGCGGGCGGGGCGACCGGTGACGAAGAAGACCTCGACCCCCGCCTCCTCGGCTGCGGCGAGCGCCCGGATCGTGCGGTCCGAGACGGTCTTGTCGTCGCGCAGGAGAGTGCCGTCCAGATCCGTGGCGATCAGCCGGGGAGCGACAGGAGCGGACTGCTCGATAACGGTAGTCACCCGTACATTCTCGCTCATGGAAGCGCACGGGCGTGCGAAGGGTTGCACATTTGAGAGAACTCGCCTCTGACCTGAGAACATGTCCTCGGCATATGCCGGACGTCGCCTCGGAGTCGCGGGAGGCGGACGGGGCAGGTGGTGGGGATGGGAGAGATCCGGGTCGGCACCTGCTCATGGACGGACAAGGCCCTGGTGGCCAGCGGCTGGTACCCGAGGGGCAGCCGCGACGCGGAGGGACGCCTCCGGCACTATGCCGCGCGCTTCCCGGTGGCCGAGGTGGACTCGACGTATTACGGGCTGCCCAGCACCCGCAACAGCCACCTGTGGATCGACCGCACCCCGGACGGTTTCCGGTTCGACGTGAAGGCGTTCTCCCTGTTCACCGGGCACCCCACCCGCCCCGAGGCGCTCCCCGCCGACCTGCGCCCGGCCTTCGTGCGCGGGCGGGCCGGTGCCGATCCGGGGCTGCTCGACGAGGTGTGGCAGCGGTACAGCGCCGCACTCGAACCGCTGCGGGCCGGCGGACGGCTGGGCACGCTGCTCTTCCAGTTTCCGACCGGGCTCGTACCGGGGCGGCCGGCGGAGGAGTTCCTGCGGCGGTGCCGTGAGCGTGCGACCGGATGGCCGGTGGCGGTGGAGTTCCGGCATCCGGGCTGGTGGGACGGGGCCCGGGTCGATGAGACGGCCGCCCTGCTGACGGAGCTGGACGCGGCTGCCGTGGCTGTGGACATGACCCAAACGCTGCCGTCCTCCGTGCCTCCCGTCGTACGAGTCACCCACCCGCGGCTCGCCCTGGTGCGCCTCCACGGCCGGTCCAGGTCCTGGGGGACCGGGACCAAGGAGGAGAGGTTCCGTCATGCCTACACGACTGAAGAACTCTCCGAGTGGGTGCCACGCGTCCGAGACATGGCCGAGCAGGCGCGCGAGGTGCATGTGCTCTTCAACAACTGCTGCGGCGACGCCGCCGTCCGCGCCGCGCAGGCGATGCGGCACCTCCTCACGCTCTCGTAGGGTCGCCCCATGCGACTGAGCACTGTGATTCTGCCGATCCACCGCTGGCATGAGGGCGGACGCGAACGCTGGCGGCGCGCCGAGGAGCTGGGGTTCCACGCCGCCTACACCTACGACCACCTGTCCTGGCGGGCCTTCCGGGACAGCCCGTGGTTCGGCGCGCTGCCGACGCTCACGGCAGCCGCGACAGCCACCACCCACCTCCGCCTCGGCACGCTCGTCACCTCGCCGAACTTCCGCCACCCGGTCACCCTCGCCAAGGAGCTGATCTCGCTCGACGACATCTCGGCGGGGCGGATCACGCTGGGCATCGGTGCGGGCGGCAACGGCTTCGACGCGACGACGCTGCTGCGGAGTGGCGAGGCGCCGTGGACGCCGCGGGAGCGCGCCGACCGCTTCGGCGAGTTCGTGACCCTGCTCGACGCCTTGTTGCGGGAGCCGGCCGGGAAGTCGTACGAGGGGGACTTCTACGCGGCCACCGAGGCGCGGAATCTGCCCGGCTGCGTGCAGCGGCCCCGCCTGCCGTTCGCCGTCGCCGCCACGGGGCCGCGCGGCCTGGCGCTGGCCGCGCGCCACGGTCAGGCGTGGGTGACCACGGGGGATCCGAAGTTGTACGAGGCGGGCAGCGGCGCGCAGTCGGTCGAGGCCCTTGGGCGGCAAATGGGCGGGCTGGGGCGCGCGTGCGCGGAGGCCGGGCGGGACGTGGCCGAGCTGGAGAAGGTCCTGCTGACCGGATTCACGCCGGAGTTCAACCCGGGTCTCGCCGCGGGCGGGGGTCGGCCGTTCGAGTCCGTCGACGCGTTCGTGGACTTCGCGGGCAGGCATGCGGAGCTGGGGTTCACGGAGATCGTCATCCACGCGCCGGTGCCGGCCGACGGGCCGGGGTTCGATGCGGCGGTGCCGGACGAGAAGCTGTTCGAGGAGATCGCGACGCGGGGCGCGGCCCAGCTGGCCGGCTGACGGCGGTCCGGGCCCGTGCGCTCTCGGGTCCCGGCTCAGCCCGGCAGGCGCAGGAACTCGGCGGGCACGGCATCCGTGAGCCACACCCCGTTGGCGCTGACCCAGAACGTGTGGCCCGCGCGGTGCATGGCGCCCGCCTCGACGGACAGCACGACGGGGCGCCCGCGCCGGGCCCCCACGCGGGTAGCGGTCTCGCGGTCGGGCGAGAGATGCACATGGGTCCGGTTCATCGGGCGCAGCCCCTCGGCTCGGATCGCGTCCAGGGAACGGCCGACCGTACCGTGGTAGAGGTACGCGGGCGGTTCGGCCGGCGGCAGCCCCAGGTCCACGGCCACGGTGTGTCCCTGGCTCGCCCGGATGCGGTCGGCGTCGACGGCGAAGCGCTGCTTGTCGTTGGAGGCGACCACATGGTCGAGCTCCGCCCTGCTGATCGGGAAGTGATGACGGGCCGCCGCGCTCAGCAGCTCCTCGATCGGCACCCAGCCGTGGGCGTCGAGCGTGAGCCCGATCCGCTCGGGCTGGTGCCGCAGGTGCTTGGAGACGTACTTGGACACCTTGACGGTGCGTCTTTCATCCATCCTTCCAGCGTGCTGCCGACGTGTCCCAGACGCATGCCCATTTCGCTCAGCCTTCACCGAAACGATTTCGGGCCCAAGGTTTGATCCACAGTCAGTTCGACTTATCCACAGGCGAATTGGCGGTACTGTGGACAACTAGTGTCCCTCATGGGTGTTTTGTGCAAGTTGTCACTTTCCGTGGGCTGGTGGGACGAGGGCGTCCAACGTCCTTTTGTTCACCTCCCGTTCCGAGGCGGCGGCGATGAAGGCGCCGACGCCGCCCGGCCCAACCAGGCGCTCGACCGCGTCGATTGTCGAGTACGGAAGGCTCACGGTCGCCTCGTCCCGGGCAGCGGCTACCGACCCGTCGGCTGCATCCGCGGCGAGATGTTCCTCCAGGTGTTGCGTCGCGAACATCCTCATCGCGCGAGCGAGTTCGACTTCCACGGCCTGCTGGGCGAGCGGTCTCAACCGCCTCACCATCGAGGCCGCGTCGTCGGCATCGGCGTCGGTCGGTGAGTTGTGGCCGAGGTACCGGGCGAAGACATGCTCAGTCGTGAACTCCAGGAAGCGCGAAGCTATCTGCTCGACCTGCCCGCGAAGTTCCCGCAGCTGCCCGGCAATCGCGGACAGCGGCACGCCCGCCGCGTACAACTCAGCCGCGACCGCGAGTTCCTGGGGGCTGGGCACGCCGAACTCGTCGTCGTTTCCCGGCAGGCGTTCGAGTACGCCGAGCTCGATCGCCTCGCCGATGGCCCGGTCATCGGCCACTCCCCCGAATGCGGAAGCGAGTTGGGCTCGGGTGATGCGACCGGCCCGCTCGTCGGTCCACGGACCGTGCACCTCGGCGACGAGCCCCAGCACACCGCCCAGACCGCGCCCCGTCTCCCAGGCGTCCAGCAACTCCTTGATGCTGACCAGGGTGTAGCCCCGGTCCAGCAGATCGGCGATCTGCCGGAGACGGCTGAGGTGGGCCGGTCCGTACACATTGGCCCGGCCCCGTCGCTCCGGGGCGGGCAGCAGTCCGCGGTCCTGGTAGCCGCGAATCGTGCGGACCGTGGCACCACTCGCGTGCGCGAGGTCCTCGATCCGGTACTCGGGTGCCGACGGAACTGCCGGAGAACCCCGTTCGCCCTCCGAGCCCCCAGCCTTCGCCCTGCTCACAGCGGCGGCTTCAGCCGGGCGATGCCCCGCAGCATCCCGGGGCCGACGCGGGACAGGAAGCGTACGGCGTGGGACTCCGGCGTCACCGGAACGACGGCCTGATTGCGCACGACCGCACGGAGAATCGCCTCCGCCACCTTCTCGGGCGGGTAGTTGCGCGCCCCGTAGAGCTTGCCGGCGCGCTTCCGCAGCCGCTGCTCCTCCGCCTCGTCCGTGCCGACGAACCGCGCCGTGGCGGTGATGCCGGTGTTGACGATCCCCGGGCAGATCGCGCTGACCCCGATCGACTTCTCGGCGAGCTCCGCGCGCAGGCACTCGCTGAGCATCAGCACGGCGGCCTTCGACGTGCTGTACGCGGGGAGCGCCCTGGACGGCTGGAAGGCGGCAGCGGAAGCGGTGTTGACGATATGGCCGCCCTGGCCGCGCTCCGCCATCTGGCGCCCGAAGAGCCGGCAGCCGTGGATGACCCCCCACAGGTTCACATCGAGGACGTTCCGCCAGTCCTCGGACGTCGTCTCCAGGAACGGGCCCGACAGCCCGATGCCCGCGTTGTTGACCAGCACATCGACGATGCCGTACTTATCGGCCACCCGGGCGGCCAGCTTCTCCATGGCCTGCTCGTCGCTCACGTCCACCGCCTCGGCCCAGGCCTCCGGAGCCCCGGCCAGCCGGGCCGACTCCGCAGTGCGCTCGGCCCCTTCGGCATCCCGGTCGACGGCCACCACCCGGGCCCCCGCCTCCGCGAAGGCCAGCGCCGTGGCGCGCCCTATCCCGCCCGCCGCGCCCGTCACCAGCACGAGCCGGCCGCCGAACCACTCCGCGTAGGGCCCACTCGCGCGGGTCTCCACCGCGGCGCCCGTCGTCCGGGCCGACTCGACGGCCGACACGAACTCCCCGACCCACGAAGCCAGCTGGTTCGGACGGGTCCGCGGCACCCAGTGCTTGGCCGGAAGCGAGCGACGGGTCAACTGCGGGACCCAGGAATCGAGGTCGTCGTAGAGCTGCTCCGAGAGGAACACGTCCCCGGTCGGCGTGATCAGCTGCACCGGCACATGCGCGTACGCGTCGTTACGCGGCCTGCGCAGCCGGGAACGGACGTTGTCCCGGTAGAGCCAGGCCCCGTGCGCCGCGTCGTTGGGCAGTGAGGACGTCGGGTAGTCGCCCGGGGGCACCTTCTCCAGCCGCTCCAGGATGCCCGGCCAGCGCTTGCCCAGCGGTCCGCGCCAGGCCAGCTCCGGCAGGACCGGGGTGTGCAGCATGTACACGTACCAGGACTTGGCGCCCTGTCCGAGGAGCTGACCGACGCGGCGCGGGGTCGGCCGGTTCACCCGGCGCTTGATCCAGTGCCCGAAATGGTCCAGGGAAGGACCGGACATCGAGGTGAAGGACGCGATCCGGCCCTCCGTGCGGCTCACCGTGGCGAACTCCCAGGACTGGACCGAACCCCAGTCGTGCCCCACCACATGCACAGGACGGTCCGGACTCACCGCGTCGGCCACGGCCAGGAAGTCATCGGTCAGCTTCTCCAGCGTGAAACCGCCGCGCAGGGGCTTCGGTGCCGTCGAACTTCCGTGTCCGCGCACGTCGTACAGGACGACGTGCCACGCGTCGGCCAGCTGAGCGGCGACCTGCGTCCAGACCTCCTTGCTGTCCGGATAGCCGTGCACCAGCACGATCGTCGGCCGCTGCGGATCCCCCAGCTCGACCAGGCACAGCTCGATGCCGCCCGTCGCCACCCGGCGCTCGCGCGCGCCCGGCAGATCGAGCAGACGCGGGCCTCCGTCCCCGCCGGACTGCCCCGTGCCCACGGGCCGTTCGCTCTTCCCTCGTGACGCCATGCCACCGTCCGTTCGCTGCTGTGTGCGGTACGTGCTCGTAACGTGACACTGATGAATGTGACAATGACCGGCGGCTGCGTCAAGGGGTGTGCGCGGCCTGTGGATAACTCTCTGTGCAGGCGATGACGGCTTCCAACCGGGGCTGCCGTGGTCCTCAATGAGGTCCCCTTACGGGTCCCCTACAACTCGAGGCTGACGCCGATCCAACCGTCAGGTCTGACGACCGCTGTGGTCCTCGCCACTACCGTCGTATCCGTGAATGTCATCGCTGCCGAAGGTCTGAGTAAACGGTTCCCCCGGGTGACCGCGCTTGACCGGCTCACCCTGGACATCGGCCCGGGTGTGACCGGGCTGGTGGGCGCCAACGGGGCCGGCAAGTCCACACTGATCAAGATCCTGCTGGGGCTGTCCCCCGCAACCGAGGGCAGGGCCGCCGTGCTCGGGCTCGACGTCTCGACCAGCGGTCCCGCCATCCGCGAGCGGGTCGGCTACATGCCGGAGCACGACTGCCTGCCGCCCGACGTCTCGGCCACCGAGTTCGTCGTGCACATGGCGCGCATGTCCGGTCTGCCACCGACGGCCGCCCGTGAACGCACGGCGGACACCCTGCGCCATGTCGGCCTGTACGAGGAGCGCTACCGCCCCATCGGCGGCTACTCGACGGGCATGAAGCAGCGGGTCAAGCTGGCCCAGGCGCTGGTGCACGACCCCCAGCTGGTCCTCCTCGACGAGCCGACGAACGGGCTCGACCCGGTCGGCCGCGACGAGATGCTCGGCCTGATCCGCCGGATCCACAGCGACTTCGGCATCTCGGTCCTGGTCACCTCGCACCTGCTCGGCGAGCTGGAGCGCACCTGCGACCACGTCGTCGTCATCGACGGCGGAAAGCTGCTGCGCTCCAGCTCCACCAGCGACTTCACCCAGACCACGACGACCCTCGCGGTCGAGGTCACCGACAGCGACACCCACCCGGACGGGACGGACGCCCTGCGCCGTTCCCTCACCGAGGCGGGCGTCAAACTCGTCGGCCTCGACGGACTGGACACCCAGGGACTGCCCGGTGCCGGTCACATCCTGCTGGTCGAGGCGACCGGCGAGGAGACGTACGACCTCGTGCGCGACAGCGTCGCGGGGCTCGGACTCGGCCTCGTACGGATGGAACAGCGCCGTCACCACATCGCCGAGGTGTTCCGCAGCGACGAGGCGCAGTCCGCGGCCGTGCCGGCCGGAGCCGTACTGCAGAAGGGGAGCGGACGCGATGAGCACTGAGACCGGCGCCGCCACCGGGAGCGAGACCTCCCGGATCCACAACATCGGCTACCGCTCCTACGACGGCCCGCGGCTCGGGCGCGCGTACGCCCGCCGCTCGCTGTACTCGCAGACCCTGCGGGGCTCCTTCGGGCTCGGCCGCTCGGCCAAGTCCAAGGTGCTCCCCATGCTGCTGTTCGGCGTGATGTGCCTCGTGGCGGCGATCATCGTCGCCGTCGCCATTGCCGCACCGGGGACGACGAAACTTCCGATCAAGTACACGTCGTTCGCGATCTATCTGCAGGCCGTCATCGGCCTGTTCATCGCCGCACAGGCACCGCAGGCGGTCTCCAGGGACCTGCGGTTCAAGACCGTACCGCTGTACTTCTCGCGGCCGATCGAGCACGGGGACTACGTTCTCGCCAAGTTCGCCGCCATGGCCTCCGCCGTCTTCGTGCTCACCGGTGCGCCGGTCGTGATCCTCTACATCGGGGCGCTGCTCGGGAAGTTCGACTTCGGCGACCAGACCAAGTGGTTCGCCCAGGGGATGGTGTCCGTGCTGCTGCTCTCCGTGCTCTTCGCCGGTCTCGGTCTCGTGATGGCCGCGCTGACGCCGCGCCGCGGCTTCGGCGTCGCGGCCGTCATCGCGCTGCTGACCATCACCTACGGCGCGGTCTCCACCATCCAGGGCATCGCCTGGTCGACCGGCTCCGAGGGCGCGGTGCCGTATCTCGGCCTGTTCTCCCCGATCACGCTGATCGACGGGGTGCAGACCGCGTTCCTCGGGGCGACCTCGGCCTTCCCCGGCGGCAACGGCCCGGGCGCCGGAATCGGCGTCATCTATCTGCTCGTTGTTCTCGCGCTGATCGCCGGTTCGTACGCCGTGCTCATGCGCCGCTACCGGAGGGTCGGGCTGTGACCACCATCGAGATCGACCACACCTCCCGCTGGTTCGGCAACGTGGTCGCCGTCAACGACGTCAGCATGACCGTGGGGCCCGGAGTCACCGGCCTGCTCGGACCCAACGGCGCCGGCAAGTCGACGCTGATCAACATGATGGCCGGATTCCTCGCCCCGTCGACGGGCACGGTCACGCTCGACGGGAAGCCGATCTGGCGCAACGAGGCGGTGTACCGGGAGATCGGCATCGTGCCCGAGCGGGAGGGGATGTACGACTTCCTGACCGGCCGCGAATTCGTGGTGGCCAACGCCGAACTGCACGGACTGGGCGACGCCGAGGCGGCCGCCGCGCTGGCCACGGTCGAGATGGAGTACGCGCAGGACCGCAAGATCGCGACGTACAGCAAGGGCATGCGTCAGCGCGTGAAGATGGCGTCCGCGCTGGTCCACAACCCTTCCGTGCTGCTGCTGGACGAGCCGTTCAACGGGATGGACCCGCGTCAGCGGATGCAGCTGATGGAGCTGCTGCGCCGGATGGGCGCGGAGGGGCGTACGGTCCTCTTCTCCTCGCACATCCTCGAAGAGGTCGAACAGCTCGCCTCGCACATCGAGGTGATCGTGGCGGGCCGGCACGCGGCGTCCGGGGACTTCCGCCGCATCCGCCGGCTGATGACGGACCGCCCGCACCGCTATCTCGTACGGTCCAGCGACGACCGGGCCCTGGCCGCCGCGCTGATCGCCGATCCGTCGACGGCCGGGATCGAAGTGGACCTGAAAGAGAACGCTCTGCTTATCCAGGCGATCGACTTCGGCCGCTTCACCACCCTGTTGCCCAAGGTCGCACGCGAGCAGGGCATTCGACTTCTGACCGTTTCACCGTCCGACGAGTCCCTCGAATCGGTCTTTTCCTATCTCGTAGCGGCCTGAGGCCGACAAGGAGCTGTGACGTCATGTACGACCCCACAGTCGCCCGGCTCACCTACCGGGCGCTGCTCGGCCGGCGCCGGGCCGCCATCCTCTTCGTCCTGCCCGCACTGCTGATCGTCATCGCGGTGGCGGTACGGATGTTCGCGGGGGCCGACGACCAGGTGGCCTCGGATGTCCTGGGCGGATTCGCCATCGCCACCATGGTGCCGTTGATCGGCGTCATCGCCGGGACGGGCGCCATCGGCCCGGAGATCGACGACGGCTCGATCGTCTACCTGCTGTCCAAGCCGGTGAGCCGGCCGACGATCATCTTCACCAAGCTGATCGTCGCGATCGCGGTGACCATGGTCTTCTCGGCGGTGCCGACGATGATCGCGGGCCTGATCCTCAACGGCAACGGCCAGCAGATCGCGGTGGCGTACACCATCGCCGCTCTGGTCGCCTCGATCGCCTACAGCGCGCTGTTCCTGCTGCTGGGCACGGTCAGCCGGCACGCGGTCGTGCTGGGTCTCGTCTACGCGCTGGTGTGGGAGGCCCTGTTCGGCAGCCTGGTGCCGGGTGCACGCACGCTCAGCGTGCAGCAGTGGTCGCTCGCGCTGGCGGAGAAGACCGGCGGCAACGGTGCGATCACCTCGGACGTCGGTCTGCCGCTCGCCACGGTCCTGCTGGCGGTGGTCACCGTCGCGGCGACCTGGTACGCGGGGCAGAAGCTGCGCACGCTGAAGCTGGCCGGCGAGGAGTGAGCGGACCGCTGTCCGACATGTGACAACCCCCGGTCATCGGCCGGGGGTTGTCACATGTCGGACAGTCTTACGCGTAACTGTACGTTTATCGGTGCGTTGTTCACGGCGCGTGGAGGCAACTGGAATCCGTGGCGTCGTAGCGTTCGTGAGAAGTGCAGATGGCCGATACGACGGGGGAGCCCTCCGTCGGTCGGTTCCTTGAGTGAGTGGCAACCGTGAGCGTCCTCCGCCCCTGAAGCCCGGGGAGAGGGCTGTCCATTTCCGCGAAGCTCTCACGAACGGAAGGCAGCTCATGCCGACGGAAGTCGCCCTACTCGAATCGCGCGCGCTGCGCGTCGAACAGATGGGGCGCGTCGACGCCCTGGACAAGGTGAAGTGCCTTGTCATGCTCCCGGACGGAATTCACGTTCGCACAGAGGATGTGGCACGTTACTTCGAAGTATCCACAGAGGCCGTCAAAAAGCTGACCCAGCGCCATCGGGCCGAGCTCGGAGAGAACGGACTCAGGCTGCTGCGAGGCTCTGAGCTGGCTATCTTTAATAGGGACATGTTGTCCCTATTGGGTGCGGGCCAGGGGGAAAGTTATCCACAGGCTCATGCTCAACTGACGCTCTACACCCGTCGGACCGTCCTCAACGTCGCCATGCTTCTTCGCGACAGCGACGTCGCCAGGTGCGTGCGTACGTATCTGCTCGACGCCGAGCAGGACCTGCGCGCGGGATACGCGTCGCTCGAACACCGCGTCACCCGGGTCGAAGGCCACCTGGCCGGCGTGGGCACCGCGCTCCAGGAGCTGGGCCCGGTCCTCAGCCGGATGTCGCACCGGCTGGACAGCCTCGACCGCAGGCTGGAGGCGACCCACCAGGTCGTCGGCGCCATGAGCGTGAGGCTCAGCGGGGTCTCCGAGGACGTGGTCCGGCTCGACGACCGCATGGACGCCCTGGCGCGCAATCTCAAGGAGCTGAACCGCCGCAACAGGCGCTGATCCGGAACCGGGAGGCGTAGAAAAAAGGCTCAGGGACCGAGGCGGTGCCCGGTCCCTGAGCCGTACGTACGAAGAGGAGCGTCCTACGACTCCCGCAGCAGCCGCTCCAGCACCACCGCGATCCCGTCGTTCTCGTTCGACGTGGTCGTCTCCTGGGCGACGGCCTTCAGATCGGCGTGGGCGTTGGCCATGGCCACGCCGTGCCGGGCCCAGGCGAACATGGGGATGTCGTTGGGCATGTCGCCGAAGGCGATCGTGTCCGCGGCCTTCACGCCCAGGCGGCGCGCGGCCAGCGAGAGGCCGGTGGCCTTGCTCAGCCCCAGCGGCAGGATCTCCACGACCCCCGGGCCCGCCATGACCACGTCCACCAGATTGCCGACCGCCACCCGCGCGGCCTTCGCCAGTGCGTCGTCGTCCAGGTCCGGATGCTGTATGTACACCTTGTTCAGCGGAGCGGCCCACATCTCGGCCGGGTCCTGCACGAAGACGGCCGGACGCGGCCCCTCCTGCACGCGGTAACCGGGCCCGACCAGCACCTCGCCGTCGAGCCCGTCGCGGCTCGCGGCCAGCGCCAGGGGGCCGACCTCCGCCTCGACCTTGGAGAGGGCGAGCCCGGCGAGCTGCCGGTCCAGGGTGAGCGACGTGAGCAGCCTCTGCTCACCCGCGTGGTAGACCTGAGCGCCCTGCGCGCAGACGGCCAGGCCGTCGTAGCCGAGGTCGTCCAGGATGTGCCGGGTCCACGGGACGGCGCGGCCGGTGACGACGATGTGCGCCGCGCCGGCACCGGCGGCGGCCTTCAGTGCCTCGCGGGTCCGCGCGGAGACGGTCTCGTCGTCGCGCAGGAGGGTGCCGTCGAGGTCGGTCGCGACAAGCTTGTACGGGAAGGTCACTTGGCGACCGGCTCCAGGATCTCGCGCCCGCCCAGGTAGGGGCGGAGCACCTCGGGCACCCGTACCGAACCGTCGGCCAGCTGGTGGTTCTCCAGGATGGCCACGATGGTGCGCGGGACGGCGCAGAGCGTGCCGTTCAGCGTGGCCAGGGGCCGCATGGTCTTCTTGCCGTCGCGGTTGTCCCGCATCCGGACCGAGAGCCGCCGCGCCTGGAACTCGCCGCAGTTGGACGCCGAGGTGAGCTCGCGGTACTTGCCCTGGGTCGGGATCCACGCCTCGCAGTCGTACTTCCTGGTGGCCGAGGCCCCCAGGTCGCCGCTGGCGACGTCGATGACCTGGAAGGGCAGTTCGAGGCCGGTGAGCCACTGCTTCTCCCAGTCCAGGAGGCGCAGGTGCTCGGCCTCCGCGTCCGCCGGGTCGACGTACGAGAACATCTCGACCTTGGTGAACTGGTGCACCCGGAAGATGCCGCGGGTGTCCTTGCCGTACGTCCCCGCCTCGCGGCGGTAGCAGGAGGAGTAGCCGGCGTAGCGCAGCGGCAGCTTCTCCGCGTCGATGATCTCGTCCATGTGGTACGCGGCGAGGGGGACCTCGGAGGTGCCGACCAGGTACTGGTCGTCCTTGTCCAGGTGGTAGACGTCCTCTGCGGCCTGGCCGAGGAAGCCGGTGCCCTCCATGGCGCGGGGGCGCACCAGAGTCGGGGTCAGCATCGGGGTGAAGCCGGCCTCGGTGGCCTGGGCGATCGCCGCGTTCACGAGGGCGAGCTCCAGGAGCGCACCGACGCCCGTCAGGTAGTAGAAGCGCGAGCCGGACACCTTGGCGCCGCGCTCCATGTCGATCGCACCGAGCGCCTCTCCGAGCTCCAGGTGGTCCTTGGGCTCGAATCCCTCGGCGCCGAAGTCGCGGATCGTCCCGTGCGTCTCCAGGACGACGAAGTCCTCCTCGCCGCCGACCGGCACGTCCGGGTGGACGATGTTGCCGAGCCGCAGCAGCAGATTCCGGGTCTCCGCGTCGGCCTCGTCCTGGGCGGCGTCGGCCGCCTTGACGTCGGCCTTGAGCTGCTCGGCGCGGCTCAGGAGTTCGGCGCGCTCCTCGGGAGAAGCCTTGGGGATGAGTTTGCCGAGCGATTTCTGCTCGGAACGGAGTTCATCGAAAGCGGCCCCGGACGACCTGCGCCGTTCGTCGGCGGAGAGCAGGGCATCGACGAGTGCGACGTCCTCTCCCCGGTTGCGCTGGGAGGCGCGAACACGGTCGGGGTCCTCACGAATCAGGCGAAGGTCAATCACTCCTCCAGGCTACCGGTGTCGGCTTCGCCCACTTGAACCGATAGGAACAAGCGTGGTGCTTTGCCCGAATTGCCAGTATTTGGCATTGTGGAGCGAGTCGGTCACGAGGCTTGCGCCATGGGGTAGTTGGGCGAAGTTTTTCCACAGGGGTGGCCGGACCGTCAAAGTTATCCACAGGCTGTGGGGGAAGTCTGTGGACGTGGAAGAGATCATTCCGGGGGGCTGGTGAATACAGGTGGATTCAAGGTTCAAACCCGTTTCGCGCGCTCGTTCGGGTGGAAATTGCTAGCCCTAAAGAGTTGATCAGCGGAATTGGGCTGACACAGGGCGAACGGATGCCCTGGGGATGGGTGTGAGCGAGCTGTGTCGGTTTGTCGACCATGTCGGATTGCGGTGTCGACTTGTCCCCAGGTGCAAACCCTTGCCTGTGGATAACTTTTCCCGACGCGGACAATCCTCTGATCCCACCAGACCTGTGGACACAGAGCAGCCCTGGGCCGCATGGCCCAGGGCTCGGTCAGGCCCGCCCGTCCTGGTTGCGTGCCAGCCAGTCTGACGCCTCGGTGAACTCCGCGTCGGACGTGCCCGCGCGCAGCGGGCGTACATCCTCCGGAGCCACACCGGCCCGCGGGTACGAGCCGAGGAATCGCACATTGGGGCAGATGCGCTTGAGCCCCATCAGCGCCTCGCCGACCCGGCGGTCGGAGATATGGCCCTCCGCGTCCACCGCGAAGCAGTAGTTGCCGATGCCGGCCCCGGTCGGCCGGGACTGGATCAGCATCAGGTTCACACCGCGCACCGCGAACTCCTGGAGCAGTTCGAGCAGGGCACCGGGGTGGTCGTCGCCCAGCCAGATCACCACGGAGGTCTTGTCCGCGCCGGTCGGCGCGGAGGGCCGGGCCGGACGGCCCACGAGCACGAAGCGGGTCTGCGCGTTCTCCGCGTCGTGGATCTCGGTGACCAGCGGTTCGAGTCCGTACCTCTCCGCCGCGAACTCCCCCGCGAAGGCGGCGTCGTAGCGGCCCTCCTGCACGAGCCGCGCGCCGTCCCCGTTGGATGCCGCCGACTCCCATACCGCCTGCGGGAGATGGGCGGCCATCCAGTTGCGCACCTGCGGCTGCGCGGCCGGGTGTGCGGTGACCGTCTTGATGTCGGACAGCTCGGTGCCGGGCCGTACGAGCAGCGCGAAGGTGATGGAGAGCAGCACCTCGCGGTAGATCATCAGCGGCTCGCCACTGGTGAGTTGGTCGAGGGTGGTGGTGATGCCGCCCTCGACGGAGTTCTCGATCGGTACGAGTGCCGCGGCGGCCGTTCCGTTGCGCACCGCGTCCAGAGCCGCCGGTACGGAGACCATCGGGACGAGTTCGCGGGTGGCGGCTTCCGGGAGCGTACGGAGGGCGACCTCGGTGAAGGTGCCTTCGGGGCCGAGATAGGCGTAGCGCGTGGCGGACATACCGTCACCCTAATGCGCGGTGGCGGCGCGGAAGGCCCGTACGGGCGGGCCTCCGCGGCTCAGGACTCCAGAAGCCGCTGGCCCACGTACTCACCGGCCGCCGCCCCGCCCGGCACCGCGAACAGCCCGCTCGCCTCGTGGCGGATGAAGGGGGAGAGCGCGTCCCCCCGGTCCAGCTTGCGCTGCACCGGGACGAAGCCGCGCAGCGGGTCGGCCTGCCAGCAGATGAACAGCAGCCCGGCGTCCGGCGTGCCGTCCCGGGAGATCCCGTCGTGGTACGAGAACGGCCGGCGCAGCATCGCCGCACCGCTGTTGCGTTCGGGCGACGAGATCCGGGCGTGCGCGTTGTCCGGGATCAGCGGCTTGCCGTCCGGGCCCGCCTTGTCGAGGTCCATCGCGGTGGTCTCGGTGCCGCCGCTGAGCGGGGCGCCGTCCGCCTTGCGCCGGCCGATGACCCGCTCCTGGCGTTCCACCGGAAGCTTCTCCCAGTCGTCCAGGAGCATCCGGATCCGCCGGACCACCGCGTACGAGCCGCCCGTGAGCCAGTCGTACGCCGGGTCCTGGCCGCCGGGCACGAACACGCGCGTGGCGAAGTCGTCGTCCGTGGGCTTCGGATTGCCGGTGCCGTCGATCTGGCCCATCAGGTTGCGGGCGGTCATCGGCTTCGCCGTCGCGCCGGGCGTGCGGTTGAAGCCGTTCATCTGCCAGCGCACGGTGGCCGTCGAGGCGGCCTCCTTCTGTACGGCCCGCAGCGCGTGGAAGGCCACGAGCGCGTCGTCGGCGCCGATCTGGACCCACAGGTCCCCGTTGGACCGGCCGGCGTCGAGGTGGTCGGAGGAGAACGGCGGCAGCGGGTCGAGCCCCGGCGGGCGGTGCGCGGTGAGGCCCGTGCGTTCGAAGAAGGTGGCGCCGAAGCCGAAGGTGACGGTGAGCGAGGACGGGCCCGCGTCCAGCGCGACTCCGGTGTCGTGTCCAGGGCCGTCCGCCGCGCCCTCGGTGGGTTCACCGGACATCAGCCGCTGGGCCACCGCGGACCACCGGCGCATCAGGGCGGCGGCCTGCTTGCGCCCGGCCCCGGGGGCGAGGTCGAAGGCGATCAGATGACCGGATGCCTGAAGCGGAGTGGTGATCCCCGGTTGATGTTTCCCGTGAAACATCACCTCGGTGGAGCCGACCGTGGTCAGCGCGGCCGGTGCCTCGTCCCGGGTCGCGGCATAGCCGGTGGCGCCGCCGGCCGCGCCGAGGACCAGCCCGGTCGCCCCGGCGGCGCCCGCGGTGGAGAGCAGCCGCCGCCGGGAGAGGGCAGGGGTGTTGCTGGTGTCGCTGTTCTTGCTTTTTCCGCTCACGGTCCTGCTCAGCCGATCTTCACGTTCTTGTCGACCGTCGTCTGGTCGATGTCGGAGGTCCGCACCGTCACCGCGACCTTCCAGTCGCCCGCGATCGGGAGCTGGAGGCCGGTGGCGGTCCAGTGCCCCTCGGTCAGCCGGACCGGGACGACCGGCAGGGGGCCGATGTCCTTGGACTCCAGGGTGAAGGCGATCTTCACCTCGGGGACGTCCATGGGCTTCTTGGCGGGGTCCTCGATCCACAGGTGGATCACGTTGGCGCCGGTGCGGCCCGGGTCGATGTCCATCCGTACCGTGCCCTTGCCGTTCGCACCGCCCGTGTCGAAGGGCAGCGCGAGGTTGACGGGGCCGCTGTCCACGGGCCCGGCCGCCGCCGACGTGGAGCGTGCCGCCTCTTCCTGCGTACGGCCCGGCTCGGTCGACGTGAGGACGGTGGTCACCGCGAGCAGCGCCACGGCGACGCCGACCTCGGCCAGTACGGAGCGGCGCAGGCCCGACCGGCCGGGGTCGGCGTCGCGTATCCGCTTCTTCTCGGCGGTGGCCA
Source organism: Streptomyces drozdowiczii (assembly GCF_026167665.1). Classification (NCBI taxonomy): domain Bacteria; kingdom Bacillati; phylum Actinomycetota; class Actinomycetes; order Kitasatosporales; family Streptomycetaceae; genus Streptomyces; species Streptomyces drozdowiczii. Next base: position 3,428,113 of record NZ_CP098740.1, on the reverse strand, counting down.
CTGCGGCCCGCTGCCGGGCGAGCTGAGCGGCCCGCGCGGGGTCCTCGGCGGTGTCCGGTTCGGCCTCGGGCTCCTCGTCGGCCTCGGGCGTGACCGCGGCCGGGGCATCGCCGCCCTCCGCGAGCTTCCCCGTCCACCGGCGCGACATCGACGCGATGCCCACCAGGACGGCGACGAGCCCCACCTTGACCAGCAGCAGCTGCCCGTAACCCGTACCGGTCAGCGCCGACCACGTACCGACCTGGCGCCACGACTGGTAGACGCCCGTCGCGACGAGGACGACCACGCTGACGAAGGCGATCGTGGAGAAGCGGCGTACGGCCGCCGACGTCAGGTCGGGCGTGCGGTACAAGGCGGTCAGCAGCGCCACGAGCCCGCCCAGCCAGGCGGCGACGGCCAGCAGGTGGAGCACGTCCACGGGCATGGCGATGCCGGGCTGGATGCCGGTCGACGCGTGCTCGGCGAGCGCCCAGGTGCCGGCGATACCGGCGGCGATGACCGCGCCGCCGATGGCGAGGCCGAAGGTGAGGTCCCTCTTCTCGCGCGGGTCCTCGCGCTTGGCGTACGTGCCGAAGAGCACCGCCACGAACAGCGCGCCGGCGCCGAGCAGCAGGAGCCGCGAGACCAGGGCGGCACCGGGCTTGGTGTCGAGGACTGCCTTGAGGCCGTCCAGGTCGAGGACGTCGCCGAGCTTTCCGGAGCCGGTGTACGAGCTGCGCAGGAGCAGCATCGCGATCGTCGCCGCGGTGAGCGTCAGCCAGCCGCGTACCACCAGACGTTGCAGCGGTCGCGCACCCGCACCGCGCTGCCAGCAGGCCAGGACGAAGGCGGCGCCGCCCGCGAGCACGATGAAGCCGGCGTACGCGGCGTAGCGCGCGATGTCGTAGAGCGTGCCGACGAGCCCGCCGCCGGCCTCGCTGTCGGGGAGGGCGACGGTGGTCTCGGAGGGCGCTCCGATGGAGAAGGTGAAGGCCCCGGAGACCGGGTGGCTGTCGGCGGAGACCGCCTGCCAGGCCACGGTGTACGTGCCGTCGTCGAGGCCGCCGCGCAGGGCGACGCCGTATCTCACGGTGGACCCGCTGTGCAGGTCGCGCGGGGCGGCCTTGGTGTCGGCGCGCTTGCCCGAGGGGTCCAGGACGCGGATGGAGTCCGGACCGAGGGCGACCTGTTCGGAGAAGGTGAGGGTGACCTGCGTGGGTGCCGTGGCGACCACCGCCCCGTCCTGCGGATCGCTCCCGGTGAGCGCGGCGTGGGCCGACGCGGGGGCCGCGACGGCCAGCAGCAGGCCGAGTACCGCGCCGAGCAGCGCGGTGAGGAGTCCGGCCGCGGCGAGCGGCCGGCGCAAGGCGGACGGGGGCGGCCCGAAGGGCGGGGCGGTGGCTGTCATGGCGTGTCAGTCCCTCACTGCTTCTTCGGGTTGTGGGTGGTCTCCTTCACGGGAAGGTCGACCTCGATCGCGCCGGCCTTCTCGAAGTGCAGTTCCACGGACACCTTCTGGCCCTGCTTGGGCTGCTTCTTGAGCTTCATGAACATGATGTGGTTGCCACCACGTTCGAGGTCCAGCTCACCGCCCGCGGGCACGTCGAAGGACGTCACCTTCCGCATGACATCGTTCTTCGTCTCGTGGATCGTGACGTCGTCCGAGAGCGGGCTGGTGACCGAGGTGAGGCGGTCGTCGCCGGTGCCGTTGTTCCGCACGACGAGGAAGCCGGCCGCCATGTCGTTGACGGGCTGCGGCATGAACCCGCCGACGACCTTGAGCGCGGGCTTGTCCGAGGAGGTCGAGCACCCCGCCAGCGTCAGGCCCGCGGTCACGGCCAGGACGGCGGCGAGGGTGGTGCGGTGGTTCACGGGTTCTCCCCCTTGACGATCTTGGGGAGGTCCTTGGTGTAGTCGTCGGGCGTGGTGTCCTCGCTGTACAGCACGTAGCCCTTGTCGGTCTTCGGGGAGAAGGCGATGACCTGCGAGCCGTGCATCGAGACGACCGTGCCGTCCTTCTCCTTCTTCGGCGCGGAGATGCCGATGCCGATCTGCCGGGCGCCCGCCTGGATGGCCGGGAAGTCGCCGGTGAGACCGATGAAGGAGGGGTCCTGCGCCTTGAGCCAGCTGCCGAGGGAGGCCGGGGTGTCGCGCTCCGGGTCGGTGGTGACGAAGACGACCCGGAGATTGTCCTGGTCGGCCTTGGGCAGGGACTTCTTGGCGATGGCGATGTTGCTCATGATGAGCGGGCAGACGTCGGGGCAGTTGGTGTAGCCGAAGTAGATGAGCGTCGGCTTGCCCTTGGTCTCCTTGCGCAGGTCGTACTTCTTGCCGTGCGTGTCGGTCAGGACGAGGTCGGGCTTGGTGAACGGCTGGTCGAGCACCGTCGCGGCCTGCGTCTTGGTCTGCATCGACACGTCGGCCACGGGCTTCTTGCTGTCGTTGTCGCTGCCGCCGCAGGCGGACAGGGTGAGCGCGGCCGCGACGACGAGCGCCGCGGCCGGAACGATCTTCTTAACCATGGAGCACTGTTCCTGAGGGGTCGGTGGAGCGGGTGGGGGCCAGGAACAGCCTGGCCCCCGTGGGGGCCGGTCAGGCCGTACGACGGCGCCCGGCCAGAACGCCGAAGGCGACGCCGGCGACGCCGATGACGATGCCGACGATGCCGAGCACCCGGGCGGTGTTGTCCTCGGAGTCGGAGGAGGACGCCGAAGCGGCGGTGGTCTCGCCGCTCTTCTCAGCCGCGTCCGAGGGCTTCGCGTCCGCGCCGGCCGCCCCGTGCGCGTCGTCGGCCGCAGCCGTCAGCTTGAGGACGGGCGCGGGGGTCTCGGGCTCGTCGGCGCCTTCCTTGGGCTCCTCGATCCAGCGCACGACCTCCTTGTTGGAGTACGTCTGGATCGCCTTGAACACCAGCTGGTCGGCGTCCTCCGGGAGCTGGCCGACGGAGAGCGGGAACTGCTGGAAGCGGCCGGGCTCGATCTTGCCGCCGGTCCAGGTGACCTTGGAGACGGCCTCGTCGATCGTCTTGCCGTGCATCTCCAGCGGCTTGGCCAGCTTGCTCTTCGTCACCTTGATGTCCCAGCCGGGCACCGGCTGCGGCATGACGGACGCCAGCGGGTGGTCGGTCGGGAAGTTCACTTCGAGCTTGGTCGTCGAGGCGTTGTCACGCTCGTTGGGGACCTTGAAGTTGATGACGGCGTAGCCGCCCTTGGCGGCCTCGCCCTGGGGCTGGACGCTGACGTGGGCGGAGGCCGTGCCGGCGAGCAGCAGCACGGTGGAGGCGGCGACGCCGCCGACGAGGGCGATACGGGAAACGTTCATGACAGGGATCACTCCACAGGGCACGAAGGGAAGGTGCTCCGGCGCACGGGTGCGCACCGGCATCGCGACGCCACTTCCGAACGGACCGAGTGCGCGCCGAAGCCCGAAGGGGCGGGGGCGCATCGCGTGGAGGGCGTCGCGTCAGGCTGCGAGGGCGAGCACGGAGGGCGGCCCGCGCCTGATCACCAGGTGCTGCAACGGATCCCCGGTGGCCGGGCGCGGTGCGTCCACGGCGGTACGAGGGGTGCGCGGCCCGGTCGCGGCCTCGCCGGCCAGGCCGCTGCGCAGAGCGGCGACGAGCCGGAACGCGTCCCGCAGCGCCCGGAGCCGCGCCCCGGCCGCGACCTGCTGGGCACCGTGCGCCGAGAGCCGGGCGAGCCGGAAGAGGGCGACCTCGCCCCGCCGCAGCAGCCAGCCGGTGGCCAGGGCGGCCAGCAGGTGCCCGAGGAGCATGGGCAGGCTGGGAAGCGTGTGGAGGAGGCCGGCCGGGGTGGCCCAGGCGGGGCCGGAAGGGGCGGCGGCCAGATGCTGGTGCGCCTGAGCGGTCACCGCCGCCGGGTCGATGCCCGCGGTGCCGACGATGTGCCGCGCGTCGGCGGCGTTCAGCTGCTGGGGTCCGGCGCCGCAGACGAGGCCCGCCGCGAACCGGATCAGCGCGTCGTCGCCGCCGCTCGCCCCGGGGGACATGGTGTGCGTGCCCAGCCCGAACAGGGTGTGCAGGGCGAGCTGTCCACCGGCCAGGGCCGCGGCGATGGAGGGCAGTGAGCGTTCGCGTCCGGCGAGGGGGACGGCCACCGCGAGGACGCCGAGGAATCCGGCGAGCAGGGTCCACCAGGGGACGGTCGCGCAGGCGGCCAGCGCGTGCCCGGCCGCGGACAACGCGACGCAGACCGCGGCGAACACCGCGGCCCTCAGTAGCCGTAGACCGGCTCCGGCGCGTCCCACAGACACAGACATGGCGGGCCCATCATCGCACCCGGCACCCCGCCTCCGTACGGCAGGTCCGGAAGGTCGTCTTCCGGCCGGAATGGGCGTGAGCAGGGCCGTTCGCGCGGGTTCCGGCGGCTCCCGGGTCGGGTGTAACGGGCATGGGGGACCGGGATACACCGGTGTGGCCGCATCCGGCTATCCGCCGAATGAGCGGCAACAGAGCACGCGCGTGCTTACGACCGCCCCGGTGCGGCAATACGTAGCGGTATGTCTAGCCGCAACCAGGAGGCCGGAGCATGAGCATCTGGTGGTCACTCCATTTGCGGCGCGACGCTGCGAGCGTCCCGCTCGCCCGTCGGTTTCTGGTCGGCACGATGGAATCCGCGGGCGTGGATCCGGACATCTGCTTCGACCTGTCTCTCGCGCTCAGCGAAGCCTGTGCGAACGCGGTCGAGCACGGCGGCGAGCACGACGCCATCTCCGACGGCGCCGGAAGGGATCCGGATGTCTGGGAGGATCCGTCGGCCACGCCCAGTGGCCAGTACCGGGTCACCGCGTATCTGGACGGCGAGAAGTGCCGCATCGAAGTCGCCGATTCGGGGCCCGGTTTCCCCACCCGGGGCGGGCCCCACACGTCGGAGCGGCAGCCCGGGAGCGGACTGCCGGACCCGCAGTGCGCGTCGCATCCGCCCGTCACCGCCGAGGAGGGACGGGGCCTGTGCCTGATCGAACAGCTCGCCGACCACGTCCATTTCGGCAACCGCCCGGGGTGCACCGGCGCGGTCGTGAGCTTCGACAAGGTCCTGAAATGGCGGAAGGACGCCCTGCTCATGGTGTCCTGAGCGGGGCGCCCTTCCGTACGTAGGCCAGGCGGCGGGTCAGCCCTTGAGCCGGGCCATCCACGCCTCGACCTCGTCGGCGCTCCGGGGCAGCTTGTCCGAGAGGTTCCGGTTGCCGTCCTCGGTGACGAGGATGTCGTCCTCGATCCGGACGCCGATGCCGCGGTACTCCTCGGGCACGGTCAGGTCGTCGGCCTGGAAATAGAGACCGGGCTCGACGGTGAGGCAGACACCCGGCTCGAGCGTGCCGTTCACGTACGCCTCGGTGCGCGCGGCGGCGCAGTCGTGGACGTCCATCCCGAGCATGTGGCCGGTGCCGTGCAGGGTCCAGCGGCGCTGGAGGCCCAGCTCCAGGACCTTCTCCACCGACAGGTCGCCGAGCAGGCCCCACTCGACGAGCTTCTCGGTGAGCACCCGCTGTGCGGCGTCGTGGAAGTCGCGGAAGTCGGCGCCGGGCTTGACCGCGGCGATACCCGCCTCCTGCGCCTCGTACACCGCGTCGTAGATCTTGCGCTGGAGCGGAGTGAACGTCCCGCTGATGGGAAGGGTGCGGGTCACGTCGGCCGTGTAGAGGTCGTTGGTCTCCACCCCGGCGTCCAGCAGCAGCAGCTCGCCCGAGCGGACGGCACCGTCGTTGCGCACCCAGTGCAGGGTGGTGGCGTGCGGGCCGGCGGCGCAGATCGAGCCGTACCCGATGTCGTTGCCCTCGATGCGGGCGCGCAGGAAGAACGTTCCCTCGATGTAGCGCTCGCTGGTGGCCTCGGCCTTGTCGAGGACCTTCACGACGTCCTCGAAGCCGCGTGCGGTGATGTCGCACGCCTTCTCCAGCTCGGCGATCTCGAAGGCGTCCTTCACCAGGCGCGCCTCGGAGAGGTAGACCCGCAGCTCCTCGTCGCGCTCGGCGGTGACCTTGTCGGTGAGGGCGGCCTCGATGCCGGCGTCGTGGCCGCGGACGTTGCGGACGGGGCCGGTGGCCTCGGCCAGCGCGGCGGGCAGCTCGCGCACGTCCTTGGCGGGGATGCCCAGCAGCTGTTCGGCCTCGGCGAGGGAGTGGCGGCGGCCGACCCACAGCTCGCCCTGGCCGTCGAGCCAGAACTCGCCGTTCTCCCGGTTCGAGCGGGGCAGCAGGTAGATGGTGGCCTCGTGGCCGTCGTCCGTCGGCTCCAGGACGAGGACGCCGTCCTGCGTCTGGTCACCGGTGAGGTACGCGTACTCGGTGGAGGCGCGGAAGGCGTACTCGGTGTCATTGGAACGGGTCTTCAGCCGGCCGGCGGGAATGACCAGCCGCTCGCCGGGGAAGCGCGCGGACAGTGCGGCGCGGCGGTCGGCCGTGTGACCGGCCTGGGCGATCGGCTCCAGGCCGTGCAGCTCGGTGTCGGCCCAGCCGGACTTCATGCTGGCGGCGAGCTCGTCGGACACGCCCGGGTACAGGCCGTTCTTCCGCTGCTTGACCGGCTCTGTCTCTTCGGTCTCCGGGGTCTCCGGGAACTCCTCAGACACGACTGTTCTCCTTGATACGACACTGGACCTCCTCCATCGTACGGGCGTACGGAAGGGGGCCCAGGGCCGGAAGACCTCTTACACAGGAAGGTCCCGGCTCAGTCGAACCGGGCCGCGAGCACGACCACGTCCTCGGTGCGGTGCGCCCGCCCGGCCCCGTCCGGCAGCACCGTGCGCACCACATGGTCGGCCACCGCGGCGGCGTCCCCGCGCAGCGCCCTCGGGACGCTCGCCGCCGCCGAGAGGAGGCGGGCGTACGCCCGGTCCATCGAGTCGCCGGCCCGGCGCAGGAGGCCGTCGGTGTACAGCAGAACCGTCTCGCCGGGTGCGGGCGTGATGTCCACACTGGGCGCCTCCCAGCAGGACAGCATGCCCAGCGGGGCGGAGAGCGTGGTCTCCACGTACGCGGTGCGGCGCTCGCCGATGATCAGGGCGGGGTGTGTCCGGCCCCGGCGAGCAGGAGCCTGCGGCGGGCCGGTTCGCAGTACGCGAAGAGGGCGGTCGCGGAACGGGCCGGCTCGGTCAGCCGGAGCAGCAGTTCGAGGTCGGAGAGGACCGCGACGGGGTCCTCGCCCTCCATCACGGCGTACGCGCGCAGCCCGGCGCGCAGCCGCCCCGTGGCGGCCAGCGCGCTGGGGCCCGAGCCGCCGACCGATCCGACGGCGAGCCCGAGGCCGCCCTCCGGCAGGGCCAGGGCGTCGTACCAGTCGCCGCCGCCCTGGGGGGCCACCTCGTGGCGCACGGCGAGCTGGACGCCGGGGATCCGGGGCAGCCGGGTGGGCAGCAGTTCCTCGGTCACGGTGGCGACATCCGCCCTGGCCCGTTCCAGTTCCAGCAGGCGGGCCAGGTGCTCGGAGGCGTATCCGGCGTACAGGCCGACGAGGTGGCGCTGGCGTTCCAGGGGTTCGGCAGGCTCGTCGTAGAGCCAGACGGCGGCGCCGAGCCGTCCGGTCGTCGCGTGGGCGAGGGGCAGGGCGTAGCTGGCGGCGTAGCCGAGGCGGGCGGCGACCTCGCGTCTGCGGGGGTCCAGACCGGTGTCGCCGAGCAGATCGGGGGTGGTGAGCGGGCCGTCCGGGTTGGGCAGGCCCTCCAGGATGCGTCCGTACGAGGTGGCGCTGCGCGGCACGGTCTCGATCTGGCCCAGTTCGGCGTGGGCCAGCCCGAGCCCGATGGTGCTGACGGGGCCGCGCCGGTCGGACGGTTCGAAGGCGACCAGGCCCCGGCGGGCGCCGACCAGGGCGGCCCCGGCGTCGAGGAACTCGTGCAGTGCGTCGTCCAGGGTGCTGGTTCCGGCCAGGCGCTCGGTGAGCTCGTGGAGCGTGGTGAGGTCGGAGACCCAGCCGGCGAGCCGGTCCTGGATGTAGGCACCGGGTGCGGCGGGCAGTGCCTCGATCGGCCCGGCAGTCTCATCCGAAACCGGAACTGTTGGATCGATTCCAGCCACTTTTGGCAGGTGCGGAGCGCTCATGGTCGCCGGCTTTCCGAGCGGTCTGTTCCGTCGAATAGCATCGCAAACCCCCATGTCATTCTGCGCCGCTACCAGTGCATCCACATGTACACGCACAAGTGAGGCGATGTCCAGCATTGTCCCCCCGGAAAACCCGGTGTCCGCGCCTTAATCAACTTGGCCAAAAAACGCACCTCGTCGTGTGCATTAGCGGTCGACTGGGTCTGCCCGACGGGGGTGCACCTCCGGGTGAAGTCCCAGGGGCGCGTCATTCCGGGCATGCTGGGTACGTAATTCTTTGGATGGCCAGGGGTGGCCCCGCCCGCCCCCGGAACCCGGCAGCAGGTCCGGACGTCCTCTCTTGTGACGGCCGCGCCCCACCCCCGAGTGGCGAGGCCGCACGCACGGACAGCAGGAGCGCCGTGCGTCCCGCACCTCGCCACGATGCCGACCGCAAGCAGCTCGATCCGGCTCAGCACGGCTCACGCTCGGTACCGACGAACGACCCGTACCGCAGGCTCGACGAGCACGTACACCCAGAAGATCCGCAGGCATGGTGTGACCGCGCACGATGCGAGGCGGACCCTCGGCGTTCAACGGAAAGGAACGAGCGCTCATGCGCGAGATCCTCGGAAGGCGACGCAGGCTCGGCCGCAGGGGCGGCTCCGCCCGGCTCGACGCGGCCCTGACCTGTGCCACGGAGTGGCAGTGGCCCGTGCTCCCCGGAGCGGGGCTGCGTGAGGGCGGCGACCTCGGCCGCCGCTGCGCGTGCCCCGATCCCGAGTGCGCGGTGCCCGGCGCGCACCCCTTCGACCCCGGGCTGCTCGCCGCGACCACCGATGCCCGGATGGTGCGCTGGTGGTGGACGAACCGGCCGACCGCGCCGGTGCTGCTCGCCACGGGCGGCCGTGCGCCGTGCGCCCTGAGCCTGCCGGCGGTGGCCGGTGCCCGCGCGCTGGCCGCGCTCGACCGGGCGGGCCTGCGCCTGGGCCCCGTGGTGGCGACGCCTACCCGGTGGGCGCTGCTGGTCGCCCCGTACACCCTGGAGCGGCTCGGCGAGCTGCTGTACGCACAGGACCGGGTGCCGAGCTCGCTGCGATTCCACGGGGAGGGCGGCTATGTGGTCCTGCCGCCGTCGGAGATCGGCACGGGGCAGGTCCGCTGGGAGCGCGCGCCGGAGCGCACTCCGGGTTCACGCCCCAAGGGCGCCGCCGCCACGCCGGTCGTGGCGCCCTGGCTGCCCGATGTCGAGGCCGTGCTGGACGCCCTGGTCGAGGCGAGCACGAGTGCCCCGGACGGCGGTAGCAGACTTACGCACTGAACGGTTGAGGGCAGGGTTGGCCAGATTCTGATGCGCGCGTGTTCTTTCGGACGGCATTCATTACGGAGTTCTGTCGCTTCTCTGTCCGGTCTCCGGTGAATCCCTTCCGTTCTTCCTCACTCCTCCCACTTCCTTCCGTCTCGCTTCACGATTTCCGGGTAAGCGCCGGGGTTGCTTGTGGCGCATCCGTTTGTCCGGAGGTGTCGGTGATGCCGCGGAATTCGGGCGCCGCAAAACCCGGCGGGGCGAGGCTTTCTGATGGCGGCTCGGGGGCGTTCCCGTCCCGGCGCAGGTCCAACCGGCTGCCTCGGCCGCAGGGCTGACGCCGGGCCATCGCGCGGAGGGGCTGGGGCGGGGTGAGGGCGGGGCGGTCCTGGAGAGGCCGTACGCGGGCCTGTGCGCCCCGGGGGCGCGGAGCGCGCCGTACCCGGAAATGAGGATGCCCGATCGCTGGCGACGGGGGATGCACCAGCGACCGGGCTTCTTGAACCGTAACAAGAGATCTGCCGTTCGCAAATTCGATCTCGCGTATTCGGACAGCGATTTACCTGCCAGTACGGCGAGTTGTGACGGGAGTCACCGTCCGGGTCGAGCGGCGGTCACGGTCAGCTGAGCGTCACCTGGCGGTTGGTGAGGCCGCCGCGCGCCCGCCGCTCCTCGGCGGTGAGCGGCGCGTCCGACGCGAGCGCCGTCGCGAGCCGTTCCGCGAACGCGGCGGCGGGCTTCTCGCAGTCCTCGGCGCCCATCGCGCTCGGCAGGTCCCAGACCGGGACCATCAGCCCGTGCGCCCGGAACGAGCCGACCAGCCGGGTGGACTCGCCGAGCGAGGACTCGCCCGCCGCGTGCAGCCGGGCGAGCGCGTCGAGCAGCTGCTCCTCGGCGTGCGGCATGACCCAGCGCAGGTGGTTCTTCTCCGGCGTCTCGCACCAGTAGGCGGCGTCCACGCCCGACAGCAGCGCGGTGGGGATCGCCGCCTCGTTCGCACGTTCGAGCGAGGCGGACACCTCGGCCGTGGCGTTCTCCGAGTCCGGCACCCAGAACTCGAAGCCGGAGTGGACGACCGGCTCGAAGGGCGCCTCGTCGTCCAGGAGGTCCTGCAACCGGGGGCCGTCGGCCGGCACCCGGCGGGCGGCCACGGGCGAACCGGGCTCGGCCTCCAGCGCGCGGCTCAGCGTGTCCGCGAGGTCCCGGCTGAGGTCGCCGGAGGAGGTGTCGTTCTGGAGGGCGAGCAGGACGGACCCGTCGTCACGGCGCAGCGCGGGCCAGGCCATCGGCAGGACCGTCGCGAGCGTCACCGACGGCACGCCCTCGGGCAGGCCGCCCTTGAGCGTCAGCGCGGCCGTGGCCGCCGGGACCAGCTCGCGCAGCGCGACCCAGTCGCACTCGCCGGCCAGGCCCTCGAACGGACGCTGGACCAGCTCGGTCACCGCCTGTGCCGCGGCGCGGCCGTGACACGCCTTGTAGCGGCGGCCCGAACCGCACGGGCAGGGTTCGCGAGCCCCGACCACCGGGATCTCGGCGTCCTTGAGCTGCTGCTTCCCGGCCTTGGTCTGAGGGCGCTTCTTCGCCATGGTGGGCTTACTCCCGAGTGCGACGGTGCGGTCTGGCCCGCGAGCCTAGTCGCCCCGGGCGTCACCGCGCGTACGGCCGACCCGGTCCGCGTACGCGACCCGCACGGCCCCGCCCGGGTGTTCAGCCCGCGTCATCGAACGCGTCGTCGAACGCACCGCTGAAATCCAGCCCTTCGAGCCCCGGCACGACGGCGGCCCTCGGTGTGCCCGGCAGTCCGGTCATCCCGGCCGGCCGGCCGCTGCCCCGCGCACTGCGGGAGCCGCGGCCCCCGTCGACCAGCACCCAGACGGTGACCTCGCCCGGCGCGTCGTCCCGTACGCCCCACTCCTGGGCCAGGGCACTGATGATGTTGAGCCCCCGGCCGCCGCGAGCGGTCACCGAGGGGGTGGCCGGAATCGGCCGGGTCGGGCCGCCGCCGTCCGTCACCTCGACGGTCAGCCCGCCCGTCCTGTCGACACGCCAGGCGGCGCGCACGTCGCCGTCTCCCGCCTCGGTCTGCCGGCCCAGCGGCCTGCCGTGCCGGCAGGCATTGCTGAGCAGCTCGGAAAGAATCAGCACCGCATCGTCGACGACCGAATCCGGCACCCCATGGCTGCGCAACTGCTCGCGCATCCGGTGCCGCGCCTGGCCCACGCCCGCAGGGCCATGGGGAACGGCCATGCTCGACGACGTGGGCACCTCCTGTGCCACCACCAACGCCACCCCCGAGACCTCCTTTGCCCCCACGCCACGGAGTGGATGCCCTCCTGGGCTGTGCCGGAAACCGGCCAAGGGGCTGTCAGTGACGCACTCGTCACGAACAGGCACAGTCCGAGTGCGCCGGTGTACTCCCTGTAGTTGATCTCCTGATGAGCAGATGAGCTGATGCGTTCATACGCAGAGACGCGCCGCTGTCACGAACGGCCGAGCTGGGCCAGGACCTGCTTGGGCCGGTTGGTGATGATCGCCTCGACGCCGAGCCGTACGCAGAGGTCGACGTCCTCCGGCTCGTTGACCGTCCAGACGTGCGCCCGGTGCCCGGCCCGGTGGAGCCGCTCGATGTAGCCGGGATGGCTGCGCACGATCCGGACGCTGGGCCCGGCCACCCGCGCCCCGGCGGGCAGCCGTCCGTCGCGCAGCCGGGGCGACACGAACTGCATCAGGTAGACGGTGGGCAGATGGGGCACGGCCGCCCGGACGCGGTGCAGCGAGCGGGCCGAGAAGCTCATGACGCGTACCGGCGCAGGGGTGCCGGCCGGTGGCGGGGCGTCGAGCTCGAAGCGTTTCAGCAGGTGCAGGAGGCGTTCCTCGACCTGTCCCGCCCAGCGGGTCGGGTGCTTGGTCTCGATGGCCAGCTGGAGCGGCCGCCCGGACGCCCGCGTCTCCACGAGGAGTTCCAGCAGCCGTTCCAGGGTGAGTACGGAGGTGAGCTCGCCGGGCACCGGGTCCCAGTCCGGGGACTCCGTGTCGTCGCGGTCCTTCCAGGAGCCGAAGTCGAGGGCGGCGAGGGCGTTGAGCTCCAGGGCGGAGACCGCGCCACGTCCGTTGGACGTACGGTTCACCCTGCGGTCGTGTACGCAGACGAGGTGGCCGTCGGCGGTGAGGCGTACGTCGCACTCCAGGGCGTCGGCACCGTCCTCGATCGCCTTCCGGTACGCGGCGAGGGTGTGCTCGGGGGCGTCGTCGGACGCGCCCCGGTGGGCGATGACCTGGATGGGATGCTGCATGGGGTGCTGCTTCCGTGCTCGGTTCACCCGGGTCATGGTGTCACCGCGGGAACACGGCCGTGCACACCTTGCGACGCGGGGCCGTTTTGTCCGATGTAAGGGTCGTGCGCAGATGCACAGCTCCTGCTTACAGTGGCCTGACGTGTCGTGGGAAAAGCTGACTGCGGACACGTACACAGCGGATCTCTTGCCGAATGACTGATGTGGAACCGAGGAGTAAAGAGCTGTGAGCACCGAGAACGAGGGCAACGAGGGCAACGCGGCCGAGGCCGCCCCGTCCGTACCTCCCGTGCCGGCCGACGCTCCCCAGGCGCACCCCGAGGACGCGCCCCCTGCCGCCTCCCACCCGGACGAGACGGCCACGAGGCAGCAGCCGGTCGCGCAGGCGCCGGACCAGCAGGCCGCCCCCGTCCCCTCCGCGCCGGACCCCGGGACCGCGCAGACGGCCGCCTACCCGACGAACCCCCAGTACGCGCCCCCGCCCCCGCCGCAGTCCGCGGCCGACGCGGGCTGGCCTCCGCCGCCGCCCGCCGTCCCGGCGTACGCCCAGGGGGCGCACGGCAGCGGCGGCGGTCCGGTGTGGGGTCCGCCCGGCGGGACGCACACGCCCGAGGCGCCGCGCAAGCGCGGTGCGGGCGGTCTGGTGGCCGCCGTGGTGGTGGCGGCGCTCGTGGCGGGCGGCATCGGCGGTGCCCTCGGCTACTGGGCCGCGGACCGCAACGACGACGCCGGCTCGACCACGGTCTCCGCGTCGGCGAACCCGCAGGACCTCAAGCGCGACCCGGGCACGGTCGCCGGAGTCGCCGCGAAGGCGCTGCCGAGCGTCGTGACGATCGAGGCACAAGGGGGCGACGGCGAGGGCGGCACGGGCACCGGCTTCGTGTACGACAAGGAAGGCCACATCCTCACGAACAACCATGTGGTGGCCTCGGCGGCGGACAGCGGCCAGCTCACGGCGACGTTCTCCAACGGCAAGAAGTACGACGCCGAGGTGGTCGGCCGGGCCCAGGGCTACGACGTCGCCGTCATCAAGCTGAAGAACCCGCCGCAGTCCCTGGCCCCGCTGCCGCTGGGCAACTCGGACAAGGTGGCGGTCGGCGACTCGACGATCGCCATCGGCGCCCCGTTCGGCCTGTCCAACACGGTCACCACGGGCATCATCAGCGCGAAGAACCGCCCGGTCGCCTCCGGTGACGGCAACGGCGGCAGCAACTCGTACATGAGCGCCCTCCAGACCGACGCCTCGATCAACCCGGGCAACTCCGGCGGCCCGCTGCTCAGCTCGGGCGGCGCGGTCATCGGCATCAACTCCGCGATCCAGTCGACCGGCAGCTCCGGCCAGAGCCAGGCGGGCTCGATCGGCCTCGGCTTCGCGATCCCGATCAACCAGGCGACGACCGTCGCCCAGCAGCTCATCAAGACCGGCCAGCCGGTCTACCCGGTCATCGGCGCCACGGTGACGATGGACGAGCAGAGCGGCGGCGCCGCCATCGCGGAGCGGGGCACGGGCGGCACGGAGGCGGTCACGAAGGACGGCCCGGCGGCCAAGGCGGGGCTGCGCGCGGGCGACGTCATCACGAAGTTCAACGACACCGTCGTCGACAGCGGCCCCACCCTGATCGGCGAGATCTGGACCCACAAGCCGGGCGACCGGGTCACCCTGACCTACGAGCGCGACGGCAAGACGGCGACGGCCGAAGTCACCCTGGGGGAGCGCAAGGGCGACAGCTGACCGGCTAGGCTGTCCCCGCGCCGAACCGGTCCTCACCGACCGCACCGGCGCGGGGTGGGTTGCCCGAGCGGCCTAAGGGAACGGTCTTGAAAACCGTCGTGACGCGAGTCACCGTGGGTTCAAATCCCACACCCACCGCGGTGAACGGCCCCCGACCGGGCGAATCGGTCGGGGGCCGTTCGTATGGGTGCGGGGCTCCTAGGATGGCCGGTGGGGGCGGGGTCGTAGCGCAGAGGTCGTCGCGCGCGGTCTCCAAAGCCGTGAGGACGCCGGTTCGAATCCGGTCGGGTCCGCCTCCGCCTTTCCCTCGTTCGAGGTCGCTCATGCGGGCGCTGGGCGCATAGTTCGCCCCAGGTCAGGGGTTTGGCCGGGGTTCCTCACGCTTGCGGGGGAATCGGAAGCTGTGGGTGGTTCGGCGGTAGGGCGGTGGGCAGCTTTGGTCCGCGACGTCGTGATCAGTACCGGGCGGTCGGCCGCCGGCCCGGGTTCAGCCTCAGCCCTACTTCCGGTTCCTGGAGGAACAGACATGGCAAGCATCCGTACCGCTCGTGTCCTCGCCGTCGCTGCCGCGCTGCCGCTGGCCGCCGTTCTCCTCGGCGGAGTGGCCCAGGCGGACAACGGCTCGTTCGCGAGCAGCGGGTCGAACGCGGGCGTGGCCACGATCAGCGGCAGCGGGGTCGGCCGGGACAACGCGGGCAACTCCTCGACCTCGCAGCAGCAGGCGACGGGCGCCGGAGCGTCGAACCAGTCCACCTCCGCGCAGGTGAACGGGTCCGCCTTCACCAACATCGACCAGTCCACGCACAACCTGGCGGTGAACTTCACGAACCTGTGGTGAGCCCGCCTCAGGGGTGACCCCGAGGCCCCGGGTACACCCCCCTCCACCTACAGGAGGTGGAGGGGGGCCCGGTCCTACACCCTGAGGCGGACCCGGTTTCGGGACCTGGGGGCGATTTGGGATGCGGGCCCCGCTCCTAGCGTGGAGCCATGACCACGCCAGTCCGCACGAGCACCCGCAGGGGAGCCGCACCGGTACGCACGTACGCGTCGGCGCGCACGCCGGGCGCCTCCGGCCGCGCCGGGCACGCCGCGCGCACGTCGGCGGCGCCGCATCTCCCGTACCCCTCCTTCACGTCGTTCGTGCAGGCGCGCGGCCCGGTGCTGCTGCGGGCGGCGCGCTCGCTCACCGCCAACCCGAGCGACGCCGAGGACCTGCTGCAGACCGCGCTCACGAAGACCTACGTCGCCTGGGACCGGATCGAGGACCACCGCGCCCTCGACGGCTATGTCCGCCGGGCCCTGCTGAACACCAGGACCTCGCAGTGGCGCAAGCGCAAGGTCGACGAGTTCGCCTGCGACGAACTGCCCGAGCCGGAGGCCGTCCCCGGCCCCGACCCCGCGGAGCGGCAGTCGCTGCACGACGCGATGTGGCGCGCGGTTCTGAAGCTGCCCACCCGCCAGCGGGCGATGGTCGTCCTGCGCTATTACGAGGACCTGAGCGAGGCGCAGACCGCCGAGGTGCTCGGGGTGTCCGTCGGCACGGTCAAGAGCGCCGTCTCCCGTGCGCTCGGCAAGCTCCGCGAGGACCCGGAGCTGACCTCGGACCACTGAACGGTGGCCTCCGTAGTGGCGGAACAGGGTGATCCGGCCCGGTCCCGGGCGGTGTGACATTGCGGGGCGACACCGATTCGTACCCCCGGAAGTAGTGACATACCAAGCGGTATGTGCGCAGAATCAGCGGAACCCTACTGCCGCGTAGCGCCCACCGGGAGGACGCCGTGCTCAGCACCATGCAGGACGTACCGCTGACTGTCACCCGCATCCTGACGCATGGGATGACGATTCATGGGAAGTCGCAGGTCACGACCTGGACCGGAGAGCCGGAGCCGCACCGGCGGAGCTTCGCGGACATCGGCCGGCGCGCCACCCAGCTCGCCAACGCGCTGCGCGACGAACTCGGCATCGACGCCGATCAGCGAGTCGCGACGCTCATGTGGAACAACGCGGAGCATGTGGAGGCGTACCTCGCCATCCCCTCCATGGGCGCCGTCCTCCACACGCTGAACCTCCGTCTTCCCGCCGAGCAGCTGGTCTGGGTCGTCAAGCACGCCGACGACAAGGTCGTCATCGTCAACGGCTCCCTGCTGCCGCTCATCGCGCCGCTGCTTTCCCAGCTGACGTCGGTGGAACACCTGATCGTCTCGGGACCCGGGGACCGTTCCGTCCTGGACGGCGCGACGGTGCGCGTGCACGACTACGAGGAGCTGCTCGCCGGCCGTCCCACCAGCTTCGACTGGCCGGAGCTGGACGAGCGCCAGGCCGCCGCGATGTGCTACACCTCCGGCACCACGGGGGACCCGAAGGGCGTCGTCTACTCGCACCGTTCGATCTACCTGCACTCCATGCAGGTCAACATGTCCGAGTCGATGGGCCTGACGGACAAGGACACCACCCTCGTCGTAGTTCCGCAGTTTCACGTAAACGCTTGGGGACTGCCGCACGCCACGTTCATGTCCGGCGTCAACATGCTGATGCCGGACCGTTTCCTCCAGCCCGCCCCGCTCGCCGACATGATCGAGCGCGAGCGCCCGACGCACGCGGCCGCGGTGCCCACCATCTGGCAGGGACTGCTCGCCGAGGTCACCGCCAACCCGCGTGACCTCACCTCCATGGCCAACGTGACGATCGGCGGCGCCGCCTGCCCGCCCTCCCTCATGGAGGCGTACGACAAGCTGGGCGTGCGCCTCTGTCACGCCTGGGGCATGACGGAGACCTCGCCGCTCGGCACCATGGCCAACCCGCCCGCCGGACTGGGCCCCGAGGAGGAGTGGCCCTACCGCGTCACCCAGGGCCGCTTCCCGGCCGGCGTCGAGGCGCGGCTGGTCGGCCCGGCCGGCGAGCACCTGCCGTGGGACGGCGAGTCGGCCGGTGAGCTGGAGGTACGCGGCGCCTGGATCGCCGGTGCGTACTATGGCGGCGCGGACGGCGAGGCGCTGCGGCCCGCGGACAAGTTCAGCGAGGACGGCTGGCTGAAGACCGGTGACGTCGGTGTGATCAGCGAGGACGGCTTCCTCACGCTCACCGACCGCGCGAAGGACGTCATCAAGTCCGGTGGCGAGTGGATCTCCAGCGTCGAGCTGGAGAACGCGCTGATGGCCCACCCGGACGTCGCGGAGGCCGCCGTCGTCGCCGTCCCGGACGAGAAATGGGGTGAGCGTCCGCTCGCCACCGTCGTCCTCAAGGAGGGCGCCACCGCCGACTACGAGGCGCTGCGGGCGTTCCTCGCCGAGTCCGGCATCGCGAAGTGGCAGCTGCCGGAGCGGTGGTCGGTCATCCCGTCCGTGCCGAAGACGAGCGTCGGCAAGTTCGACAAGAAGGTCATCCGCAAGCAGTACGCGCAGGGCGAGCTGGACATCACTCAGCTCTGAGTCCCTAGTACTGAAAGGGCGAGGGCGGTACGGGTGCGTTCCCGTACCGCCCTCGTCGTATGCCTCTGTACGCCGGTTGGTTGTGCGCCGGTCAGTTCGTGCCGATCTTCGCGAGCAGGTCGACGATGCGGGACTGCACCTCGTCGCTCGTGGAGCGCTCCGCGAGGAACAGCACGGTCTCGCCGGAGCCGAGGCGCGACAGCTCCGCCTCGTCGATGTCGGCCGAGGTGTACACGACCAGCGGCGTGCGGTTCAGCTGGCCGTTGGCGCGCAGCCAGTCCACGATCCCGGCCCGGCGGCGGCGTACCTGCATCAGGTCCATCACCACCAGATTCGGCCGCATCCGGGTCGCCAGCGCCACGGCCTCGCTGTCCGTCGCGGCGCAGGCGACCTGCATGCCCCGCCGTTCCAGCGTCTCCGTGAGCGCGGCCGCGATGTCCTGGTGCTCCTCGATCAGCAGGACGCGCGGCGGGTGCTGTTCGCTGTCGCGCGGTGCGAGCGCCTTCAGGAGTACGGCCGGGTCGGCACCGTACGCAGCCTCCCGCGACGCCTGTCCCAGGCCGGCGGTCACCAGTACGGGCACCTCGGCGGCGACCGCCGCCTGCCGAAGGGACTGGAGCGCCTTTCGGGTGATGGGCCCGGTCAGCGGGTCTACGAAGAGCGCGGCGGGGAACGCCGCGATCTGCGCGTCCACCTCCTCGCGCGAGTGCACGATCACCGGCCGGTAACCGCGGTCGCTCAGCGCCTGCTGCGTGGAGACGTCGGGCGCGGGCCAGACGAGCAGCCGGCGCGGGTTGTCCAGCGGCTCGGGAGGCAGCTCGTCGTCGACCGGCTGCGGGGACGGCCGGTTGGCGACCTCGACCGCGCCGCCGGGGCCGTCCAGCGGCTCCGGCCCCTCGGCCGCGCCCTCGTCGGGCGCCCCGATGGCGTACGCGCGCCCCTCGGCCGCGGGCGCGGAGAGCAGCTGCCCCGATCCCTGCCCGTGCACGGTGGGGGCGGGGGGCGTGGCGGCGGATGCCGAGGGCGCGGGCGGCGCGGGGGCGGGGGCCGGAGCCGGGGCGGGCGGTGCGGGGCGTGCGTCCTGGCCGGGCTCGGGCTCCGGCGGCGCGGCCAGCTTGCGGCGCCTGCCGACGCTGCTGCCGCCGCCCAGCGTCTGGTTCTGCTGGTGGGCGATGTGCTGGGCGAACGGCACGCCCTGCCCCAGCGTGCGCACGCTGAACGCGCGCCCCTGCGTCGAGTCGGACGCCCCCGGCATCGGCGCCTCGGCGGGCAGCGGCTGCCGCCGCGCGTCGGGCGCGGGGGCCAGCGTGCGGGGACGGGCCGGGGGCCGGCGGGGGTGGCCGTGCCGGTGGTGTGGGTCGTACGCCTGGTGCTCTGCGTCTCCGGCGCGGCGGCGGGTGCGGGGCGGCGGGGCCCTGCCCGGAGGAGTCGTCGTCGCCCCAGCCGCCGGGGTGCTGCTCCGGGGACGTCGGGGGCGCGAAGGGGGCGTCGGAGGGTGCGCCGGGGGCGCCGAGCCTGGGGTCGGCGACGGGGCCGTCGGGGGCGGGCGGCGCGGTTTCGGCGGGCGGTGCGGTCCGCACCGGCGGTGCGGCCTGGGCGGGCAGCGCGAACGGTGCGGGCTGCGCCTCCTGCGGGCCCGTGTCCCCGTGGCGGGCGCGGCGCCGACCGGTGGGAGCGGGCGGGGCCTGCGGCGGCACGGGGGCGTGCTCCGGCGCGCCGGCCGGGGAGTCGGAGGGGGTGGCGCCGGGGGCACCGGGGTCGGCGTCCGGCGCGCCCGGCAGCCCGGCCCCGGGCTGGTACGCGGCGGACCCGGCCGCGTCCGTACCCGCGCCGACGCTGTGTGAACCGGTCGGGTCCGTACCCGCGCCGACGCCGTGCGAACCGGCCGTGGCGGCCGTGTCCGTACCCGCGCCGAAGCCGTTCGAACCGGCCGTGTCCGTACCCGCGCCGAAGCCGTTCGAACCGGCCGTGTCCGTACCCGCGCCGAAGCCGTACGCATCGGGCGCGGCGCCCTTCCGCGTACCCACACCGACGTCGTACGAACCGGACGCGTGGCCCTCGTCCGTACCCGCGCCGACGTCAAACGAACCCGACTCGGCGGAACCCGGCACGCCACCCCCACCCGCGACCCCCGCACCCAGGGACGCGTCCGGACCCCCGGCAGCAGGAGCCGCCCGGTCCGCGTCGGCGGGCGGGAGGGCGAAGGGGACGCGCGGGCCGGCCTCGGCGGCGGCGGCCCGTTCCTGGGCGGCGGCCAGGGCGCGGCGGCGTCGCCCGGTCGGCTGCGGTGCCGGGACGGGCAGCTCCGCCGACGGGTCCCCCGGGGCGGGCGCCGGGCGGGCGGCGTCATCGAGGTTCGAGAAGGCGGCGGGTGCCGTGGACTCGACGGCGTTCACGACGGGGGGCAGGGCGAGGCGGCCCTCGTCACCCGCGTTCCCCCGGTGTCCGCCGGCCGCGACCGGCACCTGCGCCCCGGCCGGAACGCCCTGCGGGGGCACCGTCTGCCCGAGCTGCGGCCGCCCACCCTGCGCGCCCTCGGCGGCGGTCACCACGGACCCCTCCGACGGGGCGGCCGCGGGCAGCGCGAGGGCCTGCCCCGGGGCGCCCGTCTCGGCGGGGCTGGGCCGCCCGCGACGGCGTCCGGAGCCCTCGGTGACCTGCTGGGCGGGGATCAGCTCGTTCGGGGCTTCGGGCGCGGGGGCCGCACGGCGCGCACGCCGGCGCCCGGTCGGAGCGGCCGCGCCGGTGTCCCCGGAGGCCGCTTCCAGCTCGCCGCTGCCGTCGGAGCCGCCCATGGGGCTGTCCAGGAAGGCGTCGGTGGAGGAGCGCCGCGCACGGCGCCGGCCCCTGCCGGCCTCCGGTGCGTCAGTCGGCGCAGGGCCGGCATGATCGGGCTCCCCGAGGGGAACGGACTCGGGCGCCACCGGAGGCGCCGCCTCCACCTGCGGCACGGCGGGCGGCTCCGGGGGCGCCACGGTCCCCGCACCCGCGCCGATCGGCACCTCGAGCACGTACGCACTGCCGCTCATGCCCGGCATCTCGTGCGTCTGGAGCACTCCGCCGTGCGCGCGGACGATGCCGCTGACGATCGGCACATGCACCGGGTCTCCCCCGGCGAACGGTCCGCGCACCTCGATGCGTACGACGTCACCGCGCTGGGCGGCGGCGACCACGACGGTCGAGTCGACGTAACCGCCCCCGGGCACGACCCGCGCCTTGCCGGTCGAGTCGACACCGGCGACGTCCGCGACGAGGTGCGCGAGGGCGGTCACCAGGCGTCCGGCGTCGACCTCCGCCTCGATCGGCGGGGCGTGCACGGCGAACTGCGCGCGGCCGGGACCGATCAGCTCGACCGAGGCGTCGATACCGGCCGTGACGACGCCGTCGAGCAGCACACGCGTCTTGACCAGGGACTCGGCCCCGGCGTCGAGGCGCTGGTAGCCGAGCACGTTGTCGATGAGCGTCGTCATGCGCGCGTAGCCGGCGGCCAGGTGGTGCAGGATCTGGTTCGCCTCGGGCCACAGCTGGCCGGCCGGGTCGGCGGCGAGGGCGGAGAGTTCGCCGCGCAGTTCCTCCAGGGGGCCGCGCAGCGATTCGCCGAGCACGGCGGTCAGCTGGGTGTGCCGGGCGGTGAGGTCGGTCAGCCGCTCGGACTGCTCCTCCAGCTCGGAGGCGTAACGCTCGGTGCGATCGGCCAGCTCGGCGGCGTGCGCTTCCTCGAGAGCCGCAAGTTCGGCGGTGTGCCGCTCGGTGAGCTGGCTGACGGCCGCGGTGTGGCTCGCGGTCAGCTCGGCGATCTCGTCCTTGCGCCGCTTGTCCAGCTCCTCGTAGGGGCGGCGGTCGGTGAACGTCATCACGGCGCCGACGAGCTGGTCGCCGTCGCGGACGGGGGCGGTGGTCAGGTCGACCGGCACCTGTTCCCCGCTCTTGGACCACAGAACCTGCCCGCGCACCCGGTGTTTGCGTCCCGACTTCAGCGTGTCGGCGAGTGGGGACTCCTCGTACGGGAAGGGCTCGCCCTCCGCGCGCGAGTGCAGGATCAGCGGATGCAGCTCCTGGCCGCCGAGATCGCTGGCCCGGAAGCCGAGGATCTGCGCGGCGGCGGGGTTGACCAGGACGACCCGGCCGTCCGTGTCCGTACCGACGACGCCCTCGGCGGCGGCGCGCAGGATCATCTCGGTCTGGCGCTGCGAGCGGGCCAGCTCGGCCTCGGTGTCGACGGTGCCGGAGAGGTCGCGCACGACGAGCATCAGCAGCTCGTCACCGGTGTAGCTGCCGCCGTACGAGCCCTGGACGTCCTTGTAGGCCGCCTGCCCGTCCTCCAGGCTGGCGCTGGTCACCTCGACGGGGTACTCGTTGCCGTCGGTACGCCGCGCGATCATGCGCGTGGGCTTCGTACGGCCCCGCTCGTCCGCGGCCTCGGGCCGGCGCATCGACCCTGGGATCAGCTTGGAGTCGAACTCCGGCAGCAGATCGAGCAGCCCGCGGCCGACGAGCGCGGTGCCCGGCGACTCGAACATTTCGAGGGCGATGGTGTTGGCGTTGACGACCGTACCGTTGCAGTTGACGAGCAGAAGCCCGTCCGGAAGGGCATCGAGTATGGCTGCGAGGCGAGCAGCGCCTCGGGATGGCCTGCTGCTCACGACGACGCTTCCTCCCTGATTACTGCACCTTGCCGACAGCGGGCCCCATCTTGCCCCTCGGGCCTCAGGCTGTCACTGAAGGAGTCTAAAGGCAGGGGAGGGGCGTGGGGCTGCGGATGAGGGGGAGCTCTCACCAAGGTTTCGTGCGTACGTTGTACGGCTCCGAGTCGCATCGCGCACCGCGGCGACCCGCCGAGGGGTCCCCGGACCGGTCACCGGGGCCGGTCACCGCACGTTCGGCAGGACCGGCCGCAGACCGTTCCACCGGCCGATCTCGCAGCCGTTGGTCCGCCGGAACGACGCGTCGACCTGGCGGCCGTGCCAGGTGCCGGTGACGCGGGCGGTGGCTTCCCCGCCGTACTGCTGCGTACACATCGCGTCCCGGGGAACCGGCGCGAAGGGGTCCACCCCCTCCCCCTCCAGCTGGTCCAGCCGCTCGCACGCCTGCGCCGCGACCGGGTGGCTCCCTCCGGCCGGCCCGCACTCCAGCTCGTACCTGCCGTCCGCCTCCGGGTTCCCCGATCCCGAGACGACCACGGTGAGCCGCGTCCCCGCGCCGTCGTCCTGGAGGAGCGGCAGGGACAGTGGCAACGGGAGGGGCCCGGACGCGGCGGTGGCGGCGGGCGCGGCGGCGGACAGCGCGGCGAGGGACGCGACAGCGGTGAGAGCGAGACGGCGCATCATGCGGACTCCTGTGGCGGAAGAACCTGCGGGGGCGGCGCCCCCGCCCTGCCTAACGCGCCACACGCCCCGGCGTTGCGCACCGCAACCGCTTTGCCCTCGCGGCCGACCGCCTAGTACCGTAGGCCGCGATTGGTGGCGCAGCGTGCAGCTGTGTCATCATCTGCACGCACCACTCGCGCTCGCGCGGGCGTTGCGGATGGAGGCGTCGCCTAGTCCGGTCTATGGCGCCGCACTGCTAATGCGGTTTGGGGCTTACCCCCCATCGAGGGTTCAAATCCCTCCGCCTCCGCACCACCCCGAAGCCCCGGTCCCCAGGACCGGGGCTTCGTCCGTTCCCGGCATCTGCCCAGCTCAGGCCGGTGCGGCCAATGGATTTCGCGTCCCGGCGCAGTTCATGTAATGTTGTTCTCGCAACGCCGACGGGGCAGAAAAAACCCCGGAAGCACAAGCACTCGTAGCTTAACGGATAGAGCATCTGACTACGGATCAGAAGGTTGCAGGTTCGAATCCTGCCGAGTGCACAGCAGATGAGAGGCCCCGGAGAGATCCGGGGCCTTTCGCCTTTCGCGCTGCGTGGTCCGAAGCCGCCGAACTTCTCCTGCGCGGGGCCGCATTGGCCGAGGGCCTGGTGCGGCCCCCCGCCCAGGCCCTACGCACCCCTCACCGCTCCGCAGCGGCCACCCGGGTCGTTTCGGGCTGCTGGGTGGCCGTGACCGGGCGGCGGCGGGACGGCAGGCCGGCCGTCGGGTTGGCCACGCCCCAGGCGGCGCCCTTGCAGACCAGTTCCTTGTAGATCGCGGCGATGCGGCCCTTCAGTGCTGCCTTGACCGCGCGGTCGTCGGCGGTGACGTACTGGATGAGGCCGTCCTTGCGGCCCAGTGAGACGCACTGGTTGAAGTAGCGCAGCGGGGTGGACGGGATCTTGGTGCCGGTGAGGCGGGCCGCGAGGGCGTCGGCCGCCTGCCAGGCGGTGGGGACGCCCGAGGCGCAGGACATCCGCAGCGGCTTGCCGCCGGGGCCCGCGACGAGGGCCGCGTCGCCGATCGCGTACACATCGGGGTGCGAGACCGAGCGCATGGTCGCGTCGACCACGATCTGGCCGCTCGTAGAGGTCTTCAGGGCGGTGGCCGCCGTGAGCGGGTGGACCGCGAAGCCGGTCGTCCAGACGGTGACCGCCGCCTGGAACGAGGTGCCCTCGGCCGTGGTGACGTAACCACCGCCGACCTCCGCGACGGCGGCGTTCTCGTGGACGGTGATCCCGAGCCGGTCGAAGACCTTGCGGACGTGCGCGCGGCCGCTGGGGGAGAGCCAGTCGCCTAGGCCGCCGCGCGCGGCGAGGGCGATGTCGAGGTCCGGGCGGGCCTCCGCGAACTCGGTCGCCGCCTCCAGGCCGGTCAGGCCGCCGCCGACGATCAGGACGGACTGGCCGGGCGCGAGGGCGGCCAGCCGTGCGCGCAGCCGGAGCGCTCCGGGGCGGCTCGCGATCTCGTGGGCGTGCTCGGCGGTCCCGGGGACGCCCTGGGTGTTCCAGGCGCTGCCGAGGGCGTAGACGAGGGAGTCGTACGCCAGCTCCTCCGTGCCGTCCCCGCTCTCGACGGTGACCGCCTTGCGGTCGACGTCCACGGCGGTGACCCGGCCGACCTTCAGCTCCACGCCCGTCCCGGCGAACATCTCGCTGAAGGGGCGGGGCTTGAGGTCCTGGCCGGCCGCGAGCTGGTGCATGCGGACGCGCTCCACGAAGTCGGGCTCCGCGTTGACGAGGGTGACGGTGACATCCTCGCGGCGCAGCCGCTTGGCGACGCGGCCCGCCGCGATGGCTCCGGCGTATCCGGCTCCGAGGACGATGATGCGGTGCTGCTGCATGTGCCTGCTCCTGTCTCGCGCGGGTTCGCCCCTGCGGGGTGGTTTCTCGCCCCTTGAACCGGGTAGCCCACGCTTTCCTGACAGGAGAGTGATGTGACCTGCGTCACTCAGCACTCAGAAGGCCGTGAGCAGCGGCTTTCCGTGTTCCATGGCCGCCCATCGCCGGGTCGCGCGTTCCAGCTTGTCCGGGTTGACCTGGTTGCGGAACGAGGCGATTCCCTCCGGAGTGACTTCTACGCACATGACGCCGATGACCCGTTCGCCGACGACCGCCAGAACGGCGGTGGAGCCGTTCGCGTGGGTCATGTGCAGTTCGACGGAACCGCCGGTGACCGCGGTCTTCGCCTTGCCCGGCTTGAGCAGGCCGCGCATGAACGTCGCCACGGCCTTCGCACCCTCGAACGCCTTGGCGCGCGCGGGCACCTTCCCGCCGCCGTCCCCGATGGAGATCGCGTCGGAGGTCAGCAGCTCCACGAGCGGTTCGGTACGGCCTCCGGCGGCGGCGAGCAGGAACTCCTCGATGACCCGGCGGGCGGCGGCCTCGTCCACTTCGGTGCGCGTCCGGCCGTCGGCGATGTGCTTCTTCGCCCGGTGGTACACCTGCTGCACGGCGGATTCGCTCAGCTCCAGGATCTCCGCGATCTCCCGGTGCGGATAGCCGAACGCTTCGCGCAGCACGTACACGGCCCGCTCGCCCGGTGTCAGCCGCTCCATGAGCGTGAGCACGGCGTACGAGACCGACTCGCGCTGCTCCACCGTGTCGGCGGGGCCGAGCATGGGGTCCCCGGCGAGCAGCGGTTCGGGCAGCCAGGCGCCCACGTACGTCTCGCGGCGGGCGCGGGCTGAGGTGAGCTGGTTGAGGCAGAGGTTGGTGAGGACCTTCGTCAGCCACGCCTCGGGGACCTCGATCCGCCCGGTGTCGGCGGCCTGCCAGCGCAGATAGGTGTCCTGCACGGCGTCCTCGGCCTCGCTCGCCGAGCCCAGGAGGCGATAGGCGATGGCCTCCAGCCGGGGCCTGGCCGCTTCGAACCGGTCCACGTCCTGCACCGTCGTCATGCCCGGAATCGTAGCCCCGGGCCCGTTGTCAGTGCCCGCCCGTACGCTGCGGTCATGGACTGGCAGTGCACCGGCCTCCGTTGGCCCGAGGGCTCCGACGGCCCCGCGCTGGGCTGGCGCAAGGGGGCGCGGACGCGGGCGAGCGTCCTGGCGTACGGAACGGAGTTCGGCTTCCGGGCGTCCGGCGAGCGGCGCTGCTCCGGGGCCCGGGGCAACGCCTGCCCGCTGGGTGCCGTGGTGCCGGCGACGAGCACGGGCGGCCGCTGCCCTGAGTGCGGGCGGCTCGACCGGGCGCATTCGGTGGCCGCCGACACGGTCCCGGACGACCCGCGCACGTACCGGGTGTATCTCGCGTGGTTCGGGCCAGGCATGGTGAAGGTCGGGATCACCGCCGAGGAGCGGGGCGCGGCGCGGCTGCGGGAGCAGGGGGCGGTGGTCTTCAGCTGGCTGGGCCGGGGGCCGCTGATGGCGGCGCGCCGGGCGGAGGAGGTGCTGCGGGCGGCCCTCGGGGTCCCGGACCGCATTCCGTACGCCCGCAAGCGGGAGGTGCGGGCGGCCCTCCCGGACCCGGCGGAGCGGGCCGCCGAGGTCGCGGAGCTGTACGGCAGGGCGGCGGCCCTGGAGGGCGCCGGCCTGCCGGAGGCGCTGGAGCGGCTGCCGTTCGCGGCGGTGGACCATGCGGAGGTGTTCCGGCTGGGGGTGGCGGGGGCCGGTGCGGGCGCGATACCCCGGCCCGGGCCGGGCCACGCGCTACCTCGCTCCGGTTCCGTCCGCGCGGTGGCCGGTCTGGTGGACGGGGGCGCGGTGGCGGGGAGGCTCGTCGCGGCGGCCGGACCCGATCTCCACTTGGACGCGGGCGCGCAGGGCCTCGTCATCGTGGACACCCGGCTGATGACCGGCTGGACGCTGACGGCGGCCGGGCCGGGCGCGGCCGGGGTGAGCGTGCCGACCGTCGTGGTGGGGGGTGGGGCGGCGCAGGACGGGCTGTTCTGAGATGGTCGCCCGTATGGGTGACGATCACGACGACGTGGTGCGGTTCCGGCAGCGGCTCGGGCTGCCCGGGCTCATCGACGTACACACGCATTTCATGCCGGAGCGGGTGCTGCGCAAGGTGTGGGCGTACTTCGACTCGGCGGGCCCGCTGACCGGCCTGGAGTGGCCGATCGCCTACCGGCACGAGGAGGCGGAACGGCTCGCCGTGCTCCGCTCGTTCGGGGTGCTCCGCTTCACGTCGATGCTGTATCCGCACAAGCCGGGGATGGCGGCCTGGCTGAACGACTGGGCGGCCGGTTTCGCCGCCCGGACGCCGGACTGCCTGCACACCGCGACGTTCTTCCCGGAACCGGACGCCGGACGCTATGTGCGGGAGGCCGTCGAGGCGGGGGCCCGGGTCTTCAAGGCGCACCTCCAGGTCGGCGCGTACGACCCGAACGACCCCCTGCTCGACCCGGTGTGGGGGCTGCTCGCGGAGGCGGGCATCCCGGTCGTGACGCACTGCGGCTCGGGTCCGGCGCCCGGCGAGCACACCGGCCCCGGTCCCATCGGGCGCGTCCTCGCCCGCCATCCCCGGCTGCCGCTGATCGTGGCGCACATGGGGATGCCGGAGTACGCGGAGTTCCTGACGCTCGCGGAGACGTATCCGGAGGTCAGGCTCGACACGACGATGGCGTTCACGGACTTCGTCGAGGAGTTCAGCCCGTTCCCTCCGGCGGAGCACGGGCGCCTCGCGGACCTCGGCGACCGCGTCCTGCTGGGCACGGACTTCCCGAACATCCCGTACCCGTACGCCCACCAACTGCACGCCCTGGAGAGGCTCGGCCTGGGCGACGACTGGCTGCGGGCGGTCTGCCACGACAACGCGAAGGCGCTGTTCGGCGTCTGAGATCCCCGTCGCGGCTTTCTCAGGGAATTCACAGAAACGGAAAAGGACTCTCTCAGAGCCGCCCCGGAGGCTGGCGTCATGACGACGACGACCTCGCCCCAGGGGCGTACCGAACTGCTCAGGCCGGACCGCACCCCCGTGCGGGTGCTGGTCGTGGACGACGAGGCTTCGCTCACGGAGCTGCTGTCGATGGCGCTTCGCTACGAGGGCTGGGAGGTGCGCAGCGCGGGGGACGGTGCGGCCGCCGTGCGCACGGCCCGCGCGTTCCGGCCCGATGTGGTGATTCTCGACGTGATGCTGCCCGACATGGACGGGCTCGCCGTCCTCGGCAGGCTGCGGCGCGAACTGTCCGACGTGCCGGTGCTGTTCCTGACCGCGCGGGACTCCGTGGAGGACCGGATCGCCGGGCTCACGGCGGGCGGCGACGACTACGTCACCAAGCCGTTCAGCCTGGAGGAGGTCGTGGCCCGGCTGCGCGGCCTGATCCGGCGGTCGGGGACGGCGGCGGCGGCGCGCGGCGAGTCGCAGCTCGTCGTGGGCGACCTGATGCTGGACGAGGACAGCCACGAGGTGAGCCGGGGCGGGAAGAACATCCACCTGACGGCGACCGAGTTCGAGCTGCTGCGGTTCCTGATGCGCAATCCGCGCCGGGTGCTCAGCAAGGCGCAGATCCTGGACCGGGTCTGGAACTACGACTTCGGCGGCCAGGCCAACGTGGTCGAGCTGTACATCTCCTACCTGCGCAAGAAGATCGACGCGGGCCGTACGCCCATGATCCACACCCGGCGCGGGGCGGGATATCTGATCAAGCCCGGTGAGTAGCGGGGTGCGGCGGCCGTGGACCCTGCGCACCCGCCTCGTGGTCTCGGCGGTGGCGCTGATCGCCGTGGTCGCCGCCGTGATCGGTTCGGTGACCGCGATCGCCTTCCACAGCTACATGTACGGGAAACTCGACGACCAGCTGCGGGACATAGCGGTCCGGGCGCAGCGGGCCCCCGGTCTTCCCGCGCCCGGGGGCCGAAAACGTCCCCGGAGCGTGATCCGCTGGGTTTCATCGGCATGGGCGGCCAGCCGCTGGAGACCTTCGGCGCGCTGGTCGAGCGGGGGGAGATCACGGACTCGGCCGTCGTGAAGGACGGCGGGTTCGACGCGGGCGAGAACACCGAACCGCTGACCACCGCCCAGCGGGACGCGGTGACGGCGGCCGGTGTCACGGCGGACGACCGCGCGCACGACGTCGAGCTGCCCGGCCTGGGCGGCTACCGGGTGCGGGCCGTGCCCGCGGGCGACGGCGGCACGGTCCTCGTCGGCATCCCCACCAGCGAGGTGAGCCGGGCGCTGGGCACCCTGATCCTGGTGGAGGTCTGCGTGACCGGTGCGGGGCTCGTCGCGGCGGGGATCGCGGGCGCCGCGATGGTCGGTGTGGCGCTGCGGCCGTTGCGCCGGGTGGCGGCGACCGCGACCCGGGTCTCCGAACTCCCGCTGCACAGCGGCGAGGTAGCCCTCCTCGAACGGGTCCCGGACGCCGAGGCGGACCCGCGCACGGAGGTCGGCCAGGTCGGCGCGGCGCTCAACCGGATGCTGGGGCACGTCGGTTCGGCCCTGGACGCGCGGCAGCGAAGTGAGACACGGGTGCGCCAGTTCGTCGCGGACGCCAGCCACGAGCTGCGGACGCCGCTGGCCTCGATACGCGGCTACGCCGAACTCACCCGGCGCGGCCGGGAGGAGCCGGGCCCGGACACCCGGCACGCGCTCGGCCGCATCGAGTCCGAGGCGCAGCGGATGACGGGGATGGTCGAGGACCTGCTCCTCCTCGCCCGCCTGGACGCGGGCCGCCCGCTCTCGTACGAGAGCACCGATCTCTCGCCGCTCGTCGTGGACGCGGTGAGCGATGCCCGCGCGGCGGACCGGGCCGAGCCCGCCCGGCGGTGGCGCCTGGACCTGCCGGACGCCCCGGCGGCGGTCCGCGCCGACCCGACCCGCATCCACCAGGTCCTGGTCAACCTCCTGGCCAACGCCCGTACTCACACCCCGCCCGGCACCACGGTCACCGCGCGTGTCCTGGCCGGTCCCGGCGACCCCTGGGTCACCGTGGAGGTCCGGGACGACGGCCCCGGCATCCCTCCGGACCTCCTCCCCCACGTCTTCGAACGCTTCGCCCGGGGCGACGCCTCCCGCTCCCGCCACGCCGGCTCCACGGGCCTCGGCCTGGCGATCGTCCAGGCGGTGGTGGCGGCCCACGGCGGGACGGTGGAGGTGCGGTCGGTGCCGGGCGAGACGGTGTTCGCGGTGCGGCTGCCCGCGGAACGGGCGGAGACCGGAAAGCCGCGTGACACGGCCGGTCGGGCGCCTCGATCATGAGCGGATGGCGCGACTCCACGACATCGTCTTCGACTGTGCCCACCCGGCGTCCGCAGCCCGCTTCTGGGCCGCGGCACTGGACGGCTACGCCGTCGCGCCCTACGACGAGGCGGAGCTGGCGCGCCTGCGCTCCCTCGGAATCCACAGCGCCGAGGACGATCCCACGGTGCTCGTCGAGCCGGCGGGGGCGGGGCCCCGGCTGTGGTTCCAGCGCGTGCCGGAGGGCAAGCGCGTGAAGAACCGCGTGCACCTGGATCTCCGGGCGACGGACCCGGAGGCGGAGATACGGCGCCTGACCGCGCTCGGGGCGACCGTCAGGGACCGGCACGCGGACAACGTCGTGCTGGCGGATCCCGAGGGCAACGAGTTCTGCCTGTCCTGAGCCACGGCTCGCAGATGCCTGTCCGGCGCGGGCCGTCGGGGCGGTGGAGCGTGGCGACCGGCAGCCGCCCATAGTGGTCGCAGACCGGAGGGAGCGGCGCATGGCAAGGGTGACGGAACTGATCTGCTACCCCGTCAAGGGGTGCGCGGGTACGTCGGTGAGCGAGGCGGTCCTGACACCGGCGGGGCTCGCGCACGACCGCGGCTTCATGGTCGTCAGCGAGGACGGGGTCTTCCGCACGCAGCGCCGGCACCCCCGTCTCGCCCTGATCCGGCCCACTGTCAGCGCCGACGGGACCCGCCTGGCCCTCGGCACGGACGGGCACGGCACGGTGAGCCTCGATGTGACGACGTCCGCGCCGCGCCGTGACGTCGATCTGTTCGGCGACACGTTTCGGGGGATCGACCAGGGGGAAGAGGCCGCCGCCTGGCTCTCGGACGTGCTCGGCGCCCCCAGCCGTCTGGTCCGGGTGCCGCCGGAGCACGACCGGATCGCCGATGGTTTGATCCCCGGTCCGTCCGGATACGCCGACAGCAGCGCCGTGCACCTGCTCTCCGTCGCCTCCCTCGACCTCCTCAACCGGCGGATGGCGGAGCGGGGCGCCCCGCCCCTGCCGATGGACCGCTTCCGCCCGAACATCGTCGTCGACGGCGGCTGGGCGGCCGAACCGCACGCCGAGGACCGCGCACGCCGCGTCGTCGTCGGCGGCGCCGAGCTGGGTTACGCGAAGCTCGCGGTGCGCTGTGCCGTCACCCTGGTCGCGCAGGAGGCCGGAGCCCGGCGGGGCCCTGAGCCCTTGCGCACGCTCGCCGGCTATCGGAGGGCGGCGAGCGGGGGCGTCGTGTTCGGCGCGAAGTTCTCCGTGGTCGCGCCGGGGAAGCTGTCGGCCGGCGACGAGGTCGCCGTCACGGAGTGGGGCGAAGCCGAGCTCTGAGAGCGGGCGCCCGGGGTCACTCACATCTGGGCCACAGCCTCAGCACATGGCCGTGACAGCGGCGTTGGCGACTGTCGACGGCATGCGAACAGAGACTCCTTGGAGCACCCTGCCGGCCCGGGACCACCTCCTCGCCGGAGCGGGCGGTGCGGCGGGTGCGCCCGTCCTCGACGTGGTGGTACCCGTCTACAACGAGGAGAAGGACCTCGAACCGTGCGTGCTGCGGCTGCACGAGCACCTGGCCCGCACCTTCCCGTACGCCTTCCGGATCACCGTCGCCGACAACGCCAGCACCGACCGGACGCCCGAGGTGGCGGAGCGGCTGGCGCGGTCGCTGCCGGGGGTGCGGTCCTTCCGGCTGGAGGAGAAGGGGCGCGGGCGTGCGCTGCGTACCGTCTGGACCCACTCGGACGCGCCGGTGCTCGCGTACATGGACGTGGACCTGTCCACCGACCTCAACGCGCTGCTCCCGCTGGTGGCGCCGCTGATCTCCGGGCACTCCGACCTCGCCATCGGCTCGCGGCTGGCACGGAGTTCGCGGGTGGTGCGGGGGACGAAGCGTGAGTTCATCTCGCGGGCCTACAACATCATCCTGCGCTCCTCGCTCGCCGCCCGGTTCAGTGACGCGCAGTGCGGTTTCAAGGCGATCCGGCGGGAGGTCGCGCAGCGGCTGCTGCCGATGGTGGAGGACACCGGCTGGTTCTTCGACACCGAGATGCTGGTGCTCGCCGAGCGGGCCGGGCTGCGCATCCACGAGGTGCCCGTGGACTGGGTGGACGACCCCGACTCCACGGTCCACATCGTCCGGACCGCCACCGAGGACCTGAAGGGCGTGTGGCGGGTGGGGCGGGCGCTGGCCGTAGGCGCGCTGCCGCTGGACCGGCTGGCGCGGCCCTTCGGGGACGATCCGCGCGACCGGGCGATCGGCGGGGTGCCGGGCGGGCTGGCCCGTCAGCTCGTCGGGTTCTGCGTCGTGGGCGCCCTGTCCACGCTGTTCTACCTGGCGCTGTACTCCCTCTTCCGGCTCGGCGCGGGGCCCCAGCTCGCCAACGGGGCCGCGCTGCTGGTCTCGGCCGTCGCGAACACCGCCGCCAACCGGAGGCTCACCTTCGGGGTACGCGGCCGGGGCGGCGCGGTCCGTCACCAGGCGCAGGGCCTCGTGGTCTTCGCCATCGGGCTCGCCCTGACCAGCGGCTCGCTGGCGGCCCTGGGCGCGGCCTCCGGATCGCCCTCCCACAGCACCGAACTCGCGGTGCTCATCGCGGCGAACCTCGCGGCGACGGTGCTGCGCTTCCTGCTGTTCCGCGCGTGGGTCTTCCCGGACCGGGAGCGGGGAAACGCGGCGCCGGCTTCTGAGCCTGCTGCGACGTTCCCCGGCACCGACCCGGAAAACCCCGCACCGGCTCCCGCTCCGGCCGTGCCCTTCCCGGCCGCCGACCCCGCAAACCCCGTGCGCGAGCCCGCCGTTCCCGCGCCGCATGCCACCGAAACCACCCACGACCTGAGGAACGCCCGATGACCACGCTCGACCCCGCATACGCTCCGGCCGCCCGGCCGGACACGCCCCCGGGGCACGCACGGGCCGGTGCCTCCCTGCCCCGCCGCATCTG
This sequence comes from Streptomyces drozdowiczii, assembly GCF_026167665.1. Taxonomy (NCBI): domain Bacteria; kingdom Bacillati; phylum Actinomycetota; class Actinomycetes; order Kitasatosporales; family Streptomycetaceae; genus Streptomyces; species Streptomyces drozdowiczii. Next base: position 3,394,923 of record NZ_CP098740.1, on the reverse strand, counting down.
GCGGGGCCGGGCCGAGGACGCCCCCTGGGTACGCCCCGCCTTCCTGGCCCTCCTGCTCGCCATCATGCTGGCGTACCTCTGGAACCTCAGCGCCTCCGGCTACGCCAACTCCTTCTACTCCGCCGCCGTGCAGGCCGGCAGCCGCAGCTGGAAGGCGTTCTTCTTCGGCTCGCTCGACGCGGGCAACGCGATCACCGTGGACAAGCCGCCGGCCACCCTGTGGCCCATGGCCCTTTCGGTGCGGGTCTTCGGGCTCAGCTCCTGGGCGATCCTCGCGCCGCAGGTGGTGATGGCCGCCGCGACGGCCGGGGTGCTGTACGCGGCCGTGCGCCGCCGGTTCAGCGCCGCCGCCGGACTCCTCACCATGGCGGTGTTCGCGCTGACGCCGGTCGCTGCGCTGATGTTCCGCTTCAACAACCCTGACGCGCTGCTCGCGCTGCTGATGACGGTCACCGTCTACTGCGTACTGCGCGCGATGGAGAACGGCCGCACGAAGTGGCTGGTGTGGGCGGGCGTCGCGGTGGGAATCGCGTTCCTGTCGAAGACCCTCCAGGCGTTCCTGATCCTGCCGCCGCTGGCCGTGCTGTACGCGGTGTGCGCGCCGGTCCCCGTACGCAGGAGGTTCGGGCAGCTCGGTCTGTCCGCGCTCGCCATGGTCGTCGCGGGCGGCTGGTGGGTAGCGGCCGTCGAACTGTGGCCCGCCTCCTCACGCCCGTACATCGGCGGTTCGCAGAACAACTCGTTCCTCGAGCTGACCTTCGGCTACAACGGGCTCGGCCGGATCAACGGCGAGGAGACCGGCAGCGTCGGCGGCGGAGGCGGCCCGGGCGGCGGTCAGTGGGGCGAGACCGGCATCGGCCGGATGTTCAACTCCGAGGTGGGCGCCCAGATCTCGTGGCTGCTGCCCGCCGCCCTGATCCTGCTCGTCGCCGGACTCTGGCTGACCTGGCGAGCGAAGCGGACGGACACCGCGCGGGCCGCGTTCCTCGCGTGGGGCAGTTCGCTGCTGATGACGGCCGCCGTGTTCAGCTTCATGGCCGGGATCTTCCACCAGTACTACACGGTCGCCCTGGCCCCCTATCTGGCCGCGCTGATCGGCATGGGCGCCACGGTCCTGTGGGAGGAACGGGCCCGCTGGTGGGCGGGCGCCGCGCTCGCGGGGACCGTCGCGGTGACGGCGTACTGGGCGTACGTCCTCCTCGGCCGCACCCCGGACTACCAGCCGTGGCTGCGGACGGCCGTGCTCGTCACCGGCCTCGTGGCGGCTGTGGGCCTGGTGCTCGTGGCCCGGCTGGGCCGTCAACTGGCCCTCGTCGCGGTGGCCCTGGGCTTCGCCGCGTCGCTCGCCGGTCCGGCCGCGTACACCGTGAGCACGCTGAACACGGGCCACCAGGGCTCCATCGTCACGGCCGGCCCGTCCTCGGGCGGCATGGGCGGCGGGCCTGGCGGCCCCGGCGGCGGCCGGGGTGGCGGACCGGGCGGCGGCATGCCCCCGGGCCAGGGCGGCACCAACCAGCAGGGCACCGGCACGGGCCAACCCCCCACCGGCATGGGCCAACCCCCACCGGCACCGCGCCCAACCAAGGTCGGAGCCAGGGTCAACCCCCCACCCAGAACGGCCGACGCGGCACCCCGCCCACCATGGGCGAACGCGGAGCCGGTGGCATGGGCGGCCTCCTCAACGGCGCGTCCGTCGGCTCCGAGGCCAAGGCGCTCCTGGAGAAGAACGCCGAGGATTACACCTGGGCCGCCGCGGCCATCGGCTCGCAGAACGCCGCCAGTTACCAACTCGCCACCGAGAAGCCCGTCATGGCGATCGGCGGCTTCAACGGAAGCGACCCGTCCCCGACGCTCGCGCAGTTCGAGAAGTACGTCGAGGACGGTCGCATCCACTACTTCGTCTCGGGCGGCGGCATGGGCGGAGGCGGCGGCATGGGCGGCAGCGGCACCGCCTCGCAGATCTCCTCCTGGGTGGAGGAGAACTTCACGGAGGTGACGGCGGGCAGCGCCACCTTCTACGACCTCACCCAGCCGAAGACGGACAGCTGACGACCGGAGAAGTCAGCGCCGCAGCAACAGATCGGCCACGACAGGGCGGTGGTCCGAGGCAGTCGTCTCCTCGGCCACCGCCGCGCGGCGTACCCGAACGGTGTCCTTCGAAACGGCCACGTAGTCGATCCGCTGCACCGGATTCTGCGCCGGGTACGTCGGCCCGCCCGGCTCGACGTCGGTCAGCTCCTTCCACAGCGGCGCCAGCTCCGGCGCGGTCGGCGGGGCGTTGAAGTCGCCGAGCAGGATCTGCCGCACCGGCCGCCGCTCGTGCGCCTGGTCCTCCGCCATGATCCGCCGGGTGTCCGCGACCTGGGCGATCCGGACGGACGGGTCGCCCCGGTAGTCGAGATGTGTCGCGTACACATGGACGGGCAGCCCGCGCACCTTCAGCACCACCTCGCCGAAGCCGGGCGCGGGCGCCGGGACCGGGTTCGGGTCCTGCGTGGAGAGCCGGGTCAGATCGTGGTTCTCGGCGCTCACGATCCTGTACCGGGACAGCACGGCGACGCCGAACTCCCGCCGGGGACCGCCCTCCTCCACCGGGTCGAAACTGTAGATCGGCGCGAAGGAGACGTGCATCCGCAGCCGCCGGCCCAGCTCGGCCGCCAGGTCCCGCCACTGGCTGCGGTCGCCCCAGCGGACGTCCACCTCCTGGAGCCCGATGACATCCGCGTCCAGGGCGCGCAGCGCGGCGACCTGCCGGTCGAGATCAAAGACGTTGTCCATGCCGGCCCCGGCATGGATGTTGTACGTGGCGACGCGCAGCGGCACCGACTGCCCGGGCGCCCGCCCGTGCCCCGCCGCCGTCGCGGGAGGCGCGAGCGCGGCCCCCAACAACCCTGCGGCCACCAGGACTTCCACCGTACGACGACGCAGTGACATATCACTCCAGCTTCCGGGGCAGGTCGTATCCGATGCGGCGACCGGCACCGTACCCACGCGAAGACACTTGTACGCCCCAACCACCCCGATCCACGGCCGACCTGGCCGCGACAGCGGCATAGCATCGGGCGGGACCTGCCGGACCGTATGCCTCCGTTTCCGGGGTACGCGGTATGCCGAGACGAGGGAGTGCGCCATGGTGTCCGCGGCCGACCGCGTGAAGGACCCCGTCCGGTCCAGCGTGTGGCTGAAGACCCGGCAGCCCTCGCGCTCCCGCCGCACGGACCAGCCGGCCGGGCTCGACCGGGAACGGATCACCGCGGCCTCGGTCCGGCTGCTGGACGCCGAGGGCCTGGCGAAGTTCTCCATGCGCCGACTGGCCGCCGAGCTGAACGTGACGGCGATGTCCCTGTACTGGTACGTGGACACCAAGGACGACCTGCTGGAACTGGCCCTCGACGCGGTCTACAGCGAGATCGCGCCTCCGCCCGACGAGGCCCCCTGGCAGGACCGGCTGCGGGCGGTCGCGGCCGCGTACCGGGTGCTGCTCGTGCGGCACGTCTGGGTCTCACCGCTCGCGGGCCGCTTCCTCAACCTCGGCCCGCACGCGCTCCTGGTGACCGGCACCGTGCGGGACGTCATCCGGGCGACCGGGCTGCCGCCGGAGAGCCGGGGCGGGGCGCTGTCCGCGGTCTTCCAGTTCGTGTACGGATTCGGCACGGCCGAGGGCCGGTTCGCGCGGCGCAGCGCGGAGGCGGGGCTCAGCCAGGACGAGTACGTAAGGCAGGCGAGGGCGGCGATCCAGGAGCAGCCCCGGCTCGACGGCCTCGCGGACGACTCTCCGGGCCTGCCGGCGGCACGCGACGGGGCCACCGTGGAGGAGACTCGCGAGCGCGAATTCACCTTCGCGCTGGACCTGCTGATCGCGGGGATCGAGGCGATGCGGGAGCGCGCCCAGGGCGCGTAGGGCGCGTTTCGAGGGGCTGCCCGCCGGGTAGCGCCTCGCGGCCGGACACGCCTCAGTAACCCCGCCCCGTGTCCACCGTGAGCGCCGGGACCCGCCCCGCCGACAGCTCCCGCAGGCACGCCGCGAAGTCCGTGACGATGTCCTCGTCCGCGGTGATCCCCGCGGAGTGCGAGGTGACGACCGTACGCGGCAGCCGCCAGCACGCGTCCCCGGGCACCGCCGGCTCATCGGCCAGCACATCGAGCACCGCCCGCCCCACCGCCCCGGAGCGCAGCGCGCCTTCCAGCGCCCCCAGATCCACCGTCGCGCCGCGCCCCACGTTGAGGAAGGTCGCCCCACCCATCGCCGCGAACCGGTCCGCCCCGAAATAGCCGGTGGTCGCCCCGGTCAGCGGCAGCGCGGCGACCACCCAGCGGGCGGCCACCGGTTCGTCCGCCGGGACCACCGCGTCGAAGCCGGGCGGCACCGGGCGCGGGGTGCGGGCGGCGGCCACGGTCCGGATGCCGCAGGCTCCGAGCAGCGTGGCGACGGCGGAGCCGATGCGGCCGATGCCGTGCACCACGGCGGTCTGTCCGGCGACGAGTTCGGAGTCGATGCGGCGCCACTCGGCGCGGGCGTGCTGCGCGGCGAACTCCGGGACCGACTGGCACTCCGCGAGCACCCAGCCCAGCACGTACTGCGCGATCCGCTCGCCCATCCGCCCCACGGTCCGGGTCAGCGGCACGCCGTCCGGCCAGGTCCCGGAGCGCAGCAGGGCGTCCGTGCCCGCGTTGACGCTGTGGAACCAGACCAGGTCCGCCCCGCGCACCGCGTCTGGCAGCGAGGCACCCACGTACACGAAGGGGCCCTCGACGGGGCCGCGTTCGACGGGGCGACCGGTGGCCGCCGCGAGGCCGCGCACGGCGGCCTCGCCGACCTCGGGCCCGGCGACGATCCGGGCCCGGTCGAGCAGGGCAGGGGCGATCACGGGGCGAGGTGGGCCGGGAAGCCGCCGGTGGCGACGGGGCCCCAGCGCTCCGGGGTGATCCGGATGATCGACTTCCCCTGCTTCACCATCGCCGCCCGGTACTCGTCCCAGTCGGGGTGCTCGCCGGAGATGTTCCGGAAGTACTCGACGAGCGGCTCGACCGAGTCCGGCGCGTCGATGACCTCGGCGGACCCGTCGATCTGGACCCAGGGCCCGTTCCAGTCGTCGGAGAGCACGATCACGCTGACCCGTGCGTCGCGCTTGGCGTTACGGGTCTTGGCGCGCTCGGGGTACGTGGAGACGACGATCCGGCCCGCGTCGTCCACGCCACAGGTGAGCGGGGAGCCCTGCGGGCGGCCGTCGGCCCGGGTGGTCAGCAGGATCGCCCGGTGCCGGGGCCGTACGAAGTCCAGCAGGGCGTCGAGTTCCACGGCGGTGTTCGTTGCGATGTTGGGTGCCATGGAACCGACCCTACGGCGGCGGACCGTCAGACGGTGGGCAGGGAATCGCCCTGCACGGCCTGGATGTCCAGCTCGACGCGGAGCGTGGTGCCGATCGCCGCGATGCCCGCCTGGACGACCTGGTTGTAGTTCATGGCGAAGTCCTCGCGGCGCAGTTCGGCCGTCGCGTTGAACGCCGCGCGCACCCCGCCCCACGGGTCCGGGCCGGTGCCGAGGTAGCTCAGGTCGAGGTCGACGGGCCGCCGCACGCCGCGCATCGTCAGCTCGCCGTGCACGGTCCAGCGGTCGGGCCCGGCCGGGGTCAGTCCGCTGGAGCGGTAGGTGATCTCGGGGAACCGGTCGGTGTCCAGGAAGTCGGGGGAGCGCAGGTGCTTGTCCCGCATGCCGTTGCCGGTGTCGATGCTCGCCGCGTCGATGACCGCCTCGACCCGGGAGCCCTGGAGGTCCTCGGAGATCTCGATGCGCCCGCCGAACTCGGTGAACCGGCCGTGCACGCTGGAGATCCCCAGGTGCTGCGCGACCGCGCCCACCGAGGAGTGCGCCGGGTCCAGCGACCAGGCACCGGGCGGCGGCAGCTCCACGCCGCCCTGGCGGTTGAGCACCACCGTGCCCGCCTCGACCGTGCCGCTCGCCGTGACGAGGGCGGTGGAGGCGGCGGGGGCGTACCCGACCGCCGTCACGATCACCGTGTACGCGCCCGCGGACAGCGGGGTGTCGGCCCGTACCGCCCCGGACTCGTCGGCGGCGGCGCGCAGCACCTGGGTGCCGGTCATGTCGGTGACCGTCACGACCGCGTGCTGCACGGCCCAGCCGTCCCGCGTCCGTACCTGTGCGCGAAGTCCCATCCCGTTCTCTCTCCTTGCTCATGACCCGCCCGTCCACCGGACCGGGTCATTCAATGAGTCGGGCCCCGGGGCGGGGACGGCAGGCCGTCCCCTGCCTGCCGTCCCCGCCGCCGGGGCCCATTTCCACCGGCCGGTGCCGCGCATCCGCTCGAAAAACGCCGCCCCCGCCAGGGGTCTTGTACGGGCCCGGGATCCACCCCGGACCGCGTGGGTTACTCGCCCGGGTGGACGAGCTCGATGTCGTGGCCGTCGACCCCGTGACCGGCCACCGTCAGGGCACCGGCCACCGGCGGGTAGCCGGTCGCGATGACCGTGTACTCGCCCGCGTCCAGGTCGGCGAAGGCGTACGCCCCGTCCTCCCCGGTCGTCGAGTTGGCGATCACGTTGCCGGCCGCGTCGACCAGCGTGACCCGGGCGTCGGGCAGCGGGCGGCGGCTCGCACCGGCCCGCACGACGCCCTGGACCAGCGCACCGGCCTGGAGGGCGGCGTCGACCCGGGTGACCCCCTGGCCGCCGATCTCGACGGGCAGGGCCAGCGGGCGGAAGCCGGCCGCGTTGACCGCGACGGTCACCGCGCCGGGGACCAGCTCGCCGAAGGCGAAGTCGCCGGTCTCGGCGGACTTGCCGGTGGCCAGGACGTCGCCGCGCACATCGGTCACGATGACCATGGCGTCCGCGACCGGCGTGCCGGTCTCGGCGGCGCGCACGGTGCCGGCCAGGCCGCTCGTACCGGAGAGCAGGATGTCGTACGCCAGCGGCTCGTCGCCGACGACCACGGTGGATGCCTGCGGCTGGAAGCCGTCGGCGGACGCGATCAGGACGTACGAACCGGCGCCCGGAGCGGCCAGCGCGTAACTCCCGTCGGCCTGCGCGGCGGCGATGCCCAGCTGCCGGCCGCCGAGCGAGATCAGCGTGACGGCCGCCCGGGCCACGGGCGCGCCCTCGGCGCCCCGGACCACACCGCGCACGGGGGTGCCGTCCTCGGTGAAGTCCACGGGGGCCTCGGCGGGAGCCTCCACCGTGGCGACGGCGGTGACTCCGGCGGCGCCCTCGGCGACCAGCTCGGTGACGGTGTCGGCGGGGGCCTCGGCGGGCGCGTCGCCCTGCGCCGGGGCGTCGTTGCCGGCCCGGGTCTTGAGCGCGACCTCCTTGATGAACAGCGTGATCAGGAAGGCGAGCAGCGCGGCCGGAGCGGCGTACAGGAAGACGTCACCGACGCCGTGCCCGTAGGCGGCCTCCATGACCGTGCGGAACGGGGCGGGCAGCTTGTCCAGGTCGGGGATGCCCCCGCCGCCGGTGCCGCCGTGGCCCAGGGCCGCGCCCTGCGGGCCGAGGTCCGCGAGGCCGTCCTTCACGTAGTGGGTGACGCGGTTCGCCATGACGGCGCCCAGCGCCGAGACGCCGATCGCACCACCGAGGGAACGGAAGAAGGTGACGACGGAGCTGGCCGAACCGAGGTCCTTCGGGTCCACCTGGTTCTGCGTGGCGAGCACCAGGTTCTGCATCATCATGCCGATGCCGAGACCCATCAGGAACATGAAGACCGCGATGTGCCAGTACGTCGTGTCGTAGCGGATCGTGCCGAGCAGGCCGAGGCCCGCGGTCACCAGGAAGCCACCGGTGACGAGCCATGCCTTCCAGCGGCCGGTGCGGGTGATGACCTGGCCGGAGATCGTCGAGGAGAGGAACAGCCCGCCGATCATCGGGATCGTCATGACACCGGACATCGTCGGCGACTTGCCGCGCGCCAGCTGGAAGTACTGGCTGAAGAAGACGGTGCCGGCGAACATCGCGACACCGACGAACAGCGAGGCGAGCGAGGCGAGCGTGATGGTCCGGTTGCGGAAGAGCCGCAGCGGGATGATCGGCTCGCTGGCGCGGGACTCGGTGAAGACGAAGAGCAGCGCGAGGACCAGGGAGCCCGCGAGCATCACACCGGTCTGCCAGGACATCCAGTCGTACTTGTCGCCCGCGAACGTCACCCACAGGAGGAGCAGCGAGACGGCGGCGCTGATGAAGAAGGCGCCGGTCCAGTCGACCTTGACCTCGCGCTTCACGACCGGGAGCTTCAGGGTCTTCTGGAGCACGATCAGGGCGATGACCGCGAACGGCACACCCACGTAGAAGCACCAGCGCCAGCCCATCCAGCTGGTGTCGGTGATGACGCCGCCGAGCAGCGGGCCGCCGACGGTGGCGACGGCGAAGACCGCGCCGATGTAGCCGCTGTAACGGCCGCGCTCGCGCGGGGCGATCATGGCGGCCATGACGATCTGGGCGAGGGCGGAGAGGCCGCCGACGCCGATGCCCTGCACCACACGGCAGGCGATCAGCATGCCCGAGCTGGTCGAGAGACCGGCGACGACCGATCCGGCGACGTAGATGACCAGGGCTATCTGGACCAGCAGCTTCTTGCTGAACAGGTCGGAGAGCTTGCCCCACAGGGGGGTGGTCGCGGTCATCGCCAGCAGCGAGGCGGTGACGACCCAGGTGTAGGCGCTCTGTCCGCCGCCCAGGTCCGAGATGATCTCCGGAAGGGCGTTGGAGACGACGGTGGACGACAGTATCGCGACGAACATGCCGAGCAGCAGCCCGGCAAGTGCCTCCATGATCTGCCGGTGTGTCATCGGCGTGCCGTCGGAGGCGTCGTGGCCTCCGTGCTTGGCGTGGCCGCCCCGCACACCGGTTGGTGTGGTCGTAGCCATGTAAGTCCTTGTCTTTGCTTCTGTTACGCGGGTGTACGGGTGTACGAGCCGTCTTGGCTGTCGGCCCGGCGGGAGTGGCACTCGCCGCTGTGCTTCCCGGAGGCGCACCCTCCGGTGCCGCGAGACGAGAAGCTGTCGCGCAGCCGGGCCAGCAACGTGTTGAGCTGTCCGACCTCGTCGTCGGACCAATCCTGAAGATGGCAGGCGAACATCTCGGTCGACCGGCGGTAGAGGTCCTCCAGCACCCCTTCTCCCGCGGGGGTCAGCCGCAGGATGCGGGAGCGCTTGTCCGCCGGGTCCGGGAACCGTTCGATCCAGCCCCGTTCCGCCACATGGGCGACGTGCCGGCTGGTCACCGACATGTCGACCGCGAGGAGCTCGGCCAGCCGGCTGATCCGCATCTCCCCGTGCCGGCTCAGCAGAGTCAGCACGGCGGCGGAGCCACCGGGGCACTCGGCGGGCAGGATGCGGGCGAGACCCCGTTTGACGGCCCCGATGGCGCTCAGCTGCCGGGCCAGTTCTTCGTACTGACTCCGTGCGGCCACGGGACCCCCAGACAATCTCACCGGTCATCTTGTTGCTTAGGGCAACCATAGAAGCCGTTGGTTGCTGCAGGCAAACGAAAAGGGGCTTGGGGGAGTAAAGGAACGCAAAAGGCTGCGCCGGGTCCTGGTCAAACCCGCAGTGTCTGCGGTAGTGGAGGGCGCGGTGTGGTACGTGCCACATCGGCCGTGGATCGGCGGGCAGCGTCCGGGGTTGGGCCGTTGGCCCGAGTTCGCTAGGGTCCTGCGACATGGCACACAATCCCCACGCACCGCAGGGTCCCGAGGGCTCCCACGACCCGGCCGGCAGCACCCAGATGTTCCGCGCCTTCGTCGACGAGGGCGAGCCGCAGCGCGCACAGCAGCCCGCCGCCGCCTCCTCCGGCCCGAGGACCGGACTGATCGTCGGAATCGTCGCGGTGGTCATCGTGCTGGGCGCGGTCGCCTGGCTCGCACTCGGCTGACGAGCCCGTCACGCGTCCCGTCCCGCATCCGTCTTCGCGCCGCCCCTCGCCGATCCGCTGATCCGCGAGGGGCGGCGCTTCGGTTTGCGGCCGCCGCCGTACGGGAACGCGCACCGGCCGCCGAGGGGGCCCCGGCGGCCGGCGGTGAGGCGGGTGCGGACTCAGTCCGCGATGAGCCCTTCCCTGAGCTGGGCGAGCGTACGCGTCAGCAGTCGGGAGACGTGCATCTGCGAGATGCCGACCTCCTCGCCGATCTGCGACTGGGTCATGTTGGCGAAGAACCGCAGCATGATGATCTGGCGCTCGCGCGGCGGGAGCTTGGCCAGCAGCGGCTTGAGCGATTCGCGGTACTCGACGCCTTCCAGCGCCGTGTCCTCGTAACCCAGCCGGTCGGCCAGCGAGCCCTCGCCGCCGTCGTCCTCGGGAGCGGGGGAGTCCAGCGACGAGGCGGTGTAGGCGTTGCCCACGGCCAGACCGTCGACCACCTCCTCCTCGGTGACCCCGAGCGCCCGGGCCAGCTCCGGGACGGTCGGCGAGCGGTCCAGCTTCTGCGCGAGCTCGTCGCTGGTCCGGGTGAGGGCGAGCCGCAGCTCCTGGAGCCGGCGCGGCACCCGCACCGACCACGAGGTGTCCCGGAAGAACCGCTTGATCTCGCCCACGACGGTGGGCATCGCGAACGTCGGGAACTCGACGCCCCGCTCGCAGTCGAAGCGGTCGATCGCCTTGATCAGGCCGATGGTGCCGACCTGGACGATGTCCTCCATCGGTTCGTTGCGGCTCCGGAACCGGGCCGCCGCGTACCGCACGAGGGGCAGGTTGAGCTCGATGAGTGTGTCCCGCACATAGGCACGCTCCGGGCTGTCGGTCCCGCCGGGCCCCGGGGCGGGGCCCAGCGCGGCGAGCCGCAGGAACAGGGAGCGGGAGAGCGTGCGGGTGTCGATGGCTTCCGGCGAGCTGGTGAGCGCAACGGGTGCGGGCTCGCTCTTCTCGAGCGTGAGCACCTTCGAGCTGCCCTGTTCTTCGGACATGCCACCCCCTTGAGGTCGCGGACGGTCGCGGTGGCCACGACCATCGGAGGAACGCAGCCTCCACCTGAATACCGGAGGTGGGGCTGCGGCAAACTCACTTCCCGCAGAATGTCACATGTCGGCAACACGCTGTAGTGACTTGTCGACAAGTCCAGGGGGAGTCTGCGCAGTTAACAAGGGGTGTGAGGCTTTTGGCCCCGGGGAAACGCCCCGGGAACGGTCTACCCGTTTCGGTTACGCCTCGATCCTGTTTGCGGATCGGAGTCTGGCGAAACTCCGGGCCAGGAGCCTTGACACATGCATCTGGGAGACCCCCAGTTCGGCACTGATCTGGGACTGCGTCAGATTGCTGTAGTACCGCAGCAGCAGGATCCGCTGTTCCCGCTCGGGCAGTTGTACGAGGAGGTGCCGGACCAGGTCCCGGTGCTCGACGCCGGCGAGCGCCGGGTCCTCGTAGCCGAGCCGGTCGAGGAGGCCGGGGAGCCCGTCGCCCTCCTGGGCGGCCTCCAGCGAGGTCGCGTGGTACGAGCGCCCGGCCTCGATGCAGGCCAGCACCTCGTCCTCGGAGATCTTCAGCCGCTCGGCGATCTCCGCGGTGGTGGGCGACCGGCCGTGCGCGGTCGTCAGGTCCTCGGTGGCGCCGGTGACCTGCACCCAGAGCTCGTGCAGCCGGCGCGGGACGTGGACGGTGCGCACGTTGTCCCGGAAGTACCGCTTGATCTCGCCGACCACGGTGGGCATCGCGAACGTCGGGAACTGGACGCCGCGTTCGGGGTCGAAGCGGTCGATCGCGTTGATCAGCCCGATGGTGCCGACCTGGACGACGTCCTCCATCGGCTCGTTCCGGCTGCGGAACCGCGCGGCGGCGTACCGCACGAGCGGGAGGTTGGCTTCGATCAGCGCGGTGCGCACCCGGTCGTGCTCCGCGGTGCCCGGCTCCAGGTTCTTGAGCTGTCCGAAGAGCACCTGGGTGAGCGCCCTGGTGTCGGCGGTCCGCGACCGGGCGGGGGCGGCCGTCTCGTCCGGGGTCTCGTGGACGGTCGTCTGCACCTGGCCCGGCGGCGGCGGGGCGGGCGGGGCGGCGGGTGCCGCCTGGTGGACCTGGGGCGGCACTTGAGGCGCTGTACTGGCCGGCACGATGACGCCACCCCTTCGCGGTCAACAACTACGGTTTGCGGTCAACTTCGGTCAATCCGTCCGTCAAAAGCGGTCATAGCATCACAAGACATGACCACTATGTGCAAGCACCCCATAGCGCCGTGTTGACCTCCCCCGGGTTTAAAACCTGCGCCGGGCGTCCATCGGGTCTGGGACAAAGAAAAGCCCCTCACCGTCGCGGTGAGGGGCTCGCAGGGCCGATGGCGTCAGAACGGGTAGTCGGCGATCACCCAGGTGGCGAATTCACGCCACTGACCGGCGGCCGCCTGATGGTCCGGGTGCTCGATGTAACGCTTCAGCGCGGCCTCGTCCGCGACCGCCGAGTTGATGGCGAAGTCGTACGCGATCGGCCGGTCGGTGATGTTCCAGGCGCACTCCCAGAACTCCAGCTCAGGGATGGTCCCCTCCAGCGCCCGGAACGCCTCCGCACCCGCGACGACCCTCGGGTCGTCCCGCTCGACGCCGTCGTTCAGCTTGAACAGGACCAGATGGCGGATCACGCGGTACCCCTAGTTGACGAGCTCGGACATGAAGTCGCCGACGCCCTGCGCGGCGTCCGCAATGCCCTCGAACCCTACTTGCACCAGGTCCGCGGCCCGGGCGGGGGAGTTGATGATCGTGTAGAGCACGAAGACGACAATCACGTAGAGAGCTATCTTCTTCGCTTGCACCATCAGCCCCTGACTCCCCTTCGATCCCCTGAGGTTTCGATCCCCTGTGCGGTCGGGCGAGTCTATCCACACGCATGCTCGGATCCGCCGGTCGTTTCCGTCGCAGACCGTGACCGCGGCACCCGGGGGCCAGGGACCAACGTCCCGCGCATCGGGGCCCTTGGTCCGCCCGCGAGGGTGCCCCGGCGAGGCAGGATGGAAGGTGAGCCCCTCGGACTCCGAGGGGCCGGGAACGGGACCCCTGCCGGGGACCCATGCCGTGGCCTCCCCCGACCGCGGCAAGGAGCGGCAGGCCCCGTGACCGGGGGAAGCGGCACATCCCCCGATGCCGCTTCCCCCTCCTCCTACTTCTTCTCGCGCCCCTTGTCGCGCGAGCCCTTGTTTCGCGGGCCCGCGCCCTGGGAAGCCGACGCGCTCCGATCAGCCGGCGCATCCCCCAACGCGTCGTACAGCTCCCGCCGGCTGATCCCGAACGGCCGGAGCACCGTACTGAGGGTGCGCGCGGTGACCCCCTGCTCCACCAGCAGCGGGAGCAGCGGCCGCAGGTCCACGTTCCAGGCCGCGCGCTCCGGGGGCGCCAGGACGAACACGCGCTCGTCCTCCTCGCCCCCCACGGCCCCGACCGCCTCGGAGAGCGGCAGCCACGCAACCCCGTGCCCGAGGTCGGGATGCCCGTCCGGCACCGCGATACGGCGGTCCTCGGCGGACCCGGCCAGCACCTCCGCGAGCACGCCGAGATCGGCGGCGGACGCCCGGAACACCACGGGCGCCGGTGCGGTCCGCGCCAGCTCCGCCTGGGCCGGGGCCGCGAGCGCCCGGCGGTCGGTCCGGCCGAGGTGGACCGCCGGCGCGACCGGCAGGCCCGCGGCGAGCAGCGCAGACACGGTCCCGGTCGCGTCGCCCGTCACGTCGAACCGGGCCCCCTGAGCCGCCGCGTCGGCCAGCCACGCCCCGGCCGTCTGCGAGACGCCCTCCAGTGCGCCGGAGACGGACGCGGCGATCACCCCGCCGTCCGCGAGGGCCGCGCGCGCCTCGTCCGGGACGCGCGCCGCGTCCAGGTCCACCGAGGCGTCGGCCGCGCGCCACAGCAGTCCCGGGCGCCCCTCCGGCTCCGGCAGGCCGCGGCGGTGGACGAGGACCAGCGGCCGGCGCGGCCCGGTCTCGGTGAGCGTCAGGGTCACCTCGGTCTCCGGGTCGCCCAGCGCGGCCACGAAGTCCGGGTCGAGGTCGCTCGCCACCAGGGTGCTGCGGAAGGCGAAGGTGTCCGGTGAGGCGTGGTCGCTGCGCCGGAGCACCAGGCGGTCGGTCACCTCGTGGTGTGGGTTGACGACGGCGGTGCCGGTGGCGACATGGGGCCCGGCCGCGAGGCGGACGGCGACCGGGCCGCGCAGGAGGGCCAGCCCCTCCTCGTCGAAGGCGGCGGCCACCCCTACGACACAGGTCGCCCGGGGCGTGATCTCCCGCTCGCCGGTGAACTCAAGGGTCTTGGCGTGGGTCGCGCGGACGTGTGCGTGCCCCTTGGCGTGGATCTTCATTGCCTTCTCCAGGCCCTAGGTGCGTTGTCCGGACCGGTCATGGTAGTCCGCGCCCGCATGCGCGGAGCCGGTCGGCCGGGGCCCAGTAGACTTCCCGGCATGTTCGAACACCTCCGCCATAAGCCGGGCACCCCTCTGCTCCGTAACCGCGAGCTGGTCATCGCGTGCTCGGCGTTCCGCAGCCGCGTGAATCTTTCCAGCGTGGTGCGGACGGCGGGGTGCTGCGGAGTCGAGCGGATCATCGCCTGCGGCAATGTGAAACTCGACCCGAAGATCGCGCGCGACGGTGCCGACAACGTCGAGATCGAAATGCGCCGGAGCCTTCCGCCGGTGCTGAAGAAGATGCGCGAGGACGGTTACACCATCATCGCGCTCGAACAGGCCACCAATTCGAAGAGCCTGCACGAGATCAGCTTCCCCCGGAAGTCGGTCATCGTCCTCGGAAACGAGCGGACCGGCCTCAAGGAGGACGAGCTCGCGTGCGTGGACGAGTGCGTGGAGATCCCGGTCTGGGGCTCCCCGCACAGCTACAACGTCGCCACCGCAGGCGCCATGGCCATGTACGAGTACTGCAGGCAGTTCCCGACGGGCTGACCGGCCGGGCTCACTCCTCCGGCCCGGCGGTGACCGCCGTCAGGGTCGCGATGACCTCGGTGCTGTCCGAGTCCAGCCTGCGCGCCCACGAGGAGGAGACGGCGGCGGCCTCCTCGGCCTTCGTGAGCTGGAAACCGGTGACCTTCCAGCCGGCGGCGAGCGCCTTTCCGGTGAGCACCTCATCGACGTACGAAGGGGTCAGCTCCGGAAGCCCCTGGATGTCCCGCGGTACGGGCTCCCGCCAAATGCTGGTGCCGACCGTCGCCGTGAGCGGCGCATTCGGCTTGGCGACGGTACGAAGGCCGCTCCAGATGTCCTCGTCGCCGCGCACCAGACCGTGCAGCAATTTCCCCCACGGCATCAGGACCAGCAATTCATCGGCGGCCCCCCGCAGCTCCTCCGGGGCATTCTCGATCGACGCGTTCACGAGCAGCAGATTGGGTACGCCGCCCTTGGCGGGTTTGCGACGGCTGCGAATGCTCGTCTGCGTCATCCGCTGCCAGGCCGGGTCCACGCCCACGACCAGCCAGTCCGGATTCTCCTTGGCGATGCGGTAGGACGCCCGGGCGTCCCCCGTACCGACATCGACGACGACCCGGGAACTCTCCTCGACCAGCCGCTCGAATTCACCCTCGGCGGCCTTTTCGAGCTTCTTGCCCCGCACGATCTGCATAACGGCCAGTGCTTTCTTCTCTCGGCTGCCCGACCGGCGGTGGCCGGCCCCGGCGGGCGTCCCGCCGCCCCCGGCATGATCCCCCAGCGCGGGGCGCGATGACCAACCGGCACCGGGCGCGGGCACACGTAAAACCGCCCCCGATCCGTTCGCACGGTTCGGGGGCGGTTCTCGCTGGCGGTAGCGGAGGGATTTGAACCCTCGGTGAGTTTCCCCACACTCGCTTTCGAGGCGAGCTCCTTCGGCCGCTCGGACACGCTACCGAGAGAGAGCTTAGACCATGTTGGCCGTACGCCGAAATCCGTTACGGGACGGCGCCCGGTGCCCCGCCCGTGCCAGGTCAGCGGTCCCGGAAGAAGGCCGTCAGCGGGGCCGCGCACTCGGCCTCCAGGACCCCGGCGACCACCTCGGGGCGGTGGTTGAGGCGGCGGTCGCGTACGACGTCCCAGAGCGAACCGGCGGCACCGGCCTTCTCGTCCCGGGCGCCGTAGACCACCCGGTCCACCCGGGCCTGCACCAGGGCGCCCGCGCACATCGTGCAGGGCTCCAGGGTGACCACCAGGGTGCAGCCGGACAGGCGCCACTCACCGAGCGCGGCGGCGGCCCGGCGCAGCGCCAGGACCTCGGCGTGCGCGGTCGGGTCGCCGGTCGCCTCGCGTTCGTTGTGCCCGGTGGCGAGCAGCGTGCCGTTCGGGCCGAGGACGACGGCGCCGACCGGCACGTCACCGGTCGCCGCCGCCCGGTCGGCCTCGGCCAGGGCCCGACGCATCACCGCCCGCCAGGGGTCCCGTACGGGATCGGGCAGGTCCGAGGCGTACGGACGGAATGCTTCAGTCACCCGCGGACCCTAGCGGACGGTCTCCAGCACCTCGGCCGCTCCCAGCGCGTCCGCGATCTCGGCCAGGGC
Source organism: Streptomyces drozdowiczii (assembly GCF_026167665.1). NCBI lineage: Bacteria > Bacillati > Actinomycetota > Actinomycetes > Kitasatosporales > Streptomycetaceae > Streptomyces > Streptomyces drozdowiczii. Next base: position 3,378,475 of record NZ_CP098740.1, on the reverse strand, counting down.
GTCCGTCCGCAGCATCAGCAGCTCGGCCTCGGGGAGCCCGAGGTCGGACAGGACCCCGGAGTCGCCGATCGGGCCGGCCGGGACGACGCCCGCGGAGGGCCCGTCGTCGTCCTCGTCGTCGTTGTTGTCGGCGGTGGTCTCGGGCTCGCCGTCCTCTGTGCCGTCGAGGCCGACGAGCTCCTCCAGGGCGGCGATCGTGTCCTCGGCCCCTGGTTCGCGGCCGAGCAGTTCGTCGGTGAGCAGGATCTCCCCGTACGAGGAGCGGGCGGCGGCGGAGGCGTCCGAGACGTAGATCCGGGGGTCCTCCTCACCGTCCACCCGGACGACGCCGAACCAGGCGTCCTCCTGTTCGATGAATACGAGCACCGTGTCCTCGTCAACCGAGGCGTCACGGGCCAGATCCGTCAGGTCGGACAGGGTCTCCACATCGTCGAGCTCCGTGTCGCTCGCTTCCCACCCGTCTTCGGTGCGCGCGAGCAGTGCGGCGAAGTACACCGTGACTCTCCCACTGGTCTCGGGGCCAAGGGCCGGTCCGGGCGGGGAGCAGTCGGTGGTCCGGCTGCCCTGCGTCCCGCCCATTCGGCATCGTGACAGAAACCGGCGCTTCGCGAGAGCAGTTCGACGGTTGAGTCGGCCATCAGTTCTCTCCACCACCGTCACCAGCGGCTTCTTCGCAGGCCGGAGGGGCTACCAGCGGAACGTACGCATCCGCATGGCCTGGCGCATTCGGGCGGCTTTGACCCGCCGCGGCTGGACCCGGTCGCGCAGCGCCTTCGCCTCGTGGAGCTCGCGGAGGAACTGGGCGCGCCGCCGACGGCGCTGTGCGTCGGTCTCAGGCGTGTCGGGTGAGGCCGGTGCGTCGGGGGTGTCCGGTGTGCTCCGGGGGTTCCGCGCGTTCCCGGGGTTCTCGGCGCTCTGTGCCCCGTCGGCCATCGGCTCTTCACCCCCAAGGCTGGCTACGTCGCTGGGTCCGTATGCCACCACCTTCCCCCGAACGTGTGGATGATGCCAGCGCACGGGTGCGGGAGGCGCGGCTACGCTGGGAGTCATGCGGATCCACGTCGTCGACCACCCGCTGGTCGCGCACAAACTCACCACCCTGCGCGACAAGCGCACCGACTCCCCGACCTTCCGGCGCCTCGCCGACGAGCTGGTGACCCTGCTCGCGTACGAGGCCACCCGCGATGTGCGCACCGAACAGGTCGACATCGAGACCCCGGTGACACCCACCACCGGCGTGAAGCTGTCGCACCCCCGCCCCCTGGTCGTCCCGATCCTGCGGGCCGGTCTCGGCATGCTCGACGGCATGGTCCGGCTGCTGCCGACCGCCGAGGTGGGCTTCCTGGGCATGATCCGCGACGAGGAGACGCTCAAGGCGTCCACGTACGCGAGCCGGATGCCCGACGACCTCTCGGGCCGCCAGGTCTATGTGCTCGACCCGATGCTGGCCACCGGAGGCACGCTCGTCGCGGCCATCCAGGAGCTGATCAGGCGCGGCGCCGACGACGTCACCGCGGTCGTGCTCCTCGCCGCCCCCGAGGGCGTCGAGGTCATGGAGCGCGAGCTCGCCGGGACGCCGGTCACCGTGGTCACCGCCTCGGTCGACGAGCGGCTCAACGAGAACGGCTACATCGTGCCGGGCCTCGGCGACGCGGGCGACCGCATGTACGGCACCGCCGACTAGGCATCCACCGCGCGAACGCCCCCGCTCGGCGCCGTCCTCAACAGGAGGAGGGCGCCGGCGCGGGCTTCGTCAGCGCGGACAGCGCGGCCGCTGCCGCCTGCGGCTTGCTGAACGCGGTGAACTTCTTGCCGATGATCAGATCGACCTCCCCGTTCTTGCGGGCGTCGGTCTTGGTCGCGGCCCCGGGGAGCTGGGCGCCCAGCACCGGGAACGTGCCATCGGCGGCGGCCGGGGCGCCGAGCAGAATGCCCGTACCCGGCACCTTCTTGTCGTACGCGGCGGTGGCGTTCCCCACCTCGCCGATCTTGAACCCGCGCTTCTTCAGCTCGTCGGCGGCCGCCTTGGCGAGACCGCCGCGCGTGGTCGCGTTGTAGACGTTGACCGTGATCTTCGCGGGCTGCGGCAGCACCTTGGCGGGTTTCGACGCCTTGGGGGACGGGCAGCGCTCGTTCCGGTCGGCGGCGCTGGCCGTCTTGTCGCCGCCCGTGAAGACATCGATGAGCTGGAGCGTGCCCCATCCGGCCAGCCCGAGGGCGACCACGGAGGCGATGGCCGCGAGGACCACTTTGCTACGGCGGCGGGGGCGGCGCATGCGGGGGTACTTGTCACCCGTGATGCGATACTTTCCGCCCATGCCGGGGGGAGTGAGCATGCTCATGGGCGCAGCGTAGTGCGACCCGGTGATGATGCCTACTAAATGATCAATGGATCGCACCCGTCCGGGTGGGAAAACACCCGAACGAACCCCGTACGGGCTCCGAGGCGTCAGCCGAGTTCGAGCACGCGGGCGTGCAGCACCTGGCGCTGCTGGAGCGCGGCACGGACCGCGCGGTGCAGCCCGTCCTCCAGATAGAGGTCGCCCTGCCACTTCACGACGTGCGCGAAGAGGTCGCCGTAGAACGTGGAGTCCTCGGCGAGCAGGGTTTCGAGGTCCAGCTGGCCCTTGGTGGTGACGAGCTGGTCGAGGCGGACCGGGCGCGGCGCGACGTCCGCCCACTGCCGGGTGCTTTCCCGGCCGTGGTCGGGATAAGGCCGCCCATTTCCGATGCGCTTGAAGATCACACGGAAAGCCTACCGGTCAAGAGCCACCGGGCGCAGCCATGATTGCCACCACGCCGCGTACGAGAAGGCTCACTTGCCCTTCGCCGCGGCTTTCGCGGCCTTCGCCGCCTGCTTGGCCTCCTGCTTGTACGCGCGCACCTCCGCCAGTGACTCGGGGCCGGTGATGTCCGCCACGGACCGGTGCGAGCCCTCCTCCCCGTACGGCCCCGCCGCCTCCCGCCAGCCCGGCGGGCGGACCCCGAACTGCTTGCCGAGGAGCGCGAGGAAGATCTGCGCCTTCTGCGTACCGAACCCGGGCAGGGCGTTGAGCCGCCGGCGCAGCTCCGCCCCGGTCGCGGCGTCGTTCCACACGGCGGCCGCCTCGCCGTCGTACTGCGCCACCAGGAACTGGCACAGCTGCTGCACCCGCTTGGCCATCGAGCCCGGATAGCGGTGCAGCGCGGGTTTGGCGGTGAACAGTGCGGTGAACGCCTCCGGGTCGTACGCGGCGATCTCATGGGCGTCCAGATCGTCCTTGCCCATGCGCTGCGCCAGGGCGTGCGGGCCCGCGAAGGCCCACTCCATGGGCACCTGCTGGTCGAGCAGCATGCCCACCAGGGCGGCGAGCGGACTGCGTGCGAGAAGCTCGTCCGCCGCCGGCTCCTGGGCGATCCGGAGGGTGATGTCTCGGCCTTCGTCGCTCTTGGTCATGGGCGGCATCATGGCGAGCGCCGGGGGCGACGGCCAGCACAACCACCGCCGACCGTGCGGTTTGCAGCCGTTTGCCGGTCTCCGGGGCCGGTTCAGGCCCCCGCGGGCGCCGGGACCGGGGCACTTCCCGGCTCCGGGGCCGACGTGCGGCGGGTGCGGCGCTCGGCCTGCGCGAGGTGGGCGATCACATGCGAGTGAAAGCGGTCCACGGCGTTGTCGACGCTGCGGATGAACCCGGTCTCCGCATTGCCCCGTGTGGCGCCCATGCTCTTGAAGAGGGAGAGCCGGAATCCGGTGATCCGGCTGCCGTCGCGGGGAAGCACGTCGCCCGGCTCCGGGCGCAGGCGCTCCAGGGTGCCGCGCGGCCCGCTCTGGCCCTCGACCAGCGTCTCGACGTGCAGATCGGCGGGTGCCTCGGCGAGCTGCCGCATGAGGCGCTTGGCCGACGTCAGCGGATAGGCCCCCTCGGGCACCGGGATCTCCACCGAGGTGCGCAGCTTCCCGGTCCGCAGGTCGGCGACGATCGTGATGGTGCCGGGCGAGCCGTCCACCCGCAGTTCGGCGGCGAGCCGGCCCTCCTCGCAGAGCCGGTCCGCGTGCGCCGCGCGCCGGGAGAGGGCGGTGGTGCCGCGCTGGGTGCGCTGGACGGGCAGGGCCTTCTGCCCGAGTTCGCCGCCGAGCCGCAGGCAGACCTGGCGGATGAGCCGTTCCCAGCTCTCCACGACCTCCACGGCGCGCGGGTCGCCCTGGCTGAGCGTCTCCTCGTCGATGCCGTTGCGCACGGGCACCCAGGAGGGGCCCATGTTCTGGAAGCCGTGGCAGCCGGAGTTCTCGTGCTGGAGGTAGTGCAGCAGCTCCTGGAGGAGCCAGGCGTGGGCGGCGTTGCCCACGCCCTCGTGCCGGATGAGCATCTGGGCCTGGTGCGCCACCTCCGCCCACGACAGGTGCCACAGGGCCACCTTGTGCTTGCGCCGCCCGTCGGTCTTGACCTCGACCAGCGGGCTGCCCTCCAGCGCCACGTCGTTGGAGAGGGTGATCACCGCCTCGTAGCCGCGGCGGGCGGCGATGTCCATGTAGTTCTGGACCTGCTCCGACTTCAGCGCGTTCCCGTTGGTCTTCGTCTCCACGAGCGCGGTCCACAGCTTCCCGGCGCGCTCGACCCGGATCACCCCGTCGGGGCGCTTCGGGTCTCGCCGTGCGGGAGGGAGACCTCGGTGAAGGTCTGCATGCGCCCGGCGGGGGCGCCGAAGGCGGCGGTGAGTCGACGGCCGAACTCCGGCACCTGCGCCATCACGGACAGCAGCACCGAGGTCGCCCGGACCTCGCGCTCCTTGTCGCTCTTGAGGTTCGAGGCGGGGAAGAGCCGGGCGGCTCGCCAGGAGTCGTTCTCGGCGAGCGACTTCGTGGCGAGGGCGGGCAGGGTCACCTTCTTCTTCGCCGTACGGGCGCGGGGCCTCTTGGGCGCGGGGGCGGGGACGGCCGGCTGCTCCTCTGCCGCCGAGGTTTTCGGGCCTGGCTGCGCGGGAACGGCGGGGAGCGGCTCGGCGGCACCGGGGGACTCGACGGCGGTCGCGGCGCCTTCCCCGCCACCCGGGTCCGCAACCGCGTCCGCGGCCTCGTTCTCGCCCTCGTCGTCCACATCGATGCCGAAGTCCGTGGCGAGGCCGGCGAGCCCGGTCTCGTAACCCTGGCCGACGGCCCGGTACTTCCACTCCGTGCCGCGCCGGTACAGCTCGCCGAAGATGAAGGCGCTCTCCACGGAGGCGTCGCCGATCGAGAAGCCGAGCAGCACCTCGCCGGACCGGTCGGCGACGGTCATCCGCAGGTCGTCCAGATCGCCGAAGCGGGAGCCGCCGTACCGGCTCGCGGCGACGACCAGGCGCTCGACGTCCTCGGGGACGGCGGTCAGGTCGAGGCTGATGCGGTCCTCGCTGCCGCCGTCCGTCGGCGTCTTGCCCAGCAGCTGCACGCTGCCGTCGACCGCGGCGGGGTTGTTGTAGTAGAAGAAGTCCGCGTCGCCGCGGACCTTGCCGCCCGCGTCCAGCAGGAGCACGGACACGTCCGCGTCACCGTCCCCGGCGGTGCTGCTCCAGCTCAGGCTCGCGATGACCGTGCCGGCATCGTCGCTGAGGTCCGCCAGCCCGACGTTGGCACCCTTGGTCATCTCACGCATGCAGTCCCCCAGACACGCGGCCGCGTCGGGCGGCGCCCCGGCGACGGCAGCAGGTTGTTCCGTGACACAGCGCAACTCGCCGCACACGGGAGAACCGTATCCCCCGGATGGACTACCCGTGAAGGAATCGTGAACTCCGTATGCGGCCGACGCCGAACCGCCGGGACCGCACCGCCGATAAAGCGGAACCCGCGAGGTCCGCTGATTGCTACCGTCGGTGCCGCAACGCACCGACCCACCCGCCGGACCAGAAGGACCCCTCATGCATGATGCCCGCGCCCTGATCGACATGGGTGCCGAAGCGGTACGCCGGCTCGCTCGTCGCGGTTACACGCTGGACCTGTCCGCACTGGAGGACCTCCAGTCCCGGCGCAACCAGAACATCCGCTCGGCCGACGAGCTGCGTGCGGAGTCCAAGCGGGTGGCGAGCGAGGTCCAGCAGACGGCACGTCAGGGCGGTGACATCACCAAGCTGAAGGAGCGGGCCCGCGAGCTGAAGGACGAGATCCGGAACATCGACGCGGACCAGGAGCAGGTCCAGGAGCAGCTGAACGACCTCCTCCTCGGCATCCCCAACCTCCCGTCCGACGAGGCCCCGGAGGGCGACAGCGACGCCGACGCGGTCGAGGTCAGGCGCGTGGGCACGCCGCCGGTGTTCTCCTTCGAGCCGAAGGACCACGTCGACCTCGGCGAGGCGACGGGCATCCTCGACTTCGCCCGGGCGACCAAGCTCTCGGGCCCCCGCTTCGCGGTCACGCGCGGCGCGGGCGCGGCCCTGGAACGCGCCCTGGCGACCCTCTTCCTCGACCTGCACACCCGCCGCCACGGCTACGTGGAGCACGCGGTCCCGTACCTGGTCACCCGTAAGACGATGACCGGCACCGGACAGCTCCCGAAGTTCGAGGAGGACCTGTTCAAGACGGGTGTGGCCGACCGCGAGCTGTTCCTCATCCCGACGGCCGAGGTCCCGCTGACCAACCTGTACGCGGACGAGATCATCCCGCCCGCCGAGCTTCCCCTCGCCCTGACCGCGCAAACCCCGTGCTTCCGGTCCGAGGCGGGTTCGTACGGCCGGGACACCCGGGGCCTGATCCGCCAGCACCAGTTCTCCAAGGTGGAGATGGTCCGCATCGTCGACCCGGCGGAGGCCGACGCGGAGCTGGAGCAGATGGTCGGCCATGCCGAGGCGTGCCTGAAGGAGCTCGGCCTCGCCTACCGCGTGGTCATGCTCGCCGCCGGCGACACGGGCTTCTCGGCGCAGCTCACGTACGACATCGAGGTCTGGATCCCGAGCCAGAACACGTACCGCGAGATCTCCTCGGTCTCCAACTTCGGTACGTTCCAGGCCCGTCGCGCCCACATCCGCACCCGCGACGAGAACGGCAAGCCCAAGCTCGTCGCCACCCTCAACGGCTCCGGCCTCCCCATCGGCCGCACCCTGGCGGCCCTCCTCGAACAGTGCCAGCAGGAGGACGGCTCCCTCGTCCTGCCCGAGGCCCTGACCCCGTACCTCGGCTTCCGCCGGATCGCGGCGGACGGGACGCCGGAGGCGTAGAGGCGCCTCAGCCGGCCGCCGCGCGCGGCACGCCGTGGAACACCTCGCGCGCGTGCCAGGCGCGGTGGTCCGGGGCGACCGGGGCGGCGGAGGGCTGCGGCCCGATGAGCGGGCGGCCGGCGAGCGCTATGACGTGCGCGCCGGCCGCCGCGCTGTGGCCGACGAAGCTCTGCGACACGAGGATGCGGTCGTCGGCACCGAGGCCGAGGACGCCCTTGTCGAGCAGCTTGTGGTGCAGGGAGCAGAGGCAGAGCCCGTTCTCCACCTCGTCCGGCCCGTCGAACGCCCACCACCGCACATGCGCGGCCTCGAGTCCTACGGGGACCGCGCCGATGCGCCCGTCGTACCCGCAGAACGCGCACCGGTACTCGTACGCCGTCAGCACCCGCTCCCGCATCCGCGGATCCCGCCCGCGACGCACGGCCGTCCCCGCCTCCGCGATCTCGGCCGGTTGGAGCTCCAGCCCGACCGCCTCGCACAACTCCTCGTGCAGGGAGGGCGGGAAGTTGAGGTCGAGCAGCACCCGCGCCATCCGCCCGAGCAAGGACGGCTCCCGCCGCAACGCGTCCCGCAACTCCGGCACCAGCCGCCCGGTCGCCCCCGTCGCCCGCAACTCCCGTACGCCGGTGCCGGGACTCCCCGCCCCGCGATCGGTGCGCACCTCCCACACCCCGTCACTCACGAGGTGGTGGAACGGGTACGCGGGCGTCGTCGGGCGCCCCGGCCCGTACTCGTCGAGCAGCCGCTTGAGCTCCGCCTCCACGGAGCTGTACCGGAGTTCCCCCGAGCCATCCCGCTGAAACCGCGCAAGCGCGTACAACACCAACAACGGCTTGTGCGGCGCCCGAGCCCCATTCCGACTCCACTGCCGCAGGGTCGCGGTCCGTTCCAGCCAGTCCATGCCGCCAGTTTGCAGTACGCGTCCGGACTGCTGACCTTCCGGACGTCACGCTTTTCCGTTGGGTGCGTTGGGTAGAGCGTGAATGAGATGCTTTCCCGCAGGTATGCGACGAGCGGTGGTCCGAACCTGCTCCTGCGGCCTCTGGCCGCGGTCCGATGGGCACGTTCCGTCGCGTTTGAGGTGCCGGCCGTGGAGCTGGTGCAACTGGTGGTCGGAGCCGGTGCGGCCCGCCGTCTGAAGGTCGCACGCTGGTACTTGGACGACGCTCCCGAAACCCTCGCGTTGGAGGAACTGGCCCGCAAGGCTCCGGAGGACTTCGGTCTGATCGGGTCGATCACTCTGGGCGCGGACGTGATCTATCCCGAGCGATCCAGCGAACCGTTCGCCGATCGGCTCTGGATCCATGGCATCGATCTCATTGACGGCTACCAGCGACTCAAGGCAATTGCCGTCGTACTCGATGAAATAGGGCCCGCGCACCTGGCGGATATGTTGCTGAAGGTCGAGGTGTACTGCGGTGCGGAACGTGAGCGGGCACGCAGACTGCATGGGTACGCGGACACCTATCAGAGTTTTCGGGACGCCCAGGACAGACTGAGTCTGTGTCCCAATATCCGGCGATTGACGGAGGCCGATTGGGAAAGGTGGTCCTTCGATGTCCGGCGGGGGGTTACGACGAGGCCGAGCCAGGTCGCCTATTCCATGGCCGAGGTGACCCGAGCGCTCGCCTGCGTGTCCGGACCGGGGCCGGGGCACGTCCACCGGGTCGTGAGTGCTGACGGTCTGATGGGCCTGTGGGACGACAGGAACTCATTCTCCTACCGGACGCTTTTCCACTCTCGAATGAGCCCACTGGGCGTCATGCGGGCAGTCGCGGTGAAGAGGGCTGCGCAAGGCGCTTTGGAGGAGATCCCGAAGAGTCGGCAAAAGGGCCACGGCCTTCTCATCAAGTACGCTCCCGATCTGCTGCATTGGGCTAGCTGTCGCTTCCTCCCGCTGGATCGATTGCATGATGAATCGTTCCCGTTCGACTGGCACGAAACCCTGCAACAGGAGATCAGGAAAAGGACCCAGGTCGCTGTGAGCGAGCTGATTCGACGCTACGAGGAACTTGTTCCGGCTTCGAACAAGAAAGGTACCTACAGCGAAACTGCCCCGGTGTTGTCTCTGTGGACCGAACTGACCGACGGTCTCTGATACCCGAAGCAGTCAGCCACGGCTCCAATCAAGGGTCCCGGGAATCTCGTCCTGGTCCGACGCCATGCGCTGGCCTGGCATGCCGAGGATGTTCTCCACATCGGAGCTGGTGATGCTTTTGAGGTTCAGCCCCGAGGCCGCGACCAGGACGATGTGCGCCTTGCGCAGGACATCGCGTGGCTTCCGGGTGGACCGCTCGAAGAGGCTGTCGACCGCCTCGGCGGTAAACGGAAGCAGATCGTCCTCCCGTTGCGCGCCCTCCTTGGTGGCCGCGGCGAGATAGGGCTTGAGTAGTTGGGCCGCTTGGGTCGCGTCGCGCAGTGGCGGAAGTTCCAGGGTGCTGAACCGGTTGCTGGGTGTGAGATCGAAGCTGGGCAGATCGGCGAGGGCCCAGGCGTGCTTCATTGTCAAGGAAGCCCTGGGGTGCATGGTGGCGATGAGAGTCAGCATGTCCGCCATCGGAAGCGTCTCCACGATGACGTCGCGGAACCGCTCCACCTCCAGTTCGCGCTTCGCCTTCGCGGTTGTGCTGCTCGCCAGGTCCTCCAACTGGTCGCAACAGAGGAGAACGTGCTTCATGCCGGCCGCTGCGGCGAAGATCAGAAACGTGGCCATGTGCACCGCCCCGTTGCGGGAGCGCGAGATAGGAGAGATCTTCGTCAGATAGTCAGCGGCAGCACCGGAGTCCTCGTCGCACAGTGCGACGATCAGCTTGTCGTCGGGCGGGCCCAGGGTGCGGCCCCGCAACGCGCGATGGGTATCGGCGACTGCTTTGGTCAGAGCCTTCACGTCGGGGTCGCCGATCTGCTCGGCCAGCCGGTCTCGCAGACGTTTGGCCAAGGGTGCCGTGCCGTCCGACCGGAACTTCACCGCGTACTCGACGGCAGCGAAGAGAGCGGCACCCAGTGATCTGACATGGGCGGTGTCAAAGCTCGTGAAGAGCGAGCAGATGGGGACCTCGGCAGCGTCGGCGGAGTCCAGCCCCGCCTCCCGGTAGACGTCGACGCCGAAGTCCGCGTTGATCCGCCCCACCAGATGCTGCATGAATACGGACTTTCCGAACCCTCGGGCGTCGGAGTCGTTCCGGCTGACGCCGGCCGACCACAGGTAGCCGAACTTGAGTCCCGAGAACGCCATGCCCAGGACGAACTTCTCAATGGCTTCCCGGAGTTCTTCTGCGTGTACGTCCGGTTCGTAGAGCAGGCCGTTCTCGCGGTCGTCCGTCCCGCCGATCCGGGCCATGCCCGTGGCTGGAAAGGGATTGGTACGGAATTTCCATTCACGCTTGACCCAGACGACGCCGGGAACGCGGGCAGGGGTACTCATCCGACGGGCACCTCCTCGCTACGGCGCGGACGGAAGAGAGTCATCACATGGAACACGCGGTTTCTGCCGCTTCCCTGGCCCAGCACGAGCGGGCGGACGGAGCCGGGTGTCCTCAGCTGGGTTGCCTCGTCCAGGTGGACCCGGAACTCGAGGTCGGGCAGCTCGCCGCGGTAGGCCGCGCCGATGGCAGCGTCGAACTCCTCGTCGCTGATCCGTAGCTTCCAGCAGACCGCTGCTCGAATGCGCCACACCGGGTGGTACGAGGCGTCGTCCAGATGTCCGTCCGGGGTGCTCCAGATCTGCGGGAGGGTCTGGAGGACTGAGAGCCGGACATCCGGGCCGACCGAGCGGTGGAAGTCCACCTGTTCACCCGTGCCCACGACCCGGCCCGTGCCCCAGAGCCGCAGGGCGGAGGGCCCGGGGCGTAATAGCTGAAGTTCGCGAGGCCGAGGAACCTGGTCCAGCGCCGCAGCAGTTCGTGGCTGATGTAGTCCATCGTGCAACCGGCCGACGTGAACGCGAGCCGGACTGCTGCCTCCTCGCACAACAGCATGAACCGCTTCCGAGTGACCGGAGGATCGGCTGGGCTCGTGTTGTCGGTCGGCCGCTGTCTGGCCCGGGCATCGGCCCGGTGGACAGCGCGGGTCACGTAGTCGCGAAGGCTCTCTTCAATGACCTTCGGAGGTGCCGTCCAACCCAGGTCGCCGGCTCGGCATGCGTCTGTCACATGAGCCACGAATGCGGTGAGGTAGCGCTCGTAGTCGCCGGCTGAGCTCCCGTCATTGCGCAGCAGCGGCACAGTGAGGTGATCGGTCGTGCTGTCCGGTCGTGCGCCGACCAGGCGCAGGTATCCGTCGAACTGCGGGTGTGCCCGCAGCAGCGCGCCGACCAGGGCGTTGTAGCCGTCCAGCCTGTTGCGCTGGATCAGGTCCGTCCAGGCGAGTCCGGAGGGGGTCACCTCGTACGTCACGTCGGCATGGGCGTAGGCGGATCGCGGGGTCGAGGGCAGCACATGACGCTCCACCCAGCCCAGCCGCATCAGTTCCTTGAGGACGTCCACGGTGTTGTGCACATAGGTGGTCGAATCGATGCGTCGGCGGTGCCACTTCGCCGAGTCGAAGGAGCCGTCGTGGTCGGTGCTGCGCGCCAGCGCTTCGGCGCGGTCGAGGATGGCCAGGCGAATCCGTTCGAAGGTTTCGCCCCGGGCGACTGCCAGGGCGGCGGATTCGATGTACGTCAGTTCTTGCAGCCGCGGGATCCCGGCGCCTCCCACACTCATCGGGCAGTGCCCCCCTTTTGCACACTCGAACAGCTAATCGCATTATCGGGACGGCTCATTTGATTCCTTTTCGAGGTCTTCGCTGGCCTCATAGGGCATGAGGCCAGTATGCGCGTTCCGAACGGCTTTCGGGTGAGCGGGGCGTCCGCGGGCCGGCTGCGGGCCGGGAAGATATTTGTATATCGGGCTCTCATGGGGCATGAGACCGGCACCCAGAAAATTTATTTCGCTGAGCTTCCGGAGTCGCTGTGCGGAATGTCGGGTTCGCCTACAGTTCATCCCGATCTCCACTCCGGGGCCCAGGAGAATGGTTGATCGAATCTTTACGAGCAGGTGTTCGAGGCCGACTTGCCTCGTGACGCCCGGGCATTCCTTTGCCCGCATCCGGTTGGAAAGGAAATAAAGCAATGTGTGAAACGAATCTCGCGGTGGCCGACGTCATCGAAGTGACCCTTCCCACCGAGTTCCACCCCGGTTGGAACCGCCTTCCGGGTATCCAGGTCGTGGGGCGGACCCTCACCATCGACCCGGCCGAGTACTTCTTCCGGCTCGAGTCGCACAGCTGGCTGGTGGCTGACTGGGAGAAGGTCCGGACGGGGCTTCTGCCCATTCACGAAACGACCGGCAGCGCGGTCGAGCAGCTGGCCCTGGACTTCATCAAGGAGCACGCGAAGCCGACCGCCGACCCGGCACTTGTGCTGCGCACCGCCTACGAGGTCTACGCCTATCTCTTCCGGAGTGAACTGCTCGAGTCCGCCGGTCTGCCGAACGTCACGGCGGACCACCTGCGGATGCTGTGCGAGGCGGCCACTCTGATGGCGCTCAACAAGGTCGAGCTGGACGGCCACATTTCGAACATCGGTCCGTGCTGGTTCTTCCCTGCGGCGACCTCGGTGGTCTTCGGACTGGACGAGGAAGAGGGCCGGATGCTCGATGAGCTGTACCACGGCGGCTGGTTCAACGAGCATCGCCGCATCGAGTCCGTGAAGGCCCATGCGGCCCTGGGCGGGCGTCTTGTGCACGGTTGCCAGGCAGCGGCGGACCAGTCCGGCGGTGTAGTGGCGCCGTACGGCACCACCATGTCCACTTTCCGTCAGGACCTGGAGACGTTCAAGGCGGAGTGGATCGCTCGCGTATACGCACACTCGGTCGAGTTCTCTGGCTGACCACCCCGCCGCCGGGGCGCTCCCGCGCCCCGGCGGCGGTACCCGTTTCGGCGTAGCTGTAGGCCCCGACCCAGCGCATCGGAGATCAGCGTGATCAGCAAGTGCTCCCCTTGGTACGACTACGCCGTGCAGGCCCGGCCGATCGCCGGCGAGCCGTCACCCCCGCCCGCTCGCCTTGAGTGGGGTACGTATCCGGGAATCGGACCGGGTGCCGAGCTGCTGGGTCGCGCGCTCCGGGGCCGTCGGATTCTGGAACTCGGTTGCGGCGACGGACGGAACGCCGCCCACCTCGCGGGTCGTCACCATGCCCAGGTGACCGCGATCGACCTCATCGACCTGCAGACCCAACACGCCCTCGAGCAGTACGGTCTTCTGCCCGGGCTGACCTTCCTCACATGCGACGCGATGCGGTACCTGCGACAGACCTCGACGGTCTTCGACATCGTCTATTCGATCTTCGGCGCGGTCGGGCTGGTCGATCCCCGGCTTCTGCTCACCGCGATCGCCCTTCGCCTCCGGCCGCACGGCATCCTGGCCTTCTCGATTCCCCACCCGCAGCGCGCAGGCACCGCGGCAGCCAGTGGTGCCCAACCACGCCACAGTCCCCTCCACCTGCCCGACGGCAGTCGACGCCTGGTCGCTCGCTGGGAGTTGGACGCCGCCGGCTGGCGTAGAGCCCTGGCCCAGGCCGATATGCGCATCACCGCCGCTACGGAGCTGGGTCATCCCGGTAGGGACAGGCCTACCGCCCTCGTGATCACCGCGCGACGGAACTGATCGCCGGAGGCCCAGATCGCACATGCGGTCCCGGCCTCCGGGCATTCAAGAGAATCTGGCTAGCGGTTCTTCCGGCGTGATGCCTTCGCCTGCTTTTGCTGCCGCTTCCGCGCTTGCCCGGCCTGTTTCTGAGCTGCCAGAACCCGGCGCTCTGCTGGGGAGAGCATGGCTCGGCGAAAGGCCGACTCCACCAGTTGCTCATTCTCTCCAAGCCACTCAGGAGCCTTCCCGGCCGTTGTCTCGTCGACGGCAAGTGCGGCGGTAAGCGCCTCTTGCAAATCAGCGGCCCGGTTGTAATTGATGATGTCGATGGGTGCGCCGTAGACGACTCCCGGGCCCACCGCGGTCTGCTCGAACGAGAAGTCGTTGTAGGCGACGATCGCCCCTCCGCTGCCACGGGCATCCCCCTTGGGCAGTCCGGCCCCGTACATGTCCGAGGCTTCGCCGCGGCGGCCTTCAGGACTGCTCAAGAAGGGGCAGACCATCGCTGCGTAGATCATGCAGGTCCGATGACCCGGGGCCTCGGCTGTCGGTGCCGCGTTGAGGTACTCCTTCTCGATGCCCAGGAGCGCGTTTATGATCTCGGCTTCGTCTCCGTTGACGACCCGCCAAACGGGGCCCGGCTGCATCTTCTTACCGCAGACTGTGCATCGCCGTTCCTCCACGCACAGAAATACCCGACGCATGCTGGTGCTGGCGAACTGCGGAGTTCCGTTCTCCCACGGCGTGATCGCCGGAACGGGGTACCCGCGGCTGTCCAGGGGGCGGGCTGCAATGCCAGTAGGCATGGAGATGTCAGTCGTTCGCATCAGGTGACTATATGGCTCGGGCGCGTTGACCTGTACGCAACTGCGTCGGCGACATGACCAGGATCGCCGGACAGTGCCTTAGCGGCCTGGCGCCGTATGCAGCGCGATCGCGGTCAGGTGTGGCAGTGCTTCCGGCGCGGTGCTGGGCAGTGCGGGGAACGCGCGCGTCCAGCCGCCTGTCCCGAGCAGTCGGTGCACCGTGTGCCGGGCCGTCTCCGGCCTCGACGGGGTATCCCTGGAGGCGGCTCGGGCGAGGGCGAGGCAGAGCCGGACAGTGCGGTCGTCTGCCTGTGGGTCGGTGGTCGGCGGAATCTCAACCCCCGCCAGGTGAGCCGCGACGGCGCCGAGAGCCAGTGACTGTTCCGCCGGGGTGGAGAGTGATTCGGCGTGACGCCATGCCAGCTCGGTGTCGCCGTCCACGGCGGCGAGCAGGGCGATCTCGGGTGCGGAACCGGGCCCCGGCCGGAGCGAACGACGCCATCGGCTGACGGTGGTTTCGGCGGTTTCGGCGGTTTCCTCGGAGAGGACGCCGAGTCGCCCGAGGAGAGCGAGGACCGTCATCGTCGGCGCATGCTGCGGCGCGGGTGAGCCAGTCACCTCCCGCACGGCCTGGTGCAGGGAATTCCTCAGAGGCGAGTCGGGCGCCAGCACGTCCGGGGCTGCGAGCAGCAGGGCCGCCAGCTCCGGGAGGACCCGGAACGGGCCGGTCCGGTTCGGCGCCGCGATCCGTCGGGCCAGTTGCGCGGCGAGGCTTTCGGCGAGACGCGCCGCCTCCTCGGGGCGGTGCCGGGCGAGGCCGACGGCGACTGCCCCGCCTGCCTGCCGCCTCTGCGTACTGGTACCACCCTTGATCGGAGCCAGGGCGGCGCTGTCGGCGCCGGCGTAGGCGAGGGCTTGATTCACCCGGGCGGCCAGGACGGGATCAGCGTCGTCCGGGAGCAGTTTGCGCGCCGCATGGGCGTATTCGGCCCCGGCGGCGTCGTGCCCACTGAGGCAGGAGCCCACGGAGAGGGCTGCCAGGTGCCTTGCCCGGTCTACCGGTTCGGCAAACCGGGTCACCAGAGCCGTTGCGTCGTCGAATGCGCCGATCGTGCCGAGGGCCTGGCAGAGATCCGCAGTCCAGGGATTCTGATTGCCGGGGGCGTTGGGGGCGGTCGGAGTCTGGAGAAGGGGTGCCGCCCGTAGCGCTGTGTCCAGAAGGTCGCGGCTCGCCTCATGGTTCCCCGCGCGGAGGAGGTCCTCCGCCTCCTGGAGCAGGAGGCGGTGCGGGGGCATGTCCCGCGGATCACCGGTAGGTGTGGGGAGGCCCCAGGTTCTGCGGTGCGGGGGTGTACGGCGAGGGGCCGGAGGAAGCGGTACATGCGGCTTCGGAGCGGGGTCGGGGACCGGCACGGGACCTTCCCGGCCGCCGGCCTTCCACTCGTCCATGGCCCGCTTGTGCCGATCGTTCTTCCGGTCTTGCCGCCGCCGTCGCTCCTGCTTCAGCGCGCGCCGTTGTCCCTCCCGCTCCGCCTCCTTATCGGCCAGCTCACGTTCCTGATGGGCCAGGCGCTCTTCGGCCCTGTGGATGACCCACTTGCCGCGTTCCGCCATGAGTTCCCCGAGTACGCCGGTGCTCAGGGGCTCCGGCAGGGAGTCCAGTTGCTGATCGAGGCGGCGCAGGTCCCCCGGCGTCGCCTTGGTGTCCGCCAGGGCGTGCGCGAGGCGGGCCAGCGCTCCCTTCAGTACAGGTCGCATGCGGGCCTGTTCCTCATCCGGTAGCCCGGTACGCGCGACGGACAGAAATCCGGAGGAGAGTGCCTGGGCTTCTCTCACCAGGACGGCCGCCTTACGCGGCCTTGGGGCGGGAAACCGTACGAGCGCCGATGCCGACGCCGCCAGCACCTCCACCGCTCCGAGGGCGTCGTCACGTTCCACCTCGGCGCAGATCTCCTCGATCCGGTCTCCCGCCAGGCTGCTGTCCACGCCCTTCGCCCGCGCCAGCGCCGCCCAGATGTCCACCGAGGCCGCCTGAGCCCGCGGAGGTCCGGCGCTCAGCGTCTCGGCGCGTGCGATCAGCGCCGGTACGAGATCGAGGTCGCCGAACTCGGCCAGCAGCCGGCCCGCGTCGGCGATTTCACCGACCCCCGCACCGTGGCCGTCGACCACGGCAAGGAGCAGCGGTTTGGCCGCACGGGAACCGGCGGCTCTGTGAACTTCGACCGCGGAGGCCAGGAGCCGGGCCCAGACGTCGATCGGTGGGTGGCCCCCGGAGGAGGTTTGGGCGCCCCGGTTCCGCGGCAGGCATTCGGCTGCCTCCCGGACCACGGCGTCCGCACAGGGCCGCTTGGCGAGCGCCAACTCCACGGCCAGGTCCGCGAGATGGACCGCTCGGACAATCGGGTCGGATGCGCTCAAGGCGTGTCCGCGTGCCCGCGCGACCTCCCCCAGGCGGGCCAGGAGCGGGGGAGCTCCTTCGGGCACCTCGCGGGCTCCCCGTCGCACCATGTCCCGTGCGGCCGCCAGTGGGACCAGCGCCGCCAGATCGTCGGAGGTGCCGGTGAAGGTCGCCTCGAAGAAGCTGAGTTGGTCCAGTGCGGCTCCCACGCCGGCCGCTTCGGAAAGGCGGTGCAGCCGGGCGGGATCAAGGACGTACGCCGTACGCGCGGAGAGGGCGGAGAAGAGGACCGGCGGCGCCGCGAGCGCAAACGGCGGTGTGGCAGTCGGCCAGTCCGCAGCCTGCCAATTCTGTATCCAGGCAACAAGCTGGTGGGTGCACTGGGCGACCCCCGCGTCCCCCAGCTCCTCCCACACTTCGCGTTCGAGCTGTGGACCGGCCAGGCGGTACGCCCCGGCGACCCGGTCGTCCAGGACCAGGGAACGTCCGGCAGGACCTTGGAACAGCCGGTCCAGCCGATCGCGCGCCACTCCGACCAGGTCCGCCAGGTCCTCCGTACGCAGGCCACCGCCCGATACAGCCAGCATCCCGGCCACCGATCTGCCCAATGCGGTGGGGTCCGGGCGCGGTTGCCGGTCATGGGCAGCGCCCTCGACGTGCCCGAGAACGTGCCGGTACGCGATGTCGCGCAGTGGATGCGCGGACGGCAGGTCGTCCGGAGGGCGTACGCAACTGCGCAGCGAGACGAGGACGCGCATACCCCGGGGCGGGGCGGGCGGCAGCAGCCCGGCGATGCTGTCGGCGGCGGCGCCGGGCCAGGCCGCGTCATCGTCCAGCCCATCGACCACGAGCAGAAGGTTCCGCTTCTCCCGACGGCTCTTCGCCGCGGCCCGGGCGAAGAGCCTGTGCCACTCGGCCGCCCCGTGCGGCGGCTGCACCGGATGCTCACCGAGGAACGTACCCACTTGGCGGGCCATTTCGGACTCGAACGCGGCCAGGGTGTCGGTGTGGTGCGCCGAAGAGACGAAGTAGCTCAGGATGTCGACCTTGTCCGGCCGGTGGCGCAGCACGTAGTCGGCGAGCAGCGAGGTCTTCCCCGTAGGGGCGTCCGCGCACCAGCACAGATAGGCCGCTGCTCCGGCACGGGTCTCCCGCGCGAAGGCGTTCATGACCGCGCGCTCGGCGGTGCGGTCCCGTGGCGGTGTGGTGGGCGCCTCGTGAGCCGGGCGATGCACACCGACGTAACGCTGTTGTGCCTGACCGGCCGCGCTCTCCCCTTGAGCGGCGCGCAGAGCTTCCGCCCACTGGGCGTCGGTGGGGCCCTCCTGGTCTGCGGTCTCCCTCAGTAGCTCCACGACGGACCAGAAGGCATCCTCGTCGCCGGTGACCGGTGCTGACCTTCCGTTCATCCAACCTTGGAGAGTGCTGCGGGCGACGCCGGTCCTCTTCGACAGTTCCCTGAGGGCAAGGTCAGGGTTGAGCAGACCGCTCAACATCGAGCCCAGCCTGCCGCGTGCCGTCTCCACCTCGGTCACCGCATCGCCCCCACCTGCGCCGTCCGAAGGCCGAACCGTTCTCTTGTGACTCGCTGAGCTGCGGAAATCGCTGATTCGGGCTCGCTGCTGGTGGTGGGCCACCCGCTGTTTTCCCGAAGCTGAGCCCCTGACCGCAGCAGCCGGTGGCCGGCTCCCAACCGAAGGATGGCACATGTTCCCGATCTCCCAAATGCTTTCCAGCACCACGCTGTTGAGTGGTTACGCCGTCCTGATCTACATGGGTGCCCTCTTCGTCGTCGTCCTCGTCTCAGTCCTCGCGCCCAGCCGGGAACGACGCGCGGACGCCCACAAGACGCTCGGCATCCTGGTTCGACTGCGAAGGCGGTGAGGGGCGTGTGCCGGGTCCGTAACGCGACACGGTCATGGTTAGAGATGGGGCCGAATTCCCGAAACGGCTGCGGCAGGGCGCCGCCGTCGGTTTCACTGGTTCTCGAACGGCCCGCTTCATCGGCCGTGTTGACGCCCCCTGCTCTGACGGGTGGGGGCGCGAGGCGTCGATACGGAAGGTTGATTCATGGGCAGGTTCATGTGGGGATGGCTGCGACGGCGTGGAGGCGATCTGGTACTCATCGTGATCGCCGCAGTGGTCGGGGGAGTTGCCGACCGCGTCTTCCAGGTGGCTGTTCTTGACTCCAGGAGCGGCACAACGCCTCATCCCGCGTGTGCGGGAGTGTCCCCGCGACTCGGTCGGACTTTTCTGGAAGCCCCTTCCTCCCCGCGCGTGCGGGGACGTCACCTCCCGGAATGACCTCATGCGTTCCCGGGTTCGCCGCTCACGCACCAAGGACGGTGGTGGAGAAGCATGTCCGATGACCCGTTCCCCCTTCCCGCTTCCGCGTTCCGTCCCTTCGCCTGGGACCCCCGGTACTCCCCCTGCGTTCCCACCGTCACGCTCGACGGTCACTCCGCGCATCACTCGCTCTGCGCCCTGCTCCGGCACGCCGACGAGCTGTTCACGGTCGAGTGCTCGTCGCCGGGCGAGGCGGTGTCGGTTATCGAGTACCTGCTGGCGATCTGCTTCGCTGCCGGAGTCTGCCCGGGCTCGGACGAGGAGTGGCGGGACTGGATCGAGAGCGGCCGGGATCTCTCGCCGGCCGCCGACTGGCTGGACAGGCGTCCCGATGACGACTGGGACCTGTTCCACCCGAGTGCCCCTTGGGCCAGAGCAGCGAGCTGGCCGGTGACTTCGGCGAATCCAGTACAGGGACAGCCCAGTTGGTCATCGAGCATGCCGGGGACTACAACCAGCATTTCGACCACCACCATCTCGAACGGGCCCACCCTCTTCCGGCCGCCGAAGCATTTCGGGCGATGCTCACCCAGCATGCGTACGGCCTCTACGGGCGGGCAAGGATCTCCGGGAAGCGGCTCGGCGCGAAGGTGACCAACCTCGCCGCCGGCCGGCTCAACGGCCGTATCCGGGTCGTCGCCCTGGGCCGGACGCTCGGTGAGACGCTGCGTCTCAACCTTTACCCGTCCGACGGGCCGACCGGCACGCTCAACACTTCCTGGACGACTCCGGACGGATTCCGGCGTCGGCGCTTCGAGGGCCCGTCCGAGCCCCGCACGCCAGAGGGCCCGGCCGATCTGCACAGCGCGCTGGGGCGTTCGGTGCTGCTGCACCCCGCAGCCGGTCCGGGCGGGCAGACCATGGTGGACCGAGTGCTGATCGGCGCCGGTGAAGTCCTTGCCATCGACCAGGAACGCCACTCCCAGGACGCCGTGTTCGCCACCACCGCGGGCGGTGTACGCAAGCCGCTGTGGCCCTCGCCCACCAGAGCGCTCTGGCAGGACGCCCACGCTCTCTACGGGGCGGTCCGCGACGACCGTACGGGGCTGTACGCGCGGCTCCGTTCGCTCCGGCTCCGGAGCGACGACGCCGGAGCCCCCTACCAGCTGTGGGCCGTGGGGCTGCTGGCGAACAAGACGCTGCCGGTCATCTGGACGTACGGCTCCTACCCGTACGCCCCGCACATGGAACGGCACCTCTACCAGGCGTCCTACCGGGGCTCCGTCCTCGCCGAGTACCTGGCGTGGTCCCTGAGGAAGGCGGCCGTCATCGCGGCCGAGACGGCGTTTCCGGCGATGCGCACGGCGGACGAGGCGGGCCAGGTGGCGAGGCTCGACGCCCGGCAGATGTTCTGGCCCGCCGCCGAGGAGCCCTTCTACGCCTTGCTGGACGAGGTGATCGACCGGGGGCCGGAGGAGGACGACCCGGTCTCCGAGCCGTGCATCGCGTACGCGGCACTCCTCCTGAAGACCGCCCGGGCCCACCTGCTGCAACGCCTGGACGCACTCCACCTCCTCAGCGCCGACAACAACCTCGCCCGGGCCCGTGCCGTACAGCTCTTCGAAAACCTCGTCACCGCACGGAAAGCGCCCGCCGAACTCCGAGGGGAGACCGCCCATGGATGAACTTCCCGGCCGGCCCGGGTCCGAGCCTGCGCGGCCTCCGTTCCCGCACGACAGCGCGGCGCTCACCGCCTGGCTCGCGGCCCTCGTCCGCAACCGCGAATACGGCACCCTGGCCGAACTGCGCCGGGCCCGCGGCGGCACCAGCGCCCACATCCGGGCCGGCTGGTACGGCGGTGACGACCATCGTGACCTGTTCGAGCGGGTGGCCTTTCTCTTCGCCGTCTATCACCAGGGCCGTTCCGTCGTGTCGTACGGCGGCGGGAGCCTGGGCGCGGCGGCCCGACGGATCGGGGACGGGGGCGGACGCGGTCCCGACAATCCCGGTGCCCGGCGGTTGCTGGACAGGGTCGTCGCCAGCCGCCGCATCCCTTGGCGCCACCTCCAGCACGCGGTCGCTCGCCTCAGGTCCTGTGAGCAGCCACCGCCTTCCTGGACCGGGTTGACCGACGACCTGATCAAGTGGAACGACCGGCAGGCGCGCGTCACGTACCAATGGTCGGTCGAGTTCTACATGCCCGCGTCGATGGCCAGGGGCGCCCTACCGGAACCGGCCGTCCCGCCCGGAGCCGACACTCAGAACGAACTGAACGCGCGGAAGGACTCCACCTCGTGACCGAGCCACTCAGCAGGAGCCAGTTCCTCTCCCTCCACCTCATCGAGACCCTGGCCGCCGTCCTGCCCGTCCGAGATGAGAACGGTCAGCCCAAGACGCTGGTCTTCGGCGGTGTGGAACGGCATATGATCACCAGCCAGGCCCGTCGTCGCGCCGAGCGGGTCCACGCACGCAACCGGGCCAACGCCGGTCGCGGAGCCCTGAGCGGGCGCAGCATGGGGGTCCGTACCCGTGAGTGGGCGCTGCTGACCGGCCGTGAACTGGAGTCGGCGCACGGATGGGACCGCGAACACGCGGTGGCCGTCGCCCGGGCGGTCATGGAGGGGTGCGGGCTCAAGTTCGGCGACCCGCAGAAGAAGACCGTCGCCAATCTGACCAAGGTGCTCGTCTTCGCGCCGTCGGACACGGCGACGCGGATCGCCGCCCACCTCGCCGCCCACGAGGCCGAGACCGAGGAGTGGTACGCCGAGTACACCGAGGCCCTGGCCCGGGCCGAGGCGGCGAAGAAGGCCCGCCGGGCCGCCTCCAGGAAGAAGGCCGACGCAGCGGCGCCGGAAGCACCGGCCGAAGACGCGGCGGCCGGTTCCGTGACCCCGCCGCCCCTGCCCAAGGCCACCCGTGACGCCGTTCTGCTCGCCCTGGCCCCTCGTGACGCCGTGGACATCGCTCTCTACGGCCGCTTCCTCGCCGAGATCCCCGACTCCCCGAACGTCGACGGCGCGGTGCAGACCGGGCATGCCTTCACCGTGCATGAGTCCGAACAGATCGAGGACTTCTACGCGGCCGCGGACGACGCCAAGCTCGACCGTAAACGCAACGCCCTCGACTTCCTCGACGCCGCCGACGACGCCGGCGCCGGAATGACCGGCTATCAGTCCCTCATCTCCGGCACGTTCTACCGGCATGCCGTTCTCGACCGCGTACAGCTCCGCACCAACCTGCGGGTGGCCGGGATGGCGGAGGAAGAAGCTGAGCAGGCCGCATCCGAGGCCGAACGGGAGTTCGTCAACGCGTTTGTGGAGGCTTTCCCGGAGGCGAAGAAGAACTCGACCGCCTCCACCGGCTCCCTGCCCGTGCTCGTCCTCGCGTTCGAG
Source organism: Streptomyces drozdowiczii (assembly GCF_026167665.1). Taxonomy (NCBI): domain Bacteria; kingdom Bacillati; phylum Actinomycetota; class Actinomycetes; order Kitasatosporales; family Streptomycetaceae; genus Streptomyces; species Streptomyces drozdowiczii. The sequence continues at coordinate 3,355,801 of NZ_CP098740.1, read as the reverse complement.
GGCGAGCGCCCTTACAACTACGCGTCCGCGTTCCAACGGCCGGTGGACGAAGGGGCCGAAGGTCCGGCCGGACCCGTCGCCGTGCGGAGACTGCTGCGCCACCACGACTTCGTCAGCGGCCGTCGCGACGATCTTCGTGCTGCCAAGCTCCTCACCTACGACCCCGAAATCGACTCGCTGCTGGAAGAGCTGGGGCTTCCGGCTTCCCTCGAAAGGGTTACGCGAGCCGAGGGACTCACTTCGTGACGGGCCGCCACGTCCTGCTCATCCGATTGGCCGCGCCTCTCCAGTCCTGGGGCATCGCCGGCCGGTTCGCCCACCGGGACACCCACAGCCGACCCACCAAATCGGGAGTGATCGGCCTCTGTGCGGCGGCCCTGGGCCTGGACCGCGAGGCTCCGCTGGGAGAACTTTCCGAAGTCCGCTACGGCGTTCGCGCCGACCGTCCCGGAGTCCGCGTCCGTGACTATCAGACGGTTGGCGGTGGCACCTTCCCGCTGCGTCCGCGTGATCTGGTCACCGACCACCAGCGCGCGGCGAAAGCCACCGCAACCGCGCCACCCGGTGTCTTCGGCCGAGTCGACCTGTCGGCCTGGTACGGCTCCCCCAAGTACGTCACCACCGATCCGGCATCCGGCGCGCTCGTTTCCAAGGAGGTCCGTCGCCATGCCCTGATCACCGAGCGCTGGTACCTCGCCGACGCTGCCTTCCTGGTCGGCCTGGAACATGCGGACCAGGTGCTTCTGATGCGGGTCGCCCATGCCTTGGAGCATCCGAAGCGCCTGCTCTGGCTGGGCCGCAAGGCATGCCCGCCGACGGGCGACCTGGCCCTCAGGGTCGTGCCGGGGACGCTGCGGGAAGCATTCGAGTCGCATGCCCTGCTTCCCGACGCAGCCGTCCCACAGGGCGCCACGGGCGCCCGCCCCTGGGCATGGATCGAGAGCCCCCGGCCGCTGCCCGGCGCCGGTGTGCCGGACCAGCCCGTCCGCTTCGACACGGACGGTGGCGTCCACGGCCTCCGCTGGGAGACCCGCCACCGCATCACGATCACCCCGCACGCCCACGGATGGGACATCATCCTGTGAACACGACCCCAGCTGCCTCCCCTGCAACCCCGGCACCCGCACCGGGCCCCGCCAGGTTCGTGGCCACCCAGACGCTGCTGACCCTGGAGGCCCGGCACCCCTTCGCCGCGAAGTCGCTCGTTGACGCTCAGGACATGCACCGGACGGTGATGAGCGGATTCCCCGGCTGGGTGGACGACGGCAGCCCCGACCCACGGGCACAGATGAGTGTCCTGTCGACCTGGACCGTCGATCTCCGTCAGGCCCGGCTCAGCCTGGTGGTCCAGTCATCGGTCCCCGCCGACTGGACTGGCCTGCCCAGCGCGGCCCTGGCCGAGGCTCCGCACACCCTCACGCTCGACCGCACCTTCCGTCCGGGCGACCGCGTCGACTTCCGTACGATCGTCAACCCGGTCCGCACGCTGCCGCCGCCGCCCGGCTCCCCGCCGAAGACCCGCGGTGCCCGCGTCCCGCACACCCGCCCGGAGCATGTGAAGCGTTGGTTCGCCCGCCGTCTGCAACCGCTCGGCCGACCCCCGACGGCTCAGGACGGGGTTGTACGCATCGGCGCCGACACAGACCTGGAAAGGCTGGCCGTACGCATGCTGCCGCGGGTCTCCAGCCCCGCCCCGCACAAGGGCCTGCGCATCGCCCGAGCAGAACTCAAGGGCACCCTCACCGTTACCGACCCCACCGCCTTCGTCGCCGCCCTCACCCGGGGCATCGGCCACGCCAGGGCGTATAGCTGCGGACTGCTGCTGGTGCGGTGAACCCGAGGTCGGTGGCGCCCGAAGGGCAACTGCAACCACACACGTCGAAGGGCCCCACCGCGAGCGGTGGGGCCCTTCGACATCGTGCCCGGTGAGGCACTGGCGGAGGATACGAGATTCGAACTCGTGAGGGGTTGCCCCCAACACGCTTTCCAAGCGTGCGCCCTAGGCCACTAGGCGAATCCTCCGCCGCAAACAATACAAGACGTTGAGGAGTGCTCGCGAACCCGTTCCCCGGGGAGGGGTCGGGGTGGTGGTCGAGGTGGACTTGTGGGGGTGGGGATCGGCTAAGGTGGGCGTCAGCCCCTCACGTGGCGCTATCTGACTGAACTCCCCCAGGGCCGGAAGGCAGCAAGGGTAGGTTGGCTCTGGCGGGTGCGTGGGGGGCCCTTGCGTGTGCGGGTGGTGCCCGTCACGGTCGGAGCCGGTTGTCAGTGCGCCCCGATAACCTCGTAGGTGTGTCGTCCCTTGCGCTGTACCGCCGCTACCGCCCCGAGTCGTTCGCCGAGGTCATCGGTCAGGAGCATGTCACTGACCCGCTCCAGCAGGCCCTGCGGAACAACCGGGTCAATCACGCGTACCTGTTCAGCGGCCCGCGAGGCTGCGGCAAGACGACCAGTGCGCGCATCCTGGCCCGCTGTCTGAACTGCGAGCAGGGGCCCACGCCCACGCCCTGCGGGGAGTGCCAGTCCTGCCAGGACCTGGCGCGCAACGGGCCGGGGTCCATCGACGTGATCGAGATCGACGCCGCTTCGCACGGTGGCGTGGACGACGCCCGTGATCTGCGGGAGAAGGCGTTCTTCGGGCCCGCGTCGAGTCGTTACAAGATCTACATCATCGACGAGGCGCACATGGTGACGTCGGCGGGGTTCAACGCCCTGCTGAAGGTGGTGGAGGAGCCGCCGGAGCACCTGAAGTTCATCTTCGCGACCACGGAGCCCGAGAAGGTCATCGGGACCATCCGGTCGCGTACGCACCACTATCCGTTCCGCCTCGTGCCCCCCGGGACCCTGCGCGACTACCTCGCCGAGGTCTGCGGCCGGGAGAACAGCCATGTGGACGACGGCGTCCTGCCGCTCGTCGTGCGCGCCGGGGCCGGGTCCGTGCGTGACTCGATGTCCGTCATGGACCAGCTGCTCGCCGGCGCGGGCGACGAGGGCGTGACGTACGCCATGGCGACGGCACTCCTCGGCTATACGGACGGCTCCCTGCTCGACTCGATCGTGGACGCCTTCGCGGCGGGCGACGGGGCCGCCGCCTTCGAGGTCGTGGACCGGGTCATCGAGGGGGGCAACGACCCGCGCCGGTTCGTCGCCGACCTGCTGGAGCGGCTGCGCGACCTGGTGATCCTGGCCGCCGTCCCGGACGCCGGCGAGAAGGGGCTGATCGACGCGCCCGCCGACGTCGTGGAGCGGATGCAGGCCCAGGCGTCCGTGTTCGGGGCCGCCGAGTTGAGCCGCGCCGCCGACCTGGTCAACGAGGGGCTTACGGAGATGCGCGGCGCCACCTCGCCGCGCCTCCAGGTCGAGCTCATCTGCGCCCGGGTCCTGCTGCCCGCCGCCTTCGACGACGAGCGCTCCCTGCAGGCCCGGCTGGACCGGCTGGAGCGGGGCGCCTCCTTCGCCACCACCGGCCCCGGCCCCGCCATGGGGTACGTGCCCGGCCCCGAGGCCCTCGCCCACGCACCGGTCCCGCCCGCCCCCAGCCGGACACCGGGCCCGCCGCCGCCCGGGGCGACGCGCAGCCTCCCGCCCCGGCCCCGGTCGCGCCCCAGGCCCCGCCCCCCGCCCCCGTGCCGACACCGCCGCCCGCCGAGGCGCCCGCCGCCGGGCAGCGGCCAGGTGCCTGGCCCGCTGCGGCGTCCGCCCCGTCCGCCCCGGACCAGGGGCGCCGACCCGGTGGCTGGCCCACCGCGGCCGCGCCCGGCCGCACCCCCGCACCGGCCCCGCAGAGCGCCCCCGCCGGGCCCCCGCCCCGCCGGGCCCCCCGCCGCGGTGCCCGAGACCGCTCCCGGCATGGCGCAGGGCGCCGGCCAGGTGCGCACCATGTGGCCCGACATCCTGGAGGCGGTGAAGAACCGCCGACGTTTCACATGGATCCTCCTCAGCCAGAACGCCCAGGTGACCGGGTTCGACGGCAGCACCCTGCAGATCGGCTTCCTCAACGCCGGTGCGCGGGACAACTTCACGAGCAGCGGCAGCGAGGACGTGCTGCGGCAGGCGCTGGCGGAGCAGTTCAACGCCCAGTGGAAGATCGAGGCGATCGTCGACCCGTCGGGCGGCGCCGGGCAGCCCGCACAGCCCCCGTCCGGCGGCGGCCAGCGCCCCTACAGCCCACCGCCCGCCGCGCCGCAGCGCCCCGCCGTCCCCGCGCCGCAGCCATACGAGCGGCCCGCAGCCCCCGCGCCCGCCCCGGCCCCGTCGCCCGCGTCCGCCCCGCAGCAGCCGGGCCCCGGCTCCGGCTCCCCGGCCGGGCCGCCGCCCGCCTCCTACGCGGCCCCCGAGGCGCCCCAGCCGGTCGCCCCCGAGGACGACATCCCGGAGGCCGACGACCCCGACCTGGTCGACTCCGCCCTCTCCGGACACGAGCTGATCGTCCGCGAGCTGGGTGCCACGGTGGTCGAGGAGTACAACAACGAGTAGACGGGCCGCCGCCCTGTCCACGGACCGGCGGCCGTCAAGGGTGCCGCGCCCCGGCGGCTAGGCTGCACCCCGTGAAGGTCCTCGTCATCGGCGGCGGCGCCCGCGAACACGCCCTGTGCCGCTCTCTGTCCCTCGACCCCGACGTCACCGATCTGTACTGCGCCCCCGGCAACGCCGGCATCGCAGAGGTGGCCGAACTGCACCCGGTCGACGCCCTCAACGGCGTCGCCGTCGCGCGCCTCGCCGCCGAGCTGGGCGTCGGGCTGGTGGTCGTCGGCCCGGAGGCGCCGCTCGTCGCCGGTGTCGCCGACTCGGTGCGCGCCGCGGGCATCCCGTGCTTCGGCCCGTCCGCCGCCGCCGCGCAGCTGGAGGGCTCGAAGGCGTTCGCCAAGGACGTCATGGCCGGGGCGGGCGTGCCCACCGCCCGCAGCTACGTGTGCACCACGCCCGCCGAGATCGACAGCGCCCTCGACGCGTTCGGCGCCCCCTACGTGGTCAAGGACGACGGTCTGGCCGCGGGCAAGGGCGTCGTCGTGACCGAGGACGTCGAGGTGGCCCGCGCCCACGCGCTGGCCTGCGACCGGGTGGTCATCGAGGAGTTCCTCGACGGCCCCGAGGTGAGCCTCTTCGCCATCACCGACGGCACCACCGTGCTGCCTCTCCAGCCCGCCCAGGACTTCAAGCGCGCGCTCGACGGCGACGAGGGCCCGAACACCGGCGGCATGGGCGCGTACTCCCCTCTGCCGTGGGCCGACCCCAAGCTGGTCGACGAGGTCATGGAATCGGTGCTCCAGCCGACCGTGGACGAGCTGCGCAGGCGCGGTACGCCGTTCTCGGGGCTGCTGTACGCGGGCCTCGCGATCACCTCGCGCGGGGTGCGGGTCATCGAGTTCAACGCCCGGTTCGGCGACCCGGAGACCCAGGTCGTCCTGGCGCGCCTGCGCACGCCGCTCGCCGGTGTGCTGCTCGGTTCCGCCAACGGCACCCTGGACGAGCTGCCGCCCCTGGCATGGCGCGACGAGGCCGCCGTCACCGTGGTCATCGCCTCGCACAACTACCCGGACACCCCGCGCACGGGCGACCCGATCGAGGGGCTGGACGAGGTCGCGGCGCAGGACGCCCCGCACGCGTATGTGCTGCACGCCGGCACCAAGCGCGACGGCGACACGATCGTCAGCGCGGGCGGCCGGGTGCTGTCCGTGACGGCGACCGCCGACGACCTCGCGGGCGCCCGTGAGCGCGCATACGCGGCGGCGGCGCGGATCCGGCTCGACGGTTCCCAGCTCCGCTCGGACATCGCGAAGAAGGCCGCGGAGGACGCGGCGGCCGCCGGAGCCTGAGCCGGGCGCGCGGCGGGCTCAGGCCCGTACCCCGCTGACCCCTCACACCTCAACACCTTTGACCAAAGCCATTCCATCGAGTGACGGCTGAGCCATCCGGATGACGCCCGCCGCACCCCCAACTAGGGTGCGGCGCAAGCGTTCCGGCACTTGGCCCACCGGCATTGCGATGTCAGTGGCGGGTGCCACAGTGGGGGAGTGAGCAACACCGCCGTGGGGGCAGAGGGGGTGAGGTCCAGCCGTGTCCGGTACCGGTACGGGTGAGGAGCCGGGTGCGCGGGCAGCGCGGGCCCGGGCGCTCGTCCTGCTGCGCATCCGCGGCAGGGCGGCGGCGGTCGCGCTGCTGCCCTGCCGCGCTGGCCGTGGTGCTGTTCGCCGCGGGCGCGCGAGGGTTCGCGGACGGCGACGGCTGGGACGCGGCGCGCTGGGCCGTGGCCGTCTGCGCGGTCGTGGTCCTGCTGGTCGCGGGAGCCGTCGCGCTCGCGGTCATACGGGCGAAGCCCGCGGTCAGCCCGACCGTCCCGCTGAGCGAGTCGGCGGCGCCCGACCTCTACCGCCTGGTCCGCGAGCTGGCGGAGCGGCTCGACGTGCCGGCGCCCTCGGCCATAGCCCTCACACCCGACTGCGACAGCTGGCTCGAGGACCGCTCCCACCCGGCGGCCGGCGGCCCGGCCCGGCGGGTGGCGGCGGCCCCCGTGCTGGTCATCGGCTCACCGTTCCTGTGGTGGATGCGGGTCGCCGAGCTGCGCGCCCTGCTCGCCCCGGTCGTGGCGGGCACCAGCGCCTCCGCCCAGCCCGACATAGCCGCCGCCCGGCGCTTCGTCCGGGGCCTGGACGGGGCGGTCGCCGATGGCGCCGCGCCCGCCCGGGGGCGGTGAGCCGGGCCCTGCGGCTGCCGCGCGTCTTCGTCGGGCGGATCGCCCGGATACTGCTGCGCAGCTGTCGGGGTCATGCCGCGGAGATGGAGCGGGGGGTCGCCGCCGCCGCGTCCTCGCGCGCCCGGGAAGTGGACTACGGGCTGCGGATCGTCGCGCAGGAGCAGGTGGGCCTCGCCTACGCCGGCTGGGACCGGCTGCTGACCCGGGTCGCGCTGCCCGCCTGGCGGATGGGCCGCTGGCCCTCGCAGCTGGACGCGGGCGTCGTCGCCGCGCTCACCGAGCTGTCCCGCCGCGACCGGCTGGCCGAGGGGTACGCCTCCCGGCTCGGCGAGCGGCCCGCCTGCGACCTCCTGGAGGAGCCGGGAGCGGCCGACGAGGCGGCGTCCCTGCTGGCGGCCCGGCTCTTCCACGGCGGGCCCGCCGGGACCGGCCCCGACTGGTCCCCGGTGGACTGGCAGCAGTATCCGGACGAGGTGGTCGACCGGAAGTGGCGCTCGGAGGCGGCCCGGCTGCACCGCGTCCTGGACGCCATGGGCGTTCCGCCCGCCGCCGCCGTCGGCGGGGTGCCCACGCTGGCCCGTGTGGTCGAGCACCTGGAGGCGGGGGAGGCCGGAGGCGAGGAGCTGGCGGCCGGGATCCTCGCGGCCGTGGCCCGCGAGGAGGCCGCGGCGCAGGAGCGGGTCAATCCGTCCGGCCAGGACGTGGGCGTGGGCGGCGCGAGCGGCCCCGGTGCCTCAGCGGGCCCGGGCGACGCGGGCCCGGGCGGCCCTGGCGCGGAGGCCCTCAGCCCGGGCCCCGCACCGAGCCCCGCCCCCGGCGACGACCTCCTCGCGCTCTGGGGCCCCGACCCGCTCCCCCTCTTCCCGCTCCAGCCGCCCCGTACCGGCACCGAACTGCTCGCCGACCACGTCGCGGCCATGGTCTGCTGCGCCGCCGTGGACACGGCGGGCGCGGCGCCCGGCCTGGACTGGCTCGACGGGCCCACGCTGCTGGTCGACGGCGAGCGCCGCGCGGACCTGGGCAGCCCCGTCCTCAGCCTGATCGAGGACGGCGACGCCGGGCCGCTGCGGTCCTGGCTCGCCTCGGTCGGGGTACGCACCGACAAGCCCGTCCGCCTCGTCTGAAACGGGCCCCGCCGACAACTGACGCGGCGGACGGGATGGCCGAGAACAACCGCATAACCGGAGGCTCGGCTTCCGTTCACGTCAATTCACGACGAACGGTGACGGACTGCGTGCGTCATGTGATGTGCTGGGGAACGGCGCTGACTGACGGCGCACCACAGTTGATCCGGGGGCCTGAGGGAGGGGGAGCGTGATGGGGGCGGAACAGATCCGTCGGTGGGAATCGGGTGCTCTGGCGCATGCCGTGACCGACCCTTTCGGCCAGGGGCCGCTGCCGTGGCTGCGCGGCAGCGAGAACTACTTCGACGACACCGGCCAGGTCGTGCCCTGGTACGCGGACCCCACCCTGTCCGGTGGCGGCACGCGCACCGCCGACGACGTGCGCCGGCAGATCAAGGGCTTCACCTCCACGGGCGCCGCGGCCCCCGGTGAGGCGATCGACTTCCACATCACGGTGGACCCGCCGCAGCAGTTCTCCGTGGACGTCTACCGGATCGGCCACTACGGGGGCGACGGCGCCTCGAAGATCACCACGAGTCCCCGCCTGTCGGGCATCGTCCAGCCGGCGCCCCTCACCGCCGACCGCACGGTCTCCTGCCACCACTGGTGGCTGTCCTGGCGCATGCAGGTCCCCAGCTACTGGTCGCTCGGGGCGTATGTCGCCGTGCTCACCACGCTCGACGGCCACCGCTCGCACATCCCGTTCACGATCCGCGACAACCACCCGGCGGACCTGCTCCTCGTCCTCCCGGACGTCACCTGGCAGGCGTACAACCTCTATCCGGAGGACGGCCGGACCGGCGCCAGCCTCTACCACGCCTGGGACGAGGAGGGCCGGCTGCTGGGGGAGGAGGACGCGGCGGTCACCGTCTCCTTCGACCGCCCCTACGCGGGCGCCGGCCTCCCGCTGCACGTCGGGCACGCGTACGACTTCATCCGCTGGGCCGAGCGCTACGGCTACGACCTCGCCTACGCCGACACCCGCGACCTGCACGCGGGCCGGGTCGACCCCACCCGCTACCGGGGCCTGGTCTTCCCCGGCCACGACGAGTACTGGTCGGTGCCGATGCGGCGGGCCGCCGAGCGCGCCCGCGAGCACGGCACCTCGCTGGTCTACCTCTCCGCCAACACCATGTACTGGCAGGTCAGCCTGGGGCCTTCGGCGTCCGGGGTGCCGGACCGGCTGCTCACCTGCCGCAAGCGCCGGGGGCCCGGCAAGCCGGCGCTCTGGCGCGAGATCGACCGCCCGGAGCAGCAGCTGCTCGGCATCCAGTACGCGGGCCGGGTCCCCGAGCCCCACCCCCTGGTCGTGCGGAACGCGGAGCACTGGCTGTGGGACGCGACGGGCGCCCGTGAGGGCGACGAGATCGAGGGACTGGTGGCGGGCGAGGCCGACCGCTACTTCCCGCGCACCACGCTGCCGGAGCACGACAACCGCATCCTGCTCGCCCACTCCCCGTACCAGGACAGCGAGGGTGTGATGCGGCACCAGGAGACCTCGCTGTACCGGGCCCCGTCCGGCGCGCTGGTCTTCGCCTCGGGCACCTTCGCCTGGTCCCCGGCCCTGGACCGCCCCGGCCATGTGGACCCCCGCATCCAGAAGGCCACCGCCAACCTCCTCGACCGGATCTGCAAGCGCGCCTGACCGGAGGCCGCCCGCCCCGGCCACCCGGACGCCACCCCTCCGCAGCCCGCCGCCCCCGGATACGGGACAATCGGAACGGTTCTTGGAACAACGTACGCGGAGGCAGCGTGTCCGGATTCGTAGAAAAGCCCGAGCCGGTGCAGGTGCCGGGACTCACCCACCTGCACACCGGCAAGGTGCGCGACCTGTACCGGAACGAGGCCGGTGACCTCGTCATGGTCGCCAGCGACCGGATGTCCGCGTACGACTGGGTGCTGCCGACCGAGATCCCGGACAAGGGCCGCGTCCTGACCCGCCTCTCGATGTGGTGGTTCGACCAGCTCGCCGACCTCGTGCCGAACCACGTCCTGTCGACCGAGGTGCCCGCCGGCGCCCCCGACGACTGGGAGGGCCGCACGATGATCTGCACGTCGCTGCGGATGGTCCCGGTCGAGTGCGTCGCCCGCGGCTACCTGGCGGGCTCCGGCCTCGTCGAGTACAACGCCTCGCGCACCGTCTGCGGCATCGGGCTCCCCGAGGGCCTGGTCGACGGCTCCGAGCTCCCGGGCGCGATCTTCACCCCCGCCACCAAGGCCGCCGTCGGTGACCACGACGAGAACGTGAGTTACGAGGAGGTGGCCCGCCAGGTCGGTACGGAGACCGCCGTCGCGCTGCGCCGGACCACCCTGGACGTCTATGGCCGGGCCCGCGACATCGCCCGCGAGCGCGGGATCATCCTCGCGGACACGAAGTTCGAGTTCGGCTACGCGCCCACCGCCGACGGCGGCGAGGAACTGATCATCGCCGACGAGGTCCTGACCCCGGACTCCTCCCGCTTCTGGCCGGCCGCCTCCTGGGAGCCGGGCCACGCCCAGCCGTCGTACGACAAGCAGTTCGTCCGCGACTGGCTGACCTCCCCGGCCTCCGGCTGGGACCGCAAGAGCGAGCAGCCTCCGCCGCCGCTGCCGCAGGAGATCGTGGACGCGACCCGCGCCAAGTACATCGAGGCGTACGAACTCCTCACCGGCACGCCCTGGCAGTGACGCCACACGAAGAAGCCCCCGGCCGAAAGGCCGGGGGCTTCTTCTCGTCTGAGCGGACGACCAGGTTCGAACTGGCGACCTCAACCTTGGCAAGGTTGCGCTCTACCAACTGAGCTACGTCCGCAAGCGCCGAAGCGCGAGACCTACTATACCCAACCCCGCTCGCGTGCGAGACGCACTGCCGCGTGACGGTTCTCCGCCCCGAGCTTCGACGCCGCCGACGAGAGGTAGTTCCGCACGGTCCCCTGCGAGAGCGAGGCCCGCTCGGCGATCTCCGCGACCGGCGCCCCGTCGACCGCGAGCTCCAGCACCTCGGTCTCGCGCACGGTCAGCGGCGAGTCCCCGGCGGCGATCGCGTCGGCCGCCAACTCCGGGTCCACGTAACGGTTCCCGGCCCGTACGGTGCGGATGATGTCGGCCAATTGGCGGGCGCTCACGGTCTTGGGCACGAAGCCCCGCACGCCCGCCGCGAGGGCCCGCTTGAGATGGCCCGGCCGGCCGTGGCTGGTCACGATCATGGTCCGGCAGTCCGGCAGTTCGGCCCGCAGCGATGTGGCCACGCTCACACCGTCCGACCCGGGCATCTCCAGGTCGAGCACCGCGACATCCGGGCGGTGGGCCCGTGCCATGGCGAGCGCCTCCGGACCCGTCGCCGCCTCCGCGACCACCACCAGGTCCTCCTCCAGCGCGAGGAGGGCGGCGAGCGCGCCCCGGATCAGATGCTCGTCATCGGCGAGCAGTACCCGTACCGCGGTCATCGTCATTCCTCCACGAGGCCGGATCCCGGCCTCACCATCACACCCGGGGCCACCATGGCCGCGGGACGCAGGACCTGGGGCGCGCGGCGTGCCGACGGGACCGTCGCCAGCGGGACCGTCGCCGTCAGCCGGAACAGGCCGCCCTTCACCGGGCCCGCCTCCAGCGAGCCGTCCAGCGCGGCGAGCCGTTCGCGGAGACCGGCCAGCCCGGAGCCCGGTCCGTCGGAGGCGGGCGGGGGCGCCGTCCCGGAGGGCGTCGCGCCGTCGTTCTCCACCTGGCACACCACGGCGTCGGCGGTGACCTCCACCCGGATCAGGCAGCGGCTCGGGTCGCCGTGGCGCAGCACGTTGGTGGCCGCCTCCCGGACGACCCACCCGAGCGCCGACTGCACGGGCGCGGGCAGGTCGTCCCCGCTGTCGCCGGTCACCGCGCACTCGATCCCGGCGGCGCTCAACACACCCTGCGCGCCGGCCAGTTCCGTGCCGAGGTCGGCTTCGCGGTAGCCGCGCACCACATCGCGCACCTCCTGTTGCGAGGCGCGCGCTATCCGCTGCACCTCGACCATCTGGTCCACCGCCTCGGGCCTTCCGCGCTGGGCGAGCTCCACCGCCAGCTCGCTCTTGAGCGCGATCACCGCGAGGTTGCGGCCCAGCACGTCGTGCATGTCCCGCCCGAACCGCAGCCGTTCCTCCGCCACGGCGAGCCTGGCCTGTATGCCCCGGGCCTGCTCGGCCTGCCACATGACGCTCATGCTCCAGGCGCTGGGCCGGACCGAGATCAGGACCAGCACACAGCCGAAGAGGCTGCAGGGCACCACTCCGGCCAGGGTGACGCCCCGGACGCCGGCCACGGCGAGGGCGCCGGTGATCAGGGCGGTGAGGCAGAGGGACTCGACCAGGAAGCGGCGGACCGGCACCAGGAGCACCCGCGTGATCACGAGGGCCATCGGCGCGTTCAACGTCATGAGCAGCAGCCCCGAGCCGTGGACGCCGTCCACCCCGGCCAGCGCCGCCAGGAGCCCGACGGCCACGACCAGCAGCACCGCGGGGGCCAGCAGGCGCCGCCCCGGGAAGACGGAGCTGCCCAGGTAGTGCTCGTAGGAGGCGTGCAGGTTGCGGTTGCTCAGCAGGCACTGCGCGAGGCTCACCAGGAGCAGCGCCAGGCCGAGGGCCAGCGGAAGCGGTTCGTGGCGGATGTCGTGGTCGAAGGGCGTCCCCTGCCAGGCCAGGGCGAAGAGCCAGGGGAGGCAGGAGATGGTGAACCGCGAGTACAGGTCGATCCGCTCCATCTTGCCGCGCTCCTGCCAGCCGCGGTACCAACCCCGTACGCGCATCACGGCCCAACCTCCTTGTCAGCGGCGGGGGTCCCAGCGGAACCACCGCTGCACAGCAAACACGGCCAGCGCCGTCCAGACCAGCCCGGTCAGCGCGGCGCCGAGCAGGTCGGAGCCCTCGGGGCCGCCGAACCAGCCGGCCCGGACCAGGGTCATCACACCGGTCAGCGGAAGGTATTCGCAGACCGCCGCGAGCCGGTCGGGGAATATGTCCAGCGGGATGAAGAGGCCCGAGCCCATCATCGAGACGAGGAACAGGGGCAGCGTCGTCAGCTGCGCGGTCTGCACGGTTCGGGTGATCACCGAGGTGACGGCGGCCAGGGCCGTCAGCAGCACCACGCCCAACAGCAGTCCCGCCACCAGCAGTTCGGGGCGCTCCGGTGCGCCGAGCCCGAAGAAGGCGATTCCGGCGCCGACGATCACCGCGCTCTGGGCCAGGGCGAGGGCGCCGGCCGGAAGGGCGGTCCCCGCCAGGATCTCCGCGTCGGTGACCTCGCCGGTGCGCAACCGCTTCAGGACCAGCTCCTCGCGCCGGGCGACGTAGGCGGCGACCAGGTTCATGTAGACGGCCTGGATGAGTACCGTCCCGACACCGCCCATGAGCGCGGCTCCGGCGACGGTCAGGCCCGTGCCGTCGAGGTCGACCTTCTCGAACGCCGACCTCATCGCCATGATCATGGCCGCCGGCATGAGGAGCGCGACGAATATCGCCGTTCTGTTCCGGGCGAGCAGCGACAGCTCGGCCCGGCCGAGGGACGTCAGCCGGCTCACGGCCGTCGTGCGCGCGGGGCCGGCGGCGGGGGTGGTGGCGGTGGTCATGGGACGGGCACCTCTTCGGTTTCGGCGGCGGACTGCGCGATGTCGAGGAACGCCTCTTCGAGGGAGGCGGAGCGGGCGTCGAGCCCATGGAGCCGGACGCCCGACTCGGCGGCCCAGCGGAGCAGTTCGGTCAGGGTGTCCTGGAGGCCGTGCGTCCGTATCTCGACCCGGGGGCCCTCGGCGGCGGCGCGGAGATCCAGGGGCAGCCGTGCCGCCGGAACGCCCTCGGGCAGTTCGAAGCGGATGCGGGCGGGGCGGGCCGCCGTCACCTCGGCCGTGGTGCCCGCGGTCACGATCCGGCCGCGGTGCATGATCACCAGCCGGTCCGCGAGGGCTTCGGCCTCCTCCAGGTAGTGCGTGGTGAGCAGCACGGTGGTGCCGTCCTCCTGGAGGCGGCGCACCAGGGCCCAGGTGTCGCGGCGGCCCTCCGCGTCGAGACCGGTGGTCGGCTCGTCGAGGAAGAGCACCTCGGGCCGGCCGAGGAGCGCCAGCGCCAGGTCGAGCCGCCGCCGCTCACCGCCCGAGAGCTGCTTGACCCGGACGCGGGCGCGGTGGCCGAGCCCCACCAGCTCCAGGGCCTCGCCGGTGGGCCGGGCGCCGCTGGTGCAGCCCGCCCACATCCGTACCGTCTCGGTGACCGACAACTCGGACGGGAAGCCGCCCTCCTGGAGCATCACGCCTATGCGCGGGCGGACCTGCGAGCGGTCACCGTAGGGGGCGTGGCCCAGTACGCGGACCGTGCCGCCGTCGGGCCGGGCGAGGCCCTCCAGCAGCTCGACGGTGGAGGTCTTGCCGGCCCCGTTCGTACCGAGGAGGGCGAAGAGCTCGCCGCGGGCCACGGAGAAGGAGACGCCGGACACGGCCTCGAAACCGCCGGCGTAGCTGCGCCGGACGTCTTCCGCCTGGATCACGCACTCACGGGACATGTCGTCGCTGGTCATGTCCTCAGCTTTCCGCCCGCCCCGGGCCCGGGCAGTGCGGCCTGTCATCACCACCCATGACAAACGTCATGGGTGGCTCCCCCGGAAGCGGGGAAGACACCTGAAGACCCGGGACACGACGAAGGCCCCGGTCGAAATCGACCGGGGCCTTCGTATTCTGAGCGGACGACCAGGTTCGAACTGGCGACCTCAACCTTGGCAAGGTTGCGCTCTACCAACTGAGCTACGTCCGCATTGCACCCACTCGGCTTTCACCGGTGGAGCGAGCACTACTCTACCTGATCCACCGGAGTGGTCCTGCGAGTCGTGCAGAGCGGGTGACAGGAATTGCACACTGCGCCTTCCCCCTGGAAGGGGGATGTTCTACTACTGAACTACACCCGCACGCTGCGTGGGGTTCGGCCTTTTCGGCCTCGCCCCTCGGCGTGTTCCAGACTCTATCCGACCTGCGGGGGTGTCGCGCAAGTCGGCTCCTCCGCGGACCCCCCGCCGGCGCCCCGCCGGACCTGTCGCCGGGTCAACTCGCTTCCTGGAACGCCTCGTACACGCTCTTCGGGATGCGGCCCCGGGCGGGCACGTCCATCCGGTGCGAGCGCGCCCAGGCGCGCACCGCCGCCGGGTCGGGCGCGAGCGAGGTGTGCCGGTACGGAACGGGGGTCTTGCCGTGCTTGCCGGCATTTGTCTGCTTGCGGCCGGCCGCCATGTACGGGGCCAGGGCGTTCCGCAGTTTCTTTGCGTTGGACGGATTGAGGTCGATCTCGTACGACTTCCCGTCCAGGGCGAAGGTGACCGTTTCCGCCGCCGTGCCCCCGTCGATGTCGTCGGAGAGTGTGACCACTACGCGCTGCGCCACGGATATCGGTCCTTTCCTACGGCATCGACGCGTCTGACATGCGCCGATGCCGGCCTTCCGGCTGTGAGCGCGGATGCGGGCCGACTGTTGTCGGTGCTCCGGGGCAATGCTGCATTCCCCGGTAATCATTTGTACAGCGAGTGGTACCGCATTGTGAAGCCCGTCCAATTACTTCCGCGTGTCCGCCCGCTATGTGTGCCGCTCGTGGGCATTTGTTTCGCGGCTTTTCCGCCGTCCGGTGATCGGCCGATATCCGGACGTGATCTATCCCGTTTGATATCTACCCGCGTAGAATTTCCGGCCAGGTACGCTGAGTGGACCCGCGGGGGTCCGGGGTACCCCCTCCGGAGAAACAGCCGCACCACACCACCACACCGGGAGTGCCAGTGGCACGCGTCGTAGTCGACGTCATGCTCAAGCCCGAGATCCTCGACCCGCAGGGACAGGCGGTGCAGCGCGCACTGCCCCGTCTCGGCTTCGAGGGAATCGCGGACGTACGTCAGGGAAAGCGTTTCGAGCTGGAGGTCGAGGGGCCGGTCGATGACGCCGCCCTCGCCCGTATTCACGAGATGGCGGAGACGTTCCTCGCCAACACCGTGATCGAGGACTTCACCGTGAAGGTGGAGAACGCCGAGGAGTCGAAGTGACTGCTCGTATCGGAGTCGTCACCTTTCCGGGCACGCTCGACGACCAGGACGCCCTCCGGGCCGTTCGCGTCGCGGGCGCCGAACCCGTATCGCTGTGGCACCGCGACAAGGACCTGCACCAGGTCGACGCGGTGATCCTGGCGGGCGGTTTCTCGTACGGCGACTATCTGCGCGCCGGAGCCATCTCCCGGTTCTCGCCGGTCATGGAGACGGTGATTGAGCAGGCGAAGGCGGGCATGCCGGTCCTCGGCATCTGCAACGGCTTCCAGATCCTGACCGAGGCGCACCTGCTGCCCGGCGCGATGCTGCGCAACAACCACCTGCACTTCATCTGCCGCGACCAGACCCTGCGCGTCGAGAACGCGGAGACCGCCTGGACCTCGGACTACTCCGCGGGCCAGGAGATCTCCGTACCGCTCAAGAACATGGACGGCCGCTACACCGCCGACGAGCACACGCTCGACGCGCTGGAGGCCGAGGGCCGCGTCGCCTTCCGCTACGTGGGCCGCAACCCGAACGGCTCGCTGCGCGACATCGCCGGCATCACCAACGCCGCGGGCAACGTCGTCGGCCTGATGCCGCACCCGGAGCACGCCGTGGAGCCGCTGATCGGCACCGGTCGCACCGACGGTCTCGGTTTCTTCACCTCGATCATCAAGAAGCTGGTCAACGCATGAGCCTGGACACGGTCAAGCACGCGGCCGAAACCCCGGACACCGCGCAGCCCTGGAAGGAACTCGGCCTCAAGGAGGACGAGTACGCGCGCATCCGCGAGATCCTGGGCCGCCGTCCCACCGGCGCCGAACTCGCCATGTACTCCGTGATGTGGTCCGAGCACTGCTCGTACAAGAGCAGCAAGGTCCACCTCAAGCAGTTCGGCGAGAAGGTCCCCGCCAACGACGCCATGCTCGTCGGCATCGGTGAGAACGCCGGTGTGGTCGACGTCGGACAGGGGTACGCGGTCACCTTCAAGGTCGAGTCGCACAACCACCCCTCCTACATCGAGCCCTACCAGGGCGCGGCGACCGGCGTCGGCGGCATCGTCCGCGACATCCTCGCCATGGGCGCCCGCCCGGTCGCCGTCGTGGACCCGCTGCGCTTCGGCGCGGCCGACCACCCGGACACCAAGCGGGTGCTGCCGGGTGTGGTCGCGGGCATCGGCGGGTACGGCAACTGCCTCGGCCTGCCGAACATCGGCGGCGAGGTCGTTTTCGACGCCTGCTATCAGGGAAACCCGCTCGTCAACGCCGGTTGCATCGGTGTGATGAAGCACGAGGACATCCACCTCGCGAAGGCTTCGGGACCCGGCAACAAGGTCATCCTGTACGGCGCCCGCACCGGCGGCGACGGCATCGGCGGCGTCTCCGTGCTGGCCTCGGAGACCTTCGAGTCGACCGGCCCGGCCAAGCGCCCGGCCGTCCAGGTCGGCGACCCGTTCCAGGAGAAGCTCCTCATCGAGTGCACCCTGGAGATCTTCAAGGAGAAGCTCGTCGCGGGCATCCAGGACCTCGGCGGCGCCGGGCTCTCCTGCGCCACGTCCGAGCTGGCCTCCGCGGGTTCCGGCGGCATGCGCGTCGAGCTGGACACCGTGCCGCTGCGCGACTCCTCCCTCTCGCCCGAGGAAATCCTCATGAGCGAGTCGCAGGAGCGCATGTGCGCGATCGTGGAGCCGCAGCACGTCGACCGCTTCCTGGAGATCTGCGAGAAGTGGGACGTCATCGCCACCGTCATCGGTGAGGTGACCGAGGGCTCGCAGCTGGAGATCTTCTGGCACGGCGAGCAGATCGTGGACGTGCCGCCGCGGTCCGTCGCCCACGAGGGCCCGACGTACCACCGCCCGTTCGCCCGCCCGTCCTGGCAGGACGCGCTCCAGGCCGACGACGCCGGCAAGCTGGCCCGCCCGGCGAACGGCGCGGAGCTGCGCGAGCAGGTCCTCAAGCTGGTCGCCTCGCCGAACCAGGCGTCGAAGTCCTGGATCACGGACCAGTACGACCGGTTCGTGCAGGGCAACACCGTGCTCGCGATGCCCGAGGACGCCGGCATGGTCCGCATCGACGAGGAGTCCAACCTCGGCGTGGCCATGGCGACCGACGGCAACGGCCGGTACGCGAAGCTCGACCCGTACACCGGTGCGCAGCTCGCGCTGGCGGAGTCGTACCGGAACGTGGCCGCGACCGGTGCGAAGCCGCTCGCGATCTCGGACTGCCTGAACTTCGGTTCGCCCGAGGACCCGGACGTCATGTGGCAGTTCGCCGAGGCCACCCGCGGTCTCGCGGACGGCTGCCTGGAGCTGGGCACCCCGGTCACCGGCGGCAACGTCTCGCTGTACAACCAGACCGGTGAGACGGCGATCCACCCGACGCCGGTCGTGGCCGTGCTCGGTGTGATCGACGACGTCACGCGGCGTACGCCGGTCGCCTTCGGGGAAGAGGGCCAGCTCCTCTACCTGCTGGGTGACACGCGTGAGGAGTTCGGCGGCTCGGCCTGGTCCGAGGTCGTCCACAACCACCTCGGCGGGATGCCGCCCAAGGTGGACCTGGGCCGTGAGAAGCTGCTCGCCGAGATCCTGATCTCGGCCTCCCGCGACGGCATGATCGACGCGGCGCACGACCTGTCGGACGGCGGTCTGATCCAGGCGGTCACCGAGTCCTGCCTGCGCGGCGGGAAGGGTGCCCGGCTGGTCGTGCCGGACGGCCTCGACGCGTTCACGCTGCTGTTCTCCGAGTCCGCGGGCCGCGCGGTCGTCTCGGTGCCGCGCAGCGAGGAGCTGCGGTTCAACGACATGTGCGGGGCGCGCGGTCTGCCCGTGACCCGCATCGGTGTCGTGGACGGCGACGCGATCGAGATCCAGGGCGAGTTCAGCATCCCGCTGAGCGAGCTGCGCACGGCGCACGAGGAGACGATCCCGGCGCTGCTCGCGTAGTTCCCGGACAGCACACGCCGAAACCCCCGACCGGTTCCGCCCGGTCGGGGGTTTTCGCGTGGTGCGTACGGGGAACTGCGCGGCCCCGGTGGGGGGTTCGGCCCTTGCCCGTACGGGGAAGAGTCAGGCGCTCGTACGGGTGCCGGGCAGCCGGGTCGCCAGGAGCAGGGCGAGGACCATCGCGCCGGTGGCGCAGGCGAAGACCACGTCCGTCGAGGAGACGAAGGCGTCCAGGGCGTGGACGTGGGCGGTCCCGGTGAGGCGGCCGATGTCGCTGGTCGTTCCGCCGGGGCCCTGGGCGGCGTAGACCCTGCTGAGTACGGCTCCGAAGAGGGAGGCGCCCAGGGCGGTGCCGAGGGTCTGGAAGAAGCGGACGCCCGTGGTGGCGACGCCCAGTCGGGCCGGAGGGGCTGCGTCCTGCACGAGCTCGATCAACTGGCCGATGAGCTGGCCGAAGCCGATGCCCATGAGCAGCAGCGCGCCGCGCACGGTCCACAGGCCGGTGTCCGTGTCGAGCGTGGACAGCAGGGCGAGAGCGGCCGAGGCGAAGACCGTGCCGCTGACGACGAACGTCTTCTGCGACCAGCCGGCCGCGACCAGGCGTCCCGAGACGAGCCCGACGACGGTCATCCCGATCGCCATCGGGACCAGGAAGAGACCGGCCGAGGTCGCGGCGACCCCGCGGACCACCTGGAGGTAGATCATCACGTAGACGATCGACCCCATCATCGCGACGCCGACCAGGCCCTGGATGGCGAAGCCGTACCGCATGAGCCGCAGGCGGAAGAGCGAGAGCGGCAGGATCGGTTCGGCGGCCGTGGCCTGGCGCCACAGGAACAGGCCGAGCGCGACGACGGCGGCGACGGCGAGGCCGACGATCACCGGCGAGGTCCACGCGTAGTCCTCGCCGCCCCACTCGGTGACCAGGAGCAGCGCGGTGGAGAAGGCGGCGGCGAGGCCGGCGCCGAGGAAGTCGATGCGGTGGCGCGTCGTGCGGACGGGGAGCCTCACCGTGAACAGCGCGGCGATCAGGACGGCGATGCCGACGGGCAGGTTGACGTAGAAGATCCAGCGCCAGCCCGCGTGGTCGGCCAGGGCGCCGCCCAGCCAGGGGCCGAGCGCCATGCCCGCACCGGCGATGATCCCGCCGATGCTGCCCTTCCGGTCGTCGCCCTTGGCCTTGGAGCCCTTGCCCTCCTGCGCGTCGTCGCCCTCCTTCGGGCCCGCCGTGCCGAGTTCACGGAGGACGACCATGGTCACGCTCATCAGCCCGCCGCCGCCGATGCCCTGGAAGGCGCGTGCGGCGATCAGTTCGCCCATGGACTGGGCCATTCCGCACAGCGCGGACCCGGTGAGGAAGGCGGCGAGCGCCCCGATGAAGACCTTCTTCGAGCCGAGGGTGTCGCAGAGCTTGCCGTACAGGGGCAGCGCGGCGGTCGCGGCGAGCTGGTAGGCGGCGATCAGCCATGGGATCCGGTCGACGCCGTGGACCGGATCGAGGTCGCGGACGATCGGGACGGTCGCCGAGGACACGATGTTCGAGTCCAGAACGGCCAGCAGGATCGTGACGATGCAGAGTGCCACGGCGATCGTGACGCTCCGGCCGCCGGGCGGCCCTTCGGTGGCGGTCGTCCCTCGTGGGGCGGGCGCTGTGGCTGTTCCGGGCATGACGGGACCCCCCTCCTGGGCGGTGCTGACGTGCACCGCTGTGGTGGCCCCACTGTCCATCTCATTCATGTACCGAGTCAAGTTTTAATCCCGGATTATTTTTCATCCTGGTACAGTGAGGCCATGACCGAGGGTATGGGCCTGCGCGAGCGCAAGAAGAGGGAAACCCGGCGGCGGCTGCTGGAAACGGCCACCAGGCTCTTTTCCGAGCGCGGGTTCGATCAGGTCTCCGTCGCGGAGATCGCCGACGCGGCCGATGTGTCGAAGATGACCGTCTTCAACTACTTCGACAGCAAGGAAGACCTGGTCTTCGCGCCGCTGGAGGAGCACGTCGGCGACGCCGCCCGGATCGTGCGGGAGCGCGCGCCCGGTGAATCGGCGGTCGCGGCGCTGCGAAGGCAGTTCGTGGCGGCGGTCGAACGGCACGACCCCGCGGTGGGCATGGGGGACTCGCCGGTGGCGCTCGGCATCGTGCGGCTCATCCTGGAGACGCCCGCCCTGCTCACCCGCGCCCACTCCTACTTCGTGCGTACGCAGGACCAGCTCACCGAGGCCCTGATCGAGGAGGGCGAGGAACCGGTCATCGCGCGCATCGTCGCTTCCCAACTGCTCGGTACGCGAAACGCGCTGCTCACCGAGAACCGCAGGCGCCTGCTGGCCGGCGAACCGGCCGCCGCGGTCGTCCCCGACGCCGTCGCCCTCGCCCACCGGGGCTTCGACCTGCTGGAGAAGGGCCTCGGCGACTACGCGACGCGCACCTGATCCGGGGCTGCCCGCACGCGGGCGGACGCCTGTCCGTGCACCCGGGGCCGACGCCCTGTCAGTGGCGCGTCGTAGGCTCCCCGACATGCCGCCCTCGCAGAAGCGCCCCCGCCGTTACGACCCGGCCAGGACCCGCACCGCGGTCCTCGCCCAGTTCGCCCACGTCCGGGACGCCGTGCGCACGCTGACCCCGCAGCAGCTGGCCGCGCCGAGCGGACTCGGTGACTGGACGGTGCGCGAGCTCGCCGCGCACATCACCATGGCCCTCTCGCACGTCAACCAGACGCTGGGGCTTCCCGCGCCGGCCCTCGCCAAACCCGAGGTCTCCCTCCTGGAGTGGCCGTTCACCACAGCGGCCCGCGCCCCCAGGATCGCGGACGACACCGCCGAGCGGGCCGCCGCCGCCCCCGACCTGGACGCGCTCTACGCGGAGGTCGCCGCCCGCTTCGAGGCCCTGGTGCCCGGCGCCTCCGAGGACCGCCTGCTGGCCACCCGGGTCGGGGCGATGCGCCTCGGCGACTTCCTGGTCACCCGCACCGTGGAGCTGGTCGTCCACACCTGGGACCTCAACGAGGCGACCGGGCTCTCCGTCCCGTACGACCGGCAGGCGCTCGCCGCGTGCAGCCGCCTCCTGGCCGACGCGCTGGCCGAGCGGGCGCCCGGCGGTTCGGTCGAGGTCCGGGTGCCGCCCTTCGCGGTGGTGCAGTGTGTCCAGGGGCCGCGCCACACCCGGGGCACCCCGCCCAACGTCGTCGAGACCGACCCGCTCACCTGGATCCGGCTCGCGACCGGGCGCACGGAGTGGGCGCGAGAGGTCGAAGCGGCGAAGGTGGCCGCGAGCGGTGAGCGCGCGGACCTCTCCGAACTGCTGCCGCTGATGGGCTGACCGCGTCCCGGACGTCCGGCGGGCGCCCCGAGATGCCGCATACCGGGCGCCTCCGGTGTGAGGCTCGCCACGAAACGACCGGTCGGGCTGCTCGCTCCCGGCACCCGCTCAACGGCTCACGCAGCGCCACGACGGGTCTCCGCGTGGGGCGTTCCGGGTGGCCGGAACCAGTCGGTCGATGGCCGGTGATCCGGGCGTCGCCTGCCCTGGGGCGGTTGCCGCGCGTAGATCGGGGAAGGGCTGCGGTGACTGTGCGTAACTGATCCGGAGGGTCCGGGAGCGTGCTCCGGGGGCGCTTCGCCGGTGGTGGGGCGGGGGATCCCCAATTCGGACCAGTGGTCGATCTCCCCTACACTCGATGGCGTGCCTCGTGGTGATGGACGACTCAACCACGACCTGCTCCCCGGAGAGAAAGGCCCCCAGGACGCTTGCGGCGTCTTCGGTGTCTGGGCTCCGGGCGAAGAGGTCGCCAAGCTCACCTATTTCGGACTGTATGCCCTGCAGCACCGTGGACAGGAGTCCGCGGGCATCGCAGTGAGCAACGGGTCCCAGATCCTGGTCTTCAAGGACATGGGACTGGTCTCGCAGGTCTTCGACGAAACCTCCCTGGGATCGCTCCAGGGCCATATCGCGGTCGGTCATGCCCGCTACTCCACCACCGGTGCCTCGGTGTGGGAGAACGCGCAGCCGACGTTCCGTGCGACTGCGCACGGCTCGATCGCCCTCGGTCACAACGGGAACCTGGTCAACACGGCCCAGCTCGCGGAGATGGTCGCCGACCTCCCGCGCAAGGACGGCCGCGCCACCCAGGTCGCCGCGACCAACGACACCGATCTGGTGACCGCGCTGCTCGCCGGCCAGACCGACGACGACGGCAAGCCGCTGACCATCGAGGAGGCCGCCGCCAAGGTGCTTCCCGAGGTGCGGGGCGCCTTCTCCCTGGTCTTCATGGACGAGCACACGCTCTACGCCGCCCGTGACCCGCAGGGCATCCGCCCGCTGGTCCTCGGCCGCCTGGAGCGCGGCTGGGTCGTCGCCTCGGAGTCCGCCGCCCTCGACATCTGCGGCGCCAGCTTCGTGCGCGAGATCGAGCCGGGCGAGATGGTCGCCATCGACGAGAACGGTCTGCGTACCTCGCGATTCGCGGAAGCGAAGCCCAAGGGCTGTGTCTTCGAGTACGTCTACCTGGCGCGCCCCGACACCGACATCGCGGGCCGCAACGTCTACCTCTCCCGGGTGGAGATGGGCCGCAAGCTGGCCGCCGAGGCGCCCGTCGAGGCGGATCTGGTCATAGCGACGCCGGAGTCCGGCACCCCGGCCGCCATCGGTTACGCGGAGGCCAGCGGGATTCCGTTCGGCGCCGGTCTGGTGAAGAACGCCTACGTCGGCCGGACCTTCATCCAGCCCTCCCAGACCATCCGCCAGCTGGGCATCCGCCTCAAGCTGAACCCGCTCAAGGAAGTCATCAAGGGCAAGCGCCTGGTGGTCGTGGACGACTCGATCGTCCGCGGCAACACCCAGCGCGCACTGGTCCGGATGCTCCGTGAGGCCGGCGCCGCCGAGATCCACATCCGGATCTCGTCCCCGCCGGTGAAGTGGCCCTGCTTCTTCGGCATCGACTTCGCGACCCGCGCCGAGCTGATCGCCAACGGCATGTCCGTCGAGGAGATCGGCACGTCGATGGGCGCCGACTCGCTCGCGTACATCTCGATCGACTCGATGATCGAGGCGACGACGATCGACAAGCCGAACCTGTGCCGCGCCTGCTTCGACGGCGAGTACCCGATGGAGCTCCCGGACCCGGAGCTGCTCGGCAAGCAGCTGCTGGAGACCGAGCTGGCGGCGGGCCCCGCGGCGACCGCGGCGTCCGACGCGCTGCGGCGTCCGTGACCCGGACCGTCCGGCAGCCCTTCCCCCAGCCCCGTATCTCCACACGAAAGATCCCAGGCAATGTCTGAGACAACAGGTGCTTCCTACGCGGCAGCGGGCGTCGACATCGAGGCCGGCGACCGCGCCGTCGAGCTGATGAAGGAGTGGGTGAAGAAGACGCAGCGCCCCGAGGTCGCGGGTCTCGGCGGCCTCGGCGGCTTCGCCGGCCTCTTCGACGCCTCGGCGCTCAAGCGCTACGAGCGCCCGCTCCTGGCCTCCGCCACGGACGGCGTCGGCACCAAGGTCGACCTCGCCCGCCAGATGGGCGTGTACGACACGATCGGTCACGACCTCGTCGGCATGGTCGTGGACGACCTCGTCGTCTGCGGCGCCGAGCCGCTGTTCATGACCGACTACATCTGTGTCGGCAAGGTGCACCCCGAGCGTGTCGCGGCCATCGTCAAGGGCATCGCCGAGGGCTGTGTACTGGCCGGCTGCGCGCTGGTCGGCGGCGAGACCGCCGAGCACCCGGGTCTGCTGGGCGCGGACGATTTCGACGTGGCCGGAGCGGGTACGGGCGTGGTCGAGGCCGACCGCCTGCTGGGCCCCGACCGCATCCGCGAGGGCGACACCGTGATCGCCATGGCGTCCTCCGGGCTTCACTCGAACGGGTACTCGCTCGTCCGCCACGTCGTGTTCGACCGGGCCGGCTGGACGCTGGACCGCCAGGTCGAGGAGTTCGGCCGGACCCTGGGCGAGGAGCTCCTGGAGCCGACCCGGATCTACTCGCTGGACTGCCTGGCCCTCACCCGTACGACCGAGGTGCACGGCTTCAGCCACGTCACCGGCGGCGGCCTGGCCAACAACCTGGCCCGGGTCATCCCGGACGACCTGCACGCGACGGTGGACCGCTCGACGTGGACCCCGGGCGCGGTGTTCGACCTCGTCGGCAAGGCCGGCCGGGTCGAGCAGCTGGAGCTGGAGAAGACGCTCAACATGGGCGTCGGCATGATCGCGGTCGTCCCCGCCGAGTCCGTGGACGCGGCCCTGACGACGCTGGCCGACCGGGGTGTCGACTCCTGGGTCGCCGGCGAGATCACCGCCCGGGGCGACCACGCGACCGGCGCCGAGCTGGTGGGTTCGTACGCACGCTGATCGGGGACACCGGTCGGGCCGAGGGGCCCGGCCGGTCACCGGCGGCCGCCTCGCCCTTCCCGTACGCAGACAGCACAAAACCCGGTCCGGAGAAGCTCCGAACCGGGGTGATGTGTCAGCGCGAGGTCAAGCGCCGCGGCGCTTGGACGACGGACCGGACTGGTCGTTCTCGTCCTCGTCCTCGTCGTTGTTGTACAGATCCGCGTACTGTGCGTACGGGTCATCTTCTTCGTCGTCGTCCTCGAACGGCTCCGCGTTCGGTGGCTGACTCGAAGTCGATGCGCCCAGCTCACTGGCCAGACGCGACAGGTCCGTCCCGCCGGTGCTGTATTTCAGCTGGCGGGCGACCTTGGTCTGCTTGGCCTTTGCCCGGCCGCGCCCCATGGCTCGACCCCCTCGGTGACGGGGCTCGACGGCCCCAGAGTCTTGACACGCGTTCATGTTTCAGGACGGACTCTCGGCAGAGAGACCGTGCCTGTAGAGCTTTAACGGTACCTGCTTCCGCGGCCATACGGTACGCCGCCCGCATCACGCGCCACGGAAGAGGACCCTCGAGACGCCCCGTCCTCGCTGGTCAACTGCGATTTTAACCTCTTATCGGCAGGCGACCCGCCGACCGGCGTGAGTCTTGTCTCGCCGGTCGGCGGGCCGCCGCCCCACGGAGGGGTGCCGGCTCAGCGGCGACGCGCATCCGCCATCCGCTGTTCGGCGATCCGGTCGGCCGCCGCGGCCGGCGGAATGCCGTCCTCCTTTGCGCGTGCGAATATGGCCAGCGTGGTGTCGAAGATCCTCGTGGCCTTCGCCTTGCACCGGTCGAAGTCGAAGCCGTGCAGCTCGTCGGCGACCTGGATGACCCCGCCCGCGTTCACCACGTAGTCGGGCGCGTACAGGATCGCGCGGTCGGCGAGGTCCTTCTCGACGCCCGGGTGCGCGAGCTGGTTGTTGGCCGCGCCGCACACCACCTTCGCGGTGAGCACCGGCACGGTCTCGTCGTTGAGCGCGCCGCCCAGCGCGCACGGGGCGTAGATGTCCAGGCCCTCGGTACGGATCAGCGCCGCGGTGTCCGCCGCGACGGCGACCTCGGGGTGCTTGTCGGTGATCCGGCGCACGGACTCCTCGCGCACATCGGTGATCACGACCTCGGCGCCGTCCGCGAGCAGGTGCTCGACCAGGTAGTGGCCGACCTTGCCGACACCGGCGACCCCCACTTTTCGGCCACGCAGCGTCGGGTCCCCCCAGAGGTGCTGGGCCGAGGCCCGCATGCCCTGGAAGACGCCGTACGCGGTGAGCACCGACGAGTCGCCGGCGCCGCCGTTCTCGGGGGAGCGGCCGGTGGTCCAGCGGCACTCGCGCGCCACGACGTCCATGTCGGCGACGTAGGTGCCGACGTCGCAGGCCGTCACGTACCGGCCGCCGAGCGAGGCGACGAACCGGCCGTAGGCCAGCAGCAGTTCCTCGCTCTTGATCTGCTCGGGGTCGCCGATGATGACGGCCTTGCCGCCGCCGTGGTCGAGCCCGGCCAGGGCGTTCTTGTACGACATGCCGCGCGCGAGGTTCAGCGCGTCGGCGACGGCCTCGGCCTCGGAGGCGTACGGGTAGAAGCGGGTGCCGCCGAGAGCGGGGCCCAGGGCGGTGGAGTGGAGGGCGATGACGGCCTTGAGGCCGCTGGCCCGGTCCTGGCAGAGGACGACTTGTTCGTGTCCGCCCTGGTCCGAGTGGAACAGGGTGTGCAGGACATCGACAGGCGCGCCGGTCACATCGGTCACTGTGGTGACTCCCAAGTACGAAGCGGCGGAAAGACCCTCCTGAAGGTGGGGAGAGCCCGCCGGACCGGCCGTACGGACGGCCCGGCTGGGCAAGAGCGTAAGTCCTACCCCCACGTAGATCTGTTCCAGTGCCAAGGATCACCCCCTACCGGGGGACAGGCGTGACACGATCACCGCATGTCGGTGGTGTCTTCGGTGCTGGTTCCCTACGCGTCCTACCTCCGGGTGTACGAGCCACTGGCGGCCTTCCCGGAGGGCGAGCGCGCCCACTGGGCCCGCTACGCGGCCCGCGACCGGATGCCCACGGCACAGGACGAACTCAGGCGCTCGCTGGCCGACTTGGTGGCGACCCCGCCCGCCGGTGTGCCGGCGCACGAGAGCGCCGACGCGTTCGTGGCCGAGGTGGACGGCGTGGTGTGCGTGTGTCCGTGGCGGACCCGGCTGCGCGGCTGGCTGGCGCTGGACGGGCTGGCGGAGCTGTTCCCCGGGCCGGTGCTCGACGCGGTGCTGCCGCCGGTGGTGCGGGGCCAGGCGCTGGCCGACCACGAGCGGTGGGCGGAGCGCAATCCGGACGCCCGGCCGTGGATCAGGACGGCGGTGTGGCAGGTTCCGGTGCGCTGGTTCGTGCTCTTCGCGGACGAAGAGCGGGAGCATGTGGTGGCCGGACCGGACGGGGAGCCTCCGGTGTTCCGGTACCGGACGCCGATGGTCGAGGCGCGGCGCCGTCTCGCCAGGTCGCTGCGGACGCTGCGGGAGACGATGGACGAGGGCCCGCTGACGGCGGGGCTCGTGGACATCGGGCGGTGGCTGGAGGAGTTCCACCCGCGCTCGCTCGTGGAGCTGGACTACGGCGGGCTCGTGCACGCGCTGCCGGAGCGGGAGCTCAGCGTCGACCGGAGCGCCGCCGACGTGGCGGAGGGGATCGCCGCGCTGCGGGCGGGGGACGCGGAGCGGGCCGCCGAGGCGTATGCGCGGCTCGCGGAGCGCTGGCGGGCCGTAAGGGACCGTCAGTTCGCCAACTGACCGCCGGGACGCCCTGGACGGACGGCTCGTGAACCGGTGTCGGGTGTGACGCGTGTGAGTGAAGGGGCGGAAGCGTCCGGAGGGGCGGCGGGACCTACGTCCCGAACCGGGCCTTTGCCTCAACCGTGATGGATAGCACTTACGGGGCCCTTGCGCCCTTCCCCACCCCTCGTGCCAAAATAGGACAAGGAGTCCGGCGAGGACTCCATCCGTCCATGTATGGGCGGATCGCTCAGCATTGCACGCTATGGGGGGTCTGATGGCTCCTGATCGCTCTGTGACTGATCGTCACGGTGGTGTGACTGTCCGCTATGGCATGGTCCATCGGCTTTCCGTCGCTGATGAACACCTGGGAGGGCAATTCCATCGGTTTGGCCGACGTGGCTGGACGGATGGTGTAGTTGTAGTGCCGAGGACAAGCCGTTCGTCCTATAACCGACTCGGCCCGCGTCCGCCATTTCGGGCAACGTGGGTCAAGGTGCAGAATTTAGAGGAAAGAACCGAGATGGTTCGGTTCTCCCGAGGAGGCCGCTCATGACCGCTCGCACCCCTGATGCCGAGCCGCTGCTGACCCCGGCTGAGGTTGCCACGATGTTCCGCGTGGACCCGAAGACGGTTACCCGTTGGGCGAAGGCAGGCAAGCTCACGTCCATCCGCACGCTCGGTGGGCATCGCCGGTACCGCGAGGCAGAGGTCCGCGCACTGCTTGCGGGTATTCCGCAGCAGCGCAGCGAGGCCTGACAAACCCCCTGTCACCCCGTCACACCTGGGCTTTTGGGTCCCCCAACCCACTTGCTCACCCATAGCTCCATATGACGGGCGCCCGCCCCAACGGGCGCCATACCTGTGTCACACGGGTCATGTCATCCGATCGCGCTGGACTCCGCCGGGTCCAGCGCGATTTTTTTGCGCCCGGACCGGCTCCGCCTTGCACCCGCTCCCCGTCGGCTTACGGCGCCGTTTGCGCAGCCCGGCCCGGCGGCCGGGCGCCGCGCCGACGGGGTCGCCCGAGGTGTCCGCAGGCGGTGCGGGGGTAATCGGAGGACATCCCTCCGGGAGGTGCAATTGCACATATTAAATTCGCTAGTTGTAGGAAGGGTGTAAAGGCCCCCCTTCTCAAAACTGATTCAGTGACACCCGTCACACCGCACGAGTGTTGCCAACTACGAGCCTGTCACTGTGAGGAAGCCGACGGCGGCGCCGAAAGTCATGTCGTGGGAGGACTTACGTCCCCGCCTCGCGAAGGCCGTACGGGGGCCCACCGGTGCCTCGTGGGCGGCTCGGGTGGTCCGGCGGGCCGGACGGGCGTCCGGGCGGCCTGCGAGGCCGTCACGGGCTCCGCGGTGAGCCTCAGCAGCCGGGTGCCCGCTCGCGCCGGCTCTCGCCCGTGGATGCCCCCATCGCGCCACCTCCCGGTGGATGCGCGCCGCCCCGCTCCGTGAATCCGGGGGCGGCCCCTGGGTTCTGAGTACTCGTCGGCGGACACTGCGGTCAAGACGCGCGAAAGCCCGGATCGATGCGATCCGGGCTTTCGTTCTGCGGTCCTGACGGGATTTGAACCCGCGGCCTCCACCTTGACAGGGTGGCGAGCACTCCTAACTGCTCCACAGGACCAGGTTTCGCTGCCTTCCTCGCGTCCGGCTGCGAGACCAGACTGTACAGGAGTTCAGCGGTTGCGGTCGAACTCACCGCGGGTGGCGGTCCCGTTACGGATGTGCGTTAGGGCGCGGCGGCGTCGATCGCCTTCACGATGCGCTTGTCCGAGACGGGGAACGCGGTGCCGAGGGCGTGCGCGAAGTAGCTCACCCGCAGCTCCTCGATCATCCACCGGATGTCCAGCACCTCCTGCGGGACGGGGCGGCCCTTGGGCAGCTGCTCCAGCAGCCAGGCGTACTCGTCCTGCATCTCGTGGACCTTCTCCATGCGCGTGGTGTCGCGCTGGACGTTGGTCGGCATCTGCTGGAGCCGGCGGTCCTCCGCGACCAGGTAGCGCATCAGGTCGGGCAGCCGGCGCAGTCCGGTCGCGGTGACGAAGCCGGGCGGCATCAGGCGCGCCAGGTGGTCGCGTACGTCCGTGACGTTGTTGATCAGGACCAGGCTGTTGGTGGCCTTCAGCCGGCGCTCGCACGCCTGCCAGGCCGCCAGGATCTGCTGCACCTGGCCGATCGTGCGCACGGTCAGGTCCACCAGGTCCGCGCGCACCTTGTCGTAGAGCGCCCGGAACGACGCCTCGTCCCAGGCCGGGCCGCCGTGCGCCGCGATCAGCCGGTCGGCGGCCGCCGTCGCGCAGTCGTCGAACAGGGCCTGGATCGAGCCGTGCGGATTGCGGGACAGGGCCAGCTTCTGCTGGTTCGTCAGCTTGTCCGAGGCGAACTTCGCCGGGTTCACCGGGATGTTCAGCAGGATCAGCTTCCGGGTGCCCCGCCACATCGCCTGCGCCTGCTCGGCCTCCGTGTCGAAGAGGTGTACGGCGACGGTCTCGCCCTGGTCGACGAGCGCGGGATACGCCTTGACCGGCTGGCCGGCCCGCCGGGTCTCGAAGACCTTGTTCAGCGTGCCGATCGTCCAGTCCTTCAGGCCCGAACGCTCGATGGACTCGCCGGAGGGCCCCGCGGTGGCCGCGGCGGCCTTGGAGAGGGCCTGCCGGGCCTTCGGGCGCAGCCGGAGCTTCAGGGCCTCCAGGTCCTTGTCCTCGGCGACCCTGCGGCGCCGCTCGTCCACGATCCGGAAGGTGATCTTGAGGTGGTCCGGGACCCGGCTCAGGTCGAAGTCGTCCGCGGTGACCGGGACCCCCACCATCCGCTGGAGCTCCCGGGCCAGCGTCACCGGCAGCGGCTCCTGGAGGGGCACGGCCCGGTCCAGGAACTTGTCCGCGTAGTTCGGCGCGGGCACGTAGTGCCGGCGGATCGGCTTCGGCAGCGAGCGGATCAGCTCGGTGACGACCTCCTCGCGCAGGCCCGGGATCTGCCAGTCGAAGCCCTCCGACGTGACCTGGTTCAGCACCTGGAGCGGAATGTGGACGGTCACCCCGTCGGCGTCCGCGCCCGGCTCGAACTGATAGGTCACCCGGAACTTGAGCTTCCCCTGCCGCCAGGAGTCCGGGTAGTCGTCCTTGGTGACGGCCCCGGCCTTCTCGTTGATGAGCATCGAGCGCTCGAAGTCGAGCGCGTCCGGCTCGTCGCGCCGCTTGTGCTTCCACCAGGAGTCGAAGTGGGCGCCGGAGACGATGTGTTCGGGGATGCGCTGGTCGTAGAAGTCGAACAGCGTCTCGTCGTCCACGAGGATGTCGCGGCGCCGGGCGCGGTGCTCCAGCTCCTCGACCTCGCCG
Source organism: Streptomyces drozdowiczii (assembly GCF_026167665.1). Classification (NCBI taxonomy): domain Bacteria; kingdom Bacillati; phylum Actinomycetota; class Actinomycetes; order Kitasatosporales; family Streptomycetaceae; genus Streptomyces; species Streptomyces drozdowiczii. Next base: position 3,324,584 of record NZ_CP098740.1, on the reverse strand, counting down.
AGCAGTTTGCGGTTGTCGTGGAAGAACTGGTGGTGCGTGCGCCAGTCGCCCTCGACCAGGGCGTTGCGGATGAAGAGGTCCCGCGAGGTCTCCTGGTCGATCCGGCCGAAATTGATCTTGCGCTGGGCGACGATCGGCACGCCGTACAGCGTGACCCGCTCGTACGCCATCACCGCGGCCTGGTCCTTCTCCCAGTGCGGCTCGCTGTAGGTGCGCTTCAGCAGATGCTGGGCCAGCGGCTCGATCCACTCCGGCTCGACCTTGGCGTTGACCCGCGCCCAGAGCCGGGACGTCTCCACCAGCTCCGCCGACATCACGAACCGCGGCTGCTTCTTGAACAGCGCGGAACCGGGGAAGATCGCGAACTTGGCGCTGCGAGCGCCCAGGTACTCGTTCTTCTCGGTGTCCTTGAGACCGATGTGCGACAGCAGACCGGCGAGCAGCGAGGTGTGCACCGACTGCTCGGGGGCGTCCTCTTCGTTGAGCTCGATGCCCATCTGCTTGGCGACGGACCGCAGCTGGGCGTAGATGTCCTGCCACTCGCGGATGCGGAGGAAGTTCAGATACTCCTGCTTGCACATCCGGCGGAAGCTGGAGGAGCCGCGCTCCTTCTGCTGCTCGCGGATGTAGCGCCACAGGTTCAGGAAGGCCAGGAAGTCGGAGGTCTCGTCCTTGAACCGGGCGTGCTGCTGGTCGGCCTGCGTCTGCTTGTCGGAGGGCCGCTCGCGCGGGTCCTGGATGGAGAGCGCGGCGGCGATGACCATGACCTCGCGTACGCAGCCGTTGCGGTCGGCCTCCACGACCATACGGGCCAGGCGCGGGTCCACCGGCAGCTGCGAGAGCTTGCGGCCGAGCGGGGTGAGCCGCTTCTTCGGGTCCTTCTCCGCGGGGTCGAGCGCGCCGAGCTCCTGGAGGAGCTGCACGCCGTCGCGGATGTTGCGGTGGTCCGGCGGGTCGATGAAGGGGAACTTCTCGATGTCACCGAGGCCGGCGGCGGTCATCTGGAGGATGACGGAGGCCAGGTTCGTCCGCAGGATCTCCGCGTCGGTGAACTCCGGGCGGGTCAGGAAGTCGTCCTCGGAGTACAGCCGGATGCAGATGCCGTCCGAGGTGCGGCCGCAGCGGCCCTTGCGCTGGTTGGCGCTGGCCTGCGAGATCCGCTCGATCGGCAGCCGCTGCACCTTGGTGCGGTGGCTGTAGCGGGAGATGCGGGCGGTGCCCGGGTCGATCACGTACTTGATGCCCGGGACGGTCAGCGAGGTCTCGGCGACGTTGGTGGCCAGCACGATCCTGCGGCCGGTGTGGCGCTGGAACACCCGGTGCTGCTCGGCGTGCGACAGGCGCGCGTAGAGGGGGAGTACCTCGGTGTTGCGCAGGTTCCGTTTGCCGAGCGCGTCAGCGGTGTCGCGGATCTCGCGCTCGCCGGAGAGGAAGACCAGGACGTCGCCGGGGCCCTCGCCCTGGAGCTCGTCCACGGCGTCGCAGATCGCGGTGATCTGGTCCCGGTCGGCGTCGTCGCCGTCTTCTTCGAGCAACGGTCGGTAGCGCACCTCGACCGGGTACGTACGCCCGCTGACCTCGATGATCGGGGCGTCGCCGAAATGGCGCGAGAAGCGTTCCGGGTCGATGGTCGCGGAGGTGACGACGACCTTCAGATCGGGGCGCCTGGGCAGCAGCCGGGCCAGATAGCCGAGCAGGAAGTCGATGTTCAGGGACCGCTCGTGGGCCTCGTCGATGATGATCGTGTCGTAGGCGAGCAGCTCGCGGTCCGTCTGGATCTCGGCGAGCAGGATGCCGTCCGTCATCAGCTTGACGAAGGTCGCGTCCGGGTTCACCTGGTCGGTGAAGCGGACCTTCCAGCCGACGGTCTCGCCGAGCGGTGTCTTCAACTCGTCGGCGATCCGCTCGGCCACCGTGCGCGCGGCGATCCGGCGCGGCTGGGTGTGCCCGATCATGCCCCGGAGGCCCCGGCCCAGCTCCATGCAGATCTTGGGGATCTGGGTGGTCTTGCCGGAGCCGGTCTCACCGGCGACGATCACGACCTGGTGGTCGCGTATCGCCTCCAGGATCTCGTCCTTCTTCTGGCTGACCGGAAGCTGTTCGGGGTACGAGAGGGCGGGCATCCGGCCGGCCCGCTGTTCGAGCCGCCCGGCTGACTTGTCCGCCTGGGCGGCGATCTCGTCCAGCACGGCCCGCTGGGCCTCGGGCTTGCGGATGCGGCGGGCGCCTTCGAGGCGGCGGCCGAGCCGGTTCGCGTCGCGGAGCGAGAGCTGCGCGAGCCGGGACTGGAGATCGGCGAAGGAAGTAGACATACGGATCCCAGGATCTCACCCGGGCCGGACGAAGGGCGAACCCATTTCGGGCGGCCGTCCGGAACGGCGAAGACCCCGTCCGATGGACGGGGTCTTCGGGAAGTGGCTGGGGCCGGGATCGAACCGGCGACCTATCGCTTTTCAGGCGATCGCTCGTACCAACTGAGCTACCCAGCCACAAGGTTTCACGTGAAACCTCAGCGGTCCTGACGGGATTTGAACCCGCGGCCTCCACCTTGACAGGGTGGCGAGCACTCCTAACTGCTCCACAGGACCAAGCAATGTGCGAGACAAGTCTCGCACACGTTCAAGCGTGCCCCCAACGGGATTCGAACCCGTGCTACCGCCTTGAAAGGGCGGCGTCCTGGGCCACTAGACGATGAGGGCTAAGGGCCCACCTGCGCGCCTTGCAGCGCGTCGGGGACGTGAGAAGCATATGGGATGCCGGGGGCGTTCGCCAAAACGGTTTACGGGGACGGGGTGGGGCCGGTCGGGGACGGGCTCGTGAGGGCGGGCTTCCGCTCCGGCAGATGGCGGCTGACCTCGGCCGTCGTCAGTCCGAGACCGCCCAGGGTGATCTCGTCCCAGGCTTGCAGGCGGCGGGTGGAGCGGTCCAGGTAGAGCACCGACGCGAGCACCTGTTCCGGCTTCTTGTTCTGGACGGCCCGCAGCCCGCCGCCGCCCGTGGAGCCCTCGATCATCAGCCGGGTGCCGCCCTTCAGGACCTCGTTCTGCCGGTGGTGCACATGGCCCGCCAGCGCCAGCGGCACCTCGCCGTCCGTCTCCTTCACCGCCTCCGGCTCATGGGCGACGGCGATGTCGACGGGGGTGCCGGACCGCTGCTGCTCGCGCAGGGCGGCGGCGAGCGTGCGACCGGCCACGCTCTGGACGTCCGCCGCCTGCTCGGGGCCCGTCCGGTCCGGGGTGAACTGCGGGTCCCCGATCCCGGCGACCCGCAGCCCGCCGACGGTCACGGCCCGGCCCTGGTCCAGGACGTGGACGTTCGGGAAGCGCTTCTTGTCGGACAGGTACTTCTGCGTCACCGGGGAGTCGTGGTTCCCGCGCACCCAGACATAGGGGGCGCCGAGGTCGGCGATGGGGTCCAGGAAGCTGTTCTCGACGGCGGTGCCGTGGTCCATCGTGTCGCCGGAGTCGATGATCACGTCGATGTCGTACTGCTCCACGAGCGAGCCGATGATGTGCCACGCGGCCGGGTTCAGATGGACGTCCGAGACGTGCAGGACGCGCAGGGTCGCCGGGTCCGGGCTGTAGACGGGGAGCGTCGAGGTGGCGTCGTACAGCTTGGTGACGTTGGTGACCAGGCGGGCCAGTTCCTGCTGGTAGACGTCGAAGTCGCTGACGATCGAGCGGGCGTCGCCGACGACCGAAGGAGCGCTGGAGAGCAGCCCGGAGAACTTGGGCTCCAGGACCGACTTCGGGTTCCAGGTGGCGTACGCGCCGACGCCGGACGCGGCCAGCAGCGCGAGGGCCAGGCCCCCGGCGGCCAGGGCCCGGCGCGGCCGGCGGTAGACCGCGAGGCCCAGCGCCGTCGCCCCGGTCACCACCGCCACGCAGGAGCGCAGGGCCAGCTCTCGGGTGCCCGACGTGACGTCCGACGTGACCTCGTCCTCCAGCCCGGCCAGCCGTTCGGGGTGCTGGACCAGGGCCTGGGAGCGGACCGGGTCGAGCCGGTCCACGTCCACGTCGAGGCGGACCGGGGCGTGGTGCGAGTCCAGCTCCAGGGCGCCGAGCGGGGAGACGTTGATCTTGGTGCCGCCGCTGAGCGAGGGCCGCAGGGTCATCGTCGTGTCCATCGGCCCCACGGTCGTCCGGACGCTGCCCACCGCGAGCAGCCCGAGCCAGGCGCCGAACAGCACCACGACGACCATGCCGAACGGGCGGGAGGCGGCGAAGGGTCCCTCGGTGGCGCGGCGGGGTATCGGGCGGCGGAAGGGGAGTCGGGCGCGGGCCATTGGGTGCCCCTGCCCCAGTCGCCGTGCGGGTATGCCCGGGTGCGGGGCCTGGGCGGGCCGGGTGGCGGTACGGGACAATGGCCGGGTGCTGGAGATGACGCGGGAAGCGTTCGAGGAACTGGTCGCCGAGGCACTGGACCGGATTCCGCCGGAGCTGACCCGGCTGATGGACAACGTCGCGGTCTTCGTCGAGGACGAGCCGGAGTCCGACGACCCGGAGCTGCTCGGGCTCTACGAGGGCACGCCGCTGACCGAGCGCGGTGAGTGGTACGCGGGCGTGCTGCCGGACCGGATCACGATCTACCGGGGTCCGACGCTGCGGATGTGCGAGACGCGCGAGGACGTGGTGGCCGAGACGGAGATCACCGTCGTCCACGAGATCGCCCACCACTTCGGCATCGACGACGAGAGGCTGCACGCGCTCGGCTACGGGTGAGCCGGGTGCGGGGCGCCCGTGGGAAAGGTGTCGGCCCGGCGGGCGTGTCCCGGGCGGGGTCAAGGGAGTTGGGCACAACGCACCCGGCTCGTTCATGTCAGGCCCCGTCCTTCTCGCGTCCCCGGAGGTGCCCCCGTGCGCCAGTTCCCCGCCCCCGTCCGCTGGGCAGCGGTCACCGCTGTCACGCTCGCCACGTCCACCGGCTGTATGAGCGTCGGCTCCGACGGGGCGGAACCGGCGCCCTCGCGGTCCGCCGCGCCGAAGGGCACCGCGGTCGAGCCGAACGGCTCCACGGTGACGGGGACCGGGCACTCCCGGTACGGCGGCGCCGGTGCGCAGTCGGAGCGCCGGGGTGCCGGGGCGAGCGCATCCGCGTCGCCCTCCGGGAGCGCGCCGGCCGCCGACGGGGCGGGCGGGGCGGAGAAGGGGGCCGGCCGGAACCGACCCGCCCGTCCCTCCGTACCGGCGGGGCCGGCCGAGTCCGCGCCGCCGGAGCCCTCGGCGCCGGCCGACCCCGATCCCGTACCCGGTCCGCAGGACCCGGCGGACACGCCCGCGCCGCCGGACCCGCAGGAGCCCGAGCCGGAGCCCTCGGAGCCCGCGCCTCCGGCGCCCTCGGCGTCTCCGGCCGCTCAGTTCCGTACCGACGCCCTGGGGTGGCCGGACGAGGTGGCGGAGCTGCGTACGCCGGAGGCATCACCCCAGGTGGGACCGGCCTGAGGGGAGGGCGGAAGGGGGCGGCTTGCGCGATGGGGGTGGGAGTGCGTATGGTGGTAGATCGTTTGATCCCATTGCCCGGCGCCGACACAGAAGAGCGCCGTGTGGCGCGTACTCTCCCTTGCCGTGGCTGGACCGCATTGAGGCGGTCGACATTGCGAAATCACGGAGTTATGGGCGCGTGCCGAGACTCCGGAAGGTTTCGCATTTCGCATGTCAATTTCCAGTTCTGACCACACCGTCATGCCCGAGAACGTCGAGAACGACGAGCTCACCGCTGTCGCCGAGGCCGTCGTGGCCGAGACCGCCGAGGCTTCCGAGCCGACCGTCACCTTCGCCGACCTGGGCCTGCCCGAGGGCATCGTCCGCAAGCTCGCGCAGAACGGTGTGACCACGCCCTTCCCGATCCAGGCGGCGACCATCCCGGACGCCCTGGCCGGCAAGGACATCCTCGGCCGTGGCCGTACCGGCTCCGGCAAGACCCTCTCCTTCGGTCTGCCGACCCTCTCCGCCCTGGCGGACGGCCACACCGAGAAGAAGAAGCCCCGCGCGATCATCCTCACCCCGACCCGTGAGCTCGCGATGCAGGTCGCGGACGCGCTTCAGCCGTACGGCGACGTGCTCGGCCTGAAGATGAAGGTCGTCTGCGGCGGTACGTCGATGGGCAACCAGATCTACGCGCTGGAGCGCGGCGTCGACATCCTCGTCGCCACCCCGGGCCGGCTGCGCGACATCATCAACCGCGGCGCGTGCTCGCTGGAGAACGTCCAGGTCGCCGTCCTCGACGAGGCCGACCAGATGTCCGACCTGGGCTTCCTGCCCGAGGTCACCGAGCTGCTGGACCAGATCCCCGAGGGCGGCCAGCGCATGCTCTTCTCCGCCACCATGGAGAACGAGATCGGCACGCTGGTCAAGCGCTACCTGAGCAACCCGGTCACCCACGAGGTCGACTCCGCCCAGGGCAACGTCTCGACGATGTCGCACCACGTCCTCGTCGTGAAGCCGAAGGACAAGGCGCCGGTCACCTCCGCGATCGCCGCCCGCAAGGGCCGCACGATCATCTTCGTCCGCACCCAGCTGGGCGCCGACCGCATCGCCGAGCAGCTCGTCGACGCGGGCGTCAAGGCGGACGCGCTGCACGGCGGCATGACGCAGGGCGCGCGCACCCGGGTCCTGGAGGACTTCAAGAAGGGTTACGTCAACGCGCTCGTCGCGACCGACGTCGCCGCGCGCGGTATCCACGTCGACGGCATCGACCTGGTCCTGAACGTGGACCCGGCCGGTGACCACAAGGACTACCTGCACCGCTCGGGCCGTACCGCCCGGGCCGGCAAGTCCGGTGTGGTCGTCTCGCTGGCCCTGCCGCACCAGCGCCGCCAGATCTTCCGCCTGATGGAGGACGCGGGCGTCGACGCCTCGCGCCACATCGTGCAGGGCGCGGGCGTCTTCGAGCCGGAGGTCGCCGAGATCACCGGCGCCCGTTCGCTCACCGAGGTCCAGGCCGACTCCGCGAACAACGCCGCGAAGCAGGCCGAGCGCGAGGCCGCCGAGCTGACCAAGCAGCTGGAGCGCGCCCAGCGCCGCGCCGTCGAGCTCCGCGAGGAGGCCGACCGCCTGGTGGCGCGTGCCGCCCGTGAGCGCGGCGACGACCCCGAGGCCGCCGTGGCCGAGGTCACCGCCGAGGCCGAGGCCGCCCTCGCGGCTGCCGCCGCCTCCGTGCCGGAGCAGCCGGCCGTGCGCGAGGACCGCCGCGACGAGCGGGGCAACTACGAGCGCCGCGACAACCGCGGTGGCTACCGGGGCAACGACCGCCGCGACGACCGGGGCGACCGGGGCGACCGTCCGTTCCGCCGCGACGACCGCCCGTCGGGCGGCTACCGGGGCAACGACCGTCGCGACGAGCGCCCGTCGTTCAACCGCGACCGCCGGGACGACCGCGGCGGCCGTCCCTTCGAGCGCCGTGACGACCGTCCTTCGTTCAACCGCGACCGTCGTGACGACCGTCCGTCCGGTGGCTTCCGCTCCGGCGGCGACCGCCGGGACGACCGCGGCGGCCGCTCCTTCGAGCGCCGTGACGACCGCGGTGGCTTCCAGCGCCGTGACGACCGCCCCTCGGGTGGCTTCCGCTCCGGCGGCGGCGACCGTCCGTTCAACCGCGACCGCCGTGACGACCGTCCGTCGGGCGGCTTCCGCTCCGGCGGCGACCGCCCGAACGGCCGCCGCGACGACCACCGTTCGACCGGCACCAGCACCGGCTCCTTCGGCCGCCGCGACGACAAGCCGCGCTGGAAGCGCAACGGCTGATCGACCGTAGGTCTCTGACCTGATGAAGCGGGCCCGTCCTTCGAGGACGGGCCCGCTTTCGTTTGTTCGCGGCATTGTTCTTTGAACGAGTTCGAATCTGGCTACCGGTGCATGCGCGGCTGCTGTTAATGTCACCTGAATCGCATGGGGGTTGGGGCCGGGGGGCTTTCACTTCGCACAGACCGCGGCACATGCTGCCGCGTCCTCCTCATGCTCTTGAAGCACCCAGGAGGGGCTCGTCTTGAGACGCCGTACGGCCGTGAGAAGTGCTGTAGCGATGATCGCGGCGCTGGGGATCGGGGCGGCGTTCGTGCCTCCCTCCGCCGGCGCGGAGGCTGCACCGCCCGCCGGGCTCGTCATCCCCGCGGAGCAGAACCAGAACCCCAACGCGGGCCGCCTCGTGGGCGCCGGGGCGACCGGGTATCTGTGGGGGCAGGCAGGAGAGGGCTACAACTGGACCTCGTACGCCGACGGGTCCACGCGAGCTGTCCCGGTGCCGGACAAGCAGCGGGTCGCCGCAGTGGCGGGCACGGACGTCGTGACCTTCACCGGTTTGGTGTCGCCCGTCCAGCGGGACATGCGGACCGGGCAGGAGTGGTCCCTGCCGATCCCCTCGGGGTGGCGCTACGCCGGCACCTACGGCGCCACGGTCGTCACGACCGCCACCACCGAGGGCAAGCCGGGACTGCGTCAGCTGTCCTGGGAGAACGGCCAGGTGGTGGAGACCCCGGTGGCCGGACTGCCGGACGGGGCCAGGTCGCTGTACGTCCAGGAGCACGGCAGCGCGGACGGCGTGTTCGTCGAGGCGACTGTGAACAGCCGACGGGTCGTGTACCGGCTGGACGGGTCGGGACTGCACCCGACGGCCCTCCTCGACAGCTGGGTGGCGCCCGGAGGACAGCGGGTGGTCCAGCGGTTCGGCAACACGGGTACCTACCGCGTGTGGGACCTGACGGACCTCTCGAAGCCCGCCCACGAGATCACCCTCACAGATGGGGGTGACGAGAAACTGCTCGGCGTGGTCGGCGACGAGGTCCTGTACACCCGGCCGTCGGCGACCGGCGGGGATACCGCGACCGACCACACCGTCCTCGCGGTCCCGGTGACCGGTGGCCCGGAGCGCGTGGTCCTCGACCGTGCCGCGGCGATCCCGGTGGTCGAGCCCGACGGAACGATGCTGCTGGGCAGGGCGAGCGGGAGTCAGGACGCGACCAGTTCCGTGTACGCGCTGCGGGCGGGCGCGGAAGGCAGGGTCACCACGGCGAAGGTGGCCGACGTCGCCGCGATCGCCACCGTCGTCGAAGGCATGAGCATGGCTCAGGGGCGCCTGCACACCGTCGACAGGATCCCGTTCGGCCAGGCGCGGCTGCGCCGGACCGACGTCTCGCCGAGCGGCGGTCCGACGGCCGGTCCGCGCGTGGACCGGGGGCTGTTCAACCAGTACGCGGGCTGTGACTGGGACTGGTGCGAGGAGGTCCAGTCCACCGGTGACGGCCGGCTGGCGTACCAGGGCATCAACGGCACGGGGCTGAGCGTCCTCGACGAGTCGGCGTCCCTGCCGGCCCGGAAGGTCAACGACCAGCCCACGTACCAGCAGCCGCACGACACGATGCAGGCTTCCGGCCGCTACACCGTGGCACGGATTCCCGGACCGTCTTCGGAGGACCACAGCCCGCGCCTGCAGGTCATCGATCTGGACAGCGGGAAGCCGGTCTACACGGGCCCCGCCCAGAACGCGTACATGCCGGCGTTCGCGATCGACGGATCCACGCTGTGGGTGGAGGGTGCCTCGCAGGGCGTCGTCCAAGCGCTCGACGTACGCACCGGAGAGAACGTCCGCAGCGTCGACGTCGGCGACTGCGACCTCACGGATCTTCGCGCCAACGGCACCGACCTCTACTGGGAGTGCGCGACCGGCACCTCCGGCGTCTACGGCACCGTCACGAAGAAGTCGGTCCGCCTCCCCGCCCACGGGGACGCGATGCTCGGTGACGGCTACGTCGGATGGGAGAAGGACGGGGTCCTCTCCGTCACCGATGTGCGGGGCACGACGGGCACCCACGTCGTCGGGCGGCCGGCCAATCCCGCGCAGGGCGAGGGCTGGACCGTCGACCGGTTCGGCGGCCCGCTCGCCTTCGCCGACACGGACGGCAGGGTGCATGTGGTCCCGTCCGGTGTGACGGCCTCCGCACTGTCCGTCCGCGACGTCGACGCCGCGGCATCGGTGAACGTCGCGAGCGCTCCCTGGTCACCCCGCTGGTGGCTGTCGAAGCCCGCGTCGTCCTGGCAGCTGACGCTGCGGAACGCCGCGACGGGGACCACGGTCCGCACGCTGGCCGGTGGTGAGGTGCGGGGCCTGGTGAAGGCCGGGTGGGACGGCAAGGACGCGGGTGGCCGGTTCGCGGCCAATGGCGCGTACAGCTGGACGCTGACCGCGAAGCCCGCCGACGGCCGGGGTGCCGCCCTGACCGCTTCCGGGACGGTGAAGGTCTCCGGAGCGGCAGCCGTGGCACGGGACTACGTGGGGAACGACGGGTACGGGGACCTGCTCGCGTTCACCTCGGCGGGGCAGGCCGACTGGCGGGCCGGTACCGGGACCGGGGCCGGGCGGGTCGAGGACAAGGTGTCGGGCACCGGCTGGACGGGCGGCAACACCGTGACCGCCGCCGTGCCGTTCGAGGACATCAGCGGCGACCGGTGCAACGACGTGCTGGTCCGTACGAAGGCGGGCGAGCTGCGCGCGTACAAGCCGGGCTGCGGGGCAGCGCTCAAGCCCACCACGCCGTACACGAAGATCGGCACCGGCTGGAACATGTTCGACGCCCTGACCTCGCCCGGCGACATGTCGGGTGACGGGCGCGCCGACCTGCTCGGCCGGACGCCCGCGGGCGACCTGTACTTCTACCAGGGCAAGGGCAACGGCCTCTTCGAGCCCCGGGTCAAGATCGGCTACGGCTGGCAGGGGTACCTCCTGGCCGGCATGGGCGACCTGGACGGCGACGGCAAGGGCGACCTGGTGGCCCGCGACCGCTCGGGCGACGTGTGGCGCTACCCGGCCACCGGCAAGGGCACACTCGGCACCCGTACCAAGATCGGGTACGGCTGGACCATGTACGACACGATGGTCGGCTCCGGCGACCTGAACGGCGACGGCCGCGCGGACCTGCTGGCCCGCGACACGTCCGGCGTGCTGTGGAGCTACCGCGGCGACGGCAAGGGCGCGCTGGCAGCGCGTACCAAGGTCGGCGGCAGCTGGCAGATGTACAAGAACCTCTTCTGATCAATTGCTCGACATCCGGGCTTCCCGGAAAGGAACTTCTCTTGACCGTGTTCATACGCGGGCGCGTCGCGCTCGTGGGCGCCGTGGCCGGGGCGACCGTCCTCGCCACGGCCGCCGTACCGGCGAGCGCCGCCGACCCCGCCCCGGCCACCGTGGCGACGACCGGGGTCTACGGCCTCGACTTCGCGGGCGGACGGCTGGTGACGGCGGAGCAGAGCCCCTCCGGCGACCGCATGGTGTACGACCGGCAGGTGTCCGCCGACGCCACGACCGTGGGGGCGCGCGAGAGCCGTGTCTTCGCCGGGACGTACGCCAACGGCGCGTACCTCAGGACGGTGCCCTGCGACAACGGCGCATGCGTCTACCTCATGGCCTCGGGCCACGGTGACGTCGGCACGGTGTCCGTCGACGGCGACGACGCCGGCACCGAGTCGGTGAAGTTCTGGGCTCCCGGGAACGCGTACCGCGGCGGTGACGTCAAGTACCCCGCGGGCACCGCCAAGGTCGTGGACATGACCGGGCGCGCCTACGTCGTCAACGGCGGTTCCCCCGCCAAGCAGCGCGCGGCCATGTACCCGGGCTACACCTCGACCGCCGACCCCATCGTCCGCACCCCGAGCGCGGCCTCCGTCTGGGGGACCGCGCTGTGGGCGGCGACCACCGCCACCGGGGCGCTCACCGCGACCGACCTGCAGACGAAGAAGGTCGTGGAGACGGCGGCCACCGGCGCTCCGTGCGTGATCAAGGAGGTGCACGCGGTCGGCCGCTGGGTGTACTGGAACTGCGGGACGACCGGTGCCGCGGGCGTGTACGACCGTACGGCGAAGAAGTCGTTCACCGTGCCGTCCGGGCCCGCCCTCGTCGGCGACGGCTACCTCGTCCGGCACGACCGGAGCGCGGGCGAGCTGCTGCTCACCGACTTCCACACGGGCAAGGCGGCCGCCCCGCGCGCGATTGCGGCGCTCCCCGCAGGGAAGACCGCCGACCAGCGACGGCTGACCTGGGCCGTGGACAAATTCGGCGGCGACATCGCGTATCTCGACGCCGCGCAGACCCTGCACATCGTGAACAGCGGAGTGCCCGCGCAGCCCCTCGCGAAGATCGCCTCCGATGTCGGCGACGCGTACATGGACATCAAGGGTGTGAACGGCCTCGAGGCGTGGAACAGCACCTGGCAGTTCAACAAGCCCGTCACCTGGACGTACACCGTCAAGGACTGGACGGGCCGCACGGTGCGCACCCTCAAGGGGGTGACGGGACCGAGGCGGACGTCAACTGGGACGGCCTGACGGACGCGGGCAAGTACACGGGCAACGGCCGGCACACCTGGACCCTGACGGCGACGCCCGAGGACGGTTCGGCGAAGTACACCACCACCGGGACCATCACGGTCGACGGCGGCACGCCGGGCTTCCACGACCAGGGTCGTTACGGCAACGGAGACCTGGTCACCCTCAACTCCTCCGGCGACCTGACCATCCAGTTCGGCCAGCCCGGTGGCGCCTTCAGCGGCAAGGCGTCCGGTTCCGGCTGGCCGGCCGGCACCCTCGCCGTGCCCGTCGCGGACACCGGCAGCGATCGCTGCTCCGAGCTGTTCGTCCGGATGCCCGGCGGCGAACTGCGCCGGTACGAGGGCAACTGCGGGACCTCCGGCTACAAGCCGACCGGCAAGCACACCGTGATCGGCGGCGGCTGGCAGCAGTACGACGTGCTGACGTCGCCCGGCGACCTGAACGGAGACGGGCGGGCCGACCTCGTGGCCCGTCAGACGTCCACCGGCGACATCTACTTCTACGCGGGCACGGCCGCCGGGAAGTTCCTCCCGAAGACGAGGATCAACACCGACTGGCGGACGTACGCCCAGATCACCGGCGTGGGCGACATCACCGGCGACGGCATCCCCGACCTGCTCGGCCACGACCGCAACGGCGGCCTGTGGCGCTACAACGGCCTCGGCAACGGCCGCTTCGCCGCGCGCGTGAAGGTGTTCACCGACTGGGGCCGCTCGTACAACACGATGGTCGGCGTCGGCGACCTGAACGGCGACGGCCGGAACGACATCGTCGTACGCGACTCGGCGGGCAAGCTGTTCCGGAACAACGGCAACGGCAAGGGCTCATTCGGAGCCCGTACGCAGATCGCCACCGGCTGGCAGACGTACAAGGGGATCTTCTGACCCTCTGAGCCCGCCCCCACCCCGGCGACGGGGCCGCGCCGCCGATACCCGATCGGCTGCGCGGCCGGGGCGGGCTATGCTCGGGGGTGATGTAGCGAGGGCCGTTAGCTCAATTGGTCAGAGCAGCGGACTTTTAATCCGTTGGTTGTGGGTTCGAGTCCCACACGGCCTACGTGTTGCGGGGAAGGGTGTGAACCCTTCGGCCCGTGGGAAGGGCCCCGGCCGGGGTGTTCGGGCCGGGGCCCTTGTCGTGCCCGTTCAGCCGTCGGTGCGTTCGATGTCCCAGACCACGCGCTTCTTGCGCGGGCCGCCGATCAGGCCCCGGGCCTGGGAGGTGAGGGCGGCGCAGGCGTTGAGGGTCCAGTACGCCAGCGGGTAGACCGGCAGCGGCAGGCAGGCCAGGGGGAGTTGGCGGTCCAGGCGCAGGTCGACCAGGGTGCGGAGGTTCTGCGGGACCTGCATGCCGACCAGGGCGTTGGGCGCGAAGCCGGTGAGGTGGCCGGCCTGGAGCAGGCGCCAGGTGAGTTCGATGTCCTCGGTGGCCATCGTGGCGTCGTAGCCGCCCACGGCGAGGACGGCGTCGCGGCGGAACAGCCCCAGCACCCCGGCCACGGTCCCGACCCGACCGGCCAGCGCGTGGGTGCGGCGCATCAGGCCGATCAGGGAGGCGGTCTCCAGCATCTGCATCACGGTGATCAGGCCGCGCCGGTTGGTGACGCGTGGGCTGCCCGCGATCGCGGCGTAGCGCGGGGAACGCAGCATGCGGACGACCAGGTACCGGACGGCGGCCGGGTGCACATGGGTAGGCCGGTACGAGGACGGTCACGGCGGGCCATCCGCCGGGCGGGGCGGAGGGGCGGGCTTCTCCTCCAGCAGCCGGAAGATCACTCCGCCCGCCATCCACGCGGCCCCGGTGACGACCGGGTAGAAGGCGAGGAAGACGAGCAGGAGGTCAATCGGGCGCACGGCGCTCCTCCCCGCGTCTGACGGCGACGGCCCAGGCCGGCGCGAGTGCGAAGAACACGCAGGACGCGCCGGTGACGACGGCCAGGCGCCACAGGATGTAGGTGTGTCCCAGCAGCACGACGCCGATCCACCCCGCGGCGATCCACACCGCCGAGCCCAGCAAGACGGCGGCCGTCGTGCGGGCCCGGGAGGCGGGCCGGGCCGGCCGGAAGGTGACCGGTGGAGGGCTCTGCCGTGATCCCATGACCCGCTCCCTGATCGACTGCGCCGGGTGGTGGAGATACGCCGGTGCCGACCCCCGGAAGGGCCGGCACCGGCGCGGAGGAGCCGTCAGACCAGGAGCTTCGACTTCGCCCGCTGGTACTCCTCCTCGGTGATCGCGCCCTTGTCCTTGAGGTCGGCGAGCTTCGACAGGTCCTCGACATGGCCGCCGCTCTTGTGGCTGCCGCCGCCCTCCGTACCCGCCGCGTCCCTGATGTACGCCTTGAAGGCGGCGTCACGTTCCTTCGCCTCCTGGACGTCACGCTTGCCCATGGACTTGCCGCGAGCGATCACGTAGACCAGCACGCCCACATAGGGCAGCACCAGAGCCAGGATCAGCCAGCCGGCCTTGCCCCAGCCGCTCAGGTCATCGCTGCGGAAGATGTCCATGATGACCCGGAAGAGGAGGAAGAGCCACATGATCCAGAGGAAGAACCAGAGCATCGTCCAGAACAGGTTGAGCAGGGGATAGTCGTCCATCGTCCACTCCCGGAGCCTCGAAATGGCTGAGTCTGAAATCAGTCATATCGCCATATGGGTCCGTGCGCCCGTTGGAGGGAGTGCGCTGTGGAGCGGGGCGGCTATTTCTTCGGCTCGGAAGCGTCGGCGGCGGTGGCCGAGGCCGCGGACGTCTTCCTGCTGTGGGCCATGATGCCGATGAAGCCGGCGAGGAATCCGCTGATCAGGCCCGATATCGCGTGGTTCACCGCGTTGACGGACGCGCTGCCCGGGAGGCCGATCGCCAGGTAGTTCACTGCCGCGCTCATCGCCGCGCCCATCACGCCGCCGATGAGGCCGCTCCTGGCGGCAGCGCGTACGGGTGACGGCGGGGCGGTCGAGGGGCCGGGGGTGCGATCGGAGGCGGCGAGCGGTGCGGCCATGGTCGAGAGCCCTCCAGGGAGGCTGCGATCAGAGACCGGGAGCGGCGCTCCGGCATGCGCGGTCGGGGGCCTGCTCACACGGGCAGCCCACCGAGCCGGGGGGTGCAGCAGATACCTTGCGCCAGAACACATGTTCCCCGCAACACCTTCTCGTTTTCCGCACGTTGGCGTGCGGATCGAGGTCGGCCGTCGCCCGGGCCGTCGCTGCGCCCGGGGCGGGTGGTCATGAGAGCCCCGAATATGACGTAGAGTTGGGTTCACCGACGCGGGGTGGAGCAGCTCGGTAGCTCGCTGGGCTCATAACCCAGAGGTCGCAGGTTCAAATCCTGTCCCCGCTACTGAAGGATCAGGCCCGGTACGCAGACAGCGTGCCGGGCCTGATGCGTTGCCGACGTACACGCGTTCGCCCCATCGGCGGTCGAGGAGTCGCCCGCCGGCCGGGCGGGCGCGAGGCTGGGGGAGATGCGCGGTACCGGCCGCGGCTGCACCGGGCAGGAGACCGCAGGTGGGGAAGTGGACGCGACGGTGGCGAGGGCCCGACGGCGCACGGGGCCGCCGGTTCGTCCGGGTGCTGCCGGTGGCGATGATCGTCGTGGGGGTGGTGTTCGACCTCTTCACGCCGCCCTCCTTCACGGCCGTCCCGATATTCGCTGCCGCCCCGCTGATCGCGGCGCCCTTCTTCGGCCTGGGCACCACGATTCGGATCGGGATCGCCGCGGTGCTCGCCCTCGCGGGCATCCGGCTCTACACCGGCGACCTGGTCGAGGTGGTCTCGTTCATCGAGATGCTCACCGTGCTCACGGTCGCCGTCCAGGCGTGTGTGATCAACCGCGTCGTGCGGCGCGGGAACGAGCAGCTGGCCTCCGCCCGGATCATCGCCGAGACGGCCATGCGGGCCGTGCTGCCCACCCCGCCCGAGCGGATCGGCGGGCTCCAGGTGGCCGCGCGGTACGAGGCGGCGCAGGCCGACGAGTTCGTCGGGGGAGACCTCTTCGCGGCCGCCGACACTCCGTACGGCGTACGGCTGGTGCTGGGCGATGTGCGCGGCAAGGGGCTGGAGGCGGTCGGCGCGGTGGCGGTGGTGATCGGGGCGTTCCGGGAGGCGGCCGAGCAGGAGAAGTCGCTGGAGGGCGTGGCGCAGCGGCTGGAGCGCGCACTGGCGCGTGAGTCGGTGCGGCGGAGCAATCTGGACGCGTTCGAGGGGTTCGTGACCGCCGTGCTCGCGGAGATCCCGCCGGGCGCGGAGCGCGTACGGATGGTGAACCGCGGCCACCCGGACCCGCTGCTGCTGCACGGGGACGGGGCGGTGGAGGCGTTGACGCCCTCGGAGCCCGCGCTTCCGCTGGGCATGGACCTGGGGGTGCGGCCGGACCGCTCGGACGAGTGGGAGCTGCCGGCCGGCGGGACGCTGCTGTTCTACACGGACGGCCTGTCGGAGGCCCGTGACGCCGACGGCGTCTTCTACGACCCCGCGGAGCGGCTGAGCGGGCGGCTCTTCCCGGGCCCGGAGGAGCTGCTGTCCGCGCTGACCGACGACGTCCGGCTGCATACGGGGGGCGAGTCGACGGACGACATGGCGCTGCTCGCGGTGGCCCGGCCGGCGAGGGGGCAGCCCGACCGGCGCAGGACGGTGAAGATCGTCAAGCGGGGTGCCACGCTCAGTGATTGAGGGGCGCCGCTCCGCATAACAGTTGACGCAACGTCAGAAAACGCGTAGTGGCTGAGCGCCGATCAAGTCGCCCGATTCCACCCGTTTGTGTCGCGTAAGTCCAGGCCGGGCGCGTGAACGATCGGGGGAACGGCTTGGAATCGGAGGCGTCTGTCTATTAACGTTCGATAACGCAGCGCGGTTGTCCCAGCCGTCGTCAGGACGGCGCCGCGCGCGTGCGCCGAATTCCGCAAGGGAACCGGGGAACCACCTACATGGGGTGAATCGGGCGTCTTCGTCTTCACAAGAGGCGGAGGAACCCGTAGGAGACCTTCCTGCTCCGAACCCGTCAGCTAACCCGGTAGGCGAGAAGGAAGGAAAGGAGTGCGCCCGCGTGGCGTCCAACAAGCCTGCCCCCGAATCACCTTCCCGGTTCGTGCCCGAGTACGGCGCCGACTTCGCGTCCGGCCCCGGCACCGCCCACCTCCCGGAACAGGGCGGCGACTACGCGACCGATCGGGGCAACGCCTTCGCCACCGGCGCCGGTTTCGGCAGCGGCTTCCGCGCCGACGACGCCGACTCCGAGCGGACCTGGGAGGAATGGAACCCCACCGAGGAGTCTGTCCGCCCCGTCCGCGGCAAGCACCGTGTCGCCAAGCAGCGCAATGGTCTGGCCCGTAGCTCCACCGTCCTCGGCGTCGGTGTCATCGCGGCCGTCGGCGCGGGCGGCATGGCCACCGCGCAGAGCAAACCGCCGGTCTCCATCTCTCTTCCCGATTCCCTCGCGGACAATCTCCCCGACGCCAAGTCCCTCCCCGGCGTGGGTGCGTTGTTCTCCGGCGAGAGCCGGGCCGAAGCCCCCGCCACCGCGACCGCCGCAGCCCCGCTGACCACCGCCGGCATCACCACCGCCGAGGCCGAGCAGGGCACCACGGACGCCGGTGAGGCGCTGCGCGCCCGCATCCTCCAGCAGGCCGAGCAGCAGCAGGGCGCCGCCGACGCCGAGGCGAAGGCGGCCGAGGAGAAGGCCGCTGCCGAGAAGGCGGCCGCCGAGGCGAAGAAGCAGCAGGACGAGGCCGAGGCCAAGGCCGCCGCCGAGAAGAAGAAGGCGGAGGAGGCGGCGAAGAAGAAGGCCGAGGCCCTGCGCCTGGCCAAGCTCGCCGCCGGCTACGCGATCCCCACCTCCTCGTACACGATCACCTCGACGTTCGGCGAGGCCGGCTCGATGTGGTCCTCCGGCTACCACACGGGCCTCGACTTCGCGGCCCCGACCGGCACCCCGATCAAGGCCATCCACACCGGCACCATCAAGTCGGCCGGCTGGTCCGGCGCCTACGGCTACCGCACGGTGCTGGAGCTGGAGGACGGCACCGAGCTGTGGTTCTGCCACCAGTCCTCGATCGGCGTCACGGTCGGCCAGAAGGTCACCACCGGCGACACCATCGGCCGCGTCGGTGCGACCGGCAACGTGACCGGTCCGCACCTCCACCTGGAGGTCCACACCCCGGACGGCACCGGTATCGACCCGATGGACTGGCTGCGCGCCCGCGGCCTGACCGTCTGAGGTCTCCTCCTCCGACGCCGCGGCCCTTCCCCGTACGCGGCCTTACGAACCCCGGCAGCCCTGACGCACACCCCCCGACGTCAGGGCTGCCGGTTCGCGTGCGGCGGCAGCCTGCCGGATGTAGGTGGCACGGAATAGCGGGTGGCCCGGAAGCTGTTGTTCCACCTATGACTTCACTGCGCAATCTCGGCCCGTCGGGCCTCCAGGTCTTCCCGCTCTGCCTCGGTGGAAACGTCTTCGGCTGGACCGCTGACGAGGACCAGTCCTTCGCCGTTCTCGACGCGTACGCGGCGGCCGGCGGCAACTTCGTGGACACCGCCGACGCCTACTCGCACTGGGTCCCCGGCAACGAGGGCGGCGAGTCCGAGACGGTCATCGGCAAGTGGCTCGCCTCGCGCGGCAACCGGTCCGATGTCGTGGTGGCCACCAAGGTCGGTGCCCTCCCCGGCTACAAGGGCCTCTCGGCGCCCACGATCAAGTCGGCCGCCGAGGAGTCGCTGCGCCGGCTCGGCACGGACCACATCGACCTGTACTACACGCACTTCGACGACGAGACCGTCCCGGTCGAGGAGATCATCACCGCCCTCGACGAGCTGGTGAAGGAGGGCAAGGTCCGCGAGATCGCCGCCTCCAACATCAGCGCCGCGCGACTGCGCGCCTCGCTGGAATTCTCCGAACGCGAGGGTCTGGCCCGCTATGTGGCGCTCCAGCCGCACTACAACCTCGTCTCCCGGGACACCTATGAGGGCGAACTCCAGGACACCGCCGCCGGTGCCGGGCTCGCCGCTGTCCCGTATTACGCGCTGGCCTCCGGCTTCCTCACCGGCAAGTACCGCCCGGGGGCGACGGTGGACAGCGCCCGCGCCGGGAGCGCGGCCGGCCACCTGGAGTCCGAGCGCGGCCGGCGGGTGCTCGCCGCGCTCGACACGGTGGCGCGGGACCGGGACGCCGAGATCGCGACGGTGGCCCTGGCCTGGCTCGCCTCCCGCCCGACGGTGGCCGCGCCGATCGCCTCCGCCCGCACGGTCGACCAGCTGCCCGCCCTGCTGGCGGTCGCCGGGCTCCGGCTGACGGACGAGGAGCTGTCGGCGCTGACGGCGGCTTCCGCGTAGGCGTCAGGCCGGCGGCCCGCCGGTGTAGGGCTGTTGACCGTAGGGCTGCGTCGTCGGGTACGGGGGCGGGCTGCTGTACGGGTTCGCGCTGCCGTACGGGCCCGGGCTGCCGTACGGGTTCGGATTGCCGTTGTACGGGGCCGGGTTGCCGTACGCGTACGGGGTCGGCCCGCCCGCGTACGGCCTGGGCCCGGCCGCGTACGGCTGTCGGGGCGGCCAGGCGGCCGTGTAGCCCGGCGGCCGCCGGTGCGTGGCCCGGGCCGCGTACGCGAGGGCGGGGCCCGCGATCTCGCGGCGCTGCCAGAGGTGGTGCAGCAGCTCCAGCTCGCGCGCGGCGAAGTCCGGGTCTGCCCTGCCCCGCCCGGCCTGCCGGCGCAGGGAGGCGAGGGACGTCGCGAACGCCTCGTACTCGGCGACCGCACGCGCCGCCGCCCTGCCGCGCTCCTTCGCCTCCTTGGCGCGGACCCTCGCGTAGTCCGGGTGGTACGGATGGCCGAGGGCGCTCACCGCGTACCTCCGGCGGGCCGCGTTCCTGGCGAGGGCGCGGGCCCGCATGGAGGCGAGGGCACGGGGCTCGTCGGGGGTGAGCCAGCCGGCCTCGGCGTACGCGGGGAGCTCGACGGCCAGGGAGCGCAGCTCCTTGCGGCGGGCCCGGACCACCTGCCAGGTCACCAGGGAGAAGACCGGGACCATGAACGCCCCGTACACGATGTAGAAGCCGTACCGGCCGAAGGTCGCCGAGCCGTTCCACAGGGCGTGCATGCCCATCGCGAGGACCAGGCCGAGCAGCGGGACGGCGATGAGCCGCACCCGGCGGCCGGGCGCGCTGCTCGCGGCGATCCCGAGGCCGATGCCGGTCAGGACGGTGAAGAGCGGGTGGGCGAAGGGCGTCATCACGGCCCGGACCAGGAACGTCATCACGGTCACCGCCGCGAAGCCGGAGTCCATCTGCTGGTCCTCGCCGAAGGCGTTGCCCAGGTAGAGGATGTTCTCGGTGAAGGCGAACCCCGTCGCGGTGAAGCCGGCGGCGACGGCTCCGTCCACGATCCCGGTGAACTCCCGCCTGCGGAAGAGGAAGAGCAGCAGGACGGCCGCCGCCTTGGCGCTCTCCTCGACCACCGGTGCGATGACGGTGGCGCCGAGGGTGTCGGCGTTCCCCGGATCGCTGCCGGCTATCCACCGGGTGGCGAACGAGTTGGCGAGGATGGCGACCAGGGCCGCCGCGCACGCGCCCCAGGCGAAGGCGAACAGCAGATTCCGCCACGGGGTCGGCTCAACCCGG
This sequence comes from Streptomyces drozdowiczii, assembly GCF_026167665.1. NCBI lineage: Bacteria > Bacillati > Actinomycetota > Actinomycetes > Kitasatosporales > Streptomycetaceae > Streptomyces > Streptomyces drozdowiczii. The sequence goes on along the minus strand of NZ_CP098740.1, from coordinate 3,303,672 downwards.
TCCAGCCAGCGGAAGGCGGTCATCAGCACCGGGACGGGCAGGACGGCCAGACCCAGGCCGACGAGGAAGCCCTCGGTGCCGGTCTGATCGCGGACCAGGGCGAGGATCACCACCCCGCAGAGCGCCAGCACCGTGAAGACGGCGACCACTCGGAACGTCCGGTTCCGCCAGAGCGTGCCGACGCGGCGCGGCCGGTAGCGCCACTGGGCCCGCGCCGGAACGGCGGCCAGGATCTCGCCGACCCGCTGCTCCTGGAGCACCGGGACGGCCGGCTGATCCTGCCGTTGTCGCTGAACAGACCCGTCGGACACCCCTCGACCCTAACGAGCGGGTCCGACAACGGCCATGGTGCCCGTCGGGCTCAGACGCGCGCGAAGAGCAGGTCGTGCACCACATGGCCCTTCCCCAGGCCCTGGCCCTCGAACCGGGTCCGCGGGCGGAACGCGGGGCGCGGGGCGTATCCGCCGTCGGCCACCGTGTTCTCGAAGAGGGGGTGCGCGGTCAGCACCTCGAGCATCTGCTCGGCGTACGGCTCCCAGTCGGTCGCGCAGTGCACGATCGCCCCGGACTTCAGCGGGCCCGCCACCAGGTCCAGGAACTCCGGCTGGATCAGTCGGCGCTTGTGGTGGCGGGACTTGGGCCAGGGGTCGGGGAAGTAGACCCGCAGCCCGTCCAGCGAATCCGGCTCCAGCATCTCGCGCAGCAGGATGATCGCGTCACCGTTGGCGACCCGGACGTTGGTCGAGCCGTTCCGGTCGGCGAGGCCGAGCAGGTTGCCCTGGCCGGGCGTGTGCACGTCGACGGCGAGGATGCCGGTCCCCGGATCGTCGGCCGCCATCTGCGCGGTGGCCTCACCCATGCCGAAGCCGATCTCCAGGACCACCGGGAGCCCGTCGAACAGGGCGGGCAGGTCGAGGACGCTCAGCCCGTCGATGTCCAGGCCCCACTTGGGCCAGAGCCGTTCCAGGGCGTTCTGCTGGCCGGGCGTGACCCGGCTGCGGCGCGGCTGGAAGCTGCGGATGCGGCGCTCGTGGTGCGAGCCGGCCGGGTCGGCCGCGGGGCCGCCGGGGAAGCGGGGCTGCTGGCGCATCCGGCGCGCGCGCTCCAGGGACGCGGCCCGCACGTCGTCGGGGATTCCGGCGGTGGTGGGCACGGTGCCGTCGGGCGTCGGGCGGGAGGGTTCTTGGGCTCAGACACAATGCCCTGATTCTACGGGGCCTGGCGTCCCACGGCGGCGGGCGCGGGGGTCACCCCGCCGCCGCCCGCTCCGGTGGCTTCCAGCCGGCCGCCCGGGCCCGGAGCAGGGCGCGGCGGGCCACCTCGCGGCCGATGGGCAGCGAGGCGGTGGCGGCGGGCGACGGGGCATTCAGCACATGCACCGTGTGCGGGGCCTCGCGGATCAGGAAGTCGTCCACCAAGGTGCCGTCCCGCAGCACGGCCTGGGCGCGGACCCCGGCCGGCGAAGGAAGCAGGTCCTCCTCCGTGACCTCGGGCAGGAGGCGGCGGACCGCCTCCGTGAACGCGTGCTTCGAGAGGGAGCGGTGCACCTCGCCCGCCCCGTACCGCCAGTGTCTGCGGGCGATGCGCCACGAGCCCGGCCAGCTGAGCGTGTCCATCAGCTCGCGGGGCCGGACGACGGGCCAGCCGTAGCCCTCGCGGGCGGCGGCGGGCACCGCGTTGGGGCCGACGTGGACCGAGCCGTCGAAGCCCCGGGTCAGATGGACGCCGAGGAACGGGAACGCCGGGTCGGGCACCGGATAGACGAGCCCGCGCACCAGCTCGGGGCGCGCCAGCTCGTAGTACTCGCCCCGGAACGGCACGATCCGCATCCCCGGGTCGTCGCCGGCCAGCCGGGCGATCCGGTCGCAGTGCAGCCCGGCGCAGTTGACGAGCACCCTGGCCCGGACCACCAGTCCGTCGGCCGTGCGCACGGCCACACCCCAGGGGCGGCGGTCGATCGCCGTGACCTCGGCGCCGAAACGGATCACGCCGCCCGCGCCGCGCACCTCGTCGGCGAGGCGCCCGGCGACCGCCCGGAAGTCGCACACGCCCGTCGTGCCGACCCTGATCGCGGCCAGGCCCCGCACCTTCGGCTCGTACTCGGCGATCTGCGCGGGCCCCAGCTCGCGCACCGGCAGCCCGTGCTCGCGGCCGCGCTGGACCAGGGCGTGCAGCCGGGGCAGCTCGGCGCGGTCCGTGGCGACGATCAGCTTGCCGGTCACCGCGTGGGGGATGGAGTGCTCCCGGCAGAAGTCGGTCATCTCGGCGCTGCCGCGCAGCGCGTACCGCGCCTTGAGCGAGCCCGGCGGGTAGTAGATCCCGCTGTGGATCACCCCGCTGTTGCGCCCCGTCTGGTGGCGCGCCGGGCCCCGCTCCTTCTCCAGCACGGTCACGCGGGTGCCCGGCGCGGTGCGCGTGAGCGCGTACGCGGCCGACAGGCCGACGATCCCGCCGCCGATCACCAGCACATCGCAGTCGTACGCCGCGTGCGTCATCATCACGCCACCTCCCACCCCGATAGTGCACTGACCCACTGACAACGCACTCAAACGCGTGCGGTCAGCGTGGCGGTTCCCAGGAAGCGGCACTTCCATGCCGAAGTCGTGACTTCTATGCCGGGGCGACCAGGAGAGGACGGGCGCGCTCGCGCAGCTCCACGACGCGCGGCTCGTCCCCGTACGGTTCCAGGCGGTGCAGCAGGTCGCGTACGTACTCCGTGGTCCGAGCCGATGAAATGCGGCCCGCCACCTCCACGGCCCGGGTGCCCGCCGCGCAGGCGGCATCCAGATTCCCCGACTCCAGCTCGGCGACCGCCGACACGACGAGCCGCAGGCCGTGCGAGCGGACGAACTCCTCGGTGGGCCGGGACAGCGCCTGCTCGGTGAAGCGCCGGACCTGGCGGGGCGCCTTCAGGTCGAGATGGCACTCGGCGGCGTCGGCCGCGAACCGGTCGTACGAGTAGAAGCCGAGCCACGCCGGGTCGGCGTCGCCGTCCCGGGAGCGTTCGAGCCAGCTCTCGGACGCCTTGAGCGCGGCCCCCGCGGCCGGCGCGTCGTTCGCCTTCGCGTGCGCGCGGGCCTCGACCAGGCGGAAGAAGCTCATCGTGCGGGCGGTCGCGAGGCCCCGGTTGCGCTCGACGGCGGCCTGCGCGAGGTCGACGCCCTCGTCGGCGAAGCCGCGGTAGGTCGCCTGGAGCGACATCGACGCCAGGACGTACCCGCCGAGCGGCACGTCGGCCGCCGCACGCGCGAGCCGCAGCGCCTGGATGTAATACCGCTGGGCCGCTTCCTGCTGGCCGGTGTCGAAGGCCATCCAGCCGGCGAGCCGGGTCAGCTCGGCCGCCGCGCCGAACAGCGCACGGCCGACCTCGTCGCTGTACGAGCCGAGCAGGAGCGGGGCCGCGTCCACACGTAAGCACTCGGGGACCATCGAGGAGCGCCAGTCGCCGCCGCCGTATTTGGAGTCCCAGCGGCGCGCGTCCTGGGCGGCCTCGCGGAGTTTGGAGACGTCGCTGTGGCCGACGCGCAGTGCGGAGGCATCGCCTCCGGATTCGGGGCCGGGCTGGGCCGGGATCAGCAGGCTGTGGCCGGTGGCCGTGCCGGTCGCCTGGGCCGGTGACGCGGGTGTGCCCGGCTGGGCGGGCGCGCCGGCCGGGCCGTGCGCCCCCGGTGCGCCGTGCGCGCCGGGCGGCTGCCCCCGGCCGCGGCCGCAGTCCGTGCGACCGACGGGTCGGCGGGGGATATCAGCCAGCGGGACGCGGGGGTGGCGTAGGCGCTCACCGAGAACGAGCCCGCGAGCGACTGCCAGATCCCGCCGCTGCCCGCGCGCCGCCCGGCCAGATCCAGCCGGTACAGCTCCGTCGCGGACCGGACGGCCGCGTCCACGTCACGCGGGAACGCCAGGCCGACCTCCGGCGCCGGATCGGCGTCGGCGAGCCCGATCTCGTGCAGCGGGACGGGCCGGCCCAGCTTGGCGCCGATCGCCGCGGCGATGAGATGGGGCGCGGCGCCCTGGGGCACCATGCCCTTGGAGACCCACCGGGCGACCGATGTCTTGTCGTAGCGGAGGGTCAGTCCGCGCTGCGCCCCGAGGTCGTTGACCCGCCGGGCGAGCCCGGCGTTACTGATTCCCGCGAGGGCGAGAACGGTGCCGAGCTTCTCGTTCGGTCCTCGTTGCTCCCTGGACATGGCCACCCCTCGACACACAGACGGCAGCCGCGTCACCGACTCGGCGCGCGGCATTCGTACCGTGTTCTCCCCAGGGACGAACCCTGTCACTCCGCCCGCACACGCATTTGGCCGTGCCCCGGGGAATATGCCGCCCTGTCGAGAACATCAGTGCACCCAGCGTAGTTCGTCGCATCCCTACCGTTAAGGGCCGGACGTCCGTATGGCGGGATTGTTGTCCGTCCCGGCCACGCGCGGAGTGCTGTGGGGCGGAAGGTGACGGGAGAGGCGTACGGGACGGTGGAGGCGAACACGCGGCGGAGGAAGGGAAAAGGAAGAGCGGGGGAATGGCGGGGGTGCCGGGGAGGGGGAGTGGAGATCGCCGGGGCGGGGCGCGGGCCGGTAGGTGAGGGTGTGCGATTCCGCTTCGCGGTGGCGGCGTGCGGGTGGCGTTCCGCCGCTTCTCCCGCCGCTCTTCCCGCCCGCCGACCAGCGCGGACCGGCGCGCGGGGTGTACATGCCCGCTGTCGCCCCGCTCGCCCCGGCCCGGTTCGGCCGGGGTCCGCCGAGGGCTCCGCGCGTGCACCCCGGCGTGTGGCCGTGCGCCCGCATGTGCGCTCTGGCCCGGTCCCCGGGGGCGGCGCTTGCATGGGTGCTGCGTGGATCGGCCCGCTGCGTTCCGGCGCAGAGGGCTGGGGGAGATCGCCGCCTCATTCCCCGCAGGCGGTGGACCGGTCCGGGGGGCGAGGCCCGCCTCCCGGGCCGTGTGTTCCCGCGGGCCCCGGGGGCGGGCCGGCGGTGCGGCGGGTGCGTGGCCGGGCGGAGGCGCTGACCGGGCCGACGTGCGCCGAGTGTGGGCGAATACGGGTAAAACGACCAATGGATCATGTGGTCAACGGTTCCGTTCCGCCCCGAGATTGGCCGGATGTCGACGGTCGGACGAGGCCGGTCCTGGGGAGGCGCGAGCCGTTCGGCCGTCCTGGGATCCGGCTGCGGGGATTGGCCGGAAGCGGGTCGTTCGCGCGGGACCGGACCGGGGAACGCAACGCCCGGAATTCGCAATCCCGTTGACCTCTCGGGCGACGCGCGCGAGTGCTGCGCGGAGTGCGCGTCCCGATGTCCGCCTCGGGGCCTTTGCCAGGGGCGCATGCGCTCACGACGTGCGCCGTCCGTAGCCACTCCTGCGCGCCGTTGTCGTGGCAGCATGTCCGCAACGGCGCCGATCGTCACCGGAGTTCTCCGGCTGCTTGCCTGCCGCGCCGTTTTTGTCCACAGCCTGTGGAGGCGGCGATGCGTTGGTTGGTGGGTTGGAGCAGTATCGCCGCGAGCTTCGGCACGGCCGGGGCGGTCGGCGGCAGCGACGACGGGCGCACGATGCACCCCGTGGGCTCCCAACTCCTGTGGGGCGACCCCGATCCGCTCTGGGCGGTCGGCGACTGGCGGCCCGACGAGATCCGCACCGTCCGGGTGGACACCGCCGAGGGTGCCCCGATGGTCCGGCTCGCCGTCCTCGGCTGCTGCGGGGCCACCGACGAACAGCTGCGCGTCGGCCTGCTCGCCGCCCGGGGCGGCGCCCTGCGCCACCTCACCGCGTGGACCGGCAGCTACACGGTCGTCGTCCAGATCGGCCGCCGGATCACCGTCGTCGGCGACCTCGCCGGGGCCCGCCCGGTCTTCTACACACCCTGGGCAGGAGGCACGGCATACGCCACCGCCGCGCTGCCGCTGGCCGACCTCATCGAGGCCCAGCTCGACATCGGCCACCTGGCCGCCCTGCTGGCCTGCCCCGAGACCCCGGAGGCGCTGCGCGACGGCACCCCCTACGCGGGCGTGAAGCGCATCCCGCCCGGGCACGCCCTGATCCTGCGCGAGGGCTCGCGGGAGATCACCGGTTACGAGGCGGTGGCCTCCCTCGCCGTCGCGGCGCCCGAGCTGGACCCGGTGAGCGCCGTCGACGGGGTGCGCGACGCCCTGGTCGAAGCGGTACGCGCCCGGCTCCTGGCCCCGCGCCACGCGCCGGAGACCCTGCCGCCCGACCCCGGCCCGGTCCCCGGCATGGGTCCGGCCGAACGCCGAGCCGCCCGGGGCGCCCCCGTGCCCGGCATCGGCGCCGACCTCTCCGGGGGCAGCGCCTCCGCGACCCTCGCCCTGCTCGCCGCCGGTCTCCCCGGGCTGCCCGGCACGATCCTGGGCCACGGCACCGGGGCGGGGGAGCGGCTGCTCGCCGTCACCTTCAACGACCTGACGACCCGCGCCCACGAACCCGAACTGGAACGCGCCCGCGCCATCGCGGCCAACCCCCGGCTCCACCACGTCGTCGTCGCGGCGGGCGAAGAGGCCCTGCCCTACGCCGAGCTGGGGGCCGGACCGCTCACCGACGAGCCGGCCCCCTCCCTCGTCCTCGCCGAACGGCACCGGCGGCGGCTCTCCGCGGGCAGCGCCGACCACTTCGTGGGCGCCGGTGCCCGGCAGGTGCTCGACGCCCACCCGGCCCGCCTCGCCGACCTGCTGATGGACCGGCGCCGCCGCCACCTGCTGCGCCCGGTGGCCGCCCTCGCCAAGGCCGAAGGCCCCTCCGCGCACTCGCTGTTCGTGCCGCTGACGGTGTACCGGGCGGCCCGCAAGCTGGCCCGCACGTCGTACCGCACCGGCCTCGAAACGGCCGCCGGACGGCTGCCCGACGCCAACCGCCTCGCGCCCGGCCTCGACACCCCGGCCGATGCCTCGCTCGCCGCGCTCGCCTGGTCGAGACCGGGCCCGGCCGCCCGGTGGCTGACCGGGGAGGCGCTGGCAGAAGTATCGGTTCGCCTTCAGGAGGCGGCGATCCGCCCCTCCTCGGTCCAGCGCCCCGGCGAGGCCCGGGCGAGGGCCGCCCTCGCCCGCAGCGCCGCCGACCACCGCGTTCTGGAGCAGGCCGCCGAGATCCGCAGCCAGCGGTTGCACGCCCCCTTCCTGGACAACCAGGTCGTACGCGCGGCCCGTGCGCTCCCGGAGTCCCTGCGGGTCCAGCCGGGCGCCCGTGCGGCGATCCTGCGCCGTGTGCTGGCCGGCGCGGGCATCCACGAACTGCCTCCCGGCTGGGGCGCCCCCTCGCAGCACACCTCGACGGCGGTGACCCGGACCGGGCTGCGCGCCGCCCTGCCCGAGCTGATCGCGCTCTTCGACGCCCCGCTGCTCGCCGACGCCGGCCTGGTGGAGGCCCGCGTCGTACGGAAGGCCCTGCGCGCGGCCTCCGAGGGGGAGCCGCTGCCCCTGGACGGCCTCGCCGAGCTGGCTTCCACGGAGCTGTGGCTGCGCCGCCTCGTCTCCCGGCGCGGCACCTGCTGGACCGGCACGGCGGCCCCCCGGCAGCGCGCGGTGGCGGGGGGTGTGGTCCCGGCCCGGCGCTCGCTTCAGGGCTGAGGGGCGAGTCAGCCGGAGGTACGGCCCCGCCGGGGCCGGTTCGTCCCCAGGCGTCCCGGTCCGTCCGACCGCTGCTCACCGGCACTTCCGCCGGGACACAATGGTGCCGTGCGGTATCTGATCCTGGGCGCCACCGAGGCGCGAGACGAGAACGGTGGCGTGCTGCCCCTCGGCGGCAGCAGGCTGCGTGCCCTTCTCGCCGCCCTCGCCCTGCGGCCGGGACGCCCCGTGCCCGTGGCCGACCTCGTGGACGACGTCTGGGCGGACGATCCCCCGCCGACGCGCCCGCCGCGCTCCAGGCCCTCGTCGGGCGGCTGCGCAGGGTGCTGGGCCGGGAGGCGCTGGCCAGTACGCCGGGCGGTTACCGCCTGACGGCGGGGCCGGACGACGTCGACCTCTATGTGTTCGAGCGGCTGGCCCGGCAGGGCGGGGCCGAACTGGAAGCGGGCGCGCCGGACCGGGCCGCACGCACCCTGCGGACCGCCCTCGCCCTCTGGCGCGGCCCCGCCCTGGCCGATCTGCCCGACGGCGACCAGGGCCACGCGCTCCGCCCGGAGGCCCACCGCCTCGCCGCCCTGGAACGCCGCATCGAGGCGGACCTGCGCCGCGCGACGGGCGGCACCGGGGGCGGGGGCGCGGGCGGCGCCGGGGACGCGGGCTGCGGCGACGCGCATACGGCTCCGCGTGCGGGGCACACCGCGGTCACCACTGCGGCCGGGGGCCTGGGAGCCACCGCCGCCGAGGTCTCCGGCCTCGCGCGAACCACGGGGGCCGGGGACGGGCCCAATGCCACGGCGTCCGCCCGCCCCGCCGAGCCCCGCGAGGCCCCCGCCCCGCCCGTCGCCGCCCTGGTCGCCGAGCTGACCGAGCTGACCGCCGCCCACCCGTACGACGAGCGCTTCCGGGCCCAGCTGATACGGGCCCTGCGCGCCGACGGGCGGCAGGCCGACGCGCTCGCCGCGTACGAGGACGCGCGCCGGGCCCTCGCCGACGGGCTCGGCACCGATCCCGGCCCCGAACTGGCGGCCCTGCACCGCGAACTCCTCGCCCCGGTGCCGGAGCCGACGGAAACCGGGTTGTTTCACGTGAAACCCGGTCGGAGCAATCTGCGCCCCCGGCTGACCTCCTTCGTGGGGCGCGAGCCCGAACTGCGCGCCATCCGCGACGACCTGACCCGGTCGAGGCTGGTCACTCTCACCGGTCCCGGCGGCTCCGGGAAGACCCGCCTCGCCGAGGAGTCCGCCGCCCAGCCGGCCCCCGCCCCGGGCGCCGCTCCGCCGGACGTCTGGATCGCCGAACTCGCCCCCGTCGAGGACCCCGATGCCGTCCCCGGCGCCGTGCTCTCCGCGCTCGGGCTGCGCGAGACCGCCCTGCTGAGGGACACCGCCCTGGATACCGCACCCCCGCGCACGGACCCGGTCGACCTGCTGGTCGACCGTCTGGGCCACGGCGCCCGCCCCGCGCCCGTACTCCTCGTCCTCGACAACTGCGAGCACGTTATCGGCGCGGCCGCCGCGCTGGCCGAGACCCTGCTGACCCGCTGCCCGCATCTGCGCATCCTCGCCACCAGCCGCGAACCGCTCGCGGTCCCCGGCGAGTCCGTGCGACCGGTCGGCCCCCTCCCCGCCGACCCCGCGCACCGCCTGTTCACGGAACGCGCCAGGGCCGTGCGCCCCGGCTTCGACCCCGGCCAGGGGCCCGCGCACGACGCGGACGCCGTCGCGGAGATCTGCCGCCGGCTGGACGGGCTGCCGCTCGCGATCGAACTGGCCGCCGCCCGGCTGCGGCTGCTCGGACCGCGTCAGATCGCGGACCGGCTCGACGACAGGTTTCGCCTGCTGACGGGCGGCAGCCGGACCGTACTGCCCCGCCAGCAGACGCTGCGCGCGGTGGTCGACTGGTCCTGGGACCTCCTGGACGAGGACGAGCGCACCGCCCTGCGCCAGGTCTCCGTCTTCGCGGGCGGCTGGGACCTGGCCGCCGCCGAAGCGGTCATCAGGACACCGGCCGACCGGGGCGGGCCCGCCGCCGACACCGCCGACCTGCTCGGCGCGCTGGTCGACAAGTCCCTGGTGGTGGCCGCCCCGGGCGCGGACGGCGCGATGCGCTACCGGCTCCTGGAGACGATCCACGAGTACGCCACCGAGCGGTGCGCCGAGGCCCCGGAGGTGCGCGCCGCCGCCGAGAGCGCGCACATCGCGTACTTCCTCGCCCTGGTCGAGGAGGCCGATCCGCTCCTGCGCTCCGGTGACCAGCTGCCCTGGATCCAGCGTCTGGAGACCGACCTCGACAACATCCGGGCCGCCCTCCAGCGCACCACCTCGCCCACCACCACCTCCGAAGCGGAGGCGGCCCGCCTGGTGCTGGGCATGGGCTGGTTCTGGTGGCTGCGCAACTACCGCTCCGAGGGCCTGTCCTGGACCCGTAAGGCCCGCGCGCTCGGCCCCGAGCCCACCGACGAGTCGGACCCCAGGTACTGGCCCCGGATGAACCTGCACATGCTGTGGTTCTTCTTCGCGGCGGAGAGCGGCCAGTCAGCGATGGCGCACGACGACACCGCGCTCCGCGCGCTCGTGATCCGGGTGGCCGACGCGTTCGCCGCCTCGCTCACTCACAGCGTCCGGTTCCCTGGACTGCTCTGGCCGATGACCGCGTATCTCACCGGTACGCCGGAGAACGCCCGGGAGAAGATCGACGCGGCGGTCGACAACGCCCGCGAGCACGGTGGCCCCTGGGAGTACGGCGTCATCCTGATGTTCCGCGCGCACATGATGGTCGACATGCCGGGCGGCATGCCGGGGATCGATGACGATCTGGACGAGCTGCGCGCCCTGAGCCGCCGCGTCGGCGACCGCTGGATGCGCGCCCAGGTGGCGAGCGCCGCAGCCGAGGCGGGCATGATGCGCGGACGCTATGCCGAGGCCCGCACCGCGTACGAGGAGGCGCTGCTGCTCGCCCGCGAGGTCGGCGCCCACGCCGAGGCCCCGTTCCTCCTGGCACGGCTCGCGGAGCTCTCGTACCGTACCGGCGATCTGGAGGGCGCCCAGCAGCGGCTGGACAGCTCGGAGGCCGAGGCCGAACGCCACCAGGCCCACGACGCCACCGCGTACATCCACTACCTGCGCGCCACGATGGCGTTCTACCGGGGTGACATCGCGGACGCCCGGCGGCTGCTCACGGTCGCGCTGGACGAGGCCGGGCGCGGCGGCCCGCCGTCGCACTTCACCGTGGCGATGGCCGGCCTGTCGGCCCGGATCTCGGTGTACGAGCCGGGGCCCGACGGCGGCCTCGTCGCGGGGGCGCGCGGGCTGTCCGGGGCCCTCGTCGCGGCCAAGGAGGCGCAGTGCGCCGAGATCGTCACGGGCCATCTGGCGGACGGCGCGGCGTCGGTCCTGGCGAGGCTCGGCCATCACGCGGCGGCCGCCCGGGTGTCCGCCGCCGCCGACGACTGGCGGCGGACGTCGAGCCCGCGGACCGAGGGGGAGCAGGCCGAGACCGATGCGGCCGAGCACCTGTGCCGCGAGGCGCTGGGCCCCGCGCGCTACGAGGAGGAGCGCGCCGCAGGCCACGGGCTGTCTCTGGACGAGGTCATCGCCCTGGTGCAGGAGATCGTCGCGGACCTGCCGTGAGAAGCGCGTGCCGGTCGGGAGGTGCGGGTTCTTCCGATGCTCAGCGGCAGCTGATGCGTGACTCGGCCCAGTCCGCGAGGGCGGCCCCGCCGAACGGCTGCTCCGGCTCGACCACCAGCCGAATCCGCTGCTGGCCCGCCACATTCACCCCGACCGGCACGGCAGGGTCGTTGCCCCGGACCACCGGGGACTGCCACAGCCGCTTCCCGTCCCCGCCGAACACTGAGAACCGCACCGCGCCGAGCCCCAGGGTGAGGTCGTCCACCCCGGCCATGGCCTCGTAACGGGTGCACTGGCGGTTCAGCTGGATCACCACCGAGGAACGGCCGTTGACGGTCACCCCGTGCGCGTACCGCGAGCCGCCGATCGACATGCCGGAGCGCTGCCAGACCCAGCCGCTCTCCCGAGCACCACCTCGGGCGCGGTGTGGTCGCCGAGAAGGGTGTAGTCCAGCTCGCTGACCTGGTAGACGTCCGGCGCGGGAGGCGGCGGAGGCGGGGCGGGCGTGGTGGGGGTCGGCTTCCGCGTCGGTGGTGTGGTCGGCGTCGGCGTGGGCCTCGGCTCAGGAGGTGGTGTCGGCGTGGGCGTGGGTGCGGGAGTCGGTGTGGGCGTCGGTGTGGGCGTGGGCTTCGGCGGTGTGGGGGCCGGCGGCACGGGCTTCGGGGGCGTCGGCTTCGGCGGGGTCGGCTTCGGTGGTGTGGGCGAGGGCACCGCGGGCGCCACGGCCGGGGGTTTGGGGGCCGGTTTCGCCTCGGGCCGGGGGCTGTCGTCGCCCACCAGGGCCCAGACGAGCCCGGCCGCCGCCGCGACGGCCACCGCCGCGGCGATGCCGGCCTTCGCGGGTGCGCCGAGCCCCTCCGAGGCCGCCGCACCACCCGCCGAACCCGCGGACGAGCCCCCTCCGGTCGCCGCCGCCGCGGCACTCGCCCCGGCGGCGCCGACCGCGCCTCCCGCCACGATCCCGGCGGCCTTGAGGGTGTATCCGGCGGCGAACCAGCCGATGACCGCGACCGGGAGCAGCGCGGGGATACCGGAGTTGACCTGGGCCAGCTCGCCCGCCGCGACCCGGCACTTCGCGCACTCGTCCAGATGCCCCCGCAGCCCGCGCTCGGCCCGCATCCGCAATCCGCCCCGGGCATACGCGCCGAGCCGGTCGGCGTACCGCGCGCAGTCGCCGCCGGAGGTGAGCGCCTGGCTCACGTGGGCCTGGAGATACGCCTGCTTGAGCCCTTCACGGGCCCGGCTGGCCAGCACCGACGTGGCGTTGGCGGTCAGCCCGAACAGGGGCGCGATGTCGCTGGGCGACTCCTCCTCGACGGTGGTGTGCCACAGGACCGCCTGCCAGCGCTCCGGGAGGCTGCGGAACGCCTGCATGGCCATCGACTGCTCGGCCTCGTGCATCGCGAGCACGTCCGCGCCGAGGTCCAGGGTGTCGTCGTCGGACACCTCGGACGACCGTGCGGCCTGGGCGGCGAACGCGGCGAAGTCGTCCACCAGTTGCTCGCGCTTCGCGGTTCTGGTCCAGGCGGCGGCCACATGCCGGACCGCCGTCATCAGGTAGGCGCGCACCGCCTCCTCGGGCCCCTTGCCGCCCCGTACCGCCTGCAAGGTCCGGGCGAAGACCTCGGCGGTGAGGTCGTCGGCGGTGTGCGCGTCCCGGCAGCAGGTGCGGGCGTAGCGGCGCACGGCGTGCGAGTGGCGCCGGAACAGCTCGTCGTAGGCGAGGTTGTCGCCCTCCCGCATGCGTTGGATCAACTGCGCGTCCGACGGCCCCGCCGCCGCGCCGTCCGCCCCGCCGGAGCCCCGCCCCGCGCGCTGCATCGGTACAGCGGGAACCGTCTCGGCGGGACCCGCCCCGGGGCTCTCGGCAGCGCTCCCGGCGCCGCCGTCCTCGGCCTGCGCGGGCGGCCAGGGCCCCGGCAGGACCGTTCCGCCTGGGGCGTCCGCCTCCGCGTCGCCGCCCTGATGGCCGGGGGCGGCCTGGCTCGGCACCTGGTGCCCGGGTGAGCCGGCCGGCTCCGTACCGCCGCCGGCGGTGGACACACCGTCGTACGACTCTTCCCTCTGCCCGTCACCGCTCATCGCGGACGCCCCCGTATGCGCCATCGGACCCGAATACCGGGCAAGCGTGCCACAGAGCGCCCATGCGGCGTGCCCTCAGTCGCGGCAACCACTCATCCGGGGCGTCCTCGCCGAATGTGAGCACTAGCGGGCACTCATTCGGGGAAGGAGCGAGGGGTTGCGTTGACGTGACGGCGGGCGGGAGGCAGAGCACCGAGGCCCTGCCCCGCCCCCGGCGCACGTCACTCGGGCCGCGAGCGCAACCCCTCCAGCAGGATGTCCAGCAGCCGGGAGGAGGCCGCCGCCTGCTGCGCCGCGTCCGGCAGCGAAGGGGCGGCCGTCGCGATGACCAGCAGGACGTCGGACACCGTCACATCGTGGCGCAGCTCGCCCGAGGTCCGCGCCCGGTCGACCAGCCGCCCCACGACCTCCAGCAGCTCGGCGGCGCCGGCGCCCAGGTCCTCGCCGCCGGTCTCCGGACCGGTCCGCTGCCGGGCCACCGCCCGGGGCGCGGCCGTGCCCGCCTCCTGCCGCTGCTGGGGCACCCGGGGCTCGTCCTCCACGGTCTCGCCGGCCTCACCGACCACGGTCGTGTCCTCGGCATCCACACCGACCCGCAGTATCTGCGGGGGCAGGAGCCGCCCCGCTCCCGAGGCCACGGAGGTCCGCAGGAAGCGCGAGAGCGCCGACCACGGCTCGTCCTCCTGCCCGAGCGCGGAACGCGCCTGGTCGGTCAGCCGGGAGGTCTCCTCCTCGGCTATCCGGCGCACCAGCACGTCCTTGCTGGGAAAGCGGCGGTAGACCGTACCGACGCCGACCCTGGCCCGGCGGGCCACGTCCTCCATCGGGGCGCCGTACCCCAGCTCCCCGAACACCTCGCGCGCGGCGCGCAGTACGTGTTCCAGATTGCGCTGCGCGTCCACCCGCAACGGGGCCGACCGTGCGTGCGCCGCCGCACCAGCGGACTGGGCACCGAGTCCGTTGCCCAGGGCGCTCACCGCCGCCGGAGGTGCGGTCGTGGTGGTCGCACCCGTTCCATTGAGGGTGCCGACTGTCCCGATGTGCCCGCTTCCTTCAGGCGCGACAGCAGTGGTCGGCCAATGCGATTCCTGAATGTCCATAACTGTTCCCCCGGTTATGACGTCTCCCCCGGAGACTCCCGCCGTGTCCGTCGAGGGTGGACCGATCGTCACCGTCCGACCACCCCGACGACATACGAACATAGTTGAGCCCGGGTCAATTCAGAAGGGGCAGTTCCGCCCGGAGCGCCCCCCGATCGGCGCAAGGACCGGTTGGTCACCACTTGGTCCCCGTCCCGGTCCCGTGCCGCAATGCCTGACCTGCGGGGCTTGGGTCCCAATGGTCCGTCGGGCACCACCGGCCCGTCCACGACCTCCGGTCACACAATTTGCCGGGGCTGTGGACAAATTCCGGTGCACGTTGCGTCATGGGGTGGTGATGGCTTCAGCTTCCGGGGGCACACCCCCGGCCCTCCGCCGGGTGCGCGCATCCTCGTCGTCGGCGGAGGCTACGTCGGGATGTACACCGCGCTGCGTCTCCAGCGGAAGCTGAAGCAGAGACTGAGAAGCGGCGAGGCCGAGATCGTGGTGGTCGCGCCCGAGCCCTATATGACGTACCAGCCGTTCCTCCCCGAGGCCGCCGCCGGATCGATCTCACCGCGCCATGTCGTCGTACCGCTGCGCCGCGTCCTGCCGCACTGCACCATCGTCATCGGCGAGGCCGAGTCCATCGACCACACCAAGCGCACCGCGACCGTCACCACCCTCGCCAGCGGCGAGGACGGCACCGGCGCCCTGGAGATCCCGTACGACGAGCTCGTCCTCGCCCCCGGTTCCGTCTCGCGCACCCTCCCGGTCCCCGGCCTCGCCGACCACGGTGTGGGTTTCAAGACGATCGAGGAGGCCATCGGGCTGCGCAACCACGTCATCGAGCAGATGGACATCGCCTCCGCCACCCGCGACCCGGCCGTCCGTGACGCCGCCCTGACCTTCGTCTTCGTCGGCGGCGGCTACGCGGGCGTGGAAGCGCTCGCGGAACTGGAGGACATGGCCCGCTACACCTCGCGGTACTACCACAACATCAAGGCCGATGACCTGAAGTGGATCCTCGTGGAGGCCACCGGCCGCATCCTGCCCGAGGTCGGCGAATCCCTCGGCCGGTACGCCGTACGGGAATTGAGGGGGCGCAACATCGACGTACGCCTCGACACCCGGCTGGACTCCTGCGAGGACCGCGTCGCCGTCCTCAGCGACGGCTCCCGCTTCCCCACCCGCACCCTGGTGTGGACGGCCGGCGTCAAACCGGCCCCGCTCCTCGCCGCCACCGGCCTCCCCCTGGACGAACGCGGCAGGCTCGTCTGCACCGCGAAGCTCACCGTCCAGGGCACCGAGCACGCCTGGTCAGCGGGCGACGCCGCGGCCGTACCCGACCTCACCGCCGCCGAAACCGGGCGCACGACCGCCCCAACGCCCAGCACGCCGTCCGCCAGGCGAAGGTCCTCGCGGACAACGTCGTCGCCGCGCTCGACGGGGCACCGCTCACCGAATACCGCCACAGCTACGCGGGCTCCGTCGCCTCGCTCGGGCTCCACAAGGGCGTCGCGCACATCTACGGGCGGCGGCTGAAGGGCTACCCGGCCTGGCTGATACACCGCATGTACCACCTGAGCCGCGTCCCCACCTTCAACCGGAAGGCACGCGTCCTGGCCGAATGGACACTCGCGGGCCTCTTCAAACGCGAGATCGTCTCCCTGGGCTCCCTGGAGCATCCCAGGGCCGAGTTCGAACTCGCCGCCGGACGCCGGCCGCGGCCCGACGGGGACGACTGTCAGTAGGGTCCGACACACTGGACGTGTGACCATGGGTGGGCCCACATCTGCACAGAGTGACCCGGCCGGCAGCAACCGACAGTGACCAGCGAAGACCGCCCCAGGAGCGTCGAACGCGCCCGACCCCCTGGCAGAGGAAGCACCCGCCCGAGCGGACCAGACCGACACACGAGGCCAGAAATTCCGTGAACTTCACGCGTTGGAGCGCCCGCCTCCCCGGTACGCAGCGTCGCGCCGCCCGGGAGGACCACAGCTCCGTACCGGCGGCCCGCGCCGAGTACGCCCGGGCCGAACCGGGCACCGCCCCGCCGCAGGGCGGGTCCGTCGGCGTTCCCCTGCCCTCGGCGCCCGACCTGGAGGACCTCTCCGCCCGCGACATCCTGGGCCGCCTGCCCGCCCTCGTCGCCCTGGTGCACGGCCCCGACCACCACGTCGCCTATGTCAACGACGCGTACACCGCCGCCTTCGGCCCCCGCCCCTGCGGCGTCCCGGCCGCCGAGGTGATGCCCGAGCTGACCGAGATCGGCCTGCTGCCCCTCATGGACCAGGTCCTGCGCAGCGGCACCCCGCGCACGGTCAAGTCCCGCAAGGCCGCCGACGGCCGCTCGTACACCGTGACCTGCACCCCCGTGCGCCCCGACAAGGAGAAGGGCCGCGACAGCGGAGTCCTCGTGTACGCGGCCGACGTCACCGATCACGCCGAGGCCGCCGAGCGGCTGCGCGCCAGCGAGGGCCGCCACCGCGAAACCGCCGTCACGCTCCAGCGCTCGCTGCTTCCGCAGGAGCTGGAACAGCCCGACGACCTGCGGATCGCCGCCACCTACCAGCCGGGCGGCACGGACGCCGCGGTCGGCGGCGACTGGTACGACGTCATCACCCTGGGCGCGGGCCGCACCGCGCTGGTCATCGGGGACGTGATGGGGCGCGGGGTGCGCGCCGCCGCCGTCATGGGCCAGCTCCGCACCGCCGTACGGGCCTACGCCCGCCTGGACCTCCCGCCGCACGAGGTCCTTCAGCTGCTCGACGGGCTCGCCGCCGAGATCGACGCCAGCCAGATCGCCACCTGCGCCTACGCCGTGCACGACCCCAACGAGGGGCTGCTCGTCTACTCCTCCGCCGGCCATCTGCCGATCCTGGTCCGGGACGAGGACGGCACGGTCCGCCGCGCGGAGGACCCGATCGGTCCGCCGCTCGGCACCGGCGGCTGGATCCACACCTCGGGCACGATCCCGCTGCCGCCCGGTTCCACCGCCGTCCTCTACACGGACGGGCTGGTCGAGCGGCGCAGCGAGGACATCGACGAGGGCGTGGGCGCGCTGGAGCGGGCGCTGTCCGGCGCGACGGGCGCGCCGCAGGTCGTCTGCGACCGGCTGATCCGCTCCCTCAACGTCACCGCGGAGCACGACGACGACGTGGCGGTCCTGGTCGTGCAGCATCCGGCGCGCACGGGAGCCGCTGCCGAGCTGTTCCACAACGCCTCGCTCGAACTGCTCGGCGGCATCGAGGCGGCCCCCCGCGCCCGCGCCTTCGCGACGGGCGTGCTCGCCTCGTGGCGCTTCCCGGTGGAGCTGTGCGACCTCGGGGTGCTCGCCGCCGGGGAGCTCGTCGCGAACTCGCTCCAGCACGGCACCCCGCCGATGCGCCTCGGCCTGCGCCGCACCGACCGCCGCCTGATCATCGAGGTGACCGACGGCGACGACCATCTGCCGCGCCGCCGCCGCGCCGAACCGGCGGACGAGGCGGGCCGGGGCATCTCGATCGTCGCCTCGATCGCCACGTCGTGGGGGAGCCGCCGCACACCCGGCGGCGGCAAGGCGGTCTGGTGCGAGTTCGTCCTGCCGCGGTAGCGGCCGGGCTCAGCGCGCGGTGGCCATGGGCTCCGGCGCGCTCTCCGGAACGGAGACGGCCACCACCCGCGACGGCATGTGCGCGAGCGCGGGCTGGTCCTGTACGGGGGTGAGCCGTCGGCCGAGCCGCAGCGCGAGCGCGGTGATGCCCAGCGAGAACAGCACGAACGTCACGATGTACGGGCCGTGCAGCGAGGCCCCCATCGGACCGCCCACGGCCGGACCGACGGCCAGCGCGAGCTGCTTGCAGAGCGCGAACGCCGAGTTGTACTGGCCCACCATCGACTCCGGCGCCAGGTCCGCGACGAGCGGCGCGACGGTCGGCGACAGCATGGACTCGCCGAGCCCGAACAGCGCGTACGTGGAGATCATCGCGGCCGTCGCCATGGTCTGGCTGCCGTGCCCGAGGCCCGCGTAACCGGCCACGATCCAGGCGAAGGCCCAGATCAGGCCGACCGCCGCGATGACCCGGGTACGCCGCCGGCGCTCCACGAGACGCAGGACGACGAACTGGGCGACGACGATGACGGCGGTGTTGGCGGCCAGCGCGATGCCGAGGGTGGAGGGCTCGATGCCGGCGGCCTCGGTGCCGTACGCCGCGAGCCCGGACTCGAACTGCCCGTAGCAGGCGAAGAACAGCACGAACCCCAGCACGCACAGCTGCACCATCGCGCGGTGCGAGAGCAGCGCCCGCACCCCGCCGCGCGGGGCCGGCGCCCCGGCCACCGTCTCCGGCGTGCCGACGGGGGCGCCCGGCATCCGCACGGTCGCCGCGATGACGCCGAGTACCAGGAACATCACCGCCTCGATCAGGAACAGCAGCGTGAACGACGCCGGGCTGCTCGTGTCGACGATCTGCCCGCCGACCAGACCGCCGATCCCCAGGCCCAGGTTCTGCAGGAAGAACTGCATGGCGAAGGCGCGGGTGCGGGTGGCGGGACCGGTGCACCGGACGAGCATGGTGGCGAGCGCGGGCTGCATGACGGCGGTGCCCGCGCCGAGCACGGCCGCCGCCAGGACGGCGGTGGTGACCTGCGAGGACACACCGAGCGCGATGGCGCCCAGGGAAGCGACGGCCGAGGCGGCGATCAGCACGGGCAGCGGCCCGCGACGGTCGATGGCCCGGCCGGTGAACGGCAGGACGGCGAGCGCCGCCATGGCGAAGACCGCCAGCACGATCCCGGCCGTACCGGCGCCCAGATCCCGTACCTGCGCCACGTAGACGTACAGATACGGAACGGTGAACCCGAGCCCGAACGCGCTCAGCGCGCTCCCCAGCTGGATCCGCCGCAGTGCTGCGCCCATTTCCCTGGTCACACTCACCTTCCTCAGGTCTCGAAGTCTCTGAGTCGTACCGATCGAACGACTCGAACCCGAAGACTTTATCACTAAAGTTAGATGTTGAACACTACGACTCGAAGGACTTCGACGGCTATGGGTGGCGTGCCATACTGCGCGCCATGTCCGACACCACCGAGCCCGGACTCGATGAGCCGAGCCTCGACGAGCAGATCGCCGCCTACCAGCGCGAGTACCGCGACCTCGACCCCCAGGTCGAACAGGTCGTCTCCGCGCTCGGCCGGCTGAACCGCCGGATGAACGTCGCGTACGGGAGACAGCTCGCCGCACTCGGCATCAGCAACGCGGAGTGGGAGGTCCTGAAGACCCTCGTCCTGGGAGGGGAGCCCTACCGCCTCGGCCCCGGCGAACTCGCCAAGCGGCTCGGTCTCACCCCGGCCGCGATGACGCACCGGATCGACCGCATGGCCGGTGAGGGCCTGGTGACCCGCGACCGCGACGAGAACAACCGCGTCCGCGTCATCGTGGAGCTGACGGACGAGGGCCGTACGAAGTGGCTGGAGGCGATGCGGATGGCCACGGACTTCGAGGCGGACCTGCTCCAGGACCTCGACGGCGAGGAGCGCGGGGTGCTCGGCGCGATGCTGACCCGTCTGCTGCGGAGGGTGGAGCACGCCCAGCCGGACGCCGGCGGCCGACTCACCGACCTGGACTGAGTGGCCCGGCCGGGCAGCCGGGGGAGGGGGTTGACACGCCCCTGGGTGATCCGTAAGGTTCTTCGGGTTGCCACGGAGCCTGAACGGTTCTGCGGCAGCCGATCCCGCCGCAGACGCGGCACACCAAACTCAGCACGATCTCCCGTTCGGGGAAATTTCGGCATGCCGAAATTCATTTCGAAGGCCCGATTATGAGCCGCCGGGAAAATCCGCTAGAGTTTTGGACGTCGGAAGGGCCCAACAGCCCGGAGGACAAGCCCCGCTGACTGGGAATCAGGCCCGAAAGGATCTGATAGAGTCGGACTCGCCGGAAAGAGAAACGCGAAAGCGAAGAACTGGAAAGCGAAACCCGCTTCGACCGGGAATCGGACACGAAAGAGTCTGATAGAGTCGGAAACGCAAGACCGAAGGGAAGCGCCCGGAGGAAAGCCCCAGAAAATGTTCTGCGGGTGAGTACAAAGGAAGCGTCCGTTCCTTGAGAACTCAACAGCGTGCCAAAAGTCAACGCCAGATATGTTGATACCCCGGCCTGCTTTAGCAGGTTGGTGGTTCCTTTGAAAAGTCCTGCACGGTCCTTCGGGTCCGGGTAGGCAAAACACAGCGAGGACGCAGTGGACGACGGGTCTTATTCCGACCTGGTTGTTCCGCTCTCGTGATGTGTGTCCCGATTACGGGAAAACATTCACGGAGAGTTTGATCCTGGCTCAGGACGAACGCTGGCGGCGTGCTTAACACATGCAAGTCGAACGATGAAGCCCTTCGGGGTGGATTAGTGGCGAACGGGTGAGTAACACGTGGGCAATCTGCCCTTCACTCTGGGACAAGCCCTGGAAACGGGGTCTAATACCGGATAATACTTTCTTCCTCCTGGGAGAAGGTTGAAAGCTCCGGCGGTGAAGGATGAGCCCGCGGCCTATCAGCTAGTTGGTGGGGTAATGGCCTACCAAGGCGACGACGGGTAGCCGGCCTGAGAGGGCGACCGGCCACACTGGGACTGAGACACGGCCCAGACTCCTACGGGAGGCAGCAGTGGGGAATATTGCACAATGGGCGAAAGCCTGATGCAGCGACGCCGCGTGAGGGATGACGGCCTTCGGGTTGTAAACCTCTTTCAGCAGGGAAGAAGCGAAAGTGACGGTACCTGCAGAAGAAGCGCCGGCTAACTACGTGCCAGCAGCCGCGGTAATACGTAGGGCGCAAGCGTTGTCCGGAATTATTGGGCGTAAAGAGCTCGTAGGCGGCTTGTCACGTCGGTTGTGAAAGCCCGGGGCTTAACCCCGGGTCTGCAGTCGATACGGGCAGGCTAGAGTGTGGTAGGGGAGATCGGAATTCCTGGTGTAGCGGTGAAATGCGCAGATATCAGGAGGAACACCGGTGGCGAAGGCGGATCTCTGGGCCATTACTGACGCTGAGGAGCGAAAGCGTGGGGAGCGAACAGGATTAGATACCCTGGTAGTCCACGCCGTAAACGTTGGGAACTAGGTGTTGGCGACATTCCACGTCGTCGGTGCCGCAGCTAACGCATTAAGTTCCCCGCCTGGGGAGTACGGCCGCAAGGCTAAAACTCAAAGGAATTGACGGGGGCCCGCACAAGCAGCGGAGCATGTGGCTTAATTCGACGCAACGCGAAGAACCTTACCAAGGCTTGACATACACCGGAAAGCATCAGAGATGGTGCCCCCCTTGTGGTCGGTGTACAGGTGGTGCATGGCTGTCGTCAGCTCGTGTCGTGAGATGTTGGGTTAAGTCCCGCAACGAGCGCAACCCTTGTTCTGTGTTGCCAGCATGCCCTTCGGGGTGATGGGGACTCACAGGAGACTGCCGGGGTCAACTCGGAGGAAGGTGGGGACGACGTCAAGTCATCATGCCCCTTATGTCTTGGGCTGCACACGTGCTACAATGGCCGGTACAATGAGCTGCGATGCCGCGAGGCGGAGCGAATCTCAAAAAGCCGGTCTCAGTTCGGATTGGGGTCTGCAACTCGACCCCATGAAGTCGGAGTTGCTAGTAATCGCAGATCAGCATTGCTGCGGTGAATACGTTCCCGGGCCTTGTACACACCGCCCGTCACGTCACGAAAGTCGGTAACACCCGAAGCCGGTGGCCCAACCCCTTGTGGGAGGGAGCTGTCGAAGGTGGGACTGGCGATTGGGACGAAGTCGTAACAAGGTAGCCGTACCGGAAGGTGCGGCTGGATCACCTCCTTTCTAAGGAGCATCTAGACCCTCTCGGGGGTCCAGAGCCACTACGTCGGCAAATGTTCGACGGTGGTCAGCTCATGGGTGGAACGTTGACTACTCGGCACGGCACATGAGTCTTCACTAGTACTGCTTCGGCGTGGAACGTGAGGGTGAATGGGCTGGGTCGGGCACGCTGTTGGGTATCTGAAGGTACGGGCTCGTTTGAGTCTGTCCTTCGGTTGCCGGCCCCAGTGAACTCGCCCGGTATGGGTGGGGTGGTGGGTGGCTGGTCGTTGTTTGAGAACTGCACAGTGGACGCGAGCATCTGTGGCCAAGTTTTTAAGGGCGCACGGTGGATGCCTTGGCACCAGGAACCGATGAAGGACGTGGGAGGCCACGATAGGCCCCGGGGAGCTGTCAACCGAGCTTTGATCCGGGGGTGTCCGAATGGGGAAACCCGGCAGTCGTCATGGGCTGTCACCCGCTGCTGAACACATAGGCAGTGTGGAGGGAACGAGGGGAAGTGAAACATCTCAGTACCCTCAGGAAGAGAAAACAACCGTGATTCCGGGAGTAGTGGCGAGCGAAACCGGATGAGGCCAAACCGTATGCGTGTGATACCCGGCAGGGGTTGCGCATGCGGGGTTGTGGGATCTCTCTTTTGCGGTCTGCCGGCCGTGAGACGAGTCAGAAACCGTTGGTGTAGGCGAAGGACATGCGAAAGGTCCGGCGTAGAGGGTAAGACCCCCGTAGCTGAAACATCAACGGCTTGTTTGAGAGACACCCAAGTAGCACGGGGCCCGAGAAATCCCGTGTGAATCTGGCGGGACCACCCGTTAAGCCTAAATATTCCCTGGTGACCGATAGCGGATAGTACCGTGAGGGAATGGTGAAAAGTACCGCGGGAGCGGAGTGAAATAGTACCTGAAACCGTGTGCCTACAAGCCGTGGGAGCGTCGCGCATCGAGCTTGCTCGGTGCGTCGTGACTGCGTGCCTTTTGAAGAATGAGCCTGCGAGTTAGCGGTGTGTAGCGAGGTTAACCCGTGTGGGGAAGCCGTAGCGAAAGCGAGTCCGAACAGGGCGATTTGAGTTGCACGCTCTAGACCCGAAGCGGAGTGATCTAGCCATGGGCAGGTTGAAGCGGAGGTAAGACTTCGTGGAGGACCGAACCCACCAGGGTTGAAAACCTGGGGGATGACCTGTGGTTAGGGGTGAAAGGCCAATCAAACTCCGTGATAGCTGGTTCTCCCCGAAATGCATTTAGGTGCAGCGTCGTGTGTTTCTTGCCGGAGGTAGAGCACTGGATAGGCGATGGGCCCTACCGGGTTACTGACCTTAGCCAAACTCCGAATGCCGGTAAGTGAGAGCGCGGCAGTGAGACTGTGGGGGATAAGCTCCATGGTCGAGAGGGAAACAGCCCAGAGCATCGACTAAGGCCCCTAAGCGTACGCTAAGTGGGAAAGGATGTGGAGTCGCAGAGACAACCAGGAGGTTGGCTTAGAAGCAGCCACCCTTGAAAGAGTGCGTAATAGCTCACTGGTCAAGTGATTCCGCGCCGACAATGTAGCGGGGCTCAAGCGTACCGCCGAAGTCGTGTCATTCATACACATAGGGCCAACGCCTGTATGGATGGGTAGGGGAGCGTCGTGTGCCGGGTGAAGCAGCCGTGGAAGCGAGTTGTGGACGGTTCACGAGTGAGAATGCAGGCATGAGTAGCGATACACACGTGAGAAACGTGTGCGCCGATTGACTAAGGGTTCCTGGGTCAAGCTGATCTGCCCAGGGTAAGTCGGGACCTAAGGCGAGGCCGACAGGCGTAGTCGATGGACAACCGGTTGATATTCCGGTACCCGCTTTGAAACGCCCAATACTGAATCAGGCGATGCTTAGTCCGTGAAGCCGGCCCGATCTCTTCGGAGTTGAGGGTAGTGGTGGAGCCGACGAACCAGACTTGTAGTAGGTAAGCGATGGGGTGACGCAGGAAGGTAGTCCAGCCCGGGCGGTGGTTGTCCCGGGGTAAGGGTGTAGGACGCACGGTAGGCAAATCCGTCGTGCATGAAGTCTGAGACCTGATGCCGAGCCGATTGTGGTGAAGTGGATGATCCTATGCTGTCGAGAAAAGCCTCTAGCGAGTTTCATGGCGGCCCGTACCCTAAACCGACTCAGGTGGTCAGGTAGAGAATACCGAGGCGTTCGGGTGAACTATGGTTAAGGAACTCGGCAAAATGCCCCCGTAACTTCGGGAGAAGGGGGGCCATCACTGGTGATCCGATTTACTCGGTGAGCTGGGGGTGGCCGCAGAGACCAGCGAGAAGCGACTGTTTACTAAAAACACAGGTCCGTGCGAAGCCGTAAGGCGATGTATACGGACTGACGCCTGCCCGGTGCTGGAACGTTAAGGGGACCGGTTAGCTGCTCTTCGGGGTGGCGAAGCTGAGAACTTAAGCGCCAGTAAACGGCGGTGGTAACTATAACCATCCTAAGGTAGCGAAATTCCTTGTCGGGTAAGTTCCGACCTGCACGAATGGCGTAACGACTTCTCGACTGTCTCAACCATAGGCCCGGTGAAATTGCACTACGAGTAAAGATGCTCGTTTCGCGCAGCAGGACGGAAAGACCCCGGGACCTTTACTATAGTTTGATATTGGTGTTCGGTTCGGCTTGTGTAGGATAGGTGGGAGACTTTGAAGCGGCCACGCCAGTGGTTGTGGAGTCGTCGTTGAAATACCACTCTGGTCGTGCTGGATGTCTAACCTGGGTCCGTGATCCGGATCAGGGACAGTGTCTGATGGGTAGTTTAACTGGGGCGGTTGCCTCCTAAAGGGTAACGGAGGCGCCCAAAGGTTCCCTCAGCCTGGTTGGCAATCAGGTGTTGAGTGTAAGTGCACAAGGGAGCTTGACTGTGAGACCGACGGGTCGAGCAGGGACGAAAGTCGGGACTAGTGATCCGGCAGTGGCTTGTGGAAGCGCTGTCGCTCAACGGATAAAAGGTACCCCGGGGATAACAGGCTGATCTTCCCCAAGAGTCCATATCGACGGGATGGTTTGGCACCTCGATGTCGGCTCGTCGCATCCTGGGGCTGGAGTCGGTCCCAAGGGTTGGGCTGTTCGCCCATTAAAGCGGTACGCGAGCTGGGTTTAGAACGTCGTGAGACAGTTCGGTCCCTATCCGCTGTGCGCGTAGGAATATTGAGAAGGGCTGTCCCTAGTACGAGAGGACCGGGACGGACGAACCTCTGGTGTGCCAGTTGTTCTGCCAAGGGCATGGCTGGTTGGCTACGTTCGGAAAGGATAACCGCTGAAAGCATCTAAGCGGGAAGCCTGCTTCGAGATGAGTATTCCCACCCTCTTGAAGGGTTAAGGCTCCCAGTAGACGACTGGGTTGATAGGCCAGATGTGGAAGCCCGGTAACGGGTGGAGCTGACTGGTACTAATAGGCCGAGGGCTTGTCCTCAGTTGCTCGCGTCCACTGTGTTAGTTCTGAAATAACGAACAGCCGTGTTGTTGCCCGGTTGGTTCAAATTTCATAGTGTTTCGGTGGTCATTGCGTTAGGGAAACGCCCGGTTACATTCCGAACCCGGAAGCTAAGCCTTTCAGCGCCGATGGTACTGCAGGGGGGACCCTGTGGGAGAGTAGGACGCCGCCGAACAATCATTGTGGGAAAGCCCCGTGCCATTGGCACGGGGCTTTTCTGCGTTTTCAGCCCGGGGAGACCAGCCGGGTGTCGTATGCCAGGATCACCGCCTGGACGCGGTCCCTGGCTCCCGTCTTGGCGAGAATCCGGGAGACATGGGTCTTCACCGTTGATTCCGCGAGATGAAGGCGTTCGGAGATCTCCGCATTGGTCCAGCCCCGGCCGATCACCGTCAGGATTTCCCGTTCCCGGCCGGTGAGGCCGGCGATGCGCGGATCCTGGACGGCCGGTTCGCCCGGGTCCGCCGGCAAGTGCTGAACGTACGCGTCCAGGAGACGGCGGGTCAGGCTCGGGGCGACCACCGCGTCGCCGAGGGCCACGGCCCGGATGCCGGACAGCATCTCCTCCGGCAACGCGTCCTTGATCAGGAAGCCGCTGGCGCCGGCGCGGAGGCCGTCGTACGCGTACCGGTCCAGGTCGAACGTGGTGACGATCAGGACGCGGGTGCGTGAGCCCGCCCTGATGATGCGGCGCGTCGCCTCTATGCCGTCCAGGAGCGGCATGCGGATGTCCATCAGGGCCACGTCCGGCTGGTGCCGGGCGACGAGCTGGAGCGCTTCGTGGCCGTTGGCGGCCTCGCCGACGACCGTCATGTCGTCCTGGCTCTCCAGCAGCATGCGGAAGCCGAAGCGTTGCATCGGCTGGTCGTCCGCGATGAGCACGGTCGTCACGAGGGGGAGTCCTCCAGGGGGAGCCGGAGCCGTACCTGCCAGCCGCCTCCGGCGGACGGTCCGGCGTCGAGTGTGCCGTCGTACAAGGACGCGCGGGCGCGCATCCCGGTGATGCCCTGTCCGGTACCCGCGGAGGTCCGCTCGCCCGGGGGCGGGGTGCCATTGTCGGTGACGAGGGCTTCGAGTGTGCCCGGCCGGTAGGTGAGAGTGACCTTGGCCGCGAGCGACGGCGAAGTTCCCGCGTGCTTCAGCGTGTTCGTCAGGGACTCCTGCACCACCCGGTAGGCCGTCAGCTGGCGTCCTGGTGTGGGCGGACGGGTCGGAGGCGTACCCCGTACATCGAGACGTACCGGCAGACCTGCCCGGCGTACGCCCTCCAGAAGGGCGTCGATGTCGTCGAGCGTGGGCTGCGGGGTGCGGTCCGCGTCCTCGGGCTGGTCGCGCAGTACACCGAGCAGGCGGCGGAGTTCGGCGAGGGCCTGGCGGCTGGTGGTGCCGATGGCTTCCAGCGCCTGGGCCGCGCGTTCCGGGCTGCGGGCCGCCGCGTACGAGCCGCCGTCGGCCAGGCCCGTGATGACGGAGAGGTTGTGGCCGATGATGTCGTGCATCTCCCGGGCGATCCGGGTCCGTTCGGCGGCAGCGGCCAGGCGGGCCTGCTGGTCGCGTTCGCGTTCCAGGCGGTCGGCCCGGTCGAGAAGGGCCTCGGTGTACTCCTTGCGCGTACGCACCAGGATGCCCGCCAGGGCGGCGATGGCGAACATCCAGACGTGGGGGAGGAGGAGACGGCTCCATACCTCCGGGAAGCGGCCGGAGGCGATCACCAGCGGTGCGGCGACCAGGGCACCGGACCAGGCGAGGGTGCGCATCGGGAGGCGTACCGCGATGTTGAAGACCACGATCTCCTGGAGCAGCGACGCCTGGATGACCGCACCCGTCCACACATTGGCCAGCGAGAACGGGGCCATGAGGGCGAGCACGGCCAGGGGGTGGGTGCGGCGCCACAGCAGCGGGGCGGAGAAGGCCGCGCTCATGGCGAAGACCAGCGGCTCCGGTACGTCCGGGTCGACGGCGACCGTGCGCCAGCCGCCGGTGGAGACGTCGAGGACGGCGAACAGCACCCAGAACGCGGTCAGGACGCCGTTCCAGGCCGACGGCCGGCGGCGGTCGAAGGCGCGGATGCGCTGGAAGAGGCGCTGTATGTGCCCGGTGAGCGGGGTGGGGGCGGTCGGTGGAGCCGGTGCCCCGGTCTCGGTGGTGTCCGTCATCCGTGGCTCCCCCGCGCCCGGCCGCGTACGGCTCATGCGTCCCGGCGCCGCAGGAGTACGGCCGCCGCGACCAGTGTGGCCGAGGCCCACAGGGCCAGGGCGAGCAGGGCCGGGCCCGGGGACGCGGCGTCCGGAAGCGGGGTGGCCGAGCCGAGGACGCCCGCGGCCTGGGTGGGGAAGTAGCGGACGGCGGTCTCCACCGTGTCGTACGGGAGCATGGTCAGCACCTCGGGGAGGATCATCACACCGCCGATGAACGCGCCGATCGCTCCGGGGACCGAGCGCAGGAGTGCGCCGAGGCCCAGGGCGATGAGGCCGAGGAGGGTGGTTCCGGCGGCGTTCCCCGCCACGGCGCGCAGTACACCCGGGTCGGAGAGGGAAGCAGCCTGGTCCGTGTCGTGCAGGAAGAGCTGGGCGACGACGAAGGTGGCGAGCGCGGTCGCGAACATGGCGGTGAACACGGTGACCGTGAAGACGGCGGCCTTCGCCCACAGCACCGGGAGGCGGCGTGGGACGGCGGTGAGCGAGGCGCGGATCAGGCCCGAGGAGTATTCGCCCGCCGTGACGAGGATGCCGAGGACCACCGTGCAGAGCGAGGCGAGGAGCGAGCCGTAGAGGACGAGGATGACGGTGTCGATGTCCGAGTCGCCGCCGTCGGAGGTGTAGGTGGTGCCCATGAGGATGCCGACGCCGAGGATGAGGACGACGGCCAGGCCCAGGGTGATCCAGCTGGAGCGGAGGGTGCGCAGCTTGTGCCATTCGGAGCGCAGGACCCGGGCAGGTGTGACGCGGTAGGGATGGGGAAGGGCCGTGGTGGTCATGCGAGGGCTCCGGTCGGTGCGGCGGTGGTGGTCCGGTAGTCGACGGACTCCTGGGTGAGGTCCATGAACGCCTGTTCCAGGGATGCGGTGTGCGGGGTGAGTTCGTAGAGGGGGATGGCGTGGGCGGCGGCGGTGCGGCCGATGCGTTCGGCGTCTGTGCCGCGCACCTCCAGTCGGTCGGAGCCCGGCGTGGTGGTGATGTCGATGCCGGGGCCCCTCAGTAGTTCGGACAGTGCGGTGGCCCGGGGGGTGAGGACGGTGACGGAGCCGCCGCCGGCCGTGGTGGTGAACTCGGTGACGGTGGTGTCGGCGAGGAGCCGGCCGCGGCCGATGATGACCAGGTGGTCGGCGGTGAGGGCCATCTCGCTCATCAGGTGCGAGGAGACCAGGACCGTGCGGCCCTGTGCGGCGAGGTCGCGGAGGAGGGTGCGGATCCAGAGGACGCCCTCCGGGTCCAGGCCGTTGACGGGCTCGTCCAGGATGACGACGGCCGGGTCGCCGAGGAGGGCGGCGGCGATGCCCAGACGCTGTCCCATGCCGAGCGAGAAGCCCTTGACGCGTTTCCCGGCGACGGCGGTGAGACCGGCGAGGTCCAGGACGTGTTCGACGCGGGTGCGCGGGATGCCGTGGGTGTGGGCGAGCGCCATCAGGTGATGGAAGGCGGTCCGGCCGGGGTGGACGGAGCGCGCTTCCAGCAGGGCGCCGACCTCGGTGAGGGGAGCGCTGTGGGAGGTGTACGCGCGTCCGCCGATCGTGGCGCGGCCCCGGGTGGGGGCGTCCAGGCCGAGGAGCATGCGCATGGTGGTGGATTTGCCGGCGCCGTTGGGGCCGAGGAAGCCGGTGACCGTGCCCGGGTGGACGGTGAAGTCGAGGTCCTGGACGACGGTGGTGTCCCCGTAGCGTTTGGTGAGTGCGTGTGCCCTGATCATGCGGTCGACGCTACGGAGCCGGCGCGGGCCGGTCGTCGGACCGGGGGCGGGATGTGCGGGGGAGTGTAGTACCGGGGTACGACTCCGGGCGGACGGGCCGAATCCGTTTGCGGGGTCGCAGGAGCGCAGGTCAGGATCGGTGCATGGACTACGTGATACGGCCGGTGCGCGCCGGCGAGTGGCGGTCGGTGAAGGAGCTGCGGCTGGCCGCCTTGCAGGATCCGGCCGCCCCGGTGGCGTTCCTGGAGACGTACGAGCAGGGGCTGAAGCGGTCCGACGAGGCGTGGCGGGAGCGGACGGTGGACGCCTCGGAGGACGGTGCGGGCGAGGTGCGGCAGTTCGTCGCGGAGGGCCCGGACGGTGCCTGGGCGGGCTCGGTGACGGTGCTCGTGGAGGGGCCGGACGTCGAGGCGCGGTTCGGTGAGGTGGCGTCGGTGAACCAGGGGCACCTGGTCGGTGTGTTCGTACGGCCGGAGGCGCGGGGCTCGGGGGTGGCGGACGGGCTGTTCCGGGCGGCTGTGGAGTGGGCGTGGTCGTTGGAGGCGCCGCGGCTGGAGCGCGTACGGCTGTATGTGCACGAGGACAACCCGCGGGCCGCGGCGTTCTACCGGCGTTTCGGCTTCGTGCCGACCGGGGAGACGGTGCCGATGCCGGGCGATCCGGATGCCCGTGAGCTGGAGTACGCGGTGGCGCGGCCCTGAGGCCGTGCCCGCCCCTCAGAGGCTGCTGGGGGTCCGGAGCTGTTGCGTCCAGTGTGAGCGGGCCTGTTCCGGGGAACGGAGCAGGGCGATGGTGGACAGGCCCTGGGTCTGGCCGGATCTCAGCAGCTCGGGCAGCCGGGGCAGGGGGGCGACGGCCGCGACGTCGTCGAGGACGAGCGTCATTGGTGGGTCGAGCCGGCCGTCGGATGACCGTGCGGCCATGCGGCGGCCGTGCTCGACCACGTCTGAGGCGAGCGCGGTGAGCAGGGGCATCGTCCCTGGACCGGATCGCGGGGTCTCGATGGCTTCACCCACCACATAGAGGCTGCCCCCTTCGTCCGCAAAGGAATCCAGTGCGAGCGCATCTGCTCGATTTGGTGTGCAGGCGTCCCGGACGTGGACGGAGGAGAGGGCGCCGAACGCGCGCACCGTCAGTTCCTGTGCCATCTCGCGGCGTTCGGGATGGCCGGTGAGCGCGGACTCCAGCAGTCCGGCGAGCCCGGGGGCCGCCTTGGGGTGGGTGCGCAGCAGGCGGACCGGTTCGTGGGCGTTGCCGCCGATGGCCCAGCGGTGGACCTGGCGGAAGGGGCGGCCGTCGATGGCGGCGGCGTGCAGCCAGCAGCGCAGGAGGGTCTCGGCGAGGTCGGCCGTCGCCGAGTCGACGCGGGCCTGGGGGCGGACGGGGGCGAGCAGCGCGCTTGCGCGGGCGGTGGCCCGGTCGGCCTGTTCGCAGCCGGTGGTGGGGGCCCAGTGCAGCCGGGCCGGGGTGTCGCAGAGGTGGCCGGGGTCGTAGACGAGGACGGGGCCGAGCTTGGCGCGGGCGTCCTTGGTCTCGGCCCAGAGGGTGGGGTCGGAGGTCACGACGAGCACGGGGCCGTCGGCCTCGCGGATGGCCTGGACCGCGGTGGCCCGGCGGGTGGCGGCGGGGCCGTAGAGGACGAGGGGGGTGCGCGGGGAGGGGACGGTCGCGGGGAGGGGGTGGTGGCGCGGGTCGGCTCGATGGTTGCCGGTTCGGTCGGTACGTGCCGTGTGTCTCGGGTGGTGCGTGCTTCGGGGGCGGCTTCGGTGGGAAGGGCTGTCGGCTGCACTGTGGTTTCGCTGAGGTGTTCGGCGGGAACGGGGGTGGCCGGTGCGGGGACGGGGGTCGTCTTGCGCAAGGTGTCGGGGGTGGGCCCGGTGGCCGTTTCCGGTTCGGGGAGCGCCGACTCGTACGCGTAGTCCTGCTGTTTGTTCCGCCGGCCGGTCTTCCGGCCCTTGCCCTGGGCCGTCTTGCGTCGGGCGCGCTGCTCGCGGTGGGCCTGTTCGAGGAGGGCCAGCCGTTCCGTGCGTTCCGCGCGGCGGCGGGCCTGTACGGCGCGCCAGCGGGTGATGACGCCCATGACGAAGACCGTCAGCACCACGAGCACCATCAGTTCGCCGATGAGCAGGCCCCAGAACAGTCCGTAGCCGGAGAGCTGGCCGGGCGGTGTGTTGGGCCAGGCGGAGGGGAGGTCGTGCGGGGCCTCCAGCAGGCGGCGGAGGGCGAGTGGTGTCTCGGTCGGGGTGACGCCGTCGGGCCAGGCGCCGTGGGCGAGGAGGCCGGCGAATCCGGTGGCCGCCCAGGCCAGCAGTGTCAGGCCGAGGAGGAAGGCCAGCAGTCCGACGAGCAGGCCGTCGGGGATGCCGCCCCCCTTGCCGTCGCCGGACCGTCCCCCGTCGCTGCCTGCCATGTCATGCCACCGTTGACTCGGACGACTCGTTCAGTCGCTGCTGGTTCTCGATCCTGGCCGCGCGTTCCTCCGCTTCGAGGTCGGCGGCTCTTACGTCGTCCGGGAGGAGGTCGCTCACGGACGACTCGGTCATGGCGCGGTCGGTGAAGACGAGGGGGCGTTCGGCCTCGGTGATCAGGTGTTTGACGACCTGTACGTTGCCGTTCACGTCCCAGACCGCGATGCCCGGGGTGAGGGTGGGGATGATTTCGACGGCCCAGCGGGGCAGGCCGAGGACCCGTCCGGTGGCTCTGGCCTCGTCGGCCTTCTGGGCGTAGATGGTGCGGGTGGAGGCCATTTTGAGGATGGCGGCGGCTTCGCGTGCGGCGGCGCCGTCGACCACGTCGCTGAGGTGGTGGACGACGGCGACGAAGGAGAGGCCTAGGCGGCGGCCGAACTTCAGCAGGCGCTGGAAGAGCTGGGCGACGAAGGGCGAGTTGATGATGTGCCACGCCTCTTCGACCAGGAAGATGCGCTTCTTGCGGTCGGGCCTGATCCAGGTGTGTTCGAGCCAGACGCCGACGATCGCCATCAGGATGGGCATGGCGATGGAGTTGCGGTCGATGTGCGAGAGGTCGAAGACGATCAGGGGGGCGTCCAGGTCGATGCCGAAGGACGTGGGGCCGTCGAACATGCCGCGCAGGTCGCCGTCGACGAGCCGGTCGAGGACGAGGGCGACGTCCAGGCCCCAGGCGCGTACGTCGTCTATGTCGACGTTCATCGCCTGGGCGGATTCCGGTTCGGGGTGGCGCAGCTGCTCGACGATGTCCGTGAGGACGGGCTGGCGGTCGGTCGTCGTGGCGTTGACGTAGGCGTGGGCGACCTTGAGGGCGAAGCCGGAGCGTTCGTCGAGGCCGTGGCCCATGGCGACTTCGATGATGGTGCGGAGCAGGGCGAGCTGGCCGGTGGTGGTGATGGCCGGGTCGAGCGGGTTGAGCCGGATGCCGCCGTTGAGCGCGGAGGTGGGGTCCAGGCGGATGGGGGTGAGGCCGAGCTCCTGCGCGATGAGGTTCCACTCGCCGACGCCGTCCTCGCCCTGGGCGTCGAGGACGACGACCTGGCGGTCGCGGAAGCGGAGCTGGCGGAGCACGTACGTCTTCTCCAGCGCGGACTTGCCGTTCCCGGACTCGCCGAGGACCAGCCAGTGCGGGGCGGGGAGCTGTTGTCCGTAGAGCTGGAAGGGGTCGTAGATGTAGCCCTTGCCGGAGTAGACCTCGCGGCCGATGATCACACCGGAGTCGCCGAGGCCGGGGGCGGCGGTGGGCAGGTAGACGGCCTGGGCCTGGCCGGTCGAGGTGCGGACGGGCAGCCGGGTGGTCTCCACCTTCCCGAAGAGGAAGGCGGTAAAGGCGTCCGACAACGCGGACAGCGGATCTCGCATGGCGTGACTGACCTCCCTCTCGGTGTCGCGGACTGGCGGTTAGCGGCGGATGCCGGTGGCGAACGGCAGGGTGTTGACGAAGGCGCGGTGGTGCTCGCGGTCGCACCATTCGAGCTTGAGGTACGACTTTCCGGCGGAGGCGCGGATGGTCCGCTTGTCGCGGGCGAGGGCTTCGGGGGAGCGGGACGACACGGTGATGTACCCCACGAGGTTGACGCCGGCGGCGCCGCTGGCGAGGTCTTCACCCCGTTGGTCGAGCCGGCCGTGGGCGGCGATGTCGCGGGGGTCGACGGTGCGGTTCATCTTGGCCTGGCGACTGGCTTCGGCGTCGTCGTTGGTCTTCTCGGTGAGCATGCGCTCGATGGCGATCTCGGTGGGTTCCAGGTCCATGCAGACGGCGACGGTGCGGATGACGTCGGGGGTGTGGACGAGGAGGGGGGCCAGGAAGTTGACGCCGACGGGGGTCATCGGCCACTCCTTCACCCAGGCGGTGGAGTGGCACCAGGGGGCGCGGGTGGACGATTCGCGGGTCTTGGCCTGGAGGTACGTCGGCTCGACGGCGTCGAGTTCGGCGGGCCAGGCGTTGCGCTTCGTCATGGCCTGGATGTGGTCGATGGGGTGGTCGGGGTCGTACATGGAGTGCACGAGGGAGGCCAGGCGGCTCTGGCCGAGGGGCTGGCGGACCCGGATGTCGGCCTCGGCGAGGCGGGCGCAGATGTCGGTGAGCTCGCGGGCCATGACGACGGCGAGGCCGGCGTCGCGGTCGAGCTTGCGGCCGGAGTGCGGGCGGGCGGCGCGGGCCATGGCGTTGGCCTCGGCGGAGAGCTCGCGGTTGAAGTGCATGCAGGCGACGAGGTAGGCGCGGTGCTGCTCGCTGGAGGTGGAGACCATGGACTGGAGCTGGTCGTAGGAGTCCTGGAGCCAGCGGGGGGACGCCTTGTCGCCGCGCTGGGCGACGTCCTTGGCGTGGGCGTCGGGGTCGGCGGGGAGGGTGCGGGCGAGCATCTGGAGGCGGGTGACGAAGCCGTCTCCGTTGGCGACGTGCTTGAGGAGGGTGCCGAAGCGGTCGACGAGGGCTTCCTGGTCCTCGCTGTCGCGCAGGCCGACGCCGGGGCCCTCGATCTCGATGGCGGCGGTGACGGTGCGGCGGTCGGCGTGGAGGAGGACGGCGATCTCGTCGGGGCCGAAGGGGGCGGAGAGCCAGTTGATGCGGCCGATGCCGGGGGGCGGGCCGATCTCGATCTCGCGGCCGTCGGCGCGGGTGCCGGCTTCCATGGCGGTGGAGCGGTAGGTGGTGCCGCGGCGGAGGGAGCGCTTGTAGCTGCGGTTGATCTCGAACCACTTGTAGAAGGTCCGGTGCCGGTACGGGACGTAGACCATGGCGATGGCGAGCAGCGGGAAGCCGGTGAGCAGCACGATGCGGAGGGAGAGGACGGGGACGAGCAGGCCGCTCATCATGCCGAGGAACGCGCCGGCGATGATCAGGGCGATCTCGCCCGTCTCGCGGTTCTTGCCGACGATCGCGTTCGGCCGGGCGCGGCCGATGAGATACGTACGGCGGGGCGCGATCGGATGGGACTGTGTGCTCAACGCCCGCCACCTCCTGTGCGGTTGTTACCTGTGCTGCCTGGTCCGCCGCGGGTGCCGCGGCTGCTGTGGGGGTGCCGGCGGTCGGGGCGGAGCCGCTGCGGGGCGGGGGTGCGGCGGAGGGGGTGGATCCGCCGCCGGTTCCGCCGCCGGGGTTACGGGAGCTGTGGGCGGCGACTCCGCCGCTGAGCGGGTTGGCGGGGCGGCTGCCGCCGCTGCTGGTGTCGCCGCTGTTCTGGCCGCCGCGGCTGCTGTGGGTCTTGATGCCCTGGGAGACGAGGGCGGCGGGGGAGCTGATCATGGCGGCGGCCTGGGAGCCGTCGGTGGCCTGTTTGCGGTTGGTGCGGGCGCCTTGGATCTCGTCGCCGAAGCCGGGGACGAAGCGGTAGATCATGGCGGAGGCGAAGATGGCCAGCAGGATGATGGCGAGGCCGGAGACGACGGCGGAGAAGGCGTCGGGGCCGTCGTCGGAGGAGAGGGCGCCGGCGAGGCCGAGTACGACGACGATGACGGGTTTGACCATGATCACCGCGATCATGATGCCTGCCCAGCGGCGTACGTGTCCCCACATGTTCTTGTCGACGAGTCCGGCGTAGACGGCGGTTCCCAGGAGGGCGCCGACGTAGAGCAGGGCGGCGCGGATGACGAGTTCGAGCCAGAGGATGCCGGCGGCGAGGATGGAGACGAGGGAGACGACGATCAGCATGATCGGGCCGCCGCCGATGTCGGAGTCCTTCTTGAGGGCTTGGGCGAAGGAGCCGAAGAAGACGTCGGTCTGGCCGCCGGAGGAGGAGGCGATGACTTCGGTGACGCCGTCGGTGGCGGAGACGATGGTGTAGAGGATGAGGGGGGTGAAGGCGGAGGCGAGGACGGTGAGCCAGAGGAAGCCGATGGCTTCGGAGATGGCGGTGGTGAGGGGGACGCCGCGGATGGCGCGCTTGGCTACGGCGAGGAGCCAGAGGACGAGCGTGAGGACGGTGGAGGCGGCGAAGACGATGGCGTACTGCTGGAGGAAGCGGGTGTTCGTGAAGTCGACGTTGGCGGTGTCCTTGACCGCGTCGCTGAGCTTGCCCACGATCCACGCGGCGGCGTCGGCGCATCCTCGCCCGAGCGAGGTGAGGGGGTCGAGGGCGGGGTCGGTGCTTGGGGCGGGGTGGACCTGGAGGAGCTGGAGCTTCCGCCTTCGCAGTAGTCCTTGGCGAGCCCCACGATGAGGTCGCATGCGTCGTCGCCCTGTTTGCTGGGCGAAGGGGACGGTGATGGCGCTGCTGCGGCCCGTGAGGCCAGCAGGACCATCGCGGGAAGGACGCTCAGGGTGGTCAGGGAGCGCATGCTCCGGCGACGGCTAGCGGGCATAGACGAATCCTCCGTATCCCTCTACCGCGCCGGCGATCTCGTCGGCAGAGGAAGCCCGGTTGTCACCGCTGACGGGAGTTGGCCCCTCTGTCTGACTCGACGACTCGATCTTCCAGTCGTTGCCGATCCACCTGAGCTTCTCCGAGATCGTGAACCAGGTCTCGGTCACTGGCTTCGTGGACCCCTCGCCGGCCATTCCGACGAGACCGGTGCACCAGACCTCGATCGTTGCTGAGTCCGCGGTGTGTTCGACCACCTTTGTTCCCACCGGGACCGTGCGAGAGACGAACGTCAAGCCATCGGGAGCAGCGCCGTCTGCGTTCAGACCGACATTCTTGAGG
Organism: Streptomyces drozdowiczii; assembly: GCF_026167665.1. Taxonomy (NCBI): domain Bacteria; kingdom Bacillati; phylum Actinomycetota; class Actinomycetes; order Kitasatosporales; family Streptomycetaceae; genus Streptomyces; species Streptomyces drozdowiczii. The sequence goes on along the minus strand of NZ_CP098740.1, from coordinate 3,267,028 downwards.
AAGTCCGGCGAGTAGGCGGCATCGAGATCTTCAGTCAGCTTCCCGACGACGGCCGGGTCGTGAGTGGCCTGCACGATGGCCTGGCGGGATGAGGCGACGAACATGTCGGCAGACCCCAGGGCCACCGCGAAGTTGGAGGCCGCGCTTTCCGCCCCCTGTTGGTCGTGGGCGAAGCCTGCGGGGATTGTGCCGTTTTTGCCTGTTACCGGCTTGGTGCCCGTGGGTGAGGTCGGCGCGGCGTCCGCCTTGGCGCCGGAGGTCGTGTCGGACTTGCCGTTCGAGCCGTCCTTGTCGCCGCCCATATTGGCGAAGGCGATCGCGCCCAGCAGGAGGATCACCACGCCGGCGAACGTGATGAGGGAGCGGGAGTTGCGGGCCGGGCGGCGGGGGCCGTAGGGGTCGCCGGTGGGGCCGTCGGGCAGGCGGGTGCGGGTCTGGCGGGTGCCGCCGATCGTGCTGTAGGCGTCGCTCGTGCGTCCCGCGTCGTTGCCGTAGCCGTCCTCGTCGCCGAGACTCATGCCGCGTACGCCCCCTCAACCGTTGCTTGAACCACGTCGTAGTACGACGGTAGCCGTGCTGCTCTCCGCGCGGACGCGGTGTGGTGACTCGACATCAGGGGTACGCAACCTCTGCCGGTGGGCACGACGGACGGATGGGAGGGGTGGGGCGGCCGCGCCCCGCTTCGGGGATGACGCCCGGTCAGACGGCCATCCCGTACACAATGGTGAACAGGGTGCCGAGCGATCCGATGATGAACACACCGGTCAGACCGGCCACGATCAGTCCCTTGCCTTGTTCCGCGCTGAACGTGTCGCGCAGAGCCGTCGCGCCGATCCGCTGCTTGGCCGCGCCCCAGACCGCGATGCCGAGGCACAGCAGGATGGCGATCGCCATCACGACCTCGATCATCACGCGGGCCTCGTTGCCCAGGGTCCCGAACGGCCCCCAGTTCGGGGCGATTCCGCCGATGATGGTGGTGATGTCGCCCTTTTCAGCTGCCAGGATCATGTAAGTCACCGCCCCAGTTGGGTAGTTCACCGCCCGTACCGCATGGCACGGGTCACTCTCTATCTTCGCTGATGAAACTGGATTCGTACGACGGCTTCACGGCTCTCTTTACCCGGATCTCGCACATTTGACCGGTCTGACCGCCCTGACCTGCGGATCGAATCGGTGTGTGGGCGAAATGCGTATGGTTACTCTGTGTATCACGGAGAGTGACGCCGGGCAATGATCGTCATCGCGCCAGGCTGGCCGAGATGTCCCCCGGGGGCCGAATCACGCACTTCAGGGCGGCGGAGGCGAGGTCGGAGCGCCCATCGGGCGCAGCAGCGGGTGGCGCGGAGTCGGCGGGCGGGCCGGGGTTTTCCAGTACGACGGTGGCCGGAAGTCGCACCAAGAGCCGTCGAAGGGAAAGGTTCCGGCCTCGGCGAGCTGTGCGACTGTCGCTCCTTCGGACCGGATCGCGAGCGCTTCCTCGGCCGTCCAGTACGCCGGGTGGCCGGTCTTCTCGGCGAAGGACTGCTCGTCCTTCCAGCTCCAGGTCCGGTCCGGGGCGACGTTGATGTCCAGCTCGTGGTCGGCGATGTCGATGTCCGTGCCGTGATGCACGCGTCGTTCGAGGTTGACGTACCAGCCGCGGAACTTGTGTCTGCGGCCGAAGAGCCACAGCACCGAGTAGGCCGCCCCCGTCGGCTGGTAGAAGAGGGCGTCGCCCATCGGCCAGCGGCCCGCGACGACCGGGAAGCCCTCGGCCGGGCGCTCGTGCGGGTCGATGTCGCGCAGGTGGGAGACGCCGCGCGGGAGGGCGGTGTGCCACATCGGGGTGCCCGATTTCATCCAGACCAGTTGTCCGGCGCCGGTTCGTTCTACCAGTCGCACGGGTACGGAGGCGCTGAGGTGGCCGCCTATGAACAGGTTCCAGTGCAGGATCTCGCCCGGTGTGCCGCTTGCGGTGTCCCTGTTGTCCTCTTTCATGCGATTGATCATTCCCGCCGCGCGTGCGCCGGACACGTACGGGCCGAGCGGGGTACGTCCCTGACGGGGCGTCGGCCGGTCAGTCGGTGGTGATGCCCCGGCTCGCGAGGACGTCCGTGTCGAACGACATGCCGATTCCGCAGTCGTCCACGCCCTCGATCAGCCGCAGGTTCGGCAGCAGGTCCAGGTCGTCGAGCGAGCCGATGTCGAAGAGGTCGTCCTCCCCGTCCCAGACCGGCGCGCACTCCTGGTACACCTCCAGACCGCCGTCGACGGTCAGCGTCTCCACGGTGGCCAGCAGCTCCGTGCTGATCTCCAGCGCCTCGAAGTGGGCGCGGGCCTCGTCCAGAACGGTGAAGGCGAGGTCGTTCTCGTACGCGTACGTCTGCGGGTCCTGGTCGATGCCCTTGGCCTTGAGGCAGTCGGCTATGCGGAACGCCGGGGTGAGCGTCTCGTCGGTGTACATGAGCTGTTCGATGACGAGCAGCTTGAAGTTGAAGTCGCGGAAGGCAGGCATGCCACGGATCGTAACGGTGCCCTCGGACAGACCGTCGTGGTCCGTCCGAGGGCACCGTAACCACGGCCCGGTACGGGTCAGGGCTTCGTGTTCGCCTGCTTCATGGAGGCCACCGCGTCGGCGACTGTGCGCTCGTACAGGCCCAGCTTCGGGGTGCCGACCTTCACGTCGGGGCCGAGCGGGAAGTTGAGCTGCTCGGCGTTGGCCATGTGGTCGCCGTCGGCGAGTACGTTCAGCTCGTCCACCCAGGTCACGCCGTTCCCGCCGCCCGGGTTGAGGTCGACCACCGCGATCGCGGCGGTCTTGGGCTTCACCGGGTACGCCGGCGCCCCGCCGAGGCCGCCCGGGACCAGCGGAATGATGTCGCCGCTGTGGTCCGATGCGTTCGCCGCGCCCAGGCTGACGCGCGGGAAGTAGCTCAGGCCGCAGGAGTTCCTGCCGGTGTTGTTGACCTCGATCATGTGCTGGGTGGCCGAACCCTCGCGTGCGTACACGCGCACCGACAGGTCGCCGCTCTTGCAGGGGTGCTTGTACGCGTAGGAGTCGCTGGTGTCGCCGGCGGCGGCCCCGCCCGTCTTGGCGGCGGCCCCCTTGGAGCTGCCGGTGCTGGAGGTGACCGCGTCGGTGGAACCGCCGCCCGTCTTCGCGCCGTCGCCGGACGTGCTGCCCTGGTCCTGGGCGGCGTCGCCCGCGGCGTCCTCGGCGGTGTTCTTCGCGGCCACGGTGGCTTCGGCCGAGGCGGAGTTGTCGGCCGGGCCGGCCGCCTTCGTGCCCCCGCCGTCCCCGCCGCAGGCGGTGAGGGTGAGGGCGAGGGCGGCGGTGGCGGCGGCGCCGAGGACGGCGGTGCGCTTGCGGATAGTACGCATGGGATTCCCCGAGGTGTGTGGCGGTCGATTGGTCGGATCGGTGCAGACAGGGCCCGGATCTGCGGCGAACCGCTCCCCCTCCGGACCGTCTGACAGGGGAAGCCTCCCGCGGGCGGCTCATGTTCTGCTAACGCCTGCCTGACGTCCCGCTGACGTCACCCGAAGGAGGGCTTCGGCTCACGCATGACCCGGTGTCCGGGCGGGAAAGGCGCGTCCGCGCGTGACTTCGGCGGTCCGATCACCGTTAGATGTGATGTGCCCAAGCCTGCCGTGTCCGCCGTGCCGCCCGTGACGACCGCTTCCGCCGGAGACGGTGGCGCCGCCTCGCCGCCGCCCTTCCTGCTCACACCGCGCCAGGGAGAGGGCGCCCGCGCGCTCCTCTCGTACGTGGCCGGCCTGCCGTTGGACTCCGCCGACGCACGGCTCCTCGCAGTCGTCGTGGGCATCCGGGCCGCGCGGACGGGCGCCGGCAACCTCACGGGGACCGACCTGCGGTCGTTGCGGCTGGACGACCCGGAGGGCGCCCTGGCCGAGCTGAGAGCGGCCGGATGGGAGGTGCCCGGGCAGCTCATCGGCGGGGAGCCGGATGTGCCGTACGCCATCGTGGTGCCGGAGCTGGCCCCGGGGCCCGATCGCGCACTGCGCCTCGGCAAGGACGCGCGGTCGCGGGTCTCGGGCTGGTCCATGCGCACGAGGCTGGCCAAGCCGGTGCGGAAGGGGACGTCGGGGGCCCGGCTGGCGGCGCTGTTCCTGGCGGCCCACTGCTCCGACGAGCTGGTCGGCCGGGCGCCGGACGAACTGCCCGCGGTCTGTTACGGGTCGGTGCCCGTGCTCCTGGAGAAGGGGTTCCTCGCCGAGGTGTCCGGGCAGACCTACCGGCTCGGTGAAGCGATGAGGCACCTCGCGGGCCGGTTCCGTACCCCGGAGGAGTTTGCCGCGATGGCGCGGGAGGAGGAGGAACGGCGGGCGGCCCGGGCGGCGGCGGCCGCCGCCGAGCCCACCCCGGAGAGCTGGGCGGCCTGGAAGACCGGCGTCAGCCCCGCGCTGCTGCGGCATGTGGAGGCGGTCGAGGCGTGCGCGCTCTGCCACCTTCCCTTCGTACGGCTCGTTCCGCCGTTCATGTCCGGGCCGTCCCCGCTGCCCGCGCCCCGGGCGGCTCTCGACGCGTACGAGGTGTGGCGGGCCGCCCACCCGGACTGCGGGCGCGAGGCGGCCCTGTTCACCGTCGAGTTCCGGGCGGAGCACGGCCACGGGCCGTCGTACAGCCAGCTCTGCAAGGGCCTGCGGTGGAAGAAGCTCGGGCGGGAGCTGCGCGGGGTCATCGTGCACACCCTCATCGCGGAGGGCTGGCTGACGTCCACGCCTCCGGTCCCGTGGACCCTGCGGCCGGGAGGACCGCCCAGGCGCAGGGGATCGCCCTGCCCGGACAGGCGGTGCGGGCCGGCCGCTGAGGTCAGCGCGCGGGCTCGGTGCCGCCGTCCGCGTGCCGGGCGGCCAGGAGCAGGGTCGCCGCGATGAGCAGGGCGGTGACGATGCCCGTGGTCAGGATGGGGGACGGGGCGAAGGTGGCCGCCAGGACCGCGAGCACCGCCACCGGGTGGAGCACGTCGGCCGTGCGGCGGAGTTCCGCGGTGCGGTGGTGCAGCAGCCAGACGAGGGTGATGAACACGGCGACCGGGACGGTGTAGACGGCCGCCGCCGTCCGGTCGGAGATGTGGCCGTGGCCCGCGGTGTGCGCGACGTTGAGGGCGAGCCCGGCGCCGACCGCGGCCGCCGACGCGAAGACGAGGTAGTGGCCGTACCCCCACAGCAGCGCCGTACGCAGGCTGGTCAGCAGCCGGGGTGCGCTCTGCGCGAAGTACAGCCACCACAGGGCGAACACCGTCAGGAGACCGCCCGCGACCAGTGCGGCGAGGTCGCCGAGCGCCGCGTGCGTGTCCAGTGCGGCGCGTACGGCACCGGTGGCGGCGGTGATGGACTCACCGAGCACGATCAGCGTGAACAGGCCGTACCGTTCGGCGATGTGGTGCGGGTGCCAGGTGGTGGTGGTTTTGCGTTCCGCCAGTGCGGGAACGGCGATCTCCGCCAGGACGAGGACCGCGAAGGTGGCCAGGCCGGTGTCCTCGGGCAGGGCCAGCCGTACGACCCAGCCGATCTGCACCAGGAAGATCCCGGCGGCGTACCCCAGGCAGGTGCGGCGCCGCTCCGGGTCCGAGCGGGCGGCGCGCAGCCACTGCGTGACCATGGCGAGCCGCATGATCACATAGCCCCAGGTGATGACGGTGAAGTCCTCGTGCTCCAGCGCCTCGGTCGCGCCCGCCGCGAGGACGAGCGCGCCGGTGATCTGTACGAGCGTCAGCAGCCGGTACGGGACGTCGTCGGTGTCGTACGCGGAGGCGAACCAGGTGAAGTTCATCCACGCCCACCAGATCGCGAAGAACACCATCGCGTAGCCGAGGACGCCGTGGCCGATGCGGCCCGCGGCGAGTTCGTGCTCGAAGGCGGAGGCCGCCTGGGCGACCGCGGCCACGAAACAGAGGTCGAAGAAGAGTTCCAGCATCGTCGAGGCGCGGTGCTGCTCGTCGGCGCTGCGCGCCACCATGGGCCGGTGCCAGAAGCTGGGGGAGGAGGACGATGAGCTCATGGGGGCGCATTCTTCCGGCTCGGCGGGGTAAGGGCGCGTGAACCGCGCCCGGCGGAAAAGCGATGGCGTGGTGCGGCGGGGCTCTGCCACACTCCGCGCCATGACCTATGGAATCGAGAACCACCCCGCCCGTTGAGCGCCCCGGAAGAGCGCGGAGCGCTCACTCCCCGGCCCTCCTCCCTGTACGCGTGCGCATCGCGTGTCGAGCACGCCGAGCCCGAGGGGCCGTGGTGCCTGGCGGACGCGGCACCGCCCGTACCCCGCCGTGTCCCGTCCAACCGGGTCAGCCGGGATTTCACACAGACCAGGGACGAGCTGACCCGTCTTCTCGGGCCGTTGCTGGTCGCCCCCGATCCCGTCGAGGCGGCGGAAGAGGCGCACCGGCGGCTCGACGCCCTGGACCCTCCCGTCAGGCACCGCACTCTGCGCCTTCTCGTCGCCGGGATGCCGGTGGAGAACGAGGAACGGGCGCGGGCGTTGGCGCGGGTGCTCGTGCGTACGGGGACCGGCTACCTGGCCGTCTGCGCCGGGCTTGCCCTCCTCGCCGAGCTGGGCGGGCCGCAGGATGTGCCGTATCTCCGGACCCTCGGTCGGCTGCGCTCCCTCGTGCGCCCGGTCGTCCACGCACTCGACGCGCTCGACCGGCCGGCCGGCGCGCTGCTCGAACTCCGCAACCACCGCGAGCCCGTGCGCTTCGGGCCGCTGCTCGCCGCCCTCGACGCCGGTGACCGTGACGCCGTACGGGAACGGCTGGTCGCGCTGCCGGACGACCTGACGCCCGAGGTGGCGCGGCGGGTGGCGGAGGCGTCCCGGCTCACCGATCTGCTGACGGAGGTCCCCGGGCTGCCGACGGCCGAGGGCGCCGGACTGGTCGCCCGGACCGGGCGGCTGCTGTTCCGCATGACCAGCCTCCGCGACTATCAGCCCGAGATCCTTGCCTACCCGGACGCCCCTCGCGCGTACGAAGCGTTCGCGCGGGGCGCCGGGCTCCTTCCCCGCACGCTCGACCACCATGCGCTGCTCCTGTCCGCCGTTCAGGAGCTGAGCACGGGGCCCGCCGTGCTGCACGACTGGGGGCCCGGGCGGCGCGAGGCGGCGCTGTCGGAGCTGACGGCCGTCCTGGGGCGGCCGGAGTGGCGTGTGGTCCCGGACGTCGGCGAGGACGACGGTGTGCGGTGGCGTGCCGCGTGGGTGCGGCGTACGCGGGCGCAGGTGCTCGGTGCTCCGCGCTCCCCGGGGGCGCGGTTGCGGATCGCGGTCCATGAGCGCGATCCCGGGGATCCGGCCACCGTGGAGGCGCGCGTCCTGGTCGACGGGCGGCCGCTGGTCCCGGAGTACTTCGGGCGGGGGCCTGCCCACTCTCCCGAGGAGTTGCTGTTCCCCGGCACGTTGCGGGCCACGGACGAACCGCGCGAGGTGCGGCTCGCGGAGGCGTACTGCACGGAGGGCTGTTGCGGGGCGCTGTACGTCACCGTCCGGCGGGACGGGGATCAGGTGGTCTGGTCCGGCTGGCGATGCCCCGTTCCGCCCGGCGGCAAACGCGAGCTGCCCGAACTCCATTTCGACGCGGCGGCGTACGACGCGGAGGTCGCCCGTGCGGAAGGCGACCGGAGCTGGATGTGGCCGGCCCGCCGGACCGCCCGGCTGATCGCCGCCGGGCTGCGCGGCAGGCCGGACCTCCTCGCGCGTTGGAGCGTCCGGCTCGACTGGGCCGGGACGGTCTTCCGTAACCCGGACGAGACGCTGGTCAGCCTCTCGTACGACGCCGAGGGCGGCCACGTACGGCAGATCCTCTGGTGCATTCCGGAGGACGGCACGTCGCCGGAGGACCGTGCGGCGGCCGCGTTGCGGCGGCTGGGCGAGGAGGACCCGAGGGCGTACGGGCGTTAGCGCCGGTCCATCGTTCGGGTGATCCCCGGGCGGGGGCGGGGCGTTGGCAGGGCCGGGGAGCGGGGGTGTGCCCGCTCCCCGGCCGCTGTGTGTCCGGCGTGTCGCGGTTGCCGGGTTTGGCACAGTGCCGCTCCACGATCTTCGTGATCAAGAACGGGGTGGACGATGAGTGGTGCGCGGCTGAGGCTGGTCGATCTGGCGGGCGGTGCGGGTGGCGGCTCCGCCGGTGGGGAAGAGCTGCGGCACAGCGGTGGTGCGTGGTTGCGGGCGGCCGGGGGTGCGGAGGGGATGGGGGCCCATCTCGGGCCCGTACGCGCGGAGCTGGCGACGGCGCACGAGGGGGTGGTCGCCGGTACCGCCGGTCTGAACTCCCTGGCCGAGCTGGGTGCCGTGCGGGAGTCCTGGGTACGCCGTGTCGAGTCCGCCCGTCATGAGTGCGGGGCGCTCGCGGGCAGCCTGCGCGCTGTCGCGCGGGCGCAGGGCGAGACGAACGAGTCCGTGCGGTCGTCGTTCTCGCCCGTCGCGCGTCTGACCCACGGGGTCGAGCGGTGACGGCGCTGTCCTCCACGTTGACGTGGGCTCAGTTACGCGATCTCGAGTGCGCCGAGCTGGAGAGCGCGGCGGACGGGTGGGGCAAGGCGAGCAACCGCGCGGATGCGGGGCGCGACCGGATCGAGAAGCAGCTGCTCGTCGGGTTGCGTGAGTCGCAGCGGGGTGCGGCGGCCGAGGCGGCGGCGGGGCGGTTGCGGCGGATGAGCCGGAACTTGCAGTACGTGTACACCGAGTGCGGGTTGATCCGGACCGCGTTGAACAGCCTCGCGCACGAGATGCGGGTGCAGCAGGGGGTGCTGCGGCGTGCGTTGGAGGAGGCGGAGTCGCTGAAGTTCACCGTGCACGCGGATGGGTCGGTGTCGTATCCGCCGGGGCCCGGGGGGCTGTTCGACGGTGATCCGCTGCCCGGGGGCACGGCTCGGGCGTCCGGTGTGCCCGGGCTGCTGCCCTCCTCGGGGCTGGTCGCCCCGCACACCCATGCCGCGGCGGCGCGGGACATCTCGGACCGGGTCACGGGGGCGGTGCGGGCGGCCGCCCGGATCGACTGGCGCTTCACGAGGATCCTGCGGCGGCTCCGGGCGGAGGAGGGGCTGAAGGTCCCGGACCGCGCGTGGACCGATGCGGCGGGGGACGCTGCGGCGGTCCGGGAGGCGGCGCGCGGGTACCTCGAGTCCCGCATCCCGCGTGGGGGGGCGCCTGCGGCGGTGCGGGAGTGGTGGGCGCACCTGACGGACGAACAGCGCGAGGAGTACCTCGCGGTGTACCCGGACCGGATCGGCAACTTGGACGGCATCCCGTCCCTGATCCGCGACACGGCCAACCGCGACAACCTCCAGCTGCTGATCGGCAAGCTGGAGGGGCGGGATGACGAGGTGTCGCGGGTGCGGTTGGCGGGGTTGCGGGAGATCGGCCGGCAACTGGAGGCGGGCGGCCAGCCGCCGATGTATCTGTTGGGCATCGGGGACGAGGGGAACGGGCGGGCGATTGTGTCGTACGGGAATCCGGATACGGCGCGGAATGTGGCGGCGTATGTGCCGGGGTTGAATACTTCGTTGGATGAGGAATTTGCTAGGGGGGACCTCAAGCGGGCACGGGACACCGCCATCGGCGCCAAGGAGATGGATCCTGACGCGTCGGTGGCGTCGATTGTGTGGCTCGGTTACGACGCGCCGCAAACATCGATGGATGACCCGCTGGGCGTGACGGGTCAGTCGGACGCGAAGGCCGGTGCGGCTGCCTACAATCAGTTCATGGCCGGCATTTCGGCAACGAATCAGCATGCAGACCCTCATGTAACTGCGATCGGGCACTCGTACGGTTCGCTGACAGTGGGTCTCGCTGCGCAGGAGAAGGCCGGGATCCCGGGAGCTGACGACGTGGTCTTGGTTGGAAGCCCGGGGACGGGTGCACGATTTGCAGATGAACTCGGGGTGGGCAGAGGGCACGTCTTCGTCGGTGCCGCTGAGAATGACCCTGTCACGAAGTTGCCCAACGATCGGGAAGCGAGTGGCTTGGGTGCTGGGATTGTCGGGGGCGCGTCGGCGGGGTTTTCGCTGGGGCTGAGCGGGGGACCTGTTGGGGCGGCGGTCGGTGGTGTAGCGGGTGGCGTGGCCGGCGGCGCTATGGGTTTTGCGGCGCAAGATGCCCAGAGCGAAGAAAGTGACGTTTGGTTCGGCACCGATCCCGCGCACCGAGATTTCGGGGCAACCCGGTTTGCCGTAAGCGAAGGCCCTCGGCCCTTGGAGTGGGGTCACAGTCCCGGGGAAGCGCACTCCAACTACTTCGACCCGGCGAAAGACCAAGTCTCTGCGGACAACATTGCGAGAATCGTTGCCGGGAAATCGGACGAAATCGAGCGGGAGCGTCCAAGGTGAGGGTACGAGTAGCTGCCGCAGTAGCTGCTGTGTGGTTGGTCTCAAGCTGTGCAGCGGCAGGTGAGTCTGGCGTTTCGCAGGATGGCGAGAGGAGCAGTGGATTGAACATGCAAGAGGCTGCCGATCGAGCTGACAGGATCCTGGACGAGACGTTTTCTGGGATTAGACCTCCGGTGGAGTGGGTCCACGGGGAAACAACGGCAGGGAGTTGTGACGTTTCACGCAGAAGGGCAGTTACCACGGTGATCTCCGAGGAGCGACGGGGAAGCTTCCTGGGTGTTGTTGAACGGCAGTGGCAGAGGGCCGGCTATCGCCAGGTCGGCGTAAACGCCAGCGAGCAGAGCCCGGCAACATACTTTGAGACGCCGGACCGGTTTCGCGTGAGGCTGCTCATTGGGGGGCGTGGGCAGGCGTTCTTTGAGGTCGCTACGCCCTGCGTGGATCGGTCCTCGGTTACCGAACCCACTCCGCGTGCCGGTCGGGACGAGCATATGGGTGAGCCGGTACCGGCCCCCAACGTCCGCGATCGCTTCTGGTCGGGGGGTGCTTCCTGAGCGCCCCGTGTGACTCGTACACACCCTCGAAAACGCTCCCGAACCATGCCCCGATGGGGGATGGTTGACGGGTGCGCAGATTCTGGGTGGCCATGGGGGTCGGGGTCGGGGGAGCCCTGTGCTTTGTGGCGCTGCTTGTTGTGGGGACCTACTCCGCCGCCGCCGGGCTCGTCGGGGGGGCGGTGGGGGGGCCGTGGCGTTGGCCAAGGGGGCCGTGCCGGCCAAGTATCAGGGGCTGGTGCAGAAGTGGGGGAATCTGTGCTCCGCGATCAACCCGGCTCTCCTCGCCGCCCAGCTCTACCAGGAGAGCGGCTGGAACCCCCGCGCCCAGAGCTCCGCCGCCGCGCAGGGCATCGCGCAGTTCATCCCCGGGACCTGGGCGGGGCACGGGATCGACGGGGACGGGGACGGGGACCGGGACGTGTGGGACCCGGCCGACGCGATCCCCTCCGCCGCTTCGTACGACTGCGAGCTGGCCGGGTACGTGAAGAAGGTGCCCGGTGACCCCACCGACAACATGCTCGCCGCGTACAACGCGGGGGCGTACCGCGTGATCAAGTCCGGCGGGGTCCCGGACATCTCCGAGACCAGGAACTACGTCAAGATCATCCGGTCCCTGGAGAAGAGCTTCGCGCGGCCCGTGGGGCGGGTGCAGCCGTCCCAGCAGGCGGCCGGGGCCATCTACTTCGCGCAGAAGAAGCTCGGTACGAAGTACCTGTGGGGCGGCAACGGTACGCCCGAGCAGGGCGGCCGGTTCGACTGTTCCGGGCTGACCCAGGCCGCGTACCGGTCCGTGGACATCGAGCTGCCGCGCGTCGCGAACGACCAGTACAACGCCGGGCCGCATCCGTCCCGGGACGAACTGCTTCCCGGTGATCTGGTGTTCTTCTCCGACGATCTGACCAATTCCCGTGCCATTCATCACGTCGGCCTGTACGTCGGGGGCGGGTACATGATCAACGCTCCGTACACTGGGGCGGTCATTCGGTTCGACAAGATCGACTCGCCCGACTACTTCGGTGCCACACGCGTGACCAAGGACGGGGCCGCGGCGCTGCCGACCGCGCGGCCGGCGGCCTGAGGTGTGCGTGCCGGTGGCCGGAACCCTCCGTGAAGCCCAGGCCCTGAGCTGCGACGTTGTGTCACTCTTCGATAACGTCATGGTGATCATTCGGTGGAGAGTGGAACGTACGCACGGGGCGCGTCGTTCTCTGGCTGGGCGTGCGAGTGATCGACGTGGACGAACCGAACAACACGGGGGTTCGTGAATCGCGGCGCACAGGGACGTGTGCCGCAGCAGCAGACAAGGCAAGGGGCCGCAGCAGATGGCTGGACTCGCACTGGATGGGTCGAACCCCGACGTCAGCCTGCTCTACGACATCAACGGGCTCGCCAAGTCCGCTCCCACCTGGTTCGACCGGGTCATGGAGTTCGTCGGAGAGTACGGGATCATGTTCGGCATGGTCCTCGTGGTCCTGTGGTGCTGGTGGAGCGTCCGCCGGCGCGGCACGGCCGAGGACTCCGTGTCCGCGGTGGCCGGGCTCGTCTGGGCCCCGCTCGCGGCCGGGATCGCCCTGCTGATCAACATCCCGATCCGTGGATTCGTGGAGCGGCCGCGGCCGTTCAAGGACCACTCCGGGCTCGACGTCCTGGTCGACGGGAAGAACGACTTCTCGTTCGTCAGCGACCACGCCACGATGGCGATGGCCCTCGGCGTGGGACTCTTCGTGGCTCACCGGAAGTTCGGCATCGCGGCCATCGGGCTCGCCCTGCTGGAAGGCTTCTGCCGGGTCTACATGGGCGTCCACTACCCGACCGACGTCGTCGGCGGCTTCGCCCTCGGTACGGCCGTCGCGCTGCTCCTCGCGCCTCTGGCGATGATGCTGCTGACGCCCCTCGTGGCGACCGTCTCCCGGTCCGCCCGCCTCGGCCCCTCGTCCGCTCGCGCCGTCCCCGGGCGGCGGACGCCGGCCGGGGAGACGCGCTCGGGATCCCCGAGCCGCGCCCCGGTTCGCGCGGCGGTTCCGACGGCGAGAAGGGCCTCGCGGCCTGAGCCCGTACCCCTCACGCATGTGCCCCGGAGCCCGCCACAGCGGCCCGGGGCACAGGTGTATGCGGAGCCCCCTCACACCCCCTGCGCGTACGTGAACAGCCCCTCCGGGTCGTACCGCTTCTTCACCCGGGCCAGGCGCGCCGCCCCCGAGCCGTAGTACGCGGAGCGCCAGTTGGTCAGGGACGGGTCGGTGTAGTTCTGGTACGCCGCCCCGGAGGCGTACGGGCGCATCGCCGCATGGGTCTCTTTCAGCCACTTCTGCTGGGCGGTTCCCGGGGCCCCGGGCCGCCAGGCCCCGATGTACTGGGCGAGCATCCGGGAGCGGCGGTGGACGAACGCCGTGGCCTGTGGGTCCACCCGGTTCACCGCCCCGCCCAGCGCGGTCAGCGCGACCGAGCCGCCGCCGCCCTGGCCCGGGGCGAGGCGGGTGAACGCCTGGACCGCGTCGAGCAGGGCCGACACGCCCGCCGGGGGCAGTGAGCGGTCGTAGAAGTCGGAGGCGGCGGCGTACGTCTCGCGCTGGAGGGCGCCCTGCGGGGTGCGGCCCGGCGTGGTCCCCGGGAGGTGGCACTGCGCGTCCGTGAGGCCCGAGCAGCCCGCGTACACGAGCATCGCCTCGCGGTATCCGCGGCGGCGCAGCGAGACCGAGGCGGCGGGGGCGCCGATGCGGTCGGCGAGGCGGTCGACGGCGTTCTGCAGGTCCCCGTACGTGCCGAGGCTGAACGCCGAGACCGAGACCGTCGGGTTGCTGCCGCCCGGCCCGGCGTCGAGGTGCGCGGCGGACCAGATCTCGTCGGGCTGGTCCGGGCCCCACTCCTGCCAGGCGGTGACGACGTCCCGGGCGCGCGACCAGGGCCAGGACATGTACGCGGTGACGGTCCGCGGGGCGGAGTGCGTACGGAAGCGGAGGCCGGTGACCACGCCGAAGTTGCCGTTGCCCGCGCCGCGCAGCGCCCAGAAGAGGTCGGGGTCGTGCTTGGCGTCGGCGGTCACGGTGCGGCCGTCGGCCGTGACGAGGGTGGCGGCGGTGAGGCTGTCGCAGGTCAGGCCGTAGGCGCGGGCGGCGACGCCGTGGCCGCCGCCGAGGGTGAGACCGGAGATGCCGACCGTGGGGCAGGAGCCGCCGGGGATCGTCACGCCGTGCGCGGCCAGGCCCTCGTAGACGTCGAGGAGCTTGGCGCCGGCGCCGATCGTGCCGTTCGACTCGACGCGGTTGAGTGACGCGACGTCAATCACCAGGCGGCCGTTGCCGCTCGACCAGCCGGCGTACGAGTGGCCGCCGCTGCGGATCGCGACCGGCACGGAGGCGCGGCGGGCGAAGGCGAGGCACTCGCGGATGTCGTCCTCGTGCCGGACGTAGGCGATCCCGGCCGGTTTCTGGCCGTCGAAGCGGGTGTTGTAGAGCTGACGGGCGGTCGGGTACGCGCTGTCGCCGGGGCGGATCAGCGGCCCGTCGAGGCTCTTGGCCAGCGCGGACCAGTCCGCCGGGCCGGAGGGCTTGGAAGGTTTGGCCGCCGAGGGAGCGGGGGACGACGCGGGGCTGCTGGGGGCCGTGGTGTCGCCGGGGGCCGGGTCCGTCGTGTCGGTGCCCTCGCAGGCGGTGGCGGTGGCGCCGGTGAGGACGGCGGCGCCCGCCGCGAGGAGCGTGCGCCGGTTCGGCGGGGTCATCGGACCTCCGGTGTGGGGGAGAGAGGGGAGGGCCGGGTGGTCAGGCCGTGGTGCGGTGCTCGTCGGCGTCCGCGCGGGCGCGGTCGCGGGATCGGCGGGCGGGGCCGGACCAGCCGCAGGCGCAGCGGGCGGTGCAGAAGGAGCCGCGTTCGACGGTGGTGGGCTCATGGGCGGGGCGGGCCGGCGGGACGTCGGCGGTGTGTTGGTCGTACACGCGAACACGGTACTGGGCGGGGCGCCCCGGCCGGGAGGGGTCCGTCAACCGGGAGGGGGCGCTCGCGCCGACGGCGCCAATCGGGGGCGTGGACGTTACAGGGGGCACGGGCCGTCGTTATGCGAGGCGGACACGACCTCGGGCAAGCGGTTCGGGATGGGCAGGCGATGGTGGTGCAGCAGCACAGGTCCGGAGGCGGGGTGCGCGTCGTGCGCGCCCTCGTCGCGGTGGGTGTGACGGCGGCGGCCGCCGGGTGTGCCGGTGGCGGCGGCGTCGACCGGGCCGCGGCGGCCGCGGACGCCCGGGACGGCGGCGCGGAGGTGGTGCGGCGGGCGGCGGCGGTGCTCGCCGGGGACGGGGTCGCGAGCGCCGAGGTGAGTACGTCGATGGAGACGGCCGCCGGTGGCACCCGGGTCACGATCAGGGGCTCGGGGGCGTACGACTTCCGAGCCGGTTCGGGCCGGCTGAAGGTGGTGCTGCCGCCCGACGCGGCGGGCGAGGAGGAGCACCGGCCGATCACGGAGCTGCTGGCGCCGGGCGCGCTGTACATGATGAACCGGGGCGCGGGGGTGCCCGCCGGCAAGTGGGTGCGCATCGACACGACGGCCCTGGAGGACGGCAATCTCGTCACCGGCGGGGTGACCGATCCGCTGGCCGCCGCCGAGCTGCTGCGGGGTGCGGGGGCCGTGACGTACGTGGGTGAGACGGATGTGGCCGGGGTGGCCGTGCGGCACTACCGGGGGACCGCGGACATCGGCCGGGCGGCCCGGCTGGCGGCGCCCGGTGCGCGGGCCGCGCTGGTGGCGGCGGCGAAAGGGTTCCGCACGCGGGCCGTGCCGTTCGACGCGTATCTGGACGAGCGGGGGAGGCTGCGCAAGGTGCGCCACCGGTTCAGCTTCGCCAACGAGGGCCCGGCGGCGGAGGTGGTGTCCACGACGCTGCTCTACGGGTTCGGCGTGCCCGTCACCGTACGGCTGCCGCACGACCGGGACATCTACACCGGCGAGATCGAGCAGGGGCGGGCGTGAGATGAGTCGCACGGCCCCGCATGGGTGGGGGCGAAATGGCCCGTCCGTGCCATGCGCGGTGCGTGGCGGGCTCTCTACTCTAGGAAGCCGGTGACGGCAGTGAGAGGTGAGTGACGTGGTGACGCTCAGCCCGACCGTATCGGACCATGTGGCGCTCGCCGAGATCGAGCTGTGCGGGGAACTGATGATCGCGGCTTCGGCGGCGATCGGGGAACGGCTCAGCGCGGACCGTATCGACGAGGTGCTCGATGTGAAGGTGAGCACCGACCGCACCACCGTTCCCCGGCAGGGCGACCACCGGGGCTGACGGGCTCGCCAGGAGTCAGGTGCGCAGCAGGCGGGCGATGGCCTTGGTGGCCTCCTCGACCTTCGCGTCGACCTCGTCGCCGCCCTTGAGGGCCGCGTCGGCGACGCAGTGGCGCAGGTGCTCCTCCAGGAGCTGGAGCGCGAAGGACTGGAGCGCCTTGGTGGACGCCGAGACCTGGGTGAGTATGTCGATGCAGTAGACGTCCTCGTCGACCATGCGCTGGAGGCCGCGGATCTGGCCCTCGATGCGGCGCAGGCGCTTGAGGTGTTCGGCCTTCTGGTGGTGGTAGCCGTGTATGCCGCGGTCGTGGTCGGTGACGATCGCTTCCACGGGGGCGGCGCCGGGTACCGCGTCCGGTGAGGGCCCGGTCCCCATGGCCTCGGTGGTGGTCATTGCTGCCTCCCGTTTTCCCTTTGCCCTGCCGCTTTGAATACCCCTGGTGGGTATATCCTAACGAATTCAGCTGAAACGTGACCTGGGGCCCGTGCTGATCACTGTGCCCGATGGGCGACACTGAAGAATGCCGGTTAGCCGTGGCCGGATGATGCGCCTAGCATCAGCCTGACCGAATCCAAAGCACCCCGAGGACCCCACGTGCGCTTTCGTCTGACCCCCAGGGAGACGAGCTTCTACGACATGTTCTCCGCATCCGCGGACAACATCGTCACGGGCTCGAAACTCCTGATGGAACTGCTCGGGGCGGATTCGTCCTCCCGGGCCGAGATCGCGGAGCGCATGCGGGCAGCGGAGCACGCGGGGGACGATGCCACCCACGCGATCTTCCACCAGCTGAACTCCTCCTTCATTACGCCGTTCGACCGTGAGGACATTTACAACCTCGCGTCGTCGCTCGACGACATCATGGACTTCATGGAGGAGGCCGTCGATCTGGTCGTGCTGTATCAGATCGAGACGCTTCCCAAGGGTGTGGAGCAGCAGATCGAGGTGCTGGCGCGGGCGGCGGAACTGACCGCCGAGGCGATGCCGGGTCTGCGCACGATGGACAACCTCACCGAGTACTGGATCGAGGTCAACCGTCTGGAGAACCAGGCCGACCAGATCCACCGCAAGCTGCTCGCCCACCTCTTCAACGGCAAGTACGACGCCATAGAGGTGCTGAAGCTGAAGCAGATCGTGGACGTGCTGGAAGAGGCTGCCGACGCGTTCGAGCACGTCGCGAACACGGTGGAGACCATCGCGGTCAAGGAGTCCTGAACCACTGTGGACACCTTCGTACTGATCGTGACCATCGGCGTCGCGCTCGGCTTCACCTATACCAACGGCTTCCACGACTCGGCGAACGCGATCGCCACGTCGGTCTCGACCCGGGCGCTGACGCCGCGTGCGGCGCTGGCGATGGCGGCCGTGATGAACCTCGCGGGCGCGTTCCTCGGCAGCGGGGTCGCCAAGACCGTCAGTGAGGGCCTGATCGCGACGCCCGAGGGCAACAAGGGGATGGGCATCCTCTTCGCCGCGCTCGTCGGTGCCGTCATCTGGAATCTGGTCACCTGGTACTTCGGCCTGCCCTCGTCGTCCTCGCACGCGCTGTTCGGCGGGATGGTCGGCGCGGCGCTGGCCGGCGGGACGATGGTGCACTGGGACGGGGTGCTCGACAAGATCGTCATCCCGATGTTCCTGTCGCCGGTGATCGGCCTGGTGGTCGGTTATCTGGTGATGGTCGCCATCATGTGGATGTTCCGGAAGGCCAACCCGCACAAGGCCAAGCGCGGTTTCCGCATCGCGCAGACGGTCTCGGCCGCGGGCATGGCGCTCGGGCACGGTCTCCAGGACGCGCAGAAGACGATGGGCATCGTGGTGATGGCCCTGGTCATCGCCGACGTCGAGTCGCCGAGCGATCCGATCCCGGTCTGGGTGAAGCTGGTCTGCGCGCTGATGCTGTCGCTCGGTACGTACGCGGGCGGCTGGCGCATCATGCGTACGCTCGGCCGGAAGATCATCGAGCTGGACCCGCCGCAGGGCTTCGCCGCCGAGACGACGGGTGCGTCGATCATGTTCGGTTCGGCGTTCCTCTTCCACGCGCCGATCTCGACCACCCATGTGATCACCTCGGCGATCATGGGTGTGGGCGCCACGAAGCGGGTGAACGCGGTGCGGTGGGGTGTCGCGAAGAACATCATCCTGGGGTGGTTCATCACGATGCCGGCCGCGGCGCTGGTCGCTGCCGCGAGTTACGGGGTCGTCTACCTGATGTTCGGCTAGCCGGACGGGCTTGATCTCATGGGTCCGCCCCGCACTCCCGAGGGAGTGCGGGGCGGACCCTTTTCGCCTTGTGGTGGCACCGCCATGCAGCACCCCAAGGCCGTACGGGAGGGCCGGGCGGATCAGCCGAAGCGGCCCGAGATGTAGTCCTCGGTGGCCTGGACCGACGGGTTGGAGAAGATCCGTTCCGTCTCGTCGATCTCGATGAGCTTGCCGGGCTTGCCGACCGCCGCCAGGTTAAAGAACGCGGTGCGGTCCGAGACGCGGGCGGCCTGCTGCATGTTGTGCGTGACGATGACGATCGTGAACCGCTCCTTCAGCTCGCCGACCAGGTCCTCGATGGCGAGGGTGGAGATCGGGTCGAGGGCGGAGCACGGCTCGTCCATCAGCAGCACGTCCGGCTCGACGGCGATGGCGCGGGCGATGCACAGGCGCTGCTGCTGGCCGCCGGAGAGGCCGGAGCCGGGCTTGTTCAGCCGGTCCTTGACCTCGTTCCAGAGGTTCGCCCCGCGCAGCGACTTCTCCACGATGTCGCCCAGGGCGCTCTTGCGGTACGAGCCGTTGAGGCGCAGGCCCGCCGCCACGTTGTCGAAGATCGACATGGTGGGGAAGGGGTTCGGGCGCTGGAAGACCATGCCGACCGTACGGCGTACGGTCACCGGGTCGACGTTCGTCCCGTACAGGTTCTCGTCGTCCAGGAGCACCTTGCCCTCGACGCGGCCGCCGGGGGTGACCTCGTGCATACGGTTCAGGGTGCGCAGGAAGGTGGACTTGCCGCAGCCGGAGGGGCCGATGAAGGCGGTCACCGAGCGGGGCTCGATGGTCATGGAGATGTCGTCTATCGCCTTGTGGCTGCCGTAGTAGGCCGACAGTCCGCTGACGTCGATGCGCTTGGCCATCTGAATCACTGCTGCTTTCCGGCGGGCCTAGCGCCCGGCCTTGGGGGCCTTCCAGCGGGCGATGCCGCGGGCCACCAGGTTGAGGATCATGACGAAGGCGATCAGGACCAGGGCCGCTGCCCAGGCGCGGTCGTAGGACGCGGCCTCCCCGATCTTGTACTGCTCGTAGATGTAGAAGGGCAGTGACGACTGGGCGCCTTCGAAGGGGTTGGTGTTGATCAGCTGGCTGCCGAAGACCAGCAGGATGATCGGGGCGGTCTCGCCGGCGATGCGGGCGACGGCGAGCATGACGCCGGTCGCGATGCCGCCGATCGCGGTGGGCAGGACCACCTTCAGGATCGTGCGCCATTTCGGGATGCCGAGGGCGAGCGATGCCTCGCGGAGCTCGTTCGGGACGAGCTTCAGCATCTCCTCGGTGGAGCGGACGACGACCGGGATCATCAGGATCGTCAGGGCGAGCGAGCCCATCAGGCCGGACGGTTCCAGGCCCGCGATGAGCATGATCGAGAGGATGAAGAGACCGGCCACGATCGACGGGATGCCGGTCATGACGTCCACGAAGAAGGTGACGGCCCTGGCCAGCCCGCCCTTGCCGTACTCCACCAGGTAGACGGCGGTGAGCAGGCCGAGGGGGGCGGAGATCAGGGTGGCGATGCCGACCTGTTCGAGGGTGCCGATCAGCGCGTGGTAGACGCCGCCGCTGGCCTCGGGGCCGAGGACCCCGGCCATCGAGTGGGTCAGGAAGTAGCCGTCCAGGCGCTCCGAGCCGCGGCTGACGGTCGTCCAGAGCAGCGAGGCCAGCGGGACGACGGCGAGCAGGAAGCACACCCAGACCAGGCTGGTGGCGAGGCGGTCGCGGGCCTGGCGCTGGTTCTCGACCACGCTGGTGGCGACGTACGAGATGGCCAGGAAGAGCAGCGCGGAGATCAGGCCCCACTGCACCCGGCTCTGCCAGCCGGCGGCGAGGCCGATGCCTACGCCGAGGGCGACCGCGACGACGGCGAAGGTGAGCGGCGCGAAGCGCGGCAGGGACCGGCTGCTGAGGCTGCCCTTCGGGGCGGCCGGCGCGGGCGTCGGGAGTTCCTGGACGCCGGGGGTGGTGGTGGCGTGGCTCATGCGTTGGCCCCCGAGTACTCCTTGCGGCGGGCGATGATGAGCCGGGCCGCGCCGTTGACCAGCAGGGTGAGGACGAAGAGGACCAGGCCGGAGGCGATCAGGGCATCCCGCCCGAACGCGTCGGCCTCGCCGAACTTCGCCGCGATGTTCTGGGCGAACGTCCCGCCGCCCGGGTTGAGTACGTGCAGCGAGATCAGGAAGTTCGGCGACAGGACGGTGGCGACGGCCATCGTCTCGCCGAGCGCGCGGCCGAGGCCCAGCATCGAGGCGGAGATGATGCCGGAGCGGCCGAACGGCAGGACCGAGAGGCGGATGACCTCCCAGCGCGTGGCGCCGAGGGCGAGGGCGGCTTCCTCGTTCATCCGGGGGACCTGGAGGAAGACCTCGCGGCTGACGCTGGTCACGATCGGCAGGATCATGATCGCGAGCAGGATGCCGACGGTGAAGAGGGAGCGGGCGACGCCGATCTCGGTCTTCTCGAAGACGTAGGTCCAGCCGAAGAACTGGTCGAGCCAGAGGTTGAGCCCCTCCAGGTACGGCACGAGGACGAGGGCGCCCCAGATGCCGTAGACGATGCTGGGGACGGCGGCGAGCAGGTCGATGACGTACGCGATCGGGCCGGCCAGCTTGCGCGGGGCGTAGTGCGAGATGAACAGGGCGATGCCGACGGCGACCGGGACCGCGATGGCCATCGCGATGACGGAGCTGACGACGGTCCCGAAGAGCAGGACGGCGATGCCGAAGACGGGCGGGTCACCGGCCGGGTTCCAGTCGAAGGTGGTGAGGAAGTTGCCCTCGTCCTTCGAGATGGCGATCGCGGCGCGGTAGGTGAGGAACACGGCGATCGACGCCATGATCACCAGGAGCAGGATGCCGGAGCCGCGGGAGAGGCCGAGGAAGATCCGGTCGCCGGCGCGGCCCGTGGACCGAGGGCGAGACCGCCTGCCCGGTGGGGTTTGTATCTGTTGTGTGGTGGAAGCCATGGTCTTTCCGGTCTGTGTGGGGGAGCCGGGGCTCCCCTGGCGGCGGTGCACCGGAGGGGCGGTGGCGGTCCGGTCCGGAGGGGTGTTCCGGACCGGCCGCCGGTTGCGCTGGGGTCGTACGGCTGGTTACGAGAGGCCGGCGACGGTCTCGCGGACCTTGGCGTTGATCTCCTCGGGGATCGGCGCGTAGCCGGCCTCGGTGAGGAGCTTCTGGCCGTCCGCGGAGGCGGTGTAGGTCAGGAAGGACTTGACGGTGCCGAGGGTGTCGGCCTTGTTGCCGGTGTCGCAGACGACCTCGTAGGTGACGAGGACCAGCGGGTAGGCGCCGTCGGCCTTGGTGGTGTAGTCGAGGTCGAGCGCCAGGTCCTTGCCGGTGCCCTTGACCTTGGCGGCGGCGATGGCCTTCGAGGCGTTCTCGGAGGACGCCTTGACCGGGGCGGAGCCGCCGGTGTCGATGTCGACCGTGGAGATCTGCTGCGAGGTGGCGTAGGACAGCTCGAAGTAGCCGATGGCGCCGTCGACCTGCTTGACCTGGGTGGCGACGCCGGAGGAGCCGGACGCGGCCTGGCCGCCGGGGGCGGGCCACTTCTTCTCGGCCTCGTACTTCCAGTCCTTCGGGGCCGCGGCGCCGAGGTACTTGCCGAGGTTCTGCGTGGTGCCGGAGTCCTCGGAGCGGTGGAAGGGCTGGATCGCCTTGTCCGGCAGCTTGGCGTCGGGGTTGAGCTTGGCGATCGCCTCGTCGTTCCACTTCTTGATCTTCGTGTCGAAGATCTTGGCGAGGGTGGGGGCGTCCAGGGTCAGGCTGTCGACGCCTTCGAGGTGGAAGCCGACGGCGATCGGGCCGCCGACCATCGGGAGGTTGATGCCCTGGCCGGACTTGCAGATCTTCTTGGAGTCGGCGACCTCCTCGGGCTTCAGCGCCGAGTCGGAGCCGGCGAAGCCGACGGTGCCCTGGTTGAAGGCGACGATGCCCTCGCCGGACGAGGAGGAGTTGTAGTTGATCTCCACGCCGGAGCAGGCGGCCATGTACTCCTTGACCCAGAGGTCCATGGCGTTCTTCTGCGCGCTGGAGCCGGAGGCGCGCAGCTGGCCCTTCGCGCCGTCGCACTTGACGTTGGACGCGGCCTTCGTCTTCGCGCCGCCGGTGGCGGAGGTGTCGCCGCTGTTGTCGTCCGAACCGCACGCCGTGAGGACCAGGGCGCCGGAGACGGCGAGGGCACCGAGCGCGGTGGCACGAAGCCGGTTCTTGCGCTGAAGCTTCACTTTCGGGTGTTCCTTCCAGAAGCCGCCGCGGCTGCTTGCGGGCGGCGTGCGACGCGGGCGGTGCAGTGGCTGATCGCTGCACCCGGTAGGTCTGAAATTAGGCAGAACAGGTGACGTGGTTTACGGGGGTGAGTGAACGGGGGGTGAACCGTGAAGGGCCCTTGGGTTCCGGGCGCTACGCCTGCGGCAGTGTCTTCAGCGCCGCTGCCAGCACCTCGCGGTCGCGGGGCTGGGTCAGCGTTTCGCGGGCGGCCGTCGGGGAAAGCCACAGCACCGCGTCCACCTCGTCGTTCGGGGCGAAGGAGCCCGTCGTGGCCTCGGCGGACCAGTACGTGACCTCCTTCGGGCGGCCGTTCGCGACGTACCGCACCAGGGGCAGCACGGCCCCCGGCACACAGTGGTGGCCCGTCTCCTCCAGGACCTCGCGGACCGCCGCCTCCCGAAGGGACTCGCCGCGCTTCAGCTTGCCCTTGGGGAACGACCAGTCGTCGTAACGCGGCCGGTGTACGAGGCACAGCTCCACGCCCCCGGCGGGCGCGGGCGGCCGGCGCCACAGGACGCAGCCCGCCGCCCGCACCGTGCCGCTCACGACCGCGCCGCCCCCGTCGTCGCGTAGGGCCAGCTCGCGCGGAAGAGCGTGCGCGCCGCCTCCACCTCGTGGCGCTGGTCGGCGTGGAGCACGCCCAAGGCGTACGCGGTGGCCGGGGCGATGCGCGGGGTGCGGGCGGCCGAGGCCGCCGCGCCGGCCGCCTCCGCCGCGTCCCGGTGCAGGTCGAGGGCGTGGCCCGGGGCGGCCAGGACCGGGTCGGGGGCGCCGTGCACCACCTCGTGGGCGTAGCGGTGGAGCCGGAGGAGCAGGCGGGTCTGGTGCCAGGGCGCGTCGTGCGCCTCGTTGTACGGCTCCGCCGACTCGTCGGAGGGCAGCGCGGCGACGGCCCCGAGCAGCCGCTGCTCCGCCCGGTCCGCGGGCTCGGCGAGCAGTTCACCGGCGGGGCCGGCCGCGGCGGGCGAGAGCGGGACCTCGGAGGCGAGCAGCGCGACCGCGTCGGCCACCGCGTGGAAGCGGGCCGAGCCGAGGGCCTGGAGGGCGGCGGAGTGGGCGCGGGTCCGGGCGAGGGTGAGCTGTCGCTCCAGCAGGGCGCCGGCCCGGGCGGCGCCGACGCCGAGGACGGGGCGGCCCGTTCCCGGGGTGTCGCCGGTGCGGGCGGCCGGGAGGACGGGGTCGCCGGAGAGGCCGTGCAGGGCTTCCAGAAGCCGGGTGAGCCGGTCCGCGTACGCGTGTTCACGGGCGAGGGTGCCGGAGAGCCAGGAGAGTTCGGTGCGCAGCTGCTCCGCCCAGAGCGGGTCGAGTGCGGTGCGGAAGGTGCGCAGGGTGGCGCCGATCCGGCGGGAGGAGCGGCGCAGCGCGGTGGCGGCCTGTTCGGCGGCGCGCGATCCGGCGTCCGTGGGGGCGGTGCTCTCGCGGTGCAGGCGCAGGCTGCGCAGGAAGTCGGCGGCCTGGGTGCGCAGATAGGGGCCGAGGACCGACCCCGCGCTCACGCCGGTGATGCCGGGGGCGTGGGCCGGGGCCGCGGCCTGGGTGTGCTGGTCAGGGCGTCGCACGCCGGCGCCTCCGGGCGTCAATGAGCATTTCCTGTACGTGCCGCAGGGGTTTGCCGTCCGCGTCGACGGAGTGCCGGGTCCAGTCGCCGTCGGGGCCGAGGTGCCAGGAGGAGGTGGTGTCGGCCATGCCGGTCTCCAGGAGGCGGCTGAGCGCGGCGCGGTGGGCGGGGTCGGTGACCCGGACCAGGGCCTCGATGCGGCGGTCGAGGTTGCGGTGCATCATGTCGGCGCTGCCGAACCAGACTTCGGGTTCGCCGCCGTTGCCGAAGGCGAAGACCCGGGAGTGTTCGAGGAAGCGGCCGAGGACCGAGCGGACCCGGATGTTCTCGGAGAGGCCGGTGACGCCGGGGCGGATCGCGCAGATGCCGCGGACCCAGATGTCGACGGGGACGCCGGCCTGGGCGGCCCGGTAGCAGGCGTCGATGATCGCCTCGTCCACCATCGAGTTGACCTTGATGCGGACGTAGGCGGGGCGGCCCGCGCGGTGGTGCGTGACTTCCTTGGTGATGCGGGCGACCAGGCCGTCGCGCAGCGACTTGGGGGCGACGAGGAGGCGGCGGTAGGTCTCGCGGCGGGAGTAGCCGGAGAGCCGGTTGAAGAGGTCGGAGAGGTCGGCGCCGACCTGCGGGTCGGCGGTGAGCAGGCCGAGGTCCTCGTAGAGCCGGGCCGTCTTCGGGTGGTAGTTGCCGGTGCCGACGTGCGAGTAGCGGCGCAGGGTGTCGCCCTCCTGGCGGACGACGAGGGAGAGCTTGCAGTGGGTCTTCAGGCCGACGAGCCCGTAGACGACGTGGCAGCCCGCCTCTTCCAGCTTGCGCGCCCACTTGATGTTGGCCTGCTCGTCGAAGCGGGCCTTGATCTCGACCAGGACGAGGACCTGTTTGCCGGACTCGGCGGCGTCGATGAGGGCGTCCACTATCGGTGAGTCGCCGGAGGTCCGGTACAGGGTCTGCTTGATCGCGAGGACGTCAGGGTCGCCCGCCGCCTGTTCCAGGAACGCCTGGACGGAGGTGGAGAAGGAGTCGTACGGGTGGTGCAGCAGCACGTCCCGCTCGCGTACGGCGGCGAAGATGTCCGGCGCGGACGCGGACTCGACCTCGGCGAGGTCGCGGTGGGTGCCGGCGATGAACTTGGGGTACTTCAGCTCGGGGCGGTCCAGCGACGCTATGCCGAAGAGGCCGGTGAGGTCGAGGGGTCCGGGCAGCGGGTAGACCTCGGCGTCGGACACCTTCAGCTCGCGGACCAGCAGGTCCAGCACGTACGGGTCGATGGACTCCTCGACCTCCAGGCGGACCGGCGGGCCGAAGCGGCGCCGCATGAGTTCCTTCTCCAGGGCCTTGAGGAGGTTCTCGGCGTCGTCCTCCTCGACCTCCAGGTCCTCGTTCCTGGTGACCCGGAACATGTGGTGCGCCAGCACCTCCATCCCCGGAAACAGCTCCTCCAGGTGGGCCGCGATGACGTCCTCTATGGGGACGTAGCGCTGCGGCGACGCCTCCAGGAAGCGGGTCAGCAGCGGCGGCACCTTGACCCGGGCGAAGTGGCGGTGGCCGCTGACCGGGTTGCGTACGACGACGGCGAGGTTCAGCGAGAGGCCGGAGATGTACGGGAAGGGGTGGGCCGGGTCCACGGCGAGGGGGGTGAGGACGGGGAAGACGCGCTGCCGGAAGAAGGTGAACAGGCGGGCCTGCTCCTTGTCGGTCAGCTCCGGCCAGCGGATCAGCTGGATGCCCTCGTCGGAGAGGGCCGGGGCGACGTCCTGCTGGTAGCAGGCGGCGTGCCGGGCCATGAGTTCGCGCGAGCGGGTCCAGATCAGGTCCAGCACCTCGCGGGGCTGGAGGCCGGACGCGGACCGGGTGGCGACCCCGGTCGCGATGCGGCGCTTCAGTCCCGCGACCCGGACCATGAAGAACTCGTCCAGGTTCGACGCGAAGATCGCCAGGAAGTTGGCCCGCTCCAGGAGGGGCGTGGTCGGGTCCTCGGCCAGTTCGAGGACGCGTTCGTTGAACGCGAGCCAGCTGCGTTCGCGGTCCAGGAAGCGGCCCGCGGGCAGCTCGTCGCCGTCCACCTCGGGTTCGTAGGCGTCGGCGTCCGCGTCGATGTCGGGGTCGAAATCGGCGGCGGTGGACAGGGCCGTGCCCCTCCCGGAGGGGGCGACGGCGTGCGGCCGGTGTGCGGCGAGGGCGCCGACGGACGGCTGGGCGGCGGGCTGGACCGGGACCTCGGAGCTGGGCTGCTGGCTCATGGATCCATTGTTCCGCCCGGAGCGCTTTGTAGGCGCGTCGGAGGTGGACGAGATCCCGGAAGCGGCGCGGTCGGGGCGCGTTCTGCCGGTATTTCGCCCGTTGCGGGGGGTCGGCACAGCTGGCTGCATCCTGAGAGGGTCGCAAGGCCGTCTGAATGCGTGGTTACGACGACATGACGCGCGGGAAGCGGTGAGTGGCCGTGTGTGGGGTTCCGTCCGGGGCCGGGGCCCCGGACGGGTTTGGGATCGCCTCAGGCGTGGTAGCGCCGCAGGACCCGGAAGGCGAGGGCGGTGACGGCTGCGGCGAGGGTGAGGAGGATGGCGGTTTCCATGAGCTGGAGGGGCCAGAAATGGGAGACGGGGTGGTGGTCGACGTAGTAGCCGGTGACGCCGCGGTCCGCGAGACAGCGGTCGGCCTTGGCGCCCGCGGCCCAGCAGGTGTCGACCGGCAGTCGGGCGCCGTCGCCGGTGAGCCGGCCGGTCTCGACGAGCCACGCGTCGTCGGGCGTCTGGGGCGGGACCGAGCCGGTGCTGGTCCGCGTGCTCAGCGGCCACAGTCCGCTGCGTACCCGGTTCAGCGCCACGGCCACCGCGGCGGTGGCGAGCAAGGCCACGCCCATGGCGGGCACGGTGCGGCGCGTCAGCAGTCCGGCGAGCGCCCCGAGGGCGAGCCCGAGCAGGGCGTACCCCACGGGCGCGGTTCCCAGCGCGCCGAAGGAGGTGTTGCCGAACCAGTGGACCGAGTACAGCCCCTCCGACCGCGCCCATGCCCAGGCGAAGACGGCGGACAGGACGGACACCCCCGCGACCAGCAGTGCGGCCGGAACCGCGAGCCTGGCCAGGAGCCAGTGGACGGGGGACACCGACTGCGTCCAGGAGAGCTTGTACGTACCGCTCTCGAACTCCTTGCCGATCATCGGGCCCGCGACGAACGCGGCGACGAGTCCGGGCAGGACGGTCAGGCAGAGCCCCGCGTAGCCGAGCACCGTCTGCCGGACCGACAGGGCGAGGTCGAACTTCTGCAACCGGTCGTCACAGGCGCGGTCGGTCACCAGCGACGTGCAGGGGCTCGCCTCGAACGCGTCGTTGACGTGGCCGGCCCACAGGGTGATGCCCACGACGACGGCGATCCAGATCAGGGCGAGGGCGCCCGTGCACCACAGGGCCCACCGGTGCTGGCGTACGAGGATGCGGGCACCGGCGCCCAGGGCGGGGCCGGGACGGGCCGTACGCGGCGTGGCGGGTGCGATGTCGGCCGGCGCGCTCATGCCGCCACCGCCTCGCGGGTCGTCGCGCTCGGGGTGAGCAGCGCGGGGGCTTCCGGGGAGCGGAGGTGCGCGAGCAGTAGCTCCTCCAAGGTGGGTTCGGAGCGGGTCCAGGTCGCGTCCACCGGGCCCTCCGGGCGGACCAGGGCGGTCAGGGTGCGGCCCGTCGTGCGGGATTCGACCACCGTGTGCGGGGCCAGGTCGCGGACCGGGCCCGTGAGGACGGCGTGGGCGGCGATGAGGTCGTCCGTCTCGCCGCCGAGGCGGACGTGGCCGCCGTCGATCAGGAGGAGGTGGTCGCAGGCGCCCTCCAGCTCGGTGAGGATGTGCGAGGACATCACGATGGTCGTCCGGTGCTCGGCGGCCTCGGCCATCAGGACGCCCATCAGCTGGTGGCGGGCGAGGGGGTCGAGGTCGGCCATCGGCTCGTCCAGGAGCAGGAGTTCGGCCCGCTTGCCCAGCGCCAGGGCGAGGGCGAGACGGCTGCGCTGCCCGCCGGAGAGGTCCCGGACCTTCGCGTCCGACGGCAGCGGTTCGGCGATGCGCGCCGCCGCCTCCCGGTCCCAGCCGTCCGGGTTCAGCTCCGCACCCGCCCACAGTGTTTCGGAGACCGTCAACTGCGGGTAGAGCGGCTTGTCCTGGGCCACGTACGCCATCCGGGCGCGCGTCTCGCCGGGTGCCGCGCCCAGGACCCGCAGCGTTCCCTCGGCCGGGCGGAGGAAACCCGCAGCCAGGGCGAGCAGCGTGGACTTGCCGGCGCCGTTGGGCCCGACGAGCGCGCAGACGGCGCCGGCGGGCAGCCGGAACGTGCAGTCCCGCAGCGCCCAGCCGCCCCCGCGGCCCCTGTACCTCATGCCGAGCCCCTCGGCCTCCAGCGCGGTACCTGTCATCGGTCCTGGCCCCCTCGAATGTGCTGTCCAGTACGGCGGTGAAGAGCGCGCTCACGTCGTCGCGTTCGAGTCCTGCCGCCCGCGCCCGGCCCGCCCAGGCGGCGAGTTCGGCGCGCAGCGGGGAGTCGTCGGCGGCCGCCGCGCCGCCGAGCGTTCCGGTGACGAAGGTGCCGAGGCCGCGACGGCCCTCGACCAGCCCTTCGCGTTCCAGCTCGCGGTACGCCTTGAGCACGGTGTTCGGGTTGATCGCGGTCGCCTCGACCACCTCTCGTGCGGTGGGCAGCCGGTCGCCCGGCTCCAGCAGGCCCAGGCGCAGCGCCTGTTTGGTCTGCTGGACGATCTGGAGGTACGTGGCGACGCCGCTGCGCCGGTCGATGCGGAACTCGACTGCCGCGGGCTCTGCCATCTTCACCCTTTCACTAATTGAGTAGTGAAAGGGTGGCGTAAGGAAGGGGCGGCGTCAAGCGTCGCCGCCCCTGAATGAGTTGAGGGGAGGTCAGGACTCCGTGCGGTACATCAGGTCGACCTCGTGCGTCGTGAAGCCCATCCGCTCGTACACGGCGAGCGCCGCCGGGTTGTCCGCGTCCACGTAGAGCATCGCGGTCGGCAGGCCCTCCGCCGCCAAGTGGTGCAGGCCGATCGCGGTGAGGGCCTTGCCGAGGCCGCCGCCCTGCGCGTCGGGCCTGATGCCGACCACGTACACCTCGCCGAGCTGCTCCTCGGCGTGCACCTTCGTCCAGTGGAAGCCGATCAGCTCCGTGGCGCCCGTGCCGTCCTCGCGCTCGGCCAGGAAGAAGCCCTTCGGGTCGAACCAGGACTCGGCCTTGCGGTCGTCCAGGTCGCGCTGGGTCAGCGAGCCCTGCTCCGGGTGGTGGGCGAAGGCCGCGCGGTTCACCGCGAGCCAGGCGGCGTCGTCCTCGCCCGGGACGAAGGTGCGCACGGTGACGCCCGGCGGGAGGACCGGCTCCGCGAGGTCCAGCGGGTTCAACGGGCGGCGCAGCTGGCGCAGTTCCCGGAACAGGGAGAGGCCGAGGACCTGGGCGAGGTGGCGCGCCGCGGCCTTCCCGCCGTGCGCCCAGACCCGCAGCCGCTTCCCGGTGGCGGCGAGCAGGGCGGCCCCGAGCGCGCGGCCGTGGCCGTGGCCCCGGTGCGCGGGGTGCACGACCAGCTCGGCGGCCGGTGCCTCCACGGGGTCGGTGTCCTCCAGCTGCGCGTATCCGGCGAGCACGCCTCCGGCGGACAGCAGGAAGTGCCGTACGCCTTCCCGCTGTCCGCCCCGCAGTTGCAGACGGCCCTGCTC
This sequence comes from Streptomyces drozdowiczii, assembly GCF_026167665.1. Classification (NCBI taxonomy): domain Bacteria; kingdom Bacillati; phylum Actinomycetota; class Actinomycetes; order Kitasatosporales; family Streptomycetaceae; genus Streptomyces; species Streptomyces drozdowiczii. The sequence goes on along the minus strand of NZ_CP098740.1, from coordinate 3,237,107 downwards.
CGACACGGCCTGCCGGCCGTCGGACCGCGCGGCCTCGGCGAGCAGGTCGAGCACGGCCGCGGCCTGGTCGGGGGAGAGGGTGTCGAGCGTCTGGATCTCGCGTCCGGGGGCGGGGAGGGGTGCGTCAGTCGTCATGCGTACGAGCGTAAGCGCCGCGGGCGCGCACCGGTTGGCAACCACTTCGTAACCCCGTACACCTGTCGCGCTACGCGCGTTGACTCTAGGCTGCGGCTCGTACTTCACCCGCTGAACTCACAAGGGGACCGATGTCAGCGACACCGCAGAAGAACCGGGCGTCACGGCGGGTGCTCGCCGCCGCGGCCGGTCTCGCCACCGTGGGCGCGCTCGTCGCCGCCATGCCGGCCGGCGCCCACGGGCGCGGCCATGGGCACGGCGGCGACCACGGCCACGGGCACCACACGCCGGCCCGGACCGTCGACGTACAGCTGCTGTCCTTCAACGACCTGCACGGCAACCTGGAGCCGCCGGCCGGCTCGGCCGGTACGGTCACCGAGACGCAGGCCGACGGCACGACGAAGGCGATTCCGGCCGGTGGCGTCGAGTACCTCGCCTCCTCGCTGCGTACCGCCCGCAAGGGCCACCCGTACTCGATCACCGCGGCCGGCGGCGACATGGTCGGCGCGAGCCCGCTGCTGTCGGGGCTCTTCCACGACGAGCCGACCATCGAGGCGCTGAACAAGATCGACCTCGATGTGACGAGCGTCGGCAACCACGAGTTCGACGAGGGCGCGACCGAGCTGGCGCGTCTTCAGAACGGCGGCTGCCACCCGGTCGAGGGGTGCTACGAGAAGGGCAAGAAGTTCCCGGGCGCAGACTTCCCGTACCTCGCGGCCAATGTGACGAGCGAGAAGACCGGGAAGCCCATCCTCAAGCCGTACACCGTATGGAAGAAGAACGGCGTCAAGATCGGCTTCATCGGGGTGACCCTGGAGGGCACGCCGAACATCGTGACGGCCAACGGCGTCAAGGGGCTCAAGTTCCACGACGAGGTCGAGACGATCAACAAGTACGCCAAGGAGCTGGACCGCCAGGGCGTGAAGTCGATCGTCGCGCTCATCCACGAGGGCGGCCTGCCCGCCTCCGCCTCGTACAACTACGACTGCGACAGCCCGGGCGCCGGTGACGGCATCTCCGGGCCGATCACGGACATCGCCAAGGGCATCACGCCGAAGGTGGACGCCCTGGTCACGGGCCACACCCACCAGGCGTACGTCTGCACCATCCCGGACCCCGCGGGCAACCCGCGCCTGGTCACCTCGGCGGCCTCCTTCGGCCGGCTGTACACGGACACGACGCTGACGTACGACCGCCGCACCGGCGACATCGTGCGCACGGCGGTGAAGGGCAGCGGCAAGCACGGCTCGAAGCACCACGGGTCGCAGCCGTCCAACCCCGTCTCCGCGAACCACCTGGTCAGCCGTGACCAGAAGCCCGCCAAGGACATGACGGACCTGATCGCCCGCTGGAACACGCTCGCGGCCCCGATCTCGAACCGGCCGCAGGGCTACATCTCCGCCGACATCAACGGGCGCGGCTCCACCGCCCCGGAGAAGCCGCTCGGTGACCTGATCGCCGACGCGCAGCTGGAGGGCCTGGCCCCGGCGGACAAGGGCGGGGCGGTCGTCGCCTTCATGAACCCGGGCGGCATCCGCGCGGACCTGGTCTACAAGGCGTCCGGCAGCGAGGGCGACGGCGTCGTCACCTACGGCGAGTCGTTCACCGTGCAGCCGTTCACCAACATGATGAATGTGGTGGACCTGACCGGCGCCCAGCTGATCAGCGCGCTCCAGCAGCAGGTCAGCGGCTCCAACGAGGCCAGCCCGAAGATCCTCCAGGTCTCCAAGGGCCTCACCTACACGCTGGACATGACCAAGTCCGGCGCGGACCGCGTCGTCACGGACACGATCAAGCTGAACGGTGAGGCGATCGACCCGGCCAAGACGTACCGCGTCGCGATGAACGAGTTCCTGGCGGGCGGCGGCGACGGCTTCGCGGCGCTCGGCGAGGGCACCAACAAGCTGGTCGGCGCCTCCGACCTGGACCTGTTCAACGCCTACCTGGCCGCACACTCCACGGCCTCGTCCCCGCTGGCCCCGCCGGCGACGGACCGGATCACGGTCGTGCAGTAGGAACAACAGCGCAGCACAAGGGGAGGGGCTGCGGACCGGTTCGGCCGGTCCGCAGCCCCTCCCCCCTTTTTCTGCCTACGCGGTTGCTCAGGCCGGCGGCGGCTGCGGGGCCCCCGGAAGGTTGATCACCGCCTCCGTGCCACCGCCCTCGGCCGGGGTGAGGGCGATGTCGCCGCCCGACTGCTGGACCGTACGGGCCACGATCGACAGGCCGAGGCCCGAGCCCGGGAGCTGGCGGGCCGACGGGGAGCGCCAGAAGCGTTCGAAGACGTGGGGGAGTTCGTCGGCGGGGATGCCGGGGCCGTGGTCCCGGACCGTGAGGCGGCCCCGGTGCAGCACCACGTCGATCGTGCCGTGCGACGGGCTGAACTTCACCGCGTTGTCCAGGACGTTGACGATCGCCCGTTCGAGGGCGGCCGGTTCGGCGCGTACGTACCAGGGGGCCAGGTCCTCGGTGATCGTCAGCTCCGGGCCGCGCAGCCGGGCGCGGCGGAGGGCGGCCCGGGTGATGTCGTGCAGGGCCACCACCTGGAGCGGGCCCGGCTGCGCGGCGTCCGGGCGGGCCAGTTCCTGGAGGTCGCCGATGAGCGCGGCCAGCTCCGTCATCTGCGCCTTCACCGAGGACATCAGGGCCCTGCGGTCGTCCGGCGGGATCGCCCGGCCGGTCTCGTCGCTGCGGGCCAGCAGCTCCACGTTGGTCCGCAGCGAGGTGAGCGGGGTGCGCAGCTCGTGGCCCGCGTCCGCGATGAGCTGGGCCTGCCGGTCGCGGGAGGTCGCCAGGGACGCGGTCATCGAGTTGAACGACCGGGACAGCCGGGCGATCTCGTCCTCGCCCTCGACGGGGATGCGGACGGTCAGGTCCTCGGTCCTGGCGACATGCTCGACGGCCTCGGTGAGTTCGTCCACGGGACGCAGACCGGACCGGGCGACCCAGAGCCCGGCGGCTCCGGCGCCGATGACGCCGATGCCGCCGACGAGGGCGAGGACCCAGGCCAGGGTGGAGAGCGGTGAGTCGATCTCGCTCATCGGCCGGGCCACGGAGATGGCGAGCTGATTGCCCGCCGCTCCCGCGCCGACCACGGGCAGCTTGCGGGTGTAGACCCGCATCTCCTTGCCGTCCTCGTTCTCGGTCGTGTGCAGCGTCTCCCGCTGCTGCCCGGCCGCCACCGCGACGTCGTCGCGCTGTACGGGGATGGGGGTGCTGTCCGGCGCGGGGCAGTAGGTGCCGTCCGCCGCCACCAGCTGCACGGTGTATTGGCTGGGGAACGGCTGATCGGGCAGCTTCCTGCCGGCCAGACACGCGTTCAGCAGGCTGTTCGTCTGGTCGGTGTCCAGCTTGGCGCTGCGCAGCGAGTCGTCCAGCTGCCCCTCCAACTGCTCCCGCGTCACGAACCAGCACGCCACCGCCACCGCCGCCACCGCCACCGCGACCGCCGTCGCGACCAGCAGGGCGAGGCGGGAGCGGAGCGGCAGCGCGCGGAAGCGCCGCACCGGGCCCGTCATCCGTCGCCCCCGCCGGAGCGGAGCGCGTATCCCACACCGCGCACGGTGTGCACGAGGCGCGGTTCGCCGCCGGCCTCCGTCTTGCGGCGCAGGTACATCACGTACACGTCCAGGGAGTTGGAGCTCGGCTCGAAGTCGAAGCCCCACACCGCCTTCAGGATCTGCTCGCGGGTCAGCACCTGGCGCGGGTGCGCGAGGAACATCTCCAGGAGCGTGAATTCGGTACGGGTCAGCTCCACGCGCCGGTCGCCGCGCATGACCTCGCGGGTCGACAGGTCCATGCGCAGGTCGGCGAAGGAGAGCACGTTGTCGTCGGGGACGGGGCCGCCCGAGGCCGTCGCGTACGAGCTGCGGCGCAGCAGCGCGCGGATGCGGGCGAACAGCTCGTCCAGTTCGAACGGTTTGACCAGGTAGTCGTCGGCGCCCGCGTCGAGTCCGGTGACGCGGTCGCCGACGGTGTCCCGGGCCGTGAGCATCAGGATGGGCGTGGTGGCGCCCGTGGCGCGGATGCGGCGGGCGGCGGTCAGGCCGTCCATGCGGGGCATCTGGATGTCCAGGACGATGAGGTCGGGGGCGTACGACTCCGCCTTGGCGAGGGCGTCGAGGCCGTCGACGGCGACCTCGGTGCCGTATCCCTCGAAGGCGAGGCTGCGTTGCAGGGCCTCGCGCACGGCGGGCTCGTCGTCGACGATCAGGATGCGCTGCGAATCGTCTTCGGCGGGGCTCATCGCTGTCTCGTCCTCTTCTCGGTCGTACGGGCCGGAGCGCTGAGGCCCCAGTTTCTCAGCCCCCGTACGGTCAGGAGCCGTTCCCGGCCCGCAGGGTGTCGAGGTCGGCCTTCAGGGTGTTCACCGGGATGGCGAAGCCGAGGCCCACGCTGCCCGCGCCGGAGCTGCCCTGGCCGGCGGCGGAGCTCGCCGAGTACATCGCGGAGTTGATGCCGATGATCTCGCCGTTCATGTTGATCAGCGCACCCCCGGAGTTGCCCGGGTTGAGCGAGGCGTCGGTCTGGATGGCCTTGTACGTGGTGGTGGACTCGCCGGTGTCGCCGTTGAACTGCTGTCCGCCGAACTCGAAGGGCCACTGCCGCCCGCCGCCCTGCTGCTCCTGGCCCTGACCCTGGCTCTGCCCGTTGCCGCCCTCCTTGGCGACCGTGACGTCGCGGTCGAGGGCGGAGACGATGCCGCTGGTGACGGTGCCGGTCAGGCCCTCGGGCGAGCCGATCGCGACGACCTCGTCGCCGACGGCGACCTGCGAGGAGTCGCCGAGCGTGGCCGTCTTCAGACCGCTCGCGCCCTGGAGCTTGATCAGCGCGAGGTCCTTGTCGGGGTCGGTGCCGACGACGTCCGCGGTGTACGTCTTGCCGGTGCTGAGGGTGACCTTGATCTGGGACGCGTCCGCGATGACGTGGTTGTTGGTGACGATCTCGCCGTCCGAGGTGATGACCACGCCCGAACCGGTGGACTGGCCGGCCGTCGAGGTCGCGCCGATCTCCACGATGGTGGGCGAGAGGGCCTTGGCCACACCGGACACCGTGCCCTTGTCGCTCTGCGAGACGGTGGTGCCCGGGACGACGCCGCTCCCGGCGGCCGTGGTGGCGGGGTCGTCCGCGAGCCTGCCGATCACCGTGGCGGTGCCGCCGCCGATGACCGCCGCGGCGATGGCCACCGCCGCGACGAGCGCGACCGGCTTGCGGGCCCGGCGCCGGGGCGTGGGCGGCTCGGGGCGGGGCCCGTCGGGTCCGGGAAGGCCGGGGGGACCGGGGGGCCGGGCTGGTATGACGGCGGCGGCGGGTAGGCCGCTTCGCCGTTGCCGTACGAGGGGTACATCGGGTACTCGCCGCTCGGGCGCTGGCTCTCTGTCATGTCTATGAGCCTGTCCGGCCAAGATGAGAGGAGCGTGAGGGCGCCCTGAGAAGCCCGGCAGAACCGCGTATGCCCGATATAAAGCCCGGGGCCCCGGCAGGGGGCCCGGGGCTCAGGCGGACGCCGGCGGCTCTCCGCAGCCGCACGAGCGGCGGACCACCAGCGCCGAGGGGAACTGCTTCAGCCGCTCCCGCCGCGACCCCGACACCCGCAGCGAGTCGTCGAGCACCAGGTCCACCGCCGCCCGCGCCATCGCCGGGCGGTCCGAGGAGACCGTGGTGAGCGGCGGATCGGTCAGCCCGGCCTCCTTGACGTCGTCGAATCCGGCGACGGCCAGCTCGCCCGGCACGTCGATGCGCAGCTCGCGGGCGGCCCGCAGCACGCCGATCGCCTGGTCGTCCGTGGCACAGAAGATGGCCGGCGGCCTGTCCGGCCCGGAGAGCAGTTCCAGGGCCACCTGATAGGCGTCGTAGCGGTTGTACGGGGCCTGGAAGAGCCGGCCCTCCGTCGAGCGGCCCGACTCGTGCATCGCGCGCCGCCACCCCTCGACGTGGTCGGCGACCGGGTCGCCGACGGACGGGGTCTCCTCGGTGCCGCCGAGGCAGGCCACGTACGCGTTGCCGTGTTCGAGGAGGTGGCGGGTGGCGAGCTGGGCGCCGCCGATGTCGTCCGTGACGACCGCGACGTCGTCGATGGCCTCGGGCCGCTCGTGGAGCAGCACGACCCGGGCGTCCCACGCCTCTATCTCGGCCGCCGCGCGCTCGCTGGGGCCCTGGCTGACCAGGATGAGACCGGAGACGCGCATGCCGAGGAAGGCCCGCAGATAGTGGACCTCGCGCTCGTCGCGGTAGTCGGAGTTGCCGACGAGGACCATTTTCCCGCGCTCGGCGGCGGCCTGTTCGACCGCGTGCGCCATCTCCGCGAAGAACGGCTGCCGGGCGTCGGGCACGATCATCCCTATGAGATCGGTCCGCCGCGAGGCCATGGCCTGGGCGACCCGGTCGGGCCGGTAGCCCAGCTCCTTGATCGCGGCGAGCACCCGCTCGCGCGTGGCCGGGGCGACCGGCCGGGGTCCGTTGTTGATGACGTAACTGACCACTGCGGTCGACGTCCCCGCCAGTCTCGCCACATCGTCCCGCGTCACCTTGGCCACGCGCGGCAGTCTACGCGGATGGAACTACCTCTTGGCAGGCCGGACCGGGGCTTCTTCCGTGACCTCGGCGACGGCCGGCTGCTCCGAACGGGTGACACCCCGCTGGGCCGCCTTGGCCTCCTCGGCCGCCCGCTCGACCTTCTCGGGGGCGACGAAGCGGTAGCCCACGTTCCGCACGGTTCCGATCAGGGACTCGTGCTCCGGGCCGAGCTTGGCGCGCAGCCGCCGTACGTGCACGTCGACCGTGCGCGTACCGCCGAAGTAGTCGTAGCCCCAGACCTCCTGGAGCAGCTGGGCGCGGGTGAAGACCCGGCCCGGGTGCTGCGCCAGGTACTTCAGCAGTTCGAATTCCTTGAAGGTGAGGTCGAGGACGCGGCCCTTCAGCTTCGCGCTGTACGTCGCCTCGTCGACGGAGAGATCGCCGTTGCGGATCTCCATCGGGGAGTCGTCGGCGGTGATCTGCTGGCGGCCGGTCGCCAGCCGCAGCCGGGCCTCGACCTCGGCGGGGCCCGCGGTGTCCAGCAGGACGTCGTCGATGCCCCAGTCGGCGGTGACGGCCGCGAGGCCGCCCTCCGTGACGACGAGGATCAGCGGACAGCCGGGCCCGGTGGACCGCAGCAGCTGGCAGAGCGAGCGGACCTGCGGGAGGTCGCGGCGCCCGTCCACGAGGATGACGTCGGCCCCCGGGGTGTCCACGAGCGCGGGGCCCTCGGCGGGCGCGACACGCACGCTGTGGAGCAGGAGACCGAGGGCGGGAAGCACCTCCGTCGACGGCTGGAGGGCATTCGTGAGGAGCAGCAGAGAGCTCATCGCCGCCCACCTGCCCGGTTCGTCGGTCGTTGATGGTGCGTGGTCGGCTCGCCCATGACGTTCGGTCCTCCTCGTTCCCTGCGAGAGGGGCACTCCCGGGCGGTGCCCGGGGGAGTATGCGGCTCTGCTTCGTACGGTTCCGCTGAGCTTGTCGAAACGTCGTCGTAACAACGTCCGGAAAGCACAAAAGGATCCGGGGGCTTCTCTGCCCGGATCCTCTTCACAGGAGAATAACCCACATGAGTTCTGTGTCAGAGGGGAGAATTCCGGATTTCGCTGTTCGCTCGGTCACGCGGGTGCCCCTGAGGGCCGCGTTGCGGGCGGATGACGGGACCTGGATCGAGGCGGTGTACGACCCGTGTACGGGGGATGACGGCGGGGAAACGGCGATCGTCGTCGCGCACGGATTCACCGGTTCGGTGGACCGCCCGGCGGTGCGGAGGGCGGTACGCGCGTTCTCCCGGTACGCGCCGGTGGTGACGTTCTCCTTCCGGGGTCACGGCAGGTCCGGGGGGTTCTCCACGGTCGGCGACCGCGAGGTGCTGGACCTGGCGGCGGCGGTCGCCTGGGCGCGCTCGCTGGGGCACCGGCGCGTGGTGACCGTCGGCTTCTCGATGGGCGGCTCGGTGGTGCTGCGGCACGGGGCGCTGTACGCCTCCCCGGGGGCGGCCGACGGGGACGGCGGCGCGGACCGGGACGTTGCGGAGCGCGTGGGGCGCGTGGGGGCGCGTTCGGGGGCGCACGCGGATGCGGTGGTGTCCGTGAGCGCCCCCGCGCGCTGGTACTACCGGGGGACGGCTCCGATGCGCCGCCTGCACTGGATGGTGACCCGGCCCGCCGGACGGCTCGTCGGGCGCTACGGCTTCCGCACGCGCATCCACCGCGAGGCGTGGGACCCGGTCCCGCTCTCCCCGGTGGCGGCCGCCGCTCTCGTCGCCCCGGCCCCGCTGCTGATCGTGCACGGCGACCGGGACCCGTACTTCCCGCTCGACCACCCCCGTATGCTCGCCGCCGCCGCGGGCGACGCGGCGGAGCTGTGGCTGGAGCGCGGAATGGGGCACGCGGAGAACGCGGCCGACGAGAGCTTGCTCACCCGCATCGCCGACTGGGTGGCGCGACGGTGAACCATGATGGGGGCCGGTGTCCCCGAACCGGCACCGGAGGAACGGAACGAAAGGAGCGCCGCCATGCCCGCGGGAACGATCCGTTACTGGGCGGCCGCCAAGGCCGCGGCCGGGACCGCGGAGGAGCCGTATGCCGCCGCGACCCTCAAGGAGGCGCTCGACGCGGTGCGCGAGCGGCACCCCGGCGAGCTGAGCCGCGTACTGCTCAGGTGCTCGTTCCTCATCGACGGCGACCCCGTCGGGACCCGGAGCCATGAGACCGTACGCCTTGCCGAGGGCGGCACGGTCGAGGTGCTCCCGCCGTTCGCAGGAGGGTGAACCCCAGCACATGAGCAACGATCAGCAGTATCCGTACCACCCGGGCGGCCAGGGCCCGGAAGAGCAGCCGCAGTACGGGTACGGGCAGGACCCGCAGCAGTACGGCTATCCGCAGCAGGGGTACCAGCAGCAGGGATACCCCCAGCAGGGCTATCCGCAGCAGGCGTATCCGGACGCCTCGGCCGGGCAGCCGGACCAGGGCGCCGCGCAGACCTGGCAGGGGCAGACCTGGGACACGCAGTACCAGCCGACGGTGCAGCGCACCGACGGGCCCGCGCCGCAGGGGGAGCACGCCGCCCCCGTCGGCACCGGCTCCTACCCGCTGCCGCCCGAGGTCCACGCGGAGCCCGCGCCGCCCGCGCCCGCGCCGCCCGCTCCCGCCGCCCCCGCCGCCTCCGGCGCCGACGGGTACAGCGCGCCGACCACCCTCGGCAACGCCCGGATCACCGACGCGCAGCGCGCCCGGGCCGAGGGGCGTTCCCCGATCATCGCGCCGGGAATCCAGCCGGCCGCGATCACCGCGGTGCTCGGGCTGCTGCTGGCGCTCGGCGCGGCGATCGGCTCGTACGCGCTGGCCGTGCCGCTGGTGCTGCTCCAGGCGGTGACGGCGGCGGGCTGGTTCCGGCTGAACGGCATGTGGCCGGCCCGGCAGGGCATCGCGCTGGCCTTCGCCGGCGGTCTGGTCGCCGATGTGGCGCTCCTCGCGGCGGGCCGGGAGAACGGTCCGGCCGCGATCATCGGCACGCTCGGCGTCTGGGTGCTGCTCACCGTGGTCCTCCAGCTGCGCAGCCGGGCCGGCGCCGACGAGCGGATGCAGGGCCTCATGGCCACCGTCGCCTCGGCCGCCCTCGCGGTGCTGGCGGCCGGCCACCTCGCGGCCGTCCCGGACGCCGTGACGGTGGGCGCGGTCGCCGTGGCCGCCGCCGTGCTCGTACGGGCGCTGCCGCTGCCCGCTCCGGTGTCCGTGGTGGCCGCGCTGGCCGTCGCGGCGGGGGCAGGCGCGGTGGCGGGGGCAGCCACGGACCTGGGGGCGAAGGGGGCGCTGCTCGGCCTCGCCGCCGGGGTCTGCGCGCTGATCGGGCTGCGGGTAGCGAGCTATGACTACCCGTCACGCTTCGTGCACATGACGGCGGGTGTGGCCCTGCCGCTGACCGCGGCGGCGCCGGCCGTCTATGTGCTGGGCCGCGTGCTGACGTAGTCCCGTACCGCTCGGATCCGTACCGCTCCATCCGCATGGCGAAGCCCTCCACGGGGAACCGTTGGGGGCTTTCGCACGTCGATCACGCCGTACGGGCGGCTGGGTGGGGGGAAGGACAGGCATGCGTGCACTGCGAATATGGGGCATCGCCCTGGTGGTCCTGGCGGCCTTGTTCGTGGCCGTGGACCGGGTGGCGGTGTACATCGCCGAGTCGCAGGCCGAGAACCGGGTGGAGATCCCGGGCACGCGGATCGGCTCCACCGACATCTCCGTCAGGGGCTTCCCGTTCCTCACCCAGCTCGCCGGCTCGGAGCTGGACGAGGTCGACGTGCGGCTCACCGGCATCGAGACCCGCGCCGGGGGACGCACGCTGCGGATCTCCACCCTGGACGCCGAACTGCGCGACGTGCGGCTGACCGACGGCTTCTCGGGCGCCGTCGCCGACCGCGCCACCGGGACGGTCGTCATCTCGTACGAGGACCTGACCAAGGCCGCCAGCGACGGCGTCAAGGTCGAGTACGGCGGCAAGAACAAGGTGAAGGTGACCGGCACGGTCAACGTCCTGGGACGCCCGATCTCGCGCAGCGTCCTGTCCACGGTCACGCTGCTCGACGGCCGCACCGTCCGCGTCCACGCGGACAAGGTGCCGGGCGAGGGCATTCCCGGCCTGGAGAAGCTGGTCCGCGAGAAGACCGACTTCGAGCGCGAGGTCGGCGGGCTGCCGAACGGCCTGAAACTGGAGAGGATCCAGCCGACCGAGGACGGTCTGGAGATCTCGGGGACCGGCACCGGGGTGCGCCTGGCGGGATGACCGGGTCCACGCGCGGGTAGGGATGGGTGGCCCGGCCACATAGTGAGACGGGCCGGTCCGGTCCGCAGATGGCCGACGGCTCCCGCGCCGCGCGCGACGGCGCAGGGCCTGCGCCGCAGAGGCAATCATTCCGCAATGCGGACGATCCTGTCTCAATATGCGACACGGCGGTGACATGTTCGCCCGTACCTCCCTACGATCGGTCCCATGCAGTGCTCTATTGGCGGCCTCCCTCAGGGTGGCCAGGCGGATCTCACGAAGCGGCGGGCAGTGGACCTGTGCCGCGTCGCCGCCATGCTCTGTCGCACTGTCTGAGCGGGACGCCCGGTTTCCCGCATTCCCAGGCCCTTCGACCGCACGTCGGGGCCGTCCCGCATGCCGCCCGTGGATACGGGTCCGGCCCGCGCCCCGCACATCCGCATCACGCACGACCCGTGCACCATCTCGCCGCAGACTGCCCCGGAGGAGAAACACAATGAGCCGCAGTGACGTCCTGGTAGACGCCGACTGGGTCGAGGCCCACATCGACGACCCGCAGGTCGCCATCGTCGAGGTCGACGAGGACACCTCCGCGTACGAGAAGAACCACATCAAGAACGCGATCCGGATCGACTGGACGAAGGACCTCCAGGACCCGGTCCGCCGCGACTTCATCGACCAGGCCGGTTTTGAGGCGCTGCTGTCCGCGAAGGGCATCGCCAACGACACCACGGTCGTCCTCTACGGCGGCAACAACAACTGGTTCGCGTCCTACGCGTTCTGGTACTTCAAGCTCTACGGCCACCAGGACGTCCGCCTGCTCGACGGCGGCCGCAAGAAGTGGGAGCTGGACTCCCGCGACCTCGTGGACGGCGACCAGGTCCCGTCCCGCCCGGCCACGCAGTACAAGGCGCAGCCTCAGGACGAGTCGATCCGCGCCTACCGCGACGACGTCGTGAAGGCCATCGGCACCCAGAACCTGGTCGACGTGCGGTCGCCCGACGAGTTCAGCGGCAAGCTGCTCGCCCCGGCGCACCTCCCGCAGGAGCAGTCGCAGCGCCCCGGCCACGTCCCGAGCGCCCGCAACATCCCGTGGTCGAAGAACGCCAACGACGACGGCACCTTCAAGTCGGACGACGAGCTGCGCGCCCTCTACGAGGCCGAGCAGGTCGACCTGTCGAAGGACACCATCGCGTACTGCCGCATCGGCGAGCGCTCCGCGCTCACCTGGTTCGTGCTGCACCAGCTGCTCGGCCAGGAGAACGTCAAGAACTACGACGGTTCGTGGACCGAGTACGGCTCCCTCGTCGGCGTGCCGATCGAGCTCGGCGCCAACAAGTAATCCGTACGACCCGGACCAGCACGTTCCCCCGACCAGAAGGACTGAACCATGTGTGGAGCAAAGGCCGGCGGCCCCGACGCTTCGACCATCAAGCCCGGTGAGACCACCATCCAGGGCAGCGTGACCCGCGACGGCGAGCCCGTCACCGGCTACGTCCGCCTGCTGGACTCGACCGGCGAGTTCACCGCCGAGGTCCCGACCTCGGCGACCGGCCAGTTCCGCTTCTACGCGGCCGAGGGCACCTGGACCGTTCGCGCCCTCGTCCCCGGCGGCACCGCCGACCGCACGGTCGTCGCGCAGACCGGTGGCCTGGCCGAGGTGGCCATCGCCGTCTGAGACGACGACCGTCGGCGCAGCCGATGACCGGCCGAAGGGCCGTACCCCAGGGGGTTTGGACGCTTGCCTGGCATGGGTACGGCCCTTCGCGCTGCGCGCCTGAAGTGCGGGTTTCCTCCGGACCGGCCGAGCGGGCCGATCGGGCCTACGCTGGACTCATGTACCGCCGACGCCGGCGCGCCTACTTCGTACTGATGGGCGTATGCCTCGTCCTCTTCGTCTCGGCCTGGGCCTTCGTGAGGCTCTGGTCGATGCCCGCCGCCATCGCGATGTGTGTGGTCGCGATGGTGATCCCGCCCGTCGCGGCGATGGTCGGCAACCGCAAGGGGCCGGAGGACCGCTGGTGGGACGAGCCCGGCGGGCAGGAGCAGCAGCAGCCGCCGCCCCGTGATGCGAAGAGCGGCGGCAAGGACGGCGGCGCCACCGGTGATCCGGAGTCGGACGCGTGGTGGGACGAGCTGGACGGCCGGAAGCGGCGCGGCTGAGAAGGTTCTCGGGGCCGGGCGCCTCTAGTAGACGAGCGCCTGTACGCCGTCGGCCATGATCTCGCTGACGAAGACCTGCGCCCCGGCGATCCGCACGCCCTCCAGGACGTCCTCCTCGGTGATGTCGCGCCGGGCCGCGCACTGCGTGCACAGGGTGATCCGGCCGCCCGCCTGGATGGACTCGATCAGGTCCGGCAGCGGTGCGGCGTGCGGCAGTTCGAACTCGGCGGCGCGGCCGGGGAGGGCGAACCACGCCGATTCCCCGGTCAGCCAGAGCGAAACCTCCACCCCGCTGGCGACGGCCACCGCCGCCACGGTGAACGCCTGCGAGCAGCGCTCGGCGGAGTCGGCACCTGCGGTCACCTTGATCACGAGCTTCTTCGGCATATACGGAACTGTAATCGTCGGCCGCACAACCCCACCCCGTACCTGTGGGTCAGTTGTGTGCGCGGATAACGGAATCCGTGCTTCAAGGTCTCGTGGGGGACCCATTTTGCATCCGAAAGACAGCATTTCCGACGGGCAGCCCGAGCCGCCCGTCGACGCGGCCGAGGTGGCCGAGGCGGGGGAGCATCCGGAGCCCATTGTGGAGCCCGCCGTGGAGCCGGCCGTGGAGCCCGCCGTCGCCGTGAAGCGGCGCCCGCGCGGGCGTACGACCCTGATCATCGCCGCCGCGCTCGTGCTCGGCATCGCCGGCGGCGTCGCGACCGGTTACGCGGTGCAGGCCGACCGCGCCCCGACGCCGCTCGCCGCGCTCTCGCAGCCGGGTCTGGCGTACCCGGCGAAGGCCCTGCCCGCAGGCAAGGAGCCCGACCCGCTGCCGGCCTCGCAGGACCGCCGGGTCCGCACCGACGGCGACCTGCGCAAGCTCATCGTGCCCCGGCCGAAGGGCTGGCAGGAGGACAAGAGCCTGACCGCCCTCACCCAGGACGGGTGGCTGGGGGTCGAGAGCTACGCCATGAACTTCGAGAACGAGGAGTACATGTTCAGCGACCTCCTCGACCAGGGCCTCCGCCGGGTGGCGGGCACGACCTGGAAGAAGGGCGAGTACCGCGCGGCCGACGTGTACCTGGTGCAGTTCACCTCGGGCGCGGCTGCCGCCGCGCACGCCGAGGACCAGCGCTCGTACATGCCCGAGAAGCGTGCTGCCGGCAACGAGGGCACCGCGATCAAGGGCAGCGCCGAGGGCCGCTATTACGTCTTCCCGGCCGAGCGCAAGGCCGGTTACCTGCCCTTCTACCAGGCCAGGGCGATCTTCAGCCGGGGTGACGTGATGGTCGACATCCATATCTTCGACAGCGCTCCGATCAGCAAGAAGGACATCCGGACGCTGGCCGAGCGACAGCTGGAGCGCCTGTGAACGACGACAATCCCTTCGAGGCGCCCGCTCCCGTGAGCAAGGGCCGGGCGCGCCGGGTGGTCCTCGCGGCCCTCCCCGTCGTGCTGGTGCTCGCCGCGGTCGGCGGCGCAGCCGCGTACACGAAGGTCACCGTCGATGACGCGGACCGCGCCGTTCCCACCCGGCTCTGGCAGAAACCCGCCCACGAGCCGGCCAAGGACCCCGCCGGGGACCTGGAGCGGGGACGGGCCACCACCGAGCTGAGCAAGCTGCTGCTGCCCGTCCCGGCCGGCTACCGGCTCGGCCCGGACTCCGGCACGTACGGCAACGACGCCGAGCTGAGCGGCGCTGCGGCCACCGCCGAGATGAAGGACGGCGGGCGCGGCCTGTCGGGCCGGCAGCGGCGGGAGTTCGAGAAGCGGATCGACAAGCTCCACATCCAGGGCCTGGCCGTCCGCACGTACGCCTCGCACGACAACGACCTGGTCGTCGACACCCAGCTGGTCCGGATGAAGGACAAGAAGGCCGTCCGGGACCTCTACACCTTCCGGCACGACCTCTTCGACAGCATCGACGTCCTGCGCGACGGCCCGAAGATCGCCGGCCACCCGAAGAACGCCTCCTGCTTCCTCGACCCGAAGGACGACGACCTGCGGATCGAGGGCATGTTCTGCATGGCGTACGAGGGCGAGGTGATGGTCACCTTCTCGGCGTCGGGCGTCGAGCCGTTCCGCAAGTCGGCCGTCGCCGAACTGGTGAAGGACCAGCTGAAGCACATCACGTCCCCGGGGGAGTACGTATGACCGAGCAGACGGCCGCGCCCGCGACCGGGCCGGAGCCCGTGGCGGCGCCACCGGCCCCGGACCTCCCGCCCATGCCGCTCCTGCCCCGGCCCCCGTGGTGCAGGGGCCCCGGCCCCCGCGCCGGGTGCTGCGGGCCGTGGCGCGGTGGACCGCCGCCGTGCTGGTTTTCGGCGCGGCCGGGGCGGGAACGGCGTACGGCATCACCTCGATGGAGCGCACCGACGTACCCGGTCTGGCCACCGAGGACGACGGGCGCTGGGACTACCCGGCACTCGCCCTTCCCGCGCTCCCGGCGGACAAACCGCGCCCCTACAGCGACGGCAACCCGTCCGAGATCCACCACGCCGACCTGCGCGAGCTGCTGCTGCCCGCCCCGGCCGGGGCCACGGTGGACAAGAAGCTCAAGGGCGGCTGGGTCAGCAACGAGCAGTTCGCGTCCGAGTTCACCGAGGGCGGGCGCGCCGGCATCGGCGACACCCTGCGCGAGGGCACCCTGCGGCACATCGCGGCACGCGGCTGGACCATGCCCGACGGCACGTCGAACCGGATCTACCTGCTCCAGTTCAGCTCGGCTGACGACGCCGACGCGTACCGCGACGACCGCTTCATCGGGGCGTCGGCCGGGGACGACATGCTCGGCGCGCACGAGATGGAGCTCGACGAGAGCTGGAAGGGCGGCGGGAAGGTGGAGGCCACGGCCTCGTACGTCTTCAGCGAGCCGAAGCCCTACGGCGCCGCGCAGGTGCGGACGGGCTTCGTCATCGCGGGGGACACCCTCGCCGTGGTCGTCCAGTCCCGCAAGGGCGGTGCCGGGACGCCCGGCGTGCCGTTCCACCAGACGCTCATCCTCCAGAACCAGCTCCTGGGCTGACCGGCCCCGGAACGGCAGGACCGGGCCCCACCTATTAGGCTGGGGCCCGGTCCTGTACTGCCCTGTACTGCCGCCAAACCGCTCGTCCGAGGAGCCCCCCGTGCTTGAGGCATTCTTCTCCGCCCTGCTGGTCCTGGTCTGCGTCGGCGTCCTCGCCTTCGCCGCCGTGACCGTGAAGAAGCTGTACCAGGGTCAGCGCTGACCACCTCCCCGTTCCCGGCGTTCCCGCCTCCCGCCTCACAGATCGACTGAGCCGCTCATGATCGAGATCCCGTCCGACCTCCACCCGGACCTCGTCCCGCTGGCCTTCCTCCTGGGCAACTGGGTGGGCGCGGGAGTCTCCGACTTCCCGGGCGCCGAGAAGTGCAACTTCGGTCAGGAGGTCACCTTCAGCCACGACGGCCGTGACTTCCTGGAGTACACCTCGCACTCCTGGGTCCTCGACGCCGATGGCAACAAGGCCCGCCCGCTGGAGACCGAGACCGGTTACTGGCGCATCGACAAGGACCGCAAGGTCGAGGTCGTCATGGCCCGCGACCAGGGCGTCATCGAGATCTGGTACGGCGAGCTGGCCGACAAGAAGCCGCAGATCGACCTGGTCACCGACGCGGTGGCCCGTACCGCGGCCTCCGGCCCGTACAGCGGTGGCAAGCGGCTCTACGGCTATGTGAACAGCGACCTGATGTGGGTCGGCGAGAAGGCGACGCCCGAGGTCGAGCTGCGTCCTTACATGTCGGCGCACCTGAAGAAGACCGTCACGCCCGAGGAGGTCGAGGCGATGGCCAAGAGCCTCGGCGACCTGCCGGACGACGGGATCGCCTTCTTCAAGTAGCCGTCCGTTCCGCCGAGTCGCCGTCCGCCCGGACCTACACTGGGGGCTGTGGTGAGCACCGACTGGAAGACCGATCTCCGGAAGCGCGGTTACCGGCTGACCCCGCAGCGCCAGCTGGTCCTGGAGGCCGTCGACACGCTCGAACACGCGACGCCCGACGACATCCTCTCCGAGGTGCGCCGGACCGCGTCGGGCGTGAACATCTCGACGGTCTACCGGACGCTGGAGCTCCTGGAGGAGCTGGAGCTGGTCAGCCACGCCCATCTGGGGCACGGCGCTCCCACGTACCACCTGGCGGACCGGCACCACCACATCCACCTGGTGTGCCGGGACTGCGCGGACGTGATCGAGGCCGATGTGAGCGTGGTCGCGGAGTTCACCGAGAAGCTGCGCGGCGCGTTCGGGTTCGAGACGGACATGAAGCACTTCGCGATCTTCGGCCGCTGCGCCGACTGCGCGGCGAAGGCGGCGGAGGACGGCGCGGACGCCGCCGCTCCGGCACCGGCGGACGGGGCCTGAGGCACCGGGCGGCCGGACCGTCGGGCACCGGGCCGCCGGGGCCCGAAAACCAGTCGTACGCTGGTCGCATGAAGAGCCCCCTGCTGTCCCTGCCCGGCGCCGTCCCCGCCGAGGGCCGCGACGAAGGCGTCGCCGCGCACTACGGCGACCTGTTCCGCGAGCAGCGCGCCCTCGCCGACGGTTCGGGCCTGGTCGACCTCTCGCACCGCGGCGTCGTCGCCGTCACCGGCAGCGACCGGCTGGCCTGGCTGCACCTCCTGATCACGCAGCACGTCACCGAGCTGGCCCCGGGCCAAGCCACCGAAGCGCTCATCCTCAGCGCGAACGGCCACATCGAACACGCCCTGTATCTCGTGGACGACGGCGAGACGGTGTGGATGCACGTCGAACCGGGTACGCAGGCCGACCTCATCGCCTACCTGGAGTCGATGAAGTTCTTCTACCGGGTGGAGGTCGCCGACCGCACCGAGGACTTCGCGGTGGTGTACCTCCCGGCCGGCTCGATCGCCGAGGTCCCGGACGGGGCCGTCGTACGCGAGACACCGCACGGCCGCGACCTGTTCCTGCCGCGCGCCGAGCTGGAGGCGTACGCGGCGGAGCACGGCCCGGTCGCCGGGGTGCTGGCGTACGAGGCGCTGCGCGTGGAGGCGCACCGGCCGCGGCTCGGCTTCGAGACCGACCACCGCACCATCCCGCACGAGCTGGGCCTGATCGGCGTCGCCGTGCACCTCCAGAAGGGCTGCTACCGGGGTCAGGAGACCGTCGCCCGGGTGCACAACCTGGGCAAGCCGCCGCGCCGCCTGGTCTTCCTGCACCTGGACGGCAGCGAGGTCCACCTGCCGGGCCCCGGCACCCCGGTCCGGCTCGCGTCGGACGGGCCGGAGGGGCGCCAGCTGGGTTTCGTCACCACGTCCGCCCGCCACCACGAGCTGGGCCCGATCGCCCTCGCCCTGGTGAAGCGGAACGTGGCGGTCGACGCCCACCTGCTGGCCGGGGACACGGCGGCGGCCCAGGAGACCGTCGTAGAGCCGTAAACGGGCCGGGGAGCGGGGTTCAGACCTCGACGATGACGGTGAACGGGCCGTGGTTGGTGAGCGAGACGCGCATGTCCGCCCCGAACCGGCCCGTCTCCACCGTCGCCCCGAGCGCCCGCAGTTGCGCCACCACCTCGTCCACCAGGGGCTCGGCGACCTCGCCGGGCGCGGCGGCGTTCCAGGTGGGGCGGCGGCCCTTCCGGGCGTCCCCGTAGAGGGTGAACTGCGAAATCACCAGAAGCGGCGCATTCACGTCGGAGCAGGACTTCTCGCCCTCCAGAATGCGGACCGACCAGAGCTTCCGGGCGAGCTGCGCCGCCTTCTCCGGGGTGTCCTCATGGGTCACCCCCACCAGGACACACAGGCCCTCGCCGGTTATCTCCCCGACGACGCGGGAACCGCCGTCGCCGTCCGCGGCGTCCGCCACCGTGACGCTCGCACCATCCACCCTCTGTACCACTGCACGCATACAGACCAACCTATCTTGGGCCGAACGGGTACAGAGCAACCTCAGAAGGCCCCTCGGGGTGGCACGATGCTCGGGAGGCGGTGCGCCGACGCACCGGGTCGAGGGGATGGACACAAGCATGAGCACGCATGGAACCGGGCAGTCCCCGGGCGCAGTGCCGGTCGCGCGCCCCGGTGTCAGCAGCAGCACGGGCAACGGTACGAGCATCAGCACCATGCGCCCACCCGTACAGCGGACCGGGCAGGGCGACGACACCGGCGACGGCGGGACCCGGGCCGAACTGGCCGCCCTGCGCCTGCCGGAGCTGCGCGCGCTGCGCCGCGACGCCCAGCGCGACGAGGCCGACCTCAGCTATGTGCGGCGGCTGGTGCAGGGGCGGATCGACATCCTGAAGGCCGAGCTGGCGCGGCGCCGGGACCCGGAGTCGCCGGTGGTGGACCGGCTGTCGGAGATCCTCGCCGACGCCCCGTCCCCGCAGCGCTCGTCCGCCCGGCACGTCACGCTGTCCACGCCGCGCAGCGACGAGTACCGCAAGCTGGCGGCCGAGACGCTGGCCGAGGTGGAGCTGTCCGACCTCGACGCCCGGACGGACGAAGAGCTGCACACCGCGATGGGGCGGCTGGTCCGCTACGAGCAGCAGGTCTCCCGGCGCAGGCACCGGCTCCAGCGCACGGCGGACGGTTGCGGCGCGGAGATCGCCCGCAGGTACCGTGACGGGGAAGCACAAGTAGACGACCTGCTCGCCTGAGGTGATCCCTCCGGGGGCGGTCCCGCCCGCCCCCGGAAGGCCACCATGACCTCCAGCGCAGCCCGTAACCCCGCCATATCCGACCCGGCCCCCGGCCTGCCCGTGCTGGCCGAGGTCGTGCGGTCCGGCTTCACCGAGGGCCACCACCGGGGCTCGCTGGTCCTGCTGGCCGCCGACGGCAGCGTGGAACTGTCCCTGGGCGACCCGGCGGCGCCGGTCTTCCCGCGTTCCTCGAACAAGCCGATGCAGGCGGCGGCGGTGCTGCGGGCCGGGCTCGACCTGTCGGGGGAGCGGCTGGCGCTGGCCGCCGCGAGCCATTCCGGCGAGGGCTTCCACCTCGATCTCGTACGCAAGATGCTCACCGAGCACGGGCTGTCGCCCGAGGACCTCCAGACCCCGCCGGACCTGCCGCTGGACGCGGTGGAGGCCGAGGCGTATCTGGCCGCCGGCCAGGTCCGCGAGTGCCTCACGATGAACTGCTCCGGCAAGCACGCGGCGATGCTCGCCGCCTGCGCGCACAAGGGCTGGGACATGGACGGCTATCTGGACCCGGCGCACCCCCTCCAGCAGTTGGTGCACCAGGTCGTGGAGGAGGCCGCGGGCGAGGAGGTCGCCGCCGTCGGTACGGACGGCTGCGGGGCGCCGCTGATGGCTGTCTCGCTGGTGGGCCTGGCGCGCGCGTTCCGTAGTTTCGTCCTGGCGGAGCCGGGTACGGCGGAGCGCCGGGTGGCGGACGCGATGCGCGCGCACCCGGAGTACGTGGCGGGCACCCGGCGTCCCGACACCTGGCTGATGCGCGAGGTGCCCGGCACCCTGTCGAAGATGGGCGCGGAGGCCGTGCAGGCGGTGGCCCTGGCGGACGGCCGGGCCCTGGCCTTCAAGATCGACGACGGCTCGACCCGGGCACTGGGCCCGGTCCTGGCCCGCGCGCTGGGGCTGCTGGGGGTCGACGCGCCGGTGGTCGGGCGGATCGGCCGGGCGCCGCTGCTGGGCGGCGGGGCCGAGGTGGGGGAGATCCGGGCGGCGTTCTGAGCCCTCGGCTCTTCCCGCGCGTGCGGGCGCCAAAACCGGGCGACATCCCGTATCGCGCTGCCTAGCGTGGGGCGCATGAACGCCCTCGATATCCGCCCCGTCACCCCGTCCGAGTTCCCCGACTGGCTGCGCGCCCTGAACACCGGCTTCCTCCGGCCGCCCACCCCGCCGGAGGAGGAGGTGTCGGGGCGCCTGGCGTACATGGACCTCTCGCGTACGCGCGGGGCGTTCGACGCGGGGCGGTGCGTGGCGACGTTCCGTTCGTTCGCGCAGGAGCTGACGGTGGTCGGCGGTGCCACGGTGCCGACCGACGCGGTCACCAACGTCACCGTCTCGCCGACGCACCGCCGGCGCGGACTGCTCACGCGGCTGATGGCCGACGACCTGGCGGAGGCGAAGGAGGGCGGGGACGTGGCGGCGACGCTGATCGCCGCCGAGTACCCGATCTACGGGCGGTACGGCTTCGGCCCGGCGGCCGGGGCCACCGTGTGGGAGATCGACGTCCACCGCACGGGCCTCGACCCGCACCGCCGGGTCCCGGCGGACGGCGACGGTGGCCGGATCGACCTGGTGGACGGCGCGGAGATCCGGAAGCTGGGCCCCGCGCTGCACGACCGGCTGCGGGCCCGGCAGCACGGTGCCGTGAGCCGGGACGGCCGCTGGTGGGACAAGAGCACGGGGGAGGGGGTCTTCGCCCAGGACCACTGGACCGAACCCTTCTACGCCGTGTACCGGGGCGCGGACGGCACGGTCGACGGGATGCTGGTCTACCGCGCCGACGACAACTGGGGCGACGCGAAGCAGCCGCTGAACGGGGCGAAGGTGCGCGACATGATCGCGGTGACCCCGGCGGCGGAGCGGGCGCTGTGGCACTTCCTGTGCTCGGTGGACTGGATCTCCACCATCCGTACCGGCATCCGCCCGGCGGACGACCTGCTCCCGCTGCTGCTGCCGGACCCGCGCGCGGCGCGTGTGGTGACGCAGGCGGACTTCCTGTGGGTGCGCGTCCTGGACGTCGTACGCGCCCTTGAGGCCCGTACGTACGCGGTGCCCGGGTCGCTGGTGCTGGAGATCCGGGACGCGGCGGGTTACGCGGCCGGCCGCTTCCACCTGGACGCCACGCCGGACGGCGCCACCTGCGCGCCGACGACGCGCTCGGCGGACCTGGCGCTGGACGTCCGGGAGCTGGGGACGCTGTGGCTCGGTGACGAATCGGTCCTGCGGCTGGCGGCGCTGGGCCGGGTCGATGAGCTGACCCCGGGCGCGGCGGCGAAGGCGGACCCGGTGTTCCGGGCGGCGCGGCGGGCGTGGTGCCCGGACGTGTTCTGAGGCGGGGTCAGCCCGTGTGCCACCGGCGGAGGAACGCCTTCCCAGGGCGCCACGCGTCGTCGGGCGAGGCCGTGCCGACGGGCCTAGGGGGTGTCCTCGGCCACTTCGCCTTGCAGCCGGTCGAGTTGCAGGCGGTGGGCGAGCGTACGGCGTACGGAAGCGGAGCCGGGCGGGGTGCCGGCGGCCCGCGACGGCACGTCGAGCGCGCGGCTGATCTCGTCGTACGCGGCCCGGTGCGCGGCCAACTCGCCCTCGTACCGCCGCAGGTCCTCCTCGACGAGCCGGCGCAGCGCGTCGACGGTCTCGGGTGTGAAGCGCTGCCGGCCGCGCGCGAGGGCGTCGACGGCGGGGCGGCAGTGCGCGGCGGAGCCGTACGTCTCCGCGATGTCCTCGGCCACGGCCCACAGCCGCCCCTCCAGCCACGGGGGATCGTCCTGGCCGAGCGCCAGGCCGAGAGGCCGGGGCGGTCCGGCGTCGCGGTGCTTGACCACCTGCTTGGAGACGGCGGGCTGGCTCATGTCGGTGAGGCGGGCGATGCGCTCCTGGGTCCAGCCGAGGTCCGCGAGCACCTTGATCATCTCGGTGCGCAGCCGACGCGTCTCCTCGCCCGCGCGGATGACCTCGTTCATCCCGGCGAGCATGCGCGCGGCCTGCGCCTCGGTGAGTGCGGGGGTGCTGCTGCCGTGTCTCTGCCTCTGATCGCCTGCCACGACCCAGTTATACACGCGGGCTTTACAACCAGGTTGTACAACCTGGTTATGGCTGTCATTCTGCCCTCATGACCACGCATACCTTCACCGCGCCCGACGGCACCCCGCTCGCCTACCGCGTGTACGGGGACGGCCCCGGCGACCCGCTCCTCTGCGTGCCGGGCGGCCCTACCGACTCCCGGTATCTGGGCGACCTCGGCGGTCTTTCGGCCCACCGCCGCTTGGTCGTCCCCGATCTGCGCGGCAACGGCGGCTCGGCGGTCCCGGAGGACGCCTCCACGTACCGCTGCGACCGCCTGGCCGAGGACGTGGAGGCGCTGCGCCGCCACCTCGGGCTCGCCCGCATCGACCTGCTGGGCCACTCCGCCGGGGCGAACATCGCGGTGCGGTACGCGGAGCGCCACCCGGACCGGATCGGCAGGCTGGCCCTGATCGCCCCGAGCACGCGGGCCGTCGGCATCGACCTCACCGGGGACGAGCGGCGGGCGCTCGCGCGGCTGAGGAGCGGTGAGCCGTGGTTCCCGGCGGCCTTCCCCGCGCTGGAGGCGATCACACGCGGGAACGGCACGGACTGGGCGGCCGTCGAACCGTTCTTCCACGGCCGCTGGGACGACGCGGCCCGCCGATTGCAGGAGCTGGGCCGCCCCGGCAACCCGGAGTCCGTCGCCCTCTTCGGCGCCGAGGGCGCGTTCGACCCACCGGCCACCCGCAAGGCCCTCGCCTCCCTCGCCGCCCCCGTCCTGCTGCTGGCCGGCGCGTACGACCTGAACAGCCCGCCGCGAGCGGTGGCCGCGCTCGGCGCTCTGTTCCGGGACGCCACGCTCGTGGTGCAGCCGGGGGCGGGGCACTATCCGTGGGCGGACGACGCGAAGGCGTTCGGGGCGGCGGTGGCGGGGTTCCTCGGGGGGCGCGGCTGAGGAGGGGGCTCCCGGTCCGGCACCCGTACCGACGGCAATCCATTCCGGTGTCGGGTAGTCGGCGCCCCGGCATGCAGGGGTCTCCGGTTCGTTCAGGAACGCGCCGGCTCCCATACCGAGCAGTCGTGCGCGAAGAGCACGCGACGCGGGTCGAATGCGGCCAGCCGGTCCAGCCAGGGGTGGTACGGCGGTAGCGGCGGCTCCACGCCTTCCCGGGCCGCGTGGCGGGCCAGCTGTGCGGACGCGAAGTGGGAGGCGAAGTCGTGCGCCTGCCCGGCGAGGACCACCGTGCCGTCATTCCGCCGGAGCACCAGCGACTGGTGCCCGTCGGTGTGCCCGGGCGTGGGCACGATCCGGATCCCCGGCCGGATTTCGACTTCGCCGGAGACTTCCTCGTACATCGCGCCGGGAAAGTCGATCAGCGCGTCGACGGTGTAGTCGCCGGCGCGGGCGGTGGCCAGTTCGACGTCCTGGACCAGAATGGGGCGGCCGGCCAGGAGGGGATTCCCGCCGCAATGGTCGAAGTGCAGATGGCAGTTGACGACCATGGAGATGTCGTCGAGCCCGACCCCGGCCCCGACAGGGCCTCCCGCAACGCCCGCCTCCGGGGCCGGTAGTGCGCCTCGGTCTCCGGACCCGCGTCGCCGATACCGGTATCGAAGAGAAGCAGCCCGTCGTCGTGCCGGACCAGATAAGCGAGGACCGGCTCGACGCGCGGCTGCGGGCCGCCCGTCTCCGAGGCGGGGCGGACGAAGTACCCGAGGTCGAGCCGGCGTACCGACATGTTTCCCATCCGCCCATCCTGGCCGTCCGACCCGCCTGGTTGGACCCCCGTACGACGGATTGGCCGCAACTCACCCAGCAACCGCGTGGAGCCGGAGCGAAGACCTGGCGTGGGGCCTGGGGAACGAGGAGTACGAGGTCGAGCGCCCCGGCGAACCCTGCTGACTCGCAGCGGCAACTGTCCCGGGCGGTGGGTCCGTCCCACGTCAGGCGTTCGTAGCCGGTTGGTGTGCGGTGAGCTCCGCCTCTCGCAGCCAGTCGTTGTACCAGCGGGCGAAGGTGACCGGCTTCCCGTCCTGGTCGAGGAGCGGGACGAGGTCGGCGTCGTCTGCCCGACAGTCGGACCAGATGCTGCCGCGGTGGGGGCCGCTGATGACCAGCCACTCCCTCTGGGCGCAGCCGAGGTGGGAGATCACGATGGCGCCGGCTGTGCGCTCGGGGGCGTACATCAGGGCTTCCCAGCGTTCGTCCCATGCCTCGATGGCGTCGTCGAAGTCCTCGATCTCCTCGAAGTCCTCTTCTTCCGGGCGTACGGCGAGAAGTGCGTCGAGGTCTTCGGGATCCGGACCGTGCTCAGGAAAGGGCCGGGCGAGCATGGCCAGGTCGGCCAGCTCGGCACCGTCCCCTTCCCAGCGCCAGCGGCCCCGCACACGGCGAACGGGGAAGAGGCCGTATGCGGGACCCGCGCCGCCGGCGCCCACGCGGGTGAGGAAGCTCCGGTAGCCATCCGGCAACCGCACGCCTATCTGCGCTTCGAGTTCGGCGAGCCCGTCATCGGTCAGCGGGTCTTCCAGGACCCACCTGTGCCCGAGCGAGCCGAACACCTTGCCGCTCGATGGCTGGGCGCGCAACGCGACCACACGCTGACGAACACCGCTCCACTGCTGATCAACCATGGGCAGACCGTACGGCGAGCCACTGACAGTCGTCGCTGCGAGTCACCATCAGGCCGACGGGTAAGACAGAACACTTTTGCAAGCGGGTGCTTGCAAAAGTTAGCAAGACGGGGCAGCATCGAGGCATGGCCTCACTCAGCGTCGGCAATCTCGGCGAGTATCTGCGGGAGCAGCGCCGCAGTGCGCAGCTCTCCCTGCGGCAGCTCGCCGATGCCGCCGGGGTGTCCAACCCGTACCTGAGCCAGATCGAGCGCGGGCTGCGCAAGCCCAGCGCCGAGGTGTTGCAGCAGGTCGCCAAGGCGCTGCGCATTTCCGCCGAGACCCTGTACGTAAGGGCCGGGATTCTGGACGAGCGGCAGCAGGACGAGCTGGAGACGCGGGCGGTGATCCTCGCCGATCCGTCGATCAACGAGCGCCAGAAGAGCGTGCTGCTCCAGATCTACGCGTCCTTCCGCAAGGAGAACGGGTTGGACGACGAGCCCGAGGCCGGAACTCCTGTCAATGCCGACGGCAGTGCTGCCGATACAGCTTGAGAGTTCCTTCACCCTCACACCCAGTCTGATGATCCGGGAGGACCACAGTCATGGCCATCACCGATGACCTGCGCAAGACCCTCACCGACCCGACCCCCTCTACTTCGCCGCCGGCACCGCCGACCTGGCCGTGCGCCAGGCCCGCAAGGTGCCCGCGCTGCTCGAACAGCTGCGGGCCGAGGCCCCGGAGCGGATCGAGGCCGTACGGAACACCGACCCCAAGGCCGTGCAGGAGAAGGTCGCCGAGCAGGCCCGTGAGGCGCAGGCGACGCTCCAGGCCAAGGTCACCGAGGTGATCGGCGCCTTCGACACCGACCTGAAGAAGCTCGGCGAGAACGCCCAGGACCTGGCGCTGCGCGGGGTGGGCGTGGCCGCCGAGTACGCCGTACGGGCCCGGGAGACGTACGAGAAGGTCGCCGAGCGCGGCGAGCGCACCGTGCGGACGTGGCGGGGCGAGACCGCCGACGAGATCGTGGAGATCGCCGTCGTCGTGGAGCCGCGCAAGGAGTCCGAGCCGGCCGCCGCCCCGAAGCCGGCCGCCCCCGCGAAGGCCGCTCCCGCCGCGAAGCCGGCCACGGCCAAGCCCGCCACCACGGCCAAGCCGGCCGCCGCGAAGCCGGTCGCCGCCAAGCCCGCCGCTGCCAAGCCGGCCGCCGCCAAGAAGGCGCCCGCGCGGAAGCCCGCCGCGACGAAGGCCACCCCGCCCTCCGGCAAGTAGCACCGGTGTCCCCGGCAGGTGTGCCGGGGCGGCGGGTGGGCACATTCCGGGTGGCCCGTTCGTTGTCCCGGTACCTTGGCCGCGAGGCGCTATCCACTGACTAGGCGGTGCACATCATGTTGCTCGAAGGCTTCAACTCGTTCCTCGGGCTGCTCTACACGGCCATGCTCGTCCTCGCCGTGGTCGCTCTGGTCATGGCCCTGATGGTCCGCGAGGACGCCTACCGCGCCGCGGACAAGCAGAAGAAGTCGTTCTGGCTGATCATCCTCGGCGTCGCGGTGGCGGTGAACCTCTGGGTGCCGTGGCTCTTCCTCCAGCTCGCCGGGCTGATCGCCACGATCGTCTTCTTCGTGGACGTACGGCCCGCCCTCAAGGCCGTCACCGGCGGCGGCCGCCGGCGCGGCGGCTCCAGCAGCGACGGCCCCTACGGCCCCTACAACGGCGGGCGTTGAGCCCTCGCCGGTGAGGCCGGGCGCGGGCGCGGGATGTGCACGCTCCGCGCGCCGCCCGGGGCCCGGTGCCGGGCGGTCTCCTGGTCGCGGTCGAGCAGCAGGACCGCGACGTCGTCCGTCAGCTCCCCGCCGTTCAGCTCCCGCACCTGGGTGACCGCCGCTTCCAGCAGCTCCTCGCCGGTCAGCCCCTCGGCGAGCTGGCGGTTGACCATCGCCACCATGCCGTCCTGGCCGAGGCGCTGCGTGCCGTCGCCGACCCGGCCCTCGATCAGGCCGTCCGTGTACATCATCAGGCTCCACGACCCGCCCAGCTCCACCTGCCGGCGGGGCCACCGCGCACGCGGCAGCAGGCCCAGGGCCGGTCCGCCGTCCTCGTACGGGAGCAGCTGCGCCGCCCGTCCCTGGCGGGCGATCAGCGGCGCGGGGTGTCCGGCCAGGCAGAGGCCCGCGCGGCGGCCGTCCGGGGCGATGTCCACCGTGCAGAGCGTCGCGAAGATCTCCTCGCTCTCCCGCTCGTGCTCCAGGACCTCCTGGAGCGTGGACAGCAGCTCGTCGCCGCACAGCCCCGCCAGCGTCAACGCGCGCCACGCTATGCGCAGTTCCACGCCGAGCGCGGCCTCGTCCGGGCCGTGGCCGCAGACGTCGCCGATCATCGCGTGCACCGTGCCGTCCGGGGTGCGGACCGTGTCGTAGAAGTCCCCGCCGAGCAGTGCGCGGCTGCGGCCCGGGCGGTAGCGGGCCGCGAAGCGCAGGTCGGAGCCGTCGAGGAGCGGGGTCGGGAGCAGCCCGCGTTCCAGCCGGGCGTTCTCCTGGGCGCGCAGCCGGGACTCGGTCAGCTGGTGCTGCGCGACGTCGGCCCGTTTGCGCTCGACGGCGTAGCGGACGGCCCGGCTCAGCAGTCTGCTGTCCAGCTCGCCCCGGAAGAGATAGTCCTGCGCGCCCACCCGGACCGCCTCGGCGGCCAGCTCGGCGTCGTCCTCCGCGGTGAGGGCGAGCACGGCGTGCCGGGGCGCGATCCGCAGGACGTGCTTGAGGGTGGCGAGCCGGTCCTCCTCGCCCTCCCCGTCGCCCCGCGCCTCGGCGCCGCCCGGCAGGGCCAGGTCCAGCAGGATGCAGTCCACGTCGTCGGTGAGGAGCCGGCCCGCCTCGGTGAGGTTCCGGGCGGCACGGATACGGACCCGGGCACCGGCCGCGGCGGAGAGTTCCGGGGCGGTGAAGGTGCCCGCAGGGTCGTCCTCGATGAAGAGGAGGGTGAGGCCGGCGCCGGAGCTGTTCTCCGCGGCGGGCGCGGAACACGGCTGCGGTACGGATACGGGCATCGGTTCGGGTTTCCTTCCCTCCCCCGAGGGCGCGGCGGAGCGACGATCGACGACCCGCCAGACGGGGACCATAGCGGTACGGACCAGGGGAACGGAATGCCGACCCGCCCGCCGGGCCCGGCATATGCACCGCCATAAGCCGCGTCCCACCACGGATCAGGCGTGGTCGGCCGCGCCGAGGCGCCCGATCCCGGCATGACAAAGGTCACGCCCCACTCACCGCCGCAGTGGCCCGCCTCACTTGGGGGTGACGCGTCCGGCGTGGCGTCGCGCCACCACATCCGCGGGAGCGTGCTCCGCCCCGCCGTCCGCCCGAGGGCTACGCGTCGGGGCGGACCACGCCGAGTATCTGCATGGAGCCCGCGCCCGCCAGGGTGACGTCGCGGCCGGGGCGGGGGGCGTGGATGATCTGGCCGTTGCCCACGTACATGCCGACGTGGGTGGCGTCGGCGTGGTAGATGATCAGGTCGCCCGGGCGCATGTCCTCGATCGCGATGTGCGGCAGCAGCCGCCACTGCTCCTGCGAGGTACGCGGGATCGGGCGGCCCGCCGCCGCCCACGCCTGGGACGTCAGCCCGGAGCAGTCGTACGACTTGGGGCCTTCCGCGCCCCATACGTACGGCTTGCCGATCTGCGCGGTCGCGAAGGCCACCGCCTTCTTGCCGAGCGGGCTCGCGTCCCGGTTGATCTCCTTCAGCGCGCCGGAGTCGAGCCACGCGGTCTGCGCCTGCCGCGCCGCCTCCCGCTCCATTTCGAGAAGCCGGGCCCGCTCCTCCTTCTCCAGCCGCGATTCCAGCTTCTTCGCCGCCGCTATCTGCGCGTTGATCTTCTTCTTGGCCTTGGCCTGCTTGACGCGGTTGGCTTCGAGCTTGGTCCAGTTGGTGCTGGCGTCCTTGGTGTACGTCTCCAGGTCCTGCTGCGTCCTGGTCAGTTCCTCCAGGAGCCCCTTGGTGGCCTGCTGGCCCTGGCGGGTGCGGCTGATGCCGTCGAGGAAGAGCTGCGGGTCGCCGCTGAGCATGAGGCGCGCGCCCGGCGGCAGCCCGGCGTTGCGGTACTCCTCGCGGGCCTGGGCGCCGGCCCGGTTCTTGAGGGCGGCGATCTTCGCCTGGCCCTCGACTATCGACTGCGCCAGCTCGACCAGCTCGCCCGACTGCTTCTTCGCCTTCTCCTCGGCGAGGTTGTACGCGTCCGTGGCGGCGCCCGCCTCCAGGTACAGCTCGTCGATCTCCGCGCGCACCTGTTCCAGGCTCTTCCCGCCGCCGTCGGCGGACTCCGGCGGTGTCGGTGCGGCGAACGCCTGGACCGGCGAGGCGAGGACCGCCAGCGCGCAGACCAGAGTCATCGCCGCGGCGGCACAGTGGCGTCGGTACACGAGCTCCCCCTCCGAGCAGTTCCCAACTGTTCGAGCAGATCCAGCAACCAGACCGGTCAATTGTCTGATTAACCGTCAGTAACATGTGGCGTCGACCAGATCGTGCCATGCCGTACTGAAAAGCAACAGAGGCAGACACACCCCGGCCTACGGGCGGCACTTCGCTCTTCCGTCACTCCCCACCCCCGCACCCCCGACGTCCCACTCACTCCGACGAACGGTGCCCGCCGGCCGTTCCCGCCGCGGGGGTGAATCCCGGCGCGATGAGGACGCGCCCTCGCGCCGCCCGAGTGCGCCCCCTCACCACCCCCGGGGCTCCAGCGCCTCCCACGCCACCGTGACCTCGCCCTGGCGCCACCGCCGCACCCCGTCCGTCAGCGGCCAGTCGCCCGAGAGCGCCCGCACCGCCGTGATCCAGCGCTGCCGGGCCCCCAGCGAGGCGTAGGGTGCCGCGGCCGCCCACGCCCGGTCGAAGTCGCGCAGGAAGGCGTGCACCCGCTCACCCGGGACGTTGCGGTGGATCAGCGCCTTCGGCAGCCGTTCGGCGAGATCGGACGGCCGGTCCAGCGAGCCGAGCCGGGTCGCGAAGGTCACCGTGCGCGGCCCCTCCGGCCCCAGCGCCACCCACACGTGCCGGCGCCCGATCTCGTCGCAGGTGCCCTCCACCAGCAGCCCGTCCGGCGCCAGCCGCTCGCACAGCCGCCGCCAGACGCCGGCCACCTCGCCCTCGTCGTACTGGCGCAGCACATTCGCCGCCCGGATCAGGGAGGGCCGCTCCGGCAACGGGATCTCGAAGCCGCCGTGCCGGAAGGTGAGGCCCTCGCGCGCGTACGGCTGCGCGGCGGCGACCCGCTCGGGGGAGATCTCGATGCCGACCACCGCCGTGCGCGGTTCGGCGGTGCGCAGGCGCTCCAGGAGCTCGACGGCGGTCCAGGGCGCGGCCCCGTAACCGAGGTCGACGGCGACGGGGCTCCCGGCGCGGCGCAGGGCGGGGCCGTGCGTGGCGGCGATCCAGCGGTCCATGCGGCGCAGCCGGTTCGGGTTGGTGGTCCCGCGCGTCGCGGTGCCGATCGGGCGCATGACACAGAGCGTAACGATCCGGGCGGATGCGGGCGCCGGGCGGGCGGGTGACCATCGGGTCGGCCCCCGCGTTTGCCCCGTAATGATTTGGCAAAGCGGAAATGAAAGGAGGGATTCCGCTGTTCCCCACCTTCGAAGGGACCGTGCGCCCCTTCGGTGCCTTGCCGTGAACCGCGTCGGCACCGGGGCCCAGCGAGGAGGACGGACGACGTGACCCAGTACGTCTCTCGGCTCGGCAGCAGTCGTGGCGCACCGCGTCGCAGGTTCCCCGCAGGTCTCACCGGCTCCTTCACCGCCGGACACCGCAGGCCCCGCCGCATCGCGATGCTCTCCGTGCACACCTCCCCGCTGCACCAGCCGGGGACGGGCGACGCCGGTGGCATGAACGTGTACATCGTGGAGCTGGCCAAGCGGCTCGCCGCGATCAACATCGAGGTCGAGATCTTCACCCGCTCCACCACCGGAGGGCTGCCCTCCGCCGTGGACCTGGCGCCCGGTGTCCTCGTCCGGCACATCGACGCGGGTCCGTACGAGGGCCTGGCCAAGGAGGAGCTGCCCGCGCAGCTCTGCGCCTTCACGCACGGTGTGATGCAGGCGTGGGCCGGCCAGCGACCCGGCTATTACGACCTCGTCCATTCCCACTACTGGCTCTCCGGACACGTCGGCTGGCTGGCCGCGCAGCGCTGGGGCGTTCCCCTCGTGCACGCCATGCACACCATGGCCAAGGTGAAGAACGCCGCGCTCGCCGAGGGCGACACCCCCGAGCCCGCCGCCCGGGTCATCGGCGAGACCCAGATCGTGGACGCCGCCGACCGGCTGATCGCCAACACCGCCGAGGAGGCGGGGGAGCTGGTCCGGTTCTACGACGCCGATCCGCGGGCCGTGGCCGTCGTCCACCCCGGCGTCAACCTCGACCGCTTCCGCCCCGGCGACGGCCGGGCCGCCGCCCGCGCCCGACTCGGGCTTCCGCAGGATGCCCTGATCCCCCTCTTCGCGGGCCGCATACAGCCGCTGAAGGCCCCCGACGTGCTGCTGCGCGCGGTCGCCGTGCTGCTCGACCGGGACCCCTCGCTGCGGTCGCGGATCGTGGTGCCCGTCGTCGGCGGCCCCAGCGGCAGCGGCCTCGCGAAGCCGGAGGGGCTGCAGAAGCTCGCGGCCCGGCTGGGCATCGCGGACGTCGTACGGTTCCACCCGCCGGTCGGGCAGGACCAGCTCGCCGACTGGTTCCGGGCCGCGTCCGTGCTGGTCATGCCCTCGTACAGCGAGTCCTTCGGGCTGGTCGCGGTCGAGGCCCAGGCGGCCGGGACGCCGGTCGTCGCGGCGGCCGTGGGCGGCCTGCCGGTGGCCGTGCGCGACGGGGTCAGCGGCTTCCTGATACCCGGGCACGATCCGGCCGCGTACGCCCAGGCGCTGGAGCGGTTCGCGCGGGCGCCGGAGCTGGTCGCCCGGATGGGCGGGGCGGCGGCGGAGCACGCCGAGCGGTTCGGCTGGGACACGGCGGCGGCCGCCACCGCCGAGGTGTACTCGGCGGCCGTTCAGGAACACCGCAGGCGGACGCGCACCCGCGTGTGACCCCGTACGCCCCCGACCGCGCGTCCTTACCGCCTGACGTACGCTCGAAACATGGCTGACGCACCCGTACCGGCGAAGAACGAGGTCACCCGGGCCGCCCAGGTCCTCGAAGCGAGCTTCGCCGACGCCGGGCTCGACTGGGAGAGCCCCGCACCCGGCAGCTACGTCGTCCAGCTCCCCGGCACCCGCAAGCTGGCGACCACCTGCTCACTGATCGTCGGCGCGCACAGCCTCTCGCTCAACGCCTTCGTCATCCGGCACCCCGACGAGAACGACGCGGCGGTCCACCGCTGGCTGCTGGAACGGAACCTGCGCCTGTTCGCCGTGAGCTACGCGATCGACCAGCTCGGGGACATCTACCTCACCGGCAAGCTGCCGCTGTCCGTCGTGACGCCCGAGGAGGTGGACCGGCTGCTCGGCTCCGTGCTGGAGGCGGCGGACGGCGCCTTCAACTCCCTGCTGGAGATCGGCTTCGCGACCGCGATCCGCAAGGAGTACGCCTGGCGGGTCTCGCGCGGCGAGTCCACGCGCAATCTCGACGCCTTCGCGCACCTCACCCAGCGCCCGGCGGACTGACCTCGCGTCACCCCCGTACGCGCGTCGCGGACTCGATCTCGTCAAGCGTGTCCTCGTCACCCAGCGGAGCGACACGAAGTCGGCGGCCGGGTCGCCCCAGAACATCCGCTCCCCGTCGGTGCGCGAAGTGATCACGACGTCGTCACGATCATGTGCGATGCCCAAGGTAAAGGATTGCCAAACCACAGCGGGCTCATAGAGTTGGCTCACCCCCACGCACCCCCATCTCAGCCGCGCCGAACCCGGCGGGGCTGCTCGCGTGCGGGCGGAACACTTTGAGCAGAAGGACGGGCCATGCGACCCACTGTCATACGCCGTACCGCCGTTGCCGCCACCGTGATGTCCCTGGCGCTGTTCACCGCCGCCTGCGGTTCGGACGGTGACGACAAGGACGGCGGCAAGGCGGCCGGCTCCTCGGCCCAGCCGTCGGAGAAGGGCGCCGACAAGGGCGCGGAGGCCCCGCGAAGGCGCTGTCCGCCGCCGAGCTGGAGCAGGTCTCGCTGGCGCAGGGCGACGTCAAGGACCACAAGATCACCAAGGCCGGTCCGGCCGACCTGGTCGACGCCAAGGACGTGACGGCGGACAAGGAGTCCTGCGACGTCTTCGGTGACGCGCTGATGGGCGCCAAGGCCGGTACGCCCGTCGCCAGCACGCAGCGCAAGGTGGCCAGCGTGCCGAAGAAGGGCGCGGACAAGGACATCGCGGACCCGGAGGAGGCGTTCAAGGCCGCCTTCGACATCACGACCACGATGACCACGCTCGCGTCGTACGACGGCAAGGGCGCCGAGGAGACGCTCGCCGCGCTGCGCACCGCCGCGACGGAGTGCGCGGGCGGCTTCACGCTCACCGTCGGCGGGGCCGAGCAGAAGGTCGCCAAGATCGCGGAGGAGCAGGTCAAGGGCGGCGACGAGGCGGCGGCCTGGACGGTGTCGGTGGAGTCGGACGGCGAGAAGAACTCGCTCAAGCTCACCGCGCTGCGTCAGGGCGCGACGCTCGCCACGCTCAGCTCGATGAACCTCGCGGCCGCGGGCTCCGGCGAGGACTTCGACCTGCCGACCGCGGTGATCGACGCCCAGGCGAAGAAGCTCGCCTGACCTTCCGTCAAGGAAGCGGAACGAGCCGTACGACGGTGACGGTGAGGACCGAACCGGAGACGTAATAGAGCACGATCGCCCCGGCGACCGTCGCCTCCCGGCGATCGTGCTCCCCCTTGACGGCGGTCGACCCGTGCCCATAGGGCTCACGCCCCAGGGTCGCCGCCATCTCGTCCCGGAATGTTTCACCGTCCGTCATCTTGGCAAGGGTGTCGTCGGCGGGCGGCGCGTAGGAGATCCGGAAGCTCAAGCGACGCTCCGCCTCTCGGCCTCGTCCCGCGCCAGCCGGTCGAGAATCCGCTCGGCCTCCGGATCGGGCACGGCCTCCAGCATCCAGTGCCGCATCACGGCCTGGATCTCATGCACCCCGGCCTCGTTGATGGCCCGCTCGAACTCCGCCCGCCGCCCCTCCGGCAACGCGTCGCGGATCGCCGGAATGCTGTTGGGCACCTCGACCTCGGCACCCCCGACAAAGGTCTTCAAAGGCTCACCCATAACCGCCCTCCCGCTCTTCCCCGCATGGGGCACAGGGTA
Organism: Streptomyces drozdowiczii; assembly: GCF_026167665.1. Taxonomy (NCBI): domain Bacteria; kingdom Bacillati; phylum Actinomycetota; class Actinomycetes; order Kitasatosporales; family Streptomycetaceae; genus Streptomyces; species Streptomyces drozdowiczii. Next base: position 3,202,501 of record NZ_CP098740.1, on the reverse strand, counting down.
CGGGCCGGGGTGACGCGCGTCACTTCCGCATCGAGTTCCGGGGTACGAAGAAGCCCCCGCCTGACCGTGCAGGGCGGGGGCCTCCGTGGGGCAGGTGCTACTTCTTGCCCTGGTTCTTCACGGCCTCGATGGCCGCCTTCGCGGCGTCCGCGTCGAGGTACGTGCCGCCCGGGTTCAAGGGGCGGAACTCCGCGTCGAGTTCGTAGGTGAGCGGGATGCCCGTGGGGATGTTCAGGCCCGCGATGTCGGCGTCGGAGATGCCGTCGAGGTGCTTGACCAGGGCGCGGAGGCTGTTGCCGTGGGCGGCGACCAGGACCGTGCGGCCGGTCAGGAGGTCCGGGACGATGCCGTCGTACCAGTACGGCAGCATGCGCGTGACGACGTCCTTCAGGCACTCCGTGCGCGGGCGCAGCTCCGGCGGGATCGTCGCGTAGCGCGCGTCGTCGCTCTGGGAGAACTCGGTGCCGTCCTCGAGGGCGGGCGGCGGGGTGTCGTACGAGCGGCGCCAGAGCATGAACTGCTCCTCGCCGAACTCGGCGAGCGTCTGCGCCTTGTCCTTGCCCTGGAGCGCGCCGTAGTGGCGCTCGTTCAGACGCCAGGAGCGGTGGACGGGGATCCAGTGGCGGTCCGCGGCCTCCAGCGCGAGCTGGGCGGTGCGGATGGCGCGCTTCTGGAGGGAGGTGTGCAGCACGTCGGGGAGCAGGCCGGCGTCCTTCAGCAGCTCACCGCCGCGGACCGCCTCCTTCTCGCCCTTCTCGGTGAGGTTGACGTCCACCCATCCGGTGAACAGGTTCTTCGCGTTCCACTCGCTCTCGCCGTGGCGGAGGAGGATCAGCTTGTACGGTGCGTCGGCCATGAGTCCGAGCGTAATCGAACCCGTCCGAGCCGCGCGCGACCGGTCACAGAGCGGACAGCGCCGTCGTTTGACGGTGCGCGTCAATCGGGTGGCAGTCGGACCGCATGAATTCGTAATGTTCGGACCGTCGGTGGACCACTTACTTCCCCCGGCGCCATCCGTCGTACGTCCCTGGGGGAACCGTATGTCTGCCACCGGTCTCGGACGGGCCACCCGTGCCACCCGGGAAACCGTCTCCGGGCTCCCCAGGGAGTTCTGGTGGCTGTGGACCAGCACCCTGGTCAACCGCCTGGGCGGGTTCGTCGCCACCTTCATGGCCCTGTATCTGACCCTGGACCGCGGCTACTCCGCCTCGTACGCCGGTCTCGTCGCCGCCCTCCACGGGCTCGGCGGGGTCGTCTCCTCGCTCGGGGCCGGGGTGCTGACCGACCGCATCGGGCGGCGGCCCACCATGCTCGCCGCCCAGCTCTCCACCGCCGCCGCGGTCGCCGTGCTCGGCTTCATGACGCATCCGGTGGCCATCGCCGGGGTCGCCTTCCTCGTCGGCATGGCGAGCAACGCCTCCCGCCCGGCGGTCCAGGCGATGATCGCGGACATCGTCCCCGCGAAGGACCGGGTGCGGGCCTTCTCCCTCAACTACTGGGCCATCAACCTCGGCTTCGCGGTCTCCTCCGCCGGCGCCGGGTTCGTCGCCGAGTACAGCTACCGCGCGGGCTTCCTCGGCGAGGCCGCGCTGACCCTCGTCTGCGCCATCGTCGTCTTCCTGAAGGTGCCGGAGTCCCGCCCGGAGCGCTCCGCACCGGCCGTGCCCGGCGGGGCTCCCGCCGACGACGGCGTACGGCTCTCCACCGTGCTGCGCGACGGACGGTTCATGGGCGTCGTCGGCCTGTCGTTCGTGATCGCGCTGATCTTCCAGCAGGGTTACGTGGGCCTGCCGGTGGCCATGGGCGCGGACGGGCTCAGCAGCTCCGACTTCGGTACCGCGATCGCCGTCAACGGCGTCCTGATCGTCGTGCTCCAGATCCCCGTCACCCGGTTCATCGCGAGCCGCGACCCGCGCCGGCTGCTCGTCGCCTCCTCGCTGCTCGCGGGGTACGGGTTCGGGCTGACCGCGTTCGCCGGTTCCGTCGGGGTGTACGCGCTGACCATCAGCGTGTGGACGGTCGCCGAGATCATCAACGCGCCCGTGCAGAACGGCCTGGTGGTCCAGCTGTCCCCGGCCCACGGCAGGGGCCGCTACCAGGGGATGTACACCCTGTCCTGGTCGGCCGCCGCGCTCATCGCCCCGCTGATGTCCGGTGTGGTCATCGACCACTTCGGCGCCGGCTGGCTGTGGGCGACCACCGCCCTCCTGGGCACGGTGGCCTCCGCCGGCTACTGGCTGCTCATGCGCGGCCTGCCGAAGGCGGAGACCGCGGTGGCGGAGACCGCCGCACCGGCGCGCCCGGCCGGGGCACGGGTCACGAAGGCGGAGGCGTCGCCCTCGTAACCCGTACGGCCCGGCGGTCGGGGGCGTCAGCCGGAGCAGCCCCCGCACTGGCACGGCGCCCCGGACTGGCAGCCGCATCCGCAGCCCGATCCGCAGCCGCAGGCGCCGAGGACGGTCAGCGGCACCACCTCGGCGGGGGCATCCGGCTCCGGTTCGGTCATGGGGGAGTCGGCCATGGTTCCTCCTCAAGGCGTACGACAGGGCCGCACGTCCACGGAGGGACCCGCGACCGGGGCGTACGGACAGGTCGTGCCGCCCCAGCCCATTGCATGCCCACCCGGACGGGCGCATCAACGGCGCACACGCGCAGGAACGTGTGTGCGAGCCGTGCGCGCGGGCGTGCGCCCGGCCGCCGAGCGCCCCGCCCTTCCCGCGCCGGAGCCGTCCTAAGCGCCCTCGACCGGACCGGGCTGCTGAATCTCGTCCGCGTGCTCACCCGTCACCAGGTAGACCACCCGCTTCGCCACCGACACCGCGTGGTCCGCGAACCGCTCGTAGTAGCGGCCGAGCAGCGTCACGTCGACGGCCGTCTCGATGCCGTGCTTCCAGCGGTCGTCCATCAGGTGCTGGAACAGCGCGCGGTGCAGCAGGTCCATCTCGTCGTCGTCCTGCTCCAGCTGGAGGGCGAGGTCGACGTCCTTGGTGACGATGACCTCGGCCGCCTTCGCCATCAGGCGCTGCGCGAGCTGGCCCATCTCCAGGATGGTGGCGTGCAGGTCGTGCGGGACCGCGGACTGCGGGAAGCGCAGCCGGGCCAGCTTGGCGACGTGCTGGGCGAGGTCGCCCGAGCGCTCCAGGTCCGCGCTCATCCGCAGCGACGTCACCACGATCCGCAGATCCGTCGCCACCGGCTGCTGGCGGGCCAGGAGCGCGATGGCCCGCGCCTCCAGCTCGTGCTGGAGGTCGTCCACCTTCTGGTCGGCGGCGATCACCGACTCCGCCAGCTTCAGATCGGCGTCGAGCATCGCCGTCGTCGCCCGGCCTATCGCCGAGCCGACGAGCCGGGCCATCTCGACCAGGCCCTCGCCGATCGAGTCGAGTTCCTCGTGGTACGCGTCACGCATGGGTGTCCCTCTCCAGTCCTTGACCGAGGCCGGGGCCCGCCGACGACCGGCTCCGAACCCCACGCCGCCACCGTGACGGGCGTACGCGTCGGATTCCGACCGGCCAAGTGAACCGGCCCTTGCCCCTCGGTGAACTCTGGGCGACGAGTGGCCGAGGAGGCCCCCGGACGGCTGGGAGAGTGTCCGAGGTGCCGCATAACCTGGACACATGGACGTGAACGCGGCGGTCGCCGCAGCTGCCGCGATCGCCGGTGTCGGTACCGGCGTGATCGCCATGCTGGCGTTCCGCTGGAGCGAGCGCGACCAGAAGAAGCCGACGCGCACCTCCCTGCGGCCCGACAGCGGCGCACCCCTGCCCCCGGGCGTCGACACGGTCCTGTCCGTGCTCTCCTCCTCCGCGGTGGTGCTCGACGAGAGCGACAGCGTCGTCAAGGCCAGCTCCGCCGCGTACGCGCTGGGGCTCGTCCGGGGCGGCCGCCTCGCCGTCGAGCCGATGCTCAACATGGCGCGGGACACCCGCCGCGACGGCGAGATACGCCAGGTCGAGCTGGACCTCCCGCGCCGGGGTACCGGCCGGGGCGAGGCCCTGGCGGTCTCCGCGCGGGTCGCCCCGCTGGGGTCCCGCCTGGTGCTGCTGCTCGTGGAGGACCTCACGGAGGCCCGCCGCATCGAGGCGGTCCGGCGCGACTTCGTCGCCAACGTCAGCCATGAGCTCAAGACCCCGACCGGGGCCCTCTCCCTGCTCTCGGAGGCCGTGCTCGACGCCTCCAACGACCAGGAGGCCGTCGAGCACTTCGCCCGCCGCATGCAGATCGAGGCGACCCGGCTCACCAACCTCGTCCAGGAGCTGATCGACCTCTCCCGGGTGCAGAACGACGACCCGCTGGAGGACGCCGAGCCGGTGCGCGTGGACGAGCTGGTCGCCGAGGCCATCGACCGCTGCCGCCAGCAGGCCGGCTCCAAGCAGATCACCATGGCCGCCGGCGGCACCGCCGACCTGCGGATATGGGGGAACCGCGGCCAGCTCGCCGCGGCCCTCGGCAATCTGGTCGAGAACGCCGTCAACTACAGTCCCGCCCGCACCCGCGTCGGCATCGCCGCCCGCCGCGTGGTCGTGCCCGGCGGGGACGAGATCGAGATCGCCGTGACCGACCAGGGCATCGGCATCTCCGAGAAGGACCGGGAACGGGTCTTCGAACGCTTCTACCGCGTCGACCCGGCCCGCTCACGCGCCACCGGTGGTACGGGCCTCGGCCTGGCCATCGTCAAACACGTGGCCGCCTCGCACGGCGGGGAGGTCACCGTGTGGAGCTCGGAGGGACAGGGCTCCACCTTCACCCTGCGGCTGCCCGAAGCGGGCTCCGCACGCGGCCGGGACCGCGCGCCCGGCGGCCCGCTCATCGTCAACGGCGACGAGGCGTCCCACCCGGACGCCGTCCCCGACTCCTTCGATTCGTTCCCTTCCCCGGAGGCCCTTCCGTGACCCGAGTGCTTGTCGTCGAGGATGAGGAATCCTTCAGCGACGTCCTGTCCTACATGCTCCGCAAGGAAGGCTTCGAGGTCGCCATCGCGGCCACCGGACCCGACGGCCTGGACGAGTTCGAGCGCAACGGCGCCGACCTCGTGCTGCTCGACCTGATGCTGCCCGGACTCCCCGGCACCGAGGTCTGCCGCCAGCTGCGCAGCCGCTCCAACGTGCCCGTGATCATGGTGACCGCCAAGGACAGCGAGATCGACAAGGTCGTCGGCCTGGAGATAGGGGCCGACGACTACGTCACCAAGCCCTTCTCCTCCCGCGAGCTCGTCGCCCGCATCCGTGCCGTGCTGCGCCGGCGCGGCGAGCCCGAGGAGGTCGCCCCCGCCGCCCTGGAGGCCGGACCGGTCCGCATGGACGTCGACCGGCACGTCGTCACGGTCTCCGGCGGCAAGGTCGACCTGCCGCTGAAGGAGTTCGACCTGCTGGAGATGCTGCTGCGCAACGCGGGCCGGGTGCTGACGCGGATGCAGCTCATCGACCGGGTCTGGGGCGCGGACTACGTGGGCGACACCAAGACGCTCGACGTCCATGTGAAGCGGCTGCGCGCCAAGATCGAGCCGGACCCGGGCGCGCCCAGGTTCCTGGTGACGGTGCGGGGCCTCGGGTACAAGTTCGAGCCGTAGGCCGGCCCGTACGCATGACATGGCCGAGGCGCCTCCCCCCGGCGGGGAAGGCGCCTCGGCCATGTGCGGTGCGGGGTGCGGCTCAGCCGGGCTGGCCGGACTCGGAGGCCGAGGACGAGGCCGACGCCTCGCCGGACGGGCTCCCGGACGCGTCCGGCGACGCGGAGCCGCTCGGGGAGCCCGAGGGGGAACCGGACGGCGAGGCGTCCGGCGTCTCCGAGGGCTCGGGCAGCGCGCTCGGGCCGAAGCCCTTGAAGTAGTGCGTCGCCGGGACGACGGAGGCGCCCAGCGAGATGTCGCCGGAGCGGCTGAACTTGAAGACCAGCGGCTGCACGTTGCCGTTCTCCGTGGCCTCGTCGCCGTTCTCGATCACGGCGGAGGCGTTGCCCTGGCCGCCCAGGATCACCCGGCCGCCGGCCGGGACGACGACCGGACCCGAGCCCTTGGCGGGGTGCAGCTGCACGGTGCCGCTGCCGCCCTTCAGGGTGATGGAGTCCAGGGTCTCCGGCTTGGAGCCGTTGTTGAACAGCGTGGCGGTGACGACCGCCGGGCCCTTGGCCTCGCGCTCGGGCTGCGTGATGACGTTGGCGTTCTGGATCTTGATGGAGCCGGACCGGGTGGAGGCGTTGTCCGGCCGCACCCCGAGCGTCTGCGCGTTGTTGCCCGCGCCGCATGCGGTGAGCGCGGTGATCGAGAACGCGATGGCAGTGGCGGCGAGGGCGCCGTGTCGAAGGCTGCGGCTCACGGCGGCGGCAACTCCTTGAACGAGCGGACGGGTACGGACGGGTCGGGCGCCTGGGGTAAAGCCGCCCTAAGGGTCTGTCAGCCGTCAGGTTACCGAGCCCTTCTCGCCGCCTCGCACCCGACCCGCCCCTGACGGGCCCGTGATCGCGGGGCCCGGACACGTACGGACATTCGCTGTCTCTTCACATAACGCGCTTGATCAAATTCCGGCCACACGTTCGCCCCGGGCTTCCCGGCTGTTCACGGACGGTGGCGCATTCATTGCGCATAATCCCCGCCGGGGTCGTACGTTGATCAATTTCATTGGCCATCGGCACTTACGTCCGAACGAGTGATCCATCACCGAACGGACTACGGAAAGTTCAGCAAGCGGAACCCGACAAAACGGGACGTTCGACCCCTGCGGAGCCGACCGGAGTGCGTGTAACGTCCGCGTTTCTCCGTCGCCGGACAGCCGCTCCGACCTGCGAATACCGTCTTCCGGGGGCCCTCCGCAGCACGTCCGTGTCTCTCTTGTCAAGCCCCGAGATATGCCCTGACCTGCGAAAACGCCATTCAGGAGTAGCGATTCTCGTGTTACGCTTGATAGCCACGGAAGGGGTACCTGTCACATGACGTTCAAGGTTGGCGACACCGTGGTCTATCCCCATCACGGGGCCGCGCTGATCGAGGCTATCGAAACTCGCCAGATCAAAGGCGTGGACAAGACCTACTTGGTGCTCAAGGTCGCTCAGGGCGACTTGACGGTGCGTGTGCCGGCGGACAATGCGGAGTTCGTGGGTGTGCGCGACGTAGTCGGGCAGGAAGGGCTGGACCGCGTCTTCGAGGTGCTGCGCGCACCGTATGCCGAGGAACCGACGAACTGGTCCCGGCGCTACAAGGCAAATCTCGAGAAGCTCGCGTCCGGCGATGTCATCAAGGTCGCCGAAGTCGTTCGCGACCTGTGGCGTCGTGAGCGTGAGCGCGGACTTTCCGCAGGTGAGAAGCGCATGCTCGCCAAGGCGCGCCAGATCCTGGTGAGCGAGCTCGCCCTCGCGGAGAACACCAACGAGGACAAGGCCGAGGCTCTCCTCGACGAGGTCCTCGCATCCTGAACCGGATGGCGCCGGTCATGACGACCGGATCGCACCGGCCGTAGATAATGTGCCGCGGTGCCCGCTGACCAGCCGTATTCACGCTGTGTCGTCGGGCGCTGCGGCATGTTTGGACACACCGGACCGCAATCCAACGGCGAATTCCGGCCACCTGCCGACGATCCCCGGTACACGTCCTTGGTACGTTGCTCGCGATCTTGCCGAACCCGGCGTACGAGACCGACCCCGAACGGCCGCGGCGTGTCCCGGCTCGCCCGGGGTCACGGAAAGGGTCCCGGTCGAGCTGTGGCGCAGCGCCCCGGCTCGCTTGTGGCCATACCCACGTCGGCCGTGGACACAAACATGCCGAAGCCTCGGAGTGCAACCGATGTCTGAACAACCGCGTCCTTACCGCACGGCCGCCGTGATCCCTGCGGCCGGCCGAGGCGTACGGCTCGGCCCCGGCGCCCCCAAGGCGCTCCGCGCGCTCGGCGGGACGCCCATGCTCGTCCACGCCGTCCGCGCCATGGCGGCCTCCCGGCACGTCTCCCTGGTCGTCGTCGTCGCACCCCCCGAGGGCGTCGCCGAGGTCCGCAGCCTCCTGGACGAGTACGCCCTGCCGGAGCGCACCGACTTCCTCGTGGTGCCCGGTGCCGACACCCGCCAGGAATCCGTGCGGCGCGGCCTCGACGCGCTCCCCGACACCATCTCCGCCGTCCTGGTGCACGACGCGGCCCGGCCCCTCGTCCCGGTGGACACCGTCGACACGGTCGTCGAGGCCGTACGCGACGGCGCCCCCGCCGTCGTTCCCGCCCTGCCGCTCGCCGACACCGTCAAGGAGGTCGAGCCCGGGGCCCCCGGCGCGCCCGAGCCGGTGCTCTCCACCCCGGCCCGCGCCCGGCTCAGGGCCGTACAGACCCCGCAGGGCTTCGATCGCGCCACCCTGCTCCGCGCCCATGAGCAGGTCGCCGTCAGCGGGGAGGGCGCGACCGACGACGCCGGCATGGTCGAACAGCTCGGCGCGCCCGTCGTCGTCGTCCCCGGACACGAAGAGGCGTTCAAGGTCACCCGCCCCCTGGACCTGGTCCTGGCCGAGGCGGTTCTCGCACGCAGGAGGGCCAACGATGGCTTCTGAGACCCCCGGGCCCGACCGGGCCCCCGCGCCGGTGATCCCGCTCGTCGGCATCGGCACCGACATCCACGCCTTCGAAGAGGGCCGCGAGCTGTGGTGCGCCGGGCTGCGCTGGGACGGCGAGGGCCCCGGCCTGGCCGGCCACTCCGACGCGGACGTCGTCGCCCACGCCGCGTGCAACGCGCTCTTCTCCGCCGCCGGTCTCGGTGACCTCGGGCAGCACTTCGGCACGGGGCGCCCCGAATGGTCCGGCGCCGCCGGGGTCACGCTGCTCACCGAGGCCGCCCGCATCGTCCGCGCGGCCGGGTTCGAGATCGGCAACGTGGCCGTGCAGGTCGTCGGCGTACGACCGAAGATCGGCAAGCGACGCGAGGAGGCGCAGCGGGTGCTGTCCGACGCCGTCGGCGCCCCCGTCTCGCTGTCCGCCGCCACCTCCGACGGGCTCGGTTTCACCGGGCGCGGCGAGGGCATCGCGGGCCTCGCGACCGCCCTCGTCTACCGCACCGGCTGACCCCCGCGCGGGCAGGCCCGCACCGGCCCCCGTAACAACTGCGCCCGCAATATCCACAGGGGCGCGGGGCACTGGTGCGGGCCCACTACCCTTGAGGGGTGACTATTCGCCTGTACGACACCAGCGCCCGGCAGATCCGTGACTTCGTCCCGCTCACAGCGGGCTGTGTCTCGATCTACCTCTGTGGCGCTACCGTCCAGGCCGCCCCGCACATCGGGCACATCAGGTCCGGACTGAACTTCGACATCATGCGCCGCTGGTTCGCCCACCGCGGCTACGACGTGACGTTCGTCCGGAACGTCACGGACATCGACGACAAGATCATCGCCAAGTCCGCCGAGCAGGGCCGCCCCTGGTGGTCCATCGGTTACGAGAACGAGCGGGCGTTCAACGCGGGCTACGACGCGCTCGGCTGCCTGCCGCCCACCTACGAGCCGCGCGCGACCGGGCACGTCCCGGAGATGATCGAGATGATGCGGGGCCTCATCGAGCGCGGCCACGCGTACGCCGCCGACGGCAACGTCTACTTCGACGTGCGCTCGTTCCCCGGCTATCTGGAGCTGTCCAACCAGGACCTGGACGATCTGCGCCAGCCCTCCGGCGAGGGCGAGACCGGCAAGCGCGACCAGCGCGACTTCGCCATGTGGAAGGCGTCGAAGCCCGGCGAGCCCAGCTGGGAGACGCCCTGGGGCCGCGGCCGTCCCGGCTGGCACCTGGAGTGCTCCGCCATGGCGCACAAGTACCTCGGCACCGCCTTCGACATCCACGGCGGCGGCATCGACCTGATCTTCCCGCACCACGAGAACGAGATCGCCCAGGCCAAGGCGTTCGGCGACGACTTCGCGGGCTACTGGGTGCACAACGGCTGGGTCACCATGTCCGGCGAGAAGATGTCGAAGTCGCTGGGCAACTCCGTGCTCGTCAGCGAGATGGTCAAGACCTGGCGCCCCATCGTCCTGCGCTACTACCTGGGCACCCCGCACTACCGGTCCATGATCGAGTACAGCGAGGAGGCCCTGCGCGAGGCCGAGTCCGCGTTCGCCCGGATCGAGGGCTTCATCCAGCGCGTCACCGAGAAGGCCGGCGAGACCGTCGCGCCCGCCGCCGAGGTGCCGCCGGCCTTCGCCGAAGCCATGGACGACGACCTCGGCGTGCCCCAGGCGCTCGCGATCGTCCACACCACGGTCCGCCAGGGCAACTCGGCCCTCGCCGCCGACGACAAGGAAGCCGCCGTCGCGCGCCTCGCCGAGGTCCGCGCCATGCTCGGCGTCCTCGGCCTCGACCCGCTCGACGACCACTGGGCCGGCGAGAGCGACCGCGGCGACGACCTCCACGGCGTCGTGGACACGCTCGTCCGCCTCGTCCTCGACCAGCGGCAATCCGCCCGCGCCCGCAAGGACTGGGCCGCCGCCGACGCCATCCGCGACCAGCTCAACCAGTCCGGACTCGTCATCGAGGACAGCCCGTCCGGTCCCCGGTGGACACTCGGCCCGCGCCAGTAGCCACCACATGCCGCCCGGTCCGCCGGGCGGCACACTGCACTTATACGTACGCACGACCGAAGCAACGAAACAGGTAGGTCATGGCCGGGAACAGCCAGCGCAGGAACCGCCGCACGTCCAACAAGAAGGGCGCCACGGTCGGCAGCGGTGGCCAGCGACGCCGGGGCCTCGAAGGCAAGGGCCCCACCCCGCCCGCCGAGCAGCGCAAGAAGCACAAGAAGAACCGCATCGCGACCGCCAAGGCCAAGCAGGCCGCCAACCGCCGCCCGGCCCCCCGGCGCGGCGGCGTCAAGGGCACCTCGGAGATGGTCGTCGGCCGCAACCCGGTGTACGAGGCCCTGCGCGACGGCGTCCCCGCCACCACGCTCTACGTCCAGCAGTACATCGACAACGACGAGCGCGTCCGCGACGCCCTCCAGCTCGCCGGTGAGCGCGGCAACATCAACCTCATGGAGGCGCCGCGCCCCGAGCTCGACCGCATGACGGGCGGGCTCAACCACCAGGGCCTCGTCCTCCAGGTCCCGCCCTACGAGTACGCCGACCCGCAGGACCTCCTCGAAGCCGCGTACGACAACGGCGAGGACCCGCTGATCGTCGCCCTCGACGGCGTCACCGACCCGCGCAACCTCGGCGCGATCGTCCGCTCCGTCTCCGCCTTCGGCGGTCACGGCGTCGTCGTCCCGGAGCGCCGCGCGGCCGGTATGACCGCGGGGGCCTGGAAGTCCTCGGCCGGCACCGCCGCCCGTACCCCGGTCTCCAAGGTCACCAACCTGACCCGGGCCCTCGAAGCCTTCAAGAAGGAGGGCATCGCGGTCGTCGGCCTCGCCGCCGACGGGGAGCACACCGTCGAGGACCTCGAAGCGCTCGGCGGTCCCGTCGTCGTCGTCATCGGCAGCGAGGGCAAGGGCCTCGGCCGCCTCGTCGGCGAGACCTGCGACTACCGCGTCCGCATCAACATGCCGGGCGGCGCCGAGTCGCTCAACGCCGGTGTCGCCGCCGGCATCGTCATGTACGAGGTCGCGCGCCGCCGCGCCTGATCGGACCGCGTGGGGGCGCGTACGCACTGTGTGCGCGCCCCCACGCGACCCCCCACCACCTGTTGACGGGTCTCGGACACCTTCGGCACGGTCAAGGCAGTGTCCTAATCACACATCACTCGGTTAGATGAGTGTGGACACCAGAACGCCTCGGTTCGACGAACTACCCGCCCTGAGCATGACCAAGGTGGACTGCGACCCTGCGCAGGTCATCGTCAACCACGCCAGCTTCCGGGTGCAGCTCGCCCCCGGCCAGCGCGCACGGCTGCGCGGTGTGACCCCCGCCGGCGCGCCCAGGATCCCCGCCATGAGCGCCCCCGGAGCCGGACGCGGCCGGCGCGCCCCCGTCGTCTGGAGCGGCAAGTCCGCCCCCGGCGACCCCGGCGCCACCGGGCTCCTCCAGGCCGTACGCAACTCCACCGCCGGCCGCCCCGATACCGCGTACGACCCCTACGACCCGTACGCCTCCTACGAGTTCGACCAGGGACGCGGCGGTGCCGGCACCCAGGTCATCCCGCGCCTCGACGAGTCCCAGCTCGAAGAGACCCAGCCCAACCCCGTCATCGGCGCACCCCGCTCCGGCGGTCCCCTGCTGCCCCCCATGCGCCGGGCGGTCGGCGCCTACGACCCCGTCGACCCCGGCCCGTACGACCCGGACGGCTACGACGAGCGGGGCCCGTACGACGACGAGCCCGCCGTCGACCTCACCGACGAGGAGGCCCGCGGCCGGCGCCAGGGCGCCCCCGACGATGTCCGCCACGCGTACTACCCGGGCCGCCGGATGAACCTCGGCGTCGTGCTCCTGCCGATGCGGGTCTTCCTCGGCTTCATCTCCATCTACGCCGGCATGGGCAAGCTCTGCGACCCCGTCTACTTCGACGGCGGCGAGCGCGGCTCGATGGTCAAGTGGCTCAACTCGCTGCACCCGTGGGCGCTGGCCGAGCCGCTGCGCGAGTTCGCCCTCTCGCACCCGGTCGGTGCCGGGCTCTCGATCGCCTTCCTCCAGGTCGTCGTCGGTGTCCTCACCGTCCTCGGGCTCTGGCAGCGCGTCGCCGCCACCGTCGGCGCCCTGCTGTCCGCGGCCCTCCTGGTCACCGTCAGCTGGCGCACCGTCGCCGCCTACGACGCGCCGGACATCATCTACCTCGCCGCCTGGAGCCCCCTGATCATCGCGGGCGCCCCCGTCTACTCCATCGACGGGCGGCTCGCCGGGGAAGCCTGGCGCAAGCTCGGCCCCCGCTCGGAGATCTGGGACCTGCGCCGCCGCGTGCTGCGCCGGGGCGCGGTCGTCGCCAGCGTCGTCGTCGGCCTCACGCTGCTGATCGGCTCCGTTCTCGGCGGCGCCGTCCGCTCCACGGAGGTCGTCACCGTCCCGGGCCCGCACGGCGTCCCGACCAACCAGCTGCCCGGTTCGCCCCTCCCCGACAAGTCCCGCAAGGGCAAGGCGTCCAAGAGCCCCACCGGCCACCAGCCCACGCCCTCGCACAGCACCGCACCGCACACGCCGTCCGCCGACGCCTCCACCCCGTCCTCGGACGGCGTCCGGGAGACGGGCCAGGCGGCGGGCGCGAGCACCGGACAGCCCAGCCAGACCCAGGGCACCGGCCAGCAGCCGCCGCAGCAGACCACCCCCAGCAGCCCCCCGCCACCAGCTCCGGCCCCAGCTCCTCCGGGACCACCGGCACCGGCGGCGGCTCCAGCACCGGCGGCTCCGAGCCCGACCCCGGCGCCTCCTCGGGCGGCAGCGGCGACGGCGGCAGCGGTGGCGGCCGCAACCCGATCGGCGGCCTCCTCGGCTGACGGCGGGTACCCGCACAGGAAAGGGGCGGGCCCGGAGGGAAAACCTCCGGGCCCGCCCCTTTCCGTACGCCCTACCGCCCGTCCAGCTCCTTGGCGGCCTCCGTCAGGTCCTTCGCGGTGTCGATCGCCCGCCAGTACGCCCCGTGCGGCAGCGGATAACCGGCGAGCCGGCGTTCGCGGGCCAGCCGGGGGAACGTCGTCCGCTCGTGGTCGCCCCGGTCCGGCAGCAGTCCCGTGAACGCGGGGGAGAACACGTACACCCCCGCGTTGATCAGGTACGGCGACGGCGGGGCCTCGATGAAGTCGGTGATGTGCCCGAACGCGTCCGTCTCGACCGCGCCCCAGGGAATCCGGGGCCGGGCCAGCGCCAGGGTCGCGGTCGCGTCGCGCTCCGCGTGGAACGCCGCCATCTCGCGCAGCGAGAACCGCGTCCAGATGTCCCCGTTGGTCGCGTACCACGGCTCGTCCGGCGCGGGCAGCCGCGCCGCCGCGTACTTCAGGCCGCCGCCGCGTCCCAGCGGCTCGGACTCCACGACCGTCGTCACGCGCAGCGGCAGCACCGCGTCGGCCAGCCACTCCTGGAGCACTTCGGCCAGATGCCCGCACGACACCACGGCGTCGGTCACGCCTTCGGCGGCCAGCCAGGAAAGCTGATGGCCGATGATCGGCGTCCCGGTACCCGGGATCTCGACCATCGGCTTGGGGCGGTCATCGGTGTACGGGCGCAGCCGTGACCCCTGGCCACCCGCCAGGATCACGGCCTGCGTCGGAAACGTATGCATGCCAGGCACGATAGGCCGTGCCCGGCAGCGGGGAGTGTCGCGTCGGTTGTCGCGCCGGTCAGCTGAACTGGGCGACGCCGGAGGCGAACGAGGTGTCGCAGACGGGGCGCGAGAAGCGGTGCGCGCGCGTCGGGCCGTACTTGTCGACGGCGGCCTTGCCCAGGGTCTTCGCGATGGACATGCAGTGCTTGGCGAGCGACGGGCGTCCCTCGACGGCGCGCTGGAGGTCCGTCAGCGCGACGCCCGGGTCCTTGGCGCGGAGCTCCTGGAGGAGCCGGTCGCGCAGGACGTCCTGCGGGGCGCGCGGCTTCACGGCGGCGTCGGCACCCTTGGCGTCGGAGACGGTGCGGGCCGACGCGGCGAGGAGCTGCGAGTCGGAGTTGCTGGCTGCCCACGGCACGGCGGTGACCGCGAGGGTCCCGGACAGCACCATGACGACGGGCAGTACGAAAGCGAGAGTTCGGCCGATACGGCGCACGGTGTGGGTCACGCAGCGAGCGTAGCGGCCGGTGATGGCGTGGCGACATTACGTCACTCTCGCGGGGGACGGTTCGAGTGTGCTTTTCGAATCGCGTGTTGACGAACCGGAGCGAAATGACCGTTGTGCCGGGGAATTCGCCTCCGCCGTTTCAAACCCCGCACAACGCGGTGGCCCCGCACGGAGATCGTGCGGGGCCACCGTACAGCGTGTGCGACGTCAGTCGGTGAGGCGCTCACCGGTCGACGTGGCGAAGACGTGCAGCTCGTCCGGGCGGGGCACGACGTGCAGCTTGGTGCCCTTCTCCGGGACGGCGCGGCCGCCGACGCGGACGACCAGGTCCTTGTGCTCGCCACCGACCTCGGCGGCACCGTAGACGAAGCCGTCGGCGCCGAGCTCCTCGACCACGTTGACCGAGACGGCCAGGCCGGCCGGGGCGTCCGAGGAGTCCTTGGTGAGGGTCTTCGCGGCGGCGCCGCCGTGCTCGACGATGTCGAAGTGCTCGGGGCGGATGCCGACCGTGACGGTGGTGTCGCCGCGGTTCGCGGCGGCGGTCAGCGCCTCGCGGGAGACCGGGACGACGCTGTTGCCGAACTTCACGCCGCCGTCGGTGATCGGGACCTCGACCAGGTTCATCGCGGGGGAGCCGATGAAGCCGGCCACGAAGAGGTTCGCCGGGCGGTCGTACATGTTGCGCGGCGAGTCGACCTGCTGGAGGAGGCCGTCCTTGAGGACCGCGACGCGGTCGCCCATGGTGAGGGCCTCGACCTGGTCGTGGGTGACGTACACGGTCGTGATGCCCAGGCGGCGCTGGAGCGAGGCGATCTGCGTACGGGTGGAGACACGGAGCTTGGCGTCGAGGTTCGACAGCGGCTCGTCCATGAGGAAGACCTGCGGCTCACGCACGATCGCGCGGCCCATCGCGACACGCTGGCGCTGACCACCGGAGAGCGCCTTCGGCTTGCGGTCCAGGTAGTCGGTGAGGTCCAGCATCTTGGCGGCCTCTTCGACCTTCGCCCGGATGTCGGTCTTGTTCACACCGGCGATCTTGAGCGCGAAGCCCATGTTGTCCGCGACGGTCATGTGCGGGTACAGGGCGTAGTTCTGGAACACCATGGCGATGTCCCGGTCCTTCGGGGCAGGTGCGTGACGTCGCGGTCGCCGATGCGGATCGCACCGCCGTTGACGTCCTCAAGACCCGCGAGCATGCGGAGCGAGGTGGACTTGCCACAACCGGAGGGACCGACGAGGACGAGGAACTCACCGTCCGCGATGTCGATCTCGAGCTGGTCGACCGCGGGCTTCGTGGAGCCGGGGTAGACGCGGGACGCCTTGTCGAACGTGACACTGGCCATGCTGATTCTTCTCCTCCACCGGCAGGAACGTGCCGGACGATCCGTTGTAAGGGAGTGGTCTGGTCCAAACGAGTGAACCTGCAAGGACGCTACCTGGAGGTTTCGAATCTGTCAGTAGTTCACCGGCTGTGAAATTTCGGCACGGTGCCGGGGGCCGGGTTGGTTAGACTGCTCCGGCACGCCTCCTTAGCTCAGCTGGCCAGAGCAACGCACTTGTAATGCGTAGGTCGTCGGTTCGAATCCGACAGGGGGCTCCACCGCCAGGCCGGTCTTCCCCGGCCTGGCTTTTTTCATGCCTCTGTTCCGCGTCGCGTCAGCGGGTAGCAGCCCAATCCGATCAGTGCCGCTGTCAGGTGGCCGATGTCCGTGAAGGTCGGGTTGGTGATCAGGGGGACCGTGTAGATCACCAGGACCGCGAAGAGGTAGGCCGGGCGCCAGGGGCGGGGGACGTAGTAGGTGAGGACCGCGACCACGCCGGCGAGGGCGTAGCTGACGCCCACGTCGAGGGTGTTGGCGGCGGCGGCCGGGGCGTGGCCGTGGCTGATGGCCCAGGCCAGGACGGACTCGCTGACGAGGGTGGCGAGGACGTGCGCGGTCGCGGCGACGGCGAGCCAGCGCAGGGTGCCGAGGCGGCGTTCGGCGGGGGCGTGGAAGACCGTGTAGAGGACGGCGTAGGGCAGCCACTGTCCGCTGTCGATCCAGAAGGCGCTGGTGATGAGGACGCGGACGGGGTTGCGGGACAGCTCGTGGATGTTGGTGGAGCGCTGGCGGAGGAACTCCTCCTCGAAGGCCGGTGACATCTGGTGGACGATCACCGTGGTGACGAAGAGGGCGGTCAGCCAGAGGTACGTGCCGGGGGCGCTGCGGATCCAGGAGCCGAGGGCGCGGAGCAGTCGCCCGGCGGGGGCGGTGCGGGGCCGGGCGGGCGGGGCTGGGTGGCCGGAGGGCATGCCCGATTGACGCACGCTCCTACGATCGGGGGCGTGATCGACATTCCGGATGCGCTCATCGCTACTCAGTCCGCATACAACGGGGAGGCGGGCCGGGCGTTCGTGGCCGCGCTGCCGGGGCTGGCGGCGGAGTTCCTGGAGCGGTGGGGGCTGCGCCGGGACGGCGAGGCGATGTACGGGGTGTGCGCGCTGGTCCTGCCGGTGGTGCGGGCGGGGGACGGGCGGCGGGCGGTGCTGAAGCTCCAGCCGGTGGACGCGGAGACGGCGGGGGAGCCGGTCGCGCTGCGGCTGTGGGGTGCGGCGGGGGCCGGGGCGGTGCGGTTGCTGGCGCACGATCCGGCGACCGGGTCGATGCTCCTGGAACGGCTGGACGGACGCCGTTCGCTGGAGGGCGAGCCGGACGCGGACCGGGCGGTCCGGGTGATCGCGGGGCTGCTGGCGGGGCTGACGGCGGTGCGGCCGGGGTCGGGGGCGCGGATGGGGATGGATGCGGCGGGGGCCGGGGGCGGGGCCGGGGCCGGGGCTGGGGCTGGGCTGCGGGGGCTCGGGGAGGCCGTCGCGCGGATGCTGGCCGCCGCGCCGGACGTCGTGGCGGCGCTGGTGGACGAGGAGGAGCGGGGGCTCGTACGGGACTGTGCGGCGGCGGTGCGTGAGGTGGCGGGGGAGCCGGGGGACCGGCTGCTGCACTGGGACCTGCACTTCGGGAACGTGCTGGCGGGGGAGGGCGGGGCCTGGGTGGCCATCGACCCGAAGCCGTTGGTGGGGGACCCGGGGTTCGAGCTGCTGCCCGCGCTGGTGAACCGTTTCGAGGCGGGCGCGGTGGGGAAGCGGTTCGACGCGATGACCGGGGTGCTGGAGCTGGACCGCGCGCGGGCGGCGGCGTGGACGCTGGGGCGGGTGCTCCAGAACGCGTGCTGGTCGGTGGAGAGCGGGGCGCGGCGGCTGGCGCCGGAGCAGGCGGAGATCGCGCGGGTGGTGCGGGGGTCTGTCCGATCAATGGGCCGGGGGTAGTTGTCGCCGGGGCGATGTTTACGCTGAACGCATGATTCGTACCGCTACCCCCGCCGATGTCCCCGTCATCCACGCCATGGTGCGTGAGCTGGCCGATTACGAGAAGGCGTTGCACGAGGTGCGTGCGACGGAGGAGCAGTTGCGGGAGGCGCTGTTCGGCGAGCACCCGGCCGCGTTCGCGCACATCGCGGAGTCGGACGAGGACGGCGAGGTCGTCGGCTTCGCGATCTGGTTCCTGAACTTCTCGACGTGGCGCGGGGTGCACGGCATCTACCTGGAGGACCTGTACGTACGCCCGGACCGTCGGGGCGGCGGGCACGGGAAGGCGCTGCTGAGGGAGTTGGCGCGGATCTGTGTGGAGCGGGGTTACGAGCGCCTGGAGTGGTCGGTGCTGAACTGGAACGCCCCGTCGATCGCGTTCTACGAGTCGCTGGGCGCGCGTCCGCAGGACGAGTGGACGGTGTACCGGCTGACCGACGGGGCGCTGGCGAAGCTGGGCGGGGCGTGAGGCGGGCGGGGCTTGCCGTCAGGGCCGTGACCGGGCCCGCCGTCAGGGGATGAGGACCACCTTGCCGACGGTGCCCCGGGTCTCCAGGTCGCGGTGGGCGTCGGCGGCGCGGGCGAGCGGGTAGCTCTGGATCGCCGGGCGCAGGTGGCCGGCGGCGGCTTCGGCGAGGGCGCGGGCCTCCAGGGCACGCAGTCCGCCGCCCCGCTTCAGCAGGCCGGGCCCGAGGACGTTCTCGGAGGTGAGGGAGCGGGCGGCGAGTTCACCGGCGGACGGGGTGAACGGGCCGTTGTTGCCGGACCAGCCGTAGACGACGTGCTGCCCGCCCTCGCCGAGGAGGCCGAAGGCGGCGCGGGCGGTGGTGGAGCCGACGGAGTCGTAGAGGACGGTGGCGCGCCGGCCGAGGGCGTCCAGGTGAATGCGGACGTGGCGCGGCCAGTCGGGGCGGGTGTAGTCGACGGCGAGGTCGGCGCCGTTGTCCCGGACGCGGGCGGTCTTGGCGGGTCCGCCGGCCAGGCCGATGACGGTGGCCCCGGCCTTCTTCGCGTACTGGACGATCAGCGTGCCGATGCCTCCGGCGGCCGCGGTGACGAGGGCGACGGAGTCCGGGCCGAGCGGGGTGGCGGCGAGGATGCCGAGGGTGGTGCGGCCGGTGCCGATCATGGCGACGGCCTCCGCGTGGCCCAGTCCCTCGGGCACGGGGTGGAGCCGGTCGGCGTCGGTGACGGCGAGTTCGGCGTAGCCGCCGGGGACGTTGCCGAGGTGGGCGACGACATCGCGGCCGAGCCAGGCGGGGTCGGTGCCTTCGCCGAGGGCGTCGACGGTGCCGGCGACCTCGCGCCCGGGGATGGTGGGCAGCGTGGCGGGGGCCGGGTTGGGGCCGGGGAGTCCTTGGCGTAGCACGGTGTCGAGGAGGTGGACGCCGGCGGCGCGGACGGCGATGCGGACCTGGCCGGGTGCGGGAACGGGGTCCTCGGTCCGCTCGTGGCGGAGTTTCTCGGCGGGGCCGAAGGCGTGGAGGCGTACGGCGTGCATGGCGGGTCCCCCGGGGTGGTGTGGGTGCTGGTGGCCCCAGCCTTTGGCCTCAAGCGCGGTTGAGGTCAAGCGCGGACGGGGCGTTGTCAGTGGCGTGCGTCACGATGGGGGCATGGTGCGCAGTGGTGGTCGGAGCGGTGGGGTGAAGGCGGCGCGGCGGCCGGAGGTGCGGTTGCCGCCGCTGGTGGATTTCGCGCAGGGCGGGCTCGAACCGGACGGGGATTACGACGGGGTGCGGTTCGGGGCGTCGGTGGACCTGGCGGACGCGTCGGGGCGGGGTGCGCGGTTCATGGACTGCGCGCTGGAGGGCTGCGCCCTGGACCGGGCGGAGCTGGTGCGGGCGCGGTTCATCGACTCGGTGCTGACGGGCGTACGGGGTGTGGGCACCGATCTCGCGGAGGCGTCGCTGCGGGACGTCGAGGTGGTGGACGCGCGGCTGGGCGGGACGCAGCTGCACGGCGCGGTGCTGGAGCGGGTGGTGGTGCGGGGCGGGAAGATCGACTATCTGAATCTGCGGGAGGCCCGGCTGACGGATGTCGTCTTCGAGGGCTGTGTGCTGGCTGAGCCGGACTTCGGGGGTGCGCGGCTGACGCGGGTGGAGTTCCGGGACTGCGCGCTGAAGCGGGCGGACTTCAGCGCGGCGCGGATGGATTCGGTGGACTTCCGGGCGGTCGCGGAGCTGGACATCGCGCGCGGGGTGGAACGGCTGGCGGGTGCGGTGATCAGCCCGGTGCAGCTGATGGAGCTGGCGCCGGCGTTCGCGGCGCAGATCGGGGTGCGGGTGGAGGCGTGAGACGCGCGTGGTTCCCCGCCGCCCAGGTCAGAGGCGTGAGACGCGCGACCGGGGGGCCGGTCAGAGGCGAGGGAAGCGGGCCTGGAGGTCCCAGACGGCCGGGTTGTCGGCCAGGCCCTCGTGCATGTCGGCGAGGTCGGCGATCAGGTCGTGCAGGAAGTCGCGGGCCTCGCGGCGCAGCAGGGAGTGGCTGAAGGTGAGGGGAGGTTCTTCGGGGTCCATCCAGTCGGCCTCGATGTCGACCCAGCCGAAGCGGCGCTCGAAGAGCATGCGGTCGGTGGACTCGGTGAAGTCGAGTTCGGCCTGCTGGCGGCGGTGCGAGCGGCTGCCGCGCGGGTCCTGGTCGATCCGTTCCACGATGTCGCACAGCGCCCAGGCGAAGTCGAGCACCGGCACCCATCCCCAGGCTGTGGACACTTCGCGGTCCGCCTTGGTGTCCGCGAGGTAGACGTCCCCGGAGAACAGGTCGTGCCGCAGCGCGCGGACGTCCGCGCGGCGGTAGTCGGTCTGCGGGGGGTCGGGGAAGCGGCGGGAGAGGGAGTAGCCGATGTCGAGCACGGTTCGATGGTGTCATGCCCGGCGTGTCGCCCGTTACGGCAGCAGGCGCTGTTCCTTGGCGACGGCGACGGCGCCCGCGCGGGTGTCGACGCCGAGCTTGTCGTAGATGCGGCCGAGGTGCGTCTTGACCGTGGCCTCGCTGATGAAGAGGGCGCGGGCGATCTCGCGGTTGCCGAGGCCCCGGGAGAGCTGGCCGAGGATGTCGCGTTCGCGGTCGGTGAGGGTGGGGAGGGGTGCGCGCATGCGGGCCATCACGCGGCTGGCGACGGGCGGTGAGAGCGCGGTGCGGCCCTGGGCGGCGGAGCGGATCGCGGCGAACAGCTCCTCGGGGCGCTCGGCCTTGAGCAGATAGCCGGTGGCCCCGGCCTCGATGGCGCGCGTGATGTCGGCGTCGGTGTCGTACGTGGTGAGGACGAGGACGTGGGTGCCGGGGCCGGCCACGATGCGGCGGGTCGCTTCGACGCCGTCGATGCCGCTGCCGAGCTGGAGGTCCATCAGGACGACGTCCGGGGTGAGCCGGGCGGCGAGCGCGACGGCCTCCTCGCCGCTGCCCGCCTCGCCGACGACCTCGATGTCGGGTTCGCTGCCGAGGAGGGCGAGGAGCCCGGCGCGTACGACGGCGTGGTCGTCGCAGAGCAGGATGCGGATGCGGTCTCCGGTCGGGCCGGTGGTCGTGTCCGGGGGCAGGTCGGCGGTCATGCGGGGTCCTGGGGGGTGGGGGCGACGGGGACGGTGGCGGTGACGACGGTGCCTTCGCCGGGGGCCGATTCGATGGTGAGGGTGCCGCCGAGCTGGCGGAGGCGGGCGCGCATGGCGGGCAGCCCGTGGCCGCGCACCCCGCCGGAGGCCGTGGCGGTGGGCGTGAAGCCGTGGCCGTTGTCCGCGATGTCGAGGACGGTGCGGTCGTCCAGGTGCGTCAGCGTGAGGGCGGCCTCGGTGGCGCCCGCGTGCTCGGTGACGTTGGCCAGGGCGCCCTGGGCGATCCGCAGCAGGGCGGACTGGGTGCGGTCGGGCAGGACGGTGTGCGGCGCGCCCTCGATGTGGCAGCGGACGGTGAGCCTGCCCTGCGCCTGGGCCGTTTCGCGGGCGGCGAGCGCGTGCAGGGCCGCGTCGAGGCCGCCGCCCTCGGCCAGGTCGGCGGGGGCCAGGTCGTGGACGAAGCGGCGGGCCTCGGCGAGGTTGCGTTCGGCGATGCCTTCGGCGGTACGGATGTGGCGCCGGGCGGCGGCCGGGTCGGAGTCCCAGGTGCGGTCGGCGGCCTGGAGGAGCATCTGCTGGCTGGACAGGCCCTGGGCGAGCGTGTCGTGGATCTCCATGGACAGCCGCTGGCGTTCGGCGAGGGTGCCTTCGCGGCGCTCGGTGGCGGCGAGTTCGCGGCGGGTGCGGAGCAGGTCGTCGATGAGTTTGCCCTGCCGTACCGCCTGGCGCCGCATGTGGACGAACACGGCGGTGGCGACGGCGGCCACGGCGGGCGGGGCGAGCACCAGGTTGGGGTCGAAGCCGTGCGCGAGGCGGAGCTGCGCGGCGACGACGAACAGGGTCAGCAGGGCGACGAGCGCGTACGCGGCGCGGGGCGGCAGGATGCGCAGCCCGGTGTAGAAGAGCGGCACCGCGCACCAGGCGAAGCTGGGCGCGAGGACGACCACCACCATCCACACGACGACGAGCCCGCCGAGCCAGACGAGGCTGCGGGCGGTGGGGCGCGAGCCGAGCACGGGCCCGACGACGTAGAGCACGGCCAGGGCGACCGAGAGCCCGATGATCCAGGGCGTGCGCGCCTCCCCGGGGTGCCGGAGCAGGAACCGGGCGAGCGAGGCGCCGAGAAGCAGGAAGAACGCGGCGTGCATGAGGAGGGCGAGGGAGCGGGTGTCCCCGTCGTCGTTGCTCCGCTCCGGTACGGGCCGGAGCCCGTCCGCGTACCGCTGCTCCACCTCGTACCCCTGCTCTCCGGTCCCGAAGGGACCCCCGCTGACCTGCGTGGACATTCCATCGTCCCCCGGACGGGCGGCCGCGCATCAACCGATCGGCCGATGGGGACGTCAGCCGTCCCGGGCGCCGGGTCGAGCCGGTACGACGACCGTTCGGGGGCGGTCGCGGGCCAACGATGGATGCAGGACGCGGGAACGACCCCGCTTCCGGATCCCCCCGCTGAGGAGCCCCTGATGAAGAAGATGTCGCTGCGTACCCGTGTCCTGACCGGTGCCGTCGCCGCCGCCGCCCTCGGGGCCGGCACCTTCGGCGCGATGTCCGCGAACGCGTCGACCCCGGCCGCTGCCCCCGCGACCACCGTCAAGGCGGACACCGCGCACCGCAACCTCCAGCAGACGACGCACCTGACGCTCGACGCCGCGACGAAGGCCGCGAAGGCCGCCCTGGACGCGGCGAAGAAGGAGAACCAGCGCGTCGCGGTCTCGGTGGTCGACCGCAACGGCAACACGATCCTGACCCTGCGCGGCGACGGCTCGGGCCCGCAGGCGTACGAGTCGGCCGAGAAGAAGGCGTACACCGCCGTGTCGTGGAACGCCCCGACCTCCGAGCTGGCCAAGCGGCTCGCCCAGGCCCCGAACCTGAAGGACATCCCTGGCACGCTGTTCCTCGCGGGCGGCGCCCCCGTGCAGGTCAAGGGCGCCCCGGTGGCGGGCATCGGTGTCGCGGGCGCCCCGAGCGGCGACCTGGACGAGAAGTTCGCGCAGGCCGGCGTCGCCGCCCTCGCCAAGTAGTACGTACGCACACCTCCCCGGGAGACGGACATGAACGCCCTCGATCACCAGTTGCTCGACGCCGCGCGCACCGGCGACACCGACGGAGTGCGGACCGCGATCGAGGGCGGCGCCCGGGTCGACGCCCGCGACGAGGAGCTGCGCACCCCGCTGCTCCTGGCCGTCCACGGGGACCACGTCGGGGCCGCCCGGCTGCTCGTCGCGGCGGGGGCCGACCCGGACGCGCAGGACCGGCGCGAGGAGAGCCCCTGGTTGGCCACCGGTGTCACGGGCAGCGTGGCGATGATGCGCGTCCTGCTGCCCGCCGGACCCGATCTGAAGCTGCGGAACCGGTTCGGCGGGATCGCGCTGATCCCGGCGAGCGAGCGCGGTCATGTCGCGTACGTACGGGAGCTGCTGAGGGTCACCGACATCGACGTCGACCACGTCAACCGGCTGGGCTGGACCGCCCTGCTGGAGGCCGTGATCCTCGGCGACGGCGGCCGGGCGCACCAGGAGATCGTGGAGCTGCTGCTCGCGGCGGGCGCGACGCCGGGGCTGCCGGACGGCGACGGGGTGACGGCGCTGGAGCACGCGGAGCGGCGCGGGTTCGCGGAGATCGCGGCGCTGCTGCGGGAAGCGTCGTGAGAGCCCGCCCGGCGGCCCTCCTGGCCGCCGTTGCCGCCGCCGCCGTGCTCGCCGGGTGCGCCGCCACCGACGCGCCCGCGTCGCCCGCCACCCCGTCCGCCACTTCTCCCGCCGCGCAGCCGCCCGCCCCGCGCACCACCCCCGAAGGGACCCTGCTCGTCGCCGACTTCGGGGCCGACACCGTGTCCTTCGTGGACCCGGTACGCGGCGCCTTCGACCGGGTGAAGGTCGGCACCGCCCCCTACGGCGTCGCCGTCGGCACGGACGGGCGGGCCTGGGTCACCACCGCCGAGGGCGTCGCGGTCGTGGACACCGGGAAGCGGACGCGGCTGGCCCTGATCCCGTACAGGACGCGGACCGGCCCCGCGACCACCGGTGAATACCGGGGCGGCGGAATGGGTATCGCGCTGGCCCCCGACGGCAGGCACGCGTACGTCGGCGTCAACGTGCCGGACGGCAACGGGGTCCTCGAGGTCATCGACACCGCGACCCGGAAGGTGACCGGCACGGCCCCCGTCGGGCGTCGGCCCTTCGACGTGGACGTGTCGCGCGACGGCTCGGAGGCGTACGCCACCGGGCACGACTCCTTCGACGTGACGTCCGTCCGTACGGACACGCTCCGCGCGCGCCGCATGGAGGTCGCCCCGTACGGCACCGAGGGCGGGCTCGGGTCCTGGCTGAAGCCGCACTACGCGGTGGTCCGGCCGTCCGACGGGAAGCTGCTGCTGCCGTTCGAGGGCGAGCGGCTGGCCGTCCTCGACCCGCGCACCGGGAAGGTCGCCGTCGAGCGGATGACGGCCAACACCCACCAGCACGGCGCGGCGCTCGCCCCGGACGGCACGCTGCTCGTCGTCGGCACCGGCCCGATCGCGTCCGACGACGAGGAAGCCTCACTGACGATCCGAGAACCGGACGGCTCCGAGCGCGTCGTGAAGCTGGACGGCCCGCACGAGGACGTCGCCGTATCGCAGGACGGCCGTACGGCATACGTCACAGGGGGCTTCACCCGGGACGGCTACTGGAACGGCATCACGGTCGTCGCCCTCGACGGGAAGACGCCGCCGGTCCGTCTGGCGGCGGGGGAACGGCCGCTGGGGATCGCGGTGCTGTGAGCCCGGCGCACCACCTCCGGATTACGACATTCCGCACATAGGATCATCGGTGTGGATCATCGAACCCCGGCACGCCGCAGGGCGGCCCGCGCCGCGCTCCCCCTGCTCGCCCTCGCCCTCCTCGCGCCCGCCTGCACGGGCGGGGTGGAGGGCAAGCCGGGTGCGGCCGGGGTGCGCGATCCGTACTTCCCGAAGCTGGGCAACGGGGGCTACGACGTCACGCACTACGCCCTCACGCTCGACGTGGACCCGGACGAGCAGACCCTGCGCGGGACGGCCGAGATCACCGCGCGGGCCACGCAGGACCTCAGCTCGTTCAATCTGGACCTGGCCGGACTGACCGTGGAGTCGGCGACCGTGGAAGGGCGTCCGGCCGCCGTGAACCGGGCGGGCAACGAGCTGACGCTCCGTACGGACGCGAAGGTCGAGGACCGGCTGCGCAAGGGCGAGACGTTCCGTGCCGTCGTGCGCTACTCGGGCTCCCCGAAGACGATCACCGACCCGGACGAGTCCGAGGAGGGCTGGCTGCCGACCGACGACGGGGCGCTGGCCCTCGGTGAGCCGACCGGGTCGATGGCCTGGTTCCCGGGCAATCACCACCCGGGCGACAAGGCCGCGTACGACCTGGCGGTCACCGTCCCGAAGGGGCTGACGGCGGTCTCCAACGGGGTGATGGCGGGTCCGCCGGTCACGGAGAAGGGCCGCACGACCTTCCGCTGGCACACCGCCGAGCCGATGGCGAGCTATCTCGCGACCCTGGCCGTCGGGGAATTCGAGACGAAGACGTCCACGATGGCGGGCGGCATCACGGTGTTCACGGCCGTGGACCCGGAGGTGGCGAAGGCGAGCGCGCGGACGGTCGCCCGGGTCCCGGAGGTCGTGGCATGGGAGGCGGAGCACTTCGGTCCGTATCCGTTCTCCGCGACCGGCGCGATCGTGGAACGCGAGGACGACGCCGGGTACGCGCTGGAGACGCAGAACCGGCCCTTCTTCCCGGGCCCGCCGAGCGTCGGGCTGCTCGTCCACGAGATGGCGCACCAGTGGTTCGGCGACTCGGTGACGCCGGAGAGCTGGCGCGACATGTGGCTGAACGAGGGCCTGGCGACGTACGCGGAGTGGCTGTGGGAGGAGGAGAAGAACGACACCCCGGCCGAGGAGTCGTTCGAGGACGCCTACGAGGACAAGGCCAACTGGGCTTTCCCGCCCGCCGATCCGCCGTCCGCCGCCGCCATCTCGGACGATCCGGTGTACGGGCGCGGGGCGATGGTCATCCACAAGATCCGTGAGGCGGTGGACGACGACGAGGAGTTCTTCGCGCTGCTGCGGGGCTGGACGAAGAAGTACCGGCACCGCAACGCGTCGACGGCCGACTTCACGGCGTACGTGGAGGAGGAGACCGGCCAGGACCTGTCGGACCTGTGGAAGGCGTGGCTGTACGGCAGGAGCCGGCCCGCCGCGGACGGCTGACCGGCTCCCGCTTCTGCTCCCGCGTACGGGTTACTTCACGTTGACGCCGGTCCAGGCGGCGTCGACGGCCTTGAGCTCGGCGCTGTCGGCGCCGTAGAGGTCGGTCGCCGCCTTCTCGGTGGCGGTGCGGGCGTCCGCGTAGTCGGTGGTGGAGGTCATGTACTCGGACAGGGCCTTGTACCAGATCTGGACGGCCTTGTCCCGGCCGATGCCGGTGACGGTGGAGCCGTCGGAGGTCGGGGAGTCATAGTCCACGCCGTTGATGGTCTTCGCGCCGCTGCCCTCGGACAGCAGGTAGAAGAAGTGGTTGGCGACGCCCGAGGAGTAGTGGACGTCGAGGTCGCCGACACCGCTGTCCCAGTAGTCGGCCGAGCCGCCGTCCTTGCTGGGCTTGTCCATGTAGCGCAGCGGGCTGCCGTCGCCGTTGATGTCGATCTTCTCGCCGATGAGGTAGTCGCCGACGTCGGTGGAGTTGTCGGCGAAGAACTCGACGGAGGTGCCGAGGATGTCGCTGGTGGCCTCGTTGAGCCCGCCGGACTCGCCGGAGTAGTTCAGGTTGGCGGTGGACGAGGTGAGGCCGTGGCTCATCTCGTGGCCGGCGACGTCGAGGGCGGTGAGGGCGCTCTTGTTGTCGGCGCCGTCGCCGTACGTCATGCAGAAGCAGCTGTCGTCCCAGAAGGCGTTGACGTACGCGTCGCCGTAGTGGACCCGGGAGTACGCGGCCTTGCCGTCGCCCGCGATGCCGTCGCGGCCGAAGGCGGACTTGTAGAAGTCCCAGGTCTTCGCGGCGCCGTAGTGCGCGTCGACGGCGGCGGTCTGGCGGTCGTTGCCGGTGCCGTCGCCCCAGGTGTCGTCGTCGTCCGTGACGAGGTCGCCGGTGCCGCTCTCACCCTGGTTCAGGTCGTACGTCTTGTGGCCGCCCCGGTCGCCGTCGGTCAGCTCGAAGCCGGAGCCCGACGAGGTGGTGGAGAGGTCGACCTTGCCGCTGTACTGGCTGTTGCCGACGCCGGCGGTCTCGATCTCCTCGTAGCTCTGGAGGACCTTGCCGGTGGTGGCGTCGGTGATGACGCGCTTGCGGCTGGGGGTGCCGTCCTTCTGGACGCCGGTCTTCACGGATTCCAGGGCGAGGACGGGGGTGTCGTCGCCGGCCCAGATCACCTTGCGGGCGCTCGCCGCGGTCTTGATCTTCGGCGTGGTGGACGGCACGGATATGCGGGCGGTGGTCGCCTTGGTGACGCTCTTCAGCTTGCCGTCGGCGGCGGTGTGGGTGACGAGGTCGCCGCCGAGGACGGGCAGCCCGGCGTAGGTGCGCTCGTAGCGGGTGTGGACGGTGCCGTTGGCGTCCTTGATCACGTCACGCGCGATCAGCTTCTCCTCGGCGCCGAGCTTCAGCGCGGAGGCGGTGGTGGAGGCGTCGGACTGGGCGGACTTGATGGCGGCGGTGCGGGCCGAGGCGCTGCTGAAGGCCGAGGTGGCGGAGGAGGAGTCGCCGGGGGTGTTCGGGTGGGCATTCGCCGCACCGGTCTGCATTCCGACGACGACCATCGCGGCCACGGCGGCCAGGGCTGCGGCGCGACGGGTGTTCATGTGGGGGTCATGCAAACTCCGTTGCTCGTTCCGTGGGGGTTACGAGCCGGGAGCCTGCCACCGAATCGGTGCTATTGACGGTGCACCAACAAATGCCTCACATTTCTTTGACCAGTTCTTGTCCGACTGAGGGGCTGTCATGTCCGTTATTCGGCGGCCTTCGACCGGTCATGACCGGATGTCCGGACACGCGGGAGCCCCCGGCCGCAGGACGTTCGGCCGGGGGCTCCTTGTGAGGGCTTGGTGGCGTCAGAGGGTGACGCCGAAGTCCTGGGCGATGCCGCGCAGGCCGGAGGCGTAGCCCTGGCCCACGGCGCGGAACTTCCAGTCGGCGCCGTTGCGGTACAGCTCGCCGAAGACCATGGCGGTCTCGGTGGCGGCGTCCTCGCTCAGGTCGTAGCGGGCGATCTCGGCGCCGCCGGCCTGGTTGAGGATGCGGATGTACGCGTTGCGCACCTGGCCGAAGTTCTGGCTGCGGGTCTCGGCGTCGTAGATGGAGACCGGGAAGACGATCTTGTCGACGTCGGCCGGCAGGCCCGCCAGGTTGACGTTGATCTGCTCGTCGTCGCCCTCGCCGGCACCCGTGAGGTTGTCACCGGTGTGCACGATGGTCTGGTCCGGGGTCGCCTTGTTGTTGAAGAAGACGAAGTGGGCGTCGGAGTAGACCTTGCCGCCGGCGTTGACCGCGATCGCCGAGGCGTCGAGGTCGAAGTCGGTGCCCGTGGTGGTGCGGACGTCCCAGCCGAGGCCGACCGTGACGGCGGTGAGGCCGGGGGCCTCCTTGGTGAGGGAGACGTTGCCGCCCTTGGACAGGCTTACTGCCATGGGAAGTCCCTTTCATCTGTCGGGTGCGGGCTTCGCGGTCACGAAGCTACCGTCACAGGTCATAACGCCGACA
This sequence comes from Streptomyces drozdowiczii, assembly GCF_026167665.1. Classification (NCBI taxonomy): domain Bacteria; kingdom Bacillati; phylum Actinomycetota; class Actinomycetes; order Kitasatosporales; family Streptomycetaceae; genus Streptomyces; species Streptomyces drozdowiczii. The sequence continues at coordinate 3,173,255 of NZ_CP098740.1, read as the reverse complement.
GGGGACCGAGAGGTTCCGTCCGCCTTTACTTTCTTTGCCGAATGGCTGCCGGGCCACCGCAAAAAGAGGTGACGAACAGCTGGTGGGGCGGGGAACATGGATGCCATGTCCGGGCCCTATGTCATCCGCGGTTCGGTCTCCCTGCCGGAGGCCGAGCTGATGTGGCGTTTCTCGCGCTCCTCCGGGCCCGGTGGCCAGCACGTCAACACCAGCGACTCGCAGGTCGAGCTGCGCTTCGACCTCGCCGCCACCGAGGCGCTGCCCGAGGTGTGGAAGGAACGCGCGCTGGAAAGGCTGGCGGGCCGGCTGACCGGCGGTGTGATCGCGGTACGCGCGTCCGAGCACCGCTCGCAGTGGCGCAACCGGGAGACGGCCGCCGTGCGCCTCGCGGCCCTCCTGGCGGAGGCGTCCGCCCCGCCGCCCAGGCCGCGCGTGAAGAAGAAGATCCCCCGCGGGATCAACGAACGACGGCTGCGCGAGAAGAAGCAGCGCAGCGATACGAAGAGGGGTCGCTCGGGGCGCGACTGGTAGGGCGGTCTCCGGGCCGGCACCCGGCGCCGCGGCCTGCCCGGCCCGGCGCTGCGGCCTCCGGCGCTGCGGCCTCCGGCGCTGCGGCCCACCCGGCCCCGGCTCCCCGGCTCAGCCCAGCTGCCGGTACTTGCCCCGGAAGTACGTCAGCGGTCCGCCGTCCCCGCTCGGCACCCGCGCCCCCAGCACCCGACCGATCACCAGCGTGTGGTCGCCCGCGACCACCCGCTGCTCCGTGCGGCACTCCAGCGTCGCGAGCGCGCCGCCCGCCAGCGGGGCACCGGTCACCTCGCCGCGTACGTACGGGATGTCCTCGAAGAGCAGCCGGTCGCTGATCCGGCCCTTCATCGCGAACCGGCCCGCGATGTGCCGCTGGCTCTCCGCCAGCACGGACACCGCCCACAGCGGCTGCTCCGCGAGCAGGTCGTCCATCCGGGAGTCGTTGCGCAGGCTCACCATGACCAGCGGCGGGTCCAGGGACACGGACATGAAGGCGGTCGCGGTCATGCCGACGTCCTCACCGCGTCCGCCCTCGTCGAGCGGCGGCTCCTGGGCGGTGACCAGCACCACGCCGGCCGCCAGCCGGGACAGGGCGGCACGGAACTCTTCGTTGCTCACCCCCTCAGCATGGGGGACGGGCTCGGTGCGCGGGGTGGGGGGTTTCGTCTGCAACACACAGGGAACGCTAGCCGCGCCCCGCGCACCCCCGCATCGGGCCAGGGGACCAGCCTGGTCCTAGGACCGCCCGTTTCCGGCACCCTCTGACCTGCCGTGACCACTTCCCGCTCGTTTGTGACTTGAGTCACAGAGTGCAATATTTGCTGACCCTGTGTACCGGGTGCACAGCTCGCTGTGATTCAGTGGCCGTGACACTGCAGTAAGTACGTCACGTACGTCGATATGAATTCTGGAGTGCTGTCGAGGTCTCGGGGAGTGCGAGCGATGGACGCCGAGTCGGAGCCCTACGTCCGTCTCGCGACGATGCGGCAGCTGCACCAGGCGGTCGCCGATCTCAACACGGCGCGGAGCCTGGCCGACACCTTGCAGACGGTGGCCGACGGGATCGTCGCCAATCTCGGCTACGAGCTTGCCTGCGTCAACCTCGTCCGCCCCGACGGCGACCTCGTCGTCGCCGCCCTCGCCGGGAACCACGCCGCCGAGGCCCTGATCACCGGCCGGGTCGGCTCCCGCGCCTCCTGGGAGCGCCGGCTCCTCATGGGCGAGGCATGGGGCGGGCTCCGGTTCATACCGCACACCGAGGGCTGGGTCCTCCTCGACGACGACGTGCCGCAGTGGCACACGGAGGGCCCCGAGCCCCGCTTCGAGGACGAGTGGCACCCCCAGGACCGGCTGTACGCCCCGATGTACGCGTCCGGCGGCGGCTCGGACCTCCTGGGCGTCATATCCGTCGACCGGCCGCGCAACGGACGCCGCCCGGGCGCCTGGGGCCGCGAGGCGCTCCATATGTACGCCTCGCAGTCCGCCATCGCGATCAGCAACGCCAGGCTCCGGGCCAACATGCAGCGGGCCCTGGTCCGGCTGGAGCGCGAGCAGCAGGCGCTCCGGGCCAGTGAGGAATCCTTCCGCCAGGCATTCGAGTACGCCCCCAGCGGCATGGCGATCGCCGAGCTGGGCGGCGACCAGCAGGGGCGGCTGCTGCGGACGAACGACGCGCTGTGCCGGCTGCTCGGCCGCCCCGCGTCGGTGCTGCGCCGCTACTCCTTCGCCGACCTGGTCCACCCCGAGGACATCGGCACCCTGCTCCGTACCTCCGCCGAGGGCGGCCGGGCCGAGCTGCGGCTGGGCCGGCGGGACGGCTCCTACCTGTGGGTGTCGCTGCGCAACTCCGTGGTCGCGGACACGGCGGACGGGCCGCGCTTCCTGCTGACGCACGTCGAGGACATCGAGGAGCGCAAGCGCCATGAGCTGAACCTCGCCCACCGCGCCTCGCACGACGCGCTCACCGGTCTGCCCAACAGCGCGGAGCTGCGGACCCGGCTCGGCGCCCGGCTGTGCGCCCGCCCGGACGCGGCGGCGACGACGGACGTGGAGGCGGTGGACGCGGCGTACGGGGACGTGGACGAGGCGCGGGGGCACTACCCGGTCGGCGGTCCGGGTGCGCATCCCTTCGACCACCATGTGCACGCCGTGGCGCCGGACACATCGCGGGACGACGGGGCGAAGGGGCTCGCGGTCCTCTTCTGCGACCTGGACGGCTTCAAGTCGATCAACGACCGCTTCGGGCACCACACGGGCGACGCGGTGCTCATCGAGGTGGCCCGGCGGCTGACCACCTGCGTCCGGGACGGGGACACCGTCGCCCGGCTCGGGGGTGACGAATTCGTCGTCCTCGCGGACGGGCTGGGCGCGGCGGACGCGGCTGACCTGGCCGTTCGCCTGCGAAATGCCATCATTCCGCCCATTCGGGTCGACGGTCGCGCGGTGCGCGTGGGAGCGAGTTTCGGCATCGGCTGGGCGGCCTGCGGGATGACCGCGGAAGAGGTGCTGCGCTCCGCCGACCAGCGGATGTACGTGGAGAAGCGGTCGCGGTCGAAGGTTCACCGCAGAGCCGGCTGACGTTCTTCCGCGCGTCCCCGCCCGGGTTCCCGCCGAGGTCCTTGTCAATTCTTGACATCGTCCATTCGAGGTAGGCTCGGCCGGTCGGCGACGGCCGGCGCTATTCGGCGACGGCTGACGACATGGTGAGGAGTGACCCAGGGATGGCCGGGAACAACGGCGCGAGCACACCCGAGGACGACGATCCGTTCGGCTACCTCTACGCGGACGGGCAGGCGGCCGGTGCGCAGCCGCCGGGGCAGGGCGGCTACGGCTACCCGGGTCCCGCCGCCCAGCCGGGTGTGCCCCGGACCTCGTACAACCAAGTGCGGACCGTCGGCGAGCGCCAGTACGGGCAGCAGGTGCCGCAGCAGCAGGCGTACGGCTACCCTCCGCAGGCGCCCCAGGGCCAGTACGGTCAGCCCAGCCCGCAGTACGCCGCTCCGGAGACGTATCCCGGCGGCGCGGCCACCACGCAGGTGCCGCAGCAGGGCGGTCGCGGCGGCGGTTCCGGCAAGGGCGGCCCGAACACCAAGGGCCTGCTGATCGCGGCGGTCGCGGTCGTCGCGGTGGTGCTCATCGGCATCGGCGCGGCGCTGATGACGAGCGACGGCGACAAGGACAAGAAGGCCGAGGCGAACTCCTCGCAGGAGCCCGGCTCGCAGGTCGAGGAGTCCCCGACCCCGAAGCCGTCCCAGTCCTCCTCGGCCCCGGCGGAGCTGCCGAAGCAGGACGCGGCCTCGCTGCACCTGGGCGGCACGGCGCAGCTCGACAACTCCGTGAAGGGCGCCAAGAGCGCGAACGGGCAGTACATCAACCTCAACGAGGTGGGCCGTTCCGCGACCTGGACGGTGGAGGTGCCGGAGGCCGGTGAGTACACGCTGTTCGTGACGTACGGCGTGCCGGGCAAGGACGCCAAGACCTCGCTGACGGTCAACTCCGAGGACCCGCGCGCCATCAACATGAAGAACTTCGCCAACGCCCCCGAGGGCGATCTGGAGAAGGGCTGGACGACGACGTACGCCTACGTCAACCTCGTCAAGGGCCAGAACACGCTGATGATCTCGTGCAACGAGGGTGATCAGTGCGACGCCAACCTGGACCAGCTGTCGCTGAAGGCCGGTCACCAGACCCGCTGACCGTACGGCGCACGACGTGCACGGCCCCCTCGCCTCCGGGCGAGGGGGCCGGTGCGTTTTCCGGGTCCGCTCAGCCCATCAGGGCGAGGAAGGCGGCGACCGTGGCGGCCATGGCCTCGCGGCCGGGGGCGATGTACTTGCGGGGGTCGACGCCCGTGGTGTTCTCGGCCAGGTGGGCGCGGACGGCGCCGGTGAACGCGGTGTTCAGGGCGGTGCCGACGTTGATCTTGACCATGCCGGAGGCGGCGACGGCCTGGCGGATCTCCTCGTCCGGGACGCCGCTGGAGCCGTGCAGGACGAGCGGGACGGGGACGGCGGCGCGGAGCCGGCCGATCAGCTCGTGGTCCAGGGCGGCGGTGCGCTCGGTCATGGCGTGCGAGGAGCCGACCGCGACGGCGAGGGCGTCCACGCCGGTCGCGGCGACGTACGCCGCGGCCTCGTCCGGGTCGGTGCGGACGCCGGGGGCGTGGGCGTCGAGCGGGGCCTCGCCCTCCTTGCCGCCGACCTTGCCCAGCTCGGCCTCGATCCAGATGCCGCGCTCGTGGCCCCAGGCGACGGCCTCGGCGGTGGCCCGGACGTTGTCCTCGTAGGTGAGCTTGGACGCGTCGAACATCACGGAGCCGAAGCCCTCGTCGTGAGCCTGGTGGAGCAGGTCCACGGACTCGACGTGGTCGAGGTGCAGGGCGAGCGGCGCGGAGGAGGTCCGGGCGACGGCGGCGGCGGCCGCGGCTATGGCGGTGAGCCGGCCGCCGTGGAACTTCACGGCGTTCTCGGAGATCTGGAGGATGGCGGGCGCGCCGGCGCGCTCGGCGCCGGTGGCGATGGCCTCCGCGTGTTCCAGGGTGATGACGTTGAAGGCGGCGATCCCGCGTCCCCGGGCCTGGGCGGCCGAGACGAGTTCACCGGTGCTGACGAGCGGCATTGCTGACCTCTGTGGTTTCTCCGGGCCCGGCGGACGGGCCCGGTGCGGGGCGGGGCTCGGCGCTCAGGCCGCCCCCGCTGCGTGTTCCTCGATGGCGACGCGCGGCAGCAGCTCCTCGTACGCCGTGCGGTCGAAGTCGCCCGCCGTGGGGGCCAGCACGGTCGCCGTCGACAGTGCCACCGCCCGGCGCAGCCGGTCCGGCCAGCTCAGGGACTCCGCGAGCCCGGAGAGCAGCCCGGCCACGGCGGAGTCGCCGGCTCCGGTCGGGTTGCCCTTGACGGGCGCGGGCGGCGAGGCCCGCCAGACGCCGTCCGGGGTGACGGCGAGCATGCCGTCCGGGCCGAGCGAGGCGATGACGCCGTGGGCGCCCCGGCGGCGGGCGTCGCGGGTGGCGCGCAGGGGCTCGCGGGAGCCGGTGAGCTGGGCGAGCTCGTCGGCGTTCGGCTTGATCAGGTCGGGGCGGGCGGCGATGCCCCGGCGCAGCGGTTCGCCGCTGGTGTCCAGGAGGACGGGGACGCCGGCGGTGCGGGCGAGCCGGACGAGTTCGCCGTACGCGCCGACGTGGATGCCGGGCGGGAGGCTGCCGCACAGGGCGACGGCGTCGGCGGTCTTCAGCAGCTCCGCGTACGCGCCGAGGAGGGCGGTCCACTCGTCGGCGGTGACGTGCGGTCCGGCCTCGTTGAACTGGGTGGTGTCGCCGGTGGCCGCGTCGACCACGGCGAGGGTGCGGCGGGTGTCGCCGGAGACGGGGACGAGCGCGTCGGTGAGGGTGGCCTTCTGCCGGGGGAGTGCGGCGAGCAGGTCGCGCAGGACGGTCCCGGTGGCGCCGCCGGCGAAGCCGGTGACGACGGTGTCGTGGCCGAGGGCGGTGAGGACGCGGGCGACGTTGAGGCCCTTGCCGCCGGGGCGCTCGGAGAGGTCGGTGACCCGGTGGCTGGAGTGCGGCACGAGGGCGGGGACGGAGTAGGTGAGGTCGAGTGCCGTGTTCAGCGTGACCGTGAGGATCACCGCGGCCGCCCTTTCGCGTTCGTTCCGTGCCAAGCGCTGTTTCCTTGCCGGAACGCGCTTTCCGTGCTGGTTTCCCAGGCGATCATGCCAAAGAGGGGGCGGTCGGCCCAGACCTCGGGGCCAACCGCCGTCTCTTCGTTACGTGGGGGTCAGCTCGTCGCGGTCTCGGGGCGGACGATCCACTCGCCCTTGCGCATGACGCCCTTGAGGCGGAAGTCCTCGTCGAGAACGACCAGGTCGGCGTCCTTGCCGGGCTCCAGCGAGCCGACCTTGTCGTACACGCCGAGGAGTCGCGCCGGGTTGGCGGAGATGGACGTGACCACGTCCTCGACCGGGATGCGGTCGATGGTCACGGCGCGGTGGAAGGCGGTGTCCAGGGTGAGGGTGGAGCCGGCGATGGAGTTGCCCTCGACCAGCCGGGCGACGCCGTTCTCGACGTTCACGGCGAGCGGGCCGAGCTGGTAGCGGCCGTCGCCGAAGCCGGCCGCGTCCATGGCGTCGGTGATGAGGGCGACACGGTCGGCGCCCGCGTGGTGGTAGGCCAGTTCGAGCGCGGCCGGGTGCAGGTGCGTGCCGTCGTTGATCAGCTCGACGGTGACCCGCTCGTCCTCCAGGAGGGCGGCGATCGGGCCGGGCGCGCGGTGGCCGATGGCCGGCATCGCGTTGTAGAGGTGCGTGGCGACGGTGGCCCCGGCGTCGATCGCCTCGACGGTCTGCTCGTACGTGGCGTCGGTGTGGCCGATGGCCGCGATGACGCCGTGCTCGGCGAGCAGCCGTACGGAGTCGATGCCGCCGGGCAGCTCGGTCGCGAGGGTGAACATCTTCGCGGTGCCGCGCGCCGCGTCCATCAGCTTGCGGACCTCGGCCGGGTCCGGGTGGCGCAGCAGGGCCTCGCTGTGGGCGCCCTTGCGGCAGGGGGAGATGAAGGGGCCCTCGAAGTGGATGCCGGCGAGGTCGCCCTGTTCGACCAGTTCCGAGAGGATGCCGGCGCGCTCGGCGAGGAAGTCCATCTCGCCGGTGACCGTGGAGGCGACGAGGGTGGTGGTGCCGTGCTCGCGGTGGGTGCGGACGCCGGTCAGGACCTCGTCCACGGTGCCGGAGGTGAAGGACGCGCCGCCGCCGCCGTGGTTGTGCATGTCCACGAAGCCGGGGACGATCCAGTGCCCGGAGAGGTCCAGGACCGGGGCGTTCTCGGCCTGGGTGCCGGAGATGCGGGTGCCTTCGACGGTCACCCGGCCGTTCTCGACGGTGCCGGTGGGCAGTACCACCCGGGCCCCTGCGAGAACGGTGCTTTCTGCGCGTCCGGCCATCAGGCGGATACCTCCGTGGAGAGTAGATCCCAGGCGAGCAGCCCTGCGCCCAGGCATCCGGCGGTGTCCCCGAGGGCCGCCGGGACGATGTGGGGCAGCTTCTGGAACGTGACGCGTTCCTCGACGGCCGCACGGAGTGGTGTGAACAAGGTTTCCCCGGCCTCGGCGAGCCCGCCACCGATGATGAGCGTGCGCGGGTCCAGCAGGGTGAGCGCGGTGACGAGTCCGGCGGCGAGCGCGTCGACGGCGTTCTGCCAGACCTCGACGGCCTTCGGGTCGCCGGATTCGACGGCCTTGGCGCAGTCGGCGGCGTCCGCCGTCGGGTCGCCGGAGGCGGCCGCCCAGGCGCGGCTGACGGCGGAGGCGGAGGCCAGGGTCTCCAGGCAGCCGCGCTGGCCGCAGCCGCAGTCCGGGCCGTCCGGCCGGATCACGATGTGGCCGATCTCGCCCGCGTAGCCGTGGGCGCCCTCCTCGATCGCACCGGCGATGCCGATGGCTCCGGCGATCCCGGTGCCGAGCGGGATGAAGAGGAAGCGGTCGGCGCCCTGACCCGCGCCGATCCGGCCCTCGGCGAGCCCGCCGGTGCGCACGTCGTGGCCGAGCGCCACGGGCACACCGCCGAGCCGTTCGCCGAGCAGCTGCCGCATGGGCACGTCGCGCCAGCCCAGGTTCGCCGCGTAGACGGCGATGCCCTTCTCCGCGTCCACGATGCCGGGCACGGCGACACCGGCCGCGAGGGCGCTCTCGCCGAAGTGCTCCTCGCCGTACGCGCGGAGGTCGGCGGCGAAGGCGAGGATCGACTCCACGACGGCGTCGGGGCCGCGCTCTCTGCCGGTCGCGCGCCGTGCCTCGTGGAGCAGGGCGCCGTCGGCCCCGACCAGTGCGGCCTTCATCCCGGTGCCGCCCACATCGAGGGCGATGACGTGTTTCACGTGGAACAGTTTCGCCCGAGCGACCCAAAAGGTCTAGTCCACTAGTGCTGTTTGTTGCGCATCCATACAAAATCCCGGGTACCCGGTGACGGCTACTCCGGCAGGATCACGCTGCGCGAGAGGTTGCGCGGGTGGTCGGGGTCGTAGCCCTTGGTCTCGGCCAGGACCACCGCGAGCCGCTGCGCGCGGATCAGGTCGGCCATCGGGTCCGCCGTCCCGTGGGCGACCAGCGTCCCGCCGACCGCCGCGACCTCGCCGGCCAGGCCCTCGGGCAGGGCGCCGAAGACCCAGGCCACCCGGTTCGGGCCGGTGATCGCGATCGGGCCGTGGCGGTACTCCATCGCCGGGTACGACTCGGTCCAGGCGCCCGCCGCCTCGCGCATCTTCAGCCCGGCCTCCTGGGCGAGGCCGTAGGTCCAGCCGCGCCCCAGGAACGTCCACTGCTCGGCCGCGACCACCGCCTCGGCCAGCGGCTCGGTCACCGCCAGCTCCGCGTCGACCGCCGCCTCGGCCACGGTCTTCACGCCCGCCGGAAGCGGACCGGCCGCCTCCAGGCCCGCCCGCAGGAAGGCGAGCGCGGTCGTCGCGAACCGGGTCTGGACCACGGACTCCTCGTCCGCCCAGTCCAGCACCGCGACCGCGTCGGCGGCCTCCATGACCGGCGTCTTCGGGTCGCCGGTCAGCGCGACGGTGGGGACGCGCCCGCGCAGCTCGCCGAGGAGCGCCAGCACCTCGCTCGTCGTACCGGAGCGGGTGATCGCGACGACCCGGTCGTACGGCCGTCCCACCGGGAACTCCGAGGAGGCGTACGCGTCCGTCTCGCCCTGCCCCGCGGCCTCCCGCAGGGCCGCGTAGGCGATGGCCATGAACCACGAGGTGCCGCACCCGGTGACGGCGACACGCTCGCCCGGCTTCGGCAGCCCCTCGAACTCCGCGCCCGCCTGTGCGGCGCGCCGCCAGCAGCTGGGCTGGGTGGCAATCTCGGATGCGGTACGCGACATGCGGAGCGGCTCCTTGCGGCTGGGCGCGGTCGGGGCGACGGGGCGGACCGGTACGGGAACTGACGTACCGTCGGTTAAAGGTCTGGACCAATAAGGCCCTTGCGTCGAGACCTACTTAGCAGCCGCCGCGGGCCCCGTGCAATGCTGCTGCGTTGTGGAAGCGATACCTCCGTGGTGTAGACCTCTATGCCGGTGGCGGGCAAAATCGCAGCTCACCCGGAGTGCCCCGTACGGATGCGGGAACTGCGGGCAGTGCAATCGACGAGGACGGACTGAGCTGTGCAGCGGCGTTACTTGGGACTGACGGCGGCTGTCGCCGTACTGGGGATGACGGCGACGCTGTCGGGCTGTGGCGCGAGCGGCGGCTCCGGCGATGTGACGCTGAAGCTGGTCGCGGCCGACTACGGGACGAGCGCGGCGAACAAGTCCGACAAGTACTGGGACGACGTCGCCCGCGGCTTCGAGTCGTCCCACCCCGGCATCAAGGTCGACGTGACCGTCCTGCCCTGGACCGACATCGACCGCGAGGTCGCCAAGATGGTCAAGGACGGCAAGGCCCCCGACATCGCGCAGATCGGCGCCTACGCCGACTACGCGAAGGCCGGGAAGCTCTACTCCGCCGACGAGATGCTGAGCATCCCCACCCAGGCCAACTTCCTGCCGAAGCTGATCGACGCGGGGCAGGTCAACCGCATTCAGTACGGGCTGCCGTTCGTCGCCTCCACCCGGCTGCTCTTCTACAACAAGAAGCTCTTCTCGCAGGCCGGCCTCGACGCCCCCGAGACCTGGAGCGACATAGCCTCCGACGCCGCCGCGCTCAAGCAGCGCGGGGTGTCCTACCCCTTCGCGCTGCCGCTCGGTCCGGAGGAGTCCCAGGCCGAGACCCTGATGTGGATGCTCAGCGGGGGCGGCGGCTACACGGACGAGGTCGGCTCGTACGACATCGCCTCCGAGGAGAACGTCAAGACGTTCGACTGGCTGAAGTCGCACCTCGTGGACAAGGGCCTCGTCGGACCGGTCGCCCCCGGCAAGCTGAACCGCGCCAAGGCGTTCGAGGAGTTCTCGAAGGGGAAGGTCGGCATGCTCAACGGCCACCCCACGCTGATGGAGGAGGCGCAGAAGCAGGGCGTCCAGGTCGGCATGGTCCCGCTGCCCGGCGAGAACGGTCCCACCGACGGGTCGATGGGCGTCGCCGACTGGATCATGGGCTTCAAGCAGAACGATCACCGGGTCGAGATCGGCAAGTTCTTCGACTACCTGTTCACCGACAAGAACGTGATCGAGTTCGCCGACATGTACGACCTGCTGCCGCCCACGAACAGCGCGTCCGCGGCGATGGAGGACGACGCGAAGTACAAGCCGCTGCACCAGTTCCTGGCGGCGCTGCCGGAGTCGGAGTTCTACCCGTTCGGCAAGACGTCCTGGGCGGCGGCGAGCGAGTCGATCAAGGAGAACATCGGCAAGGCGGTCGAGCCGGGGGGCAGCCCGCGGAGCGTGCTGGAGCGGATAGCGCGGGATGCGACGCAGGCGGAGGCGGCGGAGTAGCCTCCGCGTTCCGTGGGGGTGGGGCGCGCCATATATTGGCTGATATGACCGCCCACCCCCGAATGGCCCCGCCGAGTCCGCGCCGCTCTCCGACCGCGACCGCGCGGTCCTCGCGGTGGAGCGGCAGTCGTGGGCGGGGGCGGGGGCGAAGGAGCGGGCGATCCGGGAGCGGCTGGGGCTGTCGCCGACGCGGTATTACCAGCTGCTGAATGCGTTGCTGGATGATCGGCGGGCGCTGGAGGAGGACCCGGTGACGGTAAACCGCCTTCGCCGCGTGCGGGACGCTCGGCGCGGACGGCGGTAACCGGGGCTCCGCCCCGGACCCCGCGCCTCAAACGCCGGCGAGGCTGGATAGTGCGGCGGCGAAATCAAGCCCCTGCGGCGATTGAGCAGCGGGGGTGCGGGGGCAGCGCCCCGCATCGGGGACGCGCGGGGATACGCTCAAGCGCATGCGCACCCCACAGACACCCGCCGGCCGCACCGGCCTCGACGCCATCCTCGCCCGGCCGGCCGAGGCCCTGGTCGCGCTCGACTTCGACGGAACGCTGGCGGACATCGTGCCGGACCCGGAACAGGCGCGCGCACACCCCGGTGCCGTGGCGGCGCTCGCCGCCCTCGCGCCGAAGGTCGCGGCCGTGGCCGTGATCACCGGGCGCCCCGCCGACGTCGCCGTGCGGTTTGCCGGGGTCGCCGGGGTGGAAGGGCTCGACCACCTCGTCGTGCTCGGGCACTACGGCGCCGAGCGCTGGGACGCCGTGACCGGAGCCGTGCACGCCCCCGAACCGCACCCGGGCGTCGCGGCCGTGCGCGCCGAACTCCCCGGCGTATTGGGGGAGTACGAGACCTGGACCGAGGACAAGGGCCACGCCCTCGCCGTGCACACCCGCCGCGCCGCCGACCCGCAGGCCGCGTTCGACGCGCTGCGCGGGCCCCTCGGCGAGCTGGCCGCGCGCCACGGGCTGATCGTCGAACCGGGGCGGCTGGTCCTGGAGTTGCGCCCGCCGGGCATGGACAAGGGCGTCGCGCTCACCGAGTACGTGCGCGAGATCGGCGCCACGTCCGTGCTGTACGCGGGCGACGACCTGGGCGACCTCGCCGCGTACGCGGCCGTGGAGAAGCTGCGGGTACAGGACGAGGACGCCGTCCCGGGTCTGCTCATCTGCAGCGGCGCCGAGGTGCCGGAGCTCGCCGCCCGCGCCGACCTGGCCCTGTCCGGGCCCGGCGAGGTCGTCGCGTACCTGCGGGGCCTCGCCGACCGGCTCGCGTAAGGCCCTGGCCTAGTCGCGCCGCAGCGCGTCCAGCTGGTCCAGGAACCACTGCTGCGGGGGCAGCGCGGTGGCCGCCTCGGCCAGGCGTTCCGTGCGGGCGGCCCGGACGTCGTCCGGGAGCGTCAGCGCCTCGTGCAGCGCGTCGGCCGTGGCGGAGACGTCGTACGGGTTGACCGTGAACGCGTGCTCGCCCAGCTCCTCGTACGCACCGGCCTCCCGCGAGAGGACCAGCGCGCAGCCCTCGTCGGAGACGACCGGGACCTCCTTGGCGACCAGGTTCATGCCGTCCCGGATCGGGTTGACGAGGGCCACGTCGGCCAGCCGGTACGCGGCGAGCGAGCGGGCGAAGTCGTCCTTGACGTGCAGGACGACCGGGGTCCAGTCGGCCGTGCCGTACGTCTTGTTGATCGCGTCGGCGACCTGCTGGACCTCCGCGGTGTACTCCCGGTAGACCGCGAGGTCCTGGCGCGAGGGGTAGGCGAAGGCGACGTGCACGACGCGTTCGCGCCACTCGGGGCGCTCGTCCAGGAGCGTGCGGTAGGCGTGGAGGCCCCGGACGATGTTCTTGGACAGCTCCGTGCGGTCGACCCGGACGACGGTCTTCCGGTCGGGCCCGATCTGCTCGCGGAGGGCCGCCATCCGCTCGTCCACGTCCGCCTCGTGCGACCGGCTCCGCAGGAAGCCGGCGTCGGCGCCCAGGCCGTGGACGCCGATGCGGGTGCGGCCCGTGCCGCCCAGGATCTCCGTACAGCAGCCGATGAAGGCGTCCGCCCAGCGGCGGGTCAGGAAGGCGGCGCGGTCGGCGCCGAGGATGCCGCGCAGCAGCTGCTCGGCGATGTCGTCGGGGAGCAGCCGGAAGTAGTCGACGGGCGCCCACGGGGTGTGCGAGAAGTGGCCGATCCGCAGGTCGGGGCGGAGCTCGCGGAGCATGCCGGGCACCAGCGAGAGGTGGTAGTCCTGCACCAGGACGGCCGCGCCCTCGCCCGCCTCCTCGGCCAGCGCCTCGGCGAAGGCCCGGTTGTACGTCTCGAAGGAGGCCCACTGCCTGCGGAACTCCGCGTCGAAGACGGGCTCGACGGGCGTCTGGTACAGCATGTGGTGGACGAACCACAGCACGGAGTTGGCGATGCCGTTGTACGCGTCGGCGTGCACCGCGGCGTCGATGTCGAGCATCCGGACACCCGGCTCGCCGACGCCCCGGCGCACCGCCTCGCGGTCGCCGTCGCCGAGGGCGGCGCAGACCCACATCTTGTCGTCGACGGCGCTGAGGCCGGAGACGAGTCCGCCTCCGCCCCGTTTCGCTTCGAGGGTGCCGTCGTCGCCCAGGGCGTACGAGATGGGGCCGCGGTTGGAAGCGACGAGGACCTGGGCGGCGGACGAGGGGGCGTGCTCGGAGACCATGGCCGGAATCTAGCCCGAACCCGATCCGTCCAAACGTACGAAGTCGGACCGCGTGGGGTCGTGATCAGGCCGCGTGGCGTGCCACGTACTCCTCGATCTCGCACATGGGCGGCCTCTCCTGCGTGTCGACGGGGTACGTGCGGGGAACGAACCCGCCCGGTCCGCGTTCGTACTGGGTCAGCGAGGGGCGCACCAGATGGCCCCGGGAGAGCCGCACCTGCGCGGTGCGGTAGATCGCGGCGGCCATCCGGCCGAGCGCCCGGCCGTCCTGGTGGCGGTGGACGCGGACGCCGACGTCGACCTGGGCGAGGGCGTCGAGGCCCACGGTGTGCAGCGCGTCCACGAGCAGGCCGAGCTCGACCCCGTAACCGACCGGGAACGGCAGCCGCTCCAGGAGCGAGCGGCGTACGGCGTACTCGCCGCCCAGCGGCTGCACGAAGCCCGCGAGGAGCGGCCAGTGCAGGTTCAGCAGCGGCCGGGCCACCAGTTCGGTCACGCGGCCGCCCTGGCCGGGCGCCTCGCCGAGCGGCCGGTCGTACATCGCCTTGACGAACTGCACCTCGGGGTGGGCGAGCAGCGGACCGACGATCCCGGAGACGAAGTCGGCCGAGAAGTCCTGGAGGTCCGCGTCGATGAAGCACACGATGTCGCCGCTGGTCACCAGGAGCGACCGCCACAGCACCTCGCCCTTGCCGGGTACGGCCGGGAGGCGGGGCAGGATCGCGTCGCGGTGGACCACCCGGGCGCCCGCGCGGCGGGCGACCTCGGCGGTGGCGTCCGTGGAGCCCGAGTCGATCACGACCAGCTCGTCCACCAGCGGAACGCGCTCCATCAGCTCGCGCCGGATCGTCGCGACGATGTCGCCGACGGTCGCGGCCTCGTTGAGGGCCGGTAGAACGACGCTCACGCCCGTACCGCCGGCGGCGGCCCGCACACTGTCCGGCGGGTGGTCGGCGGCCGACCAGGAACGCCTGGTCAGCCAGCGTTCGACCTCTTCGAGCACGGTCGATACTCCCTGTATGTGATCCATCTCGCGGTACGGACGGCTATCTCACCCGTCCGGTCCTTCGGTTACAGTCTTGAACAACGCGGACGGCCATCGCATGCCGGGGTCGGTCCGCCGACAAACGCACGGATCCATGATCCGTTGCCACAGCGCTCATCCAGAGGGACAGAGGGAACGGCCCGTTGAAGTCCCGGCAACCCTCCTGCCGACCGCGAGGTCAGGTGGGGAAGGTGCCAATTCCGTCTCGCGGCGAAACGCGCCGTGAGGAAGATGAGGAGAAAGGGCCTCGCCATCATGGCTGTTGAAACCGTCGCAGCACACACCGAATCTTCCGTGGACCTCGGTCCCGCCGCGGCTCTTTCCTGCCGCGAATGCGGTGAGCGGTTCGCACTCGGCCCCATTTTCGCCTGCGCGTCCTGTTTCGGGCCGCTCGAAGTGGCGTACGACCTGCCGAGCGGCTCCCCCGATGAGCTGAAGAAGCGCATCGAGGCCGGCCCGAACAGCATCTGGCGTTACGCGCCGCTGCTGCCGGTGCCCGCCGATGTGGCCGACAAGCCCAATCTCAACCCCGGCTTCACCAAGCTGGTCAAGGCCGACAACCTCGCCCGCGAGCTGGGTGTGACCGGCGGCCTGTACGTGAAGGACGACTCCGGCAACCCGACGCACTCCTTCAAGGACCGCGTCGTCGCCATCGCCGTCGAGGCCGCCCGTGCCTTCGGCTTCACCACGCTCTCCTGCTCCTCGACCGGCAACCTCGCCGGTGCGGTCGGCGCCGCCGCCTCGCGGGCCGGCCTGCGCTCCTGCGTGTTCATCCCGCACGACCTGGAGCAGGGCAAGGTCGTCATGGCCGCGGTGTACGGCGGTGAGCTGGTCGGCATCGAGGGCAATTACGACGACGTCAACCGCTTCTGCTCCGAGCTCATCGGCGACCCGCTCGGCGAGGGCTGGGGGTTCGTCAACGTAAACTTGCGTCCGTACTACGGTGAGGGCTCGAAGACGCTCGCGTACGAGATCTGCGAGCAGCTCGGCTGGCAGCTGCCCGACCAGATCGTCATCCCGATCGCGTCCGGCTCGCAGCTCACGAAGATCGACAAGGGCCTCCAGGAGCTGATCAAGCTCGGCCTGGTCGAGGACAAGCCGTACAAGATCTTCGGCGCCCAGGCCGAGGGCTGCTCCCCGGTCTCCACCGCCTTCAAGGCCGGTCACGACGTGGTCCGCCCGCAGAAGCCGAACACGATCGCCAAGTCCCTCGCGATCGGCAACCCGGCCGACGGCCCGTATGTCCTGGACATCGCCCGCCGCACCGGCGGTGCCGTCGAGGACGTCAACGACGAGCAGGTCGTGGACGCGATCAAGCTGCTGGCCCGCACCGAGGGCATCTTCGCCGAGACGGCGGGCGGGGTGACGGTCGGCGTGACGAAGAAGCTGATCGACGCCGGTCTGCTCGACCCGGCGCTCACCACCGTCGTCCTGAACACGGGTGACGGCCTCAAGACGCTGGACGCGGTGGCCGACACCTCGCAGGCGACCGCCACGATCCGCCCGAGCCTGGACGCCTTCCGCGCCGCCGGACTCGCCACCAGCTGACCACCCGAGACTTCCAGGAAGGCACCGCCATGAGCGTCAAGGTCCGCATTCCCACCATCCTCCGCACCTACACCGGCGGCCAGGCCGAGGTTCCGGCCGAGGGCGCGACCCTCTCCGAGGTCATCGCCTCGCTGGAGAAGGACCACCCGGGCATCGCCGCCCGCGTGCTGGACGACCAGGGCAAGCTGCGCCGCTTCGTCAACGTGTACGTCAACGACGACGACGTGCGCTTTGAAGGCGGCCTCGACGCGGCGACCCCGGACGGTGCCGGCGTCTCGATCATCCCCGCCGTGGCCGGCGGCTGCTGAGCCTTGGCTCCGCCCAAGGCTCCGTAGCGTCACCGCGATTGCCCCCTCCGCGAGAGAAGCGGAGGGGGCAATTCTGCATGGTTGAGCGGGGTAGAGTGTGGGAAGTCCCCTTCGCTGCCCGTGCCCCTCGCATATGAGAATGCGCCGCGCCACGATCAGAAGCAGCCAATGTGCCTGTGCCTCTTGCGCCTTAAGTCGCCTTTGCCGGGCCCGACTTGCCCCGCAACCTCATGAATTCCTCATATTCGGGCGATCGGTGCCGCCCAGAATTGTCGTCCAATTGACCTGTTGCAGAGGGCAGTTGGGCAGATACATTCAGCCGCGGTCGACGCGCTTCGGCGCACACACGTTACAGGGGAGTTAGGCATGGCTCAGGGCACCGTCAAGTGGTTCAACGCGGAGAAGGGGTACGGCTTCATCGCGGTCGACGGTGGTGCGGATGTATTCGTCCACTACAGCGCGATCCAGATGGACGGTTACCGCACCCTCGAAGAAGGTCAGCGGGTCGAGTTCGAGATCTCGCAGGGCCAGAAGGGGCCGCAGGCGGACATGGTCAAGCTCGCCGTCGGCTGAGCCCGGCACGGCACGTCGGCCGCGACGCCACGCACGTACGAGGGGTCCGTACCTAGGGGTACGGGCCCTTCGCGTGTCCGGGGTCGGTCGAGTGTCGCCGGGGTTGTCCACACTCCGGCCGGGGGCGCTTGCACTCTCGGGGGTCGAGTGCTAATCATTGGGCTTAGCACTCTCCAGGTGAGAGTGACAGAATTTTGGACCGGGCCGGTGAGGCCCGCACGCCGGGCGGGGAAGGAACCGCAAGGCACGCAGGCCGTCCGTCGCGGGCGCCACTCGGTCCGGAGCAATCCACCCCTGTCCGGGAGGACCACTTCACATGGCCAAGATCATCGCGTTCGACGAGGAGGCCCGGCGCGGTCTCGAGCGCGGCATGAACCAGCTCGCCGACGCCGTCAAGGTCACCCTTGGCCCCAAGGGTCGCAACGTCGTCCTCGAGAAGAAGTGGGGCGCCCCCACGATCACCAACGATGGTGTGTCCATCGCCAAGGAGATCGAGCTGGAGGACCCGTACGAGAAGATCGGTGCGGAGCTGGTCAAGGAGGTCGCCAAGAAGACGGACGACGTCGCCGGCGACGGTACGACCACCGCCACCGTTCTCGCCCAGGCGCTCGTCCGCGAGGGCCTGCGCAACGTGGCCGCGGGTGCGAACCCGATGGCTCTCAAGCGGGGCATCGAGAAGGCCGTCGAGGCCGTCTCCGCCGCCCTCCTGGAGCAGGCCAAGGACGTGGAGACCAAGGAGCAGATCGCTTCGACCGCCTCCATCTCCGCCGCCGACACCCAGATCGGCGAGCTCATCGCCGAGGCCATGGACAAGGTCGGCAAGGAAGGCGTCATCACCGTCGAGGAGTCCCAGACCTTCGGTCTGGAGCTGGAGCTCACCGAGGGTATGCGCTTCGACAAGGGCTACATCTCGGCGTACTTCGCCACCGACATGGAGCGCATGGAGTCGTCCCTGGACGACCCGTACATCCTGATCGTCAACTCCAAGGTCAGCAACGTGAAGGACCTCCTTCCGCTGCTGGAGAAGGTCATGCAGTCCGGCAAGCCGCTGCTGATCATCGCCGAGGACGTCGAGGGCGAGGCCCTGTCGACCCTGGTCGTCAACAAGATCCGCGGCACCTTCAAGTCCGTCGCCGTCAAGGCCCCGGGCTTCGGCGACCGCCGCAAGGCCATGCTCGGTGACATCGCCATCCTCACGGGCGGCACCGTCATCTCCGAGGAGGTCGGCCTCAAGCTGGAGAACGCCGGTCTCGACCTGCTCGGCCGCGCCCGCAAGGTCGTCATCACCAAGGACGAGACGACCATCGTCGACGGCGCCGGTGACAGCGACCAGGTCCAGGGCCGCGTCAACCAGATCCGTGCCGAGATCGAGAACTCCGACTCGGACTACGACCGCGAGAAGCTCCAGGAGCGCCTGGCGAAGCTGGCCGGCGGCGTGGCCGTCATCAAGGCCGGTGCCGCGACCGAGGTCGAGCTGAAGGAGCGCAAGCACCGCATCGAGGACGCGGTGCGCAACGCCAAGGCCGCCGTCGAGGAGGGCATCGTCGCCGGTGGTGGCGTGGCTCTGCTCCAGGCTTCGGCCGTCTTCGAGAAGCTGGAGCTCTCGGGCGACGAGGCGACCGGCGCCAACGCCGTCAAGCTCGCGCTGGAGGCCCCGCTGAAGCAGATCGCCGTCAACGGTGGTCTTGAGGGTGGCGTCGTCGTGGAGAAGGTCCGCAACCTTCCGGTCGGCAACGGCCTGAACGCCGCGACCGGCGAGTACGTCGACATGATCGCCGAGGGCATTCTCGACCCGGCGAAGGTCACGCGCTCCGCGCTGCAGAACGCCGCGTCGATCGCCGCGCTGTTCCTCACCACCGAGGCCGTCATCGCCGACAAGCCGGAGAAGGCCGCCGCGGCCGCTCCGGGCGGCATGCCGGGCGGTGACATGGACTTCTGATCCTGACGGATCGGCAGTTCCAGCAGTACCGAGACACCGGCCCCCGGGGATGCGTCCCCGGGGGCCGGTGTCGTTGTGTGTACGTGTGCGAGTACGGGGGTCAGTGGCGCCCGGGACCCCGGCCGAGGGTCTTGAGGAGGGCCTGTGCCATGACCTCCTCGCCCTTCGCGTTGGGGTGGGCCGGGGCGGCGGGAGCCGCCGGGCTCAGCGGCTCGATCCACCGGTCGGCGGGCGCCTTGCACATGTCGTGGCCCACCGTCGGCCCGTACGTGTCCACGTAGTCGGCCCGGTTCAGCAGCGCCACCGCGCGCAGCATCAGGTTGAGGCGCTTCTCCGTGTCCCGCAGGTACGGGAAGTCCTTCGCGGCGAACGGCACCTGGGGGTAGCAGCCGGTGCCGTCCTCGGGAAGGAGGTCCGGGTAGCCGACGACGACCACGCGCGCGTGGGGCGCCTTGCGGTGCACCTCCCGCAGGACGCGGGCGATCTTGGGGGCCGTTTCAAGGATCTTCAGCGTCAACTGGTCGTAGCCCTTGGCCCCGTAGTACTGCTTGCAGGGACTGCCGGCGAGGTCCTTGGCGCTGAGGGTGGCGCAGGTGCCGATGATGGAGCCGAAGCCGACGTCGTTGCCGCCGATCTGAAGGGTCACGAGGTCCGTGTCCTTCTTCACCGCGTCCAGTTGCGGCCCGTTGGTGCCCTGTGCCTGCCACATCTCGGCGGTCGTCGCACCGCCGCAGCTCACGTCGGTGAACGAGGCGACGTGGCGCTCGCGCGCGGTGATCGACGGGTAGTTGTGGTCGGAACGGGCGCAGTTGGCGTCGACCTGCGTGGGTATCAGCGGGCCGGACGTGTAGGAGTCGCCCAGCGCCACGTAGGAGGAGCGGGGGGTTCCGTGCGCGCCCCCCGTCGCGGCCGAGGCCGTGCCGGTGAAGCCGGCGGTGAGCGCGCAGCTGCTCAGCGCGGCCAGCGCGATGGCGGTGCGTCGCTTGGATACGGCCCTGCCCGGACGCGTCCGATGCATCATCATGCCCTCCCCAGAGAATTCGACAGTCCGCGGGCGGGCGGCGGCGACCGGGGCGCGCGGGGTGCCGCGAGGCGCCCGGCCGCTCGGCGGCTCGTGCCCGGCGGACCCAACCTCGCCTGTATACCGGCCAGTAGGTCATGAGACCAGTGATCGGACGGACAAGGTCGGAACAGGCTCGGCGCCCGAGGAACCCTTGCGCCCCTTGCGCAAAAAAGTGACAGCACAGCGCACTTGTTCTGCACTCCCTCGAAAAAATGGCTGCACGGAGCTTGTGGGCAGGCGGGTCGCCGCCCTACTGTCGGCTCACTCATGACGGCGGCGACTCCCCACGCGCACACGGCCGTTGACACCAGAACTCAGAGAAACGGGCATGCGATGTCACGGAAGTTCGCCGCTGTCGCGACGGCGGTGCGAAGACCGCGTCGGGCCGGGCTGTACGCGTCCACGGTCGCCTCGGTGACCGCGGCCGCCGTCGGGTTCGGGGTGCTGGCCGGTGCGCCCGCGCTCGCCGGGCCCCGGCCCGCCGCCGCCCCGGCCCCGGTCGTCACGCGCGCCGCGCTTGACCCCGCGCTGGTGCGGGGGCGCGGCGCGGAGGTGGCCTTCGCCGAGCAGGAGGCCGAGAACGCGGTCACCGACGGCACGGTCGTCGGCCCGGGCCGGGACGCGTACACGCTGCCGTCCGAGGCGTCCGGCCGGAAGGCGGTGAAGCTGGCGCCCGGGCAGTACGTGGAGTTCACGCTGCCCGCCGCGGCCAACGCGATCACCGTGCGCTACAGCATCCCGGACGCACCGGGCGGCGGAGGGATCACGGCGCCGCTGGACGTCTCGGTGAACGGTTCCAAGCGGTCCACGATGACGCTGACCTCGCAGTACTCCTGGCTGTACAACCAGTACCCGTTCTCCAACGACCCGGGTGCCGGGCTCCTCCACCCCGACTGGTGGATCACCGAGTGCGGCTGCGTGCCCGCCGACACATCGCCCGCCCCGGTCGTGGACAAGCCGTTCCGGCCGAGCCACTTCTACGACGAGCAGCGCCTCCTGCTCGGCCGTACGTACCGGGCGGGCGACACCGTACGGCTGACCGTGCCGGCCGGGAGCCGGGCCGCGTGGACGGCGATCGACCTGCTGGACTCCGAGCGCGTCGGGCTGCCGCACGTCGAACTCCTCGCCGCCAACGTCCTGGCGTTCGGCGCCGATCCGACCGGGCGGCGCGACGCGGCCGGGGCGATCGAGAAGGCGATCGCCTTCGCCCGGCGCACCCATCTGAAGGTGTACATCCCGCCGGGGACGTACCGCGTGGACCGGCACATCGTCGTGGACGACGTCACGATCACCGGTGCGGGGAGCTGGTACACGAAGATCAAGGGCCGTGAGGTGGCGCTCGACGAGCCCGCCGCCGACGGGTCCACGCACACCGGCGTCGGCTTCTACGGGAAGACGGCGGCCGAGGGCGGCAGCCGGAACGTGCATCTGTCCGGCTTCGCCATCGAGGGCGACGTGCGCGAGCGCATCGACACCGATCAGGTCAACGCGATCGGCGGCGCGATGAGCGATTCGACCATCTCGGGCCTGCACATCAGCCACACCAAGGTCGGCATGTGGTTCGACGGCCCGATGAAGAACCTGAAGGTCTCCGACACCGTGATCGTGGACCAGATCGCGGACGCCATCAACTTCCACACAGGCGTGACCGATTCACGCGTCACCAACACCTTCGTGCGGAACTCGGGCGACGACGGCCTCGCCATGTGGGCCGAGAAGACCACCAACGCCCGCAACACCTTCGACCACAACACCGTGCAGACCCCGGTCCTCGCCAACGGCATCGCGATCTACGGCGGCAGCGACATCACCGTCTCCGACAACCTCGTCGCCGACCCGGTCCGCGAGGGCAGCGCGCTGCACCTCGGCTCCCGCTTCGGTGCCGAGCCGTTCGCCGGGAAGGTGGAGCTCGCGCGCAACACCACGGTCCGGGCGGGCACGTTCGAGCTGAACTGGAAGATCGGGCTCGGCGCGCTGTGGGTCTACGCGCTGGACCGGAGCATCGACGGCGCCGATATCCGGGTCACCGGAAACGACTTCCTGGACAGCACGTACAACGCGGTCATGCTGGTCTCGGACTGGGGGGTGAAGGACCAGTACGTCATCAAGAACATCCACTTCAAGGACATCAGGGTGGACGGCACGGGCACCTCGGTGCTGAGCGCCCGCGCGGCGGGCGGCGCCACCTTCGAGAACGTGGACGCGCGCAACGTGGGCGCGGTGGGCGTCAACAACTGCGGCTCGTTCAACTTCCCCTCCACGGGGTCGGAGTTCGGCCTCACGGACCTGGGCGGCAACGACGGCGGCTGGCTCGCGCCGTGGCTGCTGCCCAACACGATCACCTGCGACGACCGCCCGGCGGTGGTCCCGCCTCCCGCTCCCTCCGGGTGGTGACGCGCAGGTCCTAGTCGGTGGCCGGTCCGGGCGGACCGGCCACCCCTATGCACGCCTCGTTGCCCTCGGGGTCGGCGAGGACCCAGTTGTGCGGGGCGTCCGCGTCGTTCAGCAGCCGGCCCCCGGCGGCCAGGGCGGCGGCGATCCGGGCCTCGGCCTGGTCGTACGGCACCCATACGTCGACGTGGACGCGGTTGCGCTGGGGGCGCGGGGCGTCCATCCGCTGGAAGTAGAAGGGGGCGCCGCGCCGACGCGGGTCGACCAGGTCCTCGGGGCTGCCGGCGCGGTGTTCGTAGCCGAGCAGGGCGCGCCAGAACGCGACCACGGCGGGGCCGTCGAGCGCGTCCACGGTGACCTGCACGGTCTGGATGAAGGACGGGTCGGCGGTCAGGCCCTGGGCCCGGGCCGTCTCCGATATCCGTCGGGCCACCTCGACATGACGGCTGGTCATCCCGAAATACTCGTCGGTGAGCGTGATCAGCCGTACGGTCACGCCGTCCCGCCGCACGTCGATGTCCGGGTGCTCGTCACCGAGGTCCGGCAGCTCGGCGACGGCCTGGACGAAGCGCGTACCGGCCGCGAACGATCCGCCGGTGCGGAAGTACGCGCACGCGCCCTCGCCGACGACGCGCCAGTCGTCGAGGCCGGCGGTCTCGTGGAACTGCTGTGGCCTGATACGTACGGTGGTGCTGCCCCCAGAGGTCATAGGCTCAACCTAGCGCGCGGGTCTGACAACGCCCCCGCGCGCAGGGAAAGCAGCTGTTCACGCGACCCACGGGAGACCTCCGGCATGGCCGTCATCCACCGCACCACCCTGTCGCCGACCAAGCTCGAACTGCTCACCACCTGGCTTCCCACCCGCCCCTGGTACGCGGGCCCCACTCGCCCCTCCCTCGTCAGGTCCGGCGGTTTCCGCCTGGACGACCCGCAGGGCGAGGTGGGCATCGAGTTCATGGTGGCCACCGACACCTCGGGCGCCGAGCCGGTGCCGTACTTCGTGCCGCTCACCTACCGGAGCGCCGCGCTCGCGGGCGCCGAGGACGCCTTCATCGGCATGACCACGCACGGCGTGCTGGGGAAGCGCTGGGTGTACGACGGCTGCCACGACCCGGTCCTGGTGGCCCAGCTCTTCGCCCTCCTCGACGGCCGCGCCGAGCCGCAGGCGCAGAGCGTCAGCGACACCCCGGACCGGACGATCACCCATTCCGGCACCGGCAGCCCCCTCGGCGTGGCGGCTGCCAGGGCCACGGACGACCCCACGGGCACGTACCTGACGACAAGGGACGTGACCCTCCGCGTGAACCGCCTCCTGCGACCCGCCGCGGACGGCCCGGAGGGCGCGCGGGGTTACGTCTCCGGTCCCTGGCGTACGCCGGAGGACGCGGAGGTCCGAGGCGTGTTCGCGGAGCTGCGCACGCCCTAGATCCGTCGTTCCCCGCGGGCCAGGGCGATGACGGCCAGGGCAAGTGCCGCGCAGACGGCCGCCATCACCCAGAGCAGCGTGTGGAAAGCGGAGTCGTAGGCGGCGGCGGGGGACGTTCCGCTGTCCTGCCGCCCGGCGGCGAGGCCCGCGACCGCCGAGCCGAAGACGGCCACGGCGACGGCCTCGCTGCCCAGGCGCAGGGTGTTGAGGAAGCCCGCCGCCATGCCGGCCTTCGCGGGGTCGACCAGGGCGAGCGCCTGGGCGTCCACCAGCCCGGCCGAAAGGCCCATGCCCGCCCCGGTGAGCAGCATGGGTACGGCCATGGCGAGGGCGGAGGTGTCCGGGCCGAGGAGCAGCAGGGCGAGGTCGCCGATCACGAGGAAGCCCAGTGACGCCAGGACCACGGCGGTCGCGGGAGTGCCGCGTTGCACGAGTTGCGCGCCGGCGAGGGGCAGGGCGAGCACCGGCAGCGTCAGCAGCAGCATCGTCGCCCCCGCCGAGGAGGGGCTGTCTCCCGCGACGGTCGTCAGATACGTCGGCAGGTACGTGAGCTGCGTGACGAAGCCGAACGAGGCCGCGACGGGCACCAGGCAGTACGCGAGGAACGCCTTGTTCCGCACGGCGGACAGGTCGAGCAGCGGGGCCTCGGCCCGCCGTGAGTGCGCGGTGAACAGCGCCAGCAGGACGAGGGCGACGGCGAGCAGGCCGAGCGTGCCGGCCGCGGTCCAGCCCCACTGCGAGCCCTGCACGATGGCGTACGTGAGCGCGAGCATCGCGAGGACGAAGACGGCGGCGCCGCGCAGGTCGAGCCGGGGCGCGTCGGTGTCGCGCGGCTCTTCGACCGTACGCGCCACGGCGGGCAGGCAGAGGAGCACGAGCGCCAAGGCCAAGGCGTGCAGCCCGAAGATCCAGCGCCAGCCGAGTCCGTCCACGGCCGGTCCCGAGACGGTGGGGCCGAGCGCGACGCCGATTCCGGCGACCGTGCCGAACAGCGCGAATGCCTTGGCGCGGGCGGCGCCGTCGAAGGCCGTGGAGATGAGCGCGCTCCCGCAGGCGAAGATCGCCGCCCCCCGATTCCGGCGACCGCGCGGGCCGCGTCGAGCACGTACACGTTGGGCGTGACGGCGCAGGCGACGGACGCGGCGGTGAAGATCGCGGCGCCCGTGGTGAAGGCGCGTACGCGGCCGATGAGGTCGGCGAGCGAGCCCCAGACGAGGGTGCAGCAGGCGAAGGCCAGGTTGAAGGCGTTCACCACCCATTGAAGGGATGCCGAGCCCGCGTGGAGGTCGGCGCCGATGGCGGGCAGCGCGACGGCGGTGCCGGATATCGAGGTGGGCACCACGAAGACGGCGAGCAGGACGACCGCGAGCGTCAGCCCCTGCCGGGCGGGGGCGGTCTGTTGCACGAGAGGGCTCCGGGGGTGAGGGGGCAGACGAGGACGGCCAGGTACGAGGGATTTCGTACCTGGCGCGGGATAGACTGGCACGGCGTCAGGTACGACGCAAGTAGTACCTTGGTGGCGGGGCCCGTCACCGAAGCGGAGGAGGTGCGTCATGCCGGACGCCGAAGGGCATCCGACCCCGGAGGAGATGGAGCTCCAGGCCGTCATGAAGGCCCTGTCCGACCCCCTGCGCTACCTGGTCGTGGCGACCCTGGCCGCCCAGCCGGACGGCACGGAACGCTCCTGTACGTCGTTCGGCCTGCCCGTCTCCAAGTCGACCCGGACGCACCACTTCCGGATCCTCCGAGAGGCGGGCCTGGTCCGCCAGGTGGACCGCGGCAACAGCCGCATGGCCCAACTCCGCCGCGCGGACATCGAGTCCCGCTTCCCGGGCCTGCTGAAGCTCATCGCGGACAGTCCGGCCGATCCCGCCGAGTAGGCGTCGCGGGGCGGTCCGGCCGCGCCCGTCGGGCCGTAGGCGCGTCCCGCCCCGGGAAACGCCACCGGGACACGGGTGGGACGCGGGTGGGACGGAGTGGACGTGCCGCTCGGGCGTGTCCGGTTGGCCCGGGATGTCTCAGGGACGGGAAGTCCTGGTGGGACGGGTGGCGCGGTCCTGAGAGTGATCCCTGTCCGAGTCGCGGACTGCCCTGCCGGGCGGCCCGTGACCGCTTCTGAGATGGGGAACCTTCCATGATCAAGACCGCCCTCCGGCGCGGAGCCGTCGCCTTCGGCACGGCCGCCATCGTCGTCACCTCGCTCGCCGGCGTCGCCCAGGCCGACGTGGGCGTCCCGTACGTCAAGCCCGACCAGCGCGGCACGCCGGTGCTCTGCGTGCAGCGGGCGCTGGAGCTGGCCGGGTACAACCTGGTGCGCGACGGCGTGTACGGCCAGGCCACCTACGCGGCCCTGACCGACTTCCAGCGCCGCCACGGCCTCTCGGCGGACGGCATCGTCGGCCCGAGGACCGGCGACGTCCTCTACTACGACTACCTCAAGTACTCCGGCGGCCTGATCGAGGGCGAAGTCTGCCCCACCCTCATTCCCACCACCCACTGACACCCCGCCGCCGCCCCCGCGCCGTCACCCGGCGCGGGGGTCCCGTCATTCGGGCACGAGCAGAGGAAGACGAGCCTGCCCCGGCCGGACATGGCCGCGGGGGAGCGGTAGCGCGTCAGCGTTTGGGGCGGTTCGACTTGGGGATCAGGCCCGCGCGTACGGCGCGGGCCTGGGCGTGGACCTGCTGGGCGGGGAGGGCCGGGGTCGCACGGGTCGGTCTGCCCGCACAGGGGCGGCACTTGCCGCCCGGGAGCGCTTCGGGGGCGCCCGGGGCGCGGCACTCGCTGCATTCCAGGGTGCGCAGGACCGGGTGGGATTCGCGGGCCGGGGGAAGTTTCGTCTGGAGGCGTTTGGCGACGAAGGCCGCCGGGTGGTGGATTACGTCCGGCAGTCCGGTGGTAAGGGCTCGGAGCACTTCAGGCTCCGTGGCCCCCCTGCGCAGCCACTCCGACGCCTGCGGCTCCAGCGCGACGCACTCCCGGTGCGACAGCGACAGCACGGGGGCCTGGCGGCCCAGGGCCGCGAGCAGGATGAACGCCCGTGAACGCGTTTCCCGCTGGGCCTCCTTGGGTACGTCGCCCCGACTGAAGCTCGCCCACCAGGTGTCGTCCCGCGCGGTGCGGGAAAAGAACGTCCGCGTCACCCACAGCAGGTTCACCCCGCTCGCCACGCACTCGCTGCCCCGGCGCAGGTGCCCCGCCTCCTGGAGGCGGTTCAGCGACGTTCGGACGGCGCACTGCCCGTACGGAAGCGCTTTGGCCAGCGCCTTTACGGAGATGTCGGCGCCGTCGCAGAGCCCGTCGATGTACGCGGCGATGGCCGCGTCACGGGGATGGAGGTGCGTGAAGTCCTGACCCGTACGGGGGCGTTGATCCGGCGCGGAACGTTTGCCGTAACCGGGGTTCGCCATCGGGTGGTGGGGGAAGGGCGCGCTACTAGACTGGTCGTCAGCCATCTGATCGTCTCCGTCAGCCTTCGATCGAGGTGGTCAGGCCCCTGGCGGTGTTGCCACACCGGCGGGGGCCGTCTTAGGTCTATGTCCTCGCTGAAGCTAAAGCGTGCCTACCGTCCGTCGCAACTCGGTCGCGAAAAGTGAACCCTTGCGGGTAACGGGGGCGGGTGGGCGGGTACAGGCCCTCCCAACCATTCCACTCAAAGAGCGCTCGGAACTCGGGGCTTGAGCCCCGGGCCGTGCAGGGCGCACCAGCCGGCGGGGGCCCGCCTCTCACACCGTGCC
The DNA here is from genome assembly GCF_026167665.1 of Streptomyces drozdowiczii. Taxonomy (NCBI): domain Bacteria; kingdom Bacillati; phylum Actinomycetota; class Actinomycetes; order Kitasatosporales; family Streptomycetaceae; genus Streptomyces; species Streptomyces drozdowiczii. Next base: position 3,145,615 of record NZ_CP098740.1, on the reverse strand, counting down.
GAACCACGCGTCTGCGAGTGCGGACAGCGATCTTTCGGCAGGTGAGGGCAGTTCTCTCATGTACCAGGGAAGGTGGCTGTATGCGTGTAGCAGCGTGTAGGCCATGAGTTCATGCGGCTCGAAGCTGTGGCCGTATGCCTCGGTGAGACGACGCAACAGGGCCGGATCGCCACAGGTGACGAACAGGCCGACACCAACGAAGTCGTACGCGCGGTCACCGATCATCGCTGGTTCGAAGTCGAACAGACCGGTCAGCCGCCATCCGTCGGGGTCGACCAGGAAATGCTGCCGCATGACCTCGGTGTGCAGCAGAGAGGGCTGTGGCGCTCGTGGCAACGGAACCGAAGCGAGGAAACCCGGGATTTGCTCCAGCCAGGCCGCCGACAGTCCATGGGCGCGCTGCTGTTCCACCGCGCCGGCTCTCTGACGGTCGAGAAAGCTGCCCCAGTCATCGGGGCCGAGGACGTCCCGCACCTGATCAGGGCTGAGGGAGTGCAACGACGCGAGGGCCTCACCGATCTCGGAGACGAGCCGGGCACGATGATTCCGGGGTACGTGCCCCCAGGAGTGCGCGAGGTTCTCGCCGCGCAGCCTGGACATCAGTACGTACTGCCAGCCGTTCTCGTATGAGCCGGAGGCCCGCACCACGGGTGTCGGCACGGGCAGCCGCCCCTGAACATGGGCGAGGACACGGCTCTCGACCACTCCGCGCCGAGCGGCAGCTCCGGGGAAGAGCTTGAGTACCTGGTCGTCCCCCACCGCGTAGACCGGCTGGGACCCGTCAGAGAAGCGAACCAGCGAGGCGCCGGAGAGCCCGAGACGTGCGCAGAGGTCTTCCACCCCCGGACGCATCACGCTCTCGTCGGGGACGACAGCGTCCCACTCGTCATCCGTCTCCACCGCAGGCAACATGGCCGGGACCGTAGGCCACTCCTGATCAGGCGGCAACGGAGTATCAGGGCAGGGGGCGGTACGGCGTCACCTCCCGGGTGTGGATGATGGCGTCGAACCATGTCGTGAGGGCGGCGCCCGACATGTGGTGGGACTCGTCGTGTCGGGGGTCGTACGTCGGGCCGATCAGGCGGGTGCGGGTCGGGGTGTCCAGGACGTGGCGCACCGGCTCGGGGCGGGGGAGGGTCAGGTCCAGGAAGTAGGCCGGCCCGGTTCCAGCGGCCTCGGTCAGGACGGTGTCCACGAAGGCCGGGTTCGGGGTGGGCATGGGCATCGTGAGGCCGATGGAGCGGAAGGCCGTACCCATGCGCTCGCGCAGGTAACCGCCCATGTTCTGGTGCGTTTGCGGGGGCTCCGTGGGGGATACGGACACGGTGCGCGGGGAGCCGATGGCGGTGTGGGCCATGCCGCCCCAGTAGACGACCTTGTCTCCCGTGTGGCGCTGCCACCAGGCAGCCCCGTCGGCGAGTGCGCGTTCCGCTTCTGCCAGGGTGCTCGCCTGTGCGGCCGGTGGCTCCGCGAAACGTACCGGGGCGTCCGGGTGGCGCTCGTTGTACGCCCGCATCCACCGTACGAGTCCGAGGATTTCCCCGGTCCGCCAGAACGCCCGCGCCTCCGCCAGCATGGCCCCCGGGTCTCCCGCGCCGGTGGCCACGTACGCCGCCAGGCCGAGCCTGCCGGGATCGTCGCCCTCCAGGACGACGCTCCGGAACCCCTCCTCCTCCACCAGCAGGCGCACGATCCGGTGCGCCGTCTCCGACAGTTCGCGTGTCTGCCGACTGGCGGCTCCCAGCGCCACGATCTTCGCGTCGCGCACCAGCGGGGCGAGCGGCCGCAGGTCGTCCAACGGCTCGTCGGGCTTCCTCGCGGTGAGCGCGTGGGAGTTCTGCCTGATCCATTCCGTAGCTGCTGTCTGCATGGATGAGATCGTGTTGCCTCAAGCGTGGTTGAGGTCAAGGTTGGCCGGTACCACTGTGTCCGTCAGTGGTACCGGCTTCCGGGTCTCGTCGCGTCAGACGTGCTTGAGGTCGGTGACGAACTGCTGCCAGGCGGTCGTCGCGAACACGACCGCCGGGCCGTCGGTGACCTTCGAGTCGCGGACGGGGACGACGTCCGGGATGCCGTCGAGGACTTCGAGGCAGTCGCCGCCGCTCGGACCGCTGTACGTGGACTTGCGCCAGGTGGCGACCTCTACGCAGTCCCCGCCGCTCGCGCCGCTGTAGCTGGACTTGTGCCAGGTGGCCGTGGACAGGTCGTAGCTAGAACTGTTGTGCTTCATGTTCGTAATCCTCCGCCACCGACTCGATCATCGCCAGGGACGCTGCCGGTGAGAGCGCGCTGGCCACGACCAGATCGTAGGTCAGTTCGTACTGCCGGACCGTCGCTGGATCGTCTTGCAACTGCCCTGTTCCCAAAGCCTGTAGATAGGCGAGTGGCGGCGCATCGGTGAAGGCCATCAGCTTGAGCGGTCCCTCCAGGGCCATGTGAGCGCCTGCGTCGAACGGCAGTACCTGCACGATGATCCGATGCTGCCGCATCAGCCCCGCGATGTGGCGGAGCGCTGCTGCCATGACGTCCGGGCTGCCTACTCGTCGACGTAATACCGCTTCGTCCAGCACGGCCCACAACAACGGCGTTGTTGGATCGGCGAGGATCTGAGTTCGTTCGAGACGGGCGGCTACCAGTTCCTCGATCGTGCTTTCGGCGGCTGTGGGAAGCCCGCTCCTGAACACCGCCTGCGCGTACGCCTCCGTCTGCAACAAGCCGGGGATGAGCTGCGGCGCGTACTCCTTGATCTCCGTCGCTCGGGCCTCCGCCTCCGCTGCCTCCGCGAAGTGATCCGGGTACTTCGACTTCTCCAAAGCCGCACAGTTGCGCTTGAAGAAGCCGTCCGCGTTCAGGATGTCGTCAAGCCTGAGCGCCTGGTCCATCTGCATGCGGCGGCTGCCGTCCTCCAGTTGGCCGATGAAGGAGCCGCTGACGAACAGCAGGGTGCCCAGATCGACCTGTGAGAGGTCCGCGTGTTCTCTTCGGTGGCGGAGTTCGGAGCCCAGGAGGGCGCGAGGAGAGGAGGCGGGGTCGAGTTTCTTGGGACCTGGCATGACAACTCCCTGTTACACACCTGCGTTTGTTGGGACTGCGGCCCTTCCAGGCTAGCGAGAGAATCACCACTCTGGGTATGCATCGTCATTACTCAGCGTGGAAGGAATGGATCATGACGACAACGGAACGGCGCAGGGCGGCAGTGGCGAAGATTCGGGAGGCGGAGGAGGTGGTGGCGTTGCTGAGGGAGGGCTTCGCGCGGGCTGGGGTGAAGCTGCCCTCGCTGCGGATCGACGCGGCTTCGTGTGCGGGTGAGGACCCGGCGGTCCTGGTGGACCTGGGGCGCTGCAATCTCGCGGCGGCGCAGCAGCTCAGCCGGGTGCTGGAGGAGAAGGCGGCGGCGTCGTGACGGGCGGGGAGGGCCTGGAGGCGTGTACGCCCGAGCCGGGGTCGTTCGCGGTGGACGTGCGGGACGGGCGGATCGGGCGGGTGCTGGGGCGCGTCGGGCCGTACGTGCGGCTGCGGCCGCCGGGGGCGGGGTGGTGTGGGACTGCCCGGCCGACTCCGTACGGCAGGCCCCGCCGGGGGCGGTGCTGCGGGCGCGGGTGACGGAGATCAACCGGGAAGGGCAGTTGCCGAGGTGAGCGCGTGGGAGGCGGGCTTGGCCGCGGCGTCGTCTCCCTCGTGGGAGGGGCGGGCGCGTGCGGGGCGGGACCTCGCGGCCTTCGCGGAGGTGCCGGAGGTCGCGGAGGCGCTGGTGCGGCTGCTGCTGGACGCCGAGGACACGGCGGTGACCCGGCGGACGGCGGAGGCCCTGGCCCGGGCGGGGTCGGTGGCGGCGGTGCGGGCGCTGGCCCGCGCGGTGGCCGGGGCGGACGACGGGCAGGCGGACTGGCTGGAGACCGGGGTGCTCGACGCGGAGGCGCCGGACCTCGCGGCGGCCTGCGCGGCGCTTGCCCGGGACCGGGAGGAGGCGGTCCGGCGGGGGGCCGCGGAGGTCATGGTGTGGGTGGGGGACCGGAGTTAGCCTGCGGGGATGGTGACCATGGAGAGCGATGCGCAGGTGGCCCTTCGGGCCGCGTCGGCGGGGGCGGCGGTCGTACGCGAGATGTACGGGGCGTCGCTGACGCGGTACGAGAAGGGCGGCGGTGACTTCGCCACGGCCGCCGACATCGCGGCGGAGGAGGCCGTCCTCGACGTACTGCGCGCGGCGCGGCCCGATGACGCGGTGACGGGCGAGGAGAGCGGGGCCGGCGGGGCGGCCGGGGCGGCGCGCCGGTGGCTGGTCGACCCGTTGTGCGGGACGCTCAACTACGCCGTGGGCAACATGCTGGTCGCGGTGAACGTGGCGCTCCGGGACGCCTCCTCCACCTCCCCCGGCATCGTGGCGGCGGCCTCCGCCGATCCGTTCAGCGGCGAGGTCTTCTGGACGGACGGGGCGGGGGCGTGGGTCCGGGGGGCGGACGGGCGGGGCGACCGCCTCATACCCTCGGCGGGGTCCCGGCTGGTGGACCTGAACCTGGACCCGCCGTTTCCGCACGCGCCGGGGTTCCGCGCGGTGGAGCTCATGGCGGCCCCGGAGTTCGTCGCCGGGTTCCGCCCGCGCGTCGTCTCCAGCACGGTGGCCGTGGCGTGGGTGGCGGCGGGGCGCCGTGCCGCGTACCTCACCGACGGTGGGCCCGGCCTCCGCCTGGACAGCGTCCACTTCGCGGCAGGCATCGCGCTCTGCGAGGCGGCGGGCTGCGTGGTGACGGGCATCGACGGGCTGCCGGTGGACGAGGGCGCGGGCGGGCTCATCGTGGCTGCGGACCGGGAGACGCATGGGGTGCTGCTGGGGTTGGTCCAGCGGCAACGGTGAGCGGCGCTCGGTGCGCCGGTCACTCGGACGTGGGACGCTGAGGAATGCGGCCCTGTGCCGTGAATCCGCCGATCTACGCTCCTCGGACAGGCTTCGGAGAAGGGACCCGCGATGACCGCCGCGATGGTCGAACCCCAGCAGGACCCTGAAGGCCGCCAGTGGGACTACCTCCTGCGCACTTGGCAGGAACTGGACGTCCCCGAGGGATGGCGCGCCGAGATCGACGAAGGGCAGATCGTCTTGGTACCGCCGCCGCATGCACATCACAACGGGATCGCAGCCAAGGTGCAGCGCTGTCTTTACGGGAATCTGCCGGACGAACTGGAGATCTACCAGACGCTGGGCGTGCACGTCGCCCCGCTCGACAAGCTCTACGACCCCGATCTCGTGGTCATGCCGTCCGAGCTGATCGACGCCGCCGACCCCGACGTCAGCGCCCCCATGGACGCCTCCGAAGCGCTCCTCGTCGTGGAGATCACCTCGAAGGGCAATGCCCGCGAGGACCGTACGAAGAAGTACCGCGCCTACGCCCGGGCCGGGGTGCCGATGTACCTGCTGATCGACCGGTTCGACACCCGGGGTGCCATGGCCGCCCTGTTCACCGAGCCGAGCGAGCACGGCACGTACAAGCACTCCGACGCGGTGCCGTTCGGCAAGCCGCTCGTGCTTCCCGCGCCGTTCGACGTCACGCTGCCCACGGACGGCTTTCCGGTCTGAGACGTACGACAAAGCGGCGGCCCTCCTCGGTTGAGGGGCCGCCGCTTTGGTACGCGTACGCGTCAGACCGACGCAGGGGCCTTCTGCGTGGTCGTTGCCGGGGCCGGGTCCTGGGTCGCCGCCGCCGTCGGGGCGGCCTCCTCCTGGCTCACGTTGAACTCCGCCAGGAGTTCCTTGCTGAAGCCGAAGAAGTACGTGGCCAGGAAGCCCGCGAGGTAGCCGACGACGAGGCCGCCCGCGTAGATCGCGATCGTCGCGCCCAGGCCGTGGTTGCCGTCGAGCAGGGGGAACAGGGCCCAGCCCGAGGGGCCGATCGCCGTCGAGCCGACCGCGTCGCCCAGCTGGTTGAAGAAGCCGACGAACGCGCCGCCGAACGCGCCGCCCACGCAGGCCGTGATGAACGGGCGGCCCAGCGGCAGAGAGACGCCGTAGATCAGGGGTTCGCCGACGCCCAGGAAGCCGGCGGGCAGGGCGGACTTGATGGTCTTGCGGATCGACTCGTTGCGCGGGAGGCGGAAGTACGTGGCGATGGCCGCGCCGACCTGGCCGGCACCGGCCATGGCGAGGATCGGGAGCAGGACCGTGTAGCCCTGCTGCTCGATCAGCGTGGTGTGGATGGGGATCAGGGCCTGGTGCAGGCCCAGCATGACCAGCGGGAGGAAGAAGCCGCCCAGGATCAGGCCCGCGCCCGCGCCGCCGTTGGAGAGCAGCCAGTCCGCGAAGTCGCCGATCGCGGTGGAGACCTCACCGGCGACGTACATCAGGCCGAAGATCGTGACCAGGCCGGAGATGAGGACCGTCAGCGTCGGGGTGACCAGCACGTCCAGCGCCTCCGGCACCCAGCGGCGGCACCACTTCTCCACGTACACCGCGAGGACCGCCGCGCCGAGGGCGCCGAGGACGCCGCCCTGGCCGGGGGAGAGCTTCTGGCCGAACGCCTCGATGTTCGCGACGCCCGGGAAGACGATGATCGCCGCGACCGCACCGCCGAGGATCGGCGTGCCGCCGAACTCCTTCGCGGTGTTGTAGCCGACGAAGACCGCGATCAGGGCCATGAAACCGGAGGCCATCGCGGCGAGCGCCGGGGTGACCGACGGCAGCCATTCGAGGTTGACCAGCAGGCCGTTGAGCCCGGCGATGATGCCGCAGCCGATCAGGGCCGGGATCAGCGGCACGAAGATGTTGGCGATCTTGCGCAGGAACAGCTTGAACGGCGTCGCGTTCTTCGCCTTGCGGGCCGCCCGCATCTCGGCGCCCTGCGCGGCCAGCTCCTCCGCCGTGAGCGGGGCGGCGTCGGCCGGGGCCGGGGCGGGAGCCGGGGCCTCCGCCTTGCCCTCCTCGACCAGCTTCTCGAACTCCGGCGTGACGCGGGCGACCGTACCGGGACCGAGGACGATCTGGTACGTGTCGTCCTCGACCACGCCCATGACCGCGGGGACGGCCTTCAGCGCGTCGTCCTGGACGAGCGAACGGTCGTGCAGCCCGAGCCGGAGCCGGGTCATGCAGTGGGCGATGGAGCTGACGTTCGCGGCGCCACCGACGAGCGGAAGGATCGCGGCGGCAGTGGCGCGGTTCTTGTCTTCTGTAGCCATGGTGCGTGGTGCCTTGCTGTGCGGGAGAGGTGGTGCGGCAGGTCAGGTGGTGCGGGGGTGGCGGCGGCGAGCGCGGCGCGGAGGTGGCCCTTCGACTCGGTCAGGAGCGTGGCGGCGGTGGGGCCGTCGACCTGGCCGAGGATCGTCAGGATGGCGTTCTTCACCTCGCCGTCCGTGGCGGCGAGCGCCGCCTCGATCTCCTCGTCGGACGCGCCCGTGGCCAGCGCGACGATGCGCCGGGAGCGGGCCCGCAGCTTCTCGTTGGAGGCACGCACGTCGACCATGAGGTTCCCGTACGTCTTGCCGAGGCGGATCATCGTGATGGTCGAGATCATGTTGAGCACGAGCTTCTGCGCCGTGCCCGCCTTGAGCCGGGTGGAGCCGGTCAGCAGCTCCGGGCCGACGACGACCTCGATCGGGTGCTCGGCGGCGGCGCCCAGCGCGGAGTCCGCGTTGCACGACAGGCCGAGGGTCAGGGCGCCCTTCGCGCGGGCGTGCTCCACAGCCCCGATCGCGTACGGCGTACGGCCGGAGGCGGAGATGCCGACCACCGTGTCGTCGGCGGTGAGCTCCAGCGCCTCCAGGTCGGCGGCGGCCAGCTCCTTGCTGTCCTCCGCGCCCTCGACGGCGGTGACCATGGCGGACGGGCCGCCCGCGATCAGGCCGACGACATCGGCCGGGTCCGTGTTGAAGGTGGGCGGGCACTCGCTGGCGTCCAGCACGCCCAGCCGGCCCGCGGTGCCCGCGCCCGCGTAGATCAGCCGGCCGCCGCGGGCCATGCGCTCGGCGGTGGCGTCGATCGCGGCGGCGATCTCGGGCAGCCGCTCGGCGACGGCGGACGGGACCGTCTGGTCCTCGCCGTTCATGATCCGGGCGATGTCCGCGGTGGCCAGCCGGTCGATCTCGGCCAGCTCCGGGCGGAACGCCTCGGTGGTGAGGGTCGCGAGTTCGGCGCGCAGCTCGCCGTAGCCGTCGGGGGTGGCGTCGGTCAGGGAGGTCATGGAGGGCGGCTCAGCTTTCTCGTACGGCGTGCGGATGCGGGGGCGGGTGCGGGGCGCTGCCGGAGGGGGTCCGGGTGACGGTCAGCGGGTGCGCGGGGTGTGGCGGTGGGCCAGCGCCTCGTAGGAGGCGGCGAGGGCCGGGGCGGCCGTCTCGTACGTACGCTGGGCGACCCCTATGAACAGGCAGTCGACCACCAGGAGCTGGCTGGTACGGCTCGACATCGCGGCCGGGCGCAGCTCGCTCTCGCGGGCCGTGGACGTGGTCAGGACGTGGTCCGCGTACTGCGTGACGGGGCCGTCGGGGCGGCCGGTGATCGCGACCGTCGTCGCGCCCCGGTCGAAGGCGACGCGCAGCGGCTCTATGACGTCGCCCGTCGAGCCGGAGTGCGTGATCGCGATGGCCATGTCGCCGGAGCGGAGCTGCACGGCGTTGGTCACCGCGAGGTGCGGGTCGGTGTGGGAGTGGGCGATGAGGCCGATCCGGGACAGCTTCTGGGCCAGGTCCTGGCCGACGAGGGAGGACGCGCCCACGCCGTAGATGTCGATCCGGCGGGCCGTGGCGGCGGCGGCGACCGCGGCGCCCAGCTGCACCGTGTCGAGCCCGGCGGCGGTGTCGGCGAGGGTCTGCTGCTCGTCGTAGGCCAGCTTCGCGACCACGTCCGCGATCGGGTCGTCCACCGCTATGTCCGCGGTGACGGCGGGGGCGCGGCCGGATTCCTGGTGCGCGGCGAGACCGGCGAGCGCGAGGCGCAGATCGCGGTAGCCCGGGTAGCCCAGGAGGCGGGCGGTGCGGACCACCGTCGCCTCGCTGGTGCCCGTCAGCTCCGCGAGACCGGTGACCGTCAGGGCGGCGCAGCCCGCCGGGTCGCCGGCGACGGCCTCGGCGACGCGCTGCATCGAGCGGGTCATGGACGGCGACAGCGTCCGCACCTTGGCGGCGAGGGCCGCCGGGGCCGGTGGCGAATCCACACTGAAACTTTCCTTCAGGTCATTGGTCACCTTTGAAAGATATTTTCAAGTCCGGGGTGCGTCAACCCTCTTTGGTGTGACCTTTGGCAGAAGCTGATGACGCCGCATCGGGGGCTCTTCGCCGTACGGGTGGACAATGGCTGCATGGAGCAGAATCCGCCGGAGTCCGACCGGCCCGACCGCCTGGAGCAGGCGCTGCACACCGCCCGCGCCCTCGTTATGGCCGACCTCGCCGCCGGGGACGTCGCGGAGGCGCAGATCGTGTCCATGGTCGAGGACGCCGTGACGCACCGCCGCTGGTGGGTGGAGCAGTGGCCGGAGGGCGCGGAGTTCGTCGTCGGTCTCGTCGCCCAGGACGTGCAGGACGCGCTCCTGGAGGCGTACGGCCGCTGGCCGCTCTGCCCGGTCTGCGACGCGGGCGACCCGCACGCGCTGGACGTCGAGCCGGAGCTAGGGCCGCACCCGCACTGGGTCTGCACCAAGGCCGCGGTGGCGGTCGCCCCGGTCGGCGCGCTCAGCGGGATACTCCGGCGGTGAGGCGATGACGCTCTACATCGACCCGCCGACCTGGCCCGGTCACGGGCGCCTCTGGTCGCACCTGGTCAGCGATGTGTCCTTCGAGGAGCTGCACGCCTTCGCGGCGTCCATCGGCGCCCCGGCGCGGGCGTTCGAGCGCGACCACTACGACATCCCGGCCGCGAGCTACGAGGACGCGGTACGGGCCGGGGCACGGGAGATCGGCTCGAAGGAGCTGGTCCGGCGGCTCACGGAAGCGGGGCTGCGGCGGCCGAAGGGGCGCCCGGCCCCCTGACCGCTCTCGGGGTCAGCCCGTCGCGCACTCCGTCGACTCCACCGGCGCCGCCTGCGGCGAACCCTGCGCCACCAGCCGGGATGCCGCCGCGCCGCGCGCCCGCTGGAGCCGCAGCGAGAACACCACGGCCACCAGCGCCGCCACGGTCATCGCCGCCCCGGCCCAGGCCGTCGCCTCGAAGCCGAAGTCCGCGTCGATCACCGTGCCGCCGAGCCACGGGCCGCCCGTGTTGCCCAGGTTGAACGCGGCGGTCGTCGTCGCCCCCGCCAGCGTCGGGGCGGCGCCCGCCACGTTGAACATCCGGGCGTTGAGCGCGGGGCGGTGTAGAACGCGGACAGGCCCAGCAGGAACGACAGCGTGATCACGGCCGCCTGGTTCGACGCGAACAGCGCCAGCGCCCCCAGGAACACCGTCGACGCCGCGATGCCGCTGAGCAGCACCCCGAAGAGGTGCGCGTCCGCGACCCGGCCGCCGATCGTCGTACCGACCAGGGCGCCCACGCCGAACAGCGCGAGCACGGTCGGCACCCAGCCCGAGTCCAGGCCGGCGACATCCGTCAGCAACGGCGCGAGATAGCTGAACGCGCAGAACACACCGCCCGCCGCGAGCGCGGTGATCACGATCGACAGCCACACCTGACGGTCGCGGTAGATGCCCATCTCCCGCTTGAGCTGCGGCTTCTCGTCGGGCAGCGGGATGCGCGGGATCAGTGTCACGACGCCGACCAGGGCCACCGCCGAGGCCGCGCCGACCGCCCAGAACGCGGACCGCCAGCCCAGGTTCTCCCCGAGGAACGCGCCCAGCGGGACGCCCAGCACGTTCGCGATCGACAGCCCGCCGATCATCACGGCCATCGCACGGGCCCGCGCGTTCACCGGCACCATTGCGATGGCGACGGCCGCCCCGACCGCCCAGAAACCGGCGCACGCGAACGCGCTCACCACGCGGGACGCGAACAGCACCTCGTACGTCGGCGCGAGCGCACCCGCGACCTGGCCGAGGCCGAAGACCGAGATCAGCGCGATGAGCGTCGTGCGGCGCGGCAGCCGCAGCGTCGCCACGGCGAGCAGCGGGGCGCCGACCACCATGCCGATCGCGAACGCGGATATGAGGAGTCCGGCGCGCGGAATCGACACGTCCATGTCGTCCGCGATCGGGGGCAGCAGCCCGGAGAGCATGAACTCGCTCGTGCCCAGGGCGAAGACCGAAAGGCCGAGGATGTATACGGCCAAGGGCATACGGGAACGGGTGCGCACAGCGGAGTCAGGCATGACAGGTGGCAACAGCGGAAACGTTCCTGACATTCCCCGGCCGGCACGGCTCAGCGCGTGAGCAGCTCCAGCTCCGTCAGCAGGTTCTGCCGCGCCTTCGGCTCCCACTCCCTCGTCCCGTACGGCGTACGGAACAACCGCGGCAGTCCCAGGAGCTGCCGCAGCACCGCCGCCCGGCCCTCCCGGAACGCCTCCTCCGGCACGAACCCGTACTCCTCGCGGACCTGCGCCGCGTACTCCCCGTACTCCTTCGGCGGCGCCGCGAGGATCGCCAGATCCGCGTCGCACACCACCTCGCCGTTGCTGTCGCCGGGGGCGGGGTCGTGCGTCACGGTGAGCCGGACGAGCCGGGCGACTTCCCGAGTGACCGCCTCGGACACCCCGGCCTCCGGGAGCGCCCGCTCGGCGAGCACCGCGCTGCGTTCCTCGTTCTCCGACCGGTCGGGCCGGTACACCGCGTCATGGAACCAGGCCGCCAGGCGTACGGCGTCCGCGTCGGCCGCGTGCCCGGCGAGCGTGTCGATCCGGTCCAGGACCGCCGCGAGGTGGGCGGTCGTGTGGTACTTGCGCTGCGGCTCGGCCCAGCGGGCGAGCAGATTCTCGGCATACGGATGCGGATCTGGTCCGTCCGCCCCGCCCCGGGCCGAGACGAGAGTCTCCTGCCAGCGGGTGCGGAGCGCTTCCTCGTACTGCGCGCGGTCGTCCGTCATGCGGACGAGGGTAGGCCGAAGTGGTCCACGATGATCCGCAGGGTCACGGCGCCGTCCTCGTTGAAGCCGGGCTCGGTCTCGTAGCGCGGGGTCTCGCGGCCGACGATGCCGGCGGCCAGCAGCTCGCGTACGAGGAGGTCCCCGGAGCGGCGGGACTCGCGGCGGGCGCCGATGTTGAAGCATGTGGTCGAGAAGCCGCGCCTGCTGTGGATGAAGTGGAACGGGTGTTCCGCGCAGTGCGGGATCATGGTGTGCTGCCCGTGGGGGCACTCGCAGCCCGGGGTGGAGGCCAGGAACACCGTCTCGACCGGGTTCGGCTTCCCGAACCGGCCCTCGTAGCGGAAACCGGTGACGAAACCCGCCTGCTGGGCGAGGTCGCCGCCGGTGTGGGTGGCCGCGTCGTGCGTCAGCCAGGCCCAGCCGTCGGACGCGCCCTCCGTACGGGCGGGGAGGCCCAGGTCGGTGTAGATCCCGCTCAAAGTGGGAAGGTCGAGGCCCTTGGCGTACGTGACGAACGTGTCCGGGGCGATGAAGGGCGCACTCACAGCGCAGCCACCTCCCGCGCGAGCGGCGGCGAGGGCAGGCCGAAGCAGGCGGCTATCGCGCGCATGATCCGCTCTTCCTTGTCCGAGTCGTGGTCGTAGCAGTCGTGGCCCGGGTCCGTCTCCCATACGCGGCACTCCGCGTCCGGGCCTATGAGGTTCGCCGCGAGCAGTTCGGCGGACATGTAGTCGGGGTTGTCGCCGACGCGCTGTTCCACGTCCTCGAAGCTGAAGTGGACGGTGTGCTTCCCGTCGCGCAGGTACGTGAAGTCCGGCCCGTGCGCCTTGGCGCTGCACGGCTCGGTCACGATGACCACGATCTCGCCCCCGGAGGCGCACAGGCGCGTGTAGTCGATGTTGTCGTAGTCCTCGGTCTCCCAGTTGGCCATGTCATGCACCGCCCATGCCCAACCGCCCGCCTCCCCCTCGGCCAGTGCCTCACGATCCTGCTCCCGCAGCCCCGTCACGAGCGCGTCCCGGGACAGCCCACGGGCGAACACGAGGTTGACCTCGTGGTCCGGGAACTCGTACGCATGGTCGATGAAAGTCATGCCGCGAGCGTAAACGGGGGCTCTGACAACGGGGTTTGGGCGGCGGGCTTATTCGGGCGACACGGGGGTGGGCTTCTGGGAATGTACGCACGGGCTCGGGCCCGCTTCCTTGCTGGTGACCGTGGAGGGGTGAGTGATGACTTTCGTGCTGGTGGGGCCGGTTCTGGAAGGTTCTCGGGTGCGGCTCGAACCGCTGGAACACCGGCACGCGGAGGGGTTGTCGCTCGCGGGGCAGGAGAACCGGAGTTCGTACGGATACACCTGGGTGCCCGGGCCCGGGGAGGTCGAGGGGTATATCGACGCCCAGTTGGGGCGGGCCGCCGCGGGGAAGCTGGCGCCCTACGCGCAGGTGGACCGGGGGTCCGGACGGGTCGTCGGGGCCACGGCCTTCTGGGAGCCGCGCTGCTGGCTGGACGACGACAGCCTCACCGCCGTCGAGGTCGGCTTCACCTGGCTCGCCGCGTCCGCGCAGGGGACCGGGGTGAACACCGAGTCCAAGTACCTGCTCTTCCGGCACGCGTTCGAGGAGTGGGGCGTTTCGAGGGTGGACCTGAAGACCGACGCCCGCAACCAGCGGTCGTGGGCCGCGATCCAGTCCGTGGGGGCCACGTTCGAGGGCGTCCTGCGGAACTGGTCGCCCTCGTGGGTGCCCGGTGAGGAGGGGCGGTTGCGGGATTCGGCGATCTTCTCCATTACGGGGGAGGAGTGGCCGGGTGTGCGGGGGCGCCTGGAGGCGCGGATGGGGGCTGCGTAGGCGGTTTTCCGGGGCGGCCCCGTGGGTTCGGGGCCACCCCCTGAACGGTTCCGTCCTCAAACGCCGGACGGGCTGGGTGTGGCGGACGGGCTGGGTGTGCTGGACGGGCTGGGTGTGGCGGACGGGGTGGGTTTGAATCCGCGTAGGCGTAGCGAGTTGCCGACCACGAAGACCGAGGAGAACGCCATCGCCGCGCCCGCGATCATCGGGTTCAGCAGGCCCGCCGCGGCCAGAGGGAGCGCCGCCACGTTGTACGCGAAGGCCCAGAACAGGTTCGTCCGGATCGTGCTCAGGGTCCGGCGCGCGAGGCGGATCGCGTCCGGGGCCGCGCGGAGGTCGCCGCGGACCAGGGTCAGGTCGCCCGCCTCGATCGCCGCGTCCGTGCCGGTGCCCATCGCGAGGCCCAGGTCGGCCTGGGCCAGCGCGGCGGCGTCGTTCACGCCGTCACCGACCATCGCGACCGAACGGCCCTCCGCCTGGAGGCGTTTGACGACGTCCACCTTGTCCTGCGGCATGACCTCCGCGTAGACCTCGTCGATCCCGACCTCGGCCGCGACCGACTCCGCCACCGCCCGGTTGTCGCCGGTCAGCAGGATGGGCGTCAGGCCCAGGCGGCGCAGGCGGGTGATCGCCTCCGCGCTGGTGTCCTTCACCGCGTCGGCCACCTCGAACACCGCGCGCGCCTCGCCGTCCCAGGCGACCGTGATCGCCGTGCGGCCGGCGGCCTCCGCCTCGGCCTTGCGGGCGGCCAGGTCCGCCGGGAGCCGTATCTCCCACTCCGCGAGGAGCTGTTCGCGGCCGACGAGGACCGCGTGGCCGTCGACCACGCCCTGCACACCCAGGCCGGGGACGTTTGCGAAGTCCTCCGGGGTGGGAAGAGCGGCGCCCGTACGTTCCGCGGCTCCGGTCGCCACCGCCTGGGCGATGGGGTGTTCGGAGGCGTGTTCCAGGGAACCGGCGAGGCGGAGGGCGTCGGACTCGGTGGTTCCGGGGGCGGTGTGGACGGCCTGGAGGGTCATCCGGCCCGTCGTCACCGTGCCCGTCTTGTCCAGGACGATCGTGTCGACCCGGCGGGTGGACTCCAGGACCTCGGGGCCCTTGATGAGGATGCCGAGCTGGGCGCCGCGCCCGGTGCCGACCATCAGCGCGGTGGGCGTGGCGAGGCCGAGGGCGCAGGGGCAGGCGATGATCAGGACGGCCACCGCCGCCGTGAACGCGGCCGTGATCCCCGCGCCGTCCGCCAGCCAGAAGCCCAGCGTGCCGAGCGCGAGCGCGATGACCACGGGGACGAAGACCGCCGAGATCCGGTCCGCGAGGCGCTGCGCCGCCGCCTTGCCGTTCTGCGCGTCCTCGACCAGCTTCGCCATCCGGGCCAGCTGCGTGTCCGCGCCGACGCGGGTCGCCTCGACCACGAGGCGGCCGCCCGCGTTGAGCGTCGCGCCGGTCACCGTGTCGCCGGCGGCGACCTCGACCGGGACGGACTCGCCGGTGAGCATGGACGCGTCCACCGCCGAGGAGCCCTCGACCACCGTGCCGTCCGTGGCGATCTTCTCGCCGGGGCGCACGAGGAAGCGGTCACCGACGTGGAGGTCCGCCGTGTCCACGGTCACCTCGCGGCCGTCGCGCAGGACGGTGACCTCCTTGGCGCCCAGTTCGAGGAGCGCCTTCAGCGCGGCGCCCGCCTTCCGCTTCGACCGGGCCTCGAAGTAGCGCCCGGCGAGGATGAACGCGGTGACGCCGGCCGCCGCCTCCAGATAGATGTTCCCCGCGCCGTCGCTGCGGCCGATGGTCAGCTCGAAGGGGTGCGTCATGCCGGTCATCCCGGCGGTGCCGAAGAACAGCGCCCACAGCGACCAGAGGAACGCGGCGGACGTGCCGAGCGAGATGAGCGTGTCCATCGTCGCCGCGCCGTGCCGCGCGTTCGTCCATGCGGCGCGGTGGAACGGCCAGCCCGCGTACGTGACGACGGGCGCGGTGAGGGTGAGGGCCAGCCACTGCCAGTTGTCGAACTGGAGCGCCGGAATCATCGACATCGCGATCACCGGCACGGCGAGGAGTACGGCCGTGATCAGTCGCTGCCGCAGGGTGTCGGCCTCCTGCGGGGCGGGTACGGCCGCGTCTTCCGTCGTACGCGCCGGGGGTGCGGGTTCGTGTGCGGTGTAGCCGGTCCTCTCGACCGTGGCGACGAGGTCCTGTACGGAGGCGGCGGCGCCGTCGTAGGTGACGTGCGCCTTCTCCGTGGCGTAGTTCACGGTGGCCGTGACGCCGTCCATCCGGTTGAGCTTCTTCTCGATACGGGCCGCGCAGGAGGCGCAGGTCATGCCGCCGATGGTCAGTTCGACCTCGGCCTCGGCCTCTGCGGATTGCGCGGTGTGCGCTGTGGGTGCTGACACGGGGCCCTCCTCGTCGTGGTCCCTGGGTACCCCCTGGGGGTATCTCTCTTCTTCCATGTATACCCCCACCCCTATGTCCGGGCAAGGGTGATCCTTTGCGGGTGTACGGGTCGCGCGCGGTCGGTCGTCCGTCGGCCGTTCGGCCTCGCGTATCTTCACGTTCACGGTCAGGGCTGCGCCGTCGGCCTACCGCCCCGTAGGCTGGGCCATTGGACTAGACCTGTAGCTGCTTCCTGGAGGATTGGGATCCCATGAGCAACCGTGCAGTCCTGGAGGTGATCGCTCTCGACGCGGAGGACGCGGTCGCCGCCCAGGCGGGTGGTGCGGACCGGCTTGAGCTGGTCACCGACATGGCGGCGGACGGCCTCACCCCGTCCTGTGCGACCTTCGCGGCGATCCGCGCCGCGGTGGACATTCCGCTTCGGGTGATGCTCAGGGTCGCGGACGGCTTCGCGGCCGGTGACGTCGAGATACTCGTACGCAAGGCGCGTGAGCTGCGGGCGGAGGGGGCGGACGAGTTCGTCCTCGGCTTCCTGGACTCCGACGGGAACCCGGACCTGGTCGCGGTCGAACGGCTCGTCGCCGTGCTGGACGGCTGCCGGTGGACGTTCCACCGGGCGATCGACCGGGCGGCGGACCGGGACGCGCTGCGGAAGGCCCTCGCGGATCTGCCGGGGCTCGACACGTATCTGACGGCCGGGGCGGCGGCGGGCGTGGACGCCGGGATACCGACGTTGGTGGCTGAGGCGGGGCGGCGGGGCGAGCCCGGGTACGAGCCGCGGATTCTTGTGGGGGGCGGGTTGCGGCTGGAGCACCTGCCGGCGCTCCTGGATGCGGGTATTGACGCCGTGCACATCGGGGGTGCGGCTCGGCCGGGGGTTGGGCGGGGCCGGTTTCCGCGGGTGCGGTACGGGAGTGGCGGGCGGTGCTCGACCGCTAGGCGCGGGACCGCGGGGCCGCCCGCTGCGCGCCGCCCTTCCGGGGGCGCTGCCCCCGTACCCCCGCTCCTCAAGCGCCGGAGGGGCTGAGATTGTTGGCGGCGCTGAGTTTCCCCCGCGCGCGGCCGGTGGTTTCGGGGGCGCTGCCCCGTGCCCCTGCTCCTCAATCGCCGGAGGGGCTGAGATTGTTGGCGGCGCCGAGTTCGCCCCGCGCGCGGCCGGTGGTTTCGGGGGCGCTGCCCCCGTACCCCCGCTCCTCAATCGCCGGAGGGGCTGAGATGGCCGGCGGCCCCGGGAAACCCAGCTAGTCCGGCGCCTGCCGAAATGGCCGGCAACCCCGGTAAACCCAGCCCGTCCGGCGTTTGAGGACGGAACCCTCGGTCCGGACCGGGGCGGCCACGCGGGACAAGGGACCCCGCGACGGAACGTCGCCCTGTCATGACCCTGGCGCAACGCGCACCCCGCGCCCCACAATGGCCTCGCGGTGATGGGAACGCTCCCATGGCGCGCCTCCCCGGCATGCCCGTCTGCTGTGGGAGCGCTCCCATCACGCCTCTTCCGTCCCCACGACGAAAGGTCCCTGGTGAACGCCTCCCCACCCCCCGCATTCCTCCGGCGCAGACGCCGTGTGCTCGGTGTGCTGGCCGCTGCCGCGCTCTGTGGCGGCATTCTCAGCGCGCCCGGTGCCGTCGCCGCCGACGGCGACCCCGCTCCGGAGCAGATCACCAATGGTGACTTCTCCGCGGGGGTCGCGCCCTGGTGGTCGACGGCCAACGCGCCGGTCGCCGTGGTGGACGGGCGGCTGTGTGCCGACGTGCCGGCGGGGACCGCCAACCCGTGGGACGCGATCATCGGGCAGAACGACCTCCCGCTCGTCGCGGGGGAGGCGTACACCCTGACGTACACGGCGAGTTCGACCGTACCGCTGTCCATTCACACGAACGTGCAGATGGCGACCGACCCGTACACCGCCGACCTGTCCGCGACCGATCAGATCGGGGTCGAGGCGGCCGTCCACACGCACGTCTTCACCGCGTCCGCCGACCAGGACGCCGCGCAGGTGGCCTTCCAGGTCGGCGGGGGCGCGAACGCGGCCACCTTCTGCGTGGACGACGTGTCGCTGCGCGGGGGCGCCGAGCCGCCCGTCTACGAGCCGGACACCGGGTCGCCCGTGCGCGTCAACCAGGTCGGCTATCTCCCCAAGGGGCCGAAGACCGGCACCCTGGTCACCGACGCCTCCGACCCGCTCCCGTGGGCGCTGAAGGCGGCCGACGGGACGACCGTCGCGAGCGGGGCGACCACGCCCGGCGGCGAGGACCCGACCTCGCGGCAGAACGTGCACACCTTCGACTTCAGCTCCGCCACCGCCACCGGCGACGGTTTCACGATCGAGGCGGACGGGCAGGTCAGCGAGCCCTTCTCGATCCGGGCGGACCTCTACGACAGCCTCCGGTCCGACTCGCTCGCGTACTTCTACCAGAACCGCAGCGGCATCGCGATCGACGCGGACCTGGTCGGCGAGGAGTACGCGCGCCCGGCCGGGCACCTCGGGGTGGCCCCGAACAAGGGCGACACGGACGTGCCCTGCCAGGCGGGCGTCTGCGACTACCGGCTCGACGTGCGCGGCGGCTGGTACGACGCCGGGGACCACGGCAAGTACGTGGTGAACGGCGGCATCGCGGTCGCCGAGCTGATGGACACCTACGAGCGCACGCTGACCGCCGACGGCGCCGAGTCCGCCGAGCTGGGCGACGGCGCGCTGCGGGTGCCCGAGCACGGCAACGACGTGCCGGACATCCTGGACGAGGCGCGCTGGGAGCTGGAGTTCCTGATGCGCATGCAGGTCCCGGCGGGCGAGCCGCTGGCCGGCATGGTCCACCACAAGGTGCACGACGCCAACTGGACCGGCATCCCGATGCGCCCCGAACTCGACCCCGAGCAGCGCGAACTGCACCCGCCGACGACCGCCGCGACCCTGAACCTCGCCGCGACGGCCGCCCAGTGCGCCCGGCTGTACGCCCCGTTCGACGCGGAGTTCGCCGCCCGGTGCCGTACCGCCGCCGAGACGGCGTGGGCCGCCGCGAAGGCGCACCCGGACGTGCTCGCCAGCCCGGCGGACGGCGTCGGGGGCGGGACGTACGAGGACAACGATGTGAGCGACGAGTTCTACTGGGCCGCAGCCGAGCTGTTCACCACGACCGGTAAGGACGCCTACCGCCAGGCGCTGCTCGGATCGCCGGTCCACGGTGACGTGGACGTCGCCTTCCCCGCCGACGGCGGGATGTGGTGGGGCGGCACCGCCGGGCTCGGCGTGCTGACCCTGGCCACGGTCCCGAACGACCTGACGGCCGCCCAGCTCGCGGACGTACGGAACGTCGTGACGACCGCCGCCGACCGGTACGAGGCGCAGACCGAGGACCAGCTGTACGGCGTGCCGTACGCGCCCAAGGACCTGAACTACGCCTGGGGTTCGAACAGCCAGGTCCTGAACAACATGATCGTGCTGGCGACCGCCGCCGACCTCACCGGTAGGACCGGTTACCGGGACGCGGTCCTGCGCGGCGCGGACTACCTCTTCGGGCGCAACCCGCTCAACCAGTCGTACGTCACCGGCTACGGCGAGCGGTACTCGCAGAACCAGCACCACCGGTTCTGGGCGCACGAGTCCGACCCGTCCCTGCCGCACCCGCCGGCCGGGTCCCTCGCGGGCGGGCCCAACCTCACCGCCCCGGCCTCGGGCGACCCGGAGGCCGCGTCGAAGCTCAAGGGGTGCGCCGCCGCGATGTGCTACCTGGACGACAACGGCTCGTACGCCACCAACGAGGTCGCGATCAACTGGAACGCCCCGCTGGCCTACATCGCCTCCTACCTGGACGACGCGGGCGACGCCACGGGCCCGGAGCGGGCCTGCGCGGTGACGTACTCCTCGCACCCGTGGAACACCGGCTCGACCACCACGGTCACGGTGAAGAACACGGGTAGCAAGGCCGTCACCCCGTGGTCGCTGACCTGGCTGCTGCCCGGTGACCAGAAGCTCAGCCACACCTGGAGCGCCGAAATCGACCAGTACGGAAGGACGGTGACGGCCGCGCCGCTGTCCTGGAACCGGACGCTCGCCCCCGGGGCCTCGATCGACTTCGGGTTCAACAGCAGCCGCACGGGCCCGGCAGCCGACCCGGGCACCGTGAAGCTGAACGGGCGGGCCTGCACGGCCGGTTGATGACCGGGCGGGGGCGGGGGTGGACGAGGGCCCCCGCCCCCGTTCACTTCGTCACGCCAACTCCTCCGGCAGCGGCGTTGCGTGAAGCACCGTCAGGCCGGAGACCGCACGGGTCAGCGCCACGTACAGGCGGCGCAGGCCCGTGCGTTCGTCCGGTTCGCCGTCGACCACGGCGGCCGGTTCGTCCAGCACCACGTAGTCGTACTCCAGGCCCTTCGCCAGCGACGCCGGGACCAGGGTCAGCCGGGACTCGGCGGTCGTCTCCTGGCCGGGGAGAGGTACGTGTGACCGGCCGCCGTCAGCGCCTCGGCCAGGGCCGGAATGCGGGCATCGGCGGCGATCAGGCCGATCGAGCCCTCGTGCGTCAGGGACTCCTCGCAGGCCGCGACGACCGCCGCGTCCAGCTCCGTGACTTCGCGTACGGACAGCGAACCGGGCGACTCACGCACCGACTCCACCGGCGTCAGCCCCGGCGAGATCACCGGGAGCAGCCGGGAGGCGTACGCGATCACATCGCGCGGCACGCGGAAACCGGCCGTCAACTCCTCCACCAGCGCGTCCGCCTTGCCCAGGTGGTGCAGCGCCTGCTCCCAACTCTGCGTCGACCAGGGCGTCGTGCCCTGCGCCAGGTCGCCGAGGACGGTCGCCGAACCGGTCGAGCAGCGGCGGCCGACCGCGCGGTACTGCATGGGGGAGAGGTCCTGCGCCTCATCGATCACGACATGGCCGAGCGAGTGCGTACGGGACACCAGGTCCGCCGCCTCGTCGATCAACACCGCGTCCGCCGCCGACCACTTGGCGGTCTTCACGCTGCGCGCCGGCCTGGTCCAGAGGATCGCCTTCTGCTCGTCCTCGGTCAGCAGCCCCTCCGCGTGCTCCGCCAGGAACTCCGCGTCGGACAGCAGCCGCAGGACCAGCTTCGCCGGGTCCACGGCCGGCCAGATCGCCTTGACGGCCGCCTTCACCGCCGGATTGCGGGCCACCGAATTCTGCACCCGGTCGTCGGGCGCCTCGCCGGACTGCTCCATCCGCACCAGGACCGCGTGCGCGATGCGCTGGGGCAGCGCCTCGTGCGCGGCGCCGTAGCGCATGTCCCGGGCCAGCAGCTCCTGGACCATCTCCTCGATCTCGTACGCCGGTACGCGCCAGCGCCGCGAGCCGCGCACCACCATGACCGGCTCGGTCGGCGGCGTGACGTGCGAGCGCAGCGCGCGCCGCAGCACCTCCGCCATGCGGGCGTCGCCCTTCACGACGGCGGCCGGGGCCTCGTCCGCGCCCCGGACCTCGATCTGCGCGGTGACCAGGTCCTCGACGGTCGCCTGCTTGACCTCCAGCTCGCCGAGGGCCGGGAGCACCTGCTCGATGTAGTGCAGGAAGGACCGGTTCGGGCCGACGACCAGGGTGCCGGTGCGGGCCAGGCGCTCGCGGTGCGCGTACAGCAGATACGCGACCCGGTGCAGGCCGACGGCGGTCTTCCCGGTGCCGGGGCCGCCCTGCACGCAGACCGTGCCGCCCAGCTCGCTGCGGACGATCTCGTCCTGCTCGGGCTGGATCGTCGCGACGATGTCCCGCATGGGGCCGACGCGCGGGCGCTCGATCTCCGCCTGGAGCAGCTTGCTGGTCTGCTCGGCCTCCGCCGGGTCGGTCAGGTGCTCGTCCTCGTACGCGGTGAGGTCGCCGCCGGTGTAGCCGAAGCGGCGCCTGCGGCCGACGTCCAGCGGGGCCTTGCGGGATGCCCGGTAGAACGGCTGGGAGACCGGGGCGCGCCAGTCGATGACCATCGGGTCGCCCTGCGCGTCGTGCACATGGCGGCGCCCGATGTAGAACTGCTCGCCCTCCGCGCCTTCCGCCTCCTCCGCCCCGACGACGTGCAGATAGTCCAGGCGCCCGAAGAACAGCGGGGTGTGGGCCAGGTCCGCGAGCGACTTGATCCGCTCGTCGATCTGCGCCTGGAGCACGGCAGCGTTCACCCAGTTCGCGGTGACGTCGCGGATGTCCAGGGCCTGGGCGTCCTCCCGCATGGCGCGCAACGCGGCGCGGGACGCCGCGAGATGGGCGCGCTCATGGGCGAGGGGGTCGGTGGTGGTGTCGCTCTCGAATTCGTGCGCGGGCACGGTGTTGCCTCCGGCATTCAACGCAGGACGACGGACCGCGTCCCACCCTTGGGGGGTGTGCGGTCCGCTCGGGGATCGATCGTGCGTACGGTTGTCGGCCGGTTTCCGTCCGGTCGGCGGCGCTCCCCCGGCTGCCGGCACGGCCCCTCGGGGGCCGCCGGTACCACGGTGCGGGAGGCGGGCAGACCGGGGAGTGTACCGGGGGCGGGGGGTGGGCGCGAATGGTTTACGGGGGTGGGTCATCCCTCCCGTAGGGGATGCCGTGCGACCGGAGGCGTACGCGCGGGGCGGTGCGCTTCCGTCTGCGGGGCGACGCCACGGCGTACCCGTCCGGAGCACCATGGATACATGAGCACCGTCACCCTTGACCCGCGAAGGACCGGGGCCACCGCGGCCCCCGGTCAGCCCCACAACCGCGCCTCCGGCGCCCTGCGTGCCGTGAAGGTCTTCGCGCAGGCGGCCTTCGGCGTCGTCGTCCTCGGCGAGTACGCGGAGGAGGCGGGGGTGCGGCGGCGCTGACCGCCGCACCCGTGCCCCTTCCTCAGCTCTCCGACAGCAGTTCGTCCGCGTCGACGATGCGGTACGCGTAGCCCTGCTCGGCCAGGAAGCGCTGGCGGTGCGCCGCGAAGTCCTGGTCGATCGTGTCGCGCGCGACGACCGAGTAGAACCGCGCCTCGTGCCCGTCGGCCTTCGGGCGGAGCACCCGGCCCAGGCGCTGCGCCTCCTCCTGGCGCGAACCGAAGGTCCCCGACACCTGGATGGCGACCGTCGCCTCGGGCAGGTCGATGGAGAAGTTGGCCACCTTCGACACCACGAGCACGTTGATCTCGCCCTGCCGGAACGCGTCGAACAGCTTCTCGCGCTGCGCGTTGCTCGTCTCGCCCTTGATGACCGGGGCGTCCAGATGCTCGCCCAGCTCGTCCAGCTGGTCGATGTACTGCCCGATGACCAGGGTCTGCTCGCCCTTGTGCCGGCGCACCAGCGCCTCGGTGACCTTCCGCTTCGTCGCGGTGGTCGCGCAGAACCGGTACTTCTCCTCGGCCTCGGCGGTCGCGTACGCCAGGCGCTCGGAGTCCGTGAGGTTGACCCGGACCTCGACGCAGTCCGCCGGGGCGATGTAGCCCTGCGCCTCGATCTCCTTCCACGGCGCGTCGAACCGCTTGGGGCCGATGAGCGAGAACACGTCCGACTCGCGGCCGTCCTCGCGGACCAGGGTCGCGGTCAGGCCGAGGCGGCGGCGGGCCTGGAGGTCGGCGGTGAACTTGAAGACGGGCGCGGGGAGCAGGTGCACCTCGTCGTAGATCACGAGGCCCCAGTCGCGGGAGTCGAACAGCTCCAGGTGCGGGTAGACGCCCTTCCGGCGGGTCGTGAGCACCTGGTAGGTGGCGATCGTGACCGGCCGGATCTCCTTGCGGGTCCCGCTGTACTCGCCGATCTCGTCCTCGGTCAGCGAGGTCCGCTTCACCAGCTCGTGCTTCCACTGGCGGGCGGAGACGGTGTTCGTGACGAGGATCAGCGTCGTCGCCTTGGCCTGCGCCATCGCGCCCGCGCCGACGAGCGTCTTGCCGGCGCCGCAGGGGAGCACGACGACGCCGGACCCGCCGTGCCAGAAGCCGTCCACGGCCTGCTGCTGGTACGGGCGCAGCGCCCAGCCGCTCTCGTCCAGCTCGATGGCGTGCGCCTCGCCGTCCACGTAACCGGCGAGGTCCTCGGCGGGCCAGCCGAGCTTGAGCAGCGTCTGCTTGACCTGGCCGCGCTCGGAGGGGTGCACGGCGACGGTGTCCGGGTCGATCCTCGCCCCGACCAGGGGCTGGACCTTCTTCGACCGCAGGATTTCCTCCAGGACCGGCCGGTCCGTCGTCGTCAGGACGAGCCCGTGCACGGGGTGCTTGGAGAGGGTGAGGCGGCCGTAGCGGTCCATCGTCTCGGCGATGTCGACGAGCAGCGCGTGCGGTACGGGGTACCGGGAGTACGTCACGAGCGCGTCCACGACCTGCTCGGCGTCGTGCCCGGCCGCGCGGGCGTTCCACAGCCCGAGCGGGGTCAGCCGGTACGTGTGGATGTGCTCGGGCGCCCGCTCCAGCTCGGCGAACGGCGCGATGGCCCGACGGCAGGCGTCGGCCTGCTCGTGGTCGACTTCGAGGAGGAGCGTTTTGTCGCTCTGGACGATGAGGGGTCCGCTCACGCGCGTTGGCCCTTCCGGCTCGGGGGAAACGTCCAGTGTGCCGCATGTGGGGGCGGTGTGTCGTGGGCCCGTCGCGCGCAGTCCCCCGGACCGGGGCCGAGGGTTCCGTCCTCAAGCGCCGGACGGGCTTGATTTTGTGCGGGCGGCCCGTGGGGCGCGGGGCATGGCCGGGGAAACCCAGCCCGTCCGGCGTTTGAGGACGGAAGCCCTGGCCCCGGACCGGGCGCACCGGTTCCGTCCTCAAGCGCCGGACAGGCTTGAGACTGCGGGGGCGGCCCGTGGGGCGCGGGGCATGGCCGGAGAAACCCAGCCCGTCCGGCGTTTGAGGACGGAAGCCCGCGCCCCGGACCGGGCGCACCGGTTCCGTCCTCAAGCGCCGGACGGGCTTGATTGTGCGCGGGCGGCCCGCAGGGCGCGGGCTTACGGGGTCGGGGGCGGACGGTGGGCCTACTCCGCGAGTTCTGCCACGCCCGTGATGCGGTGCAAGGGGTATGTGCGGATCTCGTCCGCCGTGTGGTCGTACGCCGTGACGTAACCGCCCTCCACGCGGACCGGGGCGATCACGCGTTGGCTCGCGGCGCCCTCCGCGTTCACGTAGCCGATCCACACCGCGGAGCCGGTCATCGCGGCGGCCTGGACGGTGACCAGGGTCTCGGCCGGGGTGGTGCGCGGGAGGGCGCCGGGCGGGGCGGCGGGGCCGGTGTCCGGCTGGGCCTTGACCACCGTCGCCGCGTTGTCCCCGGCCCGGATCGCCCGGACCGCCGCGCCGAGCAGCGTGGTGTCCGGCACGGGCGGACCCTCGGGGACGGGGGCCGGGGCGGACCGGGGCGGGGTGCGGTGGGCGCCCGCCCGGGTGATCAGGACGTCGCCGTCGGCGGACTCCGCGGCGGGCGCGTACCCCATCTCGCGCAGCCCGTCGAGCAGGGACGCCGGGTCGGCCCGCGCCGCCAGCACCGTCGGGGCGATCCGGCGCAGCCGCAGCGCGGCGGACCGCTTGTCGGCCAGGATCTCGCCGAGGACCGCCTCGTCGTCGCAGCGTACGTACGAGGACGCCGCGCCGATCCGGAGGTGCCCGTGGCGGCGGGCCACGTCGTCGATGAGGTAGCTCAGCGGCTGCGGCACCGGCGTACGGCTGTGCGTGGCGAGGAAGGCGTGCAGGTCGGCGGCGGTCTGCCCGGCGTCGAGGGCCCGGCGCACGGACCCGGGCGTGAAGCGGTACACCGTCGCCCCGCCCTTGGACTCGACGTCCGCGAGCGTGCCGAGCATGTCGGCCAGCGGGCGTTCCAGCGGACCGGGCGCGACGGCCGTCAGGTCGGCCTGGAGCAGGACGTGGTCCAGGGGCTCCGGCAGCAGCGGGGCGAGCATCCCGGCGGCCTTCGCGGGCCCCTCGGTGAGCAGGGCGCGGGTCTGGCCGGCGAGCGCGCCGCGCCCGGTGATGCCCAGCAGCTCCGACTCGTTCAGCGTCCACAGGGCGATCCGGGACCGCAGATCCGTGGTCCCCTCGGTGGCGGCGGCCCCGCGCAGCGGCCGCTCCCAGCGGAGCCGGGCGAGCACGGACTCGGGGTCGGGCGCGGTGCCGGCCGGCAACGCGTCGAGCAGGGCGAGGACCCGGTGGCGTACCTCGGGCGCGGCGGACCGGTCCAGGTCGGGGCCGAGCGCGGACAGCGCCCGCCCCTTCGCGTCCTGGCCGCCGACAAGACCGGAGGTCCGGGTGGCGGTGAGCCAGGCCGTCGCGAGGGAGACCCAGCGCTCCTGCGCGGGCAGCTCCAGCCACTCGTCGGACGCCGGCGTCGGCGCGTACCGCTCGTCCGCCTCGCCGTCGGAGGCCAGCAGCCCGGCCGCGTAGGCGAGCTCCACCCAGAACGCGGCGACTGGCTCCTGGACGTCCAGCGCGGTGGCCGTCTTCCGCAGCTCCCGCACGCTCAGCCCGCCCGCGCGCAGGACGGCCGGGCCGCCGCCGTTCCAGTGCTTCAGCAGCTCCTCGACGGTCGACACCGCCAGGAACGCCTGGCCGGCCGCCGCGCTGTCCACAGCCTGTGGATCGCGTTCGGCGACGGCCGTCACGACGGGCGGCCGGGGCTCCGGCGTCCGGTGGGCGCGCCCGGCCCGCAGATGCAGCGCCGCCTCGCGGGGCAGTACGACGGTCCGGGTCGAGACGGGCAGCAGCAGCCCCCGGTCGCGCAGCCACTTCACGGGCGGCGCGGGGTTCGGCGTGACCTCCCCGTACGGCGGCCCCCACACGAGCCGGTCGAGCACGGCCAGGGCCTCCATGGGCGCGGTGTCCAGCAGCTCGCCCATCCGGGCCCGGTCGGTGAACAGCCCGGTCAGGGCCGCCACCGCGGACACCGGGTCGTGCGTGGCGGGCAGCCCGGCGGCGGCCAGGATCTCCTGGAGCCGGCCGGGGGACATGCCCGCGGTGGCCTCGGCGACGGTCGGCCCGAGGCCGGTGGGGGAGGGGTGCTGCGGCGACGGCGACAGCAGCTCCCGTGCCGTGCGTACGAGCCGGAGCCGGTCGTCGTCGCCCCACACGAGCGCCTGCTCGCGCAGGGTCCCGAGCGCGCCGGGCAGCGCCTCGGTGATCGCGGCGCCCTCGTCGTCGCGCTGCTCGCCGTCGTCCTGCCCGTCGCCGGTCAGCAGCCCGAGCAGCGTTTCGTACGGGGCCGGGTCGGGCGCGACCGCGAGCGCCTCGGCGGCCTGGAGGGCGAACCGGTCCAGGCGTTCCAGGGCCCGTACGACGGAGGCGCGGGTGCCCGCGCGCGTGGCGAGCTGCGTGATGTCGCCCGGCACGGGGGAGAGGAGATCGGGCCGCGCCCGCAGCAGCCCGGCCAGTGACTCGTCGTCCCGGGCGCGCAGCGCCTCGGCGAGCGTCCGCGGTGGTGTGGTCGTCCCCATCCGTCCCACGGTAGCCGCTCCGGACAGCCCTGAGGGCGCTACCGTCGGTGCAGGCCGTGGCGGGGAACCGAGGGGGAGCGACGCGTGGGGATCGAGAGCGACCAGCTCGTCTACGACTACCTGAGCCGGGTCGGCGACCTGGCCCAGCAGCAACAGTTGCCGTCGGGCGCCCGAATGCGCCTCGTCGCGGAGCTCCGTACGGAGATCGACCGCCGCCGCGAGGCGCAACGCGCCCACACCCCCGGCCAGGTCCGCCGCATCATCGGCACGCTCGGCACCCCGGACGAACTGGTGGCGGCAGCGGCGCTGACGGGGGCACCGGAGCCCCCGGACCCCCCGGAAATCCCGGAACCGCGCCGCGCGAGTCTTCCTGACGGTGAGCGGCCTTCGGCCCCGCGCCGGGCGGGCAAGGGGCCTTCTCCCGGCGCCGGGCGGACCGGGACGCGGATTCCCCGGAGGCCCCCGTCCCGCCCCAGGCGGACCCGGACGCCTCGGCCCCGCACCGGTTGGGCATGGGCGAGCTCGGCGCGGACGCCGCCGCCGACGACTGGTGGCAGGACGAACCCGGGCCGTTCGCTGAGACGGGACCCGGAGCGTTCGGGGAGTTCGGGCCGGGGACGGAGGTGCCGGGGTTCCGGGGCGGCGTCGAGATTCCGGCGCTGCTGCGGCCGCCGGAGGCGGAGGAGGAGCCGGAGGCGGAGGTCCCCGAGGAGGAGCCGGAGGCACCGGCACCTCCTCCGGAGAAGACGCGCCGCCTCCGCCGCGCCCGCCCGGCCCCGGCGGCCCCCGAGGCGACCCCCGCCGGGGCTTCGGCCACCCCGTACTGCTGCTGGCGGCGGCGCTCCTGGTGGTGGGCGCGGTGATGGGCTCCCTGCTGGCCCTGGCAGGCGGCTGGCTGCTCGCGTACAGCTCCCGCAAACTGTCCCGCGCCGAAGCGAAGTGGGCCGCGATGGGCCTCCCCGGCGCGGTCGCGGCGGCCGCCCTGGTCTGGCTCTGGGGCCGCATGGACGGCCGCTGGGGCACCCCGATCCCGGAACACGGCATGAAGGACGCGCTGGGCGACGTATGGCCGATAACGGTACGCACGGCGGCGGTGGCGTCGGCCCTGTTCCTGCTGTGGAGGGCAAGGCGAAGGTAGAAGAGAGGGCGCGCCCCGGGGATGCCCCGCACCCCCGAAACCCACCCCCCGGCCGAAGGCCGGCCCGGCACAATGGATCGCATGACCCCCTCACCCCTCACGGTCGGCTTCGACCTGGACATGACGCTCATCGACTCCCGCCCCGGCATCAAGGCCGTCTACGACGCCCTCGTCGCCGAGACGGGCACCCCGATCGACACCGACCTCGTGGTGAGCCGCCTCGGCCCCCCGCTGGAGGACGAGCTCGCGAACTGGTTCCCCGCCGCCGACGTCCCCGCCGTGGCGAACCGGTACCGCGCGATGTACCCCGCGTACGCCATCGAGCCGACCCTCGCCATGCCCGGCGCCCGGGAGGCGATCGAGGCGATACGGGAGCGCGGCGGCCGCACGATGGTCGTCACCGCCAAGTACGAGCCGAACGCCAAGCTGCACCTGGCCCACCTGGGCATCGAGCCCGACGTCATCGCGGGCAACCTCTGGGCGGAGCAGAAGGGGGTCGCGCTCAAGGAGCACGGCGCCACGGTCTACGTCGGCGACCACATCGGCGACATCCGAGGCGCGAAGGCCGCGAACGCCGTCCCGGTGGGCGTCGCGACAGGCCCCTGCGACGCGGAGGAACTCCGTACGGCCGGAGCCCACACCGTCCTCGCCTCGCTCACCGAACTCCCCGCCTGGCTCGACGCGTACACGGAGCGCACCGCGCGCTAACGCGCCACGAACAGCTCCCGGAACGCCCTGGCCCGCTCCCCGATGATCCGCATGCGCGCGTCCCACTCGGGCCCCGCGCATGGGCCGGGTCGGTGGTGATCTGGCCGTCGTGCTTCCGGTAGAGGAGCCCCACCTCGGCGATGAACCAGCCCGGGCTGAAGGCGTCGAGCCCGAGCAGCAGCCCGGTGTCGCCCGAGGCCGGCAGCGCGGTCCACCCGCCGAGGGCGACGACGAGCTGCCGGCGTACGCACAGGGTGGCCGGATGGACCTGCGGCCGGTGGTGCCGCTCCCAGTGGGCGAGAACGGCGCCGGGCTCGACCCGCCCCTCCGCCGGGTTCGGGAAGCCGACGCGGCTGCCGTCGGGCATCAGGTCGAGCACCGCCGAGGTGACCCACCCGACCTCGGGCCGCTCCGTCAGCACCCGGATGTCCCGGGCCAGCGCCCCGTCGGTCAGCAGATCATCGCCGTCCAGCGTCTTGACCAGCTCCCCGTACGACCGCCCGAGCGCCACGGTCCGAGAGACATGCGGCCCGCCCCGCCGCGAGCAGGCGACCTTGATCCGGGGATCGTCCGGCAGCACCCCCGCCGCCCCGACCCCCTCCCCGTCCTCCTGTATCAGCCACTCCCACTCCCACCCGTCGGGCAGAACCTGCCCGACGAGGGAGTCGTACGTCTCCCGCAGATACGCGAGCCCGGCCCGGTGGACGGGGGTGATGACGGACAAGAGATTGGTCATGAGCGGCCTTCCGGGCAGCGGAACAACATGCCCACCGCAGCGAAGCACAGCCCCGACACCCCGTCAAAAGCCCGTGTCTGCAATCGAATCAGTCGTCCGGGAGAGGCGTCCCATCCGCGCCTGGATCTTCCGCAGCCGTTCCCAGCCGGACGGGCCGCCGCCGTCACCCAGCACGTAGTGCAGAACCGGCCCGGCGGCCGGTCCGAGGTGCATCGGCACGGTGTCGGCGAGGGCCGTGCCGGTGAGGCCGAGGCCGGTGACGGCATCGGGCCCCAGCGTGAAGGAGAGGGGAGCCGAAGGCGGTTGGTGACGGGCCGGAGTGCTCAGGTCGGCCCGGGCGGACCGCAGTTGGACGAGCATGGTCGCGAGACCGTGATCCGTGGCCAGGGACGCCGCGAGTTCCGGTACCAGATCCAGCGGCACGTCGTGGCCGGACCCGTAGCCGAGGGCGATCGTCGTGCGTTCCTCGACGCCGACAGCGGTGTGCGACACCCGCACGGTGGCGATCGAGGGGCGGTCGGAACCACCGACGACGACCACCCAGGTGGGCAGGGACCGCTGGGCGCGCCCGCGAGCCAGTTCGGTCAACTGGCGGCGGGACCATGGCACGTTGACGGGCTCGGCGGTGGACCATCCGGCGGGCGGCGCACCCGTGAGTACGCGCCAGGCCAGCTCCGGGGCACCGCCGAGGGTGAGGCGGTCGTCGGCCGGATGAATCGTGCGGAGGGAGAGGATCAGCTGCCGCTCCCCCTCGGCCCCGGCAGGCTGCCGGAACGCCTCCGCGATCCGGGGCGCCCCGTCGTCCGTGGTGGCGGGGGCGAAGCGCCCGTCGTGCCAGTCGAGTACGGCCCCGGAGAGGCCGTCGTAGTAGCCGCACTCGAGGTTCCGGACAACCCAGCGCGAAGGCAGTCCGTCGAGCAGGGTGTGGAAGGGGAACGTGAGCCGGGTGTCCGGCGGCGTGACGAGTTGCAGCTCACGCCCGGTGCGTGCGGCGTTACGGGCGACGTCGGCCAGCCATGTGGTCGCCGCCACGACGGGGCGTCCCTGGATGACGACGGCCGCCCTCGCGGTGAGCACGTCGACGCCGGGGGGAGCCGTATCGCCGCGGAGTCCCGCGAGGTCGGGCACCACCTCGGTGTGCCCGGCCCCGGGCGGCCAGACGGCGCCCCCGAGCACCGCTGCCAGCCGACCCGCGACGGACCCCGCGAGCCGGGCGGCCTCCGCTGCCGCACTGGACGCCCGCGCCTCCGTCCACCAGACGGGCGACTCGTTCCAGACGCCCTTGCCGAGCAACCTCTCGACCTCGCGGGGCACTTGGAGGTACCGGGGCGCTTCGAGCGAGAGCAGCGTCTGCCCGGAGTCCGCGCACAGGCGCACGACGGCCCCGTCCCCGGCCCGGTCCACCCGCAGATCGGGGCCGCCCGCGTGCAGCCCGGCCAGCAGCGCTTTCGGGTCGGGCATCCGAGGGGTGAGGGCGATGACGTCCTGGGTCATGCTGCTCCGTCTTGTGAGGATGGCGTGCGAAGCGGTCAGTACCGGCCGGACAGTTCCTCCAGGGCGTCCAGGGACGGTGCTTCCAGGTGGCTCCCCCGGGCGATGACGCCGGCTTCCGGAGGTGCGGGGCGCCGGACCGCGTCCTGTAGTGCCGCGAGCGGGGTGAGCCCGCTCCGGTGGGCTTCCCTGAGGGCTGTGATCCAGGCCGCCCCGGCGTCGAACGCCTCGTCACCGGCTGCGGTACGGGGCACGTACCCGGCGGCGGAGTCGTCGACGGCCGCCCAGACGAACCCCAGCGTCCGGTCGTCCCGCCGAACCGCGAGGTACCGGACGGGGCCGTCGGCGATCTGCTCGTAGTCGTCCTCGGACCCCGGCAGACGGGAGTCGAGCAGCCGTGCGCGGTCGAGCGTCTCGAAGGTCCCCCAGGCGTCGTCGTAGGCGGGGCCTTCGGCCCGTAGGTCCCTGAAACCGGTCGTGCTCGGTGCCGCGTACCGATTCTCGTCACCCGGTTCGGGCGGGGCGCCCAGCAGCGCCGAGATGCCGTCGAGCGCGGCGGCGAGGCGGGGCGCGTTCAGCGCGTGCACCTCGGGCTGTTCCCTGCCGCGGGTGTCCATCGTCAGCCAGGCATCGGAGTACGTCTCCAGCGTCGCGACCAGCAGGGTGCCGCCCCACACCTCCACCTGAACGACGAAGAGCTTCTCGGCGCGGTAAGTGCCCCCGGGCTCCAGCCATGTGCCGGGGCAGTCGATGCGGATGACGACGACGAGGTCCCCTGCCAGCGTGTCCGCCTCCCGCACCGCTCGGGCGAAGGGCGAATCCGGCGCCCACGGTGGCGCTCCGAGGTCCAGTCCGCTCAGTTCCACCCGGACATCCCGCGGATCGCTCCGGTCGGAGACCCGCAAGGCAGCCCTCCCGCCCGATGCGGAGAGGCCCCGGTCCGCCAGTCGGCCCCACAGTCCCGCTGCCGTCCGTGCGGCATCGCTGGGACGCAATTCGTCATTGTGCGTGGAGAGTTCCCACACCCACTCGCCGACGGGAGTCGAGGTGATCACAACATGTCCTTGGGGTCGGTGCGACTGCCCGGCGGAATGACAAGATTGCCGTCCTCCAGTCGGATGACGAACGTGATACCTGTGCCCTTTCGTCCCCGTGCGCCGCTGTGGATGGCGAGGAGTTCATCGTAGGAGCCGTTGGTCATCCAGTCCCGCACGGTTCCCCGTCCTCCGTCCACGAGCATCACGGAGTGGTCGGCGTCGGCGATGGCCAACTGCAACAAGTACTTGCCTCGCGTGATCTCGCTGACCGGGTCCTGCGGGTCGTTGAGGTGCTTCATCTGGTACGCGTACACGTCCCCGGACTCGTCCCGGATGCGGATATCCACGTCGGCGCCTACCGGGACCTTCTGTTCGAAGTCGATGGCGTGCGCCGGGACACCGCTTTCCACCAGCTTGTCCGCGAAGATCAACTGGTCGGCGGACGGCTGGAACATATACGCCTTGTTCGCTCCCAGAGCAGAGACGACCTGGCCGTACTCATCGGCCTGATTGAAGCGACCCGAGGCGATGATGTCGGCGACGCGCTGCCCGTCCGGTTCCGAGGCGAGCCGCTCCAGAACCCGTTCCAGCACATTCGGCTTGGGGCGTTTCCTTCCCGGCACGCTCTGCACGGCGTCGCGGATGCGTTGCTCCGTTTCGCTGCCGCGGATGAGGGGACCGCCGCTCTCGGGCACGGGGCTGTGGGGCGCGGGGAGGCTTCCGCCGGAACCTCCCGAACCGCCGTCGGTGGCACGGCCGGTGTCACCGTTTCCGCTCGCCCCCTCACCATCAGGCGCGTCCCCCGCCCGTGCGCCGCGTCATCGCGGTGCACGGCATGAGTTCCCTCACCGGCGGGGTGCGGCGCCGCGTTCTCGTGCATGTGTGCCGCGGACGTCTCGGCTTGTGCCCCGACGCCGACCGGCTGCCGTTCGGCGTCGCCCCGCCGGTCGGCCGTCGGTTCATGCCGTGCCGGTTCCAGGTGGGGGTTGCCCTCGTGGTCGAGGGGGACGAAGTTGCCGTCCTTGTCGATGCGGTAGCGGTGGTCCAGGTCCAGGGCGCCGTCGGGGAAGCGTGAGGCCGGGATGCGGAGGTGGTCGCTGACGTTGGCGAGTACCTGGGAGACCTTGGGCAGGTCCGACAGGGCCTTGGCCGCCTTGAACGCGCCGCCGAGCGGGTCCAGGGCATCGCCGATGCGGGCCACGGTGCCGGCCGCCTTCGCGAACGTCCCGCCCTTGCCGAGCTTGGCGGCGACCCCCAGCGGGCCCGCGAAGAGGGTGAGCAGGTTGAACGAGACGATCGCGTGGCCGCGGGCCGGGTCCTCCGGCGTGACGTCGTACGCGACGAGCTGCTTGGCGAACTCCTTCGCGTACGCCTCGCTCTCCCGTTGCCAGTCCGACAGGTGCTCGCCCTGACCGAGGGCATCCATCCCGTACGCGTATCCGCCGACGGCTGTCCGGCGTAAGCCGTCCCATGCCTCGTCGCGGGAGTCCTCGCCGTGGAGGCCCACCAGCGTGCCCAGGCCGTCGATGCCGCCCCAGATGCTGTCCTTGGCGAGGCCGTCCCAGGCCCAGCTCTTGGCGCCGTGGCCCCACCAGCCGAGACTCCAGCGCTCGTACGTGCGCTCCTCGGGGCTGCCCCACGGCAGGTTCTTCATCCCGGCGAGCAGGTCCTCGGACGGGCCGTACGTGCGGGGTCCGTGGGAGCCGTCGTCGGCGGTCCAACGGGGTCTGGACATGGCGGGGCTGATCGCCTCGATCACGTTCGCCGCTTTGCGTTCCGCCTCGTGGAAGCCGTCCTGAGCCGTGGCCACGTCGTCCATCAGGGCCTGGTACTCGTCGAGCTTCTTCGGGTCCTCGGTCCAGTCGTCGTCGCCCTCGACACCGTGGACGAAGTCGATCGCGTCCAGCTTCAGCTGCTTCAGCCGGTCCGCGTGCGGCTTCGCCTCGTGGATGAAGGTGTCCAGGGCGTCCGCCAGCGACTCGATGTCCGTGGCGAACTCCTCCGCCGTGTCCATCACCGGCTGGGTGGAGGAGAACAGGCGGTCGGCCTCGGGCGCCTTGTAGTAACCGGCCGTCGCCTGGAAGCGGGAATGGACGTCCTTCCCGCTGGTGCGGATGCCGAGGGCGTGCGTACGGAGACCGGACGCGGCCTTCTCCAACTGGGCTAAGTCGCCGGTGTACTGCGGGATGCCGCCGGGCTGGATCACGGCGGCTACTTCCCGTCCCGCTCGCCGGACGGCTTCCCGGCGGCTCTGAGCTCGGCGGGAGTGGGGGCCTTGGCCGCCTCGCGCTGGGCCCGGGCCGCCATGGCGAGGTCGCCCTCGATGTACTCGGTGGTGGCCTTGACCGTGCCGTCCATCGACTTCTTGGCCCGGGCCGCCATGAACGTGATCTTGTGCTGTGTGTCGGTCACGAAGTTGACGACGGCGGCCCCCACCGGACCCGCCGGCGCCTCACCGCAGTAGGGCCCGCTGATCGTCCCCGCGGACACCGCCGCGTCCTGCACGTTCCTGCCGTAGCCCCTGACATCTTTGCTCAAGTCCTTGGCGGCGAGCCCGACCAGGGAAAGGATCGACTCCACCCCGCCCGGATCGATGTCCCATTCCGTCATGGCGTCCCCCGGTACGGCGCTGCTGGGAGCTCCATCTCTACCAAGGGGTGCGTTGCAAGTGCAACGCATTTCTGGCCAAAGGCGGCAGGGCGCGGCTACCGCTCCCGCGACCCCGCGCGTGCCGAGCGGATGACGCCCGCGGCGGCGATCAGGAAGCCGACGCCCATCAGCATGCAGAGGGACCAGGCGATGGACGGCAGGGGGTGGGTGCCGAGGAAGAGGGGGCCATGGTGGCGAGGGTGGAGAGGGCGCCGATGAAGAAGACGATCGCGCCGATCCGGACCAGCCGGTCGCCCGCGCCGGAAGATGAGGTACTCACCCCCTCAGGGTAGTTCCCGGACGCCGCGGAACCGTGTGCGGGTGAAGCAGGTGCCGTTTCCGGACACAGTCCGGATGACCAGGCTTGACGAGGGGTACTTCCCCTGTGGAGGCTTCAGCCAGCAGGGGAGCACGACCACAGGACGGCCTGACCTGCTGAGGGCATTCGTTCCGGCATACGGGTTGAGATGGGGTGCGTGCTTTGCCGACTGGCAAGGTGAAGTGGTTCAACAGCGAGAAGGGCTTCGGCTTCCTCTCCCGCGACGACGGCAGCGACGTCTTCGTGCACTCGTCCGTGCTCCCGGCCGGGGTCGACGCTCTCAAGCCCGGTCAGCGCGTCGAATTCGGCGTGGTCGCCGGTCAGCGCGGTGACCAGGCGCTCTCCGTGACGGTCCTCGACCCGACCCCGTCCGTCGCGGCCGCCCAGCGCCGCAAGCCGGACGAGCTGGCGTCGATCGTCCAGGACCTGACGACCGTCCTGGAGAACATCACCCCGATGCTGGAGCGCGGCCGCTACCCCGACAAGGCCGCGGGCGCCAAGATCGCCGGCCTCCTGAGAGCGGTCGCGGACCAGCTGGACGTGTAGGCGCCCGGCGCTCAGACGAACGACAGCGCGTCCGGGGCGAGCGCCGGGACCAGGCCCTCCGCCGCCGCGCGGGTCAGCAGGCCGCGGACCGCCGCGTAGCCGTCCTCGCCCAGGTCCGCGGTGAACTCGTTCACGTACAGGCCGATGTGCTGGTCCGCGACGGACGGGTCCATCTCCTGGGCGTGGGCCTGGACATACGGGCGCGACGCTTCCGGGTCGTCCCACGCCATGCGGACCGAGGTGCGGGCCGACTCGGCGAGGAGCTTCAGCGTGTCCGCGCCCAGCGAGCGCTTGGCGATGATCGCGCCGAGCGGGATCGGCAGGCCGGTGGTGTCCTCCCAGTGCCTGCCCATGTCGGCCAGGTTGTGCAGGCCGTAGTTCTGGTACGTGAAGCGCGCCTCGTGGATGACCAGTCCGGCGTCCACCTTGCCGTCCCGGACGGCCGGCATGATCTCGTCGAACGGCATGACGACGATCTCGCCCACCCCGCCCGGCACCACGTCGGCCGCCCAGAGGCGGAACAGCAGGTACGCCGTCGAGCGCTCGCTCGGTACGGCGACCGTCTTCCCGGTCAGGTCGGTGCCCGCCTCGCGGGTGAGGACGAGCGGGCCGCAGCCCCGGCCCAGCGCGCCGCCGCACGGCAGCAGCGCGTACTCCTCCAGGACCCAGGGCAGCACCGCGTACGACACCTTGAGCACGTCCAGTTCGCCGCGCTCGGCCATGCCGTTGGTGAGGTCGATGTCCGCGAACGTGACGTCCAGCGCCGGTGCGCCGGGGACCCTGCCGTGCGCCCAGGCGTCGAAGACGAACGTGTCGTTCGGGCAGGGCGAGAAGGCGATGCGCAGCGCGTCAGTCTGCGGTGTCGTCTCGGTCATGGCGGGTCCAGCCTTCCAGTACGGGTATGAGCTTCCCGAACGCCTCGGTCAGCGCGGTCAGTGCGTCGCCGATGCGCCAGGCGTCGCGGTCGCGCGGGCCGACGGTGTTCGACACGGCCCTGATCTCCAGGACCGGTACGCCGGCCAGCTCCGCCGCCTCCGCGACCCCGAAGCCCTCCATGGCCTCGGCGACCGCGTGCGGGTGGGCGGCCAGCAGGGCGGCGGTGGTCTCCGCCGTGCCGGTGGCGGTGGAGACGGTGAGGATGTCGCCGGGTGTCGCCCCGGTCGCCTCGGCGGCAGCGCGTACGAGGGCGGGGGGCGGGGTGTGCCAGGTCCGGCCGAAGCCGAGGCCGGTCACCGGAACGAAGCCGTCCGGCGTTTCGGCGCCCAGGTCCGCCGCGCCGATGCGGCGGGACACGGCCAGCGAGCCGACCGGGGCGACCGGCGCGAAGCCGCCGCCGATGCCCGCCGAGACCACCAGGCCGTAGGGGTGCGCCGCCAGCGCGAACGCCGTCGAAGCCGCGGCGGCGGCCGGGCCCGCGCCGCCCGCGAGCACGTCCAGCGGGCCGGTGCGGTGGATCTCCGCGCCGCGGATCCGGTGGACCGCCGGCTCGTCCCCGTACGCACGCGTGACCGCGTCCCGTTCCACCGGGACCGCGGTCACGACGAGTACGTGCACGTCAGTCGGTCTTCTTCAGCTTGAAGTGCCAGATGCCGATGACCTTCGCGCCCTTGGTCTCCACGATGCTGACCTGGGAGTTCTTCGGCGCGGCCCCCTCGGTCTGGGTGGAGAAGAAGGCGCTGCCGTTGATGGACCGGTAGGTCTTCTTGGAGGGCTCCGGCTCGCCGCGCTGGCCGTCGAGGAAGAGGGTCCAGCCGTTGTCCGCGATCTCCGGGTCGACACCGAAGTGGACCGTGTCGGTCATCGAGACGTCGATGCTCTTCCCGGCCTCCTTGTTGAGGCACTTCTGGGCCTCGGAGTTCTTGAGGGCCTTGCCGTCGTTGTAGCAGGCGGCCTCGGAGCTCACCGAGTTGTCGCCGACCGTCACGGTGGCGAGCGGCGTCGGCTTGTCGCAGGCGGAGAGGACGAGGAGTCCCGCGGACACGGCACCAAGAGCGACGCCGATTCGACGGCCCTTACCGGAGAAGAACGCAACGGTCATGGGCCGAAGGCTATCGGTCGCTCCCGCTCACGCCACGCGGGGGTGCGGCGAGCCGCGCCGCGCGGCGCCCAGCAGCCCCCGTACGGAGGCGGAGGCTCCGAGCGCCAGCAGCCCGGCGGCGACGGACATGCCCAGTACGCCGTTGAGGGGGAGGGCGATGCCGATCGCGCCGCCCACCACCCAGGCCATCTGAAGCAGCGTCTCGGAGCGGGCGAACGCGGAGGTCCGCACCTCCTCCGGCACATCGCGCTGGATCATCGCGTCCAGCGACAGCTTCGACAGCGCCTGCGTGAGCCCCGCCGTCGCGGCGAGCGCGGCGACCATGACCGTGGAGAAGAAGACGGCCGCCAGGATCGCCACGCCCAGCGCGAGGCCCAGCACCGAGGCGACGATGATCTCCGGGCCGCGCGCCCGCAGCCAGGAGCCGACCGCGGTGCCCAGCGCGTTGCCGACGCCCGCCGCCGCGCCGACGATGCCCAGCGAGATCGCGGCGCTCTGGCCGGCGAGCGGGTGCTCGCGCAGCAGGAACGCCAGGAAGAAGATCAGGAAGCCGGAGAGCGCGCGGTGCGCGGCGTTGGCCTGGAGGCCGTGCAGTACGGACGGGCCGACGGACCGCAGCCCCGGCCGCCGCTCGCGGCTCTTGCCGCCGGTCTTGGTTCCGCCCTTGTTCCCGGGTTTCGTGGGGGACGGCCGCGGCTCGCTCCCGCCGTGCGGCGGTACGAGCTGCGCACGGCTCTCGCCCTTCGCCGAGTCCACCTTCGGCGGCAGCGTGAACGCCAGGATCCCGCCGCCGACGAAGATCGCGCAGGCCCCGTACAGCGGCCACTGCGGCCCGATCGTCTGGAGCCCCGCCCCGACGGGCGCGGCGGCCCCGGTGGCCAGCAGCCCGGCGAGCGTCACCCGTGAGTTGGCCTTCACCAGCGAGAACTTCGGTGGCAGCAGGCGCGGTACGACGGCGCTGCGCACCACTCCGTACGCCTTCGAGCAGACCAGTACGCCGAGCGCCGCCGGGTACAGCTCCAGGTCGCCGGTCGCGACCGCGCCGGACATGGTCAGCGCCAGCGCCGCCCGCGCCAGCATGGAACCGGCCATCGCGGCCCGGCGGCCGTGCGGCAGGCGGTCCAGGAGCGGGCCGATGACCGGCGCCAGGAGGATGAACGGCGCCATCGTCACCGCGAGGTACAGCGCGACCCGCCCGCGCGCCTGGTCGGTCGGTACGGAGAAGAACACGGTGGACGCGAGCGCGACGGTGATCATCACATCGCCCGCGCCGTTCACCGCGTGCAGCTCGATCAGCTTGCCGAGGCCGCTCTCGCCGGCGCCGTGCGCGTGGGTCGCCTTGCGGATGCCCCGGGCGGTGCCGGTGAAGGGGACGCGCAGGGCATGACCGATCGACCGGCCCGCACTGCGGAGCGGGCCGGGACCGTCGTGCGACCTGGCTGAAGCCACTTGGTCATAGTGCCCCAGGAGTGTGTGATGCGAACCGGCATCCTGGCGGGGCGCGGTCGGGACCGCCCCGTCGGGTCAGTGAGCGCGGCGCGCCGGAGGCGCGAAACGGTGGGGTCGGGGGCGGTACGGGGTCGGCGCGGGGTGGCGGAAACGGCGGCGTTTCGGACGGCAGGTGGGCGGGGAGCGGCGGAGAGGGTAGCGTGCGTAGCGCGCCACCGGCGGTTGTTCTCGGCCGCGCGCCTCTCGGCGATCCCGCAGAATGGATTGCGGAAGGCGTGCCCGAGGTTGGCTCAACGGGTGTGGACGTCGACGCGGCCCCCAGGTCCGCTCCGTCCGCGACCGTATGGCCGAAATCGATGGTCGATGTGCTGGCGCGCTCGTGAGACTGGCGTAGGAGAGAAGCGAGACCTGTGAGTGCTGCGACGACGCGAGGCCGTACGGCCCGTACCGCCCGTACCCCCGCTCCCGACCGTCTGTGCGCCGAGGCGGTAGACCTCGCCCGCGCGGCGGCGGAGGAGGCGGCCGCGCCGGGGATCGTGGGTGAGCATGTGGCGGTGGTCTCCGAGGGGGACCGGGTCGTCACGCATTACTTCGAGTGCGAGGACCCCGGCTACCGGGGCTGGCGCTGGGCCGTGACGGTGGCCCGGGCCTCCCGCGCGAAGAACGTCACCCTGGACGAGACCGTGCTGCTGCCGGGCTCCGACGCGCTGCTCGCGCCGGAGTGGGTGCCGTGGAGCGAGCGGCTGCGGCCGGGGGACATGGGCCCCGGCGACCTGCTGCCGACCGAGGCGGACGACCTGCGGCTGGAGCCGGGGTACACGGGGGCGGACGAGCCGCTGCCGAACGCGCCGGCCACGGATGAGCTGGCCGACCTGGTGGACGTCGAGGACGCGGAGCTGACGACGCGCCCGGATCCGGCCGCGCGCGGATCGATCGCGGCGGTGGCGGAAGAGCTGGGCATGCGGCGGGCGCGGGTGCTGTCGCGTTACGGGCTGCACTCGGCGGCGGACCGCTGGGACGAGGAGTTCGGCCCGAAGACCCCGATGGCGCAGGCCGCGCCGGCGTCGTGCGTGTCCTGCGCGTTCCTGGTGCCGCTGGCGGGCTCGCTGCGGCAGGCGTTCGGGGTGTGCGCGAACGAGTTCGGTCCGGCGGACGGGCATGTGGTGTCGCTGTCGTACGGGTGCGGGGGGCACTCGGAGGCGGCGGTGATGCCGAAGCCGCCTGCGGCGGTGCCGCATCGGTTGGACACGGTGCGGGTGGATGAGTATCCGTTGCACGATTCGGCTTCGCCGGGGGACCTGGGCCACGCGTAGCCGGGCGGCGCCCGGGGCCCACGCGGGCTCGGGCTTCCCCGGCGAACCGGTTCCGTCCTCAATCGCCGGACGGGCTTGGTTCGGGCGGCCCGGAAGGCTCGGGGGCTCCGTAGCACCGGTTCCGTCCTCAATCGCCGGACGGGCTTGGGGGGTGCCGGTGTGGGCTTTTGGGTGCGGGTCTGTTGAGGCTCGCTGCCGACTCGCGAGCGTCTTCCGACCCGCACCGGCCAGATCCAGCCCGTCCGGCGTTTGAGGACGGAAGCCTGCGCTCGGTGGGCCCGGGGCCGCGGACTTCCAGCCTGTCCGGCGTTTGAGGACGGAACCCTGTATGTGGTGGGCCCGGGCCCGCGGACATCCAGCCTGTCCGGCGTTTGAGGACGGAAGCCTTGGGGTGGGGGCGGGGAGTCGGGGGCCGGGTTGTACCCGGTAGCTTCGCGGGGTACGCGAATATCGCAGCGGCAGAGGGAGCACGCGCATGGGCATCAACGCGACGGAGGGCGATCCGTTCGGTACCGCGCGGTTGCGGCGCGGCGTGCTCGCCGCCTGGGGTGCCGGGCCCGCCCGGTTCCGGGAGGACGCCAACGCCGAGGAGGACCTCGCGCTCGGCGGCTACCGCGACCGCCTCGTGGTCGAGCTGGCCCAGAACGCCGCCGACGCCGCCGCCCGCGCCGGGACCCCGGGCCGACTGAGGCTCACGCTGCACCCCGCAACCGACGGCACACCGGCCGTCCTCGCCGCCGCGAACACCGGCGCCCCCCTGGACGCCACCGGCGTCGAATCCCTGTCCACCCTGCGCGCCTCCGCGAAGCGGGAAGGGCACGAGGGCGCCGTCGGCCGGTTCGGCGTCGGGTTCGCCGCCGTGCTCGCGGTGAGCGACGAGCCGGCGATCACCGGCCTGCACGGCGGCGTCCGCTGGTCCCTCGCCGAGGCCCGCGAGCTCGCCCGGGAGGCCGCCGTCGGCAGCCCCGGACTCGGCGACGAGCTGCGCCGCCGCGACGGCCACGTACCGCTGCTGCGCCTCCCGCTGCCCGCCGAGGGCACCGCGCCCGACGGCTACGACACCGTCGTCGTGCTGCCGCTGCGCGACGGCGTCGCCGAGGACCTGGTCGAACGGCTGCTGGCCGCCGTGGACGACGCCCTGCTCCTCACGCTGGCCGGGCTGGAAGAGGTCGTCGTCGAGACCCCGGAGGGCGTACGCACCCTCCGCCGCTCCCAGCACGGCCCGTACACGCACATCGAGGACTCCGCGCACGGTACGAACCGCTGGCGCACCGCCGTCCACCACGGGCCGATCGAGCCCGGACTCCTCGCCGACCGCCCGCTGGAGGAACGCCTCCGCCCGCACTGGTCGGTGACCTGGGCCGTCCCGGTGGACGCGGACGGCGCCCCGGTCCACCCGCGTACCGCACCCGTCGTGCACGCGCCGACGCCCACCGACGAACCGCTCGGCCTGCCCGCGCTGCTCATCGCCTCGCTGCCGCTGGACACCACCCGCCGGCACCCCGCCCCCGGACCGCTCACCGACTTCCTGGTGCGGCGCGCCGCCGACGCGTACGCGGAGCTGCTCGGCGACTGGGAGCCGGTGTCCGTCGCGACGATCGGCCTGGTGCCGGGCCCCCTCGGCCAGGGCGCGCTGGACGGCGCGCTGCGCGGGGCGATCCTGGAGCGGCTGCCGCGCGTCGCGTTCCTGGAGCCGGCCGCCCCGCGGGAACCGGAGCGCTGGGAGGACTGGGACGGGGGCCTCCGGCAGGACAAGGACACCGTCGGGCTGCGCCCGGTCGAGGCCGAGGTGGTGGAGGGCGTCGGAGCGCAGACCGTCGCCGTGCTGGCCGAGGTGCTGCCGTGCCTGCTGCCGGCGGGGCTCGAGCGGCGCGTCGAGCTGCGCACACTCGGCGTCGCCCGCGTCCCGCTGACCGAGGCGATCGACCGCCTGGCCGGTCTGGAACGCGAACCCGCCTGGTGGCGGCGGCTCTACGACAGCCTGGCCGGGGTCGACCCGGACCGGCTGTCGGGGCTCCCGGTACCGCTGGCGGGCGCCGCCCCGGACGCACCTCCGCGTACGACCATCGGCCCCCGGCAGGTCCTCCTCCCGCTCCCCGACGCCCTCTCCGGCCCCGTCCTCGACCGGCTCGGCCGGCTCGGGCTCAAGGTCGCGCACCCGGACGCCGCGCATCCGCTCCTGGAGAAGCTGGGGGCCCTGCCCGCCACGCCG
Organism: Streptomyces drozdowiczii; assembly: GCF_026167665.1. NCBI lineage: Bacteria > Bacillati > Actinomycetota > Actinomycetes > Kitasatosporales > Streptomycetaceae > Streptomyces > Streptomyces drozdowiczii. Next base: position 3,102,467 of record NZ_CP098740.1, on the reverse strand, counting down.
CGCGCCGTGCTGACGACCCCGCAGGTGCGGGCCGCCGTGGCCGGGTCGCTGGACGCGGGCGAGGTCTGGGACGAGGACGCGCTCGACGGCGACGAGCTGGTGGAGACCGTGCTCACCCTGGTCCGCGACGCCGCCCTGGAGCCGGGCGAGGAGCCCTGGCTCGGCGCGCTCGCGCTGCCCGACGAGGACGGCGAACTCGCCCCCGCCGGGGAACTCGTGCTGCCGGACAGCCCGTTCGCCCAGGTCATGCGCGAGGGCGAACTCGCCCTGTGCGACGCGGAGCTGGCCGGGCGCTGGGGCGAACAGCCGCTCACCGCCTGCGGGGTGCTCGCCACTTTCGCGCTCGTCCGGGCCACCGACGTCGTCCTGGACCCGGACGAACTGGATCCGCGCGACGGCGACTTCGCGGAGCCGGACGACGCCGGGCTGCTCGACGCGGTGGACGTGTGGTGCGAGGACATCCTCGACCAGTTCCCGGACAGCCCGGTGCCGCCGGTCGCCACGGAACTCGTCGCCGTACGCGACCTGGACCTGGTGGACGACGACGCCTGGCCGCAGGCGCTCGCCATGCTGGCGCAGCCGCCGTTGCGGGACGCGCTCACGCAGCCGGTCAGGGTGCTGCTTCCGGACGGCACCACGGAGTCCGTCCGCCCGTACACCGCCTGGTGGCTGCGCGGCCACCCGGTGCTGGGCGGCCGCCGCCCGGCGGGTCTGCGCACCCACGGCGGGGACCCCCTGCTCGCGGGGCTCTACGACTCCGCCGACGCGACCGGCTTCGAGGACGCCGAGGTGCTGCGCGCCCTGGGCGTACGGACGTCGGTCGCCGCGCTCCTGGACGAGCCGGGCGGGGCCGCCGAACTGCTCGGCCGGCTCGCCGACGAGGACCGCCCGGTCACCGGCGTACACCTGCACGCGCTGTACACCGCGCTGTCCGCGCTCGACCCGGAACAGGTCACGCTGCCGGACGAGCTGCGGGCGGTCGTGGACGGCGAGGTGCGCGTGGTCGACGCGGCGGACGCGGTGATCGCGGACGCGCCGGACCTGCTGCCGCTCACCGAGGGGCTGCCGCTGCTGCCCGTCGCCCCGGCGCACGCGGCGGAGCTGGCCGAGCTGTTCCAGGTGCGGCGGCTCGGCGAGACCGTGGCGGCCGAGGTCACGAGCGACGGCGAGGAGCACGAGGTGCCCGAGTCCGTCCGCGTGCTGCTGGGTCCGGCGACCCCGGACACGTACATCGAACACGGCGAACTCCGCGCGGGCGGCGTCGAACTCGACTGGCGGCGCACCCCGGACGGAGTCGTGCACGCCTCGACGCTGGAGGGCGTCGCGGCGGGCCTGGCATGGGCGGCCGGGCAGTGGCCCCGCCGCTTCGAGGTCGCGGCGCTGCTGGAGGACCCGTCCCGCACGACCGAGCTGGCCCGGGACCGCTGGTTCGACTGAGCGAACCGGAAGCGCGCCTTCACAAAAAAGTCTCAGGACACACACAACCGTTCACAGGTGGGAGCCGTCTCGTCTGTCGAGCCATCAGGCTCCACAGACACCCTTGGGCCCGCGCGGCGACCGTCGCGGCGGGCCCCCTTCTCCACCTTGGGGAACGAACATGCGCATACGTGCCACCGTGGCCGCTGTCAGCGGCGCCCTGGCCCTTTCCGCTCTCGCCCTTCCGTCGGCCGCCCAGGCCGACGGCGCGCACGGTTCGACCGGCAGCACCGCCGAGCTGGCGCGCGCGGCGCAGTCCGCCGCCGCGCCCTCGGCCGCCAAGGCCGGCGCCCGCTCCGCCGCACCCGCGGCCGAGCCGGGTCCGCTCGACCTCACCTTCTCGAAGTTCACGATCAACGGCGGCAAGCCGCTGGTGGTGGGGACCACGTACACCAAGCGCGTCCCGACCACCTTCACGGTGACGCACGCCGCGAACGTGGACATCTTCGCCGAGGACTTCATGCTGGAGGTCGGGCTCTACCGCGGTTCGTTCGACAACCCGGCCAACGAGTTCTACGGCGACGACACGCCCGTCTGCAAGAAGGTGTCCGCCACGGTCGCCACCTGCAAGGGGAACATCGCGGTCTACCCCGAGTTCGACCTGTTCGGCAACGCCGACGCCACGAAGTGGAAGGCCGTGGGCTACGCGGTCGCGCTCAACGGCCAGGACCCGGAGGACGTCGACCCGGGCGACATCGGCTTCGTCGTCCAGGACAACCTGGGCACGACCCTCGTGCAGCGCGCGTCGAAGCAGACCGTCAACGCCTCGCCCGAGCCGGTCAAGAAGGGCAAGACCATCACCGTCACCGGCTGGCTCTCGCGGGCCAACTGGGACGACTTCAAGTACCACGGCTACACCAGCCAGTCCGTGAAGCTCCAGTTCCGCAAGAAGGGCAGCAGCACCTACACCACGGTGAAGACCGTCAAGACGAACAACAAGGGTGACGCGAAGACGACCGTGAAGGCCACGGTCGACGGCTACTGGCGCTACAGCTTCGCCGGTACGTCCACCACCCCGGCCGCCACCGCCACGGGCGACTACGTCGACGTGAAGTAGCCCGGCCAGGGCCGCCGCCTCATCCCCCGAAGCGGCGGCCCACCAGCCGCCACGCGTACTCCAGCGCCACCGACGCCACCACCGCGATGCCCACCGCCGTCCACGGCATCTGCGTGCCCACCAGCTTCAGCGCGAAGAAGTCCTGGAGCCACGGCACCGCGAGCACCACCAGGAACGCCAGGCCCATCGCGGCCACCAGGCAGATCCGCCACCAGGTGTACGGGCGGGCGATGATCGCCAGGACCCACATCGAGACCAGGAACAGCGTGAGCGTCGCCGCGCTCGTCTCCGCGTCCAGCGCGCCCGTACCGGCGTAGTGGTGCCGGGCGACCAGGTACATCACGAAGGTCGCGGCGGCGCAGATGACGCCCGAGGGGATCGCGTACCGCATGACGCGGCGCACGAAGTGCGGATGCGCGCGCTCCTTGTTCGGGGCGAGGGCCAGGAAGAACGCCGGGACGCCGATCGTCAGCGTGGACAGCAGCGTCAGATGGCGCGGCAGGAACGGGTACTCGACCTGGAAGCAGACCACCAGGACGGCCAGCAGCACCGAGTACACGGTCTTCGTCAGGAACAGGGTGGCGACCCGGGTGATGTTGCCGATCACGCGGCGGCCCTCGGCGACCACCGACGGCAGGGTCGCGAAGCTGTTGTTCAGCAGCACGATCTGGGCGACCGCGCGCGTCGCCTCGGAGCCCGAGCCCATGGAGACGCCGATGTCGGCGTCCTTCAGCGCGAGGACGTCGTTGACGCCGTCGCCGGTCATCGCGACCGTGTGCCCGCGCGACTGGAGCGCGGCGACCATCTCCCGCTTCTGCTGCGGGGTGACCCGGCCGAACACCGCGTTCCGCTCCATCGCGGACGCCATCTCGTCCGTGTCCTCGGGCATCCGGCGCGCGTCCAGCGGATGGTCCGCGCCCTCCATCCCGAGCTTCGCGGCCACCGCGCCGACCGAGACCGCGTTGTCGCCCGAGATCACCTTCGTGGCGACCCGCTGCTCGCCGAAGTACGCGAGGGTGCGCCCCGCGTCGGGCCGCAGCCGCTGTTCCAGTACGACGAGGGCTGCCGGCTCCGCCCCTTCGGCCGCGTCCGGCGCGTCCAGCTCGCCCCGCGCCCGGGCCAGCAGCAGCACCCGCAGGCCCTGTTCGTTGAGCTGCCCGATCTCCGCGAGCGCCGGGTCGTCCTCGGACAGCAGCACGTCGGGCGCGCCGAGCAGCCAGGCGGAGGAGGCGCCGCCGTCCTCGGTGAACGCGGCGCCGCTGTACTTGCGGGCGGAGGAGAAGGGCAGGGTGCCGGTGGTCGTCCAGGCGCCTTCCTCCGCCGCCGGGTAGGCGTCGATGATGGCCTGGAGGCTGGCGTTGGGGCGGGGCTCGGACGCGCCGAAGGCCGCCAGGACGCGGCGCAGATACGGTTCCTCGGCGTCCCCCAGCGGGCGCAGCTCCGTGACGTCCATGCCGCCCTCGGTGAGCGTGCCGGTCTTGTCCAGGCAGACCACGTCGACCCGGGCCAGGCCCTCGATGGCGGGCAGCTCCTGCACCAGGCACTGCTTGCGGCCCAGGCGTACGACCCCGATCGCGAAGGCCACCGAGGTCAGCAGGACCAGGCCCTCGGGGATCATCGGGACGATCCCGCCGACCGTGCGGGCGACGGAGTCCTTGAAGTTGTGCTCCTTGACCACCAGCTGGCTGATCACCAGGGCGGTCGCGGTCGGCACCATCATCCAGGTGATGTACTTCAGGATGGTCGAGATGCCGCTGCGCAGCTCGGACCGGACGAGCGTGAAGCGGGACGCCTCCTCGGCGAGCTGCGCCGCGTACGCCTCGCGCCCGACCTTCGTCGCGGTGAACGCGCCGCCGCCGGCGACGACGAAGCTGCCGGACATGACCGGGTCGCCGGTCTTCTTGAGGACCGGGTCCGCCTCGCCGGTGAGCAGGGACTCGTCCACCTCCAGGCCGTCCGCCTCGGCGACCGTGCCGTCCACGACGACCTTGTCCCCGGGGCCCAGCTCGACCAGGTCGCCGAGGACGATCTCGGAGGTGTGGATCTCGGCGGCCTGCCCGTCGCGCCGGACGACGGGTTTCGACTCACCGATGACCGCGAGGCTGTCCAGGGTCTTCTTGGCCCGCCACTCCTGCACGATGCCGATGCCGGTGTTGGCGATGATCACGAAGCCGAACAGGCTGTCCTGGATCGGCGCGACGGCCAGCATGATCACCCAGAGCACGCCGATGATCAGGTTGAACCGGGTGAAGACGTTGGCCCGGACGATCTCGGTCAGCGACCGCGAGGACCGCACCGGTACGTCGTTGACCTCGCCCCGCGATATCCGCTCGGCGACCTCGGCCGCCGTCAGCCCGCGCCCGGGGGCACCGGCGCGCTGCTCCCCGGAAAGTTCGGATGCCCGCTGCGTCATGGTTCGACGGTACGGGGCTCCGCCTCAGTCGGCCTGCGGATCCGCCGCCGATGCCGCCGCCGCGCGCTTGAGGGCCGCGTCCCGCCCCCGTACGTACCAGATGCCGATCAGGCCGAGGCCCGCGCCGGCCAGGCAGGTCCACACCCACCACAGGTGGCCGTGGTCGTCGTACCAGTTGTAGAACGGGATCTGGACGAGGAAGAGGACGAACCAGAGGATCGTGCCGCCGGTGATGGTCGCGACGACCGGGCCCTCCAGGGGCTCCGGCGCCTCGTGCTTGGGTGTCCACTTCGCCATGCGGCCAGTGTATGCGTCGCGTATATAAGCCCTGTCGGGCCAGTCGGCCCAAGGGTCTACGCGCGGAGATAGCGATCTTCGCCTTATGTATTCATACTGAATCTGCTTATGACTGGCTCGAATTATTCGTGTGAAAGTCCAAAGCTGACCACTTTTGAACCCCTCTACGCACCCTGACTGAGGTCATACATGTCCCCCTCGGCCACCGCTAAGGTCGACGCCACGCCGCCTCCGCCCTCCCCGTCCTCCGGCGGCCTGGACGGCTTCTTCAAGATCTCCGAGCGGGGGTCGTCGGTTGCCCGCGAGATCCGTGGCGGATTCGCGACCTTCTTCGCGATGGCCTACATCATCGTGCTGAACCCGATCATCCTGGGCAGCGCGAAGGACATGTACGGCCACCAGCTCGACGGCGGCCAGCTGGTCACCGCGACCGTGCTCACCGCCGCGTTCTCCACGCTGCTCATGGGCGTCATCGGCAACGTGCCGATCGCGCTGGCCGCGGGCCTCGGTGTCAACACCGTCGTCGCCCTCCAGCTCGCCCCCCGGATGAGCTGGCCCGACGCCATGGGCATGGTGGTCCTCGCGGGCATCGTGGTCATGCTGCTGGTCGCGACCGGGCTGCGGGAACGCGTGATGAACGCCGTACCGGGCTCGCTCCGCAAGGGCATCGCGATCGGTATCGGCCTGTTCATCCTGCTCATCGGCCTGGTCGACTCGGGCTTCGTCTCCCGCATGCCGGACGCCGCGCACACCACCGTGCCGCTCCAGCTCGGCTCCGACGGCCACCTCAACGGCTGGCCCGTCCTGGTCTTCGTGCTGGGCGCGCTGCTGACCCTGATCCTGATCGTCCGCAAGGTGCCGGGCGCGATCCTGATCTCCATCGTGGCGATGACCGTGGTCGCGCTGATCATCGACGCGGCCGCCGACCTGCCGGGCGAGGCGTGGGGGCTGACCGTGCCGGAGTGGCCGGGCAATCCCGTGGCCACGCCGGACTTCGGGCTGCTGGGTCACTTCAGCCTGTTCGGCGGCTTCCACAAGGTGGGCGTGCTGACCGGCATCCTGTTCGTCTTCACCGTGCTGCTGTCCTGCTTCTTCGACGCGATGGGCACCATCCTCGGTGTCGGCGACGAGGCGAAGCTGACGGACGCCAACGGCAACTTCCCGGGCATCAACCGGGTGCTCCTCGTGGACGGTGTCGCGGTCGCCGCGGGCGGCGCCACCTCCTCCTCCGCCTCGACCTGCTTCGTGGAGTCCACGGCGGGCGTCGGCGAGGGTGCCCGCACGGGTCTGGCCAGCATCGTCACGGGCCTGCTGTTCACGGTGGCGCTGTTCCTCACGCCGCTGGCGACCATGGTCCCCTCGCAGGCGGCGACCCCCGCCCTGCTGGCGGTGGGCTTCCTGATCATCGCGGGCTCGGTGCGGGACATCGACTGGAGCGACTTCACGCTGGCGATCCCGGCGTTCCTCGCGATGGTCATGATGCCGTTCACGTACTCGATCACCAACGGCATCGGCATCGGCTTCATCGCCTTCACCGTGCTGCGCCTGGCCTCCGGCCGGGGGCGCGAGGTGCCCGCCGCGATGTACGCCGTGTCGGCGGTCTTCGTCTTCTACTACATGATGCCGGCGCTCGGCCTCACGTAAGGGCGGTGCGCGGACCGGCCCCGGGGGTCAGTTGACCTCCTCGGCCGGCACGCCCTCCGCCGGGCAGAGCTTCTCCTGCCCGTAGAACTTCTCCGTCTCCTCGACGGCCGACTGGAAGCGCTCGTCGAAGTCGTCGCGAATGAGCGTCCGGACCACATAGTCCTGGACGCTCATTCCGCGTTTTGCGGCATGCTGCTTGAGCCGGTCGAGCAGCTCACCGTCTATGCGCAGGCTGAGCACTGTCGATCCCATGCCAAGCAGGGTTACGCCCCACGGGCCCGCCGCGCGAGATTTTCCGCCGGTGGCTCACTCGTTTGGGTGATCGATTGGTGATCCGGCTCTGGGCCGGGGTGATCCCGCTTACGCGCGTGTAACACAAGTGGTCTTTAGAGTAGGTAATGAGTTACGCTAACAAACATGCCTGACCTGATCCACGACAGCGACAGTGCCGCCGCCGTGAGCTCCCTCCGTTCCGCCGTCATGCTGCTCGGCCGGCGCCTGAAGCACCAGCGCGTCGACGAGTCGCTGAGCCCGACCGAGATGTCGGTGCTCGGGACGCTCGCCCGTTGTGGTTCCGCCACCCCGGGTGAGCTGGCCCGCAAGGAGCATGTCCAGCCGCCGTCGATGACCCGCATCGTCGCCTTGCTGGAATCGAAGGGTCTGGTCAGGCTGGAACCGCACCCCGATGACCGTCGTCAGAAGATGGTCAGCCAGACCGAGCAGGCCGAGGCCATGCTCGCCGAGAGCCGCAAGAAGCGGAACGCCTGGCTGACCACGCTCGCCGAGGGCCTGGACGAGGACGAGTGGGAGACGCTGCGCAACGCGGCGCCCGTGCTGGAGAAGCTCGCCCACCTGTAAGAGGTACGTCCCCGTCGACCAGCAAGATGTCCACGCCGAGGAGGCGAACCCTTTTGAGTACGGGATCCGGAGCAGACTCCGCCCCCGCACCGACTTCCACCCACGAGAGCAAGACCGGCGGGACCTTCTCGTCGCTGAAGATCCGCAACTACCGCCTGTTCGCCACGGGCGCCGTGATCTCCAACACCGGTACCTGGATGTCCCGCATCACGCAGGACTGGCTCGTTCTGAGCCTCACCGGGTCCGCCGCCGCCGTAGGCATCACCACGGCGCTCCAGTTCCTCCCCATGCTGCTGTTCGGCCTGTACGGCGGCGTCATCGCCGACCGGCTGCCGAAGCGCAAGCTCCTGCTCGTCAGCCAGGCCGCCCTGGGCGCCTGCGGTGTCGTGCTCGCCGTGCTCACGCTCTCCGGCGTGGTCCAGGTCTGGCACGTCTATCTGATCGCGTTCCTGCTCGGCATGGTCACCGTGGTCGACAATCCGGCCCGGCAGGCGTTCGTGTCCGAGATGGTCGGCCCCGCGCAGCTGCGCAACGCGGTCAGCCTGAACTCGGCGAACTTCCAGTCGGCCCGGCTCATCGGTCCCGCCGTCGCGGGTGTGCTGATCACCACGGTCGGCAGCGGCTGGGCCTTCATGTTCAACGGCCTGTCGTTCCTCGCCCCGCTCGTCGGCCTGATGATGATGCGGCCGAGCGAGCTGCACAAGGCGGTCATCGTGCCGCGCGGCAAGGGGCAGCTCCGTGAGGGGCTGCGGTACGTCTCCGGGCGCCCCGAGCTGATCTGGCCGATCGTCCTGGTCGGCTTCGTCGGCACCTTCGGCTTCAACTTCCCGATCTGGCTGACGGCCTTCGCGGACGAGATCTTCCACGGCGGCGCCGGGATGTACTCGTTCTTCAACATCCTCATGGCCGCCGGCTCCCTCGCCGGTGCCCTGCTCGCCGCCCGCCGCCGCTCCTCGCGGCTGCGGATGCTGGTCGCCGCCGGTACGGCCTTCGGCCTGCTGGAGATCGTCGCGGCGCTCGCGCCGAACGTCTGGATCTTCGCGGTCCTGCTGGTCCCGATCGGCATGATCGGCCTGACGACCAACATCAGCGCCAACACCAGCGTCCAGATGGCGTCGGACCCGGCCATGCGCGGCCGTGTGATGAGCCTCTACATGATGGTCTTCGCCGGGGGTACGCCAGTGGGCGCCCCGATCGTCGGCTGGATCAGCGACGCGTACGGCGCCCGCACCGGCATGGTGGTCGGCGGTGCGCTGTCCCTCGCGGCGGCGGTCGGCATCGGTGTGATCCTGGCCCGCCTCGGCGGTCTGCGACTCAAGGTGGACCTGCGCCCGGGCCGCCCGCACGTCCGCTTCGTCCAGCGCGAGCAGCTGGCCACGGCGGCGTAAGGGCTACGCCCGTACGCGACCACGCGACTACGCGGCCCCGCTCCCGGTTCTCCGGGGCGGGGCCGCGTCGCGTTCGCACAGGCCGGTCCGGTTACGCTCGTCGGGTGGACCCGAAGACCAGAAACCGCATCATGGCGGCCGTGCTCGTACTGATGTTCGCCGTCGTCGCCGTGGCGGCCGCCGTCGGCTGACAGGCGCCTCTACCAGGCGAAGTTCTCCGGCGACGGGCCCGGGCCGGGGAAGATCTCCTCCAGCGCGTCCAGCACCTCCGTCGACAGCTCCAGCTCCACCGCGCGCAGCGCCGAGTCGAGCTGCTCCCGCGTGCGCGGGCCGGAGATCGGGCCGGTGATCCCGGGCCGTGTCAGCAGCCAGGCGAGGCCCACCTCACCGGGCTCCAGACCGTGCTTGTCGAGCAGGTCCTCGTACGCCTGGATCTGCGCCCGGACCTTCGGGTCGGCCAGCGCGTCGCCGGAGCGGCCGGAGGTGGAGCGGGCGCCGCCGCCCTCGCGCTCCTTGCGGATGGCGCCGCCGAGCAGGCCGCCGTGCAGCGGCGACCACGGGATGACGCCGAGGCCGTACTCCTGGGAGGCCGGGATGACCTCCATCTCGGCGCCGCGCTCCATCAGGTTGTAGATGCACTGCTCGCTGACCAGGCCGTAGCTGCCGCGCTGCCGGGCGCGCTCGTTGGCCTGGGCGATCTTGTAGCCGGAGAAGTTCGAGGAACCGGCGTACAGGATCTTGCCCTGCTGGATCAGTACGTCGATGGCCTGCCAGATCTCCTCGATCGGGGTGTCCCGGTCGACGTGGTGGAACTGGTACAGGTCGATGTGGTCCGTCTGGAGCCGCTTCAGGCTGGCGTCGACGGCCCGGCGGATGTTGACGGCGGACAGCTTGTCGTGGTTCGGCCACGCCTCGCCGTCGGCGCCCATGTTGCCGTAGACCTTGGTGGCGAGCACGACCTTGTCGCGGCGGTCGCCGCCCTTGGCGAACCAGGTGCCGAGGATCTCCTCGGTGCGGCCCTTGTTCTCGCCCCAGCCGTATACGTTCGCGGTGTCGAAGAAGTTGACGCCGGCGTCCAGCGCGGCGTCCATGAGGTCGTGACTGTCGCTCTCGTTGGTCTGGGGGCCGAAGTTCATCGTCCCCAGGACGAGGCGGCTTACCTTGAGTCCGGTGCGTCCGAGCTGCGTGTACTTCATGGACCCCAAGCCAACTCCTTCGAGCGCGCTCGAAGCAAGCGCTTGTCGGTCTATGCCTGCGCGAACCGGTCCAGTGCCGTGAGGATCGCCCGGCTCGTCGCCGCCCCGCCCAGGTGCCCCGCGTCCTCGATCACCGTCAGCTCCGCGTCCGGCCACGCCTTGGCCAGCTCCCACGCCGTGCCGAGCGGCCCGCCCATGTCCCGCCGCCCGTGCACCAGCACCCCGGGAATCCCGGCCAGCCGCCCCGCGTCCCGGATCAGCCGGCCCTCCTCCAGCCAGGCGCCGTGCGAGAAGTAGTGCGCGCAGATCCGCACCAGCGCCGCCTGCGCCCGGCCGGGCCGCCCGCTGTACGGGTGAGGGCCCGCGTACGCCTCGCCGGACAGCACCGCGTCCTCCCAGGCGCACCACTCCGCCGTCGCCCGCGCCCGTACCTCCGGGTCGGGGTCCGCGGTGCGCCGGGCGTACGCGGCGAGCACATCCGGGGTCGCGTCGCTCGCGGCCTCGGGGACGTGGGCCCGGAAGCGTTCCCACGCCTCCGGGTGGAAGAGGCCGGCGCCCCGGTACAGCCAGTCGATCTCGGAGCGCCGGGTCGTGGTCACCGCCGGGATCACGATCTCGGTCACCCGCTCCGGGTGCCGCTCGGCGTACGCCAGGATCAGCGTGGAGCCCCAGGAACCCCCGTACAGCAGCCAGCGGTCGATCCCGAGGTGGGCGCGGAGGCGTTCCATGTCGGCGACGAGGTGGTCCGTCGTGTTGTGCCGCAGGTCGACGGCCGGGTCGCTCGCGTGCGGCGTCGAGCGCCCGCAGTTGCGCTGGTCGAAGAGGACGACGCGGTAGCGCTCCGGGTCGAAGTACTGCCGGGGCCGCTCGGTGCAGCCGGACCCGGGACCGCCGTGGACGACGAGGGCGGGCTTTCCGGCGGGGTTGCCGCAGACCTCCCAGTAGACGTGGTTGCCGTCGCCGACGTCGAGCATGCCGTGGTCGTGGGGGTCGATCGGGGGGTACTTCTCGGCGCGCATGAGCCTGTGTCTCCTCGCTCGGCGGCGTACAGCTTAGGGGTACGCGGTCGTAGCCTGGCGGCGTGAACGCGACTCCCGAGGTACTCGCCGTACTGGACGACCTGCTCGCCGCCGCGTCCCCCGACGACCGGGGCGCCCTGTGGCAGCTCGACCGGCAGGGGAGGGAGCTGGACGCGAACCTCGTGCGGCTGCCGCCGGGCGCGGAGGTCGGCGAGCACCAGGAGGACGTGCTCGACGTGCTGCTGGTCGTCCTCGCGGGCGGCGGCCGGATCGTGCCCGGCGACGGTTCCGCGCCGCTGATGCTGGCCCCGAGCACGGTCACCTGGCTGCCCCGCACCTCCCGCCGCTCCGTGACGGCGGGCCCGGACGGCCTCGCGTACCTGACCGTGCACCGCCGCCGCCCCGGCCTGACGCTCAAGCCGACGGTGTACGCGCAGGAGGGCGGCGAAGCGCCCTGCGCGCTGGACCGGGTCTGCCCGGAGTGCGGGCGGATGTCGCCGGAGTCGGCGCCGGTGTTCTGCAGCGCGTGCGGGGAGCGGTTCCCGGGGCGGTGAGGTCGCGCGCCTCACAGGTGGCGGTCGAAGAAGTCCAGGCTGAGGCGTACGGGTTCCCGCAGATCCGCCCCCTCGAAACAGTGACCGGCCCCCGGGACGACGACGAACTCGGCGGTGGCGCCCGCTGCCGTGAGCGCGTCCGCGAACCTGCGGCTCTGGTCGCACGGGACGAGCTTGTCCGCGTCGCCGTGCATGAGCAGCGTGGGCGGGGCCGCCGGGGACACATGGGCCAGCGGCCCGGCCAGTCTGCGGACTTCCTCCTGTTCGGCGGCCGGTCCGAGGAGCAGGCTCTCCGGTGAGCCGGGGGCGCGCCCCAGGGTGGTGAGGTCGCTGGGCGCGTACCACGCCACGACCGCCTGAACCTTCGAATCGGGCCCCGCTTCCCGCCGGTCGAGACCGAGTACGGCGGCGAGGTGGCCGCCCGCCGACTCGCCCCAGGCCCCGAACCGCGCGGGGTCCAGCCCCGCTTCCGGCGCGAGGCGGCGCAGGGCGGCGACCGCCGCGCGGACGTCGTCGCGCTGGGCGGGGTAGTGCGCCTCGCCGCTGAACCGGTACTGGACGGTGGCCAGGGCGTATCCGGCGGCCAGCGCGGCCCCGACCGGGTCCGCGACGCCCAGCCAGGAATCGCCGACCCGGGGCGACCCGACGCGCCAGGCGCCGCCGTGGATCCAGATCAGCAGCGGCACGGGCGCGGGGGCGTCGGCCGGCACGGTCAGGTCAAGGAGCAGGGGGCGGTAGCCGTCGATCTCGGCGAAGACGACGTCCCGGTATTCGACCCGATTCATGACGTCCTCCGCCGCTCGACTGCGGCCGAACCTAGCCTCCACGCTCCCTCACGCGCAAGCATTCGCCATATGCGAGCAAAAAACGCGCAAGGGAGCGCAGCTTTCGGTGTCAGTGCTTCGGGCGGCGCCTGCGGCCCAGCAGGAAGATGCCTGCCGTCGCCAGTGCGAAGGCGCCGGCTGCCGCGTAGAGGGTGGTGGTCGTGCCGGTGTCGGCCATGCCGCCGCCGCCATGCGGTGGGCGGTGGTGGCCGCCGTGGTCCGGGTGGGCCGTGGGGTGAGTGTGGGTCGGGTACGGGCCGGGGGAGGAGTCCGTGGGTGTCGGTGTGGGTGTCGAGTCCGTGGGGGACGGGGTGGGCGTCGGCGTCGGGGTGGAGTCCGTGGGGCTCGGGGTGGGCGTCGGCGTCGGGGTGGAGTCCGTGGGGCTCGGGGTGGGCGTTGGCGTCGGGGTGGAGTCCGTCGGGCTCGGCGTGGGGGACGGTGACGGGCCCTCGTCGTCGCAGTCGATGTCGGCGGCGAACGGGAACTGGTGGATCTCCCCCGCGTTCACCGGGGTGCCGTCGTCGCCGAGCGGTCCGGCCGTGAGCTCCCGTACGACGATCGTGCCCTCGACGTTGGACGGGTCGAGGTCCGTGAGGTGGGCGCGGGGCGCGTAGATCGTGCCCTCCAGCGAGTCGCCGTCCGCGATGGTGATGTCGGTGGCGTCGGGGAAGTTCCACAGCATGTAGGGGGCTTGGTCGCCGGAGACGCCGGCGAGGTTCGGGATGTGCCAGACGTACGTGCTGTTCGTGCCGGTCGTGTCGATGTCCACCACGAACGGGGTCGTCGCGTCCGGCTGGTTGTCGAAGGTGATCTCGGACAGGTTGTTCAGCTGCTCGCCGGTCAGCCGGAGTACGTTCGTCTCGCCCTCGGTGAGGGTGATGTGTGCGCTCGTCCCGGCGGGGAAGCCCGTCTGGTCGGGCAGCGGGGTGCCGGAGGCGTCGCGCAGGACGACGTTGGTGGCGCAGGTGTCGATGGCGTCCGAGCGGTCGCGGAAGGTCGCGAAGAGCGCGTCGAGATCCGGCAGGCCCGTCGTGTCGGTGACGGACTCGACCGGCTGGTGAACCGTTTCCTGTACGCGGGGCGTCGAGTCGTAACCGGCGCCCGCGGCGACGATGTGGGTATTCACCTCGGCGCCGTTGGAGTCCTCGTCCAGGACCGTCGAGCCGGTCGGGTCGCCGACCTTCACGTAGCCGTCGCTGAGGACTTGGAGCACGCCCTGCGGCGAGCTGGCCGCATGATCGATTCTTCCGCCGACGAGCAGGGCGGTCGGGCGGTCGTCGCCGGGGGCGGTGAAGGTGCCGGGGGTGTTCAGCGCGACGTTGTACCCCGGCCCGTAGGTGAGGTTGCCGCCAATGGCGACCGGCCCCTCGGTCTCCGTACTGCCCAGGACGGCGTCGTCCTGGACGAGCACCCCGAAGCCGTTGTCCCCGGCCAGCGGGTTGCCGGAGTAGTCGGCCGCGGCGGGGGCGGTGGGGACGGCGGTCGCGGCCAGGCACAGGAGGCAGGCCGTCGTGGCGAAGGCAGCGGTGCGTTTCATGCCCGGGAACGTAAGTCCGTGCTCCCGGCGGCCCCCGGGCGGCGGGGCCGTGGGCCACCCGCACGCACGCGCCCACGTCCCTCCACTGGCGGCCACCCGTACCGCCACTTGAGCAGTCGCTCAAATTGCCCTACTGTCTGCACCGTTGCGATTTGAGCGACTGCTCAATCGAGGGGGCGGGGGATCGTGGGCGCAGGTCTGTACATCGAGACGGAGATCGGGGTTGACCTGGACCTGGTCTGGGAACGCACGCAGGATCCGGCCCAGCACCAGCGCTGGGATCTGCGGTTCACGCGGATCGCGTATCTGCCAAGCGCGGAAGGGGAGCCGCAGCGGTTCACGTACGGCGTACGGGTGCTGCCCGGGTTCTTCGTCTCCGGCACCGGGATCTCCGCCGGTGAGCGCCACCGCCCGGACGGGACGCGGACCTCGGCGCTCCGGTTCGCCTGCGGGCATCCGCTGTCGTTCCTCACCGAGGGCCGGGGCTACTGGCGTTACGTGCCCTGCGCGGAGGGCGGCCTCCGCTTTCTCACCGGGTACGACTACGCGCCGCGCTGGGGCCGGCTCGTGGACCGCCTCCTCTTCCGGCCGCTGATGGGCTGGGCGACCGCCTGGTCGTTCGACCGGCTGCGGCTGTGGTGCGAGCGCGGGATCACCCCGGAGCGGGCGCTGGGGCGGGCCCTGGGGGAGGTGGCGGTCCGGCTGCTCGTCGTGGCCGTGGCGGCCTGGATCGCGCTGCCCGCCGCCGTACCGGTGCTCGTCGCCGCCCTCCTGCTGCCGCCGCTGCCCGGCACCCCGGCGGCCCGCCGCTGCCTGCGCCGCCCGCCGGAGCGCGGCCCCGCCGCCTCCGTCGCCGCCCCGCCCGTCCTGCTCGACCGCTTGGAGCGCCCGTGAACTCGATCTTCCGGCAGGCCCTGGGGGCCGACTTCGACCGCCTCCACCCCCGCATCCGGCGCCGCTTCTCCGTCGGCCTGGACAGCGGCGAGTCCTGTACGGGGCGCGGGGTCATGGACCGCGTCTGGCACGGCGGTCCGTGGGTGCGGCCGTTCCTCGCCCTGGGCGGCACGCGCAACATCCTGCTCCCGCGCGCCGGGCGCGACATCCCCTTCACCATCGAGAACGTGCCCTTCACGGACTCCTTCGGCCGCGAAACGGTCACCTTCGTGCGGACGTTCGCCTTCCCGGACGGGCCCCGGCGCTTCGACGCGACGATGGTCCACAGCCCGGAACGCGGTTGCGTGGTCGACTACCTGGGTACGCACCAGCACCTCGCGACCGACCTGCACCTCACCGTGGACAGCGCGGGCGCCCTCGTCATCCGCTCCGGCGAACACCGCTTCCGGGAGGGCCCGGTGGACGTCCGGGTCCCGCATCTGATCGGGGGCGACGCGGTCGTCCGCGAGTCGTACGACGAGGCGGCGGGCCGCTTCCGCATCCAGGTCCGCGTCACCAACCGCCGCTTCGGCCCCCTCTTCGGCTACGAGGGCTCGTTCACGGCGGAGTACGCACCGGCGCACGGGATACGGCAGGATCTGCGTCCGGTACGCGAGGAGGTACGGGCATGAGCGGGGAACCCCGGAGCAGGGCCGCGCGGTCGTCCGCCGCCGAGGACACCCGTACCAAGCTCCTCGCCGGGGCCCTCGCCACGCTCACCGAGCAGGGCATCGCGAAGACGTCCGCGCGGAGCATCGCCGCGACCGCCGGGGTCAACCAGGCCCTCGTCTTCTACCACTTCGGCACCGTCGACGACCTTCTCGCCGCCGCCTGCCGTTACGGCGCCGAGCAACGCCTCGCCGCCTACCGGGAACGCCTGGACGCGGTCCGCTCCCTGGGCGAACTCCTCGCCGTGGCCCGCGAGCTGAACGCCTCCGAGCGCGCGGGCGGCCAGGTCGCCGTCCTGGGCCAGCTGCTCGCCGGAGGCCAGACGCAACCGCGCCTCGCGGCGGCCACGGCGGCGGGCCTCACCCTCTGGACCGACGAGATCGAGCGGGTCCTCGCCCGCGTCCTGGCGGGTTCACCGCTCGCCGAGTTCGTGGACGTGACGGGCCTGGCGAAGGCGGCCTCGGCGGCGTTCGTCGGCCTCGAACTGTACGAGGGCGTCGACCCGGCCGGGGCCGAACGCGCCCTGGCCTCCCTGGACCAACTGGCCGCGCTGGCCGCCGCGCTGGAGGGCCTGGGCCCGGTGGCGCAGCGGGCGGTGCGGTCCCGGCTGCGCAGGTCGGGGAGCCGGGGGCGGGCGTGAGCGTGCTGGGGAGGCGCGCTGCGAGGTGGCGCGTACACGAGGGGGCCGCCCGCCCCGGCCCCTGGCGGCGCGGCAGGGTCCTCGCCGCCCTCTCCGCCCTGACCGCGCTCCTCCTCCTCGTCCCCGGCCTCGTCCCCAACACCCCCGGCCGCCTCGGCAGCCTGCTGGAATCGTTCCTGCCCTGGCTCGGGCTCGCCGTCGTGCCGCTGCTGACCCTCGCCGTGCTGCGCCGGTCGGCACTAGCGCTGGTGGCCGTGGTGCTGCCGGTGGCGGCGTGGGCGTACGCGTTCGGCGGGCTGCTGCTCCCGGCGGCGGACCCGGGCCCGCGTGACCTGGTCGTCGTGCAGCACAACGTCAGCGACGTGAACGACGACCCGGCGGGCACCGCCCGCGCGCTGGCGGCCCGGGGCGCCGACCTGATCGCCCTGGAGGAGCTGGTCCCGGAGGCGTTGCCCGCGTACGAGACCGGACTCGCGGCGCGCTACCCGTTCCACGAGGTCCGGGGCACGGTCGGGATCTGGTCGCGGCACCCCCTCACCGGCACCCGGGCGGTGGACATCAAGCCGGAGTCCATCGAGGGGCCGTGGAGCCGGGGCCTGCGCGCGGTCGCCCGCACCCCGCACGGCGAGGTCGCGGTGTACGTGGCGCACCTGCCGTCCTTCCGGCTCGGCGCGGGCGGCCTCGGCACCGCCCGCCGCGACGAGAGCGCCCGGCTGCTGGGGCGGGCGCTCGACGCGGAGACCACGGGCCCGGTAATCGTGCTCGGCGACTTCAACGCCACGGTGGACGACCGGGGGATCGCCCCCCTGACGTCCCGACTGAACGTCCCGAAGCGCGGGTTCGCGTTCAGCTTCCCGGCGTCCTTCCCGCTGGCGAGGATCGACCAGGTGATGGCGAGGGAGGCGACGGTGGGCCGGGTCCGCACGCTCCCGGCGACGGGGAGCGATCACCTGCCGGTGACGGCGCGGGTGACGCTGGACTGAGGGCGCCCCCGAAAACGGGATGCCCTTCCCGTACGCCGTACTTAGTATGCGCGGGCGCACGCCAACGAATCGGAGACGTAAGGCACATGACGCCCCACCTTTCAGCGATCGGCTTCCACGCCACCGACCCGCCGAACCTCGCCCGCTTCTGGGCCGGGCTCCTGAACTGGGAGCTGTCCGGCGACGGCACGGTCGCCCTTCCCCCCGACGGCAAGGGTTACGCGCTCCGCTTCACCGAGAGCCAGGCGCCCAAGACCCGGCAGAACCAGGCGCACTTCGACCTGACGAGCGCGACCCCGGAGGCCCAGCGGGACACGGTCGCCCGCGCGCTGGAACTCGGCGGCCGGCACATCGACATCGGCCAGACCCCGGAGGAGGGCCACGTCGTCCTCGCCGACCCGGACGGCAACGAGTTCTGTGTGATCGAGGCGGGCAACACGTTCCTCGCGGACACCGGGGTGATCGGCGCGGTCGCCTGCGACGGCACCCAGGCGGTCGGCTACTTCTGGAGCGAGGCCCTGGGCTGGCCGCTGGTCTGGGACCAGGACGAGGAGACGGCGATCCAGTCCCCGGAGGGCGGCACGAAGATCACCTGGGGCGGCCCGCCGGTCAACGAGAAGCCGGACGTGAACCGCCTGTACTTCGAGCTGACGCTCCCGCCGGACGTGGACGGGGAGGCGGAGACCGCCCGCCTCGTCGAGCTGGGCGCGCGGCGCGGACCGAATGGCGTCTTCCTGGACCCGGACGGCAACGAATTCACGCTACGGAAGGCTGCGGAATGACCAGCAGGTTCACCGAGTTGAGCATCGACTGCCACGACCCGGAGCGCCTGGCGGCCTTCTGGTGCGAGGTCCTGGACTTCACGGTGCTCGACCGCGGGAAGGACATGGTCGAGATCAGCTCCTGGGACCCGACGGCAGAGGACATCCGGGCCCGCCAGATGGCGCCGACGCTGTATTTCCACCGGGTCCCGGACACCAAGGCGGTCAAGAACCGCCTCCACCTGGACGTGAGCCCGATCGACCGCTCCACGGAGGCCGAGGTCACCCGCCTCCTCGCCCTGGGCGCCACCCGGGTGGACGTGGGCCAGGGCGAGGGCCGCAGCTGGGTGGTCCTGGCGGACCCGGAGGGCAACGAGTTCTGCGTCGTACGCACGCTGGCGCCGTAGTAACGCCCCTGTAACGGCGCGCACCTAGCTTCCGGTGGCCGGCTGTTTCGCGCCAACCCTTGCGCGGGACAGCGAAGTTAGGAGCGCGCGGTTACGAACTGCGCCTGAACGCAGAGGAATTGCACCATGTTGCGACACAACGCCTGGCGCGGAGTCATGGTCGGCGCCACCCTGGCCGGGCTCACCGCCTTCGGCTCGGGCGCGGCGACCGCGGCGCAGGCCGACGCCACCCCGTGCCACATCGACGGGTACGTCTGCATGACCACGAACGACATCTACACGCCGACGGTGTACGTCGCCGACGGGGACGACTACACGTTCCTGCGGCCCACCGAGGTCACCACCATCTCGAACGACACGTCGAAGCTGTACTGCGTCGACGCGGAGTACAACCTCTCCGTGCGCCCCGGCGAGACCGTCACGCTCCCGCACACGGTCACCTCGCTGGGCCCCACGTCCGGCGGCTGCCTCTCCTGATCCACGCCCCCGGGGTGCCACCCGGCGCCCCGGGGTCAGCGCGTCCCCGGCAGCCTCATCTCGCCCGCCCGCAGCCCCGCCTGGAAGCGGGACGCCGCCTGCAACGTCACCATCAGGTCCGCCACGCGGCGGCGGTACGTGCGGAGGGAGAGGCCGAGGTGGCGGGCGGCCGAGTCGTCGGTGCGGCCGGTGCTCAGGGCCTCCAGGATGCGGCGGGCGTCCGGGGTCAGCTGCGGGGTGTCCGTGGCGAGGTACGCGTCGTAGTCCGCCGACCGGTCCCACATCGCGTCGAACAGCGAATGCACCCCGTCGATCATGGTCTTCGCGGTGGTGACCGAGAATTCGCGACCCGTGGGCGCCTCGCGGCCGGCCAGGATCATGACGCGGCGGTCGATGATGATCGTCTCGTGCGGCAGCTCCGCGTCGGTGATGCGGACCTGGGCGCCGCCGTCCAACACCAGCCGCAGGTGCTCGCGGGTCGCCTCGTCCGCCAGGGCCGCCGGGGTGAGCAGTTTGCGGGTCGTGAAATCGGGGCCCGGGGTCGTCCAGGTCTCCGGCCGAGGCCAGGTCGTCAGCGTACGGGCGGCGCACAGGAACTCGGTGCGGGCGGATTCGAGGAGGTGTCCGGCGCGTGTCAGCAGCTCCGCGTCGCCGTGGACCGAGAAGATCTGTTCGTTCCGCATACCGCCAGTCTGGCAGTACGGCTGGCAGCAACCTGCCACGCGCTGGGCCGTGCCCGGCCCTCCGGAGAGCATGAATCCATGACGACCACCACGTTCGCCCTCGGCGGCGACCTCACCGTCAACCGTCTCGGCTTCGGCGCGATGCGCCTGCCCATGAGCACGTTCGACGGCCCCACCCGTACCCCGGAGAACGGCATCGCGGTGCTCCGCCGCGCCATCGAGCTGGGCGTGAACCACATCGACACCGCCGCGTTCTACGCCCGGGGCGACGTCCGCGCCAACGACCTGATCCGGGAGGCGCTCGCCCCCTACCCCGACGACCTGGTCATCGCGACGAAGGTCGGCCCCCTGCCCGGCCCGGACGGCCACCCGAGCGCCCAGGCGACCCCCGACCAGCTCCGCGCCCTGGTCGAGGCGGACCTGACCGCCCTCGGCGTCGACCGGCTCGACGTCGTCAACCTCCGGGTGGGCGGCATGAGCGGCCCCGGCGGCGAGTCCGTCGCCGAACGCTTCACCGTCCTGGCCGCCCTCCGCGAAGAGGGCCTGATCCGCCACCTCGGCGTCAGCAACATCGACGCCGCCCAGCTCGCGGAGGCCCGCGCCATCGCCCCCGTGGTCTGCGTCCAGAACCCGTATGCGGACGACCTGGCCCTCCTCGCGGAGTGCGAGGCCGCGGGCATCGCGTACGTCCCGTTCTTCCTCCTCGGCGGCGGCCTCACCCCCCTGGACACGACCCGCCTGGAAAAGGTCGCGACCCGCCTGAACGCCACAACGGCCCAGGTCCAGCTCGCCCTCCTCCTGGCCACGTCCCCGACCCTGCTCGCCATCCCCGGCACGGGAAACCTCGCCCACCTGGAGGAGAACATGGCGGCCCGCGACCTGGTCCTCACCGAGGAGGACGTGGCGGAGCTACGGGGCTGACGCCCGGGTCAGGGCCGTCCGGACCCTCCCCTACGCGGTCAGGTCGGGCTCGAAGTAGCCCGGTGTGCGGAACAGGCCCGCGAACGTGCCGGGGCCGTGGCGGTCGTCGAGCCAGGCGCAGAGGCCCGTCGTGTTGCCGCTGATGATGGCAGTGAGCAGGCGCCTGTGGCACTCGTCCTCCTCACCGGGGGCGAACTCCCCGAGGAAGTGTGCGTACCGGCGGTTCACGCCCGTTTCGTAGTTCCGGAGCGCTGCGGCGTATCGCGTCCGCTCGGTGCTGTCCGGGACGGTCACCGCTCGGTGGCGGTCGTCCTCGGTGAGCGTGCCCGTCGCGTCCCGGAAGGCCAGCGCGCCGAGGACGTCGCGGGGCGCCGGGATGCCGCAGCGCTTGGCGGCACCCCGGGCTATGGAGCGCGCCTCCTTGTCGCACGCGCCCTCCATGACGATCCCGAGATTGCGTGTGTGGCGACTCCCGCGTTCATCGATGACAGAGTACGACTGGCCCGAAACGCGGCGGTAGTTGATCCCGTACTGGGTGCGGACGGGCACCCCGGCCGCGTCCACGTACCGGCGACGCGAGCCGTAGTGGAGGCAGTCATGGGCGTACGCGCGCAGCAGGTCGATCAACGCGAGCGAGGGCTGCTCGGGAATCCGCCGCTCCATGGAGCCCTGCATGGTGACGACGGCGACCATCTGGAGGTGCCGGTAGCCCTGGTCGGGGTGGTGGAAACCGCCGTAGGCCCCAGGGCGAGAGGACTCGCAGCCGACCAGCACGCGGTCGAGCGGCAGCATCTTCGACAGTCCGAAGCCCGCATACCGGCGCCCGGCTTCGGCCACACCCGCGTGGAAGGGCGACGTGTCCATCCCCTCGGCGGCCCATCGGCCGAGGATGTCCGAGAGCGGGTGGAACATGTGATCGGGGTGTTTCGCCGTGAGCGAGGACGTGTCGGCGCGCATGGCGGAGAGGGACGCCAAGGTGCCCGCTCCGGCGACGGACTCGTTCGGGGCGAGCGCCGTCAAGGCGTGGGCGCCGACTTGATGAGCTGGACGTGGGACTCCTGCAACCCTTCCGGGAGCGTGTCCGGGCTGAACCACTGCGCCTCCAGGATCTCGAAGCTGTCGATCTTGAGCGTTCCTCCGACGTGCAGAGCCTCGTACGCGATCTCCACGCGGAGCCTGTAGCCGCTGGTCACCTGGACGAGCCGACCCGGCACCACGACGAGGCCGGTCTCCTCCCGGACTTCACGCACCACCGTCATCGGGAACTCCTCGCCCTTGACGGCGTACCCGGTCGGAAGGCCCCAGGGCCGGTCGGCCGGCCACATGCGGTGCTTCAGGAGCAGGACTTCCCCGGCCTCGTTGCGCACGACACCGGTGACGCCGACCATGAACTTGGCGTGTGCGAACCACAGGACACGCCATTGCAGCGGGCCGCGCATCAGCTTCCACGCGCGGGCAACGATCTGTTTCATGGACCGCAACGCTAGAGCGTCCGCAGCCCTGTCACCGAGCAGGTTCTACGTAGTTGCACGCCGATTTCAGCCCAGTGCCCCGAGGGCATCTGCCACGAGCGAGCGGGCACTCGCCCCGTAGACGGCGATGCCGCGCAGGTCCGTCCAAGCCTTGATGTACATGCCGACCTCACTCGGTGCGGTCAGGGTGACCTGAGCCGTCAGCAGTTCCACATGTACGCGCTGATCATCGAAGACGTCGAAGGTCTCGAGAGTCCACATGCCGCGGCCTTGGGCGGAAAACGGGATGACGCCCACGGAGACGGCAGGCAGAGACATGACCGACAGCAGGTGGCCAAGCTGGCCCGCCATCGCTTCGGCGTCGCCCACCTGGTACCGCAGGACCGCCTCCTCGATGAGCAGCGCGAAGCGGTGGCTTCCCTGGTGCAGCACACGGGCGCGAGCCATGCGCGCGTCGACGGCCGCTTCCGTGTCGTCGGGCGTGCCGTGGAATCGGCTCACGGACGACAGCAGCGCTGCGGCGTAGGCGGGTGTCTGGAAGAGTCCGGGCACGACGTGCGAGGCGTAGCCCCGATGCAGCTTGGTGCGCTCGTACAGCGGCATGCGTGCCTCTTGCAGGCGCCGCAGTCCGGTGCGCTGGAGCCGCTTCCATTCCAGGTACATGGAATCGGCCGTACGGGAGGCCGCCACGATGTCGTCCGCCTCGCCGTCGGCACCACAGGCGGCACACCACGCGCGGATGTCGGCGTCGGACGGAGGCGTGCGGGCGCTCTCGATCCGTGAGGTCTTGGACTTGTGCCAGCCACAGCGGGCTGCCAGCTCATGCCCCTTCAGGCCACCGTCCAACCGCACTTCGCGGAGTCGTGCCGCGACAGCCTTGCGGGCGCCTTCGACGCTGGATGACTGGTACCGGGGCATGAGCGGGCTGGGTCAGGCCGTGAACAGGTCGTGCGGGGTCGCGCGTTTCCAGATGGTCTCGAACGCCTCGCTGAACTTCTCGATCACCGAGGCGTCGTGGCACATCTCGTTGCGGACCAGTGCACCGTCCCCGGTGAAGTGCCCGAAGCGGATCGCCCGGTCATCGAAGATCCACAGGTCGGCGCCCGGCACGAGCAGGGTGGCGGCCTCGGTGCGTGGCAACCAGCGCACCTGTTCGCCGGCCTCCTCGTTCAGGTGCGTCGCCTCGTACTCGAAGCGGATGTACTCGCTGACCGGTACGGACACGACCCGGACGCGCCGCATCTCGACGCCACGGGCCACGGTCTCGCGTACCAGGCCGGTCCACGCCCGGAAGTCCTCCTCGAAGGCGGGCGTGATCCCGCCCTCCCGCTTCCACTCGGCGAACCGTCCGCCGTCGTCGTATCCCTCGTAGGTGTCCCGGAGTTCGAGATGGACGGCCGAACGACGGCACTCCCCGATCAGCTCACTGAACGGCGGAACGCTGCTCGGCCTCATCACACGCCTTCCTGATCAGCGGCACCATGCGCGCGGGGATACGGATCACCGCTTCGGAGTCGGGGATCTGCCCGACCGCCAGGCATTCCGCTTCCGTGCCCTCGTCCGCCTTCCAGCCCTGCACCACGAGATCGGCCGACACGTCGTCCACCCACACGGTCGGGCAGTTGTCGCCGTTGGTGTTCGGGTCCTTGCCGAAGAGCAGTAAAGCCATGACGTCGACCCCCAGCTACTCGGTTGCGTCCTGTTGCATGAGCGTCGTCCGCCGACTGGGCAGCGTCAAGGGCGCCTGTTCTTGGGCGGCTGGATTTGTTCACCCGAACGGGGGCATCGCAACGCCGCCGCGCCCTACAGCCAGTCCGCCGGATTCGCGAGCAGGGCTTCCAGGTCGTTGATCAGCCGCGCCGTGTGGAAGCCGTCCGCTGCCGCGTGGTGTACCTGCACCGCCAGGGGGAGGAGGACGCGGTCGCCGCGCGACACGTAGCGGCCCAGCGTGAAGATCGGGGCCAAGTGGTCGTAGGGGTCGCGGATGTTGAGGTTGAAGCCGGTGAAGGCGCGCCACGGGAGGCTCGATACGTCGAAGGCGTTCGGCGGGGGCGGGCCCTGGGGGAAGAACGACGTCGCGCCCGCGTGCTCCGCCAGCAGCGGGGCCGCCGCGTCGTGGAAGGCGCCGAAATCCGCGTCGTACGGCGCCCACACGCACGCGAACGTCTCCCGTTCCGCGTTGAACACCGTGAACGCCGGGTGCACCACCGGCCACACCGCCGGGTCCCCCGACTCCGTCAGGCAGAGCCGGAATTCCTCGTGCCGGTTCACCACCGTCGCCAGCGCCCACACCTGCGCCACGTACGACTTGCGCGGCGACCGCCGCAGCGCGGCCGTGAACGCCGTGACGTCCACCTCCACCGTCATCGAGTACGTGCACGGCACCCGGCGCCGGTAATGTGCGAAGTGCTCCCGGCGCGGCCAGGTGTCCGGATCGATCGGGGTCGGCACGTCCATCCGGGCATCATCGCAGCCGCCCGCGCCCCCGCCCCACCCGTTTTCGCGGGGCGCGCTTGCGTTGGAGTGCACTCCAACTCCTACCGTCCTCCCCATGAGCACCGAACAGCAGAACGACCGGTACGAGCGTGGTTACGCGGCCCTCAGCGAGGTCGCGAACGGAGCCCAGGACGCCGTCCTCGACGGCCTCGCCGACATCGCCCCCCACATGGGCCGCTACATCGTGGAGTTCGGCTTCGGGGACATCTACACCCGCCCCGGACTCACCCGCCGCCAGCGCCAGTTGAGCACCGTCGCCGCCCTCGCCGCGATGGGCAACGCCGCGCCGCAGCTCCGCTTCCACATCGGCGGCGCGCTCAACGTCGGCTGTACGCGCCAGGAGATCGTGGAGGTGCTGATCCACGTCTGCGTCTACGCCGGATTCCCCGCCGCCCTCAACGGCCTCACCGCCGCCCGCGAGGTCTTCGAGTCCCGCCCCGACGACGGCCCGTTCGTCCCCGCCACCGACGCCCCGGGCGGCGACCGCTTCGTACGCGGTCAGCAGGCCCTCGCCGATATCGACGGCCACGCCGGGCAGCAGGTCATCGACTCCCTCAAGGACATCGCGCCCGACCTCGCCCGCTACGTGCTCGAATTCTCCTTCGGCGACGTGTACTCCCGTACGGGCCTCGACCTCCCGACCCGCGAACTCGTCACCGTCGCCCTCTGCACCGCCCTCGGCACGGTCGGCCCGCAGCTCCGCGTACACCTCCACGGCCTGCTCAACGTGGGCGGCACGCGGGAGGAGGCCGTGGAGGTCATTACGCAGATGGCCGGTTACGCCGGTTTCCCGGCCGCGCTCAACGGCCTCACGGCCGCGCGTGAGGTGTTCGCGGCGCGGGACGGCGCGTAGCGCCGCGTTACGCGGTGGTGTGCCGGATGAACGTGTCCCAGGCGGCGGGGGAGACGGCGAGCGCGGGGACGGTGGTGTCCTTGGAGTCGCGGATGTGGACGGTGTGGGGGCAGGTGGCGACCTCGACGCAGTCGCCGCCGTTCTGGCCGCTGTAGCTGGACTTGGACCAGGAGAGTGCGACCTCGATGCAGTTGCCGCTGTCCGGGCCGCTGTAGCTGCTCTTGAACCACTCAAGGTCAGTGCTCATAGTCCTTCACCATCTGCTTGATCAACTCGCGCGACTCTTCAGGGCTAAGAGCCTGGGCTCGCAGCATGCCATACGTAGCGAACAAGTCTGCCAAGTGCTGTTGTTCGCTTACGAGGAAGTTCCGGCTTTGCACCTCCAGGTACGCCAGTCGCCGCCGGTCTTCGGTCTCCAGGAGGACGAAGGGGCCACTCAGACCGACGTGCGTCTCCCTATGTGGCGACATCACTTGAATGTGCACATGCCGCAGCTGACTCACCTCGAGGATGTGCTGAAGCTGTGCGCGGTGCACATCCCGTCCGCCGATGGGACGTGTGAGCGCGCTTACTTCCAGGACGAAGCTGATATCCGGCAGCGGCCTGCGGGTCAGCAGGGCCTGCCGCGCGAGGCGAGCGGCGACCCTGCCTTCGATCTCGTCGTCCTCGATGGGCGGGCAGGCCCCGCGAAACATGGCTCGGGCGTGATCCTCCGTCTGGAGGAGCCCGGGCACGACGTGGCACTCGTACTCGTGCCTCATCGTGGCTTTGGCTTCCTCTTCGGCGAACGGGCCGAACCAGGTGGCCAGGTGGCTGAACTTCAGCTTCAACGCCGCAGCGATCAGCGCACCGTTCGCCCCCGTCGCCGAGTCCGACTTCGGGACGAAGTTCCCCTTCGGCGGCCTGTGGCCCCGCTCCACCATCGCCACCTGCGACTTGGAGAAGCCGATCCTGAGCCCCAACGCCTCCTGGGACAGGGTGGCCAGCTCGCGGTAGTGCCGTAATAGCGCACCGAACATCTCAGCGGTCCCGTCGCCAGTACTACTGGAGTGCACAGCCCCACCTCCAAGTTCACAAGAGTGCACAGACGTCCTGTGTCCCTGGTCACGTTAAGTGCGGACGCCGACGCTTACCGTATGGAACAGAAAAATTCACCGAACCCGGTGCCCAACTGGATCCCCGCCAGCGGTCACGCCCTGCGTCACGCCGGCATTCACTTCGACGCGGTTCGGATCTCCGGCGCGCTCGGAGAGCAAGTCGCGTACGAGATCATGCAGTTCACGGATTTCCAGGCCGGTCCGATCATCCGCTCGCGGATCGGGGCGCGGAGCATGTACTTCCTGGTCGAGCCCGGCACGGCGCGTGCGTACCGCTGGCCGGCGGGTGCGGATGCGCTCGTGCGCAGGGGCTCGGACTTCGTGGGCGTGCCCGCGCTCGGCGGGCTGACGTACCCGCTGGACTGGCGTTCGGAGCCGACGGCCGAGGATCCGTTCGTGGATACAGCACTTCTGTTCGAGCTGGTAGCCAAGGTGGTGTCGGACGGAATTTCTGCTGTACGGTGATCGCGTCGTTACGCTCCGTGCGCATCGCGCACGGGGCGGCCCCCGGGGGCGCTACCAACACCCGGTCCGGGGGCCTTCACCCACTGATGGATTCACGAGGTCCACCGAAGATGCTCTGGCATGCTATCTCGCCCTCCCGTGCCTATGTGAAGGCCGCGCACGATGTCGTACGTCATCCGAATCTGAGCAGTGACGCCAAGGTTCTGATCATGTATGTGCAGGGTTTGCCCGAGTCCTGCGCGAGCGAAGCGCTGAGCGATCACGCGAAGAGGCTGGGCATCAAGGGCCGGGCGTATCAGCGGGCCAAGTCCCAGCTGAAGGAGGCCGGTTACGTCCATGAGTGGCGTCGGCAGGGCCAAGGCGGGCTGTGGATGACTGATCAGCTGTTCTCCAACGTGCCGCTCACGGACGAGGAGGCGCGGAGGCTCAGGGGCGCGAAGGCGCAGGCCAAACCGGCTGATCGGTCACCGGCGGGCGGTCAGGCGGGCACTCGGTCGGTCGGTGGTCCCCAACCAGAGGTTGAGGAAGAACGGGAGAAGAACACCCCCCACCCACCCACCGAAGCGCCTGCGGCCGCATCGTCGGAGCCGGTCGCGGAGGCCGACCCGGAAGTGGTCCAGGCGGAACGTGTGTTGCTCTCGCTGCGGCACGCGAACCCGCAACTGCACCTCGGCGTACGCGAGGCGCGCAGCCTCTCCGGGACGGCGGCGGACTGGCTGCGGCGGGGCGTGAAGGCGGCGGAGCTGCGGCAGGCGCTGGTGAACGCCCTCCCGGCGGAGGGCGTGCGGTCGGCCTACGGCTTCGTACGCCACCGCCTCGTGCACAAGCTGCCGGAGGCACCCGCGCCGATCGCGCCGGTGGCGACGGTGAGGCGGCCGGTGACGTGCGAGGGGGACGGGCCGGAGCATGTGTTCCGGCCCAGGGCGGACGAGACGCTGTGCGGCCCGTGCGCCCAGCAGGCGGCCGAGGAGGCGCACTTCGCGAAGTACCCGCCACGGCGTCAGCCCTGGCGGGAAAGGGTCGCGACGATCCTGGAAGAGGACGCCGCAGCGCACTGAGGCGCACGTCCGTTCGTGGTGTGGCGGTCTTTGCCGTGGATGCGGCGGGGCGGGGACAGTGGTGGCTCGGGGGCCGGTACGGACTGAGGAGGACCCGTGGTGGATACCGTGGTGGAGCTTTGGGACGGCGTACGAGCGGTGCGCGACCCCGCGCGGGTGCGTGCGCAACTCATGGCGGCCGGGCGGACGTTGTTCGCGGTGTACGGCTACGCGCACACGTCCGTCGAGGACCTGTGTGCGGAGGCGCAGGTGGAGGTCCGGGACTTCCACCGCGAGTTCGCCTCGCGCGAGGCGCTGCTGACCGACCTGTACGACGAGGTCGCGATGGCCGGGATGCAGGCCGCGCAGGCGGAGCTGGCGGCGGAGGGCATGGAGACGTGTCCGACCGAGGAGCGGGTCCGCAGGCTCTTCGACGCGTATGTCCGGGCCGTGACGCGGGACCCGCAGGCGGCGCGGGTGGCCTTCGTGGAGGTGCTGGGCGTGAGCCGGGCGATGGAGGAGCACCTCACGATGTGGCGCTCGGTGTGGGTGGAGTTCCTGACGGCGGAGTCGGAGCGGGCCCGGACGCGGGGGCACGGGGTGGACGGTGACCTCGCGGTCGTGGTGAAGGTGCTGACGCGGTCGGTGGACGAGCTGCTGGCGCACCACGGGCGGCGGCCCCGGCAGGTGCCGCCGTCGTGGCTGACCAGTGAGTTCACGCGGCTGTCGATGGCGATGATCGGCCCGGCGGAGGGCGACCCCGTTTGACAAGGTGCGTTGCCGGGTCGGCAAATGGAACCATGGCAGATCCGATGGGTGACGAGGACCTGGCCGCCGTCCTGACGGGCGTCGGCCCCCGGCTGCGGGCGCTGCGGACCGAGCGCGGGACGACGCTGACGCAGCTCAGCGAGACGACGGGCATCTCGCTGAGCACGCTCTCCCGCCTGGAGTCGGGCGGCCGCAAACCGACCCTTGAGCTGCTGCTGCCCCTGGCGAAGGCGTACGGCGTCCAGCTCGACGAACTGGTCGGCGCGCCGGACACGGGGGACCCTCGGGTGACGTTCCGCCCCTTCAAGCGCCACGGGATGACCTTTGTCCCGCTGACCCGGCATCTGGGCGGCGTGAACGCGTACAAGCAGGTCATGCCGGGCGCGACGGGCCCGACCGGCCCGGTCGAGCAACGGGTCCACGAGGGCTACGAGTGGCTGTACGTCCTCTCCGGCCGGCTCCGACTGGTCCTGGGCGACCACGACCTGGTCCTGACAGCGGGCGAGGCGGCCGAGTTCGACACCCACACCCCGCACTGGTGGGGGCGGCGGGGCCGGACCCGGTGGAGTTCCTGAGCCTGTTCGGACCCCAGGGCGAACGGATGCACGTACGGGCGAAGCCGTCGGGGTGACGGGGCCGCCGTGTCACGGGAGCTCCGGAGCCGTCCGGGCGCGGCCTGCGGTCGCCGACGCGGAGGCGAGGACGAGGAAGCTGCCGGCCGCGTGGAGCACGGCCGACGTGGCGCTGGAGATCCGGAGATCCGCCTTCAGCGCCTCGTAGTACTCGGGCTCGGTGAGCTCGACCCGGACGCTTTGCTGAGGGTCCGCGGTCTTGTCCCAGTAGGTGTAGTAGTAGCCCGACGCGTCTGCTTCCGCGTCCTCGGCCGTACCGGCACCGGTCGCGAAGCCGAGCGCGACCAGGCAGATGACGCCCGCGTAGGCGAGCTTCAGGGCGTATGGCAGCAGCCGGACGTAACTGCCGAGCTGCCCGGCATTGCGAGAGCCCATCAGCTGGGTCGCGGCCCCGCTGACGAGGCCGCAGACGATCGCGACCGCGAGGGCCGGGAACACCGAGAGGAACAAGCCCGTCACGAGCCACTCCGGCGCGCTGTGCCCGCCGGGCAGCCAGGTCGAGGCCATACACAGGAGATCGACCCCGCACAGCCCCAACGCCACCCAGAAGAGCACCTTGTAGCCGCCCCGCAGCTCCTCCATGCCGCCCCCTCCATCAACCCCCGGTCGACAAAACCTAGATGAGGACATCACGGTTTGTCGGGATCAAGGCGTTGATGAGGGCGAGCAGTGGAGCTGGGCACAGTGGACGTCACCGGGGCGGCCAGGAACGTCGGCTCGGTCGTACGGCGAGTGTCGCGCAGCGAGGTGAGACGCCTGGTCCAGCAGCAACCGCGTGAGCGGGTCCTCCAAGCACGGCTCGCAACGACGTGTCCGAGCGTGAGTCGATCGATCCGGCCAGCCCGTCAAAGCGCCCAGGCGGGCCGCCACTCGATGGTGTCCTGCACACGCCTCAGCGCCTCGGCCGGGAGCGGGTCGCCCCGTACGAAGAGAATCCAGCGCCAGGGGCCGTCGTCCCATTGCTGCGCTCGCACGATCAGTTCGGGATCGTCCTCCGGATGCCAAGCGGCCCCGGGCCAGCCGTAGTCGAAGGGTGGCTCGTCACGGGGTTGCCGCACCAGGACCGCCTCCGGATCCACCCGATCATGCTGCGGCAGCAGGTCCACGGCGACCATGCCCGTATCGGGGTCGCCATCCCTGTGAACGACCTCCTGGAGCGGCCATGGCCACCATCCCGGGCTCGGCAGCAGGGGCTCTTCCTCGGCGTAGCGCTCACTCCACCGCCGAAACCTCTCGCCTGCCAGCCGATCGGGATCGTCGCCGTCGAAAGCGGACACGTTGCTCATCCCTTCCCGGTGGTCTTGCAAAGACTGGTGGTCTTGGCCTTTACATCGGGAACTTCTTGACATTTGGAGTCCTGCCGAAACTCTTGTCGACTACTAGTCCATTCTTTCCACCGCCACCAGCGGATCGATCGGCGCCATCGTCACGCCGTGTTCCACGGTATTCGCGCCGTCGTGATCTTCACACGAACGAGGCGGAGCCGTCGCAGGACCAGGGGTCGGCGGGGTTTCCCGCCGTGAGGGCTCAGCAGGTGCCTGAGGTGGCCGCCCCCGCGTAGCGGGCGCCCAGCTCCCATGCCTCGTGCAGCGCGTTCGCGAAGGCCGCTGCGAGGTGGTGTTCGCCTGTGGGGTTGGGGTGGGTGCCGTCGTACGTGGAGGTGTGGATGTCGTACGCCGGGGGTGGGAGGCCAGGAGGAGGGGGGAGCCCGGGGTGTCCAGGTCGGCGACTGCCTTGGCCAGGAGGGTGTTGAAGTGTGCGCACTCCGCCGCGAACGGCGCGTCCGTCTCCGCGCGGATGTTCGGGATCACCGGGAGCAGCACCACGCGGATGTGCGGGTTCGCCTCGCGGGCCGATGACAGGAACGCGGCGGCGTTCTCCGCCGTCCGGGCGCTGTCCGTGTAGAAGCCGAGGTCTATCAGGCCGAGGGAGACCAGCAGGACGTCCGGGCGGTGTGCGGTCACCGCGTCCGCTATCAGCGGGGCCATGTGGAGCCAGCCCTCGCCCCAGCCCGCGAGGTGGCGGCGGGCGGCGGGCGGGAAGTCGGCGGCGGCGTACGCGGAGGAGGAAGCGGTGTTCGTTTCCGCGTCGTACAGGGTCGTGCGCGGGCCCACCAGCTCGTGGGGGCCGTCCGGTGCCGCCTCCAGGTGCTGCCACATGCGGTAGCGCCATGTGAAGTCGCCGGCGCGCCCGATGGTCATGGAATCGCCGACACACATGAAACGCATGGCGTCATCATGGCCGATCCGGGCTACGCGCCGGTACGTGACGATGGACACTTGTGCCATGCGTTCGTACCGACTGACGTCCTCGCTGGGCGCCGCCGTCCTCCTCGCCCTCGCCGCAGCCCCCGCCCACGCCGACGACGGGGCCGACCGGAGCTTCACCATCGAGGACCCCCGGATCACCGAGTCCAGCGGCCTCGCCGCGAGCCGCCTGCACCCGGGGATCTACTGGACGCACAACGACAGCGACGACGGTCCGTACGTCTTCGCGGTCGATTCGCGTACGGGCAAGACCGTCGCGACGATCACCATGAAGGGCGTCGGCGCCCCCCGAGACGTCGAGGCGATCTCGATCGGGCCGGACGGGAACGTCTACGTCGGGGACATCGGCGACAACCTCAACGGCAGCTGGGACCACGTCTGGATCTACCGCTTCCCCGAGCCGAAGACGCTCCAGGACGCGACCGTCCGGGCCACCCAGTTCGACGTGAAGTACGCCGACGGGCCGCGCAACGCGGAGGCGCTGATGGTCCACCCCAAGACCGGGCGCGTCTACATCGCGTCCAAGAACGAGGAGGGCGGCGGCCTCTACGAGGGGCCCGCGAAGCTCACCACCGGCGGCGACAACATCTTCCGGCGGGTCGGGGAAGTGCCCTGGGTGACCGACGGCGCGTTCTCCCCGGACGGCAAGGAGCTGGTCCTGCGCTCCTACTTCAGCGCCCGCGGCTACACCTTCGCGAACGGCCGCCTCGGCAAGGACTACGACGTCGAGTCGCCGCTGCTCCCGCAGTCCGAGTCCGTGACGTACACGGCGGACGGCTCCGCCCTGATGTACGGCTCCGAGGGCGAGCGGAGCAGTGTCGTACGGGTGGACCTGAAGAAGACCGGGGACGGGGGCGGCGGCGCCACGCACCGGGCCGGGGGGACGAAGGACACGGCGGACGGCGGGGACGGGTTGCCGGTGAAGGGCACGACGCTGACCGGCGGCATCGTGCTCGCCGCGTTCGCCCTCGTGCTGTTCCTGGGCAGGCGGCGCCGGAACTCCTGACGCGGGGGCGCCCGGTGCGCCATCCTGGGACGGCAGGGTTCGGGCACGTACACGGCACGGGGGTGCGGCACCACCATGGTCCCGGGAACGGCGCAGCAGCTGACCATCCTGCTGATCCTCGTGCTGCCCGGCGTCTTCCACCAGGCCGTCCGGGAGCGCCTGCGCGGCCCGCTCGCCGCCGAGCAGGAGCCGCAGAACCGCCTCGTCCGCGCGATCGCCGCCGGTGCCCTGCTGGACATCGTGTACGTGGTGGCCGCCGGGCCCTGGCTGCTGCGGCTGCTCCTGGGCGACGGCGAGGGGCCCCTCGCGGGTGTGGCCCGGCAGCCCCGGCAGGCGGGTCTCGCCGCGCTGCTGCTGATCGTCGTCGTACCGGCCGCGCTCGCCTGGGCGGAGGCGGCCTGGCGGCGGCGGGACGCGCGGGCGCGGTACGAGCCGACGCCGACCGCCTGGGACGCGCTGTTCCGGGGGCGCGGCTCCTGCTTCGTACGCGTACGGCTCAAGAGCGGGCTGTGGGTGGGGGGTTGGCTGGGCACGCGGTCCGCCGCCTCGGCGTATCCGCACAGCGGGGACCTCTATCTGGAGGCCCAGTACCGGATGGCGCCGGACGGCAGCTTCGTCGGCCGGGTGCCCGGTACCGGGGGCGTGTACGTGCGCGCGGAGGAGATCGACGTACTGGAGGTGCTGCTGCCGCCCGAGCGGCGGCGGCCGGTGGTGAGAGGAGCGGACGAGGGTGAGCGAACGGGAACCGGAGCCGGGCAGTGACGACGAACTCGCGGAATGGGTGGAGGAGTTCTCCTCCACCAAGACGTACCGGCCCACCCGCCTCATGGTCGAGCCGGACGAACTGCCGCAGGGGCCCTCGGGGTCGGTGATGAGCGGGCCGGTGGAGCAGGACGGCGAGCCGGACGAGGAGTGAGGGGGCTCACGGCCCGCTCCTACGGCCCCGTGTGGATGTGCGCCGCCCAGAGGTGCGGGGCGGCCGTGTAGCGGTCGCGCAGGGCCCGGACCGGGGCGTGCAGGGCGGCGGCCGGGTCGATGGGGCGGCCGCCGGAGACGTCCTTCGCGAGGGCCCCGTAGAACGCCTCGGTCACCCGGGTCGCCAGCTTGTCCGCGACCGGCCACAGCGTGCCGATCACATGCGGGTACCCGGCGAGCTGGAAGGCCGCGGCCAGCTGGACCGCCTCGTCGGAGAGCCGGGTGCCGCCCCGGGACGCGGAGCAGGCGGAGAGCACGGCCAGCTCCGGTGCCGCCGGGCGGCGGGCGGCCGCGTCGGAGACGGTGAGGCGGCCGTCGTACAGGACGAGGCCGCTCCGGGACGGGGTCAGCAGCTCGCTGACCCCGTGGCAGCTGAAGTGGACCCACGGGTGCGCTTCGAGCGCCCCGCCGACCGCGTCCACCGTCGCGTCCGGCCCGGACAGCAGCCGCCCGCCCGGGAACAGCTCCGCCAGCACCTCCGCCTCGCGCGCGACCCCGGGCAGCGGCGCGGCCCCCGGCGTCTCGGCCAGGGCCACGACCAGCGGCGCGGGCCGGGTGCCCCGGGCCCCGGCGGTGAGTCCGGCGCGGGCGCGGGCCAGGGCGCGCAGGGTGGGGGTGTACGAGGAGACGGCACGGTCCATGACCCAGGTGCCGGAGTCCGGCCCGCCGCGCCCGGCCGCGTGCAGCGGCAGGAAGGACAGCAGGCCGGTCGGGCACCACCACAGCCGGGGCCAGGGCTCCCCGGCGGCCGGTTGGGCGTCGAGGCCGAGGTGGCCGAGCACGGGCTCCGCGACCGTGTCCCAGAGCCGGCCGAGCGTGCCGGACAGGGTGCGCATCATGGCGACGGCCTCGTCCTTGCCGCGTGCGCCGTACGCCGTGTCGACGCCGTCGATGTACTCCGCTGCCCACCCGGCGACGGTGTCCCGGGTGAGGCCGGGCAGCGGGACCACGTCGATCCCGGTGGAGGTCACGACCAGGGCGTCGCAGCGGTAGGTGCTGACGTTCACGACCACGACCGGGCCGCCCTCGGCCGCCGAAAGCAGCTCCGGCACGGACGGCGGGCGCAGGAAGTCCGCGAGGCCCGGCAGCTCCCGGACCTCCGCGAGGAGTCGGTCCCAGCGGCGGGCCAGGGCATGGCGGGCCTCGGCGCTCTCGCCCGCACCGGGCGGCCCGTCCGGGGACGGGGCGAGCGCGGGCGGGGCGCTCAACTCGTCGCGGACGCGCTCGAACTCGGCGGCGCGGGCGGGGTCGAGGGCGTGCAGCCGGGACACGTCGGCACGGTTCTCCAGGCCCTGGCCCAGCAGCACGCCCCGGCCCTGTTCGAGCAGGGCGAGCGCGCGTTCCGGGGCGCCCGCTTCGAGGGCCAGCGCGGCGGCGTCGCTCGCCAGGCCGTCGGTGCCGCCGAGGCGGGCCTCCTGGTCGACGCGGGCGAGGCCGCGCGGGGCGATGCCGGGCAGCAGCCCCACGGCGTACGCGTACCCCTCCAGCGCCTCGGCGCGGTCGCCCGCCCGCAGCGCGGCCAGGCCCCAGACGCGGCCGGCCTCGACCCGGGCCACGCGGTGCGCGACCGGACTGCGGGCGCCGTCGCGGGCGAGGCGCAGGGCCTCCGCCAGGTCGACGGGCTCGCCCAGGGCGTGGCGGCTGAGCTGCGCCATGGCCAGCAGGACCGCGGAGAGGGCGTGGTTCGGGTCGTCCTCGGCCAGGCCGGTGAGGGATGCGCGGGCGGCGTCGGCCGCGCGCGTCCACGCCTCGCGGGCGGCCGGGCCGGACGGGTCGTCGGCGAGGCGGACGCTCATGTGGCAGGCCATCGTGAGCTTCTGGAGCGCGAAGAAGCGTGAGGGGTGGCTCTCGCCGAGCCGGTCCAGGGCGTACTCCAGCAGTCGGCGGGCCTCGTCGGCGAGGCCGGCGTCGCCGTTCGCCCCGGCGAGGCCGGTCAGCAGGTCCGCGAGGTTCATCGCGGCCCACTCGCCGCCCTCCCGGTCGCCGTTCTCCACGGCCATCGCCTCGCGCAGCAGGGCGATCGCCTCCGCGGCGCCCGCGGTTCCGCCGGTGAGGCCGTCCCACTGGCGCAGTGCCTCGGCGAGGTTGTTCAGGTGGAGCGTGCGCTCCATGGCCGCGGGCAGGCTCCGGTCGAGCGCCCGCCGCAGCACCGCCACGGCCTCCGCCATCCAGGCCCGGTTCCCGGTGCGGCGGCCCCGGTCCATGAGCGCGCCGCCCAGGTTGGTGAGCGCCATGGCGATCCGGGCGCGGGGGGCGCAGGACACGGCCTCGCGCAGGGTCTCGACGGCGGTGTCCATCAGGGCTTCGTCGCCGGTGTGGCGGGCCAGCCGCCACTGGAGGCCCCCCAGGCCGGACAGGATCGAGCCGCGCGCCTCGGCCGTCGACGGGCCCAGCGCGCGCAGGGCGGCCCGGAACTGGAACACCGCCTCGTCGGCCTGGCGGGGGTCCCGGGTGTAGCGGTGGAGCGCGGCGAGGCTGTTCGCGAGGCCGAGCAGGGCCACGGGGTCGGGCGGGCCCGGGACCATCACCAGGGCTTCGCGGTGCCAGCGGACGGACTCCTCCAGCGGGGCGGGGTCGGCGGCGAGCCGGGCGAGGTTGCGCAGGGCGTCTCCGAGCGCGGTGCGGGAGGCGGGCCCGCCGTAGTTGTCCTCGTCGGAGGCGGCCACCGCCCGGCGCAGGACCTCGATGCCCTCCCGCAGCGCGGCGGTGTCCGAGCAGAACTCGGCGCGGGCGAGCAGGGCCTCACCGAAGCAGAGGAGCTGGTGGGCGTGGAGCAGGTCGTCCGGTGAGGACCGGGCGACGCCGTCGCGGTGGGACGCCACCGCCTCGGTGAGCAGTTCGGGGCGGCCGGTGCGCAGCGCGGTCTTCAGCTGGACCAGGCCGGTGTTCGACCGGAAGACGGAGTGCTCGGTGCGCGTGAGCGGGGCGTGGGCCAGCTGCTCGCGGAGGAGGCGCAGCACCTCCTCGTACAGCTCGACGCCGGTCGTCTCGTCGGCCCGTGCGGTGAGGATGTTCGTGAACTCCGCGTGGCAGTCCCAGTACGCCTGGCCGCCGGGCGGGAGCAGCGCGAGCGCCCCGCGCATCTCGTCGGCGCCCGCCCGCCACGCCTGTTCGTCCGCCCCCGCGTGGTGGGCCAGCGCCGCGCCGAGGGCGAAGCGGGTGGCGGCCTCGAAGCCGTCCTCGGGGGAGGGCAGGGCCAGCGCCTCGCGGAAGCGGTCGACGGCCTCGTCCACGTCGGCCGGGTCGCGGGACAGGCGGAGGCAGCGCCCGAGCGCCGCCAGGACCCGGGCGCGCTCGGGGGAGCGGGGCGGCAGGTCCCCGGCCAGGGCGCGGATCAGGGCGGCCGGGGCGCGCACGTCGGCCGGGTCGCTCTCCGGGACGGTGGTCCGGGACTGCCGGAGGGCCCGCTTGGTCACCAGGTCGGCCAGTTCGACGGCGTGCAGCACGCGCCGGACCAGGTCGCCGGGCGGCATGCCCGCCATCCCGGGCAGGGCGTGGGCGACGGCGTCCGCCAGGTCGCGCGGGCTGCCCGACGCCTCGTACCGGGCCTCCAGGACCCGGGAGAGGACCCAGTGCGCCTGGGCGCGGACGGGGTGCCCGTCCGGTGCGCCGGCCAGGGCCTCCCGGGCGACGGCGTACGCGTCCTCCAGGACCTGCGGGTCCTCGGTGTTGACGGCGTGGCCGCCGAGGAGGAGGCCGAGGTTGGTGAGGTACACGGTGCGTTCGTAGGGGCTGGGCGCGGCTTCGGCCGCCTCGCGGCAGGCGGCGATGCCCTCCTCGTACGCCGCGCGGTCCCGCGGGGAGCCCTGGACGAGGGCGACGCCCAGGTCGGAGAGGAACGAGGCGCGGGAGGGCAGCGGGGCGTCGGGCTCGGCGAGGGCTTCGCGCAGCCGGGTGACGCCCTCCTGGCGGAGCGCGGGGTCGTCCAGGACCCTGGCCGCCGCGCACAGGGCCGAGCCGAGGGTGGCGCCGATCTGCGGGCGGTGCGGGTTGTTCCAGGTGGTGAGTTCCGCCGCCGTCCGCAGCGCGGTGACCGCTTCCCGGACGGCGTCCGGGTCGCCGGTCGCCTCGGCCCGGTGCCGGAGGACGTGGCCGAGGTTGCCGTGCCGGCGGGCCTGCTCGTCGCGGGGGCCCGGGGCGCAGCGGACGGCGGCGCGGGACGCCTCGTCGGCGGCGGCGAGTGCCTGCGGTCCGGAGCCGGCCTGGGTCGCGTAGAGGAGGACGATCCCCAGGTCGGAGAGGTAGCAGCCCTGTTCGAGGCTGCCCTCGCCCGCGGTGGCGGCGGCGTGGCGCAACAGCGTCTCGGCGAGCGGCAGGGCGCCTGGGGCGCGGCCCTGCTGGAACAGCACGGTCATCCCGACGGCCGCCTGGTACGCGAGGCCGGGCTCGGTGGCGGCGCCGTCCGGTCGGCCGGCCAGCGTCGCGAAGAGGGGGCGCAGCTCGTGCGGCAGTTGTTCCGGGGCGAGGCCGTCCAGCGCGGCGAACCAGAGGACGGCGGCGCCGAGGGCCACCGGGTCGGCCTCGTGGACGGCGAGGAAGCGGGACCACTCGGCGTGGCCGAGGGCGAGGGCCCCGAGGGCCCACACGCTTCCGTCGGGCAGGTCGGTCCCGGCGCGCACTTCCTCGGCCGCCGCCCGGGCCTCGGCGCCGAGGAACCACTCCAGGGCGCGGGCGTCGGTCGCGGCGCGGGCGGCCAGGTCGAGGAGGAGGCGCGCCGCGCTCTCGGCGGTCCCCGGTGTCATCGCCCTCCCGTCGGCCGGCAGCTCCTCCAACTTACCTACCCAGGGCGGGACTTGACTCAGGAATCCATGGGCCGGATCTCGTAATGGAGTGTCCGGTCCCGTTTCAGCCGGTGGGTGAGCGGGACGAGGACGCCCTGCATCGCCGGGTACTTGCGGGACAGCATCCGCGACGCGTGCGTGTTCTCCTTCGAGCCCGCCGGGAGGAGGCGTGCGTGGGCCTCGATCTGGGGGCCGGTGGGGTGGCCGCGTACGGTGCACGGGCCGATCCGCACCACCGGGTGGTTGCGCATGCGTTCCACCTTCCACGCCGAGGAGAACGTCCGGATGTAGGCGTGGTCGCCCTCGACCGCGATGTTGACCGGGGTGTCGGCGTGCGTCCCGTCCTGCCGCCGCGTGCTCAGCAGGACCGCGTACTGCTTCACGAAGGGCCTGAGCTGCGGGATCGTATCCATGCCTCCATGGTCCGCCGGTACGGCCCGGGGCTCATCCGGGCAGCGGACGCGCCGCCGCCGATTCGCGTAAGGTCCCCGGACCATGAGCCCCCGCACCCCCGAGCCCTTCGCCACGCCCCGCCTGCACGCGCTGCCCCTGCGGGTGGAGTACGCGGCCGAGATGGCCGCCGTCCTCGCCGACCCGGCCCTGCACGCCTTCACGGGCGGTGCCCCCGAGACCCCGGAGGGGCTGCGGGCGCGCTACATGCGGCAGACGGCGGGCTCCCCGGATCCGGCCGAGCTGTGGTGGAACTGGGTGCTGCGCTCCGGCGACGCCCTCGTGGGGTACGTGCAGGCGACGGTACGCGGCGACCGCGCCGAGATCGCCTGGGTGGTGGGCGTCCCGTGGCAGGGCCGGGGCTACGCGGGGGAGGCGGCCCGGGGCCTGGTCGCGCATCTGCGTGAGTCGGGCGTGCGCACCGTGATCGCCCACATCCACCCCGAACACACGGCGTCGGCCGCGGTGGCCGCCGGGGCGGGTCTGACGCGGACGGGGGAGTGGGAGGACGGCGAGGAGCGGTGGGGGCTGGGCCTCTAGCGCGTCAGGCGTCCGGCGTACGGGGCTTGGCGCGGCCCGCCTGGATCAGTTCGGCGACATCGAGGCTCACCTCGGCGCCGATCGACGCGGGCAGGGGCGCCTGCTGGCCGGGGGCGCACACCTCGTGGCGGTCGTACGAGCTGCCCAGCGGTTCCGTGAGGACGTGGACGCGCTCGTGCTTCCGGTCGAGGATCACGTAGACGGGGATCTTCGCCTCGGCGTACGCGGCGACCTTGTGCCGGAGGTCGCTGGCGTAGTTGCTGGAGGTGACCTCCAGGACGAGGCGGAAGACGGCGGGGTCGTAGCAGTTGTACTCGATCAGGTGATCATCGAAGTCCACGTCCACCAGGGCGAGATCGGGGACCGCGAAGTCTTCGGGGCCGCCCGGCAGCCATAGGCCGATGCCTTGGAGGACTTCCGTCTCCTCGCCGCCGAGCCCGGCTTCGAAGAGCGCGATCATGATCGTGGTCAGGGCGTTCGCGTGCGGGCCGTCCCGGAGCGGGGCCACGGTGACCACTCCCCCGATGATCTCGACACGGTAGCCGGGATGCAGCTCCGAGATCCTGTCCGCTGTGTTGAGCAGTTCCCGCTCATCGTCGGCGCCAACGGCTGCTGTGGACATCGCGGGTCTCCCAGGACGGCTGGTGTCGAGACCATCATCGTAGGGTCGAGTGAAGCAGAAACGGCCCCGCACACCTCGCGGTGCGCAGGGCCGTTCCGGGGCGTACGGGCTACAGCTTCTCGATCACGTAGTCGATGCAGGCCGTCAGGGCCTGGACGTCCGACGGGTCGATCGCGGGGAACATCGCCACGCGGAGCTGGTTGCGGCCGAGCTTGCGGTACGGCTCGGTGTCCACGATGCCGTTGGCGCGGAGGGCCTTGGCGATCGCGGAGGCGTCGATCTCGTCCGCGAAGTCGATCGTGCCGATGACCTGGGAGCGCTTGGCCGGGTCGGTGACGAACGGGGTCGCGTACTTGGACTCCTCGGCCCAGCCGTACAGGTGGCCGGAGGAGGCGGCCGTGCGGCCGGTCGTGAAGTCCAGGCCGCCCTGGGTGTTCATCCACGTCAGCTGCTCGTTCAGCAGGAAGAGCGTGGCGAGCGCCGGGGTGTTGTACGTCTGGTTCTTCAGCGAGTTGTCGATCGCCGTCGGCAGCGAGAAGAACTCGGGGATGTGCCGGCCCGAGGCGTGGACGCGGGCCGCGCGCTCCAGGGCGGCCGGCGAGAAGACGCCGATCCAGAGGCCGCCGTCGGAGGCGAAGGACTTCTGCGGGGCGAAGTAGTAGACGTCCGACTCGGCGATGTCGACCGGGAGGCCGCCCGCGCCGGAGGTGGCGTCCACCAGGACGAGCGCGCCCTCGTCGGCGCCCGCGACGCGCTTGATCGGCGCGGCGACACCGGTGGAGGTCTCGTTGTGCGTGAAGGCGTAGACGTCGACGCCCGCCTCGGCCCGCGGGTCCGGGTGGGTGCCCGGGTCGGAGGCGATGACGGTCGGGTCCGCCAGCCACGGCGCCAGCTTGGCGGCCTTCGCGAACTTCGAGGAGAACTCACCGAAGTTGAGGTGCTGGGACTTCGACTCGATCAGACCGTGCGTCGCGATGTCCCAGAAGGCGGTGGAGCCGCCGTTGCCCAGGATCACCTCGTATCCCTCGGGGAGGGAGAAGAGGTCGCGTACGCCCTCGCGCACCGCGCCGACCAGGTTCTTCACCGGGGCCTGGCGGTGGGACGTACCGAGCAGAGACGTGCCGGTGGCGGCCAGCGCGTCGAGCGCCTCGGTCCGCACCTTGGAGGGACCGGCGCCGAAGCGCCCGTCTGCGGGCTTGATGTCAGCGGGAATCTGGATGTCGGCCACGAGTCGGAGCGTAGCCGCTCGGTGCGGCGGGCTGCGCACCCTGTCCGTCCGATGAGACAGGGAGTCCGACTCGTGGTCCTCGGAGGAACATCCGTACGTTTCTCCGTGCGTACGGTGTCAGCGCAGCGTGACCGGGAGTTCGTACAGGTCGTTCTGCGTGACGATCGGCTTGTTGCGCAGCTCGGACGCCGGGACGGCGAGGGACAGCTCCGGGAAGCGGGCGTACAGCGCGGGCAGCGCCACCGACGCCTCCAGGCGGGACAGCGCGGCCCCCGGGCAGACGTGCGGGCCGTGCCCGAAGGAGATGTGGCGGTTCGGGGAGCGGGTCGCGTCGAACTCCGTGGCCGACGCCCCCCACTGCCCCTCGTCGTGCGCGATCGCCGCGAACGACGTCATGACGCCCTCGCCCTTCGGCAGCACCCGGCCGCCCACCTCGATGTCCTCCGTGGCGAACCGGATCAGGATGTGCGAGGTCGGCGCCGACCAGCGCAGCGTCTCCTCGATCACCCCGTCCCAGCCCACCTCGCCGGCCAGCACCGCCCGCCGCTGCTCGGGGTGGGTCTCCAGCGCGACCACCGCGTTCACGATGAGGCTGATGGTCGTCTCGTGGCCCGCCGCGATGATCAGCTTCAGGGTGTTGAGGATCTCGTCGTCGGTGAGGTGGTCCCCGTCCTCGGACGCCAGGAGCAGCGCCCCGGTCAGGTCGTCGCCGGGGGACTCCTTCTTCTCGGCCAGGATGCGCGAGAACAGGGTGTGGATGTCCGCCATCATCTGCGGGACCTCGGCGCGGGGCGTCAGGTTGGAGAAGAACTTGTCGAACAGTTCCTTCATCCGCGGCAGGTCCGCCGAATCGATGCCCATCAGCTCGCTGATCACGTTCATCGGCAGCGGGTAGGCGAACTCCGCCTTCAGGTCCACCGTTTCGCCCGCCGCGTGCTCCTCCAGCCGGTCGAGCAGCACCTTCGTACGGGCCTCGATGCCCTCGCGCAGCCGCTCCACCCGGCGCACGGTGAGCGCCTGCGCGACCAGGCCGCGCAGCCGGCGGTGCTCGGCGCCGTCGGCGGTGAGCATGGTGCGGCCCGGGTTGACGAGGCCGATGAGCGGCCAGTCGAGCGGGATCTCGCCGCGCTGCCAGGCGCCCCACACGTTGATGTCCTTGACCAGGCGGCTGTCGGTGAGCAGCGCCTTCGCCTCCGCGTAGTGCGTGACGGTGTAGACCGGCACCCCGCCCGGTAGCTCGACCCGGGCGAGCGGGCCCGCCGCGTGCAGCCGCGCGCTCTCGCCCGCGAGGTCGGTGACGAAGGGGTCGAGGACGATGCGGTCGGTGGCTTCTTCGGCGGGCGCGGTCATCTGGAAGCTCCAAGGGCCGGGGTGGGCGTGAAGGTCACGGGTAGGTCGGTCAGGCCGCGCAGCCAGGGGGAGGGGCGCCGGGTCAGCCGCTCGGCGGGGACGGCGAGGTCGACGTCGGGCAGCCGGTCGAGGATGACCTCGATGGCCGTACGGGCGATGACCTCGGCGGTCTCCTGCGCCGGGAACGGGCAGCGGTGCTCGCCGTGGCTGAAGGAGAAGAACGCGTTGTTGCCGCCGGTGAGCGTCGAGCCGTCCGTACGGACCTGGGGGTCGGCGTTGGCCCCGGCGAGGGAGAGGACGAGCAGGTCGCCGGCCTTGATGTGGCGGCCGCCGAGGTGCGTGTCGCGGGCGGCCCAGCGCCCGGCGATGTTCTGGCTGGGGGTGTCCTCCCACAGCACCTCGTTCATCGCCTCACCGACGCTGTGCCGGCCGCCGGAGAGCGAGGCGGCGAAGCGGTCGTCGGTGAGCATGAGGCGCAGCGAGTTGCCGATCCAGTCGGCGGTCGGCTGGTGCCCGGCCGCCATCATCACCATGAGGTCCCGGGCCACGTCCTCGTCCGTGAACCCGGCGGTGTTGGCGAGCATCCGGGAGGCGACGTCGTCCCCGGGCTCGGCGCGCCGGTCGGCGAGCAGCGCGTAGACGGAGGCGGCGATGTGCCGCTGGCCGGCCAGCGCGGTGGGCCCGCCGTTGATCATGTCGTTCATCGCGGTGACGAGGGCGGGGCCCTTGTCGTCCGAGAAGCCGTACAGCTTCGCCAGGACGCGTACGGGGAGGAGCATCGCGTAATCAGCGATGAGGTCCGTCGAACCGGCCGCGCAGAACGCGTCGATCAGTTCGTCCGCGAACTCCTCGGTGCTCTTCTTGAGTTCGAAGGGGTTCGTGGCCTCCAGCGCCTCGCAGATCACGGCCGCCCGGCGGCCGTGGCGCTCGCCGACCGTGTAGAGGATCGACGGCTGGTCCCGGCTGATCATCGGCATCAGCGGCCAGTCGTCGGGGATCGCGTCCCACTGGTTCCACAGCTGCGAGTCGCGGGTGAAGAGGGCCGGGTCCCCGGTGACCTGGTGCAGCTCGCGGTAGCCGAGGACGAGCCAGGCCGGGACGTCACCGGGCAGCACGATCGGGGCGACCGGTCCGTGGTCGCGCCGCAGCTCCCGGTAGAGCGCCGCCGGTTCGCCCTGGAAGCGGGGTCCGTACAGCGGCACGGCACCGGACG
This sequence comes from Streptomyces drozdowiczii, assembly GCF_026167665.1. NCBI lineage: Bacteria > Bacillati > Actinomycetota > Actinomycetes > Kitasatosporales > Streptomycetaceae > Streptomyces > Streptomyces drozdowiczii. The sequence continues at coordinate 3,058,478 of NZ_CP098740.1, read as the reverse complement.
CGTGGGGGCACTCGGTCACGGGGTGGGCTCCGGGGTCAGGGCGGGGGTGTCCTCGGCGGGCGCGGGGGCCTCCTCCGTACGGGCCGCCGAGAGCCGGTGCAGATGCTCGACCAGGGTGATCAGCACGTACTTGCTGGAGGACCGGTCGCGCGCGTCGCACTCCACGAGCGGGACGTCCGGGGAGATGTCGAGCGCTTCCCGGATCTGCTGCTCGGTGTGGAGCGGGCCGCCGAAGTCGTTGCAGGCGACGATGAACGGCGTGCCGTGGTGTTCGAGGCGGTCGATCGCGTACCAGGAGTCGGCCAGGCGCCGGGTGTCGACGAGGACGACGGCGCCCAGGGTGCCGGAGAACAGCCGGTCCCACAGGAACCAGAAGCGCTCCTGGCCGGGCGCGCCGAACAGGTAGAGCACCGAGCGTTCGTCCAGGCTGATCCGGCCGAAGTCGAAGGCGACCGTGGTGGACGTCTTGGACCCGACGCCGTCGAGGTGGTCGACCGCCTCGCCCGCGCGGGTCATCGTCTCCTCCGTGTTGAGCGGACGGATCTCGCTCACGGATCGGACCATGGTGGTCTTGCCGACCCCGAAGCCGCCGACCACGACTATCTTCAGTCCGTTGTCGGCCGTCGCTCTCAGGGCGGCGCGGTCAGAGGTTGCGGAGTCCAACGAGCACCTGTTCCAGGATGTCGGGGCGGGAAGCCGGTCCGATACGCGTGCGGTACGCGGATGGCGGGCGCTGATCCGGCCGGTGTCGAGCAGATCGCAGAGCAGGATGCGCACGATGCTGACGGGCAGGTCGAGATCGGCGGCGATCTCCACGACCGCGGTGGGCCGTTCGCACATCCGCAGGATCGCGACGTGCTCCGACTGCATGCCGGGGGCCGGCTCGCACTCGGCGACGACCAGCGTGACCAGGTCGAAGGCGGCGGAGTCGGACCGGGTGCGGCCGCCCGTCAGGGTGTACAGCCGGTCCGGCGCGTCGTCCCGGCCGGGGCGGGGCGTCATACGGCCGTGCCCCGGGCGGCGGCGACCGCGTCGACGGGGTCGCGCGGCGGGGCGACCAGGTGCTCGCCCAGCTGCTCGACCAGCTCGCTCATGTTGTGGCCGACGAGGCCCACGTCGGCGCTCTCGGCGGCGACGACCGCGAGGTGGGCGCCGGCGCCCGCCTCCACGATGAACAGGATGCCGCCGTAGAACTCGGCCATGGCGGAGCGGACGCCGCCGTTGCCGTTGCCGAACTCCACGGACGCGCCGTGGGACAGGCTCTGGATGCCGGCGGAGATCGCGGCGAGCTGGTCGGCCTGGTCGACGGAGAGTTCCGGCGTACGGCACAGCTTGAGGCCGTCCCTCGACAGCACGAGGGCGTGCCGGGCGCCGGGGGTCCGTTCGAGGAGCCCCTCCAGCAGCCAGTTGAGCTTCTCGTCGGTGGTCGCGGTCATCGGGAGCTGTCCTCCGGGGGTGGGGAGTCGGGCCGTACTGCGTTGCGGAAGCTGCTGAAGCGGGCCGCCCGGGCCTTGGGGTCGGGCGCGTCGTCCGCCGTGCCGGTCTCCCGGGCGGGCTCGGGGGCGGTGGCCCGGGCCCTGGCCTCGGCGGCGGCCAGGGTGCGCCCGCGCGAGCGCTTGGGCAGGCCGCTCTCGCCGAACTTCGGGAGGTTGCCGGTGGTGTCCGAGGCGGAGTCGGAGCGCATGGGCTCGGGGGCGGCGGGCCGGGCGGCGGGGTCCGTCCCCAGGGTGTGGACGGGCTCGGGCTCGGCGGACGCGGCGGCGGGTTCGGGGGCGGTCCGGACCGCGGTGGTCCGGGTGATGATCTCCTGCGGGAGCATCATCAGCGCCCCGGTGCCGCCGCGCGCGGAGGGCCGGAAGGAGACGGTCAGGCCGTGCTTGCGGGCCAGCCGGCCGACGACGGCGAGCCCGAGGCGGGTGCCGGTCAGGCCGGTGAGGTCGGTCTCCTCGGCGGCGACCGCGCGCTCCGCCCGGCGCAGCTGCACCTCGCTCATGACGAGGCCGCTGTCCTCGACGGTGACGACGATCCCGGCCGGGACCTCCTCCACGTACACATGGACCTCGGCGGTGGGCGGCGAGAAGTTCGCGGCGTTGTCGAGGAGTTCGGCGAGGGCGTGCATGACGCCCTCGGCGGCGTGACCGGCGACGGCGACGTCGCTGGTGGAGTGGAGCCGGACGCGCTGGTAGCCGCTGATCCGGCCCATCGCGCCGCGCAGCACGGACTCCATGACGATGGGCTTGGCCCAGCGCCGGCCGGAGCGGGCGCCGGTGAGCACGGCGATGGAGTCGGCGAGGCGGCCGGCCTGGGCGGTGCGGTGGTCGAGGTGGAGGAGGTCGGCGAGGACGTCCTCGGAGGTGTGCCGGTGCTCCATCTCGCGGAGGTCGGCGAGCATGCTCGTGGCGAGGGCCTGCATCCGGCCGGCCGCGTTGGCGCAGGCGGTGAGGGCGGCGGAGCGCTCGGTCTCGGCGCGCGAGGCGCGGGCCTTCAGCCGGGCGTTCTCGGCGGTGAGGCGGGCGGCGGCGGCCTCGGCCTCCTCCTTGGCCTTCGCCGTCCCGGCGGCGGCGGCCGCCTTGACGCGGGCGTTCTCCGCGGTGAACTTCTGGGCCTCGGCCGCAGAGGCCGAGACCATGCGCGAGACCTCCGCCGTGAACCGGGCGCTCTCGGCGGCGTGCGTCTCGCGGAGCCGGCGCACCGTGGCCCGGGCGTGGACGGCGGTGGTGACGGCGGCCACGAGGAGTACGGCGGCCGCGCCGGAGCCCCAGGCCACCGCGGTCCTGGCCGATGCGGGAGCGGCGAAGGTCGCCCACACGCTCAGGGCAGCGGTGAGGGCGGCCGTGACCGGAAGGGCCAGTGCGGTCGGCCGGGTAGAGGGGCGCAAAGCGGAGTCCTTGGGGCGGACGGCGGCGGACGGGGCGGTTCGGACGAGCGTGGCACCGGAGACAAGCGGGACAACTGGAACAGCTGATTCAGGAGTAAGTCCCCGTCACTATATGAGAATTGGGGAACGGGTTGGGAAGAACTTGTGGTGAAAACTGTTCTGTTTCTGATTTCAACTTGTCAATTTCTGACCGTTAGCCTGGGGGAGTGGAAATACCGCATGATTCAGGACCCAGAAGGACAGGCCCCCAGTGAATGACCGGCCCACCACCGCCGCCGCCGCAGAACCGGCCGCAGCCGCCGCCGTCGCCGTGCCGGAGGCGGTCGTCTCGCCGACGCTCGGCGGTCCGGAGCGGCCCGGCGGGCGGCGGGCCGCGCTCGCCCCGGTCGCGCTGGTCGTCGCGGGCGGGCTGTCCGTGCAGTTCGGCGCCGCCATCGCGGTGCTGCTGATGCCCCGGGCCGGGGCGCTCGGGGTCGTCACCCTGCGGCTGGCCGCCGCCGCGCTCGTCCTGCTCGTCGTCTGCCGCCCGAAACTGCGCGGCCACTCGCGGGCCGACTGGGGCACCGTGATCGCCTTCGGCATCGCCATGGGCGGCATGAACACGCTGTTCTACCAGGCCGCCGACCGCATCCCGCTCGGCGCCGCCGTCACCCTCGAAGTGCTCGGCCCGCTCGCCCTGTCCGTGATCGCCTCGCGCCGCCTGGTCAACGTCGTCTGGGCGGCCCTCGCCCTCGGCGGCGTCGTCCTGCTGAGCGGCGGTGGCTTCGACCGGCTCGACCCGGTGGGCGCCGCCTTCGCGCTGGGGGCCGGGGCGATGTGGGCGGCGTACATCGTCTTCAGCGCCCGCACCGGCCGCCGCTTCCCCCAGGCCGACGGCCTGGCCCTGGCGATGGTGGTCGCCGCGCTCCTCTCGCTGCCCCTCGGCATCATGGACGCCGGCTCCAAGCTCGTCGTCCCCACGACACTCGGGCTCGGCGCGGCCGTCGCGCTGCTCAGTTCCGTACTCCCGTACACCCTGGAACTCATCGCGCTGCGCCGCCTGCCCGCGCCCACCTTCGCCATCCTGATGAGTCTGGAACCGGCGATCGCCGCCATGGCCGGATTCCTCATCCTCCACCAGGCCCTGTCCCTGACGGACGCCCTCGCGATCGCGCTGGTCATCGGGGCGAGCATGGGGGCGGTGCGGAGCCAGGTGCGGAAGGTCGCGAAGGGGTAGCCGGTCAGGACGCCGCCGCGGCGCCCGCGTCGAACGCGGCGCGGGCCGCCGTGATGTCCGCCCGGTGGCGCTCCGCCCAGCCGACGAGCCCGGTGAGCGTCGCGTGCAGCTCGCGGGCCATCGGCGTGAGGCTGTACTCCACCTTGGGCGGCACCGTCGGATACACGGTCCGGATCAGCAGCCCGTCGCGCTCCAGCTTGCGCAGGTTCAGGGTCAGCATGCGGCGGCTGATGCCCGCGATGGTCCGCTCCAGCTCGGTGAACCGGACCGGCCCGTGCGCCGCCGCGACCAGAATCCCGATGCTCCACTTGCCCGCCACCCGGTCCAGGACCTCGGTGAGCGGGCACGCCTCGCTGATGACCTGGTCGGACACATCGGTGTGACTGCGTGACATGAAAGTGCCTCCTTACGCCACGGCCGATGGTTACAGAGGATGAGGTCTGTAACAAGACGTGCACCTTTGGAGGTAGTCGCCGTGTCGCGAACCGAAACAGCCGCCCCGCACTCGCGTTGGCGCGCCCTCGCCGTCCTCTGCGCGGGGCAGCTGATGGTCATCCTCGACGGGACCGTCGTCAATGTGGCGCTCCCCGCCGTCCAGCGCGACCTCGGCTTCTCGCCGTCCGCCCTGGCCTGGGTGGTCAACATCTACCTCGTCCCCTTCGGCGGCCTGCTGCTGCTCTCCGGCCGCCTCGGCGACCTCGTCGGACGCAAGCGCGTCTTCGTCGCCGGGCTCGCCCTCTTCACGGCGGCGTCCCTGCTGTGCGGACTCGCGCAGGACCCCGCGACGCTGCTCGCCTCCCGCTTCGTCCAGGGCGTCGGCGGCGCGGTGACCTCGGCCGGGACGCTCGGCATGGTGGTGACGCTGTTCCCCGAGGCCAGGGAGCGGGCGAAGGCGATCGGCGTCTACAGCTTCGTCCAGTCCGCCGGAGGCTCGCTGGGCCTCCTCGCGGGCGGCGTCCTCACGCAGGCCCTCAGCTGGCACTGGATCTTCGTCATCAACGTGCCGATCGGCGCCGTCGCCGTGCTCGCCGCCGGACGCGTCCTCGCGCCCGAACGCGGGTCGGGGCTGGGCCGGGGCGCCGACGCCGCGGGCGCGCTCCTGGTCACCTCCGCGCTGATGCTCGGCGTCTACACGATCGTCGGGACCGCCGCGCACGGCTGGGCCTCGGCGCACACGCTGGGCCTCGGCGCCGCCGCCCTCGCCCTGCTGCTCGGCTTTGTGGTGCGTCAGGCGAGGGCGGCCCACCCGCTGCTTCCGCTGCGCGTGTTCCGGTCGCGGGTGGTCGCGGGGGCGATGGGGATCCAGGCGCTGATGGTGGCCGGGATGTTCAGCTTCCAGTTCCTGTGCGTGCTGTACGTGCAGAAGGTGCTCGGATACGACGAGATCCGCACCGGGCTCGGCCTCTCCCCGGTCTCCGTCGCCATCGGCGCCCTGTCCCTCGGCCTCGCGCCCTCGCTGATCGCCCGCTTCGGCCCGCGCACGGTCCTGCTGCCGGGGCTCGCGCTCATCGCGGCGGGGCTCGCGGTGCTGGGGCGCGTACCGGCGGACGGGAGTTACGCGGCGGACGTCCTCCCGGCGCTGCTGCCGCTGGGCATCGGCTTCGGCCTCGCCATGCCGTCGCTCGCCACGCTCGCGATGTCCGGGGCGACGCCGGAGGACTCGGGCATCGCCTCCGGCATGTTCAACACCATGCAGCAGATCGGCAGCGCCTTCGGCCTCGCCGTCCTCAGCACCCTCGCCACCTCGCACACCGAGGCCCTGACCGGCGACGGCGCGCCCCCCGCCTCGGCGCTCACCTCCGGCTACCAGCTCGCCTTCCGCGTGGGCGCGGGGCTCGTCACCGTAGCGCTGGTGCTCGCGGCGACGCTGCTGCGGAACGCGGCTGCGCCGCGGGCCGCCTCCCGGGAGGCGGAGTCGGTGTCGGTGCCGGAGGTGAAGGCACCCCGCCAGCCCGCTCGCTGAGCGGAAGGCCCGCCCGGCATCATGGGCCCATGGACACCCCGCCCGCCGAGTGGATCACCGTCGCCGCTTACGAGAACCTGCCCGGCCGCCTTCCTCCGATGGCGGCCGTGCGCGGTTGACTGCGGGACCGGGGCATCGACTGGATGCCCTTCGCGCCGGGCGAGATCCAGGTGAACCTGGCCTGCGGTGTCGGCGCCGACGGGCACTGGCACGGCTGGTTCGACGTTCGCGTGCCCGCCGAAGCGCTGCGGCCGCTCGGGCTGCACCCCGAACAGCCGTCCTCCCGGGTGACCGGCGCGTCGCCGCCCCGCTGGTGGCATGCCGAAGCCGAGCGCCGTGCCCACTGAGCGCATCGCGGAGCCGGGCACCGTAAAAAAATCATGCAAGCATGCTTGATTGTTTTACGTTCCGCTGGCAGGCTCCCGGGCACGCCGTCACGCCCCGAGGGGAGCGCACCGTGTCCGATGCCTCAGCCGTGCTGGACGATCTGCGCAGCGAGAGCCTGGAGCTGGATCTGCTCGTCGCCGGGGCGACCGCGAGACAGTGGGCGGGGGAGACCCCGGCCGAGGGGTGGACCCTCGCCCATCAGATCGCCCACCTGAGCTGGACCGACGACGTCGCGCTGATCTCCGTCACCGACCCCGGCCGCTTCGGGGACGAGGTGGCGAAGGCCATGGAGGACCCCGAGGGCTTCGTGGACCGGGCCGCCGAGGAGATCGTCGCGGCGTACCCGCCGGACGCGCTGCTCGTCCGCTGGCGCGAGGGCCGCGAGCGCTTGCGGGAGGCCCTGCGCGCGGCGCCCGCCGGGTCGAAGTTCCCCTGGTACGGGCCGCCGATGAGCGTCGCCTCCATGGCGACCGGGCGGCTGATGGAGACCTGGGCGCACGGCCAGGACATCGCCGACGCCCTCGGGGTCACCCGCACCCCCACCGCCCGGCTGCGGCACGTCGCCCGCATCGGCGTCCGGGCCCGTGACTACGCCTTCCTCGTACGGGGCAAGCAACCGCCCAGCGAGGAATTCCGGGTGGAACTGACCGCGCCGGACGGCGAGTTGATCACGTACGGCCCCGAGGACGCCGGGCAGCGGGTCACCGGGCCGCTGCACGACTTCTGCCTGCTCGTCACGCAGCGCGCCCACCGCGACGACCTGGCGGTCCGCGCGGCCGGGGCGGACGCGGACGCCTGGCTGTCGATCGCGCAGGCGTTCGCGGGGCCGGCGGGGGCGGGGCGGGCGCCGAAGGGGGAGCGATGACCGGGCGCGGGGCGCCGGAACCCCTCCGCATCGGCAACGCCTCCGGCTTCTACGGCGACCGCTTCGACGCCCTGCGCGAGATGCTCACCGGCGGCCCGCTCGACGTCCTCACCGGCGACTATCTCGCCGAGCTGACCATGCTGATCCTCGGCCGCAGCCGCCTCAAGGACCCGTCGCGGGGCTACGCCTCCACGTTCCTGCGGCAGTTGGAGGACGGCCTCGGGCTCGCCCACGAGCGCGGGGTGCGGATCGTCGCCAACGCGGGCGGCCTCAACCCGGCCGGGCTCGCCGACGCGATCCGGGAGCTGGCCGAGAAGGTCGGCGTGCCGGTGCGGGTCGCGCATGTGGAGGGCGACAACATCCCCGTACCGGAGGGCTTTCTCACGGCCAACGCGTATCTTGGCGGAGCAGGCATCGCGGCTTGCCTGCGGGCCGGTGCCGAGGTCGTCGTCACCGGCCGGGTGACGGACGCCGCCCTCGTCACCGGCCCAGCCGCCGCCCACTTCGGCTGGGGCCCCGAGGACCACGACGCGCTCGCCGGGGCCGTCGTCGCCGGGCACGTCCTGGAGTGCGGTACGCAGGCCACGGGCGGCAACTACGCCTTCTTCCGCGACCACGACATCCGCCGCCCCGGCTTCCCGGTCGCGGAGATCCACGCGGACGGCAGCTCGGTCATCACCAAGCACGACGGCACCGGCGGCGTCGTGGACCTCGGCACGGTCACCGCCCAACTCCTGTACGAGACGGGCGGAGCCCGGTACGCGGGCCCCGACGTGACCGCCCGGCTCGACACCGTACGGCTGACGCAGGACGGTCCGGACCGGGTCGCGGTCTCCGGCGTACGCGGGGAGGCCCCGCCGCCCACGCTCAAGGCCGGGCTGACCCGGCTCGGCGGCTGGCGCAACGAGGTCGTCTTCGTCCTCACCGGTCTCGACATCGAGGCCAAGGCGGCGCTGGTCCGGGACCAGTGCGCGGACGCCTTCGCGCGCGCCGGGCGCCGGCCGCAGGAGGTCCGCTGGGAGCTGCCCCGTACGGACCGGGCCGACGCCGACACCGAGGAGACCGCGAGCGCGCTGCTCCGGCTGGTGGTGCGGGACCCCGAACAGGAGCCCGTGGGCCGGGCGTTGTCCGGCGCGGCGATCGAGCTGGCCCTCGGCAGCTACCCCGGCTTCCATGTCACCGCCCCGCCCGGGAAGGGCGCGCCGTACGGGGTGTTCGAGGCGCGGTACGTACCGGCGGCGGACGTGGAGCACGTTGCCGTACTGCCGGACGGGACGCGCAGTTTCCTGAGCCCTCCGGTGCGGACGCAAGAGCTGCGAGACGTCGAACAGCCGCCCCTGCCACAGCCGTTGGACCCCGGGCCCACCCGCCGCGCCCCCTCGGCCGCGTCGCCGGGGCCCGGAGCGGGGACAAGGGCGGGGACGCCAACGTCGGGGTGTGGGTCCGGGACGAGACCGCGTGGCGCTGGCTCGCGCACGAGCTGACCGTCGACCGCTTCCGCGAACTCCTCCCGGAGACCGCCGACCTCACTGTCGTACGCCATGTCCTTCCCAACCTGCGGGCGTTGAACTTCACCGTGCGCGGGCTGCTCGGCGAAGGCGTCGCCGCGCAGCACCGCTTCGACCCGCAGGCCAAGGCGCTGGGCGAGTGGCTGCGCGCCCGCCACCTGGAGATACCCGTGACCCTTCTGGAGGTGCCCGCATGACCGTCCTGCCCACCGGGCTCGACACCGCGAGCCCCGACTACGCGGCCAACCGGGCCGCGATGCTCGACAAGCTGGCCGAGCTGGAGGCCGCGCACGCCAAGGCGTTGGAGGGCGGCGGCGAGAAGTACGTCGAGCGGCACCGGGGGCGCGGCAAGCTGCTCGCCCGCGAGCGCGTCGAGCTGCTGCTCGACCCGGACACGCCGTTCCTGGAGCTGTCGCCGCTCGCCGCCTGGGGCAGTGAGTACGCGGTCGGCGCCTCGCTCGTCACCGGGATCGGGGTGGTGGAGGGCGTCGAGTGCCTGATCACCGCCAACGACCCGACCGTACGCGGCGGGGCCTCGAACCCGTGGACGCTGAAGAAGGCCCTGCGCGCGAACGAGATCGCCTTCGCCAACCGGCTTCCGGTCATCAGCCTGGTCGAGTCCGGGGGCGCCGATCTCCCGTCCCAGAAGGAGATATTCATCCCCGGCGGCGCGCTCTTCCGCGACCTCACGCGGCTCTCCGCCGCCGGAATCCCCACCGTCGCCGTGGTCTTCGGCAATTCGACCGCCGGAGGCGCGTACGTCCCCGGCATGTCCGACCACACCGTGATGATCCAGGAACGCTCGAAGGTCTTCCTGGGCGGACCGCCGCTCGTCAAGATGGCGACCGGTGAGGAGAGCGACGACGAATCGCTCGGCGGGGCCGCGATGCACGCCCGGACGTCCGGGCTCGCCGACCACTTCGCCGTCGACGAGCACGACGCGCTCCGTCAGGCCCGCCGCATCGTCGCCCGCCTCAACTGGCGCAAGGCGCACGCCGATCCGGGCCCCGCCGAGCCGCCCAAGTACGACGAGGACGAGCTGATCGGCATCGTCCCCGGTGACCTGAAGGTGCCGTTCGACCCGCGCGAGGTGATCGCCCGGCTGGTCGACGGCTCGGACTTCGACGCGTTCAAGCCGCTGTACGGGACGAGCCTGGTCACCGGCTGGGCGCGGCTGCACGGCTATCCGGTCGGCATCCTGGCCAACGCGCAGGGCGTGCTCTTCAGCGAGGAGTCGCAGAAGGCCGCGCAGTTCATCCAGCTCGCCAACCAGCGCGACATCCCGCTGCTCTTCCTGCACAACACCACGGGCTACATGGTCGGCAAGGAGTACGAGCAGGGCGGCATCATCAAGCACGGCGCGATGATGATCAACGCCGTCTCGAACTCGAAGGTCCCGCACCTGTCGGTCCTGATGGGCGCCTCCTACGGCGCCGGGCACTACGGGATGTGCGGCAGGGCGTACGACCCGCGCTTCCTCTTCGCCTGGCCCGGCAGCAAGTCCGCCGTCATGGGCCCGCAGCAGCTCGCCGGGGTGCTCTCCATCGTCGCCCGCGCCTCGGCCGCCGCGAAGGGCCGCCCGTACGACGACGAGGCGGACGCCGCCCTGCGCGCGATGGTCGAGCAGCAGATCGAGTCCGAGTCCCTGCCGATGTTCCTGTCCGGGCGGCTGTACGACGACGGGGTCATCGACCCGCGCGACACCCGGACCGTCCTCGGCCTGTGCCTGTCCGCCATCCACACCGCACCGGTCGAGGGCGCCCGGGGCGGCTTCGGAATCTTCCGGATGTGAGCTGAGATGATCAAGAGTCTGCTGGTCGCCAACCGGGGCGAGATCGCCTGCCGGATCTTCCGCACCTGCCGGGCCCTCGGCATCGCCACCGTCGCCGTGTACTCCGACGCGGACGCCGGCGCACTGCACGTCCGGGAGGCCGACACCGCCGTACGGCTGCCGGGCGCGGCCCCCGCCGATACGTATCTGCGCGGCGATCTCGTCGTGGCCGCCGCGCTGGCGGCCGGGGCGGACGCCGTGCACCCCGGGTACGGGTTCCTCTCCGAGAACGCGGACTTCGCCGCCGCCGTGCAGGACGCCGGGCTGCGGTGGATCGGGCCGCCCGTGAAGGCGATCGAGCTGATGGCGTCGAAGACCCGCGCCAAGGAGCTGATGGCCGCCGCCGGGGTGCCGCTCCTCGCGCCGGTGGACCCGGCCGCCGCGACCGCCGAGGACCTGCCGCTGCTGCTGAAGGCGGCGGCGGGCGGCGGGGGGCGGGGGATGCGGATCGTGCGGGATCTGGGGGACCTGCCGGGCGAGTTGACCGCCGCCGGGGCCGAGGCGCTGTCCGCGTTCGGGGACGGGGAGGTGTTCGCCGAGCCGTACGTGGAGCGCGGCCGGCACGTCGAGGTCCAGGTGATGGCGGACGAGCACGGCGGGGTGTGGGCGCTGGGGACCCGGGACTGCTCGCTCCAGCGGCGGCACCAGAAGGTCATCGAGGAGGCGCCCGCGCCCGTTCTGCCCGATGAGCTGCGGGAGCGGCTGCACGAGGCGGCGGTGGCGGCGGCCCGGGCCGTGGGCTATCGGGGCGCCGGGACCGTGGAGTTCCTGGTCGCTCCCGGCGGGCGGCCGTACTTCCTGGAGATGAACACGCGCCTTCAGGTGGAGCACCCGGTGACCGAGGAGGTGTTCGGGCTCGACCTCGTCGCGCTCCAGCTCCGGATCGCGGAGGGCGAGCCGCTGCCCGCCGCCGGGCCGCCGTCACCGGTCGGGCATGCCGTGGAGGCGCGGCTGTACGCGGAGGACCCGGCGCGAGACTGGCAGCCGCAGACCGGAGCACTGCTCTCGCTCCGGGTCCCGGACGAGCCGGGGGTGCGGCTCGACACCGGGTACACCGGCGGCGACACGATCGGCGTGCACTACGACCCGCTGATCGCCAAGGTGATCGCCCGGGCGCCGACCAGGGCCGAGGCGGTGCGGCTGCTCGCCCGCGCCCTGGAGCGGGCGCGCATCCACGGCCCGGTGACCAACCGGGACCTGCTCGTCCGCTCGTTGCGGCACCCGGACTTCGTGGGCGGCCGGCCGGACACCGGGTTCTACGACGGCCACCTGGCGGCCCTGACGGCTCCGGGCGACGGGGCCGCCGCCCGGCTCGCGGCCACCGCGGCGGCCCTGGCGGAGGCGGCACGGGGCGTGGCGGCGGGCGGCGTCGCCCGCTTCGGCGCCTGGCGGAACCTGCCGTCCCGCCCCCAGGCCCGGCGCTACCGCAGCGAACCGGACGGCAGCGAGCACGAGATCACGTACCGCTCCGGCCGCGCGGGCCTGTCCGTCCCCGACGACGGCGTCCGCGTCGTGGCCGCCGCCCCCGACCGCGTCACGCTGGAGACCGACGGGGTGACGCGGACCTTCCACGTAACCGTCCACGACACCAGGGCGTACGTGGACACCGCCTCCGGCGCGTACACCTTCACCGTGCTGCCCCGCTTCACCGACCCCGCCGACCGCACCGAGCCCGGCTCGCTGCTCGCCCCCATGCCCGGCACGGTGGTCCGCCTCGCGGACGGCCTCGCGGAGGGGGCCGCCGTGACGGCCGGGCAGCCGCTGATCTGGCTGGAGGCGATGAAGATGGAGCACCGCGTCCTCGCCCCCGCCTCCGGCACGCTCACCGCCCTGCACGCCGCGCCCGGCCTCCAGGTGGAGGTCGGCGCCCTGCTGGCCGTAGTCACTGAATCATCCACGGACCCTTCTGAGGAGCAGCCCGCATGAGCACGAGCACCGTCCTCGAAACCGAAGAGCACCAGGCCCTGCGCGCCGCCGTCGCCGCCCTCGGGAAGCGGTACGGGCGCGCGTACATGCAGTCCCTCGTCAGCGAGGGCGGCCACCCCCGCGAGCTGTGGGCCGAGGCCGCGAAGGCGGGCTTCCTCGGCGTGAACCTCCCCGAGGAGTACGGGGGCGGCGGCGCCGGGATGGCGGAACTGTCCATCGTGCTGGAGGAATTGGGCGCGTCCGGCTCCCCGCTCCTCATGATGATCGTGTCGCCCGCGATCTGCGGCACGGTGATATCCCGCTTCGGCACGGAGGAGCAGAAGCGGCAGTGGCTCCCCGGGCTCGCCGACGGTTCCCTCACCATGGCGTTCGGCATCACCGAGCCGGACGCCGGTTCCAACTCGCACCGCATCACGACCACGGCGCGCCGGGACGGTGGTGACTGGCTGCTCACCGGCCGCAAGGTGTTCGTCTCCGGCGTGGACATCGCGGACGCCACGCTGATCGTGGGCCGCACGGAGGATGCGAGGACCGGCAAGCTCAAGGCGTGCCTCTTCATCGTCCCGCGCGAGACGCCCGGCTTCCAGCGGAACCGGATCGACATGGAGGTCCACGCCCCGGAGAAGCAGTTCGAACTCGTCCTGGACGACGTGCGGTTGCCGGCGGAGGCGCTGGTGGGGGACGAGGACGCGGGGCTGCTCCAGCTCTTCGCCGGCCTCAACCCGGAGCGCATCATGACCGCGGCCTTCGGTATCGGGATGGGGCGTTACGCGCTCGGCCGGGCGGTCGAGTACGCGAAGACCCGCCAGGTCTGGAAGGAGCCCATCGGCGCCCACCAGGCCGTCGCCCACCCGCTGGCCCAGGCCCACATCGAGCTCGAACTCGCCCGCCTGATGATGCAGAAGGCCGCCCGGCTGTACGACGCGGGCGACGACGTCGGCGCGGGCGAGGCGGCGAACATGGCGAAGTACGCGGCGGGTGAGGCGTGCGTGAAGGCGGTGGACCAGGCGGTGCACACGCTGGGCGGCAACGGGCTCACGCGCGAGTACGGTCTGGCCTCGCTGATCACGGGGGCCCGGGTGGCGCGGATCGCGCCCGTAAGCCGGGAAATGATCCTGAACTACGTATCCCACCAGACCCTGGGTCTCCCCAAGTCCTACTGAGAAGAGCACAGTTGCCCGTACGCACGCGAGAGGCCGACGCCCCCACCGCATCGAAGGGACCGACCCAGCATGGCGCATGTGTTCCGCAGCGATTACCCCGACGTACAGCCGCTCGACACCGCCATCCACGACGCGGTGCTCGGGCACGCCACCGAGCGGTTCGGCGAGACCGTCGCCCTGATCGACGGCACCAACGCGAGCAGCCGCCTCACGTACGCGCAGCTCGACGCCTTCCACCGCAGGATCGCCGCCGGTCTCGCCGCCGCCGGCCTGGTCAAGGGCGACGTGCTCGCCCTGCACAGCCCGAACACCATCGCGTACCCGGCCGTCTTCCACGCGGCGACGCGGGCGGGCGCCACGGTCACGACGGTGCACCCGCTGGCCACGGCGGAGGAGTTCGCGAAGCAGCTCCGCGACTCCTCGGCGCGCTGGATCGTCACGGTGTCCCCGCTGCTGGCGGTCGCCCGCCGGGCCGCCGAACTCGTGGGCGGCATCGAGGAGGTGTTCGTCTGCGACCACGCGGAGGGGCACGCCTCGCTCCTGGACATGCTCACCACGACCGCCCCGGAACCGATGGTGACCGTGGACCCGGCGGAGGACGTCGCGGCCCTCCCGTACTCCTCGGGCACGACGGGCGCGCCGAAGGGCGTCATGCTGACGCACCGGTCGATGGCGACGAACCTGGAACAGCTGGTCCCGTTCGTGCCGTTGGGGGAGGGACATCGGATTCTGGCCGTCCTCCCGTTCTTCCACATCTACGGCCTGACGGCCCTGATGAACGCCCCCTTGCGGCTGGGCGCCACGATCGTCGTCCTCCCGCGCTTCGACCTCGCGCAGTTCCTGGCGGCGATCGAGTCGCACCGGATCAACGGCCTGTACGTGGCTCCGCCGATCGTGCTGGCGCTCGCGAAGCACCCGGTGGTCGACCGCTACGACCTGTCGTCGCTGGAGTACATCGTCAGCGCCGCCGCCCCGCTGGACGCGGACCTGGCCGCCGCCTGCTCCCGCCGCCTGGGGCTGCCGCCGGTCCGCCAGGCGTACGGCATGACGGAGCTGTCCCCGGGCACGCACGTCGTCCCGCTCGCCGCCGAGAACCCGCCGCCGGGCGCGGTCGGCACGCTGCTCCCGAGCACGGAGATGCGGATCGTGTCCCTGGACGACCCGACGCTCGACGCCCCGCCCGGGGAGCCCGGCGAGATCCTGATCCGGGGCCCCCAGGTCATGAAGGGGTACCTGGGCCGCCCCGACGCCACCGCCGAGATGATCGACCCGGACGGCTGGGTGCACACCGGCGACGTCGGCCGGGTCGACGAGGCGGGCTGGCTCTTCGTGGTCGACCGCGTGAAGGAGCTCATCAAGTACAAGGGCTACCAGGTCGCCCCCGCGGAGCTGGAAGCGCTCCTGCTCGGCCACGAGGGGGTGGCGGACGCGGCGGTGATCGGCATCCAGGACCCCGACGGCAACGAAATCCCGAAGGCCTACGTGGTCCGGAGCGCGGGCGCGGCGGTGACGGCGGAGGACCTGATGACCTGGGTGGCGGAGCGGGTGGCCCCGTACAAGAAGGTCCGGGCGGTCGAATTCATCGAAACGGTGCCCCGGGCGGTGTCGGGGAAGATACTGCGGCGGGAGCTGCGGGGGCGGGCGGTGACCGGGAGCCCGTGAGCGGGATACGTTCCCTGCCGGGAGCGTGCCGTCCGTGGCGCGACGAGGGCCGGGAGGGCGAACATGCCGGACGTGACGACGGGCGACACGGGTGCGCGCAGGCGCGGCTACCTGCTGTGGGCGGTTGCGGCTCTTGCGTACGCCGTCGACCTCGGGACCAAGCTGGCGGTGGTCGCGAAGCTCGAAGGGCGTACGACCGTGTCCGTGCTCGGGGACTGGCTCGTGCTGCGGGTCCAGCGCAACCCCGGCGCCGCCTTCGGCATGGGGGAGGCGACGACGATCGTCTTCACCGTGATCGCCGCGGCCGTGGCCGTCGTCGTGGTCCGCTACTCACGCCGCCTGGCGAGCACCCCGTGGGCCGTCGCCCTCGGCCTGCTCCTCGGCGGCGCCCTCGGCAACCTGACCGACCGCCTCTTCCGCGCCCCGGGCGACTTCCAGGGCGCGGTGGTCGACTTCATCGCCGTCCGGGACTTCAGCGTGATGAACCTGGCCGACTGGGCGATCACCGGCGGCTGCGCGCTGGCGGTGGTGCTGTCGTTCCGGAGTTCGCCGATGACGGTCACGGCCGGTGCGGGGGCGCGGGCGCCCCGGGCGTAGCGGGCCGTCGTGCGGTCTGTCGGCGGCGTCCACAGCCTGTGAACGAAGAGACGGCCGCGTTTCCTCGCTACGGCAGCGGCGGGTTCATCGGCTGCGGTCCGTGGCCGGCGAGGTAGAGCTTCATGGCGCACTGGTCTTCCGCCTCGATGAACACCTGCTGCCCCCAGTGGGCACTGAGGCGGTGCGCGACGTCGACCAGTCGGCGGCGTTCCTCCGGCGAGTACGCGGGGAACCGGACCCAGCCCCGTTCGGAGACGGCGTTGCCGAGATCGCTGAACAGTACCGCTCGCGCGCGCTGTTCTTCCTCGTCGGTCAGCGGCGTGGGGCCGCCTTCCGGCGACTGCACACGGACGTTGTACAGGTCTCGGACCACTGGCTTCTCGCAATTCGCCGGGGCTGTTCCGCAGAGACTACCGACGCGGCCGGCGCGTCCCCCGAGTCGGGTGAAAACAAGGTGCGCGGGGACCGATGGCCTCGGCAGGATGCCCGGCGTGACTCACATGCCGAGCAGTGCCGTGCCCTCTCCTGCGGTCCTCGACGCCTTCGGTGTGAAGGGCGCCGCCGTCCCGCTGGCGGGTGGGCAGGGGCGGAGCGTTCGCGTCGGGGGGTTCGTGTTCAAGCCTGCCGAGGGCACCGACGACGAGGTCGAGTGGGCGGCTTCCCTGTTCGAGCAGCTCGCATCCGGCCATGGGTTCCGCGTTCCGCTGCCGTTGCGGGCCGCCGACGGGCGGAGCGTCGTGGACGGCTGGACCGCCGGCGAGTTCCTGACCGGTCAGTCCGGACCGGAGGGTCACTGGACCGGTGTGCTCGATGCCGGCCGCGCCTTCCACGAGGCTCTGCGAGGTGTGCCCCGCCCCGAGTTCCTTGGCCAACACTCCCACCCGTGGGCCGTGGCCGACCGGGTCGCGTGGGGCGAGCAGGGCATCGATGTGATCGACGACCTCGCCGTACCGTTCTCGCATCTGCTGGAGCTGCGGCGCCCCCTTGCGCAGGACTCCGCTCAGCTCATCCACGGCGACCTCACGGGCAACGTCCTGTTCGCTCCGGACCAGGCGCCCGTCGTGATCGACTTCTCCCCGTACTGGCGGCCGCCGATGTTCGCCGAGGCGATCGTGGTGGCGGACGGGCTGCTGTGGTTCGACCTTCCGCCCGACCTGTTGACGGCCCGCGGCGACCACCCCGACTGGCCGCAGATGCTGATCCGCGCCCTGATCTTCAGGCTCGTCGCGCACAGCGAGAGTGCGGGTCCGCCGGGGCGGGCTCAGCCGGGCGAGGCGGAACGGCACGCGAGGGCGGCCGAGGTGGTGGTGAGGCGGCTGGCGCCGTTCTCCCAGGGCTTCCGCCGGTGGTGAACCCCGGCCCGGCGCCGCCCGACGCGGACTACCGTCCGTCCCATGACGACGGTCACCACGCGCACGGTCACGTACCCGGCCGACGGTCTGACGATGGTCGGCCACCTCGCGCTCCCGGCCGGCACCGGCCGCCGGCCCGCCGTGCTGCTGGGGCCGGAGGGCATGGGGCTCAGCGACGTCGAGCGGCGCCGGGCCGACGCCCTTGCCGAACTCGGCTACGTCACCCTGGCCTTCGACCTCCACGGCGGGCGGTACCTGGGCGAACCGGCGGAGATGCTGGCCCGTTGCCTGCCGCTGCTCGACGACCCCGACCGGATGCGGGGCATCGGCCACGCGGCGCTCGACGTGCTGCGCGCCGAACCGAGGGCCGACCCCGACCGGATCGCCGCCATCGGCTACGGCACCGGCGGCATGATCGCGCTGGAACTGGGGCGTGACGGCGCCGACCTGCGTGCGATCGGGACCGTCAACGGACTGGGCACCGGCCGCCCGGGCGAGGCCGCGCGCATCCGCTGTCCGGTGTGGGCCGGGGTCGGCTCGGAGGACCCGATCATGGCGCCCGCGCAACGGGACGCGTTCACGGCCGAGATGCGGTCGGCGGGCGTCGACTGGCGCTTCGTGGTCTACGGCGGCGCCCTGCACGCGTTCCACCATCCGCCGGTCGACCACACGACCCTCCCCGGCGTCGGCCACCACCCACGGCACGCGGAGCGCGCCTGGCGCGATGTCGTGGACCTGCTGGCCGAGTGCCTGCCGGTGCCGGAATGACGGGTTACTCCACCGCCGCCCGGAGCCGCCGCGGGGCGAGCGACGCACCCGACCTCGTCGCGGACGAACCCTTCAGGCTCGGCCTCATCGATCTCCGGCAGGCGGCCCGCGCCCTGTTCGCAACGCGGCCGCTTCATGCGCGATCTCCGCGAGGACGCGGCACTCATCACCGCGGAGGAGATCGCCGAACTTCTCGAGGGCGGCTGGCGGGAACGGAGGGCTGCGACTTGGCTGGTGGCCGTCTCGGGCCGGACCGAATTCCGTGAGCGCCTCGGCGAACTCCTGCTGGCCGGCGAGGTCTGCTGCGTCGGCGTGGCCTACAGCGTGGCCCTGGCCGGTTTCGGAACGGAGCGCGACGCGGATCTGCTCGCCGCCTACCTCGACCGCTATCTCCGGCGCCCTGATCTCGGGTACGACCAGGCCGTCGTCATGGGCGCTTTTCAGTACGTCGACCTGAACCTCGGAGGCGGACGGGCCGACCGCTTCCGGCAACCGGAGGGCCTGTGGCAGCGGTGGCTCCAGGACGCGCCACACATGCGGGGCCGCCCGGACCCCACCCCCCACTTCCTGAGCGTCATGCGCCGACTCTGCGCGTGGGTCGAGGAATGCGGCGAGGGCGAAGACGGACGCCGGTAGGTCGGTGGCCGGATCACCGCGAAGGGGTTGCGGGGGGCCCGGTCGTCGGGCCTGCGGGGCGGCGGGGATCATGGCCCCCACATACGGGTTTACGGAGGGGGCGCCGGTGTTCGGCAAAGTGGGGCGGATGGTGCGGAACCTGGAGGCGACCGGGGTCGGGCTCGTGCCGGATCACGCGGTCGTCGTGGGCGCGCCCGACGCGCGGGCCGTCGAGCCGCTGGCCGCCGCCCGGCAGGGGGCGTACGAGCCGGTGCGCGCGCTGCTCGCCGCCACGCGCGCGGAGGGGGACTGGGTGCTCCGGCACGAGGTCGTCACCGCGCTCGCCGGGATGGACGCGGGCTGGCCGGAGGACCCCGACGCGCTGGTCGTGGAGGCGTTCCGGCGTATCGAAGAGGCGTGGGAGGTCCGCACGGCCGCGCGTGCCAAGGACGTGAGCGAGGAGCAGTACCGGGCCTTCCGCACGCTGCTGGACGACGCGCTGCCCGTCATCGAGGCGGCCGTCGAGGCGAGCCCCGGCGACCCGGTGCCGTGGTCCGCGGTCCTGCCCCACTGCATCGGTGCCCAGGCGCCGCGCGACGTCTTCGAGGAGTGCCTGGGGCAAGCGCTCGCCTGCGCGCCGCACCACCTGCCCACCCATGTGCACGCCATCCAGTACCTCTCCGCCAAGTGGCACGGCAGCCATGAGGAGATGTTCGCCTACGCGGCCCGCGTCGCCGCCGACGCGCCGGAGGGCTCACCCCTCCGCGCCCTGGAGGTCGTGGCCCTGACCGAGGTCGTCCCGAGGGAGGCGAAGCGGGGGGTCCCCGGCGCCGACCGGGCCGACGCGATCATCGCCGCCGCGCAGGCGTACTCCGCCTCGCGCCCGCCCGAGGACCACGCCGCGCGGCTGATCCGCAACCACCTGGTGTGGGCGCTGAACGGGCGCGAACGCTGGGCCGAATCGCTGGACGTCTACCGCTCCATCGGGCGGTACGCCACCGCGCACCCCTGGGTCTACATGGGCGAGCCCCTGGAGGCGTTCCGGGAGGTCCGGGAGGGCGCCCGCGCCGGTCTCGCCGCCTCCATCCCCCGTAACGGCACTGTCCCCGCCCCCGCCGTGCCCCTGCCGTCCTCCGCGAATGCGCAGGCGGCCCACGAGATCGCGTACGTGCCCGGCCCGCCGCAGCGCGTCTCGCAGGAGCTGCTGCTGTGCGGGGCCACCGTGCGGCTCGCCCCGGCCGGGCGGTGGACGTTGATGGAGTCGGCCCCCTCGGAGGAGGCGCCGGGCAAGCGCGGGCGGCGGGCGTCGGTGCTGCGGCTCGACGGGCTGGCGGCGGTGGCGGAGAGCGCCTTCGACTCCGCCGGGATGACCACGCTGGTCGCCCGGCGCGAGGGGGACGACGCGTGCGTCCTGTCCGTCGTCGCCAAGGGCCGGACGGCTGCCCGGCACCGGTGGGCGGGGCCCGGCGCTTCGCCCTCCCAGGAGACCGCGCGCCGGCACGCGGACCTGCTCGTCGGCGCGGCCGGTCAGGGCGACGCCCGGGAGATCGCGCGGCTGCTGCGCGACCCGGGCGACCCGTCGCAGCTCCTGATCCGCACCCTGACCGCGCTCGGCCTCCCGCCGCTCCCGGTCGGATTCGGCGAGCGCGCGGAGGTCCTGGCCGATGCGCGGGGCGCCACGGTGCACCGGGCGCGGTCGCTGTGGCAGGGCATGAAGGACTTCATGAGCGACGAGACCGACCCGAATCCGCCGTTGCAGCTGGACGGGCGGTGATCCCTCCGGGTTACGAGGGAAGCGCCGCGCCCCGGTAGACGCGGTCGAGCAGGCGGAACAGCGGGGCGTCGTAACGCGCCAGCTCGGCGCGGGTGTTGATGTCGTTGTGGACGCCGTCGCCGCCGGGGCGGCCCTCGTAGTTCACGTCGAAGTAGCTCTGGATGCCCTCGGCCCAGTACTCGCTGGTGTTGCTGATGGCGTACGTGTTGGCCCAGCGGCCGGACGCGCGGGCCTGGTCGTACGCGCTCTGCAACTCGCCGGTGAAGGCCGGGTCGATGTGCCGGAGGCCCATGTCCGCCACCGAGTGGCCGAATTCGTGCACGAAGACGTTCTCCCGGCCCTGGTTGTCCGCGAGGTTCGCCTCGGTGCCCACGGACACCGGCAGGTAGTCGGTGGCGCCCATCCCCGCCCAGTAGCGGTCGTCGAGCGAGGTCCCGAACGCCGCGCGCACCTCGGGGACCGAACTCATCCGCTCGTTCCGGGCGGTGATCACCACACGGAGGTTGCGGCGGTCCAGCTCCCCGACCGGGTAGTACGGCCAGGTGCGGACCAGGGCCTCCAGCTGGCGGGCCGCCTTGAGCAGCGTGGAGTCGGAGACCTGCGCGGAGCCCAGGACCGCGAGGGAGGCGCCGGTGTTGACGTCCCTGGGGCCCTCCACGTACTTCGCGTACCAACCGGTGTCGAGCCGGAAGCGGTTCACCACGGCCTGGGGCACGGGGCTCTGGACGGTGGCCGCCGCCGTCGTTATGGGGGTCGCCGCGGACGCCGGACCGGCGCCGGCCAGCAGCGCGGGCAGGAGTGCGGCGGCCACGAGCAGGGCCCGGCCCCGGCGGCGGGCGGGGTTCGGTTTCCGTACGGTCGCGAGGCTCATCCTGCGCCCTTTCGGGTGGGGGGAGGCGGGATCGTGGGAGCGCGCCCACGCCATTGTGGGGTGGGTCGGCCGTTACGGGAAGGGTGCGCGTACAACGTTGTACGTAAAGGGAGTTGGGGCTCTGCGGCGAACCCCGGGAGACTGGGCGGCATGGATGAGGTCGAGGTCGTCGTAGCCCACTCCGAGCGGACGACGCTGCGCGTCGGGGACATGTTCCTGAAGGTGGACGCGCAGCGGGAGCGGATCGCCGTGGAGGCCGAGGCGTTGGCGCTGGCGCCGGTCCCGACGCCGGAGGTGTTGTGGCGGAAGCCGTCCGTGCTGGCGCTCGCGGCCGTCCCCGGCACCGCCCTGGGCCGCCTCGGGGAGCCGTCGCCCGCCTCCCCGGAGGCGTGGGCCGCGGCGGGAGCCGCGATCCGGACCCTGCACGGGGCACCGTTGCCGCCGTGGCCCGGGCGGAGCGCGGACGGCCTGACGGCCGAGCTGGAGCGGGAGTGCGACTGGCTCCTCGCGCACGAGGTCCTGCCCGCCGAGCTGGTCACCCGCAACCGCCGGATCGCGGAGGCGGCGCTGCGGCCGTGGGAGCCGGTGTTCGTGCACGGCGACTTGCAGATCACGCATGTGTTCACCGGCGGCGACGACGAGGTCACCGGCATCATCGACTGGTCCGAGGCGGCGCGGGGGGACGCGCTCTTCGACCTCGCCACGCTGACGCTCGGGCACGAGGAGCGCCTGGGCGACCTCCTCGCCGGGTACGGCACCGACGTGGATACGGACATCGTCCGCGCCTGGTGGTCGCTGCGCAGCCTCACCGCGTACCGCTGGCTGGTCCAGCACGGCTTCGACCCGGGGGCGCCGGGGTGCGAGCTGGATGTGCTGAGGGCGGCGAGTTGACGGCTTACGCCTGCGGCCCGGGGCCGTCCGGGTCCGCCGGATCGGCCGGGCGGAACCGGCCCGTGCTTCCGCCGATCAGCACCGCTCCCAGGCCGTACAGGAGGTGCGGTGCACCGGGCCCGCGAGCAGGCCCTCGCGGTCGTAGTGGCGGAGGGCGTGGACGCTGAGGCCGGTGCGGTCGGACACCTCGCCGATGCTCAGGGTGCCGGTGGTGGTCGCCATGCCGGGGAGCGTGGGACTTGATCTAGAGCGAGCTCCAGCTCGTAACGTCGTCTCCATGACCAGCACCGCACAGCAGCCCATCGGCTCGCCCTTCTCCGCCGCCAGCACCGCCCAGGACGTCACCGCCGGGCTCGACCTCTCCGGCCGGAACGCCGTCGTGACCGGCGGCTACTCCGGGCTCGGGCTCGAAACGACCCGCGCGCTCGTCGCCGCCGGGGCGCGGGTGGTCGTGCCCGCGCGGCGGCCCGAGGCCGCCCGCGCCGCGCTCGACGGGGTGGGCGGTGACGTCGAGGTCGTCGCCATGGACCTGGCCGACCTCGGGTCCGTACGGGCGGCGGCCGCGCACATCCGCGCGTCGCTGACCACGCTCGACCTGCTCTTCGCCACCGCCGGGGTGATGGCCACCCCGGAGCGGCGCGTCGGGCCCGGGTGGGAGGGCCAGTTCGCGGCGAACCACTTCGGGCACTTCGCCCTGACCTGCGAGCTGTACCCGCTCCTCGCCGCCGGTGACGGGGCGCGCGTCGTGGTCTACAGCTCCGCCGGACACGGCATCACGGACATCCGCCGCCACGATCCGCACTTCCGCACCGGCTACGACAAGTGGCAGGCGTACGGCCAGTCCAAGACCGCCAACGTGCTCTTCGCGGTGCACCTCGACGCGCTCGGCCGGGGCGACGGCGTGCGGGCCTTCGCGCTCCACCCCGGGGCGATCATCACCGGCTTGCAGCGGGACATGACGCTCCAGGAGCAGATCGACAGGGGCTGGGTGGACGAGCACGGCAACGTGGTCGGCGAGGGCTTCAAGTCCCCGTCCCAGGGCGCCGCCACCGGCCTGTGGGCGGCCACCTCACCCCTCCTGGCCGACCGGGGCGGCCTCTACCTGGAGGACTGCGAGGTCGCCCGCCTCCACGACCCCGCATCGCCCGAGAGCGGCGGCGTGCGCCCGTACGCCGTCGATCCGGAGGCGGCGGCCCGGCTGTGGGAGGTCTCGGTGGCGGCGACGGGGGCCGCGCCGATCGGCCGGTGACCTACGTTGGGGGACATGAACTCCAAACGATGGGCAATCGGCGGGGACTTGGGCGTCGCCCGGGTCGGCTACGGCGCGATGAAGCTGACGGGGTGGCCCCGGGGCGAGCGGCCCGACCGCGACGCGGCCCTCGGCATTCTGCGGCGCGCGGTCGAGCTGGGCGTCAACCACATCGACACCTCGAACTACTACGCGCGCGACGGGGTTTCGGCCAACGAGCTGATCCGGTCCGCGCTGCACCCCTACCCGGACGACCTGGTGATCGTCACCAAGGTCGGCGCCCTGGTCGAGGGCCCGGACATCGCGCGGCCGGTCGCCGAACAGCGCGGTCTCACCCCGGACGGCCTGCGGCGCGGGGTCGAGGCGAACCTGACGTCGCTCGGCCTGGACCGGCTCGACGTGGTCAACCTGCGCCTGGGCGACCGGGGTCATGAGGACGCCCCGCTCGACGGCCCCCTCGCGACGCTGCTGGCCCTGCGCGACGAGGGCCTGATCCGGCACATCGGCATCTCCAACGTGTCGCTCGACCAGTTCACGCAGGCGCGCGAGCTGGCGCCGATCGCCTGTGTGCAGAACGCGTACAACATCGCGCGCCGCGACGACGACCCCTGGTCGACGCCTGCGCCGAAGCCGGTGTCGCCTATGTGCCGTTCTATCCGGTCGGCGGCTTCCAGCCCCTGACCGCCGAACGCCTCGAAGCCGTCGCCAAGCGCCACGAGACCACCGTCCCGCAGGTGGCGCTCGCCTGGCTGCTGGCCCGGTCGCCGAACATCCTGCTCATCCCCGGCACCGGCTCCCCGGCCCACCTGGAGGAGAACATCGCGGCGGGCGAACTGCGGCTGAGCGCGGAGGACCTGGCGAGCCTGGGCTGACGGCGGGCGGTCGGCCGTACGCGGACGACGCGCCCGGGCCGGTCATCCGGACATCGTCCGGCAATTCCTCGACGGGCGTACGGGCCGGGCCCGCTGAGCAAAATCATGCAAGCGCGCTTGATTGTTCCCGGTCCTGCTGCCACGCTCGACGCGACCGCCGGCAGAGAAGGAGATCGCGGATGAGCCCGCTCGCCCCGCCCGCCCGTACGCGCGGCGTCACCACGCTCACGCTCGACTCGCCCGCCAACCGCAACGCCCTCAGCGCCGGGCTCGTCGCCGGTCTCGCGGAGGCGCTGGAGGCGTGCGCGGCCGACGACTCCGTGCGGGCCGTCGTGCTCACCCACACCGGGACCACCTTCTGCGCGGGCGCCGACCTGCGGGCCCCGGCCGATCCGCACGACTTCGTGGCCCTGATGCGGCGGATCGTCGCGCTGCCGAAGCCCGTGGTGGCCCGGGTCGACGGACATGTGCGGGCCGGAGGGCTCGGGCTGCTCGCCGCCTGCGACATCTCCGTCGCCGGGACCGGGTCGACCTTCGCGCTCACCGAGGCGCGGCTCGGCCTCGCGCCCGCCGTGATCTCGATGCCGCTGCTCCCGCGCATCGACCCGCGCGCCGCCGCCCGCTACTACCTGACCGGCGAGAAGTTCCACGCGGACGAGGCCGAGCGCATCGGCCTCGTCACGATGGCCGCCGACGACGTGGACGGCTCGCTCGACGGCGTACTGGACGCTCTGCGGCGGGCGTCCCCGCAGGGGCTGGCGGAGTCCAAGGCGCTGGTCACGGCTACTGTGCTGGAGAATTTCGACCAGCACGCCGAAGACCTCATCGCCCGCTCCGCCCGGCTCTTCGCCTCCGACGAGGCCCGGGAGGGGATGACGGCCTTCCTCGAACGACGGGACCCCGCATGGGCGTTGTGACACCGGGCGGCAGCAGCCCGGGCCCCAAACAGGACCGCAGCCGCGCCACCCGCCGGCGCCTCCTGGAGGCCGCGGTGGCCTGCCTCGCCGAGCACGGCTGGGCCGGGTCCACGGTCGCCGTCGTCGCGGAGCGGGCCGGGGTCTCACGGGGTGCGGCGCAGCACCACTTCCCCACCCGCGAGGACCTGTTCACCGCTGCCGTCGAATACGTCGCCGAGGAACGCTCCGCCGCCCTGCGCGCCGTTCCCGACCAGGACCGCGCCGCCGTCGTCGCCGCCCTGGTCGACCTCTACACCGGGCCCCTCTTCCGCGCCGCCCTCCAGCTCTGGGTCGCCGCCTCCAACGAGGAGCAACTGCGGCCCCGGGTGACGGAGTTGGAGGCCCGGGTCGGCCGCGAGACGCACCGCATCGCCGTCCACCTCCTGCGCGCCGACGAGACGAGGCCCGGGGTGCGGGAGACCGTGCAGGGGCTGCTCGACATGGCCCGGGGGCTCGGCCTCGCCAACGTCCTCACCGACGACACCGCCCGCCGCCGCAAGGTGGTCGCCCAGTGGGGGCGCTGCTGGACGAGGCCCTGGGCTGAACGGGCCGGGCGCGGAAACGCCTTGGTGTCCGCGGAGCGCCCGGATAGGGTCCGCACCATGACCAGCAGCCCCACGCCCCCCTTCCCCCGGCACGTCCGACTCACCGGTGAGGGGCTCGTCCTGCGCGACTGGACCGAGGACGACCTCGCCGCCATGCCGGACCTGTTCGACCACCCGGACATCGCGTACTGGACGCCGATCGTCTCGCCGTTCGACGCCGAGGCCGCCCGCGCCCGGCTGGCCAGGGACCGGCAGCTCAGGGCGGACGGCATCGCGCTCCTGCTCGCCATCACGCTCGACGGCGGCGCCCCGCTCGGCGAGGTCATGCTGCGGCGCGCCCCCGAGGGCACGGAGCTGGGTTACGCGGTCGGCCCCGCGCACCGAGGGCAGGGGCTCGCCGGGCGGGCGGTGCGGGTGATGGCCGCGTACGCCTTCGAGGAGCTGGGCGTCGACCGGGTCATCCTGGAACTGGAGGCGGAGAACGCGGCCAGCGTCGCCGTCGCCACCGCGAACGGCTTCCGGCTGCTCGGCGTACCGCTCATCGAGGGCGAGGAGAAGGGGCGGCCCTACGCCCTCCAGACCTGGGCGCTCGACCGGGCCTGAGCCCCCGCCCCGGCCCGTCAGCCCGGCCCTCGTCAGCCCGCCCCCTCAGCCCGCCGCGGCCCCGGCCTCCGCCTGCACCGCCGCCGCCCCCGGCCCCGTACCGCCCTCCGGTACCGGGGCCGGCACGGCGAGACCCACCCGCAGCAGCCCGCGTCCGGCCGCCCAGGTCCCGCGCAGCAGCTCCGGGAACGGCGGCCCGCCCGGCACCGGGCCGCCCGGCACCCGCGCGGTGAACGTGCCGTCCACCGACAGGGCCACCTCCGCGTCCAGGAACCCCAGCGGCAGCCCGGTCAGCGGGTGCCACGCCTTGTACACGGCCTCCTTCACGCAGAACACCAGCCGGTCCCACGCCACCGGCGCCCCCGCGCGCGCCAACTCCGCGACGGCCTCGATCTCCCCGGCGTTCAGCACCCGCCGGTCCACCCCGTAGGGCAGCGGCGCGTCCGGCTCCGCGTCGATCCCGACCGCCCGGAACGCCCCGGCGGGCGCGACGGCGGCGGCCCGGTAGCCCACGCAGTGCGTCAGGCTGCCCACCAGGCCCTCCGGCCACGCGGGCCCGTCGCGCCCCTGCCGTACCAGCGGGGCGGCCTCCCGGCCCAACTGCCGCATGGCCTCGCGGGCGCAGCCCCGTACGGTCGTGAACTCGCGCCGCCGCTCCTCGACCACGTCCGCGATCAGTGCCTCCTCCTCCGGGAAGAGGCGCATCCCGGCCGCGTCCCCCGTGTCACCGAAGGACTCGACCAGGACCACTCCGGCGGGCAGGCTGAGCATGGGCGTTCCCTCGGGGTCGGGGGCGGGGTACGGGCCACGAGGGCGTGTCCGTCAGTGCGGTGTCTCGAACTCTGCCTGCCTTACAGCGTGTTCAGCTCCGCGTACCCCGCGACCTCGCGCGGGCTCCGCGCGCCCGGGCCCACGTAACGCGCCGACGGGCGCACCAGGCGGCCCGTCCGCTTCTGCTCCAGGATGTGCGCCGACCAGCCCGCCGTACGGGCGCAGGTGAACATCGACGTGAACATGGGCGCCGGTACCTCGGCGAAGTCCAGCATGATCGCCGCCCAGAACTCCACGTTCGTCGCGAGCACCCGGTCCGGGCGCCGCGCGTGCAGCTCCTCCAGCGCCGCCTTCTCCAGCGCCCGCGCCACCTCGTACCGGGGTGCACCCAGCTCCTCGGCGGTGCGCCGCAGGACACGGGCGCGCGGGTCCTCGGCGCGGTAGACGCGGTGGCCGAAGCCCATCAGCCGCTCGCCCTTGTCCAGCGCCTTCTTCACGTAGGCCGTGGCGTCCCCGGTCCGCTCGATCTCCTCGATCATGCCGAGGACCCGGGACGGGGCGCCGCCGTGCAGCGGGCCCGACATGGCGCCCACCGCGCCGGACAGCGCGGCCGCCACGTCGGCGCCGGTCGAGGCGATGACCCGGGCGGTGAAGGTGGACGCGTTCATGCCGTGCTCGGCGGCGGACGTCCAGTACGCGTCGACGGCCTTCACATGGCGCGGGTCCGGCTCGCCGCGCCAGCGGATCATGAACCGCTCCACGACGGACTCCGCCTTGTCGATCTCCCGCTGCGGGACCATCGGCACACCCTGTCCGCGCGCCGACTGGGCCACGTACGACAGCGCCATCACGGCGGCCCGCGCCAGGTTCTCGCGGGCGGTCTCCGCGTCGATGTCGAGCAGCGGTTTCAGCCCCCAGACCGGGGCGAGCATCGCCAGCGCGGCCTGCACGTCGACCCGGACGTCCCCGGAGTGCACCGGGAGCGGAAACGGTTCGGCGGGCGGCAGACCGGGCTCGAACGCCCCGTCCACCAGCAGCCCCCACACATGCCCGAAGGAGACGTGACCGACCAGTTCCTCGATGTCGACGCCCCGGTACCGGAGCGAACCGCCTTCCTTGTCGGGTTCGGCGATTTCCGTCTCGAACGCGACGACTCCTTCGAGTCCGGGTACGAAGTCGGACATCAGGCGGCTCCCTCGGTTCGACGGTTGCGCCGGGCGGACCTCCTGCCCGTCCGGCCGCTGCGGCAGGATGGCACCGTGCCCACCCCAGACTCCTCCTTCGATTCCACCACCGATCCGGCCGCGATGCGCGAGCAATACCGATCCGAGACCTTCACCGAGGACTCGCTCGCGCCCGACCCGATGGACCAGTTCGCGCGCTGGTTCCGCCAAGTCGCCGCCGGAGGCATGCTCCACGAGCCGAACGCCATGGTGGTCTCCACGGCGACCCCCGAGGGCCGCCCCTCCTCCCGCACGGTGCTGCTGAAGATGTACGACGCGCGCGGCTTCGTCTTCTTCACCAACTACGGCTCCCGCAAGGGCCGCGAGCTGACGGCCAACCCGTATGTCTCGCTGCTCTTCCCCTGGCACCCGCTGGCCCGCCAGGTCATCGTCACCGGCACGGCGGCCCGCGTCGCGCGCGAGGAGACCGTCGCCTACTTCCGCACCCGCCCGCACGGCTCCCAGCTCGGCGCCTGGGCGAGCGAGCAGTCCACGGTGATCGGCAGCCGCGAGGAGCTGACCGCCCGCTACGAGGAGTTGTCGGCCCGCTACCCGGAGGGCGAGAAGGTCCCGGCGCCCCCGCACTGGGGCGGCTTCCGCGTGGTCCCCGAGACGATCGAGTTCTGGCAGGGCCACGAGAACCGGCTCCACGACCGGCTGCGTTACGTCCGCGAGGGCGGCGAGGAAGGCAAGTGGCGCGTCGAGCGCCTGTGCCCGTAGAGCCGTACCGGGCGTACGGGTCCGGGAAAAGCAGAACCCGCAGGCTCTGGTCCCTCCTTGCGGAGGAGCCGGCCGGATCTACCGGCGAGCCTGCGGGTCGGTGACTGCTTGGGTTTCGGCGGACAGCCCGCCGAGGTGCACGAAGTGCGACGACGGGCTGTCAGCCCGCAGCCACCTCACGAATCCGATAAGACTGCACTTTTCGGATCACCTCCTTTCGCGTGTACAGCCACCTTAGGAACCGCCCGCGGGCCCGGGCAAGCGAATTAACCGCGGACCTATTTCCGGGAAAGTCGCTGTGCCCCGGGTCACGTTCGAGTTCAATGGTCTGACGTGCGGCTATGGCGGACACGTCTCGCAGGGGGTCCGGGATGAGCGCTTCCACGAGCAGGGGACGGCCGGTGCCATTCCCGGGGCGGAGCTGCTGGCGGCGCTCCTCGACGGGATGGACGCGGCGCTCTGCGCCTTCGACGCGGACGGCACCGTCACCCACTGGAACCGCGAGGCCGAACGCGTCCTCGGCTGGTCCGCCGACGAGGCCGTGGGCCGGCCCGGCCTGGCCGGCTGGGCGGTGCGCCGGGCCGACGCGGACGAGGTGCAGGGGCGGCTGATGGCGGTGATGGACGCGCCGGGGCGCCAGGTCCACGAGTTCGCGCTGCTGCGCAAGGACGGCGGCCGGGTCCTGGTGCGCACCCAGTCCGCCGGGGTCCGGGGCGCGGACGGCAAGCCGGCCGGGGTGTACTGCGCGTTCAGCGAGGTCCACGCCCAGATCGACCTGGAACGGGCCATCGCGCTCAGCGAGGCCCTGTTCGAGGACGCCTCCTGGGGCGTCGTCCTGGTCGACGTGGACCTGCGCCCCACCGTCGTCAACGCCCATGCCGCCCGCGCCCTGGGCGGCGGCCGTACGACGATGCTGGGGCGGCCGCTCGGCGAGCTGATCGCCCAGGGGGTCGAGGAGCTGGAGGGCGCCCTTCAGCACGTCCTCGCCGAGGGGGCGCCGGACGCGCCGCCCGCCGAGCTGTGGGTGACGCTGCGCGGCGGTGAGGGCACCCGCCGTCGCTGCTGGCGCAGCGGCTTCCTGCGGCTGGCGTCCCCGCTCACCGAGGAGCCCGTGCCGCTGGGCGCCGGCTGGGTCTTCCAGGACGTCACGGACGCCCGGCTCGCCGCCCAGGAGGCGGACCGGCTCCGCTTCCGCTCCAACCAGCTGCACCGCGCCTCGCGGTCCGCCGCGGAGTGCGAGGACCCGATGGAGGCCGCGATGGCGTCGCTCGACTTCGCGCTGGCCGGGTTCGCGGACCACGCGCTGGTCGACCTGGTGGCGGGGGAGCGGCTGGTCCGGGCGGCGGCCACCCCGGCGGACGCCCCGGGCCCCTGCCTCCCGGTGGCGGGCGGCGGCATCCCCTTGCGGTACGCGCCGGGCCACCCGGCCCTCCAGGCGGTGGACCGCACCGGCTCGGTGCGTACGTCGGCGGGAGCGGGCCGTACGGACGGCGAGTGGGCCCGGCAGCGGCAGTGGCCCCCGGACGCGGTCCACGCCCTCTCCACGGTCCTGCGCAGCCGCGGCCGCACCCTGGGCGTGGTGACGTTCCTCCGCTCCGCGCACCGCGCCGCGTTCGAACGCCCGGACGCGATGTACGCGGAGAGCGTGGCGGCCCGGGTGGCCGCGTCGGTGGACCTGCACCTGTCGAGCCCGTCCGGCGATTGAGGACGGAACCGGTGCCGCCGGGAAACGGCACCTCACGGACCGGGAAGCCCGGGTGCCCCGTAAGCCTCAGTGCCGGTAGAAGATCCGGTCCGCGTACTGCGTCATCACGCGCCCGTTCCACTCGTGGCCGCCGTCCACGTTCCCCGACCGCAGCAGCGGGGGCTCGATCCCCCGCTCCAGCAACCGCTCCGCCGCCGCGGCCATCATGCTCTGCATGATCGCGCTGGTGACCACCGTGGACGCCGGCGCGAACGGCGCCTCGATGCCGTCCACCTCCAGCTCCGCGTCGCCGATCGCGATCTTGCTGTCGAGGACGATGTCGCAGTGGTCCCGCAGGAAGCCGCCCGAGCTGTGCCGGGACCGGGTGTTCTCCGCGTACGCGACCGAGGTGACGCCGATGACCTTCAGGCCCAGCGCGCGGGCGTTGAGCGCCATCTCGACGGGCAGCGCGTTGCGCCCGGAGAGCGAGATGATCACGAGGACGTCGCCGGACTTCGCGGGGCTGGAGTCGAGCACCGCGCCCGCGAGGCCGTCCACCCGTTCCAGGGCCGAGCCGAGGGTCGCGGGCATGACGTCCACGCCGAGGGCCCCGGGGACGACCATGAGGTTCATCAGGGCGAGCCCGCCCGCGCGGTAGACGACGTCCTGCGCGGCGAGCGAGGAGTGCCCGGCGCCGAAGGCGAAGAGCCGGCCGCCCGCCTCGACGGTGTCGGCGATGGCGGCACCGGCGGCCGCGATGTTCCCGGCCTCCTCGTCCCGCACCCTCCCCAGCAGGCCGATCGCCGCATCGAAGAACTGACCGGCCAGCTTGCTTTCGCTCATCGGGGAGGACCTTTCCGGCGGGGTGGGATGTCCAGGGGGCGTCCGTAACGCCGATCACGTTGCGGTCTGGACCAGTGGCCTGTCAATACCGCACGGCCCCGGTGACGACGGCGCGGCACGGTTCCGCGCGCGATGCGTCAGAATTGATGCCAGGGCCAGCGCACGATTGCATCGAGGGGCACGAATGTCCGGACTGATCGACACCACGGAGATGTATCTCCGCACCATCCTCGAACTCGAAGAGGAAGGCGTGGTCCCCATGCGCGCCCGGATCGCGGAACGGCTGGACCAGAGCGGTCCGACCGTGAGCCAGACCGTGGCGCGCATGGAGCGCGACGGCCTGGTGCAGGTCGCGGGGGACCGGCACCTGGAGCTGACGGAGGAGGGCCGCCGCCTGGCGACCCGCGTCATGCGCAAGCACCGGCTGGCCGAGTGCCTGCTGGTCGACGTGATCGGCCTGGAGTGGGAGCAGGTCCACGCCGAGGCGTGTCGGTGGGAACACGTCATGAGCGAGGCGGTCGAGCGCCGGGTGCTGGAGCTGCTCCGCCACCCGACGGAGTCGCCGTACGGGAATCCGATCCCGGGTCTGGAGGAGCTGGGCGAGAGCGCCGAGGCCGACCCGTTCCTCGACGAGGGCATGGTCAGCCTGTCCGATCTCGACCCGGGCAGCGACGGCAAGACGGTGGTGGTCCGCCGGATCGGGGAGCCGATCCAGACGGACGCCCAGCTGATGTACACGCTGCGGCGGGCGGGCGTACAGCCCGGCTCCGTGGTCAGCGTGACCCAGTCGCCCGGCGGGGTGCTGGTCGGCAGCAGCGGCGAGGCGGCGGAGCTGGACTCCGAGATCGCCTCGCACGTCTTCGTGGCGAAGAAGTAGACCCGCCTTCCGGGAGACCGGGCACCGGCAGCCGCCGGTGCCCGGTTTCTCTTTTTCCGTCCGGTTCTCTTTTTCCGTCCGGAACCGCAGCGCTCCGGCGCGGACCGTGCCAGGCTGTGGCGGAGGGGTGGCTGAGCGTGTCGGCCACCGCCCCGCCGCCGGGAGGGGAGCTGCGATGCACCCGCCGTACGCAGACAAGCGGATGGCCCCGGCGCCGCAAGGCGCCGGGGCCTGTCCCTCCCTGTGCCCGACCTGGAGCCCCGAGCTCCCTAGGTCGGTCCCGCGAGCCCTCATCCCCGAGTGGCCCGCCTCCCGCAGAAGATCTCCCCGCCGCTGCCGCCGTCAATCCTGGGAAGCAGTCACTCGAACGAGCGGTGTTGGCCGGCAGATCCCGGTTTTCGAATAAAGGTTCGATAGTCTGGCCGACACGACCACCCGGTGTCTCAGGGAGAGAAGGGGGTGCCAGAAGCTATGGCGCGGCGCATCGAAGTGACCGGATCGGACGGCGTACGCCTCGCGGCCTGGGAGTTCGCCGACCCGCCCCGCGCGGGCGCGGACGGCGCCCCCGCCCCCGCCGTGTTACTGCTGCACGGACTGATGGGCCGGGCCTCGCACTGGGCGCCCGTCGCCGGCTGGCTCGCCGAGCGGCACCGCCCGGTCGGCCTCGACCAGCGCGGCCACGGCGACAGCGGGAAGCCGGCCGAAGGCCCCTACACCCGCGACGCCTACGTGGCGGACGCCGAGGCGGTCATCGAACAGCTGGGGCTCGCCCCCGTCACCCTCGTCGGCCACTCCATGGGAGCGCTCACCGCCTGGCAGCTCGCCGCCAAGCGCCCCGACCTGGTGCGCGCGCTCGTCGTCTGCGACATGCGCGCCTCCGCGCTCGGCGCGGCCTCGCAGCGCGAGTGGGAGGACTGGTTCGGGAGCTGGCCGCTCCCCTTCGCCTCGCCCGAAGCCGTGCGGCGGTGGTTCGGCGAGGAGGACCCCTGGGCGGAGGGCCCCAGCCCGTCCCGGGGCGCGTTCTACGCCGAGGTGATGGCCGAGCGGGACGGCGGCTGGTGGCCCGTGTTCTCCCGCCGCCAGATGCTGGAGTCCCGCGCCACCTGGGTGTTCGACGCGCACTGGGAGGAGCTGGCCCAGGTCCGCTGCCCGACGCTGGTGCTGCGCGGCCTGGACGGCGAGCTGGGCCGGGCGGAGGCCCAGGAGATGGTCCGGGTGCTGCCGCGCGGTCAGTACGCCGAGGTGGCCGACGCCGGCCACCTCGTGCACTTCGACCAGCCGGAGGGCTGGCGCGCCGCGGTCGAACCCTTCCTCGAACAGCTCTCCGAGGACGCCCGGGGCGACCGCGAGCCCGTATCCCCGTAAGCCGTCCCCGTAAGCCGGCCCGCACTCCCGCTCAGCCCTTGCTGACCGCCGTCAGGATCTCCGGCAGCCGCAGGGCCATGCGCGGGGCCGCGAGGCGCAGGCCGCCCCAGGCGATCAGTGCCCCGTACACCGCGCCGACCGGCAGCAGCAGCCACAGCAGGTCCGTGCGGTCGGTGACGTGCAGGGTGATCGTCAGGGCGATCACCGGGGCGCTCAGCAGGGCCGCCGAGACCATGCCGCCGAGGATGGAGATCCAGGCGAGCCCGGCCTGCCCGGGCGCCACGTTCTTGAACGCCCCCTCCTGCGGAATCGAGTACGGGAAGTTCACCGAGGCCACCGCGCCCGTCGCCAGCATCGCGCCCAGCAGCGCGAACGACAGCCCGACCACCCCCGGCAGCACCTTCCAGTCGCCGAGCAGCGCCGCCGTCACCACCGCCACGAGCACCGTGTACGGCAGGGTGACCAGCAGCAGCGCCAGGGCGCGGGCGCGCAGTTCCAGGTACGCGTCCCGGGGCGAGGAGATCGTCTGGGCGACCATCCAGAACGCGGAGGTGTCCTGCCCGAACTGGTTGTACATCTGCATGCCGAGCATCCCCGCGGCGAAGCAGGCGAAGTACACCGTGCCCTGGCCCTGGAGGGCGTTGATCAGCGGCACGATCAGCCCGATGGCCAGCGCGGTCACCCAGGCGGCCTTGGTCTTCGGGTCCCGTGCCACGTACCGCAGGAACCGCTGCATCACCGTGCCGGTGCGGTCCTCGGGGAGCAGCGCCCACAGGCCCGCCCCGATCCGCCCGGACCTCTCGCGGTCCGGCCCGGCGGCGGCGGTCGTGGAACCGTCCGGCGCGGTCATCAGCTTCGTCAGGCTGCGCTGCCACAGCCACAGCAGCACCACCAGCGCGGCCGCCGCGATCAGCAGCTGGGCGGCGGCCCGCCCGTACGCCCCCTGGGCGGCGGAGTCGACGGACCCCACGGCCGAGGCGGGCGGCAGCCAGCGCACCACGTCGGCCGCCGGGTCGAGCGGGGCGAGCCCGCCGGTCCGGCCGAGGCGCTGGGCGCCGAAGTTGACGACCTGGATGCCCACCGCGATCAGCAGGCCGCTGAGGACCGCCAGGTCCCGGCCCTTGCGCGAGGTCAGCAGCCGGGTGTTGGCGGCGGCCACCGCGCGGGCCAGGGCCACGCAGACGAGCAGGGTCAGCGGGACGGCGAGCACCGCGAAGACCACCGCGCCCGCCCCGTGGGCCAGCGCGGCCACCGACCCGGCCGCCAGGCACAGCGTGAACAGCGGGCCGAGCCCGATCAGCGAGGAGACCAGCAGCGCGACGATGAGCGGCCGGGGCCGCAGCGGCAGCATCACCAGCCGGGTCGGGTCCAGGGTCTCGTCCCCGGCCGAGAAGAACAGCGGCATCACGGCCCAGCCGAGCGCCAGGACCCCGGCGAGCAGCACCACCAGCGAGGCCGCGTGGTCGTGGCCGCGCAGCAGGACGAGCCCCAGCATCAGCCCGGCAGCGGCGAGCAGGGCGCCCACGACCGAGACCAGATAGACGGCCTTCCGCCCGGAGGACTGGCGCAGCCCGTTGCGGAGCAGGGCCAGCTTGAGCCGCGCGAATACGGGGATCAGCGCCGCGGCACCGGTCGCGGCCCCGGTCCGGGGCCGGTGCCGGCCGGGGCGTCGAGCACGCTCATCGGTCGCCGCCCAGCCAGTCCAGGGTCTCGCCGGTGTCGCGGTCGCCCGCGCCGACCAGCTCCAGGAACGCGTTCTGGAGGGAGGACGCCTCGCCGCGCACCTCGGCCAGGGGGCCCTGGGCGCGGATGGCACCGGCCGCCATGACGGCCACCCAGTCGCACAGCGACTCGACCAGCTCCATCACATGGCTGGAGAAGACGACGGTCGCCCCGGACCGCGTGTAGCGCTCCAGGACCTTGCGGATGGTCTGCGCCGAGACGGGGTCGACGCCCTCGAACGGCTCGTCCAGGAAGAGGACTTCGGGGTTGTGCAGCAGGGCGGCGGCGAGCCCGATCTTCTTGCGCATCCCGGTCGAGTAGTCGATGACCAGCTTGTGCTGGGAGCCCGCCAGGTCCAGCACGTCGAGCAGCTGGGTGGCCCTGCTGTCCACCTCGTGCCCCGGCAGCCCGCGCAACCGGCCGGTGTAGGCGAGGAGTTCGCGGCCGGACAGCCGCTCGAAGAGCCGCAGGCCCTCGGGCAGGACCCCGATCCGGGACTTCACCTCGACCGGGTCGCCCCAGACGTCGCGCCCGCCGATCTCGATCCGCCCCTGATCGGGCCGGAGCAGACCGGTGACCATCGAGAGCGTGGTGGTCTTCCCCGCCCCGTTGGGCCCCACCAGGCCGATGAACCTGCCCGCGGGCAGCTCCAGATCGATGCCGGCGACCGCGGTCTGCTCGCCGAACCGTTTCCACAGCCCCTGGACGCGCACCGCGGGCGGTGCCGCCCGCGGCAGGTCTGTTCCGTCGTCTTGCATCCGGTCCGGCATCTGCACGCCTTTCGAAGTCCCCGTACGTACGCGGGGACCACCCTACGAAAGGCGCTTCTGGCGCGTGTCGGCCGCCGCGCGCCCGCAGGCGTACGCGAGCGGCCCGATCAGCTCCTCGACCTCGGGCAGCCAGCGGTTGGCGGTCGTGGGGGAGCGGGCCCACTGCACCGCGCCGACCCCGCCGACCCGGGTCGGCGGCGCGACGACGTAACCGCCCTCGCCGACCCCGCGCAGGCCGATCGACGCGGCGTTCCACCCGGCCCGGCGGACCAGGTCGTCCGCCTTCGCGGCGGCGCCGGGCAGCACGAAGAACTGCATGCGGCGGTCCGGGGTGCGGGTGACCGGGCCGAGCGGCAGGCTCATCCGCTCCATCCGGGCGAGCGCCAGGAAGCCCGCCGACTCCGGCACGTCCACGGCGTCGAACGCGCGCCCGGTGGGCAGCAGCACCGCCGCCCCCGGCCGCTGGGTCCACATCCGGCGGGCCGCCGCGCCGCTGCCGGTGGCGCCGTCCGCCCAGCCCTCCCCGGTGGGATGGGCGCCGGGCGCGGCGCACGCCTCCTCGCCGCACGAGCACCGGCGGCCGCCGCCGGACGGCTCCAGCCAGGTGCCCGGGCACACGTCCCAGTGCCTCTCCTCCGTGTACCGCACGGCGGCGTCGAGCAGCTGCTCCACGCGCTGCCGGGGGACCTGTGCGGCTTCCATGACTCCGATGGGCTCTTCCACGTCCGGCTCAACTACGGGCTTCACGAAGAGTTACGGCCGCCCGGTGCGCGGTTCCGCATACGGGGCGCACGGATGCACGGGCGGGGGCGCGTGGGAGAGGCACGGGCCCGGGGCGGGTAGCTGGTTACGGGACGTCCGGCCGGTGTCGTCCCGTGCGGTCCGGCGCGGCATTTTAGTGACCGGCCGTGACGAATGAGGTAAGTCGCGCGGAAAGTGACCAACACGATGAATCGGCGCATTTCTCAGTCATATGTCGGGCAGTGATCCCGCCACCTATCACTGCGGCCTCAGGGGGACACACATGGCAGCCAGGCCACTCGTCGCACGTCAGCCGAACGAACGGCTCCAGGCGCTCATCCAGGAAGCCGGATGCTCCAACGCGGGCCTGGCCCGCCGGGTCAACATGGTCGGCGCCGAACGCGGCCTCGACCTCCGCTACGACAAGACCTCCGTGGCCCGCTGGCTGCGCGGCCAGCAGCCGCGCGGCCGGGCGCCGGGCACCATCGCCGAGGCGCTGGGCCGCAAGCTCGGCCGTACGGTCACGATCGACGAGATCGGCATGGCCAACGGCAAGAACCTCGCCTCGGGCGTCGGCCTCCAGTTCGCGCCGACGGTGATCGGGGCGATCGAGCAGGTCTGCGAGCTGTGGCGCAGCGACGTCGGCCGCCGCGACTTCCTCACCGGCTCGGCGGTCGCCTCGTCCGCGCTCGTGGAGCCCAGCCGCGACTGGCTGATCACCGGCGCCGACCCGCAGGTCGCCCGGGCCTCCGGGTCCCGGGTCGGGATGGCGGACGTGGAGGCGGTGCGGGCGACGACGGCCGCGCTGGTCGACCTCGACCACCGCTTCGGCAGCGGGCATGTGCGCCCGGTCCTCGTGCACTACCTCAACAGCGTGGTCTCCGGGCTCCTTTCGGGGGCGTACCGCGAATCGACGGGCCGTCAGCTCTTCGCCGCGGTCTCCCGGCTCACCGAACTCGCCGGCTACATGGCCATCGACACCGGTCAGCCGGGCCTGGCCCAGCGCTACTACATCCAAGCCCTGCGCCTCGCGCAGGCGGCGGGCGACCGGGCCTACGGCGGCTATGTGCTGGCCGCCTCGATGAGCCACCTCGCCGCCCAGCTCGGCAACCCGCGCGAGATCGCCCAGCTGGCGCGGGCCGCGCAGGAGGGGGCGCGCGGCCGGGTCACCCCGCGCGCGGAGGCGATGTTCTACGCGGCGGAGGCGCGCGGCCACGCGCTGCTCGGAGACGCCCGCACCTGCCTGGAGATCGCGGGCCGGGCCGAGGCCGCCCTGGAGCGGGCCGAGCCGGACAGCGGGGACGACCCGGACTGGATCGCCCACTTCGACCACGCCTACCTCGCGGACGAACTCGCCCACTGCCACCGGGACCTGGGGCAGGCGGAGGCCGCCGCGCGCCGGGCGAAGGAGTCCCTGGACGGCCACCCGGAGTCCCGCGCCCGGCGCCGCGGCATCGGCCTCGCGCTGCTGGCCACGGCCCAGGTGCAACTGCGCGAGGTGGAGCAGGCGTGCCACACGGGGACCCGGGCGATGGAGCTGCTCGGCACGGTGCGCTCGACCCGGGGCGCGGAGTATCTGGAGGACCTTCAGCAGCGCCTCCTGCCGTACGGGGACGAGCCCGCGGTACGCGAGTTCGGGGCGCGGCTGGAGCTCCAGGCGGCGTGAACCGGGGCGGGCCCCTGACCGCGTCTCACGAGGTCGCGGCGTTGCACCCTGTGTCACGGGTGTGCTGCGGACCACGGGCACTTGGCATACC
The DNA here is from genome assembly GCF_026167665.1 of Streptomyces drozdowiczii. Taxonomy (NCBI): domain Bacteria; kingdom Bacillati; phylum Actinomycetota; class Actinomycetes; order Kitasatosporales; family Streptomycetaceae; genus Streptomyces; species Streptomyces drozdowiczii. The sequence continues at coordinate 3,019,513 of NZ_CP098740.1, read as the reverse complement.
GCGGTCGCCACCCGATAGCGTGAGCCGACGATTCCATAGTTGACACGCACGTAGGAGTCCCGGTGACACAGAGCGGACAGGGCGACGAGCAGCAGCACCCTGCTGTACGACCCGCGCACGAGGGTGTCGTGCTGCCCTCGGACGGCGGCGAGCCCTGGACGCCGGGCAGAGCGGCGGACCAGGCGGCCCCGGCCGGCGGCCGGCCGTGGGGGCAGTCGTGGGGCCCGGAGAACGGCGGGAACCAGGACGCGTACGGGCAGCCGCAGCAGCAGCCGTACCAGCAGCAGCCGGATCCGTACGGGCAGCAGCAGGGCGGGTACGGCCGGCAGGACGCGTACGGCGCCCCGTACGGCGGGAACCAGGGCGCCGCGCCCCTGCCGCCCGCGCAGCCGCTGCCGCCCGAGAGCGGCGCTCCCGGCGGGGACGCCGACGCCACGCAGTACATCGCGCCGATACCCGGCGGGCTGCCGCCGGAGAACCCCGCGGAGTCCACGCAGTTCCTGGGCCGCGCCGCGCAGGGCCCCCAGGGCGGCGGCGGGGACGCCGAGGCGACGCAGTACATCCCGCCGGTGCCCGGCGGCGCCCCGTACGGCATCCGGCCCGGGACGCCCGGCGAGCGGCAGCCGCCCGCCGAGTTCGACAACCTCTTCCGCAGCGACGAGCCCGAGGGCGCGACGCAGCAGATGCCCCGGTTCGACCCGGCCCAGCAGCAGCCCCCGTACCAGCAGCGCCCGCAGCAGCAGCCGTACCAGGCGGGCCCCCCGCCGCAGCAGGGCTTCCAGCAGCCGCCGCCCCCGTACAGCGGTCCGCAGGACGGGCCGGGGCTCGACGAGGGCGACGGCGGGCGGCGCAAGAAGTCCGGCGCGGTGCCGCTGATCGCGGCCGTCGTCGTCGGCTGCGCGGTGATCGGGCTCGGCGCCGGCGCGCTGATGAGCGGCGGCGACGACGACAAGGACGCCAAGCAGCCGGTGGCGTCCGCGAGTTCACCGGCCGCCGGGGAACCGTCCAAGGAGAAGGAACAGCCCGCCGCCGACCCGGCGAAGCCGCAGGCCGAGGAGTTGGACAAGCTCCTCGCGGACAGCAACAACAGCCGCGCGGCGGTGATCGGGGCGGTCGAGAAGACCAAGTCCTGCCGCGACCTGGACACGGCCGTCTCCGACCTCAAGGGCGCGGCCGAGCAGCGCCGCGACCTGGTCACCCGGCTCAAGGCGCTCTCCGTGGACAAGCTGCCGGACCACGACCGGCTGACCTCCGCGCTCACCCGGGCGTGGCAGGCGTCCGCGTCCGCCGACGACCACTACGCGGCCTGGGCGACGCAGGCCAAGAGCAAGAAGGTCTGCAAGCACGGCCACGCCAGGACCACCTCGCACACCCAGCAGGCGACCGTGAAGAGCGGCGAGGCCAGCAAGGCGAAGCAGGAGGCGGCCGCGCTGTGGAACAAGATCGCCCAGAAGTACGGGCTGACGACGCGCCAGGCGACCGCGCTCTGATCAGCGGGTCGCGCTGGCCTCGGCCATGGTCTCCGTGACGTCCACGAAGCCCTTGCGCGCCGCGACCAGCCGCCCGTCGCGCACCACCTGGAACGTCACCTCGGTGTTGACGACACGCGGGTAGGACCGGGAGCCGATCATGTCCTCGTAGCGCCAGCGCAGCGGGGGCGTGAGGCCCCCGGTGTCGGCGCGGACGCCTTGGCCGAGGGCCCGGGTGAGCTTCGCCGCGGTGATATCGGACTCGCGCATCGACTCGATGACCGACTTCAGCGCGGTGTACGCGATCCAGGTGGTCTGCACGCCCGTGTCGTCCGGGTCGATCCGGTTGTCGCCGAAGGCGTGCTCGCGGATCACCTTCCGCATCGGGTTCCACCTGGCGTCGCCCGGGGGCGGGTACCAGCCGGTGACGTACGCCCCCTCGAACGGGCTGTTCCGGCCGCCGGTGCGGTCGATGAGCGGCTGCCCCACGCTGCCGAGCACGGAGGCCACGCGCACGGCGGCACCCTCCGGTTCCAGCCGCCGGAACGAGTCGAAGAAGGTCTCCGTGCGGTCGCCCAGCACGGACGTCACGCAGCCGCCGGTCGCGCCCGCGCCGGACAGCGCGTGTTCCGCTTCCGCGTCGTACGAGGTGGCGCCCTCGGCGGCCGGTATGTCGAGCGGCGCGGGCCGCCCCGCCTCCTTGAGGCCGGTGCGCAGCAGCCATGCCTGGCTGTCGCCGGACAGGGTGTCCGGGCGCACCAGCGAGATCCGGTCGCAGTCGTGCGCCAGCTGCTCGGCGGTCCCGGCGAGCAGCGCGGACTGGCCCCCGGTCACCGGGTAGGCGGCATAGCTGCGGAACTCCTCCTCGGAGGCGCCGTAACCGCCGATGTACGGGATTCCGGCGACCTCCAGCGGGGCCATGTACGCCCGCCCGTGCCGGCTGTACGAGCCGACGACCGCGACCGCCTTCTCCTCGACGGCCTTGCGGGCGCAGTCCCCCGCGCCGGTCCAGGCGTCCTGTTCGTCACAGGTGAGGACGCGCAGCTCGTGCCCGTCGATCCCGCCCCGCGCGTTGATCCAGCGCTCGTACGCCTTGGCCATGGCGGTCATCCCGGCCATGTTCACGGCGTCCGGGCCGGAGGCGCCGCTCGGCGCCCAGGTCATGACGGTGACGCGCTCCCTGGAGTCCCCCGAACCCCCAGGGAGCGCGCCGCAGCCGGACAGCAGCAGGGCCCCGGCCGTCACCGCGCCGGTGAGCAGTCCGAAGGGGCGGGAGGGAAGGGGGCGTCGCCGTCCGGTCATGGACCGAGACCTTTCCCCGCCCCGGGTAACGCCGTGGTGTGGAGCCGTCAACGGCGGGTGACGTCACCGTGAACGCCGGGGGCCGGTCAAGGGCACCGAAAAGGGAACGTACGATCGACAACCGTGCAGCAAGGTTCCGAGAACTCTTCCCGTCGCGGCCGTCGCTCCTCCACCATGGGCGGCATGCCGCTCAACGACCTTCCGTGGTGGCGCTGGCGCAGCAACGTGCGCTCGGCGCTGCACATGCTCTCCGACCCCGTCTTCCACCGCGAGTGCTGGCTGGCCGGCCGCGAGGGGTACGGCGACGTCACCGACGCCGTGTACCGCCTGGTCGAGGACACCTGGCTCGACAACTGGTCCGCCGAGAAGTACGTCGGCACGATCTTCCGGGACGCCACCGAGGCCGCCCTCGTGGACGCCGCCGTGCTCCGGGTGCTGCGCATCCTGCACCAGGTCGGAGCGGACGCGCCCGTCTCCGTCTACCTGGAGCACCCCGGCTGGCCGGAGGCGGTCGCCGCCGCCCGCGAGGCGCATGTGCTGCTCGCCTCCAACGACGGCGAGGACCCCGGCACCCCGCCGCGCTCCCTGGACGTCCTCCGCATTCTGACCAGGTCCGCCTGATGCCCGGCCGGTGTGGCACGCTACGGGGATGACCGCGCCGCAGCCTGCCCCCGACCAGTACGTCCTCACGCTGTCCTGCCCCGACAAACAGGGCATCGTGCACGCCGTGTCGAGCTACCTCTTCATGACCGGCTGCAACATCGAGGACAGCCAGCAGTTCGGGGACCACGACACCGGGCTGTTCTTCATGCGCGTCCACTTCTCGGCGGGCACCCCGGTCACCGTCGACAAGCTGCGGGCCAGCTTCGCCGCGATCGGTGACTCCTTCGCCATGGACTGGCAGATCCACCGCGCCTCGGAGCGCATGCGGATCGTGCTCATGGTCAGCAAGTTCGGCCACTGCCTCAACGACCTGCTCTTCCGGTCCCGGATCGGCGCCCTGCCGGTCGAGATCGCCGCCGTGGTGTCCAACCACCCGGACTTCGCCGAGCTGGTCGCCTCGTACGACGTGCCCTTCCGGCACATCCCGGTGACCCGCGACAACAAGCCGCAGGCCGAGGCGGAGCTGCTGGACCTGGTCCGCGAGGAGAACGTCGAGCTGGTCGTCCTGGCCCGCTACATGCAGGTCCTCTCGGACGACCTGTGCAAGCAGCTCAGCGGCCGGATCATCAACATCCACCACTCCTTCCTGCCGAGCTTCAAGGGCGCGAAGCCGTACCACCAGGCGCACGCGCGCGGTGTGAAGCTCATCGGCGCCACCGCCCACTACGTCACCGCCGACCTGGACGAGGGCCCGATCATCGAGCAGGAGGTCGAGCGCGTCGGCCACGGCGTCACCCCGACCAGCTCGTCGCCATCGGCCGCGACGTGGAGTGCCAGGCCCTGGCCCGCGCGGTGAAGTGGCACGCGGAGCGCCGCATCCTGCTCAACGGCCGCCGCACGGTCGTCTTCGACTGAGCGGGGTGCTCACAGCCTGCTGAGCGAGGCGGCGGCGCACAGCACGTCGCTGATCGCCTCGCGGTCCCCGCGCTGCCCGGCCGCCGCGTCCACCGGCCGTACGTGCCCCGCCACCAGCCGGCAGAACTCCACGCCCTCCAGCGCGACCTGCGCCACCACCTGCTCGGCGGACCCGCGCGCGGCCGGGGAGTCCAGCGCGATGTACCAGTCGCCCCCGCCCGAGCCCTCGATCTCCAGGTGCAGCGAGCGCCCCGGCGACCCGGCCGGCACCAGCCGCCTGGCCGGCCCCGCGAGCCCCGCCCGGCGCCGCAGCGCCCCCGGCAGCATCCGGGCCGCCAGGTCGATCATCCGGTGCAGATGCCCGGCGGCCGGCGGCTCGTACGGGTAGTCCACCGCCTTCGCGATGTCCCGCCCGTGCACCCAGCACTCGAAGGCCCGGTCCAGCATCGCGTCCTGCAACGGCAGCGCGAAGCTCCCGTACGGCACGGACAGCTCCGAGGCCCCGCGCCGCGCGAACGACACGGTCCTGATCAGCGTGTGGCTCTGCTCGCGCCACGGCTCACGCACCGCGCGGGTGGGCGGGCGCCGGGCGGACGACCAGTACGCCTCGGTGCGCGCGGTCGGCGTGAGCGGGGCGCCGGGGAGCGGGTCGTCCAGGCCGAGCGCGGCGCCCACCAGGCCGTCCACGCTCATCAGGTGCCCGATCACCCCGGCGACCGTGGTCCGGCGGCCCGCCTGCCGTTCGTCCTCGAACCACTTCAGCCGCACCGGGGCGTGCCACTCGGCGGCGTCGATGTCCCGCAGCAGCGCGTCGAGCCGCGCCGTCTCGGCGTCGTACGGGGCCGCCCAGTCCGGCACCGGGATCTTCGCGGGGCGGCGGCTCAGGCAGCTCTCCAGCACCCGGGACCGCAGCAGCGGATCGAGATCCAGGCTCCGGTCGGTGTGCAGCAGCCCGACCGCGTCCCGCAGCCGCTGCGCCTCCTCGGCACAGGGGGCGCACTCGGTGAGGTGCGCCTCGACGGCCTCGGTCTCCTCGGCCGAGCACGCGGCGAGCGCCCAGGCGCCCAGCAGGGCCTGGAGCACCCGGTGCGGGAGGACGAGGGCGGGCGTCGCGGGGCGCGGTACGCGTTCCGCTTCGGGTTCCGGTTCCGGCCGGGCGGGCTCCGGCGGCGGTACGCGCCCCAGGTCGCCGAAGTCGTCCGCGGCGGGCCTGGGGCCCGGTATGCGCCGGGCGCCGCGCACCTCGTCGCGGCCCTCCTCGTCCGGGTCGCCGCCCGCACCGCCGCTCACAGCGCCCTCCCGTATCCGGGCGGCGGGGCGCCCTCGACCGGCCGGGTCCGGGCGGTGGACAGCAGCTGGAGCCCGAGCCGCAGCCGCCGCCGCGCCTCGTCCTCCGTGACGCCGAGGTCCGCCGCGGTCTGGCGGTAGTCGCGGCGCTGTACGTAGGCCAGCTCCAGGGCCGCCCGCAGCGGCGCCGGCATGGAGGCGACGATGTAGTCGGCCCGGGCGGCGGCGGTGGCCCGGCGGACCCGCTCGTCCAGGGCGTCCGGATCGTCGGGGTCCTCGTCGTCGTCCGGCTCGCCGCGCAGCCGCCGTACGGACTCGCGGTGCGTGAGGAAGGCCAGCCAGGCCCGCATGGAGCCCTGCTTCGGGTCGTACATGTCCGGGTTCTCCCAGACGTAGCCGAAGACCTCGCGGGTGACCACGGCGGCGGCGTCCTCGTCGTCCAGCATCCGGTTGGCCTGGCTGTGGACGAGGGCGGCGAACCGGTCGTACATCTCGCCGAGGGCGGCGGCCTCGCCGCGCGACAGCCGCTGCTGCATCCGGCGGTCCCAGCGGGGTGGTGCGTTTTCGGCCATCTGCCCCCCAGCCCTCCACCGTCGGACCTGTGCGTCCCTGTCCCACTCGTCCTGTCCGAATGTAGTCCCCACCCCCGGAGAAGCACGCCCCTTTACGACAAGTACGTCCCGGGAACACGCCCTCTTTGCGAGACGCGTGTTTCGCGAGGGACGTACGGGGGCAGCCGCCAGGCAGGAACGCTAACTTCCGGATCACTGGGGCTGCCCCGGAATCCCCGGAACGAGAGGCCCAGTCGCGTGACCCTGAAAGTCTCGGAGACCGAGCGGGGCGGGTGGACCGTGCTGCACATCGGCGGCGAACTGGACCTGCTGACTTCGGCCACCGTCCGCCAGTCCGTCCACGAGGTGGTGGCCGTCGGCCGCCACGACGTGGTCCTCGACCTGTCCGGTGTCCAGTTCTGCGATTCCAGCGGGGTCGGGGTGCTCATCGCCCTGCGCCGCCTGATGCGGTCCTGCGGCGGCCGGCTGCGGCTGATCCTGCCCGCCCGGGGCGCGGAGGAGGGCTCCCACGTCAACCGCGTGCTCGCCGCCCTCGGCGTGCGGCGCTTGTTCGATGTCTTTCCGGACTGGGACGCGGCCGTGGACGAGGAGGCCGAGCCGCTGACGGCCTGAAACGGCCGTCGCCGCACCGGCGCGTGCGGAGCTGTCACAGGGCTGAGCCCGGTAAGTGACACCTGACGCCCGAAGGCGTCGTACGCTCCCCGCATGGACAGCGCAGAGTATGAGCGCAAGATCGCCTTCCGCTTCGCCGCCTTCGACCAGGACGGCAACGGATACATCGATCGCGCGGATTTCAACGCCGCCGCGGCCCGTCTGCTCACCGAGTTCGGTACGACGGCCCGCTGCGACAAGGGCCAGGCGCTCTACAACGGCGCCGAGGCGTTCTGGCAGGGCATGGCGGGCATCGCCGACGTGGACGGGGACCAGCGGGTCACCCGTGAGGAGTTCGTGGGCGGCGCGGTGAAGCGGCTGCGCGACAACCCGGAGCGGTTCGCGGAGATCGCCCGCCCGTTCCTGCGCGCGGCGCTCGCGGTGGCGGCGGGGCCGTCCTCCGACGGCCGGGCGCCGGTGCAGGCCGTGGAGCGGGCCCTGAAGGTCCTCGGCGCCGGCCCGGACGCGGCGGCGTTCGCCGCGCAGAGCCTGGACACGGACCGGGACGGCGGGGTCGTCGAGGAGGACGCGGTGGCCGCGCTCGCGACGTACGTGACGGTGATCGAGCCGGACTAGTCCGGAACGCCCAGGGGCACCCGTGCCAGGGGTACCCCTGGGCGTGACGCAGCGCTACGACCGGTCACCGATACCGGCTTGTGTCCTTTGCGTGATTCGTCACGGCGTGGAGTCGGCGCCCGGCTCGGGTACCCTCCGTGGGATGCGAGTGGTTCTGGAACCTGTCGGTCCGGACGCGGCCTGCGCGGCGCGTCGGGTCCGGGTGAGGTGCTGTTCGACTCCCCGCAATGTGCGTCGCACAGTATGCACTACGCGTACTCCTTCGCGCTGGAATATGCCCGAAGCGCTTGTTGCGGTGACTGTACGTCAACCATGCTGTCGTGCAAGGGAATCACGTTCCGTGACCCTGTGGAGGCGCGAGGCGATGTGTCCGCCGGTTCGGATGGTGTGAGCGGTGCAGGTGCTTCAGGTTCAGTTGGAGGTCGGGCCCGACCCCGCGGAGGTCGGACGGGCCCGCAGATGGGCGCGCTCACGGCTCGCCGGCTCCGGCGTCAGAGACGACGAGCCGCTGGCCGAGACCCTCATCCTGCTCATCTCGGAGCTGGTCACCAACGCGGTGGTGCACACCGGCTGTCCGGCCGTGCTGCGCATGCTCTTCGGCCCGGCGGGCGCCCCGGGCGGCGCCGGGACCGTGCGCGTCGAGGTGGCCGACGCCAGCTGCCGCCCGCCGCAGCAGCGGCACGCGCGGGGTGAGGACACCGGCGGCCGGGGCCTGGAGCTGGTCGACGGCCTCGCCGACCGCTGGGGCTGGCAGCCGGAGGGCGCGGGCAAGCGGATCTGGTGCGAGGTGGACCGCAGCGTCCCGCTGATCCAGGTCAAGCTCCAGCCGGGCACCCACGGCGCCGAGCCCGCGGTGCCCTAGGCGCTCCTCCCCGCCGTCGAGCGGAACGTGCGGCGGTATACCGTCGGTGAGACGCCCAGTGCCGCCTGGAGGTGCTGGCGCAGCGAGGTGGAGGTGCCGAAGCCGGCGTCCCGGGCGACCTGGTCGATGGACAGGTCCGTGGACTCCAGGAGCCGGCGCGCCAGCTCCACGCGCTGCTGGGTCAGCCACTGCACGGGGCTGACGCCGACCTCCTCGCGGAACCGCCGGGTGAACGTCCGTACGCTCATCGACTCCTGCCGGGCCATGTCCCGCAGCAGGATCGGCCGCTCCAGCCGGGCCAGCGCCCAGGCCCGGGCGGTGGTCGTCGTGGCGTACTGGGTGTCCGGCACGGGCCGCTGGATGTACTGCGCCTGGCCCCCGTCCCGGTGCGGCGGCACGACCGTGCGCCGGGCGACGTCGTTGGCGACCGCGGTCCCGTGGTCGCGTCGCACCATGTGCAGGCAGAGGTCGATCCCGGCGGCCACCCCGGCGGACGTCAGCACGTCCCCGTCGTCGATGAACAGGACGTCCGGGTCGACCCGGACCCCGGGGAAGAGCCGCTGGAAGTGGTCGGCGGAGGCCCAGTGCGTGGTGGCGGGGCGCCCGTCGAGGCAGCCCGCCGCGGCCAGGACGTAGCTGCCGGTGCAGATGGACACCATGCGGGTGCCCGGCCGGATGTACGCGAACGCGGCGGCCAGTTCGTCGGAGAGCCGGCCCTCGTCGTACACGGGCCCCAGTTCGTAACTGGCCGGGACGACGACCGTGTCGGCCGTGGCGAGCGCCTCGGGGCCGTGCCCGACCATGATGGAGAAGTCCGCGTCGGTGTGGACGGGGCCCGGCGGCCTGACCGAGCAGGTCACCACGTCGTACAGCTTCCGCGTCCGGTCCTGCGGCTCCGGGGCGCGGGCGAGCCCGAAGATCCGCTGGGGGATGCCCAGTTCGAAGGGGAGCAGCCCGTCGAGGGCGAGGACGACGACCCGGTGCGGCACAGCGGACTCCCTTCGGCCGGCAGGGGCCCGGGAAAAGGCCCTAGCTGGTATAGACCATAAGCTGATACATGTCATCGGTGTGAAGGAAAAGTCAGCAGACTCCGTGTGCATTCCCGCCACGGACCCCCAGGCCGCCGCCCTCGGTGGCCCGTCCCCTCTCCCGCCCCTGCCGCCCCTGTTCGAGGAGTCCGGCAGGCAGCTCTGGAACCGCAACTTCAGGCTGTTCTTCGTCGCCCGGACCGCCGCGCTCTTCGGTGACGGCATGATCCCCGTGGCCCTCACCGCCGGACTCCTCGGCGCAGGGCGTCCCGCCTCCTCGGTCGGTTACGCGCTGGCCTGCTGGATGGGCCCGCTCGCCGTCTTCGTCCTCTTCGGCGGCGTCCTCGCGGACCGGTTCACGCCGCGCCGCATGATGATCATCGCCGACGCGCTCCGGCTCGTCGGCGCCTCCGTGCTCGCCGTGACCTTCGCGACCGGCAATCCGCCCCTGTGGGCGGTGTACGCGCTGAGTTCGGTCGCCGGTGTCGGCGCGGCCCTCTTCCAGCCGGGCGTCGCGTCCACCGTGCCGCGCGTCGCCCCGGACGTGCAGCGCGCCAACGCCGTACTGCGCGTCTCCGAGGCCCTGATGACCATGGCGGGCCCGGCCTTCGCGGGCGTCCTCGTCGGCCTGGCGAGCGCGGGCGCGGTCTACGCGGCCAACGCCTCGACCTTCCTGGTCTCCGGGGTGTGCCTCTTCCTGCTCCGGCTGGCCCCGGCCCCCTCGGACGGGACACCGCGCGGCTCGTTCCTCGCCGAGCTGGTGGACGGCTGGCGCGAGTTCACCGCGCGCAGCTGGCTCTGGGGCGTGATCGCGGTCTGGACGGTGTACGGCTTCGCCGTGCTCGGCCCGATGCTCCCGCTCACCGCCGTCCGCGTGACCGAGGCGCACGGCTCGGGAACGTACGGCGCGATGATGGCGGTGAACGGCGCGGGCAGCGTCGTCGGCGGCCTGCTCGCCCTGCGCCTGCGCCCGCGCCGCCCGCTCGCGGCGGGGGCCGTCGCGCTCACCGGCGTCTGCGCGAACCTCGTCGTGCTGGGCCTCGGGCTCTCCGTACCGGCCCTGGGCGCGGGCCAGTTCGTGGCGGGCGCGGCCTCCGCGTTCTGGCTGGTGATGTGGTCGACCACCGTCCAGACCCACGTACCGCCCGAATCCCTGAACCGCCTGCACGCGTACGACGTCGCCGGCTCGCTGCTCATGGTGGCGGCGGGCCGCGCCCTGGCGGGCCCGCTCGCGGACGAACTGGGCGCGCCGGAGGTGCTGTTCGCGGGTGCGGTGGTCAACGTCCTGGCGGTGGGCGTGCTGCTGGCGGCCCGCCCGATCCGCCGCCTGGAACGGATCGGCTGAGTTCCGGGGGCTCCGCCCCCGGGCCCCCGCTCCTCAATCGCCGGAGGGGCTTGATTGCGCCGCGTCGCTCCCTTCGGCCCTCGCCGGCGTTCGAGGCGCAGGGTCCGGGGCGAGGGTGGCCCGATCCTTGCGAACCGTGGCCCTCGGGCCACTCGTGGGGGAGGGCCGCCGCCCGGATGCTGGGCGGGTGAATCCGACAACCGAGAGCGTCGCTCCCGTCGCCCCCGCACCGAACGCCCCCGGGAAGCCCGGCCGGTGGCGTATCCACCGTGCCTGGATCGTCGCCGCGGTCACCTTCGTGACGATCATCGGCGGGGCCGCCTTCAACTCGCTGCCCGGTCTGCTCTTCGACCCGCTCCAGGACGAGTTCGGCTGGTCGCGCGGGCAGATCGGGCTCGCCGTCTCCATCGACATGGCGCTGTACGGGCTCACCGCGCCGTTCGCCGCCGCGCTGATGGACCGGTTCGGCATCCGGCGAGTGGTGGCCGTGGCGCTGAGCGCGGTCGCGGCCGGGGCGCTGGCGAGCGTGTGGATGACGGCCGCCTGGCAGCTGATGCTCTACTGGGGCCTCCTCGTGGGGCTCGGCACGGGCTCGATGGCGCTGGCGTTCTCCGCGACGGTCACCAACCGCTGGTTCACCGCCCGGCGCGGGCTGGTGACCGGTGTCCTGACCGCCGCCGGGGCCTCGGGCCAGCTGGTCTTCCTCCCCCTCTGCGCCTGGATCGTGGACCGGCACGGCTGGCGCCCGGCGTCGGTGACCGTGGCGCTGGCGGCCCTGGTCGTCGTCCCGTTCGTGTGGCTCCTGATGCGCGACCACCCGGCCGACGTGGGGCTCGCCCCGTACGGCGGGGAGTACGCCGAGAAGCCGGCGCCCGCGCGGGGTGCGGCGCGCCGGACCGTCCGGGTGCTGTTCGACGCGGCGCGCACGGGCCCGTTCTGGCTGCTGGCCGGGTCCTTCGCGATCTGCGGCGCGTCCACCAACGGCCTGATCCGTACGCACTTCGTGCCCTCGGCGCACGACCACCACATGCCGATCACCGCGGCGGCCTCGCTTCTCGCGGTGATCGGGATCTTCGACATCGTCGGCACGGTGTTCTCCGGCTGGCTCACGGACCGCTTCGACGCGCGCCGCCTGCTGGCGGTGTACTACGGGCTGCGCGGCGTCTCGCTGCTCTTCCTGCCGCTCCTGATGCAGGCCACGGTGGAGCCGCCGATGGTCTTCTTCATCGTCTTCTACGGCCTGGACTGGGTCGCCACGGTCCCGCCGACGCTGGCCCTGTGCCGCGAGCAGTACGGCGACGACAGCGCGATCGTCTTCGGCTGGGTGCTCGCCTCGCACCAGGTGGGCGCGGCCCTGGTCGCCTTCCTGGGCGGGGTGGCGCGGGACTACTTCGGTACGTATGACGTGGTCTGGTACGCGGCGGGGGCGCTGTGCGCGGTGGCGGCGCTGATGGTGCTGGTGATCCGGCGTGGGGCGCCGGCCGTGCGGCTGGCGGCGTAGGGCCGGAAGGCCCGTCGGCTCGGCGCCCGTCTCGGGGCGGCTCGTGGTGGCCGAGTGCGAGGACCGTTCGTTCCACCCGCTGACCCTCAACGCCCCTTGCGGGCGACCCGCTTCGCGATCCTCTCCGCGTCCCTGGCCAGTTCGCGGAGCATGCCGCTGATGGGGTTCGTGAAGCCGGTGAAGTACAGGCCGGGGGCCTGCTTGGGGGTGCGGGGGCCGTGGACCACCGGGCGGCCCCGGTCGTCCAGGACGCCGAGGTGGCCGACCAGGGGTTCGAGGGCGCGGCGGTAGCCGGTGGCCGCGATCACGATCTCCGGGGTGGCCCGGGTGCCGTCCGCGAGGACCACCGCGTCCTTGTCGAACGACTCGACGGCCGCCACGGGTTCGGCCCGGCCGCGCTTCACCGCGTCGATCAGACCGACGTCCTGGACCGGGATCGCGCCCTCCTTGACGCGGGAGTACAGACCGGTGTCGGGGCGGGGCAGCCCGTGCTCCGAGAGGTCCGGCACGGCCGCGCGCGCCATCAGGCGGCCGGCCCGGTCCACCAGGGCGACGGGCAGCCGGCGGACCAGGATGCCGGTCGCCTGCGCGGGCCAGCCCGCCGTGGAGCGGCGCACGATGTGCGGGACGGTGCGCACCGCGAGCCGTACGCGCGAGGCGCCGCCCTCCACGAGGTCCACGGCGATCTCCGCGCCCGTGTTGCCGACGCCGACGACCAGGACGTCCCTGCCCGCGTACGGGGCCGGGGAGCGGTAGTCCGAGGCGTGCAGCAGCTCCCCGGTGAAGGTCTCGCGGCCGGGCCAGTCCGGCAGGCGCGGGGTGTGGTTGAAGCCGGTGGCGACGACTACGGCGCGGCCGGTCAGCTCGCGGCCCCCGCTCGCGCTCAGCCGCCAGCCGGTGCCGTCCGCCGCGCGGTCGATCCGGGAGACCTCGACGCCGGTGATGACTTCGAGTTCGTGGTGTTCGGCGTACTTCTCCAGGTACCGCACGACGTTGTCCCGGGCGACCCAGCGGCCGAACTTCCTCGGCATCGGCAGCCCTGGCAGCGCGGACCAGCGCCGGGTGGTGTGCAGGTGCAGCCGGTCGTAGTGGCCCCGCCAGGAGGCGCCGACGGCCCCGGACTTCTCCAGGACGACCGCCCGGACGCCCCGCGCGCGCAGGGCGGCCGCCGCGGCCAGTCCGCCCGGGCCGCCGCCGATGACGTAGACGGGGCGGTCCTCGGTGAGGTCGGTGGGGGCCGGGGAAGTGCTACCGGCGGTAGGTGCGCTGTCGGACATGAATCGGAGCGTAATCGCGTGACTCCTTGATGGGTCTCGGTCAAGACCGGAATCGATTGCGAATTGATCACGCCCGAACGCGGGTCTCGAACGCGGGTGCGGGGCGCGGCACCCGGGCGCCGGCCGGATCGCCCCCGGTGGCACGCTGGGGGTGCCCGATCCGTACGGCCGTGAGGGAAGCGATCCGTTGAACACCGGCAGCTACTACGAGCGCATCGACGCCCACCGCTACAAGCCGACCGCCCACGCGAGCGGCGCGTGGAGCACGGACGAGGTGCACTTCAGCCCGTTCGGCGGGCTCCTCGTCCACGCCGTCGAGCGCCATCTCGCGGAACGGCCCGGCGAGCGGCTGCTGTTGTCCCGGATCAGCTTCGACATCCTCGGGCGGCTCGCCCTGGACGAGTGCGAGATCCGCGTCGAGACCGTCCGCCCCGGCCGCACCATCGAGCTGGTGGAGGCCTTCGCGCTCATCGCGGGCCGCCCGGTCGTACGCGCCAGGGCCTGGTCGCTCGCCCCCGTCGACACCACCGAGGTCGCCGACGGCGAGGACGACCCGCTCACCCCGCCCGAGGCGCTCGCCCCCTGGCCGATGGCCGACCTCTGGCCCGGCGGCTACATCGCGTCGCTCGACGTCCGCCCGCTCGCCCCGCCGCTGCCCGGCCGCACGACCGCCTGGATCTCCACCCCGCTCGACCTGGTCGCGGGCGAGACCGCCGGGCCGCTGGCCTCGTACGTGGCGCTCGTGGACACCGCCAACGGCATCGCCGTACGCGAGCAGCCCACGGAGTGGATGTTCCCGAACGTGGACCTGACGATCCATCTGCACCGCCAGCCGGAGGGCCGCTGGACCGGCCTGGACACCACGGTCGTCTTCGGCCCCACCGGCCAGGGCCTCACCAGCACGGTCCTGCACGACGTCAACGGCCCCGTCGGCCGGGCCGAGCAGATCCTCACCGTACGGCCCCTCTAGCGCCTGCGGCCCCGCTCCAGCCACGGGCCGAACTCGCTCTCCAGGACCAGCCGTCCGAGCTTCCGGTACTCCGCGAGGACCGCCGCGACCAGCTGCTCCGTGTCCAGCGGACGGCCGGACTCCGCCGCCTGGTACGCGGCAGTCACCGCACAGGCCCGGATCGAGCCGCCGGTCAGCTCGAACCTGTCCGCGCACGTCGCCAGGTCCAGGTCCGGGGCGCGGGGGATCTCCGTACCCAGGCAGCGTTCCCACAGGGCGAGGCGCTGCTGCGCGTCCGGTACGGGGAAGTCGGCGACCACGTCCAGGCGGCGGGTGAACGCCTCGTCCAGGTTGGCCCGCAGGTTGGTCGTGAGTACGGCGATGCCGTCGAAGGACTCGACGCGCTGGAGCAGGTACGCCGACTCGACGTTCGCGTGCCGGTCCTGGGCGTCCTTGACCTGCGAGCGCTTCCCGAAGACGGCGTCCGCCTCGTCGAACAGCAGCACCGCGTTGACCTCGGACGCCTCCACGAAGATCCGTTCCAGGTTCTTCTCGGTCTCCCCGACGTACTTGTCGACCACGGACGACAGGTCGACCACGTACAGCTCCATGCCCAGGTCCGCCGCGACGACCTCCGCCGACATGGTCTTGCCGGTCCCGGACTCCCCGGCGAACAGCGCGACGATGCCCCGCCCCCGGCCGCCGCCCGGCCGCATCCGCCACCGCCCGAGCACCTGGTCGCGGTGGCGGGCGCGCAGGGCCAGGTCGGAGAGCTGGCGGCGGGTCGCCGGGGGCAGCACGAGGTCGTCCCAGCCGACGGTCGGCTCGATGCGCCGGGCGAGGCGGGCGAGCCCCGCGCCGTTCTGCGCCCGGACGGCGGTCCGCAGATCGGCGGGCTCCACCGGGCGGCCCTCCTGCGCGGCCAGCCGGACGGCCACGTCGGCCGCCCGGCGGATCTGGCCGGAGTCCAGCCGGTACGCCCGGGTCGCGTCCGCGAGCAGGGCGTCGGCCTCCTCCGTCCCGGCGGCGAGCCCGGCGGCGGCACCGGCCCCGGTGAGCGCGGAGCGCCACCGCCGTACCGCGTCCGCCGGGTCCGGCGGCGGGACCGCGACCGTGACCGGGCTCTCCCCGGCCCACAACGGGTCCCAGTGCTTCCGCCCGTACACGAGCAAGGGGGACAGGCCGCCGACCGCCGCGCACAGCGCCCCGACGAGCGCCGCGCCCTTGGGCTGTTCCGGCGCCAGTGCCTCCAGCGGGCCGAGGACGAGCCCGCCGCCGCTCAGCCGGGCCTCGGCCGCCAGCAGCCGGGCGGCCCGCGCGGGCTCCGGCGCCGCCGCCAGGGCCGCCGGGTCCACGATGAGCGGGCGAAGCCCGGACGCGGTGAGCGCGGCGACGGCGAGCCGGGCCGGGTCACCGCCCCGGTCCAGTAGATGCGTGAACCCGCTCCCGGTCCCGGCCGCCGCCGCGACCCTCCGCGTGACCGGGCCGCCGTCCGGCTCGTCGCCCGGTTCCGCGACCCGGACCAGCCCGTGCAGCCGCGCGTCCACCTCGTCGTCGCCGAGCAGATGCGCGGTGACCCGGTCCGGGACGCGCAGCACCCGGGAGAGCAGGGGGCGTTCGGGCTCCAGCACCTCCACGAGCCCGCCCGCGACGAGCGGCGCGGACGGCGCGAACCGGAACCGGCCGGGGCCCGCGCCGGGCAGCCCGCACAGTTCGAGCGCCAGGCCGATCGTGGCGCGGCGCCGTGTCAGGTCGTCGTTGAGATACCCGTACAGCCGCTCGAACCGCGCGTCGACGTCCGGCGCCATGGCGACGAGCAGCAGGTCGACGTCCGGCCCGGTCAGCCCGAACCGCCCGGCCAGCTCCGCGATCCGCCCGCGCTCGGGCGGCGCGCCGGGACCGAGGTCCGGTACGGGGAGGAACGCGTCGCGCGAGTCCAGGACGCGTTCGGCACCGGCGGGCGTGAGGTACTGGCCGCGCAGGGGATCGTCCGGCGCGGGGTCCCCCTCGTGCCGGAGCGCGACGGCGACCCGCACCCGCCGCTCGACGTGCCCGAGCCGTTCCCAGAGTTCGGCGAGGGCGGTGTCGGGGGCGGAGAGCCGCTGAGCGGTGGTCACTGGGCGGCCCCGCCCCCGCGCTTCCGCCGCCCCGGTGGCAGTCGGCGCTCCCGCTCGGCCGCGAAGCCCTCGCCGGACGCGGCCGTGGGGCCCTCGTAGCGCAGGCGGCGGCCCGGGTCCGTCGCCTCGCCGTCCACGGCGGCAGCCGTGCGTACGAGCAGGCCCTCGGTGACCGGCGGCCCGGCGGGCGCCACCTCGCCGGAGAGCGGGGCCCAGACGCGTACGTCGATCGCGGCCTTCAGCTCGCCGCCCAGCGCGGACCAGACGTCCACCGTGGACGGGCGGTCGCCCGTGCCGGCCGACGCGGCCTCCATCTCGACCGTGAGGGCGAGGTCGGCGAGGCTGCCCGTGAGCATGCGGGCGGGCATCGCGCGGGTGCGGATCAGGCAGCGCAACACCTCGGAGAGCAGGCGGTGTTCGTCCTGGGGGCGGTTGGTCCAGGCCGTCACCAGGTACGTCAGCTCGAACCAGCGCGGGGGCTCGCGGCGGCCGGTGACCAGGCCCTCCGCGTCGTACTCCTCCGACGTGCCGCTGCGGCGGCGCGTCGCGTCCTCGCGGATGCCGTACAGGAAGACGCTCACCGTGGGCGCGTTGCGGCGGGCGGACCAGTCCTTCGTCGGGGCGTCGAAGACCAGGTCCACGCCGCTGTCCTCAAGGCCCGCGTCCACCAGCAACAGCCGCAGCGCCTCGTCCACTTCGTGGATCACCGGCGCCCCATCTCGTCCGGCGGCACCAGGTTGCCCGTCACCACGAGGAAGTCCGTCTTCACCGGTGAGAAGCCGGGCCCCGACGCGGTGATCGTGCGCGGCCCGGTCCGGTCCTTGACCAGGATCAGGAGCTGGGCGATGAACGTGCCGTCCCGGCCCGGCAGGGTGGGCGCGGCGGCGGCCGTGATCCCGGGCTTCCAGGCCAGTTTCACGGGGACTCCGGGCGGGAAGTCCTTGCCGCGCACCGAGGTGACGAAGCCGGGCTTGCCGATCTCCGGCACCGAGACGATCCGGGGCTGGAGGATGCGCAGCGGGATGCGCGAGACGTTGTCGCCCCGGTCCGCGTCGGTGCCGGTGGTCGTCAGCGTGCCGGTGATCCGGGTCCGCAGGGCGTGGTCCGGGGCGAGCACGACCCGCAGGACCGAGGAGGCGCCGGGCGCCAGGTCGGGCAGCGCGCACACCTCGCCGGTGCAGCCGGGCGGGAGCGTGGCCACGGGGATGCCGGAGGGCAGCCCGAGCCGCAGCCGGAGGCCGGTGGCGAGGGCGTTCTCGCCGTTGCGGACGGTGTACGTGACCACGACCCGGCCGCCGACATAGCCGGGGCTGGGCTGCGCCCGGACGACGACGCCGGGACCGGCCTCGGGCGCGGGCGGCAGGGGCGGCTGCGCGGGCGGCTGTGCGGCCGGGGGCGGCAGCTTGGGCGGGGTCGCCGGTCCGGAGGGCGGCGGGCTGGGCAGGTCGGGCGTGGTGCGCACGCGTACGGTCGTGCCGGTGGCGTTGTCCGTGGGGTTGGGGTCGACCACCGACCCGTTGACCGACCAGCCCAGCTGCCAGGGCCCGTTGGTGACGCCGATGAGCCGCACGGTGACCGGGACCTCGTCGCCGGGCGCCAGCACGCCGAGGTCGCAGACCGGGGAGTCCTCGGCGCACGGTCCCGTGGGTGTCGTCATGCCGTCCAGCCGGACGCCCGGCGGGAGGTCGGCGACCAGCGTGGTGCCGGGGGACGGGGCAGGTCCGTTGTTGGTGACGGTGACCGTGACGGTCACCGAGGAGCCGTTCTCCACGGTGGGCGCGGTGGGCGGCGCGGTGACGGCCAGGTCCACCTTCTGCTGGAACGCGGGCTCCTTCTGGCGGCCGGGCAGCCGCGCGGTGAGCGGGGTCAGGGTGCCGGTGGCCAGGTCGAGTTCGGAGAGCTGCTCCGGGGAGCTGGGCGCCCGGTCCCGGCGGTGGCTGAGGACCAGCCGGGAGGCGTCCGGCGACCAGGCCACGTCACGCGGCTGGTACGGGCCGGTCGTCTCGACGTCCGGGATCGGCGCGGCGCACGCGGTGGGGTCGTCGTTCCGGCCGGTCGGCAGGACGACCCGGCAGTTCGTCCCGTCCGGCGCGACGACGACGACGCTGGCGCGCTGGTTGATCTGGTCCGCCCGGTCCTTGCGGTTGAAGGCGATGGACCTGCCGTCCGGCGAGAACGCGGGGCTGTCGTCGATGACCTTGCACTCGCCGGGGCAGCCGCCGGCCCGGCTGAGGTCCCGCTGCTGCTCCAGCGCGTCCAGCGGGGCGGTCCAGATGTGCTTGATGCCGCCGAGGCCCCGGACGACCTCGGCCCGGGTGAACGCCAGCAGGGTGCCGTCCGAGGACCAGGCGGGCTGTGCGTCGGCGCCGGTGACCTCGCCCTCGGGCGGGACCACCTCACCGGTGACGCGCCCGGAGGCCACGTCCGCGACGAGCACCCGGCTGGTCCAGGAGCCGTCCGTACCGGGCGTGGACCGGGTGAAGGCGATCCGGGTGCCGTCCGGCGAGAACGAGGGGTCGGTGTCGCGGTCCCGGGGGCCGCGCCCGTCCAGCTTCATGGCCGAGGGGCGCGTCCCGTCCGTGTCGGCGAGCCAGATCCGCTGGACCCGCTGCCCGTCGATCGTCTCGAACCGGGTCACGGCGATGCGCCGCCCGTCGGGCGTGTACGTCTGCCGCTCGGTCCAGGGGTCGTAGCCGGGGCGGGGGTGGAACAGCGGGTCGTCGGCGGGGTCGTCGCTGGTGTTGGTCCTCGCCTCGGGGTCCTCGCGCAGGACGTCGATCCGCAGGTCGCGCGGGTCGGAGCCGTCCTGCCGCATGTCCTGGAGCGTGACGAGGTCGGCGTCCTTCGTGGTCCTGCGGGTGACGATCGTGGACCAGGAGTCCGGGGTGCCGAGCACCGCCGGGGGCCCGACCTCGCGGTCCTCGTCGAGCACCATCCGCGGGGCCGGGTCGTCGAGCGACGGGATCCGGTAGACGTGGTCGTAGACGGAGCAGCCGCAGTCCGTGTTGGGGCTGAGGAAGAGCAGGCCCTCGCCGTCGGGCAGCCAGGCCGACGAGCGGGTGCCCCAGTCGTTGCCGAGGCCGGTCAGCACGGGCCGCGCGGTCCCGGGCCCGTCGGTGACCCGCAGCCGGTGCCCGGTGTCCGTGTCGGAGGCCGGCTCGACGTGCAGCGTGTACGACACGCGGGACCCGTGGGCGCCGTCGTCCACCGGGTTCCACTCGGGCTCGTCCGCGTCGCCCTCCGCGCTGTCGCTGAGGCAGGTGACCGGGCCGCCGTCCAGGTCGCGTGCGTAGATCTGGGTGCCCGGCTCGGGTCCGCCGTCGCTCGCGTACGCGATGCGTTTGCCGTCCGGGGAGAGCGTCGGGTGCGTCTCGTCCGCCGGGGTGTCCGTCAGCTGCCGGGGCTTCGCGGACCCGTCCGCGGGCACCGACCACAGGTCCCGGCGGCCGCCGTTGCCGGGCGAGTCGAAGACCACGGTCCTGCCGTCGCGGGAGAGTTCGGGGTGCGCGGCGTCCATGCCGGTGGTCAGCCGCCGTACGGTGCCGTCCGCGCCGCGCACGTACACCTGGGGGCGCGTCTCGTCCCGGAGACCGGTGAAGACGAGCGTGTCGCCGCGCCCGTACGGGTCCTGGTCGTAGTGGGCCGGGACGCCGCCCCCGAACAGGTCCTCGGTGGCCGCCTCGGACGTGACCCGGCCGAGGCTGCGGTGCCCCGTACCGGCGAAGGCGATCCGCCCGGTGTCGGTCACCGCCTTCGAGGCCGCGGCGGCCGGCTGGGCGCCCTGCGGGGCGGACACGGACCCCGCCACCAGCAACGGCGTCAGCAGCACCACGGCACCGCCGAGCCGGCGCAATCGGGGACCTCTTGCCGGGCCAGCAGGACCGCCCACGGTCCACCTCACAGTCTGGGTCGATGGTTCTCCACCATGAGCATCCGCCGACGGGGACCGGCGGAACAGGGCCGGGAGTACCCGGGGTGGGGGAAGAAGGGGTGCCCTTTGCGGCTGCCCGGCCGGTCAGGGCAGCTGCGTCGTGCCGTAGGTCTGGGCGACGAAGTTGAAGCGCAGCACGAACTGCGCGTGCCAGTTGTTACCGGCCTGCGCGGACAGCGGCTGCCGCCACCACTTCATCCGGGTCTGCGGGAAACGCTCCTGCTCGGTCGGCTGGGGGTCCCCGAGGTAGAGCGCGTGGGCGTTCCAGCCGAGCATGCCGGCACCCCGCACCCGCTCGGCCACCGCGCCGGAGGACATCGCGGTCAGGGCCTCGATCACATGCTCCACGCTCATGCCCGGCGCGTTGCTCAGCGACGTGGTGATCCCGGCCGCGTGGGCCAGGCTCTCGATGAGCTCGACGTGCGCCTGCCCGTCCTCGGCCATCCGGATCACCAGAGTGAAGCCGTGTCCCGCGTACTCGATGCGGAACACCGATTGCAGGCCGGTGTCCCACGCCTCCCGGATCGAGTCCGTCAGGGTGCGCACCGCCGCCTGGAACTCCGGGATGTCGGCGGCCCTCTCCGGGTTGGGCCCCTGCTGGGGCGGGTTCGCGGCGGGGTCGGTGAGCACCGGGAAGAGAGCGTGCGCGGTGGGGAAGCACGCCGCGTACTCGATCGGGTCCTTCAGGTTGCTGTCCAGGATCTCGGGCGCGATGTCGTGCGCGCCCATCGGGTCGTACGCGGGGTCGAGCAGGGCGTTGATCACGTTCTCGCTCGTCGTGCCGATCCTGGCGGCCAGTTCACCGATCTGCGCCCCGTACTGGCCGAGCCCCCCGGCGATGTTCCGGCCCATGGTCTGCTCCGGAGCCCGCTGCACGACGCCGTCCGCCGCCGCGTGGGCGTGCTCGTGCGCGTGGCCCTCGTGCGCGGCCGGGGCCGCGCCCCGCATCACCCGGTGCGCGTTGGCCTCGGCGTCCCGCTCGAAGCGGTCGGCCGGGTCGGAAACCCGCAGCCCGGAGCCGTTGTCGCTGCCGGAGACGGGGCCCTGGCGCTGCTGGATGACGTGGGTCAGCTCATGGGCCAGCGTGTGCTTGTCGCCGCCGCCCTCGCCGATGACGACGTGGTGGCCGCTGGTGTACGCGCGGGCGCCGACCCCGGCGGCGGACGCGCGGGCCGCCGCGTCGTCGTGGACGCGTACGTCCGAGAAGTCCGCGCCGAGCCGGGACTCCATCTCCGCGCGCAGCGAAGCCTCCAGGGGCCTGCCGCTGCCGCTCAGCACGTCGTGGACGGCCGAGCGCTGCACGGCGGGCTGCTCAGGGGACGCCTCCCGCGCCTGCCGCAGCAGGTGCAGGGCCGCCGCGTTGCCCAGGGTGCGCTGGACTTCGAGGAGTTCGGCCCGTTCGGCGGGGGACGGGCCGCGCGAAGGGGCGGACCGGGTCTCGGCGGTCCGGTCGGTGCGGTGCTCACGCTGGGACAACGGTCTGCCTTTCCACGAACGGTCACCGCCACCAGACCGGTCCGGCCCGGTCCGGGGCAAGGGGCACCGGGGCAGACCCCGGGACGCGGTCCCCGGCCGGACGGCCGCGCCGGGGCACCGAGGGGGCAACAGCGGCTGCCCTCCCGGTGCCGGACCAGGGCCTGTCCGACAATTCCCGTCTGCCGGGCGACGCCATGCACGCACTCTCGCGTCAGATGAGCCCGTGACGCATCGCGTACCCCACCGCGTGCGCCCGGTTGCGCAGGTTGAGCCGGGTCGCGACCTCGTGCAGCACGTTCTTGACGGTGCGTTCGGAGTACGAGGTCTTCTGCGCGATCTCCGCCGTGCCGTACCCCTCCGACACCAGCCGGATCATCTCCGCCTCCCGCGTCGTGAGCGTGGACAGCGAGAGGCCCCTCGGGTCCAGGACCGAGCGGTGCAGGCTGCTGACGTGGTCGATGAGCTTGCCGAGGAGGTCCCCGGGAAGGACCCCCTCGCCCTTCGCGACGGCCGTCACGAGGTGGACCAGCCGGTCCTGGTCGGCCTCCCCGCGCCGCAGCACGGCGGCCACCCCGTACTCGATCAGGGTCTGGAGGGCGCCCGCCTCGAAATAGCCGACGACCAGGCCGGTCCGGGTGGCCGTATTGCGCTGGAGGCGGTGCAGGAGCTGGACGGCGGGCTCGTTCACCACGTCCACCACCACCAGGGAGACCTGGGCCCGGTCCGCCTCCTCGTCCGGGATCAGCTCGATCTCCGGGCGTCGGCGCAGCTGTTGCACCACCCCGGTCCGGAGGATCAGGTCCTCCGCGTACACCGCCACCGAGACCCGGCCGGACGCCGGGGCGGGTATGCCGGGCGCGGGCTGCTCGGGCGGGGCGGGGGTGCGCGGGTGCGCCGCCCCCAAAGCCGTCCCCGTCGCCGTCCCCGTCGTCGTCATGTCTGTCGTGATCGTGGTCATGTGCTCGTCCTTCTGGGCCGCTTCCGCCGAATTCCGTTACGTCCGGTGCCGTACGCGAACGTCCGGGAGGCGCAGGGCGACCTGGCCCGGGGATGCGGTGCGGGCATCCGGCGCGGGTGTGCCCCCGGGGCACCGCCCCTGCCCGCACATTGCCCTCGCGCCCCTGCTGCCGGGGGCGCGGTGCGGCCTAACGTCGCAGGGTGACCACATCTGCCGAACTCGCAATGCCCACGGTGACGGTGACGCCCGGCGCCGAAGCGACGACCACGCTCACCGTGCGCAACGACGGCGACATCGTCGAGGCGTACACCCTGGACGTGGTCGGCGACTGCGCGGCGTGGACCACGGTGGAACCGGCCCGGGTCTCCCTCTACCCCGGCACCTCCGAGACCGTCACGGTGCGCTTCGCGCCGCCCCGGTCCCACGAGGTCCGCGCCGGTGAGAAGCCGCTGGGCATACGGGTGCTGCCCGCCGAGCACCCCGAGTCGGTGGCCGTCCCCGAGATGACGGTGGTGATCGAGCCGTTCCACGAGCTGCGCGCACGCCTGGAACCGGGGCGCCGCCGGGGCTGGCTGGGGGCCCGCTTCCGTACCGTCGTGCAGAACCTCGGGAACGCGCCCACCGAGGTGTCCCTCGCGGGCCGGCAGCAGGGCGAGGAACTGCGCCTCGCGTTCACGCCGGAGCGCCGGAAGCTGGAGCCCGGCGAGTCCGCCGAGGCGGGCCTCAAGGTCCGGGCCCGCAAGCTGATCTGGTTCGGTGCGCCGGCCGCCTGGCCGTTCGAGGTGGTGGCCGGGGAGCCGGAGGACGCCGAGCGCCCCCCGGAGGGGCGGCCGGAACCGCTCCAGGGCGAGTTCGCCCAGATCCCGGTCTTTCCGAAGTGGCTGCTGATCCTGCTCGCGGCGATCCTCGCGCTGCTGCTCGCCTGGTTCGCGCTGGTGCGCCCGGCCGTCCGCTCCACCGCCAAGGAGGCGGGCGCCAAGGCCGCGCAGGAGGAGAACCGGCAGCCCCGGCAGGGCGGTTCGGCATCCGGCGGCGGGCAGCAGGACCCCCAGGGCAAGGGGGAGGGCTCGGCGGGCGCCGACGGGTCCGGCGGCGGCTCGGGCGGTTCCGGCTCGGGCGGCTCCACCGGCGGTTCGGGTGGCTCGGGCGGCGGAGGGAACCCGCAGCAGATGTCCGAGACCATCGACGTGCAGACCGGCGCCGGGGGCCGGAAGACCGGTACCTATGTCGTTCCGGAAGGCAAGACTTTCGGGGTCACGGACATCGTCGTCGCCAATTTCCAGGGCGACGAAGGGCTGCTGACCATCTCCTTCGGGCAGCGGAAGATCACCACCATTGCCCTGGAGACGTTCAGGAACCAGGACTATCACTGGGTCACCCCCATTCAGATACCGGAGAAGGCGGCGGTCACCGTTTCCGTGACCTGCGCGAAGCCGGGGACTCCGGCCACCGGTAAGCAGGCTTCCGGGTGTCACCAAGTGCTCAATGTCAGCGGTGAGCTGACCGATGTCCCGCGAGACGAACGATAGCGCCGGGACCCCGTCCCACTGTTCCGGCTGTGTGAACAGACGGGTTTCCCACCTGCGAGGATGCGCCACCGGGCGTTCATCCGGATGTGTCCCTCCACACACCCGGACACGCCCGGAACGACTGGACGCGTAAATGCGCGGAGCGCGGGCAGCAGGTGAATCGGGCCGATTCCCCGGTCATTCCCGGGCATTTCCGGAAGTGGCGAATGGACTGGACCACTCAGGTCACGGCGGGGTGGAGCGGATCGGGCCACTCCCGGTTGCCCCGGCCGACCGTGGAAATTCAGCCGAATCCCCTCCGGGCGCCGGGTAGTTTCTGGCTGAAATTAATCGTCGGCGCGGGGGCGTGGCCGGGTGGGCCCGGAAAGGCAGTGGCCCTGCCCCCGGGCCAGGACTTTGGGGCCTACTGTCCGTGCGTACGGGCTGGCGAGACTGGGCGGGCGAACGTCTGACCAGCCGAAGGAGCGAGCATGCCGTCGTACCTCACCCCAGGTGTATACGTGGAGGAGGTGCAGTCCGGAGCACGGCCCATCGAGGGTGTCGGCACCGCGGTCGCCGCCTTCGTCGGCTTCGCGGAGACCGGCCCCTTCCACCGGCCGACGCTGGTGACCAGCTGGGACCAGTACGTTTCGACGTTCGGCACCTTCACCCCGGACACGTATCTGACGCTCGCCGTCCACGGGTTCTTCAGCAACGGCGGCGGCGCCGCGTACATCGTGCGGATCGGCGGTCCCGCCGAGGACGCGCCGCAGGACGACGCGCCCGCCACGGCGCCCTCCGTGGCCGTCGGCGGCTTCCTGGTCTCGGCCCGGCCGGGCGCCGGCGACGGGATCTCCATCGAGGTCGCCGACGCCGAGGGCGAGAACCCGCCGGAGGACCGCTTCCGCCTGCTGGTCCGGCAGGGCGGCAAGGTCGTGGAGACCTTCGATACCTCCGTACGCAAGAACGTGAAGGGCTACCTGGTCACCCAGGCCCGTCAGTCCAAGCTCATCGAGGTCACCGAGCAGCCCGGCGCGGCGCAGTCCCGCCCCGAGAAGCAGAGCCTGACCCTCGCGCCCGCCACCCCGGACGCGTCCACCACCGGCCGGACCGGCCCCACCGAGTACGTGGGCGACGCCTCCGCCCGTACCGGCATCGCCGCCCTTGAGGCGATCGACGAGATCACCATGGTCGCCGTCCCCGACCTGATGAGCGCGCACCAGCGCGGCGACCTCGACGACGAGGGCGTCCGGGCCGTGCAGCTCGCCCTCATCGCGCACTGCGAGCAGATGGGCGACCGGGTCGCCGTCCTGGACACCCCGCCCGGCATGAACGCCCAGCGCGTCCGCACCTGGCGCAACGACGACGCCGGCTACGACTCGCGCTACGCGACCGTGTACTACCCCTGGCTCAAGGTCCTCGACCCGGCCACCGGCCGCCAGACCCTGATGCCCCCGAGCGGCCACGTCGCCGGCGTGTGGGCCCGCAGCGACGGCGAACGCGGGGTGCACAAGGCGCCCGCCAACGAGGTCATCCGGGGTGCGCTCGACCTCGAACTCCGCCTGAGCCGGGGCGAGCAGGACCTCCTCAACCCGATCGGCGTCAACTGCGTGCGCGCGTTCCCCGGCCGGGGCATCCGGATCTGGGGCGCCCGCACCCTCTCCTCCGACCCGGCCTGGCGCTACCTCAACGTCCGCCGGCTCTTCAACTACCTGGAGGAGTCCATCCTCCTGGGCACCCAGTGGGTCGTCTTCGAGCCCAACGACGACCGCCTCTGGTCGAGCATCCGGCGCAACGTCACCGCGTTCCTCTCCGAGGAGTGGCGCCGGGGCGCGCTCTTCGGGCGTACGGCGGAGGAGGCGTTCTACGTCAAGTGCGACCGGGACAACAACCCGCAGGAGTCCATCGACCTCGGCCAGGTCGTCTGCGAGATCGGCGTCGCGCCGGTGAAGCCGGCGGAGTTCGTCGTCTTCCGCCTCTCCCAGTTCTCGGACAGCACGAGCCTCGTGGACGAGTGAGCGCACTCCCTCTCCCGCGGTAACTCAGCAGTTGACGACAGCGAACGGAACAGGTGACACACAGTCATGGCAGAGGGCGACGCTCTTTCCACCCACGTCTTCGGCGTGCAGCTCGGCGGCTATCTCGTGGAGTCCATCCAGGAGATCAGCGGCCTCACCGTCGAGGAGGAGGTGGTGGAGGTCCGGCAGGTGACCTCCACCGGCAAGCAGATCATCCGCAAGCAGCCCGGCGCGCGGCAGGCCGGCGAGGTGACGATCACCCGGGGACTCGACAAGAGCAGCGAGTTCACCAAGTGGATCAAGGAGACGCTGAACAACGGCGCCGTCGACACCGCGCGGCAGAACCTCACCATCGAGATCAAGGACTCGAAGGGTGACACCGTCCGCCGCATCCAGCTGATGCAGGGCTGGGCCAGCCGCTGGGAGGGCCCCTCGCTGAAGGCCGGCGAGTCCAGCGCGGCGACCGAGACGGTCACCATCACCTTCGAGGAGATCGTGGTCGAATGAGGCGCAGGACCGTTTCCGGCGGGGACCTCGACCAGGTCCTGGACACCCTCGCCGCGACGCCGGCGCCCGCGCCGGCCGAGTCTCCGGCCCCCGCGCCGCCCCCGGCCGCCGCTCGGCGTCCGGACGAGTTCGACTTCGAGCTGCCGCGCGGTTACGTGGACGACGAGGGCCGGACCCACCGGACCGGGACCATGCGGCTCGCCACCGCCCGCGACGAGCTGCGTCCGCAGATCGACCTCCGGGTCAAGGAGAACCCCGCGTACCTGAGCGTGGTGCTCCTCAGCCAGGTCATCACCCGCCTCGGCACGATCACCGACGTGCACGCGGGGGTGGTCGAGCGGATGTACGCGACCGACGTGGCGTTCCTCCAGGACTTCTACCGGCGCATCAACAGCGAGGGCCACACCCACGCGGCGGTCACCTGCCCGCTGTGCCAGGGCTCGTTCGAGGTGGACCTGTCGGGTGAGCGCCTGGGGGAATCGTGACGTACGCGCCTTCCCGGCTGCGGGAGGAGATCGCGTACATCGCCTACCACTTCCACTGGCAGCGCGAGGAGATCCTCGACCTCACGCATGGTGAGCGGCAGGAATGGGTGAGGGAGATAGCGCGGATCAACACCCGCGTGAACGAGAGCGGGTGAGGGCGTGGAGTTGAGGGGCTGGTTCAGGCGGGGGCCCGCGCGCGGGCCGGGGCCGGATGCGGCGTCGGCCGTCCCGGCTCCGGGGCCCGCCTCGCCGCGTCCCGGTGGCCCCGGTGCGGACTGGGACGGCGGGTGGCGCCGCGTCGCGCCGCCGACGGTGACCGTCGCCCGGTCCTCGATCGGCGTCAGCGACGGCCTCCGCTTCCGGTCCCGCCTGGCGTCCTGGCAGAACGTGGCCTACAGCGACAGCGAACTGGGCCACGCGGTGCTGCCGTCGGCCCCGGTGGGGCTCGTGCACGGGGTGACCCGGACGCCGGGCACCCCGCGCACCGCGTCGTCGGGCACGCCGTTGGTGCTGCGCGCGGTGGACGCCCCCGCAGACGCGGTTGCCGGGGGTACGGAAGCGCCCGTGGCGCCTTCGGCGCCGGAGGCCCGGGACACGCGTGTGCCCCGGCGCGTTGTCCCCGCTGTGGCCGGATCGGCGTCCGGGGGCGGCGGGGCGCCCGCGCCTCCGCAGGCGACCCCCGCACCGGTACGCGCCCGCCGCACCGGGCCCCCGCTGATCGTCGCCCGTCGCCCGGCGACGCCCCTGCGCACGGTGGCGCCGGTACGGCGCTTGGGCACGTTGCCGGTTCAGTCGGCCCCGTCCGAGGGGGCGAGGCCGCCGCGTCCACGCCGGGGCTGTCCGCCGGGCCCGGGGTACGCCCTGGGCCGGGCGAGCCCTTGGCGCCCGGGGCGCCGGAGTTGCCGGTGGTCCAGCGCCGGGCGGACGCGTCCGCCGGGCCTGCGGTACGCCCTGGGCCCGGGGACGCCCCTTCGGGCGCGCCCGCCGCTCCCTCCGTACGCCCGACCCTGGACGCGCAGCCGCCTGCGGTGGCACCGGGCGGGGCCGAACTTCCGGTGGTGCAGCGTCAGGTGGACGTATCCGCCACCCCGGAGCAGCCCGCGCCGGGCGGCTCGGTGGGGCCTGCGCTGCCGGTGGTGCAGCGTCAGGTGGACGTGTCCGCCACCTTGGAGCAGCCCGCGCCGGGTGGCTCGGTGGGGCCTGCGCTGCCGGTGGTTCAGCGTCAGGTAGACGGGCCCACCGGACCGGCGGCCGGTCCCTCCGTGCGCCCCACGCTGCCCGGGGCTGCTCCCGCCCCCGAACTGCCGAAGGTTCAGCGTCCGGAGGGCGGTCCCTCCGTGCGCCCGGCGTCGGGCGAGGCGGTCCCCGCTCCCGATCTGCCCGTGGTCCAGCGTCAGGCGGACACGTCCGCCGCTCCGGAGCAGCCCGCCCCCGCGTCCACCGGCCCGGGGGCCGGTCCGTCCGTGCGGCCGACGCTGGGCGGGCAGCCGCCCGTGGCGGAACCGGCCGCGCCCGCCCCCTCCGTACGTCCGATCCCGGACGCGCAGGCGCCCGTGGCGGCGCCGGGCGGGCCCGACCTGCCGGTGGTTCAACGGCAGCCGGACGCATCCGCCGGACCGGCGGGCGGTCCCTCCGTACGCCCGACCCTGGACGGGCCCACCCCGCCGCCGGTGAGGCGCCAGGCGGTCGCGCCCGCCGCTTCGGGTGCCCCGGCCGGGCCCGGTCTTCCGGCGGTGCAGCGCCAGGTGGGCGCATCCACCGGAACGGCGGCCAGTACCTCGGTGCAGCCGTCCCCGGACGGGCCCACCCCGCCGCCGGTGAGGCGCCAGGCGGATGCCCCCTCCGTACGTCCGACCCTGGGCGGGCAGCCGTCCGTGGCGGACCCGGCTACCCCCACCCCGCCGGTGGTGCAACGCCAGGCGGACGCGCCCGCCGCTCCGGGTGCCCCGGCCGGGCCCGGTCTGCCGGTGGTCCAGCGCCAGGTGGACGCATCCACCGGAACGGCGGCCAGTACCTCGGTGCAGCCGACCCCGGAGGGGTCCGCCCCGCCGCCGGTGAGGCGCCAGGCGGATGCGTCTTCCGTACGCCCGACCCTGGCCGCCCAGCCGCCCGTGGCGGCCCCGCGTCAGGCGGACGCGTCCGCCCCCGCGCACCCGGGTGCCCCGGCCGCTCCCGTCCTGCCGGTCGTCCAGCGGCAGTTGGACGCGCCCGCCACCGCGCACCCGGGTGCCCCGGCCGCCCCCGTCCTGCCGGTCGTCCAGCGTCAGCCGGACGCGTCCGCCCCCGCGCACCCGGCCCGCCCCGTCGCGCCCCCCGGGCGCGCCACGCGCCCGACCCTGGGCAAGCCTCTCCGCGAACTCCCCGCAGAGGCGGCCCCCTTCGCCCCGCCTGCCCGCGAAGCGGGTCCCGCGCGCCCGGTCCCGGGCAACCCGCCCGCCGCCCCCGGCTCCCACGCCCGCGCCCGGGGCGGGCTCGGCGCGCCCCTGTCGGCCCTCCCGCCCACCGCCGGTACCGCGCGCCCCGCGCAGCCCGGTCCCGCCGTGCCGCCCGCGATGCCCCTGCGCGCGGCCCCCGCCACCCCGCCGCCCGTCGTTCAGCGCACCTCGGAGGGGCCCGTCCCCGTCCGCCCCGCCCCCCGCCCCGCCCCCGTGCAGCGGGCTCGCGCTCTGCTCAGCGGGCGGACGCTCGCCGTGCGTACCGGGGCGGCCGAAGGGTTCACCGCACGGCCGTCCGCCGGGGCCACCCGGCCCGTCGTCCCGGCGACCTGGCGGCGCGACACCGCCGCCCCCGTCGTCCAGCGCGTCGCCGCCGACCCCGTCGCCCCGCCCCGCCCGCACGCGCCGCTCCCGGCCCGCACCGCGCCGCCCGCCGGCCAGGAGCCCCCGCTCCCCGAAGTGGCACAGGCCCCCCGCCCCGCCGCCGTACGACCGACCGCCCCGCAGGGCAACGCGCAGGGCAACGCGCAGGCCGTACAGCGCGCCGTCGCCGAGGCCGGCCTGACCGGCGTCCCGGTCACCGTCGTGCAGCGGAAGCCCGACCGGGGCCCCGCGCCCGAGCGGCCGACGCCGGAGCGGGAGACCGACCTCGACGTCGAAGACCTCGCCCGACGCCTCATCGACCCCGTCGCCCGGCTGCTCCGGGCGGACCTGCGGCGGGGCCGCGAACGTTCCGGACGCCCGTACGACGGCCGGCGCTGAAGAGAGAAAGCAGCAGATGACGGACAACATCTTCGCGACGAGCGTGTTCTTCAAGCTCACCATCGGCGGCAGCGACCTCGGCGCGTTCCACACCTGCTCGGGGCTCGGCGCCGAGGTGGAGATCGAGCAGTACGCCGAGGGCGGCAACAACGGGTACACCTGGCAGCTGCCGGGCCGGATCACCTGGACGAACATCACGCTGACGCGCCCCGTCACCGCCGACACCCTCAAGATCGCCCGCTGGCTGAACGAGACGACGCAGCGCGTAGAGCGCAAGGACGGCGAGATCGTCGCCCTGCGCCCCGACCTCAGCCGGATCGTCAGCTGGCAGGTGCAGGGGATCGTCCCGGTCCGCTGGCAGGGGCCGTCCTTCGACCCGGCCAGCTCCCAGGCGGCCGTCGAGACGCTGGAGATCGCGCACGAGGGGCTGGTCCCCTCCTGATGTGCCGCCACCAGAACGCCCCGGAAGGAGGGAACCCGTGCCCGCCGCAGCCCGCACGAGCCGTGCCCGCGCACAGCTGACCATCATGGAGCCGCCGTCCGACGTCGGCGCCAAGCCGGGCGGGACCCTCGCCCGGCTCACGCTCCAGTTCAACCCGGCGACGCTCTCGCTGCGCAAGTCCACCGAGTGGCGCCGCACCCCGTCCCGCACGGCGGGCGAGTCCGCGCTGCCCGAATTCGTGGGCAGCGGGCCGCGCGCGCTGTCCCTCGACGTGTTCCTGGACGCCACCGCCACGCACGACAACTCCGTGGAGAAGGCGGTCGAGCAGCTGATGACGGCCTGTGTGCCGACGCCGAGCAGCCTGGGCCGGAAGAAGCCGTCGAGCCCGTGGGTGCGGTTCGACTGGGGGACCTCGCGGACGACGTCGTTCGACGGGGTGCTCTCCAGCCTCTCGGTCTCGTACACGCTCTTCGACGTGGACGGGAAGCCGCTGCGCGCCACCTGCTCGCTCTCCATCGAGGAGGCGAGCGTCGACCCGGCCGGGCAGAACCCGACCTCCGGCTCGCGGGAGGCCCGGCGTACGCACACGGTCGTCGCCGGGGACAGCCTGCCGCTGCTCGCCTGGCGGGAGTACGGCGACGCCACCGCCTGGCGGACGATCGCGGAGGCGAACGGCATCGACGACCCCATGCACCTGCCCCGGGCAGCGAACTCCTGGTGCCCGCGCTGGAGGACGGCGCGGCCGAGGACGGCGTACCGGAGGCTGCCCGATGACCGGCCCCGCCCGCTCCTTCGCCGCCGACCCCATCGTGGAGGCGCCCGCCGAGCTGCCCCAGGCGTGGGCCGCCCAGCTGGTGAGCTGCGCGGTGGACGAGAACATCGGGCTGCCCGACAGCGCGGTCCTGACCTACCGCGACCCGTACCACACACTGCTCACCGCCACCGGGATCACGATCGGCACCGAGCTGAAGATCTCCGTCGTGACCGTCCAGGAACGGGCGCGCGAGCGGCTGTTCACGGGTGAGGTCACCGCGCTGGAGCTGGACAGCGACACCACCGGATCGTTCACCGTCGTCCGCGCGTTCTCCAAGGCGCACCGGCTGCGGCGCGGCCGCAAGGTCGTCGCGTACCGGAACATGAAGGCCGCCGACATCGTCCGCAAGGTCGCCGCCGGGGCCGGGCTGCCGTGCGGGAAGGTCGAGGCGGCCCCGGTGATGTACAAGCAGCTGACCCAGCCGAACATCTCGGACTGGGACTTCCTCCAGTACCTCGCGGGGGAGTGCGGGGCGCATGTCCGGGTGGACGAGAAGGGCGTGCTCCAGTTCGTGAAGCCGAAGCCCGCCTCCTCGGCGCCGTCCCCGTCCACCTCCGCGTCCAAACACCCGATGGTCCTGGAGTACGGCCGCAACCTGCTGGCGCTCCGGGCCGTGCTGACCGCGTCGGACGGGGCGGACAGCGTGGAGGTGCGCGGCTGGGACGTGCAGAACAAGGTCCGGGTCCTGGCCCGCGAGCAGTCCATCCGCTCCGAGACCGTGGCCCCGGGCACCAACCCCGCCACGCCCGCCGCCCTGTTCGGGAAGAACGCCCGGATGACCGTCGCGGACACCCCGTACCGCACCCAGGCCGAGGCCCGCGCGGTCGCCGGTGCCGTCGCCGGACGGGTCTCCTCCGGCTTCGGCGAGATCGAGGCGGTGGCGGAGGGCAACCCGAAGCTCCGCGCGGGCGAACCGGTCGCCCTCGGCAACGTCGGCCCCGCCTTCGCCGGGCGCTACACCGCGACCGCCGCCCACCACACCCTGGACCCGCAGGACGGCTACCGTACGACCGTCCTGGTCAGCACCGACCCGGACCGCTCGCTGACCGGCCTCACCGGGGGGCAGGGCGCACCCGTGCCCGGACCCCGGATGCCGGGCCTGGCGATCGGCGTCGTCACCGACATCCGCGAGGGCCGGGGCAAGGAACGCGGCTCGGTGAAGCTCAAGTTCCCCTGGCTGGACGACACGTACGTCACGGACTGGGTCCGTACGGTGCAGTGGGGCGGGCAGGGCGGCGGCGGGGTCTTCAGCCCCGAGGTCAACGACGAGGTGCTGGTCGGCTTCGAACAGGGCCTGATCGACGCCCCGTACGTGCTCGGCGGCCTCTACAACGGCGTCGACAAGCCGTCCCCGCACGACGTCCCGCTCGTGGACCCGACCAGCGGCAAGGTCAACCGCCGCTCCCTGGTGTCCCGTTCGGGCAACCGGGTCGAACTGCTCGACACCCCGCGCGGCCCGTCCGGCGTCCGTCTCGCCACCGGCGACGAGCAGCTGGAGGTCGTGCTGGACGAGCGGCGCGGCGAGATCGCGCTCAAGGTGTACGCGCGCGGCACCCGCCGGGTCCTCAGCTCCCTGTCGCTCGGCCGCACCGGCATCACGCTCGACGCGGGCACCGGGAACGTCCAGGTGAAGGGCGCGTCGGTGACCATCAACGGCAAGACCGGCGTCACCGTCGACGGCGGCCTGCTCGCCGTCCTGAAGGCCGCACTCGTCCGCATCAACTGACGTGTCCCACCGAGGAGATCACCAGCCATGCCCCAGGCAGCCCGTACGGGCGACCCCACCGTCCACGGGGGCGCCATCGGCACCCCGCCCCCGGGAGCGGCGGCCGTCGCCACCGTGTGGATCGGCGGCAAGCCGGCCGCCGTCACCGGAAGCCTGCACGTCTGCGTCGTGCCCCCGCACGCCCTGCTCGGCCCGGGGAACGTCGTCATGCCGAACCCGGCGGCGGCCGTCGGCGGCGCGGTCCTGATCGGCGGGCTGCCCGCCGCCCGCGTGGGCGACACCACCAGCTGCGGCGCGAAGATCATCGCCGGGGCGCCCAACGTCCTGATCGGGGGCCCGATATGAGCGAGCACGGCTTCATCGGGCGCGGCTGGGGCTTCCCGCTGCGCGTGGGCGCCACGGGCGGCATCGGCATGGTCGAGCGGGAGCAGGAGATCGAGGAGGCCATCGGCCTGATCCTCGGCACCGCGCCCGGCGAACGCCCGATGCGCCCCGAATTCGGCTGCGGCATCCACGAGTACGTCTTCGCGCCCGGCGACGGCGCGACCGCCGGGCGGATCGCCCACGAGGTGCGGACGTCCCTGGAGCGCTGGGAGCCGCGCATCGAGGTCCGGGACGTGGTCGTCGCGTACGACACCGTCGAGGAAGGCACGCTCTACATCGACGTGCACTACACCGTCCGGTCCACCAACGACCTGCGCAACCTCGTCTTCCCCTTCTACACGATCCCCGAGGCGGGAGCCCGCTGATGTCCCTGACCCCGCCCAATCTGGACGACCGCCGCTTCCAGCAGCTCGTGGACGAGGCCAAGCGGTACGTCCAGCAGCGCTCGCCCGAGTGGACCGACCACAACGTGTCGGACCCGGGGGTTACGCTGATCGAGACGTTCGCGTACATGGTCGACCAGCTGCTCTACCGGCTGAACCGGGTGCCCGACCGCAACTACTTCGCCTTCCTGGACCTGCTCGGCGTGCAGCTGTTCCCGCCGACGGCCGCCCGCGCCGACGTCGACTTCTGGCTGTCCGCGCCGCAGCCGGACACGGTGCGCCTCCCGGCCGGTACGGAGGTGGCGACCGCGCGCGGCGAGACGGAGGAGGCGGTCGTCTTCTCGACCGGTGAGGAGCTGGCGATCGTGCCGAGCTCCCTCGTCCGCCTGGTCACGGTCCCGGCGTCCGGCGAGCAGACCGACCGCACCGCGCCGCTCGCCGAGGGCCGGGACATCCCCTGCTTCCAGGCCCGGCCCCAGCCCGGCGACGCCCTCCTGTTCGGGCTGCCCACCGCCGTGCCGCGCTGCATCGTCGCCGTACGCCTGGACAGCCGGGTGGAGGGCGTCGGCGTCGACCCCCGGCAGCCGCCGCTGGTCTGGGAGGCGTGGGACGGCGCCCGCTGGGTGCCGTGCGCGACCGGCGTCGACTCCACCGGCGGGCTCAACAAGCCCGGTGAGATCACGGTGTTCGTGCCCGCCGGACACACCGCGTCCGTCACCGCCGGCATCCGCGCGGGCTGGCTGCGCTGCCGGGTCACCGAGGCCGCCCCCGGCCAGCCCTTCTACTCCGAGTCCCCGACGATCCGCGAGGCGGAGGTCTTCACCGTCGGCGGCACGATCGGGGCCGAGCACGCGGAGACCGTGTACGACGTGCCGCTCGGCACCTCCGAGGGGGTCGCGGGCCAGACGTTCGCGGCGCCCCGGACGCCCGTCCTGCTCGACGGGGAACCGCCGCTCGTGGAGGTGTCCTCGGCGGACGGCTGGCAGACCTGGACCCCGGTCGAGCACTTCGGCGCATCCGGCCCGGGCGACCGGCACGTCCGGATCGACGCGGTCTCGGGCCGGTTCGCCTTCCCGCCCGAGGTGCGCGAGGCGGACGGCACGATACGGGCGTACGGGGCGGTGCCGGCGAAGGGCGCCCACATCCGCCTTCCCCGCTACCGCACGGGCGGCGGCGCCGCCGGCAATGTGGCGCGCGGCGCGATCCGCGTCCTGCGCAGCTCCGTCCCGTACGTCGCCGGGGTCGACAACCGCGAGGCGGCGCGCGGCGGGGTGGACGGCGAGACCGTCGAGAACGCGAAGCTGCGCGCGCCGCAGATCCTGCGCGTCCAGGAGCGGGCCGTCACCGCCGAGGACCACGAGGCCATCGCCCGCGAGGCCGCGCCCTCGCTGCGCCGCGTCCGCTGCCTGCCCGCCGCCCCCGGCGAGGGCGGCGCGGTCCGGGTCCTGGTCGTCCCGGACGCGGTCCCCGACGAGGGCGGCCGGCTCCGCTTCGAGCAGCTGATCCCGCCGGACTCCGTGCTCGCGGCGGTGGCCGGGCGCCTGGACGAACGGCGGCTCGTCGGCACCCGCCTGGTGGTCGAACCCCCCGCCTACCAGGGCGTCACGGTCGTCGCGGGCCTGGTCGCGGACGACGGCGAGACGGACCGCGTCCGCACGGCCGCGCTCGACGCGCTCTTCCGCCTCATCGACCCGCTGCGGGGCGGCGCGGACGGCACGGGGTGGCCGTTCGGCAGGCCCGTGCAGTACGGGGAGGTGTTCGCCGCCCTCCAGAACGTGCCCGGCGTCCGCCTGGTCGAGGAGGTCCGCCTGTTCCCGGCGGATCCCCTCACCGGGAGGCGCGGCGGTGCGGTGGACCGCGTCGAGGTGGCGGCCAACGCGCTCGTCTTCTCCCACCAGCACCAGGTCGCGGTGACGGCCGCGGGGGAGCGCGCATGACGCGGGCCGCCGTCCCCGGCCTCCCCAGCCGCTACCCGATCGGCGGGCTGCTGCCCGCCCTGTACGCGGACGACGACCTGGCCCAGCGCTTCACGGCGGGCCTGGACACGGTCCTCGCCCCGGTCCTGTCCACGCTCGACAACCTCCCGGCCTACTTCGACCCGGCGCTGGCCCCGGCGGACTTCCTCCCCTGGCTCTCCTCCTGGGTCGGCGCCGGCATCGACCCGGCCTGGCCGGAGGACCGCCGCCGCGCGGCCGTCGCCCGAGCCGTGGAACTCCACCGCCGCCGAGGCACCCGCCAGGGCCTGGCGGACCTCCTCCGCCTCTGCTTCGGCGTGGAGGCGGACATCCAGGACGGCGGCGGCGTGACGTGGTCGTCGGAGCCGGACTCACCGCTGCCGCCCGCCCCGACGGGCGAGCTGCTGATACGCATCCACTCGGACCGCCCCGTGGACGAGACCCGAGTCCTCGCGGTGGCCCGCGCCTCCTGCCCGGCCCACCTGACCTGCCGGGTCGAGATCACCGGGAGCCCCGCATGACCCGCCCCTGCCCGTCCTGCGGAGCCGCGAACGCGGACGACGAGGACTTCTGCGGAAGCTGCGGTACGTATCTGGGCTGGTCGACGCGGGCGCGCCCCGGGGCGCCGGCCCCGGACCCGGACCCGGAGCCGGAACCGCAACCGCAACCGGCCCCCGAACCGACCCCGGCCCCCGAGCCCGAACCGGAACCCGCGCCCGCCCCCGTACGGCCAACGCGCCCGGCCCCACCGGAACCGGAACCGGAACCGGAACCGGCCGAGGAGCCCGTGGGTGCGGTCCGGCCCGGCGTGCCCGTCGCCGCCCGCCCCACCGTCAGGACCGCAGCGGTGGACGACGAACCGGACGGCGAGCCCTGCCCCTCCTGCGGGACGAACAACCGCCCGGGCCGCACGTTCTGCCGGAACTGCGCCGAGCCCCTGAAGCCCCGTGCCACGGCGGCTCCGCTGCCCTGGTGGCGGACCCGGTGGCCGTTCAACCGCCGGGTGCGGGCGGGCTCGGGGCGGCTGCTGCGGGGCTGCCTCGTCGCGCTGGTGGTCGCGGGCCTCCTGGTCGCGGGGTTCCTGCTGATCCCGGCGGGCCGTTACGTCGTGGAGGACGTACGCGACAAGCTCGGCGGTACGGGCGAGGTCAGCCCGCTCCACGTCTCCGCGAACGCGTCCGCCCCGGGGCACCCGGCCAAGGCGGCGGTGGACGGGGTGACGAACACGTACTGGGGCGCCCCGAAGACGGGCGACGCGCTGACGGCGGAGTTCGAGGACCCGTTCCGGCTGGTCGGCGTCACGGTCCACACGGGCGTCTCGACGAAGGCCGAGGTCTTCCAGAAGGGCGCGCGGCCGACCCGCGCGGACCTGACCATCACGACGAAGGACGGAAAGGTCCACGAGAAGACGATGACCCTCGCCGACAAGCCGGGCGAGCAGACCCTGCGGATGGGCATCGGCGACGTCGTATCGGTCCGCTTCACGATCCGCGAGGCGGCGGGCCGGGGCAACGGCCACCCGATCGCCCTGGGCGAGATCGAGTACTTCAAGCGGACCTGAACAGGTCCATGCCGAGGGCCGCGTCGCCGTCCCGCGCGGCGGCGATGCCGAAGAGTTCGGGATCGACCCCGGCCGGCTCCGGGCTTCCGGGACATTTCGGACAGTACAGTGGCGCGGGTGCGTCGAGACGAGGAACCGGCCCGTCCGGGCAGCGGGAAACTGTCCGAGGGCGTGGGCCCGTTCACCACCCGGCTGACCCTGCGGGGGAGCGGCGGGGCCGAGGCGGTGTGGGAGTCCCGCAGGGCCCGCCGACGGGGGTCGCTGACGGTGCGCGCGGCGGACGGTGCCGCGCCCGTCGTCCACCGGGCCGACGCCCGGGGCCTCGCCCGGATGCGTACGCTCAACTCCGTCGCGGCGGTGACGTTCACGCTCGGCGGCCTCCTCTTCGCGGCCGGGGCGGCGCTCGCGCTCACCGGTGCGGCGGCGACAGCCGTATCGGCCACGTACTTCGGCGGCGGCCTCTTCTTCAACATCGGGGGTTACGCGTCGCTCCTCCAGGCCGTCAACGCACCGCGCCGCCCGGCCGGTGCGTACCGCCTGGAGACGGCCGCGTGGCGGTGGTGGAGCTACGAGCCGATGCGCATCGACTGGCTCAGCGCGTTCCTGCTCCTCGCCGGCACGCTGGTCTTCGGGCTCAACCTGCTGGACTCGTTCCTCCAGGGCCTCAGCACGCAGCAGGCGGCCCGCCTGGTGTGGGCGCCGGACGTGATCGGCTGCGTGCTCTTCCTGATCTCCGGCCAGCTCGCCCTCGCCGAGGTCTGCCACGCACCCACGGGCGTCCGCCCGCACGACCTCGGCTGGTGGATCGTCACGGTGAACATGGCCGGTTCGGCGCTGTTCATGATCGCGGCGCTCGCGGACCTGGTCACGCCGGGCGCCCACGTCCCGGTGAGCCTGACGGTCTCGAACACCGGCACCCTCGCGGGCGCCCTGTGCTTCGCGGCGACGGGGGTCCTCCAGTGGTTCGAGCACCCGTGAGGGGGCGCCCGTTCGGCACGGCGTATGACCCGCGGTCTAGGGGGCGGCGCCCCGGCGGCTCTGCCACTCCGTGAGCAGGGAGCGGACCCTGAGCGTCCTCGGGTGGTCCGGACCCAGGACGCGCGTGACGTCGGCGAGCAGGTCGGTGAGCCCGTCGACGGCGGCCTCCGGGTCCCCCGACTCGCCCTGCCAGCGGGCCAGGTTCGCCCGGCTGAGGAAGGTGTTGGGGTGGTCGGGGCCCAGGATCCGCAGGCGGTCCTCCATCAGTTCCGCGAACTCCGCGGCGGCCCTCGCGGGGTCCCCCGTCTCCCCGCGCCACCGGGCGACGTTGTGCCGGCTCGTGAGGGTGTGGGGGTGGTCGGGCCCGAGGACGCGCAGCCGGTCCGCCAGCAGTTCCTCGTACGCGGTCAGCGCCCCGGCCGCGTCCCCCGCCTCGCCCCGCCAGTAGGCCAGGTGGCCACGGGTGTTGAGGGTGTGGAGGTGGTCCGGGCCCAGGACGCGCAGCCGGTCCGCCAGCAGCTCGGCGTAAGCGGTGATGGCGCCCTCGACGTCGCCCGCCATCCCGCGCCACCCGGCCACGTCCCCCGCGTGACGAGGGTGTCCGGGTGGTCGGGGCCGAGGACGCGCAGCCGGTCCGCCAGCAGCTCCGCGAAGGCGTCCGCCGCCCCGGCCGCGTCCCCCGCCTCGCCGCGCTGGTAGGCCAGGTTCGCCCGGGCGTTGAGGGTGTCGGGGTGGTCGGGGCCGAGGGCGCGCAGCCCGTCCTCCAGCAGCGCGGCGAAGGCGGCGGCGGCCCCGGCCGCGTCCCCCGCCTCGCCCCGCCAGAAGGCGAGGTAGTGCCGGGCTCTGAGGGTGTCCGGGTGGTCCGGACCCAGGAACCGGTCGGCGGTGGCGCGGAGTTCACGCCCGTACGCCTCCGCGGCGTCGAGCTGCCCGGACTCGCCCAGGCTCCTTCCGGCGCGGAAGAGCACCGGATGCACCCCGGGCGACCGGAGCGGGCCGGGGGCGTGGGAGAACAGGGCGTCGGTGTTGGCCCGCAGGATCTGGGCGCGGGCGCTGTCGCGCTCCACCTCGGGCCAGGTGTCGAGCAGGGCGTCACCGGCGGTACGGGCCAACTCCTCGTACGCGTCCGGCGGGACGGCCTCCCGCGTCGCCCGCTGGACCAGCTGGTGGACGCGCACCGCCTGCCGCTCGGTGTCCGGGGTGTGGTGGATGAGGCTGAGCCGGTGCAGGACGCGGAGCGCGAGGACCGCGTCCACGGGGTCGGCGCCTTCAGGGCGGTGTTCCGCGAGATGGGCGAGGGCGTGCGGGCCGACGAGGGCGTCGCCCGGCACACCGTTGGGGTCGAGCAGGGAGACGAGCCGCAGCATGGGGCGGGCGAGCCCGGCCGGTTCGAGCCGGTCCGCGCGCTCGACGGACAGCGACCAGGCGGCGGACAGGCCGACCTCCTGGTCGTCGGGCAGCGCGCCCGCCCCGGGCATCACCTGGGCCAGCGTCCGAGCCCGGTCCGCGAGCAGGCGGCGGTAGGCGGCGCAGTCGAGGTCCGCGTCGACCAGGTACGCGGTCGCCTGGGAGAGCGCGAGGGGCAGGTGCCCCAGGTCGGACGCCAGCGCGGCCAGCCCGTCGGCGGGCTCGTGGCGGTCGTGGGCCGCCAGGGACGCGGTGAGGTGGGCGACCGCGTCCGCCTCCGTGAACAGGCCGACCTCGATCCGGCGGCGGCCGTGCCCCACGAGGGCCGCCTCGCGGCGCCGGGTCGTGGCGACGGTCTGCCCGTCCGGGCTCGCGGGCGGCCACAGGCCACGGAGATCCGCCGGGTCGGACACGTCGTCCAGGACGACGAGCCAGCGGCACGGGTCGGCGCCCGCCTTGGGGTGGAGCCAGGCCAGGAACGCCCGCGCCGCCTGCTCCGGATCGGCGGCGTCCGCCCGGCACAGCTCGACGCCCGCCTGCGCGTACCCCGCCACCACGGCGGAACGGCTCGCCGCCGAGATCCACACCAGCACGTCGAGGCGGCCGCTCAGCCAGGCGGTGTGGGCGTGGTCGGCGGCGAGCTGGGTCTTGCCCACACCGCCCATGCCGGTCAGCACGGCGGTGCCCCCGCCCGTGACCGCCTCCTTCAGCCGGTCCAGCTCGGACCGGGGCTGGAAGGAGAGCGCCCGCGGGGGGACCAGGCCGACCTGGTGCGGCCAGGGGGCCGGGTCGCGAGGCCCCTGCCTCACCACCATCGTGAGCGTGTTGACGTTCAGCTCGTGGATGTAGCCGGTGTTGGCCACGCCCCCGGCGGGGGCCGTCGCGTCCCCGGTCCCGGACACGCGCACGGCACCGGCCGCCGGCCCCTCGGGCGTCCGGCGCGGCCCCGAGTAGCCGGTCACCGCCTTTCCGCCGCCCCCGGCGGTCGGGGCGCCGGTGTCGGTCGCGGTGACGTCGGGCCGCGGGCCGGCCGGGCCCGGCTCACTCGTAGTCGACACCGCTGACCGCCCGGCTGCCCTCGCCGGTGGCCTTCGCCCTGCCGGTGCGCCGCGCCTCCGCCGAGCCGGTGCCCCGGCCCCTGGGGCGCTTGACGCCGGTGACGGCGGTGCCGCCGTCCTCCGCCTCGGCCTCACCGGTCTGTACGGCGACGTCCTCGACCTGGCCGGCGGGGCTCTGGAACAACGCCCAGACGAGCGCCGCGATTCCGACGGCGCCCTGCACCGAGGCCCCGACGAGCTGCCCGGAGTCGGGGCTGTCGAGCAGCCAGATCAACGGAGTGGACGCGATTCCGGCCAGCGCCAGGACAATGACCGTGATCTTCCAGGTCCGTGACATCTCCGCCCCTCGAACCCCTCGCGGTTCCACCATTTCTTCGTTCCGCCCGGACGGACGCGTCACACGTACGCGCTCGCGAAAGCGCGGGCGAACTCGGGATCGCTCACCGTTCCGTCGCCGCCCCCGCCCACGCGGAAGCCGTGACCGGCGAGAGCATTGACGGGATCGAGCACGTCACGGATGTAATGGCTGATCCAGTCGCGCTTGTTCTGTGTCTCGTACAAGGAAAGGGGCGTGAGGATCGCCAGCGCGCCCCCGGAATATCCGACCACCCCCAGAACACGCGGAACTGCGCCAGCGTGCTGAGGATCATGCCGTTGTCCCGCACTTCGTAATCGTCCGAAAGGCGCGGCGCCGCTGCGAAGATCGCCGCCGCCGTCCGGCCCTGATCTCCGGAGCCGTGCACCGTGATCACGAGTCCCGCGGCGTCGACCAGCCGGTAAAGGGATTCGATGCGCGTGCCGTGGGCATGGGCGCCGATGGTGAGGCTGAACATACGTGACCCCCCAGAGTTCCGCTGCACCGCGGAAGTCCGCCGAGCATAGCGCCGAATTGGCGCATTTCGCGGGGGCGTACGCAAATATTCCTCACAACCCCGGCGCCCCCCACACCGGAAACCACCGGGACAGATCCCTTTCCACCCGGAGGTCGTCGCCCAGCGCGGCCCGGACCTGCAATTCCAGCTGGTTGTCGCGCTTTTCGGCGCCGCCCGGGACCGGGGCGAACGGATAGAACGTGCCGCGCTTGTACAGGTACACCAGCGCCAGCGAGCGCCCGCCCGGGTCCCGGAAGGCGACCAGCGAGCACAGCAGCTGGGGGCCGAAGCCGCCGTCCTGGAGCAGGGTGTTGACCGCGTGCAGGTCGTTGACCAGCGCGGCGGCGTCCTCCGGCGGCTGCCGGGCGAGCAGCCAGGTGTAGCCGTACGGGTCGCGGCTGAACTCCACCGGGATGCCGCCGCGCCCCGTATCCGCGTCGAGCAGTTCGCGTACGTCCTGCTGGACCCGGGCGAAGGCGGAGCCCTCCACGCCCGCGAAGCACACCGAGCCCAGGCCCGTCGGCGCGAAGCCCGTCGCCGCCTGGAGGGTCAGCGCGGCGGACGGGACGGCGAAGAGCTGGTCGAGGTCGGGGCGGACCGGCTTGCTGCGGCCCAGGATCGTGTCGAGCAGGCCCACGGGGTCTCCTTACGGACGGGCACCCTCACTCACGGGCGGGACAGGTCGGCCGAGATGCGGGCCAGCTGGTCGAGGCGCTGTTCCAGCGTCGGGTGCGTGGAGAGCAGCCGGCCGATGCTCTCCTTCGAGGCGAAGGCCGGGACGAAGTAGAAGGCGTTGTACGGCTCCGCCTTCCGCAGGTCCTCCGTCGGGATCCGGGCCATCTGGCCGCTGACCTTGGTGAGCGCGGAGGCGAGGGCCGAGGGGCGGCCGGTGAGCAGGGCGGCCGTGCGGTCGGCGGTGAGTTCCCGGTAGCGGGAGAGCAGCCGGGTGAGCAGGAAGCTCAGCGCGTAGACGACCGCGCTGACCAGGGGGATGAGCAGGACGAGGACGCCGATCGGGTCGTTGCCGCGGCTGTTGCGGGCGAAGCCGCCCCAGAGCGCGACCCGGGTGATGATCCCGGCCAGGACGCCGAGGAACGAGGCGATCGTCATCACGGCCACGTCCCGGTGCGCGACATGCGACATCTCGTGCGCGAGGACGCCCTCCAGTTCCTCCGGCTCCAGTCTGCGCAGCAGCCCCGTCGTGGCGCAGACGAGCGACGACTTCCGGCTGCGCCCGGTCGCGAACGCGTTCGGCACATCGCTCTCCGCGATCGCCACACGCGGTTTCGGCATATCGGCAAGGGCGCATATCCGGTCGATCGCCCCGTGCAGTTCCGGCGCCTCGGCGGGGGAGACCTCCCGGGCGCCCATGCTGAACGCGGCGATCCGGTCGCTGAACCAGAACTGGGCGACGAACATCCCGCCGGTGATCACCAGGATGATCGGCCAGGCCCCGCGCAGCACCGCCAGGAGCACGCCGACCAGCACCACGTACAGCAGCCCGATCAGGAACATGGTGGTGACCATGCGCGTGGTCAGGCCACGGTCGGTGGCGTACCGGCTATGGGTTCCGGCCATGGGTGACCTCCACTCCTCGCCTGTCTCCATGGTGCTCCTCGGCGGCCGAAAGTGGATGCCGGTGCTCCGGTCGGCGGGTATGGCCGAACATCACCTAGGCCAGGTAGATGCCTGAGGCATCTAGTGAGGGTGATCGGCAGGACCACCACACCCCCCTCGCTGCGAGGTCCGTCATGACAGAGACCCAGTCCGAGCCCCAGCCCACAGCCTTCCCGCAGGACCGCACCTGTCCCTACCACCCGCCCGCCGGCTACCCGAGCGAGAGCCGCGGCCAGCGCTCGGTGTCCCGGGTCCGCCTCTTCGACGGCCGTACGGTCTGGCTGGTGACCGGGCACGCC
Source organism: Streptomyces drozdowiczii (assembly GCF_026167665.1). Taxonomy (NCBI): domain Bacteria; kingdom Bacillati; phylum Actinomycetota; class Actinomycetes; order Kitasatosporales; family Streptomycetaceae; genus Streptomyces; species Streptomyces drozdowiczii. The sequence continues at coordinate 2,975,483 of NZ_CP098740.1, read as the reverse complement.
GAGGCGCGGGCGCTGCTCGCCGACCCCCGGCTGTCGTCCGACCGCTCGCACCCGGACTTCCCGCTCTTCGCGCCGAGGCTCGCCGCGGTGAAGCAGCGGCGCGTGGAGCTGCTGGGCGTGGACGACCCGGAGCACAACGCCCAGCGCCGGATGCTGATCCCGAGCTTCACGGTGCGCCGGACGGCGGCGCTGCGGCCGCGCATCCAGGAGACCGTGGACCGGCTGCTCGACGCGATGGTGGCGCAGGGGCCGCCGGCCGAGCTGGTGGGCGCCTTCGCGCTGCCGGTGCCGTCCATGGTCATCTGCGCGCTGCTCGGGGTGCCGTACGGGGACCATGAGTTCTTCGAGGACCGTTCGCGCAAGCTGCTCCGGGGGCCCGGACCGGCGGACGTGGTCGCGGCCCGCGAGGACCTGGACGCCTACTTCCGCGAGCTGATCGAGCGGAAGCGGCGCGATCCGGGGGACGGGCTGCTGGACGAGCTGATCGCCAAGCAGCTGGAGACCGGGGCGGTGGAGCGGGACGCGCTGGTGCGGCTGGCGGAGATCCTGCTCGTGGCCGGCCACGAGACGACCGCGAACATGATCTCGCTCGGTACGTACACGCTGCTGCTCCACCCGGACCAGCTGGCCCGGCTGACCGGCGGCGGGGCGGAGGCGGTGCCGGCCGCCGTGGAGGAGCTGCTGAGGTACCTGTCCATCGCGGACGGGCTGTCCCGGGTGGCGGTGGAGGACATCGAGATCGGCGGGGAGACGCTGCGGGCGGGCGAGGGCGTGCTCCTGTCCACCGCGGTGATCAACCGGGACGCGGCGGCCTTCGAGGCGCCGGACGAGCTGGACCTCGGGCGCGGGGCGCGCAACCACGTCGCCTTCGGCTTCGGCATCCACCAGTGCCTGGGCCAGAACCTGGCCCGCGCCGAACTGGAGATCGCCCTGCCCGCCCTCTTCCGCCGCCTGCCGGATCTCCGTCTCGCGGTGCCCCCGGAGGAGGTCCCGTTCAAACCGGGCGACACGGTGCAGGGCCTGCTGGAACTGCCGGTGACGTGGTGACGGAGGAGAACCCCATGCGGATCGACATCGACAAGGACGTGTGCATCGGCGCGGGCCAGTGCGCCCTGGCGGCCCCGAGGGTCTTCACCCAGGACGAGGACGGCCTCAGCGAACTCCTGCCGGATCCGGAACCGGGCCCGATGGTCGCGGAGGCGGTCCGGGCGTGCCCGGTGGGGGCGATCAGGGCGGGCGCCTGACGGGCCGCGCGCTTCCAGCGCCGCCCCCCGTCCGGATACGCCGACGGCGGACCACAGGTGTGGTCCGCCGTCGGTGAGACAGGACCTGGGGGCGCCGGGGTCACCGCGCGTCGCCCCAGCGAGGATCGTTACTTCGCCGGCTTCTTGCCCGTGATGCCGAGGTGCACCAACTGCGCCAGGTTCGGCTTGAGTTCGGCCTGCTTGACGCCCCAGGCCGTGAAGCCCTTCTGGTGCGAGGCGACGCCGGCCAGCATGACGACCAGGGAGCCCGCCATCGCGGCGGCGCTGACGTCCTTGTCGACCTTGCCCTTCGCCTGGAGCTCCTTCACGGACTCCGTCAGGGAGCCGGTCACGGAGTTGAGGACCTTCATGCGGATCTTGTTGAACCGCTTGTCGCCCTCCGCGGCGCCGAGGTCGATCACGCGCAGGATCGCGTCGTTGCGCCGCCAGAAGTCGAGGAAGCCCTCCACGAGTTGTTCGGAGGTCTGCCGGCCCGCCTTGCCGACCCAGGAGCGGCCGGAGACCAGTTCGGTCAGGTCCGCCCCCTCCTTGGCGACGTCCTCGGCGAGTTCGAGGACGGCGCCCTCGACGTCGGGGAAGTACTGGTAGAAGGTCGCTGGTGAAGTCCCCGCTTTCCGGGCGACGTCGATGACTTTGACGTCCCGGTACGGCGAGGAGCTGAGCATCTCGCTGAGGCAGTCGAGCAGCTTCTGCCGCGTCGCCTGACCGCGTCGACCGGCCACGCGGCCGTCGACGGTGCGTACTTGTCCTGTCATGCCGTCAGCTTACCGACGGGTGATCGGAGCGCGATTCGACCGAAGCAAATGGGGAACGGCCCCTGCCGAGGCCCCTCGCCGCGCACAGTCCGAACAGTGTTATTAACAGCCTGTGGATAACTTCGGTGGATAACTTTCGAACCCGTGTTCGCCCGCGAAGGCTCCGGGGCGCGCCGCACGCACCGTAAAGCTACCGTGACTGTGACGGGCGTCACCTCGACGACGGAAGGATCCGGGCCCATGGCCGCGTTCGCGCAGTCCGCACCGTGCTGGGTGGATGTGCAGCTCCCCGACCTGGAGGCGGGCAAGCGCTTCTACGGCGAGCTGTTCGGCTGGACCTTCCGCCCGGACGGCGACCGCCGCGCCGACGCCCTCGGCGACGGGAAGCTGGTCGCCGCGCTGGCCGCGAAGAAGGACGGGCGCATGCCGACCGCCTGGGGCGTCTACTTCGCCACCGACGACATCGAGGCGTCGGTCAGCCGCGTCCGCGCGGCCGGCGGCCAAGTGATCACCGAACCCCTTCCGGCCGGCCGCCACGGCGTGCTCGCCCAGGCCGCCGACCCGGGCGGCGCGGTCTTCGGCCTCTGGCAGGCCGGCGACCGCGCGGGCTTCGAGAAGCAGAACGAGCCCGGCTCCTTCTGCTGGACCGAGGTCCACACCCGGTCCAAGGACCGCGTCGACCCCTTCTACGAGGAGGTCTTCGGCTTCCGCTGCGCGGACGTGGACGACTCGCCCCTGGACGTCCCCGACACCGACGAGCACCGCGTGGACTTCCGTACCTGGTCCCCGCCCGGCACCGAACCGGGCCCCGAGACGGCGGTCGGCGGGCGGAGCGTCATCACGGCCGCGTTCCCGGCCGAGCTGCCCAGCCACTTCCTGAGCTACTTCAACGTCGCGGACTGCGACGACACCGCCCGTACCGTCCAGCGGCTCGGCGGCCGGGTCACCGAACCCCCGCTCGACATCCCGTACGGGCGGATGGCGGTCCTCCAGGACGACCAGGGTGCCGAGTTCGCCGTACTTCAGGAGCCTGTGTCCTGATACGGGCGGAGTGGTACAGGACACCCCGATCCGCCCCCGGGTTCGCAACCGGGGCCCCGGCCAGGAACAATCGGGGTGCGCACCGCCGGGCCGCGTCCATGGATGAGACGCTGCACCCGGCGGGATTTTCGCGGGCCTCTGCTATCTGAGGCCCGTACGGGGAGGTGGCAAGTAGTGGAGCAGCTGACGCAGCACGACCCGAGGCGGATCGGCCCCTTCGAGGTGCTGGGACGGCTCGGGGCCGGCGGCATGGGGCTGGTCTATCTGGCCCGGTCCGCGTCGGGCCGCCGGGTGGCGATCAAGACCGTCCGTACGGAACTGGCCGAGGACCAGCTGTTCCGGGTGCGCTTCACGCGCGAGGTGGAGGCGGCGCGGGCGGTCAGCGGCTTCTACACGGCCGCCGTCGTGGACGCCGACCCGCGCGCCGCGGTCCCGTGGCTGGCCACGGCGTACGTCCCCGCCCCCTCGCTCGAAGAGATCGTGAACGAGTGCGGGCCCATGCCGACCCAGGCGGTCCGCTGGCTGGCGGCGGGCATCGCGGAGGCCCTCCAGTCCATCCACGGGGCTCAGCTCGTCCATCGCGACATGAAGCCGTCGAACGTGCTCGTCGTCGAGGACGGCCCCCGGGTCATCGACTTCGGCATCGCGTCCGGCGTCTCCAACACCCGGCTCACCATGACCAACGTGGCCGTCGGCACCCCCGCGTACATGTCACCGGAGCAGGCCCGGGACTCGCGGAGCGTGACCGGGGCCAGCGACATCTTCTCGCTCGGCTCGACGCTCGTCTTCGCCGCGACCGGGCACGCGCCGTACCGGGGGGCCAATCCGGTCGAGACGGTCTTCATGCTGCTGCGCGAGAGCCCCGACCTGTCGGGCCTGCCGGACGATCTGCGGCCGCTGATCGAGTCCTGCATGCAGGCGGATCCGGCCCGGCGGCCCAGCCCGGCCGACCTCCAGGCCCAGCTCGCCCCGCACCTCTTCGCCTCCGGCGGCGGTGACGACGACGGCGGTACGGCTTCCGCGTGGCTTCCGGCCGCCGCGACCGCGCTGATCGAGCGGCGCCGGGGCGGTGGCCGTACGGCCCCGCCCGCCGCCCCGCCCGCCTCGCCGCCCGCCGAGCCCGCGCCGCCCGTCGCGCCGCCGAGGCCCGCCGAGACCGCGCCCCACCGGCCGCCCGGCACGGACTGGGACGGCCCCTGGCACAGCGGCGCCCCCGCCCGCCCGGCCGCCCCGCCCGCCCCGACGCCGGGGGCCCGGTGCGGCTGACCGGCGTCCAGGTGCCGATCGGGCCCGGCCCGCGCGTCCAGGACGTCCGTGCCTCGGCCACCGGCGCCGACGCGGGCCCCGCGACCGGCTGGGTCCGCCCGCCCGCCGGGGTCAACGGCACGCCCCCGCCCGCCCCCGTGCCCCCTCCGGCGCAGGCCCCCGACTCCGGGCAGTCCGGGCCCGCCCGCTGGCGGCCCTGGCGGTTCCGCATGTCCAACGACGTGTGGGGCACGCCGGTCGTCGTCGGGGACCTGCTGTACGTCACGTCCTTCGAGGTCCATGCGCTGGACACCGGCAACGGGCGGCGCCAGTTCAAGACCCGGGACGTCGCCTGGGCGATGGCCGTCGAGGGCGGCCGCATCCACGCCTCGGACGGCCCCTCCCTCTACGCCCTGGACGCCACCAGCGGCGCCGAGCGGTGGCGGGTGGGCGCCGACGCCTGGGTGTACGCGCTCAAGGCCGACCGGGGCACGGTCGTCACGGCCACCCGGGGCGGCGGCGTCCAGGCGTGGGAGGCGGCGACCGGCGAGAAGCTGTGGGACCTCAGCGGCGCGCAGACGGACTTCGAGACGCCGGAGGGCGGGCCGGTCATCCACGACGGCACGGTCTACGTCTGGCAGGACGCCCGCCTCAAGGCCCTCGACGCCCGGACCGGCGTCGAGCGCTGGTCGTACCCCATCGGCGACGCGGCCTCCTGCGGCGGCGTGCCGGTCCGGGTGACGCCCGCGCCGGACGGTTACGTGTACGTCGCCGCCGGGACGCGGGTGCTCGCGGTGGACATCGCGGCCGGGCGCGTCCGCTGGCACTTCGAGTGCCCGGCGGTCTTCCTGTCCCCGCCCGCCTTCGCCCCCGGCCCGGCCGTCACCGGCGGCGGGGTCTACCTCGCGGACTACCTCGGTACGGTGTACGCCCTGGACGCCGCGACCGGCAAGGACCGGTGGCGCATCGCCACGGAGGCCCGCCAGTCGGCGGAGCCGGTGCTCGTCGTCGCGGGCAACGTCCATGTGGGCAGCGGCAGCGCGCTCTACACCCTCGACGCGGTCACCGGCACCCCGAAGTGGCGGTTCGCGGCGGGCGGCGAGGTGGTGGGCGCCCCGGTCGTCGCGGACGGCCGCGTCCACTTCGGCTCGGCGGACCACGTCCTGTACACCCTCGACGCGGCGGGCGGCCAGCTCCGCTGGAAGCTCGCCACGGGCGGCGAGATCACGGGCTCGCCCGTGGTCCGGAACGGCGTGGTGTACGCGTGCAGCAAGGACCGCTGCGTGTACGCGCTGGACGCGCTGAAGGGCACCGGCACGGGGGCCCGCTCCCGGGCGTAGGGCCTGCGCCCTGTGCACCCTCCCCTCAGGGCAGGGGTTCCGTCCTCAATCGCCGGACGCGCTCGGCCTTTCAGGCCCCACGTACGTGTCCTCCCCCTCCGGCTCCGGGTAGGGGCTCGTCTGGGCCGAAGGCCCCGGCTCCCACGTCGGGGGCCATGTGTCGGGGGCGGCGGAGTCCGGCGCGCCGGACTCCTGGGCGCGGCGGCGACGCCGCCCGAGGCGGCCGTCGTACCAGTCACGGAAGGGGCTCAGCACGGCGGCCGCCGCTCCGGCGAGAGCGAGGACCGCACCGAGGACGTTGCGGATCATCTCCGTACCTCCAGAGCGCTCTCGCTCCGACGCTACGCCGCCCGTGTGACAGCCGCCACCAGACGGGAACGAGACCGTGACAGGGTCATGACCGGCCCGCCGGTCATCCGCGCCATGCTGTGCGTTACGGTTCCGTGTCGCCCGGCCACCCTGGCCGGCGACGCACAACAGCACACAATCGGGGGCGGATTCGATGACACGGCAGCACGTCAAGCTGACGGTGGTCCTGGTCGCGGTGGTACTCGCGCTCACCGGCTTCTCGAGCGGCAGCCACGGCGGAAAGAGCAAGAGCGGAAAGAGCCGGTCCAGCAGCCACAGCAGCGGCGGCGGATGCTCCAACTCCAAGAAGAGCAACGGCACATACCACGACACGGACTCGGACGACGACTACGACGACGACTACTCGTCGAGCGGTTCGTCGGGCTCCACGTACAGCGACCCGACCCCCACCGCCACCGCGTCGGACGCGCCGCAGGTGTACGTCTTCCGCTGCGCCCAGCCCGCGAAGGGCAAGCGCAAGGCGGTCACCGCGTCCACCGTCCGCCTGACCCCGGTCGCCTCCGGCACGCACACCTACGAGGTGGACGTGACGTTCCTGGACGCGATGGGCAGCGTGGTCGACACGGGCGAGGCGACCGTGGAGGCGGACTACGGCGACACGAAGACCGTGTCCGTCCGGATGGACAGCCCGCGCCAGGTCTCCCGCGTGAAGAAGTGCACGGTCACGGCCGAGCTGAGCTACTGAGCGCGTACCGCGCGCGAATGCGACGGCCGCGGCGGCTTCCCCTCCGCGCCGCCGCGGCCGTCCCCCTACCCCGTGGTCCCGCCAGGTGGCTCAACGTGGGTCCGCACCGGTCATGTGGCTGTCCAGCGGCTTGATCTCGGGCTCGCCGGTCATGTGGCTGTCCAGCGGCTTGATCTCGGGCTCGCCCGTCATGTGGCTGTCCGTCGGCCCGACTTCGCCGGTGGTGCCGGGCTTCGGTGCGGTGATCTTGGTCTTCTTGTCGTCGCTCATGCTGTGAACTCCGTTACTCAGTGCATGGTTGGTCGGCAAAGCCCGTCCGGCTGCTCCCCCGTGGGCTGCCGGACGGGCTGTTCAGAGCCGTTCACCTTAGTGCGCGGTTCCACTGTCGAATCGCCTGCCCCCCGACGCGACGCATCGACAGGTTCGAGACTGCCGGGTGGCGATAAACGAACGATGAACGCGGAGTCAGCGGGCCTTGGACGAGGTACGGCCGAGCAGGCCGCGTACCACGTCGCTCTCGGGCGCCTTCAGCTGATCGAAGAGCACCAGCGCCTCCTGCCAGCAGACCTTGGCGCGATCCGCCTGCCCTATGCCGTCCAGGGCCTGCCCCAGCACGGTCAGCACATTGGCCCGCCGCCAGTCGCCTCCGACGTGGAGCAGCACCGTCAGCGCCTGCTCGGAGAACTCGGCGGCCCGGGCCGGACGCTGGGCCGCCAGATGCACTTCGGCCAGCCGGAAGAGGGTCATCCCCTCCCAGAGCCGCTGGCGGCTCTCCCGGAAGACGGCGAGGGCTTCGGTCAGGCGCCCCTCGGCCTCGCCCTGCCGGCCCGCCCGGGTCAGCGCGAGCCCCAGCGCGTACCGGCCGTTCGCCAGGCGCAGGGTGAGTCCGAGGCGGGCGTAGAGGTCGATTCCCCGGCCGGCGAGTTCGACGGCGCTCGCCGTCCGCCCGATGGCCAGATGGACGCGGGAGAGATTGCACAGCGCGCTGGCCTCGCCCGCCTGATTGCCGTCGGCCCGGAACGCGGCGATGGTCTGCTGGAGCAGGATTTCCGCCTCGTCGTGCTGATTGCGGTACGCGGCGATGATCCCCAGCTCGTTCGGCGCGTTGCAGTGGGTCCAGACGTCCTCGACCGACGAACCGAGAGCCATGGCCTGCCGGGCTTCGTCCTCCGCCCTGTCGAAGCGGCCGGCCGTGCTGTGCACCTGGGCGAGTGTCGTCCGTGCCCTCGCCTCGGAGCGGGCGTCACCGGCCGCGGTCGCGGCATCCCGCACGGTCGTGGCGGCCGACTCGAACTGGCGTGAGTTGGCGCCCGATTCCGCGAGGTCCTTGGAGGCGAGGAGGAGATCCACCGCACGCCGGACGGTTCCGGCGGCGCCGCTCTGCTGCACGCAGGCGAGGAGCGGGCTCGCCTCCGCGTACAGCCAGTCGAGAGCCCGGCCGTGATCGGAGAACGACAGCCCGGGTCGGGCCGTGTGCTCCAGGTGGTCCACGGTGCGGTCCCCCGGCCGCTCCAGCGCGTACACCCCCGCCGCCGTCGCCAGGTAGAAGTCCAGCAGCCGCGACAGCGCCTCCTCCCGCTCGCCCGGCTCCTGCTCGTCCCGCTCCGCGCAGGAGCGCGCGTACAGGCGGACCAGGTCGTGGTAGCGGTAGCGGCCCGGGGCGGCGGACTCCACCAGGGACGTGTCGACCAGGGCCTCCAGCAGGTCCTCCGCCGTGTGCGGGTCCCGGTCGAGGAGGGCGGCCGCGGCGGCCAGTGAGATGTCCGGGCCGTCCGCGAGGCCGAGGAGGCGGAAGGCGCGGGCCTGGGCCGGTTCCAGCTGGCCGTAGCCGAGTTCGAAGGTGGCCTTCACCGCGAGGTCGCCCGCCTGGAGCTCGTCCAGGCGGCGGCGCTCGTCGGCCAGCTTGGCGGCGAGGACCGAGACGGTCCAGGTGCGCCGGGAGGCCAGCCGGGAGGCGGCGATCCGGATCGCCAGGGGGAGGAAGCCGCAGGCGGCGACCACGTCGAGCGCGGCCTCCCGCTCCGAGTTGATCCGCTCCTCGCCGACGATCCGGGTGAAGAGCTGAAGCGCCTCCTCCGGCGACATCACGTCCAGGTCGACCAGATGCGCCCCGGCCAGGTCGACCATCCGCACCCGGCTCGTCACCAGCGCCGCGCAGCCCTCCGTGCCGGGGAGCAACGGGCGGATCTGGGCCGCGTCGTGGGCGTTGTCCAGGAGGACCAGGACCCGGCGCCCGTCCAGCGTGGAGCGGTAGAGCGCGGCCCGCTCGGCCAGCGTCTCCGGTATGGCCGAGTCCGCCGTCCCGAGCGCCCGCAGGAACGCGCCGAGCACCGTCTCCGGCTCGGCGGCCCGGGCCCCGGCGCCCTGGAGGTCGACGTACAGCTGCCCGTCCGGGAAGTGGGGGCGGGCCCGGTGGGCGACGTGGACGGCGAGCGTCGTCTTGCCGACGCCCCCGATGCCGGCCAGCGCGGAGACGGCCATCACGGACCCCTCCGCCGTGGTGAGCCGGTCGCCCAGCTCCCGTACGAAAGCGTCCCGGCCCGTGAAGTCCGGGACGGTCGCGGGCAGCTGGGCCGGGCGGACCGGCGCGGGGGCCGGGGCCGGGTCGTCCGCCGGGCGGGCCAGCTCCTCGTCGGCGCGCAGGATGCGCTGCTGGAGCTGAGCCAGCTCCGCGCGCGGATCGACGCCCAGCTCCTCGGCGAGCAGCCGCCGGGTGTCCGCGTAGACGGCCAGCGCCTCCGCCTGCCGGCCGCTGCGGTACAGGGCCACCATCAGCAGCTCGCGCAGCCGCTCCCGCAGGGGGTGCGCGGCGGTGAGCGCGGTCAGTTCGGAGACCGCCTCCGCGTGGCAGCCGGCCTCCAGGTCCAGATCGAGGCGGGTCTCGGTGAGCTGGAGCCGCCACTCCTCCAGCCGGGTGCGCTGGTACTCCGCGTACGGGCCGGGCACGGAGGCCAGCGCCTCGCCGTCCCACAGGCCCAGGGCTTTGTTGAGCAGGGATCTCGCGGTGTCCCGGTCGCCGCCCGCCCGGGCCTTCTCGGCTGCGGCCGCCAGCTCCTGAGCCGCGGTCAGGTCCAGCGCGTCGGCGCCGGTGCGCATCGCGTAACCGCCGGAGTCGCTGACCAGGGTCTCGGGGCCGAGGACCTTGCGGAGCCGGGAGGCGTAGGTGCGTACGGCGGCCAGCGCCTGCGAGGGCGGCTCGTCGCCCCAGATGCCGTCGATGAGTTCGGCGGCCGTCGCGGTGTGCCCGCCGCGCAGCAGCAACGCCGTCAGCAGCGCGCGCTGCTGCGGCGAACCGGACGCCAGCGTCTCGCCGCCCCGGTGGATCCGGACCGGGCCGAGTACGGAGAAGTGCAGCACGGCCTCGTCCTCCGGGCCCCGCTCGGGGGCCCGCTGCTGCGGAACGCGTACCCGTGGCCCGTCGTCACGGCCCATTGCTGCCTCCTGTCCTGCCTGCGCACGGCCCGGCACGGCCGCTGTGTCCGGATCGGTCATAGACCGTCCGGATTGCTCCATACCGTTGATATCGCCGTCAACAGTCTGCCTTGCGAAGGGTCGGCCCGTCAGTAACGGATGACTCTCTGCACAAGCCCTCGACAACGATCCGGAACGGGGCAGTTGGGGCAGGAACGCACGAAGCGGGGCGCCCGTCCCGGGACGGGCGCCCCCGGTCTCAGGCCGTCGCCCGGACCACCGGCTCCTGGAGCTCGGTCACCCACCCGTCCCGGTCCTCCGGGCATTCGAGGCTGATCTCGCGGGCGTACCCCGACGACCGGTAGCCGTTGGCGTCGATCCAGCGGGCCAGGGCCTGGGAGGTGGGCAGCACGGAGTCCATGGAGCCCCGGTGCACGACGGTCGCCGCCTCGAACGGGGGCAGCTCGACCACGGTGATCCCGGTGTCACCGACCGGCCCGACCGGTGCGGAGACCGTCATCCCGGCGTACACGACGACGCTGCCGCCGCCGTCCGGCACGTCCTCGTACCGGGCGATCCCGGGGCCCGACGGGGTCAGGCCCGCCTCCCCGAGGAGGGGGAGGAGCCGGTCGTACAGCGGGCCGATCACCGGGCCGATGTCCTGCGGCTCGTAGCTGCCGGCCACCCCGGTCAGCTCCGCGACCCGCACCGCGGGCACCTTCTTCATCACGACGTCGTCCGTGGACATGTGTCCCTCGCTCTCGATGGACCGGAGCCTCGCCTCGACCTGCGCCAGCCTGGCCGCCGCCGCGGCCATCGCCGCCTCCAGCTCCGTACGCCGCAGCCGCAGCATCCCGCGCAGCTCCTCCGGGCCCACCGCGTCGTCCAGGACCGCCCCCACCTGCTGGAGCGTGAAGCCGAGGTCCTTGAGCGCGATGATCCGGTTGAGCCGGGCGAGCTGGGCGGCGCCGTAGTAGCGGTAGCCGGTCGCGGGGTCGGTGCGGTCGGGGTGCAGCAGCCCGATCTCGTCGTAATGACGCAGCATGCGGGCCGACACCCGCCCGTACCGGGCGAAGTCTCCGATGGTGAACATGACGTCTCCCACTGCACGGCTTCACACGGTGTGAAGGTCAAGGCCGGTCCGGAACGGCCCGCGAACGGGCAGGAGCCCCGCTCCTCCGCCGGTGCGGAGGAGCGGGGCTCCTTGGGTACTGCTCTTACCGGCCGCGATCGGCCGACCCGGGCAACTAGGCCGGGGTGACGTTCTCAGCCTGCGGGCCCTTCGGACCCTGAGTGACGTCGAAGTTCACGACCTGGTTCTCCTCGAGGGAGCGGAACCCGGACGCGTTGATCGCGGAGTAGTGGACGAAGACATCCGGGCCGCCGCCGTCCTGGGCGATGAAGCCGAAGCCCTTTTCAGCGTTGAACCACTTGACGGTTCCGGTAGCCATAAGCCCTCCTTGGGCCAAAGGGTTGCCCTGCTCCAGAACCTGCAATGAAGTCTGAAAACTACAAAAGCCTGCGGGGTTACATGCTCCGCAGGCTCTGTACTGCAAGGGAAACCAAACTGCAACTTGCCGTCGAGCCTAGCACGCAGCGTGTCCGTAGGGGTAGAGGGAAAGATCACTTCACTCGGATGTTTGATAGCCGCCCGGATGAGCCATCCGAGAGGGCCTTCCTGTGCGCCGCCGCCCCCGGTGGGGCGGCCGGGCCGGGGCAGGTCTAGCCTCGCGATGTGGACAATTCAACCGTTTCAAACGTCGCGGGCGACGACCGTCGCCCCCGGCCGCGCGTCGGCCACATCCAGTTCCTCAACTGCCTTCCCCTCTACTGGGGGCTGGCACGCACCGGAACCCTGCTCGACCTGGAGCTCTCGAAGGACACCCCGGAGAAGCTCAGCGAGCAACTGGTCAGGGGCGAGCTGGACATCGCCCCCGTCACCCTCGTCGAGTTCCTGCGCAACGCGGACGACCTGGTCGCCTTCCCCGACATCGCGGTCGGCTGCGACGGCCCCGTCATGTCGTGCGTGATCGTCTCGCAGCGGCCCCTGGAGGACCTGGACCGGGCCCGCGTCGCCCTCGGCTCGACCTCCCGCACCTCCGTACGGCTGGCGCGGCTGCTGCTCGCCGAGCGGTACGGGGTCACCCCCGACTACTACACCTGCCCGCCGGACCTGGGCCTGATGATGCAGGAGGCGGACGCCGCCGTCCTCATCGGTGACGCGGCCCTCCGCGCCAACCTGCACGACGCGCCCCGCCTCGGCCTCCAGGTCCACGACCTGGGCGCGATGTGGAAGGAGTGGACGGGCCTGCCGTTCGTCTTCGCCGTCTGGGCCGCCCGCAAGGACTACCTGGCCGCCGAGCCCACCGCCGTCCGCCAGGTCCACGAGGCGTTCCTCGCCTCCCGCGACCTGTCCCTGGAGGAGGTCGCCAAGGTCGCCGAGCAGGCGGCGCGCTGGGAGGCGTTCGACGCGGAGGTCCTGGAGCGCTACTTCACGACGCTCGACTTCCGCTTCGGCCCGGCCCAGCTGGCGGGCGTCGAGGAGTTCGCCCGGCGCACCGGCGAGGCGGCGGGCTTCCCGGCGGACGTGAAGGTGCAGCTGCTCGGCGGATGAGAACATCCCGCCGCCGGGGAATGGCATTTTCGATTTCGTTGAACATGCGATGAATGGGGGATTGCGCAATCGGTCCTCCGGCGGGAACCGGCGCATTCACGCCTTTTACCGCGGTGAATGACGTCGTTCGTTCCCTTGGGGGCGAAATCGGCGGATGGTTTCTCCCGTGACCGGACGAGACTTCGCGGACACGAACTAGGCTTCGGTCGGAGGTCCGGCCGGTTCACAGGGGGAGTTCTCGATATGCAGCCGCTGGAAGCCGGGGAACCGCTCAGCATCGGCTCCTACCGGCTGCTCGGGAGACTCGGCGCGGGCGGCATGGGCCGCGTGTACCTCGGGCGCAGCGCCGGCGGACGCACCGTCGCCGTCAAGGTCGTCCACCCGCACTTCGCGCTCGACGAGCAGTTCCGCGCCCGCTTCCGGCGCGAGGTGGAGGCGGCCCGCCGGATCGGCGCCCAGTGGACCGCGCCCGTCCTGGACGCCGACCCGGACGCCCCGGTCCCCTGGATCGCCACCGGTTACGTGGCCGGCCCGCCGCTCTCCGCGGCCGTCACCGAGCACGGCCCGCTGCCCGAGCACGCGGTCCGGGTGCTGGGCGCCGGTCTCGGCGAGGCGCTGGCGGCGGTGCACGAGCGGGGCCTGATCCACCGGGACGTGAAGCCGTCCAACGTCCTGCTCGCCCTGGACGGCCCCCGCCTGATCGACTTCGGCATCGCCCGGGCCATCGACGCGACCACCTCCCTCACCTCCACCGGGGTCTCCGTCGGCTCGCCGGGCTACATGGCGCCGGAGCAGATCCGGGGCACCGCGATCTCCGGCGCGGCCGACGTCTTCTCGCTGGGCGCGGTCCTGGCGTACGCGGCGACCGGTTCGGCGCCGTTCCTGGGCGACTCCTCGGCCGTCCTCCTCTACAAGGTCGTCCACGAGGAACCGGAGCTGGGCGAGCTGGAGGGCGCGCTGCGCGAGACCATCGCCGCCTGCCTGGCCAAGGACCCGGAGCGGCGGCCGACCCCGGACGAGCTGGCCCGCAGGCTGCTGCCCGGCGGCGCGGCGGCGGCGGTCGCGGCGGGCTGGCTGCCCGGGCCGCTGGTCCGCGAGGTCAGCCGGTCGGCGGTGGCGCTGCTGGACCTGGAGCCGCAGGAGGCCCCGGTGCAGTCGGGTCCGGTGCCGTTCAGCAATCCGTCCTTCGGGGCGGGGGCGGCGGCGGGCGAGCCCCCGGCCGGGGCGGGCGAGCCCTCCGGGGGCCCGTACGGCTCGCCCGGCGCCGCGCTCGGCGTCTTCGGCCCGCCGCACCCGCCGACCGCCGGGGCCGACGGGCTGCCGGGGCAGCGGACCGGGGGCCGGAGCCTGACCCTGGGGGCGACGGCGGGCGGCGACGGGGCGGGACGGCGGCGCGTCAGCTGCACGCTCGCGCTCGCGGTGGCCGGGGCGCTGGCCGCGGTGACGGTGGGCAGCGCCTTCCTGATGGACCTGCTGCCGGGGCAGGGCGGCGACGGCGGCAACCTGGGAAGCGCCTCGCGCACCCCGTCGGCCCCGGCCGCGACCTCCGGCGGGGCCGCCGAGCTGCCCGACGCGTTCGTCGGCACCTGGAAGGGCCCGCTCACCGAGAAGACCACGGGCGAACCGCACGGCACGCTCACCGCGGTCTTCACCAAGGGCCGCGAGGGCACGGACGTGGTCCGCCTGACCACCTCCCTCTCCATGGGCATCGAGATCACCTGCTACAGCGTCGCCACCCTCACCACCGCCTCCGACGACGAGCTGAAGCTGCGCGAGCGCGCCGACCCGGACCGCCCCAGCACCGCGGGGCTCTGCACCACCACACCCGCCGACCTCCACGTCACCCGCACCTCCGACGGCACGCTCCGCTTCCGCTCCGACGAGAAGGGCGCGGGACTCCCGTACGGCACGCTCACCCGGTCCGACGGCTGACCGCCGACCCCCCTGGCGTACGCTGAACCGGTCCGCAGCTCCGTTGAAAACCGCCGAAAGGTGACAGCCCGGTGACCGAGAAGGCCGACCTCCAGCCCATCCTCGACCGAGCCGCCGAAGGCGGCCGGATCACTCCGGACGAGGCGCTCGACCTCTACCGGTCGGCCCCGCTGCACGCCCTGGGCGCCGCGGCCGACGCCGTGCGCCGACGCCGGTACGCCGGTACGGAGCACATCGCGACGTACATCATCGAGCGCAACATCAACTACACCAACGTGTGCGTCACGGCCTGCAAGTTCTGCGCCTTCTACGCCGCGCCGAAGGACACCGCCAAGGGCTGGTCCCGGGACCTGGACGACATCCTGCGCCGCTGCGCGGAGACCGTCGAGCTGGGCGGCACGCAGATCATGTTCCAGGGCGGGCACCACCCGGACTACGGCGTGGAGTACTACGAGGAGCACTTCTCGGCCATCAAGAAGGCGTTCCCGCAGCTGGTGATCCACTCGCTCGGCGCCTCCGAGATCGAGCACATGGCCCGGATCTCGAAGGTCTCCGCCGAGGAGGCGATCAGCCGTATCCACGCGGCCGGTCTGGACTCCTTCGCGGGCGCCGGCGCCGAGCTGCTGCCGGCCCGGCCGCGCACCGCCATCGCCCCGCTGAAGGAGTCCGGGGAGCGCTGGCTGGAGATCATGGAGATCGCGCACGGCCTGGGCGTCGAGTCCACCTCGACCATGCTGATGGGCACGGGCGAGACGAACGCCGAGCGCATCGAGCACCTGCGCATGATCCGGGACGTGCAGGACCGCACCGGCGGCTTCCGCGCCTTCATCCCGTACACGTACCAGCCGGAGAACAACAAGCTGAAGGGGCAGACGCAGGCCACGCTCTTCGAGTACCTGCGGATGATCGCCATCGCCCGGCTCTTCCTGGACAACGTCGCCCACATCCAGGGCTCCTGGCTCACCACCGGCAAGGAGGTCGGCCAGCTGTCGCTGCACTACGGCGCGGACGACCTCGGCTCGATCATGCTGGAGGAGAACGTCGTCTCCTCGGCCGGCGCCAAGCACCGCTCCAACCGGCTGGAGATCATCGACCTGATCCGCAAGGCGGACCGGGTCCCGGCCCAGCGCGCCACGACGTACGAGCACCTCGTCGTGCACGACGACCCGGCGAACGACCCGGTGGACGAGCGCGTCGTCTCGCACATCTCGTCGGTCGCGATCGAGGGCGGCACCGCACACCCCGAGCTCAAGCTCCTCAGCGCCAACTGACCGCGCCTTGCTGACGATTCACGCCGCCGCCCTGCTCCTGCCGGGCGGCGGCCGCGCATCCGTGCCCGGCGGTGCGGTGGCCGTGCGGGACGCGGTGGTCGCGGCCTTCGGGCCGTACGAGGAGGTGGCCGCCGCCCACCCCGGCGCCCGTGTCCGGCGCTGGCCGGGCGTCCTCACCCCGGGCCTGGTGCAGCGGGACGCGGTCCGGCTCCTGGAGGAGTGGTACTTCCCCGACCCCCGCGAGGCGGACGCGCTGGGCACCGAGCCCCTGACCGGCGGCGCGCTCGACGCGCTGGGCCCCGAGGAGACCTGGCGCGCGGGCAGCGTGCGGCGCGGGCTGCACCGGATGCTGCGGCACGGCACGACGGCGGTGGCGGCCGGCCCCGGGGCCCCGCCCGCGCTGCTCACGGCGGTCCGGCGGTCCGGGCTGGCGGTCCTCGGCGCGTCCGCCGCCCCGTCCGGGCGGGCCACCGCCGACGGCCCCCGGCTCGACCCGCTGGCCGGGGCGGGCGCGGTGGCCGAGGCGACGGCGGCGCCGCTCGCCGCCGGGGGCCGCGCGGACCTCGCGGCCTTCGACGCGCCGGACGAGGCAGCGCTGCTCGCGGCGGGCGCGGTCAGCTGCGTAGCGACGATCGCGGGCGGGCGGCTGGTGTACCGGGGCCGTTAGCGCCTACGGCACCGAGGGGCCGCCGAGGTAACGCCCCTCGGAGTCGTACGGCCAGGCGTTGGCGACGCAGCCCTTCAGCCCGTCGATCTGCTGCATCATCGCGGGGGCCGGTCGGCCCTTGCCGGGGCAGGTCTCGTGGCCGTGGCCCAGCCAGTGGCCGACCTCGTGGTTGATGATCAGCGCCCGGTACTCGCTCAGCGGCCCGTTGAACTCCGGCGAACCCGTCTGCCAGCGCTTCAGGTTGACCATCACCACCGTACCGACGCGGCAGTTGACCTCGCCGTGCGTGTCGAGCCCGCTCGCGCCGCAGACGCGGTCGGTGGTCTCCGGGGTCGCGATCCGGATGACCAGCCCCGCCTGGCCCTTCGCCACCTGGCGGAACCTGTGCTCCCCGTGGTGCGACCAGCCCCGGGGCGCGGCCAGGATGCGTGCGACGACGGAGGCCGTCCGGTCCGCGTCGAGCCCGGCGCCGTCCTCCACCTCCACCCGGTAGGCGTTCCCCGTACCGGTGTCCGTCGCGGCGGCGCGGGCCACGGTGAAGGCGGCGGGTGCGGGGCCGCGCGCGTCGTTCCAGCGGAGGCCGACGACGGCGGCGGCCGCCAGCACGACGGGGACGACAACCCATGCGAGCAGCCTGCCCCGGCCGCTCTCCCCCCGGCGCCCTTTCCCTCCGGGCATCCGAAACCCTCCCCAGCGATCGGTGATCCGTCCCCCGCTGTAGGACCGGTGATCG
Source organism: Streptomyces drozdowiczii (assembly GCF_026167665.1). Taxonomy (NCBI): domain Bacteria; kingdom Bacillati; phylum Actinomycetota; class Actinomycetes; order Kitasatosporales; family Streptomycetaceae; genus Streptomyces; species Streptomyces drozdowiczii. Next base: position 2,958,155 of record NZ_CP098740.1, on the reverse strand, counting down.
GGGTGATTGGTTCAGTCCACTTCCCTGAAGAATCGTTACGGCACCGAGGGGCCGCCCAGGTATGCCCCGTTTTCGTCGTACGGCCAGGCGTTGGCGACGCAGCCCTTGAGTCCGTAGATCTGCTGCATCATCGCGGGGGCGGGGCGGCCCCTGCCGGGGCAGGTCTCGTGGCCGTGGCCGAGCCAGTGGCCGACCTCGTGGTTGATGATCAGGGCCCGGTAGTCGTCCAGCGGGCCGTCGAACTCGGGCGAACCGGTCTGCCAGCGCTTGAGGTTGACCATCACCTTCTCGCCGATCCGGCAGTTGACCTCGCCGTGCGTGTTCATCCCGCCCTGTCCGCAGATCCGGTCCGTGGTGGCCGCCGTCGCGATGCGGACGACCAGCCCGGCCGGACCGGAGGCCACCCGGTGGAACGTGCGCGTCCCGCCCTGCGCCCAGCCGCGCGGCGCGGCGAGGATGCGGGCGATCCGGTCGGCGGCCTCCTCCGGATCGACGCCGGAGCCGTCCTCGACCTCGACGCGGTACGCGTACCGCCCGGAGGACGAGGTGTCGGCGCGGGCGGTCGTGAACGTGCCGGGGCCGGAGGCGGGGATACGGGTGGGGCTCGGCTTCACGGAGGGCGACGGCTTCGCACCGCGACCGGCCTTCGCGGAAGGGGTGGGGGAGCGGGACGCGGCGACGGGCGACGGCTTCGATGCGGCGGCGGCCGCCGGGGCCCCGTCACCGCCCGCCCAGCGGGGTGCGAGGACCACCACCACGCCGATCAGCGCCGCCGGTACGGCGACGGCGGTGAGTATGCGTATGCGGCTGCGTCGTCTCGCGCGTCTTCGTCCGCGTCCCGCTCCGCCGTGCCGCCCCCGCGTGCCCTCAGCCCCCACGGACAGAGCCCTCCTTCGCTTCCATCGGACGTTTGTCCGCATAAGCAACCATTTCGATGACCTTCGGGTCCCCGGCGACGGCCACCAGTTGGTCGGCGGTGACCGGTGCCGACACCATGGCGTCGTAGTCACCCCCCACGGTGAGCGTGACGCGGCTGTGCCCGTACCTGAAACGCACGGTGACCCCGGTGACCTTCTTGCCCCCCTTGGCGTTCCCGGCCGCCGTGATCGCCTGGGCCTTGATCCCTCCCGGCAGCGTGACCTCGTCGCACCGGAGGTCCTTCACCGCGCCGTCGAGGCAGGGGGTGTCCGCCCGGGCCGCCTTGCCCGTGGCCAGCGGGCGGACGGAGAACGAGATCGGGAAGACCGGGCTGTCCACCCCGCCCTGGTACCGGCTGACGGCGATGTCGACCGGCCGGACCGGGGCGAGCGCCTTGGGCAGGAGCGCTTCGAGCACCCCCGCCGCCTCGTTCTGGAAGACCCCCTGCCGCGAGTACTCGCGCTCCGGCAGATCAGCCATGGAGGTCTCGCCGGGGCTCGGCTCGACGTGCACGGGGAGCCGGAGCCATGGGTCGGAGGTGTCCAGGGGCGTCGGGACCGCGGTCGCCGACGAGGCCGCCGACCACTCGCGTACCGGCTCCCCGCCCCCGCCCCACACCGGCAGCGCGGCGCCGAAGATCCCCAGGCCGACGATCGCGGTCGCCGTCGCCCCGATCGCGGCGCGGGCCCGGGCCCGGCGGCGGCGGCCCTGGACCAGGGCGCCGGGGACCAGATCGGGCAGCGGCGGCGCCCCGCCGGTGGCCCGCTCCATGGCGGTCCGGACCAGCAACTCGTCGTCGTCGCGGCCGGGCTCGTCGCCCGGAGCGGGGTCCATGAACACGTACACGGCGTAACTCCTCAGCCTCGGGCGGTGTAGAGGTGCGCGTCGCCCAGGCGGGCGCGCAGCGTGGCCAGTGAGCGCGAGCACTGGCTCTTGACGGTGGACGGGCTGCACCGCAGCAGCTCCGCGACGGTCTCCACGCTCAGGTCCTCCCAGTAGCGCAGGACGACCATCGCCCGCGCGCGGGGCGGCAGTTCGGCGAGGGCCGCGAGCAGCGTGACGGTCAGCTCGGGGCCCACGGCCGGGGCGGGCGCGGCGATCGGCGTGTGGGCGAGGAGGTCGCGCAGCCGGCGGCGGCGCTCGGCGATGTAGGTGCGGGTGAGCACGGTCCGGGCGTAGGCGTCCGGGTGGTCGGCGGCGCGCACCCGGTGCCAGTGCTGGAACAGCTTGGCCAGCGTCGTCTGCGTCAGGTCGCGCGCGGCGTCGGCGTCGCCGCAGAGCAGGTACGCGGTGCGGTAGAGGCGGTGCTGGCCGGCGCGGGCGAATTCCTCGAAGCCGTCGGCACCCCGGCTGGCTCCCGTGAACATCTGCCCCCTTCCCTGTTCTCTGCGGAGGTCTCTTCGTGACTACTGAGTGCCGCCGGACGGAAAAGGTTGAAGCGGAATTCCGCCCGGGGCGTCCCCCGCGAGGCCGCGCGGACCGGGCTGCTTGAATGGAGGGCGTGACCCGAGCCTCCCTGGACAAGCAGCCGCACGAAGTCGCCTCGATGTTCGACGGCGTGGCGGCGAACTACGACCTGACCAACGACGTGCTCTCGCTCGGCCAGGACCGGGTGTGGCGCAAGGCGGTCGCCAAGGCGGTGAACGCCCGGCCCGCCGAGAAGGTCCTCGACCTGGCGGCCGGCACGGCGACGTCCTCGCTGCCGTTCGCCGCGACCGGTGCGTACGTCGTGCCGTGCGACTTCTCGATCGGCATGCTCCGCGAGGGCAAGAAGCGGCACGCCTGGCTGCCCTTCACCGCCGGCGACGCCACGAAACTCCCCTTCCGCGACGAGACCTTCGACGCGGTGACCATCTCCTTCGGCCTGCGCAACGTCCAGGACACGGACGCGGCGCTGCGCGAGCTGTACCGGGTCACCAAGCCGGGCGGCCGGGTCGTCATCTGCGAGTTCTCGCAGCCCGTCTGGACCCCGTTCCGCACCGTCTACATCGAGTACCTGATGCGCGCCCTGCCCCCCGTGGCCCGCGCGGTCTCCTCCAACCCCGACGCCTACGTCTACCTCGCCGAATCCATCCGCGCCTGGCCCGACCAGCCCGGCCTGGCGAAGAAGCTCCAGCAGGCCGGCTGGTCCCAGGTCGCCTGGCGCAACCTCACGGGCGGCGTGGTGGCCCTGCACCGGGGTGTGCGCGACTGACGTGTCCGGCGGGCCCCGGACGGGCTTCCCGGACCGCGTGAAAGCGGTTGCCGGGATTCCGAGTTGACGGGAACCGGTGGGCGGGGAAGATGTGTCCGTTGATACGGCACGCGTCTTCCCCGTTTCCGTGTGTCACCGTCTCGCCCGTCCCCGGACCGCTGCGGAGCTCTCATGCCCTCGTACTGCCCCTTCTGTGGAACCCAGGCACCCGACGAGGCACGCTTCTGCATGAAGTGCGGGCGGGAACGGCCCGCCGCGCCCGCCGCGCCTCCGCAGCCCGCCGCTCCGCCGCCGCCGAGCGGGGCGCCCGCCGTCGAACCGCCCGCGGTGCCCGCCTACATGACGCGGCCCGCCGCGCCGCCGCCCGGGTACGCGCCGGTGCCGGCCGGGCCCTCGCCGGCCGGGGTCTTCTTCGGGCGGGTGATGCGCGGGGACTGGGCCGGGTCGCTGAAGGCGGCCGTCTGGCCGACCGGGCTGATCGTCGGGCTCGCCGTGGCGCTCGCCATCCCCGACTACGGGCAGGGGGACGACGTCGTCGTCGGGTGGAGCGACCGGCTGCGGATCGCGCTCGCGATGCTGCTCCAGGCGTTCGGCGGCGGCTTCGAGGTCCGGGCCGTCGTGCCGGGCGGCGGCGGGGGATACGGGGGCGCTTCGCCGTACGGGGACACGTACGGCGACTTCGATCCGGGCGGGCAGACCCAAACGACGCTCTCGCTGATCCCGCTCACCGTCACCGTGCTGTGGATCGGCGCCCTCGTCCTCGGCGCCCGAGGCGTCCGGCGACAGGGCGGCGGTCTGGACGCGGCGGTCCGGACCAGCGTCGTGGCCACCGCCGCGGTCCTGGTCCTCGGGCTCTACGCCCAGCCGGAGGTCCAGGGCTACTCGCTCCACTCCTCGCCGGTCCTCGCGGCCCTCGGCGCCCTCGCCCTCGCGCTCGTCACCACCTGCGCCGTGCTGCAACGCGACGTCGCGGCGGCCTGGCTGGCCCAACGGCCGGGTGCGCAGAGCTTCGTACGCGCCGCCGGGACCGCCGTCCGCGCGCTCGGCGCCGTCCTCCTGCTCTGCGGTCTGATCGGCTACATCACGTACGCCACCCTGGACGACGTCAACGGCACCGCCCTGCTGATGGCCCTGCCGCTGCTGCCCAACATCGCGCTGATGGTGCTCTCGGTGAGCTGGGGCGGCTCCGTCGAGTACGACGCGCGGGGGCAGGCGGACATCATCGGCTCCGGTATGAACCACGGCTCGTTCGGGCTCGGTGAGCTGAGCGACGCCGCCAACGACTGGGCCCTCGTCGGCGCGCTCGCCGCCGGTCTCGTCTGCGCGCTCATCGTCGGGCTGCTCGCCGGGCGCCGCTCCGCCGACCGGCGCGAACAGGTCACCGCCGGGGGGCTGTTCCTGCTCGGGTTCCTCGCGCTGGCCGCGATGAGCGGCCTGTCCGCCGAGTTCTCCGGCGACGTCGCCGGCATCGGCGGCTCGGGCACCCTGGACGTCTCGCCCAGCGTCGCCGACGCGCTGCTGTTCGGGCTGCTGTGGGTCGGCGGCGCGATCCTCGTCGCGCCGTACCTGGCCCGGATGGCGGGCGGCGGCGGCCCGGGCGGCGGCTCCCCGGCGTACCCGGCCCCGCCGAGCCCGTACGGCCCGCCGCCGCACCAGGGCCCGCACATCCCGGAGCCGTACACCCCGGCCCCCGGCCCGTACACCCCCGCGCCCGGCCAGACCCCGGCCCCCGGCCCGTACGCCCCGAAGCCCGACCCGGGGCCGCACACCCCGCCCGCGCAGTCCACCGCCGCCGGGACGGGCGCACCCGAAGCCGCCGCCGAGCCGCCCACCGCCACCCTGCCCGCCCCGTACACCCCCGCCCCGGCCCCCGCGCAGCCCCCCGCGCCCCGGCGCCGACGGGCGGTCCTCGTCTGGGGGGCCACGCTCGCCGCCGCGCTGATCTTCGGCGGCGGGGCCACCGCGGGCACCCTCGCCCTGCTGGACCGTCACGACGACGGCCCGGGCACCTCGGAGGACGCCAAGGGCGAGAAGAGCGACCGGGCGACGCCCGCCCAGGACCGGACGAGCGAGGCCCCCTCCCCGGAGGCGAGCGCCACCACCGACCCGGCCGAGCTGGTCTTCCCGGACGGCTACAGCGTCGTCGCCGACACCGCCGGCTTCTCGCTCGCCCTGCCGGACGACTGGGAGCGCCAGGGCGAGCAGAACCATCAGGTCACCTACGCCGTGTCCGCGAGCGACACCGCCCTGCTGAAGGTCGGCGTCATCGCGGACGCCCCCTACACCTCGTACGAGAACTTCAAGGCCCTGGAGAAGACCGCCTCCGCCAACCAGCGGAACTACCAGCAGATCCAGCTCTCGGCCAACACCTTCCAGGGCCGCCCGGGCGCCCGGTGGGAGTACACGTACGAGGACAAGAGCGGAGAGACCGTCCACGCGATCGACCAGAGCTACATCGCCGAGGACGGCACCGAGTACGCCATTTACGTCACCGAACGGGACGTGGACTGGGTCGGTGCCCGCGAGGTCTTCGACACCGCCCTGTCCACCTGGATGCTCAACGACGTCGACTAGGGCCTGTCCGGCGGCCGGCCGTCACAGCGCCAGCCGGAAGACCCGCACCTCCTGGCCCGGCCGCCCGGTCGTGAAGGTCTCGGCCGGGTCCATGCCCAGGCGCAGCGCCACCGCCGCCGACCGCTCGTTCAGCACGTCGACCGCCGCCACCACGCGTTCCACGCCCGCCGCGCGCAGCCGCTCCAGCGTGAGGCGCGCGGCGGCCGTCGCGTAACCGAGGCCCCAGGCCGAGCGGGTCAGCCGCCAGCCGATCTCGGTCTCGCCCACCGGGCCGTAGGCGGTCGGGCCCCACGGCTGCGCGCCGGTGAAGCCGACGACCTGACCCTCGCCGTCGAGCACGGTCCACAGGCAGTAGCCGAGTTCGGCGTCGTGTCTGCGCTGCCGCGCGGTCCACTCCTCGTACATCGACAGCTCCTCGGCCCGCCCGCCGAAGAACCGCATCACCTCGGGGTCGTCGAAGGCCCGGTGCCAGGCGACGGCGTCCTCGTCGGTCGGGACACGCAGCTGTACGACGGGCGGAGCGGCAGGCGCGATTGACATGAGGCAGCCCTTCGGAGGGTTGGTCGGCAGGCCCCCATAGACTGCCTTGGACCTGTGCCGCGCGGCACGCGAATTCGAGTCTTCGGGAGAACCGACCGTGACCGAACCCCTGTCCGAACACAGCGCGGACGTCATCGTCGTCGGGGCGGGCCCCGCCGGCTCCACGACCGCGTACTACCTGGCCAAGGCCGGCCTCGACGTCCTCCTCCTGGAGAAGACCGCGTTCCCGCGCGAGAAGGTCTGCGGCGACGGTCTCACCCCGCGCGCCACCAAGCAGCTCGTGTCCATGGGCATCGACATCTCCGAAGAGGCGGGCTGGCTGCGGAACAAGGGCCTCCGCATCATCGGCGGGGGCGTACGGCTCCAGCTGGACTGGCCGGATCTGGCCTCCTACCCGGACTACGGACTCGTCCGCAAGCGCGACGACTTCGACGAGCAGCTGGCCCGCAACGCGCAGAAGGCCGGTGCCCGGCTGTACGAGCGGTGCAACGTCGGCGCCCCGATCACCGACGAGCGCACCGGCCGGATCACCGGGGTGCACGCGAAGCTCGGCGAGGAGAAGACGCCGGTCACCTTCCACGCCCCGCTCGTCGTCGCCGCCGACGGCAACTCCACCCGGCTCTCCCTGGCGATGGGCCTGCACCGCCGGGAGGACCGCCCGATGGGCGTCGCCGTGCGGACGTACTTCACCTCGCCCCGGCACGACGACGACTACCTGGAGTCCTGGCTGGAGCTGTGGGACCGGCGCGGCCCCCAGGAGAAGCTGCTGCCCGGCTACGGCTGGATCTTCGGCATGGGCGACGGCACCTCCAACGTCGGCCTCGGCATCCTCAACTCCTCGTCCGCCTTCAAGGAGCTGGACTGGCGCGAGGTCCTGAAGGCGTGGTGCGCGTCCATGCCGGAGGACTGGGGCTACACCCCGGAGAACATGACGATGCCCATCCGGGGCGCCGCCCTGCCGATGGCCTTCAACCGCCAGCCGCACTACACCAAGGGCCTGCTGCTCGTCGGTGACGCGGGCGGCATGGTCAACCCGTTCAACGGCGAGGGCATCGCGTACGCCATGGAGTCCGGCCAGATCGCTGCCGACGTCATCGTCCAGGCGCACGCCCGCGCGACCCCCGCCCAGCGGGAGCTGGCGCTGAACAACTACCCGAAGGTGCTCAAGGAGACCTACGGCGGCTACTACACGATGGGCCGCGCCTTCGTGAAGCTGATCGGCAACCCGAAGATCATGAAGGTCGCGACTCAGCGCGGCCTGACGCACCCGCTGCTGATGAAGTTCACGCTGAAGATGCTCGCCAACCTCACCGACCCGACCGGCGGCGACGCGATGGACCGCATCATCAACGGCCTGGCGAAGGTGGCGCCGCGCTCGTAGCGCGCGTTCACAAAGAGAAGGAGCCTCACTCCCGAGCGGGGGAGTGAGGCTCCTTCTCGCGTCTGACGTGCGGGTCAGGCTTGTGAATCCGTGAACACGTCGCCGCTAGAGGACGCGGACCGCGCCGGTCGGCATGTCGTAGTCCAGCGGGCGCTGCACCACACCGGTGGAGGAGTTCTGCGCACCGACGAACTGGCCGCCGCCCACGTAGATCCCGACGTGGTACGCGCTGCCCGCGCCGCCCCAGTACAGGATGTCGCCCGGCTGGAGGTTGCTCAGCGAGACCTGGGTGCCGGCGGTGGACTGGCTCTGCGAGACGCGCGGCAGGTCGACGCCCACCGTGCGGAACGCGGCCTGGACCAGCCCCGAGCAGTCCCACGAGTTGGGGCCGGTGCCGCCGGACACGTACGCGTCGCCCACCTGCGCCTGGGCGAACGCGACGACGGAGGCCGCGGAGCCGGTGGCGTTGGAGGAGTACGAGGTCGTGGCGGCGTTGGTGGAGCCGGACGACGAGGAGCCGGTGGACTTCTGGAGGGTGGTGCGCGCGGCGTCGCGGGAGGCGCGCTCGGCGGCCTCCGCCTTGGCCTTGGCGGCCGCCTCGGCCTTCTTCTTGGCCTCGGCCTTGCGGACGGCCTCGGCCTTGGCCTTCTTGGCGTCCTTGGCGGCGCTGCTGGCCGCCGCGTCCTCCTGCGCCTGCGTCTCCAGGTCCAGGGCGACCTGCTGGGTCGCCTCGGCGGTGGCGGCGACGGTGGTGGAGAGTCCCGCCGTGATGGTGGGCATCTCGATCGTCTGGGTCACCGGTTCGGCCTGGGCCGGGCCCGCGGCACCCGCGACCGCGATGGTGCTGAGGACGCCACCGGCAACTCCGGCCCGCAGCGCCGTCGTCGAGGCGTTTCGGCGGGGCTTCCGGTGGCTGGGTATGTGAGCGGTGTGGGACATGGGTACTAGCGCTATCAGGGCGCGCGGGGTCCCATCAAGAAACGTGTGTTGCGACACAGTTACGTCCGGAATCTGTGAATCCGCTTTCTGACGGCCTTTATTGACGCCGTAACGGGCAAATCGGGCAGTCGCGATCATGGCCGTGATCACGGGTTTTCAGCAATACGCCCGAATTGCCCGCCGCTTACCACCCGTTCACACTGTTGGCCAAGCCCGCTTCTATAACGGCTGATGTGAAGTGATGCAGCTCACAGCATGGTCCTGCTGTGGTGGGCATACGAGGACTCGGCACGGGAGGCGGCGGTCCGCGTCCGCGGCCCGCGTCCACTTCGTTCCGTGTGAACCCTCGCGCGAGTGACCCCTGTCCGGCCCGCGCCCCCGGTCACCCCATCCCGGCCCGCACGGCCCCAGAGTGGGGCAGATCCCTTTATCACCCCATCGTGTCCATCGCCAATTTTGCGCGCAGCGCCGTGGCTTGATAGTGCGACACCCCTTTGACCAGCGAGAACGACAGCAGATGTCACCTCTCGTGATCACTCGGCCGCTTCGTGTACGAAGATCACCGCTCATCCGACTTCATGATCGTTCGTCAGGTGGTGGAGATCACAAAGACGTTGGTGACCCCCGTGTCGCAGATCACAGGACGGCGGGCATAGGATGCGGGGCAGTCGGGCTTGTGAACTGCCTCACATGTGCACGATCTTGGTGAGGCGGGGAGCCGGTTCGCCCGATGCGGTCCAACGGTCAAGGACGACTGGAAGGAGCGAGGAGCGTGAATGCCTACGCGCCCATCCTCGTGCTCGGCGCCCTCGGGGCAGGGTTTGCGATCTTCTCCGTGGTCATGGCCACGCTTATCGGCCCCAAGCGGTACAACCGGGCAAAGCTCGAAGCGTACGAGTGCGGTATCGAACCGACACCCACGCCGGCCGGAGGCGGCCGCTTTCCCATCAAGTACTACCTGACGGCGATGCTCTTCATCGTCTTCGACATCGAGATCGTCTTCCTCTATCCCTGGGCGGTCAGCTTCGACGCCCTGGGGATCTTCGGGCTCGTGGAGATGCTGCTCTTCGTGCTCACCGTCTTCGTCGCCTACGCGTATGTGTGGCGGCGCGGCGGTCTGGAATGGGACTGAGGGGCTGAGGGGCACACCATGGGACTCGAAGAGAAGCTGCCGAGCGGCTTCGTTCTGACCACCGTCGAGCAGGCGGCCGGCTGGGTGCGGAAGTCCTCCGTCTTCCCGGCCACCTTCGGCCTCGCCTGTTGCGCCATCGAGATGATGACCACCGGGGCAGGCCGTTACGACCTGGCCCGTTTCGGCATGGAGGTCTTCCGCGGCTCGCCGCGGCAGGCGGACCTGATGATCGTGGCCGGGCGGGTGAGCCAGAAGATGGCCCCCGTCCTGCGACAGGTCTACGACCAGATGCCGAACCCCAAGTGGGTCATCTCCATGGGCGTTTGCGCATCGTCGGGCGGAATGTTCAACAATTACGCCATTGTTCAGGGTGTCGATCACATTGTCCCGGTTGATATTTATCTGCCGGGCTGCCCGCCGCGGCCCGAGATGCTGATGGACGCGATCCTCAAGCTGCACCAGAAGATCCAGGGCTCCAAGCTCGGGGTCAACGCCGAGGAAGCCGCCCGCGAGGCGGAGGAAGCGGCGCTCAACGCCCTGCCTCTCATCGAGATGAAGGGGCTCCTGCGATGAGCGACGAGCAGAACGGCTCCGCCGTCCCCGCCCCGCGCGACGAGCACGGCGAGGTCATCGGCGTACGGAAGGGCATGTTCGGCGCCGAGAACGGCGGCGACACCTCCGGCTACGGCGGCCTCATCCGTACGGTCGCCCTCCCCGGCGCCTCCTCCCGCCCCTACGGCGGCTGGTTCGACGAGGTGGCCGACGAGCTGGAAGGCGCCCTGGAGGAGCAGGACATCGTCCCCGAGAACGCCATCGAGAAGACGGTGGTCGACCGGGACGAGCTGACCTTCCACATCGCCCGCGAGCACCTGGTCGCCGTGGCGAAGACCCTGCGCGACGACCCGGCGCTCCGCTTCGAGCTGTGCACCGGCGTCAGCGGCGTCCACTTCCCCGGCGACAAGGGCCGCGAGCTGCACGCGGTCTACCACCTGCGCTCGCTCACCCACGGCCGGCTGATCCGGCTGGAGGTCTCCACGCCGGACGACGACCGGCACCTGCCCTCGCTGGTCCCGGTCTACCCGACCAACGACTGGCACGAGCGCGAGGCGTACGACTTCTTCGGGCTCGTCTTCGACGGGCACCCCGCCCTCACCCGGATCATGATGCCGGACGACTGGCAGGGCTTCCCGCAGCGCAAGGACTACCCGCTCGGCGGCATCCCCGTCGAGTACAAGGGCGCCCAGATCCCGGCTCCGGACCAGCGGAGGTCGTACTCCTGATGACCACTCCCCACGCAACGCCCCGCGCCACGACCGAGGGGACTGTATATACGGTCACCGGCGGCGACTGGGACGAGATCGTCGAGAACGCCGCCGCCTCCGACGACGAGCGCATCATCGTCAACATGGGCCCGCAGCACCCGTCCACGCACGGCGTGCTCCGGCTCATCCTGGAGATCGACGGCGAGACCGTCACCGAGGCCCGCTGCGGCATCGGCTACCTCCACACCGGCATCGAGAAGAACCTCGAATTCCGCAGCTGGACGCAGGGCACCACCTTCGTCACGCGCATGGACTACCTGACGCCGTTCTTCAACGAGACGGCGTACTGCCTGGGCGTCGAGAAGCTGCTCGGCATCGAGGACCAGATCCCCGACCGGGCCACCGTCCTGCGCGTGCTCCTGATGGAGCTCAACCGGCTCTCCTCGCACCTGGTGTGCATCGCCACCGGCGGCATGGAGCTCGGCGCCACCACGATCATGATCTACGGCTTCCGCGACCGGGAGCTGGTGCTCGACCTCTTCGAGCTGATCACCGGGCTCCGCATGAACCACGCGTTCATCCGCCCCGGCGGCCTCGCCCAGGACCTGCCCCCGGGCGCGGTCGACCAGCTGCGCGAGTTCGTGAAGACCATGAAGAAGAACCTGCCGGAGTACGACGCGCTCGCCACCGGCAACCCCATCTTCAAGGCCCGCATGCAGGACGTCGGCTACCTCGACCTCACCGGCTGCATGGCCCTCGGCGCCACCGGCCCGATCCTGCGCTCGGCGGGCCTCCCGCACGACCTGCGCAAGACCGACCCGTACTGCGGCTACGAGACCTACGACTTCGAGGTCCCCACCGCCGACAGCTGCGACGCCTACGGGCGCTTCCTCATCCGCCTGGAGGAGATGCGCCAGTCGCTGCGGATCATCGAGCAGTGCATCGACCGGCTCGAACCCGGACCGGTCATGGTCGCCGACAAGAAGATCGCCTGGCCCGCGCAGCTCGCGCTCGGCCCGGACGGCCTGGGCAACTCGCTGGACCACATCAAGAAGATCATGGGCACCTCCATGGAGGCCCTGATCCACCACTTCAAGCTGGTGACCGAGGGCTTCCGGGTCCCCGTCGGACAGGCGTACACCGCCGTCGAGTCGCCCAAGGGCGAACTCGGCGTGCACGTCGTCTCGGACGGCGGGACCCGCCCCTACCGGGTCCACTTCCGCGACCCGTCCTTCACCAACCTCCAGGCCATGGCGGCGATGTGCGAGGGCGGCCAGGTCGCCGACGTCATCGTCGCCGTCGCATCCATCGACCCCGTGATGGGAGGCGTCGACCGGTGACCGAAGCACGTCAGGAAGTCAGTCTGGGGATGCCGCAGCTCCCCGCCCCCGCCTACCCGGCCGAGGTGCGCGCCAGGCTCGAAGCGGATGCGAAGGAGGTGATCGCCCGCTACCCCGGCAGCCGCTCCGCGCTGCTGCCGCTGCTGCACCTCGTGCAGTCCGAGGAGGGATACGTCTCGCGTACGGGCATGGCCTTCTGCGCCGAGATGCTCGACCTCACCACCGCCGAGGTCACCGCGGTCGCCACCTTCTACACGATGTACCGCCGCAGGCCCAGCGGCGACTACCAGGTCGGCGTCTGCACCAACACGCTCTGCGCGGTGATGGGCGGCGACGCGATCTTCGACCGGCTCAAGGAGCACCTCGGCGTCGGCAACGACGAGACGACCGAGGACGGCAAGGTCACGCTCGAACACATCGAGTGCAACGCCGCCTGCGACTTCGCGCCCGTCGTGATGGTCAACTGGGAGTTCTTCGACAACCAGACCCCGGAGAGCGCCACCCAGCTGGTGGACGACCTCATCGCCGGCCGCACCGTCGAACCCACCCGCGGCGCGCCCCTGTGCACGTACAAGGAGACCGCGCGCATCCTCGCCGGCTTCCCCGACGAGCGCCCCGGCGCCGTCGAGGCCACCGGCGGCGCCGGCCACGCCTCGCTGATCGGCCTCAAGCTGGCCAAGGGCGAGGCCGCACCCAAGGCCCGCGTCGTCAGCCCGCGCGGCGAGGCGCCCACCGACCGGCCGCAGAAGGGCGCCGAGCACCTCAGCTCCCACGACGCGCCGCAGCAGACCTCGGCATCCGACCCGGACCACCCGGCCGGACCCGCAGCCGAGGAGGGGGAGTGATGACGTTGGCCACCGAAATCGACCAGAACGGGACCAGCCCCGAGAAGCTGCTCGCGCCCGTCCTGTCCGCCTTCTGGGACCAGCCGGAGTCCTGGACCCTGGACACCTACCGCCGCCACGAGGGGTACGAGGGACTGCGCAAGGCCCTCACCATGTCCCCGGACGACCTCATCGCGTACGTCAAGGACTCCGGTCTGCGCGGACGCGGCGGCGCCGGCTTCCCCACCGGCATGAAGTGGCAGTTCATCCCGCAGGGCGACGGCAAGCCGCACTACCTCGTCGTCAACGCCGACGAATCGGAGCCGGGGACCTGCAAGGACATCCCGCTCCTCTTCGCCAACCCGCACAGCCTCATCGAGGGCATCGTGATCGCCTGTTACGCGATCCGGTCGTCGCACGCGTTCATCTACCTGCGCGGTGAGGTCGTCCCCGTGCTGCGCAGGCTGCACGAGGCCGTTCGAGAGGCGTACGAGGCGGGATATCTGGGGACGAACATCCTGGGTTCGGGGCTCGATCTGGAACTCACGGTGCACGCGGGCGCCGGTGCGTACATCTGTGGTGAGGAAACCGCGCTGCTCGACTCTCTCGAAGGACGGCGTGGCCAGCCCCGGCTGCGTCCCCCCTTCCCCGCGGTCGCCGGTCTGTACGCCTGCCCCACTGTGGTGAACAACGTCGAGTCCATCGCCTCGGTTCCCGCGATCCTGAACAAGGGCAAGGACTGGTTCAAGTCGATGGGCAGCGAGAAGTCCCCGGGCTTCACGCTCTACTCGCTCAGCGGCCATGTCGCGGGCCCCGGCCAGTACGAGGCGCCGCTCGGGATCACGCTGCGCCAGCTGCTCGACATGAGCGGCGGCATGCGCCCCGGCCACCGCCTCAAGTTCTGGACCCCCGGCGGCTCCTCCACCCCGATGTTCACCGACGAACACCTCGACGTGCCCCTCGACTACGAGGGCGTCGGCGCCGCCGGGTCCATGCTCGGCACCAAGGCGCTCCAGTGCTTCGACGAGACGACCTGCGTGGTGCGGGCCGTCACCCGCTGGACCGAGTTCTACGCGCACGAGTCCTGCGGCAAGTGCACCCCCTGCCGCGAGGGCACCTACTGGCTCGTCCAGCTGCTGCGCGACATCGAGGCCGGCAAGGGCCAGATGTCCGACCTCGACAAGCTCAACGACATCGCCGACAACATCAACGGCAAGTCGTTCTGCGCCCTCGGCGACGGCGCCGCCTCGCCGATCTTCTCCTCGCTGAAGTACTTCCGCGAGGAGTACGAGCAGCACATCACCGGCAAGGGCTGCCCCTTCGATCCCGCCAAGTCGACCCTCTGGGCCGACGACAAGAACGCTCACCAGGGGGTGAACGCATGACAGTCACCACGAGTGCGCCCTCCGGGGGCGGCGAAGCGGCGATCCCGCCCGAGGACCTGGTCACGCTGACCATCGACGGCATCGAGATCAGCGTGCCCAAGGGCACCCTGGTCATCCGCGCCGCCGAACTCCTCGGCATCGAGATCCCCCGGTTCTGCGACCACCCGCTCCTCGACCCGGCCGGCGCCTGCCGCCAGTGCATCGTCGAGGTCGAGGGACAGCGCAAGCCGATGGCGTCCTGCACCATCACCTGCACCGACGGCATGGTCGTCAAGTCGCAGATCACCTCGCCCGTCGCCGACAAGGCGCAGCGCGGTGTGATGGAGCTGCTGCTCATCAACCACCCGCTGGACTGCCCGGTCTGCGACAAGGGCGGCGAGTGCCCGCTCCAGAACCAGGCGATGTCGCACGGCGACCCGGACTCCCGCTTCGACGGCAAGAAGCGGACGTACGAGAAGCCCGTGCCGATCTCCACCCAGGTGCTGCTGGACCGTGAGCGCTGCGTGCTCTGCGCGCGCTGCACCCGGTTCTCCAACCAGGTGGCCGGCGACCCGATGATCGAGCTGATCGAGCGCGGCGCGCTCCAGCAGGTCGGCACCGGCGAGGGCGACCCGTTCCAGTCGTACTTCTCCGGGAACACCATCCAGATCTGCCCGGTCGGGGCGCTCACCTCGGCGGCGTACCGATTCCGCTCGCGCCCCTTCGACCTGGTGTCGACGCCGTCCGTGTGCGAGCACTGCGCCGGCGGCTGCGCCACCCGCACCGACCACCGGCGCGGCAAGGTCATGCGCCGCCTCGCGGCCAACGAGCCCGAGGTCAACGAGGAATGGCTCTGCGACAAGGGGCGCTTCGGCTTCCGCTACGCCCAGCAGCGCGACCGCCTCACCACCCCGCTCGTCCGGGGCGAGTCCGGCGAACTGGAACCGGCGAGCTGGCCCGAGGCCCTGGCGGCGGCGGCCGAGGGCCTGACCGCCGCGCGCGGCCGGACCGGCGTCCTCACCGGCGGCCGGCTGACCGTCGAGGACGCCTACGCGTACAGCAAGTTCGCCCGGGTCGCCCTGAACACCAACGACATCGACTTCCGGGCCCGGGTCCACAGCGACGAGGAGGCCGACTTCCTGGCCTCCCGCGTCGCGGGGCGCGGCAAGGACCTGGACGGGTCCGGTGTCACGTACACCTCCCTGGAGAAGGCGCCGACCGTGCTGCTGGTCGGCTTCGAGTCGGAGGAGGAGGCCCCCGGGGTCTTCCTGCGGCTGCGCAAGGCCCACCGCAAGCACGGGCAGCGCACCTTCTCCGTCGCCTCGCACGCGACCAGGGGCCTGGTGAAGGCCGGGGGCGCGCTGCTTCCCGCCGCGCCGGGCACCGAAACCGAGTGGCTGGACGCCATCGCGGGCGGGGTCGGCCTGGAGGGCGAGGGCGCCGCCGCGGCCGAGGCCCTGCGCGCCGAGGGCGCGTTGATCGTGGTCGGCGAGCGGCTGGCCGGGGTGCCCGGCGGGCTGACCGCCGCGGTCCGGGCCGCGACCGCGACCGGGGCCCGGCTGGTGTGGATCCCGCGCCGGGCGGGCGAACGCGGCGCGGTGGAGGCGGGCGCGCTCCCGTCGCTGCTGCCCGGCGGCCGCCCGGCCACCGACCCGCGTGCCCGGGACGAGGTCGCCGCCGCGTGGGGCGTCGCCGAACTCCCGTCCCGCTTCGGCCGCGACACCGGCCAGATCATCGAGGCCGCGGCCACCGGTGAGCTGGGCGCGCTGGTCGTCGCCGGGGTCGGGACCGAGGACCTGCCGGACCCGGCGCGGGCCCTGGAGGCCCTGGACCGGGTCGGCTTCCTGGTCTCCTTCGAGCTGCGGCCGAGCGAGGTCACCGACCGCGCCGACGTGGTGTTCCCGGTGGCCGCGGTCGCCGAGAAGTCCGGGACCTTCCTCAACTGGGAGGGCCGGGCGCGGATGTTCGAGGCCGCGCTGAAGCCCGACCAGATGACGCGGAACCTCGCCCCGGGTGACGCCCGCGTCCTGCACATGCTGGCCGATGCGATGGACGTGCACTTCGCGCTGCCTGACCTGAAGGCTGCCCGCCGCGAGCTGGACCGCCTCGGCGGCTGGCAGGGCGGGTACGCGGACGACCCCCGCGTCTCCGCGCAGCCGCTGCCCCGGCCCGGCGACGGCGAGGCGATCCTGGCCGGCCACCGGATGCTGCTCGACCTGGGCCGCCTCCAGGAGGGCGACACCGCGCTCGCCGGGACCCGGCACGAGGCGGTGGCCCGGCTGTCGGCCGCCACGGCCGCGGAGAGCGGGGTCAAGGACGGCGACCTGCTGGCGGTGTCCGGCCCGGCGGGCAGCGTCGAACTCCCGCTCCGGGTCACCGACATGCCGGACCGCGTGGTCTGGGTGCCGCTGAACTCGGCCGGGCGGGGCGTGCCGGCCACGACCGGGGCCCGCCCCGGCGGCCTGGTCCGGATCGGCCCCGCCGCTGCCGGTACTCCCGACGTCACACCGGAGGTGCGGGCGTGACCGCCTTCGCTCAACTGGCCGCCGCACCGCACGGTGCGGTGCTCGCCGCCGAGGACCTGTCGATGTTCGGCAACGACCCCTGGTGGCTCGTCGTCATCAAGGCCGTCTTCTGCTTCGCGTTCCTGATGGTGACCGTGCTCTTCTCCATCGTGTGGGAGCGCAAGGTCGTCGCCTGGATGCAGCTGCGCATCGGCCCCAACCGGCACGGCCCCTGGGGCATGCTCCAGTCGCTCGCCGACGGCATCAAGCTGATGCTGAAGGAAGACGTCATCGTCAAGCGCGCGGACAAGGTCGTCTACGTCCTCGCCCCGATCGTCGCCGCCATCCCCGCGTTCATGGCCATCGCGGTGATCCCCTTCGGGCCCTCGGACAACGAGGTCTCGATCTTCGGTCACCGTACGGCGATGCAGCTCACCGACCTGCCGATCGCGATGCTGTACATCCTCGCGGTCGCCTCGGTCGGCATCTACGGCATCGTGCTCGCCGGCTGGTCGTCCGGCTCGACGTATCCGCTGCTCGGCGGGCTCCGCTCCTGCGCGCAGATGATCTCGTACGAGATCGCGATGGGCGCCGCGTTCGCCTCGGTGTTCCTCTACTCCGGGTCGATGTCGACGTCGAAGATCGTGGAGGCGCAGCAGGACCGCTGGTTCATCATCCTGCTGCCGGTCTCGTTCATCATCTACATCGTCACGATGGTCGGTGAGACCAACCGCGCCCCGTTCGACATGCCGGAGTCCGAGGGCGACCTCGTCGGCGGCTTCAACACCGAGTACTCGTCGATCAAGTTCGCGATGTTCATGCTCGCCGAGTACGTGAACATGGTCACCGTCTCGGCCGTCTCCACGACCCTGTTCCTGGGCGGCTGGCGGGCCCCGTGGCCGATCAGCACCTTCTGGGAGGGCGCGAACCACGGCTGGTGGCCGATGCTCTGGTTCGTCGTCAAGGTCCAGCTGCTGCTGTTCTTCTTCATCTGGCTGCGCGGCACGCTGCCCCGCGTCCGCTACGACCAGCTGATGAAGCTCGGCTGGAAGGTCCTGATCCCGGTCTCCGTCGTCTGGCTGATGCTGGTCGCGACCGTACGGGCGCTGCGCAACGAGGGCTACGACTTCTCCAAGATCCTGCTCTACGTGGCGGGTGCCGTGATCGCGGTGCTGCTGATCTCCTTCGTGGCCGACATGTTCCGCGACAAGAAGGACAAGGCCGCCGCCGAACAGGCCGGGCCCGAGCCGGCGTTCGACCCGATGGCGGGCGGATTCCCGGTGCCGCCGCTGCCCGGGCAGACCCTGCCGCCGGTGCCCCGGCGCCGGCCGCGACGCGAGCGGGAGCTCGTTGTCAGTGGCGGGGTGGATACTCAGAGTGACGGAAATCCGAGTGACGGAAAGGAGGCCGACGGTGTCTGAACTGCCTGATGCGCCGGGGTCCAGGAGGCCGGCGAAGTCCACCGGCCCGACGGGGTCGACGGCGTCGCAGTCCTCCCAGTCCTCGGAGGACAAGTTCCACAACCCGGTGGCCGGCTTCGGCGTGACCTTCAAGGCCATGTTCAAGAAGCGGCTCACCGAGCAGTATCCGGAGACGCCGAAGGTGACGGCGCCCCGCTTCCACGGCCGCCACCAGCTCAACCGCCATCCGGACGGGCTGGAGAAGTGCGTCGGCTGCGAGCTGTGCGCCTGGGCCTGTCCCGCCGACGCGATCTACGTGGAGGGCGCGGACAACACCGACGAGGAGCGCTACTCCCCGGGGGAGCGCTACGGCCGCGTCTACCAGATCAACTACGCGCGCTGCATCCTCTGCGGACTGTGCATCGAGGCGTGCCCGACCCGGGCGCTCACGATGACCAACGAGTTCGAGCTCGCCAACACCACCCGCGAGAGCCTCATCTACACCAAGGACGAGCTGCTCGCGGGCCTGGAGGAAGGCATGGTCGACAGCCCGCACGCGATCTTCCCCGGCATGGACGAGCAGGACTACTACCGGGGCCTGGTCACCGAGGCCGCCCCCGGTACGGAGCGTCAGCTCGCCGTCTCCAAGGGCGAGAAGCCGGAAGACGAGGCCCGGAACAACGGCGCCGAGCAGGAGGTGGACGCATGAGCGGCCTGGCCGCAGCGGCCTCGCAGACCTCGACCGGCGAGGCGTTCCAGTTCTGGGTGCTCGGCACGGTCGCCGTGATCGGCGCCCTGTCCACCGTCCTCATGAGGAAGGCCGTGCACAGCGCGCTGAGCCTCGCCGGGACGATGATCATCCTCGCGGTGTTCTACCTCGCCAACGGGGCGTACTTCCTCGGCATCGTGCAGATCGTCGTCTACACCGGCGCGATCATGATGCTGTTCCTCTTCGTGGTCATGCTCGTCGGCGTCACGGCGGCGGACTCGCTGAAGGAGACGATCAAGGGCCAGCGCTGGCTGGCCGCCGGATGCGGCATCGGCTTCGGTGTCCTCCTGATCGCCGGTATCGGCAACGCCTCGCTGAAGAGCTTCAACGGCCTGGGCACCGCCAACACCGTGCACGGCGGAAACGTGGAGGGGCTCGCCAGCCTCATCTTCACCAAGTACGTCTTCGCCTTCGAGATCACCGGCGCCCTGCTGATCACCGCGACCGTCGGCGCGATGGTGCTCACGCACCGCGAGCGCACCGAACGGGCCAGGACCCAGCGGGAGATGTCCGAGGACCGCGTGCGGAGCAACCACCTCCCGCCGCTGCCCGCCCCCGGCGTCTACGCCCGGCACAACGCGGTGGACATCGCGGGCCTGCTCCCCGACGGCACCCCGTCCGAGCTGACCGTCATGAGCACGCTGCGCAAGCGCGGCCAGATGCGTGACGTGTCCCAGGAATCACTGGCCGGCCTCAAGGCACTGGAGCAGCGCTCCGGTGAGCGGCTGGGCCGGGACACCGAAGAAGAGGAGGAGGTCGCCAAGTGAATCCGGTCAACTACCTCTATCTCGCCGCCCTGCTGTTCACCATCGGCGCGGCCGGGGTCCTGATCCGGCGGAACGCGATCGTGGTGTTCATGTGCGTCGAGCTGATGCTCAACGCCTGCAACCTCGCGTTCGTGACCTTCTCCCGGATGCACGGCAATCTCGACGGCCAGATCATCGCCTTCTTCACGATGGTCGTCGCCGCCGCGGAGGTCGTGGTCGGGCTCGCGATCATCGTGTCGCTGTTCCGTTCCCGCCACTCGGCCTCGGTCGATGACGCCAGCCTGATGAAGCTGTAAGGGGCGTTTGCACTGTGGAGAACCTGATTGCGCTGCTCGTCGCGGCGCCCCTGCTCGGAGCGGCGGTGCTGCTGTGCGGCGGCCGGCGCCTCGACCGCGCCGGGCACTGGCTCGGCACCCTGCTCGCCGCCGCCTCGTTCGTCGTGGCCGTGGTGCTCTTCACCGACATGCTGGGGAAGGGCGCCGAGGACCGGGCGCTGCACCAGAAGCTGTTCAGCTGGATTCCGGTCGAGGGCTTCCAGGCCGATGTGGCCTTCCAGCTCGACCAGCTGTCGATGACCTTCGTCCTGCTGATCACCGGTGTGGGCACGCTGATCCACATCTACTCGATCGGCTACATGGAGCACGACGAGCGCCGGCGCCGCTTCTTCGGCTATCTGAACCTGTTCCTGGCGGCGATGCTGATCCTGGTCATCGCCGACAACTACCTGCTGCTGTACGTCGGGTGGGAGGGCGTCGGCCTCGCCTCGTACCTGCTCATCGGCTTCTGGCAGCACAAGCCCAGCGCGGCGACTGCCGCGAAGAAGGCGTTCCTGGTCAACCGCGTCGGCGACATGGGCCTGTCGATCGCGATCATGCTGATGTTCACCACCTTCGGCACGTTCGCGTACGGACCCGTCCTGGAGGCGACCGGCGAGACGAGCGAGGGCAAGCTGACGGCGATCGGCCTGATGCTGCTGCTCGCCGCCTGCGGCAAGTCCGCCCAGGTGCCGCTCCAGTCCTGGCTCGGTGACGCGATGGAGGGCCCGACCCCGGTCTCCGCCCTCATCCACGCCGCGACCATGGTCACCGCCGGTGTCTACCTGATCGTCCGCTCCGGCGCGATCTTCAACGCCGCCCCGGACGCCCAGACGGTCGTCGTGGTCGTCGGCGCGGTCACGCTGCTGTTCGGTGCGATCGTCGGTTGCGCGAAGGACGACATCAAGAAGGCCCTCGCCGGCTCCACGATGTCGCAGATCGGCTACATGATCCTGGCCGCCGGGCTCGGCCCCATCGGCTACGTCTTCGCGATCATGCACCTGGTGACGCACGGCTTCTTCAAGGCCGGGCTCTTCCTCGGCGCCGGTTCGGTCATGCACGGCATGAACGACGAGGTGGACATGCGGAAGTTCGGCGGCCTGCGGAAGTACATGCCGGTCACCTTCGTCACCTTCGGTCTCGGCTACCTCGCGATCATCGGCTTCCCCGGCCTCTCCGGCTTCTTCTCCAAGGACAAGATCATCGAGGCGGCGTTCGCCAAGGGCGGCACCGAGGGCTGGATCCTCGGCTCCGTGGCCCTGCTCGGCGCCGCGATCACCGCGTTCTACATGACGCGCGTGATGCTGATGACCTTCTTCGGCGAGGAGCGCTGGCGCCGCACGGCGACGCCGTCCCCGGACGCGCCGGACGTCGAGCCCGCCGCCGAGACGCGCGGCGAGCACGCGGAGCCGCACCCGCACGAGTCCCCGAAGTCCATGACGATCCCGATGATCGTGCTGGCCTTCGGCTCGGTCTTCGCCGGTGGCTTCTTCTCGATCGGCGACCGCTTCCTGCACTGGCTGGAGCCGGTCACCGGCCACGACCACGGCGACGCCCCGATCGGCGCCTCGACCGTCACCGCGGCCACCATGGTCGCGCTCGTCATCGGGGTCGCCATCGCCTGGGCGATGTACGGCCGCAAGCCGGTGCCGGTGGCCGCCCCGCGCGGCTCCCTGCTCACCCGGGCCGCGCGCCGCGATCTCCTCCAGGACGACTTCAACCACGTCGTCCTGGTCCGCGGCGGCGAGCACCTGACGCGCTCCCTGGTCTACGTCGACCACTCCCTGGTCGACGGCGTCGTCAACGGCACGGCCGCGTCCATGGGCGGGCTCTCCGGCCGGCTGCGCAAGCTGCAGAACGGCTACGCCCGCTCCTACGCGGTCTCGATGTTCGGCGGTACGGCGGTTCTCATCGCCGCGACCCTGCTGATGAGGGCGGTCTGATCACATGTCCTTTCCCCTCCTGACAGCGACGGCGGCGCTCCCGGCGATCGGCGCGGTGGCCACCGCCGCCGTCCCGGCCGCCAAGCGCACCGCCGCCAAATGGCTGGCGCTGCTCTTCTCGCTGGCCACGCTCGTCCTGGCCGGCATCGCGCTCGCCCGCTTCGAGCCCGGCGGCGACCGCTTCCAGCTCACCGAGTCGCACGCCTGGATCAAGGACTTCGGCGTCCGCTACGAGCTGGGCGTCGACGGCATCGGCGTGGCGCTCATGGCGCTCACCGCCCTGCTGATCCCGTTCGTCATCCTGGCCGGCTGGCACGACGCCGACCCCCTGGAGACGAACTCCTCGCGCTGGCGCCCGACCCAGGGCTTCTTCGCCCTGATCCTGATGGTCGAAGCGATGGTGATCCTCTCCTTCGAGGCCACCGACGTCTTCCTCTTCTACATCCTGTTCGAAGCCATGCTCATCCCGATGTACTTCCTCATCGGCGGCTTCGGGGACCGGGCGCACACCGGCAGCGACGAGAACGCGGCGGCCCAGCGCTCGTACGCGGCGGTGAAGTTCCTCCTCTACAACCTGGTCGGCGGCCTCATCATGCTGGCCGCGGTGATCGGCCTGTACGTGGTCGCGGGCTCGTTCTCGCTCTCCGAGATCGCCGAGGCCCGGGCCAACGGCACGTTCTCCATGGCGACCGGCACCGAGCGGTGGCTGTTCCTCGGGTTCTTCTTCGCCTTCGCGGTGAAGGCCCCGCTGTGGCCGCTGCACACCTGGCTGCCCAACGCCATGGGGGAGGCGACCGCCCCGGTCGCCGTGCTGATCACCGCCGTGGTCGACAAGGTCGGCACCTTCGCGATGCTCCGCTTCTGCCTCCAGCTCTTCCCGGAGGCCAGCAAGTGGGCGACGCCGGTGATCCTGGTCCTGGCGCTGATCAGCATCGTGTACGGAGCGCTGCTCGCGGTCGGCCAGCGCGACATCAAGCGGCTGATCGCCTACGCGTCCATCTCGCACTTCGGCTTCATCATCCTGGGCATCTTCGCGATGACCAGCCAGGGCCAGTCCGGCGCGACGCTGTACATGGTCAACCACGGGATCTCGACGGCCGCGCTGATGCTGGTCGCGGGCTTCCTGATCAGCCGGCGCGGCTCGCGCCTCATCGCGGACTACGGCGGGGTGCAGAAGGTGGCCCCGGTCCTGGCCGGCACCTTCCTGATCGGCGGCCTGGCCACGCTGTCGCTGCCGGGGCTCGCCCCGTTCGTCAGCGAGTTCCTGGTCCTGGTCGGCGCGTTCGCCGCGTATCCGGCGGTCGGCATCATCGCCACCACCGGCATCGTGCTCGCCGCGATCTACGTCCTGGTCCTCTACCAGCGCACCATGACCGGCCCGGTCAAGGCCGAGGTGCAGGGTATGGCGGACCTCAAGGCCCGTGAGCTCGTGGTGGTCGTCCCGCTGATCGCGCTGCTGCTCTTCCTGGGTGTCTACCCGAAGCCGCTGACGGACATCGTCAACCCGGCGGTGCGGCACACCATGTCGGACGTACAGAAGAAGGACCCCCAGCCCGAGGTGGAGGCCGCCAAGTGAGCGCAACAGCTGTCCACAGCCTGTGGACGACGGCGGGCGGGGTGACATCCGCTGCACCGGACGAGAAGTTCACGGCCCCGGTCATCGAGTACACCCAGCTGACCCCGGTCCTGATCGTGATCGGCGTCGCCGTCCTCGGCGTGCTCGTCGAGGCGTTCGTGCCGCGCCGGGCCCGCTACTACACGCAGGTCTTCCTGACCGTCGTCGCGCTGGTCGCCGCGTTCGCCGCGGTGGTCGGCCTCGCGGCCGGCGGTTACGGGACGACCAAGGCACACATCGCCGCGATGGGCGCCATCGCGGTCGACGGACCGGCCCTGTTCCTCCAGGGCGTCATCCTGCTGACGTCCCTGGTCGCGGTCTTCACGTTCGCCGAACGGCGGCTCGACCCCGAGTCGCACGGAAACAGGGTCGACTCCTTCGCGGCGCAGGCCGCGTCGGTGCCCGGCAGCGACAGCGAGAAGGCCGCGGTCCGGGCCGGGTTCACCACCACCGAGGTCTTTCCGCTCGTCCTCTTCTCGGTGGCGGGCATGCTGGTCTTCCCGGCGGCCAACGACCTGCTGACGCTGTTCGTGGCCCTGGAGGTCTTCTCCCTCCCGCTGTACCTCCTGTGCGCCGTCGCCCGCCGCAAGCGGCTGATGTCGCAGGAGTCGGCCGTGAAGTACTTCCTGCTCGGCGCGTTCTCCTCGGCGTTCCTGCTGTTCGGGATCGCCCTCCTCTACGGCTACGCGGGCTCCGTCTCGTACGCCCGGATCGCGAGCGTGGTCGACGGCTCGATCCAGAAGATCGACCCGGCGCTCGCCGACACCATGGGCAACGACGCGCTGCTGCTCATCGGCGGCGCGATGATCCTGACCGGCCTGCTCTTCAAGGTCGGCGCCGTCCCCTTCCACATGTGGACCCCGGACGTCTACCAGGGCGCCCCGACCCCGGTCACCGGCTTCATGGCCGCCGCGACGAAGGTCGCCGCGTTCGGCGCGCTGCTGCGCCTGCTGTACGTGGTGCTGCCCGGGCTCAACTGGGACCTGCGGCCGGTCATGTGGGGCGTCGCGATCGTCACGATGGTGGGCGGCGCGGTCGTCGCGATCACGCAGACCGACATCAAGCGGCTGCTGGCGTACTCCTCGATCGCGCACGCCGGGTTCATCCTGGCCGGTGTGATCGCGGCCACCCCCGACGGCATCTCGTCCGTCCTCTTCTACCTCGGAACGTACTCCTTCGTGACGGTCGGCGCCTTCGCCGTCGTCACGCTGGTGCGGGACGCGGGCGGCGAGGCGACGCACCTGTCGAAGTGGGCCGGGCTCGGCCGTCGCTCGCCGCTGGTCGCCGCGGTCTTCGCGGTGTTCCTGCTGGCCTTCGCCGGTATCCCGCTGACCTCGGGCTTCTCCGGGAAGTTCGCGGTGTTCAAGGCGGCGGCGGACGGCGGCGCGGGCGGCCTGGTGGTGGTCGGTGTGATCTCCTCGGCGATCGCCGCGTTCTTCTACATCCGGGTCATCGTGCTGATGTTCTTCAGCGAGCCGAAGGCGGACGGCCCCACGGTCGCCGTCCCGTCCCCGCTGACGATGACGACGATCGCGGTCGGCGTGGCCGTGACCGTGGTCCTGGGTGTGGCCCCGCAGTACTTCCTGGACCTGGCGGGCCAGGCCGGGACGTTCGTGAGGTAGCCGGAGACGGCTGTACGACAACGCCGGACGGGCTTGGCCTTCCCTCGGGAAGTCAAGCCCGTCCGGCGTTGTCGGAGGCGGCGCCTATGGTGGCAGGGGAGCGCTGGGACGCAGCGGGACCGGTATCGGGGGACAGAGCGATGAGCGGGACGGGCGTGACGGGCATGACCACGGATGTGAGCACGGGCGGAGCCGCCGCCACGGCCGAGAGCGAGGCGCGGCGCACCCTGCACCGCGTCTTCGGTTACGAGGCGTTCCGCGGCGAGCAGGAGGCGATCGTCGAGCATGTGGTGGCCGGCGGGGACGCCGTCGTGCTCATGCCCACCGGTGGCGGCAAGTCCCTCTGCTACCAGATCCCGGCCCTGGTCCGGCGGGGCACCGGCGTCGTCATCTCCCCGCTGATCGCCCTCATGCAGGACCAGGTCGACGCGCTGCGGGCGCTCGGCGTCCGGGCCGGCTTCATCAACTCCACGCAGGACTTCGACGAGCGCCGCTCGATGGAGGCGCAGTTCGTCGCGGGCGAGCTGGACCTGCTGTATCTGGCCCCGGAGCGGCTGCGGCTGGACTCCACGCTGGCGCTGCTGGCCCGGGGCGAGGTCTCCGTCTTCGCCATCGACGAGGCGCACTGCGTCGCCCAGTGGGGCCACGACTTCCGCCCGGACTACCTCGCCCTGTCGGTGCTCGGCGAGCGCTGGCCGGACGTGCCGCGCATCGCCCTGACGGCGACGGCGACGGACGCCACGCACCGGGAGATCACCCAGCGGCTCGGCATGCCCGACGCCAAGCACTTCGTGGCCAGCTTCGACCGGCCCAACATCCAGTACCGGATCGTGGGCAAGGCGGACCCGAAGAAGCAGCTGCTCGCCTTCCTGAAGGAGGAGCACGCCGGGGACGCGGGCATCGTCTACTGCCTCTCCCGCGCGTCCACGGAGAAGACCGCCGAATTCCTCTGCCGCAACGGCATCGAGGCCGTCCCGTACCACGCGGGGCTCGACGCCGGGACGCGCGCGGCCCACCAGTCCCGCTTCCTGCGCGAGGAGGGCCTGGTCGTCGTCGCGACGATCGCCTTCGGCATGGGCATCGACAAGCCGGACGTCCGCTTCGTCGCCCACCTGGACCTCCCGAAGTCCGTCGAGGGCTACTACCAGGAGACCGGCCGGGCCGGCCGCGACGGCGCCCCGTCCACGGCGTGGATGGCGTACGGCCTCCAGGACGTCGTCCAGCAGCGCAAGCTCATTCAGGGCGGCGAGGGCGACGAGGCGTTCCGCCGCCGGGCCGCTTCGCACCTGGACTCGATGCTCGCCCTCTGCGAGACGGCCCAGTGCCGCCGCGCCCAGCTCCTCACGTACTTCGGCCAGGAGCCGACGACCGCCTCCTGCGGCAACTGCGACACCTGCCTCACCCCGCCGGAGACCTGGGACGGCACGGTGTCCGCGCAGAAGCTGCTGTCCACGGTGGTCCGGCTGAAGCGGGAGCGCGGCCAGAAGTTCGGCGCGGGCCAGATCATCGACATCCTGCTCGGCCGCCGCACGGCCAAGGTCATCCAGTTCGACCACGACCAGCTGTCGGTCTTCGGCATCGGCGAGGACCTGTCCGAGGCGGAGTGGCGCGGCGTGGTCCGCCAGCTCCTGGCCCAAGGCCTCATCGCCGTCGAGGGCGAGTACGGCACGCTGGTCCTCACGGAGGCGAGCGGCGCGGTCCTGGGCCGCGAGCGCGAGGTCCAGCTCCGCAAGGAGCCGAAGAAGCCGACGGCCTCCCGGTCGTCGTCGTCCGCCCGGGGCGAGCGCAAGCCGAAGGCGGCGGCCGCCGCCGACCTCCCCGAGACGGCCGTCCCCGTCTTCGAGGCCCTGCGCGCCTGGCGGGCCGCCCAGGCCAAGGAGCTGGGCCTCCCGGCCTACGTGATCTTCCACGACGCCACCCTGCGCGAGATCGCCACGATCCGCCCGACGACGCTGGGCGAGCTGGGCGGCATCAGCGGCCTGGGCGAGAAGAAGCTGGCGACGTACGGGGAGGGGGTCCTGGAGGTCCTGGCCGGCCTGGACACCCCTGAGCCCCCTGCGACCGGCGAAACCCCGGCCGCCCCGACCCCGGCCCCCGCCCCGCACCCGCCCCCGCCGCGAAGCCCGCCCCCGCCCGGCCGCCCCCCGTCCCGCCCCGCCGTCCGCCTACGACGACGCCGAGTTCGGCTGGGACGAGGAGCCCCCGGAGTACGAGTGAGAGCGTCCGGGCCGGCGGGTCAGTCCGTCGGCACGACCCGCCCCGACACCTCGCCGAGGCCCACCCGGGTGCCGTCCGGCCCCGGTGCCCAGGCGGTGATCGTCACCGTGTCGCCGTCCTCCAGGAACGTGCGCTTGCCGTCGGGGAGTTCCAGCGGGTCGCGGCCGTTCCAGGTCAGCTCCAGGAGGCAGCCGCGCTGGGACGGCTCGGCGCCGCTGACGGTGCCGGAGCCGAAGAGGTCGCCGGTGCGCAGCGAGGCGCCGTTGACCGTCATCTGGGCGAGCTGCTGGGCGGCCGTCCAGTACATCGTGGAGAACGGCGGCTCCGCGACGACGTGCCCGTTGACCGCGACGGAGATCCGCAGGTCGTAGCCGCCGGGCTCGTCCTCGTCCGCGTCGTCCAGATAGGGGAGGAGGGGGAGGTCGCGGGCGGGCGGGGCGGTCCGGGCGGCGTCCAGGGCCTCCAGCGGGGTGACCCAGGCGGAGACGGAGGTCGCGAAGGACTTGCCGAGGAACGGTCCGAGCGGGACGTACTCCCACGCCTGGATGTCGCGCGCCGACCAGTCGTTGAGCAGCGAGAGCCCGAAGACGTGCTCGCGGAAGTCCGTGAGGGCGACGGGCTTCCCCTGCGCGGACGGGGTGCCGACGACGAAGCCGACCTCCGCCTCGATGTCCAGCTTCACGGAGGGGCCGAAGACGGGCGCCGGGTCGGCCGGTGCCTTGCGCTGGCCCGCCGGGCGGACCACATCGGTGCCGGAGACCACGACGGTCCCGGCGCGGCCGTGGTAACCGATCGGCAGGTGCTTCCAGTTGGGGGTGAGCGGCGCGTCGGCGTCGGGCCGGAAGATCTGGCCCACGTTGGTGGCGTGGTGCTCGCTCGCGTAGAAGTCCACGTAGTCCGCGACCCGGTACGGCAGATGGAGGGTGACCGCGTCCAGCGGGTGCAGCAGCGGCTCCATGTCCGCCCGGTGCGCGGGGACCGTGACCCAGGCGGTCAGCGCGCGGCGCACATCGCGCCAGGCGGTGCGCCCGGCCGCGAGGAGGGCCATCAGGTCGGGCTGGGCCAGGAGTTGGGCGTACGGCGAACCGAGGGCGAGCGCGGCGGCCCCGGCGTCCAGGACGTGGTCGCCGATGCGGACGCCGACGCGCCGCTCGCCCGGGCGGTCGGGGGTGGAGAACACGCCGTACGGCAGGTTGTGCGGGCCGAAGAGGTCGCCCTCGGGCACGTCGAGCGGACTGCTCTGCTCGGGCATCGTTCGCTGCCTCGCTTTCCGGGTCGCTTGGGGTCAACGTTACGACCTCACCCGCGATTGTCAGCGGCGTCGCGGGTGAGGTCGTTACGTCGGGAGCACTGCCGTACGGCAGTGCCCCAACCATCCCCAATGCCCCGGAAAGTACGCCTCACTTGAGACGTCACCCGGACGTGCGAGGGATGCTCTTCTCCCAGGTCCGGTGAAAGACGACCTCGCCGCCCTCGGTGCAGACGACCTCGTTCACGGTGTGGAAGTCGTCCGCGTCGGCGGTGATCTCGGAGCGGGTGTCGATCTGCACGTCCCAGGCCATCTCCGGCCGGTGGAGCCGGATCGTCCAGTCGGACCGGGTGCGCGCGGAGAGCGGGTCGCGCTCCTGGATGGTGTACGTCTCCACCGCGTCCTCGGTGAATTCGAGCCCGTCCGGGTAGACCCGCGTGCCGCCGTAGCGGGGGTCCACCTCCATCCGCCACTCGCCCTTGGCGACATCGCGGACGACGAGCCGTTCGGGGCGCGGCGCGTCCAGCGTCTCCGGGTAGACCACGCCCAGCGGCTCGGACTGCTCGGGCTCCTCGAAGCGGATGGCGGGGTCCTCGGTGTGCCGCCGCACCGGGAGTTCGACGAGGCTGCCGTCCGCCTCCAGGGTGAAGCCCGCCGAGCCCGCCTGCGGCCAGATCCAGGGCCAGTACGAGGACGAGACGGCGAGCCGGATGCGGTGGCCGGGCGGGAAGGTGTGGCCGATGCCGTTCAGCTCGAAGGTGACGTCCTCGGTGGCGCCGGGCGTCCAGTCCTCGGTGCGGTCGCGGCCCTTCCGGGCGGCGAGGTTGAGCGCGCCGCGCGTGACGAGGGTGGAGGAGCCGTCGGGGGCGACGTCGCAGAGCCGGGCGACGGCCTGCCCGCGCGGCGCGTCCATGGTGATGCGCAGGCTCACCCGGGGTCTGCCCAGGATCTCGATCGGCGCGTCGGTCACCGGGAATTCGAAGCAGAGCGACTTGGCGTCCTCGTCGCGCTGGTCAGGCGGCAGGTCGGCGTCGTTGCCGAAGGGGAAGAACCGCCCGGCGTCCAGCCCGGTCTGCTGCGGCGAGTGGACGATCTGCGGGCCGCCCTGGAGGGCGTACGCGACCGGGGTGACGTTCTCCGATGGCCAGCTGGTCTCCCCGACCCAGCGGCCGGGCAGCGTCTCGTACAGCGTGGCGGGCGGGTGCGACTCGCTGATCCAGGACCGCAGCAGCGGCTCCTCCATCACCCCGGTGTCCTCGTTCTTGAGGTGCTGGTCCCACCAGCGCAGGGTCTCCTGGAGGAAGCCGATGCCCGGTCCGGGCGGCAGCCCCCGGTCGGGGTACTGGTGCGACCAGGGGCCGATGATCCCGCGCACCTTCGCCGGGTCCAGGTGCTCGACCAGCCGCAGGACGGTGTCGCGGTACGGGTCGTGCCAGCCGCCGACCGCGAGGACGTTCGCCTTGATCGCGGAGTAGTCCTCGCAGACGCTGCCGTGCTTCCAGTAGGCGTCGCGGGTCTGGTGGGAGAGCCAGGTGTGGATGAAGGGGTCCACCGCTTCGAGCCGGTCCAGCCACATCTGCCGCCAGTCGTCGCCGACGTCCGCCGGGTCGGGCGGCCGGCAGACGAAGGCGAGCATGGTGGCCGCCCAGGCGTGCATGTCCACGGCGAGGACCGAGCCGCCCATGTAGTGGACGTCGTTGTCGTAGCGGTCGTCCGCCGAGCAGACCGTGACGATCGCCTTCAGCGGCTCCGGGGCCAGCGCGGCGATCTGGAGCGAGTTGAAGCCGCCCCAGGAGATGCCGAACATGCCGACCCGGCCGGAGCACCACTCCTGCTGGGCCAGCCAGTGGACGACGGCGACCCCGTCGGCCAGTTCCGTCGCGTCGTACTCGTCGCCCGGCATGCCCTCGCTGTTGCCGTGGCCGCGCACGTCCACGCGGACGGAGGCGTATCCGTGTCCGGCGTACCAGGGGTGGCGCTGCCAGTCGCGCGGCGCGGTCCAGTCGCTCAGCCGGTACGGCAGGTACTCCAGCAGGGCGGGCACGGGTTCGTCCGTGACCGGCCGCCAGATCCGGGCGTAGAGCTGGGTGCCGTCCGCCAGCGGGATGTAGAGGTCCTCGCGGGTCGTCTCGTACGGGAACGCGGTCTGGATGTGCATGGGCGTACCTCAGTGGACGGGGTGCATCGTGCGCCTGAGCCAGGGGGCGGCGGCGATGACGGCCACACCGGCCAGCACCGCCACGGCGCCGTTGACACCGAAGTAGGCGGGGTTGGACACCTCGCCGTACAGCTTCACGATCTGGGCCTGGATGCCGTTGGCGAGGGCCAGCGAGAGGAACCAGAGGGCCATGGTCTGGCTGGCGAACGCCTGCGGGGCGAGCTTGGTCGTGGCCGACATGCCGGAGGTCTCCAGCAGGATGTCGCCGAGCCCGAGCAGCAGATAGGAGCCGACGATCCACCAGGCGGCCATCTTGTACGTGTCGCCGGTGTGCCCGGAGGTGGGCAGGACCATCAGCAGGAACGAGAGACCGCCGAGGATGACCCCGATCGCGATCTTGTTGGACGCGTGCGGCTGGCGCGGCCCCATCCTCGCCCAGACGGCGGCGACCACCGGGGCGAGCAGCACCTCGAAGGCGCCGAGCGCGGAGGCGTACCAGCTGGCCGGGAAGTGGAAGCCGAAGATCTCCGTACGGGCGTTGGTCGACGCGAGCAGCATCATCGTCGAGTACGCCTGGAAGAGGATGAAGTTGAACACCACGGACGCCAGGAACAGCACCACGTACGGGCGCAGCCTGCCGCGTTCCTCGGCGGTGACCCGGGGGCTGCGGAACATCACCACGAAGTAGACGACGGGCGCGATCACCGAGATGAGGGTGAGCACGTCCACGAACCGGTCCATGGTCAGCCACCCCGCCAGGGCCAGCGCGGTCGCCACCACCGCGACCACCACGGCCCCGGCGACGATGAGCAGGACCGCCCGGCGCATGGGTCCGGGGGCCAGCGCGTATTCGGCGGCGTGCTTTCGCCCGGCCAGGTGACGGCGGCCCGCCACGTACTGGATGAGGCCGAGCGTCATGCCGAAGGCGGCGGCCGAGAAGCCCCAGTGCCAGCTGGCGTGGTCACCGAGCCAGCCGGTGATCAGCGGCCCGAGGAAGGCGCCGATGTTGATGCCCATGTAGTAGAGGGCGAAGCCCGCGTCGCGGCGCTCGTCGTCGGTCCGGTAGAGCTTGCCGACCATCGTCGCCACATTGGGCTTCAGCAGGCCCGTACCGGCGCTGATCAGGCCGAGCCCGACCCAGGTCATCGCGTTGGTGGGCACCGCCATGGCGTAATGCCCGCAGGCGATCAGGATGCCGCCGTAGAGCACCGCCCGGTACGAGCCCAGGATGCGGTCGGCCAGCCAGCCTCCGGCCACGGAGACCAGGTAGACGAGCGTGCCGTACGCGGCCGAGACGGAGGCGGCGGTACCGGCCTCCATGCCCATGCCGCCGTTGGCGACCGTGTCCGCGAAGTAGAGGACCAGGATCGCCTGCATGCCGAGGAACGAGAACCGCTCCCAGACCTCCAGGCCGGACAGGGTCATCAGACCCCGTGGCTGGCCGAAGAAGGCGTGGTCGTCGTCCGGGGGCGGCTGCGCCGGTTCGGTGTCTGCTGCTGTGTGGGACAAAGCGGCAACTCCTGATCGTATGAGCTGATCCCGAACATACCGGCGGTGGCGGGAAGGCGCCCACGGTGATCCAAAGGGGACCGGATACGCTGACTTGAGTGGTGACAACGACACATCGACATTCCGTGTGATCGTCAGCAGACAGGAGATCCCCTCGTGACCGTCGTCGGGCCGTTCGGACTGAGCGTGCGGGACCAGGCTCTTGAGGCCGGTGTCCAGGCCGGTTTGGCTGCTGTCGAGTCGGGCCTGCTCGATGCCACCAAGAGCGACGTGCCCTTCATCACGGAAGCCGCCCAGCACCTGGTGCGCGCGGGCGGCAAGCGGTTCCGGCCGCTGCTCGCGATGCTCGCCGCCCAGTTCGGCGACGCCGACGCGCCGGGTGTGGTGCCCGCGGCCGTCGTGGTCGAGCTGACCCACCTCGCGACGCTGTACCACGACGACGTCATGGACGAGGCCGATGTGCGGCGCGGCGTGGACAGCGCCAATTCCCGCTGGGGCAACTCGGTCGCCGTACTGACCGGCGACTTCCTCTTCGCCCGCGCCTCGCACATACTGGCCGACCTCGGTCCGGAGGCCGTCCGCATCCAGGCGGAGGCGTTCGAGCGCCTGGTCACCGGCCAGATCCTGGAGACCGCGGGCCCGCGCGACGGCCGCGACCCGGTCGACCACTACCTCGAAGTGATGCGCGGCAAGACCGGCTCGCTGATCGCCGTCGCCTGCCGGTTCGGCGCGATGATGTCCGGCGCCGACGAGGCCACGGTGGACATCCTCACCCAGTACGGTGAACGGCTCGGCGTGGCCTTCCAGCTCGCCGACGACGTCCTGGACATCGCGTCGGACTCCCACGAGTCCGGCAAGACCCCCGGCACGGACCTCCTGGAGGGCATCCCGACCCTCCCCGTCCTCCACCTCAGGGCGCAGGCCGCGGCGGACGGCAAGCCGGACGACCTGGCCCTCGTGGAGCTGCTCGACGGCGACCTCGGCGACCCGGACCGGCTCGCGGAGGCGCTGCGCCTGCTCCGCGCCCACCCGGCGCTCGCGCAGGCCCGCCGCGACACCGTGCGGTACGCCCAGGCCGCGCGGGCCGTGCTGAAGCCGCTGCCCGAGTGCTACGCGAAGCTCGCCCTGGAAGAGATGTGCGACGCGGTGGTCCACCGCGCCGGCTGACGGACCCCCAGGGCCGGTGCGGACGACCCCTACTGGACAGCGGGGAAACGGCGCTCCTCCGTCATACCGAAGGGGTACACGAGGTTGCTCCCGGGGGTTGACGCTTCGGGCCGCCCGATTTGGTCAGATGGAGAACAACCACTCCTGACCAAAACGGGTGAGAATGGCGGCACGGAGTGGACGAGTGCATCCCGACGGAAGCCGCCGACCACGGAGGTAGGGCACACATGGCACCGAACGACAGCGCGGAGACCAACGGCACGGCCGTCCGGGAGCCCGTCGGCCGCCGCAAGGCCGCGCGCTACATCGTCCCCGTCGCGGTGGCGGGGTGGCGGCCGCGACGATCGGCCTGGTCCCGGCGCTCGCCAGCTCGGGCGACCCCGATCTGCCGAAGATCACCGCTCAGGAACTCATCGAGAAGATCGCCGCGTCGGACACCGAGCGGTTCTCCGGCACGGTGAAGATCAGCACGGACCTCGGCATCCCGTCCATGGGCGGCCTGGCCGGCTCCTTCCTGTCCGGCGCGGCCGAGGGCGGCGACGGCGGCAAGGACGCGTCGAGCGCCGACCCGCAGTCCAAGCTCACCGAGCTGGCCTCCGGTACGCACACCCTCCGGGTGGCCGCCGACGGCCCCGACAAGCAGCGCCTGTCCGTCCTGGACCAGGCGTCCGAGTACAGCCTCATCCACAACGGCGACGACGTCTGGGCCTACGACAGCGGCTCCAACGCGGTCTACCACGCGGAGGGCAAGGGCGAGGCGCCCCACGGCAAGGACCGGGCCGCCCCGAAGACCGTCACCCCCAAGGCCCTCGCCGAGGAGGCGCTGAAGGCCGCCGACGGCACGACGTCCGTCTCGGTGGACGGCACCGCGCGGATCGCCGGGCGCGACGCGTACCGCCTGGTCCTGAAGCCCGAGCAGAAGGGCTCCACGGTCGGGTCCATCACCGTCGCCGTGGACGCGGAGAACGGCGTGCCGCTGAAGTTCACGCTTCAGCCCAGCAGCGGCGGCAAGGCGGTCGTGGACGCCGGTTTCACCTCCGTCGACTTCGGGAAGCCCGCCGCGTCCTCGTTCGCCTTCACCCCGCCCAAGGGTGCGAAGGTCACCGAGGCCGACGAGGCGAAGACCGAGGGCCACGAGAAGGCGCGGGGCGACCTGGACGCGTTCAAGGACGCGGAGGGCGCCGGCGCCCCGAAGATCATCGGCAAGGGCTGGAACAGCATCGCCGAGTTCAAGACCCCCGGCGGCGCGGCGCTGCCCTCCGAGGCGTCGAAGGGCGTCCCGGCCGAGGCCCAGCAGTTCTTGGACGCGCTCGGCGACAAGGTCAGCGGGAAGTTCGGCTCGGGCACGGTCTTCAAGACCCGTCTGATCAACGCCTTGATGACGGACGACGGCCGCGTCTACGTCGGCGCGGTCACCAAGGACGCGCTGGTCGCCGCCGCGAACCGGGGCTGACGTTCCTCCGCCCGCCCCGCCGTGCGTGTCGCGCGGCGGGGCGGGCGCGACCGTACGACCAGTGGGGAGCAACACCATGGCGGCACCCTCACCCGTCATCGAGACGCGCGGGCTGACCAAGCGCTACCGGGGCGGCCAGCTCGCCGTGGACGGGCTCGACCTCAGCGTCCCCGGTGGCAGCGTCTTCGGCTTCCTCGGGCCCAACGGCTCCGGCAAGACCACCACCATCCGGATGCTCATGGGCCTCATCGCCCCCACCTCCGGCACCGCGAGCGTCCTCGGCCGCCCCATGCCGGACGCCTCGCGCACCGTCCTCCCCGAGGTCGGCGCGCTGATCGAGGGGCCCGCGCTGTACGGGTTCCTGAGCGGCCGGGACAACCTCCTCCGGTTCGACCGGGCCGACCCCACCGCCGACCCGCGCACCCGCGCCGCCCGGGTCGGGGAGGCGCTGGACCGGGTCGGGCTCGCCCCGGCGGCCGGCAAGAAGGCGCGCGCGTACTCGCTGGGCATGAAGCAGCGTCTCGGCCTCGCCGCCGCCCTGCTCCGGCCGCGCCGGCTCCTCGTCCTGGACGAACCGACCAACGGCCTGGACCCGCAGGGCATGCGCGAGATCCGCGCCCTGGTCCGGGAGCTGGCGGCGGACGGCACCACGGTCTTCCTCTCCTCCCATCTGCTGGACGAGATCGAGCAGGTCTGCACGCACGCGGCGGTGATGGCCCGGGGCCGCCTGCTCACCCAGGGCCCGGTCGCGGGCCTGGCCACGGGCGGCCGGCTGGCGGTCACCACGCCGGACCCGGCGGACGCGGCGCGGGTGCTGAAGGAGCAGGGCGTCACGGGCATCACGGTGGACGGCGACCGCGTCCGCGCGGACGCCCCGCCGGGCACGGTGGATGCGGCCGATCTCAACGCGGCGCTGGTGCGGGCGGGCGTGCGGGTGCGGGCGTTCGGGGTGGAACGGGCTTCGCTGGAGGACGCGTTCGTGGCCCTGACGGGAGAGGGATTCGATGTCGCAGGCTGAAGCCGCACCCGCCACCGTGCCTGCTGGGCGCAACCCCCTTTGGACCCTGGGCATCCTCCGCTCCGAGTTCGCCACCACCCTGCGCCGCTGGCGCACCGTCGCGCTGCTCGGTGTGCTGGCCGCCGTGCCCGTCCTGATCGGGATCGCCGTGCGCATCGAGACGGCGGACGGCTCCTCGGCGGGGGCCGGGGGAGGGGGCGGCGGGCCGGCCTTCCTGTCCCAGGTGACCAACAACGGGCTCTTCCTGGTCTTCGCCGCGCTCGCCGCGACGCTCCCGGTCTTCCTGCCGATGGCGGTCGGCGTCATCGCGGGCGACGCGGTCGCGGGCGAGGCCAACGCGGGCACCCTGCGCTATCTGCTGGTCGCCCCGGCCGGCCGGACGCGGCTGCTGCTCGCCAAGTACGCCGCGACGCTCGGCTTCTGCCTGGTCGCCACGCTCGTCGTGGCCGCCTCCGCGCTGGCGGTGGGCGCGCTGCTGTTCCCGGTGGGCGAGGTCACGACGATCTCGGGGACGACGATCGGCTTCGGTGAGGGGCTGGTACGCGCGGGGGTCGTCGCGGTCTTCGTGGCGGCGTCCCTGACCGGCTTCGCGGCACTCGGCCTGTTCGTCTCGACCCTCACGAACAGCGGCATCGCGGCCATGGCGGCGACGGTCGGAGTGCTGATCACCGTCCAGATCGTGGACACCATCCCCCAGCTGAGCGGGGTCCACCCCTACCTCTTCCCGCACTACTGGCTGTCCTTCGCGGACCTGCTGCGGGAGCCCGTCTACTGGGACGAGCTGCTCAGGAATCTCGAACTCCAGGCGCTGTACGTGGCGGTGTTCGGCTCCGCGGCCTGGGCCCGGTTCACCACGAAGGACATCACGGCCTGACCGGGATCCGCGCCCGTACCGTCGGCCGGCGAGCCGTCCCCCGATCGGCTCGTCGCGGCACGAACGGCACGAACGGCGCGAAAACAGAAGGAACGAGCCGACACGCTACGTTCCGTTTCCGCCAGAGCATTGTTCGACTTGTAGCGACTCACTGTCAATAAGGTTTGGCTCAAACAGTCCTATGCTCACCGAATGAACACATCGCCGAGTTCACTGCGCAGGAGCGAGAGCTCACGCAGGGCGACCCTGCAAGCCGCCCTCGATCTCTGTACGGAGAGGGGCTACGGGCGGGTCACGGTCGAGGCGATCGCGGCGCGGGCGGGCGTGAGCAAGAAGACGATCTACCGCTGGTGGCCGTCGAAGAGCGCGGTGCTGCTGGAAGCCTTCACGGAGATGCTGGTCTCGGCGACCCCGTTCGTGGACACCGGTGACATCGCGAAGGATCTGCGTACCCACCTCACGGGCGCGGTGAACGTCCTCGCCGTACCCCCGTTCGGCCCGGCCTACGCGGGCATCCTCTCCGAACTCCACCACGACGACCAACTGGCCGAAACGGTTCGCACACAGCTCATCGACCCCCGCTTCCGGGAGGCGGTCGGCCGGCTGCGGAGCGCCCAGGACCGGGGCCAGATCCCGCCGGACGCGGACCTGGACCTCGCGGTGGAGATGCTCTACGGCCCGCTGTACTACCGCCATGTGCTGCGCAAGCCGATGCAGGACGCGGAGGACGTGGGGAAGCTGGTGGACCACGTACTGCGGGCGCTGGGGGCGACGCTCTGAACCCTCAGCCGTAGAGGCGTTCCAGCACGACCGCTATCCCGTCCTCCTCGTTGGAGAACGTCACCTCGTCGGCCGCCGCGCGCAGCTCCGGGTGGGCGTTGCCCATGGCGACGCCGTAGCCGCAGCTGCGGAACATCGGCAGGTCGTTGGGCATGTCCCCGAAGGCGATCGCCGTGCGCGGGTCGATGCCCAGCTCCTCGGCGGCGAGCGCGATCCCGGCGCCCTTGTCGATGCCGTACGGCTGGAGCTCGACGGTCCCGGGCCCGGAGTGCGTCACCGTGGCGAGGTCCCCGACGACCGCGCGGGCCTCGGCGGTCAGCGCCTCGTCGCTCAGCTCGGGGTGGCGGATGAGCACCTTGATCACGGGCTCGGCCCACAGCTCGTCCCGGTGCCGGGTGCGCTGTGCGGGGAGCGTGGCGTGCGGCAGCCGGTAGCCGGGCTCGATGAGCGTGCGCCCCTCGGCCCCGTCCTGGTCCACGGCGGCGAAGACCTGGCCCACCTGGGCCTCGATCTTCCCGAGCGCGGTCCCGGCCGCCTCCCGGTCGAGCGTGACGGCCCGCACGGTGCGCCGCGCCCCGGCGTCGTACACCTGCGTGCCCTGCCCGCAGACGGCCAGCCCCTCGTACCCGAGCCCGTCCAGCAGCTCCCGCACGCCGGGCACGGGCCGCCCGGTGACGACGAGATGGCGGGCGCCGGCCGCGCGGGCCAGGGCGAGCGAGGCGCGGGTGCGGGGGCTGACGGTGTCGTCGCCGCGCAAGAGGGTGCCGTCCAGGTCGGTGGCGACGAGGGCATATGCGGGTGGGATGGGCATGGCAGCAAGCGTAGGTGCTGGTTTCCGGAGCCCGGCCGGAGTTGTGGCGGGGCGGGGGCGTGGGGTAGGGGCAAAAGAATTTCGACAACAAGGGTTGTCGAAACGGATCTCGACAACTAAAGTTACGAGGCATGGGGAACTCTGGGGAGATCGAGAACGCGGCGACGGGCCGGGACGTGGATCGCGTGGCGCTGGACGCGGCGCTGCTGGAGGCGCTGAATCCGGTCGCCGAGGCGCTTCAGGCGCGGGCGACGGGGCTGCCGCCGGACCGGATGTGGGCGGCGGAGCCGGTGGAGGTGTCGCTGTCCGTTCTGGCCGCTTGGAAGGTGGTCGACGAGGAGGTCAAGCGGCTGACCGCGATAGCCGCCCGGACGGCCGGTTCCTACGGCGCGAACTACGAGCGGCTGGGGGCCGCCTGGGGGATCACGCGGCAGGGTGCCCGCAAGAAGTGGCCGGATGCGGTGGGGAAGCGGCGCGAGGCGAGCAAGCTGGAACTGTTCGGCGGCAGGGCTGAGTTGAGTTGGGAAGAGGTGCCGGGGGGCTGGTGCTGGTCGGGCCTGGGCGCCGACGGCACGCATAGTGCGGCGGACGGTACGGGGGGCTTCCCGACGAAGGAGGAGGCGGCGGCCCACGCGGGCGCGTTCCTGAAGGAGCACGCGGAGTAGGCGCGGCGCTCGGGTGGTCAGGATGCGGTGAGGACGACCTTGCCCCGGTTGGCCCGGTTCTCGATCGTCGCGTGGGCGAGGGCCGCGTCGGCCAGCGGGTGGGCCGCGTGGACGGCGGGGCGCAGGCTGCCCTCGGCGTGCAGCGCCCACAGCTCCGCGATCCAGCCGGCGTACCGTGCGGGCTGCGTCCGGGCGATGTGGGCCACCTGGAAGCCGATGACCGACTTGCCGCCGACGAGCAGGTCGTACGCCTCGATCGTGCCGCCGCCCGAGCTGTAGGCGACGAGTCGGCCACCGGGGGCGGTGGCCCGGACGGCCCGGGGGAGGAGGTCGCCGCCGACCGCGTCCAGGACGATGTCGCAGGGCTCGCCCCAGCTCTCGCCGGTGTACGTCACCACCTCGTCGGCCCCGAGCGACCGTACGAAGTCCGCCTTCGCCGGATCGCCCACGGCCGCCACGACCCGGGACGCGCCCCGGAGCCGGGCGAGCTGGAGCGCCAGGTGCCCGACGCCGCTCGCGGCGGCCGTGACGAGCACGGCTTCGCCCTTCTCGGGCCGCGCGGACTCCAGCGCCCCGAGCGCGACGACCCCGCTCCGGACGAGCGCGACGGCGTCCTGGGCGGTGGCCCCGGCGGGGACGGCGGACGCCATGGCCTGGTGGAGCAGGGCGTATTCGGCGTACCCGTGCCCGAAGCAGAGGCCGGTGACCCGGTCGCCGACGGCGTGCGCGCTCACCCCGTCCCCGAGCGTCACCACCTCCCCGGCGACCTCGCCGCCGAGCGGGATCGGCTCCCGGCCTTCGCGCACCTTCCGCACCACTGGGAGGGTGATGCCGACTGCCTCGACCTTGACGAGGAGTTCGCCGGGGCCGGGTGTGGGAACGGGCACGTCCTCCTCGAACAAAACCTCGGGCCCGCCGCTGTGTTCGTACCGAATGCGCCGCATGGCGATGACCTCCGACCGAGGGGGCGTTCATTGGGAACGCCAACGATAGGGCGAAAGTCGTTGGGGAGTCCAATGATTCCTGGATACGATGCGGGGCATGGCAGACAAGGCAGCAGCGACGACGGCCCCGAGCCGCATCCGCCCGCTCCCGAGCTGGCTCCTGGGCCGGGCGGCGGCGCGGGGCCGGTCCCTGGTGGCGGATGCGCTGGCCGCGCACGGCATGAAGATGTGGCACCACGTAGTGCTGGCGGCGGTGGAGGACTTGGAGCCCGTCGCCCAGGCGGACCTGGGCCGCGCGGTCGCCCTCGACCCGAAGGACCTGGTCGGCATCCTGAACGACCTTCAGGAGGAGTCCCTGATCGTCCGCGCCCCGGACCCGAACGACCGCCGCAAGAACGCGGTCAGCGTGACGGAGGCGGGGCGCCGCCGCCTGGAGGAGTGCACGGCAGCGGGCGACCGCGCCAACGCGGAACTCCTGGCCCCGTTGACCCTCGACGAGCGGGTCCGCTTCCTGGACATGCTGCGCCGGATCAGCGGGGCCGGACGAACCTGGACCGAGCCGAACCCGCCGTCCTTGACGTCCGTGCTGGAGGCGGAGCACGCGGGCGTCAGCCCCACGTCTTCCCGGCGGGTTCCTTGACCGTGCGGTTGATGCGGTTGAAAAAGTTGGTCAGGGCGATTTCGAGGTTGAGGGCGCCGATCTGCTGCTCGGTGAATTGCGCGCTGACCTCGTCCCAGATTTCGTCGGTGACGCCGGGGGCGCCGTCCTGGAGGCGGGTGGCGCCCTCGGCGAGGGCCAGCGCGGCGCGCTCGCCGTCCGTATAGAAGGGCGCTTCGCGCCAGGCCGCGACGGTGTGGAGGCGCTCGTCGGTGTCACCGGCCTTCTTGCCGGCGGCGACGGCGGCGAAGACGCAGGCCGAGCAGCCGTTGATCTGGCTGACGCGCAGGTGGACGAGGGCGAGGATCTTGGGGTCGACGCCGCCGGAGGCAATCGCCTGGTGGAGGTGGCGGACGGCGGTCCAGACGTCGGGGTGGGCGCCGTTCTTGTCCTTGAGGCGGTTTTCCATGGGGAGGGCTCCTTCGGAGGGTTACGTTGCCGCGCCGGTGCGCGTCATCCCTATGACGGAGCCGCTTCCAGGGAGGTAACAACCATGGCGTTGGCCGAGGAGTTCGAGGCGCACCGGGACCGGCTGAGGGCCGTCGCGTACCGGATGCTCGGGTCGCACGCGGACGCGGAGGACGCGGTGCAGGAGGCGTGGCTGCGGCTGTCGCGTCAGGACGCGGGGGAGATCGAGAACCTGGGCGGCTGGCTGACGACGGTGGTGGGCCGGATCAGCCTGGACGTGCTGCGGTCGGGGCGGCGGCGCCCGGAGGTGTCGTACGAAGAGGGGCCGGAGTACGCGGTGACGCCGGACGGCACCCCCGCGCCGGAGGAGCTGGCGGCGATCGGGG
Organism: Streptomyces drozdowiczii; assembly: GCF_026167665.1. Classification (NCBI taxonomy): domain Bacteria; kingdom Bacillati; phylum Actinomycetota; class Actinomycetes; order Kitasatosporales; family Streptomycetaceae; genus Streptomyces; species Streptomyces drozdowiczii. The sequence goes on along the minus strand of NZ_CP098740.1, from coordinate 2,916,456 downwards.
ACTCCGTGGGCGTCGCGCTGCTGACGGTGCTGGACACGCTGCGGCCGGACGAACGGCTGGCGTTCGTGCTGCACGATGTCTTCGCGGTGCCGTTCGCGGAGGTGGGCCCCATCCTGGGCAAGTCGGCGGACGCGACGAAGATGCTGGCGAGCCGGGCGCGGCGGAAGGTCCAGGGGGCCCAGCAGCCGGCGAGGCCGGGCCGCCGGGAGCGCGAGGTGGTCCAGGCGTTCCTGGCGGCGGCCCGCGAGGGCCGGTTCGAACGGCTGCTGGATGTCCTGCACCCCGAGGTGAAGCTGACCGCGCACACCTCGAACGGCACGTACGTGGTGCTCGGCGCGACGGAGGTGGCGACCCGGGCCCGCCTGGCGGCCGCCGCGGCCCACGGCCACCCGACCACGTACAACGGCCTCCCCGCGATCCTCGCCCGCACCCCGGAAGGCACCCCGCAGTCCCTCCTCACCTTCACGGTCACGGGCGACCGCATCACGGAGATCACGGTGCTGGCGGACCCGGCACGACTGGCGCGGACGGACCTGCCGGAGGGGGCGTGAATCTGCCGCGTTCGAGGCGGGGGCGCGGGTGGATCCGCCTACGGTCGCGAACGAGTACACGGTCGCCGCGTTCGGCGACCACCTTCCCGAGCCTCATCCCGGGCGCCGCCGTCGGCGTGCTCCTGCTCACCGTCCTCGGCGCCCGGGGGTCGCGTCTGCGTGCGATCGAGGACCGGGGACTCCCGGTGGCCTGAGCGCCCGGTGGCTGCCGCCGGCTCGTCCCGCCGTCCCGCGCGGGGTCCGCGGCTCGGTCCCGTAGTCCCACATCACCGCAGGTCAGCGCATGCGCGGCCGCGTCCCACGCGCATCCCGTGACGCCCTGCCGGGCTCCCGGGACGGGAAAGCGTGGAGGGACGGTCTCCGGTCTCCCTAGGTTCGTCGGTGTCGGCCTCGTCCGGGTCGTCGCACCCCTCAGGAGACCCCTCCCCACGCCGCCCACGGCCGTCCGCGCCGCCGCGCTGCCCGCCCACCGACTCCGAAGGACCTCGCATGACCGCGCTCGACCGCCCCCAGCCGCACCCGCGCCGCAGGGCCGTACTCACCGGAACACTCGCGCTCGGCGCCGCCGCGCTGCTGCCGCTTGCCGCGCCGGGCCGGGCGCGCGCCGCGACCGGGCCCGTGATCGCCGACTGCGCGGCCTGGGGCGCCCGGCAGCCCAGCAGTCCGGTGAAGACCCTGGCCACGCGGCCGCAGAAGATCATCGTGCACCACACCGCGGACCCCAACTCCACGGACTACTCGCAGGCCCACGCCTTCGCGCTGGCCCGGTCCATACAGGCGTACCAGATGGACACGGAACACTGGATCGACACCGGCCAGCACTTCACGGTCAGCCGGGGCGCGGTCGTGATGGAGGGCCGGCACGGCAGCCTCGCCGCGCTCCAGGGCGGCACGCGGCAGGTGGAGTCGGCGCACTGCACCGGGCAGAACACGGTGGCCGTCGGCATCGAGAACGAGGGCACGTACACCACGGTCGAGCCCCGGAGCGAGCAGTACGCCGCGCTGGTGGAGCTGTGCGCGCAGATCTGCCGTCAGTACGGGCTCGCGGCCTACCAGATCTACGGGCACCGCGACTTCAACAGCACCGAGTGCCCCGGCGACCGCCTCTACGCCCTGCTGCCGAAGCTGCGCCAGGACGTGGCGGCCCGGATCGGCGGCGACGCGACCCCGCCCGTGTGGCCCGTGCTCGCCACCGGGAACACCGGCGAGCGCGTCCGTACGCTCCAGCTCCTGCTGAACGCGCGCGGCGCCGCGCTCACGGCGGACGGTGCCTACGGTCCCGCCACGCAGGCCGCGGTGCTCGCCTTCCAGAACACCATGCACGCGACCCCGGACGGCGTCGCGGGCCTCCAGACCTGGAACCAACTCGCCGCGCCCGCCCGGCAGGGCGACTCCGGCGTCGCGGTGGAGGCCGTGCAGCGCCAGCTCGCGGCGCACGGCATCGCGACCGACGTCGACGGCGCCTTCGGGCCCGGGACCGCGGCGAGCGTGGTCCGGTTCCAGACGACCCGGTCACTGCCCGCGGACGGGGTCGTGGACGCCCGTACGTGGAGCCGGCTCGTCGCGTAATCCCGTATCACCGCACCTCACCCCGACAGGAGACACGTTCATGAGACGCGCAGCGTCCGTCATCACCGCGGTGTTCGCCGCACTCCTCGCCGCCCTGCTCGTCGTGCCGGCCGCCCAGGCCGCCGGCTGGCCCGTCGTGGACAGCGGCGACAAGGGCGCCGATGTCACGACCGTCCAGCACCTGCTGACCGCGCGCGGCTTCAGCACCACCGCCGACGGGGACTTCGGCCCCGGCACCGTGAGCAGCGTCCGAGGCTTCCAGAGCGCCAACGGCCTGTCCGCCGACGGCGCGGTCGGCCCCGCCACCTGGTCGAAGCTCATCGTGACCGTCAGCAACGGCAGCAACGGCTCCGCCGTGAAGGCCCTTCAGGTCCAGCTCAACAAGTACGGCGGCGGGCTCACGGTCGACGGGGCCTTCGGCGCCGGCACCGAGGCGAAGGTGCGCGCGTTCCAGCAGTCCAAGGGCCTGAGCCCGGTCGACGGCATCGTCGGCCCGGCCACCTGGGAGGCGCTGCTCTCCGGCTCCGGGTCCAGCGGCGGCGGCAGCGGCACCCTGACGCACGCCCAGGCCGCCGCCCAGTTCAACGCGGCCGGCATCGGCTGGGTCTCCTCCGGCAACTGCTCGGACCGCACCAAGAGCACCTGCACCTCGTTCGACGGGCTGCGCGCCACCACGGCCGGCGGGGCCGTCGCGCTGAAGCAGGCGGTGGGCGGCTGCACGCTCACCATCACCGGCGGCACCGAGACCGGGCACGCGGCGGGCACGTACAGCCACGCCAACGGCTACAAGCTGGACTTCCAGCGGGTGGCCTGCCTGACCAGCCACATCACCGGCAACTTCACGCACACCGGCACCCGCAGCGACGGCGCCGCGCTCTACACCGCGCCGTCCGGCAACATCTACGCGGACGAGGGCAGCCACTGGGACGTGACCTTCGTCGGCTGAGCGCCGAGGGGTGCCGGGCCGCGAGGGGCCCGGCACCCCCTTTCGCGTCTACTGGACGCAGAATTCGTTGCCCTCCGGGTCCGTGAGCACCGTCCAGCGGCCCCCCGGCTCCTCGACCTCGCGTTCCACCTTCGCGCCCAGCCCGACCAGCCGCTCCACCTCGGCCTCGCGGCGCTCCGGGCCCGCGTGCAGGTCGAGGTGGAGGCGGTTCTTCACCGTCTTCGGTTCGGCGACGCGCTGGAAGAGCAACCGGCGGCCGTGCCCGGCGCCGCTCTCCTCGTCGTACGGGTCGTCGGGGTGCCGTACGGCCGCCAGGTCGAGCCAGGCGCGGCGGCCGTGCGCGGTGGTGGTGAGTGCTTCGGGTACGGCCCCGATGCCCAGGAGCTTTTCGATCAGGGGGCTGTTGTCCTCGATCTCGTAACCGAGGGCCTGGGACCAGAAGCCGGCCTGCGCGTGCGGGTCGGCGGCGTCGATGACGACTTTCCACTCAAGGGTCATGACCGGCATTCTGTCCCGGTGCCGGGACTTTTGCTTGGTGCGACCTCGATCGGTTCCCCGCTCGCCGGCGCGGCCGTCGCCTTCGCGGCCGACCGGGCCGCCTGGGCCCGGGCCCGGTTGAGGCGGGCGGTCCGCAGCGCGTCCCAGGTGAGGACGATCAGCGCCGCCCAGACCAGCGCGAACCCGGCCCACCGCTCCGGCGGCATCTCCTCGTGGAAGTAGGCGACGCCCAGCACGAACTGGGCGATCGGGGTCATGTACTGGAGCAGCCCGATGGTCGAGAGCGGGATGCGGATCGCGGCGGCCCCGAACAGGATCAGCGGCACCGCCGTGACCACGCCGGTCGAGGCGAGGAGCGCGGTGTGGCCGAAGCCCTCGGAGGTCAGCGTCGAGGTGCCCTGCGCGCCGAGCCAGATCAGATAGCCGAGCGCGGGCAGGAAGAGCACGGCGGTCTCGACGGTGAGCGATTCCAGGCCGCCCACGTCGGCCTTCTTCTTGAACAGGCCGTACGTCGCGAAGGAGAACGCAAGGATCAGCGAGATCCAGGGCGGCTTCCCGTAACCGATGGCGAGCACGAGCACCGCCACGACGCCGGTGGCGACCGCAGCCCACTGCGCCGGGCGCAGCCGCTCGCCCAGGAGCAGGACGCCCATGGCGATGGTGACCAGCGGGTTGATGAAGTAGCCGAGGGACGCCTCGACCACATGGCCGCTGTTCACGGCCCAGATGTACAGGCCCCAGTTGACGGTGATCGTGGAGGCCGCGATGCCGAGCATCCCCAGCCTGCGGGGCTGCCGCAGCAGCGGGCCGATCCAGGACCAGCGGCGCAGGACCAGCAGCAGGACCGCCACCACACCGAGCGACCACACCATGCGGTGGGCCAGGATCTCGACCGCCCCGGCCGGCTTCAGCAGCGGCCAGTACAGCGGGACGAGGCCCCACATTCCGTACGCGGCGAAGCCGGAGAGGAGTCCGGCCCGCTGGTCATTCGTCCCCTGCACGGGCCCCTCCTGGTGGTGGCTGTCGTACGACCGTCAACCACATGAAGGTAGCGCCGCCGGGGGCCCGGTGTCATGCCCGTATCGCAGGACGGTCATGACACCGGTCGGCGTACGGGTCAGAGCGCGGCGACCGCGGCGGCGACGGTGTCGGCGACCGGGGTGGTCGGGCGGCCGATCAGGCGGGCCAGGTCACCGCTGGTGTCGGCCAGCTTCCCGCGCCGGACGGCCTGGTCCACGTCGACCAGGATCGCCGCGAAGCCCTCGGGCAGCCCGGCGCCGGTCAGGATCTCCTGGTGGACGGCGGCCGGGACGTCGTTGTGGACGATCTCCTTGCCGGTGACCTTCGCGACCACCGCCGCGTAGTCGGCGTAGGACAGGGCGGTGTCGCCGCTCAGCTCGTACGCGCGGTTCAGGTGGCCCTCGCCGGTGAGGACGGCGGCAGCGGCGGCCGCGTAGTCGTCGCGGGAGGCGTAGGCGATACGGCCCTCGCCCGCGCTGCCGACGACCGCGCCGTGCGCCAGGACCGGGGCCAGGTTCTCGGTCTGGTTCTCCGTGTACCAGCCGTTGCGCAGGAAGGTGTACGGCAGGCCGGAGTCCAGGATCAGCTGCTCGGTCACGCGGTGCTCGTCGGCCAGCGTGAAGTCGGCCTCGGGCCCGCCGAGGATCCCGGTGTACGCGAGCTGGGCGACGCCCGCCGCCTTGGCCGCGTCGATGACCGCGGTGTGCTGGGCGACGCGGCTGCCGACCTGGTTGCCGGAGATGAGGAGGACCCGGTCGCCGGCGTGGAAGGCGTCCGCCAGGGTCTCGGGGCGGTCGTAGTCGGCGATGCGCAGCTCGACGCCCCGGGCGGCGAGGCCGGCGGCCTTCTCCTTGTCGCGGACCACGGCGGCGACCTCGGAGGCGGGGGTGGTGGTCAGCAGGTGCTCGACGACGAGACGGCCGAGTGCTCCGGTGGCTCCGGTGACGACGATGCTCATGGGGGTGTTCCTCCTCGTTTGTTCGCTTCGTTCTCACACCACCTTACGGAATGCGCTAACTAAAGGAAAGTGCGCTGGTCAGGTGCTGTTCAGGGCATGCAAAAGCGCGCCGGACCCCGCCCGCGAGGGGCAGATCCGGCGCGCTCCGACGCTAGGCGTCAGCCGACCACGGTCCAGTTGTCGTTTCCGGCGAGGAGGGCGGCGAGGTCGCCTTTGCCGTGGCGTTCGACGGCGGTGTCGAGTTGGTCGGCCATGGTGGTGTCGTAGACGGGGCGCTCGACGCTGCGTAGGACGCCGATGGGGGTGTGGTGGAGGGTGTCGGCGTCGGCGAGGCGGGACAGGGCGAAGGCGGTGGTGGGGCTCGGGGCGTGGGCGTCGTGGACGAGGATCTGTGACTTGTTGTCCTCGGTGACCGGGACGACTTGGAGGTCGCCGGTGAGGGGGTCGCGTACGACGCCCTTGGAGCCGTCGGCGCCGAAGGTGATCGGCTGGCCGTGTTCGAGGCGGATGACGGCTTCTTGGGCTTGGTCCTTGTCCTTGAGGACTTCGAAGGCGCCGTCGTTGAAGATGTTGCAGTTCTGGTAGATCTCGACCAGTGCGGTGCCGGGGTGGTCGGCGGCGGCGCGGAGCACGCTGGTGAGGTGTTTGCGGTCGGAGTCGACGGTTCTCGCGACGAAGGACGCCTCCGCGCCGATCGCGAGGGACACCGGGTTGAACGGGGCGTCCAGGGAGCCCATGGGCGTCGATTTGGTGATCTTGCCGAGTTCGGAGGTCGGGGAGTACTGGCCCTTGGTCAGGCCGTAGATCCGGTTGTTGAACAGCAGGATCTTCAGGTTGACGTTGCGGCGCAGGGCGTGGATGAGGTGGTTGCCGCCGATGGACAGCGCGTCCCCGTCGCCCGTGACGACCCACACCGACAGGTCACGCCTCGATGTCGCCAGGCCGGTGGCGATGGAGGGGGCGCGGCCGTGGATGGAGTGCATCCCGTAGGTGTTCATGTAGTACGGGAAGCGGGAGGAGCAGCCGATGCCGGAGATGAAGACGATGTTTTCTTTGGCCAGGCCGAGGTCGGGCATGAAGCCTTGGACGGCGGCGAGGACGGCGTAGTCGCCGCAGCCGGGGCACCAGCGCACTTCCTGGTCGGACTTGAAGTCCTTCATGGACTGCGTGGTCTCGGCTTTGGGGACGAGCTGGAGCAGTTCGTTGGTCTCAGGCATCGATGGCCTCCTCGAGAGCGGTGGCGAGCTGCTCGGCCTTGAACGGCATGCCGTTGACCTGGTTGTAGCTGTGGGCGTCGACCAGGTAGGTGGCGCGGATGAGGGTGGCGAGCTGGCCGAGGTTCATCTCGGGGACGACCACCTTGTCGTAACGTGCCAGCACCTCGCCCAGATTCCGGGGGAAGGGGTTCAGGTGACGCAGATGAGCCTGCGCAATCGAGCGTCCGGAGGCGCGCAGGCGGCGTACGGCGGCGGTGATCGGCCCGTAGGTGGAGCCCCAGCCGAGTACGAGGGTGCGGGCTTCGGCGGGGTCGTCGACTTCCAGGTCGGGGACTTGGATGCCGTCGATTTTGGCTTGGCGGGTGCGGACCATGAAGTCGTGGTTGGCGGGGTCGTAGGAGATGTTGCCGGTGCCGTCCTGCTTCTCGATCCCGCCGATGCGGTGTTCGAGGCCCGGGGTGCCGGGGACGGCCCAGGGGCGGGCCAGGGTCTGCGGGTCGCGTTTGTAGGGCCAGAAGACTTCGGTGCCGTCGGCGAGTTCGTGGTTGGGGCCGCTCGCGAACTGGACGCGCAGGTCGGGCAGCTGGTCGAGCTCGGGGATGCGCCAGGGCTCGGAGCCGTTGGCGAGGTAGCCGTCGGAGAGCAGGAAGACCGGGGTGCGGTAGGTCAGCGCGATCCGTGCCGCGTCCATGGCGGCGTCGAAGCAGTCCGCCGGGGTGCGCGGGGCCACGATCGGGACCGGGGCCTCACCGTTGCGCCCGTACATCGCCTGGAGCAGGTCCGCCTGCTCCGTCTTGGTCGGCAGCCCCGTCGAGGGCCCACCACGCTGGATATCCACGATCAGCAACGGCAGTTCCAACGACACCGCGAGCCCGATGGTCTCCGACTTCAGCGCCACCCCCGGCCCCGACGTCGTCGTCACCGCAAGCGAACCACCGAACGCGGCGCCCAGCGCGGCGCCGATGCCGGCGATCTCGTCCTCGGCCTGGAAGGTGCGCACGCCGAAGTTCTTGTGCCGGCTCAGCTCGTGCAGGATGTCGGAGGCCGGGGTGATCGGGTACGAGCCGAGATACAGCGGCAGGTCGGCCTGCTGGGAGGCGGCGATCAGCCCGTAGGACAGGGCCAGGTTCCCGGAGATGTTGCGGTAGGTGCCGGTGGGGAAGGCCTGCGAGGCCGGGGCGACCTCGTAACTGACGGCGAAGTCCTCCGTCGTCTCACCGAAGTTCCACCCGGCCCGGTAGGCGGCCACGTTCGCCTCCGCGATCTGCGGCTTCTTCGCGAACTTCGCCCGCAGGAACGCCTCGGTCCCCTCGGTCGGCCGGTGATACATCCACGACAGCAGCCCGAGCGCGAACATGTTCTTCGACCGCTCGGCCTCCTTGCGGGAGAGCCCGAACTCCTTCAACGCCTCGATCGTGAGCGTCGTCAACGGCACCGGATGGACGTTGTACGCCTCCAGCGAGCCGTCCTCCAGCGGGTTGGTCTCGTAGCCGACCTTGGCCATCGGCCGCTTCGTGAACTCGTCGGTGTTCACGATGATCTCGGCCCCGCGCGGCACATCCGCGATGTTCGCCTTCAGCGCCGCCGGATTCATCGCCACGAGCACGTTCGGGGCGTCCCCCGGAGTCAGGATGTCGTGATCGGCGAAGTGCAGCTGGAACGACGAAACCCCCGGCAGAGTGCCTGCGGGGGCCCGGATCTCGGCCGGAAAGTTCGGCAGCGTGGAGAGGTCGTTCCCGAAGGACGCCGTCTCCGACGTGAACCGGTCACCCGTCAGCTGCATTCCGTCACCCGAGTCACCCGCGAAGCGGATGATGACCCGGTCCAGACGGCGGACTTCCTTCTCGCCGCTTCCCGCGGCTGCGGACTGGGGGGCGCGCTGTCCCCCTACGAGCGCCTCGTCGGCCTGCTCGGCTGGGCTACTGACCTGGCTGGTCACTTACTGGACCTCCCTCGGCACGGCGGCTCGGAACCGTCCGGCCCGCCGGAGGTCCCCCGCCCACCCTACGTCCGTAAGGGTCGCCTTCCTCCGGTAGATCACATGATGGACGGCAATTTGAGACGCATTTCGGCACGTTGGCGTATTGGATGCTGAGACGTGTCCCGGCGCTGTTCCGTCATGATCCACCAGCCGCCCGGCTCCCCGTCGGACCCGCGCCCGGGCGGTGGCGCCGTGTCAGGAGTCCAGACGTGTCAGGGGTTCGGAAGCGTCAGGAGTTCAGCCGCGTCAGGAGTTCAGGTACGTCAGCACCGCCAGCACCCGGCGGTGGTCGCCCTCGCTCGGGGCCAGGCCCAGCTTCTGGAAGATGTTGCTGACGTGCTTCTCGACCGCCCCGTCGCTGACCACCAGCTGCTTGGCCACCGCGGAGTTCGTACGCCCCTCCGCCATCAGGCCCAGCACCTCGCGCTCACGCGGCGTCAGCCCGGCCAGCACGTCCTGCTTCCGGCTGCGGCCCAGCAGCTGCGCCACCACCTCCGGGTCCAGCGCCGTACCGCCCTGTGCCACCCGGACCACCGCGTCCACGAACTCCCGGACCTCGGCGACCCGGTCCTTCAGCAGATACCCGACGCCCCGGCTGGACCCGGCCAGCAGCTCGGTGGCGTACTGCTCCTCCACGTACTGCGACAGGACCAGCACCCCGATCCCCGGGTAGTCCCGACGCAGCCGCACCGCCGCCCGGACGCCCTCGTCGGTGTGGGTCGGGGGCATCCGCACATCCGCGACCACCACGTCGGGAAGCGCGTCCTGCCCGGCGAGGTCGCCGATCGTCTTGATCAGCGCCTCCGCGTCCCCGACGCCCGCGACGACGTCATGCCCGAGATCGGTCAGCAACCGGGTCAGTCCCTCCCGGAGCAGTACCGAATCCTCGGCGATGACCACGCGCACCCTGTCCTCCACCACGACGCTGTTTCCCCCGCTGCTCGCTCGCTCGCCGGCACGGCCCGTACGCCGTCCAGCATCCCAGTAACGGCAGTGACGTCGCGAGCGTTCGCGGGTTGACCCGACAGGTGCCGTGGTTCTCCGGTCAGCCGCGCCAGGGCAGCTCCGCCGTGACCTTCGTCGGGCCGCCCACCGGCGAGTCGACCACCAGGACCCCGTCGACCGCGTCCAGCCGCTCGGTGAGACCGGCGAGCCCGCTGCCCGACGCCGGGTCGGCGCCGCCGCGCCCGTCGTCGGTCACCTGGAGCAGGAGGCGGTCCTCCGTGCGCCACACGTCGACCGAGGCGCGGGTGGCCCCGGAGTGCTTGCTGATGTTCTGGAGGAGTTCGGAGACCGTGAAGTACGCGATGCCCTCGATGGCCTGCGCGGGCCGGGACGGGAGGTCCACCTCCACCGACACCGGCACGGTGCAGCGCGAGGCGACGGCGGAGAGCGCCGCGTCCAGGCCGCGGTCGGTGAGGACGGCGGGGTGGATGCCGCGGGCGAGGTCGCGGAGTTCCTGGAGGGCGACCTTCACCTCGCCGTGCGCCTCGTCCACCATGCGCGCGGCGGCCTCCGGGTCGTCGGTCAGCTTCTCCTTGGCGAGGCCCAGGTCCATGGCGAGGGCGACGAGGCGGGCCTGCGCCCCGTCGTGGAGGTCGCGCTCGATGCGGCGCAGGTCCGCGGCGGCGGTGTCCACGACGACACCCCGGTCCGACTCCAGCTCCGTGACGCGCTCCGCCAGCCGGGACGGGCTCAGCAGCCCCGCGACCATCAGGCGGTCGACGGTCGCCAGGCCCCGGATCACCCAGGGGGTGACGAGGACGACGCCCAGGCCCAGCCCTGCGGTCAGCGCGAGATCGACGCCCGAATCGAGGTAGACCTCGTGCTGGGTGTCCCCGTACAGCTGGATGCCCGAGACACCCGTGTGCGAGGGCACGAACCAGTGCCACAGCGGGTAGGTGAGCGCCGCCCAGCCCCACGCCTGGAGGGTCAGCGCGACGCAGAACGCGAAGACCGCCCACGGGAAGTGCAGCAGCGCGTACAGCAGATGGCGCCAGGACACCCCGCTCTTCAGGACCGCCCCGACCCAGGACATCAGCCCGCCCTTGCGGCCGCGCACCGGCGCCGGATCGGCGACGTCCAGCCGCAGCAGGGCCCGCGCCCGGGTCCGCTCCAGCATCCCGAAGCCCCGGCACATCGCCAGGCCGCCCGCCAGCACCGGAATGCCGAGGAAGGTGACGAGGAGCCCGGCACCCAGCGAGACCATGGTGATCGCGAAGGTGAAGAGCACGATGCTGATCGGCAGGCTCAGCATGAGGTAGAGGAACTCGCGCCAGGTCCTGCCCTCCAGCGGCGCCCGCAGCGCGGCCGGCAGGACGTGCCGCCGCGCGGGACGGTCCCCGAGGCCGCTTCCCGACCGCTGAGGGTCCCGTGTGTCCGGTCCGTATGCCGTGGCCATGGGGTTCCGTCCGTTTCTACTGCCGCGTGGGTGAAGGTGCGTGTGCTCTGTACTTCAAGGGTGCTGGGCGGCGGGCCGCCGCACCATGAGGACGGTCGCCGTCTCGGACCGGGGGTTTTCCCTACCTCTTATGCGCTGCGCGTCCTCGCCGCGCTCTTCTCGGCGCCCCGGTCGCGCCACGGCAGCTCCGCCGTGACGGTCGTCGGGCCGCCGGCGGGCGATTCGAGTACGAAGACCCCGTCCACGGCGTCCAGCCGCTCGGCGAGCCCCGCCATGCCCGTACCGCCGTCCATCGAGGCCCCGCCCCGTCCGTCGTCGCCGACCTGGATGAGCAGCCGGTCGCCCGAGCGCCACACGTCGACGGACGCGGTCCGGGCCCCGCTGTGCTTGCTCACGTTCTGGAGGAGTTCGGAGACGGTGAAGTACGCGATGCCCTCGATCGCCTGGGCCGGGCGCCCCGGAAGATCCACCCGCACGGAGACGGGCACGGTGCAGCGCGAGGCGATGGCGGAGAGGGCGGCGTCGAGGCCGCGGTCGGTGAGGACGGCGGGGTGGATGCCGCGGGCGAGGTCGCGGAGTTCCTGGAGGGCGACCTTCACCTCGCCGTGCGCCTCGTCCACCATGCGCGCGGCGGCCTCCGGGTCGTCCGTCAGCTTCTCCTTGGCGAGGCCGAGCCCCATGGCGAGGGCGACGAGGCGGGCCTGCGCCCCGTCGTGGAGGTCCCGTTCGATGCGGCGGAGGTCCGCGGCGGCCGTGTCGACCACCACGCCCCGGTCCGACTCCAGCTCCGCGATGCGGCGTTCCAGGTCGTCGGAGGGCGAGAGCAGCCCGCGCACCATGGCCCGGTCCGCGTTGCCCATCAGCCGGGCCGCATAGGGGAGCGCCGGCCACACGATCAGGCAGACGAGCGTCACGACGAAGGTGAGGATGCCCCACGGCAGCCGTATGAACGAGTACAGGGCCGCCCGCCAGGCGACCGGGTCGCGCAGGCTGGTCCACAGCCACACGAAGAACCCGTCGCCGTCCCGGCCCCGGGCCGGCGGGCTCGGCTCGTCGACCACGACCCCCAGCAGCTTGCGGGCGCGGGCGCGCTCGGCGCGCCCGATCAGCCGGGACCCCTGGAGCCCGGCGGCCAGCAGCGGCAGACCGACGACGGTGACCGCGAGGCCCACGCCGATCGCGATCATCAACACCGTGTAGACAAATCCGACGATCGCCATCGGCAGGTTGGCAAGAAGGTGCGCGACCTCCTTCCACGTCCACCGGCCGAAGGCGAAGCGGACGGGAGGCGGCCCGTCGTGGGCGGGCACCTGGGGGCTCATGGTCATACGCCAAGCCTGCCGGGCGCGCGAGGCGGATGCCATGGGGCTCGTGGGTGAGGCCGGGTAGGGATATCCCTACCCGTGAGCCGCTGCTTCCCCGTCCGTTGCCCGACGCAACTGCTTACCCGTCCTTTACAGGGCCTAGACTCCCGTGCGTACAGATCGTGGACGGGGCTAGGGAGCGAGGGGCGGACGTGACGGGTCTTCCCGGTGCGGCATCGACACCGGCGCGGACGGTGCTCGCGTCGTCGGACTACTTCCACGCGTACGCGGTGGTCGGACTGCTCGCCGTGGTCGGCGTCCTGTTCGTCGCCGTCGCCTTCGGCGCGGGCCGGCTGCTGCGGCCGGTGGTCCCGACGCCGGAGAAGCTGCTCACGTACGAATGCGGCGTGGACCCCGTGGGGGAGGGCTGGGCGCACACCCAGGTCCGCTACTACGTGTACGCCTTCCTGTACGTGATCTTCGCCGTCGACTCGATCTTCCTGTTCCCCTGGGCGACGGTCTTCGCGGCGCCGGGCTACGGCGCCACCACGCTGGTGGAAATGTTCATCTTCCTCGGTTTCCTGGCCGTGGGACTGCTCTACGCATGGAAGAAGGGCGTCCTCGAATGGACGTGACGAGCCCGTCGTCGGCCGGGGCGGGGGACGAACCCGCCGCCGTACCCACGTTCCTCCCGGAACCGAAGCGCCTGGGCGTCCTGTCCAGGCTCGCGCCGGAACCGATGAAGGTGGTCCTCAACTGGGGCCGCCGCTACAGCCTCTGGGTCTTCAACTTCGGACTCGCCTGCTGCGCCATCGAATTCATCGCCGCCTCCATGGCGCGCCACGACTTCATCCGGCTCGGCGTCATCCCCTTCGCGCCGGGCCCGCGCCAGGCCGACCTGATGATCGTCTCCGGCACGGTGACGGACAAGATGGCCCCGGCGGTCAAGCGCCTGTACGAGCAGATGCCCGAGCCCAAGTACGTCATCTCCTTCGGCGCCTGCTCCAACTGCGGCGGCCCGTACTGGGACTCGTACTCCGTCACGAAGGGCGTCGACCAGATCATCCCCGTCGACGTCTACGTCCCCGGCTGCCCGCCCCGCCCCGAGGCGCTGCTCCAGGGCATCCTGAAGCTCCAGGAGAAGATCGCGCGCGAGTCGCTGGGGGAGCGTTACGCGGATGCGGCGGGCGCCCGTCCGTCGACGGCGGCGCTGCGCAGCGGCCTGGTGAAGGGGGAGGAGAAGTGAGTACGGCCTCCTTCGACCGCCTCCCGGACGCGGTGACGGACGTCTTCGGCGAGGACGCCACGGCGGAACAGGCGTACGACCTGCTGACGGTGGACGTCCCGCCCGCTTCCTGGCTGCCCGCCCTCGAAACCGCGCGCGACGCCCTCGGCTGCACGTATTTCGACTGGCTGAGCGCGGTGGACGAACCGGGCACGGGCTTCCGGGTGTGCGCGCATGTGGTGGCGCTGCCCGGCTCCGGCGTCCGCCGCCTGCTGCTCCGTACGACGGTGCCGCACGAGGCCCCGTCGCTGCCGACGGCGATCGGTGTGTACGCGGGGGCCGCCTGGCACGAACGCGAGACGCACGAGATGTTCGGCGTCGTCTTCGAGGACCACCCGAACCTGGTCCCGCTCCTCCTCCCCGAGAACTTCGAGGGCCACCCCCTCCGTAAGGACTTCGTCCTGGCCGCCCGCGTCGCGAAGGCGTGGCCGGGCGCGAAGGAACCGGGCGAGTCGGACCACGGCGGCCCGAAGCGCCGCACGATGCTCCCGCCCGGCGTCCCGGACCCGAACGAGTGGGGCCCCCTGAAGGGCCAGCTGCCTCCGGCTCCGGCCCGCCCGGCGCGGCGCGCCCGCACGGCGGGCGACGCGACCCCGACGACCCCGGCGGAACCCCGCCCGCGCCGCACCCGCAGCGCGTCCCAGGGCTCGGCGAGCCAGGGGGCGGGGTCGCCTCCGGCGACGGACGCACCGTGGCGCAACGCACCGGAGACCCGGCCCCCGGTTCGTCCCGACACCGACACCCCCGACAACGGAGGCGATCAAGAGTGAACGACGCCCTGGACGTCGCCCTCCGCATCGTCATCGTCTTCGCCGTCTTCATGGTCCTCCCCCTCCTCGTGGGCCAGACCGAACACAAGGTCATGGCCCACATGCAGGGCCGCCTCGGCCCCATGTATGCCGGGGGCTTCCACGGCTGGGCCCAGCTCGTCGCCGACGGCGTGAAGTTCGCGCAGAAGGAGGACATCGTCCCCGCCGGCGCCGACCGCAAGGTCTTCCGCCTGGCGCCGGCCGTGGCCCTCCTCCCGTACCTGCTCGTCCTGGTCGCGGTCCCGATCGGCCCGGGCGAGGGTGCGGTCGGCCAGGTCGTCGACGCGGGCATCTTCTTCGTGCTCGCCGTAATGGGCGTGGGCGTGCTCGGCTCGCTGATGGCCGGCTGGGCGTCGGCCAACAAGTTCTCCCTGCTCGGCGGCCTCCGCACCGCCGCGCAACTCCTCGCGTACGAGCTGCCGATGCTGCTCGCCGCCGCCTCGGTGGCGATGGCGGCGGGCACGGTCTCGCTGCCCGGCATCCTGGACGCGTTCGAGTGGTGGTGGCTGCCCTGGCAGATCACCGGCGCCCTGGTCTTCTTCGTGGCCGGGCTCGCCGAACTCCAGCGCCCCCCGTTCGACATGCCGGTCGCCGATTCGGAGATCATCTTCGGCGCGTACACCGAGTACACCGGCCTCCGCTTCGCGCTGTTCCTGCTCGCCGAGTACGCCGGCATCGTCGTGCTGTGCGGGCTGACCACCGTGCTGTTCCTCGGCGGCTGGCACGGCCCGCTGGGCGCCGACGGACTCGGCTGGGTGTGGACTCTGCTGAAGACCGGCATCCTCGCGTTCGTCGTGATCTGGCTGCGCGTGAGCTACCCGCGCCTGCGCGAGGACCAGTTGCAGAAGCTCGCCTGGACGACCCTCATCCCCCTCGCTCTCGCGCAGATCGCGCTCACCGGCATCGTGAAGGTGGCGATCAACTAGTGCCCCCGATCCCCGGCTCAGGTCTGGCCAAGGGCCTCGCCGTCACCCTGCGGACGATGACGAAGAAGACCGTCACCGCCCAGTACCCGGACGTGCAGCCCGAACTGCCGCCCCGTTCGCGCGGGGTCATCGCGCTGTTCGAGGAGAACTGCACGGTCTGCATGCTGTGCGCCCGCGAGTGCCCCGACTGGTGCATCTACATCGACTCCCACAAGGAGACGGTGCCGGCCGCGGCCCCGGGCGGCCGCGAACGCAGCCGCAACGTGCTCGACCGCTTCGCGATCGACTTCTCGCTCTGCATGTACTGCGGCATCTGCATCGAGGTCTGCCCCTTCGACGCGCTGTTCTGGTCGCCGGAGTTCGAGTACGCGGAGACGGACATCCTCGACCTCACCCATGAGCGCGACAAGCTGCGCGACTGGATGTGGACGGTCCCGGAACCGCCCGCGCTCGACCCGCGCGCCGAGGAACCGAAGGAACTCGCCGCGGCCCGCAAGACGGCGGACAAGCTCCGCGCCCAGCAGGAGCAGGAGCAGGAACAGCAGCACGCGCAGGACGACACAGGGCAGGAGGGCAACGCATGAGCAACGCCCTCGCGGCCGCCGAGGCGGCCCCCGGCTTCCTCTCCCCGTCCGGCGTCGAGATCGTCTTCGTCCTCGTCGGCATCGTCACCCTCGGCGCGGCGGTGGTGACCGTCACGACCCGTCAGCTGGTGCACGCCGCCCTCTGGCTGATCGTGGCGCTCGGCGGCCTCGCCGTCGAGTACCTCCTGCTCACCGCGGAGTTCATCGCCTGGGTGCAGGTACTGATCTACGTGGGCTCCGTCGTCGTCCTCCTCCTGTTCGGGCTGATGCTCACCAGGGCCCCGATCGGGCGCTCCCCGGATGCCGACTCCGAGAACCGGTGGGCCGCCCTCGCGGTCGCCGTCGCCTCGGCCGGCACCCTCCTCTGGGTCGTCGTGGACGCCTTCCGCACGACGTGGATCGAGCTGGACGGGCCCGCCCAGGGCTCCACCGAGGTCACCGGCGCCTTCCTCTTCCGGAACTGGGTGCTCCCCTTCGAAGCCCTCTCCGTCCTCCTGCTCGCCGCCCTGGTCGGCGCGATCGTCCTCTCCCGCAAGGGCGGCCGGGCAGCGGACCGGGCCGACGCCACCCCGCCCCGAGAGGACGCGCGCTGATGCACCTCGCCTATCCCGCGGTGCTCGCCGCCCTCCTCTTCTGCACCGGGCTGTACGGAGTCCTCGCCCGCCGCAACGCGATCCTCGTCCTGATGTCCGTCGAGCTGATGCTCAACGCGGTCAACCTCAACCTGGTCGCGTTCGACGTCTGGCTCCGCGACCGCCTCCACTCCGGCCAGGCCCTCACCCTGTTCACCATCGCCATCGCGGCGGCGGAGATCGGCATCGGCCTGGCGATCGTCCTCGCCGTCCACCGCAACCGGGGCAGCTCCGACGTCGACCGCCTCCGCGACACCGCCGAGACCGACGAGGCCGAGACCGTCCCGGCCGGCGACGACGAGGACGACGCCGTCACCGAACCCGAAGACCAGGCCACTGCTGCGGCAGGGAAGGCAAAGAAGGCAGAGGCCACCCCGTGACCACCACGACCCTCGCCGTCCTCGTCCCCCTCCTCCCGTTCCTGGGCGCGGCGGCCGGGCTGCTCATCGGCCGCACCGCACCCGAGTTCGTGCGCCCGCTCGCCGTACTGCCCTCCCTCGTCTCGCTCGTCCTCGCGGCCACCGTCGCCGCGCGCCAGGGGGGCGGCCGGGCCATCGACGCGGCCACCCAGCTCACCCCCACCGGCTCCGTCCCCATCGACCTCGCGCTGCACCTCGACGGCTTCGCCGTCCTCGTCGCCGTGCTGGTCGCCCTGGTCGCGAGCTGCGTGCAGATCTACTCGACCGCGTATCTCCGCGACGACCCCCGCTACCCCTCGTACGCGGCGCTGGTCTCCCTCTTCACCTCCGCGATGCTGCTCGTCGTCTACTCCGGCGACCTGATGGTGCTGCTGGTCGGCTGGGAGGTCATGGGCATCTGCTCGTACTTCCTGGTCGGCCACTACTGGGAGACGCCCGAGGCGCGCGCCGCGTCCCTGAAGGCGTTCCTGGTCACCAAGCTGGGCGACGTCCCCTTCCTCATCGGCCTGTTCGCGCTCGCCGCCGATACCGGCTCATTCCGCATCACCCGCATCCTGGGCGCCGTCGCCCACGGCGGCCTCGATCACCCGACCCTCATCGCGCTCCTCCTCCTGGCCGGGGTCGCGGGCAAGTCCGCGCAGTTCCCCCTGCACACCTGGCTGCCCGACGCCATGGCCGGCCCGACCCCCGTCTCGGCGCTGATCCACGCGGCGACGATGGTCGCCGCCGGCATCTACTTCGTCGCCCGGCTCCTCCCCGTCTTCGCCGCGTCCGGCGCGGCCCTGGTCGTCCTCGCCGTGATGGCGGCCGTCACGATGATCGGGTCCGGGCTCGCCGCGCTCGCCCAGGACGACATCAAGCGCGTCCTCGCCTACTCGACCATCGGGCAGCTCGGCTACATGTCGGGCGCCCTGGCCGTCGGCGACCGGGGGGCCGCCGTCTTCCACCTCGTCTCGCACGGTGCCTTCAAGGCGGTCCTCTTCCTCGCGGCCGGCGTCGTCATCCACGCCGCCGGCACCAACTCGCTGGCCGCCATGTCCCGGATGAGCGGCCTCGCCCGCCGCATCCCGGACGCCTACTGGACGATGACCGTGGCGCTGCTCGCGCTTGCCGCCATCCCGCCGTTCGCCGGCTTCTTCTCCAAGGAAGCCGTCCTCGTCGCCGCCGAGCACACCGCGCTGGGCGACCGGCACGTCGCCCCGGCCGCCGCCGGCTGGACGGTCCTCGTCGCCGGGCTGCTGGCCGCCGTGCTCACCGCCGCCTACGCCACCCGGCTCTGGCTCCTCGCCTTCCGGGGCCGGGGCGCCGAGGCCCCCGACCACGGCAGGCAGCCCGCCGCCATGACCGCCGTCCTGTGGGTCCTGGCCGTCCCGACCATCGCCCTCGGGCTGAGCGTCGGCGTCATCGGCGACTGGTTCGACGGACACCGCCTCGTCCCCTCGCTGACCACGGCCGTCCTGTCCACCGGCGTCGGCCTCGTCGGCGGCCTGGTCACCTACGGGGCCTGGCGCCACACCACCGCGCTCGCCGCCCGCGTCCCGATGGGCTCGGTCGTCGCCCACCCGGACGCCGAACCGGCGCTCGTGGAGATCGAGGCCATCGAGGCCCGCACCGCCGCCTACGGCCCGGCCGGGGACGCCCCCGACCCCGCCGACCCCGGACGCCTGCTGCTCGGCCCCCTCCACCGCCACGCGGCCACCGGCTTCCACCTCGACGCCCTGTACGCGGCGCTGTTCGTCCGCCCCGTCCAGGCCGCCGCACGCCTCGTCCGCTTCCTGGACCGCGAGGTCGTCGAGACCTACGTACGCGGCTCCGCCACCGGCGCACGCTGGCTCGGCACGGCCGTCCGCCGCGCCCAGACCGGCAACGTGCAGAGCTACCTCAGCGCACTGCTGGCCGGTTCCCTGGTCCTGGCGGTCGCCGCCGTCGTCTACGCCAACGTCAACGCGGGGTCCTGAGCCGTGATCGATATCAGCGCATCCGTGATGCAGTTCCTTCTGGCGTTCGTCGTCGTCGGCCCGCTCATCGGGGCCGTCGCCGCCCTGCTCCCCGCCCCGCCCGGGCTGAAGGGCCGCAGCCCCGACCAGGCCGTGCTCCGCCACGGCGTGACCGTCACCGGGGTCATCCTCCTGGCGACCCTGGTGCTGGCCGCCGGCTTCGACCACGACCACCCGTCGAAGATGCAGGCCACCACCGACATCAGCTGGATCCCGGCGCTGGACGTGCGCATCCACCTCGGCATCGACGGCATCTCGCTCCCCCTGCTCGTCCTGACCGCGCTGCTGACCTTCCTCTGCGCGCTCTACAGCTACTTCAAGCTGCCCGAAGGCCCCTCCCCGAAGGCGTTCGTCGCGCTGGTCCTCCTCCTGGAGTCCGGCACCCTCGCCACCTTCGCCGTGCTCGACCTGCTCCTGTTCTTCCTGGCGTTCGAGATGGTGCTCATCCCGATGTACTTCCTGATCGCCCGATGGGGCGGTGCGGGGAGGCAGGCGGCCGCCTGGAAATTCATCCTCTACACACTGCTCGGCTCGGTCGTCATGCTGCTGGGCCTGCTCCTCATCGGACTGAAGAGCGGCACCTTCGACATGGTGGCACTCGCCACTGACAACGGCCGCGGGCTCACCTCGTCCGTGCAGGTCACCGCCGTTCTGGCGATCGGGATCGGGCTCGCCGTGAAGACCCCGATGTGGCCGCTGCACAGCTGGCTGCCCGACGCCCACACCGCCGCCCCGACCGTCGGCTCCGTGCTCCTCGCGGGCGTCCTGCTGAAGATGGGCACGTACGGCTTCGTCCGCATCCTGCTCCCGGTCGCCCCCGACGGGATGCACACCTTCGCCCCGTACCTCGCGGCCTTCGCCGTCGCCGGGATCGTCTACGGATCGCTCGCCTGCCTGGCCCTCGCCCGGCCCGGCGCCAAGGGCGACCTGAAGCGGCTCATCGCGTACTCCTCCGTCGGCCACATGGGCTTCGTGCTCCTCGGCATCGCGAGCATGACCCCCACCGGCGTCAACGGCGCGCTCTTCGCCAACATCGCCCACGGCCTCATCACCGGCCTGCTGTTCTTCCTGGTCGGCGCGGTGAAGGACCGCTACGGCACCGCCGACCTGGACACCCTCGCCGGGGCCACCGGCGCCGCCCTCTACGGCCGCGCGCCCCGCCTCGGCGGCCTCCTCGCGTTCGCCGCGGTCGCCTCGCTCGGGCTGCCGGGGCTCGCCGGGTTCTGGGGCGAGATGCTCGCCCTGTTCGGCGCGTTCGACCCGGCCGAGGGCCTGAGCAGGCCCGCCTTCCTGACGTTCATGTCGATCGCCGCCTTCGGCACCCTGCTCACCGCCGCCTACCTGCTGATCGTGGTCCGCCGCGTCTGCATGGGCGCCCACCGCGACGAACCGCGGCAGATCGCCGACGTCCAGAGCTACGAATTCGCCGCCTGGACCCCCCTCGCGGCCCTCACCGTCCTCGCCGGCCTGTGGCCCGCCGTCCTCCTCGGCCTCACCGACCCGGCCGTGCAGAAGCTCCTCGCAGGAGGCAAGTCGTGACCACAGCGGCCGAGAGCGCCACCAGCCTCGTCCAGTCCGTCGACTGGCTCGCCATCGCGCCCCCGCTCACCGCCGCGGCCGTCGCCCTCGTCGTCCTGGTCGCCGACCTCTTCGTCACCGAGGCCCGCAAACCGCTCCTCGGCTACGGGGCCGTCGCCGGACTCGTCGCCTCGCTCGCCCTGATCCTCCCGCTCCACGACGGCGACCGCTCCACCTTCTGCCTCACCACCGGCAGCCACGCGTGCAGCTACACCGCCGACCACTTCACCCTGGTCATCCAGGCCCTTGTGCTCGGCGGCGCGCTGCTCACCGCGCTGCTCTCCCTCGGCGACATCCGCAAGCTCCCGGCCGGCGAGTTCTGGTTCCTGCTGCTCTCGTCCGCCGCCGGCGCCGCGCTCCTGCCCGCGTCCCGGGACCTCGCCACGCTGGTCATCGCCCTCGAAGTCGCCTCGCTGCCCGCGTTCGCCCTCGTCGGCATCAAGCGCGGCGACCGGCGCTCCTCCGAGGCCGCGCTGAAGTTCTTCCTGTCCTCCGTGACCGCCACCGCCGTGATGCTCCTCGGCGTCAGCTTCGTCTACGCGGCCACCGGCACGCTGCACCTCACGGAGCTGGCCGGCCGGCTCGGCCACGTCGACCCCCGGCTCTCCACCCTCGCCGGGGCGGGCGTCGCGCTGACGCTGGTCGGCTTCGCCTTCAAGACGGCCGCCGCGCCCTTCCACTTCTGGGTGCCCGACACCTATGTCGGCGCCCCGCTGCCCATCGCCGCCTACCTCTCGGTCGTCGGCAAGGCGGTCGGCTTCACCGGCCTCATCCTCGTCACCGTGATCGCCTTCCCGGCCTACGCGGACGTGTGGGGCCCCGCCCTCGCGGTCCTGGCCGCGCTCACGATGACCGTCGGCAACGTCGCCGCGCTGCGCCAGAGCGCTTCCCGCGCGCGCAGCGCCGTACGCCTGCTCGCCTGGTCCTCCGTCGCCCAGGCCGGGTACCTGCTCGTCCCCGTGGCCGCCGCCGCGTACGCGGGGGAGCGCAGGATCGGCTCCACCGTCGCGTACGCCCTGATGTACGCCGTCGTGAACCTCGGTGCGTTCGCGGTGGCCGCCCTGGTCGCCCGTACCCGCCCGGGCAACCGTCTTGACGACTACCGCGGCCTGTACGCCACCCGGCCCCTGGCCGCCCTCGCGCTGGCGTTCTTCCTGCTCTGCCTGGCCGGGCTGCCGCCGGGGATCATCGGGCTCTTCGCCAAGGTCACGGTGTTCTCGGCGGCCGTCGACGCGGGCCTGGGCTGGCTCGCCGTCGTGATGGCCGTCAACGTCGTCGTCGCCCTGTACTACTACCTCCAGTGGACGGCCGCCCTGTTCCGGGCGCCCGCGGACGGGGAAGAGGCGCAGCCCGCCGTACGGCACCGGGTCCCGGCGCCCCTGACCGCGGCGATCGTCCTCACCGCGGCCGCCGGAGTCGTCCTGTCGGGCGCCCCACAGACCGTCCTGAGATTCGCCGCCGTCAATCTCTTCTGATCTCGTTCACCTGTTCGAAAGGTGACAAGATCGGCTTGCCCCCGGCCGCCCGCACAGGGCAAGGTCGATGGCTTGGAACGCGTACGACGTTCTCAACACCACAAGGAGCCAGAGCAGTGCTGAGCGGGTTCAAGGACTTCATCCTGCGCGGGAACGTCATCTCCATGGCGGTCGGTCTCGCCGTCGGAGCCGCGTTCACCGCGGTCGTCACCGGATTCAGCAACGCCTTCATCGTGCCGCTCATCGGCGTCTTCACCCGCGGCACCGGCGACTTCAGCAAGGCGCACTTCGACGTCGACGGCGTGGACTTCCCGTACGGCCTGTTCCTCAGCGCCGCGATCGCCTTCCTCATCACCGCCGCGGTCCTCTACTTCTGCGTCGTCATGCCGATGGCCAAGGTCCAGGACCGCTTCACCGCCAAGAAGGCCGACGAGCCGGTCGACATCAAGGCCGCCCTGCGCGACTGCCCCCGCTGCTACACCGAGATCCCGGCCATCGCCTCCCGCTGCGCCCACTGCACCAGCGAGGTCGAGCCCGACCCGGCGGCCCTGGAGCTGGCCAAGCTCCCCGTCCAGCGCTGAGCACGGCCACACCTCCACCCGGACGGCCCAGAGCCCGGTCCCACGCGTACAGCGGGTCCGGCCTGGGCCGTCCGGCCGTCCGCACCAGGGAACTCGCATCCTTCGCCTGGCGTTGACCAGTACGGGAGGCTCCACTGAGCGGTGGGGCCCCACCCGCCAAGGGCTCCCCTGCTGCACGATTTGGAGGGCGTACCGTGCACCGCCGGCACAACGGGCTGAGGACCGCCGTACTCCTCGGGGGCCTGTCCGCACTCATCATCGTCATCGGCAGCTTCTTCGGCCGTACGGGGCTGCTCGTCGCCCTCCTGGTGGCGATCGGCACCAACGCGTACGCGTACTGGAACAGCGACAAGCTGGCGCTGCGGGCCATGCGCGCCCGCCCCGTGAGCGAATTCGAGGCGCCCCAGCTCTACCGCATGGTCCGCGAGCTCTCCACCTCGGCGCGCCAACCCATGCCCCGGCTCTACATCTCCCCGACCCAGGCACCCAACGCCTTCGCGACCGGCCGCAATCCGCGCAACGCGGCGGTCTGCTGCACCGAGGGCATCCTGAGCCTGCTGGACGAGCGCGAGCTGCGCGGCGTCCTCGGCCACGAGCTGAGCCACGTCTACAACCGGGACATCCTCATCTCGTCGGTCGCCGGAGCGCTGGCCTCCGTCGTGATGTTCCTGGTCAACTTCGCCTGGCTGATACCGGTCGGCCGCTCCAACGACGACGAGGGCCCGGGCATCCTCGGCATGCTGCTGATCATGATCCTCGGCCCGCTCGCCGCGTCCGTCATCCAGCTGGCCGTCAGCCGCTCCCGGGAGTACGAGGCGGACGCCTCGGGCGCCCGGCTCACCGGGGATCCGCTGGCCCTCGCCAGTGCCCTCCGGAAGCTGGAGGCCGGGACGCAGCAGCTCCCGCTGCCCCCGGAGCCGAAGATCGAGACCGCGAGCCACATGATGATCGCCAACCCCTTCCGCGCGGGGCAGGGGATGTCCAAGATGTTCTCGACCCACCCGCCGATGGCGGAGCGCATCGCCCGACTCGAGCAGATGGCAGGTCCTCGCCCGTGAAAACCATTCTGAACGTCATTTGGCTGGTCCTCTGCGGATTCTGGATGTTCCTCGGCTATCTGCTCGCGGGAGTCCTGCTCTGCATCACGATCATCGGCATCCCCTTCGGCCTGGCCGCCTTCCGGATCGGCGTCTACGCCCTGTGGCCCTTCGGGCACCGGGTGGTCGACCGCCGGGACGCCGGTGGAGCGTCCTGCGTGGGCAACGTGCTGTGGCTGATCCTCGCCGGCTGGTGGCTGGCGCTCGGTCACATCACCACGGGCATCGCCCTGTGCCTCACGATCATCGGAATCCCCCTGGGCATCGCCAACTTCAAGCTGATCCCGGTGTCCCTGATGCCGTTCGGCAAGGAGATCGTCGACACCGACGAGCAGTTCGCCGGCTGGTAAGCCCCCCGGCCCGCAGGCCGCCGCACGCAACCGCCCGCCCCTCCCCGGCGTCTTGGATTCCAGGACAGAGGGACGGGTAGGTTCGCACGCATGACCATTATCGGCTGGATCATTCTCGGGCTCGTCGCGGGCGTCATCGCCAAGATCCTGCTGCCGGGGCGCGACCCCGGCGGTCTGATCGGCACCACGCTCATAGGGATCGTCGGCGCGTTCCTCGGTGGCTGGATATCGTCGCGCTTCCTGGACCGTGAGATCTCCAAGGACTTCTTCGACCCGGCGACCTGGGTCGCGGCCATCGGCGGCTCCCTGGTCCTGCTGATCGCCTACCGCCTGCTCTTCGGCAACTCCCGCGAACGCCGCTGACGTCAGCCGTCCAGGCCCGTTTCACGCAGCGTCAGATTGAGCCGGCCACCGCTCATCCCCGTGCCGGGGGGAGCGGTGCCGGGCCGGACCGAGGGCACTCCGTGGAACGCCCGGCGCGACGGCCCGCCGAACACGAACAGATCCCCGGACGCCAGCTCCACGTCCGTCCACGGCCTGCCCCGGCCCTCGGTGTTGCCGAACCGGAAGACGCATGTGTCCCCGATGCTGAGCGACACCACGGGCGCCTCGGACCGCTCCTCGGCATCCCGGTGCATGCCCATCCGGGCCGTGCCGTCGTAGAAGTTGACCAGCGCGGCATCCGGCGCGTACGCCTCCGAGCCGCCTCCCCGCCCGTACGCCTCCGCCACCGCCGCCCGCCCCAACTCCGCGAGCCAGCCGGGGAACGGGAGCACCGGAGCCCCGTTCACATCGTCGGCGGTACGCGCATAGCGGTACGGCTGCCAGTGCCACCCGAGGCACACCGTCCGCACCGACATGACCCCGCCACCCGGCAACGCCGTGTGCCGCAGCGGCACGGGCCCCCGCGCCCACTCCCGGCACGCCACCACCAACTCCCGCTGCCGCTCCGGCGACAGCCAGTCGGGCACATGCACGGCCCCCGGCGCGATGACGGCGCGCGACCTGGGGAAGAGCCCGTCCATCACCGGCCGCCCGTCAACGCCCCGCCAGGGCCCCTTCGAGCCCCAGCAGCCGCTCCTTGCGCTCAAGACCGCCCGCGTACCCGCGCAGCGCGCCGTCCGCACCGATCACCCGGTGGCACGGCCGCACGACGAGCAGCGGATTGCGCCCGATCGCGGTGCCCACGGCCCGCACCCCGGCACCGCTCGCGCCGACGCGCGCGGCGATCTGCCCGTACGAGACCGTCTCGCCGTACGGAACGGCCTCCAGCGCGTCCCAGACCCGCCGCTGGAACTCGGTGCCCCGCCCCTGCGCGTACACCAGGTCGAAGCGCGTCCTGCGCCCCTCGAAGTACTCCCGCAGCTGGGCGGCGACCCCCGCGAACGCCTCCGGCGCGTACACCCAGCCGTCCTGGACGACGGTGCCGCCCTTCTGGCCGGGCACGGAGAGCGAGACGAGCGCGACGCCCGCCGCTCCGGGGGCCTCTTCCCCGACCAGCAGCAGTTCACCCAGCGGGCTGTCGACCGTCGCGTACATGGTCATGACCGGTCCCTCTCCTCGTCCGTACGACCGGCCGGAACGCCGGCCGCCATGGACCAGTCTGCTGCGCCCGAACCGCCGAGACCGGCGGTATTCGGACATGCAGTCCGGGCACGGAACGAAGCCCTCCGCACCCGGACCACCCCGCTCTAGCGGTAGTTCGCGAACTGCACGTCGAAGTCGAAGTCCTGGGCCTTCAGCAGCGCCTGCACGGCCTGGAGGTCGTCCCGGCTCTTCGAGGTGACCCGCAGCTCCTCGCCCTGGACCTGGGCCTTGACGCCCTTGGGACCCTCGTCGCGGATGATCTTCGCGACCTTCTTGGCGTTCTCCTGGGAGATGCCCTCCTGGATCGAGGCGAACAGCTTGTACTCCTTGCCGGACAGCTGCGGCTCACCGGCGTCCAGCGACTTCAGCGAGATCCCGCGCTTGATCAGCTTGGACTGGAAGATGTCGAGGATGGCCTTGACCCGCTCCTCGCCGTTCGCCTGCATCAGGATCTTCTCGCCGGACCACGCGATCGACGCGTCCGTGCCCTTGAAGTCGTAACGGGTGGAGATCTCCTTGGCGGCCTGGTTGAGGGCGTTGTCGACCTCCTGCCGCTCGACCTTCGAGACGATGTCGAAACTGGAGTCGGCCATGACGTGTGGCTCCTTGGATCGGGGGTGCTGGAAAGTGCGTACCTGGCGCAGCGGCCGCGTAAAGCCTAGCCACCCGAGACCGCACGGGCCTCCGAACAATCCGGTGGCGTAGCACCCTCGGTCATCAGGTATTGTTTACGTCGTTGCCAGAGAGCGCCACGGGAAACCGGGACTCGAAGGCGGCATCCCTTGGCGGTGTGCCCGAGTGGCCAAAGGGAGCAGACTGTAAATCTGCCGGCTCAGCCTACCCAGGTTCGAACCCTGGCGCCGCCACAAGCAAGGCCCCCGTTCTTCGAACGGGGGCCTTCTTCGTCGTGCGGTCAGTTGCCCGCGATGTCCTTCACCGCGACCGTCAACGGCACGTTGCCCGAGATCAGTTCCAGGGTCAGGCCCGCCGTCGCCGGGGTGTCCAGGAGTTCGACCAGGGCCGCCGCCACGTCGTCGCGGGGGACCGGGCCCCGGCCCGTGGAGGCGGCCAGGAGGACCTGGCCGGTGCCGGCGTCGTTGGTGAGCATCCCGGGGCGCAGGATCGTCCAGTCCAGGGCCGGGCGGGAGCGCACGTCCGCGTCCGCCGCGCCCTTGGCCCGCAGATACACGTCGAACACCTCGTCCCCGGCGTGGTCCGGGTCCGCGCCCATGGCGGAGACCACGAGGTAACGCCGCACCCCCGCCCGTTCCGCCGCGTCCGCGAAGAGCACCGCCGCACCCCGGTCCACCGTGTCCTTGCGGGCCGTACCGCTGTCGGGGCCCGCACCGGCCGCGAAGACCGCCGCGTCGGCGCCCCGCAGCACCTCGGCGACCTGATCGACCGTGGCCGATTCCAGGTCCAGCACCACGGGCTCGGCGCCCACCGCCCTGAGGTCGTCGCTCTGTCCGGGATTGCGGATGATGCCGGCCGCCTCATCCCCGCGCGCGGCGAGCAACCGCTCCAGCCGCAGCGCGATCTGACCATGTCCACCTGCGATGACAATGCGCATACGACCGACGGTACGCCGGAGCGCGCCGCGCCGCTCACGGCCCGCCGGTGGATTCCGGCCGTCCCTGGCGGGGAAGACCGGGCCCGCCGCCCGCCTCCGAATCGCAGTACTCGCGCACCGCGCTGGTCCGGGCCACCACCCGCCCCCGGTGCACCACGATCCGGCTGTACGCCAGCGACAGCGCCCCGGCCAGCCCTTCCCCGCGTACGGCGAGCAGCTCGGCCGGGAAGCCCGCCTCGACGCGGACCTCGGGGAGCCCCATCACATGCCGCGCCTCGGCGGACACCGCCGCGTAGGCGTGCTCGGGGCGCAGCCCGCCCTGCGAGGCCAGCAGGAACGCCGCCTCCAGCGGGTCGCCGCGCCCCACCGGGTTGGCCGGATCGCGCAGCGCCCCACCGCCCGCGGCGACCCGCACCCCGGCCTCGCGCAGCAGCCGTACGGGGGCGGCGCCCCGGTGCTCCGTACCGCAGCAGCCGCCCTGGGGGAGGCAGGTGACGCTCACCCCGGCCGCCGCCAGCTGCCCGGCCACCCGGGCGGCGACGTCGGCGGGGAGGCGGGCGAGACCGGCGCAGGGGCCGATGGTGACCTCCTGGCGCATTCCGCCCGCCAGCGCGGCGAACCGGGCGAGGCGGGCGGGGTCGTCGCCGTCCGTGTGCAGGTCCACGGGGCAGCCGTGCTCGGCGGCGACTTCGAGGACGGCCTCCGCGTATCCCGCCGGGTCCGGGTCGAGGTCGGGGCGGCCGCCGACCGCGCCGGCGCCCATCTTCACCGCGTCGCGGAGCATCGCCAGGTTGCCCGCCCCGGCGACGCCGGTGAGCAGCCGGGGGACGGCGACCGGGGTCAGGTCGGCCAGGCCGCGCAGCGAGCGCCGGGCCTGGAGAACGGCTTCGAGCGCGGCCAGGCCCGGGGGGCCGCCGATCCGTACGTGTGAGCGCAGGGCCGTCGCGCCGTGGCCGAGCTGGAGCAGCGCGGCCTCCGTGGCGCGCCGCTGGACGTCCTCGGGCCGCTCGGACGCGGGGCCGGAGCCGTCCGCGGTGAGGGCGGTGTCGCTGTGGGCGTGCGGCTCGGCGGGCGCGGGGAGCAGGAGGTGGCCGCGCAAGTCGACGCGGGCGCCGGGGGCGGCGGTGAGGCTGCCCGCGGTGCCGACGGCCTCGATGCGGCCGCCGCAGACCCGTACGTCCACGACGCGGCCGTCGGTGAGGCGGGCGCCGCAGAGCGTCAGGGCCGAGGTCTCCGGGCCGCCGGTGGCGTCGGCCGCGTGGTCGTCGGGCCGCTGCGGCTGGCTGTCGGGCATCGTGCTCCTGGGAAGGGGTCAAGATCACGCAGAGTGAGTAGAGCCTAGGGGCGGGCGCGGTCCGGTCGGAGGAGGAGCGCAATAGTCGTACCGGTGCGGCCTTGCTGATCAGCGGTGTGCGGGCGCCCGGAGCGGGGTACGAGCCCGGGTCGGCCGGGGCCCGCGAAACGGATTTGGGCGATCGGCGACCGAGCGTGTAATGTCTTCATCGCTCGCCCCAATAGCTCAGTCGGTAGAGCGTCTCCATGGTAAGGAGAAGGTCTGCGGTTCGATTCCGCATTGGGGCTCTGGTGATCGGAAACCCCGCTTCGGCGGGGGGCCCAGTCATCAAAGCGGTGTAGCTCAGTCGGTAGAGCAAGCGGCTCATAATCGCTGTGTCACCGGTTCAAGTCCGGTCACCGCTACTAAAAGTAGCCGATTGTGGGGTCGGTCCTTCGATCGGCTACTCTTTTCTGCGTTCATCCGTCCATCGTCCGTCCAAGGAGCACTCACGTGGCTGCCACCGACGTCCGCCCGAAGATCACGCTGGCCTGCGTGGAGTGCAAGGAGCGGAACTACATCACCAAGAAGAACCGGCGTAACAACCCGGACCGTCTTGAGATGAAGAAGCACTGCCCGCGCTGCAACTCGCACACCGCGCACCGCGAAACGCGCTGAATCAGGCTCGTACACGAGGCCGTCCCCTTCGGGGGGCGGCCTCGTGTCGTTGTGCGGCGGGTTTGGCGTTGAATGGTGCCGGACGCCGCCACAGGCCGGCCCAGTCGTTCTTTCATCAGGAGGTTGCGAGTTCATGGCGCTCGACCAGTCCTTCGTGGGACGGACCTATCCGCCCACCGCGCCGTACGAGGTCGGACGGGAGAAGATCCGCGAGTTCGCCGAGGCCGTGGGCGACGCCCACCCCGCGTACACCGACCCCGAGGCCGCCAAGGCCCTCGGCCACGCCGATGTGATCGCGCCGCCGACCTTCGTGTTCTCGATCACTTTCAAGGCCGCCGGCCAGGTCATCGAGGACCCCCAGCTGGGCCTGGACTACAGCCGGGTCGTGCACGGCGACCAGAAGTTCGTCTACGTCCGCCCCGTGCGCGCCGGTGACCGGCTGTCGGTCGTCTCGACCATCGAGGCCGTGAAGTCGATGGCGGGCAACGACATCCTGGACGTCCGCGGTGACGTCCACGACGAGTCCGGCGAGCTGGTCGTGACCGCCTGGACGAAGCTGGTGGCGCGCGCCGCCGAGGAGGCGTGATGACGGCGAAGGTGAATTACGAGTCCGTCGAGGTCGGTACGGAGCTGCCGGCGCGGTCCTTCCCGGTCACCCGGGCGACCCTCGTGCAGTACGCGGGTGCCTCGGGCGACTTCAACCCGATCCACTGGAACGAGCGCTTCGCGCGCGAGGTCGGGCTGCCCGATGTGATCGCGCACGGCATGTTCACCATGGCCGAGGCGATCCGCGTGGTCACGGACTGGACCGGCGACCCGGGCGCGGTCGTCGAGTACGGGGTGCGCTTCACCAAGCCCGTCGTGGTCCCGGACGACGACAAGGGCGCGCAGATCGAGGTCAGCGGCAAGGTGGGCGCGCTGCTGGACGACCGGCGGGTGCGGGTGGACCTGACGGTCATGAGCGACGGCAAGAAGGTCCTGGGCATGTCCCGGGCCGTGGTGCAACTCGCCTAGGGACGACGGGCGACGCGACGCGTTGTAAGGGGCACGGTCCATGGGCCGTGCCCCTTACGCGTACCTCCGTTCGCGACTCGGCCCGGCATCCCGCTTGACGAAGTTAGTGATTGAGTACTAACTTATTGGCATGGCAAGGATGAGTGCAGATGAGCGGCGCGAGAGCGTCATCCGCGCGGCGATCACCGAGTTCGCCCGCGGTGGGTACAGCGCGACCTCCACCGCGGTGATCGCCCAGCGGGTGGGTGTCTCGCAGCCGTACCTCTTCCGCCTCTTCCCCAACAAGGAGGCGATGTTCCTCGCGGCGGCCGAGCGCTGTCTGGAGGAGACCCGGCAGGTCTTCGCCGACGCGGCCGACGGGCTGGACAGCGAGGAGGCGCTGCACGCCATGGCCCGCGCCTACCAGCGGCTGATCGCCGACGACCCCGAGAAGCTGCTCATGCAGATGCAGGTGTACGCGGCCGTCGCCGCAGCGGAGGCCGCCGGTGACCATGAATTCGGCGAGGCGATGCGGACCGGCTGGCTGGAGCTCTTCGACTCCGTCAACCTCGCGCTCGGTGCCGAGGTGGCCGAGACCACCCAGTTCCTCGCGTACGGAATGCTCGCCAACACGC
This sequence comes from Streptomyces drozdowiczii, assembly GCF_026167665.1. Classification (NCBI taxonomy): domain Bacteria; kingdom Bacillati; phylum Actinomycetota; class Actinomycetes; order Kitasatosporales; family Streptomycetaceae; genus Streptomyces; species Streptomyces drozdowiczii. The sequence goes on along the minus strand of NZ_CP098740.1, from coordinate 2,885,542 downwards.
TGACCTCGCTCGGTTTTCCGGCCGGACACCGGATCTGGTCCGGGTTCTACGAATCCGCCCAGCCGGTCTCCTGAACGCGTACGACGCCGGGTTCGGCCCGGTTTTCTGCCCAGAAAAGTTAGTAATCAATAACTAACCCTCAGGGGGAGCAGTGAACCAGCAATCGACAGGCCGCGCGGGAGCGGCCTGGGCCCTCGTCATCACCAGCGTCGCCGGCTTCATGGCGGCCCTCGACAACCTCGTCGTCACCACCGCCCTGCCGTCCATCCGCGAAAGCCTCGGCGGAGAGATGGAGGAGCTGGAGTGGACGGTCAACGCCTACACGCTCACCTTCGCCGTCCTGCTGATGTTCGGCGCCGCCCTCGGTGACCGCTTCGGCCGCCGTCGGCTCTTCCTCACCGGCCTCACCGTCTTCACCGGCGCCTCCGCCGCGGCCGCCCTCTCACCCGGCATCAACGAACTCATCGCCTTCCGCGCCGTCCAGGGCGTCGGCGCCGCGATCATGATGCCGCTCACGCTCACCCTGCTCACGGCCGCCGTGGAACCCGCCCGACGGGGCGCGGCGCTCGGCATCTTCAGCGCCGCGACCGGGCTCGCCGTGGCCAGCGGACCCCTGATCGGCGGCAGCCTCACCGAGCACATCTCCTGGCAGTGGATCTTCTGGCTCAACGTCCCGATCGGCCTGCTCCTGCTGCCCCTCGCCCGCTTCCGCCTCGCGGAGTCGTACGCCCCCGGCGCCCGGCTCGACGTCCCCGGCACCCTCCTCGTCAGCGGCGGCCTCTTCGGCATCGTCTACGGCCTCGTCAACGCCAACGCCGACGGCTGGACCAGCCCGACCGTCCTGACCTCCCTCATCGCCGGCATCGCGCTCATCGGCGCCTTCATCCGCCACGGCTTCCGGGGCCGCAAGCCGATGCTCCCCATGCGGCTCTTCCGGGACCGCGGCTTCTTCGGGATCAACATCGCCAGCATGCTGATGTACCTCGGGATGTTCGGCGCGATCTTCCTGCTCAGCCAGTACCTCCAGGGCGTCCTCGGCTACTCGCCGACCGAGGCCGGGCTGCGGATGCTGCCCTGGACCGGGATGCCGATGCTCGTCGCCCCCATCGCCGGGATGCTCTCCGACCGGTTCGGCGGCCGCCCGGTGGTCGTGACCGGGCTCGCCCTCCAGGCCGTCGGCCTCGCCCTCTTCGCCCTGATCATCGCCCCGGACGCGTCCTACGCCTCGCAGCTGCCCGCCCTGATCATCGGCGGCATCGGAATGGCCCTGTACTTCGCGCCGGCCGCCAGCCTGGTGATGTCCAGCGTCCGCCCCGGTGACCAGGGCATCGCGTCCGGCTCCAACAACGCCCTCCGCGAGGTCGGCGGCGCCCTCGGGGTCGCCGTGCTCACCACCGTCTTCGCCTCGCAGGGCGGCCTGGAGTCCGCGCAGTCCTTCACCGACGGCACCGTGCCCGCCGTCTGGATCGGCTCCGGAGTCGTCGCCCTGGCCGCGCTCGTCGCCCTGATGATCCCCGGCCGCCGCGCCGCCGGTGCGCAGGAGGCCGCCACCGAGACGGCCGACGCCGACGCCCACACCGAGGAGCCGGTCTCCGTACCCGCCTGACGCACCCCGCACACGCCACACGGTCCGTGGCCCCGCCCAGACGGCGGGGCCACGGACCGTACTCTTGTCCCCGTGCAGGAACTCCACGACGCGCCCCTCGCCCCCCTGACCACCTTCCGGCTGGGCGGCCCCGCCACCCGGCTCCTCACGGCCACCACGGACACCGAGGTGATCGACGCCGTGCGCGAGGCCGACGACAGCGGCACCCCGCTCCTGATCATCGGCGGCGGCAGCAATCTGGTCATCGGCGACAAGGGCTTCGAGGGCACCGCCCTGCGGATCGCCACCAAGGGCTTCGTCCTCGACGGCGGCTCCCTGGAACTGGCCGCGGGCGAGGTCTGGACCGACGCCGTCACCCGCACCGTGGAGGCCGGTCTCGCGGGCCTCGAATGCCTGGCGGGCATCCCCGGCTCGGCGGGTGCGACCCCGATCCAGAACGTCGGGGCGTACGGACAGGAGGTGTCCGCCACCATCACGGAGGTCGTCGCCTACGACCGGCGCACCCGCGAAACGGTCGTCCTGCCCAACTCCGAGTGCGCGTTCTCCTACCGGCACAGCCGCTTCAAGGCCGAACCCGACCGGTACGTGGTGCTGCGCGTCCGCTTCGGCCTGGAGGAGGCCGGCGGGCTCTCGGCGCCCCTGAAGTACCCGGAGACCGCGCGGGCCATGGGCGTCCAGGAGGGCGAGCGCGTTCCCGCCGCCGAGGCCCGTGAAACGGTGCTCCGGCTGCGCGCCGGCAAGGGCATGGTGCTGGACCCCGAGGACCACGACACCTGGTCGGCCGGGTCCTTCTTCACCAACCCGATCCTGGAACAGGCCGAGTTCGACGCGTTCCTGGCCCGGGTCGCCGACCGGCTGGGGCCCGAGGTGACGCCCCCGCCTTCCCCGCCGGTGAGGGGCGCACCAAGACCTCCGCCGCCTGGCTCATCGACCGGGCCGGCTTCACCAAGGGCTACGGCACCGGACCCGCCCGCATCTCCACCAAGCACACGCTCGCCCTCACCAACCGGGGCGCGGCGACCACGGAGGACCTGCTCGCCCTGGCGCGCGAGGTGGTTGCCGGAGTGCACGCGGCCTTCGGCGTCACCCTGGTCAACGAACCGGTGACGGTGGGCGTCAGCCTGTAGGGCGCCCGGGCCCCGTGCCCCGGGCGCCCGACCCGGGCCTCAGTACGCGACGCCCACGCCCTGCTTCACCGTTGCCCGGTCGCCGATCAGGGCCAGCATGGCGTGGGCCACGTCGGCCCGGGAGATGGACCGGCCGCTGCGCGGGTTGCCGCCGACGACCGTGCGGTAGGTGCCCGTCAGGGGCCCGTTCGTCAGCTTCGGCGGCCGCACCGACGTCCAGTCCGTGGCCGAGGCCGCCAGCGCCGCCTCCATCGCGGTGAGGTCCGCGTACACCTCCTTGAGGACCGCGCCGATCATCGACAGCATCATCCGGTCGAGCAGCGGCTCGTCGGCGGGCGTGGGGGCGAGCGGGGCGGCGCTGACCACCAGCAGCCGCCGGGTGCCCTCCGCCTCCATGGCCGCCAGCACGGCGCGGGTCAGCCGCTCGGCGATCCCGTCGGCCTTCCGGCCTCTGGACCCGAGGCCGGAGAGGACCGCGTCCCGGCCCGCCACCGCCTCCCGCAGCGCCTCCGGGTCGTCCACCCGGGCGGCCGTGTGCACCGTGATGTCCGAGAGCGGGACCGCGAGCCGGGCGGGGTCGCGGACCACCGCCGTCACCTCGTGCCCCGCCGCCACCGCCTGGCGGACGATCTCCTGCCCGATACCGCCGGTCGCACCAAAAACCGTGAGCTTCATGGCACACCCCTTCGAGGTGGGTAAGTGTTCACTCACCTCTAGAGTGGGTGGGTAATCACTCACCCGTCAAGTCTTATCGGAGTGCTCATGGAGCAGAAGCCGGCCCGCGTCCGCCTCATCGACGCCGCCCACGAGCTCATGCTCACCAAGGGCCTGGCCCGGACCACCACCAAGGAGATCGCCAAGGCCGCCGGCTGCTCGGAGGCCGCGCTCTACAAGCACTTCCTCAGCAAGGAGGAGCTGTTCGTGGTGGTCCTCAAGGAACGGCTGCCCAAGATCGACCTGCGCGAGCTCATCGCCGACCCGGGCGCGGGGGAGCGGTCGGTCGAGGAGAACCTCACCGACATCGCCCGCCAGGCCGCCCTGTTCTACGAGCAGAGCTTCCCGATCGCCGCCTCCCTCTACGCCGAACCGAGGCTCAAGGAGCGCCACGACGCGGCGATGCGCGAACTCGGCACCGGCCCCCACCTGCCCATCCGCGGCGTCGCCACGTATCTGCGGGCCGAACAGACCGCAGGGCGCGTCCGCCCCGACGCCGACACCTACGCGGCCGCCGCACTGCTCCTCGGCGCCTGCGCCCAGCGCGCCTTCGCCTACGACGCCACGGACACCGGCGAACCGCCTCAGCCGCTGGACGACTTCGCGGCGGCCCTGGCCCGCACCCTGCTCAGCGGCCTCGCGGGCTGAGGCTCAGGCCGCAGGACCCGCCAGCCACGCGTCGACCCCCGCCAGCAGCTCCGCCCGCACCGGCTCCGGCGCCGTCGAACCGCGCACCGACTGGCGGGCCAGCTCGGCCAGTTCCTCGTCGGTGAACGCGTGGTGGCGGCGCACCAGGTCGTACTGCGCGGCCAGCCGGGAGCCGAAGAGCAGCGGGTCGTCCGCGCCCAGGGCCATCGGCACCCCGGCGTCGAACAGAGTGCGCAGGGGGACATCGGCGGGCTTCTCGTAGACGCCGAGCGCCACATTGGACGCGGGGCACACCTCGCAGGTCACCCCCGCCTCGGCGAGCCGCCGCAGCAGCCGGGGGTCCTCGGCGGCGCGCACACCGTGCCCCACCCGGGCCGCGTCGAGGTCGTCCAGGCAGTCCCGGACGCTGGACGGGCCCGACAGCTCGCCGCCGTGCGGGGCGGCCAGCAGACCGCCCTCCCGGGCGATGGCGAACGCCCGGTCGAAGTCGCGGGCCATGCCGCGCCGTTCGTCGTTGGAGAGGCCGAAGCCGACCACCCCCCGGTCCGCGTACCGCACGGCGAGGCGCGCGAGGGTCCGGGCGTCCAGCGGGTGCTTCATCCGGTTCGCCGCGATGACCACCCGGATCGGCAGTCCGGTCTCGCGCGAGGCGGCGTCCACCGCGTCCAGGATGATCTCGATCGCCGGGATCAGGCCGCCGAGCAGGGGCGCGTACGAGGTGGGGTCGACCTGGATCTCCAGCCAGCGGGAGCCGTCCGCCACGTCCTCCTGGGCGGCCTCGCGCACCAGGCGCTGGATGTCCTCGGGGCCCGCAGGCAGGACCGGGCGATGTCGTACAGCCGCTGGAAGCGGAACCAGCCCCGCTCGTCCGTGGCGCGCAGTTTGGGCGGCTCGCCGCCGGTCAGGGCCTCGGGCAGCCGCACCCCGTACTTGTCGGCGAGCTCCAGCAGCGTCGTGGGCCGCATCGACCCGGTGAAGTGCAGGTGCAGGTGGGCCTTGGGCAACAGCCGTACATCACGTTCCATTGCAAGATCCTGCCGCACGGACGGGGCGGCGCGGTAGCCGCTTTCCCCATCGGGTGCCCCCTCGAACGCGAAAGCGACCCCCGATTCGGACATCGGGGGCCGCATTCAAGGGAAGGGAGCGGGGTTACGCCTTCGCCTCACCCAGCAGCTTCTGGAGCCGCGAGACGCCCTCGACCAGGTCGTCGTCGCCCAGCGCGTACGACAGGCGCAGGTAGCCCGGGGTGCCGAACGCCTCGCCCGGGACGACCGCCACCTCGGCCTCGTCCAGGATCAGCGCGGCCAGCTCCACCGAGGTCTGCGGGCGCTTGCCGCGGATCTCCCTGCCGAGCAGCTCCTTGACCGACGGGTACGCGTAGAACGCGCCCTCGGGCTCCGGGCAGAACACGCCGTCGATGTCGTTGAGCATCCGCACGATGGTCTTGCGGCGCCGGTCGAACGCGGTGCGCATCTCGGCGACCGCGTCCAGGTTCCCGGAGATGGCGGCGAGCGCGGCGGCCTGCGAGACGTTGGCGACGTTGGACGTGGCGTGCGACTGGAGGTTGGTCGCGGCCTTCACGACGTCCTTGGGGCCGATGATCCACCCGACGCGCCAGCCGGTCATCGCGTACGTCTTGGCGACGCCGTTGACCACGATGCACTTGTCGCGCAGCTCGGGCACGATCGCCGGGAGCGAGGTGAACTTCGCGTCGCCGTAGACCAGGTGCTCGTAGATCTCGTCGGTCATCACCCACAGGCCGTGCTCGACGGCCCAGCGGCCGATCGCCTCGGCGTCCGCCTCGCTGTAGACCGCGCCGGTCGGGTTCGACGGGGAGACGAACAGGACGACCTTCGTACGCTCGGTACGGGCCGCCTCCAGCTGCTCCACGGAGACCCGGTAACCGGTGGTCTCGTCGGCCACGACCTCCACCGGGACGCCGCCGGCCAGCCGGATCGACTCGGGGTAGGTGGTCCAGTACGGGGCCGGGACGATGACCTCGTCGCCCGGGTCGAGGATCGCGGCGAACGCCTCGTAGATCGCCTGCTTGCCGCCGTTGGTCACCAGGATCTGGGAGGCGTCGACCTCGTAACCGGAGTCGCGCAGCGTCTTCTCCGCGATGGCGGCCTTGAGCTCGGGGAGCCCGCCCGCGGGGGTGTAGCGGTGGTACTTCGGGGTGCGGCACGCCTCGACGGCGGCGTCCACGATGTAGCCGGGCGTCGGGAAGTCGGGCTCACCGGCACCGAAGCCGATCACCGGGCGGCCGGCGGCCTTGAGGGCCTTGGCCTTGGCGTCGACGGCGAGGGTGGCGGATTCGGAGATGGCACCGATGCGGGCGGAGACCCGGCTCTCGGACGGAGAAGTAGCAGCGCTCATGGCCCCCATGCTCGCAGACCGTTTTCCGCGTCGGCACGGGGGTTTCAGGGACCGGACAGCACTCGGACAGCATGCGGACAGGAAGCGACCAGGAGCGATCAGCAGCTTTCTGTTCGACGCCGGGCCGCTGAGCACGTACACTCTCCTGTCGTTGGCCTTCACCAGCCGCACCGTTCCTGCACTCGGGTCATCCGGGAACATGCGGTAGGTTGGTGGAATCCACAAAGGGTCGTAGCTCAATTGGTAGAGCACTGGTCTCCAAAACCAGCGGTTGGGGGTTCAAGTCCCTCCGGCCCTGCTACACACTCCTTCGCCAGGATGTGTGCGCATGTACGTACTTCAATGCACCGCCGTGCGGCTCCACCGGGCGCGGCACGGCCACGACCCGGAATCAGGTGAGAAGCGTGACGGACGCCGTGGGCTCCATCGACAAGCCTGATGCCGAGGACGAGGCCCCCGAGTCGAAGAAGAAGACCCGGAAGGGCGGCAAGCGCGGAAAGAAGGGCCCTCTGGGCCGTCTCGCGCTCTTCTACCGCCAGATCGTCGCGGAGCTCCGCAAGGTCGTCTGGCCGACGCGCAACCAGCTGACGACGTACACCAGTGTGGTGATTGCGTTCGTCGTCGTCATGATCGGCCTCGTAACCGTGATTGACTTCGGTTTCGCGCGGGTCGTCAAGTACGTCTTCGGCTGATCCACGCGAAGGGCGCCTGATGGGCGCCCCTTTCGCATGTTCCACCCATATGTATCCAGGAAGAAGCCACCGTGTCTGACCCGAACCTGAACGACGCCGTCGAGCCGACGGCGGGCGCCTTCGAGTCCGCCGAGGACGAGCTCGACATCGTCGAGGCGGCGGACGCCGAGGAGTCGGACCAGGCCGAAGCCGCCGACGCCGACGAGGCCCCCGCGGCCGGCGACGAGGCGTCCGAGGACACCGCCGAGGAGACCGCGGACGCGGCCGACGAGGAGGAGGCCGAGCCGGCCGAGCCCGTCGACCCCGTCACGGCCCTGCGCGAGGAGCTCCGCGGGCTGCCGGGCGAGTGGTACGTCATCCACACGTACGCCGGTTACGAGAAGCGTGTGAAGGCCAACCTGGAGCAGCGCGCCGTCTCGCTGAACGTGGAGGAGTTCATCTATCAGGCCGAGGTGCCTGAGGAGGAAATCGTCCAGATCAAGAACGGCGAGCGCAAGAACGTCCGTCAGAACAAGCTCCCGGGTTACGTCCTGGTGCGCATGGACCTGACGAACGAGTCCTGGGGCGTCGTCCGCAACACCCCCGGTGTCACCGGCTTCGTGGGCAACGCCTACGACCCGTACCCGCTGACGCTGGACGAGATCGTCAAGATGCTCGCTCCGGAGGCCGAGGAGAAGGCCGCCCGCGAGGCCGCCGAGGCCGAGGGCAAGCCGGCTCCGGCCCGCAAGGTCACCGTCGAGGTTCTCGACTTCGAGGTCGGCGACTCGGTCACCGTCACCGACGGCCCGTTCGCGACGCTCCAGGCGACGATCAACGAGATCAACGCCGACTCGAAGAAGGTCAAGGGCCTCGTCGAGATCTTCGGTCGCGAGACCCCGGTCGAGCTGAGCTTCGACCAGATCCAGAAGAACTGAGCTTTCCGCCCGCTTCTGGACACATGCCTACCGAGCAGGTCAGACAGGCTCTCGCAGCCGGTCTGACCTGCTTGGTTTTTGGTCGCGCAGCTATACCCGTTATCGTTGTGCGGTATGCCTGCATCCGGATGACCGGATGACGGCGAAAACTCTCACTAGGACCCGGAGAGAGCACATGCCTCCCAAGAAGAAGAAGGTCACGGGGCTTATCAAGCTCCAGATCAACGCCGGTGCGGCCAACCCGGCCCCGCCGGTCGGCCCCGCACTGGGTCAGCACGGCGTCAACATCATGGAGTTCTGCAAGGCCTACAACGCCGCGACCGAGTCGCAGCGTGGCATGGTCGTGCCGGTGGAGATCACGGTCTACGAGGACCGCTCCTTCACCTTCATCACCAAGACTCCGCCGGCCGCCAAGCTGATCCTCAAGGCCGCGGGTGTGGAGAAGGGCTCCGGCGAGCCGCACAAGACCAAGGTCGCCAAGCTGACGGCTGCCCAGGTCCGCGAGATCGCCACGACGAAGCTCCCCGACCTGAACGCCAACGACCTCGACGCCGCGTCGAAGATCATCGCTGGCACCGCCCGTTCCATGGGCATCACGGTCGAAGGCTGATTCAGCCCCACGCCCTCAGTGGTAGGACCGGCGCTGGTCCGCACCACGACTCCACACTCTGAAAACCATCAGGAGTAGAAGTGAAGCGCAGCAAGAACCTCCGCGCTGCGGACGCCAAGATCGACCGGGAGCGCCTGTACGCCCCCCTCGAGGCCGTCCGTCTCGCCAAGGACACCGCCACCACGAAGTTCGACGGCACCGTCGAGGTCGCCTTCCGCCTGGGTGTTGACCCGCGCAAGGCCGACCAGATGGTCCGCGGCACCGTGAACCTCCCGCACGGCACCGGCAAGACCGCCCGGGTCCTGGTCTTCGCGACCGGTGACCGTGCTGCGGCCGCGGAAGCCGCCGGCGCCGACATCGTCGGCTCCGACGAGCTCATCGACGAGGTGGCGAAGGGCCGTCTGGACTTCGACGCCGTCGTCGCGACCCCGGACCTCATGGGCAAGGTCGGCCGCCTCGGCCGCGTGCTCGGTCCGCGTGGTCTGATGCCGAACCCGAAGACCGGTACGGTCACCCCCGATGTCGCGAAGGCTGTCAACGACATCAAGGGCGGCAAGATCGAGTTCCGCGTCGACAAGCACTCGAACCTGCACTTCATCATCGGCAAGGTGTCCTTCGACGACACCAAGCTGGTGGAGAACTACGCAGCGGCGCTGGAGGAGGTCCTCCGTCTGAAGCCGTCCGCGGCGAAGGGGCGCTACATCAAGAAGGCCGCCCTGGCGACCACGATGGGCCCCGGCATCCCGCTGGACCCCAACCGCACCCGTAACCTCCTCGTCGAGGAGGACCCGGCCGCCGTCTGAGCCTCCGTGCTCGTACGACCGCCGCGTCGCGTGTGACATGGGACGGGCCCCGCAACCTTTCGAGGTGCGGGGCTCGTCCTCATTCGTACGTGCACATGACTGTCGGAGCCCTGCGTTAGCGTGGGTGACCGAGAGTCGAACGAGGGGTGGGATGCAAGATGTTGACCAAGACCGTACGGCGCCTGGGTCTGTCCGTCGCCGTGGTGGCGGCGCTGACCTCGGTCGCGGCCTGTGGCGGATCGGACGACGGGGGTACGGACAAGGGCTCCGGCAAGTCCGAGAGCCGCGGCAATTCCGTGGTGAAGGTCGATCCGATCGCCGCGCTGGTCGCCGTGCAGAAGAAGACCGGTCAGGCGCACTCGGCGCGGATCGACGGCACGACGACCATGGGCAGCACGATGTCCGCCAAGCAGCAGGGCGCCATCGACTGGTCCGACGGCATCACCGGCACGCTGAAGATCACCTCCACCGGCGGCGCCATGGCCGACGGCATGAAGCAGCTCGGCAGCGACGGCACGATGGAGGCCCGTTACCTCAAGGACGGGTACGTCGTGGACATGGGCCAGGCCATGGCCCAGCAGACCGGCGGCAAGCGCTGGATCAGCTACAGCTACGACGACCTGGCCAAGCTCTCCGGCGCCGCGGGCGCCGCGATGAAGGACCAGATGCAGAACAGCACCCCGGAGCAGGGGGTGAAGTCGCTGCTGGCCTCCGGTGACGTGAAGAAGGTCGGCCAGGAGGACGTGCGCGGCGTCAGCGCCACGCACTACTCGGGCACGGTCGACGTCGCCGAGCTGACCGCCAAGAACGGCAATCTGGACGCCGACGAGACCGCGCAGCTCAAGGAGCAGCTGGCCGCGTCCGGGATCACCACCGAGAAGATCGACATCTGGGTGGACGAGAACGATCTGCTGGTGAAGAAGACCGAGCGCGGCGAGATGCAGACCGGCGAGCTCAACTCCACGGTGTACTACAGCGACTACGGCGTGAAGGTGTCCGTCGAGGCCCCGCCGGCCGCCCAGACGGTCGACTTCACCGAGCTGATGAAGCAGCAGCAGGGGGCCGCTTCGTAACCCGGTTCCGGGAGTTCAAACCTCCCGGCGCCCATCGAAACGGGACGGATTTGCCCGGCGCGACCCGAGTCGCGTACTCTCCTTTGGAAGCCAAAGACCGCTGGTCGTTGTTCTGAATCCATCAGGGTTCGGGCAACCGAAGGCTCCGTTGATGCGGACGACCTGCGCAGGTGACTGTGGAGAGCTCCCGGATTCTGTCCGGTCGAGCTTCGCCCTGGCGCCCGCGCCGGGGCGTTTCGTCTTTCCGGTCCCTTTCGAGCGGTCCTCATCACCCGGAAGGAGGCCGACGCTATGGCTAGGCCCGACAAGGCTGCTGCGGTAGCCGAGCTCGCGGACCAGTTCCGCAGCTCGAACGCCGCCGTGCTGACCGAGTACCGGGGTCTCACCGTGGCTCAGCTCAAGCAGCTGCGCCGTTCGCTCGGTGAGAACGCCCAGTACGCCGTGGTGAAGAACACGCTGACCAAGATTGCGGCCAACGAGGCCGGGATCGACACGCTGGACGACCTGTTCGCAGGTCCGACGGCGGTTGCCTTCGTCACCGGTGACCCGGTGGAGTCGGCGAAGGGTCTTCGTGACTTCGCCAAGGACAACCCGAACCTGATCATCAAGGGCGGTGTCCTTGACGGCAAGGCGCTGTCCGCCGATGACATCAAGCAGCTCGCGGACCTCGAGTCCCGCGAGGTTCTGCTCGCCAAGCTGGCCGGTGCCATGAAGGGCAAGCAGACTCAGGCTGCGCAGCTCTTCCAGGCGCTGCCGTCGAAGTTCGTCCGCACCGCGGAAGCGCTTCGCGTCAAGCTGGAGGAGCAGGGCGGTGCCGGTACGCCGGCTCCCGCCGAGGCCGCCGAGTAATCACGCTCAGCGGTCCAGCGGGCACCGTGTACGCCCGCCGACACATACATCCGGCACCTGCCGAATAGTGGAAGGACGCCTGTCATGGCGAAGCTGTCCCAGGAAGACCTGCTCGCTCAGTTCGAGGAGCTCACCCTCATCGAGCTCGCCGAGTTCGTGAAGGCCTTCGAGGAGAAGTTCGACGTCACCGCCGCCGCGGCCGTCGCCGTCGCGGGCCCGGCCCAGGGTGGCCCGGCTGCCCCGGCCGAGGAGGAGAAGGACGAGTTCGACGTCATCCTCACCGCCGCCGGTGACAAGAAGATCCAGGTCATCAAGGTCGTGCGCGAGCTGACCTCCCTCGGCCTGAAGGAGGCCAAGGACCTCGTCGACGGCGCCCCGAAGCCCGTCCTCGAGAAGGTCGCGAAGGACGCCGCGGACAAGGCTGCCGAGTCCCTCAAGGGCGCCGGCGCCTCCGTCGAGGTCAAGTGACCCGAGGAGTCCTCTGACTCCTCAGGACCCCCGTGCCGCGAGGCGCGGAGTCACATCGCGAAAGGCGATCACCCGTCCGGGTGGTCGCCTTTCGGCGTACCGGAGGCGGGTGCCTTGCCCTTCCCGCGTTGACGAGTATGGTGATCTTCGCCGTGCGCCTCTCGGAGGTCCGAGGGCGGCCGGGGCCGAGGGGGCCCTTGACGAACCGCACGCGGCGCGCAATTCTCAAGGCGCGTCGCCGAATCGATCCGAATCCGAGGCATGGATCGATGGCGAAGCGGGCAGTAAAGAAGGGCGCACCTCGCGCAGGGCTGGACATAGGTGTTGAGAAGAGCTGTTGAGAGCAACGTGGGTCTCTGAAAACCCCGACTGGACATCAGTGTGGCACTTGGCTACACTGACCCTTTGCGCTGCCTGTTAGCTGCCTCCTGCCCGTCACCAGGGGCATACCCATCTTGAGCATCGTGGACCGATCTTCCCTGACCTGGGATTTTCTGCCCTCATGTCCAGTTTGGGACCGGTACGCGCGTAGTGAGTCCGAGCCCTCGGAAGGACCCCCTCTTGGCCGCCTCGCGCAACGCCTCGACCGCGAATACGAACAACGGCGCCAGCACCGCCCCGCTGCGCATCTCTTTTGCAAAGATCAAGGAGCCCCTCGAGGTTCCGAACCTCCTCGCGCTGCAGACCGAGAGCTTTGACTGGCTCCTCGGCAACGCCGCCTGGAAGGCTCGCGTCGAGGCTGCTCTGGACAGTGGACAAGACGTCCCCACCAAGTCCGGCCTCGAGGAGATCTTCGAGGAGATCTCCCCGATCGAGGACTTCTCCGGGTCGATGTCGCTCACGTTCCGCGACCACCGCTTCGAGCCCCCGAAGAACTCGATCGACGAGTGCAAGGAGCGCGACTTCACGTACGCCGCCCCGCTCTTCGTCACGGCCGAGTTCACCAACAACGAGACCGGCGAGATCAAGTCCCAGACGGTCTTCATGGGCGACTTCCCGCTCATGACCAACAAGGGCACCTTCGTCATCAACGGCACCGAGCGTGTCGTGGTGTCGCAGCTGGTCCGCTCGCCGGGTGTCTACTTCGACTCGTCGATCGACAAGACGTCCGACAAGGACATCTTCTCCGCCAAGATCATCCCCTCCCGGGGTGCCTGGCTGGAGATGGAGATCGACAAGCGCGACATGGTCGGTGTCCGCATCGACCGCAAGCGCAAGCAGTCGGTCACCGTCCTCCTGAAGGCGCTCGGCTGGAGCACCGAGCAGATCCTCGAGGAGTTCGGCGAGTACGAGTCCATGCGCGCCACCCTGGAGAAGGACCACACCCAGGGCCAGGACGACGCGCTGCTCGACATCTACCGCAAGCTCCGCCCGGGCGAGCCGCCCACCCGCGAGGCCGCTCAGACGCTGCTCGAGAACCTCTACTTCAACCCGAAGCGCTACGACCTCGCGAAGGTCGGCCGCTACAAGGTGAACAAGAAGCTCGGCGCGGACGAGCCGCTGGACGCCGGCGTGCTCACCACCGACGACGTCATCGCGACCATCAAGTACCTGGTCAAGCTGCACGCCGGTGAGACCGAGACGGTCGGCGAGTCCGGCCGGACGATCGTCGTCGAGACCGACGACATCGACCACTTCGGCAACCGCCGCCTGCGCAACGTCGGCGAGCTCATCCAGAACCAGGTCCGTACGGGTCTCGCCCGTATGGAGCGCGTCGTGCGCGAGCGCATGACCACCCAGGACGTCGAGGCGATCACGCCGCAGACCCTGATCAACATCCGGCCGGTCGTCGCCTCCATCAAGGAGTTCTTCGGCACCAGCCAGCTGTCGCAGTTCATGGACCAGAACAACCCGCTGTCGGGTCTCACCCACAAGCGCCGTCTGTCGGCGCTCGGCCCGGGTGGTCTGTCCCGTGAGCGGGCCGGCTTCGAGGTCCGAGACGTGCACCCGTCCCACTACGGACGCATGTGCCCGATCGAGACCCCCGAAGGCCCGAACATCGGTCTGATCGGTTCGCTCGCCTCGTACGGCCGCGTCAACGCGTTCGGCTTCATCGAGACGCCGTACCGCAAGGTCGTCGACGGCCAGGTCACCGACGAGGTCGACTACGTCACCGCCGACGAGGAAGACCGTTTCGTCATCGCCCAGGCGAACGCGACGCTCTCCGACGACCTGCGCTTCACCGAGCCCCGCGTCCTGGTCCGCCGTCGTGGCGGCGAGGTCGACTACGTCCCCGGTGGCGAGGTCGACTACATGGACGTCTCGCCGCGCCAGATGGTGTCCGTCGCGACCGCGATGATCCCCTTCCTGGAGCACGACGACGCCAACCGTGCCCTCATGGGCGCGAACATGATGCGCCAGGCCGTTCCGCTCATCAAGAGCGAGGCGCCGCTCGTCGGCACCGGCATGGAGTACCGCTGCGCCACCGACGCCGGTGACGTGCTGAAGGCCGAGAAGGACGGCGTGGTCCAGGAGGTCTCCGCGGACTACATCACCGTCACGAACGACGACGGTACGTACACCACGTACCGCATCGCCAAGTTCATGCGCTCCAACCAGGGCACCTCGGTCAACCAGAAGGTCGTCGTCTCCGAGGGCGACCGCGTCATCGAGGGCCAGGTCCTCGCCGACGGCCCGGCCACCGAGTTCGGTGAGATGGCGCTCGGCAAGAACCTGCTCGTGGCGTTCATGCCCTGGGAGGGTCACAACTACGAGGACGCGATCATCCTGTCGCAGCGCCTCGTGCAGGACGACGTCCTCTCCTCGATCCACATCGAGGAGCACGAGGTCGACGCCCGTGACACCAAGCTCGGCCCCGAGGAGATCACCCGGGACATCCCGAACGTCTCCGAGGAGGTCCTCGCCGACCTCGACGAGCGCGGCATCATCCGTATCGGTGCCGAGGTCGTCGCCGGCGACATCCTCGTCGGCAAGGTCACGCCCAAGGGCGAGACCGAGCTGACCCCCGAGGAGCGCCTGCTCCGCGCGATCTTCGGTGAGAAGGCGCGCGAGGTCCGCGACACCTCGCTGAAGGTGCCGCACGGCGAGATCGGCAAGGTCATCGGCGTCCGCGTCTTCGACCGTGAAGAGGGCGACGAGCTGCCGCCGGGCGTGAACCAGCTGGTCCGCGTCTACGTCGCGCAGAAGCGCAAGATCACCGACGGTGACAAGCTCGCCGGCCGTCACGGCAACAAGGGCGTCATCTCGAAGATCCTGCCGATCGAGGACATGCCGTTCCTGGAGGACGGCACCCCGGTCGACATCATCCTCAACCCGCTGGGTGTCCCGTCCCGAATGAACCCGGGACAGGTCCTGGAGATCCACCTCGGCTGGCTCGCCAGCCGCGGCTGGGACGTCTCCGGCCTCGGTGACGAGTGGGCCAAGCGCCTGCAGGCCATCGGCGCCGACCAGGTCGCCCCCGGCACCAACGTCGCCACGCCCGTCTTCGACGGCGCGCGCGAGGACGAGATCTCCGGTCTCTTCGAGGCCACGATCCCGAACCGCGACGGCATGCGTCTGGTGCAGCCCTCCGGCAAGGCCAAGCTGTTCGACGGCCGCTCCGGCGAGCCGTTCCCGGACCCGGTCTCGGTCGGCTACATGTACATCCTCAAGCTGCACCACCTGGTCGACGACAAGCTCCACGCCCGTTCGACCGGCCCGTACTCCATGATCACGCAGCAGCCGCTGGGTGGTAAGGCGCAGTTCGGTGGGCAGCGATTCGGTGAGATGGAGGTGTGGGCCCTTGAGGCTTACGGCGCCGCTTACGCCCTCCAGGAACTGCTGACGATCAAGTCCGACGACGTCACCGGCCGCGTGAAGGTCTACGAGGCGATCGTCAAGGGCGAGAACATCCCCGAGCCGGGCATTCCCGAGTCCTTCAAGGTGCTCATCAAGGAAATGCAGTCGCTCTGCCTCAACGTGGAGGTGCTGTCCTCGGACGGCATGTCCATCGAGATGCGCGACACGGACGAGGACGTCTTCCGCGCGGCGGAGGAGCTCGGTATCGACCTGTCCCGGCGCGAGCCGAGCAGCGTCGAAGAGGTCTGACGGGTTGGCCGGCCGGATCTCCGTGATCCGGCCGGCTCTCCCCGGACCCGTTCAGACCATTGCTGAAGTGCCCCGATTTACTCGCGTGACGCGAGGGGGCTCGAACCCCCGAAAGAGGGATTGACGACAAGTGCTCGACGTCAACTTCTTCGACGAGCTGCGGATCGGCCTTGCCACCGCGGACGACATCCGGACCTGGTCCCACGGCGAGGTCAAGAAGCCGGAGACCATCAACTACCGCACCCTCAAGCCCGAAAAGGACGGACTCTTCTGCGAGAAGATCTTCGGTCCGACCCGGGACTGGGAGTGCTACTGCGGCAAGTACAAGCGTGTCCGCTTCAAGGGCATCATCTGTGAGCGCTGTGGCGTCGAGGTCACGCGCGCCAAGGTGCGCCGCGAGCGCATGGGCCACATCGAGCTCGCCGCTCCCGTCACCCACATCTGGTACTTCAAGGGCGTCCCGTCGCGCCTGGGCTACCTGCTGGACCTCGCGCCGAAGGACCTCGAGAAGGTCATCTACTTCGCCGCGTACATGATCACGTTCGTGGACGAGGAGCGCCGCACCCGCGACCTCCCCTCCCTGGAGGCCCACGTCTCCGTCGAGCGCCAGCAGATCGAGAACCGCCGCGACTCCGACCTGGAGAACCGCGCCAAGAAGCTCGAGTCTGACCTGGCCGAGCTGGAGGCCGAGGGCGCCAAGGCCGACGTGCGCCGCAAGGTGCGCGAGGGTGCCGAGCGCGAGATGAAGCAGCTGCGCGACCGTGCGCAGCGCGAGATCGACCGCCTCGACGAGGTGTGGAGCCGCTTCAAGAACCTCAAGGTCCAGGACCTGGAGGGCGACGAGCTGCTCTACCGCGAGCTGCGTGACCGCTTCGGCACGTACTTCGACGGCTGCATGGGCGCCGCCGCGCTGCAGAAGCGCCTGGAGTCCTTCGACCTCGACGAGGAGGCCGAGCGCCTCCGCGAGATCATCCGTACCGGCAAGGGCCAGAAGAAGACCCGTGCGCTCAAGCGCCTCAAGGTCGTCTCCGCGTTCCTGCAGACGAGCAACAAGCCCAAGGGCATGGTGCTCGACTGCGTGCCGGTCATCCCGCCGGACCTGCGTCCGATGGTGCAGCTGGACGGTGGCCGCTTCGCGACCTCCGACCTGAACGACCTGTACCGCCGCGTGATCAACCGCAACAACCGCCTGAAGCGGCTTCTCGACCTCGGCGCGCCCGAGATCATCGTGAACAACGAGAAGCGCATGCTCCAGGAGGCCGTGGACGCCCTCTTCGACAACGGTCGTCGCGGTCGCCCGGTCACCGGCCCCGGTAACCGCCCGCTGAAGTCCCTCAGCGACATGCTGAAGGGCAAGCAGGGTCGTTTCCGTCAGAACCTGCTCGGCAAGCGCGTGGACTACTCCGCGCGTTCCGTGATCGTCGTCGGTCCGCAGCTCAAGCTGCACCAG
This sequence comes from Streptomyces drozdowiczii, assembly GCF_026167665.1. Lineage (NCBI taxonomy): Bacteria > Bacillati > Actinomycetota > Actinomycetes > Kitasatosporales > Streptomycetaceae > Streptomyces > Streptomyces drozdowiczii. The sequence continues at coordinate 2,868,165 of NZ_CP098740.1, read as the reverse complement.
TGCGGTCTGCCGAAGGCGATGGCGCTGGAGCTCTTCAAGCCGTTCGTGATGAAGCGCCTGGTCGACCTGAACCACGCGCAGAACATCAAGTCGGCCAAGCGCATGGTCGAGCGCGGCCGCACCGTGGTGTACGACGTCCTCGAAGAGGTCATCGCCGAGCACCCGGTGCTGCTGAACCGTGCGCCCACGCTGCACCGCCTCGGCATCCAGGCCTTCGAGCCGCAGCTGGTCGAGGGCAAGGCCATCCAGATCCACCCGCTCGTCTGCACCGCGTTCAACGCGGACTTCGACGGTGACCAGATGGCCGTGCACCTGCCGCTCTCCGCGGAGGCGCAGGCCGAGGCCCGCATCCTGATGCTGTCCTCGAACAACATCCTCAAGCCGGCCGACGGCCGCCCGGTCACGATGCCGACCCAGGACATGGTGCTGGGTCTGTTCTTCCTGACCACCGACGGCGACCTCCGTGACACCAAGGGCGAGGGCCGCGCGTTCGGCTCCACGGCCGAGGCGATCATGGCGTTCGACGCCGGCGAGCTGGCGCTCCAGTCGTCCGTCGACATCCGCTTCCCGGTGGGCACCATCCCGCCGCGCGGCTGGGTGCCGCCGGTCGCCGAGGAGGGCGAGCCCGAGTACCAGCCGGGTGACACCTTCCGGCTGCGGACGAGCCTGGGCCGCGCGCTCTTCAACGAGCTGCTGCCCGAGGACTACCCGTTCGTCGACTACTCGGTCGGCAAGAAGCAGCTCTCCGAGATCGTCAACGACCTCGCCGAGCGCTACCCCAAGGTCATCGTGGCGGCGACGCTCGACAACCTGAAGGCGGCCGGCTTCCACTGGGCGACCCGTTCGGGCGTCACCGTGGCCATCTCCGACGTCGTCGTGCCCGAGGCCAAGAAGGCCATCGTCAAGGGCTACGAGGAGCAGGACGAGAAGGTCCAGAAGCAGTACGAGCGCGGTCTGATCACCAAGGACGAGCGCACGCAGGAGCTCATCGCGATCTGGACCAAGGCGACCAACGAGGTTGCCGAGGCCATGAACGAGAACTTCCCCAAGACGAACCCCATCTTCATGATGGTTGACTCGGGTGCCCGAGGAAACATGATGCAGATGCGTCAGATCGCCGGTATGCGTGGTCTGGTGTCCAACGCCAAGAACGAGACGATCCCGCGTCCCATCAAGGCGTCCTTCCGTGAGGGCCTCACCGTTCTGGAGTACTTCATCTCCACGCACGGTGCCCGTAAGGGTCTGGCGGACACCGCCCTGCGTACCGCCGACTCGGGTTACCTGACCCGTCGTCTGGTGGACGTCTCGCAGGACGTGATCATTCGCGAGGAGGACTGCGGCACCGACCGCGGCCTCAAGCTGAAGATCGCCGTCAAGGGTGCCGACGGTGTCCTCCGCAAGACGGACGACGTCGAGACCTCGGTCTACGCCCGCATGCTCGCCGAGGACGTCGTGGTGGACGGCAAGGTCATCGCGCCTGCCAACGTCGACCTCGGTGACGTCCTGATCGACGCCCTGGTGGGCGCCGGCGTCGAGGAGGTCAAGACCCGCTCGGTCCTGACCTGTGAGTCCGCGGTCGGCACCTGTGCCTTCTGCTACGGGCGCTCGCTCGCCACCGGCAAGCTGGTCGACATCGGTGAGGCGGTCGGCATCATCGCCGCCCAGTCCATCGGTGAGCCCGGCACCCAGCTGACGATGCGTACCTTCCACACCGGTGGTGTGGCCGGTGACGACATCACCCAGGGTCTGCCGCGTGTCGTCGAGCTCTTCGAGGCGCGTACGCCCAAGGGTGTCGCCCCGATCTCCGAGTCCGCGGGCCGTGTCCGCATCGAGGAGACCGAGAAGACCAAGAAGATCGTCGTCACCCCGGACGACGGCAGCGACGAGATCGCCTTCCCGATCTCGAAGCGCGCCCGTCTCCTGGTGGGCGAGGGCGACCACGTCGAGGTGGGCCAGAAGCTCACCGTGGGTGCCACCAACCCGCACGACGTGCTGCGCATCCTCGGCCAGCGCGCGGTCCAGGTCCACCTGGTCGGCGAGGTCCAGAAGGTCTACAACTCGCAGGGCGTGTCGATCCACGACAAGCACATCGAGATCATCATCCGGCAGATGCTCCGCCGCGTGACGATCATCGAGTCCGGCGACGCGGAGCTGCTGCCGGGCGAGCTCGTCGAGCGCTCGAAGTTCGAGACCGAGAACCGTCGTGTGGTCACCGAGGGCGGTCACCCCGCCTCCGGCCGTCCGCAGCTGATGGGTATCACCAAGGCGTCGCTGGCGACGGAGTCGTGGCTGTCCGCGGCCTCCTTCCAGGAGACGACCAGGGTCCTGACGGACGCGGCGATCAACGCCAAGTCCGACTCCCTGATCGGCCTCAAGGAGAACGTCATCATCGGTAAGCTCATCCCGGCCGGTACGGGCCTGTCCCGCTACCGCAACATCCGGGTCGAGCCGACCGAGGAGGCCAAGGCCGCGATGTACTCGGCCGTCGGCTACGACGACATCGACTACTCGCCGTTCGGCACGGGCTCCGGCCAGGCCGTTCCGCTGGAGGACTACGACTACGGTCCGTACAACCAGTAAGCGAGTCGCTTGATACGCCGAAGGGCGGTCGCCCCGCACACGCGGGGTGGCCGCCCTTCGGCGTGTGATACGTCACAGCGCCGGGCCCGAGCCGCGGGCCTCCGGGGCCGCCCGAGGGCTCGTACGGCCCCAGAGGCGCCCTCAGGGGGCCGTAGGGCATCCGTACGGGTCGGGACAAGCCGGGCGCGCGGGCCGGCCGTCCGAGCTGGACGCCATTTGTTTTGACCCAGGTCCGTGAGGTAGGTACGCTCAGACCTTGTGCCTGGGGTGTGCCTGGGTTCGTGTGCGTGTCCTCAACCGCATGGCGAGCCTGTCTTCGGCCACCGTGATCCGTGCTCCTCATACCGTTCCGGTACGGGCTCGCAGGATTCGACACACCCGACCGCGTGGGTCGGTGACGTTCCAGGTTAGTTTCACCGACGGCACACAGAAACCGGAGAAGTAGTGCCTACGATCCAGCAGCTGGTCCGGAAGGGCCGGCAGGACAAGGTCGAGAAGAACAAGACGCCCGCACTCGAGGGTTCGCCCCAGCGCCGCGGCGTCTGCACGCGTGTGTTCACGACCACCCCGAAGAAGCCGAACTCCGCGCTCCGGAAGGTCGCGCGTGTGCGTCTGACCTCGGGCATCGAGGTCACGGCCTACATCCCGGGTGAGGGACACAACCTGCAGGAGCACTCCATCGTGCTCGTGCGTGGTGGCCGTGTGAAGGACCTGCCGGGTGTTCGTTACAAGATCATCCGCGGCTCGCTCGACACCCAGGGTGTCAAGAACCGCAAGCAGGCCCGCAGCCGCTACGGCGCCAAGAAGGAGAAGTAAGAATGCCTCGTAAGGGCCCCGCCCCGAAGCGCCCGGTCATCATCGACCCGGTCTACAACTCTCCTCTTGTCACGTCGCTGATCAACAAGATCCTGCTCGACGGCAAGCGTTCCACCGCCGAGCGGATCGTGTACGGCGCCATGGAGGGTCTTCGTGAGAAGACCGGCGCCGACCCGGTCATCACGCTGAAGCGCGCGCTGGAGAACGTCAAGCCCTCGCTCGAGGTCAAGTCCCGCCGTGTCGGTGGCGCCACCTACCAGGTGCCGATCGAGGTCAAGCCCGGTCGTGCCGCCACTCTGGCCCTCCGCTGGGTCGTGGGTTACTCCCGCGCCCGCCGCGAGAAGACGATGACCGAGCGCCTCATGAACGAGCTGCTCGACGCCTCGAACGGTCTTGGCGCTGCCGTCAAGAAGCGTGAGGACACCCACAAGATGGCCGAGTCCAACAAGGCCTTCGCGCACTACCGCTGGTAGTCGCTACCCCCATCGAGACCGAGAGAAGACTGAGCCTTATGGCCACCACTTCGCTTGACCTGGCCAAGGTCCGCAACATTGGGATCATGGCCCACATCGACGCGGGCAAGACGACCACCACTGAGCGGATCCTGTTCTACACCGGCGTCTCGTACAAGATCGGTGAGGTCCACGACGGCGCTGCCACGATGGACTGGATGGAGCAGGAGCAGGAGCGCGGCATCACCATCACGTCCGCCGCGACGACCTGCCACTGGCCGCTCAACGATGTTGACCACACCATCAACATCATCGACACCCCGGGTCACGTCGACTTCACCGTCGAGGTGGAGCGTTCGCTCCGCGTCCTCGACGGCGCCGTCACCGTGTTCGACGGTGTGGCCGGCGTCGAGCCGCAGTCCGAGACCGTCTGGCGTCAGGCGGACCGCTACGGCGTGCCGCGTATCTGCTTCGTCAACAAGCTCGACCGCACCGGTGCCGACTTCCTGCGCTGCGTCAGCATGATCGTGGACCGCCTCGGCGCGACCCCGATCGTCATGCAGCTGCCGATCGGTGCCGAGGCGGACTTCACGGGCGTCGTCGACCTCGTGTCGATGAAGGCCTTCGTGTACCCCGAAGAGGCCGCCAAGGGCGAGATGTACAACGTCGTTGACATCCCGGCCGAGCTCCAGGAGCAGGCGGACGAGTGGCGCGGCAAGCTGCTCGAGGCCGTGGCCGAGAACGACGACGCCATGATGGAGCTGTACCTGGAGGGCACCGAGCCCACCCAGGAGCAGCTGCACGAGGCGATCCGTCGCATCACCCTGGCCTCCAAGGGCGGCGCCGACTCCGTCACCGTCACCCCGGTGTTCTGTGGCACCGCGTTCAAGAACAAGGGCGTCCAGCCCCTGCTCGACGCGGTCGTCCGCTACCTGCCTTCCCCCCTGGACGTCGAGGCCATCGAGGGCCACGACCCCAAGGACCCCGAGACCGTCGTGAAGCGCAAGCCCTCGGACGACGAGCCGCTGTCGGCTCTGGCGTTCAAGATCGCGAGCGACCCGCACCTCGGCAAGCTCACCTTCGTCCGGATCTACTCCGGTCGCCTGGACGCCGGCACCGCGGTGCTGAACTCCGTGAAGGGCAAGAAGGAGCGCATCGGCAAGATCTACCGCATGCACGCGAACAAGCGTGAGGAGATCGACTCGGTGGGCGCCGGCGACATCATCGCCGTCATGGGCCTGAAGCAGACCACCACCGGTGAGACGCTGTGCGACGACAAGAACCCGGTCATCCTGGAGTCCATGGACTTCCCGGCGCCGGTCATCCAGGTCGCGATCGAGCCCAAGTCCAAGGGTGACCAGGAGAAGCTGGGTGTCGCCATCCAGCGCCTCTCCGAGGAGGACCCGTCCTTCCAGGTGCACTCCGACGAGGAGACCGGCCAGACCATCATCGGTGGTATGGGCGAGCTTCACCTCGAGGTGCTCGTCGACCGCATGAAGCGCGAGTTCCGCGTCGAGGCGAACGTCGGCAAGCCGCAGGTCGCGTACCGCGAGACGATCCGCAAGGCCGTCGAGCGCATCGACTACACGCACAAGAAGCAGACTGGTGGTACCGGCCAGTTCGCGAAGGTGCAGATCGCCATCGAGCCCCTCGAGGGCGGCGACGCGTCGTACGAGTTCGTCAACAAGGTCACCGGTGGCCGCATCCCCCGTGAGTACATCCCCTCGGTGGACGCGGGTGCCCAGGAAGCCATGCAGTTCGGTGTCCTGGCCGGTTACGAGATGGTGGGCGTCCGCGTCACCCTGATCGACGGTGGTTACCACGAGGTCGACTCCTCGGAGCTGGCCTTCAAGATCGCCGGTTCGCAGGCGTTCAAGGAGGGTGCCCGCAAGGCGTCCCCCGTGCTCCTCGAGCCGATGATGGCCGTCGAGGTCACCACGCCCGAGGACTACATGGGCGATGTCATCGGCGACCTCAACTCCCGCCGTGGCCAGATCCAGGCCATGGAGGAGCGCAGCGGCGCTCGCGTCGTGAAGGGCCTCGTGCCCCTCTCGGAGATGTTCGGCTACGTCGGAGACCTCCGCAGCAAGACCTCGGGTCGCGCAAGCTACTCGATGCAGTTCGACTCCTACGCCGAGGTTCCGCGGAACGTCGCCGAGGAGATCATCGCGAAGGCCAAGGGCGAGTAACTCTCCCGAGCTCACGCTTTAGGCTTGTCACCGGAGCCCGTGGGGCATTCGTCGCGCAGTTCACACTTCGCGGAGAATGCCCCCGGGGGCCGGCATCCCAGCAAAGATCACCTGGCGCCGATGAAGCAAGGCGTACAGAACCACTCCACAGGAGGACCCAGTGGCGAAGGCGAAGTTCGAGCGGACTAAGCCGCACGTCAACATCGGCACCATCGGTCACATCGACCACGGTAAGACGACCCTCACGGCCGCCATTACCAAGGTGCTGCACGACGCGTACCCGGACCTGAACGAGGCCTCGGCCTTCGACCAGATCGACAAGGCTCCCGAGGAGCGCCAGCGCGGTATCACCATCTCGATCGCGCACGTCGAGTACCAGACGGAGTCGCGTCACTACGCGCACGTCGACTGCCCGGGTCACGCGGACTACATCAAGAACATGATCACCGGTGCCGCGCAGATGGACGGCGCCATCCTCGTGGTCGCCGCCACCGACGGCCCGATGCCGCAGACCAAGGAGCACGTCCTCCTGGCCCGCCAGGTCGGCGTTCCGTACATCGTCGTCGCCCTGAACAAGGCCGACATGGTGGACGACGAGGAGATCCTGGAGCTCGTCGAGCTCGAGGTCCGCGAGCTGCTCTCCGAGTACGAGTTCCCGGGCGACGACCTGCCGGTCGTCAAGGTCTCGGCGCTCAAGGCGCTCGAGGGCGACAAGGAGTGGGGCAACACCGTCCTCGAGCTCATGAAGGCCGTGGACGAGAACATCCCGCAGCCCGAGCGCGACGTCGACAAGCCGTTCCTGATGCCGATCGAGGACGTCTTCACGATCACCGGTCGTGGCACCGTCGTCACCGGCCGTATCGAGCGTGGTGTCCTCAAGGTCAACGAGACCGTTGACATCGTGGGCATCAAGCAGGAGAAGACCACCACCACGGTCACCGGCATCGAGATGTTCCGCAAGCTGCTCGACGAGGGCCAGGCCGGTGAGAACGTCGGTCTGCTCCTCCGTGGCATCAAGCGCGAGGACGTCGAGCGCGGCCAGGTCATCATCAAGCCCGGTTCGGTCACGCCGCACACCGAGTTCGAGGCCCAGGCCTACATCCTGTCGAAGGACGAGGGTGGCCGTCACACCCCCTTCTTCAACAACTACCGCCCGCAGTTCTACTTCCGTACCACGGACGTGACCGGCGTCGTGACCCTCCCCGAGGGCACCGAGATGGTCATGCCGGGCGACAACACCGTCATGTCGGTCCAGCTGATCCAGCCGGTCGCCATGGAGGAGGGCCTGAAGTTCGCCATCCGTGAGGGTGGCCGGACCGTGGGCGCCGGCCAGGTCACCAAGATCAACAAGTAATCACTTGTTGCGTCTGACCTGGTAGCTCCGCACAGAGCACCAAGAAGGGCCCCGTCCCACCGTTCACGCGGTGGGGCGGGGCCCTTCGGCTTACAGGCTTACGGGCTTACGCGGCAGGCTCGGGCCACCTGACCATGAACACGTCCACCGGGTCCTCCCGCTCGGTCCCGAAGCCGTGCCGCTCGTACAGCCGCCGCGCGGCGCTGCCCTGGAGCACGTTGAGCCGCACCGGCACCCCTTCCGCGTCCGTACGCGCCAGCAGGCGCCGCAGTACGCCGGAGCCGATGCCCCGCCCCTGGAGCGCCGCGTCCAGGAAGAAGCTCTCCAGGCACCACCCGTCCTCGTGCGGCTTCAGCGTCACGCAGCCCGCGAAGCGGCCGTCCACCACGACGACCGAGGTGTGCTCGGGGACGTACGAGTCACGCATCCGCTGCCGCACCCGGTGCTCGTCGTAGCGGCCGAGGCGGACCAGGTCGGGGCGCATCACGACGGCGCGGAGCTCGACGATGTCTTCGAGGTCGCCGGGGGTGGCGGGGCGCAGGTCCCAGGCGCGTTCGGTGTAGGTGCTCAGCACGGTGTCCCGCAGTCGCTTGCCGCCTGCGGGCCCGCCAGGGCGTCGAGGCTGTAGCCGAGCGCGGCGAGTCCCGCGACGGCCGCCGTGAGTCCGAGTGCGGTGCGCCACCGTCCTCGTACGGCGGTGAAGGCGGCCAGGGCGGTAAGGGCTCCACCGCCCGCGAGGAGAGGCAGGCCGAGTAGAAGCACCTCCGGATTGGTCTCACCCTCGAAGGCGCCGAAGAGGCCCCTGCGGCCGTACGGAAGCCAGATCGCGAGGCCCGCGAGGGCGCCGAGCAGCGCGGTGAGGAGCCCTGCGGTGCCGGTGAGGGCTTCGCGTCGGGGGGTCGGATGCGCGGTTTCCATGTACGGGGAGACGCCCGTCCGGGCCCGGCGGTTCGGCTGGTCAGGCGGCTCTTTGGGGTTCCGCCTCGCGGCAGTCGCGGCAGTGGCCCGGTTCGGGGGCGCGGAAGACTCGGTCGCAGCGGTCGCAGTCCTGGAGGGGACGGCCTGTTCCGGGGCGTCGGGCAGTGGGGGCGGGAGGTGTGCGGTCAGGCGGTTGCGGACGAGTCCGGCCGGGTGCCTGAGGGGGGTCGGGAGGTCGCTCGTCAGCGCGTGCCGCACGGTGGCGGGGTGCACCTCGCGGTCGAGCCAGGCGGTGACTGCGGGGGCGAGGTCGCTGATCTCCCTTGCGGACAGCGTGAGTTGGGGTGCGTGGCGGCGGAGGCCGGCGAGGAGATCCGCGGCGGCCCGGTGCCGCGTCTCGACCGGGATGGGCGGCGCGGGCTGCCTGGGCGGGGCGGCGGGGGCGGGCGCGGCTTGCGTGGGTGCGGTCGTGTGCGGCTGGTTGTACGACGTCGTACGGGTGACCACCCGGCCGTCCGCCAGGCGTACGCGGTCCCGGTGCAGATACCCGGCATCCTCCAACTCCCTTAGCGCGGAGGCGATGCGGGCCTCGCTCTCCGGGAAGCGGGCTGCGAGGAACTTGATGCCGATCCTGGCGCCCGTGGGCAGCGACTGGATGTGCGCGGCGAGCCCGATCGCGGTCAGCGAGAGGTCCGCGTGCTGGGCGAGCTGGTTGCCGATCACCGTAAAGCCGGTGGTGTGGCGGACGTTGACGTGCCGGATGCCTGCGGCGGGGGAGCCGGAGGGGGCGCGAGGGGGCGCGATAACCTGCGGGGTAGCCATCAGGAAGTCGTTCTCTTCCGTGTTGGTCAGGCCCTCGGTGGAGATTGGCGTCTCGCCGGGGGCCGTCACGTTCTGTGGTGTTGTCGCGGCGAGCATATGCCAGCGAACCCGGCCCGAATCCAGCCCAGTTGCCCGAGTTCACTCGCGCGAGTGATGCAGGTCAAGACGGGGTGGGGTGGGTATTGGTCTGGTTCTTTCCCAGGTTCTTTAAAAGCCTTTTTGCGTCGCGAAGGACCGCGACCCGGTGGCCCGGGACGCGGTCGGGGGCGTCACGGTAGTCACCGTACGAGGTCGAGTTCCGCCCAGACCGTCTTGCGGGGCAGCGGCCCCTCTTCGACGCCCCAGCGGTCCGCCAGCGCCGCGACGATGAGCAGGCCGCGCCCGCTCTCCGCGTACGGGGCGGGGTGGTCCGGTACGGGGAGGCGGTCACTCCGTGTGTCCGTCAGCTCGATCCGCAGCCGCTGTTCCGGGCTGACGGTGAGGCTCAGGCGGAAGTCCCGGCCCTGCACCCGCCCGTGCGTGGCCGCGTTCGCGGCCAGCTCGGCCACGATGTGCGCGGCGGCCTCGGTGGGGAGCCCCCAGTCGCCCAAATGCGCCGTCGTGAGCAGCCGGGCGAGCCGTGCGCCCCGGCGCGTGGGGGAGAGCCGTACGGCGAACTCCCGGGCGGGAGCGGAAGTTTCGGTTCGGGTGATTTCTCGATTCACGTCACTCAGGGTGGCCGCGCGCCCCTACCGTGAACAGTGACTCGGTGCTTACGTACGGTCATTGTCCCGAGCTTGTCCAGCGTTGTCCCCGCTGTACGGGGTGACGCCCAGGGGACGTACACGGTTGAGGAAGAACGGCACGCGCGTGGAAGCGGGGCACGGATGAGTGTGGACGAGATCGGTACGGACCGGCAGCCCGACGCCGGAGCGGACGAACCCGGCTGGGACGTCGACCCCGACGACGAGTCGGGCGTCGCGGTGGTCGCCGCCGTGGGCCGCCAGATCAGGGCCTGGCGCGAGGCGGCGGGCCTGACGGCGGCGGAGTTCGGTACGCGGCTGGGGTACGGGGAGAACCTGATCTACAAGGTGGAGGGCGGTCGCCGGATCCCTCGGCCTGAGCTGCTGGACATGGCGGATGAGGTGTGCGGGGCGGGCGGCAAGATCGCCGCGATGAAGAAGGACCTCGCGGAGGTGCGGTACCCGAAGAAGGTCCGGGATCTGGCGAAGTTGGAGGCGCGGGCCGTTGAGGTGGCGGCGTACGGCAGTCATAACCTGCACGGCCTCTTGCAGACTGAGGAGTACGCCAGGGCCCTCATCGGCACGAGACGGCCCGTCCTCTCGACGGACGAGCTGGAGCGGGCCGTGGCCGCGCGCGTGGCGCGGCAGTCCATCTTCGAGCGTGTGCCCGCGCCTGAACTCAGCTTCGTCCAGGAGGAGTCCTCGCTGCTCCGCCCGGTCGGCGGCCGGGAGGTCTGGCATCGGCAGCTGGACAACCTGCTGCGGCTGGGCGAGTTGCCCTTCGTTGACATTCAGGTGATGCCGACCGCCCGGTGGGACCACCCAGGAACGGGCGGCCGCATCCAGGTGCTGAAGTTCGCCGACGGATCGGCCGTTGGCCGTGCGGACGATGAGTTCGCTGGCAGGCCCATTGTTCACCCCAAGCAGCTTCGTATCCTTGAGCTAGGGTTCGGCATCATCCGGGCTCGCGCTTTAACTCCGGAGGAGTCCATGGCTTTCATCAAGCAAGTACGGGGAGAAACATGACCCACAGGCCGACTGCCGGGGAAGCCTCTGAGCTGCGGTGGTTCAAGAGCAGCTACAGCGACAGCAGCAACCCGAATGACTGCGTTGAGGTCGCTGCCTCTCCGGGGCTGTGCACGTCCGTGACTCGAAGGACCTGTCCGTGCCGGAGCTCGCCTTCGGCACGGACGCTTGGGCGGGGTTCGTTTCGTACGCCGCTGACTCCTAGGGAGTCGTCAGTGACCTGGGCCGCCAGGTCCGACTAGGACGCGTCGCGCAGGGCGGCGGCGTGGGCTGGTCGGGCCACGTCGTCGGCCCAGGCGCCGCCGGCCCGGTCGTCCTTGCCGATTCGGGCGAACCCCCGGTCCAGCAGGCCACGGGCCTCGGCGTCCCGCTTTCGGGCCACCGCCTTGACCGCGCCGATGGCGTTCGCCAGGGCGCTGGCCGGCCGCGACCGACGCGGCGCGGACGTCCAGGTCGAGCCGCCAGAACAGCGGCACCCCCGCGAAGCGGACGAACAGAAGGCGGCGGCGGTCGGAGCGAGAGAAGTCCGGGTCGATACGGATGCTGTCGACCGGTCGGACCCCTCCCAGGGCCCCCACCGCGCGATCCAGGCAGTCCGGGAACCGGGCATCGCCGCCGGGCCCGCCGAACGCATCTGCGCAGCCGATGTTTGAAGGCGCCCTTCCGGTAAAGACGGTCGTTGACAAAATCTTTATACGACCAGGTAGGTGGGACATCATGGGCATCATCGCGTGGATCATCATCGGGCTTCTTGCGGGTCTCATCGCCAAGGCGCTCGTGCCGGGCAAGGACCCGGGCGGCATCATCATCACGATGCTCATCGGCATTGCGGGCGGCCTTCTCGGCGGCTGGCTCGGCAAGGTCATCTTCGGCGTCGACTCCATCGACGGCTTCTTCGAACTCTCCACCTGGATCGCGGCCATCGTCGGCTCGATCATCCTGCTCGTGCTCTACCGGGTCATCACCGGCAACCGCCGCCACGCCTGACCCACACCGCTCCGCACGGTCGCGAAACGGCTCCCCCAGCCACGGGGGAGCCGTTTCGCGTATCCCGGACGCCACCCGCCAACAGGTGGACAGATGGTTCACCGGCAGGGGAGCCGCGAACTCAGTCGGCGGTGGCGGGGGGCGGCAGGGGCCCCGGCTGCGCGAAGGGCCGGGGATCGCACGGGGCCGCGGCGCCCTTGATCGCGGAGTACCACGCGATGTCCTGGTCGATCTCGATCACCAGGGTGTCGCCGGGGTGGAGGGTGGCCCGCCATCCGGAATCGGTAGGAGGGCCCTTCCTCTCCGTGTCCGGCGGTGTCGAGGGCTTGATTCCGGGCATGCCCTCCACCGGCTTCCCGATGTCGATCTTCATCTCGGGGTCTGCGACGCCAGCCGGGGGCTCGATGACCTTCCCCCGGGGCCGGACGCAGGAGCTTCCGAGGGGCAGGGTGTCGATGCTCACCAGCACGCCCAGCTCGCGTACCCGCTTCACGAGTGCCTTCTGTTCTTCGGGGTCCGGGGTGAGGTCGTAGAGGGTGACGGTGACGGTGCCGTCCCCGTTCCGGTCCACGGCGTACGCCTCCGGCGTCGTGGGCGACCCGGGCAGCAGCATCGCCGCCACCGTCGCCGCGGTGGCCAGTCCGGCGACGAGCGCGAGCCGCGGTGCGGTGATCACGCGGCGCGGGCGCGGGCGCGCCGGGACGGGCTCCGGGCCGCGCGCCGCGATCTCCCGCTTCAGCTCTTCGAGCAGCCGGTCCTCGAACGTCGTCTTCATGCCCTCTCCCCTGCTCCCGCGATCAGTGCGTCCCCGGCGAGTGCCGGCGCCGGTTCGTCCGTGACGCCGCCGGCCGCCCCGCGCAGCGTCTTGCGCGCCCGGTGCAGCCGCACCCGGGCGGTCACCTGGCGCAGGCCGAGCGCCGAGGCGGCCTCGGGGAGGGTGAGCTGGTCCACGGTGATGAGCTCCAGCAGCGCGCGCTCGCCCTGCGGCAGGCCGGAGAGCGCGGCCAGGGCCCGGCGGCCGGCGGCCTCGGCGTCCAACTGCTCCTCCAGGCGCGCGATGTCGTCCGCCTCCAGCAGCCTGCGGCCCGCGATCCGGGCGCCCAGGGCCGCTTGGCGGGCGGTGCGGCGGGCCTCGGCGCCGACCAGGTTGCGGGCTATGCCGTACAGCCAGGCCGTCTCGCTGCCCCGGCCCGGACGGTAGGAGTCCGCGGAGTCGATCGCGGCGAGGAAGACCTCCGCCGTCAGGTCCGCGACCGTGTGGGGGTCGGTGACGCGCCGGGCGACGAAGCGGGTGATCGCGTCGAAGTGGCGCCGGTAGAACTCCTCGAAGAGGTCCGGGTCGCGCGCTGCCGCCGCCGGTCCGTCCTTGTCGCGGGTGTCGCTCGTCAAGGTGGTGTCTCCCAGTCCGCCGGCCTGCCTGTCACACCTACTTGGCGGCGGACGGGAAAGGCGTTACACGGGCGCGCCTCTTGAAGTTCGCTACGTCCCCGCTTCCGAGGGAGGCGCTTCCATCGGGAAGTGGATCGGGCTGAGCAGGTACTGAGTCCGCTCCGGGCTCGGCTCGTTGGCGAGTTTCGGGGCGATCGCCGCGCGCAGGCCGCCGATCAGCTCCTCCAGCTCCGCCGGGCTCAGCCAGACCGAATGCTGGCGGTAGCCCACCCGGTCCGCCACGGGATCGGCCCCCTCGCGGTCCAGGTAGGCGGTGAACTCGGCCAGCAAGGCCGTCATCGCGGTGGCGAAGGCGCGCCGGTGGTCCTCCGGGGTGAGCGCGGAGACCTCCTCCGGGCCGATCCTGGCCCGGTCCTGCCGTAGCCGGTAGTGCCGTTCCACGGCGCCGCGCACCCGGCGCTCCTCGGCCACCTCGAGGATGCCCCCGGCCGCCAGCAGGTCGATGTGCCGGTAGACGGTGGCCTTGGAGGCTTCCGGGATGCGGGCGCGGAGCTGAGAGGTGGTCAGCGTCCGTACGCCACCCATCGCGAGAACGATCCGCAGCCGGATGGGATGGGCGAGCAGGTCCAGGGAGTCCACCCGCTCACCTTCTCATGGCTGATACCTTTCTCACTCATGAGACTGGTTGAGGGCGGGGTACCGGGGACGGCGCGGCGATTCGCCGCGCTGTTGCGGACGGAGCGGTTCGAGGAATCCGTGGAGCTGTTCGCACCCGCGCTGCGGGCGGCGCTCCCCGCCGAGCAGCTGCGGCTCGCCTGGTCGACCGAGGTCGCGGGACGCGGCGGCCGCGCGGCCGTGGAGGAGCCGGTGGCCGAGGCCGGCTCGGCGCGCGTGCGCATACCGGTGCTCTGCGCCGAGGGCGGATTCACCGTGGTCACGTCGGTCGGTGACGACGGGCTGTTGCAGGGGCTGCGGTTCGACACGCAGGGCGACGCCGCGTGGGAGCCGCCGGGTTACGTGGACGAGGACCGGTTCACCGAGTGCGACGTCGTCGTGGGCGACGGGCCGCTCGCCGTCCCCGGCACGCTCACCCTGCCCGTGGGCGAGGGGCCGTGGCCCGCCGTGGTCCTGCTCAGCGGCGGCGGCGCGTTCGACCGGGACGAGACCATCGGCGCGAACAAGCCGCTGAAGGACCTCGCGTGGGGCCTCGCCTCCCGGCAGGTGGCCGTCCTGCGCTTCGACAAGGTGACCTTCGCCCACCCGGACCTTCTGCCGCCGGACTTCACGATGGCCGACGAGTACGTGCCCCACGCGCTCGCCGCCGTCCGGCTGCTGCGGCAGCGGCCCGAGGTGGCCCCGGACCGGATTCACCTGCTGGGGCACAGCATGGGCGGCAAGGCGGCGCCCCGGATCGCCGCGGCCGACCCGTCCGTAGCGGGCCTGGTGCTGCTCGCCGCGGACACGCAGCCGATGCACGAGGCGGCCGTCCGGGTGGCCCGCCACCTGGCAGAACTCGCCCCCGGGCCGGCCGCCGACGCGATGGTGTCGACCCTGGTCCGGCAGGCCGCCGCGGTGGCGGACCCGGGGCTCACGCCCGACACGCCCCCGGAGTCGCTGCCGCTGGGCTTCTCCGCCTCCTACTGGCTCGACCTGCGCGCCTACGACCCGTCGGCCACGGCCGCCCGGCTGCACCGCCCGATGCTGATCCTCCAGGGCGGCCGGGACTACCAGGTGACCGTCGCCGACGACCTCGCGGGCTGGCGGCGCGCCCTCGCGGACCGCCCGGAGGTGTCGATCCGCGTCCACGAGCGCGCCGACCACCTCCTCTTCGCCGGAAGCGGCCCGTCCACCCCGGCCGACTACGCGCGGCCCGGCCATGTGGACCCCGGGGTGGTGGACGACGTGGCGAACTGGCTGACGCGGCGCGCGACCCCGTAGCGCCCGCCCTCAGGTGTCGCGCGGACGCGCCACCGGGTTCGGGCCGGGGCGCAGCGACGCCCCCCTGAGCCCGCGCAGGACCTCCGCCCCGATCTCCGCCAGGCGGTGCGCCTCCGGGGGTGTCGCGCCCAGGCCGATCGCGTAACCCGTGTGGTCGGGGGTCGTGATCGGGCGGGGCCAGACGCGGGTGTCGGGGGCGCCGGCTTCCGCGAGGGCGGCGGTCAGGGCCAGGAGGCGGCCTCGCAGGCGCCCCTCCTCGGACGGGGCCGCCGCCGCGAGAGCCCAGGCGGTGTGCTCCGTGAGCGGGGGCGGGGCGCAGAGCGCGGCCGGTTCCGTGTCCAGCAGCTCCCAGGCCCGGAACAACTCCGCCGTCAGCACGTCACGCCCCGCGGCGCTCACCTGGGCCGTGCAGGAGCGGACCGGTGCCGTCGGCGTGTACACCGTGACCGGGTCGCCCGTCGCCGGGCCCCCGCCCACCGGTTCGCGCCAGTCCCATGCCGCCCAGGTCGCGAAGAAGTCCCGGAGGCCGCCGCCCCCGTGTGCCGTACGGGCCGCGAGGGTCGCCCAGGCGATGCCCGGCAGGCCGCCGCACGGCGCGGAGTCCAGGCCCCGCGCCGCCGCCCACTCCTTCACGCCCCGCGCGAGCGCGGTGAACGCCTCCTGACGCGGGAACGCCTCCGCGTCGCTCACCGCGCTCAGCGCGACGGCCGCCGCCTCGCCCAGCTCCGCGCGGCGCGCCACCGCTTCGGCCGGGGGCACGGTCCCCGTCGCCACGGTGACCAGGTCCACCCGCAGCCCGTCCACGTACCAGCGCAGCCCGGGGACACGGGCCCCGCTCACCTCGCGCAGGTCCCGCGCCTCCGGGAAGGCGGCCGCGAGCCGGTCCCGTACGCCCGTGACGTCGGGGAGCGCCGCCACCAGGTCCAGGTCGGCGCCGGGGAGTGCGCAGCCCATGCGCCGCGAGCCGACGAGGTGGACGTGCGCGCCGGGGAGGGCGGCGGCGACGCGTTCCGCCACCTCTTCGGTGTGGAGGGAGGCCGCGCCGAGCCCCACCCGTACCCCGTAGTGATCCGACACATGCAGGCCACCCGGCCCGGGCTCTTCCCCGAGCAGGGTCGCCGTACACGCCCGCAGCCGGTCCGTACGCAGCAGTACGCGGTCCAGCCGCGACACCCGCCCCGACAGGGACGAGATCGCGGCCAGCGGATTGGCCGACGGGTCGAAGGTCGGGGTGTCGTCGGCGGGGCCGTGCACCTCCGTCCACGCGTCCGCCATCGCCAGGCGGGTCTGCGGATGGTCGCCGCCGTCGTTGAAGTCGCCGACCAGGACGAGTTCGCCCTCCACCGCCGCCAACCCCGTGGCCAGGTCGGCCAGTTCGGCGTCCCGGCGGGCCGCGCCCTCGGGGGAGTGGTCGCTGCTGAGATGCGTGACGGCCACCGTGACCGGGCCGTCCGCCGTTTCCACGACCGCCGCCGCGACCGCCTTGTGCGGGCCCAGTACGTGCACCGCCGCCTCGCTCACCGGCAGGCGGCTGAGCAGCAGCAGGCCGTGATCGGGGACGTCGTGGCCGGCCGGGTCGGTCGCGAGGGTGTAGTGAGCACTCACCCACTCGCAGCGCAGCAGCAGCGCGAGCAGCGCCGGCTCCACCTCCTGGAGCGCGATCACGTCCGCGTCCGCCGCGCGCAGCGCCTCGGCCAGCAGGGGGCGGCGGCGCGCGGTGTCGATGCGGTCGCTGTCGTAGCGGTCCCAAAGGGTGTTCCAGGTGAGGACCGTCAGCGGACCCGGCGGACCCTTCGCGCCGGTCGGCGCCACGGACCAGGTGCCCGTCGCGGGGGAGTACGCGTGCGGGGTCCGGGCCGTGAAGTACGGGGAAGGCAGGCGGCGCGCCTCCCGTATCCGCCCGGCGTCCGTCGCGTCGATGCGGTCCGTGCCCGTCGCCCGGTCCCAGACGACCTCGCCGTCCGCCTCGAAGAAGAGGACCCGGTGCCAGGGGATGTCGCCGCCCGGCGTGAACCGGTCCAGCGGCACCCGCTTCGGCTCCCGGCCCCGCTGCGCCACGCCCAGCACGAAGCGCGCCGGGTCGAAGCGGGCGTCCCAGCGGACCCGGTGGTAGATCTCCTCGCTCGTACGCATCAGGCCCGGTCCTCCACGGTTCCGCTGGTGCCGATGTACCAGGTGCGGTGCGCCTGGCCGGGATACGGGGGCACGAACCGGTGCAGCTGCGACGCCAGCACCTGCGGCGGTACGGGGTGCTCCCGGCGCCCGTTGCGCGCGGCCAGCTCCGCCTCGCCGATCCACGCCACGGCGTGCGTCACCAGCGCGTCGCGGCGGCGGGCGACCGCGTGGACCAGGGAGCGCTGGTGCGGGTTGAGCGAGGTGGCGTCCCAGACCACCGTCGCGCCGGGGACGAGGGCCGCGTCCAGCCGGTCCAGGCCCTCGCGCAGCACGTCCCCGTTGGCGCTCTGGTCGGCCCGCGAGCCCCTTGCCATGCGCAGATCGTCCAGCGAGATGTACGCGGCGACCCCCGGCAGGCCCCGGGCGAAGGTGCTCTTGCCGCTGCCCGAGGGCCCGGCCAGCTGGACCAGGCGCGGGAAGTCCCCGGACCGCCACCGCCAGGTCGCGGCGACGGCCTCCTCGGCGGTGGCGATACGGCCGTCCGCGTACGCCTCGCGGGCCTGCGCCAGGCAGCGCGCGGCGGCCTCCGGCCCGAGCCCGGCGAACGCCTCGGCCAGCCCGTCCGGCTCCCGCACCTCCTCCGCGTGCAGCGCCGACCACTCGACCTGCTCCCGCGCCCCGGCGGTGTCCGCCAGCACCCCGGACACCGCGTGCAGCACGGACAGGTCGGCGGCGAGCGCCATCCGGGCCAGCCCGGCGCGCCGCTCCTCGTCGGGGTAGGGCCGGTGCAGCCCGGGGGCCAGCCCGACGAGGTCCGCGACGCGCCGGGCGAGCGGCATGCCGACGCTGGGGGCGAGGAGCGGCGCGAGGGCGGTGCGGCGGGTGCCGTGCAGCAGCGCGGCGAGGACACCGGCGAGCCGGTCGTCCCCGGTGCGGCCGAGGGCGTCCAGGGCGTCGGCGGCGGCGAGGGCCTTCTCCGGCCCGTCTCCCGGACCGGCGCCCACCGCCGCCGCCAGCGCCGCCGGGTCGACGGGCGCTCCGGACCGTACGGACCAGAGCGCCGCCGCGGGCCCGAGCCCGTTCTCCACGACCTCCGCGTGCATCCAGTGCGTATCGGTCACCACATGGCCCGGCCGCACCCACTTCCCGACGACGCGCCCGAACAGCGCGGCCGGGAAGCTCGCGGCCGGCCGGACGACGTACCCCTCCTGCCGCCCGGTGTCCGGCTTCAGCGCGCGCAGCGCCTTCGCGTCGAAGACCCCGCGCCACAGCACCGGGGGCGCCGGGATGCCCAGGGAGCGCAGGAAGCCCACGGTCCGGTCCCAGCCGAGACAGCGGTCGCCGTCCCACACGGAGAACCCGTAGAAGTGGCTCTCCAGCGCGTCGTACGCCAGGGAGTGCCGCGCGAACATGTTCTCGCCGCAGATCCGCCACCCCTGTGGGATCCGGGGACCGACGCGGGCCTGGAGGGCCTTCACCCAGGTCCGCGACGGATGGTGCGCCGAGTCCAGCGAACGGGCGTGCAGCCCGTCGGCGTACAACGTGGTGTTCTCCCCGTCCAGCTTCTCGGTGACGACGACCTCGGTCCCGGCCAGCGCCGCCAGGTCGGTCATCCGCACGTCGTCGGAGGTGGCCCCGGGCGACCAGGGCAGATGAGCCGTCCGTGGATAGTGCGTCCGCATGCTCTTCCGCCCCCGTGCCGTTGCCGTATCCGGTCGGAAACTGTAGGGGCGGGGGGCTCGCGCGTACGAACGAATTACGCGGGCGGGTCAGTGCGGCAGCGCCGCCCCGAACGCGTCGCCGTCGCTGCCCGCCGAGAAACCGAGGTCGGCCTCCGCGAGGGCCGTGGCCGACTCCAGGGTGCCGGGCTTGACCTTGAGCACGGTGACGGTCCCGGCCGCGTTGCCGGGGGCGCCGACCAGCGGTTCGACGCGGCCGTTGCCATCGGTGTCCAGGGCCCCGACCGTCCAGCCGAAGTGGTCGCCGACGGCCGGGTCGCCGGGCACCTTGTCGGTGTCCTGGTCGATCCACAGTGCGCCCTTGGTCGTGACACCACCGGTCGCGTTGCCGAAGAGGATCATGGAGGCGCCGGCACCGGTCGCGGAGCCGATCGCCTCGCTGCGCATGCCGACGACGAGGTCGTCCGTGCCGTCCCCGTCGAAGTCGCCCGAGGCGAGGCTGGACGCGAAGTAGTCCTCCATCTCGGGTGCGCCGGAGATGCCGGGGGAGTCCTGGTCGAAGAGCTTCACGCGGCTGGTGGCGGACAGGCCTTGGGAGCTCCCGTAGAAGACCGCGAGCCGTCCGGCCGCGCCCTTCCCGCCGACCTGCTCGTCGGACACGCCGACAGCGACGTCCGCGTAGGCGTCGTCGTTGAAGTGGCCTACCGCCAGCGCGCTGCCCGCGAATTCGCCGATGCCGTCGACGTTGCCGGAGTCGATGTAGCCGCCGGCGGCCGGGGCCCCGTTCTTGATGGGGCCGTACAGGATGTGCAGCGAGCCCCGGTCGGAGCTGCCGGCTATCTGCTCGCCGATGGTGGCGGAGATCAGATCTCCGACGCCGTCGCCGTTGACGTCGGCCACGGCGAGCTGCTCGCCGAAGCGGTCCTCCTTCTCGGGGCCGCCGGGCACGTTCGCCGTGTTCTGGTCGATCTGGATGGTGTCCTTGGCGTTCAGGCCGGTGGACGTGCCGAACATGATCTTGATGGTGCCAGCGTTGGACGCGCCCCCGGCGCTGTCGAGGGGCTGGCCGATGGCGAGGTCGCAGTAGCCGTCGCCGTTGACGTCACCGGTGGCCAGGGTGTACGCGAAGATCTCGTCCTTGGCCACCGCGCCCGGGTAGGACGCCGTGTCCTCGCTGAAGGTCTCGGTCGTGGAGTTGTAGATCCCGCCGGAGCCGCCGTAGTGGACGCTCAGCATCCCGGCCCCCTCGACGTCCCCGATCGCCTCCATCGGCGAGGCCACCGCGAGGTCGGCGTACCCGTTGTTGTCGAAGTCGCAGCTAGCCACCGACTGGCCGAAGGCGTCGTCGTTCTCCGGGTCGCCCCCCACGCCCGGAGACGCCTGGTCGATGCGGACCGCGCTGCGGGAGGGCCCGGTGGAGGTGCCGTTGGCGATGATGACCGAACCGGCGCCCGCGTGGCCCGACACGGTGTTTCCGGGCAGGCCGACGACGAGGTCCGGCTTGCCGTCGCCGTTGAAGTCATAGGGCTTGGCCGCATGGCCGGAGCCGGCCGTGAGGGCGACCGTCGCCACCACGCCCACGGAGGCGAGCAGGGCGACGGCCGCATGCCACGCCTTGGGCCGACGCTTCGTTGCCTTCTCTTCGGCCATGACTGTCCTTCACTCGTCTCCGGGGCATGCCGAGTTCGCTCCATGGCCGGTTTCCGCACCATGAGTGCCTCACGCGGAAGGCGGGAACGGAGTGGCCCGCGGCGCGGTCCGCGCGATCGACGTCGCAGGCTATCCCGTTGATCATCTCGACTTGATCACGGTCGGGCGGTCGCGCGAGACGGTGTATCAGGGCTGGCTGAAACCGTTTGTCGCAGGCAGAGATGGGTAGTTGGGTCCGTGGAGGAGGCGTGAAGACCCCGTGTGACACGGACTCGGGGTGACATGTCGTTATGAATCCGTTGTCATGGCCATGGTTCGGGCGTCCGTTGATCACTTAACGTGTACGCCGCCGAGGTCTCGTGATCTTCGTCGGGTCCCGGCTCCCTGCTTCCGGCCGATCGCTCCCCACGGGTGGGCGGTCGGTCTTCGGTTTGAAGGAGTTCCGTGCCCAGCCGCCCCCGCCCCCGTCCGCACGCGGTCTTCCGGCACGCCTTCGCGGGGCGCTCCTCGCGCGCCGCCGCCCTGACGGCGGGCAGCGTGCTCCTGGCGCTGGGCGCGACCCTGCTGCCGCCCCCGGCCCTGACGCCGTTCGCGCGCGCCGCCGACGCCGCGGCGCCCTGGTCCGACACCGAGGCGCCCACCCAGCGCACCGGGACCGCGGCGGGCCGCGACCACGAGGTCGGCGCCGACCGCACCGACGCCACCGGCCGCAACGACCTCGACCCGGCGGACCTGGAGACGGGCGATGGCGCCCTGCCGCTGCACGACGGTGGCAACGGGTTCGCGACGGTCGAGCCGGAGGCGGCGCAGACCGCCCTCGAACCGGGCACCGAGGCCACCGAAAAGGACGGCACGACCGGCTACGACCCGGACGAGAGCGTCGAGATACCCGCCGAACGTACGGCCACCTCCAAGGAGTTCGGCAACCCCGACGGCACCCGCACCACCCGCGTCTACACCGAACCCGTGCACTACGAGGACGCCTCCGGCACCTGGCAGGACATCGACACCTCGCTGGTCCCGGCCGACGAGGCCAAGGGCGCTCCCGAGGCCGCGAAGACGGACGGCGACCGGCTGGCCGCCGCCTCCGACGACACCGGACTCACCCTCGCCCCCCAGGGCGACGACCCGGCCCTGGCCCGGCTGACCCTGGACGAGGGGCAGCACGCGGTCGGCTTCGGGCTCGACGGTGCGTCGGACACCACCGCGCAGGTCCACGGCGACACCGCGCACTACGCCGGCATCCGGCCGGGCGCGGACGTGACCCTTCAGGCGACACACGGCGCGGTCAAGGAGACCATCGTCCTCGACTCGGCCGACGCGCCGCACGTCTGGACGTTCCCGCTCGACCTCGACGGGCTCACCCCCTCTCTGGACCAGCACGGCGCGGTCCTCCTGAAGGATGCGGACGGCGCCGCCCAGGCGGTCATCCCCAAGGGCTGGATGGAGGACTCGTCGCACGACGCGGAGACCGGCGGCCCCGCCCTCTCCGGCGACGTCGACTACGCCCTCACCGAGAAGGACGGCCGCTGGTCGCTGAAGGTCGAGTTGGACGACGCGTGGCTCGCCGCTCCGCAGCGCGTGTACCCGGTCAAGGTCGACCCGAGCGTGGACGACATCGACAGCAACGGCGACGCCTTCGTCCAGGACTCCTGGCCGGACAGCAACTTCGCCGGGGACGACGAGCTGAAGATCGGCAGCTACGACGGAGGCACCAACCGCGCCATCAGCTACATGCGGTTCAACAACGTCACCAGCAAGCTCAAGAACCGCTACATCCTCAACGCCGACCTCGGTCTGTTCAACGTCTTCTCCTCAAGTTGCAGTGCCCAGAAGATGACGGTCAACCAGGTCACCGGCTCGTGGAGCTCCACCACGGTCACCTGGAACAACCGTCCGGCGAGCCTCGACCACCTGATCGCCTCCGACTCGTTCGCCTACGGCGAGAACTGCGGCGGATCCAAGTGGCGGACCATCGATCTCGGCAACAAGGGCGTCGACCTCGTCCAGGGCTGGGTGGACGGCTCCATCACCAACAACGGGCTGGCGATCTGGGCCGACTTCGACAGCTCCGGCCCCTGGAAGCGCTTCGGCAGCGCCAACTCGGCGAACAAGCCGTACCTCAGCGTCACCCACAGCGCCTACGGCGCGTGGTACACCGTCGGGTCGCAGACCGCCCCGCTGACCGGCGGCCAGAGCGGTGAGGTGGACGTCACCGTCAAGAACACGGGTGACTTCACCTGGGAGCCCCAGGGCTGGAACGAGGTCCGCCTCGGCACCCGGGTGCGCAACTACAGCACCGGCGCCCTCATGGAACAGAAGGCGTTCACCCGTCTCAACGAGCGCCTGACCCCGGGCGACGACACGACCCTGAGCGCCCGCATACCCCCGCTTCCCCGGGGAAGTACAAGGTCAACTTCGACGTACAGCGGCTGCGCGACCAGAAGTGGTTCTCCACCGAGAGCGTCCCGGTCGCCACCGTCACCGTCACCTCCCAGGACATCGGCCCCCGGGTCACCGACGTCTACCCGCACCCCGGCGGACAGGTCGGCAGCCTCACCCCGACCCTGTTCATGGACACCGAGACCGTCGACCACTACCCGGCCGGCGCCGCGATCGACCACTACTTCGAGGTCTGCTCGGGCACGACGGCCAAGCCCACCGGCTGCGTCAACTCCGGCTGGCAGACCAAGCGGACCTGGAACGTCCCCGCGTCCAAGCTGACCTGGGGCAAGCAGTACATCTGGCGCGTCAAGGCCCGCGAGAACGGCCTGGCGACCGCGCTCAGCCCCTTCTACACCTTCACCACCGCCGTCGAGCAGCCCGCGATCACCTCACACCTCGGCGACCAAGGACCGGCCGGTGACGGCCGCGAGGTCGACCCCGGCATCGGCAACTACACGACCACCGACACCGACGCGACCGTCGCCACGACCGGCCCGGGCTGACCGTGGCCCGCACCTACAACAGCCGTGACCCGCGCTCCGACAACGCCTTCGGGGCCGGCTGGACCACCCGCTACGACATGCGGATCGCACCCGACGGGGACGGCACCGGCAACGTCGTCGCCACCCTGCCCACGGGCCGCCAGGTCCGCTTCGGCAAGAACCCCGACGGCAGCTACGCACCCCCGTACGGCAGCTTCTCCACCCTCACCTCGGTCACCGGAGGCGGCTGGACGCTGACCGACAAGGACCAGACCTCGTACGTCTTCGACGGCGACGGGCGCCTTACCCGGGTCACCGACTACCGCGACCGCGCCCAGACCCTCACGTACAACACCTCCGGCGAGCTCACCACCGTCAACGCGGCCGGTGGCCGTGCCCTGCACCTCACCTGGTCCGGCGGACACGTCAAGACGGTCACCACCGACGCCCCGGCGACCGGCGCGGACCCGCTGACCTGGACGTACACCTACGACGGCGACCGGCTGACCCAGGTCTGCGGCCCCGAGGACACCACCGGGCACTGCACCGCCTACCGCTACGGCGACGGCTCGCACCACCGCACCGTCGTCCACGACGCCGGACCGTTCTCCTACTGGCGCCTGGACGAGAAGGACGGCGCCACCGACGCCGCGAGCGACCTCCCGCTCGACCGCGACGAGCACGCCGCGACCTACCAGGACGTCCAGCTCGGCACCGCCGGCGCGCTCAAGGGCAGCGCCGACACCGCCGCCACCTTCAACGGCACCACGTCCTATGTGCAGCTGCCGGACCAGCTGATCTCCGACACCCCGTACCTCACCGCCGAACTGTGGTTCCGCACCACCGGCAGCGGTGTCCTGCTCAGCTACCAGGACCACACGCTGGAAGAGGCCACCGCCGGCAAGAACACCCCCGCCCTCTACGTCGGCACTGACGGAAAGCTGCGCGGCGAGTTCTGGAACGGCAAGGCCGCGCCCATCACCTCGGCCACCACCGTCAACGACGGCACCTGGCACCACGCGGCCCTCACCGCCGCCGGCAACACCCAGACGCTGTACCTCGACGGCAAGAAGGCCGGCAGCCTCAGCGGCGACATCACCCAGTACGACCAGCGCTTCGTCTACCTCGGCGCCGGCTACTGGAACGGCTGGGCCGCCACCACCGGGACCATCGGCCACCTCACCGGCGACATCGACGAGGCAGCCGTCTACAGCCGCCCCCTCGGCGCGAGCACCATCGCCCAGCACCACGCCGCCGCCCAGGTCGCCCAGCAGCTCACCGGGGTGACCCTGCCCAGCGGACGCGTGCACTCCGCGGTCGCGTACGACACCGTGCACGACCGGGTGTCCTCGTACACCGACGCGAACGGCGGCGACTACACGCTCTCCGACCTCGCGGCGACCGGGACCGACGCCAAGCCCGCCACCGACGACCAGGACGCCGTCGACGGCACCACCACCCTCACCGTCACGGTCACCGACCCCGAGAAGCGCACGTCCGCGTACACCTACGACCCGCTCCAGGGCAACCGGCTCATCAGCCAGAAGGACACGGCGGGCCACACCGGCACCTTCGCCTACGACACCGGCGGCTTCCTGGCCGCCACCACCGGCCCCGACGGCACCGTCACCCGCTTCGGCAACGACGAACGCGGCAACAAGGTCTCCCAGACCACCTGCCGCGACGCCGCCGACGAGGCCACCTGCCACACCGCGTACTACGCCTACTACCTGAACACCTCCGACCCGCTCGACCCCCGCAACGACCAGCTGACCGCCGTCCGCGACGCCCGTTCGGCGAGCGCGTCCGACGACACGTACAAGACGACGTACGGCTACGACGCCCACGGCGACCGCGTCTCCACCACCACCCCGGCCACCCCGGACTTCCCCTCCGGCCGCACCGAGTCCTCCACCTTCACCGACGGCACCGAGCCCGCGGTCGGCGGCGGCACGGTCCCGGCGGGCCTGCTCGCCGACACGACGGACGCACGGGGCGGGGTGACCGAGCGCGCGTACACCGCGGCGGGTGACCTGGCCGAGGTGACCGATCCGGCGGGCGTGGCCACCGCGTACGCCTACGACGCGCTCGGCCGCGAGACCGCCCAGAAGGAGACGTCCGACGCCCAGCCCGACGGCGTCACCACGACGACCGTCTACGACGGTGAATCCCGGCCGGTCACGGTGACCGATCCCGCCGTCCCCAACGCGGTCACCGGCAAGCAGCACCGGGCGAGGACCACCTACACCTACGACGCCGACGGCAACGTGCTCACCGAGTCGGTCTCCGACACCGTGGGCGGCGACCCGGCCCGCACCACCGAGCGCGGCTACGACACGCACGGGCGGCAGAAGTCGATGACCGACCCGTCCGGGGCGACCGAGACCAGCACCTACGACGTGTTCGGCCACCGCGTCGCCGGCACCACGGCCGACGGCCAGAGCTACGAGTACGCCTACACCGCGCTCGGCGCGCTCGCCGAGGTGACCCTGAAGGACTGGAAGGGCGACCCGAACAACCCGTCCGACCCCGTCGACAAGGTCATCGACTCCTACGCGTACGACCCGGCGGGCCGGCTCGCCGAGCACACGGACGCCATGGGCCGCACGACCCGCACCACCTACTACGACGACGGGCTGGAGGCGCGGCAGATCCTGACCGGGTTCCACAACCCGGACGGCACCACCCGGGACCTCGTCCTCAGCGAGAAGAAGTACGACGCCGCGGGCAACCTCACCTCCGAGACCACCGGCAACGGCACCGTCACCACCGCCTACGAGGTGGACGCGGCGGGCCGCACCACCGCGGAGGTCCTCGACCCGTCCGGCCTGGCGCGGCGCACCGCCTACACCTTCGACGCGTCCGGCGCCGTTCTCACCGAGACGCACACCGGAGCGGGCGGCAGCCGCGCCGAGAAGGTCACCTACGAGCGGGACATCACCGGCGAGGCCACCCGCCTGACGGTGGAGAACGGCGACGAGGACCTGGTCACCACCCGGACCGTGGACGACCGCGGCCTGGTGCTGTCCGAGACCTCGGCGCGGGGCAACGCACCCGGCGCGGACGCCGCCGCGTACACCACCGACTACGGCTACGACGCGCTCGGCCGCCAGACCGAGGCGAAGGCACCCCCGGTCACCGCGGAGACCCGCGACGGCGGCGCGAGCACCGTCCGCCCGGTCACCCGCACCGGCTACAACGCCTTCGGCGACCCGACCGACCAGCAGGACCCCGACGGGAACGTCACGCACACCACGTACGACGGACTCGGCCGGGAGACCGCCACCACCCTGCCCGGCTACACCCCGCCGGGCGGCTCCCCGCTCGTCACCCGCACCTCCCGTACCTACGACTCCGCGGGGCGGCCGGTCACCGAGACGGACGAGCTGGGCGGGGTCACCACCTACACCTACGACCAGCTCGGCCACCTCGCCGGAGTGACCCGGCCGGCCCCGGCCGAGGGCGCCGACCGGCCCGTCACCACGATGACGAACGACCTCCTGGGCGAGCAGCTGTCGGTCACCGAGCCCACCGGCGCCCGTTCCGAGGCCACCTACGACGACCTCGGGCGGCAGATCACCTCGACCCGGCTGGAGCGCCGACCGGCTCCGGGCGCGTTCACCACCACGCTGACGTACGACGACTCCGGCAACCTGGTCGCCACGAAGAGCCCCACCGGGATCACCGAGGGCAGCGAGTACAACGCGGCCGGCGAGCCGGTCTCGCAGACGGACGCCGCAGGGAAGAAGACGCTCTACACCTACGGGCCGACAGGGCTCACCACGTCGACCACGACCCCGCAGGGCCGGACCACCCGCGCCGGATTCGACCTGGCCGGGCGCGCCGTCTCCGCTTCCGACGAGGACGCCACGGGCAAGGTGCTGAGCACCCGCAGCTCGACGTACGACGCCGACGGCAACCCCGTCGCCGTCACGGACGCCCTGCACCACACCGTCCGGCAGCGCTACGACGCGCTGGGGCGGCTCACCGAGCTGGTCGAGCCCGTCGACGCCGACACGTCCATCACCACTACCTTCGGCTACGACGCGGCCGGACAGCGGACTCGGCTGACCGACGGACGCGGAAACACCACCTGGACCACCTTCACCAGCCACGGTCAGCCGGAGTCGATCGTCGAGCCGTCCACCACGGCCGACCCGGCCGAGGCCGACCGCACCTGGACCACGGTGTACGACGCGGCGGGTCGTCCCGCCGAGGAGCGCCAGCCGGGCGGGGTGACGCAGACGCGCACCTTCGACGCGCTGGGCCGCGTCACCGAGGTCACAGGGTCCGGCGCCGAGGCGGCGACCACCGCCGACCGCTACGGCTACGACGCGGCCGGGAACCTCACCTCGGTGAGCGCCCCGGGCGGGACCGACCGCTACACCTACGACGACCGGGGCAATCTGCTCACCGCGTCCGGCCCCTCGGGCACGGCCACGCTGGCCTACGACGAGGAGGGACACCTCACCGGGCGCACGGACGCCGCGGGCCACGCGGTCTTCGGCTACGACACGGCGGGCCGCCTCGCCTCGGCGGCCGATCCGCTGACCGCGACGACCCTGACCTACGGGTACGACAACGCCTCCAGGCTGACTTCGGTCGGCTACGGCACGTCGGGCGCTCACCGGTCCTTCTCCTACGACGCCCTGGACCGGCTGACCTCCGACACGCTCAAGGCCCCCGGCGGCGCGACGACTGCGTCCACCGGATACGGCTACGACGCCGCGTCCCGCCTGGTGTCGGAGACCACCAGCGGTACGGCGGGACACGGTGAGCAGGACTACGCCTACGACTGGGCGGGCCGGCTCACAGAGTGGACCGGGGCCGACGGCGCGAAGACGTCGTACGGCTGGGACGCCGCCGGCAACCGCACCAAGGCCGGTTCGACCACGGCCACGTACGACGCTCGGAACCGGCTGCTGACCGCGGGGGACACCTCGTACAGCTACTCACCGCGCGGTACTCGGACCGGCAGCACCGAGGGCGGCGTCACGCACACGGCGGCGTTCGACGCGCTGGGACGCATGATCACCAGCGACGACACCACCTACACCTACGACGGCCTCGGGCGCGTGGTGGGCCGTGGGGACGACGCCTTCACGTACGCCGACCAGTCGAACGACCTGGTCAGCGATGGCGGCTCGCTGGTCTTCCGGGGCCCCGACGGTGACGCGGTGGCCACCGCGGACCCGGACGGCGGCAACGCCTCGGCGGTCCTCTCCGACCAGCACGGCGATGTGACCGGCCGCTTCACGCCGGCCACCGGTGAGCTCGCGGGCTCCTCCGCGTACTCGCCGTTCGGCCAGGTCACCGCCCGGACGGCGGGCGGGACGGGCTCCCTCGGTTACCAGGGCGAGTACACCGACCCGGACTCCGGGCAGGTGGACATGCACGCCCGCTGGTACGACCCGTCCACCGGCGGCTTCTCCTCCCGCGACTCCTGGACCCTGAACCCGGCGCCGTCCGGGCAGGCCAACCGTTACGCGTACGGGGCCGGCAGTCCGCTGCTCAACACGGACCCGAGCGGGCACTGCCTGGAGGACCTGTGCATCGGCGAGGCGGCCTTGGGCACCCTGCTGGCCGGGTACCTGGGATCGTCCATCTCCGAGTACTACCGGCAGCACCCGGTGCACATCTCGTGGCCTTCCTTCTCGTGGCCCTGGTCGCACTCCAGCAGCAGTTCGGCGACGACCTCGCACACCAACATCTTCGGCAACTCGATGTCGTCCACCGCGAACGCCATCGCCGCCCAGGCGGCGGCGCAGGCGGCGGCCGCGCGGAAGCATTCCGGTTCACCGGCGCGGGATCACCCGAGCTACTCCGACTACACGCCCTACCGCGCGCCAGGACGCCCGCAGGCACCCCGTCCGCCGGGCCCGCCCCCGCCGCCCCGCCGCCGCCGTGGGCCCAGATGATCAAGGCCGTCCTGCGCGTTGTCCACGCCAGGCCGACGAGCAGCAAGGACACGGACGCCGAGCACCAGGCGTTCGTCGACAACTCGATGACTCGGTCCCAGGCCGAACTGGAAGTGACCCAGGAGGAGCTGCGCGGATACTTCAAGTCCTTCCCGCGCGCGGGCGGCCAGGAGTTCGCCGATGGGCTGCTGGCCCCTGATCCGGCCGCGGCCCCCGGTGGCGGCAGTGGCACGGACACACGCGACGATCCTTGCGACACGTCACGCGCGGAGCGGTACAACTACCAGCCCCTGCGGAACGGCCGCCCGGACGGAGCGACCGGCCTCATCTGCCCGGCCGACCTCAAGCCCAAGGGGAGCAAGCGTGACGACGGCGCCGCTGTGTCCGTCTCCGGATTCCCGGAGGGCAACAACGTGGATGCCTCGGGCAAGCCGATCTACAATCGCACGCACATCATCGGAGACATGTTCCACGGTGAATGGCGGACCGAGAATCTGTTCACCGGGTACGACCGGATGAACAAGAGCGGAATGAAGCGCTGCGAGAACAAGATGGCGAAGCAGCTGAGGGCGAACAATCCCGTCTTCTATTCCGGTCAGCTCATCTACGGTGCCGGAAACAGCGCGATACCGGAAAGTATCCGAATGACGGCATACACGAAGAATGGGCGTCTCTTCGATGTGACGGTCCAGAACAGCTCTGATTGGCAGACGACATGCTGAACGTGACAGCTCTGGAAGACGTGGCTCCCGCCATGGTGCCGTTCCGCTCCGAGGCGTCACGCCCCATCGATTTCGCCGCTGTCTCCTCGGCGCTGGGCTGCGACCTGCCGACGGACTTCAAGGAGCTGGCCCGCCGCTACCCGACACTGGAGTTCGACGGGTTCCTGCGCGTGCCGCTGCCTCGACCCGGTGCCGAGTCCGCTTTTGTCGACGGAATCCGTCAGGAACTTGAAATCCTGCGGGATCTGGAGGACGACGACATGGCGGAAGGGTATACGGCCTATCCGGCGCCCAATGGGCTGCTTCCCTGGAGTGAGTCCCTCTCCGGTGACGTCTTCTACTGGCGGGTCGCGGGTTCGGACCCCGATGCCTGGCCCATCGTCGTGAACAGCAGGAACGATGAGTGGTGGGAGTTTCCGGGCGGGGCCGTCGCCTTCCTCGTCGGGTTGATCGACGGCTCGGTCGAGCGGCGAGGCCTGCCCGGGGACGTTCCGAGCAGGCATCCCGCGGTGCGCGTCTTTCCGGGGTGATCTCGTACGGCCCGCGCCGCCCCGTACCTTCCACAGAGGGCGGGGCCCGGGGTCGCCCCGATGCGCGCCTGCGTTTGACCAGCCACTCGGCCGGGGTAAGATCCTCGGCCCGATTGGCCAGGCCCGCAGCCCGTATGGCACACTAGCCAGGTTGCTCGGTTGAGTGTCAATGCTGCGCGCCTCCCGCCGGGAGGACCGGAAGCGAGTCCCACAGTACTCGTCGGCCCCATGCGGGCCGGACGTACGGGAATCTTCCGGGAAGCGTAAGTGGGGCACCGGCCAGGCACCCGGTGGGGTTTCACCCCCGGCAGCGTGGTCTTCGGCCCGCACCCCCTTGGTTGGGAAATCCTTCGGGACTTCTGCGTAGAGGGGATGCGACACGCCCGACCGCGTGGGTCGGAGGTGGGGATACCAGAACCCCGGGTTCCAGAGCGTTAAACGAGAGACAGGACTACTAGTAGCCATGGCGGGACAGAAGATCCGCATCCGGCTCAAGGCCTACGACCACGAGGTCATCGACTCCTCGGCGAAGAAGATCGTCGAGACGGTGACCCGCACTGGTGCGTCGGTCGCGGGCCCGGTGCCGCTGCCCACTGAGAAGAACGTGTACTGCGTCATCAAGTCGCCGCACAAGTACAAGGACTCTCGCGAGCACTTCGAGATGCGCACGCACAAGCGCCTCATCGACATCCTCGACCCCACGCCGAAGACGGTTGACTCGCTGATGCGTCTCGACCTGCCGGCTGGCGTCGACATCGAGATCAAGCTCTGAGGGGACGGCCGAGATGAGCAAGAACATCAAGGGCGTCCTGGGCGAGAAGCTCGGCATGACCCAGGTCTGGGACGAGAACAACCGGGTCGTCCCGGTGACCGTCGTCAAGGCCGGTCCGTGCGTCGTGACGCAGGTCCGTACGAACGACAGCGACGGCTACGAGTCGGTGCAGATCGCCTTCGGCGAGATCGACCCGCGCAAGGTGAACAAGCCCCTCAAGGGTCACTTCGCCAAGGCCGACGTCACCCCGCGCCGCCACCTGGTGGAGATCCGCACTCCTGACGCCAGCGAGTACACGCTCGGCCAGGAGATCAATGCCGAGGTGTTCGAGTCCGGCGTCAAGGTCGACGTCACGGGCAAGAGCAAGGGCAAGGGCTTCGCCGGTGTCATGAAGCGTCACAACTTCCGGGGCCTCGGCGCCGGTCACGGCGTGCAGCGCAAGCACCGTTCCCCCGGTTCGATCGGTGGCTGCGCCACCCCTGGGCGTGTCTTCAAGGGCATGCGCATGGCCGGTCGCATGGGTAACGAGCGCGTCACCACCCAGAACCTGACCATCCACGCGGTTGACGCGGAGAAGGGTCTGCTCCTCATCAAGGGCGCGGTCCCCGGTCCGAACGGCGGCCTCGTCCTGGTCCGTACCGCGGCCAAGGGGGCTTGAGGTAATGAGCACCATTGACATCCTTTCGCCGGCAGGCGACAAGGCCGGTACCGTCGAGCTCCCCGCGGAGATCTTCGACGCGAAGACCAGCGTTCCGCTGATCCACCAGGTCGTCGTCGCACAGCTGGCAGCTGCCCGTCAGGGCACGCACAAGACCAAGTCCCGTGGCGAGGTCCGCGGTGGTGGGCGCAAGCCGTACCGCCAGAAGGGCACCGGCCGCGCGCGCCAGGGTTCGACCCGCGCGCCGCAGTTCGTCGGCGGTGGCGTCGTCCACGGCCCGCAGCCGCGTGACTACTCGCAGCGCACCCCGAAGAAGATGAAGGCCGCCGCCCTCCGCGGTGCCCTCTCCGACCGGGCGCGTCACTCCCGTATCCACGTCGTCACCGGCGTGGTCGAGGGTGGGGTCTCCACGAAGGCCGCCAAGACGCTGTTCGGCAAGATCTCGGAGCGCAAGAACCTGCTCCTGGTCGTCGACCGCAGCGACGAGGCCGCGTGGCTCTCCGCACGCAACCTGCCCCAGGTGCACATCCTGGAGCCGGGCCAGCTGAACACGTACGACGTGATCGTCTCTGACGACGTGGTCTTCACCCAGGCCGCCTTCGAGTCCTTCGTGTCTGGCCCCCAGACCGAGACCGAAGGGAGCGACGCCTGATGAGCGAGGCGACCGTTACCAGCAAGACCTACTCCGACCCGCGCGACGTTCTCGTCAAGCCGGTTGTCTCGGAGAAGAGCTACGCGCTGCTCGACGAGAACAAGTACACGTTCATCGTCGCGCCGGGCTCCAACAAGACCCAGATCAAGCAGGCCGTCGAGGCGGTCTTCTCGGTCAAGGTCACCGGGGTCAACACGATCAACCGCCAGGGCAAGCGCAAGCGCACCCGCACCGGTTTCGGCAAGCGCGCCGACACGAAGCGCGCCATCGTGACCCTCGCTGAGGGCGACCGTATCGACATCTTCGGCGGCCCGACCTCCTAGTGAGGCCGAGTCGTCCGGAATCGGACGAGGACTGAGAAATGGGTATCCGCAAGTACAAGCCGACGACCCCGGGCCGTCGTGGCTCCAGCGTCGCCGACTTTGTCGAGATCACGCGGTCCACGCCGGAGAAGTCGCTGGTCCGCCCCCTGCACAACAAGGGCGGCCGTAACAACACCGGTCGTGTGACCGTTCGCCACCAGGGTGGTGGCCACAAGCGCGCCTACCGCGTGATCGACTTCCGTCGTCACGACAAGGACGGCGTGCCGGCCAAGGTCGCGCACATCGAGTACGACCCCAACCGCACCGCGCGCATCGCGCTCCTGCACTACGCGGACGGCGAGAAGCGCTACATCATCGCGCCGCGTGGCCTGACGCAGGGCGACCGTGTCGAGAACGGCCCGGCCGCCGACATCAAGCCCGGCAACAACCTGGCGCTGCGCAACATCCCGGTCGGTACGACCATCCACGCCATCGAGCTGCGGCCCGGCGGCGGCGCGAAGTTCGCCCGCTCCGCGGGTGCCTCCGTGCAGCTGCTGGCGAAGGAGGGCACCATGGCCCACCTTCGTATGCCGTCGGGTGAGATCCGCCTGGTCGACGCCCGCTGCCGCGCCACCATCGGCGAGGTCGGCAACGCCGAGCAGTCGAACATCAACTGGGGCAAGGCCGGCCGTATGCGGTGGAAGGGCGTCCGCCCGACCGTCCGTGGTGTCGTCATGAACCCGGTCGACCACCCGCACGGTGGTGGTGAGGGCAAGACCTCCGGTGGCCGTCACCCGGTTTCGCCGTGGGGTAAGAAGGAAGGTCGTACTCGTTCGCCCAAGAAGGCGTCGAACAAGTACATCGTCCGCCGCCGCAAGACGAACAAGAAGCGCTAGGAGCGGGTTTAGATGCCGCGCAGTCTCAAGAAGGGGCCCTTCGTCGACGGCCACCTCGCCAAGAAGGTGGACGCACAGAACGAGGCAGGCACCAAGAACGTCATCAAGACCTGGTCCCGTCGCTCGATGATCGTCCCGGCCATGCTGGGTCACACCATCGCGGTGCACAACGGCAAGATCCACGTCCCGGTGTTCGTCACCGAGTCGATGGTCGGCCACAAGCTCGGCGAGTTCTCGCCGACTCGCACCTTCCGCGGCCACGTCAAGGACGACCGGAAGTCGAAGCGCCGCTAACGCGGGGTGACTGACTATGACTTACACCGAAGGGACAACCATGGAAGCCAGGGCCCAGGCGCGGTACATCCGCGTCACGCCCATGAAGGCCCGCCGCGTGGTGGACCTCATCCGTGGCATGGACGCCACGGAGGCTCAGGCGGTCCTGCGTTTCGCCCCGCAGGCCGCGAGCGTGCCGGTCGGCAAGGTGCTGGACAGCGCCATTGCCAACGCCGCACACAACTACGACCACACCGACGCCTCTTCGCTGGTCATCAGCGAGGCGTACGTGGATGAGGGCCCGACCCTGAAGCGGTTCCGTCCGCGTGCCCAGGGCCGTGCCTACCGGATCCGTAAGCGGACCAGCCACATCACCGTGGTCGTCAGCAGCAAGGAAGGAACCCGGTAATGGGCCAGAAGGTAAACCCGCACGGGTTCCGGCT
The DNA here is from genome assembly GCF_026167665.1 of Streptomyces drozdowiczii. Lineage (NCBI taxonomy): Bacteria > Bacillati > Actinomycetota > Actinomycetes > Kitasatosporales > Streptomycetaceae > Streptomyces > Streptomyces drozdowiczii. The sequence continues at coordinate 2,833,435 of NZ_CP098740.1, read as the reverse complement.
CGGCATCACCACGGACTTCAAGTCCCGCTGGTACGCCGACAAGCTGTACAAGGACTACGTCAAGGAAGACGTCGCCATTCGTCGCATGATGACGAAGGGCATGGAGCGCGCCGGTATCTCGAAGGTTGAGATCGAGCGCACCCGCGACCGCGTCCGCGTCGACATCCACACCGCTCGCCCGGGCATCGTCATCGGCCGCCGCGGCGCCGAGGCCGACCGCATCCGCGGCGAGCTGGAGAAGCTGACCGGCAAGCAGGTCCAGCTGAACATCCTCGAGGTCAAGAACCCCGAGGTGGACGCTCAGCTGGTGGCCCAGGCCGTCGCCGAGCAGCTTTCCTCCCGCGTCTCCTTCCGTCGTGCCATGCGCAAGAGCATGCAGAGCACGATGAAGGCCGGCGCCAAGGGCATCAAGGTCCAGTGCGGCGGTCGCCTCGGCGGCGCCGAGATGTCCCGCTCGGAGTTCTACCGCGAGGGCCGTGTGCCCCTGCACACGCTCCGCGCGAACGTCGACTACGGCTTCTTCGAGGCCAAGACGACCTTCGGCCGCATCGGCGTGAAGGTCTGGATCTACAAGGGCGACGTCAAGAACATCGCCGAGGTCCGCGCCGAGAACGCTGCTGCCCGTGCGGGCAACCGCCCGGCCCGTGGCGGCGCTGACCGCCCGGCCGGCCGCGGTGGCCGCGGTGGCGAGCGTGGCGGCCGCGGCCGCAAGCCGCAGCAGTCGGCTCCGGCCGCCGAGGCCCCCAAGGCCGAGGCGACCGCCGCTGCTCCGGCTGCTGAGAGCACCGGAACGGAGGCCTGACCGAAATGCTGATCCCCCGTAGGGTCAAGCACCGCAAGCAGCACCACCCGAAGCGCAGCGGCATGTCCAAGGGTGGCACGCAGGTTGCGTTCGGCGAGTACGGCATCCAGGCGCTGACCCCGGCGTACGTGACGAACCGTCAGATCGAGTCCGCTCGTATCGCCATGACGCGTCACATCAAGCGTGGCGGCAAGGTCTGGATCAACATCTACCCGGACCGTCCCCTCACCAAGAAGCCTGCCGAGACCCGCATGGGTTCCGGTAAGGGTTCCCCGGAGTGGTGGATCGCCAACGTCAAGCCCGGACGCGTCATGTTCGAGCTGTCGTACCCCAACGAGAAGATCGCCCGTGAGGCGCTGACTCGTGCGGCCCACAAGCTGCCGATGAAGTGCCGGATCGTCAAGCGCGAGGCAGGTGAAGCGTGATGTCGGCCGGTACCAAGGCGTCCGAGCTGCGCGAGCTGGGCAACGAGGAGCTCCTCAACAAGCTCCGCGAGGCCAAGGAAGAGCTGTTCAACCTCCGCTTCCAGGCGGCGACGGGTCAGCTCGAGAACCACGGTCGGCTCAAGTCCGTCCGTAAGGACATCGCCCGGATCTACACCCTGATGCGCGAGCGCGAGCTCGGTATCGAGACGGTGGAGAGCGTCTGATGAGCGAGAAGACTGTGACTGAGAGCAAGACCGCCGAGCGCGGCTTCCGCAAGACCCGCGAGGGCCTCGTCGTCAGCGACAAGATGGACAAGACCGTCGTCGTCGCCGTCGAGGACCGCGTGAAGCACGCGCTGTACGGCAAGGTCATCCGCCGTACGAACAAGCTCAAGGCCCACGACGAGCAGAACGCCGCCGGCGTCGGCGACCGCGTCCTCCTGATGGAGACCCGGCCGCTGTCCGCCACGAAGCGGTGGCGCATCGTCGAGATCCTCGAGAAGGCCAAGTAATTCCTGAGGGGACTTCCCCTCAGGTCAGTTCCGCCAGGCTCGGCAGGGGCTCCCGTTAGCGGGGCCCCTGCCGGGAACCGGCAGACGATCAGGAGATAGACGTGATCCAGCAGGAGTCGCGACTGCGCGTCGCCGACAACACGGGTGCGAAGGAAATTCTCACCATCCGTGTTCTCGGTGGCTCGGGTCGCCGCTACGCGGGCATCGGTGACGTCATCGTCGCCACCGTCAAGGACGCGATCCCCGGTGGCAACGTGAAGAAGGGTGACGTCGTCAAGGCGGTCATCGTTCGCACCGTCAAGGAGCGTCGTCGCCAGGATGGCTCGTACATCCGCTTCGACGAGAACGCCGCCGTCATTCTGAAGAACGACGGCGACCCCCGCGGCACCCGTATCTTCGGCCCGGTGGGCCGTGAGCTGCGCGAGAAGAAGTTCATGAAGATCATCTCGCTCGCGCCGGAGGTGCTGTAAGCATGAAGATCAAGAAGGGCGACCTGGTACAGGTCATCACCGGTAAGGACAAGGGCAAGCAGGGCAAGGTCATCGTGGCCTACCCCGCTCAGGACCGCGTCCTCGTCGAGGGTGTCAACCGGGTCAAGAAGCACACCAAGGCCGGCCAGACCGCTCGCGGTTCGCAGACCGGTGGCATTGTGACGACCGAGGCCCCGATCCACGTCAGCAACGTGCAGCTGGTTGTTGAGAAGGACGGCAACAAGGTCGTTACTCGCGTCGGCTACCGCTTTGACGACGAGGGCAACAAGATCCGTGTTGCCAAGCGCACCGGTGAGGACATCTGATGACTACCACCACCGCGCCGCGTCTCAAGACGCGCTACCGCGAGGAAATCGCCGGCAAGCTGCGTGAGGAGTTCTCCTACGAGAACGTCATGCAGATCCCCGGTCTGGTCAAGATCGTGGTCAACATGGGTGTGGGCGACGCCGCCCGCGACTCCAAGCTGATCGACGGTGCCGTCAAGGACCTCACCACGATCACCGGTCAGAAGCCGGCCGTCACCAAGGCCCGCAAGTCGATCGCGCAGTTCAAGCTGCGCGAGGGTCAGCCGATCGGCTGCCACGTCACCCTCCGCGGTGACCGCATGTGGGAGTTCCTGGACCGTACGCTGTCGCTCGCGCTGCCGCGTATCCGTGACTTCCGCGGCCTGTCGCCCAAGCAGTTCGACGGCCGTGGCAACTACACCTTCGGTCTCACGGAGCAGGTCATGTTCCACGAGATCGACCAGGACAAGATCGACCGGGTCCGGGGCATGGACATCACCGTGGTCACCACGGCGACCAATGACGACGAGGGTCGTGCCCTCCTTCGTCACCTCGGCTTCCCGTTCAAGGAGAACTGACCGTGGCGAAGAAGGCTCTGATCGCTAAGGCCGCCCGTAAGCCGAAGTTCGGCGTCCGGGGTTACACCCGGTGCCAGCGCTGCGGCCGGCCCCACTCCGTCTACCGCAAGTTCGGCCTCTGCCGCGTGTGCCTTCGTGAGATGGCTCACCGTGGCGAGCTGCCGGGCGTGACCAAGAGCTCCTGGTAATTCTCCTTCGCCCTTTGGGCGTTGGGAATCACCGGAGACTCTCGGTAAGCATCTGGTCGGCAGGAGCCCGGCCCCGCATGCCGTAGGCTTGCAGGGTTGGGCGCCTGCCGCCCATGACCGACTTACTACGCCGTAGGTCCCCGCACCGCACCCGTCCCGCCTCTGAGCGGGGAGAGGGATGGCGCATACAGGAAACCCCGGCGAGAGAGGCCGAAGGCCAACTCATGACCATGACTGATCCCATCGCAGACATGCTCACGCGTCTGCGCAACGCGAACTCGGCGTATCACGACGACGTCGTGATGCCGCACAGCAAGATCAAGTCGCACATCGCGGAGATCCTCCAGCAGGAGGGCTTCATCACCGGCTGGAAGGTCGAGGACGCCGAGGTCGGCAAGAACCTCGTCCTCCAGCTGAAGTTCGGCCCGAACCGCGAGCGCTCGATCGCCGGCATCAAGCGGATTTCGAAGCCGGGTCTGCGTGTCTACGCAAAGTCCACCAACCTGCCGAAGGTCCTCGGCGGCCTGGGCGTGGCGATCATCTCCACGTCCCACGGTCTCCTGACCGGCCAGCAGGCTCAGAAGAAGGGCGTAGGTGGGGAAGTCCTCGCCTACGTCTGGTAGTCGGGAACGGAGGAATAGCTCATGTCGCGAATCGGCAAGCTCCCCATCCAGGTTCCCGCCGGTGTGGACGTCACCATCGATGGCCGCACGGTCAACGTGAAGGGCCCCAAGGGCACCCTCACGCACACCGTCGCGTCGCCGATCGAGGTCACCAAGGGTGAGGACGGCGTCCTGAACGTCGTCCGCCCGAACGACGAGCGTCAGAACAAGGCCCTGCACGGCCTGTCCCGCACGCTGGTGGCGAACATGATCACCGGTGTGACCCAGGGGTACATCAAGGCGCTCGAGATCAGCGGTGTCGGTTACCGCGTCCAGGCGAAGGGCTCCAACCTGGAGTTCGCCCTGGGCTACAGCCACCCGATCCTGATCGAGGCCCCGGAGGGCATCACCTTCAAGGTGGAGACCCCCACGAAGTTCACCGTCGAGGGCATCGACAAGCAGAAGGTCGGCGAGACCGCGGCCAAGATCCGCAAGCTGCGGAAGCCTGACCCGTACAAGGCCAAGGGCGTCAAGTACGCCGGCGAGGTCATCCGCCGCAAGGTCGGAAAGGCTGGTAAGTAGCCATGGCATACGGCGTGAAGATCGCCAAGGGCGACGCGTACAAGCGCGCGGCTCGCAAGCGGCGCCACATCCGCGTCCGCAAGCACATCTCCGGTTCGCCGGAGCGTCCGCGCCTGGTCGTGACCCGCTCCAACCGCCACATGGTCGCCCAGATCATCGACGACATCGCGGGCCACACGCTCGCGTCGGCGTCGACCCTGGACGTCTCCATCCGTGGTGGCGAGGGCGACAAGAGCAGCCAGGCCAAGCAGGTCGGCGCCCTGGTCGCCGAGCGTGCCAAGGCCGCAGGCGTCGAGGCCGTCGTGTTTGACCGCGGTGGTAACCAGTACGCCGGGCGGATTGCCGCTCTGGCTGACGCCGCCCGTGAAGCCGGGCTGAAGTTCTAGCCCCGGTTCCTACGCACAGCGGACGTAACAGAGAGAGGTAAATCCAATGGCTGGACCCCAGCGCCGCGGAAGCGGTGCCGGTGGCGGCGAGCGGCGGGACCGGAAGGGCCGTGACGGCGGCGCTGCCGCCGCCGAGAAGACCGCGTACGTCGAGCGCGTCGTCGCGATCAACCGAGTCGCCAAGGTTGTGAAGGGTGGTCGTCGCTTCAGCTTCACCGCGCTGGTCGTGGTGGGCGATGGTGACGGCACCGTCGGTGTCGGTTACGGCAAGGCCAAGGAAGTTCCCGCGGCCATCGCCAAGGGCGTGGAAGAGGCCAAGAAGAACTTCTTCAAGGTCCCGCGTATCCAGGGCACCATCCCTCACCCGATCCAGGGTGAGAAGGCTGCGGGCGTCGTCCTGCTCAAGCCGGCTTCCCCCGGTACCGGTGTGATCGCCGGTGGCCCGGTGCGCGCCGTTCTCGAGTGCGCCGGCGTCCACGACATCCTGTCGAAGTCGCTCGGGTCCTCGAACCCGATCAACATCGTGCACGCGACCGTGGCGGCCCTCCAGGGCCTGCAGCGTCCCGAGGAGATCGCGGCCCGCCGCGGTCTGCCCCTCGAGGACGTCGCCCCCGCGGCCCTGCTTCGTGCGCGTGCGGGAGCGGGTGCGTAATGGCTCGCCTCAAGATCACGCAGACGAAGTCGTACATCGGCAGCAAGCAGAACCACCGCGACACCCTGCGTTCGCTCGGGCTCAAGCGCCTGAACGACTCGGTTGTCAAGGAGGACCGCCCCGAGTTCCGCGGCATGGTGCACACCGTCCGCCACCTCGTGACGGTTGAGGAGGTCGACTGACATGGCGGAGAACAAGCCGCTGAAGGCGCATGACCTCCGGCCTGCCCCGGGTGCCAAGACCGCCAAGACCCGTGTGGGTCGTGGTGAGGCGTCCAAGGGTAAGACCGCTGGTCGTGGTACCAAGGGCACCAAGGCCCGTTACCAGGTTCCGCAGCGCTTCGAGGGTGGGCAGATGCCCCTCCACATGCGTCTGCCGAAGCTCAAGGGCTTCAAGAACCCGTTCCGCACGGAGTACCAGGTCGTGAACCTGGACAAGCTCGCGACGCTCTACCCCGAGGGTGGAGAGGTCACGGTGGCCGACCTGGTCGCCAAGGGTGCCGTGCGCAACAACCACCTCGTCAAGGTCCTCGGACAGGGCGAGATCTCCGTGGCGCTGCAGGTTTCGGTTGACGCCGTCTCCGGCTCCGCCAAGGAGAAGATCACCGCCGCCGGCGGTACCGTCACCGAGCTCGTCTGAGACAACTCGGACACTCAGGTGGCCTGAACATCCGACCGGGGATGCCCTCTCAAATGGGGCATCCCCGGTTGGTCGTTCCTAGGGGGGCATGTACGCCGGTAAGGTGGCGTCCGTTGCTGTGGTATCCCCTGGGCGCACGCGCCCGGGCTCCTTGGCTTTTCGTATCCGTCGATCCTCAAGACCGTCACCTCTACGCTCTGCGCGGGGGTCGCAGGAGGCACCGTGCTCACCGGCTTCGCCCGGGCGTTCAAGACGCCCGACCTGCGCAAGAAGCTGCTCTTCACTCTCGGCATCATCGTGCTCTACCGGCTCGGGGCCCACATCCCGGTACCGGGCGTGAGCTACGAGAACGTCCAGACCTGTGTTGATCAGGCCAGCAAGGGCAACAACAGCCTCTTCGGCCTGGTGAACATGTTCAGCGGTGGTGCGCTGCTGCAGATCACGATCTTCGCGCTCGGCATCATGCCGTACATCACGGCCAGCATCATTCTCCAGCTGCTGACCGTGGTCATCCCCCGACTCGAGGCGCTCAAGAAGGAGGGGTCGTCCGGCCAGGCGAAGATCACGCAGTACACGCGTTATCTGACGGTCGCGCTCGCCATCCTCCAGGGCACCGGCCTGGTCGCCACCGCCCGCAGCGGCGCCCTGTTCAGCGGCTGCCCGGTCGCCGACCAGATCGTCCCGAACCAGTCGCTGTTCACGACCATCACGATGGTCATCACGATGACCGCCGGCACCGCCGCCGTGATGTGGCTCGGTGAGCTCATCACCGACCGCGGCATCGGCAACGGCATGTCGATCCTGATGTTCATCTCGATCGCGGCGACCTTCCCGTCGGCCATGTGGGCCATCAAGACCAGCGGCAAGCTGGCGGACGGCTGGATCGAGTTCTTCACCGTCATCCTGGTCGGCTTCGTCATGGTGGCCCTCGTCGTCTTCGTCGAGCAGGCCCAGCGCCGCATCCCGGTGCAGTACGCGAAGCGCATGATCGGACGCCGTTCGTACGGTGGCACCTCCACCTACATCCCGCTGAAGGTGAACCAGGCGGGTGTGATCCCCGTCATCTTCGCTTCTTCGCTGCTCTACATCCCGGCCCTGATCGTCCAGTTCTCCAACTCCAAGGCCGGCTGGGCCATCTGGATCCAGGACAACCTGACCAAGGGCGACCACCCGTACTACATGACGGTCTACTTCCTCCTGATCGTGTTCTTCGCCTTCTTCTACGTGGCGATCTCGTTCAACCCCGAGGAAGTCGCCGACAACATGAAGAAGTATGGTGGCTTCATCCCGGGTATCCGGGCTGGTCGACCTACTGCCGAGTACCTGAGCTACGTGCTCAACAGGATCACTTGGCCGGGCTCGCTGTACCTGGGTCTGATCGCTCTGGTGCCGACGATGGCGTTGGCAAGCTTCGGTGGCGCTAACCAGAACTTCCCGTTCGGCGGGACGAGCATCCTCATCATCGTGGGTGTGGGTCTGGAGACCGTGAAGCAGATCGAGAGTCAGCTCCAGCAGCGCAATTACGAAGGGTTCCTCCGCTGATGCGAATCGTCCTCGTCGGCCCGCCGGGTGCCGGCAAGGGAACGCAGGCCGCGTACCTTGCCAAGAACCTGTCGATTCCGCACATCTCCACGGGCGACCTCTTCCGCGCCAACATCAGCCAGGGCACCGACCTTGGCAAGCGGGCCCGCGCCTACATGGACGCGGGGCAGCTGGTGCCGGACGAGGTGACGATCGGGATGGCCAAGGACCGCATGTCCCAGCCGGACGCGGTCAACGGCTTCCTGCTCGACGGCTTCCCGCGCAACGTGGGCCAGGCCGAGGCTCTGGACGTGATGCTCAAGGACGAGGGCGTGAAGCTGGACGCCGTGCTCGACCTGGAGGTCCCCGAGGACGAGGTCGTGAAGCGGATCGCGGGTCGCCGCATCTGCCGCAACGACAGCGCGCACGTCTTCCACGCCACGTACAACCCGCCGAAGACCGAGGGCGTCTGCGACACCTGCGGCGGCGAGCTGTACCAGCGCGACGACGACAGCGAGGAGACGGTGCGTACCCGGCTGGAGGTCTACCACACGCAGACCGAGCCGATCATCGACTACTACCGGGCTCAGGACCTGGTGGTCACCATCTCCGCGCTCGGCAAGGTCACCGATGTGACCGACCGGGCCATGGAGGCGCTGAAGAAGTCCGCGGAGGACTGAGCGCCCACCCCGCAGTAGCGCAGTACAAGCCGGCCGCGGCGTCCTCGGACGCCGCGGCCGACTGCTTGCCGCCGCGTATCGTGGAAGACCCGCCCCCCGTTCACCGTCCCACCGGAAAGGCGCCGCAGCATGGTGCAGATCAAGACCCCGAGCAGATCGCGAAGATGCGCGAGGCGGGGCTGGTGGTCGCTGCCATCCACGCGGCCACCCGTGAGGCGGCGGTGCCCGGCGCCACCACCCGCGACCTGGACCAGGTCGCCCGCAAGGTGATCGCCGACCACGGCGCGAAGTCGAACTTCCTCGGGTACGGCGGGTTCCCCGCGACCATCTGCACCTCGGTGAACGAGGTCGTCGTCCACGGCATCCCGGACGACAAGACGGTCCTCAAGGACGGCGACATCATCTCCATCGACGCCGGCGCGATCGTGGACGGCTGGCACGGCGACGCCGCGTACACCGCCTTCGTCGGTACGGGGCACGCGCCGGAGCTGATCGAGCTCTCCCGGGTGACCGAGGAGTCGATGTGGGCCGGCATCGCGGCGATGAAGGTCAACAACCGCCTCGTCGACATCTCCAAGGCGATCGAGTCCTACATCCGCCGCCAGCCCCGCCCCGCCACCGGCAAGTACGGGATCATCGAGGACTACGGCGGGCACGGCATCGGCACCGAGATGCACATGGACCCGCACCTGCTGAACTACGTCTCCCGCAAGCGCGGCAAGGGCGTCAAGCTGGTCCCGGGCCTCTGCCTGGCCATCGAGCCGATGGTCTCGCTGGGCACCCCGCACACGGAGGTGCTGGAGGACGAGTGGACCGTGATCACCACGGACGGCACCTGGTCCTCGCACTGGGAGCACTCCATCGCCCTCACGGAGCAGGGCCCGCTGGTCCTCACCGCCCCGGACTGCGGCCGCGAGAAGCTGGCGCAGTACGGCATCGAGGCCGCTCCGGACCCCCTCGGCTGATTGGGGCCGCGCAGGAGGTCTAAGGATCTCCCGCGGTGGGCAAACTTGACGGATTCGCCTTTGGGAGTCCGCTGACGTAGACTGACTCGTCGGCTCTCGTGCATCCGTGTGCCCGCATACGAAGAACGAAAGTCGATCAAGGTAGCCGATTCGAAGGGCGAAGCGTGGCCAAGAAGCAAGGTGCCATCGAAATTGAGGGCACCGTGATCGAGTCCCTCCCGAACGCCATGTTCAAGGTGGAGCTCCAGAACGGTCACAAGGTCCTCGCGCACATCAGCGGCAAGATGCGTATGCACTACATCCGCATCCTCCCGGATGACCGGGTCGTCGTGGAGCTCTCTCCGTACGACCTGACGCGTGGCCGGATCGTCTACCGCTACAAGTAGATCTTGCCGCCGTCCGCTTCCGTGCGGACGTGGGCACTGACCCGGAGAACCTGACATCCCATGAAGGTCAAGCCGAGCGTCAAGAAGATCTGCGACAAGTGCAAGGTGATCCGCCGTCACGGCCGGGTCATGGTCATCTGCGACAACCTGCGCCACAAGCAGCGCCAGGGCTGACGCACGACCCCCTGCATCTCGCAGTTCGCGCGACGCACGTAACACGTACATACGCAGAGCCCGTCCAAGCCACGGCTGACGGCACCTCCGGCGGGGGCCGGGGACCCGGACGTACCACCTCTCCCAGCGAGGGGTCGGCGGTCGGGAGTGGTTCTGCGGAAGACCCCCGACTTAACAACTGGAGCCATTGAATGGCACGCGTTTCAGGTGTTGACATCCCGCGCGAAAAGCGCGTGGAGGTTGCCCTCACCTACGTCTTCGGTATCGGGCGCACCCGGTCCAAGGAGATCCTCGCCGCCTCCGGCGTGAACCCGAACACCCGCGTTCGTGACCTGGCCGAAGAGGACCTGGTCAAGATCCGCGAGTACGTGGACGCCAACCTCCGCACCGAGGGTGACCTCCGCCGCGAGATCCAGGCCGACATCCGCCGCAAGGTCGAGATCGGCTGCTACCAGGGTCTCCGTCACCGTCGCGGTCTGCCCGTCCACGGCCAGCGCACCAGCACCAACGCCCGTACCCGCAAGGGTCCGCGTCGCGCGATCGCCGGCAAGAAGAAGCCCGGCAAGAAGTAGTCCTCAGCGGACGCACTGCGGGCGACCGGCATATCCGGCCTCCGCAGCAACCAGCGGTCTTCGCTGTAGGACCGATCACCTCCCCTCTCCATCTGGAGTCAAGACATGCCCCCAAGGGACGTCAGGGCGCAGCCAAGAAGGTGCGTCGCAAGGAAAAGAAGAACGTCGCTCACGGCCACGCGCACATCAAGAGCACGTTCAACAACACGATCGTCTCGATCACGGACCCCACGGGCAACGTGATCTCCTGGGCCTCCGCCGGCCACGTCGGCTTCAAGGGCTCGCGCAAGTCCACCCCCTTCGCCGCGCAGATGGCCGCCGAGTCGGCCGCCCGCCGCGCGCAGGAGCACGGCATGCGCAAGGTCGACGTCTTCGTGAAGGGTCCGGGCTCCGGCCGCGAGACCGCGATCCGTTCGCTCCAGGCCACCGGCCTGGAGGTCGGTTCGATCCAGGACGTCACCCCGACGCCGCACAACGGCTGCCGTCCGCCGAAGCGGCGCCGCGTCTGAGTTGTCACGGCCGGTGACGGCCGTGCGCCAGTAGCGCCGGGTCCGGGCGGTACTCCTCTTCGGAGGCGTACCGCCCGTACCCTTGTTACATCTGTCGGGCATCAAATAGTGGGTGCCCCCGACTGAAGGATCACAGCATGCTTATCGCTCAGCGTCCGTCGCTGACCGAAGAGGTCGTCGACGAATTCCGCTCGCGGTTCGTCATCGAGCCGCTGGAGCCGGGCTTCGGCTACACGCTCGGCAACTCCCTGCGCCGCACGCTCCTCTCCTCGATCCCGGGTGCCGCTGTCACCAGCATCCGCATCGACGGTGTCCTGCACGAGTTCACCACCGTGCCGGGCGTCAAGGAGGACGTGACCGACCTCATCCTCAACATCAAGCAGCTGGTCGTCTCCTCGGAGCACGACGAGCCCGTCGTGATGTACCTGCGCAAGCAGGGCCCCGGCCTGGTCACCGCCGCGGACATCGCTCCGCCGGCCGGTGTCGAGGTGCACAACCCGGACCTCGTCCTCGCCACGCTGAACGGCAAGGGCAAGCTGGAGATGGAGCTGACCGTCGAGCGCGGTCGCGGCTACGTCTCCGCCGTCCAGAACAAGCAGGTGGGCCAGGAGATCGGCCGTATCCCGGTCGACTCCATCTACTCGCCGGTGCTCAAGGTCACGTACAAGGTCGAGGCGACCCGTGTCGAGCAGCGCACCGACTTCGACAAGCTGATCGTCGACGTCGAGACCAAGCAGGCCATGCGTCCGCGTGACGCGATGGCTTCGGCCGGTAAGACCCTGGTCGAGCTGTTCGGTCTGGCGCGCGAGCTCAACATCGACGCCGAGGGCATCGACATGGGCCCGTCGCCGACGGACGCCGCGCTCGCGGCGGACCTGGCGCTGCCGATCGAGGAGCTGGAGCTCACGGTCCGCTCGTACAACTGCCTCAAGCGCGAGGGCATCCACTCGGTGGGCGAGCTGGTGGCCCGCTCCGAGGCGGACCTGCTCGACATCCGCAACTTCGGTGCGAAGTCGATCGACGAGGTCAAGGCGAAGCTGGCCGGTATGGGCCTGGCGCTGAAGGACTCGCCTCCCGGCTTCGACCCGACCGCCGCCGCCGACGCCTTCGGCGCCGACGACGACGCGGACGCCGGTTTCGTGGAGACCGAGCAGTACTGAGCCTGTACTCCGGCGATTGAAGACGTGTCCTCAATCGCCGGACGGGCTTGATTTCACACTTCCGCGCGGCGGCCGCCGCGTGGGAACTGACATCGGTACCTGATACGGCCGGTGCAGCACACAAGGAGAAAACCCATGCCGAAGCCCGCCAAGGGTGCCCGTCTGGGCGGCAGCGCCGCGCACGAGAAGCTTCTTCTCAACAACCTCGCGAAGTCGCTGTTCGAGCACGGCCGCATCACCACGACCGAGGCCAAGGCGCGCCGCCTGCGTCCGGTCGCGGAGCGTTTCATCACCAAGGCGAAGAAGGGCGACATCCACAACCGTCGCCTGGTGCTGCAGTCGATCACGGACAAGGGCGTCGTCCACACGCTCTTCACCGAGATCGCCCCGCGGTACGAGAACCGCCCCGGTGGTTACACCCGCATCACCAAGATCGGCAACCGTCGTGGCGACAACGCCCCGATGGCCGTCATCGAGCTGGTCGAGGCGCTGACCGTGGCGCAGCAGGCCACCGGTGAGGCCGAGGCCGCCACCAAGCGTGCGGTCAAGGAAGACGCGGCCAAGAAGGACGAGACCCCGGTCGAGTCCGTCGAGGACGCGAAGGACGCCTGAGCGTTCCGGAACCACTGAACGGGTCCGCATCACCCTCCGGGGCGGTGCGGGCCCGTTCGGCTGTGCGGGATCTTGAGAGGATGCGCTGGTGAGTGACGAGGTGGAGCCCGGCTTCGTACGGGTACGGCTGGACCTGGCCTACGACGGCAAGGACTTCTCGGGCTGGGCGAAGCAGACCGCGCGGCGGACGGTCCAGGGCGAGATCGAGGATGCGCTGCGGACCGTGACCCGCTCCTCACGCACGTACGACCTGACGGTGGCCGGCCGCACCGACGCCGGGGTGCACGCCCGGGGCCAGGTCGCCCACGTCGACCTGCCGGAAGAGGTGTGGGCCGAGCACGCCGAGAAGCTGCTGCGGCGGCTCGCCGGGCGGATGGCCCCCGATGTGCGGGTCTGGCGGATCAAGGAGGCACCGCCGGGGTTCAACGCCCGGTTCTCCGCGCTGTGGCGCCGTTACGCGTACCGCGTCGCCGACCGCCCCGGCGGCGTCGACCCCCTCGTCCGGGGCCATGTGCTCTGGCACGACCGGCCGCTGGACGTGGCCGCGATGAACGCCGCAGCGGCGCGGATGACCGGGGAGCACGACTTCGCGGCGTACTGCAAGAAGCGCGAGGGCGCGACGACGATCCGGACGCTCCAGAAGCTGCACTGGGTGCGCGACGCGGAGACCGGGATCATCACCGGGACCGTGCAGGCGGACGCCTTCTGCCACAACATGGTGCGGGCCCTCGTCGGGGCGATGCTCTTCGTGGGCGACGGGCGGCGCCCCGATCCGTGGCCGGCCGAGGTGCTGGCCGCCGCCGTGCGCGACCCCGGGGTGCATGTGGTGCGCCCGCACGGGCTGACGCTGGAGGAGGTCGCGTATCCGGCGGACGAGCTGCTGGCGGCGCGCGCGGTGGAGGCGCGCAATGTGCGGACGCTCCCCGGGGCGGGCTGCTGCTAGGTGGTCGTGATGTCGGCGGCGGCCGACGCCTGGACCTCGCCGCGGTGGCGGATGCGGCGGAACGTGTAGTCCGTCAGGTCGTCGCCGGTCGTGTAGACGTCCTTGTCGGCCTTGGTGGCGTCGCGGCCGTCCGTGAAGCCGCCGACCGTGAAGTACGCGTACCGGCCGTACGAGTTCGCCGTACGGCGGCAGATCACGCCGTCGCGGCAGAAGACCGGGATGCCCGAGCCGCTCAGCGAGGCCAGGCCGCCGGTCGCCAGCTGGGCGGTGCGTTTCGCCTGGGCCTCCGTGTCGAAGACCGCGATGCCGACGGTGACCGCCACGCCGTCGCGGCTGTACGTGGCCCGGATGACCTGGTCGCAGCCGTTGGCGGTGAGGACCGCGCCCAGCGCGCCCTGGGTGGTCGCCGCGCACTGCTTGGTGCGGTGGGTGGCGCCCCTGGCGTACGTACGGCCTCCGGCGGTCAGCTTGTCGTCGGGGAAGAAGGCGTCCACGTCGACCGGCAGCCGGTCCTTCTTGACGTCGGCGATGTAGTCCCGGGGGTCCGGCGGGGGCGGGGGTGCCACCGAGGAGAAGGACGGCTCGGGGGCGGGGAGTCCGGTGGGCAGGCCGTCCGCCGTGGGCGCCTCGCTCGCGTGCTTGCCGGCGGAGGGGCCGCCGCCGTTCGCGGAGACCACCGCCGTCGCCACGACCGCGGCGACGGCCGCCGCGGTGAGGGCGCCGCCGCCGATCAGCAGCCACTTCTTGCGCCGGGCGCGGGCCGCGGAGGCGTCGGCCAGCGCCTCCCAGTCGGGAGTGCCGCCGCTGCCGGGCTCCTCGGGCCCCTTGGAAGGCCCCCCGTCCCCAAAGCTCATGCCGCGCATCCTAGACGCCGCGTAATCCGGTTGGGCCAAGCGTCCGGTGCCCGTGACAATGCTCTGTATGGGACATCTCGAAGCGGGCCACCTTGAGTACTACCTTCCGGACGGGCGGGTGCTGCTCGGCGATGCCTCGTTCCGGGTGGCCGACGGTGCCGTCGTCGCCCTCGTCGGGGCGAACGGGGCCGGCAAGACCACGCTGCTGCGGCTGCTCGCCGGGGAGCTGCAGCCGCACGGCGGCTCGGTGTCGGTGAGCGGCGGGCTCGGCGTGATGCGCCAGTTCGTCGGCTCGGTCCGCGACGAGCGCACCGTCCGCGACCTGCTGGTCTCCGTGGCGCAGCCCCGTATCCGGGAGGCCGCGCTCGCCGTCGACCGGGCCGAGGAGCGCATCCTCACCGTGGACGACGAGGCCGCGCAGATGGCGTACGCGCAGGCGCTGAGCGACTGGGCGGAGGCGCGCGGCTACGAGGCCGAGACGGTGTGGGACATGTGCACCATGGCCGCGCTCGGCGTCCCGTACGAGAAGGCGCAGTGGCGCGAGGTGCGCACGCTCTCCGGCGGTGAGCAGAAGCGGCTGGTCCTGGAGGCCCTGCTGCGGGGCCCCGACGAGGTGCTGCTCCTGGACGAGCCGGACAACTATCTGGACGTGCCCGGCAAGCGGTGGCTGGAGGAGCGGCTGAGGGAGACCCGCAAGACGGTGCTCTTCGTCTCCCACGACCGGGAGCTGCTGTCCCGCGCCGCACAGAAGATCGTCAGCGTGGAGCCCGGCCCGGCCGGCAGCGACGTCTGGGTGCACGGCGGCGGCTTCGACACGTACCACCAGGCCCGCAAGGAGCGGTTCGCCCGCTTCGAGGAGCTGCTGCGGCGCTGGGAGGAGGAGCACAAGCGGCTGAAGGCCCTCGTGCACCGGCTGCGCCAGCAGGCGGCGATCAGCCCCGACATGGCGAGCCGCTACCACGCGATGCAGACCAGGTTCCGGAAGTTCGAGGAGGCCGGCCCGCCGCCGGAGCCGCCGCGCGAGCAGGACATCCGGATGCGGCTGCGCGGCGGCCGGACCGGGGTGCGCGCGGTGACCTGCGAGGGCCTGGAGCTGACCGGCCTGATGAAACCGTTCGACCTGGAGGTCTTCTACGGGGAACGGGTCGCGGTCCTCGGCTCCAACGGGTCCGGCAAGTCCCACTTCCTGCGGCTGCTCGCGGGCGAGCCCGTGGCGCACACGGGGGAGTGGAAGCTCGGTGCGCGGGTGGTCCCCGGGCACTTCGCGCAGACCCACGCGCACCCGGAGCTGCTGGGCCGCACGCTGGTCGACATCCTGTGGACCGAGCACGCCAAGGACCGGGGCGGGGCGATGTCCGTACTGCGCCGCTACGAGCTGGAGCGGCAGGGGGACCAGCCGTTCGAGAAGCTGTCCGGCGGGCAGCAGGCCCGGTTCCAGATCCTGCTCCTGGAGCTGACCGGCACGACCGCGCTGCTGCTGGACGAGCCGACGGACAACCTGGACCTGGAGTCGGCGGAGGCGTTGCAGGACGGTCTGGAGGCGTACGAGGGCACGGTGCTCGCGGTGACGCACGACCGCTGGTTCGCGAAGAGCTTCGACCGGTACCTGGTCTTCGGCTCGGACGGGGTCGTCCGCGAGACGTCGGAGCCGGTGTGGGACGAGCGGCGGGTCGAGCGGGCGCGGTAGGGGACGCGTTTTGACCCGTCCGGGGCCGGACGGGTAGTCTCGACGTTTGTTATGCGTATGGGCTGCGTCTTCTTGACGCGCAGAGCCTTTGCGCAGGTTCTCTGGAGCAGTTACCAGTGGCTCGCATACGGGCGTCGTCCCGGCATTGTGTGCCCCAGCTGCATGATCGCTTCAGAGGTGTCGTGTGTCTGGACCCCATCCACTGAAGAAGCGAAGGCTACGAAGTGCGTACGTACAGCCCCAAGCCCGGCGATGTGACCCGTCAGTGGCACATCATTGACGCGCAGGACATTGTCCTGGGCCGTCTCGCCACCACGGCTGCGAACCTCCTGCGAGGCAAGCACAAGGCGATTTACGCCCCCCACATGGACATGGGCGACTTCGTCATCATCATCAACGCCGACAAGGTTCACCTGTCCGGCAACAAGAGGACCCAGAAGATGGCGTACCGCCACTCCGGGTTCCCGGGTGGTCTGCGCTCCGTGCGCTACGACGACCTCCTCGCGAACAACCCCGAGAAGGCCGTCGAGAAGGCCATCAAGGGCATGATCCCCAAGAACTCCCTGGGCCGCCAGATGATCTCGAAGCTGAAGGTCTACGCGGGTGACCAGCACCCGCACGCTGCGCAGCAGCCGGTTCCGTACGAGATCACCCAGGTCGCGCAGTAGTCCCGGCCTCCCCCCTAAGACGCAAAGAAAGATCTGAGGAGAATCGTGGCCGAGACCACTGTTGAGACCGTCGAGGGCACCGAGGGCGAGGAGAACTTCGCCGAGGTGACCACCTTCGAGTCCGAGGTCCCCGTCGAGGGTGAGTACACCTCCGAGTCGCTCGCCGGCCGCTTCGGCGACCCGCAGCCCGCCGCCGGCCTGGGCCGTCGCAAGAACGCCATCGCCCGCGTCCGGATCGTTCCGGGCACCGGCAAGTGGAAGATCAACGGTCGCACCCTCGAGAGCTACTTCCCGAACAAGGTGCACCAGCAGGAAGTCAACGAGCCCTTCAAGGTGCTCGAGCTCGACGGCCGTTACGACGTCATCGCCCGCATCGCGGGTGGCGGCGTCTCGGGTCAGGCCGGCGCCCTGCGCCTGGGTGTGGCCCGCGCGCTGAACGAGGCGGACGTGGACAACAACCGCGCGACCCTGAAGAAGGCCGGCTTCCTCTCCCGCGACGACCGTGCGGTCGAGCGCAAGAAGGCCGGTCTCAAGAAGGCCCGCAAGGCCCCGCAGTACAGCAAGCGCTAAACCGCCTGCTCATCCGCGTTACACGTTCGCCCCGGCGGCACCTCTCGTGCTGCCGGGGCGTTCGTTTATCGACATCCTCGGGCATATAACGGCATAAGGCGTTCATAGGCTTGTTGGTTGCGTGATCTGATCTTTTGCGTTTCGGAGCACTTTCGGAGGACACCAGTGGGACGACTCTTCGGCACGGACGGCGTGCGCGGTGTCGCCAATGCGGATCTGACGGCCGAGCTCGCGCTCGGCCTCTCGGTGGCCGCGGCACACGTACTGGCCGAGGCGGGCACCTTCGAGGGCCATCGGCCGACGGCCGTGGTCGGCCGTGACCCGCGCGCCTCCGGAGAGTTCCTGGAGGCGGCCGTCGTGGCCGGTCTGGCGAGCGCCGGCGTCGACGTCCTGCGCGTCGGCGTGCTGCCGACCCCGGCCGTGGCCTACCTGACCGGCGCGCTCGGCGCCGACATCGGGGTCATGCTCTCCGCCAGCCACAACGCCATGCCGGACAACGGTGTCAAGTTCTTCGCCCGGGGCGGCCACAAGCTCGCCGACGAGCTGGAGGACCGCATCGAGACGGTCTACGAGCAGCACCGCACCGGTGAGCCGTGGACCCGCCCCACCGGCGCCGGCGTCGGCCGCGTCACGGACTACGTGGAGGGCTTCGACCGGTACGTCGCCCACCTCATCGGCGTCCTCCCGAACCGCCTCGACGGCCTGAAGGTCGTCCTGGACGAGGCGCACGGCGCCGCCGCCCGCGTCTCGCCCGAGGCGTTCGCCCGCGCCGGGGCCGAGGTCGTCACGATCGGCGCCGAGCCGGACGGGCTGAACATCAACGACGGCTGCGGCTCCACCCACCTGGCGCTGCTGCGCGCCGCCGTCGTCGAGCACGGCGCGGACCTGGGCATCGCCCACGACGGCGACGCCGACCGCTGCCTGGCCGTGGACGCGGCGGGCGAGGAGGTCGACGGCGACCAGATCCTCGCCGTGCTGGCCCTCGCCATGCGCGAGGCCGGACAGCTGCGCCGGGACACCGTGGTCGGCACCGTGATGTCGAACCTCGGCTTCAAGCTGGCCATGGAGCGCGAGGGCATCCAGCTCGTCCAGACGGCCGTCGGCGACCGCTACGTGCTGGAGTCCATGAAGGCCGAGGGCTACGCGCTGGGCGGCGAGCAGTCCGGCCACGTCATCGTCCTGGACCACGCCACGACCGGCGACGGCACCCTGACCGGCCTGATGCTCGCGGCCCGGGTCGCCGCGACGGGCCGCTCGCTCGCCGAGCTGGCCGGGGTCATGGAGCGCCTGCCGCAGGTCCTGGTCAACGTCCCGGACGTGGACAAGGCCCGCGTGCACACCTCGCAGGAGGTGGCCGCCGCCGTCGCCGAGGCCGAGCGCGAGCTGGGCCACACCGGCCGCGTGCTGCTGCGCCCCTCGGGTACGGAGCCGCTGGTACGGGTCATGGTCGAGGCGGCGGACATCGAGCAGGCCCGTACGGTGGCGGGGCAGCTGGCGGACGTCGTGAAGTCGGCGCTGGGCTGACGGCCCGGAGGGGCGGGCCGGTGCCCGCCCCTCAGCGCGTCGGCGCCGAGGGCTTCGTACGGGCGCGCTGGTGGGCCCGCTGGTGGCGCCGGGTCGTCCGCCACAGCGCCTTCTGCACCAGCAGCGTCAGCGTGCCCGCGAGCACGATCCCGCCGAGGTTCGCCAGCAGCTGCTGGACGGACCCGGTCATCTGGCCGTAGTCCCGGTAGCTGAAGGCCACCGCCGCGTTGGCGGCCGCCGGCACCGTGGTCACCGAGATCGCGACCCCGATGAGCGCGCCGGACTTCGCCGAGGTCAGCGAGAGCGTGCCCGCGATCCCGGCCAGGAACGCCACGACGAACGACATCCAGTCCGGCTGCCAGACGAACGCGGTGTTGGGCCGCTTCCCCTCGATCATCGACATGTCGAACAGCCCGAAGGCGTCCATCAGCCAGGCGAAGCCCACCGTCAGCAGCATCGCCGCCGCGAACCCCCCGATCAGCGCGATCAGCGAGCGCCCCACCAGGCGCGGGGCGCGCTGCACCAGCGCCGTCGAGATCCCGGCCAGCGGCCCGAACTCGGGCCCCACCGCCATCGCGCCCACGATCAGGATCGCGTTGTCCAGCATCACCCCGCAGGCGGCGAGCATCGTCGCCACCGCGAGGAACGCGACATAGGTGGCGCTGAACGTCGAGTCGTCGTGCGTGGCCTCGACCAGCTCCTCCCAGAGCACCGCGTCCGAACCCTCGCCCGGCGCCGCCTCCTCCGCCCGGTCGGCGCGCGCGGAGAGCGTCAGGTCCATGTTCTCGACGGTGATCGCGCCGAAGTCGTCGAGCCCGAGCCGGCGCAGCTCGGCGATCAGCTCGTCGCCCGCCTCGCGCGCCACGTCGCACAGCACGATGTCGCCCACCGGGTCGCGCGCGACGCCCGGCAGCACCGCGAGGTGCGCGGTGCCGACGGTGCGCTCCAACAGGTCCGTCACCTCGTCCGTGCGGTCGGCGGGGACGAGCAGGCGCAGATGCAGCACGGAAACCCTTTCCGGAGTCAGAGCTTGCGCAGGGACAGCCGCTGGACCTTGTGGTCGGGCCCCTTGCGCAGCACCAGCGTGGCACGTCCGCGGGTCGGCGCCACGTTCTCCACGAGATTCGGCCGGTTGATGGTGCGCCACATGGTGGCCGCGTACTCCATCGCCTCGGCCTCGGAGACCTGGGTGTACTTGCGGAAGTACGAGGACGGGTCCTGGAACGCCGTCTCGCGCAGCTTCCGGAAGCGGTTGAGGTACCAGGTCTCGATGTCCTCCGGCTTGGCGTCCACGTACACGCTGAAGTCGAAGTAGTCGGCGAGCCCGACCCTGGTGCGGCCGTCCTTGCCGGGCAGGGCGGGCTGGAGGACGTTCAGCCCCTCCACGATGAGGATGTCCGGGCGGCGCACGGTGAGCCGTTCGCCGGGGACGATGTCGTAGATCAGGTGGGAGTAGACCGGGGCGGTGACCTCGTCCTTGCCCGCCTTGATGTCGGCGACGAAACGGGTGAGGGCGCGCCGGTCGTACGACTCCGGGAACCCCTTGCGGGACATCAGGCCGCGCGCGTGGAGCTCCTTCATCGGCAGCAGGAACCCGTCGGTGGTGACCAGCTCGACCCGGGGGTGCTCCGGCCAGCGGGCCAGCAGCGCCCGGAGGATGCGCGCGGTGGTGGACTTGCCGACGGCGACACTGCCCGCGACGCCTATGACGAACGGGGTGCCGCGCTGCGCGCCCTGCCCGTTGCCCGCGTCGCCGAGGAAGGTGTTCAGCGCGCCGCGCAGCCCGGAGGTGGCCTGCACGTACAGGTTCAGCAGCCGCGAGAGCGGCAGGTAGACGTCCCGCACCTCGTCGAGATCGATGACGTCGCCGAGCCCGCGCAGCCGCTCCACCTCCTCGGCGGTCAGCGGCAGCGGCGTCTTGTCGCGCAGCGCGCTCCACTCCGCCCGGGAGAGGTCGACGTACGGCGTCGCCGCGTGCTCGGCGCGGCGGGGGCTCCGTGCGGGTGAAGTGATCACGTCTTCATTGTCGCGGGAGTTCCACGGGAGCGGGGGGTGGGCTCGGTCACGGTGGCGGTGCGGGCATACCGGTGCGGGCCCGGTTCCGGGGCGCTGGTAGCCTGCCGCCCCGCCTTTCTCCTACGCGGCAATGAGGTGCAAATGAGATCAGGCAGAACCGGGGTCGTGGCGGCGCTCGCGGGGGCTCTGGCCCTTTCGGCGTTCACGGCACCGACGGCGCGGGCCGCCGACACCGGGATCACGGTGTCGCGGATCGTCGTCAACGGGGGGAAGCCCATCGTGGTGGGCACCACGGAGGTGAAGGAGCCCCCGGTCACGTTCCGGATCACCCTTCCCCCGGGGTACAGCACGGCCGACCCCTTCGCGTACGACGCGGAACCGTTTCTGTACCACGGGACCACGCCGGCCAAGGGCATCGACAGCGGTGGGCTCCAGATGGGGATCTACACCTGCTACGAGAAGAGCGACCGGATCGCGGACTGCGAGGGGTCCCTGTACGTGGACCCGTACTACCGGCTGGACTCCAACAACGACGCCACGACCTGGAAGATCGGCGTCAAGGCGCAGCTGTTCCGCGACGACTCCCACCTCGTGGCCGAGGAGTACCTGGCCACCTCCGGGACGGTCCAGATCCGGCGCTATGCCAAGGCCACCGTCGACGCCGCGCCCGAGCCGGTGGCGAAGGGCAAGCCGATCACCGTGACCGGCACCCTGAAGCGGGCGGACTGGGTGAAGCACGCGTACACCGGGGTGGCGGACGCGTCCGTCCAGTTGCAGTTCCGGCCCAAGGGCACCACCTCGTACAACACCGTGAAGACGGTGCGGTCCAGCTCCACGGGCGCGCTGAGGGCGACGGTCACCGCGACCCTCGACGGGGACTGGCGGTGGAGCTTCGGCGGCTGGTCCACCACGGGCGGCGCGGTCTCGTCCGCCGACTACGTCGATGTGAGCGGCGCGGGCGGGATCGTCAGGGAGATGCACGCACGGCCCTGGTGACCTGCGGCGATGCGGGCCGGGTGCGCTTCGGGGCACCCGGCCCGCTTCTCTTCGGTGCCGGGTTCGGCAATCCGGAAGAAGCAAAACGGACGGTTCGCCAGCAGTCTCTTCGCACACGTATGTGTTTTCTCGAAGGGACCTCGTATGGATCACTCAGGAATGCCAGGAATGACGGGTATGCCGGGGATGGAGTCCACCGTTTCGACGGCGGACACCCTGGGGGCCGTCTTCATCATCGCCTGGGCCGTCGCGATGTGGGCCGCCGTCGCCGTGCTGGCGGTCGGGAACCGGCGGTCGGTGCGGCCGTGGGTGTACAAGTTCGCCGTGGCGCTCATCGGCATCGGTGTCGTGGGCCAGGTCGGCCACTTCCAGGAGCATGTCGCGCAGGCCGCCTACTGGATCGCGCACCCGTACGACCCGGCGTGGATGACCCCGTGGGGCAACAGCTTCTCCCGGGGCCTCGGGCAGATCGACCCGAGCAAGCCGTCGCTCGGGATGGAGATCCTGCACCTGGCCGGGAACTTCATCTTCCTCGCCGGACTGGTCGGCATCGTGCAGATCACGCACCGGGTCACCGGGGAGCTGAAGTCGCGCAAGTGGGCCCGGATGGGCGTCTGGATGCAGGGCATACACGGCCTGGAGCACATCGTGCTGACCGCCTCCATCGCGCTCGGAGCGAGCCGGGCCATCGGCCTCTCGACCTGGTTCGGCGCCATCGAGCCCGGCCCGGCGCTGGTCACGTACCGCGTCTGGTGGCACTTCGTGGCCAACGCGGTCGGCACGGTCATCCTCGGGATCTCCGTCTACCACCTGTGGAAGGAGAAGCGGGCGGTCAAGGCGAGCTTCGCGCCCGTGGAGGAGGCCCCGGCCGTGCTCCCCGCCGAGGACGGCCCCGCGCGCACCCTCGAACCGGCGGGGCGCCCCTGACCGTGGCTCCGCGCACTCCCGCCGTACGGAAAGGAGCCGGCCGGGCACCCCGAGAGGTGTCCGGCCGGCTCTGTCGCGTACGGGACGGGTCAGTCCGTGCCGGCCTCCATCGCCGCGCGGTCCAGCATCTCGTCCTGGTCCGAGACCTCGCCGCGCGAGGCGATGGCCTCGGCGCCGCCCTCGGGGAGCTGGCCGATCAGGCCGGTGGCGGCGGCCTGGGCCGCGCCGATGGCCGGGTTCGCGGTGCCGATCATGCCGAGGCCCGCGTACTGCTCCAGCTTGGCGCGGGAGTCCGCGATGTCCAGGTTCCGCATGGTGAGCTGGCCGATGCGGTCGACCGGGCCGAAGGCGGAGTCCTCGGTGCGCTCCATGGAGAGCTTGTCCGGGTGGTAGCTGAAGGCCGGGCCCGTGGTGTCGAGGACCGAGTAGTCCTCGCCGCGCCGCAGCCGCAGGGTCACCTCGCCGGTGACGGCCGTGCCGACCCAGCGCTGGATCGACTCGCGGACCATCAGCGCCTGCGGGTCCAGCCAGCGGCCCTCGTACATCAGCCGGCCGAGGCGGCGGCCCTCGTTGTGGTACTGGGCGAGGGTGTCCTCGTTGTGGATGGCGTTGACCAGGCGCTCGTACGCGGCGTGCAGCAGGGCCATGCCGGGGGCCTCGTAGATGCCCCGGCTCTTGGCCTCGATGATCCGGTTCTCGATCTGGTCGGACATGCCCAGGCCGTGGCGGCCGCCGATGGCGTTCGCCTTCAGGACCAGGTCGACGGCGGTCTCGAACTTCTCGCCGTTGATCGTGACCGGGCGGCCCTGGTCGAAGCCGATCGTGACGTCCTCGGTCTCGATCTCGACCGACGGGTCCCAGAACCGCACGCCCATGATCGGCTCGACGGTCTCCACACCGGTGTTCAGGTGCTCCAGCGTCTTGGCCTCGTGGGTGGCGCCCCAGATGTTGGCGTCCGTGGAGTACGCCTTCTCGGTGCTGTCCCGGTAGGGCAGGCCGTGGGCGACCAGCCACTCCGACATCTCCTTGCGGCCGCCGAGCTCCGTCACGAACTCGGCGTCCAGCCAGGGCTTGTAGATGCGCAGGTGCGGGTTGGCCAGCAGGCCGTAGCGGTAGAACCGCTCGATGTCGTTGCCCTTGAACGTGGAGCCGTCGCCCCAGATCTGGACGTCGTCCTCCAGCATCGCCCGGACCAGGAGCGTGCCGGTGACCGCGCGGCCCAGCGGCGTCGTGTTGAAGTACGCCCGGCCGCCCGAGCGGATGTGGAACGCCCCGCACGTCAGCGCGGCCAGGCCCTCCTCCACGAGTGCGGCGCGGCAGTCGACCAGGCGGGCGAGCTCGGCGCCGTACGTCTTGGCGCGGCCCGGGACCGAGGCGATGTCGGGCTCGTCGTACTGGCCGATGTCGGCGGTGTAGGTGCACGGGACGGCACCCTTGTCGCGCATCCACGCGACCGCGACCGAGGTGTCGAGGCCGCCCGAGAAGGCGATGCCGACGCGTTCGCCGGTGGGCAGGGAGGTGAGGACCTTGGACATAGGAAGATTATGCATCATCTCGCATGATCATGCAACGCCCCGTGTGCGACGCTTCCGGGAATACCCCTAGGGGGTATGTGGTTGAGAGGGGCGGTACGGGAAACCCGTCCCGTACCGCCCGACGGAGGGAAGCGCGATGGATCACGTCCACCACGGCGGTCACGCCACCTGGCGGATGGCGGCGCAGGCGACCCTGCACTGCCTCACCGGCTGCGCGATCGGCGAGATCCTCGGCATGGTGATCGGCACGGCGGCCGGCCTGCACAACGGCGCCACCGTGGCCCTCTCCATCGCCCTGGCCTTCGTCTTCGGTTACGCGCTGACCATGCGCGGCGTCCTGAAGGCGGACGTGCCCCTGCGGCAGGCGCTGAAGGTGGCGCTGGCCGCCGACACGCTGTCGATCGCCGTCATGGAGCTCATCGACAACACCGTCATGGTCACCATCCCCGGCGCCATGGACGCGGGCCTGTCCGACGTCCTCTTCTGGGGCGCGCTCGCCGGCTCGCTGGCCCTCGCCTTCGTCATCACCACACCGGTCAACCGCTGGATGATCGGACGCGGCAAGGGCCATGCCGTGGTGCACGCCTACCACTGAGGGCCCACGGGCTCACTTCCGCCAGAACAGGTGGTGCGTCACCCCGCTCGGGCTCGGTACGACGTCCAGGTGGAAGCGGTCGCGGAGGTCGTCCGGGGAGTCCCAGAGGCGCATGCCCGTCCCGAACTTCACCGGGGACACCGCCACATGCAGGGTGTCGACCAGGTCGGCGTCCAGGAACTCCCGGATGGTCGAGACCCCGCCGCCGAGCCGGACGTCCTTGCCCTGCGCGGCCTCCCGGGCCTGGGCGAGGACGTCGGCGGGCTCGCCGTCCACGAAGTGGAAGGTGGTGTCGGAGAGCGTGAAGGAGGGCCGCTTGTGGTGCGTCAGGACGAACACCGGGGTGTGGAACGGCGGCTCGTCGCCCCACCAGCCCTGCCACTCGTGGTTCTCCCACGGACCGCGCTGCGGGCTGAACTTGTTGCGGCCCATGATCTCGGCGCCGATGTTGAGCGAGAAGTCCCGCGTCATGTAGTCGTCCAGGCCCCGGCTGCCGCCCGGGTCCCTCCGGCCCGGCCAGCTCGCGGTCGCCCCGGCCCAGGAGAACAGCTGCCCCGGGTCGACATGGCCGAAGGGCCGCTCCAGGGTCTGGTTCTCCCCGCAGGCGACCCCGTCGGCGGAGACGGTGAAGTTCTGGACCTTCAGCAGTTGAGTCATGGGTGCTCTTCTCCCGGTGATGGGTGACAACGCAAGGGGTGACTCCTCGGGGGGCCCGGACTCATCGCCGTACGCCGCCCCGATTTCTCATCCCACCGTAAGCACCGCGTTCCCCCGCACCCGGCGCGCCCGGATGTCCGTGATGGCGTCCCCGGTGCGCGACCAGTCGCGGACCGAGCCTATCTCCGGGTGCAGCCGCCCGCCCGCCACCAGCCGTACCAGGGTGGCGAGTTCGGCGGCATACGTGGTGTCGGCGCGGGTGTAGTCGAAGTGGGCGATACGGGCCTGGGCGGGGCCGCCGAAGAAGTCGAAGAAGTCCAGCGTGACCGGGGTGCGGCTCGCCTGGCCGAACCAGACCAGCAGGCCGCCCGGGGCCAGCCGGGCCAGCGCGGCCGGCAGCGAGTCCCCGCCCACCGACTCCAGGACCACGTCGTACGGCCCCTCCGCGTCCTCCGGCGAGGTCACCACCGCCTCGGCCCCCAGCTCCAGCAGCCGCGCCCCGCGCTCCCGGGTCGCGCTCACCGCCGTCACCGCCGCGCCCGAGGAGGCCGCCAGCTCCGTGACGTAGTGGCCGACGCCGCCGCTCGCCCCGGTGAGCAGGACCCGCCGCCCCGCCACCGGACCGGCCGCGCGCAGCAGGCGCAGCGCGGTGATCCCGGCGAGCGGGAGGGCCGCCGCCGTCACCGCGTCCACGCTGTCGGGGAGCGCGGCGAGGCTGTGCACCGGGACGGCGACGCGCTCGGCCCAGCCGTACGCGGGCGGGTGGCCGACGACGCGGGTACCGGCGGCCGGGCCGGTCCCGTCGGCCGCCGCCCGGACGACCGTGCCGGCGACGTCCTTGCCGGGGCGCCAGCCGGGCCACCGGCGGTCGAGCTGCCCGTCGAGCTGGAAGGACTCGCCCCGGTTGACCGAGTACGCCTCGACCGCGACCAGGGCCTCGTCGGCGGCGGGTTCGGGCTCGGGGGCGTCGCCGATCCGGACCGTGCCGCCCTCGTCGGCGGCGGGAAGTTGTGCGCGCATGGTGGGCTCCTCAGCTCCTCAGCTCCTCGGCTGCTCAGGCGAAGACGACGTTGTGGGCGTGCAGGGTGTCGAAGTGCTCCCGGACGGCGGCGATGCGGCCGTCGCGCACGGTGAAGACGGCCAGGCAGTGCTGGTCGTACCGGCCGCCCTTCCGCGTCAGCGCGCGTGTCTTCCATTCCGCGAGCACCCGCTCGCCCTCCGCGATCACTCCCAGGAACTCCATCTCCACGGTCTCCGGCACCAGCCGGGCGGTCATCGTCGCCACGAACTCGTCGAAGATCTCGTCCGGGCCGGTCCAGGTGCCCGAGACGGGCAGGTCACCGGCGAGCGTCCAGGTGGTGTCGGCGTCGAAGAACGCCCTCAGCCGGTCCATGTCGCCCGCGGCGAGGGTCTTCATGTAGTCGAGGACGACGTCCTTGGGGGTGCTGTGCATGATCGTGAATCCCTTCCTCCGTGTTGTTCCCGACGCTACGGAGACCGGGGCCGCGCAGGGAAAGACCTGTTCCCGATCACTCCAGACCCGCCCGGCATCAGCGCAGGTCATATGCTGTTCGGCATGTCGGATCTACGGCGCCTGCGCTATTTCCTGGCCGTGGCGGAGGAACGCAACTTCACCCGCGCCGCCGAGCGCCTGCACATCGCGCAGCCCGCGCTCAGCCGCCAGATACGTGAGCTGGAGCGGGAGTTGGGCGTACGGCTCCTGGACCGCACCACGCACTCCGTCGAACCCACGGAGGCCGGGCGGCTGTTGATGGAGCGCGGCGCGGCCCTCAGCGAGGAGGCGGACCGCCTCTGGCGCGAGGTGCGCGGCTTCGCCGGGGGCGAGAGCGGCACGCTGGTGCTCGGCTACAGCATGAGTACGAGCTACGAGACGGCCCCCGCGATCCTCGCCGCCCTGGCGGACCGGCTGCCCGGCGTCACCGCCGACACCCGGCTGCTGTCCACGGCCGAGATCCTGTCCGGGGTCGCCGACGGCACCCTCGACGCGGGCCTGGTCCGCTGCCCGCCGCCGACGCCCGAACTCGTGCGGACGCTCGTACGGCTGGAACCGCAGGGCGTCCTGATGTCCGCCGCCCACCGCCTCGCGGCGCGCCCCGCCGTGGACCCGGCCGAGCTGTCCCCGGAGACGCTGCTCATCCACCCGCGCGAGGCCAACCCGGGCCACTACGACGCGATCACGGCCCTCCTGGCCGAGGCGGGCGCCACCCCCGAACTGCGCCTGCGCCCGCTGACGTTCGACGCCGGCCACACCCCGGTCGCCCGGGGCGACGCGGTCTCGGTCGTCGGGGACTCGGCCGCCCCGAGCCTGCCCGCCGGGCTGGTGTGGCGCCCGCTGACCGGGGGAGCGGCCATCGAACTCCACCTCCTCACCCGGGGCCGGGGCGCCCGCCCGGTGGTCGCCCAACTCCTGCGTACGGCGGGGGAGGTGGCCCGGGCCGGGGGGTGGCTGCGGTCGCCGGGGGCGGCGGGGTGAGCGGGGCGGCCCGTCGGGTCACCGGGGGACGACGGCCAGCGCCTCCACCTCGATGAGCAGCTCCGGCCGGTAGAGAGCGGCCACCTGCACGGCCGTGCTGGCCGGGGGCCGCCGCACGTCGACATGGACGTCCCGGGCTGCCCGGATGGCGGGCAGGAACGCCACATCGGTGACGAAGAAGCTGAGCTTGGCGACGTCGGCGAACGTCGCCCCGCCCGCGGCGAGGCAGCGCGCGAGGTTCTCGAAGACCTGCCGGGCCTGGGCCGCGGGGTCGCCCTCCCCGACCACGTCCCCGTTCTCGTCGAGCGCGACCTGGCCGGAGATCACGACGAGCCTGCCCTCCCCGGTGACGACATGGCTGTAGCCCTGGGCGGGGGCGACTCCGTTGGGCGGTATGTGGGTCAGCGTGGACTCGCCGGACCCGTCGTGTGCGTTGTGCACGGGAACCTCTCTCCTGTGGTGGCTGATGGGCTCAACCATATGTGTCCGCAGGCGAGTTGGGTTCCCGCTGAACTGCCGCCCAGGATGTCAGCGCCACGCCGCGGTGATGTCCTCAGGGCCCCACTGCGCGGGCGCCTACGGCGGCCAGCGTCCGCAACCAGTCCTCGGGGGCGGCGGCGTGCTCCAGCGCCGCACCGTGGTCCCGCATCCCCTGACCGCCGGCGACCGCGTCGAACAGCGCCCGCCGGGCGAGCGGCGCCGGCTGGCTCCGGGTCGCCTGGAAGAAGACGTACGGTCGGCCCGACCGGGCGCAGAACTCCTGCACCAGCCGGGTCTTGCCGATCCGCCGCCGCCCCTTGATCACCAGGGCCTGCCCCGCGCTGCCCGCATACGGATTCCTGTGACCGCCGGTGCCTACCCCCGGAACTGCCGGTACGTCAGCTGCTTCACCCGGCGCAGCAGCGGCATCGACTCCACGTGCTCGACGCCGTCCAGGCCGCCCAGGCGTTCGCTGAGGTAGCGGTAGAGGTGGGCGGAATCGCGGGTGATCACGACCGCCATCAGATTGGACGGGCCCGTGGTGGCCGCCGCGTACGCCACCTCGGGGTCGGCCCCCAGCGCCTCGCCCACCGCGTGGAGGGCGCGGGGGGCGGCGGTGACGCAGAGCATGCTGGAGTTGCGGAAGCCGAAGTAGCCGGCGTCGAACTCCACGTCCACGTACAGCGCGCCGGACGCGGTCAGCCGGGCCAGGCGGCGCCGGACCGCCGATTCGGAGAGGCCGGTCGCGCTCTGGAGTTCGGCGTACGTGGCCCTGCCGTCCCGTTCCACCGCGGCGACCAGGGGTTCGTCGTCGGCGGTGATGACCCGCGGGCCGGGCGGGGCGGGGTCGGCGGCCGGGGCGAGGGCGGCGGCCTCCTCTCCCGTCAGCGCGGTGCTCTTGTGCAGCCAGCCGCTCGGGCCGCCGTAGAACCGGTGCAGCAGCTGGTGCGCGCGGATGTCCACGATGTGCGGGGTGCGCGGCAGCTTGCCGAGGAGCAGGTCGTCGGCGTCGCCCCGGTTGCGTACGTTGGCCGTGCAGGTCACCTCCGTGCCGCCGGAGGTCAGCCCGACCCAGGCGGTGTCGGGGCGCTTGGCCAGGGCCTCCGCGATGGCCGTCGCGCCCTCCGGCGCGCACCGCACCCGCAGCAGCCAGTGCTCGAACGGCTCGTCCGACGCGGCGCACCTGACCCCGACGACCCGCAGCCCGCCCTCCGCCCGCAGCCTCCGGAAGCGGCGCGCGACCGTCTGGTCGGAGACGCCGAGGACGGCCGCGATCCGGCTGAAGGAGGCGCGGGCGTCCAGTTCGAGGGCGTGCAGGATGCGCAGGTCCAGGGCGTCGCCCCGGGTGGGTGATTCCACTCCCGAAGGCCCCTTCCGTGTCGGATTCCGGCGCCGGGGTGTCACTGGCTGGGGATTCCGGCCGCCCGCATCCGATCGTACGGGGGTGGCCGCCGGTCACACGGAACCCGTACGGGAGAAGGACAAGGACATGCGTAAGTGGGGGCCGCTCACCGCGGTCTGTCTGGGGACGTTCATGCTGCTGCTGGACGTCACGATCGTCATCGTGGCACTGCCCGACATGGCGAAGGCGCTCGACGCCTCGCTCTCCGACCTGCAATGGGTCATCGACGGCTACGCCCTCGCGCTGGCCGCCCTGCTCCTCGGGATAGGCGCGGCGGCCGACCGGCTCGGCCGGCGCCGGGTCCACGTCGTCGGCGTCGTGCTCTTCGCCGCCGCCTCGCTGGCCTGCGGGCTCGCCTCCTCGCCGGGCCTGCTGGTGGCGGCGCGCGCCGTCCAGGGCGTGGGCGCCGCCGCGATGTTCGCGACGACGCTGCCGCTGCTCGCCTCGGTCTACCGGGGCAAGGACCGGTCCGTGGCGCTCGGGCTCTGGGGCGCGGTGGCCGGGGGCGCCGCCGCGATCGGGCCCGTGGTCGGCGGGCTGCTCGCCGAGGGGCCCGGCTGGCGGTGGATCTTCTACGTCAACCTCCCCGTGAGCGTCGCCGCGATCTGGCTGACCGGCAGGACCGTGCCCGAGTCGCACGGGGCGCGGGACCGGCGCACCGACTGGGCGGGGACCGCCGCCTTCGCGGTGTTCGCCGGGGCGGCCACGTACGCCGTCGTCCGGGCCGGCAGCGTCGGCTGGGCGTCCGGGCAGACGCTCGCCACGTTCGGGATCGCCGCGCTCGCCCTGGTCTGCTTCGTCGTCGTGGAACTGCGCGTCGAGCACCCGCTGCTCGACCTCTCGCTGTTCCGCACCTCCGCGTTCACCGGGGTGATGGCCGGGGCGCTCGCCTTCAACATGGCGGCCTTCGGCGTGCTGCCGTACACCTCGATCTGGTTGCAGACGGTCCTCGGACTCAGCCCGGTCCAGGGCGGCCTGGCGGTCCTGCCGCTCGCCGCCACCTCCTTCGTGGTCGCCGCCGCCGGCGGCCGGCTGCTGCACGGGGTGCAGCCCCGCTTCACCATCGGCATCGGACTCGCCCTCATCGGCGCCGGCACCCTCGCCCAGGCGGTCCTGGGCGCGGGCTCCTCCTGGCCCGCCCTGATCCCGGGCCTGGCGCTCGCGGGCATCGGTACGGGCCTGGTCTCGCCGGCCATCGCGGGCGCGGCGCTCGCGGCGGTCCCGCCGGAGCGGGCCGGGATGGCGGGCGGCGCGGTCAACACCTTCCGGCAGCTCGGTTACGCCTTCGGGGTCGCCGTGCTCGGGACGGTGCTGACCTCCCGGATGGCGGAGAGCCTGGGCGACGGGAGGTCCCACGCCCTGGCGGGCGGCGGCGCGGCGGGGCTGCGGGCCGCCGGGATGCCGGAGCACGCGCTGCGGACGGCGTTCGCCTCGGGGCTGAACACGGCCGCGGTGGTGGCCGGTGCGGTGGGCGTCGTCGCGGGCGTCGCGGTGCTGCTGCTGGTGAAGAAGGCGGAGCGGCCGGTGGCTGCGACGGAGGGCAAGGAACCCGTACCGGAGGCCGTGCGGGCGGGGTGAGGGCGCGGCGGCGCGTGGTCCTCAATCGGCTCATGGGCCCGGTTTTCTGCGATTATGCGAAGAACAGGGCCTTGTGACCATGAAGGGACCACTATGTGCGGAATCGTGGGTTACGTCGGCGGACAGTCGGCACAGGACGTCGTCGTCGCGGGCCTCAAGCGGCTGGAGTACCGGGGCTACGACTCCGCCGGCATCGCCGTCCTCGCCGACGGCGGGCTCGCCGCCGCCAAGAAGGCCGGGAAGCTGGTCAACCTGGAGAAGGCGCTCGGCGAACACCCGCTCCCGGCCGGCACCGCCGGGATCGGGCACACCCGCTGGGCCACCCACGGCGGGCCCACCGACGCCAACGCCCACCCGCACCTGGACAACGCCGGCCACGTCGCCGTCGTCCACAACGGGATCATCGAGAACTTCGCCGCCCTGCGCACCGAGCTGGGCGAGCGGGGCCACGATCTGCTCTCCGAGACCGACACCGAGACCGTCGCCCACCTCCTCGCCGAGGCGTACAGCCAGAGCGGGGAGCCGGCGGAGGCCATGCGCCAGGTGTGCCGCCGCCTGGAAGGGGCGTTCACCCTGGTCGCGGTCTTCGCGGACGCGCCCGACGTGGTCGTCGGCGCCCGGCGCAACTCCCCGCTCGTCGTGGGGCTCGGGGACGACGAGTCCTTCCTCGCCTCCGACGTCGCCGCGTTCATCGAGCACACCCGGTCCGCGATCGAGCTGGGCCAGGACCAGGTGGTGGAGCTGCGCCGGGACGGCGTCCTCGTCACCGGCTTCGACGGCCGGCCCGCCGAGGTCCGCGAGTACCACGTCGACTGGGACGCCTCGGCCGCCGAGAAGGGCGGTTACGCGTCCTTCATGCTCAAGGAGATCGCCGAGCAGCCGAAGGCCGTCACCGACACCCTCCTCGGCCGCATCGACCCCGAGGGCACCCTCCACCTCGACGAGGTCCGCATCACGCGCGGCGAGCTGCGCGAGGTCGACAAGGTGGTGATCGTCGCCTGCGGCACCGCGTACCACGCCGGGATGATCGCCAAGTACGCCATCGAGCACTGGACCCGCATCCCCTGCGAGACCGAGCTGGCCAGCGAGTTCCGCTACCGCGACCCGATCCTGGACCCGCACACCCTGGTCGTCGCCATCTCGCAGTCCGGGGAGACCATGGACACCCTGATGGCCCTGCGGCACGCCCGCGAGCAGGGCGCGAAGGTCCTCGCCATCTGCAACACCAACGGCTCGACCATCCCGCGCGAGTCCGACGCCGTCCTCTACACGCACGCCGGGCCCGAGGTCGCCGTCGCCTCCACCAAGGCGTTCCTCACCCAGCTCGTCGCCTGCTACCTCGTCGCCCTCTACCTCGGCCAGGTGCGCGGCACCAAGTGGGGTGACGAGATCCGGACCGTGATCCGGCAGCTCTCCGAGATCTCCGGCTCGGTCGAACGGGTCCTGGAGACCATGGAGCCGGTCCGGGAGCTGGCCCGTTCGCTCGCCTCCCACGACACCGTGCTCTTCCTCGGCCGGCACGTCGGCTTCCCGGTCGCCCTGGAGGGCGCGCTGAAGCTCAAGGAACTCGCGTACATGCACGCCGAGGGGTTCGCCGCCGGTGAGCTGAAGCACGGGCCGATCGCGCTCATCGAGGACGGGGTGCCCGTCGTCGTCGTGGTCCCCTCCCCGGCCGGGCGGTCCGTGCTGCACGGCAAGATCGTGTCGAACATCCAGGAGATCCGGGCCCGGGGCGCCCGTACCGTCGTCATCGCCGAGGAGGGCGACGAGGAGGTCGTCCCGTACGCCGACCACCTCATCCGCATCCCCGCAACGCCTACGCTGCTCCAGCCGCTGGTCGCCACCGTGCCGTTGCAGGTCTTCGCCTGCGAACTCGCGACGGCCCGGGGCAACGAGGTGGACCAGCCGCGCAACCTGGCGAAGTCCGTCACCGTGGAGTGAGCCGAGCAGTGAGGGTGGGAACGTGATCATCGGGGTCGGGATCGACGTGGCGGAGATCGAGCGGTTCGAGGCGGCGCTGGAGCGTACGCCGCAGCTCGCCTCTCGGCTGTTCGTGGAGGCGGAGCTGCTGCTGCCGAGCGGCGAGCGGCGCGGGATCGCCTCGCTGGCCGCCCGGTTCGCCGCGAAGGAGGCCCTGGCGAAGGCGCTCGGCGCGCCGGGCGGGCTGCTGTGGACGGACGCGGAGGTGTACGTGGAGGAGAGCGGGCAGCCGCGGTTGCGGGTGGGGGGACGGTGGCGGCTTGCGCCGCCGGGTTGGGGGTGCGGCAGTGGCATGTGTCGCTCAGCCATGACGCGGGGGTGGCGTCCGCGGTGGTGATCGCGGAGGGGTGACGTGGGCTCCGCCCCTGTGGCCCCGGGTGCCCCGGTGTGCCGGTTCCGTCCTCAATCGCCGGACGGGCTTGAATGTGCGGCCCGTCCTCGGTTCCGTTACCGATGTCCTCAAGCGCCGGACGGGCTTGATGGGGCCGGTCGCCGCTTGTCGGTGCCGCCCGTCGCCTGCGTGGGGTTCTCAACCTGCGTACGTTGGAAGGCATGCGTACCGCCTACAGCGTTGACACCGTACGGGCCGCCGAAGCGGCTCTCATGGCTCGGCTTCCCGACGGGGCCCTGATGCAGCGGGCCGCCGCCGGGCTCGCCGCCGCCTGTGCCGGGCTGCTGCGGCGGGGCGGGCGGGTCTACGGCTCACGCGTCGTCCTCCTCGTCGGCACCGGCGCCAACGGCGGCGACGCCCTGTACGCCGGGGCCCGGCTCGCACGGCGCGGCGCGGGAGTGGTCGCCGTGCGGGTCAGCCCGGGGCGGGCCCACGAGGCGGGCAGCGCGGCCCTGGTCGCGGCGGGCGGGCACGTCGTCGACGGGGCGGAGAGCACCGCGCACGAGGACTGGGCCGGGCGCATCGACCTCGTCGTGGACGCCATCACCGGCATCGGCGGACGCGGCGGACTGCACCCCGAGGCCGCCGAGCTGGTCCGGAAGTACACCGCGCACGGCGCGCCCGTCGTCGCCGTCGACCTGCCCAGCGGGGTCGAGGCGGACACCGGCGAGGTGACCGGCGACGCGGTGCGCGCGGACGCCACCGTCACCTTCGGCGCGTACAAGCCCGCGCTGCTCGTGGACCCGGCCGCCGAACGGGCCGGGGCGCTGAGCCTCGTGGACATCGGCCTCGGGCCCGAACTCCCCGCCGTGCCCGACCTGGAAGCGCTCCAGTACGCGGACGTGGCCGCCCTGCTGCCCGTACCGGCCGCCGAGAGCGACAAGTACCGGCGCGGGGTCGTCGGCATCGCCGCCGGATCGACGCGCTACCCGGGCGCCGCCGTGCTCGCCGTCTCCGGGGCGCTGCGCGCCGGGGCGGGCGCCGTGCGCTACGCGGGCCCCGGCGGCGAGGCGGTCATCGCCCGCCACCCGGAGACCCTGGTCCACGCGGGAAGGCCCTCCGAGGCCGGGCGGGTGCAGGCGTGGGTCGTCGGCCCCGGACTCGGCGACGGCACCGAGGCCGTGGCGGCCGTCTCCGACGTGCTGGCCACCGACGTGCCGGTGCTGGTCGACGCGGACGGGCTCCGGCTCCTGGACGCGGACGCGGTCCGGGCCCGCACCGCGCCCACCGTCCTCACCCCGCACGCCGGGGAGGCCGCCGCGCTGCTCGGCGTGGCGCGCGAGGAGGTCGAGGCGGGGCGGCTCGCCGCCGTACGGGAGCTGGCCGGGCGGTTCGGCGCGACCGTGCTGCTCAAGGGCTCGACCACCCTCGTCGCCACCGACGCCCCGCACACCCCGGTCCGGGTCAACCCGACCGGCACCCCGTGGCTGGCCACCGCCGGCAGCGGCGACGTGCTCTCCGGCCTCACCGGCTCCCTGCTCGCCGCCGGACTCGCCCCGCTCGACGCCGCGTCCGCCGGGGCCTATCTGCACGGGCTCGCCGCCCGCCGCGCCGCCGACGGCTCCCCGCTCGCCGCGATGGACGTCGCCGACGCGATCCCCGGGGCGTGGCGGGACGTCCGGGCCTGAGCGAAGCTGAGGGAGAAGACCGCCGAGGAGAGGTGACCGGCCGTGAGCAGCAGCGGTGACGTGCGCGTACGCCGGGTCTACGACGGGGTCGAGGAGGGCGACGGCACCCGCGTCCTGGTGGACCGGCTGTGGCCGCGCGGGGTGTCCAAGGAGAAGGCCGCGATCGACCGCTGGCTCAAGGACCTCACCCCGTCGGACGAGCTGCGCTCCTGGTACCACGAGGACCGCTCCGCCACCCGCTACGACGCCTTCGTCGAGCGCTACCGGGCGGAACTCGCCGGTCCGGCCGAGTCGGCGGCCGTGGACGAGCTGGCCGGGCTGGTCCGCGAGGGCGGCCCGGTGACCCTCGTGACGGCCGTCAAGGACGTCGAGCACAGCCACGTACCGGTCCTCGCCGACCACCTGGAACACGAGCTGCGCCACCGCTGACGCGCCCCGCCGGACCGGCCCGCCCGGGCGGGAATGAGAAACTGGGCGCGATATGAACGAGACAGCGTCCTTGCGAGCCCGTGCCGAGATCGACCTCGCCGCACTCCGCGCCAACGTGCGCGTCCTGCGCGACCGGGCGGCCGGGGCGCACCTCATGGCCGTGGTCAAGGCCGACGCCTACGGGCACGGCGCGGTCCCCTGCGCGCGCGCCGCGCGGGAGGCGGGCGCCGCCTGGCTGGGCACCGCGACCCCGCAGGAGGCCCTGGCCCTGCGCGCCGCCGGGCTCGACGGCCCGATGCTGTGCTGGCTCTGGACCCCCGGCGGGCCCTGGCGCGAGGCGATCGAGGCCGACATCGACGTGTCGGTCAGCGGGATGTGGGCGCTGGCCGAGGTCACCGAGGCCGCCGCGGCGGCCGGCCGGACCGCCCGTATCCACCTCAAGGCCGACACCGGACTCGGCCGGGCCGGCTGCCAGCCCGCCGACTGGCCCGAGCTGGTCGCCGCCGCCCGCGCCGCCGAGCGCGCGGGCACCGTCCGCGTCACCGGCCTCTGGTCCCACTTCGCCTGCGCCGACGAGCCGGGCCACCCCTCGATCACCGCCCAGCTGGACACCTTCCGCGACATGGTGGCGTACGCCGAGAAGGCCGGCGTCGAGCCCGAGGTGCGGCACATCGCCAACTCCCCGGCGACCCTGACCGTCCCCGAGTCCCACTTCGACCTGGTGCGGACCGGGATCGCCATGTACGGCATCTCGCCCAGCCCGGAGCTGGGCACGTCCGCCGACTTCGGGCTGCGGCCCGTGATGACGCTCGCCGCGTCCGTCGCCCTGGTCAAGCAGGTCCCGGCCGGCCACGGCATCAGCTACGGCCACCACTACACGACCCCCGCGAGACCACCCTCGCCCTGGTGCCCCTCGGTTACGCCGACGGCATCCCGCGCCACGCGTCGGGCCGGGGCCCGGTCCTGGTCGGCGGGGTGCGGCGGACGATCGCGGGCCGGGTCGCCATGGACCAGTTCGTCGTGGACCTGGACGGCGACGAGCCGGTGGCGGGCAGCGAGGCGGTGCTGTTCGGGCCCGGCGACCGGGGCGAGCCGAGCGCCGAGGACTGGGCGGAGGCCGCCGGCACCATCGCGTACGAGATCGTCACCCGGATCGGGGCCCGGGTACCGCGCGTCCACCTGGGCGCCACGACCGACTGACACGACCCACTGGCACGACCCACGAGGAGCGGGGCACGGGTGAGCGACATCAGCACGGGTGACGTGATGGCGACGGCGGCCGCTTCGGGGGCCGGCTGGCGCCGGGCGGGCATCGCCGGCGCCGCCATAGGCGTGCTCGCCGCCGGGGCCGCGGCCGGGGTCGCCGTGGAGCGGCTGACCGTCGGCCGGGGCATGCGCAAACGGGCCCGCCTCGCCCTGGACGCCACCGGCCCGTACGGCTCGCTGCGCGGGACGCCCGGCCGGGCCACCGCCGACGACGGCACCCAGCTGTACTACGAGGTGGACGAGGTCGATCCCCCGAGGACCCCGGCCCCACGGGCTCCCGCCGGCGCCGCCTCTTCGGCCGCAAGGCGCCCGCCCCCGTCACCGTCGTCTTCAGCCACGGCTACTGCCTCGGCCAGGACTCCTGGCACTTCCAGCGCGCCGCCCTGCGCGGCATCGTGCGCACCGTCCACTGGGACCAGCGCAGCCACGGCCGCTCCGAGCGCGGCCGCGCCCAGGCCCGCGCCGGGGGAGGGGTGCCCGTCGGCATCGACCAGCTCGGCCGCGACCTCAAGGCCGTCATCGACGCCGCCGCGCCCGACGGTCCGCTCGTCCTCGTCGGCCACTCGATGGGCGGCATGACGATCATGGCGCTCGCCGACCAGTACCCGGAGCTGCTGCGCGACCGGGTCGCCGCCGTCGCCTTCGTCGGGACGTCGAGCGGCCGGCTGAACGAGGTCAGCTTCGGGCTCCCCGTGATGGGCGTCAACGCCGTGCGGCGCGTCCTCCCCGGCGTGCTGCGGGCGCTCGGCTCGCAGGCGGAGCTGGTGGAGCGGGGGCGCCGGGCGACCGCCGACCTGTTCGCCGGGCTGATCAAGCGGTACTCCTTCGGCTCCCGGGACGTCGACCCGGCCGTCGCGCGGTTCGCGGAACGGCTCATCGAGTCCACCCCGATCGACGTGGTCGCCGAGTTCTACCCGGCCTTCGCCGAGCACGACAAGAGCGCCGCGCTGCCCCTCTTCCGGGACCTCCCGGTCCTCATCCTGGCCGGTGACAAGGACCTGGTGACGCCCAGCTCGCACAGCGAGGCCATCGCGGACCTGCTGCCCGACGCGGAACTCGTCATCGTGCCGGACGCCGGGCACCTGGTGATGCTGGAGCACCCCGAGACGGTGACCGACCGGCTCGCGGACCTGCTGGTGCGGGCCGGAGCCGTACCGGAGTCCTCTAACGTTGGCGGGCATGGAACCGCAGAACAACCCGGCGGCCGCTGAGGCCACCGCGTACGAGAACGCCCCCGGCGCCGTCACCGTCAAGCTGGCCGTCGACTCCCCCGAACAGATGCGGGCCCTCGGCCGCCGGCTCGCCGCCGCGCTGCGCCCCGGCGACCTCGTGATGCTCACCGGTGAGCTGGGCGCCGGCAAGACGACCCTGACCCGGGGGCTCGGCGAGGGCCTGGGCGTCCGGGGCGCGGTGACGTCCCCCACCTTCGTGATCGCCCGCGTCCACCCCCCGCTCTCCGACGGGCCCGCGCTGGTCCACGTCGACGCGTACCGCCTGGGCGGCGGGCTCGACGAGATGGAGGACCTGGACCTCGACGTGTCGCTGCCGGAGTCCGTGGTGGTCGTGGAGTGGGGCGACGGCAAGGTCGAGGAGCTTTCGGACGACCGGCTCCAGGTGTTCATCGACCGCGCGGTGGGGGACACGGACGACGAGCGCCGCACGGTGACCCTGGTGGGCGTGGGGGCGCGCTGGGCGGGGCTGCGGAACGAGTCCTGGACGCCGTGGGGCTGACCGCCCCGCTGTTTCCGACGCGGTGTCGGCAAAATGTTGCGCGGGACGGGGCGGGCATGGTGACATGGAGGACGAGAGCGTAGTTAGGTCTACCTAACCATGCCTTCCACCGGAGCCGGAGCCCCAGGAGGCGTCATGCCGACATCCGACCGAAAGACCGGCCCGCCGCGGGCGGTACCGACGAGCACTCTGCTGGCCGCGACGGCAGCGGCGACCGCGGTGTCCACCCCTCCGCCCGCGCGTAAGAATCCGGACGGGCGGCAAAATCAAGCCCGTCCGGCGAGTGAGGACGTCTGTGACGGGGGCGCGGACAACGCGCGCCGGTAGATCAAGCCCGCCCGGCGATTGAGGACAGCGCGACGGGGCCGCCGGGCCCCGGGCTAGGGGACCACCACCACGGTCGCCCCCACCGTGGCGAACCGCCACACCGCGTCCCCGTCGGCCCGGGACATCCGCACGCCCCCCGCCTTCACCGTCGGGTCCGGCGCCTCCATGGACCCGTCCTGCGCGGCGCTGAAGCCGATCGTCACGTCGTTGACCGTCGCGAACCGCACGACGTGCTCGATCGGCACCCCGTCCGACCCCTTGACGCTGCCCGACCGCGAGGTCACCGCGTAGGTGCCCGGCACGGCGCTCACCGAGCTGGGCATCACCTTGAACGTCCGGGACGCCTTGCCCTTCGCGTCCACCAGCCACACCCGGCGGTCCTTCAGCGCGTACACGACGCGCATGCCGCTGCCGGACCGGGCGGGGACGGCCAGCGGGTCCTTCTTCGGCTTGGCCGTGCCGTGCCCGCCGGCCGGGGCGGACGCCGACGCGCTGCTGGACGCCTTCGGCTTCGCCGTCAGGTCGTCCGGCACGTTGGCGGAAGCCTGGTACGCCAGGAAGCCGACCGCCGCGACGGCCGCCGCGGTGAGCGCGGCCACGATTCCCGAGCTGCCCCTTGCCACCGTGCGTGCCTCTTTCGCTGTCGTGTGCCGTCAGGCGCGAACCGTACGTCGTACGCGAACGTAAGTCGTACAAGCGTTTACACGTACTCCGCGTATACCCGGTGACGGTAGCAGCCGGGACCGCCCGGGCCGGGATGCCGTACGGGGCGCGGGGCGGGCCGCGCCGGAGCCGTAGGCTGTTTGCGTGCTCTTGCTCGCAATGGATACCGCCACCCCCGCCGTCACCGTCGCCCTGCACGACGGGACCCGCGTCGTCGCCGAGTCCGCGCAGGTCGACGCCCGCAGGCACGGGGAGCTGCTGCTGCCCGCCGTCGACCGGGTCCTCGCGGACGCGGGGCTGAAACTCGACGCCGTCACGGACGTCGTCGTGGGCGTCGGCCCCGGCCCGTACACCGGGCTGCGCGTCGGCCTGGTGACGGCCGCCACCTTCGGCTCGGCGCTCTCCGTGCCCGTGCACGGCCTGTGCACCCTGGACGGCCTCGCGTACGCCGCCGGGCGCTCCGGACTCGACGGTCCGTTCGCCGTCGCCACGGACGCCCGCCGCAAGGAGGTCTACTGGGCGCGGTACGAGGACGCCCGCACCCGGACCGAAGGACCGTCCGTCGACCGGCCCGCCGACATCGCGGACCGGCTCGCGGGCCTCCCGGTCGTCGGCGCGGGCGCGGTGCTCTATCCGGAGGCGTTCCCGGACGCGCGCGGTCCCGAGCACCTCGCGGCCGGCGCCCTCGCGGGCCTCGCCGCCGAACGCCTCGCGGCCGGCGACGAGCTGCTGCCGCCCCAGCCGCTCTACCTGCGCAGGCCCGACGCCCAGGTGCCGAAGAACTACAAGGTGGTCACCCCGAAGTGACCGTCACGACCGCGGTGCTGCGCGAGATGCGCTGGTGGGACATCGACCCCGTGCTCGCCCTGGAGCACGAGCTGTTCCCGGAGGACGCCTGGTCGGCGGGCATGTTCTGGTCCGAGCTGGCCCACGCGCGCGGCCCGGCCGCCACCCGCCGCTACGTCGTCGCCGAGGAGCCGGGCACCGGCCGGATCGTCGGGTACGCGGGCCTCGCGGCCGCCGGCGACCTCGCCGACGTACAGACGATCGCGGTCGCCCGCGACCACTGGGGCGGCGGGCTCGGCTCCGAGCTGCTGACCGACCTGCTCAGGCACGCCACCGCCTTCGAGTGCGCCGAGGTGCTGCTCGAAGTCCGCGTCGACAACACGCGCGCCCAGAAGCTCTACGAGCGCTTCGGTTTCGAACCGATCGGCTTCCGCCGCGGCTACTACCAGCCGGGCAACGTCGACGCGCTCGTCATGCGCCTCCACGTACACGAAGAAAACGAGACTGACTGATGGCTGACGAACCGCTCGTACTCGGCATCGAGACCTCCTGCGACGAGACCGGGGTCGGCATCGTCCGGGGGACCACGCTCCTCGCGGACGCCGTCGCGTCCAGCGTCGACACGCACGCCCGCTTCGGCGGCGTCGTCCCCGAGATCGCCTCCCGCGCCCACCTGGAGGCGATGGTCCCCACCATCGAGCGCGCCCTGAAGGAGGCCGGGGTCAGCGGCCGCGACCTGGACGGCATCGCCGTCACCGCCGGGCCCGGCCTGGCGGGCGCCCTGCTCGTCGGCGTCTCCGCCGCCAAGGCGTACGCGTACGCGCTGAACAAGCCGCTGTACGGGGTCAACCACCTGGCGTCCCACATCTGCGTCGACCAGCTGGAGCACGGACCGCTGCCCGAGCCCACCATGGCGCTCCTGGTCAGCGGCGGGCACTCCTCGCTGCTGCTCGCCCCGGACATCACCAACGACGTGCGGCCGCTCGGCGCGACCATCGACGACGCGGCCGGCGAGGCGTTCGACAAGATCGCCCGGGTGCTGGACCTCGGCTTCCCCGGCGGCCCGGTCATCGACCGCCTCGCCCGCGAGGGCGACCCGGCCGCCATCGCCTTCCCGCGCGGGCTCACCGGCTCGCGCGACCCCGCGTACGACTTCTCGTTCTCCGGCCTGAAGACCTCCGTCGCCCGCTGGATCGAG
Organism: Streptomyces drozdowiczii; assembly: GCF_026167665.1. Taxonomy (NCBI): domain Bacteria; kingdom Bacillati; phylum Actinomycetota; class Actinomycetes; order Kitasatosporales; family Streptomycetaceae; genus Streptomyces; species Streptomyces drozdowiczii. The sequence continues at coordinate 2,791,391 of NZ_CP098740.1, read as the reverse complement.
GCCAAGCGGGCGGCCGGCGAGGAGGTGCCGGTACGCGACGTGGCCGCGTCCTTCCAGGAGGCCGTGGTCGACGTGCTCACCCGCAAGGCCATCCGCGCCTGCAAGGACGAGGGCGTCGACCACCTGATGATCGGCGGCGGCGTCGCGGCCAACTCCCGGCTGCGCGCGCTCGCCGAGGAGCGGTGCGAGCGGGCCGGCATCCGGCTGCGCGTGCCCCGCCCCAAGCTGTGCACCGACAACGGCGCGATGGTCGCCGCGCTCGGCGCCGAGATGGTCGCCCGCAACCGGCCCGCCTCCGACCTGGAGCTGTCCGCCGACTCCTCGCTGCCCGTCACCGAGACCCACGTCCCGGGCGTCCACACCCACGACCACGACCACGTACACGAGGTCAGCAAGGACAACCTCTACTCATGAGCGCCCCGGTCACCGCCCTGATGTGGGAGGCCCGCGCCGCCGAGGGCCGGGGCGGCGAACTGGCGGAGTGGGCCCGCGCCCGCGCCGCCGAGCTGCCCCGCCCCCCGCTCCGCAGCGAGCTGCTGCGCGCCCCGCAGGACCGGGTCCTCGTCATCACCTGGTGGCAGGGCGAGTACGCCGACGAGCTGCCGGAGCTGCCCGAGCCGGACGCCGCCCTGGTGACCCGGGCGGTGCACCGCTGGCGCTTCGAATCGCTGGGCGACCCGGCAGGTCGATGAGTTCCCGACGCCTGCGCGGTCTACCCTTCACGGCACTTTGCCCCTGTACGTGAGGAGTGGACCATGCAGAAGGTCACCACGTTCCTGTGGTTCCCGAAGGACCTGATCGAGGAGGCGGCCGACTACTACGTCTCCGTGATCGGCGGCGACTCGCGCGTCCTGGAGACCACCCGCTGGACCGCCGCGAGCCCCGGCGAGGAGGGCAAGGCGATGACCGTCCGGTTCCAGCTGGACGGCGCGGAGTACGTCGCGTTCGACGGCGGACCCGAGTTCACCTTCAACGAGGCCGCCTCGCTCTCCGTCGAGTGCGACTCGCAGGAGGAGACGGACCGCCTGTGGAACGCGCTCACCTCCGGCGGCGGGCAGGAGATCCAGTGCGGCTGGCTCAAGGACAAGTACGGCCTGTTCTGGCAGATCGTCCCGCCGGGCCTCGGTGACGCGCTGACCGACCCGGACCCGGAGAAGGCCGCCCGCGCGATGAAGGCCATGCTCGGCATGAAGCGCCTGGACATCGAGGCCATCCGCAACGCCTGATCCCGGCCCGGCAATTGGGGCCAGGGGCGGTCGATAGGGTCGGCCCCATGTCCCCTCGCTTCGTGCTGCCGCCGCCCCCGCCGCCCGTGGAGATACGTTCCTGGCCCGACCGGGACGCGCTGCTCGCCGACCGGTCCTTCCTGCTCGGCGTGCTGGTCAGGGCGCACATCGGACCGGGCCGGCTGGGGCTGCTGTGGCTGTGGGGGGCGGTCGGCGCGATCGGCTGGTCGTTCATCGGGACGGCGATCATCGCCTTCGAGGATGCGTACGACGTCATCAGCGCGATCCTGGGCGTGGTGATGCTCGCGATGGGCGCCGCCGCCCTGATCCCGGCGGCGGTCCTGCTCGTCTCCGGACTGCGCCGGGACGTGGCGCTGCGCCGGCTGCTCACGCAGTGGGGCGAGCTGGACCGCGACCCCGCCCGCGACGCCGGACTCCGGCTGCCCGGCACGGGCCTGGGGTGGCTGCTGCCCTCCTTCGCGCTCGGCGCGCTGGGCCTCTACCTCTGCGTCGTCGTGCCCGCCGGAGCGGTCCGGGGCGAGGACACGTACGGACTGATGGCGCTGATCATGGGGCTCGGGCTGCTGGCCTGGCTCGTCGGGCTCGTCGGCGTCTTCAAGGCGTTCTGGCACCGGCGCTGGATCGTGCGGACGCTGGCCGGGGCGGCCGTGCGGCCCGCTCCGGTCGCGGAGGGCGGCGGCGTCCACCGCTGAAGCCTCTTCGGCCGCCCCCGTGTGAGCCACCCGGGGGACCGCGCGCGCCCGGCGGCGGTGTCGTGGCCGATGCCCCGTCACGTACTGGCAGGATCCGGCGCCATGCAGCCAGTACGACAAAAGGACAAATTGGCCATGAATGGGCGTGAACCGGGCGCGGTGACGGGCGGGCGGCAGCGGGTACGGGGTCGGCTGCGGCGCGGACCGGGTTACGCGGTCCTCGCCGCGCTCCTGGTCGCCGCCGCCGCGTCCGGCTGTGCGGCCGGGGACGACGCGGACACCGCGGCCCGGAGCGCGAAGGCCCAGGCGGGACAGCCGGGCGCGCCTGCGGAACCGGCGGGCGGGGCGCTCGGCACCCGCGCGGCGCAGGCGGAGCGGGCCAGGCTGGCCCAGGCGGCCCGCGCGGTCGCCGCCAAGAAGTGGGGCCTGGCGACCACGCCGCTCGCGGCGCCCGTACCGCCCGCGAAGAAGCCGCACCTCACGACCCGCAAGGGCTTCGAGGTCTCGGGCCAGGACGACTCGCTGCCGCCGGTCTTCACCCGGGTCCCCACCACGGACAAGGTCGTCTTCCTGACGATGGACGACGGGGACGACAAGGACCCCGAGCTGCTGAAGATGATGTCGGAGCTGAACATCCCGTACAGCGCCTTCCTCACCGACTACCTGGTGCGCGACGACTACACGTACTTCAAGGACGCCCAGTCGCGCGGGACGGTCCTCGGCAACCACACGCTCAACCACCGCTACCTGCCGGGGCTTTCGCACGACGAGCAGAAGCGCGAGATCTGCGGCCAGCAGGACATCCTCCAGGAGCAGTTCGGCAAGCGCCCCCGGCTCTTCCGGCCGCCGTACGGCAACTACAACACCGACACGCTGAAGGTCGCGAAGTCCTGCGGCATCACCGCCGTGCCGCTGTGGGAGGCGGAGGCGTTCCCCGACCACATGGAGTGGCGCGAGGAGGACCGGAAGCTGCACCCCGGCGACATCATCCTCACGCACTTCCGGGGCAAGGCGGACTGGAAGGGGAGCATGCCCGACCTGGTCCGGTCCGTCATGAAGGTCATCACGGACCAGGGCTACTCGGTGGCCCGCCTGGAGGACTACGTATAGGAAGCGGCGTAGGCGCGGACGTCCCCGGGCTCCGGGTGCGCGTCCTCGTAGGCGTCGTGCCAGGCCGTCAGCGTGAGGACCAGCAGCAGGCATACGCCGATCAGCTGGACGGCCCCCGCGATCGGCAGCCCGTGGCGCAGCAGCACCACGCCGATCAGGCAGGCCACCGCCGTGACGGCGGCCAGGACGAGAGTGCCGGACCAGTCCATCCCGGGCGGTCCGGCCTCTGCCATGTCCGGCCCCGGCGGCCGGGGGTCGGAGCCCGTGTACGCGTAGAAGAGGACCGCGCTGACCAACCCCTCCAGCGCGATGAGCAGCAGGCCGAGCACCATGTCGAGGCAGCCGGTCACCACGGGGCCGGGGCGCGAGGGGGCCGGGCGGTCGGAGGTTCGTATGCGCATGCCGCCACCGTCCACCTGGAACGGTCCGGGCGGCCCCGGCGTTGTCCCTACGGTGTCCGGAACGTTGTGCGGTCGCAGCCGTACGGCGGGGCGGGCGGCTCCCGGGTACGCCACGAGGGGCGTGAATTGGCACTCCGCTTGACCGAGTGCTAATCGCGGCCATAGTCTCAGTGCTGGCACTCCCCACTGGAGAGTGCCAGCAGTACTGCGCGACCGGCAGGTCCGGCACCCGCGACGACGGGCCCACCTGGTCGCCACCCCAAAGACTGTTAAACCCCGTGAGATCTCCGAAGGGGGAGACCGGATCGTGTCGACCGCCAGCTCCAAGGTTGCGATCAAGCCGCTCGAGGACCGCATCGTGGTCCAGCCGCTCGACGCCGAGCAGACCACGGCCTCCGGCCTGGTTATCCCGGACACCGCCAAGGAGAAGCCCCAGGAGGGCGTCGTCCTGGCCGTGGGCCCGGGCCGCTTCGAGAACGGCGAGCGCCTGCCGCTCGACGTCAAGACCGGCGATGTCGTGCTGTACAGCAAGTACGGCGGCACCGAGGTGAAGTACAACGGCGAGGAGTACCTCGTCCTCTCGGCGCGCGACGTCCTCGCGATCATCGAGAAGTAATTCACCCACGTTTGCTTCTGTTCTGCGCCCCTGGCCCCCTGCGAACTAACCAGCCGGGCGGCAGGGGCGCAGTTCTTGTTTTTGAGAGGAACAGTTCAGCTCCATGGCGAAGATCCTGAAGTTCGACGAGGACGCCCGTCGCGCCCTTGAGCGCGGCGTCAACAAGCTTGCCGACACGGTCAAGGTGACGATCGGCCCCAAGGGCCGCAACGTCGTCATCGACAAGAAGTTCGGTGCCCCCACCATCACCAACGACGGTGTCACCATCGCGCGCGAGGTCGAGCTGGACGACCCGTACGAGAACCTCGGTGCCCAGCTGGTGAAGGAGGTCGCCACCAAGACGAACGACGTCGCGGGTGACGGCACCACCACCGCCACCGTCCTCGCCCAGGCGCTCGTCCGCGAGGGTCTGCGCAACGTCGCCGCCGGCGCCTCCCCGGCCGCCCTGAAGAAGGGCATCGACGCCGCGGTCAAGGCCGTCTCCGAGGAGCTCCTCGCGACCGCCCGCCCGATCGACGACAAGTCCGACATCGCCGCCGTGGCCGCGCTCTCCGCGCAGGACCCGCAGGTCGGCGAGCTCATCGCGGACGCGATGGACAAGGTCGGCAAGGACGGTGTCATCACCGTCGAGGAGTCCAACACCTTCGGTCTGGACCTCGACTTCACCGAGGGCATGGCCTTCGACAAGGGCTACCTGTCCCCGTACATGGTGACCGACCAGGAGCGTATGGAGGCCGTCCTCGACGACCCGTACATCCTGATCCACCAGGGCAAGATCGGCTCGATCCAGGAGCTGCTGCCGCTCCTGGAGAAGGTCATCCAGGCTGGTGGCTCCAAGCCGCTCCTGATCATCGCCGAGGACGTCGAGGGCGAGGCCCTGTCGACCCTGGTCGTCAACAAGATTCGCGGCACGTTCAACGCCGTCGCCGTCAAGGCGCCGGGCTTCGGTGACCGCCGCAAGGCCATGCTCGGCGACATCGCCACCCTCACGGGTGCGACCGTCATCGCCGAGGAGGTCGGCCTCAAGCTCGACCAGGCCGGTCTGGACGTGCTGGGCACCGCCCGCCGCGTGACCGTCACCAAGGACGACACCACCATCGTCGACGGTGGCGGCAAGTCCGACGAGGTCGCCGGCCGCGTCAACCAGATCAAGGCCGAGATCGAGGCCACGGACTCCGACTGGGACCGCGAGAAGCTCCAGGAGCGCCTGGCGAAGCTGGCCGGCGGGGTCTGCGTGATCCGCGTCGGTGCCGCCACCGAGGTCGAGCTCAAGGAGAAGAAGCACCGTCTGGAGGACGCCATCTCCGCGACCCGCGCCGCGGTCGAGGAGGGCATCGTCTCCGGTGGTGGCTCCGCCATCGTCCACGCCGTCAAGGTCCTCGAGGGCAACCTCGGCAAGACCGGCGACGAGGCCACCGGTGTCGCGGTCGTCCGCCGCGCCGCCGTCGAGCCGCTGCGCTGGATCGCCGAGAACGCCGGCCTCGAGGGCTACGTCATCACCTCGAAGGTCGCCGAGCTCGACAAGGGCCAGGGCTTCAACGCCGCCACCGGCGAGTACGGCGACCTGGTCAAGGCCGGCGTCATCGACCCGGTCAAGGTCACCCGCTCCGCCCTGGAGAACGCCGCGTCCATCGCGTCGCTGCTGCTCACGACCGAGACCCTGGTCGTCGAGAAGCCGGCCGAGGAAGAGCCGGAGGCCGCGGGCCACGGCCACGGCCACTCGCACTAACGCGTAGCGCGAAGAGGCCCGGTCCCCTGCGGGGGGCCGGGCCTCTCTGCTTGCGCGGGGCTTCGTCACGGGGATCTCGGGGAGCCGGCCTTCTCGGCGCCCGGTCCCGCCGTGGACCGTCCACGCCGACAAGGGCTGTGAAGCGACGGTCGGCCGCCGGGTCAGCGCCATTCCGGTGGAATGTTGGCCAGTTGACCCAGCAGATCCCAGTCGGCCGGCTTCAGCTGCGGCTTGTGCCACTGGGCGCCGTGACCGACCCAGTAGCCGCGCAGCTGGCGGACTTGCGTCACGGTGTCATCACCGATGCCGGACTCGTTGTAGCAGCACTCGCAGATGACGTATCGAGGGAACCCGTGCTCGTAGAGAGCCTCCCCGTCATCCAGCCCGCAGATACGGCAAGCGGTCTCAACCGTGTTCTCCGTCCACACAGGCTATCGATCCCACCCCGTGCAGGCGCAACCCTTGGGTTGCGTTCGGGGAGTCGAAGTGCAACTCTGGGGTTGCATCTAATGGTGACGACGAAGGAGCCCTCATGAGCGAGGACCGGATCGAGAGCGAGACCTTGATCGCGGCGCCCCTGGAGCGGGTCTGGTCGCTGGTGGCCCAGCCCGGGTTCTGGGTGGCCGACAAGGCGAGTCTGCCCGGGACCGTGGCCGAGGAGGGGGCGCTGATGACGGCGAGGAACGCCGAGCACGGCGACTTTCCGGTGCGGGTGGAGAAGGTCGAGCCGCCCACGTACCTGGCGTATCGCTGGACCAGCGCGTTCCCCGGAGAAGAGCTGCGCGAGGACAACAGCACTCTCGTGGAGTTCACGTTGACCCCGGAAGGCGGGCAGACGCGGTTGCGCGTGGTCGAGAGCGGGTTCGCGGCGCTGGCCGCGTCCGAGGAGCTGCGCGGTCAGAATCTGAAGGACCACGCCGGAGGCTGGCCTCTGGAGCTCGACGCGCTCAAGGGCCGTGCCGAAGAACAGCCCGCCGCGTGACGGAGGAACACCCCGAGGCCGTCGACGGTGTGCTCGCCGCGCTGGCCGACCCGACGCGGCGCCGGCTGCTCGACCTGCTCGCCGCGCAGGGCGAGGCCACGGCCACGACGCTCGCCGGACCGCTCCCCGTCTCCCGGCAGGCGGTGGTCAAGCACCTCGCCGTCCTGGAGGCCGCCGGGCTGGTTTCCGGCGGCCGGGTCGGACGCGAGGTGCGGTACACGGTACGGCCTGTGGCGCTCGACGCGACGGCGCGATGGATGGCCTCGCTCGCGGCCTCCTGGGACCGGCGGCTGGCCCGCATCAAGCGCGTCGCCGAGGCGGCGGAACAGGAATGAGCACGCCATGGACACCACGGAGCAGGCCACCGTCCTGTGCGACATCGCCGACCGGCTCACCGAGGAAGCCGCCTCGGTCCTGGACCGGCGGGCACGCGTGAAGGCGGGGCCTTCGCGCGTGCCCGGGCGTCACGCCGATCGGGCCAGGGCCGCCGGGTGTACCGGGTCCGCGAACGGGCGGCCTGCCGCGTAGCGTTCCAGTTCGTCCAGTGCGTGGTCGGTCATGCGGTGGAGTTCGTTGCCCAGGGAGCCTGCTACGTGGGGGGTCAGGAGGACGTTGGGGAGGTCGTACAGGGGGGAGTCGGGGGGCGGTAGTTCGGGGTCCGTTACGTCCAGTACGGCGTGCAGGCGGCCCGGGAGCAGTTCGCGGAGCAGGGCCTCCTCGTCGATCAGGGAGCCCCGGGCCGTGTTGATCAGCGTCGAGCCGGTCCGCATCAGGGCCAGCTGGGGGGCGCCGATCATGTGGTGGGTCTCGGGGAGTTGGGGGGCGTGGACGGAGACCACGTCGGCGCGGGCGCACAGTTCGTCCAGGGGGACCGGCTCGACGCCCAGGCGCGCCGCCTCGGCCGCGGTGACGAAGGGGTCGTACAGCAGGACCGCCAGGTCGAAGGGGCGGAGCAGTTCGATGACGCGGCGGCCGATGCGGGAGGCGCCGACGATGCCCACCGTGCGGCGGTAGTTGCCGGCGCCGTCCAGCTCGGCGCGCCAGTCGTGGTCGGCGCGGACCTCGCGGTAGACGTGGGCGGAGTGCGGGACGCGCTTGTTGGCGAGCAGGATCGTGGCCAGGGTGTACTCCGCCACCGGCAGCGCGTTGGCCCCGGCCGCCGAGGAGACGGCGAGGCCGCGCTCCCAGCAGGCGTCGGTGATGTGGTGCTTGACGGAGCCGGCCGCGTGGACGACCGCCTTCAGGCGGGGCGCGGCGGCGAGGACCGGGGCGGTGAGCGGGGTCGCGCCCCAGCAGGTGAACAGGACCTCCGCCTCGGCGAGCGCGGCGGCGACGCGGGGGTCCGGGTCGGCCAGGTCGTGGGCGACGAGGGCCGGGTCCGTACGGGCGAGGGCGGTGAGCCGGTCGCGGTGGCGGGGCTCGAAGAGGCGCTCGTGGATGTCCGGGCCCATCGCGAGCAGGACGGACGGCCGGGGGTCAGTGGTGGACTGCATGGGGGTGAACGACTCCCTCGGGGTGGGGCTACTTGACGCTGCCGGCGGTGAGTCCGGCCTTCCAGTGCCGTTGCAGGGAGACGAAGGCGACGATCAGCGGGATGACGGCGAGGAGCGACCCGGTGACGACGAGCGGGTAGAAGCCCGGCTCGCTGTGGGTGTTGGTGTTCCAGGAGTACAGGCCGAGGCTCAGCGGGAAGAGCTTGCGGTCCGAGAGCATCACCAGCGGGAGGAAGAAGTTGTTCCAGATCGCGGTGAACTGGAAGAGGAAGACCGTGACGAACCCCGGCATCATCATCGGCAGCCCGATGGAGAAGAAGGTGCGCAGCTCGCCCGCCCCGTCGATGCGCGCGGCCTCCAGCGCCTCGCCCGGGATGTAGCCGGCGGAGAACACCCGGGCGAGATAGACGCCGAACGGGTTCACCAGGACGGGGATCAGCACCGACCAGTACGTGTTGACGAGGCCGAGCTTGCTGGCCAGCAGATACATCGGCAGGGCCAGCGCGGTCGTCGGGACGAGCACCCCGAGCAGGACGAGCCCGAACAGCTTCTCCTTGCCCCGGAACTCGTACTTGTCGAAGGCGTACCCGGCGGCGACGCAGATCAGCGAGCAGACCGCGGCGCCCACTCCCGCGTACAGCAGGCTGTTCCCGTACCACCGGAAGTAGACGCCGTCCCCGTACGAGGCGATGTCGGAGAGGTTCTTCGAGAGGTCGAAGCCCTTGAAGGAGAAGGTGTCCCCGGCGAGCAGCGAGCCGGTGTCCTTGGTGGCGGCGGTGACCAGCCAGACGAGCGGGAAGAGCATGTAGAGGACGGCCAGGAGCAGCGCTCCGTTGACGGCCGCCTTGGACAGCCAGGGGTTCTTGCGGGTCGTGGTGCTCATGCGTGCGCGCCCTTCCGGCCGGTGAGGCGGGTGACGACGAAGGACAGCAGGGCCGCGGTGAGCGCCAGGAGTACGGAGGCGGCGGCCGCGAGTCCGAAGTCGTTACGGGCGAAGGCCGCGGTATAGGCGTACATGTTCGGTGTCCAGGAGGAGGAGACGGCGGACCCGGAGCCGGTGTTGAGGATCAGCGGCTCGGTGAAGAGCTGGAGCGAGCCGATGATCGTGAAGAGCACGACCATGACGACCGAGGACCGGATCAGCGGGAGCTTGATGCTGAACGCGATGCGTCCGCCGCTCGCCCCGTCCACCGTGGCCGCTTCGAGCACCGAGCGGTCGATGGCCTGGAGGGCGGCGTAGAAGATCACCATGTTGTAGCCGAGCCATTCCCACAGCGCGATGTTCACGACGGAGGGCAGCGCGCCGCCGGGCGAGAAGAAGTCGAAGCCGATGCCGCCGGAGTGCATCGCGGAGACGACGGGGCTGAGGCCCGGGGTGTAGAGGTACAGCCAGATCATCGCGGCGATGATGCCGGGCACGGCGTGCGGCAGGAACAGCGCGAGCTGGAAGAAGCGCCGGGCGCGGGCGAGCGCCGAGTCGAGCAGCAGGGCGAGGCCGAGGGCGCCGCCGACCATCAGCGGGATGTAGACGGCGCAGTAGCCGAGGAGGACGAGGAAACCGTCGCGGAAGACCCGGTCACCCAGCGCCGCCGTGTAATTGCCGAGTCCGGTGAAGACCGTCTCGGATCCGCCGAAGCCGAGCCCCGACTGCTGTTCGGTGAAGAGGCTGAGCCAGACCGCGTATCCGATCGGGATCAGCATCACGGCGGTGAACAGGACGAAGAACGGGGTCAGCAGGATCGCGGCGGCGCGGGTGCGGGCTTTCATCCGGTCAGCCCTCGACCTTCAGGCCGCGCTTGGACAGCTCCGCGACGGTCGCGTCATGGGCGGCCTTCACGGCGTCGGGGATGGTGGTGCCGCCCCCGGCGAGCTTGCCGAAGCGGTCCTTGAGCGTGGTGTTGGTGGTGCCCATCGCGGGGCCCCAGGTCCAGCCCTGCTTGATCGCGGCGCCGCCGTCCTCGAAGACCTGGTAGATGTCCTGGCCGCCGTAGAACTTGGTGTCGAACGCCTTCTTGGCCGCCGGGCGCAGGGCGAGCGCGGCCGGGAAGGCGCTGGAGGTGCCGGAGGAGATACGGGCCTCGATGCCGTCCTCCGTGGTGGTCATCCAGGTCGCGAACTCGACGGCCGCGGCGGCCTTCTCGCTGTTCTTCGGCACCGCGAAGGTGGTCCCGCCGAGCATGCCGCCGGCGGGCTCGCCGTCCCAGGTCGGGATCGGGGCGACGGCCCACTTGCCGCTCTGCTCGGGCAGGGTGGAGCCGAGGACGCCGCCGCCCCAGGAGGCGCCGAGGTAGCCGACGGTGGAGCCGGTCTTCAGGGAGTTGGTCCAGGCGGGCGAGAAGGAGGCGTCGGTGCGGACCAGGCCGTCCTTCACCAGGCCCTGCCAGTAGTCGGCGACCTTGGTGGTGGCGGCGTCGGAGGTGTCGACCTTCCAGGTGTCGCCCTCGGCCTTGAACCACTGGGCGCCGGCCTGCCAGACCATCGCCTCGAAGGTGGTCGGGTCGTCCGGGAAGAAGGTGCCGATGCGGGCCTTGGAGTCGGCCTTCTTCACCTTCTCGGCCGCCGACTTGAACTCGGCCCAGGTCTTGGGGACCTCGATGCCGTACTTGGTGAAGAGGTCCTTGCGGTAGAAGAACGCCTGCGGCGCGGCGTCGAAGGGGACCGCCCAGCTCTTGCCGCCGAGCGTGGTCTGCTCGATCGCCTGCGGGAGGAACTTCTTCTTCACGTCGTCCGTGAGGTACTTCCCGATGTCCTGGAAGCCGCCCTGGCTGACGTACTCGGGGAGCTGCGGGTACTCGACGGAGACCAGGTCGGGGGCGTTGCCCGCCTTGATCGCGTTGGAGATCTTGGCGTAGCCGCCGGCGTTCCCGGAGGGGGTCTCCTCGAACTTCACATGGATGTTCTCGTGCGAGGCGTTGAACGCGTCCACGACCTCCTTGGTGCCCTTGGCCCAGCCCCAGAAGGTGATGGTCACGGGCTTGGCGGCGGTGCCGGTGCCGCCGCCCCCGGAGTCGTCCCCGCTCCCGCCGCAGGCCGTGACGACGGCGAGGGCGGTGACGGCTCCGGCTATGGAAAGAGTCGTTCTGCTCCAACTGCGGTTCACGGCGGGCTCCTGAGTCGACGGTGACAGGGACGTTGGGCGTGATCCTTGGTCCACCGATGACCGAAGTCAAGAGCGAAAGATTGATTGATCGAGAAAAGATCAGAACGTTATCGAGCGGTCGACGCCCGCACCCGCAGCCGCGGCAGCAGCGCCAGATGCCTGCCCGGCTCGTCCCCGTCCGGCCCCGAACCGTCCCGCCCGGCCCCCTCCCGCCCGGCCCCGATCCGCCCGATCAGCAGCTCCGTCGCGTACCGCCCGACGTGCCGCTTGGGCGGGCTGACCGCGGTGAGCGGGATGTCGCCCAGCGCCGCCACCTCGTCGTCGTACGCGATCACCGCCAGGTCCTCCGGCACCCGCACGCCCAGCTCCGACAGGCGCTGCACCAGGTGGATCGCGTCCACGTCGTTGTGCACGAGGACCGATGTGGCCCGGCCGGAGACCACCGCGTCGCGCACCTCGCGCACCGCCTCCTCGAAGCGCGCCGGGTCCACCTCCGGCCCGGACGTCCCGATCATCGCCGGAGCGCCCTCGGCGAGCCCCAGCACCGCGAGCGCGTCCTCGTACCCGGAGCGCACCGCGAGCGCGGTCGGGCTGTCGGCGCGGGCCACCAGGAGCGGGGTGCCGTGGCCGAGGCCGATCAGATGGCGCACCGCGAGCAGCACCCCGTGCCGGTGGTCGGAGCAGACCCGGTCCAGGCCGTCCAGCGCGGACCCCGGCGCCGGGGTCCGCTCCAGGAGCACGGCGGGCACCGGCAGCCCGGCCATCCAGTCCCCGTACGCCGCCTGGTCCTCGGCACCCCGCCAGGCCGGGGCGATGAGCAGCCCGTCGGCCCCGGAGGCGAGCAGCCCCTCGGCGCGCGCCCGGTCGCCCTCCGGCCGGTAGTCGGAGATCCGCAGCACGAGCCGTCCCCCGGCGCGCGCGGCCGCCTCGTGCGCCCCCCGGATGACCTCGGCGAAGTAGTACGTGGCCGAGGGGGCGATGAGCCCGAGCACCGGGCCGCCGCCCGGAACGGGGGCGTCGGGGGCGGCGGCGTCCCGGGGCCAGGAGACCGAGCCGTGGACCCGGTCCAGCAGTCCGCGCTCGGCCAGCGCCTCGGCGTCGCGGCGCGCCGTGACGGGGGAGACCCCCAGCAGGCCGGCCAGATCGGAGACACGGGCCGAGCCGCGCTCCCGTACCAGGGCCAGAAGTCGGTCGTGACGTTCAGCTGCACTCTCGCGCACGGCGGCAGTCCCCTTGTTGATCGCGATGTGGTGGCTCGGCTCGCCAGACCCTAATCCACTGTGATCGATTGATGGAAGTTTCGATCATTCGCAACGTCATCCCTTGACCTTCGATCAACCCGCGGTTCAGGATTTCCTGCGACGCCGAAGTCCGCCTCCCCTGGGAGCATCATGCCCACGACCAGTCCGTACACGGGTACACCCGTGCCGATTGGGAGCGCACGGCCGACCGACTGCTGCTCGCGGTACGCCCCTACGCCTCGCCCCGCCACGGCCGCATCGACCTCCCCGGCCCCCGGCCGAGCTGGTCCGGCCCCCTCTCCGACGGCCTGGAGGGCTACGCCCGCACCTGGCTGCTCGCCGCCCTGCGGACCGCCGGAGCGCGCGGCGAGGACCCGCACGGCTTCCTCGGCCGGTACGCCGAAGGGCTCGCCGCCGGTACGTCGGAGCCGGCGGGCAGCCCCGACGCCTGGCCCCTGATCGCGGACGTCCCCCAGGCCATCGTGGAATCCGCGTCCATCGCCCTGGGCCTCCGCCTCACCCGCCCCTGGCTCTGGGACACCCTGGACGACGCCACCCGGCAGCGCGCCGCCGACTGGCTCCTCCCCGCCCTCGACGCGCCCCCGGTGAACAACAACTGGTGGTTCTTCGGGCTCACCGTCGCCGGCTTCCTCCAGGACGCCGGCATCGAGACCGACCGGGCCCGGAAGACCATCGACCGCGCGCTGGCCCACGTCGAGGACTGGTACCTGGGCGACGGCTGGTACAGCGACGGCCCGAACCGCTCCTTCGACCACTACAACGCCTGGGCGATGCACTTCTACCCCGTCCTGCACGCCCACCTCGCCGGCGACCGGGACCTCCTGGACCGCTACGGCCCCCGCCTGCACCGCCAGCTGGACGACTACAGCCGGATGTTCGGCGCGGACGGCGCCCCCATGCCGTTCGGCCGCTCCCTGATCTACCGCTTCGCCGCCGCGGCCGCGCCCTGGCTCGGCGCGCTGACCGGCCACACCCCGCTCACCCCGGGCGCGACCCGCCGCCTCGCCTCCGGCACCCTCCGCCACTTCCTGGACCACGGCGCCACCGACCGGGACGGCCTCCTCACACTCGGCTGGCACCGCCCGTACGAGCCCATGCTCCAGACGTACTCCGGCCCGGCCTCCCCGTACTGGGCCTCCAAGGGCTTCCTCGGCCTCCTGATGCCCCCGGACCACCCCGTCTGGACGGCCGACGAGGAGCCGCTGCCCGCCGAGACCGCGGACGCCGTAACCGTCCTCGGCCCGACCGGGATGCTCCTCCAGTCCACCGCGGCGGACGGCCTCGTCCGGCTCCACAACCACGGCTCGAACCATGTGGGCGACGAGGAGGACCCCGGCTACGCCCGCTTCGCGTACTCCACCCGCACCGGCCCCACGCACGGGAGCGCCGCACGCGACAACCACTTCGCGCTGCTGTCCGACGACGGAGAACCGACCGCCCGCCTCACCGCCGACCCGCTCGGCCCCGCCGCCTCCGCGCACACCCCGCTCCCCGGCATCCGCGTCGTCTCCGCCACCCTCGCCCACGGCCGCGCCGAGGTCCGCGCGCATCTGGTCACGGGGGCGCCCGAGGGCACGCCCGTCCGACAGACCGGCTGGGCGACCGGGGACGACGGAACGCTCACCGCCCAGCTCCACCCGGTCCACGGCTACGGGGACGGGGTCCGCGAACTGCCCGGCGGCGACACCATGTTCGACGAGACCTCCCGGCTCCTCGCCGTCGACGGCGCGACCACCGGACCCCGGTCCCTCTTCGTCGCGCTCGCCTCGCTCACCGGCGAGGCGGACCCGGCCCCCGTGGAAACCCTCGCCGGGATCCGCGTACAGAGCCCCCACGAGATCCATGTGACCTGGCACGACGGCACCACCGCCGTACTCCGACTCCCGGAGGAGTAAAGGCCCTGCTGGGGAGGCCCTGCTGGGGAGTGAAGGCCCCTACTGCGGCCCGTACTTGCGGCCCGTCCGCGAGGTCAGCCCGCCGAGCAGCCCGCGCGGGGCCAGCTTCACCGCGCCCATCAGCACCTTGTAGCGCGGGTCCGGGATCGACACCGACTTCCCGCGCGCCAGGTCCGCGAGCGCCGCGCTCACCAGCTTGTCCGCGTCGAGCCACATCCAGCCCGGGATGTTGCCGGTGCCCATCCCGGCCCGCTGGTGGAACTCCGTACGCACGAAGCCCGGGCACAGCGCCATCAGCCGCACCCCGGACCCGGCCAGGTCCTTCGCCGCGCCCTGGCTGAACTGCACGACCCACGCCTTCGAAGCCCCGTACGTGCCGCGCGGCACGAACGCCGCGACCGAGGCCACGTTGACGATGCCGCCCCGGCCGCGCTCCCGCATCGAGGCCGCCGCCGCCGAGGTCAGCCGCAGCACCGCCTCGCAGTGCACCTTGAGCATCGTCAGCTCGTCGGCCATCGGGACCTCCAGATAGCGCCCCTTGTTGCCGAAGCCCGCGTTGTTCACCAGCAGGTCGACCGGGTGCCGGGTGTCCCCGAGGCGCTCCTCGACCGCGCGGATGCCCTTGTCCTCGGACAGGTCGGCCCGCAGCACCTCCGCCTCGATGCCGTGCCGGTCGTGCAGCTCCGTCGCCTGCTCGCGCAGCCGCTCCGCGTCCCGGGCCACCAGGACCAGGTCGTACCCGTCGGCGGCGAGCCGCCGGGCGAAGGCGGCACCGATGCCCGCCGTCGCGCCCGTGATCAGTGCAGTCGTCATACGCGGCACGTTAGAGCATCCCGGAACGGCGCCTCCGGGCGCTCCCGCGGCCTCAGGAGGCGGTGAGCTCCGCCGCGTACGCGCGCGCTTTGCGCAGCGTCGAAGGGCACAGCGCCTCGCCCGCCGGGAGGAGCAGCGGCAGCAGGTCGCGCCGGGTCGTGACGGCCCGGAACTGCAACTCCACCGTCACGTCGTGGTCCGGCCGGTGCACGATCTCGACCGGGTCGCCCGCCCGGACGGTGCCCGGCGTGATCACCCGCAGATACGCCCCCGGGGCCGCCGCCTGCGTGAACCGCTTCACCCAGCGGGCCTCGCCCAGGTGACCCTGGAACGTACGGCACGGGATGCGGCCCGACGCGACCTCCAGGACCAGCTCGCCGCCGATCCGCCAGCGCTCGCCGATCAGGGCCCCGCCGACCCGCAGCCCCGCCGTGGTCAGGTTCTCGCCGAACGTGCCGTTGGGCAGCGCGCGGCCCAGCTCGCGCTCCCAGGCGTCCAGGTCCTCCCGGGCGAACGCGTACACCGCCTGGTCCGAGCCGCCGTGGTGGCGCAGGTCGCACACCGCGTCCCCGGCGACACCGCTGCCGCCCTCGCCCCGGGGCCCGGGGTCCGAGACCCGTACCGGCCCGTCCACGGGGTGCTTGTCGATCCCGGTCCTGCCCCCGGGGCGTCGGTGTAGGACGCCGGCGTGGGACGCCCCGCGTTCACGGTCAGCACAGTCATCGCGGTCATACCGGAACGGTATCCAACCCCCTCCCAAAGTCACACGCGAATATCCTGCGACCGCCCCAAGGCCCGCTTATGCTGGAGGGGTGATCGAAGCCCGCCACCTCCGCGTCCTGCGCGCCGTCGCCGCCACCGGCTCCTTCTCCGCCGCCGCCCGGGAACTGGGCTGCACCCAGCCCGCCGTCAGCCAGCAGATGAAGGCCCTGGAGTCCTCCGCGGGGACCACGCTGCTCATCCGGACCGGCCGCGAGATGCGGCTGACCCAGGCGGGCGAGGCGCTGGTGCGGCACGCGTCGGGCATCCTCGCCGGGCTCACCGCCGCCGAGGAGGAGGTCGCGGCGATCGCCGGACTGCGGGCCGGCCGGGTCCGGCTCGTCTCGTTCCCGAGCGGCAGCTCCTCGCTGGTCCCGGGCGCCCTGGCCGCCCTGCGCGCCGCCCACCCCGGCACCCGGGTCTCCCTCGTGGAGGCCGAGCCGCCCCGGTCGGTCGAGATGCTGCGCGACGGCGACTGCGACATCGCCCTCGCCTTCCGCTACGGGGATACGGGCGCCGAATGGGACGACCTGGTGGTCCGGCCCCTGCTCACGGACCGCCTCACGGGCCTGGTCCCCGAGGGGCACGCGCTGGCGGACCGGGACGAGGTGGGCATCGCGGAGCTGGCCGGGGAGTCCTGGATCGCCGGGTGCCCGCGGTGCCGCAGGCAGCTCGTGGAGGTGTGCGAGGAGTCCGGCTTCACCCCGCGCATCGACTTCGCCACCGACGACTACCCGGCGGTGATCGGCCTGGTCGGCGCGGGCCTGGGCGTCGCCGTACTGCCCGCCCTGGCCATCGAGTCGGTACGCCCCCGAGGAGCCAGGACCCTCACGGTGTCCCCGGCCATCGAACGCGAGATCGTCGCCCTGACCCTGCCGGACCTGGCAAGGGTCCCGGCGGTGGCGGCAACCCTGGACCACCTGGCACTGGCGTCATCCAGCCCCTCCGGCGTCTGAGGCGCGGGGTCCGGGGCGGAGCCCCAGGTTTCGGGAAGGGGCGGGGTGGGGTGCAGAAACGTTTCTCCCCCGATACGCGCAGCAACGGTCACCCATGCCCCGGCGGCGACGCCGGCCCCGCGGTGATCAACCGATTCCGCGCACGCCCCATCAACTCCTCACGCTCATCCTCCGTGAGTCCACCCCACACCCCGTAGGGCTCACGGACGGCCAGCGCGTGCGCCGCGCACTCCGCGCGTACGGGGCACCGCATGCACACCTCTTTCGCGGAGGTCTCCCGGGCGCTCCGGGCGGCACCCCGTTCCCCCTCGGGATGGAAGAAGAGCGAGCTGTCGACCCCGCGGCAGGCCGCCAGCAGCTGCCAGTCCCACAGATCGGCGTTGGGTCCGGGAAGTCGGGAGAAATCGGCCATTGCTTGTCCCCTCGAAACCGTGCTGAGTCGGAAGCGTCGTCGTGCGTCGTGGGTGGGTGCTTGTCGATGACCGTGTACAAGACCGTACATCTACGGTGTTAGTAGATGTAAATATGACTGATTGCGAATCTAGCCACAGACACCACCAAAAGGGAAGAAATCCCGCTAAATGGGGCACGGAGCCGCCAAAAGTTTCGGTTGACGACTGGACGACCCGTGGCGCTCTCCTCCGTGAGCGCTTACTCACGTAGAGTGCCGAACTCGGTCTTCCAACCCGTAACTCTTTCGAGTGACCATCGTTGAGAGTGCGGAGGCGGTTGGCAGAAAGAGCGATCGGGCAGATGTCCGAGAGCGTCAACCGCACAGGTGACGACTTGTAACAGCCTGGAGGCTCAAGGTGACGCGCATCAGCTGCGGAGGGCGGTCATGACTTCCGTCCTCGTCTGCGACGACTCCCCGCTTGCCCGAGAAGCGCTCCGTCGCGCGGTCGCGACCGTGCCCGGCGTCGAGCGTGTGACGACGGCCGCCAACGGCGAGGAAGTCCTCCGCCGCTGGGGTGCCGACCGTTCGGATCTGATTCTCATGGACGTACGCATGCCCGGGCTCGGGGGGTGGAGACGGTCCGCCGGCTGCTCTCCGCCGACCCCGGCGCCCGGATCATCATGCTGACCGTCGCCGAGGACCTGGACGGCGTCGCGCTCGCGGTCGCCGCCGGTGCCCGCGGCTATCTGCACAAGGACGCCTCCCGGGCCGAGCTGCGGGCGACCGTCACCCAGGCGCTGGCCGACCCGACGTGGCGGCTCGCCCCGCGCCGGCTGCGGTCGGCCGAGATGGGTGCGGCGCCCACGCTCACGGCGCGCGAGATCCAGGTGCTGGAGGGGATGAGCCACGGCCGCTCCAACGCGGAGATCGGCCGCGAGCTGTTCCTCTCGGAGGACACGGTGAAGACGCACGCCCGGCGGCTCTTCAAGAAGCTCGGGGCCTCGGACCGCGCCCACGCGGTGGCCCTGGGCTTCCGATGGGGTCTGGTGCGCTGACAGTCGGCCCGGGCCCCAGGCCCGGGCAGGGGTGCGGCGCCCGCCGCCGTACCCCGCCGATCCGGCGGTATGTGACGCTTCCCGGCCGATGCCGCATCCTTGAGACGTGGAGTTCCTCGGGAACGATTCGGTCGAGCGGAAGGGGAGGGCGCAGGACATGACTTCCGGCGCACCCGCTCATAACGCTTCGGTGCACAACTACGGACGCGGTGCCGCGGATGAAGCGGGACCGGGGCACCATGGTCCGATGCGCGACGACGGGACGACGGTGATCGGTGCCCTGGTGCACCGCGCCGTCGAGGGCGACGCGCAGGCCACGCACGACCTGCTCGCCCACGTCCACCCCCTCGCCCTGCGCTACTGCCGGTCCCGGCTGAACCGGCTGCCCGGCGACGCCCGCCACTTCGTGGAGGACCTGGCGCAGGAGGTCTGCGTCGCCGTGCTCATGGCGCTGCCGCGCTACAAGGACACGGGCAGGCCCTTCGAAGCCTTCGTCTTCGCCATCGCCGGTCACAAGGTGGCCGACCTCCAGCGCGCCGCGATGCGGCACCCCGGCTCGACCGCCGTGCCCTCCGACGAGATGCCGGAGCGCCCCGACGACTCGCTCGGGCCCGAGGAGCGCGCGCTGCTCAGCAGCGACGCCGCCTGGGCCAAGAAGCTCCTGGCCAACCTCCCGGAGAACCAGCGCGAACTGCTCGTGCTGCGCGTCGCCGTCGGGCTGACCGCCGAGGAGACCGGCCAGATGCTCGGCATGTCCCCGGGCGCCGTCCGGGTCGCCCAGCACCGGGCGCTCAGCCGGCTCCGGGCCCTCGCGGAGCAGTGAGCCGGCCTGGGCCGCGCGGTGTGCCGGGCGCCTCGGAGACGTACACCACAACCGTAGAAAGCTACAGAACCTGCGGGTGATCTTGCTCGTGGAATGAGACGCCTCCCGAGGCCGTTAGCATGGACATCCGCACCGATCAAGGCCATTTGGGGAAGGTGTCATGACTGCAAACGTCGACGGAGTGCCCGAGAAATTCGCGACGCTCGGGCTGACATACGACGACGTGCTGCTGCTGCCGGGCGCATCCGAAGTGCTGCCCAACGCGGTCGACACCTCGACGCTCATCTCGCGCAACGTCCGCGTCAACATCCCGCTGCTGTCCGCCGCCATGGACAAGGTCACCGAGGCCCGCATGGCCATCGCGATGGCCCGCCAGGGCGGCGTCGGCGTCCTCCACCGCAACCTCTCGGTCGAGGACCAGGTCAACCAGGTCGACCTGGTCAAGCGGTCCGAGTCCGGCATGGTCAGCGACCCCATCACGGTCGGCCCGGACGCCACGCTCGCCGAGGCGGACGCGCTCTGCGCCAAGTTCCGCATCAGCGGTGTCCCGGTCACCGACCAGGCGGGCAAGCTGCTCGGCATCGTCACCAACCGCGACATGGCCTTCGAGTCGGACCGCTCCCGCCAGGTGCGCGAGGTCATGACGCCGATGCCGCTCGTCACCGGCAAGGTCGGCATCTCCGGCGTGGACGCCATGGAGCTGCTGCGCCGCCACAAGATCGAGAAGCTGCCGCTGGTGGACGAGGCGGGCCTCCTCAAGGGCCTCATCACCGTCAAGGACTTCAAGAAGGCCGAGCAGTACCCGAACGCGGCCAAGGACGCCGACGGCCGACTGCTCGTCGGTGCCGCCGTGGGCGCCAGCCCCGAGGCGCTGGACCGCGCCCAGGCGCTGGCCGAGGCGGGCGTCGACTTCCTCATCGTGGACACCTCGCACGGCCACAACAGCAACGCGCTCAACTGGATGGCCAAGATCAAGTCGGCCGTGAGCGTCGACGTGATCGGCGGCAACGTGGCGACCCGCGACGGCGCCCAGGCCCTGATCGACGCCGGTGTGGACGGCGTCAAGGTCGGCGTCGGCCCCGGTTCCATCTGTACGACCCGCGTCGTCGCCGGCATCGGCGTCCCGCAGGTCACCGCGATCTACGAGGCCGCGCTGGCCGCCCGCGCGGCGGGCGTCCCGGTCATCGGCGACGGCGGCCTCCAGTATTCGGGTGACATCGGCAAGGCGCTCGCCGCCGGTGCCGACAGCGTGATGCTGGGCTCCCTCCTCGCGGGCTGCGAGGAGTCCCCGGGCGAGCTGATGTTCATCAACGGCAAGCAGTTCAAGTCGTACCGGGGCATGGGCTCGCTGGGCGCGATGCAGTCCCGCGGCCAGGGCCGCTCCTACTCCAAGGACCGGTACTTCCAGGCCGAGGTCGCCTCGGACGACAAGCTCGTCCCCGAGGGCATCGAGGGCCAGGTCCCCTACCGCGGCCCCCTCGCCAACGTGCTGCACCAGCTCGTCGGCGGCCTCCGCCAGACCATGGGCTACGTGGGCGCCGCGACCGTGGACGAGATGGAGAGCAAGGGCCGCTTCGTGCGGATCACCTCGGCGGGCCTCAAGGAGAGCCATCCGCACGACATCCAGATGACGGTCGAAGCACCGAACTACAGCAAGAAGTAACGCGACACGCGTGCGAGAGGGGCGGTCCCGGGGTTCCCCGGACCGCCCCTCCGGCGCGTGTCGGGGATACTGGACAGCGCAGACGCAGAGGGAAAGGCCACATCATCGTGACTGAGATCGAGATCGGGCGCGGCAAGCGCGGCCGCCGGGCATACGCATTCGACGACATCGCCGTCGTCCCGAGCCGCCGGACCCGCGACCCGAAGGAGGTCTCGATCGCCTGGCAGATCGACGCCTACCGCTTCGAGCTGCCGTTCCTGGCCGCCCCCATGGACTCCGTGGTGTCCCCGCAGCACGCCATCCGCATCGGCGAGCTGGGCGGCCTCGGAGTCCTCAACCTGGAAGGGCTGTGGACCCGGCACGAGGACCCGCAGCCGCTTCTGGACGAGATCGCGGAGATGCCCGTCGAGACGGCGACCCGCCGGCTCCAGGAGATCTACTCCGCGCCGATCCAGGAGGAGCTGATCGGGCAGCGCATCAAGGAGGTGCGCGACTCCGGCGTCGTCACCGCCGCCGCGCTCTCCCCGCAGCGCACCGCCCAGTTCTCCAAGGCCGTGGTCGACGCGGGCGTGGACATCTTCGTCATCCGCGGTACGACGGTCTCCGCCGAGCACGTCTCGGGCGCGGCCGAGCCGCTGAACCTGAAGCAGTTCATCTACGAGCTGGACGTCCCGGTGATCGTCGGCGGCTGCGCCACGTACACCGCCGCCCTGCACCTGATGCGGACCGGCGCGGCCGGTGTCCTCGTCGGCTTCGGCGGCGGCGCCGCGCACACCACGCGCAACGTGTTCGGCATCCAGGTCCCGATGGCGACCGCCGTCGCGGACGTGGCCGGTGCCCGCCGCGACTACATGGACGAGTCCGGCGGCCGTTACGTGCACGTCATCGCGGACGGCGGCGTCGGCTGGTCCGGCGACCTGCCGAAGGCCATCGCCTGCGGCGCGGACGCCGTGATGATGGGCTCCCCGCTGGCCCGCGCGACGGACGCGCCGGGCCGGGGCCGGCACTGGGGCATGGAGGCCGTCCACGAGGACGTGCCGCGCGGCAAGCTGGTGGACCTGGGCTCGGTCGGGACGACCGAGGAGGTCCTGACCGGCCCCTCGCACACCCCGGACGGCTCGATGAACATCTTCGGGGCCCTGCGCCGCGCGATGGCCACCACGGGCTACAGCGACCTCAAGGAGTTCCAGCGCGTCGAGGTGACGGTGGCGGACTCGCAGCACCGCCGCTGAGTTTTCCCGTAGGTACGCCGGAGGGCCCGGACCGCGCTCGCGGTCCGGGCCCTCCGGCGTGTCCGGCTGTGCCTACGCGGCCGTCTTGCGGGCCGTGGAGAACGCCACCACGGCGGCGATCGCGAAGAAGACGAAACTCAGGAAGTCGGAGTCTTCCTTCCACACCGTGTTCAGGTCGCTGAAGTGGTCGAAGAAGATGTCCGTGACCGAGAGCGGAAGCTGCTTGCTGATGATGATCGCCTCGCCCAGCAGCTGACCGAGGTAGACGCCGAGCAGAGCGAACGCGCCGCTGACGACCGGCAGGGCAGGGTTGCGTCCGCCGAGCTTGCCCGCCGCGAAGCCGACGATGGCACCGACACCCACGGCCGCGTAGCCGATCTCGTGCTTCGTGGCGCCGATGATCGCGCCGTAGATCCCGGCCGCGACGAGGGCCGCGACGAGCGCGACGACCACACCCAGCGCGATGTTGTTGCGGGCCGGAGGGGCCGGGGTGAACGGCGCGGGGCCGCCGCCGAACGGGGCGCCGGGCTGCTGGCCGGCGAACGGGTTGCCGTCCTGCGGCTGGCCGTAGGGCTGGTTCGGCGGTGGTACGGACTGGCTCATGCTGGGTTCTCCCCCTGGGGACGTCTACGCACTGCTGTGCGAGGAGTGACGCCGCAGGCTAGCAGCCGGTTCCGACATCGGCCCACCGAAATCCTTGGGGGGACTGGGCCGAGGGCCCGTCATCACAGCCGGTGGGCGGCCCCGGCCGGGGTCGCGCCGCGGGTGTCCAGGAGCAGCTGCGCCTTCACGGCGAGGCCCTGGAGGTCGTACGTACGGTGGTGCTGGAGCAGCACCGTGAGGTCCGCGCCCGCCGCCGCCTCGTACAGCGAATCGGCGCGGGGGACGGGGAGTTGGCGGACGCGCCAGTCCAGGACGTGCGGGTCGTGGAAGCCGATCTGGGCGCCCATGTCCATCAGCCGGGTGGCGATCTCGCGGGCGGGCGACGCCTCCTGGTCGGCGAGGTCGGGCTTGTAGGTGACGCCCAGCAGAAGAACTCTGGCGCCGCGCACCGCTTTTCCGTGTTCGTTGAGGAGGGTGGCGCAGCGCTGGATCACGTACTGCGGCATCCGCTCGTTGATCTCCTGCGCCAGCGAGACCATCCGCAACGGCGGGCCGGGGGTGCGGTGGTGGTACGGGAGATGGCCCGGGTCGACCGGGGCGCCGTGGCCGCCGACACCGGGGCCGGGGCGGAAGGGCTGGAAGCCGAAGGGCTTGGTCTCGGCGCACCTGATGACGTCCCAGAGGTCGACGCCCAGGTCGTGGCAGAGCACCGCCATCTCGTTGACCAGGGCGATGTTGACGTACCGGAAGTTGGTCTCCAGGACCTTCGTCATCTCGGCCTCGCGGGTGCCCCGGGCGCGGACCACCTTGTCGGTGAGCCGGCCGTAGAAGGCGGCGGCCGATTCGGTGCAGGCGGGGGTGAGGCCGCCGATGACCTTGGGGGTGTTGGCGTAGACGTGGGTGCGGTTGCCCGGGTCGAGCCGGCTGGGGGAGTGCGCGAGGTGGAAGTCGCGCCCGCCGCGCAGGCCCGAGCCCTCCTCCAGGATCGGGAGCAGGA
Organism: Streptomyces drozdowiczii; assembly: GCF_026167665.1. Classification (NCBI taxonomy): domain Bacteria; kingdom Bacillati; phylum Actinomycetota; class Actinomycetes; order Kitasatosporales; family Streptomycetaceae; genus Streptomyces; species Streptomyces drozdowiczii. The sequence goes on along the minus strand of NZ_CP098740.1, from coordinate 2,767,569 downwards.
AGCCCTCCGTGGTGCCGGGGGGCACGGCCGATTCGAGGAGCACGGTGGTGTGCGGGCGCAGCCGGGCGGCCAGCGCGCGGGCCGCGTCGGCGACGGCGCTCAGGTCGAGGGTGCGGTCGGGGCCGAGCGGGGTGGGCGCGCAGATCACGGCGGTGCGGACCCGGCCCAGCTCGGCCTGGTCCGTGGTGGGCCGGAAGCCCAGCGAGAGCATGCGGCGGATGTCGGAGGCCGGCAGCGATCCCTCGACCGGGGCACGCCCCGCGGCGACCTCCGCGAAGGCGCGGGGGTCGGTGTCGTAGCCGATCGTCTGGATACCGGCGTGGACGGCGGCCTGGGCCAGGGGCAGGCCGAGGTGACCGAGTCCGATGACGGCGAGGTCTGCAGGCACGGGGTGGGCCGTCCTTCCCATAAGACCAGGAGGCAGAAAGCGCAACCGCTGTGGACAGCGCTATGTCAGGTTAGGCGTAAATATGACCGTTATGTCGCATTGCGCGGCCCTTGTCGTCCGGGTGTTGTCCACAGGCGGTGGCTGAAGTCGCGCAGCGCGGACAGAATCGATCTGTGGGCACGGGCACCGAACGCATGATCGGGGCCACGATCCGTGCCGGACCCGAGCAACCGGGAGGCAGCGTGAGGACAGCGACACTGGGACCCGCGGAGCGCGCCGAGGCGCTCGCCGCCATGGCCGAGCGCGAACTGGACGTGCTGGTCGTGGGAGCGGGCGTGGTCGGCGCCGGGACGGCGCTGGACGCGGTCACGAGAGGGCTCTCGACCGGACTGGTCGAGGCGCGCGACTGGGCGTCCGGCACGTCGAGCAGGTCGAGCAAGCTGATCCACGGCGGCCTGCGCTATCTGGAGATGCTCGACTTCGCCCTCGTACGGGAGGCACTGAAGGAGCGCGGGCTGCTCCTCGAACGGCTGGCGCCGCACCTGGTGAAGCCGGTGCCCTTCCTCTACCCCTTGCAGCACAAGGGCTGGGAGCGGCTGTACGCCGGTTCCGGCGTCGCGCTGTACGACGCGATGTCGGTCTCCTCCGGGCACGGCCGGGGCCTGCCCACGCACCGCCACCTCTCCCGCCGCCGGGCCCTGCGCGTCGCACCGGCCCTGAAGCGGGACGCCCTGGTGGGGGCCTTGCAGTACTACGACGCCCAGATGGACGACGCCCGCTATGTCGCCACCCTGGTGCGCACCGCCTCCGCGTACGGCGCGCAGGTGGCGAACCGGGCGCGGGTCACCGGCTTCCTCCGGGAGGGCGAACGCGTCGTCGGCGCCCGTGTGGAGGACGTCGAGGCGGGCGGTGAGTACGAGGTCAGGGCCAAACAGGTGGTCAACGCGACCGGGGTCTGGACGGACGACACCCAGTCGCTGATCGGCGAGCGCGGCCAGTTCCACGTACGGGCCTCCAAGGGCATCCACCTGGTCGTCCCCAAGGACCGCATCCACTCCTCGACCGGCCTCATCCTGCGCACCGAGAAGTCCGTGCTCTTCGTGATCCCCTGGGGCCGGCACTGGATCGTCGGCACCACGGACACCGACTGGGACCTGGACAAGGCGCACCCGGCCGCCTCCAGCGCCGACATCGACTACCTGCTCGAACATGTGAACGCGGTCCTGTCGACGCCCCTGACCAGGGACGACGTCGAGGGCGTGTACGCGGGCCTGCGGCCCCTGCTCGCCGGTGAGTCCGACGCCACCAGCAAGCTGTCGCGCGAGCACACCGTCGCCCACCCGGTGCCGGGCCTCGTCGTCGTCGCGGGCGGCAAGTACACGACGTACCGGGTGATGGCGAAGGACGCCGTGGACGAGGCGGTGCACGGGCTCGACCAGCGGGTCGCCGACTGCGTCACCGAGGACGTCCCGCTGCTCGGCGCCGAGGGCTACCGCGCCCTGTGGAACGCGCGCGCCAGGATCGCCGCCCGCACCGGCCTCCACGTCGCCCGGGTGGAGCACCTGCTCAACCGGTACGGCTCGATGACCGAGGAGCTGCTGGAGCTGATCGTCGCCGACCCCGCGCTGGGTGAACCGCTGCCGGCCGCCGACGACTATCTGAAGGCCGAGATCGTGTACGCCGCCTCGCACGAGGGCGCGCGTCACCTGGACGACGTACTGACCCGGCGCACCCGGATCTCCATCGAGACCTTCGACCGGGGCACCCGCTCCGCCCGGCTCTGCGCCGAGCTGATGGCGCCGGTCCTCGGCTGGGACGCGGAGCGGATCGACCGGGAGGCCGAGCACTACGAGAAGCGGGTGGAGGCGGAACGCGAGTCGCAGCGCCAGCCGGACGACCTGACGGCGGACGCGGCGCGGCTGGGCGCACCGGACATCGTGCCCCTGCTGTGACCTCATCCTCCTTCGGCGGGGCCCGCCATGACCGGGCCGGAAGCGGTACCGGGACCCGGCAGCAGGACCCGGCACCGGGACCGGTCCCGGGGTGAGGGACAATGAACGCTCTGCCAGGGCGGGTTGATCGCAGAGGGGACGCATGTCGGAGGCGGAGCAGGCACGGGAGCCCCAAGGGGACACGGACGGACGTCTCCTGGCGGGGCGGTACCGGCTGGGGGAGGTGCTCGGCCGGGGCGGTATGGGCACGGTCTGGCGTGCCGTTGACGAGACCCTGGGCCGCACGGTCGCGGTCAAGGAACTGCGGTTCCCGTCGGCCATCGAGGAGGACGAGAAGCGCCGCCTCATCACGCGCACGCTGCGCGAGGCCAAGGCGATCGCGCGCATCCGGAACAACGGCGCGGTCACGGTCTACGACGTGGTGGACGAGGACGACCGGCCGTGGATCGTCATGGAGCTCATCGAGGGCAAGTCGCTGGCCGAAGCGGTCCGCGAGGACGGCGTCCTGACGCCCAAGCGGGCCGCCGAGATCGGCCTCGCCCTCCTCGACGTGCTGCGCTCCGCGCACCGCGAGGGCATCCTGCACCGCGACGTGAAGCCGTCCAACGTGCTGATCGCCGAGGACGGCCGGGTCGTGCTCACCGACTTCGGGATCGCCCAGGTCGAGGGCGACCCCTCGGTCACCTCCACCGGCATGCTCGTCGGCGCCCCCTCCTACATCTCGCCGGAGCGGGCGCGCGGCCACAAGCCCGGCCCGCCCGCCGACCTCTGGTCGCTCGGCGGCCTGCTCTACGCGAGCGTCGAGGGCACCCCGCCGTACGACAAGGGCTCCGCCATCGCGACCCTGACCGCCGTCATGACCGAGCCGCTGGACCCGCCGAAGAACGCGGGCCCGCTGGAGGAGGTCATCTACGGGCTGCTCACCCGGGACCCCGAACAGCGGCTGGACGACGCGGGGGCGCGCGCCCTGCTCAACGACGTCATCAGCTCCTTCGAGCAGCCGGAGCGCCCCGTTCCGCCGCCCGCCGACGCCACCCAGGTCATGGCGCTGCCCAAGGGCGTCGCCGACGCCAAGCCCGCGTCCGGTGAGGCGGGCGAGGGCACCCGGGACCGGCTGCGCGGCGCGCTGCGCTCCGTGCGCAACGCCAAGACGCCCGCCGCCGGTGCGGCCGCCGCCCCCGTCACCGCACCGCCCGTCCCGGCCCGGCCGACCTCGGCGCCCGGCGCCGCGTCCCCGTCCGGGGCCGTGCCGCCGCAGCGCCCGGCCCCCTCGCCGGTCACCGCGCCCCGGGCGTCCCTCACGGACGTGGTCCCGCGCCGCACCCTCGCGATCATCGCGGCGGTCATCGTGCTCGCGGTCCTCGGCACCGTGCTGGCGCTCACGCTCGGCGGCGGCGACGACAAGCCCGACGACTCCGGAAAGAAGAGCACCGGTGCCTCCGCCCCCGCCGGGGCCCCGAGCGCCGACACCCCGTCCGGCTCCTCCGACGCCGCGCAGGGCGACAGCGGCAAGGAGCAGGACCCCGGCCAGGGCGAGGACAAGGACAAGGACAAGGGCCAGGACGACGGCGCGGCCGGTGAGCAGGGCGAGGACGGGAAGAAGGACGGCAAGGCCGACGACGCCGTGCCCGCCGGCTACCACACGGTGACCAACAAGCAGTTCCACTTCTCCATCGCCATGCCCAAGGACTTCCGCTTCGACACCACCTCCGGCCAGGGCGCCGGTGCGATCTACAACGAGGACGGCGGCTTCCCCCGCCTCCAGGTCGACTACACCTCCTCGCCCGGCAACGACGCCGCCGCCTCCTGGAACTCCGCCCGGGGCGGAGTCGCCGCCACCAGCACGAACTACCACCACCTGGGCATCAAGAAGGTCGAGTACAACGGCTACCCGACCGTCGCCGACTGGCAGTTCGAGCGTACGCAGCAGGGACAGCGGGTACGCGTGCTCAACCGGGGCTTCAAGGCGGACGGCGACCACGGCTACGCGATCATGATCAGCTGCAAGGCCGACGCGTGGGACGGCAAGGAGTGCCGGGCGCTGCGGAAGGCGGCGTTCGACTCGTTCAAGCCGGTCGACTGAGGTCGGCGGCGGCGGGATTCGGCCCGGCGGCTCGGCCGGTTGGGCCGACCTGCCGCGTGGCCGCCGCTTGCCACGTATGGTGAGAGCCTGGAGACCGTACGCAGCCGAAACACGCAGTCAATTGCACCGCAAGCGACTGTGATTGACCAATTCGGTGCGGTCTTCGTGACCGGGGGACAGCGCGCTCTGGGGAGGCGTCGTGGACGACTACGCGGGTCGGGTGCTCGCCGACCGCTACCGCCTTCCGCTGCCCCCGTCCGACGCGTACGAACTCGTGGAGACGCGGGCCTTCGACACCTACAGCGGGCAGGAGGTCCTGGTCCGTCAGGTGCCGCTGCCCGAGGTCGTGGACGCGGAGTTCGTGGAGGGCGACGGGCGCACGTCCGCCGCGCCGCGCACCGCCCGGCGGCCCGCCGACCCGGCCGTCCGGCGCGCCATCGAGGCCGCCCAGGCGGCGGCCCAGGTGCCCGACCATCCGCGCCTGGACCAGGTCTTCGACGTGTTCGCGGAGGAGGGCTCGCTCTGGATAGTGAGCGAACTCGTCGCGTCCCGCCCGCTCGCCGCGCTCCTCGCCGAACGCCCGCTGAATCCCTACCGGGCCGCCGAGATCGGCTCCGACGTGCTGACCGCGCTGCGCGTGCTGCACGCGCACGGCTGGACCCACCGCAACATCACCGTGCGCACGGTGCTCGTCTGCGACGACGGGCGCGTCGTGCTGACCGGCCTCGCCGCCGGGGCGGCCGAGGAGGCGCTGTGCGGCTACAGCCCGGTGCCGCGCCCCGAGGACGAGGAGCCGGACGAGGACGGATTCGGCGGGCCCGCCGTCGAGACCGGCCCCACCGGCCCGTATGTGCCGCCCGCCGGCCTGCTGCCCGCCTCCCGGGGCCCGGCGGCGATAGAGCCCGGCGGCCCGTACGGCTCCGAGGAGGGCCCCGCCGAGGACACCGCCTCCCGGCCGGTGCCGCCCGCCGGGCTGCCCCTGCCCGCCGCCGGGGCGGACAGCGCCGCGCGCGCCCGGGCCGGAGCCATCGCCGCGTACCGCGCGGGCACCCGCGCCGCCGCCCGCCGGGAGGCACCCCCGGAGCGGGACGAGTGGGCACGGGACACCGCGCCGTCGGGCCCCGGCGCGCAGGGACGCCCGGAGGGCGACGCGTACGACGGGGAATCCGGGCCGTGGAGCGCGCTGCCGCCGGCCCGGGACGACGCGTACGGCGACGACCCCGACGAGCCGCGCCCCGGCACCCCGCCGCGCCCCCGCCCCGAGCTGCCGCAGCTGCCCGGCGGCTGGGTGCGCGGCCCGGACGCGCCGGGGCCGTACGACGCCCACCCCTACGACGACGAGGACGACGACGAGGACGAGGACGACGGCCCGCCGCCCCGCCGCCTCCACCTCACCGGCACCTGGGACGACGGGCCCGCCGCCGGGCGCCCCGTGCCCGCGGGCGGCTCCCGCGAGGACGCGCTGCGCGCCGACGCGGCGCGCCGGGGCACGCCCTCCGGCGCGCGCGCCGCACTGCCGACGGGCCGGGAGGCGTACGGCCCCGAGGCGCGCGGCCGCGACGCCTCCGATTCGTACCGCGCCGAGAAGCCGGGCCCCGACGCTCCCGGCGGACGCTGGGACGACGAGGACGCCGAGGACACCGGCGCAGCCGCGTACCGGGGCCCCGCCACCGCGCTCGCCGCCGAGCGGGCGCGGCAGGCGCGGATCGCCGTCGTCGGCGCGGTCACCGAGCGGTGGGCGCCCGAGCAGGCCGGGCCCGTCCACGGCAACTGGCAGCTGGCGCCGCCCATCGGCCCCGCCACCGACCTGTGGGCTCTCGGCGCACTGCTCTTCCGCGCCGTCCAGGGGCACGCGCCCTACCCGGAGGACAGCGCGGCCGAGCTGGTCCAGATGGTGTGCGGCGAACCGCCCGCCTTCGCCGAGGAGTGCGGGCCGCTGCGCCCGGTCGTGGAGTCGCTGCTGCGGCAGGACCCCACCGAGCGGCCCGACGTGGAGGAGCTGAGCGGCTGGCTGCGCTCCCTCGTACGGTCGGCGCCGGAGCCGGAGGCCGGGTTCGACGTCGTGCCGCTGCCCGCCGAGGACGCCACCCGGCTCCCCGTCGTCCGCAGGCGCGGCGAGCTCGTCCGCAAGCGGCGCTCCCGGCGCGGCGGGGGACGCACGCCCGGCACCGGCAGGACCGGGAAGCCGTGGACCGCACCGCCGTCACCCACCGCGAGCCCCGCCTGAAGCCGCCGCGTGAGCCCCGCGCGCCACGGGAGCCCCGCGCGCTGCGGCAGGGCGACCAGCCGCGCCGGCTCGGCCGGACGCTGCTGATCCTCATCATGCTGGCGCTCGTCGCGGCGATCGCGTACGCGGTGCTGTTCATGCCCAAGTCCGGCGAGGAGGACGGCAAGGGGTCCGGCGCCGCCCCCTCCCGTACCGCCTCCGCGCCCCCGGCGTCCGCGGCGCCCGAGCCCACGGCGCGCGCGTCCGAGAAGCCGTCCGCGCCCGCCTCCTCCGGGGCGCAGAAGCCGCAGACCACCAGGTCCGCCGCCGCGCTCGCGCCCGGGTACACGCTGCGCAAGGACGCCGAGGGCTTCGAGGTCGGGCTGCCGAAGGGCTGGCAGCGCAGCCCCGCCAACGCGGAGCGTCAGATCCGCTACGGGAGCGACGGGTTCAGCGTGCTCATCGTCCCCGGCCGCGACACCGCGAAGGCCAACGGCAGCGATCCGCTGGACTACCAGCGGGACAAGGAGCCGGAGCTGAAGCCGTTCCGGGACTCCAGCTGGTCGTCGGCGAGCGGTCTGCGGCGCACGGACGTCGGCCGACAGGCCATGGCGGAGGGCCAGTTCACCTGGCAGGACGCCAACGGCCGCGAGGTGTACGTGCGCAATCTCGTCATGCTCGTCGGCGGGCGGTACCACATCCTCCAGGTCATCGGCCCGGAGGACGAGCGGGACCGGATCACCGAGATCTATCAACAGGCCAGCGTCTCCTACCGGGTGACGGACTGACCGGCTCCCGGCGGGGATTCGCATCACAGTGCGGTCTCGTGGGCGATGCGAGGTTCCGTGGCCGCACGTCCCCTCCGTAACCTGTCATCCGAGGCAACGGGGGCGGGGACACAGGTGGATCGATCACAGGGCACGGAAGCGGGGCTGCTGCTGGCCGGGAGGTACCGGCTGGGCGACGTCCTCGGACGCGGTGGCATGGGCAAGGTGTGGCGCGCCCACGACGAGGTGCTGCACCGCACGGTCGCCGTCAAGGAGCTGACGGCCGGTCTGTACGTGGCCGAGTCGGACCGGATCGTGCTGCACCAGCGCACGCAGAAGGAGGCCCGCGCCGCCGCCCGGATCACCCACCCCGGCGTCGTCACCGTCCATGACGTGGTCGAGTACGACAACCGGCCGTGGATCGTCATGCAGTACGTGGACGGGCCGTCGCTCGCCGACCGGGCGAAGGAGTCCGGCGGCGAGATCGAGGCCCGCGAGGCCGCCCGCATCGGGCTGCACGTCCTGGGCGCGCTGCGCGCCGCGCACGGGGCCGGGGTGCTGCACCGGGACGTGAAGCCGGGCAACGTGCTGCTCGCCCGGGACGGCCGGGTCCTGCTCACCGACTTCGGGATCGCCGCGATCGAGGGCGACTCCACCATCACCCGGACCGGTGAACTCGTCGGCTCCATCGACTATCTGGCACCCGAGCGGGTACGCGGCGGCGACCCGGGGCCCGCCTCCGACCTCTGGTCCCTGGGCGCCACGCTGTACACGGCCGTCGAGGGGCGCTCGCCGTTCCGCCGGACGTCCCCCATATCGACCATGCAGGCCGTCGTCACCGAGGAACCGCCGCCGCCCGGCCGGGCCGGGGCGCTCGCCCCCGTCATCACCGCGCTGCTGCGCAAGGAGCCGGCGGACCGCCCGTCGGCGGCGGAGACCGAGCGGATGCTCCTGGAAGCCATGGAGGGCCGCTCGCCCCGGGCCGCCCAGGCGTTCGTGCCGACGCAGCAGGTCTCCGAGGAGATACTGCGCGGGGGGACCGCGGTGCTGCCCCACCCCGTCGTGCAGCCGGGACCGCCCCCCGCCCCGGCTCCCCGCCGCAGCCGCTGGCGTACGAGGGTCCTGGTCATCGTCCTGGCCGCGGTGCTCGGCGGCGGCGCGGGGATCGCCGCGATGCTGTACGCGCACCGCTCGGACGCGGCCGGGAGCGGGGACGGCGGCACGGCCGCGCACGGCGGCCGGACCCCGGGGCCGGACACGTCGAAGACGAAGCCGACGCCCACGCCGAGCTCCTCGGGCACCGTGACGCGGGACGTGCCGGACGGCTGGCGGCGCGTGGTGGACCCGTCCGGGTTCAGCGTGCTGCTGCCGGAGGGCTGGACGCGCAAGGTCACCGACAACAACATCGACTACAGCCCCGACGGGGGCGTGCACTACTTCCGGGTCAGCTCCGACCCGGCCCCCGACTTCGACAACTCCTACGACCACATGACGGGGCTGGAGAAGACGCTCAGCACCCGGCTGCCGGAGTACCGGCGGGTGGAGCTGAACACCAACCTCTACCGCGACCACCCCGGGTCCATCTGGGAGTTCACCTGGACCGAGAAGGACGGCGAGGCGCGGCACGCGATCGACCAGATGTACTTCGAGAAGGACGGCGGCCCGGAGTACGCGCTCTACATGACGGGCCCGGCGGACGACTGGGACGAGACCCGCGACCGCTTCAACGCGATCCTCCGCAGCTGGCGCCCCCCGGCCGAGCAATAGGCCCCTGGCCGAGCAATAGCACCTGATCAGGGCTTATACCGCCAGTGATCACTGGCTGGGTCGGCGGGGGCGTGGCGGGACTCCGGGAGAGACGGTGAAAAGGTGTTACCCACGGGTACCCAAAGCCTTCCCGCCGACGTACTCTCGCCCTCATGACGGACTCGCAGGCCCCCACGTCCCCCGCCGCCGCCACGGTCGGCACCAACCCCGTGGCCGCCGCCCCCGCGGGCGTGCGCACGGCCGCCGATGTCGCGACGCCCGAGGTGATCGCCCGGCTGACGCGCGGCGTCACCGGCTCCGGCCGCACCGCCAACCACACGCCGTTCACCGGCGAGAAGCTGGCGGACCTGCCGGAGTCCAGCCCCGAGGACGTGGCCACCGCCTTCGCGCGGGCCCGCGCCGCCCAGCCCGCCTGGGCCGCCCTGCCGGTCCGCGCCAGGGCCGCGGTGCTCCTGCGCTTCCACGACCTGGTCCTGAGCCGCCAGTCCGAGATCCTCGACCTCATCCAGCTGGAGACCGGCAAGGCCCGGCTGCACGCCCACGAGGAGGTCCAGGCGGTCGCCGTCGCCGCCCGGCACTACGGCCGCAGGGCGTCCGCGTATCTGAAGCCGAGGCGGCACACCGGGGTCGTGCCGACGCTCACCAAGGTCACCGAACTCCGTCAGCCGCGCGGTGTCGTCGGCCAGATCGCCCCCTGGAACTACCCGCTGGAGCTGTCCGTCGGCGACGCGCTGCCCGCCTTCGTCTCCGGCAACGCCGTGGTGATGAAGCCCGACACCGAGACCGCGCTCACCGCCCTGTGGGCGCGCGACCTGCTGATCGAGGCGGGGCTCCCGGCCGAGGTCTTCCAGGTCGTCCTCGGCGAGGGACCGGTCGTCGGCCCCGAGGTCGTCAAGCACGCCGACTACGTCTCGTTCACCGGCTCCACCCGCACCGGCCGCGAGGTGGCCCAGGGCGCGGCGGCCCGGCTGGTCGGCGTCTCGCTCGAACTCGGCGGCAAGAACGCCATGCTGGTCCTGGCCGACGCCGACGTGGAGAAGGCCGCCGCCGGAGCCGTCCGCGCCTGCTTCTCCTCGGCCGGCCAGCTCTGCATCTCCATCGAGCGGCTGTACGTCCACGAGTCGGTCGCCGACGACTTCGTGGAGCGGTTCGCCGCCCGGACGAAGGCGATGCGGCTCGGCAGCGCCCTCGCGTACGGCGCCGACATGGGCTCGCTGGTCGGTGAACGGCAGCTGGAGACCGTCAGCCGGCATGTCGCCGAGGCCGTCGAGAAGGGCGCCAGGCTGATCGCCGGCGGGGTCGCCCGCCCGGACATCGGCCCGCTCTTCTACGAGCCGACGATCCTGGACGGCGTCGAGGCGCCCATGGCCGTCTGCACCGAGGAGACCTTCGGCCCGGTCGTCTCGGTCTACCGCTTCCGCGACGAGGACGAGGTCGTGGAGCTGGCCAACGCCACCCCGTACGGCCTGAACTCCAGTGTCTGGACCCAGGACTCCCGGCGCGGCCACCGGATCGCCGCCCGGCTGCGCACCGGCACCGTCAACATCAACGAGGGGTACGCCCCCGCGTACGGCAGCGTGCAGTCCCCGATGGGCGGCATGAAGGACTCCGGTCTCGGCCGCCGCCACGGCTCCGAGGGCATCCTCAAGTACACCGAGGCCCAGACCGTCGCCCAGCAGCGGCTGATCCCGCTCGCCCCGTCCTTCGGGATGGACGACGAGAAGTACGCCGCGTTCATGACCCGCAGCCTGAAGGCGATGAAGGCGTTCCGCCTGCGCTGACGCCCCCGCGCGCCCCGCACCACTTCTGTCCTTTTCGTACCGAGGAGTGCCATGTCCCAGGACAGCCCTGCCCAGAATCAGGACCGGCCGGCCGGTGCGGCCGACGACGACGCGTACGACTACGACGTGATCGTCGTCGGGTCCGGCTTCGGCGGTGCGGTCTCGGCGCTGCGGCTGACCGAGAAGGGGTACCGGGTCGGCGTCCTGGAGGCGGGGCGCCGCTTCACCCCTGGGACCCTGCCGAAGAACTCCTGGGACCTGAGGAACTACCTCTGGGCGCCCGCCCTCGGCCTCTTCGGCATCCAGCGCGTCCACCTGCTCGGCAAGGTGATGGTGCTGGCCGGTGCCGGGGTGGGCGGCGGCTCGCTGAACTACGCCAACACGCTGTACGTGCCGCCCGCCCCGTTCTTCGAGGACCGGCAGTGGGCGCACATCACGGACTGGCAGGACGAGCTGAAGCCGTACTACGACCAGGCCAAGCGGATGCTCGGGGTCCGGCTCAACCCCACGACGACCCCCTCCGACGTCCACCTCAAGGCGACCGCCGAGGCCATGGGCGTCGGGGACACCTTCCACCTCGCCCCGGTCGGCGTCTTCTTCGGAGACGGCCGGGACGCGGACGGCACCGCGCGCGCGAAACCCGGCGGCACGGTCCCGGACCCGTACTTCGGCGGGGCGGGCCCGGCGCGCAAGGCGTGCACCGAGTGCGGCGAGTGCATGACCGGCTGCCGGCACGGCGCGAAGAACACCCTCAACGAGAACTACCTCCACCTCGCCGAGAGGGCCGGCGCGGTCATCCACCCCATGACCTCCGTGGTCGCCGTCACCGAGCACCCCGAGGGCGGCTACCGCGTCGCCACCGTGCCCACCGACCGGCGGAAGAAGGCGAAGCCCACGGCCCTGCGCGCCCGCAAGGTGGTCGTCGCGGCGGGCACGTACGGCACCCAGACCCTGCTGCACACCATGAAGGACAAGGGGCTGCTGCCCCGGCTCTCCGCGAGGCTCGGTGAGCTGACCCGTACCAACTCCGAGGGCCTGGTCGGCGCCCAGACCTCCGACCGGCGCTACCGCAAGAGGCACGGTACGAAGCCCGACTTCACCAAGGGCGTCGCCATCACCTCGTCCATCCACCCGGACGCCAACACCCACATCGAGCCCGTCCGCTACGGCAAGGGCTCCAACGCCATGGGCGGCCTGACCATCGTCCAGGTCCCCTACAGCGCCCACCGGGTCCGCGCCTGGCTCGCCAACCTGGTCAAGCACCCCACGATCGCCGCCCGCTCGCTCTCCAACCGGCGCTGGTCGGAGCGGGTCATCATCGGGCTCGTCATGCAGTCGCTCGACAACTCCCTGACCGCCTACCGCAAGCCGCGCGGCATCGGCAAGGGCCTGCTCACCGCCCGCCAGGGCCACGGCGCGCCCAACCCCACGCAGATCGCGGAGGCGACGCAGAGCGCGACCCTGCTCGCGGAGGAGATCAACGGCTTCCCCGGGTCCAACATCGGTGAGCTGATGGGCACCCCGCTCACCGCCCACTTCCTCGGCGGCTGCCCGATCGGGGCCACCGCGGACGAGGGCGTCATCGACCCGTACCACCGGCTCTTCGGGCACCCGGGCATCTCGGTGGTCGACGGCTCCGCGGTCTCCGCGAACCTCGGGGTCAATCCGTCGCTGACGATCACCGCCCAGGCCGAGCGCGCCATGTCCTTCTGGCCGAACAAGGGCGAGCCGGACCCGCGCCCGGCGCAGGGTGAGGCATACGAGCGGCTGGCGGCGGTGGAGCCGCAGGCACCGGCGGTCCCGAAGGAGGCGTTCGGCGCGCTCAGGCTGCCGTTCCTGGGGATTCCGGCGGTGCCGCCGAAGGAGAAGGCGTAACGGCACGGGAACAGCAGAAGGGGCTGCACCCCCCTCCCAGTGCAGCCCCTCACGCTGTAACCGGTCCGTCGTTCAACAACCGACAACCGGTGTTCCGCATGCATGACCTGCCGGACCCCCGGATGGTTGTCCTCGTACTGATGAAATCCTTATGTGAGGTGGATCACTCCGCTTGTCGTGCCTGATCCGTGATCTGATTCCGGGCAACTTTTCCGGGTCGCCCCCGGTCGTACCCGCTGTCGCCGCCCCAGCGGTCACACAGCTCCCGACGACCCCGAAGGCCCAAGATGAGAAGCACGACCCCGTTCCGCCGTGCGGCGGGCATCGTCGCCTCGGCAGGCCTGCTGGCGGGCGGTCTGCTCACGCTGAGCAGCCCCGCGCAGGCCGCCGACCCCGAGTTCACGATCGGCGGCCCCGCCGAGACCGCCCTGCACCCGTATCCGGCCACGGGCTCCCCGCGGAAGTCGAGCCTGGACATCACGGTGACCAACCCGTCCGAGGACGAGGAGAACGGGGACTTCGCGGAGGAGTTCACCGTCCGCTTCGACTTCGGGAAGCTGGCGGGCGTCGCGGATGTCTCCTTCGACAAGGAGGGCAGCCCGGACTGCGAGCGGACCGGGACCACCGCCGTCTGCCACGACTACGGGATCCGGCCCGGCCTGAACACCCTCGCCGAACTCCAGGTCAGCGCCGCCGAGGGGAGCGAGGACGGCGACTGGGGCACCATCGAGGTCACCGCCGAGGCGGAGGGCGCCACCTTCCGCCCGTTCACCGCGCGGGTGTCGATCGGCGGGCCCGACCTGTCGATGAAGCCGCTGCCGCTGAAGACGGAGCTCAAGCCCGGCGACAGCCAGCCGGTCCCGGTCACCTTCACCAACAACGGCACCCGCGCCGCCCAGGGCGTCCTGCTCACCCTGCGCAACACGCGCGGCCTGGAATTCACCGAGCGCTACGAGAACTGCGAGTACAGCGAGGAGGACCTGGGCATGGGGCCCGGCACCTGGTCCACCGCGCTCTGCACCTTCCCCGGCAGCTACGAGCCCGGCGCCACGTACACGCTGGAGGTGCCGCCCACCCTGCGGGCCACGGAGCGCGCCTTCTACGACACCCTCCTCTACCGGATCAACGAGGACGGCACCGACGCCCGCGCGGCGCTGCGCTCCGGCGCCCGCTTCAGCCCCGGCAAGGGCGCGAAGCTGGCCCTGCGCGAGGCCCCTGCCGTCCGCTCGGCCGACCTGGACCCGACGGACAACCAGCAGGAAGCCGACTTCCGGACCGCCAACACCGCCGACTTCGCGGCCTACGGCGACAAGGCCGCGGGCAAGCCGGGCGACACCGTGGACGTGACCCTGGGCTTCCGTAACGAGGGCCCCGCCTGGATCGGGTACATCCGCTCCGGCGAGCCCGTCGCCACCGTCGACTTCACCGTGCCCCGCGGCAGCCAGGTCGTCTTCAAGCCGGACATCTGCCGGGGCGTGACCGCGACCGGCGAGTACCGCGAGAACCAGGAGGGGGCCCCGCGCTACTTCTGCTCCACGCCCATGTCCGTGCTGGAGGACGCCGACTTCGCCCTGCCCTTCCGGCTGAAGCTCGTCTCGGCCGACCCCGGCAGCAAGGGCGCGGTCGTCGTCCGCAACACCCACCTCCAGGCGCCCCCGCTGCCCTTCGACCCGGAGCCCGCCAACAACGCGGCATGGGTGGAGCTCAACGGCGAGGACACGGACGCCACGACGGGCGGCTCCGACAACGGCGGCTCGACGGCCACCGGCGGCTCGACCTCGTCGGGCACGAGCGGTACGAACGGCACGAGCGGTACGAGCGGCAGCACCGGTACCTCCGGCAGCACCGGCACCTCCGGTACCTCCGGCTCCGGTGGCGGCTCGCTCGCCTCCACCGGCACCGGCACGCTCGCCGCGTCCGGCGCGGCCCTCGTCGCGCTGCTCGCGGGCGGCGCCCTGTTCACGGTGTCCAGGCGGCGCGCGACGCGCTGACCCGTACAAGGAGAAAGCCGTACAAGGAGAAACGGCCGGCCCCGGGCGTCCCCGGAGCCGGCCGTTTCCCTGGAGAGACCTGGCGGTCCCTCCGAGTGACCGGGCTGCTGTCCCCTGCCGACCGGTCACGCACGCCGGTGCGTGGTCCCACGGCGTACACGCGGTACGCCACACACCCCGGCGGAGCCACGCGTGGTTCCCCTGACGATCCGCACCTGGCCGACGCGGACACCGGGACCAACGAAGCCGCGCGGGACCCGGTCACGCGCCGTACGGGTGAGACTCCGCCCGAACTGGGATACGGCGGGGGAGCGCCGTTCAGACCCGGCCCCGGCACAGCTCCAGGAGCGTCATCGCCAGCGAGGTGCCCGGCTTGCCCAGCGCCTCGCGGTAGCGGACCAGGATCTCCGTCTCGCGGGACAGGTTGACCCGGCGGCCGCCCGACGTCATGCGGGCCTCCTGGATCACCGCCGAGACCGCCATCCGTTCCTGGACCAGCCCGATGATCCGGTCGTCCAGGGAATCGATACGGGTACGGGCGTCGCCGATCAGGGACGCGGCCTCGTCGGTGCGGGCGCCGGTGATCTCGGTGCCGGTGGTGCTGCTCATGACGGTCTCCCGGTGAGATGCGGCACCCCGGGGCCGGACGGGCCCGGAACGCAGAACGCCCCGGGCCTTTCGGCCCGGGGCGCCTGGAACGTTGCTTGTCAGTTGCTCAAGCAGCACGACCATGGCAGCCGGCGGGCCGGATGCCATAGGTAAAGACGGAGGTCGTGTGCTGACGCATGGGGACAGTATGGCCCCCTCGCCCCGGTGGGCTCACACCCGGCCCGGATCGTGAGACGGCGCACACCCGGGGCGGCGGCCCCGGACCGGGGCAGGCCACTTCCGGCCGCCGGTAGAATTGGAGGACCGACCCCTCTCCACCGCCGGAAGGCCGCCCGTGCCAGCAGCACCCCCCGCCGCCCCCGACACCGCCACCGACGTGGTCCTGGTAGTCGACTTCGGCGCGCAGTACGCCCAGCTCATCGCCCGCCGCGTCCGTGAGGCCCGGGTCTACAGCGAGATCGTGCCGTCCACGATGCCGGTGGCCGAGATGCTGGCCAAGAACCCCCGCGCGATCATCCTCTCCGGCGGCCCCTCCTCCGTCTACGCCGAGGGCGCGCCCTCGCTCGACCGCGCGCTCTTCGAGGCCGGGGTCCCCGTCTTCGGCATGTGCTACGGCTTCCAGCTGATGGCGACCACGCTCGGCGGCACCGTGGACGACAACGGCGCCCGCGAGTACGGCCGCACCCCGCTGACCGTCTCCAAGTCCGGCTCCACCCTCTTCGAGGGCACCCCGGACGAGCAGTCGGTGTGGATGTCGCACGGCGACGCCTGCTCCGCCGCCCCCGAGGGCTTCACCGTCACCGCGTCCACGGACGTCGTCCCGGTCGCCGCCTTCGAGAACGACGAGAAGAAGCTCTACGGCGTCCAGTACCACCCCGAGGTCATGCACTCCACGCACGGCCAGCAGGTCCTGGAGCACTTCCTGTACCGGGGCGCGGGCATCGAGCCCACCTGGACCACGGGCAACGTGATCGAGGAGCAGGTCGCCGCGATCCGCGCCCAGGTCGGCGACAAGCGCGCCATCTGCGGCCTGTCCGGCGGTGTGGACTCCGCCGTCGCCGCCGCCCTCGTCCAGAAGGCCATCGGCTCGCAGCTCACCTGCGTGTACGTCGACCACGGCCTGATGCGCAAGGGCGAGACCGAGCAGGTCGAGAAGGACTTCGTCGCCGCGACCGGTGCCAAGCTCAAGGTGGTCGACGCGGAGAAGCGCTTCCTCGACGCCCTGGCCGGCGTCTCCGACCCGGAGCAGAAGCGGAAGATCATCGGCCGCGAGTTCATCCGCGTCTTCGAGCAGGCCCAGCTGGAGATCCTCCAGGAGGACGGCCCCGAGGTCGCCTTCCTCGTCCAGGGCACGCTCTACCCGGACGTCGTGGAGTCCGGCGGCGGCACCGGCACCGCCAACATCAAGTCCCACCACAACGTGGGCGGCCTCCCCGAGGACATCGAGTTCGAGCTCGTCGAGCCCCTGCGCCAGCTGTTCAAGGACGAGGTCCGGATGGTCGGCCAGGAGCTCGGCCTGCCGGACGAGATCGTCCAGCGCCAGCCCTTCCCCGGCCCCGGCCTCGGCATCCGCATCGTCGGCGAGGTCACCAAGGACCGCCTCGACCTGCTCCGCGAGGCCGACGCCATCGCCCGCGAGGAGCTGACCGCGGCCGGCCTGGACCGCGACATCTGGCAGTGCCCGGTGGTCCTGCTCGCGGACGTCCGCAG
The DNA here is from genome assembly GCF_026167665.1 of Streptomyces drozdowiczii. Taxonomy (NCBI): domain Bacteria; kingdom Bacillati; phylum Actinomycetota; class Actinomycetes; order Kitasatosporales; family Streptomycetaceae; genus Streptomyces; species Streptomyces drozdowiczii. The sequence goes on along the minus strand of NZ_CP098740.1, from coordinate 2,750,440 downwards.
CGTCGGCGTCCAGGGCGACGGCCGCACCTACGGCCACCCGATCGTGCTGCGTCCGGTCTCCTCCGAGGACGCCATGACCGCGGACTGGTCGCGCCTGCCGTACGAGACCCTGGCGAAGATCTCCACCCGCATCACCAACGAGGTCGCCGACGTCAACCGCGTCGTGCTCGACGTGACGAGCAAGCCGCCGGGGACGATCGAGTGGGAGTGACCCTCCCCGCGAACCCCTGACGATGCCGCCGCCCGACGAACCGGGCGGCGGCATCGCCGTACCGGAGCTCCGCCGCAGGCGCATCACCCCCGCAGCCGCGCCCCCGAAAACGCGTGGCGCGCGCCGAGGCGCCCGTGGCAGGCTCCGCCCCCATGCCGTCCGAAGAGATCCGCGCCCTGATGTCCGCCGCCCACAACGACCGCCTGACCTGGAACACCCCGCTCTCCGACGAGCACGCCGCCCGGCTCGTCGCCGCCTGCGCACCCGCGCCCGGCGCGCGGATCGTGGACCTCGGCAGCGGCTGGGGCGAGCTGCTGACGCGCCTCGTGGAGTCGGCGCCCGGCAGCACGGGCGACGGCGTCGAGACCGATCCGGAGGCCGTCGCGCGCGGCCGGGCGCTCGCGGGGGAGCGGGGGCTCGCGGAGCGCGTACGGTTCCACGAGGTGCCGGCCGCCGAGTGGCCGAAGAAGGACTACGACCTGGCCGTGTCCATCGGCGCCTCGCACGCCTGGCCCGGCGGGACCGCCGAGGCGCTGGCCGCGCTGCGGGCGTCCGTACGGCCCGGGGGCCGGGTGCTGTTCGGCGAGGGCTTCTGGGAGCGGGAGCCGGACACGGCAGCGCTGGTCGGGCTCGGCGCCGAACCCGGCGACTTCGGCTCACTGCTCGACCTGATCCGGCAGGCCGAGACGGCGGGGCTGCGGGCGCTCCAGGTAACCGTCGCCGACCAGCGGGAATGGGACCTCTTCGAGTCGCACGCCAACATCGGCCGGGGCGAGCGCTGGGCACTGGCGCACCCGGACCACCCCCTGCACGACGGTGTCGTCGCCGCCGTCGATGAGCGGCGCACCGGCTACTACGGCGGCTACCGGGGCACGTTCGGGCTCGCCTACCTCGTCCTCGGGACCTGAGCGAAGCCCTCGGGGCCCGAGCGAATTTCGAACGCGCTGGCGAAGGCGCCCCTCCGGTGCGCCCCGATGCGGCAGCCCTCCGCCCCGTACGGCACAATTCGCAGCGTTCGCAGACGAGTTGGACCGCCGACGGCGGTAACAGGGGTGGGAAAGGGCGGCGTTCTCCGTGGCGTTGGACGAGGCACGACAGGGCGCGCACGGCGGCGGCTGCACCTGCGGGGACTGCCCGCACGGGGCGCGCCAGGGACACCGGCGCGCGGTGGCCGCCTTCCTGGCCAAGCGCGACGGGTTCGCCGCCGGACAGGGGCTGCCCGCCGGGGTCGCCCAGTCGGCGTCCGCGACCCGGCAGTGGGTCTCCGACGAGCTGACCGAGTCCGCCCGCGAGGTGGCCGACCGGGGCCGCGAGGCCGGGGACGCCTGGCTGTACCGGGTGTGGCAGCGCACCCTGGTCGTCGTCTGGGGCGGCCTCGCCGTCCTCGCCCTCGCCGAGGCCGCCACCGCGATCGGGGCCGGGTGGACCCATGCCCGTACCGCCGGACTCGTCGCCGGACTGGTCACCGCCGTGCTGCTGACCGCCGCCGCCCATGTCCACCGGGCCCGCGGCGGCCTCCTCGCCCCGCTGATCGGCGAGGACAACCGGCTCTCCACCTCACGCGCGGTCGCCGCCTCCTGGGTGCTGCTCGCCGTGTTCTCCGTGCTCGTCCTCGCCCTCGAACTGGCCGCGGCCTCCGGGCACGCCCGGCGCGACGAGCTGATCGAGGGCCTGGACCTGGCGCGCGGCGCGGGCATCGTGGCGGTGCTCGCGCTGGTGTGCGCCGTGGCGGTGGCCGTGCGCCGGGTGGTGAGCGTACGGGTGCTGTCCGGGCGGCTCCAGAAGCTGCGCGCCGACCGGCCGCGCGCGGCGGACCTGCTCACCGACGACTCGGGGCGCGGCGGCTTCACGGACGTGCAGTACGTGCTGGTGTCCACGGTCGCCGTGGTGTTCGCCGCCGTCCGCCTCGCCCGCAGGCCCGAGCAGCTGCCCGACCTGCCGTGGGGCCTCGCCCTCCTGGTGGCCGTCTCGGCGGCCGTCTACTTCACCGGCAAGTTCGGCGAGGGCGGCCGGCCCGTCGTGCTCTCGGTCGTCCGGGCCCGCGAGGCGGGCGACCTGGACGCGCCGATCCGGACCGGCGACGACATCGAGATCCGGGGCGCGGGATTCGTGCCGCCCGGCGCGGGGGCCCCGGACCGGCTGGCCCGGGTCGTGGTGCGGATCGGGACCGTGCACGTCCATGTCCCGCTGGTGCCGGTCCCCGGGGGCTTCGCGAACCCCTCCGACACGCTGCTGACCGTGCCGGTGCCGGTGGAGGTGGAGCCGGGCGTGGTCGAGGTGCAGGTGGTGACCGCCGCCGGGACGGAGACCGCCCCGGTGGCCATCGACGTCACGGACTGACCCGCTCCCCGCGAACCCGCACCGCGCTGAACGCCTTCGCCGCGTTCGTACGTAAGGTCGGGTGACGGGCCGTACGGTCCGGAGGCGCACGGCACGGCCGCGGAAGGCGGGAGCAGCATGTACGGGTACGGCGGTAACGGGCGGGGCCTGGGACGGGTCCAGGGCGAGGGCAGCAGCCTGCGGGACCTGGCGCGGGAGCACGCCCTGCTGCCGCTGCGGATCTTCCTCGGCATCACCTTCGTGTACGCGGGGCTCGACAAGCTCACCGACAGCGCGTTCTTCCACGCCTCCGGCCCGGGGTCGATCGGCGAGCAGATGCACGCCGTCCGCGACTCCGCCGCCATCCCCGGCCTGGTCGACCTGGCGCTGAACGGCCCGTCCGGCTTCGGCTACGCGATCGCGATCGGCGAGCTGGCCGTCGGCATCGGCACCCTCCTCGGCCTGTGGACGAGGATCGCCGCGCTCGGCGGCGCCCTCATCTCGCTGAGCCTGTGGCTCACCGTCAGCTGGCAGGTCTCCCCGTACTACCTCGGCAACGACCTGATCTACCTCATGGCGTGGCTGCCGCTGCTGCTGGGCGGGGCCCCGTCGCTCTCGCTCGACGCGCTCCTCGCCGCGCGCCGCCGCCGGATCCGGTAGCCGATCCACGTCGCCCACGCGGCCGTGAACAGCCCGCCGCAGAACAGCACGACGAAGAACTGCGGCGGGGCGTCCCAGGCGCCCGCCGCGTCCGCCGCGTATCCGGCGGCCAGGGCCAGCATCGCCAGGCCGGTGACGGCGCGCCCCGGCCGGAACTCATGACGCGGCACGGTTGACCTCCACCTGTCCGTAGTCCACTTCCAGATCCAGGTCGACCGTGCCGCCCGGGGTGCTGCCCTCGGCCGGTGACAGCGTCTTGCGCTGGTCCTGCGTGGCGCGGATGTCCAGATCGCCCTTGTGCCGCCCGTCCACCACCACGAGCGCCCCGAACCGGGTCCGCGCGTGCACCCGGACGGTGACCTCCGGCGGGACGTGCACCAGGACCCGGCCCGCCCGGGCCGCCACCCGGGTCCGCACGGTGTCGCCCTTGGGCACGGTGACCCGGGTCAGGTCCAGCTCGGCCTGGCCCGAGCCGATCGCGTACACCGGCCGGACCGCGGCGACGGACGCCGGGCGCCACTCCTCGCGCACCCAGTGCGTGCTGATGTCCTTGGGCAGCGAGGCGGCGCCCACCAGCAGCCCCGACGTGATCATCGCCAGCAGCAGCGTGCCGAACCCGGTCCGCCCGACGAACGCGCTCACCAGCATCGCCAGGCCGAACACCCCGAGCGCGGCGGCGAGCCCGACCTCCAGGCTGGTGCCCAGCGGCTGGGACCCCCAGGTCAGCCCCGTACCGAGACCGCCCGCGAGCAGGGCGCCGAGGAACGCGAGGCCGGCGATCGACCGCGGCCCCCGCACCTCCCGCGACCGGGGCGGCGGCGGGCGGAACGGCGCGTCGGGCGTCGCCCCGCGCGGCTCCCGCTCCCCGGCGACCACCACGTCCGGCGGCCCCCACAGATAGCCCAGGGCCACCGGCCCCGTGGTGCCGTCCTTGACGATCGGGTCGCGCCACCAGGAGGGGCCGGACGGGGTCGGCGGCGCCTTCACCTCGGGCGGTGCCTCCGACGCCGCCTGCGCGGCCGCCTGGTGCAGCGGGTCCTCCGGACCGGCCTTCTTGCGCGCCTGCGTCCACATGGAGAAGCCGAGGACCGCGACCGACAGCATCGCGGAGAACGCCAGCGTGCCGCCGTTCCCCAGCATCGACAGGAACAGACCGCAGCCGATCAGCGCGCACAGCACCGCGCTCAGCGACGCCAGCTCGACCCGTCCCGAGAGCAGCCGCCGCGCCTCGTTCTCGTCCTCGCCCTCCGCCGGGATCAGCAGCCAGGCGAAGCCGTAGAAGATCAGCCCGAAGCCGCCGGTCACCGAGAGCACCCCGAGCACGATCCGGAAGATCACCGGATCGACGTCGCAGTACCGGCCCATCCCGCCGCACACCCCGGCCACCACCTTGTGCCGCGGACTGCGGTGCAGACGCGGAGCGGGGTCCGGGGGAGGTGCGGCGCCGGGCGGCGCGTCCTGGGGAACGGTCATGGCTCCATGGTGACGGGCCCCGCACCCCACCGGCACCCGCCCCGACCCTGGCCGGTCCCTGATATTGGCCCGCCCGCCTCTCAGGGACGCCGGGCCCCGCACCGCCCTCGCGCCCCGGACGTCTCAGGGTCGAACCGGGGGCCGACCCTGATGCCCTCACCCGTACGCGCATGTGACGATCGGACCATGCCCGCCGCCACCGCCCGAGCCGCAAGCTCCCACGCCCCCGACCCGGAGGAGCCCCCGCTGCGCAAGCTGTACCGCAGCGCCGACGGCCGGCTCCTCGGCGGAGTGGCGCGCGGACTCGCCGGACACCTCGGACTCCCGGTCGCCTGGCTCCGCTTCGTCTTCCTCGGCCTGTTCTTCGCGGACGGCCTCGGCGCCCTGCTGTACGCGGTGTTCTGGATCGTGGTCCCGCTCGGCGTCGGCGGTGTGGACGGCCCCCGGTCCGTCTTCGAGACCGCCCCCGACGGCACCCGGCGCCTCCGCAAACCCGACAAGGGCCAGCTCTTCGCCCTCATCGCGCTGCTCATCGGCGCCTTCGTCTTCGTCGGCAACGTCGACATGGGCAGCAAGGCCGACCGCTACATCTGGCCCAGCCTCCTCATCGGCGCCGGCTCCGTCCTGGTCTGGCGCCAGGCCGACAACGCCCGCCGCGCCCGCTGGATGGAGGTCGGCCGCCGCCGCCGCGTCCTGCAACTGGCCCGCGCCCTGGCCGGAGTCGCCCTCGTCGGCCTGGGGCTCGCCGTCTTCATGGTCGTACGCGGCTCCGCCGCCCAGCTCGGCAACGTCATCACCGCCGCCATCGCCGTGCTCACCGGCATCGCCCTCCTCGCCGGCCCCTACCTCGTCCGCATGACCCAGGACCTCTCCGAGGAACGCCTCATGCGCATCCGGGCCCAGGAGCGCGCCGAGGTCGCCGCCCACGTCCACGACTCCGTGCTGCACACCCTCACCCTGATCCAGCGCAACGCCGACGACGCCGGCGAGGTCCGCCGGCTCGCCCGCGCCCAGGAGCGCGAGCTGCGCAACTGGCTGTACAACCCCGAGGGCACCGGCAAGGACGAGGACGACGAGCCGGAGACCCTGGCCGAGGCCGTCAAACGGGCCGCCGCCGAGGTCGAGGACAAGCACGGCGTCCCGCTGGAGGTCGTCGTGGTCGGCGACTGCCCGCTGGACGAGAAGCTGTCCGCGCAGCTGCAGGCCGCACGCGAGGCGATGGTCAACGCCGCCAAGTACGGTGGCGAGGGCGGCGCCGTCCAGGTCTACGCGGAGGTCGAGGGCCGCACGGTCTTCGTCTCCGTTCGGGACCGGGGCCCGGGGTTCGACCTGGACTCCGTACCGGGGGACAGAATGGGCGTACGAGAATCGATCATCGGCCGGATGCAGCGCAACGGCGGCACGGCCCGGCTGCGTTCGGTGCCCGGCGGGGGCACCGAGGTCGAGCTTGAGATGGAGAGGACGAGCGATGAACGGGACCAGTGAGGCGGCCGGGGGCCAGGAGAACCCGCAGCGCCGGGTACGAGTCGTGCTCGTCGACGACCACCGGATGTTCCGCACCGGCGTCCAGGCCGAGATCGGCCGCACCGAGGAGACCGGCGTCGAGGTCGTCGGCGAGGCGGCCGACGTCGACCAGGCGGTCACCGTCATCACGGCGACCCGCCCCGAGGTCGTCCTCCTCGACGTCCACCTCCCCGGCGGCGGCGGCGTCGAGGTGCTGCGCCGCTGCGCGCCCCTGATGGGCGCCGCCGAGAACCCGGTGCGCTTCCTCGCGCTCTCCGTGTCCGACGCCGCCGAGGACGTCATCGGCGTCATCCGGGGCGGCGCCCGGGGGTACGTCACCAAGACGATCACCGGCACCGACCTGGTCGACTCGGTCTTCCGGGTCCAGGACGGCGACGCCGTCTTCTCGCCCCGCCTGGCCGGCTTCGTCCTCGACGCCTTCGCCTCCACGGACGCGCCCCCGGTCGACGAGGACCTGGACCGGCTGACCCAGCGCGAGCGCGAGGTGCTGCGCCTGATCGCCCGGGGCTACGCGTACAAGGAGATCGCCAAGCAGCTGTTCATCTCGGTGAAGACGGTCGAGTCCCACGTCTCGGCGGTGCTCCGCAAACTCCAGCTCTCCAACCGCCACGAACTCACCCGCTGGGCGACGGCGCGACGGCTGGTCTAGGGGCCTTTTCGGATCAGGCCGGGTCCAGCGAGATGTTCAACTTCTCGCCGATCCTGCGGTAGCCGATGGAGACGTAGATCCGCTCCACGTCGGCGTCGCCCGGCTCCAGCCACACCACCCGGCAGCCCCGCGCGAACGCGGTGCGCGTCAGGTGGGCGGAGAGCGCGGCGCCGATGCCCCGGCGGCGGAAGTCCGCGCCGACCGCCAGGCCCGCCAGCTCGCTCAGCCCGTCCACCGGGACCGAGCAGCCGCCCGCGCCCGCCGGTACGCCGCCGACCGTCGCGAGCGCGGCGACCCCGCCGCCGGCGACCGCGTCGCGCAGCCACTCGACCGTGCCGTCCTCGGGCTCGCCCTCCCCGCCGTAGCCCAGGTGCTGGACGAGCGCGGCGGCGGCGAACTCCGCGTCGGACGCGGGCTCGGCCATGACCAGGCCCGCGACCGGCTTCGGGTCCACGAGGCCGCCGGGGGCGCAGGCGAGGATCGGGGCGCGGTTCTCGACGGTGAACCCGGCGGCGAGCAGCGCCGGTTCGACGGCGGGCGCCCAGCCGGGCAGGAACTCCAGGCGGGGCATCCGGTCCCGCTCGCGGAACGCCGCTATGAGTGCGTCGAGTTCGCCGGGGGTGGGCTCGGCGTCCTGGTCCGGGATCGCGTAGTTGGCGTACTTCAGCGACCAGTTCGGGTTGTAGCGGATCACGAACGGCCCGACGCGGACATGGTCCGGGGAGCGCAGCGTGAGCGTACGGGCATGGGTCTGGACGTCGGCGTCCATCGGCATGTGCGGGTGTCCTTCGGGCCGTTGGCTTCGGAGGGCCGGAGCCTATGCCACCCGGGTCGCCCCCGCGAAGGGCATTTCGTCGAGGGGCGCGATCCGGACCGGGGCCCCGGGACGCGGCGCGTGGATCATCCGGCCGTTCCCGATGTACAGGCCGACATGGCTGATGCCCGAGTAGAAGAAGACCAGGTCCCCGGGGGCCAGCTGGGAGCGCGGCACCCGCTGCCCGGCGTTGATCTGGGTGTACGTGGTCCGGGGCAGCGACACCCCGGCGGCGCGCCAGGCGGCCTGGGTGAGCCCGGAGCAGTCGAAGGAGTTCGGCCCGGTCGCGCCCCATACGTACGGCTTGCCCAGGGCGTTGTACGCGAAGGCGACCGCCTGAGCGGCGCGGGAGTTGGGCGCGGCGACGGGGGAGCGCGGGGCGCTGCGGTCGGCGTGGCCGGCCCCGCGGCCCTCCTCGGAGGCGTCGTAGGAGGCGCGCTCGGCCGGGGTGAGGCGGGCGAGCAGGCGGCGGGCCTCGGCCAGCTTGGCGCGGACGGTCGCCCGGTGCTCCTTCAGGGCGGCCTGCCGGGAGGCCAGCTCGGTGAGCTTCCCGGCCGCCTCGGCGCGTACCTGGGCGATCTCCGCGACCTGGCGGCGCACCGAGCGCACCTCGGCGGCCCGGCGCTCTCCGGCCCGCTCCGCGTAGGTGGCGCGGCGCAGGTACTGGTCGGGGTCGGAGGAGAGCGCCAGCTGCACGGAGGGGTCGATGCCGCCGGACCGGTACTGCGCGGCGGCGTACGCGCCGAGCACGTCGCGGGCGGTGTTGAGGCGGGCGGTCCTGCGGGCGGCCTCGTCGCGCAGGGCGTCGACCGACTTGGCGGCGGCGGTCGCCTCGGACTTCGCGCCGTTGTACTTCTCGGTGGCGACCTCCGCCTCCCGGTACAGCCGGTCCACCTGGGCCTTGACCTGCTTCGCGGTGGGCGCGGGGTCCGCGTGCGCGGCTCCCGGCAGCACGGCGGCCGTCGCGGCTCCGGCGACGGCGAGGGTCGCCGCGGCGCGGGCCGCGGAGGCGGTGGTGAGGCGCTGCCTGGGTTTGCGATGCGCTGCCACGGGGGCGGGCGTCCTTCCGTGCGACGGCCCGGCGGGGTATACCGGCGGGCTTCTCCGGTGGCCGGGGAGGACGGTTCCTGGTCCACGGCCACCGGGAAGGGACGCTAATCCCAGGTCACGGGAAGGTGTCGTTATGACGGTTATTGCCCGCTCTTGGCGTGGCATTGTCACTGCGTGATCGCTCTTGCAGCCCTGCTGACCGGGAAAAGGGTCGCAGAATCAGGCAAAAAGTGCATTCATCATTCAAGCGGCCCGTAGGCCCCACCCTGCCCGGAGCGGTACGGGAAGAGGGTTCTAGGGTGCGGAACCATGCGTGTACTCATCGATTTCGTCGTCGCCCTGCACATCATCGGCATCGCCGCCCTGCTCGGCGGCTTCCTCGGCCAGATGAAGGCGATGAAGGCCGGCACCGCCCGGTTCGTCCCCGGCATGCTGCACGGTGCGCTGACCATGCTCGTCACCGGCGTCGCCCTCGTCGGCCTGGACCAGGCCGACGACCACCCCGTGAACAACGTCAAGATCGGCATCAAGCTGCTGTTCCTGGTCGTGATCCTGGGGCTCGTCTACATCAAGCGGGACGAGGAGAAGGTGGAGAAGGGCGCCTTCGCGGCGGTCGGCGCGCTGACCCTGGCGAACATCTTCATCGCCACGCTCTGGACCTGAGCGGCGGACGCGCCCCGGAAGAGCGGGCCGGTCCGCGCGGACCGGCCCTCTTCCCCGGTCAGGCCGGGCGCACACTCCCGTAGATCGGCATGTAGTAGATCGACTCCTCGCGCACGTTCGCCCCGGGCTTCGGCGCGTGGATCATCATCCCGTCGCCCTTGTAGATCCCGACGTGGCTGATGTCGTCGTAGAAGAAGACCAGGTCACCGGGTTGCAGATCGGCCGTCGCGACCCGGGTCCCGACGTTCACCTGGTCCCAGGTGGTCCGCGGGAGGTCGACGCCCGCCGCCTTCCAGGCCGCCTGCGTCAGTCCCGAGCAGTCGTACGAGGCGGGGCCGGTCGCCCCCCAGACGTACGGCTTGCCGATCTGGGCGCGGGCGAACGCGAGGACCTTCTCCGCCTTCGTGGAGGCGCTGCTCCCGGAGCCGGTGTCCGAGCCGGAGCCCGAGCCCGTCTCCGTACCGCCGCTCCCCGACTCCTTGGCCTTCTGCTCGGCCTCCTTACGGGCGGCGGCCTGCTTCTTCGCCAGCTCCGCCGCCTTCCGCTTCGCCTCCGCCTCCTTCTTGCGCTCCAGCTCCGCCAGGCGCGCCTTCTCCTCGGCGGTCAGCTTCGACAGCAGTGTCCGGGCCTCGGTCAGCTTCGTCTGGACGTTCTGCTTGCTGGTGCGCAGATCGGCCTGCGACTCGGTCAGCGTCTCCAGGCTCTCCACGGCCTCGGCCCGCTGCTTGGACACCTTCGCCTGCTGCGTACGGAACTCCGTGACCGCCTGCTGCTGGCGCTCGGCCATCCGGTCCATGAGGTGCGTCTGGTCGAAGAACGACTGCGGGTCGTCGGCCAGGAAGAAGGTCGCGGTCGGCGCGAGGCCGCCGTTGCGGTACTGGGCGGCGGCGTAGTTGCCCAGCGTCCTGCGGGCGTCGTTCAGCTTCTCGGTGCGCTCGGCCACGCTGTCCAGGAGCGTGTCGACCTTGGACTTCTGCCGGTCCGTGGCCTCCTTGGCCTGGTTGTACTTCTGGGTGGCGGTCCCGGCCTGCCGGTACAGGTCGTCGACCCTCTTCTGGACTTCCTCGATGCTCGGCTTCGGCGCGGGCGCGGCCATCGCGCTCTGGGAGGACAGCAGCGTCACCGAGGCCAGCGCGGCCGAGGTCAGCCCGACGGCGGGGACGGTGGAGCGCATCCGGGTGCGCGGTTTGCGATGCGACGCCAAGGCCGGCATCTCCTTCCGTGGACCGCCTACCGGGTTAGCTGTCGGGTTCGGGCGGAACGGAAGGCTGCCCTACGGTCCGGTGGGGAAGGACCGATTCACCCCGGTACTACGTGTGGGTCCCCGGTTCCGGGCGGGCCCGGATTCGGCGTGGCGGCACGCTCGGCGTAGGTCGCCTCTGGGGGTACGGGCCGTCCGAACGTGCACGCTAGCCAACTGATGGGGCCGCTGTGAAGGTTGGTGTGCGATATGCCCGATACATTTCCGTGACCTTTTCGGACCGGGGCCGGGTGTCAGTCGGGCGCCTTAGACTCGGACAGCGATGAGCAGCCTCTTTGACGACAGTTTCCTGGCCGGCCTCCAGCAGGAGGAGGACGCGCCCCCGCCGCCCCCCGAGGACCCCGCACCCGAAGCGGTGCCGGAGGACCTGTTCGCGGGCGTGTTCGAAGGCCCCCGCCGCCCCGTGACGCGTACTACCGCGACGGCGCGCACCGCCCCGTCATCGACCCCGAGGCGCTGCTCGACGGGCTGAACACCGAGCAGCGCGCCGCCGTCGTGCACGCCGGGTCGCCCCTGCTCATCGTGGCCGGCGCGGGCTCCGGCAAGACCAGGGTGCTCACCCACCGCATCGCCCACCTGCTGGCCGAGCGGGGCGTCCACCCCGGCCAGATCCTGGCGATCACCTTCACCAACAAGGCCGCCGGCGAGATGAAGGAGCGCGTCGAGCAGCTGGTCGGGCCCCGGGCCAACGCGATGTGGGTGATGACCTTCCACAGCGCCTGCGTCCGCATCCTGCGCCGCGAGTCCAAGCGGCTCGGCTTCACGTCCTCGTTCTCGATCTACGACGCCGCCGACTCCAAGCGGCTCATGGCCCTGGTCTGCCGCGATCTGGAGCTGGACCCGAAGCGGTACCCGCCGAAGTCCTTCACCGCCAAGGTCTCCAACCTCAAGAACGAGCTGATCGACGAGGAGACCTTCGCGGGCCAGGCGGCCGACGGCTTCGAGAAGACGCTCGCCCAGGCGTACGCGATGTACCAGGCCCGGCTGCGCGAGGCCAACGCGCTGGACTTCGACGACATCATCATGACGACGGTCCACCTGCTCCAGGCGTTCCCGGACGTCGCCGAGCACTACCGCCGCCGCTTCCGGCACGTCCTCGTCGACGAGTACCAGGACACCAACCACGCCCAGTACACGCTGGTACGCGAGCTGGTCGGCCCGGCCGGCCCGGAGAACGCCCCCGCCGAGCTGTGCGTCGTGGGTGACGCGGACCAGTCGATCTACGCCTTCCGGGGCGCGACCATCCGCAACATCCTCCAGTTCGAGGAGGACTACCCGGACGCGACGACGATCCTCCTGGAGCAGAACTACCGCTCCACGCAGACGATCCTGTCCGCCGCCAACGCGGTCATCGAGCGCAACGAGAGCCGCCGCCCCAAGAACCTCTGGACCAACGCCGGTACCGGCGCCCGCATCACGGGCTACGTCGCGGACACCGAGCACGACGAGGCGCAGTTCGTCGCCGAGGAGATCGACCGCCTCACCGACGCGGGCGACGCGAAGGCCGGCGACGTCGCCGTCTTCTACCGGACGAACGCGCAGTCCCGTGTCTTCGAGGAGATCTTCATCCGCGTCGGCCTGCCCTACAAGGTCGTCGGCGGCGTCCGCTTCTACGAGCGCAAGGAGGTCCGGGACGTCCTGGCCTACCTGCGGGTCCTCGCCAACCCCGAGGACAACGTCCCGCTCCGCCGCATCCTCAACGTGCCCAAGCGCGGCATCGGAGAGCGCGCCGAGGCCATGATCGACGCGCTCTCGCTGCGCGAGAAGATCACCTTCCCGCAGGCGCTGCGCCGGGTGGACGAGGCGTACGGCATGGCCGCCCGCTCGGCCAACGCCGTGAAGCGGTTCAACACGCTGATGGAGGAGCTGCGCACGGTCGTGGAGTCCGGCGCCGGTCCCGCCGTGGTGCTGGAAGCGGTCCTGGAGCGTACGGGCTATCTCGCCGAGCTCCAGGCGTCCACCGACCCCCAGGACGAGACCCGCATCGAGAACCTCCAGGAGCTCGCCGCCGTCGCCCTCGAATTCGAGCAGGACCGGGGCGAGGAGGAGGGGTCGGGCACGCTCGCGGAGTTCCTGGAGCAGGTCGCGCTCGTCGCCGACTCCGACCAGATCCCGGACGAGGACACCGACGGCTCCGGCGTCATCACGCTGATGACCCTGCACACCGCGAAGGGCCTCGAATTCCCGGTCGTCTTCCTGACCGGCATGGAGGACGGCGTCTTCCCGCACATGCGGGCGCTCGGCCAGGTCAAGGAGCTGGAGGAGGAGCGCCGCCTCGCCTACGTCGGCATCACCCGCGCCCGCGAGCGGTTGTATCTGACCCGCGCCGCCATGCGCAGCGCCTGGGGCCAGCCCTCGTACAACCCGCCGTCGCGGTTCCTGGAGGAGATCCCGGACCAGCACCTGGACTGGAAGCGCAAGGGCCCGATGGCCGCCCCGGCGGGCCCCACCTCGGGGATCACCTCGTCGCTCTCCGCCTCCCGGGCCCGCTCCGGCCCCTCCGGCTTCGCGACCCGGCGGACCTCGGACAAGCCGACGATCACCCTGGTCGCGGGCGACCGGGTCACGCACGACCAGTTCGGCCTGGGCACGGTGACGGCGGTCGAGGGCGTCGGAGACCAGGCGAAGGCCACGGTCGACTTCGGCGACGACCGCCCCAAGAAGCTGCTCCTGCGGTACGCGCCGGTGCAGAAGCTCTGAGACACGCGTCACGGCCGGAGCCCCCGAGGCCCCGGCCGTGACGACGTCTCCCGCTGCCTCAGGTCGGGTTGATCCCGTGGCCGCGCAGCCACGGCAGCGGGTCGATCGCCGCGCCGCCGCCCGGCCGCACCTCGAAGTGCATGTGCGGGCCGGTCGAGTTCCCGGAGTTCCCGGAGTACGCGATGACATCGCCGGCCTTGACCGGGCCCGAGCGGATACGGGTGCTGCTGAGGTGGCAGTACCAGGTCTCCGTGCCGTCGGCCATGGTCACGATGGCCATGTTGCCGTAGGCGGTGTTGTACTGCGTACGGACCGTGCCGTCGGTCGCCGCCATCACCGGGGTGCCGTACTGGACGGGGAAGTCGATGCCCGTGTGCACGGACATCCAGTTGACGCCCGCCTGCCCGAAGTAGGCGCTCAGCCCGTGCTGCTTGACCGGCATCACGAACTTGGGGCGCAGGGCCTCCTTGCGGGCGGCCTCGGCCGCGCGCTTCTTCTTCTCGGCATCCTGCCGCTGCTTCAGGTCGATGCGTTCCTGGGTGCGGCTGGCGCGGTCCGCGAAGTTCTCGGCGTCGGCGCTGAGGTTGGCGAGCTGGGTGTCCAGCGCGTTGTTGGCCGCGACCGGCTTGACCGTGCCGGGGTCGGCGGCGGCCATGGTGGTGGTCGCGTCCGCCTTCGTCTCGTCCCCGCCCATGCCGCTCACGGAGGCGGCGGCGATCCCGGCCACGCTCATCACGCAGGCGGAGGGAACGGCGACGGTGAGGAGTGCGGAGCGCTTCGCGGGGGAACGCCTGCGGCTGCGGCCGCCGCGGCGGGGCTCCGTGGGGGCGAGATCGGGGTGCGGCTCGGCGGCCTCGTCCGGCTCGCCGCCGTCGTCGGCCCGGCGGTGGGCCTCGTAGGGGTCGTAGTCGTAGGAGTCGTGCCCGTCGTAGGACTCGTAGGTCTCGTACGTCTCCGAGGGGGCGGCCTGTTCGGCTTCGTTCGAGGCGGCCGGGCTTTGCACATTTTGCTCTTCGTGCCCGGGCGTGGCGCCGGTGTTCCAGGCGGTGGCGTCGTACACGCCGGTGTCGTACGTCCCCGTGTCGTCCGAGGGCCACGCGGTCGCCGCGGCGGTCCAGGTGGTGGTGTCCCACTGGCCGGAGTCGTAGCCCTCCGCCGGCAGCCAGGTCGTGGCGGTGTCGTACTGCGGCTGCTGCTGGGCCTGATAGCCGTGGTGCGCGCCGGTGTCCCACTGGGTGGTGTCGTACGAGCCGCCGTATCCGGTCTCACCGCCGGTGTACGGGATGCCGTAGCCCTGCGAGGTGTCGTACGAGGCGTCGTAGGCGCCGTCGTAGGTGACGCCGGTGCCGGGGAGGGAGCCGAAGAGCGGGTCCGTCTCGAAGCTGCCCGTGGTGTAGCCGTCGTATCCGGCATACCCGGCGTGGGGGTGCTGGTCGTTCACCAACTTCTCTCTCGCCTCGGCAGCAGGACCAGGTTCCGGGGGCGTGGGGTACCCCGGGAGAACTGGCGGCGACTGTACCCGGCGGTATCCGCCATCGACAATCTTCGACGGCGCCGGGGCGCGCGGGAAAACGGGCAATCGGCCGTCTTTCGACGGCGCCCGCACAGAGCCTTGGCTCTATGTTCGAAGTTTGTTCGGTTTAGGCGGCGGGGGTGGGGCGGGTGGTTCCGGGGGCGGTGCGAGGCGTGGTGCCGGGCGCCTCCTGTACGGGCTCCGCCTCCTCCAGCGCCTGGCGCACGGCCGCCGCCACGGCCGGGTGCACCGGCAGCGCGAGGTGTCCGATGCCGGTCACGCGCACGTTGACCGCGTCCAGGTCCGGGTGGTCGACGCAGGCCGCCTCGGCGGGGACGATCACCCGGTCGAGTTCGCTCCAGAAGCTGACGAACCGGGTCCGGCAGCCGGGCGCGGGCAGCCGCAACTCCTCGACGGGGGCCGAGCCCCGGCGCATCTGCCGCACGATGGGCAGCGCCCCGGCCAGCGGGGCGACGGCGGTCCCGGAGTGCGGGGTGCCGAGCGTGACGAGGGTGCGCACCCGGCGGTCACCGGCCAGCCGCTGTACGTAATAGCGGGCGATGAGGCCGCCGAGGCTGTGGCCCACGATGTCCACCCGGTGGTGTCCGGTGCGGGCGCAGATCTCCTCGATGTGCCGGTCCAGCAACTCGGCGGCCGTACGGATGTCGCTGGTCAACGGGGAGTAGTTGAGCGATTCCAGATGCGGCCAGCCGTGCCGGGCCAGGGAGCGGCGCAGCAGGACGAAGACGGAGCGGTTGTCGATGAAACCGTGAAGAAATACGACGGGTGGCCGGTCGGTGGGCGCGATGTCCGGGCGGTCGGCGGGCTCGGGCCCTTCACCGGCGGCCTGGTCGCGGTTTGGGCGGCGGTCCGGGTGGCGCTCACCGGCGATCCCGGTCGGATACAGCAGGGCGTGCCCGGCGAGCACGAACAGCTCCAGTGCGGTCGCTCTGAGCAGTGCGGTCGGCGGGGCGGGGAACGGCAGGCTGGGGGTCTTCATGGTCGGCCTCCTGCTCCGGACGGGCGCCGCGCCGGCGGAGGTCCGGGCGGGCCGCGGCCCGTGCGGACGGAGGCCCGTACCACCGTGCCGTGCGGCTGACGGCGCGGTGATACGGCGACCCGATGCGGCTCCCCGGGCAGTCGGCTCCGCACGGCGAAAGCGCCGTGGGCTCCGGGGCCGGTGCCCGTGAACAATGTCCCATGTGTGATTTCCCCCTCCCGGCTCACCGCGAAACGGCGGCTTGCGGGATGCTGTGGATAACGTTCGTTCACATCCCCGGCCCTTCAGGCACGGGAGACGCATGTGGAGGCAGTGATGGGTGTGACCGGTCCGATCCGTGTGGTGGTGGCCAAGCCGGGCCTCGACGGCCATGACCGCGGGGCGAAGGTGATCGCGCGGGCCCTGCGCGACGCGGGTATGGAGGTCATCTACACCGGCCTGCACCAGACACCCGAGCAGATCGTGGACACGGCGATCCAGGAGGACGCCGACGCGATCGGCCTCTCGATCCTCTCCGGCGCACACAACACGCTCTTCGCCAAGGTGATCGAACTCCTGAAGGACCGCGACGCGGCGGACATCAAGGTCTTCGGCGGCGGCATCATCCCGGAGGCCGACATCGCGCCCCTGAAGGACCAGGGCGTCGCGGAAATCTTCACCCCGGGCGCGACGACGACGGCGATCGTCGACTGGGTCAACGCGAACGTCCGCCAGGCGGCGGAGGCGTAGGGCGTCGGAGACGCCGGGGTCCGAGGCGCTGCGGTCCGGGGCGACCGGGTAGGCGGTGCGCCGGGTCCGGGGCGCGTGAATGTGCCCGGGACCGGCGTACAGGGGCGCCGCGCGTCGGGCGCGGGGCGCGTGAATGTGCCCGGGTCCGGCGTACAGGGGCGCCGCGGGTCGGGTCCGGCCGCGTGAGCGTCCCGGGCCGCGACCTCCGCGCATGTTGCGCCGGGCGGGTGGTCCGTGTCGGCCCCGCGCGACCGGGTCCGTTGGGCGGCCCTTCTGCGTTGCCGCCCCCCCTCTGGCGCCCCGCGCACTCGCGGGGCGGTCCGTGTCGGCTCCGTGCCCGGGCGGAGCCGGCGGGGGCGCCCGGGGAAACGGCGGTCCGTGTCGGGTCGTGACCCGTGTGCACGCCGCCGCCGGGGCGGGCCGGGGCCCCGGACGCAGCCGCATGTACGTGGGCCGGGTGTCCGCCTCTCTTCCGCGCGGGCGCCCCGCGCACGGGGGCCGCCCGGGAGTGGGGTCACCCCATCGGGGACCCGGACAGCTCGCTGTCCATCGTCGCGCGTAGGCGGAGCGTCGAGACCAGGCGTTGGAACGCCTCCGTCCAGTAGCCGTTCGCGCCGGGGGAGGCGTCCGCCGGTTCGGCGGGGGTGGTGGTCAGGACCTCCAGGCGGGCCGCCTCGGCCGGGTCGAGACAGCGTTCGGCCAGGCCCATGACGCCGCTGAAGCTCCACGGGTAGCTGCCCGCGTCCCGCGCGATGTCGAGCGCGTCGACAACGGCCCGGCCGAGCGGCGGCGCCCACGGGACCGGGCAGACCCCCAGCAGCTGGAACGCCTCCGACAAACCGTGCGCGGCGACGAAATCCGCCACCCAGACGGCCCGTTCCGCCGGGGGCAGCACCGCCAGGAGCTTCGCCCGCTCGGCGAGCGACGCCGTACCGGGGGCGTTCGACGGGGGCGTCGACGGCGGTCCCAGCAGCGCCCGCGCCCACCCGGCATCGCGCTGCCGCACGGCAGCCCGGCACCAGGCCGCGTGCAGCTCCTCGCCCCAGCCGTCCGCCACGGGCAGGCCCACGATCTCCGCCGCGCCTCGCCCGCCGAACCGCGCCGGCCAGACGGAGAGCGGGGCCGCCTCCACCAACTGGCCGAGCCACCAGGACCTTTCGCCCCGGCCGGACGGCGGGAGCGGCGCCACCCCGTCGCGCTGCATCGCCTCGTCGCACTCGTGCGGCGCCTCCACCGCGACGAACGGCTCGTCGCCGGTGAGCCCCGGGCTCACGCAGGACAGCGCCCGGTCCGCCATCCGCCGGGCCAGCGCCGAGCCGGGCAGCGCGGACAGCAACTCGGCCGCCGTCGCCCGGACATTGCGGCTCCGGTCCGCGAGCGCCTGCTCAAGGAACTCCTCGTCGTCGGCGGACAGCCCGGTGCGCAGCGAGTCCACGAACATCAGCCGGTCCTCGGCCCGTTCCGTCTTCCATGTGGTGGCAAGCAGCGCGCGGGCCGCCTCCGCGTCATGCGCCCGTACGGTCCCGAGCAGCGCGATCCGCTCCGCGAACAGGCCCTCCTCCCAGAGCCGTCGCACCGCCTCCGCGTCGTCCGGCGAGGGCAGCAGTGCGCTGCCGGACGCGCCGCGCAGCGCGAACTTCCACTCCGGATTCAGCCCGGCCAGCCACAGGCCGCGCGGCCCGGCGAACTCCAGGGTCTGCGGGCGCAGATCGGTGCGGGCCCGGGCCGCGTCCAGCAGCGCGGGCAGTGCGGAGTCCGGTGCCCGGTAGCCGTGCAGGTTGGCCGCGGCCAGCCACTGCGGGATCAGCTCCGTCAGGTCCGGGGCCGTGCCCCGCCTGCCGCCGGAGCCGGCGGCCCGGTCCGCCAGGAGCTGGGCCAGCCGGCCGCGGGCCGCTTCCGGCAGGGGCGGCCGGGGGTCGTCGGGCGCCACGGCGGGGCGCGGGGACGCGGCGGCGGGCAGCAGCCCCGCCCGCCGCCGCACGGTGTGCAGCGCGGCGGCGTCCAGCAGCGCGGCGGCGGTGCCGTCCGGGCCTGCGCCGGACAGGTCCTCGGGCGGCCGCCGGTCCGTGCCGAGCAGGGCCGAGGTGACCAGCTCCTCCCACGGCACGGACGCCGCAGGCGCGGCGGCTTTCGGGGTGGCGGCTGGTGTGGTCGTACGGGACATCGCCCCTCCTTCGGAGCCGGACTACGGGGTCAGATGAGCGTGACGGTCTCGATGCCGCCGGGCGGGATCGGCACGGATACGCCGGTCCCGGCCCGCGAGAGCGAGGCGTCGACGGCCGTGGGCGCAGCGGCCACGCTTCCGGCGGACGCGCCGGAGGCCCCCCGGCCCGCGGACCCGGCCACCACCGCCCCGCCCGCCGCGGCCCCCGAGGTCCACGCCGCCAGCGGGTCGAAGCCCCGGTGGCCGCACTCGCCGAAGACCGTGAGCGGGTTGCCGCCCGAGACCGCGACGAGCTTCCAGAGCGACGGGCGGTTCAGCGCGGCGGGGGCCACCGGCAGGGCCTCGCGGCCCTCCGCGTCCACCAGTTGCCAGCCGTCCGGGGACGGCACCGGTATGACGTCGCGCAGGACCACCGGCCAGGACTCCGCCCACGGGTCGTCGCCCAGGGCCCGCCCGTACGCGGCGATCGCCTCGGTGACCGTGACACCCGGCGGGGGCGCGACGGCGGGCTCGGGCACGCCGAAGCATTCGCCCAGCTCGGCCCTGAGCTGCCCCGACCCCGGATGGGGCGTCAGCCCGGCGTCGATCGTGACGCCCACGGGCAGGGCCTGGGCGGGGGAGCGGCCGGCCGCCCCGAAGGACAGCAGCAGCGCGGTGCGCCCCGACTCCTCCCCGTACAGCCAGATGCGGCGGGTGACGATCTTGCCCTCGGGGGTGTCGTACTGGGCGAGGACCAGCCACCGGTCGCGGACCGGCGGACCCTCCGGGGAGGCCGGCAGCCCCACCCGCGTACGGACCGTGGCCGCCAGCGCGGGCGGCAGCCGGTCGCGGCCCAGCCAGGCGGAGTCCAGCAGATGGAGCAGCGCGCACTCCTCCAGGAGCCGCACCGGCCAGCCCGGACCGGACGCCGGGACGGCACCCAGCTCCCGCACCCGGCCCGCGAGGCCCGGCGCCTGCGCGTCGACCATCCGGGCCGCCGTCTCCTCCCACAGCCCGTACCCCGCCTGCTCGGCCGCCGCGAGACCGCCCCGCAGCAGATCCGTGAGCCGCTGCTCCAACTCCCGGGCTCCGCCGCCGATCCGCTCGGCGCGCTTCTCGGCCCGCTTCCGCGCGGCCTCCGGATCGGCGGGGCCCGACGTGCCGTCACCCCCGGCGGGCCGCGCCTTCGCCTCCGCGCGGGCGCGGCGGCCGGTCAGCCACTCCCGCGCCCAGTCCGGCGGGGACCCGGCGGGCACCGCCGCTTCGTCGGCGGCACGGAGCAGCAGCAGCCCCAGCGCGTGCTTGCACGGGAACTTCCGGCTGGGGCAACTGCACTTGTACGCGGGGCCGGTGGTGTCGACCACCGTCCGGTACGGCTTGCTCCCACTGCCCTTGCACAGCCCCCACACCGCACCCGTCGCCTCGCACCCGGTCTCCGACCAGGAGCCGGCCGCACCGAGCTTGTTCCCCGCCTTGCGTGAGGCGTCGTCAGGAGCCAGTGCCAGCACCTGCTCCACCGTCCAGCGCGCGGCCGAAGCAGCGTCGGCCAAGGGTTCTCCCCCGTCAGTCAGCAGCATGCCAACGACGTTAGGCGGCCCCACTGACAATCGCCCTGACCTGCGCAAAGGCCGATTGTCAGTGCCATGGTGCACGGTGGGAACCACATCCGGCCGACCGACCTGGCGACCGATCCGGAGGGGGATCCATGACCGTGTCCGCAACTACCCAGACGAGCTCAGCCGAGGCCCTGCGCCCGCATGCCGAGGACGCCTTCGCCGACGAGCTGAAGGCGCTCGCGGCGGCCGACGACCGCCCCAGGCCCGAGCGTTGGCGCCTGTCGCCCTGGGCCGTCGCGACGTATCTGCTCGGCGGCACCCTGCCCGACGGCACCGTCATCACACCCAAGTACGTGGGCCCGCGCCGCCTCGTCGAGGTCGCCGTCACCACGCTCGCCACCGACCGCGCGCTGCTGCTCCTCGGCGTCCCCGGCACCGCGAAGACCTGGGTGTCCGAGCATCTGGCCGCCGCCGTCAGCGGGGACTCGACTCTGCTCGTCCAGGGCACCGCGGGTACCCCGGAGGAGGCCGTCCGCTACGGGTGGAACTACGCGCAGCTGCTCGCCAACGGCCCCAGCCGCGACGCGCTCGTGCCCAGCCCGCTGATGCGCGCCATGGCCCAGGGCATGACCGCCCGCATCGAGGAACTGACCCGCATCCCCGCCGATGTGCAGGACTCGCTGATCACGATCCTCTCCGAGAAGACCCTGCCCCTGCCCGAGCTGGGCCAGGAGGTCCAGGCGGTGCGCGGGTTCAACGTCATCGCGACCGCCAACGACCGCGACCGGGGCGTCAACGAGCTGTCCAGCGCGCTGCGCCGCCGGTTCAACACCGTGGTGCTGCCGCTGCCCGCGACCCCGGAGGCGGAGGTCGAGATCGTCTCCCGCCGCGTCGACCAGGTCGGCCGCTCGCTGGACCTGCCGCCCGCGCCCGACGGCCTCGCCGAGATCCGCCGCGTCGTCACGGTCTTCCGCGAACTGCGCGACGGCGTCACCACCGACGGCCGCACCAAGCTCAAGTCCCCCTCGGGGACGCTCTCCACGGCCGAGGCCATCTCCGTCGTCACCAACGGCCTCGCGCTCGCCGCCCACTTCGGGGACGGCGTGCTCCGCCCCGGCGACGTCGCGGCCGGCATCCTCGGCGCCGTCGTCCGCGACCCGGCGGCGGACCGGGTCATCTGGCAGGAGTACCTGGAGACCGTGGTGCGCGAGCGGGACGGCTGGAAGGACTTCTACCGCGCCTGCCGGGAGGCGTCCGCATGACCGAGACCCGTGGAGCGGGGCCGCTGCTGCTGGGGGTGCGGCACCACGGCCCCGGCTCGGCCCGCGCCGTCCGCGCCGCCCTCGACACGGCGAACCCGCGCGCGGTCCTCATCGAGGGCCCGCCCGAGGGCGACGCGCTGCTGCCGCTCGCCGCCGACGAGGAGATGCGGCCTCCGGTCGCCCTGCTCGCCCACGCGGTGGACGACCCCGGCCGGGCCGCGTTCTGGCCGTTCGCCGAGTTCTCCCCCGAGTGGGTCGCGATCCGCTGGGCCCTGGCCCGGGACGTGCCCGTCCGCTTCATCGACCTGCCCGCCGCGCACTCGCTGGCGATGGAGGCCGACGACGCCTCCCAGGAGGAGCCCGACGCACGGCCCGTCCCCGTCGACCCGATCCGCGTGCTCGCCGAGACCGCCGGGTACGACGACCCCGAGCGCTGGTGGGAGGACGTGGTCGAGCACCGCGTCCCCGGCAGCGGCGAGGCGGCCGGACCGCTCGCCGCGTTCGCCGCGCTCGGCGAGGCGATGACCGCGCTCCGCGAGGCGTACGGGGACGGCGGGCATCCCAGGGACGCGGTGCGCGAGGCGTACATGCGCATCCGGATCCGGACGGCGAAGAAGGAGTTCAGCGACGACTTCGCCGTGGTCTGCGGTGCCTGGCACGTCCCCGCCCTCCTCACCCGGACGACGCTCACCGCCGACCGGGCCCTGCTCAAGGGCCTGCCCAAGGCCAAGGCCGAACTGACCTGGGTGCCCTGGACCCACCGCCGGCTCGCCCGGCACAGCGGATACGGCGCGGGCATCGAGTCCCCCGGCTGGTACGAGCACCTCTTCGCCGCCCCGGACCGCCCCATCGCCCGGTGGATGACCAAGGTCGCCGGACTCCTGCGCGACGAGGACCGGTTCGTCTCGTCCGCCCACGCCATCGAGGCCGTCCGGCTCGCCGAGACGCTCGCCGCGATGCGCGGCCGCCCGCTCGCCGGGCTGAGCGAGACGACCGACGCGATCCGGGCCGTCATGTGCGAGGGCTCCGACGTGCCCCTCGCGCTCGTCCACGACCGCCTCGTCGTCGGCACCAAGCTCGGCGAGGTCCCCGACACCGCCCCCGCCGTCCCGCTCCAGCGCGACCTGACCCGGCAGCAGCGCACCCTGCGGCTCAAGCCGGAGGCCGATGAACGGGAGATCGACCTCGACCTCCGCAAGGAGACCGACGCCTCCCGCAGCCGCCTGCTGCACCGGCTCCGCCTCCTCGGCATCGCCTGGGGTGAACCGGCCACCGGCCGGGGGAGCACCGGCACCTTCCGGGAGAGCTGGCGGCTGCGCTGGGAGCCGGAGCTGTATGTGCGCGTCGCGGAGGCGGGCGTCTGGGGCACCACCGTGCTCTCCGCCGCCACCGCCCGCGCCGAGTCCGACGCCCTGGCCGCCACCGCGCTCGCGGAGGTCACCGCGCTGGCCGAGCGCTGTCTGCTCGCCGATCTGCCGGACGCCCTGCCGGTCGTGATGCGGGCCCTCGCCGACCGCGCCGCGCTCGACTCCGACGTCGGCCATCTCGCGGACGCCCTCCCGGCCCTGGCCCGCACCCTGCGCTACGGAGACGTCCGCGCCACGGACACCACCGCGCTCGGGGAGGTCGCGGCCGGCCTCGCGGAGCGGATCTGCGTCGGGCTGCCCCCCGCCTGCACCGGGCTGGACGCGGACGGGGCCGAGGCGCTGCGCCGCCAGGTGGACGGCGTCCACACCGCCATCGGGCTGCTCGCCGGTGCCGTCCCTTCGAGCGCGGACGGGCTGCGGACGCGGTGGCGCGCGGTGCTGCACAAGCTCACCGTCCGGGACACCGTCGCGGGCGTCATCCGGGGCCGGGCCGCCCGGCTGCTCCTGGACGACGGCCACCTCGACCAGGACGCCGCCGCCCGGCTGATGGGCCTCGCCCTCTCCCCGGGCACCCCGCCCGCCGACGCCGCCGCCTGGATCGAGGGCTTCGTCGGCGGGGCGGCGGGCGGCGGCATGCTCCTCGTCCACGACGAACGGCTGCTCGCCCTGGTCGACGCCTGGCTCACCGCGGTCCCCGCCGACACGTTCACCGATGTGCTGCCCCTGCTGCGGCGCACGTTCTCCGCGTACGAGGCGGGCGTCCGGCGCACCCTGGGCGACCTCGTCCGGCGCGGCCCGGCCCCGGCCGGGGCACCGGGTGCCGGCTCCCCGGCGGGCGCCGGTGCCACGGCTCCGGGCTTCGGTCCGGTCCTGGACACCGCCCGCGCGGACGCGGTGGTCCCGGTCCTCCGCCTGCTCCTCGGCCTGGACGACCGCCCCGCGACGGCCCACGACGACCCACCCCTGGGGGAAACGGCATGACGACCAAGGACACCGCCCACGACGAGCGGCTGCGCCGCTGGCGCCTGGTGCTGGGGGCCGACAGCGAGGAGAGCACCGGCCGGAAGCTCACCGGCCGCGACGCCGCGATGGACCAGGCGCTCGCCGCGCTCTACGAGAGCGGCGGGCGCCCCGGCGGCCGGGGCGGGGGGAGCCGTTCCGCCGGGCTCGGCGCCTCCGCGCCCTCCGTGGCCCGCTGGCTCGGTGACATCCGGACGTACTTCCCCAGCTCCGTCGTCCAGGTCATGCAGCGCGACGCGATCGACCGCCTCGGCCTCTCCGCGCTCCTGCTGGAACCGGAGATGCTGGAGGCCGTCGAGGCGGACGTGCATCTCGTCGGCACCCTGCTCTCGCTCAACAAGGCCATGCCCGAGACGACGAAGGAAACCGCCCGGGCCGTGGTCCGCAAGGTGGTCGAGCAGTTGGAGAAGCGGCTCACCACCCGCACCCGGGCCACGCTCACCGGCGCGCTCGACCGGTCGGCGAAGGTCACCCGCCCCCGCCACCACGACATCGACTGGGACCGCACCATCCGGGCCAACCTCAAGAACTACCTGGAGCTGCCCGGCCGGGACGGCGCCGGCACGATCGTCCCCGAACGGCTCATCGGCTACGGCCGCGCCGCCCAGTCCGTGAAGAAGGACGTCATCCTCTGCATCGACCAGTCGGGCTCGATGGCCGCCTCCGTGGTCTACGCGTCGGTGTTCGGCGCCGTGCTCGCCTCGATGCGCTCGCTCCGGACGCGGCTGGTCGTCTTCGACACGGCGGTGGTCGACCTCACCGACCAGCTGGACGACCCCGTGGACGTCCTGTTCGGCACCCAGCTCGGCGGCGGCACCGACATCAACCGCGCCCTCGCCTACTGCCAGTCCCGGATCACCCGGCCTGCCGACACCGTCGTCGTGCTCATCAGCGACCTGTACGAGGGCGGCATCCGCAACGAGATGCTGAAGCGGGTCGCCGCGATGAAGGCGTCGGGCGTGCAGTTCGTGACCCTGCTCGCGCTCTCCGACGAGGGCGCCCCGGCCTACGACCGCGACCACGCGGCGGCGCTGTCCGCTCTCGGCGCTCCCGCCTTCGCCTGTACGCCGGACCTCTTCCCCGACGTGATGGCCGCCGCGATCGAGAAGCGGCCCCTGCCGATACCGGACCCGGAGAACGCCCCCACCAGTGGGATTCTGTGACCGTAATCACCGCCCAGGTGTGATCTGCGATTTAGGGTCACACCGGCCTCGGGGATAACCTGCGAGATGGACATGCCGCGTATCCGGTCACCGTGTGCGCCTTCCTAGTGACACCGCAGTCACGTTGCCCCTCGCGGCACGCCCACGCAGAAAACCAACCGCGAGACCATTGATAAGGGACGGACGCGCGTGGACCTGTTCGAGTACCAGGCGAGGGACCTCTTCGCCAAGCACGGTGTACCGGTGCTGGCCGGTGAAGTCATCGACACGCCTGAGGCAGCCCGCGAGGCGACCGAGCGGCTGGGCGGCAAGTCGGTCGTCAAGGCGCAGGTGAAGGTCGGCGGCCGCGGCAAGGCCGGCGGCGTCAAGCTGGCGGCGAACGCCGACGAGGCGGTCGCCCGCGCGACCGACATCCTCGGCATGGACATCAAGGGCCACACGGTCCACAAGGTGATGATCGCCGAGCTGTCGCCGGAGATCGAGGCGGAGTACTACGTCTCGTACCTGCTCGACCGCACCAACCGCACCTTCCTGGCCATGGCCTCGGTGCAGGGCGGCATGGACATCGAGGAGGTCGCGGAGAAGACCCCCGAGGCCCTCGCGAAGGTCCCCGTCAACGCCGTCGACGGCGTCGACATCGCCAAGGCCCGCGAGATCGTGGCCCAGGCGAAGTTCCCGGCCGACGTGGCCGAGGGCGTCGCCGAGGCCCTGGTCACCCTGTGGGAGACCTTCGTCGCCGAGGACGCGCTCCTCGTCGAGGTCAACCCGCTGGTGAAGACCAAGGACGGCCGCATCCTGGCCCTGGACGGCAAGGTCTCGCTCGACGAGAACGCCGACTTCCGCCAGCCGGAGCACGAGGCCCTCGAGGACAAGGCCGCGGCCAACCCGCTCGAGGCCGCCGCCAAGGCCAAGAACCTCAACTACGTCAAGCTCGACGGCGAGGTCGGCATCATCGGCAACGGCGCCGGTCTGGTCATGTCGACCCTGGACGTCGTCGCGTACGCCGGTGAGAAGCACGGCAACGTGAAGCCCGCCAACTTCCTCGACATCGGTGGCGGCGCCTCCGCCGAGGTCATGGCGAACGGCCTGGAGATCATCCTCGGCGACTCGGACGTCAAGTCCGTCTTCGTCAACGTCTTCGGCGGCATCACCGCCTGCGACGAGGTCGCCAACGGCATCGTCCAGGCCCTGGAGCTGCTCAAGTCGAAGGGCGAGGACGTCACCAAGCCCCTCGTCGTCCGCCTCGACGGCAACAACGCGGAGCTGGGTCGCAAGATCCTCTCCGACGCCAACCACCCGCTGGTCCAGCGCGTGGACACCATGGACGGCGCGGCCGACAAGGCCGCCGAGCTCGCCGCGGCTGCGAAGTAAGGAAGAGGGACTCAGACCACCATGGCTATCTTCCTCACCAAGGACAGCAAGGTCATCGTCCAGGGGATGACCGGCGCCACCGGCATGAAGCACACCAAGCTCATGCTCGGCGACGGCACCAACATCGTCGGCGGCGTCAACCCGCGCAAGGCCGGCACGACCGTCGACTTCGACGGCACCGAGGTCCCCGTCTTCGGCTCCGTCGCCGAGGCGATGGAGAAGACCGGCGCCGACGTGTCCGTCCTCTTCGTGCCGCCAGCCTTCGCGAAGGCCGCCGTCATCGAGGCGATCGACGCCGAGATCCCGCTCGCCGTCGTGATCACCGAGGGCATCGCCGTCCACGACTCGGCCGCCTTCTGGGCGTACGCCGGCTCGAAGGGCAACAAGACCCGGATCATCGGTCCGAACTGCCCCGGCCTGATCACCCCCGGCCAGTCCAACGCCGGCATCATCCCGGGCGACATCACCAAGCCCGGCCGCATCGGTCTCGTGTCCAAGTCCGGCACGCTGACCTACCAGATGATGTACGAGCTCCGCGACATCGGCTTCTCGTCCGCCGTCGGCATCGGTGGCGACCCGGTCATCGGTACGACGCACATCGACGCCCTCGCGGCGTTCGAGGCGGACCCCGAGACCGACCTGATCGTCATGATCGGCGAGATCGGCGGCGACGCCGAGGAGCGTGCGGCGGACTTCATCGCGAAGAACGTCACCAAGCCGGTCGTCGGTTACGTCGCGGGCTTCACCGCCCCGAGGGCAAGACCATGGGCCACGCCGGCGCCATCGTCTCCGGCTCCTCCGGCACCGCCGCCGCGAAGAAGGAGGCCCTTGAGGCCGCCGGCGTGAAGGTCGGCAAGACGCCGACCGAGACCGCCAAGCTGGCGCGCGAGATCCTCGGCGCCTGACCCCGCCGCCGCGCTCGCGCGGCCGGGTGTCACCGTACGCACGACGCGGGCCCGTCCCCCTCACCCGGGGGACGGGCCCGCGTCGTCGTGCGGGACCGGTTCAGCCGGCCTCGGGCACCAGCCGGGCCGGGCCGTGGAAGACCTCGTCGCCGAGCTTCTTCCGCAGCTTGACGTCCTGCGGGGTCAGCTTCTGCGGGCCCCCGACCGGCGGCACCCCGCCGACCTGCTGGGCGGGCGCCGGGGGCGTCTCGTACCTCCGGGGAGCCGTCGCCAGCGTGATCAGCGTGAGCCCCACGATCAGTACGGTGAACGCGACGGCCGTCCGGGCCCACAGCTGCGCCTTGCGTTCGCTGCCGGTACGGATCAGCTCCGGCACGGGCAGCGAGGCGACGGGGCGGCTGCGGGCGAGGGTGCCCAGATGCTCGTGGATCAGCGCGGCCTGCCCGTCCGGTGCGTCCGGCTCAGCGATCTCGGGCAGCCGCTCGGCGACCGCCGCCCGCGCCGTCACCAGCCGCCCGGCCGCCGCCCGGGTGCTCGCCTCGGTCTCCGCCGCCGTCTCCGGCAGCCCGAGCCCCACCCCGTCGTGCAGCACCAGCGTGCGCCGGTACGAGGGGGGCAGCGCCAGGAGCGCGTCGAGCAGCGCACGCGAGGCCGGGGCCTCGGGCGGCGGGTCGAGGCGGCGGTGCTCCCGGTTCAGCCGTCGCCACGGGGACATCGCGTACTCGTACGCGGCGGCGCGCACCCAGCCGACCGGGTCCCGGTCCACCGCGACCTCCGGCCACCGCTCCCAGGCCAGCTCGAACGCCTTGGTCACGGCCGCGCGGGACAGGGCGCGCTGCCCGGTCAGCAGATAGGTCTGCTGGAAGAGGGCCGAGGCGGCGTACCGGTACAACGCGTCGAACGCGGCAGCGGGCGCGTCCGGCGCGTGCTCGGTGTCGGCCTCAACAGCCTCGTCCGGCTCAGCGGCCTCGTCCGGCTCAACAGCCTCGACGGTCTCGATGGCCTCAGCGGCCTCGTCCGGTTCGGTGGCGGCCACGGCTGCGCTCCCGGGGGCTTCGTCAGGAACCGGCGGAGCCGGCGGAGGGGGCGCCTGAGGCGCCGGGTCGGGCGCGACCACCCCGATCAGCCGGGCGTACGCCTCGCGCTTGCGGCCGCGCGGACTGCTGCGGCCGGTCTCCCAGGCGCGCACCGTCGCCCGGGTCACGCCGACGGCCGACGCGACCTGGTCCTCCGTCAGCGACAGGGCCTCCCGCAGCCTGCGCCGCTCCTTCGGCGAGGGCAGCGGAGGGGCGGCGGCCTTCTCGGACGTGCTCTGCGTCATGAGGGCCGCCCACACGGCCTGCACCGGGTGAAAAAGTACATAAACGTATATTGATCGACACCCCGGCTGTTCGCCCGTTACACGAAATAAGCGCGTGTCGTTGGCAGCATGACCGCGTGACCCAAGTGACCGAACGCAGCCCCTTGTTGTCGCAGGGCGAGCGGGGACGGCCCGCCGTGCTGGTCTCCGCGGTGCTGCGCGGGGCCCTCGCCGCCGGGCTCGGCCTGGGCTCCCTCACCGTCCTCGTCATCGCGCTCTGGATCAGCTCACCGGCCCCGGACAGCGGACCAGGCGAGGCGTTCCACACGGCAGCCGCCCTCTGGCTCCTCGCGCACGGCGCCGAACTGGTCAGGACCGAGACGCTGACCGGGGCCCCGGCACCGATGGGTGTCGTCCCGCTGCTGCTCTCCGTGCTGCCGATGTGGCTCGTGCACCGGGCGGCCAGGGACGTGCTGGAGCCCGAGGAGGGGCACGGCGCCCCGTCGCCCGGGGCCGCGTTCGCCCTGGTGACGGGCGGATATCTGCTGGTCGGCGGGGCGGTCGCCCTCTACGCGCGCGGCGCCTCGCTGTCCGCGCGCCCGCTCTCCCTGCTCCTTCCCGGCGCCCTCGTGGTGGCGGGCGCGGCGGCGGCCGGGGTGTGGACGGCGCGCGGGCGCCCGCTCGGCCCGCCGCCCTCCTGGGCACCGGTGCGGCTGCACGAGGCGATGGCGCGCACCCGGTTCCTGCGGCGGGCCGACGCGGTGGGCCGGGCGGCGCTGGCCGGGACCGCGGTGCTGCTGGGCGGCGGCGCGCTGGTCGTCGCGTCGGCCCTGGTGTGGCACGGCGCACCGGTCCAGGAGTCGTTCCTCCGGCTCTCCGGCGACTGGGGCGGCCGCATCGCCGTACTCCTGCTGGCGCTGGGGCTCGTGCCGAACGCGGCGGCGTGGGGCGCGGCGTACGGGCTCGGCCCCGGGTTCGCCCTCGGCTCGGCGTCGACGGTCACCCCGCTGGCCTTCACCGGCCCCCGGCCGTCCCCGACTTCCCGCTGCTGGCCGCGATGCCCGCGCACGGCCCGGGCGCGCCGCTGAACTGGGCGGCCGGCGCGGTCCCGGTGGCGGCGGCGCTGACGGTGGCCTGGTTCACCGCACGGAGGGCCGTGCCCGCCGAGGGCGGCCGGGATGAAGCGTGGGGCCCGGGGGAGACCGCGCTCACCACCGCACTGGGGGCGGTCGGCTGCGCGCTCGGCGCGACGCTGCTGGCGGCAGCCGCCGGGGGACCGCTCGGCACCCACGCCCTGGCGGACTTCGGCCCGGTGTGGTGGCTCACCGGCGCGGCGGCGCTGGCGTGGACGACGGTCATCGGCGTCCCCACGGCCCTGCTGCTACGGGCCTGGCGACTGCGCGGGCGCAAGAAGGAGGACGCCGAGCCGGCGGAGCCGGAAACCACGGCGCCCCCGGTCAGCACGCCCAAGGCCCCCAGCCGCCCGCACCCGCGAAGGACGCGAAGAACGCGAAGAACGCGAAGGACGAGAAGGAGGCGAAGAACGCAAAGGGCGAGGACGGAGGTCGGGGCCGGGACGGAGGTGACGACGAGGACGACCTCGACGCGTACGACTTCCTCCCCACCGACCCCTGGCACGCCCGGGAGACCGAGCACGAGACCGAGCGCGAGACCGAGCGCGAGACCGACGCGTCCCCCGGCCCGCCGGCCGCTAGCGCTTGACGCCGAAGAACGGCTCCAGCGGCTTCGGGAGCAGGTCGTTGCAGGTCAGCTGACCCGACTTGGTCAGGGCGTCGTTCACACAGGTGTAGTAGTCGCGGTAGACCATCTGCACCGTGAACGTCGTCGCGACGATCGCCAGCGCGACCACGCCCGTCACCAGCCCGCTCACCGCGGCCGTGGTCTGCTGCCGGCCCCCGCGCTGCGCGGCGAGCGTGTCCGGCCCGGGAGCGGTCCCGTCCGCCCCGGGGCCCTCCGCCCGGGCAGGCGCCCCGGCACCCGGCACCGGCGGCTTCGGCTTGGCACGCAGCGCGCTGACCGCCCAGTACGTGGCGAGCGCGCCGAGCAGCAGGGCGATCTCCGAGAAGTCGAAGATCGCGAAGAAGAAGGCCCACATGCCGGAGAGCAGCGCATAGCGGGCGCGGCGCTGGACGGGGTCGGTCGGGTCCCAGCGCGGACCGGCCGGGGGCCTCTCCGTACCGCCGGGGCCGGAGGGGCGCCCGCCGAAGGAGCCGTCCTCGCGGCCGGGCTGCCGGCTGCTCCACTGGCTGCCCCACACGGGCCGGTCGTCGGACGGCTCGCCCTCGGGCCGGTTCTCGCCGTTGTCCTGGGACGAGCCGGACGGGTGGCGCGGCTGCCAGGGCTGGTCGGGCCGGCCCTCGGGCGGCGGCGCGAAGGGGTTGTCGTCGTCCCGGCCCCCGAGGAACCGGAGGAACCGGAGGAGCCGGACGAGGACGAGGAGGAGCGCTCGCGCATCAGCACGGTGGCCCGCTCGGGCAGCGGCTGGCGGAAGGCGGTGCGGCGTCGGTCCGGCATGTGGTGAACGTCTTCCCCATCTCGTCGTTTCCGCCCGGCGGACGGTTCGCTGCCCCTGACGCTACCTTCCGGTGAGGAAGGGTCGAAAGCGGGGAGCGCGGGGGCCCGTCACCCCCGTCAGCCAGGGGTGCGGTGAGGTGCCGGTATCGTTGCTGACGGTCGGCCCGTTCGTATAGTTCCCCGTATGGGGGAGCGCGCTTCTTTCGTACGACCGTACAAATCGCAGGCCGCCGCCCCGGTGCCGTGGCGGCGGGCCGGCCGCTTCGAACCGCTCGCACGCGAGAAAGGGCCCAGCCGTGGCCTCCCCGCTTCCCTCCGCCGCCCCGGCCCGTGTGGTCGTCCTGGTCTCCGGTTCCGGTACGAACCTTCAGGCGCTGCTCGACGCGATCGGTGACGATTCCGAGGGCTTCGGCGCCCGGATCGTCGCGGTCGGCGCCGACCGCGACGGCATCGCCGGCCTGGAACGGGCCGAGCGCGCCGGGCTCCCCACCTTCATGTGCCGGGTCAAGGACCACGCCACCCGCGAGGAGTGGGACGCCGCGCTCGCCGAGGCGACCGCCGCGCACCGGCCGGACCTCGTGGTGTCCGCCGGGTTCATGAAGATCGTGGGCAAGGAGTTCCTGGCCCGGTTCGGCGGCCGGTTCATCAACACCCACCCCGCCCTGCTCCCCAGCTTTCCCGGTGCCCACGGCGTGCGTGACGCGCTCGCGTACGGCGTGAAGGTGACCGGGTGCACCGTCCACTTCGTCGACGACGGCGTCGACACCGGTCCGATCATCGCGCAGGGCGTGGTCGAGGTGACCGAAGAGGACACCCCGGAGGGCGAAGCGGCCCTCCATGAACGCATCAAGGAAGTCGAGCGCAAGCTGCTCGTCGAGGCCGTGGGGCGGCTCGCCCGCGACGGCTATCGCATTGAGGGACGAAAGGTTCATCTCGGTCATGTCGGAGAATAAGCCCATCCGCCGCGCCCTGGTCAGCGTCTACGACAAGACGGGCCTCGAAGACCTCGCCCGCGGCCTGCACGAGGCGGGTGTCGAGCTGGTCTCCACCGGCTCCACCGCCGGAAAGATCGCCGCCGCCGGTGTCCCGGTCACCAAGGTCGAGGAGCTGACCGGCTTCCCCGAGTGCCTCGACGGCCGCGTCAAGACGCTGCACCCCCGCGTCCACGCCGGCATCCTCGCCGACCTGCGCCTCGACGCGCACCGCGAGCAGCTGGCCGAGCTGGGCGTCGAGCCGTTCGACCTGGTGGTCGTCAACCTGTACCCGTTCAAGGAGACCGTCGCCTCCGGCGCGTCCGACGACGAGTGCGTCGAGCAGATCGACATCGGCGGCCCGTCGATGGTGCGCGCCGCCGCCAAGAACCACCCGTCCGTGGCCGTCGTCACCAGCCCGGAGCGTTACGCCGACGTGCTCGCCGCGGTGAAGGCGGGCGGCTTCGACCTGACCGCCCGCAAGCGGCTCGCCGCCGAGGCGTTCCAGCACACTGCCGCGTACGACGTGGCCGTCGCCGGCTGGTTCGCCGACGACTACGCCGCCGCCGACGACTCGGGCTTCCCGGACTTCTTCGGTACGACG
This sequence comes from Streptomyces drozdowiczii, assembly GCF_026167665.1. Taxonomy (NCBI): domain Bacteria; kingdom Bacillati; phylum Actinomycetota; class Actinomycetes; order Kitasatosporales; family Streptomycetaceae; genus Streptomyces; species Streptomyces drozdowiczii. The sequence continues at coordinate 2,717,677 of NZ_CP098740.1, read as the reverse complement.
TACGAGCGCCAGGACGTCCTGCGCTACGGCGAGAACCCGCACCAGCCCGCCGCCCTCTACACCTCGGGCACCGGCGGCCTGGCCGGCGCCGAGCAGCTGCACGGCAAGGCGATGTCGTACAACAACTACACGGACACCGACGCCGCCCGGCGCGCCGCGTACGACCACGACGAGCCGTGCGTCGCGATCATCAAGCACGCCAACCCCTGCGGCATCGCGATCGCCGACGATGTCGCCACGGCACACCGCAACGCGCACGACTGCGACCCGCTCTCCGCGTTCGGCGGCGTCATCGCCGTCAACCGCCCCGTGACCGTCGCCATGGCCGAGCAGGTCGCGGAGATCTTCACCGAGGTCATCGTCGCCCCGGCGTACGAGGACGGCGCGGTCGAGGTCCTGGCCCGCAAGAAGAACATCCGCGTGCTGCGCGCCCCCGAGGCCCCGTCCGCCGAGGTCGAGGTCAAGCAGATCGACGGCGGCGCGCTGCTCCAGGTCACCGACCGCCTCCAGGCCGAGGGCGACGACCCGGCCAACTGGACGCTCGCCACGGGCGACGCGCTCTCCGCCGACGAGCTGAAGGAACTCGCCTTCGCGTGGAAGGCGTGCCGGGCGGTCAAGTCCAACGCCATCCTGCTCGCCAAGGACGGCGCCTCGGTCGGCGTCGGCATGGGCCAGGTCAACCGGGTCGACTCCGCGAAGCTGGCCGTCGAGCGCGCGGGCGAGGAGCGGGCCACCGGTTCCTACGCCGCGTCCGACGCCTTCTTCCCCTTCCCGGACGGGCTGGAGATCCTGACCGCCGCCGGCGTCAAGGCCGTGGTCCAGCCGGGCGGTTCGGTCCGCGACGAGCTGGTGGTCGAGGCCGCGAAGAAGGCCGGCGTGACGATGTACTTCACGGGCACCCGGCACTTCTTCCACTGAGCCGGTTCCTCCCCGTACGACCGAGGGCCGCAACCCCACGCGATACGCGCGGGGTTGCGGCCCTCGGGCCTGTCTGAGGAGCGGTCAGCCGACGCGCACCACGACGCTGGAGCAGACCTTGTCCGCGAACGTCTGGTTCTTGTCGTCCCAGAGCGGCCACAGCCAGCCGATGTAGCAGGCGATGCTGTCCAGGAAGTGCGCGATCGTGCGGACGAAGGCCATGCCGAAGCCGAGCGGCCGGCCGTCCGCCTCGCGCAGCAGGCTGATGCCGAGGGCCTTCTTGCCGATGAACTGGCCCGTCGTGCCCTCCTTGTACAGCTTGAAGAGGGCGCCGCCGATGCCGACGGCGATGCCGAGGAACATGATCGCGGCGCCCGCGCCGCCGCCCACGCCGCCGCCGATGGCCATGAGGATCCCGTAGGGGAGGCCGATGCAGATGACGTCGATCAAGTACGCGCCGACGCGCCGCCACCAGCCGGACAGCGGCGGGCGGGCACCGTAACCGGGCTGCTGGCCGTAGTCGCCGCCCGGCACCGGCGGGGCGGTCGGGTAGCCGTAGCCCTGCTGCGGCACGCCCTGCGGGGCCTGCGGGTAGCCGTAGCCCGGCTGCTGCGGCTGACCGGGCTGCTGCCCGTAGGGGTTGTTCGGGTTCGGGTCGCCGAAGCTCATGGGCGTTCCTCCAACAGACGTACGGGGACGGTGCGGCCGCACGAGGAGAGAGAAAACGTCAGCGGTCCAGCCCCCCGGTTACTGCTGCGGCACAGCGGCCTTCATCGTTATAAGCCGTTAGTACGTTTGTCCAGCCGCTGCCCAAGAAGTTGTCCAAGTGCAACCTTGCGTCCACGCCTGGTACCTGATTGGTCCGAGGGCGGGGTCATCCGGGAGTATGGGGACCATGACTGCCCAGATTCTCGATGGCAAGGCCACCGCAGCCGCGATCAAGTCCGATCTGACCGCCCGCGTGGCGGCCCTCAAGGCCCGGGGCGTCACGCCCGGCCTGGGAACCCTGCTGGTCGGGGACGACCCGGGCAGCAGGTGGTACGTGAACGGCAAGCACAAGGACTGCGCGCAGGTCGGCATCGGCTCCATCCAGCGCGAACTGCCGGACACCGCCACCCAGGAGGAGATCGAGGCCGTCGTCCGCGAGCTCAACGCCGACCCCGCCTGCACGGGTTACATCGTGCAGCTTCCCCTCCCCAAGGGGATCGACACCAACCGCGTCCTGGAACTGATGGATCCGGCCAAGGACGCCGACGGCCTGCACCCCATGAACCTCGGCCGCCTGGTGCTCAACGAGACCGGCCCGCTGCCCTGCACCCCGCAGGGCGTCGTCCAGCTCCTGCGCCACCACGGCGTCGAGATCAACGGCGCCCACGTCGTGGTCGTCGGACGCGGTGTCACCATCGGGCGGTCCATCCCGCTGCTGCTCACCCGCAAGTCGGAGAACGCCACGGTGACCCAGTGCCACACCGGCACCCGGGACCTGGCCGCCCACCTGAAGCAGGCCGACATCATCGTCGCCGCCGCGGGCGTGCCGCACATCGTCAAGCCCGAGCACGTCAAGCCGGGCGCGGCCGTCCTGGACGTCGGCGTCAGCCGCGACGAGAACGGCAAGATCGTCGGCGACGTCCACCCGGGCGTGGCCGAGGTCGCCGCCTGGATCTCGCCGAACCCGGGCGGTGTCGGCCCGATGACCCGCGCCCAGCTGCTCGTCAACGTGGTCGAGGCCGCCGAGCGCGACGCGGCTGCCGTCTCCGCCGGCTGACCCCGTGGGTGCTGGTACGAGTCCGGACACCGGGTCCACGGAGGCGGCGGCTCCCGCCGCGACCCGGCGGTCCCGGCGGTTCTCGCTGACCCGGGACACCGCGCGGCCCGAGGGCGGCGGGCGGGCGGCCGGCGGGGACGCGCCGGCCCCGGCCCGGCAGTGGCCGCTGCTCGCGGTGCTCTGCACGGCCGGTGTCGGGCTGCTGATCGTGGCGGCCGATCCCTTCGACGAGGCGTTCCGCGTCGGCACGATACTGATCGGCGTCGGCCTCGTCCTGGGCGCGGTCCTGCGCGTGACCGTCCGGTCGGTGGGCATGCTCGCGGTGCGGTCCCGCTTCACCGATCTGGTGACGTACGGCCTGCTCGGCGTCCTCATCGTGCTGCTCGCGCTGGTCGCGCAGCCGAAGCCGTGGCTGGACATCCCGTTCCTGGAGGACGCGGTCCACTTCACGGTCCGCTGACCCGCGCTCCGAAGAGCGGAAGAACCGGTGGCCGTCCCCTCCCCCGAGAAGGGACGGACACCGGAGTCCGGGGCAACCTCGGAGCGCGAAGCTCCCGAAGCGGCGGTTGAGCGGCCTTGCCCCGTCCTGCGTCCAGCCTTGTTGACGGCCCTCACCCGTTCAAGGGATGGCTGTTGCCTGTGGCACGGAAGTGACCATTCCGCCACCGTGTGATCGACAGGCAACGGGGGCCGGGCGGCTGTGGGGTTCCGGGTCGGATAGCCTGGCCGACGGATATCTCTTCACATCAAGATTCAGGGAGATGTCCCGCACCAGGGGCCAGGAGCCCGGACCGCCAGCTGTCTAACGGAGATCGCCATGACCCGCACTCCCGTGAATGTCACCGTGACCGGCGCAGCCGGCCAGATCGGCTACGCGCTGCTCTTCCGCATCGCCTCCGGCCACCTGCTCGGCCCGGACGTGCCGGTCAACCTGCGTCTCCTGGAGATCCCCCAGGGGCTGAAGGCCGCCGAGGGCACCGCGATGGAGCTCGACGACTGCGCCTTCCCGCTGCTGCGCAACATCGAGATCACCGACGACGCGAACGTCGGCTTCGACGGTGCGAACGTCGCCCTCCTCGTCGGCGCCCGCCCCCGCACCAAGGGCATGGAGCGCGGCGACCTGCTCTCCGCCAACGGCGGCATCTTCAAGCCGCAGGGCAAGGCGATCAACGACAACGCCGCGGACGACATCAAGGTCCTCGTCGTCGGCAACCCGGCCAACACCAACGCGCTCATCGCGCAGGCCGCCGCCCCGGACGTCCCGGCCGAGCGCTTCACCGCGATGACCCGCCTGGACCACAACCGCGCGATCTCGCAGCTGGCCGCCAAGACCGGTGCCGCCGTCTCCGACATCAAGAAGCTGACGATCTGGGGCAACCACTCGGCCACCCAGTACCCGGACATCTTCCACGCCGAGGTCGCCGGCAAGAACGCCGCCGAGCTGGTCAACGACGAGGCGTGGCTCGCCGACTCCTTCATCCCGACCGTCGCCAAGCGCGGCGCGGCGATCATCGAGGCCCGTGGCGCGTCCTCCGCCGCCTCCGCCGCCAACGCCGCCATCGACCACGTCTTCACCTGGGTCAACGGCACCGCCCAGGGCGACTGGACCTCGATGGGCATCCCGTCGGACGGCTCCTACGGCGTGCCCGAGGGCATCATCTCGTCCTTCCCGGTCACCACGAAGAACGGCACGTACGAGATCGTCCAGGGCCTGGACATCAACGAGTTCTCCCGTGCGCGCATCGACGCCTCGGTGAAGGAGCTCACCGAGGAGCGCGACGCGGTCCGCGAGCTCGGCCTCATCTGATCCACCACGCACCACGCCCCCCGGCAGCCGCAGAGCTGCCGGGGGCGTGGTGCGTGCGTTACGTGGTCAGAGTCCGGCCGCGATCTCCCGCACCGCCGCCATGGCCCGCCGCTGGAGCCCCGGCCCGAAGGTGATCCGGGTCGCCCCCAGCTCACCGAGGCGGCGCGGCCCCGGTCCGTCCGGCACGGCCAGCGCGTTCAGCGGCAGCCCGGGCAGGGCATCGGCCAGCGGGCCGAACACCTCGGGCGGGGCCAGGATCGGGTACAGGCAGTCCGCCCCCGCCGCCGCGTACAGCCGCGCCCGGCGCAGCGTCTCCGCCGCCGGGTCCACCCCGTCCGGGACGCCCGTGACGTACGTGTCGATCCGGGCGTTCACGAAGAGCGCGTCCCCGGCCGCCGCCCGGACCGCGGCCAGCCGGTCCGCCTGCCGTCCGGCGTCCAGCAGTACCCCGTCCACCGTGTCCTCCAGGTTGCAGCCGACGGCCCCCGCCGCGAGCAGCCGCTCCACCAGTTCGGCGGGCGGCAGCCCGTACCCGGCCTCGATGTCGGCGGAGACCGGTACGGGGACGGCCCGGGCGATCCGGGCCACCGCCGCGAACATCTCGTCGGCGGGCGTCTCGCCGTCCTCGTAACCCAGCGACGCGGCGACCCCCGCGCTCGGCAGCGCGAGCGCGGGGAAGCCGGCGTCCGCGAGGGCACGGGCGCTCGCGGCGTCCCACGGGCCGGGGAGGACCAGCGGGTCGCCGGGGGCGCGGCCGTGGTGCAGGGCCCGCAGGCCCGACGCGGTCACCGGGCCGCTCAGCCGTGGTCGCCGGGCGTGTAGTGGCCCGGCACCATGCGGGTGGACACGGCGAACCGGTTCCAGGCGTTGATCGTGATGATCGCGGCGATGAGGTGGGCCAGCTCCTCCTCGCCGAAGTGCTTCGCGGCCCGCGCGTACACCTCGTCCGGGACGAAGCCGTCGGTCAGCACGGTCACCGCCTCGGTCAGCTCGATCGCGGCGATCTCCTTCGGCGTGTAGAAGTGCTGCGACTCCTCCCACGCGCTGAGCTGGATGATCCGCTCCAGCGACTCGCCCGCCGCGAGGGCGTCCTTGGTGTGCATGTCCAGGCAGAACGCGCAGTGGTTGAGCTGCGAGGCGCGGATCTTCACCAGCTCGCCGATCACCGGGTCGATGCCCCGGCGGGAGGCGGCGTCCAGCCGGGCCATCGCCTTGTAGACGTCGGGGGCGTGCTGCGACCAGGCCAGGCGCGGGGTGTGCTCGGGGCAGTAGCCGGAGGTGCTGTTGCTGTTCTCGTTCGTCGTCATGCCCCTAACGCTACGGGGGGAGTGGCGCAGCGCTATGGTCCATTTCCATGACAGATGCCTGGGCCACTTTCGGCGCCGACCTCCACATCGACCCGACCGGCTCGACCGGTCTGCGGGCCGGCCTGATGGACGCCCTGCGCGAGGCCGTCCGCACCGGCCGGCTGACCCCCGGCACCCGCCTGCCGTCCTCCCGCACCCTCGCCGCCGACCTCGGCATCGCCCGCAACACCGTCGCCGACGCCTACGCGGAGCTGGTCGCCGAGGGCTGGCTCACCGCCCGGCAGGGCTCCGGCACCCGGGTGGCCCGCCGCGCCGACCCCCGCCCCCGGCGGCGGCCGCGCCGCCCCGCGCGAAGCCGCCGCGCGGCGCACCCGCGTACAGCCTGAAGTCGGGCACCCCCGACCTCGCCACCTTCCCGCGCGCCGAGTGGCTGAAGGCCGCCCGGCGCGCCCTGTCCGACGCGCCCAACGACGCCTTCGGCTACGGCGACCCGCGCGGCCGGATCGAGCTGCGCACCGTCCTCGCCGAATACCTGGCCCGGGCGCGCGGGGTGTACGCCGACCCGGACCGGATCATCGTCTGCTCCGGATTCGTGCACGCCCTGATGCTGCTCGGCAAGGTGCTGCGCAGGCGCCGGGCCCGGGACGTGGCCGTGGAGTCGTACTGCCTCGGCATCCACACCCGCCTGCTCACCGAGGCCGGGCTGCGCATCCCGTGCCTGCCGGTCGACGAGCACGGCACCCGGACCGGCGAACTGCACACCCTGCGCCACGCGGGCGCGGTCCTGCTGACCCCGGCGCACCAGTTCCCCACGGGCGTCCCGCTCCACCCGGACCGGCGGGCGGCGGCCGTCGACTGGGCGCGGGCCACCGGCGGGCTGATCCTGGAGGACGACTACGACGGCGAGTTCCGGTACGACCGCCAGCCGGTCGGCGCCCTCCAGGGCCTGGACCCGGAACGCGTCGTCTACCTGGGCACCGCCAGCAAGTCCCTGGCACCGGGGCTGCGGCTCGGCTGGATGGTGGTGCCGCGCGCCCTGGCCGCCGAGATCGCCGAGGCGAAGGGGGCGAGCGACTGGGCGCCGGGCGCGCTGGACCAGCTGACGCTCGCGGAGTTCATGGCCTCGGGGGCGTACGACCGGCATGTGCGGTCCATGCGGCTGCGCTACCGCAACCGGCGCGACCAGCTCGTCGCGGCGCTGGCGGAGCGCGCCCCGCACATCCGGGTCAGCGGGATCGCCGCCGGGCTGCACGCCGTCCTCGAACTGCCGGAGGGCGGCGAGGCCGAGGTGATCCGGGCGGCGGCCTGGCAGGGCCTCGCGGTGGAGGGCCTGGCCTTCTACCGCCACCCGGACGCCGACCTGAAGCGCGAGGCGCTGGTCATCGGCTACGGCACCCCGACGGACAGCGCCTGGACGGGGGCGCTGGAGGCGCTGCTACGGGTGCTGGCCTGAGCCCGCTCAGCCCCGCAGGACCTCCCGCAGCTGTTCGAGGCCCCAGTCCAGGTCCTCCTTGCCGATCACCAGCGGCGGTGCGATCCGGATCGTGGAGCCGTGGGTGTCCTTCACCAGGACCCGGCGCTCCATCAGCCGTTCGGAGATCTCGCGGCCCGTGCCCAGCTCCGGTTCGACGTCCACGCCCGCCCACAGCCCGCGTCCCCGGACGGCCCGCACCGCGCCCCCGCCCACCAGGAGACCCAGCTCGTGGTGGAGGTGGTCGCCCAACTCGGCGGCGCGCTGCTGGTACTCGCCGGTGCTCAGCATCGCGATGACCTCCAGCGCCACCGCGCAGGCCAGCGGGTTGCCGCCGAACGTCGAGCCGTGCTCCCCGGGGCGGTAGACACCGAGCACCGCCGCCGACGACACCACGGCCGACACCGGCACCACACCGCCGCCGAGCGCCTTGCCCAGGAGGTACATGTCGGGGACGACGCCCTCGTGCTCGCAGGCGAAGGTCTTCCCGGTCCGGCCCAGACCGGACTGGATCTCGTCCGCGATGAACAGCACGTCCCGCTCGCGGGTCAGCTCCCGCACCCCGGCGAGATAGCCGGGCGGCGGCACCAGCACGCCCGCCTCGCCCTGGATCGGCTCGATCAGCACCGCCACGGTGTTCTCCGTCATGGCCTCGCGCATCGCGGTGAGGTCCCCGTACGGCACGATCTCGAAGCCGGGGGTGTACGGGCCGAAGTCGGCGCGGGCCTCCGGGTCCGTGGAGAAGCTGATCACCGTGGTCGTGCGGCCGTGGAAGTTGTCGGCGGCCACGATGATCTTCGCCATGCCGTCCGGGACGCCCTTGACCCGGTAGCCCCACTTCCGGGCGGTCTTCACCGCCGTCTCGACGGCCTCCGCCCCGGTGTTCATCGGGAGCACCATCTCCATGCCGCACAGCTCCGCGAGGCGCGTACAGAAGTCGGCGAACCGGTCGTGGTGGAAGGCCCGGGAGGTGAGCGTGACCCGTTCCAGCTGGGCCCGCGCCGCGTCGATCAGCCGGCGGTTGCCGTGGCCGAAATTGAGCGCCGAGTATCCGGCGAGCATGTCGAGGTAGCGGCGGCCCTCGACATCGGTCATCCAGGCCCCGTCCGCCGTGGCGACGACGACGGGCAGCGGGTGGTAGTTGTGCGCGCTGTGCGCCTCGGCGGAGGCGATGGCGTTTTCCGTGGTCGACACGGGATCTCCGATCGTCGTGCGGCGTGGCCTGAGGTTGGGCCCACTTTGTATCGTCGGTCGGTTCCTCCGCGAGGAAACCTTCGGTTCGCGGCGCGCCCGCGATTTCCGCCGCGCGGGCCCGGCGGGCGATTCCTCCACCGGCTGCCCGGGAAGGGCCGCACACCTGAGACAATGAGCCCATGGCCTCTGAACGTCCCCGCGTGCTCTCCGGAATCCAGCCCACCTCCGGCTCGTTCCACCTCGGCAACTACCTCGGCGCCGTCCGCCAGTGGGTGGCCCTGCAGGAGTCCCACGACGCCTTCTACATGGTGGTCGACCTGCACGCCATCACCGTCGCGCAGGACCCGGCGGAGCTGCGGGCCAACACCCGGTTCGCCGTGGCCCAGCTGCTGGCCGCCGGGGTCGACCCCGAGCGCTGCACGGTGTTCATCCAGAGCCATGTGCCCGAGCACGCCCAGCTGGGCTGGGTCATGAACTGCCTGGCCGGGTTCGGCGAGGCGTCCCGCATGACGCAGTTCAAGGACAAGTCCGCCCGGCACGGCGCCGACCGCACCACGGTCGGCCTGTTCACCTACCCGATGCTGATGGTCGCCGACATCCTGCTCTACCAGGCCGACCAGGTCCCGGTGGGCGAGGACCAGCGCCAGCACCTGGAGCTCACCCGTAATCTCGCCGAGCGGTTCAACAGCACCTACGGCGAGACCTTCACCGTCCCGGACCCGTACATCCTCAAGGAGACGGCGAAGATCTACGACCTCCAGGACCCGTCCTCGAAGATGAGCAAGTCGACGGCGAACCCGAAGGGTCTGATCAACCTCCTGGACGAGCCGAAGACCACCGCCAAGAAGGTGAAGAGCGCCGTCACGGACACCGACACGGTGATCCGCTTCGACCGGGCCGAGAAGCCCGGCGTCAGCAACCTGCTGACCATCTACTCGACGCTCACCGGAGCCTCGGTGCCGGAGCTGGAGCAGAAGTACGAGGGCAAGGGCTACGGCGCGCTGAAGACGGACCTCGCCGAGGTCATGGTCGACTTCGTCACACCGTTCCGCACACGGACGCAGGAATACCTGGACGACCCCGAGACGCTGGACTCCATCCTGGCCGCGGGCGCCGAGAAGGCGCGGGCCGTGGCCGCCGAGACCCTGGCGCTCACCTACGACCGGATGGGCCTTCTGCCCGCGAAGCACTGAGTCCAAGGACCCTGGCGGCGGAGGGCCCGCAGGCGGCACACTTGCGGCGTGATGCTTGCGGCCGTCAGTGGCTGAAAACAGACCACCGAGGATTGAGGAGAACGACGTGGGGACCGTAACGCTCGGCGTTTCGATCGCGGTCCCGGAGCCCTACGGCAGCCTGCTCCAGGAGCGCCGCGCGAGCTTCGGGGACCCTGCCGCACACGGCATTCCCACCCACGTCACCCTCCTGCCGCCGACCGAGGCCGAGGCGGCCGACCTGCCCGCGATCGAGGCGCACCTCGCCTCGATCGCGGTCGCCGGCCGCCCCTTCCCGATGCGGCTCTCCGGCACGGGCACCTTCCGGCCGCTCTCGCCGGTCGTCTTCGTCCAGGTGGTCGAGGGCGCCTCGGCCTGCTCCTGGCTCCAGAAGCGGGTACGGGACGCCTCCGGGCCGCTGGTGCGCGAGCTCCAGTTCCCGTACCACCCGCATGTGACCGTCGCCCACGACATCTCCGAAGCGGCGATGGACCGGGCGTACGAGGAGCTGGCCGACTACGAGGCGTCCTGGATCTGCGGCTCCTTCGCGCTGTACGAGCAGGGCCGGCTGGACCGCGTCTGGCGCAAGATCAACGAGTTCCCGTTCGGCGCCGGCGGCACCGGCCCCGCCGTCCCCGCGCAGAGCGGCAGCACCCTGGACGCCCCTCCCTGCACCCGTAGCGCGCCGGGTCACACCGGCAGCCGCCGGAACAGCGGCCGGGGTACGTGCCGCAGCGCGGACATCACCGCGCGCAGCGCCCCCGGCACCCACACCGTCTCCTGGCGCCTCCGCAGCCCGGTCACGATCGCGTCCGCCACCGCACCCGGCGTCGTCACCAGCGGCGTCCGGGTGAACGGGATCGTCGCCAGCGGCCCCCCGGCCTCCCGCACCCCCGCCGCGTCCGGCACCACCAGCCCCGGGCGCACCACCATGACGTGCACCCCCGTGCCGTGCAGCGCGTCGCCGAGGCCCTGCGTGAAGACGTCCAGGCCCGCCTTGCTCGACCCGTAGATGAAGTCCGCCCGCCGGGCCCGCTCACCGGCCACCGAGGACAGCACCACCAGCGAACCGTGCCCCTGCGCCTGGAGCGCGCCCGCGCACACCAGACCGGCGGAGACCGCGCCGGTGTAGTTCGTCTGCGCCACCCGGACCGCCGCGAGCGGTTCCTCCTCGTCGCGCCCCTGGTCGCCCGGGATGCCGAAGGCGAGCAGCACCATGTCGATGTCGCCCTCGGCGAAGACCTTGCCGAGGACCGTCTCGTGGGACTCGGTGTCCAGCGCGTCGAACGCCACGGTCTGTACGTACGCCCCCGGTGGCGCAGGTCCTCCGCCGCCGCCTCCAGGGCGGGCGAGGGGCGGCCGGCCAGCCAGACCGTCCGGGTGCGGTGGGCGATCAGCCGGCGTGCGGTGGCGAGCCCGATCTCCGACGTGCCGCCGAGGACGAGCAGGGACTGCGGGGCACCGAAGGCATCCTTCACGGGAACGCTCCTTGCAGGGGAAGAGGGGGTCTACAGCGACAGCCGGCGGGACAGGTCCGAGCGGAACGCCCCGGTCGGGTCCAGTTCGGCCCGCAGCGCCCGGAACTCGGGCAGCCGCGGGTACATCGCGGCGAGCGCGCCGGGGCGCAGCCGGGCGTCCTCGGTCAGGGAGACCCGGCCGCCCGCCGCCGCCACCTCCTCGTCCAGCGAGTCGAGGAAGCGGGCGAGCCCCGGCAGGCCGGCCGGTAGATCGAGGGAGAGGTGCCAGCCGGGCGCCGGGAAGGACAGCCAGCCCGGGCCGCCCTCGCCGCACCGCCTGAGCACCGCCCGGAAGGACGGACAGCGGCTGCGGGCGATGCGCCCGACGATCCGGCGCAGCGTCTCCTCCTGCCCGTGCCCGACCAGGAACGCGTAGTGGATGCGGCCGCCGGTGGGGGAGACCCGGTTGCTGTGCGGCCGCGCGTCCAGGGCGCGGAAGAAGGCGCCGACCGGCTGGAGTTCGCCGGTGCGGGACCGGGGCGCGGTGCGGTAGCCGAGTTCGTTGAGCGCGGTGGCGGAGAGCCGGCCGAAGAGGCGGGGCAGCAGCGGCGGCGCGGCGGGGCGGCGCGCCGGGCCGAGGGCGAGCGCGGTGCGCCGGGCGTGCGCCGGGAGCGCCCGGACCGGGACGTGGTCCGCGCGGACCAGGACGCCGCGCCCGGTGGCCCGGCCCCGGGCGGTCAGGTCGATCCGGGCGTACTCGTAGGGGCGGTGGCCGCGCGCCATTCGGCTCAGCAGGTCGTCCAGACCGGCCGCCCGCTCGGTGTCGACGGACATCAGGGCCGTGGTCACGGGCCGGAACCGGAGCGTGGCCGAGAGGATCACCCCGGTCAGGCCGAGGCCGCCGGCGGTCGCGTCGAAGAGCGGGGTGCCCGGGCGCACCGTACGCGCCTCGCCGTCCGCCGTGAGCAGCGTGAACTCCGTGACGTGGCGGGAGAAGGAGCCGGCCGCGCGGTGGTTGTCGCCGTGCCCGTCCGAGCCGATCGCGCCGCCCACCGTGACGTAACGCCCGCCGGGCACCACCGGCGGGAACCAACCGAGCGGGAGCATCACCTCGCGCAGCCGGTGCAGCGTGGTGCCCGCGTCGCAGACCACCAGCCCGGCCGCCGCGTCGATGGTGCGGACGCGGTCCAGGGCGGTCATGTCGAGCACCGAACCCCCGGCGTTCTGCGCCGCGTCGCCGTGCGTCCGGCCCAGGCCCCGGGCGATCGAGCCGCGCGGCCCGCAGCCGAGCACGGTCGCCGCGGCCTCCTCGTAACTACGGGGGCGGAAACGCAGCGCGGTCGTCGGGGCGGTGCGGCCCCAGCCGGTCAGGGACACGGTGTCGACAGACATGAGGGTGACCGTATCGCCCGGGATAACACCTTTGAGGGATTTGTTACAACACTCACCGAAATGGGTGATTGAGGGTCCGTCATCCTCTCCACCCCGCACCGGACTTCGGTTTTCACGCGCCGGAGGGGTAGTCGTGACCTATGGACTGGCTGAAAAAACTCCCCGTCATCGGGCCACTCGTCTCCCGGCTGATGGAGACGCACGCGTGGCGCAGTTACGAGACGCTGGTGCGGGTCCACTGGACCCGGCTGGCCGCGGCCATCACGTTCATCAGCTTCCTCGCGCTCTTCCCGCTGATCGCGGTCGGCGCGGCGATCGGCGCCGCGCTGCTCAGCGACAAGCAGCTGGACAAGATCGAGGACAAGATCGCCGAGCAGGTGCCCGGCATCTCCGACCAGCTCGGCATCGACAGCCTGGTCGCCCACGCGGGGACGGTCGGTCTGGTGGCCGGTGCGCTGCTGCTCTTCACCGGCGTCGGCTGGATCGGCTCGATGCGGGACTGCCTGCGCGCGGTCTGGGAGATGGACGACCTGGACGAGGGCAATCCGGTCCTGCGCAAGCTCAAGGACGCCGGGGTGCTGTTCGGCCTGGGCGGCGCGGCGCTGGTGACGCTCGCGATCTCCTCGGTCGGCTCGGTGGCCGTCGGCTGGATCGCCGACCTGCTCAACATCCCGGAGAACGGGGCGGGCGGGGTGCTGCTGCGGATCGCCGCGCTGCTGGTGGCCGTCGTCGCCGACTTCCTGCTGCTGCTCTATCTGCTGACGCTGCTGCCCGGGGTCGAACCGCCGCGCCGCCGGCTGATGGTGGCCGCGCTGCTCGGCGCGGTCGGGTTCGAACTGCTCAAGCTGCTGCTCGGGAGCTATATGCGGGGCGTCGCGTCCAAGAGCATGTACGGCGCCTTCGGGGTGCCGATCGCCCTGCTGCTGTGGATCAACTTCACGGCGAAGCTGCTGCTGTTCTGCGCCGCCTGGACGGCGACGCCGAGCAAGGAGGACGAGCCGGCGGCGGACGCGGAGGAGGACTCCACGCCCGCCGCCCGGCGCGTCACGGGCGAGGACGGCGACGCATCAGGTCCGGCAGCGGCCAGCGCCGGTTGACCAGGAACACCCCGCCGGCCAGCAGGACCAGGACGCCGCCGACGATGCCCAGCGCGATCCCGACCCCGCCGGAGCCGTCGGTGGCGGCCGCCGCCCGCGCCGCCTTGTCCGCTCCGTGGCCGCCCTTGTCCGAGGCCGCCGTGTCCGCCTCGGCGCCCTTGCCTGCCCCGGCGGTGTCCGAGCCGTCGCCGGTGACCGCGGACTTCGGCGGGACCAGCTCACCGACCGGGGTCACCTTGCCGGTCGCGGCGAACCCCCAGTCCAGGAGCCGGGCCGCCTCCTTGTACACCGCGTGCGTCTCGTCGTCGGCCGGGTGCATGACGGTGACGAGGAGGACCTTGCCGTTGCGTTCGGCGACACCGGTGAAGGTGTTGCCGGCGTGCGTGGTGTAGCCGTTCTTGACGCCCGCGATGCCCTTGTACGCGGTCACGCCGTCGGCACCGGTGAGCAGCCGGTTGGTGTTCTGGATGCCGAAGGTCTCGCGCTTCTTGCCCTTCTTCTGCTCCCCGGGGAACTGCGCGTCGGCGGTCGAGCAGTACTCCCGGAAGTCCGCGTTCTGGAGCCCGTCGCGGGCGAAGAGCGAGAGGTCGTACGCGCTGGAGACCTGCTCGGGCGCGTCGTACCCGTCGGGCGACACCACGTTGGTGTCGAGCGCCTGGAGCTCCTCCGCGCGGTCCCGCATGGCCTGGACGGCCTTCGGCACCCCGCCGTACATCGAGGACAGGACGTGCACGGCGTCGTTCCCCGAGCGAAGGAAGACCCCGAGCCACAGGTCGTGCACCGTGTAGCTGTGGTCCTCCTTGATGCCGACGAGGCTGCTGCCCTCGCCCATGCCGGCGAGGTCCTCGTCCTTCACCGTGTACTCCCGCGTCTTGGGCAGGAGCGCCGGGTCGTCGAGGAGGGTGTCCGCGAAGAGCATCTTCAGCGTGGACGCCGGGGGCAGCCGCCAGTGCGCGTTGTGTGCGGCGAGCACCTCGCCGGTCTCCGCGTCCGAGACCATCCACGACCGGCCCGTCAGCTTCTTGGGCAGCACCGGGGCGCCGGGCCCGAGGCTGACCTGGGTGCCGGACCGCCCCAGCTGGGCGCCGCCGATCTGCGACATGGTCGCCGGCGGCTTGGGAGCGTCGTCGTCCCCGTCGGCCGCCGAGGCGGGCGTGACGACAAAAGCGGACAGCAGGGCGGCAGAGGTGACCGCCAACGCGGCCTTCTTGAGAGCTGGCACGGTCGAAAACGTACATGCAGTTGATGTGAATATATGTACTGGCGCTGTGACCCGCCGGGCGGACCGCCGGGACGGACCACCCCGCCCGAGCCACCCGGAACGCGGCGGCGATACTGAATCCATGAAGCTCAGCCGCCCGGTCTCCTGGTTCCTGCTCGCCTTCGGGGCGTGGTCGTGGGTCATCTGGGTCACCTTCGTAAAGAATCTCTGGAAGGACGGCAGCGGCCTCGCCTTCGACGACGCCGGTGACCCGACCGCGTACTTCTGGGTGCATCTGCTGCTCGCCATCACGTCCTTTCTTCTGGGGACGGGTGTGGGCTGGATCGGGTTCCGGGGCGTCAGGGCCCTGCGCGCCGAGAAGGCTTGAAACCACTGGTCCCGGCCGGGACGTGAATCGGGTGTTACCGGGACGAACGGGGCGGGGGAGTAGGCATGCGGATCGTGGACGCCGGGCTGGCGGTACTCGCCGTGACAGCTGTGCTCGCCCTGCTCGTGGCCGTGCACCGCTATGTGTGGTGCCGGCTCGTCGGTGACACGACGCGCCAGGGCAGCCCGTGGCGCAGGGCCGGCACGATCGCCGCGTACGCGCTGCCGCTGCTCAGCCTCGGCGCCCTGGTCGCCGGGCCGGCGGGCGCGCCCTTCCCGGTCCAGCGGGTGCTGGCCTGGCCCGGCTACCTCTGGCTCGCCGCGCTCCTCTATCTGACCCTCGCCCTGCTCGTCGGCGAGGCCGTACGGCCCCTGCTGCGCCGGTGGCTCGCGCGCCGGGCGGCGGCCGGGGCGGCACCCGTGCGGGCACCCGAACCCGAGCCCGTCCCCGTACCGGCGTCGGCGCCGGAGGTCGCGCCCGCGCCGGAGTCCGGGGCGCCCGCCCTCCCCGCCCCGTCGCGGCGGCTGTTCGTGGCGCGCGCGGTCGGGGGCGCCGCCGCCGTCGCCGGGCTCGGGACCGTGGGCTACGGGACGTACGGCGTGCTGCGCGGGCCCCGGGTGAAGCGGGTCACCGTACCGCTCGCCCGGCTGCCCCGCTCCGCGCACGGTTTCCGCATCGCCGTCGTCAGCGATATCCACCTGGGCCCGATCCTGGGCCGCTCCCATACCCAACGGGTGGTGGACGCGGTCAACCGGACCCAGCCCGATCTCATCGCGGTCGTCGGTGATCTGGTGGACGGATCGGTCGCGGATCTCGGCCCGGCCGCCGAACCGCTCGCCGGTCTCCGCGCCCGGCACGGGGCGTTCTTTGTCACCGGCAATCACGAGTACTACTCCGGTGCGGCCCAATGGGTGGATCATGTAAGGGAATTGGGGCTGCATCCACTGGAGAACGCACGGGTGGAGACCGGCGGTTTCGATCTGGCCGGGGTCAATGACATCGCCGGCGAGAGCGAAGGGCAGGGCCCCGATTTCGCCCGCGCCCTCTGCGACCGCGACCCCGCCCGCGCGGTCGTGCTCATGGCCCACCAGCCCGTGGTCATCGACGAGGCCGTCGAGCACGGCGTGGACCTGCAACTCTCCGGGCACACCCACGGCGGCCAGCTGTGGCCGGGCAACTACGTTGCGGAGCTGTCCAATCCGACCGTCGCCGGGCTCGAACGCTACGGCGACACCCAGCTCTACGTCACCCGGGGCGCCGGCGCCTGGGGCCCGCCCGTGCGGGTCGGCGCGCCCTCCGACATCACCGTTGTCGAGCTCGCATCCCGGCAGGCGTAATCACCCGCGTACACACGCGAAATGGCGAAACGGGTGACCGTTCGGGAACCCTCTGTATTCGGCGTAAGCGCCAAAGGTTTCGACTGACAAACAATTGGCTATGAGCCTCTGATCTCCCCTTCCAGATGTGAAAATCGTGTGATTTGCTTGGCGCGAACGTGCGGTGATCTGCGTATCTGAGCGCGACACCGAGGTGGGGCAGTTAAGGGAGAGCACGTCAATGCGGTCGATCCGGCTACGGATTCTCGCGATTTTCGCGGTATTGGTCATCGCAGGCGTGGTCGCCTGGCAACTGCTTCCCTCGGACGAGGGGAACTCCGATCCGGTCGTCGTCGGGACGACCGACGCGGTGACCTCGCTCGACCCGGCGGGCGCCTACGACGCCGGTTCCTGGGCGATGTACAGCAACGTCTACCAGTCCCTGATGACGTTCAAGTCCGGCGGCATCGTCCCCGAGCCGGACGCGGCCGAGAGCTGCGGCTTCATCGGCGCCAAGCTCCAGACGTACCAGTGCAAGCTCCGTGACGACCTGACGTTCTCCAACGGCGACAAGATCACCGCCGAGGACGTCAAGTACTCGTTCGACCGGATGCTGGAGATCAAGACGGACGTCGGTCCCTCGGTCCTCTTCCCCAGCCTGAAGAACGTGGTCACCGAGGGCCGGGTCATCACCTTCAACCTCTCCTCGCGTGACGCGACCTTCCCGCAGAAGATCGCCACGGGCGCCGGCGCCATCGTGGAGAAGGACGCCTACGCGGAGCGCAAGCTGCGCAACGACGGCCAGGTGACCGGCTCGGGGCCGTACGTCCTGAAGTCCTACGAGGCCGGGGTGAAGGCCGAACTCGTGCCGAACTCGCGGTACAAGGGCGCGGTCACCAAGACCGGCGGACCGATCACCGTGCGGTACTACAAGGACTCCGAGGACCTTCTCTCGGCGTGGAAGTCCGGCCAGGTGGACGTCACGCACCGTCAGCTGCCGCCGTCCACGCTCGCCGCGCTGAACCCGGGCGACAGCGACAAGCGCGTCACCGAGGCGGACAGCGCCGAGATCCGCAACCTGGTCTTCAACGTCCGCAAGGGCGCCCCGCTCGCCGACCGCAAGGTCCGCCAGGCCATCGCCTCGGTCATCGACCGCGGCCCGCTGGTGAGCAAGGTCTACAAGGGCACCGTCGAACCGCTCTACTCGCTGATCCCGCAGGGCACGATCGGGCACAGCACCCCGTTCTTCGACGCCTATCCCACGCCGGACGCCAAGCGCGCGAAGGCGCTCATGCAGGAGGCCGGCGTCCAGACCCCGCTGGCCGTCACCTTCGCCTACCGCGAGGGCGACCAGTACACCGACGAGACCAAGGAGATCCAGCGGCAGCTGAACGCCACCGGGCTCTTCAAGGTCACGATCAAGGCCGTCGAGTGGACCCGGTTCCAGAAGGGCTACGCGGCCGGTGAGTACGACATGTACACCGTCGGCTGGCTCCCGGACTACCCGGACCCCGACACCTTCAGCCAGCCGCTCGTCGGCCGCGACAGCAGCCTCCACAACGGCTACACCAGCAAGAAGATGGACGACCTGATCAGCGCCACGCTGCAGTACAGCGACCGCAGCCGGGCCTCGGGGGACTTCAAGGAACTCCAGAAGCTGGTCGGCGAGGACGTGCCGCTGGTGCCGCTGTGGCAGAAGAAGGACTACGTCATCGCCAAGGCGGACGTCTCCGGCTCGCAGTACCTCTCCGACGGCACGGGCGTGTGGCGCCTGTGGGAGCTGGGCTGGATCTGATCCCGGATCAGATCGACGCGGGCGGCGCGGACTTCACCGGTCCGGCCGCCCGCGCTGTCGTCTCCGGCAGGAACTCCTCCAGCACTTCGGCCACTTGGCGCACCAGCGGCCGCACCACCCGGAACCGGGACAGGCTCAGTGCCCGGGCCGCGATCGGGACCGTACGCGTGACCAGGCGGCGGCTGCGGGCGGCGCCGTCCGTCCGGTCGTACACCCAGAACAGCACCAGGCCCATGTGCGCCAGCCACATCAACCGCGGCAGCAACGGGGCCAGTTCGGGGTCCGTCCGGGTGCTGGAGCCGGTCAGGCAGCGCTCGTGGATGGCGATGACCGCCTCGCGCGCGGAGACCGACTCCGGCGAGAACGGACTGAGCGGGCTCTCCGGATCGGCCGCGTTCTTGAAGAACTGCGTGGCGAAGGGGCGGTACGGCTCCGCCACGTCCAGCCAGGTCAGCAGCACCCCGCGCAGCCGTGCCGCGAGCTCCTTCTCGCCGTCCAGGACCGGGCGCACCGCCTCCGCGTGCTCGGCCGCGAGCCGGTCGTAGAAGCCCTGGACCAGGTGCTCCTTGGACGAGAAGTAGTAGTAGGCGTTCCCTACGGAGACGCCCGCCTCCTGGGCGATGGCCCGCATGGTCGTCCGGTCGTAGCCGCGTTCCTGGAAGAGCCGGAGCGCGGTTTCGAGGATCAGCGCACGCGTCTGCTCGCTCCGGGGGCCTTCTTCTCTACCTTCACCACGGCCCGAGCGTATCCGGGCCGCGCCCGCTACCCCGCCGCGGGCGTCGTCCCGGCCGGCGCCCCGGTCTCCCGCACCGCGCCACCACCGGCGGCCGGCACCCCGAAGCGCCGTACGCCCGGCACCAGGGCGGTGCCCGCGCAGGCCGCACCGGCCAGCAGCCCGGCCGCGGCGAGCGGGGCCTCCGTGTTCCAGGCGGAGGCGGCGAGCGGGGCGAGGGTGTAGCCCAGCGGCATCGCGGCCAGCGAGAGCAGCCAGTCGTACGAGGTCACCCGGGCCAGCGCCTGCGGCGGCACCGCCGACTGGACGGCGGTCTCCCAGACCGGGTTGAGGAAGCCGAGACCGGCCATGGCGATCCCGTACGCGGTGAGCGAGACGGCCACCGGGGCGTGCGCGGCCAGCAGGCAGAGCGGCAGCACGTACAGCGCGCCGGCGAGATTGGCGGCCAGGACCGCCCGGCGTGGCCGGACGCGGCCGGCCACCAGCGAGCCGACCAGCAGGCCCACCGCGCCGGTCTGGAGGAGCACGACCCAGCTCCCCTTGCCGCCGGGGCCGTGCAGGAAGAGGGCCGGGCCGAGCGTGGTCAGCACGGCCGCCGCCCCGTTCCAGACGGCGTGCGCGATCAGGCTCGTCCAGTACCAGTCACGACTGCGGACCTCGGTCCAGCCGCCCTTGAGGTCGCCGAGCAGGGAGCGCCGGGGGATGGGCACATGGCGGACCCGGATCACGTACAGCAGGGCGGCGCTCACCGCGAAGCTGGCACCGTCCAGCACGAAGGCCCAGCCCGGTCCGGCGGTGAGGATCAGGGCCCCGGCGAGGGCGGGCCCGCCGATCCGCGCGGTCCCGGAGGCCACCGCCATCAGCGCGTTGGCGCGCAGCAGCCCCGACTCGTCCACGGTGCCCCGGACCAGCGGGGCGGAGGTCGGCATCGCGAAGGCGCCTGCGGCGCCGCCGACCGCCTCGGCGAGCGCGATCTGCCAGAGGGCCGGGGTGCCGGAGAGCAGTTCGGCGCCGACGAAGAGCTGGGTCGCGCACCGCACGAGGTCGGTGGTCAGGGCCACGGTGCGGGCGTTGAAGCGGTCGCCGACGACCCCGCCCAGCGGGAGCAGCAGCAGCTTGGGCACCATCGCGCACCCCAGCACCAGGGCGAGGGCGCCGGTCGATCCGGTGGCCAGATAGACGGCGAGGGTGAGCGCGGCGGGGATCGCGGAGTCGCCCAGCATCGACAGCGAGCGGCCGATGAAGAGCAGCCGGAACGAGCGGGTCCTTAAAGGGTGCGCCGTGGGCGGCGCGGGGGTGACCATGCGCGGCAATCTATTTCGGTACCGAAGTATCCGTCAACGAGAATTACGCTTTCGAAAGGACCCTGCCCCCGCCGGAGGCGGCCGCGTAGGCTGAGCGCCATGGAGCGACGCGACTGGACCGACGGGCACGTCGAGCGGTGGAGACCCGTGCTTCCCGAGCTGGACGCCGACGTCGAGGGCGCGGTGACCCGGATGAAGAAGCTCTCCGTCCATCTGCGCCGGGTGCGCGAGCAGTCCCTCGTCGACTTCGACCTGGACCGGCAGGAGTTCGACACCCTGCACAAGCTGGCCGGGCGCGGCGGCACGGCGGCCCCGTCCGAACTGGCCGCCGATCTCGACCTCGCCCCCGCGTCCGTCACCGGCCGGCTGGACGCGGTCGAGCGCCGCGGCTTCGTCCGCCGCACCCCGTCCACCACGGACCGGCGCCGCGTCGACGTGGTGCTGACGGACGAGGGCCGGTCGACCTGGCGCGGCGCGATGGCCTTCCTCGGCCACGAGGAGGAACGGCTCCTCGGCGTCCTGGACGCGGACGAGCGGGCGCTGCTCAACGACATGCTGCGGCGCATCATGGTGGTCGCGGAGGACCGGGGCGGGGCGGCCTGGGACTGACCCAGCCCTCCGCCTTGCGCCCCAGCTCCTCCCGGACCCCGTCCGCGCCCCGCTCCAGCAGCCCGGCCACCGCCTCGACCGGCCGGCGCCCGTCCTCCGCTCAGCCGCTGCTCCCCCTCGATCGCGGGTGCGCCCTCAGACGCTCATCGAGCGGGCGGTGTTGACCTGGGACATCACCATCGCGAAGGTGTCCGGGTGGCCGGCCGGGATCATCGTGGAGTGGTGGCGGCCCCCGCTGGTCACCGTCACCTGGACGAAGCCGGTCGTCTGCTTCTGCTTCATCAGCAGGAAGAGCAGGCCGATCAGGCAGGCCAGGGCGAAGACGATCGCCAGCACGATCGCCACCGGCGGGATCTTCTCCTCCGTGCGCGACATGTCCGTCGCCGTCCACACCGCGCCCCTGAGGGGCAGCGTCCCGGACGGCGTCACGATCGAATCGCTCATCACCGTGATGTCCCCGATGGACAGCACCGGCGTCCCGCCGCCCGTCGGGGCCGCGCCCGGATAGCCGTAACCCTGGGTCGGCTGCGACGGATACCCGTAGCCGGGCGGCTGCGCGGGCGGGCCGGAGAGCGGCTGCGGGTAGCCGTAGACCGGATTGCCGCCCGCCGGATAGCCGTAGCCCTGGCCGTTCGGGGCGCCGGGAGGGGTTCCCGGCTGCTGGGAAGGACCCCACTTGTATGAGTCGTCCGCGTACGGATTCGGATCGCTCAACGTGCCCCCGCTCTCGCTCCCCCGCGCACCCCCGTGCGGCGGTGGGTGAACCGACCACCGGTCCCGCACGACCGTACCGTCCGGGCACACCCCGGCGCAGCAAGAGGCCCGGACCCCCGAGGGGGACCGGGCCTCCGCACCTGCGCGTGGGGATCAGAAGCGACGCGTGATCAGCGCGCGCTTGACCTCCTGGATCGCCTTGGTGACCTCGATGCCGCGCGGGCAGGCGTCCGTGCAGTTGAAGGTGGTGCGGCAACGCCACACACCGTCACGGTCGTTGAGGATTTCCAGGCGCTGCTCGCCGCCCTCGTCGCGCGAGTCGAAGATGAAGCGGTGCGCGTTGACGATCGCCGCCGGGCCGAAGTACTGGCCGTCGTTCCAGAACACCGGGCACGAGGACGTGCACGCGGCGCACAGGATGCACTTGGTGGTGTCGTCGAAGCGCTCGCGGTCCTCGGGCGACTGAAGGCGCTCGCGGGTCGGCTCGTTCCCCTTGGTGATGAGGAAGGGCATGACGTCGCGGTACGCCTGGAAGAACGGGTCCATGTCGACCACGAGGTCCTTGAGGACCGTGAGGCCCTTGATGGCCTCGATCGTGATCGGCTTCTCCGGGCTCAGGTCCTTGATCAGCGTCTTGCAGGCGAGCCTGTTCTTGCCGTTGATCCGCATGGCGTCCGAACCACAGATGCCGTGCGCGCAGGACCGGCGGAACGTGAGCGTCCCGTCCTCGTTCCACTTGATCTTGTGAAGGGCGTCGAGCACACGCTCCTTCGGGTCGATCTCGATCTGGAAGTCCTGCCACTGGGCCTCGTCGGAGACCTCCGGGTTGAACCGCCGGATGCGGAACGTGGCCGTGATGTACGGCGAGTCGGCGAAGCCGGCCTCGGGCTCGGGAGCCTTGTCGGCCTTGTCCAGGGTGGGTGTAGCCATCAGTACTTACGCTCCATCGGCTGGTAGCGGGTCTGGACGACCGGCTTGTAGTCCAGCCGGATCGACTCGGTGCCGTCCTCGGCGACCTCGCGGTACGCCATGGTGTGGCGCATGAAGTTGACGTCGTCGCGGTTGGGGTAGTCCTCGCGGTAGTGACCGCCGCGGGACTCCTTGCGCGCCAGCGCCGACGTCGCCATGACCTCGGCGAGGTCGAGCAGGTTGCCCAGCTCGATGGCCTCCAGCAGGTCCGTGTTGAACCGCTTGCCCTTGTCCTGGATGGACACGTCCAGGTAGCGCTTGCGCAGCTCCGCGATCTTGTCGACCGCGGTCTTGATCGTCTGCTCGGTGCGGAACACCATCACGTTGGCGTCCATGCACTCCTGGAGCTCCTGGCGGATCGCCGCGACCCGCTCGGTGCCCGTGGAGTTGCGCAGCCGCTCGACCTGGTCGACCACCTGCTGCGCCGGGTTCTCGGGAAGCTCGACGAAGTCGCTCTTCGCGGAGTACTCGGCGGCGGCGATGCCCGCGCGGCGTCCGAAGACGTTGATGTCGAGCAGCGAGTTGGTGCCGAGGCGGTTGGCGCCGTGCACCGAGACGCAGGCGACCTCGCCGGCGGCGTACAGGCCCGGGACGACGGTGGTGTTGTCGGCCAGCACCTCGCCCTCGACGTTGGTCGGGATGCCGCCCATGGCGTAGTGCGCGGTCGGCTGGATCGGGATCGGGTCCGTGTAGGGCTCGATGCCGAGGTACGTACGCGCGAACTCGGTGATGTCCGGGAGCTTGGCGTCCAGCTGCTCCGGCGGGAGGTGCGTCAGGTCGAGGTAGACGTGGTCGCCCTCGGGACCGCAGCCGCGGCCCTCGCGGATCTCCGTGTAGATGGAGCGGGACACGACGTCGCGGGACGCGAGGTCCTTCATGACGGGCGCGTACTTCTCCATGAAGCGCTCGCCGTCCTTGTTGCGGAGGATGCCGCCCTCACCGCGGGCGCCCTCCGTCAGCAGGATGCCCATGCGCCAGATGCCCGTCGGGTGGAACTGGAAGAACTCCATGTCCTCCAGCGGCAGGCCCCGGCGGTAGCAGGCGGCCTGGCCGTCACCGGTCAGGGTGTGGGCGTTCGACGTCACCTTGAAGAACTTGCCGGTGCCGCCGGAGGCGTAGATGACCGCCTTCGCCTGGAAGACGTGGATCTCGCCGGTGGCCAGCTCGTACGCGACGACGCCGGCGGACTTCTTGACGCCGTCCTCCTCGACCACCAGCTGGTCCAGGACGTAGAACTCGTTGAAGAACTCCACGCCCTCCTTGACGCAGTTCTGGTACAGCGTCTGGAGGATCATGTGGCCGGTGCGGTCGCCCGAGTAGCAGGCGCGGCGGACCGGGGCCTCGCCGTGGTTGCGGGAGTGACCGCCGAAGCGGCGCTGGTCGATCCGGCCCTCGGGCGTGCGGCCGAACGGCAGGCCCATCTTCTCCAGGTCGAGAACGGCGTCGATGGCCTCCTTCGCCAGGATCTCGGCGGCGTCCTGGTCGACCAGGTAGTCACCGCCCTTGATCGTGTCGAAGGTGTGCCACTCCCAGTTGTCCTCCTCCACGTTGGCCAGCGCGGCGGCCATGCCGCCCTGCGCGGCGCCCGTGTGGGAGCGGGTGGGGTAGAGCTTGGTCAGCACGGCGGTGCGGCTGCGCTTGGTCGACTCGATGGCCGCGCGCATGCCGGCGCCGCCGGCGCCGACGATGACGGTGTCGTACGTGTGGATCTGCATGGTTTACCTCTGGTCCTTCGGGCCCGGCGCCTAGCGGATGTTCGGGTCGAAGGTGAAGATCACCAGCGTGCCCAGCAGGACGGTGAACACCGTGGCGGTGTACAGCAGCATCTTCAGCCAGAAGCGGGTGTTGTCCCGTTCGGCGTAGTCGTTGATGACCGTACGCAGACCGTTGGCGCCGTGCAGCATGGCGAGCCACAGCATCGCCAGGTCCCAGACCTGCCAGAACGGCGAGGCCCAGCGGCCCGCCACGAAGGCGAAGCCGATCTTGGAGACGCCGCCGTCCAGCACCAGCTGGATCAGCAGGTGGCCGATGACCAGGACGACCAGCACGATGCCCGACAGGCGCATGAAGAGCCAGGCGTACATCTCGAAGTTGGTGCGCGAGCCCTTGGGGGTCTTGCCGGTCCGCTTGCGCGGCGGCTCGATGACGGGGGCCGGGTTGTCGGCGTCGTACAGGGAAACGCCCTCGACGGCGCCGATCGCGGAAGTCTCGGTGGACATGGGCCTCAGCTCCCGAAGAGTTCGCGTACGGCGTGGCCGAGCACGGGGTACAGGGCACCCAGCATCAGCACGATCCAGATGCCCAGCACGGCCCAGAGCATCTGCTTCTGAACGCGCGGGCCCTTGGCCCAGAAGTCCACGGCGACGATGCGCAGACCGTTCAGCGCGTGGAAGAGAATCGCGGCCACCAGGCCGTATTCGAGCAGCGCGACGATCGGCGTCTTGTACGTGGACACGACGTCGTCGTACGCCTCGGGGGAGACGCGGACGAGGGCGGTGTCCAGGACATGCACGAACAGGAAGAAGAAAATGAGGACACCGGTGACTCGATGAGCCACCCAGGACCACATGCCTTCCCGGCCGCGGTACAGCGTTCCAGCCGGCACGGAAGAACCCTCCGGGAGCGGGGATTGGGGTCGGCCGGCTTGACTGTCGGTCTGACCCGGCCGGGTACGGTCCACCGGCCCCGGCCATCGTAGCGACGGTTTGTCGGTTCGATCGCGCGGGGCCCTCCGGTGTGATCAAAGTGGCAACGAAACAGGCACGGACGGGCTATGGACGGCCCTCCGCGGCCCTGCTCGGCCCCTCCGCGCCGGGGAAACCGGGCCGTGCGGCCCGCGCCCAACCCGTTATCGACTCGATACCAACGCGGCCAGGCGGCCCCGGGCGAGTCGCCTCATCTCGTCGGCCGTGACCGCCCGCTCCCGGTCCTCCTCGTGCGCGAGGCGGGCCCGGATGCCGGCCAGCACCTGGTCGGGGTGCTCGGCGGGCGGATAGCCGTCCAGGCAGATCACGAAGACATGGCCGAACTTGCGTTCGTACTCGGCGTGGGCGGCGGCCAGCGCGAGATGGGCGGAGCGCGGCGCGTCCGGCCGCAGCCCCGGGGACACCTCGGCCGCCAGCGCCTCGGCGTGATCGGCGGGGGCGAGGTCGTAGGCCGCCTCGTCGGCCGCGGCGAGCAGCGCCTCCGCGTCCGGGTAGGGGCGGTGGGCGGCGAGCCGCCGCGCCCAGGCCGCGCTGCCGAAGCACCCGAGCAGGGCCGCCTCGGCCTCGGGGGCGGGCGCGCCGTTGAACCGGGGCAGGTCCCAGATGGGGGAGGTACCTCGGCTCTGCACGGGTACGGCGGTGCGCCGGGCGGGCCGGGGCGGTCGCTCGGGGAGGCCGGCGTGGTACTCGCTGGACCTGGACAGCGTGGGCTCCCGAAATGGAGAGACTGAAGGGACTGAGGGGGCTCAACGCTAGCGAGCGGGGGATAAGGGCGGGCGAAGGATGCGCGAATTTCACCCGGACGGGAGAGTTTCGCGATGCCTGCCGAGCGGATGTGTGAGGAGATTGCCCGGTTACCTCCCTACATCTGCACCGTTTTCTCGCAGTTCTGCTCTCTTTTCTTCTCCCCCCGAACCGGAGGTTTCTGACTGATGGCACCCTCACGCGGCGCCCTCCTGGCCGCGACGGCGGCGGCCGCGGCGAGCGTCGTCCTCGTCGGCTGCGGCGGCTCCGGAACCGAGCACGGCAACGGCCCCGAGACGTCCCGTGCGGCCTCGTCCCCTTCCCCCACCCCGTCACCGACCCGCAGCTACCCGCTCTCCAAGGCGCCCCGCACCATCCCCGCCGTACGCGAGCACACCCCCGCCCACGGGCCCGGCTGGAAGCCCGGCAAGGACAGCGGGGTCGTCCTCGCGAAGGGCAGCGGCAAGCTGGCCGACGAGGGGAAGCTGCTGGCCGGCGAGCTGAAGATCCACTACCGGGGCGAGGCGGCCGCCCGCGCCGGTGACGTGGAGCTGGCGCTCACCCCGAAGGCGTCCGGCGGGCCGGAGTCGTACACCCTGCGCACCGCCGACGGGCGGGTGCGGATCAGCGGACCCGGCGAGGCGGGCGTCTTCTACGGCACCCGCACCCTCAAGCAGTCCGTGCGCGCCGACGGCTCGATGCCCGAGGGCGAGGTGCGCGACCGGCCGGACAAGCCGCAGCGCGGCCTCAACCTCGACATCGCCCGCAAGCACTACACCGCGTCCTGGATCGAGGACCGGATGCACGAGATGGCCGACCTCAAGCTCAACCAGCTCGGCCTGCACTTCTCGGACGACCAGGCGTTCCGCATCGAGTCCGACACCCACCCCGAGGTGGTCTCGCCGGACCACCTGACCAAGAAGCAGGTCCGGCACATCGTGGCCCTGGCCGGCCGGCTGCACATCCAGGTCGTCCCGGAGATCGACTCGCCGGGCCACCTCGGCGCGGTGCTGCGCGCCCACCCCGACCTCCAGCTGCGCAACGTCTCCGGCGTCGCCTCGACCGGGTCGCTGGACATCTCGAAGCCGGGCGCGGCCAAGCTGATCGACGAGCTGCTCGGCGAGTACGCGGAGCTGTTCGGCGGGGAGTACTGGCACCTGGGCGGCGACGAGTACCGGGCGCTGATGGCGAGCAACCCGGCCGCGTCCTACCCGCAGCTCCAGCGCGCGGCCGTCGCGAAGTACGGCTCCGGGGCCGGCATCTCCGACCTCGCCACCGGCTGGCTCAACGACCGGGCGGAGGTGATCCGCAAGCACGGCATGAAGCCGAAGGCGTGGAACGACGGCCAGTTCCGCGACAGCAAGGTGCGCGCCGACAAGGACATCGAGGTCGAGTACTGGACGGGCAAGGAGTACGGGGCCCGGTCGCCGGAGGAGTACCTGCGCGAGGGCCGCAAGGTCCTCAACCTCAACGACGAGTTCATGTACTACGTGCTCGGCCAGCCCAACGCCTTCGTCTACCCGACCGGCAAGCGGATCTACGAGCAGTGGACCCCGCTCGTGCTGCGCGGCACCACCCCGGTCCCGGCCCGCTACTCGGACCAGATCCTCGGCGGCCGGTTCGCCGTCTGGGGCGACTTCCCGAACGCCCAGACCGCCGAGCAGGTCGCGGCCGGCATCCGGATGCCGCTGCGGGCGACGGCCCAGAAGCTGTGGGTCCCGGGCAAGCCGAAGCCGAGCTATGCGGAATTCCAGTCGCTGGCGAAGGAGATCGACGCGGGCTGAGTCGCCGGGCACGCCTCTGACCATGGACAATGCGGCCGCCGGGCATTACGTTCCGGTGGCCGCGTCGTCCGGGGAGGGACGCGCGCGCTTCTCGCGTCGACGTCCGAATCCTGGGGGGTTCCGTTTCCATGCTCTGTTCACTCTGCGGTACGAGACCGGCCGACTCCGCCGACCCGGCCGATACGCGGTGCGCCGTGTGCGCCGGTGCGGCGGACGCCGACCGGGGCCGGGCCTGGGCCGGCAGCCACGGTGTGACGCCGAACGGCCCCCGGCTCGACCAGCTGCGCTCGCCGGTGGGCCTGGCCAAGGCGGTGTGCGTACTGCTCGGTGCCGTGGCCGTCGCGGACGTGCTGTCGATCGCCGCCGGTATCCACTCCCGCATGCTGCTCGCGGGCGGGCTGGACGGCGGCTTCCTCTCGGTGGACGAGGACGAGTTGACCCTCGCCGACAATCTGACCGGGGCCGCGGCCTCCTTCCAGGCGTTCGCCCTCCTGGCGACGGGCATCGTCTTCCTGGTGTGGTTTCGCCGGGTCCGGCGGAACGCGGAGGTGTTCGACCCGTCCGCCCACTCCATGCGGCCCGGCTGGGCGATCGGCTCGTGGTTCGTGCCCATCGGCAACCTGTGGCTGCCGTTCCGGGTGGCGCGTGGTGCGTGGGCCGCGAGCGCCCCGGCCGACGGCGACGGGCGCCGGTCCGCCGCCCCGCGCGGCCTGCTGAACGCCTGGTGGGCGGCGCTGATCGTGGACCAGCTCGTGAGCCGGGGTGCCGGCCGCTACTACGCCGACGCGAAGACCGGGAACGGGATGGTGCGCGGGCTCGACATGCTCGCGGTCGGCGACGCGCTGGACATCGTGGCGGCGGTCCTGGCGATCCTGTTCGTCCGCAGGCTGACGGCGATGCAGTCCCACCGCGCGAACCTCGGCCCGATCCCTGCGGTACCGCGTCCGCTCCAGGCGCACTGAGGCGGGAGGCGGGCTGCCGCCCCGTGATCGCGGGGGCGGTAATCAGCCAACGGCAGTGACGCTTTTCGGCCATTCGGCGCTGAATGCGATAACAGGAAGCGCTGCGCCCCCCTGTGCCCCGTCATGGGGCCATACGGAGGGGCTGACAGGAGACGCCGATGAGCCTGCTCGACCTGATCGCCGCCGCCGACGAACGCGGGCTCGCCGCCGCGGCGGTCGCCTGCCTCGAACGCTGTCTGCCCCAGCCCGCCCGGGGCCCCGCCCCCGACCCGCTGCGCCCGCTCTGGGCCGCCTGCGCTGAGCCCCGCCTCTGGCCGGCCCGCCTCGCGGAGGCCCGCGCCGCCCTGGAACCGCTCGCGGACCCCGGCGCCCCGGCCACCGCCCTCGCGGACCCCGGCGCGCCCGCCGCCCGCGTCCGGGACCTGCTCGCCGCGGCCCCGGCCGAGCGGGCGGGCGAGGCGCTGCGCGCCTGGGCTAACGCCTGCTCGGTGCTGGCCCTGGAGGTCCACCTCGGCCACGACACGACCGCGCCCGCCGCCCCGGACCCGGTGGCCCGCTGCCGGGCGGGCGACCCCGCGGGCGCGGGCCCGCTGCTGGCCGGCGAGGCGGCCCGCCAGACCGCGATCCTGGAGATGCTGGCGGCCATGGACGAGGACGCCCCGGCCACGGCCGGGCTGCGCCAGATCCGCGACGTCTCCACGGAGGGCCGCCGGATACTCCGCGCGGCGTCGGCCCGACGGGGGCGGGTGCGGTCCTGAGCGGCTGAACCACCGCCGCGTGGCGGGAGGAAACGAGGACGACCGGGGCCGCCACCCCCCACAGGAGAGGCCCCGGTCGTCTTCCGCGGGGTCGCAGGACGACCCCGTACTCATCTCTGCGCCGTGGGTGCGTTTTCTGTCACACCGGGGCGGGGCGATGGAATGTTGCAGGTTGTACAAGTCATGGACGGGGTGCACGCCAAGGACGTAGCGTGCTGAGTCGCGCAGGGTGGCGCGGCAGTGGTGACCAGCTGCGATTCGGACAGCAGGGCAGGGTTGAGGTAGTGCTGGGGGACGACGCGGGGCTTACTGCCGCGGTGCTCGCGGCACAGCGCGGGGACGAGGACGCCTTCCGTACTGTGTACCGCGCTGTGCAGCCGCGGCTGCTTGGCTACATAAGGACGCTGGTGGGGGAGCCGGACGCCGAGGACGTGGCGTCCGAGTCGTGGCTCCAGATAGCCCGCGACCTCGACCGTTTCAGCGGGGACGCCGACCGCTTCCGGGGCTGGGCCGCGCGCATAGCCCGCAACCGGGCACTGGACCACCTCCGGATGCGCGGCAGGCGCCCCGCCATCGGCGGCGACGAGACGGAACTCTCCGACAAGCCGGCGGTCTCCGACACGGCCGACGAGGCGATCGAGTCCCTGGCGACCGGGCGCACCATGTCGCTCATCGCCCAGCTGCCGCAGGACCAGGCCGAGGCGGTGGTGCTCCGCGTGGTGGTCGGCCTCGACGCGAAGAGCGCCGCGCAGACCCTCGGCAAGCGGCCCGGCGCGGTGCGCACCGCCGCCCACCGCGGGCTGAAGCGGCTCGCCGAACTGCTCGGGGCGGACGCGGCGGGCACCGCGGCCCAGCGCCCGGGCGGCGGCGACGGAAGGCCCGGCCCCGACCCGGCCAGGATCCCCGGCCCGGCGGACGGCGGTCGCCGTTACGAGGGCGAGCCGGAGGGCCCCGAGGCGCCCTCGGCGGCCTTCCGGGAGAATGCGGGGGACGCGCCGGGACGGACCGGGGAACTCGGTGTCGTACCCGTACAACGCCCCCCGCGCACCGGCCTGGTGGCTCCCGCCGGTGTGACGCATTCGCGTCTGTGGACGCAGAAGGACATGTGATGGCCGACGAGCAGTACGCATGGCTTGACAAGGAAGCGGCGGAGAAATTGCTCCGCGGCGAACCGGTCGACCCTGCCGAAGGCCGTCCCTGTCAGGACGCCGAACGCCTGGCCGCCGCCCTCGACGCCGTCGCCCGCACCGCCCGCCCCGCCACCGGTGAACTCCCCGGCGAGGCCGCCGCGCTCGCCGCCTTCCGGGCCGCCCCCCGCCGCCCCCGTACCGCCGGGGCCACCGCCGCGCACGGCGACGACGCCGATACGGCGGTGCTCCCGCCGGTCCACATAGGCAGGGCGGCCGGCCCCGAGCGAGGTGAGCGCCCGTTCCGCTGGAGCAGGCCCCTGCGCTTCGGGCTCGTCGCATCCCTGGCCTGCTGTGCCATAGGAGGGGTGGCCGTCGCCGCCGGTTCCGGGATGCTGCCCGGGCCCTTCAGCCGCCACACCCCCTCCCCGGCGACCTCGGTCTCGGCCGCCGAGTCCCCCGAGGAGCTGGGCACCGACGTCCTCCCCGACGAGGAGACCTCCGCGCCCCCGCCGCCCGGCACCCCGACCCCGGAGGCCCCCGCCCCCGGCGGCAGCACGGGCACCGGCCCGGGTCCCGGTTCCGGCGGCCAGGACACCGCGCGCCCCGGCGGCGGCCCGTCCCACGACGGCCGGAGCGGCAAGGACGACGGCACCGGCACCGACCGCACGGGCGGCAGCCGCACCGGCGGCGGGACGCACCCCGGGGACGGCGACTCCGACGACGACGGCGAGGACCCCTCGAAGGGGAACGGCCACTCCGGCGGCGACCCCTCCGGCTCCTGGTACGCCAAGACCCTCCAGGCGTGCCGCGACTACCGCGACGGCACGCTCGACGCCGACCGCCGCACCCGCCTCGAAGCCCTGGCCAAGGGCGCCCGCAACCTGGACCGGTTCTGCGACCGCCTGCTCGCCGCCGAGGACGGCAAGCACGGCGGCGGCGCGGGCGACGCCGAGCAGGGCGGCGGTGCCTCCGCGCCGCTCCCCGCCATCCGGTTCACCGAGTCGCCCGGCCCCTCGACGGCGGCCGTCGCGCCGGAGCCGGGAGCGACGGATCCCGCCTCGGAGGGCCCCCGGCCGACCGCCTCCGCGGCGGCCCGCTGAGCGTCCGTACCGGTCGGTGTGACGTTTTCCGGGCCGCCGACGCTGTACGGAATGAGCCGACTGGTCATCGGCAGCGCCCGGAGCCGGGGTTCCCCCGTACCTGCGGCTCGGCGCACATGGCGCGGGCGGGACACGTTCCCCCGGTCCCGCCCGCGCCCCTCATCTCCCTTGTCTCACTTGTAGATGACGACCTTGTCGCCGGTGCGGACGGCGGCGAAGAGGGCGGCGATCTTCCCCTCGTCCCGGACGTTCACACACCCGTGCGAGGCGCCGTTGTAGCCGCGGGCCGCGAAGTCCGAGGAGTAGTGCACCGCCTGGCCGCCGCTGAAGAACATCGCGTACGGCATGGCCGTGTGGTAGATCGTGGAGACGTGGTGGCGCGACTTCCAGTAGACGGAGAACGTGCCCTCGCGGGTCGGCGTGTACTGCGAGCCGAACCGCACGTCCATGGACGAGACGACCTTGCCGTCGATCATCCAGGACAGCGTGCGGCTGTTCTTGCTGATGCAGATGACCCGCCCCGTCAGACACCGCTTGTCCGGCTCGGCGACCGGACGGGTGGTCGGCGGATTCAGCTCGGCCGCCGTCGGCTCGTGCGTCATCCCGAGCAGCTTCTGCCAGGTGAGGGTGTCCGTCTTCCCGGTCCGCTCCAGGCCGCGCTTGCCCTGGAAGGACCGCACGGCGGCCACGGTGACGGTCCCGTAGTAGCCCGTGGGGCTGCGGTCGAAATGCCCGATCTGCCGTAGTCGCGCCTGGAGTTCGCGCACCTGCTTGCCCTCGGACCCGCTCGCCATGAGCACCTTGCCCTGCGGGTCGGCGGTCGGCGTGGTGCTGCTCGCAGTGGGCTTCGGCGATGCCGTGGCCGGCTCCGTCGGCTTCGCGCTCTCCGACGGGCTCGCGGAGCCGCCCGGCTTCGCGTCGTCGGTGGGGGAGCTGCTGCCCGCCGGTGCCGAGGGCGCGGCCGATGCGCCCGTCGCGGGCTGCTCCTTGCAGCCGGCGGTCACCCCGGCCATCGCCAGCACGGCCACGACGGCGGCCCCTCGGAGCGCGTAACCGCGCCCGGTCCTGCGCGTGCGTATCATCCCAGCCCCCTGCGTCCTCGGCCCCGGCGCCGTCGGCCCCTGAACCCGCGTGTCTCATGGGACGGGTTCCCGCTCCACCCGGTTGCCGAATCCTCTCCCTCTCTTCTCGTCGCGCATCTGTGACGGAGAACGCATCCCTGCGCGCCTCTCGCCCCGGAATACCCGCTTCCGTGCGGTCGTGGCCGCGTGCGAGACTCCGTTCCATGCTGGGTGTCACCGACCTTCCGACCTATCTCGCCGGCCTCGTGCTGATCGTTCTGCTGCCGGGCCCGAATTCGCTGTACGTGCTGTCCGTCGCCGCGCGGCGCGGGGTGCGGACCGGGTATGTGGCGGCGGCCGGGGTGTGGACCGGGGACACCGTACTGATGACGCTGTCCGCGCTGGGCGCCTCCTCGCTGCTCCAGACGACGCCCGTGCTGTTCGCGATCGTCAAGTACGCGGGCGCCGGCTATCTGACCTGGATGGCGATCGGGATGCTGCGCGCGGCCGTGTCGATGTGGCGCGAGCGGCACCGGCGGGTCGCGGAGATCACCGACGAGGAGCGGGCCGAGGCGCAGGCGCCGGGGGCCATGGAGCGGCCGTACCGGCGGGCGCTGGTGGTCAGCCTGTTCAACCCGAAGGCGATCCTCTTCCTGATCTCGTTCTTCGTGCAGTTCGTGGACCCCGGATACGCCTATCCGGCCCTGTCCTTCCTGGTCCTGGGGACCCTGCTCCAGCTCGCCAGCTTCCTGTACCTCTCGGCGCTGATCTTCGGCGGCACCCGGCTGTCCGCCGCCTTCCGCAAGCGCCGGCGGCTCTCGGCCGGGGCCACCTCGGCGGCCGGGGTGCTGTTCCTCGGGTTCGCCGCGAAGCTGTCGCTCAGCAGCGTCTGACAGCCCTTCGAGGCGTACGCCTCACTCCGCCCGCAGATACGCCGACGTCGCCACCCGCCCCAGCAGCCGCAGCCGCGAGGCCCCGTCCGCCAGATGCTTGTCCAGGGCCTCCTGGACGCCCGGCCACGCCGCGTCCCCGTAGTCGTCGAGCACCACGATCCCGCCCGGGGCCACGATCCCCTCGACCCATTCCAGGTCGGCGGCCACCCCCGCCATGGAGTGGTCGCCGTCCACCACGATCACCCCGTACTCCCGGTCGCCCGCCTCCGCCCGCACCTCCGGGGCGCTGGAGAAGCCCCGCACGATCCGGGGTGGTGCGTCGTGCCGCCCCCGGTCAGCGCCAGGTTGGCCCGCACCACGTCCTCGCGGACCGGGGTGCCCGTCGGGTCGGCGGGCTGCGAGGTGCCCGGCTGGAGCTGGGAACCGGCCAGCGGGTCGACGATCGTCAGCTCCGGCTCCACCCCCGCCCGATGCGTCATCCGGGTCAGCGCGGCGGCGAACAGCCCGTACAGCGTGCCGATCTCCAGGATGCGCCCGTTCGGCGGGGCCAGCAGCGGTACGGTCGCCAGCTTGCCGCACACATTGGACGTCGAGCCCGCGAGGCGCCCGACGCCCAGCGCCTCCAGGGCGACCACCGTGCGGTAGGCGGACACCACACTGCGCCGCGCCGCCGCGCTGTCCCCGGCCAGCGCCCCCACCTCGCGGACCAGCCGGTCCACCTCGTGGGCCGGGGGCATGCGGTGGGCGCCGCGCCCGGTCCCGTCGAGCAGCAGCTCCACGGCGTACCGGCCGCGCCGCTCCTCCTCGTACTCCCTCCGCAGGGTGGCGAGTTCGCCGCGCAGCGGTCCGGCGGCGCGCTCCACGCGCTGCTGGATGCGGCGGTCGACCAGGGCGGCGGCGGGGCGCAGGGCGCGCCGGGTCAGGCGGTTGTTCAGAAGGGAGGCCATGGCTGGGAACGTACGCGCGAGCGCCGGGCCGCTCCCACCACGCGGAGATGAAGTCTCGGTGTCGTCGCGGGTGTACGGGTTTACGGTGCCGTCCTGCGCCGCCGCCCGGCCACCCCCACCGCCACCAGCCCCAGCAGCGCCACACCCCCGGCCAGGCTCCCCGCCTTCAGCCCCGGCGGCCGGTACGCGCAGTCCAGCACCGGCCGGTCGCCGCTCACCGGGGCCGCGACCAGCCCGAGGTACGAGCCGGCCGGACGGCCCCCGCAGCTCCACCCGGCGATCCGGGGCGCGGCGAGCACCGCCAAACCGTGCGTCCCGGGTGGGAGTTCGGCGCGTACACCGCTTCCGGTGACCGTCACCCGCGTCGCGCCCGTCCGCTTCAGCCCGGCCACCGCGGCGGCCAGCCGGTCCCGGTCCAGGCAGCCGACGGCCTCGTGCGGGACGGTCCCCGGCCGGGCCACCCGCACCGCCACGTCGAGCGTCCCGCCCCCGTCGCCCAGCTTCCGCAGCTCGGCCCGGCGGCCCGGCAACTCGCCCCGGAAGTCCGCCTCTTCCCCCGAACCGAGTCGCGCGCGGCCGAACAGGTCCGGCGCCCACAGATACACCTCGCTGCCCGCCGGACAGGCGGCACGGAGGGTGTACGCGCCGGGCCGCACCGCGTAGTCGTACGCGCCCGTGTCCGGTGCGCCGCTCCCGTCCGCCGCGCGCAGGGTGGTCTCCGGCACGGTGTAGACGGAGGCGCCGAGCAGCTTCTCCTGGTTGCGGAAGGGTGAACGCCCGTAGTGCACCGCCCCGTTGGCGGGCCGCACGGTCACCAGCGGGGGCACGTCCTCGTGGGTCACCGTGACCGGGCGGTCGTCCGGGCGGTTCCAGCCCTGGTGCGGGTCGCGCGGCATGTGCACGCGGGCGCCCACGGAGAACACCGCGTCCGTCACCGGGTTGTCCAGGTCGTGCAGGGCGCGGCCGTTGGACGTCCACCCGGCGCCCAGGGCGAGGAAGGTGCGGGTCAGCACGTCCGGGGTGTGGCTGCTGTAGTACGCGCCGCCCTGGCCGCCGGTCAGCAGCGGATCGTTCGCCGTGCTCTGCTCCAGGCCCGGATCGGTCCGGTAGCGCGGCCAGCCGTCCGCCTCGGCGACCGCGGCGGCCTGGAGGCGCTGGCGCTCACCCCACGGGGCGTAGTCGTCCAGCCGCCCCAGCCGCTGCCGGTCGGCGTACGCGGTCGTCGCGGCGGCCTGCCCGGCCTGCGCCCCGACCAGCAGCAGCGCCGCCAGCACGGCGTACCGGCCGCGCCGGGCCAGGACCAGGGCGCCCGCCACGGCCGCCAGGCCCGCCGCGAACAGCGGGTACGTCCACGCGGTGACCAGGGCGCTGGACGCGGCCCCGGCGGCGATCAGCGCGACCACCCCGGCGCCGCCGAGCAGCGCCCGCCGGTCCGGCCAGCCGGAGGCGACCGACAGCCAGGCGGTGATCACCAGGAGCCCGGACAGCACGAACGTCTGGCGGTACGGACTGCCGTTGGGCGTCGCGAAGGCGTGCCACAGCAGATGCGTCGGCCCCCACTGCAAGGACAGCGCGACCCCCGCCACGAGCCCCGCCCACACCAGGCGTTCGGTGCGCGGGACGGCCCGGTGGAAGGCCAGGGCGCCCGCCAGGAGCAGGGCGCCGGTGCCGAGGAAGAGCGCCGGGCTGAAGAAGCTGTACGTCGCCGGGAGCAACCGGGCCGCGACATCGGGCCAGGCCGCCGGGGCGAACGCACGCGTCCAGCCCGGGTAGGCGTGCCGCGTCCCGAGGAACACCGGCACCAGGACCGGCGCGGCCAGCCCGGTCCCGAGCGCCACCGTCCGGACCGCGCGGCCCAGCCCCCGTATCCGCTCCGGGCGCGTCCCGTCCTCCACCAGCAGCCGCACCACCAGCACCAGCGCCGCACCGAGCGTCGCCATGTACGCGGTGTAGAAGTTCGACACCCAGGCCAGCGTCACCAGCAGCGTGCCCAGGACCGGGCGACGGCCCGTGCGGGCCCACTCGGCGGCCAGGCACAGCAGCGGGAACGCGACCAGCCCGTCCAGCCACATCGGGTTGTACACGGCCTCGATCACCGACCACCCGCACAGCGCGTACGAGGCGCCGAGCACGATCGCCGCCCACTCCCGGCCCCGGCCGCGACGGAGCGCCGTCAGCAGCCAGGTCATCGCGGCCGCCGCCGCCCCGGTCTTCACCAGCGTGACCGCGTACACCGCCAGGTCGATGCGGTCCCGGGGGAAGACGCCGACGAGCAGGGCGAACGGGCTGCTCAGATACGTACCGAAGTCGGGCAGGAAGCCCGTGCCGAAGCCGGACTGCCAGTTGAGGAGCAGGCCGCCGTCGGCGCGGCCGTGCAGCAGGTCCCAGAGGCGGGCGTGGAACGGGACGAACTGGTTGCCCAGGTCGTTGACGCTGCGGGTGTGCGGGCCGAAGGGGTAGCTGCGGGCCACCGCGTCCCCGGCGCAGACGGTGAGGGCGGCGAGCACGGCGGCCAGGGCGGCGGCCCGGC
The DNA here is from genome assembly GCF_026167665.1 of Streptomyces drozdowiczii. Taxonomy (NCBI): domain Bacteria; kingdom Bacillati; phylum Actinomycetota; class Actinomycetes; order Kitasatosporales; family Streptomycetaceae; genus Streptomyces; species Streptomyces drozdowiczii. The sequence continues at coordinate 2,680,415 of NZ_CP098740.1, read as the reverse complement.
CGCGCGGCGACCGGAGTATCGGGAGTTTCCTCATGCTCAGCCGGCCGCAGCCCGCTTCAGCGTCCGGGCCCGGCGCGCTATCCGGCGGACCGTCGCGTTGCGCGGGATGAACGTGAGCTGCGCCGGAATCGCCCCCGGCAGCCCGAGCGCGGTCAGCCGCCGCCGCTTGAAGTACCGCCGCACGCTGTCCCGGTGGCCGCTGAGATAGCGCTCGGCGACGGGGCGCAGGGGGCCTGGAGCTGCGGCTGCATCGCGTAGCCGACCGCGCCGACCAGCCCGGCGGTCCCGCGCGCGATCTCCTCGGGCGAGGGCATCGACCAGCCGGTCACCGCCGCCGGGTCGGCCAGGTCGGGGAGGAGCGCGTCCACGATGGTCACGGGGATGCGGTTGCTGTTCTGGTACGGGCTGAGCTGGTGCAGCAGCGGGCCCGTGCCCAGGCGGGCGACCGGCAGCCCGTAGAACGAGGCGGCGGTCAGCAGCGCGGTGGAGAAGCAGCCGACGACGAGGGCGGGGCGCATCGACTCGAACAGCGTCTCGGCCAGGACCGGGCTGTCCGCCACGGTGAGCGTGGCGCCGAGCCGTACCGCCTCCTCCTCCAGCGCGCGCGTCCAGTGGGCGGGCGCGCTGGGGTGCGGTTTGAAGACGATACGGGTGTGGCCCAGGGCGACCGCGCCGCGCACCATCTCCGCGTGCAGGTCCTCCTCCTGGCGGGGCGTCAGGATTCCCAGGGTGGACATGTACTGACCGAGAACGAGCACGGGGCCCGGGGCCTCGGGGGCGGCGACCGGGTCGGCCAGCTCGCCCAGCACCTTGAGGAACGCGTCCGTCGGGACGACCTCCGGCTCCACCCCGAACTCCGTGAGCAGCAGGGGCTTCAGCCCCGGCACCAGGTCCAGGTGGAGCAGGCGGCGGATGCGGGTGCCGACCAGCTGGTCGAGCCGGCTGCGGGTCGGTCCGTAGCTCATCAGGCCGTCCGCGTACACATGCAGCGGGCTGTCCCCGAAGACCGCCGCCAGCGCCTGCGCGGGGTTGGCCTGGATGGACTCGCAGGCCAGCTCGACCGGTTCGTCACCGAGGTCCCAGGCCGCGCGCACGGCCCGCTCCCACAGCGGGGCGTCCTGCTCCCGGGGCGCCCAGCCCGCCGGGTGGAACGGGCTGATGAAGTCGTTCCAGGACCGCACCGCGTCGAACTCGGCGGCCAGCGCCTCGAAACCGGGGCGCCGGTGCAGCGGAGTGCCCAGCTCCGGGGCGGGCGAGGTGTCGCTCACGACGAGGATGCGCCGGTGCTCGGAGCGCGGCCCGAACATGCCGGAGCGCAGGGCCGCGACGAGCGTGGCGGCGGCGTACTGCGTGCACGCCGAGAAGACCTGGGTGGTGCCGGGCATCAGGCCGCGACCTCCCGCGAGACGGAACGGCGGCGCACCCGGCGCAGCCGGTCCGCACGGCGTTCACCCAGCGAATTCAGCGTTTCCGCGAGAATGTCCTGGGGCATGCGCCGCAGCGAAGCCGCACTCATCGAGCGCAATTTCCTGGCCACTGCTGGTTCGAACCTTTCGATGGATTCCAAATGGTGCGCCATGACCGCGCAGTACGTACGCACGGCCTTCGGCATCAGCCGGTCCGCCTCCGGATCCAGGGCCGTTTCCTCCAGCACCTGGTCGAACGCGCGAATGAAGTCCAGCTGGCGCACATCGCCGATCTGGGTCAGCGAGGAGGCGACCCCGCGCCGGTAGAAGATCCCGGGCAGCCCGACCGCCGCGAAGGACTCGGCCTCCCGGTGCAGCCGCCAGATCCACGGCCGGTCCTCCGCCGTGCGCAGCCCGTCCCGGAACCGCAGCAGCCCCGAGTCCGCGAGCCTGCGGTGATAGGCCCCGGCCCAGGCGTACGCGTAGTCCACCGGCGTCGACCGGTCGGCCGGCAGGATCACCTCGCGCGGGCTGACCACGGTGTTCCGCAGCCCGAACGGGACGCGGTGGAGCGTGCGCACCCGGTCGGTGAACTGCACATGGTCCGTACGGACGAAATCGCAGCCCAGGGCCGTGATCGCGGCCAGCAGCCGCTCGTAGTGCCCGGGCGCCGCCCAGTCGTCGCCGTCCAGGAACGTGAGGTATTCGCCGCGCGCCGCGTCGATCCCCGTGTTGCGTGCGGTGGCCAGGCCCCCGTTCCGCTCGTGCGGGACCAGGACGGCACCCGGGAGTTCGCGCTCGGCGCGCTGAAGGATCTCCAGGGTCCCGTCGGACGAACAGTCGTCGACGAGGATGAATTCGACCCCCTCGCGGGCATTGGCCCGCAGACTTCTCAGGGTGTCGGGGGCGTAGGCCCGAACGTTGTAGAACGGCACGATGACGGAGAGCTTGACCACGCGGACCACGCTAGGGGTCGGTCCGGCATTTACCCTGGACCCGACGGGTACACCAGGTGAACGAAGAATGTCGGGCCAATGAACCGGCCCGATTCCCCGCCCCGGAACACCCATTCCATCAGCTGATTCTCCGGGTGTCGGCGGGCTGTTAACCCGCTGTTGCCGTCACGTTGGGCCGCGAATCCGAATGCCTTCCTAAATTCGGAGACGTGCCACGACGTACCGAAAAGACGACCGCCCTCAGGGCAGCCGTGATCGCCGACTCCGACACCCGGTGGAAATGGGGCGCGCTCACCGCGCACCGCCTCACCGCCCCCGTGTCCGGGGCGCCCGCGCAGCGGGTGGAGATCAGCGGACTGCTGCTGCGCGGCCGGGCGACCCCGACCCCCCGCCAGCTCGCCGAGGTCGGCGACGTGGGGATTCCGGCCGACCGGGTGCGCGAGGTCACGGCCGCCGAATTCCTGCACACCGTGAGGGACGAGGGATACGACGTCGTCGTCCTCGCCCTCGTCGGCGGCGCCGTCCAGGCCATGCTGCACGGCATCGCGGCGCTCCGGCTGCCCACGAGGCCCGTCCTCGTCACCGGCTACGTCGGCGTCGTCTACGAGAAGCTCACCGACGGGCTCCTGCTCCGCCACGGCGCCGACGTCGTCCTCGCCAACTCCCGCCACGACGCCCGGCGTTTCCGCGCGGTGTACGAGGGAGTGGGCGCCGACGCCTCGGCCGTCACCGAGGCCGCCCTCCCGTTCCTCGGCGGCGAGCCCTACCGGCCCGAACCGGGCCGCGACACCCTGGTGTTCGCCGCCCAGCCCTCCGTACCGGAGAACCGCGCCGACCGGACGTACCTGCTGCGCAGGCTGGTCGAGCACGCCCGGCTGCACCCCCGCCGCGAGGTGCTGCTGAAGCTGCGCTCCAGGCCCGGCGAGCACACCACGCACATCGAGGAGCACCCCTACCAGCGGCTCGCCGAGCGCCTGCCCGGCGGACTCCCGCCCAACTTCCGCCTGGTGTACGGGCACATGGGCGAGGTCCTGGACCGCACCGACCTCCTCGTCACCGTCTCCTCCACGGCCGCCCTGGAGGCCCTGCACCGCCGCATCCCCACCGCCGTCCTCACCGACCTCGGGGTGCGCGAAGCCCTCGGCAACCACCACTTCACCGGGTCCGGACTGCTCACCTCCTTCGACCACCTCGACGGCGGCGGGCACCCGGAACCCGACCCGGAATGGCTGGCCGGCCAGGGCGTCGCCGCCGACGGCAGCTACCCCACCGCGTACGACACCGCACGGGCCCGGGTCACCGCACTGCTGGCCCGGGGCCGGCTGCCCGACCCGGCGCCCTACTACACGCCCGCCACCGCCCCCGGCTACCTCCCCGGCATCCTCGCCCGCCACCACCTGGCCCCGGACGGCCACCCGCTGCCCGGCGCCGCCGCGCCCCGCGAGGCCGGCCGGGTCAGGACCGCGGTGCGCGAGGCGGTCCGGGACGCGGCCCGGGGCGCGTACCGGCACGGCGTCCAGCGCGTCGCCCCGGTCGTCCGGCGGATGGGGGAGCTGTGACCGCCACCGAAACCACACCCACCGGAGCACCGATGAACCGACCCACCGTGCTCGCCGTCATCCCCGCGCGCGGCGGCTCCAAGGGCGTCCCCGCCAAGAACCTCGCCCGGGTCGGCGGCGTCCCGCTCGTCGCCCGCGCCGTGAACGCCTGCCTGGCCTCCGGCGAGGTCACCGACGTCGTGGTGACGACCGACGCGCCCGCCGTCGCCGAGGCCGCCCGCGCGGCGGCCGAAGCCCTCGGCGAGAGCGGCCGGCTGCACTGCGTACAGCGCCCCGAGGAGATCGCCGGCGACACCGCGACCAGCGAGGCCGCCGTGCTGCACGCCCTCGACGCCTACGAGGCGCTGCGGGGACGTACCGCCGACGTCGTCCTGCTCGTCCAGTGCACCAGCCCCTTCGTCACCCGCGAGGACATCGACGGGGTCGCCGCCGCCGTCGCCCGCGAGGGCGCCGACACCGCCCTCACCGTCGCCCCCTTCCACGGCTTCCTGTGGCGCGACGGCACCGCGGTCGAGGACCACAACTACGGCGTCAACCACGACAAGCGGGTCCGCCCGCGCCGCCAGGACCGCCCCGAGGACCTGCTGGAGACGGGCGCCGCCTACGCCATGGACGCCGCGGGCTTCCGCACCCACCGGCACCGCTTCTTCGGCCACACCGCGCTGGTCCGCACCGACCCGGCGCGCGTCCTGGAGATCGACGACCCGCACGACCTGGCCCGCGCCCGCGCCCTGGCCCCGCTCCTGGACCCGGCCCCGCTGCCGACCCTGGACGACATCGACGCCGTCGTCCTCGACTTCGACGGGACCCAGACCGACGACCGGGTCCTCGTGGACTCCGAAGGACGCGAGACCGTCGCCGTGCACCGGGGCGACGGGCTCGGCATCGCCGCCCTCCGCAAGGCGGGCGTGCCGCTGCTGATCCTGTCCACCGAACAGAACCCCGTCGTCGCCGCCCGCGCCCGCAAGCTGCGCGTGCCGGTCCTGCACGGCGTCGACCGCAAGGACCTCGCGCTCAAGCAGTGGTGCGACGAGCAGTCCCTCGCACCCGAACGCGTCATGTACGTCGGCAACGACGTCAACGACCTCCCCTGCTTCGCGCTCGCCGGCTGGCCCGTGGCCGTCGCGAGCGCCCACGACTCGGTGCGCGCAGCGGCGCGCGCCGTGACGACCACCCCGGGCGGCTCCGGCGCCATCCGCGAGATCGCGGCCTGGCTCCTGGGCCCCACCCTCACCACGGCCTCCACCTCAGCCCCCACCCAGTAAGGAACACCCTCATGAGCACCTCCCGCCTGCGCACCCTCGGCAACCGCACCGCCGGACCCGGCAACCCCGTCTACATCACCGGCGAGATCGGCATCAACCACAACGGCGACCTCGACAACGCCCTCGCGCTGATCGACGTGGCCGCCGAAGCCGGCTGCGACGCCGTCAAGTTCCAGAAGCGCACCCCGGAGATCTGCACCCCGCGCGACCAGTGGGACATCGAGCGCGACACCCCCTGGGGCCGCATGACGTACATCGACTACCGCCACCGCGTCGAGTTCGGCGAGGACGAGTACCGGGCCATCTCCGAGCACTGCGCGAAGCGCGGCATCGACTGGTTCGCGTCCCCGTGGGACACCGAGGCCGTCGCCTTCCTGGAGAAGTTCGACGTCCCCGCCCACAAGGTCGCCTCCGCCTCGCTCACCGACGACGAGCTGCTGCGCACCCTGCGCGCCACCGGCCGCACGGTGATCCTCTCCACCGGCATGTCGACCCCGCGCCAGATCCGGCACGCCGTCGAGGTGCTGGGCTCCGACAACATCCTGCTCTGCCACGCCACCTCCACGTACCCGGCGAAGGCCGAGGAGCTGAACCTGCGGGTCATCAACACCCTCCAGCAGGAGTACCCCAACGTCCCGATCGGCTACAGCGGCCACGAGACGGGCCTCCAGACCACCCTCGCCGCCGTCGCCCTCGGCGCCGCGTTCGTCGAGCGCCACATCACCCTGGACCGCGCCATGTGGGGCTCCGACCAGGCCGCGTCCGTCGAACCGCAGGGCCTGTCCCGCCTCGTCCGCGACATCCGCACCATCGAGGCGAGCCTCGGCGACGGCGTCAAGAAGGTGTACGAGTCCGAGCTCGGCCCGATGAAGAAGCTCCGCCGGGTCCCGGGTGTCGTGGCGGAGAGCGACGCGGCGGCCCCGGCCGCCGAGCCGGTCGCGGTCTGACGGGCCGGCCGGTGAACCTCGCCTTCGTCGAGAGCCCGGTCCAGCTCCTGAACGTCCTGGAGTGGGCCGTCACCGAGGGAGGCGGCGGGCGCGTCCTGACCGACGTCACCGTCGTCGTCCTCCCCCCGGTCGACCCGATGTCGCGCGGCCAGCTGCGCCGGATGGCGGAGCTGGCCCGCGACGAGGGCATGACCGTGCGCTGGCAGGAGGCGCGCGGCGACTCGGGCACCCCCCTGAAGTCGCTGCGCGCCCTCACCCGGCTCGTCCGCAACGCCGACCACATCGTGATCGGCGACCCCTTCTCGCGTTACGTGCAGCTGCTGCTCACGCTCGTACGCCCCCGCCGCCTCACCGTGGTGGACGACGGCACCGCCACCATGGAGTTCGTCGCCCAGCTCACCCGGGGCGAGCGCCTGGTGCGCTGGCACCGGCGCGGCGGCCTCGGCCCGCGCGAGCTGGCCCTCGCCCCCGTGACGTCCACCGCGCGGCGCCGCTTCACGCCGTCGGCGGCGCGCGAGGTCGAGCTGTTCACCGCCATGCCCGTGGTCCCGCCGCCGGGCGTCACCCTCATCCCGAACACCTTCTCCTGGACCCGGTCCCGCTTCGGCCCGCCCTCGCTCACCAAGGGCGCGGACCTGGTCGGCACCTCGCTGGTCGAGACGGGCGTGGTGGACCGGGCCCGCTATCTGGAGGCGGTCGCCGCCCTCGCCCGTACGCACGGGGCCACCCGCTACTTCGCGCACCGCCGCGAGTCCACCGAGAAGCTGCACGCCCTGGAGGCGGTCACCGGCCTGGAGATCGTCCGCCCCGACCTCCCCCTGGAGCTCATCGCCCGCCGCGGTCCGATCGGCCGCACGGTGGTGAGCTTCCCGTCCACCGTGGTCCACACCCTGCCCCTCGCCCTGGCCGGCACCGAGGTGAAGGTCGCGGTCTGCGACATCGCCCCGGAATGGCTCCACGAAACGGCCTCCCCCCGCGCCCAGGGCTTCCTGAGCGGCGTCACGGAGACGGCCCGCGACGTCCACCGCCTGGCACCGTGGCGGGTCACGGCGGTGACGGGGGAGGCGTGAGGGGGCGCCGGGGGCTGTCCGCGCCCACCCCGCCCGAGCGCCGCTCCACCGCGAGGCGAGCGCCGGAGTGTACCCATCCCGCGCGCGTCCCACACGCTGAGACGCGGCCAAACATTCGCCTGTGTGGCTGAAGTTTTCTTGTTTCATGGTCAGTTGAGGAGGGAACAGGCTTACCCTTCAGAAGGTGAGCCAGTTGATCTGCCCCGAGTCCGAAGCCGGTCCCTCCCAGGGCGAGAGCCTGCCCGGCGCGCTGCCCGACGCCCTGCGCGCCGAGCTGATCGCCTTCCGCAGGGATCTCCACATGCACCCCGAGCTGGGCAAACAGGAGTTCCGCACCACCGCGGCGATCAAGGCCCGGCTGGAGCAGGCCGGGCTCGCGCCGAAGGTGCTCGCCTCCGGGACCGGGCTCCTGTGCGACGTCGGGACGCGCGGGGAGGACACCCGGCCGATGCTCGCGCTCCGGGCCGACATCGACGCGCTCCCCATCCCGGACACCAAGGCCGGGGTGCCCTACCGCTCCACCGTGCCCGACCGCGCCCACGCCTGCGGGCACGACGTCCACACCACCGCCGTGCTCGGCGCCGGCCTCGTCCTCGCCGAGCTGGACCGGCAGGGGCTGCTGCCCAACCCGGTGCGGCTGATCTTCCAGCCGGCCGAGGAGGTCCTGCCCGGCGGGGCGCCCGACGCGATCGCGTCCGGGGCCCTGGACGGCGTCGGCCGGATCATCGGCGTCCACTGCGACCCGAAGGTGGACGTCGGCCGGATCGGGCTCCGGGTCGGCGCGATCACCTCCGCCTGCGACCGCCTCGAACTCTCCCTGGACGGGCCCGGCGGCCACACCGCCCGCCCCCACCTGACCACGGACCTGGTCACCGCCGCCGCCAAGGTCGCCACCGAGGTGCCCGCCCTGCTGGCCCGCCGGGTCGACGCGCGGGCCGGGCTCGCCCTGACCTGGGGGCGCCTGGAGACGGGCCACGCCTGCAATGTCATCCCGCAGCACGCGGAGCTCTCCGGCACGGTCCGCTGCCTGGACCTCAAGGCGTGGCGCGAGGCGCCGGACCTGGTGCACGCCGCGATCGACGAGGTCGCCGGGATGCACCGAGCCAAGACGGTGATCAACTACGTCCGGGGCGTCCCGCCCGTCGTCAACGAGGCCGGCGCGATCGACCTCCTGGCCGGTGCGATGACCGCGCGCCGGGGCCCGTACGCCATCGAGGACACCGAGCAGAGCCTCGGCGGCGAGGACTTCTCCTGGTACCTGGAGCACGTCCCGGGGGCCATGGCGCGGCTCGGGGTCCGTACCCCCGGCGACACGCGCGGGCTCGACCTCCACCGGGGCAATTTCGACGTGGACGAGGAAGCGATCACGGTCGGTGTGGAGCTCTTCACCGCCTCCGCGTTGCTCCACGTCAACCACCTGTAACCGGACACGCCGCCCTGGGTTCGGCGCGCGTTCGCGACGATCCGATAACGGCTTCCGTACAGGGCTTTATCTGACATCTACGCGCGTTACGATCGCGGCGAAACCAGCGCCGGAAGAGGCGCTTCGGTCAGGTTTGAAGGAGCCTTCCCTTGCGCCGGGTATCCAAGTTCAGCGCCGCGATCGCCGTCACCGCGGCCCTCGCTCTCACCGCCACCGCGTGCGGCGAGTCGTCCGACGAGAGCAGCGGCTCCGACGACGGCAAGATGAAGATCGGCATGGCCTACGACGTCGGCGGCCGTGGCGACAACTCGTTCAACGACTCCGCCGCGCGCGGCCTGGACAAGGCCAAGGCCGAGTTCGGCGCCGAGACGAAGGAGCTGACCGCCAAGACCGGCGAGAGCTCGGCCGACCGCGACCAGCGCCTCCAGTCGCTCGCCGAGGGCGGCTACAACCCGGTCATCGCGATCGGCTTCGCGTACAAGGAGGCGGTCGACAAGATCGCGCCCAAGTACCCGAAGGTCAGCTTCGGCCTGGTCGACTCGGTCTCCGACGCGAAGAACGTCGCCAACATCGTCTTCACCGAGGAGCAGGGCTCGTACCTCGCCGGTGTCGCGGCGGCGCTGAAGTCCAAGGACGACAAGATCGGCTTCATCGGCGGCGTCGACCTCCCGCTGATCAAGAAGTTCGCGGCCGGTTTCCGCCAGGGCGTCCTGGACACCAAGCCGAAGGCCACGGTGCAGATCCAGTACCTGTCCACCGGCTCGGACCTCTCCGGCTTCGGCAGCCCCGACAAGGGCAAGGCCGCCGCCAAGGGCATGCTCGACAAGGGCATCGACGTCATCTTCGCCGCCGCGGGCGGCTCGGGCGCCGGCTCGATCGAGGCCGTCGCCGGCAAGAAGGGCGCCTGGTCCATCGGCGTCGACTCCGACCAGGCCAAGGACCCGGCCCTGTCGAAGTACGCCGACACGATCCTGACCTCGGTCGTCAAGAACGTCGACTCCGGCGTCTTCGACCTGGTCAAGTCCGTCAAGGACGGCAAGCCGCTGACCGGCACCCAGACGTACTCGCTGGCCAAGGGCGGCGTCAGCCTGACCCCCACGGGTGACCACCTCAAGGACATCCAGACCCAGCTCGACGAGGCGAAGAAGAAGATCGTCGACGGCACCATCACGGTCAAGACCACGACCTGATCCACCGTCGATCGGGGCCCGGCGAGCGGCTTCGGCCGCCCGTTCCGGGCCCCGATTCACGTACCCCCGGCGGGGTGGCGGCCACCTGTGATCAGGTGGCCAACGATTCGGCGACGCTACGCGCGTAGCGTCGGGACTGGAACCGGCCGGGCGCGATACGTTTTCCACCCCCCGCCTTCCCGTCCTCACCGCCCCCGCCCTCCGCTCCTGCCAAGGAGAGTGCGCCATCAACGCGTCCAGCAGTCCCAACGCCGTGGAGCTCCGCGGTATCACCAAGCGGTTCCCCGGGGTCGTGGCCAACCACGACATCGACATCACCGTGCGCCGCGGCACCGTCCACGCCCTCGTCGGCGAGAACGGCGCCGGCAAGTCCACTCTGATGAAGATCCTTTACGGCATGCAGAAGCCGGACGAGGGCACCATCGCGGTCGACGGCGAACAGGCCGTGTTCTCCAACCCGGGCGACGCCATCGACCGCGGCATCGGCATGGTGCACCAGCACTTCATGCTCGCCGACTACCTCACCGTCCTCGAGAACGTCGTCCTCGGCTCCGAGAAGCTGTACGGCATCGGGGACCGGGCCCGCGCCAAGATCCGCGAGATCTCCGACGCGTACGGCCTCGGCGTCCGCCCGGACGCCATGGTCGAGGACCTCGGCGTCGCCGACCGGCAGCGCGTGGAGATCCTGAAGGTCCTCTACCGGGGCGCCCGCACCCTGATCCTCGACGAGCCGACCGCGGTCCTCGTGCCCCAGGAGGTCGACGCGCTCTTCGACAACCTGCGCGAGCTCAAGGCCGAGGGCCTGACCGTCATCTTCATCTCGCACAAGCTGGGCGAGGTCCTGTCGGTCGCCGACGAGATCACGGTCATCCGGCGCGGCACCACCGTGGGCACCGCCGACCCCCGCAACACCACGACCAAGCAGCTCGCCGAGCTGATGGTCGGCAGCGAGCTGCCCTCCCCGGAGACCCGCGAGTCCACGGTCACCGACACGCCCATGCTCACCGTGGACGGCCTGCGGCTCACCGCGACCGACCCGGACGGCGCCGTGCGCGCCGTGCTCGACGGCATCACCTTCACCATCCACAAGGGCGAGGTCCTGGGCATCGCCGGCGTGGAGGGCAACGGCCAGTCCGAACTGGTCGACGCGATCATGGGCATGCGCACCCCGGACGCGGGCGTCCTCACGCTCGACGGCACGGACATCTCCCGCACCCCGACCCGCAGGCGCCGCGAGGGCGGCATGGCCGTCATCCCCGAGGACCGCCACCGGCACGGCCTCCTCCTGGAGGCCCCGCTCTGGGAGAACCGCATCCTCGGCCACGTCACCGAGCGGCCCAACAGCCGGGGCGCCTTCCTCGACATCAAGGCCGCCCGCACCGACACCGAGCGCATCGTCCGCGAGTACGACGTCCGCACCCCCGGGATCGACGTCACCGCGGCCTCCCTCTCCGGCGGCAACCAGCAGAAGCTGATCGTCGGCCGCGAGATGAGCCACGCGCCCAAGCTCCTGATCGCCGCGCACCCCACCCGGGGCGTGGACGTCGGCGCGCAGGCGCAGATCTGGGACCAGATCCGCGAGGCCCGGAGCGAGGGCCTGGCGGTCCTGCTGATCTCCGCCGACCTGGACGAGCTGATCGGGCTCTCCGACACCCTGCGCGTCATGTACCGCGGCCGCCTGGTCGCGGACGCCGACCCGGCGGACATCACCCCGAGGAGCTGGGCTCGGCGATGACCGGCGCGGCCAGCGGCCACCTGGAAGCGCCGGAGGAGGGCGAGGCGCCCGCCGCGCCCGCCACGGACGACGACACCGACCCCCGCGAAGGGGGAGAGGACCGATGAAGAAGATCGACAAGGAGCGGCTGCTCCTGGGGATCGCGGCCCCCGTACTCGCGATCGTGGTCGCCTTCCTGGTGACGGCACTCGTGCTCGCCGCCACCGGCAAGGAGCCGTTCAACGCCTTCGGCATCATGTTCGACTACGGCCTGAAGTCGGACAGCCAGGTCTACATCCTCAACAAGGCGACGACGTACTACCTCGCGGGTCTCGCGGTGGCCGTCGGCTTCCGGATGAACCTCTTCAACATCGGCGTCGACGGGCAGTACCGCCTCGCCGCCTTCTTCGCCGCCGCGCTCGGCGGCGCGCTGACCCTGCCCGGCGCCCTCCAGATCCCGCTGATCATCCTCACCGCGATGATCGTCGGCGCCATGTGGGCCGGCATCGCCGGTCTGCTCAAGGTCACCCGGGGCGTCAGCGAGGTCGTCTCGACCATCATGCTGAACTCCATCGCCACCGCGGTCATCGGCTACCTGCTCCAGCAGAACCGCCTCGGCCACCTCGACGAGGCCGGCACCAAGATCTCCACCAAGCCGCTCCCGGAGTCCTCGCACTTCTTCGAGTTCCCGACGACCCCGACGCCCGTCTGGGGCTTCATCGTCGTGGCCGTCGCCGCCGGCATCGCGTACTGGTTCACGCTCTCCCGCACCCGCTTCGGCTTCGACCTGCGCACCGTCGGCCAGTCCGGCTCCGCCGCCGAGGCCAGCGGGGTCAACGTCCGCCGCATGGTCATCACCTCGATGCTCATCTCGGGCGCCGTCGCCGGCCTCATCGGCATGCCGACGCTGCTCAACGACAGCCACGAGTTCAGCGGCGACTTCCCGGTCGGCATCGGCTTCACCGGCATCGCCATCGCCCTCCTCGGCCGCAACCACCCCGTCGGCATCGCGCTCGGCGCGCTGCTCTGGGGCTTCCTGGAGCGCGGCACCGGAAAGCTGGAGTTCGAGGGGTACGACAAGGAGATCGTCGGCGTGATCCAGGGCGTCATCGTCCTGTGCGTCGTCATCGCGTACGAAGTCGTCCGCCGCTACGGACTCAAGCGCCAGCAGAGCAAGGTCGGCGCGGAACTCGCCGCACAGGCCGCCCGTAACTCCGACCAGCAGGAGGTGTCGGCGTGAGCGCCACGGCGACTTCCACCCCGCCCCCGGCGGCCCCCAAGGTCTCCGGCGGCAAGAGCGGGCGTTCCCGCCTCTCCTTCCCCGTCATCCTGCTGATCGTCGCGGGCGTCCTGCTCGCGCTGTCCGCCGTGCGCGCCATCACCGGCGCCCAGGACGTCACCTCGGCGGGCCAGATCAGCGCCGCGCTCGCCATGGCCGTGCCGATCGGCCTCGCCGGTCTCGGCGGCCTCTGGTCCGAACGCGCCGGCGTGGTCAACATCGGCCTCGAAGGCATGATGATCCTCGGCACCTTCTTCGGCGCCTGGGCCGGCTGGCAGACCAGCCCCTGGCTCGGTGTCCTCGCCGGTGTCATCGGCGGCATGCTCGGCGGCCTGCTGCACGCGGTCGCGACCGTCACCTTCGGCGTCGACCACATCATCTCCGGCATCGCGATCAACATCCTGGCGCTCGGCTTCACCACCTACTTCGCCAAGCTGTGGTTCAACACCGGCGAGGCGGCGGCCAAGGGCGGCTCCCCGAAGCAGTCCCCGCCGGCCGACGAGATCACCTCGGTGACGATCCCCGGCCTCTCCGACGGACTGCGCTCCATCGAGAAGCACCACTGGTTCTTCGTCTCCGACCTGGCCGGCATCCTCGGCGGCCTCGTCACCAACCTCTCGCTGCTGACGATCCTGGCCATCGTGCTCTTCATCGGGACCTTCTTCGTCCTGTGGAAGACCGCGTTCGGCCTGCGGCTGCGGTCCTGCGGCGAGAACCCGGTCGCCGCCGAATCGCTGGGCGTCAACGTCTACACGTACAAGTACGTCGCGGTGATCGTCTCCGGCGGTCTCGCCGGGCTCGGCGGCGCCTTCCTCTCCCTGGTCACCTCGCACATCTACAACGAGGGCCAGACCGGCGGACGCGGTTACATCGGCCTCGCCGCGATGATCTTCGGCAACTGGCGCCCCGGCGGACTCGCCATGGGCGCGGGCCTGTTCGGCTTCGCCGACGCGCTCCAGCTGCGCAACGGCGGCGAGTCCGTCCACGCGCTGCTCCTGCTGCTGTTCGTGGTGCTCGTCGGCCTCGCCGTGTGGAAGCTCTACCGCAAGAGCTACCTGCAGGGCGTCGTCAGCGCGGTCATCGCGGCCGCCGTCCTGGTCTGGTACCTCGGTACGGACAGCGTGCCCACGGAGTTCGTCAGCGCCACGCCGTACATCGTCACGCTCCTCGTCCTCTCGCTCTCCGCGCAGCGGCTGCGGATGCCGAAGGCGGACGGCATGCGCTACCGCAAGGGCCAGGGCAAGTGACGCCCCCGCCCTTCACCGAGGCCGACTGGGAAGCCCTGCGGGCCGCGGCCCGGGACGCCATGTCCCGGGCGTACGCCCCGTACTCCGGCTACCCGGTCGGCGTCGCCGCCCGCGTGGACGACGGCCGTACGATCACCGGCTGCAACGTCGAGAACGCCTCGTACGGGATCGGGCTCTGCGCCGAGTGCGGACTGGTCTCCCAGCTGCACGCCACGGGCGGCGGCCGGCTGACCCACTTCACCTGCGTGGACGGGGCCGGCGAGAGCCTGGTCCCGTGCGGCCGGTGCCGGCAGCTGCTGTACGAGTTCGGCGGACCGGAGCTGATCCTGGAGACCCCGGACGGCTTCCGCACCCTGGACGAGATGCTGCCCCAGGCGTTCGGCCCGTCGCACCTCGGCTGACGCCTCCCGCCGGGCGGGCCCCCAGTGGGCCCGCCCGGCGCCTCTTTTCCCTCTATGCGCGTAGAGTCAACCGGACCCACGCGTTTGTACGTACCGGCCGGAAGGACGCCAGACCATGGACGCCATCTCCGTCATCCGCACCAAGCGGGACCGAGGCGAGCTGACCCCCGAGCAGATCGACTGGGTCATCGACGCGTACACCCGCGGCGAGGTCGCCGACGAGCAGATGTCCGCGCTGGCCATGGCGATCCTGCTGAACGGCATGAACCGTACGGAGATCGCCCGCTGGACCGCCGCGATGATCGCCTCCGGCGAGCGGATGAACTTCGCCGGCCTCTCCCGCCCCACCACGGACAAGCACTCCACCGGCGGCGTCGGCGACAAGATCACCCTGCCGCTCGCCCCGCTGGTCGCCGCCTGCGGCGCGGCCGTCCCCCAGCTCAGCGGCCGGGGCCTCGGCCACACCGGCGGCACCCTGGACAAGCTGGAGTCCATCCCCGGCTGGCGCGCCCACCTCTCGAACGCCGAGATGCTGGACGTCCTCGACACCACCGGCGCGGTCATCTGCGCGGCGGGCGACGGCCTGGCCCCCGCCGACAAGAAGCTGTACGCGCTGCGCGACGTCACCGGAACCGTCGAGGCGATCCCGCTCATCGCCAGCTCGATCATGTCCAAGAAGATCGCCGAGGGCACCGGCGCCCTGGTCCTGGACGTCAAGGTCGGCTCCGGCGCCTTCATGAAGACCCTGGACGACGCCCGCGAGCTGGCCTCCACCATGGTCGCCCTCGGCACCGACAGCGGCGTCCGCACGGTCGCCCTGCTCACCGACATGTCCACCCCGCTCGGCCTCACCGCCGGCAACGCCCTGGAGGTCCGCGAGTCCGTCGAGGTCCTGGCCGGCGGCGGCCCGAGGGACGTCATCGACCTCACGCTGGCCCTCGCCCGCGAGATGCTGGACGCGGCCGGCCTCAAGGACGCCGACCCGGAGAAGGCCCTCCAGGACGGCTCCGCGATGGACGTCTGGCGCCGCATGATCTCCGCCCAGGGCGGCGACCCGGACGCCGCGCTCCCGGTCGCCCGCGAGCAGCACGTCATCAAGGCGTCCTCCTCCGGCGTCCTGACCCGCCTGGACGCCTACGACATCGGCGTCGCCGCCTGGCGCCTCGGCGCGGGCCGCGCCCGCAAGGAGGACCCGGTCCAGGCCGGCGCGGGCATCGAGCTGCACGCCAAGCCCGGCGACGAGATCACCGCCGGCCAGCCGCTGCTGACGCTGCACACGGACACCCCGGAGAAGTTCGACTACGCCCTGAAGGCGCTCCCGGACGCGTACGACATCGAGCCCGCGGGCACCGCGTTCACGGCGACCCCGGTGGTACGGGAACGCATCGCCTGACCCCGATGCGATGAATTCCCGGCGCGCCGCCGGTCTGCTGAACATGAACCCCGAGCAGCCGGCGGCCGCCGTCGTCCTCCCGGACCCCCTCACCCGGGCCGATGTCCCCCGCCTCTGCACGGAACTGGCGGCGGCCCTGACGACGTCCCCGACCCCGGAGGCGGCCTGCGACGCGAGCGCGGTCGCCCAC
Organism: Streptomyces drozdowiczii; assembly: GCF_026167665.1. Classification (NCBI taxonomy): domain Bacteria; kingdom Bacillati; phylum Actinomycetota; class Actinomycetes; order Kitasatosporales; family Streptomycetaceae; genus Streptomyces; species Streptomyces drozdowiczii. Next base: position 2,664,375 of record NZ_CP098740.1, on the reverse strand, counting down.
CCGGACCTGACGACGATCGAGGCGATCGCCCGCCTCTCCCTGACGGCCCGCAGAGCGGGCGCACCGAGCCTGCGCCTGCACGGCACCCCACCGGAACTCCGGGCACTGCTGGACCTGGTGGGGCTGGGGGAGACCCTTACCTGAGCCCGGCCTCAGTAATGCTCTTTGCATTACGCACAGTTGCGAATCTCGCGTCCGATGGTGGGGCCCTGGAGTGCAACCAGCCATGCCCTGGGCGAGCACAGGTCGCCAGTCGGCAATCAACGCCCGAGTCGATGTACAGGGCGCTGCCTCGGTGGCGTACGACGCCCGTTACACCTACGACGACGGCGGTAACGTCCGGTCCACCAGCTCACCACCGAGGTCGTGGACACCACGGCCACGTCGAGTACTCCCGCCGTCAAGCTGGCCAACACGTACTCCTACGATGCGACCGGCAACACCGAGCAGCGCGTCCTCAACGGCGACGCACAGAAGCTGAGCTGGGACAAGCAGGGTGAGCTGACCAAGGTCACCAACGCGGACGGCGCCACTACCGATTACGTCTACGACGCATCGGGCGACCGCCTGCTCAGCAAGACGGCCGAAGAGACGACGTTCTACCTGCCCGGCATGGAACTGCACCTGAAGAAGTCCACGGGTGCGGTGACGGCCGCGCGCTATTACAGCCTGGCCGGCCAGACCGTGGCGGTCAGGGACAACGGCGGTGTCACCTTCCTCGCCTCCGACCACCACGGCACGGCGCAGCTCGCCGTGAACGCGGCCACCGGCGCCACCCAGCGCCGCCGCATGGACCCCTTCGGAGCGGAACGCGAAGGGTCTGCGACGGACTGGGTCGACGACAAGGGCTTCGTGGGCGGCACGGTCCAGAAGGTCACGGGCCTCACGACCCTCGGAGCGCGGGAGTACGACGACTCGACGGGCCGGTTCATCTCCGCCGACCCGATCATCGACTACACCGACCCGCAGCAGATCAACGGCTACGCGTACAGCCTCAACAACCCGGTCACGTTCTCGGACCCGGGCGGCCTGGCGCCGGACGACTGCGCCCTGGTCGGCGTCGCCTGCAAGCCGACCGGCAACGGCGGCTGGGACGTCAAGCCCACAGGGCAGTACTACACGTACTACGGGGTGCAGGCGCCCACCGAGACCCCGTCTGATTACAAGGCCCGCCAGGCCCAGACGGACGCGGACATCGCCAAGCAGCGGGCGATAGCAGCGGCCAAGGAACTGGCCAAGATCGCCGCAGACGAACTGGGCATCACCGACGCCCTGGACTGCTTCACAACCGGAGCACTCGGCGCGTGCGGCGCAACCGCGGTCAACATCATTTCCAGTGCGGTCGGCGGAATCGTCGGCAAGCTGGCCAAGAAGTACGGCGTGCCTTGGAAGTGGAAAAAGGCGGCAGACCTCGGCAAGCGCCTCTGGAAGCTCGGCGACAAGCTGATCAGCGGAGTCAAGAACTGGCTCAGCAAGTCGAAGCTCGCCAACAAGCTGATGAGGGGCGGCTGCAACAGCTTCGTGCCGGGCACCGCCGTCCTGATGGCAGACGGGACCTCAAAACCGATCGAAGAGGTCAAGATCGGTGACAGGGTTCTCGCCACAGACCCTGAATCAGGAGAGACAAAGGCCCGAGAGGTCACGGCCGAGATCAAGGGCCAGGGCCTCAAGCACCTGGTCAAGGTCACGATCGACACGGACGGCGACAAGGGCGATGACACGGCCTCAGTCACCGCCACGGACGGCCACCCCTTCTGGGTGCCTGAACTCAACGCCTGGATCGAAGCCACCGACCTTGAGGCGGGAGAGCAACTCCGCACGAGTGCCGGCGCCCTGGTGCGGATCGACGGGGTCGAACGCTGGACTCAAGCAGCGACGGTCCACAACCTCACTGTCAGGGACCTGCACACGTACTATGTGCTGGCGGGTAAGACTCCGGTACTGGTCCACAATGCAAACTGCGTTGTAGGAACCCGGCAGTTTGACCACGCTTGGGACCAGCATTCACCTGGAGGGGCCTACCATAAGGCCGGAAAGGTGGAGAATGTATTTGCCGATGGCATCGACAAGACCCGATTCCGAGGGATGGTGGATGAGGCGATCAAGAACGGAACGCAGGTTCCTAGGTCTAAGTCCGACCCTCGCGGCGGATATTACATCGACTACGATTTCGGCGATGTGGAAGTCGGTGCGATGGGCCAGAACGGCATGAGAATAGCCGTTGATGGTGCGGGGAACTTCGTCACCGCGATGCCGAAGTTTATGTACTAGGGGACGAAGTGATCTCGTTTACATTCCTACCTCGCATCGACGATCCGTCCTGGGGTGCCGACGGCCTGTCGGGACTCTCAGCTCGCACGCTAACGGCCGATGACCTGACTTTTCACTGCTTCAGTTCCGACGTGGTGATCGGCGATGGGTGCAACGAGGTTCAATTGAGGACGCCTGGCCTCCCCGTCGTGGACTTTGTTCTGATGCTTGTTCAGCTGTGCCGCGAAGTCGTATCTTCCGGTGCGTCAGTTGTAGAATCCTCGCAAACTCAGGATTCAATTACAGCTGTGATGGTAGGAGGCGCGGTGGAGCTCTCCTATAGCTTTTCCGATGTGGTTTCAACGGTCCCTCTGTGCGATTTGAAGGAAGCCCCAAATATGGCTCTTCAGGCGGCCTTTGAGGTGCTTTTTTCCGCTCATGGCGACTTGAGGTTTAACGAGTATCTAATCGAACTTGCTGACCTCGTCCGATCGGACTGATCGGATTTCTCGCCTTTCAGGAGAGCTGAAAACGGGAGCCCCACCGAGCTGTGCTCGGTGGGGCTCCCGTGTCGTTTGACGGCAACGGTGACGGCAACGTCAGCGGACGACGGCCACGGCAGATGGATCGTCGTTGCCGTCGTCGGCTCGGCTGAGGGCGGCGCCGAGGGTGTCGATGGCTTGGTGAAGTGACCCCTTCGATGCCGACACCTGAACGGCAGGTCGCGTGGCGGCCTGCGGGTGGAAGTGGTCTGCCATGGCTCGTGGCAAGCAGTTCCCGGAAGAGTTCAAGAACGACGCGGTCGAGTTGGTGCTCTCCTCGCCGGAGAGGCCGGTCGCGGACATCGCCCGGTCGCTGGGCGTGCACAAAGCGACGCTGGGCACCTGGGTGGAGCGCGAACTGGGCCGGAGGCGCAAGGCAGCCGGCAACGACGGCGGTGACGTCGCGGTGAGCCGGGAGGTCGAAGCGCTGAAAGCGCAGGTCCGCGAGTTGGACCGGCTGCTGTCCGAGCGGAATCACGAGCTGGCGCATGCCCGGCAGGACATCGACATCCTGCAGAAGGCAGCCGCCTATTTCGCACGGGAGACGGGGCAGTGATCCGCTACCGCTTCGTTGATGAGATCCGCGCGGAACACCCGGTCAAAAGGGTGTGTGACCTGCTGGGATGGGACAGATCCAGCTACTACGGATGGAAGGAGCGCCAGCCCGCCAGAGACGCGAAGAGCGCCTCGGACGAGGACCTGCTCGTAGAGATCCGGCAGATCCACGATGCCTCGTCGGGAACCTACGGGGCCCTGCGTGTCACCCGGGCCCTGCACCGCCGGGGTGTCGTGGCGAACAGGAAACGGGTCGCGCGGATCATGCACGAGCACGCCATACAGGGCATGTCCAAGCGTCGGCGCAAGTCGTTGACCCGCCAGGACAGGAAGGCGGTGCCGGCGAGGGATCTGGTCAGGCGGGACTTCACCGCTCCGATGGCCGGTCTGAAACTCGTCGGAGACATCACCGAGCTGCCCACCGGGGAAGGCAAGCTGTACCTGGCGACGGTGATCGACCTGTGCACGAAGGAACTGGTCGGCTGGTCGATCGCCGATCACATGCAGGCGGAACTGACCGAAGCGGCTCTGCGCATGGCCCATCAGCAGGGCCGCACGGCGGGCAACGCGATCTTCCACACCGACCGCGGCAGCCAGTACACGTCCCGGCTCATGCAGAAACCTGCCGTGAGCTGGACATCCGCCAGTCGATGGGCCGGACCGGATCCTGCTACGACAACGCTGCCGCAGAGTCCTTCTTCGGCAGCCTCAAATCCGAGATAGGAAGGGAGACTTGGCCGACGAGGGCCGAGGCCAGGGCGGACACGTTCCGGTGGATCATCTACTACAACCACCGCCGTCTCCACTCAGCCATCGGCTACCAGACGCCGCACGAGGAACGGCAACGAAGAAGCCACCCCCTCACACTCGCGGCATAATCGGACGTGTCGGCCCCAAAGGGGTCAGGTCAATGTCTTCGCTAAGCCTCGTGCAACGACTGAACTTCTGATGCTCGATGTACCGAAAGAACGAGAGCGAGCTGAATGTGTCGAGCGCTGATGGTTACGACGAAGCGATGCCGGAGGTTCGCGAGTATGTCGCTGCGTACCAACGAGCACTTGAGCGTGTCCGGGCCAGTCACCATGGGCGGCCGATGGGCGAAGTGCGCCGGGCTCTCCTGGAGGAGTTCGAGGCTGAGGGGCTTCAAGTGTGGAGCGAGGTAGTAACAGATGCGGCGCGCATCATCGCTGGTGATGCGGACTGAAGTCCGGTGTCCTCAGACCGTTCCGACGTTCGCTTAGTGAATATTCGAGATCGGCACTAGTCCATTATCTGTCGTTATGCGTCACCTGACGGCAGTAGCTGACGGCAACGGCGGCGAACATAAGGGGGCGTTCGCCGCCGTTGCTGTGCGCGGTCAGGGGCGGTCGAGGGCGTTCACGAGCGTCGTCAGGGCCTCCCGTTGGAGGCGGAGGCGTACGTGGGCGTAGACGGTGGCGGTGACGCCGATGGGGGCGTGGCCGAGGAGTTCCTTAATCACGACGAGTTCGACGCCCTGTTCCAGGCGCAGGGTGGCGGTGGAGTGCCGGAGGTCGTGGAAGCGGATGCGGCGGAGGCCGGCCGTGCGGAGGAGCGTGTTGAAGGCGCGGGCGAGGTTGGTCGGGTCGATCGGTCGGCCCTGCGCGGTGGTGAACACATGCCCGTCGGGCTGCCACATGCTGCCCGCGGCCTCGTGCTCGCGTTTCTGCTGTTCGTGGTGGAGCTTCAGTGACTGGAGGCAGCGGGTGGGGAGGGCGATGCGGCGCTCGGAAGCCCGGGTCTTGGTGGGCAGCGTGATGAGCCCGCCTGCGGCGGTTCGCTGAAGTGTGCGGCGGATGGCGGCGGTGCCCTCGTCGAGATGAAGGCTGACCGTGGCCCGCACCGAGTACTACGACGACCCGAACGCACCCAAACCGAACAGCATGGTCGTCGCCGCATTCGCCGTCGTCACCGACGGCCACGGCCGCATCCTCCTCCAGCGCCGCCGCGACAACGACCTATGGGCACTGCCCGGCGGCGGCATGGACCTCACCGACTCCCTGCCAGGCACAGCCGTCCGCAAAGTCAAGGAAGAAACCGGCCTCGACATCGAGATCACCGGCCTGGTCGGCACCTACACCGGCCCGAAACACATCATCGCCTACACCGACGGCGAGGTCCGCCGCCGGTTCAACGTCTGCTTCACCGCCCGCATCACGGACGGCCGACTGGAGATCTCCGACGAGTCCACCGAACTCCGGTTCGTACCGCCGGAAGAGATCGAGCAGTTGACGATGCACCACACCCAACGACTCAGGCTCCAGCACTTCCTGGAACACCGCGAAAAGCCGTACCTGGGCTGAATCGTCTGACGGCAGTAGCTGACGGCAACAACCCCGCACAACCACGGACACCCACGTACCTCACCGGACCAGCAAACCGCGCTTGACCTGCATAAAAGCAGGTAGAGGGGTACCGCTTAGCACACGTACTATGTGCTGGCGGGGGCCACGCCGGTCCTCGCCCATATGCAAATAGTGGCTCCTGTCCGATTGCATTCGCGGTAGATTCCGCTGGCGAGGCGACAGCCCTCCCAGTGCATGAGATCGATTCAGCGGCGCACGCGCCGCAGGCGGCCAACTTCCAGCGGGCAGTGGCAGGCGGAGCTCCAGCCATTGTGACGAAGAGAGCTGGAGGGGAGGCAGCGACCAGGGCGGCGCGGCGCCAGGCGCAGGCACACGCACCTCGCCCACGGCGGTTCGCAGCGAATGCAATTTGGGAAGAGTATCCTTTTGCCTCGACTGTTGAGGGAGGGCGGGGCGCCACGCTCACTCTTTCCCCTGGATCAATCAAATCCAGCCACGGTGCGGCCCTGAAGAATTTCTATCGAGATGCCGGGGTTGATGTCGGCGATCAGTTCCTGGTCAGAGTCCGATGAGGAGAAAATAGGGTGCAACAAGACTGGCTTATGGCGCTTTGGCGCGAAGCGGAACATCTCGAACTTCCCGTCGTGGCTGACAGGGTACCGGGAGTTTCAGTCCGATTCTTGGAAAGTTCCTTCGGTAAGGCAGTCCCTTCGGAAGTTGCAGGCTGGTTCGGTGCATGTAATGGCGTCATGCATCGTTCCGGGCAAATCCAGAATGATGCGGCGCTAATTCCAGGGTACGAACCGCTATCCGTAGAAGATTCGCTTTCGATCAGGGTTGCCTATCCGCGCGAAGCCATCCTGCTTTCTGATTTCTATCCACTGCTGGGGTCAGGTGGAGGTGATTTCTACGCGGCGTCATACGATCAAGACGCGGGACTTTCCTATGTTGTGAGCGTCGTAGTCGGCGAAGAATCAAGAATCGCGTACCGGAGCATCAGCCAGATGGCCGAAAGCTTTGTTCAATGTTATAGAGATGGAATCTTCTTCCTTGATGGCGAGGGGGTTCTTCAGGCTGATGACGAAGCTTGGATTCAAAGAGAAATTGCGGCAGCTGGCGAGCTGCCGTTGTGATCAAATGCCCCCAGGGAAAGTTCCACTCCGCCGAGATCATGGTGCACCCCTGAATCCTGCAGCCAGTTATAGCGACCCGTGGCCTCCTCCTTATTGGCCTCCTCGCGTAACTAGATGAGTTCAGCGGTCCGGCGTCGTTGATGCCGGACCGCTTCACATATTGGAGTATTAGGCAATCGTGAATGCAAACGTCCAATTCATCACCCATGATACGCCGGCTGTTCGACCGGATCGAGCGCAGATCGCCCAAGTGGATCTGGCTCCCTTTGGGTTACCGAATCTCATGGAGCAAGTCTGGCTCAAGTCGATTGGTGGTGAGGAGTACGAAATGTGCTGCCTTCCCTTTCGAGTGTACGGTTTGGCTCTCGGGGATGTTGTCAGGCTTGACTTGACATCTCGAATTGTTTCAAGAATTAAAAGGCGGTCTGGTAATCGCGTCTTCCGTCTTTTCTTCCCGGTGTCGATCGCTGATCGCGAGTTTCGCTCTGTCAAGCGGACGATTGTGTCGAGAATTGAGAATTCCGGATTGTTGGCGGAATGGAGCGGGCCTCGCCATGTCGCTATCGATGTGCCGGTGAGTGGGTCAATTGATTCTGTGTGGGAGGTTGTGCGCGAAAATGAAGGCGTGATTCTGTGGGAGTGGGCGGATGTCGAAGAGTTTCGTGCGGAATGATCGATGCGGCAGGTGTGGTCCGTGGCCGCCCCGCCACCTCGCACTCGCGGCATAATTGGATGGGTCGGTCTGAAAGGGGTCGGGTCGGATAGCTGCCAAGTGCATCGATCCGAACGAAGGGTGGGCCCCTCACAGTCGGAACGACAGGTCAGGCCGCCCCCAACCGCCCCGGCAGCCCGAACAGCGGGAACCAGCGGTCCGCGTCCAGGAAGCAGTGCATCCCCGTGATCGCCCCGCCCTGGATGTCGATGACCTGGAGCGCCCAGGGGACGAAGCCCGGGCCCTCCGGATTCGGCTTGTAGTGCGCGAAGGCCGGGGTGCCGTTGGCGGAGGTCGCCAGCAGGCGGGAGCCGGCGCAGCCCGCGCCCAGGGACGTCATGAAGCCCGTGATGTCGTCGTGGCCCCGGAGCCACAGGTCGAACGGCGGCATCGTCATCACCGCGTCCTCGTGGAGGAGGGCGGTCAGCGCCTTCATGTCGTAGCCCTCGAAGGCCGCCACGTACCGTTCGAGCAGGGCCGTCTGCTCCGCGTCCAGGGGGTCCGCCGCGTCCGCCGCCACGGACTCGTGGTCGGTCAGGGTCGCCCGGGCCCGCTGGAGGGCGCTGTTGACCGAGGCGACCGAGGTGCCGAGCAGCTCCGCGACCTCCGCGGCCTTCCACGCCAGCACCTCGCGCAGGATGAGCACCGCGCGCTGCTTCGGCGGCAGGTGCTGGAGCGCCGCGACGAACGCGAGGCGCACCGACTCGCGCGCCACCGCCGCCTCCGCCGGATCGTCGGTCGTCGGGATGATCCGGCCGTCCGGCATCGGCTCCAGCCAGGTGTTCTCCGGCAGCGGGTTGAGCGCGGCCTGCGCGAGCGGCGTCGGCCCGGTCAGATCGACCGGCCGGGCCCGCCGCTTGCCCGCGTTCAGCATGTCGAGGCAGACGTTGGTCGCGATGCGGTACAGCCAGGACCGCAGCGAGGACCGGCCCTCGAACTTGTCGAAGCTGCGCCAGGCCCGTACCAGCGTGTCCTGGACCGCGTCCTCCGCCTCGAACGCCGAGCCGAGCATCCGGTAGCAGTAACCGGTCAGCTCGACCCGGTGCCCTTCCAGACGGCTGTCGATGTCGCCCGGCGCGCCGGGACCCGCTGCCGCCGCTGTCAGTTCACTCATCGCCGATCCACCCTGTCGTGCCGTGATGCCGCTCACTTCGTCCAGTACTTCGGAAGCTACAGCGGGGCACTGACAACGGGCGGGCGAGCGGCAGCCGTCAGGTCCCCGGCTTGCGGCCGTACACGTAGACGTCGTCGCCGTTCTTCAACAAATTCCAGTATGACTTCGCGTCCGAGGTGCGCATGTTGACGCAACCGTGCGACCCCGGCGGATTCCACATCTTCACGCCGACCGCGTGGAACGCCTGGCCGCCGTCGAAGAACTGCGAGTACGGCATGGACACGTTGTAGAGGGACGACACATGGTTCTTGTGGCGCCAGTAGATCTTCTTGGCGCCCGTCCGCGTCTCGTACTTGTCCCGCCCCGTCCGCACCGGCACCGGCCCGAACTTCAGCTTCTTGCCGTCCTGGATCCAGCTGATCTGCCGCGTCAGGTCGACGCAGGCGATGCGCCCCTTGTTGGTCGGGCACTTCCCGGCCTTGTTCGGGTTCTTGCCGGCCGCCTTCTGCGCGGTGAGCGTCTGCATCGTGCGCCAGGTGACCGGTCCCGCGTAACCGATGGTCGGAGTGACCCCGTACGTGCTCTGGAACGACCGGATCTTCGCGCAGTCCGCCGAAGACTGCTTGCCGTCCACCTTCAGGTGCAGGTACTTCTCCACCTGCTTCTGGTACGGGCCCGTGGACGTCGTGCAGGACGCCGCCTGCGCGGCGGTGCCCGTACCGAGGACGAACGCCGGTATCGCGGTCAGACCCGCGACGGACAGGACGAGTCCCCGCCGCGCCCGTACGCCCGTAATGCCCCGTATGTTCCGCATGTTCTTCCTGACTCCCATGTACGCCAACTCCCCTTCGCGCGCACTGCGGTGATTCCGCCTGCTAGACGCGCGAAGGGGAGCGGCAGGTTGTGCGCCGAATGTCTCAGTTCTGTACGGGCGCCACGGCGGCGGGCCGCAGCCGTTCGGCGCGGGCGGCCCGCGTCCCGTACAGCGTGATGGATACGACTCCGAGGACCGCGAGCAGTCCCAGCGCGACCGTGCCCGCCCAGCCGCCGGCGTGGAAGGCCACCGCTCCGAGCGTGCCGCCCGCGCTGGAGCCGAGGTAGTACGCCGACTGGTACAGCGCCGACGCCTGGGCGCGGCCGGTCGTCGCCGTACGGCTCACCGAGGAGGAGGCGACCGCGTGCCCGGCGAAGAAGCCGGCCGTGATCAGCACCAGGCCGAGGAGCACGGCGGCCAGCCGGTCGCCCAGCGAGAGCAGCAGCCCGGCGGCCGTGGTCGAGACCGCGAGGTACAGCGCGCCCCGCCGCCCCAGCCGGGCGACCAGCCGTCCGGCGGCGGCGGAGGAGACCGTGCCGACCAGGTACACGAGGAAGATCGAACCGACGATGCCCTGCGGCAGGTTGAACGGGGCCTCGACCAGCCGGTATCCGATGACCGTGTACACGGCCCCGAACACCGTCATGAACAGCGCGCCGATCGCGTACAGCCGCCGCAGCAGCGGGTTGGCGAGGTGCGAACCGACGGTACGCGCGAGCGCCTTCGGGTTCAGCGTGCCCGGGGTGAAGTTCCGGGCGCGCGGGATCATGAAGTGGAAGACGACCGCGCAGGCCACGGCCAGCAGCCCGACCGCGCCGAGCGCCGCCCGCCAGCCCCACAGCTGCGCGATCCAGCCGGTGAGGATGCGACCGCTCATGCCGCCGATGCTGTTGCCGGCCACGAACAGCCCGATCGCGGCGACGAGCGCCTTGGGCCGCACCTCCTCCGCCAGGTACGCCATCGCGGAGGCGGGCAGTCCGGCGAGCGCGGCGCCCTGGACCGCGCGCAGCGCGATCAGCCAGCCCAGCGAGGGGGCGAACGGCACGAACAGGCCGACCGTCACCGCGATCACCAGCGAGGCGGTCATCATCTGCCGCCGCCCGAACCGCTCGGACAGCGCGCTCATCGGCAGCACGCACAGTGCCAGCGCCCCGGTCGCGGCGGACACCGTCCAGCTCGCCTGCCCGGCCGTCGCGCCGAAGGACGCGGAGACGGCGGGCAGCAGCGCCTGCGTGGAGTAGAGGAGCGCGAACGTCGCGACACCGGCGGCGAAGAGGGCGAAGCTCATCCGGCGGTAGCCGGGGCGCCCGGGTGCGAGCCGGTCGGTGGTGTCGGTGACGGGGGACGACTGGGTCGAGGCGGCCACGGTGAGGGTGGACGCCCCGGTACTGGCGGGAGGCATGCCAGGAACGTATGCCGCCCGTGATTCATGCGTCCAATGCACAAACAGCGAATAATCAATCCCATGGCGCATCAACGCAGCTCACAGCCTCGGCTGTCACCGAGCAGTTACAACGAAGATATTCGCGCGTACGAAGAAGACATCCGCGCGGTCCTCGCGCCGCGCCTCGCGTACTTCGAGGCGGTCGCCCGCCACGAGCACGTGACGCGCGCCGCGCAGGAGCTGGGCGTCCCGCAGTCCACGCTCTCGCGCGCGATGGTGAGGCTGGAGGACGACCTCGGCGTCGCCCTGTTCGCGCGCAAGGGCCGCACGGTGTCCCTGACCCCGGCCGGCCGCACCTTCCTCGGCTCGGCCGAGCGCGCCCTCGCCGAGGTGGAGCAGGCCGCCGACTCGGTACGCGCCGACGCCGACCCCACCGCGGGCAAGGTGGCCTTCGGCTTCCTCCACACGCTGGGCTCCGAGACCGTCCCCGCCCTGATCCGCGCCTTCCGGGCCGACCACCCCCGGGTCCGCTTCCAGCTCGTCCAGAACTACGGCGAGGCCATGATCGAACGCCTCCGCGCCGGCGGCCTCGACCTCTGCCTGACCTCCCCGGTCCCGGACGCCCCCGACCTGGTCACCCGCCGCCTCGACGAACAACGCCTCCGCCTGGTCGTGCCCGAGGACCACCCCCTGGCCACCCGCCGCCGCATCCGCCTCGCCGAAGCGGCCGACGAAACGTTCGTCACCCTGGAACCCGGCTACGGCCTCCGCCGCATCACGGACGACCTCTGCGCGGCAGCGGGCTTCGTCCCCCGGGTCGCCTTCGAGGGCGAGGAGGCGGAAACGCTGCGCGGCCTGGTGGCGGCGGGCCTGGGCGTGGCCCTCCTGCCCCCGCCCGCGGTGGCCCGCCCGGGCGTGGTGGAACTGACGGTGACGGCGCCGAGAGCGGTGCGCGAGATCGGCGTGGCGTGGCTGGACGGGCACCCGGACACCCCGCCGGTGGCGGCGTTCAAGAAGTTCCTGCTGGGGAGGCGGGGGAGTTTGCTGCCGGGGTGAGGGGGCGTCTGCCACCGTGGCGTCGGCATGCCGTTGCAGGGAGCACACGGGTTCGCGGGGGCCCGCAGGGGCTCCTCACCCCACCCCCAACGACTCCCCGAACCCCACCGCCAGCGGCATGCGCAGCCCCAGCGGCGGCGGGGCCGCCAGTGCGTCCGTCACCGGGCGGGCGTATGCGTGGCCGAACAGTGTGCCGCGTACGAAGTCGGCTGCCAGGGCCGCGACTTCGGTGCGGTGTTGGCGTAGCGCGTGGCCGTCCGAGTGGACCTCGAAGCGGCAGGTGTCGCGGTTGGCCTTCTTGGCGCGTTCGGCCAGGCGGAAGGAGAGGTCCGGGGCGCAGCGGCTGTCGTTGGTGCCGTGGACCAGCAGGACGGGGCGGCCCACCAGGTGCTTGACCGGTTCGGGGTCGGCGGACGGGTCGCCGGGGAGCCAGGGGGCCATGGCCAGGACCGCGCCGACCGCCGGGTGGCCGCCCGCGCGCAGGGCCGCCCGGGCGCCCATGCCGTGGCCGGCCAGGCAGAGGGGGACGTCGCCGTAGCGGCGTACGGCCTCGTCCACCGCCCACTCCGCGTCCGCCGCGAGGTGGGCGTCGTCCTCGTTCCAGCCGCGGCAGCGGTAGCGCACCACATGGGCCGTGAGGCCGTCGGCGCGGCCCGCGTGGGCCAGGGCGCGGGCCAGCGGGAGGAGGCGGGCGTGGGAGAGGGCGGAGGGGCGGCGATGCGAGTGCGGCTCGCCGTCCGGGAGCAGCAGGACCACGCCGCCGACCGTTGTTGCTCCGGCCGCCGCTCCGACGGCCCGTCCCAGCCGTGCCGCGGGCTGGGGGAGTGCGCGCTGTGCCATGGCGTAACACTGTCAGACGGTCGCGGGTCCGCCACCCCTGTTCGCGGGGTCTGTTACGCAGCGGGGCGCGGGGCGGCTCGACCGTACCGTTATGCAACGACTGGCCCGCTCTACGCGCGTAGGCGCTACAGTGCCTGGATGATGAGCCCGACCCTCAACGTGCCCGGCCCGGACCAGATCCGGCGCGCCCCCAAGGTCCTTCTGCACGACCACCTCGACGGCGGTCTGCGGCCCGGAACGATCGTCGATCTCGCGGCGGCGATCGGCTACGACGCGCTTCCCGAGAACGAGCCCGACAAACTCGGCATCTGGTTCCGGGAGGCGGCGGACTCCGGTTCGCTGGAGCGGTATCTGGAGACGTTCGCCCACACCTGCGCGGTCATGCAGACCCGTGACGCGCTGGTCCGGGTCGCCGCCGAGTGCGCCGAGGACCTGGCCGCCGACGGGGTCGTCTACGCCGAGGTGCGGTACGCCCCCGAGCAGCATCTGGAGGCCGGGCTGACCCTCGAAGAGGTGGTCGAGGCCGTCAACGAGGGCTTCCGCGAGGGCGAGCGGCGGGCCCGGCAGGACGGCAACCGCATCCGCGTCGGCGCCCTGCTCACCGCCATGCGGCACGCCGCGCGCTCCCTGGAGATCGCGGAGCTGGCCAACCGCTACCGGGACCAGGGCGTCGTCGGCTTCGACATCGCGGGCGCCGAGGCCGGGTTCCCTCCCACCCGGCACCTGGACGCCTTCGAGTACCTCAAGCGCGAGAACAACCACTTCACGATCCACGCGGGCGAGGCGTTCGGGCTGCCGTCGATCTGGCAGGCCATCCAGTGGTGCGGCGCCGACCGGCTCGGGCACGGGGTCCGGATCATCGACGACATCGAGGTCGCGGAGGACGGCTCCGTGAAGCTGGGCCGGCTCGCCTCGTACGTACGGGACAAGCGCATCCCCCTGGAGATGTGCCCGACGTCCAACCTCCAGACCGGGGCCGCGTCCTCGTACGCGGAGCACCCCATCGGGCTGCTCCGCAAGCTGCACTTCCGGGCCACCGTCAACACCGACAACCGGCTGATGAGCGGCACGAGCATGAGCCAGGAATTCGAGAAGCTGACCGAGGCTTTCGGATACACGCTCGATGACATGCAGTGGTTCACCGTCAATGGAATGAAGTCCGCATTCATTCCTTTCGATGAACGTCTGGCGATGATCAATGACGTCATCAAGCCCGGATACGCCGAGCTGAAGTCCGAATGGCTTTTCGAGCAGACCGCTGCGACCAGCGTGTCTTCCTCGCCGGCCGGCTGACACAGGCGTACACGAAACGGCCGGGGATCACATTTCCCGGCCGTTTTCCGTGGTGTCGCATGTTTGCGGAGCGGAGTGGCGGCTGACTACGTTGCATAGCCGCTCACATCCCCTTCCCCAAGGATGAATGTCATATGAAGCAGTCTGCTGCCAGGACTCTCGGCGTCGCCGCTCTCGGCGCCGCTTTCGCCGCTGCCGCCGCCGGCACCGCGTCCGCCTCCGCGCTGCCGCTGGAGACCGCGACCAGCGTCCTGCCCGTCGCCGGTGCCGTCGCCGACGCCACCTCGACGCTGCCGGTCCAGGACACCGCCGACCAGCTCCTCGGCACCAGCCAGACCAAGGTCCTCGGCGACGCCACCACCCCCGTCAAGGGCCTCCTCGGCGGCATGCCGGCCGGCGGTCTGACCACCAGCGGCCTGTCCGCCAACGGTCTGCCGCTCGGCGGCTGAGCCGAAGCCGGAACACGCCTGTGGGCGGACACCCCGACCGGGGTGGCCGCCCACAGGCGTGTGTACGGGATACGGGAACGGCTACCAGGCGGTCGAGGACGACGACCCCTCCTGCGGCAGCAGCAGCCACAGCGCCAGATAGAGCAGGAACTGCGGGCCCGGCAGCAGGCACGAGACCAGGAAGATGATGCGCATGGTCCTCGCCGACGTGTCGAAACGCCGCGCCAGCGCTGCGCACACTCCGCCGAGCATGCGTCCGTCACGGGGGCGGGCAAGTGCGGCCATGGTGGGCTCCTTCGCGAACCGTTGCGGGGAGCAGTCCGGTGTGCTCCCGATACGTCCATCGTGCCGCGACGAACCGGACGAAGCGTCGCTCTACGGGGCCATCCCGACCCCGGAAATCGTCGGGGTCGAACCCTGAGGGATCGAACTCTGAGCGACCTGGGGGATCGAGCCTTGCGGGGCCTCGTGCCCCCTCCGCGCCACCGCATGCGCCCCAGCCGCTCCGCCGCGCCGCCGCAGCCGCGCCCGGCACGCGGGCACCACCAGGACGTGCGCGAGGGCGACGCCCGCCGTGTTCAGGAACAGCGAGTCCACGTCCACCACCTGGCCGGGCACCCCGGTCTGCCCCAGCTCGATGGCCAGCGAGATCAGGGAGCCGGCCGCGACCGTACGGGCCAGCGAGAGCCACGGGGACACGTACAGCCGGCCCCCGGCCATCGGGAGCAGCACGCCCAGCGGCGCCAGGAGCAGCAGCCCGCCGCCGATCCGGCGGAACGCGGCGGCGGGGCCCAGCGACAGATCGGCCCTGATGCCGGCGAAGGGCGAGAGGTTGGCGGCGTTCATCCACGGCACGTCCAGCGGACGCAGGGTGAGCCACCCGACGAGCAGCAGATGCGCGAGGAGCAGCGACACCCCGAACGCGCGGAAGCGGATGACGGCCTGGCCGTCCGTACCTTGACGCACGAAGCCCTAGACGCGGGCGGCGGCCGGATCGGTTCCGCCGGACCCGGGGAGACCTGCCTCACGAAGGGGCCCAGGGCGCCCTACGGCACCCCCACCGTGCTCGGCACCGCCTTGGGGCTCGCCTTCGTCTCCGCCGTGCACAGGTAGCCGTGGGCCGGGTAGTCGCCGGGACCGCCCAGCGTCACCGTGTCGCCGGTGGACAGGGCCTCGCTGTCCGCGAAGGTGCAGACGACCTGGGCCAGGGCCTCGGCCGGCAGGTCCTCCGGCTGCTCGTTGAGCCGCAGCGCGCTCTTCGCGTCGCCGAAGCGGGGTCCGAAGACGCGGAGCGTCGCGGGGACGTCGGTGGAGAAGCCCGCCTGCCGTTCGTCCGCCGTGGGCTGCTTGCGCAACTCGTCCAGCAGCTCCGTGGCGACCGCCAGCCGGTCCGACTTGGCCTCCTGGACCTGCACCGCCCGGTCCACCGTCACCAGCTGCGAGGCGCAGACCAGGTACACCTGCACGGGGATGCCCCGCCCGGCCTCGGCCGCGGCGTCCTCGGCGGGCATCGCGCACGGCACCCGGGACGGGGCGGCACCGGCGTCCACCGGCACCGAGGTCGTACGGATGCCGCAGCCCGCCGCCAGTACGGCACAGAGTGCGGCACCTGCCAGGGCGGCGGCGGTTCGGTGTCCCCGGCTTTCGCTGCGCCTCACGTCGCGTCGTCCTCCTGGTGGTCCGGTATCGGTGCGTCGTGATCCCCGGCGGTACGGCTCGGCGCCCCGGGGTCGCGCGGCAGGCGCAGCACGAAGATCGCGCCGTCGCCGTCGGGGGAGTTGCGGGCGGTGATGTCGCCGTTGTGGATGTGCGCGTTCTCCATGGCGATGGAGAGCCCGAGCCCGCTGCCGTCCGAACGCGGCCTGGACGCGCTCGCCTTGTAGAACCGGTCGAAGACGTGCGGCAGGACGTCCTCGGGGATGCCGGGGCCGTGGTCCCGGACCTCGATGACCAGCTCCTCGCCCTCGATGCGCACCGAGACCCGTACCGGCGAACCGCCGTGCTTGAGCGCGTTGCCGATCAGGTTGGCCAGGATCACGTCGAGCCGGCGCGGATCGAGGCGGACCATCATGCCGCGCTCGGCGTCCAGTTCGACGGCGTCCAGCCAGGCGCGGGCGTCGATGCAGGCGGTCACCTGGTCGGCGACGTCCACGTCGTCCAGGACGAGGCGGGCGGTGCCCGCGTCGAAGCGGGTCACCTCCATCAGGTTCTCCACCAGGTCGTTCAGCCGACGGGTCTCGCTGACCACCAGGTTCACCGCGGGGGCGATCATCGGGTCGAGGCTGTCGACCTCGTCCTCCAGCACCTCCGTGACCGCGGTGAGGGCGGTCAGCGGCGTACGCAGTTCGTGCGACATGTCGGCGACGAAGCGGCGGCTGGCCTCCTCGCGGGCGCTCATGTCCGCGACCTTCTTCTCCAGCGAGCTGGCGGTCCGGTTGAACGTCCGCGACAGGTCCGCGAGTTCATCGGTGCCGGACACCACGAGCCGGGTGTCGAGCTTGCCCTCGCCGAGCTTGCGGGCCGCGTCCCCGAGCCGCTGCACCGGCCGCAGCACGGTGGTGGCCGCCGCCTGCGCGAGCAGCGCCGAGCCGACCAGCGCGAGCGCGGTGGCGATCCCGAGCGACCAGGCGAGCGAGCTGAGGTCCTGCCGCTCCTGGTCGAGCGACTTCAGCATGTAGCCGGTCGGCCCGCCGCCGATGATCTTCGTACCGGCGACGAGATACGGCGTGCCGCGTATCGAGGTGCGCTGCCAGAACAGGTGGTACTCGTACTTGTTGCCCGCCTTGACCGGCTGCTTGCGGTCCACCTGCTCCTGCAACGACAGCGGTACGTTGTCGCGGGTGAAGGTGTCGAGGTCGCTGTTGCCGACGATGGGCTTGCCCGGGTCGCGCTCGTCGATCAGGAGCACGCTGTAGCCGGGGCTGCTGCTCGCCATCTGCACGGCGGCCGTCTGGAGGTCCTCCTTGCTGGGGCGCAGCGGCAGCGAGGCGGCCCGGGTCTGCATCTCCTGGCGGAAGTCCCCGAGCGCCGCGTCCTGCGTACGCGTCAGCACGGCCTCGCGGTTGAGCCAGTACGCGATGCCGGAGGCCGAGACCGCCGCGGTCAGCGCGACGAGGCCGAAGACGATGACGAGCCGCAGGCGCAGGCTGGTCCAGCGGAGCCCGGCGCGCAGGCCCCGCCGCACAGCCGTGCTCACTGCGGCGAGTCCAGCCGGTAACCCACGCCCCGTACGGTACGGATCAGGGTCGGCGAGGACGGTACGTCCTCCACCTTGGCGCGCAGCCGCTGGACACAGGCGTCGACCAGCCGGGAGTCGCCCAGGTAGTCGTGCTCCCAGACCAGGCGCAGGAGCTGCTGCCGGGACAGGGCCTGGCCGGGCCGGCGGCTCAGTTCGAGCAGGAGGCGCAGCTCGGTCGGCGTGAGCTGCAGGTCCTCGCCGTTCTTGGTGACGGTCATGGCGGAGCGGTCGATCACCACGTTCCCGAAGGTCGCGGAGTCGGTCGACTCCCGTTCCCCTCGGCGCAGCACGGCGCGGATACGGGCGTCGAGCACCCGGCCCTGCACGGGCTTGACCACGTAGTCGTCGGCGCCGGACTCCAGGCCCACCACGACGTCGATGTCGTCGCTGCGGGCGGTCAGCAGGATGATCGGCAGCTGGTCGGTGCGGCGGATGCGCCGGCACACCTCGAAACCGTCGATCCCGGGCAGCATCACATCCAGCACGACCAGGTCGGGGCGCTGCTCGCGCAGCAGGTTGAGGCCGTCCTCTCCCGTCGCCGCGGTGGCCACACGGTGGCCCTGGCGTGACAGCGAGAGTTCGAGGGCCGTGCGGATGGCGTCGTCGTCCTCGATCAGCAACAGGAAAGGCACTTGGTCATTCTGACCCATGGGCCGCGCCAGTTCGACAGTTGGTCCCCCTGATGCGTGCCCCATACGTCCCTCATGCATCCGGAAGCACGGATTCATGACCCCGCCGGGCCCTGTGACAGCCCTGTGACAGTCGGCGGACAGCGCCATGAAACTGCCCCGGCAAGCTCGTTGGCACAAGGAACGGACGGACTCCACCGATGGGGGGCGCGAGATGAACGCAACTCACAGCATCAACGCAAGCGCAGTTGTCACGCGTCTCCACGATGTCGGGCGGAGCACCGAGAAGTCCGGCGCCGCAGTGAACGGACGGGGGTGCGTTCGAGGCGCCGGGCGTCAGCACACGTCATTCATGACGGTGGTTGACGCGGGGGGCAACGGGGGAAGCGCGTACGGGGAGGACTCGGGGGAGCGGAAGTCACCGGAGCGGTCCGGGGACGCCGAAGCGGCGTTCACGGCCTATGTCCGGGAGCGCCGCGCCTCCCTGTACGCGACCGCCTACCACTTGACCGGTGACCGGTTCGAGGCCGAGGACCTGCTCCAGAGCGCCCTCTTCTCGACGTACCGGGCCTGGGACCGCATCAGCGACAAGGCCGCTGTCGGCGGTTATCTGCGCCGCACGATGACCAATCTGCACATCAGCGCCTGGCGCAGGCGCAAGCTGAACGAATACCCGACCGAGGAGCTGCCGGAGACGGCGGGCGACACGGACGCGATGCGCGGTACGGAGCTGCGCGCCGTGCTCTGGCAGGCGCTGGCGCGCCTTCCCGAGTTGCAGCGCACGATGCTCGTCCTGCGGTACTACGAGGGTCGTACGGACCCAGAGATCGCGTCGATCCTCGACATCAGTGTCGGCACGGTGAAGTCGAGCATCTGGCGGTCGCTCCGCCGGCTGCGCGAGGACGAGGTCCTCAGCTTCGGCCGTGACGAGGAGGAGTCCTTCGGCGAGCTGGTGGCCTGAAGGCTGGGGGAACGGGGGCGCGCTGCCGCGTCGGGGGACGCGGTGGTGTTGTAACGGGGGAAATAACGGGGGCCCGAGGGATACGGGGGTATCTCGGGGGATACGGGGAAGCTGCGGGGTCGGACGGGCCGGGGGGTCCTGTCCGGCCCCGCGGTGCGTTTCGGGGGCTCTGCCCCCGGGCCCCCGCTCCTCAATCGCCGGAGGGGCTTGAATGTGCCGGCGTCCTGCATCGGCCCGCCGCGGCCGCCGCCAGGCGGCCCAGCGCTTCCTGTTTCGCGCACGCGTGCGCGCCCAGCGCGACATGGCGGGCCACGATGCGGCGTTCCGTACGCATCAGGCGCCAGCCACGACGGAGCAGGAACGGGACCGACTTGCGGCCCTCGCGGAGGTCGCGGAGGAGGCGGCGGCGGAAGGTCGTGGAGGGGCGGCCGCGCAGGCAGAGGGCGTCGGCCAGGAGGCCCAGGGACTGGCAGCGGTCGATGATGTCGGCCGCGAAGATGCCCTCGGCCACGAAGAGCGGGGTGCGCCCGATGTGCTGGACCTCGTGGCCGGTGCGGGAGCTGGTGGAGATGTCGTACACCGGGACGTCGGTGCGGCCGGTCCGGCAGAGTTCCGTGATCGCGGTGACGGCGGCGTCGGCGTCCCAGGAGGCCGGGGAGTCCCAGTCGATGTCCGTGCTGCCGGCGACGAGCGGCAGGGTGGGGTCGTCGGCTTCCTTGTAGAAGTCGTCGAGGCGCAGCACCGGGAGGCCGGTGCGGGCGGCGAGGGACGACTTGCCGGAGCCGGAGGGGCCCGTCAGGAGGACGACGCGGGTCGAAAGCGCTTGGGAACTCACGGGACACCAGTGTGAGGCATTGACCCGAACAAGGGACCCCCGGAGGTCCTGTTGGTATCGCTCATCACACCTCAACTACTCTGTGCGTTCGGTCGATTACCCGGCCGATGGTCCGATCATCCCGATCAGGTGGGAAATCCATGGCACGTCACGCACTTTCCAAGTCCCGGCGCCGCACCCTGCTGCGCGCAGGTCTGACCGTCACCGCGGTCGGCGCCGCGCTCGGCGCGGGGGGTGCGGCGGCGCAGGCCGCCCCGCTGCCCGTCGTCCAGGAGACCGGGGCCGACGTCGGCCTCGCGGAGGCCACCGAGGCGGCCGGGGGCGCGGTCACCGGGGCGCTCGGGCAGTCGCTGGAGCACAGCGTCGCGCCCGTCACCCACCTGCGGCTCGACCCGCTGGCCGGCACCGGCACGGACCCGCTGGACAACGCGGTGGGCACCCAGGTCGCCGACTTCAAGCCGCTCTCCACCGCGCTGGTCACCGACCCGCTGACGAGCGGCGGCGCCATCAAGGACCTGCCCGTCGTGGGCCCGGTCGTGGAGGGGCTGCGCGGCTGAGTTTCCGCGGGCAGCGGGACGGCCCGTTCCCCGGAGGCGCCTCCGGGAAACGGGCCGTGTCCGTTACGTCCAGCCGGGTGCGGTCAGTACGAGGAGCCCGACGCGCCCAGCGCGCCCGTCGGGTGCCAGACCGTCTTGGTCTCCAGGAACGCCGTCAGGCGGTGCGTGCCCGGGTCGGCGGTCCAGTCGTAGCCGTCGCTTTCCACAGCCTGTGGACGCGAAACGCGCTTCAGGTTGTCCGCCGCCGCGATCTCCAGCTCCTTCGCCAGCTCCGCGTCCGCCCCCGTCAGGTCGATGCCGTTCACGTCCTGGTGGGCGGCGAGCGGCGCGGCGATCTCCGCGGTCTTCCCCGACAGCACGTTGACCACACCGCCCGGCAGGTCCGAGGTGGCCAGCACCTCGCCCAGCGACAGGGCGGGCAGCGGGGACTTCGCGGAGGCGACCACGACCACGGTGTTGCCGGCCGCGATCACCGGGGCGATCACCGAGACCAGGCCGAGGAACGAGGACTCCTGCGGCGCCAGGACCGCGACCACACCGGTCGGTTCGGGCGTCGACAGGTTGAAGAACGGGCCCGCGACCGGGTTCGCGCCGCCCACGATCTGGGCGATCTTGTCCGTCCAGCCCGCGTACCAGACCCAGCGGTCCACCGCCGCGTCCACGACGGCCGCCGCCTTGGACTTCGACAGGCCCTCCGCCTCGGCCACCTCGCGTACGAACTGCTCGCGGCGCCCCTCCAGCATCTCCGCGACGCGGTAGAGGATCTGGCCGCGGTTGTACGCGGTCGCGCCGGACCAGCCGCCGAACGCCTTGCGGGCGGCCACGACCGCGTCGCGCGCGTCCTTGCGGGAGGACTGGGGCGCGTTCGCCAGCCACTTGCCCTTCGAGTCCGTCACCTCGTACACCCGGCCGCTCTCGGAGCGGGGGAACTTGCCCCCGACGTACAGCTTGTAGGTCTTGAAGACGCTCAGACGGTTATCGGACATCGAGGTACGCCTCCAGGCCGTGACGGCCGCCTTCGCGGCCGTAGCCCGACTCCTTGTAACCGCCGAACGGCGAGGTCGGGTCGAACTTGTTGAACGTGTTGGCCCAGACGACGCCCGCCCGGAGCTTGTTCGCGACCGCGAGGATGCGCGAGCCCTTCTCCGTCCAGATGCCGGCCGACAGGCCGTACTGGCTGTTGTTGGCCTTGGCGACCGCCTCGTCCGGCGTACGGAACGACAGCACCGAGAGCACCGGGCCGAAGATCTCGTCGCGGGCGATGGTGTGCGCCTGGGTGACGTTGGTGAAGAGCGTCGGGGCGAACCAGTAACCGGCCGACGGCAGTTCGCACGGGGCGCTCCAGCGCTCCGCGCCCTCCGCCTCGCCGGTCTCCGTGAGTGCGGTGATCCGGGCCAGCTGTTCGGCGGAGTTGATGGCGCCGATGTCCGTGTTCTTGTCCAGCGGGTCGCCGAGGCGCAGCGTGGACAGCCGGCGCTTCAGGGCGTCCAGCAGCTCGTCCTGGACCGACTCCTGCACCAGGAGACGGGAGCCCGCGCAGCAGACCTGGCCCTGGTTGAAGAAGATGCCGGTGACGATGCCCTCGACGGCCTGGTCGATCGGGGCGTCGTCGAAGACGATGTTGGCGCCCTTGCCGCCCAGCTCCAGCGTGACCTTCTTGTCCGTCCCCGCGACGCTCCGGGCGATGGCCTTGCCGACGGCGGTCGAACCGGTGAAGGCGACCTTGTCGACGTCCCCGTGCTCCACGAGCGCCTGGCCCGCGTCGCCGTACCCCGTCAGGATGTTGACGACACCCTTGGGCAGGCCCGCCTGGCGGCAGATGTCCGCGAAGAACAGCGCCGACAGGGGCGTCGTCTCGGCGGGCTTCAGGACCACCGTGTTGCCCGTGGCGAGCGCCGGGGCGATCTTCCACGCGAGCATCAGCAGCGGGAAGTTCCACGGGATGACCTGTCCTGCCACGCCCAGCGGACGCGGGTTCGGGCCGTAGCCCGCGTGGTCCAGCTTGTCGGCCCAGCCCGCGTAGTAGAAGAAGTGCGCCGCGACCAGCGGGAGGTCCGCGTCGCGGGTCTCCTTGATCGGCTTGCCGTTGTCCAGGGTCTCCAGGACGGCCAGCTCGCGGCTGCGCTCCTGGATGATCCGGGCGATCCGGAACAGGTACTTGGCGCGCTCGGAGCCGGGCAGCGCCGACCACTTCTCGAACGCGCGGCGGGCCGCCTTCACGGCCCGGTCCACGTCCTCGGCGCCGGCCCGCGCGACCTCGGACAGCACCTCCTCGGTGGACGGGCTGACCGTCTTGAAGACCTTGCCGTCGGCCGCGTCGGTGAACTCACCGTCGATGAACAGGCCGTACGAGGGGGCGATGTCGACGACGGAGCGGGACTCCGGCGCCGGTGCGTACTCGAATGCGGATGCCATGGGTATCAGTCCACCGTCACGTAATCGGGGCCGGAGTAACGGCCGGTGCTGAGCTTCTGGCGCTGCATCAGCAGATCGTTCAGCAGGCTGGAGGCGCCGAAGCGGAACCAGTGGTTGTCCAGCCAGTCCTCGCCCGCCGTCTCGTTGACCAGCACGAGGAACTTGACCGCGTCCTTCGAGGTGCGGATGCCGCCGGCCGGCTTCACGCCGACCTGGACGCCGGTCTGCGCGCGGAAGTCGCGCACCGCCTCCAGCATCAGCAGGGTGTTCGCGGGCGTGGCGTTCGTCGCCACCTTGCCGGTCGAGGTCTTGATGAAGTCCGCGCCGGCCAGCATCCCGAGCCAGGAGGCCCGCCGGATGTTGTCGTACGTGGACAGCTCACCGGTCTCGAAGATCACCTTGAGCCGGGCGGACCCGCACTCCGCCTTCACGGCGAGGATCTCCTCGTACACCTTCAGATAGCGGCCGGCCAGGAAGGCGCCCCGGTCGATCACCATGTCGATCTCGTCGGCCCCGGCCGCCACGGCGTCCCGGACGTCCGCGAGCTTCACGTCGAGCGCGGCGCGCCCGGCGGGGAAGGCCGTCGCCACGGACGCCACCTTCACGCCGGAGCCGGCCAGGGCGGCGGCCGCGGTGGCCGCCATGTCGGGGTAGACGCAGACGG
The DNA here is from genome assembly GCF_026167665.1 of Streptomyces drozdowiczii. NCBI lineage: Bacteria > Bacillati > Actinomycetota > Actinomycetes > Kitasatosporales > Streptomycetaceae > Streptomyces > Streptomyces drozdowiczii. The sequence goes on along the minus strand of NZ_CP098740.1, from coordinate 2,640,610 downwards.
CCGCGGTGCGCGGGGTCGTGCGGTCGGTGGGGTCGGGGTTGACGGCCTTGGCGGCGAGGGCCCGGACCTTGCCGGGAGTGTCCGCGCCTTCGAGCGTCGTCAGGTCGATCATCGAGATGGCGAGGTCGATGGCGTACGCCTTGGCCGTCGTCTTGATCGACCTGGTTCCGAGGGCTGCGGCGCGCGCTTCGAGTCCGACCGGGTCGACGCCGGGCAGCCCGTGCAGGAAGCGGCGCAGCGCACTGTCGGACGCCGTCGCGTCGGCGAATGCGGGGAGGGTGGTGGGCATGGTCACCACATGAGCATATCTACGCGCGTAGCGACCTGTACAGGGACCCAGGTCATCCGCGCATCCCCCGCCCTCCGCGCCCCCGCGCGTCGGCCGCCACCGCGCCCCCGCGCCGCGTCAGGCACAATCGGGCTCATGACGAGCCCCACGCCTGCCGACGAGCCCACCTATGCCGACCGGACCTTCCGGTCGCCCGCCGGGCTGGCCGGGGGCGTCCTGCTCCTCGTGCTCGTCTGCGGGATCGGCGGCGACGCCGTGCTCCGGGGCGACGGCCGGGTGCCGTGGATGGCGCTCGCCGGGATGCTGACCGCCGTGCCCGTGATCGTCGCCTTCACGCTGCGCCCGCTGGTCGCCGCGAACGACGCCCGCATCCGCATCCGCAACCCGTTCCGCACGATCACGCTGCCGTGGAGCGACGTGGCCGACGTACGGGCCGGGTATTCGAGCGAACTCTTCACGCACGACGGCACGAAGTTCCAGCTCTGGGCCGTCCCCGTATCGCTGCGGCAGCGCAAGAAGGCCGCCCGCCAGCAGTCCCGGCAGGCGCTGGACGACCCGTACCGGCGTACGTCCACGATCGCCGACGTACGCAACACCAAGGCCCGCACCGCGGCCGCCGACCAGACCGTCGCGGACCTGCGCGAGCTGTCCGAGCGGGCCGGCGACAAGCCCGCGCCCGGCGCCCCCACCGCTTCGGTGCGCTGGGCGTACGAGGTCATCGCCCCGGCCGTCGTCGGCGCGGTGCTGCTCGTGGTCCTCGGCGCGACGGCCTGAGACGCGGGCGGGGCGGCCCGGCCGCCCCGCCGCTCCCGTCAGATGCCCGCCGCTGCCGCCAGGTCGCGCTTGATGCCGGTCAGCAGCTCCGCGGCCCTGGCCCGGGCCGCCGGCAGCGCGTCGGGGGAGCCGACCGGGACGACGACCTCCAGGTAGCACTTCAGCTTCGGCTCGGTGCCGCTCGGGCGGACGATCACCCGGGCGCCGTCCAGCGTGTAGCGCAGCCCGTCGGTCGGCGGCAGCCGGTCCGTGCCCCGCGACAGGTCCTCCGCCGAGGTCACGGGCAGCCCCGCCAGGGCGGCCGGCGGCTGCTCGCGCAGGCGGCGCATCGCGTCCGCGATGACCGACAGGTCCTCGACCCGCACCGAGAGCTGGTCGGTCGCGTGCAGCCCGTGTTCGAGCGCGAGGTCGTCCAGCAGGTCGAGCAGCGTGCGGCCCCGCTCCTTCAGTACGGAGGCGAGTTCGGCGACGAGCAGCGCGGCCGTGATGCCGTCCTTGTCGCGGACGCCCTCCGGGTCCACGCAGTAGCCGAGCGCCTCCTCGTACCCGTAACGCAGCCCCTCGACGCGGGCGATCCACTTGAAGCCCGTCAGGGTCTCCTCGTAGCCCAGGCCCGCCTTCTCGGCGATCCGGCCCAGCAGCGAGGACGAGACGATGGACTCCGCGAACACGCCGGTGGCGCCCCGGCGCACCAGGTGCGCGGCCAGCAGTGCGCCGGTCTCGTCGCCCCGCAGCATCCGCCAGCCGCCGTCCGCCGCCGGGTCCGGCACGGCCACGGCGCACCGGTCCGCGTCCGGGTCGTTGGCGATCACGAGATCCGGGTTTGCGCGGCGCGCGGTGGTGAACGCGAGGTCCATCGCGCCGGGCTCCTCCGGATTGGGGAAGGCCACGGTGGGGAACGCGGGGTCCGGCTCGGCCTGCTCCGCGACGAGCACCGGGGCCGGGAAGCCGGCCCGGTCGAACGCGGCGGTGAGCATGGAGGTGCCGACGCCGTGCATCGCGGTGTACACGGTGCGGGCGGTGCGCGGCGACTCGGCGTCGAGCACGGCGTCCGTACGGGCCAGGTACGCGTCCAGGACCTCGTCGCCCAGGGTCTCCCAGCCGGTCTCCGGGCGGGGGACGGTGTCCAGCGGGCCGACCGCCGCGATGGCCGCGGCGATCTCGCCGTCCGCCGGCGGCACGATCTGCGAGCCGTCGCCGAGGTAGACCTTGTAGCCGTTGTCGCGGGGCGGGTTGTGGCTGGCGGTCACCTCGACACCGGCGACGGCGCCCAGGTGCCGTATGGCGTACGCGAGCACGGGGGTGGGCAGCGGGCGGGGGAGGACCGCCGCGCGGAGGCCGGCGCCGGTCATCACGGCGGCGGTGTCCCGCGCGAAGTCGGCGGACTTGTAGCGGGCGTCGTAGCCGATGACGACGAGACCGCCGGCCTGCCCCTGGTCCTTGAGGTACGCGGCGAGGCCGGCGGCGGCACGGATGACCACGGAGCGGTTCATGCGCATCGGGCCCGCGCCCAGCTCGCCCCGCAGTCCGGCGGTGCCGAACTGGAGGGTGCCCGCGAAGCGGGTGGTCAGCTCTGCGGTGTCCTCGGCGGCGAGGAGCTTGGCGAGCTCTTCGCGGGTGTCGGGGTCGGGGTCCTCGTCCAGCCAGGCGCTGGCGCGGGCGAGGAGGTCCGGGGGTGTCGTCACGGGGTGCCTTTCGTGTGCGGTGGGCGGGGTGGGTGCTGCCCGGAGCCCGCTCCTCAAACGCCGGCGAGGCTTACGGGTAAGCCCCTCCGGCGTTTGAGGAGCGGGGGTTTGGGGGCAGCGCCCCCGAAACGGCGGTCAGATCCGGTCCAGCACCCGCGCCAGCAGGGACCCCATCCGCGTCGCGGAATCCCGCCCCGCCTGAAGGACCTCCTCATGGTTCAGCGGCTCCCCGCTCAACCCCGCCGCCAGGTTCGTCACCAGGGACAGGCCCAGCACCTCCGCCCCCGCCTCCCGGGCGGCGATCGCCTCCAGGACCGTGGACATGCCGACCAGGTGGCCGCCCATCACGCGGACCATGTTGATCTCGGCCGGGGTCTCGTAGTGCGGGCCGGGGAACTGGACGTACACGCCCTCTTCGAGCGTCTCGTCCACCTCCTTGCACAGCGCGCGCAGGCGCGGCGAGTACAGGTCGGTGAGGTCCACGAAGTTGGCGCCGATGATCGGCGACGCCGCCGTGAGGTTGATGTGGTCGCTGATCAGGACCGGCTGCCCGGGGCGCATGCCCTCCCGCAGGCCGCCGCAGCCGTTCGTGAGGATGACCGTCCGGCACCCCGCGGCGACCGCCGTACGGACCCCGTGCGCGACGGCGGCGACGCCGCGGCCCTCGTAGTAGTGCGTGCGGCCGAGGAACACCAGGGCGCGCTTGTCGCCGATGACGTGCGAGCGGATCGTGCCGCCGTGGCCCTCGACGGCGGGCGCCGGGAAGCCGGGCAGGGCCGTCACCGGGAACTCGGCCGCCGGAACGCCGAGCGCGGCAGCGGCCGGCGCCCAGCCGGAGCCCATCACGAGGGCGACGTCGTGAGTCTCGGCACCGGTCAGCTCGCGCAGGCGGGCGGCGGCGTCGGCGGCGGCGGCGTGCGGGTCGCCCTGGATGTGGTCCGGAATAAGTGATGCGTTCACGCGGATGAGCGTAACCGCTGAATCCCTACGCGCGTAGATGCCCCTGCACAGAGTCTTGCGGCAATCGTTCGTGTGTTCCGACAATCGGTCCGGCGGCCGGACTCCTCAGCAGGGGCGCTTGCGCAGTTCCATCACGTAGTCGTGCGGCGCGCCCGCCGATTCGGCCGCGTCCGCGATCTCGCCCAGATAGCGGGCGGACGGCAGGCCGCCCTCGTAACCGTTGAGCACATAGATCCAGGCCGGCTCCTCGCCGTCCAGGGTGTGCACCCGGATCCGCATGCGCCGGTAGATGTCGAGGCCGACGCCCTCCCAGCGGTCCATGGAGTCCTCGTCCATGGGGGCCAGGTCGTACAGGGCGACGAAGACCTGGGAGCGGGGCGCCTCCACCACGGTGGCCAGCGCGCCTTCCCAGCCCATCTGCTCCCCGCCGAAGGTCAGCCGCCAGCCGTTCAGCCAGCCGGTGCCGCGCAGCGGTGAGTGCGGGGCGCGGCGCGTCATCAGCCGCGCGTCGAGGTTGCCGGCGTACGCGGCGTAGAGCGACATGGGATCGAGGGTACGGGAGGTGGCGGCGGGCATGCCGGTTCCTGTGAGGAACGCCCCCCGAGGGGAGGCGCGAACGGGGCGGCCGGGTCCGCCGGGTCCGTGCGCCGTGCGCCCCGGCGCACGTATGGAGGGCCCCGGGGAGAAGCACCTTGGCGCGTGCGGGACAATGAAGTACGTACTGCATTCCCCCGGGGCGATCCCCCGGACCCCGGCCGGGACAGCAGACGGCCGTGGGACGAGAAACGCGAGGCGGACTTTTCGTGACCCGGATCGTGATCATCGGCGGCGGACCCGGCGGGTACGAGGCGGCACTGGTGGGCGCCCAGCTCGGCGCGGAGGTGACCGTCGTCGACTGTGACGGCCTCGGCGGCGCGTCCGTCCTCACCGACTGCGTGCCCTCGAAGACCCTGATCGCGACGGCCGAGGTGATGACCACCTTCGACTCCTCGTACGAGGAGCTGGGCATCATCGTCGCGGACGACACCCCGCACATAGAGCAGGCCGCGCGTGTGGTCGGCGTCGATCTGGGGAAGGTCAACCGCCGCGTCAAGCGCCTGGCGCTCGCCCAGTCCCACGACATCACCGCATCCGTCACCCGCGCCGGCGCCCGCGTCATGCGCGGCCGCGGCCGTCTGGAGGGCCTCCAGGCCGCCGACGGCTCCCGCCAGGTCGTCGTCACGGCCGCCGACGGTACGGAGGAGACGCTCACCGCGGACGCCGTGCTGATCGCGACCGGCGGGCACCCCCGGGAGATCCCGGACGCGCAGCCGGACGGCGAGCGCATCCTGAACTGGACCCAGGTCTACGACCTCGACGAGCTGCCGCAGGAACTCATCGTCGTCGGTTCCGGTGTGACAGGTGCCGAGTTCGCCGGCGCCTACCAGGCCCTCGGCTCGCGCGTCACGCTCGTCTCGTCCCGCGACCGGGTGCTGCCCGGCGAGGACCCCGACGCGGCGGCCGTCCTGGAGGACGTGTTCCGGCGGCGCGGCATGAACGTCATGGCTCGCTCCCGCGCCCAGTCCGCCAAGCGCGTCGGCGACCGGGTCGAGGTGACCCTCTCCGACGGCCGGGTCATCTCCGGCACGCACTGCCTGATGGCCGTCGGCGCCATCCCGAACACCGCGGGCATGGGCCTGGAGGAGGCCGGCGTCCGGCTCAAGGACTCCGGGCACATCTGGACCGACAAGGTCTCCCGTACCAGCGCGCCCGGCGTCTACGCGGCCGGTGACGTCACCGGCATCTTCGCGCTCGCCTCCGTCGCCGCCATGCAGGGCCGCATCGCGATGTACCACTTCCTGGGCGACGCGGTGGCCCCGCTGGACCTCAAGACGGTGTCCTCCAACGTCTTCACCGACCCGGAGATCGCCACCGTCGGCTACACCCAGGCGGACGTCGACGCGGGCAAGATCGAGGCGCTGGTCGTCAAGCTGCCGCTGCTGCGCAACCCGCGCGCCAAGATGCAGGGCATCCGGGACGGCTTCGTCAAGATCTTCTGCCGCCCCGGCACCGGCATCGTGGTCGGCGGCTGCGTGGTCGCCCCCGGGCGAGCGAGCTGATCCATCCGATCTCGATCGCGGTCGACAACAATCTGACGGTCGACCAGATCGCAAACACCTTCACTGTGTACCCGTCCCTGTCGGGATCGATCGCCGAAGTGGCCCGCCAGTTGCACAGCCGTAAGCGCACGGGCGGGGCGTGACCCCCCTTCGATCAGGAGAGGACAACAAGGCGGTCTCCTATATCACTTGGTGACCGCCTGCATGTACAACTTCTGCTAATCGGCGCAAACTGCTGAAAAGTCTCGCGCGGTCACGTTACTGTCAGTTTCGTGTTCGCTGCAGAACGTCGTCAGTTGATCCTCGAAATGGTGCGCGCCAACGGGGCGGTATCGCTCCGTGAGCTCGCCCGCGTCGTCCAGACCTCCGAAGTGACCGTACGGCGGGACGTGCGGGCACTGGAGGCAGAAGGACTCCTCGACCGCCGACATGGCGGTGCGGTCTTGCCGGGCGGTTTTACGCGGGAGTCCGGCTTTCCGCAGAAATCCCATCTCGCGACCGCGGAGAAGACGGCCATCGCCGACATGGCCGCCGGCCTCGTCGAAGAGGGCGAGGCCATCGTCGTCGGTGCCGGTACGACCACGCAGGAGCTGGCCCGCCGGCTCGCGCGCGTCCCCGGCCTGACCGTCGTCACCAACTCGCTGCTCGTCGCCCAGGCGTTGGCCCATGCCAACCGGGTGGAGGTGGTGATGACCGGGGGCACCCTCCGCGGCTCCAACTACGCCCTCGTGGGCAGCGGGGCGGAGCAGTCCCTCCAGGGGCTGCGGGTCTCCCGCGCCTTCCTGTCCGGGAGCGGGCTCACCGCCGAGCGCGGGCTGTCCACGTCCAACATGCTCTCCGCGAGCGTGGACCGGGCGCTGGTGCAGGCCGCGGCGGAGGTGGTGGTCCTCGCGGACCACACGAAGCTCGGTTCCGACACGATGTTCCAGACCGTGCCGACGGATCTCATCACCCATCTGGTGACGGACGAACCCGCCGCGCACGACGATCGGTCGGCGGCGGAGTTGCAGGCGTTGGCGGATCAGGGCGTACGGATCGCTGTCGCGGGGAGTGGGACCGCCGCGGGGGCCGCGGATCCGGGGGCGGGGGGAGGCCCCCCGCCAGGCGCGAGATGCCCTTGCCCGGGCAGCGGCGTACCCAGGGGCAGCCGTTGCGGGCGCTCGGGGAGCCGGGGGCGGCCGGTGAGCGGGATCGGGAGCGGGCGCGGGTGGCGGACCTGCGGCGGCGGTAGCTCGGGGGCGCTGCCCCCGGACCCCCGCTCCTCAATCGCCGGAGGGGCTTGATTCGGCGCTGTCGGAGGGGCTTGAAGTGAGCCCCCGTAGCGTCAGCTTCAGCAGGCGGTTCGCCAGGTCCGGGTCGTCCGGGCTCTGTTCCGCCGCCAGGGCGATCGCGTTCGTCAGTTGCATCAGGTCGTCTATCGAGACGTCCTGCCGCACCGTGCCCGCCGACTGGGCCCGGGCCAGGAGGGCCGAACCCGCCTCGCGCAGGGGGGTGTTGCAGCGGGCCAGGGCCGAACTCTCGTCGCGGCACGTCGACATGAGCGCCTGGGCGAGGCCCCGGTACTCACCCGCATGGGTGACGATCGCGCCCAGCCACTCCACCAGCGCCGCGCACGGCCGGTCCGAGCCGGCCAGTTCGCGGGAGCGGGTGATCAGGGCGGTCACCGCCTCCTGGAAGACCGCGCTCATCAGCGCGTGCCGGGTCGGGAAGTGGCGGTAGAGCGTGCCGATGCCCACCCCCGCGCGCCGGGCGATGTCCTCCAGGGACGCGTCGGTGCCGTGTTCCGCGAAAGCGGTACGGGCCTCCGCCAGCAGCCGGGCGTAGTTGCGCCGCGCGTCGGCACGCATGGGCCGGGCCGGTGCCCCTGCCGTGCTCATCGCCATGGTGCGGTCCCTCCTGTCTCCCCGGCCTGTCTCCCCGGTCTCCAGGATGCCATCGCGCGGGCGGCCCCCGTCCCCCGAATGCGCCGGTGCCCCGGTCACGTCCGACGACATGACCGGGGCACCGGCGGGGAAGACGCGGGTCAGTCCTTGATCTCGCAGATCACGGCACCCGAGGAGATCGAGCTGCCGACCTCGGCGGCCAGGCCCTTGACGGTGCCGGAGCGGTGCGCGTTGAGCGGCTGCTCCATCTTCATGGCTTCCAGGACGACGATGAGGTCGCCTTCCTTGACTTCCTGGCCTTCTTCGACGGCGATCTTCACGATCGTGCCCTGCATCGGGGAGGCCAGGGTGTCGCCGGAGACGGCCGAGCCGGACTTCTTGGCCGCGCGCCGCTTGGGCTTGGCACCCGCAGCGAGACCGGTACGGGCCAGGCTCATCCCGAGCGAGGAGGGCAGCGAGACCTCCAGGCGCTTGCCACCGACCTCCACGACCACCGTCTCGCGGCCGGACTCGTCATCCGCCTCCGCCTCCGCCGGAGCGGCGAACGGCTTGATCTCGTTGACGAACTCCGTCTCGATCCAGCGCGTGTGGACACGGAACGGGTCCGCGGTGAACGCCGGATCCGTCACGACCGCGCGGTGGAACGGGATCGCGGTCGCCATCCCCTCCACCTGGAACTCCGCCAGGGCGCGCGCCGCGCGCTGGAGCGCCTGCTCACGGGTCGCACCCGTCACGATCAGCTTCGCGAGCAGCGAGTCCCAGGCGGGGCCGATGACCGAGCCGGACTCCACGCCCGCGTCCAGGCGCACGCCCGGACCCGACGGCGCCTCGAACCGCGTCACCGTGCCGGGGGCCGGGAGGAAGCCGCGGCCCGGGTCCTCGCCGTTGATCCGGAACTCGAAGGAGTGACCACGCGAGACCGGGTCCTCATACCCGAGCGCTTCACCGTCGGCGATCCGGAACATCTCACGCACCAGGTCGATACCCGAGACCTCCTCGGTCACCGGGTGCTCCACCTGCAGGCGGGTGTTGACCTCCAGGAAGGAGATCGTGCCGTCCATCCCGACCAGGAACTCCACCGTCCCGGCCCCGACGTAGCCGGCCTCCTTCAGGATCGCCTTCGACGCCGCGTACAGCTCCGCGTTCTGCGCGTCCGACAGGAACGGCGCCGGAGCCTCCTCCACCAGCTTCTGGTGCCGGCGCTGCAACGAGCAGTCACGCGTCGAGACGACGACCACGTTGCCGTGCGTGTCGGCCAGGCACTGCGTCTCCACATGCCGCGGCTTGTCGAGGTAGCGCTCCACGAAGCACTCCCCGCGCCCGAACGCCGCGACCGCCTCACGCACCGCGGAGTCGTACAGCTCCGGGATCTCCTCCAGCGTGCGGGCGACCTTCAGCCCGCGCCCGCCACCACCGAACGCCGCCTTGATCGCGATCGGCAGCCCGTGCTCCTCCGCGAACGCCACGACCTCCGCCGAACCCGCCACCGGGTCCGGGGTCCCCGCGACCAGCGGGGCACCGGCACGCTGCGCGATATGACGGGCGGCGACCTTGTCACCCAGATCCCGGATCGCGTGCGGCGGCGGGCCGATCCACGTCAGACCCGCGTCCAGCACCGCCTGGGCGAACTCGGCGTTCTCCGAGAGGAAGCCGTAACCCGGGTGGACCGCGTCCGCCCCCGAGTCCTCGGCAGCCTGGAGCACCTTGGCGATGTCCAGATAACTGGCCGCCGGGGTGTCACCGCCCAGAGCGAACGCCTCGTCGGCCACACGGACGTGCAGAGCGTCACGATCCGGATCGGCGTAGACGGCCACGCTGCCGATACCCGCGTCCCGACAGGCCCGGGCAACACGAACAGCGATTTCGCCACGGTTGGCGATGAGCACCTTGCGCACGATGGCTCCCTCCTTGAAACAAGCTGAGTTTAGGGACTACCGACACGGTCCTACGACCCGTCCCCAATGGTGAGCTTGCCCACACGGAGTGTGATTCGAGGTGTGCTCGAGTCGCGAAATCCCTTGTGCCACCACGGTACGCCGGGTTCTGAAACCGCACAGTAGCGACCAGGTGTGGCCCAGGTCTCTATCGGCACGAGCAGCGACTTACCGTGATTCTTTGTGGAGTTCCCACTAAGGGGTGGGCAATTCTTTGCCCGACCCACGAAAGCCCGGAGAGGCGGGGGTCCGTCCCGGTCGCGCACGGCTCTTGTCGTGGCCATTACCCGTTAGTAGGGTCCGCGCTATTGCACGTACTGCTGGTAACAGGGGGTGAGCGTCGTGGTTCGCAGGCTGGTGGCCTTTCTGGCCGCGCTCGTGCTGGCCGTGGAGGCCGTGGGCATCGTGATCATCAACGTGGTCCTGGGCACGGTCGTGAAGAACCAGGACATGTCCCTCGCCGGTACGGACCCCGAGGCGATGTCCAAGGGCACCTGGGCGCTCGGCGGGGTCTCCGGGGTCTTCCTGCTGCTGTGCGCCGTGCTGCTCGTGGTGGCGGGGATACGCGACCGGGGGCCGGGGCGTGCCGGCCGGATCGTGCTGATCTGCTGCGCGGTCGTCCACGGCGTGCTCGGCGCGCTGACGGTCGGACTCGTCGGCTGGGCGGCGTTCGCCTGGATGATGGTGGTGCTCGGGCTCATCGTGCTCGTCCTGGTGGCGTACGGCCCCCGGCCGGCCGCCCGGTCCGAGAAGGCCGGGCCCGAGGCGGCCGGGCCCGAGCCGGAGCCCGAGCCGGCCTGACTCCCTCTCAGGCCCAGAGGTCGGTGACCTGGACGCCCAGTTCACCCAGCAGGCGGCGCAGCAGCGGGAGCGAGAGCCCGATGACGTTGCCCGGGTCGCCCTCGATGGAGTCCACGAAGGGCGCCGAGCGCCCGTCCAGGGTGAAGGCCCCCGCGACGTGCAGCGGTTCGCCGGAGGCGACGTAGGCGGCGATCTCGGCGTCCGTCGGCTCACCGAAGCGCACCGTGGTGGACGCCGTCCGGGAGACCGTGCGGCCGGTCGTGGTGTCCGTCAGGCTGTGCCCGGTCCGAAGGATCCCGGCGCGGCCGCGCATCGACTTCCAGCGGGCGGTGGCCTCCTCGGCGTCGGCCGGCTTGCCGAGCGCCCGGCCGTCGAGCTCCAGGACCGAGTCGCAGCCGATGACCAGGGCGCCGGCGGCCTCGGGGAGCGCGGCGACCACGGCCGCCTTCGCCTTCGCGAGGACGAGGGCGAGGTCTGCGGGGGTGTCCGCGGTGAGGGCGTCCTCGTCCACGCCGCTGACGATGACTTCGGGCTGGAAGCCGGACTGGCGGAGCAGGCCGAGGCGGGCCGGGGAGGCGGAGGCGAGAACGAGGCGGCGGGGTGCGGTCATGGGCGCCATCGTACGGACGCGGGCCGTTTCGGGGGCGCTGCCCCGGGCCCCGCTCCTCAATCGCCGGTGGGGCTCGGAAAACCTCAGCGCGTGCCCAGTACGAACATCGCCACGACCATCGCCAGGGCCAGGACCAGGCCCGCTCGGCGCATCATCGTTTCCGCGTCGCGGAGTTCCTTGGGGGTTTGTTCTCGGGGTCGGACCAGAGCATGACTCGATCCTGCTGCGGAGGGCTCGGGCGGCGCCTGAGTACGCGTACTCAACCGCCGCCCGAGGGGGTGTCACCAGCGGTTACGCGGGCCAGTACGTACGGGCCCAGGCGCGCGGGCCCGGCAGGTGGCGGGCGCGTCGGGCCAGGCGGCTCGGGTCGGACCAGCCGGCCGGGGGTTCCGGGGTGTTGGACGGCACCGCGGACACCGCCGCCGCACGCGCCTGGACGACCGCGAGCGCGGCGGCCAGTTCCTCCGGGGTCGGGTTGCCCCGTACGACCTTGATCATGGCCAGGACCCTTTCTAGAGGGGGATGTTGCCGTGCTTCTTGGGCGGCAGGGACTCGCGCTTGGTGCGGAGCTGGCGCAGGCCCTTGACGACGTGTGCCCGGGTGTCGGACGGCATGACCACCGCGTCCACGTACCCGCGTTCGGCCGCCACGTACGGGTTGAGCAGGGTGTCCTCGTAGTCCGCGATCAGTTCGGCGCGCGTGGCCTCCTGGTCCTCGGCGGCGGCGATCGTGCGGCGGTGCAGGATGTTCACCGCGCCCTGCGCGCCCATGACGGCGATCTGCGCGGTCGGCCAGGCGAGGTTGATGTCGGCGCCCAGGTGCTTGGAGCCCATCACGTCGTACGCGCCGCCGAACGCCTTGCGCGTGATCACCGTGATCAGCGGGACCGTCGCCTCCGCGTACGCGTAGATCAGCTTGGCGCCGCGCCGGATGATGCCGCCGTACTCCTGGTCGACGCCCGGCAGGAAGCCCGGCACGTCCACGAAGGTCAGCACCGGCACGTTGAACGCGTCGCAGGTGCGGACGAAACGCGCCGCCTTCTCACTGGCGTTGATGTCCAGGCAGCCGGCGAACTGCATCGGCTGGTTGGCGACGATGCCGACCGGGTAGCCCTCGACGCGGCCGAAGCCGGTGATGATGTTCGGCGCGAACAGGGCCTGGGTCTCCAGGAACTCGCCGTCGTCCAGCACGTGCTCGATCGCGGTGTGCATGTCGTACGGCTGGTTCGCCGAGTCCGGGATCAGCGTGTCCAGCTCGCGGTCCTCGTCGCTGACCGCGAGATCCGCCTCCTCCGGGAAGGCCGGGGCCTCCGAGAGGTTGTTCGACGGGAGGTAGGACAGCAGCGACTTGACGTACTCGATGGCGTCCTTCTCGTCGCCCGCCATGTGGTGCGCGACGCCCGAGGTGGTGTTGTGCGTACGGGCTCCGCCCAGCTCCTCGAAGCCGACGTCCTCACCGGTGACCGTCTTGATGACGTCCGGGCCGGTGATGAACATGTGCGAGGTCTTGTCGACCATCACCGTGAAGTCGGTGATCGCGGGGGAGTACACCGCGCCGCCCGCGCACGGGCCGACGATCAGCGAGATCTGCGGGATCACACCCGAGGCGTGCACATTGCGCCGGAAGATCTCCGCGAAGAGCCCCAGCGCCGCGACGCCCTCCTGGATGCGGGCGCCGCCGCCGTCGTTGATGCCGATGACCGGGCAGCCGGTCTTCAGCGCGAAGTCCATCACCTTGACGATCTTCTCACCGTAGACCTCGCCCAGCGAGCCGCCGAAGATGGTGAAGTCCTGCGAGTACACGCAGACGGGACGGCCGTCGACCGTGCCGTAGCCGGTGACGACACCGTCCCCGTACGGCCGGTTCTTCTCGATGCCGAAGTTGGTCGAGCGGTGCCGGGCGAACTCGTCGAGCTCCACGAAGGAACCCTCGTCGAGCAGCAGCTCGACGCGCTCGCGCGCCGTCAGCTTGCCCTTCGCGTGCTGCTTCTCCACCGCGCGCGCCGACCCGGCGTGGGTCGCCTCTTCGATACGGCGCTGCAGGTCCGCGAGCTTGCCCGCGGTCGTGTGGATGTCGGTCTCTTCCGGCTCGGACATCGGGTGGCGGCTCCCTGCCTGGTCACGGGGACGACTTGGCTGCTGATCTGCTGGCGAACAGCTACTGAGCCGTAGCGTATCGGCGCGGATACGGTTCGGCAGTGCGTCCTTTGACACACCTAGGGTGGCTTGCATGACACCTTCGGATGCGCCACAGAGCCGTTGGTCGGACCTGGACCGGCCGCCCCTCAACGTCCCCGCGCTGCGCCGCGGACTGCTGCGGCCCGGCTCGCTGTGGACCGCCCTGGACGTGGTCGAGTCGACCGGCTCCACCAACACCGATCTCGCCACGCGCGCCGCGGGCCTCGCCGAGGGCACGATCCTCGTCGCCGAGGAGCAGACCGCCGGGCGCGGGCGCCTGGAGCGCACCTGGACCGCCCCGGCGCGTTCGGGGCTCTTCTTCTCCGTCTACCTGACCCCGGGCGACGTGCCCGCCGAGCGCTGGGGCTGGCTGCCGCTGCTCACCGGCGTCGCCGCCGCGACCGGCCTGGCGCGCGCGGCGGGCGTCGACATGGCCCTGAAGTGGCCGAACGACCTGCTCGTCTCCGTGGACGGCGAGGAGCGCAAGACCGGCGGCATCCTCGCGGAGCGGGCCGGGGACGGCGTCGTCATCGGCATCGGCCTCAACGTCTCGCTGCGCGCCGACGAGCTTCCCGCCCCCACCGCCGCCTCGCTCGCCCTGGCCGGAGCGGTCTCCACCGACCGCGAGACGCTGCTCCGGGGCGTCCTGCGGTCCCTGGAGCACTGGTACGGGCTCTGGCGCGACGCGGACGGCGACGCGGCGGCGAGCGGGGTGCAGGAGGCGTACGCGGCGGGGTGCGCGACCCTCGGCAAGGCCGTACGGGCCCAGCTGCCCGGCGACCGCGCGCTCACCGGAGAGGCCGTCGCCGTCGACGGGGACGGCCGGCTCGTGCTGTCCACCGGCGGCGGACGGCGCGAACCGGTCTCCGCGGGCGACATCGTGCACCTGCGGGGCGCGGCGGGCGGCCTGACCTGAACCGGCGCCGCCCGCGCACCGCGCCCTGAGGACGTGAGGTAGGGCACACCTGCCGTATCGTTGAGGTGATCCACCGACGGACAGATCGGCAGGGCAGTGCGCAGGGAACGGGCAGGAGGCGGCTGGTGACCGTCGACGACACGACCTCCGGCGATGGCGCTCAGCAGTCACCGGACCCCTCGGTGCACGCCACACCGCACCACGAAGTCGACCACACGGCCGAGCCGACCGACGACCCCCTCGCGATCCGGCTGGAACAGCTGATCCTGGGCGCCGACCGCCGCTACACGCCGTTCCAGGCGGCCCGCACGGCCGGTGTCTCCATGGACCTGGCCTCCCGCTTCTGGCGGGCCATGGGCTTCGCGGACATCGGCCAGGCCAAGGCGCTCACCGAGGCCGACGTGCTGGCCCTGCGGCGGCTCTCCGGTCTCGTGGAGGCGGGGCTGCTCAGCGAGCCGATGGCGATCCAGGTCGCCCGCTCGACCGGGCAGACCACCGCCCGGCTGGCCGAATGGCAGATCGACTCCTTCCTGGAGGGCCTGACCGAGCCCCCGAGCCCGGCATGACCCGTACCGAGGTCACGTATCCCCTGGTCGAACTGCTCCTGCCCGAGCTGGAGGAGTTCCTGGTGTACGTGTGGCGGCGCCAGCTCGCCGCCGCCACGGGCCGGGTCGTGCAGGCGGCCGACGACGACGAGATGGTCGACCGGCGCCTCGCCGTGGGCTTCGCGGACCTCGTCGGCTTCACCCGGCTCACCCGCCGCCTGGAGGAGGAGGAGCTCGGCGAGCTGGTCGAGTCCTTCGAGACCACCTGCGCCGACCTGGTCGCGGCGCACGGCGGCCGGCTCATCAAGACCCTCGGCGACGAGGTCCTGTTCGCCGCCGACGACGCGGGCACCGCCGCCGAGATCGCGCTGCGCCTGGTCGAGGCGATGACCGCGGACGAGACCATGCCGGCGCTCCGGGTCGGCATCGCCTTCGGCACGGTCACCACCCGGATGGGCGATGTCTTCGGCACCACGGTGAACCTGGCCAGTCGGCTCACCTCGATAGCGCCCAAGGACGCGGTGCTGGTCGACGGGGCGTTCGCCGAGGAGCTGACGCGTACGGGCGACGCCCCGGTCTCCGAGGCGCGCGCGGCGGAGGAGGCCGCGGCGGCGGCCGAACGGGCCGCGAAGGAGGGCCCGGACGCCGAGGTGGTCCCGGTCCCGAAGTACCGCTACGGCCTCCAGCCGATGTGGCAGCGCCCGGTCCGCGGGCTCGGCGTGGTCGAACCGTGGCTGCTGGCCCGGCGCGGCACGTCCTGACCCGTTCCGTACACCCTTTCGGGGCGGAGCCCTAGGATCCCTCGGGTAACGCTCGTTAACCGACAGGGGTGCAGCATGACCGTCACGTCCGAGCAGCGGTTCGGGGAGTTCGTCGCCGTACGCGTCCACGAGGGCCTGGAGCACGTCGCCGAATTGGTCCTGGACCGGCCGAAGGCGATGAACGCGGTGTCCACGGACATGGCCCGCTCGATCGCCGCCGCCTGCGACGCGCTCGCCGCCGACCGGGACGTACGCGTCACCGTCCTGACCTCCAGCCACGAGCGGGCGTTCTGCGTCGGCGCGGACCTCAAGGAGCGCAACTCCTTCTCCGACGCCGACCTGGTGCGCCAGCGGCCCACCGCGCGCGCCGCCTACACCGGTGTCCTCGAACTGCCCATGCCGACGATCGCCGCCGTGCACGGCTTCGCCCTGGGCGGCGGCTTCGAGCTGGCCCTTTCCTGCGACCTGATCGTCGCCGACCCGACCGCCCTGGTGGGCCTGCCCGAGGTCTCCGTCGGCGTCATCCCGGGCGGCGGCGGCACCCAGCTGCTGCCCCGCCGGGTCGGGGCCGCGCGCGCCGCCGAGCTGATCTTCAGTGCCCGCCGGGTGCCGGGCCCGGAGGCGCGTGAGCTGGGTCTGGTGGACGAGCTGGTGGCGGAGGGCGAGGACCGGGCCGAGGCGCTGGCCCTGGCCGGCCGGATCGCCGCGAACTCGCCGGTCGGGCTGCGGGCGGCCAAGCGGGCGCTGCGGCTCGGGCACGGGCTCGATCTGCGGGCCGGGCTGGAGGTCGAGGACTCCGCGTGGCGGTCGGTGGCCTTCTCCGGGGACCGGGCGGAGGGCGTGGCCGCGTTCAACGAGAAGCGGCAGGCGAACTGGCCCGGGGAGTGACCCTGGGTGCCCGTTTCCGGAGGGATCGGTCACGCTCCGGAGTCGTCGAGTGATCGCGAATCCCATATCGCCCTAAACTGACGCAATGGGTGGTGACGACGCACGACTGCGCGCCGTGGTCTCGCTGGCGCAGACGATGGCCGCGGCGCAGACGCCCCGGGGGTGCTGGCGAGCGGCCGCCCTGGGGGCGCGCGAAGCGCTGGGCGGCAGCTTCGCCGCGCTCTCGGTCTGGGAACGCGACCGGGGCCGGCTGAGGGTCCTGGTCAACGCGGGTGCGCGGGCCGAGGGCGAGGAGGAGTTCCCGGAGGAGGAGGTCTACCCCGTCCACCGGTTCCCGGAGATCACCGAGTTCCTGCACGAGCGGTGGGCCGGGGGCGGCGAGCCGGACGCCTGGGTGGAGACCGCCGAGGGGCCGGTGGACGGTGAGCCGGATTCCGCGGCCACCGGTTACGGGCCCGGCTACTGCCACCAGCGGGTGGCGGCGCTGCGCAGGCGCGGGCGCGGCTGCTGTGTGGTCGCGCCGATCGTGCTGCACGGGCGGGCCTGGGGCGAGCTGTACGTGGCGCGGCCGGTGGGCGCACCGGTCTTCGGGCGGGCGGACGCCGACTTCGCGACGGTGCTGGCCGCCGTGGTGGCCGCCGGGCTCGCCCAGACCGAGCGCCTGGAGGAGGTCCGCAAGCTGGCCTTCACGGACCCGCTGACCGGCCTCGCCAACCGCAGGGCCGTCGATGTGCGGCTGGACGAGGCGCTGGAGCGGCACCGGGCGGAGGGGGAGGTGGTCAGCCTGGTCGTCTGCGATCTGAACGGGCTGAAGTGGGTCAACGACACCCATGGCCACGCGGTGGGCGACCGGCTGCTGGAACGTTTCGGCTCGGTGCTGTCGCGGTGCGGGGCGATACTGCCCGGCGCGCTGGCGGCCCGGCTGGGCGGCGACGAGTTCTGCCTGCTGGCGGTGGGCCCCGGGGCGGACGAGGTGGTCACCGTGGCCACCGAGCTGTGCGAGCGGGCGGCCGGTCTCGAGTTCGGCAACGGGGTCGCCTGCGGGATCGCGTCCACCGGTGACGACATCGGGCCGGTGGTCTCGGCCCGGCGGCTGTTCCGGCTGGCGGACGCGGCGCAGTACCGGGCGAAGGCGGCCCGGTCGGACCGGCCGGTGGTGGCGGGGCGCGACGACGAGGTGATCCGGCTGGCGGACTCCCCGCCGAAGTCCCCGCACGACCGCCGCCGACTGCGCGGCAATCCGCCCGAGCACTGACCCGTACGGCCGGTGCTCGCGGCAGGGTTCGCGCAGGAGTGCGCGTAAGGGGTCAACCCGCCGACCACTGGTGACATGAAGGGTTTCAATCCGTACGCTGCTGAATATGGATATGCATACAGTCGTGGTGGGGACGTCCGGTACCACCGCTCAGGACGTCATCGCCGTGGCCCGCGGCAACGCCCGTGTCGAGCTCTCCGCCAACGCGGTGGCCGCGCTGGCCGCCGCCCGCGAGATCGTGGACGCGCTCGCCGCCAAGCCCGAGCCGGTGTACGGCGTCTCGACCGGCTTCGGCGCCCTGGCCAGCCGCCACATCAGCCCGGAGCTGCGCGCCCAGCTCCAGCGCAACATCGTCCGCTCGCACGCCGCCGGCATGGGCCCGCGCGTCGAGCGCGAGGTCGTCCGGGCGCTGATGTTCCTCCGGCTGAAGACGGTGGCCTCCGGCCACACCGGCGTACGGCCCGAGGTCGCGCAGACCATGGCCGACCTGCTGAACGCCGGGATCACCCCCGTCGTCCACGAGTACGGCTCGCTCGGCTGCTCCGGCGACCTGGCGCCCCTGTCGCACTGCGCGCTGGCCCTGATGGGCGAGGGCGACGCGGAGGGCCCCGACGGCGCGGTCCGCCCGGCCGGTGAACTGCTCGCCGCCCACGGGATCACCCCGGTCGAGCTGCGCGAGAAGGAGGGCCTGGCCCTCCTCAACGGCACCGACGGCATGCTCGGCATGCTGATCATGGCCCTGGCCGATCTGCGGACGCTGTACACCTCGGCCGACATCACCGCGGCCCTCTCCCTGGAGGCCCTGCTCGGCACGGACAAGGTCCTCGCGCCCGAGCTGCACGCCATCCGCCCGCACCCGGGCCAGGGCGCCAGCGCGGACAACATGCTGCGGGTCCTCGCGGGCTCCGGTCTCACCGGTCACCATCAGGACGACGCGCCGCGCGTCCAGGACGCCTACTCGGTGCGCTGCGCGCCGCAGGTCAACGGAGCGGGCCGGGACACCCTCGCGTACGCCGCGACCGTCGCCGACCGCGAGCTGGCCGCCGCTGTGGACAACCCGGTGGTGCTTCCGGACGGGCGCGTCGAGTCCAACGGCAACTTCCACGGGGCGCCCGTCGCGTACGTCCTGGACTTCCTGGCCATCGCCGCCGCGGACCTGGGCTCGATCACCGAGCGCCGGACCGACCGGCTCCTCGACAAGAACCGTTCGCACGGGCTGCCGCCGTTCCTGGCCGACGACGCGGGCGTGGACTCCGGGCTGATGATCGCCCAGTACACCCAGGCCGCCCTGGTCAGCGAGATGAAGCGGCTCGCCGTCCCGGCCTCCGCCGACTCCATCCCGTCCTCCGCCATGCAGGAGGACCACGTCTCCATGGGCTGGTCCGCCGCGCGCAAGCTGCGTACCGCCGTCGGCAACCTCGCCCGGATCGTCGCCGTCGAGCTGTACGCGGCGGCCCGCGCGGTCGAGCTGCGCGCTCAGCAGGGGCTGACCCCGGCCCCCGCCACCCGCGCCGTCATCGAGGCGCTGCGGGCCGCCGGTGTCGAGGGCCCCGGCCCCGACCGCTTCCTGTCGCCGGACCTGGCCGCCGCCGACGCCTTCGTACGGGCGGGCGGGCTGGTCTCCGCCGTGGAGCCGGTCACCGGGCCGCTGGCCTGAGACCGGGGCCGGGGCGGGCGTCGGGGCGTCAGAGCGCGGGCCGCAGGCCCGTCCGGTGGGACGAATAGGTCACCACGCCCGCCCCGATGCCCAGGAAGGCGACGCCGCCGAGCACATACGGGGTGGCGTCGACGCCCGTCCCGGCCTCGGCCGGCGCGCCGGAATCCGCGGCGTCGCCCGCCGTCGCCGCGGCGCCGGGCGCGGTCCCCGTGTCGCCCGTGGCGTTGGCCGACGGGACGAACCACAGGGCGCAGAGCAGCACTCCCGCGGCGGTGGCGGTCAGGAGCGGGCGGCGGGAAATGGCCACGAAATCGGTCTCCCTTGCGACGGCCGGACGTCCGGCTCGTCCCGATGCTAGGGCCTGTCATTCGCATCACGCCAGGGCCCTGGGGAAGGCATGGCGGAGAGGCCGTCGGGGAACGCGTCCTCGGCGGGGGCGCCCCGGGCGTCCCGCACAATGGGAGGGAGGCCGACGGCTGCGGCGGTCCGGAGCGGCGGGCCCGACCTGCGGGAACGCAGGCCCTGCCCGCTCGTGGCGGACCTGAACCGGTCCGTGCCGCGGACGCGGGAACCACCGTCCCCGGCACGGCGTCGAAGAGTGGTGTTCCCCACACCTTCGGCGTACGTGGAACGGGGACCCCGTACAAGGGGTTCTAGGAACATTGACGGGGTTTCGCCGTTGGGCGGCCTTTTCGGGGTTTTTGGGGATTTCGGCAACGATGGAGAAGCGTGTGATGACGGACAGCAAGCGGCGCAAGGGCCTGATGGCCGCGTCCGCACTGCTCGGCGGCGTACTGGTGCTTTCCGCCTGCGACGACGGCGGCGACAAGGGCGGTCCCAGCCCCGAGAGCTCGAAGTCCCAGGCAGCCGACGTCGACAAGGCGGCCGCCCAGGAGACCTCCGAGGCGCAGATAACGATCGCGCCCAAGAACGGCGCGACCAACGCGAGCATCAACAACGCCGCCAAGGTCACCGTCGCCAAGGGCAAGCTGACCGAGGTCACCATGACCAGCGCGGACGGCAAGAGCGTCAAGGGCACCCTCTCCGCCGACGGCACGAGCTGGCAGCCGGACGCCCAGCTGGAGCGCTCGACCACCTACAAGGTCAGCGCGACCGCGAAGGACGCCAAGGGCCGCGAGGCGCACGAGAACTCCTCCTTCACCACCGTCTCGCCCGACAAGAGCTTCATCGGGAACTTCACCCCCGAGGACGGCTCCACCGTCGGCGTCGGCATGCCCGTCTCGATCAACTTCAACAAGCCGATCACCGACACCAAGGCCGTCCAGGACGGCATCAAGGTGACCTCCAGCAGCGGCCAGGAAGTCGTCGGCCACTGGTTCAACAACCAGCGCCTCGACCTGCGCCCCGAGAACTACTGGCAGGCCGGCTCGACCGTCACCCTGAAGCTCTCCCTGGACGGCGTCGAGGGCTCGGACGGCGTCTACGGCGTCCAGCAGAAGACGGTCACCTTCAAGGTCGGCCGCAACCAGGTGTCCACGGTGGACGCCAAGACGCACATGATGACCGTCACCCGGGACGGCAAGACGATCAAGACCATCCCGATCTCCGCGGGCGGGCCCGACAACCCCACGTACAACGGCCAGATGGTGATCTCCGAGAAGTACAAGGAGACCCGGATGAACGGCGCCACCGTCGGCTTCACGGACGACGACGGCAAGGGCGAGTACGACATCAAGGACGTGCCGCACGCCATGCGGCTGTCCACGTCGGGCACCTTCATCCACGGCAACTACTGGGGCAAGGGCATCTTCGGCAAGGTCAACACCAGCCACGGCTGCGTCGGCCTGGAGGACGCCAAGGGCGCCGGGGACTCCAGCACGCCCGCCGCCTGGTTCTACAACAACTCCATGGTCGGTGACGTGGTCGTCGTGAAGAACTCCCCGGACAAGACGATCCAGCCCTCCAACGGCCTCAACGGCTGGAACCTCAGCTGGGCCGAGTGGACGGCGGGCTCCACCGCCTGACCGGCCCTTCCGGCCGAACCCCACCCCGTACGCCGAAGGCGGCGGCACCAGGACCCGGTGCCGCCGCCTTCGGCGTACCCGCTGTTCTCATCCGGCTCTCATCGTGGCCTTAACCCACCATCACGAGCCGTTCCTAGCCTCGCGCCATGTTCTTCACCTACCTCCGGCGCGAGCTGCGCCGCCGCAGAAAGGCGGCGCTCGTCGTCGCCTCCGGGCTCGCCCTCGGCATTGCGCTGGTCATCGTCGTCAGCTCGGTCTCCTCGGGCATGAGCAAGGCCCAGGACAAGGTCCTGGAATCGCTGTACGGGCTCGGCACCGACATGACCGTCACCAAGGCGGCCGCGGCGCCGGGGTCGGGCTCCACCGGCCGCCCCAGGTTCGAGTTCGACGCCAAGGACAACGACGACGACGCGACCCAGAGCACCGACCGGGTCATGGTCCAGGGCTTCCAGACCCTGGCCTCCTCCACGGT
The DNA here is from genome assembly GCF_026167665.1 of Streptomyces drozdowiczii. Lineage (NCBI taxonomy): Bacteria > Bacillati > Actinomycetota > Actinomycetes > Kitasatosporales > Streptomycetaceae > Streptomyces > Streptomyces drozdowiczii. Next base: position 2,618,919 of record NZ_CP098740.1, on the reverse strand, counting down.
CGACAAGGTCGGCGAGCAGGACGGCGTCGCCGGTGCGGTCGGCGGGCTGAGCCTGTCCGTCATGAAGGTGGACGGGCAGTTCAAGCGCGGCGAGTTCAAGCAGGAGGGCGGTACGGGCCAGGGCGGCGGCGGACGCGGGCCCGGCGGCGGCAGCGGCATGCCGCAGGGCGAGGTCAGGGGCGGCGGCGCCTCCTTCGACGTCAACTCCTACACGGTGTACGGAACCGACGTCACCCAGCAGGACCTCGGCCCGCTCACCTCGTCGAAGATCACCTCCGGCCGTACGTTCAAGACGACGGAGACCGACGCCAAGGTGGCCGTGGTCGACTCCGCCTACGCCAAGGAGAAGAGCCTCGCCACCGGCAAGACCGTGACCGTCCACGGCACCGAGTTCACGATCATCGGCGTCTCGACGGCCGACAGCGGCGACGCCGCCGCCAACCTCTACATCCCGCTCAAGCAGGCGCAGACCCTGTCCGACTCGAAGGACAAGGTCACCACCGTCTACGTGAAGGCCGCGGACTCGCAGAAGATCGACGGCGTCAAGTCGGCCATCCAGAAGAACATCTCGGGCACCACGGTCACCACCTCCGCCGACCTCGCGGACACCGTCTCCGGCTCCCTGTCCACCGCGTCCGACCTGGCCGCCGGCGTCGGCAAGTGGCTGTCCATCGCGGTCCTCGTCGCCGCGTTCCTGGTCGCCGGGCTCCTCACCTCCTCCGCCGTCAGCCGCCGCGTCCGCGAGTTCGGCACGCTGAAGGCCCTCGGCTGGAAGAGCGGCCGGGTCACCCGCCAGGTCGTCGGCGAGGCCCTGGTCAACGGCCTCATCGGCGGCGTCCTCGGCATCGCCGTCGGCCTGGCCGGCGCCTACGCGGTCACCGCCGTCAGCCCCACGCTCACCGCCGAACTCGGCTCCTCCGGAGGCGGCGGGATGCGCGGCGGCATGATGGGCGGCGGCGGGCCCGGCTTCGGCCGGCAGAGCGCGTCCAAGGCCCTCGACATCGCGCTCACCGCGCCCGTCTCCCTCTCCGTCATCCTGACCGCCGTCGCCCTGGCCGTGGCGGGCGGGCTGATCGCGGGCGCCTTCGGCGGCTGGCGCGCCTCCCGGCTGCGCCCGGCGGACGCGCTCCGCCGCGTCGAGTAGCAGCCCGGACCCCACACCCCGTCAGGAGAACACCCATGTACACGCTTCACGGCGTCACCAAGCAGTACCAGCGCGGCAAGTCGACCGTGCACGCCCTCGCCGGCGTCGACCTCACCATCGAGGACGGCGGCCGCCTGGTCATCCAGGGCCCCACCGGCGGCGGCAAGTCCACCCTGCTCCAGATGCTCGGCGGCCTGGACCGGCCCACCGCCGGGAGCATCGAGCTCGACGGGGTGGACCTGGCCAGGCTCAGCGAGGCCAAGCTCACCAAGGTGCGCGCCGAGAACATCGGCTTCGTCTTCCAGAGCTTCAACCTCATCCCGACGCTCACCGCCCAGGAGAACGTCGAGACCGCCCTCGTCCCGCTCGGCGTCAAGGCGTCCGAGCGGCGCAGAAGAGCCGCCGAGGCGCTGGACTCCGTCGGGCTCGGCGAGCGCCTGGGCCATGTGCCCGGCGAGATGTCCGGCGGCCAGCAGCAGCGCGTCGCCATCGCCCGCGCCCTGGTCAAGCGGCCCAAGGTGCTCCTCGCGGACGAGCCCACCGGCAATCTGGACGAGTCCATGCGCGACGAGATCATGGAGGTCCTGGAGACCCTGTGGAAGGAGCACGGGCTCACCTTCGTCATGGTCACCCACGACAGCTCCATCGCCCGCCGCGCCCCGCGCCTGGCCACCATTCGCAAGGGCAGGGTCACCATCACGGAGAACGCCCCGGCCTGACCGCCCCCGCCTCCCCGTCCCCGACCGCCGCCGGCGGGCCTCCGTGCCCCCGGCGGCGGTGTCAGTTCCCGGGCCGGGCGGCCCTGCGGTACGCCACGAGGTCGCCCCGGCGGACCTGGCGCAGGCCGAGCGGGTCCGCGTACGAGATGCCCTGCTCGCAGGTCCGCACCTGCACCGGCCCGGTCGCGTGGGAGCCGGCGCGCAGTCCGTACCAGGGGCGCAGGGGCAGCCAGGCCAGCCCGTACAGCCAGCGCCGCACCAGCAGGCCGGGGCCCGGGCGGCGGACGTCCGGCAGGCGCACCACCCGGATGCCCATGATCAGCTTGCCCGCGCCCGCGCCGAGGAACGCGGTGAGCACGACCTGGTTGACGAAGGACAGCACGAGCACCGGCACGGCCAGCAGCACCGCCGCCTCGGGCAGCGCCGAGGCGTCCACGTACGGCCTGGCGAGCAGTCCGGCCGTGAGTACGCAGAGGTAGCAGTCCAGGCCCACCGCGAGGCAGCGCCGCAGCTCACCGGCGCGTGGCGGGGTGCGCGGACCGGGGTGTGACGGACCGCTGTGCCCGGACCGGGCGGGCAGCACGGGCCCGGCGGGCCGGTGGGGACGGAGACCTCTGCGGTTTCCCCGTATGGATGTCATGAGCGAATCATGTCTGATGCCCCGTCATTACGTCCCGGCGCGTTCCGTATTACCCAGCGGGCCGTCGACGCCCTCCGGCGCCCTCGGCGACATGGAGCCCGTCAGCCGACGGACGTCACTCCCACGGCGTAACGCCCGGGTTTCCGGAACCTCACCGTCGAGACCGTGCGACTGTGAGGTTCACCACTTCGGCGGGGGCCCGCCGGCCGTCCGGGCCCGGCCAATCGCGTGCCGATCCGGCCGCGCACAAGGCCGTTGGCCAGGTCACGGGCGCCTCGGCGGCGGATCACCATGCGGATGCCACGGGCCTCGTGCCGGGGCCGCTGGGAGAATCGGGGTGCCCCGCGTATGAGCCGACCCATGAAAGGTCCTGATCAGATGCCGGTCACCCCTGACTCCGCCACCTCGCACGCCGCCGAGAACCGCCTCATCGAGCCGTTGTACGCCGAGGTGCTGCGCCGCAACCAGGGCGAGAAGGAGTTCCACCAGGCGGTCCGGGAGGTCCTGGAGACCCTCGGTCCCGTGCTCGCCAAGCGGCCGGAGTTCGTGGACGCCCGGGTCATCGAGCGCATATGCGAGCCGGAGCGCCAGCTGATCTTCCGGGTGCCGTGGTCGGACGACTCGGGCGACATCCACGTCAACCGCGGCTTCCGCGTCGAGTTCTCCAGCCTGCTCGGCCCGTACAAGGGCGGTCTGCGCTTCCACCCCTCGGTCAACCTCGGCATCGTGAAGTTCCTCGGCTTCGAGCAGATCTTCAAGAACGCCCTCACCGGCATGCCCATCGGCGGCGGCAAGGGCGGCGCGGACTTCGACCCGAAGGGCCGCTCCGACGCCGAGATCATGCGGTTCTGCCAGTCCTTCATGACCGAGCTGCACCGCCACGTCGGCGAGTACACCGACGTGCCCGCCGGTGACATCGGGGTCGGCGGCCGCGAGATCGGCTACCTCTTCGGCCAGTACAAGCGGATCACCAACCGCCACGAGTCCGGCGTCCTCACCGGCAAGGGCCTCGGCTGGGGCGGCGCCCTCGTCCGCACCGAGGCGACCGGCTACGGCTGCGTCATGTTCACCGCCGAGATGCTGCGCAGCCGGGGCGAGTCCCTGGACGGCCAGCGCATCTCCGTATCCGGCTCCGGCAACGTCGCGATCTACGCCATCGAGAAGGCCCAGCAGCTCGGCGCGACCGTCGTCACCGCCTCGGACTCCGGCGGTTACGTCGTGGACGACAAGGGCATCGACCTCGACCTGCTCAAGGAGATCAAGGAGCGCGGCCGGGGCCGCATCTCCGAGTACGCCGAGCGGCGCGGCGCGCATGTGAAGTACGTCGAGGGCACCGGCGTCTGGAACGTCCCCGTGGACGTGGCCCTGCCCTGCGCCACCCAGAACGAACTGCACGAGGCCGACGCGCTCGCCCTCGTCCGGGGCGGCGTCAAGGCCGTCGCCGAAGGCGCCAACATGCCCACCACCCCCGAGGCCGTCCGCGTCTTCCAGGACGCCGGGGTGGCCTTCGCCCCCGGCAAGGCGGCCAACGCGGGCGGCGTGGCCACCAGCGCCCTGGAGATGCAGCAGAACGCCTCGCGCGACTCCTGGACCTTCGCCCACACCGAGCAGCGCCTCGCGGAGATCATGCGCCACATCCACGACTCCTGCTACACCACCGCCGAGAAGTACGGCAGCCCCGGCAACTACGTCGTCGGCGCCAACATCGCCGGCTTCGAACTGGTCGCGGACGCGATGCTGGCCCAGGGCCTCATCTGACCCGGCCACGACGCGCGGAACGGGCCCGGGGACGCTTCCCCGGGCCCGTTCCCGTGTCGCTCAGCTGTCCGCGGGCGCCACGCCCACCGGGCAGGAGACGCCCGTGCCGCCGATGCCGCAGTAGCCGGCCGGGTTCTTGTCCAGGTACTGCTGGTGCGCCGCTTCGGCGGGCCAGAACGGGCGGCCGTCGGCCGGCAGGATCTCCGTGGTGATCTCGCCGTGGCCGGAGGCCGTCAGGACCTTCTGGTACGCCTTACGGGACGCCTCGGCGGCCGCCGCCTGCTCGGGGGAGTGGGTGTAGACAGCGGAGCGGTACTGCGTACCCACGTCGTTGCCCTGGCGGAAGCCCTGGGTCGGGTCGTGCGACTCCCAGAACAGCTTCAGCAGCTCCGCGTACGTGACGGTCCTCGGGTCGTACACGACGCGGACCGCCTCCGTGTGGCCGGTGAGGCCCGAGCAGACCTCCTCGTACGCGGGGTTCTCCGTATAGCCGCCCTGGTAGCCGACGAGCGTCGTCCAGACGCCGTCCGTCTGCCAGAACTTGCGCTCGGCGCCCCAGAAACAGCCCAGCGCGAAGTCGGCGACCTCCAGGCCCTCCGGGTACGGGCCGAGCAGCGGGTTGCCCAGCACCGTGTGGCGGGACGGGACGGTGAACTCGGGGGTGGGACGGCCGCGCAGGGCCTCCTCCGGGGTGGGGAGCTGAGGGGTGCGGCGGTGCAGGAACATGCGGGGGCTCCTCCTGGGTCGGCGTGCTGTCCGTACAACGCTCCGGGAACCCCGCGGATTCCTCACAGGGCTCAGCGCGGCAGGGTCGCCGGGCTGCCGCCGTTCGCCTCGTACCCCGCGACCGCCAGCGCCCGGTACACCGCGTACTCCGCGGCCGGGTCCTCGCTCGCCGTCCACGGCAGCGCGCCCACGTAGCCGTCGATGTGCACCAGCTGGTGCACCGCCTCCGCCCAGCGCTCCATCCGCACCAGGAACAGCACCAGCAGATGGCGGACGTGCGGCAGCATCGGGTCGTCCGCGCGCGCCGCGTGCACCGCGAACATCGCGCCCTCCACGGCCCGGGTCACCACCTGGCTCTCGTAGAAGCCGCGCACCAGATTGACCTCGGGCAGGTGCTCGTACACCGCGAACAGCGGCAGCCCCGCCAGCAGCGAGCCCTGCGGGGCGCGGGCGGCGGCGGCCGTGGCGAAGCGGTCGGCCTCCTCGCGCGAGCCGTGCCACCGCTCGCTCCAGAAGTGCAGCGCCGCGATGTGGGCGCCCATGTGCGAGGGCGCCCGGTCGATGATCTTCGCCCACAGCTGGTCGAACTCCTCGCCGGAGTAACCGAGTCCGCGCGCGACCGCCAGCTCCACGATGTACGGGACCGGGTCGCCCGGGGCCAGCAGGGCGGCCTCGCCGATCACCGTACGGGCCTCCTCCAGGATGATCCGGAAGTCGTCCGTCCCCGCCGTGGACGAGCGCCACGCCTGCTGCACCAGGAACTCCGCGTGCACCGCCGCGGCGCCCGCGTCCTTGGGCGCCTCCGCGCGCCACTTGCGCAGCCAGGCCCCGCCGACGCCCGGCTGTCGCAGCAGCTCCAACGAGGCAGCCCCGGCGAACGCCTGTACCCGCTGCCAGCGCAGCTCGCCCTCCTTGGGCGTCCCGGCCAGCAGCTGGGAGGCGGCCCGCCACTCCTGCGTGTGCTGCACGACCTCCAGCACGTCCAGCAGGTCCTGGTCCGCCCCCGGCGTCCGCACGTCCAGCTCCTCCTGGCGTACGAAGCCGTAGTCCTGCGGGTCGGCGGCGTCGGGGGAGCCCGGCGCGGCCAGCCGGATGCCACCGCCGCGGCGGCGCAGCACGTACGGGCCGATCGCGGCGGTCAGCAGGCACAGCGCGAGCAGGAACCACAGAATCTCCATGCCCCCATTGTCACCGGACGGCTCGGTGGGCCGTGCGGGACCTCATGACGAACTACGCTCGGCCCCATGAGCGACCAGCACAGCTTCGAAACCCGCGCCATCCACGCGGGGAACACCGCCGACCCCCTCACCGGCGCCGTGGTCCCGCCCATCTACCAGGTGTCCACGTACAAGCAGGACGGCGTGGGCGGGCTGCGCGGCGGTTACGAGTACAGCCGCAGCGCCAACCCGACCCGCACCGCCCTGGAGGAGAACCTCGCGGCCCTGGAGGGCGGCCGGCGCGGGCTCGCCTTCGCCTCCGGCCTCGCCGCCGAGGACTGCCTGCTCCGTACGCTGCTGACCCCCGGCGACCACGTCGTGATCCCGAACGACGCCTACGGCGGCACGTTCCGGCTGTTCGCGAAGGTCGCCTCGCGCTGGGGCGTGGAGTTCTCCGTCGCCGACACCTCGGACGTGGCGGCGGTCCGGGCCGCGATCACCCCGCGCACCAAGGCGGTCTGGGTGGAGACCCCGTCCAACCCGCTGCTCGGCATCACCGACATCGCCGCCGTCGCCCAGGTCGCCCGCACCGCGGGGGCGCGGCTCGTCGTGGACAACACCTTCGCGAGCCCCTACCTCCAGCAGCCGCTGGCGCTCGGCGCGGATGTCGTCGTGCACTCCACCACCAAGTACATGGGCGGCCACTCGGACGTCGTCGGCGGCGCGCTGATCGTCAACGACCCCGATCTGGCCGACGAGTTGGTCTACCACCAGAACGCGATGGGCGGCGTGGCCGGCCCGTTCGACGCCTGGCTGGTGCTGCGCGGCATCAAGACGCTCGCCGTCCGCATGGACCGCCACAGCGAGAACGCCACCAAGGTCGCCGAGCTGCTGACCCGGCACCCCAAGGTCACCCAGGTCCTCTACCCGGGCCTGCCCGAGCACCGGGGCCACGAGGTCGCCGCCAAGCAGATGCGGGCCTTCGGCGGCATGGTGTCCTTCCGCGTCGAGGGCGGCGAGGAGGCGGCGGTCGAGGTCTGCAACCGGGCCAAGCTCTTCACCCTGGGCGAGTCCCTGGGCGGCGTCGAATCGCTCCTGGAGCACCCCGGCCGCATGACGCACGCCTCGGCTGCGGGCTCCCCGCTGGAGGTCCCGGCCGACCTGGTCCGCCTCTCCGTCGGCATCGAGAACGCGGACGACCTGCTCGCGGACCTGACGCAGGCGCTGGGTTAAGTCGGCAAAAAAAGGGGGGCGGGGCCGGAGTCTCCGGCTCCGCCCGCCCGGGCTTCAGGCCGGTTCGTCCTCCAGCGTCGCCCTGACCTGCTCCCGCAGCTCGGGGCTGTCGGTGTGCTGATGGACGGAGACGGCGTGCTCGCTCGCGGCCCGCACGACTTCCTCCTCCTCGCCGGCGATCGTCAGCGAGCAGTTCATCTCGCTCGGATACTTGCGGCAGTCAGCGATTTTTCGGGTCATGACAGCCTCCTGACCACTCCTTTCCAGGGTAGTCCGGAACACCGCGCCTACCAGCTCTCCACCGGCGTCGTCTCCGCCGGAGGCTCCTCCCACGGCCGGACCGCCAGCGCCCACACCGTGAACGCGGTCACCGCCGCCACCAGCGCCAGCACCCAGAGCCTGCGCCGCGCCCGCCGTCGCCGCAGCAGCCGTCCGCCCCGCTCGGCCGCCCGTGCCGCCAGGTCGGCGGGCACCTGCGGATGCGGGCCCTCCAGCATCCGGCGCACCTCGTCCTCGCGCCGCCCGGTGCCGCTCATGGCGCGGCCCCCAGCAGCCGGGCCGGGCCCCGGCGCGCGGTCGGGCTCCTGGTGCCGCGCAGGGTGGCCACCGACCGGTTGCAGACCGCGCGCACCCGGTCCTCGGGCAGCCCCAGCAGGGCCGCCGTCTGCTCCTCCGGGACCCCTCGTACAGCCGGAGGACCAGGACCAGGCGTTCCTGCGGGGTCAGCCGGTCCAGCAGCCCGCCGCGCGGCCGGTGGTGGCGCCACGCCTCGCGGGCGAACCTGCCCGCCAGCTCCTGCCGGGTGCGGTCGTACGGGTCCTCGCCCCGCAGCCGCTCCCAGTCGGCGAACGTCCGGGCCAGCGAGGCGGTGAGCAGCCGCAGCGCGTGCGGGTGGGCGCCGGGTGCGTCCGCCGGTTCGGCGGTGAGCAGGGTGGCCGTGTGCAGCAGACGGCCCGCCGCGCCCGCGACGAAGGACTCGAAGTCCTGGGCGCGGCCCCGCAGCGGGCCCGCATGACGCTCTCGCACACGTCAATCCGAACGCGCCGCGGCCCTCAGGTCAACCCCCGGGAGCCCGGCGGGCGTTCAGTTCGCGTGGGCGGTCTGGTGCGCCGTCTGCCGGGCCGCCAGCGCCGCGTTGAACCGGGTGAGCAGCGCGCAGAACGTGTCCCGCTCCTCCTCGCTCCAGCCGTCCGTCACCTGCGACATCAACTCCCGCCGCGAGTCCCGGACCTCGTCCAGCCGGGCCTGGCCGCGCGGCGACAGCTGGAGCACCACCGCCCGGCCGTCCTCCGGGTGCGAGGTCCGCTTCACCAGGCCGGTGTCCACCAGCGGCGCGACCTGCCGGGTCACCGTGGACGAGTCGATCCCCATCCCGGCGGCCAGCGCCTTGACGCCCATCGGACCTTCCCGGTCCAGCCGGTTCAGCAGCAGATAGGCCGCCCGGTCCATGGAGTTGCGCACCTGGCCCACCCCGCCGAGACGGGTCTGCTCGGCCCGGCGGGCGAATACGGCCACCTGATGCTGAAGGGTGTCGAGAACGTGGTCGGGACCCGGGTTTTCCGGGGCGGCGCCCCCGGATGGAGACGAGGCAGTCGTCATGTCCTGAGGGGGCATGGCCGGGGGCTCTCTTCGTGCGGTGTCGGATGGGTGGGGGACAGAGTACGCGGCCCCGGGGCAACGCGTACCAGTGCTGCACAAACCTGCGGACATCGGCGCAGGACGGCCCCGCAAGCGGCGGCCGGGCCCCTCCGAGCTGCAAGACTTACGGTATGAACTTCCCGTCGTCCGGCAGCTTTCCCTCCGTGATCCTCGATGACGTACGGGGGGCGCAGAAGATGCTCTCCGGGGTTGCCAAGGTCACCCCGCTCGAAGGCAGCCGCCATCTCTCGGGCCTCGTGGGCGCGCCCGTCCTCTTCAAGTGCGAGAACCTCCAGCGGACCGGCTCGTTCAAACTGCGGGGCGCCTACGTACGCATCTCGGGGCTCACCCCGGTCGAACGCGCCGCAGGGGTCGTGGCCGCGAGCGCCGGGAACCATGCGCAGGGTGTCGCCCTCGCGTCTGCGCTCCTCGGCGTACGCTCCACGGTCTTCATGCCGGTCGGCGCACCGCTGCCGAAGGTCGCCGCCACCCGCGAGTACGGGGCCCGGGTGCGGCTGCACGGCACCGTCGTGGACGAGACCCTGGCCGCCGCGCAGGAGTACGCACGCGAGACCGGCGCGGTGTTCATCCACCCCTTCGACCACGCCGACATCATCGCCGGGCAGGGCACGGTCGGCCTGGAGATCCTGGAGCAGTGCCCCGAGGTCCGGACGATCGTGGTCGGCATGGGCGGCGGCGGCCTCGCGGCCGGCATCGCGGTCGCGGTCAAGGCCGTCCGGCCCGACGTGCGCATCGTGGGCGTGCAGGCGGCCGGTGCCGCGTGCTACCCGCCGTCCCTCGCGGCCGACCGTCCCGTCTCCATCGACACGCTCCAGACCATGGCGGACGGCATCAAGGTCGGACGCCCCGGCGATGTGCCGTTCGCCCTGGTCAGGGACCTGGTGGACGAGGTGCGTACGGTCTCCGAGGACGAGCTGTCCAGCGCCCTGCTGCTCTGCCTGGAGCGGGCCAAGATGGTGGTCGAACCGGCCGGGGCGAGCCCGGTGGCCGCCCTGCTCGGCGACCCCAAGTCGTTCCACGGGCCCGTCGTCGCGCTGCTCTCCGGCGGCAATGTGGACCCGCTGCTGATGCAGCGCATCCTCACCCACGGCATGGCGGCGGCCGGGCGCTACCTCAGCCTGCGGCTGCGGCTCACCGACCGGCCCGGCGCGCTGGCCGCCATGCTCGGCGTCCTCTCGGTCGCGGACGCCAACGTGCTGGACGTCAGCCACGCCCGTACGGACCCCCGGCTCGGCCTCACCGAGGCGGAGGTGGAGCTGCACCTGGAGACCAAGGGGCCGGAGCACTGCGACGACGTGAAGGCGGCGCTGCGGGACGCGGGCTATTTGGTGATGGGCTGACGATCTGCGCGCCGCTCGTGTGTTCACCGGGCACGGCACCCCCGGCGTCCCTAGGATCTGGACCCTGAGAGGTAGCCACCCGAACGCACTGGGGGAATCCCATATGCCAGGCGCCATCTACGCCGAAGGGCTCGTCAAGACCTTCGGTGACGTCACTGCACTCGGCGGCGTCGACCTCGACGTGCCGGAAGGCACCGTGCTCGGACTCCTCGGCCCCAACGGAGCCGGCAAGACGACCGCCGTCCGGGTCCTGACGACCCTGCTCAGGCCGGACAGCGGCAGCGCCTTCGTGGCGGGGATCGACGTCCTGAAACACCCCAACGAGGTGCGGCGCTCGATCGGGCTCTCCGGCCAGTTCGCCGCCGTCGACGAATATCTGACCGGCCGCGAGAACCTGCGCATGGTCGGCCAGCTCTACCAGATGAGCGGGCGCGCGGCGAAGGCCCGGGCGGGCGAGCTGCTCGACCGCTTCAACCTGGCCGACGCGGCGGACCGCCCCGCCAAGACGTACTCCGGAGGCATGCGCCGCCGCCTCGACCTGGCGGCGGCGCTCGTCGTGTCGCCGCCGGTCATGTTCATGGACGAGCCGACGACCGGGCTCGACCCGCGCAACCGCCAGCAGCTCTGGGAGGTCATCGAGGAGCTGGTCGCCGGCGGTACGACGCTGCTGCTGACCACGCAGTATCTGGAGGAGGCGGACCACCTCGCCCACGACATCTGCGTGATCGACCACGGACGCGTCATCGCCCGCGGCACCTCCGACCAGCTCAAGGCCCGCATCGGCGGCGAGCGCGTCGAGGTCGTCGTGCACGACCCCGAGCAGATCGAGCCCGCGCGCACCGTCCTCACCCGCCTCGGCAAGGGCGAGACCGCCGTCCTGCCGAACATGCGCAAGCTGACCGTCCCGGTCGACGGCGGCGCCAAGCTCCTCGCCGAGGTCATCCGCGACCTCGACGCCCAGGGCGTGGAGATCGACGACATCGGACTGCGCCGCCCCACCCTGGACGACGTGTTCATCTCCCTCACCGGCCACGCGGCCGAGCAGGAGAAGAACGAGGCCGGGAACCCCGGAACGGAGACGGAGAAATGAGCGCCCTCAGCGAAGCCCGTACGGCCGCCCGAGGCCGGGCGGCGGCATCGGCCAGTCGGTCCGCGACTCGCTGGTCATCGGCAAGCGCAACCTCATCCGCATGACCCGCATCCCCGAGATGATCCTGTTCGGGATCATCCAGCCGGTCATGTTCGTGGTGCTCTTCACGTACGTGTTCGGCGGCTCGATCGCGATTCCGGGCGCGGGCGTCAGCGCCGGCGCGTACAAGGAATTCCTGATGGCCGGCATCTTCGCGCAGACCGTGACCTTCGCCACCGCGGGCGCCGGCGCGGGCATCGCGGAGGACATGCACAAGGGCCTCATCGACCGGTTCAGGTCGCTGCCGATGGCCCGGGGCGCGGTGCTGACCGGGCGGACGCTGGCCGACCTGGTGCAGACCGCCGTCACGCTCGTCGTCCTCGCGGGCGTCGCCCTGCTCGTCGGCTGGCGCACCCACGAGAACATCGGCAAGGTCCTCGGCGGCTTCGGGCTGCTGCTGCTCCTCGGCTACGCCTTCACCTGGATCGGGGCGCTGATCGGCCTCACCGTCCGCACCCCGGAGGCGGCCACCTCCGGCGGCCTGATCTGGCTCTTCCCGCTGACGTTCATCTCGAACGCCTTCGTGCCGGTCAACGGCATGCCGACCTTTCTGCAGTACGTCGCCGAGTGGAACCCGTTCAGTGCGACGGTGGCGGCGGCCCGCGAACTGTTCGGCAACACCATCGAGGGCGTCCCGAAGTCGGTGACCGGCGCCTGGCCGATGGAGCACCCCGTCTGGGCCTCGCTGATCTGGTCCGTGCTGATCATCGTGGTCTTCCGGACCCTGGCCGTGCGCAAGTACCGCTCGGTCTCCCACTGAGGACCCGGCCCCGGACACGGAGGAGCCCCGGCCCGCGTCGCGCGGCCGGGGCTCCTTCACGTACGGGTCAGCCGGTGTACGGCTTCGCCGAGAGGATCTTCACCGTGGCGGTCTTGCCGTTCGGCAGCTCGTAGTCGGCGTTGTCGCCGGTCTTCTTGCCGTTGACGCCCACGCCGAGCGGCGACTGCGGGGAGTACGTCTCGATGTCCGCGCTCGCGTACTCACGGGAGGCCAGAAGGAAGGTCATCGTGTCGTCCTCGTCGCCGTCGAAGGCGATCGTCACGACCATGCCGGGCTCGACCACGCCGTCGTCGGCCGGCGCCTCGCCGACCTTCGCGTGCTCGAGGAGCTGGGTCAGCTGGCGCACCCGGAGCTCCATCTTGCCCTGCTCCTCCTTGGCCGCGTGGTACCCGCCGTTCTCACGCAGGTCCCCCTCCTCACGGGCCGCCGCGATCTTGACGGCGATCTCCGTGCGCGCGGGACCAGACAGGTACTCCAGCTCGGCCTTGAGCTGGTTGTACGCCTCCTGCGTGAGCCAGGTGACGTTTTCGCTGGTCTGGGTCACAGGGTGCTCCTCGTCGGTACTGGGAATACAAAGCAACGCCCTACCCGCAAGCATGCGCTTCAGCGGGTGGGCGAAACCACGAGCCTAACAATTCACCGGGAAAAGGGGGAGAAGGTAAAAGTCCCGACTGCGGAAACCGCAGGTCAGAGCCGGTTAAATGGGGTTACGACGGGCGTGCTGCGGTCAACTCGACGCCCCGCCGTCCTCCGTGCAGCCCAGTAGCTCGACCGCGGTCGCCCGGGAGGTCGTCCGCAGGGTCAGGATCTTGTCGATCCGGCCGCTGTCGTCGTCGAAACGGAAGTCCTTGCGGGCGACCTCCGTGCCGTTCTCGCTGAGCGAGCGGAGGGTGCAGTAGCCCTTGTCGTCGCGGCCCTTGCGGACCTCCAGGTGCACCTCGACGCGGTCGTCCGCGGTGACCTTGAACTTGATCATCTCGGCGCTGAGGCCCTTGCCGCCCACGTAGTCGTAGCCGATCCAGCCGACCACGCCGAGCAGGGCGACGCCCAGCACCGAGCCGATGATCTTGAGCTTGCGGTCCGCGCGCCGGTCCGCGGAGCGGCCGTAGCGGTTCTCGGGAAGCGCCTCGCGCACCGCCGTCATGATCGTTCCTCCCGTGCCGGGATCGAGGAATTTTCCGCCCCCCGGTTCAGTCACTATAGAAGCCGCCCACCCGTCACCCGACCGCCGCCCCGAGACCGGCGTCCCTGCGGGACGGCACCTTTGATGGCGACCAATGACTGAGGATCGAGTCTTGACTGAGCAGCTTCGACTGATGGCCGTACACGCTCACCCCGACGACGAGTCGAGCAAGGGCGCGGCCACCATGGCCAAGTATGTGTCCGAGGGGGTGGACGTGCTGGTCGTGACCTGCACGGGAGGCGAGCGCGGCTCCATCCTCAACCCGAAACTCCAGGGCGACGCGTACATCGAGGAGAACATCCACGAGGTGCGCCGCAAGGAGATGGACGAGGCCCGGGAGATCCTGGGCGTCAAGCAGGAATGGCTGGGCTTCGTGGACTCGGGCCTGCCCGAGGGCGACCCGCTGCCGCCGCTCCCCGAGGGCTGCTTCGCCCTGGAGGACGAGACCGTCGCGGCCGGCCGCCTCGTCGCGCAGATCCGCGCGTTCCGGCCGCAGGTCATCACCACGTACGACGAGAACGGGGGCTACCCGCACCCCGACCACATCATGACCCACACCATCTCGATGATCGCCTTCGAGGGCGCCGCGGACACCGAGAAGTTCCCCGAGGCGGAGTTCGGCCCCGCCTGGACGCCGCAGAAGCTCTACTACAACCAGGGCTTCAACCGGCCGCGCACGGTCGCCCTGCACGAGGCGCTGCTCGCCCGGGGCATGGAGTCGCCGTACGGGGAGTGGCTGGAGCGCTGGAAGGAGTTCGGGCGTGCCGAGCGCACCCTGACCACGCACGTTCCGTGCGCGGACTTCTTCGAGATCCGCGACAAGGCGCTGATCGCGCACGCCACGCAGATCGATCCGGACGGCGGCTGGTTCCGCGTCCCGATGGACATCCAGCGGGAGGTCTGGCCGACCGAGGAGTACGAGCTGGCGAAGTCTCTGGTCGATACCTCCCTCCCCGAGAGCGACCTCTTCGCGGGCATCCGCGACAATGCCTGATATGTACGCGACTCAGGCACTGACGAACCTCGTCCCGCTCGCCGAGGAACTCGACAAGAACAAGGTGACCCCCGGGGTCCTCGGCTTCATCGTCTTCGCGGCGCTCGCCGTGGGCGTGTGGGCGCTCATGAAGTCGATGAACCGGCACATGGGGCGGGTGAACTTCGAGGAGCGGCCGGCCGAGCCGGCTTCCGAGGAGTCGGCCGAGCCGGTGTCCGCGAAGCGGAAGTAGGACGGCGGGGCGGGGTGCTCACGGGCGTTGCCCCGCCGCCGCCGTCGTCCGGCGAGAAGATGTCCTCAATCGCCGGGCGGGCTCGAATGGACCGCCACCCCCATGATCTCCCGCGTCCGGCGGGACGGGACCAGGTGCAGCGACCACGCCTGCCAGCCCGTTTCCAGGTCCGCGCCGCGGTCCAGGACCACCCGGTACGTGTCCGCGCAGTCGTCCACCTTGGGGTCCCTGGCCGGGTGGCCGGACGCGCGCAGTTCGGCCAGCTCCTGCTGGGCGACCACCGTGCCCACCTCGACGCCGCCCGGTGAGGCGTACGGCAGCAGCGTGCAGCGCAGGAAGCGCGCCCAGTCGGCGCCGCGCGCGTCCCCGTACGACTCGAACAGGGCGACCGCCTCGTCGCACAGCCCGAGGGCCTGGGGCGTCCGCTGGTTGCCCGCGTCGATCAGCGCGAGGTCCAGGCAGGTCCACGCCTCGCCGTGGGCGACCCCGATGCGCCGGAAG
The DNA here is from genome assembly GCF_026167665.1 of Streptomyces drozdowiczii. NCBI lineage: Bacteria > Bacillati > Actinomycetota > Actinomycetes > Kitasatosporales > Streptomycetaceae > Streptomyces > Streptomyces drozdowiczii. The sequence goes on along the minus strand of NZ_CP098740.1, from coordinate 2,603,663 downwards.
TCCGCCCGGGCGTCGGCCAGCAGCTGGCGGGCGAAGCCGGAATTGCGCAGGTTGCCCGTCTGGGCGGCCCGCTGATCCCGGGTGACGCGCCCCGAGTGGTGCCGGGCGCACGCCAGACCGTAGACATCGCGCATCCGCGAGAACATCGTCCGGGCCCGCTCCAGCTGCCGTACGGCCTCCACCGTGTCGCCGGTCTCCTCCAGCGCCTGGCCCAGGTAGTACAGGGTCCACGCCTCGCCGCGCGCGTCCTCGTTGTCCCGGTGGCGGGCCAGGGCGCCGGCCAGCTGCTCGACCGCCGCGCCCGGTTCGCCGTCCAGCAGCCGGGCCCGGGCCAGCTGGGTCGTCGCCCACGCCGTGCCGCGCTCGTCCCGGGTCCGCCCGTACAGATCGAGGGCGGCGCGCAGGGCGGTCTCGGCCTCCTCCACCTCACCCAGGCGCAGCCGGACCTGGCCCGACTGGAACCGCGTCCACGCCTCGCCGTGCAGCGACTCGCCCTCGCGGTGCAGGGTGAGCGCGGTGTCCAGCAGGGCCACCGCCTCGGCCAAGTTGCCCCGGTCGCGTTCGACGGCGGCCAGCGCGTGCAGCGACCAGGCCCGGTCCGCGTCCTGCCCGGCGGCGAGCTGGAGCTCCATCGCCTCGCGGAGCCGGGCCGCCGCCTCGGTCAGATTGCCCTGGTGGTGCAGCGTGATGCCGAGGGAGCACAGCGCCAGCGCCGTACCGGAGTCGTTCTGCGCCTCCCGGTACAGGCCGACGACGGAGGACAGCGTGGTGCGGGCCTTGTCCAGCTCGCCCAGTTGCCGGGCCGCGATGCCCGTACGCCAGCGAACCGACCGTTCGAGCAGCCCCTGGTCGACCGCCTGGGACAGCTCGCTGATCTCGCCCAGCCGGTAGAGGTCGCCGCGCAGCAGGCAGTAGTCGCACAGCGCGCCGAGCAGGGCGAGCACCGCAGCCTGGTCGACGCCCTCCGCGTGCCGCAGGGCGGAGGTGATGAAGCTCGACTCGTCGTCCAGCCAGCGCAGGGCCGCGTCCAGCGAGCTGAAGCCGTGCGAGCCGAACTGGCCGGCCCGGGTCGACATCTTGCCGTCCACCATCCGGATCACCGCACCGGCCAGCTCCGCGTAGTTCGCGATCAGCCGCTCCTGCGCGGCGGCGCGCTCGGCCGGCTCCTCCTCGTCCAGCAGCCGGGCCAGGGCGAAGCCGCGTACCAGGTCGTGCAGCCGGTAGCGGGAGCCGCGTACGTGGTCGAGCAGCCCGGCCCCGGACAGCGCCGTCAGCAGCCGGCCGGCCTCCTGCTCGTCGGCGGAGAGCAGCGCCGCGGCCGCCGCCGCGCCCAGGCTCGCCCGGCCCGCCAGCGCGAGCCGCCGCAGCAGCCGCCTGGCCTGCTCGGACTGGTCGGTGTAGCGCAGCCACAGGGCGCGCTCGACGGGCGGCACCGGGCCGTAGGCGGCGAGGTCGGCGGCCAGCACGTCCGCCGTACGCGCCCCGAGCGCCGAACCGGCGACGCGCAGGGCCAGCGGCAGCCCGCCGCACAGCTCGGTGATCGCCTCGCTGGACGGATAGTCGTACGGACCCGGCTCGGCCTCCTGCGACACCCCGCGCAGCAGCTCCTCCGCGCCGCCCGGATCGAGGGCCCCGACCTCCAGCCGGTGCACCCAGGCGGGCAGCGAATCGGGCAGCTCCAGCGGCTCGCGGGCGGTGACCAGGACCAGGCTGTCGGAGCGCTCCGGGATCAGCGTGGCAACCTGCTCCGCGTCCCGGGCGTCGTCCAGGACGATCGTCACGGCGGTGCCCGTCAGATGCTGGTGGTACAGCTCGCCGAGCCGGCGCACCTGCTGCTCGGCGGAGGCGCTGTCCCGGAACAGCAGCTGCTCGCGGGGCGCGCCCAGCCGGTTCAGCAGATGCAGCAGCGCGTCCCGGGTCGGCAGCGGTGCCTCGCCCTCCGCGTCACCGCGCAGGTCCACCACGCACGCGCCCTTGAACTGGTCCTTCAGCTCGTGCGCCGCCCGCACGGCGAGCGTGGTGCGCCCGGCGCCCGGGGGACCGTGCAGCACGACGACGGTCGGCTTGGTCTCGGTCGACGCGCGGGCCGCGTGCACCCACTGGGCGATGCGGGCCAGTTCGGCCCGGCGCCCCGCGAACAGCCCGTCGGCAGCCGGGAGATGGCCGAACGACTGCTCCAGGAGCGACCGCATCCGCGCCGCCGCGCTGCGGTCCCCGCCGCGCAGCGGTGTGCGCGCCTTGGCGGCGGCCTTCTTCGCCGGGGCCCGGGTGGTGGCGGCGAGCATCCGCTGCTGGTCGAGGAACGGGCGTATGCCCCGTACGTCCAGGGCGGCCAGCCATTGCAGCCGCAGCTGGTCCGCCCGGCCGGCCGTTTCGGCGGCCGGCCGGTGCGAGGCGGTGGCCTTGGCGACCGTCGCGGTGGCCCCCGCCACGGCGACGACCGCGCCCGCGCCGAGCGCGAGCCCGGACGCCGTGCCGAGCGCCACGTCGGCGCCGAAGGCCGCTGCGGCGGCGACACCGGTCACCAGTAACGGCGTCGCCATGCTCTCCCGGCTGAACCGCTGCCCGCCCGCCGAGGCGTCGAGCGCCTGCACATACGCCGCGTACTCCTCCGCCGCGCCCTCCGCGATGGTGTCGAGGGAAGCCCGCGCCCTGGGCAGCAGCACGGCCGCATCCGTCCGCCCGCCACTGCGCCGTGCCTCTTCCTCCACGGCCCGTACCAACGCCCGTTCCGCGTCGGCCCGGTGACCGTCCCGCATCCGCATCTGTCGTCCCCCTCCGGCTCCGGTGGTCGCGAGGTACCAGTGTCGTCGGTCGGGGGCGCGGGCGCGAGGGGATGCGGGCGGGCGGAGCGGGCACCCGGGGAAGGGTCACCGACAGCGGATGCCAGGATGGCCGTTCATGAGCACACCGGACGAGGCGCGGGGCCTTCGGCTGCTCGTCGTGGACGACGAGCCGGCCATTCTCGACGTGCTGGCCACCTCGCTGAGATTCCTCGGCTACGAGGTCACCGAGGCGACCACCGGCCGGGCGGCCCTCGCGGCGGCCCGCGCGCACGATCCGCATCTCGTGCTGCTCGACGTCATGCTTCCCGACCTCGACGGATTCGACGTCGTACGACGGCTGCGGCAGGGCGGTTCGACGGTGCCGGTCGTCTTCCTCACCGCCAGGGAGAGCGGCACGGACGTCGTGGACGGGCTCGACCTGGGCGCCGACGACTACATCACCAAGCCGTTCCGCCTCGCGGAAGTGGCCGCACGGGTGCGGGCGGTGCTGCGCAGGGGCGAAGGCCGGTCACCGGAGCAGGTGCTGCGCTGCGCCGACCTCGAAGTGGACACCGCCACCTACGAGGTACGGCGGGCCGGCCGCCGTGTCGACCTCTCACCGACCGAGTACCGCCTGCTGCACCACCTGCTGACCCATCGGGGCCGCGTCCTCACCCACGAACAACTCCTCGAACACGTATGGGACTTCGGCGACGGCGACCCGGGCGTCGTGAAGACGTACATCTCCTACCTGCGCCGGAAGCTGGACGCGCTCGGCCCGCCCCTGATCGAGACCAGGCGCGGCATCGGATACATCCTGCGCGACCCGGGGACACCGTGACCGTCGGCCGGCGGCGCCCCCGCTCGCTGCGCGGACGACTCGTACTCACCCTGCTGGCGACGGCGGCGGTGGCCCTCGTCGCCCTCGACGCGGTCGTCTACGGGGCACTGCGCGGCTACCTCACCGCGGACGCCGACGTCACCCTGCGCGCGGTACGCGGACGCGTGGCGCACCAGCTCGCGGAGCCCGGCGCGGACGCGCGGCTCGGCAACGACGTCCGCCTCCTCGGCGCCTCCGAGTTCTACCTCCAGCTCCGCAGGCCCGACGGCACGGTACGGGAGCTCGTGCCCCGCCTGCGCGACCCCGCCGACGCGGCGCCGGAGCTGCCGAAGCCGCTGCCGAAGGCGGGCCGCGGCACCCCGGTCACCGTCGGCCCGGCCCGTCCCGGCGGACCCGACTACCGGCTGCTCACCGCCCGGGTCCCGGGTCGCGGCACGCTGATCGTGGCGACACCGCTCGACCAGGTGCGGGGCACGCTGCGCCGCCTGCTCCTGATCGAGTGCGCGGCGACCGGAGGCGCCCTGATCCTCCTCGCGGGAGGCGGACTGTGGATCCTGCGCCGGGGCCTGCGCCCGCTGGAGGCCATGGCCGCCGACGCGGACGCCATCGCGGCCGGGGACCGCACCGGCCGGGTCGCGCCCGCCGACGCGGACACCGAGGTCGGGCGCCTCGGCCTCGCCCTGAACACCATGCTGGCCGGGCAGCGGGCCGCCCAGGACCGGCTCCGCCGGTTCGTCGCCGACGCCTCGCACGAGCTGCGCACCCCCCTGACCGCGGTGCTCGGCTACGCCGACCTGCACCACCAGGGGGTCCTGGCCCTTCCCGCGCAACGCGACAGCGCGATGCACGGCATCACCACCGAGGCCCTGCGGATGCGCCGCCTGGTCGACGACCTCCTCCTGCTCGCCCGCCTGGACGCCGTGCCCGCGCGCGCAAGGGACGACGCCGATCTGGCCGCGATCGCCCGTGACGCGGTGTCCGCCGCCCGGGTCGTCGCCCCCGGATCACCGCTGACGGTCGCCGTCGAGCCGGGCGTCGTCGTCCGCGGGGACGCCGAGCAGCTGCGCCGCGTGGTCGACAACCTGCTGGCGAACGTACGCAACCACACGCCGGACGGCACCCCGGCACGGGTTGCGGTGCGGCGCGCGGACGACGGCGGGGAGGCCCTGCTGACGGTGGAGGACACCGGCCCCGGCATCGCCGCCGAAGCCCTGCCCCGCGTGTGCGACCGCTTCTACCGCGCGTCGCCCGCCCACAGCGGTGAGGGCAGCGGCCTCGGCCTGGCGATCGTCGCGGCGGTGGCCGAGGCCCATGGGGGCACGGTGGAGGTCACGAGTAGGCCCGGTGAGGGCACCCGGGTGCGTGTCCGCCTGCCGGTGACGGCGCACCACCGGTGATCACAGGAACGCGAGCGTCGTGTCGTGTCCGTCGAGGACCTTGCCGGGGTCGGTGTCGAGGACGCCGTGGAGCAGGGTGGCGTACACGTCCCGGAAGTCGGTCGTGACGCGGAGGTCGTCGTCCGTCAGGTCGGTGAGGCTCGGCTGGTCGCCGTAGAACCCGCCCTGGACCGGATCGCCCAGCACGAAGACCGGGCCCGCCGTGCCGTGGTCGGTGCCCTGATTGGCGTTGGCCTTGGGGCGCCGCCCGAACTCCGAGTAGACGGCGACGACGACCTTCCGGCCCGCCTGCGTCCCGCGTACGCGCTCCAGGAAGGCGGTGAGGTCCTTGTCGAGCTGCCCGAGCAGCCGGGACTGGGTCGCCTTCTCGTTGGCGTGCGTGTCGAAGCCGCCCAGGCTCACGCTGTACGCACGGGTGGAGACGCCCGCCTCGATCGCCTTGGCCACCACGTCCAGTTGAGCGCCCAGCTCGCCCTGGCCGCCCGCCGAGGCGCCGTCGTTGCCGTCGTCCTCGTCGCGCGGCTCGTTCGGATCCTCCCGGTCGGTCATCCGGCTGCCGTCGAAGGCCGTCGACACCTTCGCCAGATCGGCGAGCGAGGCGCCGGCCCGGCGCAGCAGCGGGTGCGCGTCCTTGTCGACGCGGGCCAGTTCCGTACAGGCCCGCTGCCAGGCGTCGGGCAGCTTCTTGCCGCCGAGCCGGACCGCCGCGCCCGCCGTCGTCTCCCCGGCCATCAGCGGCGGCAGCGTCGCCCCCACGGACACCGCCCTGAGCGGGTCCCCGCCGCCCTCGTGGTCGAGCCAGCGGCCCAGCCAGCCGGAGGGCACGGGCCCGGACGGCGACGCGGTCTGCCAGATCGCCATCGAGCGGAAGTGGCTGTGGTCGGGCTTCGGGTACGAGACACCTCGGACGACCGCGAGCCGCTTGTCGTCCCAGAGCTTCTTCAGGCCCTTCATCCCCGGGTTGAGGCCGAGCCCCTCGCCCAGCGGCAGCACCTCGCCCTCGTCGTACGCGAGAGCGCCGCGCAGGTCGCGGTAGTGCGGATCGGCCGCCGGCACCAGGGTGTTGAGGCCGTCGTTGCCCCCGTAGAGGGTGACGAGCACCAGCGTCGAGGCTTCGCTGTCGCCGCCTGCGGACGATCCGGTGGCGAGCAGCTCGCTCACGCCCCAAGCGGTCGCCCCGCCGGCGAGCGCGACGCCTCCGGCGACGCCGCTCGCGGTCAGGAACTTGCGTCGGCTCCATGTGTCCACGGGCTCCGTCTCCTTCGGATTCAGCTCAGTACGAGATGTTCGGGCGCGGTCAGCGCGAGCGCCGTCACCTTGTGCGGGTCGCGCGCGGCGGCGTTCAGCACGCCCCTGGTGGCATCGCCCCAGGCGCCGACGCCGAGCACGCGGGCGAGGAGATCGGGCCGCTCCTTCGCCGGAGCGTCCTCCACATCGCCGAGATCGGCGTGCTTGACGAGTCCCTGCGCGAAGCCGATCCGCACCTGCGCCGCCGACGTCGTCAGCCACGCGGCGCCGGCCGGCCAGCCGCCCACGCTCTCCGGCGCGAACGGCACCTGACCGAGCCCCGCGAGGGTGCGCGTCAGCAACTGCTCGCGGGCCTTGTCCGGCAGCTTGGAGGGGCGTACGCCGAGTGCCCTGAGGCTGCCCACGACGTACTCGACCGGCTGCTTGACCAGCACGTTCGCGGGGTCCGCGAAGGCGTCGTCGGTGAACATCGCCCGGAACATCGCGGTGGTGTCGCGGCTCGCCCCGTACGCCTCGGTGATGCGCGCCAGGGCCGTCTTCGACGGCTTGTTCTCGTTGCTCACCAGCGCGCCCCACATGCGGCCGGCCACATGTGCGTGCGAGTCCGGCAGGCTCACCAGGTGGTCGATGAGGGTGCGGGCCGAGAAGTCGGCGGTCTCCCCGACGACCGTCTGCCGTCCCTGGTCGTGGCGGCCCGGCCGGAACCGGGCCTTCCACGGCGTGCTGTGCCGGTCGAGGGTCCAGCCGGTGAGGGCGGCGGCGGCTTGGCGCACGTCGGTCTCCGTGTAGTTGCCGACACCGAGCACGAACAGCTCCATGAGCTCGCGGCCGAGGTTCTCGTTGGGCGCCTTCGCGGTGCTGCCGTCGGCGTCCAGCCACACCATCAGGGCGGGATCGACGACCATGGCACGGGCCAGCGTCCGGAAATCGCCCCCGCCGAGCCGGCGCAGCGTCTCGTTCTGCTGGAGCATCGCGGCCCCGGACTTCACCTTCTGGATGGACGTAGCCCAGTGGTTGTGCCACAACAGGGTGCGCTTCTCGGTCCACGGCCGCTCGGCGGCCACCATGCGCTCCAGCCACCAGTGCGTGGCCTCGGCCCGCTGCCGGCGCAGCTCCTCCCGGTACTTCTTGCGTACGGGGTCGTTCTTCGGCTCCTTCGCGGTGTCCGACGCACGGGGCGCCGGTTCCGGTGAGCCGGCGGCCTTCTTCTCCTTCTCCTTCCGCTTGCTGTTGCGCGGAGGCAGCGGCCCCGGCTCGGGCGCGGGCGTCGCCTCGGCACCGGCGTCGTGCCCCGCCCCGAGCACGCGTTCCAGGGTCGCCTCGAACCCCCACTTCTCCGCCGCGTCCACGGCGTCCGGGCCCGCACCGAAGCCCGTACGTTGCAGCAGACGCGTGACGTGTGCCCTGGTGTCGAGTGTCCTTCCCATACCCGGCAGCGTGCCGCGGGACCGTTCCGTGCGGGTCGGCGGACGGTGTGAATCGGGTGTGAACCGCGGCCCTGGCGGCTTCGGTGCTGGAGAAGGGCGCGGTGGCCCTCACCGTGCCGGGGAACATCCCGCCTCTGTGAGGTCCCCATGTCGGCGTGGGGCACTGTGAGAGGCTGGCTCGTATGAACCGGTTGGCTGGTGTGACCTCGCCGTATCTGCTTCAGCATGCTGACAATCCGGTCGACTGGTGGCCCTGGTCGCCCGAGGCGTTCGAGGAGGCCCGGCGGCGGGATGTGCCCGTGCTGTTGAGCGTGGGGTACTCGTCCTGCCACTGGTGCCATGTCATGGCGCACGAGTCGTTCGAGGACGAGGCGACCGCTGCGTACATGAACGCGCACTTCGTGTCCGTCAAGGTGGACCGTGAGGAGCGGCCCGATGTGGATGCGGTGTACATGGAGGCGGTGCAGGCGGCCACCGGGCAGGGCGGGTGGCCCATGACCGTGTTTCTCACCGCGGATGCGGAGCCGTTCTACTTCGGGACCTACTTCCCGCCCGAGGCGCGACACGGGATGCCCTCCTTCCGGCAGGTGCTCGAAGGGGTCACCGCTGCCTGGACCGACCGGCGCGACGAGGTCGGGGAGGTTGCCGGGCGGATCGTGCGGGACCTGTCCGAGCGGAGTCTCGCGCACGGCGGCGACGGGCCGCCCGGGGAGGCGGAGCTCGCGCAGGCGCTGCTCGGGCTGACCCGGGACTACGACGAGAAGCGGGCCGGGTTCGGCGGGGCGCCCAAGTTCCCGCCGTCCATGGTGCTGGAGTTCCTGCTGCGGCACCACGCCCGCACCGGGGCCGACGGCGCCCTTCAGATGGCCGCCGACACCTGCGCGGCGATGGCCCGGGGCGGGATCTACGACCAGCTCGGCGGCGGGTTCGCCCGGTATGCCGTGGACCGGGACTGGGTCGTCCCGCACTTCGAGAAGATGCTGTACGACAACGCGCTGCTCTGCCGCGTGTACGCCCACCTCTGGCGGGCCACCGGGTCCGAACTCGCCCGGCGGGTGGCCCTGGAGACCGCCGACTTCATGGTGCGCGAGCTGCGGACGCCCGAAGGGGGCTTCGCCTCCGCGCTCGACGCCGACAGCGAGGACGCGCACGGCAAGCACGTCGAGGGCGCGTACTACGTGTGGACGCCGGAGCAGCTGCGGGAGGTGCTGGGCGAGGAGGACGCCGCGTTCGCCGCCGAGCACTTCGGGGTGACCGAGGAGGGCACCTTCGAGGAGGGCTCCTCGGTGCTCCAGCTGCCGGGCGACCCCGACGACCCCCGCGCCGCCCGCGTACGGGAGCGGCTGCTCGCCGCCCGGGACGAGCGCCCGCGCCCCGGCCGCGACGACAAGATCGTCGCCGCCTGGAACGGGCTCGCCATTGCCGCGCTCGCGGAGACCGGCGCCTTCTTCGACCGGCCGGACCTGGTCGAGCGGGCCACCGAGGCCGCCGATCTGCTGGTGCGGGTGCACATGGGCCCCGTCGCCCGGCTCGTGCGGACGTCGAAGGACGGGCGCGCCGGGGACCACGCCGGGGTGCTCGAGGACTACGGGGACGTCGCGGAGGGCTTCCTCGCGCTGGCCGGGGTCACCGGCGAGGGAGCCTGGCTGGAGTTCGCCGGATTCCTGCTGGACATCGTGCTCCAGCACTTCCGGGGCGAGGGCGGCCAGCTCTACGACACCGCGGACGACGCGGAGCGGCTGATCCGCCGCCCCCAGGACCCCACCGACAGCGCGACTCCGGCCGGCTGGACGGCCGCCGCCGGTGCGCTCCTCTCGTACGCCGCGCACACCGGCTCCGAGTCCCACCGCACCGCCGCCGAGGAGGCCCTGGGCGTCGTGAAGGCGCTGGGCCCGCGCGCCCCGCGCTTCATCGGCTGGGGGCTCGCGGTGGCCGAGGCGCTGCTCGACGGGCCGCGCGAGGTGGCCGTCGCCGGGCCGGTCGGCGGGGAGCTGCACCGTACGGCCCTGCTCGGGCGGGCGCCCGGCGCGGTGGTCGCGGCGGGGGAGTCGGGCGGGGCGGAGTTCCCACTGCTGGCCGACCGGCCGATGGCGGACGGCGCGCCGACCGCGTACGTCTGCCGGCACTTCGTCTGCGACGCCCCGACGACGGACGCGGAGACCCTGGCCCGCGCGCTCGGCGGGGCCTGACACCTGTGCGGGGGCCCCGAGGCGCCCCCGCGCACACCCCCGCGAAGGCGTCAGCTGTGGGTGTACGCCACCAGCGAGATGCCCACGTAATGCACCACGAACGCCGCCAGCGTCAGCGAGTGGAACACCTCGTGGAAGCCGAACCAGCGCGGTGACGGGTTCGGCCGCTTGATGCCGTAGATGACGCCGCCCGCGCTGTAGAGCACGCCGCCGACGACCACCAGCACCAGCACCGCGATCCCGCCGGTCCGCATGAAGTCGGGCAGGAAGAAGACCGCCGCCCAGCCCATCGCGATGTAGCACGGCGTGTACAGCCAGCGCGGGGCGCCGACCCAGAAGACCCGGAACGCTATGCCGGCGAGCGCCGCCGCCCACACCGCCCACAGCAGCGGGGTGCCCGTGGACTCGGGCAGCAGGAGCAGGGTCAGTGGTGTGTACGTCCCCGCGATGATCAGGAAGATGTTGGCGTGGTCGAGCCTGCGCAGTACGGCTTCGCCGCGCGGCCCCCACGTACCGCGGTGGTAGACCGCGCTCACGCCGAAGAGCAGGCAGGCCGTCAGAACGTAGATCGCACAGGCGATCCGGCCCCGGGTGCTGTCCGAGAGGGCGACGAGCACGATGCCCGCTATGACCACGGCGGGAAACATTCCGGCGTGCAGCCACCCGCGCATCCGTGGCTTCAGCGGGACGTCGGCGAGTGTGGCCGGACGGGGGCCGGCGTTGTCGGGTGCGGCAGCGTCAGCAGTCATTCCCGCATCGTACCTACGCCTCCGTAGGTACCGGATATGGGCCGGAGTCGAGTGTGGATGCTCACATGGGCGACCCTCTGGACATATGGGCGCGAGGGTCGGATGATCAAATGAGTGCGGTCGGCACCGGATGAGCGCCAAGGGGAATTCGAAGGGGTACACGCATCCGGGTCGCAGCCCCCACGGGGCACAGCACCAACCGAATACACCCTCATCAAGGAGCGATCGTGGCGCGCGACATCGCGGCTCCCCTCACTGTTCCCACCAACCACCAGGAGCTCATCTCCTGGGTGGACGAGATCGCAGCACTCACCGAGCCGGACCGGGTGGTCTGGTGCGACGGTTCCGAGGCCGAGTACGAGCGCCTGTGCGGGGAGCTCGTCGCCAAGGGCACCTTCACCAAGCTGGACGAGATCAAGCGCCCGAACTCCTACTACGCGGCCTCCGACCCCAGCGACGTCGCCCGCGTCGAGACCCGTACGTTCATCTGCTCCGAGAAGGAGGAGGACGCCGGTCCGACGAACCACTGGAAGGACCCCGCCGAGATGCGGGACATCTTCGTGGGGGAGCGGGGCGTCTTCCGCGGTTCCATGCGCGGCCGCACGATGTACGTCGTCCCGTTCTGCATGGGCCCGCTCGGGTCCCCGCTGTCCGCGATGGGTGTGGAGATCACGGACTCGGCGTACGTCGCCGTTTCGATGCGTACGATGACGCGCATGGGTAGCGCCGTGCTCGAAGAGCTCGGCGAGGATCGCAACTTCGTGAAGGCCGTCCACACGCTGGGCGCCCCGCTGGCCGAGGGTCAGGAGGACGTCCCCTGGCCCTGCAACGAGACCAAGTACATCTCGCACTTCCCGGAGGACCGCGAGATCTGGTCGTACGGCTCCGGCTACGGCGGCAACGCGCTGCTCGGCAAGAAGTGCTACGCGCTGCGCATCGCCTCCGTCATGGCCCGCGACGAGGGCTGGCTCGCGGAGCACATGCTGATCCTGAAGCTTACGCCGCCGCGCGGTGAGTCGAAGTACGTGGCGGCCGCGTTCCCGAGCGCGTGCGGCAAGACGAACCTCGCCATGCTGGAGCCCACGATCTCCGGCTGGACCGTCGAGACCATCGGCGACGACATCGCGTGGATGCGGTTCGGCGAGGACGGCCGGCTGTACGCGATCAACCCGGAGGCCGGCTTCTTCGGCGTCGCGCCCGGCACCGGCGAGCACACCAACGCCAACGCGATGAAGACGATGTGGGGCAACTCCGTCTTCACCAACGTCGCGCTCACCGACGACGGCGACGTCTGGTGGGAGGGCATGACCGAGGAGCCGCCCGCGCACCTCACGGATTGGAAGGGCAACGACTGGACGCCCGAGTCCGGCACGCCCGCCGCCCACCCCAACGCCCGCTTCACCGTCCCGGCCGGGCAGTGCCCGATCATCGCGCCCGAGTGGGAGGACCCGAAGGGCGTGCCGATCTCGGCCATCCTCTTCGGCGGGCGCCGCGCCTCGGCCGTCCCGCTGGTCACCGAGTCCTTCAACTGGCAGCACGGTGTCTTCCTCGGCGCCAACGTCGCCTCCGAGAAGACCGCCGCCGCCGAGGGCAAGGTCGGGGAGCTGCGCCGCGACCCGTTCGCCATGCTGCCGTTCTGCGGCTACAACATGGGCGACTACATGGGCCACTGGCTCAAGGTCGGCGCCGACAAGCCGGACCAGTCGAAGCTGCCGAAGATCTACTACGTGAACTGGTTCCGCAAGAACGACGCGGGCAAGTTCGTCTGGCCCGGCTTCGGTGAGAACAGCCGGGTCCTGAAGTGGATCGTCGAGCGCCTGGAGGGGAAGGCGGAGGGCGTCGAGACGCCGATCGGCATCCTTCCCGCGAAGGGCTCGATCGACACCGAGGGCCTGGACCTCTCCGAGTCCGACCTCGACTTCCTGCTGAAGGTCGACAAGGAGGTCTGGCGCGAGGAGGCGGCGCTGGTCCCCGAGCACCTCAACACCTTCGGCGACCACACGCCGAAGGAGCTGTGGGACGAGTACCGCGCGCTGGTCGAGCGCCTGGGCTGAGTTCCCGCGTACGTACGGCCGATGGCCCCGAAGCCGCTTCGGGGGCCATCGGCCTGCTCAACGCGCCCTGTTCGTAGTGGGGTTGTGACCCTGCGGAGCTACGGGGGTGAGGCGCGCGCCCGTACGGTTGAGCCGGTCGCACCGCCGGTGCGCGGCAGCGGAGGGGGCCGCTCGGCATGCAGTATCCGCCGTACCCGAAAACGTCGGAGGGCGGGCCGCCGCTCTTTCCCGGGCGCCGGATAAGCGGCATGACGGTCGCCCTGATCACCGTCGGCGCGCTGATCGCCGTGGCGGCGGTGGCCGGGCTCGTCGGCCTGGTCGTGTTCGCCCACGCGTACGGCGAGGTCCACGCGGACATGCGGTACCCGTACGACGACGTCACCGTCACCTCCTGCCGGATGGATGAGGAGACGCGCCGCCCTGTGGCCGGGGTGCGGATCACGAGTGAGGCGGCCCGGCGCGGGACGTACACCGTGCACCTCGTCTTCCGGGACCGCGCGGCCGGGAGCGGGAAGGACGCGGCCGCCGGGAAGCGCACCCTGGTCGTGAAGGACCTGGCGGTCGGCGCCACCGTGTCGGATCGGGTCGTCGGGCCGGACGCGGTGCCGGGGCCGCCGGAGTGCGAGGTGGCCGAGGTGACGTTCCGGTCGACGGCGGGGGCCGCGACGGTGTCCCCGCGCCCGTCACCGTCCGCGTCCTGAGCCGGGCGTCCGGCGGCCCGCGCCGCCATTCGGCCGCCGTTGCGGCGTGTCCCGGGTGGGCTGACCGGGCGTCATGTCCCGCTTTCTTATGTTTTTTTCATGCGCAAATATGAACGGCTGCTCCACGTTCCGGCTGTGGCGGCCACCGCCTGTGCCGGGACGGCGCTGGGGCTCCTGCTGACCACCGCCTCCGGGGTCGCCCAGTCCGCCGGTCCCCGCGCCGATACGGCGCCCGCCGCCTCCTCGTCGGCCCGGGCGCTCGGCGAGTCCGTGCTGCTGAACGAGACCTTCACCGGGACCTCGGTCGCCGACCCCGGCTTCGTACCCCTGGACACCGCCTGTCTGACCGGTGCGTCGGAGGAACCGCCCGCCGGGCAGTCGCAGACCGGGCCGTGCGACGACCCCGACACCCAGATGACCCCGCCCGTGCCCACCCCGGGCCAGACCCCGGGGTGGCTCCAGCTCACGGACCACGACTACTACCGGGTCGGCGGGATGCTCTACAACCGCCCGCTGCCCGGCAACGGCGGGCTCGACGTCACGTTCGAGCAGTACCAGTACGGGACCGGGGACGCCGGCGCCGACGGCATCGGGTTCTTCCTGGTCGACGGCTCGGTGGACCTCACCAAGGCCGGGGCCAACGGCGGTTCCCTCGGGTACGCCCAGCGAAACCTCGAACCAGGGGTCGACGGCGGCTACCTCGGCGTCGGGCTCGACGCGTACGGCAACTTCGCCAACGACGCCGAGCTGCGCGGCAACGGCTGCCCCGACGGCCAGAAGTCCCCGGTCACCAGCGGCCTCCCGGTCCCCGACACCGTCACGCTGCGCGGCCCCGGGCAGGGCGACGACGGGTACTGCTTCCTGGACTCCACCATCGAGGCGGACGACACCCAGGCGTCCGGCTTCCGCTCCACGCTGCCCGGCAGCCTGCGCGAGAAGGGCACCGACCCGCTGCCCGCCAAGCGCACCGTGCACATCACGGTCAGCCCGGACACCCGGCCGACCGTGGCCGTCGAGATCGACTTCAACGACGGCGCCGGCTTCCAGCCCGTGCTGTCCACGCAGATGACGGCCGACGCCCCGCCCACGTACAAGTTCGGCTTCTCCGGGTCGACCGGCGGCAGCATCGACACCCACCTGATCCGGGCGCTCGAAGCCAGCTCCGTGGACGAGCTCGACCAGCTGAACCTGGTCAAGACCGTCGCGCCCCCGGACAACGCGGCCACCGAGCCCTTCGAGGTCGGCGACACCGTGCACTACCAGTTCCTCGTCACCAACACCGGTACGTCGGAGCTGACCGACGTCCACGTCGAGGACCCGTCCGTCACCGACGTGACCTGCCCGTCCACCACGCTCGGCCCGATGGGGTCCGCGACCTCGTCCATGGTCTGCGAGGGCACCCACGTCCTGACCGAGGCGGACGTCGTCGACGACACCTTCACCAACACCGCCACCGCCCAGGGCACGGCCGGTGACAACGACGTGACGTCCAACGAGTCGTCCGCGTCCGTCCCGGTCGAGCAGCTCGACCAGGTGCTGGACATCTCCAAGACGGCCGAGCCCACCGGGGCCGAGCCGGGCGACACCGTCACCTACACCGTGACCGCCACCAACAGCGGTGAGACCACGCTGAGCCCCGCCCACCTCACCGACGACCTGTCCGGTGTCCTGGACGACGCCTCGCTCACCGCAGGACCCACCGCGACCACCGGGACCGCGCAGGTCACCGGCGACACGCTCGACTGGTCCGGCGAGCTGGCCCCCGGTGCCTCCGCGACCATCACCTACACGGTCACCGTGGACGACCCCGACGAGGGCGACGCGGTCCTGCGCAACTCCGTCACCTCGGACACGCCGGGCGCGCGCTGCACCACGGAAGGGGCGCCCGAGCTGCCCTGCACCACCGAGGTGCCGGTGACCAACCCGAGCCCCAGCCCGAGTCCGTCGCCCACGGACGACTGCCCGACCCCGAGCCCGTCGCCGACGGACAGCACGAGCCCGTCGCCGAAGCCGACGCACACGCACAGCCACGGACCGGGCCCGTCCTGGACCCCGGGGCCGCACCCGACGCATGACGGGGGCCACCACGGCGGAGGCGGCGGGCACGGCGGGGGCGGCGGCATGGCCGACACCGGCAGCGCGGCGACCGGCGCGGGCATCGCGGCCGTGCTCCTGCTGCTGGCCGGCATCGTCACCGTACGGATGAAGTCCAGGCCGCGCGGCCGGCACTGATGCGCACGCGTAACAACTGAAGATGGGTGGCACCCGGTCCACGCGCCTCTGCGGTGCGTGGACCGGGGCCGTCAGTGGGCGCCGACCGGTGTCCGGGCGTCGGCAGCGAGCGCCTCGGTGTGGGCGTCCATGCGCTCCGCCGAGAGGATCGCGACCGCCGTGTCGGCGCGGGAGGCCGCCACCACCAGGGCCCGGCCCGCGAGGGCGTGGGCGCGGCGGTGGAGGGCGGTCGCGGGGGCGTCGCTCAGTCCGGCGTGACGGACGGGCGGGGCGCCGCGCAGCCTGGCCACCTGCCCGGCGATGCGGTCGCCCGCCTCGCCGAGACCCAGCTCATCGGTGACCGCGAGCAGGGCGGCCAGGTGTCCGGCGAGCTGGATGTCCAGCTCCTCCTCGCGGGTGCGGTGCGGGAAGTCGCCGGCGTGGTCGGCCGGTGTGTGGACCGATTTGGTGCGGATCGGTTCGTACATGGATGGCCTCCTGGTGGTGCTGTGAGAACCATCCTAGCTTGGATTCAGTCTAAAGTTGTCCGTCTTCGAGAAAACCTTGAGCGGGGATACGGCTACACCTGGCTGTAGCCGTCCAGGAAGTGGGCGATCCGGCCGATCGCGTCCGTCAGATCCTCCGCCGAGGGCAGCGTCACCACGCGGAAGTGGTCGGGATCCGGCCAGTTGAAGCCCGTGCCCTGCACCACCATGATCTTCTCGGCCCGCAGCAGGTCCAGGACCATCTGCCGGTCGTCCTTGATCTTGTAGACCTTGGGGTCGAGCCGCGGGAAGAGATACAGCGCCCCCTTCGGCTTCACGCAGGTCACGCCCGGGATCCGCGTCAGCAGGTCGTACGCCACATCGCGCTGCTCCAGGATGCGGCCGCCGGGCAGCACCAGGTCGTTGATCGACTGCCGGCCGCCGAGCGCGGTGGCGACCGCGTGCTGCGAGGGCATGTTGGCGCACAGCCGCATATTGGCCAGGATCGTCAGCCCCTCGATGTACGAGGAGGCGTGCGCCTTGGGACCGCAGACGGCCATCCAGCCGGAGCGGTAACCGGCGACCCGGTAGTTCTTGGACAGCCCGTTGAAGGTCAGGACCATCAGGTCCGGGGCGATCGTCGCGGTGGGGGTGTGCGTGGCGCCGTCGTACAGGATGCGGTCGTAGATCTCGTCGGAGCAGACGACCAGGTTGTGCCGGCGGGCGATCTCCGTGAGAGCGCGCAGCATCTCGTCGTCGTAGACGGCGCCCGTCGGGTTGTTCGGGTTGATGATCACCATCGCCTTGGTGCGGTCGGTGATCTTCCGCTCGATGTCGGCGAGGTCGGGCATCCAGTCGGACTGCTCGTCGCAGCGGTAGTGCACGGCCGTGCCGCCCGCCAGCGAGACCGAGGCCGTCCACAGCGGGTAGTCCGGGGCCGGGACCAGCACCTCGTCGCCGTCGTCGAGCAGCGCCTGCATCGACATCTGGATCAGCTCGGAGACGCCGTTGCCGAGGTAGACGTCCTCGACGTCCAGGTCGATGCCCTTGGTCTGGTAGTGCTGCATCACCGCGCGGCGCGCGGACAGCAGCCCCTTCGCGTCGCCGTAGCCGTGCGCCCCGGAGAGGTTGCGCAGGATGTCCTCGAGGATCTCGGGCGGGCACTCGAAGCCGAACGCGGCGGGGTTGCCGGTGTTCAGCTTGAGGATGCGATGCCCGGCCGCCTCCAGCCGCATCGCCTCCTCGAGCACGGGGCCGCGGATCTCGTAGCAGACGTTGGCGAGCTTCGTGGACTGGATGACCTGCATGTCAGCGAGCTTACGACTGTGTTTCCCGGCCCGCCCGGGCTTTGCCCTCCGGTTGGCCCGCCCGGGCGGCGGCGCACCTCCGCGCGGGCTTTCATCGCCATGCGCCCGCCTCCCGCGAACCGTGGGAACGCCGGTCACGGGAGGCCCGGGGCTTGGAATGGGGTGGCGCGGCGGTGTGACGGACCGGAACGGGTGACTTACGCCACGGAGTGGTGTGCGCCGGGGCTCACGCGGGAAGCGGGCGCGCCCCGGCCGGTGTGTGCGCCCGCAGCCGGTCCCGGTCCTCCCGTACCTCTGAAGTAGCTCAACAGCCGTATGCGCCCGGGTGCTCCGGGGGAGGGTCGGTACATGATCGGAAACGGGAAGAAGGACCTGGCCGTGATCGTGGTGCGGGACGCGGACGCCGTGGCCGCCGCGCTGCGCGAGGAGCTGGCGCGCGCGGCGGAGGCGGACCGCCCCGGCCTGGAACGGGCCCTCGCGCTGGCCGAGGCGCAGTACGGGGTGCCGGACGCGGAGCTGCGCGGGCGCTGGGCCGCGCGGCGGATCACGGCGGGCGGATACGACGGCCCCCTCGACGCGGTGGCGGCGGTCAAGGCACTGCGGCAGGCCGAGCCGGGGCTTGGCCTGCGGCAGGCGGTGCAGCTGTCGCGGGAGGCGGCGGCGGTCTCCGGCTGAGTCCCGCGAAGGCGGCGGCCGGAATCCGCCCCTTGTGCGCCCCCTCTCCGTGCGCCAGCATGCGCATGTCAAACCGAAGGAACTTCGGTCGCAGAGGCCAGTCGTGCTCTGTTCAGTCGCAAGAGGGGACCCCCACATGAAAAAGCCTCTCGTCGGTGCACTCTTCGCGGTGCTGCTTCTCGGAGCGGGCATCGCACCCGCGACCGCGGCCACGAGCCACGGCGCGGCACCGGCAGCTCGCACCGCGGTCAAGGCCGAGAAGGCGGTACGGGCCAAGGCGGTCAACTTCGCCGGGACCGTGGCGCTCAGCAACTGCTCCGGCTCGGTCGTCCGCACGCCCTCCTCGCAGCCGGGCGACCCCGCCCTCGTGCTGTCGAACGGGCACTGCCTGGAGACCGGCTTCCCGGCCCCCGGCGCGGTCGTGTTCAACCGCTCGTCCAGCCGCAGCTTCACCCTGCTCAACGCCTCGGGCAGCGGTGTCGGAACGGTCCGGGCGAGCAAGATCGCGTACGGGACGATGACGGACACCGACATCTCGGTGTACCAGCTCACCTCCACGTACGCGCAGATCGAGAGCCGTTACGGCATCAAGGCGCTGGAGCTGAGCACCACGCACCCCGTCGCGGGCACCGCGATCACCGTCGCGTCCGGGTACTGGAAGCGCCTCTACAGCTGCAACGTCGACGGCTTCGTCTACCGCCTCAAGGAGGGGAACTGGACCTGGAAGGACTCGGTCCGCTACACCTCCGCCTGCCAGACCATCGGCGGCACCTCCGGCTCGCCCGTGATCGACAACGCCACCGGCAAGGTGGTCGCCGTCAACAACACCGGCAACGAGGACGGCCAGCGCTGCACGGACAACAACCCGTGCGAGGTCGACGCGAACGGGCAGGTGACGGTCCGCCAGGGCATCAACTACGCCCAGGAGACCTACGGCATCGCCGCCTGCATCGGCACCGGCAACGTCTTCGACCTGAACCGCGCGGGGTGTGCGCTGCCCAAGCCGTGATCCTTCGTACGTGAGAAGGGGCGGGGCCTTCGCGGCCCCGCCCCTTCGTCGCGCGTCCGGCGATTCAGATCTTGCGCCACCGCGCGTTGGCGAAGGAGAACAGGCCGAAGGCGACCAGGCCGACGGCTATCAGGGCCAGCAGCCACGGGCCGGCCGGGGTGGCGCTGAAGGACCGCAGGGTGTCGTCCATGCCCTTGGCCTCACCGGAGCGCGCCTTCACCGCTGCCGACACCGCGAAACCTCCGGCGACCGCGAAGACCAGGCCCCGGCTGACACCGCCGAAGACCCCCGTGGTGTCCACGGCCCGCCGCATGGCCGGGGACATGTCGTCCATCCGCAGGTGCTTGTGGAACTTGCGCAGGGCCGCGCGGCCCGCGATCCACAGGCCCGCGCAGGCGATGCCCACACCGGCCGCGCCCACCAGCCAGCGGCCGCCCGGCAGGTCCAGCACCTTGGCCGTGACGTCCTGCGAACGGGCGTCGCCCTTGCCGCTGCCGCTGCCCTTGTCACCGGCCGCGAACGACAGGACCGAGTAGGCGACGAAGCCGTAGAAGACGGCCCGGCCGCCGGAGGCCAGCCGCTTGGTCGCCTTGTGCCCGTCCGGGCCCGCCGCGCCGAACGCCGCCTCGGACAGCCGCCACAGGGCCATGCCCACGAGCGCGATGCCCAGGACCCACAGCAGGACGTGGCCGAAGGGCTTCTGCGCGATCTCCGCGAGTGCCCCACCCCGGTCCGCCTGCTTGCCGCCGCCGCCCTTGCCGTCGCTGTCGCCGCCGTTGAACGCGATGCGCAGGGCCAGGAAACCGACGAGGAAGTAGATGACCCCGCGTGCCACGAACCCCGCACGGCCGGCCGCCTCCACAGCTGTGCTGTTTCCCGCCTGCCGGGCCTTTCCCTGGCCCTTCGAGGCTGTCGCAGAGATATTCATGACAGCCGGTTGCCCTGGCGGCGCGCGGGGAAACTACACTGCGCCCGCCGCCGAGCGGACCGACCGCCCCGCCAGCACCTGGGTGCGCCGGCCGTCCTCGATCACGAAGCGGCCGTCGATCAGTACGTGCGGGATGCCCACGGGCAGGGTGCGGGGCGCCTCGAACGTCGAGCCCGCCGCGACCGTCGCCGGGTCGAAGAGCACCAGGTCGGCGCGGTAGCCCTCGCGTACGAGGCCCCGGTCGGGGAGGCGCAGGCGGGCCGCCGGGCGGGAAGTGAGGTGGGCGACGCACTCCTCCAGGGAGAGGATGCCCAGCTCGCGGGCGTAACGGCCCAGGTAGTGGGGAAAGGTGCCGTACGCGCGGGGGTGTGGCTTGTCGCCCTGGAGGATGCCGTCGCTGCCGCCCGTGTGCACGCGGTGGCGCATGATCTGCCGGACGTTCTCCTCGTGGCCGACGTGCTGGAGGATCGTCGTCCCGAGCCGGTCCTCCACCAGCAGCCGCCGCGCGGTCACCCAGGGCTCCTCGCCCCGCAGGGCCGCCGACTCGGCCACCGTACGGCCGACGTATCCGGCGAGGCCGGGGGTGCCGGTGCCCGAGATCTCGATGGTGTCCCACTCGATCGGCACCCCGTGGCAGCCGTCCGACCCCACGACCTCCAGGTCGTGCCGGATCCGGGCGGCCGTCTCCGCGTCGGCCAGCCGGGCCAGCACCGCTTCCGGGCCGCCCTCGCTCGCCCAGCTGGGCAGCATCGCGACGAGGGTCGTGCAGCCGGGGGTGTACGGGTAGGTGTCGAGGGAGATGTCGGCGCCCGCGTCGAGCGCGTCGTCCAGGAGGGCCAGGAGGTCGGGGGCGCGGCCCTCGTTGACCCCGAAGTTCATGGTCGCGTGGGCCAGGTGCAGGGAACAGCCCGCGCTGCGGGTGAGCCGCACCATCTCCTCGTACGCCTCCAGGGCGCCCGCCCCGTACGACCGGTGGTGCGGGCAGTAGTAGCCGCCGTGCGCGGCCACCACCCGGCACAGCTCGGTGAGTTCGGCGTCGTCCGCGTACATGCCGGGGGTGTAGGTGAGGCCCGAGGACATGCCGACCGCGCCCTCCCGCATGCCCTGGTCCACGAGTTGCCGCATCCGGTCCAGTTCGGCACCGGTCGCGGGGCGGTCGTCCCAGCCCACCGCGTACATCCGGACCGTGCCCTGCGGGATGAGGTAGGCGGCGTTGACCGCGATGCCCTGGCGGTCCAGGCGGTCCAGGTAGCCGCCGACGGTCCGCCAGTCGAAGTCGATGTCCTCGCCGTCGCCGTTCCACCCGGAGATGGAGCGGCGGACCTGGGCGAGCGTGCGGTCGTCCACGGGCGCGTACGACAGGCCGTCCTGGCCGAGGACTTCGAGGGTGACGCCCTGCGCGGCCTTCGCGCTGTGGTCCGGGTCGCGGAGCAGCGCGAGGTCGCTGTGGGCGTGCATGTCGATGAAGCCGGGGGAGAGGGCGAGGCCGTCGGCGTCCAGCGTGCGGTGCCCGGTGGGGCGGGGGCCGGGGGAGTCCTCGCGGTGGATCTCCGTGATGCGGCCGTCGGTGACGGCCACGTCGGCGCGGTAGGAGGGGGTGGCGGTGCCGTCGATGACGGTCGCGTCGCGGATGACGAGGTCCATGGGTGCCTTTCGGGGATCCGGGGAGCGGGGCTCCGCCCCCGGGCCCCCGCTCCTCAATCGCCGGAGGGGCTTGATGTGCTCAGAAGAACGTGCGGACGAAGTCGGTGACCGTGCCGTCCGCCTCCACCAGCGGGATCAGCTGCCACTTGTCGAAGCTGGTGCAGGGGTGGGACAGGCCCATCCCCACCCAGTCCCCGACCTCCAGGCGCGCGCCCTCGTCCGTGCGCACCCAGGTGTGCTGGTCGGACAGGCCGGTCACGGTGATCCCCTCGGCCGGGCGCACCGAGCCGTCCCGGCCCGAGCGCACCACCTGCGCCTCGGGCAGGTCCAGGTCGTAGGCCGCGTCCCGCTTGCCCGCGTTGAGGAACGCCTGCTCCGCGGACGGGCGCGACACGACCTGCGCCCACAGCCGGAACGCCGGCTGCAGCGCGCCCTCCTCCGGGACGCGGTTGAACGGCGTGAGGTGGCGGTAGTGGCCGTCGTCGTGCGAGACGTACGCCCCCGAGCGCAGCAGCTTGAGTACGGGGGCGGACAGCTGCGGGATCTCGGCGAACACGTCCGCCACCGCGTCGAACCACGCGCTGCCGCCCGCGCTGATCACGATGCGCTCGCCGGCCCCCAGCGCGCCGAAGCGGCCCGCCGCGTCGAAGTCCGCCGCCAGCGCGACGAGCCGGCGCAGCCAGGCCCGGACCCGGTCGCCGTCCGCGTCCGGGACCTCGCCCTCGTAACCGGCCACGCCGACGAGGCGGAGGGTCGGCGCCCCGGCCACCGCGTCCGCCACGGCGGCGCAGTCCGCCTCGGTCCGGGCGCCGGTGCGCGCGCCCTCGCCCGCGCCGAGCTCCACGACGACGTCCACCGGGCGGGAGGCGCCCGCCGCGCGCAGGGCCTCGTCCATCAGCTCGACCCCGCGCACGGAATCCGCGTAACAGACGAAGGCGAAGTCCGGGTCGGCGTCCAGCTCGCCCGCCAGCCAGCGCAGCGCGGCGGCGTCGACCAGCTCGTTGGCGAGGAAGATCCGGCCGATCCCGAAGGCCCGGTAGACCCGCGCCTGGTGGGGAACGGCGGCCGTGATGCCCCACGCGCCGTGCTCCAGCTGCCGGGCGAAGAGCTGCGGGGACATCGACGTCTTGCCGTGCGGGGCGAAGGCGAGGCCGTGGCGTTCCGCGTACGTCTCCAGGAGCGCGAGGTTGTGCTCGACGGACTCGGCGGACAGGGCGAGGACGGGGGTCGTGAAACCGCCGCCGAAGAGGTCGCGGCGCTCGGCCGCCAGGGCGCCGACGGTCAGCCCCTCGGCGTCGGGCGGGAGGCCCTTGAACCGGTGGTCGACCGGTTCGTCGGCGAGAGCGGTCACGTGGTGCGCGGCGGCCATGGGGTCTCCTCGGTCCGGGTCCGGTCATTCGGTATTGCAACATGTGCAACACCCATTGCGTATATCGCTCAGGGCTGTCTAACATCCGAGCCGACGCCCGGTCAATGGATGAGTGCCGGTGCCGCCGCCCGACTGTTGAGGAGCCCCGCGTGTCCGGAACGACGCCCGCCGATGTCGTGTGCCTCGGTGAGTCCATGGTGACGTTCCTGCCCTCACGGCCCGGGCGCCTCGCCGACGTGCCGTCCTTCGACCGGGGCATCGGCGGCGCCGAGTCCAACGTCGCCTGCGCGCTGGCCGCGGCCGGGCACCGGGCGGCGTGGGTGAGCCGGGTCGGCGCGGACGGCTTCGGCGACCACCTCGTGGAGGCGGTCGCCGCGTACGGCGTGGACACGTCCTTCGTACGGCACGATCCTTCGCGGCCGACGGGGATCTACTTCCGTACGGCCACGGACCGGGCCGCGGATGTCCACGAGGTGGCGTACTACCGGGCCGGGTCCGCGGCCTCCGCGATGTCGCCGGCCACCGTGCCGTGCGACGGGCTGCCCGCCGGGCGGATCCTGCACCTGTCGGGCATCACGGCTGCCCTGTCGGCGGACTGCCTGGCGCTGCTCCACGAGCTGACCGCTCCGCGCGTGGGGCGGCCGCTGATCTCGTTCGACGTGAACTACCGGCCGGGGTTGTGGCGGGGGAGTCCCCTGCGGTCCTGCTGGAGCTGGCGCGGCGGGCGGATGTGGTGTTCGTGGGGGAGGACGAGGCGGAGGCGGCGTGGGGGTCGTGGGCGCCGCCGCGATTCGGGAGGCGCTGCCGGAGCCGGGGGTGGTCGTGGTGAAGCGCGGCGCCGACGGCGTGACGGTGTTCTCCCAGGAACCGGGGCTCCGCCCCGGACCCCGCGCCTCAAACGCCGGCGGGGCTGATGAGGTCACCCACGTCCCCGCCCTCCGCGTGGACGTCGTCGCCCCCGTCGGCGCCGGCGACGCCTTCGCCGCCGGGTTCCTGTCGGGCACGCTGCGGGGACTCTCCGCGCGGGAGCGTGCAAGGCACGGCCACCTCATGGCCGCCGCCGTCCTCACCGTCCCCGGCGACCTCACCGCACCGCCCGCCCGCGAGCACGCCGACCGGCTGGCCGCACTGGACGACGACGCCTGGGGGAGACTGCGTCTCGGCCCCGGGTGGACGGGGGACGACACGGAGGTACGTACGACATGAGTCAGACCGTCGACCGGGCGCTCAGCATCCTGCCGCTCCTCGCCCAGGGGCCCGCCGACCTCGGACAGGTCGCCGACCGCCTCGGCGTCCACAAGTCCACCGCGCTGCGCCTGCTCCGTACGCTGCACGAGCACGGGCTCGTCTACCGGCAGCAGGACCAGCGCTACCGCCTCGGCGCCCGGCTGTTCGCGCTGGCGCAGGAGGCCGTCGAGAACCTCGACGTACGGGAGATCGCCCACCCGCACCTCGTCGAGCTGAACGAGCAGTGCGGGCACACCGTCCACCTCGCCGTGTACGAGGAGAACGAGGTCCTCTACATCGACAAGGTCGAGAGCCGCTACCCGGTCCGCATGTACTCGCGGATCGGCAAGCCCGTCGCGATCACCGTCGCCGCCGTGGCCAAGCTGCTGCTCGCCGACCTGAGCGAGACCGAGCGGCGGGCCATCGCCGACAAGCTCGACTACCCCATGTACACGCCCCGTTCGACGCCCGGCGCCGCCGCGTTCCTCAAGGAGCTGGCCGCCGTACGCGAACAGGGCTGGGCCACCGATCTCGGCGGCCACGAGGAGTCCATCAACTGCGTCGGCGCCCCCATTCGCGGCGCCGACGGGCGCGTCGTCGCCGCGATGTCGGTCTCCGCGCCGAACGTGGTCGTCACGGCCGAGGAACTCCTCACCCTGCTCCCCCTGGTCCGTCGGACCGCCGACACCATCAGCCGGGAGTACTCCGGCAGCAACCGACCCAAGAAAGTCTGATCAGCGATGACCGACAAGACCGCGCTCACCCCCAGCACCCACACCACCCCGCCCGCGAAGTTCTCGCACGGCGTGCGCAAGGGCAACATCCTCCAGGTCGCCGGCCAGGTCGGCTTCCTGCCCGCCGTCGAGGGCCAGGCGCCCACCCCGGCCGGCCCGACCCTGCGCGAGCAGACCCTCCAGACGTTCGCCAACGTCAAGGCGATCCTGGAGGAGGGCGGCGCGAGCTGGGACGACGTGATGATGATGCGCGTCTACCTCACGGACGTGGACCACTTCGCCGAGATGAACGAGATCTACAACGCGTACTTCGCCGAACAGAACCTCAAGGAGGCCCCGGCCGCGCGCACCACGGTCTACGTCGGCCTCCCGAAGGGCCTCCTCATCGAGATCGACGCCCTCGCCGTCCTGGGCTGAGCCATCCCCGTAATCCGCACCCCGCCCGGCACGGCGCCGTACATCCCCAAGGCGCCGTGCCGCGGTCCCCCCTGCCCAAGAACATGGACCAACAACGGAGTTACCCATGCAGCTCGCCGCAGGCCCCACCCCGCCCGAGACGCCACCCCACACCGGTGGACTCCTTCTCCTCATCGACGGCACCGCCGGTCTGCTGACCGTCGCCGTCCTCGGTATCGCGCTCCTCCTCTTCCTGATCATCAAGGTCAGGCTCCAGCCGTTCGTCGCGCTGCTCGCGGTCTCCATAGCCGTCGGCCTGGGCGCGGGGCTCTCGGTCACCGAACTCTTCGGCACCGTGCAGAAGTCCGCCGCCGTCTCCGTCATCGAATCCGGCATGGGCGGCATCCTCGGCCATGTCGCGATCATCATCGGCCTCGGCACGATGCTCGGCGCGATCCTGGAGGTCTCCGGCGGCGCCGAGGTGCTGAGCGCCCGGCTGCTGCGGCTCTTCGGTGAGAAGCGCGCCCCGCTCGCGATGGGCCTGACCGGTCTGATCTTCGGCATCCCGGTCTTCTTCGACGTCGGCATCTTCGTCCTCGCGCCGATCGTCTACGCCGCCGCCAAGCGGTCCGGAAAATCGATCCTGCTGTACTCCATGCCGCTACTCGCGGGGCTCTCCATGACCCACGCGTTCCTGCCGCCGCACCCCGGCCCGGTCGCCGCCGCGGGGCTGTTCCACGTCTCGCTCGGCTGGGTCATCCTGATGGGCGCCCTCGTCGGCATCCCGTCCGTGCTCGCCGCCTGGGGTTACGCCGCCTGGATCGGCAAGCGGATCTTCGTGGACGTCCCGCAGGACATGGTGGAGGCCGCCGAGGAGGCGAAGGCCGCCGTCGTCGCCGAGCAGCGGGCCGCCGGGGTCACCCCGCGCGAGGAGCCGGTCGCGCTCTCCACCGTGCTCGCCATCATCGGCACCCCGCTGATCCTGATCCTCGCCGCCACGTTCTCCTCGATCGCGATGGACCCCTCGACGGGCCGCTCGGTCATCGAGTTCTTCGGGAACCCCTTCGTCGCCCTGACGATCGCGCTGCTCCTCGCGTACTACCTGCTCGGCATCCGGCGCGGCTGGTCCCGCAAGTCCCTGGAGTCCGTGTCCACTTCCTCGCTGAAGCCGGTCGGAAACATCCTGCTCGTCGTCGGCGCGGGCGGCATCTTCGGTGCCGTGCTGAAGGGCAGCGGCATCGCGGACGCGCTCGCCGACACCTTCAACGACGTCGGCCTGCCCGTCATCCTGCTCGCCTGGCTGATCTCGGCCGTGCTGCGCATCGCCCAGGGCTCGGCGACCGTCGCCATCGTCACGACGGCGGGCATCGTGGTCCCGCTCGTGGAGAACCAGGGCTTCTCGCAGGCCCACCTCGCGCTGATCATCATGGCCATCTCGGCCGGCTCGATCATCGCCTCGCACGTCAACGACGGCGGCTTCTGGATGGTGTCGAAGTACTTCGGCATCTCCGAACGCGACACCCTGAAGTCCTGGACCGTGCTCGAAACCGTCCTGTCGGTCGCCGGATTCGCCGTCGCCGCGCTGCTCAGCCTGGTGATCTAGCCGTACGGGTACGAGTCAGGCGGCCGAGGCGCAGATGATGCTGCGCCCCTGATTGACCTGCCAGTACCAGAACCGCTCGCCGGGCCCCGCGGGACAGGTCCAGTTCTGGCCCTTCTTCGGGGCCCGGTAGAAGCCGGTGATCCGCAGGATCGACTGGCCCGCCTTGGGCACCTTGGACGCGTTGCAGCGCCACACCACCGTCAGGTCCGCGTTGGTCTCCCCGTTCACGTCGGCCGGGAAACACTGGCCCGCCTTGTACACCCGGTCCAGGCACAGCGTCCGCGTGATCCCGTCGTCGCCCGACCGGCTCCACCAGGTGAAACCGGCGCCCGTGTCGCAGGAGCCGGACGCGCCGGTGCGCGTGCTTACCCGGTTGACGTGCATGTACGCGTTCCAGGCGCCGCAGTTCACCCGGATCGGGCGGCTCGCGCTCATGTTGTCGTGGCCGTCGTTGTAGACGTCGAGGCAGTCGCCCGCGTGCACGGCGGCGAAGGCGCGGTCGGTGGAGTCCATGGTGGGCTTGGGGTGGGCGTCGGGGTGGGGGTCGGGGTCGGGGTCGGTGTCGGGTCTTCGGTGGCTGTGTCGTCGGTGTCGCCGGCCGACGTGTCCGTGTCGGCGGTCGTGCTGTCGTCCGCGTGCGTGTCCAGGTCGCTGCCCGAGGTGACGGAGCCGGACGCGCTGCCGCCCGACGAGGAACTTCCGCCCGCCTTCTCCCACGGCTGCCAGATCAGCAGCCCCGCCACGGCGACCAGGGCCAGCAGCCAGCCCAGGGCGGACGCGCCGGAGGACGACGAGCCGGTGCGCGGGCCCGCCGGGACGGGGGCCGGGGCGGGCGAGGTGGTCCGCGCCCGGGCCGCCCGCTCGGCGCGCTCCCGCTCGGCGCGCTCCCGCTCCGCGCGCTGCCGGGCCGCCCGCTCCTGCTCCGCGCGCTCGCGGTCGGCCCGCTCCTGGGCCGCCCGCACCCGCGCCGCACGCTCGGCCTCCAGACGGGCAGCTTCGCGGCGCGCGGCTTCGCGGCGCGCGGCCTCCGCGCGCTCGCGTTCCTCCCGCTCGGCCCGCACCCGGGCAAGGCGCTCCGCCTCCTCGCGCTCCGACTGCTCCCGCTCCGCGCGCTGCCGCTCGGCCAGCTGGGCCAGGGCCGCCATCTCGCGCCGGGTGCGGTCGCGGTCGGCCCGGGCCTGCCGCTGCGGCGAGTACACCAGCGTCGGGGGCGGCTTCGGCACCGCGCGCGTCCGCTGCGTCACGGTCGGGGTGTGCGACGGGCCGCCCGGGGCCGGGCCGCCCGCCCATTCCAGGCCCTGCTGCGCGTACGCGCCGATCAGCGCCGTCCAGCGCGGCGGCAGCCAGCGCGTGCCGCTCGTCGTCATCGGCAGCCCGGCCTGCTGTTCCCGGAAGCGGGCCAGCAGCTCGGCGGGGGTCGGGCGGTGCCGGGGCTGCACGGCCAGGCACGGCCGGATCGTCGCGACCAGCTCCTTGGGCAGCCCGGTGAGATCGAGCTCGCCGCGCTGCACCCGGGCCAGCAGCCGCAGCGTGTCGCCGTCCGCGCGGTAGGGCGCGCGGCCGGTGGCCAGCAGGAAGAGCGTGGCGCCCAGCGAGTACACGTCGGAGGCGGCCGTGGACTCCTCGCCGCGCGCCTGCTCCGGCGAGGTGAAGGCGATCGTGCCCAGCGTGAGGCCCGTCAGGGTGAGGTCGCTGGCGTGCGAGATGCCGAAGTCGATGACCCGGGGCCCGTCCAGCGGCAGCAGCACGTTCTGCGGCTTCACGTCGCGGTGGACGATCCCCACCCCGTGCAGGGTGACCAGGGCCTCGGCGGTGCCGGCCGCGATCCACCGTACGGCCGAGGCGGGCAGCACCCCGCAGGAGCGGGCCAGTTCGGCGAGCGAGGGCGCGGCGATGTAGTCGATGGCCATCCAGGGCCGCTCGGCGTCCGGATCGGCGTCCCGTACGCGCGCGGTGTAGGCGCTGTCCACCCGCTGGGCGACCGCCACCTCGCGGGCGAAGCGCCGCCGGTCGGTGTCGCTGACCCGGCCCTCCGCGAGGAGCGTCTTCACGGCGACGAGGTCCCGGCCGCCGGCCCGGGCGAGGTAGATGCGGCCCATGCCGCCGGACGCCAGCCGCCCGACCAGCCGGTACGGCCCGAGCGTCACCGGATCGTCCCCGCCCAGCGCTTCGATCCGCGCCCCGGCCATGTCACTCCCCCCGTCGCCCAGCACCGCGCCCCACCACGGTGCCACGTCCGGGCGCGCACAGCCATGCGGCGAGCCAACTCCCGTACACGACTGTTGCGTTACCGGTATCGAGGACCGGTATGCGCACGCAGCAGCGCCGCCGGGGGAGCGGCGGCGCTGCTGGTCATGGGGATGTGGTTTACGGGAGGCCGTGGACGTGCGGGCCGACCGCGTTCGACCAGGCGTTTCCGGCCGTGGCGTCCCAGTTGGTCGACCAGGTCATCGCGCCGCGCAGACCGGGGTAGGTCTTCGAGGGCTTGAAGCTGCCGCAGCTGGTGCCCTTGGCCAGGCAGTCCAGGGCCGCGTTCACGACCGACGGGGCGACGTAGCCGCTGCCCGCGCCCCGCGTGGAGGCGGGGACGCCGAGGCCGACCTGCGACGGGTCGAGACCGCCCTCCAGCTGGATGCAGGCGAGCGCGGTGAGGAAGTCCACCGAGCCCTGCGAGTAGACCTTGCCGTCGCAGCCGAGCATCGAACCGCTGTTGTAGTACTGCATGTTGACGACGGTCAGGATGTCCTTGATGTTGAGCGCCGTCTTGAAGTACTCGCCCGCGGTGGACTGCATGTCGATGGTCTGCGGGGCCATCGTGATGACGAGGCCGGAGCCCGCCTTCTGCGACAGCGAACGCAGCGCCTTCGTCATGTACGTGGAGTTGAGGCCGTTCTCCAGGTCGATGTCGACGCCGTTGAAGCCGTACTCCTGGATCAGCGCGTAGACGGAGTTGGCGAAGTTGGTCGCGGACGCGTCGCTGTTGACCGAGACCGAGCCCTTCTCGCCGCCGACCGAGATGATGACGTTCTTGCCGGCCGCCTGCTTCGCCTTGATGTCGGCCTTGAACTGGGCGACGGTGTAGCCGTTCAGGCCCGCCGAGTCGAGGTTGAAGGTGACGGCGCCGGGCGTGGTCGTCGCGTCGGCGAAGGAGACCGCGATGATGTCGTAGTTCGCGGGCACGTCGCTGAGCTTCTGGACGGTCGCGCCGTTGTTGAAGTTCTGCCAGTAGCCGGTGACCGCGTGCTTCGGCACCGAGGTGCCCGGGTTCGGGTTGGTGGAACCGGACTTGGCGGTCCGGCCGCTGACCGTCGCCGACTTCACGGACTCGCCGGCCGCGTTGGTGGCGGTCACCGCGAACTGGTAGGCGGTGTCGGCCGCGAGACCGGTGACGGTCGCGGAGGTGCCGGTGGAGGTGGTCGCCTTCACGCCGTCCTTGTAGACGGTGTAGCCGGTCGCGCCGGACACCGGGTTCCAGGAGAGGTCGAGGGAGGACGAGGTGGCCGTGCCGACCGCGAGTCCGGCCGGGGCCCCGGGGATCGACGGGCCGGGGTCGGTGCCGCCGCCACCGTCGGGGCCGGTGACCTGGACGTCGTCGGCGAGGTAGGCCGCCTGGCCGTACCAGCCGTGCGTGTAGACGGTGACGGAGGTGGTGTTCGCGCCGGTCGTGAAGCTGGTCTTCAGCTGCGTCCAGCCGGTGGAGCCGGGCGTCCACGTCGAGACGTCGGTGGTCCCGGTGCCGCTGGCGCCCAGGTACGTGTAACTGCCCTGGACCCAGGAGCTGAGCTGGTACGTCGAGTTGGGCTTGACGGCCACGGTCTGCGAGCACTTGGCGTTGTCCTGGCCGGCCGGGGTGGCCTTGAGGGCGGAGGTGCCGCCGTGCACGGGGGAGGAGACGGTGGTGCCGGAGTTGCCGGTACACGTCCAGTTGGCGAGGCCGGATTCGAAGCCGGCGTTCTTGGCGACGTTGACGTCGGCGGCTTCGGCGCTGGTCACGAGCCCGGTGAGGGTCAGGGCGCCGGCCGCGACGACGGCCATGGCGGAGCCGAGGAGCGGGCGGGTGCGGCGTCTTCCGCGGCTCGGGGCGGGGGAACGATCCACTTGCTGCCTCCGGGGGGAGTCGGGGATGGCGGGGGACGACACGGGGGTGCCGG
This sequence comes from Streptomyces drozdowiczii, assembly GCF_026167665.1. Classification (NCBI taxonomy): domain Bacteria; kingdom Bacillati; phylum Actinomycetota; class Actinomycetes; order Kitasatosporales; family Streptomycetaceae; genus Streptomyces; species Streptomyces drozdowiczii. The sequence goes on along the minus strand of NZ_CP098740.1, from coordinate 2,572,553 downwards.
GGGTGTGGAATCGATGAACGGTGGCCACCGCTGGCCGATAAACTGGTCCAGACCAATCAAGTTGTCAAGACCTCTGGCGGTCTCGGGTCCCGCCGGAGCCGCCGAACGCCTCATCACCCGTGTTCCGCAGGCTTCTTGAAAGTGTTCTCTGTCCTGCCGTACGTGGATAAAGTGCTCAGGCGGGAGCATCCGAGCGGAAGCACCCGGGGGAGCGAGTGCGGCCGTGCGCGGCGGCCCGAGGAACGGGGAGCGGCGTGCCGACAGCCATAGCAGTGACCGGTCCCGGCCTCGTGCTGCCTCCGCAGGACCGCCAGACGCCCCCCGCGGTCGTCCTGCGCGGCCCCGGCGAACAGTCCCTGGACCAGGCCCTGGACGACATGCGGCTCCTCCTGGAGCAGCACGGACACGTCATCGCCGTCTATCCGGCGGGCATTCCCGCCGCGCACGAGCGCCGGCTGCACACCGTCCGCGCGATCCTGGAGAGCGACCGCATCGCCCTGCTCAAGTCGGACCTGCCGCCGCTCGGTGTGGCCGTACTGGTGCGCCAGTTACGGCAGTTGTCCGTCTGCGACTTCAGCGCCGGGGTGATCGCCTCCGCCGCGCGGCTCCTGTCCCACTACGTGCACGCCGGGGCGCTGCTCCACTCCGTGGCCCGGCTCGACCGGGTGCCCGTCAGCCTCAAGTCGCACGCCAAGTCCTGGGTCCCCGGCTCCCAGTTCGGCGTGCTCGCCAACCCGGAGCCCCAGCTCGTCAGGGTCGGTACGGGGGAGCTGACCGGCCCCCGCTTCGCCACGCATCTCCTCGTCGCCCGGGGCCAGTCCCCGTCGGAGTGGGTGACCGGGACGCTGGCCCGCGCGTGGCAGGTGCAGACGGTGCACGAGGCCGTCCTGCCCGACGAGTCCCCCGGCTGGTGGGGCACCCCGAAGCTGATCGAGTTCGTGGCCTATCTGCCCGACATCTCACTGATCTACCAACTGGTCGCCTCGGTGCGCAGGGAGGTATGTACCTGGTGCGGAAACGAACTCATCGGCGACCGCTGCGGCCTCTGCAACGCCCCCTGCACCCGCCCGAGGACCGCACGCGCGGCCCCGCCGCCCTGAACCCCTGAGGTCCCCCGTACCGCAAAGACCGTCGGCCCCCATACCCCAACGAGGTCGCTCCGCCCATGAATTCACGGCAACGCCGCGGCGTCATCCTGCTCGTCCTGTCGGTCCTGTGCGCCCTCGCCGCCTTCGCCGGTGTGCTCTGGGTGATCGGTGACGTGAACTCGAAGGTGGGCCCCGAGGTGACCGCGTACCGGGTGAAGTCCACCATCGCGCCCTACAAGCCGCTGGAGGCCGACCAGTTCGAGAAGATCTCGATGCCCGAGCGCTGGCTCTCCAAGAGCGCCGTCACCGACCTCTCCGCGCTCCGCGGCAAGATCGCCGTCACCGAGCTGCACCCGGGCTCCCTGCTCCAGGAAGACATGCTGGTCGACCGCCCGAAGCTGAAGAGCGGGCAGCAGGAGATCGCCATCATGATCGACGCCGCCACCGGTGTCGCCGGCAAGATCAGGCCCGGCAACCTCGTCAACATCTACGCCACCTTCGCCGGGCGCACCGACAAGGAGAAGCCCACCTCGCGCGTCATCGTCGCCAACGCCCGGGTCATCGACGTCGGCCGGCTCACCTCGCTCGAACCCAAGCCGGAGGACCGCGGCGCCGGCACCACCGAGGCCGTGCCGATCACCTTCGCCCTGGACACCGACGACGCCCAGCGCGTCGCCTACGCGGAGTCCTTCGCCGAACACGTACGCCTCGCCCTGCTCCCCGCCGGCAGCCCGACCACCCTGGGTCCGGGCGAGGGCAGCTACGACCTCGACGAAGACAAGAACAAGTGAGGACCGGATGAGCACACGCATCCTCCCGGCCGTCGGTGACGCCGACGCCGCCCGCGCCGTCTCCGGGCTCCTCGGCCAGCTCCCCGACGCGGAGCCCGCCGCCCCGCTCGGCGACTCGACCTCACTGCTCGACACCCTCGCCCGGCTCGCCGCCGAATCCCTGGACGAGCTGCCCGAGGTCGTCCTCGTGCACGAACGGATCGGCCCCGTCCCGGCCCTGGAGCTGATCCGGGAAGTGGCCCTGCGCTTCCCGGCCGTCGGCGTCGTCCTCGTCACCGCCGACACCAGCCCCGGGCTCTACTCCGCCGCCATGGACTCCGGCGCCCGCGGCCTGGTCGGCCTGCCCCTCTCGTACGAGGAGCTGGCGCAGCGCGTCCAGGCCGCCTCCGGCTGGTCCGTGGGCGTCCGCCGCCACCTCGGCGCCGGGGCCGAGCTGCACACCGGACCCGGCGGCACCGTCGTCACCGTCAGCGGCGCGAAGGGCGGCGTCGGCACCACGGTCACCGCCGTCCAGCTCGCCCTGGCCGCCGCCGCCTCCGGGCACACCGTCGCACTGGCCGACCTGGACCTCCAGTCGGGGGACGTCGCCTCCTACCTCGACGTGCAGTTCCGCCGGTCCGTGGTCGACCTCGCCGGCATCCAGGACATCTCGCCGCGGGTCCTCCAGGACGCCCTGTACAACCACGAGTCCGGCGTCGCCCTGCTGCTCGCCCCGGCCGACGGGGAGCGCGGCGAGGACGTCACCGACCGGGTCGTACGCCAGACCGTCAGCGCCCTGCGCCACCGCTACGAGGTCGTGGTCGTCGACTGCGGTACGTACATGAACTCGGCCAACGCCGCGGCCGTCGAAATGGCTGACCGCACCGTCCTCGTCACCACCCCGGACGTGATCACCGTCCGGGCCGCCAAGCGCATGGTCCGGCTCTGGGACCGGCTCCAGGTCCGCAAGGCCGAGGAGACCATCACCCTCGTCAACCGGCACACCCGCCACACGGAGATCCAGCCCGCGCTGATCGAGAAGATCACCGCCACCAAGGTCGCCCGGATCGCCGTTCCGGCCAACTTCAAGGAACTCCAGGGCGTCGTGGACGCCGGACGCCTCCAGGACCTGGACGCCAAGTCCACCGTGAAGCAGGCCCTCTGGGGGTGGCCGCAGACCTCGGTCTGGTCAAGAACGCGGAAGCGGCCGCCCGAGGGGGCAGGCTGAAGGGTGAGCGCGGCCCGTCGGGCGGCCGGCGGGCGCGGGCGAAATGAACACCGAGGGGGAGTGCAGCGCCATGAACCTCTTACGCGCGGACGTGCGCCGTGACGCCCGCTCCGACCGGGGCCAGACCGCCATCGAGTTCGTCGGCACCCTGCCCCTGATCCTCCTCACCCTCGCCCTGCTCTGGCAGGCGGGGCTCGTCTGCTACACGTACATCCTCGCGGGTAACGCCGCCGACAAGGCCGTCCGGGCCGCTGCCGTCGCGGAGGGCAGCCAGGCCGCCGCCTGCGCGCGGGCGGTCCGCGAGGACGTCCCCGGCGGCTGGAGCGCCCATGTGGTCAGCTGCGGCGGCTCCGGCGAGCTGGTCAGCGTCAAGGTGCGCGTGGACGTGCCCCTGCTGTTCCCCGGGGCGTTCAGCGTGCCCATGCACGCCACGGGCGAGGCCAGCGCCCGGAACGAACGGCGGGACTCATGGTGACCCGCCGCCGTTCCGGCTCCCGGCAGCGCGGGCAGGCCGCCATCGAGTACGTGGGTGTGCTCACCCTGCTCCTCGTCGTCGCGCTCGCCGTGGCGCAGCTCGGCATCGCCGTTTACGCCGCCCAGCAGGCGGGTACGGCCGCGCGGGCGGCGGCCCGGGTGGCGTCGACGGAGGACCAGCAGGGCCGGGCGGGCGCGGTGGCCCGGGCATCCATGAGCAGCTGGCTCGCGGACGGGGCGACCGTCAGCACCGGGGCCGGCGCGGAATCGGTGACCGTCACCGTGCGGGTTTCCATCCCCGCGCTGCTGCCGATGTTCTCCTTCGGCTCCGTCGAGAAGAGCGCCACGATGCCGAGCGACTGACCCGGAACCGACCATGCGGCCACAGGAAACGAGGGAGTCGATCACATGAGCCTGCGGGCGCGCATCACCAGCCCCGAACCCGCGAACGGGATGAGCGAGGAGAGCCGGCTCGTCGGCGCCTACCGCGCCAAACTGCTGGAGGAGATCGACCTCGCCGAGATGTCCGCCCTCGCGGCGGCCGACCGCAGGGCCCGGCTCGAACGCGTCCTCGGCCACATCATCAGCCGTGAGGGCCCCGTCCTGTCCTCCGTGGAACGCTCCCAGCTCATCCGCCGGGTCGTGGACGAGGCACTGGGCCTCGGCATCCTCGAACCGCTCCTGGAGGACGCCTCCATCAGCGAGATCATGGTCAACGGGCCCGAACAGGTCTACGTGGAGCGCGGCGGCCGCCTCGAACTCCTCCCGATGCGCTTCTCCTCCAACGAGCAGCTGATGCAGACCATCGAACGCATCGTCTCCACGGTCAACCGCCGCGTGGACGAGTCGAATCCGATGGTCGACGCCCGGCTCCCCTCCGGCGAGCGCGTCAACGTCGTCATCCCGCCGCTCTCCCTGTCCGGCCCGATCCTCACCATCCGGCGCTTCCCCCGCGCCTTCACGCTCCAGGAGATGATCGCGCTCGGCTCGCTGGACGAGCCCATGCTGCTGCTGCTCGCCGGCTTCGTCCGCGCCAAGTTCAACGTGATCGTCTCCGGCGCCACCGGCACCGGCAAGACCACGCTGCTCAACGCGCTCTCCGGGCTGATCCCCGACGGCGAGCGCATCGTCACCATCGAGGACTCCGCCGAGCTGCGGCTCCAGCAGTCGCACGTCATCACGCTGGAGAGCCGGCCGCCCAACGTCGAGGGCAAGGGCCGGGTCACCATCCGCGACCTCGTCCGCAACTCCCTGCGCATGCGGCCCGACCGCATCATCGTCGGCGAGGTCCGGGGCGGCGAGACGCTCGACATGCTCCAGGCCATGTCCACCGGCCACGACGGGTCCCTCGCCACCGTCCACGCCAACAGCGCGGAGGACGCGCTGATGCGGCTCCAGACCCTCAGCTCCATGTCCGAGGTCGAGATCCCGTTCGCCGCGATCCACGACCAGATCAACAGCGCCGTCGACGTCATCATCCAGCTGACCCGGCACGGCGACGGCTCCCGCCGCGTCACGGAGATCGCCGTCGTGGACTCGTACGGCCGCGAGGACTACCGCATCGTCTCCGTCTGCCGCTTCGACGCCCTCCCGATGGCGGCGGACGGGCGCGTGTACGGGCAGTTCGCGTACTTCCCCGTGCCGCGCCGGGTCGCGGACCGCTTCTACATGGCGAACGAGACGGTCCCGCCGGCGTTCGGGGTCGCCCATACGGACGAGCAGCTGCTGACCCGTACGCCGACGGCCTGACCCCCTCACCCCCGCCCCTCGTTCGGAAGGCGCTTCCCGACATGGACAACCTGCCGCTCCTGACGGTCGGCGTGACCCTGATCGCCTGTGTGCTCGCCGTCATCGGCCTGCATGTCTACGCCTCCGGCAGGGAACAGCAGCGGGCGCTCATCGACCGCCTCTCCCGGACCGGCCCCCGGCGATCGAGGGGCGCGTCCGGCGCTTCCGGTCCGTCGACCGCAGGCTGCGCCGGACCGCCCTCGGCAAGCGGATCGAGCGGAAGCTCGCCGTCACCGGGCTCGACCTGACGCCCGGCGAGTACGCGGTGTACGTCGTCGCCGCCCTGCTCGGGCTCTACTTCGTCACCGCGGCCGTCTTCGCCTCGTTCTTCGGGCTCCTCGCGGTCCTGATCGGCGCCTGGGGCGGCAACGCGTTCCTCAACTGGCAGCGCGCCAAACGCACCGAGGCGTTCATCAGCCAGCTCCCCGAACTCACCCGCGTCCTCGCCAACGCCACGCAGGCCGGACTCGCCCTGCGCACCGCGATCTCCATGGCCGTCGAGGAGCTGGACGACCCTGCCCACGAGGAGCTGCGCCGGGTCGCGGACCGCCTGGCCATCGGCCACTCCCTGGACGACGCCCTCAACGAACTCGTGGAACGGCTGCCCTCCCGGGAGCTGACCGTCCTCGTCTCCACCCTCATCCTCTCCAACCGGGCGGGCGGCACCATCGTCTCCTCGCTGCGCAACCTCACCAACACGCTGGAGGAGCGCAAGGAGACCCGGCGCGAGGTCACCACCCTCCTCTCCCAGGTGAAGGTCACCGCCGTCGCGGTCCCCGTGCTCGGGCTGCTCTTCCTGCTCCTCATCAACACCATGCGGGGCGGCGCGCTGGACGACATGGCCGCCGCGACCCCCGGCCGCATCGCGATCGTCGTCGCCGCCGGGCTGTACGCCCTCGGCTTCTTCCTGATCAACCGCCTGACGCGCGTCCGCATCTGAGGGCCGGAAGGACACCCATGGAGATCCTGCTCGCCGCCGTCCTGGGACTCGCCGTCCTCGGCGTCTTCCAGGGCGTGCGCATGTACCGCGCGGACGCCAAGCTCCCCGGCGACCTGGCGCTCGCCCTGGAGGTCGGCGCCAGCCGCACCAGCGCCGCCGGCTCGGCCATCGACCGCATCGGCATGCGGTACGCGCCACGGGTCCTGTCGCTGATGGGCCCCAGACGGGTCGACCGGATCCGCCGGAAGCTCGACATGGCGGGCAATCCGCGCGGCCTGACGGTCGACCGCTACGCCGCCCGGCGCGCGGTCTTCGGCGGGCTCGGCATCCTCGCCGCCCTGGCGATGCTGATGAACGGGCAGGTGGTGCTGGCCGTCATCCTGCTCGTCTACGGCCTGTTCTGGACGGACGTGATCATCCGGGCGGCCATCGCCCGCCGCAAGGACGACATCGAGCGCACCCTGCCCGACTTCCTGGACGTCCTCGCGGTCGTCGTCTCGGCCGGCCTCGGCTTCCGGCAGGCGCTGGAGCGGGTGGCGGAGAAGTACACCGGGCCGTGGTCGGACGAACTCCGCATCACCCTGCGCCAGATGGACATGGGCGTGAGCAGACGCGACGCCTTCGACCAGCTCCGCCGCCGCAACGAGTCCGAACAGGTCTCGATGTTCGTCTCCGCGCTCCAACAGGGCGAGGAACTGGGCGCGCCCATCGTGGACACGTTGATCCAGATCGCCAACGACATGCGCCGCACGGACGCCCAGAACGCCCGCCGCAAGGCCTCCAAGGCGGTCCCGAAGGCCACACTGATCGTCACGAGCTTCATGCTCCCGGGCACGATCATCCTGATCGCGGTCGGGTTCTACTACGCCGCGAACGTGAACATCAACGAGATCTTCGGCAGCTGAGCCCAAGTCAGCAGATCGGTCACTACGAAATGCCGCGCACCGGGGCCATTTGTGGGACATTCGGAGCTGAGCGGGCGGGAGGTGAAGGTGATGGATGTGATCGCGCCGGGCATATCCCATCAGCGGATCACCGCCGCTTTATTCATCGGCATCGACCAACGACCGATTCCCGGTCGGTCGAAATCGGAGGGGGCACCATGACGGACATGATGCTGCAGGCTGTTGTCACCACGCGGACGTACGTCAACGGCTGGAAGAACACCGTCATGGAGGCGGTCAAGCGCCGCAGCGACAAGGGGCAGGGTGCGATCGAGTATGTCGGCATCACCATCCTCGTGGTCGCGATCGTGATCGCGCTGATGAGCACGAACCTGGGTACGACGATCGCCACGAAGTTCAAGGCGAAGATCGACTCCGTTCTCAACGGCGGTTCCGGCGGGGGATCGAAGGGGTGAAGCGCGAGTCGGGGCAGGCCACGCCGCTGTACATCGCAGCGGTGACCGGCCTGCTCTTCGTCGCGTTGATCTTCCTGGCTTTCGGCGAAGCCGACATCCAGCGCAATGGTGCGCAGAGCGCGGCCGATGCCGCGGCGCTGGCGGCGGCCAAGGAATCGCGCGGCCTGCTCGCTCCGGATCTGGAGGCTCACCTCACGGACCCCGACTACCTGGACTCCGTGTTCAACGCCGCCTTCGTCGGAGTGACCGGAGACGCCTGCGGGAAGGCAGCGGACTTCGCCGCACGGAACAGGGCGAGCGAGGTTCGGTGCCGGCCACTGGCCGACGGCAGGTGGGGCTATGAGGTCAGCCTGAGGTCCGACAAGGGCATGAGCACGAACGTCATTCCGGGCAGCGCGGGAAAGAAGGCGACAGCCGTGGCCGTGGCCGTCGTCGAACCGCGCTGCACGTTCATTCCGGACCCGGGCAGTGACCCGGACGAAGATCCCAGCCCCGACCCCAGCCCGACCCCGGACCCGGACGCGCCGGATACGCCGGATAAGCCGATCGGCAAGGTTCGCTGTGACGGTGGCTTGGAATGGGGGATTGATCCCGAAGGAACGGAACCCATGCCCGACATGGCCGATTTCTTTTCCGTCCATCTGGCCGAAAACTGACCGATCGCGAGTGAACGCAAAGGAACTGGAGCAATGAGTATTCGGTACGTGAGAAGCATGCGCCGAACCGGTGCCGCAGCATTGCTGATCGGGACGTTGACACTTTCCGTGGCCGCTTGCGGCGGGGACGACAAGGCCGACGCGGGGAACAAGGCCCCTTCGAGCTCGTCCGCGGCGTCCGAGGCCGGAGAGAAGAAGCCGGCCGGACAGGGTGAGACGGATGCGGACACCAGCAAGGTTCTGGCGACCGTCAAGGGCGCCATGGGCATCGACATGGTGATCCACACCGCCCAACGTGACCAGGGCGGCTTCCTCACGCTGACGGGCGAGCTGAAGAACACTTCCGGCAGCCGCGTGGTCACGCCGGTCGAGTGGAGCGGCAAGGAAGAGGCGGTCGTCGCTACGGGCCCCTCCCTGGCGGCGATGACGCTGGTGGACTCCCAGGCGAAGAAGCGCTATTACGTGCTCCGGGACACCAACGACCGTCCGCTGACCACGACGAACTACGACTCCGGCATCGACGCGGGCGCGAGTCTGCCCTTCTTCGCCCAGTTCCCGGCACCCGCTCCGACGACCTCCGAGGTGAGCGTTCAGTTCCCGGGCTTCAGCTCGGCGACGATCGAGATCTCCGGATGACCCCCCGCCGCGTCACCACAACCCTCCTCGCCGGGGCGGTCGCCCTCGGGGTCGTCGGGGCCGTGGCCCCGCACGCGGTTGCCGGTGACAGTCCCTACCCCTCCGCGTCCGCCGAACCCCCCGTCGAGATCGACCCCCACGACACCGACCTGAAGCTCCCCGAAGGCGCCACCCTCGCCGCGCCCAAAGTCCTCGACATCAAGTCCGTCATCGAGGACCTCGGCGGCGAGGAGCGTCGTGAGGACACCAACGCCGACATCAAGTTCGCCCTCCAGGCGGAAGTGCTCTTCGGCAAGGACAGCGCCAAGCTCAGCGGTGAGGCCAAGGGGCGGATCAACGCCATCGCCGAGGAGATCAAGCGGCAGGACGCCAAGAAGGTCAGGGTCTTCGGGTTCACCGACGACCTCGGATCCTCCGAGCACGGCGACGTGCTGTCCAAGAAGCGCGCCGAGGCCGTCCACAACGTGCTGGACGAGGCGCTCGGCGGCTCCGGGATCACCTTCGAGATCCGCGGCTACGGCGAGGACTACCCCATCGCCAGCAACGACGACGAGGACGGCCGCCGGAAGAACCGCCGCGTGGAGGTCTCCTTCCAGCGCGGCGAGACCGAGACCGGCTCGCAGAGCTGACCCGCACCGTGCGGCGGCGGCACAAGGGCCGCCGCCGCACGGGGGATCAGCGCAGGGCCGTGTAGACGTTGAAGCCGTACCCGATCCGCACCCGCTTGTTGACCTTGCCGGTCCCCGTCGACGTGTACCGGTACAGGTCGCCGTATCCGTTGACCCCGACCAGGTCGGTCCTGCCGTCCCCGTTGAGGTCACCCACCGCGGCGAACTTGTTGTAGATGTCGAAGCCGGAACCGATCTTGACGCGCGCCTTCAGCGGCGCGGACGCGTTTCCCGTACCCTCGTACAGATACAGCGTGCCGTCATTGGCGATGGCCACCACATCCGCCCGCCCGTCACCCGTGAGGTCACCGGCGCCGACGATGTGGCGGTACGAGCCGTAGCCGTAGCCCACCTTGATCTTCGCCGCGAGCGCCTTGCCCTGGTCCTTGCCCTGGTACAGGTACAGGTCGCCCTTGGCGTCGCGCGCGAGCACGTCGCCCGCGCCGTCACCGCTCAGGTCGCCGGGGCCGATGAGGTCGTTGTAGATGTCCCAGCCGGCGCTGATCCGCCCACTCGCGCCGTACAGCACGCCATCGCGCACCCAGAGGTTGTCCGCCCGCCCGTCGTCGCCGAGCGACGAGGCCACCCGCACCCAGCCCTCGGGGAAGGCGAACCGGCTCTCGCGGGGGAAGAACTGGCCGTTGTTCTTGGAGTCGTACACATACCCGGAGCCCTCCGAGGTGACCCCCATGAGGCTGCGCTTGCCGAAGTCCGGGTTGCCGCCCGCCCCGACGAACATGGCCGCCTTCTGCCACCCGAAGGTGCCGTGGATACGCGCCCGGTAGTGGCCGTAGCCCGAGAAGCGGTAGAGGTACGTGTCACCGTTCGGCGTGCGGCCCATGAGGTCGCCGTAGCCGTCCCCGTTGATGTCGTCGACACCCACGAGCTGGTTGTACGTGTCGAACCCGTAGCCGATCTTGGACGCCGCCTTGAAGGGCTTCGACGCGTCTCCGGTGCCCATGTGGAAGTACAGGTCACCGGAGGGCGTCCGGGTGACGACATCGCCGATCCCGTCGCCGGTCGAGTCGTTCAGGCCGACGATCTGGTCGTACGCGTTCCAGCCGGAGGCCACCTTGACGGCGGGCTCGAAGGGCTGGCCCTCGATGCGCCCGGTGGAGACGTAGAGGTAGACGTCACCGGCGGGCGTGCGCGCGATCAGGTCGTTGTGACCGTCGCCCGTCAGGTCGCCCGGCGCGACGATCTTGTTGTACTTCTGCCAGCCCGTACCGGACCAGGTGGGAGTGCCTCCCGTCGGGTCCATGCCCACCATCGGGTGCAGGGTGAGCGTGCCGGACGCCGTCAGGGTGAGGAGCTCGGGCATGCCGTCGCCCTGCAGGTCACCCGGGGCGATGATGTCCTTGAAGACGATCCGCTCGTCCTTGGGGTCGTGGAACCCGACGGGGTAGTCGGCCACCGTCCCACCCACCGACTGGAACAGGTACCCCTCCCGCGTCTGGTAGAGGATGTCGCTCTTGCCGTCGCCGGTGATGTCCATGCGCGGCGTCGAGCCCACGGCCTTCGGCGCCTCGGCGCCCTTCGCGTCGTCGGCCGAGGCCGGAGCCGCCAGCAGCATGCCGGCGGAGAGGACGAGCGCGGTGCAGGCCGCGACCCGGCTCGCGCGCTTCGAGCGCGCGCGGCCGGTGCGGCCGGATTTCAGTGCGGACAGATGCAAAGCCCCCCAGGGGTCGTCTATGAGCCAGTTGTGAGCCAGCTGTCCATAAGTCGGCTGGTGTTCATATGACCGGCGCCGGCCCCCTATGGAGGGGGCCGGTTTCAGCCATCGAATCAGTGGTTTATCGGCCAATCATGCCGCTTCCGCACGTTCCACCACCCGTCCCCCGTCCAGTTCCAGCCTCCGGCCACGGAAGCGGTCTCGCAGCCGCCGGTCGTGCGTGACCACGACCACCGCGCCCCCGAACCCGGCCAAGGCCCCCTCCAGCTCCTCCACCAGCGCCGGTGAGAGGTGGTTCGTCGGCTCGTCGAGCAGCAGCAGATCGACGGGATCGCCGACCAGCCGGGCCAGTTCGATCCGGCGCCGCTGCCCGTAGGACAGCTCGCCCACCCGGAGGCGCAGGTCCGCCGGGCCGAACAGGCCCAGCGACAGCAGGTGTTCCGTGTGCGCGTCGAGATCGCCGCCGCGGCCGTACGCGTAAGCCTCCGGGAGCGTCAGACCGGCCGGCCACGGCGTCTCCTCCTGGCGCAGATGCCCGACCCGCCCCCACGTCCGCACGGTCCCCGCGTCCGGCCGCAGCTCACCCGCGAGCACCCGCATGAGCGTCGACTTGCCGGCCCCGTTCGCCCCCGTGACCAGCAGCCTCTCCGTGCCCCCGATCCGCAGCGCGGGCACGGAGAGGCGGTGGCCGACACGGACCCCGGCCAGCTCCGCCGCGACCGGGGGAGCGGACGCCCCGGCGGTGGTCACCCGGGCGGCGAACACCAGCGGATCGGGCGGCGGCGCGACCGGCCGCTCCGTCAGCCGCTCGACGCGCTCCTTCGCGTTGCGGATGCGGACCATCGCCCCGTGCCCCCGCCCCGCGCCCGGAACCCGCCGTGCCCGAACACGCTGAGCGGCACCTTGCGCGGGATCGCTTCCAGCCGGGCCACGTTGGACGCGGCCAGCTCGCGGTTGCGGGCCAGTTCCTCGCACCACTCCGCGTACTCCCGCAGCCGGCGCCGGCGGTCGGCGGCCTTCGCGGCGAGGTAGCCCTCGTAGCCGTCCCCGTACCGGGTCACCCGGCCCTCGCCGACCTCCAGGATCGTCGTGGTGACCCGTTCCAGGAACACCCGGTCGTGCGTCACCGCGAGCACGGTGCCCCGGTGCGCCCGCAGGTGGTTCTCCAGCCAGTCCACCGCCCGGTCGTCCAGGTCGTTGGTCGGCTCGTCGAGCAGCAGCAGCTCCGGCCGGGAGGCCAGCGTCCCCGCCAGCGCCAGCCGCGACCGCTCGCCGCCCGACAGCGTGGACAGCGGCCGGTCCCGGTCCAGGCCGGGCAGCCCGAGACCGTGCAGGGCGATGTCCACCCGCGCGTCGGCCTCGTAACCGGCCCGCGCCTCGTACCGCGCGACCAGCTCCGCGTACGCCTCCAGCGCGGCGGTCAGCTCCGCGCCGGCCAGGCCCGCGAGCCCGGCCTCGGCCCGGCGCATCCGGGCCTCCAGCTCCCGCAGCCCGGCCAGCGCCGCGTCCACCGCGTCCTGGACGGTGGCCCCGGCCGGCAGGGCGAGCGCCTGGGCGAGGTAGCCCGAGCCGCCGGGCGCGACGACGGTCAGCTCGCCGTTGTCGGGCCGGTCGAGCCCGGCGATCAGCCGGAGCAGCGTGGACTTGCCGGCGCCGTTGTCGCCGATGATGCCGGCCCGCTCGCCGGGCCTGACGGTGAAGGTGACGTCGTCCAGCACGACGCGGTCGTCGTAGCGGCGGGTGACGTTCTGAAGTGTGAGTTGTCCGGTGTGCATGAAAAGCCCCTGATTCTCGGCCCGTGCCGATCGGCGCGCGGTGGTCGGGGCGCGTCCGCGCACGCCGACGGCACACCGCGGGCCGCGTGCCGGAAAGGCAGGCGTCACGGAGGTGCGAAGGCGTGGAAAAGCGGATGCGCGGGAGAATGCGCCACTACGGAGCCGAGCTCAACGCAGGCGCAGGGGGAATATCACAGAGAACCCATGCGCACCAAGGTAGGCGGGGGCGGGGACGTCGGCAAGCGATTTTCAGTCGCTCAACGATCACTTTCCGCCGCAAGCTCCGCTATCAGGTCCGGATCGCGCATGCCGGGCAGCTCGTACCCCTTGGCCTCGTCCCACTCGACGTCCAGGTCGTCCATGTGCACCCGCCAGTCGGCGTCCGGCAGCGCCCGGCGCAGCTCCGTGACCGAGTCCAGCACATGGGCGACCACCGGCAGCAGCCGGCCGGGGTCGAACGGCATCTTGGTGGAGCCGTCGAGGACGGTCCCCGGCTCCGCCGCCCGGGGGTCGTACACGTACAGGCTCTCCTCGTCCTCGTACGGGAACGACGCCTGGCGGGCGCTGGCGATGCGGGTGACGGCGGCCGACTCGGACCCGGTCAGCGGGGTCGCGCGGCGCGCGGTGTAGTAGAGGGAGACGCTCATGGGGAGAGCGTACGAGCCGGGTCCGACAACGGGAGGCCGGCGGCCCCCGGCGGTGCGGAACCGGGTGTACCGGGCGGGAACGTGAGCAGAAGAGGAGAGGCGGGGGCGCCTCCCCGTACCCCGATGCCGCCCCGTCCACACCGCTCACGTCCCCGGAGCCGCAACCGTGTCCAGTCAGTCCAGCGGCACCGCCGCCGGGGCCCCGCCCACCCGCGCAGAACCCCGCGGACCGCCCCCGGTCCCACCCCCGGCAGGGCCCGGCGCTGGCCGCTCGCGCTGCGCCGCACGCCCGTCTCGCTGTGGAACGACGACATATCGGACTGGGCCGCGGCCCTGACGTACTACGCGATCCTCGCGCTGCTGCCCGCGCTCCTGGTGACCGTGTCCGTCATCGGACTCGCCAGCCCCGGCGCCACCGGTGCGCTGATCGCCGACATCACCGCCTTCGCACCCGCCGAGGCCGCGGCCGCGCTGCGCGAGCCGCTGGAGGCCGCCACCCAGCAGCGCACCGCCGTCTGGCTGCTCGTCGCGACCGGGTCCGTCAGCGCGCTGTGGTCCGCGTCCAGCTATCTCGCGGTGTTCCGGCGGGCGCTGCACGCCATGCACGGGGTGCACGACACCCGGCCGGCGCTGCGCCAGGCGCACATCATCGTGGCGTGGGCGGTCGGTCTGCTCCTGCTGATGATGGCCAGCGCGTTCGCCCTCGTGCTCACCGGGCCGCTCGCGCGCTGGGCCGGGCACCGGCTCGGCCTGACCCATGTGGGGGACGCGGTGTGGTCGGTGCTGAAGTGGCCGGTGCTGCTGTGCCTGGTCGCCGCGCTGATCACGGTCCTCTTCCGCACCGGCCCCGAGCCGGCCCGCCGGGCCCGGCAGGCGGTGCCCGGCGGGGTGCTCGCGGCGCTGCTGTGGCTGGCCGCGTCGGCGGGATTCGCCCTTTACGCCACGTACATCGGCTCCTACAGCCGGCTGTACGGCTCACTGGCGGGGCTGGTGGTGTTCCTGATCTGGGTGTGGTTCACCAACCTGGCGCTGCTGTCCGGGGCCCAGTTCAACGTGGAGCTGGACCGGGCCCGGCGCGACTAGTCCCCGGTCACCCCGTCCACGATCTCGCGGATGATGTCGATGTGGCCGTTGTGACGGGCCGTCTCCTCGACGAGGTGCAGCAGGATCCAGCGCAGATCGGGGCTCAGGCCGTTCGAGCGCTTCCGCACGGCCCGGGTGTCCAGGTCGTGGGCCGCGACCAGCTCCCGGTAGCGGGCGCACTGCTCCTCGTACTCCTTCAGCACGTCGGCGAGCGGCATGTCGACGGCGATCCGCATCTCGCGGTCCGGGTCCTCGTCCGTCCACGGCCCCTCGTCCTCGCCGCCGAGGAGGACGACCTCGAACCAGTAGTACTCGACCCAGCGCAGATGGTTGACCACCCCCGCGATCGTCATCAGCGGGGAGCCGGGCAGGGGCGCCCGCACGGCGTCCTCCTGCGAAAGCCCCTCGCACTTGGCGAGCGCGGTGGCGCGGGTGTAGTCGAGGAACGTGGTCAGCTGGGTGCGCTCGTCCCAAGCGGGAGGCGTATCGGTGCGTGTCATCGCCGCACAGCTTCCCGGGGCGCGACGGGGTTGTCCACCGCTTATGCCGTGCGGCGAGGACCCCGGGCCCGCGCCCCGGACCAGGGGTTGCCCGTACGCTCGGGTACCGACCACCCGCCGGCCCCCCACGCCGCCGCTCCGCGCGGTGTCGCGGGCGGGGCGGGCAGCCACCGCGAGTACCGAGGTGACGCGCCGATGAGTGACGGTTTCTTCTGCTCGTACCACCTGTGCTGGAGCCGCCCCGACGCCGAGTCGCTGCTCGGCGACCTGGAGGCGGCGGGGGTGCGGGCCGACCACCCGGTGACCCGGCGCATCACCCTGATCAGCCCCGGAGCCGACCCGTCCGGTACGCAGTCCTGGGTGAGCCGGGACCAACTCGTGCTGCTGGCCGGGCTGCAACGGCTCGACCGGGTCGACTTCCTGCTGTGGCTGCCCGGCGGCGAGGAGATACGGGCCGGGATCAGCCGGGGCGACGACGGCACGGTGGAGCTGCGCTTCGGCCTCGGCGCGGCGGCCCGCGAGGCGCAGGAACGGGTGGTCCGCGCGGTGCGCGAGGCGATAGGGCGGGCCTCGCTGCTCTGCGTGGGCTTCGTGCTCGACCGCGAGGGCGCGTCGGCGGCGACCGACTGGGCGGGCTTCATCGTCAAGGGATCGGTGTACTTCGACTGCTGGCCGGACACGCTCGCGCTGCTGCCCGAAGTGGCCGCCGCCCAGCCGCAGCTGTCCGGCGTGAACTCCTTCCAGCAGTCGCCCTGGGTCGTCTACGGCAGCGACGTGGCGCGCAGATAGCCGGTGTACGCCTACGGAGCCTGCTCGATCCGGACCTGTACGCCGGGCCGCAGCCCCCATGCCGACATCGCGCCCGCCTCCGCCTCGATCACGTGCCGGCCGCGCGGCCGGGGCAGCCCGAGCCGGCCCGGCTTCATCGTGTGGACCGCCAGCACGTTGAACTTCCGGTCCAGATAGGCCACATCGATGGTGAACCGCATCCGGAAGGAGTGCACGCTCCCGCACGGTGTGATCATCAGTGCCCCGTCGACCCCGTCCCGCCCGAGCAGCCCGCGCGCCCGGTGCCGGTAGGAGGCCGCGATCCGCAGCGGCACCCGGATCTCGGTCACCCCGTCCCGGTCCGTGATCGTCAGCGTCCCCGTGCCATCGCGCCATCGAGCCATGGCCCCGACGGTAGCGGCGACCGGACCGCCGCCGGGCCCGAATCCACAGGCCCAACCCCCGCCCGTGCCGCGCCGATTAGGATCGCTGGGGTGTACGCCATGCTGACAGGGGTCGCCGCACTCTGGGGCGCCGCGACCGGGCTCCTGGTCCCGCGCGCCGCCTACCGGTTCTCCGTTCCGCCCGGCGAACCCTGGCGGGACGCCTGCCCGGCGGGCCACCCGCTCACCGGCCCCGCCCGCGCCTGGCTGGGTGCGACGCGCTGCGGCGGGTGCGCGGAGGGGGCGGTCGCGCAGGTGCGTACGGGCGCGCCCGTCGCCGTACCGCCCGAGGACACGCCTCCGCCCCGCTACGCCCCCACCGCCTCGCCCCCGCCGTCACCGCGCTCGCCTGCGCCGCCCTGGCCTGGTCCACCGGCACGCGCCCCGAGCTGGCGGCCTGGCTGCTGCTCGCTCCGGCCGCCGTGCTCCTCGCGAGCATCGACCACCGCGTGCACCGCCTGCCGGACGGGCTGACCCTGCCGGCCGCCGGAGCCGCCGCCGTACTCCTGGGCCTGGCGGCCCTGCTCCCGGAACACGCGGGCTCCTGGCTCTCCGCCCTCCTCGGCGGGCTCGTCCTGGGCGCCTTCTACTTCCTGCTCTTCCTCATCAACCCGCGCGGCATGGGCTTCGGCGACGTCAAGCTGGCCCTCTCCCTGGGCACGGTCCTCGGCTGGTACGGCTGGCCGGTCGTCTTCGCGGGCGGCTTCGCGGGCTTCCTGTTCGGCGCGGTGTACGGGGCAGGGCTCGTCGCGCTGCGCCGCGCGGGCCGCAGGACGGGCATCCCGTTCGGCCCGTTCATGATCGCGGGGGCGTTCCTGGGCCTGCTGTTCGGCGGGCTGGCGGCCTGAGCAGGGGCGACTCAGCGCGTCCGGGCGCTGTGCCGCGCCACGCGGGCGCGGTTCCCGCAGGCGGGGCTGCACCACTGCTGGCCGGTGCGCAGGGCCGAGAAGAACAGCACGCAGCTGGGCGCCGGGCAGCGGCGCAGCAGTCCGCGGCGCGGTGAGGTCAGCAGCCGGGTCGCCGAGGCGCAGACCTGGGCGCCCACGATGTCCATCACCCGCACCCCGTCCGGCCATTCGAGCCGCGGCCCGGCCTCCGGCCAGCCGACCGCGGCCCGTTGGACGCCCCGCGCCCGCTCGGTCACCAGGTCGAGCGATGCGGCGGGCGGCCGCCCACCGTCGACCAGGGCGTCGAGCAGGTCCCGTACGGCCTCGCGGACGGCGAGCGCGGCCGTGACGTCCGGGGCTCCCAACTCCGCCGGGGTGCTGGCGTCCATGCCGAGGCGCGGGCGGTACGCGTCGACCCAGCGGGCCAGCCCGTGCGGGGTGCCGATCTCGTCGATCAGGGCGCCCGCCTCGTAATGCCAGGAGCTGGTGAACTCGACCGCCAGGGGCTCAAGGGGGCGGATTTCGAGCGTGTCCTTGCCGTGCGTCGTCATTGCGGCCCTCCCTGCCCCACGCGTAGGCGGATTCTTCCAGGTTCCGCGAACGACCGCGCGATCCGGCGGTTGCGGGTACATTCACCTCATCGATGCTAACGGGCAAGCCATTAGCGCCGGCCTCGAAGGGAACCCGACACGATGACGCAGACCAGGCCCCCGGCCGAGGTCCCCGCCCCCGCGCGTCCCTGGCACGCGACACAGGCGCCGCCCCGGCCGAAGGCGCTGACCACGGTGGTCGCCACGGCGAGCAGCGTGCTCGCCCTGACCCTCCTGGTGGCGGTGGGGGAGTGGTCGCACCAGGTCCTGCTCATCCCGCCGCTGGCCGCCAGCATGGCGCTGATCGCGGGCGCCTCCCAGACGCCTCTCGGGCAGCCCCGCAGCGTGATCGGCGGCCAACTCGTCTCCGCCCTGACCGGCTTCCTGGTCCCTCGCCGTCCTCGGCCAGGGCGTCTGGTCCTCCGGCATCGCGGGCGGCCTGGCGCTCGGCGCGATGCTGCTGCTCCGCGTCGCCCACTCACCCGCCGCCGCGACGGCCGTGATCGTGGCGGCGACCGCCCCCTCCGCCGGCCCGTTCCTCGCGCTGCTGGCCGCGGCGACGGTCCTCCTGGTGCTGGTCGGCCTGGTCGGCAACCGGGTCAACAGGCAGCCGTACCCCGTCTACTGGTGGTGAGCCGGACCCGCCCGTAATGCGGTCGCGGGCGGCCCCTCCGGCTGGGATGATCGCCCCATGCCCGAAACGCCCGACACCGCCTCCCGTGAAGCGGCCCGGTTCGACGCTCTCGTCGCCGAGGCCGACAGCGTCTCCGTCGACGGCTGGGACTTCTCCTGGCTCGACGGGAGGGCCACCGAGCAGCGGCCCTCCTGGGGGTATGCGCGTGCCATGGGGGAGCGGATGGGGCGGGCGCGGGCCGCGCTCGATGTGCAGACGGGCGGGGGTGAGGTGCTGGCCTCCGTGCCGGAGTTGCCGCCGCTCGTCGTCGCCACCGAGTCCTGGGCGCCGAATATCGCCCGGGCCACCGCCCTGCTGCACCCGCGTGGGGCGGCCGTCGTCGCGGACGAGGACGAGCCGCCGCTGCCGTTCGGGGACGGGGCGTTCGACCTGGTGGTCAGCCGGCATCCGGTGACCACGTGGTGGGAGGAGATCGCCCGGGTGCTGGCCCCCGGCGGGACGTACTTCTCGCAACAGGTGGGCCCCGCCAGCGTCTTCGAGCTCGTCGAGTACTTCCTCGGGCCGCAGCCCCCGGAGGTGCGCGGCGCGCGCGACCCGGAGCGGGCGCGGGCCGACGCCGAGGCGGCCGGGCTCGACGTCGTGGACCTGCGGGCGGAGCGGCTGCGCACCGAGTTCTTCGACATCGGGGCCGTCGTGTACTTCCTGCGCAAGGTGATCTGGATGGTGCCCGGCTTCACGGTCGAGGCGTACCGGCCTCAACTCCGCGCGCTGCACCACCAGCTGGAGACCGAGGGCCCGTTCGTCGCCCACACCACCCGCTTCCTGATCGAGGCCCGCAAACCCGTGTGAGGCCGGCACCCCCACACGGCCCGAAGAATGGCACTCTGGTCGCGAGCGCTCGGGGAAGGAGCTGGCCATGGACCTCGGCACCGACGGGGACGCCGCGTACGGCCCGCGCCGGGGTGGCGCCGAGTGGCTCAAGGGGGCCAGGATCGTCCGCGTCCTCGGGATCTTCTACCGGCCCGAGGGCCGGATGGGCGAGCCGGAGGCCGTCTCGTTCGTGCTGGACGACGGCCAGTCGGTCCGCCTGACCTGCGCCTCCGACGGCACCCTGCACGTCGGCGCCGGCACCTGGCCGCAGCTGCCCGACTGGTGTGTGCCCGCCGCCCAGTGGGAGTTCGCCGAGCTGGCCGGACTGCCCCAGCCCCCGGAGGGCGGCTGGACGGTGCTGAGTACGGACGAGCGCCGGGACGAGCGGGGCGAGGTCCACGAGGCCGTGATCCGTTGCGAGGGGGGCCGCTTCGTGGTCGTCGGCGGGGACACCGTCGGCGTCCGCTTCACCCGGGGCCACCGGGGCGCGGCGGCGGCGACGTGACGGAACGGCATCGGTGGCCAACTCCCCCACCACAGGCCGGGTTGCCGTCCCATACTCGTACCCATGACCTTCGTGAGACGTACGGCCGCCCTGCTCCTGACCGCCTCAGCCCTCACCGGCTGCGGTACGGAGCTGGTAAGCGACGGCGGCGCCGCCTCCCCGGCCCCCTCCGCCTCCGGTCAGGGCGTCGAGCAGGGCGGCGACGCCAACCCGCACTACGCCGAGAACCACGCCTTCCAGTCCACCCTCGACCTGTCCGAGGCGGACCGCGTCCGGGGCGAGGCGGAGGTGAAGCGGGTGAAGCGGGGGCTCGCCGCGCTCGCGGAGGGGCAGAAGTCCACCGAGGACTCCGTCTTCCACGCGCTCCACGCCCTCGGCTACCCCGACGGATCGGTCACCACCGGCACCTTCGGTCCCCACCGCACCTCCTTCACCGTGACCCTCGGCACCCTCTGCGTGGACGGCTCGCTGGACGGCGTGGTCAACGGACTCGTCAACGCCGAGGCGCACGGTCGCTACATGGAGGGAACGGGCTGTGTGAAGCCGCGCGGCGGCCACTGACGGGCGGAATGTGGACATCCTGTGGACGTCTCGGGCGTGTTTCCGGTGCCCCTCCGGGGTCGGGCGGTGTCCTCGCAGGTCAGAGACGTACGGGAAGAGCCGGCCGGTGACCGGAGCGAAGCCTCTCACTCTCGGAGAGTAATTATTTCGCGCCGCGGCACCCAGCATCACTTACGAAGGGTTATGGTGGAAACCCCCCTCGGGCCGGTCCGTAACCCCCCCACGGACCGGCCCGTTTTTTGTGCCCGGCGCCGGGCCGGGCACGCGATCAGCCCCGCCCGGCCCAGATGTTGGTGCCCTCGGTGTCGACGGCGAAGACGTCGATCTCCTTCAGCTCCTCGGCCGACAGCTCCGGGCCCGCCAGCGCCGCGACGTTCTCCTCCAGCTGCCCCACGCTCGACGCGCCGATCAGCGCGGACGTCATCCGGCTGTCGCGCAGCACCCACGTCAGGGCCAGCTGGGCGAGCGACTGGCCCCGGCGGCGCGCGATGTCGTTCAGCCCGTTCAGCCGGCGCACGACCTCCTGCGACAGCAGGTCCGGGTCGAGCGACTTGCCCTGGGTGGCCCGCGAGCCCTCCGGGATGCCGTTCAGGTACTTCCCGGTCAGCAGCCCCTGGGCCAGCGGCACGAAGGAGATGCAGCCCATCCCGGCCGCCTCCAGCGTGTCCAGGAGCCCGTCCTCCTCGGTCCAGCGGTTGATCATCGAGTAGGACGGCTGGTGGATCAGGGCCGGGACGCCCATCTCCCGCAGCAGCCGCGCCGCCTCGGCGGTCTGCGCCGAGTTGTACGAGGACACCCCCACGTACAGCGCCTTGCCCTGCTGTACGGCGGAGGCCAGCGCCCCCATCGTCTCCTCCAGCGGGGTCTCCGGGTCGAAGCGGTGCGAGTAGAAGATGTCGACGTAGTCCAGGCCCATCCGCTTCAGCGAGGCGTCCAGCGACGACAGCAGGTACTTGCGCGAGCCCCACTCCCCGTACGGCCCGGGGTGCATCTCGTAGCCCGCCTTGGTGGAGATCAGCAGCTCGTCCCGGTACGGGGCGAAGTCCTGGCGGAAGAGCTTGCCGAAGTTCAGCTCGGCCGAGCCGGCCGGCGGGCCGTAGTTGTTGGCCAGGTCGAAATGGGTCACACCGAGGTCGAAGGCGCGGCGCAGGATGGCCCGCTGGGAGCCGAGCGCCCGGTCGTCGCCGAAGTTGTGCCACAGGCCGAGCGAGACGGCCGGCAGCTTGAGACCGCTGCGCCCGCTGCGGCGGTACTCCATGGAGTCGTAGCGGGATGCGGCGGCCTGATAGGGGGAAGAGGAATCAGTCACGATTATCTCTTTATCACGGACTTGTGACAGGCCGAGTTGGGTGGGCACGGGGCCCGCGCAGTAATGTGGCCTGACGGGACTGCCATGACACGGCGGGGCGATCCGCCCCCTTCCAGTGCGGCGATCCGATCCCCAGGGGACGACCCCGGACCCCTGGCGAAGGGGCCGGCGGGCCCGCACGGAACCGAGAGGTGGACTCAGTGAACTTGCGCGACCTGGTGTACGGGCTCTACGCGCGCCGGGTGGAGGCCCGCCTCGACCACTCCCAGGTGCCCAAGCACATCGGCGTCATCCTCGACGGCAACCGGCGCTGGGCGAAGGCGTCCGGCGGCACGGCGGCCGAGGGCCACCAGGCCGGGGCCGACAAGATCAAGGAGCTCCTGGGCTGGTGCAGCGAGACCGACGTCGAGGTCGTCACGCTCTGGCTGCTCTCCACCGACAACTTCGACCGGCCCGAGTCCGAGCTGACCCCGCTCCTCGGCATCATCGAGAACACGGTGCGCGGCCTGGCCGCGGACGGCCGCTGGCGGGTCCATCACGTCGGCACGCTCGACCTGCTGCCCGCCCACACCCAGACCGTCCTCAAGGAGGCCGAGCAGGCCACCGTCGGGGTCGACGGGATACTCGTCAACGTCGCCGTGGGCTACGGCGGCCGGCAGGAGATCGCCGACGCCGTGCGCTCCCTGCTCCTCGACCACTCCGCCAAGGGCACCTCCTTCGAGGACCTGGCCGAGATCGTCTCCACCGACCTGATCTCCGAGCACCTCTACACGCGCGGCCAGCCCGACCCCGACCTCGTCATCCGCACCAGCGGCGAGCAGCGCCTCTCCGGCTTCATGCTCTGGCAGAGCGCGCACTCGGAGTACTACTTCTGCGAGGTCTTCTGGCCGGCCTTCCGCCGGGTCGACTTCCTGCGGGCCCTGCGCGACTACGCCGCCCGCCACCGGCGCTACGGGGGCTGAGGCGCCCGGGGCGCGTGTTCCGCGCCCCCGTCCCCCGGAAGTGGGCCGGTCGGCATGGCCGACCGGGTAAGAGGGCATATCCCTGACAGACCGGCGCCCGGTCACCAGCCAGGTGGGCGCCGCTGACAAGCGGGATGCTCCGCGACGGCCCGCCGTCGCACGCCGGCCTCTTCCGAGGGGGTACGTCCTTCCGTGGTGACCAGCACAAAGCGCCGCCTGCCCGACAGGCGCACCTACGTTCTCGACACCAGCGTCCTGCTGGCCGATCCGAACGCCATGGCCCGATTCGACGAGCACGAGGTCGTGCTCCCCGTCGTCGTGGTCACGGAACTGGAGGCCAAACGGCACCATCCGGAGCTCGGCTACTTCGCCCGGCAGGCCCTGCGCCTGCTGGACGACTTCCGGATCCGCTACGGGCGGCTGGACGCGCCGATCCCCCTCGGGGACCTCGGCGGGACGCTCCGCGTCGAGCTCAACCACTCCGATCCCGGCGTGCTGCCCGCCGGCTACCGGTTGGGGGACAACGACTCACGGATCCTGGCGGTCGCGCGCAACCTCCAGGCCGAGGGGTACGACGTCACGGTCGTCTCCAAGGACCTCCCGCTGCGCATCAAGGCGTCATCGGTCGGCCTCCTCGCCGAGGAGTACCGCGCGGAGCTGGCGATCACCGACTCCGGCTGGACGGGCATGGCCGAACTGCCCCTCGCCGCCGACCAGGTGGACCTCCTCTTCGCCGAGGAGACGCTGTACGTCCCCGAGGCCGCCGAGCTGCCCGTCCACACCGGCCTGGTCCTCCAGTCCGAACGCGGCAAGGCGCTCGGCCGGGTCACGCCCGAGGGCACCGTGCGGCTCGTCCGCGGCGACCGGGAGGCGTTCGGCATCCACGGCCGCAGCGCCGAACAGCGCATCGCCCTGGACCTGCTGCTCGACCAGGAGGTGGGCATCGTCTCGCTGGGCGGCCGGGCCGGCACCGGCAAGTCGGCGCTGGCGCTCTGCGCGGGGCTCGAAGCGGTGCTGGAGAGGGGACAGCACAAGAAGGTGATGGTCTTCCGTCCGCTGTACGCGGTGGGCGGGCAGGAGCTCGGCTATCTCCCCGGCAGCGAGGCCGAGAAGATGAGCCCCTGGGCGCAGGCCGTCTTCGACACCCTCTCGGCCGTCTCCGGGCGCGAGGTCATCGAAGAGGTGCTGGGGCGCGGCATGCTGGAGATCCTGCCGCTCACCCACATCCGGGGCCGTTCCCTGCACGACGCCTTCGTGATCGTCGACGAGGCCCAGTCGCTCGAACGGAACGTCCTGCTGACCGTGTTGTCCAGGATCGGCACGAATTCCCGGGTCGTTCTCACGCATGACGTGGCCCAGCGGGACAACCTCAGGGTCGGCCGTTACGACGGTGTGGTCGCCGTGGTCGAGAAGCTGAAGGGGCACCCGCTCTTCGCCCATGTGACGCTCACGCGTTCGGAGCGTTCCCGCATCGCCGCACTGGTGACCGAAATGCTGGAGGAAGGTCAGATCTGATACGGGTTGGGACGTTGACGCCGCCCGGCGGGCCAAGCAGCCTAGCCGGGCGGCGCCGTGTTGCGGCGTCTTTTCCGTAATTCAGGTCCGCCAAACGGGGTGTGACCTTTCACACGCAACGGAGAATTGCTTCGCGCGGTCCGGTTCCGGCAGAGTCTTGCTTCCGTCAGGCCCCGCATACGGCACACCGGCACCTCCAGAGGTGCCACGCACCACACAACTCAACAACCGCCGTCCGTATGCCGCCCGCGAGTACCACGCGGCGCTCCCCCGGGGAGTCGCCCACCGGGCCCGTGCCTCCCGTGACCCAAGCAGTAGGGAGGCCAGTGTCAAGGGCACGATTGCGCCCGCGAGGTCACCTAAGCGGGCGATGCTGGAAGGACACCGTGTGAGCCGGATTTCGGTCCGGGGGTTCGCCGTGGCATCCGCCACCGCGGTCACCACCGTAGGCGCCGTCGTAGGCGTTGCATCGGGCAGCACCCCTGCTGCCGACGACAACAACTTCGAGGCGACCGCAGCCGACACCACGCTGCTCGCAGACATCCCCGCGGGCCAGCAGGCCCAGGTGCAGACCGCTTCGCTGACGCAGCAGGCCGACGCCCAGGCGTCCGCCGCCGACGCCGCCGCGAAGAAGTCCGCGGAAGAGACCGCTCGCGTGCAGGCCGCCAAGGACGCGAAGTCCAAGAAGCAGGCCGCCGAGGACCGGCTGGAGCGCGAGCGCGAGGCGAAGAAGAAGGAAGCCCAGGAGCGCGCAAGCCGCTCCGAGGTCCGCTCCACCGCTTCGTTCGCCGTGCAGAGCTCGTACACCGTGGCCGAGGTGCAGGCCATGGCGCGGCAGATCGTGCCGGCCGACCAGTTCCAGTGCTTCAGCAACATCGTGAACCACGAGTCGAGCTGGAACTACCGGGCGAGCAACCCGGGCTCGGGTGCCTACGGTCTCGTACAGGCCCTCCCCGGCTCCAAGATGGCCTCGGCCGGCGCCGACTGGATGACCAACCCGGCCACCCAGATCAAGTGGGGCCTCAGCTACATGAACGGCCGCTACCAGAGCCCCTGCGGTGCCTGGTCCTTCTGGCAGGCCAACCACTGGTACTAGAACCAGGGTTCACTTGCGCAACCTCGTGAAGCCCCTCACCGTCCTTCGGTGAGGGGCTTCACGCGTGTACGGTCGTGCGGAACGCTCCCGGGGAGCGGTGGGGAGAGCGGACGGGGGTAGAGGAAGCGTTATGTCGAAACTGCCGGGGTGGCTCGGACAAGTGGGCGCCGAGCTGAGCAGGCTGAGCGAGCGCCTGGACGAACGACGGGCCGAGACGGAGGCCGACGACTCCCTGCTCGGGGCACGGACCCGGCGGTGGCGGGAAAGGGCGAACCCGCCCACGTCGACCAGGTGCCCGCCCCGCCCACCTACGCGCCCACCGTGGCCGCGCGGCCCGATCCGGTCGCGGCGATCCCGTGGGGGATGCGGGTCGCGGCCGAGGCGGGCTGGCGGCTGCTGGTGCTCGCGGGGACCCTGTGGGTGCTGATGCGGGTCATCAGCGCCGTACAGCTGGTCGTGCTGGCCTTCGTCGCCGCGCTGCTCGTCACCGCGCTGCTCCAGCCGACCGTGGCCCGGCTGCGGCGCCACGGGCTGCCGAGGGGCCTGGCGACGGCCGTCACCGCGATCTCCGGCTTCGTCATCATGGGCCTGGTCGGCTGGTTCGTGGTGTGGCAGGTCATGGACAACATCGACACCTTGTCCGACAAGGTGACGAAGGGGATCGACGACCTCAAGAACTGGCTGCTGGACAGCCCGTTCCATGTGACCGACAAACAGATCAACGACATCGCCAAGAACCTCAGCGACACCGTCGGCACCAACACCGAGGCGATCACCACCGCGGGCCTCCAGGGCGTCACCGTGGTCGTGGAGTTCATGACCGGCGCGCTGCTCGCGATGTTCTCGACGCTCTTCCTGCTCTACGACGGCGCGCGCATCTGGCAGTGGGTGCTCAAGCTGGTGCCCGCGCAGGCGCGGCCCGGGGTCGCCGGGGCCGGTCCGCGCGCCTGGCGGACGCTGACCGCCTATGTGCGCGGCACGGTCATCGTGGCGCTGATCGACGCGATCTTCATCGGGCTCGGGATCTACTTCCTCAACGTGCCGATGGCGGTGCCGCTGGCCGTCTTCATCTTCCTGTTCGCCTTCATCCCGCTCGTCGGCGCGGTGGTCTCCGGGGCGCTGGCGGTGGTCGTCGCCCTCGTCACGGAGGGCGTGTTCACCGCGCTGATGGTGCTGGCCGTGGTCCTCGCCGTGCAGCAGATCGAGGGCCATGTCCTCCAGCCGTTCATCCTCGGCCGGGCGGTGCGGGTGCACCCGCTGGCGGTGGTGCTCTCGGTCGCGGCGGGCGGCATGATCGCCGGGATCGGCGGTGCGGTGGTGGCGGTGCCGCTGGTCGCGGTGACCAATACGGTGGTCGGCTATCTGCGGTCGTACGGGCAGGAGGAGTCGCGCCGCCACTCGCCGCCCCCGCACGGCTCGACCGCGCTGGACGCGGCGCCGACCCCGGCCTCCGGCACCCCGCCCGAGAAGGAGAAGGCGGAGAACCCGGAGCCGGACGGGGACGAGCCGTCACCGGACGGCTCCTCGTAGCGCGTACGCACAGAAGAAGGGCCCCTCGGACGGTCGGTCGTCCTCGGGGCCCTTCTCGTATTCAGGGTACGGCGCCTACTCGGCGAGTACGGCCTCGGCGTCGAGGGTCACACCCACGGCCTGGATCACCGAGGCGATCTTGACGGCTTCCTGGATGGTCTCGCGGTCCACGCCGGCCTTGCGCAGCACCTGCTCGTGCGAGTCGAGGCACTGGCCGCAGCCGTTGATCGCGGAGACGGCGAGCGACCACAGCTCGAAGTCGATCTTCTCCACGCCCGGCTTGCCGATGACGTTCATCCGCAGACCCGCGCGCAGGTTCCCGTACTCGGGGTCCGAGAGCAGGTGGCGGGTGCGGTAGAAGACGTTGTTCATCGCCATGATGGCGGCGGCCGACTTCGCGGCGGTGTACGCCTCCGCGGAGAGGTTGGCCTTGGCCTCCGGCTCCAGCTCGCGCAGCACCTTCGGCGAGCGCGAGGCGATCGCGCAGGCCAGGACGGTGCCCCAGAGCTGCTGCTGCGGGAGCTCGCTGTTGCCGATGACCGAGCCGAGGTTCAGCTTCAGGTCCTTGGCGAAGTCCGGTATGGCCGACTTCAGTTCATCGAGAGCCATGTCGTATCAGCTCACTCGCCCGAGAGGAGCGCGACCGGGTCCAGGGTGTTCTCGCCCTTGGTCCAGTTGCAGGGGCACAGCTCGTCGGTCTGCAGGGCGTCGAGGACCCGCAGGACCTCCTTGGGGTTACGGCCCACGGAACCGGCGGTCACCATCGTGAACTGGATCTCGTTGTTCGGGTCCACGATGAAGACGGCGCGCTGGGCGAAGCCGTCCTCGCCCTCGATGCCGAGGTCACGCATGAGCTCGTGCTTCGAGTCGGCCATCATCGGGAAGGGCAGGTCGGTCAGGTCCGGGTGGTCCTTGCGCCAGGCGTGGTGCACGAACTCGGAGTCGCCGGAGAAGCCGAGGATCTGGGCGTCACGGTCGGCGAACTCGTCGTTCAGCTTCCCGAAGGCGGCGATCTCGGTGGGGCACACGAAGGTGAAGTCCTTCGGCCACGCGAAGACGACCTTCCACTGACCCTCGTAGGTCTTGTGGTTGATCTGCTCGAACTCCTTGCCGCTCTCCAGCGACACACAGGCGGTCAGGTCGAACTCGGGGAACTTGTCACCGACAGTGAGCACGCGCTCTCCTTGCAGCGTAGGTTCTCCCCTTTTGAGGGAGTTCCTGGGGGTTGGACGATCTCCACTCTGGCACAGAGTGCATTGATCACGGAAATAGCTACACTCGGTCGTGATGATCGGAGGTACCTATCAGTGGTGCAGAGCAATCCGGGCAATCGGCTCAAACAGCCCAGCCTCTCGCAGCTGCGCGCCTTCGCCGCCGTCGCCGAACATCTGCACTTCCGGGACGCGGCGGCCGCAATCGGGATGAGTCAGCCCGCGCTCTCCGGGGCCGTGTCCGCGCTGGAGGAGGCACTGGGTGCCCAGCTCATCGAGCGTACGACGCGCAAGGTGCTGCTCTCGCCCGCCGGGGAACGGCTCGCGGTGCGGGCGCGCGTCGTCCTCGACGCCGTCGGCGAGCTGATGGAGGAGGCCGAGGCGGTCCGCGCCCCCTTCACCGGAGTGCTCCGGCTCGGCGTGATCCCGACCGTCGCCCCCTATCTGCTGCCGGCCGTGCTGCGGCTGGTCCACGAGCGCTACCCGGCCCTCGACCTCCAGGTGCACGAGGAGCAGACCTCCTCGCTGATCGAGGGACTGGGCGCCGGACGGCTCGACCTGCTGCTGCTCGCCGTGCCCCTGGGAGTGCCCGGGATCAGCGAGCTGCCGCTCTTCGACGAGGACTTCGTGCTCGTCATGGACCGCGGCCACCCGCTCGGCGGGCGCGCCGACATCCCCCGCGACGCGCTCCGGAAGCTCCCGCTGCTGCTCCTGGACGAGGGGCACTGCCTGCGGGACCAGGCGCTCGACATCTGCCGCGAGGCCGGCCGTACGGAGGGCGCCCCGGTCACCACGACCGCGGCCGGGCTCTCCACGCTGGTGCAGCTGGTGGCCGGGGGCCTCGGGGTCACGCTGCTGCCGCGCACCGCGGTCACCGTCGAGACGGCCCGCAACGAGGCGCTGACCACGGGGTGTTTCGCGGACCCGGCCCCGACGCGGCGGGTGGCACTGGCGATGCGGACCGGGGCGGCGCGGCACGAGGAGTTCGAGGAGCTGGCGGCGGCGCTGCGCGAGGCGATGCGGGCGCTGCCGGTACGCGTGACGGAGGGCGGCCGGACCTGACGTCCGGCCGCCCTCCGCGGATGTCACTCGCTGCGCAGCCCGTCCGGGCGCATCATGCGCCACAGCGGCGGCAGGGACAGCAGCGTGACCAGCAGGATGAGCGCCCCGCCCGCCCCGGCGAGGGGGAGGAACACCAGCCAGTCGTCGACCGACTTGCCGACCATCCAGCACAGCGCCGCGCCCAGTGAGAGGCCGCCGGCCACCGCCACCGCGAGGCCGATGACCACCGGGAGCGCGGTCTGCCAGAGCACCGACCAGGCGAGGGTGGTCCGCCGGGTGCCGAAGGCCACCAGGACCGACAGCAGCCGCTTGCGCTCGCGCAGCTGCTCCAGCTGGGAGACCAGCATCGAGGCCGCGATCAGCAGCAGGGTGACCGTGGCGCCGACCTGGAGGCCGGTCTGGACGCTGGCGTACTGGCGGTCGCGTGCGACGGACGTCAGGGTGGCCAGGCGCATCCCGGGGTCGATGCGGGCCGCCGTGTTGCGTACGTACTCGGCGGCGTCCGGGACGCTCTCGTCGATGCGGATCTGCGAGACGGTGCTCGCGCCCGGCAGGTCGGTCGCGTCGATCGCCCCCGGGGTGACCATGATCCCCCAGCGGTCCTCGCCGATCGGGTCCTTGCGGCTGACGACGGTCTTCGCGTCGGCGGGCAGCGTCCAGCGCTGCTTCCTGCCGCTCTCCGACTCGAACTCGACCTCCTTGCCCTTGCGGGCGGTCCGGTCCATCCAGCCGGCCATCTCCTTGTCGTCCCTGGGGTGCACGACGAAGGAGTCGCCGTCCTTGCAGGAGTCGATGCGGGCGACCTCGCGCAGGGTGGCGCAGTCACCGACGTTCAGCGAGGTGGTGGGCTGCATCTCCCCGTCGGCGTACTTCCCCGGTTTGGTGACGTACGCCTCGACCATGCCGATGACCTGGGTGACGCCCTTGGTGGCGCGGAACTCGTTGATGGTCTCCACGGCGGCGTTGCCGCCGACCTTCTGCGACACGGCGTAGAACTGGGCGCGGGTGGGGTCCTGCCCGGTGGCCTTGTTGAAGTCGGCGTTCATCGAGGCGAACAGCATCTGCACGGCCACCGCGCCGGCCACCGCCACGGTGACGCCGCTGACGGCCCGGGAGGCGGTCCCGCTGCTGAGCTGGAGCCTGCGGGTGGCGAGCTGCCAGGGCACCGGGCCGCCGCGCAGCCGGTGCACGCACGCCTCGACCAGCCACGGCAGCAGCAGGGCGAGTCCGAGCAGGACCAGGACCGCGCCGACGGTGATGGGGTACGGGTTGACGACCTCGTACTCGCCGGTCTGGCCCTTGAGCGCGAGCAGGCCGAGCCCCGCGAGGGGGAGCGCCAGCCGCCACCACAGGCGGCGCTTGCGGGCCCGGTTGTCGCGTACGACCCCGAGCGGTTCGATGACCACCGAGCGCATCGCGGACAGCGTGACCATCACCGCGGTCAGCGGGACGGCGAACGCGATGAGCAGGCAGAGCCGCAGATCGGGCGCGAGGTCCGAGGGGAAGGCGCTGACGTCCCAGACCTCGACGTGGCTCACGAACCGACGCCCCACCAGGAAGAGGGCGAGGCCGATGAGCACACCGAGCACGGAGCCGAACAGGGCCTCGCCGGCCGCGATCCGCCGGGTCGACCTGATGTCCGTACCGACCAGGCGCAGCGCGGCCAGCCGGCGGTCGCGGCGGTCGCCGCCGAAGCGCACGGCGGTGGCGATGAAGATGGCGACGGGCGCGAGCAGCACCACGCAGACCATGATCACCAGGACCACGAGCAGCGGGGCGAGCGGCGGGGTCGGTTCGGGGTCGCCGTATCCGGTGACGCGGTGGCCGCCCGCGGCCTGGGTGAGGGTGTCGCTGCCGGCGTAGAACCACAGCTCGTTGGGCGAGCGCAGTCCGTCATCCGCGATGGTGCCGGTGATCCGGTACGGGTAGCGCTCCTTGAGCAGGGCGTTGGCCGGATCGTCCAGCAGGTCCTTCAGGGCGGGGGAGACGACCATCTCGCCGGGGGCGGGCATGGCGTCGATGCCCGGCGGGAGCACCGGGTGGCTGCCCTCCGCGCGCATCAGATAGCCGCTGATGCTGCGGTCGTGGAACTCGCTGTCGGCCCCGATCCGCAGGACCGAGGTGTCGGACTTCCTGCCCTGCGCGTCCGGGTTCTCGGAGATCTTGGTCTCGCTGCGGGCCGTGTCGCGGTCGTTGCGCGCGTCGAGCGCGTGCGGCACGGACGCGGCGAGGAACAGCAGTGTGACGCCGAGGCCGACGCCGATCGCGGTGAGCATCGTGCGGATCCAGCCCTCGCGCCCGCCGGCTGCGGCGAACCGGACGCCGAGGGCGAGGTCGCGCAGCCAGGGGGCGGTGCGCGAGGGGCGGGCCGGAGCGGGGGCGGCCTGGGTGGGCTGCTCGTCCAGGAGCGTCATACGGCGTGCTCCAGATTGAGGGCCCGGCCGTCGCGCACGGTGACGTCCCGGTCGGAGTAGGCGGCGACGCGGGCCTCGTGGGTCACCAGGACCACCGCGACGTTGGCGGAGCGGGCGGCGTCGGTGAGCAGCTGCATGACCCGCTCGCCGTTGAGGGAGTCCAGGGCGCCGGTCGGCTCGTCCGCGAAGATCACCTTCGGGGACGCGGCGAGCGCGCGGGCCACGGCGACGCGCTGGCCCTGGCCGCCGGAGACCTCGCCGGGGCGCTGGGCGCCGATGTCCTCGACCTCCAGGCGCTCCATCCAGGAGCGGGCGATGCGCTCGGCGTCCTTGCGGCGGGCGCCGCCCAGGCGGAGTGGCAGGGCGACGTTCTCGACGCAGGTCAGCTCGGGGACGAGCTGGCCGAACTGGAAGACGAACCCGAAGTCGCTGCGGCGCAGGGCGCTGCGCTCCGCGTCGGACATGGCGGACAGCTCGCGGCCGTCGTAGGTGATGGTGCCGGAGTCCGGGGTGATGATCCCGGCGAGGCAGTGCAGCAGCGTGGACTTGCCGGAGCCGGAGGGGCCCATCACGGCGACGACCTCGCCGGGGTGGACGGAGAACGAGGCGCCGTCGAGGGCGGGGGTCGAGCCGTAGGTCTTGTGCAGGTCGTGCGCGGAGAGCAGGGAGCCGGCGGGGGTCACGGGGCCACCACTTTCTGGAGCTGGCCGAGGCGGGCGGCGGTCAGTTCCAGCCAGCGCAGATCGGCTTCGAGATGGAACAGGGCGTGGTCGCAGATCAGCTGGTCGGCGAGGTCGCCCCGTCGCTTGCGGTCGGTGAGGATGCGCATCAGGCGCAGGTGCTCGGAGCGCTGGGCGTCCAGCACGTCGGCGGCGTTGCGGCCGGTGAGCATGGCCAGGACGACCTTGGTGTACAGCGTCGATTGGAGGTACGGCTCCGGCTTCTCGGGCTGCGCGAGCCAGGAGGCGACATCGGTGATGCCGGCGTCCGTGATCGCGTACCGCTTGCGCTCGGGGCCACCCCCGCTCTCCACGCCGTCGACCTCGACGAGGCCGTTCTTGAGCAGCCGGGACATGGTCGAGTAGACCTGCCCGTAGTGCAGGGGGCGGTCGTGCCCGAACTTCTCGTCGAACGTCCGCTTGAGGTCGTAACCGTGGCGTGGGCCGGACTCCAGGAGCCCGAGCAGGGTGTGGCCGATAGACATGCGGAGCACTCTACATGGTGTGTATACCTGCTGTGTATACGCGAGGGGTACACCCGAACGGCGCAGGTGAAAGGCCCGCCCCTGGCGGGACGGGCCTCAGGTCCTACTCTTCGCCCGGCGGCTCCGGCGCGGCCTTCGGCGGGCGTCCCCGGCGGGGGATGGGTGCCGCGCCGCCCGGCAGCCGGCCCGCCTCGGCGAGCGCCCGGCGCAGCAGGAACTCGATCTGCGCGTTCGCGCTGCGCAGTTCGTCCGAAGCCCAGCGGGCCAGCGCGTCGTGCACGGCGGGGTCCAGCCGCAGCAGCATCTGCTTGCGCTGCCGCGACCGGGCGCGAGGCGCTTCCCGCGCTTCCCGCGCCTCCTCCGGGGTGTCCTCGGTCACTGGTAGAGCGTGCCCGTATTGAGGACCGGCTGGGCGGCGCGGTCACCGCACAGGACCACCATCAGATTGCTCACCATGGACGCCTTCCGCTCCGAGTCCAGCTCCACGATGTCCTGCTCGGCGATCCGGGTCAGCGCCATCTCGACCATGCCGACCGCGCCCTCGACGATCTGCTGCCGGGCCGCGACGACCGCGCCGGCCTGCTGGCGCTGGAGCATCGCGGAGGCGATCTCGGGGGCGTACGCGAGATGGCTGAAACGCGACTCGATGATCCGCACGCCCGCCGCCTGCACCCGGGCGGTCAGCTCGACGGCCAGCTTCTCGGTGATCTCCTCGGCGTTGCCCCGCAGCGACAGGCCGCCCTCCTCGTGGGCGTCGTACGGGTACTCCAGGGCGATGTGCCGGACGGCGGACTCGGTCTGGGTGGCCACGAACTCCAGGAAGTCGTCCACCTCGAAGAGCGCCTGGGCGGTGTCCTCGACCTTCCACACGACGATCGCGGCCAGCTCGATCGGGTTGCCGTAGGCGTCGTTGACCTTGAGGACGGCGGTCTCGTGGTTGCGGACCCGGGTGGAGATCTTGCGGCTGGAGGTCAGCGGATTCACCCAGCGCAGTCCGTCGGTGCGGATGGTGCCCACGTACCGGCCGAACAGCTGGATCACCCGCGCCTCGCCCGGTGCGACCATCTTCACACCGCCCATGCAGAAGAACGAGGCGATGGCGAGCAGGACGCCCAGGACGCAGACCGGGATGCCCACGGCGTTGTTCCCGTTCGAGCCGATGACGCCCCGACGACGGCGAGCGCGATGCCGGCGATCACGCCGAGCACGGTCAGCAGCAGCCCGAGGCCGCCGGCGATGCTGTGCGCCCTCGTCTCCCGGACCTGCGGTTCCGGCATCTCGGGCGCGTCCGGGGTGAGGTCGGCGGGCGGCTGGGCGGCGGTGTTCGGGTCGAGCGGTTCGGTCATGGTGGCCCCGTGATGGTCAGCTAGCCGGTCGCTAGCAATGTGATTACACATTAACGCTTCTCGCAACCCTGCGCACCCCTCAGGAGTCGGTTCCATCGGGGGCGGGTGCTGATTCTCACGTCCGTAAAACCTCGGATCGTCGGCTTTTCGGCCTTGCCCACAGTGTTAGCTGGCAGGTCCGGGCTGATTCGGCAGAGCAGAGCAGAGAAACGGGAGCGACCAAGCGATGGGTCGAGCGGAAGCGCGACGAGCCCAGCGGCGGGCTGCGAAGAGCGGCGGCATACGCAGGCTCTTCACCTGGCGCAAACTACTGGGCACCGCCCTCGGGTGATCCTGCTGGGCATGGGCGCCTTCGCCGTGCTCTACATGTTGGTGGACGTGCCGGAGGGCAACGCCAAGATGGAGTTGCAGTCGAACGTCTACAAGTACGCCGACGGCACCCTGCTCGCCAGGACCGGCGAGGTGAACCGCGAGGTCGTGAGCCTCGCGGAGGTGCCCAAGGAGGTCCAGGACACCTTCGTCGCCGCCGAGAACAAGTCCTTCTACAAGGACCACGGCGTCGACTTCAAGGGCACCGCGCGCGGCCTGCTCAACACCCTGTCCGGCAAGGGCAAGCAGGGTGGCTCGACCATCACCCAGCAGTACGTCAAGAACTACTACCTGGACCAGAACCAGACGGTCAGCCGGAAGCTCAAGGAGCTGGTCATCTCCCTGAAGCTGGACCAGAAGAAGACCAAGAAGGAAATCCTCGCCGGGTACATCAACACCAGCTACTACGGACGCGGCGCCTGGGGCATCCAGGCCGCCGCCCAGGCGTACTACGGCGTGGACGCCAAGGACCTGAACGTCTCGCAGGGCGCCTACCTCGCCGCGCTGCTCCAGGCGCCGAGCCAGTACGACTGGGCGGTCGCCGGTCCGAACGGCAAGCGGCTGGTCAAGGCGCGCTGGGCCTACACGCTGGACAACATGGTGGAGGAGGGCTGGCTCGACTCCGCCAAGCGCCAGAAGCAGACGTTCCCGGTGCCGCACGAGCCCAAGCCGCTGAACGGGACGGCCGGCCAGAAGGGCTACATCGTCCAGGCGGCCCGCGAGGCCGTGATCAAGCAGGCGGGCATCACCGAGGACCAGTTCGACCGCGGCGGCTGGACGATCACGGTCAACATCGACCAGAAGAAGCAGGCGCAGCTGGAGAAGTCGGTCGAGGCCAAGCTGCTCGACAAGCTGGACACCAAGAAGCGCAAGCTCGACCAGGACATCCAGGCGGGCGCTGCCTCGGTCGACCCGAAGACCGGCGCGGTGGTCGCGCTGTACGGCGGACGCGGCCAGAGCGAGCACTGGATCTCGAACGCCGGGCGCAGGGACTACCAGCCCGCGTCCACCTTCAAGCCGGTCATCCTCGCCTCCGCCCTCGACAACGAGTCGAAGACGCAGGACGGCGAGAAGATCACCGCGAACACCCGCTACGACGGCACCAGCAAGCGCCCCGTCGTCGGCGGCGACCGGTACTTCGCGCCGGAGAACGAGGACGACCACAACTACGGTCGGATCACCGTCCAGACCGCGATGAACGCGTCCGTCAACTCCGTCTTCGCGCAGATGGGCGTGGACGTCGGTATGGACAAGGTGCTGGCGACCGCGGGCAAGCTCGGCATGAACGTGAAGGACCTGGAGGCCGCGCCCGCGATGACCCTCGGCTCCATGGGCGCGAGCCCGCTGGAGATGGCCGGGGTCTACGCCACGCTCGACAACCACGGCAAGCAGGTCACCCCGCAGATCGTGAAGACCGCCGTGCACCAGGGCGACGCCCCGCTCGACCTGCCCGACGCCGTCGGCGACCAGGTGATCTCCCGCCAGGCGGCGGACTCCGTGACCTCCGTGCTGACCGGCGTGGTGGACGACGGTACGGCCCGGGGCTCGGTCCGCAACGCGGAGGGGCTCTCCGACAAGGACATCGCGGGCAAGACCGGTACCTCCGACGACAACAAGTCGGCCTGGTTCACCGGCTACACCTCCAACCTGGTCACCTCGGTCGGCCTGTTCGGCGAGGCCGCCTTCGACCGCACCGGCGACGACGGCAAGAAGATCAAGAAGAACGCGCAGGTGACCCTCCAGGGCGCCGGCGGCGGCGGACGCGTCAACGGTGGCGGCTTCCCGGCCGAGATCTGGGCCGACTACATGGGCCACTCCGTCGGCAAGGCCCGCGAGTTCGACCTCGACACGGACATGGGCGCCGCGGTCAGCCCGCCGCCCGCGTCCAACTCGCCGAGCCCGAGCACCTCGCCGTCCGAGAAGCCCACGCCCTCCAAGTCGCCGTCCAGCTCGGCGTCCTCCGAGCCCCCGCCGGCCAGCGAGTCCCCGGAGAGCTCCCCGCCCGCCTCGCCCTCGGGCGGCCCGACGAGCGAACCGCCGCCCAGCCCCTCGAACCGGCCGGGCCCGGACCCCTCGTCCACCGTGGAGCTCCCGGACCTCTCGGGGGACAAGCGGCCGGACAACACCGACGACAACAGGTGACCGGCTGACCGGCCGCCCCCGACAACGGCAACGGGCGGTGTACGAGGAGGAGCCTCGTACACCGCCCGTTCGCGTCTCCCGGGCCGGGCCGCTACCCGCGCACCGGCATCTCGAACCACACCACCTTGCCCGTCGACAGGCGCGTCGCGCCCCAGCGGCGGGCCAGGCGGTTGACCAGGAACAGGCCGCGGCCGTTCTCGTCCATGTCCTTGGCGCGGCGCTGCCGGGGGAGCTGCGGGGAGTCGTCGCCGACCTCGCAGCGCAGCGTCTCGGTGCGCAGCAGGCGCAGGGTGACCGGGCGCTCCGCGTACCGCACGGCGTTGGTGACCACCTCGCTGATCAGGAGCTCCACCGAGTCCGACAGGTCGTCCAGGCCCCACCGGCCGAGCGCCCTGCGCGCCAGCCTGCGGGCCCGGCCGGGGGCGGACTCGTCCGGGTCCAGGAACCAGTAGGCGACGTCGCTCGGCGCGATCCCGTCGAAGCGGGCGGCGAGCAGCGCGATGTCGTCGTCGCGGTCACCGGGGCCCAGCATGTCCAGCACGTCGTCGCACAGGGCCTCCAGCGGCGGCGAGTGGTCCGGGCCGGTCAGCCGGGCGGTCGCGGCGAGCCGTTCCCGCAGCAGCTCGATGCCCGTCCACACGTCCCGCAGCCGCGACTCGACCAGACCGTCGGTGTACAGCAGCAGCGTCGCACCGGCCGGGGCGTCCAGCTCGACGGCCTCGAAGTCCACCCCGCCGACGCCGATCGGGGCGCCCGGGGGCACCCGCAGGACCTCGGCGCGGCCGCCCAGGTGGAGCAGGACGGGCGGCGGGTGGCCCGCGTTGGCGACGGTGATGCGGTGCGCGACGGGGTCGTACACCGCGTAGAGGCAGGTGGCCATGCGGTCGCTGCCGAGGCGCTGCGCCTGCTCGTCCAGGTGGTGCAGGACCTCCTGCGGGGGCAGGTCGAGCCCGGCCAGGGTCTGCGCGGTGGTCCGGAGCTGGCCCATGATCGCGGCGGAGGTCATGGAGTGGCCCATGACGTCCCCGACGACCAGGGCGACCCGGCTGCCGGGCAGCGGGATCGCGTCGTACCAGTCGCCGCCGACCCTGGCCGTCTCGGCGGCCGGGAGATAGCGCGAGGCGAGTTTCACCCCGGTCGGCTGGGGAAGCGAGTCGGGCAGCATCGTGCGCTGGAGCTCGTCCGCGATGTACGCCTCGCGCCCGTAGAGCACGGCCTTGTCGATGCCGAGGGCGGTGTGCGTCGCCAGCTGGGCGGCGACCAGGAGGTCGTTGGCCTCGAAGGCCGGGCGTTCGGCGCCGCGCAGGAAGACCGCCGCCCCGATCACCCGGCGCCGGCCGCGCAGCGGGGCCAGGATCACCCGGTGGCCGGACGGCACGGTGCGGTCGGCGCCGAGCAGTTCGGGCAGGGCGACCCGGGCCGCCGCGGAGTCCCCGAAGACCGGCCGCACCCCGCGCAGCACCTCGGCGAGAGCGCTCCCGGCGCGGACCTCGCACAGCTCGGCGGCGGGCATCAGGTCGGCCTGCGGGTCGACGGCGGGCAGCCGCAGCCGCTCCGTCTCGGACAGGCTCTCGGTCTCCTCGTCGGTCAGCCGCAGCCGGTCCGAGCGGCGCAGCCGCAGCACGAACGGGTTGACCGGCCGCTCGTCGCCGACGGGCAGCGGGTCGCGGAGGTAGACGAGTATGGCGTCGGAGAACGTCGGCACGCTGGCCCGGCACAGCCCGAGCACGATCTCGTCCAGATCGATGCCCCGGGCGATCCGCCGGGTCGCGGCCCCCACGAAGCGCAGCCGGTCGCCCTCGCGCCGCGTCGCCGCCTGTGGATCGGGGGCCGCGCCCGCAGGGCCCTTGGCGGGTGCCGGGATCGCCGTGGCGGCAGCGGCGGCCGCCACGGCGGCGTCCCGCTGCCGCGGCCGGGTGCGTTCCTGCTGCCGGGCGGCGAGAGGCTGCCGGCCTTCGTGGGAGGTGGGATGCTCCGTCACGCGTGGGGTTCCGTCCGTCCGGGCCGGTTGTATGAGGCAATCACCTTGTGGGGCGCTACTGTGCCCCGGCAGGTGCGGCGATAACAACGGCTGACATCGCCTTCCCCGTCGTACGGGGCCGAAACGCGACGTCCGATCAGGATGCCGGTGACAACGTTTCCGTGGGAGCGGCAGCGGTCGGCGGGCACGTCTCCACCCCCTCGTAGTGGCTCATGCGATACGGGCAACTCGTGCGACCGGTGACGCCGATGCGGTCCTCGAGGACGCGGTCCGCGCGACGAGCCGATGACTTACGGTCAGGTCCTGCACCCCGCCTGCCGGTTGGGGCCGAGCCGCTCCTCGGGACGATCCTACGTTCGCCCCCCTGGGGTGCATCAAGGGTCTCACGACGGCATGGCGGAAGCCGTACGGTCCGAACCGTCCGGCCGGCGGTCCCAGTCGTCCGGGAGTTCGGGCACCTGCCACGCCGGATCGGGCCGCCAGTTCTCCCAGCCGTCGCGGAACGGCGCACCCCAGGAACGGATCAGCCCGACCGCCGCCCGCCCCGCCTCGCGCACCCGGCGCGCCGTGTCCGGCGTGATCAGGCCGACCCGCTGGGCCTGCTCGAACTCGTCCTCGTCGCGCCAGAGCCAGCTGCGGTCCGGGTAGACGGAGATGTCCAGGAAGTGGTCCTCGGAGTCGGTGCCCCCGGCCCATCTGGTGCGCGGCTCCTCCAGGTTCACGTACCAGCTGCGGAACTGCCAGCCGCGCTCCCAGAACAGCCACACGGACCAGGGCTCGCCGGGTCTGGCCAGCTTCAGCACGCCGTTGCCCAGCCAGAGCGAACGGGCCGTCGTGCGCGGGGCGGTGTACCGGGTGGCGAGCGGTTCGGCGTGCACGTCGGTGCCGTCCGCGAGGACCGGTTTGACGCACTCGGTGCCGGGCGCCACCCACACGGCGAGCAGTTCGTCGGTGTCCTGGACGACCGTGACCGGGCGGCAGATGTGGAACGCGTGAGCGGCGGAATCCGGCCGCGCGGGCCCGTTGCCCCGGTAGCGCCACAGAATCTGGTCACCCGGCG
This sequence comes from Streptomyces drozdowiczii, assembly GCF_026167665.1. Classification (NCBI taxonomy): domain Bacteria; kingdom Bacillati; phylum Actinomycetota; class Actinomycetes; order Kitasatosporales; family Streptomycetaceae; genus Streptomyces; species Streptomyces drozdowiczii. The sequence continues at coordinate 2,532,809 of NZ_CP098740.1, read as the reverse complement.
CCCAGCGCTCGGTCTCTCCGGTACCCGTCATGGAGAGATCCTACGGATCGCGCCGCCCCGGCACGGCGGCGCCCGTCACGGGCGGGTCATGCGCAGCACGTCCAGGGCCTCGTCGAGCTGCTGTTCGGTCAGGTCTCCGCGCTCCACATAGCCCCCTTCGAGGACGACCTCACGGATCGTCCGGCGCTCCGCGAGCGACTTCTTGGCGACCTTGGCCGCTTCCTCGTAGCCGATGTACTTGTTGAGCGGGGTGACGACGGACGGCGAGGACTCGGCGTACTCCCTGGCCCGCTCGGCGTGCGCGGTGATCCCGTCGACCGTACGGTCCGCGAGCAGCCGGGAGGCGTTGCCGAGCAGCCGTACGGACTCCAGCAGGTTCTTCGCGATGACCGGGAGCATGACGTTCAGCTCGAAGTTCCCGGCGGCGCCCGCTGCGGCGACCGTGGCGTCGTTCCCGGTGACCTGCGCGGCGACCATCAGGACGGCCTCGGGGATGACCGGGTTGACCTTGCCGGGCATGATCGAGGAGCCGGGCTGGAGGTCGGGCAGGGAGATCTCGGCGAGGCCGGTGCGCGGCCCGGACGCCATCCAGCGCAGGTCGTTGCAGATCTTGGTGAGCGAGACACCGAGGGTGCGCAGCTGGCCCGAGGTCTCCACCAGGCCGTCCCGGGCGCCCTGCGCCTCGAAGTGGTCGCGGGCCTCGGTGAGCGGAAGGCCGGTGACGCGGGCCACCTCGGCGATGACGGCGGCGGAGAAGCCGGGCGGGGTGTTGATGCCGGTGCCCACGGCCGTGCCGCCGAGGGGGAGTTCGGCGAGGCGGGGGAGCGAGGCGCGCAGCCGCTCGACGCCGTGGCGGATCTGGGCGGCGTAACCCCCGAACTCCTGGCCGAGGGTGACGGGCGTGGCGTCCATCAAGTGGGTGCGCCCGGACTTCACCACCGTCGCGAACTCCTCCGCCTTGCGCTCCAGGGCGGCGGCGAGGTGGTCCAGGGCGGGGATCAGGTCGGCGGTGACCGCTGCGGTGGCGGCGATGTGGATCGAGGAGGGGAACACGTCGTTGGAGGACTGCGAGGCGTTGACGTGGTCGTTGGGGTGGACCGGGCGGCCCAGGCGCTCGGTGGCGAGGGTGGCCAGGACCTCGTTGGTGTTCATGTTCGAGGAGGTGCCCGAGCCGGTCTGGAAGACGTCGACCGGGAACTCCGCGTCCCAGCGCCCCTCCGCGACCTCGCCGGCCGCCTCCTGGATGGCCTCCGCGATGTCGGGGTCGAGGACCTTCAGCTCGGCGTTGACCTTGGCGGCGGCGGCCTTGATGCGGGCCAGGGCCTCGATGTGGGCCCGCTCCAGGCGCTGGCCGGAGATCGGGAAGTTCTCCACGGCCCGCTGCGTCTGGGCCCGCCACTTGGCGTCGGCGGGCACCCTGACCTCGCCCATCGAGTCGTGCTCGACGCGGTAGCCCTCGGCCGTTCCCTGATCCGTCATCGTCCAACCTCCTTGAAGCCGCCCAAAAAGATGAGCACTTGTCTTGTTCGATGTATTCCCAAGTCGCCTACCGACCAGTAAATACCGGGGGTAACCACAACCCGGGGAGGCGCAATGAGGCGCACCAGGCACAGACTCCGCCGTACCGTCGCGGCTGCCGCGGCCGTCGCGGCGGCGTTCGGCGGGATGACCGCGGCCGCCGGACCGGCAGCCGCCCAGCCCGGTACCACCAGTACCGCATCCACCCCCCTGTCGCCCGAGCTGGAGGCCATCCGCGCCGCGGAGGCCACCCGGCTGTACGGCGACCCGGCCGAGCGCCCGCTCGCGCAGCGCAAGACGGGCCTCATCTCGCTCGGGGACAGTGAGATCTCCGGCGAGGGCGTCGGCACGTACGAGGCGGGCACCAACGGCCCCGACAACTGGTGCCACCGCTCACCCGACACCGCCATCCACCGTACGGGGATCGCGGCCGACGTCACGTACAACGTCTCGTGCTCCGGCGCGTACACCGGAAACATCGTCATCGGCGGCTCCAAGCAGTACGCCGACGAGCTGGTGCAGAGCGACAGCCTGGCCATCAAGGCGCGCAACACCCGCATCAAGATGATCGTGCTGGTGGCGGGCGCCAACGACGACCTCCAGTTCGGGCCGGTCATGACGGACTGCGTGGAGCGCTGGGTCCTCGTCCAGGGGCCGTGCCAGTCGAAGTACGAGGGCGGCTGGCAGGCCCGCGTGGACGGGCTCGTCCCCAAGGTCGAGAAGACCGTGCGCGACCTGCGCACCGTGATGACCGGCGCCGGTTACGCGGACAGCGACTACAAGCTCGTCGTCATGGGCTACCCGAGCCCCATCGGCCCGGACTTCTACGACAACCCGAAGTACCCCGGCAAGCTTCCCGGCGGCTGCGCGGGGTACGACTCCGACGCCGCCTGGGGCCGCAACACCGCCGTTCCCGCCTTCGAGCGCGGTATGCGCAAGGCGGCGGCCGACACCGGCGCGGTCTACCTCGACAACTCGCGGCTCTTCCACGGCCACGAGGTGTGCAGCGAGTCCGCCTGGGCCCGCGGCCTCTTCATCGACCTGTCGCACTTCCCGCCGGACTCCAACTCGGTGCGCCAGTCCTTCCACCCGAACGCGGCCGGGCACGGCGCCTTCGCCTCCTGCCTGACCCAGATCTACAACTCCGGCCTGCGCGAGGCGAGCTGCGCCGACCCGTCGAGCACCGGGCAGCCCGTCCTCCAGCCGGTCGCCTGGGACGACGTCTTCAAGCCGCTGCGCGGCGAGGCGACGGCCACCTGCCTGGACGCCCCCGCCTCCGTCACCCGCAACAACACCGGGGTCACCGGCTGGGAGTGCCACGGCGGACGCAACCAGGGCTGGTGGTACGACTCCGGCACGCAGACCCTGCGCACCGAACTGAGCCACGACCGCTGCCTCGACGTCCCCGGCGCGGACTACAAGGCAGGCGCCTCGCTCATCCTCTACAACTGCTCGGGCGCCGCCAACCAGCGCTTCGTACGCCAGTCGGGCACCCTGCGCCCGGCCGCGTCCACGGGCCTGTGCGCGACCCTGGCGGGCGCCCACGACCCGCTGCGGCTGCAAGCCTGCGACGGCAGCGCGAAGCAGCGCTTCGCGTAACCCGCCGCTGATACGGGTACGGGGCAGGGCCCGCGTGGCCCTTCCCCGTACCCGTGCCCCTTATCCGGACGTCACGAACGCCGTCAGGATCGCCGCCAGATGACCCGGGTCCCGCGCCCCGCACAGCTCACGGGCCGAGTGCATCGAGAGCCCCGGCACCCCCACGTCCACCGTCGGCACACCGAGCCGGGCCGCCGTGAGCGGGCCGATCGACGTGCCGCACGGCATCGCGTTGTTGGAGACGAACGGCTGCCACGGCGCGCCCGCCCGCTCGCAGGCCGACGCGAACAGCGCGATCCCGGTCGAGTCGGTGGCGTACCGCTGGTTGACGTTGACCTTGACCGTCGGGCCGCCGTTGGGCAGCGGCTGGTGGCCCGGGTCGTGGCGCTCCGCGTAGTTGGGGTGCACCGCGTGCGCCATGTCGGCGGAGACGCAGTACGCGCCGGCCAGCGCCCGCGACCAGTCCTCGCCGCTGCCGCCCCGGGCCGACACCGAACGGCTCAGCACCCGCTCCAGCATCGGGCTCTGCGCCCCCGTGTCCGAACCGCTGCCGACCTCCTCGTGGTCGAAGGCGGCGAGCACCGGGATGTACGCCGGCGGCTCGGCGGCCGTCGCCGCGGCGGTCAGCGCGGTGACCCCGGCGTGCACCGACACCAGGTTGTCCAGCCGCGAGGACACCAGGAACTCCCGGTCCGCGCCCAGATAGCCGGGCGGCTGCACGTCGTGCAGCATCAGGTCCCAGCCCAGCACGTCGCCCGGCTCCGCCTCGGCCGCCGCCGCGACCCGGCGCAGCAGCGCACCCTCGTCGGCCGGGCCGAGCGACCAGATGGGCGCGATGTGGCGCTGCCGGTCCAGGGCGAGCCCGTCGTTGACCGTGCGGTCCAGGTGGATCGCCAGCTGCGGTACCCGCAGCAGCGGCTCGTCGATCTGCACCAGCCGGGCCTCGGTCCCGCCGCCCGGTGCGCGCAGCGCCAGTCGGCCGGAGATGCCCAGATCGCGGTCCAGCCAGGTGTTGAGCGGCACCCCGCCGTAGATCTCCACCGCGACCTGCCGCCAGCCCGCCGAACTCGTGTCGGGCGTCGGCTTGATCCGCAGATTCGGCGAGTCGGTGTGCGTGCCGATGATCCGGAAGGGGGTGTGGGCGGGCAGCGATTCGGGAACGTACCAGGCGATCAGCGCACCCCCGTTGACGACGAAGGCGCCGCCCGTGGTGCCCGTCCAGTCGTCGGTTCCGCGCAGTTCGCGGAAGCCCGCCTTCTCCAGCCGCTGGGCCGCGCTCGCCACGGCGTGGTACGGGGAGGGGCTGGCGGCGATGAAGGTGAGCAGGTCGTCGGCATGGCTGCGGTGGGGGACCGGCGTCATGCGGTGTCCGCCTTTCCGGGGTGGGACGGTGAGGGTGGCGCGGCCGCCCGGATTCCGGGACGGCCATGCGGGTTCGGGCAGCCGCACGGTGAGGGGCGGCGGGGCGGCAGGGGTCGGCAGGGGCGAGGACGGCGGCGGGCTCGTGGGGCGGGCCCGCGTCCGGCGGTGGCACCGGGCCGGCCGCCCGGCGGTGCGGAGTTCTCCGGCAACGCCGGACAACCCACCGCATGCGCGCGGTGCCCCGCAAGTCCGGCGGGCGGCCCGGTGCGCGAAAGGTGCGGTGCGCTGCGGGGCGCCGTGGAGGCCGGACGGGCGCCCCGGGCCCCGCTGCGGTCCGTGCCGGCTTCCCGCGGGCCCGGCCGACGCCGTCGCGCGGGGTTCGCGGCAGGCGCGCGAGATTGGCTGATTTCCGATGTACGTGTAGGGGCCCCGCGTCACGCCGGGCGCCGCCGCCCGTCACGCCCGTCACACCCGTCACGGGGCCGGCGCGGCCGTCCGCGCCCGACGCGTTCCCGCCGTGCGCACCAGGAACACCACCGCCATGGCGAGCGCCGCGCCGTGCGACCAGCCGACGACCGCGAGCGGACTGAAGTGCTCCAGGGCCGCCGCCACGGCGATCATCCCGGCCCCGAAGCCCAGGTTCTCCACCGTCGCGGACAGCCCGAAGGCGTGCGCCCGGGGCCCGGCCGGCAGGGTCTGGAGGTGCGAGGTGTACGAGACCTCGGTCAGGCCGTCCGCCGCGCCCGCCACCAGCGCGATCACGGCCGTGGCCGCCGCCGGGAACCCGGCGAACGCCAGGATGAACGCCGCCGACATCACGCAGGTGCCGTAGCCGAAGCCCGCCGCGCCCACGGACCGGCCGGTGCGGCGCCCGTAGCGCTGGATCACCTGCTGCGCCACGATGTTGCCGACCGCCCACAGGCACCAGAACGCGCTGACGAACAGCGCGGGGTGCGCGTCGTCCAGCGCGGCGGAGTGCACGGGCAGCGCGGCGTTGTGCGACGAGGAGCCGAGCGCGTCCACCCCGCGCAGGCCGACCATCAGCCCGAGGCCGGGGACCGCGGCCAGAGCGGCGAACGCGACGGGCTTCCGGCGCCGGGGCCGTTCCCCCTCCGGCTCCTCCGCAACCGCCCTGCCCCGGCCGCCGCCCGCCACCGGCAGCAGTGCCACCGTCAGCGCGCAGACGGCGAAGGTGCACAGGTCCACGATGAACGCGGCGGTGTACCCCACCAGCGACACGACCACACCCGCCGAGGCGAAGCCCGCCACCATCGCCAGCGAACGCCCGGTCACCGACAAGGAGTTCGCCCAGGACCGCCGCTCCTCGCCCACCATCTCCGGCACCGAACTGCGCAGGGCCACCATGAACAGCGTTCCGCAAGCCCCGACCACCACCGAGACGGCGAAAAGCGCGGGCGTGCGCCAGTCGTCCGGCGCGAGAATCAGCGGGACCATCACGGCGCCCTGCGCGATATTCGTCCAGAGCATCACGCTCTTCGCCGTGCACCGCGCGAGCAGCCCGCCCGCGATCAGCCCGGCGAGAAATCCGGCGCCCAGCCGCAGGGCCATGAACAGCCCCATGGCGAGCGCCCGCCCCGTCGTCTCGTAGACGAAGAGATTGAGCGCCACCATATTGAGGAAGGTGCCGTACGAAGAGACCGCATACCCCGCCACCAGATAGCGGAACATGCGCTCCCCGACGGGGCGAGAGTTACTGGAGGACACCCGCACATGGTGGTCCAGAGCCCGGAACCGGGGCCCGTTCCCCCGTATGCACAAAGGTAATCTGCACCCTTGTGAAGGACGATCAATCCCGCCCAGCGGTATGTGATTGCCGCGAATCGGCGCCGGACGGCACCGCTCGTCCGGGCGACCCGCCGCAGCAGCCGTGCGAACGGGCACTCGCCGCCTACCGGCGCGCGCTCGCGGCGGGCAGCCTGCCGCGCGAGGAGGTGTCCGGCTGCCTGACCGCCCTTCACCTGATGGTCCCGGACCGCGCGTCACCCGGCTCGATGGTCCCCGTACCGCCGGAGACCGCCTCCCACGCCGCGCTCGCGCCGCTGGAGGAGGCCGTGCTCGAACGGCGCCGCGCGCTGCGGGCCACCCGCGCCACCCTCGCCGCCTTCGAGACCCTGTACGCCGATGTGCACCGGCTCGAACAGCCCGCGCTCACCCGGCTGTCCGGGGAAGCCGTCATCAGCAGGGCCCTGGCGGCCGGGGTGGCCGGCTGCCGCGAGGAGATCCGCACCGCGCAGCCCGGCGGCGGCCGCCCCGAGCAGGCGCTCCGGGAGGCACTCGTCCGCGACCTGGGGAACCTGCGGCGCGGCATCCGCCAGCGGACCGTCTACCAGCACACCGTCCGCTCGGACCGGGCCACCCTCGCCTACATCGAGCAGGTGAGCGCGGCCGGGGCCGAGATCAGGACGCTCGCCGAGGTGGTGGACCGGGTGATCGTCGTGGACCTCGACCTCGCCTTCGTACCGTTCTCCGACGAACCGCACGAGGCGCTGTGCGTACGCCATCCGGCGCTGGTGCGCTTCCTCGCCCGCGACTTCGACGAGGCGTGGGCGCGGGCCGTCCCCGTACGGCAGGAACGGGCTCCGCTGCGCACCCCGGTCGTCACCTCCGACCTGCAACGGGCCATCCTCCAGGCCGTGGTGAACGGCGAGACGGACGCCGCGATAGCCCGCCGGATCGGGATGAGCAGGCGCAGCGTCGCCGAGCACATGCGCAAGGTCTCCGAGCAGCTGGGCAGCACCAGCCGCGCCCAGCTCGGCTATCTCGTCGCCACCTCGGGGCTGCTCGACGGCTGACCGCCGCCGGAAGGGGGTGGGCCCCTCCGGCGGCGCGGGGCTCAGCCCAGGCCCGGGCCGCGCACCGGGATGCTGGTGAAGGTAGGCGCCGGGGCGGGCTCGGTGAAGAAGTCGTTGCCCTTGTCGTCCACGACGACGAACGCGGGGAAGTCCTCCACCTCGATCCGCCAGACCGCCTCCATGCCCAGCTCCTCGTACTCGACGACCTCGACCTTCTTGATGCAGTCCTGCGCGAGCCGGGCCGCCGGGCCGCCGATCGAGCCGAGGTAGAAGCCGCCGTGCTCGCCGCACGCGTCGGTGACCTGCTGGGAGCGGTTGCCCTTCGCCAGCATCACCTTGGAGCCGCCCGCCGCCTGGAACTGCGCGACGTAGCTGTCCATGCGGCCGGCCGTCGTCGGGCCGAAGGAGCCGGAGGCGTACCCCTCGGGGGTCTTCGCCGGACCCGCGTAGTACACCGGGTGGTCCTTCAGGTACTGCGGCATCTCCTCGCCCGCGTCCAGCCGCTCCTTGATCTTGGCGTGCGCGATGTCGCGCGCCACGACCAGCGGACCGGTCAGCGAGAGCCGGGTCTTGACCGGGTACTTGGTCAGCTCCGCGAGGATCTCGTCCATCGGCCGGTTCAGGTCGATCCGGACGACGTCGCCCTCGCTGTCGAGGTGCTCGTCGGTGGTGTCCGGCAGGAAGCGGGCCGGGTCCTTCTCCAGCTGCTCCAGGAAGACGCCCTCGGCGGTGATCTTCGCGGTGGCCTGGCGGTCGGCCGAGCAGGAGACGGCGATGGCGACGGGCAGCGAGGCGCCGTGCCGGGGGAGGCGCACCACGCGGACGTCGTGGCAGAAGTACTTGCCGCCGAACTGCGCCCCGATGCCGATCTTCTGCGTCAGCTCGAAGACCTTCTCCTCCAGCTCCTTGTCGCGGAAGCCGTGCCCGGTGGGGGAGCCCTCGGCGGGCAGCTCGTCCAGGTAGTGCGCGGAGGCGTACTTCGCGGTCTTCAGCGCGAACTCGGCGGACGTGCCGCCGACGACGATCGCCAGGTGGTACGGCGGGCAGGCCGCGGTGCCCAGCGAACGGATCTTCTGCTCCAGGAACTTCATCATGGACGCCTCGTTGAGGACGGCCTTGGTCTCCTGGAAGAGGAACGACTTGTTGGCCGAGCCGCCGCCCTTGGCCATGAAGAGGAACTTGTACGCGCCGCCGTCGGTGGCGTACAGCTCGATCTGCGCGGGAAGGTTGGAGCCGGTGTTCTTCTCCTCCCACATGTTCAGCGGGGCCATCTGCGAGTAGCGCAGGTTGAGCTTGGTGTACGCGTCGAAGATGCCGCGCGACAGGGCCTCCTCGTCACCGCCCTCGGTCAGCACGTTCTGCCCGCGCTTGCCCATCACGATCGCGGTGCCGGTGTCCTGGCACATCGGCAGGACGCCCGCGGCGGCGATGTTCGCGTTCTTCAGCAGGTCGAGCGCGACGAACTTGTCGTTGGACGAGGCTTCCGGGTCGTCCACGATCCGCCGCAGCTGCGCCAGGTGCGCGGGCCGCAGGTAGTGCGAGATGTCGTGCATGGCCTCGGCGGCCAGGGTGCGCAGCGCCTCCGGCTCGACCTTGAGGAACGTACGCCCGTCGGCCTCGAAGGTGGACACACCCTCGGCGGTGACCAGACGGTACGGCGTGGTGTCCTCTCCCAGGGGGAGCAGATCGGAGTACGCAAACTCTGGCATTACGGCCATTCCTCACTCGGCAGACAGCGGCTGGCCACCCTTGGACAGCGCACCCACCAGGGTAGGACGCACCGGGAGCGGCGGGCTTGTGAGGTAGGGCTCACCACCCGCCCACCACCCCTGTCGCGATCTATCGCGTTTCGGTACGCTGGGGCGGTGGACCTCGAGAAGCAGCCCCAGCAGCCCACCGCACCGGCGGACACCGACACCATCCGTGCCTCCGACGCGGACCGCGACCGGATCGCGGACATCCTGCGCGAGGCGCTGGCCGAGGGCCGGCTGACCGCCGAGGAGCACGCGGAGCGGGTCGACTCCGTCTACCGCGCCAAGACCGTCGGCGAGCTCGAACCGCTCGTACGGGACCTGCCGGCGCCGGGCGGTGCGCCCCGGACCGCCGGTACGCCCTACGCCTACGGCCCCGAGGCGGCGGCCGGGCCCGCGGACAACCTGGTGGCGATCTTCAGCAGCTCCACCCGCAGGGGCCGCTGGCGGGTGGGTCCCCGTACGAACGCGTTCTCGCTGTTCGGCAGTGTGGAAATCGACCTGACGGAGGCGCTTTTCGGACAGCGTCTCACCGTCATCAATGCGACATCCGTCTTCGGCAGCGTGGAGATCCGGGTCCCCGAGAACATCTCGCTGCGCGGCAGCGGAACGGGCATTTTCGGCAGTTTCGAAGTCCGCACCCTGGAATCCGCCGACCCCGAGGCGCCGGTGGTCGTCGTCAACGGATATTCGGTGTTCGGCAGCGTCGAGGCGAAGCCGAAACGCGGCAAGTTCATCGCGGATCTCCAGGACCGGCTGCGCAAACACCTCGGCCACTGACGCTCTTCCGGTGGGTGTACGGAGGCATATTCACCCGGGCCGAAAAGGGACTCGACCGCAATTGCGCGGGGCGGACCTGAGTGCCACTCAGTGCATAGGCGCACGCACAGCGGGTAGGGACTGCTGCATCGTCTCTCGCTCGCGAAGCCGTCGTCAGGAGTGGACCGTGCTGCAACTGCCGCATCAGCCCCTGCAGGTCGCCGCCGTTCCCCCGCAGCGGGTCCCCGCTCGGGAGGACCAGGCAGGCCCCTGGCACTCGGAGGCGGTGTGCCGCCGGGACGAGGCCGGGCTGTTCTTCGCCCCGTCGAAGGAGCCGACCGCCGCCCGCCTCTCGCGCGAGGAGTCCGCGAAGCGGGTCTGCGCGCGCTGCCCCGTGATGGTGGAGTGCCGCGAGCACGCCCTGATGCAGCCCGAGCCCTACGGGGTGTGGGGCGGCCTCACGGCCGCCGAGCGCCGCGTGGCGCTGGCCCGGCGCCGGCGGCGTGATGTGGAGCTGAAGGCCGCGGGCTGAGCCGGCGCCGGTCCCGTATCCGTACGTACGAAGAGGCGCCCCCACCGCACATGGGGGGCGCCTCTTCCGCCGGGTGCGCGGTGCTACTTCGCGCGGTCGAAGTCGATGGCGCTGTACGCCCGCAGCTTCGACAGGCGGTGGGTGGAGTTGATCGTCCGGATGGTGCCGGACTTGGACCGCATGACGATGGACTCCGTGGTCGCCGTCTCCGAGCGGTAGCGCACCCCGCGCATCAGCTCGCCGTCGGTGATCCCGGTGGCCACGAAGAACACGTTGTCCCCGCTGACCAGGTCGTCCGTGGACAGCACGCGGTCCAGGTCGTGCCCGGCGTCCAGGGCGCGCTGCCGTTCGGCCTCGTCCTTGGGCCAGAGCTTCCCCTGGATGACACCGCCGAGGCACTTTATGGCGCAGGCCGAGATGATGCCCTCGGGCGTGCCGCCGATGCCCATGAGCAGGTCCACGCCGGTGCCCTCGCGGGCGGCCATGATCGAGCCGGCCACGTCGCCGTCGGAGATGAACTTGATGCGGGCGCCGGTCTCCCGGATCTCCTTGACGATGCCCTCGTGGCGCGGGCGGTCCAGCACGACGACGGTGACGTCCTCGGGCGTGGAGTTCTTCGCCCGGGCGACGCGGCGGATGTTCGCCGAGACCGGGGCGTTGATGTCCACGAAGTCGGCCGCCTCCGGGCCGGTGACCAGCTTGTCCATGTAGAAGACGGCGGACGGGTCGAACATCGCGCCCCGGTCCGCGGCGGCCAGGACGGCGATCGCGTTCGGCATGCCCTTGGCGTTGAGGGTGGTGCCGTCGATCGGGTCGACGGCGATGTCCACCTCGGGCCCGGTGCCGTCCCCGATGTGCTCACCGTTGAACAGCATGGGCGCCTCGTCCTTCTCGCCCTCACCGATGACGACGACGCCGTTCATGGAGACGGTGGAGACCAGGGTCCGCATGGCGTTCACGGCGGCGCCGTCGGCCCCGATCTTGTCCCCGCGGCCGACCCAGCGCCCGGCGGCCATGGCGGCGGCCTCGGTGACCCGGACCAGCTCCAGGGCGAGGTTGCGGTCGGGGGCCTCCGGGGAGACCTCCAGCTGGGACGGCAGATGATGCTCGGACATCGGAGCGCACCTTTCTGTACGGCGACGACCGGATGAGGGTGATCTGACTCTATCGCCAGGCCGATAAAATGAGCAGACCGGGTCACGTTTGAGCGGGGTGGCCCCCGATTCGGACGCACGGGGGCTGATGCGACGATGGGGGCGTGGCAAGCAAGCAAGGCAAGCAGACCGTCCGGGACATGATCCTGTCGTTGTTGGCGATCGCCGCCGTGGCGGGTGTCGTCTACATCTTCATCCCGCACGACGACAAGGCCGATCCGATCAAGGCGGTCGACTACCGCGTCGAGCTCCTGACCGCGCGGCGCGCCGCCCCGTACCCGGTGGCGGCCCCCGACGGCCTGCCCGCGGGCTGGAAGCCCACCTCGGTCACGTACGAACGGGACAAGGGCAACAGCTGGCACCTGGGCTTCCTCGACCCGGACGGCAAGTACGTCGCGATCGAGCAGTCCACGGCCCCGGCCAAGTCCTACATCACCCAGGTGAGCCAGGAGGCCAAGGACACCGGGCGCACCCAGGAGGTCGCCGGGCAGACCTGGCAGCGCTGGGAGGGCCCGAAGTACGACGCGCTGGTGCGCGAGGAGAAGGGCGCCACGACGGTGGTGACCGGCTCGGCCGGGGCGGAGCGGCTGGCGGAGATGGCCGCGGCGCTGAAGACGTCCTGACCGCCCGCACGGCGTACGGATGAACGGTGTTGTGGATACGGGGAAGGCCCCGGAGCGAGTGCTCCGGGGCCTTCCCCGTGTACGACCGTCGGGAGACGGACGTGGCTCAGACGGTCTTGACGACCTCGTCGAACGCCAGGCGCGGCAGGCGCGGGAACCAGGCGTCCTCGCCCGGCTTGCCGATGTTGACGACCATCAGGACGTTGTGGTCGCCGTCCAGGAACTCCTTCTCGATGCCCGCGGCGTCGTAGCCGGTCATCGGGCCGGCGGCCAGGCCGGCGGCGCGGACGCCGATGATGAAGTACGCGGCCTGGAGGGCGGCGTTCAGCGAGGCGGCGGACTCGCGGACCGGGCGCTCCGAGAAGAACATGTCCTTGGCCTGCGGGAAGTGCGGCAGCAGGGCCGGCAGCTCCTCGTGGAACTCGTTGTCGGCGGCCAGGATCGCGACCAGCGGGGCGGTCGAGGTCTTGGGCTGGTTGCCCTCGGCCATGTGCTTCACCAGGCGCGCGCGGGCCTCGTCGGAGCGCACGAGCACGACGCGCAGCGGCGACTGGTTGAAGGCGGTCGGGCCGTACTTGACCAGGTCGTAGATGGCCTGGACCTGCTCGTCCGTCACCGGCTCGTCGGTGAACGTGTTGGCGGTGCGGGCCTCGCGGAAGAGGAGGTCCTGGGCGGCGGGGTCAAGAACGAGGGACATCGTGCGTATTACCTTCCGGACGTACACGGGGGGATCGGGTCACGGACACGAAGGATCCGGCCACGACGATCACCGTACGGCGAAAGTGCGTTAACGTTCAACTAAATGCGGAGTGGGGAGACTCACGCCACAGAACCGGAATAAACGGCTACGCCTCGTCCTCCGCCGGGCCCGCGAGCGCGGCGTCCAGCCGGGCGCGGGCGCCCTCCAGCCAGTGCCGGCACACCTTCGCCAGCTCCTCGCCCCGCTCCCAGAGCGCGAGCGAGTCCTCCAGCGAGGTCCCGCCCGCCTCCAGGCGGCGCACCACCTCGATCAGCTCGTCGCGCGCCTGCTCATAGCCCAGCGGGCTCGTCGCGGCGGCGGCCGCCGTCCCGTCGTCCGTCATGTCTTCCACCCTATGCGTCGTCATGTGTCCGGCCTCCACGTCGGTCCCGGGGGCTGCCGCTACTCCGCGACCCGCACCGTGAACTCGCCCCCCGACACCCGGGCCCGCAGCGGCTCCCCGGCCCCGCCCGCGTCCGCGGGCTCCCGCACCACGTGCCCGTCGGCGCGCTGGAGCACCGCGTAACCGCGCTCCAGGGTCGCCGCGGGCGACAGCGCGAGCACCCGGGCCCTGGTGTGGGCCAGCTCCGAATCGGCCCGGTCCAGCAGATGGCCCAGCACCCGGCGGGCACGCCCGGCCAGCGCGTCGACGTCCGCCTCGCGCTCGTCCACCATCCGCTGCGGGTGCTCCATGCAGGGCCGCCCCAGCGCGTGGGCGAGGCCCCGCTCCTCCCGGTCGAGCAGCCCCTGGACCGTGCGCAGGGCCCGGTCCCGCAGCTGCCGCACCCGGTCCAGCTCCTCGCCGACGTCGGGGACGACCTTCTTCGCCGCGTCCGTCGGCGTGGACGCCCGTACGTCGGCGACGAGGTCGAGCAGCGGGGAGTCCGGCTCGTGCCCGATCGCCGAGACCACCGGCGTACGGCAGGCCGCGACCGTACGGATCAGCTCCTCGTCCGAGAACGGCAGCAGGTCCTCGACGCTGCCGCCGCCGCGCGCCACCACGATCACGTCCACGTCCGGGATGCCGTCCAGCTCCTTGACCGCCCGCACCACCTGGCTGACCGCGTGCACCCCCTGCACGGCGGTGTTGCGGACCTCGAAGCGGACGGCGGGCCAGCGGCGGCGGGCGTTCTCCAGGACATCGCGCTCGGCCGCCGAGGCCCGGCCGCAGACCAGGCCGATCAGCTGCGGCAGGAAGGGCAGCGGCTTCTTCCGGTCCAGGGCGAAAACCCCCTCGGAGGCCAGGGACTTCTTCAGCTGCTCCAGGCGTACCAGCAGCTCGCCGATGCCGACCGGCCGTATCTCGGTCGCCCGCAGCGACAGCTGCCCCCGGGGCGCGTACCACTCCGGCTTGGCCAGCACGACGACCCGCGCGCCCTCCGAGACGACATCCGCGATCCGGTCGAAGACCTGCCGGAAGCACGTCACGCTCACCGAGATGTCGTGCGACGGATCGCGCAGCGTCAGGAACACCACCCCGGCACCGGGCCGCCGCGACAGCTGAGTGATCTGGCCCTCGACCCAGACCTGACCGAGGCGGTCGATCCAGCCGCCGATGAGCCGCGACACATCACCGACGGGCAGCGGGGCTTCCGGGGAAGTGTTCAGAGCCATGCGAGCGAGCGTAACGGCCGGGACCGACAACGGGTCCTGTCACGGCCTCACGGGGCCACGCCCCGCCGCCCCCGCTGCACCAGCACCACCACGAGGCCCACGACCAGCCAGCAGGCACCCACCACCTGCGCACTCCCCGTCGCCTCCACGATCACCGCGATCAGCACCCCCGCACCGACCACCGGCACCACCAGATGGCGCCACCAGCTCGGCTCGCCCTCCCTACGCCGCACCACGAACCAGCCGACCACCGACGCGTGCAGCAGCACGAACGCCGTCAGCGCGCCGATGTCCACCACCGAGACCAGATGGTCGAGCCCGTCGTCGCGCCGCGCCGCCCACACCGCCGCCACCAGCGTCACGACGGCCGCGATCAGGATCGCCACCCGGGGCACCCCCGAGCGCGGATCGACCTTCGACAGCAGCCCCGGCAGCCGCCGCTCCCGGGCCATCGCGAACAGCAGCCGCCCGGCCGCCGCCTGCCCCGCCAGCGCCGCGAACGCCGCCCCGATCGCCTTGCTGACGGCCACCAGATCGTGCAGCCAGGTCCCCACCGCGGCGTCCACCGTGTCGTAGAACGCCGAACCCTGCGCCCCCGGATCGGCGGTCAGCTCCGCCGAGGTCATCGGTTCGAGGAGCGCCGCCAGATACGCCTGCGCCACGAACAGCGCCCCCGCGAGCACCAGGCAGAACAGCAGCGCCCGCGCCACCTGCGCCGAGCCGCCCGTCACCTCCTCCGCGAACGAGGCGATGGCGTCGAACCCGAGATACGAGAGGACCGCCACGGACACCGCGCCCAGCACCGCCGTCATGGAGAAGCCGGAATCCCCGGTGAGCGGCGTCAGCCAGCCGCGCTGCGCCCCGTCCCGTACGAGCACCACCACGGCGGACACCACGAACACCAGCAGCACCACGATCTCCATCGCCAGCACCGCGAAACCGACCCGGGCGGCGGCCCGCACGCCCCACAGGTTGAGCAGCGTCGTCAGCACCACCGCGAGCGCCGTCCATACCCACCGCGAGACGCCGGGAACCAGCGAGTTCATCGCGATCCCCGAGAAGAGGTACGCCACGGCCGGGATCAGCAGGTAGTCCAGCATCGCCATCCACCCGGCGATGAACCCGGGCGCCTCGCCGAGCCCCTTGCGGGCGTACGCGAACACCGAACCGGCCATCGGGGCGACCCGCACCATCTGCGCGTAACTGAACGCCGTGAACGCCATCACGACGGTCGCGGCGACGTACACCAGCGCGACCGCCCCGTCCGACTTCGCGTCCAGCGTCCCGAACACGCCGACGGGGGCCATCGGGGCGATGAAGAGCAGCCCGTAGACCACCAGGTCCCGGAAGCCGAGGGTCCGCCGCAGCCGGGCCCGCTCCGTGGAGCCCCCGCTGCCGGATTCCGTACCGCTGTCGGCCATGAGCCCTCCAATGGTCGCGTCAAGATCAGTCTCCCGACCTGCTGCCCCCCGCGCCCGTCCGATACGGCCTTACGATGGGACGCATGACTGCTACGACCCCCGACGCGTCCTCCTCGCCGCTCCCCGTGGCTACTGCGCGGGCGTGGACCGTGCCGTGATCGCCGTGGAGAAGGCCCTGGAGCAGTACGGCTCCCCGGTCTACGTGCGCCACGAGATCGTCCACAACAAGTACGTCGTACAGACCCTGGAGAAGAAGGGCGCGATCTTCGTCGAGGAGACGGCGGAGGTCCCCGAGGGCTCGATCGTGATGTTCTCCGCGCACGGCGTCGCCCCGACCGTGCACCAGGAGGCGGCCGAGCGGAAGCTCGCCACCATCGACGCGACCTGCCCCCTGGTCACCAAGGTCCACAAGGAGGCCGTGCGCTTCGCGCAGGAGGACTTCGACATCCTCCTCATCGGCCACGAGGGCCACGAGGAGGTCATCGGCACCTCCGGCGAGGCCCCGAGCACATCACCCTGGTCGACGGCCCCGAGGACGTCGAGAACGTCGAGGTGCGCGACCCCTCGAAGGTCGTCTGGCTCTCGCAGACCACCCTCTCCGTGGACGAGACGATGGAGACGGTCGGCGCGCTCAAGGAGAAGTTCCCGCTGCTGATCTCGCCGCCCAGCGACGACATCTGCTACGCCACGCAGAACCGCCAGACCGCGGTGAAGCAGATGGGCGCCGACGCGGACCTGGTCATCGTCGTCGGCTCGAAGAACTCCTCCAACTCGGTCCGCCTGGTCGAGGTCGCCCTCGGCGCCGGTGCGGGCGCCTCCCACCTGGTCGACGGCGCCGACGAGATCGACGAGGCGTGGCTCGACGGTGTCTCCACGGTCGGCGTCACCTCCGGCGCGTCCGTGCCCGAGGTGCTGGTCGACGGCGTGCTGGCCTGGCTGGCCGAGCGGGGTTTCGAGGACGTCGAGATCGTGAAGGCAGCCGAGGAGTCGATCGTCTTCTCGCTGCCGAAGGAGCTGCGCCGCGACCTGCGCGCGGAGGCGGCGGCCCTGAAGGGCGAGTAGCCGGGCCCTTTGGGCGCCGTTCCGTGAGTGATCGCGCCCGGGTGCCCGTACCGTGGATCACATGGAGATCTTCGGCGTGGACATCGGCGGATCCGGGATCAAGGGCGCTCCCGTGGACCTGGACCGCGGGGACCTGGCGCGGGAGCGCCACAAAGTACTGACACCGCACCCGGCGACGCCCGAGGACGTGGCCGGGTGCGTGGCCGAGGTCGTCGGCCACTTCGACTGGAAGGGCCCGGTGGGGATCACCTTCCCGGGTGTCGTCACGGACGGCGTCACCCGCACCGCGGCCAACGTCGACAAGGGCTGGATCAACCAGGACGCCCGCTCGCTGCTCGGCGGCAAGCTGGGCCTCCCGGTCACCGTGCTCAACGACGCGGACGCGGCGGGCATCGCCGAGATGACGTTCGGCGCGGGCCGGGGCCGCAAGGGCACGGTGATCATGCTGACCTTCGGTACGGGGATCGGCAGCGCGCTCTTCATCGACGGCAAGCTCGTCCCGAACACGGAGCTGGGCCACCTGGAGCTCAACGGCCACGACGCGGAGAAGCACGCCTCCACGAAGGCCAAGGAGGACGAGGACCTGGGCTGGCACCACTGGGCCCGCCGGGTCCAGAAGTACCTGGCCCATGTGGAGATGCTGTTCTCGCCCGAACTGTTCATCATCGGCGGCGGAATCAGCCGTAAAGCCGAGAAGTTCCTGCCGCTGATCGAGCACGTACGGGCGGAAATGGTCCCGGCGGAGCTTCAGAACAACGCGGGGATCGTGGGCGCGGCGATGGCCGCGAAGGCGGCCTCGGACTGACGGCTCAGCGCTGCGAGGGCCGACGGGGGCCCGTCCCGCCGTGCGGCCCGCCGGTGCCTGCGCGGCGGCGGCCGGCCGGGCGGTGTGCGCGGCCAGCATCAGCCGCCGCTGCCGGGCCCGCATCAGCCGCACCTTGCGTACGGAGGCGATGAGGCCCGCGACGAGGGTGCCCCCGTACAGCCACCCGGCGTGCACGGCGAGGGCGGTGACGACGGCCATGGTCCGGCCGCCGAGCCCTCCGCCGCCGCCCGCGATGGGGGCGATGCCGAGCGCGAAGGCGATGGGCACGCTGATGGGCGCGGTCACCAGGTCCGCCGGCCGCACCCAGAGCGCGGTGAGCGCGCTGACCGGCAGGAACAGCACGCCGAACACGACCGGCGACTCGTCGAACAGCAGCCAGTCCAGGCACCCGATCAGGAACATCGCGGCGGCCGCGAAGAGCCCCGCGCCGATTCCGGTGAGCCGGGGATTGGGCAGTCGGCGCAGGGCGCCCACGGCGGGGGAGACCGGCCGCCCGGCGGGCGCGCTCATCACCCGGTAACCGAGGGCCCCCGTGCGGTCCGCCTTGGCCGCCCCCAACGGGGACAACGGGGCCTGCCGGGTCTGCCTGCGCTGCGGGGGACGTGTCCTGTGCTGCTCCACCGGGACAACGTAGGTCGCCGGGAGGCCGGAATCAGGTGCGGGACACGCGCTTTGGCCGACCTTGGCGATGAGTTCGATGCCACACGGCGCAACGGGAACCGGTTCGGAGCGGCCGCTTAGACTCGCCCGTATGGTCCGGTCGCAGTCCCCTGAGGTGAGCCCGGGGCTGTGGCGGCGCGAGGCGGGCACGGTCGTGCGCCGGGCCGGGGCGCCTCCCGAGCGGGCGACGGATTCCGGCGCCGTCGTCGCCGAGTTCCGCATCGTCCCCGCGCCCACGGAGTGGGCCCAGCACGCGCACCGGCTGCACGAGCTGGTCTGGGTGCGCGGCGGGACGCTGACGTCCCGGGTGGGCGACCGGGTCTTCACCGTCTTCGAGGGGCACGGGCTCTGGATGCCCGCCGGGGTGGTGCACGCGGGCCGGGCGACGGAGGGCGCCCGCTTCCACAGCGCCTTCTTCGCGCCCGACCGCACGCCGTTCGCGTACGGGGAGCCGAAGGCGATCGCGATGACCCCGCTGCTCGTATCGCTGCTGACCCACCTGTCCCGCACGGACCTCGACGAGGGGGCCCGGCTGCGGGCGGAGGCCGTGGTCTTCGACGTGATCGAACCCTCGGAACACCAGCTGGCGCTGCGGCTGCCCGGCGACCCCCGGATCGACGCCATCGCCGAGGCCCTGCTGGACGATCCCGCCGACGGCCGCTCGCTGGAGGAGTGGGCGCGGTGGCTGGGGACCAGCGACCGCACGATCACCCGCGCCTTCCGGCAGTCGACCGGGCTCTCCTTCGCGCAGTGGCGGCAGATGCTGCGGGTGCACCGGGCGCTGATGCTCCTGTCCGACGGCTTCGATGTGATGTCCGTCTCCGAGCAGCTCGGCTACGCGCAGCCCAGCTCCTTCATCGCGGCCTTCCGGCGCGTCATGGGAACCACGCCCGGCGCGTTCTCCGGGTCGGCGGAATCCGCCTCCCGGGATGTCCGGAATTCCGTATCGGGTGGCGAGAACGCCGGATTGTCTGCCTGACAAGCGGAATATAGTCTTCTTCGAGTTAGGTAACCCTTAGTTGTCGCGACGGGGGGTGCCCCACACCCGCGCCCCTCCGATCACCCGGACCCCTCATGTTCACAAGCCCCTTCCGCCGTGCCGGAAAACTCCCGGACGGCCCCGCCGCACCGGCCGCCGCGCTCCACGGGCGCGACCTGGTCCTGCGCTACGGCGGCGAGCCGGTCGTCCACGGCGTCTCGGTCACCCTGGAGCCCGGCCGCGCGACCGCCCTCGTGGGGCCGAACGGCAGCGGCAAGTCCACGCTGCTGCGCGCGCTGTCCCGGCTGCACCAGGTGGACGGCGGCCGGGTCGCCCTCGGCGGCCCCGACGGAGCGGCCGAGCGCGACGCGGCCCTGCTCAGCCCCCGCGCCTTCGCCCGCGAGGTCACCCTCTTCTCGCAGTCCCGGCCCGCGCCCCAGGGGCTGACGGTCGCCGAGGTCGTGGCCTTCGGGCGCCACCCCTACCGCCGCGGCTTCGCCGGACCGACCCCCGAGGACGGTGCCGCCGTCGACCGCGCCATGGGCGTCACCGGCGTACGGGACATGGCGGACCGGCAGGTGGGGGAGCTGTCCGGCGGGGAGATGCAGCGCGTCTGGCTCGCAGCCTGCCTCGCCCAGGACACCGGCGTCGTGCTGCTGGACGAACCGACCAACCACCTGGACCTGCGGTACCAGTTCGAAACGCTCGACCTGGTGCGGGACCTCGTGGAGCGGCACGGCCTCGCCGTCGGCATCGTGCTCCACGACCTCGACCAGGCGTCCCGGGTCGCCGACACGCTGGTCCTCATGCACGCCGGCCGCATCCACGCGGCGGGCGCCCCGGCCGACGTGCTCACCGCCGAGAACATCGGCCTGGTCTACGACATCCGCGTCGACGTCGCCCTCGACCCGCGTACGGGCCGGCTGCGCATCGACCCCCTCGGGCGCCACCTCATCTGACGAGGCCGCCACCCCTTCCGGAGCAGCCGTGCGGCGCTCCGACGCAACCTTCGGAAATGTGAGAAAGAGGACCCTCCATGAACCGCGCCAGCCGCCTCACGGCCGCCGCCACCTCGGGGCTCGCCCTGTTCGCCCTCGCCGCCTGCGGCACGACCGACGCCGACGACGTCACGGCCAAGAGCAGCGCCAAGGCCGCCCCCGCGTCCAAGAGCTGCGCCGACGACACCACCACCACGTCGACCGGGCCGGTCTCC
The DNA here is from genome assembly GCF_026167665.1 of Streptomyces drozdowiczii. Taxonomy (NCBI): domain Bacteria; kingdom Bacillati; phylum Actinomycetota; class Actinomycetes; order Kitasatosporales; family Streptomycetaceae; genus Streptomyces; species Streptomyces drozdowiczii. The sequence continues at coordinate 2,512,184 of NZ_CP098740.1, read as the reverse complement.
CTCACGGACGGCGTCGGCCGCCAGGTGAAGCTCGACAAGCCCGCCGAGCGCATCGCGGTCCTGGAGTGGCAGCAGGTCGAGGACGCGCTGACGCTGTGCGTCACCCCCACCGCCGTCTCCGACGCGAAGGGCTACAGCACCTGGGTCAGCGCGGAGAAGCTGCCCGGCGGGGTGACCGACATCGGCACCCGCGAGGAGCCCGACCTCGACACCCTCTACGCGGCCAAGCCCGACCTCATCGTCGTGGAGGCGTTCGACGCCAAGGACGAGATGATCAAGAAGCTGGAGAAGCGGGGCGTCCCCGTACTCGCCACGCGCGGCGCCAACCCGAAGGACCCGATCGGGAACATGCGCCAGGTCTTCAGCATGATCGGCGAGGCCACCGGACGCACCGAGCGCGCCGACCAGGTCCTCAAGGAGTTCGACGCCCACCTCGCCAAGGCCAAGCAGCAGGTCACCGACGCCGACCTGCCGACGAAGGACTTCGTCTTCTTCGACGGCTGGCTGGAGGGCAACAACCTCACCGTCCGCCCCTACAGCGACGGCGCCCTCTTCACCGAACTGGGCAAGGAACTCGGCCTGAAGCCCGCGTGGACCAACAGCGTCAACAAGGAGCACGGCGACGGCGGAGTCGACCCCGCCTACGGGCTCGCGCAGACGGACGCCGAAGGGCTCGTCGCGGTGGGCGACGCCAACCTCTTCTACGCCAACGACGAGGGCGCCGGCGGTTACGTCGCCGCGCTCCGGAAGAACCCGATCTGGAAGAAGCTCCCGGCCGTGAAGGAAGGCCGCGCCCACGCCTTCCCGGCCCGGGTCTGGGGCGCCGGCGGTCCCCGCTCCAACGAGCAGGCGATCGACGCCTACGTCGACGTACTCGACAAGAAGTGAGCGCCGTACGCACAGCGCCACCCGCCGAGGGAGCGCCCCCGCGTCCGCTCAAGGAACGCGGCGGCGCTCCCGCCGGGGCGGCCGTCCTGGCACTCCTCCTCGCCGCGACCGTCCTGGTCGGCCTGTGGCACCTGACCCAGGGCACCTCGGGCGTCGGCGTCGGCGACCTGGTCCGCCACCTCGCCGGGCAGCAGGACAGCGCCGACGGCGCTCCGGTCGGCGAGATCCTCACCGGCTCCCGGCTGCCGCGCCTCTTCGCGGGCGTCGCGGTCGGCTTCGCCCTCGGCTGCGCCGGTACGCTCCTCCAGTCCGTCACGCACAACGCGCTGGCCTCGCCCGACACCCTCGCGGTCTCGGCCGGGTCCTACTTCGCCGTCTCGCTCGTCGCCGCCTTCGGCCTCTCCGTACCGCTGTGGGCCTCGGGCGTCGTCGCCTTCGCCGGCGGCCTGGTCGCTGCGGCGCTCGTGCTGCTGCTCGCGGGCCGGGCGGCGGGCACCTCGGGCACCCGCCTGATCCTCGCCGGATCGGCGCTCGCGATGGCCCTGGACTCCGCGACCGGGATGCTCCTCATCCTGTTCAAGCAGAACACCACCGGCCTCTACGCCTGGGGCAGCGGCTCGCTCTCGCAGCTCGACATCGACGCCTCGCTGCGCGCGATCCCCCTCGTCGTCCTGGTGCTCTGCGCCGCCCTCGCCCTTTCCCGGCGGCTCGACGTGATGAACCTCGGCGACGACACCGCGGCCACCCTCGGCGTGCCGATCCGGAGCACCCGCGTGTTCGCCGTGGTCTGCGCGGTCCTCCTGACCAGCACCTCGGTGACCCTCGCGGGCCCGATGGCCTTCGTCGGCCTCGGCGCCCCCGTCCTGGCCCGCCTGATCGCCGGCCGGGTCCGCGCGCTCCGCCGCCACCTGCTCCTGATCCCCGCGGCCGGCCTGCTCGGCGCGCTGCTCATCCTGCTCGCGGACGCGGTCCTGCGCGCGGTGCAGGGGGCGGACGGGGCGGCCTCCATCCCCACCGGGGTGCCCACCGCGCTCCTCGGCTCCGTCGTGATCGTGGTCCTCGCGCTGCGGCTGCGCGACACCGGCCGCGTCCAGCAGCCGCCGCGGGCCCGGGTCGCCGCCCGGTCCCGGCGCGCCTTCCTCCTCGTCGTGACCGGCGCGGCGGTCCTGCTGGTCGCGGCCGCCCTCGTCGGCACCCTGGCGGGGAGCCTCTGGCTGAAGACCGGGGACATCGCGCTCTGGATCCAGGGCACCGCACCCGACCTGATCGGGGCCGCCCTGGACGACCGGGTGCCCCGGGTCACCGCCGCCGTCCTCGCCGGCATGGCGCTGGGACTCGCCGGATGCGTGGTGCAGGGCACCGTACGCAACCCGCTCGCGGAGCCCGGAATCCTCGGCATCACGGCGGGCGCCGGTCTCGGCGCCGCGGGCGTCGTCACCTCGGGGCTCGGCGGCGGACAGGCGGTGCTGGTCGCGGTCGCCGTCGCGGCCGGGCTCGCCACCTTCGCGGTGATCGCCCTGCTGGCCTGGCGCGGCGGCTTCCTGCCCGACCGCTTCGTACTGATCGGCATCGGTGTGGGGTACGGCCTCAGCGCGGTGACCACGTTCCTGCTGCTGCGCGCCGACCCGTACAACACGCCCCGCATCTTCACCTGGCTCTCCGGCACGACCTACGGCCGTACGTTCTCCGACACCGTCCCGGTCGCCGTGGCCCTGGCCCTCGGCCTCCCCGTACTGCTGGCCATGCGCGAGCGGCTCGACCTGCTCGCCGTCGACGAGGACACCCCGCGCATCGTCGGCGTCAGGGTGGAGCGCACCCGCTTCGCGGCCCTGGCGATCGCCGCGGTGCTGGCCGCGCTCAGCGTGATCGCCATCGGCGTCGTCGGCTTCGTGGGGCTCGTCGCCCCGCACCTAGCCCGTTCCCTGGTGGGTGCCCGGCAGGCCCGTACGATCCCGGTCGCGATGCTGCTCGGCGGGGTGCTGGTGTGCGTGGCGGACGCGCTGGGGCGCACCGTCGCGGCCCCTTCCCAGGTGCCGGCGGGGCTGATGATCGCGCTGGTCGGCGCGCCGTACTTCGTGTGGGTGCTGAAGCAGTCCCGCGCCTGACTCTCTCTGGAGCATTCGAATGTCGTCCTCCCCGCAAGAAGGGCCCGTGCCGTACGGGCCCGGCACCGCGCCGGCCCCGCTCGTCCCCCCGGAGGTGGCGGAGCGCTGGGACGCGGTCGACCGCTCCGCCCACGCCCCGCACCTCGTCGCCGTGCGCGGTGACGGCGCGGAGTGGACGGGCGCCGCGCTCGTGACCGCCCGCCCGGGCACGGCGTATCTGAAGATCGTGGACGCCGTGGGCGACGTACCGGCCGTCATCGAGGCCGTCGCCGCCCACGCGCGCGACCGGGGCCTCGTACAGCTGAAGTGGGAGGGGTGGACGGTCACGCCGCAGGAGGCCGCCGCCGCGGGCTTCGCGCCCCTGGACCCGCCGCTCTCGCAGTCGGAGGGCGGGAACGGGCCGGCCACCGGTTACGTCCGCTGGCTGAACGGCGACGCGGTGACCGCGCCCCCGTACTACGGGCAGACCACCCACTTCAGCTGCGGCGCCGTCACCGCCCTCGTCGCGCAGGTGCACGCGGGCGTCCTGCCGCGCGAGGCGCTGGACCGCCGGGCGGAGCTGACGCTGTGGCGGGACGCGACCAACTTCATGGCCTGCGAGCCCGTCGGCCTGGGCGTCGCCCTGCGCCGGGCCCGGCCCTCGTCCAAGGTCACGGTCCACCTCGACACGGACCGGCCGGTCATGCTCGACCACCTGGCCCCGGGCGACCAGGAGTGGCGCGCGGTGCTCCAGCGGGTGTCCCGTACGGAGGCCGAGCGCATCGGCGTCCCCGTCGACCCGGACCACCTCCCGCTGAGCGCGGTCCGTGACGCGATCGCCCGGCGGGACCACGTACTCCTGCTGCTCTCGCTCGCCGCGATGCAGGGGTTCGAGGTGCCGCACTGGGTGCTGTGCCACGGGGTCGTGCCCGGTGCGGTGGTGATCGACGACCCGTGGGCCAACGGGGCGACCGGGGACACCTGGGTCGACGCCCACCTGCTGCCGGTGCCGGACGCGTCGCTGGACGCGATGTCGCGGATGGCGCCGGGGGACTTCCGCGGGGCCGTGACCCTGCGTACCGCCCACGAGTGATCCGGTGCGCCCGGCGCGGGGCCACCCGTACGCTGGGCCCCTTTCCGAACCCGAGGAGAAACGGCAGTGATGGAGATCCGTCCCACGACCGACGAGGACTTCGAGGTCTTCGTCGAGACCGTCCACACGGCCTTCGGGCAGTTCCCGGAGACCCCCGTCGCGGAGGGCGGGCGCTGGTGGTCGGCGCTGGAGGTGGACCGCGCCCTGCTCGCCGTGGCCCCGGACGGAAAGCCCGTGGGCACGGCCGCCGCGTACTCCTTCGAGCTGACCCTCCCCGGCGGTGAGCCCGTCCCGGCCGCCGGAGTGACCGCCGTCGGCGTCCTGCCCTCGCACCGGCGGCGCGGCGTGCTCAGCGCGATGATGCGCCGGCAGCTCGCCGATGTGCGGGAGCGGGGCGAGTACCTGTCGGTGCTGCTGGCCTCGGAAGCGCGGATCTACGGGCGGTTCGGGTACGGCCCCGCGACGTCGACGGCGCGGCTGACGGTGGCGCGGCAGAGGGGGAGTGGGCGGAGCCGCGGGGGGCGGGGGACGCTTCTGGCGGATCCGGCGGTACGGGCACCTCCGGCACCGGCTCCGTCGAGGTGCTGCGGCGGGCCGACTGCGGCGAGATCCTGGAAGCGGTCTACGACCGGTACCGCCGCGCGCAGCCCGGCGCGCTGTCCCGGCCGCACCGCTGGTGGGAGCTGGGCGCGGGCCAGCCGCCGGTCGCCCGGACCCCGCGCTACGTGGCCGTGCACCGGGACGCGGAGGGCACGCCGGACGGTTACGCCAGCTACTCGACGGAGTCCGGCACCCTGACCGTGGACGAGACCATCGCCGTGGACGACGCGGCCTTCACCGCCCTGGCCCGGTACGCCCTCGGGCACGACCTGGTCTCCCAGGTCGTGTTCCGGCACGTCCCGCCGGAGCACCCGCTGCGGTGGCAGCTCGCGGACGTCCGGGCCGGTGAGGTCGGCGGCCACACCGACTGGCTCTGGGTGCGCCTGCTCGACGTACCGCGTGCGCTGACGGCGCGCGGCTGGTTCACGGACGGGGAGCTGGTGCTGGACGTGGACGACCCGTTCCTGGGCGAGCACGGCCGCTACCTGCTGACCGTGCGCGACGGCAGGGCGGAGTGCGTGGCCACGGACCGGCGGCCCGACCTGTCGCTGGACGTACGGGACCTGGGCTCGGTCTACCTCGGCGGCACCCGCCCGAGCACGCTCGTACGGGCCGGGCACATCCGGGCGCACGACCCGGCCGCCGCCGCGCACGCGGACGCGCTGTTCGCGAGCGACGTCTCCCCGCACTGCCTGCACTGGTTCTGACCGAGGAGATCTCCTCGCCCCGGTCCCTGTACCGTGATACGCGCATGTGGACGATGGCACGCCTGGGCCGCCGTCGCGGCCGACCCCACCCTTCTTGATCCTGAGCGGACGTTTGTGGCATGAGTACTAGTATCGGAATCGTCGGACTGCCGAATGTCGGCAAGTCGACCCTGTTCAACGCCCTGACCAAGAACGACGTGCTGGCGGCCAACTACCCGTTCGCCACGATCGAGCCGAACGTCGGCGTGGTCGGCGTCCCGGACCGCCGTCTGGATGCCCTGGCGAAGATCTTCAACTCGCAGAAGATCCTCCCGGCGACGGTGGACTTCGTGGACATCGCCGGGATCGTACGGGGTGCGAGCGAGGGCGAGGGCCTGGGCAACAAGTTCCTCGCGAACATCCGCGAGTCGGACGCTATCTGCCAGGTCATCCGCGCGTTCAAGGACGAGAACGTCGTCCACGTCGACGGCAAGGTCTCGCCCAAGGACGACATCGAGACGATCAACACCGAGCTGATCCTCGCGGACCTCCAGTCGGTCGAGAAGGCGATCCCGCGCCTCCAGAAGGAGTCCCGCCTCCAGAAGGAGAAGGTCGCGGTGCTCGCGGCGGTCGAGGAGGCGCAGAAGATCCTCGAAGCCGGCGACACCCTCTTCCACGCGGGCATCACGGCCTCCACGGAGAAGGGCCGCCTCCTCCACGAGCTCCACCTCCTCACCACCAAGCCCTTCATCTACGTGTTCAACGTCGACGAGGACGAGCTGGTGGACGAGGACTTCAAGAACGCACAGCGCGCCCTGGTCGCCCCCGCCGAGGCGATCTTCCTGAACGCCAAGATCGAGTCCGAGCTGATCGAGCTGGACGACGACGAGGCCCTGGAACTCCTCCAGTCCATGGGCCAGGAAGAACCCGGCCTCGCCACCCTCGGCCGCGTCGGCTTCGACACCCTGGGCCTCCAGACGTACCTCACGGCAGGCCCCAAGGAAACCCGCGCCTGGACCATCAAGAAGGGCGCCACGGCCCCGGAGGCGGCCGGCGTCATCCACACCGACTTCCAGAAGGGCTTCATCAAGGCGGAGATCATCTCCTTCGAAGACCTGATGGAAACCGGCTCGGTCGCCGAAGCCCGCGCAGCGGGCAAGGCCCGCATGGAGGGCAAGGAGTACGTGATGCAGGACGGCGACGTGGTGGAGTTCCGTTTCAACGTGTGAGCGGATGACACGTCGCCGCGTCACTGACGTGGCAAGCGTGCGGTTCAGAAGGGGTCGACTCCTTGGGAGTCGGCCCCTTCGTGCGTGCCCGGGCTGTGTCGTGGGTGCAGTCACGGGGTTCCGCGGAGATCAGGTGTCGTACACGGTGGAGCGATGACCGATATGGACGACCCACACCACGACCTCTCCGTTGTCGATCGTGTACACGACTCGGTAGTCGCCGACTCGCAGGCGGCGACGGTCCGGCTGTGACACGAGCGCGGTGGTGTTGAAGCCCAGGGGATCGCTCTCCAGCTCGGCCAGTTTGGCCAGGATGCGCAGGGCCATGCCGCGAGGGATCTTCCGTAGCTCGGCCTGCGCCTCGGGGCGAAAGACGGTTCGGTACTTACTCACCGCGTTCCAGCGTCTCCCTCATGACGTCCTCGATCGGGATGCCGGGTGCGGAGTCGGCCATACGCTCGTCGATGATCCGGTTGATCTCGCGCTCTTCCCACTCCTGGTACTTGCGCAGCACCTCGATGGAGACGATGGCGGCGACCTGCTTGCCCCGTCGGGTGATCACGGTGGGTACGTCGTCCCGGTCGGCACGCTCCACGACCTCCGCCAGGTGCGCGCGTACGGCGCGGATGGACTCTATGGGTTGCGGCTGCGTCATGCAGTCAAGCGTACCGAGTGTGCCATGTGTACACCAATGCTCCGATAGGGCGGTCCGAGGGGTTGGATTCGGACAATCCGCACGGGTGTGAAGATATGCGAGCAATGTTGCGTTTGTGGTCTGGTCGTCGCTGCCGGGCGCGACAAGGATGCCCGCCGTACCGAACAACGGGGGCGGAGTCATGGGGCGGGAACGGGAGCTGCGTGCCCAGCGGCATGCGGGCGAGGCGGCGGGAGGGCTTCCGGGGATTCCTAGCCAGAACCGGATGGCGCCGGACGATGCCGGGTCGCGCGGCGACGAGGTGAACCCCAGGGCATCTGTGGTGACCAAGCTGTTGTGCCAGAGCATGTATGCGCGCCCTGACCGCTTGAAGCCCATCAGGGCGTGGTGGCGCAAGCTTCTGGGTAAAGGCGACAAGCCCGAGAAGCCGCGCCGGAGTGCTCGACGGCGGATTTACCTCGAGGGCAGCGACGACTGTCCCCCTCTGGGGGAGCAGATGGCCCAGTGGGTCGTCGATCATGTTGTGCACGGGCCTCCGTTGCCGGTCCCGTCCTACGGGTTCGACCTCGAGCCGGTGGCGGCGCACGGTCTTCGTGTCCGGCGGCGGCGCTGGGCGCGGCGCGCGGCGCTTCTCCTCGTGTTCGTGGCCGTCGCGAGTGTCGCTCCTTGGGCTTCTGCGGTCTGGGGCACCGCCGCCCTTCTGGCGCTTTTCCTGCGCTGGGCGGCGGCCCGGGCGGAGCGGAAGCCGAGGGCAGTGGGTCGTTCTTCCCGGCCCGGCCTGGCGTACTTGGTGCTGTGCCTGCCGTGGCTGCTGGCTGTCGTTCCCTACGCATGGCCCATTGGCGGCCAAGTCATCGGCATACGACTCGAATTGGTCTTCGCGCCGTTTGTGCTGCTCATCGGCGGAGCCGTGGTGTTTGCCGCGGATCGGCTCGTGGCCCGCGCGTCGCTCGGCCGGATCGTCGGCGGCGAGATTGCCTCCGGGCGGCTGCCGTGGGTGGCCCCGAAGGGCAAGCGGCGGATAGCTCGGTTGAAGGACGGGCAGGGGCTGATCGAGCTGCCTTACGACGTACCGGAGCGATTCGTCGGTGCCGGGCGCTACGTCTGGGGCATCGCGGACATGATCGTTCCGCTGAAGCCCAAGAGCGCGAACGGGGCGGTTGAACCGTTCGAGGACCGGGAGCTGTTGGCTCGCATGCGTGAGGCGCTGCGGGACCTGGGGCGAGGTCCGCAGGAGATCACCGAACCGCTGCCGGGCTTCACGGCCTCCGATGTGGTCGGCCTTCCGTCGGATCTGTGGCTTCGGCGTGCGCGAAACGCCAAGGCGGGGGAGCCGAAACTTCGTGGCCGGGGCCGGCAATCGCCGTCAAGTGTGCCTGACCGCCTGTATATGCGTGCTCAGTGCGTGACCTGGGACGGCGAGGTCGTGGTCACCGTATTCGTTCACGCGGCCTTGGAGGGCGGGGAACTCCATTTGACGGTCCGGCCGCACGTCGTGACACCGGTGTACAACGAGCTGCGCGGGACGGACGCGCCGCTGGCGCTCCGGCACTTCCGGCTCCTTCGCTGGCTCACCGTGCAGTCCTTGTTGGACGCGGTGGTGGGTCCGTTGGCTGCCTGGCGGTTCGCGGCCCGCTTCGGGCGGGGGCCGGCGAAGCACCTGGAAGAGAGCGGCGGCGGCCGGGGCGAGGAGAAGGACCCCGTCAGTGTGCGTGACCGCTACTCCATGGAGGAGGTCACGGACATGCACCAGAGCGACGATGCCAAGAGGCATGTCGTTCTCATGCAGACCTGTGTCTTTCGGACTGTTGCCGAGTATCTCGAAGAGCTGGGGGTCGATACCGCCCCCTACGAACAGCAGGTGGCTGCTGTGATCACCAACATCCAGGTGTACGGCGACAACCACGCACCGATCCAGAACGTTGCCGGCAGCAACATCAGTGGCGTGAGCCAGGGCAGCGCACCCCAAGGAGGCAAGTGATGATCGGCCGTCGACGCCCCGACCCGGACAGGGAACCCAGCTCGGCCATCCACATCGGCGGCGACAGCATCGCCCCGATTCAGAACGTCGTCGGACGGGACATCCGCGGTGTGCACCAGTCGGCGTCGGTCCGGCACACCGCAGGGCCCGAGGACGTACGCGACCTGCTCACCGCGTTCCGCACCGAACTGGAGCGGCACCAGCAGGACTTGGCCACCGCGCCCGTCCTGCGCGGCATGACGGAGACGATCGACGCCCAGCTCACCGCGTCACCGCCCGACGAGGGTGTGCTGTTGCAGCTGGCACGGACGTTGCCCGCACTGGTTGTCGGCACTGCGGTTCAGGAGGGCGGCCAGGCGCTGGCCGATGCCATCACGGGGTGGATCGGCTGAGGGCTTTCGTTATCGCAGGGGTGAGGGGGAGGCCCGTCAGGGCGTGGTGGATGGCTTCCAGGGGGACGGGGCGTTCGTAGTAGTCCTCGAAGTACGCCTGGACGGCCTCGGGGGAGCGGTCCGTGAGGAGGCCGAAGAGGAAGCCGGAGCCGTCCGGGGACGCGTTGTCCGCCGGGAAGTCGATGGATGCGCCGGTGTGCCAGAGGGGGTCGCCGGTCTCCTGCCAGAGGCACGCGGTGACGCGTGGGATGTCGATGTCCTCATCGCGGAAGGCCGGATCGCGGAGGATCGGGCTCAGTGAGGCCGGTACGTCCTCGATGAGGCCCGGCCAGACCTCCTCGTTCACGTACGGGCTCATCGCCGACTCGTGGTCGAAGCCCCGGATGAGCACGCCGGCCGGGGTGAAGTGGACGGAGAAGTCGTCGCCCGAGCCGTTGCTCATCAGGGCCACTTCCTCGTCGGGGCCCCACGCCGTATCGAAGGTGTAGCAGACGAACAGTGGGTCGTCGCCGATCGCGGCATCCAGGACCGCCAGTGCCCTCAAGTGGGCGCGGAGTTCCTCGGGGTCGGGGAGGAGGGCTGCGGTGTCGCGTGCGGTGCCCATGGCGTCATGAAAGCAGTGGGCACTGACAACCCGGGATGCCTCAGCCCCGTCCCCCCGCCCCGTGCAGGAACGTCTCCACCACTCGCGCCGCCAGCGCGTCCGGGTCCGTTACCGGGTCGTTCGGGTTGCCGTGCAACGTCTCGCCGAGCAGGGCGTAGTAGACGCGTTGGAGCCAGGGGAGGTCGGACGTGGGGGCGATGAGGTGGGCTTCGCGGGCTCGGGAGAGGACCGTGAGGCAGTGTTCGGTCATCGATTCGTGGAGCGCCGCCGCCTCCGTGCCGGGGGTCGCGGGGAGGCTCAGGGCGAAGGTCCAGGCGCCCTTGACCTCCAGGACGTTCGCGGTGATCCGGTGCAGGGCCACCAGGGGCGGGGCGGTGGTGGGGCGGCCGTCGGCCACCGCCTGGGCGAGCTGGCGGGCCGCCGACAGGGCCAGGGCGTCGATCAGCGCCTGGCGGTGTGCGAAGCGGCGGTGGATCGTCGTGCGGGACACGCCCGCCTCGGCCGCGATCTGCTCCATCGAGGCCCCGGGGTCCTTGGAGAGCAGGCGTTCCGCCGCCTCCAAAATCAGGCGCACGCTGCGCTCCGCGTCCGCCCGCAGCGGCCGTGCCGCCGTCTCACCGGCCATCGTCCACTCCTTGTCCGTTCCGCCGCCTCTACCCAGGAAACGTAACACCCGTGCGCCATTTTTTGGGTAGATGGGACATGAGTGTTGCAGTTAGCGGGGTAATGGGTACCCTGATGTTTCAGGTGTTCGGTCCATTCAGCCCTCTCCCAGGGAGACCTCCATGTCCGCAACCGCCCTCGTCACCGGTGCCTCCTCCGGGCTCGGCGCGGAGTTCGCCGCCCAGCTCGCCGCCCGTGGGCACGACCTCGTCCTGGTCGCGCGTTCGGAGGACCGGCTCACCGCCCTCGCCGCGCGGCTGGAGGTCGAGCACGGCGTGCGCGCCCACGTCCTCGTCCAGGACCTCGCCGAGCCCGGCGCCGCCCGCGCCGTCGCCGACCGGCTCGACGTGCTCGGCCTGCGGATCGGGCTGCTGTTCAACAACGCGGGGTTCGGAACCTGCGGCCGCTTCGAGGACATCGACGCGGAGCGCGACCACGACCAGCTGATGGTCAACGTCGTCGCGCTCGTCGGCCTCGCCCACGCCCTGCTCCCCGGCATGCTGGAACGCGGCACCGGTGCCGTCGTCAACGTCGCCTCCACCGCGGCCTTCCAGCCCGCCCCGTACTTCGCGGTCTACAGCTCCGCCAAGGCGTTCGTGCTGAACTTCGGGCTGTCCCTGCGCCAGGAGTGCCGCGGACGCGGCGTGCGCGTGCTCACCCTCTGCCCCGGGCCGGTCGACACGCCGTTCTTCGAGGCCATCGGGACCCGAGAGGCGGCCGTCAACGGGTCGATGAGCACGCCGGAGCCGGTCGTGCGCGCCGCGCTGGCCGCCCTCGACCGCGACCGCGCCTATGTCACCCCGGGCTTCGGCAACTCCCTGTCCGCACACCTGCTGCCGCGTCGGCCGCGCGCCCTGGTCGCGGCGATCGCCGAGCGCGTCACGCGCAAGGTCCTCGCCGCCGAGGGCCGCGCGCGGAACGAGTCGTACGCGGCATGAGGACGCGGCATGAGTGCGCGGCATGAGGAGGCGCCATGAGCACGCGGCATGAGCCCTGCCCCGTACGTACCCCTCCGCGAGGCCGGAGCCCCGCGGAGGGACGCGCGTCAGCAGGCGCCCAGGTCCTCCCAGACGCCCCACTCGCCGGTCGTGCCGGGCTGGTCGCCCTGGACCCACCACTTGGCGCGCCAGGTGTGCCCGTTGTACGAGACCGTGTCGCCGCCGTTGTACACGCGGCCGGCCTCCCACGCCGAGGCGGCGCAGTCGCCCGGGTCCCCGCCGTCACCGCCGCCGGGGGTGCCGCCTCCGCCGATCTGGAGGTCGATGCAGGCGTAGAACGCGTTGGCGGTGTCCGCGATGTTCCAGACGGCCAGCACCTTCTGGCGGCCGCTGTAGCCGCTGAGGTTCACATGGTGGGTCTTGGTGGCGCCGGGTTGCGCGCCGTTGTCGTTGAACTCCGCGATCTTCGAGCCGCCGATGTAGTACTGCCAGGTGCTCGTGGCGTGGCGGGCCGTCAGCGTCCAGGAGAAGTCGGCGGAGCTGCCGACCGGGGTGGCCTTCCAGCCCTTGCTGTCGTTGTCCAGCTCGGCGAACTGCGCGTTGCCTCCGCTGCAGCTCCTCAGGCCCTTGGGGCCCTCGACGCTCTGCGGCTCGTACTTGATCTGGCCGCAGTCGACGACGCCCGACGCGCACTGCGCCTGGCGGCTCGGCGGCGAGGAGACGTAACCGTGCGCACTGGCCGTGGTGGCGGGCAGGACCACCGCGAGCAGGGGGGCGACTCCCGCACCGAGCACGAGGGCCAGTTTTCGCTTCGCGTTCATGCCAACTCCTTCGCTGAGGACTGCCGCGGGGTGACGGCAGCGGTCGGACATGCCCGCACCGAGCAGCGGCCTTGTCAGGGGGTGCCGGCGCGGTGGGGGCAGGGGTACGGCCGGTGGCGAGGGGGCGCCGCCCGCAGCCCTTCGCGCGCCGACGGACGCCAAGGGCGACCACGGCTCACCTTAGGTCTAGACCATACTCATGGGCGTGTACTCGTCAAGAGGGCCTGTATGCAGGGACTTTGACGAGACCTTGGCGAGGCGTCACATCGAGGGTGTGATGCGAAAGGGGCGGCCGCCGTCGTACGCAGCCGCCCCTCTCGGGGTGTTGCTACCGGCGGGAGGAGAGCCCGCGGTCGACGGCCGTGATCAGCTCGCCGTTCTCCGTGTCGCCGTCCAGTGACCAGAACATCGCGCCGCCGAGCCGGTGGTCGCGGATGTACGCGGTCTTGGTGCGCAGCACCTGGGGGTCGTCGTACGTCCACAGCGTGGTGCCGTCGAACAGCCAGGCGCTGCCGTCACGCGCGTTGCGGTGCACCTTGTACGTACCGGATTCGGCCAGTTTCCTGAGGGCCTTGTAGTCCTCGTAACCGGCCGCCCAGGTCGCCGGGGCGGGGCCCGCCGCCGGCTGTCCGAGGCCGTCGCCGCCGCCGGTCACACCCGTCCAGCCCTGGCCGTAGAAGGGCATGCCCATCACCAGCTTGCGCGCCGGGGCGCCCCGCTTCAGCCAGTCACGCACGGTCCGGTCGACGCTGTAGTCGCCCTTCGCGTACAGCGCGGACTGCTGGGCCGTCTTCGCCTCGCCGGAGACGTGGAAGTCGTAGCCCTGGAGGTTCACGAAGTCGAAGTCCCGCATGATGCGCGGCACGTCGAAGCCGGCGTCGATCTTCTCGGGGGACGCCGGGACGAACGCCGAGAGGTCGTAGTGCTTGGGCTTCGCGCCGTGGTGGCGGCCCTTGGCCGCGCTCTTCGCGTACGCGTCGAGCTGGGTGCGGAACTCGTGCACCAGGGCGGTGAAGTTCCGCTTGTCCTCCGGGCGGTACACCGTGTCGGTGTCACCGGCGGATCCCGGCCATTCCCAGTCGATGTCGATGCCGTCGAAGAGCCCGGCCGCCGCGCCCTCGCCGCCGCGCGTCCCGTCCACCGGCAGATTGCCCTTGATGTACAGGTCGATGCAGGAGGCGACGAGCGCCTTGCGCGACGCGGCGGTGCGGGCCGCGTCGGAGAAGTGCGTGGACCAGCTCCAGCCGCCGAGCGAGATCATCACCTTGAGCCCGGGATGCTTGGCCTTGAGCTCCCGCAGCTGGTTGAAGTTGCCCGCCAGCCTCTGGTCGTCGGTGTCGGCGACCCCGTCCACGGAGTTGGCCGCGTCGAGCGGACGGACGTAGTCCGCCCAGGCGTCGGCCTCGCCGGGCACATTGCCCGTGAAGCACTTGCCGTCCGCACTGACGTTGCCGAACGAGTAGTTGACATGGGTGAGTTTGGCCGCGGTGCCGCTCGTCTCCAGGTCGTTGACCTGGAAGTCGCGGCCGTAGACGCCCCATTGGGTGAAGTAGCCGACGCGCTTGTACTCGGGCGCGGAGCCGTGGTGGCCGTGCCCGCCGCCGTGACTGCCGTGCCCGGACGAGGCGTTGGCGGCGGGGGAGAAGGAGGCCGCGAGCGTGATGGCGCAGGCGGCGATGGCGAGTGAAGACAGGGTTCTTCGACGCATGAGGCCAGAAGTTATTGGTCTGGACCAAACGGGGTCAAGGGTTTGGCAAAGGCGGTTCGAAGGGGTTCTCGCCCTCGTGTGGCGGACTATGCGCAGGCCCGCTCAATGTCATCACTTCGAGTGAAACTGTGGCCTGCGCTTGCGATTCGGAACCCACGGTTGCGACGCTGTCGCAGTCCGTCAACCTCTTGGGGAGTGGCCTGTGGCTTTCGGTGAGCAGCCCGCCTATCTGCGCGTGGCGAGCGATCTGAGAGAGAAGATCGTCAACGGTTTGCTGCCGCCGCATACGCGCCTGCCGTCGCAGGCGCGCATCCGCGAGGAGTACGGGGTCTCGGACACCGTCGCCCTGGAGGCGCGCAAGGTCCTGATGGCGGAGGGCCTGGTCGAGGGCCGCTCCGGCTCGGGGACGTACGTGCGCGAGCGGCCGGTGCCCCGCATGGTCGAGCGCTCCGGCTTCCGGCCCGAGGCGGGCGCGGGCCCGTTCCGCCAGGAGCAGGCGGCCGACGGCGTGCGCGGGACCTGGGAGTCGCGCAGCGAGCAGGAGGGCGCGAGCCCCGAGATCGCCGCCCGGCTCGGGATCGAACCGGGCGACCGCGTCATGCGCACGCATTACGTGTTCCGGGAGGCGGGTGACCCCGTGATGCTCTCCACCTCCTGGGAGCCCCTGGCCATCACGGGGCGGACGCCGGTGATGCTGCCGGAGGAGGGCCCGCTGGGCGGCTGCGGGGTGGTCGAGCGGATGGCCGCCATCGACGTGATCGTGGACAACGTGGCCGAGCAGGTGGGCGCGCGCCCGGGGCTTGCGGAGGAGCTCGTGGCGCTGGGCGGGGTCCCCGGCCATGTGGTGATGGTGGTCGAGCGGACCTTCTACGCCTCGGGGCGGCCCGTCGAGACCGCCGACGTGGTGGTGCCGGCCGACCGCTACCGGGTGGGATACCGGCTTCCCGTGAGGTGAACGCCGGGCGGACCGGCCTTGATTGTCATGTCCCGATCCCGCTGCAACGCCCTGGGGGCGCATTCGAGAGAATGCGCCCCCAGGGCGTTGGTCCGTTCCTGGCCGGATCGGTACCTCTTTGTGTAAAGACGTATTCGTTGAGTAAAGGTCAGGCGTAGGCTCAGGCATATGCGTACCGGGGTTTCCTGGAGTTCCTTAGAAGCGTGCACATCGTTCAGGGGAGGGGCGCGATGCTCGGGAGAAACACGATGAGTGACAGCGGTGCCGTGCTTTCCTGGCTGGTGATACGGCAGGACGACAACGGCAACCGCTACCGCGTGGGCAGGTACGCCACGCAGGGCGAGGCCCAGCGCGCGGCCGACAAGTTGCAGGACCGGGGGCACAAGCAGCTGTACTGGGTGGAGCGCGTGGGGCAGGCCGCCCAGTCGTAAAGGCGTGCGGCGCACGGCCCCAGTGCGCCGTGCGCCGGTCCGGCGCGGCGAGGGCGGTGCACCGCACCGCCATGCCGTACGCGAGGGCGAGTTGGACGGTGACTCCGCACGGCCGCGGCGGTGCGGCCGAGCGCCGAGGAGAAGAAGTGGCCGGCCGAGGCGTTCGGCGAACTGGAGGGCGTGAAGGTGCCGGTGCTGATCGACACGGTGGCGTGGGTGCGGATCGAGGGGGGCCGCATCCTGTGCGCCCGCCCGCGCGGGAAGGACGTCTTCTACATCCCGGGCGGCAAGCGGGAGGGCGCCGAGAGCGACCTCGACACCCTCGTGCGCGAGATCGAGGAGGAGCTGACGGTCCGTATCGACGCGGAGTCGGTCGCGCATGTGGGGACGTACGAGGCCGGCGGACCCGGTCTGCCGGACGGCGCGGTGGTCCGGATGGCCTGCTACACCGCCGGGTTCAGCGGTGAGCTGAGGGCCAGCAGCGAGATCGAGGACGTGGCGTGGTTCTCGTACGCCGACCGCGACCGGGTGCCGCCCGTCGACCAGCTGCTCTTCGACGACCTCAGGGCCGCCGGCGACCTGGACTGAGTCCGGCGCGAGAGCCCCTGGGCCCCGCGCGCGGATCATGGTGCGGCGCGTGGCGGCGCGGTGTGTGCGCCCCCGTTTCCCGGGCACCCGTACGTGCGCGCCGCCGTACACCCGTACGCCCCGCGTGTCGAGCCCGGCGGTATTCGCCCCGCAATATCGGGTATGTGGTGTTTGCCCCGCGCAGACGGGGCGTCACCGTTGCCGGCTCTGGGAGTGATCGGCGTGACCGATACCGAAGGCGATCGA
Source organism: Streptomyces drozdowiczii (assembly GCF_026167665.1). Taxonomy (NCBI): domain Bacteria; kingdom Bacillati; phylum Actinomycetota; class Actinomycetes; order Kitasatosporales; family Streptomycetaceae; genus Streptomyces; species Streptomyces drozdowiczii. The sequence goes on along the minus strand of NZ_CP098740.1, from coordinate 2,495,622 downwards.
GCCGAGTGGAGCTTTCCGGCTGTCCCCGGTGCGGTGCGCACCGCCCGGCACGCCGTCCAGGACACCCTCCGTGGCTGGGGGCTCGACGCCGCCGTCGGTGACGAAGCGATTCTGCTGGTCAGCGAACTGGTCACCAACTCCATGCGCTACACCCCGGGTCCCATCGGGGTGCGGCTGCTGCGCCCCCATCCGGACGGGGACCACTCCGCCGCCCGCGCCGGTCTCCTCGTGGAAGTCTCCGATCCCCTCCCCGATCCACCCACCGAACGTACGGCGGGACCCGACGACGAGAGCGGCCGGGGGCTCCAGCTCGTGGCCTGTGCGGCCAGGCGCTGGGGGACCCGGCGGGGAAAGAGCGGCAAGACGGTGTGGTTCGAGCTGGCTCTGCCTGGTTAGGAGTGAGGTGGGACGCACAGCGATCACCGGAGGTCGGGGCCGAACCTGGCTGAAAGGGACTGAGACCGTGCTGTGATCGTGAACGCCGTGCCGGACGGGGCCGTAGTGCTGAATACTGCGGGCATGACCGGTCCGGTGTGTGAGCTGGAGGGGACGGTCGCGTGAGCGAAATACCTGGGACAGCGGGCGACGTCGTGTGGCAGAGCAGTCCGCCCGGCTCGATCTACGACTACATCAGAGTCGCCTCCTTCTCGATCGGGCCCGACGGGCTGATCGAGCAGTGGAGCCGCCGGGCCGCCGGTCTCTTCGGCGTGGCCGCCCACGAGGCCGTGGGCAAGGACCCGGTCGAGGCGTTCCTGCCCGGCGAGGTCCGCCGCGAGGGCCACCGCCGCGTCGGCGAGGTGCTCGACGGCAAGGAGTGGACGGGCCTCGTCCCCTTCCGGGTGCCCGGCGAGGACGGGACGCACGGGCTCGCCGAGATCTATGTGATGCCCAGCGAGACGGCCACCGGTGAACGGGCGGCGGTCTGCATCGTCGTGGACGTCCGCGCCCTGCGCCGCATCGAGACGGACCTCGCCGCCTCGCAGGCGATTTTCGGCCAATCTCCCTTCGGCTTCGTCCTGTTCGGCACCGATCTCACCGTCGTCCGGGCCAACGAGCGCTTCGCCACCGTCTTCGGCGGCCGCGCCGACGACCACCAGGGCCGCACCGTCGGCGACTACCTCACCGGCGCCGAGGCCGACCGCCTCACCGCCACCCTCGAACGCGTCCTGGAGACGGGCAACTCCGTCACCGACCTCCAACTCGTCGGCACGGCCCCCGGCGACACCGAGCGCCGCCACTGGTCGATGAACCTCTACCGGGTGCACAGCGGCTCCGGCCGTCCCATCGGCATCGCCGGGCTCGCCACCGACGTGACCCGGCGTCACACCGCCGCCCGCGAGGCCGCCAGCGCCCGCCGCAACCTCGCCCTGCTCAACGAAGCCAGTGCCCGCATCGGGAACTCCCTGGACCTGGAGACCACCGCCCGCGAACTCCTCGACGTCGCCGTCCCGGTCTTCTGCGACCTGGCCTCCGTCGACCTCTACCAGGCCCTGCTCACCGGGGACGAGGCGGCGCCCGGCGGCTGGAGCCCGCTCAGCCAGGAAGCGGTCGGCGGCTCCGCCGAACTGCGCCGCGTCGCCTTCGCCAGCGCCGTGTCCGACGCCCTGCCCGGCGCCGCGTCCCACGCGTCCGGGCCCCCGGGCGGTGCGCCCCCCGCCCTCGGCTCCGTCCACCGCTACCCCTTCGGCTCGCCGTCCGCCGTCGCGCTGCGCACCGGGCACATCGAGGACGTGCCCGGCGACGACGGGGGCTTCGTGCAGTCCACGCTGGCCGTGCCGATGGTCGCCCACGACACCGTGGTGGGCCTCGTCCGCTTCTCCCGTACGAAGGGCAGCGAGCCGTTCGACGCCCGGGACCGGGCCCTCGCGACCGAGCTGGCCGCCCGCGCCGCCGTCTGTATCGACAACGCCCGCCTCTACCGCCGCGAGCACGAGCGCGCCCTGATCCTCCAGCGCAGCCTGCTGCCCCCCGGCGACCCGGAGGCCGCCGGGCTCGACATCGCCTGTCGCTATCTCCCCGGCAACACCGCCAACGAGGTCGGCGGCGACTGGTTCGACGTCATCGAGCTGCCCGGCCACCGCACCGCGCTCGTCGTCGGCGACGTGATGGGGCGCGGCCTGCGCGCCGCCGTGGCCATGGGTGAACTGCGCACCGCCGTGCGCACGCTGGCCCTCCTCGACCTGGAACCGGCCGAGGTGCTGTCCGCCCTCGACGAGGTCGCCCGGGGCCTCGGCGCCCCCGGCGCGGCCTCCGCTTCCGGGGGCGGGGGCGCCCAGTGGCCCGCCCGCGCCGCGCACAAGTCCCGTGAGGCGGACCTCTCCGAGGTGTACCTCGCGACCTGCGTCTACGCGGTCTACGACCCGGTCACCCGGCGCTGCACCTTCGCCAACGCGGGCCATCTGCCGCCCGTCGTGGTCGAGCCGGGCGAGGCCGCTCACATGGTCGACGTACCGCCCGGCATGCCGCTCGGCGTCGGCGGCGAACCCTTCGAGGAGGTCGAGGTCGAGCTGAAGGAGGGCGCGCTCCTCGGCCTCTACACCGACGGGCTGGTCGAGTCCCGCGACCACCCGCTGGACGAGGGCCTGGCCGCCCTCCGCAAGGCGCTGATCGAACCGGACCAGCCGCTGGAGGACGTCTGCGACCGGGTCCTCGGCTCGCTGCACACCCGGCACGGCGAGGACGACATCGCGCTCCTGATGGCCCGCATCCAGGGCCTGCCCGCCGAGGCCGTCGGCGACTGGCGGCTGCCCCGCGAGCTGCGCTCGGTCGGCCGCGCCCGCGAACTGGCCCGGGGCCAGCTCACCAGCTGGGGCCTCGACGAGCTGGTCGACACCACGGAACTCCTGGTCAGCGAGCTGGTCACCAACGCCCTGCGCTACGGCGAGGGCGAGATCCGGCTCCGCCTGCTGCGCGACCGCACCCTGGTCTGCGAGGTGTGGGACGCCGGTCTCGTCCAGCCGAGGCGCCGGCGCGCCCGGGACACGGACGAGGGCGGCCGGGGCCTCCAGCTGGTGGGACTGCTCAGCGCGGCCTGGGGGGCGAGGCGGACGCCGCGCGGCAAGACCGTCTGGTTCGAGCTGCCGCTGCCCGACGGGCGGCCGCCCGCCGAGCGCTCGGTGGAGGAGCTGCTCAGCATGTTCTGAGCGGCGGCCGGGGCGCGGCTCACTTCGTGGTCTTCAGCGCGGCGAGCCGGGCCTCCACCTCCGCGCTGTCGCCCAGTGCGTCCAGGTCCTCGAACTGCGCGTCCAGCGAGGAGGCCGCCAGCTCCTGCTTGCCCAGGGCCCGCGCCTCCTCGCGCCGCACCTTGTCCTCGAACCGGCTCAGCTCGCTGGTCGGGTCCAGGACGTTGATGTTCTTCACCGCGTCCATCATCTGGTTCTGCGCCTGCGCCGACTTGGCGCGCGCCACCAGCTCGTCCCGCTTGGCCTTCAGCTCCGAGAGCTTCGCCTTCATCTGGTCCAGGCCCGTCTTGAGCTTGTCGACCACCTCGGTCTGCGCCGCGATGGTCGGCTCGGCGGTCCTGGCCTCCTTCTCCGACTGGAGCTGCCGGCCCAGCGCGACCTTGGCCAGATTGTCGAACTTGTCCGCCTCGGGGCCCGATCCGCCCGCCCGCAGCTCGTCGGCCTTGCGGCTCGCGGCGAGCGCCTTGCCGCCCCACTCGCGCGCCGCCTCGGTGTCCTCCTGGTGGTCCTGCTCCATCAGCCGGAGATTGCCGATGGTGGCGGCCACCGCCTGCTCGGCCTCCGCGATGTTGTTCGTGTAGTCGCGGATCAGCTGGTCCAGCATCTTCTGCGGATCCTCGGCCTGGTCGAGCAGGGCATTGATGTTGGCCTTCGCCAGCTGGGTGACACGGCCGAGGATGGTCTGCTTGCTCATGGGGGCCTCTCTTGTCGGGTGTCGGGTGGTGCTGCTCGTGGGTGACGCCTGCGGGGTGCCGTTCATCGTTTACGCGTACGGCTGTACGGGAAGCTCCCCGCGTCAGAAGCGCCCGCCGCCGCCCCGGCGGCCCCGCGTCCCGCCGCCGCCGAAGCTGCCGGGCCCGCCGCCCCCGCCGAAGCCGCCTCCGAAGCCACCGCCTCCGAAGCCGCCCCGCCCGCCGCCCCCGCCCATCAGCCCGCCGAGGATGATCCCGCCCAGCACCGCGCCGCCCATGCCCCCGCCGCCCCCGCCCGCCATGCCGCCGGGGCCGCCGCGTCCGCCGTAGCCGTAGCCGCGTACGTCCTGCTCGGCCAGGCTCCGCGCCTCGCCGGCCAGCGCGTCCGCGCGGTTCGCCTCGGCCAGGGCGGCCTGCGGGTCACCGGACCCCGCCAGTGCGGCGGCCTGCTCCAGCCGGCGCTGCGCCTCCGCGAGGCGGGTCCTGGCGGTGCTGCCGACCGCGCCCCGGTGCGTCGTGACGAAGTCCGCCGCCGCCGCGACCGAGGAGCGCGCGGTGAGCAGCGCCCCGTCCAGCAGCGAGCGCGCCCGGGTGTCGCCCTGTTCCCGTTCCCGCGCGCCGGCCAGCGCCTCGTCCAGCGCCCGGTCCGCCTCCTCCACCCGGCGCAGCGCGTCGATCGGGTCGTACCTGCCGCCCCGCTCCTCGCGCACATCGCCGGCCACCGCCCGCGCACGGGCGATCCGGCCGCGCAGGTCGGCGGTGGAGGCCCCCTGTGCCGTGCCGTCGAGCAGCCCGCCCGCGTCCGCGAGGTCGGTGTCCAGTTCGGTGAGCGCGGCGGTCAGGCGGTCCGCCGCCTCGTCCAGCTCGCGGCCCCGCCGCTCCACGCCGTCCACGAGGGTGGCCGCCTGGTCGAGCGCCCCCTCGGCGGCCCGGACGTAGACGGCCGCCGCCGAGTGGTCGCCGCCGTCCACCGCCTGCCGGGCCCGGTCGAGGGAGGTGGTCGCGAAGGCGAGCCGCTCCTCGGCCTGGCCGGTGTCGGCGGCGACGGGGGCGGATGCCTGGTCCGCGTACCGCTCGCGCATCGAGGCGAGCGCGGACTCGGCGGCCGGAACGCGGCCGGTCAGCTCGTGGAGCGCGGTCTCGGCCGCGGCCAGGGCCTGCGGCGCCTCGCGCTCCAGCTCGCGCAGCCGGTCGAAGTCCTCGGAGACCGCGTCGAGGCGGCCGTCGGCGTCGGCGCAGCGGCTGATGATCTCGTCCAGCATCCGGCGCTGGGTCGCCTCGTCCTCCGGGAACGCGTCGTCCAGCTGCTGGCGCAGCCGGAACGCGGTGGTCAGCTCGCCCTTGGCGTAGGCCACCGCCTCGGCGAACGGCGCGGCGGCCTCTTCCCCGAACTGGGCGGTGGCGAACCCCAGCTCCTCCTCGCTCGTGCGGACCGCGTCGTCGGTGGCGACGAGCGTCTCCTTGGCCTTCGCGTCGAGCTCCGGCAGCGGGGTCGGCGCCGGCACGCCGCCGCCCCAGCCGGTCGTGCCGGGCGTCGTACGGGTGGTGGCGCGCCGCTTGCGCCGCAGGAACGCGTACGCGGCGACGGCCGCCACCGCGCAGAGCAGGACGATCGGCAGGAGGAGGTCCCCGGTGCCGGTGCCGCCTGAGCCCGAGCCCGGGTCGGAGACGCCGGGGGTGATCGCGGGGGCGGGCACGGGCTCGCCGGACAGGACGGCGGTGTAGCCGTCGGCGGCGCCGATCGCGGCACCCGCCCAGTCGTTCCGCTTCAGCGCCGGTTCGATCGCGGTGTTCGCCACGTCCCGGAGCTGGGTGTCGGTGAGGGGCGCGTCCTGGTCGACGGAGTAGGCGTACTGCCGGGCATGGGTGGCGACGGCCAGCAGGACGTCGTCGCGGCCGAGGCCGTTGCGGTCGGCGGTCGTGTCGGCCCAGTCCTGCGCCGAGCGCCCGGAGAAGTCGCGTACGTACACCACGAAGAGCTGGAGGCGCTGCTCGGCGTAGAGCCGGTCGAGGGCCGTGACGACCTGGGGGCGGCGGTCGCCGAGGGCGCCCACCTTGTCGGTGATCTGCCCGTCGCGGGACAGCGTGACCGGATCGTCGGCGCGGGCGGCCGGTGCGGGGGCCAGGGCCAGCCAGCACACCGTCAGAAGTACGGCGAGCAGGGCCCGGCCCGGTATGAGGATCCGGGTTCGGCTCACAGGCGGCGTCACGTTTGTGAGGCTATGTCCACCTCCGGGCCGCCGCGACACGAGGCGTTCGGGGCGCGGGGGCGACAAATGGTTCGGCGCGGGCGCGCCGTGTCCCTACCGTCGCGCCCATGACTTCCTTCGTGCACGACTTCCCCTTCGACCCCACCTACGGCTACACACTCGACGAGCTGAAGGCGGTCCCGGCGCCGCCCGCCCCCGACGACTTCGCCGCCTTCTGGCGGGAGCGGTACGCGGCGGCCCGCGCCGTCGCCCCCGACCCCGAGGTGGGCCCCCTGGAGGAGGAGCGCGACGGCGTCCGTGTCCACGGGGTGACCTACACCTCGGTCGGCGGCGTCCGCCTGGGCGGCTGGCTCGCCCTGCCCGTCGAGCCCGTGCGGCACGGCTTCGTCATCGGCCACGGCTACGGCGGCCGGGCGGAACCGGGGCCGGACGTGCCGCTCCCGCTGCCCGGGTCGGCGGCGATCCTGCCGTGCGTACGGGGGATGGGGGCGCGCGGCCTGGCGCCGGGCATCCCGGAGCGGGCGGACGGGCATGTGCTGCACGGCATCGCCTCGCGCGACACCTATGTCATCGGGGACTGCGTGGCGGACCTGTGGTGCGCGGCCTCCGCGCTCCAGGAGCTGGTCCCGGAAGTCGCGGGGAAGGGCCTCGGCTACCTGGGCGAGAGCTTCGGCGGCGGGCTCGGCGCCCTGGCCCTGCCGTGGGACGAGCGGTTCGCGGCGGCGCAGCTGACGGTCCCCACGTTCGGCAACCACCCGCTGCGGCTGACGCTGCCGTGCGCGGGGAGCGGCGAGGCGGTGCGCGGCCATTGCGCCGGGCACCCCGAGGTGACGGAGGTGCTGCGGTACTTCGACGCGGCGACGGCGGCCGCGTTCCTGGAGCGGCCGACGCTGGTGGGGGCGGCCCTGTTCGACCCGTCCGTGCCGCCACCGGGGCAGTTCGCGGTGTACAACGCGCTCGCGGGGGAGCGGGAGCTGCTGGTGGCGGCCGCCGGGCACTTCGTCCACAGGGGGCTGCCCGCGGACATGGCCGCGCTGGCGGCGGCGCGGCAGGAGTTCTTCGGGAAGCGGCTCGACTGACTCGACTGATAGGAGAAGAACGACAGGCTGCCTTGCAAGGTGGCCTGTCGTTCTCGTACGGTGAATGTATGACGCAATCATCCGGGGCGGTCCCCGACCCCACGGCCGAAGAGGTGGCGAACCAGCTGGCCGCCGTCGTCGGCCGACTGCTGCGGCGGCTGCGTTCCTCCTCGTCGGAGTCGCTGCTGACGCCGACCCAGCGCTCGGTCCTCGCCCGGCTGGACGACGGGGGCGCCGCGACCACCGCGGACCTGGCCCGCGCCGAATTCGTACGCCCGCAGTCCATGCGGCTGACCCTGGGCGCGCTGGAGACGCAGGGTCTTGTCGAGCGGGCGCCGGACCCGGCCGACGGGCGGAAGTCCGTCATGTCGATCACGGACGCCGGGCGCACCACCCTCGCCGACGTCCGGGCCGCCAAGCGGAACTGGCTGGCCGAGGCCGTCGCCGCCGAGCTGGACGGGCACGAGCGGCGGGCGGTCGCCGAGGCCGCGGCCCTCATCGAACGCCTGGTCGGTTCGTGACCGCTCGCGAAGTGCTCCCCGGGGCGGTACGCGCGGCGGCCCGCCCGGAGCGGACGGCGCCCGACCCCGGCTTCAGCGCCCGGCTCACCGCGCCGCTGCTGCTCGGCTCGCTGCTCAACCCGCTGAACACCACGATGATCTCCACCGCGCTGGTGGCGATCGGGCACCACTTCTCCGTCGGCGCCGCCGACACCGCCTGGCTGATCTCCGTCCTCTACCTCGCCAGCGCCGTCGCCCAGCCCGTTCTGGGCCGGCTCGCCGACGTCCTCGGGCCGCGCCGGGTCTTCCTCGCCGGGCTGGTCGTGGTCATCGCCTCCGGCCTGGTCGGCACCTTCGCGCAGGGCTTCGGCCAGCTGATCGTGTCGCGGCTGCTGCTCGGCATCGGTACGTCGGCGGCCTACCCGGCCGCGATGGCGGTGCTGCGCGACGAGTCGGCCCGGATCGGGCGGCCGACCCCGCGCCCGGTGCTGGCCCGGCTCTCCTTCGCCGCGCTCGGCAGCGCGGCGGTCGGGCCCACGCTCGGCGGACTGCTCGTCATGACGGCCGGCTGGCGCGGCATCTTCGCCGTCAACGTGCCCGTGGCGCTGATCGCCCTCGGCGCGGCGCTGCTCTGGATCCCGGCCGACCCGCCGCGCGCCCGGGCGACCGGCGGCCCGGCGCCCCGGCTCGGGCTCGACCCGCTCGGCATCGGCCTGTTCGCGACCGCGCTCACCGTCCTGGTCTTCTTCCTGCTCGACCTCGCGCACCCGATGTGGTGGCTGCTCGCGCCGTTCGCCGCGCTGGGCGCCGCCCTCGTGTGGTGGCAGCTGCGGGCCCCCGCCCCCTTCATCGATCTGCGGATGCTCGCGCGCAACGGCGCGCTCTCCCGTACGTACCTCCGGCACGGCATCAGCTACCTGCTGATCTACTGCGTGATGTACGGATACACGCAGTGGCTGGAGGAGGCCCGGGGCTACTCCTCCGGGCACACCGGACTCCTCATGCTGCCGATGTCCGTCGCCGCGCTGGTGTGCTCGCTGCTCGGCGCCCGTACGAAGGGCATCCGGGGCCCGCTCGTCCTGGCCTGCGTCCTGCTCACCGCCGGGGCCGGAATGCTCTTCCTGCTGTCCGGCGACGCACCGGTCGCCGTGCTGCTGCTCGCCGGTGCCTGCTTCGGCATCCCGCAAGGGCTCATCGGCACCAGCAACCAGGCGGCCGTGCAGGCCTTCGCGCCGCCCGCATCCGTCGGCTCGGCCGCCGGCCTCCAGCGCACCGCCCAGTACATCGGGGCGATCACCGCCTCCAGCCTCATCGCCCTGGCCTACGGACAGTCGGCCGGCGACCGGGGACTGCACCTGATGGCCGCCGTCGCCGCCGTCCTGGGCGTCCTGCTCATCGTCCTCACCGTCACCGACCGCGCCCTGCGCGGGCGTACCTGATTCCCCGCAAGCACCACCCCAAGGAGCACCACCATGACCGCCACCGTCCTCGACCCCAACACCGCGCTGATCGTCGTCGACCTCCAGAAGGGCATCACCGCCCTGCCCACCGCCCACCCCTCCGCCGACGTCATCGCCAACGCGGCGACCCTCGCCGACGCCTTCCGGGCCAAGGGCCTGCCCGTGGTCCTCGTCCGCGTCACCGGCGGCGCCCCCGGCCGCAACGAGGGCCCGGCCCGGTCCGGGAAGCCGGCCGCCGACTGGGCCGAGATCGTGCCCGAGATGGGCCCGGCCGAGGGCGACATCATCGTCACCAAGCAGCAGTGGGGCGCCTTCTACGGCACCGACCTCGACCTCCAGCTGCGCCGCCGGGGCGTCACCCAGGTCGTGGTGGCCGGCATCGCGACCAGCATCGGCGTCGAGTCCACCGCCCGCTCCGCGCACGAGCACGGCTACCACGTCACGCTCGCCACGGACGCGATGACCGACATGAGCGGCGAGGCCCACGACAACAGCCTCCAGCGGATCTTCCCGCGCCTCGGCGAGACCGGCACGACCGACGAGATCGTCAAGCTCCTCGGCTGACCGGACCCGCGCACAGGACGGAGCGCCGCGGCCCACCCGGGCCGCGGCGCTCCGCCGTACGGGTGGGCTTCGGGGCGTACCCGCCGTGTCGGCACGGCGTTCCCGCGCGAGGGCGTTTTGAGTGGAGGGGCGGAACCAGTGTGATCAACTGCAAATGCCACCAAAAACGCTCAATCAGGCCCATCCCGGTGCGGGCCGGGCCGTCCCCGGAGGTATCAGCCATGTCCCACGTCGGAGTCCCGCGCGGGACGGCCCGAAAGAGGCGCATCCCCGCCCTCCTCACCGCAGGCGTCCTCACCCTCCCGGCGCTGGCCGGATGCAGCTCGGACGGGAAGGACACCGCGGCCGTCGCCGCCGTACCGCAGGACGTGGCCCGCGCCGCCCGCGCCCAGGTCGCCGACGGGGGCAAGGTCACCTGGGCGATCGACGCGCTCCCCGCCACCTTCAACGCCTTCCAGGCGGACGCCGACAGCGCCACCACCCGGATCACCGGGGCCCTGCTGCCGACGCTCTTCCCGCTCGACGCCCAGGGCCGGCCGCAGCTCAACCCGGACTACCTCGAATCCGCCAAGGTGACCGAGACCGAGCCCCGCCAGGTCGTCGTCTACCGGCTCAACCAGCAGGCCGTCTGGAGCGACGGCCGCGGCATCGGCGCCCCGGACTTCGTCGCCCAGTGGCGGGCGCTGAGCGGCAAGGACTCCGCGTTCTGGACCGCCCGCAACGCCGGCTACGAACGCATCGAGAAGATCGAGCGCGGCCACGACGACCTGGAGGTCAAGGTCACCTTCGCCAAGCCGTACGCGGACTGGCGCTCGCTGTTCTCGCCCCTCTACCCGAAGCAGGTCACGGGCTCCCCGGACGCCTTCAACGACGGCGCCCGCACCACCCTCAAGGCGACCGCCGGGCCCTTCCGGCTGCGCGAGGTGGACAAGAAGGCCGGGTCCGTCACGCTGACCCGCGACCCGCGCTGGTGGGGCGGCCGCGCCAAGCTGGACTCGCTGGTCTTCAAGGCCGTCAAGCCCGAGGAGCGCACCGACGCGCTGGCCGAGGGTGCCGTCGACATCGCCGACATCGACTCCACCACCGCCCACCGCATCGCCCAGGCGGCCCGCGAGGGCGCGGCAGGCGCACCGCCCGCCCATGGCCCCGGCGCCGCGCAGAGCCCGGCGGACGCCCTGCGCTCCTGGGCCGTGGCGCACGGCACCGACGAGGAGGCGGCCGAGGAGGAGCAGGAGGCCCGGGACGACAAGGCCAGGGCCGCCGACGCGTACGCCACCGAGCAGAGCGGGCTGCGCGCCTTCGTGGTCCGCAAGTCCCTGGAGCCCGCCTACACCCAGCTCGCGCTGAACGGCGAGACCGGACCGCTCGCCGACGACCGGGTGCGCCGGGCCGTCGCCCGCGCCCTGGACCGCCAGGAGCTGGCCGACACCGTGCTCAAGCCGCTCGGACTGCCCGCCCAGCCGCTCGGCAGCCACCTCGCCGTCGCCGGGCAGCCCGCGTACCGGGACGGCAGCGACGCGCTCGGCAAGCAGGACACCGCGCAGGCGCAGGCGCTGCTCGCCGACGCGGGCTGGACGCGCGAGGGCGCGCTCAGCCGGAGCGACGGCACCAAGGCCGGCAGCGAGGGCGAGAAGAAGGACAAGGACGCCGAGAAGAAGGGGAGCGCCGGCCAGGAGGCCGACGACGGCAAGGGGAACCGTGCCGCGGGCGAGCCCGCCGCCGACGACGGGCTCTACATCGTCGGCGACGACAAGCCCGGCGGCACCCACGTCCTCGCCCCGGCCCCCGACGCCGCCGCGCAGAGCGCCGCCCTGCTGCGCCAGGCCGGGCACCTCGGCTCCACGGGCACGTCGGAGGACGCCCGGGACGCGATCCGGGCCCAGGACCGGCAGCCCGGGGGCGCCGCCGGAGCGTACGCCCCGGCGGGCACCGCGGCGCCCGCCAAGGCGGCCGACGCCGCGCGCGGTCCGCTCGGCAAGAACGGCAAGCCGCTGAGCCTGCGCTTCGTCCTGCCGTCCGGGCCCGGCTCGGCCGGACTGCGCAGCGTCGGCGAGAAGATCGCCGCGATGCTCGACACGATCGGCATCCGCACCGAGATCACCAAGGTCTCCGACGACAGCTACTTCCGCGACCACGTGGCCTCCGGCGATTACGACATGGCCCTGTACTCCTGGCCCGCCACCGCCTACCCGGCCACCGACGACCGCCCGATCTTCGCCAAGCCGCTGCCCGCGTCCGACGGTTCGCTGCTCGTGGAGCAGAACTACACCCGGGTCGGCACGGACCACATCGACCAGCTCTTCGACCAGGCCGCGTCGGAGCTGGACGAGAAGGCCGCCCAGGACCTCATGCGGAAGGCGGACGCCCGGATCTGGGCCGCCGCGGGATCGATTCCCCTCTTCCAGCGCCCCCAGCTCGTCGCCACCGGCAAGCAACTCGTGAACGTCGGCGCCTTCGGCCTCGGGGTGCCGCACTACCAGGACATCGGCTACAAGGCCCCGCAGGCGGCGGGTGCTCCGGCCGACCGGAGGAAGTAGCCGATATCCGCACCTCTGGAACTGCTCAAGTCACTTGTCCGTGAAGCCCGTTACGGCAACCGTGGTCCGTGACCACCGGTGAATTCCACCGGAAGAACGGACCACGGGGGCGGGACCATGAAGCGGACACGAGCGGTCACCACGGCTGCGGTCATGATGGCGGCGGGCCTCCTCGTCGGGGGCTGCACCTCGACGCCGCACGACGGGGCGGCCGACGAGCCGGCCCCGGCCGGATCATCGAAGGCGGCGGCGGACAAGACCGTCGCCCGGGAGCAGCGGGCGTGCCGGGGCGGCACGTACACCTGGTTCAACCTGCGGGACCAATCCGTGCTGAACGGGCTCGCCGCCCCGCAGCGCATCCCGGGCAAGTCCCACACGATGGTCAAGCTGACCGAGCCCGTCCGACGGCTGCGTACGGACCAGGCGTCCCTGGACTTCCAGGGCCCGCGGCCGGACCAGCGGGAGGTGCTCTTCGCGCTGAGCGTGCGCCTCGGGTTCGCGGAGAAGGACGAGGACCCGGAGGCGGGCTCGGGGCTCGCCGAACCGGGGCAGTACGCGGAGATCGACTCGGGCGGCGGCGAGGTCGGCGCCTCGGGCCGCACCCTCCGGCTGGCCTACTTCAGCTTCGTGCGCCTGGTCGAGACGGACTTCCGGTACACCTGCGGAAGCGGTGGGGGCCGGAGGGCGACCACGGGGCACGTGGTCACCTGGGGCAGCTCGGGCGGCGGACTCATCAGCTGCGAGGAACCGCTGGACAGGACGGCTTCGGCCGCCGCCCACGAGGCGTTCAGACTGTCCTGCCCCGCCTGAGGGCCCCGGCCGGGAAGCCCTCCACCCGCCGGGCCCGTACCATGGGAGTAGCCGTGGCGCGTCCGCCCGGCGGGCGTACGAGGACTCAAGACCGACCCAGGCGCCTGAATCCCCGATCCGAGAGAAGCGCAAGCCACACCATGCCCACGCGCCACGACATCCGTAACGTAGCCATCGTCGCCCACGTCGACCACGGCAAGACGACCATCGTCGATGCCATGCTCAAGCAGGCCGGCTCCTTCGCCGCGCACGCCGCCGAGTCGCTCGACGACCGCATGATGGACTCGAACGACCTGGAGCGTGAGAAGGGCATCACGATCCTGGCCAAGAACACGGCCGTGAAGTACCACCCCAAGGATGGCGGCGACGTCATCACCATCAACATCATCGACACCCCCGGCCACGCCGACTTCGGTGGCGAGGTCGAGCGCGGCCTGTCGATGGTGGACGCGGTGGTGCTTCTGGTCGACGCCTCCGAGGGCCCGCTCCCGCAGACCCGCTTCGTGCTGCGCAAGGCGCTCCAGCAGCGGCTGCCCGTCATCCTGTGCATCAACAAGACGGACCGGCCCGACTCCCGGATCGACGAGGTCGTCAACGAGACGTACGACCTCTTCCTCGACCTGGACGCGGACGAGGAGCAGATCGAGTTCCCGATCGTCTACGCGTGCGGCCGTGACGGCATCGCCTCGCTGACCAAGCCGGAGGACGGCACCGTCCCGGCGGACTCCACCAACCTGGAGCCGTTCTTCTCCGCGATCCTGGAGCACGTCCCGGCCCCGACGTACGAGGAGGGCGCGCCGCTCCAGGCCCACGTCACCAACCTCGACGCCGACAACTTCCTCGGCCGTATCGCGCTCCTGCGCGTCGAGCAGGGCGAGCTGCGCAAGGGCCAGACGGTCGCCTGGATCAAGCGCGACGGCTCCATCCAGAACGTGCGCATCACCGAGCTGATGATGACCGAGGCGCTCACCCGCAAGCCCGCCGAGGTGGCCGGCCCCGGTGACATCTGCGCCGTCGCCGGTATCCCGGAGATCATGATCGGTGAGACGCTCGCCGACCCGGAGAACCCGGTCGCGCTGCCCCTGATCACGGTGGACGAGCCCGCGATCTCCATGACCATCGGCACCAACACCTCGCCGCTGGTCGGCCGGGGCGGCACCGGCAAGGGCGCGGACGCCAAGGCCGCGGTCAAGGACCGCAAGGTCACCGCCCGCCAGGTCAAGGACCGCCTGGACCGCGAGCTGATCGGTAACGTCTCGCTGCGCGTCCTGGACACCGAGCGCCCCGACGCCTGGGAGGTGCAGGGCCGCGGTGAGCTGGCGCTGGCCATCCTGGTCGAGCAGATGCGCCGCGAGGGCTTCGAGATGACCATCGGCAAGCCCCAGGTGGTCACGAAGGACGTCGAGGGCAAGACGTACGAGCCCGTCGAGCGCATGACGATCGACGTGCCCGAGGAGCACATGGGCGCCGTCACGCAGCTCATGGGCGTCCGCAAGGGCCGCATGGACAACATGTCGAACCACGGCTCCGGCTGGGTCCGCATGGAGTTCGTCGTCCCGTCCCGCGGCCTCATCGGCTTCCGTACGGAGTTCCTGACGAACACCCGCGGTACGGGTATCGCGCACTCCATCCACGAGGGCCACGAGCCGTGGTTCGGCACCCTGACGACCCGTAACAACGGCTCGCTGGTCGCCGACCGCGCCGGTGCCGTCACCGCCTTCGCGATGACGAACCTCCAGGAGCGCGGCGTGCTGTTCACCGACCCCGGCACCGAGGTGTACGAGGGCATGATCGTCGGCGAGAACTCGCGCTCCGACGACATGGACGTGAACATCACCAAGGAGAAGAAGCTCACGAACATGCGGTCCTCGTCGGCCGACTCGTTCGAGGCGATCGTCCCGCCGCGCAAGCTCTCCCTGGAGCAGTCCCTGGAGTTCTGCCGCGACGACGAGTGCGTCGAGGTGACCCCGGAGGCCGTCCGCATCCGCAAGGTCGTCCTCGACCAGAAGGAGCGCAGCCGCACCGCCTCGCGCGCCAAGCACGGCTGAGCCGGCGCCGGTAGGCGATTTCCGGTCGACGATCCGTCAGCTCCAGGCATTGCCGTGCCCCAGGGCCCTCACAGACACTGTGGGGGCCCTGGGCCGTGGTCAACCGGTTTTAGGCTTGCCTGACCAGCATGTGAGACAGAAACGTCCGATTATCGGAGGTTGCTCTCCGAAACATGTGTTAACAGTCCGTTTCGGGGGTGTCTGTCTGGGATCACTTTGTCCGGATTTTGGTCCGCGCAAGGGTCGGATGTTGTCAAACCGAGACCCTTTAAGTGTGGTTTACGGCCCAGTCGTACTTAATAGTTGGCTCCATTGAGCTCGGGTCAATGGGTCACGCACCGTGGGGAGTGCGCCGACTCACGAGCACACTAAGGGCACTGAAACGATCACCGTCAGGGGTGTCGGTGTATCGACCCAGTGCCCTTCTTGTAGTCAAAAGTGGACTCATGAGGAGGAAACCCATGCGTGGTGCCAAGAGCGCCAAGTGGGTCGCGGGAGCGGCCATCATCGCCCTGGCTGCGACTGCCTGCGGTGGCGGCGACGACGATGCCGACAAGGGCGGCAAGAGCGCCAAGGGCGCGGTGAACCCGGACGGCATCTTCTCCGTCGAGGTCGGCGAGCCGCAGAACCCGCTGCAGCCGGCGAACACGATGGAGTCGAACGGCAGCATCGTCACCGACGCGATCTTCTCGCAGCTGGTGGACTACGACCCGTCCGGCAAGCTTGAGATGATCAACGCCGAGTCCGTCGACACCAAGGACTCGAAGCTCTGGACGGTCAAGCTCAAGAAGGACTGGAAGTTCCACGACGGCACCCCCGTCACCGCCGAGTCGTACATCAAGGCGTGGAACTGGGCCGCCAACATCAAGAACAACCAGACCAACGCGTCCTGGTTCGGCGACATCAAGGGCTACGCGGACGTCCACCCGGAGGACGCGAAGGCCAAGCCGAAGTCGGACACCATGTCCGGTCTGAAGAAGGTGGACGACTACACGTTCACCATCGAGCTGAACGCCCCGCTGCCGTACTTCTCGTACAAGCTCGGCTACACGGTCTTCTCCCCGCTCCCCGAGTCCTTCTACGCGGACCCGAAGGCCGCCGGTGAGAAGCCGGTCGGCAACGGCGCGTACAAGTTCGTCAGCTGGGACCACAAGAAGCAGATCAAGGTCGTCCGCAACGACGACTACAAGGGTCTCGACAAGGCGAAGAACGGCGGTGTGATCTTCAAGAACTACACCACCCTCGAGACCGCCTACGAGGACCTGAAGTCCGGCAACGTCGACGTGCTGCGCCAGATCGGCCCGAAGGACCTCCCGGTCTACCGGTCCGACCTCGGTGACCGCGCCGTGGACAAGCCGTACTCGGCCATCCAGACGATCGCCGTCGCCTTCTACACCAAGCAGTGGAAGGACATCGACCCGAAGGTCCTCCAGGGCCTGTCGATGGGCATCGACCGCGACACGATCACCAAGACCGTGCTCCAGGGCACGCGTGAGCCGGCCACCGGCTGGGTCGCGCAGGGCGTCCTCGGCTTCCAGAAGGACGCCACGGGCGACGTCACCAAGTACGACCCCGCCAAGGCCAAGAAGCTCATCAAGGAAGGCGGCGGCGTTCCGGGCAACAAGATCTCGATCCAGTTCAACGCCGACGGCGGCCACAAGGAATGGGTCGAGGCGGTCTGCAACAGCATCAAGCAGTCCACCGGTGTCAACTGCACCACCGACTCGAAGGCCGACTTCCAGGCCGACACCAACGCCCGTGACGACAAGCAGGTCAAGTCCCTGTACCGCTCCGGCTGGGTGCTCGACTACCCGGTGAACGCCAACTTCATCTCGGACCTGTTCCGTACCGGCGCCGCGGGCAACCAGGGCGACTTCTCGAACAAGGGCCTGGACGCGGAGATCAAGAAGGCCGACTCCGCCGCCTCCCTCGAAGAGTCCGTCGCCGCGTACCAGAAGATCGAGAAGGAGCTGGTGAACTACATGCCCTCCATCCCGCTCTGGTACTACAAGGTCAACGCCGGCTACTCGGAGAAGGTCCAGAACGTCGACTACGCGCAGGACGGCGACCCGATCCTGACGCAGGTCGAGGTCAAGAAGTAATCACACCGACGTAGTCCGCGCGCACGCGCGGGACCGCCTGAAGAACGGTCCCGCGCCTGCCGCACGCAGTGGCCGGGGGCCCTTCCACGCAACCGACCCACCCTCAGGGGCAGTCGGCGCGGGGGAGGGCCCGTCGGCTGCCGCCGCCTATTACATGGAGGCATGATGGGGCGCTATGTCGCACGACGACTGCTCCAGATGATCCCGGTCTTCCTCGGGACAACGCTGCTGATCTTCCTGATGGTCTACACGCTGCCCGGCGACCCCGTGCGCGGGCTCTTCGGGGACAAGGGGGCCGACCCGGCCACTCTGGAAGCGATGCGGCACAAGCTCGGACTGGACCAGCCGATTCTGGTGCAGTACTGGGACTACATGAAGGGCATGCTCCTTCATGGGGACTTCGGTACCCAGATAGCCAGCGGGCGCCCCGTCACGGACGTGCTCGGCGACGCCTTCCCGGTCACGCTGCGACTGGCGGGCATGGCATTCGTCATCGAGATCATCCTCGGCATCGGCCTGGGCATGGTCGCGGGTCTGCGCGCCGGCCGGCTGGCCGACAACGTGGTCCTGATCCTGACGCTGCTGATCATCTCGATCCCCGTCTTCGTGCTGGCGCACATCGTGAAGTCCGTCTTCGCCGACCAGCTGGGGATGATCTCGCCCAACGTCTCGAATGAGGCGACCTGGAGCGAACTACTGACCCCGGCCATCGTGCTCGGCTCGCTCTCCCTCGCGTACGTGGCACGACTGACCCGTACGACGATGGCCGAGAACCTGCGGTCCGACTACATGCGTACGGCCGTCGCCAAGGGACTTCCCAAGCGCCGCATCATCGGTGTGCACCTCATGCGCAACTCGATGATCCCCGTCATCACCTTCCTCGGCACCGACCTGGGCGCCCTCATGGGCGGTGCGGTCGTCACCGAGTCGGTCTTCAACGTCAAGGGGGTCGGCGGCACCATCGTCGACTCGATCACCCGGCGTGAAGGCACCACCCTGGTGGGCCTCGTCACCATCCTGGTGCTCGTCTACCTGTTCATGACCCTGATCGTCGACCTGCTGTACGCGGTCCTGGACCCGAGGATCCGTTATGCCTGACGTGACCAAGACCGCACCCGCGCCCGAGGACGTCCACGGTCCCGTCACGGACCCGACCTCCGTCGCGCAGGCCGCCAAGGCGCGCAGCCTGTGGGGCGACGCCTGGGCCGACCTGCGTCGCAACCCGTACTTCCTGGTGTCGTCCGTCCTCATCGTCATCCTCCTGGTGATAGCCGTCTTCCCCGGCTGGTTCACCGGGGCCTCGGCGACCCACGCGGACCTCGGCAAGCACTTCCTCAAGAAGCCGGAGCTGAGCAAGATCGGCTCCGAGGGCTGGCTCGGATACGACGGGCAGGGCCGCAGCGTCTACGCCCGCGTCATCTACGGCACCCGCGCCTCGATCACCGTCGGCGTCTGCGTCACCGTGCTGGTGACCCTGTTCGGCGGCCTCATCGGCATGCTGTCCGGCTTCTTCGGCGGCTGGGTCGACGCGATCCTCTCGGGCTTCACCAACATCTTCCTGGGCCTGCCCTTCCTGCTCGGCGCGATGGTCGTGCTCCAGTCCTTCAGCGAGCGCAAGGTGTGGGTCGTCGTGCTCGCCCTGGCGTTCCTCGGCTGGACCCAGATCGCCCGTGTCATGCGTGGCGCGGTGATCACCGTCAAGGAGGCCGATTACGTCCAGGCGGCCCGGGCGCTCGGTGCGGGGACCGGCCGGATCATGTTCCGGCACATCCTGCCGAACGTGATGGCGCCGGTGATCGTCGTCGCCACCATCTCGCTGGGTGTGTACATCTCGGCCGAGGCGACCCTGTCGTACCTGGGCCTCGGTCTCGCCGACCCGACCATCTCGTGGGGCATCGACATCTCGACGGGTTCGAGCCAGATCCGGGTGGCGCAGCACATCCTGATCTACCCGTCGATCATGCTCAGCATCACCGTTCTGGCGTTCATCATGCTCGGCGAAGCCGTCCGCAACGCCCTCGATCCGAAGTCGCGATAGGAGGGCGAACGTGGCCACCATCAACAAGACCGCCGAAGTCCCGTCCGCACGCCGGGGTGACGACCACGTCGGTCCCCTGCTCGAAGTCCGTGACCTGCATGTGGAGTTCCACACCCGCGACGGTGTGGCCAAGGCGGTCAACGGGGTCAACTACAGCGTGGACGCCGGCGAGACCCTCGCCGTCCTCGGTGAGTCCGGCTCCGGCAAGTCCGTGACGGCGCAGGCCATCATGGGCATCCTCGACATGCCGCCCGGGAAGATCCCGCAGGGCGAGATCCTCTTCCGCGGCCAGGACATGCTCAAGATGTCCGGCGAGGAGCGCCGGCAGATCCGCGGCCAGAAGATCGCCATGATCTTCCAGGACGCGCTGTCCTCGCTGAACCCGGTCCTCACCGTCGGCTACCAGCTCGGCGAGATGTTCCGGGTCCACCAGGGCCTGACCAAGAAGGAAGCCCGCGCCAAGGCCATCGAGCTGATGGACCAGGTGAAGATCCCGGCCGCCGCGGCCCGGGTCTCGGACTACCCGCACCAGTTCTCCGGCGGTATGCGCCAGCGCATCATGATCGCGATGGCGCTCGCCCTGGAGCCCGACCTGATCATCGCGGACGAGCCGACCACCGCGCTCGACGTGACCGTCCAGGCCCAGGTGATGGACCTGCTCGCGGAGCTCCAGCGCGAGTACAACATGGGCCTGATCCTGATCACCCACGACCTGGGTGTCGTCGCGGACGTCGCCGACAAGATCGCCGTGATGTACGCGGGCCGGATCGTCGAGACCGCCCCGGTGCACGAGATCTACAAGCGCCCCGCGCACCCGTACACCAAGGGTCTGCTGGCCTCGATCCCGCGCCTGGACCAGAAGGGCCAGGAGCTCTTCGCGATCAAGGGCCTGCCGCCCAACCTGCTGCATGTGCCGACGGGCTGCGCCTTCAACCCGCGCTGCACCATGGCCCAGGACATCTGCCGTTCGGACATCCCGCCGCTGCACGCGGTGACCGAGCAGGACGGCACCGAGCTGGCCGGCCGCCGCAGCGCCTGTCACTTCTGGAAGGAGACGATCCATGGCTGACATCTCGAAGGAGTCCGTGGACGCCACCCCCAACGTCTCCGAGGTGGAGACCGTCGACGCGGCGAGCGAGGCGGAGGCCGTAGCCGCCATCGACGCGCCCGTGTCGCAGGGGGAGCCGATCCTCCAGGTGCGCAACCTCGTCAAGCACTTCCCGCTGACGCAGGGCATCCTCTTCAAGAAGCAGGTCGGCGCCGTCAAGGCCGTCGACGGCATCTCGTTCGACCTGTACGCGGGCGAGACGCTGGGCATCGTGGGCGAGTCCGGCTGCGGCAAGTCCACCGTCGCCAAGCTGCTGATGACGCTGGAGCGGGCCACCGCCGGCGAGGTCTTCTACAAGGGCCAGGACATCACCAAGCTGTCCGGCCGCGCCCTGAAGGCCGTCCGCCGCAACATCCAGATGGTGTTCCAGGACCCGTACACCTCGCTGAACCCCCGTATGACGGTGGGCGACATCATCGGCGAGACGTACGAGATCCACCCCGAGGTGGCCCCCAAGGGCGACCGGCGGCGCAGGGTCCAGGAGCTCCTGGACGTCGTCGGCCTCAACCCGGAGTACATCAACCGCTACCCGCACCAGTTCTCCGGCGGTCAGCGCCAGCGCATCGGCATCGCCCGCGGCCTCGCGCTCAACCCGGAGATCATCATCTGCGACGAGCCGGTCTCAGCGCTCGACGTGTCGGTGCAGGCGCAGGTCGTCAACCTGATGGAGAAGCTCCAGGACGAGTTCAACCTGTCCTACCTCTTCATCGCGCACGACCTGTCGATCGTCCGGCACATCTCGGACCGGGTCGGCGTCATGTACCTCGGCAAGATGGCCGAGATCGGTACGGACGTCCAGATCTACGACCACCCGACGCACCCGTACACCCAGGCGCTGCTGTCGGCCGTCCCGGTCCCGGACCCGGAGGCCCGCGAGGGCCGCGAGCGGATCATCCTCACCGGTGACGTCCCGTCCCCGGCCAACCCGCCCTCGGGCTGCCGCTTCCGCACCCGCTGCTGGAAGGCCCAGGACAAGTGCGCCACCGAGGTGCCGCTCCTCGCGGTCCCCGAGCGCTTCAAGACCGCGAAGACGCCGGCCGCCCACGAGTCGGCCTGCCACTTCGCGGAGGAGAAGGACGTGGTCCACGCGGCCTCGTAGCACCGCGCGCGCGACGAAAGGCGCCCCGGAACCGATCGGTTCCGGGGCGCCTTTCCCGTGTACCGGGAACCGGGCTCGCAGGGTGCTCGGGTCAATGGGCCGTTGCGTGCTCGGTTCCCCCGGCCGGAGCCGTACGGCGGGCGAGGACCGGTCGGGTCCCGCGCCGGGCGTACGGCCCCGGGGCCGAGGCGAGGGGTGTCAGCCTCGCGCCTCGCGGTCTTCGGACCCGCCGTCCTTGCGCAGGCTCTTGGCGGGCTCGGGGTCCTCCTTGCGGGCCTGCGGGACGGCGGCCACCGACTGGGTGTCCTCCGGGTAGTGGCAGGCCGTCAGGTGGCCCTCACGGCTGCCGGAGACCCGGACCAGCGGGGGCGCCTCGCTCGCGCACTTGTCCGTGGCCTTCCAGCAGCGGGTGCGGAAGCGGCAGCCCGAGGGCGGATTCACGGGGGACGGGACGTCGCCGGTGAGCCGGATGCGCTCACGGGCCGGCGTGTCGTCCGCGGTCGCCTCGGGCACGGCGGAGAGCAGCGCCCGCGTATAGGGGTGGCGCGGATTCCCGTACAGGTCGTCGCGGTCCGCGATCTCCACGATCCGGCCCAGGTACATCACGGCCACGCGCTGCGAGAAGTGCCGCACCACCGCCAGGTCGTGGGCGATGAACAGGAAGGCGATCCCCAGCTCCTTCTGGAGCTTCTGGAGCAGGTTGACCACCTGCGCCTGGATCGACACGTCCAGCGCCGACACCGGCTCGTCCGCCACGATCAGCTTGGGCTCCAGGGCCAGCGCGCGGGCGACCCCGATGCGCTGGCGCTGACCGCCGGAGAACTCGTGCGGGAAGCGGTTGTAGTGCTCCGGGTTGAGCCCGACCGTCTCCAGCAGCTCCCGCACCCGGGCCTCGCGGCCGCCGGGCGGCTCGATGCCGTTGACCTCCATGGGCGCCGACACGATCTTGCCGACGGTCTGGCGCGGGTTCAGCGAGGCGTACGGGTCCTGGAAGATCATCTGGATCTCGGAGCGGACCGGCGCCAGCTGCTTGCGGGTGGCGTGCGTGATGTCCTGCCCGCGGTAGCTGATCCGGCCCGCGGTCGGTTCGAGGAGCCGGGTGACCAGCCGGCCCGTGGTCGACTTGCCGCAGCCGGACTCACCGACCAGGCCCAGGCTCTCGCCCTCGGCGACGGTGAAGTCCAGCCCGTCCACGGCCTGGACGGCCCCGACGGTCCGCCGGATCGGGAAGCCGCCCTTGATCGGGAAGTGCTTGGTGAGTCCGGAGACGTCCAGGAGGGGATCGGTGCTGCTCATGGTGGGAAAGTCCCGTCTCTTGTACGTCAGTTGGCCCGGGTGCCGGCGAAGTCGGTGAAGAACTCCGCGCGCTGCTCCGGGGTCAGGTGGCAGGCCGCCCCGCGCCCGGACACCAGGTCCAGCGGAGGCTGCTGGGCCGAGCAGCGGTCGCCGCCGACCTGCTCGGTGAAGGAGCACCGCGGGTGGAAGCGGCAGCCGGTCGGCGGGTTGAGGAGGCTCGGCGGAGTACCCGGGATCGGCGAGAGCGGCACGTCCACCGGGCCTTCGAGGGTGGGCATCGAGCCCAGCAGGCCCCAGGTGTACGGGTGCTGGGGCGTGCGCAGCACCTCCTTCTTCGTACCCCGCTCCACACAGCGCCCGCCGTACATCACGAGGACGTCGTCCGCGATGTCGGCGATGACGCCGAGGTCGTGGGTGATGAAGATGATCGAGGTGCCGAACTCCTGCTGGAGGTCCTTGAGCAGGTCCATGATCTGGGCCTGCACGGTGACGTCCAGCGCGGTCGTCGGCTCGTCCGCGATCAGCAGCGCGGGGTCGCAGACCAGCGACATGGCGATCATCGCGCGCTGGCGCATACCGCCGGAGAACTGGTGCGGGTAGTCGTCCACGCGCAGGTTCGGCTGCGGGATGCCCACCTTGGTGAGCATCTCGATCGCCCGCGCCCGGGCCTCCTGCTTGGAGGCGCCGGTGTGCTTGCGGAACGTCTCGCCGATCTGCTTGCCGATGGTGTGGTACGGCGACAGCGAGGCCAGGGCGTCCTGGAAGACCATGGCCATCTTGTTGCCGCGCAGCCGCTCCAGCTCCCGCTCGGAGGCGGCCAGCAGGTCCTGCCCGTCGAGCAGGATCTCGCCCTCGATCTCGGTGTGGTCG
This sequence comes from Streptomyces drozdowiczii, assembly GCF_026167665.1. NCBI lineage: Bacteria > Bacillati > Actinomycetota > Actinomycetes > Kitasatosporales > Streptomycetaceae > Streptomyces > Streptomyces drozdowiczii. The sequence goes on along the minus strand of NZ_CP098740.1, from coordinate 2,472,027 downwards.
GGGTGGTGCAGCCCGAGGATCGCCAGGTTGGTGACGGACTTGCCGGAGCCGGACTCGCCGACGATGCCGAGCGTCTTGCCGCGGTCCAGGTCGAAGGAGAGCCCGTCGACGGCCTTGACCATGCCGTCTTCGCTGGAGAAGTGCACGCGCAGATCGCGTACGGAGAGGAAGGGGGTGCTCATGGGGTCTCTCCCTAGGCGAGGCGGACGCGTGGGTCGATGAAGGCGTAGACGGCGTCGACGATGATGTTGAAGAGGACGATCGCCGCCGCCGCGACCAGGACGACCCCGAGGATCATCGGCAGGTCGTTGTCGTAGACCGCCTTGATCGAGAGGGCGCCGATGCCGTGCAGACCGAAGGTCTTCTCGGTGATGATCGCGCCGCCGAGCAGCAGACCGAGGTCGAGTCCGAAGATGGTGACGATCGGGCCCATCGCGCCGCGCCAGGCGAACCGGAAGAACACGGTGCGCCGGGACAGTCCCTTGGCCCGGGCGGTGCGGACGTAGTCCTCGCTCATCGTCTCCACGAGCTGGGAGCGGGTCATACGCGTGTAGTTGGCGGTGAAGATGAGCGCCAGCACCATCCAGGGCAGCAGCAGTCCGGAGAACCAGCCGGCCGGGTCCTCGGTGAACGCGACGTCCTTGGGACGGCTGAGGATGTGCCACTGGTCGCTGAGGTAGTACATGGCGACCACGCCGACGATGTAGATCTGCATCGAGGAGCCGATCAGGGACGCCGAGGAGGCGACCTTGTCCAGCGTCTTGCCCTGCTTCACGGCGGCCACCATGCCGGTGCCCACACCGAAGAGCACGAAGACGACCGCGCTGCCGACGGAGAGGGAGAGCGTCGTGGGGAGGCGGTCCATGATGGTGGCGAGGACCGGCTCGCGGTTGCGGAACGAGTAGCCCAGGCACGGCGCGGGGCAGTGGCCGAACGAGCTGTAGTCGCGTCCGACGAACACGCCCTCCAGCCAGTGCCAGTACTGCACGGGCAGCGGGTCGGCGATGCCGAGGTTCTGCTTGACCAGCGCCAGCGTCTCCGGCGTGCAGATCTTGCCGCAGGCCGCGCGAGCAGGGTCGCGGGGCGCGACGTAGAAGAGGACGAAGGTGATGGCACTGATGATCAGCAGGATGACCAGTGCGCCGATTGCCCGGCGGATGAGGAAGCGGAACATGGCGATGGATTTCCCTGGCAGACGCCGACGAGGGGGAGGGGAGCGGGCGGGGCGCCGCGGGGGCGCCCCGCCTCGGGGGGTGTCGGCTACGCCTTCACGAAGAGCTTGTAGAAGATGGCCGAGGAGTACTGCGGGTGGAACATGGCGCCGCCGACCTTCGAGCCGTACAGGTAGAAGCGGCGCTGGAACGTCTCGGGGATGATCGGCGCCTCCTCCGTCATGATCCGCTTGTCGAGCGCGGCCCACTGCTTGCCGGCCTCGACCGGGTCCGCGATGGTGACGTTCTTCTTGATGGCCTCGTTGACCCAGTCGACGTTCAGCTGCGAGATGTTGTTCGCGCCGTCCGCGATGGTGCCGCCGTCGAACAGGGGCTGCATCAGGGTGTAGCCGGTCGGCCAGTCCGGGGCCCAGCCGAACCACATCACGTCGAACTTGTTGTCGATCTTCTGGACGCCGTCGTAGTAGCTGGTGGACTCCAGCGGCTTGAGAACGGGCTCGAAGCCGGCGGCCTTGAGGGCGTTCTCGATGACGACCTTGGTCTTGTCGTAGGTGTTGCTCTGCGGGAAGGCGTAGACGATCTTCTGCCCCTCCTTGCCCGCCTCCTTCAGCAGCGCCTTCGCCTTCTCCGGGTCGCCCTGCGGCTTCTTCAGCTTGCCGTAGACGTCGTCCTTGGCGTAGCCCAGGATGTCGGGGCTCAGGATGGACGTGGCGTAGTCGCCGGCCGAGGGGCCACCGTAGATCTTGCGGATCTGCTCCAGCGGCCACGCGTGGATCAGGGCCTGGCGCACCTTCACGTCGGTGATGCGCTTGGTGTTGATCGCGTAGTAGTAGATGCCGGTGAGCAGACCGTTGAAGGTGCGCTTCTTCAGCTCGGGGTCGGTCAGGACCTTCTGGATGCGCTCGGCCGGGACACCGCTGTACGCCATGACGGCGTACTGGTCGTCGCCGCTGTCGGCGATCAGGCGGTCGGTCGCCTGGAGCGACTCGGGGCCGAACTCGTAGACGATGCTGTCCGGGTACGCGTTGCGGATCGCGTCGTTGTTCGGGTCCCAGTGCTCGTTGCGGACCAGGGTCATCGACTTGTCGACGGAGTGCGACTTGATGCGGTACGGGCCGCAGGAGACCGGGTCCTTGTCGTACTTCTCCTTGCTGTCGCCCTTGACCGGGACGGCGCCGTAGGAGCTCATCGCCAGGGTGAAGTTGAAGTCCGGGCGGGCCTCGGCCAGCTTGAAGGTGATGGTCTTCGCGGCCTTGTCGATCACGACCGAGTCGAGGTGCTTGCCGCTGAACGGGCCCTTGTACTTCCCGCGGAAGTCCGTGGTGCCGGTGAGCGCCTGCTGGGCGTAGCCGGCGCCCTCGGTGGTGAAGCCGGCGAAGCCGCGCTCGATGCCGTGGCGCACGTCCTCGACGGTGAGCTCCTTGCCGTCCTCCCACTTGAGGCCGTCCTTGAGCGTGAACTCCCAGGTCTTGCCGCCGTCCTTGGTGGTGCCCGGGTCGGTGGCGAGGTCGCCGACGAGCTTCATCGAGCCGTCGGAGGCGATCTTGTAGCCGGTCAGGCAGCGGATGAAGAGGTCACCGACCGCGGAGTTCCACGAGAAGTAGATGCGCTGCGGGTCCAGGTGCGAGAAGTCGTCCGGCGCGATGCCGCGGATCGTCCCGCCCTTCTTGGCGCCGGGGATCTCCGGAGCGGCGCCCGCGGAGTCCTCCTTGGTGCCGACGACCACCGAGCCGGTGTACTTGTCGGCGCCGCCGTGGCCCTTGCTCTTGTCGCCCTTGCCGGCGGTGGAGCTGCCGCTGCTGCAGGCGGTGAGCACCATCGAGCCGCCGGCCGCGACCGACGTGGCGATGACGAAGTTTCTGCGGGAGAGAGACATGGCTTCCTGCTCTGGTCGAGTGGAGAAACGGTGGATCCGGGTGGGCCCCGTCGCCCGTCCGGAGTACGGCGGATTCAGCGCTTGGTCTTGGGGTCCAGCGCGTCGCGCACGGAGTCGCCGAGGAGGTTGAAGGCGATCACGAAGATCACCATCGACGCGCCGGGGAAGAGCATGAAGGTGATGTCGCTCTGGTAGACGTCCGAGCCGCGCTGGATCATCACGCCCCAGTCCGGGGTCGGTGACGTCAGTCCGACGCCGAGGAAGGCGAGACCCGCCTCCGCCGTCACGTACGCGGGCAGCGCGAGCGTGGCCTGGATCAGGATCGGCGTCCAGAGGTTGGGCAGCAGTTCCTTGAAGATGATCCGCGCCGGGGACGCGCCGGTGACCTTGGCGGCCTCCACGAACTCGCGCTCGCGCAGGGCCAGTACCTCACCGCGCAGCAGACGGGCGATGGAGGCCCAGCCGAAGGCGGTCATGACCGAGATGAGGGTGACCACGGTCAGCCAGACCGGGGTGTTCTCCTCCGGGTCGACCAGGATCGAGAGCAGTACGGGCCAGAAGGCGATGAAGAAGAGCGTGGAGGGGAAGGCCAGCAGGATGTCGATGACCCGGCCGACCAGGTAGTCCGTCTTGCCCCCGAGGTAGCCCGCGGTGATGCCGATCGCGATGCCGATCACGGTGACGAGCAGCGTGGTGGCGGCGGCGATGAGCAGGGAGTTGCGGATGCCGTAGAGCAGGAAGGTGAAGACGTCCCGGCCGAGGCCGGGCTCGATGCCGAACCAGAAGTCGCCGCTGATGCCGCCGTTGGGGAGGACCGGGGAGCCGAAGTCGTCCAGCAGGCTGGTGTCGTTCTGCCCGTACGTCGTGTACGGGTCCTTTCCGTACAGCTTCGCGATCAGCGGTGCGGCAATGCCCACCACGAAGAAGAAAATGACCACATACGCGGAAATCACGCCGGTACGGTCCCGCTTGAAGCGGCGCCAGGCGAGCTTTCCGGGCGACCGGCCGTCGCCTCCCTTGCCGGCGGAGGACTCCGGCGGAAGGGCCGCCGTCACATCCGCCGCCTCAAGAGGGGCTGCTGCGTTCGAGGTTGGAATCGTCATGGTGCTCCTGGCCCGGAGGGTCGAAGGACTCCGCAGGGCACACCCACGGGCTACCCGGACTTTTTCAACGCAATTCACGCAGGGTCAATGAATGTCGAGCCGCCTTGGTCCGCTCTTTGGCACCTTGACTCATTCATGACCTTCTCATGGTGAGTCTTTTGCCTTGCGTTTGCTCTTTCCGGGGCATATTGGCCTGCAATTCAATCCAATCCGGGCATTGAGTCCGATATCCGGGCGGCATTGTCTCGGAATTCGTACATCCGGATGTGGTGCTATGCGGCCGATGCCGGTTCGTTGCCCCGTCGTTATCGCTTCGCCGCTCGTCAGAGGGGGTGGAGGGGCTTGCCCGGGTGTCGCGCCCGCGTCCGGAATCCGGTGTCCGGGGCGCGTACGCCGACGACCGGACGGGTGCCGCCGTGCCCGAATGGGGGGAGTAGATATGCATACGCCCCGCTCTGAGGTGATATTTGACCTCACGTAAGCCGGAGCACAATGAGGAGGCACTCCATGCGCGGAGCCACACACGTCAAGTGGGCCGCATGCGCGGCGGCCGTCGCCCTGGCGGCGACGGCCTGCGGCGGGGGCGACAGCGGTGGCGGTGGAGGTGGCGCCGACGGGATCGTCAGCTCGTCCTGGGGTGACCCGCAGAACCCGCTGGAGCCGGCCAACACCAACGAGGTGCAGGGCGGCAAGGTGCTCGACATGATCTTCCGGGGTCTGAAGAAGTACGACCCGAAGACCGGCGAGGCCACCAACATGCTCGCCGAGAAGATCGAGACCAAGGACAACCAGAACTTCACCGTCACGGTGAAGGACGGCTGGACCTTCAGCAACGGCGAGAAGATCACCGCCAAGTCCTTCGTGGACGCCTGGAACTACGGCGCCCTCCTCAAGAACAACCAGAAGAACGCCTACTTCTTCGGCTACATCGACGGCTACGACAAGGTCCACCCGGAGTCCGGGAAGGCCAGTGCGACCAAGCTGTCCGGCCTCAAGGTCGTGGACGACAAGACCTTCACGGTCAAGCTGTCGCAGAAGTTCTCGCTGTGGCCCGACACCCTCGGCTACCCGGCCTTCGCCCCGCTCCCCAAGACCTTCTTCACCGACCACTCCGCCTGGTTGTCCAAGCCCATCGGCAACGGCCCGTACACCATCGACAAGTACACCAAGGGCTCCTCGATGAGCCTGCGCAAGTGGGACGACTACCCCGGGGACGACAAGGCGCAGAACGGCGGCATCGACCTCAAGGTCTACACCGACAACAACACCGCCTACACCGACCTGACGGCCGGCAACCTCGACCTCGTGGACGACGTGCCCGCCTCGCAGCTGAAGAACGTCAAGTCGGACCTCGGCGACCGGTACATCAACACCCCGGCCGGCATCATCCAGACCCTCGCCTTCCCGTTCTACGACAAGAACTGGAACACCGCCGGCGCCGTCAAGGTCCGCCAGGGCCTGTCGATGGCGATCAACCGGGCGCAGATCACCGACCAGATCTTCCAGAAGACCCGCACCCCCGCCTCCGACTGGACCTCCCCGGTCCTCGGCGAGGACGGCGGCTTCAAGAAGGGCCTCTGCGGCAAGGAGTGCACGTACAACGCCGCCGAGGCCAAGAAGATGATCGAGGACGGCGGCGGCATCCCGGGCGGCCAGCTCAAGATCTCGTACAACGCGGACACCGGCTCGCACAAGGAGTGGGTCGACGCCGTCTGCAACAGCATCAACAAGGTCATGGGCAACAACAAGGCGTGCGTGGGCGCCCCCGTCGGCACCTTCGCCGACTTCCGCAGCCAGGTCTCCCAGCAGAAGCTGCACGGCGCCTGGCGCGCGGGCTGGCAGATGGACTACCCGCTCATCCAGAACTTCCTCCAGCCGGTGTACTACACCAACGCCTCGTCCAACGACGGCAAGTGGAACAACAAGCAGTTCGACGACCTCGTGGACAAGGCCAACGCCGAGTCCGACAAGGCCAAGGCCGTCTCCACCTTCCAGGACGCCGAGAAGGTCATGGTCCAGCAGATGCCCGTCATCCCGCTCTGGTACCAGAACGGCAGCGCCGGCTACTCGGAGAACGTCACCAACGTCTCGCTGAACCAGTTCAGCGTCCCGGTGTACGAGCAGATCAAGGTCAAGTAAGGGACGGAGCCGGGCGACCGTGCGGTGACGCACCGGCCGCCCGGCTTCCCCGTCCCCCGACTCCCGAGCCTCCGCCCCCGCGACCCCCGGAGCCCTTCATGGGACGTTATGTGATCCGGCGGCTGCTGCAGATGATCCCGGTCTTCTTCGGCACCACGCTGTTGATCTTCCTGATGGTGAACGTGATGGGTGACCCCATCGCCGGTCTCTGCGGCGACCGCCAGTGCGACCCGGCGACCGCCGCCCAACTCCGCACGGAATTCGGCCTCGACAAGCCGGTGTGGCAGCAATACCTCACCTACATGGGCAACGTCTTCACCGGCGACTTCGGCACCGCGTTCAACGGGCAGAAGGTCACCGAGCTGATGGGCACCGCCTTCCCCATCACCATCCGCCTCACCCTCGTCGCGATCGTCTTCGAGATCGTGATCGGCATCAGCCTCGGCGTGGTCACGGGGCTGCGCCGCGGCCGGCCGGTCGACACCACCGTCCTCATCCTGACGCTGGTCGTGATCTCCATCCCGACCTTCGTGACCGGTCTGCTGCTCCAGCTGCTCCTGGGCGTCGAGTGGGGCGTCATCAAACCGTCCGTCTCGCCCGAGGCCCCCCTGAACGAGCTGCTCATCCCGGGCCTGGTGGTCGCCTCCGTCTCGCTGGCGTACGTCACCCGGCTCACCCGGACGTCGATCGCCGAGAACACCCGCGCCGACTACGTCCGCACCGCCACCGCCAAGGGGCTGCCCCGGCGCCGCGTGGTCATCCGCCACCTGCTGCGCAACTCGCTGATCCCCGTCGTCACCTTCATCGGTACGGACGTGGGCGCCCTGATGGGCGGGGCGATCGTCACCGAGCGGATCTTCAACATCCACGGCGTCGGCTACCAGCTCTACCAGGGCATCCTGCGCCAGAACTCGCAGACCGTGGTCGGCTTCGTCACCGTCCTGGTGCTGGTCTTCCTGGCGGCCAACCTGATCGTCGACCTCCTCTACGCCGTACTCGACCCGAGGATCCGCTATGCCTGAGCAGACACCGGACGAGGCGATCTCGGCCGCCGGAGCCGGCGGGCCCACGGACCTCGCGCTCGCGGAGGGCGACAGCCTGGAGAAGACCCCCGGCGGCCCCGACGGGACCGGACCCGACACCAGACCGCAGAGCCTGTGGTCCGACGCCTGGCGCGACCTGCGCCGCAACCCGGTCTTCATCATCTCCGCGCTGATCATCCTGTTCCTGGTGGTCATCTCGATCTGGCCGCAGCTCATCGCCTCCGGCGACCCGCTCGACTGCGACCTCGGCAAGGCCCAGCAGGGCTCCCAGCCCGGCCACCCCTTCGGCTACGACGGACAGGGCTGCGACGTCTACACCCGCGTCGTCTACGGCGCCCGCAACTCCGTCACCGTCGGCATCTGCTCCACCCTCGGCGTCGCCCTGATCGGCAGCGTCCTCGGCGGCCTCGCGGGGTTCTTCGGCGGCTGGTGGGACGCGATCCTGTCCCGGCTCACCGACATCTTCTTCGGCATCCCCGTCGTCCTCGGCGGCCTGGTCTTCCTCTCCGTGGTGACCAGCTCCACCGTCTGGCCGGTGATCGGCTTCATCGTCCTGCTCGGCTGGCCGCAGATCGCCCGCATCGCCCGCGGCTCCGTCATCACCGCCAAGCACAACGACTACGTCCAGGCCGCCCGCGCCCTCGGCGCCTCCAACGGCCGGATGATGCTGCGCCACATCGCGCCGAACGCCGTCGCCCCGGTCATCGTCGTCGCGACCATCGCGCTGGGCACGTACATCTCGCTGGAGGCGACCCTGTCGTTCCTCGGCGTCGGCCTGAAGCCGCCCGCCGTCTCCTGGGGCATCGACATCTCCGCCGCGTCGCAGTACATCCGCAACGCCCCGCACATGCTCCTCTGGCCCGCCGGCGCGCTGGCCGTCACGGTGCTGGCCTTCATCATGCTCGGCGACGCGGTGCGCGACGCCCTCGACCCCAAGCTGCGCTGAGGAGTCCGCTGCCATGTTGCTCGAAGTGCGCGATCTGCATGTGGAGTTCCACACCCGGGACGGGATCGTCAAGGCCGTCAACGGGGTCAACTACTCGGTGGCCGAGGGCGAGACGCTCGCGGTGCTCGGCGAATCGGGCTCCGGCAAGTCGGTCACCGCACAGGCGGTCATGGGCATCCTCGACATGCCCCCCGGGAAGATCCCGCGGGGCGAGATCCTGTTCCAGGGCCGCGATCTGCTGACGATGAAGAAGGAGGAGCGCCGGAAGATCCGCGGCCAGGAGATGGCCATGATCTTCCAGGACGCGCTGTCCTCCCTCAACCCCGTCCTGACCGTCGGCGAGCAGCTCGGCGAGATGTACGTCGTGCACCGCGGGATGTCCCGCAAGGACGCGAGGGCCAAGGCCGTCGAGCTGATGGACCGGGTGCGCATCCCGGCCGCCAAGGAGCGGGTGGGCAACTACCCGCACCAGTTCTCCGGCGGCATGCGCCAGCGCATCATGATCGCCATGGCGCTCGCCCTGGAGCCCTCCCTGATCATCGCGGACGAGCCGACCACCGCCCTCGACGTCACCGTCCAGGCCCAGGTGATGGACCTCCTCGCGGAGCTCCAGCGCGAACTGAACATGGGCCTGATCCTCATCACCCACGACCTCGGCGTGGTGGCCGACGTCGCCGACAAGATCGCCGTGATGTACGCGGGCCGCATCGTCGAGACCTCGCCGGTGCACGACATCTACAAGGCGCCCGCCCACCCGTACACCAAGGGCCTGCTGGCCTCGATCCCGCGCCTGGACCAGAAGGGCCAGGAGCTGTACGCGATCAAGGGACTGCCGCCCAACCTGCTGCACATCCCGCCCGGCTGCGCCTTCAACCCGCGCTGCCCGATGGCCCAGGACGTCTGCCGCACCGACGTGCCGCCGCTGTACGACGTGGCCGAGCACCGACAGAGCGCCTGCCACTTCTGGAAGGAGACGCTCGATGCACGCTGACCACTCGGGGCGCAAGGAAGCGCGCGAGGAGGGCGAGACCGCGCGCACCCTGCTGTCCAAGTCGCGCCAGGAGAGCGCGTACGCGGGCGGCGAACCGATCCTGGAGGTGCGCGACCTCGTCAAGCACTACCCGCTGACCCAGGGCATCCTCATCAAGAAGCAGGTCGGCGCGGTCAAGGCCGTCGACGGGGTCACCTTCGACCTCGGGGCCGGCGAGACCCTGGGCGTCGTGGGGGAGTCCGGCTGCGGCAAGTCGACGGTCGCCCGGCTGCTCGTGCAGCTGGAGAAGCCGACGGCCGGCGCCATCCGGTACAAGGGCGAGGACATCACCAAGCTCTCCGGCCGCGCGCTCAAGGCCGTCCGCCGCAACATCCAGATGGTGTTCCAGGACCCGTACACCTCGCTCAACCCGCGCATGACGGTCGGCGACATCATCGGGGAGCCGTACGAGATCCACCCGGAGGTCGCGCCCAAGGGCAGCCGGCGCCGCAAGGTGCAGGAACTGCTCGACGTCGTCGGGCTCAACCCGGAGTACATCAACCGCTACCCGCACCAGTTCTCGGGCGGTCAGCGCCAGCGCATCGGCATCGCCCGCGGCCTCGCGCTCAACCCGGAGATCATCGTCGCCGACGAACCGGTCTCCGCGCTCGACGTCTCCGTCCAGGCGCAGGTCGTCAACCTGCTGGACCGGCTCCAGGCCGAGTTCAACCTGAGCTATGTCTTCATCGCGCACGACCTGTCCATCGTGCGGCACATCTCCGACCGGGTCGGCGTGATGTATCTGGGCCGGTTCATCGAGATCGGCACCGACGCGGAGATCTACGACCACCCCACCCACCCGTACACCCAGGCGCTGCTCTCCGCCGTGCCGGTGCCGGACCCCGCGGCGCGGGAGTTCCGCGAGCGGATCATCCTGCACGGCGACGTGCCCTCGCCCGCCAATCCGCCCTCGGGCTGCCGTTTCCGCACCCGCTGCTGGAAGGCCCAGGAGCGGTGCGAGCTGGAGGTGCCGCTGCTGGCGGTCCCGGCGGCCTTCCTGGAGGTGGACACCCCGGCCCGGCACCCCTCCGCCTGCCACTTCGCGGAGGAGAAGCGGGTGGTCCCGCCGGAGGGCACCCTCGACTCGGTGCCGGGGGAGGGCGGCCAGGAGGAGGCGGCCGCGCGGGCCGCGGACGCGGCGGAGGAGGCCCCGGAGCGGCCCGGACCGGCGGACCGCGACGAGGGACCGCCCCCACCCTCCGGGAGCAGCCGGGCCGTCTGACGCGGCGTTAACACACGGGCAACGTCCCCGATATACGGACGCGGCACCATGGACAACGTACGGCCGTGCGGGTGCCGTGGACCGGCCGGCGGGGTGTGACGCCCCCCGGCCGGTGGCCGTACCGGCGGCGGCACAGGCCCTCTTGTCCGGAGGGCGGACGCACGGAAGTGTCGCCGGTGTGATACTCACCCGCGGAGCAAGAGTCACCGGAGCCGTCCTGTCCGCCGTGCTCGCGGTGATCGTCGCGGGTTGGCTGATACGGGACGTCGACGCGATCGGTTTCGGCCAACTGTGGCGGAACTGGTCCGGGTTGTACGACATCCACATCCGGTCCGTCCCCACCACCTCGGCCACGGACCTCGTCCTCTTCGTGGTGTACGTGGCCGTCACCGTGGCCGCGCTGCGCACCGCGTCCGCCGCCTCCGCGCTCGTCGTCGCCGGGGTGGTCACCCTCACCGTGCGGCTCCCCGGACTCTGGACCATCGGCAGCCGCCGGATGGAGGCGGTGTACTCCGACGAACTCCGTTCACGGGCCCTGATCTGCGCCTTCGTCGCCGTCGCCGCGGCCGCCGCGATGATCATCACCGCCGGGGCGGGCCGCCGGCCGCCCGTCGATTCCTACGAGCCGACGCCGACCGGGCCCGGACCGGGCACGGGCGTGCTGACGTTCCTCGCCCTGTCCGCCGCCGGGGCCGTGCTGATCGCCTGGGAGATCCGCCAGATCGTCCGGGACCCGGAGTTCTTCCCCGACTGGTACGTGGGCGGTGACCGGGTCGCGCAGTACCTGACCGGTCCGCCGCCGGGCTGGGCCACCGTGATGCTCGCCCTGCTCTGCGTGTTCGCCGGGATCAGCGCCGCGGCCCGGGCCCGGCACGCCCGCCCGTTCGGCCTGGTGGCCGCTGCGGTGCTGCTGCCCGGCGGGGTGTTCGGGGTGGTGCGGATCGTGCACTACGACATGCTGGAGCACTTCGCCGACCTGTCGACCGAACTCCAGCTCAGCCTGCTCAGCTCGTTCTTCCAGGTATTCGCCGCCCTGGCCGCGCTCATCGCCCTCGCCCTGCCGGGCCCGGTCCGCGCCCCGGGCCCGGACCCGTGGTCCGGCAGCGGTCCGGGCTGGGGCCCCGCACCGGCCACGCCGCCCCCGTACCCCGGACAGCGGCCCGGCTACGGCTACCCGCAGGGCGGCGGCGGCTTCGGCCCGCCCCCGCCGCCCTCGCAGCCGCCGCCCGGCTGGTGAATCAGAGGCCCAGCGACCGCTTCAGGAAGTCCACCTGGAGCAGCAGCAGATTCTCGGCCACCTTCTCCTGCGGGGTCATATGGGTCACCCCGCTCAGCGGCAGCACCTCGTGCGGCCTCCCGGCGGCCAGCAGTGCCGAGGACAGCCGCAGGCTGTGCGCGACGACCACGTTGTCGTCGGCGAGACCGTGGATGATCAGCATGGGCCGCACCTGCTCGGCCGCCTCGGACAGGCCCGCGTCGGTGACCAGCGAGTTGTGCGCGTACACCTCCGGGTTCTTCGCCGGGTCGCCCAGGTAGCGCTCGGTGTAATGGGTGTCGTAGAGCCGCTGGTCGGTCACCGGGGCGCCGACGACCGCCGCGTGGAACACATCGGGCCGCCGCAGCGCGGCCAGCCCGGCCAGGAAGCCGCCGAACGACCAGCCCCGGATGGCCACCCGGTCCAGATCCAGCGGGAAGCGCTCCGCGAGCCCGTGCAGGGCCTCCACCTGGTCGTCGAGGCTGAGGGCCAGATCGTCCTTGACCGCCTTCTCCCAGGCCGGTGAACGGCCGGGCGTGCCGCGCCCGTCCGCGACGACCACCGCGAAGCCCTGGTCCGCGAACCACTGCGAGGTGAGATGCGGATTGTGGGCGGCCACCACCCGCCGGCCGTGCGGCCCGCCGTACGGGTCCATGAGGACCGGAAGCGGACCGTCCGACTCCGAGTACCCGGTGGGGAGCAACACGGCGCACGGAATCCGCCGTGCGCCCCCTTCGGTGAGCACCGGCCGCGCGGTCAGCACCGGACGCTCCGCACGATTCTCCACGACGGCGACCTCCTTGCCGTCCCGCAGCACCCGCGCCGTCGACCCCGGCCGCTCCGGCGCCGCCGAGACCAGCACCGTCACCCGGCCCGACCGGACCGCCGTGTGCACGCCGCCCCCTTCGGAGACCCGCTCGACGCCCAGCTCGTTGACCCGGTACACATGGCTCTCGCCGGTCTCCGGCTCCGCCGCGTCCGCGCCCGCCGACGCCGACACCAGGACGTCGGAGTCCCCGATGTCCAGCACCGACTGGATGTGCAGCCGCCCCCTGGTCAGCGTCCGGTCGCCGACCGCGAGCCGCCGCGCCCCGCCCTCGTCCGTGATCCGCACGAGCCGCCCGTCCGGCGCCCACGCGGGCACCCCCGGGAACAGCTCCAGCCACACCGCGTCCTCGTCCGCGTGCACGGTCCGGGTCGCCCCGGTCTCCGGGTCCACCGCCAGATACAGCTGGCTCCCCTGGTCCCGGGCCTGGACGAGAAGGAGCGGAGCCCCGTACGAGGACCAGTGCACCCGCGCCAGATACGGGAACCGGTCCCGGTCCCACACCACTTCGGTGCGCCTGCCGTCCAGGTCCACGACGTGCAGCCCCACCTCCGCGTTGGGCGTGCCCGCCGCCGGGTACGCGACCTCGGCCGGCTTGCGCTCCGGGTGCGCGGGGTCGGCGATCCACCACCGCTGCACGGGGCTGTCGTCCACCCGGGCCACCAGCAGCCGGTCCGACTCCGGCGACCACCAGAAGCCCTGGAAGCGGTGCATCTCCTCGGCCGCGATGAACTCCGCGAGCCCGTACGTGACATGGCCGTCCTCCGGCTCCGCGAGAGCCCGGTCCGCCTCGCCGTCCACCCCGACCACGCGCAGAGCACCCTTGGACACATAGGCGACGTGTCGCCCGTCCGGGGAGGGGCGCGGATCGATGACCGGGCCGGGAACGGGCAGCGCGCGCGCCGTTCCCGCGCCCAGATCCGCGACGTACACCTTCCCGGAGAGCGCGAAGGCGGCCGACTCGGCGGCTCCGTCGAGCGCGTAGCCCACGATCCCGGACGAGCCCTCGCGGCTGCGCTCCCGCCGGGCGCGCTCCTGCGCCGACAGACGCTCCCGCGAACCGCCCAACAGCGCCTGCGGATCGGCCACCAGGCGTTCTCGCGGCCCGGAGTCCCCGTCCAGGTCCAGTACCCAGAGCTGCCCCGAGCGGTCCGTACCCGAACCCGAGCGCAGGTAGACCACGCGTCCACCGTCGGGTGACACCGTGAACGCACGCGGCGCCCCGAGGGTGAATCTCATGGTCCGGGCCAACTGGAGCGGGAACGTGATCTCTGACGAAGTCATGCGCCGAACCTATCGGCCGCGCCCGTCCGTGCGCCCCTCGTGCTGCTGTGCCCCGAACAATGCGTTGCCACGGATAGTTATGATCCGTAGCGCTCGGTGGGTATGAACCTGCTGGCTCCATGCGTGCTGCCCGTCCCGACCGTACAGATGGAGGTGAACCGCCGTGGCGCTCTCGATTTCGGCGGTGGTGCTGCTGGCGATCATCGTCTTCCTGCTGATCCGGAAGTCCGGACTGAAGGGAGGACATGCGGTCGTCTGCGCGCTGCTCGGTTTCTATCTCGCCAGCTCGTCCATCGCACCCACCATCTCCGAGCTGACCACGAACGTGGCGGGCATGATCGGCGGCATCAAGTTCTGACCGGGTCACCCGTCGGCGGGCGGCCGTCCCGCGGGCTCGTAGGCTGGTCCCATGACGGACCTTCCCGCCCGGCGGCTGCTCCTGGTGCACGCGCACCCGGACGACGAGTCGATCAACAACGGCGCCACCATGGCCAGGTACGCGGCCGAGGGCGCCCTGGTCACGCTGGTGACCTGCACACTCGGTGAGGAGGGCGAGATCATCCCGCCCGCCCTCGCGCATCTCGCCGCCGACCGCGACGACGCCCTGGGCCCGTACCGCAGCGGCGAACTGGCGGCGGCGATGAAGGAGCTGGGCGTCACCGACCACCGCTTCCTCGGCGGCCCCGGCCGCTACCGGGACTCCGGGATGATGGGCGCCGAGCAGAACCGCCGCCCCGGCGCCTTCTGGTCGGCCGACCTCGACGAGGCCGCCGGGCACCTCGTCGACGTGATCCGCGAAGTACGCCCCCAGGTCCTGGTGACGTACGACCCCGACGGGGGCTACGGGCACCCCGACCACATCCAGGCCCACCGGGTCGCCACCCGCGCCGCGGAGCTGGCCGCCGACGCCGCGTACCGGCCCGGCTCCGGCGCCCCGCACACCGTCGCGAAGGTCTACTGGAACCGGGTGCCGCGCCCGGTCGCGGAGGAGGGGTTCGCCGCGCTGCGTGCCGAGGCCCCGGACGCGTTCCCGGGGATCGCCGAGATCGGCGACGTACCGGGTGTGGTGGACGACGACCGGATCACCACCGTGATCGACGGCACCGGATACGGGGAGGCGAAGACCGCCGCGATGCGCGCGCACGCCACCCAGATCGCCGTCCAGGGGGCCTACTTCGCCCTGTCGAACGATCTGGGGCAGCCCGTGTTCACCACGGAGTACTACGAGTTGGTCAGCGGCACCCCGGGCGCTCCGGCCGGAGAGCGCGAGCGGGACCTCTTCGCGGGTGTGCCGGGGGCGGACCGATGAGCGGCAGCAGCAGGGCGCGGGCCGGCGGCAGCCGGACGGACGCACAGAAGAGGGACATTCCGGCCAGTGGTCTGGCCGCCCCCGTCAACCCCGCCCGGATCGCCGCCCTGTTCGGGCTCGCGGTCCTCGGTGCCGTCGTGGGCATCGCCGGAACGCTCGTCCAGCCCGCGTGGTTCCCCGGCGGGCTGCTGCTCGCCCTGGCGGCGGCGGCCGGCCTCTTCTACGGCGGGCGCACCCTGACGGGCACCCAGCCGGGAGCGGTGGCACCGGCGGCGGGATGGCTGGTTTCGATCGTCTTTCTGCTCAGCGGTCGGCCCGAAGGGGACTATGTCTTCGGTGACGCGCTCGGCCTCGGCCTCTTCATGCTGGGCGGAATGGCCATCGCTGTGATCTGTGCCACCATGCCGCGATCGTCCGGGCAGCGGGCCGAAAGCGGCCGACCTGCCAAGTAATGTGCTCCGTCCGATCCCGTAATGCCCCCTGCCCGTCCGGGGGGTGCGCAGTCGTTTCCCCCGGTCGCGGGGTGTGTGCCGGCGGCGGCCAGTATGGTGGTTCGCGCGCCCGGGCTGTGGCACGGGGGAAGTACGGGCGGCGGAGCCAATCGGGAGAACCTGCTTTGAGTCGTGAAACTGACAGTTCGTCCTCCGGGCCCCAGGGTCGCGGCGGAGCCGCGTACCCCTCGGGTACGCCGCCGTACGGATCCCGCCAGTATCCGTCGCAGGACGCTTCGGACGGGTCCCAGGAGCCCGGCGGGCCGGACCGGCCGGAAGAGCCGAAGACCGAGACGACGCTGACGACGCGCATCCGGATCAACATCCCGGGCTCGCGCCCCATCCCGCCTGTTGTCATGCGTACGCCCATGAGTGACGCCGACGGCGAGGGCGAGCGCACCGGCTCGACCCCGCGCCCGGGCCCGCCCGCGCCGGGCGGCGCACCGCAGACGCCCCAGGCACCTGCGGCGGACACCGGCGAGGACGCGGCCCCGGCGGAGTCCGAGAAGCCGGCCAAGGACAAGAGCGGCAGCGACTGGTTCGCCCCGCGCAAGCCCCCGGCGGGCGCGAAGCCGCCGACGGGCGGCGGAGCCGGTGGACCCGGCGACACGGACGGCGCCGGGTTCACGGTGCCGGGTGCGGGTGGGCCGGGTGGTTCGGGTGCGCCTGGTGTTACGGGTGGCGCTGGAGGTCCCGGCGGTGCTGGTGTTACGGGTGGGCCTGGTGGTCCCGGTGGGTCCGGCGGTCCCGGTGTTACGGGTGGGCCCGGCGGTCCCGTTGGTGCCGGTGGTCCTGCCGGTGGCCCCGGCGGTCCCGGTCGCGTCTCCCCGCCCTCCGGTCCCCGTACGGACCTGCCGTACTTCTCGGACGGGCCGCAGCGCGACTTCCCGGAGGGCCCCGGCGACGGTCCGGGCGGCCCGCGTTCCACGCCCGACCTGGGCGTCCGTACCCCCGGTCCGACCGGCCCCACCACGGGCCCGGCCGCCGGGACTTCGTCGCTCACCCCGAACCTCGACGGACCGGGCCCCTTCCCGGGCCCCGGTCCGCAGAAACCGGGCGGCCCCGGGCAGGGCGGCGTGCCGCCGCGCATGTCCGACGACACGGCCGTCCTCACCCCGCAGTTCGCCCCGCCCCGGGCGGCCCCGGCGGCAACGTCTCGGGTGACACGCTGAACAGCGGCATCCCCGTCGTGCCCGGCGGCCGGAACGTCCCGGGCGACCCGATGGGCACCGGGCCGGGCGGACCCGGCGGGCCCGGCGGCCCCGGAAGCGCGGCGCCGAAGCCGGCCGCCGCGGCCCGACCCGCGCCGAAGCCGGCGCCCGCCAAGAAGGGCCGTTCGAAGCTGGTCCTGCTCGGTGTGGCGGCCGTCTGCCTGCTCGGTGTCGCGTACGGTGCCGGGCTCCTGATGAACCACTCCGACGTACCCAAGGGCACCACGGTCCTCGGCGTCGACATCGGCGGCGGCACCAAGGAGGACGGCGTCGAGAAGCTGGACGCCGCGCTCGCCAAGCGCGCCGCGACCCCGCTCAAGCTGACCGTGGACGGCAAGGAGACGGAGCTCGCCCCGGACAAGGCCGGGCTCTCCCTGGACAGTCAGGCCACCGTGCGCGCCGCGGCCGGCAGCGATTACAACCCGGTCTCCGTCATCGGCTCGCTCTTCGGCGGCGAGCGGACCGTCGAGCCGGTCTTCCCGGTGGACGAGGAGAAGCTGGGCGTCGCGCTCCAGGACCTGGCCGGCGCCTCGGGCACCGCGAAGGACGGCACGATCAAGTTCGAGCCGGGCAAGGCCGTTGCCGTACCGGGCAAGGCCGGCAAGGCGATCGACGTCAACAGGTCGATGGGCTCCGTCCGGGACGCCTACCGCGCCCAGGTCGAGACCGGCACCGCCAGGGCCGTCGAACTGCCCGTCGTCACCAAGGAACCCACCATCACCCAGGCCGAACTGGACCGGGCGATGAAGGAGTTCGCGGAGCCCGCGATGTCCGGTCTGATCACCATCCGGGCCGGTGGCAAGGAGATCCCGTTCGGCCCGGCGAAGTCGCTGCCGCAGATCCTGTCGATGAAGGCGGTCGACGGGAAGCTGGTGGACGTCTACGACAAGGAGGCGATCGACCGGCTGTGCGCCGGTGTCTTCGACGGCGTCATGATCACCAAGGGCGACGGCAAGAAGCACCAGCTCAGCGCGGACGACGTGGCCTACGCGATGAAGGGCGCGCTGCTGGGGAAGACCCCCGCCGAGCGCACGGCCACCATCGACCTCGACGGCAACGGCTGACCCGCCCCGCACCCCGTGCCCCCGCCCCCGACCGGACCCCGGCCGGGGGCGGGGGCGTAAACGGGCGAAAACGACCCCCGCCGGGGTGGTGGCTTCCCCCACCGGGCCCTCGTGAACCCGTCCCGTACACCCGTCATCCCCCGCATATGACATCTGTCATCCCGGATGCACGACCGCTGACCCTGCCGCGCGCACCCCCCGTTCGGCCAGGCTGGACGCATGACAACGACAGCCACCGGAGCGACCGCGACGAGGACCGCGGTGGTCAGCTTCGATCAGGTCAGCAAGGTCTACGGGGCCGTCCGCGCCGTCGACGGGCTCACCCTGGACCTGCACCCCGGCGAGACCGTGGCCCTCCTCGGCCCCAACGGCGCCGGCAAGTCCTCCACCCTCGACCTGCTCCTCGGCCTGCGCACCGCCGACTCCGGCACCGTCAGCCTCTTCGGCACCACCCCGCAGGAGGCCATCAAGGCCGGCCGGGTCGGCGCCATGCTCCAGAGCGGCGGCCTGATGGAGGACGTCACCGTCGAGGAACTGGTCCGGCTGGCCTGCGACCTGCACCCGCGCCCCCACCCGGTCGGCGACGTGCTGGCCCGGGCGGGCATCGCGTCGATCGCCGGCCGGATGGTCAACAAGCTCTCCGGCGGCCAGGAGCAGCGCGTACGGTTCGCGCTCGCCACCGCCGGCGCCAACGACCTCATCGTCCTCGACGAGCCGACGACCGGCATGGACGTCACCGCCCGCCAGGCGTTCTGGGCCACCATGCGCGAGCAGGCCGAGCAGGGCCGCACCGTCCTGTTCGCCACCCACTACCTCGAAGAGGCCGACGCGATCGCCGACCGCGTCCTGGTCCTGCACAAGGGCCGCCTCCTCGCCGACGGCACCGCCGCCGAGATCAAGGCGAAGGCCGGGGCCCGCCGGATCTCCTTCGAGCTGGAGGGCGCGATCAACGAGGACGCCCTGCGCGCCCTGCCGTTCCTCGCCTCGCTCGACGTCAACGGCCGGCGGGTGCGCATCCAGTCCCACAACGCCGACGCGACCGTGCACGCGGTCTACGGGCTCGGTCTCTACCCGCGCGAGCTGGAAGTCGCCGGACTCGGCCTGGAGCAGGCCTTCGTCGCCATCACCGAGGCCGAGGAGGCCAGGAACTCGTGAACACCCTCATCCGGCTCGAAGTGACCCGCACCCTGCGGAACAAGAAGTTCATGTTCTTCTCGGTCATCTACCCGTCGGTGATCTACCTGCTGATCTCCGGCACCCAGAACGACACCGACAAGATCCCGCACACAAATCTGACCCTCCAGTCCTTCTTCATGGTCTCCATGGCCTCCTTCGGTGCGCTGACCGCCGTCCTCATGGGCAACAGCGAGCGCATCGCCAAGGAGCGCGAGAAGGGCTGGGTGCGTCAACTGCGGCTGACCGCGCTGCCCGGCCGGGGTTACGTCCTGGCGAAGATCGCCAGCGCCGCCATGGTCACCCTGCCGTGCATCGTCGTGGTCTTCCTCGTCGCCGCCTCGGTCAAACACGTCCGCTTCGACCTCTGGCAGTGGTTCGCGCTGACCGGCGTCATCTGGGCCGGCTCCCTGGTCTTCGCCGCGCTCGGCGTCGCCATCGGCTACGTCGCCAGCGGGGACGCGGTCCGCCCGATCACGATGATCATCTACTTCGGGCTCTCCATCCTCGGCGGCCTCTGGATGCCCAGCGCGACCTTCCCGCAGTGGCTCCAGAACATCTCCGAGTGGCTTCCCACGCACGCGTACGCTGCACTCGGCCAGGCCGTCGAAATGGGCGGCGCACCGCACGCCAAGGACGTCGCCGTCCTCTGTGTCTACTTCCTGCTCTTCGCGGGCGGCGCGGCCTGGCTCTACCGGAAGGACACCTTGAAGGCGTGAACGACGACGAGATGTCGGTGGGGCTCGGGCGGCCGCCCGCGACCGCCCGGCAGGCCGGGATCAAGCTGCTGTGGATCGGGATCTGGCTCGCTTTCATGAGCGCGCCGGTCAAGGACCTCGTGGACGGCAACCACACCCCGTGGGCGACCGCGCTCGGCGTCCTCGGGCTGCTGGTCTTCGTCGGCGCCTATCTGGTCCTGGTCTTCCGGCACACGTCGAAGGCGCTCGACCCCTTCCGGGTCCGGGCGTCGCTCGCCTTCCTCGGGGCGGTCGCGGTTCTGCTGTCGCTGACGTTCGGCACGCCGTGGCTGGTCCTCTTCGTGTACGTGTCGGTCTCGGTCGGGGCCACGCTGCCGCTGCGGACCGCGCGGTGGCTGATCCCCGTCGTCACCGCCGTCCTGGTGGGCGTCGGGTCGACCCTGGAGGACCCGCGCGAGACCGTCACCGCTCTGGTCTTCCCGGCGCTGCTGGGCGGCTTCGCGATGACGGGCGTACGGCAGATGATCCGCACCACGATCCAGCTGCGGGAGGCCCGGGCCACCGTCGCGCAGCTCGCCGCCAACGAGGAGCGGCTGCGCCTCGCCCGCGACCTGCACGACCTGCTCGGCCACTCCCTCTCGCTGATCACCCTCAAGAGCGAGCTGGCCGGCCGGATGCTCCCCGACCGGCCCGAGCTGGCGGCCGCCCAGGTCGCGGACATCGAACAGGTCAGCCGCCAGGCCCTGGTGGACGTACGCAGTGCCGTCACCGGATACCGCCGGCCGACCCTCCCCGGCGAACTGGCCGGGGCCCGCACCGCACTGGCCGCCGCCGGGGTCGACGCCGACGTCCCGGCCGACGTCCCCGAAGGGCTGCCCGAGAAGGCGGAGGAGGTGCTCGCCTGGGGGCTGCGGGAGGCGGTCACCAATGTCGTACGCCACAGCGGTGCGCGCCGCTGCACGGTGACGCTGGCGCCCCGCCAGACGCTGGACGGGCGGGTGCTCGAACTGACCGTCGCCGACGACGGCCGGGGCGCCGCCGGGACCACGCCCGGTAACGGCCTCACCGGCCTCACCGAACGCCTGGCCTCCGTGGACGGCACGCTCACCACCCGGGCCACCCAGCCCCGTTCCGGCAAAGGCTTCACCATGGTCCTCAGCGTTCCGTTCGAATCCGGCCTAGGATCCGCGGAATGAGCATGATCAGACTTCTCCTCGCGGAGGACCAGTCCATGGTGCGCGAGGCCCTGGCGGCGCTCCTCGGCCTGGAACCGGACATCGAGGTGGTCGCCCAGGTCGCCCGGGGCGACGAGGTCCTGGCGGCGGCCCGGGAACACGGCATCGACGTGGCCCTCCTGGACATCGAGATGCCCGGCATGACCGGGATCGAGGCGACGGCCCGGCTCCGCGAGGCCCTGCCGGACGTGAAAGTCGTCGTCGTCACGACCTTCGGCCGGCCCGGCTATCTGCGCCGCGCCATGGAGTCGGGCGCCGACGCCTTCCTGGTCAAGGACGCCCCCGCGTCCCAGCTCGCGGAAGCGGTACGCAAGGTGCTCGCCGGTGAACGCGTCATCGACCCCGGCCTCGCCGCCGCCGCCCTCGCCGACGGCGCGAACCCGCTGACCGACCGGGAACGCGAGGTCCTGCGCACCGCCGCCGACGGTTCGACCAACGCGGAGATCGCCGCCTCCCTCCACCTCTCCCAGGGCACCGTCCGCAACTACCTCTCCATGGCCATCCAGAAGATGGCCGCCCGCAACCGCGCCGAGGCGGTCCGCATGGCGCGGGAGAAGGGCTGGCTGTAGGCGCGCCGTCTCGGGGTTCGGGTGAAGGCACCCCGCAGCCCGCGACCGGCCTCACCGCCCCGGGGACACCAGCCCCGCCTCGTACGCCATGATCACCAGCTGCACCCGGTCCCTCGCCCCCAGCTTGGCGAGCAGGCGGGTGAGATAGGTCTTCGCCGTGGCGACGCTGATGACCAGGCGCTCGGCGATCTCCGCGTTCGAGAGCCCGCCGCCGACCAGCACCAGCACCTCCCGCTCCCGGTCGGTGATCGCGGCCAGCGGCGCCGGGGCCGGTGCGGAGGGCGAGGGCCGGGCCGCGAACTCCTTGATCAGCCGCCGGGTGACGCTCGGCGCGATGAGGGCGTCCCCGGAGGCCACCACCCGGACCGCCGCCAGGATGTCGTCCAGCGCCATGTCCTTGACCAGGAAACCGGCCGCCCCGGCGCGCAGCGCCCCGTACACGTAATCGTCGTCGTCGAACGTCGTCAGGACGACCACATGCGCCTCGCCGCCCTGCGCGGTGATCCGCTCGGTGGCCTCGATGCCGTCCATGCCGGGCATCCGGATGTCCATCACCACGACATCGGGGGCCAGCCGCGCTGCCAGCCGGACCGCCTCCTCGCCCGTCCCCGCCTCGCCGACCACCTCGATGTCCGGGGTGTCCGCCATGACCATGCGCAGCGCGGTCCGCACCAGCGGCTGATCGTCCGCGAGCACGACGCGGACCGGGGGCGGGGGCGCCGCCGCCGCGCCGGGCGCACCGGGATGCCCGCCGGGCTGTCCGCCGCTCATGTCGCCGCCTCCCGCACCGGCTCCGGGGCCGGTTCCGGCGGCGCCGGTATCGCCTCCCGCGCACGGTCCGGCGCGGGTATCGACTCCGGCGGCGGCACCGGCAGGCGTGCCGTGACCCGGAAGCCGCCGCCCGGCGCCGGGGCGGCGGTGAACTCGCCGTGCAGCAGCGCCACCCGCTCCCGCATCCCGACCAGCCCGAACCCGGGGGCAGCGCCACGAGCGGTGCCCCGGTCGGTGCCCCGGCCCCCGCCCCCGCCCCGGTCCGTGATCTCGACGGTCAGCGCCTCCTCGCCATACTCGACGCGCACCCGGCAGGCGTCGGTCTCCGCATGGCGCACCACGTTGGTCACCGATTCCTGGACGATCCGGAACGCCGACAGCTCCAACTCCGGCGGCAGCGCGCGCCGTTCCCCCCGCCAGTCCACCTCGACCCGGACCCCGGCGGCGGTCGTGGCCCGGGCCAGCCGGTCGATGTCGGCCAGGGACTCGGCGGGGCGCAGCGGTGCCTCCTCGCGCCCCGCCGCGTCCTGGCCGGGCCCGGTCTCGCGGAGCGCGCCCAGCATCCGCCGCAGCCCCGACAGCGTCTCCCGGCCCGCAGTCTCCACCGCGCTCATCGCCTCGCGGGCGGCGTCCGGCTGGGTGTGCACGACCCTGGCCGCCGCGCCCGCCTGGAGGGCGATGATGCCGACGCTGTGGGCCACCACGTCGTGCATCTCGCGGGCGATGCGCAGCCGTTCGGCGACGAGGGCCCGGTCCGTGGCCCGGGCGGTCAGGTCCGCGTCGTGCTTGCGGCTCTCGTGCACCGACCGGCCCACCAGCCAGGCGACGACCGCCGTCAGGGCGACCGCCAGCTCCGCCGACGTACCGGCGGGCCACCGGGCGAGTGCCCGGCCGCCGACGAACGCGACCAGGACGGCCACCGACATGACGAGCGCGAGGACGCCCGTGCGCAACGGGCGGACGGCGGCCGTGAAATACAGGGCGGCATCGACGGCCAGGAACTGCGCCAGGGGTATCTCCGCCACCCCGAGCGGCATCGTGGCGAGCGCGGAGGCGGCGAGCAGCACCGCCATGGCGGCCAGCGGGCGGTGGGTGAGCCACCGGCAGCCGGCCATGAGTAGCGCCGTGGACAGCAGGTGGGTCAGCAGGCCGTCCCAGCGGTAGAAGAGGACCCCGGGCAGGACCGACGCCTGCTGCTCGCCGGGCAGCCGGACCCGCATGAGGAGGGTGAGCACCATGCCCGCGAACCAGGCAGCCGCCACCCACGCGCCCGGTGGGACGCGCTTGAGCAGGGGCAGGACCGGTGAGCTGGACATGTGCAGAGCGTAACCAGCGCCGAACCCCCGCGCATCGGCCCACGGTTGTACACCCACGGGTGCAGACGGGCGCGTCCGGATGTCAGCGACGGCCCGACGACACCGGCCGGTCGCGGCCCGCAGGGTGGGGCCCGTGATCGAAGTCAACGGACTGACCAAGCGATACGGCGGCGCCACCGCCGTGGACGACCTGACCTTCACCGTCCGGCCGGGCGAGGTGACCGGCTTCCTGGGGCCCAACGGGGCCGGGAAGACCACCACCCTGCGCATGCTCCTCGGCCTGGTCGAACCGACCGCCGGAACGGCCACCGTCCGGGGCCGCCCCTTCCGCGACCACCCGCGCGGACTGCGCCACGTCGGCGCCCTGCTCGACGCGGGCGACGTCCACGGCGGCCGCACCGCCCGCGCCCACCTCGCCGTGCTGGCCCGGAGCAACGGCATCCCCCGCGCCCGGGTCGACGCGCTCCTCGAAGAGGTGGGCCTCGCGGCAGCGGCCCGCCGCCGCGTCGGCGGCTTCTCGCTCGGGATGCGCCAACGCCTCGGCATCGCCACGGCCCTGCTCGGCGACCCGCCCGTCCTGCTCTTCGACGAACCGCTCAACGGCCTCGACCCGGAAGGCGTGTTGTGGGTGCGCGGACTCTTCCGCCGGCTCGCCGCCGAAGGCCGTACCGTCTTCGTCTCCAGCCACCTGATGACCGAGATGGAGCACACCGCCGACCGGCTCGTCGTCATCGGGCGCGGCGCGCTCATCGCCGCCGAGAGCCTGAGCGCGTTCGCCGCCCGCTCGACCCGGCTGAGCGTGACCGTACGCACCCCGGACGCCGCGGCCCTGACCCCGCTGCTGACCGCCGAGGGCGCCTCGGTGGCCGGGGACGGCGACCGGCTCACCGTGACCGGGCTGCCCGCCGAACGCATCGGCGAACTCGCCCTGCGCCACCGGGTCCTGCTCCACGAGCTGACCACCCTCGGCGCCTCGCTGGAGGAGGCGTTCATGGAACTCACCGCGGACAGCGTCCAGTACCTGGCAGGAGACCCCCGATGACCACGGCGACCGCCGCCCCCATGAC
Source organism: Streptomyces drozdowiczii (assembly GCF_026167665.1). Classification (NCBI taxonomy): domain Bacteria; kingdom Bacillati; phylum Actinomycetota; class Actinomycetes; order Kitasatosporales; family Streptomycetaceae; genus Streptomyces; species Streptomyces drozdowiczii. The sequence goes on along the minus strand of NZ_CP098740.1, from coordinate 2,447,227 downwards.
GCACGACGGGCCCCGCGCGCGCTTCACCGATCTGATCGCCGCCGAGTGGCTGAAGACATGGTCGCTGCGCTCGACACCCTGGCTGTACGCGCTCGCCGCCCTGGCCGTCGTCGCTTTCAACGCCGGAACGGCCTACGACCACTACAAGTACTGGTACCAGTACGACAAGGGCAGCCAGGAGTTCTTCGTCACCCACCGCCTCGCGCTGGTCGACGCCTTCACCGACAACTCCGCCCTGGTGCTGGTCCTGGCGCTCGCCGCGATCGGCGCCGTGTCGGTCACCGGCGAGTACGGGACCGGGCTCATCCGCACGACGTTCACCGCCGTGCCCGCCCGGCGCTCGGTGATGGGCGCCAAGGTCCTCGTGCTCACCGCCGTCACCACGGCCTTCGGCGTGCTCGTCGCCGCCGCATCCTTCGCCTCGACCCGGGCGATCCTGTCCGGACGCGGCGCCTCGGTCTCCCTCGGCGACCCAGGAACGCTCCAGGTCCTCGCCGCCTCCGCGCTGCTCGCCCCGGTCGCCGCGCTCGCGGGTCTCGCGCTCGGCACGGTGATCCGGCACACGGGGACGTCGGTCGTGGCATGCGTGGTGGTGCTGCTCCTGCTCCCGATGGTCCTCAGCGACCGCCGCCACCCGACGGCGGTGCTCCGGCACACCCTGCCGTTCAGCGCCTGGGACCGGCTGGCGGGCGGCGCCCTTCCGCAGCCCCCGGCCGAGCTGTACCCGTGGTCGGAGGCGGGCGCCTGGTCCGTCTACGCCCTGTGGGCACTGGTCGCGGCGGCCGTGGCGGTGTGCGCGGTGCACCGCCGCGACCAGTGAGGGCGGTGGGGTGACGCGTTACGCGCCCGGCGCACCGAAGTAGTGCCCCTGGTCCAGGTCCTCGACGAGGCCGGGGCCGGCCGGCTTCCAGCCGAACCGTTCGCGGGTCAGGGCGCTGGAGGCGGGGGAGTCGAGGCTGACCATGCCGCCCAGCCAGGTGAAGTGGGCGGCCGCGTCCTCGGGGGCGACGGAGGCCGTGGGGATGCCGAGGTGGCGGCCGATGGTCTCGGCGACGGACCGCAGCACGACCCCCTCCTCGGCCGCCGCGTGCAGCGTGGTGCCCGCGGGCGCCTGTTCCAGGGCCAGCCGGAACAGCTGGGCGGCGTCCTCGCGGTGGGCGGCCGGCCAGCGCTGGGAGCCGTCGCCGACGTAGCCGGAGACGCCCTTGGCGCGGGCGGTGGCGATGAGAGCGGCCATGAAGCCCTGGTCCCCGTCGCCGTGGACCGTCGGGGGCAGCCGGACGACGGACGAGCGGACGTTCCGGGCGGCGAGGGCGATCGTCGCCCGCGCGTTGTCCTGGCGGCCGCCCGGGCCACCGGCGGGCGCGTCCGGGTCGGCGCTCTGCCCGTCCTCCTCGGTCGCGACCCGGCCCGGGGCCAGCCCGAGGAGCCCGGACGCGATGACGAAGGGCTTGCCGGAGCCCGCGAGCGCGTCCCCGAAGGCGTCGATGGCCTTCCGGTCCGCGTCGGTGGCGCCCTGGAAGTCCCCGGAGAACGCGATGTCGTGCTTGAACGCGAGGTGGACGACCCCGTCCGCCCCGGCGGCGGCCTCGCGCAGCACGTCCAGGTCGTCCAGCGATCCGCGCCGGACCTCGGCCCCGGCGGCGGCCAGCGCCTCGGCCGAGGCGTCCGAACGGGCGAGCCCGACGACCTGATGACCCGCACCGATCAGCTCGGGAACGACCGCGGAACCGATCCAGCCGGACGCGCCGGTGATGAATACACGCATGAGGAAACCTCCTGGAACAGGCTGACGACCCGGGCGGCGGGAACGCTGCCGGACCCCCGATGTCAGCGACTGTCATCAGCCTAACGCTGATGTCAGTCACTGTCATCTCGTAGACTCGCCGTATGGGTCGATGGGAGCCGAACGCGCGCGGCAGGCTGGAGCAGGCCGCCATGGAGCTCTACGGCGAGCGGGGTTACGAGCAGACGACCGTGACCGAGATCGCCAAGCGGGCCGGGCTCACGGAACGCACGTTCTTCCGGCACTACGCGGACAAGCGCGAGGTGCTGTTCGCGGGCTCCGCCGTGCTCCGGGAACGCCTGGTGAGCGGCCTCGCCGAGGCGCCCCCGACCGCACCTCCGATGGACGCGGTGGCGGCCGGGCTCCAGGCGGCCTCGGCCGTGTTCGACGAGCGCCACGCGCAGGCCCGGCAGCGGCAGCGGATCATCACGGCCAATCCGGAGCTGCGGGAGCGCGAGCTGGTGAAACTCGCCTCGCTCGCCGCGGCGATGGGGGAGGCCCTGCGGGCGCGCGGCGTCAGCGAGCCGGCGGCGAGTCTGGCGGCCGAGGCGGGGATCGCCGTCTTCAAGGTCGCCTTCGAGCGCTGGATCGACACCACCGGGGTGCGCGGCATGGGCTCGTTCATCCTGGAAGGGCTGGCCGGCCTCGAATCCCTGATGGCGGGCGGCCGCCCCTGACACGACGACGCCCGCCCCGTCGGAAGCGACGGGGCGGGCGTTGTTCTCACGGTGGGCTCCGCCGGACGGAGTCCCGTATCCGCCTGCGGGCTACGGGAACGACACGACCTGCGACGGCACGGTGTCCGTCCCGAGGTCGGCGAACCCGTGTCGTTGATGACGTGGTTGTACTGGCCCTGGCCGCCGAGCGAGACGACGATCAGGTCGTGGAACTTCACGCCCGCCTTGACCGGGGCCTCGAAGCCGTGGTCCTGGCGGATGCTCGGGTCGACGTTGAAGTAGCAGTAGCTGCCGAGTCCCCAGCCCTCGTGGGTGTTGACCGAGTCGTCCACCTTGTAGGCCGCGAAGCCCTTGGTTTCACCGTTCTGGACGGCGTCCTGATTCGGCGCGTCGTACGCCTTCTCGTTCTGGAAGAAGATCGTCTTGCCGTTCTCCCCGGACCAGCGGACGTCGTACTTGTTGAAGTGCTCGACGAAGAGCCCGGTGGCCAGGACGTTGTCGCCGTTGACCTGGAGGCCGTAGTCGGAGCGGTTGGTCTCCCAGCCGATGCCCTCGCCGTGGTCGGCGCGCCACAGCCAGGTGTGGTCGATGATCGTGTCGTTGCTGTTGATCACCATGCCCGTGGTCGCCTTGCCGGCGCCCGCGCCGCCGACCCGGACGAACACGTCCTGGACGCTGGTCGGGTTGGCCGCGTGGCTCGCGGACGCGCCCTCCGGGCCGACCTCGACCAGGGACTCGCTGTTGGTGGTGCCCGCGTCGATGAGCAGTCCGGCCAGCTTCACGCCGTCCACGTCACCGACCTTGAGGGCGGTGACCCCGTTGTCCGGGATGATCGTCGCGAGGCCGAGGCCCAGCACGACCGTGTCGGCGCGGTCGATGTTGATCGTCTGGTCGACGTGGTAGATCCCCGGCGTGAACAGCAGGTGCAGGCCCTGGTCCACCGCCGCGTTGATCGTCTCGGCGCTCGCGCCCGGCTTCACCACGTAGAACTGGTCGAGCGGGATGGACTCGCCCTGCGGCGTGCCGTTGCCCCACGAGACACCGCGCGCGTTGGTGCGCTTGGCCGGGACGAACACCTTGTAGTCGTCGCCGTCCAGATAGAGGAACGGCTTCTCGCGCGAGACCGGGGTGTTCTCGAGTGTGGTGTACGGCGGTTCGGGGAAGCTCTGCGCCGGAGCGCCCTCGACGCCCGAGAACGTCATGTTCCAGACGCCGTTGCCCCAGCTGCCGATGGAGCTGTCACGGGTGTACCACTGCTGCTGCGAGTACGGGCCGACCTGCCCGTCGATCTTGCTGTCGGCGATGTACCCGCCGCTCGCCCAGCCATACCCGTCGGGCGCGAGGTTGAGCCCGCCCTTGACGTGCATCCGGCGGAACGGCGCGGCCTGCGAGACCGCCCAGCGGTCGGTGCCGTTGACCGGGTTCAGCGCCAGGTTCTCGGCCGAACGCCAGAAGTTCTGGGTGGCGTTGCCGTTGAACCAGCCCGCGTCCACGGTGACGTCACCGTTGAACGTGGTGTCGTCGGGGTTCAGTCCGAGACCGGCGATCGACGTGTAGAAGCCGATCTGCGCGTTGATGTTGTCGTACGTGCCCGGCTTGAAGAGCAGCGCGTAGCGGCCGTCGCCGAACTGCGCCGACTCCTGCTTCTTGAAGACATCGTCGACCTTGGCCTGGATATCCGGCGTCGACGGGTCGAACACCATGACGTTGGGCCCGAGATCGCCACCGCCCTCGACGGCCTGCGCGTCCTGCCCGAAGGCGGTCTGCGCCGTGGGGACGGCCATGAGCAGGGACACGGCGAACGCGGCGAACCCGAAGGCCCTGCCCCGGCGCTTGCGGCGGGATGGTGCGGTGGAGGGGGTGTGGGGGTGTGGTGGGGGCTTCCGTGGGGGGAAGGTGCATGGACGTACGTCTCCTGGGTCTTGGTGCGGGTGACGCGACGAACGGTCCGGCGAAACGCTCAGAGAGCGCTCTCCGGTGGGTGTCGATGCTTCCGCCGTTACCCTGGACACGTCAAGAGGTGTGCATCGGAAGCCTTGCCCCAACCGGGCTGTGCGCAACAAATAATGTCTGCGGCACGGCAATTGACCCACTCTGTGGCCAGTTCGGCGCGCTCTTGGGTTCAGGAGCTGACGGTGACCACCCGGGAGCGCGGGGTGCCCGGCGTCGAGCGGCGTAACCACCCCTTAGGGTCGTGCGGATGACCGAACTCGACGCGACCCGCGCCTATTACGACACCGTCGCCGAGGACTACGCCGCACGCGTTCCCGGCCTCTTCGCCGAGGATGTGGCCGGACGCGCGCTGATCGGCGCGTTCGCGGAGGAGGTCCGCGCGGACGGCGGACTCCCCGTCGCCGATCTCGGCTGCGGTCCTGGTCATGTGACGGCCCATCTGGCCGGTCTCGGGCTGAGCGTCCACGGTGTGGATGTGTCGCCGCGCATGGTCGACCTCGCCCGGCGCCGCCACCCGGAGCTGCGCTTCGAGACCGGAACGATGGACGCGCTCGGACTGCCCGACGGCGGTCTCGGCGGGATCGTCGCCTGGTGGTCGATCCTGCACACGCCGCCGGACCGGCTCCCGGTCCTCTTCGCGGAGTTCCGCCGTGTCCTGGCCCCCGGCGGCCGGCTGCTGCTGGGGTTCCACGCCGGGAACGGTGAGCCCTATGTCTCGGAGAAGCGTGCCGGTGGATACGCGTACGCCATCCACCTGCTGTCGCCCGACCGGGTTGTCGGACAACTGGAGGAGGCCGGGTTCGCCCTCACCGCCCGGCTGACGACTCCGGGCGCGAGGTGGCCCCAGGTCTGCCTGCTGGCCCGGGCGGCCGGTGCGTGAGAGGTGACCTGGCCGGCACCTTGGTCAGGTGGGGTGCCGGCCAGGAGCTGTGAACGCGCGTCAGGCGCGCGTGATGCGGGCGATGGCCTCGACGGTCAGGGCGCGGTCGTGCGGTTCGGTTTCCAGCGCGCGATGGATGGAAAGGCCCTCGATCAGCGCGTCGAGCTGACGGGCCGTCGCCGGGTCGAAGTGCCACTCCAGGGCGACCCGGCTGCGGCGCATCCACTCGCGGGTCAGCTCGCGGTAGGCGGGCTTGCGGGCGGCGAGGGTGTACAGCTCGTGCGTGAGGACCAGTTCGCGCTGATTGCCGCCGGACAGGTGGTGCACCAGATCGGCGACCGCCTCGCGGGCCTCGTCCTGCGTGGTGGCGGCGCCGAGGCGCTCCTCGAAGACGGCGACGATGCTGCTGGAGAAGCGGGTGAACGCCTCCCGCAGCAGCTCGTCCATACCGGCGAAGTGGTACGTCATCGAGCCGAGCGGCACCCCGGCCCGGGCGGCCACCTTGCGGTGCGAGGTCCCGGCGACCCCCTCGGCCGCGATCAGGTCGAGCGCGGCGGTGATGATGCGCTCCCGCCGCTCGGGGTCGTTCCGTCCGGTCGCCACCTGGGTCCCTGTCTCTCGTCTAGATCGAACGGATCACCCGGGCCGGATTGCCCACGGCGACCACGTTGGCGGGGATGTCCTTGGTGACGACGGCTCCCGCGCCGATGACGCTGTTGTCCCCGATGGTCACCCCGGCCAGCACGATCGCCCCGCCGCCGAGCCAGACATTGTCGCCGATCGTGATGGGCCGTGCCGCCTCCAGCTTGTCCCGGCGCGGCTCCGGCTCCACCGGATGCGTGGGCGTGAGCAGCTGGACGTTCGGCCCGATCTGGCAGTCCCGGCCGATGGTGATCGGCGCGACGTCCAGCGCGGTCAGGTTGTAGTTGATGAACGTGTCCTCGCCGACCGTGATGTACGAGCCGTAGTCGACGTACAGCGGCGGCCGGATGTGCGCGCCCGCGCCGAGGCCGCCGAGGAGTTCGGCGACGAGCGGCTGCGCGGCGTCCGGGTCCTCGCTGTAGGCGGCGAGATAGCGGGCGGCCAGCCGCACGGCCCGCTTCTGGGCCTCGACGATCTGCGGGTCGTCCGCGATGTACAGGTCTCCGGCGAGCATGCGCTCGTGGTTCGTGCGCGGATCGCCCGCGAAGTAGTCCGTCATGGGTACGAGCGTACACTCCAGGCGTACGATCGTACGCTCGTGGCGCCCGCCACTTTCCGCTCGCCGCTTTCCGACCTTCTGACGAGGCCCCGCTGTATGGATGCCGCCACACGCCGCTGGCGTGCCGCACTGTTCCTCTTCATGCTCGCCGCCGGTACCGGCATGGCCTCCTGGGTCGCGCGCACCCCGGCCGTCCGGGACGGGCTCGACGTGTCCACCGGCGCGATGGGTCTGGTGCTCTTCGGGCTCTCCACCGGTTCGATGGCCGGTGTCATGGCGTCCGGGCCGCTGGTGCGGCGCCACGGGGGCCGGACCACGATCCTCGGCGGGGTCGCCCTGATCGTCGCCGGGCTGCTGGTCGTCGCGGCCGGCACCGCCCTCTCGCTCGCCGCCGTGGTCTTCGCGGGGCTGGCCCTGTTCGGCGCCGGGATGGGCATGAGCGAGGTGGCGTTCAACATCGAGGGCGCCGCCGTCGAGACCGCCATCGGGCGGCCCGTCCTGCCGGTGCTGCACGGCTGCTTCAGCCTGGGCACCGTCGTCGGGGCGCTCCTCGGCATGGCGCTGACGGCGGCCGCGTTCCCCGTCGGCTGGCATCTGACACTCGTCGCGGTGCTGATAGCCGCGGCCGGTACGCGGGCGGTCCTCGCCATCCCGCCCGGCACCGGCAAGGACGACGCGCCCGCCGCCGAGTCCGGGCAGGGCGGCCTCCGCGGCCAGCTGCGCGTATGGCGCGACCGGCAGCTCGTCCTCATCGGCGTGATCGTGCTGGCAATGGCCTTCGCGGAGGGCGCGGCCAACGACTGGCTGCCGCTGCTCATGGTCGACGGGTACGACGTGAGCCCCACGGCGGGCTCGCTGACCTTCCTGGTCTTCGCCGCCTCGATGACCCTGGGCCGGCTCGCCGGCGGCCCCTTCCTGGAGCGGTTCGGCCGGGCGCTGGTCGTCCGGATCAGCGGCCTGACCGCCGCGCTGGGCCTGGCGGTGGTCATCGTCGCCCCGAGCCCCCTGATGGCGGGCGCCGCAACGGTGCTGTGGGGGCTCGGCGCGTCGCTCGGCTTCCCGGTCACGGTGTCCGCCGCAGGCGACCACCCGACGGACGCCGCCGCCCGGGTGGCCGCGGTCTCCACGGCGGGCTACGGCGCCTTCCTGGTCGGCCCGCCCGCCCTCGGCTTCCTCGCCGACCACATCGGCCTGCGCCTCACGATGACCGTGGTCCTGGCACTGGTCGCCCTCGCGGCTGCGCTGGCGGGGGCGCTGGGCCCCGGGCGGGAGGGCGACAAGCCGAGGGTGGAGGCGGCCCCGGACGCGGCCTAGCGTCCCCCCGCCTCCTCGTCCCACAGCGCGGTGCTGTGCGCGGCGGTCAGCGCGGTGATCCGGGAGAGCGCGTCCCCGGCGGGCATGGGGGCGAGGCGGCGGCCGTCGCGCAGGCGGAGGGCGACGAGCCCGTCGGCCGCCTCCGCCGCGCCGATCACCACCTGGTACGGCACCAGCCGGGCGGCGCGGATCCGGGCGCCCAGGCTGCCGCGCCCACGGTCGCTGACCTCCGCGCGCAGCCCCAGCTCGGCGCACCGCGCGGCCAGCGCCTCCGCGTGCGGGAGTTCGGCGTCGGACACCGGCAGGACGGCCAGCTGTTTCGGGGCGAGCCAGGCCGGGAAGGCACCGCCGTGCTGTTCGATGAGGTGGGCCACGGCCCGCTCGACGCTGCCGATGATGGAGCGGTGCACCATGACCGGGCGGTGCTTGGCCCCGTCCTCCCCGATGTAGTGGAGGTCGAAGCGCTCCGGCTGGTGGAAGTCGACCTGCACGGTGGACAGGGTGAACTCGCGGCCCGCCGCGTCCTCGACCTGGACGTCGATCTTCGGCCCGTAGAACGCCGCCTCGCCCTCCGCCGCCTCGTACGGCAGCCCCGACGCCTCCAGCACCTCGGTCAGCAGCGCGGTCGAGCGCCGCCACAGCTCCGGGGCCGCGACGTACTTGCCGCCCGGCCCCGGCAGCGAGAGCCGGAAGCGGGCCGCGCGGACGCCCAGTGCCCCGTACGCCCGGAGGATCATGTCGAGCGCGCCGCGCGCCTCGGCGGCGACCTGCTCCACGGTGCAGAAGATGTGCGCGTCGTTCAGCTGGATGGAGCGCACCCGGGTCAGCCCGCCGAGCACCCCGGACAGCTCCGCGCGGTACATCCCGCCCAGCTCCGCCATCCGCAGCGGCAGTTCGCGGTAGCTGTGCGCCCGGGAGCGGTAGATCAGCGCGTGGTGCGGGCACAGGCTGGGCCGCAGCACCAGCTGCTGTCCCTCGCCCAGGTCCATCGGCGGGAACATGTCGTCGCTGTAGTGCGCCCAGTGCCCCGAGCGCTCGTACAGCTCCCGTTTGCCGAGCACCGGCGAGTACACATGGCGGTAGCCCGCCCTCCGCTCGGCGCCCCGGATGTACTCCTCCAGGGTGTGGCGCAGCTCCGCCCCGTCCGGCAGCCAGTAGGGGAGCCCGGCGCCGATCAGCGGGTCGGTGTCGAACAGTTCCAGCTCGCGGCCGAGTTTGCGGTGGTCGTGCATGGCGGTCTCCTCGCGTGGGAAGGGCGAGCGACCCCACGCGAAAGCCCCGGGGCACTCGCCCCGGGGCTTTTCGGACTGGTCATCAGTCAGCGCGCCGGGACACTCTCCGGCGTCGTCGTGTTCATGGCGGCACGCTGCATGATTCGGACGCTAACAGCGCCCCGCGCCCGCCCGCATCCGGTTTTCCCGCCCATACGCGGGGGAAGGCCGCCGCTCACCCCTTCTTCACCGAGTCCAGGTGCGCGAAGACCACGACGTTGTCCTCGTAGTCCTTGGCCTTCCGGTCGTAGTTGCCGCCGCAGGTGATCAGCCGCAGCTGTGCGTCCGGGGTGTCGGCGTAGACCTTGTCGTCCGGGAAGTCCGCCTTGCTGAACGTCTCCACGGTGTCCACGGAGAACGTGGCCACCGTGCCGTCGGCGCGGGTGATGTCCACGGTCGCCCCGGGTTTCAGGAAGCGCAGCTGGAGGAAGACGGCCGGACCGGTCGTGGTGTCCACATGGCCCGCCACGATCGACGCCCCCCGTTCGCCGGGCGTCGCACCGTCCTTGAACCAGCCGACCAGGTTCTTGTCGTTCGGCGGCGGCGCGTCGAGCTGCCCCGAAGGACCGATGGAGAGCGGAGTGAACGGCGCGTCCACCGCGATCGCCGGGATCCGCAGCCGCGTCGGAACCGAGCGGGGCAGCGCGGGCGACTCGCTCGGGGCGGCCTCGGCGGAGGCCGCGGCCGACGCGGACGCGGCGGCGGACGCCGCTGCCGGGGCGGGGCGGGCGCCTTGTCGTCGGCCGGCGAACCGATGGAGTGGTAGATCAGGGTCATGCCGAGACCGGCCGTCGCGAGGGGCCAGAACAGGGCCCGGCCGAGCGAGCCGGTGCGGGACGCGGCCCCGGGGGAGGGGGTTTCGGTGGTCTGCGGGGCGGCCATGAGGAACGTGCCTTTCGTCCGTACGGGGGCGGTACGAGTGGGGAGGACCGGGGAAACGCGGGCGCCGCGGCCGCCGGCCCCGGAGGGACGGCGACCGCGACGACAGAGGCCCGCGGGCCGGTCAGGCCATCGCACCGCCGGACGCCTGACGGCGGCGGAGCCGGTACGCGGCCACGCCGGCGCCACCGAGCAGCAGCAGCGAACCGGCGGCCAGACCGCTGCCGGTCATCGCCATCGCACCGCCACCCGTGTGCATGCCGCCACTCGGCTTCTCCTCGTCCTTGTACTTGCCGCCCTCGTCGCCGGGCTGCCACTCCTTGGCGAGCGTGTTGGCGAGCGCGCCGCCGCCGGTGTGGACGCCGCCGTGCGGCTTGTCCTCGTCGTCCTTGCTGTACTTGCCGCCCTCGTCGCCGGGCTGCCACTCCTTGGCGAGCGTGTTGGCGAGCGCGCCGCCGCCGGTGTGGACGCCGCCGTGCGGCTTGTCCTCGTCGTCCTTGCTGTACTTGCCGCCCTCGTCGCCGGGCTGCCACTCCTTGGCGAGCGTGTTGGCGAGCGCGCCGCCGCCGGTGTGGACACCGCCGTGCGGCTTGTCCTCGTCGTCCTTGCTGTACTTGCCGCCCTCGTCGCCGGGCTGCCACTCCTTGGCGACCGCCTTGGCCAGCGCGCCGCCGCCCGTGTGGACGCCGCCGTGCGGCTTGTCCTCGTCGTCCTTGCTGTACTTGCCGCCCTCGTCACCGGGCTGCCACTCCTTGGCGACCGCCTTGGCGAGGGCGCCGCCGCCGGTGTGGACGCCGCCGTGCGGCTTGTCCTTCTTCCACTCGCCGTCGGAGTTGTCGTGCTCGTGGTCGGAGGCGGACGAGCCGCCGTGGTGCTGGTCGGCGGCGACGGTCATCGCGTACGCCGAGGGAGCGGTGATGGTGAGGACCGCCGTGACGGCGGCCGAAGCGAACAGCGTGCGGGCAGAGCGCATCTGTACACATTTCCTTTCGTCGCCCCTGCGAGGAGTGACGACCTGTCGACTCCTGGTGACGCAGCGGCTACGTGATCCACCGTCAGTCCGAACCCGGGAGCGCGCCATCGGAGAGCGCCGCATTGGGGCTACGGCGTGGGCCCATCGAGTGGCGAAGAACGGATAATCACCCGTTGGACGGCATGCCGCGCCCCCGCGAGGTTTGGGCGCCGCGCCACACCTCCCGCTCCGTCAGTTCAGGAGCGCCCGCGCCGCCCGCGCACTGTTGCGCACCGCCTCCGCCACGGCCGGCTCGACCTCCTCCACGACCTGCGCGTACTCCTCCATCTCGGCCGCCCCGCGCAGGAACTCGCCCGCGCGCACCAGCAGCTGGGCGTGCTCGTAGCGCAGCCTGGCCGGATGCGACGGCAGCAGCAGCGACAGCTCGGCCGCCCACAGCGCCACGGCCGTGTGCTCCGGGCGGGCCGCGGCCCAGGCCCGGATGTTGTTCAGGACCCGCAGCACGACCTCCAGCGGCCGGGCGGGCTCCAGCGACGACGGCTCCCACCGCTCCCCGGTCGCGCTCGTCACCATCAGCTCCGCGTCCTGGTCCGACAGCGGCCGCCCCCCGGCGAACGGATCGGCGAGGACCCGCTCGGCCGGGTCGCCGAAGCCGACCACGAAATGGCCCGGCAGAGCCACCCCGTACACGGGGGCGCCCGCCCGCCGGGCGACCTCGATCCACACCACCGACAGCAGGATCGGCAGCCCGCGCCGCCGCCGCAGCACCTCGTGCAGCAGGGACGACTCCAGCCGCTGGTAGTCCGCCGCCGCCCCCTCGAACCCGTGCCGCTCACCGAGCAGTTCGGCCAGCGCCGACGCCCAGGCGTGGGCCCCGCGCAGACCGTACGGGAGCAGCCCGGCCAGCCGGTCCAGCTCGATCTGGGCCTCGTCGATGCCGTGCGCGTCCAGCTCCGGATCCGCCTCCGCCGCCACCAGCAGGCACAGCAGCGCCAGATCGGGCCGCTCGGCCCGGGCCTCCTCCGCGAACCGGCGGCGCAGCTCCTCGCGGTCGTTCCTCTCGGGCGCCACCGGTCACACCGGCCGGAAGTGGTGGTAGCGGTGGTGCGTCGCGAAGCCCATCCCGTCGTACAGCGCGCGGGCGCCCTCGTTGTCCGCCTCGACCTGGAGCCAGGCCGCGGACGCGCCCTCGTCCATCGCCTGCCGGGCCAGCGCCGTCATCACGGCGGTCGCCAGGCCCCGGCGTCGGTGCTCGGGGGCCACCTCGACGGCCATGAACCCGGCCCACCGCCCGTCCACCACGCACCGCCCGATCGCGGCGGGCGCCTCGCCGTCCTCGCCCGGCACGGTGGCGAACCACACCGACGGGCCGCTGTGCAGCACTGACGTCACCTCGGGCCCCGGCGTCCCGACCCGCTGGTAGCGCGCGAGCCACGCCGCGTCGGCCGTACGCTCCAGCCGGACCCGGGACACCTCGGCCGGCAGGTCACCGACGGGGGCGAGCGCCGCGATCCGCACCTCCGCCGTCACCTCGCGCCGCCAGCCGTGCTCCTCCAGCACCGCGCACAGTTCCTCCTGCGCGCCCTCGGCACCGGTCGCGGTCTGTACGTACGCGGGCAGCCCCCGGCCCGCGTACCACGCGCGGACCCGCCCGAGGGCCTCGCCGAGCGGCACGCCCGGGTCGCCCAGCGGCAGCACCGAGTTGGCGCGGCGGGTGAATCCGGCGGAGGCGCGCAGCAGCCAGTCGCCCAGCGGTTCGCTCTCCACGGGCTGCCAGGCGCGCGCGGTCACCCGGGCGAGTTCGGCGAAGGAGGCGGCGGGACCGCGCCGCCGGGCCGGGGCGGACGGCACGACCTTGCCCGCCACGAGCGAGGACTCCGGGATGCGCACCGACTCGCCGCTCTTGGGTGTGACGCACAGCACGCCGTCGTTCCATGATGTGAGAACGCCGACCGTGTCGGTGAATTTCGACCCGTCGGAGCCGTCTTCGGTCAGACGCCGGACTGATACCCGTTTGCCCACGTCAGCCGGTGCAATTCGGACCTCAAGCCGTCCGCCGATGGTGAATTCCACAGCTCTGTCCGCCCCTCCTGTTCGGATCGTGCCCGCGAACGGAGATACTAGGTGCGGGCATCGACGACGCCGCGCTCCCGCGCGAGAGCCAACGCCCTACCGAGGAGGAACGACAGCGTGACCTACGTCATCGCGCAGCCTTGTGTCGACGTCAAGGACAAGGCCTGCATCGAAGAGTGCCCCGTCGACTGCATCTACGAGGGCCAGCGGTCCTTGTACATCCACCCGGACGAGTGCGTCGACTGTGGAGCCTGCGAGCCGGTCTGCCCGGTGGAAGCGATCTTCTACGAGGACGACACTCCGGACGAGTGGAAGGATTACTACAAGGCGAACGTCGAGTTCTTCGACGACCTCGGTTCGCCGGGTGGTGCCTCCAAGCTCGGCCTGATCGAGCGCGACCACGCGTTCATCGCCGCGCTGCCGCCGCAGAACCAGTAACAGCGCCCCGGCATGTGCGCCGCCCCGGTCCCGTACGGCTCGCCGCCGTGCGGGACCGCGGTGTTTCCCGCGCCCGCCGGGCCGCCCGCGTGAAATCCGTACGAGAAAGCAGAGAGCCGTGTCCGCAGTCTCCTCCCGCCTCCCGGTCTTCCCCTGGGACAAGCTGGCGCCCTACAAGTCGACGGCCGAGGCCCACCCGGACGGGATCGTGGACCTGTCCGTCGGCACTCCCGTCGACCCGGTGCCCGAGCTGATCCGGCAGGCGCTCGTCGCGGCCGCGGACAGCCCCGGCTATCCGACGGTGTGGGGGACCGTCGCGCTGCGCGACGCGCTCACCGGCTGGGTGGAGCGGCGGCTCGGCGCGGTGTCGGTGACCCACGAGAACGTGCTGCCCGTCGTCGGCTCCAAGGAACTGGTGGCCTGGCTGCCGACCCAGCTCGGCCTGGGCCCCGGCGACAAGGTCGCCTACCCGCGCCTCGCCTACCCGACGTACGAGGTCGGCGCCCGGCTCTGCGGCGCGGAGCCGGTGGCCTACGACGACCCGACCGAGCTGGACCCGGCCGGCCTGAAGCTCCTCTGGCTCAACTCCCCGTCCAACCCGACCGGCCGCGTCCTCGCCGAGGACGAGCTGATCCGCATCGTCGCCTGGGCGCGCGAGCACGGCGTACTGGTCTTCAGCGACGAGTGCTACCTGGAGCTGGGCTGGGAAGCGGAGCCGGTCTCCGTGCTCCACCCGGACGTGTGCGGCGGTACGTACGAGGGCATCGTCGCCGTCCACTCCCTGTCGAAGCGGTCCAACCTCGCGGGCTACCGCGCCGCGTTCATCGCGGGCGACGCGGCCGTGCTCGGCGAGCTGCTGCAGATCCGCAAGCACGGCGGGATGATGACGGCCGCCCCCGTCCAGGCCGCGACCGTCGCCGCGCTCGGCGACGACACGCACGTCGCCGAGCAGCGCGCCCGGTACGCGGACCGGCGTGCCGCCCTGCGTACGGCGCTGGAGGCCCACGGCTTCCGCATCGAGCACAGCGAGGCGAGCCTGTACCTCTGGGCCACCCGCGACGAACCCTGCTGGGACACCGTGGCGTACCTGGCGGAGCTGGGCATCCTGGTCGCGCCCGGCGACTTCTACGGGCCGGCCGGCGACCGCTTCGTCCGTGTGGCGTTCACGGCCACCGACGAGCGCGTGGCGGCGGCGGTCAAGCGCCTCGGCTGACCACCGGCGTACGGGAGGGCCCCCGGGAGCACGCGCTCCCGGGGGCCCTCATGCGTCGCTGGGGCGTCAGCCGAGCGGCAGGCCCTTGGTGAGGGAGTCGGTGGGCAGGCCGCCCTTGGCCGCCTTGGAGACGGTGCCGGTGGCGCCGCCCTTGGTGGCGCCGGAGACCTTCTTCGCGGCGGGGGCGGCCTTGCCGCCGACGTCGGTGAGCGTCTTGCCCGCCACCGGCAGGGCCGTGCCGACGAGCTTGCCGCCGGTCTCGTTCGCGGCACCCGAGGCCGGCTTCGCGGCGCCTTCGACCGTCTTGCCGAGACCGGAACCCTCGACGCTGGTGAGACCGCCGAGGTCCGGGGCCTGCGGGAGCTCCGCGGCACCCGCGGCACCGGCCGCACCGACCACGGGGGCCGCACCCGCCGCGATCAGCAGCGCGGTACGGGCGATCCGACGGGTCAGGGGGAGGGACATGATGCTCCTTCGACGGGAGAGGAATTCGGGCTGTCCGTGAGCCGGACGCCATGACAACCGTCGTGGGGGCGGGTGAGGTTGCGGTGCGGTGACGTAAAGACTGGGCAATGCGTCGGATAATCCTCAGCGGAGGAACCCGGGCAAAAGGTGCGCTCCATGGTCACCCGGCGAACCGTCACTCCCCTTGCGCGGCAAGGCCCGCGGGAGGCGCGCGACCGGCCGTCGGCGGGCCGTCAGGGGGGCGCCGGGGGCGCACGGCGGTACGCCCGGACGGGCGATGATCCGCACGCGTGCGCGGGCGGCCCCGAGCGCTCTCAGCTCACCAGGCGGAGCCGTACCTCGTCCGTGTCCGCCGCCTCGCGCTTCGACGCCTCGCGCTCCGTGCGCCAGCCCGAGCCCGCCGCCCAGACCCGGCCCCCGTACGCGACCCGGTCGATGCCCAGTGCCTCGGACTGGGCCACCGCCCAGTGCGCCAGCTCCCAGCCGCGCTGCGGCACGCCGTCCCGGTCGGCGCGGCGGTCCGCCCGCACCGGGACCGCGAGCGTGCCCGAGGCCGAGGGGCCCGCCGTGCCGGTGCCGGCCGGCAGGACGCCCCTGCCGAAGGCGGTCACCAGGGCCGCCCGCACCTTCGCCGGGTCGCCCGTCCCGGCGGTGGTCCGCGGTGGCTCGCAGTCCAGCGCGGCCGGGGTGCGGCCGGTCAGCGCGGCGGCCAGCAGCGCCGCGTCCGGCTCGTGCTTCGCGTACGCCTGCGGGAAACCGCTGCGCTGGACGCGCTGCGCGGCCTCGGTCAGCGGCAGCCGCGAATAGCCCGGCACCTTCGCCAGGTGCTGGTAGAACTTCCCGGCCGCGTACACCGGGTCCATGATCTGCCGCGCGGTGCCCCAGCCCTGCGAGGGCCGCTGCTGGAACAGCCCGAGCGAGTCCCGGTCGCCGTGGTCGAGGTTGTGCAGCGCGGACTCCTGCAACGCCGTGGCCAGCGCGATGGTCACCGCGCGCTCCGGCATCCCGCGCGTGGTGCCGACCGCGGAGATCGTCGCGGCGTTCGCGGCCTGCTCGGGCGTCAGCCGGTACGTACCGTCCGCCGACCGCACCGTGCACTGATCGGACCCGCGCCCGCCCGAAACGTACTGGATCGTCAGATAACCGGCCACCGCCGCGAGCACACCGACGGCCGCCACGATCCGCAGCCGACGGCTGCGGCCGGGACGCCGGGGAGCAGCGGAATCGGTCCTGGTCACGGGGGCCACCGTACGACAGACGCTAGGCTCGTATCCATGGCCGAAAGCACGCTTGACCTCACCCTTGACGGGCCCGCCCTCACCGCCGCGCTCGTGGACTTCCCCTCGGTCAGCGGGGAGGAGAAGGACCTCGCCGATGCCATCGAGACAGCGCTGCGCGAACTGCCGCACCTGACCGTCGAGCGGTACGGGAACAACGTCGTGGCCAGGACGGACCTCGGCCGTTCCGAACGCGTCATCCTGGCCGGGCACATCGACACCGTGCCGATCGCCGACAACGTGCCGTCCCGGCTCGACGCGGACGGCCTCCTCTGGGGCTGCGGCACCTCCGACATGAAGTCCGGCGTCGCCGTCCAGCTGCGCATCGCCGCCACCGTGCCGGAGCCCAACCGCGACCTCACCTTCGTCTTCTACGACCAGGAGGAGGTCGCCGCCCACCTCAACGGCCTCGGCCGCATCGCCGACGCCCACCCGGACTGGCTGAAGGGCGACTTCGCCATCCTGCTGGAGGGCTCGAACGGCGAGGTCGAGGGCGGCTGCCAGGGCACCCTGCGGGTCTTCCTCCACCTGGAGGGCGAGCGGGCGCACTCCGCGCGCAGCTGGATGGGGTCCAACGCGGTCCACGCCGCCGCCCCGGTCCTCGCCCGCCTCGCCGCGTACGAGCCCCGGCGGCCGGTGATCGACGGCCTGGAGTACCACGAGGGCCTGAACGCCGTACGCATCGAGGGAGGCGTCGCCAACAACGTCATCCCCGACGCCTGCACGGTCGTCGTCAACTACCGCTACGCCCCCGACCTCGGCCAGGAGGAGGCCCTGGCCCACGTCCGCGAGGTCTTCGCGGACTGCGGCGTCGCGGAGTTCACGGTGGACGACCACTCCGGCGCGGCGATGCCCGGCCTTTCCCACCCGGCGGCCAAGGCATTCATGGACGCGGTCGGCGGCGTCGCCCGGCCCAAGTTCGGCTGGACGGACGTGGCCCGCTTCGGCCCCCTCGGCGTCCCGGCGGTCAACTACGGCCCCGGCGACCCGGTCTTCGCCCACAAGCGCGACGAGCACGTCAAGGTGGAGCGCATCACCCACTGCGAGGAGCGCCTGCGCTCCTGGCTCACCGCCTGACCCACGACCTGACCTCCCGGATTCCCCTGTCCGTAACCCGTGGCGATCTACGCTGGCGGGAGACGGAGGCGTCGCCGGGCGCCCCCGACGTCGGCGGAGGGAGCAGGTCATGGGCAACCGCGAGGACGCGCGCATTCCCGAGGGCGCGGAGGTCCCCGAGGGTGCGGTACGGCCCGAGGAGCAGCGACTCGGCCCCGTACTGCGCCGCAGGGACCAGGTGCAGCCCGGCACGACGGATCAGCGGCTGCTGGACTCCGAGGACGACTCCGAGTGGGTGCACACCGACCCGTGGCGGGTGATGCGCATCCAGTCGGAGTTCGTCGAGGGCTTCGGCGCGCTCGCCGAACTGCCGAGCGCCATCAGCGTCTTCGGCTCGGCCCGCACGCCCGCCGGTGCGCCGGAGTACGAGGCGGGTGTACGGATCGGCAGAGCGCTGGTCGACGCGGGCTTCGCCGTCATCACCGGGGGCGGCCCGGGCGCGATGGAGGCGGCGAACCGGGGCGCGCGCGAGGCGAGCGGCATCTCGGTCGGCCTCGGCATCGAGCTGCCCTTCGAGTCCGGGCTGAACCCGCACGTCGACATCGGCGTCAACTTCCGCTACTTCTTCGTCCGCAAGACGATGTTCGTCAAGTACGCGCAGGGCTTCGTCGTCCTGCCCGGCGGCCTGGGCACCCTGGACGAACTCTTCGAGGCCCTGACCCTGGTCCAGACGGGCAAGGTCACCCGCTTCCCGATCGTCCTCTTCGGCACGGCGTACTGGGGCGGCCTGGTGGACTGGCTCCGCGACACGGTGGTGGCGCAGGGCAAGGCGTCGGAGAAGGACCTGCTGCTGTTCCACGTCACGGACGACGTGGACGAGGCGGTGGCCCTGGTGACGAAGGAAGTGGGGCGCTGAGGTGCTGCGGGGCCCGGGCTTTGCGGGGGCGCTGCCCCCGTACCCCGGCTCCTCAATCGCCGGAGGGGCTTGATTGTGGCCGCGCGGCCACTTTCAGCCTCGCCGGCGTTTGAGGCGCGGGTCCGGGGCAGCGCCCCGGAAACCTCACCCCTACGCCAGCCCCCGCCGCGCGACCGCCGGTGGCCGCCACCCCGCGAGGGACGCCACCATGTCCAGGACATCCCGCGTCTCGGCCACCTCGTGCACCCGGTACACCCGCGCCCCCAGCCACGCCGACACCGCCGTCGTCGCCAGCGTCCCGAGCAGCCGTTCCTTCACCGGCCGGTCCAGCGTCTCGCCCACGAAGTCCTTGTTGGAGAGCGAGACCAGGACCGGCCACCCCGTCTCCGCCATCTCGCCGAGCCGGCGCGTCGCCTCCAGGGAGTGCCGGGTGTTCTTCCCGAAGTCGTGACCGGGGTCGATCATGATCCCGTCGGCCCTGACCCCCAGGGAGACGGCCCGCTCGGCCAGCCCCACGGTCACCCGCAGGATGTCGGCCATCACGTCCTCGTACCCCACCCGGTGCGGCCGGGTCCGGGGCTCCGCCCCGCCCGCGTGGGTGCACACCAGCCCCGCCCCGTACCGCGCGGCGACCTCCGCGAGCTTCGGGTCCACCCCGCCCCACGCGTCGTTCAGCAGATCCGCCCCCGCCTCGCAGACCGCCTCGCCGACCTCGTGGCGCCAGGTGTCGACGCTGATCACCACGTCCGGGTGGCGGCGGCGCACCTCGGCGACGAACCCGACCGTGCGGCGGGCCTCCTCCTCGGCGGTGACCTCGTCACCGGGGCCGGCCTTGACGCCGCCGATGTCGATGATCGCGGCGCCGTCGGCCACGGCCCGCTCGACCCGGGCGAGGGCCGGCTCGTCCCGGAAGGTGGCGCCCCGGTCGTAGAAGGAGTCCGGGGTGCGGTTCACGATCGCCATGATCACCTGCTCGTGCGCCCCGAATTCACGCCGCCCCAGCCGGAGCACACCGCTTGCCATCCGTGTCCCTTCCTGTGAATCCACCTGCGGAACAAGCCCCGCGGGCCAACAGCCGACACTAACTGTCAGTACCGCATGGCACGATCGGACCCGGACGAATTCCGCTCCCGGGGAGATACGCGTGTTCTGGTTCTTGCTGCTGGCGATGGTGGTGGTGGTTGCCGCGGTCACCCTCGCGGTGGTCGGTGGAGGCAGGAGCGCCGTCCTTCAGGACGTGGCGCCCGAGCAGCTGACCGACCCGCTGCCCGCCTCGCGCCCGGTCGGCCGGGCGGACGTCGAGGCGCTGCGGCTCCCCGTCGGCCTCCGGGGCTACCGGATGGCGGACGTGGACGACGCGCTCGGCCGGCTCGGCGCCGAGCTGGCCGAGCGGGACGCCCGGATCGCGGAGCTGGAGTCGGCCCTCGCCGGTGCGCAGGCGAGCAGGACGGGCGGGCCCGACCTGCTCAAGGAGGAGCCACCCCGCCCCTGGCAGGCGCCCGGGACCGCCGCCCCGGCCGACGAGCGGCCCGCGGGTGACGACGAGGAGCCCGGCCGATGACCGGCGGAGCCGTGGCGGCGGCGGACGGCGGACTGCGCTGCCCCTGGGGCCTGTCCACCGAGGACTACCTCTGGTACCACGACACGGAGTGGGGCCGCCCGGTCCACGGCGACGACGCGCTGTTCGAGCGGCTGTGCCTGGAGGCGTTCCAGTCGGGTCTGTCCTGGCTGACGATCCTGCGCCGCCGCGAGGGCTTCCGCAGCGCGTTCGCCGGCTTCAGCATCCCGGCGGTCGCGGAGTTCACGGAAGCGGACCGGGAGCGGCTGCTGGCCGACGAGGGCATCATCCGCAATCGCGCGAAGGTCGACGCCACCATGGCCAACGCCCGGGTGCTGGCCGGCTGGGGCGCCGGCGAGCTGGACGAGCTGATCTGGTCGTACGCCCCCGACCCGCTGAGCCGCCCGGCCCCGAAGACCCTCGGGGACGTACCGGCGGTCACCCCCGAGTCCACGGCCCTGGCCAAGGAGCTGAAGAAGCGGGGGCTGCGGTTCATCGGGCCGACCACCGCCTACGCCCTGATGCAGGCGTGCGGCCTGGTGGACGACCACCTCGCCGACTGCGTCTCCCGCCCCACCCCCGTGTAGACCCGGCGCCCTACCGCCCCACGTACTTCGGCTTCTCCTTCGCGAGGAACGCCCGCACCGCGATCCCGTGGTCCTCGGAGACCCCCGCCCTGGTCTGGAGCTCGTCCTCCTTCTCCAGGGCCTCGGCCAGGCTGTGACCGGCGCCGAAGGCGAGCGACTCCTTGAGCGCCGCGTAGGCGACGGTCGGCCCGTCGGCCAGGGCGCGGGCCACGGAGGCCGCCTCGGCGGCCAGCTCGGCGGCGGGCACCAGCCTGTTGACGATGCCCAGCTCGTGGGCGTCCCGCGCGGAGATGGAGCGCGGGAAGAGCAGCAGGTCGGCGGCGCGGCTCCGGCCGATGAGCCGGGGCAGCGTCCAGGAGACGCCCGAGTCGGCGGTGAGGGCGACCCCGGCGAACGAGGTGTTGAAGGAGGCGGTGTCGGCGGCGACCCGGTAGTCGCAGGCGAGCGCGAAGCCGAAGCCCGCTCCGGCGGCGGCGCCGTTGATCCCGGCCACGACCGGCTTCGGCATCTCGGTCAGCGCCCGCACGATGGGGTTGTAGTGCTCCTGCACAGTGCTGAGCGCGTTGCCCTCGCCCGCCGCCTCGGTCTCGGCGAGCTTGGCCAGGTGCTCCTTGAGGTCCTGCCCGACGCAGAAGGCGCGCTCGCCGGCCGCGGTGAGCAGCACCGCCCGTACGCCGGTGTCGGCGGCGGCGGACCGCAGCGCGTCACGGAGGGCCACCTTGGCGGCGGTGTTCATGGCGTTCATCGCGCCGGGGCGGTTGATCGTGATGGTGGCGAGCCCGTCGCTGAGGTCGTACCGCACCACGTCGTCGTGATCGGCCATGAGAGGTCCCCTTTGCGTGTCGTTGACCTGCGTGTCCAGGCAAGCATGGCCGACTTCGCCGGGGGTGGACATGTGACCTGCGTCAAACATTTCCGCGTCAGGGAGGGGCTCAAGGGGCCGGAGTATCCCAGTGAGGTCCCCGAATTGGGTGGTTTTGAGTGAGCGCGTTGCCCAAGAGATGCAGAGCGATGTTGGTCATCGGGGTCGGTGATGCGGGATAATGGCGTGGAAGCATTGTGTTCGATGCCGGTGAGGCAGCGCCTGTCATGGGGCCGCCGGTTGCGATGAGCTGGTTTCAGGAAGGGGAACGAGCATGGCGGCCATGAAGCCGCGGACGGGCGACGGCCCGCTCGAGGTGACAAAGGAGGGGCGGGGCATCGTCATGCGAGTTCCGCTCGAAGGCGGCGGTCGGCTTGTCGTGGAGCTGACGCCGGACGAGGCCGATGCACTCGGCGACGCCCTCAAGCAGGTCGTCGGCTGAGCAGACGCTCATAACTTCACCGCTGCCCCGGCATGGTTCCCGTGCCGGGGCAGCGGTGCGTCCGGGGCCGGCACGCATACGCGCGGGGCGGCCGGGCGTACGGCTCAGCCGCGCCGGACCGCGCAGAGCAGACCGTCGCCCACCGGCAGCAGCGTCGCCATCAGCTCCTGGCTCTCGCGGACCGCGCGCAGCAGCTCCCGTACGCGCAGCACCTCCGCGGGCTGGGCGGCCGAGTCGACCGTACGGCCGTCCGCGAAGACGCCCTCGAAGCAGACGAGACCCCAGGTCGCAGCAGGCGCAACGATTCAGCGAGGCAGTCCAGGCTCTCCATCCGGTCGCCGTCGCAGAAGACGAGGTCGTAGCCGCCGTCCGCGAGCCGGGGGAGCACATCGAGGGCCCGCCCGGGGATGAAGCGGGACCGGTTGGCCGCGAAGCCCGCCGCCCGGAACGCCTCCCGGGCGAACTGCTGCCGCTCGGGCTCCGGGTCGACCGTGGTCAGCACCCCGTCCGGCCGCATCCCGTGCAGCAGGTAGATGCCGGACACGCCGGTGCCGGTACCGATTTCCGCCACGGCCTTGGCGTCCGTGGTGGCAGCGAGCAGGCGCAGGGCGGCCCCGGTGCCTGGCGACACCGAGCGGAGCCCTGCCTCGCGGGCCCGGTCCCGGGCCCAGCGCAGTGCTTCGTCCTCGGCGACAAAGGCGTCGGCGAACGCCCAGCTCGTCTGCCGGTTGGCGGTAATGACCCTCTCCTGTCCCCTTAGTTGGCGCAACGGTGACTGTATCCGCTGGACCCGGGAACCCGCAGATGGGACCGGGCGTTGTCCAAAGGTGGGGACAAGCCCGGTGACGAGGCCCGCCGATCGGGTCCGTGGCACCGGGAGAGCTTCCGGGGTTTTCCCCGGCCCCAGCTGGAAAAAGGCTTATCCGGAGCTAACGGGCGAGGTGGTTATGGTAGGGGCTCCACTGGACACCACCAGAGCCGATAGGGGAGGTGCGGCTGAGCCTGTGGATCGGGGAGGAGTGCTGCGGCGCTTTCTCAGGTCGGCGGGTGAGCCGAAATCCGTGACCGACATTGCTGACCGTTCTTCCAAAGCCTCCGCACCGACCGCGACCTTCGCCTCCGATGCGGAATCCCAGGCGTGGACCCCGCCCACATGGGAAGAGATCGTCAGCACGCACAGCGGCCGCGTCTACCGCCTCGCCTACCGGCTGACGGGAAACCAGCACGACGCGGAGGACCTCACGCAGGAGGTCTTCGTCCGTGTCTTCCGTTCGCTGTCGACCTACACGCCCGGCACCTTCGAGGGCTGGCTGCACCGCATCACGACCAACCTCTTCCTGGACATGGTCCGCCGCAAGCAGCGCATCCGCTTCGACTCCCTCGGGGACGACGCGGCCGAGCGGCTGCCCAGCCGTGAGCCCTCGCCCCAGCAGGTCTTCAACGACACCCACTTCGACGCGGACGTCCAGCAGGCGCTGGACACCCTCGCGCCCGAATTCCGGGCCGCCGTCGTCCTCTGCGACATCGAGGGCCTTTCGTACGAGGAGATCGCGGCGACGCTCGGCGTGAAGCTGGGCACCGTGCGCAGCCGTATCCACCGCGGGCGCTCCCACTTGCGCAAGGCGCTGCGGCACCGCTCGCCCGAGGCGCGCGCCGAGCAGCGGTCCCTCGCGGGCGCCGGGGCCCTCCTGGCCGGGGAGGGCGGCACGGCGTGAGCCAAACGGATCCGACCCCCGCGGAACAACACCTGGGGGACCGCCTCGCCGCGCTCGTCGACGGCGAGCTGAAACACGATGCCCGCGACCGGGTGCTCGCCCATCTCGCGACCTGCGCCAAGTGCGCGGCCGAGGCGGCCGCCCAGCGCCGCCTGAAGAACGTGTTCGCGCAGGCCGCCCCGCCCTCGCCCTCCGAAGGCTTCCTGGCCCGCCTCCAAGGGCTTCCGGGCGGACCGCCCGGGGATGACGACGACCGGCAGGGAAGACCCGAGGGCGCCTCCGGACGGTTCGGTGACGGATTCTTCCCGGGGACGCGCCCACCGGGCGGCCGGGCGGACCTCACCACCGGTCCCGGCCCCCTGGACGGCTTCGGCTACCTCCCGACCACCCACGGCGGGGCCGCGGCGCTGCCCTCGTCCGGCGCGGGCTTCCGCATCCACGAGGTGGGGCGCGAGGGGGACCGCTCGCCGTGGCGGGGCCGCAGGTTCGCCTTCGCCGCCGCCAGTGCCGTCTCGCTGGCCGCCATCGCGCTCGGCGGCGCCCTCCCGACGACCACCGGCGAGACCCCGACGCGCGCCTCCGGTTCGGGCAACAGCGTGACCCCGGCGGGCGCCGATGCCCGGACCGGCGGCTCCGTCCTGGCCGGCCGGCGGAACGGGCCGGGCCAGGGCGCGCGCACCATGTCCGGTCAGGCGGACCGCTCGGTCTCCCTCGCGGTGAACACCGTGTCGGCCGGGTTCGCCGCCCCGTCGCCGCTGGGCACCGGCCGCCTCTCCGGCAACGCGTACGGGCTGGGCCTCCGCTCCGGCACGTCCGCGATACGCCCCGGCGGGGCCGGTTCGCTGCTGGGCCGGACCCAGGGCGGCGGGCTCGATCCGATCCCGTCCGCCGCTGCCCCGGAGCCCTCCCTGCCCCCCACCTCCGCCGCCGCGAAACCGGCTTCCCCCGACCACGGACTGCCCCTCGCTCCCCGTCGCTGATCCCGTACCCGCTACGGGATGCGCGGCCCCGGCCCAAACCTGGTTGAATTCCGGCAGGATTTTCGGGAGGGACGCCCCTGCGGGGGCGTGCGGAGGGCCGGTTGCGGCAGTTGCGGGGAGAACATGGACGACGGGAAGCCGACCGAGCCCAAGGCGAAGTGGTGGAGCCGGCCCACAGCGGGGCCGGCCACGGCCGGCGAGGCCCCGGAGCCTCCCGTCGAGGACGCGGCGCCCGAAGACGCCTCGGACACCGCCCCCGATAGCGTCCCCGAGGCCGCCCCGGACACCGCCCCCCGCTCCGGGCAGCCGCTGCACGAGCCGGACCCGTACGGCACCCCGCCCTACGGCGGCCCGGGCCCGTGGGCGCCCGCCCCTCCCGTACAGCGTCCGACACCGGCGCACGGCACCCCGGTACCCCCGCCGTACGCGGGGACGAACGGCGCGGGGATCTCCGTCGCACCGGACCACCCCACGGCCCAGACCTTCACGCCCCCGGCACCGCCGCAGCACCCGCAGGAAGCCGCCCACCCGCCCGCCCCGCAGTGGCAGAGCTACGACCCCTGGGGCGCGCCCCGGCAGCCGCTCGTCACCCAGCCCGGCCCCCCGCTCCCCGACGGCCGGCGGAAGAACCGGCGCGGCGCGATGCTGATCGGCGCGCTGCTCCTGGCCCTGGTCGCGGGCGGCATCGGCGGCGGCATAGGCGCCTACATAGAACGCAACGGCGGTCTCACCACCGTCGAACTGCCCCAGGACGAGCGGGACGGCGGCGGCCGCGCCCCGGACAGTGTGGCCGGTATCGCGGCCAGCGCCCTGCCCAGCGTGGTCACCCTGCACGTCAGCGGCGCCACCGAGTCCGGCACCGGCACCGGCTTCGTCCTCGACGACCGGGGCCACATCCTCACCAACAACCACGTCGTCGCCCCGGCCGGTTCGTCCGGCGAGATCACCGTCACCTTCAGCGGGGGCGAGACCGCGACCGCCGAGGTCGTCGGCAAGGACAGCGGTTACGACCTGGCCGTCGTGAAGGTCAGCGGCGTCTCCGGGCTCAAGCCGCTGCCGCTGGGCAACTCCGACAACGTCCAGGTCGGCGACCCGGTCGTGGCCATCGGCGCCCCGTTCGACCTGTCCAACACCGTCACCTCCGGCATCATCAGCGCCAAGGACCGCCCGATCACCGCGGGCGGCGAGAAGGGCGACGGCAGCGACGTCAGCTACGTCAACGCGCTCCAGACCGACGCGCCGATCAACCCGGGCAACTCCGGCGGCCCGCTGGTGGATACCGACGCCCATGTCATCGGCATCAACAGCGCCATCCGCGCCGCCGACAGCGGTTCGGCAGGCGAGGGCGGCCAGGCCGGGTCCATCGGCCTCGGCTTCGCCATCCCGATCAACCAGGGCAAGCTCGTCGCCGAGCAGCTGATCAACACCGGCAAGGCGACCCACCCGGTGATCGGCGTCACGCTCGACATGAAGTACACCGGCGACGGCGCCAAGGTCGGCGGGAGCGCGCAGGGGTCCTCGCCGGTCACGGCGGGCGGCCCGGCCGACAAGGCGGGCATCGAGGCGGATGACGTCATCACCGAGGTGGACGGGGAGCGGGTGCACAGCGGCGAGGAGCTCATCGTCAAGATCCGCTCGCACCGGCCGGGCGACCGGCTCGATCTGACCGTGACCCGCGGTGGTAAAGACCTGTCCATAACTTTGACGCTGGGCTCGGCAACCGGCACCTGACCGCCACGGGAAGCTACCGTGCGGACAGATTCGCCGGGTACCGTGTTCGATGTCCGGACCTCATCCGAGCTGGTCGCGGAGAATACGAGGAGCCGCAAGGTGTTCAACGACATAGGTGCACTCGAGCTGCTGACGCTCGCGATTCTCGGCGTGCTCGTCTTCGGTCCGGAAAAGCTGCCCAAGGTCATCCAGGACGCCTCCCGCTTCATCCGCAAGATCCGTGAGTTCTCGGAGAGCGCCAAGGAGGACATCCGCACGGAGCTGGGCCCGGAGTTCAAGGACTTCGAGTTCGAGGACCTCAACCCCAAGACGTTCGTCCGCAAGCAGCTCATGGACGGCAACGACGACCTGGGGCTGAAGGAGATCCGCGAGAGCTTCGACCTGCGCAAGGAGATCACCGAGGTCACCGACGCGGTGAACGGACGCTCCACCGCGTCCGTCGAGGCGAAGACCGGCGTGTCGGGCGGTGCCTCGGTCACGGCCGCGAACGGCTCGAAGGGCGCTCCGGACCTGCTCAAGAAGGGCGAACAGCCGCCGAAGGACACCCCGCCGCCGTTCGACGCGGACGCCACCTGAGGGCTGCCAATCCCGGGTCGCCCGGACGGTATGGCTATTCTCCATCTGTCCGGTTGTGAGGCGCCCGCGGGGGCGGGCCGCTCCGGACCCACGGATCGAGGAGGCGGCCGGGCTGATGGAGACGACGAGTCGGGTGGGCGCACAGGACGCGCCGGAGGCGGTGGAGGCGGTCCCGGCGGCCCGGCTCATGGTGGTCGACGGCTATCTGAAGGCCCCGTTCCCCTGGTACGCGCTGGACGAGGCGTTCACCGGTCCGCGCCGGCTGATGCCCCTGGGCACCGCCGCCGATGGCGAGGTGCAGCACGGCTCCATCGGGCACGGCGACGAGCCGTTGGTCCGGGCCGACTCCGGCGCGGAGAAGCAACGGTTCGCGGTCGTGGTGACCGTCGCCAGCAGCCCCGTACGGCGCAGTGGTGACGGCACCGGGGTCCTGGAGGCGACGACGGTGTCCTCCGCGGCCTGGCTGGCCGGTTCCGGGCTGCTGTCCTGCACCTGGCCCCCGCAGCTCGACCACACCCTGCGCGACGACTGGCTGGACCAGCAGACGGAGACCGCGTTCGAGCTCGCCGACGATCTGGAGGGCCCCGCCTGGTCGGCGCTGTCCCTGCCGGTCGACGGCGTCCCGGTCCCCTTCCACTACCGCGAGTCCGAGTTCGGCTGGGTGCTGGCCGGCTCCGCGCCCGGCGGGGTGCACATCGGCGCCTACGGGCGCGGGATGAGCGCGTACGGGCTGGGCTTCTCGGTGGTCGAGGACATCGAGGCGTACGCGTAACGCACGCGACAACGGGGAAGGCCGGGGCCCTCGGGTCCCGGCCTTCCCCGTGTCCGTAAACGAGTCAGAACTTGTTGCGCGGGGTGATGCCCAGCGACATGCCCGACAGGCCGCGCTGACGGCCGCTCAGCTTGCCCGCGATGGTGCGCAGCGCCTTGCCGGCGGGGGAGTCCGGGTCGGACAGGACGACGGGCTTGCCCTCGTCGCCGCCCTCGCGCAGCCGTACGTCGATCGGGATCGCGCCCAGCACCGGCACCTCGGCGCCGACCGTCTTGGTCAGCCCCTCCGCGACCTTGGCACCGCCGCCCGAGCCGAAGACGTCGACCATCTCGTCGCAGTGCGGGCACGGCATGCCGGACATGTTCTCGACGACGCCGACGATCTTCTGGTGGGTCTGCACGGCGATCGAACCGGCCCGCTCGGCCACCTCGGCGGCGGCCTGCTGCGGGGTCGTGACGACCAGGATCTCCGCGTTCGGCACCAGCTGCGCCACCGAGATCGCGATGTCACCGGTGCCCGGCGGCAGGTCGAGCAGCAGCACGTCCAGGTCGCCCCAGAACACGTCGGCCAGGAACTGCTGGAGCGCGCGGTGCAGCATCGGGCCGCGCCAGACCACCGGGGCGTTGCCCGGGGTGAACATGCCGATGGAGATGACCTTCACGCCGTGCGAGGACGGCGGCATGATCATGTTCTCGACCTGGGTCGGACGGCCGTCCACGCCGAGCATCCGGGGCACGCTGTGACCGTAGATGTCCGCGTCCACGACACCGACCTTGAGCCCGTCCGCCGCCATCGCCGCGGCCAGGTTCACCGTCACCGAGGACTTGCCGACGCCGCCCTTGCCGGAGGCGACCGCGTACACCCGGGTCAGCGAGCCGGGCTTGGCGAACGGCACCTCGCGCTCCGCCGTGCCGCCGCGCAGCGAGGCCGCGAGGTCCTTGCGCTGCTCGTCGCTCATCACGTCGAGGGTGACGTCGACCCGCGAGACGCCCTCGACGCGGGCCACCGCGTCGGTCACGTTCCGGGTGATCGTCTCGCGCATCGGACAGCCGGAGACGGTGAGGTACACCGTGACAGCGACCACACCGTCAGGATCGATGTCGACCGATTTCACCATGCCCAGCTCGGTGATCGGACGGTGGATCTCGGGGTCGTTCACTGTCGCCAGTGCCTCAAGCACCGCGTCTTCCGTAGCCATACGGACGATGGTACGGCGCCTTGCCGTACGCGCGGGTAGCCCCGTCAGCGGTCTTCGTCACTCTCGGCGGACCACAGCGCGCGGCGGTCGTCCAGGTCCTTCACCAGGTCCTCCAGCTCGGACCGGATCCAGTCCCGGGTGGCGACCTCGCCGAGGCCCATCCGCAGGGCCGCGATCTCCCTGGTCAGATACTCGGTGTCGGCGATGGAGCGCTCGTTCTGCTTGCGGTCCTGCTCGTGCGTGACCCGGTCCCGGTCGTCCTGCCTGTTCTGCGCGAGCAGGATCAGCGGAGCCGCGTACGACGCCTGGAGCGACAGCATCAGGGTCAGGAAGATGAACGGGTACTGGTCGAACCTCAGGTGCTCGGGCGCGAAGATGTTCCACGCCACCCACACGATGATGATCAGCGTCATCCAGACGATGAACCGGCCGGTGCCCAGGAAGCGCGCGATGCGCTCCGAGAACCGGCCGAACGCCTCGGGGTCGTACTCCGGAAGCAGCCGCCGGCGCGGCGCCTTCGGCTGGTCGAGCCGGTTCCTCGGCGTACGGGTCAGCGCCGTCGAACCGTTCGACGCGCGGGTGCGGTCGTCACCGGTCACGGAGCACCCCCTCGCGGCCCTGGAAGTCCGTCTCCCGCCAGTCCTCCGGCAGCAGGTGGTCCAGCACGTCGTCCACGGTCACCGCGCCCAGCAGCGAACCGCTCTCGTCCACCACCGGCACCGACACCAGGTTGTACGCCGCCAGATAGCTGGTCACCACCGACAGCGGGGTGCCCGGCGGCAGCGGCACCAGATCGCTGTCCAGGAGCGAGCTGACCAGCGTGAACGGCGGGTCCCGCAGCAGCCGCTGGAAGTGCACGGTGCCCAGGTACTTGCCCGTCGGCGTCTCGTCGGGCGACCGGCACACGTACACCTGCGCGGCCAGCGCCGGTGACAGGTCCGACTGGCGCACCCGGGCCAGGGCGTCGGCGACCGTGGCGTCCGGGCGCAGGATGACCGGCTCCGTCGTCATGAGGCCGCCCGCGGTGCGCTCCTCGTACGACATCAGCCGCCGCACGTCCGCCGCGTCGCCCGGGCGCATCAGCGTCAGCAGCCGCTCCTTGTCCTCCTCGGGCAGCTCGGAGAGCAGGTCGGCCGCGTCGTCCGGGTCCATCGCCTCCAGGACGTCCGCCGCGCGCTCCTCCTGGAGCTTGCCGATGATCTCCACCTGGTCGTCCTCGGGCAGCTCCTCCAGGACGTCCGCGAGCCGGTCGTCGTCCAGCGCCGCCGCGACCTCCGCCCGGCGCTTCGGGGTCAGGTGGTGCAGCGCGTTGGCCACGTCGGCGGGGCGCAGCCGCTCGAAGGTCGCCACCAGGGACTCGGCGCCCTGCCCGTGCTCCTCCAGCGAGAAACCCTTCACCGCCGACCACTCGACGGTCAGCGTCTCGCCCTTGCGGCGCAGCGCCCCGCCCCGGCCCTTGCGGACGAAGTACTTGTCGATCTCCCAGTCCCGGCGGGCGGGCAGCTGCTGGATGGCCACGTCCAGGATGGTGACCTCCTCGTCCGTCTCCACCAGGCGCACCCGGCGGTCGAGGAACTCGCCGAGCACCAGGCGTTCGGTGGGCCGCTGCTCGAAGCGCCGCATGTTGACCACGCCCGTGGTGATCACCTGCCCCGACTCCACGCCCGTCACCCGGGTCATCGGCAGGAAGATCCGCCGCCGGCTCACCACCTCGACCACCATGCCGAGCAGCCGGGGCGGACGGCCGCCGACGCGGAGCATCGCGACCAGGTCGCGGACGCGCCCCACCTGGTCGCCGTTGGGGTCGAAGACCGGCACACCGGACAGGTGCGAGACGAAGACCCGGGGCGTCACCGGCGTCATCCCCGCACCTCCTCGCTCACCTCCGGACGGCCCCCGGCCGCCCGCTTCCGACAGTTGTCGCGCTGTGACGACGTGATCAGGCTAGCCCGTGCGCACGCGGACCGCCCCGGCTGGCCGTCCGTACGGCTCCGGGTCGGATGGCGTAGGCCACCCGGGTACGCTGCCGTCTGCCACCCCCCACCATGGATACGAGAGGCAGTGCGCCTGTGACCTCTTCCGCCCCGGCCGTACGGGCCCGCCGCCGGAACGCATCCCTCGCCGTCGCGCTCTGCGCGGGGCTGACCGCGGCGCTGACCGCGTGCGGGGGCGAGGACCCGGACGAGGGGACCAACGGCGTCGGCAAGCTCTCCGCGCCGGAGATCGAGAAGAAGGCGCGGGCCGCGACGGACTCCGCCGACGCGGTGCGGCTCGCCGGGACGCTGGTCAGCAAGGGCGGCACGTACAAGATCGACATGCGGCTCAAGAACAAGGGCGGCGCCGGTTCCGTCACCTCGAAGAACAGCACCTTCACGCTGCTGCGCATCGACGACGAGCTCTATCTCAAGGCCGACGCCGGCTTCTGGAGCCACGAGGACGAGGGCAAGGCCGACACCGGCGAGGACGGCACGGCGGCGGCCGACAAGCTGGAGGGCAAGTACGTCAAGGTCCCCGAGGGCGACCCCACGTACAAGCAGCTGAGCGGCTTCACCGACAAGAAGGTGCTGCTCGACGGGATGCTCACGCTGCACGGCAAGCTCACCAAGGGCGACCGCGACAAGGTCGCCGGGGTGCGCACGGTGCGGATCATGGGCGGCGAGGGCGCGGGCGGCGCGCTCGATGTGGCGCTGGAGGGCAAGCCGTATCCGCTGCGCTTCGCCCGGGGCGGCGGCGGAGGCGTGATCACGCTCGCCGACTGGGGCAAGGACTTCACGCTGAAGGCCCCCGCGGAGGACGAGACCGTCGACTACGGCAAGCAGCTCCCGAAGACCTCGTCCTGAGCGCCGCTACTTGCGCAGGGAGCGCTTCAGCAGGCGCGGCAGGCCCGCCGGGACGGGCAGCCGGGTCGTCGCCGTCGTCGGCAGCGGCGCGGCCGCCCCGGAGGTCTCGGGCAGTTCGGTCCGGGCGTCCAGGGGCGTGAGCCGGACGACCCGGCACTCACGCGCCCAGCGGTCCGTCATCCGCTCCGCGTCCGGCGCGTTCAGCCGCTTGCCCTTCAGCTCGGCGACGGCGGCCTCCCACTCCTCGGAGTGCGGGGCGAGCACGGTGACCGAGGCGGACCAGGCGACGAGGCGGCCGCCCTTGTCCTTGCTGCGGACGGTGACCTCGGCGGTGGCGCCCTCGGTGAGCCCGGCCGGGAGCGGCTGCTCGCCGGGGCCGTCGCCGACGAGGTGGGCGGCGCCCTCGTGCCATACGTGCCACAGCGCCCGCGCCGCACCGGTGCCACGCACCCAGACGAGGCCCGACTTCTTCGTGGCCTCCTCGACGAGGGCCGGCCCGAACAGCGTGTCAGCAGCAGTCATGGGGCAGAGCTTAACGGGGACGCTCAGAGCCAGCCGTTGCGCTTGAGCATGCGGTGGATGGAGAAGCAGACCACACCGATGAAGCCCATCACCATCGGATAGCCGTACGTCCAGCCCAGCTCGGGCATGTGCTTGAAGTTCATGCCGTAGACCCCGCAGATCATCGTCGGCACGGCGACGATCGCCGCCCAGGACGTGATCTTGCGCATGTCCTCGTTCTGCGCGACGGTCGCCTGCGCCAGGTTGGCCTGGAGGATGGAGTTCAGCAGTTCGTCGAAGCCGATGACCTCTTCCTGGACCCGCACCAGGTGGTCGGCGACGTCCCGGAAGTACTTCTGGATGTCGGGGTCGATCAGCCGCATCGGCCGTTCGCTCAGCAGCTGCATGGGGCGCAGCAGCGGGGAGACGGCCCGCTTGAACTCCAGCACCTCGCGCTTGAGCTGGTAAATCCGCCCGGCGTCCGAGCCGCGTGCGCTTCCCTTGTCCGGCGTGGAGAAAACCTCGATCTCCACCTCGTCGATGTCGTCCTGCACCGCGCCGGCCACCGCGATGTAGCCGTCGACCACATGGTCGGCGATGGAGTGCAGCACGGCGGAGGGGCCCTTGGCCAGCAGCTCGGGGTCGTCCTCCAGGCGGTGGCGCAGCGCGCGCAGCGAGCCGTGGCCGCCGTGCCGCACGGTGATGACGAAGTCCCGGCCGGTGAAGCACATGACCTCGCCGGTCTCCACGACCTCGCTGGTCGCGGTCAGTTCGGCGTGCTCGACGTAGTGGATGGTCTTGAAGACGGTGAACAGCGTGTCGTCGTACCGCTCCAGCTTCGGGCGCTGGTGGGCGTGGACCGCGTCCTCCACGGCCAGCGGGTGCAGCCCGAACTCCCGGGCGATGCCCGCGAATTCCTCCTCGGTCGGCTCGTGCAGACCGATCCAGGCGAAGCCGCCCTTCTCCCGGACCCGGAGCATCGCCTCGCGGGCCGTGCGGCAGGTGCCGTCCGTCTCGGCGAGCCGGCGGCCGTCCCGGTAGACCGCGCAGTCGACCACCGCGCTGGAGGCGGACGGGTCGCGGGTGGTGTCGTAGCTGTTGTGCAGGGGGT
This sequence comes from Streptomyces drozdowiczii, assembly GCF_026167665.1. Classification (NCBI taxonomy): domain Bacteria; kingdom Bacillati; phylum Actinomycetota; class Actinomycetes; order Kitasatosporales; family Streptomycetaceae; genus Streptomyces; species Streptomyces drozdowiczii. The sequence goes on along the minus strand of NZ_CP098740.1, from coordinate 2,413,982 downwards.
GCTCTTGCGCAGGGAGGGGCGCACGACGGCGCGCAGGTCACGGATCATCGACATGGCTGGCTCCTTCACGGAGGGCCGTCGTCGGGGGGCCTGGAACAGCCCGGAATGGGGACGTGGACTCACATCCGCAAAGCGGGCGGCACCGCGGCGACAGGACGACGGCGTTCGCTACAGACAGGTGAAAGGCTGTGCTCTTCCGTCGTGCGACATGCCAGGGCCCCGACCGGGTGTCAGATCACACGGAGGGGCGTCCGGCGGAAGAGCGGTTGGTACTGCACGATCGACTCGGATCCACCGCAGCCCCACCTCCTCCTGCCGGTCCCCCGTGGGGGATGACGTAGCGCCGGGACTTGAGAGCGACGCTTCAGCGTGCTGTCCCGGGCCGACACCCCAGGCTAGCAGCCAGTACAGGGCCAATCCCTTACTTTGCCCGTTCCATACGCGACCTATGCTCGCGGCATGGCAGAAATTCTTGCTCTGGTCGAGGCGCGTCTGCGGACGGCCCTGGGTGAACCGGACGCGCGTGCGGCGGTGACGTTTCTCGGGACTGACCGGATCGAAGTGCTCCGGTTCATCGACGGAGACATCGTGCGGTACGCCACGCTCGGCATGTCCGCCCAGCCGATGTCCGACCCGACGGCCGTCGTGGCCGACCCGCTGAAGGGCCCGCGCGCCGAGCTGGTCCTGTCGGTACGGGGCGGCCTGGCCGACACCGACCAGGTGCTGCGCACGCTCGCGGTGCTCGCGGCCTCGCCCCAGGTGGAGGGCCTGGTCGTGGCGCCCGGCGCGTCGCTGGACGTCGGCGAACCGCTGTGGCCGGGCGCGCCGTTCACCTCGGTGCTGGTCGCGGAGAGCGGGGGGCTCGTGGAGGATCTGGAGCTGGACGAGCCCTTGGAGCCGGTCCGCTTTCTGCCGCTGCTGCCGATGACGCGGAACGAGGCCGCGTGGAAGCGGGTCCGGGGTGCGCAGGAACTCCAGGAGAAATGGCTGTCGCAGGGGACCGACCTGCGCGATCCCCTGCGACGTTCCGCGAATCTGGACTGACGGCGTCAGTTGGCGAAGACCGTGACGCCGTCCTCCGTGGCGTGCTTCGGCTCCAGCTCCTCCGCCTCGTGGGTCAGCGCGGAGCGCCGTACCCAGACGACGAGCGCACCGACCAGCGAGGCGGCGGCGGCGACCACGAACGGGATGTGGATGTCGCTCCACTCCTCGATCTTCGGGGCCAGGTAGGGCGCCGCGGCGGCGGCGAACCAGCGGACGAAGTTGTAGCCCGCACTGGCCACCGGGCGCGGCGCGTCCGAGACGCCGAGCGCCAGCTCCGTGTACACGGTGTTGTTCATGCCGATCAGCGCGCCGGACACGATGGTGCAGACGATGGCCGTGGTGTGGCTCCCGTAGCCCAGGACCACCAGGTCCGCGGCGAGCAGCACCAGCGAGGCGCCGAGCACCTTGAGCGAGCCGAACCGCTGCTGGAGCCGGGGCGCCACGAGCACCGAGAAGACCGCGAGCAGCAGGCCCCAGGCGAAGAAGACGGCGCCGGACTTGTACGGCGTCATGTTCAGCACGAACGGGGTGAACGCCAGGATCGTGAAGAACGCGTAGTTGTAGAAGAACGCGGACGCCGCGACGGAGGCGAGTCCGCCGTGTCCGAGCGCCTTGACCGGGTCGAGCAGTGAGGTCTTACGGGCGGGCTTGGGCTGCTCCTTCAGGAACGCGGTGATGCAGACGAAGCCGATCGCCATCAGCGCGGCCGTCCCGAAGAACGGGTAGCGCCAGCTGGCGTCACCGAGCAGGGCGCCGAGGAGCGGCCCGCACGCCATGCCGAGGCCGAGCGCCGACTCGTACAGCAGGATCGCCGCCGAGCTGCCGCCGGCCGCCGCGCCGACGATCACCGCGAGCGCGGTCGAGACGAACAGCGCGTTGCCCAGGCCCCACCCGGCCCGGAAGCCGACCAGCTCGCCGACGGACGACGAGGTGCCGGAGAGCGCCGCGAAGACCACCACGAGCGCCAGCCCGGCCAGCAGCGTCTTGCGGCCGCCGATGCGGCTGGAGACGAAGCCGGTCACCAGCATCGCGACGGCGGTGATCAGGAAGTACGAGGTGAAGAGCAGCGACACCTGGCTCGGCGTCGCCTCCAGGCCCTTGGCGATGGACGGCAGGATCGGGTCCACCAGGCCGATGCCCATGAACGCGACGACGGAAGCGCCCGCCGTGGCCCAGACGGCCTTCGGCTGGCGCAGGATGCTGACCGGCTCCTGGTTGAACGGATCCTCTCCCGTTACTGCCTCTGACGGCATGGGCCTCTTCCTCTCCACTGGCTCCACTGGATCGATGCGTTATGCACAGAATAAGTTAGAGAAGCTAATGAATGCAAGTTACATCTAAATTCTCCGAGGGCGGCCCGGTGACCCGCCGGTGCGCGGGGTAGAGGGGCTGGGTGCGCGGCGCGCAGGGGTGATCGTCCTTGACGCGGCGACGGCCGGAGAGGACCGTGGGAAGGTATGAGGGGCGAACCGAGTTGCCCGAAGTGCGGAGGCCGGGTCAGGGCGCCGGGGCTCTTCGCCGACACCTGGCAGTGCGACGAGCACGGCAGCGTGCACCCGCTCCAGCCGGTCGTCCCGCCGAGCGTCGAGGCGCTCGGCGTCGCGGTGCACCGCGCGCAGGTCCCCGTGTGGATGCCCTGGCCGCTCCCCGTCGGCTGGCTGTTCACCGGCGTGGCCAGTGCGGGGGACGACCGCACCGGCGGACGCGCCACCGCCGTCGCCTGCTCCGGACCCGGACCGCTCGGCGGCATGGGCGAACTGCTGCTGGTCGCCGAGGAGCTGGGCGTCGGGCTCGGCGCGCGGTACGCCGGCATCGACGGACCGGACCCCGGGCCCCTGCTGCGCGTCGACGGCCCCCCGGACTCCAAGGTGCTCGCCGCCGGACGTCCCACCCCCCTCTGGCACGTCAGGCACGCCCCCGCCGACCGCGCCGTCTTCGCGGGCGAGGCGCGCGGCCTGTGGCTGTGGGCCATCGTCTGGCCCGAGCAGTCCGGGCTGCTGATGTACGACGAGCTGGTGCTCACCGACCTGCGGGACGCCGGGGCGGAGGTGGACCTGGTGCCCTGCGGCGCCCTCACCCCCGCCTGCTGACGGGCCCCTGACGGAGGGCCTTCGCGCCGTCCGGACCAAGCTCGCGCGCCGGTTATCCTGGGGTGTCCCCCGTCCGGCCGCGAGCACTGGAGTACGCGTCGTGCGCATCGATCTGCACACCCACTCCACCGCGTCGGACGGCACGGACACCCCCGCCGAGCTGGTGCGCAACGCCGCCGCAGCGGGCCTGGACGTCGTCGCCCTCACCGACCACGACACCGTGCGCGGCCACGCCGAGGCCGCCGCCGCGCTCCCCGAAGGACTCACCCTCGTCCCGGGCGCCGAGCTGTCCTGCCGCATCGACGGCGTGGGCCTGCACATGCTGGCGTACCTCTTCGACCCCGAGGAGCCGGAATTTGCCCGCGAGCGCGAGCTGGTGCGCGACGACCGGGTGCCGCGCGCCCGGACCATGGTCCGCAAGCTCCAGGAGCTGGGCGTCCCCGTCACCTGGGAGCAGGTCGCCCGGATCGCCGGAGACGGCTCCGTCGGCCGGCCGCACGTCGCCACCGCCCTCGTCGAGCTGGGCGTCGTCCCGACCGTGTCCGACGCCTTCACGCCCGACTGGCTCGGCGACGGCGGACGCGCCTACGCGGACAAGCACGAGCTGGACCCCTTCGACGCGATCCGGCTGGTCAAGGCCGCGGGCGGCGTCACCGTCTTCGCCCACCCGGCCGCCGTCAAGCGCGGTCGTACGGTGCCCGAAGCGCGGATCGCCGAGCTGGCCGCCGCCGGGCTCGACGGCATCGAGGTCGACCACATGGACCACGACGAGCCCACCAGGACCCGGCTGCGCGCACTCGCCCGCGAGCTCGGGCTGCTGACGACCGGCTCCAGCGACTACCACGGCAGCCGCAAGACCGTGGAGCTCGGCGCGTACACCACCGACCCCGAGATCTACGGCGAGATCACCCGGCGCGCCACGGGAGCCTTCCCGGTGCCGGGCGCCGGCGGACCCGTCACCGCGTAACGGCACCCGCTCGTTCTCTTCCCCCACCCCGCCGCCGTCCGGCATGTCCGGGCGGCGGTGCGGTGCGCCTCTTCCCCGCGGTCACCCGCACACCCGCTCACTCCCCACAAGGCTCACCCGTGTTCGACGTCGCTGTCTTCGGATCCCTTTTTCTCACCCTTTTTGTGATTATGGATCCGCCCGGAATCACCCCGATCTTCCTCGCCCTCACCGCGGGCCGCCCCGCCAAGGTGCAGCGCCGGATGGCCCTCCAGGCCGTCGCCGTCGCCTTCGGCGTCATCGCCGTCTTCGGCGTGCTCGGCCAGCAGATCCTGGACTACCTGCACGTCTCCGTACCGGCGCTCATGATCGCCGGCGGGCTGCTCCTGCTGCTCATCGCGCTCGACCTGCTGACCGGCAAGACGGACGAGCCGACGCAGACCAAGGACGTCAACGTCGCCCTCGTACCGCTCGGCATGCCGCTGCTCGCCGGGCCCGGCGCGATCGTCTCGGTGATCCTCGCCGTGCAGCACGCCGACAGCGTGGCGAGCCAGGTCTCCGTCTGGACGGCGATCCTCGCCATGCACATCGTGCTCTGGCTGACCATGCGCTACTCGCTGCTGATCATCCGCGTCATCAAGGACGGCGGCGTCGTGCTCGTCACCAGGCTGGCCGGGATGATGCTGTCCGCCATCGCCGTACAGCAGATCATCAACGGCGTCACCCAGGTCATCCGGGGCAGCTGACCCGGACCCGGACGCAACAGCGCCCCCGCACGATCGTTCCGTGCGGGGGCGCTTCGTCTTCGTTACGTCGACAACTCACATCGGCAAGGTGTTATGAAGCCGGACTTTCGGCCGGTCGGATATAGATGCGCTGGCCCGTAGCCGCGGCCTGCTGCACGATCCGCTTGACGGAGGCGGCGTCCACGACGGTGCTGTCCACGGCGGTACCGTCGACATCGTCGAGTCGCATGATCTCGAAGCGCATAGGGCTTCCCTTCGTCTGATCCTCCTGCTGGAGAACTACTGGGAGGACGGTGTCCCGTCCGCAAGGATGAGGAGCGCCAGGCATGCCTGTCGTGCGCCCCACGGTGGTTACAACGGCTTGCCTCCTGCAATCATTCCCTACGCTAAGGAAAATTTTCGGATGTCTAAGTACCGGCCGGTAATCAGGCGTGCGGGCACTCCCGTCGGCGCGACGGGACGCGCATGAACGACGCGGAGATCGGCGAGCGGCTGGACCGCACCAACGCCCTGCTCGAACGCGTACTCGCCGAGGTCTCGAAGACCCCGTCGACCCACGCGATCTTCGTGGACGCGGGCTATGTGTACGCCGCCGCCGGGCTGCTCGTCACCGGCACCGAGGACCGGCGCTCCTTCGACCTCGACGCCGAGGGGCTGATCGAGGCGTTCATCGACAAGGCCCGCACCATCTTCGCGGACAGCCGGCTGCTGCGCGTGTACTGGTACGACGGGGCCAGGCGCCGCATCCACACCACCGAGCAGCAGACCATCGCCGAACTCCCCGACGTCAAGGTCAGGCTGGGCAACCTCAACGCCAACAACCAGCAGAAGGGCGTCGACTCCCTCATCCGCACCGACCTGGAATCGCTCGCCCGCCACCGGGCCATCAGCGACGCCGCGCTCGTCGGCGGCGACGAGGACCTCGTCTCGGCCGTCGAGGCCGCGCAGGGCTACGGCGCCCGCGTCCACCTCTGGGGCATCGAAGCGGGCGAGGGGCGCAACCAGGCGGAGCCGCTGCTCTGGGAGGTGGACAGCCAGCGCACCTTCGACCTGGACTTCTGCCGCCCCTACGTGACCCGACGCCCCGTCACCACCTACGAGGAGGACGCCCCGGCGCCCTCCCGCGAGGACGTCCACTTCGTCGGCGCGCAGATCGCGGCCGCCTGGCTCGCCGCGCGCGGCCGGGAATCCCTGGCCGACCTGCTGCCCGGCCACCCCTTCCTGCCGGGCTCGGTCGACCAGGACCTGCTGCACGAGGCGGAACGCCTCCTCCAGCGCTCCCTGCGCGGCCACCCTCCGCTGCGCCGGGCGCTGCGCGACGGCTTCTGGCAGCACCTCCAGTCGCAGTACTGAGATCCGCCGGTACGGGGACTTCGGGCAGGGCCTACAGGCCGTCCCAGAACGAGACGAGCGCGGCGGCGGTCGCCTCCGGCCGGCCCGTGTTGGGGGAGTGCTCGGCGCCCTCGATCCGGGTCCGGCGCGCCCCGAGCCGTACCGCCATCTCGTCCAGCACCGGCACCGGCCAGACGTCGTCCACCTCGCCGGAGACGACATGGACCGGCAGCCCGGTCGCGGCGAGCTCGGCCACCCGGTCCGGCTCGGCGGCCAGCTGGCGGCCCGTCGCGATCAGCTGGGCCGGACGGTGGAGCAGCCAGCGCCGCCGCAGCTCCTCGCCGCCCGTCTCCGCCTCGGCCGGCGGGTCGAAGGCGCGCATCGCGTCCCAGACGGCGTCCATGGTCATGGTGGCCAGCGCGTCACCGAGGATCTTCAGCTTCACCTGCTGCGCCTCGACCACCTCGGCGGGCCCCGACGACATCAGGGTCAGCGAGCGGAACGGCGCCGCGTCCAGCAGGACCGCGGCCCGGCAGAGCTGGCCGCCGAGCGAGTGCCCCAGCAGGTGCACCCCGCCCTCGCCGACGCCGAGCGCGGCCGTCTGCGCGAGCACGTCACGGGCCAGCTCCTCCTGCGCGTACTCCCGGAGGTCGTCCGTCCCCGGGCTCTCGAACTGCCCGCGCCCGTCGACGGCGACGACCCGGTAGCCCGCCTCCGCGAGCGGTTCCAGAAGCGCGATGAAGTCCTCCTTGCTGCCGGTGTACCCGGGCACCAGCAGGGCGGTACCGCGCGGGGCCCCGACGGGGGCCGCGTCCAGCACGGCGAAGTCCCCGCGCGCGGTGGGCAGCGCACGGGCGCGGGCGCAGGAGGGCGGGATGAAAGTGGGTGGCCGACTCATGGAACGAGGTTAAGACGTCCCGCGCGTCAGCGGATGACGGGCGGGCCCGTCGGGGAGCGGTGGGCGGCGGGGTCCCGGGAACGGCGGGCGGCGGGGTCCCGCGCGCCCGCGACGGAAGGGCGGGCCCCGTCCGCGAATGGCGGGCGGCCCCGGGGAAGGGATCCCCGGGGCCGCCCGTCAGGTGCTGCGTGGTCCGCTCAGCCTTCGGCCTTCGCGGTGGCGCGCGGTGCCCGGCGTCGGCGCGGCTTGGCCTCGCCCTCGGCGGTCGCGGTCTCCGCCACGGCCTCCGTCTTCGGCTTGGACGCCGTACGCGTGCGACGGCGGACCGGCTCGGGCTCGGAGATCGGCGCGATCTGGAAGTCGACCTCGTCCTCGACCGGCTTGATCACCCGGCGGCGGCGCGGCCGGGTGACGGCGGGCGCCTCCGGCTCGGCCACCCGCGCGGCCTGGACCACGGCCTCCTCGGCCACCGGCTTGGCCGCGCGGGCCCGGCGGCGACGCGGCTTGGCCTCGCCCTCGGCGGTCTCGGTCTCCGCGACGACCTCGGCGGCGACGGCCTCCGTCTTCGGCTTGGCGGTCCGGGTCCGGGTGCGCTTCTTCGGCGCGGCCTCGGCCTCCGGCTCGGCCACGACGGCCGCGGGGGCCTCGGCCACAGGGGCCTCGGCCACAGGGGCCTCGGCCACGGCGACCGCGGCCTTGGCGGCGACGGCCTCCGCCGCGATGGCCTCCGCCGCACCGGCGCGGGTGCGCCGGCGGCGGCGCGGGGTGCGCGGGGCGTCGGCCGCCGCCTCGGCCTCGGCGGCCGGGGCGGGCACGGTCGCGGCGCCCTCGGCGACCGACGAGCCACCACGGGTGCGACGGCGCTGCCGCGGGGTGCGCGGGGCGCGCTCCTCGCGGGCGGCCGGGGCGGCGGACTTGCGGCCGCGGCCGCCCGTCTCGCCCAGGTCCTCGATCTCCTCGGCCCCGAGACCCGCGCGGGTGCGCTCGGCACGCGGCAGGACACCCTTGGTGCCGGCCGGGATGTCGAGGTCCTCGTAGAGGTGCGGGGAGGTGGAGTACGTCTCGACCGGGTCCGGGAACTTCAGGTCCAGGGCCTTGTTGATCAGCTGCCAGCGCGGGATGTCGTCCCAGTCCACCAGCGTGATCGCGATGCCCTTGGCGCCCGCGCGGCCGGTGCGGCCGATGCGGTGCAGATAGGTCTTCTCGTCCTCGGGGACTGGTAGTTGATGACGTGCGTCACACCCTCGACGTCGATACCGCGGGCGGCGACGTCGGTGCAGACCAGCACGTCGACCTTGCCGTTGCGGAAGGCGCGCAGGGCCTGCTCGCGGGCGCCCTGGCCGAGGTCGCCGTGGACCGCGCCGGAGGCGAAGCCGCGCCGCTCCAGCTGCTCGGCGATGTCCGCCGCGGTGCGCTTGGTGCGGCAGAAGATCATCGCGAGCCCGCGGCCCTCGGCCTGGAGGATGCGCGCGACCATCTCGGGCTTGTCCATCGAGTGGGCGCGGTAGACGTACTGCGCCGTGTTCTTGACGGTCGTGCCCTCGTCGTCGGGCGAGGTGGCGTTGATGTGCGTCGGCTGCGACATGTAGCGGCGGGCGAGCGAGATGACCGCGCCCGGCATGGTGGCCGAGAACAGCATGGTCTGGCGCTTCGCCGGCAGCATCGTGATGATGCGCTCGACGTCGGGCAGGAAGCCCAGGTCCAGCATCTCGTCGGCCTCGTCGAGGACGAGCGCGCGGACCTTGGACAGGTCCAGCTTGCGCTGGCCCGCGAGGTCGAGCAGCCGGCCGGGGGTGCCGACGATCACGTCGACGCCCTTCTTCAGGGCCTCGACCTGGGGCTCGTAGGCCCGGCCGCCGTAGATCGCGAGGACCCGCACGTTGCGCACCTTGCCGGCGGTGAGCAGGTCGTTGGTGACCTGCTGGCACAGCTCGCGGGTGGGCACGACGATGAGGGCCTGCGGGGAGTCGGTCAGCTCCTCCGGCTTCGCGCGCCCGGCCTCGACGTCGGCGAGGACGGTGACGCGCTCCAGGAGGGGGAGGCCGAAGCCGAGCGTCTTGCCGGTGCCGGTCTTGGCCTGGCCGATGACATCGGAGCCGGAGAGGGCGACCGGGAGCGTCAGCTCCTGGATGGGAAAGGGGGACGTGATGCCGACGGCCTCAAGGGCCTCGGCCGTCTCGGAAAGAATCCCGAGGTCTCGGAACGTAGTCAGGGTGCTGCCTCTTCTGTGAGACGCGGTCCGAGGCGAACGAAGGGGGTCGTACCGTGCCGGGGTTGGTCATCCGGCGGATGTGCCGGGTGGCGCGGGACCACTGCCGTCGCTCGAGCGCTCGTGCCGCTGAGGGGGCCCCTCATCTGCGGTCGTACGTGTGCACGCACCGCGTGGAGGGCTGTCGGGTCGGAGCCGATCGGGCCACCGACCGGGCATCCTCATTCAATTTCGCGCCACGAGCGGATGCAAAGTGCTCAGTAAGCGCATTACCACTGTACCCCGGATCCGCGCATCTGTGTTGGGCGAATTCGTCGGAACGGTGTGACGTCGGTCGTCGGGCAGGCCCTTACGCCGCTGCCCGGGCGGGCTATTCTGCGCTGCATGGAGACGCCTGACAACGCCAATGAAGCCCCCGCGACGACCCGGATCGCCGACCAGGACTGGGCCACCGCGGCCGCGCAGCCGCAGTACCGGGCCGCCGTCGTGGATCTGCTGGGCGCCCTCGCCTACGGGGAGCTGGCGGCCTTCGAGCGGCTGGCCGAGGACGCCAAGCTGGCGCCGACCCTGGCCGACAAGGCGGAGCTGGCGAAGATGGCGTCCGCCGAGTTCCACCACTTCGAGCAGCTGACGCAGCGGCTCACCGCCATCGAGGTCGAGCCGACCGCCGCCATGGAGCCCTTCGCCCGGGCGCTGGACGACTTCCACCGCCAGACCGCCCCTTCGGACTGGCTGGAGGGCTTGGTCAAGGCGTACGTCGGCGACTCGATCGCCAGCGACTTCTACCGGGAGGTCGCGGCCCGCCTGGACTCCGACACCCGCTCGCTCGTCCTGGCCGTGCTGGACGACACGGGCCACGGGAACTTCGCCGTCGAGAAGGTGCGCGCGGCGATCGAGGCGGACCCGAGGGTCGGCGGCCGGCTGGCGCTGTGGGCGCGGCGGCTGATGGGCGAGGCGCTGTCGCAGGCGCAGCGGGTGGTCGCGGACCGCGACGCGCTCTCGACCATGCTGGTCGGCGGGGTCGCCGACGGCTTCGACCTGGCGGAGGTGGGCCGGATGTTCTCCCGGATCACCGAGGCGCACACCAAGCGCATGGCCGCCCTGGGGCTGGCCGCGTAACAGGCCGGGTCGTCAGGCCAGGGGGTCAGGCGGCGGCCGACCGGCGCAGCCGGCGGCTGCGGGGGCGGATCAGCAGGGACACCGTCACGGCGGCGATCAGCACGGCGCCCACGATGACGGCCGCCTCGTGGTCCCCGCCGAGCACCGAGTGCATCAGGGACGCGCCGAACAGGCCGCCGAGCGCCCCGGTGCCGAACACGGTCCGGCGGGCCGGCAGCCGGCCGGGGAGCGAGCGCAACGCCGCCCAGGAGAGGACCACTCCGAGCACGACGGCGCTCACGGTTTCCAGGATCACGGACGATCACCTCGCAGATATACGGAACGGGTCCTTCGGTTCTGCTGGTACTACCCGTGAGCGACCGCTCACAACCCTCCGGCGCACAGGCTTCGCCCAGCCGCCGCACAGCCGGCCCCGGGCGCGGGCACCGGAACGAGGAGCGGCCCGGCGGGAAATCCCGCCGGGCCGCTCCTCGCGTTCGTACGCTCTACAGCGCGCCGAACCCCACCCGTCGGGTGCTGGGCTCACCGATCTCCACGTAGGCGATCCGGTCGGCCGGCACCAGGACCTTGCGGCCCTTCTCGTCCGTGAGGCTGAGCAGCTGCGCCTTGCCGGCGAGAGCCTCGGACACCGCGCTCTCGACCTCTTCGGCGGAAAGCCCGCTCTCCAGAACGATCTCCCGGGGCGTGTGCTGCACCCCGATCTTGACCTCCACGGCTATGTCCCTCCGACGGTCAGTCCCTGCGCAGTACGCGCCGTACGCAGCACACATTAGCCCGATGAAGGGACTCGTCAGGCGCCCCCGGCCACGCCCGCAGCGAACACGGACGGCCGCCGGGCGGTCAGTGCTGGTCGATGCCGTGCAGGGGGAAGCCGGCGATGCCGCGCCAGGCCAGCGAGGTGAGCAGCTGGACCGCGGTGTCGCGCGGAATGGCCGACCGGCTGGACAGCCAGTAGCGGGCGACCACCTGGGACACCCCGCCGAGGCCCACCGCGAGGAGCATGGACTCGTCCTTGGACAGGCCCGTGTCGCCCGCGATCACGTCGGAGATCGCCTCGGCGCACTGGAGCGAGACCCGGTCCACGCGCTCGCGCACGGCGGGCTCGTTGGTCAGGTCGGACTCGAAGACCAGCCGGAAGGCGCCGCCCTCGTCCTCCACGTACGCGAAGTACGCGTCCATCGTCGCGGCCACGCGCAGCTTGTTGTCCGTGGTCGACGCCAGCGCCGTGCGCACCGCCTGGAGCAGCGACTCGCAGTGCTGGTCGAGAAGGGCCAGGTACAGCTCCAGCTTGCCCGGGAAGTGCTGGTAGAGCACCGGCTTGCTGACTCCGGCGCGCTCCGCGATGTCGTCCATCGCCGCGGAGTGGTAGCCCTGCGCGACGAAGACCTCCTGCGCGGCTCCCAGCAGCTGGTTGCGTCGGGCGCGGCGGGGCAGGCGAGTGCCCCGCGGGCGCGCCGCCTCGGTCTGCTCGATGGCTGTCACGCCGCCTCCCAAATTCGTGGTCCGACACAGCCGTTCCGTACGTGCCGCGCCATACCGACATCGTACTTTTGGGTAACCCCGGTATGCGCGGCGCGGACGCAGAATTTCACGGACCGGACGGCTGCGGAAGCCGCAGACGGTTCGCTTCCGAGCGCAGAGCGGGACGTATCAGCGGTAATCGTCCTCATCCTGGGGGACCACGCGGGCCTGGTCCGCCGCGTCGGCCTCGCTGGCGCCGCTGCGGTCGAGGTCCGTGAGCGGTTCGTCGCTCTCCGGACGGAGGTCGGTGTGCTGCTCGGCGGCGTCCGCCTCGGGCGTCTCCTGGTCGGGCTCGTCCGGCTGGACGTCCTCGAAGGTCTCCGGGTCCCTCGGGTCGACCGTCATGGGTGACTCCCTTCCTCGGTTCGAGCCTATGAGGTACCCCGTAAAGCCGCTATGCGATCGTGTGACGGCGAACACATGAACCCCGGTGTGATCATCTCGTAACATTGCCGCATGTCTTCGACCGAGCTGCCGGGAGTCCGCGCCGCCGCCGCGGCGGTGTCACCCACGGTGAGCGCCGTCCGGGTCGCGGAGGGGGAGCGGCTGCGCTCCGTCGAGCTGCCCGGGCTGACGCTCACCGTCCGTTCCCGGCCGTCGCGGGGGCCCGGGCTGCCGCCCGCCCTCTTCGTCCACGGCCTCGGCGGCTCCTCGCAGAACTGGTCCGCCCTGATGCCGCTCCTGGAGGAGCTGGCCGACTGCGAGGCGGTCGACCTGCCCGGATTCGGCGACTCACCGCCCCCGGACGACGGCAACTACTCGGTCACCGGGCACGCCCGCGCGGTCATCCGCCTGCTGGACGCCCAGGAGCGCGGCCCCGTCCACCTGTTCGGCAACTCGATGGGCGGCGCGGTCGCCACCCGGGTCGCCGCGGTCCGCCCCGACCTGGTGCGTACGCTCACGCTGATCTCGCCCGCGCTGCCCGAGATCCGGGTCCAGCGCTCGGCCGCCCCGACCGCCCTGCTCGCACTGCCGGGCGTCGCCTCCCTGTTCGCCCGGCTCTCCCGGGACTGGACCGCGGAGGACCGCACCCGCGGAGTCATGGCACTCTGTTACGGCGATCCGGCACGGGTCTCCGAGGCGGGCTTCCGCGACGCGGTGGCCGAAATGGAGCGCCGGCTGCAACTGCCGTACTTCTGGGACGCCATGGCGCGTTCCGCCCGTGGCATCGTCGACGCGTACACCCTGGGCGGACAGCACGGGCTGTGGCGCCAGGCCGAGCGGGTGCTCGCGCCGACCCAGCTGGTGTACGGCGGACGGGACCGGCTCGTCTCGTTCCGGATGGCCCGCAGGGCGTCCGCGGCCTTCCGCGACGCGCGCCTGCTGACACTGCCCGACGCCGGGCATGTGGCGATGATGGAGTACCCGGAGGCGATCGCCCAGGCGTTCCGGGAATTGCTCGACGAATGCGGCGGGAGCTGATCCAGGGCGTGGGACGACACAGCCGGAAGGGCGCTGCGGCCAGCGCGCCCGCAACCGGGCAGGCGGAGCCGGACGAAGCGGGGCGCGAGGCGGCCCGGCCCGCCGCCGGCACCGGACGGCGCAGACGGCAGGCGGGAGCCGCGCCCTTCGTGGGGGCACCCGAGGTGCGCGGCGGCCACCCCGAACAGCGTGAACCGGGCGGCGGCTGGGGCGCGGGCCCCATGCGCGCCCCTTCCCGCCCCGGCCTCCAGGCGCCCGCGCCCGGCGCACGCCCCGGCGCCCCGCGCCCCCTGCACCACCAGCAGCAGGCCACCGGCACCCGGCCGCTGATACCGGGTCCGCGGCGCGAGTTCGTCGAAGCCTTCGACAGCCCGACCGCACCGCCCGCCCCGCGCCGGAGCGCCCCGGTGGCCGAGGACCCGTACCGCTCCGTCACCGACTGGGACACCCGCGAGCCGGAGACCCGGCGCGACGAGGACGCGGTCCCGGCCAAGGAGGCCGGGGGCGGCAGGGGCCGTACGTTCACCGGTATCGCGGCCGCCGCGGTGACCACCGTGCTCGCGGTCGTGGTGGCCGGTCAGGTCGCCCACGACAGCGCCTCGGGGAGCGGCGCCGCGCAGGCCGCGGGGGTGGACCGGTACGGCGCGGACGACGCCTCCCGGTCCGACAGCCGCACCACCCCCTCGCCCGAGGCGGCGGCCGTCAAGCCCCTTACGTACGAACAGAAAATGGCCAAGCCCTATCCGCTCTCGCCGGCGCTGACGGGCTCGGGGAAGTTCGAGACCGTGCCCGGCTCCGCCGAGGCGCCCGGCAAGGGGACGAAGCACCGCTACCGGATCGACGTGGAGAAGGGGCTCGGCCTGGACGCCCAGCTGTTCGCCCAGGCCGTCCAGAAGACCCTCAACGACGACCGGAGCTGGGCGCACGACGGCGACATGACCTTCGAACGGATCTCCGAGGGCAAGCCGGACTTCGTCATCACCCTGGCCAGCCCCGGCACCACCGGCAAGTGGTGCGCCAAGTCCGGCCTGGACACCATGGAGGACAACGTCTCCTGCGACTCGGCCGCCACCGAGCGCGTGATGATCAACGCCTATCGCTGGGCGCAGGGTTCGGCCACCTTCGGGCCGGACAAGCTGTACTCGTACCGGCAGATGCTCATCAACCACGAGGTCGGCCACCGGCTCGGCCACAACCATGTGAGCTGCCGGACGGAGGGCGCGCTCGCGCCGGTCATGCAGCAGCAGACCAAGACGCTGGACCTCGACGGCATCAAATGCCGCCCCAACCCGTGGGTCTACCCCACCTCTGAGTAACCCTCAGTTTCTATAGCGCGACAGAACGCTATTCCGCCGGGAAAGTTACGCCGGTTCACCCCTTTCGGTGGCGCGACGGACAACCGTCCGTCGCGCCACCGGCGTATCCGCTTACGGTCGTCCCGCCGCGAGTCGCCGAAGGAACGGCGGCCGCTCACAAGGGAGATCGGGGGTGCGCTCGTGCGGATCGGACTGCTCACTGACGGTGGTTATCCGTACGCGACTGGTGAGTCCAGGCTCTGGTGCGACCGGCTCGTACGCGGGCTCGCACAGCACGAGTTCGACCTCTTCGCGCTCAGCCGCTCCGCCGAACAGGAGGCGGCGGGCTGGGTCCGGCTCCCGGCCCAGGTCGCCGGCGTGCGCACCGCGCCCCTGTGGACCGCCGACGAGGACACCCTCGGCCTGCACGCCCCCGGGGACCGCTGGCCCGGCTGCTGACCGGCGGGGGCGCGCGGACCTACGCCCGGCGCGAACGGCGGCGCTTCGCCGCGCACTTCGCGGACCTCGCGGCCTCCGTCTGCGCCGCCGCGGGCCCGGAGCGAGGCCGCACGGACACGGGCCGCACGGAAGACGGCGCCGAATCCCGCCGCGCTGACGAGCGGTTCACCCGCGGGCTCTACGGCCTCGCCGAACTCGCCTGGGAACACGGCGGACTGCCCGCCGCCCTGCGCTCCGAGACGGCCGTCCGCATCCTGGAGACCGCCTGCCGCGCCCCCGGCACCGGACGCACCGTGCAGACCGCCACCGTCACCGACCTCCTCGCCTTCACCGCCGAGCTGGACCGGGTGCTGCGCCCCTCTCCCTCGACTGGTACGAGGAGGACGGCCTCGGCGCCGTGGACCTCTGCCACGCGACGGCGGGCGGGGCCGCCGCCCTGCCGGGACTGCTGGCCAAACGCTTCTTCGGGGTGCCGCTGCTGGTCACCGAGCACGCCGTCCGGGTGCGCGCGCACTACCTCGCGTCCGGCGGTGCGCCGGTCAGCGCGCCGGTGCGCGCCCTCCTCGCCAACCTGCACGGACGGCTCGCCACCGAGGTGTACCGGCAGGCCGACCTCATCACCCCGGCAACACCCACGCCCGCCGCTGGCAGGAGCGCTGCGGCGCCGACCCCGCCAAGCTGCGGACCGTGTACCCGGGCATGGAGGCGGCCCGCTTCGCCGCGCTCGGCGATAACGAGGACGACGGCGGGCCCGACACGCTCGTCTGGGTCGGCCGCATCGAGCCCGCCAAGGACCTCATCGGCCTCCTGCACGCCTTCGCCGAGGTGCGCCTGGCCGAGCCGGACGCCCGGCTGCGGATCATCGGCGCCCCGGCCCGGGCCCGGCGGGCGCCGCCTGTCTCGCCCGCTGCCGCGAGCTGGCCGCCCAGCTCTTCCCCGACGAGGACGCCGTCGGCTTCGAGGAGATCGGCGGGCCCGAGGCCCCGGAGCTGGCCCAGGCGTACGCGGCGGGCGGGGTCGTGGTGCTCTCCAGCGTGGTCGAGGGCTTCCCGATCAGCCTGGTCGAGGCGATGTTCTGCGGCCGGGCCACGGTGTCCACGGACGTCGGCGCGGTGGTCGAGGTCATCGGCGGCACGGGGCTCGTGGTCCCGCCGCGCAACCCCCGGGCGCTCGCGGACGCCTGCCTCGCGCTCCTGCGCGACCCCGAGCGCCGCGCACGCCTGGGCGCGGCGGCGCGCGCCCGGGCGCTCGAACTCTTCACCGTCGAGCAGAATCTCGCCGCCTTCCACGGCATCTACCTGGAGCTGATCGCCCGGGCACCGGTACGCGAGAGGCCGCATCCCGCCACCCACGACGGCCCGCGCCCCTTCGCCACCCCGCCCGAGGCCCACGTCCTGGACCACTGGCCGGAACCGCCCGGCCGGGAGCGCGCCGACCGCACCCCAGCTGGGCGGGCGCGGGGAGCGGCGATGCGTAGCCACGAGACGGCCGCCCCCGCACCGGGCGGACAGCACCACGGAGGAACGACGATGAGCCGCGAGGGCCACCAGGGGGACGCCGCATCGGCGGGGGAGCTCGCGCCGGAGGACGCGCCGGCGCGCGCCCCCGAAGTGGCGCACGCGCACCCGGCGGCCGCCCTGCGCAAGGCGGCCGTCGGGCGGCGCGGGACCGCCGACCCGGTGCGGGCGCTCATGCACCGTCACCGGGAGCTGTGCGAACGGGCCGTCGACCCGCTGGAGATCGCGGCGGGGCTCGAGGCCCACGGGGTCACCGACCGCACCGCCGCCCGCTACCGGCACCGCGACGTGTTCTCGCTCGCCGAGGAGCTCTTCGCCCGGGTCCCGGCCGTCGCGGGGGAGCCCGCCGCGACCGGCCCCGCTCCGGCGCGCGACGTCACCACGCGCGCCGCCTGGTCCCTGCGCGCGCTGCTCCCCGGCGCCGCCTGCCTCGCGACCCTCGTCGCGCTCGGGCTGACCGACGGGGTGCTCGGCGGCGACGCCCGCCTCGCCATCGGCTGCGCCGGGGCGCTCCTCGCCCTCACCGGGCTCGTCCTCACGCTGCGCACCGGCCCGCTGAGCGCCCGGCCGGGGGCGGGCTCGTCCGGCGCCGCCGCGCTCTGCGCCTGCTGGCTGCTCGGCTACGTCCTGTACGGCGACGACCTGCTTCACCAGGTCCTCAGGGGCGGCCCCGAGGGCCCCTGGACACTGACCCCGGCGCCCCTGCTGGGGCTCGCCGTCGCGGTGGCCCCGGCCGCCTGGTGCGCCCACCTCTTCGCCCTGCACGCGCACCGCCGACTGCACGGCAGCCATGCGCTGGACGAGTTCGGGGCGGGGGCGCGCCCCCTGCTCTTCGGCGTCGTCGCGTTCTTCGCCTGCGCCCTCGCCGCCCTGCTGTACCTGGCCCGCCTCGGCTTCGGCACGGGCGGCTCACCGGCCGGGGCCGCCGCCCTCGGGATGCTGCTCCTGCTGGCCCGCCTGCTGACCGTCCACGGCTTCCCCGAACCCGCCGCCACCGGACTCGCCGCCGCCTGCGCCATGGAGGCCGCCGCCCCCGCCCTGATCCTGTCCGGACGGCTGCCCGGGCTCCACGCGGTCGCCCGCCCCGTCCGCGCCCTCGTCGAGGCGGCGGGCCCCGGGGTCGTGCCCGTCCTCGCCTGCGGCACCGCCGCGCTCGGCCTGCTGATCACCGCCGTACTCGCCCTCTCCCGGGCGTCCGCCCACGCCGCCCCTGAGGCGGCCCCCACAGCCCCACCCGCGGAGCCGACGCCGCGGGCCGTACCCGACCCGTACGCACCGAAACGTACGGAACAGCCCTCAAGGAGACACCGACATGACCCGCCAATCCCCCGCACCGGCAGCCCGCCGTCGGCCCTCAGGCCGGGGCGGTGCGCGATGAGGGTGCTGCTGCTCGGAGCCAACGGATTCATCGGCCGGTTCGTGGCCGACCGGCTGCTCGCCGACCCCGCCGTCCACCTCACGGCCCTCGGCCGCGGCGACGACGCCGACGTCCGGTTCGACCTCGCGACCGGCAGCCCCGGCGCGCTCACCCGCTTCCTGGACGCCGTCCACCCCGGGGTCGTCGTCAACTGCGCCGGCGCGACCCGGGGCGGCGCGCGCGACCTCACCCGGCACAACACCGTCGCCGTCGCCACCGTCTGCGAGGCGATGCGGCGCAGCCGCTGCACCGCCCGGCTGGTCCAGGTCGGCTGCGCCTCGGAGTACGGGCCCTCGCAGCCCGGGTCGTCCACCGCCGAGGACGCCATCCCGCGCCCCGGCGGCCCGTACGGCGTCAGCAAGCTCGCCGCCACCGAGCTGGTCCTCGGCTCCGGGCTCGACGCGGTCGTCCTACGGGTCTTCTCACCGGTCGGCCCCGGCACCCCGGCCGGCTCCCCGCTGGGCCGGCTCGCCGAGGCGATGCGCCGCACCATGCAGGCCGGCGACGGCGAGCTGAAGCTCAGCGGCCTCGGCGTGCAGCGGGACTTCGTGGACGTGCGCGATGTGGCGCGGGCCGTCCACGCCGCCTCGCTCTCCGCCGCCCAGGGCGTCGTCAACATCGGCACCGGCCGGGCCGTCCGGCTGCGCGACGCGGCGGCCGTCCTCGCCAAGGTCGCCGGGTACGCCGGTGCGCTCCACGAGCTGGACACGCCCCCCGCCCGCCTCCCCATCGGCGCCCCCCGCACCTCCACCGAGTCGGTCATCGAGCACCTCTCGGCCACCCCGTCCCCGTACCCGGACGGCTGCGGGGCCTGGCAGCAGGCCGACGTGCGCACCGCGCGGGACCGGCTCGGCTGGCGCCCCCGGATCAACCTGGAGGAATCGCTCGCCGACATCTGGATGGAGGCGGCGTGCCGTATCTGACGAGCACCGGCACCGCCCGGCGCACCAGCGGCGCCGACCGGCTCGGCTTCGGCGTCCCCGGCTACGCCCACCCGCTGCTCGCCCCCGCCGAGTGGGCCGAGCTGACCCGCCCCGGCACCCCGCTGCACTGGGCCGTCCTCAACATCGACAACGGCCCCGGCAGCAGGCCCGACCCGCACTGCCTGGAGGCGGCCGGCCGGCTCCGCAACGCCCGCGCCCGCGCGCTGCGGGACGGGGATCCGCTCGACGCCGTCCGGGCGTCCGGCGGCAGGCTGCTCGGACAGCTCGACCTCGCCCACGGCACCCGGCCGTTCGGGGAACTGCTCGCCGACGCCCGGTCGTACCTGGACTGGTACCGGGTGGACGGCTTCTACCTGGACCGCTGCCCGGCCGGGCGCGCCGAGCTGCCCGCCGTCCGCCGGCTCGCCGGCACCCTGCGGGCCTTCCTGGGCAAGGAGGACGGCCACCTCGTGCTGGGGCACGACACCCACCCGTATCCCGGTTACGCGGAGACGGGCGACCAGCTCGTCACGTTCCGGGGGCGTGGAGCGACTACCGCTGGTCCCAGGTGGCGGAGTGGACCGCGGCCTACCCGCCCGGCCGCTTCGCGCACTTCGTGCACGGCGTTCCGCGTACGCATCTGGAGGAGGCGATGCGCATCGCCCGCTGGCAGGGCGCCGGGACGATCTTCTTCACCGACCGCGGCGGACGGTCAGGACCGGGGAACGGTCGCGGACAAAGCGATCCATTCGCGGCACTGCCCAGGTACTGGGACGAAATCGTCTCGCGGATCGGACCCGGTATCTCGGAATGAGAGGGGGCGTGGCAGTGTTACCGGAAGAACAACCGTACGTAGTCGAAGTACGTAGAAACCGACCACCTGCATTGTTGAGGTTCCTGTGTCGCTGCCACCCCTGGTCGAGCCAGCTGCTGAGCTCACCGTCGACGAGGTCCGCAGGTACTCCCGCCACCTGATCATCCCGGACGTCGGGATGGACGGGCAGAAGCGGCTGAAGAACGCGAAGGTGCTCTGTGTCGGCGCCGGCGGCCTCGGTTCGCCGGCCCTGATGTACATGGCCGCCGCCGGTGTCGGCACGCTCGGCATCGTGGAGTTCGACGAGGTCGACGAGTCGAACCTGCAGCGCCAGGTCATCCACAGCCAGGGCGACATCGGCAAGTCCAAGGCGCAGTCGGCCAAGGAGACCGTCCAGGGCATCAACCCCCTGGTCAACGTGGTCCTTCACGAAGAGCGGCTCGAAGCCGAGAACGTGATGGACATCTTCTCCCAGTACGACCTGATCGTGGACGGCACGGACAACTTCGCCACCCGCTATCTCGTCAACGACGCCGCGGTCCTGCTGAACAAGCCCTACGTCTGGGGCTCGATCTACCGCTTCGACGGCCAGGCGTCCGTGTTCTGGTCCGAGCACGGCCCCTGCTACCGCTGCCTCTACCCGGAGCCGCCCCCGCCGGGCATGGTTCCGTCCTGCGCCGAGGGCGGCGTCCTCGGTGTGCTCTGCGCCTCCATCGGCTCGATCCAGGTCAACGAGGCCATCAAGCTGCTCGCCGGCATCGGCGACCCGCTGGTCGGCCGGCTGATGATCTACGACGCGCTGGAGATGCAGTACCGCCAGGTCAAGGTGCGCAAGGACCCAGACTGCGCGGTCTGCGGCGAGAACCCCACCGTCACCGAGCTGATCGACTACGAGGCGTTCTGCGGCGTCGTGTCGGAGGAGGCCCAGGAGGCGGCGGCCGGTTCGACCATCACTCCGAAGCAGCTCAAGGAGTGGATCGACGGCGACGAGAAGATCGAGATCATCGACGTCCGCGAGCCGAACGAGTACGAGATCGTCGCGATCCCGGGCTCCCGGCTGATCCCGAAGAACGAGTTCCTGATGGGCAACGCCCTCCAGGACCTCCCGCAGGACAGGCGCATCGTCCTGAACTGCAAGACGGGTGTCCGCAGTGCGGAAGTCCTCGCGGTCCTCAAGTCGGCGGGCTTCGCCGACGCGGTCCATGTGGGCGGCGGCGTGATCGGCTGGGTCAACCAGATCGAGCCCGAGAAGCCGGTCTACTAGAACGTCTCGAAGGGGCCGGTCCGCATCGCGCGGGCCGGCCCCTTCGGCGTTCCGTGACGCCGTTACGAGCAGGTCCTGCCGTCCGCCGGGACCTTCCCGTCCAGGAAGTACGAGTCCACGGTCGACGTCACACAGCTGTTGCCGCCGTACGCGCCGTGCCCCTCGCCCTCGTTGGAGAGCAGCACGCCGACGCCCTCGCCCAGCTCGTCCGCCATCCGGCGGGCCCCCTCGTACGGCGTGGCCGGGTCGCCCGTCGTCCCCACGACCAGGACCGGACCGGCGCCCGGAGCGCTCGCCTCCGGGTGGTCGTGCTCGCCGTCCACCGGCCAGCCGGAGCACCAGCCCGCCGTGTCCCAGGCCAGGAACGGGCCGAAGACCGGGGACAGCTTCTCGAACTCGGGCAGCAGCGCCTTCGCCTCGGCCGCCGTGGGCCGCGCCTTGCCGTCCGCGCAGGAGATGGCCCGCTGCGAGTGGTTCTGGGTGTCGTAGTGGCCGTTCTCGTCCCGGCCGTTGTACGCGTCGGCGAGCTGGAGCAGCAGGGCGCCGCTGCCGTCCTCCGCCTCGTCCAGGGCGCGGGTGAGGGTGGGCCAGCTGTCCTTGGAGTAGAGGGGGAAGACGATGCCGGTGATCGCCAGCGATTCGTTCAGCTCGCGGTCCGTGCCGGTCGGCAGCGGCTCGGCGTCGATCCGCTTCAGCAGTGCCGCGATCCGCCGGGTGCCCGCCTTCGGGTCCTGGCCGCGGTCCTTGAGGTAGTTCTCCAGGGCCCGCTGGAAGCCGGTCGCCTGGTTGCGCGCGTGCCCGGTGGTGTCCGCGGTCGGGTCGACGACCGCGTCCAGGACGGTGCGCCCCACGTTCTTCGGGAAGAGGTGGGCGTACGTGCCGCCCAGCTCGGTGCCGTAGGACATTCCGAAGTACGTCAGCTTCTCGTCCCCGAGGACCTGGCGGATCAGGTCCATGTCGCGGGCGGCGTTCGTCGTGCCGACGTACGGGAGGACCGTGCCGGACAGGCGGGCGCAGCCGGCCCCGAAGTCGGCGCCGTCCTTCATGAACGCCGCCTCCTCGGCCGCGGTGTCCGGCGTCATGTCCACATGCTGGTACGCCTTCTCCTGCGCCTGGTCGTCGCGGCACCGCACCCCGGCGCTCCGCGCCACCCCGCGCGGGTCGAAGCCCACCAGGTCGTAGCGGGTGTTGAGGGTGGCGTACCCGGCGGCGGCGCGCGGCAGGATCGAGACGCCGGAGCCGCCGGGCCCGCCGAAATTGAAGAGCATCGAGCCCAGGCGCTTGGACCGGTCCGTGGCCTCCTTGCGGATCAGCGCGATGCCGATGGTGTCGCCCGTGGGCTTCGCGTAGTCCAGCGGCACCTTCACCGTCGCGCAGCGCCACTCGGAGCCCGGCGTCTCACCGCCCTCGGGTGCCTCGCAGCGGGTCCAGTCCAGGTGCTGCGAGGCGAGCGGGGCGGACGACGAGGGGGCGGTGCCGTCCGCCCGCCCGCCCGGCTTGTCGTCCGTACCGTCCTCGCAGCCCGTGAGCACCCCCGTCAGCAGCAGTGCGGCGGCGGCCAGTACTCCGGCCCGTGCGTGTGCGACCACGTCTGCGTTCCCTCCCCGTCGAGCGCTGCCCGTACGGCAGTTCGCCCATCGTAGGGGGACGCCCCGCAGGGGCTCAGCCGCAGACCGTGCCGGCCTCCGGGGCCCTGCCGTCGAGCAGATAGCCGCCGACCGCCTTCTGCACACAGGCGTCGCCGCTGTTGTAGGCGCCGTGGCCCTGGCCCTTGTACGTCATCTGCACGCCGACGTCCTCGCCCAGTTCGTCGGCCATCGCCTTGGCGCCCGCGTACGGGGTGGCCGGGTCGCCGGTGTTGCCGATGACGAGGATGGGGGCGGAGCCGGGGGCGCTGACGTCGGGGGTCTTCCAGGTGCCCTTCACCGGCCAGTCGGTGCAGCCCATCAGGCCCCAGCCCAGGTAGTTCCCGAAGACCGCCGAGGCGTCGCGGAATTCGGGGAGCTTCGCCTTCGTCTGCTCCAGCGTGAACCGCTCGCGCGAGTCGGCGCAGCTGATCGCGGAGTAGGCGGCGGCGGAGTTGTCGTAGCGCCCGTCGTCGGAGCGGCCGTTGAGGGAGTCGGCGAGCGCCAGGAGCAGGGAGCCGTTCCCGCCGTCGGCCTCGTCCACACCCTGTTCAAGCAGCGGCCAGGTCTCCTTGGAGTAGAGGGCCGCCGCGATGCCGGTGGTGGCCTGGGTCTCGGTCAGCTTGCGGGCGCCGATGCCCTTGATGGGCTTCTTCTCCAGCCGGTCCAGCAGCGAGGCGATGCCCTTCTCGATCTCCTTCGCGTCGGAGCCGGGCAGCTTGCAGGCGTCGCCCCGGTCCGCGCAGTCCTTGGTGAAGTTCTCCAGGGCGAGCTGGAAGCCCTTGGCCTGGCCCAGCGAGGACTGCTCGGCGTCCTCGGTGGGGTCGACCACCGCGTCCAGGACCGCCCGGCCGACCTTCTTCGGGAAGAGGTGCGCGTAGACGCCGCCCAGCTCGGTGCCGTACGAGATGCCGAAGTAGTACAGCTTGTCGTCGCCCAGGACCTGGCGCATCAGGTCCATGTCGCGGGCGGCGTTGGTGGTGCCGACGTACGGGAGCTGCTCGCCGGACCGCTTCTCGCAGGCGGCGGCGAACCTCTTGGTGTCCTGGACGAACGCCTTCTCCTCCGCCGCGTCGTCCGGGGTGCCGTCCTCCTGGTAGCGGGCGTCCAGCTGCTTGTCGGTCTCGCATTCGACGCCGTCGCTGTTCCCCACGCCGCGCGGGTCGAAGCTCACCAGGTCGTACCGGGCACGCAGCTTGTCGTACGCCGTACCGAATGCGGGGAGGGTGGCGACGCCCGAGCCGCCGGGGCCGCCGAAGTTGAAGATGAGCGAGCCGATCCGCTTCTTCGGGCTGATCGCCTTCGCGCGGATGAGCGCCAGCTCGATGGTGTCCCCGTCGGGCTTCGCGTAATCGAGGGGGGCCTTCATGGAGGCGCACTCCCAGTTCGCCCCGCCGGGCAGTGGGGACGGCGGGTTTCCGCCGCCCTGGGCCTGGGAAGGCGCGGGGCACTTCTTCCAGGTCAGCTTCTGGGAGGCGAGGCCGGACGACGGGCTGCCGGTGGTGGCGTTCGCCGCGCGGGCCTGGCTCGTCGGGTCGGCGGCTTCCTTGTCACCGCCGTCCGCACAGCCGGCGAGGGGGAGCAGCACGGTCACGGTGGCGGCGAGGGCCGCGGCGCGCAGGGCAGGGGAGGTCCTCATCGCTCCATGCTGCGGTGGCGCCGGGGCGTGCGCACGGGGTGCCGGTCCAAGTGGGTGGCCCGTGCACGCAGGTCCGCTACAGCTGTCCCTTGCGCGTGAGGTGGTTGAAGCACAGCCAACCGGGAAGGACCGGCAGCCACAGGGTCATCAGCCGGAACAGCAGCACCGCCGGGGCGGCGACCTCCTTCGGCAGCCCGACCGCGATCAGACCCAGCGTCAGCGCGCCCTCGACGGCGCCCATGCCGCCCGGCGTCGGCGCGGCGGAGCCGAGCGCGTTTCCGGCGAGGAAGACCACCGCGATGCTCGCGTAGCTGAGGTGCGGGGTGTCCGGACCGCTGAACGCCCGGACCGAGGCGTCCAGGCACATCACGAAGACACCGGTCAGCAGCAGCATCCCGCCGATCCCGGTGAGCAGCTTCTGCGGGCGCTGCACCACGTCGAGCATGCGGGGCACGACCCCGGCGAACAGCGACCGCACCCGGGTCACCACGAACTTCCGCAGGAACGGGATGGCGGTGACCACCAGGACCAGCACGGCGACCGTCAGCAGCCCGGCGATCACGGTCCTGGACGGGGTGAGCGAGGACGGGGTCTTCTCGGTGCCGGTCAGATAGCCGAAGGCGCCCAGCAGCAGGATGTGGCAGCCGAGGCCGAACAGCTGGGACGCGCCCACGCTGGCGACCGCGAGGCCGGGCCGCACTCCGGCGCGCTGGAGGAACCGGGTGTTCAGCGCCACCCCGCCGACCGCCGCCGGCGCCACGATCTTCACGAACGACCCGGCGACCTGCGCGAGGACGGTCCGCCCGAACGACACCCGCTCGGGCACGAAGCCCAGCAGGCTCATCGCGGCGGCCACGTAGCTCAGCGCCGAGAAGCCGAGCGCGGCGGCCACCCAGCCCCACTCCGCCTGCTCCACGACGGCCCCGAAGTCGGCCTCGGTGACCTGCGAGATCAGGAAGTAGGCGGCGATGGCACCGGCGATGAAGCTGAACAGGGTGCGCGGCTTGATGCGTTCCAGGCGGACCGGTTCGACCGGCGCCTGCGGCCGGATCAGCAGGACCTCCCGGCGGATCTGGGAGAGCAGGTCCTCCTCGCGCGCCTCGTCGAGCGCGTCGTCCATGGCCCGCTTCTCGGCGCGCATCGACTTGCGGGCGGTCTTGCGGTCGCCGTTCCTGGACAGCTCCGCGTCCTCGGCCCGGGCGCGCTTGGCCGCGTCCGACGCTTCGAGGACCGCCTCGCGCTCGCGCTGCGAACGTTCCCGGGCGAGCCTGCGCAGCTGCGCCCGGGTGGAGCGGCTGAGCGCGATCGGCTGGAGGAGGGGGAGGCAGTCGGCGACCGCGTCGGGGCCGAGCACCGCGAGCGCGGCGGCCACGGCCCGCTCGGGTCCCACCCGAAGCCCGGTGGTGGTGAGCAGCTGCGCGACGTCCATCCGCAGGACCAGGTCGCCGGCCGCGATCTCGCCGCCGCGCAGGTCGGTGACGAACACCGTGCCGAAACGATCCACCAGTATGGCGTCGCCCGTGAGCCTGCGGTGCGCGATCCGGCGCGACTGGAGGGCCTTGACCTGCTCCCACGCCCCGCGCACCAGATCGTCGGTGATCTCGGAGTCCTCCAGGGCGTCCAGGGACCGGCCGCCGATGTGCTCGTAGACCAGCATCACGGCGTCCGGGCCGAGTTCGGAGGTGGCGATGAGCTTGGGCGCGTTGGCCCCGGCGGCGATCGCCGCGTACGCGAGCAGCGCCTCCTGCTCCAGCGCCTGGCGCAGCGACTGGATGGACCGCCGCTGGGTGATCCCGCGCAGGGTGAGCCTGCGCCACACCCGGTAGAAGAACCCCTGGGCCTGTTGCTCGCGGTCCACGACGGTCACGTCGAGCGGTGGCCCGTCCTCCAGGGAGACCAGATAGCGGCGCCCCCGGTCGTTCTGGTCGCCGGAGTCGGGCCCGTCCTCGGCGCGCATCGCGGTGACCGGCCGGAAGCCGACGTGCCGCAGACCGGCCATCAGGTGCTGGCCGGTCGGGCGGACGTTCGGCGAGCCGACCGCGTAGAGCGTGCCGTAGGCCACCGTCCAGCCGATCAGCACCGTGAGCACGATGGAGAACGGGGTGGTGTAGCCGCCGACCAGCATCGCGAAGGCGTCGAGCAGCAGCACCACCCACAGCACGACCCGCCAGCGCGGCCGTCTCGCCATGCCGACGGCGGTCATGTACGCGATCACCGGCGCGAGGTAGCCGTGCACCGGATCGGTGACCGCGTCGCCGGGCTGCGGCTGGGTCAGCGCGTCCTGGATGGTGCCGGAGGCGGACTTGGCGACCCACAGGTCGGTGGCGAGCGTCACCCCGTGCGCCAGCACCGCGGCCAGCACCCCGTCGGCGATCCGGAGCCCGTCGCGTTTGATCAGCCGCTCGATGGCGAAGGCGACCGGCACCAGCAGCACGGCGATGCTGGAGACCAGCCCGGCGAGCTTGATCAGCAGGTCGGGGGCCTGTCCGGTGCCCTTGTTGATGTCCTGTTCGAGGCCGGTGGTCGTGCCGTGGGCGAAGGCGGCGACGGAGAACAGCACGACGACCGCCAGCACCCCGATGAGCAGGCGCAGCAGGTCGGAGGGGCGGTGCACCCGGGCGGGCAGCAGGGGTTCGTCCCCGGAGACGCGCTCGGTCAGCTCCTCGTCGGAGGTGGCGAGCGTCGAGCCGGCCGGGTATTCCGCGTCCGTCTCCGGCTGCCGCCGGTCACTGTCCGGACGCGGCTCGGCATCGGAGGCGTCGTCGGCCGCCTTCGGTGGCTGCACGCCCTGCTCCTTCGTCGCCTCTGATTGGTCTTCGTGTTCTCGTATCACCGGTCACCGCCCGCATGATGGTGGCACGGCCGATGGGCGCGAGGGGGCATCAGGGTGCGATGCGGGGGCGTGCGATGCGCAACATACGCTCCTTTCCCGCCGCGCGCACGCTGCGTGTGCGCGCGAACACGGCACGGCCGGGACTGTCGGTGGCGTGCGGCAGGATGGGGCGGATGAGCGAACACCCGACGGGCGACGCGCTGCCGCAGTACGCGGAGCGCGTGCTCGACGTCGCCGACCTGATCCCGCCCGGCCGTGTCATGACGTACGGCGACGTCGCGGAGTGGCTGGACGAGGGCGGCCCGCGCCAGGTCGGCCGGGTCATGGCGCTGTACGGGAGCGCGGCGCCGTGGTGGCGCGTGGTGCGCTCCGACGGCAGGCTGCTGCCCGGCCACGAGCTGCGCGCCCTGGACCACTACCGGGCGGAGGGCACCCCGCTGCGCGAGGCCCCGGCGAGCGCGGAGGGCCACCTCCCGCGCCTGGACATGCGGCGCGCGCGATGGGACGGCGTGACGGGCGGCCCGGCGGCGGCCGGCGGCGGTGGGGGAGCTCACACCTGACAGCTTCGGCCATGGGGCGGCGGAACGGGCGGATCCGCGTCCGTACGGTGCGCGGCCGGCGGAAGGTGCGCGCGGTGCGCGGCCGGCGGAACCGGAAGAACGTGACGATCCCCGCAGCCGTCCCGCCGCATTCGGGGGGCACGCCGGAGTAGCGTCTTCAGTTCGCGGCCGGCGCCGCGCCCCCACCACCCGTACACCCACCAGGACCGGCGAACCCACAGTGAGCACCTCCTCCACCACCCGGCACAGTCCTCACCGTCACGCACGGCCGGGGACCACGGGCCCGTACCGGTTGGTGCGCACCCTGCCGGGTTCGGTGGAGCCCCCTCTCCTGGACGCGGCGCAGCGCGCGGTGGTTGACCACCCCGGCGGTCCGCTCCTGGTCCTCGCCGGACCCGGTACGGGCAAGACGACGACGCTCGTCGAAGCCGTCGCCGCGCGCATCGCCCGGGGCGCCGACCCGGCCCGTCTGCTGGTCCTCACCTTCAGCCGCAAGGCCGCCGTCGAACTGCGCGACCGGATGGCCGCCCGGCTCGGCGCCGCCCGGGGCCCGCAGGCCACCACCTTCCACTCCTTCTGCTACGCCCTCGTCCGCGCCCACCAGGACGCCGACCTGTTCGCGGACCCGCTGCGGCTGCTGTCCGGCCCGGAGCAGGACGTGACCGTCCGCGACCTCCTGGCCGGCCAGCTCGAACTGGAGAAGGAGGGGCGCCCGCACATCAGCTGGCCCGACGAGCTGCGCGCCTGCCTGACCACGCGCGGCTTCGCCGACGAGGTACGCGCGGTGCTCGCCCGCAGCCGCGAGCTGGGCCTCGGCCCGGACGCCCTCGCCGCCTTCGCCGAGCGCACCGGCCGGCCCGACTGGGGCGCCGCCGCCCGCTTCCTCGCCGAATACCTCGACGTGCTGGACGCCCAGGGCGTGCTGGACTACGCGGAGCTGGTGCACCGCGCGGTGCTGCTCGCGGAGCGCCCCGAGGTCTCGGCGCAGCTCGCCGGGGCGTACGACGCGGTCTTCGTGGACGAGTACCAGGACACCGACCCCGCCCAGGTGCGCCTGCTGCACGCGCTGGCCGGCAACCGGGGCAGCGCCCCGGGGGGCGGCGGCGGGCGCGACCTGATCGCCTTCGGTGACCCGGACCAGTCGATCTACGCGTTCCGGGGCGCCGACGTCAACGGCATCCTCGACTTCCCGGAGATGTTCCGGCGCGCGGACGGCGCCGCGGCCCCGGTCGGCGTCCTCACCACCTCGCGCCGCTCCGGCGACCGGCTGCTCACCGCCACCCGGCTGCTCACCCGGCGGATGCCGCTCACCCGGCTGCCCTCGGCGAAGGTCCGCGCCCACCGCGAACTGGGCGCGGTCCGCGAGGGCGGCAGTGTCGAGGCGTACACCTACCCGACCGCCTCCACGGAGCTGGAGAACATCGCGGACCTGCTGCGCCGGGCGCACCTGGAGGACGGGGTGCCGTGGTCCGAGATGGCGGTGCTCGTCCGGGCCGGCGGCCGCACGCTGCCCTCCCTGCGCCGGGCCCTGACCTCGGCGGGCGTCCCCCTGGAGGTCGACGGCGACGATCTGGCCCTGCGCCACGAACCGGCGGTGGGCCCGCTCCTGACGGCCCTGCGGGCGGTGGCGGAGGCGGCGGTGCGCGGGGCGGCACCGGACGGCGCCCCCGAAGCCCCCTGGCTCGACACCGAGACCGCGCTCACCCTGCTCGCCTCGCCCCTCGGCGCGATGGACGCCGCCGATCTGCGCCGCCTCGGCCGCGCCCTGCGGGACGAGGAGCGCGCCGCCGGCAACAAGGTGCCCGCGCCCTCCGGCGCACTGCTGGCCCGGGCGCTCGCCGAGCCGGAGCGCCTGGTCACGCACGATCCGGCGTACGCCCGGGGCGCCCAGCGCCTCGGCGCGCTCCTGCGCACTGCCCGCGAACTCCTGGAGGCGGGCGGCACCGCCGAGGAGGCCCTGTGGGAGCTGTGGTCCGGCACCCCGTGGCCGGGCCGGCTGGAGCGGGCGGCCCTGCGCGGAGGCACCGCGGGGCGCAACGCCGACCGCGACCTCGACGCGGTGTGCGCGCTGTTCGAGACCGCCGCCCGCGCCGAGGAACGCACCGGCGGCCGGGGCGCGCTGAACTTCCTGGAGGAGGTGGACGCCCAGGACATCGCGGCCGACACCCTCTCCCGGCGCGCGGTCCGCCCCGACGCCGTCCGGCTGATGACCGCCCACCGCTCCAAGGGCCTGGAGTGGCGCCTCGTCGTCGTCGCCGGCGTCCAGGAAGGGCTGTGGCCGGACCTGCGCCGCCGGGGCTCGCTCCTCGAAGCGGACCGGATCGGCCGCGACGGGCTCGCCGAGCCGCTGACGCCCGGCGCCCTCCTCGCGGAGGAGCGGCGGCTGTTCTACGTGGCCTCGACCCGCGCCCGCGAGCGCCTGGTCGTCACGGCGGTCAAGGCCCCCGCCGACGACGGCGACCAGCCCTCCCGCTTCCTCGCCGAGCTGGGCGTCGAACCCCGCGACGTCACCGGCCGCCCGCGCCGCCCGCTGTCCGTCGCCGCGCTCGTCGCCGAGCTGCGCGCCACCACCGTCGACCCGGCCGCCTCGGACACGCTGCGCGAGGAGGCCGCCCGCCGCCTCGCCCGGCTCGCGGCGCTCACCGACGACGACGGCCAGCCGCTCGTACCGTCCGCGCACCCGTACCGCTGGTGGGGCCTGTACGAGCCGACCCGCTCGGCCGTGCCGCTGCGCGACCGGGACCAGCCGGTCACCCTCTCCGGCAGCGCGCTCGACCAGCTCGCCAACACCTGCGCGCTCCAGTGGTTCCTGGGCCGCGAGGTGAAGGCCGACGCGCCCGCGACCGCCGCCCAGGGGTTCGGGAACGTCGTGCACGTCCTGGCCGACGAGGTGGCCTCCGGCCGTACGCCCGCCGATCTGGCCGTCCTCATGGAACGGCTCGACTCGGTCTGGGACGGGCTCGTCTTCGACGCCCCCTGGAAGTCCCGCCAGGAGAAGGAGCAGGCCCGCGCCGCCCTCGAACGCTTCCTGCGCTGGCACGTCATGGACCGGGCCGGCCGCACCCCCGTCGCCAGCGAGCACGACTTCGACGTGACGCTGGAGGCGGGGGAGTACGAGGTGCGCATCCGGGGCTCCATGGACCGCGTCGAACGGGACGCCGAGGGCCGGGCCTACGTGGTCGACTTCAAGACCGGCAAGCAGTCCCCGACGAAGGACGAGGTCCACCGCCACCCCCAGCTCGCCGTTTACCAGCTGGCGGTACGGGAAGGCGCGGTCGACGACGCCTTCGGCGGTACGCGGCCCGAGCCGGGCGGCGCCGAACTCGTACAGCTGCGCCAGGCCGCCCCCAAGAAGGAGGGCGGCGACGCCGCGCCCAAGGTGCAGGCGCAGGCGCCGCCGGACGGCGAGTGGGTCTCCGACCTGCTGGCGACCGCGGCGGGCCGGGTCCTGGACGAACGGTTCACCCCGACGACCGGCCAGCACTGCGGCCACTGCTCCTTCAAGGCGTCGTGCAGCGCGCAGCCGGAGGGCCGGCACGTCCTGGACTGATCAGTGCTTGCGGGCCACCAGGCCGTAGACGCTGACGTCGGCGTCGGTGACGTCGTTGATGTCCTGGTAGCGCGTACGGTCCAGCTCGTCCAGGCCCGCCACGAACTCCGGGTCGGGGTTCCGGGCCTCCGGCAGGTCCACGACCCGCTCGGGGCGCCAGCGGTGCACGGGGACGATGCCGGGTTCGAGGAGCTCCAGGCCGTTGTCGGTGACGAACCGTTCCATCTGGGCGTACGAGCGGCGCACCATGGCGAAGCCGCGCTCCTTGAAGCCCTTGGTGATGCTGCCGACCTGCTCCGGGTTGAGGTCCGAGCTGACATTGCTCAGGACGAGGAAGCTGCCGGGGGCCAGTACGTCCACCAGCTGCTTCACGACCGGGTAGGCCGTCTCGTCCTCGATGAAGTGGGTCACGGCCGCGAGGACCAGGGCCACCGGGCGGTCGAAGTCCAGGGTGCGGCGGGCGGCCTCCAGGATGCGGTCCGGGTCCCGCAGATCCGCTTCGATGTAGTCGGTGCGGCCCTCGGGACCGCTGGTGAGCAGGGCCTGCGCGTGGACGAGGACCACCGGGTCGTTGTCCACGTAGACGACGCGCGACTCGGGCGCGATGCCCTGCGCGATCTGGTGCACGTTGGCCTGCGTGGGCAGTCCGGTGCCGATGTCCAGGAACTGCCGGATGCCGTCGTTCGCGGCGAGGGTCACCGCCCGCCGCATGAAGTCCCGGTTGTGCCGCACGGTGAGGTAGCCGCGCGGATTGGCGGCCAGCGCCATGGCCGCGGCCTCGCGGTCCGCCGGGTAGTTGTCCTTGCCGCCGAGGAAGACGTCGTACACCCGCGCGGGATGCGCCTTCGTTGTGTCGATGCGCTTCCTGAGTCCGGTGGCGTCAGGGGCGGATGCGTCGGCGCTCATATGACCGTCCTCGTAAGGCTGTTGGTGCGACAAGCAGATAATTTAGACCCGGCCTGGTGTGACGGACGCCACCGGGAGGCGGCGATGTGAGCCGCTGCCACGACTTCGTGGGTTGTCGGTGGCGCCGGTTAGCCTCTGTGGAGTGTCCCCGCGCCTCACCGATCCCGAGCAGCTCAAGGAGCTGCTGGGCATCCCCTTCACCCCGGAGCAGACGGCCTGCATCACCGCGCCGCTCGCCCCGCAGGTGATCGTGGCCGGAGCCGGGTCGGGGAAGACCACGGTGATGGCCGCCCGCGTGGTCTGGCTGGTCGGCACCGGCCAGGTCGCCCCCGAGCAGGTCCTCGGGCTCACCTTCACCAACAAGGCGGCCGGTGAGCTGGCCGAGCGCGTACGCAAGGCACTCGTCGCCGCCGGGATCACCGACCCGGACGTGATCGACCCGGACAACCCCCCGGGCGAACCCGGCATCTCCACGTACCACGCCTTCGCCGGGCGGCTGCTCACCGAGCACGGCCTGCGCATCGGCCTCGAACCGGGCACCCGCCTCCTCGCCGACGCCACCCGCTACCAGCTCGCCGCCCGCGTGCTGCGCGAGGCCCCCGGCCCCTACCCGGCCCTGACCAGGTCCTTCCCCACCCTCGTCAGCGACCTGCTGGCCCTCGACGCCGAGCTGGCCGAACACCTCGTACGCCCCGAACAGCTCGACGCGTACGACACCGAACTGCTGACCGCGCTGGAGACCGCGAAGCTCAGCAACGAAGAGCTGCGCAAGATCCCGGCGACCGCCGAGGCCCGCCGCGAACTGCTCGCGCTGACCCGGCGCTACCGCGACGCGAAGCGGAGCCGCGACCTCCTCGACTTCGGCGACCAGATCGCCCTCTCCGCCGAGCTGGCCCTCACCCGCCCCGAGGTCGGCGCGATCCTCCGCGCCGAATACCGGGTCGTCCTGCTCGACGAATACCAGGACACCTCCGTCGCCCAGCGCCTCCTGCTCTCCGCCCTCTTCGGCAGCGGCCCCGGCGCGGACGGGCCGACCGGGCACGCCGTCACCGCCGTCGGCGACCCCTGCCAGGCCATCTACGGCTGGCGCGGCGCCTCCGTCGCCAACCTGGACGACTTCCCGAGCCACTTCCCGCACGCCGACGGCACCCCCGCGACCCGCTACGCCCTCAGCGAGAACCGCCGCAGCGGCGGCCGCCTCCTCCACCTCGCCAACGGACTCGCCGCACCCCTGCGCGCCATGCACGAGGGCGTCGAGGCCCTGCGCCCCGCCCCCGGCGCCGAGCGCGACGGACTGGTCCGCTGCGCCCTGCTGCCCACCCACACCGAGGAGATCGGCTGGCTCGCGGACTCGATCGCCCACCTCGTGCGCACCGGCAAGGCGCCGGGCGAGATCGCCGTCCTGTGCCGCACCGCCGGTGACTTCCCGGAGATCCAGGCCGCGCTGGTCGCCCGCGACATCCCGGTCGAGGTCGTCGGCCTCTCCGGGCTGCTCCACCTCCCCGAGGTCGCGGACCTCGTCGCCGTCTGCGAGGTCCTCCAGGACCCGGGCGCCAACGCATCGCTGGTCCGCCTGCTCACCGGCCCCCGCTGGCGGATCGGCCCGCGCGACCTGGCCCTGCTCGGCCGCCGGGCCCGCCTCCTGGTGCACCGCGCCGCCCACGGCGACGACGAGGACTACGACCCCGACCGCAGGCTCGCCGAGGCCGTCGAGGGGATCGACCCGGCCGAGGTGATCTCCCTCGCCGACGCCCTGGACACCTTCCTGGACGGCGGCGGCGAGGAGGACGATCGGCTTCCGTTCTCCGCCGAGGCCCGCGTCCGCTTCGCGCGCCTCGCCGCCGAACTGCGCGACCTGCGCCGCTCGCTCGCGGATCCCCTGATGGACGTCCTGCACCGGGTCCTCGCCACCACCGGCCTGGAGGTCGAGCTCTCCGCCTCCCCGCAGGCCCTGGCCGCCCGCCGCCGCGAGACCCTGGGCAATTTCCTCGACGTCGCCGCCCGCTTCGCCGCCGTCGACGGCGAGGCCACGCTGCTCGCCTTCCTCGGCTTCCTGCGCACCGCCGTCCAGTACGAGAAGGGCCTCGACAACGCGCTGCCCGGCGGCGAGAACACCGTCAAGGTCCTCACCGCCCACAAGTCCAAGGGCTTGGAGTGGGACGTCGTCGCCGTGCCCGGCCTGGTCACCGGCCAGTTCCCCAGCGGCCAGTCCCGGGACGCCTGGACCTCCCAGGCCAAGGTCCTCCCGCACGCCCTGCGCGGCGACACCGCCACCCTCCCCGCCCTCCGCGGCTACGACGCCAAGGGCCTCAAGGGCTTCAAGGAGGAGATGAAGGAGCACCAGCACACGGAGGAGCTGCGCCTCGGCTACGTCACCTTCACGCGCCCCCGCACGCTGCTGCTCGGCTCCGGCCACTGGTGGGGGCCCACCCAGAAGAAGCCGCGCGGCCCGTCCGCCTTCCTGCACGCGTTGTACGAGCACTGCGCCGCAGGGTACGGCGAGATCGAGGTGTGGGCGGACGCCCCGGCGGAGACCGACGAGAACCCGGCCCTGACCGAGGCGTCCGCCGACCACGCCTGGCCGCTCCCGCTGGACGACACCGCCCTGGCCCGCCGCAGGGCCGCCGCGGACACGGTCATGGAGCTGCTGGCCCGGCCGGAGGCCCCGGCCGATGCCCCGGAGGTCCCGGCTCCCCGCCTCACCCCCGAGGAGACGCGCACCCTCGCCTCCTGGGACCGGGACCTCGACGCGCTGGCCGGGGAGCTGCGCCGGGCCCGCGCCACCGTGCGCGACGTCCTCGTCCCCGCCTCGCTCTCCGCCACCCAGTTGCTGCGCCTCGCCGACGACCCCGACGCCTTCGCCCGGGAGCTGGCCCGGCCCATGCCCCGCCCGCCGCAGCCCGCC
This sequence comes from Streptomyces drozdowiczii, assembly GCF_026167665.1. Taxonomy (NCBI): domain Bacteria; kingdom Bacillati; phylum Actinomycetota; class Actinomycetes; order Kitasatosporales; family Streptomycetaceae; genus Streptomyces; species Streptomyces drozdowiczii. The sequence continues at coordinate 2,378,948 of NZ_CP098740.1, read as the reverse complement.
GCCCGCCGGGGCACCCGCTTCCACGCCTGGGTGGAGTCCCGGTTCGAGGAGCTGCCGCTGCCCATGCTCGGCCCCGACGAGCTGCCCGGGGGCGACGGGAGCGACGCCGACATCGCCGACGAGCGCGACCTCGCCGACCTGAAGGAAGCCTTCGAGCGCACCCCGTACGCCCGCCGCACCCCGTACCGGGTGGAGACGCCGTTCCAGATCACCCTGGCCGGCCGGATCATCCGGGGCCGTATCGACGCCGTGTACCGCACGGGGGACACGTACGAGATCGTGGACTGGAAGACCGGCCGCACCCACACCGCCGACCCCCTCCAGCTCGCCGTGTACCGGCTGGCCTGGGCCGAGCTGCACGGACTCCCGCTCACCGACGTCACGGCCACCTTCCTCTTCGTCCGCACCGGCGAGGCCGTCCGCCCGGCCTCCCTGCCGGGCCGTCCGGAGCTGGAGCGCATCCTTCTGGACGAGCCACTTCCGTCGGACGGATAAGCTGAAGGTCATGAGCGACACCCCGGACAGCGCCGTCCGCACGTACACCGAGCAGCACCGCACGGCCTTCCTCGACGACCTCGCCGAGTGGCTGCGCATCCCCTCCGTATCCGCTCAGCCGGAGCACGAGGGCGACGTACGGCGCAGCGCCGAGTGGCTGTCGGCCAAGCTGAAGGAGACCGGATTCCCGGTCACCGAGGTCTGGGAGACCGACGGCGCACCCGCCGTCTTCGCCGAGTGGCCCTCCGACGACCCGTCGGCGCCCACCGTCCTGGTCTACGGACACCACGACGTCCAGCCCGCCGCCCGCGAGGACGGCTGGAGCACCGAGCCGTTCGAGCCGGTGATCCGCGACGGCCGGATGTACGGACGCGGCGCGGCCGACGACAAGGGGCAGGTGTTCTTCCACACCCTCGGCGTCCGGGCCCACCTCGCCGCCACCGGACGCACCGCCCCCGCCGTGCACCTCAAGCTGATCGTGGAGGGCGAGGAGGAGTCCGGCTCCCCGCACTTCCGCGACCTGGTCGAGCGCCACGCCGACCGCCTCGCCGCCGACGCCGTGATCGTCTCGGACACCGGCATGTGGAACGAGACCACGCCGACCGTCTGCACCGGGATGCGCGGCCTCGCCGAGTGCGAGATCGAGTTCCACGGGCCCGGGCAGGACATCCACTCCGGCTCCTTCGGCGGCGCCGTCCCCAACCCGGCCACCGAGATCGCCCGCCTCGTCGCCGCGCTCCACGACGCGGACGGGAAGGTCGCGGTCCCCGGCTTCTACGACGGCGTGGCCCCGCTCACGGACACCGAGCGCGCGCTTTACGCCGAGCTGCCCTTCGACGAGGCCGACTGGCTGCACACCGCCAGGTCCCGGGCGGCCTCCGGGGAGGCCGGGTATTCGACGCTGGAACGGATCTGGGCCCGCCCGACCGCCGAGGTCAACGGCATCGGCGGCGGCTACCAGGGCGCCGGAAGCAAGACGATCATCCCCTCGTCCGCCCGCGCGAAGATCAGCTTCCGCCTGGTGGCGGGCCAGGACCCGGACCACATCGAGAAGGCCGTACGGGCCTGGGCCGAGGCCCGGGTCCCGGCGGGGATCAGCCACCGGATCACCTTCCTCCCCGCCACCCGGCCCTGCCTGACGCCCCTGGACCACCCGGCGCTGCGGGCCGTGGCCGGCGCCATGGGCCGGGCGTTCGGCCAGAAGGTCCTCTTCACCCGCGAAGGGGGCTCCGGACCCGCCGCCGACCTCCAGGACGTGCTCGGCGCGCCGGTCCTCTTCCTCGGCATCTCCGTACCGTCCGACGGCTGGCACGCCCCCGACGAGAAGGTCGAGCTGGACCTCCTCTTCAAGGGCGTCGAGACCGCCGCCCACCTCTGGACCGACCTGGCGGCCGCCCTCCGCTGAATCCTCTGAACGCCCGATCCATCCCGGGGGAGTAGGAAGCACCTGTGAGCACCTTCGACAACGCCACCACGGACCGGCCCATCGGTCTGACCGCGCCGAGCGGCATCGACCGCGCCGCGCACCACCGCCTTGACGAGGCGTGGCTGTCCGCCGCGTGGAGCCACCCGACGACCCGGGTCTTCGTCGTCTCCGGGGGCCAGGTGCTGATCGACGACACCGACGACGGCACCGAACTCGTGATGACGCCCGCCTTCGAGGCCCCCGTCACCGAGACCCACCGCTACTTCCTCGGCACCGACGCGGACGGCGTCAGCTACTTCGCCCTGCAGAAGGACACCCTGCCCGGCCGCATGGACCAGTCGGCCCGTCCGGCGGGGCTGCGCGAGGCGGGGATGCTGCTCGGCCCGCGCGACGCCGCCCTGATGGTGCACGCGGTGGCCCTGGAGAACTGGCAGCGGCTGCACCGCTTCTGCTCCCGCTGCGGCGAGCGCACGGTGATCGCGGCGGCCGGACACATCCGCCGCTGCCCGGCGTGCGGCGCCGAGCACTACCCGCGCACCGACCCGGCGGTCATCATGCTCGTCACGGACGACCAGGACCGGGCGCTGCTCGGCCGCCAGGTGCACTGGCCCGAGGGCCGCTTCTCGACGCTCGCCGGGTTCGTGGAGCCGGGCGAGTCGATCGAGCAGTCCGTGGCCCGCGAGGTCTTCGAGGAGGCCGGCATCACGGTCGGCGAGGTCGAGTACGTCGCCAGCCAGCCCTGGCCGTTCCCGTCCAGCCTGATGCTGGGCTTCATGGCCCGCGCCGCGACGTTCGACATCAACGTGGACGGCGAGGAGATCGAGGAGGCGCGCTGGTTCTCCCGCGAGGAGCTGACCGCCGCCTTCGAGTCGGGCGAGATCCTGCCCCCGTTCGGCATCTCGATCGCCTCCCGGCTGATCGAGCTCTGGTACGGCAAGCCGCTCCCGAAGCCGGTGCGCGCGGGCGTCTGACCCGGTCCGGACACGACACCGCCCCCACCGGTACGGGACCGGAGGGGGCGGGAGCCTCGGGGGCTCAGGCGCCGAGGGCCTGCTTCACCTGGGCCAGGCTCGGGTTCGTCATCACGACGTCCCCGCCGCCGTTCTCGGGACCACGAGCACGGTCGGAACCGTCTGGTTTCCGCCATTGGCCTTCTCGACGAAGGCGGCCGACTCCGGGTCCTGCTCGATGTTGATCTCGGTGTAGGCGATGCCCTCGCGGTCCATCTGCCCCTTCAGCCGACGGCAGTAGCCGCACCAGGTGGTGCTGTACATCGTCACAGTGCCCGGCATGTCTTCGCGCTCCTCTGTCTCTTGGGTCCCGGCACATCCCGTCACGCCAGGACGGGCATCCACGCGTCTGGTACGTCACACGGGGCCGGGGCGTGCGTTGCCGCACGCCAGGTGAACGTATGCGACCCGGCCGCCATTCCCGCCCCCGGGGCCCTTGCGCGTACGGCACTCGGAACCGCCCCCGTATTAGTACGACGGATACCTCACCCCTGTGGACAACCGCCGCACGCGCCCCGTGCGACCTGGCAGCATGGCGGGGTGACATCAGCAACGCACTCCACCCTCTTCCCCCGGGTACCGGACACCGCGGACGCCGTCCTCGACGGGCTCGACCCCGAGCAGCGCGAGGTGGCCACGGCCCTGCGGGGCCCGGTGTGCGTGCTGGCCGGAGCCGGTACGGGCAAGACGCGGGCCATCACGCACCGCATCGCCTACGGGGTGCGCGCGGGGATACTCCAGCCGGCGAGCGTCCTGGCCGTCACGTTCACCAACCGGGCGGCGGGCGAGATGCGCGGCCGCCTCCGCCAGCTGGGCGCGGGCGGAGTGCAGGCGCGCACCTTCCACTCGGCGGCCCTGCGCCAGCTCCAGTACTTCTGGCCGAAAGCAGTCGGTGGCGAGCTGCCCCGGCTCCTCGAGCGCAAGGTCCAGCTGGTGGCCGAGGCGGCGGCCCGCAGCGGCCTGCGGCTCGACCGCAACGAGCTGCGGGACGTCACGAGCGAGATCGAGTGGGCCAAGGTCACCCAGACCGTCCCCGCGGACTACCCGGCGGTGGTCGCCAAGGCCCAGCGGGACGCCCCGCGGGACCCGGCGGAGATCGCCAAGGTCTACGAGACCTACGAGGAGCTGAAGCGCGAGCGCACGGTGATCGACTTCGAGGACGTCCTGCTCCTCACCGTCGGCATCCTCCAGGACCGGCACGACATCGCCGCCCACGTCCGCCGCCAGTACCAGCACTTCGTCGTGGACGAGTACCAGGACGTGAGCCCGCTCCAGCAGCGGCTGCTCGACCTCTGGCTCGGCGACCGGGACAGCCTCTGCGTCGTCGGCGACGCCGGCCAGACGATCTACTCGTTCACCGGGGCGACCCCGGACCACCTGCTCAACTTCCGCACCCGCCACCCCGGCGCGACCGTCGTCAAGCTGGTCCGCGACTACCGCTCGACCCCGCAGGTGGTCCACCTGGCCAACGGGCTGCTCGCGCAGGCCACCGGCCGGGCCGCCGAGCACCGCCTCGACCTGATCTCGCAGCGCGAGCGCGGCCCCGAGCCCGCCTTCGTGGAGTACACGGACGAGCCCGCCGAGGCCGAGGGCACCGCGCGCCGCATCCGCGACCTGATCGCGGCGGGCGTTCCGGCCGGCGAGATCGCGGTGCTCTACCGGGTCAACGCGCAGTCCGAGGTGTACGAGCAGGCCCTCGCGGACGCGGGCGTGCCCTACCAGCTCCGGGGCGCCGAGCGGTTCTTCGAGCGCGCGGAGGTCCGCGAGGCGGGCGTGGCCCTGCGCGGGGCGGCCCGTGCGGGGGCAACGACTCGCTCCTGGACCATGCGGACGACCTCCCCGCCGAGGTGCGCGCGGTGCTCTCCACCAAGGGCTGGCGCAGCGAGCCGCCCGCCGGGTCCGGAGCGGCGCGGGACCGCTGGGAGTCCCTGGCTGCGCTCGTCCGGCTTGCCGAGGACTTCGAGCGGGCCCACCCGGGGGCGACACTCTCCGACCTGGTCGCCGAGTTGGACGAGCGGGCCGCCGCCCAGCACGCGCCCACGGTCCAGGGCGTCACCCTGGCGTCGCTGCACTCGGCGAAGGGCCTGGAGTGGGATGCGGTGTTCCTGGTCGGGCTGACCGAGGGCATGATGCCGATCACCTACGCCAAGACGCCGGAGCAGATCGAGGAGGAGCGCCGCCTGCTGTACGTCGGCGTCACCCGGGCCCGCTCCCACCTCGCCCTGTCCTGGTCGCTCTCCCGGTCGCCCGGCGGCCGGCCCGGACGCAGGCCGACCCGCTTCCTGAACGGGCTCCGCCCCGGCTCCACGGGCCCCGGCGCCCGCAGCGCGGCGTCCGGCTCGGGCGGTGTCTGGGGCGGCGACGGCTTCCGGAGCGGCGAGGGCGGGGCGGCCGGTGCGGGCGGCTCCGGCGGCGCGGGGCGACCGGCGGCCAGGCGGAAGCCCCGGACACCGGCCCGGTGCCGGGTCTGCGGCAAGACCCTGACGGACGCCGGCGAGATGAAGCTGATGCGCTGCGACGACTGCCCGTCCGACATGGACGAGGCGCTCTACGAGCGGCTGCACGACTGGCGGGCGGCCCGGGCGCGGGAGATCGGCCAGCCCGCCTACTGCGTATTCACCGACCGGACGCTGATGGCCATCGCGGAGGCGGTGCCCGGCACCGAGGGCGAGCTGGCCGGGATCCCCGGGGTGGGCGCGCGGAAGCTGGGCCGCTTCGGCGCCGCCGTTCTGGACATCTGCGCAGGTGGCGACGGGTGCGAGGGTGAGGCGGAGAACGCCGGGGAGAGGTGAGAAAAACTCGTCGCAAAAATAGTTTGCGCCCGCCCCAGTCATCACCATAGGTTCTTAACCACGGAAACAGCGGCTTCTCTGAAGCCCTGGCTCCGTGCTGTACTTATCCGAATACGCAGGACCGGCCCGCCGGTCCCCCCGAGACGCCGAGAGGAGGCGATTGAAGTGATCAGCATCGTCGAGACCAACAAAATGACCGATCTCTCGGTCGTCTCCGCCTGCTCGCTCGGCCTCCTCGCCCGTGCCCCGAAGTCCTCCCTGCGCGCCACCGGTGTGTCCGGCGTCTCCGCCGTCATTCCGATGTCCCTGGCCGGTCTTCCCGTGCGGGAGCGCAATGAGCGACCGACCCAGGCACCGGCAGCAGCAGTAGCGAAGGGACAGGCCCCGGCCTATGCCTTTGCGGCCGTCGGTGCGGGAGCGGAAGCCGGCGTCACCGAGCAGACGAAGCAGCACCACACGATGTGGGCCTTCCGTGGGCCTGAACCCTGGAGTGATCCAGCCTGATGCAGCATCAGGCCGGCGCCTTCAGGGCCGCGGAACCCCACTCGGGATCCGCGGCCCTTTTGTTTTGCCTCCACGGGCGGGACAACGAGAAGGGGCCTCGGGACAAGCAGGACCTGGTACCAGCCACCCCCCGGCCAACAGGCCGGAAACGACCAGACGAGGACACCACCACCGTGCAACTCGAAGCGCACGCCCCGTCCGTACCGCCTTCCGACACGATCTCCCCGCCCGGCCTCACGGAGGACTCCACCTTGACCCCGCTCACCGCGCTCACCGCGCTCGACGACGCCATCGAGAACCTCGGCGTACCCGTCCCCTGCCGCGCCTACGACCCGGAGGTCTTCTTCGCGGAGTCGCCGGCGGACGTCGAGTACGCGAAGTCCCTCTGCCGCACCTGCCCGCTGGTCGAGGCGTGTCTCGCCGGCGCCAAGGAGCGACGCGAGCCGTGGGGCGTCTGGGGTGGCGAGCTCTTCATCCAGGGCGTCGTCGTCGCCCGGAAGCGGCCGCGTGGCCGCCCGCGCAAGAACCCGGTCGCGGCGTGACCGCCGACCTGGGGGTCCCGGCCCCCAAGCCCATGAAGCGCATCGGAACCATCGACCGTCCCCTCACCCACGATCCCCGAAACCAGGCTCCAATGACCATCCCCACCCCCACGTCCGAGCCCGCCGGCTCCGCGACCCCAGACGTCACCATCATCGGCGCGAACGACTCGCGTCAGAACAGGACCCGCGAAATGCAACTCATCCCAGAAGCCCTGGCCCGTGCGCATATGCACGACCGCCTGCGCGAGGCCGACGCGGACCGTCAGGCCGTGCGCCTGATCTCCGCCCGGCGGATGCAGCGCCGTGCGGAGCGCGCCTCGATGCGCGCCCGCCGCGCGCTGGCCATGGCCGTCATGCACTGACCGGCCCCGGCCGGCCACGGAGGCCCCGCCCGGACGCAGCCGCTCTCTGCGCCCGGCGGGCCGCGCCTCCCGGCGCCACCCGCGCAGCAGCACCCCACCCCGGGGCCGATCCGTCCAACGGACCGGCCCCGGGGGCGTTTCGTGGGCGGGACGGCCCCGAAACGCCTGGCCTGGTCCGGTCCGGTCCGGGCCTGGTCCGGTCCGCGCAGGGCCGGACCCGGGCTCGGCTAGCCGGCGTCCACCGTTTCGGCGGACCTCCGCGTCGGCGGCAGGTGCTCGGAGCCCTGGCCCCCGGAGTCCAGGCCCTCCCCGTCCTCCACCGGCAGGAACCCCGGCAGCCAGGACTCGAGTTCGTCGCGGAGGCGGACCGTGGCGCCGAGCTGGCACAGCACCCCGATCGTGCTCAGCGTCACCCGGTGTATCAGCAGATAGGACGGCGGCAGGTTCAACTGCTTGCCCAACTGATGGGCCGGGGAGCGCGGATCCGCTATCCGGGCCGCCTGATGACGCATCCAGCTCCGGCTGAACGTGAACTCCTCCACCTCGGCCGGCTCAATGATCGGCAGCAGGTAGTCCAGCACCGCGTCCGGCTCCAGGTCGATCGAGTCCTTGACGAACCCCTCCGCCCGCAGCATCTCGTAGACCGCGTCCGCGTCGCCCCCCAGCGTCAGCCGCAACGCGTCCCCGATGGTCTGCGGCAGTCCGCCCGGCAGCCGGTCCACCGTCCCGAAGTCCAGTACGCCCAGGCGCCATTGGGTCGCGTCCGCACGCTCGTCGCCCTCCTCGCCGGACGCGCCCGGGTCCGGGGGCAGCAGCCGGAAGTTGCCCGGGTGCGGGTCGGCGTGGAGCAAGCCGGTGCGCGCCGGACCGGAGAAGAGGAACCTCGCGAGCAGCTGGCCGGCCCGGTCGCGCTGCCCGGCCGTGCCGTCGGCGATCACATCGGCCAGCGGGACACCGTCCATCCACTCGGTGACCAGCACCTGCGCCGACTGGTGGACCACCTCCGGGACCACGACGTCGGGATCGTCCGCGAACTCCTCGGCATGCGCCTGCTGCGACCGCGCCTCCTGCTCGTAGTCCAGCTCCTCGGAGACCCGGTCGCGCAACTCCGTGATCAAGGGCTTGATGTCCATGCCCGGAACCAGCGGACCCAGCAGCCGCGCGAACCGGCTGAGCTGGGTCAGGTCCGAGAGCAGCGCCGCACCCGCGCCCGGGTACTGCACCTTCACGGCCACGTCCCGGCCGTCGTGCCACACCGCCCGGTGCACCTGGCCGATCGACGCCGCGGCCGACGGCTTGTCGTCGAACGTCAGGAACAGCTCCCGCCAGTCCTCGCCGAGCCGCTCCGCCAGGACCGCGTGCACCGTGCCGCTCGGCATGGGCGGGGCGGCCTCCTGGAGTTTGGTGAGTGCCGCGCGGTACGGGCCCGCGACCTCCTCGGGCAGCGCGGACTCGAAGACCGACAGGGCCTGGCCGAGCTTCATCGCGCCGCCCTTCAGCTCTCCGAGGACCTTGAAGAGCTGGTCGGCGGTGCGCTGCTGGACCTCGCGGGCCACCAGCTCCGCCGACTTCCCGCCGATGCGCTTGCCCAGCCCCCACGTCGCTCGGCCGGCGAAACCCAACGGCAGCGCGGCCAGCTTGGCGGTACGGGTGACCGCCTTCCGGGGAAGATCAGACATATGCCCCTCCAAGTCCCAGACTGCCGCGCTGCGGGCGGCGGTTACCCGGCCATTGTGTCGTGCGCCGTGCCGGCTCCGGAGGCGCGGACCCCCTCAGTGTGACCGGCGGCGCCACAGGAACAGTCGAGGTGCGCCCCGATCCGCTCCGACCTCCAGTCCAACAGCGGCAGCGCCGCCTCCCACCGCGCACCGGTGCTCACGGGCAGCTCGCCGTCCAGGAAGGCCAGCGCATGCGCCGCCGCGAGCCCCGCCACCGCCGTCCCCAGCGCCAGGTCGCACGCCTGAGCGGCGCCGCGCCGCCCGGACTGCCACTGTGCCAGCATGCGCGGCCACTGCGGATCCCGGTCCCGCTGATGCAGCTGGAGGCAGCCGGCGCAGGCCGTGCCGCCGGGCAGGACCAGGGGCCCGACGAAGCCGGTGGCCTCCATCACCCCCGCGTACAGATGAGGTGTCCCCGAGGAGATCCACGGCTCGGCGGTGCCCGGATCGGGGACGTAGGCCGAGAGTCCGTCGCGCGGGGCGACCACGATGAGGGACAGCCCCGGCTCGTGCCCGGCCGGTCCGCAGCCCGCCGCCCCGGGTGCCCGGGGCCCCGGGCCGGGGGCTGAGCGGCGGACCAGCTGCCGGGCCGCCATGTCCCTGCGCTCCCCGACGGCGGAGGCGGGCAGCCCTCCCGGGGACACGTCGCCCGGCTCCGTACACCCGCCGTCCATGACCTCCACCCGGCCGACCCCCGCTCCGGAGAGCAGCGCCGCGATGGTCGCGCCGACCCTGCCCGCGCCCCGGACCTGCACGCGCATCGAGCGGCGGGCCGCGAGTCTGCGCATCCCGCCGCCGGGCTCGGGATGCACGACGGAGAGCGAGGCCAGGTCGGGGCGGTGTCGCTCCAGGACGTCGGACCTGCTCCGCAGAGCGTCCGCCGCCGGGCCGCCCGCCCGCACGTCGTCCACGAGTCCGGCGTCCACCAACCGTGTCACCAGGGTGTCCACATGACGCTCGCTCAAGTCCATCGCCCTGGCCTGTTCGCGGAGCAGCGGCATGCCTCTGGTGCCGTCGAGCAGTTCCATGAAACAGCCCGTCGCGATATCCATCGGGCCGACCTTCACCGCATGTGCGGGTGTCACTCCGAATTGCACGGTGTCCCCGCCCCGCCAAGCGCGGCGCAGTGCGGGCTTCAACATCGGATGCACGGCTTCCCCCGGTCTGTGTGTCCGCGACTGTGTGTCCGCGACTGTGCGTCTGTGACTTCGCTGTGCGTGTTCCTTTGCCAGAATGCAGCGGACCGCCGAGACGTGCGGAAAGTTATCCACAGGCGTGGGTATTAGTCGTTCAAATGGTGCAAGGCGCGGAGCCGATCACGGAGAACCGTCCCGGAGGCGGGACTTCCCCCGCACACAGCGGGTAACGTCGAGCCGTGCCCGCCGACCCGTCGCCCGGCTCCGCCGGGGAGCCCGCCCTGCCCGGCGCCGGAACCCGCCGGCGCGGTGCGAACCCTGCCCGCCGCGCCCCGGCCACGAGCGCCGTCGAGGTCCGCAGAAGCGCCCGCCGCAGCAGAACGGTCACCGCCTACCGCGAGGGCGACCGCACGATCGTGCTCATCCCCGCCCGGATGTCCGAGGCCGAGGAACGGCGCTGGGTGGACGTGATGCTCGACAAGCTCGCCGCCCAGGAGAGCAGACGCGTCCTCGGCGACACCGAGCTGGCCGAGCGGGCGGAGCGCCTGTCCGCCCAGTACTTGGAGGGCCGGGCCAGGCCCGCCTCCGTGCGATGGGTGACCAACCAGAACACCAGATGGGGCTCGTGCACCCCGTCCGAGGGCAGCATCCGGCTGTCGCACCGCTTGCAGGGCATGCCCGAGTACGTCGTGGACTACGTGCTCGTCCACGAGCTCGCCCACCTCCTGGTGCCCGGGCACGGGCCGCGGTTCTGGCGCCTGTTGGATGCCTATCCGCGCACCGAGCGGGCCCGCGGCTATCTGGAGGGGTGGTGGCCGCCGACCGGCTGCCCCATCTGCCCGCCGCACGCGGCGAGTGACTGGTGGTGGCGCCGGGTGAGCGGTGTCGGGTGTTTCTGTACCGGGTCTGTACCGGCTTCGCCCAAGGCCGGAGTTTGCGGATAGCCTGACGCGACGCATTCACCTTCCGGATGGGGGACGGTCGTTACGCATGGCCAGGGAATTCCAACGCGGCCACAAGGCCAAGATCAGCGATCTCACGCCGGGGACGGACCTGTACGTAGGTGTGCAGATCGCCGGCCCGGGGCTGAGCTTTGACATCAGCTGCTTCGGGCTCGATGCCAATGAGCAGCTCTCCGACGACCGGTATTTCATCTTCTTCAACCAGCCGAAATCCCCGAGGAGTCCATTCAGCTCCTCGGCGCCCAGGCCGGTGACACCGAATCGTTCCGCGTCACCCTGGACCGCATTCCGGCGAACATCCACAAGCTGTCCTTCACCGCGACCGTGGACGGTGCCGGACAGATGTCGCAGGTCGGTCCCGGATACATCCGGATCGTCGCGGGCGGCGAGGAAGTCGTCAGGTACGCGTTCAACGGCTCGGAGTTCAGCACCGAGCGCGCCGTCATGCTGGGCGACTTCTACCTCAAGGACGTCTGGCGCTTCGCCGCGGTCGGCCAGGGCTTCGACGGCGGTCTGGAAGCGCTGCTGAAGAACTTCGGCGGCGAGGTCGCCGAGGAGACTCCCGCCGCCGCGCCACCCCAGGGCGCAGCCCCCTCCTTCGCCCCGCCCGCGCAGGCCGCCCCGGCCCCGTCCTTCGGCGCCCCGGCGGCCCCGCAGGCACCCCAGGCCCCGCAGCCCGCGCCGTCCTTCGGGACCCCGCCGCCGGCCCCCGGCCCGGCGCCGACCCCGCAGCAGCAGATGCACGCCGCGCCGACGATCGTCGCCCCGATGACCCCGCCCGGCGGCACCGTGCCCCCGCCGCCCGCGCCGGCCCCGTACGGACAGCCCGGCCAGCAGCCGCAGCACTTCGGGCAGCAGCCCCAGCAGCCCCAGCAGCAGTTCGGGCAGGTCCCCGGGCAGGCGCCCGCACCCTACGGGCAGCAGGCCCCGGCCCCGTACGGGCAGCAGCCTCCCGGCATGCCGCCGGGCGGGCAGGGCATGCCCGGCGGCGCTCCGCAGGCCGCCGGCGCCGGTCTTCAGGCCGCGCTCCAGCCGTACAAGGAGACCGCGACCGGACAGCGCTGGACCCCGCAGAACCAGCAGCTCATGCGGGTCGACCTGACCATGGGCGGCACGGGAGTGCTGGCCCGGCAGGGCAGCATGGTGATGTACCAGGGCAAGGTCGACTTCAGCTACAAGGGCGCGGGTTTCGCCGGCCGCATGGTGGGCAACGCCACCGGCCAGGAGATGCAGCTCATGCGCTGTACCGGCCGTGGCCAGGTCTTCCTCGCCGAGGAAGGCGCCCATCTGCACTCCATCGAGCTCCAGGGCGACGGCGTCTGCGTCTCCGCCGAGAACGTGCTCGCCTTCGACGAGTCGCTCCAGTACGAAGTGCGCCGCATCGAGGGCCACGGCATCCCCGGCGGTGCCCTGTTCACCATGCAGTTCCAGGGGACCGGCACGCTCGTCGTCAAGACGCACGGCGTCCCCGTCGTCCTGCCGGTCACCCCGACCACCTTCGCCGACTGCAACGCCGTGGTGGCGTGGTCGTCCGCGTCCCAGGTGATCATCTCCAGCCAGGTCCGGCTGCGCCGCAACGCGTACCCCGGACACAGCGGCGAGACCGTGAACCTCCAGTTCCGGGGCGCGCCCGGCAACTTCATCGTCGTCCAGCCCTACGAGGTCTGAGGGAGCCCGTCATGAACCAGCAACTCGCGGGCTACGCCCCGACCCCCGTCACGGCACGGATGGAGAACCACGGCCATTCCATGCTGAAGGTCGCCATGGCGACCGGCCAGGACCTCTACGCGCGCACCGGATCGATGGTCGCGTACGAGGGCTTCATCCAGTACGAGCCCAACCCGCCCGCCGTCCGCCAGATCGCCTCGCAGTGGATCACCGGCGAGGGCGCGCCGCTCATGAAGTGCACCGGCGACGGCCTGCTCTACCTCGCCGACTACGGCGCCGACGTCGTCGTCATCAACCTCAACAACGACTCGATCTCGGTCAACGGCACCAATGTGCTCGCCTTCGACGGCCACCTCACCTGGGGCGTCGAGCGGGTCAAGGGCCTCGCCAAGTTCGCCGGCCAGGGCCTGTGGAACGTCTGCATCTCGGGGACCGGCTGGGTCGCGATCACCTCGCGCGGCACGCCGCTGGTGGTCGACTGCGGGCGCGGCGAGGACGAGACGTACGTCGACCCGGACGCGCTGGTCGCCTGGTCCCCGAACCTCAAGGTGAAGGGCAAGCGCAGCTTCAAGGCGTCCTCGCTCATCGGGCGGGGCAGCGGCGAGGCGTTCCAGATGGCCTTCTCCGGCCAGGGGATCGTCGTCGTCCAGCCGAGCGAGGACAGCACCGACCGGCTGCGCGTCCGGCACTGACGGGGAGGGAGAACACACCATGCAGAGTTCGCTTTTCGGCCTCACGGAACAGCAGTCCCAGGACCGCTACACCATCCAGAACCCGCAGCTGCTGCGGGTCGCGCTGACCGGCCACGACGACGTCCTCGCCCGCAAGGGCGCCATGGTCGCCTACCAGGGGCTGATGGAGTTCGACGGCGAGTACCAGTCGAACGCCCAGCGCCGCTCCCGCGCCCACACCGGCGAGGGCCTGGACCTGATGCGCTGCTCCGGGCAGGGCACGGTCTACCTCGCCAACCTGGCGCAGTACATCCACGTCGTGGACGTCGACCGCGACGGCCTGACGGTGGACAGCTCGTACGTCCTGGCGCTGGACTCCTCGCTGCACACCGAGGTCATCGCGGTGGACAGCCAGTACGGCATCTCGGGCACCGGCAAGTACCAGCTCAACATCTCCGGCACCGGCAAGGTCGCCCTGATGACCTCGGGCCAGCCGCTGATGATGCAGGTCACGCCCGACAAGTACGTCAGCGCCGACGCCGACGCGATCGTCGCCTGGTCGACCTCGCTGCGGGTGCAGATGCAGGCCCAGACGCACTCCTCGGGCGTCTTCCGCCGACGCGGCAACACCGGCGAGGGCTGGGAGCTCAGCTTCCTCGGCCAGGGCTTCGCCCTGGTCCAGCCGAGCGAGCTGATGCCGCCGCAGAACGCCCAGATCGGACAGGGCCTCGCCGCCCAGTACGGCATGGGCCAGCACGGCGCGCACGGCCAGAACCAGAACAACGCCTGGAACTGAGCCGCACAGCGAAAGTAAGGGGCGGCCTCCAGGAGGCCGCCCCTTACTTGTCGTCACGTCGTACGGGTGGCTACCGGCCGCCCTCCAGCACCGCGCGCGTACGCTCCACCAGCCGGACCACCGAGGCGTCGGCGACCCCGGCCACCTCCTCGTACGCGAACCAGCGCAGGTCCAGCGACTCGTCGCTGATGTTCTCCGTCGCGCCCGACGGCGCCACCGCCGCGTACTGCACATCCAGGTGCCAGTGGCACGGCGCGGGGATCGGATGCCGGTCCAGGACCACCGGCCCGCCCGGCAGCAGCGTGAGCCCGGCGATCCCGGACTCCTCCGTAGCCTCCCGCAGCGCGGCCGCCGCGAGCGTGGTGTCACCGGGTTCGCAGTGGCCGCCCATCTGCAGCCACATCCGCAGCTTCCGGTGCAGCGTGAGCAGCACCCGGCCGCGCTCCGGGTCCACGACCAGGGCGCTGGCCGTCAGATGCCCGGCCCCGCAGGACTTCCACATGCCGTCCGGATGGTGCGCCAGGTGCTCCAGATAGGCGTCGCGCAGCTCCTCCTGGGCGGCGCCGGTCCCCGCCCCGTAACCCTTGAGTACGAGGACGGCGTCGTCGTGCAGGCTCACTTGTCGCTGTCGTCCTTGCCGTCGCCTTCGCCCTCGCCCGTGGCGTCGTCCGCGGCGTCCTTGGTGTCCTTGGTGTCCGCACCCGGCTCGGGCTTCTTCGGGCCGTTCGCCGCCTCGCCGAGCATCTTGTCCAGCTCGGAGAAGTCCAGCTGCTCGTGGTGGACGAAGCCGTCCGGATCGTCCAGGTCCTGAGCGGTCGGCAGCATGTCGGGGTGCTCCCACAGCGCGTCGCGCCCCTCAAGACCGCGCGCGTCCGTGAGCGAGGCCCACAGCCGCGAGGCGTCCCGCAGTCGGCGCGGACGCAGCTGGAGGCCGATGAGCGTGGCGAAGGTCTGCTCGGCGGGGCCGCCCGACGCACGGCGCCGGCGCATCGTCTCGCGCAGCGCGTCGGCCGAGGTCAGCCGGGACTTCGCGGCGGCGTGCACCACCGCGTCCACCCAGCCCTCGACCAGCGCGAGGGCCGTCTCCAGGCGGGCCAGGGCCGCCTTCTGCTCCGGGGTCTCCTCCGGCTGGAACATGCCCTGCTGAAGGGCCTCCTGCAGCTGCTCGGGCTGCGAGGGGTCGAACTGGCCGACCACGTCCTCCAGCTTGCTGGTGTCGACCTTGATGCCGCGCGCGTAACCCTCGACGGCTCCGAACAGGTGCGAGCGGAGCCACGGGACATGGGCGAAGAGCCGCTGGTGGGCGGCCTCGCGCAGCGCCAGATACAGCCGCACCTCGTCCTGCGGGACGGAGAGGTCCTTGCCGAACCGCTCCACGTTCAGCGGGAGGAGCGCGGCCCGGCCGGCCGGGCCCAGCGGCAGCCCGATGTCGGTCGAGCCGACCACCTCGCCCGCCAGCACACCGACGGCCTGCCCGATCTGCTGGCCGAACATGGCGCCGCCCATCGACCGCATCATGCCGATCAGCGGGCCCGCCATCGCCTGCATCTCCTCGGGCAGCACATCGCCCATGGCCAGGCCCACCCGCTCGGCGACCGGGTCCACCAGCTGCTGCCAGGCCGGCAGCGTCGCCTCGACCCACTCCGCGCGGCTCCACGCCACGCTGGAGATGGCACCGGACGGCATCGAGGTCACCCCGTCCAGCCAGAGGTCGGCCAGGCGCAGCGCCTCGTCGACCGCCGAGCGCTCGGCGGGGCCCACGCTCGCGTCCTTGGAGCCGTCCGGCGTGCCCTGGGACACCGTCTGCCGGGCGATCTGCTTGGCCATGTCCCAGTTGACCGGCCCGCCCTCGTAGCTCAGCATCTGGCCGAGCTGCTGGAAGGCCGCGCCCAGGTCGTTCGGGTTCATCGAGCCGAACATGGCGGCGAAGGGGTTGTCACCGCCCGCGCCGGGGCCGAAGCCGAACGGGTTCGCCGGACCGCCCGAACCCTGCCCACCTCCGGTGGGGTCGTTCTTCTTGCCCTTGTCGCCGTCGTCCGGCTCCTCCGGCGGAAGGCCGAATCCGAATGGGGTGTCACTCACGGGTTTCCTCGGCTCGTAGGGCCGCCGGGGGAACCGACGGCGACTGCCCGACATCACCATCCAGCGTAGACACCAAGTCCGCTCAGGGCCTCAGTGCTCCGCCCGGTCCGGCCCTGCGGCAGGATGGACGCCACCTGGTACGTACGTGTCACGCGGGTACGTACTGAAGACAACCGCTGGAGACGCCCGGTGAGTTCCCCAGATCCGCAGGTTCGCGCAGCGCGAAACCTGGCCGACCCGTCACCCGAGAAGAAATCCGTCCCCGGCCGCCCGAGAGGCCGCGGTCCGGTCGTGGCCGTCACCGGAGCCGCGACGGGGGTCGGTGAGCTGCTCACCGCACGCCTCGCCGCCTCCGAGGAGATCAAGCAGGTCATCGCCATCGACGAGCGCCGGGGCGAGGTGTCCGACGCGACCTGGCACCTCCTGGACGTCCGCGACCCCGCCATCGCCGACAAGCTGCGCGGCGCGGACGTCGTCGTCCACCTGGCGCTCGACCTCGACCTGGAGACCGACCCCGCCGCGCGCACCGCCTACAACGTGCGCGGCACCCAGACCGTGCTGACCGCCGCCGCGGCCGCCGGGGTCCACCGCGTCGTCCTGTGCACCTCGGCCATGGTCTACGGCGCGCTCCCCGACAACGACCTCCCGCTCGCCGAGGACGCGGAGCTGCGGGCCACCGCCGAGGCCACCGGCGTCGGCGACCTGCTGGAGATCGAACGGCTCGGCCGCCGCGCCCCGCGCGCCCACCCCGGGCTGCACGTCACCGTCGTACGCCCCGCTGTGCTCGTCGGCGGCACGGACACCGCGCTGACCCGCTACTTCGAGTCGCCCCGGCTGCTCGTCGTCGCCGGTTCCCGGCCCGCCTGGCAGTTCTGCCACGTCGAGGACCTGGTCACGGCGCTGGAGTACGCCGCCCTGGAGAAGATCGACGGGGAGTTCGCGGTCGGCTGCGACGGCTGGCTGGAGCAGGAGGAGGTCGAGGAGCTGAGCGGGGTGCGCCGGATGGAGCTTCCCTCCGCCGTCGCGCTGGGCGCCGCCGCCCGGCTGCACCGGATCGGCCTCACCCCCTCGCCCGCGGGCGATCTGGCGTACACCATGCACCCCTGGGTGGTCAGCGTGAGCCGGCTGCACGACGCGGGCTGGCGCCCGGCCTGGACCAACGAGGAGGTGCTCGCCGCGCTCCTGGAGGAGGTGGAGGGACGCCACACCGTCGCCGGCCGCCGCCTCGGCCGCAAGGACGCCACCGCCGCCGGAGCCGCCGGGGCGACCGTCGCCCTGCTGGGCACCGCGGCCCTGGTGCGCCGCGCCCGCAAGGCCCGCCGCCGCATCTGAGCACCCTGTAGGAGGCTCCAAGACGGGGCGCGGCCCGCCGGGTGAATCGGCAATTCCGTCTTGTCGGTGCGGTACGGCACGATGGGGGTCATGGCACTCACCTACGACCACCCCGGCGAGCAGACGGCGCGGGACCCGATCCGGCTGCTGGACATCCGTGACACGCCGCTGTCGGTGGACGAGGTCTTCCGGGCGGTCGGTGACGACGCCGCGGGCGGCACCACCCTCTTCGTCGGCACCGTGCGTGACCACGACGGCGGACAGGATGTCGACGGCCTCGGCTACTCCTGCCACCCCTCGGCCGCCGAGGAGCTGCGCCGGGTGGCGGAGAAGGTCGTCGCGGACTTCCCGGTCCGGGCGCTGGCCGCCGTCCACCGAGTGGGTGAACTGCGGGTGGGTGACATCGCGGTCGTCGTGGCGGTCTCCTGCCCGCACCGCGCGGAGGCGTTCGCGGCCTCCCGCAAGCTCATCGACGACCTCAAGCACGAGGTTCCGATCTGGAAGCACCAGCGCTTCTCGGACGGCACCGAGGAGTGGGTCGGCGCCTGCTGATCGCAAACCGGAACGGCGGGCATCCGCCCCGATTTGCGTAACCGCACCCCTGCCACGAGCGTTGGTTTTCCAGATGGTTAATCTGCTGATCGGCCAGTCGGCCGCATCAGGGGGTAGGGAGGTCGGCATGGCAGCGCTCGCCTGGTTGTTGATTCCGGTTTTCGCCGCGTTCGGCGCTGCGATATGGGGCGGCTGGGCCGCCCGCAACCGCACCACCGGTGACGTCACCGAACTCGCCGGGTACGCGAAGTTCCGCGAAGCCATGGAGAAGTCGCACTCCGGTTCGGAACCGGTGGAGCAGATATCGAACGCCTGAGGCCGCGTCCGGCGTCCCCACCCCGCCCGCCCCTGGCCCCGTACGGACCGGCCCCGGCGGTGCACTGACAGACCCTTCCCGTACTGTCGTTCCATGCCACGCCGCACCGCGACGATGCTCGCCTCCACGCTGATCCTGATCGCGCTGCTCTGCGCGGGCGTGCTGATCAAAGTGCCGTACGCGGAGATGTCTCCCGGTCCGACGGTGAACACGCTCGGTGACGTCGAGGGCGACCCCGTCCTGCGGATCACGGGCCACAAGACGTACAAGACGTCCGGCAACCTCAACATGACGACCGTCCGCGTCACCGGTGCCGACTACAGCATGAATCTGGTCGAGGCCGTCTCCGGCTGGCTGGGCCACGACAGTGTCGTCGTCCCGCACGACACCCTCTACCCGGACGGCAAGACCGAGGAGGAGTCGACGCAGGAGAACGCCGAGGAGTTCAGCCAGTCCCAGGAGAGCGCCAAGGTCGCGGCCCTCAAGGAGCTGAACATCCCGGTCACCTCGCACGTCGTGGTCTCCAGCGTCGTCAAGGACAGCCCCGCGCAGGGCAAGCTGCACGCGGGCGACGTCATCAAGAACGTCGACGGCAGCGCGGTCGGGAAGCCCGAGGACGTGGCGAAGCTGGTCACCAAGCGCAAGCCCGGCCAGGACGTCACCTTCACCGTGATCCCGGCCAAGACCGCGGCGGCGGCCGAGAAGGCCGGCAAGGAGCCCGTGGGCACCGAGAAGGTCACCCTCACCACCGTGAAGGCCCCCAAGGAGGACCGGGCGATCGTCGGCATCCAGGCGGGGACCGACCACACCTTCCCCTTCGACATCGACATCAAGCTCGCCGACGTGGGCGGCCCGAGCGCGGGGCTGATGTTCTCCCTGGGCATCCTCGACAAGCTGACCCCGGGGCAGCTGACGGGCGGCAAGTTCATCGCCGGAACCGGCACCATCGACGACGACGGCAAGGTCGGCCCGATCGGCGGGATCACCATGAAGCTGGTCGGCGCGCGCGACGCGGGCGCACGCTACTTCCTGACCCCCGACGAGAACTGCGAGTCCGCCGCGGCGGACACCCCCGACGGGCTCACCCTGATCCGGGTCAAGAACATCGACGACGCCAAGAAGTCCCTGGACAAGCTCCGTGCGGGGGACACGGCCGGGCTGCCGAGCTGCTCGGCGAGCTGACCGCGCCCCCGCGACACACGGCGGCGGTCAGGACTCGAAGGTGGCCGCCAGCGCCTCGGCCAGCCCCGGCACGAGACCGGCACCGGTCAGCACCTCGCTCGCCGAGTCCTTCTCACGCAGACGCACGGCGGACTCGCGCGCCCCGTCCCGCAGGACGGCCACGGTCATCCGCACCTCCTGCCGGTCGGGGTGCTCGGCGACCCACTTGGTCAGCCGCTTGTCGTCCAGCCCGTCCGGCACGGACGCCTCGGCGGACGGCGGCAGCATCAGGCGCTCCACCGTCATCGCGCACCCGGCGACCGCATCGGGCCAGGCGATCGTGGCGAGGAACTCGTCCAGCGCCGTGCCCGCGGGCAGCTCCTCCTGCTCGACGGGGGTCAGGGCGGCGGCCTTCGCGCCGTCGTCGTCGAGGCCGAGCTGGGCGGCGAGGCCCGGTTCCTGGGCCCGCAGCCGCGCGGTGTCGACCAGGGCGAAGAGGCGGGCCGGCTGGTCCCAGCCGAGGGTGGAGACGTACTCATCGATTTCGAGCACCGCGACGGTGAGCGGGCTCGCGGCCATCGGAGGGCCTGAGGGGGAAACGTTGGACATGGGCAACATCCTGCCTCCTTCCGCCCCCGGAACGGGAACTAGGTAAAGCATCAGTAAGTTGAAGGGATGGGCTCTACGATCGCTGGGCCCGCTCCACACGACCCGCGAACTTCGAGGTGCGCACGTTGGCTTTCCAGATGCCGGACCGCGGCGGAGGCCCGACCGGGCCACGGATCAGAGTCGGCCGCCCGTCCCGGCGCGCCCGAACCCTGCTCATGACTCTGGGCGTCCTGGCGATTCTCGCCATGGCGTTCGTCATGTTCGCCGGGTTCTGGACGGACTGGCTCTGGTACAGGTCGGTCGCGTATTCGTCCGTCTTCACCACCACCCTGTGGACCAAGATCGGGCTGTTCCTCGTCTTCGGACTGCTGATGGCCCTGGCCGTCGGCCTGAACATCTGGCTCGCGCACCGGCTCCGGCCGCCGCTGAGCGCGATGTCGCTGGAGCAGCAGAGCCTCGACCGCTACCGGATGGGCCTCGCCCCGTACAAGAAGTGGGTGCTGCTCGCGGTCACCGCGCTGGTCGGTCTGATCGCCGGTGCCTCCGCCTCGGGTCAGTGGCGGACGTGGCTGATGTACGTGAACGGCGTGTCGTTCGGCCAGAAGGACCCCCAGTTCCATCTGGACGTGTCGTTCTACGCCTTCGACCTGCCCTGGTACCGCTTCCTGCTGGGCTTCGGCTTCGCGGCCACGGTGCTCTCGCTGATCGCCGCCGCCCTGACCCACTACCTGTACGGCGGGCTGCGCGTCACCAGCCCCGGCGCGCGGGCGACGGGTGCGGCCACCGGCCATCTGTCGGTGCTGCTCGGCGTCTTCGTCGCGCTGAAGGCCGTGGCGTACTGGCTCGACCGGTACGGCCTGGCGGTGAAGTCCAGTGACTTCAAGGCCACGGACAACTGGACGGGTCTGCGGTACGTCGACGCCAACGCGTACCTCCCGGCGAAGACGATCCTGTTCTGCATCGCCGCGATCTGCGCCGTGCTGTTCTTCGCGACGCTCTGGCGGCGCACCTGGCAGCTGCCGGTCATCGGCTTCGGCCTGATGGTGCTCTCGGCCATCCTGATCGGCGGCCTCTACCCGGCGATCGTGCAGAAGTTCCAGGTCCAGCCGAACGAGCAGGCCAAGGAAGCCCCGTTCATCCGGAAGAACATCGAGGCGACGCGCAACGCGTACGACATCGATGACGCGCAGGTCTCGGACTACACGGGCAAGTCGACCGAGGACGACGACGCCAAGCTCCGGGCCGCGGCGAACGACGCGGCCAGCTACCGAGTGATGGACCCCAACGTCGTCTCGCCCGCCTTCCAGCAGCTCCAGCAGAAGAGGAACTACTACCAGTTCCCCAAGACGCTGGACGTCGACCGCTACAAGGACGACGCCGGCAAGGAGCAGGACACGGTCATCGGTCTGCGCGAGCTCAACATCCAGGGCATCCCCAAGCGCAACTGGATCAACGACCACTTCACCTACACCCACGGCTACGGCGCCATCGCCGCCCGGGGGACCACGACCGGCAAGAACCCGAAGGGATCTCCCGACTTCACCGAGTCCGGACTGCCGACCACCGGCGACCTGGGCACGTACAAGCAGGAGATCTACTACGGCGAGAAGACCGAGCAGTACTCCATCGTCGGCGGGCCCCAGAAGGAGCTCGACTACGAGGAGGACGGCGAGAAGACCACCAGCTACAAGGGCGACAGCGGGGTCAGTCTCTCCAACACGTTCAACCGCGCCGCGTACGCCGTGGCGTTCAGCGAGCCGCAGATCCTGTACTCGGGCGCCATCGGCGACGGTTCGCGGATCCTCTACAACCGCACGCCCAAGGAGCGCGTCGAGGCGGTGGCCCCCTGGCTCACCATCGACGGCGATGCCTACCCGGCCGTGGTCAACAAGCGCATCCAGTGGGTGGTCGACGCCTACACGACGACCAACGGTTATCCGTACGCCTCGCGCACCACGCTCGGTGACACCACGGCCGACTCGCTGACCACCAACCAGCGCGCGGTCGTCGCCCAGCAGAACCAGGTCAACTACATCCGCAACTCGGTGAAGGCCACCGTCGACGCGTACGACGGCACGGTCACGCTGTACGAGTGGGACACCGAGGACCCGGTCCTGAAGACCTGGCGCAAGGCGTTCCCCGGGACCGTGAAGCCCAAGGCGGACATCCCGCAGGACCTCATGGACCACCTGCGCTACCCGCAGGACCTGTTCAAGGTGCAGCGCGAGCTGCTGACCCGCTACCACGTCACCAGCCCCGCCCAGTTCTACAGCGGCAGTGACGCCTGGCAGGTCCCGGACGACCCGACCAACAAGGAGTCCGGCTCCGTCCCGCCGTACTACCTGAGCATAAAGATGCCGGGTCAGACGGCCCAGAAGTTCTCGCTGACCACGACGTTCACCCCGAAGGGGCGGCCCGACCTCGGGGCGTTCATGGCGGTGGACGCCGACGCGGCCAGCAAGGACTACGGCACCATAAGGCTCCTGAGAGTCACCGGTGCGGTGAAGGGCCCCGGCCAGGTACAGAGTGAGCTCAACGGCAACGACGACGTCGCTGAGTTCGTGAGAAACCTCAAGGGCACCGACTCGGACATCGAGTACGGCAACCTGCTGACGGTGCCGCTCGAAGGGGGCTTCCTCTACATCGAGCCGGTCTACACGCGCGGTGGCACGCAGAACTACCCGCTGCTGCGCAAGGTCGCCGCCTCGTACGGCTCGAAGATCGTCTTCGAGAACAGCCTCGGCGAGGCCCTGAACGCCGTGTTCGGCGCCGAGGGTTCGGATACGAGCGAGCCACCGGGCGACACCACCGAGCCGCCGGACACCAGCCAGCCGCCGGCCACCGGCGACGCCGCGCTCAAGAAGGCCATCGCGGACGCCCAGAAGGCGTACACGGAAGGCGAGGCGGCCCTGAAGAAGCAGGACTGGGCGGCCTACGGCAAGGCGCAGACCGATCTCCAGGACGCGCTGGAGCGGGCGGCCGCGGCCCAGTCCAAGGCGGACAGCGACGGCAAGGCCGACAAGTCCGATGACGGCAAGGCCGATAAGACCGACCAGGGTGACAAGGCCGACAAGGCCGATCAGGCCAGCGCTTCGGACAAAGCGGGCGATGCGGGCGGAGGCTGAGTAACCCGGTAAAGCTCCACCTCCGCGTCGTGGTACGGTTTGAACACAACGACGCGGGGTGGAGCAGCTCGGTAGCTCGCTGGGCTCATAACCCAGAGGTCGCAGGTTCAAATCCTGTCCCCGCTACTGAAAGACGAAGGCCCGGATCCTCCAGGGGATCCGGGCCTTCGTCGTGCCGTGGTGGCCTGTTGCGCAAGGTGGGCGTGAAGTGCGGTTCGCGGGGCACGAGTTGGCCGGGGACGTGTTTGACTTGTCTCTCTGTGGGCATGTCGACAAAACGCTGAAGTGACGTCACTGACCGCGATATACCAGGTGTACGCGGGTTACAGGTGGTGCGACGATGGTATTTATGGGGGACAGGTCAACTCTGTTGAAGACAGGGCGGTTTGCGCGGGGTCACGTCCATCCGGCGGAAAAGATGGCGGATGTGGTGTTTGCCGCTGCCGCCGCGCAGTACAAAGACACCATCGAGAGCACCGAGACCGCCCGGACCGCCCAGACTTTCGGTCACAGCCTGACTTTCGATCACGCCCAGGCTTTCGACCACGCCCAGACTCCCGAGAACGCCCAGACTTCCGAGAACGCCGAGAACGCGGAGAGTGCCGCGACCGCCGAGACCGCAGAGACCATCGAGACCGCCGACGGCGTGGAGAACGCCGTGCGGGCGGAGGCCGAGGCGAGCGCGGACGGCGCGGAGACCGAGGCCCGCCACCGCCGCGCGGCCGACGCCGGTGACACCGCGTCGATGAGCGTGCTCGGCGCGCTGCTCCTGCGCCGGGGCGACCTCGCCGGCGCCGAGCCCTACCTGCGGGGCGCCACCGCCGACGGCGACCGGGCCGCCGCCAACAACCTGGGCGTGCTGCTGCACCAGCGCGGCTACCCGGACGAGGCGGCCGGCTGGTGGCGGACCGCCGCCGTGGCCGGTTCCGCCGCCGCCGCGCACGCCCTGGGCCGGCACTTCCGCGAGCGCGGGGACGAGCCCGCCGCCGAGTACTGGCTGCGCCAGTCCGCCGAGCAGGGCCACGCGCTCGGCGCCTACGCCCTCGCCGACCTCCTGGAGCACCGCAGCGACGTCGGCGCCGAGCGCTGGCTGCGCGCCGCCGCCGAACAGGGCCACCGCGAGGCGGCCTATCGCCTGGCGCGCCTCCTGGAGCGCAACGCCGCCGACGCCGCGCACGAGGTCTTCGGCCGCCCCGGCCTGGGCCCGCGCACCGGCGCCGAGCCCGCCGCGCCCCGCCGCACCGCCGCGCCCGACGGCCCGGTCGCCGGCCCCGACCACGCGCGCGGCGGCGAGGCCGAGCAGTGGTACCGGCAGGCCGCCGCGCGCGGACACCGGCGCGCCGCCCTGCACCTCGGCGCCATCCTCGAACAGCGCGGCGAGCTCAAGGAGGCCGGCCGCTGGTACCTCATCTCCGCCAAGGCCGGTGAGGCCCGGGCCGCCTGTGCCCTCGGCTTCCTGCTGCGCGACGCGGGCGACCGGGAGAGCGCCGCCGTGTGGTGGCTGCGCGCCGCCCAGGACGGCGACGGCAACGCCGCGAACGCCCTCGGCGCGCTGCACGCGGCCCGGGGCGAGCAGCAGACCGCCGAACGCTGGTACCGGGCGGCGATGGACGCGGGCGACGTCAACGGCGCGTACAACCTCGGGCTGCTCTGCGCCGCCCAGGACCGCACCGCCCAGGCCGAGCAGTGGTACCGCCGCGCCGCCTACGCGGGCCACCGCGAGGCCGCCAACGCGCTCGCCGTGCTCCTCCTCCAGGCCGGCGACCCGGCCGGCGCCGAGCCCTGGTTCTCCAAGGCGGCCGAGGCGGGCAGCGTCGACGCCGCCTTCAACCTCGGCATCCTCTACGCCGGGCGCGACGAGGACCGCACCGCCCTCCTCTGGTACGAGCGGGCCGCCGCGGCCGGGCACACCGAGGCGGCGCTCCAGGTCGGCATGGCGCTCCTGCACCACGGCGAGGAGCAGGAGGCCGAGCGCCATCTGCGCTGCGCGGCCGGCGGCGGCAGCGCGGAGGCGGCCTTCCGGCTGGCCGGGCTGCTCGACGCGCGGCAGCCGCCGCCCGGGCCGCCCGCGCTGGGCGAGCCGCTGCCCGAGAAGACCGAGTGCGAGGAGTGGTACGAGCGGGCCGCCGAGCAGGGGCACCGCCGCGCCCAGGTCCGCGTCGGCATGCTCGCGGCCTCCCGGGGCGATGTGGAGAGCGCCGGGCACTGGTACCGGGAGGCGGCCGAGTCCGGCAGCCGCAACGGGGCGTTCAACCTCGGCCTGCTCCTCGCCCGCGAGGGCAGTGAGCGCGAGGCCGCCCTGTGGTGGACCCGGGCCGCCGCCGACGGCCACGGACGGGCCGCGCTGCGGCTCGCCCTGCTCGCCGCGCGCCGCGGTGAGCTGGCGGAGGGGCAGCGCTGGTGCGCGCGGGCGGTCGAGCTGGGCCCGGCGGAGGTCGCGGAGCGCGCGGCCCGGCTGCGCGAGGCCCTGCACCAGGAGCTGACGGCGTGAGCCCCGGGGGCGGCCGAGCCGCCCCGCGCCGGGCGGCCGCACAAACGAATTTGCACTGGTCCGGGACGTCCCGTAGGGTTGTGAACACAACGACGCGGGGTGGAGCAGCTCGGTAGCTCGCTGGGCTCATAACCCAGAGGTCGCAGGTTCAAATCCTGTCCCCGCTACTGAAGGCCGAGGGCCGGATCTTTTCGAAGATCCGGCCCTCGGTCGTATGTGCGCGCGCACGCGAAAACCGCCCCCGGCGAGGGGGCGGTTCCGGCGTGTTCAGGCCGTCGCGGCGCAGTCCGGGCAGATGCCCCGGTAGGTCAGCTCGACTCCGGAGACGGTGAAGCCGAAGCGCTCGCCGGCCGGCAGGTCCGCCAGCGGGTCGCCCGACGGGTGCACGTCGCGGATGGCGCCGCACTGCGCACACACCAGGTGGTGGTGGGCGCGGTGCGCGTTGGGGTCGTAGCGCTTGGCGCGGCGGTCGGTGGAGACCTCGATGACCTCGCCGAGGCTCACCATCTCGCCCAGCGTGTTGTAGACGGTGGCGCGGGAGATCTCGGGCAGCTTGGCCACCGCGCGGGCATGGACCTCGTCGGCGGTCAGGTGCACATGGTCCCCGTCGAGGACCTCGGCCACGACGCGCCGCTGCGCGGTCATGCGCCAGCCACGTCCTCGAAGTCGTTCCAGCAGGTCACTCATGGGCGCCATTCTAGCAGCGCACGGGCCAGGTCTTGAATAGGTGCGACTTTGGATGCTCAGTTGACTTGGACTTTGTCCAATGTAGGATCACTTACGGCGTCGGCCGGAGGACAGGAAGGCCGGACGCAGGGCACGGCATGAAGGCATGACGTGCGGAAACGACGCAGGAGGCGCGCAGTGACGCAGGGACCGCTCACCACGGAGGCAGGCGCACCGGTCGCCGACAACCAGAACAGCGAGACCGCCGGGACCGGCGGCCCGGTCCTGGTGCAGGACCAGCTGCTGATGGAGAAGCTGGCGCACTTCAACCGCGAGCGCATCCCGGAGCGCGTGGTGCACGCCCGGGGCGCCGGCGCGTACGGGACCTTCACGCTGACCCGCGACGTGTCGCGGTGGACGCGGGCGAAGTTCCTCTCGGAGGTCGGCAAGCAGACCGAGACGTTCCTGCGCTTCTCCACCGTCGCGGGCAACCTCGGCTCGGCCGACGCCGCGCGCGACCCGCGCGGCTTCGCGCTGAAGTTCTACACCGAGGACGGCAACTACGACCTCGTCGGCAACAACACCCCGGTGTTCTTCATCCGGGACGCCATCAAGTTCCCCGACTTCATCCACACCCAGAAGCGCGACCCGTACACCGGCTCCCAGGAGGCGGACAACGTGTGGGACTTCTGGGGGCTCTCGCCCGAGTCCACCCACCAGGTGACCTGGCTCTTCGGCGACCGGGGCATCCCGGCCTCGTACCGGCACATGGACGGCTTCGGTTCGCACACCTACCAGTGGCAGAACGAGGCCGGCGAGGTCTTCTGGATCAAGTACCACTTCAAGACCGACCAGGGCATCAAGAACCTCACCACCGAGGAGGCCGTCCGCCTCTCCGGCGTGGACCCGGACAGCCACCAGCGGGATCTGCGCGAGTCGATCGAGCGCGGGGACTTCCCGTCCTGGACGGTGCAGGTGCAGATCATGCCGGCGGCCGAGGCGGCGACGTACCGCTTCAACCCGTTCGACCTCACCAAGGTGTGGCCGCACGCGGACTACCCGCCGGTCGAGATCGGCAAGCTGGAGCTGAACCGCAACCCGGAGAACATCTTCGCCGAGGTCGAGCAGTCGATCTTCAGCCCGGCGCACTTCGTCCCCGGCATCGGTCCGTCCCCGGACAAGATGCTCCAGGGCCGACTCTTCGCGTACGGCGACGCGCACCGCTACCGCGTCGGCATCAACGCCGACCACCTCCCGGTGAACCGCCCGCACGCCACCGAGGCGCGGACCAACAGCCGGGACGGCTACCTGTACGACGGCCGCCACAAGGGCGCGAAGAACTACGAGCCCAACAGCTTCGGCGGCCCCGCCGAGACGGGCCGGCCGCTCTCGGGCGCCGTCCCGGTCGCGGGCGTCACGGGTAACCACGAGACCCCGCGCCACGCCGAGGACGACGACTTCGTGCAGGCCGGGAACCTCTACCGGCTCATGACCGAGGCCGAGAAGGTCCGGCTGGTCGACAACCTGTCCGGCTTCATCGCGAAGGTCTCGCGCGACGACATCGCCGAGCGGGCGATCGGCAACTTCCGCCGTGCCGACGAGGACTTCGGCAAGCGGCTGGAGGCGGCCGTGCAGGCGCTGCGCGCCTGAGTCCCCTCGGCCGTACCGGCCCGGCCCCGCACCCGGGGCCGGGCCGGTCGCATGTGCGGGGGCGGTCAGCCGACCAGCTCGGCCGGGCGGGGGCGGGCCGGGGACCAGCAGCGGATGATGTCGCGGACCGAGACGACGCCGACCGGGCCGCCGTTGTCGAGGACGATCAGATGGCGGAAGCCGCCGTGCGTCATGGCCGCCGCGGCCTCTTCCAGCGTCCACTCGGGGGCGGCGAAGACCACGTCGGTGGTGGTGTGGGCGGAGGCCGTCTCGGTGTCGGGGTCCTGACCCGCGCCGACGGCGTTGAGGATGTCGCGCTCGGTGAGGATGCCGAGCCCGCAGGTATCGGGGTCGTGGACGACGGCCGCCCCGATCCGGCGGGCCGACATCAGCCGGGCGGCCTGGCGCAGCGTATGGGCCGGGCCGATGGTGAGGACCATCGTGCTCATGGCGTCACGGACGAGCATGAAGAGTGCCACCTCCTCGGTGAAGCGACTGCGTGAGCCGATTCACAAGTTCACAAGTGGGGGAATGCTTAGAGTTGCACCGATACGGAAGGACGACAAGGGGTCGCGAAGATCACAAAAGGGGCGCGCGGACCCGCCGCGCGCCCCTCGCATGCTCATTACGCCGCCCTGCGGGCGGAGCGCACTCAGTAACGCTGGTTCAGGTACCCCAGCAGCTCGCGGTGGAGGGCACCGTTCGACGCCGCGCCGTTCCCGCCGCCCGGCCCGTCCACACCGTCCAGACTGGTGAACCGGCCGCCCGCCTCCTGGACGACGATCGCGTTCGCCGCCATGTCCCAGAGCGAGAGCTCCGGCTCCGCGCAGATGTCCACGGACCCCTCGGCGACCATCATGTACGGCCAGAAGTCCCCGTAACCCCGGGTGCGCCAGCAGGCCCGGGTCAGGTCCAGGAAGCCGTCGAGCCGGCCCTGCTCCTCCCAGCCGGTCAGCGAGGAGTACGCGAACGAGGCGTCCGCGATCCGCTCCACGCTGGAGACCTGGAGCCGGGTCGCGGAGGTCAGACTGCGGC
This sequence comes from Streptomyces drozdowiczii, assembly GCF_026167665.1. Taxonomy (NCBI): domain Bacteria; kingdom Bacillati; phylum Actinomycetota; class Actinomycetes; order Kitasatosporales; family Streptomycetaceae; genus Streptomyces; species Streptomyces drozdowiczii. Next base: position 2,349,847 of record NZ_CP098740.1, on the reverse strand, counting down.
CGGTGTACGCGCCCGAGCCCTTCGCGGCCCACCAGCGCCGGTTCAGCGCGGGCGCCGAGACCACGCCCACGACGGGCTGGAAACCGTTCTCCCCGGCCTCCATCAGCGAGATCAGCGTCGCCCAGACGGGCACGCCCCGCACGTAGTTCTTGGTGCCGTCGATCGGGTCGATCACCCAGCGCCGCGGGCCCGAGCCCTCGATGCCGTACTCCTCGCCCAGGATCGCGTCGCGCGGGCGCGCCCGGTGCAGGTGGCCCCGGATCAACTCCTCGGCGGCCTTGTCGGCCTCGCTCACCGGCGTCATGTCCGGCTTGGTCTCGACCTTGAGGTCCAGAGCCTTGAACCGGTCCATCGTCACCGCGTCGGCGGCGTCCGCCAGTACGTGGGCCAGGCGGAGATCATCGTGGTAATCGGGCATGCCGTCACAGTATCGACCCGCCGGTGAGCCGGGCCACACGGGCCCTGGGGGCGGCGGTCAGTGGGCGGAGCCGGAGAGCTGGAGGCCGATCACGCCGAGGATCACCAGCGAGATCGACACCAGCTTGAGCGTGGAGACCACGTCACCGAGGAAGATCATGCCGTAGATGGCCGTCCCCGCCGCGCCGATGCCGGTCCACACCGCGTACGCGGGCCCGACGTCGAGCTTCTTCAGCGACAGGGTCAGCAGACCGAAGCTGCCGAGCGCGAAGACGCAGAACGCGATGGTCGGCCAGAGCCGGGTGAAGCCGTGCGAGAGCTTCAGGCAGACCGCGAACCCGGTCTCCAGAAGTCCCGCGACCACGACCAGCAGCCATGCCATCGTCCGCACCCTCCCGCATCGCCGACCGCTCCGCACCGGGGCCGGTGCCGCTGGGCGTGATTATGCACTTACCGGAAGCGAGTGATCGCAAACGTGCCCGGCCCGGTCGCCGCTCAGTCGCCCTCGCGCCTGTTCCGGGTCGAGAGCAGCCGACGCAGCGAGTCCAGCCGCGCCGGGTCCGCGTGCCCCGCCGCCACCCAGGCGTCCAGCGCGCATTCCGGTTCGTGGCTGTCGTGGGTGCAGCCGCGCGGGCACTCCTCCGTACCGGGCTGGAGGTCCGGGAAGGCGTTGATGACCCGCGACGGGTCGATGTGGTTCAGCCCGAACGAGCGCACCCCGGGGGTGTCGATCACCCAGCCCCGATAGCCGGGAAGCGGCAGCGCCAGGGCGGAGGTGGTGGTGTGCCGGCCCCGCCCGGTCACCGCGTTCACGACCCCCGTGGTGCGCCGCTTCTCCTTCGGCACCAGCGCGTTGACCAGCGTGGTCTTGCCGACGCCCGAGTGCCCGACGAAGGCCGTCACCCGGCCGTCGAGCTGCTCGCGGACCCGGTCGGCCGCGTCCCCGTTCTCCAGCTCCTCGCGGCTGGTGACGACGAACGGCACCCCCAGCGGGGTGTACGCGCTCAGCAGCTGGTCCGGGGAGGCCAGGTCGGACTTGGTCAGCACCAGGAGCGGGGAGAGCCCCCCGTCGTACGCGGCGACCAGGCACCGGTCGATCATGCGCGGACGCGGTTCCGGATCGGCCAGCGCGGTCACGATCGCCAGCTGGTCCGCGTTGGCCACGACCACCCGCTCGAACGGGTCGTCGTCGTCCGCCGTCCGGCGCAGCACCGAACGCCGCTCACCGATCCGGACGATCCGGGCGAGGGTGTCCTTGTCGCCGGACAGGTCGCCGACGAGCGAGACGGTGTCGCCCACCACCGCGGCCTTGCGGCCCAGCTCGCGGGCCTTCATCGCGACGATCGTGCGGTCGCCGACCAGGACGGTGAGGCGGCCCCGGTCCACGGTGAGGACCATGCCGTCCTCGGCGTCCTCGTGCTTGGGCCGGATGTGGGTGCGCGGGCGGTTGCCCTTGCGGTTGGGGCGGACGCGGATGTCGTCCTCGTCGGGGTTCTTGCCGTAGCGGCGCATGTCTCAGGCCCCGAGCATTCCGGTCCACATCTGCGGGAAGTCCGGCAGGGTCTTGGCGGTCGTCGCCACGTTCTCGATCTCCACTCCGGGGACGGCCAGGCCGATGATCGACCCCGCGGTGGCCATCCGGTGGTCGTCGTACGTATGGAAGGTGCCGCCGTGCAGCGGGCGCGGGCGGATGTGCAGGCCGTCCGCCGTCTCGGTGACGTCGCCGCCGAGCTCGTTGATCTCCTTGGTGAGCGCGGCCAGCCGGTCCGTCTCGTGCAGCCGCAGATGGGCGACGCCGCTCAGCGTGGAGGGGGAGTCGGCCAGGGCGGCGACGGCGGCGATGCCCGGGGTCAGCTCGCCGACCTCGGAGAGGTCCACGTCGATGCCGTGGATCCGGCCGGAGCCGGTGAAGGTCAGCCCCTGCTCGGTGAGTTCGCAGCTGCCGCCCATCGCGGTGAAGATGTCGCGCAGCGCGTCACCGGGCTGCGTGGTGCGGGTGGGCCAGTCCGGGATGGTCACCCGGCCGCCCGTGACCAGCGCCGCCGCCAGGAACGGCTGGGCGTTGGACAGGTCCGGCTCGACGGTCAGGTCGCGGCCGAGGAGCGCCGAGGGGGAGACCCGCCAGACGTTCGGCTCGCCGCCGGTCTCCGGCTCGTCCACCTGCGCGCCGACGGCCCGGAGCATGTCCACGGTCATCCGGATGTGCGGCATGGAGGGGAGGCGGTCGCCGGTGTGCCGGACCTCCACGCCCTGGTTGAAGCGGGGCGCGGACAGCAGCAGCGCCGAGACGAACTGGGAGGACGAGGAGGCGTCGATCGAAACCGGGCCGCCGTCCAGCGCGCCGCCGCCGTGCACGGTCATCGGCAGCGAGCCCCGGGAGTCGTCGTCGATCCGGGCGCCGAGGACCCGCAGCGCGTCGATCACCCCGGTCAGCGGGCGCTCGTAGGACCGGGGGTCGCCGTCGAAACGGACCGGTCCGTCGGCGAGCGTGGCCACCGGGGGCAGGAAGCGCATGACCGTACCGGCGTTGCCGACGTCCACGGTGACCGGGCCGTGCAGCGGGGCCGGGATGACCCGCCACGCCTCGCCCGAGGAGTCCGCCCCGGCGGTCGCGCCGGTCGCCGCGGAGCTGGAGGACACCGTCTCCTCGATGCGTACGCCCATCGCGCGGAGCGCGTCCGCCATCAGCAGGGTGTCCCGGGAGCGCAGCGGGCGGCGCAGCCAGCCCGGCTCCGAGGAGAGCGCGGCGAGCACCAGCGCACGGTTGGTGACCGACTTGGAACCGGGCACGGTAACGGTCGCGTCGACGGCCCCGCTCGCGAGGGGGGCGGGCCAGAGGGCGGGGTGCACGGCACTTTCGGTCATGCGCACACTTTAGGTCCTGTCCGGAGTTCCCCGCCTGCGCCCCGACGCCCGGCACGCACGCTCGCCGCACGGGGTCGCAGGACAGGTGGCTCCGCCACATGACCTGCGACCCCGCACACCGATCGCACGCACCGACCGCCGCTGCGCCCGCGCTCCGCGCGGACGACGGGGAACTCCGGACAGGACCTAGAGGTTTGACCCGCAGTGAGCCCGGTCACAGCCCCAGCAGCCAGCGGCCGCCGCCGATCAGGGAGCACAGCGACACCGCGTGGAAGAGGAACAGCCACAGCGCCGCCGGGACGTCCGTGAGCCGGGACAGCTGGTCGGCGTCCGAGTCCGGCGCCCCGCCGTGCCGCCGCTTCGACTGGAGCTCGAAGACCGGGCGTACGCCGCCCAGCAGCAGGAACCACACCGCGCTGTACGCGAACAGCGACTGCCAGGCGGGCGAGGCCAGCCACGAGACCAGCAGGAACACCGATCCGGTGAGGATCACCGTCAGCGCCCCGTACACATTGCGGATCATCACCAGCATCACCGCGAGCAGCGCCGTCGCCACCCACAGCAGCAGCGTGATCCGGCCGTCCACCAGCAGCCAGGCGCCGCCCAGCCCGAGCAGCGAGGGCGCGGTGTAGCCGGCCGCCGCGGTCAGCACCATCCCGATCCCGGTCGGCTTGCCCCGGCTCACGGTCAGCCCGCTGGTGTCCGAGTGCAGCCGGATGCCCGAGAGCTGCCGGCCGGAGAGCAGGGCGACCAGTCCGTGGCCGCCCTCGTGCGCGATGGTGATCGCGTTCCGGGACATCCGCCACAGGATGTTCGGCACGACCGCGATGAGCGCCGCCGTCGCGGTCACCACCACCAGCCACTGCTCCGGGGCGGGCTGGGTGCCGGTGACGCGGTCCCACAGGTTGCCGAGATCGGTGCTGTCCATGGGGCGGGCGGCTCCTTACCGGATCGGGGTCCGTTCGGGACGGCGGTCGTGGCAGTCTGGCACTTATGTGCGGACGGTATGCAGCGAGTCGGCGGCCCGAGGACCTGACCGGACTCTTCCAGGTGGAGAAGTGGGAACCGGCCGAGACGCTGGAGCCCGATTACAACGTGGCGCCGACCAAGGAGGTCTACGCCGTACTGGAACGTCCTGTGAAAGACGCGGACGACCAGCGTCCGGTTCGCCAGCTGCGGGCACTGAAATGGGGGCTCGTCCCGTCCTGGGCGAAGAACCCGGAGGGCGCCGCCCGGATGATCAACGCCCGCGCCGAGACCGTCCACGAGAAGCCGTCCTTCCGCCGCCCCTTCGTCTCCCGGCGCTGCATCCTGCCCGCCGACGGCTATTACGAGTGGGTGACCGGCGCCGAGGAACGGCAGCTGGAGGAGAAGGGGCGCCGCAAGCGCCCCCGCAAGCAGCCCTACTTCGTGACCCCGGCCGACGGCTCGGTCTTCGCGATGGCCGGACTGTACGAGTTCTGGCGCGACCGCACCCTGCCCGAGGACCACCCGCAGGCGTGGTGGGTCACCTGCTCGGTGATCACCACCGAGGCGGAGACCCATCCGCTCGCCGTCGCCCCCGCCGACGGACCGGCCTCGCTCTCCGACATCCACCCCCGGATGCCGCTGATGCTCACCCCGGACCGCTGGGACGACTGGCTGGACCCCTCGCGCACCGACATCGAGGAGCTGCGCGCCCTGCTCGCACCGCCGCCGCCCGGCCTGATGCGCGCCTACCCGGTCGCGACCGCCGTCAGCAACGTCCGCAACAACGGCCCCGAGCTGAAGGACGAGCTGGCCGAGCCCGAGGTGAGCACCCTCTTCTGAGCCGTACGCGACGGGGCCCCGCGCCATCCCCGTACCGCCCACCGGGTGTTGGTTGGATGGCTCCGTGAACACCGACGCCGCCACCCCCGCGCCGAGACCGTCGAGACCGACACCGGCACCGCCCGCATCACCTGGCTCGCCGCCCCCGCCCCGCGCCTCGTGCTCGCCCTCGGCCACGGCGCCGGAGGCGGCATCGAGGCCCGCGACCTCAGGGCCCTCGGCGCCGCCCTGCCCCCGCACGGCGTGACCGTCGCCCTCGTGGAGCAGCCCTGGCGGGTGGCCGGCAAGAAGCTCGCGCCCGCCCCGAAGACCCTGGACACCGGCTGGCGCGGACTCTGGCCGGCCCTTGCCGCGCCCGGCCTGCCGGTCGTCGCCGGGGGACGCAGCGCCGGGGCCCGCGTGGCCTGCCGTACCGCCGCCGAACTCGGCGCCCGCGCGGTCCTGGCGCTCAGCTTCCCGCTGCACCCGCCGGGCCGCCCCGAGAAGAGCCGGGCCGACGAGCTGCTGGGCTGCGGGGTGGACGCGCTCGTCGTCCAGGGCGGCAACGACCCCTTCGGGAAGCCCGCCGAATTCCCGCCCGGCGACTACCGGATCACCGAAGTGCCGTACGGCGACCACGGCTTCTCCGTACCGAAGCGGTCCGGGCTCACCGAGGAGCGGGCGATGGAGATCCTCACCACGTCCGTCGCCGAATGGCTGGGGGAAATGGCGTGACGCGGGCCCCTCGCGCGCCCGGGAATGCCCGGCGGGAGGCCGCTGTTGTGAGGGACATCGGTACGCCAACGTCGTAAGTGGAGAGGGAGTCCGTCGCATGGGTTCGACCATCTGCCCGCGTCGCTCGAACGCCGCTGACCTGGAGTGGACGGTCCTGCACGCGGCCACGACCACTCCCGAGCGGTCACTCGGCGGAACGGATCGACAGCCCGCGCCGGACCAAGGTCGACTATTCTCCGATTCGAGCGGGTCCGGTTTCGGCTCCGCCCCAGCGTTGGAGGAGGTGGGTCCGGTCACAGGGACCGACACAGGGACCGACGACGGCCGCCCGCAGGAGACGACGGCCGAGCGCAACGCGCGTTTCGAGCGCGACGCCCTCGGTTTCCTCGACCAGATGTACTCGGCAGCCCTGCGCATGACGCGCAATCCCGCGGACGCCGAGGACCTGGTCCAGGAGACGTATGCCAAGGCGTACGGCTCCTTCCACCAGTTCCGTGAGGGCACCAACCTCAAGGCGTGGATGTACCGCATCCTCACGAACACCTTCATCAACTCGTACCGCAAGAAGCAGCGCGAACCCCAGCGCAGTGCCGCCGAGGAGATCGAGGACTGGCAGCTGGCCCGCGCCGAGTCGCACATGTCGACCGGACTGCGCTCCGCCGAGTCCCAGGCCCTCGACCACCTGCCCGACTCGGACGTGAAGTCCGCGTTGCAGGCGATCCCCGAGGAGTTCCGCATCGCGGTCTATCTCGCCGATGTCGAGGGCTTTGCCTACAAGGAGATCGCGGACATCATGGGGACTCCCATCGGTACGGTGATGTCCCGACTGCACCGGGGCCGCCGCCAACTGCGCGGCATGCTGGAGGACTACGCCCGTGACCGCGGGCTCGTCCCCGCCGGCGCCGGGGAGTCGGACGATCGGAAAGGCTCGGGCTCATGAGCTGCGGAGAGCCGCACGAGACGGAGTGCGCAGAGGTTCTCGACCACCTCTACGAGTTTCTCGACCGGGAGATGCCCGACAGCGACTGCACCAAGTTCGAGGAGCACTTCGTCGAGTGCTCCCCGTGCCTGGAGAAGTACGGCCTCGAACAGGCCGTCAAGAAGCTGGTGAAGCGCTGCTGCGGCCAGGACGACGTGCCGGCCGACCTGCGCTCCAAGGTGATGGGCCGCATCGACCTCATCCGCTCGGGACAGGCGGTGCCGGAACAGGACGTCACGGTCTCCGGCCCCGAGGTACCGAGCGCCGCCAAGGAGTAAACCTCCCGCGCTTCACCCGAACGTGCTAATCGCCCCCAACGGCACCCGCCCGGATCGCCCCGCTCGTTAGCGTGGCCCCTTCACGAGCGGAGCTGGGGGGCGAGCCAGGGTGAGAGCCACACGCGGGGCGGCGCGGGCCCATATCGGCGCCGTCGCCCTCGGCGCGGCCCTGTGCGCCGCGCCCGCCCTGCGCCCCGGCACCCCGTGGACCACCCTCGCCCTGCTCGCCGGGCTCTACCTCGCCTGCGAACTCCTCGGCCGCCGCCCCTTCCCGGTCGGCTTCATCGGCGCGGGGTCCTTCTTCCCGCTGCTGCTCGCCGCCGCCTTCCTGCTGCCGCCCCAGGCGGCGGCGCTCGTCGCCGTCCCCGGCTCCCTCGTGGGCCGGGCCGGCAAACCGCCCGCCGCCGCCCGCCGGATCTGGCGCGCCGCCGAACTGGCCGTCGCCGTCTGGGCGGCCGCCCGCGTCCACGCGCTGCTCGGCGGGCCCGCCGCGCTCGGCAGCCCGCCCGACCTGCCCTACGCGCTGCTGCCCGTCTGCGCGGCGGCCCTCGCCTTCAGCGCCGTGCTCGCCGCCCTCGACGGCTCGATCCTGCTCGTCGCCGAGCAGCTGCCGGTCCGCCGGGCCTGGCGCGGGCTCCTGCCGCGCTCCCTCGCCCCCCACCTGGTGCACGGCCTCGCCGGGCTGATGATGGCCGTCCTCTGGAACAGCCCGTACGGGCCGCTCGCCGCGCTCTTCGTGCTGCTGCCCATGTACATCTCCTGCTGGGTCTACGCCCAGTACCACCGCGAGCACGCCGCGCACCGGGCCACCATCAGGGCGCTCGTCCAGGCCGTCGACATCAAGGACACCTACACCCGGGGCCACAGCGAACGCGTCGGCCGCGCCTCCGTCCTCATCGCGCACGAACTGGGCCTCGACCGGGAACGCGTCGAAGTCCTCCGGTTCGCCGGCATCCTGCACGACGTCGGCAAGCTGGGCGTCCCCACCCGCGTCCTGCGCAAGGACGGCCCGCTCACCCCCGAGGAGCGGCGCGTCATCGAGCTGCACCCGGAGTACGGGCACGAGATCGTCCGGGGCATCGGCTTCCTCGGCGAGGCCAGGGCCGCGATCCTGCACCACCACGAACGCCTCGACGGCAGCGGCTACCCGTACGGGCTCTCCGGCCGGGGCATCCCCGAATGCGCCCGCATCGTCGCCGTCGCCGACGCTTTCGACGCCATGACCTCGACCCGCTCCTACCGGCGGGGCCGGCCGGTCCCGGTCGCCGTGGAGGAGCTGAAGCGGTGCGCGGGCACGCAGTTCGACCCCCAGATGGTGCGGGCCCTGGCGCGCGGCCTGGAGCGGTACGGCTGGTTCGGGGCGGTCACGGCGGACGACGCGCAGCTGCCGCCGCCGCGCGAGGCGGACGGTGCCGGGCCCGTCCCCGCACCGCTGAGCCCCCGGCCGCCCGAAGGAACCGAGGACCCCCGGTGACCCCGGGGCCCGCCACCCTCGCCGTGCGCGGCGTCGCCCTCGTCCTCGCCGCCGCCGGGCTCGGTCACACGCTGTGGCGGGGCGTCCACGATCCGGGGCACGCCCTCGCCTTCGGCGCCCTCATCACCATCGGGGAGCTGGCCCGCTGGGGCGCCCTGCCCGGGGAGCGGGAGCCCGCGCCCCTCGGCGCCGCCGGGGCCCTCGCGTACGCCCTGCTCGGGCGCAGCGGCGGGCAGCCCACCAGCCACGGGGTCCTCCAGGTCGTCGCGGTCCTCGCCGCCGCCCAGCTCGTCGCCTCGGTGCCGCAGCTGGCGCGGGGCGACGGGCCGGGCGCCGACCAGGTGGCCCGGCGGATGCTCACCGTGACCTTCGCGGCGGTCTGCTTCCAGCCGCTGTACAACGCGGGCCTCAGCGAGCAGTGGTTCGGCGACGGTCCGTACTACGCGGCCTTCCTGCTCCTGCTGCTCGGCCTGACCGCCCTGTGCGACGCCGTGCTCGCCGCGCTCCTGCTGCGCGCCCGCACCCTGCCGCGCGGCTCCCGGGCCACCCCCGCACCGTACGGCCCGCTGCTCCGCGACGAGCTGCGGGCGCTCACCGGCATCGGCTCGGCCGTCTGCGCGACCGGCGCGGTCATGGCGCTCGGGGTGGCCGCCGCCGGGCTGTGGGCGCTGCCCGTGCTCTGCGTACCGCTGCTGCTCACCCAGCTCTCGTACCGCAGGTTCGCCGCCGTGCGCACCACGTACCGGCAGACCATCGCCTCGCTCGCCCGGTCCACCGAGATCGCCGGGTACACCCCGCACGGCCACGCCCGCCGGGTGGCCGAGCTGTGCACGGCCGTCGGGCGCGAGATGGGCCTGACCGGGCCGGAGCTCATCGTCCTGGAGTACGCGGCGCTGATGCACGACATCGGCCAGCTCTCCCTGGTCGACCCGGTGCCGGACGGGGCGACGGCCCTGCTGCCGGCCGCCGAGCAGCGCCGGATCGCGCTGCTCGGAGGTGCGGTGGTCCGGCAGACCGGGGTGGACGCGAAGGTGGCCGTCGTGGTAGAGCGGCAGGCCGACCCCTACCGCGAGCAGCCGCTGTCCGCCAGGATCGTCCGGGCGGTGAATGCATACGACGACCTCAGCGGGGAAAGCCTCTCGGGGCCACTGGGTGCGCTGGAACAGCTCAGGCTCGGCACCGGGCACGACTACCAGCCGCAGGTGGTGGAGTCCCTGGCGCGCGTTCTGGCCCGGGGCGGTCTGACCCCCGTCCCGCCCGGGTAACCGATGGGTAATGAGCGGGCCCCGGGCCCGGCATGGTTGGATGCGAAGAGAGCGGTAGAACGAGGGTGTCCAGTCGGGACAGGCGGGAATCGTGAGGATCTTCGGGAAGGTACGGCATCGGCCGTCCGCCTCTTGGCGGCAGGCCACGGACCGCGCGTTCACGCTGATCGGCGACGGCCGGTACGAGGACGCGGGGGCGCTGCTGACACGCGCGGCGGACCTGGAGCCCTGGCTCTCCGAGTCGTGGTTCAACCTGGCGCTGCTGCACAAGTTCCGGCACGACTGGGAACAGGCGAGGGCCGCCGGGCTGCGGGCCGTCGCCCTGCTCGACAAGGAGTCCGGAGCGCCGGACTGGTGGAACGTGGGCATCGCCGCGACCGCCCTCCAGGACTGGCCGCTGGCGCGCCGCGCCTGGCAGGCGTACGGGCTGAAGGTCCCCGGCGGCGGTCAGCAGACCCCGGCCGCGGGCAGCGAGCCGGTCGGCATGGAGCTGGGCAGCGCGGCGGTACGGCTGTCGCCGGAGGGCGAGGCCGAGGTCGTGTGGGGCCGCCGTCTCGACCCGGCCCGGATAGAGGTGCTGTCGATCCCGCTGCCGTCGTCCGGGCGGCGCTGGGGCGAGGTCGTGCTGCACGACGGGGTGCCGAACGGTGAGCGGATCACCGCGGCGGGCCCGTCCTACCCGGTGTTCGACGAGATCGAGCTGTGGGCCCCGTCGCCCGTGCCGACCTGGGTGGTGCTGCTGGAAGCGGCCACGGAGGCGGACCGGGACGCGCTGGAGCAGCTGGCCTCCGACGCGGGGTTCGCCGCCGAGGACTGGTCCTCTTCGGTGCGGCTGCTGTGCCGTTCCTGTTCGGAGAGCCGGATGGAGAGCGACGAGGGCGACGGCGAGCACCTGGACCCGCACGACCACAGCGAGCCGGGCCACCCGGGCCCGCTGGGCCACCGCACGGCCGGTGAGCTGTGGGTGCCGGAGCGTGAATGCGGCCTGGCGGCCCCGGCCGGACTGGTGCGCGGTCTGCTGGACGGCTGGGTGGCGGACAGCCCGGACAGCCGCGAGTGGCGCGATCTCGAAGAAGTCTGCTGACCCGTGCCCGTAGGCTGTACGCCTATCGATTCGGGTTTTGAGGAAGGCGTACGGCGGACATGGCGCAGCAGGAGACGGACGAGCAGGTCAGCGTCGACGAGGAGGGCTTCCTCATCGACACCGAGGACTGTGAGGCGCGCGAGACGGCACACCGCGAGCGCGGCACCTCCCGTCCGATCACGGTCGTGGGCAACCCGGTCCTGCACAAGGAGTGCAAGGACGTCACGGAGTTCGGCGACGAGCTGGCCGCGCTGATCGACGACATGTTCGCGAGCCAGCGCACGGCGGAGGGCGTCGGCCTGGCCGCCAACCAGATCGGCGTCGACCTCAAGGTCTTCGTCTACGACTGCCCCGACGACGAGGGCGTGCGGCACGTCGGCGCCATCTGCAACCCGGTCCTGGAGGAGCTGCCGCCCGAGGCGCGCGTCCTGGACGACTCCGGCGAGGGCTGCCTCTCCGTGCCGACGGCGTACGCCAAGCTGGCGCGCCCGGACTACGCGGTGGTGCGCGGCCAGGACGCGAAGGGCAATCCGGTCCGGGTGCGCGGCACGGGCTACTTCGCGCGCTGCCTCCAGCACGAGACGGACCACCTGTACGGGTACCTGTACATCGACCGGCTGTCCAAGCGCGAGCGCAAGGACGCGCTGCGGCAGATGGCCGAGAACACCCCGCGCTACGAGGTCGTCCCGAACGACTGAGCCTTTGCGGCGAACGCGGCGCGGGCCCGTCCCGCGCCGCGTTCGTCTCTCCGCCAACCCCGTTTCTACACGCGTAGTTGACGGGCTCCGCCGCATCCGCCAGGCTCGTGCACCACACCTTCGACAGCGGTAGGGAGCCCCCGTGATCAGACGTTCCGCACGACTCCTGCTCAGCCTTGTCATGACCATGGCCTTTGCGCTGGGCGGTGCCGTGGTCACCGCCGGCACCGCGCACGCCGACGGCTGCTACACCTGGACCCGCACCCTGAAGTCCGGCGCCACCGGCGACGACGTGAAGCAGCTCCAGATCCGGGTCGCCGGCTACCCCGGCTACAACTCGGTCCTGGCCGTCGACGGCTCGTACGGCCCCGCCACCACCGCCGCCGTCAAGCGCTTCCAGGCCGCGTACGGGCTGGCCGCCGACGGCGTCGCGGGCCCCGCCACGCAGGCCAAGCTCTACGCCCTCCAGGACAACGACTGCACCCCGGCGCACTTCACGTACGCCGAGATGAACCGCTGCAACAGCACCTGGTCGGGCGGCGCGGTCTCGGCGGCCACGGCGAAGGCCAACGCGCTGAGCACCATGTGGAAGCTGGAGGCGCTGCGCCACGCGCTCGGCGACCGGCCCATCACCATCAACAGCGGCTTCCGCTCGACGTCCTGCAACAGTGCCGTGGGCGGCGCCTCGAACAGCCGCCACCTGTACGGTGACGCGGCCGACCTCGGCGGGATCGCGTTCTGCACCCTCGCCAAGGAGGCCCGCAACCACGGGTTCAACGGCATCCTCGGCCCGGGCTACCCGGACCACAACGACCACGTCCATGTGAACCAGGGCCCCAGCCACTACTGGTCCGCGCCCAACTGCGGTATCTGACCCACGCGGTGGGGGCCCGCCGACCCTCGGCGGGCCCCCACCGCTCGTGCTTACGCCCCGGCCCGCAGCGGTGTGCCGCCGGTCGTCTGCACCGCCGCGCCGTCCGCCCGGCGCTCGGTCAGCCGCAGCTGCGAGATCGCGTTGCGCAGGGCGAACGCCCCGTGGTCGGCGTCCAGTTGCCAGCGCTGGGTGCGCGCCCCCGCCGAGCAGGCCCCGAGCGAGAGTTCGGCGCCCACCTCCAGCGGTGCGCCCAGGTACTTCTTGCCGCGTACCGCGTCCAGGCACAGCCCGTCCGCCGAGCGGACCGTGTAGTAGCCGTCGTCGGTCGCGGTGAGCGTCCAGGCCGCCTTCGCGCCCTTGACCAGGGCGACCCCGGAGTCCGCCGCCGGGGCCAGCGCCTTCGCGCCGGACGTCAGCCGGTAGGTGCCGTCGGCCAGCGGGGCGCGGTCGGTACCGCCCCAGCCGGGGGCGTGGCCGATGCGGCGGGCCATGGCCTCGAAACCGGCGTACGTCGCACTGGGCTTGGGGCCGCCCCAGGTGGCCTGGGCGAGGAAGCGCAGCGGCATGAAGACCTTCGCCTCGACCTCGTTCTCGGTCTCGGCCGCCGCGCTGTCCGGCCACAGGCTGATCTTCGCGCCGGTCAGGTTCGCCGCCGTGGCGGGCAGCGTCTCGCCCTCGAAGCGCAGGGGCGTCCAGTCGCTCTCGTACAGCTCCCGGGTCTTGGTGGTGTAGCCGCCGCGCACCAGGTACAGCGCGTAGGCGGAGTTCATCACCGGGCGGCCCTCGGCGAGCAGGGCGGACGGCTGCTGGATGGCGCCGCCGCCGAGCCAGTGCTCGACGGTGATGTCACGGTCCAGCGGGACGAGCGTGTTGCGGCCCAGGAGCCCGTCGTTCCAGATCCGCAGCGAGCGGCCCTGCTTCTTCACATGGGCGTTCACCTGGTTGATGAAGTCCACGAACAGGTCGTCCGGGGTGGCCGACGCGCCGAACTTCGCGGTGGCCGCCGCCTGGAGCTGCGGATAGTCCGGGTAGGAGGAGCCGAGCATGTACTCGTCGGCGCCCATGTGCCAGGTGCCGCTGCCCCAGACGTCCAGGGCCTCGTCGACCAGCGAGGTGTAGTACGTGAGCGCCTCGGGCCGCGAGATGTCCAGGCGGGGCGCGGAGGCCGTGCCGTCCTTGTCCTTGAGCTGGAGCTCCGGGTGCTTCTCCAGGTACGGGTCCATGTGGCCGGGGGAGTTGATCTCCGGGACCAGGTCGATGTGGTACTTCTTCGCCATCGCGGCCAGCGAGCGGATCTGCGGCTTGGTGTAGTAGCCCCAGAACGCCGACTCCGGGTCGGTGTCGCTGCGGACCTTCGCCTCGATCCACAGCTGGTTGAGCTTCTGGGACGCCATGTCCTTCATCAGCCGCTCGAACCAGGGCAGCGACACGTTGATGTAGCAGGCGCAGACCCCGACCCCGCGCTCCCGGTACGCGGGCACGTCGGTCGCCGAGCCGCGCGCGGCCCGCCCGTCGTCGTTCAGGAGCTGGAGCACCGTGCGCGAGCCGTAGAACACGCCCGCCGAGGTGGCCGCCGTCACCGTGACCCGGTCGCCGACCTCCAGCCGGTAGCCCTCCGCCCCGAGGGAGCGCTTCAGCGAGGCGTCCTGGCGCAGCACGATGTCACCGGCGCGCGCCCGGCCCCGGGAGACCCGCTGTCTGCCGTCCAGCTCACCGGCGAACCGGGCCGCGTCCTCCGCCGTACGCCGCTCGCGCACCCCGTCCAGCACGATCCTGGCCCGGTCGGTGAGGACGAACGTGCCGCTGCCCGGCTGCCACTGGCGCAGCGAGGGCAGCACCTCCGGCGGGGGAGCCGACGCCGGGGCCTCCCCGGCCGAGGCGGTCTGCCAGGGGAGCAGGGCGGCGGCGAGCGCGGCCACCACGGCCCCGATGGTCCTTCGTCTTGCCTTCAGCATGTCCATGGCATCGACCCTGACGCGCGCGCGAAGGCCCGGTCCATGGACAGGTCGCGCGACCGGTTGGACGAATGATCGGATGTGCCCCGCTCGCCTCAGGCCGCCTCGGTGAGGGCGGACGGCCCCCGGAAGGTGCGCCGGTACGCCTGTGGCGTGGTGTCCAGCGCCCGTACGAACTGGTGGCGCAGCGCCGCCGCCGTCCCGAAGCCGGTCCGGTCGGCGATGGTGTCGATGGTTTCGTCGGATGTCTCCAGGAGGTGCTGGGCCAGCAGGACGCGCTGGCGCAGCAGCCAGCGGTACGGAGTGGTCCCGGTCTCCTGCTGGAAGCGGCGGGCGAAGGTGCGCGGCGACATGTGCGCCCGGTCCGCGAGCTGTTCGACGGTCATCTCGCGGTCGAGGTGGCGCTCCATCCAGGCCAGCGTGCCGCCCACGGTGTCGCACCGGGTGCGCGGCAGCGGCCGCTGGATGTACTGCGCCTGCCCGCCGTCCCGGTGCGGCGGCACCACCATCCGCCGGGCGATGGTGTTGGCGGCGGCCGGCCCGTACGCCTGGCGGACCAGGTGCAGGCAGGCGTCGATCCCCGCCGCCGTCCCCGCCGACGTGGTGACCGGCCCGTCCTCCACGTACAGCACGTCCGGCTCCACGGCGGCCTCGGGGAAGCGGCGGGCCAGGTCGTCGGCGTGCCGCCAGTGCGTGGTGCAGCGGCGGCCGTCGAGCAGCCCGGCCGCGCCCAGGAGGTAGGCCCCGAGCAGACGCTGAGCACCCGGGCGCCCCGCTCCACGGCCCGGCGCAGGGCGGTCAGGACGTCCGCCGGGAACTCGCGCTCCCCGAAGCGGCTGCCGGCCGGGACGGCGACGAGGTCGGCCTCCTCCAACCGGTCGAGGCCGTAGGGGGTGTGGATCGTGAAGCCGGCGTGGGTGCGCAGCTGGGGCCCCTCGCCGGAGACCACCGCGAAATCGTGCACCGGCAGGCCCTCGTCGCTGCGGTCGAGGCCGAACACCTCGCAGAGCACGCCGAGTTCGAAGGGGTGGACGTCATCGAGCATCAGGGCGGCGACGTTGTTCAGCATGGACCCAGTGTGGCAGTAATTCGATGTCCTATGACAGTCCTGCCACTGCCGCTTCTTCGCCGGAACGAGGACAGTAGAGGCATGAACACATTCCAGAACTTCCTCGGCATTTCCGCACTTTTCGCCCTCGTCCTGCTGCCGGCGCTCATCGGCGCCGCCCGCGAGCGCCGCATCGACCGCGAGCTGCGCGAAGCGGAACAGGACCGGAGCACCCGCCCACCGCAAAGCGTGGACGCCGCGCGGCCGGTGGGGGCCGCACGGCGTCCGTACGTCAGGAGCTGGGCGAGGATCTAGCCCTTCCGCCTAGAAGTCGTCGTCGAAGCCGACCGTGCCCTCGACGGCGACCTGGTAGGCCGACGGGCGCCGCTCGAAGAAGTTCGTGAGCTCCTGGACCCCCTGGAGCTCCATAAACGAGAACGGGTTCTGCGATCCGTACACCGCCGGGAATCCGAGGCGGGTGAGCCGCTGGTCGGCGACGCACTCCAGGTACTCGCGCATGGACTCGGTGTTCATGCCGGGCAGCCCGTCGCCGCACAGGTCGCGGCCGAACTGCAGCTCCGCCTCGACGGCCTCCTTCAGCATGTCGGTGACCTGCTGCTGGAGGGCGTCGTCGAAGAGGTCCGGCTCCTCCTTGCGGACCGTGTCCACGACCTCGAACGCGAAGTTCATGTGCATGGTCTCGTCGCGGAAGACCCAGTTGGTCCCCGTGGCGAGGCCGTGCAGCAGCCCGCGCGAGCGGAACCAGTACACGTACGCGAAGGCGCCGTAGAAGAACAGCCCCTCGATGCACGCCGCGAAGCAGATCAGGTTCAGCAGGAAGCGACGGCGGTCCGCCTTCGACTCCAGCCGGTCGATCTTCTCCACCGAGTCCATCCAGCGGAAGCAGAACTGAGCCTTCTCGCGGATGGACGGGATGTTCTCCACCGCCGCGAACGCCGCCGCGCGGTCGTCCGGGTCGGGCAGATAGGTGTCGAGCAGCGTCAGATAGAACTGGACGTGCACGGCCTCCTCGAACAGCTGCCGCGACAGGTACAGCCGCGCCTCGGGGGAGTTGATGTGCTTGTACAGCGTCAGCACCAGGTTGTTCGCGACGATCGAGTCACCGGTCGCGAAGAACGCCACCAGGCGTCCGATCAGGTGCTGCTCGGCGGGCGTCATCCTGGCGAGGTCCGCCACGTCCGAGTGGAGGTCGACCTCCTCGACGTGCCAGGTGTTCTTGATCGCGTCCCGGTAGCGCTCGTAGAAGTCCGGGTAGCGCATGGGCCGCAGGGTCAGCTCGAAGCCCGGGTCGAGCAGGTTCTTCTCGGTGTCGGCGGTGGTCATTACTGGCAGGCCTCGCAGGACTCGGGGTTTTCCAGGGAGCAGGCGATGGCGTCCGCGTCGGGCGCCTGCGCCTGCTGTACGGGGATGGGGGCGGCGGCCGAAGCGGCCCCGGACGCGGCACGGGCGATCCGGGTCGCCGGACGCGACCGCAGGTAGTACGTCGTCTTCAGGCCCTGCTTCCAGGCGTACGCGTACATCGAGGAGAGCTTCCCGATCGTCGGCGTCTCCAGGAACAGGTTGAGCGACTGGCTCTGGTCGAGGAACGGCGTACGGGCC
The DNA here is from genome assembly GCF_026167665.1 of Streptomyces drozdowiczii. Lineage (NCBI taxonomy): Bacteria > Bacillati > Actinomycetota > Actinomycetes > Kitasatosporales > Streptomycetaceae > Streptomyces > Streptomyces drozdowiczii. The sequence continues at coordinate 2,332,767 of NZ_CP098740.1, read as the reverse complement.
GCCGCCATGTCGATCAGACCGCGCTGCGGGATCTCCCACGCGGTGCGGTACAGCGCCCGCACGTCCGCCGGGATCCAGGCGAAGCCCTGCACCGAGCCGTTCGACTCGCGCAGCGCCTCACGCGTCCGCGCGTCCCACACGCCGAGCCGCTTCAGCTCGTCCACCAGATAGCCGTTGACCTGGAGGAACTCACCGCTCAGGGTCTCCCGCTTGAAGAGGTTCGAGACCTGGGGCTCGATGCACTCGTAGACCCCCGCGATCGAGGCGATCGTCGCGGTCGGGGCGATGGCCAGGAGCAGCGAGTTGCGCATCCCGGTCGTCGCGATCCGGGCCCGCAGCGCCTCCCAGCGCTCCGGCCAGTGCAGCTCCGTGTCGTAGTGGTCGGGGTGCAGCACCCCGCGCGCGGCCCGGGTCTCCGACCAGGCGGGCAGCGGACCCGACCGCTCCGCGAGGGCGCAGGACGCCTCGTACGCGGCCAGCATGATGCGCTCGGCGATCTTCGTGGAGAGCGCCCGGGCCTCGGGGGAGTCGAAGGGCAGCCGCAGCTGGAAGAAGACGTCCTGGAGGCCCATCGCGCCCAGGCCCACCGGCCGCCAGCGGGCGTTGGACCGGCCGGCCTGCTCGGTCGGGTAGAAGTTGATGTCCACGACCCGGTCGAGGAAGGTCACCGCGGTCCGCACGGTGGCGTCCAGGCGCTCCCAGTCGATCGAGCCGCCGTCCACGAACGCGCCGAGGTTGACCGAGCCGAGGTTGCAGACGGCCGTCTCGCCGTCGTCGGTGACCTCCAGGATCTCGGTGCACAGGTTCGAGGAGTGCACGACCCTGCCCGGCTCGGCGGTCTGGTTCGCGGTGCGGTTGGAGGCGTCCTTGAACGTCATCCAACCCTGCCCGGTCTGCGCCAGGGTCCGCATCATCCGGCCGTACAGCTCGCGGGCCGGCATGGTCTTGCGGGCCAGGCCCTTCGCCTCGGCCGCCCGGTAGGCGGCGTCGAACTCGTCGCCCCACAGGTCGGTCAGCTCGGGCACGTCCGCCGGGGAGAACAGCGACCAGGTCCCGTCCGCGTCGACGCGGCGCATGAACTCGTCCGGGATCCAGTGCGCCAGGTTCAGGTTGTGCGTGCGGCGCTGGTCCTCGCCCGTGTTGTCGCGCAGCTCCAGGAACTCCTCGATGTCCGCGTGCCAGGTCTCCAGGTAGACCGCGGCGGCACCCTTGCGCCGGCCGCCCTGGTTCACGGCGGCGACGGAGGCGTCCAGCGTCTTGAGGAACGGCACGATGCCGTTGGAGTGGCCGTTGGTGCCCCGGATCAGGGAGCCCCGGGCGCGGATGCGGGAGTACGAGAGGCCGATGCCGCCCGCGTGCTTCGACAGGCGGGCCACCTGGTGGTAGCGGTCGTAGATCGAGTCCAGCTCGTCCAGCGGCGAGTCCAGCAGGTAGCAGGAGGACATCTGCGGGTGGCGGGTGCCGGAGTTGAAGAGCGTCGGCGAGGACGGCAGGTAGTCCAGCCGGCTCATCAGCCCGTACAGCGCGGCGACTTCGTCCAGCGCCCGCTCGGAGGTGTCCTCGGCGAGCCCGGCGGCGACCCGGAGCATGAAGTGCTGGGGGTCTCGATGACCTGGCGGGTGAGCGGGTGGCGCAGCAGATAGCGGCTGTGCAGGGTGCGCAGCCCGAAGTACCCGAAGCGGTCGTCGGCGCCGTCCGCGAGGGACCGCTCGACCAGCGCGTCCAGGGCGTCCGCGTGCAGCGTCGTGAACTCGGCGGTCCGGTCCGCGATCAGGCCCTCGCGGTGGCCCACGGCGACCGAGGCGGAGAACGAGGTGGCGCCCTGCCCGGCGGCCTCGTCCGCGATGGTCCGGGTGAGCAGCCGGGCGGCGAGCCGGGAGTAGGCCGGGTCCTCGGAGATGAGGCCGGCCGCGGCCTCGGTGGCCAGCGAGCGCAGCTCCGCCTCGTCCGACCGGGCGTTGCGGCCGCGCAGGGCGGCGGCGGCGACGCGACCGGGGTCGGTGTCGGGCAGGTCGGCCGTGAGGTCGGTCAGGGTCCGCAGCAGTGCGGTGCCCGGTCCGTCGCTCGCGGTCCCCGTTGCTTCGGCCGCTGAAACCGGATCGGCTGGCGCGATGGTCACGGTGGTGCTCTCCCTCGCTCGGCTCTGGGCCGGAGGGGAGCACGGGGGCAGCCGGGCAGGAGCGGACCCGGTCGGGGCGCACTCCGTGCGGCGTCCACCGGCCCATCCCACGAGGCCCGGACGTCTGGGCATCCGGTTCGGTCGAGCCGGATGCGCTGTCGGCAGGTCCTCGGACTCCACGGGTGCGCGAAAGCACACCGAATACACCGTTGCGGGACAGTTCCGGATTCACACCGGATTCCCCTGCGACGACAGCGAGCACGAGCATACATGTGGGGGCCGCCCTGTCGGGCAGCCCCCACATGTTGTGTCGCGTGGCGTAAAAGTGTGCGGTCAGTGACCGCCCGGCGCGCCCGCCGTGGCCGGCGGCAGCTTCTCCTGGACGCCCGGGTCGCCCGCGTCCGCGGTGTAGTCGCCGGGGGAGGTCTCGTCGGTCCCGGCGGGGGCCTTGAGCGCGTTCAGGACGAAGGTGAGGACGACGACGACCACGACGTTCAGCACGAACGCGGTGAGGCCGATGTAGCCGATCTCGCCGAGGCCCGGGATCTCCTTGGAGGACCCGCCGAAGTGCTTCTGCGTCGGGCTCGCGACCCCGTACGCGGCAGCCGTACCGTAGACCATGCCGACCGCCCAGCCGGCGAGCAGCGCCCAGCGGTGGAACCACCGGGTGAACAGGCCGCCGACCAGGGCCGGCATCGTCTGGAGGATCCAGATCCCGCCCAGCAGCTGGAAGTTGATCGCGACGGTCTTGTCCATGGTGAGGACGAAGGCCAGCGCGCCGACCTTGACCAGCAGCGAGACCAGCTTGGAGACCCTGGTCTCCTGCTCGGGCGTCGCGTCCGGCTTCAGGAAGTCCTTGTAGATGTTGCGCGTGAAGAGGTTCGCCGCCGCGATGGACATGATCGCGGCCGGCACCAGGGCGCCGATGCCGATCGCGGCGAAGGCCACGCCCGCGAACCAGTCGGGGAACATGTTCTCGAACAGCTGCGGGATGGCCAGCTGGCCGTTGTCCACCTTGACGCCCGCGGCGATCGCCATGAAGCCGAGCAGCGCGAGCAGGCCCAGCATCAGCGAGTAGAGCGGCAGGATCGTGGTGTTGCGGCGGATCACCTCACGGCTGCGGCTGGAGAGCGTCGCCGTGATCGAGTGCGGGTACATGAAGAGCGCCAGCGCGGAGCCGAGCGCCAGGGTCGCGTAACCCCACTGGCCGGCCGCGGCCGGTGCGAGGCTGCCCGCGCCCGCCTTGGTGAACTTGTCCTGGGCGGAGGCGAAGATGTCGTCGAAGCCGCCCAGCTTGATCGGAATGTAGATGATCGCGACGGCGATGACCAGGTAGATCAGCCCGTCCTTGACGAACGCGATCAGGGCCGGCGCCCGCAGCCCGGAGGAGTAGGTGTACGCGGCGAGCACCGCGAACGCGATCAGCAGCGGCAGGTCCTTGACGAACCAGTTGGTGTTCTCGCCGCCGCCGACGCCCATCACGTCCAGCACCGCCTGGATGCCGACGAGCTGGAGCGCGATGTACGGCATGGTGGCGAGGATGCCGGTGACCGCGACGGCCAGCGAAAGACCCTTCGAGCCGAACCGGCCGCGGACGAAGTCCGAGGTGGTGACGTACCCGTGCTTGTGCGAGACCGACCACAGGCGCGGCAGGAAGGTGAAGATCAGCGGGTACACCAGGATGGTGTACGGCACCGCGAAGAAGCCGGAGGCGCCGGCCGCGTAGATCGCCGCGGGCACGGCGACGAAGGTGTACGCGGTGTAGAGGTCGCCGCCGAGCAGGAACCAGGTGACCCAGGTGCCGAACGACCGTCCGCCCAGGCCCCATTCGTCGAGCGTGGCCTCGTTCTCGGCCTTGCGCCAGCGGGCCGCCAGGAAGCCCATGACCGTGACGGCCAGGAAGAAGAAGATGAAGACGCCGAGCGCGACGCCGTTCACGCCGTCCTTCATGCCGACGCACCCCCCTTGCGGGCGCGCTGGTCACGCTGCCACAGCTTGTACGCGACCATGGTGAGCGCGGTGGAGATCAGCACCCAGAGCATCTGGTACCAGTAGAAGAACGGGATGCCGATGAAGGTCGGGTCGATCTTCGCGTACGAACTCACCCAGAGCATCGCCACGAACGGCGCGACGAGGCACAGCGCGATGACCACCCGCACCGGTGTGACCGTGGGTGGCTTTCCTTCTGGTTCTTCCGCCATGGCGGCGACTCCGTCCCCTCGCTGATCACCTGTAATGCGCAGGAAATCTAGGCGAGGGATCCGGCCACCGTCACCCCCTGTCCGCATTGCGGTCCGGCAACGGTCGTCACGGACCGGCCGGTTGGCCGGAATGGCGGCAAACGTCCGAGGGCTGGTCCAGGCCAAGCCCGGCCACGGGAACGCCGAACGGCCCCCGGGGGCGGTCCGGGGGCCGTTCGGAAGCACATGCGTACGAGGGGTCAGTCCAGCGGCCGCTTCAGGCGGGCGACGAACTTGTAGCGGTCGCCGCGGTAGACCGAGCGCACCCACTCGACCGGTTCGCCCTGCTCGTCCAGCGAGTGCCGGGAGAGCATCAGCATCGGCAGGCCCACGTCGGTGCCGAGCAGCCCGGCCTCGCGCGGGGTGGCCAGGGAGGTCTCGATGGTCTCCTCGGCCTCGGCCAGCCGGACGTCGTACACCTCGGAGAGCGCGGTGTAGAGCGAGGTGTACTTGACCAGTGAACGGCGCAGCGCGGGAAAGCGCTTGGCCGACAGGTGCGTGGTCTCGATGGCCATCGGCTCACCGCTCGCCAGGCGCAGCCGCTCGATCCGCAGGACCCGGCCGCCGGCGCCGATGTCGAGCAGCCCGGCCAGGGTGTCGTCGGCGGTGACGTAGCCGATGTCCAGGAGCTGCGAGGTCGGTTCGAGTCCCTGGGCGCGCATGTCCTCGGTGTACGAGGTGAGTTGCAGGGCCTGGGAGACCTTCGGCTTGGCGACGAAGGTGCCCTTGCCCTGGATGCGCTCCAGCCGGCCTTCGACGACCAGCTCCTGGAGGGCCTGGCGCACGGTGGTGCGCGAGGTGTCGAACTCGGCCGCCAGGGTCCGTTCCGGGGGACGGGGGTGCCCGGCGGCATGGTGTCCGTCATGTCGAGGAGATGTCGCTTCAGCCGGTAGTACTTCGGGACGCGCGCGGTGCGCGTCCCGGCGCCCGCACCCGTCTCGTTCTCCGAACTGCCCCCGTCGGCGCCCATGGCCCGCCTTCCCGACTGCTGCGTTGCTGCCGTCACCGGCTCCTCCGTCTGTCGCGGCTCACATGGTGGCACGGTCCGGTCACGGCTCGTCGCCCTCCCTCAGGTGTCGGTCCTATAACGGACGCGAGTGCACTTCTTATACACCCTTGACACCCCTAAAGGTCTAGGCCAAGCTCCCGGTACTGGTCTAAACCATTAAAGACCAGGTCCCAGCCCCAGAGGTACTCGTCGACGTTCTCGCGCGGTGGGGAGGGGGTTGCAGCATCCCTGAGGAGGGTGGCGTGAAGCGCAAGCTCATCGCGGCGATCGGCGTCGCGGGCATGTTGGTTTCCATCGCGGCGTGTGGTTCGGACGACAAGACGTCCTCGAAGGACCCGAAGGACCGCAAGGAAGACCTGACTGTCTGGCTCATGGGCGAGGCCCAGTCGACCTGGCCGGAACTGGTGAAGGACGTCAACGCCCAGTTCAAGAAGAAGTACCCGAACGTCAACGTCAAGATCCAGTACCAGGGCTGGGCTGACAAGGTCAAGAAGCTCGACACCTCCCTCGGTGGCGACAAGTTCCCGGACGTTGTCGAACTCGGCAACACCGAGACCATGCAGTACATCCTCAACGGCGCGCTCGGCGAGATCGACACCTCGAAGTACGAGAACTCGGACACCTGGATCAAGGGTCTGAAGGACACCTGCTCCTACGAGGGCAAGATCTACTGCGTTCCTTACTACGCCTCCGCCCGCCTCGCGGTCTACAACAAGGACATGCTGAAGGCCGGTACCGGCAGCGACACCCTCCCGCAGAACGAGGACGACTTCCTCAAGGCGATGGACAAGGTCCAGGCCGAGCTCGCGAAGAAGGACAAGCGCGCCTCGTCCCTGTACTACCCGGGCCGTTACTGGTACGCCGCGATGTCCTACGTCGCAGCCGAGGGCGGCCAGATCGCCAAGTACGACGAGGGCTCGAAGGAGTGGAAGGCCACCCTCTCCACCCCCGAGGCGCAGAAGGGCATCCAGCACTTCGTCGACCTGGTCAAGAAGTACAACAAGGCCGACCAGACGAAGGACGAGCAGGACCACGCCAACGTCATGGCCAACGAGAAGGCCGCGGTCATCTACGGCCAGGCCTGGGAGGCCGGCAGCGTCACCACGGGTGAGAACGGCAACCCGAAGCTCGACGGCAAGATCGCCACGGCCGGTATGCCCGGCCCGAACGGCAAGGCGCTCCCGTCCTTCATCGGCGGCTCCGACCTCGCCACCATCTCCAAGTCCAAGGTCCAGGACCTGGGCGAGGAGTGGATCTCCCTCTTCACCAACGCGAAGTCCATGGACGTCCTCGCGTCGAAGAACATCCTCCCGAACAACGAGAAGCAGCTTGAGCCGCTGAAGGCCAAGCCCGAGACGGCCGCCATCGCCAACGCGGTGCCGGACGCCTGGTTCACGCCGATCGCTCCGGGCTGGGCCTCCATCGAGAAGGAGGAGATTCTGGAGAACATGCTCCTGAAGATCCTCAAGGGCACGTCCGTCGCCGACGCCACCAAGAAGGCCGACAGCGAGATCGACGCACTGATCAACAAGAAGGCCTGAGCCTTCTGATCGCCAGGCGGGGGCCCGGCACTGCGCCGCGGCCCCCGCCCGCTTCAGCTCAAGAACGCCGTGTTTTCCGGGGGGCTGCCTCGGACCCGCGATGGAAGGTCAGCCACGTGACTGCCGCCGATACCAAGGCCGCCGGGCCACCGGTCCCCGTACCACGTGATCCCCAGGCGGACGGGAGCCCCCTGTCCGACGAGGGCGGCAACGCTCCCCTGAAGCAGAAGAGGAAGCGGAAGAAGGGCGAACTGCTGCCCTACCTCCTGATCCTCCCGGCGATCGTGGCGATCGCCGCCGTCTACCTCTACCCGCTCGCCAAGACCGTCATCATGTCCTTCCAGGACATGGGGAGGCGCGAGCTGTGGACCGGTGATCCCGCACCCTGGGTCGGCTTCGACCAGTTCACCAACATCCTCGGCGACTCCGAGTTCTGGTGGGTGACCTTCCGCACCGTCGTCTTCATGGCCGTCTGCGTGACGCTGACCATGGGCATCGGCCTGCTGATCTCCCTGCTGATGCGCCGGCTGTCCACCTGGGTGCGGCTCATCCTGACCTTCTGCCTGATCGCCGCCTGGTCGATGCCGCTGATGGTCGCCGCCTCCATCTTCCGGTTCATGGCCGACTCCGACTACGGCCTCATCAACACCCTCATCGCGAAGGTCGTGGGCGAGGACTGGCTCGGCCACAACTGGTACCTCAACCCGGTCCAGGGCTTCGCGATCATCACCCTGCTGGTCGTCTGGGGCGCCATCCCGTTCGTCGTCGTCACGCTGTACGCGGCCCTCACCCAGGTCCCCCAGGAGCTGGAGGAGGCCGCCTCGCTCGACGGCGCCACCAGCTTCGGGGTCTTCCGCTACGTGACCTGGCCGGTCATCAAGCCGGTCTTCTCCATGGTCTCCACGCTGTCGGTGATCTGGGACTTCAACGTCTTCGGCCAGATCTGGCTGCTGCGCGGCAGCAAGCCCGAGCCCGAGTACGAGACCCTCGGCCTCTACTCGTACTCCAAGGCGTTCGAGTCCACCTCCTTCAGCCAGGGTTCCGCCATCGCCCTGATCACGGTGATCCTGCTGTCCGCGGTGGCCGTGTACTACCTGCGCCAGCTCATGAAGACGGGAGAGGTCGAATGAGCACCACGACCGACACACCTCAGGTCCTGCGCCCGGACCGCAAGAAGACCCGGGTCGGCCTGAACATCCTCGGCCTCGGCATCGCCCTGGTCATGGTCTTCCCGGTCTACTGGCTGGTCGTCAGCGCCCTGCGGCCCAGCCGCGAGATCCGCTCGTACGACCAGACCCTGTGGCCCTCGTCGATCACCTTCGACAACTTCGTCAAGGCCGTCGACCAGCCGAACTTCGGCACCGCGGTCCAGTCCAGCCTCATCGTCACGATCACCGCCGTCCTCGGCGGCATGGTCATCGCCACCCTGGCGGCCCTGGCCATCGGCCGGTTCCGCTTCTTCGGCCGCAAGCCCCTGGTCCTCATCCTCATCCTGGTCCAGATGCTCCCGCCGACGGCGATGCTCATCCCGATCTACGCCCAGCTCAACGCCATGGGCGGCATCGACGAGTACTGGAGCCTGATCGTCGTCTACCTGGTCTCCACGCTGCCGTTCGCGACGATCATGATCCGCGGCTTCGTGGTGAACATCCCGGTGGAGCTGGAGGAGTCCGCCATGGTGGACGGCTGCACCCGCTTCGGCGCCTTCCGCCGGGTGATCCTGCCGCTGCTCGCCCCCGGCCTCGCCGCCGCGTCGATCTTCGCGCTGGTGAACGCCTGGAACGAGTACCTCTTCGCCTACATCCTGATCAACGACAACTCCAAGTACACGCTCAACGTGTGGCTGATGACGTTCACCAGTGAGCGCGGTACGGACTACGGCGCCCTGATGGCGGCGTCCACCATGATCGCTCTTCCGGTCGTCATCTTCTTCATGTTCGTGCAGAAGAAGATGGCCGCGGGGCTCACCTCCGGCGCCGTGAAGGGATAACGCCGCCCCATGACCACCCTCACCTCCACCACGGACACCGTCACCCGTGACGCGCTCGCCGTGCTGCAGCCCGGCTTCACCGGCACCTCGGCGCCCGAGTGGCTGCTGCGCCGGGTCGGCGAAGGACTCTCCTCCGTCGGCCTGTTCGGCCGCAACATCGAGACGCCCGAGCAGCTCGCCGCGCTCACCGCCCAGCTCAGGGCCGAGCGGGACGACGTGCTCGTCGCCATCGACGAGGAGGGCGGCGACGTCACCCGCCTCGAGGTGCGGCACGGCTCCTCCTTCCCCGGCAACCTGGCGCTCGGCGCGGTGGACGACACCGAGCTGACCCGGGCCGTCGCCCACGAGCTGGGCCGCCGGCTCGCCGAGTGCGGGGTCAACCTCAACTGGGCCCCGTCCGCGGACGTCAACTCCAACCCGGGCAACCCCGTCATCGGCGTCCGCTCCTTCGGCGCCGACCCGCACCTGGTCGCCCGGCACACCGCGGCGTACGTGGAGGGCCTCCAGGCCGCCGGCGTCGCCGCCTGCACCAAGCACTTCCCCGGGCACGGCGACACCGCGGTCGACTCGCACCACGCGCTGCCCCGCATCGACGTCGACCTGGAGACCCTGCACGCCCGGGAGCTCGTCCCCTTCCGGGCGGCCATCGCGGCCGGCTCCAAGTCGGTGATGAGCGCGCACATCCTGCTGCCCGCGCTCGACCCGCACCGCCCGGCCACCCTCAGCCCCCAGATCCTCACGGGTCTGCTGCGCGAGGAGCTGGGGTACCAGGGGCTCATCGTGACCGACGCCGTGGAGATGCAGGCCATCGCCTCGACGTACGGGATCGAACGCGGCTCCGTCCTCGCCGTCGCGGCCGGTGCCGACGCGCTCTGCGTCGGCGGCGGGCTCGACGACGACAGCACCGTGCTGCGGCTGCGCGACGCGCTGGTCGCGGCGGTGCGCTCCGGTGAACTTCCCGAGGAGCGGCTCGCCGATGCCGCTGCCCGGGTGCGGGCCCTCGCGTCCTGGACGCGGGAGGCCAGGGGGGCTGTACGGGAGCCGGGCGCGGCAGCACAGGAGGGGACCGCGCCCGGCACCGCACAGAACACCGGCATCGCCTCGGACATCGGCCTGGTCGCCGCCCGCCGCGCGGTGAAGGTGACCGGCGAGGCCGCACCTCTCACCGGTCCGGCGTACGTGGCCGCCTTCACCCCGGTCGCGAACATCGCGGTCGGCGACGAGACCCCCTGGGGCCTCGCGGCCGAGCTGTCCCGGCTCGTCCCCGGCACGGAGACCGGCACCTACGACGGGGACTCCGCGGCCCCGGCCGAGGCCGCGCTCCGGGCGGCGGGGGACCGGCGCATCGTCGCCGTGGTCCGCGACGCCCACCGCCACGCGTGGATGACCGAGGCCCTGGACGCGCTGCTCGCGGCGCGCCCGGACACCGTCGTGGTCGAGATGGGCGTCCCCCAGGCCGGGCCCCGGGGAGCGCTGCACATCGCGACGCACGGCGCCGCCCGCGTCTGCGGCCGGGCGGCGGCGGAGATCATCGCCGGGAGCTGACCCCGCACATACGAGAGGGCCGGGACACCACCGCGGTGTCCCGGCCCTCTCGCGTAGGAACTACAGCCCCTGCCAGGCCGGCTTCGCCGCGTACGTCGCGCGGAAGTAGTCCGCCAGCTTCAGCTTCGACGCCGCCGCCTCGTCCACGACCACCGTCGCGTGCGGGTGCAGCTGGAGCGCCGAGGCGGGCACGATCGAGGCGACCGGTCCCTCCACCGTCGCGGCCACCGCGTCCGCCTTGCCCTCGCCCGTCGCGAGCAGGATCGGGTGGCGGGCCTCCAGGATCGTGCCGATGCCCTGGGTGATGACGTGGTGCGGCACCTGGTCGATGTCGTTGTCGAAGAAGCGCGCGTTGTCGACCCGGGTCTGCTCGGTGAGCGTCTTGATCCGGGTGCGGGAGGCGAGCGAGGAGCAGGGCTCGTTGAAGCCGATGTGCCCGTCGGTGCCGATGCCCAGCAGCTGGAGGTCGACCCCGCCGGCCTCGGCCAGCGCCTTGTCGTACGCCTCGCAGGCCGCCTGGACGTCCTCGGCGGAGCCGTCGGGGCCCATGAACGCGGCCTCGGAGAGCCCGAGCGGTTCGACCACCTCGCGCAGCACCACGGAGCGGTACGACTCCGGGTGGCCCGCCGGCAGTCCGACGTACTCGTCCAGCTGGCAGACGCGGGCGCGCGAGGCGTCCACGGCACCGGAACGGACCAGGTCCGCGAGGGCCTGGTAGATGGGCAGCGGGGTAGAGCCGGTGGCAACGCCGAGAAGGGCGTCGGGCTTGCGGCCGAGCAGGGCGCCGATGGCCCCCGCGATCAGCTCGCCGCCTGCCTTGGCGTCCGGGACGATGACAACTTCCACGCGGGGCCTGCCGATCCGATCGAGAGTGACGATATGTGGTATAGACCAATCAAGGTCCCAATCTAGCAGACTCGGGCCCGCTCCGAGGGGCCCGTACCGGCACCCGGACGCCCCACGCGGCCGCCGCCCGCTGGCGGCCCCCGCGCACCCCGTGTTCGACTTGGGCGAGGCACCGCGACACCCGGGAGGCACCAGACATGTCCGCCCCATACCCGGCCGGTGACGGCGAACGGCCCGGCCACATCATGTCGGGCGAGATGGCCGAGCAGCCCGCGATGCTCCGCCGCATCCTGGAGCGCGGCGCGCCCGCCGTCCGCGAGACCGCCGAACGGATCGCGGCCAGGAACCCGCGCTTCGTCCTGCTCACCGCCCGCGGCACCTCCGACAACGCCGCGCTCTACGCGAAGTACCTGCTGGAGATCACGCTCGGGCTGCCCTGCGGGCTGGCCTCCATGTCGACCACCACGGCGTACGGCGCCAAGCCGGACCTGCGCGACGTGCTCGTCATCACCGTCAGCCAGTCCGGCGGCTCGCCCGACCTGGTGGCGTCGACCAAGGCGGCCCGGGAGGCCGGAGCGGTGACGCTGGCGGTGACCAACAACCCGGACTCCCCGCTCGCGGCCGTCTCCGAGTACCACATCGACATCCTGGCCGGGCCCGAGAAGGCGCTGCCGGCCACCAAGACGTACACCGCGTCCCTGCTGTCGCTGTACCTCTTCGTGGAGGGGCTGCGCGGCGGCGACGGGGCGGCGGCCGGTGTCCTGCCGGACCTCGCGGCGGAGGTGCTCGCCCGCAAGGACGAGGTGCGGGCCCTGGCCTCGCGCTACCGGTTCGCCGAGCGCATGGTCATCACCTCGCGGGGCTACGGCTATCCCACGGCCAAGGAAGCCGCCCTGAAGCTCATGGAGACGAGCTACATCCCCGCCCTCTCGTACTCCGGCGCCGACCTGCTGCACGGCCCCCTCGCGATGGTCGACAACATCTCACCGGTGATCGCCGTGGTGACCGACGGCCGGGGCGGCGAGGCCCTTCAGCCCGTCCTGGACCGGCTGCGCGGCCGGGGCGCCGACCTCTTCGTCGTCGGGCCCGCGGCCCAGGTGGCGGCGGCGTCCGCGGGGTTCGTGCTGCCGACGGCCGGGGTGGCGGAGGAGGTCCAGCCGGTCCTGGAGATCCTGCCGCTCCAGATGCTGGCGTACGAGGTGACGATCGCGCGGGGCCAGGACCCGGACGCGCCGCGCGCGCTCGCGAAGGTCACCGAGACCCGTTGAATTCCGGGAGGCCCCGGAAGAACCCGCGGGCCGCGGCGCCGGGCCGGGACCCTCAGCCCGACCAGCACCGCAGCCCGGAGTAGGGCCGCCCTCGCGGGCGGCCGGCTCGGCCGGCGGTGTGCGGTGCCCCCGGCCGGGGGAGAGGCACCGGCGCAGTCAGGGCAGAGAGCGCGGTACCTCGGTCCGCTCTCCTGTGCGGGGAGAGCGGAGGTTCTACCTCAAGCATTGTGGACTAGACCACTGCGCCGTGTCCATCCATGCGCGGTGCCAATGTAGGCCCCCGGTTCACCTCACGTACGGGCGGCGCTTCCGGTTCGGACCGGTACGCATCCACGGGTACGCTCGCACCCGTGCCCTCCATGAACGACCTCGTACGCCAGCACACCGCCCTGAGCGACACCGACCTCGAGTGGCTCCACCTGCTGGTCTCGGAGTGGCAGTTGCTCTCCGACCTCTCCTTCGCCGACCTCGTCCTGTGGGTCCCCACCCGCGACGGCACGCGGTACGTCTCCGTCGCGCAGATGCGGCCCAACACCGGCCCGACCTCCTACCAGGACGACATGGTCGGCCACCTGGTCCCGCGCGGCCGCCGCCCCCTCCTGGACGCCGCCCTGGACGAGGGCCGGATCGTGCGCGAGGGCGACCCCGAGTGGCGCGAGGAGGTGCCCGTACGGGTCGAGTCGATCCCCGTACGCAGGGAGGGCCGGGTGCTCGGCGTGATCGCGCGCAACACCAACCTCCTCACCGTGCGCACCCCGTCCCGGCTGGAGCTGACCTACCTCCAGTCCGCGTCGGACCTGGCCCAGATGATCGCCGCCGGGGCCTTCCCCTTCCCGGGCCAGCAGGTGGACATGGACGCGTCCCCGCGCGTCGGCGACGGCCTGGTCCGGCTGGACGCCGACGGGGTCGTGCAGTACGCCAGCCCCAACGGCCTCTCCGCGTACCACCGCCTCGGCCTCGCCTCCGACCTGGTCGGCCAGCACCTCGGCCAGATCACCGCCGAACTCGCCCCGTCCCGGGGCCCGGTGGACGAGGCCCTGGTCAAGATGGCCAGCGGTTACGCCCCCGTGAGTTCGAGGTGGAGTGCGCGGGCGGGGTGATCCAGCTGCGCGCGATCCCGCTCAAGCCCAAGGGTGTCCGCATCGGCTCCCTGGTCCTGCTGCGCGATGTGACGGAACTGCGCCGCCGCGAGCGCGAGTTGATCACCAAGGACGCCACCATCCGGGAGATCCACCACCGGGTGAAGAACAACCTCCAGACGGTCGCCGCCCTGTTGCGCCTCCAGGCCCGCCGGATGGACTCCCCGCAGGGCCGCGAGGCGCTCAACGAGGCGGTGCGGCGCGTCGGTTCGATCGCCATCGTCCACGAGACGCTGTCCCAGAATCTGGACGAGCGGGTGGAGTTCGACGACATCGCGGACCGGGTGATCGCCATGGTCGCGGAGATCTCGCCGGGCAAGGTGACCTGCCGCCGCACGGGACGCTTCGGGATACTCGACGCCGAGGTCGCGACGCCGCTCTCGATGGTCCTCACCGAGGTCCTTCAGAACGCCCTGGAACACGCCTTCTCCGTCGCGGAGTCGGGCACCGTCGAGGTCTCGGCGGTCCGGGGCGGCTCGCCCGCCGAGGGGCGGCTGCTCATCACCGTCCAGGACGACGGCTGCGGTCTGCCCGAGGGGTTCGACCCGCAGAAGGCCGGCAACCTCGGCCTCCAGATCGTCCGCACCCTGGTCGAGGGTGAACTCGGCGGCACCTTCGGCATGGTGCCGGCGCCGGAGCGCGGGACGCAGGTGGTCCTCGACATCCCGGTCCGCAGCGAGAAGTAGCGCGGACCGCCCGAACACACCGAAGAGCCCGGACCGTTGGTGAACGGTCCGGGCTCTTCGGTCAAGCATGCGCTTCGGGGGTACTGCGCGCTGCGACTCGGGGGCGGGGTGGTACGTACGCGCTGTACGCGCCGCCTGGCTCAGGTTCGTAGCGGTGGCGTCGGTCAGGCGCTGGCGTTGCGCGCCCGGTTGCGAGCGGCGCGGCGCTTCATTGCGCGGCGCTCGTCCTCGCTGAGGCCACCCCAGACGCCGGAGTCCTGGCCGGACTCGAGCGCCCACTGCAGGCACTGCTCCATGACGGGGCAGCGACGGCAGACGGCCTTGGCTTCCTCGATCTGCAGCAGCGCAGGACCGGTGTTGCCGATGGGGAAGAACAGCTCCGGGTCTTCCTCACGACAAACGGCGTTGTGACGCCAGTCCATGGCTGCTACCTCTCCTTGGTGTTACGTACTGTGGCTTGTGAATGTGAACGCTTTCACGAATCCCCCCGCAGGTGGAGGCCCGACGCCCAGATGAACTGGTTGTGGTCCTGTGAAGTGAGGAGGGGTTCTGGCTCTCAGTGGAGGCCGTTGTTGCGGGCCGTCCCGATCGCCATGTAGAGATTCGCAAACCTCGGCTGCGGATACAACCCCTTCAGGAAAGTTTTTTTTGATTCCTCGGTGTCGGCTAGGTCACAGCCGTACTTCTAGAGGGTGGAAGCCAGTCCAAACGTTCGAGTTAAAGGACTTTGGTCCCTTCCACTCACACAATCACACGCAGTGCACGGCGTACGCCTGTGAACGTCACACTCGTACGCACCCCGAGGTGGTCACCGTCCATCTGGAAGGGCAGTGGAACCTTTGAATGCAAGGTGAAGTCCGTGAGGTCGTGCCGTGAAACCGCGTGCTTCCCCCGAGGGCCCTTCTCCGGGCTCGACGTGAGCAGCTGGGTGGCGTAGCGGCCGACCGCCGCCGTGGAGAGTTTCCGCAGGCCCAGCACGTCCAGGGCGGTGTCGAAGGACGCCTTCGGGGCCGCGTACACCGGCCGGTTCCCCAGATACGTCCAGGGCGACGTGTTGCAGATTATGGAAAGCGCCAGATCGGTGACCGGCTCCTCGCCGGGCACGTCGAGCGTTATCACGCCCTGTCTCCGGTGCGGCTCCTCCAGGAATTGCCGGAGCACCTGGCGCACGTACAGGGCATGGGTCGAACGTTTGCCGCGCTCCCGTTGCTGTTCGACCCGGCCGACCACCCCGGCGTCGAATCCGAGCCCGGCGCAGAAGGTGAACCAGCGCTCCGGCACGGATTCGTCCTCCGTGCCCGGAGTCCCCGCCGCGAGGCCGAGGCCGACCGTGCGTTCGGTCCGGTTCGCCAGCGCGTCCAGAATGGCGCCGGTCGCCTCGACCGCGTCGTTGGGCAGTCCGAGGGCCCGCGCGAAGACATTGGTGGAGCCGCCGGGCACCACGGCCAGCTTCGGCAGGCGGTCCAGGTCGGGGCCCCGGTGCAGCAGGCCGTTGACGACCTCGTTGACCGTGCCGTCACCGCCGAGCGCCACCACGAGGTCGATGTCGTCACTGTCGGCGGCCCGCCGCCCCAGGTCGCGGGCGTGCCCGCGGTACTCCGTGGAGACGGCCTCCAGCTTCATCTCGCTCGCCAGCGCGTGGATCAGCACGTCACGGGTCCGCGCACTGGTGGTGGTGGCGGCTGGATTGACCACAAGAAGTGCGCGCATGACTGCCAGCCTACCTACCGCGAGATACACCCCCGAAGTCCTGGCAGCAGGGCCTCACGCTCCGTGACGGCACGGGTGTGCGCCGGTGGCGCCCGCCACCCCGGCTTTCCTTTGCCGGGCCCGGGATGCCAACCTGCAAGGGTGAGTACTCAGCAGAACGTGCCCTCGCCCCTGGCCGAGCCCGCGAAGCCGGCCAGGATCACCCTGGTGGCCGCGCTCAGCGGCCTCGAAGGCGCGGCCCTGGTCATCGGCGGGATCTACATGCTGGTGATGGGCCTGCTGGGCAAGCCCGACAGCCCCGAGCAGGCCGAGATGGGCGGGCTGACCGTCATCGCGCTCGGCCTGATCCCGCTCCTCGCCGCCCGCGGGCTGCTGCTGCGCCGCAGCTGGAGCCGGGGCCCCGCGCTCATCACGCAGATCATCGCGCTGCCGGTGGCCTGGACGCTGCTGCGCTCCCACGGCGCGCTGATCCCGGCCGGCATCGTGCTCGCGGCCGTCGCCCTGACCGCGCTCTACCAGCTGGTCAGGCCCGCCACCATCGAGGCCCTCGGCATCCGCAGGCCGGGCGCGGAGCCCGACACGAAGACCGAGGACGCCTGACGGCTCCCCCGTACGCGAAGAGGCCGCCGGGTCGTCCCGGCGGCCTCTTCCGCGTCACCGCGCCCGCTACTCCTCCACGAGCAGCCGCTCGCGCAGCTGTGCCAGCGTGCGGGCCAGCAGCCGCGAGACGTGCATCTGCGAGATGCCGACCTCCTGCGCGATCTGCGACTGGGTCATGTTCCCGAAGAAACGGAGCAGCAGGATCCGCTTCTCCCGCGGCGGCAGGTCCTCCAGGAGCGGCTTCAACGACTCCCGGTACTCGACGCCCTCCAGCGCCTCGTCCTCGGAGCCCAGCGTGTCCGCCACGGCCGGCGACTCGTCGTCCGTGTCCGGCACGTCCAGCGAGAGCGTGCTGTACGCGTTGGCCGACTCCAGGCCCTCCAGGACCTCCTCCTCGGAGATCCCCAGCCGCTCCGCCAGCTCGTGCACCGTGGGCGAACGGCCGTGCAGCTGGGAGAGCTCCGCGGTCGCCGAGGTCAGCGACAGCCGCAGCTCCTGGAGGCGGCGCGGCACCCGCACCGCCCAGCCCTTGTCGCGGAAGTGGCGCTTGATCTCCCCGACGACCGTCGGCGTCGCGTACGTCGAGAACTCGACGCCCCGCTCCGGGTCGAACCGGTCGACGGACTTGATCAGCCCGATCGTGGCGACCTGGGTCAGGTCGTCCAGCGGCTCCCCGCGATTGCGGAAGCGCCGGGCCAGGTGCTCCACCAGCGGCAGGTGCATCCGCACCAGCCGGTTGCGCAGCTCGGCCCGCTCCGGCGAACCGTCGGCGAGCTTGCCCAGCTCGATGAACAACGCCCGCGCCTCGCTGCGGTCGTTTGGATCGTGGTGCCCGTGCTCGCTCATCTGGCCTGCCCGCTCCGCCTGCGACTGCTCCACCGCGACCGTAATGCCGGCGGGCCCGTCAGCCCCGTCCACCGCACGGGGCAGCTCCGCCCCGTCCACCGGATGAGGCAGGGCCTGCTGCTCCGGGATGCCTGCCGCACGCACCACCCCTGGTCGGATCGTCTCGTCCCGCACAGGACCGTCCCCGTTCCCGTTGCTCACGCCGGCCCGGGTCCCGCGCCGCGCTGTTTGTACAGGCTGATGCTGACCGTACGGTCGTCGGCGACCGAGGAGTCGACCTTCCCGGCCAGCGCGGAGAGCACCGTCCAGGCGAAGGTGTCGCGCTCCGGGGCGCGGCCGTCCGTGGTCGGGGCCGCGACCGTCACCTCGAGTGAATCGTCGATGAGACGGAACACGCAGCTCAGGACGGAGCCGGGCACGGCCTGCTGGAGCAGGATCGCGCACGCCTCGTCCACCGCGATGCGAAGGTCCTCGATCTCGTCGAGAGTGAAGTCCAAGCGTGCTGCGAGACCGGCCGTGGCCGTGCGCAGCACCGACAGGTAGGCACCCGCAGCGGGCAGCCGGACCTCTACGAAGTCCTGATTCCCGGGCTCGCCTGCGATCTGGGACACCCTCACCTCCAAGGTGGCACAAACTCATTCGAGGTTCCGGGAGAACGCCCGGAGCCATGCGGTACGTCTTCGGTTCTTCGGTCCGGCGACGCTATCGCGATCCATGATGCCGTGTCGCCGGAACCCCCTCCGGCGGCTGTCACTCATGGTAGGTCCATGAGTACGCACAGTGCCTAGGGGTCTGCGTCGCTCAATTACGAACAACGCGCGCCGGTTTGACGTACCCGGACGTCAGACGATCGAACCGTCGACAAAGCACCAACGCCACTTCTCGCCCGGTTCGAAGCTCCGCATGACCGGATGGCCGGTCTGCTCGAAGTGCCCCGTCGCGTGCCGTCCGGGCGAGGAGTCGCAGCAGCCGACATGGCCGCAGCTCAGACACAGCCGCAGCTGCACGGGGTGGGTGCCGGCCGCCAGGCACTCGGGACAGGTTTCACCGAGGGGCGCGGGTTCGGGGCGCGGCAGGTCCGGTACGTGCGGGCAACCACTCATGATGGCCAGGTTACGACGGATGCGAGGATCATGAGATGGACGCATTGCCCCTGGTGGCGCTGGTCGCGGGCAGCGCCGCGACGGCGGGCCTCGCACGCCGCACCCCGGTGCCGGCCCCGCTTCTCCTGGTCGCCGTCGGCCTGATCGCCTCGTACGTGCCGGGGGTGCCGTCGTACACCCTGGACGCGCACATCGTGCTCCCCCTGCTGCTGCCGCCCCTGCTGTACACGGCCGCCGTGGACAGCTCCTACCTGGACCTGCGGGCCAATCTGCGGCCCGTGGCGCTGCTCTCGGTGGGCTACGTGCTGTTCGCGACGGTCGCGGTGGGGTGGCTGGCCTATCTGCTGGTGCCCGATCTGCCGCTGACCGCCGCGCTGGTGCTCGGCGCCGTGATCGCCCCGCCGGACGCGGTCACCGCCGCCGCCATCGCCCGCCGGGTGGGGCTGCCCGCGCGTGTCACGACGATCCTCCAGGGCGAGTCCCTGGTGAACGACGCCACCGCGATCACCGCGTACAAGGTGGCGCTGGCCGCCGCCGTCGGGGAGGGCATCAGCTGGGGCGGCGGGGCGCGGGAATTCCTGCTGGCCTCGGTCGGGGGTGTCGGGGTCGGCCTGCTGCTCATGGTCCCGCTGCACTGGCTGCGCACCCACCTCAGGGAGCCGCTGCTCCAGAACACCCTGTCGCTCCTCATCCCGTTCGTGGCGTACGCGGCGGCCGAGCGCGTGCACGCCTCGGGGGTGCTGGCCGTGGTCGTCGTCGCGCTGTACCTGGGCCACCGGTCCTGGCAGGTCGACTTCGCCACCCGGCTCCAGGAGGCCGCCGTCTGGAAGATGGTCGCCTTCGTCCTGGAGTCGGCCGTGTTCGCGCTGATCGGCCTCCAGCTGCCGTTCGTCCTCAAGGGGCTCGGCACGTACTCCGTGGCGGACGCCTTCGGATACGCGGTGCTGGTCTTCCTGGCCGTGGTGGTGGTCCGCTTCGTCTGGGTCTACCCGGCTACCTATCTGCCCCGGTGGCTGTCGCGGCGGATCAGGGAGCGGGAGCCCGGCACCGACTGGACCTCGCCGCTCATCGTCGGCTGGGCCGGGATGCGCGGGGTCGTCTCGCTCGCCATCGCCTTCTCCGTCCCGCTCGTCACCGCCGACGGCGCGGCCTTCCCGGCCCGCAACCTGGTGCTGTTCCTGACGTTCACCACCGTCATCGGCACGCTGGTGGTGCAGGGGCTCACCCTGCCGCTCCTGGTGCGCGTACTGAAGCTCCCGGGCCGGGACCGGCAGGCCGACACCCTGGCCGAGGCGCAGGCCCAGAACGAGGCGTCCACGGCCGCCGAGGCCCGCCTGGACGAGCTGCTGACCGACGAGCGCAACCGGCTGCCCGAGCCCCTGGCGGACCGCCTCCGGACCGTTCTGGAGCGCCGCCGCAACGCCGTGTGGGAACGCCTTGGCGCGGCCAACCCGGTCACCGGCGAGTCGGCGGACGAGACCTACCGGCGGCTGGCCGGCGAGATGATCGAGACCGAGCGGGAGGTCTTCGTCCGGCTGCGGGACGAGCGCAGGATCGACGACGAGATGATGCGGACCCTGCTGCGCCGCCTGGACCTGGAGGAGGCGGCGGCCTACCGGGAGGAGGACTGAGCCTCCTCGTCCGGTCGGCCGGTGATCACCGCAGCGACGGTGGTCCCGGCGGGGAAGGCGCCCTCCTCGGCCAGCGCGGTGAGCGCGTACAGCATTTTGGCCACATACAGTCGCTCCACGGGCAGCCCGTGCCGGTCCTCGAAATCCTTTGCGAACGCGTGCAGCTCAAGTGTCGTACGGGCGTAGCCGCCGAAGTGGAACCGCTCGTCCAGCCACCAGTCGCCCGCCGGACCGCCGAACGCCCGGCGCTGGAGTCCCCGCACCGCCTCGCCCAGGAAGCCGCCGCGCAGGACCGGGACGCCGAGTGCGCGCTGCCCCGGCGCGAGTCCGGCGGCGAGCCCGGCCAGGGTGCCGCCGGTGCCGCAGGCCACCGCCGCCACGTCGGCCACGCCCCGCAGTTCGCGCCCGAGTCCGGCGCAGCCCCGGGCCGCGAGGGCGTTGCTGCCGCCCTCCGGGACGACCTCGCAGTCCCCGTACAGCTCCAGCAGCCCGGCCAGGACCGCCGGGTCGGTCTTGGCGCGGTAGGTCGCCCGGTCCACGAAGTGCAGCCGCATGCCGTCGGCGGCGCACCGGGCGAGCGAGGGGTTGAGGGGGCGGTCGGCCAGCTCGTCACCGCGTACGACCCCGATGGTGCGGAATCCGAGGAGGCGGCCGGCGGCGGCGGTGGCCCGCAGATGGTTGGAGTACGCGCCGCCGAAGGTGAGCACGGGGCGCCCGGCGGCGGCCGCCAGATTGGGCGCGAGTTTCCGCCATTTGTTGCCCGGCAGATCCGGGTGGATCAGGTCGTCGCGCTTGAGGAGCAGCGTCACCCCGTGCCGGGCGAAGCGCTCGTCGTCGGCCGGCTGCACGGGCGAGGGCAGCAGCGGGCGCAGCCGGGACTCGGGGGACGGGGCGGACATGTGCTCCATTGTGGCGGCGGTCGCCGCCCGCCGGTCACTTGAGGCGGTCGTGGACGCGTTCGCGCAGGTCGCCCATCGAGAAGCCCTTCGGGTCCACCTTGCCGGGCTGCCACTCGCGGTGGCCGATGACCGACCGGGCGGTCCAGCCGTGGTGGCGGCAGATGGCCGCCGCGACCTTCTCGATCGCTTCGAGCTGGGCGTCGGGCCAGGGGTCCTTGCCGTCGCCGAGGTTCTCGCACTCGAAGCCGTAGAAGTGCCGGTTTCCGTCGGTGTTGGCCTCGTTGTCGTGGGGAAGGCGCTTCTTCTCCGCGACGACCGCGCGCAGGACGTCGTCGTCGCCCATGCCCGCGTGGTTGGTCCTGCCGTAGCCGACCAGATGGACCCGGCCGTCCTTGGCGATGACGCCGTGGCACAGCGGGCCCGGCAGGTCGGGGTGGCCGTCGCGGCACATCTTCACGGTGGCGTCGGTCCCCTTGGTGACGGAGTGGTGGATCATCACCCCGTTGACCGGGCCCCAGGGCCCTTGTGGTTGCGGTTGCGGCTGCGCCAGTCGCCGACCTCGACGACGGTGAGCCCTTCCTTCTTGAGGGCGGCGAGAAAAGCGCTCGCGGACATGGGTGAGGACATGACCGGCTCCTTTTGTGCGTATAGGAGCGGTTCTACCCGGCCGGAAGGGCCCCGACCGGCCGCGGGACGACGGCGGGGCCCTGTTCGGATCGTGTGCGAGCCGATCCGGCCATGACCTGGCTCAGGAGGCGAGCCACAGGTCGGGGCCGAACACCTCGTAGTGGATGTCGGAGGCCGGGACGCCCTTGGCGAGCAGCTGGGTGCGGACCGCGCGCATGAAGGGCAGCGGGCCGCAGAGGTAGGCGTGCGTGCCCGGGAGGACGGTGAGGCCGCTCAGGTCCACGAGCCCGGTGCGGTCGGCGGGGTGGCCGTCCGCCGGGTTCTCGTACCAGAAGTGGGCGGCGGCGCCGGGCAGTTTGGCCGTGAGCGCGGTGTGGTCGGTGCGCAGCGCGTGGTCGGCGGGGGAGCGGTCGCCGTGCACGACGGTGACCGGGGCGCGGTGCTCCGACTCCGCGAGGTGCTCCAGCATCGACAGGATCGGGGTGCAGCCGATGCCCGCGGACGCGAGCAGCAGCGGGGCCTCGTCGGACTTCAGTACGAGGTCGCCGTACGGGGCCGAGACCCGGAGCCGGTCACCGGCGCGCACCTCGGCGTGCAGGTGGCGGGAGACCTCGCCGTCCGGGGCGTCGTTGCCGTGCACCCGCTTGACCGTGATGGAGCGGAGCGCCGAGCCGGGCCCGCCGGAGAGGCTGTACTGGCGGATCTGACGGGCGCCGTCCGGGAGTTCGACCTGTACGGAGACGTACTGGCCGGGGCGGAAGGCGGGGGCCGGCGAGCCGTCGGCGGGGCGGATGCGGAACCGGGCGACGTCGTCGGTCTCCTCGGTGCGCGAGACGACCTCCCACGCGCGCCAGACGTCGCCGGCGACGACGCCCTGCTCCGCGTACAGCCGCTCCTCGATGGCGATCAGGGCGTTGGCCATCAGCCAGTAGACCTCGTCCCAGGCGGCGGCGACCTCGGGGGTGACCGCGTCGCCCAGGACCTCGGCTATCGCGGCGAAGAGGTGGGTGTGGACGACGTCGTACTGGGCCGGGGTGACCCCCAGCGAGGCGTGCTTGTGCGCGATCCGGCTCAGCATCACGTCGGGGCGGGTGTCGGGCCGCTCGACCAGCTGGGTCGCGAAGGCGGCGATGGAGCCGGCGAGCGCCTGGCGCTGGGCGCCGGACGCCTGGTTGCCCCGGTTGAACAGGTCGCGCAGGAGCTCCGGGTGGGCGGCGAACAGCTTGCGGTAGAAGAGGTCGGTGATGTCCCCGATGGCCGCGCCGACGGCGGGCAGGGTGGCGCGGACGGTGGCGGTGGACGACTCGGAGAGCATCGGTGACTCCTCGGATATTGAATTGGCATCTGAGATGCGCATTTAACGGCAGTGTAGGCACCGGGCCGGGGGCCCGGTGCGGCGGGGGTCAGTCCCGGGGCGGTGGACCGGCGCCGAGGCCGATCAGCAGGGGACCGGTGGGCGCGGCGGTCAACTCCGCGACGGTGAGCGGGTCCAGGGCGGCGTAGAAGGCTTCCTGTGCCTCGCGCAGGGCGCCGCGCAGTCGGCAGGCCGCGCGCAGCGGACACGGGGTGGCGCCCTCGCAGTCGACCACGTCGCCGGGCTCCTCCAGCTCGCGGACGAGGGCGCCGACCGAAGCGTTCCGGCCCGCCTCGGTGAGGGCGAGCCCGCCGCCCCGGCCCCGTCGCGCCTCGACCAGGCCGAGGTGCTGGAGACGGGCCACGACCTTCGCGGTGTGCGAGTACGGCACCTGCATGACCGCCGCCACCTCGCGGGTGGTCGGCGGCTCCTCGTGCTTCACGACGGCGAGGCGCATGAGAACGCGCAGCGCGACGTCGGTGAACTTGGTCAGCCGCATGGCGGCCAGATTAGGTAAGTGGCATTCCGGATGCAAATTAAAGCCGGTGGTGGGCATGGCGGAGGGGTCGCGTGGGCATCGCGCAGCGTTGTGCCCCGCCCAAAGCCCGATTAGTCACACTCTTTTGTGTAATGGCGTGCCCCGTCCTCGTGCTGGAAGTGTTCTTCCCGCAGGTCAGCCGATAGATCGAGAGGACGACAGATGTCCGTTGGTGAAGAGGTTCAGAACGCGCAGGTGCCGCCGCAGCAGAGTCTCGGCACGGCGGCCGCGCGGAACCTCGCGACGACCACCAAGTCCGCTCCGCAGATGCAGGAGATCACCTCCCGGTGGCTGCTGAAGATGCTGCCGTGGGTCCAGGTGCAGGGCGGCACGTACCGGGTGAACCGCCGGCTGAGCTACTCGGTCGGGGACGGCCGGGTCACGTTCGTGCAGACCGGGGACCGGGTGACGGTCATCCCCGCCGAGCTGGGGGAGCTTCCGGCGCTGAGGGACTTCGGGGACGAGGAGGCGCTCGCCGAGCTGGCCCGGAGGTGCGAGCAGCGCGAGATCCCCGCCGGGCAGCTCCTGGCCACGGCGGGCGAGGCGGCGGACCGGGTGTACCTGCTGGCGCACGGCAAGGTCGAGAAGGTCGGCACCGGCCCGTACGGGGACGAGACGGTGCTCGGGGTCCATGCGGACGGGGCCTATTTCGGGGACCACTCCCTCATCGAGGGCGACGCCGTCTGGGAGTACACGGCCCGCGCCGTCACCGCGTGCACGGTGCTCACGCTCCGGCGGGCGGACGTGCTGAACCTCGCCGAACGCTCGGATTCGCTGCGCAGCCATCTCGCCGGTCTGCTCTCCGTCCCGCAGCAGCGCACCAACAAGTACGGCGAGGCGGAGATCGACCTCTCCGCGGGCCACGTCGGCGAGGCCGTCGTCCCGCACACCTACGTGGACTACGACGCCGCGCCCCGCGAGTACGAACTGAGCGTCGCCCAGACCGTCCTGAAGGTCCACAGCCGCGTCGCGGACCTCTACAACCAGCCGATGAACCAGACCGAGCAGCAGTTGCGGCTCACGGTCGAGGCGCTGCGCGAGCGCCAGGAGCACGAGCTCATCAACAACCGCGAGTTCGGCCTCCTCAACAACTGCGACTACGGCCAGCGGCTCCAGCCGCACGACGGGGTGCCGAGCCCCGACGACATGGACGAACTGCTCTCGCGCCGACGCGGATCAAAGCTCTTCCTCGCCCACCCGCGCGCCATCGCCGCCTTCGGCCGCGAGTGCAACAAGCGCGGTCTCGTCCCGGAGAGCGTGGACATCGGCGGGCACCACGTACCGGCCTGGCGCGGCGTCCCGATCTTCCCCTGCAACAAGATCCCGGTCAGCGACGCCCGCACCACGTCGATCATCTGCATGAGGACCGGCGAGGCCGAGCAGGGCGTCATCGGCCTCCAGCAGACGGGCATCCCGGACGAGATCGAGCCCAGCCTCTCGGTCCGCTTCATGGGCATCGACGAGCAGGCGATCATCTCCTACCTCGTGACCGCCTACTACTCCGCGGCGGTCCTCGTCCCGGACGCCCTCGGTGTCCTGGAGAACGTCGAGGTCAGCCGCTGGCGGTGAGCCACCGGGCCCGGACCCTTTCGCGGTCCGGGCCCCCCGGCCGCCCGCGCACCCAGCAACCACCCACGTCCCCGGCCCCGCCGCGCCAGCGGCCGGGGCGGGGCGGCAACGACAGGGGTGACCGATTGACCATGACCCGAACAGACGCCGCGACCGAGGGCAACGAGGCCGCGGCGCTCCTTGAGTACACCCGGGCCCTCGTGGACCCGCACCTGCGGGCGGCGGTCGCCTCCCTGCCCGGCTCGATCCGGCGGGTCGCGATGTACCACTTCGGCTGGCAGAACGCCGACGGCAGCCCGGCGGCGGGCGGCGCGGGCAAGGCGATCAGACCGGCGCTCGTCCTGGCGGCCACCCGCGCCCTGGGCGGCGACCCCGAACAGGCCGTCCGGGCCGCCGTCGCCGTCGAACTCGTCCACAACTTCACCCTGCTCCACGACGACGTCATCGACGAGGACCACACCCGCCGCCACCGGGCCACCGCCTGGACGGTGTTCGGCGTCCCGGACGCCGTCATCGCCGGCGACGCGATGCTGGCCCTCGCCCAGCGGCTGCTCGCCGAGGACGGCAGAGCGATGTCGCCCGGCGCTTCGGCCCGGCTCTCCACCTGCGTGATCGAGCTGTGCGCGGGCCAGCAGGCCGACTGCGCCTTCGAGGACCGCGACCCGGACCAGGTGTCGCTGGACGAGTGCCTGACCATGGCGACGGCGAAGACCGGCGCGCTGCTCGGCTGCGCCTGCGCCCTGGGCGCGCTCTACGCGGGCGCCGACGACCGGGCCGTCCGGGCCATGGACGGCTTCGGCCGGGAGGCGGGGCTCGCCTTCCAGCTGATCGACGACCTGATCGGCATCTGGGGCGACCCGGCCCAGACCGGGAAGCCGGTGGGCGCGGATCTCAGCGCCCACAAGAAGTCCCTGCCCGTGGTGGCCGCGCTCACCGCGGGCGGCCCGGCGGCGGCGGAGCTGGCCGAGCTGTACCGGGGCGCGATGAACACCCGCGCCGAGGTGGGCCGGGCGGCGGAGGCGGTGGACCGGGCGGGCG
Source organism: Streptomyces drozdowiczii (assembly GCF_026167665.1). Classification (NCBI taxonomy): domain Bacteria; kingdom Bacillati; phylum Actinomycetota; class Actinomycetes; order Kitasatosporales; family Streptomycetaceae; genus Streptomyces; species Streptomyces drozdowiczii. The sequence continues at coordinate 2,306,469 of NZ_CP098740.1, read as the reverse complement.
GCCGGGACTGGGCCCAGAGCTGCGCCGCGGACCGCATGGCGCGGGCCGTGCACCACCTGTCCAGGGCGGTCCCGGACCTCTCGGCGGCGGGCGATCTGCTGGCCCTGGCCGAGTTCGTCACCCGCCGGAAGCACTGACGGACCGACGCCCGGAAGGAGGTGTGGAAGGGCGGCGCCGGCCAAGCGGAGGGCGGCAGGGGCGGTGTCGGAGGCAGGGGCTACAGTCCCTGCTCATGACAGATGAGTCGTGGGCAGGGTGGTACCGGGACCGGCAGGGATCGGACGCCGTCATCCTCACCACCGACGGGCAGCAACTCCGCCTCCGCGTACGGGGCGTGGACTTCGAGGGCGGCAGCTTCGACGGCCTGCGCCCGGTGGCGGCCGGACCGGCGGAGCAGGGGCTGTTCGCGCTGACGGACGGCGTGCTGGGCGACTGCGTCCTGGAGTGGGACCTGCCGTTCCCCGTCGTGGCCGAGGGGGTGGAACGGCAGGCGACCCTGAGCTGCCTGCTCTCGCTGCGCAGGCCCGACCCCTATCTGTATCTGGAACTCCGGTTCGGCGGGGCGGCCTTCGGCTCGCAGCGGGCCGAGAGCGACTTCGGGTCCGCGCTGGCGACGATCCAGCGGGAGCTGCCGCCCGGGGTCCGCCTGCGGACCTGCATAGCCTGCGCGTTCTCCGACTACTACCCGGCCCCGGACCCGGCGCCCGGCCCCGGTCTCTCCGGCGGGCTCGCCTGCTTCCGGGGTGCCAAGGAGGCGTACCGGGGCACGGCCGGCGAGCAGGACGTGCTCGGGCTGTGGGAGCGGCGGACCGGCTTCGTCCAGGAGGTCTGGAGCTGCCGGGAGTTCGAGCCCCGGCCGACGGAGGGCGCCGGCACGGGCCACCGGGGAGCGTTCCCGCTCGAAACGGCCTGACCGTCCGGGCGCCGCGCCGCCCGCGTACCCCTCGGTCATCGCCGACCCGTCATTGCGGCCACCTTCATTGTTCTACTAGCATGCGAACAAGGGAGGTTTTGATGAACCTGAAATCCGTCGGCCGCGTGGTGCTCACCGCCCTGCCGTTCCTGCTCGCGCTCGCCGTCGACCTGCTGCTCTACGCCACCCGCCGCGACCGGCTGCCCGCCCAGCTGGCCAGCCACTTCGTGGGCAACGGCCGGGTGGACGACTACGCCGGCCGGACCTCGTACCTGGTCGCCACCACACTCGTCCTGCTCGGGGTCGGCCTCCTGTGGGCGCTGATGGCGGGGTTCGGGAAGTTCGCCGGCAGGGCGCACCGCATGCTGGTCGGCTTCGGGTACGCCTTCGCCGCCTTCCTCGGCTACCTGATGGGGGCGGTCCTCCTCATCAACGTGGACGCGGTCGAGGACGCGCAGGGCCGGGGGCAGGACGTCCACTTCCCCATGTGGCACATCGCCGCGGCCCTCGGGGCGGGCGTCGTCGCCTTCGGGATCGGGTACCTCGCGGCGCTGCTGACGCCGGTCCCCGAACCGGCCGCGGGCGACCGGCCCGAGGAAGACGGCGCGCGCATCGCGCTGGGCGCCGGGGAGGTCGCCGGGTGGGCCCGCGGCGCCGGGTCCTGGTGGCTGCCGCTCACCGCGCTGCTGGTCCTCGGCACCGGCGTCACCATGCTGTTCACCGCCGGCTGGCCCCTGGCCCTGCCGGCCCTCGTCATCGGCGTGCTGCTGACGACCTTCGCCCGCCCGTACGTCACCGTGGACCGGCGCGGCCTCACCGTCTCCGGGCTGCTGCCCTGGCCGCGCATCCGGGTCCCGCTGGACCGGATAGAGGCCGCGGCCAGCCGCGACATCAGCCCGTTCACCGAGTACGGCGGCTGGGGGTACCGCATCCGGCCCGGGCGCAGCGGTGTCATGATCCGGTCGGGGGAGGGCATCGTGGCCCGGCTGTCGAACGGCCGCGACTTCGCGGTGACCGTGGACGATTCGGCGACCGGCGCCGCGCTCCTCAACACCCTCATCGACCAGCGCCGAACGGACCACTGACCATGCTCTTCCGGGTCGACCCCACCTCCACCGTGCCACTCGGCGACCAGATCGCCGCCTGTGTGCGGCGCGCCGTGGCGGACGGCGCGGCAGCCCCCGGCGAACGGCTGCCCGCCGCCCGCGTCCTGGCCGAATCGCTCGGCGTCAACGTGCACACGGTGCTGCGGGGCTACCAGCGGCTGCGCGAGGAGGGCCTGATCGAGCTGCGCCGGGGCCGGGGCGCGGCCATCGCGGACGGCGCCTCCCCGCACCGCGCCCGGCTCCTCGAACGGGTCCGCGAGACCGTCGGCGAGGCCAGGGGCCTGGGCCTCACCGTGGACGAACTGCTGACCCTGGTCCGTACCGAATACGGCACCGGCTGAACGCACGGCGACAGGCCGCCCCGTCCTGCGGGGCGGCCCATCGGCGCGAGGGCGCGCGGGACCGGTCAGGAACCGGCGTTGGCCAGAGCGGCCGCGAAGCCGTTCTGCCAGAGGTAGTTCACCTGGTTGCGCTCATTGGCGTCCGGATACGGGTTGGTGCAGGACGGGCCGGGACCGCCGCCGGACATCAGCTCGCTGCACGGGCCCGAGTAGTGGTCCGGCAGGCCGAGTACGTGCCCGGTCTCGTGGGTGGTGACCCGGGTCGAGTCGTACTGCTGGTTCTGGGCGTAGTCCAGGAAGATGTAGCCGTTGCCGTGCCCGTCGGTGCTGGCGTACGAGCCGCTGGGGTCGTTGCCCTCGTAGTACGAGAAGTCGGCGTTCGAGCCCTCCTGGAGCCGGACGTTGGAGACCGAGCTGTTCCAGATCGACGCGCTGTTGGCTATCTGGGTGCGGAAGCTCGGGGCGTTCGCGGTGCTGTAGACGATGGTGACGGACTGGACGCCCGGGTTGGCGGCCCGCTTCTCGGCCACCGACTTCGCGACCGCCTCGAAGAACGCCTTGTTGGCGGCGGCGCTCTCGTGCGAGTCGGAGGGGCCGGTGAACGCGACGTGGGGGGCCGAGGCGGAGGCGTCCGGAGCGGCGACGGCGGGGGCGGTGCCGAACGCGGCGGCGAGCGAGAGGCCGAGTCCGAGCACGGCCGACATGACGGTCCTGGGGTGTCTCATGTGGGGGGTCTCCTACCAGTTACCTGTCAGAGGAACCCGTCCGATGATCGGACTCGGACGGGGGCGGTACGGAGAGAGTGTCGGGGAAGCGGAGCCCGCGCGGATGATGTCAGCCGGTGATAACGCCGCCCTATCGCCCTTGTGTGCACATCTCGTGCACGTCTGCGGACCACATGCCCAACCCCCGCTGAATTGCTCGCTTTTGACAGGGTTACGGCCCATGGTGCGCCCGGACGGCCCGCCCTAATCTCGGCCCCATGGAGCTTGAGGTGAGACACCTCAGGGCGCTCTGCGCCATCGCCGACAGCGGCAGCCTGCACCGGGCGGCCCGCACCCTGGGCGTGAGCCAGCCCGCGCTCACCACCCAGCTGCGCCGGATCGAGAACGCGCTCGGCGCCGAACTCTTCAGCCGCGAACGCACCGGCTGCCGTCCCACCCTCCTCGGCCGCGCCGTCCTCAGCCGCGCCCGCCCCCTCGTCGACGGCATGAGCGCCCTGGTCAGCGACGCGAAGGCGGAGGCCGCGAGCACCGATGGGCCCCGACTGCGCATCGGCTGCACCGCCAGCCGGGTCATCGGCGGCTGGCTGCGCCGCCTGCGGCTGAGGCTGCCCGGGACCGACATCTCGCTCCGGGTCGACGTCTCCGCGCGCGCCCTGCTCCGCGCGGTCGAGGCCGGCCGGCTCGACGTCGCCTTCGTGCACGAGGTGGAGGGCTGCCCGCTCGCCGTCCCGGACGGGCTGGAGCAGCGGGTCCTGGTGGACCGCGAACCGCAGTTCGTCTCCATGGCCCGCGACCACCCGGCCGCCGCGCTGCCCGTGGTCGACCTGGCGGACCTGGCCGCCGACCGGTGGATGGTCGACCCCACGGTGGACGGCGAATGGGACGGGCTGCGCCGGATGTTCAGCGAAGCGGGGCTGGCCCCCGTCGTGCTGCACGGCGACTACCTCACCGCCGCCTCCCTCGTCGTCCTCGGCGAGGCGGTCGCCCCCTGCCAGCCGACCTCGGGCCCCCGCGACGACATGGCGATCCGCCCGCTGCGCGACGACCCGCTCGCGGTCCGGCTGCTCCTGGTCTCCCGGCCCGGCGCGGACACGACCGAGGTCTACGCGGAACTGGAGGCCGCCTACCGGGACGCGGCGCGACGGGTGGCCGGATACCACCAGTGGCTGCTGCGCCACCGCAGCCCGCTGGCCCACTCCTGAGGCCGGAGGCCCGACCCGGGAGTTCCCGATTCCGGGCGATTCAGCCGAGAGCGTGGGCCGTTCCGGACCGGACCGCGACAGGGCAGAGTCGGGTGCATGAGGCTTCTGATGCTGGGCGGTACGCAGTTCGTCGGCCGGGCCGTGACCGAGTCCGCCCTCGCGCGCGGGTGCGAGGTCACGGTCTTCCACCGGGGCCACCACGCGCCCCCGCCCGGTACCGCCGAGATCATCGGTGACCGCACCGCCGACAACGGCCTGGCCGCGCTCGCCGCCGCCGACGGCCCCGACTGGGACCTGGTGGTGGACACCTGGAGCGGCGCGCCCTCAGCCGTGCGCGACGCGGCCCGCCTGCTCTCCACCCGGGCCGCCCGCTACACGTACGTATCCAGCCGTTCCGTCTACGACTACCCGGCCCCGGCGGGCCTCACCGAGGACGGCCCCGTGGTGGCGGGCGCCTCGCCGGACGCCGATGACGACCAGGCGTACGCCCTGGCCAAGCGCGGCGGCGAACTGGCCGCCCAGGACGCCTTCGGAGACCGCTCCCTCCTCGCCCGGGCGGGCCTGATCCTCGGCCCCTGGGAGAACATCGGCCGGCTGCCCTGGTGGCTGAACCGGATCGCCCGCGGCGGCCCGGTCCTGGCCCCCGGCACCCCGGACACGGACATCCAGTACATCGACGTCCGCGACCTCGCGGAGTGGGTGCTCGACGCGGCGGAGCGCGGGCTGCACGGCCCGTACAACCTGGTCAGCAGGCCGGGCCACACCACCATGGGCGGACTGCTCGACGCCTGTGTGCGCGCCACCGGCTCGGACGCCGAACTCCGCTGGACCCCGGCGGAGAAGATCCTCGCGGCAGGCGTCGAGCCCTGGACCGACCTGCCGGTGTGGCTGGCGCCGGGGGAGCTGTACGACACCCTCCACCAGGGCGATGTCGGCCTCGCCCACGCGGCGGGTCTGCGCTGCCGCCCGGTCGAGGAGACCGTCGCGGACACCTGGACCTGGCTCCGCGAGATCGGCGGTATGGCTCCCCAGCGCCCCGACCGCCCCACCGTGGGCCTCGCCCCGGAGACGGAGGCGAAGCTGCTGGCGGGCTGAGGGGCGGGCCGCCGCGCCGACGCGGCAAGGGGTTATCCACAGGCTCCGCCTCAGGGTCCGTCGCGGAGTTAGCCTCGGGCCATGGCCGAACTGCTGCACCTCACCGAAGGACCGCTCTGGGAGGCGGCGCGCGGGATCGGGACGTACGAGATGTCCACCCGCGGTCGCACCCTGCACGAAGAGGGCTTCATCCACTGCTCGCTGCCCCACCAGCTCCCCGGTGTGGCCGAGTTGCTGTACGGCGCGGAGAGCCGGGCCGGAGCCGCCGACCAGGAGCTGGTGGTCCTCGTCATCGACCCCGCACGGCTCACCGCGCCCCTGCGGTACGAGGCGGCGGCGCCCGGCGGCGAGGAGTTCCCGCACATCTACGGGCCGCTTCCCGTCGACGCGGTCGTCGAGGTGCGCCCCTGGCCGTCCGAGGAGGACACCCCCGCATGAGCCCCGACCCCGCCCCCGGGACCGTCACCAGCGGCCCGCCCACCGCCGTCACCGGGGCGAGCGGCGCGCTCGGCGGCCGCGTCGCCGCCCGGCTGGCCCGGGCCGGTGTCCCCGTCCGGCTGCTCGGCCGCGACCCGTCCCGGCTGCCCGCCCTCCCCGGCGCCGACCTCGCGCCCCCCGCCCCCTACGGCGACGGCGAGGCCATGCGGCGCGCCCTGGCCGGGGCGCACACCCTGTTCCTCGTCTCGGCGCACGAGAGCCCCGACCGGGTCCGGGAGCACACGACGGCGGTGGACGCCGCGGTCGCGGCCGGCGTCGAACGCATCGTGTATGTCTCCTTCCTGGGCGCCGCTCCCGACGCCACCTTCACCTTCGCCCGGGACCACTGGCACACCGAGGCGCACATCCGGACCGCCGACGTCCGGTACACCTTCCTGCGCGACAGCTGGTATCTCGCCGGGCTCCCCGCCATGACCGGCGCCGACGGCGTGCTGCACGGCCCCGCCGGGGACGGCCGGGTCGCCGCCGTCGCCCACGAGGACATCGCCGACGCCGCGACCGCCGTGCTCCTCGCGGACACCGACACGACCGGCCCCTCGCACGACGGCCGCACCTACGACCTGACCGGGCCCGTGGCGTTCACGCTCGCCGAGGCGGCGGAGGAGCTGAGCCGGGTCACCGGACGCACCGTCACCTATGTGCCGGAGACCCGCGAGGAGGCGTACGCCTCACGGGCGGGATACGGGGCCCAGGGATGGGAGGTGGCCGGCTGGGTCACCTCGTACGAGGCCATCGCGGCCGGGGAGATGGCCACCGTCTCGGACGCCGTCCCGACCCTGACCGGCCGCCCCGCCATGGACCTGGCCGGCTATCTGCGCGCACACCCCGACAGCTACCGCCACCTCCTGCGACAGGGCTGACCGGCATGCGCACCGAGACCCCGTGGGGCGTCTGGGACCCGCCGCCGCTCGCCGAGGCCGTCCGCCTCCTCGCCCCGCTGCGCGCCCCGTGGTGGATCGCCGGTGGTTACGCGGTCGAGCTGGCGGTGGGCCGCGCCTACCGGGAGCACGGGGACATCGACGTGCTCCTGTTGCGCCGCGACCAGTCGGAGGCGCAGCGGGTGCTGTCCGGCTGGGAGTGGTGGGCCGCCGATCCGCCCGGCACGCTGCGGCCCTGGCGGCCCGGCGAGATCCTGCCCGCCGGTGTCCACGACATCTGGTGCCGGCCGGGGCCGGACGAGCCGTGGCGGTTGCAGTTCATGCTGGACGGCACGGAGGGCGGGGACTGGGTGTTCCGCCGCGACCCCCGGGTCCGCCTGCCGCTGGAGCGGCTGGGCCGGGTCTCCCCGGACGGCGTTCCGTACCTCGCGCCCGAGATCCAGCTCCTCTACAAGTCCAAGTCCCGCAGGCCCAAGGACGAGCGGGACTTCGAGGCGGCGCTGCCGGTCCTGGACGACCACGCACGCGCCTGGCTGGCCGAGACGATCGCGCTGGCGGAGGGCCCGGACCACCCGTGGGCGGTCCGGCTGCGGGCGGCCCTCGCGGAGTGAGGGCCGCCACCCCCTCCGTAACGCACCCCGCCCTCACCTCATGTACGCCCCCGCCTTCGCCGCCAGGACCGCCGCGTCGGCGGCGCGGTCGGCGGCGGCCTCGTCCAGCGGGTCGCCGCTGGCCAGCAGGCGGTAGTAGAGCGGCGCGGAGACCGCGCGTACGACCTCGTCCGGGTCCGTGCCGGACGGCAGTTCGCCCCGCTCGACGGCCTCGGTGACACAGCCGGCCCACTCCTCGACCCGGATCGCGTAGAAGCGGTGCAGCGCCTGGGCCGTACGCGGATCGCAGGTCGCCGCCGCGATGACCGAGCGGAACAGTGCGCCCTGGCGCTCATCGGTGAGCGTCTTCAGCACCAGCCGCGCGTTCGCCCTGAGGTCGCCCTCCAGCGAGCCGGTCCGCGCGCGCGGCGACGACTGCTCGGCCATGTCGTCCAGCAGGTCCGCGATCAGACCGGTGGGCGAGGACCAGCGCCGGTAGACGGTCGTCTTGCCCACCTCCGCGCGGCGCGCCACATCGGCGAGGTCGAGGCGGTCGAAGCCGTGCTCGGCCAGCGCGTCGCCCGCCGCGCGCAGGACGGCCTCCCGCACCCGGGCGGTCCGTCCGCCGGGCCGGACGGTGCCCGGTTCCACGCTCTCGGATGCCATAACGGGTCTCCAGTTCCATTAACGAGCATTCCTCTGCTACGGTCACTCCATCTTAACGGAACCACGGAACCGTTTAGCTTCCGCTGTTCAGCTTCCGCCGTTCAGCTTCCGTCCGAGGAGGGACGACCATGTCCGCGCCCAGCAGCACCCCGTCACGCCCCGCACCCACCGCCTCCGTACCGCCGCCGACCGCCCGAATGACCGGGCGCCAGAAGCTCGTCCTGGCGCTGCTCCTCGGCGCCCAGTTCATGATCGCCGTGGACTTCTCGATCCTGAACGTCGCGCTGCCCGTCGTCGGGGAAGGACTCGGCTTCGCACTCCAGGACCTCCAGTGGATCGCCACCGCGTTCGCCCTCGCCGCCGCCGGTTTCACGCTGCTGTTCGGGCGCGTCGCCGACCTCGTCGGCCGTAAGCGCCTGTTCATCGCGGGCATGGCGGTCCTGGGCCTCTCCTCGCTGCTGGGCGGCCTGGCCACCTCGCCGGAGGTCCTGCTCACCGCCCGCGTGCTCCAGGGCCTGGCCACCGCCGCCGTCACGCCCGCCGGGCTCGCCCTGCTGACCACCGCGTTCAAGGAGGGCCCGCTGCGCGAACGCGCCCTCGGCCTCAACGGAGCGCTCATGTCCGCCGGGTTCACCGCCGGCGCGATCCTCGGCGGGCTCCTCACCGACCTGCTCTCCTGGCGCTGGGCCTTCCTGGTCAACGTCCCGGTCGCCGCACTCGTCGTCGCCCTGGCCCCGGCCGTCATCGCCGACTCCCGCCCGGCCGAGCGCCCCCGCCTCGACGTCCCCGGCGCCGCCGCCGTCACCGGCGGACTACTGCTCCTCGTCTACGGGCTGACCCAGGCCGGCGCGACCGGCTGGACCACCCCCGCCACCCTCGTAGCGCTCCTCGCCGGGCTCGCCCTGCTCGTCGCCTTCTGGTTCGTGGAGAAGCGGGCGAAGGCGCCGCTCGTCCCCGTACGCATCCTCAAGCGCCGCAGCGTCATCTGGGGCAACGCCACCGGGCTCGTCGCCTTCGTCACCGAGACGTCCCTGGTCTTCCTGCTGACGCTCTACCTCCAGGAGGTCCTGGGCTACACCCCGCTCGCGACCGGTCTCGCCTTCGGCGTCCTGGGCATCGGCACCGTGATCGGCGGCACCCTCGGCGGCCGGGCCGTGGGCCGCTTCGGCAACCGCAGGACCATCGTCGCCGGGGGAGTCGTCCAGGCGCTCGCCACGCTCTCGCTGGTCGCGCTCGGGACCTCGGGCGCCTGGATCTGGCTGCTGCTGGCCGCCACCTTCGTCGGGGGCGTCGGCAACATGCTGATGATCGTCGGCTTCATGGTCACGGCGACCTCGGGCCTCCCTGACGAGGAACAGGGCCTCGCGACCGGCCTCGCCACGATGACCCAGCAGGTCGGCATCACCCTCGGCATCCCGGTCATGAGCGCCATCGCGACCGCCCGGATGACCGCGCTCGGCGACACCGGCCCGTCCGGCGTCCTGTCCGGGGTCTCGGTCGCCGTCCTGGTCAACTCGGCGCTGGTCCTGGCCGGAGCGCTGCTCGCCGGTACGTTCCTGCGGACGCGCCGCGAGAGTTGAGCGTACGGCTAGAGCGTCAGCCAGCCACGCACAGCCGCCTGTACGCCGGCCTGGAAGCGGGTCTCCGCCTTCAGCTCCTGCATCAGGCGGCTGATGCGTCGGCGGACCGTGTGGACGTGCACCTCCAGGCGGCGGGCTATCGCCTCGTCCTTCAGGCCGGAGGAGAGCATCGTCAGCAGCTCCCGGTCCTCGTCCGTGACCTGGCCGTTGTCGACCGAGCCGATCGGGACCGCCCGCTCCCACACCGCCTCGAACAGCGGCACCAGCGCGTTGCTCAGCAGGGCGTCGCTGACCACCAGGGCGGTGGCGGTCGGGTCGGCCGCGTCGGTCGGCGGCAGCAGCGTCATCCGGCGGTCGACGGTGATCAGCTTCGTCGGCAGGTCCATGCCGAGCCGGATCTGCACCCCCTGCGCGGCCAGCTCGTTCAGCCCGCGCGCCCGCCCCTGGAAGCTCAGCCCCTCGCGGTCCACCACGGCCCGCACCCGCACCCCGCGCCGGACCGGCTCGGCCATGTTGATCGGCTCGGGCATGCCGTTCGGCTCGCTCGCGGCGTACGGGGGGCGGTCCAGGAGGGCCACCTCCTCGGTCGCGGACACCACCAGCGAGGTGACCCGCTCGGCGATCGCCCTCCGCCCCCGCAGCGTCTCGATCCCGAGGGCGCGCGGGGTGTGCGTGGCGGACATGAGCTGCGCCGCGATCCGGTCCACCGAGCCGGTCAGCTCCTCCAACTCCGCCTCGCGCCGCAGCAGTTCCGCCTGGTGCAGATGGATGAGGTTGCGCAGCGCGGTGGCCGGGGCGTCCGGGACCGGTAGCCCGGAGCCGCGGGCGGGGCGGGTGAAGCCGCGTTCGTCGAGGCGGTCGAGGGCGTTGCGGAGCTGCCGGGGCGAGAGGCCGACGCTCTGGGCGAGGGCCGTCCGGGTGCGGTCGCCGGGGCTGTTCAGCAGCGCCTCGTACACCCGGAGTTCGTCCGCACCGAGCCCGAGGGCCTGCCACTGTTCGTCCAGGTCAGCCCATTTCACCTGCCCGATCTTCGTCGCTGCGCGCAGGCCACACAAGTGTGCACGTACAGAAGTCTGCAGGTGGAACGCATTGTTCACATCCCGCTCCGGGTCTTCCATGTCGGCATCCGATAACCGTTCACGCATTCGTGGCAACCGGAGGAGCACCGTGCGGACTTCAGCACGCAGACGAGCAGTTGGATCACAGGGGCGCCGTACCGGCGTCGTCGTCGGACAGGGCATAGCCGCGCTGCTGGCCACGGCGGGCCTGATGGCCACCGCCGTGCCGGCAGCGCACGCGGACTCCGCGTCGGCCGCCCCCGCCGCGTCCGACACCACGCCGGGCAGCGAGACCGACACCCCCTCGCTCGTCACCGGTCTGCACGAGGAGGTCGCCGCCACCGGCAGCGCGGCCGACGCCGCCCGGGGCCACCTCAAGGCCAAGAAGGGCCGCTACCACATCGCGGACACCTCGGCGAAGGACCTGACCTCCGTCGGGACCACCACCGGGAAGGGCGGCAAGGAGACGGTCCGCCTCCAGCAGAAGTACAAGGGCGTCGAGGTCCTCGGCGGCCAGTACGTCGTCCGGATGACCAAGAAGGACGGCAAGCGCGCCGTCACCGGCACCTCCGGCAACTACTTCACCAAGCTGAGGCTGGGCACGGTCACCCCGAAGGTCTCCGAGAAGACCGCGATCGAGCGCGCGGTCGGCGCGGTCTCCTCGCAGCTCGGCGGCGGCCTGCTGCACGCCCCCGGCAAGGACGGGAAGGCGGCCGCCCTTGCCGGCCAGGCCGGCGACCTCACGATCCTGCCGCAGGGCACGGGCGTGCTGACCCGCCACATCACGGTCACGGGCACCAACCCCGCGGACGGCACGGCCGTCAAGCAGGAGGTGTACATCGACGCGCACTCCGGCTTCCCGGTCATGCAGTACAGCGGCATCCAGTCCTTCGGCGCGACCGGTGGCGCCGCCGGCGGAGCGGGCAGGACCGGTTCGGTCCCGGACGCCGCCGCTCCGATGGCCGCCCCGTCGTTCGTCGTCAAGGGCTCCGGAGTCCGGTACAACGGCCAGAAGGTCGACCTCAACCTGTACAAGGGTGCCGACGGCACGTACCAGACCTACGACTACGGGTTCCGGGACGCCGACAACCCGTACGAGGGCCCGCTGCTCCAGACCTGGGACGCGAACGGCGCCGACGTCTCCAGCGCCTCCGGCGTCTGGCCGGCCGCGGCCAAGATCGTCAAGTCGGCCACCCCCGACCTCGGGGCCGAGTACACCAACTCCGGTGTGGTGGACGCCCACTGGGCCGCGAACAAGGTCTACGGGTACTACAAGGACCACTTCGGCCGTAAGGGCTTGGACGACAACGACGGGTACATGTACTCGATCGTCGGCGTCACCGCCAACGGCAAGTCGTACGACAACGCCTTCTGGGACGGCACCAAGATGGTGTACGGCAAGGGCGGCGGCGACTACCGCACCTTCTCCGCGGACACCGACGTCGTCGGCCACGAGATGACGCACGCCGTCACCCAGCACTCCGCGAACCTCGTCTACGCGGGCCAGTCCGGCGCGATGAACGAGGCCATCTCGGACTACTTCGGCAACGCCATCGACCTGGAGGCCAACGGCCAGTCGATGGACGACCCGGACTCGGGCCTGCTCGGCGAGGACCTGTGCACCACGGCCGGCCCGCGCGAGTGCGCCCTGCGCGACCTCAACGACGGCGCCACCACGTCGAAGGACTTCCTCGGCGTCAGCTACCGCGGTGACAACGGCGGCGTGCACCTCAACTCCACGATCTTCTCCGGCGCCCTGTGGGACATGCGCCAGGACCTCGGCGCCGACCTCGCCGACCAGATCGTCTACCGTGCCCTCACCGCGTACATGACCCCCCTCGACGGCTTCACCGAGGGCCGCGCCGCGGTCATCGCCGCCGCGCAGGAACTCGGCGCCACCAAGGCGCAGCTCAAGATCGTGAAGCGGTCCTTCGACGCCCACGGCATCGTGCCCGGCTGGGAGAAGGCGCTCGGCGTCGACACCGACACCATCCTCTCCAAGGTCAACATCGCGGGCACCGGCCTCGGCGCGGCCGCCGGCAAGTACGCCATCTCGCGCTCCAACGAGGAGGGCAGCGAGCCCTATTCGGTGTGGGTCGGCAACACCGACGGCAAGGGCAAGCCGCAGCTGGTCAGCCCGAACAACGGCAACTACAACGTGTACGCCGACACCGACGGCAAGAACGTCGCATGGGCGGAGTTCGGCCCGACGTCCGTCAGCCTGCACGTCCGCCCGGTCAAGGGCGGCGTGGACAAGGTCGTCGGCGGCGTCGGCGCCAACGTCAACGCGGTGGCCATCGACGGGAACTACCTCGTCTACACCTACGTCAATCCGAGCACCGGGATGACGCAGGGCCGCTACATCGACATCCGCACCTCGCAGACCAAGGAGCTCTACACCAACCCGGTCGGCTCCACGGCTCTCCCCTCCGTCCACGACGGCAAGATCGCCTACGCCAAGCTGTACCCCGAGCCCGACGGCTACAAGCTCGGCATCGAGGTGCTGGACACCGCCACCGGCAAGACCACGCTGATGCCGATCGACAAGGCCAAGGTGTACGGCGTCGGCCAGACCGCCGTCACCGACGACGGCGTCTTCTGGATCGAGGACAACGACGTGACCGACGCCGGCGAGGCCGCGGTGCGCCGCGCGGACTTCGACGGTACGAACCCGGTCACCGTGACCCCCGAGTCCGGCCCCGGCGCCCTCCCCGCCTACTCGCTGACCGCCTCGGACGACGCGGTCTCCATCACCTCGCTGCCGCCGGCCACCTCGTACGACAACGCGACCCTGCCGAAGCTCTACCAGGTCGACCCCGACGGCAGGACCGCGCCGCAGCGCGTCTCCTGCAACCGCGGCGACCAGGTCTTCGGCGCGGCCGACGAGGGCGACCGAGTCCTGTGGCTGGACGGCACGACCGGCTTCACCAACCTGGTCAAGCGCGACCGCCCGGCGGGCAAGTGCTGACCTGACCCAGTAATACCTGAGCGGCCGGACCCCTGTCGGCGGGGGCCCGGCCGCTCGTGCGTTCACGCCAGATGCCGCGCGAGCCTGGCGCCGGGATCCAGGTGGTGATGCCGTCGCCCTCTGTACGGCCATGGCCGTCCGCGACCAACGAGGCTTCGATCCGGGCCGAGTTCAGGACCGGCGGGACGCGTCGCGATACCCGCGCAGCCGCAGGCCGCGTGCGGCGGGTAGCCCGGCCAGGGTGTCCGCGAAGGCGCAGCGGTGGGGCGTCAGCGGGCGCCAAGGGCGCGGTGGCAGGGGGTAGTCGTCGCGCAGCACGCCTTCCGGGAGCACCCCGGTCGCGGGCATCGGCGAGGTCTCGCCCGGGTGGGCGAGGTAGGCCCAGACCCCGCTGTCCAGCGGGACCACCGAGTCCTCGTCGCCGCGTGGGCGCCACGGCGCGCCCGTAAGGGGATGGCGGGGGACGAGGAGGACGTCGGGGCGGGGCCGGGGTGTGCGGACCCCGGGACCGGCCAGCCCCACGGACCGGGCTCCGGGCCCGGCGGGGAGGTAGTGGTCGACGGCATGGCCCAGCAGGTCGGCGACGGGGCCGGGAGGAAGGGCCACCGGCCGCCCCTCGGTGGCCGCCACGAGGTGGGCCAGCGCCACCCCGACCGCCGCCTCCCAGCGGCGACTCCACGACCCGTCGGGCTCGACGGGCGGGACGCGGTGCTCGGCACGCTCCAGATCGGCCCAGCCGGGAGCTGGACCGGCCGGCCGCCCCGAGGCGCGTCGGGTGACCGCGTCGGGCTCCAGCCACACCGCCTGCCACAATCCGCAGTCGTCCATGCGGGTGGCCACGGCCCGCCCGCACCCCTCGCATGCCAGATTGGGACCGCCCCGCCCGTCCAGGCCCCGGCAGTAGCCCTCACACCTCTCGGGGATCAGGGCCATGGACCGGGAGTCACCGGGCGCGATGACGATCCGGTCCCGCGCGCCGAAGGAGACCGAGTAGACAGGGGCGTAAACACCCTGCTGCGCCGCCTTGTCCTCTCCGACCTCCGCCCACAACTTCCAGGGCGGTCCGGTGGGCCGGGGGTCCACGGCGTACGTGGCAGCCTCCATCAGCGGCGGATGGAGTTCCTCCCAGGCTCCGTAGTGCGCATGGACGGGGAGGGCGACCCGGGACACCGGCGCCGTCAGCTCCGTACCGCACGCGACACACACGAACACATCCAAGCGGTTCCCCTCCGCCACAGCTCCCGGTCGCCCCCCGAACGCCCGGAGGGGTACGACCGCCGAGCGGTCGTACCCCTCCGGAACAGGGCCGGGAGATCAGGCCTTCTTGGTCTCCCAGAAGATCTTGTCGATCTCCGCGATCAGGTCGAGCGCCTTCTGGCCCGTGGCCGGGTCGTTCGAGCCCTTGGCGGCCGAGAGGGCCTTCAGGGTGTCGTTGACCAGCTGGTGCAGCTCCGGGTACTTCTCGAAGTGCGGGGGCTTGAAGTAGTCGCTCCACAGGACCGAGACGTGGTGCTTCGCCAGCTCGGCGCGCTGCTCCTTGATCAGGACCGCGCGCGTGCGGAAGTCCGCGTCCTCGTTGGCCTGGTACTTCTCCTGGACGGCCTTGACGGACTCCGCCTCGATGCGGGCCTGGGCCGGGTCGTACACGCCGCAGGGCAGGTCGCAGTGGGCGCTGACCTTCACCTTGGGGGCAAACAGGCGGGAAAGCATTGAGCTGTCCTTCCTCGTGATCGTCTTCTCAGGTGGGACATTACTCCGTGAGAAGCCTGTTTTCGCGAGTGCCCCCAGGGGCTTAGGCCAAAAGTCCGGGATGAGTGTGGGTCCCGTGGCCGAATGTACGAAACCCTGTGAGGAACGGAGATGAGGGAGGTGCCGGACGTGCCGGAACCGGCCGAAGAGCAGCAGCCCGCGCGCGGGCTGGCGGGGCGGGTGCCGTTCCAGGTGGTGGAGGTGACGGGGCCCTCGATGGTGCCCACGCTCTACCACGGGGACTGGCTGCTCGTGCAGTACGGGGCGCCGGTGCGCCCCGGTGACGTGGTGATTCTGCGCCATCCGTTCCAGCAGGACCTGCTGGTGGTGAAGCGGGCCGTGGAGCGGCGGACCGGGGGCTGGTGGGTGCTGGGGGACAACAGTTACGCGGGCGGGGACAGCACGGACTACGGGACCGTGCCCGAGGAGCTGGTGCTGGCCCGGGTCCGCGCGCGGTACCGGCCGCTGACGAAGGATCAGCGCTCGGTGCGCGGGGTGGTGACCTGGGCGGTCTCCGCGCTGCGCCCGGTGTCGGCGGCGCGCTCGGTCTCCAGGCGCTTGCGGGCCCGGTAGGCCGCCACGTTCGCCCGGGTCGCGCAGCGGTCCGAGCAGTAGCGGCGGGAACGGTTGGTCGAGGTGTCGAGGTAGGCGTTGCGGCACGGCGCGGCCTCGCACAGTCCGAGCCGGTCCACGCCGTACGAGGTGAGGTGGAAGGCCAGGCCCATGGAGGCGATCGCGGCGTACCCGGCGGTCGCGTTGGACGGGTGGTCCGCCAGATGCATGTGCCAGTCCGGCCTGCCGTCCGCGTCCCGTTCCTCGTGCCCGGAGATCTGCGGGCTGACCGGGAACTCCATCAGCAGCGAGTTCAGCCGGTCCACCGCCAGCCGCTCGTCCCCGGTGTCGGCCGCCTCGAACACCGCGCGCAGCCTGGCCCGTACGGAACGGAACCGGGTCACGTCCGCGTCGGTCGCCCGCCGGGCCGCCTGGCCGCTCGGGCCGAACAGCTCCCGGACCGCGTCGACCGAGGTGAGGGCGTCCGTGTTCCGGGCCGGCTGCTCGGTGTTGACCAGGCGCACGGCGTAGTCCGCGTAATAGGCCAGTTCCACGAGGTGTCCTTACGGCGTCGGTCCAGCGGTGGTGCGAAGCGGGCGTAATGGGTCGCTCAGCGTACAGGGTATTACGGGGGAGGGGCGGGGCGTCCGGGAGGCCGCGGTGCCGCCCGAAAATATCCCCGTACGCGTGCAACCCGCCGTGCCGGCCACCGCACTGGAAGGGTGAGACGGTCCGCGCCCGCGGGCCGGGGGAAGGACAACCGGATGCGGAGCGATGACCACGCCGCGCTGCACGCCTTCGTGGAGGGCAGGCGCACCGCCCTGTTCCGCAGCGCGTTCCTGCTCTGCGGCGACCGCCACGAGGCCGAGGACCTGGTCCAGACGACCCTGGTCAAGGTGGTGCTGGGCGGGCGGCGGCACGGGCGGCTCGACAACATCGAGGCGTACGCGCGCAAGACCCTGGTCAACACCTTCATCGCGGGCCGCCGCCGGTTCTGGCGCCGCGAGCAGGCGTACGGGGAGCTGCCCGAGCGGGCCGTCGAGGCACCCGACACCGACACCGGCCTGGCGGTACGGGCGGCGCTCGCCCGGCTCACGCCCAGGCAGCGGGCGGTCCTGGTGCTGCGCTACTGGGAGGACCTGAGCGTCGAGGCCACGGCCGCGACGCTCGGGATGCGGGAGAACACGGTCAAGAGCCACACGGCTCGGGGGTTGGCGGCGCTGCGCGCCGAGATGGCGGAGGTATCGGTATGAGTGACGTGCGTGAGCTGCTGGGGAAGGCCGCCGACGAGGCCGGACGGCCCGTCATCAGCACGGAAGCGGTGTTCGCCAAGGCGGCCCGGGTGCGGTGGCGGCGCCGCGCCGCTGTGACGGCGACGGCGGTGTGCGCGGTGGCGGCCGGGGCGTTCGTCGTGCCCCAGCTCACCTCGGGACCGGCCTCCCCGCGGACCTCGTCCGTGGGGTCCCTGGCACAGGAGTCCGGTGAGTCGCCGCGGGACGTGCGGCTGCTCAAGCTGTTGCCGCATCTGACCGGCACCGTCGAAGAGGTGTCGTTCGCGGACATCATCAAGCATGTCTCGCCGCCGCCGCCCGAGCCCGCCAGGACCGGGCCGCTCGACGGGCAGTACGAGATCCGCCAGGACGGCGGCGTCGGGTATCTGACCATCGACGTCATGGACGCGAAGGCCGTGCGGAAGAAGCTCGGCGGCGGGGCGCCGGTCGCGAACCTGTGCAAGCCTACGAACGGCGAGCCGGCCCGCGACAACTGCGTCCGCGAGGAGCTGTCCGGTGGCCGGGTGCTCACCATCTGGAGCGACGACATGGACTACGGCGACGGCACCCCGCAGTGGGGGCCGGAGCTGGCCGCCCGGCTCACCCTGGCGGACGGCTCGCAGCTCGGCGTACGCGACAGCACCGGCTTCGAGGCCGACATCGTCCGGGGGCCGCTGCTCAAGACCCCGCCGCTCACCCGCGCCCAGCTGCGCGAGCTGATGCTGCGTCCGGAGCTGCTGCCGAAGCGGTGACGCCGCCCGCACGGAAGAAGGGCGGTACGGACCACGGGGTCCGTACCGCCCTTCCGGTAATCCCTACAGCACCTTCGACAGGAACGACTTCGTCCGGTCGTGGTGCGGGTTGGTCAGGACGTCGCGCGGGTGGCCCGACTCGACCACCACGCCGTCGTCCATGAAGACCAGCGCGTCGCCGACCTCGCGGGCGAAGCCCATCTCGTGCGTGACGACGATCATCGTCATGCCGTCCTCGGCGAGGCCCCGCATCACGTCGAGCACGTCACCGACCAGCTCCGGGTCGAGCGCCGAGGTGGGCTCGTCGAAGAGCATCAGCTTCGGCTCCATGGCCAACGCCCGGGCGATGGCCACCCGCTGCTGCTGCCCGCCGGAGAGCTGCGAGGGGTAGTTCCCGGCCTTGTCGCGGAGGCCGACCCGGTCGAGCAGCCGCTCGGCACGGGCCCGGGCGACCGCCTTGGCCTCGCGGCGCACCTGGACGGGCGCCTCCATGACGTTCTCCAGGGCCGTCATGTGCGGGAACAGGTTGAAGCGCTGGAAGACCATGCCGATGTCCCGGCGCTTCAGGGCGACTTCGCTGTCCTTGAGCTCGTAGAGCTTGTCGCCCTTCTGGCGGTAGCCCACCAGATCCCCGTCGACGTACAGCCGTCCGGCGCTGATCTGCTCCAGGTGGTTGATGCACCGCAGGAACGTCGACTTGCCGGAACCGGACGGGCCGATCAGGCAGAAGACCTCCCGCGGGGCGACCTCCAGGTCGATGCCCTTGAGGATGTGCGCGGCGCCGAAGGACTTGTGGACGCCCTCGGCCTTCACCATCGCGGTCATGCGATGCCTCCCTTCGGGCGGCCCACCGAGAGCACGGTGGCCCTCAGTTTCTGGAACGGGGTCGGCGGCAGGCTGCGGCTCGATCCACGCGCGTAGTACCGCTCCAGGTAGTACTGCCCGACGCTCAGCACCGAGGTCATGATCAGATACCAGGCGGCGGCGAGGAAGTACATCTCCACCGGCGCCCCGGACGCCTGCCCGATGTCCTGGGCGTTCTTGAAGAGTTCGTAGAACTGCACCGCCGCCACCAGCGAGGTCGTCTTCAGCATGTTGATGACCTCGTTGCCCGTGGGCGGCACGATCACCCGCATGGCCTGCGGGATCACGACGCGCCGGAGGGTCTTGGCGTGGCTCATGCCCAGCGCGTGCGACGCCTCGGTCTGGCCCTCGTCCACCGAGAGCAGACCGGCCCGGCAGATCTCCGCCATGTACGCGGCCTCGTTGAGGCCGAGCCCGAGCAGCGCCGTGAGCAGCGGCGTCATGAAGCTGGACCAGTAGTCCTTGTAGATCGGCCCGAGGTTGATGTACTCGAAGACCAGCCCAAGGTTGAACCACACGAACAGCTGCACCAGGACGGGCGTGCCCCGGAAGAACCAGATGTAGAACCACGCGATGGACGAGGTCACCGGGTTCTTCGACAGCCGCATGACGGCGAGCAGGACGCCGCCGACCACGCCGATCAGCATCGACAGGGCGGTGAGCAGCAGGGTCTGGCCCACACCGTCGATGATGCGGTCGTCGAAGAAGTAGTCCGGGATCGCACCCCAGTTGATCTTGCCCTGGCTGAAGGCGTAGACGAGGGACGCGAGTACGGCGATGGCGACCAGCGCCGCGACGTACCGGCCGTAGTGCCGGACCGGGATGGCCCGGATGGCCTCCGGTGCGGGTGCCGCCGCCGTGGCGGAGGATGCGGGCGGCTCGTCGGCCGGTCCCGTCTTCTTGATGTCAGTCACGGCTGATGCCTTTCAGTGCCGGATCGGGTCAGGACCCGCCGTTCACCTTGGCCTCGGTGACCGCACCGGCCTCGACGCCCCACTTGGCGATGATCTTGTCGTACTCGCCGTTCTTGATGATCTCGTCCATGGCCGCCTTGATGGCCTGGGTCAGCTTGTCGTTGCCCTTGGCGACGGCGATGCCGTACGGGGCCGCCTCGACCTGGTCGCCGACGATCTGGAAGTCCTTGCCGCCGCCCGAGGTCTTCACCGCGTACGCGGCGACCGGGAAGTCGGAGGAGCCGGCGTCGGCGCCGCCCGAGCGGATACGGGTCTGGGCCTCCAGGTCCGTGTCGTACGGCTCGATGGCGATCTTCTTGCCGCCGGCGCACTTCTTGGACTCGTCCTTGGCCAGGTCGTGCGAGACGGTGTTGCGCTGGACGGCGATCTTCTTGCCGCAGAGGTCGGCCCAGGTCTTGATGCCCTGGTCGTCGCCCTTCTTGGTGTAGATCGAGACACCGGCGGTGAAGTAGTCGACGAAGTCGACGCCCTCGCCGACCTTCTTCTTCGTCTCCGGGTCGATGCCCTCCTGGCGCTCCTTGCTGTCCGTCATCGCCGACATCGCGATGTCGTAGCGCTTGGCGCGCAGGCCGGTGACCAGGGTGTCGAACGTGCCGTTCTCGAACTTGAACTCGACGCCCAGCACCTTGCCGAGCGCGGCGCCGAGGTCGGGGTCGATACCCACGGTCTTGCCGGACTTGTCCTTGAACTCGACCGGCGGGTAGGCGATGTCGGAGCCGACGCGGATGACGCCCTTGGACTTGATGTCCGCGGGGAGCAGGTCGGCGGGGGAGGACGTACCGGCGGAGGCGCCGGTGCTCGCCTTGGTCGACCCGGAGTCGTTGTTCTTCGTCTGGTCGCCGCAGGCGGTCAGCAGCATGGTGCCGGCGACCGCGATGGCGCCGACCGCGGCGATGCGGGTGGTCGCGGTCGTACGACGGGTGGAGCGTGCGGTCATGTTCGGGTTCCTCCGGCAGGTGGGGACGGTTCGCCAGGCGGTAATGGCACACGGCGTCGGGTGTCGCCGCCTTGTGTGATTACGGCATGTTGCCATGCGGATTAGCCCGAACAGGGGGCCCGGCATGTCAAAATCGGGTAACGGGCGATCCCCGAACCTCTTGAGGCCGGTACACCAAGGCCGGACCTTTTATGGGGTTTGCTTCTTATGACCGGAGGATCTGCGGCGCGTCTCGCGTGCCGGACTCAGGTCCGGCACGAGGCTGACCTGTTGAAATGGCAGCCCACTATGAGTCATGTCACGGAGCGCATATGGACTCGTCCGTGACCAGGTCCGTCCGGTAAGAAAGACCTTTACACCCCTCATCCGGGGCTCAGGGCGCGTGTGCGGCGCGCCCGCGCGTACGCAACACCCCCTGCCGGGGCGGGCCAACCGCCGGGCGCAGGGCGCGTACGCGGGTCCGCCCACCCCTCCTCAACCAGGAGTGGCCACCCTCAAACGATGAAGACTTAAGGGGTCAACACCATGGCAGCGGAGATCGTCAATCCTCGCAGCGACAGCAGTACCGACAGCGGTATCGACAGCACCACCGACGAGCCGTTCGATCCGGCCTTCGCGCTCCACCGGGGCGGGAAGATGGCCGTGCAGTCCACCGTCCCGATCCGGGACCGGGACGACCTGTCCCTCGCGTACACGCCGGGCGTGGCGAAGGTGTGCAGCGCGATCGCGGAGCGGCCGGAGCTGGTCCACGACTACACCTGGAAGTCGCAGGTCGTCGCCGTCGTCACGGACGGCACGGCGGTGCTCGGCCTCGGCGACATCGGTCCCGAGGCGTCCCTCCCCGTGATGGAGGGCAAGGCCATCCTCTTCAAGCAGTTCGGCGGGGTGGACGCGGTGCCGATCGCGCTCGCGACCACCGACGCGGACGAGATCGTGGAGACCGTCGTCCGGCTCGCCCCCTCCTTCGGCGGGGTGAACCTGGAGGACATCTCGGCGCCGCGCTGCTTCGAGATCGAGCGCAAGCTCCAGGAGCGGCTGGACATCCCGGTCTTCCACGACGACCAGCACGGCACGGCCGTCGTCACGCTGGCCGCCCTGCGCAACGCCGCGAAGCTGTCCGGGCGCAGCCTGGGCGACCTGCGCGCGGTGATCTCCGGCGCCGGTGCGGCGGGCGTGGCCATCGCCAAGTTCCTGCTGGAGGCGGGGCTCGGCGACGTGGCCGTCGCGGACCGCAAGGGCATCGTCAGCCGGGACCGCGAGGACCTGACCGACGTCAAGCGCGAGCTGGCGGAGCTCACGAACCGGGCGGGCATCTCGGGCCCCCTGGAGGTCGCGCTGGCCGGCGCGGACGTCTTCATCGGCGTTTCCGGCGGTACGGTGCCGGAGGCGGCGGTCGCGTCGATGGCACCGGGGGCCTTCGTCTTCGCGATGGCCAACCCGAACCCGGAGGTCCACCCGGCCATCGCCCACAAGTACGCGTCCGTCGTGGCGACGGGGCGGTCGGACTACCCGAACCAGATCAACAACGTGCTGGCCTTCCCCGGGATCTTCGCGGGGGCGTTGCAGGTGCGGGCTTCGCGGATCACGGAGGGGATGAAGATCGCGGCCGCCCAGGCGTTGGCCGACGTCGTCGGCGAGGAGCTGGCGGCGGAGTACGTGATTCCGTCGCCGTTCGATGAGCGGGTTGCTCCGGCGGTGACGGCCGCGGTGGCCGCGGCGGCCCGCGCGGAGGGCGTGGCCCGCCGCTGAGGCGTTGCGGGGGCTCTGCCCCCGTAACCCCCGCTCCTCAATCGCCGGAGGGGCTTACAAGTAGCCTCGCCGGCGTTTGAGGCGCGGGGTCCGGGGCGGAGCCCCGGAATCAGCGGCGCGCGTCACAGTCGCAGGCGGTTACGCGTCGGTACGGTGACGCCTATCGTCGGCGGCATGTTCGCCGCCTACGCAGCCAGCCTCGACCCAGCCCACCCCCTCAACGGCCTGGAGCTGGGCGACCGCCCGGCCCCGCAGGACCGGCCCGGGTGGACCACCGTGGACGTCCGGGCCGCTTCCCTCAACCACCACGACCTCTGGTCCCTGCGCGGCGTCGGCCTCGCGGAGGACAAGCTTCCGATGATCCTCGGGTGCGACGCCGCCGGGGTCGACCAGGACGGCAACGAGGTCGTCCTGCACTCCGTCATCGGCCAGACCGGGCACGGCGTCGGGCCCGACGAGCCCCGGTCCATCCTCACCGAGCGCTACCAGGGCACGTTCGCGGAGCGGGTCACCGTTCCCACGTACAACGTGCTGCCGAAGCCCAAGGAGCTGAGCTTCGAGCAGGCCGCCTGCCTGCCGACCGCCTGGCTCACCGCGTACCGGATGCTGTTCACCAACGCCGGGGTGCGCCCCGGGGACTCCGTGCTCGTGCAGGGCGCCGGCGGCGGGGTCGCGACCGCCGCGATCGTGCTCGGCCGGGCCGCCGGGCTGCGGGTCTACGCCACCAGCCGCGACGAGGCCAAGCGCAGGCGGGCCGTCGAGCTGGGCGCCGTCGAGGCGTTCGAGGCGGGCGCCCGGCTGCCGCACCGGGTGGACGCCGTCATCGAGACGGTCGGCGCCGCCACCTGGTCGCACTCCGTCAAGTCGCTGCGCCCCGGCGGCACCCTGGTCATCTCCGGCGCCACCAGCGGCGACCGCCCCTCGCACGCCGAGCTGACCCGGATCTTCTTCCTGGAGCTGAAGGTCGTCGGCTCGACCATGGGCTCCAAGGACGAGCTGGAGGACCTGCTCGCCTTCTGCGCCACCACCGGCGTCCGCCCGGTGATCGACGCGGTGCTGCCCCTGGACCGCGCCCGCGAGGGCTTCGAACGCCTCGCGGCGGGCGACCAGTTCGGGAAGATCGTACTCACTGTCAACAACGGTTGACGCGGCCGTGGTGTCAATGTAAGTTGACATCATGACCGAAGCAACGGATCTCGCCGAGCGGGCGGGCGACCGCGACCCCCGGGTGGGGCTGCGGTCGGTCGCCGCGCTGCGGCGGCTGCTGGAGCAGCTGGAAGCCGTACAAGTCAGAAGCGCCCGCGCCAAGGGCTGGTCGTGGCAGGAGATCGCGGCCGAACTCGGCGTCAGCAGGCAGGCCGTGCACAAGAAGTACGGGAGGCATTGATGTTCGAGCGATTCACCAAGGACGCCCGCGCCACGGTGACCGGCGCCGTGGACCATGCCGGGCGGACCGGGGCCTCCACGGTCACCGGAGAACATCTGCTGCTCGCCCTCCTCGACCAGGAAGCCGGCCGCGCCTCCTTCGCGCTCACCGCGCTGGGCCTCGTGGACCGTAGGGAGTCCGTGGAGGCCGCGCTCGCCGAGGCCCGCAGGCGCGGCGGCATGAGCAGGGCCGACGTCGACGCCCTCGCGGACATCGGCATCGACCTCACCGCCGTCGTCTCGCGCATCGAGGAGGCGCACGGCGAGGGGGCCCTGCGGGACGACGGCGGACGCCGACGCCGCGCGGGCCGCCCGGCCTTCTCCCGGGAGGCGAAGAAGGCCCTGGAGAAGTCGCTGCGCGTCGCAGTCGGGCGCGGCGACCGGTTCATCGGCGGTGAGCACCTCCTGCTGGCCCTCACCGCGACCCCCGGCCCCGTCGCCGACGTGCTCGCCGAGCACGGGGCGACGTACGCCTCCGTCGAACGCGCGCTGTACGGGGACGGCGGCGCGGACGGCCAGGAGCGCAAGGCGGGCTGACCCGACGGGAACGGGCCGGGCAGGCTTACGGGGGCCGGGCGACCGGCCCCCGTAAGCGCACTTCCTGCCCTACTTCTCCCCGTCCCCCCGCAGCACCGCCCCCACCTGCGCCGCTGCCGTCGCCAGGTGGCGGCGGACCTCCGCGAGCTGGGCCTCCGTCACCCCGTGGTCCCGCGCCGCGTCGCGGATCTCGTCGCGGAAGCGGTCGAGCAGCCGGTCCAGATCGCGGGCCGGGTCGCCGGTGCCGCCCGCGTCCCTGCCCCACTCGGGGTCGGCGTTGGCGGCGTCCGGCTTCGCGTACGGCCCCCAGCTCCCCGTACCGGCGAAGCCGCCCAGCCGACCGGTGATCTCGGCCAGGCCCTCGCGGACCCCGGCCGGCCAGTCGCCCCGGGCGAAGTGCTCCTGGACCTGGCGGGCGGCCTGCTGCATCTGCTCGCGCGCCCGGTCCTGGGCCTCCTTCGCCTGGCGGCGGGCCTGCTGGGCGTCCTGGCGGGCGCGCCGGGACTCGTCCTTGGCGCGGCGGGCCTGCTCCTTCCACTCCTGCTTGGCCTTGCGCAGCTCGTCCTTGGCGGTGCGCCATGCCTCGTGGTCGCCGATGTCGCCGAAGGGCGCCTTGGTGCCGGGGGCGGCGCCGGGAACGTGGCGCGACTCGTCGGCCGCCGCCCGCATCTCGCTGCGCAGCTTGCCCGCGGCGCCGCGCACGTCGTCGCGCATCTCGGCGGCCAGCTCGGAGACCGACTCCCGGATCTCCAGCTCCAGATCGGCCAGCTCCCCGGTGCGGTCGGCGAGTTCGGTGCGACCGGCGTCGGTGATCGAGTAGACCTTGCGGCCGCCCTCCGTGGCATGCGTGACCAGGCCCTCGGCCTCCAGCTTGGCCAGCCGGGGGTAGACCGTGCCGGCCGAGGGCGCGTACAGGCCCTGGAAGCGCTCCTCCAGCAGGCGGATCACCTCGTAGCCGTGCCGGGGCGCCTCGTCCAGCAGCTTGAGGAGGTACAGCCGGAGACGGCCGTGGGCGAATACGGGGGGCATGTCAGAGCACCTTTCCGGTCGGCTCGGCGTCGTACGGTTCCTCGTCGGCCGGGGGTCGGCGCAGCAGCGCGATCGACCCCGATACGGTCGTCGCGCGCAGGGTGCCGGTGCCGGAGCCCAGCGTGCCGGTGATCTTCTTCGCGCCCCACTGGCCGCTGACCCGCAGGTCCTCGAAGCCGTTGGAGACGGAACCGCTCGCGGTGTTCGCCTCCACCCGGGCGTCGGCCGGGTGCGGCAGCCGGATGGCGATCTCGCCGGAGACCGTGGTCAGCCGGATGTCCGTGGGCTTCCCGGTCGGGTCCAGGTCGAGCACCATGCCGCCGCTGACGGACTCCGCCTTCACGGAGGCGCCCGCGCCCTCGACCACCGTCAGTTCGCCGGAGACCGACTTGAAGCGCAGGTCCCCGGTGACGGACTGGGCCTCGATGCTGCCCGACACGGTCTCCGCGCCCACCGGCCCGGAGAGCTTGACGAGCGTGGTGTCACCGGTGACGCCGCGCACCTCCGTACGGCCCCGGACGCCGGAGACGAAGGCCCCGGCGCCGACCACGCCGACCTCCACCGAGGAGCCGGCCGGGACGGCGAGCGAGACGACCGCGGTGCGGCGCCACTCCTTGCGGTCGAACCACTTCAGCAGGTTCTGCCAGGCCAGGTCCTCGTACGCCACGGTCAGGACGCCGTCCTCCTGCGTCACGACCAGCGGCGGGCCCTCGATGGCGGAGACCTCCAGGCGCGCGGTCGGCTCGTCGGTGCCGACCACGTTGACCGTGCCGTTGACGATGCGCACCTTCAGCGCGGTCACGGGCTCCTCGAAGGCCAGTTTCCGAGGCTCGGCGACGGACCACGTCGAGACAGGCATGGATCTGACCTCCCGATAGCACTGGCGACGCAACATATCGCGTCTCTTGAAGAACACGATATATCGCGGGTTCGGGAAGTCAAGAAAACGGGCGGGAGTGCGGGCGGGCAGGGTGCACAAAACCCCACAAGCCTGGGCAAGGTGTCCTACGGTGTGAGGCATGGACGCGACCTCCCCCGTGGGTGCCCTGCTGCTGTGCCGGACCGTGCCGGACGCCGTGCGCCCCGTCGCGCAGCTGCTGCGCGAACCGCTGCTGCTCGCGCCGGCCGGACCGGGCTGGAGCGCGCTCGTACCGGAGGGGGAGCCCTGGCAGGGCGGGCGCCGGGCCAGGGCCGGGGAGGGGGAGCGGGCCGAACCTGTCGACCGGGTGCTGGGCGGCTGGGCCACCGCGCTCGCCGTCGGCTCCACCTGGCCGGTGCTCGCGCTGTGGTGGGACGCCGACCGGGCCGGATACACGCTGGCCTCGGGATTCCGCCGCCCCGTGGGCTACGTCTGGCTGGCGGACGGCACCCCGGCCGGCGAGGACGAGGCCATGCGGACGTTCGCCGAGCGGCTGGGGCTCGACCCCGTACTGGACGTGCAGTCGCTCGAAGCGCTCACCCGCCCCGACCCGGACGCCGACGCCCGGGCCCGGCTGCGCGGGCTGGTCGCCGTCCTCACCCGCACCGGTCTCGCGCTCCCGGCCGGGTTCGGCGCGGGCGAGGACTGGGAGGACGCCGAGCGCATCGAGTGGCCCGGCTGGCGCGACGCGGTCCGGGTCGACCTGGGCGCGGTGGAGAGCAGTCGGCTCGGACCGTGGGTGCGGGGCCCGCGGGCGCGGGCGCTGGCGGGCCTCCAGCTCGCGGCCGGACTGCCGCTCGCCCTGTGGGGAGCGGCCCGGCGCAGCGGCGGCTGGGCCTTCGCCGGGGCGCTCCTGATGGCGCACGGGGCGCTGGGACTCGCGTACGACCGCGTACGCGAGGGCCGCCCCGGCGGGGAGTGAACCGGCGGGGAATGAACCGCCGGGGAGTGACCCCTACTCGTCCTCGTCCTCGTCGTCCAGACGGGCCAGCCAGGTGGCAAGGCGCTCGACCGGCACCTCGAAGTCGGGATTGAGATCGACGAACGTACGAAGCTGCTCGGCGAGCCACTCGAAAGTGACCTCCTCCTCGCCTCGCCGCTTCTCCAGCTCCTCGATACCGCGGTCGGTGAAGTACATGGCTCAAGTCTAGGACGGCCTTCGCGCACCTTGGGACGCCTCCTCGTCGAACCAGCCCGCATCCGCCGACTACGGCCGTTAATCTGCGGGTAGTTGGCGAAACGGGGGGTGTCATGGGTGACAGTGGGTCCCGTATTACGCGCATTGAGCTGCCGGACGGCACACCGGTCTGGGCCAGGATCTCCGGGGCCGAGGAGCTGACCGGGCCGGCGCCCGGGGGCGGTCCGACCTATACGGACACCGGGTTCGGGGACATCGCGGACCAGGTGCAGGCCCGGGTCGAGAGCCTGCACTCCGTGGTGACCGGCGTGGCGCGCTCGCTCGCCGTGCCGTTGCGCGCGGTGCGGCCGGACGAGGTGAGCGTCGAGTTCGGCATCGAGCTGACCGCCAAGGCCGGGAAGGTCGTCGGGCTGCTCGCGGACGGCGAGGCCAAGGGCGCCATCACGGTCACGCTGACCTGGAACGGCGGCGGGCCGCCCATCGACGCGCCCCCGCCCGCCCCCGTACCGGCGCAGACGGCCCCGCCCTTCGCGCCCCCCGCCACGCCGCCGGGCGCCGGTGCACCTCCCGGCTTCCCGCCCGCCGGGGCACCCCCCGGCGCACCGGCACACCCCGGCGGTGCGGACGACCCCGACGGCGGCGGGGCATGACCTTCGGGGAACAGGGGGGCGCAGAGGGGGCCCTCGGTCCCGCCCAGGCCGCCCTCATGGACCTCGTCCAGGACGCCACCGTACGCATCCATCGCCCGCCGTCCGGGTATGCCCAGGACGGGCCGGAAGGGGACTTCCTGGGCAGCGGATTCTTCGTCGCACCCAGCTGGGTCCTCACCTGTGCGCATGTGGCGACGCGGGGGGAGGGGGGCATGGTGGGCGTGTGGTTCAAGGAGGACCGCTACAGCGCGGAACTGACCGAGGTGCCGGGCCGTGTCGTCGCCGCCCTGCCCGGCACCCGGCCCCCCGGCCCGGGCGGCTGGCCGGCCCCCGACCTCGCGCTGATCCAGCTCCAGCGCCCCGTCGAGCACCCCTGCGTGTACGTCACCGAGCGGTCCGAGGCCCTGCTCCGCAGCCGCGAGGTGCGCTGCGTCGGCTGGGCGCCCGTCCAGGGCGGCGGGCTCCGGAACCGCAGCGGCGTCTGCGTCGTCAAGGGCTCGTACGGGGGATCGGGCGACGCCGAACAGGTCGTCAGGATCGACGGCGACTGGGTGGAGCTCGGCATGTCCGGCGGCCCCCTGGTCGACCTGGCCCGGGGCGAGGTCGTCGGCGTCATCAAGTCGCAGATCAACGGCCACCAGGGCGGCACCGCCGTCGGCGTCGAGCGGCTGCGCACCCTGGAGGTGCCGGCCGGGCCCGTCGAGACCGAGACCGACGACATATACCAGTCCGTCTTCCACGCCCACGACCGCTACCACGCCGACCGGCACACCAGCTCCGCCGGCACCGAGCGGACCTGGACCGACGCGCAGAGCGACCTGCCCGACCCGCCCGGCGGCATCCTCGGCCCCAAGCTGCGCGCCGAACTCCTCGGCCGCCTCGCGGAGCTGTCGCCCCCGGCCAGCACCCGGTCGCTGCTGACGCTGCTCGACCGGCTGCCCGGGGTGTACGCCCGCGACCACCGACCGGCCCCGCGCGGCTGGCGCGACGGACTCGGCGCGCTCTACGACGCCCGCGCCCGCGACCGCGAGGCCCGGTTCGAGCTGATCGTCCGCTACTGCATGGGCGTCCTCGCGGCGGACCGCCCCTGCGGCCAGCTCTCGGTGCGCAACGCCAAGGCGCTCTGGGGCTGGGTCAAGCGCATCGCCGACACCGAACTCCCCCGCGACCTTCGGCGGCAGCTCGACGTGGAGTGGGCCGCGATCCGGCTCCGCCTGGAACAGAACCGCCAGCGGGCCGCCCGCGCCCCGGCGGGCGATCCCGTCCGCTACGGCGAACGCGACTGCGTCGTGCTCCATGTGGACCTCCAGGGCTGGGCCCGCGACCAGTACGACTGGCGGGTCGCCGTGGACCGCCGGGCCGCGGAGGCCGAGCCCGTGGACGAGGACAGCCGCGGCGTGCCGCTCGGCACCGTGCCGGACCGGCTCGCCGCCGCGCTGACCGAGGCGTTCCGGCGGTGCGACGAACCGGACAGCCCCGCCATGCTCCAGGTCGTCGTCGCGCCCGCGCTCTTCGGGCTCCCGGTGGACGACTGGGTGCTGCCGCCGTCCGGGACGCGGCTCGGAGCCGTACGCCCGGTGGTGCTGCGCAGCCCGTACCAGGGGGCGGCCGAGGAGCGGCCCGCCCGGTGGGA
The DNA here is from genome assembly GCF_026167665.1 of Streptomyces drozdowiczii. Taxonomy (NCBI): domain Bacteria; kingdom Bacillati; phylum Actinomycetota; class Actinomycetes; order Kitasatosporales; family Streptomycetaceae; genus Streptomyces; species Streptomyces drozdowiczii. The sequence goes on along the minus strand of NZ_CP098740.1, from coordinate 2,276,670 downwards.
CGCGGGGCTCGCGGCCGCGATCCGGGCCGAGGTGGTCGACTGCGAGGACGAATTGCGGGTACGTGTACCGGAGTCGGCGCGGCTGCGCACCCTGGCCCACGGGACCGTGCCCGTCCTGTGCCGCTACGGCAGCCTGCCGGACCCCGAGGTGACGGCCGGGGTGGTGCGGCTGCTCGACAGCGGCTTCGGCGTGGCGCTGCTCCAGCGGCGCACGGCGGAGGGCGACACGGTCTGCAAGGAGTTCCACCGGCGCGTGGCCGAGGCGGTGTCGGACACCCGCACCCACGACCGGCTGCCGTGGAAGATCCATGAACTGAGACGCGGGGTGAGCGCGGGGCGGACGGAGACGTACTGGTCCGCCGGCGCGGCCCTCTACTACGACGATCCGCACCGACCGCTGCCGGGTTCCGACTTCCTGGAGGCGCCGTGAGCCACCGTGCGGGGCATCAGTCGGGTAAGCGAACTGGCTTTCCACTTACGGGTGTTGAGCCGGATCGATACGGTAGGGCACGTCCGACGCAGGCCGCCCCTGGCGGACGGGTGACAACGAGGGACACGCTATGAGTGAACCGAGCGAGTGGCTCATCTACCGGGGCATCGGCGAACCGCACGACGAGGTGCCCCAGCTGCCGCCCCCGCCGCCCTGGCGCGACTTCACCGGAGGCCGCGGGGCCGACGGGGCGGACGGCGGCGAGTCCGCCGACCGGCGGCTCGGCATCCCCGGGCGCGTCGCCGAGGAGCACCGGCCCGGCGCCGAGGAACTGGAGATGATCAACGCCGCGCTGTACCTGCGGCGTCCCCTGCTCGTCACCGGGGACCCGGGCGCCGGCAAGAGCACCCTGGCCCACTCCGTGGCGCGCGAGCTCGAACTCGGCAAGGTGCTGCGCTGGCCCGTGGTCAGCCGCACCACCCTCCAGGACGGCCTCTACCACTACGACGCCATCGCCAGGCTCCAGGACGTCCAGATCGCCTCGCACGCGGCGGCCGGCGGCGGTGCCGGGGCCGACGCGGCGCAGAGCGTGGGCAGTTACATCCGGCTCGGGCCGCTCGGCACCGCGCTGCTGCCCTCGGACCGGCCGCGCGTCCTGCTCATCGACGAGCTGGACAAGAGCGACATCGACCTGCCCAACGACCTGCTGAACGTCCTGGAGGAGGGCGAGTTCGCCATCCCCGAGCTGGAACGGATCGCGGACCGGCTGCCCGACGGCGAGGCGGACGTGCTCGACCACGACGGCAACAAGGTCCGCATCAAGGGCGGCCGGGTGCAGTGCCGGGCCTTCCCCTTCGTCGTGCTCACCAGCAACGGCGAACGGGACTTCCCGGCCCCGCTGATGCGCCGCTGCATCCACCTGGAACTCGGCCGCCCCGACCACAAGCGCCTCGCCTCCTTCGTCAAGGCCCACCTCGGCGAGGAGGCGGCCCGCGCCAGCGACGACCTGATCGCCCACTTCCTGGAACGGTCCCGCACCGAACTCCTCGCCACCGACCAGCTGCTGAACGCCATATACCTCACGCACGCCGCGTCACCGGCGGGCCGCGACCGGCTCGCCGACCTGCTCATCCAGCGACTCGACCGGCCGAGGTGAGGCTCTGATGTCCGGTGCGGCGGACAGGACCGACGGCGGCGGTGCCCCGGAAACCCACGACGGCGGCTTACTGCCCGAGCTGGTCGCGCGGCTGCGCGGCGCCGGGCTCGACCCGGACGTCGAACAGCTCTGCGACGCCCTCTGGCTGGCCCGGTGGACCCGCCGCGCCGCCGCGCCCGGGGAGGGGACCGGCCCGGACCCCGCGCGCCCCGGCCACCGCCCCTCCGAAGACCGCCCCGACCCCCGCCGCACCGCCACCCCGGACGCCCGCACCCCGGACGAGGACCGGGCCGCCCGGCGCGAGGAGACGCCCGCACCGGGCGACGGCGAGCGGATCTCCCTGCACCCCGTCCCCGGCCGCACCCGGCCCGGCTCACCGGACGCTCCACCGGACCCGGAGGACATCCGGCCCGGCGCGGACGCCCACGCCGCCGTGCTGCCCCTCGGCGTACCGGCCGCGCCCGTCCTGCCCGCCGCCCTCGAACTGACCCGCGCGCTCCGCCCGTTGCAGCGCTACCGCCCGGTCTCCGCGCCCTTGCGCCAGGTCCTGGACGAGTCGGCGACCGCCGAACGCAGCGCCCGCGCCGGGGGCGTGGTCATGCCCGTCTTCCGGGGCGTCCGGCGCGGCGACGCCGTCGTGCAGTGCGTGATGGACGCCTCCTCCTCGATGCTGGTCTGGGACCGGCTGTTCGAGGAACTCCAGCAGATCTTCGCCCGGATCGGCGCGTTCCGGGATGTCCAGATGCGCTACCTCCACCCCGGTCCCGACGGCGGCTGCACGGTCAGCCGCAGCCCCGACCCCACCGCCGCCCCGCTGCACTCGGCGGACCGGCTCAGCGACCCCACCGGCCGCCGGGTGACCGTCGTGGTCAGCGACTGCGCGGGCCCCCTCTGGCGCACCGGACACGCCCACCGGCTGCTGCACCAGCTCGCCCGGCTCGCCCCCGTCGCCGTGCTCCAGCCGCTGCCGCAGCGCATGTGGAACCGGACCCGGCTGCCGGTCACCTTCGGCTCGCTCACCCGCGGCGAGGGCCCGGCCGGGGCCGCCCTCCTCAAGGTCACCGGCGACGCCGGGACGGGCCCCGCCCACCCCGGCGCCCTCGCCGTCCCCGTGCTGCCGCCGGTCGCGGACGCGCTCGCCGCCTGGGCCCGGCTGCTCTCCGGCACCGGCGCGGCCTCGGTGCCGGGCGCGGTCGGCTGGGTCCGGGCCGACCAGCCCGCGGCCCCGGCCCGCCGCCCGGGCGACGCGCTGTCCTCGCTGCACCTGGTCAGCCGGTTCCGCTCGACGGCCTCCCCGGCGGCCGGACAGCTCGCCGTCTACCTCGCCGCGGCCCCCCTCTACCTCCCCGTCATGCAACTCGTCCAGCGCACGATGCTGCCCCACTCGGGACCCTCCGAGCTCGCCGAGGTCCTGCTGAGCGGACTCCTCAAGCGGCAGGAGGGCGGCACCGGACGCGGACAGTGGTACGTCTTCGAGCCCGACGTCCAGGAAGCACTGCTCGGGCCCCTCGGCCGCGACGAGGCCCTGCTCGTGCTCAAGCACTGTTCGCAGTACATAGAGCAGCGGTTCGGCAAGGGCGGGCCCAACTTCCCGGCCCTGGCCTACGCCCAGCTCGGCGACGGCACCATCCGCGACGCCGCGCACGGCACCCCCTGGCCGGTCCCCGCCACGGACCCCGCCGCCCGGGCGGCCGAGGAAACCGACGACAGTGAGGAGAACGAGGGGAACGGGGGGAACGAGAGACCCGGGGGTCCGCGCGTCCCCCACGCCTTTGCCGAAGTCGCAGCCCGCGTACTGGAGCGATTCATGCCCGTACCGCCACGATTCGTCACCCGGGAGCCCAAGACGCCCGGCAACCCCCAGGCCGCCGGCCTCGCCGTGCGCCGCGCGCGGGAACTCGTGCGCCACTTCGAGACCGACAAGATGGTGCAGCGCCTGATCGACGCCGTACAGCTGCTCAGGGGCGCCGCCGAGCACACCCCGGCCCCCGCCGACGACACCGAACTCTGGGCGGAGTACGCGCGCTGCGTGCTGCGCCTGTGGGAGGTCCAGGGCGGTGCCGACCTCCTCGAAGAGGCCGAACGCGCCGCCGAACGGGCCGCCGCCCGCCCCGGCGCCGTCCGGGAACGCGCGGTGCTCGCCAAGGTCCTCCACGCGGCCGCCGACGACCGGCGCAGGCGCGGCGACCGGCGCGGCGCGCTGGAGCTGCTGCGGCGCGCCGACCGCGAATACACCGCGGCCTGCGCCAGCCCCGGACTTGAGCCCGGCGAGGCGCTGCGCCTCACCCTGGAGCGGGTCCGGGCCCTGGAGGCGCAGTGGCGGCTCGACGGCGACACGGCCCTGCTCCAGAGCGCCTGCGGGATGCTGGAGGCGTTCGCCGACGCCTGGCCCGACCAGGAGAACCGCCCCGCCGTCCTGCCCCTCCAGCACGGCCGCACCCTCCTGAAGCTGGCCCGCGCCACCCAGGACGGCGAACAGTCCCGCGAGTACGCCCGCCAGTCGGCCCGGTCGCTGCGCACCGCGTTCGCCCAGAGCGCGGGGCAGACCATGGGCACCGAGGTCCGCATCGTCCTCGACCTGGTCGACGCGCTGCTCGCCTCGGGCGCCGAGCCGGAGGAGGCCGCCACCCTCACCGCCCAGGCGCTGGAGACCGTACGCGACCAGCGCCAGCGCGCCCAGCTCCAGACCCGGGCCGGACGCGTCCGGGTCGCCCGCTACGAACACACCGGCGACCCGGCCGAACTCGTCGCCGCCACCGAGTGGTTCGCCCGCGCGGCCCGGGGCATCCCCCGCGACTCCCGCGCCTACACCGACCTGCTCGCCGAATGGGGCGCCACGCTGCTGCGCCGCGCCGAACTCCCGGACGGCGGCGCGCACATCGGCGCGGCGGTCCGGGTGCTGCGCGACTGCCGCTCCGAGATGCCGGCCGGCGGCGCCCAGCAGTCCGAGCGCCTGCTGATGCTGGGCCGGGCCCTGATGCTGCGCCACCGCGCCACGGCGGACCGGGTCGACCTGCGGGAGGCCGAGTACCTCTTCAAGCTGGCGGCCGAGGAGGCCACCGCCCCGCTCACCGCCGCCCGCTGCTGGCTGGAGCTGGGCCGGGCCCTCCTCCAGGCGGCCGGCGTCCTCGACCGCCCGGCCCGCCGCGACGAGGCGGCGGAGGCGTTCCGCTCGGCCGCCGACGCGGCCGGCGAGGCGCAAACGGAGCAGGAAAGTCCACAACATCTCCAGGAAGCAGTGGAGTTGGCCGCTACAGCCAACCACTGGCGGGGTATGACGTACGAGAGGGCAGGCCGCCCCCGGGCCGCGCGCGACGCGTACCGGGCGGCCCGCCAGGAGTGGCGCAAACTGCCGGACAACGGCGGCGCGGCGGGTGAGGCGACCGCCGAGCGGCTGGCGGAGCTGGAGCGGTGAGAGCGGCGCGCCCGACGGCGAGCGCGCCGGGGCCCCGGCACGCGCGTAAGGCAGCAGGCGACACGGCAGGTCAGGGATGCGGGACCGGCGGGACGCGCTCAACGGCGAGCGGGTCACCGGCCGGCCCGGTGCTGCGGTACGGGGAGGCGTGATGAGCGAGTCGACACGGTACGAGGGAACGGGCGCGGCCGGCGCGGGTGCACTGCCGGACCTGCTGGGCCTGGACCTGGCGGCCCTGCGGACGATGGACCACCCGGTGCTGTCCGAGGTGGTGGCGGATCTGCGGGGGCGGGCGGAGCAGCCCAAGGAGATGCTCTGGGGGTTCACCAACGCGTTCTGAGCCAAGGCCGTGCCGGTGGGGCCGACGCTCGATTCCGGCCCGTGGTGCACCCGATTGAGACATCATCGCCCGGGTGCCGCCTGGCCCTGTCCCTCACCGGGAACACTCGCCCCGGGCCGGTACGGGGGGTGCCCCGGCCGGTGTACAGCACGGGGGTGCGTGAGTGGCTGGACGGACGACACCGCGGGGGCGACACACGGAGCGGGACGCGAAGGGGACGGCGGACGCCCCGGGCTTCGGCCCCGTGCCCTTCGGGCAGTTCATCGTGAAGGTGCACGGCCGCTGCAACCTGGCCTGCCGTTACTGCTACCTGTACGAGGGCCCCGACCGCACCTGGCGCGACCGCCCGTCCGCCGCGTCGCCCGCCGTCCTCGACCGCACCGCCGACCGCATCGCCGAGCACGCCGCCGCCCACGGGCTCGGCAGCGTCGCCCTCGTCCTGCACGGCGGCGAACCCCTGCTCGCCGGACCGGGCAGGCTGGCGGCCCTCGCCGACGCGGTGCGCGAACGCGTGCCGGAGGGCTGCGCCGTACGCACCACCGTGCAGACCAACGCCACGCTGCTCACGGACGCCGGCATCGACACGCTCGCCCGGCACGGCATCCGTGTCGGCATCAGCCTCGACGGCGGGCTCGCCGCCCACAACACCCTGCGCACCGACCACGCAGGCCGCCCCTCCTGGCCCGCCGCCTCCCGGGGCGCCCGGCTCCTCGCCGACCACCACCCCGAGGCGTACGCGGGCATCCTCACCGTCGTGGACCCGCGCACCGACCCGGTGGAGATGTACGAGTCACTGCTCGCCCTGCGCCCTCCGGCCCTGGACCTCCTGCTCCCGCACGGCAACTGGTCCAGCCCGCCGCCCGGCCTTGCCGCCGCTCCCGGTCCGGGGCGCCCCACCCCGTACGGCGACTGGCTGTGCACCGTCTTCGACCGCTGGTGGGGGGCGCCCCGGCGGGAGACCCGGATCCGGCTGTTCGAGGAGTGCTCCGCGCTGCTTCTCGGGCTGCCCGCCGCGACCGAATCCCTCGGCCTGGACCCGGTCAACGCGGTCGTGATCGAGACGGACGGCTCCATCGAGCAGGTCGACTCGCTCAAGTCCGCCTACGACGGCGCGGCCGCCACCGGCCTCGACGTCTTCCACCACACCTTCGACGAGGCGCTGCGCCACCCGGGCGTGGCCGCCCGCCAGGCGGGGGCCGGCGCGCTCGCCGCCGCCTGCCGCGCCTGCCCGCTGCTGACCGTGTGCGGGGGCGGCCACTACGCACACCGCTACCGCGCAGACAACGGCTTCCGGAACCCCTCCGTCTACTGCGCCGACCTCGAACGGCTGATCCGCCACGTCGCGGACCGGCTCGCCGAAGCAACCGCTGGAGACCCCCCATGAGTTCTGCCGTCCCCGACCACGTCCTGCGCGAGCTCGGCCGCACCGAGGGCGACGCCGCGTCGCTCGGCCTGCTCGTCCGCGACCAGGACACCCGCCGCCTCGTCCTCCTGCGCGCCGTGCTCGACGCGGCGGAGGCCGCCCCGGCCACCGTCTGCCCGCCACCCCTGCTGGACCGGCTCCGCGCGGACTGGGCCCTCCTCGAAGCCGCCGAACGCGCGGACCGGGGGGCGGCGCGGAGCGTTCTGTTCCACCCGTTGGCGGGGCCCTGGGCCGAGCGGCTGCTGGGCGGGCTGACGTCGGAGGCGCCGGGCGGACCGGACCTGTTGGCCGACCTGGCGCACCTGACGGCGCTGGCCGCCGCGGCCGGGGTGCGGGCGGGGATCGGGTTCCGGGTGCGGCTCGGTCCCCGGGGCGGGCTCCTGTCGCTGCCCACCCTGGGAGCCGTCCGCGCGGACACCGGACCGGTCGCACTCCACGGCCGCGAAGGAGAGCTGACCGTACGCCCGGCCGACGGCGCGCCCTTCACCGTCCGCGTCCAGCGGGACGGGGCCACGAGCTCGGCGGACCCCCGCTGGGTGCCCCTGGTCACGCTGCCCGCCGTGGTGCCCGGGGCGGGGCCCGTGGTGCTGGACGACCTCGACCCGTACCGGACGCGCGGCGGCGGAGCCGAGACCCACGGACTGGGGGACGCCGCCCAGATCGACGACTGGGAGCGCAAGGCGTGGGTCGAGTCCTGGTCCGGGGTCGAGCCACTGCTGCGCCTGGGCGGCGAGCACCGGCTCACCGAGGCATCCGTCCTGCTGCGCTGCATGGTCCCGCTCGGGCCGCCGCCCGGCTCCGGGCCCACCGGCCGCAGCGCCGCGCATTGCAGCGGCACCCGGCGTGAGGCGTTCGGCGCGGTTCTCAGCAGCAAGCCGGCCACCGCCGCGTACTTCGCCTCCACGCTCGTGCACGAACTCCAGCACACCAAACTCGCCGCCCTCTGCGCCCTCGTACCCCTGCACCACGAGGACACCGCGCCCCGGCACTTCGCGCCCTGGCGCCCCGATCCCCGGCCCTTCGACGGACTGCTCCAGGGCGCCTATTCGCACCTCGCACTCGCCGACTACTGGCAGCGGTTCGCGCTGAGCGCGAGGCGCGTCACCCACCGGGATCTGGCCTGGGCCGAGCATGCGCGCTGCCGGCAGCAGGTCGGGGCCGTACTGCCGGTGCTGGCCGGGTCGGCGGCGCTCACGCCCGAGGGCCGGACGGTCGTCAACGAGATGATCTCGGTTTACCACCGTCTGGAGGATTCGCCGCCTCCCTCGGGGCACCTTGCACGCGCGGAGGCGTACGTGAGCACCGCCAAGGTGATATGGCAGCAGAGGAACGGCTCGCGAAGGCAGTGAACATCGCCCGGATTCCAGTCGGAGCGACCATGCTCCGGGGTATGTTGAGAAGGCTCGTATCGAGGCAGGGAGACGGTTGAATGCCCGGAACGCGTAGGCCAGTTGGAGTAACCGGGGCGAATACCGTCACGATCAGTTTCGCCGGTTTCAACCGCGCCTGGGCGGCGTGGATCGCGGACCGTCTGGAGCGGCGTGGTGTGGAGGTCGTCCAGCAGCGGTGGGACCCGCCGGTCTCGATCCCGCTGGAGGAGTCGCTGCGGGACCTGACGCTCGCGCGCGGCCGCGTCCTGGTGATCCTCAGCGACTGGTACTTCCAGCTCGGCCCCCGCAGCCACGACGAGTGGAACCGCGCCCTGCGCTCCGAAGTCGCCCCCAATCCCGACCGGTTCGCCGCCGTGTGCGTCACCACGTCAGCGCTTCCCGGAGCCACCTCCGCACTGGGCGCCGCCGACCTCACCAACGTCGGCGCCGAGGAGGCGGAGCGGCGGCTCCTCGTCCGGCTGGGGCTGCCCACCGACCCGCTGCCCGACGGCACCCCCGCGGGCCCGCGCTTCCCGTCCGACACCCCGCAGGTGTGGGGCGGAGTGCCGCGCCGCAACATCCGCTTCACCGGCCGCGAGCAACTGCTCACCGACGCCTACCGGGCGCTCCAGGAATCCGGACCGGGCGCCGGAGTCGTGACCCTGCACGGCATGTCCGGCGTCGGCAAGACCCAGCTGGCGGCGGAGTACGTCTACCGCTTCGGCTCCGAGTACGACGTGGTGTGGTGGGTGCAGGCCGACCGGCGCGCCCTCTACCGCCAGAAGCTCGCCGAACTCGCCCCGGAACTCGGCCTGTCCACCGGCCCCGAGTACGGTGAACGGCTCCGCGCCGTCCGCGACTCGCTGCGCCGGGGCGACCCCCACTCCCACTGGCTGCTGATCCTGGACGGCGCCGACGAACCCGACCAGATCTGGGACCTGGTGCCCACCGGACCGGGGCACGTGCTCATCACCTCCCGCAACCCGGAGTGGAGCGAGCACAACAGCAACCTGGTCGAGGTGCCCGTCTACCGGCGCGACGAGTCCGTGGCCTTCATCCGCCGCCGCGCCCCGCGCCTCACCCCGGCCGAGGCCGACCAGCTGGCCGAGGCCCTCGAAGACCTGCCGCTGCTGCTCGACCAGACCGCGGGCTGGCTCAACGACTCGGACCTGTCCGTGGAGGAGTACATCGAACTCCTCGAAGGCGGCATCGACCAGGACGTCGTCAAGGTCTCCGCCGACTTCCCGCTCGCCTTCCAGACCGCCTGGTCGATACTGCTGAACAAGCTCCGGGACACCGTCCCCGAGTCCGTCGACCTGCTGCGCCTGTGCAGCTTCTTCGCGCCCGGCTCCATCCCCGTACGGCTGCTGAAGGAGATGCCGCCGGGGGACCTGCCGGAACAGGTCTCCGGTCTGATGAGCGACCCCCTGCTGTGGAACAGGGCCATCAACCAGCTCCGCCAGTACTCCGTGGTCCGGCTGGAGTCCCACGAGTCGGTGGTCGACGCGGCCTCCGCCGGTGAATCCATCTACATGCACCGCATGGTCCACCAGATCGTCGGCCACGACATGTCGGAGGAGAACCGCCAGGAGTTCATCGACGTAGTCCGGCGCGCCCTCGCGGCGGCGGATCCGGGCCGCCCCACCGACACCCGGCTGTGGCCCGCGTACGCCGAGATCACCCCCCACCTCAAGTGGGCCGATGTACTGAAGAGCACCGACCCCGCGGTGCAGACGCTGGTCCTCAACTGCCTGCGCTACATGTACCTGTCCGGGGAGTACCGGGCCGGCATCAAGCTGGGCGAACGCGCCCTGGCCGCCTGGCGGGAGCTGTTCGGCGAGGACCACCCGAGGATCTGGGAACTCAGCTACCACTACGCCAACCTGCTCAGGTCCGTCGGCGACTACGCGGCCACCGAGGCCATCGAACGTGCGGCGGTGGAGCATCTGCGCGCCAAGCGCGGCACCCACGAACTCGAACACCTGCGCGCTGCCACCGGACTGGCCGCCGACCTGCGCGGCCTCGGGCGGTACGACGAGGCGCTGGAGATCTCCAGCTGGGTGCTCGCCGGCTACCAGGAACTGCTGGGCGAACAGGATTCACGCACCCTCAACGCGCAGAACAACCTGGCCACGACACTGCGGCTGCTGGGCAGGTACGCCGAGGCCCTCGAACTGAACGGGCTGACCCTGGACGCCCGCCGCCAACTCCTGCGCCAGCGCCACGCGTGGACTCTCTACTCCGAGATCAACTACGCCACCGACCTGCGACTCCTCGGCCGGTACAACGAGGCGTTCTCCCTCCAGAACCAGAGCGCCCAGGTCCACCGACGGGTCCTGGGGCCGGACAATCCGCAGACCCTGCGCGCCGAGCACAACCTCGCCCTCTGCCACTACCGCAACGGCGAACGCACCAGGGCGGCGGAGCTGTTCACCCGCGTACTCGAACGGTGCGAGCGCGCCCTGGGTGAGAGCGACCCTCTCACGATGATGTTCGCCGCGAGCCAGAGCTTCTTCGCGCGGGAGCACGGCGACATCGACCAGGCCAGGGCCATAAGCGAGAAGGTCGTCCAGGGCTTCGCGGACATGCTCGGTGAGGAGCATCCGTACGTGGCGGGCACCCGCGGCAATCACGCCCTGATCCTCCGCAGCGTCGGGGAGCGCCAGCAGGCGTACCACCTGATGGAGGAAGCGCTCGCCGGCATGGAGCGGGCCGTGGGCGAGCACCACCCCTGGACGCTGGGCTGCGCCATCAACGCCTCGGCCATCCGCAACCTGATCGGTGACGTGGAGTCCGCCGTGGCCCTGACGGACTCCGTGGTCACGCGCGCCATCGAGGCCCTGGGGCGCACTCATCCCCTGACGCTCTCCGCCCGCATCGCTCACGCCGCTGACCTGCGCGGAGTCCGGGACAGGCAGCGGGCGGAGAAGGTCGAGACGGAGGCGCTGGACGACCTGGTGGCCACCCTCGGCGCGCAGCATGTGCACACCGTGTCGGCCCGCTCCAGGAACCGGCCGTACTGGGACTTCGAACCTCAGATGATCTGACGGCATGGCGTCAGTGATGCCCTATCAGTAACCTTGCGCAGTAAGGCAGTTGGGCGACTGGGGGCAGCAATGGCGGTAGTAGTGGGACCACCCGCACCGGGCGAGGACGCCCCCATCCCGGTGGTCGTGGACGCGGACGCGTTCGCCGCCACCGGGGTGCCCGCCACCGACGCGGACTCCCTGTACGACAGCGAGGAGACCCGGGACAACGCCGGCCGCCGAGCGCTCGCGGCGGCGCAGGACCTCTACGGCGACGGGCTCGACCTCGCCCGGCGCTGCGCCTCCCAGGCGATGCGCAGGCTGGGCGACCTCGGGGACGGGCTGCGGCCCGACGAGGTCGAACTCCAGGTCGGCATCACCTTCGAGGCGGGGATGGCCGCCGTGGTCAAGGCCGGGGCGGAGGCGCAGATCCAGGTCACCTTCCGCTGGCAGCCGGGACGGGAGGAGCGGGTGACCACGGTGGTGGCGCCCTCGTGAGCGAGGCGGCGGCCGAGGCGTTACCGGCCCCGATCCTCCCGTACAGCCGCGTCGTCGGGCAGGACGAGCTGAAGCTGGCCCTGGAGCTGAACTTCATCGCGCCGGCCATCGGCGGCGTCCTCATCGCCGGCCGGCGTGGCACCGCCAAGTCCACCGTCGTCCGGGCCTTCGCGCTGATGACCGGCGGCTGCCTGCCCGTCACCCTGCCGATCAACGCGACCGACGACCGGGTGCTCGGCGGCTGGGAGCTGGACGCCCTGATGCACGGGGAGGCGCGACGGCAGCCCGGCCTCCTGGAGGAGGCGCACCGGAAGGGGCTGCTCTACATCGACGAGGTCAACCTCCTGGACGACCACATCGTCAACATCATCCTCGATGTCGTCTCCACCGGCGTCCTGTCCGTGCAGCGGGAGGGCATAGACACTGAGGCCCATGTCTCGTTCGGGCTCGTCGGCACGATGAACCCGGAGGAGGGCAGCCTGCGGGCCCAACTGCTCGACCGCTTCGGGCTGATGGTGACCGCCGCCGAGCTGGACATCGAGGAGCGGCACCGGATGATCACCACCGTGCTCGCCTTCGAGGAGGAACGCCTCGTCGCGGACTCCGCCTGGTTACGGGAGGCCGAGGACGACAACAAGCGCCTGCGGGACGGCCTGGTCACCGCCCGTGAGCGGCTTTCCGAGGTCCGGTTGGACCCGGACATCAGCAGGCTCTGCGCCGAGGCCGCCGCCCGCACCGGCGCCGTTGGCCAGCGGGGCGACCTGCTCGTGGCCAAGGCGGCCCGCGCGCTCGCCGCACGGGACGGCGCCCGGTCCGTGGAGCGGTCGCACGTACGCCGGGTGGTGCCGCTCGCCCTGCGCCACCGCAGGCCCGATTCGGTGCACGGTCCCGAGCCGGTCTGGGGGCCGGAAGAGGAATCCGCGCTGGACGACCTCTTCGGCTGACATGGGGACACCGGTGCGACCGACAGGGGACCAGGCGGACGGGCCGGACGGCGACCTCCGGCGCCTGCTCACCGTGCTCGTCTCCGCCGCGCTGGAGCCCTCGCTCGCCGGCGTCCTGCTCTTCGACCTCCCGCCCGAGCACCTGCCCGTCGTCGCCCGGACGTTCGCGCGACTGCTCGGCAGTGCGTACGGGCATCCGCCGGGCCGTCCCGCGCCCCGGACCGTGCTGGACTCCGCCACGGTGGACGAGGACCTGTGGATACGCCCCCGAGTGCGCCGGGGCCCGGAAGGCATCGGGTTCACCTTCGGCCCCGGGCCGCTGGCCGAGCCGGACGGCGGCCCCCGGCTCGTCGTCGTCCCCGATCTCGCCCGGCTCAGCGTCCCCGGCCTGCGCGCCGCCGTCCAACTGCTCGGCGCGGACACCGCCGCCCTGGAGCACTCAGGCGTCCGCCACCACTGGCGGCCGCGCGCACGGTGGCTGGCGTGCTGCCGGTCCGAGGACGCCGCGCTCCTCTCCCCGCACCTCCTGGACCGCTTCGTCCTGCGCCTCGCCGCCCCGGCCCTGCGCCCGCGCCCCGGCCCCGACCCGCTCGGTCCGCTCCCCGCCGGCTGGGCGACGGCCCTCGCCCCGGACACCCCCCGGCCCCCCGTCACGCTCACCGACGAGGCCGCCTCCGCCGTGCTGGGCCTCTTGGACGAGCCGGATGGCGGCGGCAACCGGCGCGCGCTCGCCCTGGCCCGCATCGCCCGCGCCCTGGCCCGGCTGGACTCGGCGGACACGACGGGCGCCTCGCAGGACCGCCCAACCGCCACCCCCTTCCCCGCCACCCCCTTCCCGGTCACCCCCGCTCACGTCGACCGCGCCGCGCGGCTCATCCGGCTCCGCACCCCGCACCGCCCCGAAGCGCGCCCGGAGCACACCCCGGACCGGGAGCTGCCCGAGCCGCCGGGTGCGGGCCGTCCGCTGCCGCGCCCGGAGCCTCCGCGCGGCGCGGAGCAGGAGGCCGAAGCCGGTGTCCCCGTGCACGGGCCGGAATCGGCGCAGCCGCTCGGCCCGGCGGCGGCCCCCAAGGAACCGTCACCGGCCGCCGACCTCCCGTATCCGGAGGACGTGGCGGGCCCGGGGCGCGGCGAGGGCACGCTGCGGGTGCCGGCCCGGCGCGATACCGGGACGCGGGCCTCCCGGGGGCCGGTCATCGGGGTGCGGCGCGCCCGCGACCTGTGGGATCTGGCCCCGGTCCGCACCGCGATGGAGGCCGCGAAGTACCGGGCCGTCCGGGGCGGTGCGGGAGGCCCGCTGGTGATCGCCCCGGCGGACCTGCGCGGCTATCTCCGGGCCCCGGAGCCCGTACGAATGCTGGCCGTCGTCCTCGACCACACCTGCCGGGGCGGCTGGGACTGGTACCCGGCACTCGAACCCTTCCTGCGCTGGGCGTACGTCACCCGGGCCGCCGTCCATGTGGTCGAGGTCGGCGCCGGCGGCGAGCCGGACGAACTCCGGGCCCGCGCCTTCACCGCCCGCTCCACCCGGGACCCCCGCATCGCCGCCGCGCTGGCCCGGCACCCCGGACGGGCCACCCCGCTCGCCCACGGCCTCGACCTGGCCGGGCAGGCGCTGCGGCGGGCGTTCCGGCACCACAGCGCAGGACTGGTCGAAGCGCTCCTGGTCGTCGCCACCGACGGCCGGGGCAATGTCCCGCTCGCCGTGAGCCGCAGCGGCCGGCCGGTCCCCGGCCCGGTGTGCCGTACCGGCGTCGACGACGCCGTGGCCGTGGCGGAGCACATCCGCGCCCTGGGCCGCAGCCGCCTTCGCAGCGTCGTCGTGGACCCGGGCCGGCCCCCGTACACCCGCCTCCCGGCGGCCCTGGCCGAGGCCCTGGGCGGCGGGTTCGTCGGAGGGACCGGCGACGAGGACGCCCTTGCCGCGGCGGACCGGGAGGCGCGCCATGGGTGACGGGCGGCTCCGGCTGATCCGAGGCATGGTCGCCTCCGCCGCCCAGGCGCTGCCCGGCCCACGCCTCCCGGCACCCGGCCCGCCGGAGCCACGCGGCCTGGGCGCCGCGCCCGTGGACGCGGCCCGCCCGCCGGACACCGCGTACGCCCGCATCCGGGTCGCGCGCCACCACACCGGGGCCGGCGCTCCCGACGCGTTCGGGATCGAGGCGTGGTGCGCGGGCGTGGACCGGCTCCCGTACACCACGGGCCCCGACCAGCTCCGGCCCGGGGACATCGGATTCGGCCATGCGCGCCGGGGCGGCATCCCGCCCTCCGAGCTGTTCCGGTCCATCCGGCGCTGGTCGAAGTACCAGCACCGGCTGACCGACTGGATCAACCGGTGCCGGCGGGTCCACGGCGAAGCGCTTCAGATCGTCGTCCTGGACCAGACCGGCTTCGAGCTGCCCTGGGAGGCCCTGGACCTGCCCCCGGAGCCGGGCGCCGGGCTGCGCGGCGGGCCGCTCGGCGCGCTCGTGGACGTGGCGCGCTGGCTGGACGACTTCCCGGACCGGGCGGTCGCCCCCGACGGCCGGGTCCTCAGCTTCTTCCACGCCGACATGACCCGCGACCAGGAGTTCTTCGACCCGTACGAACACCGGCCGCACTTCGGCATCGAGAGCTTCCTGAGCAATCTGGACGATCTCGCCGAGCAGCGCACCGGCCTGGTGTACATGGGCTGCCACGGCACCTTCGACCAGGAACTCAGCAAGCTCACCCTGGGCGGCGGCACCTGGGCCGACTACCACGACCTCGACATGCGGCTCCTGGGCCGCGACGCGTCCCTGGTCTGCCTCAACGCCTGCCACTCCGGGCGCTTCCTCGACTACGGGGGCGACGGCAGGCAGTATCTGCGCGGGTTCACCCAGATCTTCCTGCGCAACGGCGCGGGCGGCTGCATCGTCTCGGCGGGCGCGGTCGGCGACCCCGAGGCCCGGGTGATGATCCGCCGCATCGTGGACACCGTGACCGAGGCCCCCGGCCGGCCCGTCGCCACTGCGCTCCGGGCCTTCCGCGCGGAGGTCTACGACACCTTCCTCGCGGGCGGCGGGGTCCCGATGATGGTCAAGGACGACGGCACCTTCGACAGGGACCGGCAGCAGAACGTGCTGCGCCTGCTCTACAGCCTGATGTTCCAGTACTACGGGCATCCGCTCAGCACCCTGCGCCTCACCGCCCGCCACCAGGGCGTTCCCGTACCGACCGAGGCGGGTGGGCGGCCATGACCCCCGCCGAACGCCCGCTGCTGATCGAACCCGTCGTGGGCTGGCTCCCCGAGGTGGAACCGGGCCTGGTCCAGTGCGTCAGCGTCGACCTGCGCGGCCCGCTCGACGCCCACGGGGACACGGACGGCGACGCCTGGCCGTACGAGGAGGAGGAAGTGACGTTCAGCGTCGCCCTGGAAGGCGCGCCGCACTTCGTCTGCGAGGCCATCGAGGGCCCGGGCCTCGTCCTGCACCGCTTCGGCGGTACGTACGGACCCGCGACGTTCCTCGTCACCGCGGGGCCCTCGGCCGGTCCCGGAGTGCTGCGGCTGACCATCTTCAACCAGTGGGGCGCGTCGGTCCGCAAGGCCGAACTGCCCTGCTCCATCACGGAGTCGGCCCGGTCCGGAGCGGTGGTACGGGGCGTGACCGCGTCCCGCCCGGGCCCGCCCGCCCCGCGGCCCGACGCGAGCGTCACCATCAGCTCCGCCGGATACGACCGGGCCTGGGCAGCGTGGATCGGGGACCGTCTGGAGCGGCGCGGGGTACCGGTGGTTCAGCGGCGATGGGACCCGCCGCCCGAAATGCCGCTGGAGGAGGCCCTGCGGGATCTGGCCCGACCCCCGGGCCGTGTCCTACTGCTGCTCAGCGACTCCTTCTTCCAGTGGGGCCCGCGCAGCCACGAGGAGTGGAACCGGGTCCTGCGCTCGGAAGTCGCCCCTCGACCGGACTGGTTCGCGACCGTATGTGTGACGACGTCGGCGCTTCCCCACGCCGCGTCCGCGGTCGGTGTGGCCGACTTGACCGACGCCGGTGCGCGGGAAGCGGAACGGCGGCTCCTCGACCGGCTGGGGCTGCCCACCGATCCGCTGCCCGAGCAAGCGTCCGCTTCGGCTGGGCCCCGCTTCCCCGATGACCCGCCCGCGGTATGGGGAGGCGTCCCCCGCCGCAACACCCGCTTCACCGGCCGCGTCGAGCCGCTGATGGCCTTGTACGACATGCTGCGCGCCACCGGGAACCGGCACGGCCGCGTCGTCCTGCACGGCATGGCCGGCATCGGCAAGACGCAGCTGGCGGCGGAGTACGCACACCGCTTCGGCTCCGCATACGACGTGGTGTGGTGGGTGCAGGCCGACCGGCGCGCCGCCTTCCGGCAGGAACTCGCCGATCTGGCCCCTGAGCTGGGGCTCCCCACCGGTGCCGAGTACGGCGAACGCCTGCGCGCCGTACGGGACGCACTGCGCGGCGGCGAGCCGCACGCGCGGTGGCTGCTCGTCCTGGACGGCGCGGACGAGCCCGAGCAGATCCAGGACCTCGTGCCCTCCGGACCAGGCCATGTCCTGATCACCTCCCGTAACCCCGAGTGGACCGAACACGGCTGCGCCGCCCTGGAAGTCCCTCCATACACGATTCAGGAGTCGGTCGCCTTGGTAGGCCTTCGAGCCCCCCGCCTCACCAAGGACGACGCCGCCCGGCTGGCCGAGGCCCTGGACGGTCTCCCGCTCCTGCTCGACCAGGCGGCGGGCTGGCTGAGCGAGGCCGCCATGCCGGTCGACGAGTACATCCGGCTGCTCGACGAAGGCGCCGGCCAGGACGTCGTCAGGGTGTCGGCCGACTTCCCGCTCGCCTTCCGGACCGCCTGGTCGATCCTGCTGAACCGGCTCCGCGAAACCGCGCCGGAAGCCGTCGAACTGCTGCACCTCTGCTGTTTCTTCGCCCCCGGCGCCGTACCCGTGCGGCTGCTCAGGGCCGCCCCTCCTGAGGTGCTGCCCGAAGGGCTTGCCCGTCTGATGGGTGAACCGGTGCGGTGGGGCGATGCGATCCGTAGGCTGCGCCAGTACTCCGTGATCCGCGTGGAGTCCGGGGCGGCCGAGGGCGAGACGTCCGTCCACCTCCACCGCATGGTCCACCAGATCATCCGCAAGGACATCCCCGAGCGCGAGCGGTGGGCGCTCGCCGAGGGGGCCGCCCGGGCGCTCGTCGCCGCCGATCCGGGCGACCCCTCGGACCCGCGCCACTGGCCCGCGTATGCCGCACTCACCACCCACCTCGAATGGGCGGAGGTCCTGGACAGCACGGACCCGCGGGTCCACCAACTGGTCCTCAACTGCCTGCGCTACATGTACCTCTCCGGCGAGTACGGCAGCGGCATCCGGTTCGCCGAAGCGGCGATGGGGTCCTGGGAGAGCGCGCTCGGCGCCGCCGACCCCCGGACCTGGGCCCTGCGCCACCATTACGCCAACCTGCTGCGGGCCCTCGGCGACTACCGGAACAGCGAGCGGGTCGAGCGCGCCACCGCGGACTTCCTGGCGGCCGAGCGCGGTGAACTGGACCTGGACCATCTGCGGGCCGCCGGCGGACTCGCCGCCGATCTGCGCGGGCTCGGCCGTTACCAGGAGGCGGCGGAGCTGTCCGCGTCGATCCTGGAGCGCGACCGCCGGGTCCTCGGCCCCGAGGACCCGCGCACCCTCAACGCGGAGAACAACCTCGCCGTCTCACTGCGGCTCCTCGGGCGGTACGGGGACGCGCTTGCCCTGGACGAGCGCTGCCTCGAATCCCGGCGGGCGGTGCTGTCGCCGGACGCGCCGGCGGCGCTGTACTCGGAGATCAACCTCGCCATGGACCTGCGGCTCCTCGGCCGGTACCGGGAGGCGGAACACGCGCTGCGGGAAACGGTCGACCACCATCTGCGGGTGCTCGGGGGCAACGCCCCGCAGACCCTGCGCGGCCGGTACCACCTGGCGCTCTGCCAGTACGCGATCAAGGGCGCCCCGGCCGTGCTCGCGGACCTGGACCGCATCCGGCGGGACGCCCTGCGCACCCTGGGCGAGTACACCCCGCTCACCCTCCTCATCAGCACCGGCACCGCCTCCGTGCGACGGGAAGCGGGCGACCCCCGCGAGGCCCTGGAACTCCACGAGCAGGTGGTGGCCGGCTACCGCAGCATGCTGGGCGACGAGCACCCGTACACCATCGGCACGCGGGGGAACCTGGGGCTGATGCGCTGGACGGCCGGTGACCGGGACCGGGGGGCGGAGGACATCAAACGTGCGTGCGTCAGGATGGCGCGGGCCGTCGGCGAGGACCACCCCTGGGCGATCGGCTGGGCGCTGAACACGGCCCTGGTCCGCCCTGCGGACCGGCGTCTGCCGGGGCGTACGAACAGCGACCGGGCCGACGCGGTGCTGGGACCCGGCCACCCGCTGGCCGTGGCCTGCCGTGCGGTGCTCACCGCCGGTCCGGCGGAGGACACCCCGCCTCCCCGGTTCTGGCCCTTCGAACCGCTGGTCACCTGAGCCGCCACGGCCGAGGGGCCCGCCCCGCGCGTGTGCGCGGGACGGGCCCCTCGGCCGTACGGGCTGCCGGTCAGGCCTCGAAGACCTCGTTGACCAGTTGGGTCTGCTCCGCCTGGTGGCGCTTGGCCGAGCCGACTGCCGGGGACGAGCCGTGCGGGCGCGAGATGCGGCGCAGGCGTTCGCCGTGCGGGACGTCCGCGCCGACGGCCAGGTCCAGGTGGTCGATCAGGTTCAGGGCGATGAACGGCCAGGCGCCCTGGTTGGCCGGCTCCTCCTGGGCCCACAGGTACTTCGCGGCGTTCGGGTACTTGGCGATCTCGGCCTGGATCTCCGCACCCGGCAGCGGGTACAGGCGCTCCAGGCGGATGATCGCGGTGTCCGTGACGCCCCGCTTCTCGCGCTCGGCCTCCAGGTCGTAGTAGACCTTGCCGGCGCAGAAGACGACCTTGCGGACGGCGCTCGGCTCGACGGTGTCGTCGCCGATGACCGGGCGGAAGCCGCCGGTGGTGAACTCCTCCACCTTCGACGCCGCCGCCTTGAGGCGGAGCATCGACTTCGGGGTGAAGACGATCAGCGGCTTGTGGTGCGGGTTGTGCACCTGCCACCGCAGGAGGTGGAAGTAGTTCGACGGCAGGGTCGGCATCGCGACCGTCATGTTGTCCTGCGCGCACATCTGGAGGAAGCGCTCCGGGCGGGCGGACGAGTGGTCCGGGCCCTGGCCCTCGTAGCCGTGCGGCAGCAGCAGTGTGACGCCGGAGGTCTGGCCCCACTTCTGCTCGGCCGAGGAGATGAACTCGTCCACGACGGTCTGCGCGCCGTTGACGAAGTCACCGAACTGGGCCTCCCAGATGACCAGCGACTCCGGGCGGGCCAGCGAGTACCCGTACTCGAAGCCCATCGCCGCGTACTCGCTGAGGAGCGAGTCGTAGACGTTGTAACGGGCCTGGTCGTCCGTCAGGTACAGGAGCGGGGTGTAGTCCTCGCCCGTGACCTGGTCCACCAGCACCGCGTGGCGCTGGCCGAAGGTGCCGCGGCGGCTGTCCTGGCCGGCGAGCCGGACCGGGGTGCCCTCCATCAGCAGCGAACCGATGGCCAGGGTCTCGCCCATGCCCCAGTCGATGGTGCCGTTCTCCACCGAGGCGGCACGGCGCTGCATCTGCGGCATGAGCCGCGGGTGCACGGTGATCGACTCGGGGATGTTGACCTGCGACTCGGCGATCCGCTTGACGACCTCGGCCGAGACCGCGGTGTTCACGGCGACCGGGAAGTGGGCCTGCGGGTCGGAGACGTGCGGCTGCGCCGGCTGCGAGGTGGCCTCGCGGACCTCGGCGAAGACCTTCTCCAGCTGGCCCTGGAAGTCCTGGAGCGCCTGCTCCGCCTCTTCCAGGGTGATGTCGCCGCGACCGATCAGGGACTCGGTGTAGAGCTTGCGCACCGAGCGCTTCTTGTCGATCAGGGTGTACATCTGCGGGTTGGTGAACTCCGGGTTGTCGCCCTCGTTGTGACCGCGGCGGCGGTAGCAGATGAGGTCGATCACGACGTCCTTGTTGAACGCCTGGCGGAACTCGAACGCGAGCCGGGCGACCCGGACGACGGCCTCGGGGTCGTCGCCGTTGACGTGGATGATCGGCGCCTCGATCATGCGCGCCACGTCGGTGGCGTACATCGAGGAGCGCGAGGACTCCGGGGCGGCGGTGAAGCCGACCTGGTTGTTGATCACCACGTGCACGGTGCCGCCGGTGCGGTAGCCGCGCAGCTGCGACATGTTGAGCGTCTCGGCGACGACGCCCTGGCCCGCGAAGGCCGCGTCGCCGTGGAGCGCGATGGGCAGGACGGTGAAGTCCGTGCCGCCCTTGTTGATGATGTCCTGCTTGGCGCGGGCGATGCCCTCCAGGACCGGGTCGACCGCCTCCAGGTGCGAGGGGTTGGCGGCCAGCGAGACCTTGATCTGCTCGCCGTCCAGACCGGTGAAGGTGCCCTCGGCGCCCAGGTGGTACTTCACGTCGCCGGAGCCGTGCATCGAGCGCGGGTCGAGGTTGCCCTCGAACTCGCGGAAGATCTGGGCGTACGACTTGCCCACGATGTTCGCCAGGACGTTCAGGCGGCCGCGGTGGGCCATGCCGATGACGACCTCGTCGAGGCGGGCCTCGGCGGCGGAGTCGATGACCGCGTCGAGCAGCGGGATGACGGACTCGCCGCCCTCCAGCGAGAACCGCTTCTGGCCGACGTACTTGGTCTGCAGGAACGTCTCGAACGCCTCGGCGGCGTTGAGCCGGCGCAGGATGCGCAGCTGCTCCTCGCGCTCCGGCTTGGGGCGCGGACGCTCCACCCGGTCCTGGAGCCACTTGCGCTGCTTCGGGTCCTGGATGTGCATGAACTCGATGCCGGTGGTGCGGCAGTACGACTCACGCAGCACGCCGAGGATGTCGCGGAGCTTCATCATCGACTTGCCGGCGAAGCCGCCGACCGCGAAGTCCCGCTCCAGGTCCCACAGGGTGAGGCCGTGCTCGGTGATGTCCAGGTCGGGGTGCTTGCGCTGGTGGTACTCCAGCGGGTCGGTGTCGGCCATGACGTGGCCCCGGACCCGGTAGGAGTGGATCAGCTCGAAGACCCGCGCGGCCTTGGTGACGTCGTCGTCGTGCGAGGCGTCGATGTCCTTGAGCCAGCGGACCGGCTCGTAGGGGATGCGCAGCGCCTTGAAGATCTCGTCGTAGAACTCGTTCTCGCCGAGCAGCAGCTGGGAGAGGACGCGCAGGAACTCGCCCGAGGCGGCGCCCTGGATGACCCGGTGGTCGTACGTGGAGGTCAGGGTCATGACCTTGGAGATGCCCAGCTTGTTCAGGGTGTCCTGCGAGGTGCCCTGGAACTCGGCCGGGTAGTCCATCGCGCCGACGCCCATGATGAGGCCCTGTCCGGGCATCAGGCGGGGCACCGAGTGGACGGTGCCGATGCCGCCGGGGTTGGTCAGCGAGGCGGTGACGCCGGTGAAGTCGTCCATGCCGAGCTTGCCGTTGCGGGCGCGCCGGACGATGTCCTCGTACGCCTGCCAGAACTCGAAGAAGTTGAGCGTCTCGGCCTTCTTGATGGCCGCGACGACCAGCTGGCGGTCGCCGTTCGGCTTCACCAGGTCGATGGCGAGGCCGAGGTTGACGTGCTCCGGCTTGACGAGGGTCGGCTTGCCGTCCTTCTCCGCGTAGGAGTAGTTCATGGCCGGCATGGCCTTGAGCGCCTGCACCATCGCGTACCCGATGAGGTGCGTGAAGGAGATCTTCCCGCCCCGGGCGCGCTTGAGGTGGTTGTTGATGACGATGCGGTTGTCGAAGAGCAGCTTCACCGGGACGGCGCGCACGGACGTGGCCGTGGGCAGCTCCAGCGAGGCGTTCATGTTCTTCGCGACCGCGGCGGACGGGCCGCGCAGCGTCACGTACTCCGGTCCGGCCGGCGCCTCGGTGTCCGCGGCGGCCTTGGCCTTCGCGGCGGGGGCCTTGGCGGCCGGAGCCGGGGCGGCCTTCGCCGGGGCGGCCTGGGCCGGAGCCTTGGGCGCGGCGGGGGCGGCCGGGGCGGCCTTCGCCGGGGCGGCGGGTGCGGCCGGGGCCTGGGCGGCGGGCTGCGCCGGAGCGGCCGGGGCCGCCGGTGCGGTGGTGGGGGCGGCCGGGGCCGCGGGCGCTGCAGCCCCCGCGGCTGCGGCGCCGGGCTTGTCCGCCGTGCCGGTCTTGCCCGGCTTGTAGTCGGCGAAGAAGTCCCACCAGGCACGATCGACCGAATTGGGGTCCTGGAGGTACTGCTGGTAGATCTCGTCGACGAGCCACTCATTGGCGCCGAATGCCGCGGCCGGGTTGGTGCCCGGGCCGGCCTGGTCGGTCGAGATGCTCGAGTTACTGGGGGACTGAGACGACACGGCGGTGACCGCCCTCTTCCGCTTCGCAAGGTGATGGACAGCGGGAATCAAGGCTACGCCTCCGCAGCCGTTCCTTGCAGGCCGGGGAGGTCTTCGTCGTGCAAGTCACATCGGAAGCCGGGTTTCGGCGCTGGAAATGGCGGGAAACAAGCATGGTTCCGCTTCGCTCCGGGTACGCGAGGCCGCCGCAGCGGCCTCCTCGACCGTATCCCGTTACCGGAACACGCAGAACGCGGCCTTCCGGTTCGAACCCTATGTCAACCTCGCGGTTGCGGAATCCCCGGAAGAGTGACGCGGATCCGGCAGCCGCGAGCAGATTCGGCCACTCCGATCCGGCCGCCGTGGAGATCCACCGCCCAGCGGGCGATCGCCAGCCCCAAACCGGTGCCGCCGTCGCTGCCCGGACCGTGCGGCGAGGCCACCTCGCCCCGGTTGAACCGCTCGAAGACCCGGTGGCGCTCGGACTCCGGAATGCCCGGGCCCTCGTCCACCACCTCCAGGTGCAGGGACTCCGGCTGCGGGCCGCGCCGGGCCAGCACCGTGACCCGGCCGTGCGGCGGGCTGTGCTTGACGGCGTTGTCGATGAGATTGGCCACCACCTGGTGCAGCCGCTCCGCGTCCGCGTGCGCGGTCAGCTCCGGCGGCGACACGTCCAGGTGCAGATGGACGTCCGTACGCGAGTGGTTGCCGGACCCGGAGGAGAGCCGGCGGTGCGCGGCGGCGAGGTTCGCCTCCTTCAGCACCCCGGACAGATAGGGCCACACCTCGAAGCGGTTGGCCTTCAGCGGGACGACGCCGTTGTCCAGCCGGGACAGGTCGAGCAGCGTCTCCACCAGGCGGCCCAGGCGCTCCGTCTGTTTCAGCGCGGTCCGCATCGTCTCCGGATCGGCCGAGGACACCCCGTCCACCACGTTCTCCAGGACGGCTCTCAGCGCCGCGATGGGCGTGCGCAGCTCGTGCGAGACGTTCGCCACCAGCTCCTTGCGGTGCCGGTCCACGGCCGCCAGGTCGTCCGCCATCAGATTGATGGTCTGCGCCAGGTCGCCCAGCTCGTCGCGCCGGTCCGCGCCGTTGACCCGCCGCGTGTAGTCGCCGTGCGAGATCGACCGGGCCACCGCGCGCATCTCGTCCAGCGGCGCGGTCAGGCCGTGCGCCACGAACTGGGTGATCAGCAGGGTGGCGATGACCGAGAACACGGTGATGAACCGCAGCTCGGTCCGCGTACGGAAGGCCACCATGATCAGGCCGGTGGTGATGAACACCGAGACCACCACCAGGGTGCCCAGCTTGGCCTTGATCGAGAACGGCCGCAGCCCCGGTCCGGGCGAGGTCATGGCGCGGGGGTCTCCAGCGCGTAGCCGACGCCGTGCACGGTACGGATGCGCTCCGCGCCGATCTTCCGGCGCAGCGCCTTGATGTGGCTGTCGACCGTGCGGGTGCCCGAGGCGTCCGCCCAGTCCCAC
Source organism: Streptomyces drozdowiczii (assembly GCF_026167665.1). NCBI lineage: Bacteria > Bacillati > Actinomycetota > Actinomycetes > Kitasatosporales > Streptomycetaceae > Streptomyces > Streptomyces drozdowiczii. The sequence continues at coordinate 2,252,214 of NZ_CP098740.1, read as the reverse complement.
ACCTCGGCGAGCAGCTGCTCGCGCGAGAGCACCGCGCGCGGGGTGTTGGCCAGGCAGACCAGCAGGTCGAACTCGGTCGGGGTGAGGTGCACGTCGTCGGCGCGGACCCGCACCCGGCGCTGCGCGTGGTCGATCTCCAGCTCGCCGAGGCGGAGTATGCCGCTGCGCGGCGTCACCGCGGCCAGCGCGGCCCGCTCCACCCGGCGCAGCAGGACGTGCACCCGGGCGGCCAGCTCACGCATCGAGAACGGCTTGGTCATGTAGTCGTCGGCGCCGACCCCGAGCCCGACGAGCATGTCCGTCTCGTCGTCCCGCGCGGTCAGCATCAGCACCGGCACCGGCCGCTGGGCCTGGACCCGGCGGCAGACCTCCAGGCCGTCGAAGCCCGGCAGCATGATGTCGAGCACCATCAGGTCCGGCTGCCACGCCTCGGCCGCGTCCACGGCGGCGGGGCCGTCGAGCGCGGTCTGCACGAGAAAGCCCTCCGCCCGCAGCCGCGCGGAAATGGCATCGACGATCGTGGCGTCGTCCTCGACCACCAGCACCCGGCGCTGCGCGCCCGGGGTGGCCGCGACGCCGCTGTGGGTGGTGTGTGTCTGTTCCATCGCCCCGCCCCTGCCCGTTCTCACGGAGGCCATTCCCCCGGACGTACGGTTTTCGCTCGTGAATTTCGTGGGTGATCCCGCTACCGGTCAGCAGCGTAGAGGCAGCGGAGGCTTTTCGGCTACGCAGGGTGCAAGGACGGACCGCCGTGCGGCACCTTCGCCCGGGGCGGGGCGACGCGCCAAGGGGCCCGGCCTCCCGGGCGTTCGGGGGCTCCCGCCACCCGCCGGGGGGCTCTCACTCGCCCCGGATTGCGAGATGGACCACGTCGGGAACACCTCGGGCAACGCCCACTTCTTCCGCCCGTACCCCTGGAACCCGGCATTCCGTAGGGCTCGGTCGAATGCGGCGGACGGTTGTGCGGACCAGACGGCGAGCACCCCGCCCGGGTTGAGCCGGGCCCGGCAGTCGGCGAGACCGGCGGGGGAGTAGAGGTCGTTGTTGTCCTCGGTGACCGTCCAGTCGGGCCCGTTGTCGATGTCCAGACACAGTGCGTCGTAACGGTCCGTAGTCGTACGCAGATACGCGACGAGGTCGGTCGTCAGGATCTCCGTACGGGGGTCGGCGAGCGCGGGCCCCGAGATCCGGTCCAGCGGCCCCCGCCGGTGCCAGTCCACGATCGCCTCCTCCCGCTCGGCGACCGCGATCCGGCCCCACCGCGGCTCGGCGGCGGCCCGGGCGAGCGAGAAGCCGACGCCGAGCCCCCCGATGAGCACGGCGGGCGCGGTGCGGCCGGCCGGGAGCGCGGCGAGCGCGGCGTCGATCAGCAGCCGCTCGGAGCGCCCGTCCGAGGTGTCCATCAGGAAGCACCCGTTGGCGATGATCTCGAAGTCCTCCCCGCGCCGGCGCAGGACGACCTCCCCGAACGGTCCCTCGCGGCGGTCCAGGGTGACGGGGGCGTCGGCGTCGGGGCCGAACGTATGGGGCATGGCACTGATCTCCGGTGGCCGTGGTCGCTGTCCCCGCCATCCTGTCGCGCGGGGCGGGCGGGGGCCAGCGGGTTCGTACGGGGCCCCGGTCAGCCGCGTTCGCGGCGCGCCCCGCGTACGGCGTAGAGCGCCGCCCGGGGTGCGCGGTGCGGCCAGATAGACCGCGCCGATGTACACGGTGACCGGCAGCCAGCTCAGCCGGGCCCCGATCAGGGCGGCCGCGGCGGCGGTGATCCCGGTGGCGCCGAGCACGTTGCGCACCATGCCGGGCGCGCCGAACGCCTCCGGATGCCCGGGCACGGCCAGCGCGAGGGCCGCGGCGGCCGGGACGGCGAGCGCGAGCAGGTGCGCCAGCCGCCGGGGCCACCAGCGCCGGACCGCCGTCCGGTCGAGCTCGTCCGACGGGGCGTACAGGCTCGTCCCGATGGCCGACGAGACCAGCAGCGGGGCCAGGACGAGGACGGGGACCCGGGCGCTGTGGTCGAACGTCGGCTGCGCCTGAATCCAGTACGCCGCCCAGGCCGCGAGCAGGGCCGTGCAGGCGAGGGCCGCGGCGGTGCGGGGGAGGGCGCGGGAGCGTTCACGCCCCCGGCGGTGCCGTGAACCGTACGGCCGAGGCGGGCGTGGTGACGTCCGCGTCCGCGCTGATCGCCCAGGCGGCGACCCGGGAGACGACGGCGGCGGGGACCGCCGAGCTGATCCCGGGGGCGGCCGGGACGTCGTGCGTGGCGTGGGCGTCGTACGGGAGGACCACCCGGTAGCCGCGCTCCAGGGCGGTGCGGGCCGTCGCCTGGACGCACATCTCCGACATGACGCCGCAGACCGCCAGCGCCTCGACGCCCGCCTCCGCCAGTACGGCGCCCAGCGACGTGTCCTTGAAGCCGTCGTCCCAGGTCTTGCGGATCACGGATTCCGCGGGGCCCTCCACGACCGGCAGGTGCAGCGCCCAGCCCGGCGTGAACGGCTCGTCGCCCGACCCCGGGTCGCCGTCGTTCTGGAGGTGGACGACGACCGCGCCCGCCCGCCGGGCCCGTGCCAGCAGCCCGGCCGTACGGTCCAGCAGCACATCGGCCGCGGGCACGGCACCCGCGCCGGTCACCCCGTCCTTCTGCACGTCCACGACGATCAGGGCCTGCACGGGGAGCGGGGTCTCGGTCATGCGGCCATCCTGTCCGGCGCGGCGCCGGGGCTCCACGGAATATCGGTGCCGCTGGAGCGGGGCCGCTCAGGGCCGGGGCACAAGGACTCCGCGCAGCTGGTTGACCCCGGTGTGCCAGGGCCCGTCCTCCGCTTCCTCCCAGAGCTCCAGCGCCTCGGACGGTTCCGTCAGGACCCGGTCCAGCGCCCGGAGCGCGAGTCCGCGCAGGCCGGTCAGGTCCGGAAGGGGCTCGTCGGGGCCGTACGCGGAGTCGGCGGGGGCGCCCCCGGGGCACTGCGCCGCGACCAGGGCGGCGGCCGCTATGGCCTCGTTCGCGACGTCCGAGTCCAGGTAGTCCGTGGTCTCCGCCGTCTCGGTCAGCGCGGCCCGGACCATCGCCTCGCGCGCCTCCGGCGCGGCGTCGTCCAGACCGCCGCACCAGTCGGCGGCCGTGTCGTTGTCGAAGGGGCCCACGTCCCACGTACCCATGTGTCTCTCCCGGCGAGCTGTCGAGTCGATCCCCCGCATCGTGACAGGCGCCACTGACAACGCCCGCCGCACCAGTCAGCGGTGTCGGTGCCGTTTCGATGGGTTGCGCCGTGCCATCAGGTTTTGTGCGGATTGACTCTTCGTTTTCCGTCCGCTGCCGCGGCAGGCGGGGGCTTGCGAAAACCATTGGTGCCCGGCCCGCTCCGCTGGTGGACTGACGTCCTACCGTGAATCTGCCGCGTGACGGAGGTAGTGGTGGTGACAGGTTATGGCGTGCTTGCCGAGGTGTACGAATGGCTCATCTCGGATGCGAAGTTGCCTCCAGCCGAGTTCGTTGCGTCGTTCGACGACGTCCTCGATCTCCTGCCGTCGAACGCTCAGGTCCTCGACTGTTCGTGCGGAACCGGGCAGTTGGCGGTTGGCCTCGCCGGTCGTGGCATGCAGGTTGTCGCGACTGACGCCAGCGAGGGGATGGTTCGTCGGACCGCGGAGTTGGCCGAGGAGTTCGGGGCGTCCGTCCGGACCGTACGGGCGAGCTGGGAAGAGCTGCCCGACCATTTCCAGGACAACACGTTCGACATGGTGTTCTGCGTGGGAAATTCGCTTCACCACGCCGCGGGCGCGACAGGCAGGAATGCTGCTCTGGAGTCGATGTCACGGATTCTGCGCCCGGGCGGGCGCTTGGTGCTCACATCGCGCACTTGGGAACTCGTGAGGGCCAGAGGTTCCCGGCTGGACATCTGGGACCGACTCGTCCGACGAAACGGTCGCGATGCCGTCGTGATTTACCGCTGGGAGATTGCGCCGCATTGGGAGGATGAGCACCATATCGAGATTGCGATCGCCCAAATCGATGCGACTGGGCCGGTTCTTGTCCGCTCGGAATTGCTGTCCTGCTGGCCCTACCGGTACGAGGAACTCGAAGTCGAGCTGCACCAGGTCGGACTCCGAACGGAACTGAGCACGTTCGATCTTGAGGCCGAGAACTACATGGTGGTCGCGAGCAAGGTATGAACTCCGGGGCCATCCGCTCCAGCAACGAGAAGGCTGCCGGGTCATGGCCGGGGCGCGGCGGCGTGCCCGGTGCGGCGTCGAACGGCAGCCCGGTCTCGATCTCCACCATCTGCCGCTCCCACTCGCGGGCCGCGGACTCCTGCACCGACTCCGGCGCAGGACATCAGCGGCTGATCGCTCAGAGCGAACAACGTCCGGGGAACATTGTGGGGCTCACAAGCATTGAGCCGGTATAACTCAACTTGACTGCCGAAGGGGAGATCATGGCTACTGAGTCCAACGCCGTCACACCGCTCACCCTGCCCGTGCTGCCGCTCGACGACGAGGTCGTGCTGCCGGGGATGGTGGTGCCGCTGGACCTGTCGGACGCCGAGGTGCGAGCCGCCGTCGAGGCCGCGCAGGCCGCTGCCCGGGAGGGCGGGGGCAAGCCCGAGGTGCTGCTCGTCCCGCGCATCGACGGGACGTACACCGGGATCGGCGTCCGCGGCACCGTCGAGCAGGTGGGGCGGCTCTCCGACGGCGACCCGGGCGCCCTCATCCGGGGCCGCGGCCGGGTCCGCATCGGAGCGGGCACCAGCGGCCCCGGTGCCGCCCTCTGGGTGGAAGGGGTCCGGGTGGACGAATCCGTCCCCGACCCCCTGCCCGGGGCCGTCGCCGAGCTGGTCAAGGAGTACAAGGCGCTCGCCACCAGCTGGCTGAAGAAGCGCGGGGCCTGGCAGGTCGTGGACCGGGTCCAGCAGATCGAGGGCGTCTCCGCGCTCGCCGACAACTCCGGTTACTCGCCCTTCCTCACCACCGCCCAGAAGGTCCGGCTGCTGGAGACCACCGACCCGGTCGCCCGGCTGAAGCTCGCCATCCAGTGGCTGGGTGAACACCTCGCCGAGCAGGACGTCGCCGAGTCCATCGCCAAGGACGTCCAGGAGGGCGTCGACAAGCAGCAGCGCGAATTCCTGCTGCGGCGCCAGCTCGACGCCGTACGCAAGGAGCTGTCCGAACTCAACGGCGACCCGGAGGACGAGTCCGACGACTACCGGGCCCGCGTCGAGGCCGCCGACCTGCCCGAGCACGTCCGCGAGGCCGCGCTCAAGGAGGTCGACAAGCTGGAGCGCGCCTCCGACCAGAGCCCCGAGGGCTCCTGGATCAGGACCTGGCTCGACACCGTCCTCGAACTGCCCTGGACCGAGCGCACCGAGGACGCGTACGACATCAAGGGCGCCCAGGAGATCCTGGACGCCGAGCACGCGGGCCTCCAGGACGTGAAGGAGCGCATCACCGAATACCTCGCGGTGCGCAAGCGCCGGGCCGACCGCGGCCTCGGCGTCGTCGGCGGACGGCGCGGCGGCGCGGTGCTGGCCCTCGTCGGACCGCCCGGCGTCGGCAAGACCTCGCTCGGGGAGTCCGTGGCGCACGCCATGGGCCGCAAGTTCGTCCGCGTCGCGCTCGGCGGTGTCCGGGACGAGGCGGAGATCCGCGGCCACCGGCGTACGTACGTCGGGGCGCTGCCCGGACGCATCGTGCGCGCCATCAAGGAGGCCGGCTCGATGAACCCGGTCGTCCTCCTGGACGAGATCGACAAGGTCGGCTCCGACTTCCGGGGCGACCCGGCCGCCGCCCTCCTCGAAGTCCTCGACCCCGCGCAGAACCACACCTTCCGCGACCACTACCTGGAGGTCGAGCTCGACCTCAGCGACGTCGTCTTCCTGGCCACCGCCAACGTCCTGGAGGCCATCCCGGAGGCGCTGCTCGACCGCATGGAGCTGGTCAGGCTCGACGGCTACACCGAGGACGAGAAGGTCGTCATCGCCCGGGACCACCTGCTCCCGCGCCAGCTGGAACGGGCCGGTCTGGAGAAGGACGAGGTCGCGCTCGACGAACCGGCGCTGCGCAAGCTGGCCGGCGAGTACACCCGCGAGGCCGGTGTGCGGAACCTGGAGCGCGCCGTCGCCCGGCTGCTGCGCAAGGTCGCGGCCCAGAGCGAGCTGGGCGACCGCGAGCTGCCGTTCACGGTGGGCGCGGACGACCTGCGCGGTCTCATCGGCCGCCCGCACCATGTGCCCGAGTCCGCCCAGGACCCGGCCGAGCGCCGTACGTCGGTGCCGGGCGTGGCCACCGGGCTCGCGGTGACCGGGGCGGGCGGGGACGTCCTCTTCGTGGAGGCGTCGCTCGCCGACCCGGAGACCGGGGCGTCCGGGCTGACCCTCACCGGACAGCTGGGCGACGTCATGAAGGAGTCCGCGCAGATCGCGCTGAGCTTCCTCCGGTCGCACGGCGCGGAGCTGGAGCTGCCGGTCGCGGACCTCAAGGACCGGGGCGTGCACATCCACTTCCCGGCGGGCGCGGTCCCCAAGGACGGCCCGAGCGCGGGCATCACGATGACGACCGCGCTGGCCTCGCTGCTCTCCGGCCGGCTGGTCCGCACGGATGTGGCGATGACCGGTGAGGTCTCGCTGACCGGGCGGGTGCTGCCGATCGGCGGCCTGAAGCAGAAGCTCCTGGCCGCGCACCGGGCGGGCATCACCACCGTGGTGATCCCCAAGCGGAACGAGGCCGACCTGGACGACGTCCCGGCCGAGGTCCTGGAGACCCTGGAGGTCCACCCGGTCACCGACGTCCGCCAGGTCCTGGAGATCGCCCTGGCCCCGGCCACGGCGGAGCGCAGGATTCCGGCGGCCCAGGCGGCGTAACGGGCAACGGCGACAGCGGACGCGGAACGGCCCGGGCAGCCCGGGCCGTTCCGCGTACCGCCGTGCCTACGGGCGGTAGATCGTGCCCGCGACCGGCTCGGCCGGGGCCATCAGCTGGGGGACCGTCACGAAGGTGTAGCCCTGCTTCTTCAGGGTGTCGATGATCCCGGGCACGGCCGGCACGGTGCCCTTGTAGATGTCGTGCAGCAGGATGATGCCGTCCTTGCTCGCCTGGTCGACGATCCGCTTCCTGATCAGCGCGGAGTCGGTCGTGGAGTAGTCCTTGGCGGTGGCGCTCCACAGGACCTGGGAGAGCCCGAGGTCCTTGCAGATGCCGGAGATCGTGTCGTTGGTGCGGCCCTGCGGCGGGCGCATCAGCCGGGGCTTCCTGCCGGTGATCGCCGCTATGGCGTCCTGCGTCTTCTCCAGCTCGGCGCGTATCTCGGCCGGCTTCCGGTCGGTCAGGATCTTGTGCGACCAGGTGTGGTTGGCGATCTCGTGGCCCTCGGCGGCGAGCCGCCGCACGGTGTCCGGGTGCTTCTTGACGTGGTTCTTGCCGAGCAGGAAGAACGTCGCGTGGACCTTCTTCTCCTTGAGGATGTCCAGCAGGCGGGGCGTGTCCTCGCCCGGGCCCGCGTCGAAGGTCAGGGCGATGCACTTGGCCTCGCGGCAGTCGACCGGGCCCATCGGCGCCTTGGCGTCCGAAGCGGCGTCGTCGCGGGCCGAGCCGGGCGCGGTGGTCTCCATCGTGCAGCCGCTCAGCGTGAGCGTGAGCGCGGTCACAAGGGCGACGCCCAACCCCGTACCGATCGACTTCCTCTTACTGGGCACGGCGCGCCACTCCCTCGCGTGAATGGACGCACTGGTGTGCGACCTGGAGCGGCGACTATACCTGTGAGGTATACACCGAGTGCATAGCGGGGTGGCCCAGACGCGACGGAGCCCGGTGACGGGGTGCGTCACCGGGCTCCGCAGGGCCGGGTACTAGCCGTTGGCGAGTGCCTGTACGCGGTCGAGGGCGCCGTTGAAGTGGTTGTGGTCGCCCACCGTCGGGCCGGAGGACGTGTACTGCCAGATCGTGTAGAAGCCCCAGCCGGCCGGGAGCGTGCCGACCGTGGTGTTGTACCGGGCCACCCACAGCGGGTTGGTCGTCCCGAAGCTCGCGTTGTTGCCGGTGCAGGACTGCCACCAGCTGGTCGCGGTGTAGATCACCGCGTCGCGCCCGGTGCGCGCCTTGTACGTGTTCACGAAGTCGCGGATCCACGAGACCATCTGCGCGGCGGTCTTGCCGTAGCACTGCGCGCCGTACGGGTTCCACTCGATGTCGAGCACGCCCGGCAGGGTCTTGCCGTCCTTGGACCAGCCGCCCCCGTGGTCCACGAAGTAGTTGGCCTGGACGGCGCCGCTCGTGGTGTCGGGCGTGGCGAAGTGGTACGAGCCGCGGATCATCCCGACGTTGTACGAGCCGTTGTACTGCTGCGCGAAGTAGGGGTTCGTGTAGTACGTCCCCTCGGTGGCCTTGGTGTAGGCCCACTTCACGCCGCTGTTCCAGAGCGTCGACCAGGCGACGTTGCCCTGGTGGCTGCTGACGTCCACGCCCTCGGTCTGGGCGGCGCGGCCCTCGACCGGCAGGCCGCCCTTGCCGTCGTGGGCGATGACGCCCATCCCCATGGTGGCGGTGCCGCGCGCGGGCGCGGTGGGGTCGCCGCCCGCCGCGTTCGAGGCGCCGGGGAGCGCGATGAGGAGGGAGAGGGCTGCGAGCAGGGTGCCGGCCGCGGCGAGGCGCGGGCGGCGGGACTTCGTGGAGCCGGATCTGTGCACGGGCATTGCGTGCCTCCGAGACCTCGGTGGGGGGATCTGCTGACCCGGGAGGCGCCGCACGGCGACCCCGGATGCATGCCATGGTGTGGACATGCCATGCATGACGCTACGCACGTAGACCCGTGCGGCGGAAGAGGGCCTGGGCGGCGCCGTTGGTCTACTCCTGCGAAATACTGGCGGAGCTGCGGTGATGGCCGCCGGCGGAAGAAACTTTCATCTGCGGGAAACCTCTTGAGGGAGTTGACGTGCACGGGAGCGAAAGCGGACGTGAGCCCGGCGCTACCGGAGGAAGTGGTGTGGACCACGAATTCCTCGCCCTGGAGCTGGAGTTGGCCGTCTTTCTGCGCCGCGCGCGGGCCAACTCCGGCGAGATGGCGCGCGAGGTGCACCCCGAACTGGAGGCAGCCGCCTACGGCCTCTTCGTACGCCTGGAATCCGCCGGCCGGCAGCGGGCCACCGATCTCGCCGCGTACTTCGGCGTCGGCAAGGCCACCATGAGCCGGCAGCTCCGCGCCCTGGAGGCGCTCGGCCTGGTGGCGCGGGAGCCCGATCCGGCCGACGGACGCGCCTTTCTCGTGCACCTCACCGAGGAAGGGCTCGCCCGCTTCCGCAGCGTCCGCGACGCCCGCCGCGACCGCTACGTCCGCAAGCTGGCCGACTGGGACCGCGCCGAGGTCGCGGAACTGGCCCGCCTGCTGCACCAGCTGAACGCGCGCGCCGAGGACTGAGCGCCCGGGGAGCGCCCGGGGAGCGGCCGTGGCTCACAGCCGTACGTACGCCGCCGTCGCGTCGTCATGGGTCTTGCCCCGGAGGTGCTTACGCTCCGTGTCCGCGTCCTCCAGAGCGCGGACCCGGTCGATCAGCGCCTGCGGGCCCTCCTTCTCCAGGATCCCCAGGCACGCCGCCCAGTCGCCCGCGCCGAACATCTCCGTCCAGCGGCTCGCCCCGTCCGTCAGCGCGGCCAGGGCCCGCACCTCCGCGCGCGGCGTCCGCCCGGTGACCGCGCGCTCCGCCACGGCCGGGTCGGCGGCGGCCGTGAAGAAGCCGCCCTCCTTGTTGCGCGCCCGGGCGTCGGCCACCGCGTCCGAGACCAGCAGCTCCCGGGGCAGCCGGTCGAGCCGGTCGTCCAGGACCGCGCGGACGCCCCCGGCGGGCGCTTCGAGGAGCAGCACCGAATCGGACAGCACCAGGTGCTCCACCTCGGCCTCGTCCCAACGCACCACGACGACGGTTGCCTGTGGCGTACGTACGTGAGAAAGGTCACAGGTCGAGCGGTGGGCGTCCGCCGTGCGCCGGATGGACTCCGCGAGGATCTCCCGCAAGGTCAGATCCCGGCGCGAACCGGACAGTTCGACCAGCGCTCCGCCCAGCCGGGCCGTGAACCACGGGACCGGGTGCACACAACCGGCATCGCCCTGCGGCGGCGTCACACCGTCGAGCAGGACCAGTCCGCCGCCCCGACCGGAGGCGGGGAGGACCGAGGCCGTCCAGTCCTCGTTCGGGCGGTCCGGAGTGCCGGGGGCGGTCGCGAGTTCGATACGCATGCGGCCAGTCTGCACGATGCCTTCACCGTGCCTGCACGGCACCGCGATTGGTGTGTACCAGCAGGTCAGAAGGGTGGGAGAGGCGGAAGGAATCCCTCCGCCCGGAGGTGCGGGCGGGCATCCTGCCAAAGCCCGGGCGGAAGTTCCAGCCGGTGTCCACGCATGGCGCCGGGGCCCGCTGGGGAGACTTGTTCGCCAACTCGGGAGTGTTGTTCACTCGTTCGTGTGGCGGAGCGGTTGATGCGCGCCCCCTCCTGAAAAGCACTGGAATGGTCGGGAGCCGTACCAGGGGGCGGGACGCTCGTTCATGTGACCGTGCGTCACCTCTGCTTCAAGGGCGGACGAGTCGAGAATGCGAGCACCGGTGCAGAAGAAGCGGCCTCGGAGCAAGGGCGGCAGCAACAGCGGTTCCGAGGCGGCGCCGACGACCCCGGCCGAGGGCGGTCGCCGCGTGCGCGTCCGCAACCGGCTGGTCGCGGGCGTCGCCGTCGTCGGGATCACCGTCATAGCGGCGGGGACACCGGCCGTGCTCGCCGCCTCGTCCGACCTCACCGACTCGCAGCACCTGGTCACCCTCGCCGAGCTGAACCAGCAGGCGATCTCCCTGGCCCACTCCCTCGCCGACGAGCGCGACGAGGTCACCGTCTACATCGCGGGCGGCCGGGAGGGCGAGCCGGGCAGCCGGGGCGCCCGCGTCGACCAGCAGGTGGACGAGATCCGGGAGACGGCCCCGGCCGACCTCCTGCGCGACCTCTCCACCATCCCGTCCCTGCGCCGCGACGCGATCAGCGGCAAGGGCACGGCCCTGGAGGCCCACCGGGCGTACTCCGAGGTCATCGCCAAGCTCCACGGCCTCGCCGACGAGCTGGCCCGCTCCACCCCGCCGCGCGCCGCCGAAGCCGCCCGCACCCCGCAGGCGCTCGGCCGGGCCACCGAGGAGGCGTCGGCCGCCCGGGGGCTGCTGCTCGCCGCGCTCGCCGTGCCCCGCCCGGAGCCCGCGCCCCCGCGCATCGACCCGTTCACCGGGCTGCCCGTGCGGAGCGAGGACGAGGGCGAGACCAAGGAGGACCGCACCCGGAACGCGCTGAGCGCCGCCGCCCAGCAGGCCCGGGTCGGCGAACTCTCCGCGCTCGCCGACTTCGACCAGTCCGCCGGCGCCACCGCCCGCGACAAGCTGGCCTCCACCGTCACGGGCCCTGAGGTCAACAGCGCCGAGAAGTACCTCGCCGAGCTGACCGACCGCCCCGAACTCTCCGACTCCGACCTGAAGGCCAGCGACAAGAAGGTCGCCGCCGCCCTCGGCGCCCGCGTCGACCGGATGCGCTCCGTGGAGTCCGCGCTCGGCACCACCCAGGTCCAGCGCCTCGAACAGCTCCGCGACGACGACGTCACCGCCCTCGAACTGCGCATCGCCCTCCTCGGCGGCTGCTTCCTCGTCGCGGTCGCCGTCTCCACCGCCGTCGCCCGTACCCTCACCCAGCCGCTCGCCGTGCTCCGGATCGGCGCCGCCCGGCTCGCCGCCGAACCGGCCACCGCCGAACCGGTCCGCTACACCGGCCGCAACGACGAGTTCGCCCAGACCGTCCGCTCCATCAACGCCCTGCACGGCCGCCTGCGGGAGCTGCTCCAGCAGTTCAACGTGCGCTTCGAGAGCCTGGAGACCGAGCGCGCCGAACTGCTCGCCGGACGCGAGGCCCTCACGGTGCAGCGCGCCGAACTCCAGGTGCACGCGGCGGACCTGGCCGCCCAGCTGGAGAAGTTGCGGAACACCGTCCACCACACCTTCGTCAACCTCTCGCTGCGCACCCTCGGCCTGGTCGAACGGCAGCTCGGCGTCATCGAGTCCCTGGAGGAGCGCGAGCAGGACCCGGAACGGCTCAGCACCCTCTTCAAGCTCGACCACATGGCCACGGTCATGCGCCGCCACAGCGAGAACATGCTGGTCCTGGCGGGCGCGGACCACGGGCACGGCCACCCGGGCCCGATCCCGCTGGTCGACGTCCTGCGCGCGGCCGTCAGCGAGATCGAGCGGTACGAGCGGGTCACCATCCAGTCCCTGCCGCCGCACGCCCAGGTCGCCGGGTTCGCCGCCGACGACCTCAGCCACCTGGTCGCGGAACTCCTGGAGAACGCCACCTCGTTCTCGCCGCCCGACTCCCACGTCCAGCTCTCCGGCTGGCTCCTGGAGAGCGGTGAGGTGATGCTCTCCGTGCAGGACGAGGGCATCGGCATGTCGTCCGTACGGATGGGCGAGCTGAACACCCGCCTGGCCGACCCGGCGCTCTTCGAGGCCGGCGAGCAGAACGCCGACGGGGCCGGGCTCGGGCTCCAGGTGACCTCGCTGCTCGCCGCCCGGCACGGCGTACGCGTGGAGCTGCGCGAGCAGAAGGGGAGCGGGGTGACCGCGGTCGTCGTGCTCCCGGAGGCCCTGCTACCCAAGGCCCTCCCGGCGGCGACGCCCCCGCCCGTCACGGCTCCGGGCGACGCGCCCACGCTGAACCTGCCGGGCTCGGTGGCCGAGGCCAACTCCAACACTCTGCCGGGGCGCACCGCGTCCACCGCGGACGACCCGATGATCGCGGCAGCGGAACGCGCCCTCGCGGAGGCGCCCGTGGCGCCTGTGGCGCCGGAGGCCCCTGAAGCCGACGTGACTCCTGAGGCCCCCGAGCCGGAGCCCGCCCCCGAGCCGGAGCCCGCCCCCGAGCCGGAGCCCGCCCCCGCCCCGGAGGCCGAGACCGACTCCGAGCGCACCCTCCAGGTCCGCCTCCCCCGGCCGCCCAAGGAGCCGGACGCCGACCCGTACGCCATCGGCCCCGACCGCCACGAGCGCGCCGCCGACGAGGCCCCGGCCCCCGCCGCACCCGAGGCAGCGGAACACGCGGACACCGTCCCCGCCCCCGTAGGCCCGAAGGGGAGACCGTCACCGACAAGGGGCTGCCCAAGCGGACGCCCAAGGTCGTGCGGCCCGCCGGGGCGCCCGTCGCCGAGCGGCGGGGGAGCGTCGACAAGGAGGCCCTGCGGCGCAGGCTCGGCGGCTTCCAGCAGGGCGCCAGGGACGGCCGCCGCGACGTCGAGGCCGAACTCGCCGAGGGCGCGAGCCCCACACGTACCGAGCACGCCGAGCCGGCAGGCCGCAGCGACGGCCGGACCGGAGAGACGGGGGACACAGTCGAGGAGGCACGCAGTTGACTGCGCCCAGCACATTCGGGCTGAGCACCGAGGCCCGGAACCTGCACTGGTTGCTGAGCAATCTCGTGGAGGAGGTGCCAGGGGTCCACTCGGTCACCGTCGTCTCGTCCGACGGGCTGATGCTGCTGTCCTCCGACCCCGGCCACCACAACGCCGCCGAGCCCGCGGCCCCGCAGAGCGGACCGCGCGGTTCCAGCGCCGACCTGGCGACCATCGTCTCCGGCATCGGCAGCCTCACCGTCGGTGCCGCGAAGCTGATGGACGGCGGCGGCGTGAAGCAGACCATGGTCGCCATGGAGGAGGGCAGCGTCTTCGTCATGTCGATCAGCGACGGCTCGTTGCTCGGGGTGCACGCCGCCCCCGACTGCGACATGGGCGTCATCGCGTACCACATGGCGCTGTTCGTCGGCCGCGCCGGACACGTACTCACCCCCGAACTCCGCAGTGAGCTGCGCAAATCGATGGAGAGCGCCCAGTGAGCCACGCCGCAGCCGGACCCGCCCGCAAACTGCCCGTCCGAGGGGCCGGCAAACGGCCCGCGCGGGTCCGTCCGTACTCGCTCACCGGCGGCCGCACCCGCTTCGGGCACGTCCTGCTGGTCGAGACGTTCGTCGCCGCGCTGGAGGCCCCCGAGGAGCGCCGCGAACTCACCAACGGCAATCTGGCGACCCGTCTGATGCCGGAGCTGAGGGCCATCGTCGAGCTGTGCCGCCGGATGCGCACCGTCGCCGAGATCTCGGCGCTGCTGAAGATGCCGCTCGGCGTGGTCCGGGTGCTGCTCAGCGACTTGGCCGACCAGGGAAAGATCCGCGTGTACGGGACCGGGCACGGCACCGGCCAGCCCGACCGCGCACTGCTCGAAAGGGTGCTCGATGGACTCCGCCGTCTCTGAGTCGCTGTTCGCCCCGCGGCAGCCGGGCCCGGAGGAGCGGCCCGAGGAGAAGCTCCAGCCCTGGCAGCTGGACAACACCCGGGCCCCGATCGCCACGAAGATCGTGGTCGCGGGCGGCTTCGGCGTCGGCAAGACCACCTTCGTGACCGCGGTCTCCGAGATCACCCCCTTGCAGACCGAGGCCATGATGACCCGGGCCAGCGAGGACACCGACGACCTCAGCGCCACCCCGGACAAGGCCACCACGACCGTCGCCATGGACTTCGGCCGGCTCACGCTGGACGACGACCTCGTGCTGTACGTGTTCGGCACCCCGGGCCAGCAGCGGTTCTGGTTCATGTGGGACGACCTGGTGCGCGGCGCGATCGGTGCCGTCGTCATGGCCGACACCCGCCGCCTCGCCGACTGCTTCCCCGCCCTCGACTACTTCGAGAGCTGCGGGCTGCCGTACATCGTGGCCGTCAACCACTTCGAGGGGACGCCGGGCTTCGAGGCCGAGGACGTCCGGGAGGCCCTGACCGTACCCGCGCACGTCCCGATAGTGATCATGGACGCGCGCAACAGGATCACGGTGGTCGAGTCCCTGCTGGCCCTCGTCGGCCACGCCCTCGACGCCACCCCCGCGTAGGCCCCCGGCCTGCCCCCTCAGCACCACACAACGGAGAACCGCGATGCGGAAGATACTGATAGTCGGAGCCGGTCAGTCCGGGCTCCAGCTCGCCCTGGGACTCCAGTCCAAGGGGTACGAAGTCACCCTGATGTCCAACCGCACCGCCGACGAGATCCGCTCCGGGCGGGTCATGTCCACGCAGTGCATGTTCCACACCGCGCTCCAGCACGAGCGGGACCTCCGGCTCAACTTCTGGGAGTCGCAGGCCCCGCGCATCGAGGGGCTCGGCGTCTCGGTGGCCGCCCCCGACTCCTCGCGGGCCGTCGACTGGGTCGGCAAGCTCGACGGCTACGCCCAGTCCGTCGACCAGCGCGTCAAGATGGCCGGCTGGATGGACACCTTCGCCCAGCGCGGCGGACAGCTCGTCATCCACGGCGCGGCCGTCTCCGACCTGGACTACTTCTCGCGCACCTACGACCTGGTGCTGGTCGCGGCCGGCAAGGGCGAGCTGGTGTCGATGTTCGGCCGGGACGCCTCCCGTTCGCCGTACGACGCCCCGCAGCGCGCGCTGGCCGTCGCGTACGTGCACGGCATGGGCCCGCGCCCGGAGCACCCGGAGTTCGACGCGGTCCGCTGCAACCTGGTCCCGGGCGTCGGCGAGCTCTTCGTGATGCCGACCCTGACCACCTCCGGCCGCGCCGACATCCTGTTCTGGGAGGGCGTCCCGGGCGGGCCGCTCGACGCGTTCCAGGGCATCAAGGACCCCTCCGAGCACCTGGCGAAGACCCTGGAGCTGATGGAGCAGTTCACGCCCTGGGAGTACGCCCGCGCCACCAAGGTCGAGCTGACCGACGCCAACGGCACCCTCGCCGGCCGCTACGCCCCCACCGTGCGCAAGCCCATCGGCCGGCTGCCCGGCGGCGGCCTGGTGCTCGGCGTCGCGGACGTCGTCGTCGCCAACGACCCGATCACCGGCCAGGGCTCCAACTCGGCGTCCAAGTGCGCCGCCGCCTACCTCGACTCGATCGTGGAGCACGGCGACCGCGAGTTCGACGAGGCGTGGATGCAGTCGACGTTCGACCGCTACTGGGACACCGCCCAGCACGTCACCAAGTGGACCAACGCCATGCTCGGCGTGCCGCCGGAGCATGTGCTGAACCTGATCGGCGCAGCCGGGCAGCTCCAGCCGGTCGCGGACCGCTTCGCCAACGGCTTCAACGACCCGGCGGACTTCGAGAACTTCTTCTTCGAGCCCGAGAAGGCGAACGCCTACCTCGCCTCGGTGGCGGGCCCGGCCGCCTGACCGTGCCCTCCGGCCCCGGTCGTCACGCGTCCGGGGCCGAGGAGGCGCCGTACCCCTCGTCCGAACCGTCCGTCGCCCCGTCGGGCAGCTCCGGGCCCTCGTACGAGGCCAGCGGTGTGCTGTCCGGGTCGGGCCGGACCGCCCCCAGCACCGGGTTGGACGCCACCGGCGAGACCTTCACGCTGGTGCCGGGGCGGGGCGCCTGCACCACCAGGCCGTTGCCGAGGTACAGCGCCACATGGGTCGCCTTCGGGAAGTAGACCACCAGGTCGCCGGGGCGCAGCGCGTTCATCGGCACCCTGGTCAGCTGCCGCCACTGCTCCTGCGAGGTGCGCGGGATGACGCGGCCGGCGCTCGCCCACGCCTGCGAGGTGAGCCCGGAGCAGTCGAACGAACCCGGCCCCTCCGCGCCCCACACGTACGGCTTGCCGATCTGGCGGACCGCGTACTGGACGGCCTGGCCGCCCTGGGCGGTCGGCGGGCGGGACGAGGAGAGCGCGCCGGAGGCGACCAGCGCGTCCTGGGCCTGGTCCGTGTTCTTCCGGGCGAGACCGGAGACCTCGGAGAGCTGGTCATCGGTGAGCGTGGCGATCTTCGCCTCCACCTGTTTCAGCCGGGTCCGTACGGTGTCGCGGTCCTTCTGCTTCCGCGCGGCCAGGGTCCGCTGCTCGGCGAGCACCTTGCGGGACTCCTTCGCCAGCTCGTCGGCCCGCTTCTCGGCCGCGCCGAGCCGCTGCACGGCCGCCACCCGCCCGGCGGCGAGGCGCTGGATGACCTGGCCCTGGGTCAGGGCGGCCTCCGGGTCGCGCATCAGCAGCAGCCGCAGATACGCGGAGAGCTCGGACCGGCCCTGGTACTGCTCGCGGGCCAGCTGCCCGGCGGCGTCCCGCCCCTTGGCCAGCGAGCGGCGTGCGGTGACGAGGGCCGCGTCGAGCTTCTTCGCCCGCGCGGCCCGCTTCTTCAGCTCGGCCGTCGTGCCGTTGTAGGTCTCGGTGGCCTCTTCGGCCTGCTGGTAGAGCCGCTGCAACTCGCTCAGCAGCGCGGCGGCCCCGCCCGCCGGGGCGCCGGGCGCGGGCGGCGCGGGCGAGGGGGCGGCTGCGGCGGTGGCCGGCGAGACCACGACGACGGCGGCGAGCGCCGCCGTACCGAGGGAACGCACCAGGGTGCCCGACGACACGACATCACCTCCGGAACCGGGGTGAATCGTGCGACTACCCCATGAGTGAGCGCAATGCGTCCATACGCTCACCCGTGCGACGGGGCGATGCAAGAAGCCACGGCCGTGACGGCCCCCGCCGCCCTCCGGATTCGCCCGGAAGGCGGCGGACGGGGTCACGCGACCGGGAACGCGTACACCGTGCGTCCGCGCCGGACGATCGCCGTCTTGTCGTACGCCAGCACCTGGTAGCCGGCCGTGACGGTCTCGCCCTCCGGGGCCTGGTTGCCGATGTCCTGGAACTTCCAGAGCCGCTTGCCGTCGGCGGCGGAGAAGGCGGTGACCTGGCCGGGGTCGGCCGCGAGCACCGTGCTGCCGGAGCCGCTGACGGAGATCACGGGGGCCTTGTCGCCCGCCGCCTCCGTGGACCGGCGCCACTTCGGCTTCCCGGTCTCGGGGTCGAGCGCCCCCACTTCCTGGTTGCGGTTCGTGGTGTACAGCAGGTCGCCCGAGGGGAGGGACGTCCCGAAGACGGAGCCGCGGCTGCCCTTCAGCGTCCACTTCGCCTTGCCGGCGGGCGTCTCGAAGGCGCGCAGATTGGCGCCGTCCGCCGCGTAGAGGGTGCCCTCCGCGTCGCCGACGGCCGCTCCGTCGAGGGCGACGTTCCCGAACCTGCGGCTCCACTGCGCCTTGCCGGTCTCACGGTCGAAGCTGCGGAAGACGCCCTTCTTCTTCGCGGCCTTCAGGGCGGCCGGGGCGAGCGTCCGGTAGTCCTGCCGTATGACGACGGCGTCCGGCCGGATCGCGATCAGCCGGAACACGGGCGCGATCGGGCCGCGGCCACTGGGCACCGGGGTCCGCCACAGCTCCTTGCGCTGCACGATGTCGTAGCCGAACAGGTACGACTTGACGACCTGCCGGTCCTTGCCGGGCTTCTCGCCCTTCTTCGGCGCGGGAGCCTTCACCGTGGCCTTGTGCGACCCGGTGAACCAGATGGTCGATCCGGCCGAACCGACGAGCGTACGCACCGTGAGGTCCGGGGCGTCCTGGAAGCCGTCGGCGTACGCCACGCGGTGGGCGACCTTGCCGTCCTTCGCCGACAGCCACAGGAACTCCGACGGACCCGCGACGAAGCACAGGTCGTCGCCCGCCGCCAGGGCGGCCTGGCCCTTGGCACCGTCGGCGTTCTCCCAGAGCCGGCGGCCGGTGCGCAGGTCGACGGCGCTCACATGGCTCTCGTCGGTGAGGACCAGCAGACGGTCCTTCACGAGCGCGGCGGTCAACGGGACCGGCTCGGACGCCGGGTGGTTGTAGATCCAGCGCGGCGTCGGCGCGACCCCCGCGACGCTGGGCCCGCCCGACGTCGGCGCCGGCTTCGGGTCCGGGCCGGGCTTGTCGTCGTCGCCGGAGGTCAGCGCGTACAGCGTCCCGCCGCCGACCAGCAGCCCGGCCGCGCCGCCCACCACCCCGAACAGCAGCCCGCGCCGGCTCGGCCCGGACCGCCGCGGCTCGGCGGGCGGTGCGACGTTCGGGACGGGCGCGGGCGGCAACGGTACGGGGACGGGCTGGGGAGCCTGGTGCTGGTACGGGGCTGCGGCTGCTGCGGGTACCCGTACGCGGACTGGTCCGGCCACGGAGCGGGCTGCCCCGGCTGCCCGATCGCCCCGAGCTGCGTGGTGCGGGTGTCCGGGACGGCGGCGGACGCGTCCGGGACCGTGCCGCCCCCGCCGAACGTCGGCTGCTGCCACTCGGGCACCGGCGTCGGCTGGTGCTGCGGCGGCACGGCGTCCTGTATGTCGGGCTCGGGCTCCGGCCGGGGCGCGGGCGCGACGGCGTCCCAGACGTCCCCGTACGACTTCGGGCGATGGGCACCCCGGCCGCCCGAGGGGTTCTCGTCGGACACCGGATACTGATCGGACACGGGGTTCTCCACAGACGCGTTCTTCATGGACACGGAATTCTCGGGCGCCGCATCCGCCAGCCTCCCGGCCTCGGCGCCCTGTTCGGCCACCGCCGTCGCGAGCTGCTCCGGGAGCCAGTCGCCCGCCGCCGAGGCGGACGCGCCCTCCAGGGCGAGTTCGGCGGCGACCGTGCCCGCCGTGGGGCGGTCGGACGGGTCCTTCGCCAGGCAGCGGGCGATCAGGTCGCGCAGCTCGTCGGGGACCCCGCCCAGCTCCGGGGCGGCCTGCGCGATGCGGTCGGCGGCCTCGGCCGGGGGGCCGTCCGCCAGCGGGGTCGTCCCGGTCGCCGCGTAGGCGAGCAGCAGGCCGAGCACGAAGAGGTCGGAGGCCGGGCCCGCCTCCTCGCCCGCGAGCTGTTCCGGGGTCAGATAGCCGAGCCGTACGGAGAGCCGGCCGCCCGGACCGGCCGACGCCTCGGCCGCCGCGCCCAGCGGGCCGAACGCGGTGAGCCGGGGGCCGTCCTCGGCGAGCAGCACGGTCCCGGGCGCGAGGCCGTGCAGCACGGCGCCGGTGGCGTGGACCCGGGACAGGGTCTCGGCGAGGCCCGCGCCCAGGATCCGCACGGCGCGCCCGGGCAGCGGCCCTGCGGCCTCTATGGCCTCCGCCAGCGTCAGCGCGGGGACGTACGCGGCGGCGGTCCAGGGCGCGTCGGCCCCGTCCGTGCGGGTCTCCAGCGGCCCGTCGACCCAGCCCCCGGCGAGCCGGCCCGCGAGGCGCGCCTCGGCGTCGAAGCGCTGGCGGTAGGCGGGCGAGGCGGCGAGCCCGGGCCGGGCGGCGGTGACCACGACGAGTTCGCCGGGGTCCGCGCCGCGCGCGAGGTACTGCACCGCGGCGGCCGTCTCGCGCAAGCGGGCCAGCACGGTGTACGGCCCGAAGCGGCGTGGCTCGTCCTGACGCGGCGCCTCCATGGCGCATCCCCCCTTGTGACCGTCCCCGTCCGTCCCCAGGGACCAGACGTTCGATCTTAGGGCCTGCCCCCTGACTGCCGTCTGCCGGGCGACGCCTGGCACGCACGCTCGCGGCGTTGCCGAAAAGCCCTAGTAGCTCCGCTACGAGGACTCTCCGGCGCCTTGCGATCGCACGCACCAGACCGCCCGGCCGCCCTCCGGGCGACGACGGCAGCCAGGCGGCAGGCCCTAGTGGGGCGGTTCCTGGCGCTTGGCGCCCGGCTTCGACCACGGCCAGCGGGGCCGCTCGCGGCCCTCGGGGGCGTACGCGTAGATCCATCCCCGTTGGATGCCGAGCCGCTTCGTGTGGCCGGCCGGGGTCCTGCGGTACGCGTACACCGTGGGCGGTCCGCCGGCCGCGTCCGGGACGGGGACCTCGTACCACTTGGGCGGGTGGCCGGTCGCGCCGGTCAGGACGGGCAGGACCCGGCCGTCCAGCGGGCCGCCGACGAAGGCGGTGTTCTCGCTTCTCACCGGGCCAGTCTGACCGATCACTCCGGCGGCAGCAGATGCGCGGCCACGGCGGTCAGCGGGGCCAGCCGGTCCACCAGCCGCCCGGCCGGGCCCTCCACGGTTTCCAGCGGGAGCAGCGCGGCCACGGCCGCCGCGGTCCGCGGGTCCGAGGACGAGGTGACGGCCAGCAGGCCGATGAACTGGTCGACCAGCCAGTCCCGCAGCTCCGCGGCGTCCGGCCGCTTGCCCTCGTCCAGCCAGATCAGCGAGGCCGCCTCGACCGCCGCGATCCAGGTGCGCACCATCATGCTCATGCGGGGCGCGGGTTCGCTGTGCTCGTCCTGGCCCAGGTGGAACAGGATCTGCTCGGCCGCCGCGCGCCGCACCTCGTCCACGATGGTGGTCGTCCGGGAGGTCTCGGCGACGCTGCCGCCCCGGAGCAGGGCGCTGAAGCCGGCGTCGTGCTCGTCCACGAAGGCCAGATAGCGGTCGAGGACGCGGGTGACCCGCTCGGTCGGCGGGCCCTCGGCCGGCTCCGCGAAGCACAGCTTCAGCTGCTCGGCGGCCGAGCGGAGCGCCGCCTCGTACAACTGCTGCCGCCCGCCCGGGAAGTAGCGGTACACCAGCGGGCGGGACACCCCGGCCACCGTCGCGACCTCGTCCAGCGAGACCTCGTCGGGGGCCGGTGCGCGAAGAGCGTGAGGGCCGCGCCGAGCAGCTGGGTGCGGCGCTCCTCGACGCTGAGTCTTCGGTACGCACGGCCGGGCGGCGCGGTGGCGGCTGGGGTCATGACACCCAGCCTAAGGGGGACCGCCCTCACGCCAGCAGGCCCGAGCTCTTCCAGAGCCTGCGCCCCACCCCGTTCAGGACGCCGATGTCCTCGAAGAAGTCGGTCAGCCGCTTGGCGCCGGTCTGCATGACCTCCGCGCGGTGTCCGCTGGCCTTCACCTGGGCGACCGCCTCGTGGCGGTTCAGCCCGACGTTCTCGTAGACCTGCGGGTTGATGAAGCAGACGGAGAAGACGCGGGCGGCCTGTCCCGAGCTGACGCGGGCCAGTTCGCGTTCCCAGCGGGGCGCGGTCACCATCTGGCGGCGCAGCTCCTCGCGGGCGTAGCGGACGTGCCGCGCCTCCTCGATGACGTGGATGCGGGTCACCCCGCGCACCAGGGGCTGGACGCGCTCGTCGGGGAAGGTCAGCCGCTGCATCCAGTCGAGGATCTCCTCGCCGAGGAGCGTCCCGGCGAACGAACCGGGCGTCGTGGACACGCTCTTCAGGATGCGCGCCATGTTGTGGTAGCGGCGCGGCACGGTGTACGTGGGGCCGCCGCCCCAGGTGATCATGCGGCCGAACATCATCGAGTGCCGGCACTCGTCGGCGATCTCGGTGAGCGCGTAGCGGACGTGGTTGCTGGTCGGGGGCTTGTCGTAGACGTGCCGTACGAGCAGCTGCATGAGGATGATCTCGAACCAGATGCCGAGCGAGGCGAGGGACGCGGCCTCGTGCCGGGCCAGCTCCTGCCGCTGGTCGTGCGACATCCGCTGCCACAGCGGAGTGTCGTAGAGCGAGACCAGCTCGGGCGGCCAGAACCACTTGCCGTCCTCCGGCGGCGCGTCCCAGTCCAGCTCCTTGTCGGGGTCGAAGGAGTGCTTGGCGGACGCCTCCAGGAGCCGTTCGGCGATCTGCTCGCGGCCGCGCAACGGGCCGAGTGCGTCGCGGAGTTTCTGCAAGTCGCTTTCGGTCACGGTCGTCATCGCGGAGGCACCTCACCCATGGGTTACCGACGGTCACCCATTATGAGACTGCTTGTCAGCAAGGCCGTCAATCCCTTGCGCGCGACTTGTTGACCGCGCGTCTACCAACGTGTGAACCTGCCAACTGAGCGGGGAGCCCGCCGACTTCCCGGCAGTCGCGAGGCGAAGGAGCCGTCCGTGTCGACCCACGACCTCTACACCACCGCCCCCGAGGAACCGCTGTGGACCGTGCCCGCCACCGGCGCCGCCCGCTTCAGCTGGGACTACGACGACGGCCGCGAGCGCCTCCTCGCCCTGTACCAGAAGGGCAAGGACAAGCAGTGGGACGGCAACAAGCGCATCGACTGGAGCCTGGAGGTCGACCCCGCCGACCCGCTCGGCACCCCCGACGAGGCCCTGACGCTGTACGGCACCCCGCACTGGGCGCGGATGACCGAGAAGGACCGGGGCGAGCTGCGGCAGCACTACACCTCCTGGCAGTTCAGCCAGTTCCTGCACGGCGAGCAGGGCGCGATGATCTGCGCCGCCCGCATCGTGGAGGCCGTCCCCGACCTGGACGCCAAGTTCTACTCCGCGACCCAGGCCATGGACGAGGCCCGGCACGCGGAGATCTACGGCCGTTTCCTGCACGAGAAGATCGGGATGCTCTACCCGGTCAACCACAGCCTCCAGGGCCTCCTCGGCGACACCCTGCGCGACTCCCGCTGGGACATGCCCTACCTCGGGATGCAGGTCCTCATCGAGGGCCTGGCGCTGGCCGCGTTCGGCATGATCCGGGACACCACCACCAAGCCGCTGCCCAAGCAGATACTCGCCTACGTCATGCAGGACGAGGCCCGCCACGTCGCCTTCGGGCGGATGGCGCTGCGCGACTACTACAAGCAGCTCAGCGACGCGGAACGGCGCGAGCGCGAGGAGTTCGTCATCGAGGGCTGCTACCTGATGCGCGACCGGCTCAGCGGGGTCGAGGTCCTGGAGAACTTCGGCGTCGGCAGGCAGGAGGCGAAGGAACTCAGCGAGCACTCCGAATTCCTTCAGCTCTTCCGCAAGCTGCTGTTCAGCCGCATCGTCCCGTGCGTCAAGGACATCGGCCTCTGGGGCGAACGGCTCCAGAAGGCGTACGTCGACATGGGCGTGCTCGAACTCGGCGACTCCAGCCTCGACCTGCTCATGGCCCAGGACGAGGAGATCGCCGAACAGCTCGACAAGGACCGCTTCGAGGCGGAGGAGCGGGCGAGGGTGGCGGAGGTGGCCGAGGCGATCGCCCAGGGCGGGGCGGGAGCCTGACGGCGGCCCGTGAACGCGGTCCGGACCCGGCACCGGCCGTGGAGGGCGCGCGCGTCCATGCCGTAGCTTGTGCGGCATGAGCATGCCCCCGCCGCCGCAGGGCCCTTACGGTGCGCCCCAGGGCCCCTACGGCCCGCCCCAGCCCCAGCCCAACCCGTACGCCCAGCAGCAGCCCTGGGGAGCCCCGCAGGGCGCCGGGCCCCAGCCGTGGGGGGCTCCTCCGCCCGGCGGGCCCGGGTTCCCGCCGGGCCGGCGGACGCGGCCCGGGGTGATCGTGGCGGTCGTCGCCGGGGCGCTCCTGGTGGCGGGCGGCGTCGTCTTCGGCGTCGTACAGCTGGGGGACAAGGCCGACGACAAGCTGCCGGTGTCCGGCGGGTCCGGCGGGTCCGGCGGGTCCGGCGGGTCCGACGGATTCCCGGCGGCCGAGTACAGGCTCACCGTGCCGAAGACGCTCCTGGAGGGCGACTACACCCTCCAGGCCGACACCTCGGCGACGGACGGCAAGGACATCGAGGAGACGTACGACCCGACCGTCCGCGACCCCAAGGCCGTGGTCACGCAGTACACCTCCGAGGACGGCGGGACGCTGATCGTCTCCGGGATGTGGGGGCGCATCAAGAAGCCCGAGTTCTCCCGCGACACGATCCTCAAGGGGGCCGCCGAGGCCGAGGGGATGACCGTGGCGGTGCCCGCGCGGGAGTTCACACCGGCCGGCTACGGGATCACCGTCGCCTGCGAGGTCGTCCGCTCCGAGGACGGGGGCGTCACCAGCACGCTGCCCATGTGCGCCTGGGGCGACGACAACACCGCCTCCTTCGTCGCGGTCGTCACCGAGGAGACCGCGCTCCAGGACCCGGACAAGGTCGACCTCGCGGAGGCGGCCCGCCAGGCCGCCCAGGTCCGCAAGGAGATGCGGCAGCCGATCGGGGCGGGGGCGGCCGGCTGACCGGCCGTTACTGCGAGACCTCGATGATGTTCCCGTCCTTGTCGAGGCTGTGCTCGTTCCAGTACGTCCACCACTTGTCGTCCACATGCTTCGGGACCTTGCCCTCGGGGTAGCGGGCGTACCCCTTGGGCGGCTCCTCGCCGTCCTTCACGCACGCGCTGCCGGTGCTGCCGACGTACAGCACCGGATACTCGCCGCCGGAGCAGACCGCGTCCGCCGTCGAGCAGGCGGACGTGAGCAGCGCGAACACCGCCCCGCAGGCGGCGAGGGCGGCGGTGGCCCGCAGCGGGCGGGGACGACTGGTCGTACGCATCGTGGCACTCCTTCAGGGGGTGGCTGTCGGGGTCCAGGCTGCCTTTCCGGGCCTCGGGCCGCCCTGAGTACACGTACTCATCCACGAGGTCCGTGTACCTGTGCGAATGGCGCACCCGGCCCCCACAGCGCCCGCTCCACCACCCGCGCCGCGCCCAGGAGTTCCGCGTCCCGCCCCCGGGCGGCCACGAGTTGCAGCCCCACCGGGCAGCCGTCCCCGGTGAACCCGGCCGGGACGCTCGCCGCCGGATGTCCGCTCAGGTTGAACGCCCAGGTCAGCGCCGTCGAGAAAGCGTCGCCCGGACCCTCGTGGCCGTGCGGGCGGTTGGGCGTGACCGGGGTCAGGAGCAGCGGCGTCCGGGCGAAGAAGGCGTCCAGGCGGCGGTCGTTCTCCGCGCGCAGCTCCGCCTCCGGCGGCCGTACGTCCCCGCCCCGCGCCGCGAACCAGGCCGCCGCGGGGTCCAGCAGATCGAGGCCCCCGCTGAGCCGCACGACCCCGGCCGCCTCCAGCCGCCGCACCGCGCCCCGCACCACCGCCGCCACCTCCGGCTCGGTCTCCGCGAAGCCCAGGTCCGGGCTGTAGGCGGCGGACAGCGGCAGCGCCGGCGACACACACGCGTACCCGTCAAGGACGCAGCGCAGATACGTCTCCGCCTCCGCCGCCGACGCCGCCAGCACCCCGGCCGAGGCGAGCCCGGACCGGTCCGGCGAGGGCAGCAGCCCGTTCGTCGTCTTCAGGCCGAACACCCCGCACCAGGCGGCCGGGATGCGCACCGACCCCGCCCCGTCGCTGCCCGTCGCCAGCGGCACCAGGCCCGCCGCGACCGCCGCCGCCGAGCCCGCCGACGAACCGCCCGGAGTCCGGTCCGGGCGCCAGGGGTTGACCGTGCGGCCGTGCCGCCCGAGGCCCCACGTCTGCCAGGGCGTCCCCGGGCCGGGCACGGAGGTCGAGCCGACCGGGACACCGCCCGCCGCGATCAGCCGCCGCGCCGCGTACGAACGCAGGCCGGTGGGGCCCTTCACGGCGAAGGGGAGCCCGGCCAGCGGGAGGCGGGACGCGGCCGGGAGCCGGGCGAGCGCGTCCTCGGGCCAGACGTCGAGGAAGGCGCGGAGCCCCCGGTCCTCGCGGTCGATCGAGGCCAGCACCTCGCGCAGTTCCCCGGAATCGGCCATGGGCTCAGTCTTCCAGGGCCGCTTCCATCACGGCACGGGCGATCGGGGCCGCGCTGCCGCCGCCGCTGATGTCGGCGCGGTCGGCCTCGGCGTCCTCCACGACCACGGCGACCGCCACGGCGGGACGCGCCGCGCCGTCGGCCTGCGCCCAGGAGATGAACCAGGCATACGGCAGGTCGGAGTTGTCCACCCCGTGCTGGGCGGTGCCGGTCTTGCCGCCGACCGTCGCCCCGTCGATCGCCGCGTTCGTGCCCGTACCGTCCTGGACGACGTCGACCATCATCTGCCGCAGCTGCGTCGCCGTCATCGGGTTCATCGCCCGGTGGTACGACGTCGAGCCCGTGGTGCGGACCGTGGCCCCGTCGTGCTTGGTCGTCCGCTCCACCAGGTGCGGGTACATCAGCTCGCCGCCGTTGGCGACGGCCGCCGCGACCATCGCCATCTGGAGCGGGGTCGCGGTGGTGTCGAACTGGCCGATCGAGGACTGCGCCAGCTGGTCGTCGCTCATCTCCGTGTCGAAGTTGCTCTTCGCCACCCCGGACGGGATCTTCAGCCCGGTGTCGTTGAAGCCGAACCGCTCGGCCGCGTCCACCATCCCGTCGAGCCCGACCTCGACCCCGAGGTGCGCCATCACGGTGTTGCAGGAGACCCGGATCGCGTCCGCGAGGGACGCCTTCTCGCAGCCGCGCGACTCGTTGGGCAGCACGGTCGAGGTGCCCGGCAGGACGTACGGGGACGGGGTGTCGGTCTCCTCGTCCGGATCGGTGACGACCTCCGCGTCCAGCGCTGCCGCCGCCGTCACGATCTTGAACGTGGAGCCGGGCGGATAGGTCTGCCGGATCGCCCGGTTGAGCATGGGCCGGCTCTCCGCGTCGTTCAGCTCCCGCCAGGCGTCCGTGACGGAGGAGCCGGTCCCGGACAGCCGCTCGGGGTCGTACGAGGGGGTCGAGACCAGGGCCAGGATGCGCCCGGTCGCCGGTTCGACGGCGGCGACCGCGCCCCGCCGGTTGCCCAGCCCCTCGTACGCGGCGCGCTGCATCCCGTCCCGGACCGTGGTCACGACGTCCCCGCCCGGCTGCTGGGTCCGGCTCACCTCGCCCCACAGGGGGAGCGGGGCGAGCAGCGGGTCGGTGCCGGCGAGGATGCCGTCCTCGGCGTTCTCGATGAGGGTGGTGCCGTACGTCTGCGAGGCGTAGCCGGTCACCGGCGCGTACAGCGGCCCGTAGCGGTAGGTCCGCTCGTACGCGAGCTGTTCGCCGGTGTTCTTGGAGCCGGTGACGGGCCGCCCGTCGACCAGGATGTTGCCGCGTGCCTGGTCGTAGCGGGCGATGGTGTTGCGCCGGTTGGCCGGGTTGTCGTCCAGCGCGTCGGCCTCGAAGACCTGGACCCGGGCCGCGTTGGCCAGCAGCGCCACGAGCAGCAGCAGGCAGAACGCGGCGGCGTGCCGGATGTAGCGGATCACCGCTCGTCCTCCGCACCGGGGAGCGCCGCCGGGACCGACGCCACCACCCCCGTCTCCACCTCGTCCGGCGCGGGCCTGCGCGCGAGATCGCTGACCCGGATCAGCAGCGCCACGATGATCCAGTTGGTGACCACGGACGAGCCGCCCTGCGCCAGGAACGGCATCGCCATCCCGGTCAGCGGGATCAGCCCCATCACCCCGCCCGCGATCACGAAGACCTGGAGCGCCAGGATCGAGGCGAGGCCGATCGAGAGCAGCCTCCCGAAGGCGTCGCGCAGCGCGAGCCCGGCCCGGAAGCCGCGCGCCACCAGCAGCGCGTACAGCAGGAAGAGCGCGGTCAGCCCGGCGTACCCCAGCTCCTCGCCCGCCGTCGCCAGGATGAAGTCGGACTTCGCGGCGAACCCGATGAGCACGGAGTGGCCGAGCCCCAGCCCCGTACCGAGCATCCCGCCGGCCGCGAAGGCGAACAGCGACTGGGCGAGCTGGCCGGGACCGCGTCCGGCGTCGATCGAGGCGAACGGATCGAGCCAGTCCTGCACCCGGCTGTGCACATGCGGTTCGAACGAGCCCACGACGAATGCGCCGACCGCCGCGAGCAGCAGCCCCACCGCGATCCAGCCGCGCCGCCCGGTCGCCACGTACAGCAGGATCACGAAGAGGCCGAAGAACAGCAGCGAGGTGCCGAGGTCGCGTTCCAGGACCAGCACGCCGACGCTGAGCAGCCAGATCGCCACGATCGGGCCGAGCACCCGCCCGGTGGGCAGCTGGAATTTCCAGACCTTGCGGCCGGTGTACGCGAGGGCGTTGCTGTTCGCCGCGAGGTACGCGGCGAAGAACACCGCGAGCAGGATCTTGGCGAACTCGCCGGGCTGGAAGGAGAAGCCGCCGACCCTGATCCAGATCTTCGCCCCGTTCACCGCCGGGAAGAAGATCGGCACGATCATCAGGACCAGCGCGGCCGCCATCGACACGTACGCGTACCGCTGGAGGAACCGGTGGTCGCGCAGGAAGACCACGACCGCGATGAAGAACGCGACGCCGATCGTGGACCAGATCAGCTGCGTCGTCGCCGCCCGGTCGCCCGGGGTCTCCAGGTCGAGCCGGTAGATCAGCACCAGCCCGATCCCGTTGAGCAGGACGGCGATCGGCAGCAGCAGCGGATCGGCGTACGGGGCGCGGAGCCGTACCGCGAGGTGCGCGAGCAGCGCCAGCAGCCCGAGGCCGCCGCCGTAGCCCGCGACGTCGGGCGGGACCGCGTCGTCGTGCGCGAGCCCGACCGCGGCGTAGCCGTAGACGGAGATCAGGACGGCCCCGATGAGGAGCGAGAGTTCCACGCCGCGCCGCCGGGGCAGGCGCAGCTCGGGCGGGGGTGCGTCCGCCGTCGATGCGGTCATGCCCCGCAACGTAGCAAGACGCGGGTGTTATGTCGGTTATGTCGCGGCGCGTACGGGCGGCTCCTCGCCGTCCGGGCCCGTGTACCGGGGCAGCGTCAGCCGGGCCACCGCCCCGCCGTCCGGCGCGTTCCCGAAGGTGAGCACCGCGCCCATCACCTCGGCCTGGCCGGCCGCGATGGTCAGCCCGAGGCCGTGCCCCTTGCCGCCGCCCTCGGTGCGGAAGCGCTGCGGGCCGCCCGCCGTCAGGTACTCCGGGAAGCCGTCGCCGTGGTCCCGCACGGTCACCACGGGCCCGTCGACGGTGAGCACCACGGGCGGCCTGCCGTGCCGGTGGGCGTTGCTGATGAGGTTGCCCAGGACGCGTTCCAGGCGCCGCCGGTCCGTCTCGACGCGCACGGGCTCCCCGGTGACCTCGACCCGGGTGTCGGTGCCCTGCGCCACCCGGGCGGCGAGCGGGGGCAGTTCGTGGGCGTCCAGGTCGACGTGCTCGGTCCGGGCGTCCAGCCGCGAGATCTCCAACAGGTCCTCGGTCAGGGCGCGCAGGGCCCGGGCCCGGTCCTGCACCAGCTCGGCCGGGCGGCCCGGCGGCAGCAGCTCGGCGGCGGCGGACAGGCCGGTGAGCGGGGTCCGCAGCTCGTGCGCCACGTCCGCGGTGAACCGCTGCTCCGCCTGGAGCTTGCGCTGGAGCGCCGAGGCCATGGTGTCGAGCGCCCCGGCGACCACGGCGACCTCGTCCTGCCGCCGCGACGGGTCCGCCGTGCGCGGGTCGTCCACCCGGGCGTCCAGGTCGCCCGCGCCGATCCGCCGGGCCACCCGCGCGGTCTGGTGCAGCCGCCGGGTGACCCGGGTGACCGCGAAGGCGCCGACCAGCAGCGTGGCGCCGATCGCCAGCACCGAGGAGCCGATGATCGCCCCGTCCAGGCCGTTGATGGTGCGGGCGCTCTGGCTGTAGTCGGTCCAGGCCGCCAGCGCGCGCCCGCCGTCCGCCGGGGCCGCCGCCCACATCACCGGCCGCCCGAGGAACCTGCCGACCATCGTGCCGCGCCGCCCGCCCGCCGCCAGCCCCCGCAACGGCCCCGGCAGCCCCGGCGGATCGACCCCGGAACGCGGCGGCAGCGCCTCGCCCGCCTCGTACGCGCGGGACACCTCCGTCAGCCGGGCGAGGGACTTCTCGCGGGCGTGGCCCACGGTCTGCCGGGTGACCGCGGTGTGCACCAGGACGCCGAGGAGCGCGGCGAGCACGCAGCACATCACGGTGATGAACACCGCGGCCTTCCACGTCAGCGTCGCCGTCCAGGCCGGGAGCCGCGGTCGCGCGCGCCGTCTGGGCGCCTCCGCCCGGCGGCTCACCGGCGCTCCGCCGACAGGGAGGCCGTGGGCCGGGGCGAGCGCGGGGCGGAGGGGCGCGGCACCGGTGTCCGCCGCCCGCCGTCCCGGGTGCGCAGGATCTCGTCCTGCGTCGGCAGCATCGCGCGCTGCCGGCCGTCCCAGGACCAGGCCGTGCGGTACTCGTACCCCGTGATCGCCGACGGCGCCCGCATGATGAGGTCCCGCCCGGCCAGCTGAACGCTGAGGACCGCGTCCGAGGTGGACATGATCCGGGTCAGCCCGCCGGACTCCGGCATGTAGACCCGTACGGAGAGCTGGCGGCCGGGCATCCGGACCGCGAGGACCATCTCGTCCCGGCCGTCGCCCGTGAGGTCCCGGAAGTACGGCGGCAGCACCGGGCAGTTCCGGGGCACCGACCGGCAGGCT
This sequence comes from Streptomyces drozdowiczii, assembly GCF_026167665.1. Lineage (NCBI taxonomy): Bacteria > Bacillati > Actinomycetota > Actinomycetes > Kitasatosporales > Streptomycetaceae > Streptomyces > Streptomyces drozdowiczii. The sequence continues at coordinate 2,221,400 of NZ_CP098740.1, read as the reverse complement.
TCGACCAGCTTCACCGTCCCGGCCGGCAGCTCACCGCCCTCCCCGGCCCGTTCGGGCGGCACCTTCAGGCCCGCCCGGACCACCGCCACCGGGTCGAGCCGGCGCACGTCGCCGCCGGTGACCCGGATGCCGGGGATGCGCGCGGTCTCGCCCTCGCCGTAGTCGTAGGGGGCGGCGGAGGCCGGCGGGAGCGTCGGCCACAGCCGCACCGGGCCGTTCGCGGGTGGCGTCCGCCCGGCGCTCCGCAGCTCCCCGCCGGTGCCGCAGCCGGCCAGCAGCACGGCGCCCAGGGTCGCCAGGACGGGCAGCCGCAGACGCATGACTTCCTCCGTTTCCGGCGGGGGCGGGCGGGCGGACGGACCGGCCCTGCCGACCTTATGCGGAAGGAAGTCTCTTATGTGTATTTAGTGCTGATGCCCGGTCAGGGTGGCGCGGACTACTGCTGGTACGGGTTCTGCCCCTGACCCGAAGGCCCCGAGGCGCCCGGCGCGTAACCCTGCTGCGGCGCCTGGCCGTACGGGTTGCCGCCCTGCGAGGCCATCTGCTGGGCGAGCAGCTGCTCGGCCTGGTCCTTGGGTATCCGCTGCTCGCCGCCGCAGAACGTGCACTGCGTGGCGTACGAGGTGGAGATCGGGAACAGCGGCACGAAGAACAGCGTGAACTTCGTGACCCGCTTGCGCAGCGTGTGCGCCGCCGGGTTCCCGCACCAGCCGCAGACCAGCGTCAGGATCGCCAGCTGGTACAGATATCCTCGCGTGCCGAAAATGATCATGTCGGTTCCTTCCCCGTGTTCCCCGGGAGCGCCCGGCGGCAGAGCGCCAGCAGCTTTTCGTCGGTGTACGTGTCGTGGCTGCCGTAGGCGCCTTCCGGCGCGTTGTGACGGCGTACGGAGGTCAGCTCGGCGAGCAGCACACGCGCCGCGTCCGACCCTGCACCAGCGGCCCTCGTCCGCGCCAGGCATTCCGCCACCCGGACCCGGACCCGGTGGTTCTGCTCCCAGGCGGCCAGCAGCACCGGGACGGACTCCTCGGCACGACCGGAAACCTCCCACAGAGCGGCCGCCGCGTCCACCCGCAACCACAGGTTGCCGTCGCGCAGCAGCTCCCGCAGCGGGGTCGCGCCCGCCGCCGCCCGGCCGCCGAGCCGCCCCACCACGCCCACGGCGGCGTGCCGCGCGCCCACGTCCCAGGCGGCCAGCCCCGCGAGCAGCGCGGGCAGGACCGCGTCGGCGTCCCCCTCCACCGCCCACAGCGCGCCCGCCGCCTCCGCCGCCTCCACCGTGCCGGTCCGCCGCAGCAGCGCCCGCAGCTCCGGTACGGCGCAGCGCGCGGCGGGCCCGAAGGCGGCGAGCGCCCGCAGCGCCGCCGTCCGCAGCAGGTCGCTCCCGGGCTCCTGGGCCCCGCGCAGCACCCGCAGCACCTCCGGGGCCGCCTCGCCCGCCCGGAGCGCGGTCAGCGCGCCCAGCAGCGGTCCCGCCCGGTCGTACGCCCCCTCGCCGAGCACCGCCTCACCCAGCCGCTGCCGCAGCGCACCGGCCAGCGGCCGGGCCGCCTCGCCGAGCCGGACGATCCCGGACTCCACCTCGGCCGGCACCAGGGGATGGGCGAGGGCGGCGCTCAGGGCCGGCAGGGCGCGCGGGTCACCGAGCCGGGCCAGGGCCGTCACCGCGCTGCCCAGCCGGGCCCGCCCGTCCGGCCCGGACCGCACCCAGGCCCCGGGGTCCGCCGCCACCCGCTCCGCCAGCGCGTCCGCCGCCGGGGCGGCCAGCCCGTACAGCCCCTCCAGCAGCTGCGAGGCGGCCTCCGCGAGCCTCGGCTCGGGCGCGGCCAGCTGCTCGCCCAGCAGCCGCACCAGCTCCGCGTACGAGCCCCGCCAGCCGCCGATCAGCCGGTCGCTCATGCGGACCGCGTCGAGGCGCTGCCAGGGGGCGGGGCTCCTCAGCTGGTCGGCCAGGAGGGCCGCCCGCTCGGCGACCCGGTCGTCGAGCCCGGCGTGCAGGGTGCGCAGCAGATCGGCGGTCCAGGGCGCGGCCCGCCCCGCCGTCTCCTCGGCGGACAGCGCCTGCACCTGCCCCCGCAGGGTCGCCGGGGCGGTCTCGGCGCCCGGCCCCGGCGGTTCGACGGGGCGCGCCCGGGTGGCGCCGGGGCCGGAGGGCGAGGGGCGCAGCTGGCCCAGCAGGCCGGTGACCACGGGCACCACATCGCCGGGCAGCGCCCCCGGGGCGCAGCGCGCCAGCTGCGCCAGGGCCGCCAGCCGCAGTCCCGGCGAACCCGCGTCGCCCGCCAGTCGGCCGAGCCAGTCGGCGACCGGAGCGGCCAGCGGCCGGTGGCGCAGGGCGAGCCGTCCCGCCGCCTCGATCAGGGCGAGCCGCACCTCCTCGTTCCGCTCCGCCGCCAGCCGCGCCCGCAGCAGGGCCAGCACCCTGGCCGGCTCGTCGTGCAGGGCGGCCAGCGCGAGCGGGGCGCTGAGCCGTACGCCGGGGTCCTCGTCGGCCAGCAGCGCGAAGAAGACCTCGGCACCGGCGGAGACGGCCGCCGCGGCCATCGCGAAATTGGCGGCGCCCTCCGCCTCGTCCTCGTCGAGTTCCTCCTCGTCGTCCTTGCCGAGGTCGATGCCGCCGATGCTGGTCAGTAACTCGACTATGTCGCCCCGATCGGGCACCCAGGGGTCGGCGACCAGCTCGAAGAGGAAGGGGATGCAGGCCAGCGTGCACGGATAGACGTCGCCCTGGTGGTGCACCGCCCCGTACATCCCGTCCAGCGCCCGTTCGCGCTCCGCCGGGTCGGCGGAGGCCAGCCCCCGCAGCAGCGCCGGCACGTCGTCCGCCGGTCCGTAGGCATGTTCCATCGAGGCCCAGTCGACCTCTTCGATCCCCGCGAACACGCCATCGCCTCCCCGCCGACGTCACACACGCAGTGTCTGCGCAGAGTGTGCACCACGGCTCGGACGATCCGACCATGTGCGGCGCGCATTTGCCCTGAGACATGACAAGAGTCGCGTGCGTACGGTATGGGCGGGGCGGCGTACGGTCAGGCCGGAAGCGGCCGTCCCGCTTCCGGGTCGCACAGCGGGGCCAGCAGATCGCCGTGCCGGTCGAGCCGTGCCGTCATGCCGTCCGCCAGGAAGACCAGATCGGCGGGGGAGCGGCAGCCCTCGATCTCCGCCCAGGTGACCGGCGCCGAGACGGCCGGCTCGGCGCGGGCGCGCAGGGTGTAGGGCGTGGCGGTGGTCTTCGCGGCGGCGTTCTGGCTGAAGTCGACGAAGACCTTGCCCGGCCGCAGCGCCTTCCGCATCCGGTGCACCACCAGGTCCGCCAGCTCCTTCTCCGCACGGACGGCGAGGCCCTTCGCGTACGCCGACACCGCCGCCGAGTCCGTCGGGACGATCGGGACCAGCAGATGCAGGCCCTTGGCGCCCGAGGTCTTCCCGTACGCCGTGAGGCCGTCGTCGGCCAGCCGCTCCCGCAGCCACAGCGCGACCCGGCAGCACTCGACGACCGTGGCGGGCGCCCCCGGGTCCAGGTCGAAGACCAGCCGGTCGGCCACCGCGGGGGTCTCCGCCCGCCACTGCGGGGTGTGGAACTCCACGACGAGGTTGGCGGCCCACATCAGCGAGGCCAGATCCTCCACGACCACCTGTTCGGACGGCTCGCTCTCGCGGTGCGGCACCGGGGCCCGGCGTACCCAGGACGGAGTACCGGGCGGCGGGTTCTTGGTGAAGAACAGCTGGCCCTCCGGACCGTCCGGATAGCGCAGGAAGGACACCGGCCGGTCCCGCAGATGCGGGAGCAGCACCCCGGCCGCCGTGGCCGCGTAATAGTGCAGCACCTCGCCCTTGGTGGTGCCGGTGGCCGGATACAGCACCTTGTCCAGATTGCTCAGGGACAGCCGTCGCCCCTCCACCTCGGTGATCGGCGTCATACGATAAGAATCACACGCAAAACGCATCTTTCTCCGTATCTACGGATGCAAGGGGTGAACCGGTGAGATCCATCTGGAACGGCGCCATCTCCTTCGGGCTGGTCAGCATCCCGATCAAGCTGGTCAACGCCACCGAGAACCACTCGATCTCGTTCCGGCAGATCCACGTCGAGGACGGCGGGCGCATCCGCTACCGCAAGGTGTGCGAGCTGGACGGCGAGGAGGTGACGTCCGCCGAGATCGGCAAGGCGTACGAGGACGCCGACGGCACGATGATCCCGATCACCGACGAGGATCTGAGCCAGTTGCCGCTGCCCACCGCGAAGACCATCGAGATCGTGGCCTTCGTCCCGGCCGACGCGATCGACCCGCTCCAGATGGACGCGGCCTACTACCTCTCCGCCAACGGCGTACCGGCCGCCAAGCCGTACACCCTGCTGCGCGAGGCCCTGAAGCGGAGCCGCAAGGTGGCCCTCGCCAAGTACGCGCTGCGCGGGCGCGAGCGGCTCGGCATGCTCCGGGTCGTGGATGACGTGATCGCCATGCACGGGCTGCTCTGGCCGGACGAGATCCGGGCCCCCGAGGGCGTCGCCCCGGAGTCCGACGTGACGGTGCGCGACGCGGAGCTGGACCTCGCGGACGCCCTGATGGACACCCTCGGCGAGGTCGACATGGACTCGCTGCACGACGACTACCGGGAGGCGGTCGAGGAGCTGGTCGCCGCGAAGGCGTCGGGCGAGGCGCCGGAACCGGCGGAGAAGGGCGCGAAGGGGGGCGGCAAGGTCATCGATCTGCTCGCCGCCCTGGAGAGCAGCGTCAAGGCCGCGAAGGAGGCCCGGGGCGAGGAGGGCGAGGAGTCCGTGGCGGACGTCACGCACCTCGCCGACCGCAAGGCGTCCGGCGACGACAAGAAGGCGTCCGGCGCCGCCAAGAAGACCGCCTCCTCCCCGAAGTCCACCGGCGGCAAGAAGTCCACGTCGAGCGGTACGGGCAAGCAGGCGGCCAAGAAGACGGCCACCAAGAGCACCGCGAAGAAGACGGCCGCCAAGAAGACGACGGCGAAGAAGACGGGCTCGAAGAGCACGGCGTCCCGGAAGCGAGCATCGGCCTGAGGCCGTACGAATGGACGTGGGGCCGGTCCACCGCAACAGGTGTCCGGCCCCACGCCTCGTCCCAGCGCCGGGCGGTCAGCGCCGGCGGTAGGAGCTCACATAACCGGCGGCCGGGGTGCCGACGCCGGTCACGTCGTCGTAGCCGCGCACGGCCGCCAGCGAGGCGTCCTTGCCCAGGCTGCGCACGGTGGTCCGCAGACCGTCCGCCGCGTCGACGCCGTTGACGTAGTCCACCCGGACGACCGCCAGGTCACGGTGCGCGCCCAGCGGGTGGTCGGTCACGTCGTGGTACGCCTTCGAGTGGTAGCGGGCGTAGATCGCCGGGTTGGCGAAACCGATCGGCCGGCCGTGCTGGGCCTGCTGCGCCAGGGCCTGGATGCCCGCGATGACCGGGGCCGCCAGCGAGGTGCCGCCGATGCGGTACTCGTCGTAGCCGAGCGAACCGTCGGGCAGGGTCTGGGTCTGCCCGACCAGGAAGCCGGTGTTCGGGTCCGCGACGGCCGCGATGTCCGGGGCGGTGCGCATCCGGGTCTTCCCGTTCGCCCGCGCCAGCGAGTCCGGCACGATCCCGCGCTGGTAGAACGGCTGCTTCACGGTGGAGCTGGTGCCGCCGCCCGCGCCCGAGGTGTACGCGCCGGGGAACCCTTCCCAGCTGCGGCCGTTCTTCGCCAGCGGGGCGTTGAGCGTGCCCCAGCCGGTCTCCCAGAGGTACTTGTCGTGCTTGCCGACCGCCAGCGCGGTGCCGCCGACCGAGGTCACCCAGGCCGAGTTGGACGGGACGTCGATCTGCTTGGTGCCGGTCGAGTCGACGTTGTCGCCCGCGTCACCGGAGGAGAAGTAGAAGCCGATGCCCTCGATCGCGCCCATCTGGAACACATGGTCGTAGGCGAGCGCCAGGTCAGGCGTCTGGTTGGCCTCCACATCGCCCCAGGAGTTGGAGACGATGTCCGCGAGGTGGTGGTCGACGACCTTGTTCAGCGAGTCCAGCAGGTCGTTGTCGTAGCAGGACGCGCCGCCCACGTACACGATGTCGGCGGCGGGCGCGACCGCGTGCACGGCCTCGACGTCGAGGGTCTCCTCGCCGTACCAGCCGGAAGCGCCGCACTCCTCGGTCTTCGTGTACTCCTTGGGGAGCACCTGGCTCAACTGGCCGCGCTTGTAGGCCGCGTCACCGTTGCGCTTCGCGTACGCGGCGGCGTCCTTCGCGATGGTGGGGGAGGCGTACGCGTCGGTGATGGCGACGGTCACCCCCTTGCCGGTGTAGTCCCCGGCCCCGTACGCGGCGCGCAGCTGCTTGCCGGTGTAGCCCTTGACCGCGTACGGCGCCTTCGACCCGTACGCCTTCGGCAGCGAGGAGGCCGTCTTCGACCCGAAGTACGAGGAGAACGGGCCGGAGTTGCGGAACACCGCGTCCGGCGGCGGCAGCACGTCGTCGTGGCGGGCGGTGTGCGGGGCGTTGTCCAGACCGGACACGGCGAGCACGGCGTCGCCCAGCCCGGCGGGGACGGAGGCGGTGGTGGACGGGGCGCGGTAAGTGCGCCCGCCCTTGCGGTAGTTGCGCAGCTGGGTGGAGAACGCCTTCTCGGCGGCGGCGACGTCACCGGTGGCCGAGACGTAGTGCTGGTTCGCCCCGGTGACGGTCAGCCCACCGGCCTCCAGCCACTGCCTGACCCGCTCGATCTGCTCCGGGGTGGCCCCGAACCGGGCCTGCGCCTGCGCGGGGCTCAGGAACTTCCCGTACGAGGACGAGTCCGGGTCCGACACGGCGGCGGCGTAGGCGGCGAGGCCCTTCGCGTCCCGGCCCGCCAGGTGCACCCGCACGGACACCTTCGTGCTGTCGGACGCGGCGCCCTGGTCGGCCGAGGCGGTGGCCCAGGCCGGTTTGGTGCCCTGCAACGCGTCCCGGCTCCCGTGTCCGGCATCGGCACTGGCATCGGGCATCCCGAGGGCGAGCGCCCCGGCGAGCAGCGGCAGTGTCACTGCCATGCTCAGCCCGGCGCGTCGTCCGGCGCGGCTGAATATCAAAACAACAACCCCCTGCGATGTGGGTCTCGCGTACGGAGCATGTGCCGAATGAAGTGCACATGTAATGCGCCACTCTGGCGAGGAACCCTTCATGCAGGGGGCATGCATTGACCAAGACTCGGCCAAGTGCGTTCGGGCGCGGTCCGGTTCAGCCCGCCTCCGAACGCCGCCGCCCGGTAAGGTACGGAGGGCCGCGACTGGCGCGCGCCTCCCACGCGGGGTGCTCAGTGGAATCGACCACGAGGGAGCGGCACACCCCGGGCGTGCCCGGGGGCGTCATGCCGGAGAGCCGTCCGCCTGGGCATCCGGGTCCACGCCGCAGCGATGCGACCGACCCGGGAGGAACCCGTGACCGCGTCCGTACCCGCACAGCCCCGCCACCCCGCCCTGGCGACGACCGACCCCGAACTCGCCGCCCTCGTGGCCGCCGAGGAGCAGCTCCAGGCGGACACCCTGCGCCTGATCCCCAGCGAGAACTACGTCTCCGCCGCCGTGCTCGAAGCGTCCGGCACCGTGCTCCAGAACAAGTACTCCGAGGGCTACCCGGGGAAGCGCTACTACGAGGGCCAGCAGGTCATCGACCAGGTCGAGACCCTGACCGCCGAGCGCGCCAAGGCCCTCTTCGCCATGGACCACGCCAACGTCCAGCCGTACTCCGGCTCCCCGGCCAACCTCGCCGTCTACCTGGCCTTCCTCAAGCCCGGCGACACCGTGCTCGGCATGTCGCTGCCCATGGGCGGCCACCTCACGCACGGCTGGGGCGTCTCCGCCACCGGCACCTGGTTCAACGGCGTCCAGTACGGCGTGCGCCGCGACACCGGCCGCGTCGATCTGGACGAGGTCCGCGACCTGGCCCTCGCCGAGCGGCCGAAGCTCATCTTCTGCGGCGGCACCGCCGTGCCCCGCGAGATCGACTTCGCGGGCTTCGCGGAGATCGCCCGCGAGGTGGGCGCGGTCCTGGTGGCGGACATCGCCCACATCGCGGGCCTGGTCGCGGGCGGCGCCCACCCCTCGCCCGCGCCGTACGTGGACGTCGTCTCCACGACCACCCACAAGACCCTGCGCGGCCCGCGCGGCGCGATGCTCCTCAGCCGCGCCGAGCACGCCCGCGCCCTGGACCGCGCCGTCTTCCCCGGCCTCCAGGGCGGCCCGCACAACCAGACCACGGCCGCGATCGGCGTTGCGCTGAAGGAGGCGGCCACCCCGGAATTCCGCGCGTACGCCCACGCGGTGGTGGCCAACGCCCGCGCGCTGGGCGAGGAGTTGGCGGCCCGGGGCTACGACCTGGTCTCGGGCGGCACCGACAACCACCTGCTGCTGGTGGACCTCACGGCCAAGGGCGTCCCCGGCAAACCGGCGGCGAAGGCCCTGGACCGGGCGGGCATCGTCGCCAACTACAACGCGGTCCCGTACGACCCCCGCAAGCCGTTCGACCCCTCGGGCATCCGCCTCGGCACGCCCGCGCTGACGTCCCGGGGCGTCCCCGTCTCGGAGATGGCCAGGATCGCGGACTGGATCGACCGCGTGATCACGGGCGACGAGGACACGATCGGAAAGGTGCGCGCGGAAGTGAAGGACCTGATGGACGCGTACCCGGCACCGGGCCTGCCGGTCGCCTGAGCCGCCACACACGACAGTGCCCCGCACCGGCCGGTGCGGGGCACTGTCGTGTGGCTCAGCCCTGGACGGCGTACGCGACGAACTCGCCCCAGGCGGTGGGCGAGAGGGCGAGTTCGGGGCTGAACTGGTCCTTCGAGTCCCGGACGTGGACGGCTGTGGGGCAGGTAGCGACCTCGACGCAGCTGTCCCCCTCTGAGCCGCTGTAGGTCGACTTGTGCCAGTCCATTGCCACCTCGACGCAGCTGTCCCCCTGGGAGCCGCTGTAACTGCTCTTGAACCAGGTCAGGCCGGACGTGCTCATAGCGCTCCTCGCATTCGCTTCAGCAGGCCCAAGGAGTCCTCGGGAGTTAGGGCCTGTGAGCGAAGTTTGGCATAGCGCTGCTGAAGGATGCTGATCTCTTTCGGATCGGAGATCAGCCGCCCGTTCTGCTGTCCTTCCGAGTACGCGAACCAGCGATGCTCCGGTGTCTCGACCAGTTGCACGGGTCCATCGGTCCCCGCGTGCGTTACCCGTCGCGTGGGCATGATCTGAAACTCCACGTTCCAGTTGCCCTCGATCAACTCGATGAGGTGGTCGAGGAGTTCACGGGTCACCTCGTCCCCGCCTGTGTGCCGCTCCAGGACCGACTGCTCCACGATGAAGCTGAACGCGGTCGGAGGCTTTCGGTTGACGGACAGCAGTTCCTGCCGGGCCATCCGCGCCGCGATGCGCTGTTCCAGCTCTTCCGGGTCCGGCAGGGGCGGCACGTCGAGCGAGATGGCACGCGCGTACGCCTCGGTCTGCAACAAACCAGGGATCACCCGGCATTCGTACGTGTAGAGACTGATCGCCGTCGCTTCGAGGCGCGCCCACTGCACGAACCAGTTCGCCAGCCCGGCTTGCCGGGTCAGATACGGCGCGGCCTTCCGCAGAGCGCCCGTGTTGCCGAGCACGGGCTCCGCGCTCTGCACGAAGCCGGGCTCCGGCATCCGGCGGCCCTGCTCGATGGAGGCGATCGTGTGCTTCGAGTAGCCGACGAGCGCGCCGAACGCCTCGCGGGTCAGGCCGGCGTGTTCGCGTAAGGCATGGACAACCGCGCCGAAGGTGCGCATGCTGTCCGACGCCTCCGGTTCCGAACCGCCCGCCGCTCCCGAATTCCCGTAGGCCACTGTGCCCACCTTTCGCGCCGCACCCCGCCGTACCGCTTCTGACTCGAAGTCATGGTCGGGGCGCGGGCGTCGTACTGTCCACTCCTCGTGCGCGTACGCTGACACTGCGTACGCGTTGCAGGGCTGGTGGGAGCGGGATTCTTCGCCTCTGTGTGCGAAGCCCCGCGCGCGGCTTCGACCGCGTGTACGTTCCCGCCATGGACATGGACAAAACGAGCGAGAACGCGGAGTCACGGTTCTCGGCTCTCCTCGCCGCTGCGGCGAAGCTTCCGGGCGTACGGATCGACCGGGACGCGTACCTCCGGACGGCCCTGCGCCGTCACTGCTCGGAGGAGGACATACGCAGGGCGACGGAGGAGACTCCGGCGGCGGCGGGGATACCCCTCGATGTCCTGGACCGCGTGGCGAACGAGTCGATCCGCTACGAGACCGCCAAGGTGAGCGCGATATCCGCAGCCACCGGTCTTCCCGGCCTCCTCGCCATGCCCGCCACCGTGCCGGCCGACCTCGCCCAGTACGTCGGTCACATGCTCCGCATCGCGCAGAAGCTCGCCTATCTCTACAGCTGGCCCGACCTGTTCTCCGGCGAGGACGATCTCGACGACGCGACCAGGAGCGTGCTCACGCTCTTCTTCGGGGTGATGTTCGGGACCCAGTCCGCGAACGCCGCCGTGGGGAAGGTGGCGGAGGCGCTGTCCAAGGAGGTCGCCAAGAAGCTGCCGCAGAAGGCGCTGACGAAGGGTGTCGTCTACCCGGTGGTGAAGAAGGTCGCCGCGCACCTCGGCGTCAAGATGACGAAGCAGACGTTCGCCAAGTCGGTCTCGAAGGCAGTTCCCGTCGTCGGCGCGGCAGTGTCCGGCACGTTCACCCTGGCGACCTTCCTCCCCATGTCGAAGCGGCTCAAGAAGCACCTCTCCGGTCTGGAGATAGCCGAGCCGACCGGCCAGGTCATCGTGGGAGAGGTCGTACGGGACGCGGACGAGGTGAACGTCCCCAAGCAGGGCCGGGATTGGCGGCTCGTGCGGCGCCGGAAGGAAGTGGAGGAGTGATCGCCCGCTCGGATCTCGGGTCTCGGATCTCAGGTCCCGGGCGATGTGTCCGGGTGGCGTTCGAGCTTCGGGGGCCGAGACCCGAGCGGTGTTCTTCATCCGGCGGGAAAAGCGGGAAAGGCAAAACCTCCCCACCCTCCCCATCCCGTCACGGCCAGCAAGTATGACTAATAGTGAGCGAGTTGCAGCGCAGCGTTGTGGTTGCCTACGGTGCCCCCAACGAAACGACCCCGACGCGGTGTTCTCAGCACCGGCCGGGGTCTGACCCAAGATCGAACCCACTAGAAAGAACCGATCTCATGGCTGCCCAGCACTTTAGTCCCGCCCTGCCCGCCTCCGCCGAAGGCCCCCGCGCGGCCCGCCCCGGCTACGGCAAGCGTTCCGCGCCGCCCGGCCAGGACGCGCCCCGCCCCGCGGACTTCACCGGCCTCCCCGAGCGCGAGCGGTACGTCGCCGCGTACATCGACCGCCTGCCCGACGGGGCCGCGATGGACATCAAGTCGCTCGCCAAGTCCCTTCCCCTGTACGGCCAGATGGCCATCGGCTCCGCCCTCCGCGCGCTCGCCGTGGCCGGGCACCTGCGCCGCGTGCGACGCCGGGTCGACGGCGAGGGGACGTGCCGGTGGGTGACGTACACCTACTGGTCCCGGACGGCCCGCGACAACGAGTGGTGGACCGCCGCGCTCTCCGGGCCGACCGACGTACCCCCGCAGCGCACCGCCCCCGAGCCGCCCGCGCCGCCGAAGCCCCCCGGCGCGCCCTCCGCCGCGTACCTCGCCCTCGCCGGACTCGGCCGCCGCGAACCCCGCCTGGCGCTCTCCGCCACCGACTGCGCCACCCTGGAACCACTGGCCGCCGCCTGGCTCGCACGCGGCGCGAGCACCGAGCACCTGACGGCAGCACTCACCGCCGGACTCCCGGAGGCCGTCACGCACCCCCTCGGCCTGGTGCGCCGCCGCCTCACGGACAAGATGCCGCCGCACCTCCCGGACGCGCCCGGCCCCGCGAACGGGCTCCGGGTCGAGTGCGTCGACTGCGGCCGCCCCGGCCCGGCAGCCGCCCTCCTGGACGGCCTCTGCGGCCCGTGCCGGGGCTCGCACGCGCAGACCGCGGCCCCGGACCGTGCCGGGGGAGTCGCGGCCCGGGTCGCCGGGCTCCGGGGGCTGATGCGGACACCCTGAGCGCGTACGCTCACCCTGAGTACGCGGTTGATCACTGGTGCGAGCCGTGGGCGTACCGCCAGATTGTCGGCATGACACCACTGCCCACCGCGGTCGCCCCCCAAGCTCCGGCCACCGCGACCGCGTTCACCCAGCGCTTCAGCTCCACCCCGCGCGGCGCCCGGCTCGCCCGGCGGCTCGCGCTGCACCAGCTCGACGCCTGGGGCGTGCCGCACGGCAGCACGGCCTCGGACACCGTCGCCGTGCTCGTCGCGGAGCTGGCCGCCAACGCCGTCACGCACGGCCGCGTGCCCGGCCGCGACTTCGAGCTGGCCCTGCGGCTCACCGGCCGCACCCTGCGCATCGAGGTCTCCGACGCCCGCGGCGAACGCCGCCCGCCCGCCGGGGGCGTGACCGATCCCGCGCCCCTCGCCGAGGAGGGCCGGGGCCTGCTCCTGGTGTCGGCGCTCGCCGCCCGCTGGGAGGTGCTGGACCGCGTCCCGGTGGGCAAGACGGTCGCGGCCGAGCTGGAGCTGCCGGGCTGATCAGGTCCCGCCTACTGCGGCTGGATCGTCAATTGACTGTGGTCTCCGTAGTCGCCCGTCCGACTCGCGTACGGAAGGAATTCGGGGGCGTAGAACACTCTTGTCATGCCCTTGAAAGCACTACTTTTGATGACGGCGGTCTTGCCGCTGTCACCATCGGTGTTGCTCACCGAGAAGTCCTCTTTCCGCAGCGCCCCACAGCGCACCTCCCAGATCCAGGGGGTGTCGCCACGGTTCGCTCTTCCTCTGGTGTAAAGGCCGTCCTTCGTGGCAAGGACGTAGCGGAACGTGAGATAGGTGCCGGCCTTCGGCAGATGCCCCTTGGGGGTATTGGTCTCCAGAGCCGTCTTCAGCTCAAGGTCCGGAAGCCCCTCGAATTGCGGGACGAGGTCGGGAAAGGCGTGCGGGCGGTTCCGTATATAGGCTCCGCCGGAGGCGGCGGCGAATCCGGCACCGAGGAGATTCCCGATCATGCTGGACAAGTTCGCCAGCTCGACGAGCCCGGATACAGGCGGGCTGCCCTTCGACCTCAGCTCGTCGTCTATCAGGTCAAGGGTTTCGTATGTTTCTTCGATTGCTTCGATGATTGCCTCCACCCCGACCCCGGTAAGGGCGCGAAAGGCTTGGCCGTTCTCGCCGTGCTGCGGGTTGACAATGCGCTTGCGCCCGCGCGGGATCACCGTGGCCGAGGAAGTCATGGTCGGCCCGTCGCCGGAGGCCGTGATATTGCGCTCGGCAAAGGCGATAAGATCCGACAATCGCATGCCGAAGGCGGATGCGAGTCGGGATGCGGCTGCCAGGGAAAGCAGCCGTTCACCGCGTTCGGCCAGGCCGATCGTCGTGCGGTGCAGGCCGCTCCGGTCGGCCAGGCCCTCCAGGGTCAGGCGCTCGGACTGGCGCAGTTCTGCCACCGCACGAGCCACCGCCAGGGCGAGCGTCGTCGGTTCTTCGGTACCGTCATTCACGGTCAGTATCCGAGCAGGTGGCAGCAGGAAGGTCCAGGAGACTATAGTCTCCACCGGACCGATCGAGGAGATGCGCATGGGTAAGCACAAGGTCATGGACCTCTTCTGCGGCACTGGCGGGTTTTCGAAGGGCTTCGAGAACGCCGGTGACTACGAAGTCGTCTACGGAATCGACCTGCTGCCGCAGTCGATCGAGACGTTCCGCCTCAATCACGGCGGCGCGCTCGCCGTGTCGGGGGATATCCGCAAGGTGGCGCGACCGGAGATCGCCGATCGGCTGAACTTGCGGCGAGGCGAAGTGGACGTGATCGTCGGCGGGCCGCCGTGCCAGGGCTTTTCCTCGATTCGCCCCAACCGGTCTACGAACTATGACGACCCCCGCAACACCCTTTTTGAAGAATTTGCCGCATATGTCGGATACTGGCGGCCGAAGGTCTTCGTGTTCGAGAACGTCGTCGGTCTGGCGACGCATAAGAAGGGAGTGGACCTGGAGGCCGTCCAGGAGGCTTTCTCTTCCCTCGGCTACGAGACCGACTGGCGCATCATGAACGCCGGTCACTTCGGCGTTCCCCAGAAGCGGGAGCGTCTCATCCTCATCGGCTCGGAGCCCGGCATTCCCATTCGGTGGCCGAACCCGACGCACAGCGGAACGTTCCGCACCATCGGCGTGCGCGACGCTTCCCGCATGCTCAGGCCGCACGAGCCCGATCTTTTCGACGCCGCCGCGACGACGCTGCCTCCGGCGCTCACGGTCACGGAAGCGATCGGTGACCTGCCCCCCATTGCCAGTGGTGAAGAAGCGCTCACCTACGACCGCCCGCCGCAGAACGAATACCAGAGGGCCCGCCGGTCGGGCGCGAGTGCTCTGACGCTGCATGCGTCGACGCGCCACAGTGCGAAGATGCTCGAAATCATCCGCCACGCCGGCCCGAACATCTCGAGTATCCCCGCCCACCTGATTACGAGTGGATTCTCGAGCTGCTACTCCCGGCTCGAGGGCGACGAGCCCGCCCCCACCATCACCGTGAACTTCGTCCACCCAGCCTCGAACAAGTGCATCCACCCGGTGCTGGACCGCGCTCTGACCCCGCGGGAGGGCGCGCGGATTCAGTCGTTCGATGACGACTTCAAGTTTGCCGGGGTCAACAGGAATGTCATCGCGAAGCAGATCGGGAACGCTGTTCCCCCCCTGCTGGGCAAGGTGATCGCGGAGGCGGTGTCCCGGATGCTCGGCAGCGGAACCGGCGACGAGGTCCCGGTCAAGGTCCACTCGGGGGCCATGGGGTGAGAGAAGCGGGTGCGTCGGCCCGGTCGAGCGCCGGTCGCACCCGCCCGCACCCGCAGGCACATACGCGAAGACCCCGACCTCAGCGTTTCCGCTGAAGGCGGGGTCTTCGGCACCTTCATGAGGTGCCCCCGGCAGGATTCGAACCTGCGCACCCGGCTCCGGAGGCCGATGCTCTATCCCCTGAGCTACGGGGGCGTATCGCTGTGCTGCTCTGCGACGGGTGAAACACTACCAGCTCCGACGGGGTGCCTGTGAACAGGTATTCCGCGTCATCGCGTGAGGGCGCGCGCCCCCTCGTACGCACATCCGGCCATCCTCGGCGGCCCTCCTCCGGGGGCGGAAGTGGGCAAAACCCGGACGCAGCCCTCCGGCGCGCCTACTCTCGAAGGGTGTCTGGGGCATGCGGCCGCGTGCTTGTTGTCGACGACAACAAGGTCATCCGGCAGTTGATCAGGGTCAACCTCGAACTGGAGGGCTTCGAGGTCGTGACCGCGGGCGATGGTGTCGAGTGTCTGGATCTCGTGCACCGGGTCCGCCCCGACGTCATCACGCTCGACGTGGTCATGCCCCGGCTCGACGGCCTCCAGACCGCCACCCGGCTGCGGTCCGACCCGCGCACCGGGCATCTGCCGCTCGCGATCGTCAGCGCCTGCACGCCGTACGAGGTGGACCACGGCGTCGCCGCCGGGGTGGACGCGTTCCTCGCCAAGCCGTTCGAGCCGGGCGAGCTGGTGATGCTCGTGCGGCGGCTCGTCGAGCGCGGCCGGCCGACCGTGCCGGCCACCGGCCGGGGTGCCGGGCGGGCGGATCGCTCCGTCGGCTGACCGCATGGCGAAACCGGTTCGCGAAGGGCCCCCCTCCCTCCCATACGCTTGTCCCGTGACCCCCGTCGATCTCTCCACGACCGTGCTGCACGCGGTGCGCCGCGCGGTCCGCGAGGACGCCCTGCGCGCGCCCGTGCCCGCGCGCGTACGGGTGGAGAGGACCCGGCCCGGCGGGCGCGGCGACTACGCCAGCGCCGTCGCGCTCCAGCTCGCGGGACCCGCGGGGCTCGGCGCCCGCGAGGTCGCCGAGATCCTGCGCGACCGGCTCGCCGGAGCCCCCGGAGTCGCCGGGGTCGAGATCACCGGACCCGGCTTCCTCAACTTCACGCTCGACGCCGCCACCGGCGCCGCCGCCCACCGCGCCCTCGTCCACCGGGTGCGGGAGCAGGGGCAGCGGTACGGATACGGGGACGCCCTCGCCGGACAGCGGCTGCGGCTCGTCCACGCCCGCGAGGTCCGGGCCGCCGTCACCGCCGACACCGTCCGCCGCCTCCTGACCGCCCAGGGCGCCGACGTACGCCTCGGCTGCGAGGGCGAGCCGGACCCGGACTGGACGCGGCTCGGGGTGAGCGCGGAGGCGTACGGGACACCGCGTGCGGCGCGGGAGCCCGGCGCCCCCGCGCGACGGACCTCTCCGGTGGGCGGCAGCCCGACCCCCGAACCGCCCGCCCCCATACGCCCCGTCCCCGCAGGGGACACCGCCGCCGCCCTGCTGGCCCGGCTCGGCCCCGACGCCACCCGCTGGGGCCTCCTCCGGCCCGCCGGGCACGACCGCGCCCCCCTCGGGCCCGGACTCCTCGCGCAGACCGAGGCCAACGCCCTCTTCCGGGTGCGGTACGCGCACGCCCGCGCCCGTGCCGTCGTCCGGGGGCGGGGCGGCTCGGGGTCGCCGTCGCGGGGCCCGGCGAGGACATCGACGCGACCGGGGCGGCCGACCTGCTCGCGCTGCTCGACGCGCACCCCGCCGTCCTCGCGGGCGCCGCCCGCCACCGCGCCCCCGACCGGCTCGCCCGGCACCTCGACGCCGTCGCCGGCGCCTTCTTCGACTTCCACGACGCCGCCCCACCGCTCCCCGTCGGGGACGGGAAACCCTCGGCCGCCCACCGCTCCCGGACGGCCCTCGCCGAAGCCGCCGGGACGGTGCTGGCCGGCGGTCTGTCCCTGCTCGGCGTCAGCGCGCCCGAACACCTCTGAGCACCCCGAGAGAGCAGAGCCACACGATGAGCCGATCCGCACACCCCGCCGGACCCCGTCACGCCGACGTCATGTCCGACGGCCACTACCTCGCCCCCGCCGACGACCTCAACGTCCTCGACCAGAAGGTGTGGTCCCGCACCGTCACCCGCGACGAGCACGGCGCCGTCACCGTCGGCGGGCTCACGGTCTCCCGCCTCGCCGAGGAGTTCGGCACCCCCGCCTACTTCCTGGACGAGGCCGACTTCCGGGCCCGCTGCCGCGCCTGGTCCGACGCCTTCGGGCCCGGGGCCGACGTCTTCTACGCGGGCAAGGCGTTCCTCTCCCGGGCCGTCGTGCGCTGGCTCAAGGAGGAGGGGCTCAACCTCGACGTCTGCTCGGCCGGCGAGCTGGCCACCGCGCTCGACGCCGGAATGCCCGCCGAGCGCATCGCCCTCCACGGCAACAACAAGAGCGTCGAGGAGATCGAGCGCGCCGTCGCGGCGGGCGTCGGACGCATCGTCCTCGACTCCTTCCAGGAGATCGTCCGCGTCGCCCACGTCGCGCAGGGCCTCGGCAAGCGCCAGCGCGTCCAGATCCGGGTCACCGTCGGCGTCGAGGCCCACACCCACGAGTTCATCGCCACCGCCCACGAGGACCAGAAGTTCGGCATCGCGCTCGCCGGCGGACAGGCCGCCGAGGCCGTGCGCCGGGCGCTCACCCTGGACGGGCTCGAACTCGTCGGCATCCACTCCCACATCGGCTCCCAGATCTTCGACATGGCCGGCTTCGAGGTCTCCGCCCGCCGCGTCGTGCAGCTGCTCGCCGAGGTGCGCGACGAGCACGGCGTCGAACTGCCCGAGATCGACCTCGGCGGCGGCCTCGGCATCGCGTATACCTCCGACGACGACCCGCGCGAACCGCACGAGATCGCCAAGTCGCTCGGCGACATCGTCACCCGCGAGTGCGAGGCCGCCGGTCTCGCCACCCCCCGCATCTCCGTCGAGCCCGGCCGCGCCATCGTCGGCCCGACCGCCTTCACGCTGTACGAGGTCGGCACGGTCAAGCCGCTGGAGGGCCTGCGCACCTACGTGAGCGTCGACGGCGGCATGTCGGACAACATCCGCACCGCGCTGTACGACGCCGAGTACAGCGTCGCGCTCGCCTCGCGGACCTCGGACGCCGAACCGATGCTCGTCCGGGTCGTCGGCAAGCACTGCGAGAGCGGCGACATCGTGGTCAAGGACGCCTACCTGCCGTCCGACCTGGCCCCCGGCGACCTGATCGCCGTGCCCGCCACCGGCGCGTACTGCCGCTCCATGGCGAGCAACTACAACCACGCCCTGCGCCCGCCGGTCGTCGCCGTGCGGGACGGGGAGGCACGGGTCATCGTCCGACGCGAGACGGAGGAAGATCTCCTGCGTCTCGACGTCGGCTGATGACGTATTTCCGGGGGCGTACCACGCTGTCCCCATAAACATCTCAGGATCCGGACGGGTGGCGGGAACACCCGTCCGGTGAGTGAGACTGGTCCGTACTACAGGTGTAAAGGAAACGAGGTCGGATGATGCGTACGCGTCCGCTGAAGGTGGCGCTGCTGGGCTGTGGTGTGGTCGGCTCAGAGGTGGCGCGCATCATGACGACGCACGCCGACGACCTCGCCGCGCGCATCGGCGCGCCGGTGGAGCTCGCCGGTGTCGCCGTCCGCCGGCCCTCCAAGGTGCGCGAGGGCATCGACCCCGCCCTGATCACCACGGACGCGACCGCCCTGGTCAAACGCGGCGACATCGACGTCGTCATCGAGGTCATCGGCGGCATCGAGCCCGCCCGCACGCTGATCAGGACCGCCTTCGAGCACGGCGCGAGCGTCGTCTCCGCCAACAAGGCCCTGCTCGCCGAGGACGGCGCCGCCCTGCACGCCGCCGCCGAGCAGCACGGCCGGGACCTCTACTACGAGGCCGCCGTGGCCGGCGCCATCCCGCTCGTACGACCGCTGCGCGAGTCCCTGGCCGGTGACAAGGTCAACCGGGTGCTCGGCATCGTCAACGGCACCACCAACTTCATCCTCGACAAGATGGACACCAGCGGCGCCGGATACTCCGAGGCGCTGGACGAGGCCACCGCCCTCGGTTACGCGGAGGCCGACCCGACCGCCGACGTGGAGGGCTTCGACGCCGCCGCCAAGGCCGCCATCCTCGCCGGGATCGCCTTCCACACCCGGGTCCGCATCGGCGACGTGCACCGCGAGGGCATCACCGAGGTCACCGCCGCCGACATCGCGTCCGCCCGCCGCATGGGCTGCACCGTCAAGCTCCTCGCCATCTGCGAGCGCGCCGCCGACGGGGCCTCCGTGACGGCCCGCGTGCACCCCGCGATGATCCCGCTGAGCCACCCGCTCGCCTCGGTGCGCGAGGCGTACAACGCGGTGTTCGTGGAGGCCGAGGCGGCCGGGCAGCTGATGTTCTACGGCCCCGGCGCGGGCGGCTCGCCCACCGCGTCCGCGGTCCTCGGCGACCTCGTGGCCGTCTGCCGCAACAAGCTCAACGAGGCCCCGGGCCCGGTGAGTCCGCGTACACGCGCCTGCCGGTGAGCCCCATGGGCGACGTCGTCACGCGGTACCACATCAGCCTCGACGTGGCCGACAAGCCGGGCGTGCTCGCCCAGGTCGCGACGGTCTTCGCCGACCAGGGCGTATCCATCGATACGGTCCGCCAGCAGAGCCGGCCGGACAGTCAGGAAACCGACGGCGAGGCATCGCTCGTCGTCGTCACCCACCGCGCGCCCGACGCCGCCCTCTCCGGGACCGTCGAAGCGCTGCGCAAGCTCGACACCGTGCGCGGTGTCGCCAGCATCATGCGTGTTGAAGGGGAGTAAGGACCCATGACCACCAAGGGCACCCACCAGTGGCGCGGCATCATCGAGGAGTACCGGGACCGTCTCCCGGTCACGAGCACGACGCCGGTCGTCACGCTCCGTGAGGGCGGTACGCCGCTCGTCCCCGCTCAGGTCCTCTCCGAGCGCACGGGCTGCGAGGTGCACCTCAAGGTCGAGGGCGCCAACCCCACCGGGTCCTTCAAGGACCGCGGCATGACCATGGCCATCACCCGGGCCAAGGAGGAGGGCGCGCAGGCCGTCATCTGCGCCTCCACCGGCAACACCTCCGCCTCGGCCGCCGCCTACGCGGTCCGGGCCGGCATGGTCTGCGCGGTCCTCGTGCCGCAGGGCAAGATCGCGCTCGGCAAGATGGGCCAGGCGCTCGTGCACGGCGCCAAGATCCTCCAGGTCGACGGCAACTTCGACGACTGCCTGACGCTGGCCCGCTCGCTCTCGGACAACTACCCGGTCGCGCTGGTCAATTCGGTCAACCCGGTCCGCATCGAGGGCCAGAAGACCGCCGCGTTCGAGATCGTCGACGCGCTCGGCGACGCCCCGGACATCCACGTCCTCCCGGTCGGCAACGCGGGCAACATCACCGCGTACTGGAAGGGGTACACCGAGTACGCCGGGGACGGCATGGCGACGCACAAGCCGCGCATGTGGGGCTTCCAGGCGTCCGGCTCCGCGCCCATCGTGCGCGGCGAGGTCGTCAAGGACCCGTCGACCATCGCGACCGCGATCCGGATCGGCAACCCGGCCTCCTGGAACTACGCGCTCGCCGCGCGCGACGAGTCCGGCGGCTTCATCGACGAGGTCACGGACCGTCAGATCCTGTCCGCCTACCGGCTGTTGGCCTCCCAGGAGGGCGTCTTCGTGGAGCCCGCGTCGGCCGCCTCCGTCGCCGGTCTGCTCAAGGCCGCCGAGGAGGGCAAGGTCGACCCCGGCCAGCGCATCGTCTGCACGGTGACCGGCAACGGCCTCAAGGACCCCGACTGGGCCGTCGCGGGCGCCCCGCAGCCCGTCACCGTCCCGGTCGACGCGGCCGCCGCCGCCGAGAAGCTGGGCCTGGCGTGACCGCGTAACGCGTCCAACCCCCGGGCCGGTCCGGACGACGGCCCGGGGCAGCGCGCGACGACGCGTCAGAAAGGGCCTCCTACCGGCCCTTTCCGGCAACAAGAGCGCACCGCGGGCGTGCGACACGCATCGTGCGCCTCCTGTGCGCCCTATGTCGCCACAGAACCTTCCTTCGATAAGCTGTACCCAACCCGCCCCGCCGCGTCTGCCGGGGTGCCCCGGGCCGTTGCGGCTCCCCCGAAGAACCCCCGCCCGCAGCCCCCGGAATCCCCGCCGCCTCACAAGGAGAGTCGTCACAGCGATGGCCGGTCCCGCCTTCCGAGCCGCCGCCGTCCGGGTGCGCGTCCCCGCGACCAGCGCCAACCTGGGCCCCGGTTTCGACGCCCTCGGCCTGTCGCTCGGCCTGTACGACGACGTCGTCGTCCGCGTCGCCGACTCCGGACTGCACATCGACATCGCCGGTGAGGGCGCGGACACCCTGCCCCGCGACGAGAAGCACCTGCTCGTACGGTCCCTGCGCACCGCCTTCGACCTGCTCGGCGGACAGCCCCGCGGCCTGGAGATCGTCTGCGCCAACCGCATCCCGCACGGACGCGGCCTCGGCTCGTCGTCCGCCGCCATCTGCGCCGGGATCGTCGCCGCCCGCGCCGTGACGACCGGCGGTGACGCCCGCCTCGACGACGCGGCCCTGCTGGAGCTCGCCACCGAGATCGAGGGCCACCCCGACAACGTCGCGGCCTGCCTGCTCGGCGGATTCACGCTGGCCTGGATGGACGGCGCCTCCGCCCGCGCGATCCGGATGGATCCCGCTGATTCCATCGTTCCGGTGGTTTTCGTCCCCGGCAAGCCGGTGCTCACCGAGACCGCCCGCGGCCTCCTGCCGCGCACCGTCCCGCACGTCGACGCCGCCTTCAACGCCGGCCGTGCCGCCCTCCTCGTCGAGGCCCTGACCAGGCGCCCCGAGCTGCTGCTCACGGCCACCGAGGACCGGCTGCACCAGGACTACCGCGCGCCCGCCATGGCCGAGAGCGTCGAACTCGTCGGCCGGCTGCGCGCCGAGGGCGTCCCCGCGGTCATCTCCGGCGCCGGACCGACGGTGCTGGCCCTGGCCGGTGACGGCGACGCCGACAAGGTCGCCCGACTGGCGGGTGAGGGCTGGGCGGCCAACCGGCTCGCTCTCGACGCGCAGGGCGCCAGCGTCCTGCCGCTGGCCCCGTAGCCCGCGAGGCCGCTGGCCGAGAAGTGATTGCCGGTGAGTGAGAGGGGGAATGTTTGTTGGAGCCGGTAGTGTTAACCTCAAGTCTGCAATCGACGTCCATGAGGCGCGTTGCTCCGTGTCCCGTTCGGGACCACCATTTCTTCCGGGAGCCTCCCCAACTGCCTGAGCAGCCTGCCTGAGCAGTTGCGAGCACGCTCCGGAACCGGCACGACACCCCTCCGCTCGTCCAGGAGTGGGCCGAGCAGGGGGATGCTCGCGCCGGGCACATGCACACCTCATCTCTCCGCCGTTCCATCCGGCGGACCACCGCCCCGGCACGGGCCGCACCAACCGAGGACCGCAGCCGGACAGCACAACCGGTCGCCGAGCCAGAAGGCCGACGTCCGCTCCAGGGAAGGACCCTTCGTGAGCGACACCACCGATCTGATGGGCGTGACTGCCGACAAGAACGTCGACAGCGCCGCGCCCGCCGAAGGTGCTGCCACTGGCACCACCGCACGGCGCCGCCGCTCCGGCACCGGCCTTGAGGGCATGGTCCTGGCCGAGCTGCAGCAGGTCGCGTCCGGCCTCGGCATCAAGGGCACCGCGCGGATGCGCAAGAGCCAGCTGATCGAGGTCATCAAGGAGGCCCAGGCCGGCGGCTCCTCCGCCCCCAAGGCCAAGGCCACCGCGGCCCCCGCCGAGGGCGCCGAGACCAAGCCGAAGCGCCGCGCCACCTCCAAGGCGCGCACCGGCGCCGACGAGGCCCCGGCCGCCGCGCCCGCCGACAAGGCCGCGGCCCAGCAGCAGATCGACATCCCGGGCCAGCCGGCCAGCGACGACCAGCCCGCGGGCGAGCGCCGTCGCCGCCGCGCCACCGCGCAGGCGGGCAGCCCGGAGAGCAAGCCGGACGCCAAGGCGCAGACCAAGGACCGCGCCCAGGACGAGCCGAAGCAGGACCAGAAGCACGAGGCGCCCGCCGAGGACCGCTCCGCCGACTCCAAGGCCGAGTCCGGCGCGGACAACGCCGACGGCCGCCGGGGCGACCGCGGCGACCGCCAGCGCGGGGACCGGGGCGGCGAGCAGCGCCGCGACCGCCAGCGCGACCGTCAGCGCGGCAAGGGCGACGACCAGGGCGGCAACCGGCGCCAGGGCGGCGGCCAGAACCAGGGCGGCAACAACGGCCCGCAGGACGACGGCTACGACGACGAGGGCGGCCGGCGCGGCCGGCGCGGGCGCTACCGCGACCGCCGGGGCCGTCGTGGGCGCGACGAGTTCGCCGACGCCCCGCCCGTCACCGACGACGACGTCCTGATCCCCGTCGCGGGCATCCTGGACATCCTCGACAACTACGCGTTCATCCGGACCTCCGGCTACCTGCCCGGCCCGAACGACGTGTACGTCTCGCTCGCCCAGGTCCGCAAGAACGGCCTGCGCAAGGGCGACCACGTCACCGGTGCGGTGCGCCAGCCCAAGGACGGCGAGCGCCGCGAGAAGTTCAACGCGCTGGTCCGCCTGGACTCGGTCAACGGCATGGCGCCCGAATCGGGCCGCGGCCGCCCCGAGTTCCAGAAGCTGACCCCGCTCTACCCGCAGGACCGGCTCCGCCTGGAGACCGACTCCAACGTCCTGACGACGCGGATCATCGACCTGGTCGCCCCCATCGGCAAGGGCCAGCGCGGTCTGATCGTGGCCCCGCCGAAGACCGGTAAGACCATGATCCTCCAGGCCATCGCCAACGCGATCACGGTCAACAGCCCCGAGTGCCACCTGATGGTCGTCCTCGTGGACGAGCGTCCGGAAGAGGTCACCGACATGCAGCGGTCGGTGAAGGGCGAGGTCATCTCCTCGACCTTCGACCGCCCCGCCGAGGACCACACCACGGTCGCCGAGCTGGCCATCGAGCGCGCCAAGCGCCTCGTGGAGCTGGGCCACGACGTGGTCGTCCTGCTCGACTCGATCACCCGCCTGGGACGCGCGTACAACCTCGCCGCCCCGGCCTCCGGCCGCATCCTGTCCGGTGGTGTCGACTCGACCGCGCTCTACCCGCCGAAGCGCTTCTTCGGCGCCGCGCGCAACATCGAGGACGGCGGCTCGCTGACCATCCTGGCCACCGCGCTCGTCGAGACCGGCTCGCGCATGGACGAGGTGATCTTCGAGGAGTTCAAGGGCACCGGCAACATGGAGCTCAAGCTCGACCGCAAGCTCTCCGACAAGCGGATCTTCCCGGCGGTGGACGTCGACGCGTCCTCCACCCGCAAGGAGGAAATCCTGCTCGGCAGCGAGGAGTTGGGGATCGTCTGGAAGCTGCGCCGGGTGCTGCACGCGCTCGACCAGCAGCAGGCCATCGAGCTTCTGCTCGACCGGATGAAGAAGACCCAGTCGAACGCGGAGTTCCTGCTCCAGATCCAGAAGACGACGCCGGCCCCGGGCAACAACAACGACTAGTCGTCGCCCCTCCGGCAGCACACAGGGCCGCCCCCGCACTTCCGGTGCGGGGGCGGCCCTGTGCCGTACCCCGTTGCCGTTCCGAGACCTTCACCACACGGGCACGGCCGCGCGGGGCCTCGTACGACCGTTGTACGGCCCACGAAACCGCAGGTGAACGCCCGAATACCGGCCGCTCCCGGACCCGGGCGGGCCGTTCCGGACGCACCCGGGGGCACAGCCGCCTGTGCCACGCTTCTTGTCGCCGCCAACGCAAGGGGGTAGCCGACGGAACGAGGGAGACGCATGAGCGAGCGAAGCGGGAGCAGCGGCCGAATACGGGCCACCGGCAAACGCCGGAAGAAGCCGTCCCGCGGCCGCAGGGCGAAGCGCGTGGCCGTCTGGAGCCTGGCCGGCGCGGTCGTCGTGGGCGGTGCGGGCCTCGGCTACGCGTACGTCCACCTCAACGGCAATCTCCAGGCCGTCGACATCAACACCGCGCTCGGCAAGGACCGCCCGGAGAACGTCGACAACGGCTCCGAGGACATCCTCGTCCTGGGCTCCGACTCCCGCTCCGGCGCGAACGGCGAGTACGGCGCCGACGAGGGCGCGGCCCGCTCGGACACCGCGATGGTCGTCCACGTCAACAAGGGCCACAAGACCGCGAGTGTGGTCTCCATCCCGCGCGACACCCTCATCACCCGGCCCGACTGCACCGGCGACGTCAGCGGCAAGCCCGTGGCCGGACAGCAGCGCGCCATGTTCAACACGGCGTACGAGGTCGGCGGGCCGGCCTGCGCGGTCAAGACCGTGGAATCCATGTCCGGCATCCGCATGGACCACTACGTCGAGGTCGACTTCACCGGCTTCAAGAAGCTGATCGACAAGCTCGGCGGCGTCGACATCACCACCACCAAGGCGATCGACGACCCCGACAGCCACCTGGACCTCCAGCCCGGCACCCACACCCTGGACGGCGAGCAGTCCCTCGGCCTGGTCCGCACCCGGCACAGCGTCGGCGACGGCAGCGACCTCGGCCGCATCCAGCTCCAGCAGGCGTTCATCAAGGCGCTGATGCAGCAGGTCAAGAGCGTGGGCGTGTTCAACGGCACCAAGCTGTACGGCATCGCGGACACCGCCACCAAGGCCGTCACCACCGACTCCGACCTGGGCTCGGTCACCAAGCTCGCCGGCTTCGCCAAGGGCCTCAAGGGCCTCGGCTCCGACAACGTGAACATGGTGACCCTGCCCGTCGAGTACGACCCCGCCGACCCCAACCGCGTCATCCCGCTGGAGAAGGCCGACCGGCAGGTCTGGGACGCGCTGCGCGCCGACCGGCCGGTCCCCGCCTCCGCGACGAAGCAGTCGGCCGGCGACAAGGGCGACGCCGGCACGGTCGTCCGCTGAGCCGGGAGCCGGGGGAATACCCGGCCGTCCACCCTGGTTTTGGGAGATACGGCCGGTCCTGGCAGACTGGTACGTCGGCCCCGGTTCACGGACGCGCAATCCGCGCGTGCGACCCGGAGCCCTCCCGAACCTAGGAGACACCCTTGAAGCGCGACATCCACCCCCAGTACGTCGAGACGCAGGTCAGCTGCACCTGTGGCGCGTCGTTCACCACCCGCTCCACGCTGGACAGCGGCACCATCCGTGCCGAGGTCTGCTCCGAGTGCCACCCGTTCTACACGGGCAAGCAGAAGATCCTCGACACCGGTGGCCGTGTGGCCCGCTTCGAGGCCCGCTTCGGCAAGGGCGCCAAGGCCGCCGGCAAGTAGCGAGCCGTCCGCGCCGGTCCGCGGTGCCCTTTTCCGAGGGCGCCGTGGCCGGCGTTTTTTTCCGGTCCGGGCACGGGGTCTCCGTACCCCGGCCCCGGCAGGCACCCACCGGCCGGCAGGCACGACGAGCGAAGGAACCAGGAGCCCGAGATGTTCGAGGCGGTCGAGGAACTGATCGGTGAGCACGCCGATCTCGAGAAGCAGCTCGCCGACCCCGCGGTCCACGCCGACCAGGGCAACGCGCGCAAGCTCAACAAGCGCTACGCGGAGCTGAGCCCGATCGTCGCGACGTACCGCTCCTGGAAGCAGTCCGGCGACGACATCGAGACCGCCCGCGAGCTCGCCGCCGACGACCCCGACTTCGCCGCCGAGGTCAAGGAGCTGGAGCAGCAGCGCGAGGAACTCACCGAGAAGCTCCGCCTCCTGCTCGTCCCCCGGGACCCCAGCGACGACAAGGACGTGCTCCTGGAGATCAAGGCCGGGGCGGGCGGCGACGAGTCCGCGCTGTTCGCCGGCGATCTGCTGCGCATGTATCTGCGCTACGCCGAGCGCGTCGGCTGGAAGACCGAGATCATCGACTCCACCGAGTCCGAGCTGGGCGGCTACAAGGACGTCCAGGTCGCCGTGAAGACCAAGGGCGGCAACGGCGCCACCGAGCCCGGCCAGGGCGTCTGGGCCCGGATGAAGTACGAGGGCGGGGTGCACCGCGTGCAGCGCGTGCCGTCCACCGAGTCCCAGGGCCGCATCCACACCTCCGCCGCCGGTGTCCTCGTGACGCCCGAGGCCGAGGAGGTCGACGTCGAGATCCACGCCAACGACCTCCGCATCGACGTCTACCGCTCGTCCGGCCCCGGCGGCCAGTCCGTCAACACGACCGACTCCGCCGTCCGCATCACGCACCTGCCGACCGGCGTCGTCGCCTCCTGCCAGAACGAGAAGAGCCAGCTCCAGAACAAGGAGCAGGCGATGCGCATCCTGCGCTCCCGGCTCCTCGCCGCCGCCCAGGAGGCCGCCGAGCAGGAGGCTTCGGACGTACGTCGCAGCCAGGTGCGTACGGTCGACCGTTCCGAGAAGATCCGGACGTACAACTTCCCGGAAAACCGGATCTCGGACCACCGCGTCGGCTTCAAGGCGTACAACTTGGACCAGGTGCTCGACGGTGACCTGGACGCGGTCATCCAGGCGTGCGTCGACGCCGACTCCGCCGCCAAGCTGGCCGCCGCCTGAGCCCACCGCCCGCCCCGCCCCGCCCGTGAACCCGTACGGAGAACCGCGATGAACCTGCTGCTCGCCGAGGTGGCCCAGGCCACCCAGCGGCTGGCCGACGCCGGTGTTCCCTCACCGAGATTCGATGCCGAGGAACTCGCCGCGTTCGTGCACGGAGTCAAGCGGGGCGAGCTGCACAACGTGCCGGACGCCGACTTCGACGCCCGCTACTGGGAGACCATCGCCCGCCGCGAGGCCCGCGAACCCCTCCAGCACATCACCGGACGCGCCTTCTTCCGCTACCTGGAGCTCCAGGTCGGGCCCGGCGTCTTCGTGCCCCGCCCCGAGACCGAGTCGGTCGTCGGCTGGGCCATAGACGCCGTCCGCGCGATGGACGTCGTCGAGCCGCTGATCGTGGACCTGTGCACCGGCTCCGGCGCCATCGCCCTCGCCATGGCCCAGGAGGTCCCGCGCTCCCGCGTGCACGCCGTGGAGCTCTCCGAGGACGCCCTGAAGTGGACCCGGAAGAACGCCGAGAACTCCCGCGTCACCGTCCACCGCGGCGACGCGCTCACCGCCCTGCCCGAGCTGGACGGCCAGGTCGACCTGGTCATCTCCAACCCGCCGTACATCCCGCTCACCGAGTGGGAGTACGTGGCGCCCGAGGCGCGCGACCACGACCCCGAGATGGCGCTGTTCTCCGGCGAGGACGGCCTCGACACCATCCGGGGCATCGAGCGCACCGCGCACCGCCTGCTCCGCCCCGGCGGCCTCGTCGTCATCGAGCACGCCGACACCCAGGGCGGCCAGGTGCCCTGGATCTTCACCGAGGAGCGGGGCTGGGCCGACGCGGCCGACCACCCCGACCTCAACCGGCGACCCCGGTTCGCCACCGCCCGCAAGGCGATGCCGTGACCCGGGCCCGCCACCCGTACCAGCCCTACCCGTACATGCTTGAGGAGGCCGGCTGATGGCACGGCGATACGACTGCAACGACGCGACCGACCGCACGACGGGGCTGCGCGAAGCCGCGTCGGCCGTCCGCCGCGGCGAGCTCGTCGTGCTGCCCACCGACACCGTGTACGGGATCGGCGCGGACGCCTTCGCCGCCGAGGCGGTCGGGGACCTCCTGGAGGCCAAGGGCCGGGGCCGCAACATGCCCTCGCCGGTCCTCATCGGCTCCCCGAACACCCTGCACGGCCTGGTCACCGACTTCTCCGAGCAGGCGTGGGAGCTGGTCGACGCGTTCTGGCCGGGCGCCCTGACCCTGGTCGCCAAGCACCAGCCGTCGCTCCAGTGGGACCTCGGGGACACCCGGGGGACCGTCGCCGTCCGGATGCCGCTGCACCCGGTCGCCATCGAACTCCTCACCGAGGTCGGCCCGATGGCCGTGTCCAGCGCCAACCTGACCGGCCACCCCTCGCCGGAGGACTGCGACGCGGCCCAGGAGATGCTCGGTGACTCCGTCTCCGTCTACCTCGACGGCGGCCCTACCCCCGGCATCGTGCCCTCCTCCATCGTCGACGTCACCGGCAAGGTGCCCGTCCTGCTGCGCGCCGGTGCGATCTCGGCGGAGGAGCTGCGCAAGGTGGTCCCCGACCTCGAGGTGGCCAATTGACCGCCCCCGAGGGGCGTGGCATAGCGGGGCGGCCCGACACTTTCCGCATCCTCCACGTCAGCACCGGCAACGTCTGCCGCTCACCGATCACCGAGCGGCTGACCCGGCATGCCCTGGTGCACCGGCTCGGGGACCCGCTCCAGGGCGGGCTGATCGTGGAGAGCGCCGGGACCTGGGGCCACGAGGGCGCCCCGATGGAGGCCAACGCCGAGGTGGTCCTCGCCGACTTCGGCGCCGACGCCACCGGCTTCACCGGCCGTGAGCTGCTGGACGAGCACGTCATCCGTGCCGACCTGGTGCTCACGGCCACCCGCGACCACCGCGCCCAGGTCATCTCCATGGGCCACTCGGCCGGGCTGCGCACCTTCACGCTCAAGGAGTTCACCAGGCTGGTCCGGGCGATAGACCCGGCCACCCTGCCCGACGCCCGTGAGGAGGGCGTGGTCGAGCGTGCCCGCGCCCTGGTCCGGGCCGCCGCCGCGCTGCGCGGCTGGCTGCTCGCCCCGACCGCGGACGCCGACGAGGTCCACGACCCGTACGGCGCCCCGATCACCTTCTTCCGGTCCATCGGCGACGAGATCAGCCAGGCCCTCGACCCGGTCGTCACCGCGCTGACCGGCGTCTCCGCGCCCCACTGACCGCTCGACGGCGGGCAGCGGGCCCATGCCGTTCCCGGACGCCGCATTCGGCCGTGTCCCGGATCGCGTCCCGGATGAGGGGCCTCGATGATCTTGCCGGGAGATGCCGTGCAACCATCGCGGACAGCTCCGTGTCCTCAACCATGGGACGTACCTAGTTAAGGTGTGGGCTGAGATGGCCGGCTATATCTGTGGGGCAGCCCGTGCGTGATTACCTGCTGACACTCTGTGTCACGGCCGCTGTGACCTACTTGCTCACCGGTCCGGTGCGCAAGTTCGCCATCGCGGTCGGGGCGATGCCCGCGATCCGCGCGCGCGACGTCCACCGCGAACCGACCCCGAGGCTCGGCGGCATCGCCATGTTCGGCGGGCTGTGCGCGGGGCTCATCGTGGCCAACCACCTCGCCAACCTCGACGGCGTCTTCGAGCTGTCCAGCGAACCGCGAGCGCTGCTCTCCGGAGCGGCGCTGATCTGGCTGATCGGGGTCCTCGACGACAAGTTCGAGATCGACGCCCTGATCAAGCTGGGCGGGCAGATGCTCGCCGCCGCCGTCATGGTCCTCCAGGGCCTCACGATCCTGTGGCTGCCGATCCCGGGCGTCGGCACCGTGGCCCTCACCCCGTGGCAGGGCACCCTGCTCACCGTGGCGCTGGTCGTCATCACCATCAACGCGGTCAACTTCGTGGACGGCCTGGACGGGCTCGCGGCGGGCATGGTGCTCATCGCCGCCGCCGCGTTCTTCCTGTACACCTACCGGCTCTGGTACGGGCACACCATCGAGGCCGCCGCCCCGGCGACGCTGTTCGCGGCGATCCTGATGGGCATGTGCCTCGGCTTCCTGCCGCACAACATGCACCCCGCGCGGATCTTCATGGGCGACTCGGGGTCGATGCTGATCGGTCTGGTGCTCGCGGCCGGGGCGATCTCGGTGACCGGACAGGTCGACCCGGACAACATGAGGCTCTTCGAGGGCAGTGAGCGCCAGGCGACCCACGCGATGCTCCCGGTGTTCATCCCGCTGCTGCTGCCGCTGACCATCATCGCGATCCCGGCGGCGGACCTGGTGCTGGCGATCGTCCGGCGCACCTGGAACGGCCAGTCGCCGTTCGCGGCGGACCGGGGCCACCTGCACCACCGGCTGCTCAACATCGGCCACTCGCACAGCCGGTCGGTGCTGATCATGTACTTCTGGTCGGCGCTGATCGCCTTCGGCGCGGTGGGGTACTCGGTGCACTCGACGTCCCTGTGGATCGTGATCGTGATCGTGGGGCTGAGCGCGCTCGGGCTGATCCTGCTCCTGATGCCCCGGTTCACCCCGCGCGCCCCGCGCTGGGCGGAACGCTTCGTGCCGCCCCGCTACCGCCGCAGACGGCGTCGTCCGGAGGGGCCTGGTGCCGCCGCGTCGGAGGAGGCCGCGGAGGGCCAACAGGGGCCCGTGGACGGCCAGATGGAGACGGGTGCGACGGGCGGGGCGGAGGGGGCCGCGGAGGAGCGTGAAGCGGCTGCCGGGGCTCCGGTCGCGGCGGGGGCCCACAGCGTCAACGGGGCGACCGCCATCGGCCACCGTTCGCGTACGGCTGACCGTCGGGCGGCCGGTTCCACCCGCCACTGAACCGGTCATCGGTGTGCATTAGCAGACAAAGCGACGCGGTGCACTGCTCACGCGTGCTTGTTAGCCCTCAGGTGTGACAGCAAGCACACTTTCTAGGTAAAGACCTCATCAAATAGTTTGTGATACCGTTCACGAAGCCCGGTGACAGAGCCGAAGGACCTGATGTAGCACGGTCCATCGGCCCGAGGCATCGACTCGGACCGGGCCTACGCTCGTCCATGACGACACACTGCCCACCCCCTGCAAGCGGAGCTGCCGCCATGCCGTCCAACGACGTCCGGACTCTCCTCCAGACCGCCGTACCCACCGCTGCCGCCGGCGCCGTAGCCGCCGCGATCAGCGCTGGCGTCGCGGGCGGCAAGGGAGCCCTGGGCGCGATCGTGGGGACGATCGTGGTCATCCTCTTCATGGGGATCGGACTCCTGGTCCTGCAACGGACCGCCAGGTCCATGCCCCACCTCTTCCAGGCGATGGGCCTCGCGCTCTACACCGCGCAGCTCCTGCTCCTGTTCATCTTCGTCGCCGTCTTCAAGAACACCTCGCTGTTCAACCCGAAGGCGTTCGCGATCACCCTGGTCGCGACGACCCTCGTGTGGATCGCCGCACAGGCGCGTGCGCACATGAAGGCCAAGATCCTTTACGTGGAACCCGAATCCGAGAAGGCCGGCAAGGCCGGGAAACCGGGGTCCGACGCGTGAAGGGTAGGGGCGGAATAAGTGCGGGGTCAGGACCCTGCTATCGTCCGGTTCCAACTGCGGCACTGCGGGCGCGTGCATGTGAGCTGACGCCTGCTCGATCGCGAGGCTCACATGCCTGACTGCCGCTCACACATCCGAAACACCAGTCCAGTGCCGAACCGCGGCTGCGCGCCGCGCCGACACAACGAGGTTGCCGTACCTATGCGCCACGCTGAAGGAGCCCGCGGTGAGTGCTGACCCGACACAGGTGCTCGCCTTCGAGACCGATTGCCACCTCTTCGACGGTTGTGGCTTTCCGGCACCCGGCCTGCACTCGTTCCTGTTCGAGCCCCTCTGGGGCGACGCGGACAGCAACTTGTACTTCAACAAGACGATGCTGCTGGCCCTGCTCGGCTCGGTGATCATCGTTGGCTTCTTCTGGGCCGCCTTCCGCAAGCCGAAGTTGGTGCCCGGCAAGCTCCAGATGACGGCCGAGGCCGGATACGACTTCATCCGCCGCGGCATCGTCTACGAGACGATCGGCAAGCGCGACGGCGAGAAGTACGTCCCGCTGATGGTCTCCCTGTTCTTCGTCATCTGGATGATGAACCTCTGGTCCATCATCCCGGTTGCCCAGTTCCCCGTGACGGCGATCATTTCGTACCCGGCGGTCCTCGCCGGAATCGTCTACCTCCTGTGGGTCGGCCTGACCTTCAAGAAGCACGGGTTCGTCGGCGCCCTCAAGAACTTCACGGGCTACGACAAGAACCTCGGCGGGGTCCTGCCGCTCTCGATGACCATCGAGTTCTTCTCGAACCTCCTGGTCCGGCCGTTCACGCACGCGGTCCGACTGTTCGCCAACATGTTCGCGGGCCACACGCTCCTGCTGCTCTTCACGATCGCCAGCTGGTACATGCTCAACGGCATCGGCATCGCCTACGCGGGCGTGTCGTTCGTGATGGTCCTCGTGATGACGGCCTTCGAACTCTTCATCCAGGCTGTCCAGGCCTACGTGTTCGTGCTGCTGGCCTGCAGCTACATCCAGGGCGCTCTCGCCAAGGGCCACTGAGCACCCCACTCCTGAAGCACCCGGTGGCCAACCCCCACCGGACATTGAAAGAGAAGGAAGAACCGGCATGTCCGCTCTCCAGACCCTCGCCGCCGGCGTCGAAATCAAGGGCAACCTCGGCTCGATCGGTTACGGCCTCGCCGCGATCGGCCCCGGCGTCGGCATCGGCATCATCTTCGGTAACGGCACCCAGGCGCTCGCCCGTCAGCCCGAGGCTGCCGGTCTCATCCGCGCCAACCAGATCCTCGGCTTCGCCTTCTGTGAGGCGCTCGCCCTGATCGGTCTGGTCATGCCGTTCGTCTACCCGACCTCCTGACCGGTCGCGAACAGCCCATTCGACGGAAGGCACTGACGTGAACCCCCTGGTTCAGCTCGCGGCGGAGGAAGCGGAAAACCCGCTCATTCCGCCGATCCCTGAGCTCGTCATTGGCCTCATCGCTTTCGTCATCGTCTTCGGCTTCCTCGCCAAGAAGCTCCTCCCGAACATCAACAAGGTTCTGGAAGAGCGCCGCGAGGCCATCGAAGGCGGTATCGAGAAGGCCGATGCGGCCCAGACCGAGGCCCAGAGCGTTCTTGAGCAGTACAAGGCTCAGCTCGCCGAGGCCCGCCACGAAGCCGCTCGTATGCGCCAGGAGGCGCAGGAGCAGGGCGCCGTGATCCTGCAGGAAATGCGTGCCGAGGGCCAGCGCCAGCGCGACGAGATCGTCGCCGCCGGCCACGCCCAGATCGAGGCCGACCGCAAGGCCGCCGCCGCCGCGCTGCGCCAGGACGTGGGCAAGCTCGCCACCGACCTGGCCGGCAAGCTCGTCGGTGAGTCCCTGGAGGACCACGCCCGGCAGAGTGGCACCGTCGACCGCTTCCTCGACGAGCTCGAAGCGAAGGCCGAGGCCGTCCGATGAACAGCGCGAGCCGCGAGGCACTGGCTGCCGCACGCGAGCGTCTCGACGCGCTGACCGACTCCACGTCGGTCGACGCGGCGAAGCTCGCCGAGGACCTGGCCGGCGTCACGGCGCTGCTGCACCGCGAGGTGTCGCTGCGCCGGGTCCTGACCGACCCGGCGCAGCCGGGCGAGGCCAGGGCCGAGCTGGCAGGCCGCCTGTTCGGCGGCCAGGTGGGCGGCGAAGCCGTCGACCTGGTCACCGGCATGGTCCGCTCGCGCTGGTCGCAGTCGCGTGACCTGGTCGACGCGGTCGAGGAGCTGGCGAACACCGCCGACCTCACCGCCGCCCAGCAGCGCGGTGACCTGGACGACGTCGAGGACGAACTCTTCCGGTTCGGCCGCATCGTCGCCTCGGACACCGGCCTGCGCGCCGCGCTCACCAGCCGGACCGCGACCCCCGCCGCCAAGGGCGAGCTGCTCCGCAGCCTGCTCGGCGGCAAGGCGCGGCCCGCCACCGAGCGCGTCGTCGTGCGGCTTGTCACCCAGCCGCGTGGACGTAGCCTGGAAGCGGGACTCGACTCCCTCTCCAAGCTCGCCGCGGAGCGCCGGGAGCGCATGGTCGCGATCGTCACCTCCGCGGTGCCGCTCAGCGACCGGCAGAAGCAGCGCCTGGGTGCCGCCCTGGCGAAGCTCTACGGCCGCGAGATGCACCTGAACCTGGACGTGGACCCCTCGGTCCTCGGCGGGATCGCGGTGCGGGTCGGCGACGAGGTCATCAACGGCACCATCGCGGACCGCCTCGACGAGGCGACCCGTCGCATGGCCGGCTGACACAGACGCAGCGCAACAGAACAGAGCAAGACCAGCGGCCCGGTTGGGCCGTGCAGAAACTGCAGAAGATTCCTGGGGGTCGGCCCCCAGACCCCTTAAGAAACTTCGGGCCCAACAAGGAGAGCAGGGAACCCAGATGGCGGAGCTCACGATCCGGCCGGAGGAGATCCGGGACGCGCTGGAGAACTTTGTCCAGTCGTACAAGCCGGACGCGGCCTCGCGCGAGGAGGTCGGTACGGTCAGCGTTGCCGGCGACGGCATCGCGAAGGTGGAGGGCCTGCCCTCCGCCATGGCGAACGAGCTGCTGAAGTTCGAGGACGGCACCCTCGGTCTCGCCCTCAACCTCGAGGAGCGCGAGATCGGTGCGATCGTCCTCGGCGAGTTCAGCGGCATCGAGGAGGGCCAGCCGGTGCAGCGCACCGGTGAGGTGCTCTCCGTCGGCGTCGGCGAGGGTTACCTCGGCCGCGTCGTCGACCCGCTCGGCAACCCGATCGACGGTCTCGGCGAGATCGCGACCGACGGCCGCCGCGCCCTCGAGCTGCAGGCCCCTGGCGTCATGGTCCGCAAGTCGGTGCACGAGCCGATGCAGACCGGCTACAAGGCCGTCGACGCCATGGTGCCGATCGGCCGCGGCCAGCGTCAGCTGATCATCGGCGACCGTCAGACGGGTAAGACCGCTCTGGCCGTCGACACGATCATCAACCAGCGCGACAACTGGCGCTCGGGCGACGTGAACAAGCAGGTGCGCTGCATCTACGTCGCCATCGGTCAGAAGGGCTCGACGATCGCCTCCGTGCGCGGCGCCCTCGAAGAGGCCGGCGCCCTGGAGTACACGACCATCGTCGCCGCCCCGGCGTCCGACCCGGCCGGCTTCAAGTACCTCGCGCCGTACACCGGCTCGGCCATCGGCCAGCACTGGATGTACCAGGGCAAGCACGTCCTGATCATCTTCGACGACCTCTCGAAGCAGGCCGACGCCTACCGCGCCGTGTCCCTGCTGCTGCGCCGTCCGCCGGGCCGTGAGGCGTACCCCGGTGACGTCTTCTACCTCCACTCGCGTCTGCTGGAGCGCTGCGCCAAGCTCTCCGACGACATGGGTGCCGGTTCGATGACGGGTCTCCCGATCGTCGAGACCAAGGCGA
This sequence comes from Streptomyces drozdowiczii, assembly GCF_026167665.1. NCBI lineage: Bacteria > Bacillati > Actinomycetota > Actinomycetes > Kitasatosporales > Streptomycetaceae > Streptomyces > Streptomyces drozdowiczii. The sequence goes on along the minus strand of NZ_CP098740.1, from coordinate 2,185,545 downwards.
ACGACGTGTCGGCGTTCATCCCGACCAACGTCATCTCCATCACCGACGGCCAGTGCTTCCTGGAGTCCGACCTGTTCAACGCCGGTCAGCGTCCGGCCCTGAACGTCGGTATCTCGGTCTCCCGCGTCGGTGGCTCCGCCCAGCACAAGGCCATGCGCCAGGTGTCCGGCCGACTCCGCGTGGACCTCGCCCAGTACCGCGAGCTGGAGGCGTTCGCCGCCTTCGGTTCCGACCTGGACGCGGCCTCCAAGGCGTCGCTGGAGCGCGGTAAGCGCATGGTCGAGCTGCTGAAGCAGCCGCAGTACGCCCCGTTCCCCGTCGAGGAGCAGGTCGTCTCCGTCTGGGCCGGCACCAACGGCAAGATGGACGACGTCCCGGTCGAGGACATCCGCCGCTTCGAGACGGAGCTGCTGGAGTTCCTGCGCCGCGAGCGCAAGGACCTCCTCACCAGCATCCGCGAGGGCGCCAAGATGTCCAACGACACGATCGAGGCCATCGCCGACGCCGTCGCCGCTTTCAAGCAGCAGTTCGAGACCTCGGACGGCAAGCTGCTGGGCGAGGGCTGATCGATGGGCGCTCAGCTTCGCGTTTACAAGCGCCGCATCCGCTCCGTCACCGCCACGAAGAAGATCACCAAGGCGATGGAGATGATCGCCGCCTCGCGCATCGTCAAGGCGCAGCGCCAGGTGGCGGCGTCGACGCCGTACGCCACCGAGCTGACCCGCGCGGTGACCGCGGTGGCGACCGGCTCCACCACCAAGCACCCGCTGACCACCGAGGCCGAGTCCCCGGCCCGGGCCGCGATCCTGCTCATCACGAGCGACCGCGGTCTGGCCGGCGGTTACTCCTCCAACGCCATCAAGGCCGCGGAGAGGCTGACCGAGCGGCTGCGCGGTGAGGGCAAGGAGGTCGACACGTACGTGATCGGCCGCAAGGGTGTCGCCTACTACGGGTTCCGCGAGCGCAAGATCGCGGACTCGTGGACCGGCTTCACCGACAGCCCGACGTACGCGGATGCCAAGCGGGCGGCTGCCCCGCTGATCGAGGCGGTGTCCCAGGAGACCGCCGAGGGCGGTGTCGACGAGCTGCACATCGTCTTCACGGAGTTCGTGTCGATGATGACGCAGAACCCGGTCGACGACCGGATGCTGCCGCTCAGTCTCGGTGCCACGGAGCAGGAGACCGGCAAGGGCGAGATCCTGCCGCTCTTCGACTTCGAGCCGTCGGCGGAGGACGTCCTCGACGCCCTGCTTCCGCGGTACGTCGAGAGCCGTATCTACAACGCGCTGCTGCAGGCCGCTGCTTCCGAGCACGCCGCCCGCCGCCGCGCGATGAAGTCGGCCACCGACAACGCCGGTGAGCTCATCAAGACGCTCTCCCGGCTTGCCAACGCGGCCCGCCAGGCCGAAATCACCCAGGAAATCAGCGAGATCGTCGGTGGTGCCAGTGCGCTGGCCGACGCGACCGCGGGGAGTGACAAGTAATGACGACCACAGTTGAGACGGCCGTTGCCACGGGCCGCGTCGCCCGGGTCATCGGCCCGGTCGTCGACGTGGAGTTCCCCGTCGACGCGATGCCGGACATCTACAACGCGCTGACCGTCGAGGTGGCCGACCCGGCCGAGGACGGCAAGCTCAAGACGCTGACGCTCGAGGTCGCCCAGCACCTCGGTGACGGCGTGATCCGCGCGATCTCGATGCAGCCCACCGACGGTCTGGTCCGCCAGGCCCCGGTGACCGACACGGGCACGGGCATCACCGTCCCCGTCGGTGACATCACCAAGGGCAAGGTGTTCAACACCCTCGGCCAGATCCTCAACAAGCCCGAGGCCGAGGCCGAGGTCACCGAGCGCTGGCCGATCCACCGCAAGGCGCCCAACTTCGACCAGCTCGAGTCCAAGACCGAGATGTTCGAGACCGGCGTCAAGGTCATCGACCTCCTCACCCCGTACGTCAAGGGTGGAAAGATCGGTCTGTTCGGTGGTGCCGGTGTCGGCAAGACCGTGCTGATCCAGGAGATGATCTACCGCGTCGCCAACAACCACGACGGTGTGTCGGTGTTCGCGGGCGTCGGTGAGCGCACCCGTGAGGGCAACGACCTCATCGAGGAGATGGCCGACTCCGGCGTCATCGACAAGACGGCGCTCGTCTTCGGCCAGATGGACGAGCCGCCGGGGACCCGTCTCCGCGTCGCCCTGGCCGGTCTGACCATGGCGGAGTACTTCCGCGATGTGCAGAAGCAGGACGTGCTCTTCTTCATCGACAACATCTTCCGGTACACCCAGGCCGGTTCCGAGGTGTCCACCCTGCTCGGCCGTATGCCGTCCGCGGTGGGTTACCAGCCGAACCTGGCCGACGAGATGGGTCTGCTCCAGGAGCGCATCACGTCGACCCGCGGTCACTCGATCACCTCGATGCAGGCGATCTACGTCCCCGCGGACGACCTGACCGACCCGGCGCCGGCGACCACCTTCGCCCACCTCGACGCGACGACGGTTCTCTCCCGTCCGATCTCCGAGAAGGGCATCTACCCGGCCGTGGACCCGCTGGACTCGACGTCCCGCATCCTCGACCCGCGGTACATCGCCGAGGACCACTACGCGGCCGCCATGCGTGTCAAGGGGATCCTGCAGAAGTACAAGGACCTCCAGGACATCATCGCGATCCTCGGTATCGACGAGCTGGGCGAGGAGGACAAGCTCGTCGTCCACCGTGCCCGTCGCGTCGAGCGCTTCCTGTCGCAGAACACCCACGTCGCCAAGCAGTTCACCGGCGTGGACGGTTCGGACGTTCCGCTCGACGAGTCGATCGCCGCGTTCAACGCCATCTGCGACGGTGAGTACGACCACTTCCCCGAGCAGGCGTTCTTCATGTGCGGTGGCATCGAGGACCTGAAGGCCAACGCCAAGGAGCTCGGCGTCTCCTGAGCCCCCGGCTCACCGAGGGGGGCGGGTGCGTCCCGTCCCCCTCACCACGCCCCGTAGAATTGACCCAACACCCGGCACGACCGCCGGGTGGTGACCCGAGGAGCCACCCTTGGCTGCTGAGCTGCACGTCGAGCTGGTCGCCGCGGACCGCAGTGTCTGGTCCGGCGAGGCCACCCTGGTCGTCGCGCGCACCACGTCCGGCGACATCGGCGTCATGCCCGGTCACCAGCCGCTTCTGGGTGTGCTGGAATCGGGCCCGGTGACGATCCGTACGAGCGAGGGCGCGACCGTCGTCGCCGCCGTGCACGGCGGTTTCATCTCGTTCGCCGACGACAAGCTGTCGCTTCTCGCGGAGATCGCGGAGCTTGCCGACGAGATCGACGTCGAGCGCGCGGAGCGTGCGCTCGAGCGTGCGAAGTCGGACACGGACGGCGCTTCCGAGCGGCGCGCCGAAGTGCGACTGCGTGCGGTGGCGGCACACTAGCCACCTCACGACATGGTTTTACCCTCAGCCGCGGCCCGTGCCGGAGACCCCTCCGGACCGTGTCGCGGCTGAGGCGATGCAGATGCAGGTGACGTACGGACGGTGTCCGTCTACTCGATGATGCGAGGAGGTCGGTGGAGATGTACCTCGCGCTGTGGGTGGGCGGACTGGTCGTCGCACTGGTCGCGCTGGGACTCTTCGTCTTCGGTCTGCGCCGGCGGCTGATCCAGCGCTCCGGCGGGACCTTCGACTGCAGTCTCCGGTGGAACGTACCCGAGGAACCCGACCTGTCCGGCAAGGGCTGGGTGTACGGCGTCGCCCGGTACAGCGGCGACAAGGTGAACTGGTTCCGCGTCTTCAGCTACTCGCCGCGTCCGCGCCGGGTCCTGGAGCGGTCCGCGATCGAGGTCGTGGCCCGCCGGATGCCGGAGGGCGAGGAGGAGCTGGCGCTGCTCTCCGACGCGATCGTGCTCGGCTGTCTCCACCGGGAGACCCGCCTGGAGCTGGCGATGAGCGAGGACGCGCTGACCGGTTTCCTGGCCTGGCTGGAGGCGGCCCCGCCCGGCCAGCGGGTGAACGTGGCCTAGGGACGTACACACCGAAAACCGGGGAGACAGGGGGCGGACCTGTCTCCCCGGCGTTTTCGGGGGGTGGAGCCTCGGGGGTTACTTGAGGCCGGTGTTCATCGCGCTCACGAGTTCACCGTTGCTGGTGTCGCCGCTGAACTCCCAGAAGAACGCGCCTCCCAGGCCCTGCGTCTTCGCCCAGGCCATCTTCGACTTGATGGTGGCCGGGGTGTCGTAGCTCCACCAGTTGGTGCCGCAGTGGGCGTACGCGGTGCCGGCGATCGTGCCGGTGGCCGGGCAGGTGTTCTTGAGGACCTTGTAGTCCTCGATGCCCGCCTCGTACGTGCCGGGCGCGGCGCCGGTGGCGGTGCCGCCGGGCGCGTCCTGGGTGACGCCGGTCCAACCGCGGCCGTAGAAGCCGATGCCGAGCAGCAGCTTGGACGCGGGGACGCCCTGGGCCTTCAGCTTGGCGATGGCGTCGGCGGAGTTGAAGCCGGCGATCGGGATGCCGGAGTACGAGTTCAGCGGGGAGTGCGGGGCGGTCGGGCCCTTCGCGTCCCAGGCGCCGAAGAAGTCGTACGTCATCACGTTGTACCAGTTGAGCGACTGCGCGGCGCCGGCGTAGTCCGCCAGGTCGATCTTGCCGCCCTGGGAGCCGTCGGCCGTGATGGCGGCGGTGACCAGGTTGCTGCTGCCGAACTTGGTACGCAGCGCCGAGGTGAGCTTCTTCAGCGCGTCCGGGCCGCTGGTGTCACAGGTCAGGCCGCAGGCGTTGGGGTACTCCCAGTCGATGTCGATGCCGTCGAAGACATCGGCCCAGCGCGGGTCCTCGACCAGCTTGTAGCAGGAGTCGGCGAACGCGGCCGGGTTCTTCGCGGCCTCACCGAAGCCGCCGGACCAGGTCCAGCCGCCGAAGGACCACAGCACCTTGATGTGGGGGTACTTCGCCTTCAGCTTGCGCAGCTGGTTGAAGCTACCGCGCAGCGGCTGGTCCCAGGTGTCGGCGACGCCGTCCACGGACTTGTCCGCGGTGTACGCCATGTCGTAGTCGGCGTACGAGTCACCGATGGTGCACTTGCCGCCCTGGACGTTGCCGAAGGCGTAGTTGATGTGCGTGATCTTCGCGGCCGAACCGGAGGTGTCCATGTTCTTGACGTGGTAGTTCCGGCCGTAGACGCCCCAGTCGGTGAAGTAACCGAGGTTGACCTTGTCGCCGGTGCCCGGCTCGCCGGGGTCGGTGCCGCCGCCGCCGGTGGTGTGGACCTTGACCGCGCCGCTGACCGGGCCGGTCTGGTCGGCGGTGTCCCGCGCCTGCACGCTGTACGAGTAGTCCGTGCCGGCGGTGAGGCCGGTGTTCGTGTACGTGGTGCCGGTGACCGTGGCGACGACCGAGCCGTCCCGGAGGACGTCGTAGTTCTTGACGCCCTTGTCGTCGGTGGCCGCGGTCCAGCTGAGCTTCGCCGAGGTGTCGGTGACGGCGCTCGCGGTGGGGGTGCCCGGCGCCGACGGGGGATTGTCACCCGGGACGGTGGGGCCGCCGTCGCAGGAGGCGCCGTTCAGCGTGCAGTTGGTGGCGGCGCCGCTGCCGGAGCCGGTGCCGTTGAAGCCGAAGGAGACGCTGGCGCCGGGGGCGATGGTGCCGTTCCAGCCGACGTTCTTGGCGGTCCAGTGGTTGCCCGTGTGGGTGACGGTGGCGTCCCAGGCGGAGCCGACGCCGGTGCCGCTCGGGAAGTCCCACTCGATGGTCCAGGAGCTGAGGGAGGTGGTGCCGGTGTTCTTCACCGTCCACTGGCCCTCGAAGCCCGTGCCCCAGTCGGTCTTCTTGACGTACGTGGCCGTGGCGGAGGTCGCCGCCTCGGCGGGGGAGGCCATGCCGACCATGGCGGCGAGGGGAAGAAGCAGTGCGGTGAGGCCCGCGACGGCTCTGGTTCTGGTGGCTCGACCGGACCCGAGTCTGAATCGGGTACGGCGGGGGGTCTCAGTGCTCAACGGTGCTCCTCGGGTGAGGTCCGGACATACGGGGTGGTCCGTGAACTGCAACCCTGCGCCGCCCTGAACCCGCTTTGTCATGGCAGGTTCACCGCAGTGTGTTCGGTGAGATTAAGAAGGTCTGGACCAATCGTCAAGAGGTCTGGACCAAAGATCGCAACCGTCCGCTGAATAAACCTCAGACGCCCAACTCCTGCGCCAGCACGGCCGCCTGGACCCTGCTGCGCAGCTCCAGCTTCCCCAGCAACCGGCTGACGTGCGTCTTCGCCGTCGCCTCCGCCATCGACAGCCGCTCGGCGATCTCCGCGTTCGACAAGCCCTCGCCGAGGCACCCCAGCACCTCGCGCTCCCGCCGCGTCAGCGCCTCCAGCACCGACGCGTCCGGAGCGCCCGCCGCCCGTACGGAGCCCGCCCCCGCGAACTCCGCGATCAGCCGCCGCGTCACGGCCGGGGCGATCAGCCCCTCGCCGCGCGCCACCGTGCGCACCGCGTCGAGCAGCCCGGCCGCCTCGGTGTCCTTCAGCAGGAAGCCCGACGCCCCCGCCCGCAGCGCCCCGAACACGTACGCGTCCAGGTCGAACGTCGTCAGCACCAGCACGTCCGCCAGCCCCTCACCGGTCACCTGCCGGGTGGCCGAAACTCCGTCCAGGCGCGGCATCTGCACGTCCATCAGCACCAGGTCCGGCCGCAGCTCCCGGGCCAGCCGCACCGCCTCCTCGCCGTCCCCGGCCTCCCCGACCACCTCGATGTCCCGCGCGCTGCCCAGGATGAGCACCAGCCCCGCCCGTACCGCCGTCTGGTCCTCCGCGACCACCACCCGGATCGTCATGCCCCCGCCTCTCCCTCGTCCACGGGCAGCTCCGCCCGCACCCGCCACATCCCGTCCACCGGGCCCGCCCCGAACTCCCCGCCGAGCAGCGCCACCCGCTCCCGCATCCCCACCAGACCGGCCCCGGACCCCGGCGCGCGCGGCCCCGCCCGGTCCCCGAGCGCGCTGCTCACCTCCACCGTCAGCCGTCGCCCCGCCCGCTCCAGCCGCACCGTGACCGGGCCCGGCGCCGCGTGCTTGAGCGCGTTGGTCAGGGACTCCTGCACGATCCTGTACGCGGCCAGGCCGACCGGCGCCGGCAGGGGAGCCCCGCCGTCCCTGGTGTCCTCCAGTACGCAGGTCAGACCGGCGTCCGCGGCGGCCGCGCGATGCTGCTCGACCAGTGCGTCCAGCGAATCCAGGGACGGCGAGCTGCTGGGCTCCGCGTCGGCTCCACCGGTGCGCAGCAGCCCGATCAGGCGGCGCATTTCGGCCAGACCCTCGACGCTGTTCTCGCGGATGACCCCGAGGGCGTCGCGCGAGGTCTCCGGGTCGTCGAGGGAGAGCGCGGCGGTGGAGTGGATCGCGATCGCGGACAGATGGTTGGCGACCAGGTCGTGCAGCTCGCGCGCCATCCGGGCCCGCTCGGCGGTCACCGCCTGGGTGCGGTCCATCTCGGCGAGCAGGGCGGTCTGGTCGGCGCGCAGCCGGGCGGTCTCGGCGGCGTCCCGGTGGTTGCGCACGCTGACTCCGGTGAGCGCGGGCACGAAGACGACGAGGGCGGTGACGATGCCGACGAGCAGGGCCTCGGGGCTGCGGATCCAGGCGAGCGTGCCGATGGTGACGAGCAGGGAGATCAGGAAGGTGACCACCGGGATGCGGCGGGCCGCCGCCGGGGTCCCGTACAGCACTGCCGCGTACATGACGTCCGTGTACATCGCCACGGTGGCCAGGTTGCCGCGGGTGCACTGGTCCGCGACGAGCGCGACGGAGCCGACGGCCAGGGCGGTGCGCGGCGAGGTCCTGCGCAGCAGCTCCGCCGCCGACATCACGACGAGCGGGATCAGCGGCAGCCGGGTGTCCCCGAGGACGTCACCGGTGCGCATGGAGAGGTCGAGCGCCCAGAGCACCACTCCGCCGAGCAGGCCGAGGACCGCGATGAGCACGTCGTCGCGGTGCGGGCGGGGCGGGGAGAGCGTCGGCACTACATCGAAGTATGCAGTCGGGATTCGTCATCGGGGCCGATGATCGGGCCCGGGGCGGCGGCCAGGCTGGAAGGGAGCGAAAAGGAGCGGACCCGTGATCGTCACACTCATCGTCGCCTGCGAGATCGCCTTCTGGGTGCTGCTGGCCGCCGGCCTCGCCCTGCGGTACGGGGCGCGCAAACCGCGCCTGGGCGCCGCCGTGCTGCTGTGCGAACCGGTGCTGGAGCTGGTCCTGCTCGCGGTGACGGCCGTCGACCTGAAGAACGGCGCCGAGCCGGACTGGAAGCACGGCCTCGCCGCCGTCTACATCGGGTTCACGGTCGGCCTCGGGCACTCCACCATCAAGTGGGCCGACGCCCGCGTCGCGCACCGGTTCGCCGGTGGCCCGCCGCCGGTGAAGCCGCCGAAGTACGGGAAGGCACGGGCGGTCCACGAGTGGAAGGTGGCCGGCCGCTGGACCGTCGCCGCCGCGACCGCGCTGGCGCTGCTCCAGGCGGCCGTCTGGTACGTGGGCGGCGACGGGGACGTGAGCTCGCTGCGGTCGTGGCAGCGGACGATGCTGCTGGTGATCGGGATCAATCTGGTGATCGCGGCGAGCTACACGGTCTTCCCGAAGCGGGCGCCGGACCCGAGTGCCTAGCGCTCGCCGCCCGGCACCCAGAGGACGTCGCCGACCTCCTTGTTCGCCACCCGGGCCAGGATGAACAGCAGGTCCGAGAGGCGGTTGAGGTAGGTCGCCGTCAGCGGGTTCATGATCTCGCCGTGCACCTCCATCGCCGCCCAGGTGGACCGCTCGGCACGCCGGACCACGGTGCACGCCTGGTGCAGCAGCGCGGCGCCCGGCGTACCGCCCGGGAGGATGAAGCTGCGGAGCTTCTCCACCTGTTCCAGGTAGTGGTCGCAGTCGGCCTCCAGCTTGTCGACGTACGACTGCTCCACGCGCAGCGGCGGGTACTTCGGGTCCTCGACGACCGGCGTGGACAGGTCCGCGCCCACGTCGAAGAGGTCGTTCTGCACGCGGACGAGGACCTTCACGACGTCCTCGTCCAGCTGCCCGAGGGCGATCGCGGTGCCGATGACCGCGTTGGCCTCGTTGGCGTCGGCGTACGCGGAGATCCGCAGATCGGTCTTGGCGGTCCGGCTCATGTCGCCGAGGGCGGTGGTGCCCTTGTCGCCGGTACGGGTGTAGATGCGCGTCAGATTGACCATGCGGCCAGAGTAGTTACGCCCCGGCCTTCCGGAAGACACCTGTGCCCACCGTCACGGCCAGGGCGGCGAAGCCGAGGGCGACCAGGACCCCGTACAGCATGTGCGGGGTGGCGTACGAGCCCGTGTACGCGTCCCGGACCGCGTCCACCAGGTAGCGGAACGGCGTGAAGTGCGACAGGACGTCCAGCCACTTCGGGCCGAGCGTCATCGGCAGCACCAGGCCGGACAGCAGCATGGCGGGCATGGTGAGCGAGTTGATGACGGGCCCGAACTCCTGCGGCGTCGAGACCCGCATCGCCAGCGCGTACGAGAGCGAGGCCAGCGAGACGGTCAGCAGGCCGACGAAGAGGAAGCCGATCAGCACCCCGGGGAGCGGCGCCCGCAGACCCATCGCCACGGCGACGAGGACCAGCAGCACCGCCTGGAACACGAACAGCAGCGCGTCCCGCAGTACCCGGCCGAGCAGGAGCGCCGCCCGGCTGACCGGGGTCACCCGCATCCGCTCGACCACCCCGGTCGACTTGTCGATGATGAGGCCGAACCCGGCGAACGAGGCGCCGAACAGGCCGAGTTGGAGCAGCAGTCCGGGCACCAGGATCTGCCAGGAGTCGGTGTCCCCGCCGAGTGGCAGCCCGGTGAGCAGCGGGCCGAAGAAGAGCAGGTAGAGCAGGGGCATCAGGATGCCGAAGAGGATCTGGAACTTGGAGCGCAGGGTCTGGCGGGCGTAGCGCCCGAAGATCAGCGCGGTGTCGTGCAGCAGCATGGGTGTCCCGAGGGGTGTCAGACCGAGAGGGGGGCGGGGTCGGCGGCGGGGGCGCGTCCGGTGAGGGCGAGGAAGGCGTCCTGGAGCGTGGCGTCGGGCGAGCCCGCGTACCGGGTCTTCAGCGCGGCCGGGGTGCCCTCCGCCGCGACCAGGCCGCCGTCGATGACGACGAGCCGGTCGGCGAGCGCGTCCGCCTCGTCCAGATAGTGCGTGGTGAGCACGACGGTGGTGCCGTGCGCGTCGCGCAGCCGGCGCACCAGGTCCCAGAGGTCGGCGCGGCTGCCCGGGTCGAGCCCGGTGGTCGGCTCGTCCAGGAAGAGCACGGCGGGGCGGTGGGTGAGCCCCATGGCGATGTCCAGGCGCCGCCGCTGGCCGCCGGAGAGGGTGGCGGTCCGCCGGTCGAGCAGGTCCGACAGGCCCAGTTCCCCGGCGAGTTCGGCGGCCCGGGCGACCGCCGCCGCCTTGCCGAGCCGGTACATCCGGCCCTGGGTGACCAGCTCCTCCCGCACGGTGGTGTGCGGGTCGACCCCGCCCGACTGGGCGACGTAACCGCACTGCTCGCGTACGCCCGCCGGGTCGGCGACCAGGTCGCGGCCGGCGACGGTGGCCGCGCCGCCGGTGGGGGCGAGCAGCGTGGTGAGCATGCGCAGGGTGGTCGTCTTGCCCGCGCCGTTCGGGCCGAGCAGGCCGACGATCTCGCCGGCCGCGACGGTCAGGTCGAGGCAGCGGACGGCCTCGACGGGACCGGATGTGCTCATGAAGGTCCGGGCGAGCCCGGACGTGCTGATGACGGTCATGCGCCCCACGAAAACAGAGTCACTGCAAAAATGCAATGACCCCAATTTTTAAGGAACCCCAGGCGATCTACGATGGAGCCATGGCTGAGGGACTCAGGGAGCGCAAGAAGCGGCAGACCAGGCAGCACCTCTCGGACGTGGCCACCGGCCTCTTCCTGGAGCGGGGCTTCGACGCGGTGACCATCGCCGAGATCGCCCACGCCGCCGACGTCTCGGTCAACACCGTGTACAACTACTTCCCCGCCAAGGAGGACCTGTTCCTCGACCGCAGCATGGGCGTCGTGGAACGCCTCTCGCGGTACGTCAGGGGCCGCGACCGGGGCGAGTCCGCCGCCGACGCCGTGCTCCGGGAGCTGCGCATCCAGGTCGAGAGCGTGTCGCCCACCGTCGGCCTGATGGAGGGGTACGCGCGTTTCATGCGGGTCATCGAGGAGGCCGACACCCTCAAGGCCCGCCTCTGGCACATCCAGCAGGAGGCCGCGCAGCACCTGGAGGCCACCCTCGTGGAGGTGAGCGGGGCCGCGGCGGGGGACCGGACGGCGGTCCTGGTGGCCGGTCAGCTCTCCTGGGTCCACGGCACCCTCATGGGGTACATCGGGCAGGCGATGGTGGCCGGCGGCAAGCCCGCCGAGGTGTCCAGGGACGCGCTCGTCCTGCTGGACGACATCGAGGACCTGCTGGGCGAAAAGGTGCTCAACTACGCCCGGCGCGCCGCCGAATGACGCCCCCCGGTGTGATGTCCGTCATTTGAGACGTGACGCGCATCTCTTCACGGCCCCAGCGCCCGCCCCGGGTACTAACCTCCGCCGGAGGGCATGGACCAGAACCAGCGACACATACAGAGGGGTGCCAACGTGGCCAGGAAGCTCGCCGTCATCGGAGCCGGACTCATGGGGTCCGGCATCGCGCAGGTCTCCGCCCGGGCCGGCTGGGACGTCGTCCTGCGCGACGTCACCGACGAGGCGCTGACCCGCGGTCGCGACGGCATCAAGGGCTCCTTCGACAAGTTCGTCGCCAAGGGCAAGCTGGACGCGACGGACGCCGAGGCCGCGCTCGGCCGGATCACCACGACCACCGACCTGGACGCCGTCGCCGACGCGGACATCGTGGTCGAGGCCGTCTTCGAGAAGCTGGAGGTGAAGCACGAGATCTTCCGGTCGCTCGACAAGATCGTCCGGGACGACACCGTGCTCGCCTCCAACACCTCCGCCATCCCGATCACCAAGATCGCGGCCGTGACGGAGCGCCCGGAGCGCGTGGTCGGCGTGCACTTCTTCTCGCCGGTCCCGATGATGCAGCTCTGCGAGCTGGTACGCGGTTACAAGACCAGCGACGAAACCCTCGCCACCGCGCGGGAGTTCGCCGAGTCGGTCGGCAAGACCTGCATCGTCGTCAACCGCGATGTGGCCGGCTTCGTCACCACCCGGCTGATCTCGGCGCTCGTGGTCGAGGCCGCCAAGCTGTACGAGTCGGGCGTCGCCACCGCCGAGGACATCGATGTCGCGTGCAAGCTCGGTTTCGGCCACGCGATGGGGCCGCTCGCGACCGCGGACCTCACCGGCGTCGACATCCTGCTGCACGCGACGAGCAACATCTACACCGAGTCGCAGGACGAGAAGTTCGCCGCCCCGGAGCTGATGCGCCGGATGGTCGATGCAGGTGACATCGGGCGCAAGAGCGGGCAGGGCTTCTACACCTACTGATCATTTTCGGTCCGGTCCGGCTGATCCGCTGTCAGCCAGACCGGGTGCCGTTCGGGGAACGCCGTCCGGAACCAACGGATCCACCAGCGTTCGCGACCGTCCCGCATCACTCCTCGGAGTGAATTCGGTATCGGTTCGCTTACAGACGGCAACTACCCTGTCGCTGCCGCAGTCAGTTGGGGCAGAGACAGTTTCGGACAGACGGACCGGGCCACGGAGCATTCCAGGGGAGCGCATATGCACATCAGGGGCGACCACGCCGAGCTGGTCGTCGGGGGCCGCCTCGACGTCCGAAGCGCGGCGGACGCCCGTACGGTCCTGCACTCGGCCCTGGACGACGGCGTCGGCGATCTGGTGCTCGACCTGACCGAGCTGGATTCGTGGGACGCGACCGGGCTCGGCGTCATCATGGGCGCACACCGCAGGGCCGGGCGCGCCGGACGGCGCCTCGTGCTGCGCGGCGTGCCTCCGCAGATGCAACGCCTCCTGGTGGCCACCCGGCTGCACCGCATCCTCGCCATCGAGGGCGGCATCGCGGCGGAGTCCCTGCCCCGCGTCTGAGGGGTTTACGGGGACGCCGCGTGGCCCCCGGCGGACCCTCGGTGACCGTACGGCCCACAGGGCACACAATCCTCACGAGACCGTGATCTCGGGGCGGCGCGCCACCCCGGATGGTCGTGGATACTGTGCGAAGGTTTAGGGTTCGGCCGTCTGCCGATTGACGGACCCGACCCGGCGGACACCGGACCGTGGGCGGCATCTGGACGTGCGAGGCCGGGAGGGACAACCGCGCTCGACGCGTCTTGGGGGCTTTGGCGATGGACCCGATACACCGGGGGCCGGAAGAGTTCGGCCACGACAGCAAGGACTCCGCCGAGGAGGCCGGCCGACGCCGCCCCTCCCGCGATCCACTGACCCCGGATTTCGGTCAGCAAACACCGCAGCAGGTCCGGATGGTCACCCTCGTCGCCGGCGACCTGACGCTCACCGTCAACCCCGTCGACGGCAGCGAGGTCGAGCCCTGCCCGCCCGGTGAGCGGCCCCCGGCGCCCGTCCGCCGCACTCCCGCCGACCGCGCCGCCCGCGCCCGCGCCGCCGCGCCCCCCGTCCCGCCCGGCCCGCCCGTCCTCCAGCTCCCGCTGCTGCGGCGCGACGAGGAACGCGAACGACTGACCCGCCTCCTCGCCCGCGGGCGCTCCGTCCGGCTCACCGGACCGGCGGGTTCCGGCCGTACCGCCCTGCTCGACGCCGTCGCCGCCGACTGCGCGGACTTCGCGCCCGACGGGGTCGTCCGCCTCAACGGCCACAAGCGCACCGCCACCGATCTGCTGTACGCGCTCTTCGACGCCGTCCACGACGCCCCGCTGCACCGGCCGGACCGGGCGCTCCTGCTGGAGACGCTGCGCTCCACCGGCGCCGTCGTCGTCCTGGACGACCTGGAGCTCGGCGGCGCCGCCCTGGACGAACTCCTCGACGCGACCCCCGAGTGCGCCTTCCTGTTCGCCGCCACGCCCGAGGTCGCCGCGCCCGGCGCCGACTCCGCCATCGAAGAGGTCTTCCTCACCGGACTCGACCGCGCCACCTCCCTCGACCTGCTGCGCCGGGTGGTCGAACGGCAGCTCACCGAGGAGGAGGCCAACTGGGCCGGAGACCTCTGGTTCGAGTCCGAGGGCCTGCCCCTGCGCTTCGTCCAGGCCGGTGCGCTGCTGCGCCAGCGCGACCAGCTGCGCACGGACGCCACCGCGTACGACGAGTACGGCTATCTGGAGAACCGGCCCGCCGACGCGCCGCCCGCGCCCGAGGCGGCCGGGGAATCCGAGGTGCCGCTGCCCAGCCTCGGCGAGGGCGCGGCGCCCGCGGCCCTGCTCGCCTCCCGGCTGAGCGACGCCGCCCGCGACACGCTGCGGTTCGCCGTGGCCCTCGGCGGTGAGGTCCCGCACCAGGCCCATCTGCCCGCGCTCGTCGGGGACACCCACGCCGACGCGGCCCTCGGCGAGCTGGCCGGCTGCGGGCTGCTCTCCCCGTCCGGCTCGCGTTACCGGCTGGCCGCCGGGGTGCTGCCCCAGCTGGCGGCGGCCGGTTACGAGGACGAGGCCGCCGAACGCGCCCGCACCGCCGCCCAGCACTACGCCTGGTGGACCGGGCACCCCTCGGTCACCCCCGAGCGGGCGGCCGCCGAGGCCGACGCGATCATCGCCGCCATGGGCCGACTGGTGCCGGGGGAGGGGGCCGGAGGGACGAGCGCCGCCGTGCTCCTCGCCCGCAGCGCGGCGCCCGCCTTCGCGGCCGGGCTGCACTGGGGGGCCTGGGAGCGGGCGCTCCGGGTCGGCCAGGAGGCCGGGCGGCTCGCCGGGGAGGTCGCCGAAGAGGCGTACTTCCACCACGAGTTGGGCGTCCTCGCGCTCTGCACCGGTCACCCCGACCGGGCCAGGGCCGAGCTGGAGACCGCGATCAGCATGCGGGGGGCGCTCGCCGACAAGAGCGGTGCGGTGGCCGGGCGGCGCGCGCTGGCCCTGGTCGAGGACCGGGCCGGGGGTGGTCCGGCGGCTGAGGCCGGGGCGTTCGAGGCGTCGCCGCCGCTGGGGGTGCCGGCCGTCGTCCCGGTCTCGATGACGAGCGCGTTCGCGGACACCGCCGTGGTGCCGCGGCAGGAGCCGGTGACCGCGCCGGTGCCGGCGCCTGCGGCGGGCGGCGGCAAGGGGGCTGCGCGGGGCGGGCCGCTGGCCCTCATCGGCGGGGCCCGGCGCAACCTGGTCGCCGCCGGGGCGGGCGTGCTGCTGGCCGGGGTCCTCGGCACGGTGGTGACGCTCGGGCTGACGTCGAGCAGCGACCCGCAGGGCGGGGCCGGTACGTCGACCGAGCAGGAGGCGCCGGACGACGACAGCATCTACGACGACGGTGCTGTGGAGACCGGGGAGCCGGCGGACGGGCCGTCCACGAGTGAGGCCCCTTCGGGCTCCGCGTCCTCGTCGGCCTCGGTGACGCCGTCGGCCACGGGGAGCGAATCGGCGCCGGCCGGTGGGGTGTCGCCCTCGGCGACGTCCTCGGCGCCGGACACGCCGTCGTCGCCGGGGTCGCCGTCGTCGCCGCGCGCGACGGAGTCGTCGGTGAAGCCGACGTCGACCTCGCCGACGCCCACGAAGTCGGCGGGGTCGCCGACGCCCACGCCACCGGAGACGGAGTCCCCGAGCCCGGGGGAGACGGACCCGGAGGAGCCGGACCCGGACGAGCCGGGCACCCCGGAGCAGGCGAGCGACAGCCCTTCGGGGGCGTAGCACTCCCAGCAGCGCGCCGCCCCCGGCCCGGGGGTTCCGTCCTCAATCGCCGGACAGGCTCGAGTGGGCCGACGGGCCGAACGCGTCACGCGAGCGGAGGACCCCCGGCCCGGGGTTCCGTCCTCAATCGCCGGGTGGGCTTGAGGAGTCCGCCCGGTCCGGGGCTCAGAACAGGCGCAGCTTGTCGTCCTCGATGCCTCGCATCGCGTCGTAGTCCAGGACCACGCAGCCGATGCCGCGGTCCGTGGCGAGGACCCTCGCCTGCGGCTTGATCTCCTGGGCGGCGAAGATGCCCTTCACCGGGGCCAGGTGCGGGTCGCGGTTGAGGAGTTCCAGGTAGCGCGTCAGCTGCTCGACGCCGTCGATGTCGCCGCGCCGCTTCAGCTCGACGGCCACCGTCCGGCCGTCCGCGTCGCGGCACAGGATGTCGACCGGGCCGATGGCCGTGAAGTACTCGCGGCGGATCAGCGTGTAGCCCTCGCCCAGGGTCTCGATGCGGTCCGCCAGCAGCTCCTGGAGGTGTGCCTCGACGCCGTCCTTGATCAGCCCCGGGTCGACGCCCAGTTCATGGCTCGAGTCGTGGAGGATTTCCTCCATCGTGATGATCAGTTTTTCGCCCGCCTTGTTCACCACGGTCCAGACGCCCTCGGCGTCCCCGCTGCCCTCCTTCAGGGTGCAGGGCGGCGACATCCAGTTGAGCGGTTTGTACGCCCTGTCGTCGGCGTGAATCGACACGCTCCCGTCCGCCTTCACCAGGATGAGGCGGGGAGCGGAGGGCAGGTGGGCCGTGAGCCGGCCCGCGTAATCCACGGAGCAGCGGGCGATGACGAGACGCATGGTCGGCAACGCTACTCGACGTCGGGGGCCCGACGCGATTCACCCATCCGTCACTCCCGTCCCTTCCGGAGTTGACGCTTTCTGTCTTGCCCCTCTTTGAACCCCTTCGTTATTGGCCGGTTGTGTTCCCAATCTCCTGGTGCGGCCCGGACTGCGCCCTTACCGTGGAAGCGGGAGGTCGCCGTGCGTGCACGCTGCGTCGTCGTCGGCCTTCTTCCCTGCCCGTAAGGCTCCGGTAATCCGCCGGGGCCGCGAGAGGAGAACCCATGTCGCTCGACGTCTCACCGGCTCTGTTGGAACAGGCCGAGCGAGGCGAGGTCGACGAAGCCGACTTCGTCGACTGCGTCCGGACCTCCCTGCCCTACGCATGGGAGATGATCAGCTCGTTGGTGGCTCAGCTGAAGGTCGACGGCGGGGAGTTCGCCGACAACCAGACGCCGCCGCCCAACGAGCAGGCCCGTGGTCAGCTGCTGCGTGCGCTCGCGAGTGATGCGATACGCGGCGCGCTGCAGCGGCACTTCGGAGTGCGTCTCGCATTCCAGAACTGCCACCGCGTCGCGGTGTTCCCGCTGGACGCCTCGGTCGACGACCGACTGGCCAAGTTCACTTCGGTGAGGGGCCAGTTGCTCAACCAGTCGCCCGAACTACGGGACTGCTGAACGCTTCCGTCGCCGTTCCGGGCCGCGGGAGGTGCAACTGGTCCGGGGCGGCGGCTCCGTAAGCACACCGCCGTACACCCTTGCGTCCGTGCGCGGGGGTCATTCGAGGAGTGGCCGTACCTCCGTGCCCAGCCGCGCTACGTTCTCTTCCGTGGCGACGAGATCTCCGGAACCCTCCACCAGGAGCGCGAAGCGGGTGATGCCCGTGCGCTCGGCGGTGACCGCGAGGCGCTCGGCCGCCAGCTCCGGCGTGCCCACCGGATGAAGGCCGCACAGCAGCTCCGCGTACCCGACGGGGTCCCGCATGACGCGGTGCCGGCCGTCGACGGTGACATGCGCGCCGAGCCCCTGGCGCAGCCAGCCCGGCATCGCCTTCACCAGCGTCTCCACGGCGTCCTCGGTGCGGTCGGCGATCTGGGCCACCCCGGCCGAGACATGCCCCGCCCCGCGCACCTTCTCCGGCGCGGTCCCGGCCGCCAGCGCCCGGGACCGCCAGAGCGCCACCATCTCCGCCTTCTCCTCGTCCCCGCAGTGCATGCCGAGCAGCATCGGCAGGCCCCGGTCGGCGGCGAGCTCCACGGTCGTGCGCGAGGTGCACGCCACGATCACCTCGGGCCCGGCCCCGTCCGCCTCCTCCGCGCCGATCAGCTCGTCGGCCCGGGGGACGACCGCGACCTCGCGGAAGGCGTACCGCTCGCCCCGGCCCGCCACGCGCGGCTCGCGCAGCCAGTCGAGCAGCAGCCCCAGGGACTCCGGGAACCCCTTCTCGTAAGCCTCCAGGCCGCCGCCGAACACCTCCAGGTCCACCCAGGGACCGCCCCGGCCGACCCCGAGGCTGAATCTGCCCCCGCTGGTCAGGTGGAGCAGCGCCGCCTGCTCGCCGAGCGCCACCGGATGCTGCGTGGGCAGCACGCTCACCGCCGTACCGACGCGGATGCGGCGGGTCCGGCCGAGCAGCTGCGCGGCCAGGGTGACGGCGGACGGGCACACCCCGTACGGCACGAAGTGGTGTTCGGCCAGCCAGACCGAGTCGAGCCCGGACTCCTCGGCGACCTCGGCGGACCGGATCGCGCGGTGCAGCGCTTCCCCCGGTCCCTGGCCCGGAAACTGGGCCGCCAGTACGAACGTTCCGACGCGCATCGCCAATTGCCTCCTTGCGGCCGACGCGGCTCTCCCCTACTGGCATCAACGTCTGACAAGTGCCAAAGGCACGGTCCGGCGCGGAGTTGTTGCGATTTTCCGGTAACCCTCGCGCCGCGAAGCCCGAAAGGCGGGTACCCCGCCCGAATGGCCCTACGCTGGACGGGTCCCGCCCAGCCCGTTCCGTGAGGTGAAACGTGTCCCCGCGCCGCAACCGCCCCCGAGGCGGCGAGAGCCGCAACGACAGTGCGAGCGAGTCGGCGGACCGGTACGGCGGGGGCGGGCGTACGGAGGAGTGGCAGGGCGAGGAGTGGTCGGTGCGCCCGGTCAGCGGCGCGAGCGCGGCCGGCAAGCGCTACCGCTGCCCCGGCTGCGACCAGGAGATCCCCTCCGGGGTCCCGCATCTGGTGGCCTGGTCCGAATACGGCGGCGTCGACGACCGAAGGCACTGGCACAAGGCCTGCTGGAACGCGAAGGACCGCCGCACCACGAAGGTGCAGCGGTCCCGGAACGCGCCCCGCTACTGAGGCTTCAGACGTCGCGCTGGTTCATCGAGAGGTACGCCCCGCCCATGGCGATCGCCGTCACGACGAGGATGATCCACAGCGGCTCCCAGCCGGACGGCCCGGACTCCGTGACCGAGCTGTCGTAGAAGATGCTCAGCTGGTTGGGGATCGAGTACTCCAGCATCTTCTCGCGGAGCGTCGACAGCGAGTCGGCGAACATGAAGAGCGCCAGCACCAGCGGCAGCAGCACCAGCCCGATCATCAGCGTGATCGCCCCGGCCGAGTGCCGGATCAGCGCGCCGACCGCGAGCGCCAGCAGCCCCAGCGTCGCCACGTAGAGCCCGACGCCGACCGTGGCGCGCAGCCACTCCTCGCCGCTCGGCGACGCCGCGTCCAGCATGGACGACTGGATCAGGGCGACCACCGACGTCACGACCGTGGTGAGGACGAAGGTCAGCAGGAAGAACACGAGCGCCTTGGCGCCGAGCACCCGGCCCCGGCTCGGGCAGGCCGTCAGCGTCGTACGGATCATGCCGGTGCCGTACTCCGAGGCGATCGTCATCACGCCGAGCGTGATCACGCAGATCGTGCCGAGCAGCACCCCGAAGAAGCCGAGGCTCAGCACCGGGGTGTCGTTCATCTGCGCGTCGGACGCGGAGACGGCGACCGCCGTGAGCACCCCGATGACCAGCAGCAGCGCGGTCATGACGCCGAGCGTCCACATGGTCGAGCGGACGGACCGGATCTTGGTCCACTCCGAGGCGATCGCGTCCCCGAGCGTCGCGGGACGCAGCGGGATCGGCGAGGTGTAGAAGCCCTGCGGCGGCTGCTGGTACCCCTGCTGCGGCGCGGGCTGCTGGTACGGCGCCTGCGGCGCCGGCGGCGTGGTCATCGGGGGTCCTCGCTGGTCTCGCGCTTGGTCAGGTCTGCGGGGGCGGGGCCTCGGCGGGCACCGCCGCCGGGGCGGGAGGGGCGGCGGCCGGCGCGGGCGCCTGGGCCGGTGCGGCCGCGTACGGGTTCTGTCCGGGCGGCGGCGGGGCGTACCAGCCCTGCTGCGGCACGTCCGGCACGGGCTGCTGGGGCGGCGGGGCGTACCCCGGCTGCGGCCCGTAGCCGGGATGCGGGGGCTGCTGCTGGAGGTGGGCCCGCTGGTCGGCCGTCGAGCGGTAGTCCACGGCGCCCTGCGTCATCCGCATGTACGCCTCCTCCAGCGACGCCTGGTGCGGCGAGAGCTCCCACAGCCGGACGTCCGACTCGTGGGCCAGGTCGCTGATCCGGGGGAGCGCAAGGCCGGTGACCCGCAGGGCGCCGTCCGGCTCGGAGAGGACCTGGCCGCCGGCCTCGGTCAGCGTGGTCGTCAGCTTCTCCCGCTGCTCCGGCGTCTCGTCCGGGACGCGGACCCGGGCGAAGTCGGCCGAGTTGGCCGAGATGAAGTCCTTGACGCTCATGTCGGCCATCAGCTGGCCGCGCCCGATCACGATCAGGTGGTCGGCGGTGAGGGCCATCTCGCTCATCAGGTGCGAGGAGACGAAGACCGTGCGGCCCTCGGACGCCAGCATCTTCATCAGATTGCGGACCCAGAGGATGCCCTCCGGGTCGAGGCCGTTGACCGGCTCGTCGAACAGCAGCACCTGCGGGTCGCCGAGGAGCGCCGCCGCGATGCCCAGGCGCTGGCCCATGCCGAGCGAGAACCCCTTGGAGCGCTTTCGGGCCACGTCCTGGAGGCCGACGACCCCCAGCACCTCGTCCACCCGGGCCTCCGGGATGCCGGCCAGCTGGGCGAGCGAGAGCAGGTGGTTGCGGGCGCTGCGCCCGCCGTGCACCGCCTTGGCGTCGAGCAGGGCGCCCACCTGGCGGGGCGCGTTCGGCAGATTCCGGAACTCGTGGCCGCCGATGGTGACCCGGCCGGCCGTCGGCCGGTCCAGGCCGAGGATCATGCGCATGGTGGTCGACTTGCCCGACCCGTTGGGACCGAGGAACCCGGTGACGGCACCCGGCCGCACCTGGAAGGAAAGGTTGTACACGGCCGTCTTCGCGCCGTAGCGCTTGGTCAGGCCGACTGCCTCGATCATGCTCCAGCCCCATCGACTATCTGTCGTCGGGGCACACGCCGTCCGGCCGTACGCCCCCGTATGAGTGAGGAGGATATCCGCGCCTTGACGGTTCCGCCCAAGCCGTTACGGGGGCGAGTCCCGGGCCGCCCCCGCTCAGGCGTCGCGCTTCTTGAGTACGAGGAAGCCGCCGAGCACCGCGGCCGCCACCCAGCCCACCATGATCAGCAGCCCGGCCCACGGCCCGTAAGGCGCCGGATCGCTGTTCATCGCGTCCGGCACCACCTGCATGATCTTGGAGCCCGCCTGGTCCGGGAAGTACTGGGCGACCTTCTTGGCCCCCGGCACCGCCGACAGGATCTGCGAGACCAGGAAGAAGAACGGCATCAGGATGCCCAGCGACAGCATGGAGCTGCGCAGCATCGCCGCCACGCCCATGGAGAACAGCGCGATGAGCCCCATGTAGAGCCCGCCGCCGACGACCGCGCGCAGCACGTTCTCCGCGCCGATGTCCGTACCGTGGTCGCCCAGCAGCGCCTGCCCGAGGAAGAACGTGACGAAGCTGGTGACCAGCCCCACCACCAGCGCGAGGACCCCGGCCACCAGCATCTTGCTGAACAGGAACGTCGCCCGCTGCGGCACGGCCGCCAGCGAGGTGCGGATCATGCCGGAGCTGTACTCCGTACCGACGACGAGCACCCCGAACACCACCATCGCCAGCTGGCCGAGGATCATCCCGGAGAAGCTGACGAACGTCGGGTCGAAGGTCAGCCGCTCCGCCTCGGAGAGATCGTCGAACTGGGCGTTCATCACCGCGCACAGGGCCGCGCCCATCGCCACGGTGACCAGGAACGCCGAGATCAGCGTCCAGGTGGTGGAGGAGACCGTGCGGATCTTGGTCCATTCGGAGGTCAGGACCGCGGGCACCGAAGCCATCGTCACGCCCCCTCTCCGCCGCCGGGCCGCTGGACCCAGCCCTCGCCCCACTGCGCGCCCGCGGGCGGAGGCGGTGCGCCGCCGCCCGGCTCCGAGTGCGCGTGGTACTCGACCGCGCCCGCCGTCATCTGCATGAACGCCTCCTCCAGCGACGCCCGCTGGGCGCTCAGCTCGTGCAGCGTGATCCCGTGCCGGGCGGCCAGCTCGCCCAGGTCCTCGGTGGTGGCGCCGTCCACCTCCAGCGTGCCGCCGTCCGCCTCGACGGCGACGACCCCCTCCTGGTGCAGCGCGTCGCGCAGCCGCTCCTGCTGCGGCGAGCGCAGCCGTACGTAACTCCGCGAGTTCTCCTGGATGAAGTCGGCCATCGACGTGTCGGCGAGCAGCCTGCCCTGGCCGATCACGATCAGATGGTCGGCGGTCAGCGCCATCTCGCTCATCAGGTGCGAGGAGACGAAGATCGTGCGGCCCTGCGAGGCGAGCGTCTTCATCAGGTTCCGGATCCAGTGGATGCCCTCGGGGTCGAGACCGTTCACCGGCTCGTCGAACATCAGGATCCGGGGATCACCGAGCAGCGCCGACGCGATGCCCAGGCGCTGGCCCATGCCGAGCGAGAAACCCTTGGACTTCTTCCTGGCCACCGCGGTCAGGCCGACGGTCTCCAGCACCTCCGCCACCCGCTGTTCGGGAATGCGGTTGCTCTGCGCCAGGCAGAGCAGATTGTTGTACGCGCTCCGCCCGCCGTGCATCGCCTTGGCGTCCAGGAGCGCGCCGATGTACTTCAAGGGTTCTTCGAGTTCGCGGTAGTGCTTGCCGTCGATCCGCACGGAACCGCTGGTCGGGTTGTCGAGATCGAGCATCATCCGCATCGTGGTGGACTTGCCCGCCCCGTTGGGTCCCAGAAAACCCGTCACCATTCCCGGTTTGATCACGCACGACAACTGGTCGACGGCGACCTTGTTCCCGTACCTCTTCGTGAGGCCATCGAGCTCGATCATGCGTTCACGCTAGAACGCCCGCGTGCCCGGCGCCACCACAAAGGCGGAACCGGGCACGCGGGTACGACAACCGGAATCAGCGGGTCTGCTGGGCCGGGACGCCTCGGGAGGCGGGCTCCTCGTCGGCGGGGGTGCCGGCGGCGGCCACCGCGGCACCGGTCAGCGTCGCCAGCATCTCGCGGACGTTGGTCAGCTGCGCGTTGATCGAGTCGCGGCGGTTGGTCAGCGCCGCCAGCTCGCGCTCCGATTCGCTGCGGATGCGGTCGGCCTTCGCGTTGGCGTCCGCCACGATGTCCTCGGACTGGCGCTGCGCGGTCTCCACCGTCTGACGGGCCCGGCGCTCGGCGTCGGTGCGCAGCTTCTCCGCCTCCAGGCGGAGCTGCTCGGCGCGGTGCTCGATCTCGGCGAGGCGCTTCTCGGCCTTGGCCTGGCGGGACGCGAGGTCGCGCTCCGACTGGTCGCGGCGCTTGGCGAGGTTGGTCTCGAAGTCCGCGGCGGCCTGGGCGGCCTTGGCGCGGGTCTCCTCGAAGAGGGCGTCGGCCTCCTCGCGCTTCTGCGCCGCGTCCTTCTGCGCGTCGGCGCGCAGCGCGGTGGCCTCACCCTTGGCCTTGTCGACGATGCGGACGCCGTCGTCCTCGGCCTTGGCCTTGCGCTCGGCGGCGAAGGTCTCGGCGTCGTTGCGCACCTGCTGGGCGGCGGACTCGGCGAGCTCGCGGTGCTGCTCGGCGGCGCGACGGGCCTCCTCGCGCAGGTCCTTCGCCTCCTCCTCGGCCAGCCGGAGGATCTTCTCCACACGCGCGCCGAGACCCGCGTACGACGGCTCCGCGTCGTTCACCTGGGCCTGGGCGTTCTGCGTTTCGAGGTGCAGCTCCTCGATGCGCTTTTCCAGCGATGTGATGCGGGCGAGAGCACTATCACGGTCGGCGACGAGCTTGGTAATGCGGTCATCCACCTGACCGCGGTCGTAACCACGCCGCACGAGTTCGAAGCCGAAGGGGGAGGAAGGGTCACTCATGGGGTTCCTGTCGAAGTGAGACCGGTGAGGTGATAGAGGGAATCCTAGGGGCCGGGGCGGCGTGTCATCGAGCAGATGCCGGTTTGATCTGGAGAATGACACCCCTTTTGAGTGGCTGACCCCCGTAACCCTTGCCACTCGGACGGTTGACGGTCCATGTGCAACCACGGACGACGGCCGGTCGGCTACCCATCGGACTGCTTGCCACTCGATCGAGTGCCCGCCGCGGCCCCGGCCTTGACGCCGGCGGCCGGTGACGCGCCGCCCTTACCGCCCGCCGCGGGGGTCTCGAAAGACTCCAACGCCTCCAGCACGTCCTGGACACGGGAGATCTCCGTGTTGATGTCCTCGCGCCGGCGCACCAGGACCTCCAGCTCGTGCCGGCCCTCGTCCACCATCCGCTTGGCCTCCGCCTCGGCGTCCGCCCGCAGCTTCTCCGCCTCGCGCACCAGGCTGGCCTTCTTCTGCTCGGCCTCCTTCAGCAGCGACTCGGCCCGCTTCACGGCGGCGATCCGGACCTTGCTCGCCTCCGCATTCGCGTCCGCCAGCAGCTCCTTGGACTTCGCCGCGGCCTCCTCGCGCTGCTCGGTGGCCGCCTTGATCAGCTTGTCGACGCGCTCGCCGACCGTCTTGACCTGCTCGGCCGTCTCCCGGCGCGCCCGGTCGTGCAGCTCCTGGACCTCGGTCTCCGCCCGGGTCTTCAACTCCTCGGCCCGCTCCCGGATCTGCGTGGCGTCCCGGCGCGCGCCGACCAGCAGCTCGTCCGCGTCCGTCCGGGCCCGCTCCACCAGCCCATTGCCCTCGACCGTCGCCTCGGAGGTGATCCGCACGGCCTCCTTGCGCGCCGCCCCGACCATCGCGTCGGCCTGCTCCTCGGCCTCCGTGGCGGCGCGCAGCGCCTCCTCCTGAGCCTTGGCGATGAGCTGGTCCGCCTGCTCCGCCGCGTCCGCCCGCCGCTTCGCCGCCGCCTCGCGCGCCTCGTCGAGCAGCCGGTCCGCCTCCTGGCGCGCCTCCGCCCGCATCTGCTCGGCCGCCGCCTCCGCGTCCGCCCGCAGCCGCTCCGACTCCTCCCGGGTGCGCGCCGCGTGCTCCTGGGCGGAGCCCACGGTGGCCGAAGCCTCCGCGCGCATCCGCTCCGCGTCGCCCGCCGCCTCGTCCACGGTCCGGGCCGCCTGGCGCTCCGCGTCCGTACGCAGCCGCTCGGCCTCGGCGGTCGCCTCGGACACCAGCAGGTCGGCCTGGGCCGCCGCCTCGCTCCGCATCCGGTTGGCGTCCTCGCGGGCCTCCGCCCGGCTGCGCGCCGCGTCCTGCTCGGCTGAGGCCAGGGCGTCCGACGCCTCGGTGCGCATCCGCTGGCTGTACTCGGCGGTGTCCGCCCGCAGCCGCTCGGACTCCGCGATCGCGTCGGAGACCGTACGCTCCGCCATCGCCTTCGCGGCGTCCGTCTCCTCCTTGGCCACCTGGCGGATGCGCGAGGCGTCCTCGCCCGCCCGCTCCCGCTCGGCGTGCGCGTCGGCCCGCAGCCGGTCGGCCTCCTCCTGCGCCTCCGACTTGGTCCGCTCCGCGACATGCTCCGCCGTCGAGCGCAGCCCGGCGATCTCCGCCTCGGCCTGCTCCTGGAGCCCGCTGACCGAGTCCCGCACCTGCTGGGCGGTCTGCTCGGCCGCCGCGACCAGCTCGGCCGCCCGGGTCTCCGCCTCGCCGGTCAGGCGCCGCGCCTCGGCCTGCGCCTCCTCGACCCGCTTGCGCGCGGAGGCCAGCAACTCCTCGCTCTGCTCCCGGGCGCGCTCCCGCTCCTGGTTCGCCTCGGAGCGGGCCGCGTCCAGCGTCTCCTCGGCCTCGCGCCGGCGCCGGTTCGCCTCCTCCTGGGCGGCGGCCAGCGCCTCGGCGGCCTCCGTGCCCACGCGCTCCGCCGCCGCCGCGGCCTCCGACCGCAGCCGGTCGGCGGTCTCCTGCGCCTCGGTCCGCAGCCGCTCCGCCTCGGTGGCGGCCTCGGTGCGCAGCCGTACGGCGACGGCCTCGCCCTCGGCACGCGACTGCGAGGCGTCCGCCGCGGCCTCGTCGCGCAGCCGCTGGGCCTCGGCCTCCACCTGCTCCTGGAGGGTCCGCAGCCGCTCGGCGGACTCCGCGCGCAGCCGCTCGGACTCCTCACCGGCCTCGCGGCGGATGCGCTCCGCCTCCGTACGCGCCTCGCCGAGCGCCTGCTCGGCCGCGGCGAGCCGGGTCTCGGCCTCGCCCTTGAGCCGGGTCAGCTCGTCCGCCGCCTCCGACTGCCGGGCCGCGACGGCGAGCTCGGTCTCCTCGCGCAGCGCGGCCGCCGCCTCCTCGGCGGCGGTCCTCGCCGCCTCGGCCTGCTCCTCCGCCTCCGTACGCAGCTGCTCGGCCTCGGCGCGGGCCCGGTCGAGCGCGTCCTCCGCCTGCTTGCGCAGCGCGGCCGCCCGCTCCGTGGCCTCGGTCCGTACGCGCTCGCCCTCGGCGGTCGCCGTGCCGCGCAGCTCCTCCGCGTCGGCCTTGGCCTTCGCGAGCAGCTCCTCGGCGGTCTTCGCGCCCTCCTCGATCTGCTGAAGGGCCTCGCGGCGGGCCTCGCCCCGGATCCGCTCGCCCTCCGCGACCGCCTCGGAGCGCAGCTGCTCGGCCTCGCCGCGCAGCCGGCGCGCCTCCTCCTGGAGCTCGACCGTCTTGGCCCGGTACTCCTTGGTGTCGTCCTTGGCCGCGCCCTTGAGCTGGTCGGCCTGCTCGGCCGCCTCGCCGCGCAGCCGGTCCGCCTCGGCCTCGGCCTCGCGGCGGATGCGCTCGGCCTCCTCGCCCGCCGCCCGGGTCGCCGCCTTCGCGTCCTCGGACGCCTTGGTCAGGATCTCCTCGGCGGACCTGGCCGCCTTCGCGAGCTGGGCCGCCGCGTCCTCGGCGGCGGCGGTGCGCGCGGCCTCGGCCGCCTCGGCGCGCAGCCGCTCGGCCTCGGCGCGGGCGTCCGCGAGCGCCTGCTCGGCCTCGGCCTTGAGGCTCTCGGACTCCTTGGTCGCCTCGCCGACCAGCCGGGCGATCTCCGTCTTGGCGGTCCGGGTGCGCTGCTCGTTCTGCGACTCCGCCGAAGCCAGCCGCTTGACCGCGGCCTCCTTGGCCTCGGCGAGGACCTTCTCCGCCTCCAGGCGCGCCTCGCGCAGCCGGGTCTCGGCCTCCTGCATGCGCTGCTCGGCGGCCCGGTTCAGCTCGGTGGTCTGCTGCCGGGTCTGCTCGGTCTCCGCGGTCGTCGTCTGCCGCAGCTGCTCCGCGTGGCTGGTGGCCTCCTGCGCCTGGCCGGCGGCGGCGCTGAGCATCCGCTCCGCGTCCTTGCGGGCCCGCATCAGGATCGACTCCGCCTCGGCCCGGGCGGACTCCGCCTCGGAGCCGACGCGCTGCCGGGTCTCCTCGGCCAGCCGGGCCGCCTCGGCGCGGGCGGCGGCGAGCGCCTGCTCGGCCTCGGCCCGGGACTCCTCCATCAGGCGGCGGGCCTGCGACTCCGTCCGGGTCCGCAGCTGCTCGGCCCAGGCGACGTTCTCGTTGACATGGGACTCGACGGTCTGGCGGCGCTCCGCCAGCTCCTGGTCGAGCTGCTGGCGGCGCTGCACTGCCTCGTTGTGCAGCTCGGCCTGGAGGCGGGCCTGGTGCTCGGCGTGCTCCTGGAGGATGCGCTGCGTCTGGGCCCGGGCGTCGCGCAGCTCGCGCTCGGCGTCGCTGCGCAGCTGCTCGGCCTGGATCTGGGCGTTCCGGAGCAGCTGCTCCGCCTGGTAGCCGATGTCCGCGCTGTCGTAGGCGGGACGCATCGCCAGACTGCGCCGGGCCTCGTGCAGCTTGGCACGCAAGACCTCGACCTGGTAGCCGAGGTCCTCGGCGTGCTGGACGGCCTTCTCCCGGTCGGTCCTGAGCCGGTCCATCTCGGCCTCGAACCGCGAGAGATGGTCCTCTTCAGCTCGGTGGCTCTCCTGGCGTTCGTAGCCCCGCACTGCGCGGTCCCATCCTTCCCCGAGCTCTCAACGTTCGGGGAATGGTGACAGATCAACGGCTGGGGACGCGGCGCGCCCCCGACCCGGCCCCGGCCCGGAAGAGCCCACTCTACCGGGCGGGTATGGCTGGGGTCAGTGCTCCTTCTTCGCCGTGACCAGTTCGGTGAGGACGCCGTGGCAGTCCTTGGGGTGGAGGAAGGTGATCCTGGACCCCATCGAACCCGTCCTGGGCTCGTCGTACAGCACCCTGACCCCCTTCTCGCGGATGTCCGCGGCGTCGGCGTCGACGTCCGCCGTACCGAAGGCGATGTGGTGCACTCCCTCCCCGTTCTTGGCCAGCCATTTGCCCACGGCGGAGTCCTCCCGGGTGGGCTCCAGGAGCTGGAGGTAGGAGGCGCCGCCGTCGGACGTATCGTTGATCTTGAGCATGGCCTCGCGTACGCCCTGCTCCTCGTTGACCTCGGAGTGGAAGACCTCGAACCCGTAGGTCGAGCGGTAGAACTCGACGGTCTTGTCGAGGTCGAAACAGGCGATCCCGATGTGGTCGATTCGCGTCAGCATGGGGACAGTGCAGCGTGCTCCCGACGGTTACGCAAGGTGCGCGCGATCACACTCGCGGGCGGATGACGGGGCGGGTACCGCTCAGTACATTCAAGTAAACCCTCGTTCACATCTACTCCAAGGGGCTGTGCCTCATGTCAGGAACGACCGGTACCACCTCCGTGATCGTCGCGGGCGCGCGGACGCCCATGGGCCGGCTCCTCGGCTCCCTGAAGACCTTCTCCGGCGCCGACCTGGGGGCATCGCCATCAAGGCGGCGCTGGACCGGGCCGGAATCGGCGGCGACCAGGTCGAGTACGTGATCATGGGCCAGGTGCTCCAGGCCGGCGCGGGCCAGATCCCCGCCCGCCAGGCCGCGGTCAAGGCCGGCATCCCGATGAACGTCCCCGCGCTCACCGTCAACAAGGTGTGCCTCTCCGGGCTCGACGCCATCGCCCTGGCCGACCAGCTCATCCGCGCTGGTGAGTTCGACGTCGTCGTGGCCGGCGGCCAGGAGTCCATGACGAACGCCCCGCACCTGCTCCCGAAGTCCCGCGAGGGCCACAAGTACGGCGCGATCGAGATGCTGGACTCGATGGCGTACGACGGTCTGACCGACGCCTACGAGAACATCCCGATGGGCGAGTCCACCGAGAAGCACAACACCCGCCTCGGCCTCGACCGCGCCGCCCAGGACGAGATCGGCGCCCTCTCCCACCAGCGCGCCGCCGCCGCCCAGAAGAACGGTCTCTTCGAGGCCGAGATCACCCCGGTCGAGATCCCGCAGCGCAAGGGCGACCCGGTCCTCTTCGCCCAGGACGAGGGCATCCGCCCCGAGACCACCGTGGAGTCCCTGGGCAAGCTGCGCCCGGCCTTCGCCAAGGACGGCACGATCACCGCGGGCACCTCGTCCCAGATCTCCGACGGCGCCGCCGCGGTCGTCGTCATGAGCAGGGCCAAGGCCGAGGAGCTGGGCCTGGAGTGGATCGCCGAGATCGGCGCCCACGGCAATGTGGCGGGCCCGGACAACTCGCTCCAGTCGCAGCCGTCCAACGCCATCCGGCACGCCCTCAAGAAGGAGGGCATCGGCGTCGAGGACCTGGACCTCATCGAGATCAACGAGGCGTTCGCGGCCGTCGCCGTCCAGTCCATGAAGGACCTCGGCGTCACCTCGGACAAGGTCAACGTCAACGGCGGCGCCATCGCCCTCGGCCACCCCATCGGCATGTCCGGCGCCCGCGTGGTGCTGCACCTGGCGCTGGAGCTGAAGCGGCGCGGCGGCGGCACCGGTGCGGCGGCGCTGTGCGGCGGCGGCGGCCAGGGCGACGCGCTGATCCTGCGCGTTCCGGGCAAGTAGCGGTACGAGAACGAGCGGCGAGCGGAACGGAGCGGTGATGGTGGACGTCCCCACCCTGGTGGAGCAGGCCCGCGCGGGCGGACCCCGGGCGGTGGCCCGGCTCATCTCCCTGGTGGAGGGGGCATCGCCGCAGCTGCGCGAGGTGATGGCGGCCCTGGCGCCGCTGGCGGGCAGCGCGTACGTGGTCGGCCTGACCGGCTCGCCCGGCGTCGGCAAGTCCACGTCGACGTCGGCGCTCGTCTCCGCGTACCGGAAGCAGGGCAGGCGGGTCGCGGTGCTCGCCGTCGACCCGTCCTCGCCGTTCTCCGGCGGGGCGCTGCTCGGCGACCGGGTCCGGATGTCGGACCACGCCTCCGACCCGGGCGTCTACATCCGCTCCATGGCGACCCGCGGCCACCTCGGCGGCCTCGCCTGGGCGGCCCCGCAGGCGATCCGGGTGCTGGACGCCTCGGGCTTCGACGTGATCCTGGTGGAGACCGTGGGCGTCGGCCAGTCCGAGGTGGAGATCGCCTCGCAGGCCGACACCTCGGTCGTCCTCCTCGCCCCCGGCATGGGCGACGGCATCCAGGCCGCGAAGGCGGGCATCCTGGAGATCGGCGACGTGTACGTCGTGAACAAGGCGGACCGGGACGGCGCGGACGCCACCGCCCGCGAGCTGAACCACATGCTGGGCCTCGGGGAGTCCCGGAGCCCCGGCGACTGGCGCCCGCCGATCGTGAAGACGGTCGCCGCCCGGGGCGAGGGCGTCGACGAGGTGGTCGAGGCACTGGAGAAGCACCGGGCCTGGATGGAGGAGCACGGCGTCCTCGGCGAACGCCGTGCCGCCCGCGCCGCCCGCGAGGTCGAGACGATCGCGGTCACCCGCCTCCGCGAACGCATCGGCTCCCTGCACGGCGACCGCCGCCTGGACGCCCTGGCCGAACGCATCGTGGCCGGCCGCCTCGACCCGTACGCGGCGGCGGACGAACTGGTGGCGGGACTGACGGGCGAGGGCTGACGGGGGCGCTGCCCCCGCACCCCCGCTCCTCAATCGCCGGAGGGGCTTGATTTTCGCTCCCGCCGCCGCGGACGTGCGGCAGAGAAGGCAACTCCAGCCCGCCGGCGCTTGAGGCGCGGGGTCCGGGGCGGAGCCCCGAAATCCAGCCCCTGCGGCGTTTGAGCAGCGGGGCCCGGGGCAGCGCCCCGGTTTCGGGAAGGGGCGGGTAGGGGACAAGGCCCGCCGCAGGCGCACCGCCCCGGGCTCAGCCCCCCGTCGCCGCCTTCACCGCCTCCTCCAACGACACGACCCCACCCCGAGGCACCCCGCGCCCGTCCTCGTCCCGGTCCACCCGGCTCCCGACGACCTTCCCGCTCCCCGCGTCCACCGTCACGTCGTGCCACACCTTGTCGGAGCCGTACACCTCCAGCTCCCAGACAAGCCGCCCGTCCTCCTCGTCGAGCTCCGCCTCGGTCACCGTGCCGGGCACCGCCGCCTTGCCGATCGCGGCCGGTGAGGCGGCCGCACGCTCCGTACCGCCCCCGTCGCGGCCGTCGTCGTCCGCGAGGGCGACAGCGGTCGCCGTCCCGCCCCCGACGAGCACGGCCGCGGCCACCACACCGATGACGATCTTGCGCTTCATGAGAGTTCCTCCCGGAATCGATGCGAACCGTCGATACGGCCCCCACACTGGACGGCCGATGCTGAACGCAGCCTGAAGCCACCTGAAACCGTCTTCAGCTTCCGTTTGGGACGCTGGGCGCATGCGCCTGTTGATCGTGGAGGACGAGAAGCGGCTGGCGATCTCCCTGGCCCGGGGGCTCACCGCCGAGGGATTCGCCGTGGACGTCGTGCACGACGGGGCCGAGGGCCTGCACCGGGCGACGGAGGGCGCGTACGACCTGGTGATTCTCGACATCATGCTGCCCGGGATGAACGGCTACCGCGTCTGCGCCGCCCTGCGCGCCGCCGGCCACGACGTACCGGTGCTGATGCTGACCGCGAAGGACGGCGAGTACGACGAGGCGGAGGGCCTGGACACGGGCGCCGACGACTACCTGACCAAGCCGTTCAGCTACGTGGTGCTGGTCGCCCGGGTCCGCGCCCTGCTGCGCCGCCGGGGCGGCACCGGCTCGCCGGTGGTCACCGTGGGCGCGCTGCGGATGGAGACCGCGGCCCGCCGGGTGCACCTCGGCGGCGAGGAGATCGCCCTGACGGCCAAGGAGTTCGCGGTGCTCGAACAACTCGCCCTGCGCGCCGGGCAGGTGGTGAGCAAGGCGGAGATCCTGGAGCACGTCTGGGACTTCGCGTACGACGGCGACCCGAACATCGTCGAGGTGTACGTCAGCACCCTGCGCCGCAAGCTCGGCGCGGCCGCCATCCGCACGGTGCGGGGCGCCGGTTACCGGCTGGCGGCGCTGTGAGGTCGGTACGGGCCAGGGCCGCGCTCGGCGCCACCGTGGTCGTCGCCCTCGCCCTGGGTGCCGCCGGGCTCGCCGTTCTGCTCGTCCTGCGCGCCAACCTCACCGACCAGGCGGGCCTCCAGGCCGAGGTCGCGGCCAGGGAGGTCGCCGGACAGCTGGCCCTCGGCGTGCCGTACGCCGAGCTGGACACGGGCGACGAGGAGGAGCACCCGGTCCAGGTCACCGACGAGGACGGGCGCGTGGTCGCCGTATCCAAGGACCTGGAGGCGATATCCGGCACCGGCACGGACCGGGTCGCCCCGGCGGGGGCGGCGACGGACACCGATGACGACCGGGACGACGACGACCCGGGCCGGGGCGAGGTCTCCACCGACGAACCGGACTTCGGCAACGGCACCGCCACCGTGGACGGCGACCGCGCCGACTACCGGTTCGCCGCGGTCGAGGTCACGGACCCGGCCGGGCGCACCCTGACGGTGCACGCGGGCGCCCCGCTCGCCGCCGAGCAGCGGGCCGTGGACAGCGTGCGCTCCGCGATGCTGGCGGGGCTGCCCGTGGTGCTCCTGGTCGTCGCCGGGGTGACCTGGCTGGTGACCCGGCGGGCCCTGCGCCCGGTGGAGGGCATCCGGCGCGAGATGGCGGCGATCACCGCCTCCGAGGACCTGGCCCGGCGGGTGCCGGAACCGGGCTCCCGTGACGAGGTCGCGAGGCTGGCCCGTACGACCAACGAGACCCTCGCCGCGCTGGAGGAGTCCGTCGGCCGCCAGCGGCGCTTCGTGGCCGACGCCTCGCACGAGCTGCGCAGCCCGATCGCCTCGCTGCGCACCCAGCTGGAGGTGGGCGCCGCGCACCCGGAGCTGCTGGACGTGCCCGGCGCAGTCGCGGACACCGTGCGCCTCCAGGCCCTCGCCGCGGACCTGCTGCTGCTGGCCCGGCTGGACGCGGGGGAGCGGGCGGGGCTCTCGCGGCTCGACCTGGGGGCGCTGGTCCGCGAGGAGGTCTCCCAGCGCGTCGGCGACCGCGTCCCGGTCGCGGTGTCCGTAAAGGGCGGCGTACGGGACGGCGGCCTCGACGTGGCCGGTTCGCGCGCCCGCCTGGCCAGGGTCCTCGGCAACCTGCTGGACAACGCGCAGCGGCACGCGGTGCGTTCGGTGTCCGTCACGGTGGTCCGGGACGCCGACGAGGTGGTCGTCGCCGTCACGGACGACGGGTTCGGGGTGCCGGATGCGGAGCGGGAGCGCGTCTTCGAACGCTTCGTCCGGCTGGACGAGGCGCGGGCCCGGGACGACGGCGGGGCGGGCCTGGGCCTGGCCATCGCCCGAGACGTGGCCACGCACCACGGCGGAACCCTCACGGTGTCGGGTACCCGCTTCGAGCTACGGCTCCCGGCCCTCCAGGACGCGGGGGCGCCGCCCCCGCACCCCCGTTCCTCAATCGCGGGAGGCGCGCAAAACAGCCCCTGCGGCGATTGAGCAGCGGGGTCCGGGGCAGCGCCCCGGTTTCGGGAAGGGGCGGGTAGGGGAACAGGCCCGCCGCAGGCGCACCGCACCCGCACCGCACCCGCACCCGCACCCGCACCCGCACCACCCTCCCTACCTACCGCTGCCCCCGCAAATGCTCCGCCACCGGCGTCAGCGCCGCGCGCAGTTCCGCCAGCGCCTCCGCCGACAGCAGATCCATGAAGTGGCGGCGCACGGACGCGACATGGTGCGGCGCCACCCTCCGCATCGTCTCCAGGCCCTCGTCCGTGAGGACCGCGTACAACCCCCGCCGGTCCGACTCGCAGTTCTCCCGCCGCACAAGACCCGCGCTCTCCATGCGCGTGATCTGGTGCGAGAGCCGGCTCTTGGATTGCAGGGTCGCCCCCGCGAGGTCGCTCATCCGCATCCGGCGGTCCTCGGACTCCGAGAGGTTGACGAGGATCTCGTAGTCGTTCATGGTCAGCCCGAACGGCTGGAGGTCCTTCTCCAGCTGGTGGGTCAGCAACCTGCTGACGTCCAGGTGGGTGCGCCAGGTGCACTGCTCGGCGTCGCTCAGCCAGCGGGTGGCCGTCTCGGTCTCCATGTATGGATTCTACCTAAGAAGTTGAAAGCCGGACGAAGTGTGGGGATGTGACACCCGGCACCGCACCGCCCGCACGGGCGGCCCGCACCGGGGCGCAGACGTTCGACGTCACACTCCGCAGACTACCGTTCACAAACCGAAGCGACGCTGGAGGTCCCCCAGCTGACCGGGCGCCCGGGGCGTCTGCCCCGGCCCGGCACCCCCACCCGGCACCCCCGCCTGCTGCGGCACCGCCCCCGTCGGCTGTTCGGCCATCAGCGCCTCGGAGGACTGGAGCAGCACCGTACCGGCGCCGACGAACTCGAACTGGTGCTCCTCGCCGGAGGCGCCGCCGATCCCGGTCAGCCCGCGCAGCCCGCCCAGCAGGCCGGTCATGTAGCCGTGGTCGTAGTGGTGGCAGGGGGAGGGGCAGTCCGCCCAGCCGACCAGCGCCTGCGGGTCCACCCGCAGCGGGGGCTCCATGAAGACCACCGGACCGTTGGACGCGGCGACGAACTTGCCCGTGCCGATCAGCGTCAGGAACCCGGGCACGATCGACTGCTTCAGCGCCAGCGAAGGCTGGTACGCGAGCAGGTTGCCGGACCGGATGGTCAGGTTCCCGTCGTCCAGGTCGTAGGAGTTCACATCGAACGCCCGGTCCGCGAGCAGCATCTTGCCGCTGCCCTCGGCCACCACCCAGTCGCTCGCGTGCAGCGGCGAGTGGAAGCTGGAGCGGACCAGCCGCTCGAAGCGGCCGTGCCCGATGCCGTCGAAGTTGATCTGCCCGTAGTAGGCGATCATCTTGCCCTTCTGGAGGAACCACTGGCTCCCCTTGAGCTCCACACAGAAGGTGTACGCGTTGACGTTGTCGTCCGCCGGCAGCGTCATCGGGTCGAAGACCACGGGCCCGTTCACAGCTTCTCCTCCGACGCCTGGACGTACACCGCACCGCTGCCGCTCAGCTCCAGCTGGAAGCCCTCGCCCGAGCCGCGGCCCACCATCTCGCGCCAGCCGAGCGCGGTGGAGAGCTTGTTGCGTACGTCGCCGTGGTGGGCGACGTACGCCTGGGGGTCGACGTGCACGTCGCGGCCCGGCGCGATCGGCAGCTCGATCACCCCGCCGTGCGCCATCACGGCCACCGAGCCGTGCCCCCGGAGCGTCGTGGTGAACAGGCCCTGCCCGGTCACCTGGCCGCGCACCATGCCCATGACCCCGCCCTGCGAGCCCATGAACATCGTGCCCTGCTGGAGCGTGCCGTCGAAGGCGAGCAGCCGGTCCGCCTCCACATAGAGGGTGTCCCCGGAGAGGGTGATCACCTGGATGTGGTGGCCGCCGTGGCCGAACATCACCGTGCCGTTGCCCTCGACCGTCATCAGCGGGGTCGCCTCGTTCGCCAGGCGGCGGCCGATCATCGACATCATGCCGCCCTGGCCGCCCTGGATGTTCGGCGTGAACGCCACCTCACCCCGGTACGCGAGCATCGCCCCGCGCTGGCTGAACATCTTCTGGCCGGGGACCACCGTGGCCTCGACCATCTTCGAGTTGATCTCACGGAACGGCATCAGACGTTCCCCCCGATCGTGTTCCGCTCGCTGGGCTGCACGTAGACCAGTCCGTCGCCCTCGAACCGGATCTGGAAGGACTCACCGGAGCCCTCGCCGATCAGCGTCCGGAAGTTCACCCCGGACTGGAAGTTCTGCTGGAGGTTGCCCTGGTGGGCGATGTACGCGCCCGGGTCCACGAACAGCGGGTACTGCGGGGAGACCCGCAGCACCACGGCCGTGCCGTCCGACATGATCGCCGCCTGCCCCGTCCCCTCCACGGTGGTGGTGAACAGGCCGTTGCCCGTCGCGCCGCCGCGCAGGCCGGTGAACGTGGTGCCGGTGCGCAGCCCGGCGTCGGTGCAGAGCAGATTGCTCGCCTCGACGTACAGCTTGTCGCCGTGCAGCGTGACGAGGTTGATCTCGCTCGCCCGGTCCGCGAAATAGCAGGTGCCCTGCCCGGAGACCTGCATCACCGCCATCGACTCACCGGTCAGCCTGCGGGTCACCATCCCGCGCAGTCCCTCACCGCCGCCCGTCATCTTCTTGAACGTCATCTGGCCCTCGTACGCGACCATCGAGCCGTTCTTCGCCTTGACGGCATCGCCTGCCAGATCGACGGCGAGCGTCTTGTTTCCCTCGAGCCGGAACATTGCCACCCGGCGAAAATAGCCGCAGCGACCGCCACCGGAACAGGGGGCCAGTACCCGGCGCCCGGGGCGCCCGCCCGCGATGTCACAATGGGTGCCGCTTGTGCGTGCGTTCACAAGCTGTCACGACCCTCCCACCGAAGGTGCCCCCGTGGACATCAAGACCGCTACCGCCCTGCACCGGCTGCGCCTCATCTCGATTCCCGAGGCGCTGTCCTTCCCGGCGCTGATCCTCTTCGGCTCGGTGCTGAGCCGGGTCTCCGACATCGACTTCCTGATGATGCCGCTGGGCATGCTGCACGGCGTGCTCTTCGTGATCTACGTCGTGCTGCTGCTCGACGTGTGGGCGAAGACCAAGTGGCCGCTGAAGCGCGTCGCGTTCTTCTTCCTGCTGTGCGTGCTGCCGTTCGGCGGCCTGTACGGGGACAAGGTGCTCAAGCGCTATGAGGCGGACAGCGTCATCGCCGCCCGGGCCCGCCGCGAAGGCACGGTCAGCGCATGATCGTCGCCTTCTCCGTCAGCCCGCTCGGGGTCGGCGAGGACGTCGGCGAGTACGTCGCCGACGCCGTCCGGGTCGTCCGCGAGTCGGGTCTGCCCAACCGCACGGACGCGATGTTCACCTCCATCGAGGGGGAGTGGGACGAGGTCATGGACGTCGTCAAGCGCGCCGTGGCCGCCGTGGAGGCGCGCGCCGGGCGGGTCTCGCTGGTCCTGAAGGCGGACATCCGCCCCGGCGTCACGGACGGGCTCACCTCCAAGGTGGAGACCGTCGAGCGGTACCTCGCGGACTGACCCGCCGCACGCACGTACGCGGAGCCCCCCCGGAACGTCCGGCGGGGGCTCCCCTCATTCCGGCACCGAGAAGAAGTCCGGACGGTGCCCGCGGTGCGGCACCCGTACCCGCACCCGTTATCGGGTCCCGGACCGAAGTGCGAGACGGGGAGGACCGCCAAGTTCCCCATGGGTAAGGTCGTGGCCGTGCCGAAGCCGCTCAGTCTCCCCTTCGACCCCATCGCCCGCGCCGACGAGCTCTGGCAGCAGCGCTGGGGCCCGGTCCCGTCCATGGCGGCGATCACCTCGATCATGCGGGCGCAGCAGATCCTGCTCTCCGAGGTCGACGCCGTCGTCAAGCCGTACGGACTGACCTTCGCGCGGTACGAGGCGCTGGTGCTGCTCACCTTCTCCAAGGCGGGCGAGCTGCCGATGTCCAAGATCGGCGAGCGGCTGATGGTCCACCCGACGTCCGTGACGAACACGGTGGACCGGCTGGTGCGCTCCGGCCTGGTCGACAAGCGCCCGAACCCGAACGACGGCCGGGGCACGCTGGCCTCGATCACCGACAAGGGCCGCGAGGTGGTGGAATCGGCCACCCGGGACCTGGTCGCGATGGAGTTCGGACTCGGGGCGTACGACGCCGAGGAGTGCGCCGAGATCTTCGCCCTGCTGCGGCCCCTGCGCATCGCCGCGCAGGACTTCGAGGAGATCTGAGAGACGCGGTTCCGGTGTCCGGCCCGCTGCAAGATCGCCCCGGACGTCCGGTTACGCTCGTTGGCATGAAACGCAGTGTGCTGACCCGATACCGGGTGATGGCTTACGTCACCGCCGTCATGTTGCTGATCCTCTGCGTGTGCATGATCTTCAAATACGGCTTCGACAAGGGCGAGGGCCTGACGCTCGTCGTCTCCCAGATCCACGGCGTGCTGTACATCATCTACCTGATCTTCGCCTTCGACCTGGGCTCCAAGGCGAAGTGGCCGCTGGGCAAGCTGGCCTGGGTGCTCCTCTCGGGCACGATCCCGACGGCCGCGTTCTTCGTGGAGCGCAAGGTCGTCCGCGAGGTCGAGCCGCTGGTCGCCGACGCGACGCCCGCGGCCCCCGCGAACGTCTGACACCTCCGAACCGCCCCGCGCGAAGCGCCGGGCGGTTTGTCATCGACTTTTACTAGGACGTCCTAGTAAATTGATGGGTATGGACGCTGACGCGATCGAGGAAGGCCGCCAACGCTGGCAGGCCCGTTACGACAAGGCCCGCAAGCGTGACGCGGACTTCACCACGCTGTCCGGGGACCCGGTGGAGCCCGTCTACGGCCCCCGCCCCGGAGACGCGTACGAGGGCTTCGAGCGGATCGGCTGGCCCGGCGAGTACCCCTTCACCCGGGGCCTCCACCCGACCGGATACCGGGGCCGCACCTGGACCATCCGCCAGTTCGCGGGCTTCGGCAACGCCGAGCAGACCAACGAGCGCTACAAGATGATCCTGGCCGCCGGCGGCGGCGGGCTCAGCGTGGCCTTCGACATGCCGACGCTGATGGGCCGCGACTCCGACGACCCCCGCGCGCTCGGCGAGGTCGGCCACTGCGGCGTCGCCATCGACTCCGCCGCCGACATGGAGGTCCTGTTCAAGGACATCCCGCTCGGTGACGTCACGACGTCGATGACGATCAGCGGCCCGGCCGTCCCGGTCTTCTGCATGTACCTGGTCGCCGCCGAACGCCAGGGCGTCGACCCGGCCGTCCTCAACGGCACGCTCCAGACGGACATCTTCAAGGAGTACATCGCGCAGAAGGAGTGGCTCTTCCAGCCCGAGCCCCATCTGCGCCTCATCGGGGACCTGATGGAGCACTGCGCCGCCTCCATCCCCGCGTACAAGCCGCTCTCCGTCTCCGGGTACCACATCCGCGAGGCCGGGGCGACGGCCGCGCAGGAGCTGGCGTACACCCTCGCCGACGGCTTCGGTTACGTGGAGCTGGGCCTCTCCCGCGGCCTCGACGTCGACACCTTCGCGCCCGGCCTGTCCTTCTTCTTCGACGCGCACCTCGACTTCTTCGAGGAGATCGCCAAGTTCCGCGCCGCCCGCCGGATCTGGGCCCGCTGGATGAAGGAGACGTACGGCGCGAAGACCGACAAGGCGCAGTGGCTGCGCTTCCACACCCAGACCGCCGGGGTCTCCCTCACCGCGCAGCAGCCGTACAACAACGTCGTACGCACCGCCGTCGAGGCCCTGTCCGCCGTCCTCGGCGGCACCAACTCGCTGCACACCAACGCCCTCGACGAGACCCTGGCGCTCCCCTCCGAGCAGGCCGCCGAGATCGCGCTGCGCACCCAGCAGGTGCTGATGGAGGAGACCGGCGTCGCCAACGTGGCCGACCCGCTGGGCGGTTCCTGGTACGTGGAGCAGCTCACCGACCGCATCGAGGCCGACGCCGAGAAGATCTTCGAGCAGATCAAGGAGCGCGGCACCCGGGCCCACCCCGACGGGCAGCACCCGGTCGGCCCGATCACCTCCGGCATCCTGCGCGGCATCGAGGACGGCTGGTTCACCGGCGAGATCGCGGAGTCCGCGTTCCGCTACCAGCAGTCCCTGGAGAAGGGCGACAAGAAGGTCGTCGGCGTCAACACGGCGCACGGCTCGGTCACCGGTGACCTGGAGATCCTGCGGGTCAGCCACGAGGTCGAGCGCGAGCAGGTCCGCGTCCTCGCCGGCCGCAAGGAGGCCCGCGACGACGCCCGGGTGAAGACCGCCCTCGACGCGATGCTGGCCGCCGCCCGCGACGGCTCCAACATGATCGCGCCGATGCTGGACGCGGTCCGCGCGGAGGCGACCCTCGGCGAGATCTGCGGCGTCCTGCGCGACGAGTGGGGCGTCTACACGGAGCCCGCGGGCTTCTGACGTACCGGCTGTCCGGCGGCCGCGCCCAGCCCCGCCAGCAGCAGCAGCGTGAAGCGCCGGGCCCAGTCGGCATCGACGGGCTCGGCGCTCACCAGCGTCCGGTGCACCACCGCACCGGCGATCACATCGAAGATCAGGTCCGCCGTCAGGTCCGCCGTGGCCTCGTCCGGCTCGACGGGCAGCTCGCCGCGCTCCTGCGCCCGCCGCCGGCCCTGGAGCACGAGCCGCTTCTGCCGGTTGACGATCGAGTCGCGGATACGGGCCCGCAGCGCCTCGTCCCGCGTCGACTCGGCGACCACCGCCATCAGCGCGGTCCGGGTCTCCGGCCGGTCGAGCAGCGCGGCGAACTGGAGCACGACCGCCTCCACATCGGCGGCCAGGCTGCCCAGGTCCGGCATCTCCAGCTCGTCGAAGAGCACCGCCACCGCGTCCACGACCAGTTCGTTCTTGCCCGCCCAGCGCCGGTAGAGGGTCGTCTTGGCGACCCCGGCCCGCGTCGCCACGTCGCCCATGGTCAGCTTCGACCAGCCGAGGTCCACCAGCGAGGCTCTGGTCGCCTCCAGGATCGCCTCGTCGGCCTCGGCGCTGCGCGGGCGTCCCGATCGTGCGGGTTTGGGATGGGGGCGGCTGAGCATGCCGAGACCATACCCGCCAGTAAGTAAATCCGACCGGCCCCCGAAGCCGTGAGACAGATCACCGAACACTCTTGTGCGTGAGGGGGCGTGGCCAGTTACGCTACGGGTCGTAGCGTAAGGCGACGGTCCGGACCGTCGTGGACGCCACGAACGAACGACAGCCACAGGCGCCGGGTGGGGACCGGGTGCCGAACCGGGTCTTTCAGGGGCCTCACAACCGTGTCTGTCCGTCCACCCCGCACACCGGCGGGGGTCGCGGACGGGCGCGGTTCACGTATCGCTTTCCGGAACCGCGCACCGAAGGGGGAGGATGTACGCATGCAGCCCAGAAACATGTCCATGAGCGGCGTCGTCGACCTCGCCGCGGTGAAGGCGGCCGGAGAGGCCAAGGCGAAGGCGGAGCAGGCGCGCGCCGAGTCCGCACGCCAGGGCGGCCCCGCGGCCGTCCCCGCGTCCTCCCTCGTGATCGACGTCAACGAGGCGGGCTTCGAGAACGACGTCCTCCAGCGCTCCGCCGAAGTGCCCGTCGTCATCGACTTCTGGGCCGAGTGGTGCGAGCCGTGCAAGCAGCTGGGCCCGCTCCTGGAGCGCCTGGCCCACGAGTACAACGGCCGCTTCCTGCTGGCCAAGGTCGATGTCGACGCCAACCAGATGCTGATGCAGCAGTTCGGCATCCAGGGCATCCCGGCGGTCTTCGCGGTCGTCGCCGGCCAGGCGCTGCCGCTCTTCCAGGGCGCGGCCCCCGAGGCCCAGATCCGGCAGACCCTGGACCAGCTGATCCAGGTCGGCGAGGAGCGCTTCGGCCTGACCGGTATCGCGGTGGACCCGTCGGCGGCGGGCGAGCCGACCCAGGCGGCGGCCCCGGTCCCGGCCGGTCCGTACGACTCCCTGCTCGAGGCGGCCGCCCGGGCGCTGGACGCCAACGACTTCGCGGGCGCCGTGCAGGCGTACAAGAACGTGCTGTCCGACGACCCGGCCAACACCGAGGCGAAGCTGGGCCTCGCTCAGGCCGAGCTGCTGTCCCGGGTGCAGGCGACGGACCCGCAGAAGGTGCGCGCGGAGGCGGCGGAGAAGCCGGCCGACGCGGACGCGCAGCTGGCGGCGGCCGACCTGGACCTCGTCGGCGGCCATGTCGAGGACGCCTTCGGGCGGTTGGTCGAGACCGTGCGCCGGACGTTCGGTGAGGACCGCGACCGGGTCCGGCTGCGGCTGCTCGACCTCTTCGAGGTGATCGGCCCGGAGGACCCGAGGGTCGGTGCCGCGCGCACCGCGCTCGCACGCGTCCTGTTCTGATCCGGTCTGTCCGAACCGATTGTGCCGAACTGACAACACGGCCGCGGCCGCCTCCGGGCGCCGCGGCCGTTTTCGCGATCAGGCGATAAGAGTGGGCCCCGCTTTACCAAATCTTGATAAAAGCACGGCCTGTTACTCGCAGTAAATCGATCTTTGCGATCTGCCCTGTTTCGCTCCCTCTTCCTCCTTTTCGTCCGTTGGTCCGGGGCAACCCTGTGTGGCCGCTCGGTGCCAGCAGGTCGTGGCCCGGTTATGAGGGCGTTACCAGCGAGTAACGAACCCCCTTGTGTCCCGGCCGGGAATGGACCACGATCGGCCACGCTCGGTCCAATAACGCCAGTCCGACTGCCAGTCGGGAGCGGCGGCTCCGTTGGGTCCCCACCGGGCGGGTCGGCGGCAGTGGCGCCGGCTCCGGACAGGGGGGTTCCTGCCGGCCGGCAGGGCCTGTCCGATCAGGTCGCGCACACGCGCGACCCGTGGTTGTCGCTCGGGGGTGATCGCCGGTGATGCGGACGCGGTACAGCCTCCGTACGCGGGCGCTCTCCTTTCCGAGGACGTAGCACTTCTCCCATCCCAGGTCGGGCAGGATGCCTGACCGGAGATGTACGTCCGAGAAGGAGGAAAAGTATGAGTTCCCAGGTTCGCGGTGGCACGAGATGGAAGCGTTTCGCTGTCGTCATGGTGCCGAGCGTCATAGCCACCGCCGCCGTCGGCGTCGGTCTGGCCCAGGGCGCGCTCGCCGCGTCCTTCAGCGTGTCGGGCCAGGAGTTCAAGGTCACGGCGCAGGAGCTGAACGGCCAGGGCTTCGTCCAGTACGGCAGCATCGCGACCGAGGACGGCGCCGACCCCACGAAGCCGGGCAAGGCGCACGCCGTGGCCGTCTCCGGGTTCCGTCACGCCACCATCACCAAGATGTGCCAGTCGGTCGTCACGCCCAACCTGCCGTTCGGGCTGGGCAGCGTGACGCTGAGGCTCACCGCCGGCGACCCGGGCAATGCCACGGGCAAGGCCCGAGAGGACAAGCTGGTCGACGCGACCGGCCTCTACCTCGACGTCTCGGACCTCAGCGGTGACGCCGAGTTCGGCAACATCGACATCGGTGTGGGCGCGGGCCAGCTGAGCGACCCGGGCATCCAGCCCAAGGCCGGGAAGTACGTCAACCCGAACGGGTTCGCGCAGCGCGCCGAGACCGCCAAGCTGACGGGCGTCAAGCAGCAGGCGTGGGCCACCACGGCAGGAACGTTCAAGCTGCCGGGTCTGCACCTTGGGCTGTCCAAGGGCGTCGACGAGTGCTACTAGGGCACTAGCCCGGGCGGCCGGGGGCGCATCACGGGTCCCCGGCCGCCCACCCTTCTCTTTCTCACAGCAGTACCGGTTCCCAGGGAGCTGTTTTCCATGAGCCCCGAATCCCAAGGGCAGAACGAGCACTACCTCTCCGTCGCCCGGCGAGGCTTCCGCACCTGGCGGGGTGACCGGCCGTTCTGGGCCGGACTGTTCACCATGCTGGGCGGCGTGCCCATCATGTACTTCCCGTACGCGAACATGCACCTCGGCAACGTGACGCTGGCGATGTCCACCACGGCCGGCGCCGGTTCGCTGATCATCGGTGTCCTGCTCGTCACGCTGGGCCTGACGATGTGGTTCCACAGCATCGTCCGCGTGTTCGCCGGTGTCGCGGCGATTCTGCTGGCCCTCATCTCCATACCCGTCGCCAACATCGGCGGCTTCCTGATCGGCTTCGTCTTCGCCCTGCTCGGCGGCGCGCTCTCCGTGGCCTGGGCCCCGGGCGTACCGCCGGCGGCCGAGGAGCCCGCTCCCGCCGAAGCGGCCCCGGAGACCGTCCCGTTCGCGAAGGACGAGCCGTTCCCGGAGGGCGCGCTCCACGGGGCCGGTGTTCCCGAGCAGCCGCAGGCCCCGTACGACACCACGGTCGAGGCCGAGGGCGGGAGGCACCGTGCGGGGTGACGACGAGCAGATGAACGGTGCGGACGAGAACGGGACCCGGGAACGCAGAGGCCCCCGCCACGCCGCCCCCAGGAAGTCGCTGCTGACGAAGCTCCACATGCCCGCGGGCAAGAAGGCGTTCGCGCTCGCCGCGA
This sequence comes from Streptomyces drozdowiczii, assembly GCF_026167665.1. NCBI lineage: Bacteria > Bacillati > Actinomycetota > Actinomycetes > Kitasatosporales > Streptomycetaceae > Streptomyces > Streptomyces drozdowiczii. Next base: position 2,141,474 of record NZ_CP098740.1, on the reverse strand, counting down.
TGCCGACGGCGGTCTTCGTCGGGATGGGCCTCACGCCCCGGCTGGCGATGGCCGACGACTCCACGGACATCCCCTTCGCGCCCGGCCCCTGCGTCACGCGCTCCGACGAGCCGAGCGAGTCGGCGGACCCGACGCCCTCCGCGTCGAAGACGCCGTCCCCCGCCACGAGCGAGAGCGCGAAGCCGACGCCGGGGACGACCGGCGAGGCGGCCCCGAAGCCCACGGCCACGGGCTCCGCGGACGACACCGCGAAGAAGAGCACCGACACCGCGAAGAGCACCGACACCGCGAAGAAGAGCACCGACACCGCGAAGAAGAGCACCGACACCGCCCCGGCCGAGACCCCGGCCGCCACGCCGTCGCCCACGAAGACGACGAACCCGCTCGACCCGCTGGGCCTCGGCGACGCGCTCAAGGACCTCTTCGACGGCGACAAGGACAAGGAGACGGCGAGCCCGTCCCCGAGCCCCACCACGGCGTCCCCGAAGCCGTCCGCGACCGCGGACACCGAGGACTCCGAGGACCGGACCGCGGACAAGGCCACCGACGCGGCGAAGGACACCGCGAAGGACACGGCCGACAAGACCACCGAGGCCATCCGCGACGCGGCCGGCAAGGCGGGCCGCACGGTCGAGGAGCTGGACGAGGACGTCAAGGGCACCGACGCCAAGAAGGACGAGGACATCCCGGACGGCGCCAAGGAGCCGTTCCCGTGCCCCACCGCGGACCCGGAGGCCCTGGCCAACGCGAAGGCGGAGCCGGGCATCCCGAACCTGCCCACCGACCCGTGGATCCTGGAGAGCTCGCTGCTCACCCTGAACGGGCTCGACTACAAGGGCATCGTGGAGGTACGGGCGGGCAACACCACCAAGAAGGTGCTGAAGTTCACCGCGTCCTCGATCGACATCAAGGACCTGCACCAGCTGACGACCGGCCCGATGCCCGGGACCACCGGCCACGTGCAGGCGCGGAAGGGCTCCACCTCCACGATCCGCAACGGCACGGTGACGATGTACACGGAGGAGCTGAAGGGCAACCTCTTCGGCCTCATCCCGATCACCTTCAGCCCGGAGACCCCGCCCCCGCTGAACGTCCCGTTCGCCTTCTTCACCAAGGTGAAGGTCACCCAGGCCGGCCAGTTCGGCGGCACCCTGACGGTCCCGGGACTGCACAACTACTTCACCCAGGACGGCGCCTGACGCGCCTGGTGGCATGGCACCAAAAGGGCGGTGCCCCCGGTCCCGGAGAGTTCCGGAACCGGGGGCACCGCCCGCGCGCCGTGCGTCAGCCCTGGTCCTGGCCGCCGACGTGGTGGACGCGGACCATGTTGGTGGTGCCGGGGACCCCGGGGGGCGAGCCGGCCGTGATGACCATCGTGTCGCCCGTGTTGTAGCGGCCGAGCTTCAACAGCTCCGAGTCGACCAGGTCGACCATCGCGTCCGTGTTGTCCACGTGCGGGACGACGTGGGCCTCGACGCCCCAGCTGAGCGCCAGCTGGTTGCGGGTGGACTCGTCCGTGGTGAAGGCCAGGATCGGCTGGGCCGCGCGATAGCGGGACAGCCGGCGGGCGGTGTCACCGGACTTGGTGAAGGCGACCAGCGCCTCGCCGCCCAGGAAGTCCGCGATCTCGCAGGCCGCGCGGGCCACCGAACCGCCCTGCGTACGGGGCTTCTTGCCCGGCACCAGCGGCTGGAGGCCCTTGGAAAGCAGCTCCTGCTCGGCGGCGACCACGATCTTCGACATGGTCTTGACCGTCTCGATCGGGTACGCGCCGACCGAGGACTCCGCGGAGAGCATGACCGCGTCCGCGCCGTCCAGGATCGCGTTGGCGACGTCGGACGCCTCGGCGCGGGTCGGACGGGAGTTGGTGATCATCGACTCCATCATCTGGGTCGCCACGATCACCGGCTTGGCGTTGCGCCGGCACAGCTCCACCAGGCGCTTCTGCACCATCGGGACGCGCTCCAGCGGGTATTCGACGGCGAGGTCGCCACGGGCGACCATCACACCGTCGAACGCCATGACGACGCCCTCCATGTGCTCGACGGCCTGCGGCTTCTCCACCTTGGCGATGACGGGGACCCGGCGGCCCTCCTCGTCCATCACCTTGTGGACGTCCTTGACGTCGTTGGCGTCGCGGACGAAGGAGAGCGCGACCATGTCGGCGCCCATCCGGAGCGCGAAGCGCAGGTCCTCGACGTCCTTCTCGGACAGGGCCGGGACGTTGACCGCGGCACCCGGCAGGTTGATCCCCTTGTGGTCGGAGATCACCCCGCCCTCGATGACGATGGTGTGGACCCGGGGGCCCTCCACGGAGACGACCTTCAGCTCGACGTTGCCGTCGTTGATCAGGATCGGGTCGCCCTTGGCGACGTCACCGGGCAGGCCCTTGTAGGTCGTGCCGCAGATCGACTTGTCCCCGGGGACGTCCTCGGCGGTGATGACGAACTCGTCCCCGCGGACCAGCTCGACCGGACCCTCGGCGAACTTCGCCAGGCGGATCTTCGGGCCCTGGAGGTCGGCGAGCACGCCGACCGCCCGCCCGGTCTCGGCGGCGGCCTTGCGGACCCGGTCGTAACGACCCTGGTGTTCCGCGTGGGAGCCGTGACTGAAGTTGAAACGGGCCACGCTCATGCCGGCCTCGATCAGAGCGACGAGCTGCTCGTGGGAGTCGACGGCGGGGCCGAGGGTGCAGACGATTTTGGAACGGCGCATGAGGCGGATCCTATCGGTTTGTTTCGCTGCGGAATATTCCGGCTGGTGGAAGATACAAAAGGGCGGAGGCCCGCTCAGTTGTCGACCAGTGCGAAGGTCTGGGTGGCGATCTCCAGCTCCTCGTCGGTCGGCACCACGGCGACCGCGACCCGTGCGTAATCCGGCGAGATCAGCCGCGGTACGCCGGACCGTACGGCGTTGAGATCCGCGTCCACCGCGAGGCCCAGCTCCTCCAGACCGGCGATGGCAGCCTCGCGCACCGGGGCGGAGTTCTCGCCCACCCCCGCCGTGAAGACCACCGCGTCCACCCGGCCGAGGACCGCCGCATAGGCGCCGATGTACTTCTTCAGCCGGTGGACGTAGATGTCGAAGGCGAGCGCCGCACGCTCGTCGCCCTCGTCCACCCGGCGCCGGATCTCCCGCATGTCGTTGTCACCGCAGAGCCCCACCAGGCCGCTCTTCTTGTTGAGCAGGACGTCGATCTCGTCCGCCGACATCCCCGCCACCCGCTTCAGATGGAAGGTGACGGCCGGATCGATGTCCCCGGACCGGGTACCCATCACCAGCCCCTCCAAGGGGGTCAGGCCCATCGACGTCTCCACGCACCGGCCGCCCGCGACCGCCGAGGCGGACGCCCCGTTGCCCAGGTGCAGCACGATGACGTTGACGTCCGCCGGCTCCTTGCCCAGCAGCTCGGCCGCCCTGCGGGAGACGTACGCGTGCGAGGTGCCGTGGAAGCCGTAGCGGCGGATGCGGTGGGCGTCGGCCGTCTCCACGTCGATCGCGTACCGCGCCGCGTACTCCGGCATCGTCGTGTGGAACGCCGTGTCGAACACCGCCACCTGCGGCAGGTCCGGGCGGAGCGCCTGGGCGGTGCGGATGCCCGTGATGTTGGCCGGGTTGTGCAGCGGCGCCACCGGGACCAGCCGCTCGATCTCCTTGAGCACGTCGTCGGTGACCACGGTCGGCTCGGTGAACCGCAGCCCGCCGTGCACCACCCGGTGCCCGATCGCCGCGAGATCGGGGGAGTCCAGGCCGAGCCCGTCGGCCGCCAGCTCCTCGGCCGCCGCCTTCAGCGCCTCGTCGTGGTCGGCGATCCGGCCCGTGCGCTCCCGGGGCTCGCCGCCCCCGGCCGGCGGGGTGTGCACGAGCCGGGAGGTCTCCTCGCCGATCCGCTCGACGAGCCCGGACGCCAGCCGGGAGCGGTCGTCCATGTCGAGCAGCTGGTACTTCACGGAGGACGAGCCGGAGTTGAGCACGAGCACCCGGCTCGGCTTCCCGGCCGCCGCCGCGTCTTCGGTGTTCGGGGTGGTCATGCGGGTCACTCCTCGCCCTGGGCCTGGATCGCGGTGATGGCCACGGTATTCACGATGTCCTGCACGAGCGCGCCCCGGGACAGGTCGTTGACCGGCTTGCGCAGCCCCTGGAGGACCGGCCCCACCGCCACCGCGCCCGCCGAGCGCTGCACGGCCTTGTACGTGTTGTTGCCGGTGTTCAGGTCCGGGAAGATCAGGACCGTCGCCTGCCCGGCCACCTCGGAGCCCGGCAGCTTGGTCGCGGCCACGCTCGGCTCGACCGCCGCGTCGTACTGGATGGGCCCCTCGATCCTCAGGTCCGGGCGGCTCCCGCGCACCCGGTCCGTCGCCTCGCGCACCTTGTCCACGTCGGCGCCGGTGCCCGAGGTCCCCGTCGAGTACGACAGCATCGCGATCCGGGGCTCGACGCCGAAGCGGGCGGCCGTGGCGGCGGACTGCACCGCGATGTCCGCGAGCTGCTCGGCGTCCGGGTCCGGATTGACCGCGCAGTCGCCGTACACCAGCACCTTGTCGGCGAGGCACATGAAGAAGACCGACGAGACGATCGAGGCGTCCGGCTTCGTCTTGATGATCTCGAAGGCGGGCCGGATGGTCGCCGCCGTGGAGTGCACCGCGCCGGAGACCATTCCGTCGGCCAGGCCCTCCTGGACCATCAGGGTGCCGAAGTAGTTGACGTCCGAGACCACGTCGTACGCCAGCTCGACCGTCACCCCGCGGTGCGCCCGCAGCTGTGCGTACCGCTCGGCGAACGACTGGCGCAGCTCCGAGGTCTGCGGGTCGATGAGCTGGGTCTCGGCCAGGTCGATGCCGAGGTCGGCGGCCTTCTTGCGGATGGTGTCCGGGTCGCCGAGCAGCGTGAGGTCGCAGACGTCCCGGCGCATCAGCACGTCCGCCGCGCGCAGCACGCGCTCCTCGGTGCCCTCCGGCAGCACCACCCGGCGCCGGTCCGCGCGCGCCTGCTCCAGCAGCTCGTGCTCGAACATCATCGGCGTGACCCGGCCGCTGCGGGCGACCGAGACCCGGTCCAGGAGGGCGGCGGTGTCGACATGGCGCTCGAAGAGGCCGAGCGCGGTCTCCGCCTTGCGCGGGGTCGCCGCGTTGAGCTTGCCCTCCAGGGCGAAGAGTTCCGCGGCGGTGGGGAAGGAGCCGCCGGCCACCGAGACGACCGGGGTGCCCGGCGCGAGCCGCGCGGCCAGCGTGAGTATCTCCTCGCCGGGCCGCTCGTCCAGGGTCAGCAGCACCCCGGCGATCGGCGGCGTCCCGGCGCTGTGCGCGGCGAGCGAGCCGACCACCAGGTCCGCGCGGTCCCCGGGGGTCACCACCATGCACCCCGGGGTCAGCGCCTTCAGCAGGTTCGGCAGCATCGCGCCGCCGAAGACGAAGTCGAGCGCGTCCCGGGCGAGCCCCGAGTCGTCGCCGAGGAGCACCGTGCCGTCCAGGGCCGCGGTGATCTGGGCGACCGTCGGCGCCGAGAGGGCGGGGTCGTCCGGCAGCACCGAGCAGGGGACCGGCAGGGTCGCGGCGAGGCGTTCCGCGACGACGTCCCGGTCGGCGGGGGCTACCCGGTTCACGATCATCGCGAGCACGTCGCAGCCCAGGCCGGAGTACGCCCGGTACGCGTTGCGGGTCTCCGCGCGCACCGACTCGGCGTTCTGGTCCTTGCCGCCGACGACCGCGATCACCGAGGCGCCGAACTCGTTGGCCAGGCGGGCGTTGAGCGCCAGCTCGTCGGGGAGCTGGGTGGCGGCGTAGTCGGTGCCGAGGACGAGGACCACCTCGTAGTCGACGGCCACCTGGTGGAAGCGCTCGACCAGCCGGGAGACGAGTTCGTCGGTGCCCTGCTCGGCCTGGATCGCGGACGCCTCGTGGTAGTCCATCCCGTAGACCGTGCCCGGGTCCTGGGAGAGCCGGTAGCGGGCCCGCAGCAGCTCGAACAGCCGGTCCGGGTCGTCGTGGACCAGGGGGCGGAACACCCCGACCCGGTCCACCTGGCGGGTCAGCAGCTCCATGACGCCCAGGTCCACGACCTGGCGGCCGTCTCCCCGGTCGATCCCGGTCACGTACACGCTGCGCGTCACGCGTGCTCTCCCGTCGTCTCTGGTCCGGTATGGTGCCCGGTTCGAGTGGTAATCGCCCGTTTGACGATACCCGTGGGGCACAGGGGCCGCCCGCCGGACGACTGCCCCGCGGAGGCGCGCGCAGGCGGCGCCGGACCGGGCGGGAGCGCGAGCCGCGCGCCCGGCGTGGGACACTCGTCGTGACTCACGGTACGGGGCAAGCGGTAGAAGCCCCCGTTCCGGATGCCAAAACGGACGGGCCCAGCGAGCAGGAGACGGAACAGGATGCGCATCGGAGTTCTCACCGCAGGCGGCGACTGCCCCGGCCTGAACGCAGTGATCCGTTCGGTCGTCCACCGGGCCGTCGTCGGCCACGGCGACGAGGTCATCGGCTTCGAGGACGGCTTCAAGGGCCTCCTCGACGGCCACTTCAGGCCCCTCGACCTCAACGCGGTCAGCGGCATCCTCGCCCGCGGCGGCACCATCCTCGGCTCGGCCCGCCTGGAGCGCGCCCGGCTGCGCGAGGCCGCCGAGAACTGCGCCGAGCTGAGCCGGCGTTACGGCATGGACGCGCTGATCCCGATCGGCGGCGAGGGCACACTGACCGCCGCCCGGATGCTCGCGGACGCCGGAATGCCCGTCGTCGGCGTCCCGAAGACCATCGACAACGACATCTCCTCCACCGACCGCACGTTCGGCTTCGACACCGCCGTGGGCGTCGCGACGGAGGCCATAGACCGTCTGAAGACCACCGCCGAGTCCCACCAGCGCGTGATGGTCGTCGAGGTGATGGGCCGCCACGCGGGCTGGATCGCCCTGGAGTCCGGCATGGCCGGCGGCGCCCACGGCATCTGCCTCCCCGAGCGCAAGTTCGAGGTGGACGACCTGGTCAAGATGGTCGAGGAGCGCTTCGCGCGCGGCAAGAAGTTCGCCGTCATCTGCGTCGCCGAGGGCGCGCACCCGGCCGAGGGCTCGATGCCGTACGCCAAGGGCGAGATCGACCAGTTCGGGCACGAGCGGTTCCAGGGCATCGGCAACCGGCTGGCCGTCGAACTGGAGAAGCGGCTCGGCAAGGAGGCCCGCCCGGTCATCCTCGGCCACGTCCAGCGCGGCGGCACCCCGACCGCGTACGACCGCGTCCTCGCCACCCGCTTCGGCTGGCACGCGGTGGAGGCCGCGCACCGGGGCGACTTCGGCCGGATGACCGCGCTGCGCGGCAACGACATCGTGATGGTCCCGCTCGCCGAGGCGGTCACCCAGCTCAAGACGGTCCCGCTGGACCGGATGCACGAGGCCGAGTCGGTCTTCTGAGCGGCTTACGCCGAAGGGCCGGCCGCCTCCCAGAAGCGGGGCACGATCCCGGTGAGGAAGGCCCGGCCCTCCTCACCGGTGTTGCCCGGCCGGTCCGTGCCGGCGCTGCTCCAGCTCAGCGTGGAGACCATCAGCGCCTGGTAGTCGCCGTGCAGCCGCTCCAGGGCCTCCTGGATCCTGCGCCGGTCCACCGGCACCAGCTTGGCCACCGGACGGCTGTACGCCTGCCACCGCGTCGTCACCGCGCCGCGCAGCAGCTCCGCCAGCTCCTCCCCGCGCCCGGTCGCCGTCACGAAGTCCGCGGGCGTCAGGCCCAGCGCCTCGCTCAGCGCGGCGGACTGGCGCTCGTTGCCCCGCCACCGCCCCGACTCCTCCATGCGCAGATACGCGGAGGCGGCCATCCCCAGCCGGGCGGCCAGCTCGTCCGGCGACAGCGCCCGGGAGACCCGGTGCTCGCGCAGGCTGCGCGCGGCCGTCAGCAGCTCGCCCGGGGCGCACCACAGCACCCCGGCCAGTGCGGTGAGTTCGTACTCCGTGGGGAGCGCGAGCCCGCGCTCCCAGGCGGTCACCGTCTCGGCGGTGATCCGTAGTCCGTACTGAGCGCCGAGACCATAGGCGACATGGCCGGGAGCCATACCCAGGGCCTCGCGGAGTCTTCGCGCGGCGGGGGCGTTGAAAGGAGGGGAGGGGTGCACGGGGACACCGTAAGGAGGCGGGGGCTCCGCTGACTACGGTGCGTTCGCCCGAGAACACGGCTCGTAGGAAGGTCCTAGGAGCGCCCCGGGCGTCTCAGCGCCCCTCCGGCCGCCACCGGTAGTGCAGTTCCGGCCGCCCCACCTGCCCGTACTGCGGACTGCGCACCGCCCGCCCCGCCGTCACCAGGTGCTCCAGATAGCGGCGCGCGGTGATCCGCGAGATCCCCAGCTCCAGGCCCGCCGCCGAGGCGCTGAGACCGTCCGGGGCCGCCCGCAGCGCCCCGGTCACCGACTCCAGGGTGGGACCGCTCAGCCCCTTGGGCAGCCGGGCCGGCTCCGGGGCCCGCAGCGCGGCGAGCGCCCGGTCCACCTCGTCCTGCCCGCTCGCCTCACCGGCCGCCGCCCGGAACTCCGCGTACCGCACGAGCCGGTCCCGCAGCGTGGCGAAGGTGAACGGCTTCAGCACGTACTGCACGACGCCCAGCGAGACGCCCTCCCGGACCACGCCCAGGTCGCGGGCCGAGGTCACCGCGATCACGTCCGCCGCGTGCCCGGCCGCCCGCAGCGAGCGCAGCAGCTGGAGCCCGTGCCCGTCGGGCAGATAGAGGTCCAGGAGCAGCAGATCGACCGGGGTGCGCTCCAGCGCCCGGACCGCCTCGGCGCGCGAGTGCGCCACGGCGGCCACCGCGAAGCCCGGCACCCGGCCCACGTACAGCTGATGCGCGTCCGCCGCGACCGGGTCGTCCTCCACAACCAGCACCCGGATCACGCCCGCACCCCCGCCGCCAGCGGCAGCCGTACGGTGAACACCGCGCCCCCGTCCGGCCCCTGCTCCAGGCCCACCGTCCCGCCGCTCCGGTGCGCCGCCTGCCGGACCAGGGCCAGGCCGAGGCCGCGCCCCGCGCCGTGCGTCGACCAGCCCGCCCGGAACACCTCGGCCGCGTCCGCCGGGTCGACCCCGGCCCCGTTGTCCGCGACCCGCAGCAGCAGTTCGCCCCCTTCGGCGAGCGCGGTGACCACGACCCGGCCGCGCTGCCCGGACCCGGCCGCCTCCTGGGTCACCGCGTCCACCGCGTTGTCGATCAGATTGCCGAGGATCGTCACCAGGTCGCGGGCGGGGAGCGAGGCGGGCAGCGCGCCGTCGTCGATGAGGCTGTCCTCCGCGAGCACCAGCTCCACGCCCCGCTCGTTCGCCTGCGCCGCCTTGCCCAGGAGCAGGGCGGCGAGCACCGGTTCGGCGACCGCGCCCACCACCCGGTCGGTGAGCGCCTGGGCCAGCTCCAGCTCCGCCGTGGCGAAGCCGACCGCCTCGTCCGCCCGGCCCAGCTCGATCAGCGAGACCACGGTGTGCAGCCGGTTCGCCGCCTCGTGCGCCTGGGAGCGCAGCGCCCGGGTGAAACCGCGCTCCGAGTCCAGCTCCCCGGAGAGCGCCTGGAGCTCGGTGTGGTCGCGCAGGGTCACCACGGTCCCGCGCCGCTCGCCGCCGACCACCGGGCGGGTGTTGACGACGATGACCCGGTCCGCCGTCAGGTGCACCTCGTCCACCCGCTCCTCGGAGGCGAGCAGCGCCCCGGTCAGCGGGGCCGGCAGATCGAGGTCCGCGACCCGGCGGCCCACCGTGCCCGGGGCCAGGCCGAGCAGGTCCCGGCCCGCGTCGTTGATCAGGGCGATCCGGCGCTGCCCGTCCAGCATCAGCAGCCCCTCGCGCACCGCGTGCAGGGTCGCCTCGTGGTAATCGTGCAGCCTGCTCAGCTCCGCCGCGTTCATCCCGTGCGTGTGCCGCCGCAGCCGCGCGTTGATCACGTACGTGCCGAGCCCGCCGAGCACCAGGGCCGCACCCGCCGCCAGCGCCAGGGCGCCCAGCTGCGCCCGCACCTGCGAGGAGACCCGGTCCACCGTGATGCCCGCGCTGACCAGGCCGGTGATCCGGCCGCCGTCGCGGACCGGGGTGACGACCCGGATGGAGGGCCCGAGCGTGCCGGTGTACGTCTCCGTGAAGGTCTCGCCGCGCAGCGCCCGGGCGGTGTGGCCGAGGAAGGTCTCACCGATGCGGTCGGCGTCCGGGTGCGTCCAGCGGACCCGGTCCGGGCTCATGATCGTGATGAAGGCGATCCCGGTCTCCTTGCGCACCCGCTCCGCGTACGGCTGGAGCGCGGCGGACGGGTCGTCGGTGCGGATCGCCTCCCGGACGGACGGCGATCCGGCCACCGAGAGGGCCACCGCCCGCACCTGCCGCGCCGCCGTCTCCTCGGCCTGGCCGCGCCCGGAGACGTACGCGAAGAACGCGCACCCCGCCACGACGGCCGCCACCAGCACCACCTGCCACGCGAACAGCTGGCCGGCCAGGCTGCGCGGTCGGGTACGGGGAAAACGCATGCCGACCAGTCTGCCTGGCCGAAAACGTATGAACGAAATGCACGCAACGGTGACCGGGGTCACAGCGGGCGGGATAGTCGCCGGGGCCCCCGGCACGGGGGTGGGACGACGACGACCCGAGGAGACCCCCGTGGCAGTGAACGCCGCCGAAGCGGAACGCGCCAAGCCGGACCGTACGAAGTATCTGTATCTCGCCGTGATCGTGGCCGTGGGCCTCGGCATCCTCGTGGGCTTCGTCGCCCCCGACGCCGCCGTCGAGCTGAAGCCCATCGGCACCGGGTTCGTGAACCTGATCAAGATGATGATCTCGCCGATCATCTTCTGCACGATCGTCCTGGGCGTCGGCTCGGTCCGCAAGGCCGCCAAGGTCGGGGCCGTCGGCGGCCTCGCCCTCGGCTACTTCCTCGTCATGTCGACGGTCGCCCTGGCCATCGGCCTGATCGTCGGCAACATCCTGGAGCCCGGCTCCGGCCTCCACATCACCGAGGCGGTCCGGGCCGCCGGTGAGAAGCAGGCCGAGGGGGCCGGCGAGTCCACCACGGACTTCCTGCTCGGGATCATCCCGACCACCCTGGTCTCCGCCTTCACCGCGGGCGAGGTCCTCCAGACCCTGCTGATCGCCCTGCTCGCGGGCTTCGCGCTCCAGGCCCTGGGCTCGGCCGGAGAGCCGGTGCTGCGCGGCATCGGGCACATCCAGCGCCTCGTCTTCCGCATCCTCGCCATGATCATGTGGGCGGCGCCCATCGGCGCGTTCGGCGCGATGGCCGCGGTGGTCGGCGAGACCGGCGTGGACGCGCTGAAGTCCCTCGCGGTCATCATGATCGGCTTCTACGTCACCTGCGCGCTCTTCGTCTTCGTGGTGCTCGGCGCGATCCTGCGCCTGGTCGCGGGGGTCAACATCTTCGCGCTGCTGAAGTACCTCGGCCGGGAGTTCCTGCTGATCCTGTCCACCTCCTCCTCGGAGTCGGCGCTGCCCCGGCTGATCGCGAAGATGGAGCACATGGGCGTCAGCAAGCCCGTCGTCGGCATCACCGTGCCGACCGGCTACTCCTTCAACCTGGACGGCACCGCGATCTACCTGACGATGGCCTCGCTGTTCATCGCCAACGCCACCGGCGACCCGCTGAGCATCGGTGAGCAGATCTCCCTGCTCGTCTTCATGGTCATCGCCTCCAAGGGCGCGGCGGGCGTCACCGGCGCCGGTCTCGCCACGCTGGCCGGCGGGCTCCAGTCGCACCGCCCCGAGCTGGTCGACGGCGTCGGCCTGATCGTCGGCATCGACCGCTTCATGAGCGAGGCCCGCGCCCTGACCAACTTCGCGGGCAACGCGGTCGCCACGGTCCTCGTCGGCACCTGGACCAAGGAGATCGACCGCGAACGGGTCGGCCAGGTCCTCTCCGGCGCGGTCCCCTTCGACGAGAAGATGCTCAGCGACGAGGGCCCCGCCGAGCCGTACGTCCCCGAGGCCCGCGAGGGCGGCGAGGACCGGCCCTCGCTCACCAAGGTCTGACGCCCTTGCCTTGACGTCGGCGTCAAGGATTACGGTCGCGGCATGCGAATCGGGGAGCTGGCCGAACGGGCCGGGACGACGACGCGGACGCTGCGCTACTACGAGTCGCGCGGGCTGCTGCCCGCACGGCGCGCGGTGAACGGCTACCGCACGTACGACGAGAGCGACCTCAGGCTGCTCCAGCAGATCCGGACCCTCCAGGACTTCGGGTTCGACCTGGAGGAGACCCGGCCCTTCGTGGAGTGCCTGCGCGCCGGGCACCCCGCCGGGGACGCCTGCCCCGCCTCGCTCGCCGTCTACCGGCGCAAGCTCGGCGAGCTGGACCGGCTCATCGAGCAGCTTCGGGCCGTCCGCACGGAGGTGGGCGCCCAGCTGGCCCGCGCCGAGCTGGAGGTGTCCGCCGACCTGCCCGGCGGCCCCGAACCACGCTGCGAACTGGGAGGATGACTGATGATCCACGTAACGGGTGTCGACGAGCTCACCGACGAGACCTTCGACACCGAGGTGCGGGGGGAGACCCGGCCCGTCCTGGTGGAGTTCACCGCCGACTGGTGCGGCCCCTGCCGCCAGCTCGCCCCGGTCCTGGGCGCCATCGCCGACGAGGAGCGCGAACGGCTCCGCGTCGTCCAGATCGACGTCGACCGCAACCCGGGGATCAGCACCCGGTACGGCGTCCTCTCGATGCCGACCCTGATGGTGTTCCGGGACGGCGAACCGGTGAAGTCCATGGTCGGCGCCCGCCCGAAGCGGCGGCTGCTCCAAGAGCTGGAGGACGTGCTCTGAACCGCCCGAGGGGCGGGGCCACCGGACCCCGCCCCTCGTCGCGTCACCGCGTCACGCCGGCTTGAACCACACCGTCGCCAGCGGCGGCAGCGTCAGCGACACGCTCGACGGCCTGCCGTGCGACGGCACGTCCTCCGGCTTCAGCGGCTCCTCGTTGCGCACATCGCTCCCCCCGTACCGGGCCTCGTCCGTGTTCAGAACCTCCGCCCACAGCCGGGGGCCCTCCGGCACCCCGAGCCGGTAGTCGTGCCGCACCACCGGTGAGAAGTTGGAGACCGCCAGCAGCGGCGCCCCCTTCGCGTCGTGGCGCAGGAACGCGAACACGTTGTCCTCCGCCGCGCCCCCGTCCACCCAGGCGAAGCCCTCCGGACGGGTGTCGCGCTGCCAGAGCGCGGGCGTCGCCCCGTACACCTTGTTGAGGTCGCCGACCAGCTCCCGCACCCCGCGGTGGTCGCCGGACGCCTCGTACGCCGGGTCCAGCAGCCACCAGTCCGGGCCGTGGCCCTCCGACCACTCCGCGCCCTGTGCGAACTCCTGCCCCATGAACAGCAGTTGCTTGCCCGGGTGGGCCCACATGAAGCCCAGGTACGCGCGGTGGTTGGCGCGCTGCTGCCACCAGTCGCCGGGCATCTTGGAGACCAGCGCCTGCTTGCCGTGCACCACCTCGTCGTGCGAGATCGGCAGCACGTAGTTCTCGCTGTACGCGTACACCATCGAGAACGTCATCTCGTTGTGGTGGTACTTGCGGTGCACCGGCTCCTTGGAGACGTACACCAGCGAGTCGTGCATCCAGCCCATGTTCCACTTCAGCCCGAAGCCGAGCCCGCCGTGGTCGGTCGCCCGGGTCACGCCCTCCCAGGCCGTGGACTCCTCGGCGATGGTGACCACGCCCGGATTGCGCCGGTAGACCGTGGCGTTCATCTCCTGGAGGAAGGAGACCGCGTCCAGGTTCTCCCGCCCGCCGAACTCGTTGGGCGACCACTGGCCGTCCTCGCGCGAGTAGTCCAGGTAGAGCATCGAGGCCACCGCGTCCACCCGCAGCCCGTCGATGTGGAACTGCTCGCACCAGTACGTGGCGTTGGCGACCAGGAAGTTGCGCACCTCGGCGCGCCCGTAGTCGAACTCCAGCGTCCCCCAGTCCGGGTGCGCGGCCCGCCTCGGGTCCTCGTGCTCGTACAGCGGCCGCCCGTCGAACTCCGCGAGCGCCCAGTCGTCGCGCGGGAAGTGCGCCGGCACCCAGTCCATGATCACGCCGATCCCGGCCCGGTGCAGCGCGTCCACCAGGAAGCGGAAGTCGTCCGGCGAGCCCATTCGGGAGGTCGGCGCGTAGAACCCGGTGACCTGGTAGCCCCAGGAGCCGCCGAAGGGGTGCTCCGACACCGGCATCAGCTCGACGTGCGTGAAGCCCAGCTCCTTGACGTACGCGGGCAGTTGCTCCGCCAGCTGCCGGTACGAGAGACCGGGCCGCCAGGACGGCAGGTGCACCTCGTACACCGAGAACGGCGCCTCGTGCACCGGCACGCTCCCGCGCTTCGCCATCCACTCCTGGTCCCGCCACTCATGGTGCGCGGCCGTCACCACCGAGGCGGTGGCGGGCGGCACCTCGGTGTGCCGGGCCATCGGGTCCGAGCGCATCGTGTGCGAACCGTCGGGGCGGCAGATGTCGAACTTGTACAGCGCGCCCTCCCCGGTCCCCGGCAGGAACAGCTCCCACACCCCGGACGAGCCCAGCGACCGCATCGGGAAGCCCGTGCCGTCCCAGTAGTTGAAGTCACCGCACACCCGCACGCCCCGGGCGTTCGGCGCCCACACCGTGAACCGCGTCCCGGCGACGCCCTGGTGCTCCATCGGCCGCGCCCCGAGCGCGGTCCACAGCTCCTCGTGCCGGCCCTCGCGGATCAGGTGCAGATCCAGCTCCCCGAGCGCGGGCAGGAAGCGGTACGGGTCGTGGACCTCGATCTCGTTGTCCTCGTACGCCACCAGCAGCCGGTACTCCGGCACCGAGGGCAGCGGCAGCACCCCGGAGAACAGCCCGTCCCCGTCGCTGTGCAGCGGCGCCCGCAGCCCCTTCGCGAGCACGGTGACCGACCGGGCGAACGGGCGCAGCACCCGGATCTCCACCCCGTCGCCCACCTGGTGCGCGCCCAGCAGGCCGTGCGGGTCGTGGTGCTCGCCGGCCAGCAGCCTGCCCCGGTCGGCGTCGTGCAGCGGGGTGGCCGGACGCAGCTCCTGACTGCCCGCGCTGCGGGGCTTGGGCGGCGCGGCGGCCTTCTTCGCGCGCTTCGGCGCGGCGGCGGCGGCCCCCGTCGCGGCGGCCTTCTTCGGGGCGCGCTTCTTCGCGGGCGGCCCGGCCGTCGGCGAGGACAGGGTGGCGGCGATCGGCTCCTCGGCGAGCGGCAGCTCGGCGGCGGGCGCGGCGGGCTCGGACTTGCGGGACGGCTTGCGGGCGGTCACAGGGACTGCCTCCTCGGGGTGTTGGCGGGGCGGTACGGGGGGCGGGGCATCCTCAGCCGGAGGCCGAGGCCAGGCGGTGGATCGCGGCCATGGGGACCGGCAGCCAGTCGGGCCGGTGCCGGGCCTCGTACAGCACCTCGTACACCGCCTTGTCGGTCTCGTGGGCGCGCAGCAGCTCCGGCTCGGCGCGCGGGTCGGTGCCCGCCGCCTCGGCGTAGCCGTCGCAGTAGGCGTCCCGGCAGCGGGCGGCCCACTCGGGCTTCCAGGGCCGGTGCGAGCGGGCCGCGTAGTCGAAGGAGCGCAGCATCCCGGCGACATCGCGCACCGGGGGCTGCGGGCTGCGGCGCTCCGGGAGCGGCCGGGCCGGCTCGCCCTCGAAGTCGATCAGCGACCAGAACCCGTCGGCGCCGCGCAGGGTCTGGCCGAGGTGGAGGTCGCCGTGCACCCGCTGGGCGGCCCAGCTGCGGCCCCGGTGCCCGAGCGCGGCGACCGCGTCGAAGGCGGTGCGCAGCCCGGGGACGTACGGGACCAGCTCCGGGACCGCGTGGGCTGCGGCCTCCAGGCGCTCCACCATGGCGGCGGCCAGCTCGTCGGTCTGGGAGCGGCGGAGCACCGGGGTGGGCAGGGCGGCGGCGAGCGCGGTGTGCACCTCGGCGGTGGCCCGGCCGAGCGCCCTCGCCTCGTCCAGGAAGTCGTGCCCGGTGGCGAGGGCGCGCAGGGCGAGCTGCCAGCCGTCCTGGGCGCCGCGCAGGAAGGGCTGGAGCACCCCGAGGGTCAGCCGCTCCGGCGTCGCCGCCTCGAACCAGGCGACCGGCGCCGGGACCCGCCCGCACCCCTCGCGGGAGAGCGCGAGCGGCAGTTCCAGGTCCGGGTTGGTGCCCGGGAAGACCCGGCGGAAGATCTTCAGGATGTACGCGTTGCCGTACACCAGCGAGGAGTTGGACTGCTCGGTGTCCAGCACCCGGGGCGGCAGGTCCTCCGGGATCGGGTCCGCGCCCCGGTCGAAGCGGACCGCGCCGAGCCGGCCGGGGGTGCGCAATCGTTCCAGCAGCAGCGAGGCGAGGCGCGCGTCGTGCAGCCCGTCGTAGACCGCGAGCCCGGCCAGCGGTCCGTCGGGCACCCGGCCGATGGCGGCGGGCGCGAGGTGCTGGGGCAGCGCGGAGCGCACCCCGAGGAGCAGCTGGTAGCAGTCCACGGGGGGCTGGTCGGGCATCCCGGGCTGGTGGACCCGCACCAGCAGGTGCAGGAGCCCGGGGGTGGCGCCGTCGCCGCCGTCCACCGGCAGTATTTCGGTGGCCGAGACGAGCGAGAAGGCGGTGATGGACCGTCCCTTGCCCGCGAACCACCGCTGCCGGGGCAGCCATTCGTGGAGCAGCGGTCCGAGAGACGGAATCAGGGCTGTGCTGTTCGCCAGGGTGACCTGAGCGGATGCAGCCTCCGACATGGCATCGCGTCCTTTCCCCGGGCACACCACAGGATGCGAAGAGTGTCCCGGATTGCGGCATTGGCTGTCCGGCTGTGCGGGACGTGTCGGGTCAGGATGAGCCGTACGGACTCGACATGAGGTGATCGAAACGCCAGGAGGGTCCAGGAAGCTTCCTGAACCACCCGGTATGGGGGCGAGTGCCCCGTGCGGGACGGTGGAAACCGCCCCGCCGGTGGCCTCGCGCGTCAGCTCGGCGGCGCGTCCTTGCGCAGCCGGAACCAGTAGAAGCCGTGTCCCGCGAGAGTCAGCAGGTAGGGCCACTGACCGATGGCGGGGAAGCGCACCCCGCCGATCAGCTCCACCGGATGACGCCCGTTGAAGGACCTGAGGTCGAGCTCCGTCGGCTGTGCGAACCGGGAGAAGTTGTGGACGCACAGCACGAGGTCGTCCCCGTGCTCCCGGGTGAAGGCGAGCACGGCCGGGTTCGACGACGGCAGTTCGTTGTACGTGCCGAGGCCGAACGCGGGGTTCTGCTTGCGGATCTCGATCATCCGCCGGGTCCAGTGGAGCAGCGAGGACGGGGAGGCCATCGACGCCTCGACGTTGGTGACCTGGTAGCCGTAGACCGGGTCCATGATCGTGGGGAGGTAGAGCCGCCCCGGATCGCTGGAGGAGAAGCCCGCGTTGCGGTCGGGCGTCCACTGCATCGGGGTGCGTACGGCGTCCCGGTCGCCCAGCCAGATGTTGTCGCCCATCCCGATCTCGTCCCCGTAGTAGAGGATCGGGGAGCCCGGCAGCGAGAGCAGCAGGGCGGTGAACAGCTCGATCTGGTTGCGGTCGTTGTCCAGCAGCGGCGCCAGCCGGCGGCGGATGCCGATGTTGGCCCGCATCCTCGGGTCCTTGGCGTACTCCGCGTACATGTAGTCGCGCTCTTCGTCCGTCACCATTTCGAGCGTCAGCTCGTCGTGGTTGCGCAGGAAGATGCCCCACTGGCAGTTGTCCGGGATCGCCGGGGTCTTCGCCAGGATTTCGGAGACCGGGTAGCGGCTCTCGCGCCGTACGGCCATGAAGATGCGCGGCATCACGGGGAAGTGGAACGCCATGTGGCACTCGTCCCCGCCGGACTGGTAGTCCCCGAAGTAGTCGACCACGTCCTCGGGCCACTGGTTGGCCTCGGCGAGCAGGACCGTGTCGGGGTAGTTGGCGTCGATCTCCTTGCGGACCCGCTTGAGGAAGTTGTGGGTCTCGGGGAGGTTCTCGCAGTTGGTGCCCTCGCGCTGGTAGAGGTACGGCACCGCGTCGACCCGGAAGCCGTCGATGCCCAGGTCCAGCCAGAAGCGGAGCGCGGAGATGATCTCCTCCTGCACCGCCGGGTTCTCGTAGTTGAGATCGGGCTGGTGCGAGAAGAACCGGTGCCAGTAGTACTGCTTGCGCACCGGGTCGAAGGTCCAGTTGGACGACTCGGTGTCCACGAAGATGATCCGGGCGTCCGGGAACTGCTTGTCGTCGTCGGCCCAGACGTAGTAGTCGCCGTACGGCCCGTCGGGGTCGGTCCGGGACTGCTGGAACCACTCGTGCTGGTCGCTCGTGTGGTTCATGACGAAGTCGATGATCACGCGCATGCCGCGCTGGTGCGCGGCGTCCACGAACTCCACGAAGTCGGCGAGGTCGCCGAACTCCGGCAGTACGGCGGTGTAGTCGGAGACGTCGTAACCGCCGTCGCGCAGCGGTGACTTGAAGAACGGCGGCAGCCAGAGGCAGTCGACCCCCAGCCACTGGAGGTAGTCGAGCTTGGCGGTGAGCCCCTTCAGGTCTCCGATGCCGTCGCCGTTGGAGTCCTGGAAGGACCGGACGAGCACCTCGTAGAAGACGGCACGCTTGAACCAGTCGGGATCGCGGTCCTTGGCCGGGGTGTCCTCGAACGTGTCGTGGACGGGCTCATTGACGATCATGGTGTGGGTGACCCTCCGGTCGGCGGGGACGGTCGCAGGACGGCGATGTGCGCGGGCGTGACGCCCGGCTCTAGGCGCACATAGAACGTCCTGCCCCAGTGATAGGAACTGCCGGTGAGCTCGTCGCGCACCGGCACGCTCTCGTGCCGGTCGAGGCCGAGTTGCGGCATGTCCAACGAGACGGTCGCCTCCTGGGTGTGGTGCGGGTCGAGGTTGACGACCACCAGAAGGATGTTCGAACCGGAACGCTTGCTGTACGCGATCACCGCGTCGTTGTCCGACGCGTGGAAGTGCACGTCGCGCAGCTGCTGCAGGGCCGGGTGGCGGCGCCTGATCCGGTTGAGCGAGGTGATGAGCGGGGCGAGCGAACGGCCCTCGCGCTCTGCGGCTTCCCAGTCCCTGGGCCGGATCTCGTACTTCTCCGAGTCGCGGTACTCCTCACTGCCGTGGTGGATCGGGGTGTTCTCGCACAGCTCGAACCCCGCGTACACCCCCAGGAGGGGGAGAGGGTCGCCGCGAGCACCGCCCTGGCCTCGAACGCGGGCCTGCCGCCTTCCTGAAGGTATCCCGGAAGGATGTCGGGCGTGTTCACGAAGAAATTCGGCCGCATGAACGCGGCGGTCTCGCCGGCCAGCTCCGTCACGTAATCCGTGAGTTCCTGACGGGTGTTCCGCCAGGTGAAATACGTGTACGACTGCTGGAACCCGATGGCGCCGAGGGTGCGCATCATCGCCGGCCGGGTGAAAGCCTCGGCCAGGAAGATCACATCGGGGTCGGTGCGGTTGATCTCCGCGATGACCTTCTCCCAGAAGATCACCGGCTTGGTGTGCGGATTGTCGACCCGGAAGATCCGCACGCCCCGGTCCATCCAGAACCGCAGGATGCGGACGCTCTCCGCGACGATGCCCGGCAGATCCTTGTCGAAGGCGATCGGATAGATGTCCTGGTATTTCTTCGGCGGATTCTCCGCGTACGCGATCGAACCGTCGGCCCGGTGCTGGAACCACTCGGGGTGCTTCTCCACCCACGGATGGTCCGGCGAGCACTGGAGGGCGAAATCCAGGGCCACTTCGAGACGCACGTTGCGGGCCGTCTCCACGAAATGCTCGAAGTCCTCCAGCGTGCCCAGATCCGGGTGGACCGCGTCGTGCCCGCCGTCCGCCGAACCGATCGCCCAGGGCACGCCCACGTCCTCGGGGCCCGGGGTCAGCGAGTTGTTCGGGCCCTTGCGGTGCGTCGTGCCGATGGGGTGGATCGGCGGCAGGTAGACCACGTCGAAGCCCATCGCGGCGACCGCCGGAAGCCGCTCGGCCGCCGTCCGGAAGGTGCCGCTCACCAGCCGGGGCGGCTGCGGCTCGGCGGCCTTGGCGCCCCGGCCCTTGCGCGGCTTCGGGGTCTCGTACCTGGCCCCCTCGGAGCGCGGGAACAGCTCGTACCAGGAGCCGTACAGGGCGCGCCGGCGCTCGACCACCAGCGGGTGCGGGCGGGACGCGGTGACCAGCTCGCGCAGCGGGTGGCGGTCCAGCGCATCGCGGGCCTCCGGCGCCAGGGCCGCGGCCAGCCGCGCCTCGGCCGGCCGGGACTCGTCGCGCAGCGCGTCCACCGCCGCCAGCACCGCCTCCCGGCCGTCGCGCTTCGGGACGCCCTCGGCGGCGCGCTCGTACAGCTCGGCGCCCTCGGCGAGGACCAGCGCGGTGTCGATGCCCGCCGGGATCTTGATCCCCGCCGCGTGGCGCCAGGTCGCGACCGGGTCGCTCCACGCCTCGACCGTGTACGTCCAGCGGCCCTCGGCGTCCGGGGTGACCTCGGCGCCCCACCGGTCGGTGCCCGGCGCCAGCTCGCGCATCGGGGTCCAGGGGCCCGGGCGCCCGCTCGGACTGCGCAGCACCACATTGGCGGCCACCGCGTCATGGCCCTCGCGGAAGACGGTCGCGGTGACCTGGAAGGTCTCACCGGCAACGGCCTTGGCTGGCCTTCTGCCGCAGTCGACGAGCGGATGGACGTCGAGAACGGGAATGCGACCGATCATGGAATCACCTGGGGGCTGGAGCTGGGAATCGGCAGAGTGGGCAGCGTGCGCCGAAGGCTGAACGCGCGCGCCGCGAGGGTGGGGATGCGTCCTTTCTAGCCGCTCCGTGGATGACTGGTGGGGTGTGGGCATGGCCGCTCCTGTGCGCGTTCACTCGAATGGCAGTCCAAACAGGTCGTATACGAACCGGGGGACCGATCGCCGTTGGCCGGGGAATGAAAGACACGCGTGCCGGAGAAGCCTTTCCCCGCAACGTGGTGGGCCAATCCGGTGATATGTCATCTGCTCGGGCGTACGGGGAGTGGGAATGGGCGCCACCCGGCAGCTTTCCCTGTGCCGCGGAGGCCCACAAGACCGAGTGGGGAGAAGGAATCGGCCATAACGCCTGTGACGTACGGGACCGGTGAAACCTTCCGTGACGGTCGAGGCGTACGGGAAAACCGCGCCCCGTGTCGGGCGCGCCGGGTACACGGCTACCGTCGAGGGTGACGGAGCGGCGCACATGGAGGTGCGTCCCGCTCGGATTCGTACGTCCCCTGTAAAGGTGGAATGCGTGAAGGCCATTCGTCGATTCACCGTGCGTCCCGTCCTTCCGGACTCCCTCCAACCCCTCAGCGACCTGGCGCGGAACCTGCGCTGGTCCTGGCACACCGAGACCCGCGAGCTCTTCCGGGCCGTCGACCCGGCGGCCGGCTCCGGCGCGGAGTGCGACCCCGTACGCCTGCTCGGCTCCGTGTCCGCCGGGCGGCTCGCCGAGCTGGCCCGGGACGAAGCGTTCCTGCGCCGGCTCGCCGAGGCGTCCGCCGACCTCCGCGCGTACCTCCAGGACCCCCGCTGGTACCAGGAGCAGCGCCGCCAGGACGACGCGCTCCCCGCAGCCATCGCCTACTTCTCACCCGAGTTCGGGGTGACCGCCGCCCTGCCGCAGTACTCCGGCGGGCTCGGCATCCTCGCCGGGGACCACCTCAAGGCCGCCAGCGACCTGGGCGTGCCCCTCATCGGCGTCGGGCTGCTCTACCGCCACGGATACTTCCGGCAGAGCCTGTCCCGGGACGGCTGGCAGCAGGAGCACTACCCCGTCCTCGACCCGAACGAGCTGCCGCTCACCCTGGTCCGAGAGGCCGACGGCACCCCCAGCCAGGTCGTCCTGGACCTGCCCGGCGGCCGGTCCCTGCACGCCCAGATCTGGCAGGCCCACGTCGGCCGGATCCCCCTGCTCATGCTCGACTCCGACGTCGAGGAGAACGCCCCCGGCGAGCGCGAGGTCACCGACCGGCTGTACGGCGGCGGCAGCGAGCACCGGCTGCTCCAGGAGATGCTGCTGGGCATCGGCGGCGTCCGCGCCGTGCGCGCGTACTGCCGGCTCACCGGCCACCCCGCCCCCGAGGTCTTCCACACCAACGAGGGCCACGCCGGCTTCCTCGGCCTGGAGCGCATCCGCGAACTCGCCACGGACGGGCTGGATTTCGACGCCTCGGTGGAGTCCGTCCGGGCCGGCACCGTCTTCACCACCCACACCCCGGTACCGGCCGGAATCGACCGGTTCGACCGCGAGCTCGTCGCCCGCCACTTCGGCGAGGACGGCGAACTGCCCGGCGTCCCCGTCGAACGCGTCCTGGAACTCGGCACCGAGACCTACCCCGGCGGCGACCCGGGCGTCTTCAACATGGCGGTCATGGGGCTGCGGCTCGCCCAGCGCGCCAACGGCGTCTCCACGCTGCACGGCGCGGTCAGCCGGGAGATGTTCGCCGGGCTCTGGCCGGGCTTCGACGCGCCGGAGGTCCCGATCACCTCCGTCACCAACGGCGTCCACGCACCGACCTGGGTCGCCCCCGAGGTCTACCGGCTGCGCGCCGAGTCGGGCGGCACCCCGGGCCGCTGGGACTCCGTCGCGGACATCCCGGCCCGCCGGCTCTGGGACCTGCGCCGCACCCTGCGCGAACAGCTGGTGGCCGAGGTCCGGCAGCGGCTGCACGCCTCCTGGCGCCACCGGGGCGCCCAGCCCGCCGAACTCGGCTGGATCGACGGGGTGCTCGACCCGGACGTCCTCACCATCGGCTTCGCCCGCCGCGTCCCCTCGTACAAGCGGCTGACGCTGATGCTGCGCGACCGGGACCGGCTGCGGGCGCTGCTGCTGCACCCGGAGCGGCCGGTCCAGATCGTCGTCGCCGGCAAGGCGCACCCGGCCGACGACGGCGGGAAGCGGCTGGTCCAGGAGCTGGTGAGGTTCGCCGACGACGCCCGGGTCCGGCACCGCATCGTCTTCCTGCCCGACTACGGGATGGCGATGGCCCAGAAGCTCTACCCAGGCTGCGACGTCTGGCTGAACAACCCGCTGCGCCCGCTGGAGGCGTGCGGCACGAGCGGGATGAAGGCCGCGCTCAACGGCTGTCTCAACCTGTCCGTGCTGGACGGCTGGTGGGACGAGTGGTTCGAGCCGGACTTCGGCTGGGCGATCCCCACGGCCGAGGGCAGCGCGCTGGACGAGGACCGGCGCGACGACCTGGAGGCCAATGCCCTGTACGAGCTGATCGAGGACCGGGTCGCCCCGCACTTCTACGAACGCGGGGCCGAGGGGCTGCCCGGCCGCTGGATCGAGATGGTCCGGCGCACGATGGGCACCCTGGGGCCCAAGGTGCTGGCCGACCGCATGGTCGCGGAGTACGTCGAGCGGCTGTACGCCCCCGCCGCGCTCGCCCAGCGCTCGCTGGACGCGCCCCGGGCGCGGGAGCTGGCGGGCTGGAAGGCGAAGGTCCGGGCCGCCTGGCCGAGGGTGGCCGTCGACCATGTGGAGGCGGTGACCCCGACCGCATCCGGCACGACGGCGGAGCTGGGGTCCACGCTGGCGCTGCGGGTCCGGGTCTCGCTGGGCGCGCTGGCACCGGACGACGTGGAGGTGCAGGCGGTGGCCGGCCGGGTCGACTCGTCCGACGCGATCACCGAGGCCCAGGTCTTCCCGCTGAAGCCGGCGGGCGGTCAGGACCTGGAGGGCCACTGGCTGTACGAGGGCCCGCTCGCCCTGGACCGCACGGGACCGTACGGCTACACCGTGCGCGTGCTGCCCGCCCACCGGCTGCTGGCCGACGGCGCCGAACTCGGCCTGGTCGCGCAGCCGGCCGGGGCCGCGGGTGACGGCGGCGGCGTGCTGCTGCGCTGAGGGAGGCGGCCCCTGGGCCCGGCATCCGGAGAGATCTCCCGGGTGCCGGGCCCTTCGCTTTCTGAAGACACTCCCTTGACGTGTCCATGGAATGCCTTTAGGTTCCTCACTCATCGCAGCGTTCACAAACCGGCCCATCGTTCACATACATGAACATCGCACCGGAAGGCACCCCCACATGCGCACCGGAACCATCGCCCGCGGCCTCGGCCTCGCCGCCGCCCTCGCGGCCCTCACCTCCGGCCTCTGCACGGCCCCCGCATCCGCCGGCCCCACCGGCACCCCGGCCCCCGCCCGGGCCGCCGCCCCCGCCGCCTTCACCCACCCCGGCGTACTCGTCAGCCGCCCCCAGCTCGACTTCGTACGCGCCAAGGTCCAGGCGGGCGCCCAGCCCTGGAAGAGCGCCTACGACCAGATGATGGGCAGCAAGTACGCCTCGCTGAGCCGGACCGCCAAGCCCCGCGCGGTCGTCGAGTGCGGCTCGTACTCCAACCCCAACTACGGCTGCACCGACGAGCGCGAGGACGCCATCGCCGCGTACACGCTCTCGCTCGCCTGGTACATCACCCAGGACAGCCGCTACGCGCGGAAGGCGATCGAGATCATGGACGCCTGGTCGGCCGTGATCAGGGACCACACCAACAGCAACGCCCCGCTCCAGACCGGCTGGGCGGGCTCCTCCTGGCCGCGCGCCGCCGAGATCATCAAGTACACGTACAACTCCTGGCCGAACTCCGGCCGCTTCGCCACCATGCTGCACGACGTCTATCTGCCGAAGGTCGCCAACGGCTCGAACAGCAACGGCAACTGGGAGCTGTCCATGACCGAGGCCGCGATCGGCATCGCGGTCTTCCTGGAGGACCGGACCGCGTACGACAAGGCGGTCGCGAAGTTCCGCGGCCGGGTGCCCGCGTACATCTATGTGAGCGCGGACGGCGCGCTGCCGAAGACCGCGCCCGGCAGCGGGCTCGACACCCGCGACAAGATCGTCAAGTACTGGCAGGGGCAGTCCACCTTCATGGACGGGCTCTCCCAGGAGACCTGCCGCGACCTCACCCACACCGGATACGGCCTCTCGGCCATCTCGCACATCGCCGAGACCAGCCGGATCCAGGGTCAGGACCTCTACCCGGAGATCGCCGAGCGGCTGCGCCACGCGCTCGGGCTGCACGCCAAGTACCAGGTGGGCAACCCGGTCCCGGGCAATCTGTGCGGCGGAAGCCTCAAGGACAGCCTCGGGCCCGTCACCGAGGTCGGGTTCAACGCGCTGCACAACCGGATGGGCATCGCGATGACCAACACCCAGACCCTCACCGAGCGGCAGCGGCCCGCCGGCTCCAACAACCTGTTCGTCGCCTGGGAGACCCTGACCCACGCGGACAACCCGAACTGACCGCACACGAAGGCCGCCCGGGAGAGGGGGTCCTCTCCCGGGCGGCCGTGTCGTGTCCGGTCAGACGGTCAGACGGTCTGACGGTCAGAAGGTCAGCTTGAAGCTGTTGATCTTCCCGGTGTCCCCGCTGTAGACGTCCTGGACCTTCAGCTTCCAGGTGCCGTTGGCGGTCTCCGACGAGGCGTTGACCGTGTAGGTGGTCTTGACGTTGTCCGCCGAGTCGCTGGAGGACGAGTTCTTCAGGCGGTACGTGCTGCCGTCCGGCGCGACCAGGTCGATGACCAGGTCACCGCGGTAGGTGTGGGTGATGTCCACACCGACCTTGAGGGCGCTCGGGGCCTTGCCGGTGCGGCCGGTGACGTTCACCGAGCTGGTGACGGCGGAACCGTGGTCCGGGATGGAGACCGCGGTGGAGTTCTCGAAGACGGTGCCGGTGCCGGGGTCCGGGTCGGTGCCGCCGGAGCGCGCACCGACGTTGATCCCGGCCCAGGCGTCCTGGACGGCCTTGTACTCGGCGCTGGTCGTGCCGTACAGCTCACCGGCCACCGCGAGCGTGCCGGTACGGGCGCCCGCGTAGTTGGTGGTCGAGGTGAACTTGGTGGAGAGCGCCTTGAACCAGATCTGCTCGGCCTTCGCGCGGCCGATGCCGGTCACCGGCAGGCCGTCCGAGGTCGGCGAGTTGTAGCTGACGCCGTTGATGGTCTTCGCGCCGCTGCCCTCGGACAGCAGGTAGAAGAAGTGGTTGGCCGGACCCGACGAGTAGTGCACGTCGACGTTGCCGATGCCCGAGTACCAGGCGTCGGGGGAGATGCCGTCGCGGCTCGGCTTGTCCTGGTAGCGCAGCGGCGTGCCGTCGCCGTTGATGTCGATCTTCTCACCGATCAGGTAGTCACCCTTGTCGGTGGCGTTGTTGGCGTAGAACTCGACGGCGGTGCCGAAGATGTCGCTGGTCGCCTCGTTGAGGCCGCCGGACTCCCCGCTGTAGTTCAGGCCGGCCGTGTTCGAGGTGACGCCGTGGCTCATCTCGTGGGCCGCCACGTCCAGCGCGGTCAGCGGGTGGGCGTTGCCGCTGCCGTCGCCGTACGTCATGCAGAAGCAGCTGTCGTCCCAGAACGCGTTCACGTAGTTGTTGCCGTAGTGGACGCGGGAGTAGGCGCCGACGCCGTCGCCCTTGATGCCGTTGCGGCCGTGGACGTTCTTGTAGTAGTCCCAGGTCTCGGCCGCGCCGTAGTGGGCGTCCGCCGCCGCGGTCTCCGGGGTGCTGCCGTTGCCGTCTCCCCAGACGTCGTCGGCGCCGGAGAAGAGGGTGCCCTTGCCGGACGTGCCGTGGTTCAGGTTGTACGTCTTGTGGCCGCCGCGCGCGGTGTCGGTCAGGTTGTACGAGCCGGAGGACCCGGAGGTCCCCAGGGTGACCTGGCCGCTGTACTCGGTGTTGCCGACGCCGTTCTCGATGGCCTGCCACTCGTAGAGCTTGGCCCCGGTGGAGGCGTCGGTGATGACGTGCAGCGCGTTCGGGGTGCCGTCCTCCTGGAGGCCGCCGACCACGGTCTCGTACGCCAGCTGCGGCGTCCCGGAGGCCATCCAGACGACCTTGCGGGGCGCCTTGTCGGCCTCGGCCTTGTCCGAACCGGCCGCCTTGGCCGCGCCGAGCGCCTGCTTGGTGGCCACCGCCGGGGCGATGTCCGCCACGGTGCCGACGGCCTTCAGCTGGGCGGCGGTGGCGCGGGACGCCTTGACGACGCTCTCGGTCGCGCCGGCCTTGGACTCCTGGACGACCAGGTCGCCGCCGAGGACCGGGAGGCCGGCGAAGGTGCGCTCGTAACGGGTGTGCGTGGTGCCGTCGTTGTCCTGGACGACGTCCTTGACGACGAGCTTCTCCTGGGACCCGAGACCGAGCTTCTTCGCGGTGGCCGCGGTGCTCGCGCTCGCCTCGCGGATCAGCTCGGCCCGCTGCGAGGGCGAGAGCTGCTTGGCGAGGGCGCCGGGGTTCGCCTTGGAAGCGGAGGCGGTCCTGGCGGTGCCGTTGTCCGGGGCGGCGGAGGCCGCTCCGGTCTGGGCGCCTACGGCGAGGAGAGCGGCTGCGGCTATGAGAGCGCCGGTCGCGGTGGCACGACGGCTGTGCGTGGATCTCACGCGGACTCCTTCTGCGAGGGGGGTACCGGCGGCTGGGTGAGCCGTCCGGGCAGAGCAAGCAGAGCGCGGAACGGGGTGAAGAGTGTCAGGAGTCGGCCATCCCTGTCAGGACCGCGTCAACAACTTGGCCGGAATTCGTTCGTTGCCGGAAGATGCGTGTTCGTTAAGCGGACGTTTCGTGAATCGTCACGCGGGGGTGCCGAGGGGTGCCCGGAGGGCTCGTGCCGCCTGAAAGCGCAGGGCGCGTCGGGGTTGCGGGCGTACGAGCGGAGTACGACGCGAATGTGAACAAGCGGAAAGTTCCCACCTGTCGAGACGGTGTGAAGGCGTGGCGCGATCCGGCTGTCCGCCTCCGGGACAAAAGGGGCGGACAGCCGGGGTGCCACGGGGCCGTCAGGCCAGGCTCTCCTGCCAGGCCCGGTGCAGACCGGCGAAGCGGCCCGTGCCCCCGACGAGTTCGGCCGGGGTGCCGTCCTCCACGATCCGCCCCCGCTCCATCACGAGCACCCGGTCCGCGACCTCCACGGTCGAGAGCCGGTGCGCGATGACCACCGCGGTGCGGCCGTGCAGCACCGTGTCCATCGCCTGCTGGACCGCGCGCTCACCGGGGATGTCCAGCGAACTGGTCGCCTCGTCCAGGATCAGCACCGCCGGGTCGGCCAGCAGCGCCCGGGCGAACGCCACCAACTGGCGCTGGCCCGCCGAGATCCGGCCGCCCCGCTTGCGTACGTCGGTGTCGTAGCCGTCGGGCAGCCCGGTGATGAAGTCATGGGCGCCGATCGCCTTCGCGGCCCGCTCGATCTCCTCCCGGCCCGCCTCCGGGCGGCCGATCGCGATGTTCTCCGCGACCGTCCCGGAGAACAGGAACGCCTCCTGGGTCACCATCACCACCCCGCGCCGCAGCTCGGGCGTGGCCAGGTCGCGCAGATCGGTGCCGTCCAGCAGGACCCGGCCCGCGCTCGGGTCGTAGAACCGGGCCAGCAGCTTGGCGAGCGTCGACTTGCCGGCCCCCGTGGAGCCGACCACGGCCACCGTCTGGCCCGCCGGGATCGTCAGGTCGAACCGGGGCAGCACCTCGCCGCCCGTCCGGTATCCGAAGCCCACCCCGTCGAAGACCACCTCGCGGCCCGGCCGGTCCCCGACCCTGGCCGGCAGCTCGCGGGGCTCCAGCGCCTCCGGAACCGTCGGCGCCTGGGCCAGCAGCCCGGCGATCTTCGCCAGCGAGGCCGCCGCGGACTCGAAGGAGTTGAGGAACATGCTGAGCCGGTCGATCGGGTCGTACAGCCGCCGCAGATAGAGCACCACCGCGGCCAGCACCCCCAGCGCGAGACCGCCGTCCGCGACCCGGTAGGCGCCCCAGAGCACGATTCCGGCCACCGCCGTGTTGGCGACGAGCCGCGAACCGACCACGTAACGCGCGTTCTCCAGCATCGCGTCGCCGTTGGCCGCCCGGTGACGCGTGTTCAGCTCCAGGAACGCCGCGTCGTTCGCCGGCTCGCGGCGGAACGCCTGGACGGGCCGGATGCCGTTCATGGTCTCCGCGAACTTCACGACGACCGAGGCGATCGCCGTCGAACGGCCCGCGAAGATCACCGAGGAGCGCTTCCGGTAGAGCCGCACCAGCAGATACAGCGGCAGGAAGGACGCCACCGCCGCCGCGCCCGTGGCCAGGTCCAGCCAGAGCAGCACCACGGCGATGGACGCGAACGACAGGACGATGTGGATCAGCTCCTGGAGCCCCTCATCCAGCAGCTCCCGCAGCGACTCCAGGTCGGTCGTGGACCGCGAGATCAGCCGGCCCGAGGTGTACCGCTCGTGGAAGTCCACGCTCAGCGCCTGCGCATGGCGGAAGATCCGGCCGCGCAGGTCGAGCAGGACGTCCTGGCTGACCCGCGCGGACAGCTGGATGAACGCGTACTGGAGGGCGCCCGCGACCACCGAGCAGAGCGCGTAGCCCAGCGCCACGGCGATCAGCGGCCCGTAGTCGTCCTCGCGGAAGGCGGGCACCCCGCTGTCGATGGCGTACGCCACCAGCAGCGGCCCGGCCTGCACCGCCGCCTGCTGCAACAGGATGGCCAGCGCGGACGCGGCCACCCGCCCCCGCATCGGCCGCAGCAGCGAGGCGAGCAGCTGCCGGGTGGCGCCGCGCGGGGCCGGCAGGTCGTCCCGGTCGAAGGGGTCCCCGGGCACCGCCCGGCCCTCCGAGCTGCCGGAGCCGGTGGAGTCGGCGGGTTCGGAGGGCTCGGCGGGCCGTCCGGTCGTGGTGCTGGTCATCGGGTGCTGCCCTCCTCGGCAGGGGCGTTCGCGCCCAGGGGTTCGGTGAGGCCGGTGCCGGGTAGCGCCTCCGCGCCGGGCTCCGGTACGGGCTCATCCCGCTCGCCGCCCGACGGCCCCGGGGCGTCCGCCGCGCCCGACATCAGCCACGCGTACTCCGCGTTGGTGCGCAGGAGTTCCTGATGGGTGCCGACCGCGCTGACGCGGCCCCCGGACAGCAGCGCCACCCGGTCCGCGAGCATCACGGTCGACGGCCGGTGCGCGACCACCACCGCCGTGGTCTCCGCCAGGACCTGCCGGAGCGCCGCCTCGACCAGGGCCTCCGTGTGCACGTCGAGCGCGGAGAGCGGGTCGTCCAGGACCAGGAAGCGCGGCCGGCCCACCACCGCCCGGGCCAGGGCGAGGCGCTGGCGCTGGCCGCCGGAGAGGCTCAGGCCCTGCTCGCCGACCTCCGTGTCCGTGCCGTGCGGCAGCTCGTGGACGAAGTCGGCCTGGGCGACCGAGAGCGCCCGCAGCAACTCCTCCTCGCCGGCCCCCTCGGCGCCCATCAGCACGTTCTCGCCGACGCTCGCCGAGAAGAGGGTCGGCTCCTCGAACGCCACCGACACCAGCTCCCGCAGCCGGGCACGCGGCATGGCGGTGATGTCCTCGCCGTCCAGGGTGATCCGCCCGGCCGTCGCCTCGTACAGCCGGGGCACCAGCGAGGTGAGCGTGGTCTTGCCGGACCCGGTCGCGCCGACCAGGGCCATGGTCTCGCCGGGCCGGACGTGCAGGTCGATGCGGTCGAGTACGGGCGCCGAGCCCTCCTCCGCGTCGGGATAGCGGAAGCGGACGCCCTCGAAGACCATCCCGCCCGCCCCGGGGTCCGCGGGGGCGGCCGTCCCGCCGGTGTCCTCCTCCTCCGCGGCGTCCATCACCTCGAAGTACCGTTCGGTCGCCGTCGCCGCCTCCTGGCTCATCGCCAGCAGGAAGCCGATCGACTCGACGGGCCAGCGCAGCGCGAGGGCCGTGGAGAGGAAGGCGACCAGGGTGCCCGCCGACAGACCGCCGTCGGCCACCTCGATCGTGCCGAACACCAGGGCTGCCCCGATGGCGATCTCGGGCAGCGTGGTGATCAGGGTCCAGATCCACGCGAGCAGCCGGGCCTTGCCCAGCTCCGTGGTGCGCAGCTTCCCGGCGAGCGCCCGGAAGGCGTCGGACTGGCTGCGGTGGCGGCCGAAGCCCTTGATGATGCGGATGCCGAGGACGCTCTCCTCGACCACCGTGGTCAGGTCGCCGACCTGGTCCTGGGCGCGGCGCGCGACCTTGGCGTACTTCGTCTCGAAGGCCGAGCAGATGATCACGAGCGGGATCACGGGGGCGAGCAGCACCAGGCCGAGCGTCCACTCCTGGAACAGCAGGACCACGAAACCGGCCAGGATCGTGGTCGTGTTGACCAGTAGGAAGGTCAGCGGGAAGGCCAGGAACATCCGGACCATCATCAGGTCCGTCGTCCCGCGCGACAGCAACTGCCCCGAGGGCCACCGGTCGTGGAAGGCCACCGGCAGCCGCTGGAGGTGCCGGTAGAGGTCCGCCCGCATCGACGCCTCGACCCCCGCCAGCGGACGCGCCACCATCCACCGCCGCACCCCGAACAGCACCGCCTCGGCGATGCCCAGGAGCAGCAGGTAGAGCGCGCCGAGCCAGACCCCGCCCGGGTCCGCGTCCGCGACCGGGCCGTCCACGATCCACTTCAGGACGAGCGGGATCACCAGGCCCAGACAGGAGGCGACGACCGCCACCAGGGCGGCCCCGAAGAGCCGTGCCCGTACCGGCCTCACGTACGGCCAGAGCCGCAGCAGCGAGCGTACGGCGGACCGGTCCTTGGGTTCTACATGTTCCTGGCGCATCAGGGAGGAGCCTACGGTCCGTCCGGATATCGGTCCCGCGGTTTTATCCCGCCCCGGCGCCCCGGCGGACGCGCTCCCCCTAGGGGTCGTACGGGGCATCAACCGATCGGACGATGCCGGTTCGAGCGCGATGGCCGATACCGGGGCGGGCCCGTCGCGCCGATGCTCGGTGCCATGGCAATCATCGAAGCGAACGGGGTGCGCAAGTCCTACGCCGGCCGCCCCGTGGTCGACGGGGTCTCCTTCGCCGTCGACGAGGGGGAGATCTTCGGGATCCTCGGCCCCAACGGCGCGGGCAAGACCACCACCGTCGAGTGTGTCGCGGGCCTGCGGGTCCCGGACGCGGGCACCGTCCGGGTCGCCGGGCTCGACCCGGTCGCCGACCGCGACCGGGTGACCGGACTGCTCGGCACCCAGCTCCAGGAGAGCGAACTCCAGACCAAGATCACCGTACGCGAGGCCCTGGACCTGTACAGCGCCTTCTACCCACGCCCCGCCGACTGGCGCCCGCTCGCCGAACGGCTCGGCCTGGACGCCAAGCTGGACACCCGCTTCCACCGGCTCTCCGGCGGCCAGAAGCAGCGGCTGTCCATCGCGCTCGCCCTCGTCGGCCGCCCCCGCGTCGTCATCCTGGACGAGCTGACCACCGGCCTCGACCCGAGGGCCCGGCGCGACACCTGGCAGCTGATCGAGGACGTCCGGAACGGCGGCGTCACCGTCGTACTCGTCACCCACTTCATGGAGGAGGCCCAGCGCCTCTGCGACCGCATCGCCGTCATCGACCGGGGGCGCGTCGTCGCGCTCGACACCCCGGACGGCCTCGTCGCCGGCGCCGACGGCTCGACCGTCATCTCCTTCACCCCCTCCGAGCCGCTGCCCGAGGCCGAACTCGCGGGCCTGCCCGGCGCGGTGGCGTACGAGACCGAGGGCGGCCGGGTCGTCATCAACGGCACCGACGAGACCGTCAACGCCGTGATCTCGCTGCTCGCCCGGCTCCGCGTCACCGCCCACCGCCTGCGCGTCTCCGAAGCCACCCTGGACGACGCCTTCCTCGACCTCACCGGCCCCGCCGACGGGCCCGGCCGCACAGAACGGGCAGCCTGAGATGGCCACAGCGCACACCGCACCCACCGCACCCGCCACCGCGCCCCGCACCGCCGTTCCGGGCGCGACGCTCGCCGTCCTCAAGGCGGAGACCCGGCTCTTCCTGCGCGAACCCGGCAGCCTGTTCTGGATCGTCGTGTTCCCGACCGCGCTCCTGACGATCCTCGGCCTCGTCCCCTCCTTCCGGGCCCACGACGACGGGCTCGGCGGCCGGCGCGTCATCGACCTGTACGTGCCCGTCGCGGTGCTGCTCGCCCTGATCATGTCCGGGCTCCAGGCGATGCCGCCCGTCCTCACCGGCTACCGCGAACGCGGCATCCTGCGCCGCATGTCCACCACCCCGGTGCGGCCCTCCGCGCTGCTCGGCGCCCAGATCGCGCTGCACGGCGCGGCCGCGCTCGTCTCCGCGCTGCTGGTCGTGGCCGTGGGCCGGACCGCCTACGGGGTGCGGCTGCCGGAGCAGCCGTTCGGCTATCTGCTGGCGCTGCTGCTCGCGGTCGGCTGCGTCCTCGCCATCGGCTCGCTGATCTGCGCGCTCTCCCGTACGACGAAGATCGCCGCCACCGCGGGCTCGCTGGTCTACTTCTCCATGATGTTCACGGCGGGCGTCTGGGTCCCCGTCCAGGCCATGCCCGACGCGCTCCGCCGCATCGTCCAGGCCACCCCCTTCGGCGCCGCCTCCCAGGCCCTGGACCAGGCCGCCCGGGGCGACTGGCCGGCCTGGGCCTACCTCGGCGCGGTCGCCACCTGGGCCCTCGCCGCCGGGTGGACTGCGATCCGCACCTTCAGGTGGCAGTAGCGGGGGCCGGGGGAGACTTCTCCGCATGAGCGCACACGTCACGACGGCCGAGCAGTGGTGGGGCCGGTTCTTCCGGTACGGCCCGTACGGGCTGCTCGGCCTGGCCGCCGTCGTCTCGGCCGTCACCCGGAACCTCGTCATGTCCCCGGCCGACGAGCGCGCCGTCGCGGTGCTCCTCCCGGCAACGCTCGTCCTCCAGCTGTGGTGGTCCCGGAGCGCGCGCACCGCCGGACCAAGTGCCGGTGTCCGCTACTTCACCGCCCGCACCCTGCTGACCCTCGGGCTCACCTGGTGCAACCCGTTCTTCTCCATCTACGCGGTGCTCGGCTACTTCGACGCCGGACGGATCCTTCCGCGACGCGGCGTCCGGCCCGGGCTGCTCGCGGTCGCCGTCATCATGGCGGGCGCCCAGAGCGGCAGCACCCTGCCGCCCGCCACCCTGATGAACTGGATCGTCTTCGGCATCGTCCTCGCCGTGCACGCCACCCTCACCATGGTCTTCGCCCAGATCGGGGACCGGGAGGCCGAGCAGGACCGGGCCCGCACCGAGACCATCACCGCCCTGGAGACCGCCAACGCCCGCCTGGAACAGGCCCTCGCGGAGAACGCCGGACTCCACGCCCAGCTCCTCGTGCAGGCCCGCGAGGCCGGGGTGGCCGACGAGCGGAGCCGACTGGCCGCCGAGATCCACGACACCATCGCCCAGGGCCTCACCGGCATCATCGCCCAGCTCCAGGCCGCCGGCTCCACCGCCGACACCGACCCGGACCTCGCCCGCGACCACCTCGTACGCGCCGCAGCCCTCGCCCGGCACAGCCTCGGCGAGGCCCGCCGCTCGGTGCACAACCTGCTGCCGGCCGCCCTCGAACACGACGACCTGCCCGGCGCGCTCAAGAAGACCGTCGCCACCTGGTCCCAACGCACCGGAGTACGCGCCGAGTTCACCGTCACCGGCACCGTCGCACCCCTGCACGACGAGGTCGGCGCCACCCTGCTCCGCATAGCCGAGGAGGCCCTCGCCAACGCCGCCCGGCACGCGAAGGCGTCCCGGGCCGGGGTCACCCTCTCCTACATGGGCGACGAGATCACGCTCGACGTCCGCGACGACGGCCGCGGCTTCGACCCGGCCGCGCTGCCCCCGTACCGGGGCGCCGGCGGATTCGGCCTCGGCGGCATGCGCTCGCGCGCCGAACGCATCGCCGGCACCGTCGAGGTGGAGACCGGACCGGGCCTGGGCACGGCGATCAGCGCCCGCGTCCCGCTGGTCCCGCACTCCTGAACCCGTCCCGTACGGTGTCCGTCATGGACCGGGAACCCGCGCGCGTCATCACCCTGATCGTCGTCGACGACCACCCCGTCGTACGGGACGGGCTGCGCGGGATGTTCGCCGCCGCACCGGAGTTCCGGGTGCTCGGCGAGGCGGCCGACGGGGTCGAGGGCGTCGAGATGGCCTTCCGGCTCGACCCCGACGTGGTGCTCATGGACCTGCGCATGCCCGGCGGCGGCGGGGTCGCCGCGATCACCGAGCTGACCCGGCGCGGCGCCCGCTCCAAGGTCCTCGTCCTCACCACGTACGACACCGACTCCGACACCCTCCCCGCGATCGAGGCGGGCGCGACCGGCTACCTCCTCAAGGACGCGCCCCGCGAAGAGCTGTTCACCGCCGTCCGGGCCGCCGCCGAGGGCCGGACCGTGCTGTCCCCGGCCGTCGCGTCCCGGCTCGTCTCGGCGGTCCGCGCCCCGGTCGCCGCGGGCAACGACACGCTGTCGGCCCGGGAGCGCGAGGTGCTGACGCTCGTCGCCCGGGGCACCTCCAACCGGGAGATCGCCGCCGAGCTGTTCATCAGCGAGGCCACCGTGAAGACCCACCTCACCCACCTCTTCGCCAAGCTCGGCGTCAAGGACCGCGCCGCCGCCGTGGCGACCGGCTACGACCGGGGCATCCTCGGCTGACCGCCCGGCTCACTCCCGTACGCGCAGCAGCAGCACCGACCGCTCCGGCACGGTCAGCCGCTCGCCGCCCCGGTGCACCGTGCCCGGGGGTTCGGCCTGGTCCTCGCGCGCGGTGTCCAGGAGCAGTTCGTACGCCTGCGCCCACGGCGGGCCCGGCAGCAGGAAGTCCGCCGGTTCGTGGCCCGCGTGCAGCACGGCCAGGAAGCTGTCGTCGGTCACCTGCTCCCCGCGCGCGTCCCGCCCCGGGATGTCCCGGCCCGAGAGGTAGAGGCCGACCGTCGCGGCCGGCGCGTACCAGTCCGCCTCGGTCATCTCCGTGCCCCCGCCGGTGAACCACGCCAGGTCCCGCAGCCCGTCCGGGGCCTGCGGCCGCCCGGAGAAGAACGCCCGGCGCCGCAGCACCGGATGGCGGTGGCGCAGCGCCAGCACCCGCGCGGTCAGCGCGGCCAGCTCCCGCCACTCGGGCTGTTCGAGCAGCGACCAGTCCACCCAGCCGATCTCGTTGTCCTGGCAGTACGCGTTGTTGTTGCCGCCCTGCGTACGCCCCATCTCGTCGCCCGCGACCAGCATCGGCACCCCGGTCGACAGGAGCAGCGTGGTGAGCAGGTTGCGCAGCTGCCGGCGGCGCAGCGCGTTGACGTCCGCGTCGTCCGTCTCGCCCTCGGCGCCGCAGTTCCAGGCCCGGTTGTCCGAGGTGCCGTCCCGGTTCTCCTCACCGTTGGCCTCGTTGTGCTTCTCCTGGTAGCTCACCAGGTCGCGCAGGGTGAACCCGTCGTGCGCGGTGACGAAGTTGACCGAGGCGTACGGGCGGCGCCCGCCCCACGCGTACAGGTCGCTCGACCCGGTCAGCCGGTAGCCGAGGTCCCGTACGTCCGGCAGCGCGCCGCGCCAGAAGTCCCGTACGGCGTCCCGGTAGTGGTCGTTCCACTCCGTCCACAGCGGCGGGAACGCCCCCACCTGGTAGCCCCCGTTGCCCACGTCCCAGGGCTCGGCGATCAGCTTGACCCGGCGCAGCACCGGGTCCTGGGCGATCACCGCGAGGAACGGGGAGAGCATGTCCACGTCGTGCATGGAGCGGGCGAGCGCCGCCGCCAGGTCGAAGCGGAAGCCGTCCACGCCCATCTCGGTCACCCAGTACCGCAGCGAGTCCGTGATGAGCCGCAGCACGTTCGGCTGGACGACGTGCAGGGTGTTGCCGCAGCCCGTGTAGTCCGCGTACCGGCGGGCATCGGCCTGGAGGCGGTAGTAGCCCCGGTTGTCGATGCCGCGCAGCGACAGCATCGGGCCCAGCTCGCCCGCCTCGGCGGTGTGGTTGTAGACGACGTCGAGGATGACCTCGATGCCGGCGTCGTGCAGCGCGCGCACCATCCGCTTGAACTCGCCGACCTGCTCGCCCGTCGTGCCGCTCGCCGAGTAGCCGGCGTGCGGGGCGAAGTAGCCGATGGAGTTGTAGCCCCAGTAGTTGCGCAGCCCGCGCCGCAGCAGATGGTCCTCGTGCGCGAACTGGTGCACCGGCAGCAGCTCCACCGCCGTCACCCCGAGGTGCTTCAGATGCCCGATCGCCGCCGGGTGGGCGAGCCCGGCGTAGGTGCCGCGCAGCTCTTCCGGGATGCCGGGGTGGCGCTGGGTGAAGCCCTTGACGTGCAGCTCGTAGATGACGGAGTCCGCCCACGGCGTCTTCGGCCTGCGGTCGTCGGCCCAGTCGTCGTCGTCGTGGACGACGACCCCCTTCGGCACGTACGGGGCGGAGTCCCGTTCGTCCCGCACGGTGTCCGCGAACCGCTGGTCGGGCCAGTCCCTCACATGGCCGTACACCTCGGCCGGAAGGGTGAATTCGCCGTCCACGGCCCGGGCGTACGGATCGAGCAGCAGCTTCGCCGGATTCCACCGGGCGCCCGTCCACGGGTCCCACCGGCCGTGCACCCGGTATCCGTACCGGCGGCCCGGCCGCACCCCGGGCACGAAGCCGTGCCAGACCTCGTGGGTCAGCTCGGTCAGCGGGAGCCGGGTCTCCGTGCCGTCCTCCTCGAAGAGGCACAGCTCGACGGCCTCCGCGCCGCCCGCCCAGAGCGCGAAGTTGGTGCCCGCGACCCCGTCGGGGCCGGTCCTGAAGCGGGCGCCGAGCGGCATCGGCGCCCCCGGCCACACCGCGGGCGGGCGCGGTCCCGGTGCGACGGCGGCGACCGCCTCCGCCACCGCCCCGGCGGTCCCGGTCGTCGTCCCCGGGTCCGTCTTCCGTACTGCTTCCTGCTCGGCTGCGCTCGACACCTGCTCGCCTCCCGCGGCTCGTGGGACCGGCACCGGAAGGGGGTGTGCGGCGTCCCGGCCGCGGCTCCCCGAGTGCGGCCGTCCCCTGTGTTCTGCCCACCGGGCGGCCCGCACTCACGTTTCCCCCGAGCCGCCCCCGTCGTTGGGGGGACATGACTGACGTAGCGAAGAAGGCAGGGGCGCCCCCGTTCGCCGCATCGCACGGGCGGTGCCTGGTCGCCGTGCTGGCCTTGCTGGCCGTGCTGACGGGCTGTTCGGGCGCCGGTTCGTTCATCGGCGGGAAGGGGAAGTCGCAGGAGGCCATCCGGGTCACGCCCGCCGACCGGGCTGAGGACGTCCGGGCGGACGGCCGGGTCGCGGTGGAGGTCCCGGACGGCCGGCTGGAGAGCGTCCGGGTGCGGCGGATCGAGGACGCGCAGGAGCAGGAGGTGCCGGGCCGGATCGCCGAGGACGGCCACTCCTGGGCACCGGCGAAGGGGGCGCGGCTCGGGCTCGCCGCCAAGTACAGCGTCGACGCGGTCGCGGTGGACGGCGGCGGCCACCGCGCGGCCCGGCACACCACCTTCACCACCGCCGTCCCCCAGGACCGCTTCATCGGCTACTTCAAGCCGGAGAACCGCTCGACCGTCGGCACCGGGATGATCGTCTCCTTCGAGTTCAACCGGCCCGTCACCCGGCGGGCGGCGGTGGAGCGGGCGATCCGGGTGACCGCCGATCCGCCGGTGGCCGTGGCGGGGCACTGGTTCGGCAGGAGCCGCCTGGACTTCCGCCCCGAGGAGTACTGGCAGCCCGGCACCGAGGTCACCGTGGACATCGGGCTGGCCGATGTGGAGGGTGCGCCGGGGGTGTACGGCAGCCAGCGCAAGACCGTGCGCTTCACCGTGGGCCGGGAGCAGATCTCCCGGGTGGACTCCGCCGCTCACACGATGGAGGTGCGCCGGGACGGGGAGTTGGTCTCCACGGTCCCGGTCACCGCGGGCTCCCCGACGACCACCACGTACAACGGCAAGATGGTCGTGAGCGAGATGCACGAGGTGACGCGGATGGACGGGCGGACCGTCGGCTTCGGCGGCGAGTACGACATCAAGGACGTGCCGCACGCCATCCGGCTGACCAAGTCCGGGACCTTCCTGCACGGCAACTACTGGTCCGACGACAGCGTGTTCGGCTCCACCAACGTCAGCCACGGCTGCATCGGGCTGCGGGACGTGCAGGGCGGCAGCGGCTCGACCCCGGCCGGCTGGTTCTTCGACCGCACCCTCATCGGGGACGTGGTCGAGGTGGTCAACTCCCCGGACAAGACGGTCGCACCGGACAACGGACTCGGCGGCTGGAACCTGGACTGGGCCAAGTGGCGGGCGGGTTCCGCGCTCACGTAGCGGGGCGGCGCGGACCCGGCGCCACTTGGGACGG
The DNA here is from genome assembly GCF_026167665.1 of Streptomyces drozdowiczii. Lineage (NCBI taxonomy): Bacteria > Bacillati > Actinomycetota > Actinomycetes > Kitasatosporales > Streptomycetaceae > Streptomyces > Streptomyces drozdowiczii. Next base: position 2,102,467 of record NZ_CP098740.1, on the reverse strand, counting down.
AACGGTGACAATTCCGAGAGGATCTGCCCGCAGTCGGTGTGATTATCTCTCTGCTGAGCGCGCGTGTGCAGTGCGCGGGGGCGGGAACCCACGGGTTCCCCGGGCCTTGGCGGGGCCAGGCCGTGTGAGGGGAGACGACCACATTGAACGGGCAGCCGATATCGGGGACATCGGCCGGGACGGGCGGCAGGCGGCGGCTGCGGGGAGCCACCGGCCTGCCGGCCCTGGCGGTGGGCGCGCTGTTGCTTCTGGTGACGGCCTGCGGCGGGGGAGACGCCGACGCGGGTGGTGCGGACGGCAAGGCGGGCGGGGTCAAGAACCAGGACACCAGCGCCTCGCAGGCCGTGGTGACCGTCGCGCCCAAGGACGGGACCGACGACGTCGCGACGAGCGGCGCGCTGAAGGTCACCGCCGCGCAGGGGAAGCTGACGGTCGTCAAGGTCTCGGACCCCAAGGGCGGCGAGGTCGAGGGGAAGATCGCGGCGGACGGCGCCAGCTGGGTGCCCGACCGGCACCTGGCATCGGCGACCAAGTACAAGGTCCACGCGGTGGCCAAGGACGCCAAGGGCCGTGAGTCCGCGAAGGACACCTCCTTCACCACGCTCGTCCCCAAGAACACCTTCATCGGCCAGTACACCCCGGAGGACGGCTCGACGGTCGGCGTCGGCATGCCGGTCTCCATCCACTTCACGCGCGGCATCACCGACCCGGCGGCCGTCGAGAAGGCCATCGAGGTGACCGCCGAGCCCGCCGTCCCCGTCGAGGGCCACTGGTTCGGCAACGACCGCCTGGACTTCCGCCCCGAGCACTACTGGGCCGCCGGCACCAAGGTGACCGTGAAGCTCAACCTCGACGGCGTCGAGGGCCGGCCCGGGGTCTACGGCAAGCAGGCCAAGACCCTCTCCTTCACCATCGGCCGCAGCCAGGTCAGCACCGTCGACGCGAAGACGCACCGGATGAAGGTCGTCCGGGACGACAAGCAGATCAGGGACATCCCGATCTCGGCGGGCGCCCCGGCCACCACCACGTACAACGGCCAGATGGTCATCAGCGAGAAGCTGCGGGTGACCCGGATGAACGGCGACACCGTCGGCTTCGGCGGCGAGTACGACATCAAGGACGTGCCGCACGCGATGCGCCTGTCCACCTCGGGCACCTTCATCCACGGCAACTACTGGGGCGGCCCGGGGGTGTTCGGCAACGCCAACACCAGCCACGGCTGCGTCGGCCTCCAGGACGTGCGCGGCGGCGGCAGCTCCTCCACGCCGGCGGCCTGGTTCTTCAACAACTCGCTCATCGGCGACGTCGTGGTCGTGAAGAACTCGCACGACAAGACCATCAGCCCGGACAACGGCCTCAACGGCTGGAACATGAGCTGGTCGGAGTGGACCAAGTAGCTCCACGCCCCTCACACCCCGGCGGGCCCGGCACCGAGATCCACGGTGCCGGGCCCGCCCGCGTCCGCCGTGACGCACGGTACCGCCCCCGGCCCCTGCGGCCCCGCGTTAGCGCCGGTTAACCTGCACCCCATGACCGTAACCCTCGAAGTAAGCGACGGCGTCGGCACCATCCGCCTGGACCGTCCGCCGATGAACGCCCTGGACGTGGCGACCCAGGACCGGCTGCGCGAGCTCGCCGAAGAGGCGTCCCGACGCGATGACGTGCGCGCCGTGGTGCTCTACGGCGGCGAGAAGGTGTTCGCGGCGGGCGCGGACATCAAGGAGATGCAGGCGATGGACCACGCGGCCATGGTGCTGCGCTCCAAGGCCCTCCAGGACTCCTTCACCGCCGTCGCCCGCATCCCCAAGCCCGTCGTCGCGGCCGTCAGCGGCTACGCGCTCGGCGGCGGCTGCGAACTGGCCCTCTGCGCCGACTTCCGCATCGCCGGGGACAACGCCAAGCTCGGCCAGCCGGAGATCCTGCTCGGCCTCATCCCGGGCGCCGGCGGCACCCAGCGGCTCGCCCGGCTGGTCGGCCCCGCCAAGGCCAAGGACCTCATCTTCACCGGCCGCCACGTCCGGGCGGACGAGGCCCTGACGATGGGGCTGGTGGACCGCGTGGTGCCCGCCGCCGAGGTGTACGAGCAGGCGCACGCCTGGGCGGCCAAGCTGGCCAAGGGCCCGGCGCTGGCGCTGCGCGCGGCCAAGGAGGCCGTCGACGCCGGACTCGAGACGGACATCGACACGGGCCTCACGATCGAACGGACCTGGTTCGCCGGTCTGTTCGCCACGGAGGACCGGGAACGCGGAATGCGCAGCTTCGTGGAGGAGGGCCCGGGCAAGGCGAAATTCCTCTGACCGAGAGGTGGTTGAAGCCCCGACCGAACGCCGATGGAGAACGCGAACGGGCACGTTCATCCGTGCGGGCGGATTAGCGGAACCTTAAGGGAACCTTAAGAGGGGCCGCGCCCGGGGCGTCGGAGAACCCGACCAGAAGGATTGTTTTCGCAGGTCAGGTGGGCTGTTTTGGGTCGCTCGGTGCCGCTGGCATATGCCGGACAGCCCTCGGGGAACGACTGATTGCGGGTCGCGTATTCCCTAGGAACGGCCCCGGAAGGCCCGCTGTGCGGCCATGATGGTGTGCATGGCGGGCCTGGAGGGTGTGGAGCAGCCGCGACCGCGCAGCAGCGCGACAGCGGCACGGAGATTGCCGGCCGTCGAGGACGAACAGGCGTTCAAAGCGCTGGAGTTGTTCGGAAACCCGACGGAGGAAGAAGTCCGGCTGCCCTCCCGCCCGGAGTCCGCGGCCACCGCCCGGCGGCTCACCTCGTGCGTCGTCCTGCATCAGTGGGCGCTCTCCTCGCAGGCCGCCGAGCACGCCGTCCTGCTCGTCTCCGAGCTCGTCGGCAACGCCGTGCGGCATACCGGGGCCCGGGTCTTCGGGCTGCGCATGCTGCGCCGCCGGGGCTGGATCAGGATCGAGGTGCGCGACCCCTCGCGCGGCCTGCCCTGCCTGATGCCGGTCCGCGAGATGGACATCAGCGGGCGGGGCCTCATGCTCGTGGACAAGCTCTCCGACCGCTGGGGCGTGGACCTCTTACCCCGGGGCAAGACCACCTGGTTCGAGATGCGCATTTCCGACCGCTGACCCCGTTTTCCGCAGGACTCCGCAGGACTCCGCAGGCCGTCCCGGGCAGACAGAAGCCCCCGTGTCGGCCGTGGTGCGGCGCCTCGGGGGCTTCTGTGGGGGGACCGTGAAATGGGGGGTGTGTTCACGGCCGCTCATGACGACCTGGCCCGGGTCAATGGGGGTCGTGTCATCGACTATGACAGACGGAAGACTCCCCAGCCAAAGCCGTATTCTTCGCATACTGCTGCACACTCGGACATTTCGACGAAGAAACGCAGGTGTGGTGGGTCACTCGCCTGGAAATCGATGAGTATTCATGAGTTCACGCGCATGATCCATTGATCGTCCACGATGTGGACGGCGTGTGCCGGTTCGCTGCCCCTCCCACGCGTCGGCGTGCCCGGGGCGCCCGATAATCTGAGCCCCGTCAGACAGTCATACGAAGGGGCGGAACAGTGGCGGACATCGAGTCGGCACGCAAGGCGTTCGAGCGGTACGACCTGAACGGCGACGGGCTGATCTCGGCCGCCGAGTACAAGAGCGTCATGGCGCAGCTGGGTGACCCGTACGTCAGCGAGCCGGTCGCGCAGGCCGTGATCAACTCCCACGACGCGAACGGCGACGGGCTCCTCACGTTCGACGAGTTCTGGGCCTCCCAGAACAAGGGCTGATCCGGACGGCCGCCGGGGCCGCTGGTTCCGGCCACCGGCGGCCTCCCCGGCCTCCGGGTCGGCGGCGCGGTCCCGGCGCGGCGAGGAATGTCCGGAAATCGCTGACGCGGCCCCGCGCGCCGGTCCCGGACACCGCCCCGCCCGCCCCCGCTCCGCCCCGTCAGGCCGCGAAGTTGCGGGACATCGAGCCGTCCTCCTCGATCTCCGTCAGTTCCGGACGCGTGTAGCGCTCGGCCCGCGCGTGGTAGTCGAAGTCGCCCCGTACGAGCCCCCGGTAGTCCGCGACGCAGCGCTCCAGGGCGATGCGCGTCGGGCCCTCGATTCCCGCCGCCTCGATCTCCTGCACGAGTTCCTTCTCCGCGCGCTGCACCCGGTCGGCGATACGGCCGAGCAGAATTCCGGCTTCGTCCACCGCCTCCTGGAGCGAGCAGCCGCGGTCGCGCTGGAGCAGCCGGACGGTGTTGTGCTCGTATCCGAGTACCGCCTCCTTCTCGAACGAGCAGATGTCGTTGCAGAGCCCGGAATGGTCGGCCACCGCATTGCGCAGCGCGATATAGGCGGGCAGGCTCCGGGCGGATTCCGGAAGGTCGATTCCGGCGGTGATCTCGTGCAGATCCAGGAACGGCTGCATCGCCACGGAATCGCGGCGGTGCTTCACGAAGTCGGCGGTGCTCGGCACATGTCCGGCCGCCCGGTCCACCGCTTCCGCGTAGTACGTCCACAGCCACGCCGCCGTGTCCCGCCGGAACTGCCGTACCCAGTGCGCCGGGCGGTCCACGCAGGTCCGGGCGAGCAGTTCGTCCAGCGCGTGCTCCATGCGGCCGACGGGCGCCCGCACCCCGTCCAGGACGTCCACCAGACGCCCGATCGCGCTCTCGCACAGCCGGGGGTCGCGCCCGGCCGGGCCGTCGTCGAACTCGTCGTCCACCAGGAAGGCCCAGAAGAGCCACTGGCAGAACAGGTCCAGATGTTTCTGCGAGGCCCGGGGGAATATCAGCGAGATCCAGAGTTCCGGGCGGGTTCTGGTCATTTTCTTCACGGCCACGGGCGACAGGACGAGCTCACTTGCCTCCGCCCATTCCCAGGCGGCCTTCTTCGTCTTCTCGATTCCCGGATGACATCCCGCACTTTCGAACGGCATGTGGAATTCGGGAAGCGCGATCTTGCTCATGGTGCACCTCGTCATGACGATAAGAACAGGGCAGGGGGATGCGCGAGACGGATACGCGCACGCGGAACGCGCGACGACGAATGGCGAACGCGCGCCCGGCCGGACGCCGACGGCCCGCACCGGCACGGCGGAAGCGCGGTGGGATCGCGGGCCGGCCGCGACGGAGCCCGCCGCGCCGGTGGCCCGGCGTGGGTGCGGCAGGCGGTCAGCGGGAGAAACCCGCCGACCCGCTCCGGACGGCCGTACGCGGCCCGCACGGCCGGATCACGCCGTGGGCGTGCCGGGGAAGGGGCGGCTGGCATGGCTGTCCTCTTTCCTCCGCGCGGACCGGGGCAGCGCGCCGCCTGACGTGCTCGGCTGTCGCGTCACCACTCGTCACGTCCAGTGAACTCCCCACGAGCAAGGGAGGGAAGGAGCAGGTGACCGAAAATGTGTGATCGACATGAACTCCTGCGCGGTTGTGAGCAGTTGGCGTACTCGTGGGTCGCGCGGGAGCGGCGGCGGCTCGAACAGGCGGACCGGTGGGCTCCGGAACGCGAAGTCGCCCGGCCGGAAGGACCCGGCCGGGCGACGACGTACGAACTACGCGGGGACTACTGGGCGCCGAAGCGCGAGCGCCACGCCTCCAGGTCCTCGTCGGTGATCTTGGCGAAGAGCACTGGCGGCACCGTGAACGCGGTCCCGGCCGGCACGGACGCCAGGGCGCGGGCCTCGTCGGCGCTCACCCAGGTCGCCGTGTCGTCCGCCAGGGCGAACGCCTCGCGCATGGCCCGGGCGGAAGACGGGATGAACGGCTCCGAGACGACCGCGTACAGGTGGATCAGGTTCATCGCGGTGCGCAGCGTGAGCGCGGCGCCGTCCTGGTCGGTCTTGATCTCCAGCCAGGGGGCCTTCTCCTCCAGGTAGGAGTTGCCCGCGCTCCACAGCGCGCGCAGCGCCTGGGCCGCCTTGCGGAACTGGAGCGCCTCCATGTGGCCCTCGTACTCCGCGAGCAGCCGCGCGATCTCCTCGCCCAGCTTCCGCTCGGCCTCCCCGGCCTCCTTGCCGGCCGGGACCTCGTCGCCGAACCGCTTGCGCGAGAAGGACAGCACCCGGTTCACGAAGTTCCCGAGGGTGTCGGCCAGGTCCTTGTTGACCGAGGTGGCGAACAGCTCCCAGGTGAACGACGTGTCGTCCGACTCGGGGGCCTGCGCCATCAGGAAGTAGCGCCAGTAGTCCGCGGGCAGCAGCTCCAGGGCGGTGTCCGAGAAGATGCCGCGCTGCTGCGACGTCGAGAACTTGCCGCCGTAGTAGTTCAGCCAGTTGAACGCCTTGACGTGGTCGACCCGCTTGACCGGCTCACGGGTGCCGATCTGCATCGCCGGGAACATCACCGTGTGGAACGGGACGTTGTCCTTGGCCATGAACTGCGTGTACCGGACGTCGGACGCCTCGTACCACCAGGACTTCCAGTCCCGGGTCTCCGGCTCCAGGTCCGCCCACTCCTTCGTCGCCCCGACGTACTCGATGGGGGCGTCGAACCAGACGTAGAAGACCTTGCCCTCGGCCGCCAGCTCCGGCCAGGTGTCGGCCGGGACCGGCACGCCCCACTCCAGGTCACGGGTGATCGACCGGTCGTGCAGGCCCTCGGTGAGCCACTTGCGGGCGATCGAGGACGCCAGGTGCGGCCACTCGTCGCTGGTCTCGTCGATCCACGCCTCGACCTCGCCGGACAGCTTCGACTGGAGGAGGAAGAGGTGCTTGGTCTCGCGGACCTCCAGCTCGCTGCTGCCGCTGATCGCGGAGCGCGGCTCGATCAGGTCCGTCGGGTCCAGCACCCGGGTGCAGTTCTCGCACTGGTCGCCGCGCGCCTTGTCGTATCCGCAATGCGGGCACGTACCGACGATGTAGCGGTCCGGCAGGAAGCGGTCGTCGGCGATCGAGAAGACCTGGCGGATCGCCCGCTCCTCGATGAAGCCGTTCTCGTGCAGCTTGCGGGCGAAGTGCTGGGTGATGTCGCGGTTCTCGGCGGACGAGCTGCGCCCGAAGTAGTCGAACGCGAGCCCGAACCCGTCGTAGACCGCCTTCTGCGCGTCGTGCTGCTGCGCGCAGAACTCGGCGACCGGCAGCCCGGCCGCCTTCGCGGCCAGCTCCGCCGGGGTGCCGTGCTCGTCGGTGGCGCAGATGTACAGCGCCTCCTCGCCCCGCTGGCGCAGATACCGCGTATAGACGTCCGCCGGGAGCATCGACCCGACCAGGTTCCCCAGGTGCTTGATCCCATTGATGTAGGGAAGCGCGCTGGTGATCAGGTGTCGAGTCATCGTCGGATGCTCCCAGTTTCTAAGGTGCCGGTGCCTCTGTCGCAGGCCGTTTTGCATCCTATCGAACCGGGGGCACCCCCCTTTACCGGATTTCCGGCGCCCCCGGCACGGCGCCTCAGCACTCGATGATGTTCACCGCGAGACCGCCCCGCGCCGTCTCCTTGTACTTGACGCTCATGTCGGCGCCGGTCTCCTTCATCGTCTTGATGACCTTGTCGAGGGAGACCTTGTGGCTGCCGTCGCCGCGCAGGGCCATCTTCGCCGCCGTGACCGCCTTCACCGCGGCCATGCCGTTGCGCTCGATGCACGGGATCTGGACGAGGCCGCCGACCGGGTCGCAGGTCAGGCCCAGATTGTGTTCCATGCCGATCTCGGCGGCGTTCTCCACCTGCTCCGGGGTGCCGCCCAGGACCTCGGCGAGGGCGCCGGCGGCCATGGAGCAGGCGGAGCCGACCTCGCCCTGGCAGCCGACCTCGGCGCCGGAGATGGAGGCGTTCTCCTTGAACAGCATGCCGATCGCGCCGGCGGCCAGCAGGAAGCGGACGATGCCGTCCTCCTTCTCGGCCTCCGTGCAGCCGCCCGCGGCGAAGTTCATCCAGTAGTGCAGGACGGCCGGGATGATGCCGGCCGCGCCGTTCGTCGGGGCGGTGACCACGCGGCCGCCCGCCGCGTTCTCCTCGTTGACCGCCATCGCGTACAGGGTGATCCACTCCATGGCGTGCGTCTGGGGGTCGCCCTCCGCGCGCAGCTGGCGGGCGGTCTTCGCGGCGCGGCGGTGCACCCGGAGGCCGCCGGGCAGGACGCCCTCGCGGGACATCCCGCGCGTCACGCACTCCTGCATGGCCCGCCAGATTCCGAGCAGCCCGGAGCGGATCTCCTCCTCGGTGCGCCAGGCGCGCTCGTTCTCCAGCATCAGCGAGGAGATCGACAGACCGGTCTCGCGGGCCAGGCGCAGCAGCTCGTCGCCGGTGCGGAAGGGGTGCTTCAGGACCGTGTCGTCGAGCACGATCCGGTCCTCGCCCACGGCGTCCTCGTCCACGACGAACCCGCCGCCGACCGAGTAGTACGTCTTCTCCAGGAGCGGGGCGCCCTCGGCGTCGTACGCGAAGACGGTCATGCCGTTGGCGTGGTACGGGAGCGCCTTGCGGCGGTGCAGGATCAGCTGCTCGTCCGCGTCGAAGGGGATCTCGTGCATCCCGAGCAGGTTGATCCGGCCGGTGGAGCGGATCGCCTCGACCCGCTCGTCGGCCGTCTCCACGTCGACGGTGCGCGGGGACTCGCCCTCCAGGCCGAGCAGGACCGCCTTGGGGGTGCCGTGGCCGTGGCCGGTGGCGCCGAGGGAGCCGTACAGCTCGGCGCGGACCGAGGCGGTGTGGGCGAGCAGGCCCTCGTTCTTCAGCCGGCGCGCGAACATACGGGCCGCGCGCATGGGGCCGACCGTATGGGAGCTGGACGGGCCGATGCCGATCGAGAACAGGTCGAAGACCGAGATGGCCACGGGGGGACTCCTAAGGGTTGGTAGACGCCGTTGTCTGCCGGGTGGTGCGGTACGGGCGGGACGGCCCGGAGTGCAATGAGACAAAGCGGGGGACAAGGGACGGGGCACCGCGCCCACTGTTCAGTGTGCGGGTGCCCCTCCCGGAGGCGCGAACGCGCCGGTTCGGCTACTTCAGGCCGGGGTACAGCGGGAACTTCTCGGCGAGCTTCGCGACCCGGGCCTTCAGGTCGTCCGCGTCGTAGGACGGCTTGAGGGCCGAGGCGATGATCTCGGCGACCTCGGTGAAGTCCTCGGCGCGGAAGCCGCGGGTGGCCAGGGCCGGGGTGCCGATCCGGAGGCCGGAGGTGACCATCGGCGGGCGCGGGTCGTTGGGGATGGCGTTCCGGTTGACCGTGATGCCGACCTCGTGGAGCCGGTCCTCGGCCTGCTGGCCGTCCAGCTCCGAGTTGCGCAGGTCCACCAGGACCAGGTGCACGTCGGTGCCGCCGGACAGGACGGAGACGCCGACCTCGGTGACGTCGGGCTGGACCAGGCGCTCGGCCAGGATGCGGGCACCCTCCAGGGTGCGCTGCTGGCGCTCCTTGAACTCCTCGCCCGCCGCGACCTTGAAGGAGACCGCCTTGGCCGCGATCACATGCTCCAGCGGGCCGCCCTGCTGACCCGGGAAGACCGCCGAGTTGATCTTCTTGGCGAGTTCCTGGGTGGAGAGGATCACACCGCCGCGCGGACCGCCGAGGGTCTTGTGCGTGGTGGTGGTGACGACGTGGGCGTGCGGCACCGGGTTGGGGTGCAGGCCCGCGGCGACCAGACCGGCGAAGTGCGCCATGTCGACCATCAGGTACGCGCCGACCTCGTCCGCGATGCGGCGGAAGGCGGCGAAGTCCAGCTGGCGCGGGTAGGCGGACCAGCCGGCGACGATCAGCTGCGGCTTGGCCTCCTTGGCCAGGCGCTCCACCTCGGCCATGTCCACGACACCGGTGTCGTCGACGTGGTACGGGACCACGTTGTAGAGCTTGCCGGAGAAGTTGATCTTCATGCCGTGGGTCAGGTGACCGCCGTGCGCCAGGTTCAGGCCCATGATCGTGTCGCCCGGCTTCAGCAGCGCGAACATCGCGGCGGCGTTCGCCTGCGCACCGGAGTGCGGCTGGACGTTCGCGGCCTCGGCGCCGAAGAGCGCCTTGATCCGGTCGATCGCGATCTGCTCGACCACGTCGACGTGCTCGCAGCCGCCGTAGTAGCGGCGGCCGGGGTAGCCCTCGGCGTACTTGTTGGTCAGGACGGAGCCCTGTGCCTCCATGACCGCGACCGGAGCGAAGTTCTCCGAGGCGATCATTTCGAGCGTGGACTGCTGGCGCAGGAGCTCGGCGTCGACGGCGGCGGCGACGTCCGGGTCCAGCTCGTGGAGGGAGGAGTTGAGAAGCGACATCAGGTGGTCCCTTGGGGTCTCAGTTGCCGGAGAACTCGGTGTACTCGTCGGCGGAGAGCAGGTCCTTCGGCTCCTCCGCGACGCGTACCTTGAACAGCCAGCCGCCTTCGAACGGGGCGGAATTGACCAGCGACGGGTCGTCCACGACGGCCTGGTTGGACTCCGTGATCTCACCGGTCACCGGGGAGTACAGGTCGCTGACCGACTTGGTCGACTCCAGCTCGCCGCAGGTCTCGCCCGCGGTCACCGTGTCACCGACCTCGGGAAGCTGCGCGTAGACGACGTCACCGAGCGCGTTGGCCGCGTGCTCGGTGATGCCGACCGTGGCCACACCGTCCTCGGCGGGCGACAGCCACTCGTGCTCCTTGCTGTACCGCAGCTGCTGGGGGTTGCTCATGGTCTGAATTCTCCTGTACGCGGGGAGTGCGGATGAACGGTGGTCTTACGGTGTGAGACGGGACCGCGTCACGTACGCGGCACCGGCCGGGTCCTACGGTTCTACTTCTTGCGCTTGTAGAAGGGGAGCGCCACGACCTCGTACGGCTCGTGGCTGCCTCGGATCTCCACCGCGACTCCGGCGGTGCCCGGCTCGGCGTGCGCCGCGTCGACGTACGCCATGGCGATCGGCCTGCCCAGGGTGGGGGAGGGGGCCCCGGAGGTGACCTCGCCGATGACCTGGCCGTCCGCGACGACCGGGAAGCCGGCGCGCGGCACCCGGCGGCCCTCGGCGACCAGGCCCACGAGCTTGCGCGGCGGGGCGGTCTCGGCGCGCTCCGCGGCGGCCTCCAGCGCCTTGCGGCCGACGAAGTCGCCGTCCTTCTCGAACTTCACGACCCGGCCCAGCCCGGCGTCGAACGGGGTCAGCGAGGTCGTCAGCTCGTGCCCGTACAGCGGCATGCCCGCCTCCAGGCGCAGCGTGTCGCGGCAGGAGAGGCCGCACGGGATCAGGCCGTGCGCGGCGCCCGCGTCGGTGAGCGCCCGCCACAGCTGCTCGGCGTGGCCGGGCGCGACGAACAGCTCGAAGCCGTCCTCGCCGGTGTAGCCGGTACGGGCGATCAGCGCGGGCACCCCGGCGACGACCCCGGGCAGCCCGGCGTAGTACTTCAGGCCGTCCAGGTCGGCGTCGGTCACCGCCGCGAGGATCGCCGGGGACTCGGGGCCCTGCACGGCGAGCAGCGCGTACGTGTCGCGGTCGTCGCGGACCTCGGCGTCGAAGCCGGCGGCGCGCTCGGTGAGCTTGTCCAGGACGAGCTGGGCGTTGCCGGCGTTGGCGACGACCATGTACTCCGTGTCCTGGAGGCGGTAGACGATCAGGTCGTCCAGGATGCCGCCGTCCTCGGCGCAGATCATCGTGTAGCGGGCCCGGCCGGTGGAGACCGTGCCGATGTTGCCGACCAGCGCGTGGTTCAGCAGGTCCACGGCCTGCGGGCCGGTGACGGTGATCTCGCCCATGTGGGACAGGTCGAAGAGGCCGGCCTTCGTGCGGACGGCGTTGTGCTCGTCGCGCTCGCTGGCGTAACGCAGCGGCATGTCCCAGCCCGCGAAGTCGGTCATGGTGGCGCCCAGCGAACGATGCAGCGCATCGAGGGCAGTGAGACGAGGGGTGCTGCTCATGAAACGGGCTCCCAGGGCATGACGACGGTGAGGACGATCCCTCCCCATCTGTCATCGGAACCTGAGAGGTTCGCCGAGAGGCCCCGCGGGGGTTCGGCTTGCACCTTGGGTGGAGCCGCCGGGCGGCTCGCTTTTCAGATCTGCCTCATCCACGCGGTACGGGGCCTGAGAGATTCAAGGGAGGATCTTGCTCCTTCGGCGCCCGGCACGGTGACCGGGACTCTCCCGCGCGGATTCAAGCGGCCTGTATGCAGTTGGCGGGGTCATCATCGCACGCATTCCGGGGGAGCGGGGCCCCGGGACCGGTGGGGCCCGTCACGCTTCCGCGGCGGGTCGGACGGTTGCCTCGCATTACCTTTTCTTTACACTTCGAGGGTAGGTATCGGTCCTGCACGCGTCGGCCGTACGGCCAGGGGGAGGCGATGACGTTGCGCTACGCGACGACCGCGGGAACCACGAGCACCGCCCTGCCCGCGCAGTCCGGCTCCCCGCCCCGGCAGGCGGCCGGCACGCATCCACCGGTCGTCCGGGACCTGCGCGGCCGGTCCGGGCGCGGCCCGCGCGCCCTGGGCTTCGCCGCCGGGGACGTCGTGGTCGTCTCCGGGCTCCCCGGCAGCGGCAAGTCCACGCTGATCTCCCGCACCGCCCCGGCCCACGCCATCGACTCCCAGGACACCCGGGACCGCTGGGCCCGCCGACTGCCCGGCTTACTCCCGTACGTCCTCTACCGCCCGCTCGTCCGCCTCGCCCACTACTGGGGCCTGCGGCAGGCGCTGCGCTCCGGCGCCTCCGTCGTCGTCCACGACTGCGGTACGCAGAGCTGGGTCCGCGCCCGGCTCGCCCGCCATGCCCGGCGCCGGGGCGCCCGCCTGCATCTGGTCCTGCTCGACGTCCCCGCCCGGACCGCGCGCGAGGGCCAGCGCGAGCGCGGCCGGGGCGTCTCCGCGTACGCCTTCGCCCGGCACCGCAGAGCCGTGGGGCGGCTGCTGCGGGACACCGAGGCGGGGCTGCTGCCGTACGGCTGCGCCTCGGCGGTGCTGCTCGACCGCGAGGCGGCCGGGGCGCTCAGCCGCATCACGTTCGCAGACGCACAGACCGACGGCTGAAAACGGACCGTCCAACGGCTGGACGGTAGCCGGGACGAGCCGTTTCCGGACAGCCCCTGACAGCGACGGCGACCCGGTGAGGCCGTACCCTCTTGCTGCACGGCAACGGGGCGAGAGGGAAGCAGTGGACATTCCGGCACAGGCCGGGAGCCTGCCGCACGGCGGCTGGCCGGCCAATGAACTCGAAGAGGTGCTGGGCGCCTCGCTCGGCGTCCCGGAGGCGGGCGGCCGCCTGCTGGAGGTGCTCGGCCGCAGCCATGTCTGGGTGCCGTTGCCGGGCGGCGGCGGACCCGGCGCCCAGGACCTCGACCTCCCCGCGATGGAGATCGACGGCGCCGCGTACGTCCCCGTCTACAGCTCCGAGCACCAGTTCCTCACCTGTGTCGGCGCGCAGATGTCCTTCACCATCGCCCCCGCCGTCGAGTTCGCCCGCGGACTGCCCCCGCAGCTCGGCATCGCCGTCAACCCGGGCGGCGCCGTCGGCATGCCACTGCCCCCGCCCGCCGTCGCCGAGCTGTGCCGGGCCGGGCGCACCCCGCTCGACGGCCCGGCGACCGGGGGCCGGGTCCGGCTGTACGAGCCGGACTGGAAGGAGGAGCCCGTCGACTTCCTGGCCGCCGCCGCCGGCGAGTTCCAGGAGAGCGGCGTCGTCCGCACCGCCCGCCGGGTCCTGGCCAGCATCGAGGGCGACGACCCCGTGCTCTTCGTCGGCGTCGAGTTCTCCACCTGGGACGGCGCCGGGCAGAGCGCCCCGATGGACGCCCTGGGCCGGGCGCTCGGCCGCGTCGCCGTGCCGTGGCCGGTCAACCTCGTCCTCCTCGACGTGGCGCAGGACCCGGTCGCCGACTGGATGCGCGAGCGGGTGCGCCCCTTCTACACGCGCGCCCCGGAGTGACCGGGGGCGGCCGCCGCGTCAAGCCGGTGACAGCGCCGCCGCATAAGCTGGTTTGATGGCCGAAGGCCGATGCCCGGTGGCCGAAGCAGAGGATCTACGAGGGGCGGGACCAGGGTGAGTGCGTCAGGCACCGCGGCGGCCGGTCAGGTCGAGCACATGCTGCGACAGGTCGCGCCCGGCCGCTACGACGCGTACGAGGCGCTGCTCCGGGCCCTCGCGACCGGCCGGGTCTGGATGCTCCTCTGGCACGGCCGCCCCGGCGCCCCCGACGCCCAGTACGGGAACATGGAGGTCGACGGACTCGGGTACGCCCCGTGCGTCACCTCCCCCCAGGAGCTCGCCGCCAGCGGCTGGAGCCGGGACCACGAGGTCGTCGCCGGACTGGACGTCGCGCGCGCCCTCTACCCCGACCGCTGGGGCGTCTGGCTCAATCCGCACGCCCCCGGCGGCGGCGTCGGCATCCCCTGGCTGGACCTGCGCCGCATCGCGACCGGCCTCGACCGGATGCCCGCCGGACCGCTGCGGATCAGCGAACCCGCCATCGACATCCCGCGGTTCTACGCCCAGCTCACGCAGAACGCCCACCACACCCCCGCGATCCGCTCGCTGCGCCGCGCCTGGGTGCAGCCCGCGCTCGGCGTCCCGTACCTCGCCGTCGGGCTCGACCTGTACGACACGAGCGGGCCGTCCGTCGACGCGGTGCGCGCGATGATGCGCCAGTCGGTCGGCGCCGTCCCCGAGGGCCTGCCGGTCTCCACGGTCGCGATGTCCGACGAGTACGACCCGGTCGCGATGTGGCTGCGCGTCAACTCCCGTCCGTTCTACGACCGCGAGGCGCACGCCGCGCCCGGTTACGGCTACCCGCAGACGCCCGCGTACTGAGCCCGCGTCAGGCCACCGGCACATCGGGGGCATTGCGGGCACTCCGGCGTTCACGCGCGAAGTGTTCGTTATCGCCGTTATGTGACCGGGAGGCCCGATTGCCGAGTCCGCCTGTTCGGATATCGGTTGCATTCTGACGTCATCACGTTTGAGCAAACATTCCCCGTCAGGTCTGGCGGGTGTGCGCGAAGTGGCTGAAGACTCCCACGCAACTAGCTATGTACGAGCCGCTACCGCGGCGGTCACGGGCCGGCCACCCGCCGGTCGAGAGGGGTCTCCAGCGCAATGACGGCACCTATCGAGACCACCAGGGCGGATACGCGGCCCGAAGCGGTGCTGGAAGGCGCGGGCCGCAAGGAGATCGAGGGCCGTTCGCTCGGCCGCATCGCCTGGACCCGGTTCAAGCGGGACAAGGCCGCGATGGCCGGTGGCATCGTTGTCGTCCTGCTGATCCTGACCGCGGTGCTGTCCAAGCCGCTCCAGTCGCTGCTGGGGCTCGACCCCAACGCGTTCAACCAGAGCCTGGTCGACCCCGTCATGCTGGCGCCCAAGGGCAGCCTGGGCGGGATGAGCTGGGACCACCCCTTCGGCGTCGAGCCGCAGACCGGCCGCGACATCTTCGCGCGCATCCTCGAAGGCTCCTGGGTCTCGCTCGTCGTCGCCGTCGGCTCCACCCTGCTGTCCGTCGCCATCGGCGTCGTGATGGGCGTCGTGGCCGGTTTCTACGGCGGCTGGGTGGACAGCCTGATCAGCCGGCTGATGGACACCTTCCTCGCCTTCCCGCTGCTGCTCTTCGCGATCTCCATCTCCGCCTCCCTCCAGGGCAACGCCTTCGGGATGGAAGGGCTCACGCTGCGGATCGCCGTCCTGATCTTCGTGATCGGCTTCTTCAGCTGGCCGTACATCGGCCGCATCGTGCGCGCGCAGACGCTGTCGCTCCGCGAGCGCGAGTTCGTCGAGGCCGCCCGTTCGCTGGGCGCACGCGGTCCGTTCATCCTCTTCCGCGAGCTGCTGCCCAACCTGGTCGCGCCGATCCTCGTGTACGCGACGCTGCTCATCCCCACGAACATCCTCTTCGAGGCGGCCCTGTCCTTCCTGGGCGTCGGCATCGCCCCGCCGCAGGCTTCCTGGGGCGGCATGCTCACGCAGGCGGTCGACCTCTACGAGGTGGACCCGATGTTCATGGTCATCCCCGGCATGGCGATCTTCATCACCGTGCTGGCCTTCAACCTGCTGGGGGACGGGCTGCGCGACGCACTCGACCCTCGTGGCAAGTAATCGCGGCAGTGCCGCACAGGACTAGCGAGGGGGCTTTCCTCAGCATGCAGAACAAGAAGACAGCGGCGCTCATAGCCGTCGCGATCGCGGTGTCGCTCGCCGCCACCGGGTGCAGCAAGGACTCGGACGGTGGCGGCGGCAAGGGTGGCGGCGGCGGCAACGCCAAGGCCGACGCCGGTCTGACGAGCATCGTCAACGCCAGCGACAAGAAGGGCGGGACGGTCACCTACGAGCACTCCAGTGGCCCGGACTCCCTCGACCCGGGCAACACGTACTACGGCTGGGTGCAGAACTTCTCCCGCCTGTACGCCCGTTCGCTGGTCACCTTCCAGCCGGCCGCCGGCAAGGACAGCCTGAAGGTCGTCCCCGACCTCGCCACCGGTCTCGGCAAGGCGAGCGCGGACGCCAAGACCTGGACGTACACGCTGCGCAAGGGCGTGAAGTTCGAGGACGGCTCCGAGATCACCTCGCAGGACGTCAAGTACGCCGTCGAGCGCTCCAACTTCGCGCCGGAGGCCCTGTCCAACGGCCCGACGTACTTCAAGGCGTACCTCGAGGGCGGCGACAAGTACAAGGGTCCCTACAAGGACAAGTCCACCGAGGGCCTGAAGTCCATCGAGACCCCGGACAAGTACACGATCGTCTTCCACCTCAACAAGCCGTTCGCGGACATGGACTACCTGGCCGCGTTCTCGCAGACCGCGCCGGTCCAGCAGAAGGCCGACACGGGCGCCAGCTACGTCCAGAAGATGGTCTCCTCGGGCCCGTACAAGTTCTCGGCGTACGACGAGAGCAAGGGCGCGACCCTGGTCCGCAACCCGGAGTGGGACCCGAAGACGGACCCGATCCGCAAGGCGCTGCCGGACAAGGTCCAGCTGAAGTTCAACGTCAACCCCACCACGGTCGACGAGCACCTCCTCAACGACGAGACCACCGCGGACATCGCGGGCACGGGCCTCCAGTCCAAGACCCAGCCCAAGGTCCTGGTGAAGGCGTCGGAGAAGGCGAAGACGGACAACCCGTACGCCGGCGCCCTCCAGTACCTCGCGCTGAACGTCAACGTGAAGCCGTTCGACAACATCGAGTGCCGCAAGGCCGTCCAGTACGCGGTCGACAAGCAGAGCATGGTCGACTCGATCGGCGGCTCGGTCAAGGGCGACCCGGCGAGCACGGTCATCCCCCCGACCGTCGCCGGCTACAAGAAGTTCGACCTGTACCCGACCGAGGGCAGCAAGGGCGACGTGGCCAAGGCCAAGGAGCACCTGTCCAAGTGCGGTCACCCGGACGGCTTCAAGACCACGCTGACGGCCCGCTCCGACCGTCCTGACGAGGTCACCGCCGCCACCCAGCTCCAGAACAGCCTGAAGGCCATCGGCGTCACCGCCGAGATCAAGCAGTTCCCGGCGGACAAGTACTTCACCGACTTCGCGGGCGTCCCCGCCTGGGTCCACAAGAACAACGCGGGCATGATGATGATGGCCTGGGGCGCCGACTGGCCGACCGGCTTCGGCTTCCTCGACCAGATCGTCAACGGCTCGGCCATCAAGCCCTCCGGCGGCACCAACCTGATGGAGCTGAACGACAAGGGGATCAACGACCTCCTCGTCAAGGGCATCGGGACCGTCGACACCACGGAGCGCAACGCGACGTGGGGCGAGGTCGACCAGAAGGTCATGGAGAACGCCTCGGTCGTTCCCCTCTTCTACCGCAAGAACCTGCTGTACCGCCCGGCCTCCGCGGCGAACGTCACCGTCACCGACGCGTACCTCGGCATGTACGACTACGTGCTCATGACGTCCACCAAGTAGCACCTGTTCATCAAAAGCATCCCCTGAAAGGCAGGTGAAGGCGCCGGGCGGCGGGGTTTCCCGCCCCACCCGCCCGGCGCCGCACGGCTGTGGCTGCGTATATCATCCGACGCGTATTCGCCGCGGTGTTGCTGCTGCTGGTGGTCAGCGCAGTCACGTTCGCGATCTTCTTCCTGGTGCCCCGCCTCGGCGGGCAGACCCTCGACTCCATGGCCGCCCAGTACGTGGGGAAGAGTCCCGACCCCGACGTCATCGCCGCGGTCAAGAAGAACCTGGGGCTCGACCAGCCCCTGTACCTCCAGTACTGGCACTTCATCAAGGGCATCGTGGTCGGCGCCCAGTACCAGTTCGGCCCCGACCCCGTGACGTGCAACGCCCCCTGCTTCGGCTACTCGTTCAAGACGCACACCGAGATCTGGCCGCAGCTCGTGGACCGCGTCCCGGTCACGCTCTCGCTGGCCGTCGGTGCCGCCGTCATCTGGGTCGTCTCGGGTGTCGCGATCGGCGTCGTCTCCGCGCTGAAGCGGGGCTCGCTCTTCGACCGCCTCTCCATGGGCGTCGCCCTCGCCGGCGTCTCCCTCCCGATGTTCTTCACCGGCCTGGTCGTCCTGGCGCTCTTCGGCAACGGGGAGTACGTCCCCATCACCGAGGACCCGGTCGCCTGGGCGGGCAGCCTGGTCCTGCCCTGGTGCACGCTCGCCCTGCTGTACTCCGCGCTCTACGCCCGGCTCACCCGGGCCGGGATGCTGGAGACCATGAGCGAGGACTACATCCGGACCGCGCGCGCCAAGGGCCTCCAGGAACGCAAGGTGGTCGTCAAGCACGGGCTGCGGTCCGCGCTCACCCCGCTGGTCACGATCTTCGGCATGGACTTCGCGCTGCTCCTCGGCGGCGCGGTCATCACCGAACGCGTCTTCTCCTTCCAGGGGCTCGGCGCCTTCGCGATCCAGGGCGTGACCACCGCCGACCTGCCCAAGGTGATGGGCGTGACCCTGGTCGCGGCCTTCTTCATCGTCATCTGCAACCTGCTGGTGGACCTCGTGTACGCCGCGATCGACCCCCGGGTGAGGCTCTCATGAGCGGCGCGACCAAGAAGGACTCCCAGACGGCTGAGAGCGTCCCGGCCCCGCGCCCGGGCGACGACCACCCGTTCCTCTCCGTACGCGACCTCAGCGTCCACTTCGACACCGACGACGGCCTGGTCAAGTCCGTGGACGGCGTCAGCTTCGACCTGGCGGCCGGCCAGACCCTCGGCATCGTCGGCGAGTCCGGCTCCGGCAAGTCCGTGACCTCGCTGGGGATCATGGGCCTGCACACCTCGGAGCGGGCCCGCATCGGCGGCGAGATCTGGCTGGAGGGCGAGGAACTGATCGGCTCCGGCGCCGAGCGCGTACGGAAGCTGCGCGGCCAGAAGATGGCCATGATCTTCCAGGACCCGCTGTCCGCCCTGCACCCGTACTACACGATCGGCGCGCAGATCGTGGAGGCCCACCGGGTCCACCACAAGGTCGACAAGAAGGCCGCCAGGAAGCGGGCCGTCGAGATGCTCGACCGGGTCGGCATCCCCGAGCCGCACCGCCGGTTCGACGACTATCCGCACCAGTTCTCCGGCGGCATGCGCCAGCGCGCGATGATCGCGATGGCCCTGGTCAACAACCCGCAGCTGCTCATCGCCGACGAGCCGACGACCGCCCTCGACGTCACCGTCCAGGCGCAGATCCTCGACCTGATCCGCGATCTGCAGAAGGAGTTCGGCTCCGCGGTCATCATGATCACCCACGACCTCGGTGTCGTCGCGGAGATCGCGGACGACATCCTCGTGATGTACGCGGGACGCTGCGTCGAGCGCGGCTCCGCCGAGAAGGTGTTCTACGAGCCCCAGCACCCGTACACCTGGGGCCTGCTCGGCTCGATGCCGCGGATCGACCGGGAGCAGACCGAGCGGCTGATCCCCGTCAAGGGCTCGCCGCCCAGTCTCATCAACGTCCCGTCGGGCTGCGCCTTCCACCCGCGCTGCCCGTACGCCGACGTCCCGCCCGACAACATCACCCGCACCGAGCGTCCGGAGCTGCGACAGGTCGGCGACGGGCACTTCTCCGCGTGCCACATGTCGCCCGAGCAGCGCGACCGGATCTGGACCGAAGAGATTGCGCCGAAGCTGTGACTGAGCTGAACAAGAAGACTCCCGCGCCCGCCGCGGCCGGGTCGGACGGGTCCGGCCCCGAACCGCTCCTCAAGGTCGACGGCCTGGTCAAGCACTTCCCGATCACCAAGGGCGTGCTGAAGCGCAAGGTCGGCGCGGTCCAGGCCGTGGACGGGCTCACCTTCGACGTGCGCCCCGGGGAGACCCTGGGCGTCGTCGGTGAATCGGGCTGCGGCAAGTCGACCATGGGCCGACTGGTGACCCGGCTGCTCGAACCGACCGGCGGCAAGGTCGAGTTCCAGGGCCGCGACATCACCCATCTGTCCGCCGGGCGGCTGCGGCCGATGCGGCGCGACATCCAGATGATCTTCCAGGACCCGTACGGCTCGCTGAACCCGCGCCACACGGTCGGCGGGATCGTCTCCACCCCCTTCCGGCTCCAGGGCGTCAAGCCCGAGGGCGGCGTGAAGGCGGAGGTCCAGCGGCTGCTGGAGCTGGTCGGGCTCAACCCCGAGCACTACAACCGCTATCCGCACGAGTTCTCCGGCGGCCAGCGCCAGCGCATCGGCATCGCCCGCGCGCTCGCGCTCAAGCCGAAGCTGGTCGTCGCGGACGAGCCGGTCTCCGCGCTGGACGTGTCGATCCAGGCGCAGGTGGTCAACCTGCTGGACGACCTCCAGGACGAGCTGGGGCTCACGTACATGATCATCGCGCACGACCTGTCGGTGATCCGCCACGTCTCGGACCGGATCGCGGTCATGTACCTCGGCAAGATCGTCGAGCTGGCGGACCGCAAGTCGCTGTACGAGGCGCCGATGCACCCGTACACCAAGGCGCTGATGTCCGCCGTGCCCGTGCCGGACCCGCGCAGGCGCGGCGCCAAGAGCGACCGCATCCTGCTCAAGGGCGATGTGCCGTCGCCGATCTCGCCGCCCGCCGGCTGCCGGTTCCACACCCGGTGCTGGAAGGCGACGAAGGTCTGCGGGACGACCGAGCCGCCGCTGCTCCAGCTGAAGACCGGGCACCAGGTGGCCTGCCACCACCCGGAGAACGGCGAGGACCAGGTGCCCGGCGACGCCCCGCTGGCCGCGGACGTCATCACGGTCCGGTCGGCGCCCGCGGAGTCGCCCGCGAAGGAGGCACCGGAGGAGCCGGCGAAGGCCGCCGAACCCGCCCCGGACAGCCCGAAGGAGTAGTACGGGCACAATTGCCCGGTGCTCAACGAACTGTTCACGCCCTCCGTCCAGCACGCGCTCGACATCGTGGGGATCTTCGTCTTCGCGATCTCGGGCGCCCTGCTCGCCGTACGCAAGAACTTCGATGTCTTCGGCATCGCGGTGCTCGCCGAGGTGACCGCGCTGGGCGGAGGGCTCTTCCGTGACCTGATCATCGGCGCGGTGCCGCCCGCCGCCTTCACGGATCTCGGGTACTTCACCACCCCGCTGCTCGCCGCGGGGCTGGTCTTCTTCCTGCACCCGCACGTAGAGCGCATCCAGGTCGGGGTGAACGTCTTCGACGCGGCCGGTCTCGGACTGTTCTGCGTCACCGGCACGGTGAAGGCGTACGACTACGGGCTCGGCCTCACCTCGTCGGCGGCGCTCGGCCTGGCGACGGCGGTCGGTGGCGGTGTGCTGCGGGACGTCCTGGCCAACGAGGTGCCGTCGCTGCTGCGCTGGGACCGGGACCTGTACGCGGTGCCTGCCATGGTGGGCGCCACGATGATCGTGCTCTGCATCCGCTTCGACGCGCTCAACGCCCTGACCAGCGGCGCGGCTGTGATCACCGCGTTCGTGCTGCGGCTGCTCGCGCTCCGCTTCCACTGGCGGGCGCCGCGCGCCTACAACCGGCGCTCGGCGCGGGCGGACGAGGGGTGACGTACGCCTACCGACAAAAAGCTACCGCTCAGTAATACAATCGGTGTACGGTGCGTCCATGGCACAGGCAACCATCGGGGACAGCGAGTTCGACCGGGACACCGCGGTCACCCCGCGCGAAGAGGGCGTCTACGACGCGGAGCTCTCGGCGGGCTGGACGATCATCCACGCCGTCAACGGCGGATACCTGCTGGCGATGCTGGGCCGCGCGCTCGGTGAGGCCCTGCCGCACACGGACCCGTTCTCCGTCTCCGCGCACTACCTCACCGCGTCCGTGCCCGGCCCGGCGGTGATCCGGACCCAGACCGTCCGGACCGGCCGCACCCTCTCCACCGGTCAGGCGTCGCTCTTCCAGTACGCCGAGGACGGCACCGAGGTCGAGCGCATCCGCGTCCTCGCCACCTACGGCGACCTGGACGCGCTCAGCGACGACGTCCGCACCTCCGCGAAGCCGCCGGCCATCCCGCCGCGCGAGCACTGCCTCGGCCCCGGCGACGGACCGGCGCCGATCCCCGGCAGCTCCGCGATCACCGACCGGCTGGACATCAAGCTGGACCCGGCGACCATCGGCTGGGCGATCGGGCAGCCCTCGGGCAAGGGCGAGATGCGCGGCTGGTTCGGGCTCGCCGACGGCCGCGACCCCGACGCGCTCTCCCTGCTGCTCACCGTGGACGCCCTGCCGCCGACCTCGTTCGAGCTGGGGCTCAAGGGCTGGACCCCCACCATCGAGCTGACCACGCACGTCCGCTGCCGCCCCGCCCCGGGCCCGCTCCGCGTCTCCATCACCACCCGCAACCTGGCGGGCGGCTTCCTGGAGGAGGACGCGGACGTCTGGGACAGCGCCGACCGCCTGGTCGCCCAGTCCCGCCAGCTCGCCCGCGCCCCGCGCGGCTGACCCTCCCGGCCCTCCTCCTCAGGCGCCCTGTGCCGGCTCGTCGAGCCAGTGCAGGGCGCCGAGTGCGATGAGCCGCAGCCGGCGCCCCGCCGTGCGGGCCACCCGCTCGTCGTCCGCCGGGCCCGCGTCCAGCAGGGCCGACGCGGTGATCACCATGTGGTCCACATAGAGGCCGCCCAGCATCAGCAGGTCCTCCTCGGTCCAGCCCCCGGACCCCGGCTCCGCCGCGAGGGTCGCCGCCACCTCCTCGGCGAACAGCCGCAGCTGCGCCGCGATGGCCTCGCGGACCGGGCCGACCCCGCCGTGCTGTTCCCGCGCGATGAAGCGGAAGTGTGCCGGTTGCTCCCGTACGTGACGCCGTATCAGCTCCACGCTGCGGTCGAGCCTGGCCTCGCTGTCGCCGGTCTCGGCGAGTATCGCGCCGATCATGCCGTGCAGGCTGCCCAGGGTCTGTTCGACCAGGGCCACCCCGAGTGCGGGCACGCTCTCGAAGTGCCGGTAGAAGGCCGTGGGCGTGATGCCGGCGGCCCGGGTGACCTCGCGCAGCCCGAGGCTGCTCAGGCTCTGCTCGTCGAGCAGCCCGAGAGCCGCGTCCAGCAGTGCCTGGCGCGTGCGCAGCTTCTGGTTCTGGCGGACCCCGACGGTGTGACTCATGCCATTCAGTAAACAACTGTTCTCCGAGACGGGGAAGGGGCGTGCGGGTTTAGACTCAAGAGTCAGTGAACAGTCGTACTCTCAACGGCCCGTCCACCCACGGAATCCATCCGCACACGGAAAGGGAGAACATGATCGTCCTCGTCGCCGCCCTGCTCCTGCTGGGGATCGTGCTGGGAGCGGTGGCCCAGATTCCGCTTCCGCTGTCACTCGTCCTCGGCGCCCTCATCGGCTGCTGGCTGCTGGTCTTCGCCGTGCGCGAGCGGGCGAGGGGTTCCCGGTGAGCGCCCCGGTGCAAGCCTCTCCGCGCACCCGCCGGGACGCCGACGGACTCGCCGTCGCCTCGTTCGTGCTGGGCCTCGTCGGGCTGCTGGTGATGAACATCCTGCTGGGCCCCGCCGCCATCGTGATGGCCCTCGTGGCCCTGGCCCGCTCCACGAGCCGGCGCGGCCGCGCCTGTCTCGGCCTCGCGCTCGGCGTCGCCGACCTGCTGGTCCTCGCCTTCCTGGTCACCGGAAACGGCGTGGTCGCCTGGGACTTCGGCGGCTGACCGGCGGTGCGCGGGCCGTGGGACCCGATGCGCCCGCCGTACGCCCCGCCAAGGGCTCGTAGAATCGAGCCCACCATGGCTTACCTCGACCACGCCGCGACCACGCCGATGCTTCCCGAGGCGATCGCGGCGATGACCGCGCAGCTCGCCGTCACGGGCAACGCGTCCTCACTCCACGCCGCCGGCCGCCGGGCCCGCCGTACCGTCGAGGAGTCCCGGGAATCCCTCGCCGACGCCCTCGGCGCACGCCCCAGCGAGGTGGTCTTCACCTCGGGCGGCACCGAATCGGACAACCTCGCGGTGAAGGGCCTGTACTGGGCCCGCCGCGACGCCGACCCCCGCCGCACCCGGGTCCTCGCCAGCCCCGTCGAGCACCACGCCGTCCTCGACGCCGTCGACTGGCTGGCCGTCCACGAGGGCGCGACCGTCGAATACCTCCCCGTCGACCGGTACGGGCGCGTCCACCCCGAGGCGCTGCGCGAGGCGGTCCTGCGCGACCCCGACGACGTCGCGCTGATCACCGTGATGTGGGCCAACAACGAGATCGGCACCATCCTGCCGGTACACGAACTGGCCGAGGTGGCCCGCGAGTTCGAGATCCCGATGCACGCCGACGCGGTCCAGGCGTTCGGCCAGCTCGACGTGGACTTCGGCGCCTCCGGGCTCGCCGCGATGACCGTCAGCGCGCACAAGATCGGCGGGCCCACCGGCGTCGGCGCGCTGCTGCTCGGCCGCGAGTACACCCCGGTGCCCGTGCTGCACGGCGGGGGGCAGGAGCGCCACGTCCGCTCGGGCACCCTGGACGTGCCGGGCATCGCCTCGTTCGCCGTCGCCGGAAGGATCGCCGCCGACCGGCGCGAGGACTTCGCCCGGGAGACCGGCGCGCTCCGCGACGAGCTGGCCGCCGCCGTCCTGGCGGAGGTCCCCGACGCCCTGCTCGGCGGCGACCCGGCCCCGGGCGGCCGGCTGCCGGCCAACGCGCACTTCACCTTCCCCGGCTGCGAGGGCGACTCGCTCCTGCTGCTCCTGGACGCCCAGGGCATCGAATGCTCCACCGGCTCCGCCTGCACCGCCGGGATCGCCCAGCCCAGCCATGTGCTGCTCGCCACGGGCACCGACCCGGACCTGGCCCGGGGCACCCTGCGCTTCTCGCTCGGCCACACCTCCACCAAGCAGGACGTCCAGGACGTGGCCCGGGCGATCGGCCCGGCGGTGGAGCGGGCGCGCTCGGCGGGGCTCAGCTAGCGCGTTTCCCGGACGTCTTCGCGCGCCGGACCAGCTCCAGGTAGCGGTCCCAGTCCCAGCCGGGGCCCGGGTCCGTGTGGTCGGCGCCCGGCACCTCGACGTGCCCGATGATGTGCTCCCGGTCCACCGGGATGCCGTACCGCGCGCATATCGCCGCGGTGAGCTTCGCCGACGCCCCGTACATCGCGGCGGTGAAGTCCTGCGGGCGCTCCACGAAGCCCTCGTGCTCGATGCCCACACTGCGTTCGTTGTACGAGCGGTTGCCCGCGTGGAACGCCACGTCCAGCTCGCGGATCATCTGCGTCACCCGCCCGTCCTTGCGCACCACGTAATGCGCCGCCGCCTGGTGCCCGGGGTCCTGGAAGGCGCGGACCGCGCTGCCGAAGCTGCCCTGGGTGACATGGACGACCACCCGGTCGATGCCGTAGTCGTCGGGGCGGTCGGCCCGCCGCCAGTTCGCCTCCGAGGCCGCGACCCACTTCGCCGCCGCGTAATCCACCGCCCCCGGGGTGCGCGGCTTCTCCACGCCGGGCAGCCGCCACCAGGCGCGCTTCAGCGGGTCCCGCGCCAGCGCCGCCGTGCCCACGGCCGTGACGGCACCGCCGATCAGCACCGAGCGCCGGCTGATCCCGGTCCCGGTGCCGCCGCCGTCCGTCCCCTTGGTCCCCATGTGACGGACAACGCTTATCCGCGCGCTTTCGGTTCCCGCCCCCACGTACCCTGGTGGGGCTATGACTGAGACTCCCCAGCGCCCCCTCCGCGTGCTCGCCGCCATGTCGGGCGGTGTCGACTCCGCCGTCGCCGCGGCGCGCGCCGCCGAGGCGGGCCACGACGTGACCGGTGTGCACCTCGCCCTCTCCGCGAACCCGCAGTCCTTCCGGACCGGGGCCCGGGGCTGTTGCACCATCGAGGACTCCCGGGACGCCCGCCGCGCCGCGGACGTGATCGGCATCCCCTTCTACGTCTGGGACCTGGCGGAACGCTTCCGCGAGGACGTCGTGGAGGACTTCGTCGCCGAGTACGAGGCGGGGCGCACCCCCAACCCGTGCCTGCGCTGCAACGAGAAGATCAAGTTCGCCGCGCTGCTCGACAAGGCCCTCGCGCTCGGCTTCGACGCGGTGTGCACCGGCCACTACGCCACCGTCGTCACCGGCCCCGACGGCGACCGGGAGCTGCACCGCGCCTCGGACATGGCCAAGGACCAGAGCTATGTGCTCGGCGTCCTGGACGAGCGGCAGCTCGCCCACGCGATGTTCCCGCTCGGCGACACCCTCACCACCAAGGACGAGATCCGCGCCGAGGCCGAGCGCCGGGGCCTCGCGGTCGCCAAGAAGCCCGACAGCCACGACATCTGCTTCATCGCCGACGGCGACACCCAGGGCTTCCTGGCCGACCGCCTCGGCGGCAAGGCGGAGGGCGACATCCTGGACGAGTCCGGTACGAAGCTCGGCACCCACGAGGGCGCCTTCGGCTTCACCATCGGCCAGCGCAAGGGCCTGCGCATCGGCCACCCGGCCCCCGACGGCAAGCCGCGCTACGTCCTGGACATCTCCCCGGTGAACAACACGGTGACCGTCGGCCCCGCCGAGGCCCTGGACGTCACCGCGCTCACCGCGATCAAACCCCGCTGGTGCGGGACACCCCCGTCCGGCCCGGGGACGTACACCGCCCAGCTCCGCGCCCACGGCGGCGAGACCGAGGTGACCGCCGAGCTGACGGACGGCGCCCTGCACGTCGCGTTCACCGAGCCGGTCCGGGGCGTCGCCCCCGGCCAGGCGGTCGTCCTGTACGACGGCACCCGCGTGGTCGGCTCCGCGACGATCGCGACGACGGTACGCCGGGAGCGCGCCGCGGCGGGCTGAGCCCCGTACGTACGGCAAAGCCCCGCACGGCAACGCCCGACCCCAGTACGGGCGTGGCCGCGCGGGGCGCTCAAGGGTGTGCGCACCACGCATCTCAGGTTCCGCCACCCGGCCGCCCGCCGCATCCCGGCGGCGGCCCCGTACGGCGCGGGTCGTACCGTGGCAGCCATGAACATCTGCGTCTTCCTCTCCGCCGCCGACCTCCCCGACCGCTACACCGTGCCCGCCCGCGAATTCGCCGAGCTGCTGGGGCGCGGCGGGCACACCCTGGTCTGGGGCGGGTCCGAGAGCGGGCTGATGAAGGTCGTCGCCGACGGGGTCCAGGAGGCGGGCGGGAAGCTGGTCGGGGTCTCAGTGGACTTCCTGGCCGCGAAGGCGCGTACCAACGCCGACGAGATGGTCATCGCCCGCGACCTCGCCGAGCGCAAGGCGCTCCTGCTCGCGAAGTCCGACGCGATCGTGATCATGGTCGGCGGCACCGGGACGCTGGACGAGGCGACCGAGATCCTGGAGCTGAAGAAGCACGGCAAGCACACCAAGCCGGTCGTCCTGCTCAACACCGCCGGCTTCTACGACGGCCTGCGCGCGCAGTTCCAGCGCATGGAGGACGAGGGCTTCCTGCCGCTCCCGCTGACCGAGCTGGTCTTCTTCGCGGAGGACGGCGTCGGCGCCCTGGCCTACCTGGAGGAGTCGGCCGGGCTCCAGTGATGTGACGTACGGGGCCCGGGCGGCGGATGGGACGATGGGGGCCATGTCCACTCACCTCATCACCGGTGCCGGCTCCGGCATCGGCGCAGCGGTCGCCCGGCGCCTCACCGAGCGCGGCGACGACCTCGTCCTGCTGGCCCGCGACGCGGGCCGCGCCAAGGAGCTGGCCGCGCTCCACCCCGGCGCCCGCACCCTCGTCGGCGACCTGTCCAACCCGGACCGGCTCTCCTGGGCCCTCGCCCAGCAGAGCGTGCCGGAACGGCTCGACTCGCTGCTGCACATCGCGGGCGTGGTCGAGCTCGGCCCGGTCGGTGAGCTGACCCCCAAGGCGTGGCACTACCAGCTCAACGCCAACCTCGTCGCCCCCGCCGAGCTGACCCGGCTCACCCTGCCCCAGCTGCGCGTCGCCCAGGGCCACGTCCTGTTCGTGAACTCCGGCGCCGGGCTCTCCGCGAGCCCCGAGTGGAGCGCGTACGCCGCCAGCAAGCACGGCCTGAAGGCCCTCGCGGACTCGCTGCGCCACGAGGAGCACGGCAACGGCGTCCGCGTCACCACGGTCTACCCGGGCCGCACCGCCAGCCCCATGCAGGAGAAGGTCCACCGGCAGGAGGGCAAGGAGTACGACCCCGCCCGCTGGATCGACCCCGAGTCCGTCGCGACCACCATCCTGATGGCGCTCGACCTGCCCCGCGACGCCGAGGTCAACGACCTCACCGTGCGCCCCGGCCGCTGATCGCGGGCCTTACGACCTCGCCCGAGGTCGTTACCCTTCTCGCGTGAGCGAGATCAACGTGTTCAGGGACTGCCCGGCCGCCGGGATCGGTTCGATGCCCGGGGGAGACGCCCGGGAGGCGGCCAAGACCGTCACCGGCTCCTTCGGTGACGGCGAGGGCATGCCGTACCTGGCGGAACTCCCGGCGCGCGGGCCCGGCGCCGACATGATCGGGCGCACCGTCGGACTCCTCTCCGAGCTGTACGGGCACCTCGAGCCCAGCGGCTGGCGGATCAGCGACCGGCCCGGCCGCGACACCCGCCGGGCCCGCTCCTGGCTCGGTGAGGACCTGGACGCCCTGGAGGAGTTCACCCAGGGCTACGAGGGCCCGCTCAAGGTCCAGGCCGTGGGGCCCTGGACGCTCGCCGCCGCCCTGGAACGCCGGGGCGGCGAGGCGTTCCTCGGCGACCCGGGCGCCTGCCGCGACCTCGCGGACTCGCTCGCGGAGGGGCTGCGCGGCCACCTCGCCGAGGTGCGCCGCCGGGTGCCCGGGGCGCGGATCGCCCTCCAGCTGGACGAGCCGTCCCTCACCGCCGTGCTGCGCGGCCGGGTCCGGACCGCCAGCGGCTACCGCACCTACCGGGCCGTGGACCGCCAGGTCGTGGAGGCCACCCTGCGCGAGGTCCTCGCGGCGGCGGGGGAGACCGCCACGCTGGTGCACACCTGCGCCCCCGAGGTGCCGTTCGCGCTGTTGCGCCGGGCCGGGGCGGACGGTATCTCCTTCGACCTCTCCCTGCTCACCGAGCGTGAGGAGGAGGCGGTCGGGGAAGCCGTCGAGGGCGGCACCCGGATGTTCTTCGGGGTCGTACCGGGCACCGACCCGGCCTCGGGCCGATTGTCCGACCCGGGCGGTAGCGTCATGGGTGTCAGGACGCTGTGGCGCAGGCTGGGGCTGAATCCGGGGACTCTCACCGAGTCCGTGACGGTCACCCCCTCGTGCGGACTCGCGGGTGCGTCGCCCGCGTACGCACGGGCCGCGCTCGCCCACTGCGCCCGGGCCGCGAGATCGCTCGCAGACAACCCTGAGTAGCGGGACGCTGGGTAACGGGAGGACGGACGATGGCCGGCGAAGAGCAGACGGCGGTGCCAGTCGAGGCGCAGGAGAGGCACAAGCTCCTCGCGGAGCAGATCGAGGAGCACCGCTTCCGGTATTACGTGAACGACCAGCCGGTCGTCAGCGACGCCGAGTTCGACCGGCTGCTGCGCGAGCTGGAGGCCCTGGAGGAGTCCCACCCCCCGCTGCGCACCCCGGACTCGCCGACCCAGAAGGTCGCCGGGCCCTACCGCACGGAGTTCACGTCGGTCGAGCACCGCGAGCCGATGCTGTCCCTGGACAACGCCTTCGACGACGAGGAGCTGGCCGCCTGGGGCGAGCGCATCGCCCGGGACGTCGGCTCGCCCGGCTACCACTTCCTGTGCGAGCTGAAGATCGACGGCCTCGCCGTCAACCTCACGTACGAGCACGGCGTGCTGACCCGGGCCGCGACCCGGGGCGACGGCCGCACCGGCGAGGACATCACGCCCAACGTCCGCACCATCTCCGACATCCCGCACCGGCTGAAGGGCGACCGCATCCCGGCGCTGGTCGAGGTCCGCGGCGAGGTCTTCTTCCCGATGGAGGGGTTCGAGGAGCTGAACGCCCGGCTGGTCGAGGCCGACGACAAGCCCTTCGCCAACCCCCGCAACGCGGCGGCCGGTTCGCTGCGCCAGAAGGACCCCAAGGTCACCGCCACCCGCCCGCTGCACATGGTGGTGCACGGCATCGGCGCCCGCGAGGGCTTCGACATCGACTGCCTCTCGCACGCCTACGAGCTGCTGCGCGAGTGGGGCCTGCCCACCGCCAAGTACAACAAGGTGGTCGACTCCCTCGAAGGCGTACGGGAGTTCATCGCGTACTTCGGCGAGCACCGGCACTCCGTGGAGCACGAGATCGACGGCGTCGTCGTCAAGCTGGACGAGATCCCGCTCCAGGGCCGCCTGGGCTCGACCTCCCGCGCCCCGCGCTGGGCCATCGCGTGGAAGTACGCGCCGGAGGAGGTCAACAGCAAGCTGGTCAACATCCGCGTCGGCGTCGGCCGCACCGGCCGCGTCACCCCGTACGCCCAGGTCGAGCCGGTCGTGGTGGCCGGCTCCGAGGTCGAGTTCGCCACCCTGCACAACCAGAACGTGGTCGAGGCGAAGGGCGTCCTGATCGGTGACACGGTGGTGCTCCGCAAGGCCGGGGACGTGATCCCGGAGATCCTCGGCCCGGTCGTGGACCTGCGCGACGGCACCGAGCGGGCATTCGTCATGCCGACCCACTGCCCCGAGTGCGGCACGGAGCTGAAGCCCACCAAGGAGGCGGACGTCGACGTCCGCTGCCCCAACGCCCGCTCCTGCCCCGCCCAGCTGCGCGAGCGCATCTCGTATCTGGCCGGCCGCAAGTGCCTCGACATCGACCACTTCGGTTACGTGGTCGCCGCCGCGCTGACCGCACCGCTGGAGCCCGCCGAACCGCCGCTGCGCGACGAGGGCGACCTCTTCGGACTGACCATGGAGGAGCTGCTTCCGATCCGGGCCTACGTCCTCGACCCGGACAGCGGGCTGCCCAAGCGCGACCCGAAGACCGGCGAGGAGAAGAAGGCCCTGGTCTTCGCCAACCAGAAGGGCGAGCCGAAGAAGAACGCCGTGGCGATGCTCGACGCCATCGAGGCCGCCAAGCAGGCCCCGCTCGCCCGCATCCTCACCGGGCTCTCCATCCGCCACGTCGGCCCGGTCGCGGCCCGGGAGCTGGCCCGCCAGTTCCGGTCCATCGACCGCATCGAGGAGGCCACCGAGCAGGAGCTGGCCGACGCCGACGGGGTCGGGCCGATCATCGCGGCCTCGGTCAAGCAGTGGTTCGCCGAGGACTGGCACCGCGAGATCCTGCGCAAGTGGCGCGAGGCCGGCGTCCGGATGGAGGACGAGGGAGCCGGCGAGGACGAGGGCCCCCGGCCCCTCGAAGGGCTCACCGTCGTCGTCACGGGCACCCTGACCGGGCACACCAGGGATGGCGCGAAAGAGGCGCTGCAGAGCCGGGGAGCGAAGGTCACCGGTTCCGTTTCCAAGAAGACGGCCTTCGTCGTCGTCGGCGACAACCCCGGATCCAAGTACGACAAAGCGGTCCAGCTGAAGGTCCCCGTCCTGGACGAGGCCGGCTTCGCCGTGCTCCTCACCGAGGGACCGGACGCCGCCCGCGAGGCGGCGGTCCCGGCCGGGGAACCGGCTCCGGAGGAGGGCGCCGCCCCCGGAGAGTGAGCGCCCGCCGACCCTCGGTCGACGTCACCCGATCGGCGCCCAGGGGGCACCCCTACCAGATGCTGACGGATAGTCGGTTCGCATTCGGGCAAGACCCGTAGACCGCTGCCCGTAGCAGCCCTCCGCGGCCTACTGTGGTCGGACACGCCCTCGAACCTGGCCACCGGGCGGGGCCGGGGTGCGTCGTGGCACGGCACGCATTCATCGGGTGACATCGGCATCGCCGGCTGTGAGAGGGACGGAATGAAACCGACCGAGAGCGCCGCACCGGTGGCGCGGCTGCAAGGTTTCGTGGGACCCGCGCCCAAAGTGGGCGCCGTCGTCGTGGCCCTGGCCACGATCCAGCTCGCGACCGGCTTCTCCCGCGCCCTCGGCCAGGGGCGCGCCCTCTTCCCGGACGGCCGGGCCGGCTGGTCGCTCGCCGTCCTCACCGGCATCGTCGTCGGCCACCTCGTCGCGCTCGGCCGGGACCGCTGGTGGGGCGGCACCGGCTCCGGCGCCGCCCTCACCCTGGCCGTGCTCCTGCTGTACGGGTGGGTGCCGGCCGGACTGGTCAGCCTCGTCGTGGTCGTCCTCGTCGGCATCGCCCGCCGACACCGCTGGTGGCAAGGGCTGTTGCACGGCGCCGTGGACATCCTCGGGGTCGGCGCGGCGGCCCTGGTGCTCGCCGCGTTCGGCGAGGTGCAGTCGGTCGAGTCGCCCTGGCGGCCACTCGACTGGGGGATCGACGCCGTTCCGGAGGTCCTGCTCGCCGCCTCCACCTATCTGCTCGTCACCCGGGTCCTGCTGTGGTATTCGCGGGCCCAGCCCGGCGGCGGGCTGCCCACCGTCGCCCGCACCGCGATGCTGCGCCAGGGCCTCGTCGCGGTCGCCCTGCTCGGCATCGCCCCGCTGATCTGCGTCGTCGCGATGGCCCGGCCGGTCCTGCTGCCGCTCTTCGCGGTGCCGCTGATCGCGCTCGACTCCACGCTGTGGATCGCCCGCGCCCGCGCCGAGGAGCAGCTCAAGGACCCGCTGACCGGGCTGCCCAACCGCCAGTGGCTGCTGGAGCGGACCTGGACCGCGCTGGAGGAGGCGGAGAGCGTCGGCAGCCGGGTCGGCCTCGTCCTCATCGACCTCGACCGCTTCCGGGCCGTCAACGACACCCTCGGCCACCTGGCCGGCGACCGGCTGCTGCTCCAGATCGCGGAACGGCTCCGGATCGCCCTGCCGCGCGGCGCGGAGGCGGCCCGGCTCGGCGGCGACGAGTTCGCGGTGCTGCTGCCCACCGCCGACTCCACCACCAGCGCCCAGCGCGTCGCCCGCCACCTGGTCGCCGAGCTGTCGTCCCCGCTGGACCTGGACGGGCTGACGCTGGTCCTGGAGGCCAGTGCCGGCGTCGCCGTCTTCCCGGACCACGCGCTGGACGCCGAGGGGCTGCTGCGCCGGGCCGACGTGGCGATGTACCAGGCCAAGCGGGACCGCACCGGCGTGGAGGTGTACGAGTCCAAGCGCGACAGCAACACCCCGGACCGGCTCGGCCTCCTCGGCGACCTGCGCCGCGCGCTGGACGCGGGCGAGGTGGAGCTGCACTACCAGCCCAAGGTCCGCTTCGACGGCCAGGTCGCCGGGCTCGAAGCGCTGGTGCGCTGGGTGCACCCGGAGCGCGGCAGAGTGCCCCCGGACGAGTTCATCGCCATCGCGGAGTCGTCCGGGCTGATGCCGCACCTCACCGAGTACGTCCTGGAGACGGCGCTCGCCCAGGTCGCCCGGTGGCGGGCCCAGGGCCTCTTCGTGCCCGTCGCCGTCAACGTGTCGCCGCGCGATGTGCACACCCCCGGGTTCGCCGGCGGCGTCGCGGCCCGGCTCGCCCGGCACGGCGTTCCGGCGGGAGCGCTCCAGCTGGAGATAACGGAACATGTGCTCCTGGAGGACCCGCAGCGGGCGGCCGACACGCTCGCCGGGCTGACCGGGCACGGCGTGAAGATGTCCCTGGACGACTTCGGTACGGGGTACTCCTCGCTGGTCCATCTGCGCCGGCTGCCGGTCAGCGAGCTGAAGATCGACCGCTCCTTCGTGGCCCGGCTCGCCATCGACCACGAGGACGCCGAGATCGTCCGCTGCACCATCGACCTGGCCCACTCGCTCGGCCTGCTCGTCGTCGCCGAGGGCGTCGAGGACGACGAGACCTGGGAGCGGCTGCGTGACCTGCGGTGCGACGCGGTCCAGGGCTGGCTGGTGGCGGCCGCGATGCCGCCCCAGGAGACCACCGCCTGGCTGCGGGCCCGCGGCGAGCACGGCTGGCGCCGCCCGGCGGAGCTGGCCGCGGCGGCGGGGGCCGGGGCCCCGACCCCCGCCGCGACGCCCACGGCCCCGGCATCCGAGCTGGAACAGCGCCCCTCCGGCCGCACGACGGGCCCGCGCCCGGCGACCACGTAGAAACCGTGTCCTCAGGTGCATGGCCGACCCCATAGGATTGGGGGCCGGCGGCACATTTCCACCTGCCGCGCGACGCCTGGCACGCACGCTCGCCGCGTTGCCGAAACGCCCGAGTGGCTCCGCCACAAGGGCGCTCCGGCGCCTTGCGAGCGCACGCGCCAGACGCCGCGCGGCCCGTCCTCCGGACGGACGGTGGAAATGTGCCGCCGGCCCCCGGCAAACCACACACCAACCCCTGAGGATCGCTGCATGCCTGGCATCACGCGCGAGGAGGTCGCCCACCTCGCCCGGCTGGCGCGTCTGGAGCTGAAGGGCGAAGAGCTCGATCACTTCGCCGGTCAGCTCGACGACATCATCGGCGCGGTCGCCCGCGTCTCCGAGGTCGCCGACCAAGACGTACCGCCGACCTCCCACCCGCTGCCGCTGACGAACGTCATGCGGGCGGACGTCGTCCGTCCGTCTCTCACCCCCGAGCAGGCGCTCTCCGGCGCCCCGGCCCAGGAGCAGCAGCGTTTCAAGGTGCCGCAGATCCTGGGGGAGGACTGACTGCCATGACGGACATCAGCAGCATCATCAAGCTCACCGCGGCCGAGATCGCCGCGAAGATCGCCTCCGGCGAACTCACCGCCGTGCAGGTCACCGAGGCCCACCTCGCCCGGATCGACGCCGTGGACGAGAAGGTGCACGCCTTCCTGCACGTCGACCGCGAGGGCGCGCTCGCCCAGGCCCGCGCCGTGGACGCCAAGAAGGCGGCCGGCGAGAAGCTGGGCCCGCTGGCCGGCGTCCCGCTCGCGCTCAAGGACATCTTCACCACGAAGGACATGCCGACCACCGTCGGCTCGAAGATCCTCGAGGGCTGGGTCCCGCCGTACGACGCGACCCTCACGCAGAAGCTGAAGGCCGCCGACGTCGTCATCCTCGGCAAGACCAACATGGACGAGTTCGCCATGGGGTCCTCCACCGAGAACAGCGCCTACGGCCCCACCGGCAACCCCTGGGACCTCACCCGCATCCCGGGCGGCTCCGGCGGCGGCTCCTCGGCCGCCCTCGCCTCCTTCGAGGCCCCGCTCGCCATCGGCACGGACACCGGCGGCTCCATCCGCCAGCCCGCCGCCGTCACCGGCACGGTCGGCGTCAAGCCCACCTACGGCGGGGTCTCCCGCTACGGCATGGTCGCCTTCTCGTCCTCCCTCGACCAGGGCGGCCCCTGCGCCCGCACGGTCCTGGACGCCGCCCTGCTGCACGAGGCGATCGCCGGGCACGACCCGATGGACTCGACGTCGATCGACGCGCCGGTGCCCCCGGTCGTGGAGGCCGCGCGCAACGGCTCCGTGCAGGGCATGCGCGTCGGCGTCGTCAAGCAGTTCTCCGGCGAGCACTACCAGGCCGGGGTCGTCCAGCGCTTCAACGAGTCGGTCGAGCTGCTGAAGTCGCTCGGCGCCACCGTCGTGGAGCTGGACTGCCCGACCTTCGACCTCGCCCTTTCGGCGTACTACCTGATCGCGCCCTCCGAGTGCTCCTCGAACCTCGCCCGGTTCGACGCCATGCGCTACGGCCTGCGCGTCGGGGACGACGGCACGAAGTCCGCCGAGGACGTCACCGCTCTCACCCGCGAGGCCGGCTTCGGGGACGAGGTCAAGCGCCGCATCATCCTCGGTACGTACGCGCTCAGCTCCGGCTACTACGACGCGTACTACGGCTCCGCGCAGAAGGTCCGTACGCTGATCACGCGCGAGTTCGAGCAGGCGTTCGAGCAGGTCGACGTGATCGTCTCGCCGACCACGCCCACCACCGCCTTCCCGATCGGCGAGCGCGCCGACGACCCGATGGCGATGTACCTGGCCGACCTGTGCACCATTCCGACCAACCTCGCCGGCAACGCCGCCATGTCGCTGCCCTGCGGCCTGGCGCCCGAGGACGGCCTGCCCGTCGGGCTCCAGATCATCGCCCCGGCGATGAAGGACGACCGGCTGTACAAGGTCGGAGCCGCCGTCGAGGCCGCTTTCGTGGAAAAGTGGGGACACCCGCTGATCGAGGAGGCTCCGTCGCTATGAGCGCCATGACCAAGAAGGCCAAGAACTTCAAGAAGTCGAAGACCGGGCTGTACGTGTCGATGGCGACCACCGCCTTCGGAGCGCTCAGCGTCGCCAAGCAGGCGAAGCTGGCCCGCTCGGACAACGACACGCTCCGCCTCATCGACGCCGCCGTGTCCGCCGCCGCCATCGCCACCGGCCTCGCGATCCTCTATCGCGAACTGAAGCGTCTCGGCGACGACGACGTACTGCTGGGCTGAGAGGGAAAGTTTTCCGTGACTGTCATCGACCTGGAGTCGTACGAGGACGCCCTCGCGACGTACGACCCCGTCATGGGCCTCGAGGTCCATGTGGAGCTCGGCACCAAGACGAAGATGTTCTGCGGCTGCTCCACCGAGCTGGGGCAGGACGCCAACACGCAGACCTGCCCGGTCTGCCTCGGGCTGCCCGGCGCGCTGCCGGTCGTCAACGAGATCGGCGTGGAGTCCGCGATCAAGATCGGCCTCGCGCTGAACTGCGAGATCGCCGAGTGGTGCCGCTTCGCCCGGAAGAACTACTTCTATCCGGACATGCCGAAGAACTTCCAGACCTCCCAGTACGACGAGCCGATCGCCTTCAACGGCTATCTGGACGTCCAGCTGGAGGACGGCGAGGTCTTCCGGGTGCAGATCGAACGCGCCCACATGGAGGAGGACACCGGCAAGTCGACGCACGTCGGCGGCGCCACCGGCCGTATCCACGGCGCGTCCCACTCCCTGCTCGACTACAACCGCGCGGGCATCCCGCTCATCGAGATCGTCACCAAGCCGATCGAGGGAGCGGGCGCGCGCGCCCCCGAGGTCGCGCGGGCGTACGTCGCCGAGCTGCGCGAGCTCATCAAGGCGCTCGGCGTCTCCGAGGCCCGCATGGAGATGGGCCAGATGCGCTGCGACGTCAACCTGTCGCTGCGCCCGAACGGCACCGAGACCTTCGGTACGCGCTCCGAGACGAAGAACGTGAACTCGCTGCGTTCCGTCGAGCGCGCCGCCCGCTTCGAGATCCAGCGCCACGCCGCGGTGCTGAACTCCGGCGGCACGATCGTGCAGGAGACCCGGCACTTCCACGAGGAGGACGGCTCCACCACGGCCGGCCGCATCAAGGACAACGCCGAGGACTACCGCTACTTCCCCGAGCCCGACCTCGTGCCGGTCGCCCCGGCCCGCGAGTGGGTCGAGGAGCTGCGCAAGGGCCTCCCGGAGCTGCCGCGCGTCCGCCGCGCCCGGCTCAAGGAGGAGTGGGGCGTCTCCGAGCACGACATGCAGTCCATCCTCAACGCGGGCGCGGTCGACCTGATCGTCGCCACGATCGAGGCGGGCGCCCCCGCGGACCAGGCCCGCAAGTGGTGGATGGGCGAGCTGGCCCGGAACGCCAACGAGACCGGCCGCGGCCTGGACGAGCTGCCCGTCACCCCGGCGCAGGTCGCCCGGGTCGCCGAGCTCGTCGCCGCGGGCGACCTCAACGACAAGCTGGCCCGCCAGGTCCTGGAGGGCGTGCTCGCCGGCGAGGGCGACCCGGACACCGTGGTCGAGAAGCGCGGCCTGAAGGTCGTCTCCGACGAGGGCGCGCTGTCCACCGCCGTGGACGAGGCCATCGCGGGCAACGCCGCCATCGCGGACAAGATCCGCGGCGGCAAGGTCGCGGCGGCCGGCGCGCTGGTCGGCGCGGTCATGAAGGCGACCCGGGGCCAGGCGGACGCGGCCCGCGTCCGCGAGCTGATCCTGGAGAAGCTGGGCGTCGAGGGCTGAGCCCTTCCGCACAGCCCTGAGGGGCGGTGTTGCCGGTCTCCGGACCGGGAACACCGCCCCTTCGGCGTGCTTGGACTTTCGGTCCGGCCTGTTGGACGTTCACCACCGATCCGCGCGCAGTCCTTTTCCGCGCCACCCGGCCTGCATAGCTTCCCCGCTGTAACCACCGAATGGGGAGGCTCTTTTGACCACGGACATGTCACGCCGACGGCTCTTCGCGCTGGGCGGCGGCGCGCTCGGCGCCGCTGCGGCGGGATCGTTCCTGCCGCCGTCGCTCCAGTCCGCCATCGCCGCGCAGCCCGCCCACGCGGGGCCCGGTGGCGGAGGGCTGAGGGACATCAGGCACGTCGTGATCCTGATGCAGGAGAATCGTTCCTTCGATCACTATTTCGGCACGCTGCGCGGTGTACGCGGCTTCGGTGACCGCAACGCCGTCGAGCTGCCCACCGGCGGGACGGTGTTCGAGCAGCCCGGCGCGGCCGGCTCCACCGTGCTGCCCTTCCCGGTGCGCGGCGCGGCCGAGGAACAGCGGAAGGACCTCCAGTACATCGGCGCCCTCGACCACTCCTGGAACGGCGGCGCGAACGCCTGGGGCGGCGGCTGGATGAACGGCTGGGTCGGCGCGAAGACCGCGGCCACGATGGCGTACTACGACCGCCGCGACATCCCGCTGCATTACGAACTGGCCGACACCTTCACCGTCTGCGACGCGTACCACTCCTCGATCCACAGCTCTACCAGCCCCAACCGCAACCACCTGTGGAGCGGGAAGACCGGCTTCGAGCCCAACGGGAAGCGGGCCGTCGGCAACGACGCGTACGCCGAGGGCACGCACCCCGGCTACGACTGGTCCACGTATGCCGAACGGCTGGAGAAGGCCGGGCGCAGCTGGCGCACGTACACCGAGTGGGAGAACTTCACCGACAACCAGATCGAGTTCTACGCCACCTTCAAGGCCGTCGCCCGCAAGGCGCTGGCCAAGACCGGCGGCCACACCTACATGGAGTCCTTCTACGCCGAGGTCCGGGACGCCTCCGAGGCCGAGCGGGAGCGGCTGCTCGGGCTGCTGGAGGAGGGAGTGGCCACGCTCACCCGGCAGGAGCGCAGCCTGTTCGAGCGGGCGCTGCGCCGGGTGCCGACGGGGACGCTGGCCGAGGAGTTCGCCAAGGACGTGGCGGCCGGAAAGCTGCCGGAGGTCTCCTACCTGGTCCCCTCGGCGATCGACTCCGAGCACCCGAGCGTCTCCTCGCCGGTGCACAGCG
The DNA here is from genome assembly GCF_026167665.1 of Streptomyces drozdowiczii. Lineage (NCBI taxonomy): Bacteria > Bacillati > Actinomycetota > Actinomycetes > Kitasatosporales > Streptomycetaceae > Streptomyces > Streptomyces drozdowiczii. The sequence goes on along the minus strand of NZ_CP098740.1, from coordinate 2,063,273 downwards.
CCACCGTCGTCTACAAGATCCTCGACGCGCTCGGCAAGCACCCGGACGTGTGGCGGCACACCGCCGTGCTGATCAACTACGACGAGAACGACGGCTTCTTCGACCACGTCCCGCCGCCCGTCGCGCCTCCCGGGGTGACCGACGAGCAGTGGGAGGGGCGCCCCACCGGCCTCGGCATCCGGGTGCCGATGCTCGTCGTCTCCCCGTGGACCGTGGGCGGCTACGTCTGCTCCGAGGTCTTCGACCACACCTCCGTCATCCGCTTCCTGGAGCGCTGGACGGGCGTGCGGGAGCCCAACATCAGCGACTGGCGGCGGCGCGTCACCGGCGACCTCACCTCCGCCTTCGACTTCACCCGGCAGCGGCGCCAGCCGGCCGTGGAGCGGCCCGGGGCGATCCCGCCGCTCAGCGGCCGCTGGCAGCCGAAGCCGCCGGCCGTCCAGCGCCTGCCCGAGCAGGAGCCCGGCGTACGCCCGGCGCGCGCACTGCCCTACCAGCCCGACGCCTGGGTCCGGCGGACGCGCGGCGGTCTGCGGGTGGACCTCGCCAACAGCGGCCGGGCGTCGGCGCACTTCGCGCTCTACCCGTACGCGGGCGAGTTCCCGGCCCCGCAGCACCAGGACGTCCGGGGCGACGGGCACTGGACCGTCCCGGTGGCGGGGGAGGCGTACCGCTTCACGGTCACCGGGCCGAACGGCTTCCGGCGCGAGTTCGAGGGACCGGCCGACGGCGGGGCGGAGGTCACCACCCGCGTCGACGGCCGCGACCGCGATCTGCGCCTGACCCTGCGCAACGACGGCCGCCGGACCCTGACCTTCGTGGTGCGGCCGCTCGGATACGTGGACGAGGCCGACCTGGGGGACTGGACCCGTCGGGTCGTCGTCAAGCCGGGCCGCAGCCGTACGGTCGTGCACTCGGCGGCCGACGCGCACGGCTGGTACGACCTGGCGGTCACGGCCGAGGGCGAGAGCGGCTTCCGGCGCCGCCTGATGGGGCACATCGAGAACGGCCGGGCGAGCGTCTCCGGCTGACCGGGCCCTGTGACCATGGCCACGAAAGGGACAAAGGATCACCTTCTGCTGTCAGAGTGGGCGTTCTCAGGTCATGAGACGTTTACGGGCAGATCGCGTTATCTGCGGGTAAAGGTCCACGAACCCGCAGGGAGCACGTCCCCTTGGCTGCCATCGCCCGCTGGTGCGTCACGCACCGCCTCATCGCCGTCCTGATCTGGCTGCTCGCCCTCGGGGGCACGGCCGCCGCCGCCGGGTTCGCGGGGTCCGCCTACTCCAACGACTACGAGGCCCCGGGCACCGAGTCCGGGCGGGCCGCGGAGCTGCTGAAGAGCGGCTTCACCGACCTCGGCGGGGACACCGACACCATCGTCTGGCACACCGCGGACTCCACGGTCCGGGCCACCGACGTCGAGCAGAAGATGACCCGCACCCTGCACGCGGTCGAACGGCTGCCCGGCGTCGGGGCGGTGGACAGTCCGTACACCGAGGCCGGCGGCGCGCAGATCAGCACCGACGGGCACACCGCGTACGCCACCGTCACCTTCGACCAGCGCGCCGACGACGTGCCCGTGGCGCAGGCGCGGGCGGTCGTGGACACCGCGAAGGCGGCCGGGAGCCCGCATCTGCGCGTCGAGCTGGGCGGCCAGGCCGTCGGGCTCACCGAGGCGCCCGCCGCGCATCTCAGCGAGGTCGTCGGGGTCGCCGTCGCGGCCGTCGTGCTCTTCCTCGCCTTCGGCTCCCTCGCCGCGAGCCTGCTGCCCATCGCCACGGCCCTCGTCTCGGTCGGCACGGCGTACGCGGGCATCGTGCTCCTCGGCCACCTGATGACCGTCGCCGACTTCGCGCCCATGCTCGGGATGCTGATAGGGCTCGGCGTGGGCATCGACTACGCCCTGTTCATCGTCACCCGCCACCGCAGAGGGCTGCGGCGCGGGATGACCGTGCCGGAGGCCGCGCAGCACGCGGTGGCGACGACCGGGCGGGCCGTGGTCTTCGCCGGGGCCACCGTCTGCATCGCCCTCCTCGGCATGCTGATCCTCCGGCTGAGCTTCCTCAACGGCGTGGCCATCGCCGCCTCGCTCACCGTCGTCCTGACCGTGGCCGCGTCGGTGACCCTGCTGCCGGCCCTGCTCTCGCTCATCGGGTTGCGGGCGCTGAGCCGGCGCGAACGGGCCCGGCTCGCCGCACACGGGCCGCAGCCTGAGCCGCCCACCGGTTTCGCCGCCCGCTGGTCCGCCTTCGTGGAGCGGCACCCCAAGCTCCTCGGCGCGGTGGCCGCCGTGGTGATGCTGGTCCTCGCGCTGCCCACCTTCTCGCTCCACCTCGGCAGCTCCGACCAGGGCAACAACGCGAAGTCCTCGACCACCCGGCAGGCGTACGACCTGCTCGCCGACGGCTTCGGCCCCGGCGTCAACGGACCGCTCACCGTCGCCGCGCACCTGGACGGCGCCGACGACCGGCTCGCGATGGACGCCCTGCCGGCCACCCTGCGCGCGGTCGACGGGGTGGCGTGGGCCCACCCGGTGACGTACAACGCCGGAGGCGACACCGCGTACATCACCGTCGTCCCCGACTCGGCCCCGCAGTCCCGCGCGACCAGCGACCTCGTGGAGCGGCTGCGTACGGACGTGCTGCCGAAGGCGGCCGACAACACCTCGCTGGAGACCCATGTCGGCGGGGTGACCGCCAGCTACGACGACTTCGCGCAGATCATCATCGGCAAGCTGCCGCTGTTCATCGGCGTCGTCATAGGGCTCGGCTGCCTGCTCCTGCTGCTGGCCTTCCGGTCCGTCGGCATCCCGCTGAAGGCGGCGGCCATGAACGTCGCGGCGGTCGCCTCGTCGTTCGGCGTCGTCGTCGCGATCTTCCAGTGGGGCTGGGGCAGCGAGCTGCTGGGCCTCGGCAGCCCGGGCCCCATCGAACCCTTCCTGCCGGTGATCATGGTCTCGGTGCTCTTCGGCCTCTCCATGGACTACCAGGTCTTCCTGGTCGGCCGGATGTACGAGGAGTGGCTGGAGACCCGCGACAACCGGCGCGCGGTCCGGGTGGGCCTCGCCGAGACGAGCCGGGTCATCAACTCGGCCGCCGTGATCATGATCTCGGTGTTCCTCGCCTTCGTCCTGAGCGGCGACCGCGTCATCGCGATGTTCGGCATCGCCCTCGCGGCGGCCGTCGCCCTGGACGCCTTCGTGCTGCGCACCCTGCTCGTCCCGGCCCTCATGCACCTGCTGGGCGGCGCCAACTGGTGGCTCCCCGGCTGGCTGGAGCGCCGGCTGCCCCGCCTGAGCATCGAACCGCCGGACCGCCCGGTGGTGCGGGTGCCGGTGCCGGGTGTGCGGACGTACGAGGACGAGCCGGCCGAGCGCGTCCACTGACCGCACGCCCGGGGGACGGAGGGCGTTAAGGGGCCTCTCATCTGCGGCACCTAGCGTGCGCCGCATGAACCGCACCACGCCCGCGACCGTCACCGACGGCGAGAAGACGACCGACGAGCCGACCGAGACCACGGAGACGACAGAGAGCACCGACCGCGCCGTCGCGGAGAACCCGGAGCCGCGGGACCAGGACGAGACGGGCCCGGTGGACGAGCCGGAAGCCGTCGAGGAGGCGGACCGCACCGACGACGCCGACGACGCCGACGAGGAGACCTCCGGGCGGCTCGCCGCCGCGTCCGCCGCCGTCGTCTCCGCCGGGCTCGGCGTCGTCGGCCTCACCGGCGCCTGGACCGGCCGGGTCGCCGCCGAGCGCGAGACCCTGATCGGCCAGATCAAGACCCAGTCCGGCGGCTCGGCGGCCCAGCAGATCAACGAGATCTACGGCGACGCCTGGCACTCCACCGCCCTGGTCAACGGCATCTTCGGCCTCCTCGCCCTGCTGGTCGGCACCTACGTCCTGGTCCGGCCCGCGTTCGGCGCCCCCGCCCGGCAGCCGCAGGCCGGCTGGGTCCGCGCGGTCGCCCGGGGCGGCATCGCCCTCGGCACCCTCGGCGTACTGATCTCCATAGCCATGTACTTCGACCTCATCGTCGCCCTGCCCACCACGGGCGGATAGGACGGTTCCGGGGCCCCGGCACCACCTACTAAGGCATGCCCGGACGGTTTCACCGGTCCCGGGTGGTGGTACGGCCCCGGACCTAAGGCGCCCGTACGCCACAGATGCGGAACACGCCCGATGTGGCGCACCCCCCTGGGGGACGAGAGTGGTGGCACGGCAGAGGAACTGCCGCCACCGAGGCCCGCAAGGGCCCTCACCCCAGGGGACATCCCATGTTCGACTACGAGATCCACAAGGTCATGCACGCCGAACTGCTGCGCCGCGCCGACCTCCAGCGCCTCGCCGGCGAGGCGACCCGGGCCCGCCGCACCCGCCGGACCCTCCGCAAGAAGTCCGGAAGGACGGTGAGTACCAGCGGCGTACGCGACCGGTTCACGCCCGCCGCGTAAGGCGGCGGAAGTGGACCGGGGCCGGGGGCCGTTCGGCCCGCGGCAAATTCCGTCCGCACTGTCGGACCCGTGTGCGATGCTCGCCCTCGTGGAGACCAGGTCAGTCAGCCCCGTGTTCGTCGGCCGCACCGGCGAACTCAACTCGCTCACCGGCGCGCTCGCCCGCGCCACCAAGGAACCCTCCGGCGCCGCCGGAGGGTTCTCCGGTGCGCCGCAGGCCCTGCTCATCGGCGGCGAGGCAGGCGTGGGCAAGACCCGGCTCGTCGAGGAGTTCCTCGCCCTCGCCGCCCGCCGGGACGCCGTCGTCGCCGTCGGCGGCTGCGTCGAGATCGGCGCCGACGGCCTGCCGTACGCCCCCTTCTCCACCGCCCTGCGCGCCCTGCACCGCGCCCTGCCCGACGAGATGGCCGCCGCCTGCGCCGGCCAGGAGGGCGAACTGGCCCGGCTGCTCCCCGAGCTGGGCGAGACCGGCCGCGACGGCAACGACGAGCTGGGCACCGCCCGCCTCTTCGAACTGACCGTCCGGCTCCTGGAACGCATCTCCGCCGACCGGGCCGTCGTCCTCGTCCTGGAGGACCTGCACTGGGCGGACTCCTCGACCCGCCACCTCCTCGCCTACCTCTTCCGCACCCTGAGCAGCGGCCGCCTCGTCGTCGTCGGCACCTACCGCGCCGACGACATCCACCGCCGCCACCCCCTGCGCCCCCTCCTCGCGGAGATCGACCGGCTCCGCACCGTCCGCCGCATCGAACTCGCCCGGTTCACCCGCTCCGAGGTCCGCCGCCAGCTCGCCGGCATCCTCGCGGACACCCCCGACCCCGCCCTGGTGGACGAGATATTCGAGCGCTCCGACGGCAACGCCTTCTTCGTGGAGGAGCTGGCCTGCATCCTGGAGTGCGGCGACGGGGACGGCGACGGCCTGCCCGAATCGCTGCGCGACCTGCTCCTCGTCCGGGTCGAGGCCCTGTCCGCCGACGCCCAGAAGGTCGCCCGGATCGTCGCCGAGGGCGGATCCGCCGTCGAGTACGAACTCCTCGCCGCCGTCGCCGGACTCGGCGAGGACGACCTCATCGCCGCGCTGCGCACCGCCGTCGGCGCCAACCTGCTCCTCACCACCCCGGAGGGCGACGGCTACCGCTTCCGCCACTCCCTGGTCCGCGAGGCCGTCAGCGACGACCTGCTCCCCGGCGAGCGCTCCCGCCTCAACCGCCGGTACGCGGAGGCGCTGGAGGCCGACCCCGCCCTCGTCCCCGACGACGAGCGCGCCACCCGCCTGGCCAGCTACTGGTACGGCGCGCACGACGCCGCCAAGGCGCTGCCCGCCGTGCTGAAGGCATCGGTCCGGGCCCGCCGCCGCAACGCCTACGCCGAACAACTGCGCCTCCTGGAACGCGCCCTGGAGCTGTGGGACGACGCCCCCGAGGACGTCCGCCGCACCCTGCGCCCCATCGACTACGCCGAGGTCTACCCGACCTGCGGGCGGGACGCCTCGACCCCGCTGACCTACCTCGACCTGATGGCCGAGGCCACCGTCGCCGCCCGCCTCGGCGGGGAGCGCGAACGGGCCTTCGCCATCTGCAAGAAGGCCCTGCGCATCCTGGAGGGTGAGGACGACGCGCTGCGCGCCGCCTGGTTCTGGGTCCAGCGCTCCCGCCTCGTCCAGGACCTCACGCGCGGCGACGGCTGGGAGGAGCTGGCCACCGCCGAGCGGCTGGTCCGGGGCCTGCCCCCGTCGAAGGTGCACGCGTTCGTCCTGATGCTGGTGGCCGGCTGGGGCGCCCTGCACCGCCCCGGCGCCGAGACCCTGGCCGCCGCCGAGCGGGCCGTGGAGTACGCCCAGCTCGTCGGCGACGAGTACATCGAGCTGCACGCCCGCCTCACCCGGGGCTGGCTCAACGCGGACGCGGGCGCCGTGGACGAGGGCATCGCCGAGATGTACGCCGTGCGCGACCGGGCCGACGAGCTGGGCCTCATCGACATCATGGGCCGGGCCAGTATCAACCTGCCCTCCACGCTGGAGGCCATGGGCCGCTCCCTGGAGGCGGTGGCCGCCGCCGACCACGGCATCGGCATCTGCCACGAGCACGGCGTCGCGGACATCGAGGCGTGGGTCCGTACCAACCAGGCGATGTCCCTGTTCTCGCTGGGCCGCTGGGACGAGGCGGCGGCCACCACGGAGGCGGCCGCCCGCAAGTCGCTGTCCCGCAAGTCCCAGGGCCTGGTCGCCTCCCGCCGTACCGAACTCGCCCTCGTCCGGGGCGACGTCGCCGAGGCCGAGCGGCAACTCGCGCTGACCCGGCGCTGCTTCGGTTCCAGCGACCCCCAGCCCCAGCACTTCATCAACCCGGTGCGCCACGCCATCCAGATCGCCGTGCTGCAGGGCCGGCTGCCCGAGGCCCGCGCCGCCTTCGAGGCCCAGGCCGCCGAGGGCTTCCCCACCGGCACCCAGCGCTACGCCTTCCCCATGCTGCACGTCGTCGCGGCAGCCGAGGCCGACGCCCGGGGCCTGCCCGCCACCGAACCGGGCCGCCCCGCCGTCCTCGACCTGGTCCGGAGCCACCTCAAGCGGCTGCCGGTCCTCGTCCCGGTCTGGTCCGCCTACGCCCTCCTGGTCGAGGCGGAGCTGGCCAGGGCCGAGGGCGTCGACACCCCGGACCACTGGGAGGGCGCCGCCCGGGCGTTCACCCCGCTGCACCGCCCGTACGAGCTGGCGCAGATCCACCACCGCTGGGCGGAGGCCCTGCTCGTCGCCTCCGGTGACCGGGCCGCCGCCACCGGCCTGCTGCGCGACGCGCACACCACCGCCGTGCGGCTCCGGGCCCGCCCGCTCACCGAGACCATCGAGCTGCTGGCCGGCCGCGCCCGCATCGCCCTGGCCGGGGCGGGCGGCGAGGCCGAGGAGATCCCGGCCGCGGTCGTCGTCCCGGACGGGCCCGGGCCCGCCCGCGACCCCTCCGACGAGCAGCTGCGGGCCGCCGCGGCCGCGGTGGAGTCCTTCGGGCTGACCCCGCGCGAGCAGGACGTCCACCGGCTGGTCGCGGCGGGCCTCACCAACCGCCGGATCGCCGAGGAGCTGTACATCTCGCCGAAGACCGCGAGCGTCCACGTCTCCAACATCCTGGCCAAGCTGGGCGTGACCGGCCGGGGCGAGGCCGCGGCCCTGGCCCACCGGCTGCGGCTGTACCCGGTGCCGGAGCAGCGCTGAGACGAGGGCTACCGCACCCGCACCAGCAGGATCTTGTCGTCGCCCGGCTTCGGCGTGCCCCGGCTGTCCGTCTCGCTCGTGACCAGCCACAGCTTGTCGCCGCCCGCCGCGAGCACCGTCCGCAGCCGGCCGTACTGGCCCTCCAGGAACGCCTGCGGGTCCGCCAGGGGCTCGTCGGCGGCCCCGTCCTCGAGGGAGAGCGGAATGCGCCACAGCCGTTCGCCCCGCAGCCCGGCCATCCAGATGGAGCCCTTGACGTACGCGATGCCGCTCGGCGACGCCTCGGAGGTCTTCCACTGGGCGACCGGGTCGTGGAAGCCCTTCTGGTGCGCGGTGCCCTCGACGTCCGGCCAGCCGTAGTTGCCGCCCGGCTCGATCAGATTCAGCTCGTCCCAGGTGTCCTGGCCGAACTCGGAGGCCCACAGCCGCTTCTCCGCGTCCCAGGCGAGCCCCTGGACATTGCGGTGCCCGTACGAGTACACCACCGAGTCGCCGTCCGGATTGCCGTGCAGCGGCTCGCCGTCGGGCGTCATCCGCAGGATCTTGCCGGCCAGGGACTTCTGGTCCTGGGCCCGGCCGTCGTCGCCGGTCTCGCCCGTGCCCGCGTACAGCGCGCGGTCCGGGCCGAAGGCGATCCGGCCGCCGTTGTGGATCTGCCCCTTGGGGATGCCCCGCAGGATGGTGTCCGGGGCGCCGAGCGACTGCCCGGGGGAGCCGTTCTCGTCGTAGATCATGCGGGCGATGCGGTTGTCCGACGCGGTGGTGAAGTACGCGTAGACCTGGTGGTCGGTGCCGAAGTCGGGCGATACGGCGAGGCCCAGCAGCCCGCCCTCACCGGCTGCGGCGACCCCGGGGACCGTGCCGAGGAGCTTCTTCTTGCCGGTCTTCGCGTCGATCCTGGTGATCGTGCCCTTGTCCCGGGAGCCCACCAGGAGGTCGCCGCCGGGGAGCGCGGCCAGCCCCCAGGGGAGTTCAGCCCCTCGGTGAGCGTCGAGAGCACCTTCGCCGAGCCCTTGGCCGGGGGCTGGTCGGCCGGGGGGCGCGAGACGGACGGCGACGGGGAGGGGGATTTGGCGGCCGACGCGGAGGGGGAATGCGCCGGTGAACTCGCGCCCGCCGGACCCCCGCCGTCCTGCGAGCTGCACCCGGCGGCCATCAGCAGCGCCCCGGCCGCCAGCACGGCCACCGCGCCCCGCCGCGCCCCGGTGCCGCCCCAGCCCTGTCCCGCACGCCCCACGGGCCCCTGCACTGATCCCACCACCACGCCAGTCCCTTCAACGGCCGCCTGTCCCCTGTTCTTACACCGAGCGGACGCGGACCGGGGCGCTTTCCGGCCCGGTGAACGGCGTGCGTCTAATACCAGGACTCGCGCGGCGGCGGCAGCCGGTCGATCTCCGCCAGGTCGCGTTCGGTCAGGGTCAGCCCGGCCGCGCCCGCGTTCTCCACCGCCCAGTCCGCCCGCTTCGTGCCGGGCACCGGCACCACCTGGGGCCCCTGGTGCAGCACCCAGGCCAGGGCCACCTGCGCGGGCGTCGCCCCGTGCCGCTCGGCGACCCGGCGCAGGCCCACGACCAACGGCTGGTTCGCCGCCATCATCTCGGCGGTGAACCGGGGGTGCCGGGCCCGCAGATCCTCCGGCTCGAAGCCCTGGCCCGGCGTCAGCGTGCCCGTGAGGAAGCCGTTGCCCAGCGGCATCGCGGCCAGGAAGCCCACGCCCCGGTCCGCGCACCACGGCAGCAGCGACTCCAGCGCCTGCGGCGACCACACCGAGAGCTCCGCCTGCACCGCGCTGACCGGGAAGACCTGCTGCACCCGCTCCAGCTGCCGGATCGTTCCGTCGTGCATCCGGGCACCCGGCCGCCGCGACGCCCGCGCACCGACCGCGCACAGCCCCAGCGCCCGCACCTTGCCCGCGCCCACCAGCTCCGCCATCGCGCCCCAGGTCTCCTCGACGGGCACCTCGGGGTCGGCGCGGTGGAGCTGGTAGAGGTCGATCACATCGGTCTGGAGCCGCCGCAGCGAGGCGTCGCAGGCCCTGCGCACGTAACCGGGCCTGCCGTTGGCCACGATGTGCTGATCACCCACCAGGAGCCCGCACTTGGTGGACACGAACGCCTCCGAGCGCCGCCCCTTGAGGGCCCGCCCGACCAACAGCTCATTGGTGAAGGGGCCGTACATGTCGGCGGTGTCGAGCAGATCGACGCCCGCGTCCAGCGCCGCGTGCACCGCCCGCAGCGCACGGTCGCCGCGCTGCTGCGAGGCGCTGTACGCCCAGCTCATCGGCATACAGCCGAGACCGACCGCACCCACGGCGAGCGCCGCCGCACCGAGACTCCTGCGCTCCAACTCCCCGAACCCTCCCTCGCACCCACAACAACCTAACCTCTGCGCCTGGGAGGGCTTCGCATAGCCTCCTGACCATGACTTCCACCACGCGCTCCGCCCCCGCCCCCGAGGTCTGGCTGCCCCTCCCGGCCGACGAGATCGACGGCCTTCCCGAGGGCCTGACGTACCACTTCTGGGACGGCGGGAAGGACTACCCGGCCGACCCCGCCGACTGCGCCTACTACGTCGTCCCCTACATGAAGGGCATGGAGGTCGCGGTCCGCCCGCTCGGTGCGATGAGCCGCGTCCAGGTCGTGCAGACGCTGTCCGCGGGCACCGACCACGTCGAGCCCGGCCTCGCCGGACTCCACGCGGGCGTGCGGGTGTGCAACGCCAAGGGCGTCCACGAGGCGTCCACCGCCGAGCTGGCCCTCGCGCTGATCCTGGCCTCGCTGCGCGGGTTCCCCGGCTTCATGCACGGCCAGGACGACGAGGAGTGGCGGTCCGGCTTCTACCCGGCGCTCGCCGACAAGTCCGTGCTGATCGTGGGGTACGGATCGATCGGCTCGGCCATCGAGGACCGGCTCGCGCCGTTCGAGTGCGCGCGGGTCGCACGCGTCGCGCGCTCCGCACGGACAACCGCACGCGGCCCCGTACACACACTCGACGACCTGCCGGCCCTGCTGCCCGAGGCCGATGTGGTCGTCCTCTCCACCCCGTTGAACCCCTCCACCCAGGGGCTGGTGGGCGCGGAGTTCCTCGCCGCGATGCGCGACGGGGCGCTCCTGGTGAACGTCGCCCGGGGCGGAGTGGTCGACACCAAGGCCCTGTTGTCCGAACTCGAGTCCGGCAGGCTGCGCGCCGCCCTCGACGTCACCGACCCGGAACCGCTGCCTTCCGGCCATCCCCTCTGGCATGCTCCGAACGTCCTCATCACGCCGCACGTCGGCGGCAGCACCTCCGCGTTCCTGCCGCGCGCCAAGCGGCTGATCGCCGGACAGCTCACCCGCTTCGCCGCGGGGCAGCCGCTGGACAACGTCGTCCGCACCACCGGCTGACCACGCAACGGGCACGTCCGGCTCCCCTCCGTGGCCACAACACCGCAGGTCGTCACGGAGAGTAGAGGAACTATGTCCCTGAGTGACGAGTCTGGTGTATCGTCCCGAAAGGGGTGTCGCGCCGTGGCAGGGACGGCGCCGGGGAGCCAGCCACACGCGAGGGGGCGACGGGCGATGGACGGCCGATGGGCGAACGATCCGACACGACGGAGCCGACGACGGCGCGCGGAGGGCCCGGTGAACCGGCGCCGCAGCCGGCCGGGCACCTCGGGAGGGCCGCGGTGAGCGCCCCGGTGAGCACCCGCGGAGCGTTCCTCGCCCGGCAGTCCGGGGCGGGCCGCACCTCCGCGCTGCTCCCGCAGCTCGTCCTCGGCCTCGTCAGCGGCGGTTACGCGGTGGGCGCGGCCACCGGCTGGGGCTCGGACCGGGTCGCCCTGCTCATGGGGGACTTCGGCCTCAGCGCCGCCGCCCTCGCCGCCGCCGTCTCCTGCTTCCTCTTCGCCCGCGTCGCCGACCCGCGATTCCGCCCGGCCTGGCTGCTGTTCGCGCTCTCCTCGCTGATGGCCGCCGGCGGTAACGCCGTCTGGGGCTGGTACGAGTGCGTGCGCGCGGTCCGGGTCCCGAGCCCGTCGCTCGCCGACGTCTTCTTCCTCTGCTTCGCGCCGCCCGCCATCGTCGGACTCCTCGTCCTCGCCAAGCGGCCCGTCACCCGCGCCGGCTGGGTCTGCCTGGCGCTCGACTCCTGGCTGATCGGCGGCTCGCTGCTCACCCTGTCCTGGAGCCTCGCCCTCGCCCACACCGCGCACGTCGCGGACATCGAGGGCGACAGCGTGGCCCGCGCCGCGCTCTCGCTGGCCTACCCGCTGCTCGACATCGTGCTCGTCTCGATGGTCCTCGCCCTGCACTTCCGGCGCTCCAGCGTCAACCGCGCCGCGGTGAACACCGCCATCGCCGCGCTCGCCCTGACCGTGCTGTGCGACGCCCTGTTCACCTCGCCGCTGCTCCGGCAGACCTACCACTCCGGCCAGTTGCTCGACGCCGGCTGGTTCGCCGGCTCGCTGCTCCTCGCGTACGCCCCTGGGGCGCCGCGCGCGACGCGGACAACGCTGTCCAGGCCGAGGGCGGGCACGACGACCCGGCCGCCCCGGGCACCGCCGGCCGCCCCATCGCCGGCTCGCTGGCCGCGCTGACCCCGTATCTCGCCGCGGCCGTCTGCACCCTGGGCATCCTGTACAACGTGATCGAGGGCCGCCGGGTGGACCGCGTCGTCGTCCTCACCGGGTGCACGGTGGTCCTCGCGCTCGTCGTCCGCCAGGGCATCATGCTCCTCGACAACATCGCCCTCACCCAGGAGCTGGCGCAGAAGGAGAACCACTTCCGCTCCCTGGTGCAGGGCTCCAGCGACGTCATCATGATCGCCGCCCCCAGCGGCGTCCTGCGCTACGTCAGCCCCGCCGCCGCCGGGGTCTACGGGCGCGACCCGGACGAGCTGGTCGGCGCCGAGCTGTCCTCGATCATCCACCCCGACGACCTCGGCCGCGTCGTCCACGAGGTCCGCCGCTTCCTCGCCGCCCCGCCCGGCGAGGAGCCCACCACCCGCATCGAGTGCCGCTTCCGGTCCGGCTCCGGCGACTGGCTCAACGTCGAGTCCACCGTCAACCGGCACCAGGGCGGCCTGATCCTCAACAGCCGGGACGTCACCGAACGCGTCCGCCTCCAGGCCCAGTTGCAGCACAACGCCGAGCACGACCCGCTCACCGACCTGCCCAACCGGGCCCTGTTCACTACCCGGGTCCGCCAGGCGCTCTCCGGCCGCCGCGCCGGGGACGCGGGCACCGCCGTCCTCTTCATCGACCTGGACGGCTTCAAGGCGGCCAACGACCGGCTCGGCCACCAGGCGGGCGACGAACTGCTCGTCCAGGCCGCCCGCCGCCTCCACGAGTCCGTCCGCTCCGGGGACACCGCCGCCCGCCTCGGCGGCGACGAGTTCGCCGCCCTCATCGTCGGTGACGCCGGCCGCGAGCAGGACGCCCGCGAGTGCCAGGTCCACGAGATCGCCGACCGGCTGCGCCTCACGCTCTCCGAGCCGTACCGCGTCGGCGACGGCGAGGTACGCGTCACCGCCTCCATCGGCGTCGCCTTCGCGGAGCCCGGCATCACCCCCAACGACCTCATGCGCAACGCGGACCTCGCCATGTACCGCGCCAAGGCCGGCGGCAAGAACCGCGTCGAGCTGTACGCCCCGCAGATGCAGGCCGACGTGGTCCGCCGCTCCGAGCTGGCGACCCGGCTGCGCGGCGCCCTGCGCGACGGCGAGTTCGCGCTCCTCCACCAGCCCGTGGTCCACCTCGCCACCGGCCGGGTCGCCGCCGTCGCCGCCCAGGCCCGCTGGCGCTCCGCCCAGGGCATCCTGTTCACGCCCGCCGAGTTCCTGCGGATCTCCGAGGACGGCGACCGCACCGCCGAGCTGGGCCGCTGGCTCCTCGAAGAGGCCGTCGAGCAGGCCGCCGACCGGGCCGGGGCGGGCCACCGGACCGCGGTGTCCGTCCGCCTCCCGGCCCGCCGGCTGCTCGACCGGAGCTTCCCGGCCGGCTCGGTCGAGGCGCTGCTCACGCGCTACGGGCTGCCCTCGGGGGCGCTCATGATCGAGGTGGCGGACAGCGACCCCCGGGTCCCCTTCGAGGACCTGGAACAGCGGCTGGCCGCGCTGCGCCGCCTGGGCGTCCGGATCGCGCTCGACGGCTTCGGCAGCGGCTACGCCGCGATCAACGCCCTGCGCCGCCTCCCCATCGACGTGCTCAAGCTGGACCGGGGCCTGGTGGAGGGCGTCGTGGAGTCGGCCCGGCTGCACAAGATCACCAGCGGGCTGCTCAGGATCGCCTGCGACCTGGGCATGCAGTCCGTGGCCGACGGCGTGGACGTCCCGGAGCAGGTCCTCGCCCTGCGCGCCATGGGCTGTACGCACGGCCAGGGCGCGGCCTTCTCGGGGCCGCTGGACGAGTACCGGCTGCGCCGCGCCCTGGTCCGGGGCACCTTCCCGGTGCCCGCCGGGGTGCCCGCGCAGAAGGTCCTCACGGGCGGCCCGATCCCGTCGCTCAGCCGCTCACATGGTGAGACACCCGTCCCACCCACTTGACACCCCGCGTGCGTCGGAGAGAGGGTCAATGCCATGCGCACCCGAATTCTCGTACTTGGAAAGCGCGTCGGCTGAAGCAGGGTCCCTCCATGACACTCTGCGGACCGCACCGGCGCGCTCCCCTCGCTTGCCTCACGGCACGAGGGGTTTTTTGTTGCACCGGACCAGGCAAAACGTCGTAAAACACTCGCAAAAACCTCAGCTTCGAGAAGAGAATGCCGATGACCGAGCAGGCCACCGGGGCCCACCATCCCCAGCCGCGGGCCCGTACCGGCGGATCGCCCTCCGCCACCGTTGAGCACGTCACGGGTGCGCAGTCCCTCATCCGTTCCCTCGAAGAGGTGGGCGCCGACACGGTATTCGGCATTCCCGGCGGCGCGATCCTTCCGGCGTACGACCCGATGATGGACTCGCAGCGCGTCCGTCACGTCCTGGTCCGCCACGAGCAGGGCGCGGGCCACGCGGCCACCGGTTACGCGCAGGCCACCGGCAAGGTCGGGGTCTGCATGGCCACCTCGGGCCCCGGCGCCACCAACCTGGTCACCCCGATCGCCGACGCGTACCTGGACTCGGTGCCGATCGTCGCGATCACCGGCCAGGTGGCCTCCGCCGCCATCGGCACGGACGCCTTCCAGGAGGCGGACATCTGCGGCATCACGATGCCGGTCACGAAGCACAACTTCCTGGTCACCAAGGCCGAGGACATCCCGCACACCATCGCCGAGGCGTTCCACATCGCCGCCTCCGGCCGCCCGGGCCCGGTCCTCGTCGACATCGCCAAGGACGCGCTCCAGGCGAAGACCACCTTCAGCTGGCCGCCGGTCATGGACCTGCCCGGCTACCGCCCGGTGACCAAGCCGCACGCCAAGCAGATCCGCGAGGCCGCCAAGCTCATCACCCAGGCCAAGCGCCCGGTGCTCTACGTGGGCGGCGGCGTCATGAAGGCCGGGGCCACCGCCGAACTCAAGGTGCTGGCCGAGCTGACCGGAGCGCCCGTCACCACCACCCTGATGGCGCTCGGCTCCTTCCCCGACAGCCACCCGCTGCACGTCGGAATGCCCGGGATGCACGGTGCGGTCACCGCCGTCACCGCGCTCCAGAAGGCCGACCTGATCGTCGCCCTCGGCGCCCGCTTCGACGACCGCGTCACCGGCAAGCTGGACAGCTTCGCCCCGTACGCCAAGATCGTCCACGCGGACATCGACCCGGCGGAGATCGGCAAGAACCGCGCCGCCGACGTCCCGATCGTGGGCGACGCCCGCGAGGTCATCGCCGACCTCGTCCAGGCCGTCCAGGCTGAGCACACCGAGGGCAACACCGGCGACTACAGCGCCTGGTGGAAGGACCTCAACCGCTGGCGCGAGACCTACCCGCTCGGCTACGACCTCCCCGAGGACGGCAGCCTCTCGCCGCAGCAGGTCATCCAGCGCATCGGCGAACTCGCCCCGCCGGACACGATCTTCGCCGCGGGCGTCGGCCAGCACCAGATGTGGGCCTCGCACTTCATCCAGTACGAGCAGCCCGCCACCTGGCTCAACTCCGGCGGCGCCGGGACCATGGGCTACGCGGTCCCCGCCGCGATGGGCGCCAAGGCCGGCATGCCCGACCGCACGGTCTGGGCGATCGACGGCGACGGCTGCTTCCAGATGACCAATCAGGAGCTCACCACCTGCGCCCTGAACAACATCCCGGTCAAGATCGCCATCATCAACAACGGCGCGCTCGGGATGGTCCGCCAGTGGCAGACCCTGTTCTACAACCAGCGGTATTCCAACACCGTGCTGCACGCCGGCCCGGACGGCGAGACCCCGCCCAACAAGGGCACCCGCATCCCGGACTTCGTGAAGCTCTCCGAGGCGATGGGCTGCCACGCCATCCGCTGCGAGGACCCGGCCGACCTGGACAAGGTCATCGCCGAGGCCAACGCGATCAACGACCGCCCGGTCGTCGTCGACTTCATCGTCCACGAGGACGCCATGGTGTGGCCGATGGTCGCCGCCGGCACCTCCAACGACGAGGTCATGGCCGCCCGGGGCGTCCGTCCCGACTTCGGCGACAACGAAGACGACTGAGAGACAGAGAGAGACCGACTTCCATGTCCACCAAGCACACGCTCTCCGTCCTGGTCGAGAACAAGCCCGGCGTCCTGGCCCGGATCACCGCCCTGTTCTCCCGCCGCGGCTTCAACATCGACTCGCTCGCGGTCGGTACCACCGAACACCCCGACATCTCGCGCATCACCATCGTCGTGAACGTCGAGGACCTGCCCCTGGAGCAGGTCACCAAGCAGCTCAACAAGCTGGTCAACGTCCTCAAGATCGTCGAACTCGAGCCGTCCGCTGCGATCCAGCGCGAGCTCGTCCTGGTGAAGGTCCGCGCAGACAACGAGACCCGCTCCCAGATCGTCGAGATCGTCCAGCTGTTCCGCGCCAAGACCGTCGACGTCTCGCCCGAGGCCGTCACGATCGAGGCGACCGGCGGCGCCGACAAGCTGGAGGCGATGCTCAAGATGCTGGAGCAGTACGGCATCAAGGAGCTCGTCCAGTCCGGCACCATCGCCATAGGGCGCGGCGCGCGCTCGATCACCGACCGGTCCCTGCGCGCCCTCGACCGCTCGGCGTAAAGCCAGAGGTCCCGCCGCCCGCTCGTATGGCGAGACCCGAAAACTTCATCGACGCACCCCGCCGTACGGTGGGACGCAACACCTGCACACCAAGGAGAAGACCCAGTGGCCGAGCTGTTCTACGACGACGATGCCGACCTGTCCATCATCCAGGGCCGCAAGGTCGCGGTCATCGGTTACGGCAGCCAGGGCCACGCCCATGCGCTGTCGCTGCGTGACTCGGGTGTCGACGTCCGTGTCGGTCTGCACGAGGGTTCGAAGTCCAAGGCGAAGGCCGAGGAGCAGGGCCTGCGTGTGGTGACGCCGTCCGAGGCCGCGGCCGAGGCGGACGTCATCATGATCCTGGTCCCGGACCCGATCCAGGCCCAGGTCTACGAGGAGTCCATCAAGGACAACCTCAAGAAGGGTGACGCGCTGTTCTTCGGCCACGGCCTGAACATCCGCTTCGACTTCATCAAGCCGCCGGCCGATGTCGATGTCTGCATGGTCGCCCCGAAGGGCCCGGGCCACCTGGTCCGCCGCCAGTACGAGGAGGGCCGCGGTGTTCCGTGCATCGTGGCGGTGGAGCAGGACGCCACGGGCAACGGCCTGGCGCTCGCCCTGTCGTACGCGAAGGGCATCGGCGGCACCCGTGCCGGGGTGATCAAGACGACGTTCACGGAGGAGACGGAGACGGATCTCTTCGGTGAGCAGGCCGTTCTCTGCGGTGGTACGGCCGCTCTGGTGAAGGCCGGTTTCGAGACGCTGACGGAGGCCGGTTACCAGCCGGAGATCGCGTACTTCGAGTGCCTGCACGAGCTGAAGCTCATTGTGGACCTGATGTACGAGGGCGGTCTGGAGAAGATGCGCTGGTCGATCTCGGAGACCGCCGAGTGGGGTGACTACGTGACCGGTCCGCGGATCATCACGGACGCCACGAAGGCGGAGATGAAGAAGGTTCTCGCGGAGATCCAGGACGGCACGTTCGCCAAGAACTGGATGGCGGAGTACCACAACGGTCTGCCGAAGTACAACGAGTACAAGAAGGCGGACGGCGACCACCTGCTGGAGACCACGGGCCGTGAGCTGCGCAAGCTCATGAGCTGGGTCAACGACGAGGACGCGTAACACCCCCGCGCCGGGGCGGGTCAGCCTGCCCCCGGCGCCCACGCACTCGTGCGGGTGATCCTTCCGAAGGGGCGCTGATCGGGGTCTCGCGCATGACTACACTGCTCCACATACACGCGTCAGGCCCACAGTGTCGTGCGTCTTCCACGCGGCAAGCCCCTCCACGCCTGCGGCCGTCGGGACGGCCGTCCGCACTGGATCTGTGAGGACTTACGTGAGCTCGAAACCTGTCGTACTCATCGCTGAAGAGCTGTCGCCCGCCACGGTGGACGCCCTGGGCCCGGACTTCGAGATCCGGCACTGCAACGGCGCGGACCGCGCCGAGCTCATCCCCGCCATCGCCGACGTCGACGCCATCCTGGTGCGGTCCGCCACCAAGGTCGACGCCGAGGCCATCGCCGCCGCGAACAAGCTGAAGGTCGTCGCCCGCGCGGGCGTCGGTCTGGACAACGTCGACGTCTCCGCCGCCACCAAGGCCGGCGTCATGGTCGTGAACGCCCCGACCTCCAACATCGTCACCGCCGCCGAGCTGGCCTGCGGCCTCCTCGTGGCCACCGCGCGCCACATCCCGCAGGCCAACACCGCCCTCAAGAACGGCGAGTGGAAGCGCTCGAAGTACACCGGCGTCGAGCTGAGCGAGAAGACCCTCGGCGTCGTCGGCCTCGGCCGCATCGGCGTCCTGGTCGCCCAGCGCATGTCCGCCTTCGGCATGAAGATCGTCGCCTACGACCCCTATGTGCAGCCGGCCCGCGCCGCGCAGATGGGCGTCAAGCTCCTCTCCCTGGACGAGCTGCTGGAGGTCTCCGACTTCATCACCGTGCACCTCCCGAAGACCCCGGAGACGCTGGGCCTGATCGGCGACGAGGCGCTGCACAAGGTGAAGCCCACCGTGCGCATCGTCAACGCCGCGCGCGGCGGCATCGTGGACGAGGAGGCGCTCGCCTCCGCGCTCAAGGAGGGCCGCGTCGCCGGCGCCGGCCTCGACGTGTACGCGAAGGAGCCCTGCACGGACTCCCCGCTCTTCCAGTTCGACCAGGTCGTCTGCACCCCGCACCTCGGCGCCTCCACCGACGAGGCCCAGGAGAAGGCGGGCATCGCGGTCGCCAAGTCCGTGCGCCTCGCGCTCGCCGGTGAGCTGGTCCCGGACGCGGTCAACGTCCAGGGCGGCGTCATCGCCGAGGACGTGCGCCCGGGCCTCCCGCTCGCCGAGAAGCTGGGCCGGATCTTCACCGCGCTGGCCGGCGAGGTCGCCGCCCGCCTCGACGTCGAGGTCTACGGCGAGATCACCCAGCACGACGTCAAGGTGCTCGAACTCTCCGCGCTCAAGGGCGTGTTCGAGGACGTCGTGGACGAGACCGTGTCGTACGTGAACGCTCCGCTGTTCGCCCAGGAGCGCGGGGTCGAGGTGCGCCTCACCACCAGCTCCGAGTCGCCCGAGCACCGCAACGTGGTCACCGTCCGGGGCACCCTCTCCGACGGCCAGGAGGTCGCCGTCTCCGGCACGCTGGCCGGCCCGAAGCACCTCCAGAAGATCGTCGCGATCGGCGAGCACGACGTGGACCTGGCGCTCGCCGACCACATGATCGTGCTGCGTTACGAGGACCGCCCCGGCGTCGTCGGCACGGTCGGCCGCATCCTCGGCGAGGCCGGTCTGAACATCGCGGGCATGCAGGTCTCCCGCGCCGACGTGGGCGGCGAGGCGCTGGTCGTCCTCACCGTGGACGACGACGTCCCGGCGGCCGTGCTGACCGAGATCTCCTCGGAGATCGGCGCCGCCTCGGCCCGCTCGGTGAACCTCACCGACTGACCGTCCCGCCCGACCTCACGGACCCCAGGGGTCCCGCCCGTACCCGGCATATAGACACGCGTCTTACACAAATGTCTGCATGCCGGGTACGCTGCTGTCATGGGACATCGTGAGGATCTGCTCGAAGGCGCCAAGCGCTGCCTGCTGGAGAAGGGGTACGCGCGCACCACGGCGCGCGACATCGTGGCCGCGTCGGGCACGAACCTCGCCTCCATCGGCTACCACTACGGCTCCAAGGACGCGCTGCTCAACCTCGCCTTCATCAAGCTGACCGAGGAGTGGGGCGAACGGTTCGAGAGCCCCGCGGACGAGCCGGAGGTCCCGGCCGCGCCGCTCGACCAGTTCCGCGAGACCTGGGAACGGGTCATCGGGAGCTACGAGCACACCCGGGCCGTCTGGCAGCTCCAGATGGAGGTCATCTCCCGGATCGACTCCGACCCCGAGCTGCGCAAGGCCCTCATCGGACCGCAGCGCGCCGGCCGCGACGGACTCGCCGAGTCCATGATGGGCGTCGACCCCGAAACCGACCCGGAGCGCGCCCGTGTCGCCGGCCTCTTCTGCCAGGCCCTCCTGGCCGGGGTCATGGTCCAGTGGCTGATGGACCCCGAGTCGGCCCCGTCCGCCCAGGACCTGACGGAGGGCCTGAAGCTGGTCCTGGAAGGCCGCGGCCCCGCGAGCTGAGCCCTCAGAGCCGGACCCTCAGAGCCGGGCCGCCTTCAGGGCCATGTGGAGCAGCAGCCGGTCCTTGCCGTCGTTGAGGTCGAGTCCGGTGAGCTGCTGGACGCGGGAGAGGCGGTAGTACAGCGTCTGGCGGTGGATGCCCAGCTCGGCGGCGGTCCGGGACGCCTGGCCCGCGCAGTCCAGGAACACCTCCGCGGTGCGGGCGAGCTCCCGCTGCACCGGGGTCAGCAGGAGGCGCACCGCCGGGTCCTGCGGGGTGTCCGGGGCGAGCGCGGTCAGCGTCCGGTACGGCCCGATGGCCGACCAGTCCGCGACCGGGCCGTACCGGCTCTCCGCCGCCGCCGCACGGGCCGCCGCCGACGCCTCGTGCCAGGCGTCCGCCAGCTCCGCGAGGCCCCGGCGCGGCACCGCGATCCCGGCGGTGGCCGTCCCCCGGCGGTGGCGCGCAGCCGGTCCGCCGCGGTGAGCGCGGGGTCCAGGACCTCCGGCGAGCGCAGCCGGATCAGCGCCGCGAGGGCCGGCGGCCCGGCCCGGCCCGGCAGCGGGGCGCCGGTCAGCGCGGCGGCCGAAGGGACGGTGCGCACGGCGGGCGCGCCGTCCGGCCACGGGGTCACGCAGACCACGGTGTGCAGCCCCGCCGCGTCCGGGCCCAGCGCCTCGGCGAGCGCGGCGACCGCCATGTCCCGCTGCCAGCCGCGCCCGGCGGCCAGCACCGCGCCGAACTCCCGGGACAGGTCGGTGCCCGCCCGCTCCTCGTCGGCCAGCAGCGCGCCGATCCGGGCGGCGACGTCCATCGCCGCGTCGAGCTGGCGGTCGGTCGGCCCCGGGTCGGCGTCGAGCAGCCATACGTAACCGAGCACGACACCCCGATGGCGTACCGGCAGGCAGATGCGGTCGCGGTAGACGCCGGCCTCGGGGGCGGCGGGGATGCGGAGGGGGCCGGTGGCGCGGGTGATGCCGAAGTTCTCGAACCAGGCGCGGACCGCCGGGGTGGACCGGCGGGTGAGGATCGACCGGGTGCGGACCGGGTCCATCGCCGTGGTGTCGTCGCTGTCGTGGGCCCCGAAGGCGACCAGGCCGAAATCCCGGTTCTCCAGCGTCGCGGGGACGCCGAGCAGCGCGGAGATCTCGTCCACCAGCTCCTGGTAATCGCCCTTCACCCGGCCATTCTCGCACCCCTTCAGACATATGTCTGAGATCCAGTCCACGGATGTGTGGCAGCTGTCGATGGCAGGGAAACCGCGCGATCCTTAGATTTCACGGTGGTTCTCCGTGCTGTACCGCTTATGTTCGTGACACGGCATATACGGCGGTGTGGCTTCGTTCGTACTTTCCGTGGAGGTGCCCCGTGCTGGGTCCCGTGATTCTCGCCGCGTCGCGAAGCGACAAGATGCGCCGGTTCATCTCGGCCGCGCCCGGCACCAAGCAGGTCGTGGACCGCTTCATCGCCGGTGAGACGGTCGACCAGGTCGTCCCGGTCATCGAGGACGCCGCCGACAAGGGTCTCGAAGTCACCCTCGACGTCGTCGGCGAGGACATCACCACGCCCGAGCAGGCCGCCGCCGCGCGCGACGCCTACCTGGAGCTCATCGAGCGCCTCAAGGACCTCGGCCTGGGCACCCGTGCGGAGATGTCCGTCAAGCTGTCGATGTTCGGCCAGTCCCTGGACGGCGGCCACGAGCTGGCCCTCGCCAACGTGCGCCCGGTCGTCGAGGCCGCCGCCGCGATCGGCACCACGGTCACCCTGGACGCCGAGGACCACACCACCCTCGACTCGATGTTCGCCATCCACGAGGAGCTGCGGAAGGACTTCCCGCAGACCGGCTGCGTCATCCAGGCGTACCTCTTCCGCACCGAGGAGGACGCCCGCCGCCTCGCCGACGCCGGCAGCCGCGTGCGCATCGTGAAGGGCGCCTACAAGGAGCCCGCCTCCGTCGCGTACCAGGACAAGGCCGAGATCGACAAGGCGTACGTCCGCATCCTGAAGACCCTGATGCAGGGCGAGGGCTACCCGATGATCGGGTCCCACGACCCCCGGCTGATCGCCATCGCCCAGGAGCTGGGCCGTCAGGCCGGGCGCAAGCTGGACGAGTACGAGTTCCAGATGCTGTACGGCATCCGCAGCGACGAGCACATCCGGCTCGCCGCCGAGGGCCACCGCATGCGTGTCTACACCGCGTACGGCACCGACTGGTACGGGTACTTCATGCGCCGCCTCGCCGAGAAGCCGGCCAACCTGCTGTTCTTCGGCCGCTCCATCCTCACCAAGGGCTGAGCACCCCCTCCACCCCTCCCCACGACTGACTGAAGGAGCAAAGGACACCATGGACGCTGTGACCCAGGTCCCCGCGCCGGTCAACGAGCCGGTCCACTCCTACGCCCCGGGCTCCCCGGAGCGCGCCCGCCTGGAGGCCAAGCTCAAGGAGCTCAGCGAGAACCCCATCGACCTGCCGATGACCATCGGCGGCGAGAAGCGGATGGGTGGCGGCGAGCGCGTGGACGTCGTTCAGCCCCACAACCACAAGGCCGTCATCGGCACCTTCGCCGGCGCCACCGAGCAGGACGCCCAGGACGCGATCGACGCCGCCCTGGCCGCCGCCCCGGCCTGGCGCGCGATGTCCTTCGACGACCGCGCCGCGATCATCCTGCGCGCCGCCGAGCTGCTGTCCGGCCCGTGGCGCGAGACGCTGGCCGCCTCCACCATGCTCGGCCAGGGCAAGACCGCCCAGCAGGCCGAGATCGACTGCCCCTGCGAGCTGGTCGACTTCTGGCGCTTCAACGTGCACTACGCGCGCCAGATCCTCGCCGAGCAGCCCCCGGCCAACTCCCCGGGCGTGTGGAACCGCATGGACCACCGCCCGCTGGAGGGCTTCGTCTACGCGATCACGCCGTTCAACTTCTCGGCCATCGCCGCCAACCTGCCGACCGCGCCCGCCCTCATGGGCAACGTCGTCGTGTGGAAGCCGTCCCCGACGCAGACCCACGCCGCCGTGCTGCTGATGCAGCTGCTGGAGGAGGCCGGTCTGCCCAAGGGCGTCATCAACCTGGTGACCGGCGACGGCATCGCCGTCTCCGAGGTGGCCCTGAACCACCGCGACCTGGCCGGCATCCACTTCACCGGCTCCACCCCGACCTTCCAGCACCTGTGGAAGACCGTCGGCAACAACATCGCCAACTACCGCACCTACCCGCGGCTCGTCGGCGAGACCGGCGGCAAGGACTTCGTCGTCGCCCACCCCTCGGCGGACCGGGCGGTCCTCAAGACCGCGCTGACCCGCGGCGCCTTCGAGTACCAGGGCCAGAAGTGCTCGGCGACCTCGCGCGCCTACATCCCGGCCTCCATCTGGAACTCGGGCTTCAAGGAGGCGTTCGCGGCCGAGGTCGACTCCATCACCATGGGCGACGTCACCGACCTCTCGCACTTCATGGGCGCCGTCATCGACGACCGCTCCTTCGCGAAGAACAAGGCCGCGATCGACCGCGCCGCCGCCGACCCGGCGTGCACGATCGTCGCGGGCGGCACCTACGACGACTCGGTGGGCTACTTCGTCCGCCCGACCGTCATCGAGTGCACCGACCCCGAGAACGAGGTCTTCACGACCGAGTACTTCGGCCCGATCCTCGCCGTGCACGTCTACGAGGACGAGCAGTACGACGCGATGCTGGAGCAGATGGAGTCGGTCTCCGACTACGCCCTGACCGGTTCCGTCATCGCGAACGACCGCGCGGCGGCCGCGTACACGATGGAGAAGCTGCGGTACGCCGCGGGCAACTTCTACATCAACGACAAGTCGACCGGTGCCGTCGTCGGCCAGCAGCCCTTCGGCGGCGGCCGTGCCTCGGGTACGAACGACAAGGCCGGCGCCCCCCAGAACCTCCAGCGCTGGACCCTCACCCGGGCCATCAAGGAGACCCTGGTCCCGCCGACCGAGTACACCTACCCCACCAGGGCTGACCAGCCCGGGGCGCCTCGTCGCCCCCACGATTCCCGCCCCCGTCCGGTTCCCCTGCCGGACGGGGGGCGGTTTCCATACGCGGCTCAGCCCCACCCGCGCACGATCAGCCCGAGTCCCACCGCGAAGCCGCCGCCGAGCAGCGCCAGGTAGCGCCCGTACAGCCGGCGGTGGCGGCGCAGCAGCAGCCCGAACGCGCCGAAGGCCAGCCCCACCGTGAGAGTCCGCCCGCCCCGCGCCGCCGCCGAAGCGGCCACCCAGTCCCCGGCGGGCACCGAGGCCCGGCCCGCCTCCGCCCCGTACACCTTGAACGGGATGCCGTTCCACGGCTGGTGCCGGACGGCCCGCGCACCCTCCACCGCCAGCTCCGCGCGCACCTCCGCCCGCATCCGGTCCGTGGTCAGCGGGGCAGGCGGCTGCACGCCCGCCGCCGCCAGGTGCAGCGCGAGCAGCCCGCCCGCCAGGCTCCCGGCCAGCGCGCCCAGCGACATCCGCAGGGCTGCGCGCGGCACCGCCACGCACACCACCCCGAGCAGCAGCTCCGGCATCAGCGGCCAGCTCAGCGCCTCCGCGAACGCCCAGCAGAAGGCCAGCGGCGGCCCCACCCGGGACGTGACGACCGAGGCCACCCGCCTGCGCACCGCGGAGTCCCGCAGCGGTTCGGCGGCCGTACGGTCGTGCAGTTCCCGGACCGCGTCCCGGGCCGCCGCCGGGGAGACCCCGGCGGGCAGCGGCGCACCGATGGCCACCCGGACCAGGGACGAGCGCAGCCGACCGTGCTTGGGCAGCAGCCGGTCGGTGCCCGCGATCCCCGCCGGCACCACCGGGACCCCGGCCTTCTCGGCCAGGACCAGCGCGCCCTTGTGGAACGAGCCGAGGGTGCCGTCCTCGGCGCGGGTGCCCTCGGGGAAGAGCACGACCGCCCGGCCCTCGCGCAGCTCGCCGGTCATCGTCAGCAGGTCAGCCATCCCGCCGCCCGCCCGCCGGACCGGGAAGCCGGCCGCCAGCCTGCGGCAGATCCGGCGCCGCCAGGGGGAGGCGAACCAGTAGTCCGCCGCCGCCCCGATCGCCGGGGCGTGCCGGGCGTCCAGCGCGGCCAGCAGCGCCGCCGTGTCCGCGTGCGAGCTGTGGTTGGCGACGACCACGCAGCCGCCGCGCGGCAGTCGGCCGCGCCGCTCGACCCCGCCGGTGAGGCTGAGCACGCCCCACCACAGGCCCCGCCGCAGGGCGGACGCGACCCGCGAGCGGACCGGGAGGACCCCGGGGGTGCGTACAGGAGTGCTTCCGGGCAGCGTCACGTCATCACCATCGCCAGGAGAAGGGCCACCAGAAGGGAGTCGATCCGGTCGAGCAGGCCGCCGAAGCCCGGCAGCAAGCTGCCCGCGTCCTTCACCCCGGACTCGCGCTTGACCATGGACTCGACGAGGTCGCCGAGCACGCAGCCGCCGACGACCGCCGCCCACAGCGCCGGGCTGAACGCGCCCAGCACCAGCAGCAGCGCCCCGGTGGCGGCGGCCGCGCCCAGCACCCCGGCCCACGTCTTGTTCGGGGAGAGCGGCGAGAGCGGGCGGGCGAGCGGACCGCGCCGCCCCAGCGCCGTACCGCCGCACCAGGCGCCGACGTCCCCGAGCGCCACCGCCAGGCCCACCGCGACCGCCGTGTCCCGAGCGTCACCAGGCCGGTCAGCGCGAGCGGTATCCACAGCAGCCCGAAGGCGGTCCGGGCGGTGCGGGTGAAGCCCGTGCGGTCGTCGCCGCCCAGCACGGAGGGGAGCGCCGCCGCGACGAGCAGCAGGGCTGCCGCCCGCAGGTCCAGCACCTGCGGGGCGAGCCGGGCGAGGGCCGGCAGGACGGCCGCCGCCACCGCGAGGACGGCCAGGTCGCCCCGGCGCAGCCCCGCCATCCGGGCGTACTCCCCGGCCGCGACCACGCCGAGCCCGGCGGCCAGGGCGTAGGTGCCCCCGCCGCCCAGGAAGAACGCGCCGAGGAAGACCGGGGCTACCAGCGCCCAGGTCCGCCACCGCCTGCGCAGCTCCGCGCGCATCCGCACCTTCGCGGGCAGCACCGCGACGGCGACCCCGCCCGCGCCCAGCACACCCGCGACCAGCGGCACCGCGCGGGCGGCGGCCTCCTCGGCGATCAGGACGGTGCTCATGCCAGCTCCCGCCACAGGCCGGCCAGCCGGAGCGCGGCGGTGAGCAGGGACCCGGCCGCGATCACGGCCAGGACCGGGACGGCCCAGCCGCTCGCGGCGGCGACCACCACGAGCAGGCAGCGCTCGGTCTTGCCGACCGGGCCCCCGTTGCGGCGGGGCGCCCCGGCGGCGGCCCCGGCCAGCGACACCCAGGAGGGCAGCGTGGTCGCGAGCCCGGCCAGCGCGACCAGCCAGAGCGGGGCGAGCGCCAGGAAGCCGGCGAGCACGACGAGGTCGGCGACCCGGTCGCCCAGCTCGTTGAGGACCGCGCCGCGCCGGGTGGTGCGGCCGGTGTCCCGGGCGAGCGCGCCGTCCAGGTTGGCGCAGGCGAGCCGCGCCGCGAGCAGGACGGCGACCGGCAGGGCGGCGACCGGGGCGGGCAGCCAGGCCAGGGCGGCGGCTCCACCGGCCGCGGCGGCCACCCCGGCGGCGGTGAGGGTGTCGGGCGACACCTCGCGGCGGACCAGCGAGGCGCGGACACCGGAGAGCCGGTCCGCGTACCAGGGCTTGAGAGCGTAGAGGCCGTTCATGACCGCAACTCTCTTGCGCCGCACGTTCTTTCGACACGGCCCGGGTACTCAAGTACGCCTGAGTACGCGCGCGGCCCGGCCCTACGCGGCCGTGCGGATCAGCATCTTCGGGCGAGCGGCGGATGAGCGGCAGATGAGTCGGCGCAAACCGCCGTCTCAGATAGTAGGAAGTCCGAGTAATTGTGGAGACAGACCGGCCGGGCTGTTCTAGCTTTGTAGGAGCCGAACGTCTCGCTAGATCAAGCGACTGGCGGTCGAGAGCGCGCGCCCTTGCGCAGGCAACCCCTGCGGCGCCCGTTCCCCGCCCCTTCCGGCGCCTCGAAATCAACGATCTCGACATCACCTCACGCTGTTCGATCTCGAAATCCTCGCGATCTCAAGGAGTCGATCCACCATGGCCGAGACCACCACCCGCCGCCGTGTCCGTCACGCCCACCGCCCGACCGAGTCGGAGCGGCGGGCTGCCGCCGCCGCCCTCCAGCGCGCCCTCGACCGCAGGGACAACGGCGGCTCCACCGGCCACTGAACCGGGGTACCTAGCCCCGGCTGATCTCGAAGTGGTCGATGCGTTCGCCGGACTCGGCGAGCGCGGTGACCTTCATCCGGGCGTGCCGGCCGGCCTCCACCTCCACCGCGAGGAACGAGAAGCCGGTGTACCGCACCCGCGACCACTCCACGGTCTCGGCGGCCTTCGCGCCGCCCTTGGCCACGTGATAGGTGTTCACGCTCTCCACGTCCGCGACGTGCCCCTCGTAGCTGTCGGGCACCGGGAAGTCGTACAGCGCCTTGCCCGCACCGCCCGCCGTGACATAGACGATGCCGTCCCGGCGGGGGTCGGTGCGCTCGCCGATCGGCACCGGGCGCTTGACGGCGTTCCCGAGGATCGCGTCGGTGCGCTCGTAGACGTGGTTGTGCCCGTTGATGACCAGATCCACCTGGTGCTTCTCGAAGAGCGGCACCCAGGCGTCCCGCACCCCGCCGTCCGAGGCGTGCGCGTTGGTCGTGGAGAAGGCGCAGTGGTGGAAGAAGACCACCAGGAAGTCGATGTCCCGGCGGGCCCGCAGCTCGCCGAGGCGCCGGTCCAGCCAGCGGGTCTGCCGGCCGCCGCTGATGCCGAAGTTGGCGGGGATCTCGTAGCTGACGTCGTTGGCGTCGAGCGCGATCACGCCCACGTTGCCGTGCACGAAGGAGTAGGCGCCGGGCTGGTTGACCGGGTCCGGGCCGTTGTCCGGCAGGGTCCAGCGCGCGTTCTGGCCGCCGTAGCCGTCCGGCGAGTACCACGCCTCCATGTCGTGGTTCCCGGTCGTCACCATCCACGGCACGGTCTTGGCGACCGTCTCCGTCTGCGCCAGGAACTGGTCCCAGGTGCGCGCGTCATAGGTGTCGGTGGTCTGCCCGGAGCCCGACGGGTCCGCGTAGCAGATGTCCCCGGCGTGCAGGTGGAAGGCCGGGTTCTGGCCCAGGATCAGCTGGTCGTTGCCGAGCGCGTGGTAGCTGACGCCCTGGTCGCCGAAGGCGGTGAAGGTGAAGTTCCCGGCGCGCGCGGGCGCGGTGGTGAAGGTGCCGAGCGTGCCCAGGTTGCGCGCGTCCGCCGGGTCGAAGCCCTCGTGGCCGACGCCGTAGTAGTACGTGGTGCCGGGCTTCAGCCGCTCCAGGGACGCGTGGACGTAGAACTGCTCGGCCGCCGCGATCTTGCCGTTGTTCAGCTGCGGCGTCGTGAGGTGCCGGACCTCCGCGTCGATCTTCCGGCTCAGCGCCCACGGCTTCAGCCCGATGCGGAGGTACGGGCGGCGCACCGCGAACGGCACCTGCCAGGAGACCGCCATCTGCGTCCGCGGGTCGGCCCCGTACGCCAGGTGGCGGCCGAAGGGGGCGACCAGCGCGCCGTCGACCCGGGTGGTGCTGTGCGAGGTGAGTACGGTGGGGGCGGCGTACGCGGGGGAGGAGGCGAGGCCGATTCCGGCGCCGGCCACGGCCGCGGTCGCCACGCCGGTGCGCAGCGCCCCGCGGCGGGTGAGCCGGGTGCGGAGGTAGTCGTGCTGCTCGGCCATGGTCATGCGGCCGGCGAGCTTCTCGGGGATGCCGAAGCGGGGGATGTCCATGGGCGACAACCTCCACCGCCCGGCTGACGGGCTCCCGTCGAATAGGTGAACGGTACACGTACAGATGATCATGTGTCCGTATGGTGGACGGGACGTGTCATGGGGTGGGACGAGCAGTAGGGTGCCACCATGTCTCGCAGCATCAATCTCGCAGTGATCCCCGGCGACGGTATCGGCCAGGAGGTCGTCTCCCAGGGCCTCAAGGTCCTCAACGCTGTTCTCCCGCAGGATGTGAAGCTGGAGACCAAGGAGTACGACCTCGGCGCCCGGCGCTGGCACCGTACCGGTGAGACCCTTCCCGACGCGGAGCTCGACGCCCTCAAGGGGCACGACGCCATCCTGCTCGGCGCGATCGGCGACCCGTCCGTGCCCTCCGGCGTCCTGGAGCGGGGGCTGCTGCTGAAGCTGCGCTTCGCCTTCGACCACTTCATCAACCTGCGGCCGTCGAAGCTCTTCCCGAACACCGAGACCCCGCTCGCCGGCCGTCCGGACATCGACTTCGTCGTCGTCCGCGAGGGCACCGAGGGCCCGTACACCGGCAACGGCGGCTCGCTGCGCACCGGCACGGAGCACGAGGTCGCCACCGAGGTCAGCCTCAACACCGCCTTCGGTGTCGAGCGGGTCGTCCGGGACGCCTTCGAGCGCGCCGCCGCCCGCCCGCGCAAGAAGCTGACGCTGGTCCACAAGAACAACGTCCTGGTCTACGCGGGCCACCTGTGGAAGAACACCTTCGACAAGGTCGCCGCGGAGTACCCGCAGGTCACCACCGACTACCTGCACGTCGACGCCGCGACGATCTTCTTCGTCACGCAGCCGGAGCGCTTCGACGTCATCGTCACCGACAACCTCTTCGGTGACATCCTCACCGACCTCGCCGCGGCCGTCTCCGGCGGCATCGGCCTGGCCGCCTCCGGCAACATCAACCCGACGGGAGCCTTCCCGTCGATGTTCGAGCCGGTCCACGGCTCCGCCCCCGACATCGCGGGGCAGGGCAAGGCCGACCCGACCGCCACGATCCTCTCCGTCGCCCTCCTGCTGCGCCACCTCGGCTACGAGGTCGAGGCCGTGCGCATCGAGGACGCCGTCTCCGCCGACCTCGCGGAGCGCGACGGAACGGCCCGTACGACCGACGAGATCGGCGACGCCCTCGCGGTACGCGTAGCGGGCTGACCCGACGACTCCCACAGAAGCCGCCGGGTAGCAGCCGCACCCGGCGGCTTCTGCTGTGCGGCCCCGGGTGCGACCATCGAACCCTGGACCGCATCCACGCCATTTCGTGCACGGCAGCCTTCGAGCGATAATCGAACGGGGCCGTGGCTCGCAGCGAAGCTCGGACGTCCTAGCACCTGAAGGCGTGCCCGCGGTCCTCCACAAACATCACGGTGAAGGACACGCACTCATGACGACCACGATCGAGCTCAAGCCCTCCTCGAACCCGCTGTCCGACGCGGAGCGCGAGGCGATCCTGGCCCAGCCCGGATTCGGCCGCTACTTCACCGACCACATGGTGACGATCAAGTGGACCGAAGGCCGCGGCTGGCACGACGCCCAGCTCGTGCCGTACGCGCCGCTGTCGATCGACCCGGCCAACATGACGCTCCACTACGGCCAGGAGATCTTCGAGGGCCTGAAGGCCTACCGCCAGCCCGACGGCTCCGTCGCCACCTTCCGCCCCGAGGCCAACGGCGAGCGCTTCCGCGCCTCCGCCCGCCGCCTCGCCATGCCGGAGCTGCCCGTCGAGACGTTCGTCGCGGCCTGTGACGCGCTCGTCCAGCAGGACGCGGCCTGGGTCCCGGCCCACGGCGGCGAGGAGTCCCTCTACCTGCGCCCCTTCATGATCGCGACCGAGGTCGGCCTCGGTGTGCGCCCGGCCAATGAGTACCTGTTCCTGGTCATCGCCTCGCCGGCCGGCGCCTACTTCCCCGGCGGTGTGAAGCCCGTCTCCATCTGGCTCTCGGAGGACCGGGTCCGGGCCGTCCCCGGCGGCATGGGCGACGCCAAGACCGGCGGCAACTACGCCGCCTCCCTCCTCGCCCAGGCCGAGGCCGCCGCCAAGGGCTGCGACCAGGTCGCCTACCTCGACGCCGTCGAGCACAAGTGGGTCGAGGAGCTGGGCGGCATGAACCTCTACTTCGTGTACGGGGACAAGATCGTCACCCCGTCCCTCACCGGCTCCCTGCTCGCCGGCATCACCCGGGACTCGCTCCTCAAGCTCGCGAGCGACCTCGGCTACACCTCCGAGGAGTCCCGCGTCTCCATCGACCAGTGGCGCGAGGACACCGCCGCCGGCACCCTCACCGAGGTCTTCGCCTGCGGCACCGCCGCCGTCATCACCCCCGTCGGTACGGTGAAGAGCGCCGGCGGCGAGTGGACCCAGGGCGACGGCACCCCCGGCCCGGTCACCCTCAAGCTGCGCGAGCGCCTGCTCGACATCCAGCGCGGCACCGCCGAGGACACCCACGGCTGGATGCACTCCCTGGCGTGAGCACGCTGTACGAGGGGGCGCCCGGCATCTCGCCGGGCGCCCCCCGTGCGCCCGCATCCTGAGACGGGCGGTTCACGGCGGCGGTCCTGTGCCAGACTGCTTCCGTGTCCTCGTTCGTCATGATTATTGGCAGCAGGCGCGCCGGTCCGCAGTGACCGTCCCGTACCACCACGTACGGCACGGCCACCGTGCCCCAGACCCGCGCGCAGACCTCTCGCACCCGCGAGGGGTTTTTTGTTTTCCGGCCTCCACCTCGGCCGGGGAACGCGGCGCACGGGATGATGGGGGCAAGTGGAGCCAGACCGTCCGGATCCACTCATCCGACAGGAGTCAGACCAGCAATGACCACCAAGGCCAAGCCCACCGACGACAGCTTCCATGTCTTCGACACCACGCTGCGCGACGGTTCACAGCGTGAAGGCATCAACCTGACGGTCGCCGACAAACTGACCATCGCCCGGCACCTGGACGAGTTCGGCGTCGGCTTCATCGAGGGCGGCTGGCCCGGCGCCAACCCCCGCGACACCGAGTTCTTCGCCCGCGCCCGCCAGGAGATCGAGTTCAAGAACGCCGAGCTGGTCGCCTTCGGCGCGACCCGCCGGGCGGGCGGAACCGCCGCCGAGGACCCCCAGGTAAAGGCGCTGCTGGAGTCCGGCGCCCCGGTGATCACGCTGGTCGCCAAGTCCCACGACCGCCATGTGGAGCTCGCGCTGCGCACCACGCTGGAGGAGAACCTGGAGATGGTCCGCGACACCGTCGCCCACCTCCGGGAGCAGGGCCGCCGGGTCTTCGTGGACTGCGAGCACTTCTTCGACGGATACCGCGCCAACCCCGAGTACGCCAAAGCCGTCGTGAAGGCCGCCGCCGAGGCCGGCGCCGACGTGGTCATCCTCTGCGACACCAACGGCGGGATGCTCCCGGCCCAGATCCAGGCCGTCGTCTCCACGGTCCTCGCCGACACCGGCGCCCGGCTCGGCATCCACGCCCAGGACGACACGGGCTGCGCCGTCGCCAACACCCTCGCCGCCGTCGACGCGGGCGCCACCCACGTCCAGTGCACCGCCAACGGCTACGGCGAGCGCGTGGGCAACGCCAACCTCTTCCCGGTCGTCGCCGCGCTGGAGCTCAAGTACGGCAAGCGGGTCCTCCCGGACGGCGCCCTCGCCGACATGACCCGCGTCTCGCACGCCATCGCCGAGGTGGTCAACCTGACCCCCTCCACGCACCAGCCGTACGTCGGCGTCTCCGCCTTCGCGCACAAGGCCGGGCTGCACGCCTCCGCGATCAAGGTGGACCCGGACCTCTACCAGCACATCGACCCCGCCCTCGTCGGCAACACCATGCGGATGCTGGTCTCCGACATGGCCGGGCGGGCCTCCATCGAGCTGAAGAGCGACGAGCTGGGCATCGACCTCGGCGGCGACCGGGAGCTGGTCGCCCGGGTCGTCGCCCGGGTCAAGGAGCGCGAGCTCAAGGGCTACACGTACGAGGCCGCCGACGCCTCCTTCGAGCTGCTGCTGCGTGCCGAGGCGGAGGGCCGGGTCCGGCGCTACTTCCGTATCGAGTCCTGGCGGGCCATCGTGGAGGACCGCCCCGACGGCACCCACGCCAACGAGGCGACCGTGAAGCTGTGGGCCAAGGGCGAGCGGATCGTCGCCACGGCCGAGGGCAACGGACCGGTCAACGCCCTGGACCGGGCGCTGCGCGTGGCCCTGGAGCGGATCTACCCGCAGCTGGCCAAGCTGGAGCTGACGGACTACAAGGTCCGCATCCTGGAGGGCCGTACCGGCACCGACTCGACCACCCGCGTCCTGATCACCACCGGTGACGGGACCGCCGAGTGGTCGACCGTGGGCGTCGCCGAGAACATCATCTCCGCGTCCTGGCAGGCGCTGGAGGACGCGTACACCTACGGTCTGCTGCGCGCCGGCCTCGAACCGACCGACTGACCCGCACGGGGCCGTCTCCCGCACACGCCCGCCCCCGTCCGCCCGCCTCAACCGGCAGGGCGGACGGGGGCGTTCGCGTGTACGGCCCCGTACGGGGACTGAGTGAACGGGATTCGCGTGCCCGCGTCAAGAGGTCTCTGCGTTCAGGAGTTGAACGTAAGGACCGTGTTCTTCTCGTTATCAGATGGGTACGGACCAATCTCGACGTGAAGTATTGACGGCGTTGTTTCTGCGGGGTTAACTCACGCCACCAACGCCGGTACCGGTTCCGGAACCGGTTGCGGTACCGGTTCCATCGTCGGCCGTTGCGGCCGTTCTCATCTGTCCCGTTGTGTCCTGGAGGCCCCGATGCGCGTCACCATCGCTGATGTCGCCCGCGAGGCCGGCGTCAGCAAGACGACCGTGTCCCGGGTCATCAACACCAAGGGAGAGGTGGACGGTTCGACGGCCGCGCGCGTTCGCGAAGTGATCGCGCAGCTCGGTTACGTGCCCAGCTCGGGCGCCGTCGGTCTGGCCCGCGGCAGCAGCCGTACGGTCGGCATGCTGGTGCCCTCGCTGACCTGGCCCTGGATGGGCGAACTGCTCCAGGGCGTGGTCGACACCGTCGAGGCCGCCGACTACGGGCTGCTGCTGTTCACCTGCAACCGCGGGGCCGAGTCCGTCGAGCGCTTCACCAGCCAGGTGTCGGCGCGGGCCTTCGACGGGCTGGTGGTGGTGGAACCCGAGAACACCCTGGACCACCTCACGGAACTGCACCGCGGCGGCCTGCCGATCGTGCTCATCGACGATCGCGGCCACCACCCCGAATTCCCCTCCGTCGTGACCACCAACCACGAAGGAGGCGCGTCGGCCGCCCGTCATCTGCGGGACGCCGGCCGCACCAGGCCCGTCGTGATCACCGGACCCGAGCACTTCGGCTGCGTACGCGACCGGCTGGCCGGGTTCGTCTCGGTCCTCCCTACGGAGCACGTCGTCCTCGGGGACTTCACCGAACGCTCCGGCCGGCTCGCCGTGGAGGAACTCCTCGCGTCGGGCACGGAGTTCGACTCGGTCTTCGCCCACAACGACATCACCGCGGCAGGTGTGCTGCGGGCGTTGCGCGCCGCGGGGAAGACCGTGCCCGGGGACATCGCGGTCGTCGGCTTCGACGACATCCCGATGTCCGAGCACACCGAACCGCCCCTGACCACCGTGCGCCAGCCCACCCGGCAGATGGGTGAGATGGCCGCTCGGATGCTCCTCTCCCACCTGGGCGGCACGCTCGCACCGGACACCCCGGTCGTGCTCCCCACCGAATTGGTCGTGCGCCACTCGGCGCCCTAGCGGACAAGGGCACCCCCAGGCCCACACACCGCACCCGCACCACCCGCACAGCCGTACCAAGGCGCGCCCAGCGCTGCCCGTTTCCGGATCCCAAGACCCGCCAGTCCCTCCTGGAGTCGTTATGTCCGCACGCCGTCACACGCTGAGAGCCGCCGCGCTCGCCACCGCCGTGGTCGCACTCGCCGCAGGCTGTTCCTCGGCCAACTCGAACCACAACAAGAACGGCGGCAGCGCCGCTTCGGGCGTCCTGAACATCGGCAAGCCGGACGGGCCGCAGACGAACAACAGCAACCCGTTCCTCAACACCTCGGCCGGCGCCACCCTCGGCTACCGCTGGATGATCTACGAGCCGCTGGCGATGGTCAGCCAGATCCGGCCCGCCGACAAGCCCGACCCGTGGCTGGCGACCGACTGGAAGTGGGACCTCAACTTCCAGAAGGTCACCCTCACCATCGACGAGCGCGCCAAGTGGGCCGACGGCAAGCCGCTGACCGCCGACGACGTGGCCTACACCTTCAACCTGCTGAAGAAGCACCCGGCGCTCAACGCCGACGGCATCCAGTGGGGCGGTGTCGAGGTCAAGGACAAGAAGGTCATCCTGACCTTCAACAGCTCGCAGTACGTCAACCAGAACAAGATCCTCCAGCAGTACATCGTGCCGAAGCACATCTGGGAGAAGGTCAAGAACCCGGAGACCTGGCCGAACCGGAACCCCGTCGGCTCGGGCCCGTACAAGCTGAAGACCTTCACGCCGCAGACCACCACCCTGACCGCGACGCCCACCTACTGGAAGGGCTCGACCAAGGTCAAGGAGCTGCGCTACAGCACCTACAACGACAACAACGCGGCGACCACCGCGCTGGCCAGCGGCAAGCTGGAGTGGTCGTTCGTCTTCATGCCGGACTTCAAGAAGCTGTTCATCGACAAGGACCCGAAGAACCACAAGCTGTGGTTCCCCTCGGGCCTCGGCATCCACGGCCTGTGGATCAACACCGCGCGCAAGCCGTTCGACAACGCGGCGCTCCGCAAGGCCATGGCGATGGTCGTCGACCGCAACGCCATCTACACCCAGGCCGAGGCGACGCTCTACCCGGAGATCACCAACCCCACCGGCATCCCGCTGCCCGCCGGTGAGTCCTTCATCTCCGACGAGTACAAGAAGGCCAGCACCAAGCCGGACGTCGACGGTGCCAAGCAGGTCCTGGAGAAGGCCGGCTTCACGCTCAGCGGCGGCGTCCTCAAGGACCCGGACGGCAAGCCGGTGAAGCTCACCCTCACCGACCCGGCCGGCTGGAACGACTACATCACCGGCCTGTCGATCATCAAGGACAACTTCAAGAAGATCGGCATCGACGCCAAGGTCAAGACGCAGACCGCCGACTCCTGGAACGCGGACGTCGCCAACGGCAACTTCGACGCCACCCTGCACTGGACCAACAGCGGCGCGACCCCGTACGACATGTACCAGAACATCATGGACGGGGCCCTGCTCCAGCCCATCGGCAAGCCGTCCCAGTCCGGCAACTTCGGCCGCTTCAAGAGCACCGAGGCCACCGAGGCGCTGAAGGACTTCGCCCAGGCCACCACGGACACCGCCCGCAAGCAGGCGATGGACACCCTCCAGAAGATCATGGTCGAGCAGGCGCCGATGATCCCGACCGCGGCGGCGCCCGTCGGCGCGGAGTACTCCACGAAGAACTGGGTGGGCTGGCCCACCGAGGACAACCCGTACGCGGACCCGCAGCACACCCAGCGCACCTCGCTGGAAGTCGTGCTGAATCTCAAGCCCGCCAAGTAGTACAGCAGGGATCAGGTACCGGCCATGTCTGAACAGCCAGAGAACAACCACATCGTGCTCGAAGCACGCGGAGTCACCAAGCACTTCGCCGTGCGGCGCAACGCCCGAGACCTCCTCGCGCGCACGCGCCGTACCGTCCACGCCGTGGACGACGCCTCGCTGCAACTGCGGCGCGGCACCGTCACGGCACTGGTGGGGGAGTCGGGCTCCGGGAAGTCCACCGTCGCCAGACTGCTCGCGCAGCTGTATCCGCTCACCTCGGGCGAGATCCACCTGAACGGGCAGCCGGTGAAGGCCGGACGTGGCCGGTCCTTCCGCAGTTACGTACGCCGGGTCCAGCTCATCTTCCAGGACCCGTTCGCCTCGCTGAACCCCGTGCACACCGTGCGCTACCACCTGACCCGGTCGCTGAAGATCCACGGCCGGGCGGGCAGCGGCGAGGCGGAACTGGAACAGAACCTGACCGCTCTGCTGAACCGCGTCCAGCTGACTCCTCCTCATCAGTACCTGGACAAGTTCCCGCACGAGCTGTCGGGCGGTCAGCGCCAGCGCGTGGCCATCGCCCGCGCGCTCGGCGCCGACCCCCAGGTCCTCCTGGCCGACGAGCCGGTCTCGATGCTGGACGTGTCCATCCGGCTCGGGGTGCTCAACCTGCTCAAGGACCTCAAGGACCGGCTCCACCTCGCGATCCTCTACATCACCCACGACATCGCGTCCGCCCGCTACTTCGCGGACACCACCCTGGTGATGTACGCGGGCCGCATAGTCGAGGGCGGTGACAGCGAGACCGTCACGCAGCGCCCCGCACACCCCTACACCCAGCTGCTCATCGCCTCCGCGCCGCACCCCGACCGGCAGGCCGCCGGGGACGAGCCGGAGGACCAGGGCACCGGCGAGCCCCCGTCGCTCATCGACCCGCCCGCCGGCTGCCGCTTCCACCCCCGCTGCCCCAAGGCGATGGAGCGCTGCCGCACCGAGCTGCCGCCCCGGTTCGACCTGGCCGACGGCCAGTGGGCCGCCTGCTGGCTCTACGACGGCACCGGCACCGCCCGCACCGACGACCACGAGAAGGAGGCTGCGAAGTGAAGTTCCTGCTCCAACGGCTCGCCTTCTACCTGGTCACGGCCTGGGCCGCCATCACGATCAACTTCCTCATCCCGCGCCTGATGCCCGGCGACCCCGTCCAGGCGCTCATCGCCCGCTTCCAGGGCCAGCTGGACACCGACGCCATCGACTCGCTGCGGGCCCTCTTCGGGCTCGACAAGAAGCAGTCCCTCTGGGAGCAGTACACCGACTACTGGGCGCACCTCTTCCACGGCGACCTCGGCCTGTCGTTCACCTTCTTCCCGACCCCGGTCAGCGAGGTCATCGCGCAGTCGCTGCCCTGGACGCTGGCGCTCGTCGGCATCACCACGCTGATCAGCTTCCTGCTCGGCACCGGCATCGGCGTCTTCACGGGCTGGCGGCGCGGCTCCTGGATGGACAACCTGCTGCCCGTCACCACCTTCATCTCGTCCATCCCGTACTTCTGGCTCGGGCTCATCGCCATCTCGCTGTTCGCCGTGAAGTGGCCGCTCTTCCCGGCCGACGGCGGCTACGACAACTCGCTGGTGCCCGCCTTCGACTGGCCGTTCATCTCCAGCGCGCTCTACCACGGGGTGCTGCCCGGCTTCACGATCGTCCTCAGCGCGGTCGCCGGCTGGATCCTCGGCATGCGGAACATGATGGTGACGGTGTCCAGCGAGGACTACGTCATGGTCGCCCAGGCCAAGGGCCTCTCCGAGCGCCGGGTGATGTTCGGTTACGCGGCACGCAACGCGATCCTGCCCAACATCTCCGGGTTCGCCCTCTCGCTCGGCTTCATCGTCGGCGGCACGCTCCTGGTGGAGATGGTCTTCTCCTACCCGGGCATCGGCTACCAGCTCTTCCAGGGCGTGGGCGCCAAGGACTACCCCCTCATGCAGGGCATCTTCCTCATCATCACGCTCTCCGTCCTGGCGGCGAACCTCCTCGCCGACGTCCTCTACATGCTCCTCGACCCCCGTACCCGAAGGGAGGCGTAGGGCCATGGCCGTCACCGCCACCGAGGTCGCCGTACTCGATGCCGTCGAAACCCCGGCAGCGAGCAAGCGCAAGTTCCGGTTCCTGCGCGGCCGGAAGACCGCCATCGGCCTGGGCATCCTGCTCTTCTTCGTGCTGATCGCGATCATCGGCCCGTGGATCGCCCCGTACGACCCCAGCGCGATGAGCCAGGACCTGCTGGAGGCCCCCTCCGGCTCGCACTGGTTCGGCACCACGCAGACCGGTCAGGACGTGCTCTCGCAGATCCTGGTCGGCACCCGGGGCGTGCTCGTCGTCGGCTTCGTCGCGGGCATCCTCGCCACCGCCCTGTCCGTGCTGATCGGCGTCACCGCCGGCTTCCTCGGCGGACTGGCCGACGAGGCGCTGTCGCTGCTGTCCAACGTCTTCCTGGTGATCCCCGGACTGCCGCTGATCATCATCATCGCCAGCTTCGTCACGGACGCCGGCGACCTGCTCATCGCCTTCGTCATCGCCCTCACCTCCTGGGCCTGGGGCGCCCGCGTCCTGCGCGCCCAGACCCTGTCGCTGCGCCGCCGCGACTATGTGGAGGCGGCCCGCGCCACGGGCGAACCGACCTGGCGGATCATCCTCTTCGAGGTGATGCCGAACCTCACCGCCGTCATCGCCTCCGGCTTCGTCGGCACGGTCATCTTCGCGATCCTCTCCGAGATCACCCTCGCCTTCATCGGCGTCGCCGACATCTCGAACTGGAACTGGGGGACCGTCCTGTTCTGGGCGCAGTCCAGCCAGGCACTGGCCCAGGGCGCCTGGTGGTGGTTCGTCCCGGCCGGGCTCTGCATCGCCCTGCTCGGCATGTCCCTCGCCCTGATCAACTTCGGCATCGACGAATTCGTCAACCCGCGCCTGCGCACCGAGACCGGCGGCTCCAAGAAGGTCAAGATGCGCGTCGGCTTCACCCCGGTGGCCCGCCCCGGCAGCACCACCCCGCGCCACAAGGAGACCCGCTCATGAGCGAGCCCGTCCTCACCATCAGCGGCCTCAACGTGGACTACGGGACCGGCGCCGACGCCGTGCACGCCCTGCGCGACATCGACCTCACCCTGCACCGCGGCGAGGTCCTCGGCCTGGCCGGCGAGTCCGGCTCCGGCAAGTCCACCCTGGCCTACGCGGTCACCCGGCTCCTCTCCCCGCCCGGCGTCATCACCGGCGGCGAGGTCCACTACCACGGGCGCGACGGCGAGGCCATGGACCTGCTCGCCATGTCGGCGGCCGAGCTGCGCGCCTTCCGCTGGCAGGAGCTGTCCATCGTCTTCCAGGGCGCGATGAACTCCCTGAACCCCGTCTACACGGTGCACGCCCAGCTCACCGACGTACTCCAGGCGCACCGCCCGGAGATGAAGAAGGCCGACCGCACCGCCCGGGCCCGGGAGCTGCTCAGCCTCGTCGGGATCTCCCCGGACCGGCTCGGCGCCTACCCGCACCAGCTGTCCGGCGGCATGCGCCAGCGCGTGATGATCGCGATGGCGCTCGCCCTGGAACCCGAGATCGTCATCATGGACGAGCCGACCACCGCGCTCGACGTGGTCATGCAGCGGCAGATCCTGCGCCAGCTGGTCCGGCTCCGCGAGGAGCTGGGCTTCTCGGTCGTCTTCATCACCCACGACATCTCGCTGCTGATCGAGTTCTCCGACCGGATCGCGATCATGTACGGCGGCCGGATCGTGGAGCAGGCCGGTGCCTCCGAGATCTACCGCGACCCGCACCACCCGTACAGCGCCGGGCTGCTGCACTCCTTCCCCGCGCTGCACGGCCCCCGCCGCGAACTCAGCGGCATCCCCGGCTCGCCCCCGCACCTCTCGGCGATGCCCACCGGCTGCGCCTTCCACCCCCGCTGCGCCAAGAAGGTCGAGGGCTGCGACACCCACGTCCCGGTGCTCGCGGCGCCCGGGGCGGACGGCTCCCGCTCGGTGGCCTGCTGGCTCCACCACGAGGCCCCGGCCACCGCCGCCGTCAGGCCCTAGCCCCCGCCGGCCGCCGCCCCGAGCAACGCACACCACAGGAGAACCATG
Source organism: Streptomyces drozdowiczii (assembly GCF_026167665.1). Lineage (NCBI taxonomy): Bacteria > Bacillati > Actinomycetota > Actinomycetes > Kitasatosporales > Streptomycetaceae > Streptomyces > Streptomyces drozdowiczii. The sequence goes on along the minus strand of NZ_CP098740.1, from coordinate 2,022,430 downwards.
AACCTCGTCACCCCCCAGGCATACGCCCGCGAGATCGCCGCCCAGGCCGTACCCGGTCTGCCCGCCGGCTTCCGCTGGGGCGTCGCCACAGCCGCGTACCAGATCGAGGGCGCGGCGGCCGAGGACGGCAGAACGCCGTCCATCTGGGACACGTACTGCCGGGTGCCGGGCATGGTCGTCCGCGGCGAGAACGGCGACGTGGCGTGCGACCACTACCACCGCATGCCGGAGGACGTGCAGCTCATCGCGGACCTCGGCGTCGACACGTACCGCTTCTCGCTGGCCTGGCCGCGCATCCAGCCGGGCGGCCGGGGCCCGGCCAACGCCAAGGGCCTCGACTTCTACAAGCGCCTGCTGGACGAGCTGGAGGCCAAGGGCGTCACCCCCTGGGTCACCCTCTACCACTGGGACCTGCCGCAGGAGCTGGAGGACGCGGGCGGCTGGCCGGTGCGCGACACCGCGTACCGCTTCGCCGAGTACGCCGCGCTGGCCTACGACGCGTTCGGCGACCGGGTCACGCACTGGACCACGCTCAACGAGCCCTGGTGCTCCGCGATGCTCGGCTACGCCTACGGCGGCCAGGCGCCGGGCCGGCAGAACTTCGGCGAGGCCATCCACGCCGTGCACCACCTGCTCCTCGGCCACGGACTCGCCTCGCAGTACCTGCGCGAGCAGGCCGCCGCCCGGGGCAACGACCTCGAACTCGGCATCACCCTCAACCTGGGCACCGCCACCCCGGAGACCGACAGCCCCGAGGACGCGGAGGCGTGCCGCCGCGCCGACGGCCTGGGCGCCCGGCTCTACCTGGACCCGGTCGTCAAGGGCGGCTACCCCGAGGACATCGTCGCCGACCTCGCCGCCCAGGGCATCGAACTGCCCGTCCAGGAGGGCGACCTGGCCGCGATCTCGACGCCGCTGGACGTGCTCGGGGTCAACTTCTACCGGGGCTCGCTGTTCTCCGGCGTCACGGAGGACGGCGCGACCACGGACGCGGAGGGGCTGCCCGTCACCCGCCAGGTGGAGCGCGATCTGCCGCGTACCGCCATGGACTGGGAGATCACCCCCACCGCCCTCACCGACCTGCTCGTCCGTCTGGAGAAGGACTACGGCCTCCCGACGGTCATCACGGAGAACGGCGCCGCCTTCGACGACACCGTCTCCGAGGACGGCGAGATCCACGACGCCGACCGCACCACCTATCTCGCCGACCACATCGCCGCCGTCGCCGCCGCCCGCGCCCAAGGTGCGGACGTGCGGGGCTACTTCGCCTGGTCGCTGATGGACAACTTCGAGTGGTCCTACGGCTACGACAAGCGGTTCGGCATCGTCCGCGTCGACTACGACACGCAGGTGCGGACGCTCAAGGACAGCGCCAAGTGGTACCGCGACACCATCCGGCTCACCCGCGACGCCTCATAGCCCCACCGCCGCGCGTGGCCGCGTCACCCTCACTGATTCGAACGGGAGCCCCACCATGCCCTCTCGTACGACCCTGGCAGCCACCACCGCCGCTCTGATCGCCCTCGCCGCCCCCATGGCCTTCGCCGCCCCGGTCCCCAAGCCGGCGGCGGCGCAGGCCGCGGCCTGGGACACCGACCGGGCCGCCGCCGCGTACACGGCGAACCCGGGCGCCGTCACCGCCTCCGGCAGCGAGAACGCCGCCTCCGGACCGGGGGCGGCGGCCGACGGCAACGGCACCACCCGCTGGTCCAGCGACTTCGCGGACAACGCCTGGATCCGCGTCGACCTCGGCTCCGTCATCCGCGTCAGCAGCGTCACCCTCGACTGGGAGGCCGCCTACGGCAAGAAGTACGTCCTGGAGGTGTCGAGGAACGGCACCGACTGGACCACCTTCTACACCGAGGACGACGGCACCGGCGGCAGCGTCACCGCGCACACCTACCCGCAGGAGGTCACCGGCCGCTACGTCCGGATGCGCGGCATCCAGCGCGCCACCCCCTGGGGCTACTCGCTGTACTCCTTCAAGGTGTACGGAGGAGAGCCCGCCCCGGCCTCCACCACCCGCACCAACCTCGCCCTCAACCACCCCGCGTACGGCGACTTCTACCAGCACGCGGGCAACTCCCCGGCCTTCGTCACCGACGGGGGATGGCCCGCCGACCTGAAGGCCGACCAGTCCCGCTGGTCCAGCGACTGGAACGCCAACCGCTGGGTGGGCGTCGACCTCGGGGCCACCTCCACCATCGACACCGTGGACCTGTACTGGGAGGCGGCCTACGCCGTCGACTACCGCATCCAGGTCTCCGACGACAACCGCACCTGGCGCACCGTCTACCAGCCGTCCGCCTCGGAGGTCGCCGCCCGCCGCGCGGACGTCAAGTCGCCCGGCGACGCCGTCGGACGGCACGACACCGTCAAGCTGCCCACCCCGGCGACCGGCCGCTACGTCCGGATGCTGGGTGTCGAGCGGCGCTCGTTCTACAACCCCGCGCCCGCCACCGCCCAATTCGGTTACTCCCTCTACGAGTTCCAGGTGTGGGGCACCGGCGGCAGCGCGAACGCCGCCTACCCGGCCCTCCCCAAGAACCCGGGCGGCGCCTACACCACCACCTTCTTCGACGACTTCACCGGCTCGGGACTCGACCGCAGCAAATGGCGGGTCGTGCGCACCGGCACGGAGATGAACCCGGTCAACGGGGAGTCCCAGGCGTACGTCGACTCGGCGGACAACATCCGTACCGAGAACGGCTCCCTGGTCCTCCAGTCGAAGTACTGCAAGGGCTGCACCCGGACGCCCGCCGGGACCTTCGACTTCACCTCGGGCCGCATCGACACCAACACCAAGTTCGACTTCACCTACGGCAAGGTCAGCGCCCGCATGAAGCTGCCGGTCGGTGACGGCTTCTGGCCGGCCTTCTGGATGCTCGGCAGCGACGTCGACAACCCGGACGTGTCCTGGCCCGGCTCGGGCGAGACCGACATCATGGAGAACATCGGCTACGGCGACTGGACCAGCTCCGCCCTGCACGGCCCCGGCTACTCCGCCGACGGCAACATCGGCAAGCAGCAGACGTACGCGAACGGCGGCCGGGCCGACCAGTGGCACACCTACGGCGTCGAGTGGACGCCCGAGGGCATGACGTTCACGGTGGACGACCGCGTCGTGCAGACGACCTCCCGCTCCAAGCTGGAGTCCACGCGCGGCAAATGGGTCTTCGACCACAACCAGTACGTGATCCTCAACCTGGCGCTCGGCGGCGCGTACCCCGCCGGGTGGAACAAGGTCACCAGCCCGTACTGGGGCCTTCCGCAGTCCAGCGTCGACCGGGTCGCGCAGGGCGGCGTCAAGGCGGAGATCGACTGGGTGCGGGTGGAGCAGAAGAAGTAGCGCCCCCGGACCCGGCCCAGAGACACCCCCACGCACCACCACCCCCCACAGGCACGTCACCTTCCCGTACCACCCGCGTCCCGCGCACGGCCCGGCACCCCCGCCGGGCCGCGCGCGGCCACCGTACGAAGGAGCCGCACAGATGCCACCCCGCACCCGCCGCCGGGCGAGACCCGCGACCGCCGTGCTGGCCGCCGCCACCGTGGTGGCCGGCCTGCTCGCCGGCGCCGTCCCGTCCACGGCGGCACCGGCCGCCGACGAACCGGCACCGGTCGCCGTCGACCGCTTCGAGGGGAGGTGCCCTTCGCCGGCCAGCCGGCCGAGGGCATCTTCACCTGGGGCGGCGACGCCGACGACCCGCCCACCCTGGCGCTGAAGGACCGGTCCGACGCCCCCGAGGGCGCCAAGGTCCTCGAAGGCACCTACGACATCAGCGGCTACGGCGGCTTCAGCCACGACTACGCCGCCGACGCGCAGCCGCACGACTGGTCCGCCCACAAGGGCATCCGCTTCTGGTGGTACGGCCAGAACACCGCGCCCCTGCCGCCCGGTTCGGGCAAGCGGATCAACTTCGAGATCAAGGACGGCGGCGCCAACGGCGAGGCGTCCGAGCTGTGGACCACCTCGTTCACCGACGACTGGGAGGGCTGGCACCTCGTCGAGATCCCGTTCGCCGACTTCGCCTACCGGGGCGACTACCAGCCCGTCGGCGGCATCGACCAGGTCCTCGGCCTGAACGAGATGTGGGGGTACGCCCTCACCCTGCCGACCGGCGCCCCCGGCACGTTCGCCATGGACGGCGTCGAGCTGTACGGCAAGGCCGACGCGGCCCTGAAGGCGAGCGTCGTCACCGACGCGGCGGTGGTCCCGGTGAAGCAGGGCGCCTCCGCGTCCCTCGGCTTCACGCTCACCACGACCGGGTCCGTCCCGCTGGACGAGCCCGTCACCGTCGCGTACGAGACGAAGGGCGGCACGGCCAAGCCCGGCACCGACTACACGCCGGTCAGCGGCACGTACACCTTCCCGGCGGGCACCGCGTCCGGCACCACCCACCAGGTGAGGGTCGCGACGAAGAAGGTCTCCGGCGCCGCCGCCGCCAAGACCGTCCCGCTGGAGCTGACGGTCACCGGCGCCCGGCCGCCGAAGGAGAACCCGCAGGCCGTCATCGACGCCCACGGGCTCCCGTACCAGAACGCCAAGCTGCCGGTGAAGCAGCGCGTCGCGGACCTGCTCGCCCGGATGTCGCCCGCCGAGAAGGCCGGCCAGATGACCCAGGCCGAGCGCAACGCGCTCTCCTCGCAGGGCGACATCGCCACGTACGACCTCGGCTCGCTGCTCTCCGGCGGCGGCTCGGTCCCCTCGCCCAACACCCCCGAGGCGTGGGCCAAGATGATCGACGGCTACCAGCTGCGCGCCCAGGCCACCCGCTTCCAGATCCCGCTGATCTACGGCGTGGACGCGGTGCACGGCCACAACAACCTGGTCGGCTCGACGGTCATGCCGCACAACGTCGGCCTCGGCGCCACGCGCGACCCGAAGCTGGCCGAGAAGACCGGTGCCGTCACCGCGAGCGAGGTCCGCGCGACCGGCGTCCCGTGGGACTTCGCGCCCTGCCTCTGCGTCTCGCGCGACGAGCGCTGGGGCCGCTCCTACGAGTCCTACGGTGAGGACCCGGCCCTCGTGAAGTCCCTGGAGACCGTGATCCAGGGCATGCAGGGCGCCGCCGACGGCAAGGACCTGGACCGCAACGACAAGGTGCTGGCCACCGCCAAGCACTACGTCGGGGACGGCGGTACGGAGTACGGCTCGTCCACCACCGGTTCGTACACGACCGACCAGGGCGTCACCAAGGTCACCCGGCAGGAGCTGGAGGCCGTCCACCTCGCGCCCTTCGAGGACGCGGTGAAGCGGGGCGTCGGCACGGTCATGCCGTCCTACTCCTCGCTCGACATCATCGGGGACGACCAGGGCCCGGTGAAGATGCACGGCGACGCCGAGATGATCAACGGTGTCCTCAAGGACCGCATGGGCTTCGAGGGCTTCGTCATCAGCGACTACAAGGCGATCGACCAGCTCCCCGGCGACTACGCGAGCGACGTGCGCACGTCGATCAACGCCGGGCTCGACATGATCATGGTCCCGACCGAGTACAAGGACTTCACGAAGACGCTCCAGGACGAGGTCACCGCGGGCCGCATCCCGCAGTCCCGGATCGACGACGCGGTCTCCCGCATCCTGACCCAGAAGTTCAAGCTGGGCCTCTTCGAGCAGCCGTACGCGGACACCGCCAACCTGAAGAAGATCGGCTCGGCGGAGCACCGGGCCGTGGCCCGCGAGGCCGCCGCCAAGTCGCAGGTCCTGCTGAAGAACGACGGCAACGTGCTGCCGCTGAAGTCCTCGCAGAAGGTGTACGTCGCCGGCTCCAACGCCGACGACATCGGCAACCAGGCCGGCGGCTGGACCGTCAGCTGGCAGGGCTCCTCCGGTGCCATCACCCCGGGCACCACGATCCTGTCCGCCATGAAGAAGGACGCCGCGTCCGTCACGTACTCCAAGGACGCGTCCGCCGACACCGCCGGCTACGACGTCGGCGTGGTCGTCGTCGGGGAGACCCCGTACGCGGAGGGCGTCGGTGACGTCGGCAACGGGCACGACCTGAAGCTGTCCGACGCCGACCGGGCCGCGATCGACAAGGTCTGCGCCGCGATGAAGTGCGCCGTCCTGATCGTCTCGGGCCGCCCCCAGCTCATCGGGGACCAGCTCGACGGCATCGACGCGCTGGTGGCGTCCTGGCTGCCGGGCTCCGAGGGCGACGGCGTCGCGGACGTCCTCTTCGGCAAGCGGGCCTTCACCGGGCAGCTCCCGGTGACCTGGCCCAAGTCCGAGGCGCAGCTCCCGATCAACGTGGGCGACGCCTCGTACGACCCGCAGTTCCCGTACGGCTGGGGCCTCACCACGCTGAAGAAGCCCCCGGCCGGCGGCGAGGTCACGCTCGCCCTGCTCGGCCTGGCCGCCCAGGTCGCCGAGCGCACCGGCCTCGGCAGGAGCGAGGCCGGCCGGGAGATCGTCGGCCAGGCCCGGCTGCTGGTCCAGCAGAAGATCGGCGGCAAGCTGACCGAGAAGGTGTCCAAGCCGTTCGCGGACGCCGACCACCTGCTGCTCACCGGTGATCTGACCGGTGCGGTGGCGAAGCTCAGGACGGCCTACCGGGCCGCCTGACGACGCGGGACGGGCGGGCGGCACCAGGAGGCCGCCCGCCCGTTCCGTACGTCCCGACCCGTTTCGCACGCGTGTGCGTTAGCTTGGGAGTATGCGGAACAGGCCGTTTCTCGTCTCCACGGCCCCGGCGGCGCTCCTGGCGGGGCTCCTGGCCCTGCTGTCCGCCCTCGCGCTCTTCCTGGCCCCGGCAGCGGCCCCGGCGACCCCCGCCGCGACCGGCGCCTCCACCGTGAACGACGTCGCCCAGGCCCTGCGCAGGGGCCCCGTCTACGTCGACCCCGCCGCATCCGACCAGCTCTCCCGGAGCCAGGCCGCCGCGCTGAGCAAGAAGATCGAGGACGCGGACAAACCGGTGTTCGTGGCCGTGCTGCCGAACACCGCCGCCTTCCCCGAGGACACCGTGCTGCGCACCCTGCGCGCCGAGACCGGCATCACCGGCGTCTACGCGATCCGCCTCGGCGACGGCTTCAGCGCCGGCGCCGACCCCCAGGTCATGTCCCGGAACGCCGTCATCAACCTCACCGCCGCCGTGAAGACCCCCGGCGCGGACACCGACGCGGCGACCCAGCTCAACGCCTTCGTGGACCGCGCCGTCGAACAGGCCCGGGGCAGCGCCCCCGCCTCCTGGAGCGGCGGCGAGCACTCCGCGTCCAACGGCAGCTCGGCCGCCGTCGGCCTGGCCGTCACCGGTGCCGTGGTCGTCCTCGGCGGGGCCGCCGCGTACACGGTCGTACGCCGCAACCGCAGGCGCAAGGAGGAAGAGGAGCGGCTCGCGCTCGACAGGCTGCGGGTGGTCGTGGACGAGGACATCACGGCGTACGGGGAGACCCTGGAACGGCTCGACTTCCACCCGGCGGAGCCCGGCGCCGACGACGCGATGCGCGGCGACTACGAACGCGCCCTCGACTCCTACGAGAGCGCCAAGTCCCGTATGGCGGGCGCGAAACACCCCTCGGACGTGCGCGGGGTGACCCAGGCCCTGGAGGACGGGCGCTACTCGCTCGCGGTGCTCGACGCCCGACGCTCCGGCCGCGCACTCCCGGCCCGCCGCCCGCCCTGCTTCTTCGACCCGCGCCACGGCCCCTCGGTCGCGGACGTCCGCTGGGCCCCTTCGGGCGGCAGCGCGCGGGAGGTCCCGGTGTGCGCGGCGGACGAGACCCGGCTGAACGAGGGCGAGGGCCCGATGAGCCGCACCGTCGAGATGGGCGACGGCACCCGCCGCCCGTACTGGGAGGCGGGCCCGGCCTACGGCCCCTGGGCGGGCGGCTACTTCGGCGGCGGCCTGCTGCCGGGCCTCCTGGTCGGCACGATGCTCGGCTCGATGCTGGCCACCCCGGCGTACGCGGCGGACTACGGGGCGGCGACTACGGCGGCGGTGACCTGGGCGGCGACTTCTCCGGCGGTGACTTCTCCGGTACGGACTTCGACTCGTCCGGCTTCGGAGGCGGCGGCTTCGGCGACGGGGGAGGCTTCGGGGACGGCGGCGGTTTCGGGGGCGGCGGGGACTTCGGGGGCGGCTTCTGAGCCGGGGGAGCCCGGTACCCCGTGCCAGAATCGAGCGCATGAACGACGCGACCGCGACGCCCATGGCCCAGCTGGTGCACCGCCGGTGGCGCGACCGGGAGGCGCCCGACGGTGACGTCATCGTGTTCGCCGACGGCTCCCTCCGCGTGATGGACCTCCTGCGGACGCAGCCGCCCGGAGGGTCGGGCGATCCGCGGGCCGAGAGCTGGCAGTGGCTGGAGATCCTGCGGGCCACCGAATGGAGCACCGAGGACTGGGTGGACGTCGAATCCACCCACGCCGTCCACGTCCACGGGGGAAGCCGCGCCTCGGCGGGGGAGTCCGCCCGGCACGGCTCCATCGGCTGGGTCGCGCTGACCCGGGACGACGGGGAGAGCACCCTCGAATGGCTCGCCGTCTCCCGCTGGTCCGACCCGTTCCGCGAAGTCGCCCTGGACGACACCGCGCTGACCGCGGTCAGCACCGCAGGCCGCGTCTGGACCTTCCCCCGCGACGCACCCCAGAACGTGCGGATCACCCTCGCCCCGGGCGGGCGCGGCTGAGGCGGGACCCGGACACGCGACCGGGCCGCGGGGGGACGGCCCCGCGGCCCGGACGTGGTGGAACGGCTGCCCCGCGGGCTCAGCCGCGGCCCCCGTGGGCCCGCTCGAACGCGGCGAAGGCGACCTCCTGGCGCCACTCCGTCGCCGCCTTCGGGCTGCCCGCGAGGTACCGCGCACAGCGCGCGCTCGGGCGGCCGTCACCGGGGCGGTCGGCGCGGCAGGCCGCCACCACGCGGTAGCCGGACGGGGCGGTGCCGGTGGCCCACAGGCTGCGGCCGTCGCGGAAGGCGTACTCCAGCGAGGCGCGGGCCAGGTCCTTCAGCTCGGTGTACGAGAGGCGGTAGGTCTTCGCCGCGTACTGGTACTCGTGGCTGATGTCGATCCGGGAGACGCCCGGATCGTCCGTGGAGAGCACGATCGGTACGCCGTAGCGGCGGTACGCGTTGAACGGGTGCTCGTCGCCCGCGATGCCGAGGATCTGCTTGTTGCTGGAGAACGGCACCTCGACGGCGACGTGGCGCCGGGCCATCGTCCGGGCCAGCGCGCGCCAGTCGTCCTCGTGGACCAGGTCCACGCCGTGGCCGATGCGCTCGGCACCGGCGACCCGGACCGCCTCGTTGATGTGGAAGGTCAGGTCCTCCGGCTTGACCAGGCCCGGGGCCAGCTCACCGGCGTGCAGGGTGAGGTGGGCGCCCGGGTACTGCCCGCGCAGGTACTTCAGCATCCGCATCTGGAGGCTGTAGTTCTCCAGCGAGCTGTCCCAGTCCTCCGGCTGGACGAGGTTGACCGCGACGAACCGCGGGTCGCGCTCGGCCAGCCGCATGCCGACGGCCATCTGCGTGAAGACGCGGACCGGGGAACTGCCCCGGGAGACCTGGGAGATCCAGCGGACGGGCAGCTTGCAGGCGGGCGCCGGGCGCGGGGTGTCGCAGTGCGCGGCCTCGCGGAACTGCGCGTCGCTGTCGTCGGCCTCCTGGACCGCCTCGTCGATGACCTTGTCCAGCTTGCCGCCCGCGACGAGCTTGCGGTGCAGCGCGGCGAAGTCGGCGTCGTAACCCACCGCGTCGGCCAGTGTCTTGGCGCTGTCCGAGGCCGGGCTGACCATCGTCTCCAGGTAGAACTGGTTCTGCTTCACCACGGTGTCGGCGACGTTGGCGAGCATCTTGCCCCGGGCGTACCAGGTGGCCATGCCGAACTTGCCGAAGGTGTCGAAGAAGTGGTCGTGCCCCGACTCGTCGGCCGGGAAGTCCTGCATCGACCAGGCCCGGATGATCTGCTGCCGGAACGCGGGGTCCGTGCGCGCGTCGGAGGCCGGGCGGGCGCCCGGGGCGCACGGCGACGCCACCGCGGTCATCGTCGCGTCGATGCAGAGCCCCTGCTCGATCGCGAGCTGGAGCAGGTATTCGGTGGTCACCGCACCGGACAGGTGATTGTGCAGGTCACCGCCCTTGGGCAGCTCCTTGAAGAAGGCCCGCAGCTGAGCGGGCCGCTCCCGCAGCGAGTCCAGGTAGTCGGCGGTACGGCGTTCGGCGGGCGTCACCGGCCGGGGCGCCGCATACGCGGTGGTGCGTACGGCGCTGTCGCGCGCGGGCGCGGCGGCGGTCGCGGGGATCGCCGGGATCAGGCTCAGCAGGGCGAGAACGCCGCCGAACCCGGCCAGCACAGGGGACTTGGGACGGCGGACCGTCCGGTTGGTAGAGATCACCGAGGCATGATCGCGCTCGCCAAGGTCATTTGCCCGCGAATCATGCCTTTGGGAGGGAACGTCCACCCGATCGAGTGGGGGCCGGGCCTGGCGGACCGGGTCGGTCTCGCGGAAAGTTCTGCCGGGCGGCGGGAGTTCGCGCAGTTCAGGGCGGCGGATGGCGGTCTAGACCACTAACGAAGACTGGAAGCTATTTACCGGAGGGCCGCTTCTGTGGCTGACTATGTCGTGTTCGCGACAAGTGGACGCGCGTAGACCCATGCGTGAAGCGTGCTGCCCGAGCGGCCCGGCCACGGCCGCTCCCCCCACCAGCAGGAGGCTCCTCATGATCACTCGCAAGAGACTCACCGCGGCCGGCGTCCTCGGCACGAGCGCGGCGCTGCTGCTCGGCCTGATGTCCGGCACCGCCTCGTCGGCGCCCCGCCAGGACAACCCCGTCCCGCTCGGCAAGGGGTACATGGGCGTCGGCTATGTCCAGGACAGCAAGGACTTCAAGCCGGACACCCGCCGACTGGCCCTGGACGCGAAGCCGGACGCCAACCTGAAGGCGAACCCGGTCGGCATCGACGTCTCCAGCTGGCAGGGCGGCATCAACTGGAACTCGGTGCGCGGGGCGGGCATCGAGTTCGCCTGGATGAAGGCCACCGAGGGCCTGACGTACAAGGACCCGACGTTCAGCGCCAACTACCTGAACGCCTACAACGCGGGTGTCATCCGGGGCGCGTACCACTACGCCCGCCCGGACGTCTCCGGCGGCGCGGCGCAGGCCGACTTCTTCGCGAGCAACGGCGGCGCCTGGTCCCGCGACAACCTCACCCTTCCGGGCGTGCTGGACATCGAGGGCACCTGCTACGGCTACTCCCAGGCCGGGATGCGGCAGTGGGTCCTCGACTTCTACAACAAGTACAAGGCCCGCACCGGCCGTGACGTCGTGATCTACACCAGCCCGAGCTGGTGGAACACCTGCACCGGCGGCTGGAACGGCATGTCAGCGCTCAGCCCGCTCTGGGTCGCGCACTGGACCTCCGCCGGCAGCCCCAGCATCCCGTCGGGCTTCCCCTTCTGGACGGTCTGGCAGTACAGCTCCACCGGCGCGGTCAGCGGCGTCTCCGGCAACGTCGACCGGGACCGCTTCAGCGGCGACCGCTCCCGCCTCCTCGCCCTGGCGAACAACACGCCGTGAACGTAAACGTATAGGTGTACGAGCCGGAGCGGCCCGGTCGGGCCGCTCCGGCCCCGCCCGCCCCCATGACCGTTCACGAAGGAGCACGTCATGACCCCACCCCTGAGCCGGCGCGGCGCCCTGATCGCCGGGGCCGCGGCCCTCGCCGGCGGTCTGGGCCCGGCGGCCGGCGCGGCGGAGGCGGCCCGCCGGCTGCCGGAGAGCACCCGCCCACGCCTCTCCGCCCTGTCGCCCCTCCAGCGCGCCGGGCAGCGCGTCATCCACTCGTACCCCGGCCTCACGCCCCCCGCGTCCCTGATGACGGCCATCGAGCAGGGCCACACGGCAGGCGTCATCTTCTTCGGCGAGAACGTCCAGAACCTGACGCAGATCGAGGGCGTCATCCGGTCCATGGAGAAGGCCCGCGCCTCGTCCCCCGTCAAGGCGCCGCTCCTCCTCATGACCGACCAGGAGGGCGGCATGATCCGCCGCCTGCCGGGGGAGCCCGTCAAGTCCGCGAAGGACGTCGGCGCCTCGTCCGACCCGCACTACTGGGCCGACTTCACCGGCAGCGGCGCGGGCCTCAACCTCGCGGGCGTCGGCATGAACGTCAACCTGGCCCCGGTCCTCGACGTGTACCGCACGGCCGGCGACTTCACCGACCAGTACGAGCGCTCGTACAGCAAGTCGGCCGCCGCCGTGGCCAGTTGCGGCGCGGACTTCATCACCGCGCAGCAGCGCGAGGGCGTCGCCGCCACCGCCAAGCACTTCCCGGGCCTGGGCCCGGCGACGGCGAGCCAGAACACCGATCTGCGGTCCGTCACGATCACCACCTCCGCCTCGACCCTCCGCAGCGTGGACGAGGCCCCCTACCGGGACGCCATCGCGGCGGGCGTCAAGCTCGTCATGCTCTCCTGGGCGATCTACACGGGCCTGGACTCCGCCCGCCCCGCCGGGCTCTCGCCGACCGTCGTCGGCGAGCTGCGCAACCGGCTCGGCTTCAAGGGCGTCACCGTCACGGACGCGCTGGAGGCCGGTGCGCTCTCGTCCTACGGCAGTACGTCGCAGCGCGCCGTGAAGGCCGCCGCCGCCGGGATGGACCTGCTGCTCTGCTCGGCCCGCAGCGTCTCCCAGGGCGACGAGGCCGTCGCCGCGCTGGCCGACGCCCTGGGCGACTCCCTGGACCCGACCGCCTTCGACGCCGCCGCGGCCCGCGTGAACGCTCTGCGCGCCGGGCTGTGACGGCCCGCCGCCCGGCGCGAGGGGGCGTCGGGCGGCACCCCAAGGGGCCTTATCGGTACGGGAATCGGGCCGTAGACTCCGCGATCATGACCTTCGAAACGAGCTACGCTGACGCGCCCTCGCCCGACGGCCCCGCCCTCTTCCCCACGATGTCCACGATGCGCGCCATGCGCCGCCTCAAGCCGGACGCCGTGCCGGACGAGACCATCGACCAGCTCATACAGGCCGCCGTGTGGGGCCCGAGCGGCGGCAACATGCAGTGTTACGAGTACGTCGTCGTCACCGACCGCGCGGTCATGGCCGAGCTGGCCCCGCTCTGGAAGCGCTGCGTGGACGCCTACCTCGCGACGACCGGCAAGCACGCGCCCACGGGCATGGACGAGGCCGCGTACGGGCGGATGGTGGCGGCGATCGAGTACCAGCGCGACCACTTCGCGGACACCCCGGCGCTGATCATCCCCTGCTACAAGTTCCCGGAGCCGCGTTTCGACGAGGAGGGCCTGGGGATCTACGCGGCCTCGCTCGGCCCGGCCGGCCTCGACCACATGGCGAACACCCAGACGCGCTTCCAGGCGCTGGCCGAGGGCTCCTGCGTCTACCCCGGCGTCCAGAACATCCTGCTGGCGGCGCGGGCGCTGGGCCTCGCGGCCAACATCACCATCTGGCACCTGATGCTGGAGCAGGAGTGGAAGGACGCCCTCGGCATCCCCTCGGACATGCACACCTTCGCCGCGATCCCGGTGGGATGGCCGCAGGGCAACTTCGGCCCGGTCCGCCGCCGCCCGGTGGCCGACGTGGTCCACCGCGACCGCTGGTAGGGACGCCCTCACCATGTCCTCGCCCATCCCCGGCAGCTCCGCCGACGTCGTCCGTACGTGGGACGCCCGCGCGGACCACTATCTGCGGCTCTTCCGCGACGAGTTGGCGCAGAAGCCGTACGACCTGGAAGTCCTGCGCGCGTTCGCCCAGCGGGTCGGCGCGGGCGGCCGGGTGTACGACGCGGGCTGCGGCCCCTGCGGCCACGTCACGGCCCTGCTCGCGGCGCACGGCCTCGACATGCTGGGCATCGACCTCTCACCCCGCTGCGTGGCGCTGGCGCGCCGGGAGCAGCCGGGCGTGCGGTTCGCCGTCATGGACCAGACCGCGCTCACGGGCGGCCCGCTCGACGGCCTGGTCGCGTACTACTCCCTCCACGACCAGCCCAAGCACCGCCTCCCCGACACGATGGCGTCCTGGGCCGCCGCGATACGCCCCGGCGGCCGACTGCTGATCGTCGCGAAGGAGGGCGAGGCGGACGGCGTCACCGCCGACCCCCTGGGCAGCGAACTCCGCGTCTACTGGGCGGAGTTCACCGCGTACGAGCTGCGCAGGGCAGCCCACGAGGCAGGCTTCGCCACCGACGACTGCACGGTCCGCGAGGCATACGAGAACGAGATCCCGTCCCGCCGCGTGTACCTCACGGCGACGAGGCGCTAGCCGTTCGCCCGCAGAAACGCGTCCCACACGGCGGGCGCCACGGTGAGCATGGGCCCGTCGGTGACCTTGGAGTCCCGGATGTGCACGGCGGCGGGGTGCGCGGCGACCTCGACGCAGTCGCCGCCCTCGCTACCGCTGTAGCTCGACTTGCGCCAGTCGTAGGCGACTTCGAGGCAGTCGCCGCCCTGGCTGCCGCTGTAGCTGGACTTGAACCAGTTGAGGCCGGTGCGGGTCATCTCTCTCCAAGCAGGTGTTCCAGTAGGCGGATGCTCTCCTCGGGCGTGAGAGCCTGCGACCGGAGCATCCCATATTTCTGTTGGAGAACGCTGACGTCATCCGGATCATCGTGGAGGAAGCTGACCAGCTGCCCTTCCACGTAGGCGAGATAGTCGTGGTCCGGGGTCTCCAGAAGGACCATCGGGCCGTCGAGGGCAGCGTGCTTGGGCAGGTCCGACGGCATGATCTGAATGCTCACGAAGGGGAGTTCGGCGCACTCGCGCAGGCGCTCGATCTGCCTGCGCATCATGCCGGGCTCTCCCATCTCGCTGCGCAGGACGCTCTCCTCGATGATGAAGTGCAGCATGGGGCGCGGCTTGCGGGCCAGGAGTCTTTGCCTAGCCATCCGGGCTGCTACCTGGTCCTCCTGCTCGTGCTCCTCCAAAGGCGGGTACTGGCAGGACAGAACGAACCGTGCGTACTCCTCCGTCTGAAGCAGCCCGGGGACGACCTGGTTCTGGTACGACATCAGGCTCAGGGCGTTCTGCTCGTAGTCGACGAAGTCCTGAACGAACGCCGGGAAACGCTCCTTCTGCGGCACCTTGGAGACGGCGACCTGCAAGGCCGTTTTGGTGTCCAGGAGCTGGTCCAGGACCATCGCGAAGTCCAATTGCAGCGCGCGACGGCCCTGCTCGATCGACGCGATCGTGTCGTCGCTGACCCGGCACTGGTCCGCGAGGGCGGCCTGAGTTAACCCGGCGGCCCGCCGGAAGGTCGCCACCTGGGCACCGATCAGGTGCCACGACGTAATCCGCTTCTTGCTCGTCCGCTGCGCTTTCTGCATGCAGTGCCTCTCCCCGTTCAGAACGCGTGATGACCCGTCACCGCTCGTACATCGACTTCGTACGACCTGACGCGGTGCACAACGGTAGTTACGTTGTGTGACCTTCGTCGCTTGAACGAAGCAACTCAACTCCTTGAATCCCGCGAAGCCTTCTACCGCCGGGAGCGCAGGTCCGTGCCGCTCGTACGGAAGTTCGTCCGGCAGGCCCTGGCCGACTGGGCGTGCGAGGAGCACCATGTGAACACGGACGACGTGCTGCTCTGCGTGAGCGAACTCGCGACCAACGCGCTCGTACACGGCGTGCCGCCGGGCCGGGGCTACCGCCTGTTCCTGCACTGGGACCGCGAGGAGACCCGGCTCAGGATCGAGATCCACGACAGCGGCGACGGCCAGGTCCCGGAAACGGCCCCCGCCCCGGACCCCACGGCGGAACGCGGCCGGGGCCTGATGCTGGTGTCCGCCCTGGCGACCAAGTGGGGCGTCGGCGAACGCAACCCCGGCAAGATCGTCTGGTGCGAGTTCGCCGCCCCGGCGAGGCTGTTCGCCGAGATCCCACACTGGGCGGCGAGTATGGACGCATGAGCCACGACGTATCGGTGCTCCTCGCGCCGGGAGTCCCCCACGAAGCGGAAGCGTGCCTGGTCCGGCACTCGGGGGCCCTGGATACACCGCCGGCGTCCAGACCGGCGTAACCGTGGAACGACCGGGAAAGGCGCAGCCGACGAGCGTGCTGGGGTCGAGCCAGGGGCGCGAGCGGGACTGATCGGGTTTCCTCCGGTGGAGCAGGCCGATGGCTTCGCACTCCGTCTTCCGGCAGAGATCCGGCAGGCCCCCTACGCCTCTTCCGTAAGTGTCGCGCTGCGAACCGGTGAGCTTGCCGAGTTCTTTCGATGACGCGACGGATCAGGACGAAGGAGTCCTTCCGTGCGTGGGCCTTTTTGCCGCACCGGCAAGGATGTTTGCCGTACGAGGCGCCGGTGCGCACTATCTCCGTACATGGAGGAGGTTCGCATGAGCGACAACACGCAGGCGTACGACGTAGTGGTGATCGGTGGCGGGGCCGCCGGGCTGAGTGGGGCGTTGGCCCTGGGGCGGGCGCGGCGGTCCGTGCTCGTGATCGACGCGGGGGACCCGCGCAACGCGCCCGCGTCGCACGTCCACAACTACCTGGGCCGCGAGGGCACCCCGCCCGGCGAGCTGCTGGCCATCGGGCGGGAGGAGGTCGCCGGGTACGGGGTCGAGGTCGTGACCGGCGAGGTCACCGCCGCCGAGCCGCTGCCGGAGCACTCCGGGTTCCGGGTCGTCCGCGCGGACGGGACCGCCGTCACCGCGCGGCGGCTGCTGGTCGCGACCGGGCTGACCGACGAGCTGCCGCCCATCCCGGGCCTGGCCGAGCGGTGGGGCCGCGAGGTGCTGCACTGCCCGTACTGCCACGGCTGGGAGGTGCGCGACGCGGCGATCGGTGTCATCGCCACCAGTCCCATGGCCGTGCACCAGGCGCTGCTGTGGCGGCAGTGGAGCGAGGACATCACGCTCTTCCTGCACAACGGGGTCGAGCCCTCCGACGAGGAGTACGAGCAGCTCGCCGCGCGCGGCATCGCGGTCGTGGACGGTGAGGTGGCCGGCCTGGAGGTGACCGACGACCGGCTGACCGGCGTCCGCCTCGCGGGCGGCCGGGTGGTCGAGCGGGCGGCCGTGGTCGTCCAGACGAGGCTCACGGCGCGGTCCGGCCTGCTGGAGAGCCTGGGGCTGCGGCCCGAAACGGTGGAGATGGGCGGACAGCTCATCGGTTCGTACATCGAGGCGGACCCGGCGGGCATGACGGAGGCGACCAACGTGTGGGTCGCCGGCAACGTGACCGGTCTCCTGGACCAGGTCATCGGCGCCGCCGCCGCCGGGCTCAAGGCGGGCGCGGCCATCAACGCGGACCTCGTCACCGAGGACACCCAGCGCGCCGTGAAGGCCCGCAACGCGCCCTCCGACGCCGAGATGTGGGACGACCGGTACCGCGAGAGCCACCGCATCTGGAGCGGCAAGCCCAACACCGTGCTCGTCCGCGAGGTCGAGGACCTGGCGCCCGGCCGGGCGCTGGACCTGGGCTGCGGGGAGGGCGCGGACGCGGTCTGGCTGGCGGGCCGGGGGTGGCACGTCACCGCGACGGACATCTCGCGCGTGGCGCTCGGCCGGGCCGCCGAGCATGCGGCGGAGGCCGGGGTCGCCGACCGGGTGGACTGGCAGTTCCACGACCTGGGCGCCACCTTCCCCGAAGGGGCGTACGACCTGGTCTCGGCGCAGTTCCTGCACTCCATGGGCGACCTGCCCCGCGAACGCATCCTGCGCCGGGCGGCCCGCGCGGTCGCCCCGGGCGGGGTGCTGCTGATCGTGGGGCACGCGGGCTTCCCGGCCTGGGACCACCGGCACGCGGACGTGGAGCTGCCCACGCCCGACGAGGTGCTGGCCCAGCTGGAGCTGCCGGAGGGGGAGTGGGAGGTGCTGCTCAGCGAGGAGCACGAGCGCGTCCAGAACGACCCGGACGGCAACCCCACCACCCGTACGGACAACGCCCTCAAGGTCAGGCGGCGTTGACCGCGCGTACAGGACCGGATCTGACCTAATGCGCTCGTACTGTCGGTTCTGACGGCGGAGCGGAACGACGGAAGGCAGAACCATGAACGCCAACGAGACGGCCACGGCGAACACCGGCTCCGACGAGCGGGCGGACCTCCTGGAGGCGCTGGGCAAGCAGCGGCACTTCCTGCGGTTCACCACCCGCGACCTGACCGACGAGCAGGCCGGGCAGCGGACCACCGCGAGCGAGCTGTGTCTCGGCGGCCTGATCAAGCATGTGACCTCGGTCGAGCGGGGCTGGGCCGCGTTCATCGTGGAGGGCGCCGCCGCGATGCCGGACTTCAACAAGATGACCGAGGCGGACTTCGCCAAGCGGGCCGACGAGTTCAAGATGCTGCCGGGGGAGACGCTGGCGGACGTGCTCGACGCGTACGAGAAGGTGGCGACGGACACCGACGAGCTGGTCGCCTCACTGCCGGACCTCGGCGCCGCGCACGCTCTGCCGAAGGCCCCGTGGTTCGACGCGGACGCGAAGTGGTCGGCCCGGCGCGTGCTGATGCACATCGTCGCGGAGACCGCGCAGCACGCGGGCCACGCGGACATCATCCGGGAAGCCCTGGACGGCTCGAAGTCCATGGGCTGAACGCCCGGCGGCCCGCCGCCCGCTCCCGTAACGACGGGCGGGGCGGCGGGCGCCCGGGGGATCACGCCTGCGGGGCGGCCTTGATCGCGGAGATGTCGAAGTTCAGCTTCACCTTGTCGCTGACCATGACGCCGCCGGTCTCCAGCGCCGCGTTCCAGGTCAGGCCCCAGTCGGAGCGCAGGATCTCGGCGCCGCCCTCGAAGCCGACGCGCTCGTTGCCGTAGACGTCGGTCGCGGAGCCGTTGAACTCCAGGTCGATGGAGAGCGGGCGGGTCACGTCCTTGATGGTCAGGTCACCGGTGACGCGGTACTTGTCGCCGCCCAGCTGCTCGGCGGAGGTCGAGCGGAACGTCATCAGGGGGAACTTCTCGGCGTCGAAGAAGTCACCGCTCACCAGGTGGCCGTCGCGGTCCTTGATGCCGGTGTCCACGCTGGCGATCTTCACGTCGATCGAGGCCGAGGAGTTGGCCGGGTCGCTGCCGTCGAGCTTCAGGGAGCCCTCGTGCTCCGCGAAGGAGCCGCGCACGTTGGTGACCATGGCGTGACGCACGGTGAAGCCGATGCTGCTGTGCGCCGGGTCGATCGTGTAGTCACCCGTGAGAGCAGCCAGGGCGGGGTCGACGTCGGCCGTGGTCGTGGCGGCGGCAGCGGCGTTGTCGGACTTGCGGTTGAACAGAGCCATGGCTCCTCCTCGAAGACCTGGCCGAGCGGGCTCGACCTGTTGTTTAACCTTCAACGACATTCACTGTAGACCCACCTTGTTCAAAGTTCAACATCTATCGCGCCGACTGTTGCGATGCCGGCCATCTGTTCACGCGGCCGTTACGCGAGGCCCTCTGGCGACGCGCGTAGAACTGCGGCACCATCTCTCCTGCCCCTTTGTCATGCACAGGAGGAGAGAGTCCCCCATGGTCTTCCACGCGCCCCAGGTCTCCCGGATGACGCTGCGCCCCGTCCTGACCGCCCTCGCCCTCGTGCTCGGCGTCCTCTTCGCGCCCGGCTTCGGCCTGGTGAGCGGCACGACCGACGCGTACGCCGTCACCAAGCTCACCCACAGCCAGGCGACCTCCCGCTTCAGCTCCTCCGGGATCACCTGGTCGTCCTCCGGCGGCTGCTCCAACCGGAACGTCGCCACCTGCACCTCGTTCGACCAGCTCAACCTGCCGACCGCCCAGGGCGCCCAGACCCTGAAGAGCGCCACCGGCTGCGCCCTGAACATCACCGGCGGCACGGAGACCGGGCACGCCAGCGGCACGTACTCGCACTGGAACGGCTACAAGCTCGACTTCGGCAAGACCACCTGTCTCACCAACTACATCAAGAGCGCGTTCAGTTACATCGGCCTGCGCGGTGACGGCGCCCCCCAGTACAAGTCCGGCTCCGGCAACGTCTACGCCGACGAGGGCAACCACTGGGACGTGACCTACTACAACTGCGGCGGCTGCTGACCCGGCCTCCTCGCGCGGGTGCCCCGTCCTCGCGGGCGGGGCACCCGCGTTCCCCGTACCCCCACAGGAGTCGCCATGAACGCACTGAACCCGAGCCGCCGCACCCTGCTGCGGACCGGCGCGGGGGCCGCCCTCGCCGCCGCCGGACTCGCGGCCGGCGCCCCCACCGCCGGCGCCGCGTCCCTCGTCACCGGCGGCAAGGTCCGCAACCTCACCGGACCGGCGGAGACCGGCCGCTTCGCCGCACCCTGGACCGACCTCGGCATCCCCGCCCGCTGCCCCGACGGCTCGATGCTCTTCGTCTGCGGCGACACCTTCGACGGCGGCGGAGTCGGCGGACCCGACTGGCGCGCCCCCGTCGGGCTGCGGGCCTCCAAGCCCTCCCTCGGCTCCCTCGTCATCGACGGCAGCGTCGGCGGGGCCCATGCCAACGGGCTCGTCCCCGAGGGCCACGCGGGCGGCACCACGGCCATCCCGTCCGACGTGTTCACCGTCGGCTCCACGATGTACATGCACCTGATGCGCGGGGTCATCTACCGCACCCACCACTCGGACTTCTGGCGCTCCGACGACAACGGCACCACCTGGCAGTACCTCTGCCAGTGGCCCGGCGACCAGTACGGCGGCCAGTTCCAGCAGAAGACGTACGCGGTCGCCGACGACGGGTACTGCTACGTCCTGTCCACCGCGTTCAACCGGGACATCACCTCGGGGCTGCTGCTCCACCGCGTACGGCAGGACGCCCTCGGGAACCCCGCCGCCTACCAGCCCTGGGGTTACGCGGGCGGGGCCTGGGCCTGGGGAAACGCGCCGACCACCATCACCGGGGCCCGCCGCTGGGGCGAGATCTGCTTCCGGGCCATGGGCGGCAAGTACGCCTTCACCTGGCTCAACATGGCCCCGCTCGACATCAGGGCGCAGGTCTTCGCGCTGCCCACGTCCAATCTGTTCGCCACCCCGGAACAGACGGTGATCGTGCCGACCGTGCCCGGCCTGGAGGTGGGCAACGCGGTCGCCAGCCCGTACGGCGGGTTCATCGTCCCGGGCTCGACGTTCGCCGACTTCCACCTCGCCGTCAGCCAGTGGTTCGACAACCAGAACTACCGGGTCATGCAGTACCGCATCAACGGGCTCGCCGCCTGAGCGCGCGTAAGCGAAGGAGGGAGGACCCCCGTCCCGCCCGGACGGGGGTCCTCCCGGTCTGCGGGGTGAGGTCAGGAACCGACGCTCACCGTGAACCGCCTCGGGTTGCCGTCGTTCGCGGCGCCCGAGACGTCCGGCTGGCCGTCCGGACGCACGTCGTCGTACGGGAAGGCGTAGCCGATCGGGCTGTTGGCGTGGACGATCCGGGACCAGTGGTTGGTCACCGCGCCCTGGTAGTAGTCCGACACCGAGGTGCCGTTGGGCTGGTCCGGGTGGCTGAGCATGATCGAGCGGTTGAAGCCCGCCGCCAGCCGGGCCAGCAGGGCCTTCTTGTCGTCGTTGTCCGCCGGGTTGTTGGTGAACGGACCGTGGTTGCAGGTGAAGATGTCCTTCGACACCGGCTTGCTGAAGGTGTGCCCGCCGTCGAAGGTGAGCGTGTCGCCGCTGACCCGGCCCGTGCGCACGCCGCGCCCGCCCTGGAGGTCGATGCGCAGGTCCGTCGAGCGGTACTTCTCCCAGACCTGGTCGATCTGCGCCGTGAACAGGTCCCGGAACGGCATCTGGTCGGGCCGGTCGAAGTAGGGCGCCATCAGGTTCTGCGGGGAGATGACCCGCAGCACGCTGCCGTCCGCGCCGCGGGTCACCAACTGGTCCCAGGGCTGGCCGTCGGCCGCCGCCTGGGCGATGAGGCCGTCGGCGATCCGGTTCACGGCGCCGTCGGGGAGCGGGGCGACGGTGTGCGTGGAGTCGCCCTCCAGGGTCAGGCCGATCGGGAGCGCGGTCACCAGGTCGACGTAGCTGATGTTGGCGTACAGCTGCTGCGGGTTGAACGTGAACTCGCAGAACGACCAGGTCCGCCCGTAGTTCGGGTCCGTCGAGGTGGCGAACGCCGGCTCGACCAGGGCCGGGCCCGGGTTGAGGTAGAAGGTCAGGGTGTCGTCGCGGACGAAGTAGACCCGGGCACCGTACATCTGAGGCAGCGTCAGCACGACCGGCGCGCCGCCCGCCCCGTTCAGCGGGATCGCGCAGTCGACCGGCAGCGGGGTCTGCGGGGCCGAGGGGGAGTCGGGGTGGTAGACGCTGCCGTCGGCGCGGAGCAGGACCCAGCGGTCGGTGCCCTGCTCGTGGCCGGTGACATAGGCGTTGACGCGGCCGGGCAACGACTTGTTGACCAGGGCGAGTTCGCAGGTGGCGGCGGAGGCCGACGCGCTCGGGCTCAGCGCGCTGCCCCAGAGGGGGTACGTCAGTGCGGTGGCGGTGGCGGCGGCTCCGCCCGTCAGGAACTTCCGGCGCGAAATCATGAGGCGACTCCGGGGGTACGTGGGGGGCGCGGACGGATGGACCGTGCGGGGAGGTGGAGCGGGGGGCGTCCGCGGTGCGCACCACTTTCTCGACGTGCGGCACGGGCGTCAAGACTTGTGACTGAGAGCGCTCTCAAAAAGAAGAACTCTTCACAACTCGACGCTGGTGAGCGGCACTTGCCTGGACGTCGCTCGACGCCCGCGAACGCCGTGATCAGGAACTGAACGCGGTGCCCCGGATGTCCCGGTCCCGCCCCACTTGGGCTTGCTTGGACTTACGGAAGGCGGTTGTTGGACTGGCGAAGCCCTCGGGGCCGTACGTCGTTGACGGTGCGCGGAGCCGACGACTACGCAGTGCACATGTCACCAAGCCGTATGCCGGTGGGCGTCGCAGCCGCCGCCTCAGCAGCCGTCCTGGCCCTGGTGGGGACCGCCCTCCCCGCCGTGGCCGCCGCCCCCTCACCCGCTGCCGCCGTGCCCGCGGGCAGCCCCGTCCTCTCCTCCGCGCAGCTCGCGGTCGCCGTCGCCGCGGACTTCCCGCGCGTCCTCACGTACACCGACCGCGGATCCGGCAAGCAGCTCACCGGCTCCACCCGCCCGGTCACCGCCGTCACCCTGAACGGCACCGCGCACCCGGTGAAGCTCAAGGGCGCCCCGAAGACCACCGGCTCGGCCGCCCGCTACACGCTGACCTTCACCGACCTGCCCGGGGTGGAGATCGACGCCACGCTCTCCGTGTCCGGCCGCGCCACCACGTTCAAGGTCACCGCCGTCCGCGACACCGCCGCGTTCCGGGTGTCCACCATCGACATACCCGGGCACGACCTGGTCTCCGTCGCGAGCACCGACACCGGGGCCGCGACCGCCTTCACCAAGCTGGACACCGACTCCACGAGGACGGCCGACGTCTTCGCCAAGGTCACGGGGACACCCCGGCCGAATCCGCGCCCACCGGCGCCACGTACGCGATCGTCAACACCGGCTCGCTCGCGGCGGCCGTCGAGTCCAACTCCTCGTACGACAAACCCTCCGGCGCCACCGGCGGGGACGACGCCCGGTTCTGGCACCAGGCCCGCAAGGAGGACGACGGCTCGAAGCGGGTCGCCGTCTGGTCCGGGCAGTGGACCTACCGGGGCGAGGGCGCGCCGAAGCCGGAGAGCGGGGACGCCCTGCCCTGGGCCAAGGTCGTCGTCACGCCCGACGCCAACGGTGACCGTACGGTCGACTGGCAGGACGGGGCGGTCGCGTTCCGCTCGATCGGCGTAACCGCGCCGGGCAGCGAGGACACCGCGGACCGGGTCATCACCCACATCCCGTTCAACTTCGCCAGCCAGGCCACGCACCCCTTCCTGCGCACCCTGGACGACGTCAAGCGGATCTCCCTGGCGACGGACGGCCTCGGCCAGCTCGCCCTGCTCAAGGGGTACGCCTCCGAGGGCCACGACTCCGCCCACCCCGACTACGGCGGCGACTACAACAAGCGCGCCGGCGGCCTCAAGGACCTCAACGCCCTGCTGAAGGACGGCAAGAAGTGGGGCGCCACCTTCGGCGTCCACGTCAACGCCACGGAGGCGTACCCGGAGGCCAAGGCGTTCAGCGAAGAGCTGGTCGACAAGACCAAGCCGGGCTGGAACTGGCTGGGCCAGTCGTACTACATCGACCAGCGCCGCGACATCAACAGCGGCGACCTCGCCAAGCGCTTCCAGCAGCTGCGCGACGAGACCGGCTCCAACCTCTCGATGCTGTACATCGATGTGTACTACACGCACGGCTGGATCGCGGACAAGACCGTCCAGGCCCTCCAGAAGCAGGGCTGGAACGTCTCCAGCGAGTGGGCCGACAAGTTCGAGCGGGCCTCGCTCTGGTCGCACTGGGCCAACGACCTGGACTACGGCGGCGCCACCAACAAGGGCCTCAACTCGAAGATCATCCGGTTCATCCGGAACAGCGAGAAGGACGTCTGGAACAACGATCCGGTCCTCGGCCAGAGCGCCATCGACGAATTCGAGGGCTGGACCGGCGAGACCGACTGGAACGCCTTCTACGACAACGTCTGGCAGCGTGACCTGCCCGCCAAGTACCTCCAGCAGCAGAAGATCACCCGCTGGGACGGCAACGACATCGCCTTCACCGGCGGCATCTCGGGCACCGTCGAGGACGGCAAGCGCACGTTCTACGACCACGGCCGCAAGGTCCTCAGCGGCACCGACTACCTCCTGCCGTGGGACGGCGGCAAGAAGCTCTACCACTACAGCCAGAAGGGCGGTACGAGCAGCTGGTCGGTGCCCTCGAAGGGCGCGTACACCGTCTACAGGCTCACCGACAACGGCCGCGTGAAGACCGGCACGGTCCGCCCGGTGAACGGGAAGATCACGCTCAAGGCCGAGGCCGGGCAGCCGTACGTCCTCTACCCGCACCGGGCCCCGAAGGCCGCCGACCCGAAGTGGGGCGAGGACACCCTCGTAGCCGACCCCGGCTTCAACGACGACCGGCTCGGCGACTGGACGAAGGCCGGGACCGCCGTCCGCGACACCGACGCCCAGGGCCGCAACAGCGCCAAGCTCTCCGGCTCCGGCACCGCCGCGCTCTCCCAGCGCATCGGCGGCCTGAAGCCCGGCGCCCGCTACACCGCGTCCGCGCTCATCGAGGTCGAGCCCGGAAAGACCCGGCACACCACGCTCTCGGCGGGCGGTAAGTCCGTCGCCGTGGACCGCTCCACCGCCAAGGACTACGTCGCCGCGTCCGACTGGCACGGCAGCTACTTCCAGCGCGCCAAGGTCAACTTCACCGCCCCGGCCAACGGCCGCACCACCCTGCGCATCGAGGCCGCGGACGGCAGCACGGCCACCGTCCGCGCCGACGACGTCCGCCTCGTCGCCAACGCCCCCGCCACGAAGAAGAACACCGTCGTCCACGAGGACTTCGAGGACGTGGACCAGGGCTGGGGCCCCTTCCTCAAGGGCGACGCGGGCGGCTCCACCGACCCCCGCACCGTCATCTCGCAGCTCCACGCCCCGTACACCCAGGCCGGCTGGAACGGGAAGCTCATCGACGACGTGATCGGCGGCAAGGAGTCCCTGAAGGCCCACGAGGAGAACACCGGCCTCGTCTACCGCACCGCCCCCTGGACCGTCCCGATGACCGCGGGCCACCGCTACCGGGTCGAGTACGACTACCAGTCCAGCCACGCCGGGGCCTACGAGTGGGTCGACGGCTACGACCGGATCACCGCCGACGGCAAGCCCGCCTCCGTCGAGACCCGGACCACCGCCATCGGCGCCCAGCACTCCACCGGCCACTTCACCGAGACCGTCACGGCGGGCTGCGGCGACACCTGGACCGGGCTGCGCAAGCGCGGCGACGCCCCGGAGGGCGCCGACTTCGTGCTCGACGCCTTCACCGTGACCGACCTCGGCGAGGCGCCCGCCGGAGAGCGGGCCGCCTGCTCCACGCTGACCGTCGCGGCCAAGGCCGAGACGCTTGAGCCGGGCACCGCCAACCCCGTCGAGGCGAGCTTCACCAACTACGAGTCCACCCCCGCGACCGGAGTGCAGGTGGACCTCGCCGTCCCCGAGGGCTGGCAGGCCGAGCCCGCCGGAGCCGTCGCCTTCGACTCCGTCGCACCCGGCGCGAAGGTCACCGCGCGCTGGCAGGTCACCCCGCCGGTGGACGCCGCGTACCGCACGTACGCCCTCACCTCCGAGGCCACGTACACGACCGGCGACGGGCAGCGGAAGCTCGGCGCGCAGACCTCCGTACGCACCCTGCCCCCGCCGCCCACCAAGGACAGCTGGGCCAGCGACCTCGACTGGACGGCCACCACCAACGGCTGGGGGCCGGTCGAGCGCGACCTGTCCAACGGCGAGACCGGCACCGGCGACGGCACCGCGCTCACCATCGGGTCCACGGTCTACGAGAAGGGGCTCGGCAGCCACGCCCCGGCGACCATCCGCTACTACCTCGGCGGACAGTGCACCTCCTTCACCGCCGAGGTCGGCGTGGACGACGTCCAGAAGACGGCGGGCAGCGTGCAGTTCTCCGTGGAGGCGGACGGCGCCGAGAAGGTGAAGTCCCCGGTGCTCCGGGCCTCCGACACCGCCTGGTCGCTCACGGCGGACGTCACCGGCGCCAAGTACGTCGAGCTGATCGCCGGTGACGGCGGCGACGGCAACGGCAACGACCACGCCGACTGGGGCAACGCCCGCTTCCACTGCGGAGGCTGAGCGTCCCCCGGGCCCCGCTCCCTTTGTGTCCGCACTCTGGGAAGCGGGGCCCGTGCGCGCGTACGCTCGTGGACCATGGGGGAGTTGAGAGCGGACTGGCGCCTGCGGTTGCGCCGGGACGGCCCGGAAGGGCCGGTGTGCGGAGCCGGGGTGCTGATCACCCAGGACCGGATGCTGACCTGCGCCCACGTCGTCGGGGAGCCCGGCGCCCGGATGTGGGTCGAGTTCGCCGAGAGCCCAGCCATCCCGCCCGTCGCCGCCCGGGTCGCCCCCGACGGCTGGCTCGACGGCCGCGAGGACATCGCCCTCCTCGCCCTGGACAGCCCCCGCCCCCAGGCCGAACCCGCGCCCCTGTCCCGGCACTTGGAACGCGGCGCCGACGTGTGGCTCGGCGGCTACGCGGCGCCCTTCGACGCCGACGGCATGTGGCTCGCCGCACGGATCAGCGGCCTCCACGGCGACTGGGTGCAGCTCGACGCCCGCCGCAACGCGGAGGTGGTGCGCCCCGGCTTCAGCGGCGCCGCCGTCCACACCGGGCGCCGGGGCGAGCGCCCCGAGAGCGTCGTGGGCCTCGTCGTCAGCTGGCGCGGCGACCTGGAGATGGAGCTGCCCACCGAGAACGACCTCGCCTTCTCGTACATGATCCCCGTCGACCGCATCGCGGAACTCGTCCCGCTGGTCGCGGAATTGAGCGGCCCGGACGGCTGGGACCACGCCCTCGCGGCGCGGCTGCGGCGCTGGTTCGCGGGGGCCGACCAGCCCTCGGTGCGCTTCAGCGTCATCCCGGACGGCGGCGGCCGCGACCGCACCCTGCGCCACCAGCTGCACCGCGCCCACCTCGTCCACCGGGGCGGGCGCGGCAGCCCCGACCAGCTGGTGGACACCCTGGTCGCCCAGCTGCGCCCGCCGCTCCACCAGCGCAACCGCTACCGCGACTGGCTCCTCGAAGGCGGCGACGAACCCGAACGCTCCCTCGCCGGACGCCCCGCGGCGGGCCCGGTCCTCGCGGTGGTCGGCCTGGACGAGGAGCCGGACCCGGCGGCGCTCGTCCGCGTCCTCGCCCGGGTGCGCGCCCTCGGCTTCCGGCTGCTGATCGTCGTACGCGGCACGGAGGGCCCGGCGCCCGAGGCGGTCGAACGCGACCTGCTCGTACCGGCGCTGGACGAGCGCGCCGAGGAGCTGCTGAGGCGGGCGGAGCGGATGGAGCGCACCTGGTCCCGCCTGGACGGCCTCACCGACTCCGCCTCGGCGCCCCCGCGCCCCGCCACGGACCCGGCAACGCGCCGGCACCGGCTGGGGGAGCTGCGCGGGCTGCGCGAACCGCACGCCCGGCTGGTGGGGCTGAAGCAGCTGTTACGCGACTTACGCGCCGACCTCGCGGGGGCGCCGGGCCTGCCCGGGCAGCGCACCGGACCCGTGGGCCGCCGATGAGGATTCCCTGCCCGCACCGCCGCTTCACCGGCGGCCCCTGCGCCGGGGCCGTCCAGCCCACCGGCTACTGCGACACCTGCGGCCGCGACGAGACCGCCCCCGGCCTCCCGCCCCTGCCCGCCGCGCCCGAGGACCACGGACCCGCCGGACTCCTCGAACTCCCGCTGCTCGACCCAGGCAGCCCGGCGGAACGGCTGGCCGCCGCCGAGCACCCCGTGCGCATCGTGATGACCTGCTCCGCCAAGTCCTGCGACACCGCCTTTGTCCCGCCGCACACCGTCGCGCCGCCCCGGACGAGGGGTACTGCCCGGTGTGCCGGGCGCCGTACTCGTACCGCCCCGAACTCACCAAGGACGGCCCGCCGCTCCAGGACCAGTACGTCATCCGGGGCCCCATCGCACACGGCGGGCAGGGCTGGGTCTACCTCGCCGAGGACACCCACCTGGAGGACTTCGTCGCCGTCAAGGGCCTCCTCAACCGCTACGCCGAGCGCGGCGCCGCCCAGGCCGGTGAGGAGCGCCGCAGCCTCGTCGCCATCCGGCACGAACGCATCGTCCAGATTCGCGACTTCGTCTCCACCACCAACGCCGACGGCACGGTCTCCGGCGGCTACATCGTCATGGAGGACGTCGGCGACCGCACCCTGTCCGCGCTGGTCGAGTCGGTCCGGCGGGGCGCCTTCGTCCTCGACATCGAGCACGTCGTCACCTACGGCTGCCAGATCCTGGAGGCCCTGTCCCATCTGCACGGGATGGGCTTCCTCTACGGGGACATGAAGCCGTCCAACGTGATCCACCACCTCGACGGCATCAAGGTCATCGACCTCGGGGGCGTCCGCAAGGCGGGCAGCGTCGATCCGCCGCCCGTGACCACCCCGTACTTCGCGGCCCCGGAGACGGACGGCACCCAGCCGCTCACCGTGGCCCACGACGTGCACACGGTCGGCGTCACCCTCGACGAACTGGCCCGCTGGGCGGTCGGCGACGACGTCCCCGGGCTCGGCATCAGCTCCTTCCGGCTCGTCGTGGCGCGGGCCACCGCCGCGGACCCCGAGGAACGCTTCGGCACCGCCGAGGACATGGCCGGGCAGCTGCGCGGGGTGCTGCGCGAGATCCGGGCCCTGCGCGGCAAGCGCGACCAGCCCGAACCCTCCGCCTACTTCACGCCCTCCACCGAACTCCTCGGCGCCCGCCTGGGCTCGGTCCCGGACTACGCGCACTGGCTGCGCCGCCCGCCGCACAGCCGCCGCGAAGCGCCCCCGGCGCCCGCGCTCGACCCGGGGACCCCGACCCCGACCGAGATCGCCCGCCGCCTGCCGGTGCCCCGGCCCTACCCCGGCGACCCGCAGGCCGCCCGCTTCGGCGTCAGCAGCTACGACCCGGGCCAGCCGCTCGCCCAGCCCGCCGAGGGGGAGCGGTCCGTCGAGATCTGCCTCCACAACGCCCGGCTGCTGCTCGGCCAGGAGGGCCCCGAGGCGCTGGCGGCGGCCCACGAGCAGGTCGAGGCGGCGGCGGCGATCCCCGGACCGGGCCCGGTCCGGCAGTGGCGGCTCAGCTGGCACCGCGGCCTGGTCGCCCTGCGCGGCGCGGACGTACGCGAGAAGGAGCGGAAGGCGCTGCTGGAGGCCGCCCACGGCCACTTCTCGGCCGTGCACCGCGCCCTGCCCGGCGAGTACGCGGCGAAGCTGGCCCTCGCCTACTGCGCGGAGCAGGTGGGGCGCGCCCCGGGCCCGTCCGCGTACGAACTGTTCCGCGCGGTCCACGCCCGCAACCCCTCCCACGTCGGCGCTGCCCTCGGCCTCGCCCGGCTCGCCCTGGCCCGGGGCGACCGGACCGCCGCCGTCCGCGTCCTGGACCTGGTCCCCGACGAGTCCCGCGACCACACCGTGGCCCGCGTCGCCGCCCTGCGCATCCGGGCCGCCCGACTGGCCTCCGGCGACCGCCCGCTGCCGGGGCTCGGGGAGATCGACGCGGCGCTGGCCGCGCTGGCCGGCCCGGTCGTCGCGGGCGACGAGGCGGCCTGGCTGCTCCGCACGGAGCTGTACGAGTGGAAACTCGACGCGGTCCGCGCCACGGCCGACCCCCCGCCCCCGCAACGGACATGGCCGCGCAGGAGCCTCCCGCCCCCGCCCGTCCCCGGCGAACGGGAGGTCCGCGCCGAACTGGAGCAGTGCTACCGCTGGCTGGCCCGACAGCGCCGGAGACCGGCGGAGTACGAACGGCTCATCGACCTGTCGCACACGGTGCGCCCGCAGACCCGGTTCTGAGGGGGCGTCGGACCCCGCCCCGCCCGCCCCCACTCCGTACCCCCCTGGAGATCCCCTCATGGCCGCTCCCGACCCGTCGCCGACCGGGCTCGGCTTCGCCGTGTCCGTCGACGTGCGGTGCGACCAGCAGCCGCACCACGACACCCGGATCGACGCCCATGTGCGCGTCAAGGCCATCGGCACCGGGCCCCGGGACCAGCGGCCCGCCACCGAACTCGCCGTCGTCCTCGCGCTGGACGTCGGCCCGGCGCGCCGACAGGACGCCGCCGCCGCGCTCGCCGCCGCCCTGCGCGCACTGCCCGACGGGCTGTCGTTCGCGGTGCTCGGGGGCGCCGGGGACGACGGGCCCGGCCGGTGCTACCCGCTGCGCGGGCCCTGGGCGCTCGCGGACACCGACGAGAAGCGGCGCGCCGCGTTCAGCGTGGGGCGTATCGCGCCGACCCCGGACGAACGGCCGCCGCCCGGGTACGGGTCCTGGCTCACCGCCGCCCGGACGCTCTTCGGCCAACGCCCCCTGCCCGTACGGCACCTGATCCTCGTCACCGACGGCGCCGGGCACGACCCGGCGGGCGAGGCGGACCTCGCGGCCGGGATCGCCGCGTGCCGGGGGGAGTTCAGCGCGGACGTGCTCGCGCTCGGCGTGGACTGGGACCCGGCACCGCTGCTCGCCCTCACCGAAGGGCTGCACGGCACGGCCGACACCGCGCCCGACCGGTTCGCGCCCGCCGTCACCGGGGCGCTGCGGCGGCTGCGCCGGGTCCTGAGCCCCGAACTGCCGGTCACCGTTACCGGCCGCCCCGCCGTGACCGGGGTCGCGCTCAGCGAACGGCAGCCCCGGCAGCACGCCCTCGTACCGGCGACCGCGCCGGAGCACCCGCACCGGTACGACTTCGCCACCCACCAGTGGGAGCCGGGCACCCGGGACTACCTGCTCGCCGTACGCGCGGACGCGAGCGCCGACCCGCTCGGCGTGCTGCTCCAGCTCGCCACGGTCTCCGTCGGCGACGCCACCGCGCCGCTCGTGGTCCGCTGGCTGCCGCCCGGGGTCGCCGTGGGCGCGGGCGGCGGTGGGGGAGGCACGGTCGACGCGATGAACGCCGCGACCCGGATGCGGACCGCGCTCGAACGGGGCTACGCGGCGCTGGACCCGATGAGCCGCGAGGAGGCCGAGCGGCAGTTCGGGCTCGCCGTCCGGCTGGCCCACGAGATCGGCGCCGACTGGGTCCTCACCAAGGTCCGCACCGTGGCCGACATCGTGGACGGGGCGCGGGGCCTGGTCCGCGTCGGCCCCACCGTCGACCGGGGGACCGTGCGCGAGGGGCGGCTCCAGGTCGCCTCCGGCCCCCTGCTCGACCTGCCCGCGCACGCCGAGGGGCCGCCCGGCAAGTGCCCCGGCTGCCGCCACCCCGCCGGACCGGGCGCCCGGTACTGCATCGCCTGCGGGAGGCGCCTGTGAGGCCCCGGCCCACCCACTGGACGCGCGCGTTCCGGGCCCGCCGGTTCAGCGGCTCCCGCACCAGACGGCTGCTCGAACTCCACCTGGCGGTCATCGTGCTCGCCGCGCTCGTCTCGATGACCGCCCTCCTCGTCTCGTACCGGGAGGTCCAGAACGCGGCCGGTGAGATGCGCACCCACGCCGCCCCCGCCGTCCAGGGCGTCTCGGCGACCCAGCTCGCCCTGCTCCGCGCCCACCAGGAGGCCGAGGTCTCCGTGCGCTTCGGGATCGATGAGGTCGTCGGGGCCGGCGCCCGCTACGAGGCCCAGCTCTCCGCCGCCGGCCAGGGCCTGTCCCGGCTCTCCGACGTCCAGATCGACGGCGAGCGCGGCCGGGGCGTCCTGGCGACCGTCACCGGCGTGCTCACCTCGTACAGCGGCTCCATCACGCCCGGGACCGTGAAGTACGTGGACGACGACCTGATGCAGCGCCAGAAGATGAGCGAGGCTGAGCGCCAGCTGAACCGGCCGGGCACCGGCGTCGTGCCCCGCCTCGACGTCCTCCAGGAGCACCAGATGCGCCGGATGACCCGGACCAGCACCCTCGGCCCCCTCCAGGTCACCGGCTGGGCCGTCGCCGAACTGGGCCTCCTCGTCCTCACCCTGACCACCCTCAGCGCGCTGGCGCTGCTGCGCCGCCGCTGCGGGCGCAGCCTGGACCCGTGGCTGCTGCCGACGCTCCTGGTGGCCGTCGCCCTCGCCGTCGTACCGCTGTGGGCGACCGCCGCCACCCAGGAGCGGCTGGACGCGGCGCGCCGGCAGCTGGTCCGGATCGAGGACACCGCGAGCGACCCCCTCGTACGGGCCGGGGACACGGCCCGCGCGCCGGACCGCCTCGCCGACGCCCAGCAGTACGTCACCCGCGCCTCCACCGAACTGCGCGACGGACTGGCCGCCCGCAGCTGGCAGAGCTGGACCTACTACGGCGCGCTCGGCGCGGGCGCCCTGGTCCTCCTGCTGCCGGCCGCCGGGCTCAGCCGCAGGCTCAACGCCGACTACTACTGGAGGGCCGGATGAGACGGCGGTCCCGGGCGCTCCCGCTCGTCCTCGCCCTGCTCCTGACCGCCGCGGGATGCGGCCTCGCGGCCCCCGGCGGCAGCGACGCCGTACCGAGGGTGACGATCCTCGGCCCCTGGACCGACGCGCAGGAACGGCAGTTCAAGGACGTCCTGGACGGCTTCGGCATCCCGTACACCTACCAGGGCACCGCGGCCACCCGCGAGGTGCTGCTCGCCGAGGTGCAGGCCGGCGACCCGCCGGACATCGCGATCCTGCCCGGCGTCGGCGAACTCGTCGAGTACGCCGCCGACAACCGGCTCAAGCCGCTCACGGACCTCTACGACCCCGAGGAGTACGGCAACCCGTGGCTGCCGGAGGCCGAGGGCATAGAGAAGGACCTCTGGGTGCCGCTCAAGGTCGACCTCAAGTCCATCGTCTGGCACCGCGAGGGCGAGACCCCGCCGTCCTCCCCGGCACCCCTGGACGCCTGGTGCGTCGCCATGGGCGACGACGGCTCCTCCGGCTGGCCCGGCAGCGACTGGATCGAGGATCTGCTCCTCCAGCAGGCGGGCCCGGTGCAGTACGCGCGCTGGGCCACCGGCGACCTGCCCTGGACCGCCCCGCACGTCGTCACCGCCTGGACCACCTGGGCGCACCTGCTCGCCCAGGGCTCGCGCGAGGAGCGCCGACGGATCCTGACCAGGGACCACCGCGGCCCGGCCGGCGGACACGGGCTGCTCTTCGACGGCGGCGGGGGCTGCTCCCTGGAACACCAGGGCTCCTTCGCCCGCGCGTTCTACGGGGACCGCAGGTCCGGGGCGTCCTTCACGGACTCGGCACGGCTGCTGCCCGGCGGCTCCTCCACCGTGAAGGCCCACGAGGTGTCGGCGGACTTCGCCGCGCTGTTCGGGGACGGTGAGCGGGCCCGTACGATGATCCGGCGCCTCACGTCCGAGAAGGCCCAGGAGCGGTGGGGCCGCGAGGGCGGGGTCTTTTCGGCCAATTCCGCGGTCCCGGCCCGCGAGGGCGAGGTGGAGCGCGAGGTCGGGCGCCGGCTCACGGACCAGCGGGTGCCGTTGTGCCTGGACGCCTCGGACGTCATGCCGGCGGCGGTGCGGGACGCGTTCTACGAGGCGGTGCTGCTGACCGTGGCGCACCCGGACGAGCCGGTGCTCCCGCGCCTGGAGGACATCCAGAAGGTGCAGGACGCCCAGCTGGCCCGCGTCCCCCGGCTCACCGGGGTGTGCGGCAGGCCACAGTGAACCCTTTGTGGGACCTCCACAAGAGGAACCCGGTACCGGCTGGTACTTCGCCTGCATGAGCCCGGCCTTCTGTCAGGCTCCACCAGTAAACCGGGCAGGAGACTGTACGGAGTCGACGGCAGGATTTTCTTGGCGGGGTTCGTAGGGTCGTTACATGACCGTTGTGGACGAAACCCAGGGCGAGCCGAGCGACACCCGCGGCCGTGTCGCCGAACTGCTGGCGCTGCGCGAGCAGGCCCGGCGCGGACCCAGTGACCGGGCCACCGAGGCACAGCACGCCAAGGGCAAGCTGACCGCCCACGAGCGCATCGAGCTGCTTCTCGACCCGGGTTCCTTCCACGAGGTCGAGCAGCTGCGCCGCCACCGGGCGACGGGTTTCGGCCTGGAGGCGAAGAAGCCGTACACCGACGGCGTCGTCACCGGCTGGGGGACGGTGGAGGGCCGGACGGTCTTCGTGTACGCGCACGACTTCCGGATCTTCGGCGGGGCGCTGGGCGAGGCGCACGCGACGAAGATCCACAAGATCATGGACATGGCCATCTCGGCCGGTGCGCCGCTGGTGTCCCTGAACGACGGCGCGGGCGCCCGTATCCAGGAGGGTGTCTCGGCGCTCGCCGGGTACGGCGGGATCTTCCAGCGCAACACGCGCGCCTCCGGGGTCATCCCGCAGATCAGCGTGATGCTCGGCCCGTGCGCGGGCGGTGCGGCCTACAGCCCCGCCCTCACCGACTTCGTCTTCATGGTCCGTGAGACCTCGCAGATGTTCATCACCGGTCCGGACGTCGTGAAGGCGGTCACCGGCGAGGAGATCACCCAGAACGGCCTGGGCGGCGCGGACGTCCACGCCGAGACCTCGGGCGTCGCGCACTTCGCGTACGACGACGAGGAGACCTGCATCGCCGAGGTCCGGTACCTCATCGGGATGCTGCCCTCCAACAACCGGGAGAACCCGCCCACCGCGGCGAGCGACGACCCGGCGGACCGGCGCGGCGACGCCCTCCTGGACCTGGTCCCGGCCGACGGCAACCGCCCGTACGACATGCACAAGGTCATCGAGGAACTCGTCGACGACGGCGACTACCTGGAGGTCCACGAGCGCTGGGCCCGCAACATCATCTGCGCCCTGGCCCGGATGGACGGCCAGGTCGTCGGCATCGTCGCCAACCAGCCCCAGGCCCTGGCCGGCGTGCTGGACATCGAGGCGTCCGAGAAGGCCGCGCGATTCGTCCAGATGTGTGACGCCTTCAACATCCCCATCATCACTCTTCTGGACGTACCCGGCTTCCTGCCCGGCGTCGATCAGGAGCACGGTGGGATCATCCGGCACGGCGCGAAGCTGCTCTACGCGTACTGCAACGCGACGGTGCCGCGGATCTCCCTGATCCTGCGCAAGGCGTACGGCGGCGCCTACATCGTCATGGACAGCCAGTCCATCGGTGCGGACCTCACCTACGCCTGGCCCACCAACGAGATCGCCGTGATGGGCGCGGAGGGCGCCGCCAACGTCATCTTCCGCCGGCAGATCGCGGAGGCCGAGGACCCCGAGGCCATGCGGACCCGCATGGTCAAGGAGTACAAGACCGAGCTGATGCACCCCTACTACGCCGCCGAGCGCGGCCTGGTCGACGACGTCATCGACCCGGCCGAGACGCGCGAGGTCCTGATCGCCTCGCTCGCGATGCTCCGCACCAAGCACGCCGACCTGCCGGCCCGCAAGCACGGCAACCCGCCGCAGTAGAAGACGGAGACACCACTCATGACCACTGCCACCGCCGAATCCGTGCTGCGCGTCGAGAAGGGCCTCGCGGACCCCGAGGAACTGGCCGCGATCACCGCGGTCCTCCTCGCCCGCGCCGCCGCCCAGCCGGCCGCCGCCCCCACCCGGGTCCGCAACACGGCCGCCTGGCGCCGCCTGGAACGCACCCCGGGCTTCCGCGCCCCGCACAGCTGGCAGGGCTGAGTCAGCCCGCAGGCACAATCCGAGGCCGGGCACGTTCAAGCCCGTCCGGCGATTGAGGACAAGCAAGGCCGCCAGGCCGAGCGGCAAAACGCCGAGGGCCCCGCACTCCAGGAGTGCGGGGCCCTCGGCGTACCAGGAGCACCTACCGCAGGCGCGCCATCAGCGCATGCTCCACCAACGTGATCAACGCACTCTTCGCATCCGCCCGATGCCGCGCATCCGTCGTCAGGATCGGCGTGTCCGGCCCGATCTGAAGCGCTTCGCGCACCTCGTCCGGCGTGTACGGCTGGTGGCCGTCGAAGCCGTTGAGGGCGATGACGAACGGCAGCCCGCTGTTCTCGAAGTAGTCGACCGCCGGGAAGCAGTCCGCGAGACGGCGGGTGTCCACCAGGACGACGGCGCCGATCGCGCCGCGTACCAGGTCGTCCCACATGAACCAGAAGCGGTCCTGGCCCGGCGTACCGAAGAGGTACAGGATCAGGTCCTGGTCCAGGGTGATGCGGCCGAAGTCCATCGCCACCGTCGTGGTGGTCTTGTCCCCCGTGTGCGTCAGGTCGTCGATGCCCGCCGAGGCGGACGTCATCACGGCTTCGGTGCGCAGCGGATTGATCTCCGAGACGGCACCGACAAACGTGGTCTTACCCACGCCGAAGCCCCCTGCCACCACGATCTTCGCCGAGGTAGTGGAGCGGGCCGCTCCGCCGCTAGAGCTTGCGAAGTCCACTGAGCACCCTTTCGAGCAGTGTCACATCTGGCTGGCCGCCGGCGGACTCGTCGCCGCCGGGCTGGTGGATAGCGACGAGTCCCGCCTCGGCCAGGTCGGCTACGAGGATCCGGGCCACGCCGAGGGGGATCGAGAGGAGGGCCGAGATCTCGGCCACCGACTTGATCTCGAAGCACAGCCGGCAGATCCGCTGGTGCTCGGGCAACTGCCCTTGCAGCCGGGACGGATCAGCCGTGGTACTGACCAACGCCTCAATGGCGAGTTGGTAGCGCGGTCGGGTCCGGCCACCTGTCATGGCGTACGGACGGACCAGCGGATTGTGCGCGGCCGGAGCCGCCGGCTCGGGAGCCCGCCGCGGCTGCACCGGCTGGATCCGGGGCTGCTGCTGCGGCGCGTCGAAGCGGTGCGGGCGACGCGGCTGCTGCGGCTGCTGCGCGGGCTGCTGGGGCTCCTGCTGCGGCCAGCCGGGCCCCGACTGGCCGTACTGGCCCTGCCCGTATGGCTGGTAGGGCTGCTGAGGCTGCTGCGCGCCCTGTCTGCCGGGCGCGGAGGGGAAGTTGAAACGATCGTCCCCGTGCTCACCCGGCATGTGCCGGTCACCGTCGTACTGGTGCCCGCCTGGGGGTGTACCCACGATTCCTCCTCCGCCTGCCGGTCCCGATTCCAGTGGACCGCGCCACCGCACCCTATGGCGCGGTGACGCGAAACGCACTGTCTGGTTACTGGATAAGACTAGTTAAGAAGACTTCCCTGGAGTTCGGCACGGAGGTCCGGAGTGAGGACGCTGCCCGCGCGGTCGACCAGAAGGGCCATTTCGTACCCGATGAGGCCGATGTCGGCATCCGGGTGTGCGAGAACGGCCAAGGAGGACCCGTCGGAAACGGACATGATGAAGAGGAATCCTCGCTCCATCTCCACAACCGTCTGATTCACCGCGCCGCCCTCGAAGATCCGCGAGGCACCGGCGGTCAGCGAGGTCAGACCGGAGGCGACCGCCGCCAGCTGGTCCGCGCGGTCCCGCGGGAATCCCTCGGACATCGCCAGCAGGAGTCCGTCGGCGGAGACCACCACCGTGTGCGACACCCCGGGGGTGTTGTCCACGAAGTTGGTGATCAACCAGTTCAGATTCTGCGCCGCCTGGCTCATCGGGCTCACACTAACGCTCCTGGTTGTAGGTAGTACTTGTGTCCGTACCCGCGTTGCGTCCCCGGAGGACACCGCGCCGCAGGTTGCTCAGCCTGCCGCGCACGTCTTCCGGAGCGCGGGAGACCTGGGGGCCGCCCTGCTGGGTCTGTTCGGCGGTGCCCTCGACCAGGTTGGCCTTGGGCACGCGCCGGGGAAGACCGGACGGGGTTATCCCGCCCGCCTTCGGCTCCCGGAGCTTCTCGGCCCGCTCCCAGCGCTCGTCGTTGGCCGAGCGCCAGTCGTCGGAGCCGTCGTTTCCGGCGTTTCCGTCGGGGGCCTGCTGCGCCTGGACCGGCCGCTGCGGCAGTTCTTGCTGCTGCGGACGCTCCTGCGCTCCACCGGACCGGCCGTTCCCGCGGCCCGTGGGCTGCCAGTGCTGCTGGCCGCCCCGGCGCGGCAGACCGGCTTCGGTCAGGTCGTGGCCGGTGTTCGGGACGGGGCCCGAACGCTCGAAGCCTACGCGCTCCCGCGGCTCGGCGGGAGCGCTCACGGCAGATTCCGGTTCCGCCTGGGCGACCGGCTCGAAGCCGCCCTGGTACGTGCCCTGATCTGCCCACTCTTCCTGCTGGGGCTGGGCGGCGTACTGCTCGTCATAGCCCTGCACGGGCGCCTCGGGGGCCGCGTAGGCCGCCTCCGGATAGCCGCCCTGGACGCCGTCGTAGGCGGGCTGGGCGGCATAGCCGTCGGCACCGGCGTACGGGTCGTAGCCGCCCTCGTACTGCTGCGCGGCGTAGGCGTCCTGACCGTTCCCGGCGTAGGCGTCCTGGCCGTACGCGCCCTCGGCGTAGACCTGCTCGGGCCGCGCCTGCTGAGCCGCCTGGTCCGGCTGCTCCGGGAAAGCCTGGCGCTCGCCGCCGGCGGCCTGGGCCTCCAGCGCCGCGCGGCGCTCCTCGCGCATCAGGGAGCGGCCCACCGGGTCGAGCTGCGCGGAGTCCGCGGCGCCCTCGTCGTAACGCGAGTCGTCGAAGCCGAGTTCGGCGGCCGTACGCAGCTGCGGCTGGTGCGGCAGCGCGTCGAACGCCTGCTGCTGCGGGATGATCGAGGAGACCGTGAAGTCGTCCTGCTCCGGCGCGT
Source organism: Streptomyces drozdowiczii (assembly GCF_026167665.1). NCBI lineage: Bacteria > Bacillati > Actinomycetota > Actinomycetes > Kitasatosporales > Streptomycetaceae > Streptomyces > Streptomyces drozdowiczii. Next base: position 1,983,430 of record NZ_CP098740.1, on the reverse strand, counting down.
CGCCGCCGCCACCGTGGGTGATCGCGTCCGGCAGCATGACCAGCGAGGTCGTGCCGGCCTGCTCGCCCGAGGGGCGGAGCTGGACGCGGATGCCGTGCCGGTCGGCGAGCCGGCCGACCACGAACAGGCCCATGCGCTGCGAGACCGCGGCGTCCACCGTCGGCGGGTTGGCCAGCTTGTGGTTGATGTCGGCGAAGTCCTCGGCGGTGAGGCCGATGCCCTTGTCGTGGATCTCGATCATCACGCGGCCGTCGGGCAGCCGGGTCGCGGTGACGCGGACCTTGGTCTGCGGCGAGGAGAACGTCGTGGCGTTCTCCAGCAGCTCGGCCAGCAGGTGCACGAGGTCGGTGACGGACTGGCCGTGGATCTCGGTCTCCGGGACACCGGAGAGCTCGATGCGCTCGTACGACTCCACCTCGGAGGAGGCGGCGCGCAACACGTCCACCAGCGGCACCGGCTGGTTCCAGCGGCGGCCGGGCTCCTCGCCGGCGAGGACGAGCAGGTTCTCGCCGTTGCGCCGCATGCGGGTCGCCAGGTGGTCGAGCCGGAAGAGGCTCTCCAGCTGGTCCGGGTCGGCCTCGTTGTTCTCCAGGTCGGTGATCAGGGTCAGCTGGCCCTCGATGAGCGACTGGTTGCGGCGCGAGAGGTTGGTGAAGATCGCGTTGACGTTGCCCCGGAGCATGGCCTGCTCGGCCGCGAGCCGGACCGCCTCCTGGTGCACCTGGTCGAAGGCGCGGGCGACCTCGCCGATCTCGTCCTGCGAGTTGATCGGGATGGGCTGCACGCGGGTGTCGACCCGGCCCGGGTCGGTGCGCGAGAGCTGGTCGACCAGCGAGGGCAGCCGCTGCTCGGCGATCCCGAAGGCGGCGGTACGCAGTCGGCGCATCGAGCGGCTCATCTGGCGGGCCATGAGCCCGGCCAGGAGGAACGCGGCCAGCAGGGCGACGATGACGATCGAGGCGTTGACGATGGCGTCGGTCCGGGCGTCGGCGGAGATCTCCGCCGCCTCGGTCACGGCCTTCTCGACCAGCTCGTTCTCGACCGTGGTGTAGCCGTCGAACTTGGCGGTGGCGGCGGCCATCCAGGTGTCGGCGGTGATCCCCTTGGCCTTCAGCTCGGCCGGGTCCTTGCCGAGGCCGATCTCCTTGGCCATGCCGTCGTAGACCGAGCCGTCGATGGAGGGCGGCGCCACGAACGGCGCACCGGCCGCGGCGGCCTTCTCCTTGGCCTCCTTCAGCTCGGCCGCGCCCGCTGCCGCCTTGGCCTCCATGACCTTGCGGAGCCGGGCCGCGTCGGCCTCCGTACCGCCGGAGGTGAACTCGCCGAGGGCGATCTGCTCCAGGTAGTTGTACGAGCCGAACGCCTTGACCTGGTCGTTGAACTTGCCGTCCTCCTTGCTGGGACGGACCAGGAGGTGCATGCCGATGGAGCGCTGAAGCGATTCTGCAGCCTTGGCCAGCTCGATCGCGTAGACGGTACGGCCGTAGCTGGTGATGTTGCCGGTGCCGAGGCCCAGTTCGTTGCAGAACTCCATCAGGGAGTGCTGGACCTGGACGTAGCCCTCCTCGGTCTTCACCGGGTCCATGGCCGCGGTATAGGCGGCCTTGCGCAGCTGCGGGAGCTTCGGCTCCTCCAGCTTGAACAGCTTGAGGCGGCGCTGGAGGCCCTGCTTGGCCGGCATGTCCTTGACGGCCTCGGCGAACTTGGCGGCGGCCGCGTCGGTGGTGGCGCGGGTCTGCGAGACGACCTCGTCCTCGCGCTTGTTCGACAGCAGCGGCTGGGCGGTGAGGTCGCGCTCGTTGAGCAGCGCCTGCCCGTACTCGGCGGCGGCCCGCACGATGAGCGCGGTCTTCTCCGCGTCCTGGGCCTCCTGCCAGGTGTTGACCGAGCCCTTCACCTGGAAACCGCCCATGACCAGGCCGACCAGCACCGGGATCAGGAGGATCGCGTTCAGCCGGGTGGGCACCCGCCAGTTGCGCGGCGACAGCCGGCTGGTGCTGCCACCGGCCGGTGCCGCTTCGGACACGTCGGCGGACGGCGCCGCGGCACGCGACGGCGGGGTGAAGTTGCCCCGCTCCGCCTGCGCCGTGGAGCCCTCGTTGTTACGCCTCACTCGACCAACAACCTCTCGGCGTCGGCACCTACGCTGTGCCGGGTTTTGTTCAGGGCCGTACTACTCGGGAGTTGGTCGAATTGCAGCACGGCTGACGGCCGCGTTCCAAACAGTCGGAATGGGCGATTCCGAGTGGCTCACGCCTCAGATAAATCGGGCATAAAGAGCGAGCCCCGCCAAAAGGCGAGGCTCATGTGAGCGCAGCGACACCGCCCGTGCGCATCCGGTGTCGGTCGCGGGGTAATTCTCTGTCGAAACGTTATGAATGCGGGGGCGGATCGTGTCAAAGGACACAGCCCGCCCCCGTGTGACTACGGTAACTGCCGTATGCCACTTCCGACTTGTGACTACTTCAGCCGGGCCATCAGAGCGTGCTCCACCAGCGTGATCAGACCGCTCTTCGCGTCCGCGCGGTGCCGCGCGTCCGTGGTGATGATCGGCGTGTCGGGCCCGATCTGAAGCGCTTCGCGCACCTCGTCCGGGGTGTACGGCTGGTGGCCGTCGAAGCCGTTGAGGGCGATGACGAACGGCAGCCCGCTGTTCTCGAAGTAGTCGACGGCCGGGAAGCAGTCGGCGAGACGGCGGGTGTCCACCAGGACGACGGCGCCGATCGCGCCGCGTACCAGGTCGTCCCACATGAACCAGAAGCGGTCCTGGCCCGGCGTACCGAAGAGGTACAGGATCAGGTCCTGGTCCAGGGTGATGCGGCCGAAGTCCATCGCCACCGTCGTGGTGGTCTTTCCGCCGGTGTGCGTGAGGTCGTCGATGCCCGCCGAGGCGGACGTCATCACGGCTTCGGTGCGCAGCGGATTGATCTCCGAGACGGCACCGACGAACGTGGTCTTGCCCACGCCGAACCCACCGGCCACGACGATCTTCGCCGAGGTGGTGGCCCGGGTCGCCGCGCCGCCGTTAGAGCTTGCGAAGTCCACTGAGCACCCTTTCGAGCAGTGTCACATCCGGCGCGCCGCCGGCCTCTCCATTGCCCGGCTGGTGGATGGCCACCATGCCGGCTTCCGCCAGGTCCGCGACGAGAATCCGCGCCACGCCGAGGGGCATCGACAGCAGGGCCGAGACCTCGGCCACCGACTTGACCTCGCGGCACAGATGGCAGATCCGCTGATGCTCGGGAAGCAGGGTCCCCAGATGCGCGGGATCGGCCGTGGTGCTGACCAGTGCTTCTATCGCTAGCTGATAGCGCGGCCGGGTGCGTCCACCGGTCATGGCGTACGGACGGACCAGCGGCTGGTCGCCCTCACCTTCGTACGACGCGTGGCTGGACGCGCCGTACGGATCGGGTGAGGCGGGTGGCGGGGTCATGAATCCTCCGGGCGTGACAGCAGGGTGTCGGCTTGCCGTCTGAAGGGGCCGGTGGGGGCTGTAAGCGGCCGGACGGTTGAGGGTCGGTTGTCGGGTTGATCGTCTGTGTCACTGGTTCCGGCCGCCTAGTGGAGCAGGCTGCCCTGGAGCTCCGCGCGGAGGTCCGGGGTCAGGACGGTGCCCGCCCGGTCCACCAGCAGGGCCATCTCGTAGCCGACCAGACCGATGTCGGCGTCCGGGTGGGCCAGTACGGCCAGCGAGGAGCCGTCCGAGATGGACATCAGGAACAGGAAGCCCCGCTCCATCTCGACCACGGTCTGGCTGACGGCGCCGCCCTCGAAGATCCGGGAGGCGCCGGCGGTCAGCGAGGTCAGCCCGGACGCGACGGCCGCCAGCTGGTCGGCGCGGTCGCGCGGGAAACCTTCGGACATCGCCAGCAGCAGCCCGTCCGCCGAGACCACCACCGTGTGCGACACCCCTGGGGTGTTGTCCACGAAGTTGGTGATCAGCCAGTTCAGATTCTGTGCGGCCTGACTCATCGGGCTCAACTAACGCTCCTGCTGGTGAGTGGGGCCGAGGGGGAAGCTTCCGGTCTGACCGCTGCCCGCCTGACGCCCCTGCTGGATACCCCGGCGGAGATTGGTCAGACGCCCGCGCACATCATCGGGCGCGCGCGAGACCTGCGGACCGGACTGGTTGTTCTGCTGCTGGGCGGTACCCGGCACCAGGTTGGCGCGCGGGACCCGGCGCGGCAGACCGGAGGTGGTGATACCGCCCGCCGCGGGCTTCTTGACCCGCTCCGCCTGCCGGACGATCTCGTCGTTGGGCGAAGCCCGCCAGGCGCTCTGCGCCCCGCTGTCGCCGAGCGTCCGCTGCGGCGCGGGAGCCACCGGCTCCTGGGCCGCCGGCTGCTGCGGGAAGCCCTGCGCCGGGGCGGCCGGAGGCTGCTGCGGGGCACCCGGCTGCGGACCGCGGAACCAGTTGGTCTCCAGCGTGTCGTACAGCGGGGTGCGGCCGTCGCCGGGCCCGGCCGGCGGCAGCGCCTCGGGCTGCTGCGGCTGCTGCGGCAGGACCGGGCGGTACGGGGCCTCGGGGGCCTGGCCGCCCATGGGCGGACGCGGCGCGCCGAAGTCCTGGTGGTCGCGCTGCCGGGGCGCCGGCTGCTGCGGTCCGCCGAAGTCCGGGCGGGCGAACTGCGAAGTGCTCGTCACGTCCGGGTTCTGCGGGCCGTTGCCGTACGCGCCGTTGTGCTGGGGGCCGTTCGGCTGCGGTACGCCGCGCTGCGGCAGACCGGGCTGCGGTGCGTTGTGCTGCGGTCCGCCGTACTGCGGCGCGTTGCCCTGGGGGGCGTTGTGCTGCGGTGCGTTGTGCTGCGGCAGACCGGGCTGCGGTGCGTTGTGCTGCGGTCCGCCGTACTGCGGCGCGTTGCCCTGGGGGCGTTGTGCTGCGGTGCGTTGTGCTGCGGCAGACCGGGCTGCCGGCCGTTCGGCGCGGGCGCCGAGAAGTCGGGCCGGGCGAACTCCGCCGTGGACCCGGGCCCCTGACGGTCGTCGGCCGGAAGGCGCGGCGCCTGAGGCTGCGGGAAGCGGCCCGTGGTCTCCGACTCCTCGTGACCGCGCGGCGCGTCGAGCGGGGTGCGCCGGGGCGCGGCGGGCTCGTCGGTGCCCCAGCTCGTCGTCTGCGGGCGCTGCGGGGCGGGGAAGCCGCCGCCCTGGCCCGCGTTCGGGCCCTGGTTCGGGGAGCCGCCGGGCAGCTCGGCGCGGGGACCGCCGACCGGCGGCAGCTGACGCTCGCCCTGGCCCGGCTGGTCGAAGCGGGCCTGCTGGGGCTGCGGGGCCTGCGGTGCTCCGGGGCCGTTCTGCTCGGGGCGCCGCTGGTCGAAGAGGCTGGGCCGGTTGCCGTCCGCACCGCCGTCGCCGCGTGCGCCGAGCCGGGCACCGCCGAACGCGCCGGCCAGGCCGCCGCCCTGACGGGGGCCGTCCTGGGCCGGGCGGCCCTGCGGATTCTGGAACGCCGAGTCCTGCGCGCCGGGCCCGCCCTGCGGGTTCTGCGGATTCTGCGGGCGGTTGCCGTCGCGGGCGGGCAGCGCGGCCCGGGGACCGGAGCCGGCGCCGACCTGGCCGCGCTGGGGACCGGGGCCCGCGGCGGGACGCCCCGCCTGGGCGTCGTTGCCGCCGGAGAGCAGGCCGCCGGGGGACTGCTGACCGGGCGCCTGCTTCGGGGCCGGCTGCCGGCCGCCGTGCGCGACGTCCACCGGGAGCATGACCAGCGCGGTGGTACCGCCGGAGTCCGAGGGGCGCAGCTGGATGCGGATGCCGTGGCGCAGGGAGAGCCGGCCGACCACGAACAGGCCCATGCGGCGGGAGACCGAGACGTCCACGGTGGGCGGCGATGCCAGCCGCTCGTTGATCGCCGCCAGGTCCTCCGGGGAGAGCCCGATGCCGGTGTCGTGGATCTCGACCAGCACCCGGCCGTCGGGCAGGGCGTGACCGGTGACCCGGACCTTCGTCTGCGGCGAGGAGAACGAGGTGGCGTTCTCCAGCAGCTCGGCGAGCAGGTGCACGAGGTCGTTGACGACCCGGCCCGCGACCTCGGTGGCGGGTACCGCGGCCAGTTCGATGCGCTCGTACTGCTCCACCTCGGACGCGGCGGCGCGGAGCACGTCGACCAGCGGCACGGGGCGGGTCCACCGGCGGCCCGGCTCCTCACCGGCGAGGACGAGAAGGTTCTCGCCGTTCCGGCGCATACGGGTCGCGAGGTGGTCGAGCTTGAAGAGCGAGGACAGCTGGTCCGGGTCGGCCTCGCGCGACTCCAGCTCGGAGATGAGCGAGAGCTGACGCTGGATGAGGCCCTGCGAGCGGCGCGAGAGGTTGGTGAACATCGCGTTGACGTTGCCCCGCAGAAGGGCCTGCTCGGCGGCGAGACGGACCGCCTCGCGGTGCACGTCGTCGAAGGCCGCGGCCACCTTGCCGATCTCGTCCCGGGAGTGCACACCGACGGACTCGACCGAGGTGTCGACGTCCTGCGGGTCCGACTCGGAGAGCTGCTTGACCAGCTCGGGCAGACGGTCCTGGGCGACGCGGGTCGCGGTGTCCTGGAGCCGGCGCAGCGAGCGGATCATGGACCGGGCGACGACGAAGGCGCCGACCAGCGAGACACCGAGCACCAGCAGGATCAGCGCACCGGAGATGATCGCCTCGCGCTGGGACTCCTCGCGCAGCTCGCGCGCCTTGCCCTCCATGTCGCTGAGGAGGGTCTCCTCGATGCGCTTCATGGTGTTGATCTTGATGGTGTCCTGGTCGTACCAGTTCATGTACGACCGGCGCGCCTTGGAACCGCCCATGGCGAGCGGGTTCTCCAGCAGCTTCTGCGCGTACGTGTTCGCGGCCTTGATGTCCGGGTTGCCCTCGTCCAGCGTCGAGGTCAGCTCCGAGGCGTCGCCGCCGGTGGAGGTGTAGATCGCCTCGAACGACGTGAGGGCCGCCGCCTCCTTGCCCCGCGCGGCCAGGCCGAACTGCTGGTCGTTGCGGTCGAGGTCGGGCTTCTTGTCGTCGCTGGTGGGCAGCGCGGCGGCGATGATCGCGCGCTGGATCGAGGCGTACTCCTTGGCCGAGGAGAACGCCGCCAGCGCACGGGTCCGCTTGATCATCTCGGGGCTGCTGGTCGCCTGGGCCATGTCCTGGGACAGGCTCAGCAGCGAGGTGATCAGCTGGCTGTAGGCGTCGACCGTCTGGAGGGCCGGACTGCCCTTCTCGTACGCGTGCTTGCGGGTGTCGCGGATGGAGCTGAGCCGCGTGGCGATCTGCTGGATGCTGGTGTGGATGCTCTCCAGGGTGTCGTCACCCGTGGTGTCGCCGATCTCGCTCGTGCTCGCGAGGAACGCCAGCTGCGCCCGGTCGGTCTTCTGCCGGGGCGTGGTGATCTTGAAGTCGGACTCGGGCACGTCGTTCGACAGCGGACCCGCCGTCTGGTCGCGCTCCTCCTGGAGCGCCTGCGCCAGCGAGGTCGCCTGCTTCGTCATCTCCGTCAGCAGCTGCATGTGCTCCAGCTGCTGGATGTCGTTCAGGGAGTCGTTGATGCGCAGACCACCCAGCGTGGTCGCCGCGACCACGGGGAGGGCGAGCAGGGAGACCAGGCGCGTGCTGATGCGCCAGTTGCGGAGAGCTACCCGCGAGCCCGTGTTGACAGGGCCCCGGGGCTTCGGCGCGGCGGCCTGCTCGGGCTCGCCGCCGGTCGGAGCGGCGCCGGGGCGCCGGTCGCGGTCACCTTGGTCACCGGCCGCGGCCGATCCGGGGTTCTGGGCGTGCTGGGGCGAGGAACCGCGGTCGGTCCCGCCGCGCGGCTCCTGTTCCGCCGCAGCGCTGCCATCCCTCTTGAAACGTCCCTGCACTAGCGTCGCAACCTCTGGACCAGGCGTTCCTCCGTCGTGAACGGAGAAAACGGTGTCGGCGTGGTGGGGCGTTGTCCCGCCCCATGGTGGTCGTGAGTGACCGGCGCTCTTCCCCTTCCCGCCGCCACTCGGCGCTGCGTTGCGCCCCTGCGCGCCGGCTTGAAACCCGCGGCGGTGCGTGGAATTTCAGCACAGTGCTGGATCTCCAACAAGGGCCAGGTACCGGGCTGTGACCTGCGTGACACCGTGTGATGGATGCGTAACAAGCGGTGGAGGCGGTTCGCGGACAATCCGGACCATTGGGGGTGAGTCCGAACGGGGTGAGGGGTGTCCCAGTCGCCATGATCAGGAGCGGAATGGATGGTTCAGGGGTGACATGTCCGTTTCGAAAGCCCGGATCAGCTGTCCATATTGGGGCGATTATCCCGGTGTTCGTGAGCAAACTCACATGAAGATCGCCGTCTTTTCCGGGCCACCGGAGGGAATTGCATGTTTAGCCTGACGCTTTACTGGGATGGCAGAACCGACAACCGGCGTCCCCTCGTACGGGCGGCGCCCCGACGACAGGGCCGTACGGCAGATGAACACGACGACGCTCCGCCACCTCGCCAACCCCCGCCGCACCACGCTGGCGCACCTCAAGGACGCCGAGGCGCTGAAGACGGCGGAACTCCCGGAGCACGCGGTCCAGCTGCCGACGCAGACCGCCAACCCGCGCCGCACGATCCTGATGACGGCCCCGCCACCGCCCCCGCCGCCGCGGAGTAATCCCGCACGGAACCGCCCCTCACCCGCGCTAGCCTGGAGCGTCAGTCTTTTCCAGGCACCCAGCAAGCAGTGAGGGGCGACAGCAACCCGTGCGCATCGCCAGGTTCTCCATCGACGGCAATGTCGCCTTCGGCGCGGTCGAGGGCGACGGGCCCGACGGTCTCGTCCTCGACATCATCAAGGGCATCCCGTACTCCGAGTTCGAGCTCTCCGGGACCAAGGTCCCGCTGAACAAGGTGCGGCTGCTGCCGCCCGTGCTCCCCAACAAGGTCGTGGCCATCGGCCGCAACTACGCGGAGCACGCCGCCGAACTCGGCAACGAGGTCCCCGACGTCCCCGTCGCCTTCTTCAAGCCCACCACCTCGGTGATCGGCTCCGGCGACGCCATCGAGTACCCCTCCTTCTCCGACGAGGTCCACCACGAGGCCGAGCTGGCCGTGGTCATCGGCCGGATGTGCCGCGAAGTGCCGCGCGAGCGGGTCAAGGACGTCATCTTCGGCTACACCTGTGCCAACGACGTCACCGCCCGCGACGCCCAGAAGCGGGAGAAGCAGTGGGCCCGGGCCAAGGGCTTCGACACCTCCTGCCCCCTCGGCCCCTGGGTGGAGACCGACCTCGACCCCACCGACCTCGCCATCCAGGCCACGGTCAACGGCGAGCAACGCCAGCTCGGCCGGACGAGCGACATGATCCGGTCCATCGAGGACCTGGTCGTCCACATCACGGAAGCCATGACGCTGCTTCCGGGCGATGTGATCCTCACCGGCACTCCCGCGGGGGTCGGACCCCTCCATGTCGGCGACGAGGTCGCCGTCACCATCGAAGGCATCGGCACTCTCACCAACAAGGTGATCAAGCGTGGCTAACGCACCAGTACGTGTACGTTTCTGTCCCTCCCCGACCGGCAACCCGCACGTCGGCCTGGTCCGGACGGCCCTCTTCAACTGGGCCTTCGCCCGGCACCACCAGGGCACCCTGGTCTTCCGCATCGAGGACACCGACGCGGCGCGCGACTCCGAGGAGTCGTACGAGCAGCTTCTCGACGCGATGCGCTGGCTCGGCCTGGACTGGGACGAGGGCCCCGAGATCGGCGGCCCGCACGCCCCGTACCGCCAGTCCCAGCGGATGGACCTCTACAAGGACGTCGCGGAGAAGCTGCTCGCCGGCGGTTACGCGTACCACTGCTACTGCACCACGGAGGAGCTGGACACCCGCCGCGACGCCGCCCGCGCCGCCGGCCGCCCGTCCGGCTACGACGGCCACTGCCGCGAGCTGACCGACGAGCAGAAGGCCGCGTACGAGGCCGAGGGCCGCACGTCGATCGTCCGCTTCCGGATGCCCGACGAGGCGATCACCTTCACGGACCTGGTCCGCGGCGACATCACCGTCCAGCCGGAGAACGTCCCGGACTACGGCATCGTCCGCGCCAACGGCGCCCCGCTCTACACGCTGGTCAACCCGGTGGACGACGCGCTGATGGAGATCACCCACGTCCTGCGCGGCGAGGACCTGCTCTCCTCCACCCCGCGCCAGATCGCCCTGTACCGGGCGCTCATCGAGCTGGGCATCGCCAAGGACACCCCCGCCTTCGGGCACCTGCCGTACGTGATGGGCGAGGGCAACAAGAAGCTCTCCAAGCGCGACCCGCAGGCTTCGCTCAACCTCTACCGCGAGCGCGGCTTCGTCCGCGAGGGGCTGCTCAACTACCTCTCGCTGCTGGGCTGGTCGATCGCCGAGGACCGCGACATCTTCGACATCGACGAGATGGTCGCCGCCTTCGACATCAAGGACGTCAACGCCAACCCGGCCCGCTTCGACCTCAAGAAGTGCGAGCACATCAACGCGGAGCACATCCGCCGCCTCGATGTGAAGACCTTCACCGAGGCGTGCGGCCCGTGGCTCCGGGCGCCGTTCGCCCCCTGGGCCCCGGAGTCCTTCGACGCGGCGGTCTTCGCCGAGATCGCCCCGCACGCCCAGACCCGGGTGACGGTGCTCTCCGAGATCACCGCCAACGTGGACTTCCTGTTCCTGGACGAGCCGGTGCACGACGAGGCGTCGTGGAACAAGGCGATGAAGGAGGGCTCCGACGCCCTCCTTGTCACCGCCCGCGCCCAGCTCATCGCCGCCGACTGGAATGCCGACGCCCTGAAGGCCGCCGTCCTCGCCGCCGGCGAGCAGCACGGCCTCAAGCTCGGCAAGGCCCAGGCCCCGGTCCGCGTGGCCGTCACCGGCCGCACGATCGGCCTTCCCCTCTTCGAGTCCCTGGAGATCCTGGGCCGCGAGAAGACGATCGCCCGCATCGACGCGGCCCTGGCCAAGCTGACCGCGTAACGCTCGACCGACGCACGGGACGGGCCCGGCAGCCGCACAGCGCGGCCGCCGGGCCCGTCCCGCTGTGCGGAGGGCCGCCGGAGCCATCGCCGCCGACCGCGTGGGCGATACCCGTTTTGGAGCGTCGGACACCTTCGGGTAATGTTCTTTCTGCGCCGCCCGAGCGGGCCGAAAGATCCGGCGGGAAGCGCAGACAGAAACAAGACCCCCAGGGGTTGCGTTTCAGTGGGCTATGGTGTAATTGGCAACACTACGGTTTCTGGTACCGTCATTCTAGGTTCGAGTCCTGGTAGCCCAGCGCAGTACAGAGCAAGTTGCAGGACAAGCCCCCGTTGTGTAGCGGCCTAGCACGCTGCCCTCTCACGGCAGTAGCGCCGGTTCGAATCCGGTCGGGGGTACAGATCCTTCCCGCGAGATCATCTGGGTCGCACCCACGGTCTCGATGCAGGATCGCTAGGGCCCCCGTTGTGTAGCGGCCTAGCACGCTGCCCTCTCACGGCAGTAGCGCCGGTTCGAATCCGGTCGGGGGTACTTGCAACACCATGGGCTATGGTGTAATTGGCAACACTACGGTTTCTGGTACCGTCATTCTAGGTTCGAGTCCTGGTAGCCCAGCGCAGTACAGAGCAAGTTGTAGGACAAGCCCCCGTTGTGTAGCGGCCTAGCACGCTGCCCTCTCACGGCAGTAGCGCCGGTTCGAATCCGGTCGGGGGTACCACAGGCAAGAGGCGAAGGCCCTTCACTCCGGTGAAGGGCCTTTCGCTTGTACGCGGCACGGGCCGCCCCGCTCAATACCCGTACCGCCGGGCCGACTCCTCCTCCTGGGCCAGCCTGCGCAGCGACGCCAGCAACGGCTCGTGCAGCACCGCCGACGCCACCGCCATCTCCACCTGCTGGGAGCGCGTCGCGCAGGTCTCCATCTGGTCCAGGTCCCGGACGGCCACCTCGTGCATCAGCCGCGCGTGCTCCTCCAACTGCGCGCTCTCGTACGGATAGCCGAGGCGGGCGAGCGTGGCCAGACCCGCGACGAGCGAGCGGTAGACGGGGGACAGCTCGCCGATCTCCCGGGCGCCCGTCCAGCCCAACCGGTCGAGGAGCGCGTCGACTTCCGCCCGCGCCGCCGCGGTCTCGGGGGCCTGCTCGTCCGGCTCGGGCCCGTGCGGCAGCGCCCAGAGGGCCGCGCCCAGCCGGATCGTACGGCCCAGCGACTCGTCGTCCACATGGGCCAGCACCTCGCGGGCCGTGGCGATGGGCAGCCGGCCGACCTGGACCAGCGCCCGGACCAGGCGCAGTCGGCGCAGATGGCCCTCGCCGTACTCGGCCTGGGTCGCGCTCACCCGCTCTCCCGGCGGCAACAGCCCCTCGCGCAGGTAGTACTTGATCGTCGCGGTCGAGATGCCGCTCCGCTCGCTCAACTCCGAGAGGCGCATGCCGTCCTTCCCTTGCGTCCACCCTTGGGCAGTGCCACTATCCCACCATTGGACAGTGTCGCTATCCCACGCCTGCCAGGGGGCCCAGTGTTCGCGAACATCATGCCGGGACGGACCACCGCCGCAGCCGAGGGCGAGGTCGTCGTCCTGCTGATCGGCATGCGGATCAACCACTTCAGGGGTGTGCACCACTGGCTGCCGGTCATGCTGGCGATGCTGCGCATGCTGCGGGAGCTGAAGGCGGACCGGGCCAGGGGGCTGCTCGGCCACGTCCTGCTGTCCGGCTCCCCGAGGACGTACTACGTCGTCCAGTACTGGGAGTCCAAGGAGAAGCTGTACGCGTACGCCTCGGCGCCCGACATGTTCCACCGCAAGGCGTGGGCGATGCTCAACCGCAAGGAGAAGAAGTCCCGGCAGCACGTAGGGCTGTGGCACGAGACCTACATCGTGCCCGAGGGCGGCTACGAGTCCGTCTACGCCGACATGCCGGCGTACGGACTGGCCGCGGCGACCGGGTCGCTGCCGATCGAGGGGCGGGGCCGCAGTGCGGCGGACCGGCTCGCGCATCGGTCGGGCGTCTCCGGCGCGAAGTGAGGCGGTGAGGCGCCGAGAAGGGGGGCGTCGCGAAGGGGGCCGCCACGACGCTGGGGCGGCCTCGGGGAGGGGGAGGCGCGGCCGGGGCTCAGCCGCTGCGGCGCAGCGCCTCGCTCAGCCGCGCGGCCGAGTCGATGACCGCCTGGGCGTGCATCCGGCCCGGGTGACGGGTCAGCCGCTCGATCGGTCCGGAGACCGAGACGGCGGCGACCACGCGGTTCGACGGGCCGCGCACCGGGGCGGAGACCGAGGCCACGCCCGGCTCGCGCTCACCGATCGACTGGGCCCAGCCGCGCCGCCGTACGCCGGAGAGCGCCGTCGCCGTGAAGCGGGCGCCCTGGAGGCCGCGGTGCAGGCGCTCCGGCTCCTCCCAGGCCATCAGGATCTGCGCGGAGGAGCCCGCCTTCATGGTCAGCGTGGAGCCGACCGGCACGGTGTCCCGCAGTCCGGACAGCCGCTCCGCCGCCGCCACGCAGATGCGCATGTCGCCCTGGCGCCGGTAGAGCTGGGCGCTCTCGCCGGTGATGTCGCGCAGATGCGTGAGCACCGGCCCCGCGGTGGCCAGCAGGCGGTCCTCACCGGCCGCCGCCGCCAGCTCGGAGAGCCGGGGGCCGAGAATGAACCGGCCCTGCATGTCCCTCGCCACCATCCGGTGGTGTTCCAGTGCCACGGCCAGCCGGTGGGCCGTGGGTCGTGCGAGCCCGGTCGCCCCGACCAGCCCGGCGAGGGTGGCCGGCCCGGACTCCAGGGCGCTCAATACCAGAGCCGCCTTGTCGAGAACGCCGACGCCGCTAGAGTTGTCCATACGACGATACTCGCGTCTCACTCTGTGAAACGCAAGTTCAATTTTCCCGGGAAGTTGCGAACCTGTACCGGCGGCCCCACAACGGCCCGTAGCCACCGCCCCGTACGGGGGTCCGGACGGGGGCGCACCGAATCTCTAGTTGGGCCGGCGATGACGCCGGCCGGAGGGAAAGCGATGGGTAGGACACTCGCGGAGAAGGTTTGGGACGACCACGTCGTCCGGCGCGCCGAGGGCGAGCCCGACCTCCTCTTCATCGATCTGCACCTGCTGCACGAGGTGACCAGTCCCCAGGCGTTCGACGGCCTGCGGCAGGCCGGGCGCCCGGTGCGGCGGCTCGACCTCACCATCGCCACCGAGGACCACAACACCCCGACCCTCGACATCGACAAGCCGATCGCCGACCCGGTCTCCCGCGCCCAGCTGGAGACGCTGCGGAAGAACTGCGCGGAGTTCGGCGTCCGGCTGCACCCGCTGGGCGACGTCGAGCAGGGCGTCGTGCACGTGGTCGGCCCGCAGCTGGGCCTGACCCAGCCCGGCACCACCGTGGTCTGCGGCGACTCCCACACCTCCACGCACGGAGCGTTCGGCGCCCTCGCGTTCGGCATCGGCACCAGCCAGGTCGAGCACGTACTGGCCACCCAGACGCTGCCGATGGCCCGCCCGAAGACGATGGCGATCACCGTCGACGGCGAACTGCCCGACGGCGTCACCGCCAAGGACCTGATCCTGGCGATCATCGCCCGGATCGGCACCGGCGGCGGCCAGGGCTACATCCTCGAATACCGCGGCTCCGCCATCGAGAAGCTCTCGATGGAGGCCCGGATGACCATCTGCAACATGTCGATCGAGGCCGGCGCGCGGGCGGGCATGATCGCCCCCGACCGGACCACCTTCGACTACCTCGAGGGCCGCGACCACGCCCCGCGGGGCGAGGACTGGGACGCCGCCGTCGCGTACTGGAAGACGCTGCGCACCGACGACGACGCGGTCTTCGACGCCGAGGTGGTCATCGAGGCCGCCGAGCTGGCGCCGTTCGTCACCTGGGGCACCAACCCCGGCCAGGGCGCGCCCCTGTCGGCCAACGTCCCCGACCCGGCTTCGTACGAGGACGCCTCGGAGCGCAACGCCGCCGAAAAGGCCCTGGAGTACATGGGGTTGACCGCGGGCCAGCCGCTGCGCGAGATCAGTGTCGACACCGTCTTCGTAGGCTCCTGCACCAACGGCCGCATCGAGGACCTGCGCAACGCCGCCGCGATCCTGGACGGCCGCAAAGTCGCCGACGGCGTACGGATGCTGGTCGTCCCGGGCTCCGTCCGGGTCGCCCTCCAGGCGGTCGACGAGGGCCTGGACAAGGTCTTCACCGCCGCCGGCGCCGAATGGCGGCACGCGGGCTGCTCGATGTGCCTCGGCATGAACCCCGACCAGCTGGCCCCCGGCGAGCGCTCCGCCTCCACCTCGAACCGCAACTTCGAGGGGCGGCAGGGCAAGGGAGGCCGTACGCACCTGGTCTCCCCGCAGGTGGCCGCCGCCACCGCGGTGCTGGGCCGTCTGGCCTCGCCCGCCGACCTGTCCGACACCCGTACGCCTGCCGGAGTCCGATAACCATGGAAGCCTTCACCACGCACACCGGCCGGGCCGTTCCGCTGCGCCGCAGCAACGTGGACACCGACCAGATCATCCCCGCCCACTGGCTCAAGAAGGTCACCCGGGACGGCTTCGAGGACGGCCTCTTCGAGGCGTGGCGCAAGGACGAGAACTTCGTCCTCAACCGCCCGAGCGCCAGGGCGCGTCGGTCCTGGTGGCCGGCCCCGACTTCGGCACCGGCTCCTCCCGCGAGCACGCCGTCTGGGCGCTGCAGAACTACGGCTTCAAGGCCGTCATCTCCGCCCGGTTCGCCGACATCTTCCGCGGCAACTCGCTGAAGAACGGTCTGCTGACCGTGGTCCTGGACCAGAAGACCGTCGACGCCCTCTGGGAGCTGACGGAGGCGGACCCGACGGCCGAGGTGACGGTCGACCTGGAGGCCCGGCAGGTCCGCGCCGAGGGCATCACCGCCGACTTCGAGCTGGACGAGAACGCCCGCTGGCGGCTGCTGAACGGCCTGGACGACATCAGCCTCACCCTTCAGAACGAAGCCGACATCGCGGCTTACGAGGCGGCCCGGCCGTCCTACAAGCCCCGCACAATTCCGGCCTGATCAGCGCGTTTTCAGGACTGCGCCCCCTGCCTTCTGGTAGGGGGCGCAGTCGTTTGTTGGGACCCCGTCGGGCGACAACTCGCCCCAGATGGCACAATCGGTGCATGGAACGCGACAGCCAACTCAAGATTTACGGCCAAGTCGCCGACCAATTGAAGGAAGCGCACTCCCGGGTGCGCGCACTGCAAGTCCCGGACGGCGTAAGGATGGCGTTGAACCGGAAGCTGTTGGTCGTCACGGCCACGGCGAAGCACGATCTCCCGGGCGCGGCAAGGCGTCTGGACCGGTTGATGAAGGACCTCGACGAGGGCCGATTCCCCGAAGGTGACTGACTCCGCAGAACTGCGCGGCGGTCGACTTCGTTGCGGCACTAGGGTGATTAGCCCGTTTCGTGTTTGATTTGCGGTATATATCTGCCTAACGTGCGAAAAAGCCGGACAGATTCGTTCCGGCAATGTCTCCGAAGGGGAAGACGTGAACAAGGCGCAGCTCGTAGAAGCGATTGCCGACAAGGTCGGCGGCCGGCAGCAGGCCGCGGACGCCGTCGACGCGGTGCTCGACGCGATCGTCCGTGCGGTTGTCGCGGGGGACCGGGTCTCGGTCACCGGCTTCGGCTCGTTCGAGAAGGTCGACCGCCCCGCCCGCTACGCGCGCAACCCGCAGACGGGTGAGCGCGTGCGGGTCAAGAAGACCTCGGTGCCCCGCTTCCGCGCGGGCCAGGGCTTCAAGGACCTGGTCAGCGGCTCCAAGAAGCTCCCCAAGAACGACGTGGCCGTGAAGAAGGCCCCAAGGGCAGCCTCTCCGGCGGTTCTTCCGCCCGTACGACGGCCAAGGCCGCCGCGAAGAAGGCCACCGCGAAGAAGGCCGTGGCGAAGAAGGCCACCGCCAAGAAGGCCACCCCGGCGAAGACCACCGCCGCGGCCAAGAAGACCACCGCGAAGAAGGCGTCGCCGGCGAAGAAGACGACGACGGCCGCCGCGAAGAAGGCCACCCCGGCGGCGGCGAAGTCGACGGCGGCCAAGAAGACCACCGCCGCCAAGACCGCGCCCGCCAAGAAGACCACGGCGAAGAAGGCGCCCGCGAAGAAGACCACCGCGCGCAAGACCACGGCCAAGAAGGCCACCGCGCGCAAGAAGTGAGACCGGGCCGCACAGGCCCCCACACGCGCCGGGCCGGGCTCCCCTCGGGGAGCCCGGCCCGCGGGCTGTCCGGGGAACGGCCACCCGGAAGGCCCAGAAGGCCCAGAAGGCCCGGCAGGCTCAGAACGTCTGGAGCGTCACCAGGCTGATCCGCAGCCCGGCCCCTCGCCCTCGCCCTCGATCCGCACCCGCTGCCCCGGCCGCAGCAGCCGCAGGCCGCCCGCGTCGAAGGCCGCCGCGTCGAAGTCCACCGGGGTGCCGTCGTCGAGCAGCACACTGCCGCTCCGCGTCTCGGGGTCGTACGTGTACGAGGTCGCCTGCATGCGAGCAGACTAGCGGTCCCGGCCGACCGCCCCGGCGGCCCAGCGGCCCGCCGTGAACGGACCGACGCCCAGGTCCAGCGCCACCCGCAGGTCCTCGCCGGTGTCCACGTCCCGGCGCACCGAATCGATCCCCGGCAGCGTGATTTCCACCGCGCCCGACGCCAGATGGCGCACCCGCGACGGGCCGCCGAATGCGGGCCGCAATTCCACTCCCGGAGCAGCCGACAGAAATGTCGTCCCGATTCCCGCCGCATCGGGAACAAATGCGCGGGGAAAAGCGGCAGAGAATTCGAGGACCCGGGACAATTCCGCCGGGCGCAGCGCGGGCAGATCCGCGTTGAGCGCGGCCAGCGGCGCCCCCGGCCTGCCCGCCCGGACCGCCCGCTCACCGTGCGCGAGGGCCGCGTTGAGCCCCGCCCCCGGCGCATCGGGCACGACCAGGGCGCCGAGCGCGGCCAGCGCCGCCCCGGCCGCCGGGTCGTCCGTGACGACCACCACATCGGCCACGTCCGGGCAGGACAGCGCGGCGGCCACCGTGTCACGGGCGAAGGCCAGGGCGAGCCGGGGGCGCAACAGCGCGCCGGAGGCGGGCGCCAGCCTGCTCTTGGCCCGCGCCAGGGGTTTCAACGGGACGACCAGGGACCAGCGGCCGGCCGGGTCGGTGTTCGTGGCGGTCCCTCCCTCGATACGCATCGCCGCCTATTCTCGCCTGCCGGTGCGCCGACCCGGAGGGGCGCTCCCCGGGGCGAGGCGTACGGTGTTCTCGACAGAGCAGGGGCCTGGGGCGAGACTTGACCCTCGGTAGTCAGACAGCAGACAGCTCCACGGTCTTGTTCACAGAGGAAAGGTGTCCGAGTGTCCCGCCGCAGAATCGGCTTCTGGTACCGCCTGGCGGCGGTCATCGCGAAACCGCCGCTGGTGGTTCTGTTCAAGCGCGACTGGCGGGGAACGGAACACATTCCGGCCGACGGCGGATTCATCACAGCGGTCAACCACAACTCGTACCTGGACCCGCTCTCGTACGGGCACTTCCAGTACAACACCGGCCGCGTGCCGCGCTTTCTCGCCAAGGCGGGGCTCTTCAAGGGCGCCTTCGTCGGCACCATGCTGCGCGGCACCGGCCAGATCCCCGTCTACCGCGAGACCACCAACGCGATGGACGCCTTCCGGGCCGCCGTCGACGCGATCGAGCGCGGCGAGTGCGTCTGCTTCTACCCCGAGGGCACCCTCACCCGGGACCCCGACATGTGGCCGATGGCCGGCAAGACCGGCGCCGCCCGCGTCGCGTTGATGACCCGGGCCCCCGTCATCCCGGTCGCGCAGTGGGGCGCCAACGAGGCGATGCCGCCGTACGCCACCGAGAAGAAGCTGCGCCTCCTGCCCCGCAAGACCCTCCGGGTCAAGGCCGGGCCGCCCGTCGACCTCTCCCGGTTCTACGACCGGGAGCCGACGCCCGAGGTGCTGCGCGAGGCCACCGAGGTCATCATGCGCGCGGTCACCGCGCAGCTGGAGGAGATCCGCGGGCAGCAGGCACCCGCCGAGCCCTACGATCACCGCAAGGCCCGCGCCGAACAGCGGCGCAAGGCCCAAGGAGAGGGACTTACGTGACGCACCCCGCCAAGGCCGCCGTCTTCGGAACCGGCTCCTGGGGTACCGCCTTCGCCGTCGTCCTCGCGGACGCGGGCTGCGAAGTGACGCTCTGGGGCCGCCGGGCCGAGGTCGCGGAGGCCATCAACACCACCCGCACCAACCCCGAGTACCTGCCGGGCATCGAGCTGCCCGAATCGGTCCGGGCCACCACGGACGCGGCCGAGGCGCTGCGCGGCGCCGACTACGCGGTGCTCGTCGTGCCCTCCCAGACGCTGCGCGCCAACCTCGCCGACTGGGCCCCGCACCTGGAGCCGCAGACGGTGCTCGTCTCCCTCATGAAGGGCGTCGAACTCGGCACCGCCAAGCGGATGAGCGAGGTCATCGAGGACGTCACCCGGGTCTCCCCGGACCGCATCGCCGTCATCACCGGACCCAACCTCGCCAAGGAGATCGCCGAACGCCGCCCCGCCGCGGCCGTCGTCGCCTGCCGGGACGAGTCCGTCGCCCAGCGCCTCCAGGCCGCCTGCCACACCCCGTACTTCCGCCCGTACACCAGCACCGACGTGGTCGGCTGCGAACTCGGCGGCGCCGTCAAGAACGTCATCGGCCTCGCCGTCGGCATCGCGGACGGCATGGGGCTCGGCGACAACACCAAGGGCTCCCTCATCACCCGGGGCCTCGCCGAGACGATCCGGCTGGGCGCGGCCATGGGCGCCGACCCGCTGACGTTCTCCGGACTCGCCGGGCTCGGCGACCTGGTGGCGACCTGCTCGTCGCCGCTCTCCCGCAACCACACCTTCGGCACCAACCTCGGCCGCGGCATGACGCTCCAGGAGACCATCGCCGCCACCAAGCAGACCGCCGAGGGCGTCAAGTCCTGCGAATCGGTGCTCGACCTGGCCCGCAGGCACGGCGTCGAGATGCCGCTGACCGAGACCATCGTCAGCATCGTGCACGAGGGCAAGCCGCCCAAGGTCGCGGTCAAGGAGCTGATGTCGCGGAGCGCCAAGGCCGAACGGCACTGACGCCACCCGGGGCCCACCCGCCCCGGGCGGCCCGTGCCGCGCTGACTCGGCCGGTACCAGCAGGTACGCTCATCGCGATATGAGCAGCGAGAACCTCCCCCAGAGCCCGGAGCAGCAGCTCCGCAAGCCGCGCGTGGCCGTCGTGTTCGGCGGCCGCAGCTCCGAACACGGCATTTCGGTGGTCACGGCCGGCGCCGTCCTGAACGCCATCGACCGGACCAAGTACGACGTCCTGCCGATCGGCATCACGACGGACGGCCGCTGGGCGCTCACCGCCGACGCACCCGAACGCATGGCCATCGCCAACCGGACCATGCCGGACGTGGCGCAGCTCGCCGAGTCCGAGGAGGGCGGGGTCGTGCTCTCCGTCGACCCCGGCAGCCGCGAAGTCGTCTACACCGAGCCCGGCGCGGTGCCCAAGGCGCTCGGCGAGGTCGACGTCGTCTTCCCCGTCCTGCACGGCCCGTACGGCGAGGACGGCACCCTCCAGGGACTCCTGGAGCTGTCCGGTGTGCCGTACGTGGGCGCCGGCGTCCTCGCCTCGGCCGTCGGCCAGGACAAGGAGTACATGAAGCGCGTCTTCACCTCCTTCGGCCTCGCCGTCGGCCCGTATCTGGTGGTCCGCCCCGCGAGTGGGACCACGACCCGGCCGCCGTCCGCAAGCGCGTCACCGGCTTCGCCGACGAGCACGGCTGGCCGCTCTTCATCAAGCCCGCCCGGGCCGGCTCGTCCATCGGCATCACCAAGGTCGAGGACGCCTCCGGTCTGGACGCGGCCATCGAGGAGGCCCGCCGCCACGACCCGAAATTCCTGGTTGAGTCGCTGCTGCGGGGCCGCGAGATCGAGTGCGGCGTCCTGGAGTTCGAGGACGGGCCGCGCGCCAGCGTCCCGGCCGAGATCCCGCCGGTCACCGCGCACGACTTCTACGACTTCGAGGCCAAGTACATCGACGCCGCCTCCGGGATCGTGCCGGCGCCGCTCACCGAGGAGCAGACCGCCGAGGTCCAGCGGCTCGCCGTCGAAGCCTTCGACGCGTGCTCCTGCGAGGGCCTGGTGCGCGCCGACTTCTTCCTCACCGAGGAGGGCCGCTTCGTCATCAACGAGATCAACACCCTGCCGGGCTTCACCCCGATCTCCATGTACCCGCGCATGTGGCAGGAGAGCGGCGTCAGCTACCAGCAGCTGGTGGACCGCCTCATCCAGGCCGCGCTGAACCGGCCGACCGGACTGCGCTGACCGCACCGGGACACGGCGAAGGGTGTGCGCTCACCGCGCTCCGCGCGGGCGCACACCCTAGAACCGGTTCGGGATCGTCTTCTTCACCGCCGGGGCGAACGCCGCGAGCGGCGTCGTGTCATGTGCGTACGCCTCCGAGAGCGACACCTCGACGTACGTCTTGCGCAGGGTCGTCGTCAGCCGGGGCCCGTCGTTCTCCCGCTGCTCCAGCATCCAGTTGACGCCGCTCGCGGTGATGCCCTTCGACTGGTCGTCGTCCATCTTCGCGGGGCGCTCCACACCGCAGCGCAGTACGATCGCCCCGTCCCCCCACCCGGCGGTCAGCTCCGATGCCGGTTCGGGGTCGCTCCGCTCCAGACCGCCGACGGTGTCCGGCAGTTCCCCGTCGAGCGCGCGGCAGTAGGCTGCGGCTTCCGGGGACGGGGAGGGCACGGTGACCGACGCCGTCGCGTCGCCCCCGGAACAGCCCGCCAGCAGCACCAGGGCGGCGGACGGACCGAGGAACACGGGGCGGAGGAGCCGGCGGCCGAAGGACGTCACCGGCCCAGCGTAGACGGGGGCTACAGGTGAACGACCGGGCAGGTCAGGGTTCGGGTGATGCCGTCCACTTGCTGGACCCGCGCCACCACCATGCGCCCGAGCTCGTCCACCGTGTCGGACTGGGCGCGCACGATCACGTCGTACGGACCGGTGACGTCTTCTGCCTGGATGACTCCCGGGAGCTCGGAGATGGTCTCGGCGACGGTCGACGCCTTGCCCACCTCGGTCTGAATGAGGATGTACGCCTGTACCACGGAACCTCCAGGGCGGCCACGAGGATCATGTGGGGGAAAGGGACGCCACGTTATCGCGTCGCCGCGCGGAGCGGGGAGACCCGCGGGCCGGATGACGTCCTCAGCGTGGCGTACGGAACGCGCAAGTTGACGTAACTCTTGACAGTACCGACAGCAGAGACGGCACGCGACCGCGAGTGGGGCGGCGCGCACGGGGGACAGGCCGGAGCGTCCGGCCCGACAGATGAGAGGTGACACTCGGTGAAGGCAACCGTGGGCGAGTTGGGGGAGTTCGGGCTCATCAGGGAGCTCACGTCCCGGCTCACCACCACTCCGGCGGTCCGGCTCGGCCCGGGCGACGACGCCGCGGTCGTGACCGCCCCCGACCGCAGGGTCGTGGCCAGTACGGACATCCTGCTGGAGGGACGGCACTTCCGGCGCGACTGGTCGACGGCGTACGACGTGGGCCGCAAGGCCGCCGCGCAGAACCTCGCCGACATCGCCGCCATGGGCGCCGTGCCCACCGCGCTCCTGCTCGGCCTCGTCGTCCCGGCCGAACTCCCGGTCACCTGGGCCGCCGAGCTGATGGACGGACTGCGCGACGAGTGCCAGGTCGCGGGGGCGGCCGTGGTCGGCGGGGACGTCGTGCGCGGCGACCTCATCACCGTCTCGATCACCGCCCTCGGCGACCTGCGCAACCACGAACCCGTCACCCGGGCCGGCGCCCAGCCCGGGGACGTCGTCGCCGTCACCGGCTGGCTCGGCTGGTCCGCCGCCGGATACGCCGTGCTCTCCCGGGGCTTCCGCTCGCCGCGCGCCTTCGTGGAGGCCCACCGCCGCCCCGAACCGCCCTACCACGCGGGCCCCGCGGCCGCCGGGCTCGGCGCCACCGCCATGACCGACGTCAGCGACGGGCTCGTCGCCGACCTCGGACACATCGCCGAGGCCAGCAAGGTCCGCATCGACCTGCGGTCCGGGCTCATCGACGTGCCGTCCCAGATGTCGGACATCGGGCAGGCCGTCGGCGTCGACCCCATGCAGTGGGTGCTCACCGGCGGCGAGGACCACGCCATCGTCGCCACCTTCCCGCCCGACGTGAAGCTCCCGGCCCGCTGGAAGGTCATCGGCGAGGTCCTCAACCCCTCGGCCCTGCCCCAGGTGACGGTCGACGGAGCGCCCTGGACCAGCAAGAACGGCTGGGACCACTTCGGCGACATCGAGGACGCCTAGCCTCTGTCCGGCCCTAGTAGATTGCGGCGTATGCCGATAACCACCCCCGTACCGCCCCGCGTGCTCACCGTCGCCGGATCCGACTCCGGCGGCGGTGCGGGCATCCAGGCCGACCTCAAGACGATGCTCGCCCTCGGCACGCACGGGATGAGCGTGCTCACCGCCGTCACCGCGCAGAACTCCCTCGGCGTCCAGGGCGCCTGGGAGCTGCCCCCGAGGCGGTCCGCGCCCAGTACCGCAGCGTCGTGGACGACATCGGCGTCGACGCCGTCAAGACCGGGATGCTGGCGTCCGCCCCGCTCGTGGAGACCGTCGCGGAACTCCTCGCGGACACCGCGGCGCCCGTCGTCGTGGACCCCGTCGGCGTCTCCAAGCACGGCGACCCGCTCCTCGCCGCCGACGCCCTGGAGTCCGTCCGTACGAAGCTGCTCCCCGTCGCGACCGTGGCGACGCCCAACCTGGACGAGGTGGCGCAGCTCACGGGCATCGCCGTCACCGACGAGGCCGGGATGCGCCGGGCCGCCGCCGCGCTGCTCGCCTTCGGGCCCCGCTGGGTCGTGGTCAAGGGCGGCCACCTGCCCGGCGAGCCCGTCGACCTGCTCACCGACGGCAGCGAGGAGCACTGGCTGCGCGCCCCCCGCCACGACAACCGCCACACCCACGGCACCGGCTGCACCCTCGCCTCCGCCATCGCGAGCCACCTGGCGCGGGGCGCCGATGTGCCCGGCGCGGTCCGGGCCGCGAAGGCGTACGTCACCGGGGCGATCGAGGCGGGCTTCCCGCTGGGCACGGGCATCGGCCCGGTCCGCCACGGCTGGCGGCTGCGCGAAGCGGGCTGACCCCGGGGAGTGCCCCGTACGGGCACAGCAAAAAGCCGGTCCACCGAGGTGGACCGGCTTTTCGGGCAACCGGTAGGGCTGCGCTACGACGGGAACGTCAGCGCGCGACCTTGCCGGCCTTGATGCACGAGGTGCAGACGTTGAGCCGCTTCGGCGTCCGACCGACCACGGCACGCACGCGCTGGATGTTGGGGTTCCAGCGACGGGACGTACGGCGGTGCGAGTGCGAAATGTTGTTGCCGAAGCTCGGCCCCTTGCCGCAAACGTCGCAGTTGGCAGCCACGGGTCACTCCAAAGACTTCAGATGCACTTACAGTGAATTCCGGTACGCCGGATTCAAGGACTGAAGTGGCGGTACCGGGGGAATGTCCCGACTCTCGTCGGGCAACCGAAGCAGCATACAACGCCTGCTCCGGAGATACGAAACTACCATGTCTTCCGCCCCGCCCTCCCGGCCCCCGGACCGCCCGCACCCTCCGACCGGGGCTAACCTGCGGTGCAGCCAGCCGCCCCGCCCCCGTCACGAGTCCCCGTTCCGAGTCCCGTCCGAGGAGGACCCGAGGTGCCGCAGACCGCCGACGAACCGGATGCCGTCGCGGTACGGAGCTGGTGCTCCCTGGCCCTCGAAGCGCTCGGCCGGGAGCGGCAGGCGATCGACGCGATCAACGTCTATCCCGTCGCCGACGGGGACACCGGCACCAACCTCTACCTCACCGTGGAATCCGCGGCCGCCGCCGTCGAAGCGGTCTTCGCCGCCCACGCGACCGGCACCTCGGTCCCCTCCGCCGCCGACGCGGTACGAGCCATGGCCCACGGCGCCCTCATCGGCGCCCGCGGCAACTCCGGCACGATCCTCGCCCAGCTCCTGCGCGGCATGGCCGGCGTCCTCGCGGAGGGCACCGGCGGCGACCGGATGCGCCTCGCCCTCGACCGGGCCGCCGCCTGGGCCCGCGAGGCCGTCGCCCACCCCGTCGAGGGCACCGTCCTCACCGTCGCGGACCGGGCCGCCGCCGCCGCCGGACAGGCCGCACCCGGCGCGGACACGGCCGAAGTGGCCCGGGCCGCCTACGAAGGCGCCCGCGCCGCCCTGGACGCGACGCCCGGACAGCTCCCCGCCCTCGCCAGGGCCGGGGTGGTCGACGCCGGGGGGCGCGGCCTGGTCACCCTCCTCGGCGCCCTGGTCGAAGCCGTGTCGGGGCGGGGCCCGGAGCGGCCGTACGAGGCCCCCATCCCGTTCGTCCCGGTCGGCGGCGACGACACGGAGTGCCCGGCGGGCGACGACGGGGACGGCGGCGGCCCCGCCTTCGAGGTGATCTACCTCCTGGAAGCGGGCGACGAGGCCGTCGAGCGGCTGCGCGGCCGGCTGGACGCCCTCGGCGACTCCCTGGTGGTGGTCGGCGGCGACGGGCTGTGGAACGTCCACGTCCATGTGGACGACGCCGGCGCCGCGGTCGAGGCGGGCGTCGAGGCCGGCCGCCCGTACCGCATCCGCATCACCCACTTCGCCGCCGACCGCGCCCACGCCCGCCCCGAGCCCGCCCGGCGCGCGGTCGTCGTGGTCGTCCCGGGCGACGGTCTCGCCGCCCTCTGCCAGGAGGCCGGGGCGACGACCGTGCTCGCCCGGCCCGGCGAACCGCCTGCCAGCGGCGAACTGGCCGACGCCGTCCGCCGCGCCCACGCCCGCGAGGTGGTCCTCCTCCCGAACGACGCGGAGCTGCGGCACACCGCGGCCGCCGCCGCCGAACAGGCCAGGGCCCAGGGCGTCCGGGTCGCCGTCATCCCGACCCGGGCCGCCGTCCAGGGCATCGCGGCCCTCGCCGTCCACGAGCCGGACCGCAGCTTCGACGAGGACGTGGTCGCGATGACCTCGGCCGCCGGGGCCACCCGCTACGCCGAACTGGCCGTCGCCGAGCGGCAGTCCTGGACCACGGCGGGCATCTGCCAGGCCGGGGACGTCCTCGGGCTCATCGACGGCGACGTGGCGGTCATCGGCCAGGACGTCCCCGGCACCGCCCGCAAGGTGCTGGACCGGATGCTCGCGGCCGGCGGCGAACTGGTCACCCTGGTCCTGGGCGAGAACACCCCGCCCACGCTGGCCGAAGCCCTGGAACAGCACGTACGCGACGGGCACCTCGCCGTGGACACCACCACCTACCGGGGCGGCCACCAGGGCGCGCCGCTGCTGATCGGCGTCGAGTAGCACCCGGCGCGACGACCGGCCCGGGCGGCGCCCGACGGACAACTGTCACTGCCGTGGTGTGCAATGGATCGCGTGTCTGCGTTCGAAGAACCCCTCAAGAAGCTCCTCGGCGGGCCCACCGCGAAGGTGATGGCCGACCACCTCGACCTGCACACCGTCGGTGACCTCCTCCATCACTACCCCCGCCGGTACGAGGAGCGCGGCCGGCTCACGGCGCTGACCGACCTCCCGCTGGACGAGCACGTCACGGTCGTCGCCCAGGTCGCCGACGCCCGCGTGCTCACCTTCAACGGCGGACGCGGCAAGCGCCTCGAAGTCACCCTCACCGACGGCCACGGCCGCCTCCAGCTCGTCTTCTTCGGCCACGGCGTCCACAAGCCGCACAAGGACCTGCTGCCCGGCCGGCGCGCGATGTTCGCCGGCAAGGTCTCCGTCTTCAACCGCAAGATGCAGCTCGCCCACCCCACGTACCAGCTGCTCGACGCCGACTCAGCGGACGACGCCGGGGCGACCGAGGCCGTGGACGCCTTCGCGGGCAAGCTGCTGCCGATCTACCCCGCCTGCAAGCAGCTCGACTCCTGGCGGATCGCCAAAGCGGTCGACGCGGTGCTGCCCAGCGCCCAGGAGGCCGTCGACCCGCTCCCCGAAGCCCTGCGCGAGGGGCGCGGCTTCACCTCGCTGCCCGAGGCCCTGCTGAAGATCCACCGCCCGGCCACCAAGGCCGACGTGGCCGCGGCCCGGGACCGGCTCAAGTGGGACGAGGCGTTCGTCCTCCAGGTCGCCCTGGCCCGCCGCAGGTACGCCGACACCCAGCTTCCCGCCGTCGCCCGCAGGCCCGCCCCCGGCGGCCTGCTCGACGCCTTCGACGCGAAGCTGCCGTTCACCCTCACCGACGGCCAGCGGAAGGTCTCCAAGGAGATCTTCGACGACCTCGCCACCGAGCACCCGATGCACCGCCTCCTCCAGGGCGAGGTCGGTTCCGGGAAGACCATGGTGGCCCTGCGCGCCATGCTCGCCGTGGTCGACGCGGGCGGCCAGGCCGCCATGCTCGCGCCCACCGAGGTCCTGGCCCAGCAGCACCACCGGTCGATCACCGAGATGATGGGGGAGCTGGCCGAGGGCGGCATGCTCGGCGGGGCCGACCAGGGGACCAAGGTCGTGCTGCTCACCGGGTCCATGGGCACCGCCGCCCGCCGGCAGGCCCTGCTCGACCTGGTCACCGGCGAGGCCGGCATCGTCATCGGGACGCACGCCCTGATCGAGGACAAGGTCAAGTTCCACGACCTGGGCCTGGTCGTCGTGGACGAACAGCACCGCTTCGGGGTCGAGCAGCGCGACGCGCTGCGTTCCAAGGGCAAGCAGCCGCCCCACCTCCTCGTCATGACCGCGACGCCCATCCCCCGTACCGTCGCCATGACCGTCTTCGGGGACCTGGAGACCTCCGTCCTCGACCAGCTCCCGGCCGGCCGCTCGCCCATCGCCAGCCACGTCGTCCCCGCCAAGGACAAGCCGCACTTCGTCAGCCGCGCCTGGGAACGCGTCCGCGAGGAGGTGGAGAACGGCCACCAGGCGTACGTCGTCTGCCCGCGCATCGGCGACGAGGACGACACCGCCAAGAAGAAGGGGAAGAAGGCCGCCGAGGAGGAGGCCGCCACCGCCGACAAGCGCCCGCCGCTCGCCGTCCTGGAGATCGCCGAACAGCTCGCCGAGGGCCCTCTGCGCGGACTGCGCGTCGAGGTGCTGCACGGCAGGATGCAGCCCGACGACAAGGACGACGTGATGCGCCGCTTCGCCGCCGGCGACGTCGACGTCCTGGTCGCCACCACCGTCATCGAGGTCGGCGTCAACGTCCCCAACGCCACCGCGATGGTCATCATGGACGCCGACCGCTTCGGCGTCTCCCAGCTGCACCAGCTGCGCGGCCGGGTCGGACGGGGCTCCGCCCCCGGACTCTGCCTGCTGGTCACCGAGGCCCACGAGGCGAGCCCCGCCCGCGCCCGCCTCTCCGCCGTCGCCGCGACCCTGGACGGCTTCGAGCTCTCCCGTATCGACCTCGAACAGCGCCGTGAGGGCGATGTCCTCGGCCAGGCCCAGTCCGGGGTGCGCTCCTCGCTGCGCGTCCTCAGCGTCATCGACGACGAGGAGGTCATCGCCGCCGCCCGCCAGGAGGCCGTCGCCGTCGTCGCCGCCGACCCCGACCTGGACCGGCTGCCCGAGCTGCGCACCGCGTTGGACGCCCTGCTCGACAAGGAGCGCGAGGAGTACCTGGACAAGGGGTGAGCCCGCCCGCGCCGGGGAAGCCCGGGGCGCCCCGCCCTCCACGACGCCATATCGTGGGAGGTACGGCGCCCACGGCACCCCGCGCGCCGCCCCGACCCGAGGACCAGTCACCCATGACCCGCGTGATCGCAGGCGTGGCCGGCGGACGCCGCCTGGCCGTCCCGCCCGGCACCGGCACCCGGCCCACATCCGACCGCGCGCGCGAGGGCCTGTTCTCCACCTGGCAGGCGCTCCTGGGCACCCTCGACGCCATCCGGGTCGCCGACCTCTACGCCGGCTCCGGCGCAGTCGGCCTCGAAGCGCTCTCCCGGGGCGCCGCCCACGCCCTGCTCGTGGAGGCCGACCCCAAGGCCCTGCGCACCGTCAAGGAGAACGCCCGCACCCTCGGCCTGCCCGGCGCCGAGGTCCGGGGCGGCAAAGCCGAACAGATCGTGACGGGTCCGGCACCCGCAGAGCCGTACGACGTGGTCTTCCTGGACCCGCCGTACGCCGTCACCGACGACGATCTTGGGGAGATCCTGCTCACACTCCGTACCCAGGGGTGGCTCACGAGCGACGCACTCGTCACCGTGGAACGCAGCACCAGAGGCGGAGAATTCAGCTGGCCCAAGGGTTTCGAGCCGTTGCGATCCCGTCGCTACGGCGAGGGAACGCTTTGGTACGGTCGCGCCGCCGCTCCGTGCGAAGACGCACGATGACCGGACCGGAGAGCGAGGGAATCAAGTTGCGCCGCGCCGTATGCCCGGGGTCGTTCGACCCCATCACCAACGGACATCTCGACATCATCGGCCGAGCCTCGAAGCTGTACGACGTCGTGCACGTCGCGGTGATGATCAACCAGTCCAAGAAGGGCCTGTTCTCGGTCGAGGAGCGGATCGAGCTCATCCGCGAGGTCACCGCCGAGTTCGGCAACGTCGAGGTCGAGTCCTTCCACGGCCTGCTCGTGGACTTCTGCAAGCAGCGCGACATCCCGGCGATCGTGAAGGGCCTGCGGGCCGTCAGCGACTTCGACTACGAACTCCAGATGGCCCAGATGAACAACGGGCTCTCCGGGGTCGAAACGCTCTTCGTGCCGACCAACCCCACCTACAGCTTCCTGTCGTCCTCCCTGGTCAAGGAGGTCGCTGCCTGGGGCGGCGACGTCTCCCACCTGCTGCCGCCGGTCGTCCAGCGCGCCCTGACCGAACGCCTCGCGCAGCGCTGAGCCACTGACAGCGCGTCAGCGTCACGCCCCGCAGGTGTCGGGCGGGCGCCGACTGGCCGTACAGTCGTCCCGTCCGTCTCCAACCGGCAGTAGAGAGTGGCGAGCACACGGTGGACGTGCAGAAGAAGCTGGACGAGATCGTCGCGACGGTCGGGAACGCCCGGTCCATGCCCATGTCGGCGTCCTGCGTGGTCAACCGCGCCGAACTGCTCGCGATGCTCGAAGAGGTGCGCGAGGCCCTGCCCGGCTCGCTCGCCCAGGCCGCCGAGGTCATCGGCGGCCACGAGCAGCTGGTGGAGCAGGCCCGCCAGGAGGCCGGCCGCATCATCGAGAACGCCCATGCCGAGCGCACCGCCCTGATCTCCGACACCGAGATCGCCCGGCGCTCCCAGGCCGAGGCCGACCGCATCCTCGCCGAGGCCCGCAAGGAGGCCGACGAGGTCCGCGCCGAGGCCGACGAGTACGTCGACAGCAAGCTCGCCAACTTCGAGGTCGTCCTCACCAAGACCATCGGCTCCGTCGACCGGGGCCGCGAGAAGCTGCTCGGCCGCGGCCAGGGCTTCGACGCGCAGGGCTACGAGGACCCGGACTTCGCCGAGGCCCCCGAGCGCAGCGCCGACCCGGAGACGCTGCGGCAGCGCGCCGACGAATACGTGGACACCAAGCTCGGCGCCTTCGAGGCGGTGCTCGCCAAGACCCTGGAGGCCGTCGGCCGGGGCCGGCAGAAGCTGCACGGCCGGGTCGCCACCGACGAGCTGGGCGCGCACATCGCCGCCCAGGACGCGGCCGGCGACCAGGGGCACACCAGCGACGAGGACCACTGGGCCGGGCTGGCCGAGGTCGCGGCCCCGCAGCCGCTCCCGATCCCGCACCAGACCGAGCCGCAGTACGCCCAGCCGGAACCGCAGTACGCCCAGGGGTACGGCTACCAGGACCAGCAGCAGGACGCGTACCAGCCGCAGCAGGACGTCTACGGCTACCAGCAGCAGCCGGACCCGTACGCGGCCTACCAGCAGCAGCAGGGCTACGACGCCTGGCAGCAGCCCCAGCAGCCCCTCCCGCAGAACGGTGAGGCCGCCCTGGACGAGACCAGCCTCTTCGACACCAGCATGATCGACCTGGACCAGCTGCGCCGTTACGAACAGGAGCGCTGACCGCCGGAAGGGCCCGGATTGGGAGCTGGGCGGTGTGTCCAGTATCCTGGCTCTTCGGTCGCGCGTATGTCCGCGATCCCGGCTGCCCGCTTCGACTCCGGACGGGCCGGCCCCTCCCACCCGCGCGTGACGCGTTCGATCCGAAAGCAGGAGAAGCCCTGAACGGCCAGCTCGACCACCGAAACCCCCTCGTGTTCGACACGCACGAGCTGGGCCGGCGTCCGGGTGCCATGAAGCGGCTGACCCGCACGGCGGACGCCCCCGCCGACCTCGGAGTCGGCGGCGTCATCGGAGTGCCGGAGGGCGCGCCGGTGGAACTGGACCTCCGTCTCGAATCCGTCATGGAGGGCGTGCTCGTCACCGGGACCGCCCGTGCGACGGTCGAGGGGGAGTGCGTAAGGTGTCTGGAGCCGCTGAGCCGAGAGGTCGAGGCGGACTTCCAGGAGATGTTCTCGTACCCTGACGCCGATGACCGGAACCACGGCAAGCCCGCGGATCCGGCCGACGACGCCGAGGACGACGAGGACAGGCTTTTTCTCGAGGACGGCCTGTTCGACCTCGAGCCGGTGCTGCGTGATGCGGTGGTGCTCGCACTGCCGATGCAGCCGGTGTGCAAGGAATCCTGTGCCGGTCTGTGCTCCGAGTGCGGAGTCAGGCTGGACGAGAATCCCGGCCACCACCACGATGCCGTCGACGCTCGTTGGGCGGCACTGCAAGGACTCGCCGAGACCATTCAGGACGGCGAGAAGGACAACATGGGCGGCGCCGCACCCGGCGTCGACAAGAAGCAGGAGAAGTAGCCGTGGCTGTTCCGAAGCGGAAGATGTCGCGCAGCAACACGCGCCACCGCCGGTCGCAGTGGAAGGCTGCGGTCCCCACCCTGGTTTCGTGCGAGCGCTGCCAGGAGCCGAAGCTGCAGCACATCGCGTGCCCCAGCTGCGGCACGTACAACAAGCGCCAGGTCCTCGAGGTCTGAGCGGCTGGTGAGAGGCCCGATGTCTGAGTTGTCCCACGCCAAGAAGCAGGCAGACAACGTCAACACAGCCTCGTCCCACACGCTTCTGGAAGGGCGGCTCGGGTACCAACTCGAGTCCGCCCTTCTGGTGCGTGCGCTGACCCACCGTTCGTACGCGTACGAGAACGGCGGTCTGCCCACCAACGAGCGGCTGGAGTTCCTCGGGGACTCCGTGCTCGGTCTGGTGGTCACGGACACGCTGTACCGCACCCACCCCGATCTGCCCGAAGGCCAGCTGGCCAAGCTGCGGGCCGCGGTGGTCAACTCGCGTGCGCTTGCTGAGGTGGGCCGCGGCCTCGAACTCGGCTCCTTCATCCGGCTCGGCCGCGGTGAAGAGGGCACGGGAGGCCGGGACAAGGCATCCATCCTCGCCGACACCCTGGAAGCGGTGATCGGCGCGGTCTATCTCGATCAGGGCCTCGACGCGGCGTCCGAGCTGGTCCACCGGCTCTTCGACCCGCTGATCGACAGGTCCTCGAACCTCGGCGCCGGCCTGGACTGGAAGACCAGCCTCCAGGAGCTCACCGCGAGCGAGAGCCTCGGAGTCCCCGAGTACCTCGTCACGGAGACCGGCCCGGACCACGAGAAGACCTTCACTGCTGCCGCCCGCGTCGGTGGTGTCTCGTACGGCACCGGCACCGGCCGTAGCAAGAAGGAAGCGGAGCAGCAGGCGGCCGAGTCCGCCTGGCGCGAGATCACCGCCGCCGCGGAGGCGCGGGAGGCAGCGGCGAAGGCCGCCGCCGACGGAGGGGCCGCCGACACCCCTGCCGACCCCGCGCCGTCCACGGACGTCGCTCCCGCCTGACCCGCGGAGAACCCCCCGGCGCCACCGCGCGCCGGGGGGTTCTCCCTTTTCTCCGTACGTTTCTCCGTCCCGCCCTCTCGTCCCAGGAGCCTCCCCGTGCCCGAACTGCCCGAGGTCGAAGTCGTCCGCCGAGGTCTGGAGCGCTGGGTCGCCGGGCGGACGGCCGGTGAGGTCGAGGTCCTGCACCCGCGCGCGGTCCGCCGCCACCTCGCGGGCGGCGTGGACTTCGCGGCCCGGCTGACGGGGGCGCGATTCGGGACGGCGATGCGCCGGGGCAAGTACTTGTGGGTGCCGCTGGACGAGGCCGCCGGCTCGCTCCTCGGCCACCTGGGCATGAGCGGTCAGCTGCTCGTCCAGCCCGAGGGGGCGCCGGACGAGAAGCATCTGCGGATCAGGATCAGGTTCGCCGACGCGGTCGGCACCGAGCTGCGCTTCGTGGACCAGCGCACCTTCGGCGGGCTCTCGCTCCACGAGAACACCCCGGACGGGCTGCCCGACATCATCGCGCACATCGCCCGCGACCCCCTGGACCCGGCGTTCGACGACGCCGCCTTCCACACGGCGCTCCGGCTGCGGCGTACGACGGTCAAGCGCGCGCTGCTGGACCAGTCGCTGATCAGCGGGGTCGGCAACATCTACGCGGACGAGGCCCTGTGGCGCGCCCGGCTGCACTACGACCGGCCGACCGCGACGCTGACCCGCCCCAAGTCCGCCGAGCTGCTCGGCCACGTCCGCGACGTGATGAACGCGGCCCTCGCCCAGGGCGGCACCAGCTTCGACAGCCTCTATGTGAACGTGAACGGCGAGTCGGGCTACTTCGACCGCTCGCTCGACGCCTACGGCCGCGAGGGCGAGCCCTGCCACCGCTGCGGTACGCCGATGGCGCGGCGCCCCTGGATGAACCGGTCCAGCTACTACTGCCCCCGCTGCCAGCGCCCGCCGCGCGTCAGGCCCTAGTCTCCCGGGCGTCGTAACGGGCCCGGGCTTCCAGGACCTCGGGCATCCGGCCCTCCACGAAGTGGATCAGGCCGAGCAGCCGCTCCGCGACCTCCCGGCCCAGCGGGGTCAGCTCGTAATCCACCCGGGGCGGGTTGGTGAGCTGGGCCTCGCGGTGCACCAGGCCGTCCCGCTCCAGCGCGTGCAGCGTCTGGGACAGCATCTTCTCGCTCACCCCGTCGACCCGGCGGCGCAGCGCGTTGAACCGCAGGCTCTCCTCGTACAGGGCGCCGAGCGTGAGGGCGCCCCAGCGGCCGGTGGCGTGTTCGAGCAGGCCGCGCGAGGGGCACTGCTTCGAGAACACGTCGAAGGGCAGGTCGTCCGTCGCCGACGTCTCCGGTGCGGTGCTCTGGTCCATGAAACCAGCGTACGCCCGCACAGCGCTTTCCCTGAGTCAGTGTGATTCGAGGGGAGGCGAGTGGGGCGTACGAGGTGATGGGTACGGCGGTGGTCCGGGTCAGAAGCCGAAGTCCTGGGTCCACCAGGGGCCGCCGGCCCCGTAGTGGACGCCGACGCCGAGCGTCTTGTAATCGCAGTTGAGAATGTTTGCTCGGTGGCCGTCGCTGTTCATCCAGGCGTCCATCACGGCCTGTGCGTCGGCCTGTCCGCGGGCGATGTTCTCGCCGCCGAGGCCCGAGACACCGGCCGCGTCCGCCCGGTCCCAGGGGCTCTTGCCGTCGGGGTCGGTGTGGTCGAAGAAGCCGCGCGCCGCCATGTCGTCGCTGAAGTCCTGGGCGAGCGAGGTGAGCGAGGCGCTCGCGGTGACCGGGCTGCATCCGACCTTGCCGCGCTCCTCGTTGACGAGGGCCAGGATCGCGGCCTGGGCCGATGCGGCGGTGCTCGTCGGAGCGCTGCTCTTCGACGGGGCCGGCGCGGAGGGCTTCGCGGCCTTGACGGCGGGGGCCTTCGAGGACGAGGAGGAGGGCTTGGCCGACCCCTTCTTGCTCGACGTGGTCTTCGACGGCGAGGCGGTCTTGGAAGGCGAGGCGGTCTTCGACGGCGAAGCGGTCTTGGAGGGCGACGCGGTCTTGGCGGGCGCGGCCGTCTCCGAGGCGGAAGCGGAAGCCGAAGCGGAGGGCGAGTGGGAGGCGCTGGGCGAGGCCGAATCGGAGGGCTTCGACACCGCGGAGTGCGACTTCTTGGGCGCGGCGGGGCGGTCGGTCCCCCGGCTCGCCGGTGCGGAAGCGGAGGAGCGGTCGGAGGGCGATGCGGTGATGCCCCCCTGGGTGAGCAGGTCCGGGGCGGCCTGGGAGCGGACCTGGTCGGCGGTCGGACCGCCGCTCACGGTGAGACTGTCCCCGCCGGGCAGCAGACCCGACGCCACGGCGACGGCGCCGACGGCCACGGCCGCCGAGACACCTATGAGTCCGGTGCGCACGGGGATCGCGGACCGCTTCCTGCGGCCCGCTCCGCGGTGCCGGGCCGAGGCCCCGTCCGCCTGTTCCTCGGCGGCGGGGGCTGCGGCGCTGCGTCGATGGCGTCCCATCTGCTGTGCCCTTCTGACGACCTGGACGCCGTTTTCGACGCCCGTGCTCACCCGAACGAGTGAAGCTTTTGCGAGGGGACTGTACGCCATGGCGATTCGCCGGGAGGTGCTCCGAAAGGAATGGGACCGATAGCGTTCGGGCATGAACGAAGATGCACGGCTCACCGCTTGGGTACGCGGCCGAGTACAGCAAGTAGGCTTCCGCTGGTTCACCAGGGCAAACGCTTTGGAGATCGGCGGCCTCACCGGTTTCGCCCTCAATCTGGACGACGGCCGGGTACAGGTCGTGGCCGAGGGTCCGCGTGAGAATTGCCACCGTCTTCTCGACTGGCTCCGCTCCGACGACACACCCGGCCGCGTTGACGGCGTCACTGAGATATGGGACACGCCGCGCGGCGGATACGAGGGATTCGCGATCCGCTGAGACCGCCCCCGAAAGGCTCCCGAAAGGGAGCCGTGTTCGGCTCGTGTTCGATGCGCGGCGGGCGGTGACGGCAAGCGCCCCCGTCGCGCGTACACATGAAATGACCTGCGGAATGTCCTGATGGTTGCCAAGATTCGGTTGGCATGCCAGGCTGCCGCCCTAAGGATGATCTCCGTACCCCTGAGGGCCCCGTCGGAGAGCCGCGCCGCATGATCGTCTCGCCGCGCGCCCCCGGGACGCCCGCCTCTGTGGGGTGTGATCGTGTTGACCGTCAAACTTTTTGGTGAGACTCTGAAATCCCCGCGCACCTCAGCTGTTCGGCAGAGCTGGTAGGCAGCAGGACAGCAGTGACAGCGAGCACTGCCGAACACCGCGGGTGCGATCCCTCACGACCCACACCGCATCGGTCGGTCACTCATTGTGGAGGACCATCCATCATGGCAAAGGCGCTTCTCGGTTACGTCGGCGGTTCCGACCCGCGACTCCTCGCCGAGATGCGACGGCTCCAGCAGCGCGTCCAGGACCTCGAATCCGAGCTCGTACGGATTCAGGAGGAGAACGACGCGCTCAACGCCGCCGCTCAGCACCAGTCGCTGCTCGACAGCATCGACATCGACGTACCCCAGGCGGAGCCGGCACTGACCTGATCCGCACGGCGACCTGACCCACACGCCACGCCCGCAATCTCCGTCAGGCCGCGGGCACGCGTGCGGCACCGCCTGATCCGCAGAATCACAGGGGACGCTTCGGCGTCCCTTCTTTCTTTTCCCCCGCCTCGCGCAGGTCCCGCCCCCGGACGTACACCCCTTCCCTTACCGTCTGATGTGCCCTGCACCTTCATCAGCGAAACCGAGAGCGAAAGGTAGAGTCCGGCGGCGTGCACCTCAAGGCCCTGACCCTGCGCGGTTTCAAGTCGTTCGCCTCCGCCACGACGCTGCGGTTCGAACCCGGCATCACCTGCGTCGTCGGGCCCAATGGGTCGGGCAAATCCAATGTGGTGGACGCTCTCTCCTGGGTCATGGGCGAACAGGGCGCGAAATCGCTGCGCGGCGGCAAGATGGAGGACGTGATCTTCGCCGGGACCACCGGCCGGCCGCCGCTGGGCCGGGCCGAGGTCTCGCTGACGATCGACAATTCCGACGGCGCCCTGCCCATCGAATACGCCGAAGTCACCATTACGCGCATCATGTTCCGCAACGGCGGCAGCGAATACCAGATCAACGGCGACACCTGCCGGCTCCTGGACATCCAGGAACTCCTCTCCGACTCCGGCATCGGCCGCGAGATGCACGTCATCGTCGGCCAGGGCCAGCTTGACTCCGTCCTGCACGCCGACCCGATGGGCCGCCGCGCCTTCATCGAGGAGGCGGCCGGCGTCCTCAAGCACCGCAAGCGCAAGGAGAAGGCGCTGCGGAAGCTGGACGCGATGGGCGCGAACCTCGCCAGGGTCCAGGACCTCACCGACGAGCTGCGCAGACAGCTGAAGCCCCTCGGCCGGCAGGCGGCCGTGGCCCGCCGCGCCGCCGTCATCCAGGCCGACCTGCGCGACGCCCGGCTGCGCCTCCTCGCCGACGACCTCGTGACGCTGCGCACCGCCCTGCGCAGCGAGATCGCCGACGAGGCCGCGCTCAAACAGCGCCGCGAGGCCGCCGAGGCGGAGCTCAAGGCCGCCCTCGCCCGCGAGGCCGAACTGGAGGACCAGGTACGGCGGCTGACGCCCCGGCTCCAGCGCGCCCAGCAGACCTGGTACGAGCTGTCCCAGCTCGCCGAACGGGTACGCGGCACGATCTCGCTGGCCGACGCCCGGGTGAAGAGCGCCACCGCCCCGCCCGAGGAGGAGCGCCGCGGCCGCGACCCCGAGGACATGGAGCGCGAGGCCGCCCGCATCCGCGAGCAGGAGGCCGAGCTGACCGCCGCCCTGGAAGCGGCCGAACACGCGCTGGACGACACCGCATCGCACCGCCAGGAGCTGGAGCGCGAGCTGGCGGCCGAGGAGCGCCGCCTCAAGGACGCCGCCCGCGCCCTCGCCGACCGCCGCGAAGGGCTCGCCCGGCTGCACGGCCAGGTCAACGCCGCCCGCAGCCGCGCCGGTTCGGCCCAGGCGGAGATCGACCGGCTCTCCGCCTCGCGCGACGAGGCCCGGGAGCGGGCCGTCGCCGCGCAGGAGGAGTACGAGGAGCTGAAGGCCGAGGTCGACGGCCTGGACGCCGGCGACACGGAGCTGGGCGAACAGCACGAGGCCGCCCGCCGCGCGCTGAAGGAGGCCGAGGCAGCGCACTCCCGGGCCCGCGAGGAGGCCACCGCCGCCGAACGACAGCGCGCCGCCGTCGCCGCCCGGCACGACGCCCTGGCCCTCGGGCTGCGGCGCAAGGACGGTACGGGGGCGCTGCTCGGGGCCCGCGACCGGCTCACCGGCCTGCTCGGGCCCGCCGCCGAACTGCTCACGGTGGCCCCGGGCCACGAGGTCGCGGTGGCGGCGGCGCTGGGCGCGGCGGCGGACGCGGTCGCGGTCACCGACCCGGCCACCGCGGCCGAGGCGATCCGGCTGCTGCGCAAGCAGGACGCGGGGCGCGCGGCGCTGCTCCTGGGCGGGCCGGAGCGGGCCGCCACCGGGGACGGCGACGCGACCGGGCACGTACCCGGCCAGGGCACCTCGGCACACCCGCCGCACCACGGGGCCGCCACGCACGTCGCGCTGCCCGGCCCGGGCACGGAGGGCGGGGGAGCGGCGGAGGCCGTAGCGGCGACGCGTGCCCCGGACCCCGTACCCGCCGTGCGGGCCCTCGCCCCCACCGCCGCCCCCGTCGCCGAACTGGTCACCGGCCCCGTCGAACTGGTGGCCGCCGTCCGCAGACTGGTGCGGGACATGGTGGTCGTCGCGACCCTGGAGGACGCCGAGGAACTGGTCGCCGCGCACCCGGAGCTGACCGCGGTGACCGGTGAGGGCGACCTGCTCTCCGCCCACTTCGCGCACGGCGGCTCCGCCGGGGCGCCCAGCCTCCTCGAAGTGCAGGCGTCCGTGGACGAGGCCGCTGCCGAACTCGCCGGGCTCGCCGTGCGCTGCGCCGAACTGGCCGAGGCCCAGCGGCTCGCTGCCGCGCGGCGGACCGAGTCGGCGGCCCTGGTCGAGGAGCTGGGGGAGCGGCGCCGGGCCGTCGAGCGGGAGCGCTCCGGGGTCGCCCAGCAGCTCGGCCGCCTGGCCGGACAGGCGCGGGGCGCCGCCGGTGAGGCCGAGCGCATGGACGCCTCCGCCGCCCGGGCGCAGGAGGCGCTGGAGCGGGCCACCGAGGAGGCGGAGGAGCTGGCCGAACGGCTGCTCGTCGCCGAGGAGGCGGCCGGGGACGGGGCCGACGACGAACCGGACACCGGTGTGCGCGACCGGCTCGCGGCCGACGGCGCCAACGCCCGCCAGACCGAGATGGAGGCCCGCCTCCAGCTCCGTACGCACGAGGAACGCGTCAAGGCCCTCGCCGGGCGCGCCGACTCGCTGGACCGGGCCGCGCGCGCCGAGCGCGAGGCGCGGACCAGGGCCGAGCGGCGGCGCGCCCGGCTGCGGCACGAGGCGGAGGTGGCGGCGGCCGTGGCGTCGGGGGCCCGGCAGCTCCTCGCACACGTCGAGGTCTCCGTCGTACGGGCGGAGCGGGAGCGGGCGGCGGCCGAGGAGTCCAAGGGGGAGCGGGAGCGCGAGCTGGCGGCGGAGCGGCTGCGCGGCCGGGACCTCAAGGGGGAGCTGGACAAGCTGACGGACTCGGTGCACCGGGGTGAGGTGCTGGGGGCCGAGAAGCGGCTGCGGATAGAGCAGCTGGAGACCAAGGCGCTGGAGGAGCTGGGCGTCGAGCCGGCCGGTCTGGTGGCGGACTACGGACCCGACCAGCCCGTCCCGCCGTCGCCGCCGGCCGAGGGCGAGGAGCTGCCGGAGGACCCGGAGCATCCCCGTAACCAGCCCCGGCCGTTCGTCAGGGCCGAGCAGGAGAAGCGGCTCCGGTCGGCCGAACGGGCGTACCAGCAACTCGGGAAGGTGAATCCGCTAGCCCTGGAAGAGTTCTCCGCGCTGGAGGAACGGCACAAGTTCCTCTCCGAGCAGCTGGAGGACCTGAAGAAGACCCGTGCCGACCTCCTCCAGGTCGTCAAGGAGGTCGACGAGCGGGTCGAGCAGGTGTTCACCGAGGCGTACCGGGACACCGCGCGCGAATTCGAGGGCGTCTTCTCGCGGCTCTTCCCGGGCGGTGAGGGGCGGCTGATCCTGACCGATCCCGACCACATGCTCACCACCGGGGTGGACGTCGAGGCCCGGCCGCCGGGCAAGAAGGTCAAGCGGCTCTCCCTGCTCTCCGGCGGCGAACGGTCCCTGACGGCGGTGGCGTTGCTGGTCTCGATCTTCAAGGCGAGGCCCAGCCCGTTCTACGTCATGGACGAGGTCGAGGCGGCGCTGGACGACACCAACCTCCAGCGGCTGATCCGGATCATGGAGGAGCTTCAGGAGAGCTCGCAGCTCATCGTCATCACGCACCAGAAGCGGACGATGGAGGTCGCGGACGCGCTCTACGGCGTCTCGATGCAGGGCGACGGCGTCTCCAAGGTGATCAGCCAGCGTCTGCGCTGAGCGCGGGGGTACCCGAGTGGTGGCGGGGCCGAAGATGTGCGCCACTTGAGATCCACTTACCCATGTCCGATGCCGTGGCCCCGCCCCAGGGAGGACTTACGTGACCAGTACGTCGCCAGGAACCGGACCGGAGTCCGGGGCCCGTTCGGCCCATCCGGACCACCTCGGCCATGTCATCTTCATCACCGCCGCGGCCGCGATGGGCGGCTTCCTGTTCGGCTACGACAGCTCGGTGATCAACGGCGCCGTCGAGGCGATCCGCCACCGGTACGACATCGGCTCCGGCACGCTCGCCCAGGTCATCGCCATCGCGCTGATCGGCTGCGCGATCGGCGCCGCCACGGCCGGCCGGATCGCGGACCGCATCGGGCGCATCCGCTGCATGCAGATCGCCGCCGTCCTGTTCACCATCAGCGCCGTGGGCTCCGCGCTCCCGTTCGCGCTCTGGGACCTGGCGATGTGGCGCATCATCGGCGGCTTCGCGATCGGCATGGCCTCGGTGATCGGCCCGGCCTACATCGCGGAGGTCTCGCCGCCCGCCTACCGGGGCCGCCTCGGCTCCTTCCAGCAGGCCGCGATCGTCATCGGCATCGCCATCTCCCAGCTCGTCAACTACGGCATCCTCCAGATCGCGGACGGCGACCAGCGCGGCAAGATCGGCGGGCTGGAAGCCTGGCAGTGGATGCTCGGCGTGATGGTCGTGCCCGCCGTCCTCTACGGGCTGCTCTCCTTCGCGATCCCCGAGTCGCCGCGCTTCCTGCTCTCCATCGGCAAGCGGGAGCGGGCCCGGAAGATCCTCGAAGAGGTCGAGGGCAAGAACGTCGACCTGGACGCGCGCGTCGAGGAGATCGAGACCGCGATGCGCCGCGAGCACAAGTCCACCTTCAAGGACCTGCTCGGCAGCCGCTTCGGCTTCCTGCCGATCGTCTGGGTCGGCATCGGCCTCTCGGTGTTCCAGCAGCTCGTCGGCATCAACGTGGCGTTCTACTACTCCGCGACGCTGTGGCAGTCCGTCGGCATCGACCCGACCGACTCCTTCTTCTGGTCGTTCACCACGTCGATCGTCAACATCATCGGTACCGTCATCGCGATGATCCTGGTGGACCGCGTCGGCCGCCGTCCGCTCGCCCTCGTCGGCTCCTGCGGCATGGCCGTCGCCCTCGCCTTCGAGGCGTGGGCCTTCTCCGCCGACCTGGTCGACGGCAAGCTCCCGACCGCCCAGGGCGCGGTGGCCCTCGCCGCCGCCCACATCTTCGTGCTCTTCTTCGCCCTGTCGTGGGGTGTGGTGGTCTGGGTCTTCCTCGGCGAGATGTTCCCCAACCGCATCCGCGCCGCCGCGCTCGGCGTCGCCGCGTCCGCGCAGTGGATCGCCAACTGGGCGATCACCGCCAGCTTCCCGAGCCTCGCGGACTGGAACCTCTCGGGCACGTACATCATCTACGCCTGCTTCGCCACGCTCTCCATCCCCTTCGTCCTCAAGTTCGTGAAGGAGACCAAGGGCAAGGCGCTGGAGGAGATGGGCTAGCCCTTTCGTCAGGGCCTTTCGTCGGGGCGGCCCGGGCGCGGCAGCACCGCGTACAGGCCGCCCGAGACGAGCGCCGTGACCGCCCAGCCCAGGCCGCTGCGGCCCGGCCAGGTCCCGGCGAGCGGACCGGTGAACCACTCCACCCCGGTGAACAGCAGCCCCACCACGAGCCCCGCGCCCCACGCGGCCAGGGCGGGCCACGCGACGCCGCCCGTGTACCAGTACGCGCCGCCCCGGCCGGTGTCCAGGAGCGCCACCGGGTCGTAGGCGCGGCCGCGCAGCATGTCCGTGGCGAAGACCCCGATCCACGCCGAGAACGTCACCGCGAGCAGCCGCAGGAACGACACGAAGGCGTCGATGAAGCTGCTCGCCACCATCATCAGGAGCGATCCCAGGAACAGGCTGATCGCCGCGTT
Organism: Streptomyces drozdowiczii; assembly: GCF_026167665.1. NCBI lineage: Bacteria > Bacillati > Actinomycetota > Actinomycetes > Kitasatosporales > Streptomycetaceae > Streptomyces > Streptomyces drozdowiczii. Next base: position 1,941,219 of record NZ_CP098740.1, on the reverse strand, counting down.
CACCCCGACGGCCCAGGCGCGCGGCACGGTGATGCCGAGGCTCTGCGCGGTGAAACCGGCCGAGTACATCGACAGCGCGTTGATCAGCACCATGCCCGTGACCGCCACGACCAGATACGGGACGGAGAGCCAGGTCGGCAGCAGGACCCCGATGAAGGAGACCGGATCGCGGGTCAGCGCCAGCTCCGGCGTCCGCACCGCCATCACCGCCCCCATCACCACCAGCGGCACCAGCACCAGCAGCGCCCCGCCCACCGTCACCGCGACCATCGCCCGGCCCGAGGAGGAGCGCGGCAGATAGCGGGCGAAGTCCGGACCGGACGGCGCCCAGCTGATCCCCCCGGCCGTCAGCGTGCCGATGCCCGCGACCACCATTGACACCGCGCCGGGCGGCCGGTCCAGCACCGCGCGCCACGGCACCGTCACCGCGAGATGCGCCAGCACCAGGACGCTGAAGGCGCCGAAGAGATACGCGGACCAGGTGCAGCCCGCCCGCAGCGCCCGCAGCCCGAGCCCCGACAGCAGAAAGCTGCCCGCCACGAACGCGAGCAGCGTCGCCATGATCAGCGCGGGCGTGCTCCGGACCCCGAACAGCACATCGCCCACGGTCAGCAGGGCGTACGCGCCGGTGACCGCGTTCATCGTCTCCCAGCCCCACCGGGCCACCCAGATCAGCGCCCCCGGCGCCAGATTGCCCCGTACGCCGAAGACCGCGCGCGACAGCGCCATGCCGGGGGCGCCGCCGCGCTTCCCGGCCAGCGAGACGAAGCCGACCAGGCCGAACGAGATCAGCGGCGCCACCACGGCCGCCACCAGCACCTGCCAGAAACTCAGCCCGTTCAGCACGACGAGCCCCGCGCCCACGGTGAGGAGCAGCACGGTCATGTTGGCCGTGGCCCAGGTGGGGAAGAGGGCCCGGACCCGGCCGGTGCGCTCCTCGTCGGGCACGGGGTCCAGGCCACGGGTCTCCACGGCCAGGATCGTACCTTTCCGGCATAACGGGCGTAACGACCGCAAGGACGTACGCGCCCCTGATCCTGCGCCGGACCGGTCCCTCCCTGGATTGCCGGTCCGGGTGACCGATACTGGGAGGGTTATGGAATTCGTCATCCTTGCTGTAGTCATCGCCCTGGTCGCGGTCGGCGTGATCAGCGGGCTCGTGGTCAGCAGCCGCAAGAAGAAGCAGCTGCCCCCGGCACCGTCGAGCACGCCGCCCCTCACACCTCCCGCTGAGCCCCGTGTCGGTGAGGAGGCCGAAGAGCCGCGCGAGGAATCGCGCCGCACCATCGAGGACGTCGCGGCCCCGCCCGCCGAGGCCGAGCCGGAGGCCGCGGAGCCGGAAGTCCCCGCGCTCGACGTCCCCGAGCCCACCGCCGGCCGGCTCGTCCGGCTGCGCGCCCGCCTCGCCCGCTCGCAGAACACCCTCGGCAAGGGGCTCCTCGCCCTGCTGTCCCGGGACAATCTGGACGAGGACACCTGGGAGGAGATCGAGGACACCCTCCTCACCGCCGACGTCGGCGTCGCCCCCACCCAGGAGCTGGTCGAGCGCCTGCGCGAGCGCGTCCGGGTCCTCGGCACCCGCACCCCCGAGGAGCTGCGCGCCCTGCTCCGCGAGGAGCTGCTCACCCTGCTCGGCACCGACTTCGACCGCGCCGTGAAGACGGAGGGCGGTCTGGAGACCCCCGGCGTCGTGATGGTCGTCGGCGTCAACGGCACCGGCAAGACCACCACCACCGGCAAGCTGGCCCGGGTGCTCGTCGCCGACGGCCGCAGCGTGGTGCTCGGCGCGGCCGACACCTTCCGCGCCGCCGCCGCCGACCAGCTCCAGACCTGGGGCGAGCGCGTCGGCGCCCGTACCGTGCGCGGCCCCGAGGGCGGCGACCCGGCCTCCATCGCCTACGACGCGGTCAAGGAGGGCATCGCCGAGGGCGCCGACGTGGTGCTCATCGACACCGCCGGCCGGCTGCACACCAAGACCGGGCTCATGGACGAGCTGGGCAAGGTCAAGCGGGTCGTCGAGAAGCACGGCCCGCTGGACGAGGTGCTGCTCGTCCTGGACGCCACCACCGGGCAGAACGGCCTGGTGCAGGCGCGGGTCTTCGCCGAGGTGGTCGACATCACCGGCATCGTCCTCACCAAGCTGGACGGCACCGCCAAGGGCGGCATCGTCATCGCCGTCCAGCGCGAGCTGGGCGTCCCGGTCAAGCTCGTCGGACTCGGCGAGGGCCCGGACGACCTGGCGCCGTTCGAGCCCGAGGCGTTCGTGGACGCGCTGATCGGGGACTGACCCCCACCGGACAGCTCCGAAGCCCGGCCGCTTTCGTGCGGCCGGGCTTCCTGCTGTGCGGGAGCTGCGCGGCTCAGCCGCAGGGCGCCGCCCACCGGTGGCAGAGGTACGCCAGCGTGCCCAGCAGCAGCCGGGCCTCCGGCGGCGTCGCGCTGTCCGGCCCCGGCGCCCTCAGCCAGCGGACCGGGCCGAGCCCGCCCCGGTCCGAGGGCGGCGCGGTGATGTGGCTGCCCGCGCCGAGCGCCCGCAGATCGAGCCCCGCGTCGTCCCAGCCCATCCGGTACAGCAGCCGGGGCAGCTCGTCGGCGGCGCCCGGCGCGACGAAGAACTGCGCCCGGCCCTGCGGGGTCACCGAGACCGGGCCCAGCGGCAGCCCCATCCGCTCCATCCGCACCAGGGCCCGGCGCCCGGCCCCCTCCGCCACGTCCAGCACGTCGAAGCTCCGGCCCACGGGGAGCATCATCGAGGCGCCGGGCACCTCGGCCCAGGCGCGTGCCGCCGCGTCGAGCGTCGCCCCGGCGGGCACCTCACGGGCGAACTCCAGCGGATGCGCGCCCGGGGCGGCGCAGCCCGGGTCCCCGCAGGAGCAGGCGCCGCCCGCCGCGCGGGCCCCGGGCACCACGGCCCAGCCCCACAGGCCGGTGTACTCGGCCACCTCCGTACCGCCGACGGCGGCACGGGCGCGACGCCGTGCGCCGGTGCGCATCTCGCGGATTCCGATCGTGAAGCCCATGCCCCCTCCAACGGGTCCGGTTCGCCGGTGGTTACGAAGAGGAGCGTGCAACCGCCCGCGCGCCCCCGGGCGCTTCCTCGCGCCCGTGCGAATCGTCCTGTCAAGTGAATCGCGGGCCATGGGGGTGGCGTTCAATCGAAGGGGTGGCGAATGGTGGCGATTACGCAAAGGGCCTCGCGGGGCCCGTGATCGTAGGATTACCGTCGGTACACGAACCATGGAAGTATGTGCGCCCGTGGGTATGCCGCAGGCAACCCGGTTTTCTGTTCGATCGGGCCCAACGCCCGTACGGGCGACATGAGTTCGGGGCATTCTGGTAGTGCTTCGCGCGACACGTATTTCGGCGGGATGGGGGCTTATCCGTGAGTGGCAGCGGCGCAGGCGAGACGAACGCCGGCAAGCGCCCGAACGGGCAACTGGGTTCATGGTTCGTGCGCAGCGGCTGGTCGAAGGGCGAGCTGGCACGGCAGGTGAACCGCCGGGCGCGCCAGATGGGCGCCCACCACATCAGCACCGACACCTCCCGGGTGCGGCGCTGGCTGGACGGCGAGCAGCCGCGCGAGCCCATCCCGCGCATCCTGTCCGAGCTGTTCTCGGAGCGCTTCGGCAGCGTCGTCGCCGTCGAGGACCTGGGGCTGCGCACCCCGCACCAGGCACCCTCCGTGGCCGGTGTGGACCTGCCCTGGGCGGGCCCGCAGACCGTCGCCCTGCTCAGCGAGTTCTCCCGGAGCGACCTGATGCTGGCCCGCCGGGGCTTCCTCGGCAGCTCGCTCGCCCTCGCCGCCGGTCCCGCCCTCATCGAGCCCATGCAGCGCTGGCTGGTGCCGGTCGCGGCCGCCCCCGCCGCCGAACCGGAACCCGCCGCCGCCCGCCGCCCGTCCCGGCTCTCCGGCCCCGAGCTGGACCTGCTGGAGTCGACCACCACGATGTTCCGCCAGTGGGACGCGCAGTGCGGCGGCGGACTGCGCCGCAAGGCCGTCGTCGGCCAGCTCCACGAGGTCACCGACCTGCTCCAGGAGCCCCAGCCCGCCGCCACCTCCAAGCGCCTGTTCCGCTGCGCCGCCGAACTGGCCGAGCTGGCGGGCTGGATGAGCTACGACGTCGGCCTCCAGCCCACCGCCCAGAAGTACTTCGTGCTCGCCCTGCACGCCGCCAAGGAGGCCGGCGACAAGCCGCTCGGCTCGTACGTCCTGTCCAGCATGAGCCGGCAGATGATCCACCTCGGCCGCCCGGACGACGCCCTGGAGCTGATCCACCTCGCCCAGTACGGCAGCCGCGACTGCGCGACCCCGCGCACGCAGGCCATGCTGTACGCGATGGAGGCCCGCGCCTACGCGAACATGGGCCAGCCCAGCAAGTGCAAGCGGGCGGTCCGGATGGCCGAGGACACCTTCCTGGACGCCGGTATCGACGGCGAGCCCGAGCCCGACTGGATCCGCTTCTTCTCCGAGGCCGAGCTGAACGGCGAGAACTCGCACTCGTACCGGGACCTCGCCTACGTGGCCGGCCGCAGCCCCGCGTACGCCTCGCTCGCCGAGCCCGTCATGCAGAAGGCGGTCCAGCTCTTCGGCGAGGACGACGAGCACCAGCGCTCCTACGCGCTCAATCTGATCGGCCTCGCCACCGTGCACCTCCTCAAGGGCGAGCCCGAGGCGTCCACCGTGCCGGCCGAGCAGGCGCTGCGCGTGGCCAAAAAGGTGCGCTCCGAGCGGGTCAACACCCGGCTCCGCAAGACCGTCGACACCGCCGCCAGGGACTTCGGGGACGTGCCCGAGGTCGCCAGGCTCACCGAACTCCTCATCGAACAGCTGCCCGAAACCGTGGAAACCGTCTAGCGACGGGCCATCGGGCCCCAGTCCCCGGCCACGACGATCACCCAGCACAGACCGACTTCGGCTCCCCCCATTGCCAGGTCAACGGGTGATCGGCGTGGCCGGTTCGTGTGGTCGTTCCCCTGCCGGAGCGTCGTAACCGCACCGTATGCGGCCCGGGCCGCAGAGTGGGCGCGAGCGTGGGTACGGCATGCGCGGTTCATGGGGACGTAACACGTCGCTTTCCTTCGTCACTGCCGCGAAACATCGCGGCGCACCGGCCGAAACGGCGCTGGGCGAACCTCGTGGCTCATAACCGGCCCGCACCTTTCCCCAGTGGTCCCGCAGTGGTTGTGCCCCCACCGCCCGCACGCGGCCGCACCGACGACGAGGAGACGCCGATGCCCCCAGGCATCACGACGCTTGCCGCAGACACCCCGACGCTGTCTGCCGCCAACACCGGCTTCATGCTCATCTGCTCGGCCCTGGTGATGCTCATGACCCCGGCCCTCGCCTTCTTCTACGGAGGCATGGTCCGCGTCAAGAGCACCCTCAACATGCTGATGATGAGCTTCATCAGCCTCGGGATCGTCACGATCCTGTGGGTGCTGTACGGCTTCAGCCTCGCCTTCGGGACCGACGCCGGCTCCGTCATCGGCTGGAGCCAGGACTTCGTCGGCCTCAGCGGGATCGGCGTCACGGAACTCTGGGACGGCTACACCATCCCGGTCTACGTCTTCGCCGTGTTCCAGCTGATGTTCGCCATCCTGACGCCCGCCCTGATAAGCGGTGCCCTCGCCGACCGGGTCAAGTTCACCTCCTGGGCGCTGTTCATCACGCTGTGGGTCACCGTCGTCTACTTCCCGGTCGCGCACTGGGTGTGGGGCGCGGGCGGCTGGCTGTTCGAACTCGGCGTCATCGACTTCGCCGGCGGCACCGCCGTCCACATCAACGCGGGTGCGGCGGCGCTCGGCGTGATCCTGGTGATCGGCAAGCGCGTCGGCTTCAAGAAGGACCCGATGCGGCCGCACAGCCTGCCGCTCGTGATGCTCGGCGCCGGTCTCCTCTGGTTCGGCTGGTTCGGCTTCAACGCCGGCTCCTGGCTGGGCAACGACGACGGCGTGGGCGCGGTCATGTTCGTCAACACGCAGGTCGCCACCGGTGCCGCGATGCTCGCCTGGCTCGTGTACGAGAAGATCCGGCACGGCGCCTTCACCACCCTGGGTGCCGCCTCCGGCGCGGTCGCCGGACTCGTCGCCATCACCCCGTCCGGCGGCGCGGTCAGCCCGCTCGGCGCCATCGCGGTCGGCGCCATCGCCGGTGTGCTGTGCGCCATGGCCGTCGGCCTCAAGTACAAGTTCGGCTACGACGACTCCCTCGACGTCGTCGGCGTCCACCTCGTCGGCGGCATCATCGGCTCCCTGCTCGTCGGCTTCTTCGCCACCGGCGGCGTCCAGTCCGACGCCAAGGGGCTCTTCTACGGCGGCGGGCTCGACCAGCTCGGCAAGCAGGCCGTCGGCGTCTTCGCGGTCCTCGCGTACTCTCTCGTCGTCTCCGCGATCCTCGCCTTCCTGGTCGACAAGATCCTCGGGATGCGGGTGGACGAGGACGACGAGGTCTCCGGCATCGACCAGGTCGAACACGCCGAGACCGCGTACGACTTCAGCGGCGCCGGCGGCGGCGCGGCCTCCCGTACCGCAGCCCCGCCCCCGGCCCGGCCGCCCCGACGAACAAGAAGGTGGACGCATGAAGCTCATCACCGCAGTCGTGAAGCCCCACCGCCTCGACGAGATCAAGGAAGCCCTCCAGGCGTTCGGCGTCCAGGGCCTTACCGTCACCGAGGCCAGCGGCTACGGACGGCAGCGCGGCCACACCGAGGTCTACCGGGGCGCCGAGTACACCGTCGACCTCGTCCCCAAGATCCGCATCGAGGTCCTGGTCGAGGACGAGGACGCCGAACAGCTCCTCGACGTCGTCGTCAAGGCCGCCCGAACCGGCAAGATCGGTGACGGCAAGGTCTGGACGGTCCCCGTCGAGACGGCCGTCAGGGTCCGTACGGGCGAACGCGGCCCGGACGCCCTCTGACCGGCCCCCGCCGACTGTTTCGCACGGTTCCGCACACGGAAAGGGCAGCTGGGTGACGAGCATCGAAGCGACCACCGAATCCGAGGACTCGCGCCCCAGCGGCTATGCGGCGGCCCGGCTGCGCCTTCTCCAGGAGAAGGAGCGGCCCGGGCCGCCGCGCCGTGCGGCCCTCGCCGCCCTCACCGACGACTGGCTCACCGCCCTGTTCACCGGCGCGGCCCAGCACGCCGGGGTCCGGGGCGCCGCCCTCGTCGCCGTCGGCGGCTACGGCCGCGGCGAACTCTCCCCGCGCAGCGACCTCGACCTCCTCCTCCTGCACGACGGCACCGCCGACCCCGCGGCCGTCGCCGCCCTCGCGGACCGGATCTGGTACCCCGTCTGGGACCTGGGCCTCGCCCTCGACCACTCCGTACGCACCCCAGCCGAGGCCCGGAAGACCGCGGGCGAGGACCTCAAGGTCCAGCTCGGACTGCTCGACGCCCGGCCCGTCGCCGGGGACCTCGGCCTCGTCGCCTCGCTGCGCACCGCGATCCTCGCGGACTGGCGCAACCAGGCCCCCAAACGCCTCCCGGACCTCCGCGAACTCTGCCGCGAACGCGCCGAACGCCACGGCGAGCTGCGGTTCCTCCTCGAACCCGACCTCAAGGAGGCCCGGGGCGGCCTGCGCGACGTCACCGCCCTGCGCGCCGTCGCCGCCTCCTGGGTCGCCGACGCCCCCCGCGAAGGGCTCGCCGAGGCCCGCCGCGTCCTCCTCGACGCCCGTGACGCCCTCCACCTCACCACCGGCCGCGCCACCGACCGCCTCGCCCTCCAGGAACAGGACCAGGTCGCCCAGGCCCTCGGCCTCCTCGACGCCGACGCCCTGCTCCGCCAGGTCTACGAGGCCGCCCGCACCGTCTCGTACGCCACCGACGTCACCTGGCGCGAGGTCGGCCGGGTCCTGCGCGCCCGCTCCGCCCGGCCCCGGCTGCGCGCCCTGCTCGGCGGCGGCCGGACCCCCGCCCCGGACCGGACCCCGCTCGCCGACGGCGTCGTGGAGGCCGACGGCGAGGCCGTACTCGCCCGCACCGCCCGGCCCGAACGGGACCCGGTGCTCGTCCTGCGCGCCGCCGCCGCGGCCGCCCAGTCCGGACTGCCGCTCTCCCGCCACGTCGTGCGCCACCTCGCCACCACCGCCCAGCCGCTCCCGGTGCCCTGGCCGGCCGAGGCCCGCGAGGAGCTGGTCACCCTGCTCGGCGCAGGCGAGGCCACGATCCCCGTCTGGGAGGCGCTGGAGGCCGAAGGGCTGATCACCCGCCTGCTGCCCGACTGGGAACGCGTCCACTGCCGCCCCCAGCGCAACCCCGTCCACACCTGGACAGTCGACCGCCATCTCGTCGAGACGGCCGTCCGCGCCGCCTCGCTCACCCGCCGCGTCGGCCGCCCCGACCTCCTCCTCGTCGCCGCCCTGCTGCACGACATCGGCAAGGGCTGGCCCGGCGACCACTCCGTCGCCGGTGAGGTCATCGCCCGCGACATGGCCGCCCGCATCGGCTTCGACCAGCACGACGTGGGCGTCATCGCCACCCTCGTCCGCCACCACCTGCTGCTCATCGAGACCGCCACCCGGCGCGACCTGGACGACCCGGCCACCGTCCGCGCCGTCGCCGACGCCGTCGGGACCACGGCCACCCTGGAGCTGCTGCACGCCCTCACCGAGGCCGACGCGCTGGCCACCGGGCCCGCCGCCTGGTCCGCCTGGCGCGCCTCCCTCGTCACCGAACTCGTCAAACGCGTCGCCCAGGTCCTGGCGGGGGAGGCCCCCGAGGAGCCCGAGCCCGCCGCCCCGAGCGCCGAGCAGGAACGCCTCGCGATCGAGGCGCTGCGCACCGGCACCCCCGTCCTCGCCCTGCACACCCGGCCCGAGACCCCGCACGAGGAGGACGGCCCGGAACCGGTCGGCGTCGAACTCCTCATCGCGCTCCGCGACCGGCCCGGCGTGCTGCCCGCCGCCGCGGGGGTCCTCGCCCTGCACCGCCTCACCGTCCGCGCCGCCGACCTGCGCGCCGTGGAGCTGCCCACGGAGCTGGGGGACTCCGCGGACCTGCTGCTGCTCAGCTGGCGCGTCGCCGCCGAATACGGCTCGCTGCCCCGGGCGGACCGGCTGCGCGCCGACCTCGTACGCGCCTTGGACGGCACCCTGGACATCCCCGCCCGCCTCGCCGAGCGGGAGGCCGCCTACCCCCGGCGGCGCGGTGTGAAGGCGCCGCCGCCCCGGGTGACGGTGGCCCCGGCGGGCTCCCGGCTCGCCACGGTGATCGAGGTCCGCGCCCAGGACGCCCCCGGCCTGCTGCACCGCATCGGGCAGGCACTGGAGCGGAGCGCGGTCCGGGTGCGGAGCGCGCATGTGTCGACGCTGGGGGCGAACGCGGTGGATGCCTTCTACGTCACGGACGCGGACGGGAAGCCGCTGTCGGCGCAGCGGGCGGCGGAGCTGGCCCGGGAGGTCGAGAAGGCGCTCGGCTGAGGCCGGAGCCGGGCGAGGTCTTGGCCTTCTCCGGCGTCCGGATACCCTGGGAACCTACTGACCCGACCCGCCCCGACCCTGAGGACCGACGAGCGCCGTGTTCGATACTCTCTCCGACCGCCTTGCCGCGACTTTCAAGAACCTCCGGGGCAAGGGCCGCTTGTCCGAGGCGGACATCGACGCCACGGCTCGCGAGATCCGTATCGCCCTGCTCGAAGCCGACGTGGCGCTGCCCGTCGTCCGGTCCTTCATCGCCAACGTCAAGGAGCGGGCGCGCGGCGTAGAGGTCTCCCAGGCCCTCAACCCCGCCCAGCAGGTCGTCAAGATCGTCAACGAGGAGCTCATCTCCATCCTCGGCGGCGAGACCCGGCGGCTGCGGTTCGCCAAGAACCCGCCCACCGTGATCATGCTCGCCGGTCTCCAGGGTGCCGGTAAGACGACCCTCGCCGGAAAGCTCGGCCTCTGGCTCAAGGGCCAGGGCCACTCCCCGCTGCTCGTCGCCTGCGACCTCCAGCGCCCCAACGCCGTCAACCAGCTGAGCGTCGTCGCCGACCGCGCCGGTGTCGCGGTGTACGCCCCCGAGCCGGGCAACGGCGTCGGCGACCCGGTCCAGGTCGCCAAGGACTCCATCGAGCACGCCCGGACCAAGCAGTACGACGTCGTGATCGTGGACACCGCCGGCCGCCTCGGCATCGACCAGGAGCTGATGCAGCAGGCCGCGGACATCCGCGACGCCGTCAGCCCGGACGAGATCCTGTTCGTGGTCGACGCGATGATCGGCCAGGACGCGGTCAACACCGCCGAGGCGTTCCGCGACGGCGTCGGCTTCGACGGCGTGGTGCTCTCCAAGCTCGACGGTGACGCCCGCGGTGGTGCCGCCCTGTCGATCGCCCACGTCACGGGCAAGCAGATCATGTTCGCGTCGAACGGCGAGAAGCTGGACGACTTCGACGCGTTCCACCCGGACCGCATGGCGTCCCGGATCCTCGACATGGGTGACCTGCTCACCCTGATCGAGCAGGCGGAGAAGACCTTCAGCCAGGAAGAGGCCGCCAAGATGGCCTCCAAGCTGGCGTCCAGCAAGGGCAAGGACTTCACGTTCGACGACTTCCTGGCCCAGATGGAGCAGGTCCGGAAGATGGGCTCCATCTCCAAGCTGCTCGGCATGCTGCCCGGCATGGGCCAGATCAAGGACCAGATCAACAACATCGACGAGCGCGACATCGACCGCATGGCCGCGATCATCAAGTCGATGACCCCGAAGGAGCGCGCCGACCCGACGATCATCAACGGCTCGCGCCGCGCCCGTATCGCCAAGGGCTCCGGTTCCGAGGTCTCCGCCGTCAAGGGCCTGGTCGAGCGGTTCTTCGAGGCCCGCAAGATGATGTCGAAGATGGCGCAGGGCGGCGGCATGCCGGGGATGCCCGGGATGCCGGGCATGGGCGGCGGTCCGGGCCGGCAGAAGAAGCAGGTCAAGCAGGCCAAGGGCAAGCGCAAGAGCGGCAACCCGATGAAGCGCAAGGCCGAGGAGCAGGCCGCGGCCGCCCGCCGGGAGGCCGCGCAGAACGGCGTCCCCGGCCTCCCGGCCGGCCAGGACGCCCAGAACTTCGAGCTGCCGGACGAGTTCAAGAAGTTCATGGGCTGACGCTCGCGTCACGTCATGCCGGAGGGGCGCTCACCGAGTCGGTGGGCGCCCCTCCGGCGTACGGTCACGTCGTGCAGACCAGGTACCGGAACACGTTGGACATCCACACCGTGCCGTCCGGCCGCCGGTGCGGGTGCAGCGCCTCGGCGAGTTCCTTCTCCACCTGCCACCGGTCCGTGGCCCGGACCGCCGCCTCGAACAGCCGGGTCGACAGCAGGCCGCGTACCGCGCTGTCCATGTCCGCGTAACCGAACGGGCAGGCCACCCGGCCGGAGCCGTCCGGCCGCAGCCCGGCCCGGAAGGCCACGTCCTCCAGATCGTCGCGGCGCGGCCCGCGCCAGCCGCCGCCCGGTCCGCGCCCGTCGTCGGCGAGCCGCCCGGCCACCCGGAGCACCGACTCCGTGGCACACCGCTCCGGCGGGCCCCAGCCGGTCAGGACGACCGTGGCGCGCCGGTCCGCCGACGGCACGGCGGTCTCCAGCGCCCGCACCAGGTCCTCGCCGTCGTCCGCCTCGCAGCCGATCGGGGTGAACGCGGTGATCAGGTGGTGCGGTCCGCTGTCCGCCGCCTCGGCGACGCTCTCCGTGAGCAGCGGGGCGGTGGCCGGTGCGCCGCGCTCGTCCGAGGCGGGCAGCAGCCGGGTCCGGGCGAGGGCGAGGCGGTCCGGGTCGGTGTCCACGCCGGTGACCGAGGCGCCCCGGCCCACGGCCATCAGCAGTGCCAGACCGGAGCCGCAGCCGAGCGAGAGCATCCGCGTGGCGGGCCCCACCTCGAGCCGCGTGTACACCGCTTCGTACAGCGGTGCCAGCATCCGTTCCTGGATCTCCGCCCAGTCGCGGGCGCGGGAGGCGCCGTCCGCCGGGGCGGACGACTCCGTGTGCCGGTGGTGCCGAACGAGCGTTGGTGTCATGGAATGCGCCCCAATCCGCCGAGGTTGCCGGTTCTGCCGATCGGTCGTGCCCGAATGGACGGCCGTCCCGTCCAGGTGACGCGCGCTCCCCCGTATGCAAGAGAACTGCGCATCCGCCGCCGCGTCCAGAGGTCTGCGGGGCGTGGTTGTCCGCACTGCCGTCCGGCGCACGACGGCACCGGCGCACCCGGACGGCGGGGAACGCCCCGAAGGGTCCGTCCCGTCCTCTGCCGGTCCCAGTCTGACCCGACACGCCGGTGGGGGCACGTCGAGCACGTCAGGACGGTGCGGGTACCCTCGCCCCTGCCGTCCGCCCCCGCAGGGGGCGCGTACCGCGGCTACGCGCGCAGGCGTACGCGCCACTACGTACCGTCTTGGTGCGAGCTGTGAGGCTTCTCCGCAGATCAGCGCACCCGCCCTCGTCGCGACGCATGAAGGTCAACCGACTGGTACGTGCAAAATATTTGGGATGGCCCGGAATCGGAACACCGAGGGCCCCGCGCTCGTTGGTCACGACGTGAGCACGACACCACCTGTACTTGCCGCAGAGCTGGCGCAGGCGTGGGCCGACATTCAGCGGTACCACCCCGAGCTGCCCGATCTCGCCGCACCCGAGTCCCTGATCGGAGAGTCCTCGTCCGCCTGTGGCGCCGAGCTCTCCTTCGAGCGACTGCTCCACGAGGCAGTCCACGGCATCGCCGCCGCCCGAGGTGTCCGCGACACCTCGCGCGCCGGCCGCTATCACAACCGACGATTCCTGGCGATCGCCGAGGAGCTGGGCCTCGACCATGCCGAGGAGCCCCACCCCAGCAGCGGCTTCTCGCTGGTCACGCTCAACCCCGAGGCCAAGCGGCGCTACCGGCCGACGACGGAACGGCTGCAACGTGCCCTCAAGGCGCACACCGTGGCCACCGCCGCCGACACCAAGCGCTCCTTCCGCGGCCCGGCCGCCCGGCACGGCTCCTCCGGAGGGGGCGTGCGGGTCAAGGCCGTCTGCGACTGCGGCCGCAATGTGCGCGTGGTCCCCTCGGTCCTCGCCCAGGCGCCGATCGTCTGCGGCGGCTGCGGAAAGCCGTTCCGGATTCCGGAGACCGCGGTCGCGGTGGGGTGAGCCGATGGGGTGTGGCACAATGGCTAGCTGTACTCGACAGTCGCACAGGACCCCTCTCTCCTCCGGCTGACGCGTCCATCGGGCACCCGAGTACCGCAACCCCACGTGGCATCTTCGTTGTGCCCAACCACGTCATAGACCAGGAGACACCACTTCCGTGGCAGTCAAGATCAAGCTGAAGCGTCTGGGCAAGATCCGTTCGCCTCACTACCGCATCGTCGTCGCCGACTCCCGCACCCGCCGTGACGGCCGGGCCATCGAGGAGATCGGTCTGTACCACCCGGTGCAGAACCCGTCGCGCATCGAGGTCAACTCGGAGCGTGCGCAGTACTGGCTGTCCGTCGGCGCCCAGCCGACCGAGCCGGTCCTCGCGATCCTGAAGCTCACCGGTGACTGGCAGGCGCACAAGGGCCTCCCGGCCCCCGCGCCGCTGCTGCAGCCGGAGCCCAAGGCCGACAAGCGCGCCCTGTTCGAGGCCCTCTCCAGCGATGGTGAGGAGTCGAAGGGCGAGGCCATCACGCCGAAGGCGAAGAAGGCCGACAAGAAGGCGGACGAGGCTGCTGCCTCCTCCGCCGAGTCGACCGAGGCCTGAGCATGCTCGAGGAGGCTCTCGAGCACCTCGTGAAAGGCATCGTCGACAACCCCGATGATGTGCAGGTCGCCTCGCGCAACCTGCGCCGTGGCCGTGTGCTCGAGGTCCGGGTCCACCCCGACGACCTCGGCAAGGTGATCGGCCGCAACGGCCGCACCGCACGCGCGCTGCGTACCGTCGTGGGCGCCATCGGCGGCCGTGGCATCCGCGTCGACCTCGTCGACGTGGACCAGGTTCGCTGACAGAAGTTGAACACCGGCACGGGCCGGGGAGGGCCAAGCGCCCGCCCCGGCCCGTCGTCGTACGACAGGAGAGACACAAGGTGCAGTTGGTAGTCGCGCGGATCGGTCGCGCCCACGGCATCAAGGGCGAGGTCACCGTCGAGGTGCGCACGGACGAGCCGGAGCTGCGGCTCGCGCCGGGCGCCGTCCTGGCCACCGACCCCGCCACGGCGGGCCCGCTGACGATCGAGACCGGCCGGGTGCACAGCGGCAGGCTGCTGCTGCGCTTCGAGGGCGTGAAGGACCGTACGGGTGCCGAGGCGCTGCGCAACACCCTGCTGATCGCCGACGTGGACCCGGCGGAACTCCCGGAGGACCCCGAGGAGTTCTACGACCACCAGCTGATGGACCTGGACGTGGTCCTCGCCGACGGCACCGAGGTCGGGCGGATCACCGAGATCACGCACCTGCCCTCGCAGGACCTCTTCATCGTGGAGCGGCCGGACGGCAGCGAGGTGATGATCCCGTTCGTGGAGGAGATCGTCACCGAGATCGATCTGGAGGAGCAGCGCGCGGTGATCACCCCGCCGCCCGGCCTGATCGACGCGAGCGAGGCGGTCGTGGCGTCCGCGCGCGAGGAGTCCGAGGGCTCCGCGCCGAAGGCCGGGGACGCCTGATGCGGCTCGACGTCGTCACGATCTTCCCCGAGTACCTGGAACCGCTGAACGTCTCCCTGGTCGGCAAGGCCCGTACGTCCGGCCGCCTCGACGTCCATGTGCACGACCTGCGTGACTGGACGTACGACCGGCACAACACCGTGGACGACACCCCGTACGGCGGCGGCCCCGGCATGGTCATGAAGACCGAGCCGTGGGGCGAGGCACTGGACGAGGCCCTGGCGGACGGCTACGAGGCCGGTGCGCACGCCCCGGTCCTCGTGGTGCCCACGCCGAGCGGCCGGCCGTTCACGCAGGAGCTGGCCGTCGAGCTGTCCGAGCGGCCCTGGCTGATCTTCACCCCGGCCCGCTACGAGGGCATCGACCGGCGGGTCGCCGAGGAGTACGCCACCCGGCTGCGGGTGGTCGAGGTGTCCATCGGCGATTACGTGCTGGCAGGCGGGGAAGCCGCGGTGCTGGTGATCACCGAGGCGGTGGCCCGGCTGCTGCCCGGCGTCCTCGGCAACGCGGCCTCCCACCAGGACGACTCCTTCGCCCCCGGCGCGATGGCCAATCTGCTGGAGGGCCCGGTCTACACCAAGCCGCCCGAGTGGCGCGGCCGGACCATCCCGGAGGTGCTGCTCAGCGGCCACCACGGGAAGATCGCGCGCTGGCGGCGGGACGAGGCGCTGCGTCGTACGGCCGCCCACCGGCCCGATCTGATCGAGCGGTGCGAGGCGTCGGCCTTCGACAAGAAGGACCGGGAGATGCTGTCCATCCTCGGCTGGTCCCCGGAGCCCGGTGGCCGATTTTGGCGCAGGCCCGAGGCCGTGGAAGAATAGGCCGCTGCTGTCCGTCCGGCGTGCGCCCCTGCCACAGGGGGACACGACGCCCGTCCGACGCGACCGGCCCCTAGCATTCATCACTCTCCCGTCGATGACCTGTGGCATCGGCGAAGAAAGCAGACAACATGGCTTCCCTGCTCGACGACGTCAATGCCGCGTCGCTGCGTACCGACATCCCGGCCTTCCGCCCGGGTGACACGGTCAACGTTCACGTCCGCGTGATCGAGGGCAACCGCTCCCGTGTCCAGCAGTTCAAGGGCATCGTCATCCGCCGCCAGGGCGCGGGCGTCAGCGAGACCTTCACGGTCCGCAAGGTCTCCTTCAGCGTCGGCGTCGAGCGCACCTTCCCGGTGCACAGCCCGATCTTCGAGAAGATCGAGCTCGTGACCCGCGGTGACGTCCGTCGCGCCAAGCTGTACTTCCTCCGTGAGCTGCGCGGCAAGGCCGCGAAGATCAAGGAGAAGCGCGACCGCTGAGCTGACTGCCTGGTCCACAGGGTGTCCGGTTAAGCTCGGGCCCCGATGGACACGCAAGCAGAACTCCAGGAGCGCGATCCCTCCTCCGCACCCGATACGGGTCCGGGGGAGGGGTCGCGCTCTTCGCGTGTCCGGGACCGGCTCACCGGGCCGCTGTCGTGGCGGCTGTCCTGGCGGGGCACGCTCGGGGTCGGCGCCGTCTGCGCGGTGTTCGTGCTCCTCTTCAGCACCTTCGTGGTGCAGCCCTTCCTGATCCCCAGCGGTTCGATGGAGCGGACGCTCCGGGTGGGCGACCGGGTGCTCGTCAATAAACTGGCGTACCGCTTCGGCGGAGAGCCCCGCCGCGGTGACGTCGTGGTGTTCGACGGCACCGGCTCGTTCGTACGCGAGGGGGCGGCACAGAACCCCGTCACCGCGCTGCTGCGCGGGGCCGCGGCATCCCTCGGGCTCGCCGAGCCCGCCGAGACCGACTTCGTGAAGCGGGTGGTGGGCGTGGGGGGCGACCGGGTGGTCTGCTGCGACGCGCGGGGCCGGATCGAGGTGAACGGCCGGCCGCTGGACGAGGACTACCTCTTCCCCGGGGACGCGCCCTCCGAGGTGCCCTTCGACATCGTGGTGCCGGAGGGCGCCCTGTGGATGATGGGCGACCACCGCTCCCGGTCCCGGGACTCCCGCGACCACCTGGGCGAGCCGGGCGGCGGCGTGGTGCCGGTGGAGCGGGTGATCGGGCGGGTCGACTGGTTCGGCTGGCCGCTCGGCCGGGTGGGCTCGCTGCCGGGGACCTCCGCCTTCGACTCCGTACCGGCGCCCGGCCCGTCCCATGGGTAGCCACGGGCGCCATGGTGCCCCGGCGGCGGACGGCGGCGCGCGCTCCCTGCCCACCCGGGCCGAGCGGCGCAAGCTGGCCCGCAAGGTGAAGCGGAAGCGGCGCAGATCGGCGGTACGGGAGATCCCGCTGCTGATCACGGTGGCGCTGCTGATAGCGCTCGTCCTCAAGACCTTCCTCGTCCAGGCGTTCGTGATCCCGTCCGGGTCGATGGAGCAGACCATCCGGATCGGCGACCGGGTGCTGGTGGACAAGCTGACGCCCTGGTTCGGTTCGAAGCCTCAGCGCGGCGACGTCGTCGTGTTCCGCAACCCCTCGGACTGGCCGCCACCGAACCCGGAGAGCTCCGGGACCGGGGAGTCGCCCGTCGTCGTCAAGCAGGTGAAGCAGGCGCTCACCTTCGTCGGACTGCTGCCGTCGGACGACGAGCAGGACCTGATCAAGCGGGTCGTGGCGGTCGGCGGCGACACCGTGAAGTGCTGCGCGCCGGACGGCAGGCTCCTCGTCAACGGTGTGGCGGTCACGGAACCGTACGTCTATCCCGGGGATTCACCCTCCACCATCAAATTCGAGGTAAAGGTTCCGCCGGGCCGCCTCTTCGTCATGGGGGACCACCGCTCCAACTCCGCCGATTCGCGCTTCCACATGGACAAGACGGCGAACGGCACGATCTCCGAGGACGCGGTCGTGGGGCGGGCCAAATGGATCGTCTGGCCCTTCGGGCACTGGACCGGCCTGGAGGAACGCTCGGCGTTCGCCTCGGTCCCGGACGCGCGCGCCGGTACGGGGGCCGCCTCGGGCCCGTCGAATAGTGTGTCCAATGATCCAGGCGGATTGATCCGGCTCCCGACCCCTGCGGAACTCCCGCTCGTTATGGGAGTGGTGGGCCTGCGTCGGCTAGGACGCGGGCGGTGGCACGGAGTAAGGAGTGGATGTGGGGGATTTGGCGGTCGGCGCACGATCCGGACACGACGAACCCGAGGACCGGCCGGGCCGTTCGGCGCATTCCGATCCGGCCGGTGCGGCGGAGGACGGGACGACGGTGAGCGGGACGGACAGTGACGGCGGCGCGTCCGGGGGCAGCACGGCCCGGAAGAAGAACCCCCGCCCGTTCTGGAAGGAGCTGCCGCTCCTCATCGGCGTCGCGCTGGTCCTGGCGCTGCTGATCAAGACGTTTCTGGTGCAGGCGTTCTCGATTCCTTCGGACTCGATGCAGAACACGTTGCAGCGGGGTGACCGGGTCCTGGTGGACAAGCTGACGCCGTGGTTCGGTTCGGAGCCGGAGCGCGGCGAGGTCGTCGTCTTCCACGACCCGGGCGGCTGGCTGGAGGACAGCCAGGCCCCCGAGCCGAACGCGGTGCAGAAGTTCCTCAGCTTCATCGGCCTCATGCCGTCGGCCGAGGAGAAGGACCTGATCAAGCGGGTCATCGCGATCGGCGGTGACACCGTGGAGTGCAAGAAGGGCGGCCCGGTCCAGGTCAACGGCAAGGCGCTGGACGACAAGTCCTTCATCTTCGAGGGCAACAGCGCCTGTGACGACGAGCCGTTCGGGCCGATCAAGGTGCCCAAGGGCCGGATCTGGGTCATGGGCGACCACCGCCAGAACTCCCTGGACTCGCGCTACCACCAGAACCTGCCGGGCAACGGCACCGTCTCCAACGACGAGGTGGTCGGCCGGGCCATCGTGATCGCGTGGCCGGTCAGCCGCTGGGCGACCCTCCCGATCCCGAAGACCTTCGACCAGCCCGGTATCAACGCCGCCGCCGCGGCGGCCCCCGGGGCGATCGGCCTCGCGGGGCGGTGCCCCTGGTGCTCTGGCGCAGGCGGCGCCGGACCACGACCGCCGGCACAGTGAGGAACGACGCGTGAGCGACCTGGCAGACGGAGCACGGTCCGAAGAGGCGCGGCCCGCGGAGTCCCCCGCCGCCGAGCCTGCCGCCGCGGAGTCCCCCGCCGCTGAGCCTTCTTCGACCGAGCCGGAGTCCGGCAAGAAGAAGAGCAGCCGGCCGTTCTGGAAGGAGCTGCCGCTCCTCATCGGCATCGCGCTGGTCCTGGCCCTGTTCATCAAGACGTTTCTGGTGCAGGCGTTCTCGATTCCTTCGGACTCGATGCAGAACACGTTGCAGCGGGGCGACCGGGTCCTGGTGGACAAGCTGACGCCGTGGTTCGGTTCGGAGCCGGAGCGCGGCGAGGTCGTCGTCTTCCACGACCCGGACGGCTGGCTGGACGGCGAGCCGACCCCGAAGCCCAACGCCGCGCAGAAGTTCCTGAGCTTCGTCGGGCTGATGCCGTCGGCCGAGGAGAAGGACCTGATCAAGCGGACGATCGCGGTCGCCGGTGACACCGTGGAGTGCAAGAAGGGCGGCCCGGTCCAGGTCAACGGCAAGGCGCTCACCGAGCCGTACATCTTCCCCGGCAACAGCGCCTGCGACGACATGCCCTTCGGGCCGTTCAAGGTGCCGGACGGCAAGATCTGGGTGATGGGCGACCACCGCCAGGACTCGGCGGACTCCCGCTACCACACCAGCGACGCCAACAAGGGCTTCGTGCCGGTGAGCCAGGTCGTGGGCCGGGCCGTGGTCGTCGCGTGGCCGGTGAACCGCTGGTCCGTGCTGTCCGTCCCGGACACCTTCGACCAGCCCGGGATCAGCGCCGCGGCCGGTGCCGCCCCCGGCGTCCTGGGGCTCGCGGGCGCGGTCCCGTTCGTGCTCCGGCGCAGGCGGAGGCTGACCGCGGGGCGTACTGCCGGGTAGGGTGCCCACGCGGATCAGCGATTGTCGATCTCCGATGGGGGACGCCGGTATGGGTGCAACAGGTCGTACGGACGACGGCCGCGGCCGGCTCGGCAGCAGGCTGTCCGGGGTGGCGGTGGCCCTCGGCTGCCTGCTCTTCCTCGGCGGCTTCGTCTGGGGCGCGTTCGTCTACCAGCCCTACACGGTGCCCACCGGGTCGATGAGCCCGACGGTCGAGGCGGGCGACAAGGTCCTCGCGCAGCGCGTGGACGGCAGCGAGGTCCGGCGCGGTGACGTGGTGGTCTTCAACGACCCGGAGTGGGGCAACACCCCCATGGTGAAGCGGGTCGTCGGAGTCGGCGGCGACAAGATCGCCTGCTGCGGCAAGGACGGCCGCCTCACGGTCAACGGCATACCCATGGACGAACCGTATCTGCGGTCGCCCGGCCGCGCCTCGGCCCAGGACTTCACCGCCGAGGTGCCCCAGGGCCAGCTCTTCCTGCTGGGCGACGACCGCACGGTCTCGCTGGACTCCCGGGTCCACCTGGAGGACGCCACGCACGGCTCGGTGCCCCGGGACGCCGTGGAGTCCAGGATCGACGCCGTCGCCTGGCCGCTGGGCTCCATGATCGACCGGCCCGAGGCGTTCGCCGCGCTGCCGGGCGGTGTCTCGTCGGCCGGGCCGCTCGGGCTCCAGCTGACCGCGATGGCGGTGGGCATCGTGCTCATCCTGGGCGGGGCGGCGTACGGCCCGATCGCGGCCCGGGCCGCACGGCCGAAGCGGAGCGCGCAGCCGAAGACGGCCGCCGGTGTCCGCTGAGGTGCGCAGGGTCGCCCGCCTGGTGCTCCTCGATCCGGACGACCGGATTCTGCTGATGCACGGCTTCGAACCGGAGGACCCGGCCCGCACCTGGTGGTTCACCCCGGGCGGCGGTCTGGAGGGCGACGAGACCCACGAGCGGGCCGCGCTGCGCGAGCTGGCCGAGGAGACCGGGATCACCGACGTCGAACTGGGCCCGGTGATCTGGCGGCGCCGGTGCTCCTTCGACTTCGACGGACGGCGCTGGGACCAGGACGAGTGGTACTTCCTGGCCCGTACGGCACAGACCGCCACGGACACCAGCGGCCACACATGGCTGGAACGCCGCAGTGTCACGGGGCTGAGGTGGTGGACCTCCGCCGAACTGTCGGCGGCGCGTGAGACGGTGTACCCCACCGGGCTCGCCGACCTGCTCCGGAGGCTGCTCGACGAGGGCCCTCCGCGTACGCCGGTGGACCTGGCACCCGGAAGCGGCTGAGCTCCGGGGCGCCGGAGCCCGGCGCACAATGGGGAAACGCACGGCTGAAGGGGAACATGCCAATGAGCGCCGAGGACCTCGAGAAGTACGAGACCGAGATGGAGCTGAAGCTCTACCGGGAGTACCGCGATGTCGTCGGTCTGTTCAAATTCGTGATCGAGACCGAACGGCGCTTCTACCTCACCAACGACTACGAGATGCAGGTGCACTCGGTCCAGGGCGAGGTGTTCTTCGAGGTGTCCATGGCGGACGCCTGGGTCTGGGACATGTACCGGCCCGCCCGCTTCGTGAAGCAGGTACGGGTGCTCACGTTCAAGGACGTCAACATCGAGGAGCTCAACAAGAGCGATCTCGAACTTCCGGGTGGCTGAGTTATCCACAATCGCCCGCTTGTCCACCAAGATCCACTGAAGTAGGGCGGACGCGTCAGAGTCGGTGCCGGAGGTGGTGCCGATATGAACGCACGGGGGCTCTCGGGCGGTACGGCGAGGACCTGGCGGCGCGGCTGCTGGCCGACGCCGGCATGTCCGTACTGGAACGGAACTGGCGCTGTCGCGCCGGTGAGATCGACATCGTCGCGATGGACGGGGACGCGCTCGTCATCTGCGAGGTGAAGACCCGCAGGTCGGGTGCGTACGAGCATCCGATGGCCGCGGTCACCCCGGCCAAGGCCGAGCGGCTGCGCCGACTGGCCGAGCTGTGGCTGGAGCGGCACGGCGGCCCGCCGCCGGGCGGGGTGCGCATCGATCTGGTCGGGGTGGTGCTGCCCGAGCGCGGCGCGCCCCTGGCCGAGCACGCGCGGGGGTGGCCTGATGGGGTTCGCCCGTGCCTGCTCGGTCGCCCTGGTCGGCGTCGAGGGTGTGGTGGTGGAGGTCCAGGCGGACCTGGAGGCCGGTGTGGCGGCGTTCACGCTGGTGGGCCTGCCCGACAAGAGCCTGGTGGAGAGCCGGGACCGGGTCAGGGCGGCCGTGGTCAACTCCGGCGCGGAGTGGCCGCAGAAGAAGCTCACCGTGGGGCTCTCCCCGGCGTCGGTGCCCAAGGGCGGCTCGGGCTTCGATCTGGCCGTGGCCTGTGCGGTCCTGGGCGCGGCGGAGCGGATCGACCCGGAGTCCATCGCCGACGTGGTGATGATCGGGGAGCTGGGGCTCGACGGCCGGGTGCGCCCGGTACGGGGCGTGCTCCCCGCGGTCCTGGCGGCGGCCGACGCCGGCTACCGCCAGGTGGTCGTCCCGGAACAGACCGCGGGCGAGGCGGCCCTCGTCCCCGGCGTCTCCGTGCTCGGGGTGCGCAGCCTGCGGCAGCTGATCGCGGTGCTGTGCGACGAACCGGTGCCGGACGAACAGCGGTCCGACGAGGAGGGCCGCCCCGATCCGATGCTCGCCGGGCTGATGGTGCCCGGCGCCGGACTGGGCACCGGCCTCGCCAGGGGCCCGGCGGCCGGGGACGGGGCCCGGCCGGACCTCGCGGACGTGGCGGGGCAGGAGCGGCCGCGCAAGGCCCTGGAGGTCGCCGCGGCCGGCGGCCACCATCTGCTGCTGACCGGTCCGCCGGGCGCCGGCAAGACCATGCTGGCCGAGCGCATGCCCGCGATCCTGCCGCCGCTCACCCGGCAGGAGTCGCTCGAAGTGACCGCCGTCCACTCGGTGGCCGGCATCCTGCCACCGGGCGAGCCCCTGATCGCCCGGCCGCCGTACTGCGCCCCGCACCACTCGGCGACCATGCAGTCGCTGGTGGGCGGCGGCAACGGACTGCCCAGGCCGGGAGCCGTCTCGCTGGCCCATCGCGGCATCCTCTTCCTGGACGAGGCGCCGGAGTTCTCCGTGAAGACGCTGGACGCCCTGCGCCAGCCACTGGAGTCCGGGCACGTCGTGGTGGCCCGCAGCGCGGGGGTGGTGCGGCTGCCGGCCCGGTTCCTGATGGTGCTCGCCGCCAACCCGTGCCCCTGCGGGCGGCACACCCTGAGCGGTGACGGCTGCGAGTGCCCGCCATCGGCGGTGCGGCGGTATCAGGCCAGGCTCTCCGGGCCGCTGCTCGACCGGGTGGACCTCAGGGTCACCGTCGACCCGGTCACCCGGCAGGACCTGATGGGGCGGGGCGGCCGGGGCGAGTCCACGGAGACCGTCGCCGCCCGGGTGCGGGAGGCCCGGGAGCGCGCGGCCGAGCGCCTGGCCGGCACCCCCTGGACGACCAACAGCGAGGTGCCGGGACACGAGCTGCGGACCCGGCTGGCCGCGGCCCCGGGCGCGCTGATGGCGGCCGAGCGGGACATGGAGCGCGGGCTGCTCACGGCCCGGGGCCTGGACCGGGTGCTGCGGGTGGCGTGGACGGTCGCGGACCTGCGCGGCGCGGCCCGCCCCGACGCCTCGGACGTGGCCGCCGCCCTGGAACTGCGCAGCGGCATCCTGCGCGGGGTGCCGCTGGGGGCGGGGGCGCCGTGACGGAGTACGGAGGAGGCGGACCGGCGTACGGCGCGGGCCCGGGGGCGGGCGGCGGCGCGGGGCCCGGGGCGGCCACGGACCCGGCCGGGGGCGCGGTTCGCCCGGGTCCGGCGGGCGCGGACCCGGGCGCGGCGGAGCGGCTGGCCAGGGCGGCGCTGACCCGGGTGCTGGAGCCCGGCGACGAGCGGGGCGGGCGGTGGCTGCGGGAGTGCGGCGCCGTCGGGCTGTGGCGGCGCATCACGGACCCGGCCGGGGAGGCGGAGCGGCTGCGCGGCATGACGGTGCGGCGGCTCGCGGGCTACCGGCTCCGGGCCGCCCGCGCGGACCCGGAGCGGGATCTCGCCGCCGTCGCGGCGGTCGGCGGGCGCTTCGTCTGCCCCGGCGACCGCGAGTGGCCGAGCCAGCTGGACGACCTGGGCGACGCGCGGCCGACCGGGCTGTGGGTGCGGGGCGGGCCCGACCTGCGGCTCTGGGCGCTGCGCTCGGTCGCTGTGGTCGGCGCCCGCGCCTGCACCCCGTACGGGGCCCACATGGCGACGACGCTGGGCGCGGGGCTCGCGGAGCGCGGCTGGGTGGTGGTCTCGGGCGCCGCCTTCGGGGTGGACGGCGCGGCGCACCGGGGCGCGCTGGCGGCGGGCGGGGCGACGATCGCGGTGCTGGCCTGCGGGGTGGACGTGGCCTATCCGCCGGGCCACGCCGAGCTGATCGCGCGGGTGGCCGGGCAGGGGCTCGTCATCGGTGAGCTGGCGCCCGCCGAGCGCCCGACGCGGAGCCGGTTCGTCCTGCGGAACAGGGTGATCGCCGCGTTGACGCGGGGGACGGTGGTCGTGGAGGCGGAGTACCGCAGCGGTTCGCTGGTGACGGCGCGGGTCGCGCAGCGGCTGGGGCGCTTCACCATGGGGGTTCCGGGACCGGCGACCAGCGGGCTGTCGGCCGGTGTCCACGAACTCCTGCGCGGGGAGGGCGTGCTGGTGACGGACGCCGCCGAAGTGGCCGAGCTGGTGGGCGACATCGGGGACCTGGCGCCCTCCAGGAGCGGCCCGGTGCTGGCCCGGGACCTGCTGGACGCCGTCGCCGGGCGGGTGCTGGACGCGCTGCCGGCGCGCGCCGCCGTCGATGCCCGGGAGGTGGCGCGGGGCGCCGGGACCAGTGCCGACGAGGCCCTCGGCAAGCTGTACGAACTGCACTCACTGGGATACGTCGAACGCGTGGGCGAGGGATGGAGGTTGACGCGGAGGCCGACTTGCCGGGACGACGCGCGGCGAGGCGGTTCTTGACCTGGGGCATTCGGGTGAAAAGGTGATGCCGATGACCTCGGCGGACGCTTCGACGGTGACTCCGGGGCCGGTGAGCGCCCGGTCGGCATCCTCTATCCTGCGCGCACCGCGACAGCCCAGTCACGCTACGCTCACAAGGATTCCGCCCCAGAGACAAGTCCCAGTACTTCACGGCAGAACGGCTCAAGGCACCACATGCCCCAGCACACCTCCGGGTCTGACCGCGCGGCAGTACCACCGGCTGCGCGTGGCACTGTGCGCCCTCCCGCCCCGTCCTCGCTCGACGAGTTGTGGCGCTCGTACAAGACGACCGGCGACGAACGGCTGCGGGAGCAGCTGATCCTGCACTACTCGCCCCTGGTCAAGTACGTCGCCGGGCGGGTGAGCGTGGGCCTGCCGTCCAACGTGGAGCAGGCGGACTTCGTCTCGTCCGGGGTGTTCGGGCTGATCGACGCGATCGAGAAGTTCGACATCGAGCGGGCCATCAAGTTCGAGACGTACGCGATCACCCGCATCCGGGGCGCGATGATCGACGAACTCCGGGCGCTGGACTGGATCCCGCGCTCCGTGCGGCAGAAGGCGCGCGCCGTCGAGCGCGCCTACGCGACGCTGGAGGCGCAGCTGCGCCGCACCCCGTCCGAGCCGGAGGTCGCGGCGGAGATGGGCGTCACGCTGGACGAACTGCACGCCGTCTTCAGCCAGTTGTCCCTGGCCAACGTGGTCGCGCTGGAGGAGCTGCTGCATGTGGGCGGCGAGGGCGGCGACCGGCTGAGCCTGATGGACACGCTGGAGGACACCGCCGCCGACAACCCCGTGGAGGTGGCGGAGGACCGGGAGCTGAGACGGCTGCTCGCCCGGGCGATCAACACCCTCCCGGACCGCGAGAAGACGGTCGTCACGCTCTACTACTACGAGGGCCTGACCCTCGCCGAGATCGGCAACGTCCTCGGTGTCACCGAGAGCCGGGTCAGCCAGATCCACACCAAATCGGTCCTCCAACTCCGCGCGAAGCTGGCCGACGCGGGGCGCTGAGCGGGCCCGCCGGGCGCCCGGACCGGGAACCTCGGCCCGCGCGCATACCTCTCGGCGGCTGTCGCCGTAGAGTGGAGGCGTGCCCAGGATTCGAGCGGCCTCCGTGGCCGAGCACCGGACCATGCAGCGCGGCGCCCTCCTGGACGCAGCGCGCTCCCTGCTGTCCGAAGGGGGCACGGAAGCGCTGACCTTCCCCGCCCTCGCCGAACGCACGGGCCTCGCCCGGTCCTCCGTCTACGAGTACTTCCGCTCCCGCGCCGCCGTCGTGGAGGAGCTCTGCGCCGTCGACTTCCCCGTCTGGGCGGCCGAGGTGGAGAGCGCGATGGAGCGGGCCGGGACGCCCGAGGAGAAGATCGAGGCGTACGTACGGCGCCAGCTCGACCTGGTCGGGGACCGGCGCCACCGGGCCGTGGTGGCGATCTCCGCCAGTGAACTGGACGCGGGCGCCCGCGAGAAGATCCGGGCCGCGCACGGCGGGCTCATCGCCATGATCGTGGAGGCGCTCGGCGACCTCGGCCACGCGGAGCCCCGCCTCGCGGCCATGCTGCTCCAGGGCTCCGTGGACGCCGCAGTCCGGCGTATCGAGCTGACCGTGGCGGAGGAGCCCGGCGTCATCGCCGACACCGCCGTCGCCATGATCCTCGACGGCGTCCGGGGCGCCGGCACCCGCGACTGACCTCGCCGCGACGACCGCGACCACCGCCGCCCCGGCACGGCGAGCGCCACCAGCACGGCAGGCGCGGCGGCCCCGGCCGGGCCCGGCGCCTTCGGCGCCTCCGGCAGCGGCACCCCGTACACCGGCAGCAGCCGCGAAGGACCGCGCCGCAGCAGTGACGGGGGCAGCAGCGACAGCGGGTCCAGATACGCCTCCCCGCGGCGCAGCCCCCAGTGCAGGCAGCGCGCCGCGCAGTGGAACGGCCCCGCCTCCAGTACGGCCACCACCTGGCCCGCCGCGACCTCGTCGCCCTCCGCGACCAGCGGGCGCACCGGCTCGTACGTCGTCCGCAGCGGCGGGTCGCCCGTCCCCGCCAGCTCCACGGAGACCACCCCGCGCCCGGCGACCGCCCCCGCGAACGAGACCCGGCCCGCGGCGGCGGCCAGCACGTCGGTGCCCGGTGCGGCGGCCAGGTCGACGCCCCGGTGGCCCGGCCCGTAGGGCCCGGCGGGCGGCTCCCATCCCCGTACGACCGAGGGACGCCCGGCCAGCGGCCAGACGCGTTCGCCGCCGTCCGCCGCCACGGCGGTGCCCGGCCATCCGCCCCACGCCGTCAGCGCGGCGAGCACCACGGCCCAGGGCAGCCACCACCGCGTCCGTTCGCATGTGATTCGCATGGCTCCACCGTCCCCCGGACCCCGGCCGCGTGGGGATCACGAGCCGGATCTGTGGACTACCGACCGGTTGTGGACAGCGCCGTCACCCGGGACCCGGACGGTCCCGTACACTTCTTCTGGCGGCCCGGGTCACCGGGTCGACTTCGCACGCCCCGCCACCACCCGCTCAGCGGAGGTGGCCGCGCCCCTCGGTCCCTTTGTGGCACGGCGCGCCGGGACGTCAGGCGCGACAGCAAACCTGCTGCCGCGACAACCGAGTACCTCAAGGAGTACGGCCATGGCCGTCGTCACGATGCGGGAGCTGCTGGAAAGCGGCGTCCACTTCGGTCACCAGACCCGTCGCTGGAACCCGAAGATGAAGCGCTTCATCTTCACCGAGCGCAACGGCATCTACATCATCGACCTGCTCCAGTCGCTGTCGTACATCGACCGCGCCTACGAGTTCGTCAAGGAGACCGTCGCGCACGGCGGCTCCATCATGTTCGTGGGTACGAAGAAGCAGGCCCAGGAGGCCATCGCCGAGCAGGCGACGCGCGTCGGCATGCCGTACGTCAACCAGCGCTGGCTCGGTGGCATGCTCACCAACTTCTCCACCGTCTACAAGCGCCTCCAGCGCCTGAAGGAGCTGGAGCTCATCGACTTCGAGGACGTGGCCGCCTCCGGCCTCACCAAGAAGGAGCTCCTGGTCCTCTCCCGCGAGAAGGCCAAGCTGGAGAAGACCCTCGGTGGTATCCGCGAGATGCAGAAGGTGCCGAGCGCCGTCTGGGTCGTCGACACCAAGAAGGAGCACATCGCCGTCGGTGAGGCGCGCAAGCTCCACATCCCGGTCGTCGCGATCCTCGACACCAACTGCGACCCCGACGAGGTCGACTACAAGATCCCGGGCAACGACGACGCGATCCGCTCCGTCACCCTGCTCACCCGCGTGATCGCCGACGCCGTCGCCGAGGGCCTCATCGCCCGGTCCGGCGCCGCCACCGGCGACTCGAAGCCGGGCGAGAAGGCCGCCGGCGAGCCCCTCGCCGAGTGGGAGCGTGACCTGCTCGAGGGCGACAAGAAGGCCGACGCCGAGGTCCAGTCCTCCGTCGAGACCGAGAAGGACGCCGCTGCCGACGCGCAGCCGGAGGCCATCGCCGCCGAGCAGGCCGAGGCTCCGGCCGCGGACGCCGAGCAGGCCTGACACCCGTCACGGCTGAAGACGGCGGGGGCCGGTGCACTGGCACCGCCCCCGCCGTCCACCCGTAGATCTTTCAGACTTCGAGAGAGAACACAGACTCATGGCGAACTACACCGCCGCTGACGTCAAGAAGCTCCGTGAGCTCACCGGCGCCGGCATGATGGACTGCAAGAAGGCGCTCGACGAGGCCGACGGCAACGTCGACGGCGCCGTCGAGGCGCTGCGTATCAAGGGCCAGAAGGGTGTCGCCAAGCGCGAGGGCCGTTCCGCCGAGAACGGCGCGGTCGTCTCCCTGGTCTCCGAGGACAACACCTCCGGTGTCCTCGTCGAGCTGAAGTGCGAGACCGACTTCGTCGCCAAGGGCGACAAGTTCCAGGCCGTCGCCAACGCGCTGGCCGCGCACGTCGCCGCGACCTCCCCGGCCGACCTGGAGGCGCTGCTCGCCTCCGAGATCGAGCCCGGCAAGACCGTCCAGGCGTACGTGGACGAGGCCAACGCCAACCTCGGCGAGAAGATCGTCCTGGACCGCTTCGCGCAGTTCCAGGGTGCCTTCGTCTCGGTCTACATGCACCGCACCATGCCCGACCTGCCCCCGCAGATCGGTGTGATGGTCGAGCTGGACAAGGCCGACGCCGACCTGGCCAAGGGCCTCGCCCAGCACATCGCCGCCTTCGCGCCGAAGTACCTCTCCCGCGAGGACGTCCCGGCCGAGGTCGTCGAGGCCGAGCGCCGCGTCGCCGAGGAGACCACCCGCGCCGAGGGCAAGCCCGAGGCCGCCCTCCCGAAGATCGTCGAGGGTCGCGTCAACGGCTTCTTCAAGGAGGCCACCCTCCTCGGCCAGCCGTACGCGCTGGACAACAAGAAGTCGGTCCAGAAGGTTCTGGACGAGGCCGGTGTCACCCTGAAGCGCTTCACGCGTATCAAGGTCGGCATCTGAGTCCGTCCGCGAAAAACGGCGGACCCGGTAGGGTCTGGTGCAGTCGACGGCCGCACACCGCCGTACGACCGCAGATCTGACGAGGAGGCCATTGCCGCAAGGGACACCAGACCCACCGGCAATGGCCTTCTTCGTATGTGCACGAGGAGAATCCCCATGAACAAGGGCGCGGACGCCGCCAAAGACGACGACAAGCGCGAGGACGGCAAGGTGCGCGGACGCTTCATGCTGAAGCTGTCCGGAGAGGCCTTCGCCGGCGGCGGGGGCCTCGGTGTCGACCCCGACGTCGTGCACGCCATCGCCCGCGAGATCGCGGCCGTCGTCCGGGACGGCGCGGAGATCGCGGTCGTCATCGGCGGCGGCAACTTCTTCCGCGGCGCCGAGCTCCAGCAGCGGGGCATGGACCGGGCGCGCTCCGACTACATGGGCATGCTCGGCACCGTGATGAACTGCCTCGCCCTCCAGGACTTCCTGGAGAAGGAGGGCATCGACTCCCGTGTCCAGACCGCCATCACCATGGGCCAGGTCGCGGAGCCGTACATCCCGCTGCGCGCCGTGCGGCACCTGGAGAAGGGCCGCGTCGTGATCTTCGGCGCCGGCATGGGCATGCCCTACTTCTCCACCGACACCACCGCCGCCCAGCGCGCCCTGGAGATCGACGCCGAGGCGCTGCTCATGGGGAAGAACGGCGTGGACGGGGTCTACGACTCCGACCCGAAGACCAACCCCGCCGCGGTCAAGTTCGACGCGCTGGAGTACAGCGAGGTGCTCGCCCGCGACCTCAAGGTCGCCGACGCCACCGCCATCACGCTCTGCCGTGACAACGAACTGCCGATCCTCGTCTTCGAGCTCACCGCGGCGGGCAATATCGCCCGCGCCGTCAAGGGTGAGAAGATCGGCACGCTCGTGAGCGACCAGGACACCCGCGCCTGACAACGGGTGCCGGGGCGCGGGACCGCCCCGGAAGATGGACAACGGCCTGCCGGTCGGACACCGTGCAGGTGAGGACGCGACGCAGGACCCGCCGGGCCCGCCGGGCCCGTTCAAGACACGCAGGAGCACGTGGTGATCGAAGAAACCCTCCTTGAGGCCGAGGAGAAGATGGAGAAGGCCGTCGTCGTCGCGAAAGAGGACTTCGCCGCGATCCGTACCGGCCGTGCGCACCCGGCGATGTTCAACAAGATCGTCGCCGACTACTACGGTGCGCCGACCCCGATCAACCAGCTGGCCTCGTTCTCGGTGCCCGAGCCCCGTATGGCCGTCGTGACGCCGTTCGACAAGACCGCGCTGCGCAACATCGAGCAGGCCATCCGCGACTCGGACCTCGGCGTCAACCCGAGCAACGACGGCAATATCATCCGGGTCAACTTCCCGGAGCTGACCGAGGAGCGTCGCCGCGACTACATCAAGGTCGCGAAGACGAAGGCCGAGGACTCCAAGATCTCGATCCGCGCCGTCCGCCGCAAGGCCAAGGAAGCGCTCGACAAGCTGGTCAAGGACAAGGAGTCCGGCGAGGACGAGGTGCGCCGCGCCGAGAAGGAGCTCGACGACACCACCGCGAAGTACGTCGCGCAGGTGGACGAGCTGCTGAAGCACAAGGAAGCCGAGCTGCTCGAAGTCTGATGAACGACTCTTCCTGGGGCGCTCCGCAGGGCGCCGGCCACTGGGTCGCGCCGGAGATGCAGGGTGCTGCGGCGGGTCCTGCCTACGATGTGCACGACGCCCAGCAGACTCGGCCCATGCCCATCGTGCCGGACGTTCCCGACGCAGGTAGAGACGCTGAAGACCGTGATCACCGGGACCAGGGGGCCGGACGCCTGAGCGGCGGCCCCCTGTTCCGCGACGAGAAGCCGCAGGAGCCCATGCCGACCGCGCCGCCGCCCCCGCCCCCGCCGCCGCAGAAGAAGCGCGCGGGCCGGGACCTGGGAGCCGCCATAGGGGTCGGCCTGGGACTCGGCGCCCTGGTCGTCGTCTCGCTCTTCGTCGTCAAGGCCGTCTTCGTCGGCGTCATCGTGCTCGCCGTCGTGGTCGGGCTGTGGGAGCTCACCTCCCGGCTGGAGGAGCGCAAGGGCATCAAGGCGCCCCTCGCGCCGCTCGCCGTCGGCGGCGCCGCCATGGTCGTCGCGGGGTACGCGCGCGGGGCAGAGGGCGCCTGGGTCGCCATGGCCCTGACCGCCCTGGCGGTGCTCGTGTGGCGGATGGCGCAGCCGCCCGAGGACTACCTCAGGGACGTCACGGCGGGCATCTTCGCCGCGTTCTACGTGCCCTTCCTGGCCACCTTCGTCGCCATGCTCCTGAAGGCCGACGACGGCCCGCAGCGGGTGCTGACCTTCCTGCTGCTGACCGTGGTCAGCGACACGGGGGCGTACGCGGTCGGCTGGCGGTTCGGCAAGCACAAGCTGGCTCCGCGGATCAGCCCCGGCAAGACCCGCGAGGGCCTGTTCGGGGCGGTCGCCTTCGCCATGGTGGCCGGCGCGCTGTGCATGCAGTTCCTGATCGAGGACGGTTCCTGGTGGCAGGGGCTGCTGCTGGGCCTCGCGGTCGCGGCCAGCGCCACCCTGGGCGACCTGGGCGAGTCCATGATCAAGCGGGACCTCGGCATCAAGGACATGGGCACGCTGCTGCCCGGTCACGGCGGGATCATGGACCGGCTGGACTCGCTGCTGCCGACCGCCCCGGTGGTCTGGCTGCTGCTGGTGCTGTTCGTCGGCTCCGGCTGAGACCGGCGTCCGCACATGGCTGAGGGGCCACCGCTCGCGAGCGGTGGCCCCTCAGCCATGTGGGGTCAGCCGCGCTCGCGCAGCGCCGTCCGCATGCCGCGGTTCATCGCCAGCGACCGGCGGCGCATCCACAGGATCCAGGCGCAGAACGCAGCCATGAATACGGCGAAGGCCAGCGGGAAGAGCAGGGAGCCGCCGGTGGTGGCGGCGAGGACGAACATGGCCACGACGATCAGGCCCATGAACGCCATCCAGAACGGGAGCCACCGCTTGCCTCGTTCCATCTTCCCCAGGTGCTCGTCGACCAGTCGCCGCATCACGGCCCGTTCCTCGGGGTCGTCCGGCACCTCGTGGTGGCGGATCTTGCGGTCGAGGCCGGCGATGGCGTCCGGGGACGCGCCCGTCGCCCGGCTCGTCCGCCTCCGCTGGAGGACCAGCGCCACCATCACGACGGCGGTGTAGACGGCTCCCTGGACCAGCCACATGGCCGGGTGCTCATCGTGGCGTAACAGTGCGTTCAGGCCCACGCCGAGTCCGAAGACCACCAGGCCCTGCCCGATCAGGCTGTCGTTGAACCAGTGTTTGACGGTGTGCACGGCACCTACCTCCTGCGGCGGCTGCGGAACTCCCTGTGTTGACCCGGTTACCCCGTGAGCGGCCCCTCACCGCGAGGCACCGGGAGACCTCCGCGCGTCTGCGACACTGGAGGAACCATGCCTAAGCCCGGAGAACTCACTTTCGTCGCGCCCCGCGGAGCCAAGAAGCCGCCGCGGCACCTCGCCGACCTCACACCCGCCGAGCGCAGGGAGGCCGTCGCCGCGATCGGCGAGAAGCCGTTCCGCGCCCAGCAGCTCTCGCAGCACTACTTCGCGCGGTACGCGCACGACCCGGCCGAGTGGACCAACATCCCGGCCGGATCGCGGGACAAGCTCGCCGAGGCGATGTTCCCCGACCTGATGTCCGTCGTCCGGCACATCAGCTGCGACGACGACACCACCCGTAAGACCCTCTGGAAGCTGCACGACGGGACGCTGGTCGAGTCCGTCCTGATGCGCTACCCGGAGCGGGTCACCATGTGCATCTCCTCGCAGGCCGGCTGCGGGATGAACTGCCCGTTCTGCGCGACCGGGCAGGCCGGTCTCGACCGTAACCTGTCGACCGCGGAGATCGTCCACCAGATCGTGGACGGCATGCGCGCGCTGCGCGACGGCGAGGTCCCCGGCGGGCCCGCCCGGCTCTCCAACATCGTGTTCATGGGCATGGGCGAGCCGCTGGCCAACTACAACCGCGTCGTCGGCGCGATCCGCCGGCTGACCGACCCCGAGCCCGACGGCCTCGGCCTCTCGCAGCGCGGGATCACCGTCTCCACCGTCGGCCTGGTGCCCGCGATGCTGCGGTTCGCCGACGAGGGGTTCAAGTGCCGCCTCGCGGTCTCGCTGCACGCCCCGGACGACGAGCTGCGCGACACCCTCGTGCCGGTGAACACCCGGTGGAAGGTGCGCGAGGTGCTGGACGCCGCGTGGGAGTACGCGGAGAAGTCCGGCCGCCGCATCTCCATCGAGTACGCCCTGATCCGCGACATCAACGACCAGGCGTGGCGCGGCGACCTGCTGGGCCGCCTCCTCAGGGGCAAGCGGGTCCACGTCAACCTCATCCCGCTCAACCCGACCCCCGGCTCCAAGTGGACCGCCTCGCGGCCCGAGGACGAGCGGGCGTTCGTGGAGGCCATCGCGAGCCACGGCGTGCCGGTCACCGTCCGCGACACCCGGGGCCAGGAGATCGACGGCGCCTGCGGGCAGCTGGCGGCCTCCGAGCGCTGAGGGAGGGGACCCGGGCACCCGGGGCCCCGGCCGGAATCAGGCGTGTAGCCTGGGGCCGAAATCAACTGCATATTCCGACAGGGGAGCGCCACAGCGCTGAGAGTGCGGCACCAAGGACAGGTTGGCCGCAGACCCTCTGAACCTCGCCCGGGTCATTCCGGGTAGGAAGTTCGGACCATACTCAAGCTGTTGCGCCCTGCCCGCTTCCGGCTCCGGCCGGTGTGCGGGCGGGGCCGCGTCTCTTCCTGGTCACTCCAGGAGGAATCACACATGAGCACCACCCAGAAGGCCGCGGTGGCGGCCGTCGCCGCCGCGCTCGGCGTGACCGCGCTGGCCGGCTGCGGAAGTTCCGACGACTCGGCTTCCGGTTCCGGTTCCACCCAGGGCACCGGCTCCAAGACCGTCACGCTGGTCAGCCACGACTCCTTCAACGTCTCCAAGGACGTGCTGAAGGAGTTCACCCGGGAGACCGGCTACACGGTCAAGGTCCTGAAGAGCGGGGACGCGGGCGCCGCCCTGAACCAGGAGATCCTGACCAAGGGCTCCCCGCGCGGCGACGTGTTCTTCGGCGTCGACAACACCCTGCTCTCGCGCGCCCTGGACAACGGCCTGTTCACCCCGTACGAGGCCAAGGGCCTGGACCGGGTCCCGGCCGACGTCCAGCTGGACGCGGACAAGCACCGGGTCACCCCGGTCGACACCGGTGACATCTGCGTCAACTACGACAAGAAGTACTTCGCCGACAAGAAGCTCGCGCCGCCGAAGACCTTCGCGGACCTGGCGAAGCCCGCGTACAAGGACCTGCTCGTCACCGAGAACGCCGCGACCTCCTCGCCCGGCCTCGGCTTCCTCCTCGGCACCGTCGCCACCTTCGGCGAGGACGGCTACCAGGACTACTGGAAGAAGCTGAAGGACAACGGCGTCAAGGTCGTGGACGGCTGGGAGCAGGCGTACAACGAGGAGTTCTCCGGCTCGGCCGGCGGCAAGAAGGCCAAGGCCGACCGCCCGCTCGTCGTCAGCTACGCCTCCAGCCCGCCCGTCGAGGTGCTGTACGCGGACCCGCAGCCGAAGACCGCGCCGACCGGCGTCGCCACCGGGACGTGCTTCCGCCAGATCGAGTTCGCCGGTCTGCTGGACGGCGCGAAGAACGAGGCGGGCGGCAAGGCCCTCCTGGACTTCCTGATCGGGAAGAAATTCCAGGAGGACATGCCGCTCACCATGTTCGTCAGCCCGGTCGCGAAGGACGCGAAGGTGCCCGAGCTCTTCACCAAGTTCGGTGCCACCGCGGAGAAGCCGGCGACCGTCGCCCCGGACGCCATCGCCAAGAACCGTGAGCAGTGGGTCCAGTCATGGTCCTCGCTCGTAGTGAAATAACGAAGGCCCCCGCACGCGCCCGGGCCCGGCGCGGGGCCGCGGTGCGGCTCGGCCTGATGGCCGTGCCCGTCGCGTTCTTCGCCGTGTTCTTCGCCTACCCGGTCGCCGCGATCGTCGGCCGGGGGCTCAAGGCGGACGGCGTCTGGCAGTTCGGCAGGTTCGGCGAGGTGCTGGCCCGGCCGGAGATCCGGGACGTCCTCTGGTTCACGCTGTGGCAGGCGCTCGCCTCGACGGCGCTGACCCTGCTGATCGCGCTGCCCGGCGCGTATGTCTTCGCCCGGTTCGACTTCCCCGGCAAGCAGGTGCTGCGGGCCGTGGTCACGGTGCCGTTCGTGCTGCCGACCGTCGTCGTGGGCACCGCGTTCCTCGCGCTGCTCGGGCGCGGCGGGCTGCTGGACGAGCTGTGGGGCGTACGGCTCGACACCACCGTGTGGGCGATCCTGCTGGCCCACGTCTTCTTCAACTACGCGGTCGTCGTCCGGACCGTCGGCGGGCTCTGGGCGCAGCTCGACCCGCGCCAGGAGGAGGCCGCCCGGGTGCTCGGCGCGAGCAGGTTCACCGCCTGGCGCCGCGTCACGCTGCCCGCGCTCGCCCCGGCCGTGGCCGCCGCCGCGCTGATGGTCTTCCTCTTCACCTTCACCTCCTTCGGCGTCGTACAGATCCTCGGCGGCCCCGGCTTCTCCACGCTGGAGGTGGAGATCTACCGGCAGACCGCGCAGCTGCTCGCCCTGCCCACGGCCGCCGTGCTGACGCTCGTGCAGTTCGCCGCCGTCGGCGCGATCCTCGCCGTGCACGCCTGGACCGTACGCCGCAGGGAGCGCGCGCTGAAGCTGGTCGACCCGGCGGTGACCGCGCGCAGGCCGCGCGGGGCCGGGCAGTGGGCGCTGCTCGCCGGGGTCCTGCTGAGCGTGCTGCTGCTGGTCCTGCTGCCGCTCGCGGTCCTCGTGGAACGCTCGCTGGGCGGCTCCGGTCTCGCCTACTACCGCGCGCTGACCTCGGCGGACGCCAACAGCGGTACGTTCCTGGTGGCGCCGATCGAGGCCATCGGCAACTCCCTGCGCTACGCCCTCGTCGCCACCCTGATCGCCCTCGTCGTCGGAGGGCTCGCCGCCGCCGCGCTCACCCGGCGGGCCGGCCGGCTCGTCCGGGGCTTCGACGCGCTGCTGATGCTGCCACTCGGGGTCTCCGCGGTCACGGTCGGCTTCGGCTTCCTGATCACCCTGGACAAGCCGCCGCTCGACCTCCGTACCTCCTGGATCCTGGTGCCGCTCGCCCAGGCGCTGGTCGGGGTGCCCTTCGTCGTACGGACCATGCTGCCGGTCCTGCGCGCGGTGGACGCCCGGCTGCGCGAGGCCGCGGCGGTACTCGGGGCCTCGCCGCTGCGGGCCTGGCGCGAGGTCGACTTCCCGCTCGTACGCCGGGCGCTGCTGGTCGCCGCCGGGTTCGCGTTCGCCGTGTCGCTGGGGGAGTTCGGCGCGACCGTGTTCATCGCGCGGCCCGACAACCCGACGCTGCCGGTGGCCGTGGCCCGGCTGCTCGGCCGGTCCGGGGACCTCAACTACGGCCAGGCCATGGCCCTCAGCACCATCCTGATGCTCGTGTGCGCGGTGTCGCTGCTGCTGCTCGAACGCATCCGCACCGACCGATCCGGGGAGTTCTAGAGATGCTGACGCTCGAATCGGCCACCGTCCGCTTCGGTGACCGGGCCGCGCTCGACCGGGTCGACCTGGAGGTCGCCGACCACGAGATCGTCTGCGTCCTCGGGCCGAGCGGCAGCGGCAAGTCCACCCTGCTGCGCCTGGTCGCCGGCCTCCAGGAGCCGGACGGCGGCCGGGTCCTGCTCGACGGCACCGACCAGGACGGCATCCCGGTCCACCGGCGCGGCCTCGGCCTGATGTTCCAGGACCACCAGCTCTTCCCGCACCGCGACGTCGGCGCCAACGTCGCCTTCGGGCTGCGGATGCACGGCGTCGGCCGGGGCGAACAGGACCGCCGGGTCGCCGAACTCCTCGACCTTGTGGGCCTCCCCGGCGCCGAACGCCGCGCCGTCGCCGCGCTCTCCGGCGGCGAGCAGCAGCGCGTCGCCCTGGCCCGGGCCCTCGCCCCCAGCCCCCGACTGCTCATGCTCGACGAGCCCCTGGGCCAGCTGGACCGCAGCCTGCGCGAACGGCTCGTCGTGGAGCTGCGCGCCCTCTTCGGCCGCCTCGGCACCACCGTGCTCGCCGTCACCCACGACCAGGGCGAGGCGTTCGCGCTGGCCGACCGGGTCGTCGTGATGCGCGAGGGCCGCGTCGCCCAGGTCGGCACCCCGCTGGAGGTGTGGCAGCGCCCCGCCTCCGCCTTCGTGGCCCGGTTCCTGGGTTTCGACAACGTGGTCGAGGCGACCGTCGAGGGGGAGGCGGCGGACACGGCCTGGGGCGAGGTCCCGGTGCCGGCCGGGTCACCGCAGGGCGCGTGCGACCTGCTGGTGCGGCCGGCCGGGGTCCGCATCGGCGCCCCGGAGAAGGGACTGCGCTGCGTCGTCGGCGCACGCACCTTCCGGGGCAGCCATGTCGCGGTGACCCTGCACCCGGAGCACGGCCCGCTGCTGGAGGCCGAGTGCTCGCTGCGCGGGACCCCGGAGGAGGGCGAGCGGGTCGGGGTCACCTTCGACGCACCGGAGTGCGTGGTGCTGCCAGCGGTGTTCTGAGGGGGCGAGAAGGGTTTACGCCCCCGACAGCCGGGCCAGGGCGTCCGGTGCTTCCTCCACCGTGTCGACCAGGGCGATGCGGGCCTCCATCTTCCGGCCCGAGGCCAGGGTTTGCAGGAGGGGCCAGGCGGGAAGCTCGCGGGTCCAGTGGTCGTGGTTCACCAGCACCATCGGGACGGGTTCGCCGCGTGACTCGTAGTAGTTCGGGGTGACGCTGTCGAAGATCTCCTGGACGGTCCCGGCCGCGCCGGGGAGGAAGATCACGCCCGCGCTCGATCGGGCCAGCAGCCCGTCCTCGCGCAGCGCGTTGGTGAAGTACTTGGCGATGTGCCCGGCGAACGGGTTCGGCGGCTCGTGGCCGTAGAACCAGGTGGGGATCGCCACGGACGGGCCGCCGTCCGGCCAGCGCTCCCTTACCGCGAAGGCCGCCCGCGCCCAGTCGGTGACCGAAGGCGTGAAGGACGGCACCGCGGCCAGCATCGCGCACGCCTCGTCCAGCATCGCGTCGTCGTGCGGCGCCGCGTAGGCCCCCAGGTTGGCCGCCTCCATCGCGCCCGGGCCGCCCCCGGTCGCCACGGTGAGGCCGCTGCGGGCCAGGGTCCTGCCGAGCCGGGCGGCGCCCGCGTAACCGGCGCTGCCCCGGGCCAGCGCGTGGCCGCCCATCACACCGATCACCCGGGCCCCGGCGAGCACCTCCTCCAGCGCGTCCGAGATCGCGTCGTCGTGGAGCGCCCGGAGCATCGAGGCGAAGGCGTCGCCGTCCGAGCGGGTCCGCCGGAACCAGTCGTAGGCCAGGGCGTCCGGCGTGGCCGCGTAACCCTCCCGAGCGAGCCCGTCGTAGAGCGCGTCGGGGGAGTAGAGCAGGCCCCGGTACGGGTCGAAGGGCAGGCCCGGGACGGGCGGGAAGACGAAGGCCCCGCCGGCCCGGACCTTCTCCTCGGGGCCGGGCTCCATCGGGCAGCCGAGGAACACGGCCCCGGCGGTGTCCGTGGCCAGCAGCTCCGCGCTCCGCTCCGTCAGGTCCACCGACTGCACCCGGCGACCGGCCAGCGAACCGGCGGCCACCGCCGCGTCGAACTCGGCCAGCGACTCGATCTCGTCGCCGTGTGCGCTCTGGTGCTCGTCCGGGCTCCCCATGAAGGGTCATGCTACGAAACGCTCATACGGGAAGTGCGCGCGCCCGGAAACGCGGAACCGGCCGGGCAGGCGGCCCGGCCGGTTCGGTGGTCGCGTCGAGCCGCGCTCAGGGGGTCAGCGGCAGCGCGGCCAGCTCGGCGATCGCCCAGGTGAGCGGGGCGAAGAGGACCAGCAGCGCCACCGCGCGCAGCGCCGTCGCCGCCCGCAGCGCCGAGGCCGGCGCCCCGAGCCGCAGCAGCGCCCTGGCCGTCTCGGCGCGGGCCTGCCGGGCCTCCAGGGCCGAGGTCAGGAGCGTCGCCGTCGTGCAGCCGACGACGAGCACCGCACCCAGGGCCGTGAGCGGACCGAATGGCCGGGGCCCGGTCCCGTACAGCGCGAAGGCGGCGATGACCGCCGACAGGACCGCGCAGACGATGCCCAGCGGGCGGCCGATCCGGCGCGCCTCGTCCATCAGGACCCGGCCGGCCAGCAGGCGTACGGCACCGGGCCGGACCGTCTGGAGCAGCTTGCCGCACAGATAGGTCAGGCCGGGGCCCGCCGTGGCCAGGCCGATCGCCGTCAGCGTCCAGCCGACGAGCACCGAGGCCGGGGTGGAGTCCAGCTTGCCGGGCAGCGGGAAGGGGCTGCCGGGCGTGCCCCGGCTCGCGTACGCCTCGACGGCGAGCCCGGCGGCGGTCAGGGCGACGCCCCAGGGCAGCCCGCCCGGAGGCGCGGCGGGGGCGGGGACCTCATCGGCGGGCACCGGTTCGCCGCCGTCGTCCGTCTCGCGCGCCGCCCGCACGGGCCGGCCGCGCAGCGCCAGCGCACTGGCCGTCGCGGCAGCCACCGGCACCAGGGCCAGCAGGACGAGCACGGCGGCGATGGGCAGCGACGCGTCCGCTCCGAGCAGATCGGCGGCGGCACCGTCGAACGGCAGCCCGGACAGGTCGCCGCGCAGATGGAGGAAGAACAGCAGCGCCACCGCGGAGCCCAGGGTGCACGAGACGGCGGTGGAGACCGCGGCCAGCACGCTCAGCTTCACCGGCCCGAGGCCCACGGCGGACAGCCCGGTACGCGGCCGGGTGCTCGGGTCCGTGCGGGCCACCGCGACCGCGAACTGCACGGTCGCCGCCAGCGGGACGAAGCACCACAGCAGCCGCAGCACCGCGCCCGCCGAGTGCGGGTGCGCGGCGGTGTAGCCGAGGGTGCACAGGAGGAGGAAGCCGACCCCGGCGGAGGCGGCCGCGACCAGCAGCCGCCGCATCAGGACCAGCGGATGGGAACCGCGGGCTAGACGGAGAGCGAGCACGCCGCGCGCCCCTCCGGATCGGCTTCGGCGGGCAGGCCGACCGTGGAGACGCGGCGCCCGTCGAGCAGCGGCACCACACGGTCGGCGAGCGCGGCGATCTCGGCGTCGTGCGTGGCGAGCACCACCGTGATCCCGTGCGAGCGCGCGGCACTGGTCAGGGTCCGCAGGACGTGGGTGCGGTCCGTGCGGTGCAGCGTCGCGGTCGGCTCGTCGGCGAAGATCACCGAGGGCCCGGCGGCGAGGGCGCGGGCCACGGCGATCCGCTGCCGCTGGCTCTGCTGGAGGGTGTGCGGACGCTTCTTGGCGCATGTGCCGATGTCCAGGCGCTCCAGCCACTCCATGGCGGCCTTCCTGGCCTCCCGGTGCGAGGCGCCGCGCAGCAGCAGCGGCAGGGCGGTGTTCTCCCAGGTGTTCAGCTCCGGGACGAGCTGGGGCTCGGGGGCGATCCAGCCGAACTTGTCGCGGCGCAGCCGCTCGCGCAGCCTCGGCCCCATCGTGTGCACGGGCACGCTGTTGAACCAGACCTCGCCCTGCTCGGGCACCAGCTGGCCGGAGAGGCAGTGCAGCAGCGTCGTCTTGCCGCTGCCGCGCGGACCGGTCACCGCGAGGATCTCGCCGTCGCGGATGCCCAGGGAGACCCCGCCGAGCGCGGGCGAGCCGTTGTGGGAATGCTGCAGGGAACGCGCCCAGATCACATCGTTGTCCGGCGGGGCCACCATGGCGTACACCTCGGTTCAGATCAGATATCCCGTCCCCCGTACGGGGGAACGAAGAGGGGGCCGATCGGTCACTCGGCACCGTAAGGATTCGGATCGCGGTGAGCGGACAGCACGCGGCCCGGGCCCGCCTCTTCCCACTCGATCGGCCGCATCCAAGCCGCATCCGGGCCGCTCCGGGGCCCCGGGAGCGCCTTGCCCGACACAGCACACCGGCGCCCGACTACGCTGGTCGTCTCACCCATTGGACATATACGAGGAGGGGTGGCCGTGACCGCCGAGGTACGCCGTCTGCGCAACTACATCAACGGGGAGTTCCGGGACGCCGCCGACGGGCGGACGATCGACGTGGTCAACCCGGTGACCGAGGAGGTCTACGCGACCTCGCCGCTCTCCGGCCCCGCCGACGTCGACGCCGCGATGGCAGCCGCCGCGGCCGCGTTCCCCGCCTGGCGCGACGCCACACCGGCCGAGCGCCAGCGCGCCCTGCTCAAGATCGCGGACGCGTTCGAGGAGCGGGCCGAGGACCTCATCGCCGCCGAGTCCGAGAACACCGGCAAGCCGATCGGGCTGACCCGCACCGAAGAGATCCCGCCCATGGTGGACCAGATCCGCTTCTTCGCGGGCGCCGCCCGGCTCCTGGAGGGGCGTTCGGCCGGCGAGTACATGGAGGGGCTGACCTCCATCGTGCGGCGCGAGCCGGTCGGGGTCTGCGCCCAGGTCGCCCCGTGGAACTACCCGATGATGATGGCCGTCTGGAAGTTCGCCCCGGCGCTCGCCGCGGGCAACACCGTGGTCATCAAGCCGTCCGACACCACGCCCGCCTCGACCGTGCTGATCGCCGAGATCATCGGGCAGATCCTGCCCAAGGGCGTCTTCAACGTCATCTGCGGCGACCGGGACACCGGCCGCGCCATGGTCGAGCACCGGACCCCGGCGATGGCCTCGATCACCGGCTCGGTGCGGGCCGGCATGCAGGTCGCGGAGTCGGCCGCCAAGGACGTCAAGCGGGTCCACCTGGAGCTGGGCGGCAAGGCGCCCGTCGTCGTCTTCGAGGACACCGACATCGCCAAGGCCGTCGAGGACATCTCGGTCGCCGGCTACTTCAACGCCGGCCAGGACTGCACGGCCGCCACCCGCGTGCTGGTCCACGAGTCCATCCACGACGAGTTCGTCACCGCGCTCGCCAAGGCCGCCGCCGACACCAGGACCGGCCGGCCGGACGACGAGGACGTGCTCTACGGCCCGCTCAACAACGCCAACCAGCTGGCCCAGGTCAGCGGCTTCATCGAGCGCCTTCCCGCCCACGCCCGGGTCGAAGCGGGCGGCCACCGGGTCGGCGACAAGGGCTACTTCTACGCCCCGACCGTCGTCTCCGGGCTCAAGCAGGACGACGAGATCATCCAGCACGAGGTCTTCGGCCCGGTCATCACCGTCCAGTCGTTCCGCGACGAGGCGCAGGCCGTGGAGTGGGCGAACGGCGTCGAGTACGCCCTGGCGTCCTCGGTCTGGACCAAGGACCACGCGCGCGCCATGCGGATGTCGAAGAACCTCGACTTCGGCTGCGTCTGGATCAACACCCACATCCCGCTGGTCGCCGAGATGCCGCACGGCGGTTTCAAGAAGTCCGGCTACGGCAAGGACCTTTCGGCCTACGGCTTCGAGGACTACACGCGCATCAAGCACGTCATGACGTCCATCGAGGGCTGAGCGACATCTCCGGGGCCCCGTGCGCACGGGGCCCCGGGCCTTCCCGCGCCATAGCGGGGGCGGCGTAAAGAGCCGGTAAATGCGGGCGTACGCTGCGGACATGAGCGAGCAACGCGCCTTGCGAAGGCGTATACGCGTGTGGTTGGTCGTCTTCATCGTCTGTCTGGTGCTGAGCGGGCTGACCGCCTTCCCGCTCGTCCACGAACTGCGGTGGACCGAGGATCTGCTGAAGTCCTCGGCCTCTCCCGTCCCCGAACACCTCCCGAGCCTGCTGGACTGGATCACCCGCGTCCGCACCGGCCTGGACGAGGCCGACGCCCGGTATCCCTTCGTGCTGTACGGCACCGACTGGCTGGCCTTCGCCCACCTGGTCATCGCGGTCGCCTTCTACGGGCCCTTCCGCGACCCGGTCCGCAACATCTGGGTGATCGAGTTCGGCATGATCGCCTGCGCCGGGATCATCCCGCTCGCGCTGATCT
Source organism: Streptomyces drozdowiczii (assembly GCF_026167665.1). NCBI lineage: Bacteria > Bacillati > Actinomycetota > Actinomycetes > Kitasatosporales > Streptomycetaceae > Streptomyces > Streptomyces drozdowiczii. The sequence goes on along the minus strand of NZ_CP098740.1, from coordinate 1,898,359 downwards.
GCGGCCCGATCCGCGACATCCCGTTCTGGTGGTCGATTATCGACATGTCGTTCGGCGTCTTCGGGGTGATCCCGCTGCTGATCGTGCACCGCAAGATCAAGCGCCTGGAGGCCCTGGAGCGGGCACCCGAGCCCGCACCGGAGCCGGTGACCGTCTGATTCAGCCTGCCGAAGGGGCCCCGAAGACCGTCCCGACCACGCCCATGACCAGGGCGTTCTCCCCCTCGGCCTTCGCGTCCGTGGAGTTGATGCTGTAGACGAGGGTGCGGGAGAGGTCGCGCGTGGCCCCGAACCCCGTGTTGTAGCCCCAGCGGCCGCCGGTCTTGCCCCAGACCCGGCGGCCGCCCAGCTCCCAGGAGGACAGGCCGGCGCTGTACGCGGGTGCCTTGCCGGTCACGAAGTCGCGCACCGAGGGGTCGGGCAGCGTGAACATCTCCTCCAGCAGCGGGCCGCGCACCACCTCCCCCGGAACAGGGCGGTCAGGAAGCGCTCCAAATCGGCGGTGGTGGAGATGACATCCCCGCCGCCCAGCCGTCGGTGGGGCTCCACACGCTGACGTCCCGCAGCCCGGTGCTCCCGTCCGCCAGCTCCATGCGTTGGTACCCGTGGTTGTGCGGGCCGTGGATACGGGGATCGGCGCCGGGGAACGACGTGCCGCGCAGACCCAGCGGGGCCAGGATGCGCCGGGACACCTCCGCCTCGTAACGGTGCCCGGTGACCTTCTCGATCAGCAGCCCGGCCACCGTGTAATTGATGTTGAGGTAGTGCTGCCGGGTCCCCGCCGGGAACTCGCGCTCCTTGGCCGTGGCCGAGGCGACCAGCTCCCGCGCGTCGAAGCGGTGGAAGCGGTTGGCGTACCACTCCTCCACCGTGTCGCCCGGGAAGTCGGCCGACGGAAGCCCGCTGGTGTGGTTCAGCAACTGGCGTACGGTGACGTCCCCGTACGCCGCAGGGATCAGCTCCGGCAGGTAGGAGCGCACCGGGCGGTCCAGGCCCAGCCTGTGCTCGGTGGCGAGCTGGAGGACGGTCGCGGCGGTGAGGACCTTGGTCACCGAACCCGCCCGGAAGCGTGCGTCCGGGTCCGCCGGCCGCTTCGTCACCAGGTCGTGGACCCCGGCCGAGCCGCGCCACGCGCCCTCGGTGCCGCCCAGCCGGATCAGGGCGGCCGTCGCCCCCTCGTCGGGGAGCCCGGCTATGAGGTCGCCCAGCGCCTCGATGTCCGTGCCGGGCGTCGCCTGTGCGGTGGTGTGGGTCCTGCCGGGGGCCGGGGCGCCGGTCGCGAGGGCCGGTCCCGCGGTGCCCGCCGCGATGCCGGTGACCAGGGCGGTGGCGAGGACGGTACGGAGGATGCGGGCGTTCATCGTGATGCCTCCAGGCAGCGGGGTTCGTGGCGGCGAAGTCCTGTCGACCGCGCCGTTGTTGACCCCATCCTGCGGACCGGGAGGCCCTTGGCGGATCACCGGAGCGGGGGGTTCCCGGCGGGCTCGTTCCTCCCCTGCGCGGGGGAGGAGGACGGCTGCGCTCCCTCGGGCGAGGGAGCGACGAGCCCGGTCTCGTAGGCACAGATGACGGCCTGGATGCGGTCGCGCAGGCCCAGTTTGGACAGCACGTTGCCCACATGGGTCTTCACCGTGTGGTCGCTGACCACCATCGCCGCCGCGATCTCCGCGTTGGAAAGACCGCGCGCCAGATGCAGCAGCGTCTCGCGCTCCCGGGCGGTCAGCACGCCGAGCCGCCGCTCGTCCGCGACCGCCGCCGCCACCGCCGGGCGCGAGGTGTACTCGGCGATCAGCAGCCGCGCCACCGAGGGCGCCAGCAGCGAGTCGCCCGCCGCCACCACCCGTACCGCGTGCACGAGGTCGTCCCTGCGCACGTCCTTGAGCAGGAAGCCGCTCGCCCCCGCGTGCAGCGCCTCGTACACGTACGCGTCGGAGTCGAACGTCGTCAGCATCACCGTCCGGCAGGCGGTCCGGGCGCTGATCTCGCGGCAGGCGCCGATGCCGTCGAGCACGGGCATCCGGATGTCGAGCAGGGCCACGTCCGGCTCCAGCCGGCGCACCGCGTCCACCGCCTGCTTCCCGTCGCCCGCCTCCGCCACCACCTCGATGTCCGGCTGGGCGTCCAGGATCATCGCGAAACCGCTGCGGACCAGCTCCTGGTCGTCCGCCACCACCACACGGATCGTCAACTCCCCACCTCCAGCGAGGACGTTACCGGCGCCAGCGGCAGTGTGACGTCGACCCGGAAGCCCCGTCCGTCCGGCCCGGGACCGGTCCGCGCGCCGCCGCCGTGCGCCGCCGCCCGCTCCCGGATGCCGATCAGGCCGTGGCCGGAATGCGTGTCCGTCCCCATGCCGACGCCGTCGTCGGTCACCGAGACGGTCAGGCTGCTCTCCCCGTACGCCAGCAGGACGGCGGCCTCGGTGGCGGCGGCGTGCTTGACCGTGTTGGTCAGGGCCTCCTGCACGATCCGGAACACCGCGCTGTCGGTGTCGCGGGGCAGCGGGCGCTCCGGACCGGTCACCGTGTGGGTCACCGCCAGACCGCTGGACCGCACGCGCTCCACCAGGGCCGGGAGCCCGTCCAGGGCCGGCTGCGGGGAGCGGGGCGCGCCGGGCCCCTGCCCCTCCTCGCGCAGCACGCCGAGCATCCGGCGCAGCTGGACCATCGCGTCCCTGCCGGTCTCCGAGATCGCGTCGAACGCCGCCTCGGCCCGCTCCGGTGCCGTGCGGACCGCCACCGGGCCGGCCTCCGCCTGCACGATCATCAGGCTCACCGCGTGCGACAGGATGTCGTGCATCTCCCGGGCGATCCGGGCCCGTTCGCGGGCCGCCGCCTGCTCGGCCTCGATCCGGCGGGTGACCTCCAGCTGCCGCGCCCGGTCCTCGACCGCCCTGGTGTACGCCTGGCGGGTGTCGGTGAACCGGCCGAATCCGTACGCGGCCGTGAACACCATCAGCGAGAAGACCAGCTCACGGGCCTCGCCCGTGTTGAACGCCACCGAGGGGAAGACGACCGCCAGGGTCAGCGCCCCGCAGAGCTGACGAGACGGCGACGGGGCATGGGCGGCGACGCTGTAGAGGGCGACCAGGCCGGTGTACGGCAGGGTCTGCCCCGGACCGTCCACGGCCAGCCCGTACAGACCCTGCGCCGCCACCACGGCCAGCAGCACCCGCACGGGCGCCCGGCGCCGCCAGAGCAGCGGGAGCACGGTGAGGGTGGTCAGCAGGTACGCGGTCGGCGAGGCGGGTTCCAGGCCGGGGTCGCGGGGCAGCACCCACGGCACCGACACCGCCGCCTGCACCACCAGGACCACGCAGAGGTCGGTCACCCGGGGGCCCGGAGCGCCGGTCTCCCCCAGCCGGCGCCGGAGCGCGCGGGGCCCGGTCACGCTCTCCGCCCGCCCGCGTGCCGGTCGATCAGCTTGCTGAGGACGTCGATCCGGTTGGTGGTGACGGAGTCCACGCCGTGGCCGATCAGCCGCCGCATCGTCCGGCCGGTGTCCGCGGTCCAGGCCGAGACCAGCAGCCCGTCGCGGTGGTTGCGGTCCGTCAGCTCCCGGCTGACCAGCCCGAACCGGTAGTTCAGCCAGCGCGGCCGGACCACGTCGAGCAGCGCCGCACGCGGCGGAGCCAGCGTCGTCCAGGTCATCGCGATCTCGGCGGACGGGTCGGCCGCCCGCACCCGCAGCATCGCCTCGGGCCCCGCGCAGTAGTAGACCCGCTCCGCGGCCCCGCACTCCCGCACCACGCCCACCGTGCGCTTCACCGACTCCGGCGTGGAGCCCGGCAGATCGATCATCACGCGGTGCGCGCCGACGGCGAGCAGTGCCTCGCGCAGCGTCGGCACCCCGCCCGCCGTCAGCTCGGTCAGCTCCTGGTGGCTGAGCCGGTCCAGCCGCAGGTCATGGCCCCAGAGCCGGTCCAGCGTGGCGTCGTGCAGCAGGACCGGCACCCCGTCCCGGGTGACCCGGACGTCGATCTCCACCGCGTCCGCCCCGCGTTCGAGCGCGGAGCGGATCGAGGCGAGGGTGTTCTCGCGGGCGCGGTACGGATCGCCGCGATGGGCGACGGCGGTGACAGGCGTGGGCGTGGGCATGGGGCCATTGTCACCGCCGGCACGTCAGCGCCCGGCGCGAGTCAGCCAGTTGGTGGTGTACGTGTCGATCTCGTCGGTCAGCTTCCGCTTGCCGGCCGGGTCGAGGAAGGACGCCTCCACGGCGTTCTTCGCGAGCGCCGCCACGCCGTTCTCGTCCAGACCGAGGATGCGGGCGGCCACCGCGTACTCGTTGTTGAGGTCGGTGCCGAACATGGGCGGGTCGTCGCTGTTGATCGTGACCAGCACTCCGGCTTGCACCATCTCGCGGACCGGGTGCTGCTCGATGTCCTTCACGGCGCGGGTCGCGATGTTGGACGTGGGGCAGACCTCCAGGGCGATGCGCCGCTCGGCGAGGTGGTCGAGCAGCTTCGGGTCGGCGACGGAGCTGGTGCCGTGGCCGATGCGCTCGGCGCGCAGCTCGGTCAGCGCGTCCCAGACGGTCTGCGGGCCCGTGGTCTCCCCGGCGTGCGGCACCGAGTGCAGGCCCTCGGCGATCGCGCGGTCGAAGTACGGCTTGAACTGCGGGCGGTCCACCCCGATCTCCGGGCCGCCGAGGCCGAACGACACCAGCCCCTCGGGCCGCAGGTCCACCGCGAGCCGGGTGGTCTCCTCGGCGGCCTCCAGACCGGCCTCGCCGGGGATGTCGAAGCACCAGCGCAGCACGACGCCCAGCTCCCGCTCGGCCGCCTTGCGGGCGTCCTCGATCGCCTCCATGAACCCCTGCTCGGGAATGCCGCGCCGGGTCGAGGAGAACGGGGTGACGGTCAGCTCCGCGTACCGGATGTTCTGCCGGGCCATGTCACGGGCGACCTCGTACGTCAGCAGCCGGACGTCCTCCGGGGTGCGGATCAGGTCCACGACCGACAGGTAGACGTCGATGAAGTGGGCGAAGTCGGTGAAGGTGAAATAGTCCGCCAGCGCTTCGGGGGCGGTGGGGACCTTGGAGTCGGGGTGGTGCGCGGCCAGCTCCGCGACGATGCGGGGGGAGGCCGAACCGACGTGGTGGACATGGAGCTCGGCCTTGGGCAGCCCCGCGATGAAGGGGTGCAGGTCGGTCATCGGGGCCTCCGTGGGCATGGAGTGTGACGGGCTCCGGTCATGGGGCGACCGGGGCAGGGGACGGGAGTCATCGTAGGACGGGCCCGTAGCATGACCGCATCACGATGGGGGAGGCCCATGTCGGACAACACAGCTCAGCCCGCGGACGGGGCCGCACCGGTCGACCCCTGGGCACCGCCGGAGCGGCGCACGCCCCGCGAGACCCCGGCACCGGGCGGCCCCGAGCCCTCGGACGGCCAGGCGCCCCCGGCCGGCCGCGTGCCCCTGGACAAGAAGCCCGGCACCGGGGACCCCGGCGCCCCGCGCACCCCGGCCGATGGCATACCCGCGGACGGCACACCCGCGGACGGCACACCCGCCGACCGCATATCCGGCGATCCGCGACCGCCCGCCGTGCACGACCAGCTGACGGTCACCTCCATGCCGGGCATCGGAACGGGACCCGTACCACCCCCCGGATACGGCGCTCCGCAGACCGGGCCCGCCACCTGGGCCGCCCCCGGAGCCCTCGGAGCCCCCGGGTCCGTGCCCCCGCCGCCCGTCGGCCCGAACGGCCCGGGCCAGGCCGGACCGCCGCCCAGGACGGCTTCCCGGGCAGCCAGCCGCAGTACGGCTACCCCGGCCGGCAGGCGGCCCCCGGATACGGCTACCCCGGCGCCCAGCCACCGCAGTTCGGCTACCCCACCGGACAGGCGCCGCAGTACGGCTACCCGGGCTACCCCGGTTACGGAAACCCGTGGGGCGGACCGGCACCCGCCAACGGCTTGGGCATCGCCTCGCTGGTCCTCGGCATCATCGCGACGGCCGGCTTCTGCATGTACGGCCTGGGCATCGTCCTCGGCATCCTCGCGCTGATCTTCGGCATCATCGGCCGCGGCCGCGCCCAGCGGGGCGAGGCCGACAACGGGGGCGTGGCGCTGGCCGGGATCATCCTCGGCTCCATCGGGATCGTGGTCAGCGCGGCCTTCCTCGGTTTCTTCATCTGGCTCGTGACCAACGACGACCTCGACGACGAGGACAGCGGGTCCGACTACGAACCCGCGCCCGTCTCCCTCGTCGCCGAGGCGCGCGAACTCCCGCCGCTGGGCCACTTCTCCGTACGGACCTGAGCGCACGAGGACGACGGCTCGCGGGGCGACGGGGGACACCACCGCCGCCCCGCGAGCCGCCTCATATGGACCCGGCCGCGCCCCGCAGCTCCTCCCGGGCCGCCATCAGCGCGAACCCCAGCAGATTGAGCCCGCGCCACTCCGCCGGGTCCTGGGCGCGCGGGTCGTCCGCCGCGAGCCCGATGCCCCAGATCCGGTCCACGGGGCTCGCCTCCACCAGCACCCGGTCACCGGTGCGCAGCAGGAACGCGCCCAGCTCCGGATCCTGGCCGAACTTGTGCACGCTGCCCGCCACCACCAGGGCGTACCGCTCACGCTCCCAGACGGCGTCGTCGAAGCCCCGGACCAGCCGGCCGGCCTTCTTCGCCTCGGCGGGGCTCTTCGCCGCCACCGCCCGCTCCGCCGCCTCCGCGTCCCCGAACAGCTGGGCCTTGCCGGCCATCATCCAGTGCTCCGCCGACGCGTACGTCACGCCGTCGACCGTGAACGGCGAGGGCCACCACTGACTGAGGCAGCTCGCGCCGATGGAGCCGTCCGGGCGCGGCCGGTGCCCCCAGAAGTGCAGGTACTTCACCTTCTCGCCGCGGCCGGCCAGCTCGACCAGGTCCTCGACACTGCGCACGTCCCCCATGTGTTCCATGCTCCGGAGTCTGCCACCCGCCACTGACAACGGTCCGGCGTGACCCAGATCACTACCAATGAGTAGCCGAACCCGCGTCATGAACCGGCCCGGACCCGCTCTCTCCCGTGAACGCGCCCGCCGTCCGGCCGGCGCGACACGGACTACGGAGGCGGGCCATGAAGGGCTCGGAGGTCAGGGCAGCGGTCGAGTGGCTGGCGTCGGCGGCGCCCGACCCGGTCGCCTGCCGGTGGGACTGGGAGCGCGATCCGCGGGGATCGCGCTCCTGCCCGCCGGCCGGCGCTGGGACGTACTGATCCTGCCGGGGGAGTTGGGCTATCCCACGCTCGACGTGCTCACCCGGCTCATCGACCGGCCCGGCCCGGTCCTCGCGGACTTCGGCGAGTCCCGGATGGGGTTCTTCGTGCCGCCGGGCACCGTCGCCCGCTGGGTCGGCACGGGCATCCGGGGGGCCGGGAGCGGCACCTGGATCGTCGTCCCGCACCCGGGCCGCCCGGCCGGAAAGGTGCGCTGGCTCGTCCCGCCGGACGGCTCGGGCACCCTCACCGACGCCGCGCTCCTGGAGCTCGCGATGCACGAGGCGGCGGCGGGCCCGGCGGGAGGCGAGGGCGCCTGACACCGCCACGACGGGGTCCGGCGCTGCCAGAGGTCTTGACAACCCGATTGGTCTGGACCATGTTGTGCGCGCCGCATCAATTCCCCGCGCCGCACCAATTCCCCCCTGTACGGAGGCCGTTGTGGAACGCACAAGACCCCCGCCCGCATGACCGGACTGGTGGCCGCCTTCTCGGCCGCCCTGCTCACCGCGGGCGGTCTCGCCGCCTCGGCCCCCACCGCCGCCGCGGCCGACGCCGAGCTGGCGAGCAACGGCACCTTCGAGGCCGGGCTGTCCGGCTGGAACTGCTCCGGCGGCAGCGGAGCGGCCGTCAGCACCCCCGTACACGGCGGGACCTCGGCGCTGAAGGCCACCCCGGCCGGCAGCGACAACGCCAAGTGCTCCCAGTCCGTGAAGGTCAAGCCCGGCTCCACGTACACGCTGAGCGCCTGGGTGCAGGGCAGTTACGTCTACCTCGGCGCCTCGGGCACCGGCACGACGGACGTCTCCACCTGGACGCAGTCCGCCCCGGGCTGGCAGAAGCTCACGACCACCTTCACGACCGGGCCGTCCACCACCTCGGTCAGCATCTACACGCACGGCTGGTACGGCACCCCGGCCTACTACGCCGACGACATCAGCCTCATCGGCCCGGGCGGCGACCCGGTCGTGCTGCCCTCCGCCCCCACCGGCCTCAAGACCGGTACGGTCACCTCCTCCTCGGTCGCCCTGTCCTGGACGGGCTCCGCCGGGGCCACCGGCTACAACGTCTACCGGGGCGGCACCAAGGTCCAGAGCGTCACCGGGACCTCGGCGACCGTGACCGGACTCAGCGCCTCCACCGCGTACAGCTTCCAGGTCAGCGCCGTCAACGAGGCGGGCGAGTCCGCCAGGACGGCCGCGGTCTCGGCGACCACGGGCAAGGGCAGCGAAGGCGGTACGGGTACCCAGCTGCCCGCCCACGCGCTCGTCGGCTATCTGCACGCCAGCTTCGCCAACGGCTCCGGCTACACGCGCATGGCGGACGTGCCCGACTCCTGGGACGTCATCGACCTGGCCTTCGGCGAGCCGACCTCCGTCACCTCGGGCGACATCCGCTTCAAGCTCTGCCCGGTCACCGAGTGCCCGAACGTCGAGTCGGAGGCCGAGTTCAAGGCGGCCATCAAGGCCAAGCAGGCCGCCGGCAAGAAGGTCCTGATCTCCATCGGCGGCCAGAACGGCCAGGTGCAGCTCGCCACCACCGCCGCCCGGGACACGTTCGTCTCCTCGGTCGGCAAGATCATCGACGAGTACGGTCTCGACGGCCTGGACATCGACTTCGAGGGCCACTCGCTCTCGCTGAACACCGGGGACACCGACTTCCGGAACCCGACGACCCCGGTGATCGTCAACCTGATCTCGGCGGTGAAGACCCTCAAGGCCAAGTACGGCGACAAGTTCGTCCTCACCATGGCCCCGGAGACCTTCTTCGTCCAGCTCGGATACCAGTACTACGGCTCCGGCCCCTGGGGCGGCCAGGACCCGCGCGCCGGTGCCTATCTGCCGGTGATCCACGCGCTGCGCGACGACCTGACCCTGCTGCACGTCCAGGACTACAACTCGGGCTCCATCATGGGTCTGGACAACCAGTACCACTCCATGGGCGGCGCCGACTTCCACATCGCGATGACCGACATGCTGCTGACCGGCTTCCCGGTCGCCGGTGACCAGACGAAGGTCTTCCCCGGGCTGCGGCCCGACCAGGTCGCGATCGGCCTCCCGGCCTCCACCCAGGCCGGCAACGGACACACCTCGCCCGCCGAGGTCACCAAGGCGCTCAACTGCCTCACCAAGAAGACCGACTGCGGCTCCTACGCCACCCACGGCACCTGGTCGGGCCTGCGCGGCCTGATGACCTGGTCCGTCAACTGGGACCGCTTCAACAACTGGGAGTTCTCGAAGAACTTCGACGCCTACTTCGGCTGAGCACCCCGTACAGCAGCAGGAGCAGCAGCCCGCACAGGAACCAGCTGCCCAGCACATCCAGCGGCCAGTGATAGCCGCGGAGCACCAGACCGATGCCCGTCATCGCCGTCAGCAGGACGGCGATGACGGGCATCATCCACGCGTGCCGCCCCCGCCCGGCGAGCAGCAGCGCCGAAGCCCCGTACGCCACCGCCGCCGTGGCCGCGTGCCCCGACGGGTAGTAGCCGGTGGCCTCCGTCAGCGGCCCGGGCCGGGCGATCCAGTCCTTCAGCGGTACGACGAGCAGGGGCACCGCCGCCATCGCGAGGGCAGCCCCCAGCGCCTCCCACCGCCGTCCGCGCAGCAGCGACCAGCCGATCGCGCACGCCAGCACCGGAAGGGCGACCTGCGTATTGCCGAGATCGGCGAGGAATTCGGTGAGCCACCGGGGGCCGTGGCCGACGAGCGCCCGACCGGCGCGCTCGTCGAGGCCGCGCAGCGGGCCGTCGGCGGCGATCTGCCAGGTGGTCAGCGCGAAAAGGGCCGACAGGCCCGACACCAGGGAGAAAAGAAAAGCCGTCCGCCCCGGAACTGGGGGGGTTGTTCCGGAGCGGACGAGTGGACCGGTTTGCCGCGCGCCCCGGGGGTGTGGGGCGGGCGGCCATCCGATCGGTGAGGAGTTCCGGAGCGTGGTGCCCCAGTGGTGTGCGCGAAGGCACGCCCGGGACGGTGCCGAGGAAGCTCCGACCCGGATTCACCCGCAGTCCCCTGCGGGCGGGGTGTTTCTCTCATCTGCGGAAACCGTACGTCAGGGGAAGGGGGACCGATAGCGGGTACGGTATCCCGCCATCGGCCCCCCACCTTTTCTTCACAGGCCCGCACGCGAATCCGGGGCTCAGATCCCGGCGAAGGCGCCCTCCAGGACGTCCAGGCCCTCGTTCAGCAGGTCCTCGCCGATCACCAGCGGCGGCAGGAAGCGCAGCACGTTGCCGTACGTGCCGCAGGTCAGGACGAGGACGCCCTCGGCGTGGCACGCCTTCGCCAGCCGGGTGGCCGCCTCCGGGTGCGGCTCCTTCGTGCCCGGCTTCACCAGCTCGATCGCGATCATCGCGCCGCGGCCCCGGATGTCACCGATGAGCCCGCCGTTCGGCAGCTTCGCGCGCATCGCTTCGAGGCGGCCCTTCATGACCTCCTCGATGCGCTTCGCCTTCTTGTTCAGGTCCAGCTCGCGCATCGTCTCGATCGCCCCGAGGGCGCCCGCGCAGGCGACCGGGTTGCCGCCGTACGTACCGCCGAGGCCGCCCGCGTGCGCCGCGTCCATGATCTCGGCGCGGCCGGTCACGGCCGACAGCGGAAGGCCGCCCGCGATGCCCTTGGCCGTGGTGATCAGGTCCGGCACGATGCCCTCGTCCTCACAGGCGAACCACTGGCCGGTCCGGCAGAAGCCCGACTGGATCTCGTCGGCCACGAAGACGATGCCGTTGTCCTTCGCGAACCGGGCGATCGCCGGCAGGAAGCCCTTGGCCGGCTCGATGAAGCCGCCCTCGCCGAGCACCGGCTCGATGATGATCGCCGCGACGTTCTCCGCGCCGATCTGCTTGCTGATCTGGTCGATGGCCTGGGCGGACGCCTCCGCGCCGGCGTTCTCGGCACCCGTCGGCCAGCGGTAGCCGTACGCCACCGGCACCCGGTAGACCTCCGGCGCGAACGGGCCGAAGCCGTGCTTGTACGGCATGTTCTTGGCGGTCAGCGCCATCGTGAGGTTCGTCCGGCCGTGGTAGCCGTGGTCGAACACCACGACCGCGGTGCGCTTGGTGTACGCGCGAGCGATCTTCACCGCGTTCTCGACGGCCTCGGCGCCCGAGTTGAACAGCGCGGACTTCTTCGCGTGATCGCCCGGGGTCAGCTCCGCGAGCCGCTCGCAGACCTCCACGTACCCCTCGTACGGCGTGACCATGAAACAGGTGTGGGTGAAGTCCGCGAGCTGCGCGGAGGCCCGGCGCACGACGGCCTCGGCGGAGGCGCCGACCGAGGTCACGGCGATCCCGGAACCGAAGTCGATCAGCCGGTTGCCGTCCACGTCCTCGACGATCCCGCCGCCTGCCCGCGCGGTGAACACCGGCAGCGTGGAGCCGACGCCCGCGGCGACCGCCGCGAGCCGGCGGTCTTGCAGCTCGACCGACTTCGGACCGGGGATGGCGGTGACGAGTCGGCGCTCCTGCGGGATTTCGGTCATGCGGGGCTCCTGGGGGTGTTTCGGACGCTTCTTCGTTGTGCAGGCTAGGCGCGGGACCGGGGGTCGGGCATGCTCCGATCGGTAGTGGTCGCGTACGTGTCGTTGTCCGCGGAGGACAGAAGGCGGCGCGGGGGCACGGGGCGTGATCCCGGCGGTCACTATCCGGGCGCGTTGCTGAACTCACCGTGTACGCGCACTAGATTGACCGGTGCAGTGACGGACCTGGCTGGTCAAGGGGGCAACGGTTCATGGAGAACGACGGTACGCACGGCGCGTGGGGCACGCGGGGCGCGCAGCCGCCCGACGCGCGGGCCGGAGGCTCCGTACCGCGTCCGGCCGGCCCGCCCCCGCTTACCCTCCCAGGGTCCCGCCCCCGCGCACACCCCGCCCCGAGCGCCGCCTCGCCCACCGCCGACTGGTTCAACGCCCCCGCCCCGAGGCCGGACCCGGCGTCTGGCGGTACGGATTCGTGCCCCGGGCCGCCGAGCGCCCGCCGCGGCCGTCCCTGGTGGGCCCGGCAGCGACGCTCGTCCTTTGGCTGCTGCTGTGGCTGCTGCTCTCGGCGCGCGCCGTCCCCTATGTGTTCAAGCCGATCGAGATCATCACCGGGCCCGAGTGGTGGACCCTCGGCGGTCTGCGGGACGACGCTCCGGGCCTGGTGGTCGACTCGACCACCCTCTACTACGAGGTCCTGGTGCTCATCCTGGGCTTCTACGCCGCCCGGGTCGGCGGCTGGGCCCACGTCCTGCGGTACTTCGCCGGCGAGCGGTACGAACGCCTCCGGCTGACGCTGTCGGTGGCCGCCGCGGTGGTGCTGCTGTGGCTGGCCTGGACCCCGAAGGTGCCGCTGCTGCTCGTGCTCATGGGGTCGGCGCAGGACTGGCTGCTCAGCGGCGACCGGCTGAAGGCCACCGTGGCCGCCTACACCTGCTACGCGCTGACCACCGCCATCGTCGTGTGGCCCATCGCCCGGGCCGCGCACTGGGGGGACGCCCTCCGCGACCTCCGGGCCGGACGCGCACCCGGCCGCCCCCGGTCGCGGACGGCACCGCCCCCGCCCCGGCGGACGGCCCCCTGCGCGCCCAGTGGCCCGAGCTGCGTGCCGCCGGCGCCGCCGATGCCGCCGAAGCGCTGACCGCCGCCGTCTACGCGGGCCGGATGAACGACGTGGACTGCGTACGTGTGGGCCACGCCTGGACCGGGGCGCGCGGCCGCCCCGACCGGCTGGCCTCCTTCACCGAGACCGTGCTCCGCAAGGGCGCCGACGCCTTCCTGCACCCCTCCGGCCTCCGGGACGTGCCCCGGCGCACCGCCACCCACGACCCGCTCACCGGCCAGGTCCGCATCGGGGAGTGTGCCGACGACCCGCGCAACCCCTACCCGCGCCGGGGCTCCGGCATGGCGCTGGAACCCGCGTCGCTCGGCACCTCCCTGCTGGTCGTCGGCCCGCCCGGCTCCGGCAAGACCGAACGGGTCGTCCGGCCGGTCGTGGAAGCCCTCGCGCTGCGGGCGCTCACCGGACAGGCCGCGGTGCTCGCCGTCGGCGCCGCGGGCGGCGGGCTCGGCCCGGACGACGCCTACGACGTCGTCATCCGCATCGGCGACCCCGCCTCCCTCCACGACTTCGACCTGTACGGCGGCACCACCGACCCGGACGAGGCCGCGACGGCCCTCGCCGAGGGGCTGGCCGGGGACATCCCCACCCTGGAGACCCGGCGCGCCGCGACCGCCCTCGGGCAGCTGCTCGGCCCGTTCCGCACGGTCCACGGCCGCTTCCCCTCCGTACCCGAACTCCGCGAACTCCTCGAAGGCTCCGCCGCCGCGCTCGGCGCGCTGCGCGAGGCCCTGGCGGCCGGGGGACACCAGGCGATGCTGCGCGAGCTGGAGGCCAGGGCCCGCCAGGCGGGCGGCGGCGCCGACCCGGCCGCCGTCCTGGCCGACCGGATCGCCACGCTCGACCGGCCCGCCTTCGCGGGGTTCTTCGCCACCGGCGAGGACGCCCGTCCGTTCTCGCTGCGCTCCCTGGGCCGGCACCCGCTCCGGGTCCGCGTCGACCTGCCGGAACGGGCCCACGCCGAGGCGTCCCGCATCCTGGCCCGCCTGGTGCTCGCCCAGTTCAACGCCGTCACCGCCGCCCGGACCGACCGCGCGCTGTTCGTCTGCCTCGTCCTGGACGACGCCACCCACGCCGTCACCGCCGAGACCGTCCGGGGCATCCGCCGCCTCCGGTCCGTCAACGCCGGGGCGGTCCTCGCCCTGCGCACCCTGGACGACGTGCCGGAGGGGCTGCACACGGCGCTGCTCGGGGCGTTCGGCTGCACCATGGCCTTCCCCGGCCTCACCACCTGGGACGGCAAGCGCTTCGCGGAGGCGTGGGGGAAGGAGTGGGTGGAGGTCCGCGAGGTCGCCCAGCACGGCGTCTTCGCCGACCAGCCGCTCACCCGCGCCCTGCACTCCCTGCGCAAGATGGCCACCGGCAAGGCCGTCACCACGGACGCGGTGACCGTGCGCCAGGTCGAACGGGAACGCTGGTCCGCCTCCGCGCTCGCCTACGAGCTGCCGCACGGCCACGCGGTGCTCTCCCTGACCACCGTGGCCGGCGAGCACATGCCCCCGTTGCTCGTGCGGCTGGCCGGCTGAGGCGGGGGAGGCGGCAGGGGCGCGAGTGGCAGCGGTGACAGGGACTCTGCCACCCTGGCAGAATCGAAGTGAGCCGTTCATACGGGACGGCGAAATCGCCCCCTGCCGAAGGCCCTCACCTCCATGCCGCCCACGCTCGCCTCGCTCGTCCAGCACTCGGCGCTCAAACTCACGGTGCGCGCGGGGCGGACCGCCTCGACACACCGGTGCGCTGGGCGCACGCCAGCGAGCTGACCGACCCCGTCCCCTATATGGAGGGCGGCGAACTGCTGCTGGTCACCGCGACCAACCTGGACGCGGAGAACCCGGAGGCGATGGGGCGATACGTGCGCCGGCTCGCCGGTGCCGGGGTCGCCGGGCTCGGCTTCGCCGTCGGCGTCAACTACGACGAGGTGCCCCGGCCCCTGATCGGCGCCGCCGAGGAGGCCGGGCTGCCGCTGCTCGAAGTGCCCCGCCGCACGCCGTTCATCGCCATCGCCAAGGCTGTCTCCTCGCACATCGCGGCCGACCAGTACCGCGCGGTCACCGCCGGCTTCGAGGCGCAGCGGGAGCTGACGAGTGCGGCGCTCGCCGGGGACGGCCCCGCCGCCCTCCTCACCCGCCTCGCCGCCCACGTCAACGGCTGGGCCGCCCTCTACGACGCCGCAGGGGCCGTCGTGGCCGCCGCCCCCGACTGGGCGGCCCGCCGCGCCGCCCGGCTCACCCCGGAAGTGGAGCGGCTGCGCACCCGGCCCGCCCCGGCCAGCATGGTCGTCGGCGACACCGACGACCGCGTCGAGCTCCAGTCCCTGGGCACCGGCCGCCGGGTCCGCGGCGCCCTCGCCGTCGGCACCGGCGCGGCCCTCGGCACCGCCGAGCGGTACGCCGTGCACTCCGCGGTCGCCCTGCTCACCCTCACCACCGCCCGCTCCCGTGCCCTCCAGGGCGCCGAACAGCGCCTCGGCGCGGCGGTGCTGCGGATGCTCCTCGCCGGTCAGCCCGACCACGCCCGCGCCGTCGCCGGGGACCTCTACGGCGGACTGCTCGACGCGCCCTTCCGGCTGCTCATCGCCGAGGGCCAGGACCCCTCGGCGACGGCCCTCCTGGCCGACGCCCTCGACACCGCCGCCGACCGGTCCGGGGAGACCCTGCTGATGGTCCCGAGGGCGAACGCCTCCTGGTGCTGGCCGCCGACGGCGGCGCGGCGGTGACCGCCTGCCAGGCGTACGCCGAGGCGCAGGACGCGCTGACCCCGCGCGAACCGGCCGCCGCCCAGGAGTCCGATGTCGTGGTGGGCATGTCCGCACCGGCGGGCCCGGTCGCCGTGTCCGCCGCGTACAAGCAGGCCGAGCAGGCCCTCTCGGTCGCCCGCCGCCGGGGCCGGGCCCTGGTCGAGCACGCGGAGCTGGCCACCGGGTCCGTGCTGCCGCTGCTCGCCGACGACGCGGTACGCGCCTTCGCCGACGGGATGCTGCGCGCGCTGTACGAGCACGACGCCAAGGGCCGCGGCGATCTGGTCGCCTCGGTGCGCGCCTGGCTCTCGCACCACGGGCAGTGGGACGCGGCCGCCGCCGACCTGGGGGTCCACCGGCACACCCTGCGGTACCGGATGCGGCGGGTCGAGGAGATCCTCGGGCGCTCGCTGGACGACCCGGACGTCCGGATGGAGCTCTGGCTCGCCCTGAAGGTCACCGCATCCCCTGGCCAATAAGGCGCACCCGGGCCGCTGTCCGCTCCACCCAGGACAAACGCCAGGCGGCCGCACCGGCCCTACCGTGGGGGCGGACACACCCCACGCCATCGAAGGGCCGGAACTCCATGACCTCCACCCACGCCTTCTGGCTGGCCGGCCGCCAGGCCACCGGCGAGGAAAGCTTCGACGTCACCAACTCCTGGGACGGGCGCCTCGTCGGGACGGTCTCCGTACCGACCGAGGCCCAGGTCGAGGAGGCCGTCGCCGCCGCGCACGCCGTGCGCGAGGAGTTCGCCGCGACCCCGGCCCACGTCCGCGCCGCCGCCCTCGACCACATGGCCCGCCGGCTGGCCGAGCGCACCGAGGAGATCGCCCAGCTGATCTCCGCCGAGAACGGCAAGCCCATCAAGTGGGCGCGCGGCGAGGTCGGGCGGGCCGTGTCCGTGTTCCGCTTCGCCTCCGAGGAGGCCCGCCGGTTCAACAGCGGCGAGGCCCAGCGCCTGGACACCGACGCCGGCGGCACCGGCCGCCTCGGCCTCACCCGGCGCTTCCCGCGCGGCACCGTCCTCGGCATCGCGCCCTTCAACTTCCCGCTGAACCTCAGCGCCCACAAGGTCGCCCCGGCCATCGCCGTCGGCGTCCCGATCATCCTCAAGCCCGCCCCGGCCACCCCGATCTCCTCGCTGGTCCTGGGTGAGCTGCTGGCCGAGACGGACCTGCCGGCCGGCTCCTGGTCCGTCCTCACGGTCCCCAACGACCGGATGCCCGCCCTCGTCCAGGACGAGCGGCTGCCCGTGATCTCCTTCACCGGGTCCGCCCCCGTCGGCTACGCGATCATGGACTCGGCGCCCCGTAAGCACTGCACGCTGGAGCTCGGCGGCAACGGCGCCGCCGTCGTCCTCGGCGACTACGCCTCCGACGAGGACCTGGACTGGGCCGCGACCCGCATCGCGACCTTCTCCAACTACCAGGGCGGCCAGTCCTGCATCTCCGTCCAGCGCGTCATCGCCGACGCGGCGGTCTACGACCGGCTGCTGCCCAGGATCGTCGCGGCCGTGGAGGCCCAGGTCACCGGCGACCCGTCCGACCCCGCCACCGACGTCGGCCCGCTCGTGGACGAGGCCGCCGCCCGGCGCGTCGAGTCCTGGGTGGACGAGGCCGTCGCGGCGGGCGCCCAGCTCCTCGCGGGCGGCAAGCGCGACGGGTCCACGTACGCCCCGACGGTCCTCGCCGGACTGCCCGACGGCGTCACCCTCGCATCCGAGGAGGTCTTCGGGCCGGTCCTGTCCGTGCAGAAGGCGCACGGCGAGGCCGAGGCGTTCGCCGCCGTCAACGCCTCGCAGTACGGGCTCCAGGCAGGCGTGTTCACCCATGACATCCAGGCCGCCTTCCGCGCCCACCGCGCGCTGGAGGTCGGCGGTGTGATCATCGGCGACGTGCCCTCGTACCGCGCCGACCAGATGCCGTACGGCGGAGCCAAGCAGTCCGGCGTGGGCCGCGAAGGCGTCCGCTACGCGATGGACGACTACACCTACGAACGCGTCCTCGTCCTCACCGGCCTGGCGCTCTGACGCCCACGCGGACGCATGCCGCACCCGGCGGCGGGCAGTGGAGTGGCGACCGACCCGATCGGCGCCCCGAGGCTGGTCGGGGTGGCGGCAATCGGGTACATACGGACGAGTAGAACCGGACAGGTACGCACGGGCGGACGGACCCCCCGCCCGTGCGCACCTGCCGGGTCCACCCACCCGACGACGCGGCGAGGTGAGCCCTCATGTCCGCTCCATCCGCACAACAACCCACGCCCAAGGTCACCGAACGCGAAGCGCGCCAGGTCGCCGAGGACGCCCGGGAACAGGACTGGCGCAAACCCAGCTTCGCCAAGGAACTCTTCCTCGGCCGCTTCCGCCTGGACCTGATCCACCCGCACCCGCAGCCCGCCGGCGAGGACGTCCGGCGCGGCGAGGAATTCCTCGCCCGGCTCCGCGAGTTCTGCGAGACCCGGGTCGACGGCGCCCTCATCGAACGCGAGGCGAAGATCCCCGACGAGGTCGTGAACGGCCTCAAGGAACTCGGCGCGCTCGGCATGAAGATCGACGTCAAGTACGGCGGCCTCGGCCTGACCCAGGTCTACTACAACCGGGCCCTCGCCCTGGCCGGCTCCGCGAGCCCCGCGATCGGCGCCCTGCTCTCCGCCCACCAGTCGATCGGCGTGCCCCAGCCGCTGAAGACCTTCGGCACCCAGGAGCAGAAGGACACCTTCCTGCCCCGGCTCGCCCGAACCGACATCTCCGCCTTCCTCCTCACCGAGCCGGACGTGGGCTCCGACCCGGCACGGCTCGCCACCACCGCCGTCCGGGACGGGGACGACTACGTCCTCGACGGGGTGAAGCTCTGGACCACCAACGGCGTCGTCGCCGACCTGCTGGTCGTCATGGCACGCGTACCGAAGTCACCGGAGGGCAAGGGCGGCATCACCGCCTTCGTGGTCGAGGCGGACGCCCCCGGCATCACCGTCGAGCACCGCAACTCCTTCATGGGCCTGCGCGGCATCGAGAACGGCGTCACCCGCTTCCACCAGGTGCGCGTGCCCGCCGCCAACCGCATCGGACCCGAGGGCGCCGGGCTCAGGATCGCGCTCACCACGCTCAACACCGGCCGGCTCTCGCTGCCCGCGATGTGCGTCGGCTCCGGCAAGTGGTGCCTGAAGATCGCCCGCGAGTGGTCCGCCGTCCGCGAGCAGTGGGGCAGGCCGGTCGCCCGGCACGAGGCCGTCGGCTCCAAGATCGCCTTCATCGCCGCGACCACCTTCGCCCTGGAGGCCGTGGTCGACCTGGCCTCGCAGATGGCCGACGAGGACCGCAACGACATCCGCATCGAGGCGGCGCTCGCCAAGCTGTACGGCTCCGAGATGGGCTGCCTGATCGCCGACGAACTGGTCCAGATCCGCGGCGGACGCGGTTTCGAGACCGCCGCCTCCCTCGCCGCCCGGGGCGAACGGGCCGTGCCCGCCGAGCAGATGCTCCGCGACATGCGGATCAACCGGATCTTCGAGGGCTCCACGGAGATCATGCACCTGCTGATCGCCCGCGAGGCCGTCGACGCCCACCTCAAGGTCGCCGGCGACATCATCGACCCCGACAAGCCCCTCTCCGCCAAGGCGAAGGCGGGCGCCAACGCGGCCGGCTTCTACGCCAAGTGGCTGCCCAAGCTCGTCGCGGGCCCCGGCCAGCTGCCCACCACCTACGCCGAGTTCAACCCGTCCGGCCACCCGGACCTGGCCACGCATCTGCGGTACGTCGAACGCGCCTCGCGCAAGCTGGCCCGCTCCACCTTCTACGCGATGTCCCGCTGGCAGGGCCGGATGGAGACCAAACAGGGCTTCCTCGGCCGGATCGTGGACATCGGCGCCGAACTCTTCGCGATGAGCGCCGCCTGCGTCCGCGCCGAGCACCTGCGCGCCACGGACGAGCACGGCCGCGAGGCGTACCAGCTCGCCGACGCCTTCTGCCGCCAGGCCCGCATCCGCGTCGAGGAGCTGTTCACCCGGCTCTGGTCCAACACCGACGACCTCGACCGGCGCGTCGTCGAGGGCGTCCTGTCCGGCACCTACGGCTGGCTGGAGGAGGGCGTGGTCGACCCCAGCGGCGAGGGCCCCTGGATCGCCGACGCCACCCCGGGCCCCTCCACCGAGGAGAACGTCCACCGCCCGATCCGCTGAACCACCGGCCCGTGCGGGGCGCGTCCAGTCGCTGGACGCGCCCCTTCGCATGCCCCGGTCCACGGCAGGATGGACGCCCGTGACCGTCATCCATGTCCCCGGCTCCAAGTCCGTCACCGCGCGCGCCCTCTTCCTGGCCGCCGCCGCGAACGGCCGCAGCACGCTCGTACGCCCGCTGAGCTCCGACGACACCGAGGGCTTCGCGGCCGGTCTGACCGCGCTCGGCTACGCGGTCGAGCAGGAGGCGGACGCCTGGCACATCACCGGCCGCCCCGCCGGGCCCGCCGCCACCGAGGCCGACGTCTACTGCCGCGA
This sequence comes from Streptomyces drozdowiczii, assembly GCF_026167665.1. NCBI lineage: Bacteria > Bacillati > Actinomycetota > Actinomycetes > Kitasatosporales > Streptomycetaceae > Streptomyces > Streptomyces drozdowiczii. The sequence goes on along the minus strand of NZ_CP098740.1, from coordinate 1,878,332 downwards.
CGGGGCCACCACCGCCCGCTTCCTGCCCACCCTCGCGGCGGCCGGCGCCCGCGGCAGCTACCGCTTCGACGCCTCCGCGCAGATGCGCCGCCGCCCCTCGCCCCGCTCACCGAGGCCCTGCGCACCCTCGGCGTCGACCTGCGCCACGAGGAGGCCGAGGGCCACCACCCGCTGCGCATCGAGGCCGCCGGCATCAAGGGCGGCGAACTCACCCTGGACGCCGGGCAGTCCAGCCAGTACCTCACCGCCCTGCTGATGCTCGGCCCGCTCACGGAGACCGGGCTCCGGATCACCGTCACCGACCTCGTCTCGGCGCCCTACATCGAGATCACCCTCGCGATGATGCGCTCCTTCGGCGCCCGGGTCGCCCGCGGCGGCCCCGACGGCACCGTCTTCACCGTGGAGCCCGGCGGCTACCGCGCCACCACCTACGCCGTCGAACCCGACGCCTCCACCGCGAGCTACTTCTTCGCCGCCGCCGCCCTCACCGGCCGCGAGATCACCGTCCCCGGACTCGCCGAGGGCGCCCTCCAGGGGACCTGCGGTTCACCGACGTCCTGCGCCGCATGGGCGCCGACGTCACCATGGAGGACGGCGCCACCACGGTCCGCTCGACCGGCACCCTCAGCGGCCTCACCGTCAACATGCGCGACATCTCCGACACCATGCCCACGCTCGCCGCGATCGCCCCCTTCGCCTCGGGGCCCGTACGCATCGAGGACGTCGGCAACACCCGCGTGAAGGAGTGCGACCGGCTGGAGGCGTGCGCGGACAACCTGCGGCGCATGGGCATCACGGTCGCCACGGGCCCCGACTGGATCGAGATCCGGCCCGGCACGCCCGAGCCCGTCGAGATCGAGACGCACGGCGACCACCGCATCGTCATGTCGTTCGCCGTCGCGGGCCTGCGCACCCCCGGCATCACGTACGACGACCCGGGCTGCGTACGCAAGACCTTCCCCGGCTTCCACGAGGCGTTCGCCGCCGCCACCGGCTGAGAGGGGAGCGCGGGGACGGGGGACACGGACGGGTCGTCCCGGGACACCCTGTCCCCGCGCACAGAGGGAGCGGCGACAATGGGGCCCATGACCGACAGCCCTGCCCCTCTCGCCGACCCGCACCTCGTCTTCGACGCCGTGGAAGGACGCCGGGATCTCGTCATCCTCGGCTCCACCGGGTCCATCGGCACCCAGGCCATCGACCTGGTGCTGCGCAACCCCGACCTCTTCCGCGTCACCGCGCTGTCCGCGGCCGGCGGCCGGGTCGCCCTCCTCGCCGAGCAGGCCCGCCTGCTGAGGGTGCGCACCGTCGGCGTCGCCTCGCCCGACGCCGTACCCGCCCTGCGCGAGGCGCTGCGCCAGGAGTACGGGGCGGGCGAGCCGCTTCCCGAGATCCTCGCCGGACCCGACGCGGCGACGGAGCTGGCCGCGAGCGACTGCCACACCGTGCTCAACGGGATCACCGGCTCCATCGGCCTCGCCCCGACCCTGGCCGCCCTGAAGGCGGGCCGCACCCTGGCGCTCGCCAACAAGGAGTCCCTGATCGTCGGCGGCCCCCTGGTCAAGGCGCTGGCCGCCCCGGGGCAGATCATCCCCGTCGACTCCGAGCACGCAGCGCTCTTCCAGGCGCTCGCCGCCGGCACCCGCGCCGATGTGCGCCGGCTGGTCGTCACCGCGTCCGGCGGCCCCTTCCGCGGCCGCACCAGGAGCGAGCTGGCCGAGGTCACCCCCGAGCAGGCCCTCGCGCACCCGACCTGGGCGATGGGCCCGGTCATCACCGTGAACTCGGCCACCCTGGTCAACAAGGGCCTCGAAGTCATCGAGGCGCACCTGCTCTACGACATCCCCTTCGACCGCATCGAGGTCGTCGTCCACCCCCAGTCGTACGTGCACTCCATGGTCGAGTTCACCGACGGCTCCACGCTCGCCCAGGCCACCCCGCCCGACATGCGCGGCCCGATCGCCATCGGGCTCGGCTGGCCGATGCGCGTGCCCGAAGCGGCGCCCGCGTTCGACTGGACGAAGGCGTCCACCTGGGAGTTCATCCCGCTGGACACCGAAGCCTTCCCGTCCGTCGGCCTCGCCCGGCACGTCGGCGCGCTCGGCGGCACCGCGCCCGCCGTGTTCAACGCGGCCAACGAGGAGTGCGTCGACGCGTTCCTGTCCGGGAAGCTGCCCTTCAACGGCATCATGGACACGGTCACCGCGGTGGTGGGCGAACACGGCACACCGGAATCGGGAACTTCTCTCACCGTCGCGGACGTACTCGAAGCGGAGACCTGGGCGCGGACCCGGGCCCGGGAACTCTCGGCCAAGGCCATTGCGGAGGCACGCGCATGAGCATGACGACGATCCTGCTGACCATTCTCGGCATCGCCGTCTTCGCGTTCGGTCTGCTCTTCTCCATCGCCTGGCACGAGCTGGGCCACCTCTCCACCGCCAAGCTCTTCGGCATCCGCGTCCCCCAGTACATGGTCGGCTTCGGCCCCACCGTCTGGTCCCGCAGGAAGGGCGACACGGAGTACGGCATCAAGGCCATCCCGGCCGGCGGCTACATCCGGATGATCGGGATGTTCCCGCCCGGCGCCGACGGAAAGCTGGAGGCCCGCTCCACCTCACCCTGGCGCGGCATGATCGAGGACGCCAGATCCGCCTCCTTCGAGGAGCTCCAGCCGGGCGACGAGGACCGCCTCTTCTACACGCGCAAGCCGTGGAAGCGCGTCATCGTGATGTTCGCCGGCCCCTTCATGAACCTGGTGCTGGCCGTCGCGATCTTCCTCGGCGTCGCCATGACCTTCGGCTTCCAGACCAACACCACCGAGGTCGCCGGCGTCCAGAAGTGCGTCATCCCGCAGAGCGCGGAGCGCACCACCTGCAAGAAGTCCGACGCCGTCTCCCCGGCCCAGGCCGCCGGGCTGAAGAAGGGCGACGTGATCGTCGCCTTCGACGGCGACCGCATCGACTCCTGGGACACCCTCTCCGACCGCATCCGCGACACCACGGGCCCCGCCGACATCACCGTCCGGCGCGACGGCCAGGAGAAGACCCTGCACGCGGTGCTCCTGGAGAACGCGGTCGCCAAGAAGGACTCCGACGGCCAGCCCGTCCCCGGCAAGTTCGTCACCGCCGGCTACCTCGGCTTCGCGGCCAAGTCGGAGATCCTGCCGCTCTCCTTCGGCGAATCCGTGGTCCGCATGGGCGACATGGCGGAGAACGGCGTCCGCTCGATCATCGCCCTGCCCTCCAAGATCCCCGCCCTCTGGGACGCCGCGTTCGGAGGCGGCGAGCGCGCCGCGGACTCCCCGGTCGGCATGGTCGGCGCCGCCAGGATCGGCGGCGAGGTGATGGCGCTCGACGTGCCCACGGAGAGCCAGATCGCGATGATGCTCAACCTGCTCGCGGGCATCAACCTCTCGCTGTTCCTCTTCAACATGCTGCCGCTGCTCCCGCTCGACGGCGGCCACATCGCGGGAGCCCTCTGGGAGGCGCTGCGCCGGCACACGGCACGGATCTTCAAGCGCCCCGACCCCGGCCCGTTCGACGTCGCCAAGCTGATGCCCGTCGCCTACGTGGTCGCCGGGGTCTTCATCTGCTTCACCCTGCTCGTCCTCGTCGCCGACGTGGTCAACCCGGTCAAGATCACCTGACCGGGGCGCGCCGGACGCGCCCGGTGCACCGCGAGTGACCGGCGGTGTGCGGGGTGCGTCCGACGGGCCGACATTCCGTACGGGGCCGGACGCGGTGTGCTCCCGGCCGCCCCCGGTGACGTAACCTCGAAGGCCGGAGCCCGCCGATACCGGGACCTCGATCCACACCTTGGGGATGCTCAGCGCATGACTGCGATTTCTCTCGGAATGCCCGCCGTTCCGACCAAGCTCGCCGAACGGCGGGTCAGCCGGAAGATCCAGGTCGGATCGGTTGCGGTCGGCGGGGACGCCCCCGTCTCGGTGCAGTCGATGACGACGACCCGTACGTCCGACATCGGCGCGACGCTTCAGCAGATCGCCGAACTCACCGCCTCCGGCTGCCAGATCGTACGCGTGGCCTGCCCGACGCAGGACGACGCGGACGCCCTGAAGATCATCGCGGCCAAGTCGCAGATCCCGGTGATCGCGGACATCCACTTCCAGCCGAAGTACGTCTTCGCCGCGATCGACGCCGGCTGCGCGGCGGTGCGCGTGAACCCGGGCAACATCAAGCAGTTCGACGACAAGGTCAAGGAGATCGCGCGCGCCGCGAAGGACGCCGGCACGCCGATCCGGATCGGCGTCAACGCCGGCTCGCTGGACGCCCGGCTGCTGAAGAAGTACGGCAAGGCCACCCCGAGGCCCTGGTCGAGTCCGCGCTCTGGGAGGCGTCCCTCTTCGAGGAGCACGACTTCCGCGACATCAAGATCTCGGTCAAGCACAACGACCCGGTCGTGATGGTCAACGCCTACCGCCAGCTCGCCGCCCAGTGCGACTACCCGCTGCACCTCGGCGTCACCGAGGCCGGCCCCGCCTTCCAGGGCACCATCAAGTCGGCCGTCGCCTTCGGCGCCCTGCTCAGCGAGGGCATCGGCGACACCATCCGCGTCTCGCTCTCCGCACCGCCCGCCGAAGAGGTCAAGGTCGGCATCCAGATCCTGGAGTCGCTGAACCTGCGCCAGCGCCGCCTGGAGATCGTCTCCTGCCCCTCCTGCGGCCGCGCCCAGGTCGACGTCTACAAGCTCGCCGACCAGGTCAGCGCCGGTCTGGAGGGCATGGAGGTCCCGCTGCGCGTCGCCGTCATGGGCTGCGTCGTCAACGGCCCCGGCGAGGCCCGCGAGGCCGACCTCGGCGTCGCCTCCGGCAACGGCAAGGGCCAGATCTTCGTCAAGGGCGAGGTCATCAAGACCGTGCCCGAGTCGAAGATCGTGGAGACCCTCATCGAGGAAGCCATGAAGATCGCCGAGCAGATGGAGAAGGACGGCGTCGCCTCCGGCGAGCCCGAGGTCTCCATCAGCTGACCGTCCCCGGCCCCCGGAAGCGCCCCCCGAGGAACCCCTCGGCGGGGCGCTTCCGTGTGCGGGCCGACGGCGGGTGCGCACAGCTGTTCCCGGGCACGGGCGGCGTCGCCCGGGCTCTTCGGTTACAGTGCGGAAATCAGCAGACCGCATGGTGAGGCCCCCTCGTGTTGACGCACACCACTACCCGGGTCCTCGAACCCAGCGACCTCGGCGCCGCGCTCGCCGTCCTGGAGAGCGAGCCCGTGGCCAACGCCTTCGTGACGTCCCGCGTCCAGATCGCCGGACTCGACCCCTGGCGCCTGGGCGGCGAGATGTGGGGCTGGTACGCCGACGGCCGGCTCCGCTCCCTGTGCTACTCGGGCGCCAACCTCGTCCCCATCTGCGCCGGTCCCGAAGCCGTCCGCGCCTTCGCCGACCGCGCCCGCCGGGCCGGCCGCCGCTGCTCCTCGATCGTCGGCCCCGCCGAACCCACCGCCGAGCTGTGGCGCCTCCTCGAACCGGGCTGGGGCCCCGCCCGCGAGGTCCGGGCCAACCAGCCCCTCATGGTCACCGAGAGCCCGTCCGCCGACGTGGAACCCGACCCGCTCGTCCGCCGCGTCCGCAAGGACGAGATGGACATCCTGATGCCCGCCTGCGTGGACATGTTCACCGAGGAGGTCGGCGTCTCCCCGCTCGCCGGCGACGGCGGACTCCTCTACCAGGCCCGCGTCGCCGAACTCATCGGCGCCGGCCGCTCCTTCGCCCGCATCGACGACGGCAAGGTCGTCTTCAAGGCGGAGATCGGCGCCACCACCCCGCAGGCGTGCCAGATCCAGGGGGTGTGGGTCGCCCCGGAATTCCGCGGGCGCGGCCTCTCCGAGACCGGCATGGCCGCCGTACTGCGGTACGCGCTGGCCGACGTCGCCCCGGTCGTCAGCCTGTACGTGAACGACTACAACACCCCGCGCGCAAGGCGTACCGCCGCATCGGCTTCCGGGAGACCGGCACCTTCATGAGCGTGCTCTTCTGACCGGCCCCCGCAGGGGGTCTTTCGTTTGGATCATGCTGGGCTCGCGGGGCGTGGCACGCGTGTCTGCGGCGTTGTCGTCGGTTGCCAACGCTCCGCGTTGTCGCCCTCCTCCGCCTTGCAGCCACACGCACCACGCCCCGCTCCCTGATCCAGCCTGATCCAAACGAAAGACCCCAGCCGGCCCGGACAGTAGGGTCGGCCCATGGCAGCAGATTCCGGGGGCGGACCCCGCACCACCGGCGTCCGGGTCGGGCCGATCGACCTCGCGGCCCGCGTCGACGAGGCCCTGGCCGTCCAGGCCGTCGCCTTCGGCCTGAGCGCCGGAGAGGTCGAGGTCCGCCGGCACATCGTGCTCCGGCACCTCGACCACCCGCACGCCCGCGCGCTCGGCGCCCTCACACCCGAGGGCCGCCTCGTCGGCTTCGTCTACGGCATGCCCAACGACCGCGGCCACTGGTGGTCCACCGTGGTCGAGCCCTATCTCCGCGCCACCGGCAGCGCCCACTGGCTGGACGACGCCTTCGTGATCACCGAGCTCCACGTCCACCCGGACTTCCAGAACCGGGGCATCGGCCGCACCCTGATCACCACCATCACCGACGCGGTCGCCCAGCCCCGCTCGATCCTCTCCGCGATCGACACCGAGAGCCCGGCCCGCGGCCTCTACCGCTCCCTCGGCTACCAGGACCTCGCCCGCCAGGTGCTCTTCCCCAGCGCCCCCAAGCCGTACGCGGTGATGGGAGCGCCCCTGCCACTGCGCCGTACGTGAGGGAATGGATTTCCGCCCGCACGGGCCGCCCCGCTAACCTCGGGCCCATCACCCTTCCGAGCAGGAGTTCACCATGGCCCAGGTCCAGCGCATGTCCCGATTGATGATCAAGACACTGCGCGACGACCCGGCGGACGCCGAGACGCTCAACCACAAGCTCCTCGTCCGAGCCGGCTACGTACGACGCACCGCTGCCGGAATCTGGTCCTGGCTGCCGCTCGGCAAGAAGGTCCTGGAGAACATCACCCGCGTCGTCCGCGAGGAGATGGACGCCATCGGCGGCCAGGAGGTCCTGCTCCCCGCGCTGCTGCCCAAGGAGCCCTACGAGGCGAGCGGCCGGTACGACGAGTACGGCGACCTGCTGTTCCGGCTCCAGGACCGCAAGGGCTCCGACTACCTCCTCGGCCCCACGCACGAGGAGATCTTCACCCAGGTCGTCAAGGACATGTGCTCGTCCTACAAGGACCTGCCGGTCATCCTGTACCAGATCCAGACGAAGTACCGCGACGAGGCCCGCCCCCGGGCCGGTGTGCTGCGCGGCCGCGAGTTCCAGATGAAGGACTCGTACTCCTTCGACACCACGGACGAGGGCCTGGTCGAGGCGTACCAGCTGCACCGCGCCGCGTACATCCGCATCTTCGAGCGGCTCGGCCTGGACCACCGCATCGTGTCCGCCGTCTCCGGCGCCATGGGCGGCTCCGCCTCCGAGGAGTTCCTGGCGCCGGCGCCCGCCGGCGAGGACACCTTCGTGGACTGCCCGAACTGCGACTACGCGGCCAACACCGAGGCCGTCACCTTCAACGCCACCGCCGGCGACGCCTCGGGTATCGGCCCCGTCGAGGAACTGGACACCCCCGACACCCCGACCATCGAGACCCTGGCCGCCCACCTCGGCGTGGCGGCCTCCGCCACGCTGAAGAACCTGCTGGTCAAGGTCGACGGCGAGATCGTCGCCGTGGGCGTGCCCGGCGACCGCGAGGTGGACCTCGGCAAGCTGGGCGAGCACCTGGCCCCGGCCGTGGTCGAGCTGGTCACCGCCGAGGACTTCGTCGGCCGTCCCGACCTCGTACGCGGCTACGTCGGCCCCCAGGGCCTGGAGAAGGTCCGCTACATCGCCGACCCCCGCGTCGCCCCCGGCACCGCCTGGATCACCGGCGCCAACAAGGACGGCAAGCACGCGAAGAACGTCGTCGCGGGCCGCGACTTCGAGGTGGACGACTACCTCGACGTCGTCGTGGTCGAGGCGGGCGACCCCTGCCCCAAGTGCGGCACCGGCCTCCAGGTCGACCGCGCCATCGAGATCGGCCACATCTTCCAGCTCGGCCGCAAGTACGCCGACATCTTCGCGCTCGACGTGCTCGGCCAGCAGGGCAAGCCCGTCCGCGTCACCATGGGCTCGTACGGCATCGGCGTCTCCCGTGCCGTGGCCGCCCTCGCCGAGCAGACCGCCGACGACAAGGGCCTGTGCTGGCCCCGCGAGGTCGCCCCGGCCGACGTCCACGTCGTCGCCGCCGGCAAGGCCCTCCAGACCGAACTGGCCCTGGAGGTCTCCGACAAGCTGGCCGCCGCCGGACTGCGCGTCCTGGTGGACGACCGCGCCGGCGTCTCGCCCGGCGTCAAGTTCACCGACTCCGAGCTGATCGGCGTCCCGAAGATCCTGGTCGCCGGCCGCCGCTCGGCCGAAGGCGTCCTGGAGCTGAAGGACCGCCGCACCGGCGAGCGCGAGGAGCTGACGGTCGAGGAGGCCATCGCCCGCCTCTCCGAGCAGCAGGACTGACGCTCCTCACGCGCGAGGGCCCCGCACGGAACGCTCCGTGCGGGGCCCTTACGCATGACCTACAGCCAGCCCGCGAACTCCAGCGTCACTTCGCCCTCCTGACGGCGCCCGGCCGCCAGCGCCCGGGTGCCCGACTCCACGGCACGGAACAGCGTCCAGCCGTGCAGCCGCTCCTGGTCCACGTCCAGCGAGTCCGCGAGCTTCTTGACCCTGCGCCGGGCCGTCGTCGCCCCGGCGGGCGACGCGATCAGGTCCTCCACCCGGTCCCGGACCAGCCGCGCCAGGTCGTACGCCCGCTCACCGACCAGCGGCTCGGGCCCGACCGTCAGCCAGGGCGCCCGCTCACCCGCGAGCACCTTGCTCTGCCGGAAGTTGCCGTGCAGCAGCAACGTCTCGGGGGAGCCGGCGACCAGCTCGTCCCGGGCCGCCAGCGCCGCGGTGACCAGGGGCTCGAGGGCGGGGTCCGACGCGGCGGAGGCGCGCATGGCGTCCACCCGCCGCCCGGTCCGCTCGGTGACCGTCTCGAAGCCGTGCCCGGCCGGCGGCTCGACCCACAGCCGGCGCACCGTCCCGGCCGCCTCCAGGAGCGCCTTCGCCTCCGGCAGCGACCGCAGCGACATCTCGGGGTGCAGCCGCTCCAGCAGCAGCGCCCCCGCCACGGGCCGCCCGCCGTCCGCGGGGTCGAGCAGCCGCACCGCGCCCCAGCCGTTCCAGTGCGCCAGCGCCGCCGCTTCCAGCCCCGGCGCGGCACCGGAGGGGGCCAGCTTCAGGGCGGCCGGGGTGCCGTCGGCCCCCCGGACCAGCAGAACCAGACTGCTGCGCCCGCCGGGGGCCGCGACCCGCTCCACGACCGGGGCGCGGCCGGTCGCGGCCAGCGCCTGCTCGGTCAGTGCGGGGAGCCCCGCGAGCCAGTCCCCGGCGGCCGTATCCCCGTACGACTCACCGAGCGCTCGCACCAGACGCTGCGGCGGTTCAAAACCCATACGTGCCGTGTTCCCTTTCAGAGCCTTCTCGTGTGCGCCCTTTTTCAGTGCGCGGTGGCGGCCCCGGCCCGCGCGTCCGTCCCGGCCTTCGCCCCGGCCCGCTCCGCGAGCCCGGGAAAGGGTACGCCGCTGCCCCGCCAGCGCGCCGCGCGCACCGCCGCCTCCCGCAACGCGTCCGCCGCGCTGCGCCGCAGCGACCCGTCGGCGGCCCGGACCAGGTCGGAGTAGACGTACCCGACGCGGTCCTCCAGGACGGCGGCGAGCCGGACCGCCGCCGCCGCGTCCGGCACCGCGAACGGCAGAGCGTACGCGGCGTCCGAGGCCACCGGCTCACCGCCCAGGTCCCGGACCGTGCGCACCAGGGCGTCGCGGCGGGCGCGGTGGGCGTGGAACGCTGCGGTGGCCTCGGCCCGGCGCTTCGACCCGACCCGGCCGCCCGCGACCCCGTAGCCGTAGACGGCGGCGTGCTCGGCGGCCAGCGCCGCCTGGGCCGCTTCCAGCGGGCCGTCGTTCTTGCCGTCGCTCATGCCGGGGTCTCCTTGGCCAGTTCGGTCAGCAGGTAGGCGTGCGCGGCGCAGGCGGCGGCGACCGAGGCCAGCAGCCGGGCCAGCTCCCCGGGCGCCTCCAGGAGCAGAGCGGTGTAGGCGTCCGCCGCGGAGCGCTCGGCCGCCGCCAGCTCCCTGACCGCGGCGGCGGGGGTGGTGGCGCGCGAGCGTGCCATGCCGAGCGCGGGGGTCTTCTCGGGGGAGAGCGCCTCGAGATGGGCGCGGACCGCGTCGCGCAGGGGAGTGAGGGCCGCGGCCGTCGCCGGGTGGGCCCGGAGCACCTGCTCGTAACCGGCGAGCAGGGTCGCCGTGGTGCGGGTGGCGCCGGTGCGCAGCGCCTTCTCCGCGCGCACCGGGGAGGCCCCGTGCGCGGAGCCCTTGGTGCCCCCGTCCGTGCCGTCGTCGTCGCCTCCGCAGCCGGCCAGCACAGCCCCGGCGGCCAGTGCGCCGGTCGCCGCGAGCGCGCCCCTGCGCGTCGTCCCCGTACGCCGCACTTGCTCTCCTTCGGGCTGGACCTGTCTTGACTGGATCTGTCCGGAAGTGATCACCGCCTGTGAGCGTACCCGCGCTCGGGGGACCGGCGGACAGCAACACCCCTTGCGACCGGATACCCTTTGACCAGACACGCGAGATCCCCACAACAGCACACGCGGCCGAGGAGTCACCCGGATGAGCACCACCCAGAGCGAGAGGCTGCGCGGGCTGGTCGAACCGCTCGTCAGCGCCGAGCAACTGGAGCTGGAAGAGATCGAAGTCTCCCGGGCAGGCCGCCGCAGAGTGCTGCGGATCGTCGTGGATTCCGATGAGGGTGTCGAGCTGGACACCTGCGCGGAGCTGAGCCGCGCGATCTCCGCGAAGCTGGACGAGACCGATGTGATGGGCGAGGACGAATACGTCCTGGAGGTCAGTTCGCCCGGCGCCGACCGCCCGCTCTCGGAGCACCGCCATTACGTACGCAACACCGGCCGCCTGGCCAGGCTGACCCTGCGCGAGGGCGGCGAGCTGGTGGCCCGCATCCTCGCGGTGGACGAGGACGGTCTCGATCTGGAGGTGCCGGGCGTCAAGGGCCGCAAGCCCACCGCCCGCCGGATCGCCTTCGACGAGATCGCCAAGGCCCGCGTCGAGCTGGAATTCAACCGCAAGGACAAGAAGGAAGAGGAGGCGTAGCCGTGGACATCGACGTGAAGCTGCTGAAGGGCTTGGCGCAGGACAAGGAGATCCCGTTCGACGTCCTGGTCGAGGCGATCGAGTCGGCCCTCCTCATCGCGTACCACCGCACCGACGGCAGCCACCGCAGGGCGCGCGTGGAGCTGGACGAGCGCGGCCATGTGACGGTGTGGGCCAAGGAGGACCCGGCCGATCTGGAGGAGGGGCAGGAGCCCAAGGAGTTCGACGACACCCCGTCGGGCTTCGGCCGGATCGCCGCGACCACCGCCAAGCAGGTCATCCTCCAGCGTCTGCGCGACGCCGAGGACGACCGCACGTTCGGCGAGTACGCGGGCCACGAGGGCGATGTCGTCACCGGCGTCGTGCAGCAGGGCAAGGACCCGAAGAACGTCCTGGTCGACATCGGCAAGCTGGAGGCCATCCTGCCGGTGCAGGAGCAGGTGCCCGGCGAGGAGTACACCCACGGCCTGCGGCTGCGCACGTACGTCGTGCGCGTCGCCAAGGGCGTGCGCGGTCCCTCCGTCACGCTGTCGCGGACCCACCCCAACCTGGTGAAGAAGCTCTTCGCGCTGGAGGTCCCGGAGATCGCCGACGGTTCCGTCGAGATCTGCGCGATCGCCCGCGAGGCCGGCCACCGCACCAAGATCGCGGTCCGCTCGACCCGCTCCGGCCTCAACGCCAAGGGCGCCTGCATCGGCCCGATGGGCGGCCGGGTGCGCAACGTGATGGCCGAGCTGCACGGCGAGAAGATCGACATCGTGGACTGGTCGGACGACCCGGCCGAGATGGTCGCCAACGCGCTGTCACCCGCACGGGTGAGCGAGGTCGAGGTCGTTGACCTCGCGGCCCGTTCCGCCCGGGTGACCGTGCCGGACTACCAGCTCTCCCTGGCCATCGGCAAGGAGGGGCAGAACGCCCGCCTGGCCGCCCGGCTCACCGGCTGGCGCATCGACATCCGCCCGGACACCGAGACCGACGCCGAGCGCGACGTCGCCGACCGCGAGCGCGCCGAGCGGGCCCGGGAGCGCTCGGACCGGCGCTGACGCGCCCCGAGCGGCATCCGGGGAATAGATCACGTCGGCCGGTCGCTGAGATCACGACAACGTACGTTCGATTTTTGCCCCAAAGGGGTGAGGTCGGTGCGGGGAGGTAGACTTAACCGTGTCTGGCCGGACGCACGCCCGCGCTTGCCCTGAGCGAACCTGTGTGGGATGCCGGGAGCGGGCGGCCAAGAACGAGTTGCTGCGCATCGTCGCGGACGGGGACCACTGCGTCCCCGATCCTCGCGGTACGCTGCCCGGCCGGGGTGCCTACGTGCATCCCGTCCCCGACTGTCTGGACCTGGCGGTTCGCCGCCGGGCATTCCCCCGGGCCTTCAAGGCCAAGGGGCCGTTCGACCCGACCGCGGTACAGCGGTTCGTCGAGCGGGTGACACCGTAAGAAATGAACGGCACGGGTCCCCGTGCGGTCAGGTACCTCGCGAGTTGGAAGTAGGTCGAGATTGCGATGAGCACTCGATGAGTACGCGATGAGTACGCCCATGAAGTAGCGACGGTCCGGCGGTAACCCGGACCTAAAAGGAGCGAAGTGGCTAAGGTCCGGGTATACGAACTCGCCAAGGAGTTCGGTGTGGAGAGCAAGGTCGTCATGGCCAAGCTCCAAGAACTCGGTGAATTCGTCCGTTCGGCGTCCTCGACGATCGAGGCGCCGGTCGTGCGCAAGTTGACTGACGCACTGCAGGGGCCCGGCGGCAACGCCGGCAAGCCCGCTGCCAAGCCGGGCGCGCCCCGTAAGGCCGCCCCCGCCAAGCCCGCGGCGCCGTCTCCGGCCCCCGCGGCACGTCCCGCTGCCCCGAAGCCCGGCGCCCCGGCCCCCAAGCCGGCCGCCGCCGAGGCACCGAGCAGCACCCCCTCCGCCCCGTCGGCGCCGGCCCCCGGCCCGCGTCCGGGCCCGAAGCCCGCGCCGAAGGCCCCGGTCACCCCGGTGCCCGCCGCGGAGTTCTCGGCCCCGGCCCCGGCCCAGCCGGCCGCGCCGCAGGCACCGCGCCCCACCGGCGCGACCCCCGGCCCCCGTCCCGCGCGTCCGGCCCCGGCCGGTCAGCAGGGTGGCGGCCAGCGTGACGGCGGCCAGCGCGGCGGCGAGCGCCCCGCGCGTCCCGCCGGCCAGGGCGCCCCGCGCCCCGGCGCCCGTCCGGCCGGTCCCCGTCCGGGCAACAACCCCTTCACCTCCGGTGGCTCGACGGGCATGTCCCGTCCGCAGGCACCCCGTCCCGGCGGCGCCCCGCGTCCCGGCGGCGGCCAGGAGCGCCCCGGCGCCCCGCGTCCGCAGGGCGGCCCCGGTGGCGCCCCGCGCCCGCAGGGCCAGGGTGGCGCGCCGCGTCCGACCCCGGGCGGCATGCCCCGGCCGCAGGCGCCCCGTCCGGGCGGCGGCCCCGGTGGTAACCGACCCAACCCGGGCATGATGCCGCAGCGTCCCGCTGCCGGTCCCCGTCCCGGTGGCGGCCCCGGCGGCGGCCGCGGTCCCGGCGGCGGCGGTCGTCCGGGCGGCGCGGGTCGTCCCGGTGGCGGCGGCTTCGCGGGTCGTCCGGCCGGTCCCGGCGGCGGTGGCGGCGGCTTCGCCGGCCGTCCCGGTGGCGGCGGCGGTGGCGGCGCGGGCCGTCCCGGCGGCGGCGGTGGCTTCGGCGGCCGTCCCGGCTTCGGTGGACGTCCCGGCGGTCCCGGTGGCCGTGGTGGCACGCAGGGCGCCTTCGGCCGTCCCGGCGGTCCTGCGCGTCGCGGCCGCAAGTCGAAGCGGCAGAGGCGCCAGGAGTACGAGGCCATGCAGGCCCCGTCGGTCGGCGGCGTGATGCTGCCTCGCGGCAACGGACAGGCCGTCCGGCTGTCGCGCGGTGCCTCGCTCACCGACTTCGCCGAGAAGATCAACGCCAACCCGGCTTCGCTGGTCGGCGTCATGATGAACCTCGGCGAGATGGTCACCGCCACGCAGTCCGTCTCCGACGAGACGCTGAAGCTCCTCGCGGACGAGATGAACTTCGTCCTGGAGATCGTCAGCCCGGAGGAGGAGGACCGCGAGCTGCTCGAGTCCTTCGACATCGAGTTCGGCGAGGACGAGGGCGGCGACGAGGCCCTGCTGCCGCGTCCGCCGGTCGTGACCGTCATGGGTCACGTCGACCACGGTAAGACGCGACTCCTGGACGCGATCCGCAAGACGAACGTCATCGCGGGCGAGGCCGGTGGCATCACCCAGCACATCGGTGCCTACCAGGTCTCGGCCGACGTCAACGGCGAGGACCGTCGGATCACCTTCATCGACACCCCGGGTCACGAGGCGTTCACCGCCATGCGTGCCCGTGGTGCGAAGTCGACCGACATCGCGATCCTCGTGGTGGCGGCGAACGACGGTGTGATGCCCCAGACGATCGAGGCGCTGAACCACGCCAAGGCGGCCGACGTGCCGATCGTGGTCGCGGTCAACAAGATCGACGTCGAGGGCGCCGACCCGACCAAGGTGCGCGGTCAGCTCACCGAGTTCGGTCTGGTGGCCGAGGAGTACGGCGGCGACACCATGTTCGTCGACATCTCCGCCAAGCAGGGTCTGCACATCGACCAGCTGCTGGAGGCCGTCGTCCTCACCGCCGACGCCTCGCTCGACCTGCGGGCCAACCCGGAGCAGGACGCGCAGGGCATCGCGATCGAGTCCCACCTCGACCGCGGCCGCGGTGCCGTCGCGACCGTCCTGGTCCAGCGAGGCACCCTGCGGGTCGGCGACACGATGGTGGTCGGCGACGCCTACGGCCGTGTCCGCGCGATGCTCGACGACAAGGGCGAGAACGTCGAGGAAGCGGGTCCGTCGACCCCCGTCCTCGTGCTCGGTCTCACCAACGTCCCGGGCGCCGGCGACAACTTCCTCGTCGTGGACGAGGACCGTACGGCCCGCCAGATCGCCGAGAAGCGTGCCGCTCGCGAGCGCAACGCCAACTTCGCCCGCAAGGGTGTCCGGTTCTCCCTGGAGAACCTGGACGAGGCGCTCAAGGCCGGTCTGGTCCAGGAGCTCAACCTCATCATCAAGGGCGACGCGTCCGGTTCGGTGGAGGCCCTCGAGTCCTCGCTGCTCCAGCTCGACGTCGGTGAAGAGGTCGACATCCGGGTCCTGCACCGCGGTGTGGGTGCGGTCACCGAGTCGGACATCGACCTGGCGACCGGCTCCGACGCCATCGTGATCGGCTTCAACGTGCGCGCCGCCGGGCGTGCGCAGCAGATGGCCGACCGCGAGGGTGTGGACGTCCGTTACTACTCGGTCATCTACCAGGCGATCGAGGAGATCGAGGCGGCCCTCAAGGGCATGCTCAAGCCGGAGTACGAAGAGGTCGAGCTGGGTACGGCGGAGATCCGCGAGATCTTCCGCTCGTCCAAGCTGGGCAACATCGCCGGTGTGCTCGTCCGGTCCGGCGAGGTCAAGCGCAACACCAAGGCGCGCCTGCTGCGCGACGGCAAGGTCGTCGCGGAGAACCTCACCATCTCCGGTCTGCGCCGCTTCAAGGACGACGTCACCGAGATCCGCGAAGGCTTCGAGGGCGGTATCAACCTCGGAAACTTCAACGACATCAAGATCGACGACGTCATCGCGACGTACGAGATGCGCGAGAAGCCGCGAGGCTGACCCGTACCTCAACAGTCGGGGCCGGTCGACGGGACCTATTTCCGTCGATCGGCCCCGGCCGTTCCGTGTACGGTTCTTGTGTCCCCGCCGATCATCGGCGGGGCGCGAACCCGAACCGGCGGGACATCCGGGCATACATGTATGTGGGGACACTGTCCTTCGACCTGCTTCTCGGCGACGTACGGTCGCTGAAGGAGAAGCGTTCCGTGGTCCGTCCGATCGTCGCCGAACTCCAGCGCAAGTACGCGGTGAGCGCGGCGGAGACGGGCGACCAGGACCTCCATCGCAGGGCCGAGATCGGCCTCGCCGTGGTGTCCGGGGACACCCGGCACCTCACAGACGTACTCGACCGGTGCGAGCGCCTCGTCGCCGCCCGGCCGGAAGTGGAGCTGCTGTCCGTACGACGGCGGCTGCACAGCGACGAAGACGATTGAGCAAGTCAGAAGGAGACGGACCAGTGGCCGACAACGCGCGGGCTAAGAAGCTGGCGGACCTCATCCAGGAGGTGGTCGCCGGGAAACTGCAGCGCGGCATCAAGGACCCGCGCCTGGGGACCCATGTGACGATCACGGACGTCCGGGTCACCGGTGACCTGCGGGAGGCCACGGTCTTCTACACGGTCTACGGCGACGACGAGGAGCGGGCCAGCGCCGCGGCCGGCCTGCAGAGCGCCAAGGGCATCCTGCGCTCGGCGGTCGGCTCGGCGGCGGGGACGAAGTTCACCCCGACGCTCACCTTCGTGGCCGACGCCCTCCCGGAGAACGCCCGGGCCATCGAGGACCTGCTCGACCGGGCGCGGGCCTCGGACGCCAAGGTGCGCGAGGCGTCCTCGGGCGCCACGTACGCCGGTGAGGCGGACCCGTACCGCAAGCCGGAGGACGAGGACACCGCCTCCGAATGACCACGCAGAACAACAGGACGCCGGATGGCCTTGTCATTGTCGACAAGCCGTCCGGCTTCACTTCGCACGACGTCGTCGCCAAGATGCGCGGTATCGCCCGTACCCGCCGCGTCGGCCACGCCGGGACCCTGGACCCGATGGCGACGGGCGTGCTCGTGCTCGGCGTCGAGAAGGCCACCAAGCTCCTCGGCCACCTCGCGCTGACCGAGAAGGAATACCTGGGCACGATCCGGCTCGGCCAGAACACCGTCACGGACGACGCGGAGGGCGAGATCACCTCGTCCGCCGACGCCTCCGGGGTGACGCGCGAGGCGATCGACGCGGGGGTCTCCGCCCTGACCGGCGCCATCATGCAGGTGCCGTCCAAGGTCAGCGCCATCAAGATCGACGGCAAGCGGTCCTACGCGCGGGTGCGCGGCGGCGAGGAGTTCGAGATCCCGGCCCGGCCGGTGACCGTCTCGTCCTTCCACGTCTACGACGTCCGCGAGGCCGTCGCCGAGGACGGTACGCCGGTGCTCGACCTGGTCGTCTCGGTGGTCTGCTCCTCGGGGACGTACATCCGGGCCATCGCCCGTGACCTGGGCGCCGGGCTCGGCGTGGGCGGCCATCTGACCGCCCTGCGCCGCACCCGCGTCGGCCCGTACGGGCTGGACGCGGCGCGCACCCTGGACCAGCACCAGGAGGAGCTGACCGTGATGCCGGTGGCCGAGGCCGCCGCGTCGGCGTTCCCCCGCTGGGACGTGGACGAGAAGCGGGCGAAGCTGCTGCTGAACGGCGTACGCCTGGACATGCCCGCCCACCCGCCGGGACCGGTCGCCGTCTTCGGGCCCGACGGGCAGTTCCTGGTGCTGGTCGAGGAGCAGAAGGGCAAGGCCAAGAGCCTCGCCGTCTTCGGCTGACCCGGGGCCCGCGCTCACGCGGACCCTCATCGTGGAGCGGGCGGCGCCCCCTGCGCCCGCTCCACGATCCCCCACCCATTCCTGTCCAGCGAACGCCCCGGATTCACCCCAACGGGCAGGCGCTCGGAGTGAATCAGGGGGGTGACGGGGGCGCTTTCGCCCGGAGTGGTCCGCGCGGGGATCTTCGGCGACTTACCGTCGGATCATGGGATGCGGGGACCGGGCGACGCTGGTACGACTGTGCGATCCGGCCGGCCGGCCGCGAGGGACCGGCTTCGTCGCCGACGACCGGGGCACGGTCGTCACCAGCCACGAGGCGGTCGACGGCCTTCCGCACCTCCTGCTGCACGGCACGGACGGCCGCAGCCACCGCGTCGAGGCCGCCGACATCACCGCCGTCCCCGAATGGGACCTCGCCCTCCTGCCCACCGGCGGTCCCGACGCCCTCGGCGTACGGCCGCTGCCCATGTGCGTCCGCGAGCGCATCGATCCCGGTACGTATGTGACGGTCGCCGCACACGGCCTGCGCGAGGCGCGCGTCCTGGGCCGCACCCCCGTCACGTACACCAGCCGCGGCCGCACCCACCGGATCGACAAGGCCCTGGAACTGGCCCTCGGCACGGACGGCAGCGACGCGCTCAGGCTGGGCGGCGCGGCGGTCGGCGGCCCCGTGCTCGACCCGGACAGCGGCGCCGTCATCGCCGTCATCGGGCTCGCCCTGCGCGCCTCCCACGCCACCGCCGGCTGCGCCGCCCCCTTGGCCGGGGCGCCCGCCGACGGGCCCCTGGGCGAGCTGCTGCGGCGCAACGCCGCGACCGTCCCCGGCTACGGCCCCGATCTCAACCTCGCCGGTGCCCTCCAGCTCACCGCCATGTCCGTCGGCTCGGCGGGCGGCCCGGACGAGCGCCACGAGCCGGTGGAGCGCCCCGACGTCCGGACCGAGGCCGAGGCGTTCGCGGCGGCCGGGCCGGACGCACCCGCCGTGGTCCTCGCCCTCGTGGGCGAGCCGGGCACCGGCCGCACCACCGAACTCGCCGCCGTCGCCGCGCGCCGGGCGACCGGCCCGGTGCCGGCGCCCACGCTGTGGCTGCGCGGCGCCGACCTCCTCGCGGACGACACCTCCGTCGCCGACGCCGTCGCGCGCACGCTCCAGCAGGCCGGGCGCATCGTCGGCGCCGCCGGGGCCCCGGGCGACATGGCGAGCGCCACACCCGAGCGGGTCGCCCGGCTGGCCGCGGCCTCCGGCGTGCCGCTGCTGGTCCTGCTGGACGCCCCGGAGGAGATGCCGCCCGTCCTGGCGCACCGGCTCGCCGACTGGACCACCGGCACCGTCGGCTGGCTCCGCGAGAACGGCGCCCGGCTCGTCGTCGGCTGCCGCCCCGAGCACTGGGAGACGGCCGGCGGGCTCTGCCCGCCCGAGGCCCTGCACCGGCCCGGCAGGCCCGCCCGCCGACTGCCCCCGGCCGTCCGCGTCACCGACTTCACGGCAGGCCAGGCCGAACGCGCCAGGGAAGGGCTCGGCCTCCCGCCCGACGCCCTCGCCGTCGGCCACGACCGCCATCCGCTGACCCTCCGGCTGCTGGCCGAGGTACGCGAGGCCCTGCCGCCGGACACCCCCGGGCGCCCCGGCACGGAGGAGGTCTTCGCCGCCCACCTCGACCTGATGTGCCTGCGCATCGCCGTCCGCATCGCCGCCGGGAGCCGCCCCGGGCCCACGGCGGTGCGGCGGCTGGCGGCCCGGGTGGCCGGACAGGTCCACGAGGCGGCCCGCCGCTGCCTCGGCCCCGGCCAGGGCGAGCTGGACCGGGCCGCCTTCGAGGAGCTGTTCCCCTGGCGCACGGGGTGGGCCCCGGCGGTCCTCACCGAAGGGCTCCTCGTCCCGGCCGGCGCCGGCTACCGCTTCGCCCACGAAGAGGTGGGGGACTGGATCCAGAGCACGCACCTCGATCTGGACGCGGCCCTGCGGGCGCTGGTGCACCGGTGGCACGCGGAATCGGCGGACGACGACGGCCGGGTGCCGCGCCCCCGCCGGGGCGGACCGGCCGGGGACCCGATGCCGGCCGGGGGCCCGCTCGGGACCGGACCGCGCAGCCTGCCCGTGCCCCGGCACCGGATCGGCCCGGTGCTCCAGGCCCTCCTGCTGCTGGCCCGCCGCCACGGCACGGCCGCCCTGGCCCACCGCCTCGCGGACCTCATCGAGGCGCTGGACCGGCTGCCGGAGGGGGCGCCCGACGGCGACCGGACCCGGCCCCTCTCCGACCCCCGTTGGTGGGCCGCCCGGCTGCTCGGCGAGACCTTGCTCCGGGTGCCCGACGCGCGGCCGTATCTCGGGGTGCTGCGGCTGCTCGCCGGGCGCGTCGTGCGGGGTTCCGCCGAGGCGGGCGGGGGAGGGGCGCGCGGGGCGTACGCCGAATACGGGCCCTGGTTCTGGCGGGAGTTGCGGCTGCCCGAGGCGGACCGGATGGACCTCTTCCGCCGCCTCGTCCCGGCGGACGGGCCGCCGGGCGAGGGGGGCGGGCCGCCGGGCGAGGGGGACGGCGACGCCCGGTTCCTCGACGCCGTGGCCCGGCGGCTCGCCGCCCGTCCGCGTACGGTGCAGCCCCTCCTGTGCGCCTGGTTCACGGACGAGCGTCCCTTGACGGCGGCCGGGGCCGGGGCGGAGCGGCCCACCGTCGCCGCCGCCGCGCAGGCGCTGCTGTACGCCCGCCGGGACCTCGCCGTCGACGACCTGGCCGACGCGCTCGTCTCCGCCGGGCACCCCCGGGCCGAGGAACTGCTCGCCGCGCTCGCCGAGGACGAGCCCGCCGCGCTCTGCCGGGCTGTCGAGCGCTGGGCCGGGGACGAGGACCGGCGGCCCCGTCGCGTCGCCGCCGTCTCGTACGCGACCCTCCTCGCCCCCCGCCTGACCCTGGACGAGGACCGCGACCGGGTGCGCCGGGCCGCGCTCGCCGTGCTGGCCCGCCCGGCCGACGGCGAGCTGCACGGACCGGTTCTCGCCCTGCTCGTCGCGGACCCCCGCACCCGGGCCCGCTACCTCCCGCAGGCCGTCCGGGCCTTCGTCGCCGAGGGCCCGCAGGAGGTGCGCGTGCCCGCCGCCGCGCTCGCCGCCGCCCTGCCCACGCACGCGGACATCGTGGTGACCGCCTACCGGGACCGGCTGGCGCGGCCGGACCAGGGCGCGGGCGAGGTGCTGCGGGCCCTGGCCGGGATCGACGCCCCGGAACTCGCGCTGCACGCCGCCGGACTCGTACGCGCCTACGCCGAGGGCCACCCGGAGGACACCGCGCACACCGCCGCCTACCTCGACCGCCGCCTGGAGCACGGGCCCGCCGCGCGCGCCCTGCTGCTGCCGCTGCTCACCGGGCTGCTCCGGGACCGCCCGGCGGCGGCGCCGGTCCGGGGATCGCTCGCCGCGGTGCTCGCCTCGCCCGGCAGCCCCGCCTCGCAGCCCACCCGCGACGAGCTGCTGGAGGTGCTGCTCGACGCCGAGCAGCGCGGCGGGGCCCCGGACCCCGTGGTCCTGGAGGCCCTGCTGCGGGCCGCCGCGGCCGGCTGCGCCGGGCGGTCACCGGTGCGCACCCGGGCGCTGGTGCACCGGACCGGGATGCTCCTCGTGCGTACCCCGGAAGGAGCCGCCCTGTTCGACCGGCGGCTCGTGGCGCTGGTCCGCGAAGTGCCCGGGTTCGGCGCGCTGGTCGCCGGCTGGCTGGCCGAGGCGCCGCAGGAGTGGGCGGCCGTCGTGGGGCCCAGCGCACGGCGCACGGTGGAGGCGCTGGAGGCTCCTATGACCATGCCGATGCGGGCCGCAGGGCGTGCGCATGGCAGTCTTAGACCTGCGTAATCGAGATATCCACGTACACAGGTTCGGGCGAGGAGCGGTCAGAGTGCAGCGCTGGCGAGGCTTGGAGGACATCCCCCAGGACTGGGGGCGCAGCGTCGTCACCATCGGCTCGTACGACGGGGTGCACCGCGGACACCAGCTGATCATCGGCCGCGCAGTCGAGCGGGCCCGCGAGCTGGGCGTGCCGTCGGTCGTCGTCACCTTCGACCCGCACCCCAGCGAGGTCGTCCGGCCCGGCAGCCACCCCCCGCTGCTCGCCCCGCACCACCGGCGCGCCGAGCTGATGGCGGAGCTGGGCGTGGACGCGATGCTGATCCTGCCGTTCACCACGGAGTTCTCGCGGCTCGCCCCGGCGGACTTCATCGCGAAGGTGCTCGTGGACAAGCTGCACGCCCGGCTGGTCATCGAGGGCCCCAACTTCCGTTTCGGCCACAAGGCCGCGGGGAACGTCGAGCTGCTGGCCGAGCTGGGCGCCGAGCACGACTACCGCGTCGAGGTCGTCGACCTGCGGGTGAGCGGCGCGGCGGGCGGCGGCGAGCCGTTCTCCTCCACGCTGACCCGGCGCCTGGTCGCCGAGGGCGATGTGGCCGGGGCCGCCGAGATCCTGGGCCGCCCGCACCGCGTCGAGGGCGTCGTCGTCCGGGGCGCGCAGCGCGGCCGCGAGCTCGGTTTCCCCACCGCGAACGTCGAAACCCTCCCGCACACCGCGATCCCCGCCGACGGGGTCTACGCCGGCTGGCTGCACGCGAACGGCGAGGCGATGCCCGCCGCGATCTCGGTCGGCACCAACCCGCAGTTCGACGGCACCGAGCGCACGGTGGAGGCGTACGCGATCGACCGCGTCGGCCTCGACCTGTACGGCCTGCACATGGCCGTGGACTTCCTGGCGTACGTACGCGGGATGCTGAAGTTCGACACGATCGACGACCTGCTGGTGGCGATGGCCGCCGACGTGAAGCGGTGCAGCGAGCTGGTCGCCGCCGCCGAGGCCGGCCAGGACTGATCGCGCGGGGTTTCCCGGCCGGACCGGCCGGGAAACCCGTACCGCCTGTCAGGCGGTCGGCGCGGCGACCTTCGCCGTGGCCCAGTGGCACGCCACCTGCGTCTCCCCGCCGCCCGACAGGACCGGCAGGTCCTGCGTACGGCAGGCGTCCGCGACGCCCGCCCGCTCCGCCTCGCCCGAGGCCAGCACCTGGCAGCGGGCGTGGAAGCGGCAGCCGGACGGCACCCGGGACGGGTCCGGCGGCTCGCCCGTCAGCACCACCGGATCGCCCGGCGCCTCCGGCAGCACCGACAGCAGCGCCTGGGTGTACGGATGGCGCGGGGCCGTCAGGATCTGCTCGACGGCGCCCGTCTCCACGATGCGGCCCAGGTACATCACCGCGACCCGGTCCGCGATGTTCCACGCCAGCCCGAGGTCATGCGTCACGACCAGCGCGGAGAGCCCCAGCTCCTCGCGCAGCCGCAGCAGCAGCGCCAGGATCTCGCCGCGCACCGAGGCGTCCAGCGAGGCCACCGGCTCGTCCGCCACGATCAGCTCCGGCTCCAGGACCAGCGCCCCCGCGATCACGACGCGCTGGCGCTGACCGCCCGACAGCTCGTGCGGATAGCGCAGGAAGAACCGCTCCGGCGGACGCAGCCCGGCCCGCGACAGCGCGTCGTGCACCGCCTGCCGCTCGTCGCCCGCGTAGCCGTGGATGCGCAGCCCCTCCGCCACCGCGTCGTACACCGTGTGGCGCGGGTTCAACGAGCCGCTGGGGTCCTGGAGGACCAGCTGGGCGCGCTTGCGGTACGCCTTGAGCGACCGGCTCCCGTAGTCCAGCGGCTTCCCGTCGAACGTGACCTGACCGGCCGTCGGCGGGACCAGCCCCAGCAGGGAGCGGGCCAGCGTCGTCTTGCCGCACCCCGACTCGCCGACCAGGGCGACGATCTCGCCGGGCCGGATGTCCAGGTCGACCCCGTCCACCGCACGCGCGGGTTCGGCGCCGTGGCGGCCGGGGAAGGTGATCCGGAGCCCCTGCGCGCTCAGCAGGTCCACGGGGGTCGTCGTCATGATGTGCTCCTCGCTTCCTCGGCGCCCGGCAGGACCGGCGCCGCCGCCGCCCCCTCCGGACCCACCAGCACGCACGCGGCCTGCCGCCCCGGCCCCGCGTCCCGCAGCTCCTGGTCCTGCGTGGCGCAGGAGTCCAGGGCCAGGGCGCAGCGCGGGTGGAAGGTGCAGCCGGCCGGCAGCGCCGACGGGTCGGGCGGGTCGCCGGGCAGGCCCTGCGGCGCGAAGCGGGACGAGAGGTCCCCGATGCGCGGGAAGGCGCCCGACAGGGCCCTGCTGTACGGGTGGTGCGCGCCCTCGTAGACCTCGGAGGCGGGGCCCTCCTCCACGACCCGGCCCGCGTACATCACGGCGAGCCGGTCGCAGGTGTCGGACAGCACCGCGAGGTCGTGGCTGATCATGATCAGGCCGAGGTCCTGTTCGGAGACCAGCTGTTCAATCAGGCGCAGGATCTGGGCCTGGATCATCACGTCCAGGGCCGTCGTCGGCTCGTCCGCGATGATCAGGCCCGGGTCGCAGGCGAGCGCCATCGCGATCATCACGCGCTGCCGCTGCCCGCCGGACAGCTCGTGCGGATAGGCGTCCGTCCGGGCCGCGGGCAGGCCGACCTGTTCCAGCAGCTCACCGGCGCGCTTGCGGGCCGCCGCCGGGGTGACCTTCTTGTGCAGCAGGATCGGCTCGGCGATCTGGTCCCCGATGCGGTGCACGGCGTTCAGCGAGTGCATGGCGCCCTGGAAGACGATCGAGGCGCCCGCCCAGCGGACGGCCCTGACCTGGCCCCACTTCATCGCGAGGACGTCCTCGCCGTTCAGCAGGATCTCGCCGGTCACCTTCGTGCCCGCGGGCAGCAGCCGCAGCAGGGCCAGCGCCAGCGTGGACTTGCCGCAGCCGGACTCCCCGGCGATGCCCAGCTTGCGCCCGGCCTCCACCTGGAGATTCACGCCGCGGACGGCCTGCGCCCCGCCGGCGTACGTCACCGTCAGGTCGCGTACCTCCAGAAGAGGCGTCTTGCGGATGCTCGTCGTGCTCAACGGGCCACCCCCAGCTTGGGATTGAGGACGGACTCGATCGCGCGGCCGCACAGCGTGAACGCCAGGGCCACCAGGGCGATGGCGATGCCGGGCGGTGCCAGGTACCACCAGTCGCCGGCGCTCACGGCCCCTGCGGCGCGCGCGTCCTGGAGCATGCTGCCCCACGAGGTGATGGTCGGGTCGCCGAGGCCGAGGAAGGCCAGCGTGGCCTCGCTCAGGATCGCGCTGGAGATGGCCAGCGTGGTCTGGGCGAGCACCAGCGGCATCACGTTCGGCAGGACGTGCCGCAGCATGATGTGGCCGTGGCCGCCGCCGAGCGCACGGGCGCGCTCGATGTACGGGCGGGACTCCACGGCGAGGGTCTGCGCGCGTACCAGGCGTGCGGTGGTCGGCCAGGTCGTGACGCCGATCGCGATGATGATGGTCCACAGGGAGCGGTCCATCACGGAGGCGAGGGCGACGGCGAGGACCAGCGTCGGCATCACCAGGAACCAGTCGGTCACCCGCATCAGCACCGTCGAGTACCAGCCGCGGAAGTGGCCCGCGACGATCCCCACGATCGTGCCGATGGCGACGCACAGGAACGCCGCGAGCAGCCCCACGGTCAGGGAGACGCGCGCGCCCCACACCAGGAGGGCGAGCACGCTGCGCCCGAACTGGTCGGTACCGAGCGGGAACTCACCGCTCGGCGATTCGAGCGCGCCGCCGGACGCCTCGGTGACGCTCTGCGAGTCGGCGCCGACGAGCTGCGGCGCGGCGAGGGCGATCAGCGCGATCAGGATCAGACCGGCCAGGCCCCACATCCCGCCCTTGTGGCGGCGGTACTCCCGCCAGAAGCGGGCCGCGGACTGGCGTTTACGGGCCCGGGCCAGGGAGCGGGCGCTCCGGACGGGCTCGGGCGGGGCCGGCGCCGGGGTCGGCGTCGGCATGGAATCGGTCGTGGTCATCGGCCCACCCGGGGATCGAGCAGCGGATACAGCACATCGGCAAGGGTGTTCGCCAGGATCACCGCGGTGGCGAAGACGAAGAACAGGCCCTGGACGAGTGGCAGGTCGGGGGTGCTGAGGCCCTGGTAGAAGAGGGAGCCGAGGCCCGGCCAGGAGAACACGGTCTCCACCAGGATCTGCCCGGCGACCACATGCCCCAGGTTGACGAACATCAGCGTGAAGGTGGGAAGCATCGCGTTGGGCACGGCGTGCTTGCGGCGCACGACGTCGTCCCGCAGCCCCTTGGCGCGGGCCGTCGTGAGGTAGTCGCTGCCCATCTCGTCCAGCAGCGAGGACCGCATGACCAGAAGCGTCTGCGCGTACCCGACCGCCACCAGCGTGATCACCGGAAGCACCATGTGGTGCGCCACGTCGATGACGTAATCGAAGCCGCCCGTATCGCCCGACGACATCCCGCCCGTCGGGAACATGCCCGGGATCGGGCCGATGCCCACCGAGAAGACGATGATCAGAAGCAGCCCGAGCCAGAACGACGGCACCGAGTACAGCGTGAGGGCGAGCGCGGTGTTGAACCGGTCGCCGGCCGAGCCGTTGCGCCAGGCGGTGCGGGTGCCGAGCCAGAGGCCGATGAGGCTGTAGAGGATGTAGGCGGTGCCGGTGAGCAGCAGCGTCGCCGGCAGCTTCTCGACGATCTTGTCCATGACCGGCGCGTGGTACGCGAACGAGACACCGAAGTCGCCGGTGAGGGCGTCCCCGATGTAGCTGGTGAACTGCTGCCACATCGGCTGGTCGAGCCCGAGTTGGTGGCGCAGCGATTCCAGCTGTTCGGCCGATACGGGCCGGCCGCCCGTCATCTGCTTGACCGGGTCGCTCGGAATGAGCCGGAAGAGGAAGAAGCTGGTGACCAGAACCGCGAACAGCGAGACGACGGCGCCCGCGATCTTGGCGGCCACATATTTCAGATAGGCCGTGGTGTTGCGCGCCCGTGGACCGCGTGCGGCCGAGGGACCGGCCGGAGGGCCGTCCGTGGCCGCGTCCGCCTGTTGCACGAGCGCCGGAGTGCTGTCAGCTGTCATGGGGAACTCTCGTTACTCGTGTCGTTCCTGGAAAGAACCGGCCGGCGCGGGCCTGGTACCGCACCCGCGCCGGCCGGTTCCTCGCATCCCGTTCGAGAACCTACTCGCGATCGTCCGCGGTGGTGCGGCGGCGCCGCGAGATCAGGAAGCCGCCACCTGCGAGGACCACCACTGCCACCACGATTCCGATGATCACACCGGTGGAGGAGCCGGAGCTGTCGCCTTGCGAGCCGCCGTTGCCGCTCGCCGGCACGGCCGACCACCAGCTCCAGTAGCCGTCCTGGCCGTAGATGTTGCCGGCCGCCTCGGGCATGGTCGTGATCGACTTGATCTGGTCCGTGCGGTACGCCTCGACCGCGTTCGGGTACGCCATCACGTTCATGTAGCCGGAGTCGTACAGCCACGACTGCATCTGCCCGACCAGGTCGGCGCGCTTCGCGGGGTCGTACTCGGCGAGCTGCTTCTTGTACAGCTCGTCGTACTTCTTGTCGCAGATGAAGTTGTCCGTGGTCGCGCTGGCCTTGGCCTTCGTCGGCAGGGCCGCGCAGGTGTGGATGCCGAGCACGAAGTCCGGGTCCGGGTTGACCGACCAGCCGTCGAAGGCGAGGTCGTACTCACCGGCGTACCAGGGCACGGAGACGTCGTCCAGGCAGTCGACCTTCAGCCCGATGCCGAGCTTGCCCCACCACTCCTTCAGGTACTTGCCGACCGCCTTGTCGTTCGGGTCGGTGGCGTGGCACAGGATGCGCAGGTCGAGCGGCTTGCCGTCCTTGCCGACGCGCTGGTCGCCCTTGAGCTTGTACCCCGCCTCGTCCAGCAGCTTCGCCGCCTTGTCGGGGTCGTAGTCCAGCGCCTGGCCGGCGGAGGGTTCCCAGGCGTACGCCGAGAAGCGCGGCGGGATGTAGCCCTTGCCCTCGACGGCGTGGCCCTGGAAGACCTTGTCGATGATCGTCTCGCGGTCGATCGACAGGAACAGCGCCTGGCGCACCTTCTGGTCCAGCAGCGCCTTGTTGCCGTTGCCGAACTTCTTGCCGTCCTTGGTCTGCGCCCCGGGGTTGGTGGCCAGCGCGTAGAAGCGGCGGCCGGGGCCCTCGTTGACCTTGATGTTCTTGTCGCCCTTGAGCGAGTTCGCCTGAGCGGGCGTCAGCGCGGGCGAACCGGCGACGAAGGAGACCTCACCCTTGCGCAGGGCGGCGACGGCGGCGTCCTGGTCCTTGTACGTCTTGAAGACCAGCTCGTCGAACTTCGGCTTCCCGCGCCAGAAGTCCGGGTTGGCCTTGAGCTTCACGTACTGGTCGACCTTGTAGTCCGTCAGGATGAACGGACCGTTGCCGACGACGGGGAACTTCGTGTCGTTGTTGAACTTCGAGAAGTCCCCGACCTTCTCCCAGACGTGCTTCGGCACTATCGGCACGTCGAGCGCGGCCATGGTGGCCTGCGGCTCCTTGAGCTCGATCACCAGCTTGGTGGGGCTCGGGGCCGTGACCTTCTTGAAGTTGGTGACGAAGCTGCCGTTGGCCTGCGCCGCGGCCTCGTCGTCCATCATCTTGTTGAACGTCCAGGCGGCGTCCTCGGCGGTCGCCTGCTGCCCGTCCGACCACTTCGAATCGCTCCGAATGGTGTACGTCCACGTCAGCTTGTCGGCGGAGGGCTCCCACTTGGTCGCCAGGCCGGGGATGGCGTGGTTGTCCTTGGCGTCGTAGTTCGTCAGGAAGTCGTACATGAGCCGCGAGACGCTGGTGCTCAGCAGCTTCTGCGCGAGGAACGGGCTCAGGGAATCGACGCTCTGCGCGACCGCGACGGTCAGGGTCTTGTTGCCGCTGTCGGCGGCCTGCGCCTGCTGGGGCGCGGCCCCGAGGGGCATTCCCGGCACGACGGACCCGGCCGCGAGAGCGAGGGCGGCGGCACCGGAGGCCAGCAGCACACGCAGACGTGAGCGTGGCGGGGCGGAGGAGGACGGAACTCTTACGACCATGGTCTGGGACCTCGTGTCATGACTCGCACGGGAAAGGCGTGTTGAACTTCGGTTCGCCGGCTGGTGTTGCGAAGGTTTATCAGCGGTGGTCGAGCCACGTCAACGGTCATCGAAACGGCGTGTGGTCTGCGGATATGCCAAAAGGGTCCGCATCGCGGAGGCGATACGGACCCTCATTGGTTTAGACCTCTGACGCCCTACTGCTGAGGCGCTGGCGGCTGCTGCTGCTGCCATCCGGCGGGCGGTACGGGCCCCTGCAGCTCGGGGTGCGCGGGCTGACCGGGCTGACCTGGCTGGTCGCCCTGCGGTGGGGGCTGGACCTGCTGGTACGGGGGCTGGGCCTGCGCCGGCTGCTGCTGCCAGTTCTGCCCGGCGCCGGGGCCCGGCTGCGGGGGATAGGGCTGCTGCCGACCGCCGTACGGCTGAGGCTGCTGAGGCTGCTGATAGGGCTGACCGGGTTGCTGTGGCGCGTACGGCTGTCCGGGGTACTGGGGGTGGCCGGCGTGGCCGGGTTGCTGCGGCTGTTGGGGGGCGTGCGGCTGCTGCCCCGGAATCTGCTGTCCGGGGATCTGCTGGGCCGGGACCTGATGGCCCGGCAGCGGCGGGGCGTACTGCGGCGGCGGGCCGCTGCCGTCCGACGTCCACAGTCCCTGCTGCTGCTGGGCGCGCGCGAAGTCCTCGGCGACCAGGGCGGAGAGGTTGAAGTACGCCTCCCGGGTCTTCGGCCGCATCATGTCGAGGTCCACCTCCGCACCGGCCGACAGGTGCTCGTCGAACGGCACGACGACCACCCCGCGGCAGCGCGTCCGGAAGTGCTGAACGATGTCGTCCACCTTGATCATCTTGCCGGTCTCGCGGACGCCGGAGATCACGGTGATGGACCGCTGGACCAGCTCCGCGTACCCGTGCGCCGACAGCCAGTCCAGGGTCGTGGACGCGCTCGAGGCGCCGTCGACCGAGGGCGTCGAGACGATGATCAGCTGGTCGGCCAGATCCAGTACGCCGCGCATCGCGCTGTACAGCAGGCCGGTGCCCGAGTCCGTGAGGATGATCGGGTACTGCTTGCCGAGCACGTCGATCGCGCGCCGGTAGTCCTCGTCGTTGAAGGCCGTGGAGACCGCCGGGTCCACGTCGTTGGCGATGATCTCCAAACCGGAGGGCGCCTGCGAGGTGAACCGCCGGATGTCCATGTACGAGTTGAGGTGCGGGATCGCGTGCACCAGGTCGCGGATGGTCGCCCCGGTCTCGCGGCGCACCCGGCGGCCCAGCGTGCCGGCGTCCGGGTTGGCGTCGATGGCGAGGATCTTGTCCTGCCGCTCGCTGGCCAGGGTCGCCCCGAGCGCGGTGGTGGTCGTGGTCTTGCCGACGCCGCCCTTGAGGCTGATCACCGCGATCCGGTAGCAGGACAGCACCGGCGTACGGATGAGCTCCAGCTTGCGCTGCCTCTCCTGCTCCTCCTTCTTGCCGCCCAGCTTGAAGCGCGAGGCGCCCGAGGGGTTGCGGCTGCTGCGGGTCTTCTGCTTGCCCCGGATGAGCCGGTCGGAGGTGAGCTCCACGGCCGCCGTGTATCCCAGCGGGGCGCCGTGCGCGGAACGCGGGTCGCGGGGGCGGGGGTGGGCCAGGAGGTGCCGGCCCGGGGGTCGACGGGCGGTTGCGGCTGCGGCTGCTGCTGGGGGTGGACCTGCGCGGGGAGGTTCGGGGTGCCGGTGTCGGTGCCGGTGTCGCGGGTGGGGGCGGGGGTGCCTTGGGCCGGGGTGCCTTGGGCCTGGGGCTGGGCGCCCTGGGGGAAGCCGTAGCCGCTTTGAGGCTGGGGCTGCTGGGTCGGCTGGGGCTGCTGCTGTGCGGACCAGGGGGCCTGCGGCTGGGGCGCCTGCGGGGTCTGGGGCGCGGTCGGCTGCGGGCGCTGCGCCGGGAGGTTGGCGGCCGGGAGGGGCTGCGATTCCGGCTGCGGTGCCTGCTGCGGGAAGCCGTAGCCGGACTGCGGGGCGGGGGGCTGGGGCTGGGCGGCCTGGGGTTGGGCGGGCTCGGGTCGCGGGGCCTGCGGCTGCGGGTCCTGCGGCTGCTGGGCGGCCGGCTGGAAGGCGGGCGGCAGCGGCGGGAGACCGCCCTGCGAGGCGCCCTGCGAGGGCGCGGCCGGGGTCCAGGGAGACGGGGAGGCGTCCTGGGGCGCGCTGTCCGCCGGTACGTCGCGGGGCGCCGCGTCCGGGGCGGCCTCGCTCACCGGAGCCTTGTCGTCCGGCTCGGGGGAGTCCGCCCCCGGGGAGTCCTTCTCGCCGGAGGCGGCGGAGGCATCGTCGGAGGGCACGGCGTCGGAGGGCGCGGAGTCGGACGGCTCGGCCTCGGAGGGCGCGGAGTCGGACGGCTTCAGGCTGTACGGCTCCGAGGACGAGTCGGCCGACGCGAGGTCGGCACCGTCGCCCTCCTTGCCGTCCCCGGACGTCGGAGTGTCGCCGGCCGCGTCCGAGGGCTTAGGCGTCGCCGCCGCCTCCTCGGGTTCGAAGTCGAAGACCCTTCCCAGGACCTCGTCCCAGGACTCCTCCGGATCCGCGCCGGGCGTACCCGCCTCCGCGTCGTCCGAAACGGCACCGGCGGCATCGGACGCGTCGTCGTCGCTTTCGGCACCGGACGGCGCATCGCCACCCGTCTCCGCCTCGCGCTTCGCGCGGTCCCGCTCCTCGATCTCCCGCTTCAGCGCGGACGCCGAGAACCGCATGGTGGCGCCGCTGTCGAGGTCGCCGGTGTCCGGCGCGCCGGTGACCGGGGGCTCCGCCGGGGCAGGGGTCCAGTCGGGGTCGAAGCCGCGCTGCGCCGGGGGCGGGGGCAGCGGCACCGGGTCCCCGCTCGGCGGCGGGGGCGACACCGGAGGCGTACCGGCGCCGCCCAGGGAGTCGCCCGGCGCGTTCTGCGTGTACCAGGCGGGCGGGGTGTAGTCGATGGTGAACTCACCCGTCGTCTCGGCGGGCTCCGCGTCGGACGACTCGTCGACGGGCTTGTCCCAGCCCCCGCGCATCTCGTCCCGATCGCCGTTCACTTTGCCTCCTGGTGTGGTCGAGCACCCTTGTGCCGTGGTGGGTGGGGGCGTTCCCGTAACGCGAACCGCCCGGCTCTCCCCCTGGGACGCACATGGCCTGTCCACAGGTTCTCCGCCGCGTCCGGACCCAGCCTAAACGCCATGGGCCCCGCCACGGCAGGCCGCACGGCGCCGCGAACGCTGTCCCGTACGTCACGTAGTGCACCCAAGTGGACTGCGTGCGACAGGGAGTGAAACCCAAAGCGGTCAAATGCGTACAACTGCACCGTGAATTGCGTCCGCTGTATCTCTGGGCGCACGCTCGGGCGTACGCAGTCAGTCCACCCGGCGCGCGGCGCCCAGCAGCCCCGTCTCCGCGTCGGTCGCCCGGGTCGTCACCAGCCGGCTCTCCCGCCGGGTGCACCAGAGGGTGGCCCCGTCCGCCAGGGCGGGCAGCGCGCGGACCGCGCCGGCCGGCAACCGCAGGAGGCGCCCGGCCTCGTCCGCCTCGTCGGGCGACACCCGCTGCACGCCCACCAGCGACGCCTTCTCCATAGGCCCGGACGCGGCCGGACCCAGATACGGCAACAGGGTCAGCACCGACTGCCACGGCCCGGACACGGCCCGCCCGGGCGGCGGACGCAAGCCGCAGTCCCGTACGACGAGGACCGGCGAGGCCGCCGAGGGGACCGGCGGCGGCACCCGGCCGACCTCGTGCAACGCGACGCACCCGCTGCCGCCGACGGCCCGGGCCAGGCCCGCCCAGGCGTGCGCGCGCCCCGTCTCCACCGCGATCCGCGCGCCCGTCGCCGCCGCCCGCAGCGCGATCACCTGCGCCGTCCACAGCCCGCCGATGAGCGTGATCTCGTACGGGGAAGGGCGGTTGAGGCCCAGCACGGCGGGGAAGCCCTCCTCGTCCTCGCCGATCACCACCCCGTCGTCGCCCACCGGCAAGCCCAGCGAGGCCAGTTGCTCGGGTCCGATGGTGTACCGCCGCCGACGCGGACCGACCGGCCCGAATCCCAGCCGCCCCCGCACCCGCCCGGGCGCCGCCATCAGCGGGCCCCGCCCAGCGGCAGCGTGGCGAGCACCCCGGGCAGCTGCTCGCGGTCCAGCCGCACGAGAGAGATCCGCACCCCGCGCGCCGCCCGCTCCAATTCGCGCCGTGCGGCCCGGAGTTCCTCGCAGGTGCGCGCGCTGATCCTCAGGTGCCCCGCCGCCGCGACCTCCTGCCGGTCGCCCCGTGCCAGCGTCAGGCTGAACGTCGTGGCCAGCGCCGGGGCCGAGGTGAGCAGCGCGACCAGCCGGGGCATCGGCGCATCGCCGGAGCGCGGCCACCGCCGCACCCAGTACACGGTGTGCCGACGCCCGTCGCAGCTCCACGTCCGCGAGGTCTCCCCGGTGCGCCGGGCGGCTCCGTCGGCACGGGGGCCGCCGGTCGCGTCCGCGCAGGCCGCAGTGGTGAGCGCGACGCCGAGTTCCTGCTCCGTCAGCACCGTCGCGCCGAACCCCGCCCCGGCCAGTCGGCCGGACAGCTGGTCGGCGGCCCGCGACAGGCACCGCTGCGCCCCGGTCAGGCCGCCGCCACGCATGCGTACGGCCTCCGGGCAGAGCTCCGGGTCGAGCGTCAGCGTGACCCAGGTGAGCCGCACCGCCGGTGAGCCCGTACGGGCCTGGAGGGGCGCGTAGTTGAGCGTGGCCACCGCGTCGCCGGGGAGGTGCGGGGCCGGGGCGGGCCGGGTGTGCTGCACGATCCGCGTCGATTCCAGGCGGATGCCGTCGACGTCCATCACCTCCCGGACGAGCCCCGGCGACAACGGCCGAACCGTCCGGTCCTTCCGCAGCACCGTGTCCTCCGCGTCCACCCGCACCACCACCGTGAGGTGCGTACCGTCGCCGACCATGCCCACCGGCCGCCGGTCCCGGTGCGTGAACGAACAGGTGCGCAGGGCCGGTACGCATTCGGTCAGCGGGGCCACCGGGGATCCGGCACCCACGCCGGCTGCCCGCGTCCGCGAGGCGGCCCTCCGGTTCCGCACCCGGAACGCGACGACCGTGGCCAGCCAGGCCGGGAGGGAACGGCGGCGCCTGCGCACGACGGCGAGGACCACGAGCAGCGCGGCCGTCGGCCCGGCAGGCCCCAGGAGCGCGGGCCCGACGACCCAGGCACACAGCAGGACCGCCACCGCGACTTCGAACAGAACCAGCTGTTGCAATCGAAAAGTGCCGATCGGCCCGGCGCGCCGGTTCAGTCGCGCTCCGCCTCTGCTCGCCATCGTGCCCCGCCCCGTCCGTGCCGTGCCGCACCCGTCCCGCCGAGCCCTCCGGCGGAAGCGCACAGCGTACCGGCATTCGATCAACCCCCAGGTCCAGAAGGCATAGTGGTCGCAGACAGCGGAAGGCTCCGCCGAAGCGCGGACGGCGGGTGCCCGAAGGTGTGCGGCGTGGGCGGAGAGGGAAGGCGGACCGGGCCATGGTGACCCGACGGGACGAGCTGAACGCGTACACATTTGCGAAGAGAAGGGCCCTGGGTGCCTTCCTCCAGCCCTTACCGGCCGGTTCCGACGAGGGTGCCCCGCGCCCGCTGCGCGCCGTCCTTCCCGGCGTGCTCACCGGCGCCCTGCTCCTCGCCGGGTTCGGCGCGTACGGCATGTTCCGCCCGGTCGCGCCCAAGGGCTGGGACCGCCCCGGCGCCAAGGTCGTCGTCGGCCGGACGTCGACCACCCGCTATGTCGTGCTCACCACCGGCCGGGGCGCCCATCGCCGTACCCGGCTGCACCCCGTCCTGAACCTCGCGTCCGCCCGATTACTGCTCGACCCCGGCGACTACGGCGTCGTCCAGGTCGCCGACGACATCCTCGACGCGGGCGGACCCCCGCGCGGACCGGTCATCGGCATCCCCTACGCCCCCGACCGGCTGCCCGACGAGCGGGACGCGGGCACCGCCAAGCGATGGGCAGCATGCGTACGGCCGGGAGGCGGGGGCGCCGGTGTGCAGAAGGCCGGCTTCGTCCTCGCCGCCCGCGACCAGCGGCTGACGGAGGGCCCGAACCGGCTCACCGGAGGCCAGGTCCTCTACGTACAGGACCCGCACGGCACCCGGTACCTCGTGGACGCCCGGGGCACCAAATACCGCCTGGACGAGCGGCCCGGCGACTTCGGGCACCTCACCGACGCGCTGGTCGGCCGGGCCCGGCCGCGAGCCGTCACCGGCGACTGGCTCGCCACCCTGCACACCGGCAGCCCCGTCGTCTTCCCCGTCGTCCCCGGCGAGATCGGCGCTCCTGCCCGCGTCGAGGGCCACCTCTCCGCCCGCGAGAACCGCGTCGGCGCGGTGCTGCGGACCAGGACCGGTGCGGGCACCGCCTACCACGTCGTGCTCGACGGGAGGGTCCAGCCGGTCTCCGAGTTCACCGCCTGGCTGATCGTCAACTCCCCGCAGACCGCCGCCCTCGACCAGTCCGGCACCGCCTACCCGGCGGGGCTCCAGGACTTCGTGCCCGACCCGGCGCCCTTCGCGGGGCAGGCCGCGCACTGGCCCGCCCGCAAGGCCGTCCGCGTCGACACCGCGCACCGGAGCACCGTCTGCTCCGTACTGCGCGCGACGGACGGCAGGGGCCGCACCACTCTGAGCACCTGGGCCGGCACCACGTACCCCGCCGCCGTCGGCGCGGGCGGCACCAGCACCTACGTCACCCCCGGCAGCGGGCTCCTCTACACCCAGGTCCGGGGCCGCCAGACCAGGCCCGACGGATCACTCTTCCTGGTGACGGACACGGGATTGCGGTACGCGGTTCAGGGGAACGGCGACGGCGACCCCGGGCACTCCGCGCTCCCCACCGGCACCCCGCACGCCCAGGCGCGGGCCAACGAGGCACAGACCAGGCTCGGCTACGAGGACGTGAGGCCCGCCCTCGTACCGGCCGAGTGGTCGGAGTTCCTTCCCCGCGGTCCACGGCTCGACACCTCCAGCGCGCGCCGCCCGCAGGGTTCCTGACATGGCGGCGATCCGGCCGGTCGCGGCCCTCGTCGCACTGACCGCTCTCGCCGCGGCCCAGCCCGCGTGCGCGGCCACCGGACCGGAAGGCGGCGCGTGCGTCCTTCCGGCGAACCGGCCGTTCGAGGGCCGCCCCTGGTCCCTCCAGCGCGTGCTCCTCGACGAGTTGTGGCACGACACCCGGGGCGAGGGCGTCCGCGTCGCCGTCATCGACACCGGCGTGGACGACACCCACCCCCAGCTCGCGGGCGCGGTCGTCCCCGGCGCCGACACCCTGGCACCCGGCGGCGACGGCACCGGCGACCCGGTGGGCCACGGCACCCTGGTCGCCGGGATCATCGCGGCCCGCCCCCGCGA
The DNA here is from genome assembly GCF_026167665.1 of Streptomyces drozdowiczii. Taxonomy (NCBI): domain Bacteria; kingdom Bacillati; phylum Actinomycetota; class Actinomycetes; order Kitasatosporales; family Streptomycetaceae; genus Streptomyces; species Streptomyces drozdowiczii. Next base: position 1,842,353 of record NZ_CP098740.1, on the reverse strand, counting down.
AGGGACCGGCTTCGTCGGGCTCGCCCCCGGAGCGACCGTCATCCCGGTCCGCCAGAACGACGCCCGCGGCCACGGCACTGACGCGTCGCTGGCCGCCGCGGTCCGCCTCGCCGTCGCCCGGCGCGCCCAGGTCATCAACATCTCGCAGGAGACCGTCGGCCCTCGGGCCCCCGGCGCCGCCCTGGGCCGAGCGGTGGCCGAGGCCGTCCGCCGGGACATCGTGGTCGTCGCCTCCGCCGGCAACAACGGTGCCGACTCGACCCGTACGCCTGCCTACCCGGCCGCGTTCGACGGGGTCCTCGCCGTCGCCGCGTCCGACCGCGACAACGAACGCGCCGCCTTCTCCCGGCCCGGGAGCTTCGTGGACATCGCAGCGCCGGGCGTCGACATCGTCTCCACCGCCCCCGGCCGCGGCCACTGCGCGGACAGCGGAACCAGCTTCGCCGCTCCCTATGTGAGCGCGGTCGCCGCACTGATGCGCGCCAAGTACCCGCACTGGACGGCCACCCAGATCGCCGCCCGTATCGAACAGACCGCGGAACGCTCCGTCAACGGCCGTGACGACTTCGTCGGATGGGGTGTAGTCGACCCGGTCCGCGCGCTGTCCGGCGACGACGCCCCGCAGGACGCCCCGCACCCCGACGAGCCGCCCCCCGGAGCCCGCGCACCCGACCCCGCGCCGCTGCCGGCGGCGGACACCCCGCAGCGCCGCGACCGCCGGTACGCCGCCTGGGCCATGGCTCTCACGGTCCTCCTGACCGGCGCGGTGGCGGGCGGAGCGGCCGTCGCACGGGAGCGGCGCCGACGCTGTACGGCACGAGCCGAAGGGCCCCCGGGAGCCGGCTCCGCACACCCGAGATGACCCTTCGCGGCGGCCGGGAGCCGACCCCGGACTGGCTAGCCTGAGCGGCCTGAACGGCCCAGAGAGAGGACCTCGTATGACCAGCCCCACGGGTGGATTCGCGCTTGCCGACGATCCGGTCGTCCAGGCCAGGAACAAGATCGTCCACACCGCCGAGGCGGTGTCCCGGCAGGCCCGGGAGCTGGCCGACGTCCTCGCCACGGTGGGGGCCGGGTGGACCGGTGCCGGCGCCTCGGGGTTCACCTCCGCGCAGCTCGTGGTCAACGAGGACCACGACGAGATCCGCCGCCTCCTCGGCGTCCTGCTCAACGCCGTCGACGGCACCAGGAACCTCAGCAACGCCAACGACGAGGAGGTCCGCGCGGCCTTCAAGGCGGTACGGGAACCGGCTTCCGCGGGCGGCACCTCCGCCCTGCACGGCGTCTGAACCGGCGCCGTTCCCCCGACACGACCAGAGGAAACCCGATGGGGCACGACCCGCACACCAAGGTCAGGTACGAGAGCGTCCAGGAGGTTGCCAACCGCATCCGCGCGGTCTCGCGCAACATCTGCCAGGACCTGGAGGAGATGGACGGCGCGCTCAAGGTCGTCACCGACACCTGGGACGGCCAGGCACACGCCGAGTACGTGACGCTCCAGCACAAGTACCGCAACAAGGCCGACCACATGAGGGCCCGGCTCGAAGAGGTCGCGAGGCTCATCGAGACCGGCAAGGACCACTACCGGGCCACCGACCTCCGGTCCTCACGCCTGTTCACCGAGGCCTACTGACCCGGGGCGAGCGGTACCGTCCCGGACCCGCCGGACGTACGAAGGGGCACGTTCACCCGAACGTGCCCCTCCGCGTACCCGGCGACCCCTACGGAAGGTCGAACTCGCCGTCCCTCGCGCCCAGAACGAACGCGGTCCACTCGGCTTCCGTGTACCTCAGCACCGTGTCCGGGTCCAGAGAGGACCGCATGGCCACCGCGCCGCCGGGAAGGTGCGCGATCTCGACGCGCTCCTCCTCCTGCTCGGTCCCGGGAGCACACAGCCACTCCACCCCCGAGATGTCGAGTGCGTACAGCTCGTCCTTCTCCGCCTGCGTGCCCATCGTGAGGGCTCCTTTCGTACCTGGCTCTGCACGGCACCGTACAGGCAACACGGCGGCCGGGGATCCGCTCCGCCAAACCCCCGCGGCCGCCCGGGCGCTCACCCCCGTTCCGGCAGCCAGCCGGTCTGCACGAGGCTCTTCCCACCGCGCCGGGTCGCCATGCACGCGCGCCCCGGCGGCATCGGGCGCGCACGCACCGAGCCGACCAGATCGCCCTCCGCCGGATCGCCCGACAGCACCACGCCCTGGGCGCCCAACTCCTTGATCCGTTGCAGGAACGGCTCGTACATCGCACGCGAGGCCCCGGCACAGGTGCGCGCCACGACGAAGCGCACCCCGGTGTCCCGCGCGAACGGCAGCCAGTCCGCGAGCGCCGCGAGCGGGCTGCCCGTACCCGTCGCGACGAGGTCGTAGTCGTCCACGACGACGAAGATCCGAGGCCCCGTCCACCAACTGCGCTCCCGCAACTGCCGGGGCGTGACGTCCGCCGGAGGCCGACGCCGCGCGAACACCCCGGCCAGCGCCTCCATATGCGTCGCGAGCGCGTCCGGCGTCGGCGCGTACTCCAGCAGATGGCTCTCGGGCAGGGCGCCCAGCAACCCCCGCCGGTAGTCCCCGACGACGAGCTTCGCCTCGTCGGGGGAGTAGCGGCGGGCGATCTGCCGGGCGAGCAGCCGCAGCAGCGCCGTCTTCCCCGATTCGCTCTCCCCGAAAACCAGCAGGAACGGATCGGCGTCGAAGTCCACGAACACCGGCTCCAGATCCGCCTCGGCGATGCCGACCGCGACACCCCGCTCCGGGAACTCGTCCCCCTTGGGCAGCCGCTCGGCGGGGAGCACGGCGGGCAGCAGCCGTACGGGAGGAGCCGGCGGACCCGCCCAGTCGGCCCGGATCCGCCCGGCCAGCGCCGCCGTACGGTCCGGGAGGACGGCCGCGTCCGCCACCGGGCCGAGGCACGGCGACGCCGCAAGGAAATGCAGCCCCTCCGCCACCTGGCCCCGGCCCGGCACACCGACGGGCACCTGCGCGGCGACCCTCCGGTCGAACTCGGAGTCCGACACGTCACCGAGCCGCAGTTCGAGCCGCCCGGTCAGCTGGTCCTTCAACGCGGCCCGCACCTCCAGATAACGGGCGGCGGTGAGCACCACATGCACCCCGTAACCGAGCCCCCGGGCCGCGATGTCGGTGACGACCGGCTCCAACTCCTCGTACTCCGTGCGGAAACCGCCCCAGCCGTCCACGACGAGGAAGACATCGCCCCACGCCTCACCGGGCAGACCGCCCCGGGCCCGCTCCCGCCGGTACGCGGCCATGGAACCGATGGACCGGGCCCGGAACAGCTCCTCACGGGCCCGCAGCACCCCGGCCACCTCCGCGACCGTACGCCGCACCCGCTCGGGATCCAGCCGCGAGGCGACCGAGCCCACATGCGGCAGGCCCGCCAACGACGCCAGCGCGCCACCGCCGAAGTCGAGCCCATAGAACTGGACTTCACGCGGGGTGTGGGTGAGCGCGAAGGACATCACCAGCGTGCGCAGCACCGTCGACTTGCCGGACTGCGGCCCGCCGACCACCAGCATGTGGCCCGCCGCCCCCGAGAAGTCCTGGAACAGCACCTCCCGCCGCTGCTCGAACGGCTTGTCCACCAGCCCGAGCGGAACGACCAGCCCGCCGGGTCCGCCGCCCCCCGCCACGGTGTAGCCGCGCTCCGGGTCCGTGCCCAGGTCCGGCAGCAGCGCGTCCAGACCCGGCGACCGGTCCAGCGGCGGCAGCCACACCCGGTGAGCGGGCACACCCTGCCCCTCGAGCCGCCGCACCACCACATCGAGCACGGACTCCGCGACCGTTTCATCCCCGCGCGCCGGGGAAACGGCGGCCGGAGCGCAGGACGCGGCCACCGTCCTCGGCACAGCCACCGGCAGCGCGCTGAACAACGCCGCCGCGAGGCCGCCCGACCCCACCCCGGCAGCCCGCCCGGGCCTACCCGGCCGGTACGGCCCCGAGACATACGCCGCTTTGAAGCGGGTGAGTTCCCGCGTCCCTGTCTTCAGGAACCCCGAACCGGGCACCGGCGGCAGGTCGTACGCGTCCGGCACCCCCAGCGCGGCCCGCGACTCCTCCGCCGAGAACGTGCGCAGCCCGATCCGGTACGAGAGGTAGGTCTCCAGGCCCCGCAGCCTGCCCTCCTCAAGACGCTGGGACGCCAGCAGAAGGTGCACGCCCAGCGAACGGCCGATGCGCCCGATCCGGATGAACGTGTCGATGAAGTCGGGTTTCGCGGTGAGCAGTTCGGAGAACTCGTCGATGACCACCACCAGCGTGGCCAGCGGTTCCAGCGCGGCACCCGCCGCCCGGGCCCGCTCGTAATCGTGGACCCCCGCGAAGTTGCCCGCCGCCCGCAGCAGTTCCTGACGGCGCTGGAGCTCACCGCGCAGCGCGTCGCCCATGCGGTCGACCAGCGCCAGGTCGTCGGCCAGGTTGGTGATGACGGCGGCCACATGCGGCATCCCCGCCATTCCCGCGAACGTCGCCCCGCCCTTGAAGTCGGCGAGCACGAAGTTCAGCGTTTCGGAGGAATGGGTGACGGCAAGACCGAGCACCAGCGTCCGCAGCAGCTCGGACTTCCCCGAACCGGTCGCGCCCACACACAGCCCGTGCGGCCCCATCCCGTCGAGCGCCGACTCCTTCAGATCGAGCACCACCGGGACACCGTCCTCACCCACCCCGATGGGCACCCGCAACCGCTCCGCGACCGGCCTGGGCCGCCAGGTCCGCTCCACCTCCACCGCACCCGCGTCGCCCAGCTCCAGCAGGTCCGTGAAGTCCAGCGCGGCCGACAGCGGCTCGTCCCCGCCCCGCCCACCGGCCCGTAACGGAGCGAGCCGCCGGGCCAGCGCCTCCGCCGCCGGCAGCGAGAGCCCGTCCGGCACACCCACCCCGCGATCCGCCTCCAGCACACCGGCCCGCACCCGCACACACAGAGCACCGCGCGGCCCCTCCGCGTCACCCGGGACCACCTCGACCAGCGTCACCCCCTCCACGCCCCCCGCCGCCCCCAGCGCCGAACCCGGAGCCACCCCCACCCCGTCCAGCACCACGACCACATGCGGCCGGTCCGGCAGCGGCGCCCCCTCCGGTACGAAGCGCCCCCGCCCCTCCAACAGCGCGCCGAGCAGAGGCTCCAGCCCAGCCGTGTCCCGCGCGAACAGCCTCTTCGCACCCGCCCCGTCCACCTCACCCGGCACCTGGACATGCGGCAGCCACTTCACCCACTCCCAGCACACCGCCGCGTCCCGCGCAGCCACCACCGCCACCACCAGGTCCCGCGGCGAGTGCAGCGTCACCAGCTGCGCCACCAACGCCCGCGCCGCCGCCCTCACCGGCTCCGCCGAACCGCTCAGCCGCACCCGGTACGCCTCCCGCAGCGGAACGCACAACGGCAGGCCGTCCAGCGAGCCGTGCACCGCCACGAACCGCCGCACCGCGTCCGCGCACACCGGCTCCGGCTCACCCGGAGCGTGCTCCGGCACCGCCAACGGCGTCGCGAGCGGCTGCCTGCCGAGCCCGACCCGCACCACCCCGAAGTCCGCGTCACCGGGCCGCCGCTCCCACACCCGGCTCCCCTCGGCGACCACCGACCACAGCTGACCGGGGGCGGGATGCGTGAACAACAGGCCGTCGCGCTGGGCCCGCGCCGTCCGCCGCACCGCACGACGGGCCCGCGCCAGCCGAGCCAGGTAGTCGCGCCGCACATCCGCCGCCCGCCCCTGCGTACCGCGCCGGAACCGCACCACCTGGGCCACCACCATCGCCAGCGTCGACACCAGCATCAGCACACCCATGACCCGCATGAACGGCGGCGCCTGCGGCGAGAAGAAGAACACCACCGACGACGCCATGCCCAGCACCGGGAGAAGTTGCATCAGCACCCCCTCGCGCTGCCCGCGCGGCAGCACCGGAGGCGGCTCCAACAACACCTCTTTCGTGGGAACTTCCGGCGGCAGCAAGCGGGGCGGACGCTTCACGACGATCTGGCTCACCGGTGCATCGATCCTTGGGTGCGGACGGGTGTGGGACAGGGCGGAAAGGGGAACAGCGCGCCGACGCGTGCGCGCATCGGAGGGACACCCCCTGCCCCGAAGCGCCCGTGATCCTACGCACTGTCAGCCTTCGCCCCGATCCGCCCGCTAGGGTGACCGGCCCATCGTGCGGACACCGCCGACCAGCGACGAACAGGGGCCCCGAGACGTGAGTCAGACCGCAGCGACCGGCTTCCGCCGCGTCACCGTCGTCACGCCCGACACCCGCATCGACGTCGCCCTGCCCGAGGACATCGCCGCAGCCGACATCTGGCCCGAGATCCTGCGCCTCACCGGACCGGCCGCACCCGGAACCGCACCCCCCGGCCACCACCTCGTGCGGCTCGACGGAACGGTCCTGGACGGCGACCGCACCCTCGCCGCACAACGCGTCCTCGACGGCGACATCCTCACCCTGCGCCCCTTCGCCGCCTCGCTCCCGCCACCCGTCTACGACGACGTCGCCGACGCCATCGCCTCGGCCACCGGTCGCGACCGCCACCTGTGGAGCGACGACCTGCTGCGCGGCGCCGCCCCGGCCGCCGGCGCGCTGCTGCTCCTCCTCGCGGCCCTCGCCCTGTGGCGGGCCGACCCGGTCCGCCACGACCTGCACGGACCGCCCGGAGCCGTCGCCGGCGCCGCCGGACTCCTGTCGGCCACCATCGCCGCCGTACGCGCCCGGGTCTACGCCGACCGCGTCACCGCCGCCGCGCTGGGCCTGGGCGCCCTGCCCCTCGTCCTCCTCGCCGGCTCCGGCCTCGTCGCCCCGGACCCGGGCGGGGGAGCGGGACGCTTGCAGTTCCTGCTCGGCTGCGCCGCCGTCCTCGTCGTCTCGGCCACCCTCACCGCGCTCGCCCCCCGCGGCGACGCCCCGTTCGCGGGCGCCGCCCTCCTCGCCGGCGCCGGTGCGCTGGCCGCTTTCGCCGCGATCCTCACCGAGGCGTCCGCCACCGCCACGGCCGCCGTCTGCGCCCCCGCCGCCCTCGGGCTCATCGCGTTCCTGCCCGGCCTCTCCGCCCGTTTCGCCAGGCTCCCGATCGGGTACGCCGCGCCCCGGCCGGCGGGCCCCTTCAACGACGAGGACGACGAGCACGCCGCCCCGGACGCCGCCCCCGTCGACACCCGCCTCGTCGCGGACCGGGCCCGCCGCGGCCACGAACTGCTGCTCGGCCTCGCCGGGGGCTGCGCGGGCCTGGCCGTCTCGGCAGCCGCAGTCCTCGGCGCCTCGGACAACACCTGGGCCCGCCTCCTCGCCCTCGCCACCGGACTCGCGCTGCTGCTCCGCGCCCGCCTCTTCCGCTACACCGCCCAGGTCGCCTGCCTGCTGATCGCGGGCATCGGGGCGCTCGCCGCCCCCGTCACCGGCCTCGCCCTCACCGCGCAGGGCGACGACCCGGCCCTGTATCCCCGTACGACCGCACTCTGCGCGGCGCTCGTCGCCGGCGCCGTACTCCTCGCCGCCGCCGGGGCGACCGTCCCGCGCAACGGCCTCTCCCCCTTCTGGGGCAGATTCCTGGACCTGGCCGAGAGCGCGCTCCTGCTCTCCCTCCTCCCGCTCTGCCTCGCGGTCCTGGACCTCTACGCGCGCGCGAGGGCGCTCACCGGCTGACGACCGGCGGGGCAGCTCCGGGCGGCTGGTAGTCTGGCTGTGGCCGTTTGTGTACGCGTTCCCGGTTCGCTCTGGGAGCTGCGCTCATCGGACCCTCGCTCCCGAGTCACCCAAGCTCCCCTGAGAACCAGACCAGGGGCACTCGTGGGCGCATCGAACACCAAGAGGAGTACCGCGTGCCGCTCGACGCCGCTACGAAGAAGCAGATCATGACCGAGTTCGCGACGAAGGAGGGCGACACCGGTTCCCCCGAGGTCCAGGTCGCCATGCTCTCGCGCCGCATCTCGGACCTGACGGAGCACCTCAAGACGCACAAGCACGACCACCACTCCCGTCGTGGTCTGCTGATCCTGGTCGGCCAGCGTCGCCGCCTCCTGCAGTACCTGGCCAAGAAGGACATCCAGCGCTTCCGTGCGCTCGTCGACCGCCTCGGCATCCGCCGCGGTGCGGCCGGCGGCGCCAAGTAAGACCGCTGCGCAAGGGAGCGGTTCCCTCACTCAGGGAGCCGCTCCCTTTGCCGTACGTGCGGTACCGGGGGCAACCTCAGTAACCTGGACGTACAACAACAGACGAGGAGAGGCGCCGCACGGCCGCCGTCGGTCCTCGGTAGTGGCCCCCGGGACAACGCCCGGGAGCTTCGATCGAAGACCGGCCCCGCAGAGACTGCGCGCTTCTCCGCTCCGTCCGGCGCCACACGGGCGTCCGGACGAAAGACGACGAGTATGGAGAATTCACTAGTGGAGAACGAGACCCACTACGCCGAAGCCGTCATCGACAACGGCACCTTCGGCACCCGCACCATCCGCTTCGAGACGGGCCGCCTGGCCAAGCAGGCCGCCGGCTCCGCCGTCGCGTACCTGGACGACGACACCATGGTGCTGTCGGCCACCACCGCTTCCAAGCGGCCCAAGGACAACCTCGACTTCTTCCCCCTCACGGTGGACGTCGAGGAGCGGCAGTACGCCGCCGGCAAGATCCCCGGCTCCTTCTTCCGCCGGGAGGGCCGCCCCTCCGAGGACGCGATCCTCACCTGCCGCCTGATCGACCGCCCGCTGCGCCCCTCCTTCAAGAAGGGCCTGCGCAACGAGATCCAGATCGTCGAGACGATCATGGCGCTCAACCCCGACCACCTGTACGACGTGGTCGCGATCAACGCCGCCTCCGCCTCCACGATCCTGGCGGGCCTGCCCTTCTCCGGCCCGATCGGCGCCACCCGCGTCGCCCTGATCAAGGGCCAGTGGGTCGCCTTCCCGACGCACACCGAGCTCGAGGACGCCGTCTTCGACATGGTCGTCGCGGGCCGCGTCCTGGAGGACGGCGACGTCGCGATCATGATGGTCGAGGCCGAGGCCACCGAGAAGACCATCCAGCTCGTCAAGGACGGCGCCGAGGCCCCGACCGAAGAGGTCGTCGCCGCCGGTCTGGAAGCCGCCAAGCCCTTCATCAAGGTGCTCTGCAAGGCCCAGTCGGACCTCGCCGCCAAGGCCGCCAAGCCCACCGGCGAGTTCCCGGTCTTCCTGGACTACCAGGACGACGTCCTGGAGGCCCTCACCAAGGCCGTCAGCACCGAGCTGGCCAAGGCGCTCACCATCGCCGGCAAGCAGGAGCGCGAGACGGAGCTCGACCGCATCAAGGAGATCGCGGCCGAGAAGCTCCTCCCGGCCTTCGAGGGCCGCGAGAAGGAGATCTCCGGTGCCTACCGCGCGCTGACCAAGAAGCTGGTCCGCGAGCGCGTCATCAAGGACAAGGTCCGCATCGACGGCCGCGGCGTCACGGACATCCGTACGCTCGCCGCCGAGGTCGAGGCCATCCCGCGCGTGCACGGCTCCGCCCTGTTCGAGCGTGGCGAGACCCAGATCCTGGGCGTCACCACCCTCAACATGCTCCGCATGGAGCAGCAGCTGGACACCCTCTCCCCGGTGACCCGCAAGCGCTACATGCACAACTACAACTTCCCGCCGTACTCCGTCGGCGAGACCGGCCGCGTGGGCTCGCCCAAGCGCCGCGAGATCGGCCACGGCGCGCTCGCCGAGCGCGCGATCGTGCCGGTGCTCCCGTCGCGCGAGGAGTTCCCCTACGCGATCCGCCAGGTCTCCGAGGCCCTCGGCTCCAACGGCTCGACGTCCATGGGCTCGGTCTGCGCCTCCACCATGTCCCTGCTGAACGCCGGTGTGCCCCTCAAGGCCGCCGTCGCCGGCATCGCCATGGGCCTGATCTCCCAGGAGATCGACGGCAAGACCCACTACGTCGCCCTCACCGACATCCTCGGTGCCGAGGACGCGTACGGCGACATGGACTTCAAGGTCGCCGGTACGAAGCAGTTCGTCACCGCGCTCCAGCTCGACACCAAGCTCGACGGCATCCCCGCCTCGGTCCTGGCCGCCGCGCTGAAGCAGGCCCGCGACGCCCGCCTCCACATCCTCGACGTGATGAACGAGGCCATCGACGTCCCGGACGAGATGTCCCCGAACGCCCCGCGGATCATCACCGTCAAGATCCCGGTGGACAAGATCGGTGAGGTCATCGGCCCCAAGGGCAAGATGATCAACCAGATCCAGGAGGACACCGGCGCCGACATCACGATCGAGGACGACGGCACCATCTACATCGGTGCCCAGCAGGGCTCGCAGGCCGAGGCCGCCCGCGCCACGATCAACGCGATCGCCAACCCGACCATGCCGGAGGTCGGCGAGCGCTACCTGGGTACGGTCGTCAAGACCACCACCTTCGGTGCGTTCGTCTCGCTCATGCCGGGCAAGGACGGCCTGCTGCACATCTCGCAGATCCGCAAGCTGGCCGGCGGCAAGCGCGTGGAGAACGTCGAGGACGTTCTCGGCGTCGGCGCCAAGGTCCAGGTCGAGATCGCCGAGATCGACTCCCGCGGCAAGCTCTCCCTCATCCCCGTCATCGAGGGCGAAGAGGACGAGAAGAAGGACGACACCGACAAGTGACGTCCCGTAGTTCCGCGACGACGGCCCGCCCCTCCTCGGAGGGGCGGGCCGTCGCCCGTACCCAAACGCTTCTCAAGGGCAGCAACGGCATCGGCACGGTCCGCCGTACGGTCCTCCCCGGCGGCCTCCGCGTCGTCACCGAGACCCTGCCCTCCGTACGCTCCGCCACCTTCGGCATCTGGGCGAACGTCGGCTCGCGCGACGAGACGCCCGCCCTGAACGGCGCGACGCACTACCTCGAACACCTCCTCTTCAAGGGCACCGCCAAGCGCAGCGCCCTCGACATCTCCTCCGCCATCGACGCGGTCGGCGGCGAGATGAACGCCTTCACGGCGAAGGAGTACACCTGCTACTACGCGCGGGTCCTCGACACGGACCTGCCGCTCGCCATCGACGTCGTCTGCGACATGCTGACCGGCTCGCTGATCGCCCCCGAGGACGTGGACGCCGAGCGCGGCGTCATCCTCGAAGAGATCGCGATGACGGAGGACGACCCGGGCGACTGCGTGCACGACCTGTTCGCGCACACCATGCTCGGCGACACCCCGCTCGGCCGCCCCGTCCTCGGCACCGTCGACACGATCAACGCCCTGAACCGCGGCCAGATCGCCCGCTTCTACAAGAAGCACTACGACCCGACCCGCCTCGTCGTCGCCGCCGCGGGCAACATCGACCACGCCACCGTCGTACGCCAGGTCCGCAAGGCGTTCGACAGGGCCGGCGCCCTCTCCCGTACGGACGCGGTCCCGACCGCGCCCCGCGAGGGCTCCCGCGCCCTGCGCACCGCCGGCCGGGTCGAGGTCCTGGGCCGCAAGACCGAACAGGCCCATGTGGTCCTCGGCATGCCCGGCCTGGCCCGCACCGACGAACGCCGCTGGGCCCTGGGCGTCCTCAACACCGCCCTCGGCGGCGGTATGAGCTCCCGCCTCTTCCAGGAGGTACGGGAGAAGCGCGGCCTCGCCTACAGCGTCTACTCGTACACCTCGGGCTTCGCGGACTGCGGCCTGTTCGGCGTGTACGCGGGCTGCCGCCCGAGCCAGGTGCACGACGTCCTCAAGATCTGCCGCGACGAACTCGACCGGGTCGCTTCGGACGGGCTGAGCGACGAGGAGATCAGCCGCGCCATCGGCCAGCTCTCCGGCTCCACCGTCCTCGGCCTGGAGGACACCGGCGCGCTGATGAACCGCATCGGCAAGAGCGAGCTGTGCTGGGGCGAGCAGATGTCGGTGGACGAGATGCTGGCCCGGATCAGCGAGGTGACACCGGACGACATCCGCTCCGTCGCGGGCGAGATCCTCGGACACCGCCCCTCGCTGTCCGTCATCGGACCGCTCAAGGACAAGCAGGCCGCCCGTCTCCACGAAGCGGTCGCCTAAACCCCAAGGAAGCAGAGCAATGAGCAAGCTGCGCGTGGCCGTCCTCGGTGCCAAGGGCCGTATCGGCTCCGAGGCGGTACGAGCCGTGGAAGCCGCCGACGACCTGGAGCTGGTGGCCGCACTCGGCCGGGGCGACACGCTGGAGACCCTCGCCGAGACCGGCGCCCAGGTCGCCGTCGAGCTGACCAACCCCGACTCGGTCATGGCGAACCTCGAGTACTGCGTCGGCCACGGCATCCACGCGGTGGTCGGCACCACCGGCTGGACCGACGAACGGCTCGCGCAGCTCAACGGCTGGCTCTCCGCCTCCCCGGAGACCGGTGTGCTCATCGCACCGAACTTCTCCATCGGCGCGGTCCTCACCATGAAGTTCGCCCAGCAGGCGGCCCGCTACTTCGAGTCCGTCGAGGTCATCGAGCTGCACCACCCCAACAAGGCCGACGCCCCCTCGGGCACCGCCGCCCGCACCGCCCAGCTCATCGCCGCGGCCCGCCGCGAGGCGGACTGCGCCCCGCAGCCGGACGCCACCAGCACCGCGCTGGACGGGGCACGCGGCGCCGACGTCGACGGCATCCCCGTCCACTCGGTACGCCTTCGCGGCCTCCTGGCCCACCAGGAGGTGCTGCTCGGCGGCGAGGGCGAGACCCTCACCATCCGGCACGACTCCCTGCACCACAGCAGCTTCATGCCCGGCATCCTGCTCGGCGCCCGCCGCGTGGTGACCACTCCCGGCCTCACGTTCGGCCTGGAACACTTCCTCGACCTGAACTGACTGGCCCCGCCATGCGCGCAAAGATCACTTACGTCGTCACCGCTGCCGTCCTCGTCTTCTACTTCGTCCTGGTCGGCAGCCGTGGCGTCCTGCTCATCGAGCACGGCACCCTCATCACGGTGACCTTCGGGATCGCCGTACTGGTCCTGCCGGCGATCGGCGTGTGGTTCCTGTGGAAGAACACCCAGTTCGTCCGCAGGGCCAACGCCCTCGCCGCCGAACTGGACGCGGAGGGCGGCCTCCCCGTCGACGAACTGCTGCGCACCCCCAGCGGCCGCATCGACCGGGCCTCCGCCGACGCGGTGTTCGAACGCCGCCGCGAGGAGACGGAGGACTCCCCGGACGACTGGCGCTGCTGGTTCCGCCTGGCAGTCGCCTACCAGGACGCCCGAGACACCCCCCGAGCCCGCAAGGCCATGCAACGAGCAATCGCATTGCACCGCGCCAACGCCGCTCCCAGCCCGTCGGGCGACCACTCCAGCCCGTCCGGCGTTTGAGGACAAAAAAGGAGCCGTCCGGCGATTGAGGACACCTCACTCACCGGACGGCTCGCGCCAAGAAGGCCGCTACCGCGGCCGATACTCATCCCCCACGCCTCAATCGTGTCCGCGGCCCGATCGAACGCCTCCCCCCGCGCAAGAAAATCCGCGTTGGAGTCCGTGAGCAACGGCGGCACCGCGTCCCCGCCCTTACGGACGACGATCAGCGCCTGCCCCTGCACGGTCCGGGGGAACCCGAGCCACTTCACCGGCTGCTGCACCGTACGTACGGCGGTGGCCCGGCTCCACGGAACGGTCGTCGTACGGAAGAAGCCCACCCGGCGCACACCGTGCCGGCTCACCCAGGCACCGATCCGCAGCATCCGCAGGGCGCACAGGATGATCGCGAGGGCGAGCGCGAGACACGCCCCCGCCCCGGGCAGCGCTCCGGCGAACGCGATGATCATCCCCGCGAAGAGGATGAACGAGGCGAGCAGCAGCAGACCGGCCGCGGCGGCGACCCGCCACGGGCCGGGACGGTAGGGCCGCCGCCAGCTGTCGTGGTCGTCGAACGGCAGCGCGACGTCCTCCGCGTCCGCGTCAAACGCGCGGTCGGCCGTCAGAAAGGGCAGGGGCACGACTGATCCTCACTCACAAGCACGCTCGATTGCTGTGCCCGGTGAGGCTACCGAGGAGATGCCCGGACCGACCACCCCAGGGGGTCCGTCCGGGTCAGCGCCCGTGCGCGGCCTCGGTCTGCTGCGTGTGCGCCGGCGCCTGCTCGGGCCCCAGGGCCGGCAGGCCGAGAAGCAGCGACCCCGCGATCCCGCCGACGACGACGAGGCCGATCAGGGCGCGTCCCACCCGCTCGGAGACCGTACTGCGAGGGAGGGGCGGCGGTGTGACGTTACTGCGGAACCGGTCGGCCTCGGCTACGAACGAGAACGGGACGGATTCACGCCGGCGGAACATGGGGTGGCTCTCCTTGGAGTCTCTTTCGGGTGGTGCTACCGAGTCAGACGCACGACTACCCGATTCGGTGCCCCGAATCGCCGATTCGCCCGACGAAATCAGAGAAAAACCGGAAAGACGTTCCCCACCCACGCCGCCGTCAAACGCCCCGACCCCGGCCCGTAGAGTGGTCGCCGCCCGAGCGACGCCATTGGAAGGACCCTGCCGGTGACCGACGACACCCCCGAGCCCACGAAGGCCCATTTCCGCAGCGACGTCACCGTCGACCTGGTGAAGTCCGCCGCGGGCGACGCCGACGTGCTGTTCGCCGCCCGTGTCTCCACGGCCGGTGAGCAGTCCCTGGAGGAGATCGCCAAGGACCCCGAGCGCTCGAAGGGCCTCATCAACTACCTGATGCGGGACCGGCACGGCAGCCCGTTCGAGCACAACTCGATGACCTTCTTCATCAGCGCCCCGATCTTCGTGTTCCGCGAGTTCATGCGGCACCGCGTCGGCTGGTCGTACAACGAGGAATCGGGCCGCTACAGGGAGCTGCAGCCGGTCTTCTACGTCCCCGACACGTCCCGCAAGCTCATCCAGCAGGGCCGCCCGGGCAAGTACGAGTTCGTCGAGGGCACGCCGGAGCAGCACGCGCTCACCACCCGCGCCATGGAGGACTCGTACCGGCAGGCGTACGAGGCGTACCAGGAGATGCTGGCGGCGGGCGTGGCCCGCGAGGTGGCCCGCGCGGTTCTCCCGGTGGGTCTGTTCTCCACGATGTACGCCACATGCAACGCCCGCTCCCTGATGCACTTCCTCGGCCTGCGCACGCAGCACGAGTTGGCGAAGGTGCCCTCGTTCCCGCAGCGGGAGATCGAGATGGTGGGCGAGCAGATGGAGGCCCACTGGGCCCGGCTCATGCCGCTCACCCATGCAGCCTTCAACAAAAATGGACGCGTCGCCCCATAGGGCGGTGTCCGTATTGCGGCGTTTCGAGAAGTTCATCTAGGCTGATCAAACGGACCCGGCACTGCTTGAACCCCCGAGCAGGCAGTGCCGGGCTCCTCTTGCTTGTCCCCCGAGGGGGCACCGTGCGTCGAGCAGCGAGTAGCGTGTTACCCATGGCTCCGATCTCCACTCCGCAGACCCCCTTCGGGCGGGTCCTCACCGCTATGGTCACGCCGTTCACGGCGGACGGCGCTCTCGACATCGAGGGCGCGCAGCGGCTCGCCACCCACCTGGTGGACGCAGGCAACGACGGCCTGATCATCAACGGCACCACCGGCGAGTCCCCGACCACCAGCGACGCGGAGAAAGACCAGCTCGTCAGGGCCGTGCTCGAAGCGGTGGGGGACCGGGCGCACATCGTCGCCGGCATCGGGACCAACGACACCCGGCACAGCATCGAGCTCGCCCGCACCGCCGAGCGCAGCGGCGTCCACGGCCTCCTCGCCGTGACCCCGTACTACAACAAGCCGCCGCAGGAGGGCCTGCTGCGGCACTTCACCGCCATCGCGGACGCCACCGGCCTGCCGGTGATGCTCTACGACATCCCGGGCCGCAGCGGTGTGCCGATCGACACGGAGACGCTCGTACGGCTCTCCGAGCACCCCCGGATCGTCGCCAACAAGGACGCCAAGGGCGACCTGGGCCGCGCGAGCTGGGCCATCGCCCGCTCGGGCCTCGCCTGGTACTCCGGCGACGACATGCTGAACCTTCCCCTGCTGTCCGTTGGCGCGGTCGGCGTGGTCTCCGTCGTCGGCCATGTCGTCACCCCGGACCTGCGGGCGCTCATCGAGGCCCACCTCGGCGGAGACGTACAGAAGGCCACCGAGATCCACCAGAAGCTGCTGCCGGTCTTCACCGGCATGTTCCGCACCCAGGGCGTGATCACCACCAAGGCCGCGCTGACGCTGCAGGGCCTCCCGGCGGGACCGCTCCGGCTGCCCCTGGTCGAGCTGACCGCGCAGGAGACGGCCCAGCTCAAGATCGATCTCGCCGCCGGCGGGGTAGAGCTCTGACAACGGACTTCACAACTGAATACGCGATACACAGCTGAACGCGCGGTAAGCCCGCAGCACAGCACCACCCAAGACAACAGCAAGTGCACGAATGACATGCGCGCCACGTGCCCAAGCGGTACGTGGCGCGCGTGGTAAGGAGAGTCTTTTGAGTCATCCGCATCCTGAACTCGGCACCCCGCCGAAGCTGGCGAAGGGCGCCCTCCGGGTCACCCCGCTCGGCGGCCTCGGCGAGATCGGCCGGAACATGACGGTCTTCGAGTACGGCGGCCGCCTGCTCATCGTCGATTGCGGCGTCCTCTTCCCGAGGAGGAGCAGCCCGGCATCGACCTGATCCTTCCGGACTTCACGACCATCCGGGACCGCCTGGACGACGTCGAGGGCATCGTCCTCACGCACGGCCACGAGGACCACATCGGCGGTGTCCCGTACCTGCTGCGCCTGAAGCCGGACATCCCGCTCATCGGCTCCAAGCTGACCCTCGCGCTGATCGAGGCCAAGCTCCAGGAGCACCGCATCCGGCCGTACACCCTGGAGGTGGCGGAGGGGCAGCGTGAGCGCATCGGCGTCTTCGACTGCGAATTCGTCGCGGTCAACCACTCCATCCCGGACGCCCTCGCGGTCGCCATCCGCACCCCCGCGGGCATGGCCGTGGCCACCGGTGACTTCAAGATGGACCAGCTTCCGCTGGACGGCCGCCTCACCGACCTGCACGCCTTCGCGCGGCTGAGCGAGGAGGGCATCGACCTTCTGCTCTCCGACTCCACGAACGCGGAGGTCCCGGGCTTCGTACCGCCCGAGCGGGACATCCAAAACGTCCTGCGCAACGTCTTCGCCAATGCGCAGAAGCGCATCATCGTGGCGAGCTTCGCCAGCCATGTGCACCGCATCCAGCAGATCCTGGACACGGCCCACGAGTACGGCCGCCGGGTCGCCTTCGTCGGCCGTTCGATGGTCCGCAACATGGGCATCGCCCGTGACCTGGGCTATCTGAAGGTCCCGGCCGGGCTCGTCGTGGACGTCAAGACCCTGGACGACCTGCCGGACGACGAGGTCGTGCTCGTCTGCACCGGTTCGCAGGGCGAGCCGATGGCGGCCCTCTCCCGGATGGCCAACCGCGACCACCAGATCCGCATCGTCCAGGGCGACACGGTCATCCTGGCCTCTTCCCTGATCCCGGGGAACGAGAACGCGGTGTACCGCGTGATCAACGGCCTCTCCCGCTGGGGCGCCAACGTCGTCCACAAGGGCAATGCCAAGGTCCACGTCTCGGGTCACGCCTCGGCCGGCGAGCTGCTGTACTTCTACAACATCTGCCGCCCGAGGAACCTGATGCCGGTCCACGGCGAATGGCGACACCTGCGGGCCAACGCCGAGCTCGGCGCCCTGACCGGCGTGCCCAAGGACCACATCGTCATCGCCGAGGACGGCGTGGTCGTGGACCTCATCGACGGCAAGGCGAAGATCGTCGGCAAGGTCCAGGCCGGTTACGTGTACGTCGACGGCCTCTCCGTCGGTGACGTCACGGAGACCTCGCTCAAGGACCGCCGGATTCTCGGCGACGAGGGCATCATCTCGGTGTTCCTGGTGGTCGACAGCACCTCGGGCAAGATCGTGGGCGGCCCGCATATCCAGGCCCGCGGCTCCGGTATCGAGGACGCGGCCTTCACGGCGGTCGTTCCGAAGATCGAGGACGCGCTCAACAAGTCGGCCCAGGACGGCGTGATGGAGCCCCACCAGCTCCAGCAGCTGATCCGCCGCACGGTGGGCAAGTGGGTCTCGGACACCTACCGCCGGCGCCCGATGATCCTCCCCGTCGTCGTCGAGGTCTGACCCTCCGACAGGCGCGAACTCCGGAGCGGGGCCCCCGATTTGCATCGGGGCGCCCCGCTCCAGTACGTTTACGTCTCCACCTCACCGGGAAGCAGCGAGCGCATCCGTGCGCCCCGAAGCTTCCGAGAGGGGGTGGAAATTCCGACTCAGAACTTCTGATAAAGTCGGAGCCGCCGGAAAGGGAAACGCGAAAGCGAAGAACTGGAAAGCGAAAATCGCTTGACCCGCTTCGACCGGGAATCGGACACGAAAGAGTCTGATAGAGTCGGAAACGCAAGACCGAAGGGAAGCGCCCGGAGGAAAGCCCCAGAAAATGTTCTGCGGGTGAGTACAAAGGAAGCGTCCGTTCCTTGAGAACTCAACAGCGTGCCAAAAGTCAACGCCAGATATGTTGATACCCCGGCCTGCTTCAGCAGGTTGGTGGTTCCTTTGAAAAGTCCTGCACGGTCCTTCGGGTCCGGGTAGGCGAAACACAGCGAGGACGCAGTGGACGACGGGTCATATTCCGACCTGGTTGTTCCGCTCTCGTGATGTGTCTCCCGATTACGGGAAAACATTCACGGAGAGTTTGATCCTGGCTCAGGACGAACGCTGGCGGCGTGCTTAACACATGCAAGTCGAACGATGAAGCCCTTCGGGGTGGATTAGTGGCGAACGGGTGAGTAACACGTGGGCAATCTGCCCTTCACTCTGGGACAAGCCCTGGAAACGGGGTCTAATACCGGATAATACTTTCTTCCTCCTGGGAGAAGGTTGAAAGCTCCGGCGGTGAAGGATGAGCCCGCGGCCTATCAGCTAGTTGGTGGGGTAATGGCCTACCAAGGCGACGACGGGTAGCCGGCCTGAGAGGGCGACCGGCCACACTGGGACTGAGACACGGCCCAGACTCCTACGGGAGGCAGCAGTGGGGAATATTGCACAATGGGCGAAAGCCTGATGCAGCGACGCCGCGTGAGGGATGACGGCCTTCGGGTTGTAAACCTCTTTCAGCAGGGAAGAAGCGAAAGTGACGGTACCTGCAGAAGAAGCGCCGGCTAACTACGTGCCAGCAGCCGCGGTAATACGTAGGGCGCAAGCGTTGTCCGGAATTATTGGGCGTAAAGAGCTCGTAGGCGGCTTGTCACGTCGGTTGTGAAAGCCCGGGGCTTAACCCCGGGTCTGCAGTCGATACGGGCAGGCTAGAGTGTGGTAGGGGAGATCGGAATTCCTGGTGTAGCGGTGAAATGCGCAGATATCAGGAGGAACACCGGTGGCGAAGGCGGATCTCTGGGCCATTACTGACGCTGAGGAGCGAAAGCGTGGGGAGCGAACAGGATTAGATACCCTGGTAGTCCACGCCGTAAACGTTGGGAACTAGGTGTTGGCGACATTCCACGTCGTCGGTGCCGCAGCTAACGCATTAAGTTCCCCGCCTGGGGAGTACGGCCGCAAGGCTAAAACTCAAAGGAATTGACGGGGGCCCGCACAAGCAGCGGAGCATGTGGCTTAATTCGACGCAACGCGAAGAACCTTACCAAGGCTTGACATACACCGGAAAGCATCAGAGATGGTGCCCCCCTTGTGGTCGGTGTACAGGTGGTGCATGGCTGTCGTCAGCTCGTGTCGTGAGATGTTGGGTTAAGTCCCGCAACGAGCGCAACCCTTGTTCTGTGTTGCCAGCATGCCCTTCGGGGTGATGGGGACTCACAGGAGACTGCCGGGGTCAACTCGGAGGAAGGTGGGGACGACGTCAAGTCATCATGCCCCTTATGTCTTGGGCTGCACACGTGCTACAATGGCCGGTACAATGAGCTGCGATGCCGCGAGGCGGAGCGAATCTCAAAAAGCCGGTCTCAGTTCGGATTGGGGTCTGCAACTCGACCCCATGAAGTCGGAGTTGCTAGTAATCGCAGATCAGCATTGCTGCGGTGAATACGTTCCCGGGCCTTGTACACACCGCCCGTCACGTCACGAAAGTCGGTAACACCCGAAGCCGGTGGCCCAACCCCTTGTGGGAGGGAGCTGTCGAAGGTGGGACTGGCGATTGGGACGAAGTCGTAACAAGGTAGCCGTACCGGAAGGTGCGGCTGGATCACCTCCTTTCTAAGGAGCATCTAGATTCCGCAAGGAATCCAGAGCCACTACGTCGGCAAATGTTCGACGGTGGTCAGCTCATGGGTGGAACGTTGACTACTCGGCACGGCAAGTTGTTGACCGTTAGTACTGCTCTTCGGAGCGTGGAACATGGTCGGGAACGGGTCGGGTCGGGCACGCTGTTGGGTATCTGAAGGTACGGCCGTCATGGTCGTCCTTCGGTTGCCGGCCCCAGTGCAGCACCACGTTGTGGTGTGTGATGGGTGGCTGGTCGTTGTTTGAGAACTGCACAGTGGACGCGAGCATCTGTGGCCAAGTTTTTAAGGGCGCACGGTGGATGCCTTGGCACCAGGAACCGATGAAGGACGTGGGAGGCCACGATAGGCCCCGGGGAGCTGTCAACCGAGCTTTGATCCGGGGGTGTCCGAATGGGGAAACCCGGCAGTCGTCATGGGCTGTCACCCGCTGCTGAACACATAGGCAGTGTGGAGGGAACGAGGGGAAGTGAAACATCTCAGTACCCTCAGGAAGAGAAAACAACCGTGATTCCGGGAGTAGTGGCGAGCGAAACCGGATGAGGCCAAACCGTATGCGTGTGATACCCGGCAGGGGTTGCGTATGCGGGGTTGTGGGATCTCTCTTTTGCGGTCTGCCGGCCGTGAGACGAGTCAGAAACCGTTGGTGTAGGCGAAGGACATGCGAAAGGTCCGGCGTAGAGGGTAAGACCCCCGTAGCTGAAACATCAACGGCTTGTTTGAGAGACACCCAAGTAGCACGGGGCCCGAGAAATCCCGTGTGAATCTGGCGGGACCACCCGTTAAGCCTAAATATTCCCTGGTGACCGATAGCGGATAGTACCGTGAGGGAATGGTGAAAAGTACCGCGGGAGCGGAGTGAAATAGTACCTGAAACCGTGTGCCTACAAGCCGTGGGAGCGTCGCTGTATGTGCTTGCACATGCAGTCGTGACTGCGTGCCTTTTGAAGAATGAGCCTGCGAGTTAGCGGTGTGTAGCGAGGTTAACCCGTGTGGGGAAGCCGTAGCGAAAGCGAGTCCGAATAGGGCGTTTGAGTTGCACGCTCTAGACCCGAAGCGGAGTGATCTAGCCATGGGCAGGTTGAAGCGGAGGTAAGACTTCGTGGAGGACCGAACCCACCAGGGTTGAAAACCTGGGGGATGACCTGTGGTTAGGGGTGAAAGGCCAATCAAACTCCGTGATAGCTGGTTCTCCCCGAAATGCATTTAGGTGCAGCGTCGTGTGTTTCTTGCCGGAGGTAGAGCACTGGATAGGCGATGGGCCCTACCGGGTTACTGACCTTAGCCAAACTCCGAATGCCGGTAAGTGAGAGCGCGGCAGTGAGACTGTGGGGGATAAGCTCCATGGTCGAGAGGGAAACAGCCCAGAGCATCGACTAAGGCCCCTAAGCGTACGCTAAGTGGGAAAGGATGTGGAGTCGCAGAGACAACCAGGAGGTTGGCTTAGAAGCAGCCACCCTTGAAAGAGTGCGTAATAGCTCACTGGTCAAGTGATTCCGCGCCGACAATGTAGCGGGGCTCAAGCGTACCGCCGAAGTCGTGTCATTCCAGCATTAAGGGCCAACGCCTGCTGGGATGGGTAGGGGAGCGTCGTGTGCCGGGTGAAGCAGCCGTGGAAGCGAGTTGTGGACGGTTCACGAGTGAGAATGCAGGCATGAGTAGCGATACACACGTGAGAAACGTGTGCGCCGATTGACTAAGGGTTCCTGGGTCAAGCTGATCTGCCCAGGGTAAGTCGGGACCTAAGGCGAGGCCGACAGGCGTAGTCGATGGACAACCGGTTGATATTCCGGTACCCGCTTTGAAACGCCCAATACTGAATCAGGCGATGCTTAGTCCGTGAAGCCGGCCCGATCTCTTCGGAGTTGAGGGTAGTGGTGGAGCCGACGAACCAGACTTGTAGTAGGTAAGCGATGGGGTGACGCAGGAAGGTAGTCCAGCCCGGGCGGTGGTTGTCCCGGGGTAAGGGTGTAGGACGCACGGTAGGCAAATCCGTCGTGCATGAAGTCTGAGACCTGATGCCGAGCCGATTGTGGTGAAGTGGATGATCCTATGCTGTCGAGAAAAGCCTCTAGCGAGTTTCATGGCGGCCCGTACCCTAAACCGACTCAGGTGGTCAGGTAGAGAATACCGAGGCGTTCGGGTGAACTATGGTTAAGGAACTCGGCAAAATGCCCCCGTAACTTCGGGAGAAGGGGGGCCATCACTGGTGATAGCACTTGCTGCTTGAGCTGGGGGTGGCCGCAGAGACCAGCGAGAAGCGACTGTTTACTAAAAACACAGGTCCGTGCGAAGCCGTAAGGCGATGTATACGGACTGACGCCTGCCCGGTGCTGGAACGTTAAGGGGACCGGTTAGCTGCTCTTCGGGGTGGCGAAGCTGAGAACTTAAGCGCCAGTAAACGGCGGTGGTAACTATAACCATCCTAAGGTAGCGAAATTCCTTGTCGGGTAAGTTCCGACCTGCACGAATGGCGTAACGACTTCTCGACTGTCTCAACCATAGGCCCGGTGAAATTGCACTACGAGTAAAGATGCTCGTTTCGCGCAGCAGGACGGAAAGACCCCGGGACCTTTACTATAGTTTGATATTGGTGTTCGGTTCGGCTTGTGTAGGATAGGTGGGAGACTTTGAAGCGGCCACGCCAGTGGTTGTGGAGTCGTCGTTGAAATACCACTCTGGTCGTGCTGGATGTCTAACCTGGGTCCGTGATCCGGATCAGGGACAGTGTCTGATGGGTAGTTTAACTGGGGCGGTTGCCTCCTAAAGGGTAACGGAGGCGCCCAAAGGTTCCCTCAGCCTGGTTGGCAATCAGGTGTTGAGTGTAAGTGCACAAGGGAGCTTGACTGTGAGACCGACGGGTCGAGCAGGGACGAAAGTCGGGACTAGTGATCCGGCAGTGGCTTGTGGAAGCGCTGTCGCTCAACGGATAAAAGGTACCCCGGGGATAACAGGCTGATCTTCCCCAAGAGTCCATATCGACGGGATGGTTTGGCACCTCGATGTCGGCTCGTCGCATCCTGGGGCTGGAGTCGGTCCCAAGGGTTGGGCTGTTCGCCCATTAAAGCGGTACGCGAGCTGGGTTTAGAACGTCGTGAGACAGTTCGGTCCCTATCCGCTGTGCGCGTAGGAATATTGAGAAGGGCTGTCCCTAGTACGAGAGGACCGGGACGGACGAACCTCTGGTGTGCCAGTTGTTCTGCCAAGGGCATGGCTGGTTGGCTACGTTCGGAAAGGATAACCGCTGAAAGCATCTAAGCGGGAAGCCTGCTTCGAGATGAGTATTCCCACCCTCTTGAAGGGTTAAGGCTCCCAGTAGACGACTGGGTTGATAGGCCAGATGTGGAAGCCCGGTAACGGGTGGAGCTGACTGGTACTAATAGGCCGAGGGCTTGTCCTCAGTTGCTCGCGTCCACTGTGTTAGTTCTGAAATAACGAACAGCCGTGTTTTCATCCGGTTGGTTCAAATTTCATAGTGTTTCGGTGGTCATTGCGTTAGGGAAACGCCCGGTTACATTCCGAACCCGGAAGCTAAGCCTTTCAGCGCCGATGGTACTGCAGGGGGGACCCTGTGGGAGAGTAGGACGCCGCCGAACTCCTTTTAGGAAGAGCCCCGTGCCCTTGTGGCACGGGGCTCTTTCGCGTTTCCGGGGGCGCCCGGCACCCCTGTGCACCCGCCGGCCCAGGCGGTTTTGCAGAACCCCTGGATCAGGGTATGCTTTAGCTCGTTGCCGCAGGGCAGCAAGGCCCCAATAGCTCAGTCGGTAGAGCGTCTCCATGGTAAGGAGAAGGTCTGCGGTTCGATTCCGCATTGGGGCTCAGAAAAAGAAAGGCCCCGCCATCTGGCGGGGCCTTTCTTCATGCTCGGGGCCTACTGGGGTTCCGGGACCCTCATTGTCAGGATGGCCATGTCGTCCGACGGGGGTTCGGCGGCGAAGCGTTCCACGGCGCGGAGGATGCGTGCGGCCACCGCGCCCGCCGTAAGGCCCGTGCAGTGGGCGAGCACGTCTGCCAGGCCGTCGTCGCCGAGCATCCGCGTACCCTCACGGCGTTCCGTCACACCGTCCGTCACGCACAGCAGGACGTCGCCGGGCTCCAGCGTGAACTCCTGCTCGTACAGCTCCAGGTCCTCCATGACGCCCAGGAGCGGCTGCGGGTCCGCGGCCGGCTCCACCGAGCCGTCCTGGCGTAGGCGCAGTGGCAGTGGGTGGCCCGCGCAGACGACCTTCAGGAGGGCGCTGCCGTCCTCCTGCGGCCACAGCTCGCCGTAGAGCAGCGTGAGGAAGCGGCTCCGGGGCCCCTCGTCGAGGATCGCGGCGTTGAGCCGCTCCAGGACCGCGGGGCCGGCGAAGCCCTCGCGGGCCAGCAGGCGCAGCGCGTGGCGGGCCAGGCCCGTGACGGCGGCCGCCTCCGGCCCCGTACCGCACACATCGCCGATGGCGAACCCGTACGCGCCGTCCCGGATCGGGAAGACGTCGTAGAAGTCGCCGCCGACCTCATTGCCCTCGCCGGCCGCGCGATAGATGACGTCCACCTCGACGTTGGGCACGGCGGGCAGGCCCGGGGGAGGAGGCTGCGCTGAAGGGACTGGCTGATCGCCGTGCGCTCGGAGTAGAGGCGGGCGTTGTCCAGGGCCAGGGCGGCCCGGCGGGACAGGTCCTCGGCCAGCTCCAGGATCTCCTGGCGGAAGTGGTCGTCGGACGGCTTGCCGAGCGTCAGCATGCCGATGACGCGATTGCGGGCGACCAGCGGCAGCACGACGGTCTCGCCGCCCACCGCCGCTGCGGTCGCCAGTGTCGTACGCGTGGTCGAGCCGAGGCCGCCCGGGTCGCCGATCCCGATACTCCGCATCGAGGTCCGCAGCGCCGCCTCGTGGGCGGCCTGGGACGGAGCGGCCCACACCCGCGCCCCGGGGGTCCGTACGGGCTCCGGCGGGGAGATCCTGGTGAGCAGGCTCCTGAGCCCGTCGATGCGGTCCTCGTCCTCGTGCAGCACGTAGGAGAGCTCCGGCTCCGACGCCGGGTCGGCGATCGTGTAGACGGCGCACCACGTCGCCAGCGTCGGGACCGTCATCTGGGCCATCAGGGCCAGCGTCTGGTTCCGGTCCAGGGTGCCCGCCAGCAGGTCCGACGCCTCGACGAGGAAGGACAGCGAGCCGCGCCGCAGCCGCTCCAGCTCGCCGAGGCGCGCCGACTCGACGGCGAGGGCGATCCGGTCTGCGGCGAACTGGAGGCGGAGCGCCTCCTCGTTGGAATAGCGGCCGGCGGCCTCGGCCGCGACGCCCAGCGAGCCCGTGAGGCGCCCCTCGACCTTCAGCGGGACCGTGACCACCGAGCGCATGCCGGTGTTGCCGAGCAGCGGGACGGCCCCGGGGACGGCGTCCAGGTCCTCGTGGACGGCGGGCATCCGGGCGGAGCCGTAGCGGCCGGTTCCGGCCTCGACGGGGACGCGGGCGAAGCGCTGACGGGCGGAGGGGAGGCCGGTCGTGGCGCGCACCTCCAGCTCCGTCTCGTCGTCCGTGGCAAGGAGGAGGAAGGCGGCGTCGGCGTCCAGCATGTCGCGCGCCCGCTCGACGGTGCGCTGGAGCAGGCCGTCGAGGTCGTCGGGGGCGGGGGAGCCGATGAAGACCTCGAAGGGGTCGGTCTTGCGGCTCTCGGCGGCGTCCGAGGCGGGAGCGCGCACGGGGGTCTGGAGGACCGCGCGCTCGTAGTCGCGGACCAGCAGGCAGACCGTGGACGGTTCGCCCTCGGGGTCCCGTACGCGCAGGTGGGAGCCGTATACCGGGACGGTACGGCCGTCGGCGCCCCGGATGCCGTAACTGCCCTCCCAGCGGGAGAGCCGCAGGGCGTCCGCGATGCCGGTACTGGTGCCGGGGGTCTGCGGCCAGGCGGTGAAGTCGGTGAGCTGCTTGCCGACGACCTGGTCCGCCGTGTAACCGAAGAGGTACGTGGCGTCGTCGTTCCACGCGGCGACGGCGCCCTCGCCGTCGATCTGGACGACGGCGACCCGGACGCGTTCGTCGGTGACCGGGAGCAGGCCGACCGGAAGCAGCGGACCGGCCGAGCGGACGCCCACCGGGCGGTCCGGGAGGTCGAGCTGGAACCAGACATGTTTGCGCGTGGGGGAGTATTCGACGCCCCACCGGGAAGCGAGAGCCGCGCACAGCAGCAGACCGCGGCCGTTCTCGCTGTCCAGGCCACCGAGATCGAGCGCGGCCGGCTGGAGTGGGATCTCCCGCTCCGGGTAATGGTCGGCGATCTCCACCCGTACGCCGTCCTCCGTACGGAGACACAGCACGTCCGCGGCGGTGCCGGCGTGGATCACGGCATTGGTGACGAGTTCGCTGGTCAGGACCACGGCGTCATCGACGACGTCGGTGTATCCCCAGCCCTGGAGCGTGTCGCGGACAAAGGCACGGGCCGTCGCGACCGAGCGCGCCACCGGGTCGAAGGTGGCAGCCGCACGCGCCGTGATCACAGCACTCCCCATTTGGTGTCTCGTCGCTTCCCCGAGTCCGTGCCCGTTTCTCGCCGCTTCGATTCGCCTGCCAGGCTAGACGCTCCCCCCGCGCACCGGGTACACGAGGGCGGACTTCGGACAGGCCCGGGCGGGAACGGACGGATGACCGGACAGTATGGGCTTCCCCTCGGAGGGATGTGGGACAACCATGGGAGATTCCACCCCGACCGGTTCCCGCCTGGTACGTTTCAACGATTTGACGTCCGCATGGTCACCCGTCGACGGTGGGCTGTGGCGGTGAGCCGTGAAAGTTCTGGGCAGGCTCTCGGACGAGGTTCTAGCTAGATGGTCAACCCCTGCGGGAGGGACACGGTGGAGTCTGACGTGGCGGCGCGGGGTTCGGGTACGCGCAGTAAGGGCGGGCAGTCCGTGAAGAAGCAGCGCAATGGAACCGTCGAGGTAGAGGCGGCGGCGCTCCACAGACTGCTGGCCGGTCTGGTCGCCATGCGCGACGGCAACTTCCGCAGGCGCGTCACGGTCTCCGGCGAAGGCGTCATGGCGGAGCTCGCCGCGGTCTTCAACGAGGTCGCCGACCGCAATGTGCACCTCACCGGCGAGCTGGCCCGGGTGCGCCGCGTGGTCGGGCGGGAGGGCAAGCTCACCGAGCGCCTGGAGACGGGTGCCTGCGAGGGCTCCTGGGCCGCCGCGATCGACGCGTCCAACGAGCTGGTGGACGATCTCGCGCGCCCGGTGTCGGAGGTCGGGCGGGTCCTGTCGGCGGTGGCCGACGGTGATCTCGAACAGCGGATGGAGCTGCGCTCCCACACGGCGGACGACACGGTACGGCCGCTGCGCGGCGAGTTCCTGAAGGTCGCCCGTACCGTCAACAACCTGGTCGACCAGCTGTCGGCGTTCACCGAGCAGGTGACGCGGGTGGCGGTCGAGGTGGGCACCGAGGGCAAGCTGGGCGGCCAGGCGCAGGTGCGCGGGATGTCCGGGTCCTGGAAGGACCTCACGGACTCCGTCAACACCATGGCGTACCGGCTGACCGCGCAGGTGCGCGACATCGCGCTGGTGACGACGGCCGTGGCCAAGGGCGACCTGTCGCGGAAGGTCACCGTCCATGTGGCCGGCGAGATGCTCCAGCTGAAGAACACCGTCAACACGATGGTCGACCAGCTGTCCTCGTTCTCCTCCGAGGTGACCCGGGTCGCCCGTGAGGTGGGCACGGAGGGGGAGCTGGGCGGCCAGGCCGTGGTGCCGGGCGTGGCCGGGGTGTGGAAGGACCTGACGGACTCCGTCAACACGATGGCCGGCAACCTCACCTCCCAGGTGCGCGGCATCGCGGAGGTGACGACGGCGGTCGCCAACGGTGACCTGTCGCAGAAGGTGCAGGTCAGCGCGCGGGGCGAGGTCGCCCAGCTCGCCGAGACGATCAACCAGATGACCGAGACGCTGCGCACCTTCGCGGACGAGGTCACCCGCGTGGCCAGCGAGGTCGGCGGGCAGGGCGTGCTCGGCGGTCAGGCGCAGGTGCCGGGCGCTGCCGGGACCTGGAAGGACCTCACCGACTCGGTGAACACGGTCTTCCGGAACCTGACGACCCAGGTGCGCGACATCGCCCAGGTGACGACGGCGGTGGCCAGCGGTGACATGACGCAGAAGGTCACCGTCGACGTGGCCGGCGAGATGCTGGAGCTGAAGAACACCGTCAACACGATGGTGGACCAGCTCCAGTCCTTCGGTTCGGAAGTGACCCGGGTGGCCCGGGAGGTCGGCGTCGAGGGCCGGCTCGGCGGGCAGGCCGAGGTGCCGGGCGCCGCCGGGACCTGGAAGGACCTCACGGACTCCGTGAACACGGCCTTCCGTAACCTGACCGGTCAGGTCCGCGACATCGCTCAGGTCACGACGGCCGTCGCCAACGGCGACCTGTCGCAGAAGGTCACCGTGGATGTGGCCGGCGAGATGCTGGAGCTGAAGAACACCGTCAACACGATGGTGGCGCAGCTCTCCTCGTTCGCCGACCAGGTCACGCGGATGGCACGCGACGTGGGCACCGAAGGCCGCCTCGGCGGTCAGGCGCGGGTCGACGGCGTCTCCGGTACGTGGAAGGAGCTCACCGACTCCGTCAACTTCATGGCGGGGAACCTGACCTCCCAGGTGCGCCAGATCGCACAGGTCACGACGGCGGTGGCGCGGGGCGACCTGTCGCAGAAGATCGACGTGGACGCGCGGGGCGAGATCCTGGAGCTGAAGAACACCATCAACACGATGGTCGACCAGCTCTCCGCCTTCGCCGAGCAGGTGACCAGGGTCGCCCGCGAGGTGGGTACCGACGGACGGCTCGGCGGCCAGGCACAGGTGCCCGGCGTCGCCGGTGTGTGGCGTGATCTGACCGACTCGGTGAACGGGATGGCGGGGAACCTGACCGCTCAGGTCCGTAACATCGCGCAGGTCGCCACGGCGGTGGCGCGCGGTGACCTGTCGCAGAAGATCGACGTGGACGCGCGCGGCGAGATCCTGGAGCTGAAGAACACCCTCAACACCATGGTCGACCAGCTCTCGAACTTCGCGGAGCAGGTGACGCGGGTGGCCCGGGAGGTGGGCACCGAGGGCATTCTGGGCGGTCAGGCCGAGGTGCAGGGGGTCTCCGGTACGTGGAAGGACCTCACGCAGTCCGTCAACGGCATGGCGAACAACCTCACCCTTCAGGTGCGGAACATCGCCGAGGTGACGACGGCGGTCGCCAACGGCGACCTGTCCAAGAAGATCACCGTCGACGCCAAGGGCGAGATCCTCGAACTGGTGACGACGGTCAACACGATGGTCGACCAGCTGCTCAACTTCGCCGACGAGGTGACCCGTGTCGCGCGCGAGGTGGGCACCGAGGGCATCCTCGGCGGCCAGGCGCGGGTGCGCGGGGCGACGGGCATCTGGAAGGACCTCAGCGACAACGTCAACCTGATGGCCAACAACCTGACCAGCCAGGTGCGCAACATCTCCCGCGTCTCGTCGGCCGTCGCCAACGGCGACCTGACGAAGAAGGTCACCGTCGAGGCGCGCGGCGAGGTCGCCGAGCTGGCCGACACCGTCAACACGATGGTGACGACGCTGTCCTCGTTCGCGGACGAGGTCACCCGCGTCGCCCGCGAGGTGGGCACCGAGGGCGAGCTGGGCGGCCAGGCGCGCGTCCCGGGCGTCTCCGGTACGTGGAAGGACCTCACCGAGTCCGTGAACTCGATGGCGTCCAACCTGACGGGCCAGGTGCGCCAGATCGCCGCCGTCACGACGGCCATCGCCAAGGGCGACCTGACCAAGAAGATCGACATCGACGCGCGCGGCGAGATCCAGCAGCTGAAGAACACCATCAACACGATGGTCGACCAGCTGTCGTCGTTCGCCGAGCAGGTGACCCGGGTCGCCCGCGAGGTGGGCACCGAGGGCCAGCTGGGCGGCCAGGCGCGGGTGCGCGACGTGGACGGCACCTGGCGCGACCTCACCGAGTCCGTGAACGAGATGGCCGGGAACCTCACCCGCCAGGTGCGCGCCATCGCGGCCGTCGCCACGGCGGTGACGCGCGGCGACCTGAACCTGAAGATCGACGTGGACGCGGCGGGCGAGATCCAGGCCCTCCAGGACAACATCAACACGATGATCGCGAACCTGCGCGACACCACCGCCACCAACAAGGAGCAGGACTGGCTGAAGGGCAACCTCGCCCGGATCTCCGGTCTGATGCAGGGACGGCGCGACCTCGACGACGTGGCCTCGCTGATCATGAGCGAGCTGACCCCCGTGGTCTCCGCCCAGCACGGCGCCTTCTTCCTGGCCACGCCCACCGGCGAGACCGACGCGCTGGGAGCCGAGGCCGAGGGGGCGTACGAGCTGCGGATGCGGGGAAGCTACGGCTACTCCGCCGGCTCCATGCCGACGTCCTTCCGGCCGGGCGAGACGCTCATCGGCACGGCCGCCGAGGAGAAGCGGACGATCCAGGTGGACAACGTGCCGCCGGGGTACCTGAAGATCTCCTCCGGGCTCGGTGAGGCGCCGCCCGCCCATGTGATCGTGCTTCCGGTGCTGTTCGAGGGCAAGGTCCTCGGAGTCATCGAGCTGGCCTCGTTCCAGCCGTTCACGCACATCCAGCGGGACTTCCTGAACCAGCTCGCGGAAATGATCGCCACGAGCGTCAACACCATCAGCGTCAACACGACGACCGAGAAGCTGCTGGAACAGTCGCAGGAGCTGACCGAGCAACTGCGCGACCGCTCGCAGGAATTGGAGAACCGGCAGAAGGCCCTCCAGGCGTCCAACGCCGAACTGGAGGAGAAGGCCGAGCTGCTGGCCAGGCAGAACCGCGACATCGAGGTCAAGAACACCGAGATCGAGGAGGCGCGGCAGGTCCTGGAGGAGCGCGCCGAACAGCTCGCCGTCTCGATGCGTTACAAGTCCGAGTTCCTGGCGAACATGTCGCACGAGCTGCGTACGCCGCTCAACTCGCTGCTCATTCTGGCCAAGCTGCTCGCGGACAACGCCGAGGGCAATCTCTCGCCGAAGCAGGTGGAATTCGCCGAGACGATCCACGGGGCCGGTTCCGATCTGCTCCAGCTGATCAACGACATCCTCGATCTGTCGAAGGTCGAGGCGGGCAAGATGGACGTCAGCCCGACGCGGATCGCCCTGGTGCAGCTCGTGGACTACGTGGAGGCGACGTTCCGGCCGCTCACCGCGGAAAAGGGGCTGGATTTCTCCGTACGGGTGTCGCCGGAGCTGCCGGCCACGCTGCACACGGACGAGCAGCGGCTCCTCCAGGTGCTGCGCAACCTGCTGTCCAACGCGGTGAAGTTCACCGACAGCGGGGCCGTCGAGCTGGTGATCAGGCACGCGGGACAGGAGGTGCCGGACGCCATCCGCGAGCAGCTGCTGGAGGCCGGTTCGCTGCGGGACGCGGACGGCGAGCTGATCGCCTTCTCGGTGACCGATACGGGCATCGGGATCGCGGCCAGCAAGATGCGGGTCATCTTCGAGGCGTTCAAGCAGGCGGACGGGACGACCAGCCGCAAGTACGGGGGCACGGGCCTCGGCCTCTCCATCAGCCGCGAGATCGCGCGGCTGCTGGGCGGCGAGATCCACGCGGCGAGCGAGCCCGGCCGCGGCTCCACGTTCACCCTGTACCTGCCGCTGCACCCGAGCGAACTCCCGCCGCAGGGCTACCCGCAGCTCGCTCCGGGACAGGCCGACGACCAGACCGGCACGATCGAGGGCGGCCGGACGCCGGAGGCCGGACAGGTGTACGTACCGGACGCCGCGCAGGCCGCTCCGCCCCGCCGGCGCAAGGCGCTGGGAGGCGCACAGCAGCAGCCCGCGCTGCCGCCGCGTCCGGTACCCGCCCCCGCTCCGCAGCCGGCTCCGGCGGCCGAGCCGGAGGCGTGGGCCCTGGGTGGTCAGGAGGAGCCCGAACAGCCGCGCAGGACGTTCCGGTTCGGCGGCGAGAAGGTGCTGATCGTCGATGACGACGTCCGTAACGTCTTCGCGCTCACCAGCGTGCTGGAACAGCACGGACTGACGGTCCTCTACGCCGAGAACGGGCGCGAGGGCATCGAAGTCCTGGAGCAGCACGACGATGTGACGGTCGTACTGATGGACATCATGATGCCGGAGATGGACGGGTACGCGACGACCTCGGCGATCCGCAGGATGCCGCAGTTCGCCGAGCTGCCGATCGTGGCCCTGACCGCCAAGGCGATGAAGGGCGACAAGGAGAAGGCACTCGAATCGGGTGCGTCCGACTATGTCACCAAGCCGGTCGATCCCGACCATCTTCTTTCGGTCATGGAGGGGTATGTGCGCGGTGAGTGAGCGCCCACTGAGAGAATCCATGAAGATTTGTTGATCGGTGATGTCCGAGGGAGTGTGGGAACGCGGATTGCGGGGAACCTTCTGGTCCCCCGCCACGTTTCCGGTACGTGCACAGTGACATCACGGTGACAGGGTGTGGTGACCGCCGGGGTGCGGCTACCATGACCGGCACAAGGACGGGCGGCGTAAGGGAGTCGTCCCCCGGGGCGGCGCCCGGTGAAATTCCGGGGCGAGGAGGGCGGGCCATGGTGCAGAAGGCCAAGATCCTCCTGGTCGATGACCGGCCGGAGAATCTGCTGGCGCTGGAGGCCATCCTCTCTGCGCTCGATCAGACACTGGTACGGGCATCGTCAGGGGAGGAGGCGCTCAAAGCGCTGCTCACGGACGACTTCGCGGTGATTCTGCTGGACGTCCAGATGCCGGGCATGGACGGTTTCGAAACCGCCGCGCACATCAAGCGGCGGGAACGGACCCGGGACATCCCGATCATCTTCCTCACCGCGATCAACCACGGCCCGCACCACACCTTCCGGGGTTACGCGGCCGGCGCGGTGGACTACATTTCGAAGCCGTTCGACCCATGGGTGCTGCGCGCCAAGGTCTCGGTCTTCGTCGAGCTGTACATGAAGAACTGCCAGCTGCGGGAGCAGGCGGCGCTGCTGCGGCTCCAGCTGGAGGGCGGCGGCCAGACGAGCGCCCAGCAGGAGCGGGAGCCCGCCGGTCTGCTGGCCGAGCTCTCCGCGCGGCTCGCGGCCGTCGAGGAGCAGGCGGAGGCGCTGTCGAAGCAGCTCGACGACGAGTCCGCCGACGCGGGCGCCGTGGCGACGGCCGCTCACCTCGAACGGAAGCTGACCGGGCTGCGCCGCGCTCTCGACGCGCTGGAGCCGGGCACCGGCGGGGCGTCGGCGGCCGTTCCCTCGTAACGGCTCACCCGCCTTGTGGGCGGGGCCTTTTCGGGCATGGCCGGGGCAACTGACCGGTGGCTGAGAGGTTTCGGTGGCTGCCTGCCGGTGAAGGCGCGTCAGTTTCCGGCCCCCGCCAGGCGACACGGACGGGTGAACCGGTACGCGCTCGTGTTCACAGGCGTCGACACCGGTAACCTCGGCCCCATGGCCTCACGTACGTCCGGCAAGGGTTCCCAGGGCACGGCGGGCACCGCGAAGCGCGTCGGCGGTGGCCCGGGTCCGGCGAAGAGAGCCGCGCCCGCCAAGAAGACCGCAGCGAAGAAGGCGCCCGCGAAGAGGGCCCCGGCCAAGAAGGCCGCGGCGAAGAAGGCCGCTCCGCCGCGTCCGGTGCCCTCGCCCACGAACGGGGTGTACCGGCTGGCGCGGGCCCTCTGGCTCGGCGCGGCCCACGCCGTCGGTGCGATGTTCCGCGGCATAGGGCGCGGCGCCAAGGGCCTGGACCCCGCCCACCGCAAGGACGGCATCGCGCTGCTGCTGCTCGGCCTCGCGCTGATCGTCGCCGCGGGCACCTGGTCGAATCTGCGCGGTCCCGTGGGCGACCTGGTGGAGATGCTCGTCACCGGGGCGTTCGGCCGGCTCGACCTGCTCGTGCCGATACTGCTGGGCGCCGTCGCGGTGCGGCTGATCCTCTACCCCCAGCGGCCCGAGGCCAACGGCCGCATCGTCATCGGCCTCTCCGCCCTGGTCGTCGGCGTGCTCGGGCAGGTCCACATCGCGTGCGGTTCGCCGGGACGCGACGAGGGCACCGAGGCCATGCAGGACGCGGGCGGCCTCATCGGGTGGGCCGCCTCCAAGCCGCTGATCTTCGCCATGGGCGAGGTGCTGGCCGTGCCGCTGCTCCTGCTGCTCACCGTCTTCGGGCTGCTGGTCGTCACGGCGACCCCGGTGAACGCCATCCCGCAGCGGCTGCGGCTGCTCGGCGTCAGGCTGGGCATCGTGGAACCGGCGTACGACCCCGAGGCCCAGGACGGCGACGACGAGCGGTATGACGAGCAGTGGCGCGAGGCGCTGCCGCCCCGCTCCCGCCGCACCCAGGCACCCGACGCGTACGACCCGGATCTCGCGGAGACCGAGGCGCTGACCAAGCGCCGCAGGCCGCGCAGGCCCTCGGTGCAGCCCGCGATGAACCGTCCGATGGACGCGGTGGACGTCGCGGCCGCCGCTGCCGCCGCGCTCGACGGGGCCGTGCTCAACGGCATGCCGCCCTCGCCGGTCGTCGCCGACCTGACCCAGGGCGTCTCGGTGGACCGCGAGCGGGCGGGCACCCCGGTGCCGGGAGCCCGGGAAGCGGAGCCGGCCGGGAAGTCCGCCGGGAAGCGTGCGGAGGCCACGCCCGGGGCCGGTGTGCCCGATCTGACCAAGCCGGCGCCCGAGCCCCCCGAGTCCCAGTCGCTGCCCGCCCGGGCCGAGCAGCTCCAGCTCTCCGGCGACATCACGTACTCGCTGCCCTCGCTCGACCTGCTGGAGCGCGGCGGACCCGGCAAGACCCGGAGCGCCGCCAACGACGCGATCGTCGCCTCGCTGACCAACGTGTTCACCGAGTTCAAGGTGGACGCCGCCGTCACCGGCTTCACCCGAGGGCCGACGGTGACGCGGTACGAGGTGGAACTCGGCCCGGCCGTGAAGGTCGAGCGGATCACCGCGCTCACCAAGAACATCGCGTACGCCGTCGCCAGCCCCGATGTCCGCATCATCTCGCCGATTCCGGGTAAGTCCGCGGTCGGCATCGAGATCCCCAACTCCGACCGGGAGATGGTCAACCTCGGCGACGTGCTGCGACTGGCGGACGCGGCCGAGGACGACCACCCCATGCTCGTCGCGCTCGGCAAGAACGTGGAGGGCGGCTACGAGATGGCCAACCTCGCGAAGATGCCGCACGTCCTGGTGGCCGGCGCGACCGGCTCCGGCAAGTCGTCCTGCATCAACTGCCTGATCACCTCGATCATGGTCCGGGCCACGCCGGAGGACGTCCGGATGGTCCTGGTCGACCCGAAGCGGGTCGAGCTCACCGCGTACGAGGGCATCCCGCACCTGATCACGCCGATCATCACCAACCCCAAGAAGGCCGCCGAGGCGCTCCAGTGGGTCGTACGGGAGATGGATCTGCGCTACGACGACCTCGCGGCCTTCGGCTACCGGCACATCGACGACTTCAACCACGCGGTGCGCACCGGCAAGCTCAAGACGCCCGAGGGCAGTGAACGTGAGCTTGCTCCGTACCCGTATCTGCTGGTGATCGTCGACGAGCTGGCCGACCTGATGATGGTCGCCCCGCGCGACGTCGAGGACTCGATCGTCCGCATCACCCAGCTGGCCCGCGCCGCCGGCATCCACCTGGTGCTCGCCACGCAGCGCCCCTCGGTGGACGTCGTCACCGGTCTGATCAAGGCGAACGTGCCCTCGCGGCTCGCCTTCGCCACCTCCTCGCTCGCCGACAGCCGCGTCATCCTGGACCAGCCCGGCGCCGAAAAGCTCATCGGAAAGGGTGACGGACTGTTCCTGCCGATGGGCGCGAACAAGCCGACCCGTATGCAGGGCGCCTTCGTCACCGAGGACGAGGTCGCGGCCGTCGTCCGGCACTGCAAGGACCAGATGGCCCCGGTCTTCCGCGACGACGTCGTGGTCGGCACGAAGCAGAAGAAGGAGATCGACGAGGACATCGGCGACGACCTCGACCTGCTGTGCCAGGCGGCCGAGCTGGTCGTCTCCACCCAGTTCGGATCGACCTCGATGCTCCAGCGCAAGCTGCGGGTCGGCTTCGCCAAGGCCGGGCGGCTCATGGACCTGATGGAGTCGCGCAACATCGTCGGACCGAGCGAGGGCTCCAAGGCGCGCGACGTCCTGGTGAAACCCGACGAGCTCGACGGGGTGTTGGCACAGATTCGTGGGGAAACCGCTTCGTAAGAGTTTTACGGGCAACCGTTTCGCCGGGCCGTACGTCAAGTTGAAGGGAAGGACGGAACGTCCTTCCCCGGGGCGTCCCGGCGAAACCGGCTCTGTTCGAATCTGATGGCGTACAAAGTCCACCCGCCCGGTTGCCCCACCCTTTCGTACCCCCCCTAGACTGAACACCCAGCAGGTGGCTCACGCTCGAAAGGCGCCCCCGTGTCCATCGGCAACTCCCCCGAAGACGACCGGCCTTCGATCGGTCGAGTGCTTCAGCAGGCTCGTCTGGCCGCAGGTCTCACGGTCGAAGAGGTCAGCACGTCCACCCGGGTGCGCATCCCCATCGTGCACGCGGTCGAGCAGGACGACTTCTCCCGCTGCGGCGGCGACGTGTACGCCCGCGGCCACATCCGTACGCTCGCCCGTGCCGTCGGCACCGATCCGGAACCGCTGATCGCGCAGTACGACGCCGAGCACGGCGGCCGTCCCGCGCCCACCCCGGCGGCGCCGCTGTTCGAGGCCGAACGCATCCGCTCCGAACCCCGTCGGCCCAACTGGACGGCGGCCATGGTCGCGGCGATCGTCGCCGTGGTCGGCTTCGTCGGCTTCACCTTCTTCAAGGGCGGCGACGACGGGCCCTCGACGGCCGGCCGTGTGGCCGAGGGCCCGACCTCCGACAAGATCGCCCCGAAGCCCTCCGCCAGCAAGCCCGCCGACCCCAAGCCGGCCCCGTCCGAAAGCGCCATCGCCGCGGCGCCCCAGGACAAGGTCACCGTCAAGCTCAGCGCCACCCAGGGCAAGAGCTGGATCTCGGCCAAGGACCACAACGGCCGGGCCCTCTTCGACGGCACCCTCCAGCAGGGCGAGTCGAAGACCTTCCAGGACAAGGAGCGCGTCGACCTCATTCTCGGCAACGCGGGCTCGATCGAGCTCTTCGTGAACGGGAAGAAGGTCGAGGACCAGTTCAAGCCCGGACAGGTCGAACGCCTCTCGTACACCAAGGGCGACCCCGAGGTCGGCTGACCGGTCACCCCGAGACATCGCGGCGCGGCGAGCGCCCGGCCACCGTGCCGGGCGCTCGCCGTCTTTGCCACCGTGGGTGACGGCGCAACCCTCCGCGGCGGGGTCGGTGCCGGGACAAAGTAGTCTTGAGTCCATGCCCGAACGCCGTACCGTCGCCCTTGTCACTCTTGGCTGCGCCCGTAACGAGGTGGACTCGGAGGAGCTCGCAGGCCGCCTGGCAGCGGACGGCTGGGAGCTCGTCGAGGATGCCTCCGATGCCGACGTCGCCGTCGTCAACACCTGTGGGTTCGTGGAGGCCGCCAAGAAGGACTCCGTCGACGCCCTCCTCGAAGCCAATGATCTGAAGGACCACGGCCGCACCCAGGCCGTCGTCGCCGTCGGCTGCATGGCCGAGCGCTACGGCAAGGACCTCGCCGAGGCCCTGCCGGAAGCGGACGGTGTCCTCGGCTTCGACGACTACGCCGACATCTCCGACCGCCTCCAGACCATCCTCAGCGGCGGCATCCACGCCTCCCACACCCCCCGCGACCGCCGCAAGCTGCTGCCGATCAGCCCCGCCGAGCGGCAGGACGCCGCCGTGTCCCTGCCCGGTCACGCGCAGGAGATCGCCCCTGCCCCCGCCGACCTGCCGGAGGGCGTAGCCCCGGTCTCCGGGCCGCGCGCGCCCCTGCGCCGCCGGCTGGGCACCAGCCCCGTCGCCTCGGTCAAGCTGGCCTCCGGCTGCGACCGGCGCTGCTCCTTCTGCGCCATCCCGTCCTTCCGCGGCTCCTTCATCTCCCGCCGTCCCTCGGACGTGCTGGGCGAGACCCGCTGGCTCGCCGAGCAGGGCGTGAAGGAGGTCATGCTCGTCTCCGAGAACAACACCTCGTACGGCAAGGACCTCGGCGACATCCGCCTCCTGGAGACCCTGCTGCCCGAGCTGGCGGACGTCGACGGGATCGAGCGCATCCGCGTCAGCTACCTCCAGCCCGCCGAGATGCGGCCCGGCCTGATCGACGTCCTCACCTCGACACCGAAGGTCGCGCCCTACTTCGACCTGTCCTTCCAGCACTCCGCGCCCGGCGTGCTGCGGGCGATGCGCCGCTTCGGCGACACCGACCGCTTCCTGGAGCTGCTGGACACGATCCGGGGCAAGGCGCCGCAGGCCGGTGCCCGGTCCAACTTCATCGTCGGCTTCCCCGGCGAGACCGAGGACGACCTCGCGGAGCTGGAACGGTTCCTCACGGGCGCCCGTCTCGACGCCATCGGCGTCTTCGGCTACTCCGACGAGGACGGCACCGAGGCGGTCGGCTACGACAACAAGCTCGACGCCGACGTCATCGCGGAGCGCCTCGCGCACATCTCGCAGCTCGCTGAGGAACTGACCTCGCAGCGCGCCGAGGAGCGCATGGGCGAGACGCTCCAGGTGCTGGTCGAGTCCGTCGAGCCCACCGACGACGAGCCGCGCGCCTTCGGGCGCGCCGCGCACCAGGCGCCCGAAACGGATGGCCAGGTGCTCTTCACCACACGCGAGGGCCTGGTCCCGGGCCGTATGGTCGAGGCAAAGGTCGTGGGCACCGAAGGCGTGGACCTGATCGCCGAGTGCAGTGAGCTTGTGGAGGTAGCCAGATGACCGGAGTCCCGGCATCCGCGGCAGGCGGGTCCGGCTCGACGCCGGTCCGCGGCGGAAAGCTGGGCGCCGCTGCGGTCAATCAGGCCAGTCTGTGGAACATCGCCAACCTCCTGACGATGGCCCGGCTCGTGCTCGTCCCCGGCTTCGTGGTGCTGCTGCTCCACAACGGCGGGTACGACCCGGCCTGGCGCTCCTTCGCCTGGGCCGCCTTCGCCATCG
This sequence comes from Streptomyces drozdowiczii, assembly GCF_026167665.1. Lineage (NCBI taxonomy): Bacteria > Bacillati > Actinomycetota > Actinomycetes > Kitasatosporales > Streptomycetaceae > Streptomyces > Streptomyces drozdowiczii. The sequence continues at coordinate 1,803,199 of NZ_CP098740.1, read as the reverse complement.
CCATGATCACCGACCTGTTCGACGGACATCTGGCGCGCACGTACAACCTGGTCACCGACTTCGGGAAGATCGCCGACCCAATCGCCGACAAGGCGATCATGGGCGCCGCGCTGATCTGTCTGTCGTATCTGGGCGACCTGCCGTGGTGGGTCACGGGCGTGATCCTCTTCCGTGAGCTGGGCATCACGCTGATGCGGTTCTGGGTGATCCGGCACGGGGTCATTCCGGCCAGCCGCGGCGGCAAGATGAAGACGCTGGCGCAGGGGACGGCCGTCGGGATGTACGTCCTGGCGCTGACCGGTCCGCTGGCCACCCTGCGCTTCTGGGTGATGGCCGTGGCCGTCGTGTTGACGGTCGTCACCGGTCTCGACTACGTCCGCCAGGCCGTCGTACTGCGGCGCCAGGGCCTCGCGGCGGAGCGGGCGGCCCAGGCGGAGCCCGGGGCCGGGGAAGCGCCTGAGGGCGCCTCCGAGGAGACCGGCGCGGTCGCCGAGGCCGCGGGGGCCCGGGGGTCCGCGGAGGCCGAGCGGTGACTGCGGCGGGCCGGGTGCTGCGGCTCCTCGTCGAGCGGGGGGAGACCCTCGCCGTCGCGGAGTCGCTGACCGGCGGCCTGGTCGCGGCCGAACTGACGTCCGTACCGGGTGCCTCCCAAGCCTTCAGGGGCTCGGTGACGGCTTACGCGACCCCCTCAAGAGTGAAGTCCTGGGGTGGACGCCGGCCTCCTGGCGGAGCGCGGGGCGGTCGACGCGGACGTCGCGCGTCAGATGGCGACAGGCGTACGGCGAGCTCTGGGCGCAGACTGGGGAGTGGCGACCACCGGCGTCGCCGGCCCCGAACCGCAGGACGGCCGGCCCGTCGGTACGGTCTTCGTCGCGGTCAGCGGCCCGCACGGCATCGGGAAAGTGTCCGCGCTGAGGTTGAACGGCGACCGGGCGGACATCCGTAAGAAGAGCGTACGAAGCGCGCTCGACCTGCTCTCAGGCGAACTCCACGAGAATGCGAGCGCACAGGATACGGAAGAGAACGGGGGGAATTGATGTTTGCAGCCCTGAGTGAACACGACATCGCTCCCCGCACGGCCGCAGCGCTAGGCGGTACGGTGGGGCGTGAAGGATGCGGCTACGCGGTCCGAGGAGGGAGCCACCGATGATTCTGCTCCGTCGCCTGCTGGGTGACGTGCTGCGTCGGCAGCGCCAGCGCCAAGGCCGTACTCTGCGCGAAGTCTCCTCGTCCGCCCGAGTTTCGCTCGGCTATCTCTCCGAGGTGGAGCGGGGGCAGAAGGAGGCATCCTCCGAACTGCTCTCCGCCATTTGCGACGCGCTTGACGTACGGATGTCCGAGCTCATGCGTGAAGTGAGCGATGAGCTGTCCCTGGCCGAACTGGCCGAGTCGGCAGCGGCCAGCGATCCGGTACCTGTACCGGTGCGCCCCATGCTCAACTCCGTCTCCGTTACCTCGGTGGCGGGTGTACCGACGGGGCGGGTGACCATCAAGGCACCCGCGGAAGCGGTGGACGTAGTCGCCGCCTGACCGATCGGTTCGGTGTGAAGCCGGAGCCCCGGTTCTCCCTCTGTTGTGGGGAGGGCCGGGGCTTTCGCGTGCCCGTGTGCGGTTTTTGTGCCGGTGCGTGTGTCAGCGGCGAGATGGGGGCAGGCGCGTGGATGAGAGACCGAGAAACCTTCCGAATGGACTTGTCGGAGTCATCGGGTGCTTTCTCAAATGACCGTTTTGCTTCGTTTGTGCCATCGTGGGTGGTGCTGAACGGAACGGATTCCAGATCGGAGACGTGCATGTCTGTGGTGAAGAGCCCACTGTCCGAGACCGACCTCAAGACCGTCGGAGACGCCCTCCAGGGCGCTCTGGTGGATCTTCTCGACCTTTCTCTGGTGGCCAAGCAGGTCCACTGGAACGTGGTCGGGCCGCGGTTCAGGTCCGTGCACCTCCAGCTCGACGACGTCGTGGACACCGCGCGCCAGCACTCCGACACGGTCGCGGAGCGCGCGTCCGCGCTGGGCGTCAACCCGGACGGCCGAGCCGCGACGATCGCCAAGAGCACGGCCATCGCCTCCGTGTCCGAGGGCTGGATCAAGGACGTGGACGCGGTGAAGACCCTGGTCGACGCCCTCGGCGTGGTGATCGGCCGGATGCGCGAGCGCATCGAGGTGACCGAGACCCCGGACCCGGTCAGCCAGGACCTCCTGATCACGCTGACCGCCGACCTCGAAAAGCACGCGTGGATGTTCCAGGCCGAAAGCGCCTGAGCTGGTCAGGGGGCTGTAAGGCGGTTGACCTGCAACGGAACGCATTTCAACGCGTCCCAATGCATCCCATGGTGACCCGTCGTCGTACGGAAAGATTCCGGAATCCACGACCCGAGCGGAACGATTCCGGAACGCGGCACCGCCCCTGACCACCTGGAACAACACCCCAACAGGTCCCAGAACCTGGAAGGCCCCGGCTCGCAGCGCGCGAGACCGGGGCCCTTTCGGAAGTGCGACCGTTTAGGTACTGACTCAAGATCATTTACTGGCGACCGTTTGGGCTGTGCCCCTCCGACGAACCCCCCTCCCCGAGTGGGTCATCGCCCGACGGAGGGAACTCGGCGAACGCCTGGTCTCCACCCGTCGCGCGGCCGGCCTCTCCCAAGACCAGCTCGCCGACCGCGTCGGCGTCGAGCGCCGCACCATCCAGCGCTACGAGTCCGGCGAACGAGACCCCCGCTACACCGACCTCCTGCTCATCGCGGACGCGCTGGGTGCGCCGCTCGTGGAGCTGGTGCAGGAGTGACGAAGCCCCGGTCGGCCGACGGGGACGGCCGACCGGGGCGGTCTACGGGGTGCTCAGCTGCACGCCGGGCAGACGATGTCCCCGATCCACCCGGAGCCGCCGCAGTGCGGGCAGTTCGGGTTTGGGGCCTCGGCTACCGGCTGGAATTGCGTTTCGTCGTTCGTCTCCATGAGGCTCCTCATTTGTCGGTGTACGCGCCGGTGACCCGGCCGCAGTCGTCGCACAGCCGATTCAGCATCGGCCGGAACGTGAACGGCGCCGCGGTGGGCAGCGTCCATGTGTTCAGAGACCCGCACTCGATGCATCGCGGCCGGTTCACCGACGCGAGGCCGAGCAGTAGCGGGATGCCCGACGTGTTGCCGAGCAGGGATGCGGCGTTCTCTCGCGAAGAGGTCATCCCTCTACGATGCCGACTCGGCGTTGTCCTCGTCGGTGGAACGCGGGTAATCGCCGCCCGGCAGGCGGTCCTGGCACTCCTTCGTGTCAGCGCACTCGCGGAGGAACACCGTGTAGATGGCCCCGCCTTCCGGTGCTACCCGGATTTCGCCGACGGCCCGGTCGTAGCCGGGGTGCAGTGGCCACCGGCACCAGCAACAGCGCCACCCGCGCTGCTGATGCTCAGACAGCGAGCCAACGGGGGGTAAGCGGCGGGGGGCAGACGTCTCCACGAGGAGCCTCCTAGGGCGTGTCCTAGGCCAGACCATAGCGTGACCTAGGACACCTCGCCAAGATGCCGGAACTCCCGCTCTATCGCGGCGCATTGGTGACCTAGTACAGTCCCCCGTGACCTAGGACATAGAGGAGTGCTGTCGTGCCCGACAACCCGCCGCCCTACATGCAGGTAGCCGACCGGATCCGGCGGCGCATCCTCGACGGAGTCCTCGCCCCCGGCGCGAAACTCCCACCAGTCCGGGAGCTGGCCGCCGCCGAGGGCGTCGCAGTCGCCACCCTCGGCCGGTCCCTCGATCACCTCCAGGTTGAGGGCTACATCACCACCAGCCGCCGTGGCACTTTCGTTGCGGACGCCCCCACCGTCACCGCATCCGCTCACGACCGCACCGCCCGCGTGCTGCGCACCGGCAGCATCCTCGGCGAGGGCGAGACGATGATCGTGACCTCGGCCGACCTCGTCGTGCCGCCCACCTACGTCGCCGAGATTTTCGACTCCGAGCCCGGCGCTCGGGTCGTGCGCCGCCAGTGGCACACCGGCACGGGACAGCAGCGCACCGGCCTGTACGTCACCTGGTATCCCGGGCATTTCGCTGGCGTCGTACCTGAGCTGTTGTCCTCATCCCGTGGCGACGCCGGCCGCCTGCTCGCCCGGGTTCAGGAGACGACCGGACGCCGAGTCATCGCCGGGCGAGACGACATGCACGGACGGGACGCCGACGCCCGCGAGGCCGCGGCGCTGGGCCTGCGGATCGGGGCGCCAATCCTCGCGGGCGCGCACCGGCTGTGGGACGACGAGGGCATCATCGAGTACGGCGAGTGGTGCCTGCCCAGCCGCCTTGTCATCGGATACGAGTACCGGTTCGAGCAGTAACCGTGCCAGCTGATTGAGGTCAGGTGCGGGACACCAGCGTGGCGGTGAGGGACCGGGACGTGATCGCGTACGACGGCCGTGTCGGTACGTCGTTAGCCTGGAACTGCACGGTCAGCGGGTTCCCCACGCCGGTGCCGTCGAACGCATACAGCGACGTGACGGACAGGGTGCGGTTCTGGTCGGCGGTGCCCGGCATCACGTTCGCGCTGACCCCGGCGATCTCAAAGCTGCTGAACAGCCGCAGCCGCACCCACTCGATCGACTGCGGGGCCACCCACCGCGAGTACGACACGGTCGCGTTGATCAGCCAGACGCCGGGGATGAACGGGATGAACGAGTCCCGGGGCATCTGGGTGCTGACGCCCCAGAGCGCGCCGCCCGTGTTCTCCTCCAGCACCTCATACTGGACCTGGATCTGGGGCCCGGCCCCGTACTCCTGCCGGGTGCCGCCGCCGACAACCCGGAACATGGGCCGCTGGGCGATGCCGTCCTGGAGGGTCTTGAGGTCGGTGTCGTATGCGGTGGCCAGGGCCTCCAGGTCGGCGGCCACGGTTGTGTCGGAGCTGAGGTCGGGGTACGGGTAGCCCCGGTTCGGTGTAGTCCCCATGCTCAGTACCCTCCCGGGATGTTGCCCATCTTGACCGCCCACAGCGACCGGTCCTGAAGGTTCACGCTGCCGCCAGACGTAGACGTGACGGCGACGGTGATGTCGGCGGGAGTGGCCCCGTCGGCGTACGTCAGCATGCCCACGCTGAGGTAGGTATTCGTCGGCTCGTCGCCGCTGTTGTTGTTCCCCTGGAGCGACGCCCGGGCCACCGCCCCGCTGGCGCTGTTGGTGATGTCGGCCCGTAGCCCCCACGTTCCCGTCGCCGTGGTGGCGGCAACCGACGCTCCGACCATGTACAGGCCCTGCTCCGTGATCCGGATGCGGGTGTTGCTGGTCGGGATGTTGACCATGCCGCCGATGTTGATCTCCTCCGCGGCGAACGTCACGGTGTTCGCGACGAACGGTGTCAGCGTCTGGTTGGCGATTGCGGACATGCGGGCGGCTGGCCGGTGTGCAGCAGCGTCCAGGCGGTCCGCGAGCTGCTGGGCAAGCCCGTCCAGGTCCAGGGCCATGTCCTGGATGGTCGGTCCCAGGGTGCTGACCTGGTCGGTGAGAACGGGGTACGTGATCCCGCGCGGTGTGTTGGCGGTCATGCGGTGGTCCTCCTGGCCGTGACGAAGTCCCAGACCATGCCGGTGGTGTCGTTGACGGTGGAGCGGAGGGCGACCCGCATCCACCCGGTGATCGTGGACGTCGCCGTCCCCGACAGCGGGGTCCACGGCGGGGCCGGCACAAGGTCGGTGGCGTCCGCAACCAGGGTGTCGGGGGCGACGGTGGTGGGGTAGGTGTCCGTCGGCCCGGCGAACCACAGCGCGTACAGGGCAGCGTCCACCTGGACCGGCGGGTTGTCTCCCAGGGAAGCCCCCGCATACGCGGAGATCGCCAGCGTGTCGCCGTTGCTGACGGGGATCGGATCGGAGTACAGATAGCTCTGTGCCGTGGTCGCGGTTGTCGCGGTGACGAGCGCGCTCTGCCCCCCGTCGACAGCGACGGAGTCCGTGACCGATGCGGTGGATCCGGACGCGATGTCGTACAGGGTCCACCCGACCGGGCTCGTCCCAGCCCCGGACTCCTCGAAGCTGCCGTTCGACACGAGGTTGTCCCCGGCCCCGGCGATCCGTCCGAGAATCATCCACGAGGCGTCCTGCCGAACGACGGCCACAAGGTCTCCGGCGGCCGGCTCGTAGGGGCTGATGAAGCTGGCGGGGAACGAGGTGCCACCGACGACGACGACCGCCGACCCGGCCGTGGCCGATGCGACGGTGCCCGTACGGACCTGAGCCCACGGCCCGGACGACGCGGCGAGAACCTGCGGAGTGGTCTCCATCAGAAGTGCTCCAGCTGGGTGGCCCACAGTTCGGCGGCGCTGTTCCACGAGGTGGCGCCGGACGAGCTGTGACGGATCTGGATGGACAGGGTGGCGGACTCCTGGACGGTGAGGACGGCGTCGGCGTACCCGGCGATGAGCGCCCCGCCGGACCCGGTGACATAGCCCGGCGTCTGGAAGTTGCTGACGGGGCTGCCGTTGAGGAGGAACCGGATACGGAGCTGGGTCAGCGTGGTGGTGGTGCTGGTGGTGTACGCGCCGACGTAGTACCGGCCCGGTTCCACGAGGCGGACGACGCCGTTCGTGGTGTCGGACATGCCGCCCGTGTCGATCGTGTCCGATGTGAACAGCGGGTAGCGGTCCTGCCCGGTGCCGGTCACGGACGCGGCCTGCATGCGCACGCTGTCGGGGTTGAACACGTCCTGCTCAGCCAGCGCGTACACGAGGTCGAGGGCGGCGTCAGCGGCGTACGCCAGGGCGGCGATCTGCCCCGCGTCCGACGCGTCCACCACCCGGGGCGGGTCGCACTCCGGGTACGGAATGCCGTAGTTCGGGGTGGTGTCCACGGGCTACTCCTCGCCTACGGCCACGCCGGGCGTACCGGCGGAACGGGTGGTCAGGGACATGCTGCTGCCGGTGACGAGCGGGTACCCGATGCCGTCAACGATCTGGTCCGCGCTGTAGCCGCGGTAGCCGAGGCGGACGGTGTCGCCAGGCTCGATGGTGTAGTCGGGGACGACCTGCGCGTTCCACTGCTCCGTGAGCGCGGTTGCCGCGGCGAGCTGGGTGCGGGCCAAGGTCTGCGCCTGCTGCACGGACTGCGGGGTCTGCACCTTGATGACCTGGACGGCGCGGCCGAACGGGCCACCGTACCGGGTGGGGCTGCCTGGGGAGACGTCGCGGGCGATGCGCCGAACCGGCTCGGACCCGTCCATCCGCTCCGCGACCACGACCACGCTGTTGGCGGTGCCGTCGCGGGTCTGCGTCACGTCCGCCGACCCCATGAGCCCCTGCGGCCCGTCCAGGAACTGCTGCACCGGCGTCCCGGGCTGGTAGCTGTAGGAGCGCACGACGAACGAGCCGTCGCCCAGCGCGTACCAGCGCCCGCCGACCGCCTGCGCGAGATCGTCCAGGGCCTGGCCGCGGTCCTCGTCCCACACCAGCTGTGGCGTCGGCGCGGTTGCCAGCGTGTCGGGCCCGAACGTCGCCTGCGGGATCGCGCCCCGGATGAGGCGTTGGATCTCCGACAGGATCGACAGGGAGCTGGATCGCTCGGGCGCCTCGAAGCGGGCGGCAACCACGTCCGCGGCGAGGTCGTCCACGGACAGCTCCACTGTCCCGGCGGCCGCGCGGCGCACACCCCACACCCGGCCCGTGATCAGCGGCCACAGTTCCTTGGACCCGTCGCCGTAGCCGACGCCCGCGCGGATACGGACGACCGCCTGATACGGGCTGAAGGGGGACGCTGCCGTGCGGGGGAACCACTCGTCGGACAGGGTAACGGTGGCCGTCCTCGTGACTCGGTTGGTGAGCTGCGCGGACACCTGCCCGGAGACGACCGGCACGTCCGTCGCGAGCGGGGTCCCGTTGATCGTGAACGCATCCACCCTGGCCACGCGGTGGTGCGGGCCACGGATCACCGTCTTGTACAGGTCGGAGGAGGGCAGCATCAGGAGGTGACCACCAGATCATCGAAGCGGAAGGTGATGGGCAGCGGGTTGGTCTGGGCGGCGCGGACCAGGGTGCGCATTCCAACCGCGCCCGGGCCGGTCAGGTCGGTGTCGGTGGCCGTCACCTGCCACGCCGCAGGCTCCGGGGACGCGGCCGGCCAGACCTTCGCCATGAGGTTCGAGCCCTGCACGGAGAACCGCGCGGCGTAGACCGCGTCGGCCACGTACGTGAAACCTGGGGTGGCGCTGACCAGCTGCGTCTCCACGCCGCCGACGAACTTGCGCAGCGAGATCATCAGCGACCCAGTCGTGCCCGTGAAGATGCGGGCCGAGTAGAAGTTCGAGGCGTCGCCGCGGCGCAGCATCAGGTGGATGTCGTTACCGCCCGTCCCGGTGGGGACCGTGCTCACGGAGAACCGGGTTCGCATGGTCACGTTCGCCTGGTCCCACGGGATGGTGGTGGCGTGGAGGGTGTTGAGGGTGGTGTGGGTGTGGATGCCCGCCGACCCGTTGACGGAGAACTCTGCGGCGGGCCCGGTGGCTACGGTCCACGCCTGCCCGGTGTCGGCGGTGCCCCAGCCGGCCGCCACGGTGCGGGTGAAGGTGTCGACCAGCGGGGTGACCGGCTCGCCGCCCGGGCAGATGACCTCTCCGGCAGCGAGGTCGGCGAGCGTCAGCCCGGACGGCAGGTCCCCGTACGTCGGATACGCGGCGGGCAGCGCGCACCAGTTCGCGCACGCCGTGCCCTGTGCCGGGCCCAACGGCCGGTCCACAACAGTGAACGGGGCCTCCCATCGGCGCTCGGGGCGGCGCTGGTCCCGGCTGATGCGGATCTCGGTCACGTTGCCCGGCTGGATGAACCGATCCCGGACCCCGTACTCCGGCGGGAGCTGGAGCAGCAGCGGGCCCCCGGCGGTGAAGAGGGTGTACACCCGGTCGATCGCGGCGAGCGTGCGCGTGAAGAACGTCAGCGACCCGGAGGCATGCTTGCGGCGGGCCCACACATCGGCCGGCGTCTCGGAGTTGAGCACGGGGAACAGGCCGGCGTCGGCCTCCCACACCTCGTCCCCGAGCCCCACCCACACCAGCTCGGGGGTGGGCTGGGCGCAGCCGGGAACGTGCCCGGACTGGGCGGCGTCGCAGAAGTCCAGCGGCAGGTCGGCCCAGGGGCGGAGCGGATCGCGTAGCCACACCTGCCCGGCCTGGTCCAGCGGCCCGGCGGTGTACGTGGTGACGGCGCCGGTCTGGTCGCCGGTCGCCCGGTAGTACAGCACGGTGTCGAACGGGGCCGTGCTGTCCGTGTAGACGGCCCGCTCGGCAAGGAGCGGGGCGGCCACCGCAATTGTGACGTACGGCCCGGCCGGGGCGGTTGCACGCTCCATCCGGTACGACGTGTCGGTGCCGGGCGCGGCGGTGAAGTCCACCTCAATGACGGCGTAGCTGGCGGGCATCAGAACCTCGTCCCTTGGGCTGCGGTGCGGGCGCGTTGGTCGTAGACCTGCTCGGAGCGGACGGTGACGTACTGGTCGACAGCCTCATTGCCGATGCTGACGTGCACGACCGGGGCGAACGCTGTGGCTGCCGGGGCGGTGACCCCGGCGAGCTGCGGGCCGAACCCGGGAAGCTGCCCGGTCAGACCCTGCAACTCGGAGCGGACGCGGGGCACGGCGCGCTGAATGCCCGCGATCAGCCCGTCGATCAGCAGCTCACCCGACGGGGCCAGGATGCGCGCGTCCAGTTCGGCGGGCCCCTTCCAGTCCGGGAGCTTGGACGTGAGGTTGGACAGGGTGGACGTGACCGCGCCGATCTTCGACTGGATGCCGTCGATGAAGCCGGAGATCAACGACGCTCCCGCGTCGAAGAGGACGTGCCCGAGGTCGCCCAGCGCTCCGCGCGCGCGGCCGGGCAGGTCGCCCAGGTAGGTGAGCGCCTGGGAGATCATGTCCGTGACCGCGTCGATGGCGCTGCTCTTGGCCTCGTTGAACTTGTCCTGGGCCGCCTGCGCGTACCGAGCGAACCGCTCCTGCGCGCTGTCCACGAAGTCCCCGATGGCCGTCCTCGCGTCGTCCCGGAACTTTCGCACCGTCTGCCCGGCGCTGGTCGTTGCGTCGAACACGTCGCCGTTCAGGAAGCTGACGAACAGGCCCATCGTGGGGATGAGGTAGTCCTCCACCAACTGCCCGAGTCCTGTCAGGGCCCCGGTCAGGAGTACGAGGGTGCCCATGACGGTGCCGTTGATGATCGGCACCAGCTGTTCCGCCATGACCGTCGCCAGTTGAAGGATCTGGACCACGAGCGGGGCGACCGCGACGGCAAGGTCGGCGATCTGCAACCCGAGGTCGGCGAGGGTGGGCGCCGCGAATTCGAGCTGTTCCGTGAGCTGAGGGAGCACGGTGGCGGCGAAGTCGGTGAAGACGGGCACGATCTGTTCGAGGATGCCGGGGAGCTGCTGGATGACCGGCAGGAACAGCGAGGACAGGACGGTGGCCACCTCCTGAATGAACGGGGCAGCCGCCTGGAAGATGTCGCCGAGCCCGCTGAGCAGCGGGTTCAACGCGGGCAGCAGGTTCGCCACAAGGGTCCCGGCCAGGGTGATGAACGGGCCCAGGGCGCGCAGCAGGTCACCGAACGCGCGCCCCGCGCTGACGAGCACCGGTCCGAGCGCCGTCAGCGCCTCGCCGAGGGCGTCGCCAAGCAAGGTGACGACCTCCTGGACGGGGCCCTGCAAGCCGACCAGAGTCCGGCCCACGATCTTGATGGCCTCGCCGAGGAGCGGCAGCACGGTCTTCGAGACGAGCGCGGCTGTCTCGCCGAGCGCCTTCAGCCCGGCCTGCACATCCGCGTCAGCCGTCAAGTCCTCGAACGCGCCCGTGACCCGCTCCAGCGTCCCGAACAGACCGTCGCCCTCGGTACCCACCGTGCGAATGATGTTGCCGAGGCCGCCGAACACGTTGCCGAACACACGGCCCAGCTGCCGCACCGCGCCGATCGCGTCCTCGATCGAATCCTGCAACGCCCCCGACTTGAACGCCGACGACAAGCTGGTGCCCGCGTCCGCGGCCAACTGCCCGAGCGCCTTGGTGATCCGATCGAACGACGGCCCCGCCGCCGCAGCCAACTGCCCGAACGCGGTGACGACCAGCGCGGGCACACCAGAGAGGTTGCGGATTCCCGTGGTCGCGGACTTCAGCGCCTTGCCGAGGGTGCCGTCCCGGGACAGTCGGGCCGCCGCCAGGGACGCGCTCACCCCCATCTGGTTGAGCGTGACCGCTGTCGAGTTCAGGGCCGCACGAACCTGCGGCAGGACCGTGTCGGCCAGGCCGCTCACAACCTCGTCCATGTCCTTGAACAGACGGTTCTGCACCCCCAGTTGAAGTTTCTTGAACTCATCCCTCATGCCGATCAGTTCGCGCACGAACGACCGGGCGTTCGGAGCCAGCGTCTTGAGGCTCTTCTCCAGATCCTCGGGCTTGGTCCCGGGATCGAACGCGTCCTTGATCGCGTCGGACACGCCGACCATGCCCAGCTTGAGGGTGTTGGTGGCAAGGACCACGGCGAGGATGCCCTGCGTGGCTACAGCACTGGCCGGCAGGATGTTCTGAACGCTGGTGGCCACCGACGCAATCAGGGGGGCCGCAGCACCCAACGCAGCGGATAGGGCGGTCACGTTCTTCGTGATCGCGCCCACCCCACCGGCTGCGGCCAGCAGGTTTCTGGTGAGGTTCCGGTCGACGTCCACGTCGATGTCGATGTCCGGGGCGATGGCCTGCACGGTCCGGACCACGGTCCGTACGTCGTCGTCCAGGTCGGCGATGCTGTCGGGGACGTTGAGTGCGGCGAGGACGGTGAGCGCGTCGGCCCGGCCGTCGCGGTTGACGGCGGTCACCACGGCGTTCAGGTCGCCCTGCAACCTGCGGATCTCGTCGCGCTGCTGCATGGCGGCCTGGATGACGACGGGGTCGGCGTCGTCCTCGGCCTGCCGGATGATGCGGTCCAGGTCCCGTTCGATGTCGTTCAGCGACTGCGTGGACCGCAGGACGGCGTTGACGTCCAGGTCGGACATGTCGGCCTGGGCGGCGTTGAGAACGCGGTCCAGGTCGCGTTCGAGCTGCGGCAGGGTCCGGGTGGCGTTGACGACTAGGTCGACCTCGGCCTGTGATGCCACGGTGTCACCTCATCCCATGCCGGGGGTGGCGCGGGCGGCAGCCACCATCTGGTCGAAGTCCATGTCGCCGAAGTCCTCGTCCACCCCGGCGGGTGGGGTCTTGAGCTGCGCGTCGAACCGGAACCGGTCCTTGTCCGCAACGCCCTGCGTCATCAGCTCGTAAAGGGCGTAGCACCAGGCGGCTGGGGGCTGCTGCCACGGGTCCAGCCCGGCGAGCAGCATCCGGCCGGCGGCGCTGGGCTGGGTGGACAGGACGAGGAGCCGGTACGTCTCCCACCACGCCAGCTCGGACACCGCCGCGCGCAGCGCCTCGTACAGAGCGGCGGCGACGGTGTCGGCGGCGAGGGTGCCGCGCGCAAGGCGGGTGATCGTGCGCGCCCGATCCGGGTCGGCGAGGAGCGGCAGCAGAGCCCCGGCCGTAGTGGCGCTGCCGCAGATCGCGCCGATCCACCCGGCAGCAGGCTGGTAGGGCAGGGTGACCCGTTCGCTGGCGATGGTGACGCGCAGCGGCTCGCGCGCGAACGGGTCCCGGCTCACGCCGCGGCCGTCTTCTCGCCGTCGCGCTTCGCCTTGTCCATGATCTTCACGAAGAGGCGCATGACGTCAGCCGCGTCGATCTTCTTGCGGGCGAGGTCGAGGCGGATGCGCTGCCACTGGTCAGGCCCCACGCAGCCCTCCAGCACGGCAAGGATCACGCTGACCGAGCCCGACACAAGGTGCCCGTCGTCGTCGCGCTCCAGGGCCTGAAGCGCCACGGTCTGCCCCTCGGACAGGGGCGCGTACCGGATGGTGCGGCCCTTGAACTGGGTCACCGCCGGGTACTGCTCGCGGAGCGCCTGCTCCTCGGCGGTCGGCTCCGCCACCTCACCTACAGTCTGCGTGTCCATCTGTGTCCCCATCAGTCGTGCTTGAACTGGTAGCCGCGGTTTGCGGCTACGCGTTGGAGGGCCCGGTCCAGGAACGGGTTCGCCTTGGTGCCGGGGTGGTTGACGACGGTGGCGAACACCGTCCGGCCGCCCACGTTGAACTTGAGGGCCTTCGCGCGCTTGGGGCGGATCTTGTGTGGCTTCGTTCCGTCGTTGACGAAGGGGGCGTAGTGCACGTCGAACCCGATCGTGTAGATCGTGCGAAGTCCGAGCGTGCGGCGGGACTCAATCCGCCCCGACGCCCTCAGCCGACCCGTCTTCACTGGGGCGAAGAGCTTCGCCAGGTTCAGGGTCAGGCGCGCGGCGCTGTCGAGTTCGCCGCGGCTTGCGCCCCGGATCGTCCGGTTCAGGGCCGCCCGGTCCAGCCGTACTCGGGGCATCGCCGATCACCTCCATGAACCCGCCGTCCACCCAGCCCTGCATCACCGCGTCCAGGTCCACGTCGGCGACGTCGCCCTGCCGGATGTCGTGAAACGACACCCGAGCCCGGACCCGCACCCTCTTGGTGGTCATCAGCAGCACGCCTCCATCGCGATCTGTACGGTCATCACGGCGCCGATGCAGTTGCCGTCCTGCCCGAACGGCTGGTACTCGCCGACCGCCACGTCCGCCGCGTCGGCAAACGCGCAGCAGACCGCGCGCTCCATCGCCCCGCAGTCCTCGTCCAGCAGCAGCGCGACGGCGGTCCACTCGTCCTCGCCGGGGACGCTTGCGGGGCCCGGGGTCGGGGCGCACCGCGCGGTCCCCAGCTCCAGCGTCAGGACCCGCTCCTGCCCGAAGCACCCGGCCGTTGTGGCCGTCTCGCCGATCTGGCGGACCCCGGTGATCGACGCGACCCGCACCCAGCCCAGGCCCCGGCAGCACTCGTCGCCGGTTGTGGAGAGGAGCGGGGTGACCTCGGCGCCGGCGCGCAGCATCACGTACGCCGGGTCGATGGGCTTCGGGTGCGGGGCCTGCAACTCGGCCTGGAAGCAGGCGAGCAGGGCCTGTGCGTAGTCCATGGCGTGGGTCACTGGAACCTCCCCCTCGCCGTGTCGGGCGACGCGACGCGTGAACGCATGGCCCGGCGCCGCGGGTTGACCGACTGCACCCACAGGTCCACCGAGTGCACCCCGGTGAGGCCCTGCTCCAGCACGGTGCTGGGCTCTACGACCTGGAGGTCGACGCCGTTGCGGGAGAGGGAGGCGAGCTGTTGGGGCAGCGCGCAGTCCCCGCCCGAGCACGCCTTCGCGAACTCGCACGCCAGGTCCCCGGCAGCGATGCGCCCGGCCTCGGGGAGTGGCCGGCCGGGCTGGTACGTGATGACGTACGCGCCGTCGGCGTCGGCCGGAAGGTCCATGTTCTGGCAGTGGGGGAAGCACCCGCCGTCGGTGCGGACGAGGCGGGGGATGCCGCGCCAGGAGTCCAGCCGGTACGCGGACGGGTCCAGCACGACGCCGTCGATCAGCACCTCAGACACGGCGGCCACGCTCGTAGGGAACGGGGTCTCGCACCGGGCGCCACAGCCGCACGCCCCGGGGCACGCGCAGTTCCGCCAGATCCCGGCGTCGACGTACGGCACCATCCAGGGCCCGGCGCCGCCGCCAACAACGCCCATGCCGACCGGCCACGTCATGTAGCCGCCACCGCCCGCGCAGCGCAGCCCGCAGGGCCGGTACGCGATGGGGCACTGGGCGAACTGATGCCCGGTCAGCCCGTCCAGGACGGCCGTGGCCAGCGCGGTCGCGCGCGCCTGCACGCCGGGGTCGTACGACGCCCAGTCGGGGCAGCAGCTGGTGTCGATGTCCCAGTCGCAGGGCCCTGTGGGGGTGGTCACGGCGTCCTCCTCTCAAGGGTTGGTCCCGGCGGGCGAGGGGAGCCGTCCCCGCCCGCCGGGCGCCCGTCAGGCCGGTTCGGGGAGCTCGACCGCGCCACAGCCCGGGGTGGGCAGCGGAGCCGAGGTGATCTCGAAGTGGCCGTGCTGCGTCGCACCGATCGGGGTGAGGAGCGGTTCGAGGGTGGCGGGGGTGGTGGCGTCGCGCCGCACGTCGTACGGACCGACGTCCCACTGCGACCCCGCGGACGTGCGTGCCGTCATCGACAGCGTCAGCGCAGCGTTCGCCACCGTGTACTCGTTGATCTGCGCCTGCACGACGAACGGGTACAGCCAGTACCCGTAGCTGGGCTCACCGCCGGTGCACGCCTGGCCGCTGATGCCGGACCAGATCTCCAGCGCGAAGTTCGCGGTGCCGAGCGTGGCCGCGTCCCACCGGAACCCGACGGGCTCGGGAACGGTGGCGTCGTTCGCGACGAGCGGCGCCCCCGTGATGATGTTGACCGCGTCCGGGTCGATGTTGCACAGGTCGATCTGGAGCGTCAGCCACCGCAGCGCCGGGTCGGACTGGTCGTCCACGCAGGTGTCGCCGTTGGCGTCGGTCTGGGTGATGTCCTCCTGGTCCTGGTAGACCGGGGTGGCCACCACCTGGACGAAGCCCTTGCTCACCAGCGAGCCGGTGGGGCCGGGGACGGGTGCCCCGCAGTCATCAAGCCGCGTCAGCCGCATCATGCGGCCGCGCGACAGAGCTGCACACTGAGTCATGATCCACTCTCCTTGGTACGCCGCGCGCGCGGCTGCCTCTTCGGCTTCGGCTTGGGGTCGGGCTCGGGCTCGGTGAACCGGGCGGCGAGGTACGGCGGCACCAGAAACTCGGAGCCGCCGCGCTGGGTACGGACGTGAGCCGGGTCGTCCGCCAGCCGGAGCAGCAGGCGTGCCACCTCCTGCGCTTCACCCGCCCCCGGGACGATCGGCTGCCAGCCGCGGGCCGTCACGGCGCCACCGCCGGGGTGATGTCCACCGTCGCCGGGGCCGCGACCGGGACCTGCACGGCCATGACGGTGTCGCACAGCCACGCATGCACCCACACCGACTCGGACACGGCCATCCACTGGTTCTGGAGCCGGTCCAGGGTCTGTACCGGGTCCGGCTGCGGGACGGGGGTCTCCCACAGGTAGACCTGCGGGGTCATGAATGCCCACACGAACCCGGCCGCCGGCGCTTCGCCGTCCGGGCCGCTGACGCCGTACCCGGCGCCGAACGACCACAGCGAGCCAAGCGGGGTCCGGAGCGCACCGGCGCCGCCCTGGGCGGTCACCAGCCCGGCGTACTGCGCGGCGGCGTACCCGGCGGTGTTCATGTGGATGGTGCCGACGTAGCCGTGCTCGTCGTAGAACGCCTGCTCCAGTGCGGCGATCGCGGCCCCGGCACCGGGCGCGGTGGGGACGACGGTGGTGGAGTCGGCGGTGGCCAGGTTCGGCACGCCGGCCATGCCGTTGCCGGTCCACACGGTGGACTCGATCGCCCACTGCACCCCGGCGTCGTAGCGGCGCCGGACGCGGCGTGCGACGTCGGCCGGGCTCGTGCCGACCGTGCCGCACTGGTACGTCGTCAGCGCCCAGTACGGGGCCGCCTCCACCCACTGCATCCCCGGCACGAACGGCTTCTCAGGCTGCGGGGGTTCGCAGCTCGGGTTGTACAGGCTGACGGCCACGCCGCAGTCCTCAGCCGCGAACGTCAGCCCGGACGCGACCACGCTGGCGGGCGCCGCGCCGGGCATGACCGCAGCGTCGAACAGCCCCCGCCGCCGAGCCGGTGGGGCCGGAGCCGCCACCTCCTGCGGATTCGTCAGGATGACTGCCATGTCCCCTCCTCTCCTGGGTCCTGGGTGGCGCCGCCCCCGTGGGGACGGAAGGGCGGCGCCGGATCAGGGGTAGGGGTCAGGCGGCTTCGGCCGGGGCGGCGCACGACGTCCAGACCTGGGCACCGGTCGCACCCGACGGGCACGCGTTCGCCGTGTACCGGCGGACCTCACCGCAAGGGAAGATCGGCGCGTAGCCCTCCTCCATGAACAGGGCCGTGTACAGGTTCTGCGACAGGTTCGTGCTGTCGTACACGTTGGTGAGCGTGATGACGTCCTGGCGGGCCAGGACGATCGCGCCGGCCGGGTACAGCAGGAAGTCCACCGTCGTCGGCAGGGCCGTGATGGGCGTGATCGGGGCGGTGATGTCGCCGGGGCCACCGGACAGGCCGGACTGGGCGTCCTGCCATCCGCGGATGAACTGCGGGCGGATGTTCCGGACCGAGAACCAGCT
Source organism: Streptomyces drozdowiczii (assembly GCF_026167665.1). Taxonomy (NCBI): domain Bacteria; kingdom Bacillati; phylum Actinomycetota; class Actinomycetes; order Kitasatosporales; family Streptomycetaceae; genus Streptomyces; species Streptomyces drozdowiczii. The sequence continues at coordinate 1,786,046 of NZ_CP098740.1, read as the reverse complement.
CATGATCGTGGCGTTGGCGAGGGCGAACGGGTCGGTGTGCCACGCGTTGCGGCGTCCGATGTCGGCCCGCCACTGGGCGAGGACCCACTGCGGGAGGACGGCCTCCAGCACCTGGGTCTCGGACATCTGCTCGCGGTACCGCATGTCGATCGCGGCCACGTCCAGGGCGGCCAGGATGCTGGACACGGCGGACGAGTCTGGGCCCGACCCCGGGGCGGTCGCGCCCTGCGCCGGGATGACGATCGCGGTCCCGGCCTCGGTGAGGATCTGGGAGATGACGTCCTGGTTCACCATGCGCTCGTGCTTGAGCGTGAGGCCGTCGATGAGGGTGGCGACGTTCTCGCGGTAGCCGACGTCCTGGAGGAACGAGCCGGTGATGCAGGTGACGGCGACGTCCAGGCGCCGGTCCTCGAACGTCGGGCACGGCAGGGTGGTGCAGTCCTTCGTCTCTCCGGCGATCACCTCGGCCTCGGTGAGGCGGGTGAACGAGGTGAGGGACGCGTCCATGATCTGCGCCCACGACCAGTCGCGGCTGTAGTTGATGCCGCCGCGCGGGGCGGTGGTCGTCGGGAGGTCCAGCATGCCGTCGGACGTCCACAGCGAGCACAGCTCGTACCGGTTCTCGGACGGGGCGCACCACCCGGCGGCCGCGGTGAGGGCGCCCATGCCGTCGCCGCCGGCCTTGACGGACTCCTGCCACGCCTGCATCAGGCCACCGCCGGACAGGCGGGACTGCGAGCGGGCGTGGGCGACGACGGTCGCGTCGTGCTCGCGGTCGCCGGTCAGGGTCAGCTCGGTGCCGCGGTCGCGCTGGAACGTGGCCAGGGCCCGGGAGGCGCGGATGCCGCCGCCGGAGCGGGATGTCCCGAACTGGGAGAACAGGCGGGTGGAGGCTTCGCCGATCTCGCGGACGGTGGTGGAGTCGCCCGGGTCGCGGCGCAGGGCGCCGGCGGCGTCGGAGGACAGGGCGACGGTGATGCGGTCGCCGCGGCGCTCGGGCTCGGTGCGGGCGGGGACGGGGCGCGTCTGTGCGGACATCTCCGAGACGGACGGGACCGGGGCGACGGGTTCGGGCGCCGGGTCGGCGGCGGGCTCGGGTGCGGCCGGTGCGACCGGGGCCGGTGCGGCCAGCTCGGGCAGCGCGCTGAACGCATCGCGTGCGGCGGAGACCTCGGCGGCTCGGGCCTGGCGGGCGTCGATCTCGGCGCGGAGGGCGGGGATCGCGGCGGCCAGCTCGGTGAGCCGGGCGGGGTCGGCGTCGGCCTGCGCGGCCAGCTCCTGCCCCTCGGTGCGGACCCGGGAGTACTCGGCGTAGAGGGCGTCGTCCGTGGCGGTTGCCGGGTCGAACGCGGCCGGGGCCTCGGGCTCGGGCGTCTGGGTGTTCGGGTCATCTGCCATGACGGGTGCTCCTCTCGGTGGCAGACGGATGCGTCACGTCGTTCACCGGTCGGCCCACCGCCAGCACCGGGGTACGGGGTCAGGGTAGACCAGCGGGGCGCCGTTTGTGTAATGGACGCCCCGCTGGTTGGGGTCTTACATGCAGTAAGGGTTGTGATCGAGCAGCAACCCTTACTGCTTGGGGACCATGCGGAAGGTGCCCCCACCCCCTTGATGATCTTCTGGCGGACGGTGATCAAGCCCTGGTCGGCCGCCACCCGCTCGGTCCTGCCGCTCTTGTACGTGATGAGGTAGTCCTGCTTCGGCTTCGCCTGCCCGCAGCATCCGGCCATGTCAGTGCTCCTTCGTGGTTGCGAGCGCCCACGCCAGCCGCGCGCGCTCCGAGTCGTTGGTGATCGGCTCCGACACGACGGCCGGGACCTCCGTGCGGGGCGTGATGCCGAAGGCGCCGACGAGCGCCCGCTGAGCGCCCGCGCTGAACGCCACCCGGGCCCGCGGCGTGGGGAACCCGGGCACGTTGACCGAGCACACCCCGATCAGCTCCAGCGCCCCGCCGATCCGCCGCCAGTCCCCGCTGACGGGGCTGGACTTGAACGTCTCCACCGCCTCGGGCGCGGCCCCGGGGAGCAGCCACCCGGCCACCCACACTCCGTGCTCGTCCTCCCCGGCGATCACGCGGGCGACGGCGGCGGCGGGGTCGTCGTAGTGCTGCTGCGCCGCCTGGAAACCGGCCGCGAGGTCGGCGTGCCTCGGCCCGGCCACGAGCGTCCCGGCGGGGGTCACGGTGCCGTCCGCGAGGCGCTGCTCCCCGACGTGGAAGTACGAGTAGCCGGAGGGCGACGACGGCGGGGTCACGCACCCCGGCAACCCGACATGGCAGGTCGACCAGCCCGCGACGTGCCCGAACACCCGGCCCTCCGGGGTGACCGTGAGCGGCGTCAGCCGGTCGAACGAGGGGGCGGCGAACCAGTCGGCCGGGGGCAGCGGTTCGGGCCCGGCGGCAGCCCACAGGGCGTCCGCCACGACGGGCTCGGGCTCGATGAGCGGTTCGGCCGGCTCCGGGTCGAGCGTGAGCGACACATCCGCGAAAGCGGGGATGGACACCAGCGTTGCCCCGGCCACGCGCCACTGCGTGATCACGATGCGCTCGTCCTCGTCCATCACGTACTCGATGTCGTCCAGGTCCACCGACGGGCCGATGATCCCCGCCTCCAGCTGCTCGGTGACGGCGTACGGGATGTCGTCCAGCAGGCGGCCGGTGGCGGTGACCATGCCGTCCGCGATCCGCATCGTCTCGATCCGGCCGACGACGCGGGACCCGCCGTGCCCGTCGTCGGACAGCTCCTGCCACATGAGCGGCAGCGGCAGGTCGCGGCTGCTGCCGCCTGCGGGGTCGATGATGCGGCCGTCGCCGGTGGGCACGCCCAGCCGGGCCAGCACCGCGTTCCAAGTCCTAGCCACGGGGCACCCCCATCTCCCACTCTCCGTTCATGGTGTAGCCGCCGTTCCCGTCAGGCTCGAAGGTCACGCCGACGTATCGAAGGGACACCGCGCCAGCCTCCTCAGCCTGCCGAACGGCATCCCGCTGCATCTGGGCCGCCGCGTTGGCGATCCACTCGTCGAGGGGTGGCAGCGGCACTTCCTCCGTCGGCATCAAGCTCGGGACGCCAACCAGGGCGTCACCTTGAAACGCCGTCATCACGGCCTCCTCTGCTGGTCCAGTCGATGGGTTCGCCCAGTACGACGGGCAGCATGGTGCACCGGCACTGGATGACCTCTTGGGCGGGGCCGCGCGGGTCCCCGGGGTACATGAGCTGCGCCCCGCCCACCACGAACGGGGAGGTGAGCAGGGTGCGTTGGTGGTCGGCGTCGCGGTGCGTCGGCCGGGTCCGGGCGTCGGCGGTGGCGAGCCACGCTTTGAACGGGGCGGGGTCGCCGCGCTGCTCAGCGTCCAGCACAGCGGCCCGGAACACGCCGCCGTTGACGGCGGCCATGGTCTCGGTGCGGGCGACGACGTGCGCCCGGTTCGGCCACCGCTCGCTGCCCGTTGCGGTCAGCACCCGGTCGACGGCGGCGGTGATGGTGGGGATGTCGTCCTGCTCGCGGATGCCCCGCTCCACCTCCGTCACGATCAGGGCGTACACCTCGTCAGGGAGGCGTACGAGGCGGTTGCCTGCCTCGTTGAGGTAGTCGGCCGTCCACGGGTCCGAGGCGGGGTCCCCGGCCCGGGTGACGCGCCGCCACGCGTCCTCGAGGACCCCGGCGACGACGGGCATGATCTCCACGTTGACCTCGTCGGTCCAGAACTGGCGATGGTCACCGACACGGGCCGGGTCGACACCGCCGCCGCGGGTGACGGCGGGCCGGGTCCGGTCCAGCCACCGGGTGAGGGCCCGGAACCAGGCGGTGCCGATGCGCTGCTCGCCCTGCCGGATGAACGCGAGGGCGCGCAGCCGTGCGGGCAGGAAGTCGTCCGGCGGGGTGGTCATCGGCGCCGGTCCATGAGCCGCAGCCGGGCCGTGAGGAGGTCCCGGTCGTGCGCCCGGCCGTCGGCCAGCAGCGACCGGGTGTAGGCCAGCAGCACGGCGTCCAGGGCCACGGAGTTGATGCCGTACGCGTCCGCAACCCGGTCGGAGAACTGGAAGCTGTCCCGCAGCAGGGCGCCCGGGTCGGCGGTCGCGATGACCGTGTGCAGCTCCCACTTCGGGGTGTCGTTGTGCTGGCCCCGGTTCTCGCGGGTGATGAGCCGCCCCCCGGCGCGGGAGAGGGCGTCGAACACCAGCAGCTCGGCCGCCGCGACCAGCCCGTCAGGGACGTCCGCCGGGGCGGGCTCGGCGCCCTGCGTGGCCGGGAGGGCGCGCTGCTCCGGCTGGGCGGGCGCCTCCAGCTCGCCGCCCGTCACCTCTCCAGACACGCCCGTGGCGGCCGGGGCCACCGTCACCTCCACCCCCATGGCCCGGGCCACGTTCGGGTCGCTGAGGAGCGACGGCGCGCCGGTGACCAGCTTCTCCAACAGCCGCTTCGTGTACTCGGCGTCGTCCGGCCGGGCATCCTCCGGGACCCCGTTCTCCGTCAGCATGTACTCGTCGCTGATGAGGAGCCGGTCGTGAAGGTCGCGCAGGTTCTCGGTGTCGTCGGGGCGGGCGACGATCGCGGTGGTGTCCCACCCGATCTCGTACGCCTCCGCCTGGTCCGCGTCCATGCCCATGGCGACGAGGGCGGGCCGGAACCATTCCTGCGTGATGGCGTCGCCGATCTCCTTCAGTAGCGGCTCGATGAAGATCTTGTACGTGGACTCCTCCACCTGCCACGCCGACCAGTGGTTGGACTCGCCCTGGGTGCCGGCCGCGACGTCGCGGGGCATGTCGAGGGTCGCGGCGAGGCGGGCGAGGGCGTTGTCACGCAGCTCCACGACGGACGTAACGAACTCGGTGGCCGTGTCGATGAACGCGGCCGCACCGCCGTTGGCGATCAGCTCGCCCGGGGCGTTGAAGACGAGCGGGACGACGGCGGCGGCGGTGCCCGGCTGCTGAATGCCGGTCTCGGCGGCGGCCAGTAGTTCGTCCATGAACGCCATGGCCGTCGTCTCGTGCTCGCCCTTGGGGAAGTCGAGGTCGTCGGCGAGCGCGAGCAGCCCGGCGGAAGCGAGGCGGGAGTCGAGGCGGCCCGCGATGTTCTGCGACGCCTTCTCCACCTCGCGGCAGATGGGCAGCGCCGGCCGGACCGCGGAGTCGGCCTGGATGTAGTCGGCGGGGTGGGGGCACCAGATCCGGAACAGGCGCGCGCTCGGCTCCAGGGCCACGTCGGCGCCGGTCATGGGGTCGGTGTACTCCCACCGGGCGTTGTCGCCGCTGCCCTTTGCCTTCACCTTGGACGGGGGCAGGACGATCCACTCGTCGGGCTGGGGCTGGCCGCGGCGCTTGGGGGTGGGCTTGACGATGACCCATGCCTCCCCGGGGACCTGCCAGCAGAGCGCGAGGACACGGAGGAGCCCGCCGCGCCGTGCCGCACCGCCGAGGACCTGGGCGGCGGCGGCCTTGGCCATCGGGTTGTCGCTGGGCCCGGTGGGCTTGCCGGTCTCGGGGTCCAGCTCGGTGGCGTGGACGTCGGCCTGTGACACGGCGTTCGCGATCCACACGAGGGGGCCGCGCAGCTCGCCGATGACGTCGAAGTAGTACCAGCCCTCGCGCTGCCAGTCCTGGTTCGACGTCTGCTTGCGGGCGCGGGAGGCACGGAGGACGCCGGGCCCGGACATGGGCATGGCGGCGGCTGCGATGGCCCTCGGCGGGGCCTGGGGCTCGGTGCGGGCGCGGCGGCGGAGCAGGGGCATCAGGACTCCTCTCGGGCAGCGAGCCACCCGGTGACGTGGCTCATGGCGAGCGCGGCGGTGATGCCGATGAACAGGCGCTCGTCGCCCCACACGACCCACGCGGTGGCGGTGACGGCGCCGACGTACACGGACACGCACCAGTCGCACATCACCAGGTACGCCAACAGGTGCCCATCGGGCAGGCGGCGCAGCGCCCACTCGCGGGGAGCCTGGGTGATGCGGTCGCGGGTGACGAGCCGGGTTAGGCGGGCGGCCGCGAGGATGGCGTTGAACAGGACGAGGGACGCCGTGAAGTGGGCGGGCATCGGGGCTCCTACGAGGCGCGGCGCTGCGCCGCTTGGCGGGCTGCGAGGGCTGGGTGGACGGCGGGGGTGCGGCGCTCGCGGGCGGCACGATGCGGGGACACAAGGGCGGCGGAGCGGCGGTCGCGGCGCATGTGGTGGGTGACGGCGTGCACCATCGCGTCGATCCGGTCCGGGCTGTTCGGGTCTTCTTCGGGGATCCAGGTGGTGAGCTGGTCCTCCAGCTCGGGCAGCGAGCCAACGTGGTGGACACGCCCCTGCTCGTACAGCATCGCCACCGGCTGCGCCCTCAGCTTCTTGCCCTGGGCGGCGTTGACGCGCTGGATCGGGGCGGGCCCGGCGTTGTCGCCGTGGAGGTCCCGCCAGACCCGCTGGAGGACGTTCTCGATCCAGTCCTTGCCGCCGTTGTCCTCCACCACCACCTTCACCGCGCCGTGCTGCTCCAGGAGGGCGTACGCGGCCCGTGCCGTCTCGTCCGGGGTCCGACGGCGGGACGCGTCGGCCATGACGTAGTGGTGCTTGTCGGCGCCCCACCCGGCGACGATCAGGCCGGTCTCGTCGCCGCGGGATGTACCGGCGGGGTCCAACCCGACGACGATGCTGATGAGCTCCGGCACGTCCTCGGGGCGCACCCGTGCGGCGTCGATGAGGTGCCGGGCCACCAGGGCGCCGGGCAGGTCCTCCAAGACCTCGGCGTCCAGCTCCTGCCGCCCCAAGGTCGTCCCCTCGTACTTGGCGACGACGGCCCGCTGGAAGGACGGGGCGAGGTTGTGGAGGTTGTCGTACGTGGAGCCGCGGACGGTGGCGCAGCCCGGGTCCACGAGGAGCTGCTTCACCAGCGGCAGCGGCCGGGGGGTGGTCGTGATGCAGATCTGGGGGTGCTCGCCAAGGCGCATGCCAAGCTGGGCCATGTCCCACGCCTGCTGGAGGTACCGCCACGCGGCCAGCTCATCGAACCAGCCGTAGTGGTGCTGGGGGCCACGTAGGCGGTCGGGCTCGTCTGCGCTGTAGCAGGTCTGGATGGACCCGTTGGGGTAGACCAGGCGGCGCTTGGAGGGCTGGTACTCGGGGCGGAAGGTGGCGGGGGCGCAGGCGAGGATGCCGGACTCGCCTTCCACGAGGATGTCTCGGGTGTCGGCGGCGGTGGGTCCGATGAGGGCGCCGCGGGTGCCGGGGGTGCGGGCCTTGCTGATGACCCACTCGGCGCCGGTACGGGTCTTTCCCCAGCCGCGTCCGGCGAGGGCCATCCACACGTCCCACGCCGTGGCCGGGGGGCGTTGGGCGGCGCGGGAGTGTCGGCCCTGGCGTCCGGGGTGGGGCTGTCCGTCGCAGTCGGGGATGTCGCACAGCCACGGGACCTTGCCGGCCTCCCGGTCCTGAACGACCTTCTCTGCGCCCTGGACGAACTCCTCCAGCTCGCCTGGAGTGAGGCGGTCCAGGGCCTCTACAGGGAAGGTCACTGGCGGCCTGCCTCTTCGAGGCGGCGCACAAGCTCCTTGGCCCGGTCGCGGAGCTGGGACGTCTTGGGGTCGTCCTTGAGCCGGAAGGCGTGCTCCTCCAGGCGCACCATGGCGGCAAGGGCCTGGGACCAGCGGACGGAGGGGTCGTCGCCGTTCTGCATGGCGGTGTGGAGCTGGGTGGTGAGGTGGGCCCGGAGCGTGGCGGCCAGCTCCAGGTTGTCGTCGCGGGCGGACGCCATCTGCGAGGCGAGCCCGTCCGTGGCAGCCGACGCCATGTACTGGTCGTGGGCGAGGACGCGGGCACGCCAGTCGTGGGTGGCGGACCAGCGCTCCATCAGCGCGGCGGATTTTCCCAACGCCTCCCCGACTGCGGCCAGAGTGCGTTTGGTGCCCATGCCGAGGTAGGTGCGGAACGCCTCGTAGGCCGGGCTGGTCTCGTCTTCGCGGCGGGTCCAGACGTAGTCGTCGGCCATGGGCGGTGCCTCCTATCGGATGAGGGCGAGTACTGCGGTGACGGCTCCGGCTACGCCGGTGAGGGCGCCGATGGTGGGGAGGGGCCAGCGGGCGCGTTCCAGGGAGGTGACGCGCCCGTCGAGGGATTCGAGGCCCTTGTCGACCTTGGTCTCCAGGTCGGCTATGTCCTTCTCGGCTTGGCTGGTGCGTTGGAGGGCGGTGTCGAGGCGGCCGTTGAGTGTCGCGAACCCGGTGTCGACTGCCCCGCGCAGGCGTTCGAGTTCCACGGCCACGGTGGTTACCTCCTGCGGGGTCATGGGTTACACCGTCCGGGTGCTGGCGGGGTCGGCTCCGGCGGGGAGGGTGGACGCGGTGCCCTTGCGGCCGAGACGTCCGGCAACCCAGCCCTTCGCGCTCGAGAGGGCGAGGGCGACGGGGACGGCCCACCAGATGGGTATGTCGGCGAGGTCGGTGGTGAGGACGCCGAGGGCTGCTTGGGCGCCGGTCCAGCCCGCGCGCTCGGTGGCGTCGAGGAGGAGGGTGCGGGTGTTCACTTCGCCTCCAGTGCGTCGAGGCGGTCGGACACGCTCTTGAGGAGGGTGAAGATCGCGGTGAGGGTGGTGCGCTGCTCGGCGACCTGCCCGCCGACGCGGATCACGTCGGCCTTGATGTCGTCCACGACGGCCTTGGTGTTGCGGACGTAGGCGTACACGTCGCTGGTCTCGTCCTTGCCCTTGTAGAGCCAAACGTCCTTGGCGGTGAGGTCGGCCACGGGGGTCTCCTGAGTGTTGGCCACGAGCGCCTTCGCTCGGGCGACGATGGTGGGGAGTTGGGCGACGATCTTCGGGCCGGGGCAGGAGGTGTGTCCGCCCCAGGCGGCGCCGCCCATGGCGTGGTAGCCGAGGCCGCGGTCGCTGGGCGACTTGGCAAGCTGGAGGGGCACGCCGTACTCGCGGTGGGCCCAGGCGAGGACGCGGGCGTTCGCGGTGATCTGGGCGTCCGTCAGGGCGTCCCCGCCGACTCCCTCGTTCTCCACGGACAGCCAGTCCCGGTTGCCGGCGGACTGGGCCCACGCGCGGTCGGCGGTGTCGACCCACTGCCGGAGCTCGCCATCCTTGCCGGTCCCAAAGTGGCTGGACGCCTGGGCGGTGGCGTTGTTGAACCACGCCTGGGAGCCCTCCAGCGTCCCGGCCATGATGTGGACGACGACGCCGCGGACGGACTGCTGGCCGTCGGCGGTGTAGTTGCGGACGCGGTGGAAGGTGGCGCCGGGCATGCGGGCCATCGCTGCTCCTCGCTACGGCTGGTAAGGGTCAGTGCCATTGTGCACCCCTTACGGTCATGTGGGGGCATGGTACCCGCGCGGGGCATGGGAAAGCCCCCGGCCGGCGGGCGCGGGGGCTGCGGGGGTTACTGGTGGGGTGGCCAGCCTTGCTGTGGGGGTGGGGGCTGCTGGCCGTAGAACGGCGGGGCCTGGTACGGCTGTTGCGGCGGGTAGGGGCCGGGCGGTAGCGGCGGGGCCGGGATGGTGGTGACGGTCTTGCGGCCCATGGCGGCGGCGATGGGCCAGCCGGTGATCGCCCACAGCCCGCAGGTGAGGACGGTCAGGACGATGTGCAGGCCGTGGTTGGCCCCACGGCGTTGGACGTAGCGCTGTTGGTGCATGGCGGCTCCCCCTTGGTGGTGGGGTGAGTGTGCCGGGTGTGGGGGTGGTGTGTCGAGCCTGTGCAGGCGTGCCGATGCCCCCGCCGGGGGAGGTGGCGGGGGCATCGGGTCCGTAGCAGTTCGGCAGCCAGCGCGATCAGTACGGTCGGTGACGGGTGCCACCACTTTTCACGGTAGCGCCGAGCACTGACAACGGGGACGGATCAGCGCTTGTCGGTCTTGTTGGCTTCGACGGCCTCGGTGAGGAAGGCGATGTTGTCGGAGTAGCTGCCGCCGCCTTCGAGCATGGCGCCGATGATGGCGTTGCCGATCTGCTGGGTGTCGCCGTTCTCGACGGCGGTGGTGACCTCGTTGGCGCGGTCCTTGAAGAAGCCCATGGTGTGTCCCTTCGATGGGTGGGGCCGGGCTGTCCGGCTCCCCTCACCGCCCGTACGGGCCGGGCGGATCGGGCAACCGTCACCCCCTCTTGGTCCACTGGACGGTGCAGTGCCCCTCTCGGTCCTCCACGATCGTGAACTGGGGATTTGTGTCGTCAGCCCCTTCTGAGGCCGGTGGGGGAGCGGGGTTAGCTGCACGGGGCACAGATCGTGCGGCCTTCCACAGGGCGCCCGCTCCGAGCACCCACACGGCGCCGACCGCAGCGGCCGGGGACGCGGCGTACACGCCCCCAAGCCCGGCCGCGCCGAGGACGGTAAGGACGAGCGCCCCGGCCACACCGCCACCCCCGGCGGGCTCCTCCTGCTCATCCTCGGCGGGCTCTTCCGGCTCGGGCTCGGGCGTCTTTCCGCGGCTCACGCGACGGCCCCATAGAGCGTGTCGCCGATGTGGTTGATGACGGTAGCGAGGGGTACGGCGGCGAACCCGGCGACGCCGGCCGACGTACCGAGGCAGATGCCGCACCAGGCACCCGACTTGAGGTCGCTGCCGTACTTCGACTTCTTCGCGCCGACGACCATGGCGGCGGTGAGGATGAGGACGAGGGCGCTGCCGGTCTGGGTGAGGGGAAGGTACGTGTGGCCGGTGGCGCTCTGGCCGCGGTCAACGCCGACACCCCAGACCAGGGCAACGTCGCCGAGCCAGTTGGAGATCCAGAGCGTGGCGTCTGCGATCCGGCCGATGAGGCCGCCGACGGTGAGGATCGCGAGGACGCCGTACGCCCAGGCGAGCAGGAACGGGAGGAGCTGGCCGACGAACGGCATGGGCTTCTTGCGGAGGGTGCGGTAGCCGGGGTACCAGCGGACAAGGGTGACGATGAGGATGCAGAGTCCGAGGGTGACTCCGCCGAAGGTGACGATCTGCATGGGGTGTCCTCAGTGGAGGATGGCGACCCCGAGGGCCGCGAGGGTGAGCACGAGGGCGAGGGCGCCGGCGCGTCGGGGGACGGGCTCGGCGAGCGCGGTGAGGATGGCGGCGGCACCGACGGCGGCGACCGGGAAGAGCCAGTGGAGGGCAGTCATCCGTAGCCGCCGGTGCGTCCGTCGAGGTTGCGGCGAGCACGGCGAACAGCGGCGGCGACGGACGGCCGATCAGCGTCGGGGCGCAGCGAGCAGATCGCTTCGGTGGCGGCCAGGTTGGTCGCGTGGATCGCGACGTGATCGCGGGCGAGATCGGCGATGCTCGCGCTGGTCGGGGCCGGTGCGGGCGCCGGGGCGATCGGGGGCGTGCTCGCGGTGATCGGGGGCTGTTCGGGTGTGACCGGGGCGATCGCGATCGGTGCTCGGCGGGCAAGCTCGCGGCCCTTGTCCTGGCGATCCCGCTCGATGCGGAAGTCCACGTCCACCTCGGCGAGCTGGAGTTCGGCATCCATCTCGCGGCGCCGCATCTCGACGCGGTGCCGGGCTTCCTCGAAGGCGAGCCCGCGCTCCATGCGGGCGATCACGGCCTGTTCGTCGTCGGTGAGCGCGGCCGGGTCCCGGCCGTCGACCAGGGCCAGCAGCCACACCACCTTCGCCCCGAGGGGCAGAAGGGGCCCGGCGGCGGCCACGGGGACACTGCCGGACCGGATGCCGTGCCAGACGAGGAGTCCGGCGACGGCGAGGAGCGCGGCCCACCCGATCGTGGTGACGATCCAGCGCTTCCCGGCGACGCGTAGGCCGCGGGCCTCGGCGGCGATGACGGACGCCCACACGACGTCCGCACCGGCGGCGACGGTGAGGCCGATGAGGCCGGTGCCGAGGAGGTCTACGAGGGACCAGGTGGTCCAGGCGAGGGACGCGGCGGACAGCGCGGCGGCCGGGTAGACGAGCGGGGAGACGCGGGGCCAGTGCATCAGGCGACCGCCTTGCGGGGGTCGCGGGCGCGGCGCAGGGCCTCGTCCATGTCGGGGTCGGAGTCACCGGCGGCCTGGGGCGGCATGGTGATGGTGGTGGTGCGGAGGGTCTGGGTACGCTCCATGGCGGACCTGCTCCTTCGTCGCGTTGTGGGTGGGTCTGGCCCCGGCCAATGGAGGTGCGAACTCCGGCCGGGGCCTTCCTTGTTGCTGATACGACCGTAGCGACTTCATTGCCATATGGCAACGAAGTCGGGGAGGATGGTGCCGTGGCCGACGACGAAGGAGGGCCGGACATGGTGTCGTTCAGAGAGCTGGCCGCTCGCTTGAGCAATGACGGGGTGATCCAACTGACTCATCAGCGGATTTCGCAGCTGTCGCGCGATGACCCTGCCTTTCCGCCGGTAGTGCAGATCGGCCGGTCAAAGGCTGTCGACTACCGACTGGCCCGGCCGTACTTCGCCGGCCGAAAGTCGCGGCAGGGGCAGCGCACGGATCTGAAGCCGCCCGCTCGCCATTACCTGAAGGGCGAGGAGCGGCTGAAGGTGGCCACCGACCTGAAGCGCCGGTACGAGGCGGGGGCGACGGTCCGCCAGCTAGCCGACGAGACCGGCCGGTCCGTAGGGATGGTGTCTGATCTGCTGTGGTTCGCCGGTACGACGATGCGGCCGGGCTCGCTGGCCGACTAGTCCGCACGCGTCGAAGCCCCCGGCCGAGTGGTCGGGGGCTTCGTGCTGCGCGGGTTAGGCGTCGGGGTGGCAGCCGGGGTACGGGCACCCGGTGACGGGCTCGCCGTGGTGGAGCCGGTGCACCTCCTGGTGGTGGATGCACTGCCCGGCGACGAGGTGGTCGTGGCGGGTCTGGGTGATGGTCACGGTGCCGGGGTCGGGTGCCGTGTCGACTGCGGTCCGGAGGTCTGCGGCGAGGGCCGCGTACAGCTGCCGGTCGCCGGTCTTGAGGGCGTTCTCGGCGAACTCCTCCAGCCGGGTCGCGAACTCCCGAACGCTGGCGATGGCGGCCTCGGCATGCTCGGCGCGCTGGCACTGGTGCATGAGCTTGCTGTGGCAGCCGCTGTGGGCGAGCGCGGCTGCGGCGGTGGACTGCACGGCGGCGTCCATGGAGTCGAGCCGGTCGTACAGCTGGTCGAGGGCGTCGGACGTGAGGTCGTCCAGGGGGGTGCGGTCGGTCACGGCGTCGGCTCCTCGGTGCCGGTGATCAGGCGGTGGAGCCATGCCGCGTCCTCGGGGCCGACGTGCTGTCCGGCGGTGGGCTGGACGATGAGGCGGGTGGGCTGGCCGTCCATGTCGCGCTGGTCGTCTATGCGGACGGCCCAGGCGCAGCGGGTGGGGGCGCCGTGGCCGTCGAGGCAGACCATGCACGGCAGGTCGGGGTCGGCGGCGGCGGTGGGCCAGTCGAGCCACACGATGACGGTGTGACCGCCGTGGCCGTGGATGGTCTCGGCGTCCTCGATGCGGTCCCAGTGAACGGTCGAGGCGCGGTCGCCGCGCCAGCGGAGGGTGGCGGTGCCGTCGGGCCAGAGAACGCCGTCGGCGACGCGGCCGGTGCCGGACGCGCCGGTGACGTCGTGGTTGCGCTGGAGGTAGAAGCGGCGGGGGGTGTCGGTGTTGGGCTGGGTCATCGGGTCGGCTCCTCGGTCGGGGCGGGGGCGGTGAAGGTCTCGCAGCCGCACTGTTCGGCGAGTCCGGTGGGTACGAGGCAGCGGCCAGTACCCATGTCGTGCCAGTTCCGGGTGTGCCTGCATCCGGCGCACGGGGTGGCGAGCGTGACGGACGCCTCGGTCTCGGGCTGCTGCGCCGCGACGGCGTCCTGGCAGCAGTGGTCGCCCGCCGAGCACGGGGTGGGTATGGAGTCCGAGCGCCCGCACGGAGCGGGCGGCTGCGCCTCGTCGGCCAGGCGGCGAAGCAGACGGGCAGCCCAGCGTGCTCCGTTGTCGAACATGTCGACGTAGTCCTGCGGCAGTTCCTCGTTGTCGACGCGGTCGGCGGCTTCCCGGAGCGTGGTGGCCCGGTCGGCGCGCAGCCGCTCCACCTTGGCCTCGGCGCTCTTCAGCTCGTGGTACCAGTAGGCGCGGTCGTCCTTCGCGCGGGCGAGGTCGGCACGCAGTGCGGCCTGTTCGGCGTCCGCGACGGCCATGACGGCGTCGACCATGTGCTGCCCGCCGTCGAGGACCCAGCCGTCGTTATCGCGGATCGCGGCGGCGTACCGGGCCCGGCGGTCGGCAGGCCTGTCGGCGGGCGCGACAGGGGCAGACGCGGGCTCGTGCGTATCAGCGTGCAGGTGGTGGAGCGGGAAGTGACCGCCGCACGAGCACGGCCCGGACGTCGGCAGGACGGCCAGGACCGCGTCGGCCTGCGCCGCCGGAACGAGCGTCCGACATTCATCGAGCGCCCGCACGATGCGGTCGCGGAGGTCGGCGGCAGGCGGGGCGGTGGGCTGGTCGTAGAAGCCGCGCACGACCTCGATGGCCGCCTCCAAGCCCGTGTCCCAGCCGGACTGGTAGTGCTGCGACCCTTCCGGCGGCGGGGACTTCAGCGCGTGGATGGCGCGGGTGAGGGCGGTGGCGGTGGTGGGCTGGTCGGGCATGGTGCTCCTTCGGGTGGGATGCTGAGCGGGCGCCCCGGCCGGCTGAGACCCGGCCGGGGCGTACTGCGCGGTCATGCGGCTAGCGCGTCCGTGAAGCAGCCGCAGCCGCCTTCGTCAAACAGGTCAAGCTGGTCGGGCTGCTCCTCGATGCGGTGCCGGAGCGCGGTCGGCGTGAGCGGCCTGGTGGTACCGCCGGTGCGGTCGCGGAGGACCGACACGTCCTTGCCGAGCAGGCGACGCATCTTGATCTCGGCGGCCTCGGCTCGGGCGTACCGCTCAGGGAACACGGCCAGGAGCCGCGCCCACTGGGCCTGGCCGCCCTTCACGCAGGCGCCACCGCAGTTGTTGTGCGCGAACCCAAGCCGGTAGAGGCGGGGGTCGATCAGGCCGGCGTCGCGCGCTTCGGCGCGGAGCTGATCCTTGTTCTTCCAGGGCGGTTCGGTGAGCGGCGCCTCGACGGTCCAGGGCGCCCAGCCGTCGACGATCGCGGGCAGCCGGTGCGTCTCGGTCCAGTCGATGCCGACGTACAGGGTGGCGCTGGCCGGGTCCGTGTTCGCGGCCAGCCAGTCCCGGCAGGGCTCTTGCTTCAGTGCGTGGGAGCACTGGGCGATGCGGGTGTTGCCGAGCCACCGCTTGTCCTCGAATACCTGCCAGGGGTCGCGGCCGTCGGCGACGCGGGTAATCGGTACGCCGAGCTGGGCACTGGCTTGCTCGTTGAACGTGTACAGGTCTTCGTCCTCGGCGTTCGTGTCGGCGAACAGCAGGGTGGTGCTGGCCGCGCCGTACTGCGCGACTACGTGGCGGGCGGTGGCCCAGGAGGTGATGCCCCCGACCACATGACAACGTGCTGGCGGTCAGTCACTGGGTGCTCCTGGTCTGTGCGTTGTGGGCGGCGGTGCGGGTCTGGTGGACGTCGTGCCGGCGGGGACGGGTGCCGGAGTGGCTGGTGCAGAGCTGCCCGGGGGCGCTGCCGCAGGTGGGGCAAGCCACCGCGAGCGCGGGGAAGTGGGCGGGGCGGTCAGGCATCAGGCGCTTCAGAGGGTGGGTTGGTGGTGGACGAGCGGGAGTTCGGTCTGCCCGTCGACGTGGTGGTCGGGAAGGGGGGTGGGGATGCGAGCGGCTGTGCGGGGCTGTGAGCGCCTGCGGCAGACGGGTCCGACCCCGGCGGCCCGGGACCGCTCCGTGCGGAGCACGCGGCCGCACACCCGGCAGCACGGGGTCACCGGGCGGGCTCGGTCACGTCGGGCCGAACCGCGTACCCGGAGGACAGGAGGTACTGGCCGATGCGGTCGGTGAGCCCGGCCGGGGTCTGTTCCTCCGGGGGGACGAGCAGCCGGTAGTCGTCTATGGCGGCGTCGATGATCGCGGCAGCAGCGGGCGGGAACGGGTTCATGCGGCACGCTCCTGCTGCTCGATGCGTGAGGGGTGGGGGTCGGTGAGGCGGCCACCGGTTGCCGGGATGGTGCACGGGGCGCCGGTCGTCGCGTGGCAGTGCGGGCACGGCACGGCCAGGGCAGCGGGCCGGGGCCGTCCGAGGCCGACGGGCCGGGGCGCGCTCACGAGGCGTCCTTCTGCTGCTGCTCGAACGCGGCCAGTTCGGCGCGCTCGTCGTCGGTGAGGCGGGCGAGGTAGGCCGCGGCGGCGGCGCGGCGGTCGTCGGCGGCCTGCTGGTCGGCGGGGTCGATGGCGGGGCCGCCGTTGGCGACGCGTATGCGGGCGACGTGCGGGGTGGTGATGGGGTGCCCGGCCCGTACGCACTGCTGCCCGAGGCGGGCCCGGCACTGCGGGCAGGGGATGGACAGCGGGCTGGCGGCAGGCTCGTCCTCGTCGTCGGGGACGATGCGGCCCACGAGTTCGAGGGTGCCCTTCAGCCGGTCGGAGTCGGCGGGCGGGAGCGCGGCGCGGACTTCGGCGGGGCGGTGTCCTCCGGCGACGAGGGCGCGCTGCTGGCGCAGGTTCCGCAGGTACGCGGCGGGGTTGTCGTCGTCGGGCTGCGGCTCGTACACGAACCCGGTGAGGCGGTCGTTGCGGATCGCGGCGCGGTGGGTGCGGATGTCGTGGGGCTGGATCCACAGCCGGTCGCCGGGCCGGGCGGGGGGTGTGGCGTAGTAGCGGGCGACGGCGGCCAGGGTGTCCTGGTCGAACGGCATGCTGGCGAGGGCGGCGGCCCACGCCTCGGCAGCTGCGGCGGAGGGTTGCCGGTTGTCGAAGGCGGCGGCGTGCATGAGGAGGCGGCCGGCCTCGGCGGTGTTCATCGCTGGTTCTCCTTGGCTTCGAGTTCGGCGGTGAGGGCGGCCCATCCGGCGACGCGGGCGTCGGTGCCGGTGAGGGTGCGGCCGGTGGGGAGGTGGACGACGTTGCTGCCCGCGGTGGCCTTGCGGAGTTCGGAGAAGGCGAACTGGAGGGTGCCGCCGGTGATGGGCTTGCTGAGGTCGCCGATGCGGGTGAGCGCGGTCCAGAGTTCGCCGGGCTCGATGCCGTTGTTCAGGGCGTCGGTGATGGCGCGGCGGATGGAGTGCTTCCCCTGGGCTGTGGTGTGCCCGTACTGCTCCCACCATTTGTCGAGAAGCTGTTCTGCGGGGGACGGTTCGCGCCGTCGTGCAGGGGGGTTCTCTGATGGTTCTGTTGGTGGTTCTAGTGGGGGTTCGGGTGAACTTTGGACGGGGTTACCGGGAGTATTGTTCGGGGTTTCTGTCGCAGAGTTCGGGGTTTCGTGCTCAAAGTTCGGGGTTTCTGACCCCGATTCCCCGTCGAATGTGCGGGGTTCTTCATCGGTAACCCCGTCAGATGTGCGGGGTTTCGGAGTGATCCGGTACCGGTTCGACCGGTGCCGGCCGCCCCCGTTCTCAACCTCCAGCTCCTCGATCTTCACGAGGCTGGCGATGCCCTTCTGTACCGCCCGAGCCGACAACTTCGTCCGGTCGGCGATGTCCTCGATCGACGGCCACGCGAGCCCGTTGTCGTCCGCCCGGTCAGCAATCGCGAGCAGGACCAGCCGCGCCCCGTTGCGGGACTTCGACATCGCCCACACCCAGTTGGTGACCTTGATGCTCACGCGTTCCTCTTCCGTACGGGTTGCTGTGGTGCGGGTGGTGGCCCGGGGCGCACGGCCCCGGGCCGGTCGGTCAGCGCTTCAGCGCAAGGCGATAGATCCCGGCGACGTCCGCGAGGAGCGCGCACACCGAGCTGACGTACTGCTCGTCGGAGGCGTGGAGCGCGGCCTCGAACAGGGCGAGGCAGGTGTCGTGGTCGCCGTTGGCGTACGCGGTAAGGAACCGAACGGCGAACGCCTTCGGCGGGTCGGCCTCCATGGCACCGGGCTTCAGCTCCTGGAGGACGTATATGCCGGTGCCCGGGTAGGCGCCTGGTCGCCGTAGACGAGCCCGAGGGCGTGGGTTCCGGCGGACGCGATGGCGCAGCAGACGCCGTACATGCGGCTGTCGTTGGACGCCTGGCCGATCTTCATGAGGGTGGTGGCGGCCTCGTCGGCGTTGCCCGCGACAGCGTGCGCGAGGGCTTCGAAGATGAGGTCTCCGGTCTGTTCCTGGTCCATCAGGCGGCGCTCCGTTCGGGGGTGGTGGCGGTCTTCAGCAGCCAGGCGGTACGGGCGCGGGCGTCCATGCAAGGGGCGCACGGCGCCTCCCCGCGGTCCAGGTGGCCGCGATGCCCCGACGCCGTCCCGCAGTCCGAGCTGGTCGTCGGGCGCTTCGCCTGCGCGTTTTCCCGGTACTGCCGACCGGCCTCCGCGTGGGCCTGACGGCACGGGTTACAGATCGGCTCGTTCCGGGTGCGGTGGGTCTGGTAGCCGGAGTTCGTGCCGCACTGGGCGGTGGTCGGCTTCGGGACCTTCGACGTGCCGGTGTCGCACAGGCGCCGGTTCGCTGCGGCGTTCGCGTCTTTGCACGGCTGGCACGCGGTCTCGCCCGCCTGCCGGTGGAGTTGGTACCCGTATCGGGTTCCGCACCGGTTCTGCCCTGCCGCCTCCCGGGCGGCTTCCTTTGCCGCCTTTTCGGCCGCGCGCCGGGCGTCCCGGGTGGGCTGGTCGGAGACGTGCAGCACGCACCCGCTCAGGCCGCAGTCGGTGAACACCCGCCCCACCGGGGCGCGCCCCCGGGTCGCCCACCACACGACCTGCCCGGTGGTGAGCCGGTGGCCGTCGACCTTGACTTCCCTGCCGCCAACCCACACAAGGTGATCACCGTCCGACAGGGTGTTCGCCCGGTACGCCTGCTCGTGCGAGCCGTAGACGATGACCGGGGTCCGCGCCTTCGCGGGCTCGGTTCCGGTTGCGGCCGCGCGCTGGAGGCGTCGCCGGTACGACGACCGTTCCTGCTCGGTCATGCCGCCCAGATGCCGGACTCCGTGTGGGTCAGAGCCCACCGGCCGCACTCCTCCATGACGGGGCAGCGGCGGCAGACCTGCTTGGCTTCGCCGATCCGCACCGCCCAGAAGCCGGTTGTGCCGGCCGGGTGGAACAGGTCGGGGTCGATGTCGCGGTCGGCGCGGCGGCACTCGGCGTCGTGACGCCAGTCGTAGCTGGGCGGGAGGTTGTCGGGTGCGCGGTTCACGACGGGTCTCCCTTCAGGGTGTGGCACTCGGTGCAGGTCCAGCCGGGGTGGGTGGGCTGGTGGCGGGTGGTGAGGTGGGCGCACGCGGTGGTGTCGCACACCAGCCACCTCGACCCGTCGAGGACGCCGTGCGGGGTGAACGTCGCGGTGGCCGGGGCGCGGTGACGGCCGCGCGGTCGGAGCAGGCGGGGCAGTCTCACGACGGCTCACCCCCGGCGGTGATCTGCGGGAGCGCGAGGTGGGCCAGCGCCCCAGACCGCCACGCCTCGGCGATCAGGTCCCGGCCGTCCTTCGTCGGCCGCACCGAGTGCGACACCGACCGAGTCGCCCGGATCTCCACCCCCGGCACCGCCTCCACCACACCCGTCTCCCGGTCCGACACCTCAGCCGTACCGGCCGCCGTCATCTCGGCGAGAAGCGCGGTCGCGTAGGCGGGCCGGACCTCGGTGACGAGGCGCGAGACCACGTTGTGCGGGGAGTTGGCCCGGACCCAGGCGAGGAACGCGTCACCGTCAACCACGACCGCGGCGGGCTTCGGGTCGGTGCGGGAGATGACGGCAACCTTGCGGCCGTCGGGCAGGGTGGCGTCGACCTTGCCCACGCCGCCCTCGGTGAGCGCCGTCTGCATCTCGGCCTTCACGGCCTTGAGCCGGTCCATGACCGTGTCGGCCAGGGTTTTCAGCGCGGCCTCTTCCAAGGCCAGTTGCTGCATGTCGTTCATGGGATGCTCCTTGGTGGGGGCGCCGCAGGTTCGGGCCGCGGCGCCCCCGGTGGCGGTGGGTTAGGGGGCGGGGCGGATCTGCGCGGCGAGCGCCCGGATTGCGTCCGTGGATGCCTCGGAGAGCGGCATGCCGAGGGCCTGCTCGGTGCCCTGCTCAAAGTTCTCCAGCTGGGCAGCCTCGGCGGCCTCGCGAAGTTCGGCGACGGCGGCGGCGTAGTCGTCCTCGGGGGACAGCGCCTCGGCGACGATCTCGGCATCCACCACCTGCGAGTCGAGGGGCACGGCCCGCGTCTCACCGTCGGGACGGCTGCCCTCGTCCACCCCGGCGGCTTTCTCCTTGCCGACGGCGGCGATCTGCGCCAGGTACTCCGGCACAGCCCCATCCGCGCGGGCCTCCAGCCACAGGCGGCGGACCGTGTCAGCGTCGGCCGCCTCGTACGCCTCGTGCAGGTAGTCGCGGCCCTGCGCGGCGGTCTGCGGGGCAGCCGTCTCCCACGGGTCGGCCTCGCCCGGTTGGACCCGGCGCAGCTGCTGCTCAGCCGGGCCCGCGTTGTCCGACTGCGCCATTTCCTCAGCCGTGTACACCCCGGCCAGGTCGTGCGGGAACGCCATGCGCAGCGCGAGCGCTTCGGCGCACTTCGCCGTCATGGTCGCGGGCATCTTCACCCACAGGCCCGACGGCTTGCCGTCCTTGCCCGTCTGCACGTACTCCGAGTGCCGGGCCACCGCGCTGAACCGCTGCCCGTTCCGGATCACCGTCACCTTCGCGGCGGCCGGGGGCTCGTCGTCCAGCCACACGTCCCGCCAGCGGCCGTCCTTCGCGCACCACAGGGTGTCGTCGTAGCCGAGGGAGTGCACGGCGTCCCCGGCCGCCCGGTGGGCGATGACGCGGTAGCCGTCGATGCTGGTCTGCGGGGTGTAGACCTTGCGGCCCTGCCGGTTGTCCCACCGGCCGATCAGGTAGATCTGCCGGGAGAACGGGTCGAGGCGGGTGCGCTGGCACAGGTGGAGGAACGCGGACAGTTCGGCGGGGGCGACCTGGTTGTCGATGCCGGACTGCTGGAGGACGGCGGCCTGGTCCGGGGTCCACTGGGTCTGGTCGGGGCGGATGGCGAGGCTGCCGCCCGCCGTGGTGGCGATGTCGGTCGTGGTCATGCGAGTGCTCCGATCAGGGCGCGGCCGCCCTCGTACAGGGCCCACCACAGGCCGCCGGCGGCGGCGAGGGCGATGGGTGCGGTGATGGCGCAGGAGACGCCCTGCGCGGGGGCCTGGTCGAACGAGGCGCGGTCCTGGAGTTCGCGCAGCGACCGGCCGTTGCCGTCGGCGGGCGGGCGGCGCCACGTCCCCGCGAACGTCGACTCGCGGTCAGCCACGGGGCACCGCCTCAGCGCAGGGCTTTGTCCCACCGCTGCACGAGCAGAGTCCGTGGAGAGCAATCTCGTACGCCTGACCCCAGGTAAGGGAGGCGGACGCCCTGCCCTGCCGGATGAAGTCCTCGGCAATCTCGGCCCGGATCCTTCGCTCCACTTCGGCCGGGTCCACGGCGGCGGTCTGGTCAGCCACGGGGGGCCTCCCCGGTGAGGCGGCGCAGCGACTCCAGCGCGGCCTCGTCGTCGGCGTCGAACTCGTCGCCGTGCTCGGACATCCGGTCGGCGGCCAGCTCCAACGCGAACCGCAGGAACTGCTGCTCGGACGAGGTCAGCTCGTGGACGCCCTCCCGGGCCTTCCGGCGACCTTGCCGCGCGGACTTCCACGCGAGTCGCAGCCGGGCGTTGTCCTGCTCCTCCTCCCAGCGGGCGAGGCAGGCACCCGTCACGTCGTTGCGCAGCTGGTCCGCTTGTGGGTCCAGCCACCCGGCGACCCTCGCCCGGTCCTCGACGTTCAGCAGCAACGCGACCGGGCGCCCGTCCTCGGCGATGCACCCGACGGTGAGCAACTGCTCCTCCTCCGGCGCGGGCTCGATTGCCGCGTCGAACCGGCCGACGACGATCGGGTCGGACGTGGCCAGCACCTCCGCGTGGTGAAGGTCAACCAGCCGCCGGGCCCGGTCGATCGAGGTGAACGCGGTCAGCAGCCGCATCAGATCAGCGCGGGCGCTCATGCCTGCACCGCCGGGCGCTCGTCCGCCAGGTGCTCCAGCAGGTGGTCCAACGGGTCGATGAGGTGCCGCTGCTCCGCGAGCTCACCCGGGAGCGGGGTACCGGTCGGCATCGGGAACGGGCCGTGCTCGGCAACCGCCGCCGCCAGCGCGTCATCCTGCGGGGCGCTCATGCCGCACGCTCCGGGGCCGTCGCCGCCAGCTCCAGCATCCGCACCACGTCATCCCCGGTACGGCCGGGCTCGTCGCCCCACGCCTCGACGTGCGCCTCCAGGCTGAAGATGTCGCCGTACGTCGGGCCGCCGCCGATCGACAGGGCCAGGAACCCAATCGCCGTGTCCGCCAACTGCGACGTACGGTGCGGGTCACCCGACACCGCGCACTTGATGGCCGCGACCAACGACATCGGCCGCGCCGAATGCGGCACCGTCATCTCCCGGTCCAGCGGATCTGGGACGTAATCCCCCTGCCACAGGCCCTGCGCCTGCACGATCCGCGCCGCCGCCAGCAGCACGGCCGGCACGGTCAGCGGGCGCGGCATGATGAACCGGACCGGCAACGGATGCCGGTCCCCGCCGGGGTGTTCGTGGGGTCGGTAAGCTTCTGTTCCACGGTGTCCTCGATTTCTGATCGGGTTGAGGTGCCGTCGGGACGTCTGGCCGGGCTAGGGCTGGGCGTCCCTTGTGCGTGGTGGGTCAGGCGGCGGAACGCTGTGCGAGCGGGTCCGCCTGCTCCAGCGCCCGGAGCCAGGCCATGACGCCGTCGCGGGGGTACAAGGTGTCCCGGCCGACGCGCGTGCCCCGGGGGCCGATGCCTCGGTGCCGCATCTGCCGCACCGCGTGCGGCGTCTTACGGATGAGCGCCGCGACTTCCTTCGTCGTCATCAGGTCCGGTGCGGCGGTGGTCGTTGCCACTGTCGTCTCCGTTCGTTTCCGGTACGAGGTCAGCGATGTCGCATCCCAGGTGGGTGGCGATTCGAGCGAGAGCCTCGGGCTGAGGGTCCGTCTCCCCTCGTTCGATGCGGGAGAGGTGCGATGCGGAGATTCCGGCGGTCCGCGCGAACTTGCGCAGGCCCTGCCCGCTCGTTTCGCGTCGCTGCCGGATTCGCGGTCCGTCGGCTTTCATGACGGAGACGATACGCAACGATGCGCAGGGATGCAAGCGTTCGCGTTGGGATGGATTGAGATGGATCACGCCGCGTATAGGGCGTGTCAGTTTTCGGTCATGTTCAGGGGTTGGCATCGCGTGCCGAGGAGGGTGGCCTTACCCTGTTGCCGATCGTTGCTCGCCGTTGCGTGCATAGGGCAGTTGACACGGAGAGGGGCCTCCCCCATGAACCGCGACCCAGAAAGCTGGGCCCGGCTCGGCCGCGCACTCCGCAGCGCCCGCGAGGCGTCCGGCCTCACCCAGGCAGACCTGGCCGACGCTGCTGGCGTCTCCAGTCGCAGCATTCAGGACGCCGAGGGCGGCAAGGTCCCCACCGGCCGGCGCCCCTATACCCTCGCCCGCGTAGCCGCCGCACTCGGCTGGCCGGCCGGAGCGGTGGACGACGTCCTGGATGGTGCCGCGCCGCCGGGGGGTGACGGCCAGGACGTTCCCGTGCAGGCGCAGTTGGATGAGGAGACCGCGACCGGGGCCATCACCAACGCCATGGTCCGGGCCCTCGACAACGCCACCCCCGCAGAGATCCGCGAGGCCACCCGCCTCGCCGTGGACGCATTGCGTCGACACGGCGTCATCAGCGAGACGGATGGCGTACAACCTTCAACGAATCGTGCGAACCCGTAGTCACCAAACGGTCACTCGGCATATTCTCCGAAGTCCCCGGAGCCTGTCGCTCCGGACGAGAACGGGGACACGCATGCCTGAGCCGATCGTCATCTATGAGGAACTGGGCCCGCGCGTGGCCGCCTTCACCTGCAACACGAACGGGCGGCCCACCGCCGTCGTCAACACCCTGACCCGCACCCAGCCACGCATGCGCGTACAGGCCGCCGTTGCCATGCTCGCCTGCGGCATCAATGCGGGCCACGCACTGGGAGCGCTCCATGGGGTACGTAGCTGACCGCTGGCACAAGACCCGGCCCAAGCCGGGCGAGCCCGAGTGCGGCCAGCACAAAGGCATGGTCGCAGCCGCCGCCCACGGGAAGGGCAAACGCTGGCAGGCCCGCTACGACGACCCCAACGGCAAGGAGGTCACCAGCCTCTGGGCCACCAAGGTTGAAGCCGAACGGGAGATCAACAAGCAGGAGGCGGCCAAGCAGTCCGGCTCCTGGCTGGACCCCAAGGCCGGCCGCGTCACCGTCGAACGGTTCGCCCGGGACACATGGCTGCCCGCGCAGTCCATCAACGGCCGCTCCGAGAACGAGTACGAGGGCGCGCTGCGCCGGTACCTGTTCCCGAGTGGGGGAACAGGGAGATCCGTTCGATCAAGCCCAGCGAGGCCGGGGCGTGGCAGAAGCTCCTCATCACCAAGTACGAGCTATCGGGCAGCTACCCCAACCGGGTCGCGCGGTACGTCCGCGGTGTGTTCCGTCTCGCCGTCATCGACCGCGTGATCCCCGTCAGCCCGTTCGAGCGCATTCCTGCCCCGGCCCTGGACGAGTCCGTCGTCCAGCCGCCCGACGTGACCGAGGTGCGGCAGCTGATTGCCGCAGCGAACATCGACCGATGGCGCACCATGATCGAGGTCACCACCCTTACCGGGCTCCGGTCCGGCGAGATCCGCGGCCTGCGCCTCGCGCGCGTCGACTTCCTGCGACGCACGATGCTTGTGGACCAGCAGCTGGTGTACGAAGCCCGCAAGGGCATGTACTTCGATGAGCTGAAGACCGGCGCCGGCCTCCGGACCCTGCCGCTGACGCAGCGCACCGTGGATGTGCTGGCGGCCTACATCGAGCGGCACCCCGTGCCGCAGTCCGGCCCCGGGGCCGGACTCATCTTCACGATGCCGGCCGCCGGACTGATCGGTAAGTCCACGATCGACTACGCGATTAAGTCCGTGTGCACGAAGGCCGGGCTGGAGCCGAGGCACTGGCACGAGCTGCGCCACCACTACGCCTCGGTGCTCATCGCGGGCGGGGAGAATCCGAAGGTTGTGCAGCGGCGCCTCGGGCACAAGGACGTCATGACGACGATGCGGACGTACGCCCACCTCTTCGCGGAGGCGGAGGAGCGGACGCGCGACGTTCTGGATGCGGCGTGGGCTGAGCCGGGTGAGACTGGCGCCGAGACGGAATCCTCCGGAACGAGCGGAAGGATTCCGGAATCCCGTACGGGATACGGGGTAGTCGCCCAGCTCAGAGGCTAGTCCGGGACATCACGCGTGGATGTTCCAGGCCGAGAGCGCCTGAACCCGCACAGCCACCCACCGGATTTCTCCAACGGAGGTACGAACATGAGGAACGAAGGCGCGAAGGACAAGGTCACCGGCAAGGCGAAGGAAGCCATGGGCAAGATGACCGGCGACCGTCGCAAGGAGGCCGAGGGCAAGGCGGACCAGGCCAAGGGCAAGGCCAAGGACGCCATGGACGGTGCCCGCGACCGGGCCGACGGCGTCAAGGACTCCCTGAACGACGACAAGGACTGACCCGCCCTCGGCCGAGCCCCCACCCGTGCGGTGGGGGCTCCGTGCTGAGAGGGGTCGGTGGGGTGGTGCGACCGCACCGTGCGCGCCGGGGACGCAACGGTGCGCTCTCGCCCGGAGGAGCGGGCACGACTAGGGTCCTTCGTTTGGATCAAGCCGGAGGAGGCAGCCATGGTACGGCGATGGGTGCCCGCGCTCGTTCTCTGCGGCGCGTGGTGGTGGGCCGTGCTGCGGCTGATGCTGGCCCCGGCGCACGCGGGGGTGGTCGAGGGAGCGGTGGTGGCGGGCGGCTGGGGGCTCAGCCTCCTGCCGGTGCATGTGGCCGCGACTGCCAGACCCCTCGGCATCTTCGACGCGGGCACGGGCCTGCTGCGGCGCGGCACGGCGTGGGCCCGCAGACGGGTGGGGGCGTGGCGGCGGTGGGTGGTCAGGTAGGGGCTGGAGCGGTCGCTCCGGCTGCGCGCCGGCGGGGCTGGGTGCGTCAGGCGGGCCCCGGGCCGGCCTGGCAGCTGGGACACCAGTACGCGGGGCGGTCGTCCTGTTCGGCCGCGCGGATGGGGGTGCCGCAGCGCAGGCAGGGGCGGTGCGTCCGGCCGTAGACCCAGAGGCTTTCGCTCGGCCTGCGGGTGCGGGCCGCTGCGCTCGCGACGGTACGGGAACGGCCCCCGGCCGTCGTGATCCGGTTCGGGCGGTCGCGGTTGGCGTCGAGCAGCTGGTGCGCCGTGCTGACCAGCAGAGTGGCCGTCCGGGCGGGCAGCTCGCCGATGGGCAGCCAGGGGGTGGCCCGGGCCAGGAAGCAGAGCTCGGCCTTGTAGATGTTCCCGATCCCGGCCAGGTTGCGCTGGTCGAGCAGGGCCTCGCCGAGCGGGCGGGCGGGGTCGCTCAGGAGATTCCGCAGCGCCGTGTCCGCGTCCCAGTCCGGCCCGAGCAGATCGGGGCCGAGATGGCCGACCGCCTGCTCCTCGTCCTGGGTGCGCATGAGCTCCAGGACCGGGAGGCGGTAGCCGACGGCGGTGTGGGCCGCGTTGCCCAGGACGGCGCGGATCTGGTGCGCCGGGCCGCCGCGCCAGCGCTCGCCCGGGTCGTAGATCCGCCAGGCGCCGTCCATCCGGAGGTGGCTGTGCAGGGTGAGACCGCCCTCGATCCGGGTCAGCAGGTGCTTGCCCCGGGCGGTGACGTCGAGGACGGTCCGGCCCGTGAGGTCGGCGGTGGCGAACCGGGGGACGCGGAGGTCGGACGTGGTGAGGGTCTGTCCGGCCAGCGCGCGATGCAGCCGCGCGGCGGTCTGCAGGACGGTGTCTCCTTCGGGCATGCCTCCATGATGCGTGGGGCGGGGGGCTGTCGTGCGCGGTGTGGCGCCCTCAGGCGCGCAGGCGCAGGCCCCTTGGGGTGGCGAGGAAGCCGGCCGCCTCCAGCGTGCGCCCCAGGGGCGAGGTCAGGGACGAGGCGCCGTTGGTGCGCTCGACGGTCACCGTGCCGAGGGCCCCGGCGCGCGCGGCCGAGGCCAGCGCCCCGGCCGCCGCCCGGAGCGCAGGGTCGTCCGGATCGGTCGGCCAGGCGAGCAGCGTCTTGCCGCCGCGCTCCATGTACAGCGTCAGCTCACCGTCGACCAGGACCACGAGCGAGCCCGCCTTGCGGCCCGGCTTGTGCCCGGCCCCGTCCGGCGGCTCCGGCCACGGCAGGGCGGCCCCGTACGCATTGGCCGGGTCGGCCGCCGCGAGGACGAGGGCGCGGGGGTCGGCGCCCGGCTCCGTACGGTCCCGGGCCGTGGACACCGCGCGGAGTCGGTCCACCGCGCCGTCCATCGCGAACTGGGCGGCCCCCAGCCCCTCCACGACGTACCCCCGGCGCGCCTGCCCGTTGTCCTCGAAGGCCGACAGCACCCGGTACGCCGCGGAGAAGCCGCCCTCGACGCCCTCGGCCTGTACCGCGCCCCGGGTCACCACCCCGTGGCGGTCCAGCAGCGTGCGCGCCAGGGCGTGGGCGCGGTGCGTGGGCTCGGGCTCGATGGCCGGCAGCAGGGACCAGCGGCCCGAGACCGTGGGCGGCCCGGTGCGCGAGGCCGGGCGCGCGGCGGCGGTGAGGGTGCCGTAGCGGCCGCGCGGCACGTTCCGCCGGGCGCGGTGCGCGGTCGAACCGGCCGTGCGGCCCGAGCCCAGGAGCGAGCGCAGCGGCGCCAGGGTGTCGTTGGTCAGGCGGCCGGACCAGGCGAGGTCCCACAGGGCGTCCGCCAGTTGCGGATCGGTGCAGTCGGGGTGGGTGGTGGCGCGGACCTGGTCGGCGATCTGGCGGAAGAACAGGCCGTAGCCGCCGCCGAGCGCGGTCAGCACGGACTCGTGCAGCGCGCTCAGCTCCAAGGGGCGCGGCGGTGGGAGGAGCAGGGGCGCGCTGTCCGCGAGATAGAGGGAGATCCAGCCGTCCTTGCCGGGCAGGGCGCCCGCGCCGGCCCAGACGACCTCGCCGGTGGTGGTCAGCTCGTCCAGGAGCGCGGGGGTGTATCCGGTGACCCGGCCGGGCAGGACGAGCCGTTCCAGCGCGGAGGCGGGGACGGGCGCCCCCTGGAGCTGTTCGACGGCGCGGGCCAGCCCGTCGATGCCGCGCAGGCTGTTGCCGCCGAGATGCTGCCACTGCGGCAGGAACCCGGCCAGGGCGGCGGGCGGGACCGGCTCCAGCTCATGGCGGAGGGCGGCCAGCGAACGGCGCCGCAGCCGCCGCAGCACCGTGGCGTCGCACCACTCCTGGCCGATGCCGGCGGGGTGGAACTCGCCCTGGACGATGCGGCCCGACGCCGCGAGCCGTTGCAGCGCCCCGTCCGTGACGGCCGTGCCGAGGCCGAACCGGGCCGCCGCCGCGGTGGAGGTGAACGGGCCGTGCGTACGGGCGTAGCGGGCGAGGAGGTCGCCCAGGGGGTCCTTCACCGGCTCGGTGAACGCCTCGGGGACGCCGACCGGGAGCGCCGTGCCCAGGGCGTCGCGCAGCCGGCCCGCGTCCTCGATCGCCGCCCAGTGGGCCGCCCCGGCGATCCGGACGCGGATGGCGCGGCGGGCGGTCTCCAGCTCCTTGGCCCAGGCGGGCCCGGCCCCCCGCTCGGCCAGCTCCTCGTCGGTGAGCGGGCCGAGCACCCGCAGCAGGTCCGCGACGCCCTCGGCGTCCTTGACCCGGCGGTCGTCCGCCAGCCACTGGAGCTCCCGCTCCAGCTCGGTCAGCACATCGGCGTCGAGCAGTTCGCGCAGTTCCGCCCGGCCCAGCAGCTCGGCGAGGAGCCGGGAGTCCAGGGAGAGCGCGGCGGCGCGCCGCTCGGCGAGCGGCGAGTCGCCCTCGTACAGGAACTGGGCGACATAGCCGAAGAGGAGGGAGCGGGCGAATGGGGAGGGCTCCTGGGTGGTGACCTCGACCAGGCGGATGCGCCGGGCCTCCAGGTCGCCCATCACCTCCGTGAGCCCCGGCACGTCGAAGACGTCCTGGAGGCATTCGCGGACCGCTTCGAGAACGATGGGGAAGGAGCCGAACTCGGAGGCGACCTGGAGGAGCTGCGCGGCCCGCTGGCGCTGCTGCCAGAGCGGGGTGCGTTTGCCGGGGCTGCGGCGGGGAAGCAGCAGCGCCCTGGCCGCGCACTCGCGGAACCGCGAGGCGAACAGGGCGGAGCCGCCCACCTGGTCGGTGACGATCTGCGCGATCTCGCCCTTGTCGAAGGCGACGTCGGAGGCGCCGACCGGGGGCTGGTCGCTGTCGAAGGCGGTGTTGGCCGGGGCGAGCGGCGCGGCGGCGCCCTGACCTGGCTCCTGGCCCGGGTCCTGCGCCGGGTCGAAGTCCAGGAGGTCGAGGCCCATCATGTCGGCGTCGGGCAGCCGCAGCACGATCCCGTCGTCGGCATGCATGACCTGGGCGTCCATCCCGTACCGCTCGGCGAGGCGGGCGCTCAGCGCCAGCGCCCAGGGGGCGTGCACCTGCGCGCCGAACGGGGAGTGCACGACGACCCGCCAGTCGCCCAGCTCGTCCCGGAAGCGCTCGACCAGGATGGTCCGGTCGTCCGGGACATGACCGCAGGCCCGGCGCTGCTCGTCCAGATACGCGAGGACGTTGTCGACGGCCCAGGTGTCAAGACCGGCGGAGAGCAGGCGGTCACGGGCGTCCTCGGGAGAGAGCCCGCCCAGCTCGCGGAGGAAGGCCCCCAGGGCGCGGCCCAGCTCCAGCGGGCGGCCCAGCTGGTCGCCCTTCCAGAACGGCAGCCGCCCGGGGACACCGGGCGCGGGGGAGACGAGGACCCGGTCACGGGTGATGTCCTCGATCCGCCAGGAGGTCGTGCCCAGCGTGAAGACGTCGCCGACCCGGGACTCGTAGACCATCTCCTCGTCCAGCTCACCGACCCGGCCGCCGCCCTTCTTGGGGTCCGCTCCGGCGAGGAACACCCCGAAGAGGCCACGGTCCGGGATGGTCCCGCCCGAGGTGACGGCGAGGCGCTGCGCACCGGGCCGGCCCGTGACCGTACCGGCGACACGGTCCCAGACGACGCGGGGCCGCAGCTCCGCGAAGGCGTCGGACGGATAGCGGCCCGCGAGCATGTCGAGCACGGCCGTGAACGCCGACTCGGGCAGCGAGGCGAAGGGGGCGGCCCGGCGGACCACCGCGAGCAGGTCGTCCACCTGCCAGCTGTCCAGGGCGACCATCGCGACCAGCTGCTGGGCCAGCACGTCCAGCGGATTGGCCGGGACGCGCAGCGCCTCGATGGAGCCCGTCCGCATCCGCTCGGTGACCACGGCCGCCTGCACCAGGTCGCCCCGGTACTTAGGGAAGACGACACCGGTGGAGACCGCGCCCACCTGGTGGCCGGCGCGGCCGACGCGCTGGAGGCCCGAGGCGACGGAGGGCGGCGACTCGACCTGGATCACCAGGTCGACCGCGCCCATGTCGATGCCCAGCTCCAGGCTGGAGGTGGCGACGACGGCGGGCAGCCTTCCCGCCTTCAGGTCCTCCTCGACCTGGGCGCGCTGCTCCTTGGAGACCGAGCCGTGGTGGGCGCGGGCGAGCAGGGCGGGAGCGCCCTTGGCCGCGCCGGACTCCGCCATGATCTCGGCGGGGGAGTGGGCCTCCGGCATCGTCTCGCCGGTGGCCCTCTCGTACGCGATCTCGTTGAGCCGGTTGCACAGGCGCTCCGCGAGGCGGCGGGAGTTCGCGAAGACGATCGTGGAGCGGTGCGCCTGGACGAGATCGGCGATCCGCTCCTCCACATGCGGCCAGATCGACGGCTTCTCGGCCTCCCCCGAGGTGTCGTCGGTGGCGGGGGAACCGCCCAGCTCGCCCAGGTCCTCGACGGGCACGACCACCGACAGGTCGAACTGCTTGCTGGACGGCGGCTGGACGATCTCCACCTTGCGCTGCGGGGAGAGGAAGCGCGCCACCTCGTCCACCGGCCGGACGGTGGCCGACAGACCGATGCGCCGGGCCGGCCGGGGCAGCAGCTCGTCCAGGCGCTCCAGCGATACGGCGAGATGGGCGCCGCGCTTGGTGCCCGCGACCGCGTGCACCTCGTCCAGGATCACCGTCTCGATGCCGGACAGGGCCTCGCGGGCCGAGGAGGTCAGCATCAGGAACAGCGACTCGGGTGTCGTGATCAGGATGTCCGGCGGGCGGGTCGCCATCGAGCGGCGCTCGGCGGCCGGGGTGTCGCCCGACCGGATGCCCACCCTGACCTCGGGCTCGGGCAGCCCCTGGCGCACCGACTCCTGGCGGATGCCGGTCAGCGGTGAGCGCAGATTGCGCTCCACGTCGACCGCGAGCGCCTTGAGCGGTGACACGTACAGCACGCGGCAGCGCTTCTTCGCCTCGGCCGGCGGGGGGACGGCCGCCAGCCGGTCCAGGGCGGCGAGGAAGGCGGCCAGCGTCTTGCCCGAACCGGTCGGCGCGACGACCAGCACGTCCGATCCCTCGCCGATCGCCCGCCAGGCACCTTCCTGCGCGGCGGTCGGCGCGCTGAAGGCCCCCGTGAACCAGCTGCGGGTGGCGGGGGAGAAGGAATCGAGCGCGGAGCCGGTCATGCCCCCATCGTGCACCCCGCCACTGACAACGGCCCCGACAACCGCCCGGCGGGCCGCGGGACAGGCGGCTCGCCCGCCCGCGAGCTGGGAGAATCCCCCCATGGCAGGAGCACAGCAACCGGGGGAGTGGGCGCGGCACTGGAGTTACGCGGAGCTGCCCGACCTCGACCTGCTGCGGGCCCGCTACATCCGGCACACCTTCCCGCGCCACAGCCACGAGGGCTATGTCGTCGCCACGGTGAGCCATGGCGTCGAGGACATCGGAACACCCGGCGGCACCCTGCACGCGGGCCCCGGGACCGTCGTCATGATCAACCCGGAGGTCCCGCACACCGCCCGGGCGGGTGTCCCCGAAGGCTGGGTGTACGACACGCTCTACCCGTCCGCGCAGGTGGTCAACGACATCGCGGCCGATACGACGCGTCTGCGGGGCACCGTCGGCTTCGCCGAGACCGGGGTGGCCGATCCGTACGCGGCCCGGCTGATAGCCGAGGTCCACCGGGCCGCCGAGGAGGGCAACGCCCTGGCCGCCGACAGCGTGCTGCGGGTCGTCGTCACCCGCCTGCTCACCCGGCACGGCACCGCGTTCCCCGTGTCGGCGCCCCGCGCCGCCGGGGCCCGCGACGCGGTGCGCGCCCGTGCCCTGCTGGAATCCCGGATGGCCGAACCGCCGACCCTGGAGGCGCTGGCCGCCGAGCTGGGCACGAGCCCGTTCGCGCTGCTGCGCGCGTTCAAGAAGCAGTACGGGATGCCCCCGCACACCTGGCTCACCGACGCCCGGGTGCGGCGTGCGCGCCGGATGCTCGACGCGGGCACGGCCCCCTCGGTCGCGGCGGCGGAAGTCGGCTTCACCGACCAGCCGCATCTCAACCGTCACTTCACCCGGATCGTGGGAGTGACCCCCGGCGCCTACCAGCGCGAACGTGCAAGAACGTACAAGACCGGTCCGGACCGGCCCCGGTAGCGTGCGAGACGTGGCAAAACAGACAGCACCCCCCTGCACCACCGCCGATCCGCCCGGCGGCAGCACACTCGACGCCGGGACCAAGCCGGACTCGGCCGTCGTACGCGACGCGCTCGGCGTCGGCATAGCCGTCGGCCTCTCCGGCTTCGCCTTCGGCGTCACCTCGGCGGGCTCCGGCCTGAGCCTGCTCCAGACGTGCGCGCTCAGCCTGCTCGTCTTCACCGGCGCCTCCCAGTTCGCCCTGGTCGGCGCGCTCGCCGCCGGCGGCAACCCGTACACCGCGGCCGCCGGGGCCTTCTTCCTCGGTGTGCGCAACGCCTTCTACGGCCTGCGGCTCTCCCAGCTCCTCGCGCTGCCGCGCGCCCTGCGCCCGCTCGCCGCCCAGTGGGTCATCGACGAGACCACCGCCGTGACGCTGCCCCAGCCCACCCGGCGGGCCGCGCGGATCGGCTTCACCGTCACCGGGCTCACCCTCTACGTGCTGTGGAACCTGACCACCCTGGTGGGCGCCATGGGCGCCGAGGCGCTCGGCGACACCGATGCCTGGGGGCTCGACGCGGCCAGCCCGGCCGTCTTCCTCGCGCTGCTCGCCCCGATGCTGAAGTCCACCACGGAGCGCGTGACGGCGGGGCTCGCCGTCCTGCTCGCCCTCGGTCTCCTGCCGGTGCTGCCGGCCGGGGTGCCCGTGCTGCTGTCCGCGCTGGCCGCGCCCGTCGTCCTGTTCCTGATGGGGCGGGCCAGGCGGGACGGCACGGGCAGAACCGAGGCGGAGGACGCCGGTGCGACCCGTGCGGAGGGCGGCCGATGAACGTCTGGATCGCCATCGCGCTGACCTTCGTCGGCTGCTACCTGGCCAAGCTGCTCGGCCTCCTGGTGCCCGCCGGCGCACTGGAACGCCCGCTGGTGCAGCGCCTGGCCGCCCTGCTCCCGGTGGCCCTGCTGGCCGCGCTCACCGCCCAGCAGACCTTCGGTGACGGACAGCACCTGACACTGGACGCCAGGGGCGCGGGGCTGGCCGCCGCGGCGCTCGCCCTTGTCCTGCGCGCGCCCTTCCTGGTGGTCGTGGGTGCTGCCGTGGCCGTCACGGCGGGGGTGCGCGCGCTGGGCTAAGCGTGTCCAGCCCGGGAGTGTAAGGGGCATGCCTCCTGGGGCTTGCCCCTTACCGGCGCGCCCTTCCCGGCAGTGGTGTCCTTCAAGCCGGGACGCGCCCTTCGAGCCAGACCGGCCGTCACGCCGGCACGCGGCCGTGCGCCCTCAGCGTTTCCAGCGCCCTGAGGGTCACCAGGGGCCGCCCCTCCAGCGCCGTCCCGGGTGCCCACTGCCGCCAGGTGACCGGCCAGCCGCCGTCCGGCTCCTGCGCGGCGGCGAGATGGTCGAGCGAGCGCTCCATCTCGGTGTCGGAGAACCACCGCCGGGCGAGCGATGCGGGTGTACGGGCGTAGTCGTACGGGAAGTGCTGCTCGCCCGGTGCGTATCCGGGGGCCACCGGGTACTCCGCGCGCCGGTCCGGATCGAGCACGGCCAGTCGCTGGTCGCGTACCAGCCGCCCCAGCCGTTCGGCGGCGGCCTCCGCCCGGGACCGGTCCGGCACCCCGTCGAGGAAGGCGACCGCCGCCTCGATCTCGTACGGATGCGACACCTCCAGGGCCTCGACGGCCGCCCAGCAGAAGTCGGTCGCCCGGAAGAGCCAGGCATGCCACACCTCGTTGCGGTGCAGCAGGCCGACGACGGGTCCGGTGGCCAGCAGCTCGGCCGGCGGGTCGTCCACGATCGGGATGAAGGGGGCCGCCGGATAGTCGCGCTGGGAGGGCAGCAGCGCGGGCAGGGCGCCCTCCTTGGTGGACACCTCCGTCAGATACCGGCAGATCCGCTCCACCCGCAGACCGCCGCACCGGCCGATGGAGTCGAGGACGCTGAGCGCGTGGGCGGTGTGCAGGGGCTGACTGACGGGACCCCGGAGATCCGGTTCGAGCGCGTGGCCGTAACCGCCGTCCTCATTGGCATACGCGGTGAGGGCCGTCTCCACCGCGTCCGCTCCTCCCTCCAGGTATTGATGGGCGAACCGCCGCTGTTCGAGGACACGGGCCGTGAGCCAGATGAACTGCTCGGCCCGGTCGAGGGGACTTGTTCCAGTTGCAGCCATGGACCGACCGTAGGGCTTCGGGCCCCCGAGCAGGGCGGATGCGGCCCGGCTGCACTCTCAGGAGCGGGATACTGAAGGCATGCGGTTGACGATTTTCTGGGAACGGATGGCGGACCACTTCGGCGCGGCCTACGCGGACTCCTTCGCACGCGACCATGTGATGGCCGAGCTGGGCGGACGTACGGTCCATGAGGCGCTGGCGGCCGGCTGGGAGGCGAAGGACGTCTGGCGCGGGGTGTGTGCCGCGATGGACATCCCCGCCGACAGACGCTGACGCCGGGGCGGGAAGGCCGCCTTCCGGGGTGCGGGAGGGATTGTCACCCACATAGGCGAGACTTGCTCCGTGGCACCCACAGACGAGACCGCTCAGATCCAGCCGCCGCGCACGCCGCCCGTACCACCGGCCGTACCGCCGGCCCCGCCGTCCGGCGCGGGGCCCGCCCGCATGCCCGCCTGGCTGCCGCGTGCCATGGTCCTCGCTCTCGCGCTCTACGCCTGCTTCCGGCTCGGCAGCTGGGCGTTCGACCAGCTCATCGGCCTGCTGATCAATGTGCTGATCGCCTTCTTCCTGGCGCTCGCCATCGAACCCGCGGTGAGCCGGATGTCCGCCCGCGGCATGCGCCGGGGCCTCGCCACCTTCCTGGTCTTCCTCGCCGTGATGATCGCCGGAGCCGGCTTCGTCGTGCTGCTCGGCTCGATGCTCGCGGGCCAGATCGTCGACATGGTGGAGGACTTCCCGAAGTACCTCGACTCGGTGATCAACTGGGTCAACCAGACCTTCCACACGGAACTCTCCCGCGTCGAGGTCCAGGACAGCCTGCTGCACTCCGACTGGCTGCAGAAGTACGTGCAGAACAGCGCGACCGGAGTGCTCGACGTCTCGGCGACCGTCCTCGGCGGCCTCTTCCGCCTGCTGACGATCTTCCTGTTCTCCTTCTACTTCGCCGCGGACGGTCCCCGGCTGCGGCGCGGGCTGTGCTCCGTACTGCCGCCCGCCCGCCAGGCGGAGGTGCTGCGGGCCTGGGAGATCGCCGTGGACAAGACCGGCGGCTACCTCTACTCGCGCGGCCTGATGGCGCTCATCTCCGGCGTCGCGCACTACATCCTGCTGGCCGCCCTCGGTGTCCCGTACGCTCCGGCGCTCGCGGTCTGGGTCGGGCTCGTCTCCCAGTTCATCCCCACGATCGGCACGTACCTCGCGGGCGCTCTGCCGATGCTGATCGCCTTCACCGTCGATCCCTGGTACGCGCTCTGGGTCCTCGGCTTCGTCGTGGTGTACCAGCAGTTCGAGAACTACATGCTCCAGCCCAAGCTCACCGCGAAGACGGTGGACATCCACCCCGCCGTGGCCTTCGGCTCGGTCATCGCGGGCACGGCCCTCATGGGCGCCGTCGGCGCGCTGATCGCCATCCCCGCGGTGGCCACGCTCCAGGCGTTCCTCGGCGCGTACGTGAAGCGCTACGACGTCGCGGACGACCCGCGCGTCCACGGCAGCCGCCCCGGCGTGCGGGGCGAGCCCCTGTGGACGCGCCTGAGACGAATGCGTACCGCCTTCGCGGGCGAGGACGGCGGCCGGGAGGGCGACGGGGAGACGGACGGCGGCGCCCCGGAGGAGCCGGGCGGGCCTTCCGGACCGAGCGGCACCTGAGGCGCTCGTCCCGCTGGAGCGGACAGGGCGGGCCCGTAGGCTCAGGCGCGGGATCTCGTGCCGACCTGGGGGAACATGGAGTGGCTGTCCCTGGCATCGGCGGCCGTTGCCGTCTGCGGTGCGGCGGCGGCCGCGCTCTTCAGCTACTGGCAGCAGCGCCGCCTGCGCTCCCGCGAGCAGCGCGATTACATGGACCGGTACGGGGCCTCCCTGGCCTGGGCCGCGTTCGATCTGCAGAGCAGGCTTTTCAACATCCTGCACGGCCATGACATCGATCAGGACCCCGCGCGCGGCAACGGTTTTCTGACGAGCTTCCTCACTCGGGGCACCCCGCGCGAGGCGGACTTCGTCCGGCGCAGCACGGTCTTCGTGCTGGCCGAGTACCTGGGCTGGGTGGAGATCCTGCGCCGCGACGTCCAGTTCCTCGACCTGGGCAGGAGCCGCCTCAACGCGCGGGTCATGAGGCAGATCTCGCGGATCGGCAGCAGCCTCTCCAGGATCGACACGGCGAGTAACGAGCTCCGGCTGTTCGGCGCCCAGCAGCGGGCCGTCGGTGAGCTCATGGTCCATCCCGACGGTGAGCCGGGCCGCCGCCGCTGCCTGGGTTACGCGGAGTTCTGCTCGAAGCTGGAACAGGACCGGGAGTTCGCCGCGTGGTTCTCCGATCCGCTGGCGGACGTGGACAGGCTCGCGGCTGACACGGCCCGGGCCGTCGGCCGCCTCAAGGACCTCCAGGTCGAACTGGTCGCGCTGATCGATCTGCTGGACCCCCGGCGGGAACGCTTCCCCCAGTTCAGGCTCGCCTACAGCCCCCGCCGCCGCTCCCGGGGCTGAGCGGACCGCGTCTCCGGCCCGGCCGTGGAGGGGCGGCGTGGTGCGCTTGACACTAAAATCGAACATCCATTCTCATGGGATTCCGGCCGGGTTTTCCCGGGCCCGACCGCGGAGTTTTCCACAGGCCGGGAGGACGTCGAGGCCCATTGTCAGTGGCAGGGGTTAGCGTCTTTGACGTGAAGCGATCGACTCAAGCAAATCGGGTGGAACCCATGGCAGGAACCGACCGCGAGAAGGCGCTGGACGCCGCACTCGCACAGATTGAACGGCAATTCGGCAAGGGCGCGGTGATGCGCCTCGGCGAGCGGCCGAACGAGCCCATCGAGGTGATTCCCACCGGGTCCACCGCGCTCGACGTCGCGCTCGGCGTCGGCGGTCTGCCGCGCGGCCGTGTGGTGGAGGTGTACGGACCGGAGTCCTCCGGTAAGACGACGCTGACGCTGCACGCCGTGGCGAACGCGCAGAAGCTCGGCGGTTCGGTGGCCTTCATCGACGCGGAGCACGCCCTCGACCCGGAGTACGCGAAGAAGCTCGGCGTCGACATCGACAGCCTCATCCTGTCCCAGCCGGACAACGGTGAGCAGGCCCTCGAGATCGTGGACATGCTGGTCCGCTCGGGCGCCCTCGACCTCATCGTCATCGACTCCGTCGCGGCCCTGGTGCCGCGCGCGGAGATCGAGGGCGAGATGGGTGACTCGCACGTGGGTCTCCAGGCCCGCCTGATGAGCCAGGCGCTCCGGAAGATCACCAGCGCGCTCAACCAGTCCAAGACCACCGCGATCTTCATCAACCAGCTCCGCGAGAAGATCGGTGTGATGTTCGGCTCGCCGGAGACCACCACCGGTGGCCGGGCGCTCAAGTTCTACGCCTCGGTGCGCCTCGACATCCGCCGCATCGAGACGCTCAAGGACGGCACCGACGCGGTCGGCAACCGCACCCGCGTCAAGATCGTCAAGAACAAGGTCGCGCCGCCCTTCAAGCAGGCCGAGTTCGACATCCTCTACGGCCAGGGCATCAGCCGCGAGGGCGGTCTGATCGACATGGGCGTGGAGCACGGCTTCGTCCGCAAGGCCGGCGCCTGGTACACGTACGAGGGCGACCAGCTCGGCCAGGGCAAGGAGAACGCGCGCAACTTCCTCAAGGACAATCCCGACCTCGCCAACGAGATCGAGAAGAAGATCCTGGTGAAGCTGGGCGTCGGGGTCCGGCCCGAGGACGCCGCCGCCGAGCCGGGGGCGGGCGCGGCGGGCGCGGCGGCTCCGGCCGAGGCCGCGGCGAAGCCGGCGACGGCGGCAGCCGGCAAGACCAAGCCGGCCAAGGCGGCCGCGGCCAAGAGCTGAGCCGTGACGCGTCGTACTGAGTGGCCGGCCGGCGCCACCGACCCCGGCGTGGCCTCCGGATCCGGTGAGGGAGCGGGACGCCGTTCCCGCTCCCGGTCCAGTGACAGCGGTTCCCCCTCCTCGTCGAGGGCCGAGAAGGGGGAACCGCGCGACCCGGTCGAGCAGGCCCGCAACATCTGTCTGCGTCTGCTCACCGGCACACCGCGCACCCGCAAGCAGCTCGCGGACGCCCTCCGCAAGCGGGAGATCCCGGACGAGGCAGCCGAAGAGGTGCTGTCCCGCTTCGAGGACGTCGGGCTGATCGATGACGCCGCGTTCGCCGACGCCTGGGTGGAGTCCCGGCACCACGGCCGGGGGCTCGCCCGCCGGGCGCTGGTCCGTGAGCTGCGGACCAAGGGCGTGGACGCCGCCGTGATCGACGAGGCCGTCGGGCAGCTCGACTCGGAGCAGGAGGAGGAGACCGCGCGGGAGCTGGTCTCCCGCAAGCTCCGGTCCACCCGGGGACTGGACCGCGACAAACGCCTGCGCCGCCTCGCGGGCATGCTCGCCCGCAAGGGGTACGGCGAGGGGATGGCCCTGCGCGTGGTGCGCCGGGCGCTGGAGGAAGAGGGGGAGGACACGGAGGGGCTGGACGAGCCCTTCTGAGCCGACGGCCGCTACTGCCCTGCGCGGGCCGCCCGGCTGATGGTGGCGTCGATCAGTGCGAGGGCGTCCTCGGCGGTGCGCCCCGGACAGCGGTTCCAGGGACCGATGAGCCCGGCCCAGCCCTGGGAGCGCAGCTCCGCGATCAGCCAGGCCCCGGCCCGGTCGACCGTCTCCGCGGAGCCGTAGCCCAGGCGGTGTGCGGTGAGCATGGCGCCGCAGACGCAGCGGGCGCCCCGGATGTTGCGGAGCCGGTACGGCGTGTTCTGCCAGCCCCACTCGGACAGGATCAGCCGGGCGTGGGCGAGATGGACGGACGGCCGCACATCGGGCCGCCCGAGGCGCCGCCACGCGTGGAGCCGGTCGGGCAGGATCGCACCGATGCGCCCGGGGAGCGGACGCTCGCGCGGTGCGGCGGGGGCAGTGCCCGGACTGTGTCGGCGATCAGCCGGTCCACCGGCACGGAGAGCAGGGCGCGCCAGTCGGCAGCGGGGGTCGGCGTGGGCGGTGCGGTCAGGTCCCAGCCGGTGACGATCTGCTGCCAGGCGTCCGTGTCATGGAGGCGCGCGGCTTGGGCGTCGAGTTCGTCGGGGGTGAGGGCGGTGGTCGGCATCGGTGCGTGCTCCCCGTCGTAGCGGCGTACCGGCGCCCCAGATGGCGTTCCGGCGGGCGGGCCGGGCCGGAACGACCGCGCCCGCCGTGAGGCGACTGTCCGCCCGCCCTCCGGCCCGCTCCACCTGAGCGACGCCATACGGGTGTGTCACGCGGCATTCCGGTGGCGAACCACGGCTGAGACGGACGCGCTGCGAGCGCGGGGCGCCCGGAGGCGCCGCCGGGCGGTGAACGGCGCGACGCCCATCGGGCGGTGAGCCGTACCGCGTCCCGGCCCGACGGTGCGCCGGTGCTCGCACGGCGCGGCCGGGCCCGGTCCTCACGCACAGCCGGGCCCGCCCCCACCCCTCCGGGGGACAACCCCCCTACGGAGACGCCGGGATGCTCCAGTGCACAGGTATCTGTGCACAGAGCAGTGTGTGACGCATGCCAGAGCAGCCCGGTGGTACCGAGATCACGGAGTTGGCCGCGCTCAAAGCGCTTGCCCAGCCGCGACGCCAGCAGATTCTTCAGCACCTCACCCTGCACGGCCCCGCGACCTCCGCGATCCTCGCCCGGGCGCTGGGGCTGAACACCGGGGCGACCAGCTACCACCTGCGTGAACTGGCCCGCTACGGCTTCGTGGCGGACACCGTGCCGCAGGAGCCGGCCGGGCGTCGGGGCAGGTGGTGGCGGGCCGTTCCCGGGGACCGGCGCTTTCCGCCGGCCTCGCGGCGGACGCCCGAACTGCGCCTCGTCATCGACGAGCTGAACCGGCACGCGTACGCAGCCGACCTCGCCCTCTTCGAACGGCTCCAGCGCGAGAGCGCCGACGCGGAGCCGGACGAGTGGGCCGACGCCTTCGCCTATTCGCGGGGCGCGTTGAGCCTCACCCTCCCCGAACTCCGCGCGTTCTTCGAGGAGTACATCGCCCTGATGAACCGCTACCGGCGCCCCGGCGCCGACCCCGCACCGGGAGCCAGGACGGTCCACACCCGCCTGCTCGCCTTCCCGGACCCCGATCGATCAGAGACGGACGCCTCATGATGCTGCGCTATGCCCTGCGGACGATCCGGCACCGCAAGGCGGGATTCCTCGGGGCGTTCCTCGCCCTCATGTGTGCCGCCGCACTCGTCACCGCCTGCGGCACCCTGCTGGAGACCGGCCTGCGCGGCCGGATCGCCACCGAGCGGTACGCGGCCACACCGCTGATCGTCTCCGCCGACCAGAACGTCCACCGCACGACCGTCAAGCACAAGGGCAACGGCAAGACGAAGACCAAGCACAAGGCGAAGCCCGTCGCCGAACGCGCCTGGCTCCCCGCCGCAACCGCCGACCGGCTGCGCCGCCTGCCGGGCGTCCGCACGGTCGTCCCCGAACTGACCTTCCTCGCCCAGCCGCTCGGGCTCCCCGCCCACGGGGCGGACGACGACGTCCCCCTCCACGGGCACGCCTGGTCGTCCGCCCCGCTGACCCCCTTCGCGCTGACCGCCGGCCGTGCCCCGGCGTCCGACGACGACGTGGTGGTCGACCGGACCCTTGCCGCACGGGCGGGCCTCGCGACCGGGGACCGGGTCACCGTGCAGTCGACCGGCGCCCCGCGCACGTACCGCATCAGCGGCATCGCCACGCCCCGGGGGAGGGGCGAACTCCGGCAGCAGCGCTCGCTGTTCTTCTCCGACGCGGAGGCACGGCGGCTCGCGGACCGGGACGGCCGGGTCAGCGCGATCGGCGTCCTCCCCGAGCCCGGGACCGACACCGGCACGCTCAAGGAGCAGGTAACGGCCGCACTCAAGGGCACCACCGCCCAGGTGGCGACGGGTGACGGACGCGGACCGGTCGAATTCCTCGACGCGGCCGGAGCCCGCGTCAAGCTGGTCTCGATGGGCGGGGCCATGGGCGGCACCTCGCTGCTGGTCGCGGTGCTCGTAGTCGTCGGGACGTTCGCCCTCTCCATCCAGCAGCGCCACCGCGAGCTGGCCCTGCTCCGTACCATCGCCGCCACCTCGCGTCAGGTCCGCCGACTGCTCGGCCGGGAGGCCCTGGTCGTCGGGGCCTTCGCCGGGGTCCTGGGCGCGTTCGCCGGACTGCCGCTCGCCGCCTGGCTGCACGGCCGGTTCACCGGTATGGGCGTGATCCCGCCGACTCTGGAACGTACGGCCGGAGCCCTCCCCGCCTGCGCCGCCGTCGCCGTCACCCTGTTCGGCGCCTGGGCGGCCGCCCGGATCTCCGGCCGCCGGATCGCAGGACTGCGTCCGGCCGAGGCCATGGCCGAGTCCGCGGTCGAGCGCCGCCGCCCGGCCGGGGTACGCGTCCTCGTGGGGCTGCTCCTGCTCGCCGGCGGCGGGGCGCTGGTCGGTGTCCTGAGCGTGCTGCGCACCGAGGCCGCCTCGACCCCCGTGACCTTCCTGGCCGTGGTGGTGCTGGCCACGGCGGTCTCGCTGCTGGGGCCCCTCCTCGTGCGGGCCGCCGCCTTCCTGATGGCGGGCGTGCTCCGGCGGACGGGTCCGATGAGTTCCCTGGCCACCGCGAACGTCCGGGGAAACTCCACCCGGATGGCCTCCGTCGTCACCCCGCTCACCCTGCTCATCGGCATGACGTGCACGGTCCTCTTCCTCCAGCCGACCGTGGGCGACGCCGCCCGCGCCCAGGCCAGGGAGGGCACCCGCGCCACCTGGGTGCTCGGCGCGCGGGGGCCGGGCGTGCCGTCGGCGGCGACGGAGGCGGTCCGCGCGACGCCCGGTGTCACCGCCGCCACGGAGGTCGTACGCACCACCGTGCGCGTGGGCCTGGAGAAGTACGCGGCGCAGGGCGTCACCGGTCAGGGGCTCACCCGCACCTGGGACCCGGGTGTGACGAGCGGTTCCCTCGCGAAGTTCGCCGCAAACGAGCGGGCCGCCGCGATCAGTGAACTCGCCGCCGACCGGCTCGGGCTGCACGTCGGCAGCGAACTCGCCCTGCACCTCGGCGACGGCACCCCCACCACGCTCACCGTCGCCGCCGTCTACCGGCGGGGCCTCGGCTTCGGGGACCTCACCCTGCCGCACGACCTGGTCGCACGGCACATGGACAACCCGCTCGCCGCGACGGTCCTGGTGGCCGGGAACGCGTCCGGGGACGAACTGTCCGCCGCCGTGCGGAAGTTCCCCGGCATCGCGGTCGTCACGCCGGCGGTCGCCGACCGGCTCCAGGCCGACCGGGGACAGGAGAACGCCGAGGTCAACCTCCTCGCCATGGGGCTGGTCCTCGCCTTCACCGCCATCGCCGTCGTCAACACGCTGGCCATGTCGGTGTCGGAACGGTTCAGGGAGTTCGCCCTCCTGAGGCTCGCCGGCGCCACGCGCCGCCAGGTGCTGCGGATGCTCCGTACCGAGACCCTGTCGGTCCTGGCGGTTTCCACGGCCCTCGGTACGGGAATCGCGCTCGCCGTACTGACCGCGTTCAGCATCGGCATGACGGGAAGCGCGGCGCCCGGTGTGCTGCCCCTGGTGTACGGGACCGTGGTCGGCACCGCCGCGCTGCTCGCCCTGGTCGCGACGGCACTGCCCGGCCGGTTCGCGCTGCGGACCCGCCCGGTGGAGGTGGCCGCGGGCCGGTGACGAGGAGGACATGAGGGGGCGGCCCGGGCGGGCCGCCCCCTCGTCTCACGTCTCGACCGGGAGCCCCGCCGCGCGCCACGCCTGGAAGCCGCCCACCAGGTCCGTCGCGCGGTACAGGCCGAGCCGGTGCAGCGACTCGGCCGCCAGACTCGACGCGTAACCCTCGTTGCAGATCACCACCACCCGCAGGCCGTGGTCCACCGCCTCCGGGACCCGGTGGCTTCCCCGCGGGTCCAGCCGCCATTCCAGCTCGTTGCGCTCGATGACCAGCGCCCCCGGGATCAGTCCGTCCCGCTCGCGCAGCTCCGCGTAGCGGATGTCCACGAGCAGGGCGCCCTCGGAGGCCGCCGCCCACGCTTCCCGCGGGCCGAGCCGTTCGTAACCGGCCCTGACCCGCTCCAGCAACTCGTCGATCCCGACGGGCTCGTCGCTCACTGCCAGTCCTCCGGTCCCTCGGTCTGCTCCAGGCGCAGCACCGCGCCGGTGCGGCTGTAGCGGCGGATGCGCGGCAGCGGCGGGTAGTACGCGTGGACGGAGACGGCGTGCTCCGTGGGGGACTCGTTCAGCACCTCGTGGACGTGATGGCGGCCGAAGGCCCTGCCCCGGCCGGGCGTCAGCTCCCGGGTGCGGTCGATGTCCTCCGCCAGTTCCAGGGTCTTCCAGCCGTCGGTGGGCAGCCGGGCCGCGAGGGAGTGCTCCCTGAGCGTGCCGGCCGCGGTGAGGAAGGCGCCGATCGAGTCGGCGTGGTCGTGCCACCCGGTGCCGGTACCGGGCGGCCAGCCGATCAGCCATGCCTCGCTGCCACCGGGACCGTCCAGCCGGATCCAGGTTCGGCCCTCGGGGTCGAGGGGAAGGGAGGCGATGAGTGCGGTGTCCTCGGCGGTGCGGCGGACGAAGTCGAGCAGTTCCGCGGCGGTCGGAGCCGGCGCGGACGTGCGCGTGGGCACGGGTGCGGTGGGGAAGGGAGAGGCAGACACGGAGACCGTCCTGAGAGTTCGCGCGGACGCCCCGCCGTACGGCACAGCGCACGGCGAGGGCAGGTGAAGGCGATTCAGCAGGACGGGCGACACACGCAGCCCGCATAGCGGAGCAGGTCCATATGGACCCTCCGCCACAGGCGCACATCGGTGTCGGTCATGACCGGGAGTAGACCATGCGCGCCCGCGAGGGTCAATTGACGTTCGCGGTCCTGTCGGCACGCACCGACGCCCGGGCCGCGCCGCCGCGTGCCGCGTCCGCCGCCGCGAACAGCTCGGCCGGACGCACCCCGCCGAACGCCTCCACGAGGTGCCCGTCCGGCCTGACCAGCAGAACCGTGTGCGCGGAGGCCCCCGGATAGCTCTCGGCCACCAGCAGTTCGGCCTTCACCGGCAGCGCCGCGACGGCCTCCACCAGCCGGGGCATCACTCCGGCGCGCATCCAGTGGCGCCGGTCCCATACTCCAGTTCCGGGCGCCACCAGCACCACGAGCAGCTGCCCCTGCCCCAGCCGCTCCCGCAGCCGCACCGGGGTGCCGTCCGGCGCCGTGACCCGTAGGTCGGCCACCGGCGCACCGGGGGGCGTGCCCACGGAGCTGTGCGCCTCGCCGCGCGCGGGCGCGAGGGGGGACAGCGCGTAGGAAGGGGGCGCACCGAGGGGGCCGCAGCCCAGATGCCCGTCCATCAGCAGGGTGTCGTGCCCCCGTGCGCTCCCCGGTACGAGCGTC
The DNA here is from genome assembly GCF_026167665.1 of Streptomyces drozdowiczii. NCBI lineage: Bacteria > Bacillati > Actinomycetota > Actinomycetes > Kitasatosporales > Streptomycetaceae > Streptomyces > Streptomyces drozdowiczii. The sequence goes on along the minus strand of NZ_CP098740.1, from coordinate 1,741,091 downwards.
CGCAAACCTCCGCCGCCCCGCAGTATCGGCAGCGACTGGTCGGCGGCGCGCAGCCGTGCGGCGACGGCGGCCCGGCGTTCGGCCTGGTAGCTGTCGAGGAGCGCGTCGGACGCCCCGTGGTGCCAGGCCAGAGCCAGCTTCCAGGCCAGGTTCTCCGCGTCCCGCAGGCCCTCGTCGAGCCCCTGGGTGCCGAGGGCGCCGAGCAGATGGGCGGCGTCCCCGGCGAGGAAGGACCGCTTCACCCGCCACCGCCGGGCCAGCCGGTGGTGCAGCGTGTAGACCCCGGTGTCCAGCAGCTCGTACGGGGGTGTCTCGCCGCACCAGCCGGCCAGGGTGTCCCGGACCCGGGTGACGAGCGCGTCCGGGGTGACCAGTTCGCCGCGCGCGGGCAGCAGCCAGTCCAGCCGCCACACGTCGTCGGGCAGCGGGCGCGCGGTGACCTCGGCGCCACCGGTGCGCCAGGGCGGCGACCGGTGCAGCACGGCCTCGCCGGGCCGGGGCAGCTCGGCGCGCAGCGCGGCCACGGCGTGCCGTTCCACCGCCGTACGCCCGGGAAACCGGATGTCCAGGAGTTTGCGTACGGTGGACCGGGCGCCGTCGCAGCCGACCAGGTAACTCCCGCGCCACCAGGTCGATCCGGGCTCCCTGGTGTGCACGGTGACCCCGGCCGGGTCCTGCTCCAGGGTGTCGATCCGGCTGGGCCCGGCGGTCTGCACCAGCTCCTGCGCGGCCACCGCGTCCCGCAGGCCCCGTACGAGCGCGTGCTGCGGTACGTGCACGGGGGCGGCGGGCACACCGCTGCCCGGGACCGGGTCCTCGACGAGCGGCAGCTCGCGCACCAGCTGCCTGCGCCGCACCGAACGCCAGCCGGACCAGCGCAGTCCCTCGTCCCGCAGCGCCTTGCAGCCCAGCCGCTCCAGGAAGGCCGCGGTGTCCTCGCGCAGCACGACCGTACGGGCGGGGCGTGTCTCGTCGTTGTCGGGATCCTCGTCGAGCAGCACGGACGGCACGCCCTGCGCGGCGAGGGCGAGCGAGAGCGCCAGGCCGACCGGCCCGGCACCGACGACGATCACCGGGTCCACGGTGCGTCCCCCGTCGGAAGCGCGGCGGAACGGAACGGTCCGGTGCAACGGAACGGAAGGTGCGCGGGCGTCGAAGGGGGTGCTGCGGCGTCGGGGACTCGGTGCGCGATCACAGAACGTATGCAACCTACTGCCGGTGCTTGCGTCAAGCGACGCCGGAACGCGGCGAGGGGCGGTGGCAGGTGTGCCACCGCCCCTCGCGGGCGTCGTACGGCGAGCCGTCAGACGGCGCGTCCGTCGTCCACGTTGAGCGACGGCGCACCGATCGTCTCCAGTTCGCCCCCCGGTCCGGTGCCCACGACCGCGCCCGTGCTCTTCTTCCCGCGCCGGAGCCACCGCTCCAGCCAGCTCGCGAAGGACGTCAGGGCGAAGTTCAGCGCGAGGTAGACCACCGCGACGATCGTGAAGCAGGCGATGGTGTTGGAACCGTAGTTGGCGGACATCGGGCGGACCGACGCGAGCAGCTCCGGGAAGGCGAGCACAGCGCCACCGAGAGCGGTGTCCTTCACGATCACCACGAGCTGGCTGACGATGGCCGGCAGCATCGCGGTGACCGCCTGCGGCAGCAGCACGAAGACCATCGTCTGGCCCTTGCGCATGCCGATCGCCTTGGCCGCGTCCGTCTGCCCGCGCGGCAGCGTCAGGATGCCGGCCCGCACGATTTCGGCGAGCACCGAGGCGTTGTAGAGCACGAGGCCCGTCACCACGGCGTACAGCAGACGCGTGTCGGGGTCGAGCTCGGTGTACTCGGAGTACGCCTGGTTGGCGATGATCATCAGGAGCAGTACGGGAATGGCGCGGAAGAACTCCACGACCACCCCGCCCGGAACACGCACCCAGCGGTGGTCCGAGAGCCGCCCGATCCCGAAGAGCGCGCCCAGCGGCAGCGCGATGATCAGGGCGAAGAACGCCGCCTTGATCGTGTTCTGGAACCCCGGCCAGATGAACGTCTCCCACGCCTGGGTGTCGGCGAAGAACGGCTTCCACTTGACCCAGTCGAGCTGGTGCTTCTCGTCGAGGCCCTTGTACACCCACCACAGCACCGCCGCGGCGGCCAGCACGAAGAGGGCGGTGTACAGGATGTTGCGCCGCTTGGCGCGGGGCCCCTGGGCGTCGTACAGGACGGAGCTCATCGCTTCACCGCCACCTTCTTGGCCACCCATCCGAGGACGAGGCCGGTCGGAAGGGTCAGGATCACGAAGCCGAGGGCGAAGACGCCCGAGATCAGCAGCAGCTGCGCCTCGTTCTCGATCATCCCCTTCATCAGATACGAGGCTTCCGCCACACCGATCGCCGAAGCGACGGTGGTGTTCTTCGTCAACGCGATGAGCACGTTGGACAGGGGGTTGACCACGGACCGGAACGCCTGCGGGAGCACGATCAGCCGCAGCACCTGGCTGAAGCTGAGCCCGAGTGCCCGGGCCGCCTCCGCCTGGCCGACGGGCACCGTGTTGATGCCCGAACGCAGGGCCTCGCACACGAACGACGCGGTGTAGACGATGAAGGCGAGCACCGCGAGCCGGAAGTTGACGACCTTGATGTCGGTGGCGCCGAGGGCGATGTTGAGCGTCGAATACAGGCCCAGCGAGGCGAACATGATGATCACGGTCAGCGGAATGTTCCGGACCACGTTCACGTACGCGGTCGCGAAACCGCGCATCAGGGGGACCGGGCTGACCCTCATGCCGGCCAGCAGCGTTCCCCATATGAGGGAGCCGAGGGCGGAGAACACGGTGAGCTTCACCGTGACCCAGAAGGCTCCCAACAGGTCATAACCATCAAGAAAGTCGAACACGATCTCCCGTGCTTCCACGTGTAGGAGGGCGCGGCGCGCCGCCGTTCAGCGGCGGCGCGCCCGGCCAACCCTGCTTCACTTGACGACGTTGCCGATCTTCGGGGCGGGCTCGTTCTTGTAGCCGGCCGGACCGAAGTTGGCCTCGACCGCCTTGTCCCACGAACCGTCCTTGACCATCTTGGTCAGCGCGTCGTTGATCTTCTTCTTGAGGTCGGCGTCGCCCTTCTTGAGGCCGATGCCGTAGTTCTCGTTGGTCATCTTGAAGCCGGCCAGCTTGAACTTGCCCTTGTTGGCGTCCTGCGAGGCGTAGCCGGCCAGGATGCTGTCATCCGTGGTCAGCGCGTCGACGGCCTTGTTCTCCAGGCCGGTCAGGCACTCGGAGTAGCCGCCGTACTCCTGCAGCTGCGCCTTCGGGGCCAGCTTGTCCTTGACGTTCTGCGCCGAGGTCGAGCCGGTGACCGAGCAGAGCTTCTTGTTGTTCAGGTCCTCGGGCGACTTGATCGTGCTGTCGTCGGCGCGAACCAGGATGTCCTGGTGGGCGAGGAGGTACGGGCCGGCGAAGTCGACCTTCTGCAGGCGCTCGTCGTTGATCGAGTAGGAGGCGACGATGAACTTGACGTCACCGCGCGAGATCGCCGTCTCGCGGTCGGCGCTCTTCGTCTCCTTGAACTCGATGTTCTTGGCGTCGTAGCCGAGCTCCTTGGCGACGTACGTGGCGACGTCGACGTCGAAGCCGGTGTACTTCCCGTCCGGGGTCTTCAGGCCGATACCGGGCTGGTCGATCTTGATGCCGATGGTGATCTTCTTGCCGCCACCCGAACCGGCCGAGTCGTCCTTGTCGTCGGAACCACAGGCGGTAGCGGTGAGGGCGAGGGCGAGCACGGCGGCCGAGGCGGCGGTGACCTTACGAAGCTGCATGGTGAGATTCCCTAGAATTGACGTGATGTGAGTGATCAGCAGATACGGAAGCCGGTGCTGAAGGCTCCATCAGTGGTGAAGGATCTTCGACAGGAAGTCCTTGGCCCGGTCACTGCGCGGGTTGCTGAAGAACTGGTCGGGCGTGGCCTCTTCGACGATCTTTCCGTCCGCCATGAAGACGACCCGGTTCGCCGCAGAGCGCGCGAAGCCCATCTCGTGGGTGACGACGACCATGGTCATGCCCTCGCGGGCGAGCTGCTGCATGACTTCCAGCACCTCGTTGATCATCTCCGGGTCGAGCGCGGAGGTCGGCTCGTCGAAGAGCATGACCTTCGGGTCCATCGCCAGGGCCCGGGCGATCGCGACGCGCTGCTGCTGACCGCCGGACAGCTGGGAGGGGTACTTGTCGGCCTGGGTTCCGACGCCCACCCGGTCGAGCAGCGAACGCGCCTTGTCCTCGGCCGCCTTCTTGTCCGCCTTGCGGACCTTCAGCTGGCCGAGCATCACGTTTTCCAGGACCGTCTTGTGGGCGAAGAGGTTGAACGACTGGAAGACCATGCCGACGTCGGCACGCAGCCGCGCCAGCTCCTTGCCCTCCGCGGGCAGCGGCTTCCCGTCGATCGTGATCGCGCCCGAGTCGATCGTCTCCAAGCGGTTGATCGTGCGGCACAGCGTGGACTTACCGGACCCGGACGGCCCGATGACGACCACGACCTCGCCGCGGGCGATCGTCAGGTCGATGTCCTGGAGCACATGCAGCGCGCCGAAGTGCTTGTTGACGTTGCTCAGCACAACCAGATCGCCGGCGGGCGCGGGTGCAGCGTCCTCGGCGCCCTTGGTCACTGAAACTCCGCTCATCGGCTTCTTGCTCCGTCCTCCTCGGTTGGGAAGGACCCTAGTGACGCAGTGCTACGAACGTCATTACATCTGAGCGGAAATTGAGCATAACGATCCGGCGGCAACCGGACACTCCGCGTGAACGGGACGTCACGCCGGTCGTACCGGCCGTACCGGGTGCATAACGGAAACCCGGATACAACGGGCAGGCCCTTGACTGTCCCCCGCGCATCGGCGTGGATTCCCTGGTACACCCCTACGTGAAACACCCCGGAACGGGGAAGTGACCGGGGGCGCACACGACCGTACGGACCGACCACCGACACACGCCACTGCCAGAGGGGGCCATGAGACTGCTGCTCGTCGAGGACGACAACCACGTCGCCGCCGCCCTGTCCGCGATCCTCGCCCGGCACGGCTTCCAGGTCGTCCACGCCCGCAGCGGGGACGAGGCTCTTCAGGCGCTCCTGCCCACCGACACCGAGCCCTTCGGTGTCGTGCTCCTCGACCTCGGTCTCCCCGACCAGGACGGCTACGAGGTGTGCGGCAAGATCCGCAAGCGCAGTTCCGTGCCGGTGATCATGGTCACCGCCCGTGCCGACGTACGCTCCCGCATCCACGGGCTCAACCTCGGCGCCGACGACTACGTGACCAAGCCGTACGACACAGGGGAGCTGCTGGCCCGTATCCACGCCGTCAGCCGGCGGAAGGTGAGCAACGAGGACACCGTCTCCACGCCCGTCGCGGCGCTGCGCCTCGGGCACGTCAGCATCGAGCTGCCCACCCGCCGGGTCAGCGTGGACGGCACGGAAGTGCAGCTCACCCGCAAGGAGTTCGACCTGCTCGCGCTGCTCGCCCAGCGACCCGGTGTGGTCTTCCGCCGGGAACAGATCATCAGCGAGGTGTGGCGCACCAGCTGGGAGGGAACGGGCCGCACGCTGGAGGTGCACGTCGCCTCGCTCCGTTCCAAGCTGCGGCTGCCCGCCCTGATCGAGACGGTACGCGGGGTCGGCTACCGCCTCGTCTCCCCGTCCGCGTAAAGGCGGACGTCCCCGGTGCGCACCCGGCTGCTCCCGCTGCTCATCATCCTGATGGCGAGTGTCCTGCTCGCCCTCGGCTTCCCGCTCGCCGTGAGCGTCGCCGCCGCCGAACAGCAGCGCGTCGTGATCGACCGCATCGACGACACCGCGCGCTTCGCCGCCCTCGCCCAGTTCATCACCGAGCGCACCCGCGGCTACGACGAACGGCGCCGTACCCTCCAGACCGAGCTGGAAACGTACAACTCGTTGTACGGGATCCGTGCCGGTGTCTTCTACCGCGACGACTCCGCCATGGCGAAGGCCCCGGGCGCCTGGCGGCTGCCCGTCGAGGGGGAGGGGCGCGCCGCGTTCAACGAGGCGCTGCTCGGCCGCCGCAGCCACGACCCGCCGCAGGTCTGGCCCTGGCAGAACGGCCGCGTGGTCGTCGCCTCCCCGGTCGTACGCGACGGCGACGTCATCGCCGTCGTCGTCATCGACTCGCCCACCGGTCAGATGCGCGGCGGCACGATCCGGGGCTGGCTGCTGATCGCGGCGGGCGAGGCGGTCGCGATGCTGGTCGCCGTCGGCGCCGCGATCCGGCTCACCGGCTGGGTCCTGCTGCCGGTCAAGACCCTGGACGCCGCGGCCCACGACATCGCCAGCGGCCGGATGCGCTCCCGGGTCGCCGCGTCCGGCGGGCCCCCGGAACTCAGGCGGCTGGCCCGCTCGTTCAACGAGATGGCCGACAACGTCGAGGACGTGCTGGAGCAACAGCGCGCCTTCGTCGCCGACGCCTCCCACCAGCTGCGCAACCCGCTGGCCGCCCTGCTCCTGCGCATCGAACTGCTCGCCCTCGAACTGCCCGAGGGCAACGAGGAGATCGCCTCCGTGCGCACCGAGGGCCGCCGCCTCGGCCAGGTCCTGGACGACCTCCTCGACCTCGCGCTCGCCGAGCACGCCGAGAGCGACCTCCAGCTCACGGACATCGGCGCCCTCACCGCCGAACGCGTCGCGTCCTGGCGGCCGGTGGCCGAGGAGAAGGGCGTACGGCTCGTAGCCGACGGACCGCCCGCCGTCACCGCCTGGGCGGACCCCATCGCCCTGTCCAGCGCCCTCGACGCCATCGTCGACAACGCCCTCAAATTCACGCCCCCCGGCGAGGAGGTCCGCGTCACCGTCGCCTCCGGCGGCCAGGACGTCACGGTGGTCGTCGCGGACGGCGGCCCCGGCCTCACCGACCAGGAGCTGAAACGGGTCGGCGACCGCTTCTGGCGCAGCTCCCAGCACCAGAACGTCCAGGGCTCGGGCCTCGGCCTCTCCATCTCCCAGGCGCTCCTGGCGGCGGGCGGCGGCTCGCTCTCGTACGCGCGCAAGGAGCCGTGCGGGCTCAGCGTCACGGTCTCCGTGCCGCGCCACGACCCGAAGGGCTGAAGAGGCGCTACGGCTTGACCGAGCGGTAGTAGCGCTTCGCCCCTTCGTGCAGCGGGAGCGGATCCGTGTAGATGGCCGTCCGCAGGTCCACCAGCTGCGCCGAATGCACCGCGTGACCGATGCGGTCGCGGCTGTCGATCACGGTCCTCGTGAACGCCTCGGTCATCGCCGCGTCCGTGCGGTCCGTCGTGACCAGCACATTGGCGACCGCCACCGTGGGCACCGCCTGGCCCTGCTGCGCGTTGCGGTACGCGTCGGCGGGTATCACGGCCGACCGGTAGTAGCGGGTGGAGCCGCCCGCCGCCTGGAGCTGCTTGATCAGCGGCTCCTCCAGCGGGACCAGCCGGATCGGGAACCGCTCCGACAGATCGGTCACCGCCGCCGTCGGCAGCCCGCCCGACCAGAAGAACGCGTCGAGCGTGCCATCCTCCAGGAGCTCCGGCATCGTGTCGATGCCCACCGGCAACGGCGTCACATCATGGACCGGGTCGAGCCCGGCGGCCGTCATCAGCCGGTCCGCGACCAGCTTCACTCCGGACCCCGGCTGCCCCACCGCGACCTTGCGGCTGCGCAGATCGGCCACGCTGTCGATGTCCGAGTCCCGCTTCACGACCAGCTGTATGTAGTCGTCGTACAGCCGGACGCAGCCGCGCAGCCGCTGGTAGCCGGGCTTGCGGGCGCGCAGATAGGTGGCGACGGCGTCGGTGGTGGCGATGGTGAAGTCCGCCTCGCCCGCCGCGACCCTGGCCAGGTTCTGCTGCGAGCCCTCGCTCGTCTGAAGATTTATCGACACATCGGGCAGATCCTTGGCCAGGGCCCCCTTCAGCCGCTCCCCGTAACGCTGGTAGACGCCGCTGGGCACCCCCGTACTGAACGACAGGGTGCCGGTGGGCGCCGGGTCGCCGAGCGGGAGCAGCCACCAGAGCAGCAGCCCGAGCACGACGGCGAGGGCGGCGCCCGCCCGCAGGGAGCGACGCCGGCCGATTCGGGACAGGGCCGGGAGCATGGCGGCGATCCTGCCAGGTCGATCCCGGCCGTGGCCAGGGGCGCCGTCGGATCGCCCGCCCGAGACGGAGAGCGCCCGGACACCACCTACCCTTGTCACATGAGCAGCGGCAACCGGAGCGAAGCAGTGGACGTCAGAAAAAGCTATGAGGTGCGCACCTACGGGTGCCAGATGAACGTCCACGACTCCGAGCGCTTGTCGGGGCTCCTGGAGGACGCCGGCTACGTGCGCGCGCCCGAGGGCTCCGACGGCGACGCCGACGTCGTCGTCTTCAATACCTGCGCGGTCCGCGAGAACGCCGACAACAAGCTCTACGGCAACCTCGGCCGGCTCGCCCCGATGAAGACCAGGCGCCCCGGCATGCAGATCGCCGTCGGCGGCTGCCTCGCCCAGAAGGACCGGGACACCATCGTCCAGCGGGCGCCCTGGGTCGACGTCGTCTTCGGCACGCACAACATCGGCAAGCTGCCCGTACTGCTGGAGCGCGCCCGCGTCCAGGAGGAGGCGCAGGTCGAGATCGCGGAATCCCTGGAAGCCTTCCCCTCCACGCTGCCCACCCGCCGCGAGTCCGCCTACGCCGCGTGGGTCTCCATCTCCGTGGGCTGCAACAACACCTGCACGTTCTGCATCGTTCCGGCCCTGCGCGGGAAGGAGAAGGACCGCCGCACCGGCGACATCCTCGCCGAGATCGAGGCCCTGGTCGCCGAGGGCGTCTCCGAGATCACCCTGCTCGGCCAGAACGTCAACGCGTACGGCTCCGACATCGGCGACCGCGAGGCGTTCTCCAAGCTGCTGCGCGCCTGCGGGAAGATCGAGGGCCTGGAGCGCGTCCGCTTCACCTCGCCGCACCCGCGCGACTTCACCGACGACGTCATCGCCGCCATGGCCGAGACGCCGAACGTGATGCCGCAGCTGCACATGCCGATGCAGTCCGGCTCGGACCAGGTCCTCAAGGCGATGCGCCGCTCCTACCGGCAGGAACGCTTCCTCGGCATCATCGAGAAGGTGCGGGCCGCGATGCCCGACGCCGCGATCTCCACCGACATCATCGTCGGCTTCCCCGGCGAGACCGAGGAGGACTTCGAGCAGACCATGCACGCGGTCCGCGAGGCGCGCTTCGCGAACGCCTTCACCTTCCAGTACTCCAAGCGGCCCGGCACCCCCGCCGCCGACATGGACGGCCAGATCCCCAAGGAGATCGTCCAGGAGCGCTACATGCGCCTCTCCGCCCTCCAGGAGGCCATCTCCTGGGAGGAGAACAAGAAGCAGGTCGGCCGCACCCTGGAGGTCATGGTCGCCGAGGGCGAGGGCCGCAAGGACGGCGCCACCCACCGGCTCTCCGGCCGCGCCCCCGACAACCGCCTGGTCCACTTCACCAAGCCGGACCAGGACGTCCGCCCCGGCGACGTGGTGACCGTCGAGATCACCTACGCCGCCCCGCACCACCTGCTCGCCGAGGGCACCCCGGTCGCCGTGCGCCGGACCCGCTCGGGCGACGCCTGGGAGAAGCGGAACGCCGCCCCGGCCGCCAAGCCGGCCGGCGTCATGCTCGGCCTGCCCGGCATCGGTGCCCCGGCCCCCCTGCCCGCGACGGCGGCCCCGGGCTGCGGCTGCGACTGAGGTACGGGGAGGGGGCCGGGGCCGGAAGCGCCGCCCGCCCGGGCCGCCCGGTCGGCCCGGCACAGGGACCGCAGTACGCTGCCGACCATGCTTGTCGCCGCCGCTGTCTGCCCCTGTCCGCCGCTGCTCGTCCCCGACGTGGCCGCCGGTGCCGCACCCGAGCTGGACGCCGCCCGGACGGCCTGCACCGACGCCCTGGGCGTCCTCGCCGCCTCCCGGCCCGACCTGCTCGTAGTGATCGGCCCGGCCGAGCCCGCCGGGCGCGGCACCCACCCCGAGGGGGCCGTCGGCGGATTCCGGGAATTCGGCGTCGACCTGGAGGTTCGGCTCGGCCGGGACCGGGGAACGCGCGACGCCCGCCCCTCCCGCCCTCGCTCGCGGTGGGCGCCTGGCTCCTCGCCCGTACGGGATGGGCCGACGCCCCCGTCGAGGGCTTGGGCGTGGGCGAGCCGCTGGAGACCGCGCGCTGCACGGAGACCGGGCGGGAGCTGGCCCGCCGGGCCGACCGGGTCGCCCTGTTGGTGATGGGCGACGGCAGCGCCTGCCGCACGGTGAAGGCCCCGGGCTATCTGGACGAGCGCGCGGCAGCCTTCGACGCGGAGGCCGCACGGGCGCTGGGCACCGCCGACCCGGAGGCGCTGGCCGCACTGGACGAGGCACTCGCGTACCAGCTCAAGGCCGCGGGGCGCGCGCCCTGGCAGGTGCTGGCGGGCGCGGCCGAGGGAGCGGGTCTGGCCGGGCGGCTGCTGTACGAGGACGCGCCGTACGGTGTCGGCTACCTGGTCGCCAGCTGGTCCTGACGGCACACGGACGCGTGGAGGGCCCCGGAGCGGTGACCGCTCCGGGGCCCTCCACGCGTCCGGTCAGGCTGCCGGCGGGGGCGGCGGGGGCGTGCCGCCGTCCTTGTTCGCCAGCTTGTCCACCGCGTCCTTGGCCTTCTGCCGGCCCGTCACGATCTTGTCGCTGTACTTGCCCTTGGTCTTCTCGTCCACCGTCCGGGCGGCCTTCTCGAGCCCCTGGTCGATCTTGTCCCCGTGCTGCTGCGCGAGGTCGCTGACCTTCTCCTTGGCCGGGGCCAGCTTCGCCTTCACATTGTCCATGAAGCCCATCGGGCACCTTCTCCGCTCGGAAACTGTGAGAAATAACCCATATGTACAACCACTGTACGGGGAAGACCGCACTGTCGCGTCACCTTCCCCGCCCGGGCTTCCCTCATTCGGGATACTCGGCGCGGGTTTGAGGGAGACTGAGCCGGTGACAAGCTCAGCTCCCACACCTCGGGTCATCACCGTCGTCGGCCCCACCGCAGCAGGAAAGTCCGACCTGGGCGTGTACCTCGCCCAGCAGCTCGGCGGCGAAGTGATCAACGCCGACTCCATGCAGCTCTACCGGGGGATGGACATCGGCACCGCCAAGCTGACGCTCGCCGAGCGTGCCGCCGTACCGCACCGGCTGCTGGACATCTGGGACGTCACCGAGACCGCCAGCGTCGCCGAGTACCAGCGCCTCGCCCGCGCCGAGATCGACCGGCTCCTCGCCGAGGACCGCACCCCGATCCTGGTCGGCGGCTCCGGCCTGTACGTGAAGGGCGCGATCGACGCCCTGGAGTTCCCCGGTACGGACCCCGGCGTGCGGGCCGCACTGGAGGCGGAGCTGGACGAGCACGGCTCCGGAGCACTGCACGCCCGGCTCGCCGCCGCCGACCCGGAGGCCGGCCGGGCGATCCTCCCGAGCAACGGCCGCCGCATCGTGCGCGCCCTGGAGGTCATCGAGATCACCGGCAAGCCGTTCACCGCGAACCTCCCCGGCGACGACGCGGTCTACGACGCCGTCCAGATCGGCGTCGACGTGGAGCGCCCCGAACTCGACGAGCGCATCGCCCTGCGCGTCGACCGCATGTGGGAGGCGGGCCTCGTGGACGAGGTGCGCGCCCTGGAGGCGGAGGGGCTGCGCGAAGGGCGTACCGCCTCGCGGGCCCTGGGCTACCAGCAGGTGCTGTCCGCGCTCGCCGGCGAGTGCACCGAGGACGAGGCGCGCGCCGAGACCGTGCGCGCCACCAAACGCTTCGCGCGCCGTCAGGACTCCTGGTTCCGCCGCGACCCGCGCGTCCAATGGCTCAGTGGCGCCGTCGAGCACTGCGGGGAACTCCCCAGCCAGGCGCTGGCGTTGGTCGAACGAGCGGTTACAGCCTGATCACGTCATGGCATCGGGACGCCCCGCCCGTCATTTCGGCGACCGCGGGCGTGCCATCATCGAGCATCGATCGACTGGAGTCCGAGTTGGGAGGGCGCGTGGCGATGGAGGCCGGCCCTCGCGACACGGAACAAGACGCACCGGAAAGCGGCGCAGCGGGCGCCGGGCGTGAGGCGGACGGCCTCAGCCCGGACGGGCCCGACGAGCTCGAAGTGACCCCCGAGGTCGAGGTCGAGCTGCGGCCCGCCCGCCGGCTGCGCATCTGGCAGCTCGCGCCCATCGTCATGCTCGCCGCGGTGGGCTCGCTGATGTTCGCCTTCCCGCTGGCCTTCGAGTTCGGCGACGGCGGCGCGGTCGTCGCCATGCTGGGCCTCCTGATCAGCTGCTGCGCCGCCGGATGGTCCATGATGGCCGCCCGCCGCGTCGGCTACGCCTGGCCCGGTCTGCCCTCCAAGGGCTCGCCGCAGCGCCCGGACTGGCGCGTGATCGCGCTCTACGCCGGGGTCTGCGCTGTGCTCGTCGCGCTCGCCGTCTGGCGCGTGGCCCGGCTGCGCTGACCGGCCGGGGCCGTGGGCCGAGGAGCGCCCCCCCGGGGCCCGTCCGCGCGGCGGACCGTTTTCCGGCTGTCGGTGCCGCCTCGTACAGTTGTCCCGTGACCACCTCGCAGATCGCCTTCCTCAAGGGCCACGGCACCGAGAACGACTTCGTGATCGTTCCCGACCCGGAGAACGCCCTCGACCTGCCCGCCTCCGTCGTCGCCCGGCTCTGCGACCGCCGCGCCGGCATCGGCGGCGACGGCCTGCTGCACGTCGTGCGCTCCGCCGCGCACCCCGAGGCGAAGGCGATGGCCGAGGACGCCGAGTGGTTCATGGACTACCGCAACTCCGACGGCTCTGTTGCCGAGATGTGCGGCAACGGCGTACGGGTCTTCGCCCGCTACCTCGAGCGCGCCGGCCTGGTCGAGCCGGGCGACCTCGCGGTCGCGACCCGGGGCGGCGTCAAGAAGGTCCACCTCGCCAAGAACGGCGACGTCACCGTCTCCATGGGGCGCGCCCTGCTCCCCGCCGACGGCGTCACCGTCACCGTGGGCGGCCGGGCCTGGGACGCCCGCAACGTCAACATGGGCAACCCCCACGCCGTCGCGTTCGTGGACGACCTGGCCCACGCCGGCGATCTGCTCACCGAGCCGTCCTTCGCCCCGGCCGCCGTCTACCCCGAAGGCGTCAACATCGAGTTCGTCGTGGACCGGGGCCCCCGCCACGTCGCCATGCGGGTCCACGAGCGCGGCTCCGGCGAAACCCGCTCCTGCGGCACCGGAGCCTGCGCGGTGGCCGTCGCGGCCGCCCGCCGGGACCAGGCCGACCCCGCGAGGACCGGCGAGCCCGTCACGTACACCGTCGACCTCCCCGGCGGCAGCCTCGCCATCACGGAGCACCCCGACAGCGGGATCGACATGACCGGACCGGCCGTCATCGTCGCCGAGGGCATGATCGATCCGGCGTGGCTCGAAACGCCGAACGAGTAACGCTTCGCTCGAATGGGTGATCCGTTTCACGCTGGGCGAGAGCGGGACTCCGCCGCGTGGTGGGCTCGGTAGCATCAAGCACCGGCCCGGAGGCGCGCCGCGCCTCCCCACCGCCGGTCGACGTCGCCGGAGGTGCCCCCATGAGTGCAGAGGCCACCAGCCCAGGTGCTCCCATCCGCAGGCGGGGCCGTCCCCGGATCGACCTCCGCCGGCTCGGCAGAGCCGCGCTCTTCGGTCCGGTCTCCCGCGACCGGCTCCCGGACGCCATCGCGCATGTCGCCGAGGTGCACCGGGTCCACCATCCCGACGCCGACCTCTCGGTCCTCCAGCGCGCCTATCTGCTCGCCGAGACCTCGCACCGGGGGCAGATGCGCAAGAGCGGTGAGCCCTTCATCACCCATCCGCTCGCCGTCACCCTCATCCTCGCCGAGCTGGGCGCCGAGACCACCACACTGACCGCGTCCCTGCTCCACGACACCGTCGAGGACACCGAGGTGACCCTCGACCAGGTGCGGGAGGAGTTCGGCGAGGAGGTCTGCTACCTCGTCGACGGCGTCACCAAACTCGAAAAGGTCGACTACGGGGCCGCCGCCGAACCCGAGACCTTCCGCAAGATGCTGGTCGCCACCGGGGACGACGTCCGCGTCATGTCGATCAAGCTCGCCGACCGGCTGCACAACATGCGCACCCTCGGCGTGATGCGGCCCGAGAAACAGGCCAGGATCGCCAAGGTCACCCGCGACGTGCTGATCCCCCTCGCCGAACGGCTCGGTGTCCAGGCGCTCAAGACCGAGCTGGAGGACCTGGTCTTCGCCATCCTGCATCCCGAGGAGTACGCCCGCACCGAAGCGCTGATCACCGAGGCGGCGGACGGCCCCGACCCGCTCGGTGCCATGGCGGGGAACGTGGCCTCGGTGCTCCGCGAGGCCGGCATCTCCGCGGAGGTGCTGGTCAGGCCCCGCCACTTCGTCTCGGTCCACCGCGTCCGGATCAAACGCGGCGAACTGCGCGGCAGCGACTTCGGACGGGTCCTGGTGCTCGTCGGTGAGGACGCCGACTGCTACGCCGTCCTCGGCGAGCTGCACACCTGCTTCACCCCGGTGATCTCCGAGTTCAAGGACTTCATCGCCGCCCCCAAGTTCAACCTGTACCAGTCGCTGCACACCGCGGTGGTCGGCCCGGACGGCGAGGTGGCCGAGATCCTCATCCGCACGCACCGCATGCACAAGGTCGCCGAGGCCGGCGTCGTCGCCCTCGGCAACCCGTACGCCTCCGAGGGCGCCCCCCAGACCGCCGAACCGGCCGACGACGGCGAACGCGCCGACCCCACCCGCCCCGGCTGGCTCTCCCGCCTCCTCCAGTGGCAGCAGTCCGCGCCCGACCCCGACACCTTCTGGACCACCCTGCGCGCCGACCTCGCCCAGGACCGCGAGATCACCGTCTTCCGCACGGACGGCGGCACGCTCGGCCTGCCCGCCGGCGCCAGCTGTGTCGACGCGGCCTACGCCCAGCACGGCGACGCCGCCCACGCCTGTATCGGGGCCCGGGTGAACGGCCGGCTGGCCACGCTGAGCACCGTGCTGAAGGACGGCGACACCGTGCAGCCGCTGCTGGCCGAGGATCCCGCGTCCGGCCCCTCGCCGGACTGGCTCGACCATGTGCGCACGCCCGCCGCCCGCATCGCCATCACCGGCTGGCTCGACGCCCACCCGCAGCCGGCGGAGACCGGCCGGCCCGGCGAACCGGCCGACCCGGACCCGCAGCCGGTCCCGCCCTCGGTGCCCCGGACCGCCCGCGCCCGCACCGCGACCGCCGTGGCCGAACGGCCGGACGCCGCGGTACGGCTCGCCGGCTGCTGTACGCCCGTGCCCCCGACGAGGTCACCGGCATCCCCGTACGCGGCGGCGCCGCCGTCACCGTGCACCGGCTGGAGTGCCCCGCCGTGGCCCGCATGGAGGCGGTCGGCCGGACCCCGGTCGCGGTGAGCTGGGGCGAGGAGCAGGCGTGCCGGGTGACGCTGGTCGCCGAATCGTTCGGCCGCCCCCGCCTCCTGGCCGACCTCACCGAGGCGATCGCGGGGGCCGACGCCGCGGTGATCTCCGCGACCGTCGAGCCCCCGAGCGAACAGCGCGTACGGCACACCTACACGCTGCGGCTCCCGGACGCGGCCGGTCTGCCCGCGCTGATGCGGGCGATGCGCGAGGTGCCCGGCGTGTACGACGTGAGCCGCGCCCAGCATCCGGCCGGGGCGCTCTGAGGCAGCGGGCGGTCGAACGCGCTCTCTCCGGTACCGGGCCGTCAACCGCGTTCTCATTCGGGTGGCGCGGCGCGCGCCGCGCCCGTCCGGCGGGGCGGCGCTGATAGCCGTAGTCCATGCCGTTCCTCTCCCGCCGCTCGCGGGCCGCCGTGCTGGCCGCCGCGTCGGCCGCCCTCGTCGCCGCCACCCTGCCCGCCGACCCGGTGCCCCTCGGCATCGGCGACCCGCTCTTCCCGCACCTCGGCAACCCCGGGTACGACGTGCTCGCGTACGACATCGGCCTCACCTACAAAGGCCGCAACGACGAGCCGCTGGACGCCGTCACCACCATCGACGCACGGACGACCGAGCCGCTGGACCGGATCAACCTCGACTTCACCCGGGGCACCGTCCGCTCCGTCGCCGTCAACGGGCTGCGCGCCGGCTTCGAGACCGCGGGCGAGGACCTCGTCGTACGGCCGGCGGGCCGCATCCCGGCCGGAGTGCCGCTGCGCATCACCGTCCGCCACACCAGCGACCCCACCGGCGAACAGGACAGCGGCGGCTGGGTCCGCACCGCCGACGGGCTCGCCATGGCCAACCAGGCCGACGCGGGACACCGGGTCTTCCCCAGCAACGACCACCCCGCCGACAAGGCGTACTTCACCTTCCGCGTCACCGCGCCGAACGACAGGACCGTCGTCGCCAACGGCGTCCCCACCGGCCGCAGCCGCAACGGCGACAGCACCACCTGGACCTACCGCACCGAGCACCCCATGGCGACCGAACTGGCCCAGGTCAGCATCGGCGCCTCGACCGTGGTGCGGCGCACCGGACCGCACGGACTGCCCGTGCGCGATGTCGTACCGACCGCCGACCGCGACCGAGTGGAGACCTGGCTGAAGAGGACCCCCGCCCAGCTGGAGTGGATGGAGAAGCAGGTCGGGCGCTACCCCTTCGAGAACTACGGAATCCTCGTCGCCGACACCGAGACCGGATTCGAGCTGGAGACCCAGACCCTGTCCCTCTTCGAGAAGCGCCTGTTCACCGATACGCGCTTCCCCGCGTGGTACGTCGAGTCGGTCATGGTCCACGAACTGGCCCACCAGTGGTTCGGCGACAGCGTCTCCCCGCAGTCCTGGTCCGACCTCTGGCTGAACGAGGGGCACGCCACCTGGTACGAGGCGCGGTACACCGAGGACCACATGGACGCCCCGCTGGAGGCACGCATGCGGAACGCCTACATCCGCTCGGACACCTGGCGGGCCGCCGGCGGGCCGCCCGCCCGGCCCGCGGCCCCGAAGCCCGGTCAGAAGATCAGCCTCTTCCGGCCCGTCGTCTACGACGGCAGCGCCCTCGTCCTGTACGCGCTGCGCCAGGAGATCGGCCACGGCGCCTTCGACCGGCTGGAACGGCTCTGGGTCCACAAGCACCGCGACTCCAACGCGGCCACGGCCGACTTCGTCCGGCTCGCCTCGCAGGTGGCGGGGCGCGATCTGACCGCCTTCTTCGACGGCTGGCTGTACGGGACGAAGACACCGCCCATGCCGGGGCACCCGGACTGGCGGAGCACCGCGCCGGCCGCCTCGTAAACCCGGGTGACGCCCCGCGCCCGCCGTGCCACTATCGACGGGTCGCCGAGGCGGCCGGAGCGGAGGAATTCCTGCCCGGGAATCTTCCGCACAGGTCACGCGTTGTGACTGATGCAACCACTTCTATCGACGTAAGGATCCAATGACCTCCTCTTCTTCCCTTCCCCAGGACGCGCACAACGCGCAGAGTGCCACGGAGAACGCGACCGAGAGCCTCACCGAGGGCCTGCGGGCCGACGCCCTGATGGAAGAGGACGTCGCCTGGAGCTTCGAGATCGACGGAGAGCGGGACGGCGACCAGCTCGACCGTTCGGAGCGCGCCGCGCTGCGGCGTGTGGCCGGCCTCTCCACCGAGCTCGAGGACGTCACCGAGGTCGAGTACCGACAGCTCCGCCTGGAGCGCGTGGTGCTCGTCGGTGTCTGGACCTCGGGCACCGTGCAGGACGCGGAGAATTCGCTCGCCGAGCTGGCGGCCCTCGCCGAGACGGCCGGAGCGCTGGTGCTCGACGCCGTCTTCCAGCGCCGCGACAAGCCCGACCCGGCCACGTACATCGGTTCCGGCAAGGCGCTGCAACTGCGTGACCTCGTCGTCGAGACCGGGGCCGACACCGTCGTCTGCGACGGTGAGCTGTCCCCGGGCCAGCTGATCCACCTCGAAGACGTCGTCAAGGTCAAGGTGGTCGACCGGACCGCCCTGATCCTCGACATCTTCGCCCAGCACGCCAAGTCCCGAGAGGGCAAGGCGCAGGTCTCCCTGGCGCAGATGCAGTACATGCTGCCCAGGCTCCGCGGCTGGGGCCAGTCGCTCTCCCGTCAGATGGGCGGTGGCGGTACCAGCGGCGGTGGCGGCATGGCGACCCGTGGTCCCGGTGAGACCAAGATCGAGACCGACCGGCGCCGTATCCGCGAGAAGATGGCGAAGATGCGCCGGGAGATCGCGGAGATGAAGACCGGCCGTGACCTCAAGCGCCAGGAACGCCGGCGCAACAAGGTGCCCTCGGTCGCCATCGCCGGCTACACCAACGCCGGCAAGTCCTCGCTGCTCAATCGCCTGACCGGGGCGGGAGTGCTGGTGGAGAACGCCCTGTTCGCCACCCTCGACCCGACCGTGCGCCGGGCCGAGACGCCGAGCGGCCGGGTCTACACGCTCGCCGACACCGTCGGGTTCGTCCGGCATCTGCCGCACCACCTGGTCGAGGCGTTCCGCTCCACCATGGAGGAGGTCGGCGACTCCGACCTCATCCTGCATGTGGTGGACGGCGCGCACCCGGTGCCGGAGGAGCAGCTCGCCGCGGTGCGCGAGGTGATCCGCGAGGTCGGCGCGACGGACGTGCCCGAGATCGTCGTGGTCAACAAGGCGGACGCGGCGGACCCGCTGGTCCTCCAGCGCCTCCTGCGCAACGAGAAGCACGCCATCGCGGTCTCCGCCCGCACCGGAGCCGGCATCGACGAGCTGCTCGCGCTGATCGACAGCGAGCTGCCCCACCCGTCGGTCGCGGTCGAGGTACTCGTGCCGTACACCCAGGGCGGACTCGTCTCCCGGGTGCACGCCGAGGGCGAAGTGGTCTCCGAGGAGCACACCTCGGAGGGCACGCTGATCAAGGCGCGGGTCAACGAGGAGCTGGCCGCGGAGCTGGCCTCGTTCGTCCCCGCCGTGCACTGAGCCGTACCGCACCCGGAACGACCGGAAGGCCCGTCCCCTCGCGAGGGGACGGGCCTTCCGGCCTTCCTACGGGCGGCGCCTCACTGGGCGCCGTACTTCTCGCTCATCATCGTGAAGATCTGCTCGGCGCCCTCGCCGAGGTGCGGTCCGGCCAGCCAGCCGGACGTCACCGGGCCGATGGACGTGTTGGAGACCAGTGCGAGCTTCCCGTCGCTGCCCTCGCTGAACCATCCGCCACCGGACGAACCGCCGGTCATGGTGCAGCCGATGCGGTACATCGTGGGCGTGGCCGGGCTGATCGAGAGCCGGCCCGGACGGTCGACGCACTTGTGCATGATCAGACCGTCGTACGGCGGGGCCGCCGGGTAACCCCAGGCGCCCATCGCGCTGATCTGCGAGACCTCGGGGGCGTCGAAGTTCACCGCAAGGGCGTTGCCCACGGTCTCCTCCAGGGACTTCGTGCCGTGCTCCGGCTTCACATGCAGCACCGCGTAGTCGTACGGGGCGCCCTCGCCGCCGGTGGGACCGCCGTCCTTGATCCACTCACCGGAGGTGCTGGCCCAGTCGGCCCAGTACGCGCCGTACGGGGCGATCTCCTGCGGCTGCGCGTTCTCCAGCGCCGCGGCGCTCTTTCCCTGGTCGTTGTACGCAGGCACGAAGACGATGTTGCGGTACCAGCCGCCGGCGGACCCGGCGTGCACACAGTGGCCGGCGGTCCACACCAGGTTGGACTTCCGCGGGTGCTCCGGGTCCTTGACGACCGTGCCCGAGCAGACCATGTGGCCCTTGGGGGAGTCGAAGAAGACCTTCCCGACCGGGGCCGCGTAGTCGTGGTACGGCGTCTTCTCGCGCTCGGCGGTGACCGGTCGGGGCTCCGGGTCGGTGACGCCCCGGTCGCCGGAGAGGTCGCCGGCGGACATGGTCTTGGCCGGGTCCTTCGCCGACTTCATCCGGTCCGGCTTCCACAGCCCCTCGATGACCGGGTTGACGAAGTCCTTGGCCTCACGCAGCCACTTGTCCTTGTCCCAGTTCTTCCACTCGCCGTCGCGCCACTTGTCCGGGTCGATCCCGTGCTTCTTGAGTTTGTCGGCCAGTCCGGCGGGAAGGCCGCTGCCCTTGTCGGTGCCACCGGCGGCCGAGGCGGAGGCGGTGGCGGCCGGCTTGTCGGCGCCCTCGTCCTCGGTGGGCCCGCAGGCCGTGGCTGTCAGCGCGAGCGCGGCGACCAGACCGGTCGCGGCGAGCAGCGGACGTATGGATCGCATGAAAAGGAATCCCCCTGAGATCTGCACATGTGCTGTCTGCGTGCCAGGGGCCCCCGGAGCGGACGGTGCCGCTCCGGAGGCCCCTGGCCTTCCGTCGTACGCGCCCGCGCGGGCGCGGTCCTGCCTGCTACTTGTCCGCGTACTTGTCGCTGACCGCGTCGTAGACGCCCTTGGCCTCCGGGCCGAGACGCGGTCCGGCGAGCCACCCGGCCGTCACCGGGCCGATGGAGGTGTTCGAGACCAGCGCCGGCTTGCCGTCCTGGCCCTTGGCGACCCAGCCGCCACCGGAGGAACCGCCGGTCATGGAGCAGCCGATGCGGTACATCGTCGGGTCGTCCTGCGCGAGCGAGAGACGGCCCGGCTTGTCCTTGCACTGGAACATCTTCTGGCCGTCGTACGGCGCCGCGGCCGGGAATCCGGTGGCCGTCATGTCGGTGATCTTGGGGACCGCCGGGGCGTTGAACTCGACCGGCAGGGCCGAACCGACCGTCTCCTCCAGGGACTTGCCGCCCGATCCCTCCTCGGGCGTCACATGCAGCACGGCGAAGTCGTACGGGGCGCCGAGGCCGCCGACCGAAGCGCCCTGGTCGATCCACTGCTGGGAGGTCTGCGCCCAGGTGCCCCACCAGATGCCGTAGGGGGCGACCTTCTCCTTCGGCGGGTTGTTCCGCAGCTCGGACGTCGACAGGCCGCTGTTGTTGTACGAGGGGACGAAGGCGATGTTGCGGTACCAGCCGCCCTTCTTGCCCGCGTGCACACAGTGGCCGGCGGTCCACACCATGTTGGACTTGCCGGGGTGCGCCGGGTCCTTCACCACGGTCGCCGAGCAGACCATCGAGCCCTCGGGGCCGTCGAAGAACAGCTTGCCCGACTCCGGCGCGTTGTCGTGGTACTGGGTCTGCACGCCCACGGCCCGGACCGGGGCGGGCGTCGGGTCCGTCACGCCCTCGTCGCCCGAGATGTCGTTGTCGACCGGCTTCTCCGGCGGCTTGTCGGCGTCCTGCATGCGGTCCGGGTCCCAGAGGCCCGCGATGATCGGGTTGATGTAGTCCTGGGCCTCACGCAGCCACTTGTCCTTGTCCCAGTTCTTCCACTCGCCGCCCTTCCACTTGTCGATGTCGATCCCGTGTGCCTTGAGCCGGTCCTTCAGATCGTCGGGGATGGCGATCTTGCCGTCCGACGTCGCACCGGCCGAGGCGCTGCTGCTCGGTTCGGACTTCGCGTCGTCCTCGGTCGGCCCGCAGGCGGTCGCCGTGAGCGCGAGGACCGCGGTGAACGCGGCGGTGACAAGCACGGGGGAGGAGGCGCGACGCGCACTCCTGCCTCGACGTGTGGTGGTTCCTGGTCGAACGAGACGCATCTGCTGATCCCCCTGGGACTTCGTAACTCAACGCTTCTGTACTGCACTTGTGCCCGGCGCGCCGCAAGGTCCGCCGAACGGGCAGGAAGCAGCGCGGTCTTCGGGGCGTGCCCGAGCCCGGCGCGGCCCCCACTATGCCGGTGCCGTGGTCGGCGGTGCGCGGCAGGGTTGCGCTCCGCAAGGATCTTCGGATTTACCCGTGATCCTTTGCCCCCTCGGTCGTTGGTACGCGTGGGGGGCACGGAGACAGCGTTCACCCTCGCAGGCCGTCCTTGCGAAATCGTACTGACGTGCAACGCAACTGTTACAGCGGGAGGATCAAGAGCCGTGGCCGTGACCGAACCAGCTCCGGCGCCACCTCTGGCCGCCCACGAAGGCATCCTGCGCCGCCAGTCGCTGCGTGAATCGGCCGCCCGCACCTATGCCAGGTCGCTGCCGATCGTGCCGGTCCGGGCCCGTGGACTGACCATCGAGGGCGCGGACGGGCGGCGCTACCTCGACTGCCTGTCCGGAGCGGGGACGTTGGCGCTCGGCCACAACCACCCCGTCGTCCTGGAGGCGATCAAGAAGGTCCTCGACTCGGGGGCCCCGCTGCATGTGCTGGACCTGGCCACCCCGGTCAAGGACGCGTTCGTCACCGAGCTGTTCGGCACGCTGCCGCGGGAGTTCGCCGACAACGCCCGGGTCCAGTTCTGCGGACCCGCCGGTACGGACGCGGTCGAGGCGGCGTTCAAGCTGGTCCGCGCCGCCACCGGCCGCAGCGGCCTGCTGGCCTTCACCGGCGCCTACCACGGCATGACGGAGGGCGCCCTCGCGGCTTCCGGCGGCGCCGAGGACGTACGGGTGACCAGGCTGCCCTTCCCGCAGGACTACCGCTGCCCCTTCGGCATCGGCGGCGAGGCCGGTGCGCGGACCGCCGCCCACTGGACCGAGAACCTGCTGGACGACCCCAAGAGCGGCACGCCCGCCCCCGCCGGGATGATCCTCGAACCGGTCCAGGGCGAGGGCGGGGTCAACCCCGCGCCCGACGGCTGGATGCGCCGCATGCGCGAGATCACCGAGACCAGGTCCATCCCGCTGATCGCGGACGAGGTCCAGACCGGCGTCGGCCGGACCGGCGCCTTCTGGGCCGTCGAGCACAGCGGCATCGTGCCCGACGTCATGGTGCTGTCCAAGGCCATCGGCGGCTCCCTCCCGCTCGCCGTGATCGTCTACCGCTCGGAGCTCGACACCTGGCAGCCCGGCGCCCACGCCGGCACCTTCCGCGGCAACCAGCTCGCCATGGCGGCCGGCACGGCAACCCTCGCGTACGTCCGAGAGAACGGCCTCGCCGAACGCGCCGGGGTGCTCGGCGGCCGCATGCTGGCGAGCCTCAGGTCGCTCGCCGCCGACCATCCGTGCGTCGGCGACGTCCGGGGGAGGGGCCTGATGATCGGCGTCGAGATCGTGGACCCCGAAGCCCGCCCGCAGGGCACCGGCACCGAACCGCCGCCGGACCCGGTCCTCGCCGCCGCCGTCCAGCAGGAGTGCCTGAGCCGCGGGCTCATCGTCGAACTCGGCGGCCGGTACTCCACCGTCGTACGCCTGCTGCCGCCCCTCACGCTCACCGACGAACAGGCGACAGCGGTGGTCGACCGCCTCGCCGACGCCCTGGCAGCGGCGGAGCGCTCACCGCACCGCCGCCTGCCGACCGGATCGCTCCGCTGACCACGGACACCAGCACAGGAAGACCGCCGTGAACCCCACCCCCGCGCCCGAGGCCGACGGCCCTCCCCCCACCCACCTTCCCGAGTCGGACGCCCCCGGCGGGCTCGCCGTCGAGGCGACGACCGTGCCGCGTCAGAAGGACACCCCGCACGAGCTGTGGCACGCGTCGCGGCCCGCTTCCCCGCCGCAGACCGCCCTACACCGGGAAGACCCGGCGACCGACCCCGACGACCCGGCCGCCGACCCCCTCGACCATCCGGACCCGCTCCGCGCCGCCGACGCGGCCGGCATCGAGAACCTGCTGCGCTGCTGGGTCCGCGAGAACGACCTCCCCGGCCGGCCGGGGAGACCCTGCGCGTCCCGCTCCCGGCGAGCGGCACCGCCCTGCTCGTCCCCGTCCGCCACTGGTCCGCCACCGGCTGGCACCGCTTCGGGCCCCCGCCCTGGAGCAGGCACCGGCCGACGCGCCCACCGCCGACGCGGTCACCGTGGCCGCCCTGCTCGGCCGGGAGGCCGGACACCACGACGGCGCCGACATGGCCGGCCGGGTCGCCGACTCGGTACGGCGCACCGCCGCGTTCATCGAGGAGCGGCGCCGCCGGCCCGCCGCACCCGACGAGGCGGACCTCTTCCTCACCGCGGAACAGTCGCTTCTCCTCGGCCACCCCCTGCATCCTTCGCCCAAGAGCAGGGAAGGGCTCACCGACGCCGAAGCGCGCCGCTACTCACCCGAGCTCCACGGCTCCTTCCCGCTCCACTGGATGGCCGCCGACCGCTCCGTGCTCGCCACCGACTCCGCCTGGACCGACCAGGGCCGCCCCGTCCCCGCTGCCGACCTGGTCGCCCGGCACGCCCCGGGCCTGGCCCTCCCCGAACACACCGCGCCCCTTCCGCTCCACCCCTGGCAGGCCCGCGAGCTGCGGAGCAGGCCCGAGGTCGCCGCCCTGCTCGACGCCGGCCTCCTGCACGATCTCGGCCCGTACGGCGCCCCCTGGCACCCCACCTCGTCGGTGCGCACCGTCCACCGGCCGGGGACCGACCTGATGCTCAAGCTCTCCCTCGGCGTCCGGATCACCAACTCCCGCCGGGAGAACCTCCGCAAGGAGCTCCACCGGGGCGTCGAGGTCCACCGGCTGCTCCGTACCGGCCTCGCCCGCGAGTGGCACGCGGCGCACCCCGGCTTCGACATCGTGCGCGATCCCGCCTGGCTCGCCGTGGACACCCCGGACGGCGCGCCCGTGCACGGCCTCGACGTCATGCTCCGGCACAACCCCTTCAGCCGGTACGACGACGCCGTCTGCATCGCCGGGCTCACCGCGCCGCGCCCCTGGCCCGGCCGGACCGGCGTGCACTCGCGCCTCGCCGACGTGGTCCACCGCCTCGCCGCGGCCACCGGGCGGACGACGACCGCGGTGGCCGCCGAGTGGTTCCTGCGCTACCTGGAGCGCGTCGTCCACCCGGTGCTCTGGCTCGACGCCCACGCCGGGGTCGCGCTCGAAGCCCACCAGCAGAACACCCTCGTACTGCTGGACGCGGACGGCTGGCCCACCGGCGGCCGTTACCGTGACAATCAGGGCTACTACTTCCGGGAATCGCACCGCACCGCGCTCGACCAGAGGCTGCCCGGCATCGGATCGGTCAGCGACACCTTCGTCTCCGACGCCGTCACCGACGAACGCTTCGCCTACTACCTCGGCATCAACAACGTATTCGGACTGATCGGGGCGTTCGGCTCCCAGGGGCTCGCCGACGAGCAGATGCTCATCGACGCCTTCCGGCGATTCCTGAAGTCGGCGGGCGAACTGGGCTCGCCGTTCCCCGTCCACCTGCTCGAAAACCCGCGCCTGCGCTGCAAGGCGAACATGCTGACCCGCCTGCACGGCCTGGACGAACTCGTCGGCCCCGTCGACACCCAGTCCGTCTACGTCACCATCACCAACCCCCTGCACGGCTGAGAGCCGGGGGCGAAGAGCCGATCGCGGAAAGCGTCACCGAAAGCGCCCCGAAGCGCCGCCGCGAGCACCGCCGAGAGCTGAGAGAGGAGCGCCACCCGTGTCTCCCCCCGACGCGCCCGCCGGTCCCGGCCTCCGGGCGGACTGGGCCCCCGTCCCCACACCGGCCGGGGAGTTCCGGCTCGTCCCCGTCCGCCCGGAGCGCGATCTTCCGACCCTCACCCGCTGGATGAACGACCCCGTCGTCGCCGCCTTCTGGGAGCTGGCCGGCGACGAGAGCGTCACCGCCCGGCACCTCGCCCCCCAGCTCGCCGACGACAGCCACAGCACCCCGTACCTCGGGGTGCTGTCCGGCATGCCCATGAGCTACTGGGAGCTGTACCGCGCCGACCTCGACCCGCTCGCCCGCCACTACCCGGCCCGGCCGCACGACATGGGCGTCCACCTCCTCATCGGCGAGGAGCGCCACCGGGGCCGCGGGACCGGCACGGTGCTGCTGCGCGCCGTGGCCGGCCTGGTGCTCGACCACGTCCCCCTCTGCACACGGGTCGTGGCCGAGCCCGACGTCCGTAACGCCCCGTCCGTCTCCGCGTTCCGCAGCGCCGGATTCCGCCTCTCCGCCGAGATCGAACTCCCGGAGAAGCGGGCCGCGCTGATGGTCCGTGACCGAGCCCACCGCACCCGGCCATGAACGCATCCCCGACCCGTCCGCACCGCTCGAACCCCATCGGTTCCCACCCGAGGAGTCCCCGTGCCCACATACCCCGCGCACCACGACGCAACGGAGCCGCCCGCACTGCTCACCACCCCGGAGCTCAACGGGGACGCCTGGGACCGGGCCGCCTCCCGGATGCTCGCGAAGATGCTCGGTGAATTCGCCTACGAGGAAGTCATCGAGCCGGCTCCGCGAACCGCCGGCGGCAGCACGTACACCCTCCCGCTGGACGACGGCGGCAGCCTCTCCTTCACCGCCCGGCGCGGCGTGTACGGGAGTTGGCGCGTCGACCCCGGATCGATCCGCGCGGAGGGCCCCGACCCCGCGGCGGGCAGCGTCCCGTTCCGCGATCCGCTGCTGTTCGTGACCCGGGCCCGCCGCCTCCTCGGCCTGGACGGCGCCACGCTCGGCCACCTCCTCCGCGAGCTGACGACCACGCTCGCCGCGGACGCCCGTCTCGACCACACCGCGCTCACCGCCGCCGAGCTGGCCGGTCTCGGCTACGCGGAGCTGGAGGGCCACCAGACCGGCCACCCCTGGATCGTCGCCAACAAGGGAAGGCTCGGCTTCTCCGCCACGGACGCCGCCCGCTACACCCCCGAGGCCCGCGAGCCCGTCCGGCTGCCGTGGCTCGCCGTCTCCCACCGGATCGCCGAGTACCGGGGCGTCCCCGCGCTTTCCACCCCGGACAAGCTCTACACCCAGGAACTCGACCCAGCGGTCCGCGCGTCCTTCGCCGACAGCCTGCGCGCACGCGGCCTGGACCCGGACGGCTATCACTACCTGCCGGTCCATCCCTGGCAGTGGGACGAATGGATCGTGCCCCTGTTCGCACCGGCCATCGCCGCCCGAGACATCGTGCCGCTGCCCGCGGACCCGGACGTCCGGCTGCCGCAGCAGTCCATCCGCACCTTCGCCAACCTCGCCCGGCCCGACCGGCACACGGTCAAGCTGCCGCTGTCGGTCCTCAACACCCTGGTCTGGCGCGGGCTGCCCACCGAGCGCACCATCGCCGCGCCCGCCGTCACCGGCTGGGTGCTGGGCCTGCGCGACAACGACCCGTTCCTGCGCGACACCTGCGGCGTGATCCTCCTCGGCGAGGTCGCCTCGGTCACCGTCGAGCACCCGCTCTACGACCACCTCCCCGAGGCGCCGTACCAGTTCAAGGAGATCCTCGGGGCGATCTGGCGCGAGCCGCTGCCGCCGCGCCTGGCCCCGGGGGAGCGGGCCCGTACCCTCGCCTCCCTGCTCCACACCGACCCGGCGGGGCGCGCCTTCACCGCCGAGCTGGTCGAACGCTCCGGACTCGCGCCCAGCGTCTGGCTGACCCGGCTCTTCGCCGCCCTGCTGCCGCCGCTGCTGCACTTCCTCTACCGCTACGGCACCGTCTTCTCCCCGCACGGCGAGAACGCGATCGTGGTCTTCGACGGGGAGGACGTGCCCGTCCGCCTCGCGATCAAGGACTTCGTGGACGACGTCAACGTGAGCGCGCAGCCGCTGCCCGAGCACGACACCATGCCGGCGGATGTGCGCCGCGTCCTACTGACCGAGGAACCGGCCTTCCTCACCCAGTTCATCCACTCCGGACTCTTCACCGGGGTCTTCAGGTTTCTCTCCCCGCTCTGCGAGGAACAGCTCGGCGTCCCCGAGGGCGAATTCTGGTCACTCGTCCGGGCGGAGATCCTGCGCTACCACGCCCGCTTCCCCGAGCTGAAGGAGCGGTTCGAGATGTTCGACATGCTGACCCCGCGCATCGACCGCCTCTGTCTGAACCGGAACCGCCTGCATCTGGACGGCTACCGCGACCGGCCCGTACGCCCGCACGCGGCGGTCCACGGCAGTGTGGCCAACCCGCTCCACCCCTCCGAGTGAGGCCGGGAGTGCCCGTCGATGTCAGCGGCGCCCCGTAGGCTGGCCGGGCTATGACGAAGCCATCCCTCCCCGAGCTCCTGCACGCCGCCGTCACCGCCGTCGGCGGTACGGAGAGGCCCGGCCAGGCCGCCATGGCCGCCGCCGTCGCCGAGGCCGTAGACGACCAATCCCACCTGCTCGTCCAGGCCGGCACGGGGACGGGCAAGTCGCTCGGCTACCTGGTGCCGGCCCTGGCGCACGGCGAGCGCGTCGTCGTGGCCACGGCGACGCTGGCCCTCCAGCGCCAGCTCGTGGAGCGCGATCTGCCGCGTACGGTCGACGCGCTGCATCCGCTGCTGCGCCGCCGCCCTCAGTTCGCCATGCTCAAGGGCCGGTCGAACTACCTCTGCCTGCACCGGCTCCACGAGGGCGTGCCGCAGGACGAGGAGGAGGGCCTCTTCGACCAGTTCGAGGCGGCGGCCCCGTCCAGCAAGCTCGGCCAGGACCTGCTGCGCATGCGCGACTGGGCCGACGAGACGGAGACCGGCGACCGGGACGACCTCACGCCCGGGGTCTCGGACCGGGCCTGGGCGCAGATCTCGGTCTCCTCGCGGGAGTGCCTGGGCGCGAGCAAATGCGCGTACGGGGCGGAGTGCTTCGCCGAGCAGGCCAGGGAGCGCGCCAAGCTCGCCGATGTGGTGGTCACCAACCACGCGCTCCTCGCGATCGACGCCATCGAGGGCGCCCCGGTGCTCCCGCAGCACGAGGTGCTGATCGTGGACGAGGCCCACGAGCTGGTCTCCCGGGTCACCGGTGTGGCCACCGGCGAGCTCACCCCCGGCCAGGTCAACCGCGCGGTGCGGCGCGCCGCGAAGCTGGTCAACGAGAAGGCGGCCGACGCGCTGCAGACCGCATCCGAGGGCTTCGAGCGGGTCATGGAGCTGGCGCTCCCCGGCCGCCTGGAGGAGGTGCCGGAGGACCTGGGGTACGCGCTGATGGCCCTGCGGGACGCCGCGCGCACGGTGATCTCGGCGATCGGCGCCACGCGGGACAAGTCCGTCCAGGACGAGGACGCGGTCCGCAAGCAGGCGCTGGCCTCCGTGGAGTCCGTCCACGCCGTCGCCGAGCGCATCACGGAGGGCTCCGAGTACGACGTCGTCTGGTACGAGCGCCACGACCGGTTCGGCGCCTCGGTGCGCGTCGCCCCGCTCTCCGTCTCCGGGCTGCTGCGCGAGAAGCTGTTCGCCGAGCGCTCCGTCGTGCTCACCTCCGCCACGCTCAAGCTGGGCGGCGACTTCAACGGCGTGGGCGCCTCCCTGGGCCTCGCCCCGGAGGGCACGGCGGGCGAGGACGTCCCGCAGTGGAAGGGCCTGGACGTCGGCTCCCCGTTCGACTACCCGAAGCAGGGCATCCTGTACGTCGCGCGGCATCTGGCGACCCCCGGCCGCGAGGGCTCCCGCACGGACATGCTGGACGAGCTGTCCGAGCTCATCGAGGCGGCCGGCGGGCGCACGCTGGGGCTGTTCTCCTCCATGCGGGCGGCCAAGGCGGCGGCCGAGGAGCTGCGCGAACGGCTGGACAAGCCGATCCTGCTCCAGGGCGAGGAGACGCTGGGCGAGCTGATCAAGAATTTCGCCGCCGACCCGGAGACCTGCCTCTTCGGCACGCTGTCGCTGTGGCAGGGCGTGGACGTCCCGGGGGCGAGCTGCCAGCTGGTGGTCATGGACCGGATCCCGTTCCCACGGCCCGATGACCCGCTGATGAGCGCGCGCCAGAAGGCGGTCGAGGAGGCCGGGGGCAACGGCTTCATGGCGGTGGCGGCCACGCATGCCGCGCTGCTGATGGCTCAGGGCGCCGGGCGTCTCGTACGGGCCACGGGGGACAAGGGGGTCGTAGCGGTGCTCGACCCGCGCCTGGCCAACGCGCGCTACGGCAGCTATCTGCGGGCCTCGCTCCCCGACTTCTGGTACACCACCGACCGCAACCAGGCCCGCCGCTCGCTGGCCGCGATCGACGCGGCGGCCAAGGCGGACGGGCGGTAGGGCTCGGAGGCGTACGGACGCGTACACGAAAAGGGGCCCCGAGGCCGGCGCGCAGCCGGGCCGGGGCCCCTTCTCCCAGAGAGCGTGAGGTGCGGGTCTCAGACCCTGCGCAGCACCGCGACGACCTTGCCGAGGATCGTCGCCTCGTCGCCGGGGATCGGCTGGTACGCGGCGTTGTGCGGGAGCAGCCAGACGTGGCCGTCCTCGCGCTTGAAGCGCTTCACCGTGGCCTCGCCGTCCAGCATGGCGGCCACGATGTCGCCGTTCTCCGCGACGGGCTGGCGGCGCACGGTGACCCAGTCGCCGTCACAGATCGCGGCCTCGATCATCGAGTCACCGACGACCTTGAGCACGAAGAGTTCGCCGTCGCCCACCAGCTGGCGGGGGAGCGGGAAGACGTCCTCGACGGACTCCTCGGCGAGGATCGGCCCACCGGCGGCGATCCGGCCCACCAGCGGCACGTACGAGGCGGCGGGCTTGCCCGTGGTGTCCGTCGGCTGCGTGCTCGGCTGGTCCGAGCCGCGCACCTCGTACGCCCGGGGGCGGTGCGGGTCGCGGCGCAGGAAGCCCTTGCGCTCCAGCGCCATCAGCTGATGGGCGACGGAGGAGGTGCTGGAGAGGCCCACCGCCTGACCGATCTCCCGCATCGACGGCGGATAGCCGCGCCGCTGCACGGAGTCCCGGATGACCTCGATCACCCGCCGCTGCCGGTCCGTGAGCCCCGAGCTGTCCGCCCGGATTCCGGGAGGTCGTCCGGGGAGCGAGCGCGCTGGGCGCCCGGGCTCCGGGCCCTCCGTGTTCGTGACTGAGTCATTCATGGCATGCACCGGCTCGAGTCGGCTCTGGGAGCGGTCCTGGGCAGTGATGATGGCACTGTCTGCGGTGGTGGTCACGTCGGCGGCCCCTCTCGAATGGTCTCCCTGGCTGCACAACGGTAGTAGCTTTCGAAAGGTTGCGCCAAACACACGTTCGAGTGAAAAACGAATAAAAGACTGTCGGGGTTCCACCGCCGGGTGTATGAGGCTGCCTACAGTGCGCGACGAGACGCTGCCGCCGAGGGCGGTGCCGCTCGCCCCGGCGGTGGTCGCGGCCGCCCCGGACCGTAGCGCGGCACCCTGTGCGGCGCCGTCGCGGGGTGGCTGCCCGGTCGTCCGCCGTCCGGGCGCTTCCCGTACCCTCTTGGTCGGCCTTACGCTGCCTTCCGGCCGCCCTCCGGCGCGACACGCGCGTAGGGCCGAATGCGCGGCCGGACCCAAGATCTAGTGGTTGGATACTTCCGACCGCCCCGAATGTAGTGGTCCCCCGTCTATCGGGGTGCGGTCATCGCCTATGCTTGAGACCGCTTCGAGGGCCCCGAACGGGCCTGAAGAGGCTATTCAGTCGTGCTGTGAAGGAGGGTTGGGAGCCATGCACTGCCCCTTCTGCAGGCACCCCGACAGCCGGGTCGTCGACAGTCGCACCACCGACGACGGGACCTCGATCCGCCGGCGCCGCCAGTGTCCCGACTGCTCCCGCCGCTTCACCACGGTGGAGACCTGTTCACTCATGGTGGTCAAGCGCAGCGGGGTCACCGAGCCCTTCAGCCGCACCAAGGTCATCTCGGGTGTGCGCAAGGCGTGTCAGGGGCGGCCCGTCACCGAGGACGCCCTCGCCAAGCTCGGCCAGCGGGTCGAGGAGGCGGTGCGCGCGACCGGCAGCGCCGAGCTGACCACGCACGACGTGGGCCTGGCCATCCTCGGCCCCTTGCAGGAACTCGACCTCGTCGCCTACCTGCGCTTCGCGTCCGTGTACCGGGCGTTCGACAGCCTCGAAGACTTCGAGGCCGCCATCACGGAACTCCGTGAGCGGCGGCCCCGCGCGGAATCATGCGGGAGCGGCGAGACCATCGAGGTCCCCGCGCCCGCCGTCGCCGCCGACTGAGCGGCAGCCGCCGGCCGCGCCGATCCGGGGATCGCGCGGGCCGGCACCTGGACCTTGCTCCGGGCGACGTATGACGAATGCGGCGGCCGAAGCATCAGACACACACTGTGCCCGGGGAAGTTCTCGGCACTTCAGGGCGTTTTTGCCCATATATGGGAGGCGGCATGACAGAGACGGCGAGCGGCCCGGCACGAGGTTCCCGCAACAAGGGGACCAAGTCGACTGCGTCCAAGCAGGGCCTGCGTATCGAGCGCATCCACACCACCCCCGGCGTGCATCCGTACGACGAGGTGTCGTGGGAGCGCCGTGACGTCGTCATGACCAACTGGCGCGACGGCTCGATCAACTTCGAGCAGCGTGGCGTCGAGTTCCCCGACTTCTGGTCGGTGAACGCGGTCAACATCGTCACCAGCAAGTACTTCCGGGGCGCCGTGGGCACCCCGCAGCGCGAGACCGGTCTGCGGCAGCTGATCGACCGGATCGTCAAGACGTACCGGAAGGCCGGCGAGGACTACCAGTACTTCGCCTCCCCCGCCGACGCGGAGATCTTCGAGCACGAGCTGGCGTACGCCCTCCTGCACCAGATCTTCAGCTTCAACTCCCCGGTCTGGTTCAACGTCGGCACTCCCCAGCCGCAGCAGGTCTCCGCCTGCTTCATCCTGGCCGTCGACGACTCCATGGAGTCGATCCTCGACTGGTACAAGGAAGAGGGCATGATCTTCAAGGGCGGCTCCGGGGCCGGCCTGAACCTCTCCCGCATCCGTTCCTCCAAGGAACTCCTCTCCTCCGGCGGCAACGCCTCCGGTCCCGTCTCCTTCATGCGGGGCGCCGACGCCTCCGCCGGAACGATCAAGTCCGGTGGCGCCACCCGCCGCGCGGCCAAGATGGTCATCCTCGACGTCGACCACCCCGACATCGAGAACTTCATCGAGACCAAGGTGAAGGAGGAGGAGAAGATCCGCGCCCTGCGCGACGCGGGCTTCGACATGGACCTGGGCGGCGACGACATCACGTCCGTCCAGTACCAGAACGCCAACAACTCGGTCCGTGTGAACGACGAGTTCATGAAGGCCGTCGAGTCCGGCGGCAAGTTCGGGCTGCGCGCCCGGATGACCGGCGACGTCATCGAAGAGGTCGAGGCCAAGTCCCTCTTCCGCAAGATGGCCGAGGCCGCCTGGGCCTGCGCCGACCCGGGCATCCAGTACGACGACACGATCAACCACTGGCACACCTGCCCCGAGTCCGGCCGGATCAACGGCTCGAACCCGTGCAGCGAGTACATGCACCTGGACAACACCTCGTGCAACCTCGCCTCGCTGAACCTGATGAAGTTCCTCAAGGACGACGGCAAGGGCAACCAGTCCTTCGAGTCCGAGCGCTTCGCCAAGGTCGTCGAGCTGGTCATCACCGCGATGGACATCTCCATCTGCTTCGCCGACTTCCCGACCGAGAAGATCGGCGAGAACACCCGCGCCTTCCGCCAGCTCGGCATCGGCTACGCCAACCTCGGCGCCCTGCTGATGGCGACCGGCCACGCGTACGACAGCGACGGCGGCCGCGCGCTCGCCGGCGCCATCACCTCGCTGATGACCGGCACCTCGTACAAGCGCTCCGCCGAGCTGGCCGCCGTCGTCGGCCCG
The DNA here is from genome assembly GCF_026167665.1 of Streptomyces drozdowiczii. Taxonomy (NCBI): domain Bacteria; kingdom Bacillati; phylum Actinomycetota; class Actinomycetes; order Kitasatosporales; family Streptomycetaceae; genus Streptomyces; species Streptomyces drozdowiczii. The sequence continues at coordinate 1,707,725 of NZ_CP098740.1, read as the reverse complement.
TACGACGGCTACGCCCGCAACGCCGAGCCGCACCAGCGCGTCATGAAGCAGCACGCCGACGCCAACGCGGTGGCCGTGCACGCCGACGACCTGGACAACCCGATCTGGGCCGCCGCGACCGAGGCGTGGCAGGACGTGATCCGGCTCGGCGCGAAGAACGGTTTCCGTAACGCGCAGGCCTCGGTCATCGCGCCCACCGGCACCATCGGTCTCGCGATGTCCTGCGACACCACCGGCCTCGAGCCCGACCTCGCCCTGGTCAAGTTCAAGAAGCTGGTCGGCGGCGGCTCGATGCAGATCGTCAACGGCACCGTCCCGCAGGCCCTGCGCCGCCTGGGCTACCAGGAGGAGCAGATCGAGGCGATCGTCGCCCACATCGCCGAGCACGGCAATGTGATCGACGCCCCCGGCCTGAAGACCGAGCACTACGAGGTCTTCGACTGCGCGATGGGCGAGCGTTCCATCTCCGCGATGGGCCACGTCCGCATGATGGCGGCCATCCAGCCGTGGATCTCCGGCGCGCTCTCCAAGACGGTGAACCTGCCCGAGACGGCCACCGTCGAGGACGTCGAGGAGGTCTACTTCGAGGCGTGGAAGATGGGCGTCAAGGCGCTCGCGATCTACCGCGACAACTGCAAGGTCGGCCAGCCCCTCTCCGCCAAGACCAAGGAGAAGGAGAAGGAGGCCGTCACGGCCAAGGCCGAGGACACCATCCGTACCGCGGTCGAGAAGGTCGTCGAGTACCGCCCGGTCCGCAAGCGTCTGCCGAAGGGCCGGCCCGGCATCACCACCTCCTTCACGGTGGGCGGCGCCGAGGGTTACATGACGGCCAACTCCTACCCGGACGACGGCCTGGGCGAGGTCTTCCTGAAGATGTCCAAGCAGGGCTCGACCCTCGCGGGCATGATGGACGCCTTCTCCATCGCGGTCTCGGTCGGCCTTCAGTACGGCGTCCCGCTGGAGACGTACGTCTCGAAGTTCACCAACATGCGCTTCGAGCCGGCCGGCATGACGGACGACCCGGACGTGCGGATGGCGCAGTCGATCGTGGACTACATCTTCCGCCGCCTGGCGCTCGACTTCCTGCCCTTCGAGACCCGCTCGGCGCTCGGCATCCACTCCGCCGAGGAGCGTCAGCGCCACCTCGACACCGGTTCCTACGAGCCGACGTTCGAGGAGGAGCAGCTGGAGGCCGAGACCATGGCCCAGACCGCCCCGGTCCGGACGGAGACGCTGAAGGCGGTCGCCCCGGTCCAGGAGACCGCGAAGGCCGAGCCGAGGACGGCGCACACCTCGGCCGAGCTGGTCGAGATGCAGCTCGGCATCAGCGCGGACGCCCCGCTCTGCTTCTCCTGCGGTACGAAGATGCAGCGCGCCGGCTCCTGCTACATCTGCGAGGGCTGCGGCTCCACCAGCGGTTGCAGCTGATCGTCGAACAGTGAGTGCGGGCAGGTCCTCCCCGGAGGACCTGCCCGCACCGCTGTTACGCGGCGCCTAGGCGCCGAACGCCCGGCCGCCCATCGCCGCGGCGAACTCCTCCGGGTCGCCGTCGAAGCCCCGGACGGTGCCGTGGAAGTGCCAGCCGCCGGATTCGTCCCGTGCGAATTCGGCCACCACGGCCGCGGTGGCGCCGCCCACCGCGGAGAAGTCGTCCTCCGCGAGCGTCGTGTAGCCCTCGCGGACCTGGACCCCGGTGTTCTCTATGGCGTCGAACGTCTTGCGGCCGTCGCGCTGCTGGATGGCGACGCCGACGACGACCCGGGCGTAGGCGTCGGAGAGCCGGTCCAGTTCCAGCGTCATCACCTCGTCGTAGCCGAGCCCCTGTCCCGTCCTGCTGTCCCGGTCGAGGGTGATCGTCCCGTCGGGCGCCCGGCTGTCGAAGTGGACGAGGTACGCCGGACTGCCGTACGGCTCGTCCGCGGGGTAGGTCGCCGCGATGATGTCGAGGTCGTTGGGCGCCTCGCCCTGGTCGCTGGGGTCCCATTTGATCCGCACCTCGACCTTGTCGAGATCCTTGTTGGGAGTGCTCATCGGACTTCCCTCCTGCGCGCGGGGACGGCGCTCCGGTTCCGTCCCCCGATCATGTCCGCAACGTGCCCCGGAACCAACCGGATTGGGGACGAGCGGCTGAAACGGGCCAGGATCGGGCGGGAGACGGCCGGTTCCGGTGGACTCCGTGGGAGCGTGACCCACGCCACGTCCGACGGCCGTACGATGGCGCCGTGCTGGTCAAGTGGATTCGCTGCAGTGTGTCGGACCGTCGGGGATTCGAACAGGGGCAGCGGAAGTGGGCGGGGCTGCTGGGTGAGCCGGGGTTCAGGGGGCAGGGCGGCGGCTGGAGCCGCGTCCGGCCGGAGGTGGCGCACGTCTTCGCCTTCTGGGAGAACCGGGTCTTCTACGACTCCTTCATGGCGCGCGGCCACGACACCCTGGCCGCGGCGCAGTCCGGCACGTACCAGGACCTCCAGGTCAAGCTCTTCGAGTACCGCTTCGACGTGAAGACCGGCTTCGAACCCCGCTTCACGGACGCGGATGTGCTCAGGGTGGCCCACAGCCGGGTCCACGCGGACCGGGTCGAACACTTCGCGCTGATGCAGCAGCGGGTCTGGAACCCGGCGATGGCGGGATCGCCGGGGATGCTGCGGGGGGTCTTCGGCGAGGCGCCGGGACACGAGTTCCTGGTTCTGTCGATGTGGCAGTCCAGCGCGGAACGCGGCAAATACCGGCCGGGCAGCGTGGACCGGCTCTCGCAGCGCGCGGGTACGGAGGAGGACGTGTCGGCGCTCGACGGCGACGTGGTGCGACTCGAACCGTCCTGGACGGTGTGACGGCCCCGAGCGGCGGGTACGGCGGCGACATGCACCGACGAATTCCGGACAGGTGCTCGAACGGCGGCGACTCGATCTAGTGTCGTTGTATGGCACGACCGCAACGAATCGTTCTTGTCCGGCACGGCGAGTCCGAGGGCAACGCCGACGACACCGTGTACGAGCGCGAACCCGACCACGCGCTGAGGCTCACCCCCACCGGATTGCGCCAGGCCCGCGAGGCGGGGGAGCGGCTGCGCGGGCTGTTCGGGGAGGAGCGGGTCAGCGTGTACGTCTCGCCCTACCGACGCACCCACGAGACGTTCGCCTCCCTCGGGCTGGACGCCGGGCGGGTACGGGTCCGCGAGGAGCCCCGGCTGCGCGAGCAGGACTGGGGGAACTGGCAGGACCGCGACGACGTCAGGCTGCAGAAGGCCTACCGGGACGCCTACGGGCACTTCTTCTACCGCTTCGCGCAGGGCGAGTCCGGGGCGGATGTGTACGACCGGGTCGGCGCGTTCCTGGAGAGCCTGCACCGCAGCTTCGAGGCCCCCGACCACCCGCCGAACGTCCTGCTGGTCACCCACGGTCTGACCATGCGGCTCTTCTGCATGCGCTGGTTCCACTGGTCCGTGGCCGAATTCGAGTCGCTTTCCAACCCCGGAAACGGGGAATCGCGGACGCTGGTGCTCGGCAAGGACGGGCGGTACACGCTCGACCGGCCCTTCGCTCGCTGGCGTACCCCTGAGCCCTACGGCATCTGCGGATAGAGTGGAAGCGATGACCGAATCCGCTTCCGACCAGCGCCTCGAACGCGCCCTGGCCAGCCTGCGCGGCCTCTCCGTGGGAGACGCCCTGGGCTCCCAGTTCTTCGTGCCCGCCAACTATCCGCTCCTGAAGGACCGCGCCCTCCCGGCCGGGCCCTGGCAGTGGACCGACGACACGGAAATGGCCTGCTCCGTCGTGGCCGTACTCCGGGAGCACGACCGCGTCGACCAGGACGCCCTGGCCCGGTCCTTCGCGCACCACCACGACTTCGACCGGGGATACGGCCCGGCCGTGAACCGCATGCTGCGCCTGGTCCGCGAGGGCGGCGACTGGCGCGAACTCGCCTCCTCCCTGTTCAACGGGCAGGGCTCCTGGGGCAACGGTTCCTCGATGCGCATCGCGCCGCTCGGCGCCTGGTACGCGGACGACCCGGAGCAGGCCACGCACCAGGCGGAGATCTCCTCGTACACCACGCACCAGCACCGGGAGGCCGTCGTGGGCGCGATGGCCGTCGCGGCGGCCGCGGCGCTCGTCGCCTCACCGGCCGGGCCGCCCGCTCCGGAGGACCTGCTGGACGGCGTCGTCGCGCTCGTCCCGCGCAGCGCCGTCGGTGCCGGGCTGCGGCGGGCCCGGGACATGCTCGACTACAAGGACGCGGGCACGGTCGCGGCGGTCCTCGGCAACGGACGCCGCACCAGCGCGCACGACACCGTCCCCTTCGCCCTGTGGTCGGCGGCGCGGAGCCTCGGCGACTACGAGGAGGCGTTCTGGGTGACGGCCCAGGCCGGCGGCGACGTCGACACCACCTGCGCCATCGTCGGCGGCGTGATCGCGGCAAGCACCGCGGGCGCCCCTCCGGCGCACTGGACGGCCCGGACGGAAGCCCTGCCGGACTGGTTGTCCCGCTAGCCGACGCGGCGGGTACGACCGCAGGCCGCGCCGCAGGGCGCTTCGAGTGTCACGGTCCTGCCACAGCACGCTCCCGCCCGGCCGGCGGCCGTGACACGGGGTTACTCTTTCGGCCACGCCGCCCTCGGTGATCATGACGACGGGTGCGCACCGAATGAGACGCCGGGGGGCCGCGCGCTGCCCAGGGCACGCGTGGGCGGACCCCGGTGGGGAGGGGTCCCGTGTCCGAAACACCGCCAGATTCACCCCGGCCCGAGCCCGCGCCGGACGAGCCCGCCCCACAGGGCGAGCGGATACCCGTGCCGGCCGCCGCCCCCGAAGCCGCAGGCAGGGGCGCGGCAGGAGGCGGTACGGCGTCGCTGCCCGAGCCACCCAAGATCCCCGCCTACGCGGCGCAGCGCCCCGGGGGCCGAGGCAGTCGAGCCCCTGGGGCCCGCCTCCGCCCTCGGTCACGACGCGGCTCCGAGCCGGGAAGCCCGGGCCCGTCCAGGCCGGCACCCTCTGGGCCGTCCTCGCGACGACCCTGCTCAGCATGGTGCTGCTGGGCGACGGCATCGGGCTGAACCTGCTCATCGTGGCGCTGCCCGCCTCGGCCGGCGCGTACATCTCCGCCAGGGCGGCAGGCCGCACGCTGCGCCCCTGGACCGCCGTGTGGGCGATCGGCGGGCTGGCGCTCCTGGCCGTCCCCGCGCTCCGGGACGCCGGGTGGCCCACCTTCCTCGCGATGGTGTCGGCTCTGGCACTCGGCTCGCTGGCGCTGCACGGCAGCCGGAGCTGGCTCGGCGTGTTCCTGGGGTCCCTGGGCGTGTTCACCTCCGTGTTCGAATCGGTGGGCTGGGGGTCCGGGGTGTGCGCGAGCGCATGTCGGGGTCCCGGGGCCGGTTCGGCGTCGTGTTCAGGTCCGTGGTCGTCGCCGTCGTCCTGGTCATCGTGTTCGGCGCGCTCTTCGCGAGTGCCGACGCCGCCTTCGCGGACCTGCTGGGCAACCTGACCCCGGACGTGTCGGTGGGTGACGGTCCGTGGCGGATCCTCCTGGGCCTCCTCGGTCTGCTCGGCGCCCTCGCCGCCGCCTACACCGCCGCCGCCCCCGTCCGCTGGGACGGGGTGACCGTACGGCCGGGCAAGGCACGCGGGCGGCTGGAATGGGCGCTTCCGCTGGTCGTCCTGAACCTCCTCTTCGCGGCGTTCCTGACCATCCAGCTCACGGTGCTGCTCGGCGGATACGACAAGGTGATGGCCGAGACGGACCTCAGCTACTCCGAGTACGCCCGCCAGGGCTTCTGGCAACTGCTCTGGGCCACGGTGCTCACGCTCGGCGTCATCGCACTCGCGCTTCGCTGGGCCCCGCGCGGCGGCACCCGCGACCGCACCCTCGTCCGCGGTGTGCTCGGCACGCTGTGCTTCCTCACCCTCGTCGTGGTCGCATCGGCCCTGCGGCGTATGGACCTCTACGTCGACGCGTACGGCCTCACCAGGCTGCGGATCTCCGTGGCCGCCGTGGAACTCTGGCTCGGCGTGGTCCTCGTACTGATCATGGCCGCCGGCGTCTTCGGCCCCCGCCTGCTGCCGCGTGCCGTCGCGGCGAGCGCGGCCGTCGGCGTACTGGCCTTCGGTCTCGTCTCGCCCGACGGCCTCATCGCCGAGCAGAACGTCCAGCGATACCGCAACGACCACTCGATCGACATCGAGTACCTCAAGGGCCTGTCGGCCGACGCCGTACCCGCTCTGGACACCCTTCCCGAGCCCCTGCGCTCCTGTGCGCTCCAGGACATCCAGCGCTCGCTTCGCAACTCCGACGAGCCCTGGTACGCGACGAGTTGGGGCGAAGCCCGAGCCCGCGACATCCTCGGCGACTGGGACCCCGGCTACCGCGCACTCGACTGCCGGGGGCTGAGCACGGGCGACAACGGCGACGAGCGCGGCGGCGGGACGGACGACGTCTACGACCCGTACGACCCGTACTGACCGACGCTTCCAGCCCGGGAGGGGCGCCCCGGGGTGTTCCTGGCGCCCCCTTCGGCGTACGCTGACAGACGCCATGCCGTACGAACCACCCACGCACACCGTCGAGCGCTCACTGCGCGCCACCACCGGTGCCAAGATCGTCGCCGGCGTCGACGAAGTCGGACGCGGAGCGTGGGCGGGACCTGTCACGGTGTGCGCCGCGGTCACCGGTCTTCGCAGGCCCCCCGCCGGACTCACCGACTCCAAGCTGATCAGCCCCAAGCGCCGTGCGGAACTCGCTCCGCTGCTGGAGAGCTGGGTCACCGCGTACGGCCTGGGTGACGCCTCTCCCCAGGAGATCGACGAACTGGGCATGACCGCAGCGCTCCGGCTCGCGGCCGTACGCGCCCTGGAGGCGCTGCCGGTCCGCCCCGACGCGGTGATCCTGGACGGCAAGCACGACTACCTGGGCAGCCCCTGGCAGGTCCGCACCGTCATCAAGGGGGACCAGTCCTGCGTCGCGGTGGCCGCGGCATCGGTGATCGCGAAGGTCCGCCGGGACGCCATGATGGCCGAACTCGGGGCGCTGAACGGCGAGTACGCGGACTTCGCGTTCGAGGCCAACGCCGGCTATCCGTCCCCCGTGCACAGGGCCGCACTCGAGGAGCGTGGGCCCACCGCCCACCACCGTCTCTCGTGGTCCTACCTCGACGCGCTGCCCCGGTGGCAGCACCTGAAGAAGGTCCGTTTCTCCGCCGAGGCGGCCGCACTGGAAAGCGGGGGCCAGCTCGGCTTCGACTTCTGATCGCGTATATGTGCCCACCCGCCGATACCTGCGGTATCGGCGTTTGATAGACAACCACCCATGCCTCTCATCCCCGAGGAGCCTCAGATTCACGAGAGCGCCCAGGGTCCCCGCGCCACCCCGGCCAACGGCCGCGCCGCGTCGACCCCTCGTCCCGTACCCGGTCCGCGTTCAGCGGCCACGCCGCGCCCCGGTCGTCCGGTGCCCGGCCCGCGGCCTGCGCCCCCGCGCAGCGCCGGCACTCCACCTCCGGCGGACCCCAGGCCGCGCCGTCGGAGAATCGTTCCGCACCGCAGCTCCAGGTCATCCCCGCATCGGCCGACGGGGCGCTCGACGCCGCCGACGAGGCGGTGGATCTGCTGCTCGACTCGGGTCGCGCACCCGGCGACATCCTGGTGCTGACCACGGGCGGACAGCACCCGTGGGCGACCCACGAGCTCTCCTTCGGCGAGGCCGCCTACTGGGCCCAGCACGAAGCGGGCGACGACGTCTTCTTCGCCGCTGCCGCGGCGGCGGACCGGGTCAAGCCCCGGCCCGTCGTGATCGTCGCGGTCAACGGCCCGGCCGACGACGCGTCCGCGCGGGCGCTGGCCAAGGCCCGGGAGTCCGCCGGCGTACTGCTGATCGTCTGCGGCGACCCGCAGCGGATCAACGCCGCGCTCGGCGCCGGCGTCTGAGCATCAGGGCCGGCCGTCCGGTGGTCCGGCTGTCCGCGAGGGCTGCCGGACCACCGGGGCGTCCTCGGTCAGCGGGCGGCGGAGCGGTGCAGTGCCTGCGCCGCTCCGCCGCCGGTCCGCGACGGGATCTGCTCGGAAGTCAGGGCGGTGTCGGCGAGGGCCGAGGGCTGCGACATGGAGTTCGGACGGCGGCCGCCCCTGCCCTCGCCCAGCACCTGCCAGCCGCCCCGGGTCAGCGTGATGTACGCGCCGCACCGCAGCCCGTGCAGAGTGCAGGCATCCCGCAGCCCCCACATCCACGCTCCGTCCTCCTCCGTCCAACGCTCGTCCCCCTCGCGGCAGTAGAGCAGAACGGCGGTGCGGACGGGCGTACGGCGGCGCAGATCGTGCGGGATCACTCGTCGCAGGTGAGCCAGCAGTGAGTTCCGGAACTCCCAGCCGTCGGCCGTTACCGAGCGGCGGGCGAACGAGGCGCTCGCCGTCAGGCGCTCCTCGTGGTCCAGGACGGCGACCACGGCGGTGGCCGGCGTCGGCCGGTGCCTCGCGTGCAGACCGCTCACCACCTCTCGCGGGCTGCGCAGCAGGGGTATTCCGGCCGCTGCCCACTCGGCCGGTTCGAGCATTCTGGCAAGGCGGTTGGCGGAGTCGGCGGCTGCCGACATCGAAGTGGCTGCGGACGGAGCGAATCCGAAGGTCACGGTCCTCCCTTCGCATACGCGCCCACGATGCGGGCAGGGTCGGGTGAGGGCGCGCCGCGGCACAGCCCTTTCGGGCCCGCGAAAAGACCGTGCGGGGAGCGAGTCCAATTCTTCCTGGCGTATCGGCAGGCGGCAACGAGCAATTGGCGAGGCTGACGGTATTCAGCCGGAATGACACGGATATCCCTGCTATCCCTGCCCAGTCCGGCCCCGCCTGACGCCTCCTGTCACGCCTGAACGGCGAGGACCAGCGGAAACACCGCTTCCGCTCCGGCCCGACGCAGCAGGCGGGCTGCCACGGCGAGCGTCCAGCCGGTGTCCGACAGATCGTCCACGAGCAGTATGGGTCCGTCCACGGACGCCAGGGCATCCGCGAGTTCGGGCGCGACGACCAGCCTCTCGTGCAGGGCACGGACCCGCTGCGCACTGTTGGTCTGCGATATCCGGACGGCGTCGGCGTCCGGAGCCAGGGTCACGCCCCCCAGCAGGGGCATCCGTCCCACTTCCGCGATGTGCCTGCCGAGCGATTCGATGAGCCGGGGCTTGCGGTCCGAAGCCATGGTGACGACCCCGACCGGGCGGGGAACGGCGTCGACGGCCCCGGGAGCCCAGCCGCCGGGCCCCCTGGCCCAGTCGGCCAGCACGGTCACCACGGCCTCGGCCACGTCACCCGGCACCGGAGCGTCGGGTGCCTGAGCCGCCAGTATCGGGCGCAGTCTGTTGCCCCACCCGATGTCGGTGAGCCTGCCCAGCGCCCGGCCGGTGCCGGCGAGCTCGGTGGCCGGGATCCTGCCCTTGAGGTCGACGCCCACCGACGCGAGCCCGGTCGGCCACATCTTGCGGGGCTCCACCTCCACACCGGCCCTGCGCAGCTCACCCTTGGCAGTGTCCAGAGCGGTGTCGGAGACCCCCGCGCCGAACCGGGCGCCGGCACAGTTGTCGCAACGCCCGCACGCGGTCGCCGCCTCGTCGTCGAGCTGACGGCGCAGGAACTCCATGCGGCAGCCGTCGGTCGTGGCGTAGTCGCGCATCGCCTGCTGCTCGGCGGCGCGCTGACGGGCCACCCACGCATAGCGTTCGGCGTCGTAGACCCAGGGCTCTCCCGTCGAGGTCCATCCGCCCTTCACCCGCCTGACCGCTCCGTCGACGTCGAGGACCTTGAGCATGCTTTCCAGCCGTGCGCGACGCAGGTCGACCAGCGGCTCCAGGGCGGGCAGCGAGAGCGGCCGCCCGGCCTGGTCGAGTGCGTCGAGGGTGCGCCGGACCTGCTCCTCCGGCGGAAAGCCGACCGACGCGAAGTACTGCCAGATCGCTTCGTCCTCCCTGCCCGGCAGGAGCAGCACCTCGGCGTGTTCGACACCGCGTCCGGCGCGGCCCACCTGCTGGTAGTAGGCGATGGGGGAGGACGGCGACCCGAGGTGCACGACGAAGCCGAGGTCGGGCTTGTCGAAGCCCATGCCGAGCGCGGAGGTCGCCACCAGCGCCTTGAGGCGGTTGGCCAGCAGATCATCCTCCGCCTGCTGCCTTTCCGCGTTCTCGGTGCGGCCGGTGTAGGAGGCGACGGTGTGCCCGCACTGGCGGAGATACGCGGTGATCTCCTCGGCCGCCGCGACCGTCAGCGTGTAGATGATTCCCGAGCCCGGAAGCTCCTTGAGATGGTCTCCGAGCCAGGCCAGGCGGTGGGCCGCGTCGGGCAGGCGCAGCACGCCGAGACTCAGGCTCTCGCGGTCGAGGGACCCTCTCAGTACGAGTGCGTCCGCTCCGGCGCCGGTACCCAGCTGCTCCGCCACGTCGGCGGTGACCCGGGCGTTCGCCGTGGCGGTGGTGGCAAGCACCGGGACACCGGCGGGGAGGTCGGCGAGCATCGTCCGCAGCCGGCGGTAGTCGGGCCGGAAGTCGTGGCCCCAGTCGGAGATGCAGTGCGCCTCGTCCACGACGAGCAGACCGGTGGTCGCGGCGAGCCGGGGCAGAACCTGGTCGCGGAAATCAGGATTGTTGAGGCGCTCGGGGCTGACCAGCAGGATGTCGACCTCACCGGCGGCCACCTCGGCCCGCACGGTGTCCCACTCCTCCGTGTTGGACGAATTGATCGTGCGCGCGCTTATGCCGGCACGGGCCGCCGCCGCGACCTGGTTGCGCATCAGCGCCAGCAGCGGCGAGACGATGACCGTCGGCCCGGCGCCCCGGGCGCGCAGAAGGGAAGTGGCGACGAAGTACACCGCGGACTTCCCCCAGCCCGTGCGCTGGACGACCAGTGCCCGACGCCTGTCCGCGACAAGCGCCTCGATGGCCCGCCACTGGTCCTCACGCAGCCGCGCGGTGCCGGAGGCGTCTCCGACGAGTCGGGCCAGTACGGAATCGGCCGAAGCCCTGAGCGCTGCGCGGTCTGCGTTGGTCATACCCCCATGCAACCCGATGGATCCGACAACCGCGAACAGTCGATTACCCCCTGTGGATAAGTTATCCACAGGGGGTAGCGAAGATCCGTGGTTCGCGAGACGGTCTGGCCATGAACAAGCACCCCGAATCAACCGGTCCGTCCGAGGAACAGCAGATCACCCTGCGAGGCCCGGCCGAGCTGGCCGACGCTCTCCCCTATCTCATGGGTTTCCACCCGAGCGACAGCGTGGTCATGGTCACCCTGCACGGTGGCCGGGGCCGGTTCGGAGCCCGGCTCAGGCTCGCCATCCCGCAGTCCTCGCTGGAATGGCCGACGGTCGCCGACCAGCTCGCCGAGTGCCTGATCAAGGGAAGCGAGCGGCGCGACGCCCGGCCCGACGCCATCGTCGCCTTCCTCTGTCAGGACCCGGTGGACGGCGAGACGGGCAATCAGACCATGGAGCGCCTGCGGCCGTTCGCCCAGCGACTGCGTACGGCGTGCGGAGCGCTGGACGTGCCCGTACTCGAAGTGCTGTGCATCTCGGGCAACCGCTTCTGGTCCTATGTCTGCCCCGACGCCCGCTGCTGCCCGGCGGAAGGCAACCCGCTGGCCATGCCCGGCACCTCGGTGATGGCGGCGGCAGCCACCTATGCCGGCATTCAGGTACGGGGTTCGCTGCGCGAGATGGAGGCGAGGCTCACGCCGCTCACCCGCACCTCGGGCGCCGCCCAACTGCGCGCCCTGGACGCGGCGGGCAGCGCGATGGTGCCCCTGCTGCTCGACCGGGAACGCCGCCAGGAGGTGGGCGGTGCCACGCTGAAGCTCGCCGGCCGTCTGATCGACCGCCTCGGGAAGGCGCCCGCAACGGCGCCATCCCTCGCAGACATCAACGACGACAGGCTGATCAGCGACGAGGAGGCCGCGTCGATGATCCTGGGTCTCCAGGACAGGGAGACCCGCGACCGGGCGGCGGAGTGGATGGAAGGCCCGAAGGCGCACGCCGCGCTGAGGCTCTGGCGAGCGCTGGCCCGCCGCTGTGTCGCCCCGTACGAAGAACACGCCGCAGCCCCTCTCACCCTGGCGGGCTGGGTCTCCTGGTCGACCGGCGACGAACCGGCTGCGCGCGTGGCGCTGGGGCTCGCCCTGCGCTTCGATCCGCATTACACCTTCGCGCAACTGCTGCACGAGGCGTGCAATCAGGGGCTCGACCCGGAGACCTTGCGGCGCTGCCTGCGCGGCGAGCGCGGCAAGCGGGCAGACCGGCACGACCGGCGTGCGGAACGGGTCGCGGGGGCCCGTCCCACACGGGTGAGGCCGGCCGGGCGTACCAGGACGCGTACCGGCTCCACTCGGCCCGGCTCCGGCGCCGCGGACAGGCGGCGGTCCGCCCGGCCCGGGGTGCAAGGGCGTCGCGGGACCAGGACCGGCCGCTGAGACCAGTGCGGCGCCGGAGCCCGGCGCCGCACGTACGCCTCGCGTCGACACGGGGGGGCCCGCGTTCTGTCGGGCCAAGGGGAACGGGCTCCGGAGGCCGCTGAAGAGTCATCGGGAAGGGAGTGTTTATCGTCAGGAAGACGACTATGATCACGGGCATGCCGCCCTACGACCCGTCGACCTTTCCGCCGTTCGCCGTCACCGTCGACCTGGTGGTGCTGACGGTGCGTCGGCACGCCCTCTGTGCCCTGGTGGTACGCAGGGGCGAGACCCCGTTCCAGGGCAGGTGGGCCCTGCCGGGCGGTTTCGTGAGGGCCGACGAGGACCTCGGCGCCGCAGCGGCGCGTGAGCTTGTCGAGGAGACCGGCCTGTGCGCGCAGGATCCGGCCGCCCCTGCCGTCGGCAACGGCGCCCACCTGGAACAGCTCGCCACCTACGGGGACCCCGCCCGGGACCCGAGGATGAGGGTGGTCAGCGTCGCCCATCTCGCGCTGGCCCCCGATCTGCCCGCTCCCAGGGCGGGCGGCGACGCGAACAGTGCGCGTTGGGCGCCCGTCGAGGACCTGCTCCCCGAGGGCGGCTACGCCCCGGACGGCGAGCACCGGGCGCCCTTGGCCTTCGATCACGCGAAGATCCTCGCCGACGGGGTCGAGCGGGCCCGGTCCAAGATCGAGTACTCCTCGCTGGCCACCGCCTTCTGCCCGCCCGCCTTCACCGTCGGAGAGCTGCGCCGGGTGTACGAGGCGGTGTGGGGCGTGGTGCTGGATCCGAGGAACTTCCACCGCAAGGTGACGGGCACGCCGGGCTTTCTGGTGCCCACCGGAGGGACGACCACCCGGCAGGGGGGCCGCCCGGCCCAGCTGTTCCGGTCGGGCACGGCGACGGTGCTCAACCCGCCGATGTTGAGGCCCGAGGTCTAGGTTCCGCCCGTCCTGGGCCCAGGACGGGCGGCGCCGCGAACCCCACCTTGCGCAAAAAGTCCGATATGTCAGGTTATCGTGCTGCGGTACTCACTCGCCGCCGGGCGGCTCCGTCTCCGCCGTCCCACTTTCCTGCGAGAGAAGCGATGCTCCAGGCCGTCGGACTCACCAGCACCCCCTCCCGTGGACAAGCCCTCGCCGTGGACGACCTCACCTTCGACGCGGAGCCGGGATGCGTCACCGCACTGCTGGGTGCGCCGGGCTCCGGCAAGACCGCGGCGCTTCGGTTGATGCTCGAACTGGAGCCGGGGCGTGGGATCACCTACTTCCGGGGCAGGCCGCTGCATCGCGTCCCGAATCCGGCCGGTGAGGTGGGAGTGGTGCTCGGTGACGTGACCGGGCACCCCGCGCGCACCGTCCGAGGGCAGCTTCGCATGCTCTGCGCCGCGGCGGGCGTACCCGTCTCCCGGGCCGACGAACTGCTCGAAGCGGTGGGCCTCGCCGGTCTGAGGGATCAGCGCATCGCCACGCTCTCCCTCGGCATGGATCGCCGGCTGGCGCTCGCCTGCGCGTTGCTCGGGGACCCGCACACGCTCCTTCTGGACGATCCGGCGGAGGGGCTGGCGCCGAAGGAGGCCGACTGGCTGCACGGGATGCTGCGCTCCCACGCCGAGCGGGGCGGGACCGTGCTGTTCGCGACCAGGGACCCCAAGGAGGCCGCACGCTCGGCAGGCCATGTGGTCACCCTCGACGGCGGGCGTGTGGTCGCCGACCAGGACGGGGCGGCCTTCTCCCGTACCCGCCTGCGACCCCGCGTGGCGGTCCGCTCCCCGCAGGCCGCCCGCCTCGCCGCGATCGTCAGCCGGGAAGCCCGTGTCGCCCGACGCTCAGTAGAGGTCGTCGCCGAGGCGGCCGGCAACCGGCTCTCGGTGTACGGCAGCAGCTGCGCCGAAGTGGGCGATGCCGCTTTCCGGCACGGGCTTCCCGTTCACCAGCTCGCCGACGAGGTGGGTGACATGCGCCCGGTGGGCACGACCGCCGCCCCGGCCGGCCGCCGCGACGCCGGCGCCGTACTCGTGGCCCAGAACGAGGGTGCCCCGCCGGTGCGGTCGGCCGGGGCCCGCCCCCGTGCAGCGTCATCGCGGGGAGTCGGCGGGGGCGCTTCCGCCGCCCCGTCGCGCGCCTCGCGGGGCGCGCTTCCGCCGCCCATCAGACGGCGCCCGGCGCGGGGTCCGTTGCGGCCGGTGCGGTACGAACTGCGCCGCCTCTTCGGTGTCCGGACGACGACCGTGATCCTGGCCGTCGTTCTGGTCGCTTCCGTGGGTCTGTCCGTACTGCTCGCCCGCGACAGCCGTACCCCTCTGGTCCATGTCATCGCCGCCTGGCCCTCGCTGCTGCCGCTTCCGCCCGCCGCACTCGGGGCCGGGCTCATCGGGGCGCTCTCCTTCGGCGACGAGTTCCGCTACCCGGCACTCGCGGCAGGGCGGGGGAGCGTGCCCCGCAGACTCGGGCTGCTCCTCGCCAAGCTGGCGGTGTCCGGGGAGTCGCCCTCGTGCTGGCGCTGCTCGTCGTGCTCGGCTCGGCTGCGACCCTGCGCGTCGTGTACGGCGGCAGCCTGCTCGACGTCCCCTCGAATGTGGTGTCGCCGGCGGTGAGCTGGTCCGCCCTGACCGTCGGTTGCGCATGGGCCGGGCTGCTGGCCGCCGGCATCTTCCGCGTGACGGCCGCGGGCATCGCCGCCGTGCTCGCCGTACCCGTGGTGATGGTGCCGCTCGTCGAGCACCTGCCGAAGGCGGCGGCCACACGTTCGATGGCTGGGCTTCCGAGTCGGCTTCGGGACCTGGCCTGGCTCCGGTGGCCGGCGGAGGCGGACCGGTGGATCTTGGCCGGCGCGCGGATCGTGGCGCATCCCGTGGGCGCGGCCATGGCACTGTCCCTGTCGGCCCTGACCTGCGCGTTTCTGCTCACCAGTCTTCGCGGGAGGGTCCGTTGGTGAGCGTCTGGCGCGACGGAGGGCGGTGTCTCCGTAGCTCCTTCGGTGAAACGTCCTGTTTATACCAGTAAGGCGTCAATTGAGGGGCGGGTGCCGATCACCCTTTCGTGTGCTTTTCAGCAAAGACCTCAAGGGGCGGAAGGGACCCGCCGACAAAGGATGCGTGAGTACCCTTGCGCACACCATGATGACCACCGCCCGCTCCGCCGATTCCGGCCTCGCCGGCCCGGGTGAACTCGACCGTTACTCGTACGCGGACGCGCCGGCCGGCGAGCGCGCCGCCGCGACGCGCTCCTGGGACGGCGCCGAAGCCGAACTCGGCCGGGTGGGCCGACGGGGCTCGGCCAGCCGTGGCCGCGGGCTCCATGGCCAACTTGTTCAGCAGCTGGGGCAGATGATCGTCTCCGGCGACCTCGGGGCGGACCGCCCCCTGGTGCCCGAAGAGATCGGCCAGCGTTTCGAGGTTTCCAGGACCGTCGTGCGGGAATCGCTGCGCGTGCTGGAGGCGAAGGGCCTGGTCAGTGCCCGCCCCAATGTCGGTACCCGGGTGCGGCCGGTCAGTGACTGGAATCTGCTCGATCCCGACATCATCGAATGGCGCGCCTTCGGCCCGCAGCGTGATGACCAGCGCCGTGAGCTGGGTGATCTCAGGTGGACGATCGAGCCACTTGCCGCCCGCCTCGCCGCAGGGCATGGGCGCGAGGATCTTCAGCAGCGTCTTGTCGACATGGTCGAGATCATGGGGCACGCGCTCGGGCAGGGCGACATGATCACCTGCGCCCGTGCCGATGCCGAGTTCCACGCCCTGCTCATCCAGGCCGCGGGCAACCGCATGCTGGAGCACCTTTCCGGGATCGTCTCCGCGGCGCTGCAGGTGTCCGGCGGCCCGGCCACCGCATGCGACCGGCCCAGCGAGGCGTCGCTCGCCCTGCACGCGCGCATCGTGGACGCCCTCGCGTCCGGTGACTCGGCGGGTGCCGAGTCGGCCATGCGCCAGTTGCTGGTCGGGCACCACGAGGCGGAACGCGTGGTGCCGGCGCCGCGCGAGCACTGACTCCGGCGCGGGCAGGGTGTACGCGCCAGGTGCCGTCGGACCCCCGTGGTCCGGCGGCACAGGGCGGAGAGATGTCGCCTTGGTCGTGTTCATCGCAAATGGGGTGTGACTCGGGCCACGCGGAACGGCCGTAACACTCCTTGAAACAGCGCGATGACTTAAGAGGTGACCGTCGCAGAAGGAATACAGCAGCCGCCCAGGGCGCTGTGCACTTCTGAGGCCAAGCCCGCGCCGTCGGTGCATTCCCCGCCCGTCGGTCGTCGGTTCCAGCCCTCTCCGGGCCGGACCGGAAGCCGTTTCCATCGTTCCGAGAGGTTGTTCGTGTCGGCCAGCACATCCCGTACGCTCCCGCCGGAGATCGCCGAGTCCGAATCCGTGATGGCGCTCATTGAGCGGGGAAAGGCTGATGGGCAGATCGCCGGCGACGACGTGCGTCGGGCCTTCGAGGCTGACCAGATTCCGCCAACCCAGTGGAAGAACGTTCTGCGCAGCCTCAACCAGATCCTCGAGGAAGAGGGTGTGACGCTGATGGTCAGTGCCGCGGAGCCGTCGAAGCGCGCCCGCAAGAGCGTTGCAGCGAAGAGCCCGGCCAAGCGCACCGCCACCAAGACCGTGGCGGCCAAGACGACGGTGACGCGGAGCGTGGCGGCGCCCGCTGCCCCGTCCGCCGAGCCCGCGGACCCGGCGGCCGAGGAGGCTCCCGCGGCCGCGCCCGCGAAGAAGGCCGCAGCCAAGAAGACGGCCGCCAAGAAGACCGCCGTGAAGAAGACGGCGGCCAAGAAGACGGCCTCCAAGAAGGCCGGCAAGCAGGACGAGGAGATTCTCGACGGCGACGACGTCGTCGAGGAGGTCAAGGCCGGCAAGGGCGAGGAAGAGGAGGGCGAGGGCGAGAACAAGGGCTTCGTCCTCTCCGACGACGACGAGGACGACGCGCCCGCGCAGCAGGTCGCCGTCGCCGGTGCCACCGCCGACCCGGTCAAGGACTACCTCAAGCAGATCGGTAAGGTCCCGCTCCTCAACGCCGAGCAGGAGGTCGAGCTCGCCAAGCGCATCGAGGCGGGCCTGTTCGCCGAGGACAAGCTGGCGAATGCCGACAAGCTCGCCCCCAAGCTCAAGCGCGAGCTGGAGATCATCGCCGAGGACGGCCGTCGCGCCAAGAACCACCTGCTGGAGGCCAACCTCCGCCTCGTGGTCTCGCTGGCCAAGCGCTACACCGGCCGCGGCATGCTCTTCCTGGACCTGATCCAGGAGGGCAACCTCGGTCTGATCCGCGCGGTGGAGAAGTTCGACTACACCAAGGGCTACAAGTTCTCCACGTACGCCACCTGGTGGATCCGTCAGGCGATCACCCGCGCCATGGCCGACCAGGCGCGCACCATCCGTATCCCGGTGCACATGGTCGAGGTCATCAACAAGCTCGCGCGTGTCCAGCGCCAGATGCTCCAGGACCTGGGCCGCGAGCCCACCCCGGAGGAGCTGGCCAAGGAACTCGACATGACCCCGAGAAGGTCATCGAGGTCCAGAAGTACGGTCGCGAGCCGATCTCCCTCCACACCCCGCTGGGTGAGGACGGGGACAGCGAGTTCGGTGACCTGATCGAGGACTCCGAGGCGGTCGTCCCGGCCGACGCGGTGAGCTTCACGCTCCTCCAGGAACAGCTCCACTCGGTGCTGGACACGCTGTCCGAGCGTGAGGCGGGCGTGGTCTCCATGCGCTTCGGCCTCACCGACGGACAGCCGAAGACGCTGGACGAGATCGGCAAGGTCTACGGCGTGACGCGCGAGCGCATCCGTCAGATCGAGTCCAAGACCATGTCCAAGCTGCGCCACCCGTCGCGCTCGCAGGTTCTGCGCGACTACCTCGACTAGGCCGCAGCGGCGCTGCCACGCGATGAGGGCCCGGATCCCATGGGGGAGCCGGGCCCTCTCTTCATGTGAGGTACGCGGCGGAGGTGCGCATCGGTGTCGGTGGAATGACTCTGGGTAGGCATGGTCCATCACAGAGTCAGGAGTACGCATGTCCCGCACCGTCGCCCGCGCCTTGACCGGGGCGCTCGCCCTTGCCGCCACCACGGCCGTGATACCGCTCGCTTCCCCCGCCCCGGCGGTCGCCGACAGCATCATCATCGGAGGCCAGCCGGCCCATGTGGCCGACAGCCCCTGGGTGGTGGCCCTGTCCAGCCGTGACCGGTTCGGGGGTACCCGGGCCGGTCAGTTCTGTGGCGGTGTCGTGGTGGAGCCGAAGAAGGTGCTCACCGCCGCCCACTGCCTGAGCCGTGAGGCGCTGGGCACCGACGTGGACCAGGTGAGCGATCTGCGGATCATCTCCGGCCGGGACGAGCTGAACGGCACGGGCGGCAAGGAGATCCCGGTGAGCGGGACGTGGGTGAACCCCGGGTTCGACGCGACCACCAACAGCGGGGACGTCGCCGTCCTCACCCTCTCCGAGGCGCTGCCCGAGGGGGACACGATCCCCCTGGCCGAGGCCGGTGACTCCGCGTACAAGGCGGGGACACCCGCCGTCGTCTACGGGTGGGGGGACACCACTGGATACGGCGACTACGCGTCGTCACTCAGGTCCGCCCAGGTGGACATCCTGCCCGACAGCTCGTGCGAACGGGCATACCCGGGCGGCAGCACCGGCACGTACGACGCCTCATCGATGCTCTGCGCGGGCGAACCCGAGGGCGGGTACGACGCGTGCCAGGGAGACAGCGGCGGGCCTCTGGTGGCGCAGGGGCGGCTCGTGGGGCTGGTCTCGTGGGGGAACGGCTGCGGGCGCGCCGGAAGCCCCGGCGTCTATACGCGGATCTCCGCCGCCATCGGCTGGATGGCGAACGCCGACTGACCGGCGCGGGCTCCGCAGGTACGAGAACGGGCGGCTTCCCTCACGGGGAGGCCGCCCGTCGGCCGGTCCGGGACCGGCCCCTGGCTCGTCGTGGATGCAGAGGTGTCAGTGTTCCTCTTCGGCGGCTTGGGCCTGCACGGCCGTCAGCCGGTCGGTCTCATCCTGTATTTCCGCGGCGATCTTCTTGAGTTCCGGCTCGAACTTGCGACCGTGGTGGGCGCAGAAGAGCAGTTCACCGCCACTGATGAGCACGACGCGCAGATATGCCTGGGCGCCGCAACGGTCACAGCGGTCTGCTGCGGTCAGCGGGCTCGCGGGGGTCAGAACAGTAGTCACGTCGCCTCTTCTCTAGCTCGACGAGCTGTCGTACCAGGGTCAACATCCAACCAGGCCGAAAACGTTCCCGCTCGTGGCTTTTCTTCGAAACTTCTTCTCGGTATGGCTGTCTGTTGCCGGTTCGCGGCGAATGTGCCGTATTGCGTGGCGCTACGGTTTCGCGTTGCTTGGCTTGGTCAGTCCGGGGGCCGGCTGGCTTGCCGGTTGTTCATGAGGACGTGCCCGGAGCCTAAATGGTTCATGCCTGGAAGGGAACGTGATGTGCACGTCACCCCTGCGGGGAGATCGAACGTGTATGCGAGTCTGGTCTAGGGTGAGGTTCTTCCAGGGTGGCGTTTCACCCGCTCTACCAGGCATCGGTACCCTCACAGCGGCACCGAAGCCGAGCCCGTGACCCACAGGGCCCCAAATGAAATTCAGCGAGGAGCGAACCGCGTGACCGCCGATACGTCCGTGCCGTCCACTGCGCTGCTGACCGGAGCAGACCGAGACGGTTCCAACTACACCGCGCGGCACCTGCTCGTACTCGAGGGGCTGGAAGCGGTTCGCAAGCGCCCGGGTATGTACATCGGGTCCACCGACAGCCGCGGTCTGATGCACTGCCTCTGGGAGATCATCGACAACTCCGTCGACGAAGCCCTCGGCGGCTACTGCGATCACATCGAGGTCGTGCTCCACGACGACAACTCCGTCGAGGTCCGGGATAACGGCCGGGGCATCCCGATCGACGTCGAGCCCAAGACGGGTCTCTCCGGCGTCGAGGTCGTCATGACCAAGCTGCACGCCGGAGGCAAGTTCGGCGGCGGCTCCTATGCCGCGTCCGGCGGGCTGCACGGCGTCGGCGCCTCTGTGGTCAACGCCCTCTCAGCCAGGCTCGACGTCGAGGTCGACCGCAACAGCGCGACCCACTCGATCAGCTTCCGGCGCGGGGTCCCGGGGATCTTCACCGAGCAGGGCCCGGACAGCCCGTTCGACCCGGCCAACGGACTGCGCAAGGGCAAGCGTGTCCCGAAGACGCGCACCGGCACACGGGTGCGGTACTGGGCCGACCGGCAGATCTTCCTCAAGGACGCCAAGCTCAGCCTGGAGACGCTCCACCAGCGGGCCCGCCAGACGGCCTTCCTCGTCCCCGGCCTGACCATCGTCGTGCGCGACGAGCGCGGCCTGGAGGGCGCGGGCAAGACGGAGGAGACCTTCCGCTTCGACGGAGGCATCAGCGAGTTCTGTGAATACCTGGCCCAGGACAAGGCCGTCTGCGACGTCCTGCGCCTGACCGGGCAGGGCACGTTCAAGGAGACCGTCCCGGTCCTGGACGACCGCGGACACATGACGGCCACCGAGGTCACCCGCGAACTGGGCGTGGACATCGCGCTGCGCTGGGGCACCGGGTACGAGACCAACGTGAAGTCCTTCGTCAACATCATCGCCACCCCAAGGGCGGCACCCATGTGACCGGGTTCGAGCGCTCCGTGACCAAGACGGTCAACGAGGTGCTGCGCTCCGCGAAGCTGCTGCGTGTGGCCGAGGACGACATCGTCAAGGACGACGCGCTCGAGGGCCTCACCGCGGTCGTGACCGTACGGCTGGCGGAGCCGCAGTTCGAGGGCCAGACGAAGGAGGTGCTCGGCACCTCGGCGGCCAACCGGATCGTCGCCAACGTCGTGGCCAAGGAGCTCAAGGCGTTCCTGACCTCCACCAAGCGGGACGCGAAGGCCCAGGCCAGGGCCGTCCTCGACAAGGCGGTGGCGGCCGCTCGCACCCGGATCGCGGCCCGCCAGCACAAGGAGGCCCAGCGCCGCAAGACGGCGCTGGAGTCGTCGTCGCTGCCGGCGAAGCTCGCCGACTGCCGCAGCGACGACGTGGAGCGCAGCGAGCTGTTCATCGTGGAGGGCGACTCCGCGCTCGGTACGGCGAAGCTCGCCCGGAACAGCGAGTTCCAGGCGCTCCTGCCGATCCGCGGCAAGATCCTCAACGTTCAGAAGGCGTCGGTTTCCGACATGCTGAAGAACGCCGAGTGCGGTGCGATCATCCAGGTCATAGGAGCCGGGTCCGGGCGTACCTTCGACATCGACGCCGCGCGGTACGGCAAGATCGTTCTGCTGGTGGACGCCGATGTCGACGGCGCCCACATCCGGATCCTGCTGCTGACGCTCTTCCAGCGGTACATGCGGCCGATGGTCGAGGCGGGCCGGGTCTTCGCCGCCGTGCCGCCGCTGCACCGGATCGAACTGGTCCAGCCCAAGAAGGGCCAGGACAAGTACATCTACACCTACTCGGACAACGAGCTGCGCCAGCGCCTGCTGGAGCTCCAGCGCAAGAACATCCGGTACACGGACTCGATCCAGCGCTACAAGGGGCTGGGCGAGATGGACGCCGACCAGCTCGCGGAGACGACGATGGACCCCCGGCACCGCACGCTGCGGCGGATCAACATCGGTGACCTGGAATCCAGCGAGAAGGTCTTCGACCTGCTGATGGGCAACGAGGTGGCCCCGCGCAAGGAGTTCATCACCAGTTCGGCGGCGACGCTGGACCGCTCGCGCATCGACGTCTGAGGGGTCGGCTCCGGGGCCTGGGCCGAGTCCGGCGGCGACCGCCCCCGAGATGTCGTCTCCACCCGTGGGTGGAGACGACATCTCCACCCATGATCCACCCTGGAGCCGATCTGCTGGGCTGGTCTGTTCCGTAGCTTCGGAGACGCAGAACTTCTCGCATCTCGGAGGCGCCCATGTCCGGGCTCGTCAACACCCTGGTGATCATCGCGGTCATCGCCGTCGTCGTGGTCCGTCAGTGCTCCGCCCAACGGATCTCGGGCGACCGGCGCAGGTGGGTTCTGCCCGGCGTCCTGCTCGTCATGGCCCTGCGGGAACCCGGACTCGTCGACCCGCATCACCGGATGACCTCGGTCGTCGTCCTGGGCGCCGAACTCGTCGTCGGGCTGGTCACGGGTGCCGGATGGGCGTGGACATCCCGGGTCTGGCGCGCTGAGGACGGCTCCCTGTGGAGCAAGGGGACCAAGGCCACGGCCCTGGTCTGGGCCGGCGGACTGGCCCTGCGGGCCGCTCTGTACGGCGTCGCCTTGGTGCTGGGCGTGCATCAGGGCGGCCCTGCCCTGATGACGGCTCTCGCGGTGACTCTGCTGATACGGGAGGGGCTGCTGGCGCGCCGGGCCGCAGCGATATCGGGGCCGCACGGAGGGCCCGTCGTCGGCGCCGAGGTGCGGCAGGAGTGGAAGGACCGCGTGTGACACCCGATGCCTGGACGAGCTGGCCGTCGAGGGAGGCGCTCGCCCGGGACACCCGCAGCCGCCCGCGCAGAGTGATCGGCTGGTCCGTACGGACCGGCCTGCTCACTCTGATGCTGTGGGGCACCTTCACCAACGGGCTGTTCGGGCCCTGGGAGATCGTCGTCGGGCTGATCGGGGTGCTCGTCTGCGCACTGCTCGGCGTCGCCTTCTTCCGGACCAGTCTCGACAACCGCCTGTGGCCGTCGCTCGGTCTGCTCGGGATGCTCGTGCTGGCCGGATTCGGGGCGGGACAGGCGGGGGCGACGGTGCCCGCGACGGTGCTCTGGTGCGCCTGCGCCGTCACCGCTCTGGAACGGCTGCCCCTGGCGGCGGGAGCGCCGGCCACAGCGGTGGCCCTCGGTGCCTACGTCGTGGTCGACACCGACGACTGGTTGACCACCGCTGCGACCACGGCCGGCCTCTGTCTCGCCGGGTATGTGCTCCGGCTGGACGCCGAGGCCCGTGGCAGTGCGCAACGGCTGCTCGCCCAGGAACGGGCGGCCAGGGTCGCGGAGGCGGAGAGGGCCGCGCTGGACGAGCGCTCCAGGATCGCCCGGGAGATCCACGACGTGCTGGCCCACAGCCTCTCCGCGCAGCTGGTGCACCTGGAGGCCGCGCGCCTGCTGATCGAGAGAGAGCCCGCCGGGGAATTCCGGGATCAGGTCCTGCAACGGGTCGTCGCCGCCCGGTCGATGGCCCGGGAGGGCCTCTCCGAGACCCGTCAGGCGCTCTCCGCGCTGCGGGGCGAGGTGTCACCGGTGGAGGACTTCCTGAGGCAGCTGGTGACTGCTGAGCCGGCCGAGGTCAGGGTCGAGGGGGAGCGGCGCGCCCTGACCGCCCAGGCGTCGCAGGCGGTCCGCCGGGTGGCACAGGAGGCCCTGACCAACGTGCGCAAGCACGCGCCCGGAGCCAGGGTGCAGCTCCGGCTGGAGTACCAGCCCGACTTCGTCGTGCTGGAGGTCAGGGACTCGGGAGGGCGGAGTCCGGAAGGGGATCTGGCTGTCAGCGGTTCCGGATACGGTCTGCTCGGGATGCGGGAGCGGGCCGAGTTGCTGGGCGGCACGCTGGAGGCAGGCCCGGGCAAGGAGGGGTTCGTGGTGAGTCTGCGGGTGCCCGCGTGACCGCGCGGGTGGTGGTGGCCGACGATCAGGCGGTGGTACGGGAAGGCATCGTCATGCTGCTCGGCCTGCTGCCCGGCATCGAGGTCGTCGGATCGGCGAAGGACGGGGAGGAAGCGGTCGCGCAGGTGGCCGAGCACGCGCCGGACGTGGTGCTGATGGACCTGCGGATGCCCCGCTGCGACGGGGTGGAGGCGACCCGGCGCATCCGTGCGGAGTTCCCCGGCACACAGGTCGTGGTGCTCACGACCTTCGCGGACGACGACTCCCTGTTCCCGGCGCTGCGGGCGGGCGCACGGGGATACCTCACCAAGGACGCCGGGGGCGACGAGATCGTGAGGGCCGTCCACGCCGTGCTCTCGGGCGAGGCAGGGCTCTCGCCGACGGTGCAGCGGCGGCTCCTGGAGCAGGTGACGGAGGGGCCCCTAGCGGCCGGTGGCGGGGGTGAGCCGGAGCCGCCGGACGGGATGACCCCCCGGGAGGCCGAGGTGCTGGTCCTCATCGCCGAGGGGATGTCCAACGCGGACATCGCCCGCGCCCTCCACATCTCGCAGGCCACGGTGAAGAGCCACATCAACAACCTCTTCGCCAAGGCGGGCCTGCGCGACCGCGCTCAGGCGGTGCGCTATGCGTACATGCGGGGGATGGTGCGCCCACCCGGGAGATCCTTCACCTGAAGAGGTGAAGTCTCGCGAATGAAGTGCCCGGGATCTTCCCGATCTGCCCATTCTTGGATATGCGGCCGAAGTGGTCCGTGGACAAGGGGAGTTGTTCGGTGGAGAAGGAAGCAGGGCGCGAGTCCGCGGCGATGCGGCTCGACGACCCGTGGGACGACGCGCTGACCTCCGGGTGGGGGGAGCCGGACGGTGCGGCCGGCTCCATGCCCGCCGCGGTGCCCCGACCGGCCGCACCGCGCGGTGGCCACAGCGCGGCCGACATCTATCTGGAGGTGCAGCGCAGCGACGCGTTCCAGGAGGTACGCCGCCGCTACCGGCGCTTCGTCGTACCCGCCACCGCGGCCTTCTTCGTCTGGTACCTCGCCTATGTCGTCACGGCGGTGACCGCGCCCGGGCTGATGGCGCGTCCGGTGGCCGGGGCGGTCAACGTGGCGATGGTGGTGGGGCTCGGCCAGTTCCTGACGACATTCCTGCTCACGGGGGCGTACGCACGGCACGCTCGGCTGCGCAGGGACCGGGCCGCGCTCGATCTGCGGTGGGAGACGCAGGAGATGACACGGGGGGCCGGGCGTTGAGCGGCGACCACCAGACCCTGGCGCTGCTGCTGTTCAGCGCCTTCATCGCGGTCACCCTGGGCATCACCACCTGGGTGAGCCGTCACAGGCACGGCTCGGCGGAGGAGTTCTACGCGGGCGGCCGACTGTTCTCGCCCATGGAGAACGGTTTCGCCATCGCGGGCGACTACATGTCCGCCGCGTCCTTCTTGGGCATCTCCGGCCTGATCGCCCTCTTCGGCTACGACGGCATGCTGTACTCGGTCGGCTTCCTGGTCGCCTGGCTCGTCGTCCTGCTGCTCGTCGCCGAACTCGTGCGCAACTGCGGCCGGTTCACCCTCGCCGACGTGGTCGCGGCCCGGATGGCGGAGCGCCCGGTCCGCATCGCCGCCGGGACGTCCTCCGTCACCGTGTCCGTGCTCTATCTGGTGGCGCAGATGGTCGGCGCCGGCAGCCTCGTGGCGCTGCTTCTCGGCGGTACGAGCGGCGCCGCCCGTTCCTGGACGGTCGTCGGCGTCGGGGCGCTCATGGTCGTGTACGTCTCGCTCGGCGGCATGCGCGCCACCACCTGGATCCAGATCGTCAAGGCCGTTCTGCTGATGGCGGGCACCGTGGTGCTCACCGTGCTCGTGCTGGTCCACTTCCACGGGAACGTCAACGCGTTGCTCAACTCCGCCGCCGACCGCAGCGGGTACGGCAAGGACTTCCTCTCGCCCGGTCTCCGGTACGGCGGGAGCTGGACGGCACGCATCGACTTCATCAGCCTGGGCCTCGCCCTGGTGCTCGGTACGGCGGGGCTGCCGCACATCCTGTCGCGCTTCTACACCGTCCCCACCGCCCGCGCCGCCCGCCGCTCCGTCGTCTGGTCCATCGGCCTCATCGGCAGCTTCTACCTGATGACCATCGTGCTGGGGTTCGGGGCCGCCGCCCTGGTCGGCTCGGCCGCCGTACGGGAGTCGAATGCCGCGGGGAACACGGCTGTGCCGTTGCTGGCCATGGCGCTGGGCGGGGGCGAGGGTTCCACCGGGGGACGATCCTGTTCGCCGTGGTCGCCGCCGTCGCCTTCGCGACCATTCTGGCCGTCGTCGCCGGGATCACCCTCGCCTCGTCGGCATCCGTCGCCCACGATCTCTACGCCTCGCTCAAGCGCCCCGGCGCCAAGCAGCGCAGCGAGGTGACCGTCGCCCGGGTGGCGGCGGCGGGCATCGGGGTCGCCGCCATCGGGCTGGGCCTGCTCGCCCAGGATCTCAATGTCGCCTTCCTGGTGGGGCTCGCCTTCGCCGTCGCCGCTTCGGCCAATCTCCCGGTTCTGCTGTACTCGCTGTTCTGGCGCAACTTCACCACGCGCGGGGCGGTCTGGTCCGTCTACGGCGGGCTGATCCCCGCCGTGCTGCTCGTGGTGCTCTCCCCGGTCGTTTCCGGCAGCCCCAGCGCGCTCTTCCCCGGCGTCGACTTCCAGGTCTTCCCGCTGGAGAACCCCGGCCTGGTCTCCATCCCGCTGGGCTTCCTCGCCGGATGGATCGGGACCGTCACCGCGAACGAGCCCCCGGACGCGGCCAAGCACGCGGAGATCGAGGTGCGTGCGATGACCGGGGCCGGGGCGGTCTGAGCGTCGGCCGGACGGTCAGGCGCCATCCGTGCAGAACACGCACTTCTCCCAGAACGGCAGCCCGTTCAGGACACGGTGACGTGCGCAGGAGGCCCGCGTGGCCTCCTGCGGTCCCGGCAGGATGTCCTCGCCGGCCTCCGCCGTGGGCGAGGTCGAAGTCCTTGACCATCGCCCGGTAGGTGCGCAAGTAGTCCTCGACCCGGGGCGGTTCGTACTTCAGCTCGTCCCACCGGTGATGGGTCGGAACAGGTGCCGGCCGTCGCCTCCCTCGAACTCGTTCACGTCTTTGAGGGGAGGGGCAGTTCGACTCATTACCCGAGGGGTGCCTGGGCCGGGCGGCGGCGGGTACGGTGGCGCCGGTGGGGGAGCGGAGGGGCAGCCCGCCGGAACTTGCTGAAATTCGTCTCTGATTCCGACCCCACGCAATCTGCTTGCGTTTCTTGCGCTAATCTTGCGCGCATGACGCGACGACTTGCTCAGGTGGCACAGAAGGTTGGAGTCAGCGAGGCCACGGTCAGCCGGGTGCTCAACGGCAAGCCGGGCGTTTCCGACGCCACGCGGCAGGCCGTCCTCTCCGCGCTGGACGTCCTCGGTTACGAGCGCCCGACCCAGCTGCGCGGTGAACGGGCCCGCCTGGTCGGCCTCGTCCTG
The DNA here is from genome assembly GCF_026167665.1 of Streptomyces drozdowiczii. Lineage (NCBI taxonomy): Bacteria > Bacillati > Actinomycetota > Actinomycetes > Kitasatosporales > Streptomycetaceae > Streptomyces > Streptomyces drozdowiczii. The sequence goes on along the minus strand of NZ_CP098740.1, from coordinate 1,680,258 downwards.
CCCGAACTGCAGAACCCGATCTTCCCCGCCTTCGCCGAGGTCGTCGGCGGCGCGCTCGCCCAGCAGGGCCTCACGCCGGTCCTCTGCACGCAGACCAAGGGGGGCGTCTCCGAGGCCGACTACGTCGAACTGCTTCTCCAGCAGCAGGTCTCGGGCGTGGTCTTCGCCGGTGGCCTCTATGCTCAGGCCGACGCCCCGCACGACCACTACAAGGTGCTGGCCGACCGCAAGATCCCCGTCGTTCTGATCAACGCGGCCATCGCCCATCTCGGCTTCCCCTGCGTCTCCTGCGACGACTCCGTGGCCGTCGAGCAGGCGTGGCGCCATCTGGTGTCGCTGGGCCACGAGCGCATCGGCCTGGTGCTCGGCCCTCCGACCACATGCCCTCGCAGCGCAAGCTGGCCGCCGCCCGCGTGCTCGCGGAGGAGTCCGGCACGACCATCCCGGACGAGTGGGTGAGCCGGGCGATGTTCTCGCTGGAGGGCGGGCAGGCCGCCGCCGCGCGGCTGTTGGACGAGGGTGTCACCGGCTTCATCTGCGCGAGCGACCCGCTGGCCCTCGGGGCCGTGCGCGCGGCGCGTCGGCGGGGCCTGTCGGTGCCGGACGACGTGTCCGTCGTGGGATACGACGACTCGGCCTTCATGAACTGCACCGAGCCCCCGCTCACCACCGTCCGCCAGCCGATCGAGGCGATGGGGCGGGCCGCCGTGGAACTGCTCTCCGTGCAGATCGGCGGTCGCGCGGTGCCGTCGGACGAGCTCCTCTTCGAACCGGAACTGGTCGTCCGGGGTTCCACGGCCCAGCCCCCGCGTACGGCTTCCCGTTGACCGTCGGGATTTTGCACCCCCGAAGCCGCCAATTGCGTGCCTACGGGGACGGGAGTGGCTGGGGCGGCCGGGGACCGGTGTAGTGCCCGCTGGGGCGCATCCGCAGCGGGCGTTCCCCGTACTCCTCCAGCGCATGCGCGATCCAGCCCGCCGTACGGGAGATCGCGAACACCGTCTCTCCCGCCTCTGCGGGCATGCCCGAGGCGACCGAGAGCACGGCCAGCGCCAGGTCGATGTTGGCGTGCAGAGGCACGTCCCGCGCGGTGGTGGCGACCACGTCGCGGGCGGCGGCCAGGGCCGGTCCGGCCTGCGGGACGTGTTCGAGCAGGCCGAACAGCGTACGGGCGCGAGGGTCCTCGCCCGTGTACAGCCGGTGTCCGAGCCCCGGCACCCGGCGGCCGGCCCGCAGGTGGTCCGCCACCACCGGCGCGGCGCCACCGCGCTCCAGTACCTCGGCCAGCATGCGGTGGGCCAGCCCGCTCGCCGCTCCGTGCAAGGGGCCTTCCAGTACGCCGAGCCCCGCCGACACCACCGCGTACGGATGCGCCCGGGCCGATGCGGCGACCCTGGCGGCCAGCGTGGAGGCGGCCAGATCGTGGTCGATGAGCAGCGCAAGTGCCGCGTCCAGGGCGGCGACTGAGGGCTCGTCCGGCCGACGGGCGGTGAGTTTCGGCCACAGTTGACGGGCCAGGCCGCCGGAAGCCGACGGGCAGTCCTCCGCCACCCCGCCCACCGTCGGCAACGCCGCGACCAGCGTCGGGATCAGGCTGCGCGCGCCGCCGAGCACGGTCTCGCGCGACAGGTCGAAGCGCAGCGGGTCGGCGGCAGCGGCGGCCACCACGGCCACCCGGAGCCGGTCCGTGGGCCCGCAGTGCACCGGCAGCGCGCCGACCGCCCGCCGGGCCGCCTCCATCGCCTGCTCCGGAGCCGTGAAGCGGACGCCCGGCCGCAGCTCACCGGTCCACAGCCACTCGGCGACCTCCTCGTACGCATAGCGCGCGGCCAGCTCCGTCGCGTCCACGCCCCGGAAGTAGTAGCGGTCGTCGCCGATGAGCGTGATGCCGGTACGGACGGCCGGTTCGCCCGGGGGCGAGGCCGTCTCCCTGCGCCCTGTCCGCCGGGCCAGCGCATCGACCTCCGCCGCGTCGAACGTACTGCCTCGGCCGCCCGGTACCCGGCTGCTGCTCAGCTGGCCCCGGCTGACGTACGCGTACACCGTCTCGGGCTTCACCCCCAGGCGCTCGGCCGCCTCGCGCGTCGTGAGCCGCTGTCCGTCCGCCTCTGATCGCTCCGTCATGCCGCCACCGTATCCATACGGCGCCCTTGGTATCCATGCATTTATATTGATTCAATCAACATTGACAAGAATCCAGTCATGCATGGACAGTCGAATCAATATGAAGGAGTCACCCGACTGTCCACGGAGGAAGTAATGACGACCATGACCGGCGGAACACCGCTCGACGTCCCCCGAGGGCTCGCGGGCGTCGTTGTGACCGATACGGCGCTCGGGGACGTCCGGGGCCGCGAGGGCTTCTACCACTACCGCCAGTACTCGGCGGTCGAGCTGGCGCAGACCCGCAGCTTCGAGGACGTCTGGTACCTCATGACCGAGGGCGAGCTGCCCGGCCCGGACGCCCGCGCCGACTTCGCCGCACGCACCGCCGCCCTGCGCGTCCTGCCCGACGCCGTACGCGATGCCCTGCCCGCCATAGCGCGTGCGAGCGCGGTCTCCGGCCCGCTGTCCGGGCTGCGCACGGCGCTCTCCCTGCTCGGCGCCTCGGCCGGGTTCCGGCCGGTGTACGACATCGACGCGGACCGGCGCCGGGCCGACGCCCTGGCCCTCTGCGCCGCCGTCCCCACCGTGCTGACCGCCCTGCACCGCCTCGGCCAGGGCCTCGAACCCGTCGAGCCACGCGCCGACCTGCCGCACGCGGCCAACTACCTGTACATGCTCACCGGTTCCGTCCCGGAAGCGGACCGGGCCAGGGCGGTCGAGCAGTATCTGATCTCCACCGTGGACCACGGCTTCAACGCCTCGACGTTCACCGGACGGGTCGTCGCCTCGACCGGAGCGGACGTCGCCGCCTGCCTGGTCGCCGCCGTCGGAGCCCTTTCCGGCCCCCTGCACGGCGGCGCCCCCAGCCGCGCCCTGGACACGCTCGACGCGATCGGCACCCCGGACCGCATCGACGGCTGGATCCGCGAACGCGTCCTTGCGGGCGACCGGATCATGGGCTTCGGCCACCCGGTCTACCGCACTGAGGACCCCCGCTCGCGCATGCTGCGGTCCATCGCCCAGGGCTTCGGCGGCCCGCTCGTGGAGTTCGCGGTCGAGGTGGAACGCCAGGTCGAGGCGATCCTCGCCGAGCTGAAGCCCGGACGCGAACTCCACACCAACGTGGAGTTCTACGCCGGGGTGGTCATGGAGCTGTGCGGACTGCCGCGCGAGATGTTCACGCCCACCTTCTGCACGGCGCGGGTCGTGGGCTGGAGCGCCAATATCCTGGAGCAGGCGGAGGACTCCAAGATCATCCGCCCGGCGGCCCGCTACGTCGGTCCGCCCCCGCCCCAGCCCGTCCCGGCAGTCTGACCCCGCAGGAAGGCCCCCGTTGAGCTCGTCGTCGCCCCACCGCCCCCGTATCCCGGTCATCGTCCTCGCGGGATTCCTGGGATCCGGCAAGACGACGCTGCTCAACCACCTCCTGCTCCACCGCGCGGGCAACCGGATCGGCGTGATCGTCAACGACTTCGGGGCCATCGAGATCGACGCCATGACCGTCTCCGGGCAGGTCGGGTCCACCGTGTCGCTGGGCGGCGGCTGCCTGTGCTGCGCGGTCGACGCGAGCGAGCTGGACACCTACCTGGAGACCCTGACCCGGCCCTCCGCCCGGCTCGACGTCATCGTCATCGAGGCGAGCGGCCTGGCCGAGCCGCAGGAGCTCGTCCGCATGATCCTCGCCAGCGACAACCCGCACATCGTGTACGGGGGACTGGTCGAGGTGGTCGACGCAGCCGAGTTCGAGGCGACCCGGAAGCGCCATCCGGAGATCGGCCGCCATCTCGCGGTGGCCGATCTCGTCGTGCTCAACAAGACGGACCGGGCCGGGGACGAGGAGTGTGCCCGCGTCCGGAAGGCCGTAGCGGAGACCGGCAGCACCGCGGCGATCATCCCGGCCGCGTACGGACGCATCGACCCCGAGCTGCTCTTCGACCCGGCGCTGCGGCCCGAGGCCGAGGAGAAGGCCCGTCAGCTCACCTTCGAGGACCTCTACCTGGAGGAGCGCGCGGCGGAGGACGGCGACGGACACGGAGGCCATCTGCACACCGCGTACGAGAGCGTCGACTTCGACTCCGACGTGCCGATGGACCCGCGCAGGCTGATGCGGTTCCTCGACTCACGGCCCGAGGGGCTGTACCGCATCAAGGGGTACGTCGATTTCGGCGCGGGTGACCCCGGCAACGTCTACGGGGTGCACGCCGTCGGCAGGTTCCTGCGGTTCACCCCCAGGCCCTGGACGCGCGGCGAACCGAAGCGGACCCAACTCGTCCTGATCGGCTCAGGCATCGACGCACCGGCCCTGCGCGAGGAACTGGAGCGCTGCGGGGTTACGGAGGACCCGGCCGGGGAAACGCGGCAGGACGCCGCACACGAGCGGGCCATGTGGGGCGTCCTGCGTTACGTGCAACAGCCCGGCGACGACGACGCGTAGCACGCCCCGCCGCCGGGCCGGACGGCCTACGCCGGGCCGGCGATCACCGCGACCGGGCTCTCCAGCGGCGTCCCCGAACCGTCGCGCCGCGGGTCGGGCTCGGGCAGCAAGGCCGGAGCGCCGTTCTTCTGCGCCGCCCTGGCCGGCAGCGCGCCCGCCCAGGCGAACACCAGCACGTCCTCGCCCTTCAGGAACCGCTGGCAGCGCACCCCACCGGTCGCCCGGCCCTTGCGCGGATACTGGTCGAACGGGGTGAGCTTGCAGGTCAGGACCGAGTCGTCCAGCGTGCCGTGCGAACCGGCGACCGTGAACACCGCCGCGTCCACAGCCGGGTCCACCGCCGCGAACGAGAGCACCCTGGCCCCCGCCCCCAGCTTGACGCCCGCCATACCGCCGGCCGGCCGCCCCTGCGGGCGGACCTGCGCGGCCGGGTAGCGCAGGAGCTGGGCGTCCGAGGTGATGAAGACCAGGTCCTCCTCGCCCGTACGCAGCTCCATCGCACCGACGATCCGGTCACCGTCCTTGAGGGTGATGACCTCCAGCTCGTCCTTGTTGGCCGGGTAGTCGGGCACCACGCGCTTGACGACGCCCTGAAGCGTGCCGATGGCCAGACCCGGTGACGACTCGTCGAGCGTGGTGAGGCAGACGACCTCCTCGTCCGCCTCCAGCGTGAGGAACTCGTCGACCGTCGCCCCGCCCGACAGATTGGGCGCCGCGTGCGTGTCCGGCAGCTGGGGGAGATCGATCACCGGGAGCCGCAGCAGCCGCCCGCTGGACGTCACCACCCCGACGTCACCGCGAGCCGTCGCCGCCACCGCCGAGACGATCACATCGTGCTTGGAGCGCTTGGCGCCCTCACCGACGACGATCGGCTCGTCGTTGGCCGTACGCGCCAGCAGGCCCGTCGAGGACAGCAGCACCCGGCACGGGTCGTCCGCCACCTCCAGCGGCACCGACGCGACCTGCGAACCGGCCGACTCCAGCAGCACCGTGCGCCGGGACGTGCCGAACTTCTTCGCGACCGCGGCCAGTTCCGCGGAGACCAGCTTGCGGAGTTCGGTATCCGATTCCAGGATCGACGTCAGCTCGGCGATCTCGGCGTCGAGCCGGTCCCGCTCGCTCTCCAGCTCGATGCGGTCGAACCGGGTGAGCCGGCGCAGCGGCGTGTCCAGGATGTACTGCGTCTGGATCTCGCTCAGCGAGAAGCGCTCCATGAGCCGCTCCTTCGCCTGCGCCGAATTGTCGCTGGACCGGATGAGCCGGATGACCTCGTCGATGTCCACCAGCGCGACGAGCAGGCCCTCGACCAGGTGCAGCCGGTTGCGGCGCTTGGTCCGGCGGAACTCGCTGCGCCGGCGCACCACGTCGAAGCGGTGGTCGAGATAGACCTCCAGCAGCTCCTTCAGCCCCAGCGTGAGCGGCTGGCCGTCGACCAGGGCCACGTTGTTGATGCCGAAGGACTCCTCCATCGGCGTCAGCTTGTAGAGCTGCTCCAGCACCGCCTCCGGCACGAAGCCGTTCTTGATCTCGATGACCAGGCGCAGGCCGTGCGAGCGGTCCGTGAGGTCCTTGACGTCGGCGATGCCCTGGAGCTTCTTCGCCGAGACCAGGTCCTTGATCTTGGAGATGACCTTCTCGGGCCCGACGGTGAAGGGCAGTTCGGTGACGACGAGGCCCTTGCGGCGCGGCGTGACGTTCTCCACGGCCACCGTGGCACGGATCTTGAACGAGCCCCGGCCGTTGGCGTAGGCGTCCTTGATGCCGCCGAGGCCCACGATCCGCCCGCCCGTCGGCAGGTCGGGACCGGGGACGTACCGCATCAGCGTCTCCAGGTCCGCGCCCGGATGCTTGATCAGATGCCGGGCCGCGGCGATGACCTCGCCCAGATTGTGCGGCGGCATGTTGGTGGCCATGCCGACCGCGATCCCGGTCGTGCCGTTGACCAGGAGGTTGGGGTAGGCCGCCGGGAGGACGACCGGCTCCTGCTCCTGACCGTCGTAGTTCGACTGGAAGGCGACCGTCTCCTCGTCGATCGACTCCGTCATCAGCGAGGTCGCGTCGGCCATCCGGCACTCGGTGTACCGCATGGCGGCCGGCGGGTCGTCGTTGCCCAGGGAGCCGAAGTTCCCGTGTCCGTCGACGAGGGGGAGGCGCATGGAGAACGGCTGGGCCATGCGCACCAGCGCGTCGTAGATCGACGCGTCGCCGTGCGGGTGCAGCTTGCCCATGACCTCGCCGACGACGCGGGCGCACTTCACGAAGCCGCGGTCCGGGCGCAGGCCCATCTCGTTCATCTGGTAGACGATGCGGCGGTGCACCGGCTTCATGCCGTCACGGGCGTCCGGGAGGGCCCGGGAGTAGATCACCGAGTACGCGTACTCGAGGAAGGAGCCCTGCATTTCGTCGACGACGTCGATGTCGAGGATCTTCTCCTCGAAGTCGACCGGCGGCGGGGTCTTCGTGCTGCGGCGGGCCATCGCTGCTGCGACTCCTTCACGGATTTCGAGCGGGCAACCTCAGGTTCCCTCAGGTTCTGACGCGGTCCATTGTGGACCGCCGCACTGACAACCCCGACCTCGACCCGTCCCGAAGGGCCCGCGCCGACCGTCCCGAGGTGGCGGAGGACCACCTTCCGGGGAATTTCGCTCGCAGCTTCGCCGCACGGGAACTTCGGCAGGTGCCGGTTCGCTTGCATACAGTGGCGGGTGTCTCGAAGCAACCTTTCGAAGCAGCCTCCCGCAGCGGCTTCTTCATATGGACATCCAGTAGCGCGATCGAAGGGACGTACATGCCCATGGGTCACACGGCCACAGCCCAGGCCGGCTCCGGCGGCTTGACAGCGACCGAGCACCGTCTGGCCAACGGCCTGCGCGTGGTGCTCTCCGAGGACCATCTGACCCCGGTCGCGGCGGTGTGCCTCTGGTACGACGTCGGCTCGCGCCACGAGGTCAAGGGCCGTACGGGCCTGGCCCACCTCTTCGAGCACCTGATGTTCCAGGGCTCCGGCCAGGTCAAGGGGAACGGACACTTCGAGCTGGTGCAGGGCGCCGGCGGCTCGCTCAACGGCACCACCAGTTTCGAGCGGACCAACTACTTCGAGACCATGCCCACGCACCAGCTGGAGCTGGCCCTGTGGCTCGAAGCCGACCGGATGGGCTCGCTGCTCGCCGCGCTCGACGAGGAGTCCATGGAGAACCAGCGCGACGTCGTCAAGAACGAGCGCCGCCAGCGCTACGACAACGTCCCGTACGGCACCGCCTTCGAGCGGCTGACCGCGCTGGCCTACCCCGAGGGCCACCCGTACCACCACACCCCGATCGGCTCCATGGCCGACCTGGACGCGGCGACCCTGGAGGACGCCCGCGCCTTCTTCCGCACGTACTACGCGCCCAACAACGCGGTGCTGTCGGTCGTCGGCGACATCGACCCCGAGCAGACCCTCGCCTGGATCGAGAAGTACTTTGGCTCCATCCCCTCCCACGACGGCAAGCAGCCGCCGCGCGACGGCTCGCTGCCCACGATCATGGGCGGCCAGCTGCGCGAGGAGGTACGCGAGGAGGTGCCGGCGCGCGCCCTGATGGCCGCCTACCGGCTGCCCCACGACGGCACCCGCGAGTGCGACGCCGCGGACCTCGCCCTGACCGTGCTCGGCGGCGGCGAGTCCTCCCGGCTGCACAACCGCCTGGTCCGGCGCGACCGTACGGCCGTGGCCGCCGGATTCGGGCTGCTCCGGCTCGCCGGTGCGCCCTCCCTGGGCTGGCTGGACGTCAAGACGTCCGGCGGCGTCGAGGTGGCGGAGATCGAGGCCGCCGTCGACGAGGAGCTGGCCCGGTTCGCCGAGGAGGGCCCGACGGCCGAGGAGATGGAGCGCGCCCAGGCCCAGTTGGAGCGCGAATGGCTGGACCGCCTCGGCACGGTCGCGGGCCGCGCCGACGAACTGTGCCGGTATGCCGTGCTGTTCGGCGACCCGCAGCTCGCGCTGTCCGCCGTGGACCGGGTGCTCGACGTCACGGCCGAGGAGGTCAAGGCCGCCGCGCAGGCGCAGTTGCGGCCCGACAACCGGGCGGTCCTGGTCTACGAACCGGTCGAGCCCGCCGAGGCCGACGAAGAGGCCGAAGCCGCCACCGACACCGACGCGCACGAAGGGGCGGACCAGTGACCGACGCTGCCGCGACTGAAGTTTCGATGCAGTTCCACCCCCAGCCCGCTCCCGGCGTGGCCCGGCCCTGGGCCTTCCCCGCGCCCGAGCGCGGCTCCCTGCCCAACGGCCTCACGGTCCTGCGCTGCCACCGCCCCGGCCAGCAGGTCGTCGCCGTCGAGATCTTCCTCGCCGCCCCCCTGGACGCCGAGCCCGAGGGTCTGGACGGCGTGGCCACGATCATGTCGCGCGCCCTGTCCGAGGGCACCGACAAGCAGAGCGCCGAGGAGTTCGCCGCCGAGCTGGAGCGGTGCGGCGCCACCCTCGACGCCCACGCCGACCACCCCGGCGTCCGGGTCTCCCTGGAGGTGCCGGCATCGCGCCTGGCCAAGGCGCTCGGCCTGGTCGCCGAGGCGCTGCGGGCGCCGGCCTTCGCCGACAGCGAGATCGAGCGCCTGGTGCGCAACCGGCTGGACGAGATTCCGCACGAGCAGGCCAACCCGGCCCGCCGCGCGGCCAAGCAGCTCTCCAAGGAGCTGTTCCCGGCCACGGCCCGCATGTCGCGCCCGCGCCTGGGTACCGAGGAGACCATCGAGCGGATCGACGCCGCGGCCGTGCGCGCCTTCTACGACGCGCACATCCGCCCCTCCACCGCGACCGCCGTGGTCGTCGGCGACCTCACCGGCATCGACCTGGACGCGCTGCTCGCCGAAACCCTCGGCGACTGGTCCGGGAACACCGCCGAACCGCGTCCCGTTCCGCCGATCACGGCCGACGACACCGGCCGGGTGATCATCGTGGACCGTCCCGGCGCGGTGCAGACGCAGCTGCTGATCGGCCGCATCGGCGCCGACCGCCACGACAGCGTGTGGCCCGCCCAGGTCCTCGGCACCTACTGCCTGGGCGGCACGCTGACCTCCCGGCTCGACCGGGTGCTGCGCGAGGAGAAGGGCTACACCTACGGCGTGCGGGCCTTCGCGCAGGTGCTCCGCTCCGGCGCCGCCGACTCCGTCTCGGGTGCGACGGGCGCCGCGATGCTCGCCATCAGCGGTTCCGTGGACACCGAGTCCACCGGACCGGCGCTGGACGACCTGTGGAAGGTCCTGCGGACGCTGGCCGCCGAGGGTCTGACGGACGCCGAGCGCGAGACGGCCGTGCAGAACCTCGTGGGCGTCGCGCCCCTGAAGTTCGAGACGGCGGCCTCCGTGGCGAGCACCCTCGCGGACCAGGTCGAGCAGCACCTCCCGGACGACTACCAGGCGACGCTGTACGCCCGCCTCGCCGAGACCGGCACCGTCGAGGCGACCGCGGCCGTGGTCAACGCCTTCCCGGTGGACCGGCTGGTCACGGTCCTGGTCGGGGACGCCTCGCGCATCGAGGAGCCGGTCAGGGCACTCGGCATCGGAGAGGTGTCGGTCGTCACGGGCTGACCCGGCGCCCGCCCGTTGAACGGGCAACGGGGAGGGTCCGGCGCACGGCCGCGCCGGACCCTCCCCGCGCGATTCATCCCTTTTCTTCGCTTCCGCACCCTGTGGGCATAAAGAGGTCGATCCGCCCTGTGGGATGCGCTACAAAGGCCGGTGTCCGTTTGGTGGCGGGAAGTCCCTCCGCTTAGCGTCGGGTCCGCTGTCCGCCACTCGTACGCGCATCCGTGGCGTACCGGGCAGCCATCGCCGAGCCCCCGTCAGGCGCGAGCCCGGGGAGCCGGGGACCCACAGTCCCTGGGGTGAATCGGATGCCGGTGCTCCGTCAGGGGCCGGGCGTCCGTAGGAGACCTTCCTGCTCCGAACCCTCCCCGGCCTCAAGGGCCAGGGGGCGCCCCCTGCTGACCCGGTAGGCGAGAAGGAAGGAAAGGACCAGCCACCCCATGGCGTTCACCCGTGCCACCGGGAAGCACCGTGCCCCGAGCCGCCTGACGCGCGCCGGCGCCAAGGCCGTCGGCGTCGCGACGCTCGCCGCCGGAGGCGTCATCGGCTCCCTGGCCTCCCCGGCCCTCGCCGCCGACACCGGGACGGCCCCCGCCGCCACCGAGACCGGCCTCTCCCAGCTCCTCGCCATCGAGAACACCCTCGCCGACCGGATCGACGCCCAGGCCGCGGCGCAGCAGCACCAGGCCGAAGCCGCCGAGAAGAAGGCGGCGGCCAAGGCGAAGGCAGCGGCCAAGAAGAAGGCCGAGGCCGCGAAGAAGAAGGCCGCCGAGAAGGCCGCCAAGGCCAAGGAGGCGGCGAAGGCGAAGGCCAGGGCCGCCCGCGAGGCGTCCGCCCGCGCCGGCCGCTCCACCGCCCGCACCGCGCTGGGCTCGTCCTACCAGCTGCCCGTCGCCGGCTCGTACGTGACGACCGGCTACAAGTCCAGCGGCTCGCTCTGGTCCTCCGGCAGCCACTCCGGCATCGACTTCCACGCCGCGTCCGGCAGCTCCGTCGTCGCCGTCGGCGCCGGCACGGTCGTGGAGGCCGGCTGGGGCGGGGCGTACGGCAACAACATCGTGCTCCGGATGACGGACGGCACGTACACCCAGTACGGCCACCTCTCCTCGATCGGCGTCTCCGTCGGCCAGAGCGTCGCGGCCGGCCGGCAGATCGGGCTCTCCGGCTCGACCGGCAACTCCACCGGTCCGCACCTCCACTTCGAGGCGCGCACCACGCCCTCCTACGGTTCCGACATGGACCCGGTCGCCTATCTGCGCGCCCACGGCGTCAACGTCTGACCGGCCACAGGCTCCCCACCGAAGGCCCCGGCATCCCGCCGGGGCCTTCGCCGTTCCCGTACCCGCCGCACAGCTTCCGCCGCCCGGCCGCGACCAAAAGATATTCATGAATTCCCGCCCGGCATCGGAAATGCGAGCGCATTGCAATAGAGTCACGGCAGAGGTGTCGATCGGCCGCTGTTCGCGGGGATTGAGGCGGAGGTTCGGACATGCGTGTTCCGGCGCATTCGGTATGCACGGCAATCCGTGACGACATCGTCTCCGGTGTCTTCGAACGCGGCAGCCGGCTCACCGAGGAGGTGCTCGCACGGCGTTACGGGGTTTCCCGCGTCCCCGTACGGGAAGCGCTGCGCACCCTGGAGTCGGAGGGCTTCGTCGTCACCCGGAGACACGCCGGAGCCTGCGTCGCCGAGCCCACGGAGCAGGAGGCCGCCGACCTCCTGGAGGTCCGCATGCTCCTGGAACCGCTGAGCGCCGCCCGTGCGGCCCAGCGCCGGACGGACGCCCACCTCAAGGTGTTGCGCGGCCTGGTCAGGCTCGGTCAGGAGCGGGCCCGCCGGGGCGAGGGCGAGGACCTCCGCTCCCTGGCCGGCTGGTTCCACGAGACGCTGGCCCAGGCGTCCGGCAGCCCCGGCCTCATCGCCCTGCTCACCCAGCTCCGCCACAAGATCGCCTGGATGTACGCGGTCGAGCAGCCGGCCCGCCCGGCCGAGGCGTGGGCCGAGCACGGCGCCCTCGTGGACGCCGTGGCGCGCGGGGACGCGGAGCGGGCGCGGGCCCTGGCCGCGCAGCTCGCCGAACGCCACGGCGCCGCGCACCGGCTCCGCCGCACCGTCCACCCCGCCACCGTGCCCCGGGCCGGCCGTGTGAGGGCTTCGCAACGTGCCGTAAACACCGCGAGCGGCCGGAATTAACAAAGGGCGCGTACAAATAAAGAAAGGCGCGCGTAAAAAAAAACCGGAAAAGGCGTTACCCGCCCAGCTGCCCGCCTATTCGGTGCGCGCCGTCATGGCTTCGGCCCGCGCACGAAAAAGCCGCGGCGCCCCATGCAGGGGGCCGCGGCTTTCCCGTAAGAATTCCGGCGGTGTCGGCCGCTCGGGTTCAGACGGTCTCCGGAAGCTCCTCGAGGCCCTCGGCGACCAGCTTCGCCAGGCGGTCCAGAGCGGCCTCGGCGTTGTCCGCGTCGGACGCGAGCACGATCTCCTCGCCACCCTGGGCGCCGAGACCGAGCACCGCGAGCATGGAGGCCGCGTTCACCGGGTTGCCGTCCGCCTTGGCGATGGTGACGGGGACGCCGGAGGCCGTGGCGGCACGGACGAAGATGGAAGCGGGGCGGGCGTGCAGGCCCTCGGCCCAACCGACGTTTACGCGGCGCTCAGCCATGGTTCTGCCCTTCAAGAATCAACGGTTGTCTAGACCAGTGTCTCATGTGGTGCGCGATGCTCCGGGCAGACCCGCGGGCCCTCCCGAGTGCCGCGCCCGCGGTCGTCCGGAGACCTCAGACTGCCCCGGCCCCGGCACGCCCGCGACCCGTGCGACAGCCGTAGGCTTTCCCCATGCAGCCCTCTCCGGAGCAGAGTCCGCATCACGCCTACCCCGATCACTGGGAGGCGGACGTGGTGCTCCGCGACGGCGGCACCGCGCGGATCAGGCCGATCACCACGGACGATGCCGAGCGTCTGGTCAGCTTCTACGAGCAGGTTTCCGACGAGTCGAAGTACTACCGCTTCTTCGCGCCCTACCCCCGGCTGTCCGCCAAGGACGTCCACCGCTTCACCCATCACGACTACGTCGACAGGGTGGGGCTGGCCGTCACGGTGGGCGGCGAATTCATCGCCACCGTCCGCTACGACCGGATCGACGCGACCGGCCGCCCCGCCTCGGCCCCCGCCGACGAGGCCGAGGTCGCCTTCCTCGTCCAGGACGCCCACCAGGGCCGGGGCGTGGCCTCGACCCTGCTCGAACACATCGCGGCCGTCGCCCGCGAACGCGGCATCCGGCGCTTCGCCGCCGAAGTGCTGCCCGCCAACACCAAGATGATCAAGGTGTTCCGGGACGCCGGCTACACCCAGCAGCGCAGCTTCGAGGACGGCTCGGTCCACCTCACCCTGGACCTCGAACCCACCGCCGAATCCCTCGCCGTTCAGCGCGCCCGCGAACAGCGCGCCGAGGCCAAGTCCGTCCAGCGGCTGCTCGCCCCCGGCTCCGTCGCCGTCATCGGCGTCGGCCGCACCCCCGGCGGCGTCGGCCGCACCGTCCTGCGCAACCTGCTCGGCGCCGGTTTCACCGGCCGCGTCCACGCGGTCAACAGCGCCCTGGACGCCGGTCAGGACACCATCGACGGGGTCCCCGCGCACCGCTCCCTGGGCGAGATCGGCGACCCGGTCGACCTCGCGGTCGTCGCCGTGCCCGCCGACCGGGTCCCGGAGGCCGTCGCGGACTGCGGCGAGCACGGCGTCCAGGGCCTGGTGGTCCTCTCCGCCGGTTACGCCGAGTGGGGCGCCGAGGGCCGCGAGCGCCAGCGGGAACTGGTCCGCCAGGCCCGTTCGTACGGCATGCGGATCATCGGGCCCAACGCCTTCGGCATCATCAACAACTCCGAGGCGGTCCGGCTCAACGCCTCGCTCGCCCCGGACCGTCCCGCCTCCGGGCGCATCGGCCTGTTCACCCAGTCCGGCGCCATCGGTATCGCCCTGCTCTCCGGGCTCTACCGGCGCGGCGCGGGCCTCTCCACCTTCATCTCGGCCGGCAACCGGGCCGACATCTCCGGCAACGACTTCCTTCAGTACTGGTACGAGGACCCGGACACCGATGTCGCCCTGCTCTACCTGGAGTCGCTGGGCAACCCCCGCAAGTTCACCCGCCTCGCCCGTCGTACCGCCGCCGTGAAGCCGGTGGTCGTGGTCAAGGGCGCCCGGCACAGCGGCTCGACCCCGCCCGGTCACGCCGTCCCGGTCAGCCGCATCCCCGACTCCACGGTCTCCGCGCTGATGCGGCAGGCGGGCGTCATCCGCGTCGACACGGTCACGGAGATGGTCGACGCCGGGCTGCTCCTCGCCGACCAGCCGCTCCCGGCGGGCGGACGCGTCGCGATCCTCGGCAACTCGGAGTCCCTGGGGCTGCTCACGTACGACGCGTGCCTGGCGGAGGGGCTGCGCCCGCGCCCGCCGATCGACCTCACCACCTCCGCCACCCCGCAGGACTTCCGGGACGCGCTGTCGGCGGCGCTGGCCGACGGGGCGTGCGACGCCGTGATCGTCACGGCGATCCCCTGGGTCGGCGAGAACGGCGAGGCGGAGTCGGGCGACGGCGAGGTCCTGGCCACCGCCCTGCACGCGGCGGCCGCCGCCGGTCCCGCCAAGCCGGTCGCCGTGGTCCATGTCGAGATCGGCGGCCTGGCGGAGGCGCTGTCGGCCGCCACCAGCACGGTGGCGCAGCAGCGCCCGGCCGCGCAGCCGCTGGCGGCGGCACAGGCCGCACCCACAAGGGCCCCCGCACCCGCGCCCGGCACCCCCGAGACCAACAGCCCCGAAGCCGAAACCGACACCCCCGAAGACGCGCGCCGCACCGGCCGCATCCCCGCCTACCCCGCCGCCGAGCGCGCCGTCCGGGCGCTCGCCGAGGCCGTCCGGTACGCGCAGTGGCGGCGCCAGGCGGCCGTGCCCGGCAAGGTGCCCGACTTCCTCGACGACACCATCGACACCCAGGGCGCCGCCGCCCGCATCGACGCCCTGCTCGGCGCCGACCCCGACCCGCGCGGCGTGCCGCTCGGCCACGACGAGGCCCGCGAACTGCTCGCCTGCTACGGCATCGCCGTACGCCCCACGCTGCCCGCCCCCGGCCCGGAGGAGGCGGTGGCCGCCGCCGCCCGGCTCGGTTACCCGGTGGCGCTCAAGACGACCGCGCCCCATCTGCGCCACCGGGCCGACCTCGGCGGCGTACGCCTGGACCTCGACAGCGAGGCGGCCCTGCGCCGCGCGTACGGCGACCTCACCGAACTGCTCGGCAAGCCGGCCGAGCTGCGGCCCGTCGTCCAGGCCATGGCGCCGCGCGGCGTCGACACCGTCGTCCGGGCCACCATCGACCCGGCCGCGGGCGCCGTGCTCTCCTTCGGCCTCGCCGGGGCGCCCTCCGAGCTGCTCGGCGACACCGCCCACCGCCTGGTCCCGGCCACCGACCGCGACGCCGCCGAGCTGATCAGGTCCATCCGCGCGGCCCCCGTCCTGTTCGGCTGGCGCGGTGCGGCGCCGGTGGACACCGCCGCCCTGGAGGAGCTGCTGCTGCGGGTGTCCCGGCTGGTCGACGACCATCCCGAGGTGGTCTCCGTCGCCCTGGAACCGGTCGTGGTCGCCCCGCAGGGCCTCTCGGTGCTCGGGGCGAGCGTCCGCCTCTCGCCGCCCCCGGCCCGCAACGACCTCGGCCCGCGCCGCCTGTCCAACTACTGACCCGGCCCCCGCTCGCGTCCCCCGGACCGGCCGGGGCGGGGCTCCGGCGGCGTCCCCGGCAGCCATCCGGCCCCCGTAGGATGGTTCTCATGGCTAAGACCGGTACGACGACCCAGGGGCTGCGCGCGGCGATCGAGCGCAGCGGCTATTACCCGGCCCTCGTGGCCGAGGCGGTGGAGGCCGCCGTGGGGGGTGAGCCGGTCGCTTCGTACCTGGTGCACCAGGAGACGACCTTCGACTCCAACGAGGTGCGCCGGCACGTCACGGTGCTGGTGCTCACGGACACCCGCTTCATCGTCAGCCATACCGACGAGCAGAACGCGGACACCAGCTCCCCGTCGCCGTACGCCACCACTTCGACGGAGTCGGTCAAGCTGGACCGGATCTCCTCGGTCGTGGTCAGCCGCGTCGTCGCCAACCCGGAGAAGTATGTTCCGGGCACGCTGCCCCGCGAGGTCGTCCTGACCATCGGCTGGGGCGCGGTCTCCCGGATCGACCTGGAGCCGGCCGCCTGCGGCGACCCGAACTGCGAGGCGGACCACGGCTACACCGGCAGCACCACCGCCGACGACCTGTCCCTGCGGGTCAGCGAGGCCGGCGACGGCCCGGACACCGTGCGCCAGACCCTCGCCTTCGCCCAGGCGCTCTCCGAGGCCACCGTGGCGACCCCCGCGGCCGGCCGCTGATGGCCCAGCCGGCCTGGCCGGACGACTTCGTCCCGCTGCCCGTCGACAGCGCGCCCGTCCCGGAGTACGGCAGCGGCTCGCTCGCCGATCTGCTGCCGACCCTGCTCGCGGGCCAGGAGGTTCCCGGCTTCGAGGCGGCCATCGGAGAACTCACCCCCGCCGACCGGAACTGCGTCTTCCTGATCGACGGCCTCGGCTGGGAGCAGATCAGGGCCCACCCCGACGAGGCACCGTTCCTGCACTCGCTGCTGCCGACCTCGCGCGGCGGCACCGGCCGCCCGATCACGGCCGGCTTCCCGGCCACCACGGCGACCTCGCTGGCCTCCGTCGGCACCGGACTGCCCCCGGGCGAGCACGGTCTTCCCGGCTACACGGTCCGCAACCCCGAGACCGGCGAACTGATGAACCAGCTCCGCTGGAAGCCGTGGACCCCGCCGAAGGCGTGGCAGCCCCACCCCACCCTCTTCCAGCTCGCCGACGCGGCCGGGGTGCGCACCGCCCAGGTCTCCGCCCCCGCCTTCGAGCAGACCCCGCTGACCAAGGTCGCGCTCAGCGGCGGCTCCTTCCTCGGTCGGCTCAGCGGCGAGGACCGGATGGACACCGCCGTCGAGCGGCTGGCCGCCGGGGACCGCTCGCTCGTCTATACGTACTACAGCGAGGTCGACGGCAAGGGGCACCGCTTCGGCACCGACTCCGACGCCTGGCGTGGACAGCTGATGTACGTCGACGGGCTGGCCCGGCGCCTGGCCGAGCAGCTTCCGCCGCGCTCGGCGCTCTACATCACGGCCGACCACGGCATGATCGACATCCCCTTCGACGAGCAGTCCCGCATCGACTTCGACGAGGACTGGGAGCTGGGCGCCGGAGTCGCGCTGCTCGGCGGCGAGGGCCGGGCACGGCATGTGTACGCCGTCCCGGGCGCCGCGTCCGACGTGCTGGCCGTCTGGCGCGAGGTGCTGGGCGAGCAGTTCTGGGTGGCGAGCCGGGACGAGGCCGTCGCCGCGGGCTGGTTCGGCCCGACCGTCGACGAGCGGGTCTACGGCAGGATCGGCGACGTGGTCGCCGCCGCCCACGACGACGTGGTGATCACCGCCTCGCGCAACGAGCCGCACGAGTCGGCCATGGTCGGCATGCACGGCTCCATGACCCCCGTCGAGCAGTTCGTCCCGCTCCTCGAAGTACGCTCGTAGCCCGTTCCGCTCAGCCGTTCGCTCTTCCCGTCCCGAAAGGTGCTCAACCCCTCATGTCCGAGCTTGTGTTCTTCTCCGGGACGATGGACTGCGGAAAGAGCACCCTGGCCCTCCAGATCGGCCACAACCGCTCGGCGCGGGGCTTGCAGGGCGTGATCTTCACCCGGGACGACCGGGCGGGGGAGGGGAAGCTCTCCTCCCGCCTCGGCCTGGTCACGGAGGCCGTCGAGGCCGACGAGGACATGGACCTGTACGCGTACATCGTCGCCCAGCTCTCCAAGGGCGGCCGCGTCGACTACGTGATCGTGGACGAGGCGCAGTTCCTGGCCCCGGACCAGATCGACCAGCTGGCCCGGGTCGTGGACGACCTGGAGATGGACGTCTTCGCCTTCGGCATCACGACGGACTTCCGCACCCGGCTCTTCCCCGGCTCCCAGCGCCTGGTCGAGCTGGCCGACCGCATAGAACAGCTCCAGGTCGAAGCCCTCTGCTGGTGCGGCGCCCGCGCCACGCACAACGCCCGCACCGTGGACGGCGAGATGGTCGTGGAGGGCGCACAGGTCGTCGTCGGCGACGTGAACCGCCCGGCGGGCGAGGTCGGTTACGAGGTCCTGTGCCGCCGCCACCACCGCCGCCGCGCCACCGCCGCCTCCGCCCGGGCGGGCGCACTCTCCCCGGACGTCCTGCCGGTCTCCTCCGCCTGACGCTCAGCCCGCCGCCCGCAGCGGACAGCCCGTGCCGGCGCGCTCGCTGAGGTCGGCCCTCAGCGCGGTGAGTTGGGCCATGCGTGCGTCGATGACCGCGATCTTCTCCTCGAACAGCGCGGACAGCGCCTGCGCGCTGTCCGGCGCGTCGCGCAACTCCTCGCCCGTGCGCGCGATCTCGGCCAGGGAGAAGCCGAGCGCCTGGGCGGTGCGGACGTAGGCGAGCCAGGGGACGGTCTCGGGCGGGAAGTCGCGGTAGCCGTTGGGCAGTCGCTGCCCGGAGATCAGCCCGGTCCGCTCGTAGAAGCGGATGGTGTCCCTGCTCAGCCCCGTCTGCGCGGCCAACTCCCCGATACGCACGGCTCTCCCCACCCTCTGGGTTCGCGGACTTGACCTTGGACAGTACTCCAGTGTTTACGGTCGGGGGCGTCCGTGAAGGAAGCCGTCAGGAGCCCCACCGTGTTCCGTACCGTCACGCCCTCCCACCCCGCCTATCCGCGTTTCGTACGCGCGAGCGCGTGGTACGACCTCGTCGTCACCGCGGGCTTCGCCACCCCCTGGACGTACGGGCTGGTGCACAGTGCACTGTCCCGGCTCGGGGAGGAGATCGGGGCGGGCGCTCTGCCCGCCCTCGACCCGGTAGAAACCCTCTACGCCAACCTCATGGGTTCGGTGGTGGTCGTCTGGGCGCTCCTGCGCCTCCTCCGGCCGCTGCCGGCGCACGGTCTGTACGACGGCCTCGCGCGCACGCTGTTCGCCCTGTGGCAGGCGTACGCCCTCGCCCAGGGCGCCCCCTACTGGCTCTGGCTGTTCCTGGTGGCCGAAGTGGCGTTCGGCGTCGTCCAGCTCGTGCCCTGGCGGTTCGTACGGGGTGCCGTCAGCGCGCCACGGAGCGCTGGATCGTGAAGACCGCGCCCTCCGGGTCCGCGACCGTCGCGACCCGGCCGCTCGGGCCCTCCCTCGGCGGGGTCAGGACCTGTCCGCCCAGCTCCGCCACCTGCTGCGCGGCCTCGTCCGTGTCGGCCACCTCGAAGTACGTCATCCAGTGCGGCCCCCGGTCGCGCAGCGATGCGTGGCCGACGCCGTGCAGGGAGGCGACCGGGCGGCCCCGCAGATGCAGGGTCTGGTAGTCGAAGTCCGCCGAGACGACGGCCTTGGCCTCGTAGCCGAAGACCGCCTGGTAGAACTTGGCGACCGTCGAGGTCTCCCGGGTCACCAGCTCGTTCCAGACCGGGGTGCCGGGCGCCCCCGCCAACGCGGTGCCGATGTGCGCGGCGGCCTGCCAGATCCCGAAGACCGCCCCGCCCGGGTCGGAGGCGATGGCCATGCGGCCCGCCTCGCCCGCGTCGAGCGGCCCCACGCCGACCGTGCCGCCGCAGGCCCGGATGGCCTCGGCCGTCTGATCGGCGTCGTCCGTGGCCAGGTAGGTCGTCCAGGCGATCGGGAGGTGCCGGTCCGGCGGCAGCTGGCCGATGCCCGCGACCTCCTTCCCGCCGATCAGCGCCCGCACATACGGGCCGAGCTGTTCGGGGCCGGGGCCGAACTCCCAGCCGAACAGCTCGGCGTAGAAGTTCTGGGTCGTGCGCAGGCCGTGCACGATCAGGCTCACCCAGCAAGGTGTTCCGGGTGCACGCCGAGCGGCAGCCTCGGTCATCGTCACTCTCCTCGGACCATCGTGGTGGCCGTACGGGAAAACGGGGCCGGCGCGCCGGGGTGCGGTGCGACTCGGGTACGCCCCGTGCAGATGCTTGCACCACCGGGCGCGGGATGCGCTCCGGCCGCGCCGTCATGTCCGGGATCTCGCCCCAGGGGGCTGGTTTGTCCTGGTATACCCGCTTGGCTGTTGTTACGGGCAGCCGGGCGTGTGCGCGAGGATGGCACGCATGAAGCCCATCATCTCCGCATCCGAATGCGCGAGCGAACTGGCGGGGCCGCGTCCGCCGGTGCTCCTGGACGTACGTTGGCAGCTGGGCGGCCCGCACGGCCGGCCCGACTACGAGGCCGGGCACATCCCCGGCGCGGTCTTCGTGGACCTCGACGCGGAGCTCGCCGGTCCGGCGGGCACCGGTGGCCGCCACCCGCTGCCCGACCCGGACGAGTTCGGCGCCGCGATGCGCCGCGCCGGCGTCCGCCGGGACGGCCCGGTCGTCGTCTACGACGGCGGTCAGGGCTGGGCGGCCGCCCGGGCCTGGTGGCTGCTGCGCTGGGCGGGGCACTCCGACGTACGGGTCCTGGACGGCGGCCTCGCGGCCTGGACGGGGGAACTGTCGAAGGAGACCCCGGACCCGGCCGAGGGCGACTTCGCCCCCGCCCCCGGAGCGCTGCCCCTGCTCGACGCGGACGGCGCCGCGGCCCTCGCCCGCTCGGGCGTCCTGCTCGACGCGCGGGCGGCCGAGCGCTACCGGGGCGATGTGGAACCGATCGACCGGGTCGGCGGCCACATCCCCGGTGCGCTCTCCGCGCCGACCGGCGAGAACGTGGACGCGGAGGGCCGTTTCCTGAGCCCCGAGCGCCTGGCCGCCCGGTTCGCCGGGCTGGGCGTGGCCGGGGAGACCACGGAGGTCGGCGTCTACTGCGGCTCGGGCGTCTCCGGGGCCCAGCAGGTGCTGGCGCTGGAGCTCGCCGGGCATCGGGCCGCCCTCTACGCGGGCTCCTGGTCGCACTGGTCGGCCGACGAGTCGCGCCCGGTCGCCACCGGACCCGACCCCAGCTGACCCAGCTAACGGCACTCCGTCGCGCGAGCGCGACGCACAAGGGCCCGTACGCGCTCGCGTACGGGCCCTTGCCATGCCGTCTAGTCCTGCTTCTTGCGGCGGGTGCCGAAGACGATCTCGTCCCAGCTGGGCACCGCGGCTCTGCGCCCGGGCCGGACCCCGTCCGCCTCGGCCTGCCGGTCCGTCGTCCCCGTCAGCCGGTCGCGGTGACCGGCGACCGCGCGCGGCATCAGCACGTCCGCGTACGCGGAGCCCGCTCCGGCCGACGCGGCGGGCGGCTCCTCGGCCTCCGGCTCCCGGTCCGGCGGCTCGATCGCCGGGGGATCGGGCGGCGAGGGCCGCTCCGGTACGACCATGTCACCGCGGAAGCTGGGGACCGCCTCCAGCAGGCTGGTGAGCGAGTCACGCTCGCTCGCGGTCACCCCGGCGATCCGCTCCTCCGGCTCCGGGGGCGGCGGCGGGGCCGGACGCTCGATCTGCCGGTCCAGCGCGCGGTCCAGCGGCCGGTCGCGGGGCAGCCGGGCGATCCGGGGCACGAACGGGAAGCTGGGCTCGGGCGCCGCGACCTCGTCCGTCTCGCCGATCAGCGAGCGGGCCTCGTCGTCCACGGCCTGGACCAGTCGGCGCGGCGGGTCGTACGTCCAGCTCGCCGAGTGCGGCTCACCCGCGACCCGGTAGACGAGCAGGACCTCCCAGGTGCCGTCGTCGCGGCGCCAGGAGTCCCACTGGACGGTCTCCTTGTCGGCGCCGCGCAGCAGCAGCCGCTCCTGCACCGCCTCGCCGAGCTGGGGGCCGGTGTTCTCGCCGGGACGGCGCACGGGAGTCTTCCGGGCCCGCTCGGCCATGAAGGCGCGCTCCGCGAGCACGGGGCCCTCGAAGCGGCGGACACGGTCGACGGGGATCCCGGCGAACTGGGCGACCTCCTCGGCGGAGGCGCCGGCTCGTATCCGTGCCTGGATGTCGCGCGGGCGGAGGTGGCTCTCCACCTCGATCTCGATCTGGCCGAGCCGGGCGCGGTCGTTGCGCACGGCGGCTCGCAGCCGCTCGTCGATCGGAAGCGTGTACTCCGTGCTGTCCGCAGCCTTGAGCACCAGTCGTGTGCCGTCGTTGGAGACGGCCACGACACGCAGTTCGGGCATGGGGACCTCCCGGGTGGTGCCTGCCGACGTCACGTGCGTCGCTGCTTCCGCTAGTCGAGTGTGGCCTGCCCGGGTGCAGCCTGCCACAACATTGCCGTGTTGCCCGGCGTGTCGGGCGTGAGCCCTTGATCGCCGGTATGCCACGGTAGCCCTTGCGCAACGCAAAGTGACCGATGGTCACTCCGTGTAGCTGGCCGCCGTGCGATGCCGTGCGCCGCCGGATCGAGTGCCTCCTTCGGCCCCCTCCCGAAGGTTCCGGACGCCCGCGCGGGTGTCCGGCCCCAGGGCTCGCCACAGTACTCCATTCGGGCCATGTGGGTGGACCGCCGCGCCGTCGAAGTTCTCGTGAGGTGCGGGAGTTGGCCTACCCCTCCAGACGCCTCCCGATCATGATCCGTGTCGTGCTTCACATAATCCACGCAACCGGAACTTTCGGCTTCGCTCGCGTGTCCCTAGTTGGTGCAGGGTGGGAGAGATGTCAATCAAGGGCTGGAAATGGTGCAGAAGCCGGAAAGCGACACAGAACCCAAGGAGAGGCGGATCGATCTGAGCCTGCCCCAGGTGGCGGGCAGTGCGGTCGCCGCGGTGGCGGCGGCCGTTGCGGCTTCCCAGCTCGGTGTGTACGGAACCATCGCGGGCGCCGGAGTCATGAGCGTCGTGGCGACCTGCGGCGGCTCGGTGTTCCAGCACTTCTTCCGTCGTACGGGCGAGCAGATACGCGAGGTCACGGTCCAGGTGAAGCACCCGGACCGCGAGGTGACCGTCCGCACCCGCGAGACCGGTGCGCGGAGGCCGGAGCCCACGCCGCAGGAGACCGTACTGCTGGGAGCGGTGGACGACGCCACGACGGCGCTGCGCCGGGTGGAGCAGCGCCCGGACGAGACGATGCTCCTGCGCCGGGCGGACCCGCGGCCCGACGAGACGACGCTCCTGCGCCGCGTGGAGCCCGACGCGACGACCGTGCTGCGCGTCCCCGGCGCCGGGACCGCGCCGGACGGGGAGTTCTCCGAGGCGACCACGCACGGCACCCGGATGCGTGGCTGGAAACGGTCGGCCATCGGCGCGGCCGTGGTCTTCGTGGTGTCGATGGCCGGCATCACCACGTACGAACTGATCTCCGGCGGCGATCTGAGCGGCGGCCACGGGACGACCGTGGGCTCCGTCGTACGCGGTGAGCGCCACGACGGCCCTTCCACCCCCACGCCCGCCGAAACCACCCGCCCCGGTCAGGACGCGTCGGACCCCGCGCAGCGGGACCAGGACACGGCGACCCCCGGCACGGGCGGCCAGGACGACGACGGCACCGCCCCGCAGCCGGACCGCAGCGGCGCTCCCACCGAAGGCGCGACCCCCTCGCCCACCCCGTCGGACCCGGCGGGCGGCGGCGTCGAGCCCACGCCCACGCCCACCCCGAGCGCCACGGACGGCGGCGAGAGCGCGGCCCCCGACCCGACGGCCACGGACGGCGCCCCGGCGCCCGAGGACACCGGAGCGGGGGAGTGAGCGCGGGTCAGTCGCCCAGCACCCGGCGCAGGTAGTCGTTGCCGAACAGCCGGTCCGGGTCCAGCCGGTCCCGTACGGCCGTGAACTCGCCGAAACGCGGGTACACCCCGGAGAGGTACGCGGCGTCCCTGGTGTTGATCTTGCCCCAGTGCGGGCGGCCGCCGTGCGCGGTCATGATCCGCTCCACCGCCGTGAAGTACGCCTGGTACGGCGTGCCCCGGTACATATGGACCGCGATGTACGCGCTCTCCCGGCCCGACGCCGTGGAGAGCGCGATGTCGTCGGCGGGCGCGGTGCGCACCTCCACCGGGAAGCTGATCCGCAGCGGCGAGCGGTCCACCATCGCCCGGACCTCGCGCAGCGCCTCGACGGCGGCCTCACGCGGCAGCGCGTACTCCATCTCCACGAACCGCACCCGGCGCGGGCTGGTGAACACCTTGTACGGGATGTCGGTGTACGTACGCGCCGACAGGGCCCGGCTGGAGATCCTGGCGATCGAGGGGATCGTGGCCGGCACGGCCCGGCCGAGCGCGCAGGCGACCTGGAAGACGCCGTTGGACAGCAGCTCGTCCTCGACCCAGCCGCTGACCTTGCCGGGCGGGGCGGCGGGGCCGGCGCTGCGGTTGTTGCGCTTGGTGTTGCAGTTCCCGGTGTGCGGGAACCAGTAGAACTCGAAGTGCTCGTTCTCGGTTACGAGCTGATCGAAGTCGGTCGTCACCCGGTCGAAGCTCATCGGCTCCTCGCGGGCCGTCAGCAGGAAGACCGGCTCGACGGCGAAGGTGATCGCGGTGATGACGCCGAGTGCGCCGAGCCCGATCCGCGCCACCGCGAACACATCGGCGTTCTCGGTCTCCGAACAGGTCAGCACCGTGCCGTCCGCGGTGACCAGCTCCAGGGCGCGTATCTGCGCGGATATGGACGCCGAGTCACGGCCGGTGCCGTGCGTGCCGGTGGAGGTGGCTCCGGCGACCGTCTGCTCCATGATGTCGCCCATGTTGGTGAGCGACAGGCCCTCGCGGGCCAGCGCGGTGTTCAGGCGCTTAAGCGGGGTGCCCGCCTCGACCGTCACCGTCATCGCCGTGCGGTCGATCTCGCGGATGCCGGTCAGCAGATCGGGCCGGATCAGCAGCCCGTCGGTGGCCGCGGTCGCGGTGAACGAGTGGCCGGTGCCGACCGGCTTCACCCGCAGCCCGTCCTCGGACGCCCTGCGCAGCGCCTCGGCCAGCTCGTCCACGGACGCGGGGGACACGGTCCGGGCCGGCCGCGCGGTGACGGTCCCCGCCCAGTTGCGCCACGGGCCCGTCGCCGTCCGTGCGTAGGTCTCGGTCATCTTCCCCGCGCCCTTCCCTAGGAACCGGCCCACCCAGCCGGCGTTTCCCCCGGACGGAAACCACGGGTTACCGGCCGGTTGGAGGGGGATCATACTCACGAGTCCCGCATATTCATCCACCCCTCCCGGCACCCCGGGCGGTGGCCGGAAGCGCCCGCTCCGGACGTCGGTGCGACCCCGCCCGCGCGCGGGTGGCAGGATCGACGGCATGTCCGATCTGCGCGATCCCGCCCCCTACGACGCCCTGCTCCTGCTCTCCTTCGGCGGCCCCGAAGGGCCGGACGACGTGGTCCCGTTCCTCGCGAACGTGACCCGCGGCCGGGGCATCCCCGAGGAACGGCTCAAGGAGGTCGGCAAGCACTACTTCCTGTTCGGGGGCGTCAGCCCGATCAACGCCCAGAACAGGGCCCTGCTCGACGCACTGCGCAAGGACTTCTCCGAGCACGGGCTCGACCTGCCCGTGTACTGGGGCAACCGCAACTGGGCCCCGTACCTCACCGACACCCTGCGCGAGATGGTCGGCGACGGCCACCGCCGCATCGCCGTCCTGGCGACCAGCGCCTACGCCTCGTACTCCGGCTGCCGGCAGTACCGCGAGAACCTCGCCGAGTCACTGGCCGCCCTGGAGGCCGAGGGCCTTCCCGTCCCGCGCGTGGACAAACTCCGGCACTACTTCAATCACCCCGGCTTCGTGGAGCCCATGGTCGAGGGCGTCCTCGCCTCGCTGGCGGACCTGCCCGACGCGGTGCGCCCCGGCGCACACCTGGCCTTCACCACGCACTCCATCCCCACCTCGGCCGCCGACACCTCGGGCCCCGTGGAGGCGCACGGGGACGGCGGCGCCTATGTCGCCGAGCACCTGGAGGTGGCCCGGCTGATCGTGGACGCGGTGCGCGAGCGGACCGGCACGGCCTACCCCTGGAAGCTCGTCTACCAGTCGCGCAGCGGCGCGCCGCACATCCCGTGGCTGGAGCCCGACATCTGCGACCACCTCGACGCGCTCCACGGGGACGGGGTCCCCGCCGTGGTGATGGCGCCCATCGGCTTCGTCTCGGACCACATGGAGGTCCTGTACGACCTCGACACCGAGGCCACCGCCAAGGCCGCCGAGCTGGGCCTGCCGGTACGCCGCTCCGCGACGGTCGGCGCCGATCCCCGGTTCGCCGCCGCCGTGCGCGAGCTGGTCCTGGAGCGGGCCGCCGCCGAGCAGGGCCGCGAGCCGCGGCGGTGCGCCCTCGGGACGCTCGGCGCGAGCCACGACCTCTGCCCGGTCGGCTGCTGCCCGGCCCGGGCGCCCAAGCCCGCCGCCGCGGGCGCCGACAGCCCCTACGCGTAAGCCTTTCCCCACCCTCTCAACCTCCTAGGGAGCGCCGTGACCGAAACCGAGCACGCGTCGGATGTCCTGCTCGACCTCGCCCTGGAAGCCGCCCGACTCGCCGGCCGGCTGCTGCGCGACGGGCGTCCGGCGGGACTGGGCGTGGCCGCGACCAAGTCCAGCCCGGTCGACGTCGTCACCGAGATGGACATCGCCGCCGAGAAGCTGATCACCGAGTTCCTGGTCGAGCGCCGCCCCCTGGACGGCTACCTCGGTGAGGAGGGCGGCACGACCGCCGAGGGCAGCACCGGAGTGCGTTGGGTGATCGATCCGCTCGACGGCACGGTGAACTACCTCTACGGACTCCCGTCCTGGGCCGTCTCCATCGGCGTCGAGGTGGACGGCGAGCGGGTCGCCGGTGTGGTGGAGGCCCCGATGCGCGGCGAGACGTACTTCGCGCGCCGCGGCCACGGAGCCTTCGTCACGGGCGGCCCGTACGGCGACGAGCACGTCCGGCTGCGGTGCCGGCCCACCGCCCCCCTCGCCGAGTCGCTGGTGGCCACCGGCTTCAACTACGTCGCCGAGGTCCGCGCCCACCAGGCCGAGGTGGCGCACGACCTCATCCCGCAGGTGCGGGACATCCGGCGCGGCGGTTCGGCCGCGATCGACCTCTGCGACGTGGCCGCCGGCCGGCTCGACGGCTACTTCGAGCGCGGGCTGCACCCCTGGGACCTGGCGGCGGGCGACCTCATCGCCCGGGAGGCCGGTGCCCTCACCGGCGGGCGCCCGGGCAGGCCGGCCGACGGCGAGCTGACCGTCGCCGCGTCCCCCGGGGTCTTCGAACCGCTCCAGGCCCTCCTGGACGGGCTGGGCGCCTGGCACGACTAGACGCGGCCGTCCCCAGGCCCCCGGGCGCCGGAAGGGCCCCGCAGCCACCGTGAAGCGGCTGCGGGGCCCTCGGCCCAAAGCGACGGTCAGGCGTTCGTCGTCGTGCTGATCCGCACACCGTGCTCGGCGGCGAGACGACGGAGGTCGTCCAGCTCGCTCTGCTCGACGTCCGCGAGGAAGTCGTCGCCCGTCTCGCGGGCCTTCGTGAGGTCGTCCTCGGTCGTCTTGATGCGTTGCAGCAGACCTGCGGTGAAAGCGTCCATGAAGCGCCCCCTCATCGTGGGTCGGTGGCACGGGGGTGTGCCCGGGTTTCCCTCCGCCGAGGCGGTAGGGCGGGTGATCACGCACTCTCCGGGGGACGGAGGGGCCTGTGACAACGCCACATGGGAAGACGTGATCGCGGGTGTGAATGCGTACTCCCCGCCCCGAAGCTCAGAGAAACCTCAACTGGCCCGGAAATCCCGACGCTTCCTCGAAGCCGCAGGTCGGGGCGGGACGTCTTACCGCCGGTTTATGCGGGTTACGGGCAGGATGGAGCCGCACAAGTGTGCCGGGGCCCCTGCCCGCGGCGCGGGCGGCGTGGCCGCCCCGGGCGCCCCGGAGCCCCGTGGTGCAGACCGCTTGCGAAGTTCTAGGGAAGGAAGCGCCGTGCGCGTACTCGTCGTGGAGGACGAGCAGCTGCTCGCCGATGCGGTGGCCACCGGATTGCGCCGTGAGGCCATGGCCGTCGATGTCGTGTACGACGGGGCCGCGGCCGTGGAGCGCATCGAGGTCAACGACTACGACGTCGTGGTGCTCGACCGCGACCTCCCCCTGCTGCACGGCGACGACGTCTGCCGCCGGATCGTCGAGCTCGGCATGCCCACCAGGGTGCTCATGCTGACCGCCTCCGGGGACGTCAGCGACCGGGTGGAGGGCCTGGAGCTCGGCGCCGACGACTATCTGCCCAAGCCGTTCGCGTTCAGCGAGCTGACCGCCCGGGTCCGGGCCCTCGGCCGCCGTACGACCGTCGCGCTGCCGCCCGTCCTGGAGCGGGCCGGCATCAAGCTCGACCCCAACCGCCGGGAGGTGTTCCGGGGCGGCCAGGAGGTCCAGCTCGCGCCCAAGGAGTTCGCCGTCCTGGAGGTCCTGATGCGCAGCGAGGGCGCCGTCGTCTCGGCGGAGCAGCTGCTGGAGAAGGCGTGGGACGAGAACACCGACCCCTTCACCAACGTCGTCCGGGTGACCGTCATGACCCTGCGCCGCAAACTCGGTGAGCCGCCCGTGATCGTCACGGTGCCCGGCTCCGGCTACCGGATCTGACGCCGGTGCCGGCCGTCCCGCCGCCCATGGCGGCGCCCCCCAAACCCACCTGGGAGCCCAAACAGCAGGAGCCCCCTACCCGTGGCTGCGCCCGACCATCCGGATACGGCTCACGCTGCTGTACGGGGGCATGTTCCTGATCGCGGGCATCCTGCTGCTGTCGATCATCTACATGCTCGCCGCCCAGGCCATGCATGTGGGCAGTGAGCTGCCGTTCAAGGTCGCCAGCGGCCAGGTGACCAGCGATGTCTGCAATCTGCCCGAGAAGGCGCCCCCGGACGACTTCAACGCCGCGATGAACGCCTGCGTGAACCACCAGCGCCAGCAGGCCCTGGACACGCTGCTGAACCGGTCGCTGCTGGCCCTGGTCGGGCTCAGCATCATCGCCTTCGCCTTCGGTTACGGGATGGCCGGCCGGGTGCTCTCGCCGCTGGGCCGGATCACCCGCATCGCCCGGACCGTCGCCGGCACGGACCTGGCCCGGCGCATCGAGCTGGACGGGCCGGACGACGAGCTCAAGGAGCTGTCCGACACCTTCGACGACATGCTGGACCGGCTGGAGCGGGCCTTCACCGCGCAGCAGCGGTTCGTCGGCAACGCCTCGCACGAGCTGCGCACGCCGCTGGCCATCAACCGCACGCTGCTGGAGGTCCACCTCTCCGATCCGGAGGCCCCGCCCGAACTCCAGCAGCTGGGCAAGACGCTGCTGGCCACCAACGAGCGCAGCGAGCAGCTGGTGGAGGGCCTGCTGCTGCTCGCCCGCAGCGACAACCAGATCGTGGAGCGCAAGCCCGTCGATCTCGCCGAGGTCGCCTCGCGCGCCGTGGACCAGGCACGCGGCGAGGCCGAGGCCAAGGGCGTGGAGATGCGCGAGGAGCTGGCCGAGGCCGTCGTCCAGGGCAACGGCGTCCTGCTGGAGCGCATCGCGCTGAACCTCGTGCAGAACGCCGTCCGCTACAACGTCCCGGAGGACGGCTGGATCGAGGTGAGCACGGCGCTGCTGCCCGGCCAGGCCCTGCTCGTCGTCTCGAACACGGGCCCGGTGGTCCCGGCGTACGAGATCGACAACCTCTTCGAGCCCTTCAGGCGGCTTCGTACGGAGCGGACGGGCAGCGACAAGGGGGTCGGACTCGGACTGTCGATCGCGAGGTCCGTCGCCCGCGCCCACGGCGGCCGTATCATCGCCGAGCCCCGCGAAGGCGGTGGTCTGGTGATGCGCGTCTCTCTGCCGGTCTGACCGGCTCGCGAGGATCTTTGCGCACCGATTATTTTTTGTTCGCTTTGAGCGGAATTTTCGGGACCTGATCCCGGAGAGTCCGTGTGTGATCGATCACAGGAGCGAATATCTCCCTGTCCACGCTCCGTGACCAGGGAAGTCACCGGAAACCCGGCGAAACACCGGGTTTTCGGGGGCGGGCATGACGGGAAGTACACGGGGTGGCGCCTGTAAAGGGTGCCGCCAGGACCGTGTACGGTCCCCATCGCCACCCAAGCCGATCACTCCCGAGCGGTCCTTTTGGGTGTCGATTGAGTAACAGACCTTGATGTGAGGCAAAATCTCCGCCTCAGGTCGGGCACAAGTCCGGCCTCTCACGCGTTACGAGCGCTGAGACACCGCAGACACCCAGAGGGGGAGAGCGACATGGCAACGGATTACGACACCCCACGCAAGACCGACGACGACGTCGATCAGGACAGCCTTGAAGAGCTGAAGGCGCGCCGGAGCGACAAGACGGCGTCCGCCGT
Organism: Streptomyces drozdowiczii; assembly: GCF_026167665.1. Classification (NCBI taxonomy): domain Bacteria; kingdom Bacillati; phylum Actinomycetota; class Actinomycetes; order Kitasatosporales; family Streptomycetaceae; genus Streptomyces; species Streptomyces drozdowiczii. The sequence goes on along the minus strand of NZ_CP098740.1, from coordinate 1,649,911 downwards.
CGACGTCGACGAGTTCGACGCGGCCGAGGGCCTTGAACTGCCCGGCGCGGACCTTTCCAACGAGGAGCTCGCCGTACGGGTCCTGCCCAAGCAGGCCGACGAGTTCACCTGCATGAGCTGCTTCCTCGTGCACCACCGCAGCCAGCTGGCCCGCGAGAAGAACGGCCAGCCGATCTGCCGCGACTGCGACTGAGATCCGGTCGGCCGTGGCAGGGGACACACCGTTCCGCAAGCGGCGCCCCTGGGGCAGAAGGCCCCCGGAGGCGCACCAGGGCGGTACAGGCCCGGCAGAAGGCGCGCAGGCGCCTGCCGAGCGGTCCGCCCTGCCACCTTCGCCGGACGGACAGGACGACGAGCGGGGCCTGCAGGCGGCCTCGCTCGAAGCAGCCGAAGTAGCGGTACGCGCAGCCCGTGAGGCTGCCGGAGTCGACACGGCCGATGGGGCCGGACAGGTCGGCAGGACGGAGCCCGTGACCGGGGCAGGCCGTCTGAGTTCAGTGAAACGGGGCGTACGCAAGGGCGGGGAGAGCGCCAAGGAAGCGATCGGTCATATCGCGGACCTGATCATCCACATCGCTCCCCGCGTCCCTGTGCGCGACCTCGCCACCCTGCGCAAGCACTTTCCCGGCCTCGGGCCGGAGGAGATCGCGGACCGCCTCGTCGTGGGCGCGAGCCGCGCGACCGCCACCGTCGGCGCCGGAATCGGCGCGGCGGCCATGATGCCCGTGCCGCCCGCGATGTTCGCCGAGCTGGCGGCCGAGGTCACCGGCGTCGCCGCCATAGAGATGAAGCTCGTCGCCGAGCTGCACGAGGTCTACGGACGCCGTCCCCGGGCGGCATCGGCCGGCGCTCCACCGCCTACCTCACCGCCTGGACCGAGGAGCGCGGCATCGAGGTCACCCGCCCCGCCTCCGTCGACGCGGCGCTGAGCGGCCGGATGAAGCGCGAGCTGCGCCGCCAGATCATGAAGCGCACCGTGCGCGACCTGCCGAGCCTGATCCCCTTCATGGTCGGCGCCGCGGTCGGGGCGTCCATGAACCGGCGCGACACGAAGAAGCTCGCCGAACGGGTCAGGAAGGACCTGCGCGAGAAGCAGATCCCCTGGGACCGCCTCCCGGAACAGCCGCCCCTGAGACCTGAGAGGCCCTAGGCCCGGACCGCCGCGTTCACCGCCGCCACCAGGGCCTTCGGGTCGCGCGTCGAGAGATAGACGTACGGGGTCGGGTCGTCCGGGTCGGTGACCTCCACCCGGACCGCCGTCGGGATGTAGCTGCGCAGCAGCATGAAGGCCCGGACGTCCGCCTTGTGCGTGCGCCAGGCGCGCGCCTCCTCGGCGTCCAGCACCTCGGCCTCGCCGAGCGCCGAGAGCGGGATCCGGGCGTCCCCCGCGACGAGCGCGCCCGCGACCACGCGGATGCGGGCCGAGCCGTACGAGCTGACCGCGACGGCCGACAGGACCGTGCCGCCGGCCAGGCCGGCGAGGAGCGGCAGGGTGCCCAGCGGCAGCAGCATCAGCGCGCACGCGATGCCGATCAGGACGGCGATCAGCCACCACGAACGGGGTGCGGTGAGGCGTTCGTCGTAGGGCGGGGTCGAAGGCTGCATGGCTCCAGCTTGGCACGGCGCGACCGGTGGCCGGGCGCGCGGGTAAGGTCTGCGCCTGTGAGTGGAACATCTGCGGCTCTGACGCCCCCGGCCGACGCGGTGAAACCGGTCCGGCACCCCGAAGCCCCGGCCCCCGGCGAGCTCCTCGGCGCGCACTACGAGCACTGCTTCGGCTGCGGCTCCGGACAGCCCCACGGACTGCACCTCCAGGCGCGGGCCGGCGAGGGCGTCAGGGTGACCGCCGAGTTCACCGTGAAGGCGGCCCACCAGGGCGCCCCGGGCCTGGCGCACGGCGGCGTGCTGGCCACGGCGCTGGACGAGACGCTGGGCTCGCTGAACTGGCTGCTGCGGGTCATCGCGGTCACCGGACGGCTGGAGACCGACTTCGTGCGGCCCGTCCCCGTCGACACCGTGCTGTTCCTCGACGCCGAGGTCACCGCAGTGCACGGGCGGAAGATCTACTCCCGCGCGACCGGCCGGATCGGCGGCCCGGACGGACCGGTCGCGGTGCGGGCCGACGCCCTCTTCATCGAGGTCAAGGTCGACCACTTCATCGAGAACGGCCGGCCCGCCGAGATCCAGGCGGCCATGGCCGACCCCGACCAGGTCAGGCGCGCCCGCGCCTTCGAGGTGAACCCGTGATGCGCCACCCCGTCGACGTCCTGATCCGCCGGGTCGACCCGGACGTTCCGCTTCCGGCCTACGGGCATCCCGGCGACGCCGGTGCGGACCTGGTGACCACCGAGGCCGCCGAGCTGGCGCCCGGGGAGCGGGCCGTACTGCCCACCGGGGTTTCGATCGCCCTGCCCGACGGGTACGCCGCGTTCGTGCACCCACGATCCGGTCTCGCCGCCCGCTGCGGAGTCGCCCTGGTGAATGCCCCGGGGACGGTCGATGCCGGGTACCGTGGAGAGATCAAAGTGATCGTCATCAATCTCGACCCGCGCGAGTCCGTGCGGTTCGAGCGGTTCGACCGGATTGCCCAACTGGTCGTGCAGCAGGTCGAGAAGGTGCGCTTCCACGAAGTGTCGGAGCTTCCCGGCTCGGCGCGGGCCGAAGGGGGCTTCGGGTCCACCGGCGGCCATGCCGCCGCTGATGTTGATGGCGTCCGGGGCGGGGTTCCCCAGGGCGGGAACGGCTACGCTTCGGTCGAATCCGACCGGGAAGGACAGTGACGTGTTCGGACGTCGCAAGAACAGTGGTGCCGCCGATGACACGGCGGCCGAGGCGCGCGAGGCCGAGCAGGTCGTCGACGAGCAGGATGACGCCGAGGGCGAGACCCGCCGGACGAACCTTCCGCCGGCGCCGCGCCCGGACGGTCCGTGGGACATCAGCGAGGTGTCCCAGCCCGGTGACGGCCGGGTCGACCTGGGCGGCATCTTCGTGCCCGGCGTCGAGGGCATGGAGCTGCGCGTGGAGGTCGCCGGTGACGCGATCGTCGCCGCCACCGTCGTGATGCGCGACAGCGCGATCCAGCTCCAGGCTTTCGCCGCCCCAAGAAGGAGGGCATCTGGGGCGAGGTCCGCGAGGAGATCGCCACGGGCATCACCCAGCAGGGCGGCATCATCGACGAGGTCGAGGGCCCGCTGGGCTGGGAGCTGCGCGCTCAGGTCCCCGTACAGCTGCCCGACGGGGCGAACGGCGTGCAGCTGGTGCGCTTCGTCGGCGTCGACGGCCCGCGCTGGTTCCTGCGCGGCGTGATCTCCGGCCAGGGCGCCGTGCAGCCGGAGGCGGCCGGGCTCCTGGAGTCGGTCTTCCGGGACACCGTGGTCGTCCGCGGCGAGGGTCCGATGGCCCCGCGCGACCCGATCGTCCTCAAGCTCCCGAACGACGCCCAGATGGTCCCCGAGGGCGTCCAGCAGGAGGAGCAGGAGGGCTCGAAGTTCTCCGGTGGCATGGCGGGCCTCCAGCGCGGTCCCGAGATCACCGAGGTGCGCTGACCCGCACCCCGCGTCCATCGGCCGGTGGGCCGCACCCCTTCCCGGGGTGCGGCCCACCGGCTTTTGCGTGCGCCGGCGCGTACGGGGCGCGTATCGGCGGCGTACGGGCGTCGTCAAGGCCGGGCCCACTTCCGTAAGGGAGGCATCAACGCAGGTCACGGCGGTGCCGGCCGGAGGTTTGCTCAAGGGGTCCGATTCATCGACACCTCATTCAGGAGCATCCGATGGCCGATGCGGCCTTCGTCGTCACCACGATCGCGGTCTTCGCGCTGGTGGCACTCGTCGCCAAGGGGGTGGCGAAGCTGTGACCGCGGACAACGTGGCCGGCCTCGTCGTGGCCGCCGCCCTGCTGGGCTACCTCGTCCTGGCCCTCCTCTTCCCGGAGAGGTTCTGAGCCCGACATGAGTCCCGTCCTCTCCGGTGTGCTCCAGCTCCTCGCGCTCGTCGTCGCGCTGGGGCTGGCGTACCGACCGCTCGGCGACCACATGGCCCGCGTCTACACCTCGCCCCGCCATCTGCGGGCCGAGAAGTGGATCTACCGGGCGATAGGTGTCACCCCCGACACGCAGATGCGCCGGGCCGCCTATCTGCGCGGTGTCCTCGCCTTCTCCGCCGTGAGCGTCCTCTTCCTCTACCTGCTGCAACGGCTCCAGGGCGCCCTGCCCGGCTCGCTCGGCTTCTCCTCGATCAGCCCGGACCAGGCGTTCAACACGGCCGCCTCGTTCGTCGCCAACACCAACTGGCAGTCGTACGCCGGTGAGCAGGCCATGGGCCACGTCGTGCAGACCGGTGGCCTCGCCGTGCAGAACTTCGTCTCCGCCGCCGTCGGCATGGCCGTCGCGGTGGCCCTCGTACGAGGGTTCGCCGCCTCCCGCACCGGGGAACTCGGCAACTTCTGGGCCGACCTGGTGCGCGGCACCGTACGCGTCCTGCTGCCGATCGCGGTCGTCGGCGCACTCGTCCTCGTCGCCTGCGGGGCGATCCAGAACTTCTCCGGCATCCACCAGGTCGGGCAGTTCACCGGCGGTGCGCAGCAGTGGAACGGCGGCGCCGTCGCCTCCCAGGAGGCCATCAAGGAGCTGGGCACCAACGGCGGCGGCTACTTCAACGCCAACTCCGCGCACCCCTTCGAGAACCCCAGCGGCCTGTCCAACCTCTTCGAGATCTTCCTGATCCTCGTCATCCCGTTCGCCCTGACCCGCACCTTCGGCCGGATGGTCGGCTCGGTCCGGCAGGGGTACGCGCTCCTCGCCACGATGCTCGTCTTCTGGCTCGGCTTCTCCGCGCTGATGATGTGGACCGAGTCCGCCCACCACGGCGCCGCCTTCCAGCTCGCGGGCGGGGCGACGGAGGGCAAGGAGACCCGGTTCGGGATCGGCGGTTCCTCGCTGTTCGCCGTGGCCACCACGCTCACCTCGACCGGTGCGGTGAACTCCTTCCACTCCTCGTTCACCGGCCTCGGCGGCGGCATCACGCTGCTCGGCATGCAACTCGGCGAGATCGCGCCCGGCGGCGTCGGCTCCGGCCTCTACGGCATGCTGATCATGGCGGTCATCGCGGTGTTCGTGGCCGGACTGATGGTCGGCCGCACGCCCGAATACCTCGGCAAGAAGATCGGCACCCGCGAGATCAAGCTCGCCGCCTGCTACCTCCTCATCACCCCGGCCCTGGTGCTCGGCTTCACCGCCGTCGCCGTCGCGCTGCCCACCCCGCCCCACTCGGTGGCGAACCCGGGGGCGCACGGCTTCTCCGAGATCCTGTACGCCTACACCTCCGGCGCCAACAACAACGGCTCGGCGTTCGCCGGGCTGGCCGCGGACACCCCGTGGTTCAACACCACGATCGGGCTCGCGATGCTGCTCGGCCGGTTCCTGCCCATGGTGTTCGTCCTGGCCCTCGCCGGCTCGCTCGCCGAGCAGCGGCCCGTCCCGGCGACCTCGGGCACCCTCCCCACCCACACCCGCTGTTCAGCGGACTGCTGGCCGCGGTCGTCGTGGTCGTCGCCGGCCTGACCTACTTCCCGGCCCTCGCCCTGGGCCCGCTGGCCGAAGGGCTGGCGTCATGACCACTCGTACGAAGCAGGAGAGCCCGATGACCGCAGCCGTGCGGCAGGGGCGTGCCGGCGCCGCGCTGTCCGACCCGAAGACGCTGCTCGCCGCGCTGCCCGAAGCACTGCGCAAGCTCCACCCCGAGCGATGGCCACCTCCCCGGTCATGTTCGTGGTCCTCGTGGGGTCCGTCTTCACCACCGTCCTCGCCGCCCTGGACCCCGGCGACTGGTTCGGCTGGGCGATCACCGGCTGGCTCTGGCTCACGACGGTCTTCGCCAACCTGGCGGAGGCGGTCGCCGAGGGCCGCGGCAAGGCCCAGGCGGACACCCTGCGCCGGGCGAAGACGGACACCGTCGCCCGCCGCCTCACCGGCGACCGCGAGGAGCGCGTCGCCGGCACCGACCTCCGCGTCGGCGACCTGGTCGTCTGCGAGGCGGGCGACATCGTCCCCGGCGACGGGGACGTCGTGGAGGGCGTGGCCGGCGTGGACGAGTCCGCCGTCACCGGCGAGTCCGCCCCCGTCATCCGCGAGTCCGGCGGTGACCGCAGCGCCGTCACCGGCGGTACGAAGGTGCTCTCCGACCGGATCGTCGTCCGGATCACCACCAAGCCCGGAGAAACGTTCATCGACCGGATGATCGCCCTGGTCGAGGGCGCCGCCCGGCAGAAGACGCCCAACGAGATCGCCCTGAACATCCTCCTGGCGTCCCTCACGATCGTCTTCCTGCTCGCCGTCGTCACCCTCCAGCCCTTCGCCGTGTACGCCGGCGACGCGCAGTCCATGATCGTGCTCACCGCGCTCCTGGTCTGCCTGATCCCGACCACCATCGGCGCCCTGCTCTCCGCGATCGGCATCGCGGGCATGGACCGGCTCGTGCGGCGCAACGTGCTCGCGATGTCCGGGCGGGCCGTGGAGGCGGCCGGGGACGTCTCGACGCTGCTGCTCGACAAGACCGGGACCATCACCCTCGGCAACCGCCGCGCCACCGATCTGCTGCCCGTCGCCGGGGTCACCGGCGCGGAACTCGCGGACGCCGCCCAGCTCGCCTCGCTGGCCGACGAGACGCCCGAGGGCCGGTCCGTGGTCGTCCTCGCCAAGGAGCGGTACGGGCTGCGCGAACGCCACGCGGGCGAGCTGTCCGGCGCCACCTGGGTGGCCTTCACCGCCCGCACCCGCATGTCGGGCGTGGACGTGGACGGGCGCAAGGTCCGCAAGGGCGCCACCGGAGCCGTCGTCGCCTGGGTCAGGGAGCGTGGCGGCAGCGTCCCGGACGAGGCGCGGACCCTCACCGACCGCATCGCGGCGGCCGGCGGCACCCCGCTCCTGGTGGCCGTGGAGGACGGGCACGGGGCGCGGGTCCTGGGCGTCGTCCACCTCAAGGACGTCGTCAAGGAGGGCATGCCGGAACGGTTCGCCGAGCTGCGCCGCATGGGCATCCGCACCGTCATGATCACCGGCGACAACCCGCTGACCGCGAAGTCCATCGCCGAGGAGGCCGGCGTCGACGACTTCCTCGCCGAGGCCACGCCCGAGGACAAGATGGCCCTCATCAAGCGCGAGCAGGCCGGCGGCGGGCTCGTCGCGATGACCGGTGACGGCACCAACGACGCCCCGGCGCTCGCCCAGGCCGATGTCGGCGTCGCCATGAACACCGGGACCTCGGCCGCCAAGGAGGCCGGGAACATGGTCGACCTGGACTCCGACCCGACCAAGCTCATCGAGATCGTGGAGATCGGCAAGCAGCTCCTGATCACACGCGGGGCGCTGACCACGTTCTCGCTGGCCAACGACGTGGCGAAGTACTTCGCGATCATCCCCGCGATGTTCGCCGCGCTCTACCCGGGCCTGGACCGGCTCAACATCATGGACCTGTCCTCGCCGCGCACCGCGATCCTCTCCGCGGTGATCTTCAACGCGCTGATCATCGTCGCGCTCGTCCCGCTCGCCCTCAGGGGCGTCCGCTACCGGCCCGGCGGCGCCGCGTCCATGCTCCGGCGCAACCTCGCCGTCTACGGCATCGGCGGCCTGATCGCCCCCTTCGCCGGCATCAAGCTCATCGACCTGCTCCTCTCCCTCGTCCCCGGAATCGGCTGACCCGCCATGAACACATCCGTACGCAACCCCGTCCGCCGCCTCTGGGCCGCCCTGCGCGCCCTGCTCGTCCTCACCCTGGTCTGCGGCGTCCTCTACCCGCTCGCGGTCACCGGAGCCGCCCAGCTGCTCATGCCCGGACGCGCGGACGGCTCCGAAGTCAGCGAGAGCGGCAAGGTCGTCGGCTCCGACCTCATCGGCCAGCGCTACGACCTGCCGGGAGGCGCCCCGGACCTGAAGTGGTTCCAGCCGCGCCCCTCCGAAGGGCTCGGCACCAACAGCCTCAACACCCAGTACTCGCTGCTCGTCTCCGGCGCGTCCAACCTCGCCGGAGACAACCCCGAGCTGGTCCACCGGGTCACCGCCGCCAGGGCGGCCGTCGTCCGCGACAACTCCGTCCCCGGGCATCCGGTGGACCCCGCCGCGGTGCCGCCCGACGCGGTCACCTCGTCCGGCTCCGGACTCGACCCGGACATCTCACCCGCGTACGCCCACCTCCAGGTCCGCCGTGTCGCCGCGCGCAACCACCTCGACGCCCGGCAGGTCGCCGCGCTGGTGGAGCGGCACACCGAGGGCCGGGAACTCGGCTTCGTCGGGGAACCGCGCGTCAACGTCCTCCGGCTCAACATCGCCCTGCGGCAGCTGGTGACCGCGGAGCACTGACCGGCGGGGCATTGCCCGGTCCCGTGTCACCTGCACATACTGGCGGCCGACAGGACCGAGGACCCACGGGGGAGCGCCATGACCGAGAACACCGCCGACACCAGTACCGGCGGGGGAGCCGGCGCGGCGGTCGCCGACGGCCCCATGGTCCGCGTCGAGGACCTGCACCGCTCCTACGGCTCCGGCGCGGGAGCGGTGCACGCGCTGCGCGGCGTCTCCTTCGAGGTGCCGCGCGGCGAGCTCGTCGCCCTCAAGGGGCGCTCCGGCTCCGGCAAGACGACCCTGCTCAACCTCGTCGGCGGCCTCGACGCCCCGGACGGCGGCCGGATCACCGTCGACGGCACCGACCTCTCCTCGCTCGGCGAGAACGGGCTCCTGGAGCTGCGCCGGGACCGGATCGGCTTCATCTTCCAGTCGTTCGGCCTGATTCCGATCCTCACCGCCGCCGAGAACGTGGGCGTGCCCCTGCGGCTGCGCAAGGCCGACCCGAAGGAGCGCGAGGAGCGGGTGTCGCTGCTGCTCTCCCTCGTCGGCCTCGCCGACCACGCCGCCCAGCGCCCCGGTGAGCTCTCCGGCGGCCAGCAGCAGCGCGTGGCCATCGCCCGCGCGCTGGCCAACCGGCCCGCCCTGCTGATCGCGGACGAGCCGACCGGACAGCTCGACGCCGAGACCGGGCTCGCGGTGATGGAGCTGCTGCGCGCCGTCGTGCGCGGCGAGGGCGTCACCGCGCTCGTCGCCACCCATGACGCCCAGCTCCTCGGCCTCGCGGACCGGGTCCTCGAACTCAGCGACGGCCACATCATCGAGCACTGACCGGCGGCCCGGGGAGCGGTATCAGGGTTGCGTCAAATCCCGCCGCTTCCCCACCCCCCGTCCGATATGCCGGAAATTCACCAGGTACTTTCGAACCATGGCTGCCACGGCGGCAGCCGCCTGTTCCGGAAGACAATGGGGCCATGGCGCGCGGCAAACTTCGGATCTACCTCGGTGCGGCACCCGGCGTCGGCAAGACGTACGCGATGCTCGCCGAGGCGCACCGGCGCGTCGAACGCGGCACCGACTGCGTCGTCGGCTTCGTGGAGCACCACGACCGCCCGCGCACCGAGACCCTGCTGCACGGCCTCGAAACCGTCCCGCGCCGCGAGATCGAGCACCGCTCGGCCGTCTTCACCGAGATGGACATCGACGCCGTCCTGGAGCGCGCCCCGGCCGTCGCCCTGGTGGACGAGCTGGCCCACACCAACGTGCCGGGCTCCCGCAACGCCAAGCGCTGGCAGGACGTCGAGGAACTGCTCCAGGCCGGCATCGACGTCGTCTCGACCGTCAACATCCAGCACCTGGAATCCCTCGGCGACGTGGTCGAGTCCATAACCGGCGTCCGCCAGCGCGAGACCGTGCCCGACGAGGTCGTCCGCCGCGCCGACCAGCTCGAACTGGTCGACATGTCGCCCCAGGCCCTGCGCCGCCGCATGGCCCACGGCAACATCTACAAGCCCGACCGGATCGACGCCTCCCTCTCCAACTACTTCCGCCCCGGCAATCTCACCGCCCTGCGCGAGTTGGCCCTCCTCTGGGTCGCCGACCGGGTCGACGAATACCTCCAGCAGTACCGGGGCGAGCACAACATCCGCACCACCTGGCAGGCCCGCGAACGCATCGTCGTCGGCCTCACCGGAGGCCCCGAGGGCCGCACCCTGATCCGCCGCGCCGCCCGGATGGCCGCCAAGGGCTCCGGCAGCGAGATCCTGGCCGTCTACATCGCCCGCAGCGACGGGCTGACCTCCGCCTCGCCCAAGGAGCTGGCCGTCCAGCGCACCCTCGTGGAGGACCTGGGCGGCACCTTCCACCACGTCATCGGCGACGACATACCCTCGGCGCTCCTGGAGTTCGCCCGGGGCGTCAACGCCACCCAGATCGTCCTCGGCTCCAGCCGCCGCAAGACCTGGCAGTACATCTACGGACCCGGCGTCGGCGCCACCGTCGCCCGCGAGTCCGGCACCGACCTCGACGTCCACATCGTCACCCACGACGAGGTCGCCAAGGGCCGGGGCCTGCCCATCGCCCGGGGCGCCCGCCTCGGCCGGGCCCGCATCATCTGGGGCTGGGCGGTCGGCGTCGGCGGCCCGGTGCTCCTCGCGGTGCTCCTCAAGGCGCTGGAATCCGGCCCCGGGCTCGCCAACGACGTCCTGCTCTTCCTCTTCATGACCGTCGCCGCCGCCCTGATCGGCGGACTCCTGCCCGCCCTCGCCGCGGCCGCCGCCGGCTCCCTGCTCCTGAACTACTGGTTCACCCCGCCCACCCACACGCTCACCGTCCAGGACCCGGAGAACTTCGTCGCCATCGTGATCTTCTTCGCGGTGGCCGTCGCGGTGGCCTCCGTGGTGGACCTCGCGGCCCGCCGCACCCACCAGGCCGCCCGGCTGCGCGCGGAGTCCGAGATCCTGTCGTTCCTGGCCGGCAGCGTGCTGCGCGGCGAGACCACGCTCGCCGCCCTCCTGGACCGGGTCCGGGAGACCTTCGGCATGGGCTCCGTCGCCCTGCTGGAGCGCCGCAGCGACGTCGACCCATGGACCTGCGCCGGGAGCGTCGGCCCGGCCCCGGCCGCCCGGCCGGAGGACGCCGACGTGGACATGCCCGTCGGGGACCACATGGCCCTGGCGCTCACCGGCCGGGTGCTGCCCGCCGAGGACCGCCGGGTGCTCGGCGCGTTCGCCGCCCAGGCCGCCGTCGTCCTGGACCGCCAGCGCCTGGTGGACGAGGCCGAGGAGGCCCGCAGACTCGCCGAGGGCAACCGCATCAGGACCGCGCTCCTGGCCGCCGTCAGCCACGACCTGCGCACCCCGCTCGCCGCGATCAAGGCCGCCGTCTCCTCCCTGCGCTCGGACGACGTCGCCTGGTCCGAGGACGACGAGGCGGAACTCCTGGAGGGCATCGAGGCCGGCGCCGACCGCCTCGACCACCTCGTCGGCAACCTCCTGGACATGTCCCGCCTCCAGACCGGCACCGTCACCCCGCTCATCCGCGAGATCGACCTGGACGAGGTGGTCCCCATGGCGCTGGGCGGCGTCCCCGAGGACAGCGTCGACCTGGACATACCCGAAACGCTGCCCATGGTCGCCGTCGACCCCGGGCTCCTGGAGCGGGCGGTCGCCAACATCGTGGAGAACGCCGTGAAGTACAGCCCCGACGGCGACCGCGTCACCGTGGCGGCCAGCGCGCTCGGCGCCCGCGTCGAACTCCGGGTGACCGACCGCGGTCGGGGCGTCCCGGACGAGGGCAAGGAGCGCATCTTCGAGCCCTTCCAGCGGTACGGGGACGCCCCGCGCGGCGCCGGGGTCGGCCTCGGCCTCGCGGTGGCCCGGGGCTTCGCCGAGTCCATGGGCGGCACGCTGGACGCCGAGGACACCCCGGGCGGCGGCCTCACCATGGTCCTCACCCTCAAGGCGGCACCGGGCCACGCCCCGGCAGCCCCCGGCCTTCCCGCGCGGATCACCTCGTGAACCGCGCCGACCGCCCGGACCGCCCGGATCTCCCGCAGCTCCCCGCACCGACGTACGCCCAGCAGAAAGGCAGGACCCCGATGACCCGGGTGCTTGTGGTCGACGACGAGCCGCAGATCGTACGCGCCCTCGTGATCAACCTGAAGGCGCGCAAGTACGAGGTGGACGCCGCGCCCGACGGGGCCACCGCCCTCCAGCTCGCCGCCACCCGCCACCCGGACGTCGTCGTGCTCGACCTCGGGCTGCCCGACATGGACGGCGTCGACGTGATCCGGGGCCTGCGCGGCTGGACCCGGGTCCCGATCCTGGTCCTCTCGGCCCGCCACACCTCCGACGAGAAGGTCGAGGCGCTGGACGCGGGGGCCGACGACTACGTGACCAAGCCCTTCGGCATGGACGAACTGCTGGCCCGGCTGCGGGCCGCGGTGCGCCGGGCCGAGCCGGTCGGCCAGGACGGCGGCGACCAGGTCGTCATCGTGGAGACCGAGGGCTTCACCGTCGACCTCGCCGCGAAGAAGGTCCACCGCGACGGCCGCGACGTGCGGCTCACGCCCACCGAGTGGCACCTCCTGGAGGTCCTGGTCCGCAACGGCGGCCGGCTCGTCAGCCAGCGCCAACTGCTCCAGGAGGTCTGGGGGCCCTCGTACGGCACCGAGACCAACTACCTGCGCGTCTACATGGCCCAGCTCAGGCGGAAGCTGGAGGCGGACCCCTCCCACCCCCGCCACTTCGTCACCGAACCCGGCATGGGTTACCGCTTCGAGCGCGCCTGAAACCGGCGGACGGGCCCGCACCCGTCCCCCGTACGGGTGAGACGGCGGCCACCCGCCATGACCTCGCAGGACCGGTACCCTTCGGGTATGAGCGCTGTCCCTCGATCCGAGAAGCCCCACAAGGGCGACCGGCCTTCCGGTCGCTTCCGGCGCATGCTCGACCGGCTTTCCAGCTCCCAGGAGGACCTGGAGTGCGAGGAGCTGGAGGAGGACTCGCAGGCATCGGGGTGCACCCGGATCTCCGAATGCACCGACCGCCAGATCGTGAAGGTCACTGGTACCTTGCGGACGGTCACCCTGCGGCCGCGCGCCGGAGTGCCCGCCCTGGAGGCGGAGCTCTTCGACGGCACCGCGCCGCTCGACGTGGTCTGGCTCGGCCGCCGCTCCATCCAGGGCATAGAACCGGGCCGCAAGCTCATCGCCTCCGGCCGGATCGCCATGAGCCACGGCCGCCGGGTGCTGTTCAACCCCAAATACGAACTCCGACCGCTCGGCAAGGAGTAGCCGGTGACGTCTCTCGACAAGCCGACGTCCGACACGGACCGCACCACCGACCAGCAGGAGGCCGACAGCAGGGCGGTCACCGAGGCCGCGCTCTTCGAAGCCTTCGGCGGCGTGAGGGGCATGGTGGAGACGGTCCTGCCCGGGCTGCTCTTCGTCACGATCTTCACCATCAACAAGAACCTCACCTACTCGGCCATCGCGGCCCTGGCGGTGTCGCTGGCGCTCGTGGTCGTCCGGCTGATCCGCAAGGACACCGTCAAGCACGCCTTCAGCGGCGTCTTCGGGGTGGCCTTCGGCGTGGTCTTCGCCAAGATGACGGGCAACGCCAAGGACTTCTACCTCCCCGGCATGCTCTACACCCTGGGCCTCGCCCTGGCCTACCTGGTCACCGCCGTCGCCGGCCTGCCGCTGATCGGCCTCATCCTGGGCCCGGTCTTCAAGGAGAACCTCTCCTGGCGCACCCGCAACCCCGGCCGCAAGAAGGCGTACACCAAGGCCAGCTACGCCTGGGGGCTGATCCTGCTCGCCAAGTGCGCGATCCTCTTCCCGCTGTACTGGTGGGCCGACACCACCCAGTTCGGCTGGGTCCTGGTCGCGCTGAAGATCCCGCCGTTCCTGCTGGCGGTCTACCTGACCTGGGTCTTCCTCGCCAAGGCGCCCCCGCCGATCGACGTCTTCGCCGAGATGGAGGCGGAGGAGGAGGCCGAGAAGGCCCGCAAAACGGCCGCCGCCGAAGCGGCCAGGGGCCAGGAGTTCTGAGACGTACGAAGAGGGGGCCCCGTCACCAGCCGGTGACGGGGCCCCCTCTTCGTATGCCTTACGCCTCCGAGTCGCCCCGGCGGACCGACAGCAGGTCCTCCAGCTGCTCCTCGCGCGCCTGCGCGGCCACGAACAGCAGCTCGTCACCGGCCTCCAGGCTCTCCTCCGGGCTCGGCGTCAGCACCCGCTGACCCCGGATGATCGTCACCAGCGAGGTGTCCTCCGGCCAGGCGACCTCCCCGACCTGGGTCCCCGCCAGCGCCGACTCCGGCGGCAGCGTCAGCTCCACCAGGTTCGCGTCGCCGTGGCTGAAGCGCAGCAGCCGGACCAGGTCGCCGACGCTCACCGCCTCCTCGACCAGCGCCGACATCAGACGCGGCGTGGAGACCGCCACATCGACGCCCCACGACTCGTTGAACAGCCACTCGTTCTTCGGGTTGTTCACCCGGGCGACGACCCTCGGCACGCCGTACTCGGTCTTGGCCAGCAGCGAGACGACCAGGTTCACCTTGTCGTCGCCCGTCGCCGCGATCACGACGTTGCAGCGCTGGAGCGCCGCCTCGTCCAGCGACGTGATCTCGCAGGCGTCCGCGAGCAGCCACTCGGCCATCGGCACCCGCTCCACCGAGATGGCGGTCGGCGCCTTGTCCACGAGCAGCACCTCGTGCCCGTTCTCCAGCAGCTCGCCCGCGATGGAACGCCCCACCGCACCGGCCCCGGCAATCGCGACACGCATCAGTGACCGCCCTCCTCGGGGCCCTCGGCGAAGGCCGCCTCGACCTTCGCGATCTCGTCCGTACGCATCATGACGTGGACGAGGTCGCCCTCCTGGAGCACCGTCTGCGACGACGGCAGAATCGCTTCGCCCAACCGGGTGAGGAACGCGACGCGCACGCCCGTCTCCTCCTGGAGCGTGCTGATCTTGTGGCCGATCCAGGACGGCGTGGTGTGCACCTCCGCGAGCTGCACCCCGCCGCTCGGGTCGCGCCACAGCGGCTCCGCGCCCGACGGCAGCAGCCGGCGCAGCATCTGGTCCGCCGTCCAGCGCACCGTCGCGACGGTCGGGATGCCCAGCCGCTGGTACACCTCGGCGCGCCGGGGGTCGTAGATCCGGGCCGCGACGTTCTCGATGCCGAACATCTCGCGCGCCACCCGGGCCGCGATGATGTTGGAGTTGTCGCCGGAGCTCACCGCCGCGAACGCGCCGGCCTCCTCGATTCCCGCCTCGCGCAGCGTGTCCTGGTCGAACCCGACCCCGGTGACGCGACGGCCGCCGAACCCGGAGCCGAGGCGCCGGAACGCCGTGGGGTCCTGGTCGATGACGGCGACCGTGTGCCCCTGCTGCTCCAGGGTCTGCGCGAGAGCGGCTCCCACTCGCCCGCAGCCCATGATGACGATGTGCACCTTGCGCCTACCTCGCAGTCCTGGTCGTCCGGCTGACCTGCGAAAACACCCTGCTCACACTCTTTCCTCGGCTGGCCGGGCAAACAACGGGGCAACGGTGTGTCCCGTCGCCCGCTTACGAGCTTATGCGGCGCCGGTCGCGTCGCCTCATCCGAGTGTGCGCATCGCGGCCCGGGTGTGGCGAAGACGACGTGCCCGGGGCGCTTCCCGGCGCCGTGGCGCAAGGATTGCGTTAAGGATTCCGTGGCGTTTCCGGCCGAGTGCAGGAGATTGGCGGGCCACGCCGGTGCAGCGGGGGCGGGCCCCATACGGAACCCTTACGATCCTCTGCGTGTCCAAACTGACCGACGTGCCCAAACGGATCCTGATCGGACGGGCCCTGCGCAGCGACAAGCTGGGGGAGACGCTCCTCCCCAAGCGCATCGCGCTCCCCGTCTTCGCATCCGACCCGCTGTCCTCGGTGGCGTACGCACCCGGAGAAGTCCTCCTCGTGCTGTCCATCGCGGGTGTGTCGGCGTACCACTTCAGTCCCTGGATCGCGGTCGCGGTCGTGGTCCTGATGTTCACGGTCGTCGCCTCCTACCGGCAGAACGTCCACGCCTACCCGAGCGGCGGCGGCGACTACGAGGTCGCCACCACCAACCTCGGCCCCAAGGCCGGGCTGACCGTCGCCAGCGCGCTGCTGGTCGACTACGTCCTGACCGTGGCCGTGTCGATCGCCTCCGGCGTGGAGAACCTGGGCTCGGCCATCCCCTTCGTGGTCGAGCACAAGACGGGGTGCGCGGTCGCCGCCATCGTCCTGCTGACCCTGATGAACCTGCGCGGGGTCAAGGAGTCCGGGAAGCTCTTCGCCATCCCCACGTACCTCTTCGTGGCCGGCGTCTTCATCATGATCATCTGGGGCGCCTTCCGCGGGCTCGTCCTCGGCGACACCATGCACGCCCCGACCTCCGCGTACACGATCAAGCCCGAGCACCAGGGGCTCGCCGGTTTCGCGCTCGTCTTCCTGCTGCTGCGCGCCTTCTCCTCCGGATGCGCGGCGCTCACCGGTGTCGAGGCGATCAGCAACGGCGTGCCGGCCTTCCGCAAGCCGAAGAGCAAGAACGCCGCGACCACGCTCGCGATGATGGGCCTGCTCGCCGTCACCATGTTCTGCGGCATCATCGGCCTGGCCATGGCCACCGACGTCAAGATGGCGGAGAACCCGGCGAAGGACCTGATCAGCAACGGCCGCCCGGTCGGCTCCGGCTTCACCCAGGACCCGGTCATCTCGCAGGTCGCGGCCGCGGTCTTCGGCGACGGCACGTTCTTCTTCGTGATCCTCGCCGCCGCCACCGCCCTCGTCCTCTTCCTGGCCGCGAACACCGCGTACAACGGCTTCCCGCTGCTCGGCTCGATCCTGGCCCAGGACCGCTACCTGCCCCGCCAGCTGCACACCCGCGGCGACCGGCTCGCCTTCTCCAACGGCATCGTGCTGCTGGCCGGCGCCGCGATCCTGCTGGTCGTGATCTACGGGGCCGACTCGACCCGGCTCATCCAGCTGTACATCGTCGGCGTGTTCGTCTCGTTCACGCTGAGCCAGACCGGCATGGTCCGGCACTGGAACCGCCATCTGGCCGTCGAGAAGGACCAGGCCAAGCGCCGCCACATGATCCGCTCCCGGGCGATCAACACCTTCGGCGCCTTCTTCACCGGTCTGGTGCTCGTCGTCGTCCTCGCCACGAAGTTCACCCACGGCGCCTGGGTGGCGCTCCTCGGCATGGTGATCTTCTTCGGCACCATGACCGCGATCCGCAAGCACTACGACCGGGTCGCGGAGGAGATCTCCGCCGACGAGACCGCCCCGGACGAGTCGATCCGCCCCTCCCGGGTCCACTCGATCGTCCTGGTCTCCAAGCTCCACCGCCCCACGCTGCGCGCGCTCGCCTACGCCAAGCTGATCCGCACGGACCACCTTGAGGCGCTGTCGATCAGCGTGGACCCGGCCGAGACGAAGGCCCTCAGGGAGGACTGGGAGCGGCGCGGCATCAACGTACCGCTGAAGATCCTCGACTCCCCGTACCGCGAGGTGACCCGCCCGGTCATCGAGTACGTCAAGAGCCTGCGCCGGGAGAGCCCGCGCGATGTGGTGAGCGTCTACATCCCGGAGTACGTGGTCGGGCACTGGTACGAGCACCTGCTGCACAACCAGAGCGCCCTCAGGCTCAAGGGCCGGCTGCTCTTCACGCCCGGTGTGATGGTCACCTCGGTCCCGTACCAGCTGGAGTCCTCCGAGGCGGCGAAGAAGCGCGCCCGCAGGCGTGCCGACTGGAGCGCTCCGGGCTCGGTGCGCCGGGGACCGGTGGAGCGCAAGCAGAAGGAACCGACGCCGAAGGGCTGAGGCGGGGGACCGCGGAGGTGGTCGGCGGTCGGACGACACGCACGTAGACTCGTAGGTTGTTGTCGTCCGCCCGCGGACCGTCCCCTTCCCTCTCTGGAGCCACCCCCTCATGCAGAACGAATCCACGTCGCCGCAGACCGGGGAGACGCAGCCGGAGTCGCTGGTCGGGCGGGAGTACGAGGTCGAGGTCGGCCCGGTCGCGCACGGCGGCCACTGCATCGCCCGCACGGACGAGGGCCGGGTGCTGTTCGTACGCCACACCCTGCCGGGTGAGAAGGTCGTCGCGCGGATCACCGACGGTGCCGAGGACTCGCGCTTCCTGCGCGCGGACGCGGTGGAGATCATCGAGGCGTCGAAGGACCGGGTGCCGGCCCCCTGCCCGTTCGCGGGCCCCGGCAAGTGCGGCGGCTGCGACTGGCAGCACGCCAAGCCGGGCGCCCAGCGCCGCCTGAAGGGCGAGGTCATCGCCGAACAGCTCCAGCGCCTCGCGGGCCTCACCCCGGAGGAGGCGGGCTGGGACGGCACGGTCATGCCGGCCGAGGGCGACAAGCTCCCGGCGGGCGAGGTGCCGGCCTGGCGGACCCGGGTGCAGTACGCGATCGACGAGGACGGCCGGGTCGGGCTGCGGAAGCACCGCTCGCACGACATCGAGATCATCGACCACTGCATGATCGCCGCGCCCGGGGTCTCCGAGCTGGGCGTCGAGCAGCAGGACTGGCCGCAGATGGCCACGGTGGAGGCCATCGCCGCCACCGGCTCCCACGACCGCCAGGTCATCCTGACGCCCCGCCCGGGCGGCCGGCTGCCCCTGGTCGAGCTGGACAAGCCGGTCTCCGTGCTCCGCGTGGACGAACGCGACGGCGGCGTGCACCGGGTGCACGGCCGCGGCTTCGTCCGGGAGCGCGCCGACGACCGCACGTACCGGGTCGGCTCCGGCGGCTTCTGGCAGGTCCACCCGCAGGCCGCGAACACCCTGGTCCGCGCGGTCATGCAGGGCCTGCTGCCCCGTAAGAACGACACCGCCCTCGACCTCTACTGCGGCGTCGGCCTCTTCGCCGGTGCCATCGGCCAGCGCATCGGCGAGAAGGGCGCGGTCCTCGGCATCGAGTCCGGCAAGCGCGCGGTGGAGGACGCCCGCCACAACCTGGCGGACCTGGACCGCGTCCGCATCGAGCACGGCAAGGTCGACCAGGTCCTGCCCCGCACGGGCATCACCGAATGCGACCTCATCGTCCTGGACCCGCCCCGCGCGGGCGCCGGCCGCGCCACGGTGAAGCAGCTCGTCGCCCTGGGCGCCCGCCGCATCGCGTACGTGGCCTGCGACCCGGCGGCGCTGGCGCGGGACATCTCGTACTTCGCGGAGGGCGGATACCGGGTGCGGACGCTGCGGGCGTTCGATCTGTTCCCGATGACGCACCATGTGGAGTGCGTGGCGATTCTGGAGCCGGTCGAGAAGGGCCGCTGACCTGTGGTTTTGGCGAGTGTGCGTTATGTGCGCTACGTGCGTTACGGGCGATATCTTGACGCAAATCTGACGCACGTGACGCACGTTTGACGCACGCCGGGCGCTTTTCCTGACGGTTTGTCATGTGGAAAAGGCCGCCTCTCCGGCCGGGCTGTTGCCCTGTCGGGGAGGCGGCTTCTTGGTGGCTGACCCGCTCTGCCGGCACTCTGGACTTCCACTCGACGGCGATTACGCTCTGTAGCGAACAGCTGAATCGGATACCGCTTCACCCGAGCCGGAAATAGTCTCGGCCCCTGCGTGTCGGGCCAGGTCGGCGAAGGGGGGAGGTGTCAGGGCTGAAGCTGTTCAGTACGAAGGGCGGCGTGTCCGAAGTCGTGCCGCGGCTGGCCGATGAAGAGGCCGAGGTGCAGGACCTCGTCGAGGCGCACATGGAGGCCATGCTCGGCGTGACGTTCCTGGCTAGCGAGTACAGCACCGGGCCGGTACACGGCGGCCGGCTCGACTCACTGGGCATCGACGAGAACGGCGCCCCGGTGATCGTTGAGTACAAGCGATCGACGGATCCTGGCGTGATCAACCAGGGCCTGTTCTACATGGCCTGGCTGATGGACCACAGGGACGCCTTTCGGCGCCTGGTGCGCGAGCGGCTCGGATCGGGGGCCGCGGCCCGGGTGTTGTGGAGCGCCCCGAGGCTGATCTGCGTCGCCGGCGACTTCACGCGCTACGATCTCCACGCGGTCCGCGAGCAGCGGCACTCGATCGACCTCGTGCGCTACAGGTTCTTCGGCGACGACAACTTCGGCCTGGAGACGGTCGCCTCGGCCGCCGGCCGCCGGACCGCCTCGAAGGTGGGGCGTCGCCGGGGAACGGCCAAGGCGCAGCGCAGCGATAGGCCGGACAGCGCGATGGAGGAACTGGCCGCGGCGGTCGACGAGGTCTTGCTCGGTTTCGGCGAGGACATCACCAAGGTCGAAAACCAGACCTACACGGCCTACCAGCGGCTGCAGAACTTTGCGTGCGTGTGTCCGCGGAAGACCAAGCTGTTGGTCTACCTCAAGGCCGGCCCGGCCAAGGTCGACCTTGTCCCAGGATTCACTCGGGACGTAACTGGGCTCGGCCACCACGGCACCGGGAACCTGGAGGTGCAGCTGCACTCCGAGCACGATCTGGCGTGCGCCCGGGAGCTTTTCACGATGAGCTACCCCGTGGCGTAGCTCATCGTGCTGTGGGCGCTGTTTGGCGGGCATGAGATACGTCGGTTCGGTGTGTGCCTGTGGTTTGGATTCGTGCCGCTGCCTTTTCGCCGGGCCGGGCGGGGACGGCGGATCCTCGATGGACTGGCTGGCTGGGCAGGCGGCATTCTGCACTTGTGGCGGTCGGCGAGCCGATCGGCCGGTAACCCGACCGGTGCGGATGCCGACCCGGATCGCGGGCCAGGTCTCCTCAGGCTAGCTGCGCACAGACGTCGGTTCCTGCTTGACGGCTAGCTTGTCCAGGCACTGGAGTTACAGCTCTAGCGCCGGAGATACTTCCCAACTCCCGGGTGAGAAAGCCCTGGTGTATCTTCACGATTAGCACATCGATCTGGAGCCGCGTCGACAGCTGCCCTTGAAGCGCCAGGGCGCACGGCCGGTGGTCGAGGCCCCGGACAGCGCCTGGCACTCTTCGGCCTGTCTGCAGCGCGAGGGGACCGTCGGCGCCTCCCAGCTGCCGCCAAGCCACTACGCCCACCAGCGTCCACGCCCTTCACAAGGAGACGCCGAAGGCTGCTGCCCCGTCCTCACGCCCTAGACCCGACTGCAGCGCGGCCGCCGTTCAGAGCCGCATCGTTTCCTGTGCTGATGGCGACAAGTTCCACGTATCTCCCTGCCAGTTCACTCACGCGTCGCGCAGTGACCCGGCGCCCCACCGTTTTGGATCGATTGGGTGTCGGGGGCAGCATCCGGAGCGAGGTCGGCGCAGAGCACCGTGAACGTATACTTGAAGCGGCGTCAACCTGGATGCTGGTCGGAGGGGCCATGGGGGGTAAGAGGGAGCGCTGTGCAGCTGGCGGCACAGGCGCGTGGGCTCTCTTGGCCCCTGGCGGGAGCATCGCCAGCGTCAACGCCAAGGTGAATCAGTGACGAGCGAGTTCAAAATAACTCTCGCCGATGTCGAGTCTCTGTACGACATCCCTGAGGACGACCTGATCGGTGAAGTTCTGATCCCAGCCATGGCAGTGGCAGATCATGTCCGAGTCGGAGCGGGCTTCTTCAGTTCGCAGTGCCTGGCTCAGATTGCGCCTGGTCTGGCCTCGTTCCTTGAGCGGAGCAACGGCACGATCGAGTTGCTCATCAGCCCCTCAATCAGCGACGCCGACCGGGACGCGCTTGCCCGTGGGGTGCTAGCCCCCCAGGCAGCGATTCAGATGGCTGTAGATCGACTGCTCGAAGAGGCCTCCCTGTCACAGCATGCCCTGGTCCATCACACCCTCGACTGCCTTGCGTACCTTGTCGCTTCCAACCGCCTCGTGGTCCGCTTTGCGCTGATGAAGCAAGGTATGTACCACAAGAAGCTGTGGTTGCTGCGTTCGGGTTCAACCTGGGCGGCGGTCCACGGTTCCGGCAACGCAACAGCCCGGGGCCTACTGGTCAATGGTGAACAAATGAGCGTCGACCGGCCGTGGGTGGACGGCTCCACCTCGCAAGCGCGCGTGACGAAGCTCGCGGCGCGGTGGGACAGCCAGTGGGCGAATAGAAGCCCTCATGTCCTGTGCGTCGAACTCAAGGACGGGCTGCGGGTGATCGACGGTCGGAGTACCGGAGCAGCGCCCCCTTCAATCGAGGACTTCTGGCGATCGTGGCACGCCGACCATGCACGTGGCCTTGAGCCGCCACTCCCGCCGGGTATCGACGTGGCTGGCCCACGACTGCTCACGATTCCAGAGAAAGTAGACTGGCGAACTGGCAAGTTTGGCCATCAGGGCCACGCCGTAGATGCGTTCCTGGGTAATGGGTCTAGAGGGATTCTGGCCATCGCTACAGGCGGCGGCAAAACGCAGACTGCTCTGATCGCGGCAGTTCATGAGCAGGACAGGCATAGAGGCCCTGTCTTGGTCGTGATCATCGTGCCGAGTACACCCCTCCTACGGCAATGGGCAGAAGCCGTCAGAGGTTTTGGTGCCGAGCCGTTTCAGCCGAGTGCGATGTCAGGCCAGCGGCGCCGTGGCCTCCTTGAGGAGGTCCGTGCAGGACTCTCAGGACGAGACCCATTCACTGCGGTCATTCTCTGCACTCAGAAGCTGTTCACTGAAGACGAGGACATGCGCAGCTTCATCGCCGAGCTCCCCGACGAGGTGCACGCCGTCCTCGTCGGTGACGAGGTACACAACCTCGGCTCGGCTGGCTTCATGGCGAAGGCGCCGCATCGGTTTAATGCTCGTCTAGGCCTCTCGGCAACACCGACTCGTCAGTACAATGCCGACGGCACCGAGGCGCTCTTTGAGTTCTTCGGCGCCCCGGTTTTCGAGTTCACACTTCGGGACGCCATCAATGCCGGCTGCTTGACGCCGTACAACTATCACGTCCACGAGGTTGTGCTAACCGAGCAGGAGATGGCCGAGTACGAGGACCTGACGCGTCAGCTACAGCGCAAAGGGTTTATGGCGGTTGATGATGGCAAGGACTTTTGCCATGACGCGCAGGTCGAGCATCTCTTGCGAAAGCGCCGGGCTGTCCTTGAACAGGCGCAGGCCAAGATTCCCGCACTTGAATATTTGCTGGAAACTGGTGGACCCGAGAACGTCGCTCGAACACTCATGTATACGTCTGCCAAGCCAGTAGCGTTGACAGGGCCCTCCCAGATCCACCTTGTCAACGGTGTGCTCCGCCGACTCGGAATCCGCTTCCACCAGTACACGAACACGGAAACCTCCAGTTCGGGTGCTGCTCAGTATCTTGAACGCTTCAGTAAAGGCGACTATCAGGCCCTTACCGCGATGAAAGTTCTTGACGAGGGCGTGGACATTCCGCACACGGACACGGCATACCTGCTCGCGTCCAGTACCGTCCGGCGGGAGTGGATTCAAAGGAGAGGGAGGATCCTTCGTCAATCCCCTGGGAAGAGGATCGCAGAGCTTCATGACTTCCTGGTTGTTCCACCGCGGCTTGATACGGCAGCTGCGCGTTCTGTTTTGAAGGGGGAGCTTGCCAGGGTGCGGGAGTTCGCCGGTACGGCGGAAAATGAATACGATAACGACGGTCCTCGCGAGATTATCGCCAAGTATGAGACCGCACTATAGGTAGGGGCTGTGAAATGGCAACAACTCCCCGCATCCGAGAAGTCGCCAGCGTCGAGGTGAGACAGCTTCCGCTGCGGTACGACGGATATCACGAGGATCTCATTGAGGTGCTTGACCTGATCGCGAGGCAGCAGGAGAATATGACAACCAGTCGGCAGCGGCAGGAACTCATCGCCAAGCGCGTGGAGAAGGTAGGGAGTTTCGCGGCCGCGCTTGGTGGTGGAAGCGATCAATGAGAATCCAGCGGATCAGAGTCCATAACTTCAAGCTGCTCAAAGACGTCGACATCCAATTGTCGATCGATCCTGTCAAACCGCTGACTGTCATACGTGCCGAGAACGGGTCCGGCAAGACGTCTCTTCACTATGCAATTATCTGGGGCTTGTATGGGATGGATGCTCTCAAGAGCGTCACCAGCCCCATGGATATCAGGCTGTCGTCCAAGGCGACACCTGCCGGATCACCGGTATTCATCGAGGTTGTTCTCGATTTCGATATCACCGACGACGCTGGCACGGTGCTCTACCGGCTCACGCGACAGGTTCAGGAAACCCCCGAGGTGACTGGATCGGTGCAGCGCGGCCGGGAAGTTGTGAAGCTGTCAAAGCTCACGGCATCAGGCGATGAGAACCTTGACCAGCCTGAGTCGTGGCTGGAGCAGTGGCTGCCAAAGAGGCTCGTGGACATCTTCTTCACCAACGGGGACGACGTTCAGAAGTTTATCACCGGCAAGCAAGAAGCGCGGGTACGGCAGGAGAAGGTCCACCTCGCGATCGAGAGCTTGCTCGGAATTCGCCAGCTCCGGACGGCAGTCGTTGACATTGAGGCGGTACAGGCCGGCCTCGACCGGAAAGCGGCCCGGGATGCCGGCGGCAAACTGGAAAAGGTCACGGGCGAACTCGAAAAGCTCGAACTAGCACTCAAAGAGATCGACGAGGACTACGAGAAGCACACGGTTCGGCTCGGAAACATCGAGAGGGATCAAAACCGCAAAACCCGCGATCTTGAATCCATCCGAGGCATCGGCGATCTTGATGCCATCAACCAAGAGATACAGGGGCTCAAGGGGGATCTGGCTTCGCTGGAGGGCTATCAGCAAAGGAACCTCGACAGGATGAAGGGCATGCTGCGCAGTGAAGCCCTGTCCTGGACTCTTGCGGATGCCCCACTGGGCCAGGCCCTGAAGCGCCTGGAGGAGCTGAAGAACCTTCGCGAGATCCCGAAGACGTCAACGCAGATTCTGGAAGATCGGCTTGAGCTCGGCATCTGTATCTGTGGAGAAAGCCTGGATCCAGGCTCGACCCATCGCGATGAGGTTTCAAAGTTGCTGGCCGAGCAGCAGGGCCGAGGTGCGATCGCGGAGCGCCTCACGGAGCTACGGTACGGTGCAAGGGCGCTGCGCAGTCTAAATAGGCAGGACTTCACGGAAGTTCGCGCCGAGGTTCTAGGGGATTTCGCAAAGCTGGCGGAATCGGTCCGGAATAAAACGACTGCCTTGTATGCGGCAGAAGAGCGCCGTGCCCTGATTGACGACGCGAGGGTGCGAGAGTTGACCGAAGAGCTTACCGAACTCGACCGCAAAAAGAGCGACGTAAATTTTAAACTCGGCAACCTGGACACTCGCCGCGGGACTGTGCAGTACGATTGTGACCAGAAGCGCGAAGAGAAAGGGAACGCCGAGCGTAATGCCGGCATTTCGCGAGATCTTGCCGTCAGGCGTGATGTCGGACTGGACCTCCTGAACCTGGCGAGGGCAGTTCAGGGCCAGCTTGAAGGGCCCTATGTCGAGCGGGTCTCGAAACGTCTTGACGGCATGTTCAAAAAAATCATCGGTGCCGACAATAGTGATACCACGGGTGTCATCACCTCGACGTCGATCACTAGCAATTTTGATATCGTTGTTTCGAGCCAGCACGGCAACAGCCTTGACCCTGACTTTGAAGTAAACGGGGCCTCCCAGCGTGCGCTAACACTCGCATTCGTATGGTCGCTCATGGAAGTCGCTGGCACGGTCGCGCCACGGTTCATCGACACCCCGCTTGGGATGGTCTCAGGTACCACCAAGGAGCGCATGGTCGAAGCTATCACACGCCCTCCGGCGCCCGATGAAACGCCATATCAAGTGGTGCTGCTATTGACTCGATCCGAGATCGCTGGCGTGGAACACATCCTGGACGAGAGGGCTGGAGTCTTCGGCACCCTGTCGTGTAGCCAGCATTACCCACTCGATCTCGTGCACAAGTGGGCCGACGATGAGCCGTATTCGCGCAACTGCGGCTGCAGCCACCGAGAGCAATGCAATATCTGTGCGCGGCGTCATGATAACGATCTCGGATTGCGGTTCAGAGAGGAACCTGTGGCGTGAGCGGTATGAGCCCATACGCGTCTGTTGAGCTGACCATGCCGGCGGACCTGCATCCGAAGATCAGCCAGTTTTTTGGGCCCGGCAGGCCGGTGGGACGAATGATCGATGCGTGGTGGCTTGGTCTGTGTATCGGTGTCAAACATGGTCAGAAGCGTCAGCGTGCGGGCGAAGTTCGAAAGTTCGCCGATGGCACCATCTTCGCAAGCGACGATTGGCGCATCGTCCACCTTGAGCTGCTTGCGATAGCCGAACTGGGCGAGGCGGTCCTCACGCAGCCGCGAGAAGTCATCAGACTTGCTTCCAGCTACGCGGACTACGGTCTTGAGTGGGTGGCAGACCGTTGCTTGGGCGCTAACGAACCGATCCTGGCACTACTGAATGCGATCGAAGTGCCTGCAGCCTGAGAGCATCGGCCGCCGCGGACTGCAGTAGTGATGGGCTGTCTGCAGCTTTGAGTCTCAGTATGTCCACTCGCGGACGAGGGTGAGGTTGTGCGGTGCGGCGGGGTGGCGCCTACCGACGGTTTGCTTCGTGGCGGCGGTGCACGCGCACTAATCCGGTGGCTCCCCGGTTCGACTGACCGGGGAGCCACGCGCTTGCGCCGCAGCACGGAGTCGACCTGTCAGCGATGGCGGTGGAATACCGTTTCCGGGTTGATGGCCAGGTAGGTCTCTGGCGTGGTGCCTTCAAGGGTGCCGGGGGACAGGGTGAACTCCGGGTTTGCGCCCAACCGCGATGCCCAGGGCCGCTGTTCCTCCGCAGCTGTGAAGGCGTCGCGGACTCTGCGCTGGATGCGTGGCTGCTCGAACTGTTGGCGTTCTCGGTACTCGCGGCGGGCAGACGATGCGCGGTCGTCGATCGCCTCGTCGCTCAAACCGACCGTGACGCGATCCTCGGCTCGTAGGCCGGGGGTCTGGTCAGCAATCTCCCGGTCTGCCTGATAGAGCTCCTCACAGGCGGCGTAGAGCCGTTGTGACATGCCGAGAATGACCTCGCTGTTGGGAATTCGCGCAGTGAGGAAGCTCTCCAGACCCAGTCCTCGTGCGCTGCCATCAGAGGGGCTTTCCTTCTGCCTGGCTAGGGCCTCCCGGCGTTCACGGGTCGAATGGTCGTCTTCCATGAGAGTCAGCAACCCGGATGCGCGGCGGTTGTGGCGGTCCCGGGCAACGGGCACCAGGCGGAGGCTCGCGGAGGACGCGATCTCCACAGCGCGCAGCGAGAGGAAAAGGAGCATCTGGGACCGAGCCACATCCAGCAAGGTGCTGCCTTGATCGTCTTCCTCCAGGCTGGCCTCCGCTGTCTGTGGCCCGTCACCCGGTCCAGGGACGCTGCCCGGGCATGTGCCGGCAGAGGCCGCGGATCCTCCGATGTGGAGCTCATGGCGGATCGTGACGAACAGATCGTTCCTCGAGCTCACCTCGCGTTTCAGGGCGGCTCCGCACAGCAGGAGGCGGTGGTCCAGGCCGTGCGGGTGGACCACGGTGCATCCGCCCTCCAGCTGCTCCCACCCTCGCTGCAGTCCCTCGGGTCCGCCCTCGCCGCCCTTGGCCTCGATCAGCCAGGGCAGGTACTCCCCGTTGTGCCAGCCGTGGAGGTCGGGACGGGGGTTCTTCTGGCCCTTGACTGACTTTGTGTTGGCTGCGGGATCTTCGATGTCGAGGGGCCAGCTATCCTCGATGTGGTAGGTCTGGCCCAGCCCCAGCAGGGAGCGACACGCCCATTCGGCCATGGTCATGCCCAGCCGATAGCCCAACGCCCCGCGGGCACTGGCCTCAGTGCCCTGCTCCAGGACGACATTCGCCGTCAGTCGGCGGCCAGCGTTGTAGTCGTGCAGGCGCGGCCCGTCATGGAGGTCCAGATAGGCGTCCAGGGGCGCGATCCGAGCCCCGATCTCCCGCGCGGCGTAGTAGGGACGGTCCAGCCAAGGAGAAAGGTCACGCCCCACGTTGATGGCGGCCTTTAGGATCTCGCGCCACGTCGTTGTCGGTAGATACCAGCCGTTGGAAGCAGGAAAGGCGGGGCCCGTCCACTCCGCGTGATCCTTGCGGCGCCATTCACCTCTGGTCCGTCCTCCCGGGCCGTCGCGGAAGAGGACCGGTATGTCGATGGCATCCGGGTGGAGGAGGGGTTGCTGGTCATGCTGTTTCTTCGAAGGCACGAGATCCCACTCTGCCATTCGTCCCCTGAGAGGGTCCGGCCGGCGTGCCTCCGGCCGGATCGGAGGGGGGTGGTCATCGGGTGCCCCCGCGTAATGGAAGGGGATCTGACGAGAGGTGGCGGGGGGCTCGCTCGCGGTGTGGCTGTTGCCTGGGAGCGGGGTGTTGTGGCCGACGTGGAGTGGGTGGCCCGCTGCCAGCGGGTGTGGACGGCTTGGAGGTCGGCCAGGGCGCGACGGCTGCCGGTGATGAGCTGGTGGACGGTGTTCGTGTGGTCCTCGGTGTAGGCGAATACGTGGAGTCCCGTGGTGTGGGCGCGGGCAAGCAGGGCCCGGCGCAGCGTGCGTTCGGCCCAGTGCATAGCGCAGCGGCGGGGCCGGAGAGCATGCCTTGCAGGTCGGCCGGGGGAAGGCTGGGGGTGATGAGTCCTTGGTGTTGGGCTTCCCACAGCACGGTGATGGGGTCGACAACAGGGTCGCTGTGGCGCGCGAGGGTGCGCAGGCAGTGGAAGATCTGGCCGTGCGGGGGAACGGCGAAGTCGTCCGGCTGCAGCCAGCGCAGGGTGTCGAGCTGTTCGGGGTGGGCGCAGGCTGGTGCGGGGCAGGGGGCTGGAGTGGGCGGGGAAGCGGCCCGCGAGGTGTTCCGTGAGGGCGGCGAGCTTGTCGGCGGTGGCCAGGACGATGTGCGGCTGGTCTTCCAGCATCGGGTCGCTGGCGGTGTTGATGAGGATTTCCGCGTGGCCGCGCAGGGTCCGGCGGGCCTGGCCGGCGCGGACCATCGCCGCGTACGAGGGAGCGTGCACGGGGTGGGGGCAGGCGCCGACGAGCTGGTGGAGGTAGGAGGCGGTCAGCCCGCGCGCCTTGGGCTGGGCGTTGTTGAGAACCGCCGTTAGCCAGACCGGCTCCTTGGCGTGGATGTCGGCCGGGGTGGGGTGAGGGCGGTCATGGCGGCGAACACCGCCGCGTGCAGAGCGCTGCCGAAGTCCCACGCCTCCAGCGGGCCACAAGGGACTTCAGGCGGTCGGGTTCGAGGAGGAGGGCGCCGAGGAGCGCCTGCTCGGCATGGTGGACGGGCGGCGCGGGCGGGAGGTCGTCGAGGTCGAAAATCGGCCTCCGGGACAGTGGGGTCGGGCATTAGGCGGCCAGGGTGAAGTCGTCGCGGGTGAGGATCTTGCCCAGGTGCGGGGCGAGGAGGTGCGTGGCCAGGCGGGGAGGGACGGCGTTTCCGATCTGGGAAAACTGTTGACTTCTGTTGCCGGCCCACGGGCAGTCGGCGGGGAAGGACTGCAACAGGCCCGCTTCCGCGGCCGTGATCCGGATCGCCTCCGGCACCGCCCTCTTCAGACCGTCTGCGGAGGGCCCGTCGCCAGCGGGCTCGGCGACCCACACGCACTCGTTGGAACGGTGGCCGAAGAACAGCGTCCCGGCCGGCTCGGAGACCGGGCGGACGTTGGCGTTGGCCTGGTTGTTGCTGCGCAGTGACCAGGACCAGCCCGGCCGTGCGGCCGTCTCACTGGCGGGGCTGCGGCAATGTCCTGAGCGGAGGGCGGCGCGATCGGGGGCGGGGTGTTTCCACCGGCCACGGTTCCGGGCGTCGGTGAGGGTCTTGCGAGCGCCGGACGGGAACGGCTCGGGCCCCCGCCCGGGCCACCGCCAGCGCACACGGTCGGGGTTGGCCGGTCGGTCGCGCCCCACCCGAGCGCCTCGGCCATCGACACCCACCGCTCCCGCCCCGACCCGAACAGCGACTCCGGCTCAGCCGCTTGGGCATGGGTCGGGGCCGGCGGTTCGGCGGTCCGTACGCGGGAGGCGAGGAGGATGGCCCGGCGCCTGGTCTGCGGTACGCCGTAGTTGGCGGCGTTGAGGATCCCGGTCCACACGGAGAACCCCCAGCCCCTCAGGATGGCCGCGTACTGCTTCCACAGCGGCAGTACGTCGGGCACCTCCTCCATCACGATCCACTCCGGCTCCCCGACAGCGTGGAGGGCATGGAGGTAGCGCATGGGGTGCTGCTCGTAGATCCCGTGCCCAAGCACGTCGAGCAGGCCCGCGCGTACGCGCCCGGGTGTTCAGCCGAGCTCGGCGACGCCTGCGATCTAGCCCTCCCGGCCCATTGCTTCGAGGCGGTCTTGCTGTTGGGCCCGCTTTACCACCTGGCGGACCGCGGATCGCATCAGGGCTTTCCGGGAGGCCCGGCGGGTCGCGGTGCCGGGCGGCTTGGTGGCGGCCGCAGGGATCTCCCGCTACTCCCTGATGCAGGACTACACCGTCAGCGCGGGCCTGACCCCGGAGCTGTTGGCCGGTGAGGTCGCGCAAGTCATCAGCACAGGCTCCTACGACGGCAGCAGGGGGTTCACGGTGATTCACTTCCACACCGCAGCTGAGCTTGCCGAGGAGGCCACCGAGGCGGGGCTCAATGGTGTGAGCGTGCACGGAATCGAGGGTCCGGGGTGGGTGTACGTAGTCGCGGCAGACCGCTATGCGAGCCAGAAGGTAGCGGGAGCGCTGCTCGCGGACGCGATCGCGACGGCCCGCCTCGCGGACGAGCACTGCGCGCTCGCGGACGCCTCCTCGCACGTTCTCGTGGTCGGCACAGCCTGAGGTGCAGGGCTCGCCGGCGAGTCCGCATCGGGGAACTTGGCGAGTCGTCGTAGGGGTCGCGGGATGAGCTGGCACACTCTCCGGCTGCCGCATGCCAAGCATCGACGAGCGGGTGCACGGAGGCGGAAGTGGCTGTCCGAGGCAGCGGCCGCGGCCTTCCTGACGACACGACCCGATCAAGTTCAGTGGCACGCTCGTGGAGCCCTTACGTCATGCACCATCCGGAGTCGCAGTTTCCGTCCCCGAGGTCGTCGGCGGCTGGATTATGAATGGCGGTCCCCAGAGGGGCTCCATACCGTGTGAGGTAGACGTCATCACGACCCAGTGCGGCGCGACGAGAGTTGATGAACCTCTCCAGTTCCTCCGACTTGCTGAATAGCTCAGGCTCGGATTTTCGCTGCGTTCGCCATTCGTCGACGGTGTGAAATGGGCAGAAGAAGCACGAGCTCTTGGGAGGTATGGGGAGTCCGGCTTCTCTGATCAGCTGTATACAGTCTTCGCGACGCAGCCCGAGATCGAGCAGAGGGTAGGAGACCCTCCGATTGGGTTCGGACCGTCGTCTGTTCGCCCGGTGGATCTCGTCGACAGATATCCCGATGCCGACAGTGGCTGGCCTGTCTGCTGAGGCGCCATGCGCCTTGAGCCACTTGGAGATCACTTTGATCTTGAAGTCGGCCGTGCAGTTGCGGCGTCCAGGAGCTCCATTGGCCATCCGGACCGGGATCGGTATGGAGCGCGCGGCCGGCCTGTGCAGCACCTGCCAGAGCGTATCCGTGCGACCGTCTCGCCGCACCTTCTCCAGGATCTCCAGAGATATCCCGTGCTCCCGTGCGAAGGGTGAGGTAACCTCCCTGATGTATCGCAGAGTCCCTGGGTTCTCGCTGTCGTCCCCGACATTAGAGAACAGGAAGGTGGGGAAGTCGATTACTCCCTCTGCTGCAAGGGCAAGAAGCGCCGTGGACTGCACGCCACCGCCATACGATATAACCCTCAGTGCGCTCTGCGGCTCATGTTCGGCAATCGGGTCGAGGTCGTGCGTAGCGGAAAATTCGGTCAAGTCCAGCCCCTCCGTGGTCTCGGTCTACACAACCAAACCCACGTATGGGGGAGAAGTCAACGACAAGTTGTATGGAATTCTTGAGTTACTGGCGAGCTCGGGTATTTGGCAATTTCAAATCCCGCCTGGATGGGATGGATTTTTATTCAACCGGTAGAAATCCGCCGTGGTGTGGGTAGGTCACTGAGCGGGGCACGCCGGGCAGGAGACTGCCTGAGGAGTGAGGCGGCCGCGCCAAAGAGAAAGGGCCTTGCTGACGCCGGCGTAGACCGCAGTCAGCAAGGCCCCTCAACGTGCGAGAGCTCTACAGGTGGCACACGGCGCAGCCGGCCTCGTCGTCGTCCTCGTCGTGGGCATCCGCGAGTATCTCGAGCAGGGGGCGGTTCGGCTTCACGCGCTTGGCCGCGCGGTCGAGCGCCGCCTGGTGCTTGGCCTCGATCTCGTCACGACGGGCGATGAGTTCGTGCAGGGACTCGCCCTGCGACCAGGTGTATTCGCGGCCCTGCATAGCGGTACGCCGGTAGTTAACCTTCTCTTCGTACGCTATGGCCTTCTCGAAAAGCTCCGGGTGACGGTCTTTGAGCCCCACCCACTCGTGCTTACGCTGGAAGAAGCAGAAGTAGCAGCCCGAGCGTGTGCGCCACTCGTAGTACGCGGGCAGACCGATGCCAGCCTCGTCGAGGATGCGGTCGACGCCGGCTCGGTCGATGCCGTCTTCCCGGAAGGGGAAGACGGCGGTGATGTTCGGCTTGGTGCTGACGTAGCCGAGGCGATTCTCATCGGCGCGGATCGCGACGTAGGAGATCACCTCGTCGTCGCCGACCCACTCTTCCAGGGGCTTGAGCTTTAGGTTCTTGGTGCACCAGCGCATCTGTGGGCTGGGGAGCGTGCCCTGGTAGACCTCGAGCCAGTGGTCGAAGTCGCGGGTCGCGTTGAGACGCACGATCGGCTTGCCGACGGCGGCCTCAAGGCGGCTGAGGTACTCGTACGTCTCCGGCAGCTCGGCGCCGGTATCGCAGAAGAAGTACTCCATCTCCGGCACCCGGTCACGCATGTGGATCGCGAGAGCGGAGGAGTCCTTGCCTCCCGACAGGCCGAGGACGTGGCGCTTCTTCCCAGTCGTGCTATTGGTGTCGGTCACAGCGTCTCCTTCGTCGTCGGGGCCGCGTCGGCGTCCTGCACGGCCAGGCGCTCGGCCAGGGCGGCGAGAAGGATTCGTGCGCCGTCGGGACCCAGTGCTTCTTCAGCCTGCCTGATGACACTGACAACGAGCTCGTCGGCCACCTGACGGGACTGCTTGGGAACGTGGATGAGGGTGCGCTCTTCCGTCCCCTGCGGGGTGGTGAGAGTCAGCAGATGCGTGTCGATCTGCCGGGAGGCGCTCTCTTCCTTGGCTGCATCGGTGAGCGTGTGAGCTTCGTAGAGGTGGCTCACGCGGTCGAGTGCGCGGGCGACCTCCTTGACCTGCCGCGGGAAGGTAGCGGCGTCCTTGTCAGTCCAGTCTCCGAGGGCCCGGTTCGCCAGGCGGATGATGATCGGGTCGAGCCAGTCCTCGTCCGGCAGGCTCTCGTTGAGAACGCGGGAGACGAAGCCCTGCAGGTTGAGCTCGAGCGGCGCGTTGGCAAAACCGAGCAGCCGTTCGGTGAGGCCCGTGCGCAGGCTGGTGATCTCGGCAGGCAGGCGGAACTCGCGCCCGATCGTGGCCACAACCTCCTGGCGCAGGGCAGCGCTAGCACCGGTGAGATCGTCGAGTGCTGCAGTCAGGTCGGCGACGTACGCCTTGGCGGACTCGTCGTCGCGAGGGGCCGTGGCCCCGATCGGATCGAAGCCCAGTGCTGCGGGCAGGGAGGTGAAGACCAGCTCGTCGGGGTCGGTCGCCTGGGAGAGCACCTCGCGAATCGCGAGTGCCTCAGTGCTCAGCCGACGCGTTTTCTGGGCGTAGGGCTCCAGAACCATAACGCGCTCAAGCATGGCCCGAACTACCCCGAGCAGGGCGGGATTACGAGCAGCGCGAGACCGAGGGGTGTCGACGTTGAGCGCCTTGGCCAGGCTGTTGACGACGAGGAGGCGCTGTCCACGGCCGGTCGGTGCGGCCTTGACCGTGAAACGGTCCGGGTAGGGGACGTTGAGCCTCTCGACGATTTCCGGGGTCAGCCGCTGGCAGTAGTTGCCGTCCTCGAACAGGGCGATGTCCTGAGCCCGCAGGATGAGAGCGGTCACCACGAGGATGGGAACGACGCCAGCCTTGACGCCGTAGGGCGGCGCCATGAGCTGCTGGTAGATGTCGACGATCGGCGTGGCCTGCTTCGCGCCGGTCAGGACTTCCTCGAGGGCTTCCCAAGCCTTGACGATGCTCGGGTTCTTCTCAGGGTCGGGGCGCGACAGGCCGTGCGTGAGGATGCTGGTGGTGTCGGTTCCTGCCTCTGTCTCGCCGGCGGCACGGTGCAGCCCGAGGTACTCCAGGACGCCGTGGTACATGGCCCGCTCGGGGGTGTACTTCGTCCTGTCGTAGCCGAGCAGGGGGTTCCCAGAGCGCTGCAGCATTGAGGTGAGCAGTTCGCGACGGGCACGGGCGCCGTTACTCGTGAGCTGGTGGCGCCCGACCATCTCGTTGCGGATGTGCGGGGTGTGCGGGTAAACCCGGTCGCACGCTTGGGAAGCCAGGTTGGCGTAGCTGCGCGCCTCGACCGGCTCGCTGTCATCACCCTGGACCTCGGTCCCCTTGTGCCACAGGTACCAGTTGGACTGCGGGCTCAGGGGATTGAACGCCTCGTCCAAACGGGCGCCGATGGTCTGAGAGAGGTGCGCTGCGCGTTCCTCGATCTCGCGGGTGGCGACGTGGTCGATGGTGTCGTCGTCGAGGAGCTCCTCGAGAGCGACGAGGTCGATGCCAGCTTGCAGAACGGCTTCCGGGTTCTTCGTGGTGCCGATAAGCACAGGCAGCGGTGACTGCACCGCGGGCCGGGTCTCCAGCGGTCCAAGGTGGTAGACGATCAGGCCGTCCGCAGCATCCTGGACAACCTGAGGGCCCTTGAGCTTCTCGCTCTTGTGGCTGACCGCGGTGGAGAAATAGCGCAACATGCCGGTGCGCTGGCTGTGTCCGCCAGCAACGACCGCCGCAGGGAGCACAGTCCCGAGGTGCTTGCTGAAGTAGCTCATGACGTCGGCCGGGGCGATGCGCGTGGCCACCTCTCGAACCCGTGCATCGATGTCGACGTCTGTGCCCTGCCAGACCCGGTACTCGTGGCTGTAGGCACGGTGAACGAGGAAGCCATCCTCGACAAGCCTGTCCAACCGCTCCTGCAGAGCAGTGAAGCGATCCGGGTCGAGTGCGTCCGTCGGGTCATTCAGCGCGAACTGGATCATGGGCGGGGTAGCGCCCAACGCACCGTCGGCGTCCATGAGGTTGAGGATGCCGATCACCTTGAGGACGTCTTGGTCCTCCGTGGGCAATCCGTGGGCTTCATTGAGACGGTTGTCGACCTCGAGCCAGCGGCTGGCCTTAGTCGAGGCGAGGATGGTCGTACGGCCTGAGGCAAAGAAGTAGTCGTACAGCTGCGGCAGGCGAATGGTGCATGCCCGCTCAGGAGCCTCAGACGACAAGGTCTCCAGGGCTCGGCGGACCGTGTTCGGCTCATCGCTGGCCAAGAAGCCGGTGAGGCTGCGGTCGTGCTGGCCGATCTGCGCGGCGAGCAGAGGCGCGGCGACAGCGGTGAGCGGGTGCAGAGGGTAGAGGTCGGCGAACATCTCCGCGGAGATATCCACGACGGCGCGCAGGGCGTGCTGCTTCCAGGCGTATGCCGCTGCGTCGGCCTGCTGCCGGATGAGCTCGAGACCCGGCTCCGAGACGCCCGTCAAGTCGAGGCGCCGCCGCATCAGGTGGACTGCGTCGCCGAGGTTCGGAGCGAAGGTGATGTCTTCAAAGCGGCCCTGGACCTTGGCCCATTCCTGGGTCTGGATGGCGCTGGAACGGGCCGCGTAGTCAGTGAATGCAAGGTGCTGCAGCGTGAACATGAACAGCCGCATGCCCGAGGGGCCCGCGCCCGTCTCGGCCAGCATCTGCAGCAAGAACACGTCGCTCGCGGCGCTACCCGAGTCGCCGGCAGCGGCGGAGTACTCGAGGTTCTTGCCGAACTCGTCGATAATCAGGAGCAGGGGGTGCCGGTCACACAGGGCCGCGACGGCGTTGGTGATGCTCTCGTGGCTCGGGACCTTGCCTTCCGCGCAGGCGGCCAGCGCCTGGGCGATTTCCTTCGGAACCCGCTTCTTCCACTTGCGCTCGACCGCGGTCTGGAGAGCACGGTGCACGGTAGCGGCGAGAGGTTCGCGTCGAGCCGTGGCAACAGCGCCGAGGAAGCCTGCCTTGTCGCTGAGCTCATCGCGTACACGGGCGAGCCGAGCGGCCTGTCCAGGGTTGCTGGCCCTGACCGCAGCCTCGGCCTCGGCACGTCGGGTTTCGTCGTGGCCGAGGAAGGCGTCGAAGAGGTTCGAAAGGGTGGACTTGCCGGAACCGTACGGACCAGTGAACGACCAGGCGCGCGTGCGACGGAGATTGGCCACGGCGTTGGTGACGCGATCAAGTACGTCGAGCGCGCGGGCTCCCACGTACGGGTCGTTGAGGTGCTTCTCCTCGACATCGCGCTCAAGGTTGGTGGAGCGCAGCTCCGAGCCGACCAGGGAGATACCCGCGGGCAGCTGTACAGGAGCAACCTGCTGAGGGCGCTGAGTGGTCTTCGTTGCCATGGTTACGCGATCTCCTCGATCAGGTCCAGCGCCTCGACCTGCTGGGGCATCTTCTTACGCGTCCGCTTGGGAGCGTTGCCGTCAAGCGCGGGGTACTTCTTGGTCCATTCCTGGGGCGTGGGGAATCCCTCGCGCTCGCGCACGCGTCCGTAGTGTGCGTCGAGGATGTCCCAGGCAAGCGGCAGAGGAGCCTTGGAGAAGGCCAGGCTGCTCTGACCGAGCGCCGAGACGATCTGCAGGTCCGGGTGGTCGCTGACGAGAGATTCAATAGCCTTTGCCAGGTCCGGTTCCCGCATGCGGAATGCCCGGCCTGGAGATCCCGGGTCCTGCGCGAGTCGGGCCAGCGAGATGGATCCGGCGTTCGCCGAGGACCGCGCGGCGAAGTCCAGACAGGCGTACGCGAGAACGGGTGCCGGCAGGTTCGAACGCGATCCGTTCGTGAAGCGCCAGGCGCGCTCCTTGCCCTTGCCCTGGCCTTCCAGCAGGCCAAGTTCACGGAAGGGGGACATGAGAAGGTCCTCGAAGCTACCCGGCGACAGCGGGTTGAACTCCTGGTCCAGTGCGTACATCTTGATCATGCATTCCACATCTCGCGAGATGGACTCGCCAGCGGGCCAGTCCTTCTCCTCGAAGTTCTCGTGGACGTAGCGCGTGATGAAGCTGGTCATCTCCGCCGAGGTGACTCGGGAACGGGGTGCCAGGTTGAAGATCATGTACCAGCTCGGCGCCCAGCACTTGGCTTCAGTGTCATTCGACAGCAACCACCAGTGCAGCAGCCACAAGCTGCCCGTGTCCTCGAGGTAGGGGTCTGCTCCCTCTTCGTCGAGCAGCCACCGGGCCCGCCAGGTCGGAGATGCGATCAAGGCCCGGTAGGAGGGGTCCTCGTGCGGGTGCTCCTTGGTGAGTTTGAACGCCTTCGACCAGTGACGCATGGAATACACCATGTTCTTGCCCACGCCGAGCAGGACAGGAGCATCCTCGCGGTGGAAGATCTCACTGTCGTGCTTGACCTGCATATACGCCTTGTGTAGCCAGCCGAAACGCGGGGCAAATGTTTCGTGGCGCCCAAAGGAGAGCTCCACGGCTTCAGAGAGCCGGCTGTCTGACATGCGAGGGGGCCTTTCAAGAGCAAGATCGAGAGGGAACGTGTCTGCGTGGGGATAACGCCGGTCAGGGCTCGGTCGTCGCGGCCATGACCGACCGGACGTGTCTAACGGCGTCGATGGCCGCCGCCGCGGCCCGTTCGATGTCGCGTTCGGTGGTTGCGTGGCCGAGGGAGAAGCGGACAGTGGAGTCCGCGTCGTCACGGCTGTGCCCCATGGCGAGAAGGACGTGACTGGGGCTAGGAGCTCCTGACGAGCATGCGCTCCCGTCGGACGCGGCCACCTGCGGCATGGCCGCGAGGACTGCGTCGGCAGGCAGGCCAGGGAACGTAATGCTGGTTACTCCCGGAAGGCGAGGAACGCGGGCTCCGTTGATCCAGCAGTCGCCGATCTCGGCGGTCAGAGCGGCTTCTAGGGCGTCGCGCAATGCGCTGACCCTGGCCACCTCATCGGCGAGATGTAGGCCAGCGGCTTGAGCAGCAGCCCCTAGCCCCGTGATTCCAGCCACATTGAGCGTGCCGGCCCGCCACCCACGCTCGTGCCCGCCGCCGACGAGTAGTGGACGGTGCGGCTGGGGCGTTCCGCGACGCACGAAGAGGGCACCGACACCTTGCGGGCCGCCGAACTTATGGGCTGAGAGGGAGAGCAGGTCGACATCGAGCTCCCCAAGGTCGAGCGGGAGGCGTCCAACGAACTGTGTAGCGTCGGTATGGACCAGAGCGCCGACCTCGTGAGCGGCCTTACAGACCGGGGCCAGGTCGGTCAGCACCCCGGTCTCGTTGTTCGCCAGCATGAGGGAGACGAGCGCCACCCGCTGGTTGTCGAGCGCCGCACCCAGAGGCTCAAGGTCGACCGTGCCGTCCCTGTCGACCGGAAGAATGAGCAGGGAGCCGGGCTGCTCTGATGTGACGGTACGGGCTGTCTCAACCACGGCCAGGTGCTCAGCAGCAGTGGTCACCAGCAAGCCGCCGCGGGCGTAGCCGGCCCGCAGAGCGAGGTTGTTTGCTTCTGTAGCACCAGACGTAAAGATGATCTCGCCTGGGGTGCAATGCAGCAGGTCAGCAAGGCTGCGGCGGGCTGCATCGACCCGGGTGGCCGCGTCGCGGCCGGGGTGGTGCATGCTTGACGCATTGCCGACGCTTCGCAGTGCGCTGAGCGTCGCCTCGAGGGCCTCTGGCCGTAGGGGAGCGCTGGCGTTGTAGTCGAGGTACACCACGTCTGCGTCCTGCAGGTCCCCTGCCATGTTCTGCCCCCATTTGCCGCTGTACACCTCGGGCACTCCTGGCGGCTCAGTTCGGGCCGCGCTCATCTTCCGCCAGGAGTGCACTGAGATCCTATCTAACGCCCCGAGGGTGCGGAGACCGCTTGAGGGGATAAGGGTCGGCTGAGGCTGGCGTGAACGCCTGCGGTTTGACGGCGACAGAGACGCCTGACCTGCGCTTTCCAGGGTCACGCGGTCTCTGAGACAGTCACTCATTGCCGCAAGAAAGTTGCACTCCTGGCGGATGGCTAGCGCTCGTGTCGGTCGTCCACCAGGAGCGGCGTGGTGGCTCGCAGGATGCCACAAGGAATCTCCGCCA
Source organism: Streptomyces drozdowiczii (assembly GCF_026167665.1). Taxonomy (NCBI): domain Bacteria; kingdom Bacillati; phylum Actinomycetota; class Actinomycetes; order Kitasatosporales; family Streptomycetaceae; genus Streptomyces; species Streptomyces drozdowiczii. The sequence continues at coordinate 1,610,893 of NZ_CP098740.1, read as the reverse complement.
GCCTCCCTACCGTACCCGAATGTGTATTCGATTTAGTGGATAACAGCTCGGGTGTGTGCCTCTTGGTCGATCAAGCCGAGAGTCTCATCGTTGTGCGAGGCGGAGCGGTGGCCGGGTCTGGAGGGTGGTCCTCGCCCACTGCTGCCCCGCCTTGCCGGTGGGGGCGACCGGGGCGTCACGGTAGAGGCGGCGTGGCGTGAATCTGCTGTCCTGAAGGTAGCAATATCTGTCATCCCCTGATGGCTTGTCGGTGGCACCTGACAAACTGACGATCACCACTACGACGCCATGGGGGGCTCGTCAGGCATGACCAGTTCAAGCATCTCGGGTACGGACGCACTCACTCGGGTCGTTCAGAGGTACCGGGAGGATGACAGCCCCGCCCTGCAGATCGAGGTGGGTCTGCTCCGGATGCTGGACGCGACGAACTCTGAGCAACTCGCCTCTGACTTGCGAGAGTTTGCAAGCCCCTGGGAGATCCACCAGGCGACGGAGGAGCTGTCGCCGGCCCTGCCCGACGATCCTGGGCTCTACATGTTCGTTTGGCGGCCGCCGTTCCAGTTCCACGTTGGCACGATGCCCACGCACGGCAGCTTCCCGCAATTGCTGTATATCGGGCAAGCAGGTGCATCGAACAACGATCGTGGCAACACGATCCGGCTGCGGTACAAGGACTACCGACGCCACCTGCGGGGCAATCCGGAGGATCTTTGGACCCAGGCCGAGCCCGAGAACCGCAACCAGCGTCTCACCCGGTATCTCTCGCTGCGGCCACTGGAGTTCTGGTGCGCCACGGTTCCCGAGCGCAGCCGGATCGAGGGCTGGAGAAGAGGCTGATTCGCTTGTACAACCCCCGCTCAACGACCGCGGCCGGCCGAAGCTTCGAGCCCGTCTCGGTAGTCCCCGTTCCGCCTGGTCAGCCTGATCACCGCACAGTAGGAAGAGAAAACGATGCCCTCCAAGACGTGGGTTCCTGCCTTCGAAGCGAAGGTTGGGAACTGGACGTACTACTCCTGCCTCATGAGCTACGCGGCAGTGGCGCGAGAGATCAACTTCGCTCATGACCTGGGTGGGAACCAGGACCTGGGCACGATGATCCAGCGCGGTGTAGGCGCTCGCACCACCGAGATCACGAACTACCTGCTCACGAACGAGAACCGGTTCCTGGGTGCCATCATCGTTGCAGCGTGGGGGGTGCGCCCGAGTACATCCCACTGGAAATGGAGAAGACGGCTGAGAACAGCGACGTGCTGTCCGGCATGGATGGCAACTTCGGCGTCCTCACCTTCGACGGCACCCACCAGTTCTTCGCCCTTGACGGTCAGCACCGGCTGAAGGCGATCAAGGATGCCGTGAAGCGCAATCCTGAGCTCGGCCGAGAAGACATCAGCGTCATCGTCGTGCCCCACTTCGACAACGAAGAAGGTCGGAGGCGCACGCGTCGCCTCTTCACCAACATCAACCGCAATGCGGTCAAGACGACAGCGCAGGAGAACATCGCGCTGGATGAGGACGACGGCTTCGCGATCCTGACCCGCCGGCTTCTCGACGATCACGAGTTCCTGCGGCAGGACGGCGTGGTTCAGGTCTTCAGCAAGGTCGGCGCAGACGGAGAGTTGAAGCTCGCCACCCGCCAAGTGGGAGTAACCGGTACCGCTTGGACGACGATCGGTGTGCTGTACGACCTGCTCACCGATCTCGGGTTCGGACTCCACGACAGTATGAGCAAGACGTCGCAGCGGGCGGCAGACGACGTCCTCGATGAGAGCTATGACGATCTGGCCGTGCGCATCGACGAGCTACTCAAGGCGTGCGGCAACATGCGTGAACGCTACGAGGCACAGTCGGCGCCCAAGGAGCTGCGTGCCCCGAAGGGCCGCGACGGCGAAGGTCATCCGTTCATGAGGCCTGCTGTGCAGGTACAGGTTGCGCGTGCTGCCCGGCACATCATTGACCAGGGGCTCCTTGACTGGCCGCGCCTGCTGGAGCGACTGTCCGAGCTGGAATGGCGAATGTCTGCACCACCGTTCAGCGCTGTCTGGCAGGAAACGCCTGACAGTGCCAGTCGCAAGGGCAAGATGATCGCCGCCAAGGACAACAACACTGCCCTGTTTGAGCTCTTGCTGGCTCATCTGGCGCCCAACTCCAGGGCGCAGATCGACCGAGCGATGAGGACGTACCGAACCGTGAAGAACGAGCGATACCCGATTGCCGCGGACGAGCTCGCCAAGAATCTGCCGTCGGTTGACGCCCCCTGAATGTTGGGACGCGTCGTCCTGAGGCGGGGCAATGTGATCGTTGCCCCGCCTCAGGGAGTTGAGTGTCTCGATGTGCCGTCGCCTGAAGGTCAACTTCGCTGCACGAAGAGCAGATCAGTGTGTCTCGTCTGACGTTGCAAGTGCAGGCTTCTCGAAGAAGAGGTTGCTCCACGTGACGTCCGGACGCCCGAGCGAGTCGGCCTGGGTACTCTCGTGAATTAGGCTGAGCCCTCGAGCGGCGGCGAGAGATACAGTCTCCGTCGCAGATACTGGGAACATTCCTCGGCCAGCCGGCACCGGTCCGATGCGCAGTACCACACCGAGGTGGCCGCCTTCACTTAGCAGTTCTTGGATTCTGCTCATTGCGCGATCTCGCTCGCCCTCGTGAAGGAACATCCACACGGCCGTAAGCATGATCAGTTGGAAAGGCCGATTCAGGCGAGCCAGGGTGTCTAGCTCAGGCAGTTTGTCGTTCACCCACTGGATTCTGTGACCGGCATGGACGCGCTGCCCAATGCCTCGGAACTCATCCGAGGGCTCTACCGCAACCACTGTGTGTCCCCGGGCCGACAGGGCGGCTGCATCTCTCCCAGTACCGGCTCCGATCTCCAAGACTCTCGCTGGCTCTACCGGAATCAGGTGGAGCACTTGGCGGTGCACCTCATCGAAGGTGACCTGCTCGTACAGGCTGGCCAATCCCTCGGTCCCGGCGCGCAGCGCTCGGAGCTGCGCTTCATTTCGCCCGACTCCACCGTGCACTTCCAGTACTCCTTCCGGCTGCCTGCCGTCTCCCGTTTGATCGACATCCTTCACGCCTCTCGGCCGCGGTGAAACTAGGGACGCGCCATCGATGGGCCCGCCGCGTCCACCGCAACATAGGCGTCGACTGCGGCGACCTGGGTGACGTCAAGGAGGGGGTGTGGCGTCATGCGTGTGATCGTGCCAAGGCCGGCCCGATCCTGTGGCAAGTTTCCCGCTCGAGGCACCAATCACCACCCCGCTCGGAAGGTTCACCCTTGGCAGACGGAGAAGAGCCGCGAAGGACTGGAATGCTCGCCGGGACGATGTCAACGTACAACGTCCCCGAAAACCACAGGTCAGCAAGGCCCCGGTGCTCTACACGGCTGTCGGGCTCGCTGCCCCCTCGATTGCGCCAGCGCTTCAGGAGATCCTCTGCCCAAGCCCGTTCTCGTCTCTCTGCGCCTGACGGCTCCCCTTCTGATCACCCTCAGCGCTGTGGGCAGGCGGTGCGCGCCCGCCCCTGACCAAGGCGGCATCACCGCCCCGGCTCGCCCCTGTGTCTGTGCGACTGGCTTCTTCGCCGACGACCTTCTCCAAGATGACTACGCCAGCATCGAGTGGTCCTCGCCCGCGTGGCCGCGAGCCCGTGCGTGAGTGCCGGACAGGGTGCTCGCGCGGCGGGCTCGGAGAAGGTAGTCACCCGAAACCTCGACCATCTTGTCAGCGACGGGATTGTGGTTTCTGAAGACGAGCCCAATGGCGATCGCTGCGGTCACTGGTTGGGCACCTGACCCCTCTGGACGGCGCCGCGTGGCGGCATACATATAACCGACGATCCCCGGTTAGCCAAACCGGGGGTTCTCCAGACCATTGACGTAGTTCGCGCCGACTCCTTGGCTGTGGCGTGGTGCGGGCTTCCTTGTCCATATTCGCTGCGGCCCGAACCGTGCCCTGCGCAGTCACTGCGTAGGCGTCGTCGGAAGCCCAGGGCGAAGTGAAAGCCCCGACCATGTGCGAAAAACCTGCTCTCTGCCCCCCCCACGTTGCCCAGATTCTCGACATCAGCCGGAGGTCTGTCTACCGGTACATCTCCTCGGGTGAGCTGTCGGTTGTGGACCTGCGCACTGGCAACGAGCGCTCGCGTGTCCGCATCCCGAGCAGGGACGTGCATGAACTGGTCCGGCGGCGCACTGCCGCCTCCCTCTGGCGCTGAGCTGAGCCCGACCCATACGTGTTGTGGCGAGGTCCGTCGTCATGCCCAAGACAATCGGAAAGGGAATATGCCGTACCTGTGCAAACTGGCCTCCGGAAATTGGCAGGCCACTGTCAGAAACCATACTGGCGAGCGGTTCACTGAGACGTTTCCCCTTCGGTCGCAGGCCCGCGAGTGGGGCCTGGACCAGGAAGCGAAACTCCGCCGGAATGCGTATCAGGATCCGCAGGCCGGGAAGATCAAGTTTGGGGAGTGGTACGACCGCTGGTGGGAAGCCCGCGTCGTGGAACCCCATACGCAGCGAGGGGACGCTTCGTGTATACGTACCCATATCTCTCCGTACTGGTCTGATTGGGAAGTGCGCGCGATCTCCCGCCTGGACGCGCAGTCCTGGGTCCGGAAGCTGGTCGTGGACAAGAAGGGGGCCTCGGCGATCCGGCGGGCCTACAACCTGATGTCCTCCATCATGCGAGCGGCGGTCGACGAGAATCTCATTTCCGTGACGCCTTGCAGGCGCATCGACCTGCCCCGGGAGGCGGTAAAGCCGCCGCAGTGGTTCACCGTCGAGGAGGCCCAAGCCATCCTCGATGAGCTCGAAGAGCCGTGGCAGACGATGGCGCTGCTCGCCTTCTACACCGGCCTGCGGTGGGGAGAGCTGGCCGGCCTCCACGGGCACCGCATCGACTGGCGGCGGGGCCGGCTGTTCGTCGTGGAGGTCAACACGAAGTCAGGGATCAAGGAGTACCCGAAGAGCTCGAAGAGCCGCCGCGAGGTCCCGATCCCCGAGCACGTTCTCGACGCCCCTGCCCGCCACATGCGCGGGCGCGACCGCGCGGGAGTTGTCTTCACCACTGTCACCAAGGGCCGGTCCGGTCGGTTGCTCGACGACGGCAACTGGCGGACCCAGACATGGTGGCCCGCGGTCAAGCGCGCGCACTACACAGAACCTGACGGGACGAACCGGCCGGTTCCGCACTACCCGCCGCACTCCATGCGTCACACCTGTGCGTCCTGGCTGGTTCAGAAGGGGGTGTCACTGTACGAGGTGCAGCACCTGCTCGGGCACGAGAGCTACCAGACCACGCAGCGGTACGCGCACCTCGCCCCCGATGCTCACCAAGCGGTCCTCGGAGCGTGGCAGCGGCTGGACTCCCAACTGATCGTTCCAGAGGGGGCCAACTCGAGCCCGGCCACGGATGCTCGCCGTCGGTGACGGTAGGCAACGCCCGTCCGCCTCGCACGTAGCGTTTCCCCGGCGCCGCCGGCCACAGTGTTTCGCAGGCGGCATAGAGCCGGTTGTGACATGCCGAGGGTGACTTCCGTGCCGGGGATGCGGGCGGTGAGGAAGCTCTCCAGGCCCACCTCCTGTGCTGTGTCGTCGGAGGGGGATCCACTTCGTTCCCGGAGGGCATCGCGCCGGTCGCGGGTCGCCTGGTCGCCTTCCATGAGGGTGAGCAGGCCCGACTCTCGACGGCGCTCTGCGCGTTCCCGGGCGACGGGCACAAGGCGCAGCAGCGTGAACGAGGCCATCTCCCCGGCGCACAGGGCCAGGAAGGGGAGCATCTGGGAGCGGGCGACGTCCAGCAGGGTGGCTCCGCTCTCGTCCTCGTCGAGCTCGCCTCCGCGGATTGCGGCCCCCTGGGGAGGGGGCCGCGCTGGTCGGTTCGCCGGAGGGGGTGTCGGACTTGCCGGGGCGGTGTTCATGGCGGATCGTGACGAACAGGTCGTTCTTCGGGCTCGCGTGGCGCCTGAGGCCCGTTCCGCACAGGACCAAGCGGTGGTCCAGTCCGTGAGGGTGGACCACGGTGCAGCCGGCTTCCAGCTGCTCCCAGCCGCGATCGAGCCGGCCGGGCCGTATGTCGCTGGCCTTGGCCTCGATCAGCCAGTAGCAGCTCTCGGCTTGGTGTTGCCGACCCCACAGGTCGGGCCGCGGGTTCTTCTGGCCCTTGACCGGCTTCGTCTTCTGTGCGGTGTCCGTGATCCCCTGAAGCCACTTGTTTTCGATGTGCCAGGTCTGGCTCAGGCCCATGAGGGAACGGCAAGCCCATTCGGCCATGGTCATGCCCATCCGGTAGCTGAACGCCCCGCGGGCACTGGACTCCGTGCCCTGTTGCAGGACGATGTTCGCGGTCAGGCGGCGGCTGACGTTGGAGTCGTGGAGGTGAGGCCTGTCATGGAGGTCCATGTAGGTGTCCATCGGCGCTATTCGGGCCGCGATCTCCCGCGCGGCGTAGTGCGGGCGGTCCAACCAGGGAGGGAGATCGTCCTGGCGCCATTCGCCTTGGTCCGACCACCCGGGCCGTTACGGAAGAGGATCGGGATGTCGATGGCGTCGGCCTAGGCCGTTTCTTTCGGATCACCTCGCCGACCAGATGAAGATGGCGGCGAGGTGCAGTCCGGCCAGGTAGATGGTTGCGGTCCTGTCGTACCGAGTGGCCAAACCGCGCCATTGCTTGAGCTTGTTGATGCACCGCTCGACGGTGTTGCGCTGCTTGTAGGTCTCGCGGTCGAAGGCCGGGGGACGGCCGCCGAGCCGACCGCGCCGCTTGCGGTTGGCTGCCTGGTCCGCCGGCTGCGGGATCACCGTCCGGATCTTCCGCTGTCGAAGATGGAGGCGGATCGCCCGGGACGAATACGCCTTGTCGGCCAGGACCATGTCCGGCGTGACCCTGGGGCGGCCGATTCGTCTGGGCACCCGTAACCGGGCCATGACCTGCTCGAAGACGGGTGCGTCACCTGCCTGGCCCGGCGTGATGACGAACGCCAGCGGTCGGCAAACGCCATCTGCGACCAGGTGGATCTTCGTGGTCAGTCCACCCCGGGATCGACCGAGGGCATGGTCTGCCGGCTCGCCGGCCGGGCCCCCTTTTGACGGGGCCCGGCGGCGTGCTGGTGGGCACGGACGACGGTCGAGTCGACCGCGACGACCCAGTCCAGGTCACCTTCGGCATCAGCCTGGGCCAGCAGGGCAGTGAAGACTTTCTCCCAGGTGCCGTCGATGGCCCACTTCCGCAGTCGGTTGTGGGCGCCCTTCCACGACCCGAACCGCTCGGGCAGGTCCATCCACGGTGTCCCGGTGCGGTACTTGAACGCGATCGCGTCGATCACCTGCCGGTGATCCCGCCACCGCCCACCCCGCCTCGGCGTCCGATCCGGCAGCAACGGCTCGATGCGTGCCCACTGGGCGTCAGTCAACGACACACCAGACCAACGATCAGATGATCTGAAAGAAACGGCCTAGGGCAGGGGCGGCTGGCTACTGAGGTACAGGCATACAACACGTTGAGTGAAGCCCTCGGAGAACAGGGCTGTGTGATGGTTTGGTCAACGACATACACGCAGGGGCCCTCGGTGTTCGGCCGAGGGCCCCTGTATTTAATGCCGCCATGTCCGGCACCGCAACTCCGGAGTCTTTCAGCAAACGAGTCAGATTTGCATCCGGGTCAGACTCGCCACATTCCGAGCCGCATTACTCAAGGGATCAGTTGTTCCATGGGATCCCCACACCTTCGGAAGGTGTTCGCGCTGCTGCTCCAGATATTCGCGAGCGGCAGGCGATCCGTCCCGAGCGGCCGAGCGAACGAACTCCATCCGCGCGCTACGCCATGCCGACTCCCAGAAGATCCACTCATCTTGCGGGACATCGCTGACCGCGATGACGGCCAACATGATCCGCCGCGTCAGAGGAGTTCTCCGGGTGACAAAATTATGAAAGCTGGCACGGCTGATCGGGTGAGCGAGCACTCCCTGCTCGGCGAGGTGCTTTGCCTTCTGCTCGGCTTTTCGGTACGTGAGCCCCGATAGTGCATACACCGACACAAGCGCGTTCCAAAGGTCGGTTGGTGTCACCACCATGTCCGGCCTCTTTGGCTTCTCTTCCCTCAGCATGCGCCTGATTCTCAGTTCTCTCAAACACTGCCAGTGTAATCGTCTACCTATATTCAGGTCAGCCCCACAGGCCATCGCATACCTCTCCACCAAGTTGAGTGATGGAAGCTCCGTGCCATTGGCTGCTCTGCTGAGAGTGGACTTATTGCACTCGATGCGCTCGGCTAGTTGTGCGTAGGTCATTCCCGTTCGCTTCCGCTGCTCTCGCAGCCAACTAGCTAGTTCCACAAGGGGAGAGGGCTCCCTCGGCAACGCCCTGGGTTTACGTCCCATTTGACGTCACACTCGGAGTCGGTGAGCAATCGGGTTGAGGCCGCGGACGGTGAACAGCGTGGAGATCAAGGCGACTCCGCCGATGACCTGCAACGCATCCGGCACCGCGTGCCCAAGGGCTACTAGGACCGTAGCCAGAGTCATGGCCACGATTACTACGACGACGACCTGCGTACTCGGGAACGCGGGTGCCTCAGCAGCTCCGTGGACGACGCAGTCCAAACGGGACGGCCGATTCACTGACATGACAGTTCTTCCCTTCCGCCACAGCTCGATGACCTGTGGGCTGTTCTTGCAGCCGCGTCCGATTGCGGCGCCGGGGCCTATATTCCGCACGCTTGTGGCCTCGGCGCCACACTCATTGTTGTGCAGATGTCTAGCACCTGGACCGCAACAATCCCTCTTGGCTGCGCGGGGAGTTCGTCTTGCTGAGAGAAGAAACAGCAGGTGAGAGCGTTCGGTAGGGAAAGGCAGGGATGCCGCCCTCCCTGAACTGTCAAGGGAGCTGTCGTGGTGTACATCACTTGCTTGGCCTTGCTCATGCTACCTTCGCGATCTCGCAGTTCTGACTGCTGCACCGAACCGGCACCGCCACCGGCGAGGTGGATCTTGCAGGTCAGGCCCCGGCGCGGGCCCCTGACCGTTTGACTGGCGTGCAGCGGGCGCGGGTTGAGTCGCTGTCGTCGGACCAGACGTCGAAGCGGGGTGGGCGGTGGCGGGAGCAGCACAGGCAGGTGATTGACGCGATAGCGTTCAAGTGCCGCATCAGGACGCGTGGATGGCCCCTGGGGAGGTTCAGTTCCTGGAAGGGCGCCCACAGCAGGCTGTGGATGTGTCCGATCGACGGTGCGTGGGAACGTGTCTTCGCCGCCCTGCTCGCCCGGGCGGATGCAGAGGACGACCTGGACTGGGTCGGTGCGGTCGACTACGCGACCGTCCGTTCCCGCCAGCACGCAGCTGGCGGCCACTCAGAGGCCCGGCCGGTGCGCCGCCCGCCCGCCCCTTTGGCCGGTGCCGCTGCGGTGATCGTTCCAGAGGGGGCCACGCCGAACCCGACCACGGATACTCGCGTCGGTGACGGTAGGTAACCCTCGCCCACCTCGCCCATCGCGTTTCCCCGGCGCCGCCGGCCACACTCCTTTCCGTGTGTGGCCGGCGGCGCCGTACACGTTTCCGCTACCCTGGCCAAAACACCCCTGGAGGGCGGCGCAGCTAGCGTGGCGCTAGCCCGTGGCGCACGCCGACGCTGGTGACGCTCGTTTGACGCACGGCCCCTCGGGGAGCATAGGAAAACAGGCTCTGACCTGCTGCTTTGTTCATCACCCCAGGGGTCCACATCTTCCCGATGACGCATCATGTGGAGTGCGTGGCGATTCTGGAGCCGGCCGAGAAGGGCCGCTGACCCGCCGTTTCGTCGAGTACGGCTTGAGGAGGCCCCTTCCTTGCCGCTTCTTGGTGACGCCGTGCTCGATATCGCCTGATGTGAGGCTCAGTAGGAACGGGATCCGTAAGGGCTCCAGTGGCCGAGGAAGCGCTTGAGGTCGTCACCGCTCGGCTTGGGTGGGGAGGGCAGCTTCGGTGCTGCGGCGGACTCGGTGAGGTGCTGGAGCGGGCGACCGCGAAGGCGAGCCACGCCTCGATCTCTGTCCTTTCCTGTTCGGGTGGCAGCTATGTGGCGTGGTCGCGTACCGCCGTGACGTCATCGGTCGGCGCTTGGTCCGGTGCCAGGCGTCTGTTTGTGAGCAACTCGGGTGCGGCGCGACGCGCTCGTGTCCGCCTTGCAGGCCGACATGGACGGCCGTGGCGGGCGGAGCGGCCGCGGTCGTCGTCGCAGAGCCGCTCCATGATCAGCACCCGGCCGCCGGGCAGGCAGCCTCCTACGCCGTGCGCGGCAGAGCCGCGCAGGTCTCGTCGTCCAGTCGGACAGGATGTAGCCGTAGGCGAAGCAGTCGCCGGTCGGCAGCGGGTCGCGGAAGAAGTCGTCGGCCGCGAAGCCCAGCCGGTCTCCGAGCTCGTGCTCGGTGGCCCGCATGGCCAGGTGCGGACCGACTTGGGGAAGGCCGAACTCGGTCGCGCGCAGTCGTGGGTAGGCGTGCAGGGCGGCCACAGAGAACGGTCCGCTCGCTCCGCCCACGTCGAGCAGTTGCCGGGAGCCGCTCAAGTCGGCCAGGGCAGCGAGTTCGTGTGACGCGTGGTAGCTGAGGTCCCGCATCGCGTTCAGGAATCGGCCCACCGACTTGCCGTCGTGATAGATGGCCTCGAATGGAGTCGGCTTGTCCCGGTCACTCTCGGCCTTGCCCGTGTCCAGGTAGCCGCTCAGCCGTCCGAACTGCTCGGCGGTGTCGCCGAGCAGGTGCTCGACGAATCCCATCAGGGAGCGGGGATCCTCACGGTCGAGTACGGCCGCAGTGCCGAATCCGCGGTCGGGGACATCAGCGTCCGTACGGCCGTCCTCAAGAAGGGCTCAGTCCTCAACGGGCCGCCCGTGTACGGGCACGGCTGGTCCGCCGCGGCGCTGGCTCCGTTCACGCTGCGCTCGGGCACCCGGCCGCAAGCTGCCCACGATGTCGTACTCGGCAGCGACCTCACCCAGCGGGCCGGGCTCGCACGAGGAGACACGGTGACGCTGGTGATCGGTTCGAAGCCGACGTCGTTCCGGGTCAGTGGTGTTGCCGAGCCCGATTCCTCGCTCGACCGGCAGTCCGCGGTCTTCTTCACGGACGATCAGGCGGCGCGGCTCTACGGCACGTCCGGAAAGATCGACGCGGTCGGTGTGCTGGTCTCGAAGGGGACCAGGGCGGACGGTCTCGCCGACCGGATCCAGAAGGCCGTTCCCGGCGTGGTCACGTATACCGGCGACGACCGCAGCGACGTCGAGACGCTCGACGTCGGGCAGATGCAGGCGTTCGTGTCGAGGTGGCCAGCGCGTTCGGCGCCACCATGATCCTGCTCGAGATCATCGTGGTCTCCGGCACGCTGGCTCGGTCGGTGCAGCAGCGCCGCCGAGAGTTGGCTCTGCTGCGGGCTGTCGGTGCCACCCCTCGGCAGGTGCTGCGCATGATCGGCGGCGAGGCCGTGCTCGTCGGCGGAATCGGGCTGTGCTCGGCGCCGTCCCCGGCGTCCTGCTCGCCATGCTGCTGCACACCGTGTTCACGGCCGGGGGCGCGCTTCCGTCCGGCTTCTCGCTGGTGATCACGCCGCTGCCCGTGCTGGCCGCCCTGCTGATCTGCATCCTCGCTGCCCGGATCGGCGGCTGGCTCGCGGCCTGGCGCGCTGCGAAGGTCAGTGCCGTCGAGGCGCTCGGCGACGTGGCGGTGGAGCCCAAGAAGCTCGGCTGGGTCCGGCTCTCGCTCGGTGCGCTGCTCGTGCCCGGGGGCCTGACCGCCCCGATCGTGCTGCCGATCGCGCTGCCCGGTGAGTCGGACATCGACGGCGCCGCCAGCACAGCGCTCGTTCTGGTGATGGCTGTCGGCCTGCTCGGACCCAAACTGTTCGGCGGTGTCGCGACGCTGCTCGACCGTCGTCCGGGTGACGCCAACCGATTCCTCGCCATCTCCAACTCGCGGGCCCGATCCCGTCGGCTCAGTGCCGCCACAACCCCGCTGATCATGGGTGTGACGATGGCATCCGCGCAGTTCTTCAGCGGCACGACGCTCGCTGCGGCCGCGCACGACCAGGCCGCCGACGGCGTGCAAGCCGACCATGTGGTGACCTCGGACAGTGCGGGGATCTCACCTGGCCTGGCAGACGATCTCCGCCGCGTCCCCGGCGTCCGCACGGTCAGCCCGGTCGCCCGGACCTCGACGATCCTCACCTGGCCCGATGGCGACAGCATCCAGTACCGGATTACCACGGCGCAGGGCGTCGACCCCGCCGCCTTACCGGACACCATGGACCTGGACCGGCTCCGCGGTGATCTGCGCGGTCTCAACGGATCCACGATTGCACTCAGCCGCCTAGTCGCTGGCACGATCGGCGTCGACGTGGGCGGTCGTCGATATGCACCTCGGCGACGGAACCGTTGAGAAGGCCGAGGTGGTCGCGGTCTACGAGAACGGGCTCGGCTTCGGCGACGTCACGCTGCCTCACGACGTGGTCACCGCGCACACCACCGACCACCTCGATCAGTGGCTGCTGGTGAACTCCGACCGGGAGACGGATTTGGACGCGGCGCTGAAGCCGTACCCGACGTTGCACATGCGCGACGCCGGGGCTGTCACTGCCGCACCGGCCGACGACGCGAGCGGCGGGGGGATCAGTCTCGTACTCAACGTCGTACTGCTCGGCCACCCGCCATCGCCGTCGTCAACACGCAGGTCATGGCCACCATCTCACGACGCCGCGAGTTCGCCCTGCTGCGCTTTGTCGGCACCCGCACCGGCCAGGTCCGGTCGATGATGCGTAAGGAGGCGGGCATCATCGTGCTCTGCGCGGTCGTCGTCGGTACGATTGCCGCGCTGCCGTCGCTGATCGGCATGAGCTACGCGATCCGCCACTCGGTGTTTCCCTCCATCCCGCCCCTGATGTACCTCGGCATCGTGACCGCCGCCGCTGCGATCGCCTGGCCCGCCGTGATGCTGCCGGCCCGGCTGGTACTGCGGCCCCCTGCCGTGGAGGCGATCGCGGGGCCCGTGACATACGACCGCCATCACAGGTGAGGTGTGGCTTCGGCCACGCCTCACCTGCTTCAGGACGTGGAGCCGGGACGCCCTCGCAGGCCGAGCCCGACCGTCCATAGAACCGCGCGCAACGCGTGCCTCCAGAGAGGGGTCGAGCATGCCCCACAGTTTTGACAACGCACCCGCCGATCCAGAGAACCGGGCCATCCCGCAACTCATCGCCGCGCGCCAGGCAGGAACCCGACGCGCTAGCGGTCGTCGACGCCGACAAGGCCCTCATGTACCGGGAGTTGGATGAGCGCGCCAACTTCCTGGCCCACCTCCTTGTCACCGCTGGGTGGGCGCAGAGTCGCGGGTCGGCATACTCACGGGCCGCTCGGGCCACACGTCCGAGCCCGTCGTCGCCCTGCTCGCCGTGCTCAAGGCGGGCGGGGTTTATGTGCCGCTGCATGACTGCGGCGAGTGTGACAGAGCACCGTGAGCGAGGCTCGTCGGGTCCGTTTCGCTCTCGTGCGCTCGATGAGGAGGCGGTGCCGGCCATTGCCTGAGAAGGCAGTGCCTATCGCCTCGACGCGCGGCTGGTATCGAGTTCTCAAGTACCGGTATGCGTTCTGCCTTCGGCCTGCTGCACGTCTGAAGGAGGTCGGAGGTCCGGTGAGCAGTACTCGTTCTGGAGGGCGGATGCTGACTGCCCACACCGGTGCCCCCAAGCGCGTCGGCCCCTACCGGATCATCGGACGCCTCGGCTCAGGGGGCATGGGCACGGTGATCGCTGGTCTGGTCGCCTCCGGTCTACGGGGCGCGGTCAAGGTGAGCCTGCCCGCCTCTGGCGCACATGTCCCTCCAGCCTTGCGCCGGGGTGGAAGCGGTTCCAAGCGCGATCCCGTGTCGATTGCCGCCCGCGCTCTTCCCGCCAAGTGCTTAGAAGGCGCTTGGCGGGATCGGTGAGCTAGGGCGCGTGACCCGTGTCTTGCCGGCATCCGCAGGTCTCGCACTCAATCTCCGGCGTTTCGGGACAGTCCGCTAGCTGGGCTTCACATGCTGACCGGGCAGCAGGCGGATGGCGAGGACGGAACCGTCGGCGTGGATGGACACGGGGCCGCCCCACTTCTTGTCCCAGGCGAGTTGGGGGCGAGTGTGCCGGGACGCATGTACGCGGAGGCGGTACTCTTCGCCCTCCCCTTCGGCGAGGAGGTCGAAGAGTTCCTTTTCCACGCCGGAGAACGCTTCGACGCGCGGCCCGTTCAGCCGGAAGACATGGTCGGTGCCGGCGTACGTGTGCCCGAGGAGGCGGTGGCTGATGTCCTGGACGCTGCCAGCGGCAGCGTGTTCGAAGTCGTCGAACCGTTCGTTGCCCTGCCGCTTGGTGAGATAGCGGGCAGTGGCCTGACCGGAGCCCGTGAAGGCCATGAGCCCGGCCGCCGACGTATGTCCGAGGACCTGCTGAAACCACCTGAAGTACTCGGGGGTCACATGGCAGCCGGGAACTGGCTCGCGGACAGCCCCTCCCACATGAGGCGGCTGGATTCCCGGAAAGGGGTTCTCCTCCGATGGCGCGGTGTCAAGGTCGGCGCTCTCGCCGGAGGAGTCGGCGAGCCAGCCGTCACGGCCGTGAGCCTGCAGCGCGTGGACGGTCACGGAGCCGTCCGCAGGCAGCTCCGTACTGAACAGCAGGCTCGGGGTCTCGTTCCACGCACCGATGTGCACGGCTTCGGCGTGCACCGATGCGGACGCCAGCTGGCCGGCCGATATCACCGCGTTGCTGTGGTTGCCCTTGGTCGCGATGGGGATCACGAGGGACGGCTCCCCAGGACGCCAGACCTCCGCGAAATACTGCGGCCGGTACCCGTACCCGACCTTGTTTCCCTTCTCCCTGCTCGTCAGGGCCCACCCGGCGCGCAGGACCGTGTCGGCCGGGATGATGCTCACGGAGTGCTCGGGAACCGCCGCCCAAGCACCTGCTTGGCGAGCGTGAGTCCGAAGGCCATGCCGAGCTCGTGCGACTGGAGGGTCTTGTACCGCTCGGCGATCTTCCGCCCCTCGGTCGAAAGCCCGAGGAACGAGTCAGGGCCGCCCGTCAACGCCTGGCTGTACTTCAGGGCTCCCCAGTGCTCCGCAAGGCCGCGCCCGGCCCCCTTCCAGGAAAGCGTCGTCGCCCGGCCGAGCGTGTGCAGCACGTCCCACATGGAGACTCGCACCCGGCGGTCGAGCTCGTTGCCCGGGATCCCGGACAGGACCGGCTTTCGGCGGAGAGGCTCAGCTTCCTTCTTTTTGCGTGCCTTGTCGTCCGCGGCGATCGCGGACTGCACCTTGCCGAGCAGCTCCTCGTTGGATCGGACGGAGACGTTCGATGATGCATCGAGGTCGAGAAGTACCTTCTTGGCAGGCTTCAAGGAGTCCCCTACTGCTCGCACGGACGGACGTTTCACGGAACCCCGCGAAGGTACGGACTGGGATGCCGGAGCGCGCAAGTGCGCAGGGGCGCAAGAAGAGTTGGCCACTCGCTGACAAAGCGAAGCGACCCATCGCGTGACGCTGCTCTCGGCCCAGGCGTCGATGACTTCACGGTTCGTCGACGGTCGTGTGTAACTGGATGCGCCGGCACCCCCGCCTTTGCCCGTCATGCGGCTCCCGAGCTCCAGGCGGAAGTCAAACCCCTTGAGGCAGACGCCTGCGGCTACCGCCCGCGGATGCTCCTGGTGCGCGTAGGCCACGTCCTGCGTGCCGCTGAGGCCATCTTTGACGACTTCAGCCGGGATGGCTTGAGCCCGGCTGAAGCCTGCGTTCCGGCGCCCTCGGGCAGGTTGCTGCTCGAGGGCGCTGGGGGAAGGTCTCGACTAAGCGCCGTCTTTGCTCGGCGAAGAGCCCTTGGTCTTCCATGAGGGAAGCACTACGTGGGCTGCGATATCGACCTGTCGCAGGGATGTCGCCACGCCGAACTGTCGGCAGAAGTCGCACTCTTCGCGCGCCGGTGGCTCCAAGCCATTGGCCAGACGATCGATGTCTTCCTCGCTCAGATCACCGATGTCAGTACACCCGCTACCTCGAACTCATTGAGCAGATGGTTCCCGTCGTGGTGACGGTGGTTCCGTTCTGGTGGGCAGCGTAGGCCAGCTGACTACAGGGCTGCCCGTTGTTTCGGACGCGGCTGGGGTCGCTACGGTGGTTTCAGTCCGCTTCTTGGAGTCGGTCCTCCTTTCGGCCAGCCGTCGTACGCAGGTCTAGACACTCGAGGTATACGGCAGGGGCCTCAGCCGGCTCTGCAACTCTCTGAGTGCCCAGGCACTCCACACAACCCGCACGATGCCGCCGGAGGCCCGTGAAAGGACGAGGGTCACCACAGAACGCCTGACTGCGGCACTTCCCAGTGCAAGCTAGCGCTACCTCTTCTCTCGGGGAGCCGACTGCGACAGAGCAGTCCGGAACATGGCCCTGCTTGCTGCGGGCGCTCTACGCCAGAGCCGCCCCCCCCGTCACCAGCACGACAGCCTGGTGATCATTGAGGGCGTACTCCTGCCGGAAGCGCCAGAGGTGGCGGCGGCAACGGCTGAGCCGCTTAGGGCCCGCCTACTCGCGGGTTCGGGAAGGATGGCGGTGACTGTGGGCCTCGTCGTCGGGGCATTGTGTGCACCCCTCCGCGAGGCCTTGCATCGAGCCAGGGAGCTTATTGCCGGCGGCTCGCCGATGAACGTCGGTTCTCCTGAGCTGGTGGTAGGGGTGCCAGCTTCTCCCGGGGCGGCGCCCTGCGCTCGATGTGCCGGCCGCGAAGCTGGGGATCACGGCAGGGAGAGTGAGGAACGGCAGGCACGACAGATGACATAGTGACCCAGGGGAGTAGCGGTCTGCTTGTGGAAGACGTTGAGGTCCCGAGAGACGGTGTCCCCTGATGACCATGACGCTCGTTCGACGCTTCGGGCCGCAGAAAAGGTGCTCGGAGCGGGAGCAGAAGCGCTCTGACCCGAGCGGACGCGGCTCGGCTTCACTGCCCGCTTGGACGGGCCCGGCAGCGAACAGTGCCTGTCCCGTACGACCTGGCCGTGAGCCGTACGGTGGCGTGCGAGGTGGTGGACGGGCATCGTCCCGCCCACCACCTCGGCGGCCGTTCGGTCACAGATCCGCTAGGTCATACCCGAGTTCCGTTGCCTCCGCCTGGAGGAGGCGATGGATCTCCTGGGTGTCGGACTTCGTCAGGTACATGCGGGAGGCGTGGCCGACGAGACCGCCCTCAGGGTGGACACATGCCCGCATGGAGACCAGTTCCTCCGGTTCGCGCTCATACCCTTCGAACGCGGGGAGTTCGCGCTTCACGAACTTGCCCAGACGCACGGCATGGGCGCTCGGATCAGCCAGAAGGCCCTCCCAGCGAAGTACGAGCACGTCGCAGCCCTGTAGCTCGAGATCGCGGATCAGCTGCAAGGTGCTGAGCCAATAGGCGCAGTGCGCCTCCACCGACAGCGGGCGCCAATTGCTTGTCGCAGCCTCACGGCGACGCCCCGAAGCAACCACGTCGAAGGGGTGGCGTACGGTCACGACGGCCTGGTTGCAACGGGTACGAAGAAGAGTGCCCAGCGGGTCGGGAACCGCGTCCAGACCGCCCCCTGCCCATGCCACGGGTTCCTTCCAGGCGAGGAGTTCGAGATCGCGGGCCTCGAGTCCCTCGCTCGGCCAGGAGAGAAATTCCCGCTGACGCACCTTGTCGAGCCGGTCCGCCCCCGAGGACGCGTACGCGTTGAGTGCGGCGAAGGCGTCCTCCGAGGGCTTTCCCTTGAGATCGGTGAGAACCTCGTGGACGCAGTAGGCATCGTCCAGTTGGGTCAGCCAGTCACTGATGTATGTCGTGCCACTGCGCGGCGCGCCAGTGACGAAGAGAAACTCCTGCGGCATTCATGTGCCCTTCGCTTACGGTTTGGTGAGGTGCTCACCGCGGGATGCGGCGGCGGTGGACGCGTAAAGCGCTTCTGTGCTCTCGACCCAGCGGTCAAGGCCGTAGAGATCGCGGGTGAGGCTGCGGATGGCTTCGCCGTCGATGCGCCCGTCCGTCGTCGCCTCCAGGGTGTCGCCGAGCTTCTCGGCATACGCCTGAATATCCCAGCGGGGGACGAGTACGGCCGCGTCTCCACCGACTTCGCGGGCGAAGTCGGTGTCCCAGGCGACCACCGGTACGCCCCGGAGGTTCGCTTCCGCGAAGACAAGTCCGAAGGACTCGTACCGCGAAGTCATCGCACACACGTCGCTGGTCCAGTAGAGCTCGTTCAGCTCGGCGTCGGTGACTTCGGGACGCCAGTCGACACGGTCGCCGTACCGGCGCTTGATCGGCTCTCCGTACCGCTCCCACGCGCTGCCGTTTGCGTCCACGAGGTCGTGACCGACCAGGACGATCCGGGCGGTGGGCCGCGCGGCGAGAAGGAGATCCGCCGACTTCGCGAAGAGGTCGAAGCCCTTGCGCCCGCTGAGACGGCCGACGAAGAGCACGGTGTCGCCCGCACGGCGGGGGGTGCCGGTGGGCACGGCGACACCGAACGGCATGATGTGCGTGGCCCGGCGAGCCTGCCGTGGCACATGCTCCAGGTGAGCTGTCGTGGGAGCCACCACGACGTCGCTCCTCACCAGGCACACCCATTCCGCGGCGCCCAGTACCCAGCGACCGATCTGATCGCGAGCGCGGTCGGCCATGCCACCCTCTTCCCGGGGGACCTGTGCGATCCCTGTAGTGGCCCGCAGAAGCTGGGGCGCCACCTTCGCCATCGAGTGCATTGCGCCGAGAGCTCGCCAGCTAGCGAATTCGATCACGTCGAACGGGCCGTGTCTGGACTGGAGCCTACGCAGCTCCCGGCGGACCCGAAGGCTGCGTCTGAGATCGGACACTCCCGGCAGCGCCTCCAGGAGGCCCGTACCGTTTTGGCCATCCTCCAGCCAGCGCACGGTCAGGTTGTCTCGAACGGTGCCCGATTCGGCCCCCTCCGGCTTGTGACCGCAGGCGACGAGCACCAGGACTTTGTGACCCCGGTCCACGAGACCACGGGCGAGGTCCCAGGTGTTGCGACCGATGCCGCCGATCATGGGGGGATACGCGGGCGACACAAGGCACAGGCGCATGGGCTGTTCCGGCCGGCCGGCGTCAGGTCCTGAGATCCGGGGCCCCCCTGGTCAGTTTCCGCCACGTCGTACCTCCAGCAGTTCGAGTAGTTCGCGGTCCACGCGGGGCAATTGCCCCAGCACTCCGTCAGCGGTGCGGGCGGGCGTGCCGGGCCGACGGATATGCACGGCGGCGCCGACACCCGCCCTGATGGCACCCAGGACATCGTTCTCCCAGGAGTCCCCGACCACGACGCATCTGTCGGGTGAGGTGGCCAGGCGATCCAGTGCCATGTGGAAGACGGCGGCGTCCGGCTTGGTGCGGCCCGCGTCCTGTGAGGTCACCACGGTGTCCACGGCCGCTGCCAGACCCAGCCGGGCGCACTTGGCGTTCTGTATGCTTCCGGGGCCGTTCGTGATGATGCCGAGGCGCACGCCAGCCTCCCGCAGGGATCCCAGAACTTCGTTGACGCCCGCATGCAGTTCCACCCGCGCCGCTGTCATGTCGGCGCAAAGGGCGACGGCGGCAGCAAGCGCGGGAGACGGCTTGCCCCACGGCTCCAAGGCATGACGGAGCCGGCTTTCTCGATAGTCGGCCACGGTCGCACGGCCGGTGTCGACCTCGACGTGATGGCGCGCTAGGTGCCCTTCGTACCGCTCCCAGAAGCCGTCCATGGCATCGGCGGGCAGGTGTGGGCGTACCAGGCGGTGCACACTCTCGCGCTCCTTGGCGGCAGCGGACGAGTAGTTGATCAACGTGTCGTCGAGGTCGAACAGTACCGCCATCGAGGAGGGGGCGGTCATGCCCCGGTTCCGCTGTCGCCGGTCACTGCGGTGACGAACTGATCAAGCGTCATCCCCGCCTCAGTGCAGGCATTCGTCCGCAGGAAACCCCACTTGGCGTAGAAGTGCCGCCATGAGCTGATCACGTTGTCGGGCGTACGAAATCCCGGAGCGTCCTCTTCACCGTGTGCCCGGTGCTGGATCAGTGCCGATGTGACGATGGCGAGCGCGTCGTCGCCGAGCTCGCGACGCAGCTCGAGGCTGTAGTCCAGATCCTCGCCCCCGATCCGGTACACCTCGTCGTGCCGCACCGTGGAGGCGGCCTCGCCCAGTACTGCCAGGGCCCGGTGTCCGGCGAAGTCCACGGGCACGGTCCCGGCCGTGGTGCCGACGCGCTGCCACTCCCATTCCCAGCAGCGCAGGGGTGTGCCCGTCATCCGCGACAGTTCCGTGAACCGCAGTTCTGTCTGACCGCTGTACACGAGTTCGCCCTGCCAGTGCTCCACCGAACCGCAGGCCGCGTGACGACCGTCCTTGAGTACCGCGGTCGTGCTCGTCAGCCAGCCCGGATCGAGGACGACATCATCATCGAGATGTACGACGACGTCGGGGTTCGGGCCGTCGTCGAGGACGAGATCCTCCAGAAGCCTCTTGCCGCGCATGTACGCGTTCTGGGTGTGGCGCACGTAACGGGCCTCGTACGTCAGGCACTCGGCCTCCAGCAAGGCGCTTACGTGGGGGCGTGAGGCGTTGTCGAGCACGGTGATCTCGACCGGGCCGGAGAACCCCTGCTGTGCGCGGATGCTGGCGAGCAGAGTCGCCAGACCCTTAGGCCGTTCATAGGCGAGTACAAGGAAATGGGTGCGCATTGATGTGCCTTTCTGGCTGTGACTCATGCGGCGGCCCCTGCGTCGACCCGGAGGACCTCCGCGGTGATCGCCCCAGCGGCGGACGACAGGAGGAAGGACACGGCCGCCGCGGCATCGCCGGCTGAGGTCTCGTGCGCGAGCATTGCGCGCCGCCGGATACGGCCGCGCGCCACCTCGTCGAGGCCTTCGCTCATGGCCGTGTCGATGAAACCCGGAGACACACAGTTGGCGGTGATACCCCAGGGACCGGCCTCGGCCGCGAGCACGCGGGTGAAGCCTTCGAGCGCCGCCTTGGTGGCGCTGTAGACCCCGAGCCCGCGGTACGGCCGCTGCGCACAGATGGAACTGACGGTCACGATGCGTCCCGTCCGTGCACGCATCATGGCTTTCACGGCAGCCTGAGAAAGAACCATGGGGGCCAGGAGGTTGACGGCCAGCATCGATTCCATGCCCGCGCGCGGGAGGCCGACGTGAAGGCCGCTGAGGGCCACGGCCGCGTTGTTGACCATCCCGTAGAGCCCCGTGCAGGAGCGGATTCTGCGAGCGACGGCGTCGACACCCTCCGGTGAGCCGAGGTCGGCCGCCATGAACTCGGCCCGTGAACCGTGTAGTGAGCGCAGTTCCTCATACTCGTCGGTGGGGTTCCTGGCCACGGCGATCACGCCGTAGCCCTCCTGGAGCAGGAGACGGCCGATCTCGAGACCGATGCCACGGGTGCCGCCGGTTACGACGACGACCCTCTCGGTGGTGGGCGTGCTCAAAGTCGAACCTTTCCGGATTCGGCGACTGTCAGACTCTCGATGCTCCTGATGCGCCGTGGGCGCTCGTGGGCATCCAGCAGACCGGCGGTGTACCGCTTGAGTTCAGGTATCAGCAGCAGGGGATCACTGCCCGGACGCAGCACGACGTCAGCGGCCACCACTTTGCCGAGCAGCGCGTTCCGCAGCCCGTAGGCCCGCGCGGCCAGGACGGACTCGTGTTGCTGCAGCACCTGGGTGACCCGGTAGGGGTTCGCCTTGAGGCCGCCGACATTCACGAAGATCCCGGCCCTGCCGATCACATGTACGCGGCCGTCGTCAATCCTTGCCTCGTCCCCGGTGTCGACGAATGGCGCACCAGGGCCGACCGAAATGCACAGGTGTCCGTCGCGGACGTCGAAAGCGGCGCCATTCGGAAGTCGGTGCCCGAGCAGTGTTTCGGGGAGTCCGGGACGACCATCGTCGACGTGGAGGACCGTGCCGAGCTCCGTCGTGCCGAAGATCTGCTTGATACGCGTCGGTGTAACGATGTCGCCGAGCAGCCGTAGCAACGACGCGTCGACGGGCTCCCCGCCGATCGTTGCGGTGTTCACACGCCGGAACTCGGCCGGGTCCCGGTTCGCGATCGCGGCGAGCCGCCAGAATGACGGCGTGCCCGCCGCGACTGTCAGCGGAGCAGCGTCCGGCCGCGCCGTGGCCAGTTCCGCCGGACGAACGAACTCCACGCGCGCTGCCCGCCCCAGCGCCTGGCACGTCGCTGAAACCGCCGCGAAGCTGTGCGGGGCGTAACCGATCGCCCAGTGTTCGCTTCCTCTGCCCCACTCGCCGCGCGCGAGCGTGCGCCACGGCCAGTGGGTCGGCTTCGGCTCACCGGTGGTGCCCGAGGAGAGCAGACACAGACCCGGTTCCGCGGGGCTGGCACCTCTGCCGTCCCCGTTAGTCGCCGCACGGTGCAGTCCTTCGACGCTTCCGGCCACTCCACCACGGCGTCCACTCCGAGCGCGGCCAGGCGGTCGTCGGAGACCGAGGGGCCGATGATCACCACCGTCGAGTCCATGTCGCGTGCGGCGACGAGGGCTGTCACCAGGGCCTGTCCGGCGGGCACGGCTGTGGCGACGGTGGACGGCCTGGCCGCGGCCACCTGTTCCCTGAGCCGCTCGGCCTGCCGGGTCACCTCGTCCCAGCTGGTCGTCCGTCCCGCCTCCCACACGTCGGTGGACCGTATGCGCTGCGGTCCCGTGGTCACGACGGGCCGACCGGTGTGAGCGAGGAGTGCAGCTCGGCCAGTGTTTCCAGCCGTGTCCCGGAACGGAGTTCCAGCAGGACTTCGAGACGCTCTTCGAGCTCCACGATGATTTCCGCAATCAGCAGGCTGTCCACGCCGATGCTTTCCAACCGAGTGGACTGCGGGCCGCCGACGGTGAACTCGGGGGCCTCGTCCTCCCCGTCGGGGAGGCGTACGGCGAGAACGGCGGAGACTGCTTCGCGCATGACCTGCTCTGTAATGGCCGGCTGTGCGGTAGGACCTGCACACCCGATTTCGGTCTCATTCATTGGGAGGCGTTTCCCTTCTCCAGGAGCCGAGCAGATCCCGGTACTGCACGGCAAGCTTTTTCTCGGTCTCCGACAACGGCCCACGCTCCAGGTAGTACGGGGCGGCGATCGGCGCGTCGGTGCGGATTCGGCAGAAACCACCGCGCAGCGGAATGCTTTGAGGGCCTTCTGGAGAAGGCACCACCTTGGGCGGGCTGATATAGGTCAGCCGGAACCCGCCCCGCACCAGAGCGGCCTGCACGGGAACGGACCGCGCGTCGTTCAGGTCGCAGACCGCGACCGTGCACGCTTCGCCACGATCGGCGGCGGCTTCGACCAGGGTGCCCTCGGGGGCATGTAGATCCAGGTGCGTCACCCGGGGCCGTGTGGGTCCCCCGGCCGGGCCGGCGCCGGAGCATCCCGCAGGCCGAGTGGTTCGGCCTGAACAGTGCGGATGTTCACGTCGAACCCGTTCAGCTCGCACAGGTCCGCGACCAGGCTCGCCGACACGGTGTCACTCATGTGCACCGTGCCACATGTGGCGAACCCGTGGCGCACGTACCTCTCCTCGAAGCTCACCTCCCGGTAGTCCAGGAGCTCCAAGGAACCGCCCACCATGACGTAGAACGGGGCGACTCCCCAGTGCCGGGAGCCGACTGCCCGTGTATGGAGACGATGGATGGCCGCCCCGCCGGGCACCCCGTGGGCCGAGCGGCGGTTGCGCGGCACACAGGAGAGAGTGTGGAGCACCTCGCCCTTGCGTGCCCCCGCGAGGATCCGCCCCAGATCCCACAGGATCGCTTCGGTGGCTCCTGCGGAGTCGCCCTGGGTGCTGCCCGTACGCGCGACCTCGACATGCCCCCGGCCGTACAGCTCTTCCCCCGGCAGAGAGGTGTGCGTGCCGAGGGACAGGCCGTCAAGCACTGACCCAGGGGGGCACCCCGGTGCGTGGAACAACTCGGCCACGCGGCTCACCTGATCCTCGGGCCCCCAGAACAGCACCCGTTCCCATCCATCGGCGATCCGGCCGGCCAGGCGCGCCTCGTCGAAGACGTCTGTGTGGTAGTCGCCGTTGTAACAGCGCATCAGGACGCTGCGGCGCAGCCGCACAGCGAGCAGCGGATTGCGCCGGCAGATGTCCGGGTCCGTCCACGTCGCACCGGGCTCGGCCGCGGCGATGCGACGCAGGGCCGGAGCCCGGTCGTCTCCGGTCGCGTGCCGGATCACTCCACCGGCCATCACAGGTAACCGAGTTCCGCGAGACGGCGCAGCATGTCGGGCGAGTCCGCCTGCTGCGCGGGTTCCCCGTCGACCTGGTGCGTCCAGTGCAGTCCCTCGTCGACCGTGTACTGGATATCGAGTTCGGCGAGCAGGGAGCTGACCGGGATGCCGTCGGGCACGGCCACTCCCTGGGCCGCACAGAGTACGGAGAACA
This sequence comes from Streptomyces drozdowiczii, assembly GCF_026167665.1. Taxonomy (NCBI): domain Bacteria; kingdom Bacillati; phylum Actinomycetota; class Actinomycetes; order Kitasatosporales; family Streptomycetaceae; genus Streptomyces; species Streptomyces drozdowiczii. The sequence continues at coordinate 1,586,448 of NZ_CP098740.1, read as the reverse complement.
CCTCCGACATCTCCAACGGCCGGTTCGCGGCTCGGTTCGGGGACGACGGGAAGTCGGCGCCGCCGGCCAAGAAGATCCCGTCGATCCGGTGACCGCTGATCAGGCCTCCGGGCTCCGTGAACAGCGTGCCGGCAAGTCCCGGCCGGGGGTGGATCCCGTCGGCGGGGATCAGGATCAGGTCCGGGCCGAGGTCCCGGAGCGGGCCGTCGTACATGTCTGCGGCGACGAGGACCTGCTGGAACACCGGCTGCTGGGTCTCCGGGGCACGGACGGCGAGCAGCCCTTCCCGCAGCTCATTCAGGAACAGCGCGAACTCTTCGGCCGGTACGCCGTAACCCTGGCGGTCCTGTCGGTTGACGTAGACGGCGATTTCCGGCTCCTCACCGGCGTACGCCCAGGACTTGTGCATGTCCACTTCGCGGCCGTCGGCACCGCGCTGGGCCCAACCGTGCTCGACAAGCCAGTCATCGGTCTGGAACACCTGCCGGGACGGGCCGGCCCCGTGATCACTGACCACCACGATGTTGTCCCAGTCCTGCTGGGCGAGCAGCTTGGCGAGAGCCTCGTCGGCGAACGCGTAGGCATCCCAGACCGCGCTGTCGGTGCCGTCCTCGTGATCCCAGAAGAAGTGCTGCATGCGGTCTGTCACGGTGACCACATGCACCACCAGGTCGGCACTGGAGGGCTCTGCGAAGTCGATGGCGGCGGCCAGGTGGTTGCCGCCCACCTCGAGGATGTGCTTGCGCAACTCGGCCGGGCGGTCGACGAACGACAGGCCCTTCTCGATCTCGTAGCGGTAACCGGGAAGACGCTTCTTCAGATCCTCCGCCAGGTGGGGCGGCCAGGTCTGGCCCGGTGCGTCCTCCAGCGACAGCGTGCCGCATACGAACACCCCTTCCGTGGGGGGTGCGGGGTAGGCCATGGGGAAGTTGGTGACCGACACCCGGCCGCCCTGCTGCTGCACGTACCACCAGAGGAACGCTTCCTCCAGGTGGCGTGTGGAGACCAGCGGGCGGTTCCCGCGCTCGGCGTCGAACCGCCCGCGCCAGTGGAACACACCGTGCTGATCGGGGCGGAGCCCGGTCATGCAGGTGGTCCACGCCGGACCGGTGAAGAAGGGGAGTGTGGATTTCAGCGTCCGTACCGTCCCCGACCGGTACAGCTGCGCCAGGGCCCCGTCGGTGTGCTTGCGCACATAGCGGTCCATGACGTCGAACGTCGCGCCGTCCAGACCGACGACCAGAAGCTTCTTCATGTGGATCAGGCCTTACTCATAGGGGTGTCGAACGTGCGCAGGTACTCGGAGACAGCGTCGGCGGCAGCCGCCGCCTGCTGCTCTATCGCCTCCTGCGCGTGCGTTCCGACGGAGAAGCGGAGGAAGGGGTCCGAGCCCTGTGCCATGGCCGAGGCCGCGGAGATACGGGTCGTTGAGAAACCGAAGCTGAGTCCCTTGACGAGCGGCACCCCGCGCGCACGCGCATTGCCGAGCATGCGCTCGATGACGGCCTCCAGACCGTCCCGGTTGTTCAGCCCGGCACGACGGAACTCGACCGTCAGAACGGCGCCGCCATGGGCCCAGTCCCGGTCCCTCCAGTCGTCCACCCAGCCGACCAGGATGTGCTCGGCGATGCGGGGGTCAGCGCGCAGCACATCCGCGATGACGCGCGCGTTCGCGGACATCTGGACCATGCGGTTCAGATAGGCACCACGGTCGGCACGCGGGAAGCGGGCGAGGGCGTCCGGGTAGAGGATGGTGCCCGTGTTACGGCGGATCGTCCTGGCCGCGGCCGCGAGGTGGCTGGGGACCACGCAGACGCCGGCCATCTGCAGGTCCAGTCCGAACTGCGCGTACTTACTGGCGCTCTCGTAGTAGAGGATCTGTGGGTGCCCCGGCTGGTTGAAGAGGTCGAAGACGTTCAGCGCACCGGAGACCATGGTGCCGTCGATGACCAGCCAGCGGTCCGACCAGCCTTCCCTGCGCTCGGTGAGCTCCGCGAGCCGACGCAGATCCACTACGGGAAGTCCGGCGACATTGTTCACCGGGTCCGCGAACAGGACCTTCGCGTCGTGCTTCTCGACCATGTCGACCAGCAGATCCGCGTCGTAGCGCTCCGCACGGACGTGGTTGAGGAAGCGGAGTCCTTCGAGCTGCTCGGCGGCCTCGAAATAGATGTACGGCGCATAGCCGATGGTGTCACCGGGCTCGACCGCGTGACGCAACAGCAGACTCTCGATCACCTGGTAGGCGGCCATGCCGCTCGAAGTGGCGAGCAGTTCCGTACCATTGTGGGCCAGACCGAGCATGTCGGTGAGTCCGAGCTCCAGGGTACGCAGGTCGTTCGTCCCGTAACGGGCGTAGTTGACACCTCCCGCGGCCTGTGCCGATGTGTCGTAGAAGTTCACCCGCCGGCTCTGGTCGTACGCGGGGCTCGCCCACTCGAGCCCGTTCGTGAGCGTTTCGCGCACGCGGAGCAGCAGACGCAGCACGTCTTCCTGGGCCCCGGGGGCCACGTCCGGAAGACCGGACTCCGGTGACCGCAGCTCCTGAGCCAGGCCGTCCGCCAGGTCACGCAACCGGTCGAGGGCCTCGTGGGCCACCTTGGCCTTCGGCAGCGAGACAGCTTCGAGGTAGCGCTGATGGTCCTCCGCGCGTGCGTCCGCGTCGTTCAGCGACAGCGACGACTCGGCCCAGCGGGAGTTCGGAGGGACGGAATCCGGTGAGCCGGCGGCTGTGCCGGGCCGGGGGTGGTCCTTCGCGAGCTGCTCGCCGAGCCCGGCCACCTCGCTCTTCTCCAGGACCGGCACGTTCCGCCGGAGCCCGAGGCCGATGCGCAGATGCTCGTCGTGGACCTCAGCAACGATGGCGCGGGCCAGAGCGGAGGAGGAGATGTTGCCTCCGGAGAGGACGAGGAGGGTGCGCCCCGTGTCCTCGGGTGCCTTGCCGCTCAGGAGCGCAGCCGCGGTTGTCGCTGCCGCTCCTTCGACCAGAAGGCTGTGCTCGTGCAGCAGCGCGTAGATACCGAGAACGATTTCGTTCTCCGAGACGGAGCGCACCTCGCTCAGCAGTCGCTCCAGCACGTCGGCCAGCGGATTGGCGAAGGTGTGCTGCACCGCGAGGCCGTCCGCGTAGGTCGGCGGTGTGGCCATGCGCAGGCAGTTGTCGATGGAATCCTGGCCGAAGGGCCGGTTGAACACCTCGGGATGAGTGGCTATGAGCCGCGTGCCGGGGGACTGCTCCACCGCGTAGGCGCCGACTCCGCTCAGCAGACCTCCACCGCCGAGGGGTACGACGACGGTGTCGAAAGCGCCCGCATCCTCGACGGCTTCGACCATGCAGGTGCCCTGACCCGCCGCGACGTTCCAGTCGGCGTACGGAGAGATGAACGGCAGCTCGTGGCGCCGCGCGTATTCCACCGCATGGTCTGTCGCTTCCTTGAGGTCGCGGCCGACCACCGTCACCTGGGCACCGGCTGCCGCGATCCGCCGGACCTTGAGCTCGGAGGCGGTGGTGGGAACGAACACACGGGTTCGCTGGCTGAGTGTCCGCGCGGCGAAGGCAACCCCGAGGCCGTGGTTGCCCGCCGAGGCGGTCACCGACATCTGGCCCGGCTCGAACCCGGCCAGCGCGTTGAGCGCACCGCGTGCCTTGAAGCTGCCGGAGACTTGCCAGCACTCCAGCTTGGCCCAGACCTCGCGATGCTCGGTGTCCAGCCAGGGCAGTCGAACGGTGGGGGTGCGGACGGCATGCGGAGCGATGCGCCCGCAGGCATTCTGCACTTCTGCGGCCAGCGTGGAGAGCGGGGCGTCGGAGCCCGAGCCGCCGTGTGACCCATATCCGGCCGAGTGCGAGGAGACCGCCGTACTCAACGGACCACTCCCATCGCCAGCGGCACCTGGAACAGGGCGGGGTGGAAGTAGGGGCCGTGGCCGAACATGCCGTCCTCTCCGAAGAGTTCACCGTGGTCGGCTGTGACGATGACCGCGAGGGGTTTGGGGAGATTCTCGATCACCACACCGAGCCGGCGGTCCACGACTTCGACGGCACGTACCTGGGCCGCCTTCATCTCCAGGTAGTCGGCCTCGGAAAAGTTCAGTAGATAGCCGTCACTCGGGCCGGTGGCTCCGTCGGCCAGGTCGCGACCGGCCACACCGTGGGCTCCGGGGAGCCTGGGCAGACGGGACTTGGGGAGCATGAACGGGTAGTGCGTCTCCGCGGCATTGATGAACAACAGGTTCGGCCGGTCCTCAGCCAGCCGAATGCTGGATGCCTGTGCCCCCAGGCCGCTGCCTTGCGGCGAAAGGTCGTAGTCGGGGAATCCGTGGCGCAGTCCTGCTTCAGGCCGGAGGACCGGCATGGACACCCGTGCGTGGGTCGACCAGCCGCACTCCTGCGCCATGCCTGCGAGGCTCATGGTCGGGTGGAAGTTACCGGCGTGTTTCTCGTCGCCGGCGAGCAGGTAGGACCAGAACAGGAAGTCGTCGCGGTACGTTGCCGCAGCCACCCGGCCTGGTTCCGGGCGCCAGGGGAGCAGCCCGGAGAAGAGGCAGGAATGACTGGGCAGGGTCCAACTGGCGTAACTCATCCGCTGCTCGGTGACAGAGCACACTTCGTCGATCACCGGCGTCCGGGCTTCCTGGAAGGAGTCCCAGCGGAGGCTGTCGAGAACGGCGACGAGGACTGTACGGACCTGTCCCGTGTCAGCGGCGAACTGGAGGGGAGAAGCGGCCTTGTTCAGCAACAGGAACTCCCTTCGTGTAGGGGGCGGTTCGCGACCGCGGAGATGGATACTTCGAGAGTGGGTACCGGAGCCGTCTGTGGCGACGCTGGTTGCATGGAGAAGTCCCTCAGAGTCGAGGTGCCCGGGTCATGAACGCGCTGCGCGTGCGAAGTTCCGCGGGCGTGGGCAGTTCAGAGGAGAGCGGCCAGAAGCTGTCTCAGAGGTGTGCTATCCGGCACGTCGGAAGCACACGGCAGGGGGACCGCGACATGTGTGCCCAGCAGGGCAACATCCGCGGCCACAGGTTCACGCCCGAGGCGGACGCTCAGCCGGTCCACCGCGGAGACCGCGATCCTCCGCAGGTCCGGCGCCTGAGCCAGTGCGGGATCCGTCAGCCAGGCACCGCTGCGGTGCAGGAGCGGCGAGATACGGCGCGCGGGCATCCGCGTCCCCGGCGGCTCCGCGCGCCGTCCGGAATGGGGCAACCACGGATAAACGTCGTGGGCATGGATCACGTCGCCCCGGACCGGCTCGGGGGCATAGGTGTCCACAGGCACACCGTGCCGTTCCAGACGCTGACGTGCCCGCTCGGTTGCTGCGGAGACGAATACCTGCTCGACGGCGAAGTCGTACGAGGCAAGACGGCCCAGAACCCCGTCCAGGGTATCCCCGCTGTACATCGCGTCGTCCACGACGGCCACGCGCACGCCGGCGCCCCCCTCAGTCAGGCTGTCGGGCAGACCCGCAAGGTCCAGCACCAGCTGCTCCCCGGCTCCCAGGCGTCGGTGCGCGGCCACATGGTGATAGCGGGGGCCGTCCCCGCCGACCGGCATGACGAAGAGTTTGTCCAGCACCAGGACTTCGTCGTACTTCTCCAGCTGGGGTGTGACCCACGAGGTGAACCGCTCGTGAACGACGACGTTCCAACCGCGCGAGGAGGCCAGGTCCAGTAGGATCCGGGACAGCGCTTCGAGATCGTCGTGCAGTAACTCTCGCCCGAAAGGGCTCAGTTGTCTTGCGGCTGCCTGAATGTCCAGGATCAGTGATATCGGCTCGCAGTCCATGTCAGAGCGCGGCAACCCGTCCCAGAGCCCCTTCCTCCGTAGGCGCCTGCCCGCGAAACCATTCGATGGTCCGGGTAAGGCCCTCCTCAAGAGGCACCTGCGGCTTCCACGAGAGGTTTCTCGTTGCGAGACTGATGTCAGGACGCCGGATCATGGGGTCGTCCTGAGGCTTGGCGATGAACTCGATGGGCGATACCGAACCGGTGAGCCGCTTCACCTCGCGCGCGAGCTCCAGGATGGACAGTTCGTGGGGATTGCCCAGGTTCATGGGCCCGTGGCCGTCCGACTCCACGAACTGAATCAGCCCTCTGACGAGGTCGTCCACGTAACACACCGAACGGGTCTGGCTGCCGTCTCCGGACACGGTGATGGGCTCGCCGGCCAAGGCTTGCCGGATGAAGGTCGGGATGGCCCGGCCGTCGTGGGCACGCATCCTGGGCCCGTAGGTGTTGAAGATCCTGACGATCGCGGTGTCGAGCCCGTGATGGGTGCGGTAGGCCGTAGTCATCGCTTCGGCGAATCGCTTGGCCTCGTCGTAGACGCCGCGAGGCCCGACGGGATTGACGTGCCCCCAGTAGTCCTCCGGCTGGGGGTGGGTCTGCGGGTCGCCGTACACCTCCGAGGTGGACGCCAGCAGGAAGCGGGCACCCTTCTCCTTCGCGAGCCCCAGTGCGTGCATGGTCCCGATGGACCCCACCTTGAGGGTCTCGATGGGCAGTTGGAGGTAGTCGATGGGCGACGCGGGGGACGCGAAGTGGAGTACGACGTCCACGTCCCCGACCACATGGATGTATCCGGTGACGTCAGTGCGGGTGAGCCTGAAGGATTCATGGCCCATCAGATGGGCGATGTTTCCCGGCTCGCTCGTGAGGAAGTTGTCGAGGCAGACGACCTCGTAGCCCGAACCCAGCAGACGTTCGCACAGGTGCGAACCAAGGAACCCGGCTCCGCCCGTGATGACCGCTCTTCTCACTTCGCCCCCGTTGGCATCAGGTGTTCGAACGGTGCGAGCATAACCGACGGCTCATCAACTTGCCTGGGTAAAAAGCAGCTTGTCAGCGGCATGTGCGCGTGCTCGGAAAGGCTGGGCAACGGGGGCGCCAACGGTCGTTCCGGGAAAAGGCCGTGCCCTGCCGGAGGGCCCGGCAGGGCACGGATTCATGGATGCTGATGCGGTCAGGCCAGGTCGACTTCGACCGTGAGCTCGCCGCCCTCGGTGTTCTGGAAGGCCAACTCGGACACGACCCCGGCCGCCTGGATATCGGCGGCGACGAGCCGGACGTCGTCCAGTACGGCGGCAGGCGCCTTAACCACGGCACGGGCGACCTCGGCCCGCATCGAGACCTTCGCGGTGGACTTGGCGCGCCGGATGATGGCGATGGCGGAAGCGGCGGCCTCGGCAAGCTCCGGGCGTGTGCCGGAGGCCGTCTCCCACAGGTCCGCGCTCGTCGGCCACGAGGTCAGGTGCACGGTCGACTCGTGGGTCCACGACCACGTCTCCTCCGCCGTGTAAGGGAGGACGGGGGCGAACATCCTGGTGACGATGTCGAGGGCGCGCCGTAGTGTGGCCCGGGCCGATTCCGCGCCTTCCTCGGAGCCCTTGCCGTAGGACCGCTCCTTGACCAGTTCGACGTAGTAGTCGCAGAAGAACCAGAAGAACCGCTCGATGGCGTCCAGGGCCGTCGTGTAGTCGAAGCCTTCGAGCGCCTTTGTGGCGTCCTCCGTCGTTGCCGCCAGCTTGGCGAGAAGCGCCTTGTCGAGCGGCTCCGTTGCCTTCGCCCCGGCACTCGGCGCAGGCAGCGAAAGTACGAACTTGCTCGCGTTGAGCAGCTTCATGGCCAGACGCCGGCCGATCTTCATCTGCTGCGGGTCGAAAGCGGTATCCGTACCAGGGCGTCCGCTGGCCGCCCAGTACCGGACCGCATCGGCGCCGTACTCGTCGAGCAGATGCCCGGGGGTGACCACGTTCCCCTGGGACTTGGACATCTTTTTGCGGTCGGGATCGAGGATCCACCCGGAGAGGGCGGCGTGCTTCCACGGAGTGGTGTTCGCTTCGAGCTGGGAGCGCACGACCGTGGTGAACAGCCACGTACGGATGATGTCGTGCCCCTGGGGGCGCAGGTCCATCGGGTACACCTGGCTGTAGAGCTCCGGGTCGGACAGCCAGCCGGAGGCCAGCTGGGGGCTCAGCGACGAGGTGGCCCAGGTGTCCATGACGTCGGGTTCGCCCATGAAGCCGTTCGGCTTGTCCCGCTGGTCCTCGGTGAACCCGGGCGGGCAGTCGCTGGACGGGTCGATCGGAAGGACCGACTCGTCGGGAAGGATCGGAGCCCGGTAGTCGGGCTGCCCGGCCTCGTCGAGGGCGTACCACAGAGGGAACGGCACACCGAAGAAGCGCTGCCGGCTGATCAGCCAGTCGATGTTCAGCCCTTGCACCCAGTCGTTGTAGCGCGACTGCATGTGCGCCGGGTGCCAGACGATCTCGGCGCCGTTGGCAAGCAGCTGCTCGCGGTGCTGGACGGTCTTGATGAACCACTGCCGGCTGCTGACGACCTCGAGCGGCTTGTCGCCCTTCTCGAAGAACTTGACCGCACGAGTGGTCGGCCGGGGGTTGCCGACCAGGCCGCCGGTGCCACGCAGCTCCTCGACGAGGATCTCCCGAGCAGTATGCACCGTCTTGCCGACGATCCGGTCGTAAAGGTCCTGGGCGCCCGCAGCGTCCGCGGTCGGCAGCTCGCTGAAGTCCAGCGGCAGCAGCCGGCCGTCACGGCCGATGACGGTGCGGGTCGGGAGCTTCAGCTCACGCCACCACATGACGTCGGTCGCGTCACCGAAGGTGCAGATCATGGCGATGCCGCTGCCCTTCTCGGGGTCGGCGGCGTGATGGGCGACGACCGGCACGCGGACCCCGAACAGAGGCGACGTGACTTCCTGGCCCACGAGGGACCGGTAGCGCTCGTCGTCCGGGTGTGCCACCAGGGCCACGCAGGCGGGCAGCAGCTCGGGACGGGTCGTCTCGATGTGCACGTCCTCGGTGCCGTGCTTGAACGCCACGCGGTGGTACGCACCCGAAACGTCCTTCTCGACCACCTCGGCATTGGCCACCGCGGTCCGGAAGGAGACATCCCACATAGTGGGTGCTTCGGACTGGTAGGCCTCTCCTCGCTGGACCAGGCGGAGGAAGGACGTCTGCGCGACGCGCTGTGCCTCCTTGCCGATCGTCGTGTACTGCATGGACCAGTCGACGGAGAGTCCGAGTTTGCGCCACAGCTCCTCGAAGACAAGCTCGTCCTCAGCGGTGAGCTTCTCGCACAATTCGACGAAGTTCTGGCGGGAGATGCTGACCGCCGGCGCCTTCTTGTCCTTGCCTGTCCGCTCGGCGATCGGCGTCGGGGCGGTGAACTCCGGGTCGTAGGGGAGTGACGGGTCGCAGCGTACGCCGTAGTAGTTCTGCACGCGGCGCTCGGTCGGCAGCCCGTTGTCATCCCAGCCCATCGGGTAGAAGACGTGCTTGCCGCGCATGCGCTGGAAGCGGGCGACGATGTCCGTGTGGGTGTAGCTGAAGACGTGGCCGACATGGAGCGAGCCGCTGACCGTGGGCGGCGGGGTGTCGATCGAGAACACGGCGTCACGGCTTCCGGGCCGGGCGAAACGGTAAACGTCCGCCTCACCCCAGAACGACGACCACTTCGATTCCAACCCGTCGAGCGAAGGCTTGTCCGGCAGCGGAGAGCCATAGCGCGTCATGTCGACACACCCTTCCCAGTCAGTTCCACAGCTTGAGGCGAGCGGGAGGACCACGCCTTTGAAGGCGATCGCTCCGGTCGGGCTCGCCAGTGATACTGATGAGCTGCAACTCGGCCCTCCGTCCAGTGTAGGGGGCCAGGAGCGAGCAGCTGTCCGGGATATCGCTGCGGAAGACCTTAGGCGAGAGAGGCGACGCGCACATGAGCAAGGAACGAGGGCGGGTGCTGGTGACCGGCGGAGCCGGATACATAGGTTCCGTCGTTGCCGCACGTCTGGTCGAGACCGGACACCGGGTGACCGTACTGGACGACCTGTCCACCGGTTTCCGTGAAGCTGTACCATCCGGTGCCGAATTCGTCAAGGGTCGCATTCAGGAGGCCGCGGAGGTGCTCGACCCCTCCTACGCGGTCGTGATGCACTTCGCCGCGGTCGCCGAGGTCGGTGAATCGATGGTCAATCCGGAGAAGTACTGGGATACGAACGTTCTCGGGACTTTCGCCCTGCTGGCGGCCATGCGTGGTGCGGGCGTACGCAAACTTGTGGCCTCTTCCACCTGTGCCGTGTACGGGGAGCCGACAGCCGGTGTGATCTCGACCCGCACCCCGACTGCCCCCGTGAATCCGTACGGCGCCTCCAAACTCGCGGTGGATCACATGATCGCCGGTGAGAGCGCCGCGTGTGGCCTCGCAGCGGTGTCACTGCGATATTTCAATGTCGCGGGGGCGGTCGCCTCCCACGGAGAGCGCCACGATCCGGAATCGCACCTCATACCTCTGGTGCTGCAGGTCGCGCAGGGGCGGCGGGAGGCGATCTCCATCTACGGAGACGACTACGCAACACCTGATGGCACATGTGTCCGCGACTACATCCATGTTTCCGATCTCGCTGACGCCCATCTGCTTGCTCTCGACGCCGCCGCGCCCGGGGAGCACCTGGTCTGCAACCTCGGCAACGGCAACGGCTTTTCCGTACGCGAGGTGATTGCCGTGGCCCGCAAGGTGACGGGCCACCCCATCCCCGAAGTCGTCGTCTCGCGCCGACCCGGCGACCCCGCGACACTCGTCGCTTCTTCCGCCCGTGCCCGAGAAAGGCTGGGATGGGTGCCGCGCCGCTCGAATCTGTCGGAGATGATCCAGGATGCGTGGGATTTCGCTCAGGCGACTGCAGTGAAGGAGTCCACCGGCCACTGACTGGACGTCCGGAGCTGCATGGCAGGGAGAGTGATGAACGGCAGGCACGGCAGATGACCTAATGACTCAGGGGAGTGGGTGGTCTGCTTGTGGAAGACGTTGAGGTCCGGAGAAGCGTGTTCCCTGATGGCCATGACGCTCGTTTGACGCTCCGGGCCCGCAGAAAGGGTGCTCGGAGCGGGCGCAGAAGCGCGTTGACCTGCGACTATGAGGGTCTCAGGTTCGCGTGACGTCTTCCCGATGACTTATCGTGTGGAGTGCGTGGCGATTCTGGAGCCGGTCGAGAAGGGCCGCTGACCCGCCGTTTTGCGTTTCGGGTGGTCAGCTCGTGGTCCGAGATCTTGAGTGGCTGGTATCACCTCGCCGCCCAGATACCAGCCCGGTATCATTGCTGTATGGCGATGACACTCCGGCTCCCCGAAGACCTTGACGCGAAGCTCACCGAGCGGGCTCGTCGGGAGGGTCGCAGCAAGCAGGAACTCGCCATCGAGGCCATCCGCGACGCCCAGGACCGGGCCGAGCTGAAGGTCGATGACGTCCTGGCCGAGCTGATGGACAGCGATGCGGAGATCCTGGACTACCTGAAGTGACCGACGTGCGCTACATCCAGGTCGACGAGATCCTGGCCATCGCCCGTACGGTCAACGGTACGGGGCACAGCGTGCGTGACATGGGACTGCTGGTGTCGGCGATCGAACGGCCCCGGACGAACGTGTTCGGGGCCGAGCTGTATTCCACGCTGCACGAGAAGGCGGCGGCACTGCTGCACTCCGTCGCCCGCAATCACGCTCTGATCGACGGCAACAAGCGCACCGCCTGGCTTGCCATGCGTGTCTTCCTGCGGTTCAACGGCGTCAGCGCCAGTGCCGCCCCGCCGCCCGTTTCCGTGGCCGGGCCGTTCGTCGAGGAAGTCGCGCAGGACAACGTCGATGTACCGGCGATCGCCAAACACCTCGCGACCTGGTTCCCTGTTTCCTGACGTTCGACGAGGCAGGGGCTCGACGCCTGCGTTCCCATTCCGGACCCAGCCCACGCACCGGGCTGGGTCCGGTTGGGAACCGCCGGGGAGCTGTCGCTCCCCGGCGGTGACTTCACTTCGGTCGGATCAGTACTTGGTGTACTTCATCCAGTCGTAGCGGGCCGTCAGCGGGGTGCCCGGGTAGTTGAACGGGCCGAGCCAGCTGTCGACGCCGGTGCCGGGCCACAGGTTGGCCATGATGCGCATCGGGTGGGTGGGGAGTGCGCCGCGTGAGCCGTTCTCCTGGTGGACGAGCTTGCCGTCCACGAACCAGTTGATGGTTCCCTGGTTCCACCACTCGATGGCGTAGTCGTGGAATCCGGCGGAGGCGTCGAAGCCGAGGTTGATGACGGTCTCGTGGCCGCCGACGCCGTTGGTGAAGTAGTTGGTCTGCATCTGGTTGGTGTTCTTGCCGAGGATCTCGACGTCGATCTCGTCCCAGGGCTGGCCGTCGCTCGGGCCGGTGTAGGTGAAGAAGCCGGTCACGGTGCCTTCGCGCTTGACCGCCTGGAGGCGGGCCTCGAAGCGGCCGTACGAGTACAGGTCGTTGGTGCGGTACTCACCGGAGGCGTAGGGCTTGCCCGAACAGCCGGACGGGCAGCTCGCGGTGTCGAGGTTCTGGCCCATGACACCGCCGCTGAACCAGGTGTGGTCGGCGCGCCAGCCGGCGTTGAACATCCCGCCGTTGGACCAGCCGTCGGACTTGCTCCAGAGGCCCGTGTTGTAGGAGTCGAAGTTGTCGGTGAAGCTGCCGCCGACGGCGTACGCGGGGGTGGAGATCGGGTTGAGGGTCAGCGCGAGTGCGGCGAGTGGAGCGAGTAGCCAGCGGTACTTGAGAGACCGCCGAGAAGCCGTGCGGGATTGCATTGCTGCCTCCTTGGGGGCGTGAATGCGGCAGGCGGGGGGAGTGGTTCGGCGTCCGCCGACGACACAACCGTGCGGGGACAGGACGCCTGTGGTGAGGGGACGTGCACCTGTCAATCACGATCTTCCGTGCACCACCGGTGGGGGGAACCGGGAGTCGCGGTGCGGTACAGGCCCGACGGCGCATGGGTGGTGCGCCGTGAACGGGTGGGACTGGGAACGCTTCCAAAAAGTAGCAGCGCCGTAGCGGGCGGACAAGAGGCCGGAGTGCCTCGATGCATCACGAAGGAAACCTTCCGTTCACACCGAAGGGCCGCTGGCGATGCGCCGCCCGGGTTGGTCAAGTGCCCTCTCGTGCCGCTTCTTATCCCGTTCTGGCTGGTCGGGGGCGGTGGGGCGGCGAGTCGCTGAACGGCTATTGACATGCCTGTAACGTCGGCCTCAGCATGTGCCCACGAAAGCGCTGGGCTTCAATCACATCTGGAAGCGCTACCAAAATCTGTGTCCGAGCCGGCGAATCAGCCGGCATAAAGGAGACTTCACCTCATGAGCAGAGTGCGACGGTTGCTCGTCTCGGTCGCCTGCGCGGCGCTCGCCGCCGGCACGCTGGGCGGCGGTGGCGAGGCGGCTGCCTCGCCCGGCCCCGCGGCGGCCGGCCATACGCTGCCCAGCAACACCCGCTTCTACGTCGACCCCGAGGCCGGGGCCGCTCGGCAAGCGGTCGCCGACGTCAAGGCGGGCAAGGTCGAAGACGCCGTGCGAATGGCCAAGTTGGCCTCCTGGCCGCAGGCGATCTGGCTGGACTACGGCACACCCGCCGAGATCGAGAAGGTCGTCCGGAAGAAGATGCTGGCGGCCAGGCTGACCGGCACCGTACCGGTGTTCGTCCTGTACAACGTCACCGGACGCGATTGCAGCTTCTACTCGGCCGGCGGCGCGGACAGCCCCGAGGAGTACCGCGCCTGGGTCCAGGGCGTGGCCGACGGCATCGGCACCGGCCGCGCCGCGGTCATCGTCGAGCCCGACGGGCTGGCCCTGCTGCCCAAGGAGTGTCCCGAGGGCGACGCGGACGGCGCCCGGACCGAGGAGCGGTACGCCAACATCCGGACCGCGGTCGACCTCATGGAGGCCAAGCCCAAGACGTCCGTCTACCTCGACGGCGGCAGCAGCAACTGGCAGCCGGTCGGTGAACTCGCCGGCCGGCTGATCGAGGCCGGCCTGGACAAGACGCAGGGCTTCGCCCTGAACGTCTCCAACTACCAGCCCACCGACCAGCTCAACCGGTACGCCACCTGGGTCTCCAAGTGCGTCTGGTACACCACCGAAGGCCCGCAGGAGGCACGCGGGAAGACGGACACCTGCGCCAGCCAGTACTACTCGCCGTCCGCCCCCAACGACGGGCAGCCCGGCAACGCGGTGGACTTCTACGACCCGTCCACCTGGAAGTGGACCGACGCCTGGTTCGACCGGACGGTGGGCCGGCCCCCGCTCGAGGACCTCTCGCACTACGTCCTGGACAACAGCCGCAACGGCCTCGGCGCCTGGATCCCCCCGGCGGGCAAGTACACCGACGCCGAGCCCTGGTGCAACGCCCCCGGGCGCGGCATCGGCGTCCGGCCCACCGCCGACACCGGGCAGCCCCTGGCCGACGCGTACCTGTACGTGAAGACCATCGGTGAATCGGACGGCACCTGCCACCGGGGCACGGCGGGCCCCGCCGACCCGGAGTACGGAAGCGAGGACCCGGCGGCCGGCGCCTGGTGGCCGGAGTTCGCGCACACCCTGGCCAGGAACGCGAAGCCCGCGCTGACGTTCAACACCGGCCGGTAGCCGACAGCAAGGCGCTCGCCCGTCCGACGCCGGACGGGCGAGCGCCTTGCTCGTTCAGGGTGCGGGTTCAGGACCGGATCGGGCTGCGCACCGGGCCGTGCTCATGCCTGCTCAGGCCGACCCGCGGCGGGTCAGGGTGGTGGCGGTGATGACGGCGCCCTGGGTCCGTGTGCCGGAGCCCTGCTCGTGGAGCTTGCGCAACAGCAGCCGGGCCATCGTGCGGCCCATGCCCTCGATGTCCTGCCGGACCGTGGTGAGCGGCGGATCGGTGGCCGTGGACACGGAGGTGAGGTCGTCGAAACCGACCACGGCCACGTCGTGCGGCACGGTGCGGCCTCGTGCGCGCAGGGTGCGCAGCGCGCCCTTGGCCATGAGGTCGCTGGCGACGAAGACCGCGTCCAGATCGGGGTGCCGGTCCAGGAGTTGGGCCATCGCGCGCTCGCCGCTCCCGTCGGTGAAGTCGCCCTGCGCGACGAGCGAGGGATCGGCGTCGAACAGCACATCCCGGTAGCCGTCCAGCCGGTCGATCCCTGCGGCCAGGCCGAGGGGACCGGCGATGTGCGCGATCCGTCGGCGGCCCTGGGCGACGAGGTAGCGCACGGCTTCCCTGGCCCCGCCGCGGTTGTCCGCGTCGACGTACGCGAGTGCGGCCTCCCGGGGGATCGGTTCCCAGTGGGGCCTGCCGCCGTAGACGGTCGGCAGGCCGAGGCGCCTGACGATGTCGGGCAGCGGGTCGTCACGGTGTACGGAGAAGGCCAGCGCGCCGTCGATGTGGCCGCCGGACAGGTAGCGGTCCATCCGCTCCCGGTCGCCGGCCCCTTCGGCGAGGAGGAGGACCAGCTGGAGGTCGTGTGCGACCAACTCCTTGCTGATGCCGCGGATCTGGAGCCCGAAGTAGGGGTCGGAGAAGACGCGGCCCTCGGGTTCGGCGATCATCACCGCGATGTTTCCGGTACGTCGGGTGACCAGCGTGCGAGCGGCCCGGTTGGGCACGTACCCCAGCTCTTCGATGGCTCCTTCGACTCTGGCCATGACCTGTCGGCGTACTCCGGTCCCGCCGTTGATGACGCGGGACACCGTTGAGCGGGACACGCCCGCGTGGGCGGCGACCGCCTCCAGGGTCGGGCGGACAGCCACGGACGGTTCGGGCACGACGCACTCCTTGCGGGAAGGGGAGGGGCGGCCGCGCGGCGGTGGGCACCACGCCGGTGCGGGGTTCGACGCCCCCCTCGGCAGTCGTCGAACCCCGCACGATCACGCGCCGTATTGGTAGCGCTCCCAAATAATGTGCAAGTGATCCAGGGGTGTCAAGCGGTGAGTGGGTCATGGCGCGGCAGCTGATCCGCCGTGTTCGTGGCCGCTGTCGCAGGGTCATATTCGGGCAAACATTGCTGATTCTCCCTCGTTGGCACCGGATGGCCAACAGGAAGGGTCATGGACGCGGACCCTTGACAAAGGTGAACATCGCCCCCATCTTTCTGGAAGCGCTCCCAGTTTGCCGCCCAGGAGTCAGTCGTACACGCGGCGGCTCCTTCCCGAATCCCTCCGCTGTTGGAGAAGCACCCCATGAGCATCGATCTGCGGCCTGTCGATTCCGGCCGGTCCGAGCCCCAGCCCCTGCCCGGCCTCACCGTCCCCGGTCTCCCGGCGGACTTCGTGTGGGGCGCCGCGACGTCGGCGTACCAGATCGAAGGGGCGGTCGATGTCGACGGGCGTACGCCGTCGATCTGGGACACCTTCAGCCACACCCCCGGTGCGATCGAGGGCGACGACCACGGCGATGTGGCGTGCGACCACTACCACCGGATGCCCGACGACGTGCGACTGCTCGCCGGTCTCGGACTGGACGCCTACCGCTTCTCGTTGTCCTGGCCGCGGGTCCAGCCCGGTGGGCGCGGACCGGCGAACGCGAAGGGGCTCGACTTCTACGACCGCCTCGTGGACGAGCTGCTGGCGCAGGGCATCACTCCCTGGGCGACGCTCTACCACTGGGACCTGCCGCAGGAGCTGGAGGACGCCGGAGGCTGGCCCGAGCGGGACACCGCCTACCGCTTCGCCGACTACGCGGAGCTGGCGGCCGGCCGGCTCGGCGACCGGGTGCACCACTGGATCACCCTCAACGAGCCCTTCTGTTCGGCGATCCTCGGCTACCACATCGGCTGCCACGCCCCGGGGCGCAAGGACTTCCGGGCCGCCGTCCGCGCCGTGCACCATCTGCACCTGGGGCACGGGCTGGCCGTCGAGCGGATCCGTGCGGTGGTGCCCACGCCGGCACAGGTCGGCATCACCTTCAACCCCGCCCAGGTCTACCCGGCGTCCGACAGCCCCGCCGACCTCGCGGCCGCCCGCCAGGCGGACGGCATGGGCGCGCGCATCTACCTCGACCCTGTCCTGCGCGGGCGGTATCCGCAGGACGTGGTCGAGGATCTGGCCAGGCTCGGGGCCGAACTGCCGGTGGAGGCGGGGGACCTGGAGGTCATCGGCCGGCCCGTGGACTTCGTCGGGATCAACTACTACGTCAGCGACGTCGTGGCGGCCGGCGGCGAGCCGGGGGAGACCGTCAGGGTCCCCCAGCCCGACCGGCCCGTCACCGCGATGCCGTGGGAGATCCACCCGCAGGGCATGACCGACCTGCTCACCCGGATCAGCCGCGACTACCCCGGCACGGCGATGTACGTCACCGAGAACGGTGCGGCCTTCGACGACTCGGTGTACGGCTCCGGAGCCGGCGGCCGCATCGAGGACATCGACCGGACCGTGTACCTGGCCGACCATCTTGCCGCGGTGGGCCGGGCCCGCGAGGCCGGCGCGGACGTGCGGGGCTTCTTCGCCTGGTCCCTGATGGACAACTTCGAGTGGGCCTACGGCTACGGCAAGCGCTTCGGCATCGTCCACGTCGACTACGAGACCCAGATGCGCACCCCGAAGCAGAGCGCCGAGTGGCTACGGGACGCCGCGAACGCGGCCCGCGGACGCCAGGGGTCCTGAGGTCTCCACCCGCACCACCTTTTGTACGCATACACGCAAGGAGGCTTCCCATGTCCACTGCACGAGCCGCGAGAAGAATCCTCATCCGCCTGGGCGCCATGGCCGCGGCCGGCACCCTGCTGGCCGCCTGCGGATCGGGCTCGACCGATGCCCAGGACAGCAACGGCAGGATCACCCTGACCGTCGACCTGTTCGGCACGTTCGGCTTCAAGGAGGCCGGGCTCTACAAGGAGTACGAGAAGAGCCACCCGAACATCACGATCAAGCAGACCGACACCCAGGAGGAGAAGAACTACTGGAAGGCGCTGCAGACCCGCCTCGCCGGCGGCGGCGGCCTGGCCGACGTCCAGGGCATCGAGATCGGCCGCATCGCCTCCGTGGCCCAGCGCCAGAGCGACAAGTTCGAGGACCTGAACCAGTACGGGGCCGCCAAGCTGAAGGCGAACTTCACCGACTCCAAGTGGGGCGCCGCCACTACCAGGAGCGGCCAGGTCATGGGCCTGGGAACGGACAACGGCCCCGGCGCCATCTGCTACCGCACCGACCTGCTCAAGAAGGCCGGACTTCCCACCGACCGCGAGGAACTCGCCAAGAAGTGGTCCACCTGGGACGGCTACCTGGACCTCGGCAAGCAGTACATGAAGAACGCCCCCGCCAAGACCGCCTGGATCGACAGCATCCGGAGCATCTACACCAACGTGGCCGGCCAGTACAAGGAGCGCTACTACGACTCCTCCGGCAAGCTCATCTACCAGGACAGTCCGGCGGTCAAGGAAGCCTGGGACCTGTCCGTCAAGGCCGACCGCGCGGGCGTGAGCGCCGAGCTGGCGCAGTGGACGCCGCCCTGGAACCAGGCGTTCGCCGCGGGCTCCTTCGCCACCCTGCCGTGCCCGGCCTGGATGCTCGGCTACATCAAGGGCCAGGCGGGCGACGCGGGCAAGGGCAAGTGGGACATCGCCAGGATGCCCGGTGTCCCGGGCAACTGGGGAGGCTCGTACCTCTCCATCCCCAGGGCCGCCAAGCACAAGAAGGAAGCCTACGAGCTCATCGAGTGGCTGACCGCCCCCGAGCAGCAGGCCAAGCTCTTCACCGAGATCGGCAACTTCCCCTCCAGCGTGCCGGCCATCGCGAAGGTGGCGGACACCGAGGACCCCTACTTCTCGGGTGCGCCCATCGGAAAGATCTTCGGTGACGCGGCCAAGCAGGCGCCGGTCCAGGTGCTCGGCGTGAACGACCAGGACATCCAGGAGCAGATCACCGCCGGGCTGTTCGAGATCGAGAAGAAGGGCACGTCGCCCGACACCGCCTGGAAGCACGCCGAGAAGGGCATCGACAACGCCATCGGCTGATCACGCCGCGGGGGCGGGCCGGGTCCCTCGCCACGCCCCGGTCCGCCCCCGGCCCCCTTCCCCGACCACCCGCCGAGGCCCCGGCCTCCCCGCACACCCGAAGGGTCACCCCGTGACCGTCACCGCCGCCGCGCCGGCGCGCAGTCCCCAGCTCCCACCAGGACGCCGGGCCTGGCGCACCCTCTCGCCGTACACCTACATAGCGCCGTTCTTCGTGCTGTTCGGAGCCTTCGGCCTCTTCCCGCTGATCTACACCGCGTTCATCTCGCTGTACCGGATCGAGTTGCAGACCCCCGGCGACATGGAATGGCGCGGCTTCGGCAACTACACCGCCATCTTCACCGACCCGTTCTTCTGGGGCGCCCTGCGCAACACCTTCACCCTGGGCGTGCTGTCCACCGTCCCGCAGCTCCTGATCGCCCTGGGGCTCGCGCACCTGCTCAACTACAAGCTCCGCGGGCGCACCTTCTTCCGCACCATGATGCTGATGCCGTACGCCACTTCGGTGGCCGCCGCGACCCTGGTGTTCGCCCAGCTCTTCGGCCACGACTTCGGCCTGATCAACTACGCCATCGGCCTCGTCGGCGTCGGCCCGGTGGACTGGCAGACGGGCACCCTCGCCTCCCAGACCGCCATCGCCTGCATCGTCGTCTGGCGCTGGACCGGCTACAACGCGCTGATCTTCCTGGCCGGCATGCAGTCCATTCCCGGCGATCTGTACGAGGCCGCCGAAATGGACGGCGCCTCTCGCTGGCGGCAGTTCCTGCACGTGACCCTGCCGGGCCTGCGCCCCACCATCGTCTTCTCCGTGATCATGTCGACCATCGGCGCCACACAGCTCTTCGGCGAGCCGCTGCTGTTCGAGGGCAACGCGGGCGGCGGTATCACCCACCAGTACCAGACGCTCGGCCTGTACATGTACGAGCAGGGCTGGTCCTTCTTCCACCTGGGCCGGGCCGCCGCCATCGCCTGGGTCATGTTCCTGCTCATCCTGGTGCTCGTCGGGCTCAACGCCCTCCTCGCGCGCCGCCGCATGGCCAAGGAGGCCGGCCGGTGACCATCCTCGCCGATCCGAACACCGCGCACGCCGGGCAGCCGTCCGCCGTCACCGCGTCACGCCGCCGGGGGCCGAGGCGCCGCGCGGGACGCACCCTGCACGGCAGCCGCCTCACGTACACGTTCCTCGTCTTCGCCGTGCTGGTCTCCGCCTTCCCCTTCTACTACACGATCGTGGCGGCCAGCCGGTCCAACGCGGACATCGCGAAGGTACCGCCGACGCTGATTCCCGGGCCCAACCTGCTGCACAACTTCCAACAGGCCCTGGACCAGGCCGACATCGGGAAGGCCCTGGTCAACTCCCTGATCGTGTCCGGGTCCATCACCGTCGGTACGGTGCTGTGCTCCACCCTCGCCGGGTTCGCGTTCGCCAAACTGCGCTTCAAGGGAAGCAACGCGCTGCTCGCGTTCACCGTCGGCACCATGATGATCCCGCCACAGCTCGGCGTGATCCCTCTGTTCATGGTGATCGCGAAGCTCGAGTGGGCTAATCAGTTGCAGGCGGTGATCCTGCCCAGCCTGGTCTCCGCCTTCGGTGTGTTCTTCATGCGGCAGTACATCGCCCAGTCACTGCCCGACGAACTCATCGAAGCCGCCCGTGTCGACGGCGCCTCCACGGCCCGGATCTTCTGGACGATCGTCGTCCCCATCGCGCGCCCCGCCATGGCGGTCCTGGGCCTGGTCACCTTCATGACGGCCTGGAACGACTTCTTCTGGCCGATCATCGCGCTCTCCTCCCAGGAGCCCACCGTGCAGGTCGCCCTGCGTCAGCTCGGCGGCGGGTACGTCCAGGACCAGTCCGTGGTCATGGCGGGCACCCTCCTGGGCACGCTGCCCGTCCTGGTCGTCTTCGGCCTGCTCGGCAGGCAGATCGTCGGCGGGATCATGCAGGGCGCCGTCAAGGGCTGAACGGCCCCGCACAGACGGTGGTGTGCGGCCGGCCTTCGGGCAGGCAACCGGTGTCCACTCCCCGCCCGGCCGCCTCCCGGCGGCCGACGGTTGCCGGCCGCGCACCACTCATCCCGCATCAGCTACTGGCGCGCTCGACCAGGTGAGTGGGCAGGATCAGCGGACTGGCGGTACGGCCCGCGATCAGCCCGGCGAGCATCCGGGCCATCTCGCGCCCCAGATCCCGGACCGGCTGATGGATCGTGGTGAGCGCGGGTTCGGCGAGCTGTGCGACGGCGAGATCGTCGAACCCGACCACGGCCACGTCCTCCGGCACCGAGCGCCCGGCGCCGCGCAACGCGCGCAACGCGCCCGCCGCCATGTTGTCATTGGCCGCGACCACCCCGTCCAGGTCCGGGTGCGCCTCCAGCAGACGGGCCATCGCGGCGGCTCCGGCGGCTTCGGTGAAATCCCCCTCCTGGGGCGGGCGGGGCTTCAGACCGGCCAGCATCATCGCTTCCCGGTAGCCGCGATGCCGTGAGGCGCCCACCTCGGTGTCCAGCGGGCCGCAGATCGTGACCACGCGAGTCCGCCCACGCGAGAG
Source organism: Streptomyces drozdowiczii (assembly GCF_026167665.1). NCBI lineage: Bacteria > Bacillati > Actinomycetota > Actinomycetes > Kitasatosporales > Streptomycetaceae > Streptomyces > Streptomyces drozdowiczii. Next base: position 1,565,132 of record NZ_CP098740.1, on the reverse strand, counting down.
CAGGTGATCGGTCGCGTCCCGCGCGCCGCCGACGTTGTCGATGTCCACGTACCAGCGCGGCTCGAAATCGACGGGCCTCCCACCGAAGACGACCGGGATCCGGCTCTCCTTGGCGATCCGGGCCAGCGGGTCGTCCTCGTGCAACGCCATCAGCATCACCCCGTCGACGACACGGGAGCGTACGAGCTGTTCCACCCGCTCCCGGCCGCGCGGGCTGGCGGCGACGCACAGCATCATGTGCAGGTCGGCGTCTTCCAGCGCACTCGCCACCCCGGCGACGACCTGCGCGAAGAACGGATCCGTCAGGACCTCCGGGTCATCCTGTGAGATGACCAGCGCGGCCGCCCCCGCCTGCCTCGTGGCCAGGGCGCGCGCCTTCGGATTGGGGACGTAGCCGAGTTTCCTGATCGCCCTCTCGACGGACTCGCGCTTGGCCCGGCTGACATGGGGCGCGTTGTTGATCACCCGGGAGGCCACCGATCGTGACACACCGGCCAGCGCGGCCACCTCGTCGAGCGTGGCGTGCCGATGCGGCAGTTCCTCAGTCATGGAGGCGGGCCTTCTCTCGCGGCAGTTATGGAAGCCCTTCCATTGTCACCTGTGCGCGTGGCGCGTGGGTACAGAGGGGGAATCCCCTGCGCTGCCACCCTCACCCCGCCTGTTTTTGGGAGCGCTCTCATGGGCGGCTGCCTCGAAACTGCCTCTCCGGCCGCCGGTGGTGGGGCTGTGCCGACCCTAGCGTCGGGGCACAGCACCATCCGTCTAACTGGGAGGGGCAAGATGAACAAGGGTCTGCGTACGGCCGCGGTGGCCGCGGCACTGGTCACCGGGATGGTCGCGGCGGGCAGCGCGCCCGCCGCGGCAGCGGGCCGCGCCGAGCGGATTACGTCGCAGGAGCAGCTCGCCGCGCACCTCGCCGAGGCCGTCGCCGTGGAACAGGCGAACGGAGCCGTCGACACCGGTGTCGTCGGCGGCCTGGTCGTCAACACGACCGGCGTCCGCCCGGCGAGCTGCTGAGGCGGCGGAGGTGACCACCGTGGACGGGTCCGCGGGGCAGCCGCCCCTGAACTGGTGTCCCTCCGGCGACGCGAGTCGTCCGGAGAGCGTGGTCCTCGGCGTCCGCTCCGGCGACGGCGGCGAGGTCGTCTACCTGGCCGAACCGGTGCCGGCCGCCGATGTCCTCGGCGCCGTGCCGGCGGGTATCGCGCCCAACCGGGTGCTGCGGTTCGCCTCGCACTGCGTGTCGGAGTGCGCGAACCGGGTGGGCGACGCGTGCGGCCTGATCGAGCGGATCCGCGTCGTGCCGGAGGAGGCCGGGGCGGACGAGCGGTCCCTGCCGCGGTGTCACCTCCGCCCGCAGTGCAAGTGGTGGAACCAGGTGGGCGTCGAGGGCTGCCGTCGCTGCCCCGCCGTCGTCACCCTGAATCCGCACGACGACGAGTTGAGGGTTCTCGTCGCCGGTCCGGACACCACGCTGGAGCAGGTGGAGGAGTGGATGGCCGCGGCCGAGTAGACCGCGGGCACCACCCGGAACAGAAGGGGCCCCGCGCCGGGCGATACGGCGCGGGGCCCCGTTCGTCGCACGTACGGGGCGACCGGGCCCCACGACCGAGAGGGACGTCCATGGCCCACTGGATACGCCGTTTCCACCCCGCGCCCCACGCACCCGTCCGGCTGCTGTGCTTCCCGCACGCGGGCGGCACCGCCTCCGCGCAGCACGCCCTGTCGGCCGCGGTCAGCGGGGCGCTCGACCCGCTCGTGGTGCAGTACCCGGGCCGGCACGACCGCTTCGGGGAGCCGCCGGTCGAGCGGGCGGAGGAGATCGTGGAGGCGGTGCTGAGAGAGCTGCCGCCGGACCCGGCTGACCGGCCGCTCGCGCTGTTCGGGCACAGCATGGGCGCCTTGATGGCGTTCGAGTCGGCCCGGGTGCTCCAGGGCCTGGGCCGTCCGCCCGCGGTGCTCTTCGTGTCGGGGCGCGGCGGGCCCTCCCTGCCCCTCCCGGCGCGCTGGTCGCAGGAGCTGTCCGACGACGAACTCCTCGCCGAGATACGGCTACTGGCCGGGACGGACGAGGAACTGCTCGCCGACCCCATGCTGATGGAGCTGGCGCTGCCCCCGCTGCGCGCGGACTACCGGCTGCTCGGGCGTTACGCGTACGCGCCGGGGCCCCCGCTGAGCTGCCCCGTGGTGGCGCTGGGCGGCGACGCCGACCCCCGGGTGCCCGTGGCCGAACTGGCCGCCTGGGAACGGGAGACGGCCGCCGGCCTGACCACCCACGTCCTGCCCGGCGGCCACTTCTACCTGGATGCCGGGCTGCCGGAGGTGGTGCGGGTGGTGACGGGCGCCTTCGTGGCCTCCTGAACCACCGCGACGTACGAGGGGGGCCGGCGGAACTTCCGCCGGCCCCCCTCCCGCGTCCCGCCCCTACACGTTCTCGAACTCGCTGAGCAGCGCGTCCAGCGCGTCGTCGGGGCTGCCCGCCTCGACGATCCGCCGCGCCAGCTCGTCCAGCGTCAGCTCCTCCAGGAACAGGGTGAGCGGAACGTCGAGGCCGAAGTCGTCGCGCAGGCAGCCGACCAGGTGGACGGCGGCCAGCGAGTCCCCGCCGGCGGCGAAGTAGGTCATCCCCATGTCCTGCTCGCCCGCGAGCCCCAGGGTCTCCACGATCAGCGCCCGCACCCCCGCGTCCGGCCCGGCGTCCGGCCCCGCGTCCTGCGGCGCGTCCACCGCCCCGGCCGGAGCCCGGACGGCGTCCAGCGAGAGCGCCCCGAAGCTCTCACCCGCGAACGGATAACCGGGCAGCGAGACGCGGCGGCCCCGGTCCGGCCCGTCCGGCAACTCGCCCCGCAGCCACGCCTCGCCCAGCGCACGCGGCCCGGCCGGGTCGCCCGGGTGCGCGGCGGGACGGCCGAGGACCAGCCCGTCGAGCCGTGCGGCGGCCTCCGCGCGGTCCGAGGCCACCACGTACGCGCGTACCGCCAGCGGGGCGCGGCCCTCGCGCAGCGTACGGGCGACATCGGCGAGGTCCGGCGCCGCCGGGCCGCGCAGCGCGGCGGCGAGCCGTCCCGCGAGCGCCCTCAGCGCGTCCTCGCTGTGCGCGGCCAGCAGCAGCGCCTCCGGCTCCGGCGGCGCCCCGGCGGCCGGGGTGCGCGGCGGGGCCTGCTCCAGGACCACATGGACGTTGGTGCCGCCGATGCCGACGGAACTGACCCCGGCCCGGCGCGGTCCGCCGGCGGGCTCCGGCCACGGCTCGGCCTCGGTGACCACATGGAACGGCGAGTCGGCGAGCCCCAGTTCCGGATTCGGTCGGCCCGCGCCCGCCGTCGGGGCGATGACGCCGTGCTCCAGCATCAGCACGGTCTTGATCACCCCGGCCACGCCCGCCGCCGCGTCCAGGTGCCCGAGGTTGGCCTTCACCGAGCCGAGGGCGACGGCCCCGGTGCCGGCGCCCGCGAACGCCGCGCCCGCGGCGCTCGCCTCGATCCGGTCGCCGAGCCGCGTCGCCGTGCCGTGCGCCTCCAGGTACTGGGCGTCCGCCGGGTCGAGGCCCGCCGACGCCCACGCCTCCCTGATCGCCGCGGTCTGCTGGTCCACGCCCGGGGCGGTGAAGCCGACGCGGGCGGCGCCGTCGTTGGTGACCGCGCTGCCCCGGACCACCGCGCGGATCGGGTCCCCGTCGGCGAGCGCGTCCGCCAACCGGCGCAGCACCACCACACCGACGCCGTTGCCCGGCACGGTCCCGCCGGACGCCTCGTCGAAGGGGCGGCAGCGGCCGTCGGCCGAGAAGATCCCGCCCTCGTAGTGCACATAGCCCCGCCTGCGTACGGAGTCCACGGCGACGCCCCCGGCGAGCGCGGTGTCGCAGTCACCGAGAAGCAGCGCCTGGCAGGCGAGGTGCAGCGCGCTCAGCGAGGTCGAGCAGGCCGTCTGCACGGTCAGGCTCGGACCGTCCAGGCCGAGCCGGTACGAGATCCACGGAGCCAGGAACTCGCGGTCGGTGAGGATGCGCGCCTGGAGCGCGCCGTGCTGCGCCGCGAGCGCCGGATCGGTCTGCGCGGCCAGCATGTGCTCGGTGACCCCGCCACCGACGTACACGCCGGTGCGCGCCGGCGCGCCGAGCGGATTCAGGCCCGCGTCCTCCAGCGCCGACCACGCCGTCTCCAGCAGCAGGCGGTGCTGCGGGTCGAGGACGGCGGCCTCGGTGCGGTTGAAGCCGAACAGGGCCGGTTCGAAACGGTCGGCGCCCTCCAGCACGCCCTTGGACGGTACGTGGTCGCGGCCGGCGACCTGGGCGGGGTCGGCGCCGTCGGCGAGGAGCTCCGCCTCGGTGAAGTCGGTGACGGAGACGACCCCGGCCAGCAGGTTCTGCCAATAGGCCGCCAGATCGGGCGCGCCGGGGAAGCGGCCGCTCATGCCGATGACGGCGATGGCGGAGTCGAGGGTGTCGGGGGCTGCGGGCTCGGTCATCGTGACATGCCTTTCCGGGAACGGAGTCGGACGGCCGCGGCGTGCCGCTGATGGCGCTCCCGGCCGTGGGCGGTGGAGCCGCCGGAGTCCGCCGGTGCGGCGGGGCGGTCCGTACGTATCTGGTCGAGGCGGCCCGCGAGGGCGGCGACCGTGGGGAGGCGGAACAGGTCGACGAGGCCGAGGTTCCCGTCCGCGCCGGCTTCCCGGAGCGCGACCAGGACCCGGGCCAGCCGGACGGAGTTGCCGCCCAGCTCGAAGAAGTTGTCGTGGAGGCCGACCCGGTCCGTCGTCAGGACCCGGGCCCAGATCCCCGCGACGAACCGCTCGGTCGGGGTGCCGGGGCCCGCGCCGTCCGGCTCCGGGGCGCGCCGGGTGACGGGCGGCTCGGGCAGCGCCGCCCGGTCGGTCTTGCCGTTGCCGTTGAGTGGCAGCGCGTCGAGGCGTACGAAGACCTCCGGGAGCATGAACGCCGGCAGCCGCTCCGCCAGATGGGCGCGGAGCACGTCGTCGGCGGGTGCGGCGGCCGGGTCCCGGCCCACCACGTACGCGACGAGCCGCTGGTCCGCGCCCGTGCCGCGCACGGCCGCGGCGGCGACCCGCACCTGCGGATGGGCGGCCAGCAGCGACTCCACCTCGCCGAGTTCGAGCCGGACACCGCGCAGCTTCACCTGGAGATCGGCGCGGCCCAGGTAGGCGACCGCGCCGTCGGCGTCGACGCACCCCAGATCGCCCGTGCGGTACATCCGGGTGCCCGGGGCGCCGAACGGGTCGGCGACGAAGCGCTCGGCGGTCAGGCCCGGCCGCCCGACGTAGCCGCGGGCGAGTCCCGCGCCGGTCACGTAGATCTCGCCGGTGACGCCGACCGGCACCGGACGCAGCAGCTCGTCGAGGACGTAGGCGCGGCTGCCGGGCACCGCGCGGCCCAGCACCACCGGAGCGCCCGGCAGGAGGTCCGCGGTGTGGGAGTAGACACTGACCTCGCTGGGCCCGTAGGCGTTGACGACCCGGCGGCCCGGCGCGTGCAGCCGTCCGACCAGCTCGGCGGGGCACGCCTCGCCGCCGACCGCGACGGTGCGCAGGTCGGGCAGGGCGTCCCCGATGTCGGGCAGCAGCATGGCGGCGGATGGCGGCAGGAACACGTACGTGATCCGTGAGTCGCGCAGCCGGTGCAGCAGCGCCTCGCCGAGCCGTTCGTCCTCGGTCGGTACGTGCAGTTCCGCCCCGGCGACCCACGGGAAGAACAGGTCGGACACGGCGACGTCGAAGCCGAACGCGACGAACTGCAGCACCCGGTCGCCGGCCTCGACCGGGAAGGCGCCGCGCACGGCCCGGGTGAGGTTCGCCAGCGCACGGTGCTCCACGGCGACCCCCTTGGGACGGCCGGTGGAGCCCGAGGTGAACAGGACGTAGGCGAGGTCGCCGGGGCCGGGTGCCGGGCCGTCGTGGACGGGCGGCGGCTCGGCCGGCCGTACATGGTCCACGCGGAGCTGCGGCACGCCGAGCGCGCCCGCCCGCGCGGCGGTGGCGTCCGAGGTGAGGAGCAGCGCCGTGCCGGAGGTGGCGAGCATGTCGCGGATGCGGTCGTCGGGGTGCGCCCGGTCCAGCGGCACGTACGCGCCGCCCGCCCGCAGCACCGCGAGCGCGGCGACGCCCTGGAAGGCCGAGCGCGGCAGCAGCAGCCCGACCCGGGTGCCGGGGCGCACCCCGGCGGCACGCAGCCGCGCGGCCAGCGCGTCGGCTCGCTCCAGCAGCTCGCGGTAGCTGAGGCGTTCACCGTCGTGGACGAGGGCCGTGGCGTCGGGGCGGGCCGCCGCGACCTCTGCGACCAACTCCGGCACCAGCCGGTCGGCGGGGGCGGCGTCCGCGAGGCGGTCGTTCTGCGCGAGGAGCAGCCGGCGCTCCTCCGGCGGAACCATGTCGAGGCGCGACAGCGGGGCGTGCGGGTCGGCGAGCAGGGCGTCGAGCAGGGCGCGGAAGTTGCGCGCCCAGCGGGCGGCGGTCGCCGGGGCGAACAGGTCGGTGCGGTGGATGAACTGCGCCGCCAGGTCCTCGCCCCAGCGCTCGACGTGCAGGTGGAAGTCGAACTTGGCGGTGTCCAGCGGGAGTGCGAGCCGCCGGGTGTCCGTCCCGGCCAGGTCCAGGGTGAGTTCGGTGTCGTCGTCGTAGGAGAGGACGACCTGCACCACCGGGTCGTGGCCGGGCTCGCGCACGGGGTTGAGAGCGTCCACCACCGCCTCGAACGGGGCCTCCTGGTGCGGGGCCGCGTCCCGCAGGGCGGCGCGCACCCGGCCGGTCAGCTCGTGGAAGGACGGGTCGCCGCCCACGTCCACCCGCAGGGCGAGGGTGCCGGCGAGCATGCCCACGGTGTGCTGGAGGTCGGGGTGCTCGCGGCCGGAGACCGGGTAGCCGATGACCAGGTCGGTGCGGCCGGTCAGACGGCACAGGAACGCCGCGTACGCCGCGAACAGGGCGGCGAACGAGGTCGCGCCCGCGGCGCCGGCCGCCTTGGCCAGCCGGGCCCGCACGGTGGCGGGCAGCGTGAACGGCACCGAGCCCCCGTCGCTCGGACGCGCGGTGGGGCGCGGCCGGTCCGTGGGCAGTTCGAGGACGGCGGGCGCGCCGCGCAGCGACTCCGCCCAGTGCGCCACCGCCGCCGCGTGCTCCCCGGCGGCCGCCCGCTCGCGCTGCCACAGGGCGGCGTCGGGGAACTGGAGGGGCGGTTCGGGTGGGCTGTGCGGCCGCCCGGCCGCCTCGTTCCGGTAGGCCGTGCCCAGCTCCCGGAGGATCAGGCCCAGTGACCAGCCGTCGCAGACCAGGTGGTGGGCGTTGAGCAGCAGCCGGTGGGTGCCGTCGTCCAGTGCGTACACCGAGGCGCGCAGCAGCGGGCCGGTGCCCGGGTCGAAGGGGCGGGCCGCGTCCCGGCGCAGCAGTTCCCCGGCCCGGTCGGCGGGCACGTTCCGCTCGACGGTGAGCGCGGCGCGGCCGGTGGCGCGGACGAGCTGGGTCCGGGTGCCGTCGGGCGCGATACGGAAGACGGTGCGCAGCGCCTCGTGCCGGGCGACCAGGAGGTCCAGCGCACGGCCGAACGCGCCGACGTCGAGCGGCCCGGTCACGGCGAACGCCGCGGGCACGTTGTACTGCGCGGTGCCGGGGTTCAGTTCGTCGAGCACGAGCAGGCGCGCCTGGGCGTCGGAGACGGGGAACTCGTACTCCTCGTCGGCGGCCGGTCCGGCGAGGCACAGGGTGTCGGTGGTCATCGCTCACTCCCCACGGAGGGTGGTTTCGAGGACCGCGGCGATCCGTGCCGCCTGGTCCGGCTGGAGGACTTCGCTGTGCGCGCAGTCGAGTTCGTGTACGTCGAGGGCGGCGGCCACGGGCCGCCAGGCCGCCGCCTTCTCGGCGGTGCCGGCGTGCGCCGCCCGGGTCGCGGAGAAGAGCGTGACCTGTCCGTCGTAGCGGGACGGGCGCCAGGCGCGCGCCAGATGGATGTGATGGACGCCGGTGTCGGCCAGCGCGTGCAGGACCCGGTCGTCCATCGCCGCCAGCGGTCCGTCGGCGGCGCGGACCGCGGCGAACACCGCCGCGCGGTCCAGGCTCCCGGCGGGCCCGGGCACACCGGGGGCGTGGCTGTGGAGCAGGATGCGCAGTGATTCCCGCTCGGCCACGTCGTCTGCGACGCGGGGGGTGCCGGGCGGCTGCGGTACGGCGTCCAGCACGGCCAGCACCCGCACCCGCTGCCCCTGCGCGCGCAGCCGCACGGCGATCTCGTGGGCGACGGTGCCGCCGAAGGAGCGGCCGGCCAGGGCGTACGGGCCGTGCGGCACCAGGGCCCGGATGCGCGCGGTGTACTCCTCGGCCAGCTCGGCGACGCTGTCCGGACGGGCGGCGTCGGGCGAGGTCAGCGCGGAAGGCTGAAGGGCGTGCACCGGCCGGTCCGGGTGCAGGTGGGGCAGGAGCGCGGCGAACGACCAGCCGAGGCCCAGCGCCGGGTGGACGCAGAACAGGGGCGTGCGGTCACCGCCGCCGCGCAGGGTGAGGAGCGGCGTCAGATCGGCCAGGGGCTCGGCGGGCGGCGCGACGGCCGCGGCCAGGCGGGCCGGGGTCGGGGCCGCGAACAGGGCGGCCAGCGGCACCCCGGCCAGGGACGCGAGGCGCAGCGCGGTGAGCGAGTGGCCGCCCGCCGCGAAGAAGTCGGTGTCCGGGCCCACCTCGGACACCCCCAGCACCTCGGCGAACCGCTCGCGCAGCAGGCGCTCACGCTCGGTGCCCGGGGCGCGTTCCGGGCCGGGGTGCACTCCGTCGCGAGGCGCGGTGAAGACACCGGCGGGCTCGGGCAGCGCGGCCCGGTCCGTCTTGCCGTGCGGGGTGAGGGGGATCTCCGCGATCTCCGCCCACACGGCGGGCACGAGGTGCCCGGGCAGCTCCCGGGCGGCGTACTCCCGTGCACGGGCCAGGAGTCGACCCGAAGCGGAATCAGCGGACGAGCCGGGTCCGGGAGCCAGCCAGGCGGCGAGGCGCTTGCCGCCCGAGGCGTCCGGGCGTGCGGCGACCACCGCCCGCCGCACGCCCGGGCAGCGGGCGAGGACCGCCTCGACCTCGGCGGGCTCGATGCGCACGCCCCGTATCTTCAGCTGGTCGTCGGCCCGGCCCCGGAAGTCCAGCAGGCCGTCGGGGCGCCGCCGGACCAGGTCGCCGGTGCGGTACATCCGGGAGCCGGGCGGCCCGTACGGGTCGGCGACGAACCGCTCGGCGGTCTGCCCGGGCCGCGCGAGGTAGCCGTCCGCGAGGCCGGTCCCGGCGATGTACAGCTCGCCGGTCCCGCCCGCCGGGACCTGACGCAGCAGGGCGTCCAGGACGTGGGCGCGGGTGTTGTCCAGCGGACGTCCGACGGGGACCGGGCCCGGGGCGCCGTCCGCGGTGTGCGCGGTGGCGAAGACGGTGGTCTCGGTGGGCCCGTAGCCGTTGACGACGGCGGTGCCGGGGCAGTGGACGCGCAGACGGGCCACGGTGGCGGGGTCCAGCACGTCGCCCCCGGCCCACACCTCGGCGACCCCGTCGAGCGCGTCGGGTGCGATCTCGGCCAGGGTGCGCAGGAGTTCGGGGGTGAGGAACAGCGCGGTGACCTCCTGGCGGGCGATCACCTCGCGCAGCACCTCGGGTGTGACCGGGCCGGGCGGCGCTACGACGACCGTCCCGCCGTTCAGCAGCGGCACCCACACCTCGTACGTGGACGAGTCGAAGGTGTACGGGGCGTGCGCGAGCACCCGGCGGTGGGCGGCGCCCCGGAACCGCTCGTCGGCGGCCAGCTCCACGACGGCCCGGTGCGGCACGAGCACCCCCTTGGGCGTGCCGGTGGACCCGGAGGTGTACAGCACGCAGGCGCCCGAGCCGGGGTGCGGCGCAGGGAGGGGGCCATTGGGCGGGGCGGCGGGGGAGTGGACGGGGATCGCCGTCAGCCTGGCGGGCAGGGCCGTGGGCTCGGGCACCGTCGTCAGGGCCAGGCGGGCGCCCGACTCCCGGACGGACGCGGCCAGCCGGGCCGGCGGGTGGGCCGGGTCCAGAGGGAGCCAGCGGGCCCCCGCCTTCAGGACGCCGAGCTGGGCCACGACGACGTCCGCCGAGCGGGGCAGCAGCAGCGCGACGGTGTCGCCGGGCGCCGCCCCGCGTGGACCAGCCGGGAGGCCAGCGCGTCGGAGGCGGCGTCCAGCGCTGCGTAGGTCAGGACGCCGGAGGCCGACTCGACGGCCGGGGCGTCCGGGGTGCGGCCCGCCTGTTCCGCGAACCGCCCGGTAATGGTGGCCGGTCCGGCCCCCGGCCGCCGCGGCCCGGCCGCCAGCGCGGTCAGCCGCCGGTGCTCGGCGGGCGGCAGCACGTCCAGCGTGTCCGCCGCACGGTCGCCCCCGTCCGCGAGGAGTTCCAGCGCCCGCGACGTCCGGGCGGCGAAGTCCGCGGCGGACAGGCCCCGACGGCAGCCGACCGACAGCAGCAGCCGCTCGCCGGCCCCGACCGCCAGCGTCACCGGGTAGTGCGTGGCGTCCGCGACCTCGTGCAGGGCCGGCTCGCCGGGGCCCGGGTCGCCCTCGGCGCGCTGCGGGAAGTTCTCGAACGCCAGCACGGAATCGAACAACTCGCGCGTCCCGGAAGCGCGTTGGACGTCGGCCAGGCGCGCGTGCTGGTGCGCGGCGAGCCGGGACTGCTCGTCCTGGAGCCGGACCAGCAGGTCGTCCACCGACTCGCCGTCGCGCAGCCGCACCCGTACCGGCAGGGTGTTGACGAACAGCCCCACCATGCTCTCGACGCCGGGCAGGTCGTGCGGACGGCCGGAGACGACCGCCCCGAAGACCACGTCACGGGAACCGGTGGTGCGGGCGACCACCAGCGCCCAGGCCGCCTGGACCACGGTGTTGAGGGTGACCCCGGCCTCCCGGGCGCGGCGCGCCAGGGCGGCGGTGGCGTCGGCGGTCAGCAGGACCCGGGCGCGGTCGAGGGCGCCGCCGTCCTCGGGGGCGGCGGCCGGGCCGGCGAGGAGGGCGGGCGGGCTCAGGTCCGCCAGCGCCTCGGCCCACGCCGCACGCGCCTTGTCGGCGTCCTGCCTGGACAGCCAGGCCAGATAGTCCCGGTAGGGGGCGGCCGGGGGCAGCGGGCGGCCCGCCGTCAGGGCGGCCAGGTCCGCCTCGACCACCGGCATCGACCAGCCGTCGAGCAGCAGGTGGTGGAAGGTCAGGACCAGTTCGGAGCCGTCGCCGCGGCGGACGAGCGTCGCCCGCAGCAGCGGTGGCCTGGCCGGGTCGAAGCGGCGGGCCGCGTCCGCCCGCAGCAGCCGGTCGGTGCGGGTGTCCGCCTCCGCCGCCGGGAGGCCGGTCAGGTCCGCCTCCCGCCACGGCACCCGCACGGCGCGCGGGACGACCTGCACGGGCTGCTTCAGGTTCGCGTGGCGGAAGCAGGCGCGCAGGTTGGGGTGGCGGTCCAGCAGCGCGGTCAGCGCCGCCCGCACCCGCCCCGGATCGACACCGGGGCCGATCCGGAAGCGGGCCTGGACCAGATAGGGGTCCGGCCCGGCGGTGTCCCGCAGGGTGTGGAAGAGAAGGCCCTCCTGGGCCGGGGACAGCGGCAGGACGTCCTGCACCTGCGCGTTCATCGTCCGGCCTCCCCGCCGCGCCCGTGGCCGGGGCCGTCGTCGACGATCTCGGCGAAGTCGTCCGCGAACCCGTCCCCGAAGTCGTCCGCGAAGTCCTCCGCGAATCCGTCCTGGAAGTCCAGGTCCCCCACCAGCGCGTCCAGCTGCCCGGTGTCCAGGTCGACCAGCGGGAAGTCGGACGGGGTGTGGCCCGCGGCGGGGGCGTCCGCGGCGTCCGCGACCAGGGCGGCCAGCTCGGCGGACCACAGACCGGCCAGCTCCGCGACCTCGTCGGCGGTGAGCACGCCCTCCGCGTACGAGAACGTGGCCTCCAGGCGCGGAGCCTCCTCCGTGCCCCGCGCCAGGACGTCGATCTCCAGGGCGTGCGCCACGGGCACCGCGTCCGGCCCGGTGTCGAGCAGCCGGCCGCCGGCCGCGTCGTCCCCGGCGAAGCGGCCCAAGTAGGCGAAGCGGACGTCGGGCACCGGCAGCGCGGCGAGCGCCGGACCGGCGGTGGGGTGCATATGGCGCAGCAGGCCCCAGCCGAGTCCCGCCGACGGAACGGCCCGCAGCTGTTCCTTGACCCGCTTCAGCGCGGCGGCGCCGGTGTCGGCGCCGAGGCCGATGCGGACCGGGTACTGGGTGACGAACCAGCCCACGGTGCGCGAGACGTCGACCGGTACGGACAGCGGCTCGCGGCCGTGCCCCTCCAGATGGAGCAGGAGCCCGCCGCCCTCGCCGCGCCGGCGGACGGCCGCGCGGACCAGGGCGGTCAGCAGCACGGCGTCGGCACCGCAGTGGAACGCGGCGGGCAGCTCGATGAGGGCGGCCCGGGTCAGCGTGGCGTCGAGTTCGGCGGTCACCGTGCCCCGCCGCCGGCCGGACGCGCCGGGGGAGCGGTCGTCGGCCGGAAGCAGCCGGTCCTCCTCCGAGCCCGTCAACCGGTCCCGCCACCAGTCGAGTTCACCGGCCATACCGTCCGCCTCCACGGGCAGCGACCGGGCCCAGTGGGCGAACGAGGTGCCCCGGCCGGTCGTGGGCGCCGTGCCGTGCTCCAGCGCGTACGCCAGGTCCTCGCCCAGCACCCGCCACGAGACCCCGTCCACGACGAGGTGGTGGACCAGGAGCAGCAGCACCCCGGGCCGGTCCGGACCGGCGTCGTACCACGACGCGCGCAGCATCTCGCCGCGCTCCGGGTCGAGTTCGGCGCGGAGCGCGGCCGCCCGGGCCGGGTCCAGCGGGTCGGCGCCGGCGGGCACCGGTATCCGCTCGGTGACGGTGCCCGCCGGGGCCGGCTCCAGCGTCCAGTCGCCGGACCCGTCGCCCGGCCGGACCAGCCGGGTCCGCAGGGCCGCGTGCCGGTCGACGAGCGCGGTGACGGCGGCGCCGACCCGCCCGGGCGCGGTGCCGGCGGGCACCGGGAACGCCATCGCCTGGACGAACGCGGTGGACCTGCCGTCCTGTTCGCGCCACCAGCGCATGATCGGGGTCAGCGGCAGCCCGCCCTCCGCCGTGTCCGGACCGGCGGCCGCCTCCGGGCCCACCGGGCGGGCCGTCAGGGCCAGCCGGGCCGGGGTGCGGCCGGTGAAGACGTCCCGGGGCGCGAGCAGGAGGCCCGCCGCACCGGCCCGGGCCGCGAGCTGGATCGCCATGATGCTGTCGCCGCCGAGCCGGAAGAAGTCCGCGTCCGGGTCCACGTCACCGGTCCCGAGGATCTCCGCGTACAGCGCGCACAGGATCTGCTCCGCGGTGGAAGCGGCCGGGCGGGCCGCCCCCGGCGCCCCGGCGGGGCCGCTCGGCCGGGGGCGGGCAGCGCGGCCCGGTCGACCTTGCCGTTCGCCGTCAGCGGGAACGCGTCGAGGACCAGCACGTCGGCCGGGACCATCGCGGCGGGCAGCCGCAGGGCCGCGTCGGCCAGAACGGCGTCCGGGTCCGGGGCCGGCCCGGCGGCCGGCACCACGTATCCGACGAGCTGCGGCCGGCCGGCCGCGCCCTCCCGTACCACCACCAGCGCACGGGCCACGCCGGGGTGTTCGGCGAGGGCGGCGGCGATCTCGGCCGGTTCCATCCGCAGGCCGCGCAGCTTCACCTGGTCGTCGTCGCGCCCCAGGAAGCGCAGGGTGCCGTCGTCGTCCTGCCGGGCGACATCGCCGGTGCGGTACATCCGGGCGCCGTGCGGGCCGTAGGGGTCGGCGGTGAAGCGTTCCGCGGTGAGGCCGGGCCGGTGCAGGTAGCCGTCGGCCAGCGGACCCGTGACGTACAGCTCGCCCCGGGTGCCCGGGGGACCGGGCGCAGCCGTTCGTCGAGCAGCCGCACACCGGCGCCGCGCAGCGGACGGCCCAGCGGCGGACCGGTGCGGTCGCCGGCGGCCAGCGGCGGGGACAGGGTGACGGCGACGGTGGCCTCGGTGGGCCCGTAGACGTTGACCATGCGGCGGCCGTCCACCGCCCAGCGCTCCACCAGCTCCTGGGGGCACTCCTCGGCGCCGACGGCCACGGACCGCAGCCGCGGGTAGTCGCCGGCCGGGACGGTCGCCAGCACGGACGGCGTCGTCATGAGGGCGGTCACCCGCCGCACGAGCAGTTCGCGCCCGAGGTCCTCGCCGACCAGCGGGCCGGGCGGCGGGAGCACCAGGGTGGCGCCGGCGCCGAAGGCCATGCAGAGGTCGGCGACCGAGATGTCGAAGGTGGGCGGCCCGAGCTGGAGCACCCGGTCCCCGGGGCCCAGGCCGAGCCCCTCCACCAGCGAGGCGGCGAGCGCGGACAGCCCGGTGTGCGGTACGACGACGCCCTTCGGTACGCCGGTCGACCCGGAGGTGTGAATCAGGTACGCGGGCGCGGACGGCGGGGGCTGCGGCCCGTCGAACGCGGGACCGGAGCCGGAGCCGTCGCCCGGCACGAGCACGGGAACGGGACCGGAGACCGCCGTACCGGGCGCCTCGTCCGCGACGAGCAGGACCGGGGCCACGTCCGCCAGCGTCCGGCGCAGGCGTTCCGCCGGGTGGTCCGGGTCCAGGGGAAGGCAGGCCGCCCCCGTGCGCTGCACGGCCAGTGCCGTCACCGGCCAGTCCGTGCCCCGTCCCCGCAGGAGTGCCACGACCCGGCCCGGTCCGGCCCCGTGCCGGGCCAGTTCCCCGGCCAGCAGGTCGACGCGGCCGGCCAGACCGGCGTACGAGAGCACCTGGCCGCCGAGGTCGAGTGCGGGGGCGTCGGGGGTCTCGGCCGCTCGGCGCGCCACCAGCGCGGGCAGCGCCAGCGGTTCGGTGCCCGCTTCCCCGCCCGACGCCAGGCCGAGCAGCCGTTCGCGCAGCTCCGGCGGCACGATGTCGATGTCACCGACGCGCCGAGCCGGGTCGGCGGCGACCTCCCGCACCAGCCGCACGTAGCACTCGGCCCAGCGGGCCACCGCCTCCGGCGCGAAGGTGTCGGCGCGTACCTCGAAGCTGCCGATCATCGCGTCGCCGTCGTCCTTCACCACGCCGACGAGATCGTGCTCGCCGCCGGTGTGGATGCGCTCGGGTTCGGCGAACTCGCGGACGACCGACACGCTGGGCTGCTGCGTGAGGTGCATGAACACCCACTGGAACAGCGGGGACCGGCCGAGGCTGCGCTCCGGCGCGGTGGCCGCGACGATCCGGCCCACGGGCAGGTCCGCGTTGGCCACCAGCTCCGGGAAGTCGGCGGCGAACCCCGCCAGGAGGTCGGTGAAGGAACTGTCGGGACGCACCCGCCACCGGGTGGGCACGGCGTTCATGACGTACCCGACGACCCGGTCCAGGCCCTTCGCGGACCGGTTCGCGACCGGTGTGCCGAGCACCATGTCCTCGGCGCCGGTGACCCGGTGGGCGAGGACCGCGAACGCCGCCATCAGCACCCCGTACACGGTGGTGCCCGAGCGGCGGGCGAGCGCGCGGACCGCGGCGGCGTCGCGCGCGTCGAGGTCGAAGCCGATGTGCACGATGCCGTCGCGGTCCCCGCGGGGCGCACCGGCGGCGGTGCCGTGGCCGACGGGGACGAGCGGGGCGGGCAGGTCGGCCAGGTAGCGGCGCCAGAACGCGAGCCGCTCCCCGAAGACGCCGGCCTCCTCCAGATCGTCCTGCCAGGCGGAGAAGTCGGCGTACTGCACGGCCGGCCGGCCGACGCGGTGCGGGGTGCCGTCGCGGAACGCCAGGTACGCCTCCGCGAACTCGTTCTGGAGTACGTCGAAGGACCACCAGTCGGCGATTACGTGGTGGACGCTCAGCATCAGCGTGGTGCGCCGGTCGTCGACCCGTACGAGCCGGGCCCGCACCAGCCGTCCGCCGTCCAGCTCGAACGGGCGCCGCCGGAAGGCGTCGAACGCCCGGTGCACGGAGGTGCCGGTGCCGCGCAGGTCGTCGTGTTCCAGCTCGAAGGGACCGGCCCCGGGGAAGTCGACGTGCAGCGTGCCGTCCGGGGCCTGGGTGACCCGGGTGCGCAGGATGTCGTGGTGCTCCTGGAGGCGGGTGAACGCCGCCTCGACGTGCGCGGGGTCGACGGGCCCGGTGAAGTGGTAGGCACTGCACAGGTTGAGCGCGGGGGTGCCGGGATACAGCGCCTCGTACGCCCACAGGTCCTGCTGGGCGGGGCTGAGCCGGACCGGACGGCCGGGGTCGCGGGGCGGGACCACGGCGGGCACGTCCCGCACCCGCCCGGCGGCCACGAGCCGGCGCAGCAGTTCGACGCGCTGTTCGCGCCCGAGGGCACTGAAGCGGTCGGCGAGGGAGGCGGCCGGCCGCGCTCCGGGGACGACGGGGGCGGTCATGACAGGCTCGCCTTCAGTTCGGCCAGCCGTTCGAGGCCGGAGAGTACGGAGTCGGTGCCGAGGCCGAAGTCGATGAAGCAGGCGACCTCGTCCACGCCCAGGTCGGCCAGGTCGGCCAGCATCTTGGCGCAGTGGCCGGGCGAGCCCAGCAGGCTGCCCCAGTTCAGGTAGCGCTCGAAGGCGAACTCCGCGAGCAGCGCGGTCTTCTCCTCGGTGAGCGCGGCGGTGTCCGCGTCGGCGGCGCGGTTGGCGGAGGTCTGGCGCAGGTAGGAGGTGAGGTACGCCTTCAGAGGCGCGGCGGCCAGCCGGCGCACCTCGGCGTCATCGGCGCCGACGTAGGTGTGCGCCATCAGCGTCACCCGGCCGTGCGCGTCGGTGCCGCGCTGGTCGGGGGCGGCGGCGCAGGCGGCGCGGTAGCGGGCGATGCGGTCGGCCAGCTCCTCCCGGCTCTGGCCGACGGTCGCGCCCAGCACGCCGCAGCGCAGCCGTCCGGCCGCCTCCCAGGTCGCGGGGTTGCCGGAGGTGGTCACCCACAGCGGCAGCGTCTCCTGCACCGGCCGGGGCTGGGGCAGCACACGCACCGGGGTGCCGGTGCCGTCCGGGAACTCGGCACCCTCGCCCGCCCACAGGGAGCGGAGCAGGGGGATGTTCTCCAGGGTGCGGGCGCGGCGGTCCTCGTACTGGCCGGGCGCGAGGGTGAAGTCCGCGGAGTGCCAGCCGGTCGCGACGGAGAGCCCGGCCCGGCCGTGCGAGAGGTTGTCGACGACCGCCCAGTCCTCCGCGACCTTTAGCGGGTGGTGGAGCGGCAGGACGACGCTGCCGGCCCGGATCCGGATGCGGTCGGTGGCCACGGCGAGCGCGGCGCTCAGCACCGGCGGGCTCGGGAAGACCTGCCCGACCTGCTGGAAATGGCGCTCGGGCGTCCACAGGGCGTGGAAGCCGAGCCGGTCGGCGGTGCGGGCGACGGTGAGGATGTCCTCGTACGTGCGTTCGTGCCGCACCTCACCGGTCGCGGTGCTGTCCGCACCGAAGAACATCACACTGAGGTCCACTGCCTGTCCTCCTGGTTACGGCTGCCGCGTCGGACCGCGGCCGGCTGGGGGTGGGGGCGACGCCGCGCGGGATGCGCGGCGCGCGGGGGATCGGGGCCGCCGCCGGACGCGCCTGCCCGGCGGCCGACTCGAGTTCCGCGGAGAGCGTGGCCACGGTGGGCGTGGCGAAGAGCTGCGCGGCGGTCACCGGACGGCCGGGGGTGCTGAGCCGGGCGGCGACGCGGACGGCGCGCAGCGAATTGCCGCCCAGCGCGAAGAAGTCGTCGTCGCGGCCGACCTGGGCCACGCCCAGGACCTCGCGCCACACGGCCCCGATGGTCTCCTCCGCGGGGCTTCCGGCCGCGGCCGGTGCGGGGCGGACGGCGGCCGGCAGCCGGTCGCGGTCGTCCGCGCGGCGCGGCGGCTCGGGCAGGCCGAGCGCGGACAGCGGGGTGTCCGGCGCGTCGGACAGGGCGGCCAGGGCGCGCGGCAGGGTGTCGGCGAGCCAGCTGACGAACGGCTCCTCCAGCGCTCCGGTCCGGTACTCGAAGGTGAGGGTGAGGCCGCCGGGGGTGCCGTCGGTGCCGGTGTCCTCCGAGACGTCGACAAGCAGGTCGAAGCGGGCGGACCCGGTGCGCACCAACTCCACGCCCCCCTCGGCGCCGGGCAGGGCGACCTCGGCGCGGGCGTTGTTCTGAAGCGCCAGCACCACCTCGGTGAACGGCTGCCGGCCGGGCCTGCGGGCCGGGTTGAGGGCGCCGACCACCTGCTCGAACGGCACGTCCTGGTGGGCGAGGGCGCCGAGGTCGGCGTCCCGGACCCGGGCCAGCAGCCCGGCCGGTCCGGGGTCGCCGGAGGCGTCGACGCGCAGCACCAGCAGGTTGACGAAGAAGCCGACGACGTCCTCGACGTCGGTGTCCGCGGCCCGCGCGGCCACCGGCGCGCCGATGGCCGTGTCCGGTCCGGTTCCGGCCGCCAGCAGCGCGGTGAGCAGGGCGGTGTGCAGGGCCATGAACAGGGTGGCGCCCCGGGCCCGCGCGGCCTCCTCGATCCGGGCGTGCGCCGCGGCGTCCAGCCGCCGTACGACGACCCCGGCGTCCGGGCCGGGCGCCGCGGGAGCACCCGGTCGGCGCGGCAGCAGCGGACCGTCGGCGTCGAGCCCGGTCAACCGCTCCTTCCAGTAGGCGAGCTGGCGGGCGGCCGGGGAAGCGGGGTCGGTGGGCCGGCCGAGCCCCGCCACCCGGCGGCGGGCGTGCTCGGCGTACGGGACGGTCAGCCGGGGCAGCGCGGCGGCCCGGCCCCCGGTGCGGGCGGCGTAGGCACGCGAGAGGTCGCGGAACAGCGGGCGCAGGGACCAGCCGTCGCCGGCGATGTGGTGCACCAGGACCAGCAGCGCGTGTTCGCCGGGCCGCTCCCGGAGGGTGAACAGCACCGCCCGGAAGGGGAGTTCGGCGGCCAGGTCGAAGCGGTGCCGGGCGGCCAGCTCGACGCGCGCGGTCAGTTCGGCCTCCGCTACCACCTCGTGCGCGAAGGGCGGCCGGGCCCGGTTCCCGGTCCGTACGCGCCGCACGGGGACGCCGTCGCTCTCGCCGAACAGGGTGCGCAGCACCTCGTGGCGGCCGGCCACGTCGGCGAGCGCTCCGGCGAGCGCGTCCGGGTCGACGGGCCCGCGCAGCCGGACCAGCATCGGCAGGTTGTAGGCGGCGCCCGCTCCGGTCCGGTCGAGGAACCACAGCCGCTGCTGGGCGTCGGAGACGGGCAGGGGGCCGGCCGGGGTGGCCGGCGCGGGCCGCCGCACCGCGGCCGGAGCGCGGTCGGCGAGGGGTGCGAGCCGGGCCGGGGTCGGCGCCTCGAAGAGCGTCCGGATGTCGATCTCGACGCCCAGCGCGGAGCGGATGCGCCCGGTGAGGCGCGCGGCGAGCAGTGAGTTGCCGCCGCGTGCGAAGAAGTCGTCGTCGGCACCGGCCGGCACCCCGAGGACCTCGGAGAACAGCGCGCACAGGGCGGCCGTGGTCGGGTCGGCGGTGCCGTCCGCCCTCGTGGCGTCCGGGGACGCGGCGGTGCCGGGGGCCGGGAGCGCGGCGCGGTCCAGTTTGCCGCTGGGCGTCAGCGGCAGCGCGTCCAGGGCGACGAAGGCGGCCGGCACCAGGTGCTCGGGCAGCAGGGCGGCGGCGTACGCGCGCAGGGCCGCGGCGAGGGGTGCGGGGGCGGTTCGCGGGACGACGTACGCGGTGAGCTGCCGGTCGCCCGCCGGGTGGGGGTGGACGGCGACCGCGGCCCGGTCCACGTCCGGGTGCCCGGCGAGCACGGCCTCGATCTCGCCGGGCTCCACGCGGAAGCCGCGTATCTTGACCTGGCTGTCGGCCCGGCCCAGGTGCTCCAGCACACCGTCGGCGCGGCGACGCACCAGGTCGCCGGTGCGGTACAGGCGTCCGCCGCCGGGGCCGGCCACGAAGCGCTCGGCGGTCAGCGCGGGCCGGCCGGTGTACTCGCGGGCGAGGCCCGCGCCGGTCGCGTACAGCTCGCCGGTGGCCCCGTCGGGGACCGGGCGGAGATCCTCGTCGAGGACGTACAGGCGTTTGCCGGCGAGCGGGCGGCCTATCGGGAGGGGCCCGCCGGACGCCAGGTCCGCGCCGGTGACCCGGTGGGTGGTGAGGAACACCATGCACTCGACGGGGCCGTAGCCGTTGCTCAGCCGCAGGCCGGGCCTGCGGGCCAGGGCGCGGGCGACGTGCGGGGGCGACAGCGCCTCGCCGCCGACGATCAGTTCGGCCGGTCCGTCGAGGAGGTCCGGGTACTCGTCCACCACCACGTTGAACAGCGACGACGACAGGTACATCGAGGTGACGCCGTGCGCGGCCACCAGCCGGGACATCTCCAGCGGCTCGGGCCGGCCGGGCGGGTGCAGCACACAGGTCCCGCCGTTGACGAGCGGACCCCACAGCTCCAGGGCGAACGCGTCCCAGGACAGCGGCGCGCACTGGAGCCAGACCGCCCCGGGGCCGAAGGACGCGAAGTCCTGGCCGGTGAGGGTCGCCGTGATCGCGTGGTGCGGCGCGGCGGCCCCCTTGGGGCGACCGGTGGAACCGGACGTGAACATCACGCAGGCGGGGGCGGCCGGGTCCACCGGCACCGCGCCGTGCGGCAGTGGGGCCAGGTCGGCGGCGTCCTCGGGGTGGACCGGCCGCCCGACGACGCCGTCGAGCGGTGTGCCGCGCGGCCCGACCACGGCGGTGACACCCGCGTCCGCCGCCATCGCGGAGAGCCGCGCCGCCGGGAAGGCGGGGTCCAGGACGACATAGGCGGCGCCGGCCTTGAGGACGCCGAGGACGGCGGCGACCAGGGCGGCCGACCGCTCCAGCCGGACGCCGACGGTGTCGCCAGGACGCACCCCGCGCGCCACGAGCAGGGCCGCGAACTCGGCCGCGCGCCGGTCGAGTCCGGCGTACGTCAGCCGCTCGGCCCCGGCCACCAGGGCGAGTGCTCCGGGGCGGGCGAGGGCCTGTTCCTCGACGTGCTCATGGACGCACTTCATCGCGGACCTCCTCGTGGCGCTCGGTCCGGTCACCGGCGTGTTCCTCCGCGGGGGCGGCGTCGGCGTCGGGCATCACCGTGTCGATCTCGCGGATGTTGCGGCTGGCCAGCCCCCACAGGGAGACCCCGATGCCGGCGAGACCGGCCAGGAAGAACATGCCGGCCATTCCGCTGCCGGGAGCGTCGCCGAACAGCGGGCCCAGGACGGTGAACAGGCCCGAGCCCCCGGCGGCCGCCGGTTCGAAGACGGAGTCGGCGAGCGGACCGGCCAGGGCGGTGGCCAGCGGCACGGAGATGTAGCCGAGGAACATCACCGCGCCGAAGACCCGCCCCTGCCACTCCTGCGGGACCTTGGTCTGCACGATCGCGTTCATCTGGGAGTTGACGATCGTCATCAGCAGGGCGCCGATCAGGACGGCAACCGACCAGCCCGCCGTGGAGTCCGCGAAGGCCATGCCGATCAGAGCGGACAGGCACATCCCGACGACGCCGAGCATCATGCCGCGCCCCCGGTCGCGCGGGCCTCCCCAGGCGGCCATCAGCAGCCCGCCCGCCACCCCGCCGATCCCGATCGCGGTGTTGACGGTGGCCAGCGCGGCGCTGTCGGCGCGCAGCAGCACCATCGGCTGGATCAGCGCGAATCCGAAGACCATCACCAGGTTGACCACGCAGAAGTTCACGATGAGGTCCCGGAGTCCCGGGGTGCGGAAGAGGTAGCGCAGGCCCTCGCCGGACTCCGCGGTGATCCGGCGGCGCGGCCCGGTGGGCGGCGGCGCGGGCCGGTCGCCGGTCAGCCGCACCACGCGTACGCCGATCAGCGCGACGGCGTAGCTGACCAGGTCGAGGAGCAGGGTCGGGCCTATCCCGAAGACGGTCAGCATCAGCCCGCCCAGGGCCGGTCCGCCGATGCTCGCGGCGCTCTTCGCGCTGCCCAGCAGGCCGTTGGCGCGCCCGAGCTGGTCCTTGCGGACGAGCAGCGGTACGGCCGAGGACAGCGCCGGGAACTGGAAGGCGGAGGCGGCGCCGAGCAGCGCGGTGGCCACGTAGACGTGCCAGGGATGCAGGGCGTCGAGATAGTGCAGCAGCGCCAGGCAGCCCACCACCAGCAGGCCCCCGGCGTCCGCCAGTTGGAGCGCGGTCCGTTTGCGCATCCGGTCGACGATCGCGCCGGCGACCGGGCTGAGCAGGGCCTGGGGGAGCAGCGCGCACAGCGAGAGCGCGGTGACGGCGCTCGCCTTCTCCCCGGAGGACCAGACGCTGACGACGAAGGCGAACCGGACCGCCGCGCTGCCGACCAGCGAGACGGTCTGGCCCGACCAGACCAGTAGGAGTGGGCCCATGCCGGCGAACCGGCCGGGCCCCGAGACGGTTGGAGTTGCTGTCACTGCACTGCCCCAGGACGGTCGCGTGCGGTCGAGGGAACCGGGGCAGATGGCCCGGACCCGCTCTCTCATGGGCCGTCAGCATGGGGGAGCGGATACCGTCGCGTTCCCGCCGGGATCACCTGAACGGGAATAAAACGGGAACGGAACGGGACCCGATCGGAAGGCGGCCGGGTCAAGGTCCCGGTGTCGTTTGTCCGCACACACCCGCAGAAGGAGTGCTGCCGTGAGAGTTCCGCGGGACCGATCGCCGGATGGGACCGAACTTGCCCACGCGCTCCAGGACTTGTCGTCCGTGGAGCGTTGGGCCGAGCTGGCCGCGACCGGCGGCACGCCGTCGTTCGCCGTCGGCGCACCCGCCGAAGGCCCCACGTTCGACGTGGAGACGGAGACGGTCGACGGGATGCACAGCGTGTCCCGGATCGTTCCGCCGCCCGCCGGGGAGGCGGAGCGGACAGCCATGCGCTCATTGGTGCGCTCGCTGCTCGATCTGGCCGGCCACGAGGCGGGACCGGCCCGCACCCAGGTGGTACTGACCGTCGCCGGACCGAAGGTGGTGGCCTGCAGCTTGCACGAATAACCCCAGGTCGGAGGCGGTTCCCCGGTGTTCCCGGGGCCGTTCCCTATGCGTTCCCGCAGGGCGGTAACGCACGGGGACCGGGCGGGGAACGGTCCCCCGGAAAGTCAGTGGTGTCAGGAAGCGGAAAACACCGCAAGCCGACACAGACACCACTCAAGGGGTATGCAATGGGACGCAAGGTCATCGGGTTCGTCGCTCTGCTCGTCGCCGCTCCGGTCATCGCTCTCGGCGGTCACACCGTCACGGCGGACAGCTTCCGGGCCGACAACCAGAACCCGACGGTCCCGCCGGCCGGTGTCGTCCAGATCGACAACCAGAACCCGACGGTCGTCACGCCGCGGGTCGTGCAGGTCGACAACCAGAACCCGACGGTCGTCACCCCGGGCGTGGTGCAGATCGACAACCAGAACCCGACCGTGGCCACGCCGCGGGTCGTGCAGGTCGACAACCAGAACCCGACGGTCGTCACCCCGGGTGTCGTGCAGGTCGACAACCAGAACCCCACCGTGACCGACCCGGCCACGCCCGACGACCACCAGAACCCGACCGTCCTCGCCGTCTGAGCCGCCGCCCCCGGCCCCGACGACGCGCCAGTGCCCCGCCCGGAGTCAGTCCGGACGGGGCACTGGCGTTTCGGCATCCGGCCGAGCGGAGGCTCAGCGGCGGCGCCGGTCCGGCGCGACACCCATCCGTTCGAACAGCTTCTCCGCCGCCGCCCGGTGGCCGGCGATGTCCGCCTCATCGCCCGCCGCGTCCGCCAGACCGCTCAGCGCGTACGCCTCCTCGATCCGGTAACTCATGGACGCCGCCAGCTCCCGCGCATTGGAGTGGAGTTCGCGAGCGGCCACCCGCTCGCCCTGCCGTCTTCGAAGCCGCCCGACGATGTTCTCCACCTTGGCGCGCCGCAGCGGCGACGCGTTCGACGCCACCAGCTCCAGCGCCTGCTCCGCCAGGTCCGGCACCCGCGCCGGCCGTCCGAGGTGCTCGTCCACGTCGGCCGACAGCGCCAGGGTCACCGCCACGTTCCCGGGGTCGGCGCCCTCGTCGAGGCGGGCGCGGGCCCGGTCCAGACTCAGGGCCGCGTCCTCCCACAGGCCCAGACCGGCGTAGGCGAAGGCGAGATCGGTGAAGGCGGTGAACTGGTTCTCGAACTGGCCGAGCCCCGTCTGGAGCTCTATCGCACGCAACGCCGCCGCCTTTGCCTCCTCGTGCCGGCCCCACTGCTCGTAGAGCGTGCTGAGCAGGGTGAGGCTGTCCGCCTCGGCGCGCGGGACGCCCAGTTCACGTTCGTAGGAGATGGCCCGCTGCAGATGCGTCAGCGCCTCGGGGAAGTTGCCGAGCAGGCTGTGGAACTGGCCGAGGGTGCCCTCGCTGTGCGCCTCGGTGTGCCGGTCCCCGATCCGGGCGGCGACGTCGAGGCCCTCCCGCGCCGCCTCCAGCCCTTCCTCGAACCGGCCCAGCCGCCAGCAGGCGACCCCCAGATTGGACAGGCTGGCGCCCAGCAGCGCGAGGTCGCCCAGCCGCTTCGCCGACGCCACCGAGGCCCGGCCCACGGCCCCGAACTCCTCCAGGTTTCCACGCGCGTTGAGCTGGAAGACGAGGTTGCGGCTCAGGCAGACGACGTACCGGTGCAGGCCCCGCCGCTCGGCCAGGTTCACCGCGGCCAGCAGTGCGTCCTGCTCCTGCGTGAACCAGGTCTGCGCCAGCTCCGCGTCACCGAGGTCGGGCAGGTCCGCCGAGGACTTCTCGATGCCGGTGGGGCGGTGGCGGCGGCCGGGGTAGAGGACGTCACAGGCCGCCTCGGTCGCGGTGAGGTAGTAGCAGAGCAGCCGTTCCACGGCGACCACCGCCTCCTCGCCACTGGGGTCGTCGGCGTCGAACAGGCTCTGTGCGAAGCTGCGCACCAGGTCGTGGAAGGAGTACAGCCCGATGTCCGGCTGGCGCAGCAGGTGTACGTCGAGCAGCCGCTCCAGGACGTCCTCGGCATCCCAGATGCCGCAGCCGAGCAGCGCCGCCGCCGCGTGCACGTTGATGTCGCCGCCCGGGTGCAGCGACAGGATGCGGAACGCGGTGCGGCTCTCCTCGTCCAGGGCCTGGTACGACAGGCGCAGGGTGGCGGAGACGCTGCGCGCCCCGGCGCTGAACTCGTCCAGCCGGCGCGTCTCGTCCCGTAGCCGCTCCGCGAGGTAACGCAGCGTCCAGCGCGGCCGGTTGCGCAGCCGGGCGGTCGCGATGCGCAGCGCGAGCGGCAGATGGTCGCAGAGGCGGGCCAGCTCGGCGGCGGCCTCCGGCTCGGCGGCCACCCGCTCCGTGCCCAGGGTCTCGGCCACCAGCGCGGCGCTCTCGCGCGGCGACATCACTCCGAGCGAGATCCAGTCCACGCCGTCCAGGTCGATCAGCCTGCTGCGGCTGGTGAGGATCACCAGGCAGCCGCTGCCGGTGGGCAGCAGCGGGCGGACCCCGGCGGCCTCGGCCGCGTTGTCGAGCAGGATCAGCAGCCGCTTGCCGGCGAGCGTGGCCCGCCACAGCGCGGTGCGCCCGGCCGTGTCGTCGGGGATGCGGTCCCCGGGGATGCCGAGCGCCCGGAGCAGGCCGTCCAGCGCGGTGCCGGTGGACACCGGCTGGTCGCCCGGGGTGTAACCGCGCAGGTCGATGTGGAGCTGCCCGTCCGGGTACTCGCCGACGAGCCGGTAGGCGGCCCGCACGGCCAGTGAGGTCTTGCCGCTGCCGCCCATGCCGTCGAGCGCCACGATCCGCGGGCCCTGCTCGCCCTTGTGGGTCGCCCGGCGCATCAGTTCGGCCAGCTCGACCTCGCGGCCGGTGAAGTCCGCCAGGTCGTAGGGCAGGGTGCACGGCGGCTCGGCCGGGAGTGGGGCCGCGGCGGCGGGCGGTGGCGGTGCGGCGGGCTCGGGGCCGCCCAGTTCCGGGCTCTCGCGCAGAATGCCCTCGTAGAGCTTGCCGAGCTGCGGGCCGGGGTCGACGCCGAGTTCCTCGACGAGCAGTTCCCGTACCTTGCCGTACTCCTCCAGCGCCTCGGCCTGCCGTCCGGACCGGTACAGCGCCAGCATCAGCTGGCCCCGCAGGGTCTCGCGCAACGGGTGCTGCGCCGTCAGTGCCCGCAGGTCCGGTATTAGTTCGGCGGATTCGCCGAGGGAGAGGCGCAGGGCCAGGTACTCCTCCCAAACCCCCAGCCGGCGTTCCTCGATGGTCGTCGCCGCGGCCTCAATGACCGGGCCCCCTGTACCCGAGAGGACCGATCCGCGCCAGAGCATCAGCGCGGAGCGAAGGATTTCGGCCGCCTCGGAAAGCCGCTGTCCGGCCGCGGCGCTTTTCGCCGCCTGGACCAGCATTCCGAATTCGGCCAGATCGCTCTGGCCCTCCTCCAGTTCCAGGCGATAGCCGGGCCCGTCGGTGAACAGCACGTCCACACCGCCGGGGATACGTTTCCGCAGATCCGCAACGGCCTTGCGGACCTGGTGGGACGCCGTGGCCGGCGGGTCCTCGTCCCAGGCCGCCTCCACCAGCCGGGTGACCGGAAGCACCTTGCCGGGGTCGAGCAGCAAAGTGGCCAGAACTCGTTCCTGAATGACCCCGCCGAGTTTCAGCCGGACACCATTCGACCATCCCTCCACGGGACCGAGGACATTGAACCGAAGTCGTTCTCCTGGCGCCGCCGTCACCGACGACCTCCCCCCTGGGTTTCGTCACTGCCGAGTGGTCCGAGCTACGCGCGGAGGTGATTTTAACTTCCCGGGCAAGGGCGCGGTACTGCGCCGGGAATGGTTCGGGAACGACCTCTTCCAGTCTCTTCCCGTGGCAGGCATCACGGCCGGCTACGGGGGACCCGCCCGGCATCCGGCGGGGCCGAGGACGAAGGAGACACCGATGAATTCCGATTCCGCACCCGGCCTCGATGCGCTGCTGCAGAACGCGCGGCGGCGGGCGGGACTCACCCAGGTCCAGCTCGCCGGGCTGGCCACCGTGAGTGTGCGCGCCATCCGCGATCTGGAGCAGGGCCGGGTACGCAGCCCGCGCAAGGACACCCTCCGGCTGCTCGCCGACGCCCTGCGGATGAGCGACGCCCGCCGCGTCGAGCTGGAGCTCGCCGCCGACGCACACGCGGCCGGCCGGGTCCTTCAGTCCCTCTACAGTGCCGAACTCGCCTCCCCGCCGCCCCCGTTGCACCCGCTGATCGGCCGCCGGGCCGAACTGGACGCGCTGGTCGAGCGGCTGGAGACCGGGCGCGACCGGCTGCTGACCCTCGTCGGCCTGCCCGGGGTCGGCAAGTCCCGGCTGGCGCAGGAGGCCGCGCTGGTGCTGCACGCCCGGAACCGGATGCCGGTGGTGTGGGTGCCCATGGACGGGTCGGCGGACGCCGTCGTCCGGGGACCGCAGGCCCCGCTGGCCGACTGGGTCCGTACGCTGGTGCGCGACGGCGACCGCTTCGAGGAGCTGACGGCGGTCATCGGCGCGAAGCCCACCCTGATCGTGCTGGACGGCGCCGACGACGTGGTGCCCCTGGCATCGGTGCTGGGCCTGCTCAGCGCCTGCGAACAGCTCAGAATCGTCGTCACCGCCCGGCGCGCGAGCCGCCCCCGGCCGGGCGGCTGCTCCCGCTGGCCCCGCTGCCGGCGCCCGCCCGGGCCCGGCCGGACCCGCGCAGCCGGGCGACTCCCTCACCGCGGGGCGGCCCGGGGTCGAGCTGATGCTGTCGTACGTCAGCCACATGCGGCCCGACCTGCTGCTCACCGACGCGGTCGTCGCCTCCGTCGCCGGCATCTGCCACCACATGGACGGCATTCCGCAGGCGTTGGAGGCCGCTGCCTCCTGGCTGCTGCTGTACTCGCCCGACCAGCTCCTGGGAACGGCGCGCACGGCACCGCTGACGCTGGTCGACGGTGTGGTGCCGGCGTCGGAGCGTCCGGAGGGCGGACTCGGCGCGACGCTGGGCGCCGCGCTGGACGAACTGGAGCCCGAGGCGGCCGAGCTGCTGACCGTCCTGGCCGGGCTGCCCGAGCCGTGGACGGTGGACGCGGCGGCGCGCGCGGCCGGCAGACCGCTCGCCGACACCGCGCGCGACGTGCACGGCCTCCTGCTGCGCGGGCTCATCCGGCAGCACACCCCGGAGCCGGACGGCCCCGTCGGCTTCACCGTCCTGAACCTGATCCGCGCGCTGGCGGCGTCCCGTCGGCCCTCCCCGGCACTGACCGCCGCCGCGAGCTGAAACCCCTTCCACCACCCCGTCGAAAGGCACCCCCATGCGCAACCTCATCTCCCTCGCCGACCTCACCCCGGCCGAACTGCACCGGATCGTGCGGCGCGCCGCGTTCTTCGGGCAGGAGGGCGTCGACCGGCGCTCGCTCGCCGGGAAGCAGGTCGGCGTCTTCTTCCGCAAGTCCTCCACCCGCACCCGCACCTCCTTCTGGAGCGGGGCCACCCGGCTCGGCGCCGACGTCGTCACCTTCGGCCCCGACGAGCTCCAGCTCTCCACCGGCGAGACCGTCGAGGACACCGCACGGGTGCTCGGCCAGTACCTGGACGCCCTGGTCGTGCGCACCAACGGGGACGTCGAGGAGATCCGCCGCCTCGGCAGCAGCCCGGACCTCGCGGTCGTCAACGCGCTGAGCCTGGACGAGCACCCCACCCAGGCCGTCGCCGACCTCGCGACGCTCACCGAGCGGTTCGGCTCGCTGGACGGGCTGCACCTGCTCGCCGTCGGCGAGGGCAACAGCTCGGGCGCCGCCCTGGCCCTCGCCACCGCCCTCACGCCCGGCCTGCGGCTGACGCTGCTGTGCCCGAGCGGTTACGAGGTCCCCAAGGACAAGCTGGACCTGGCCGACGAACTGGCGGGCGGACGCGCCTCGGTCACCCAGGTGACCAGCCTGGACGAGGTCGAGGGACCGGCCGACGCGATCTACACCAGCCGCTGGCAGACCATGGGCGTGCCGAAGGCCGACCCGGACTGGCTGACCGCGTTCGAGGGCTTCCGCATCGACGACGCCTTCCTCGACCGGTTCGGCGGACCGGACACGGTGTTCCTGCACGACCTGCCCGCGGTGCGCGGCCAGGAGGTCACCGACGAGGTGCTGGACGGCCCGCGCAGTGTGGCCTGGCGGCAGGCACACCACAAGATGACGGCGGCGATGTCGGTCCTGGAGTGGTGCGTGACCGGCTGAGCGCGCGAAAAGGGGCCGGCCGGACTGGATTCCTCCAGTCCGGCCGGCCCCTTTTTCCCGGACTCAGCCCGTCAGCGCGGCGACGACCGAACGCGGCCGCATATCCGTCCAGTTGGCCTCGATGAAGTCCATGCATTCCTGCTTTCCGCTTTCTTCCTTCACCGTGTTCCAGCCGGCCGGCCGCTCGATACGCGCGGGCCAGAGGGAGTGCTGTCCCTCGTCGTTGACCAGCACGACATAACGGCCCTCGGAGTCCTCGAACGGATTCGTCGTCATGATGACCACCTCTGCGAAGTCGGTTAGTGGAAAAGACGTTAGATCCCGGCGGGCACGGACGCGGGCAGCCCGCCGGGCAGTTGGGCGGCACCCGGACGGTGTGCGACGACCGCGATGCCGGTCGCGACGGTGGCCGCCCGCACGGAAGCCAGCGCCTCGCGCAGCAGCTCCGCCCGCTCGGCGGCACTCCCGGCAGGACCCGGCCGGCCCGCCCGTACGAGAATCGACGCGGCCTCCAGCACCGCCACCTGTGCCTCGCCCAGCGCCTCGCTGCGGTCGATGCCGACCCGGGCGCGGTCCAGTACGTCCTCCAGCGTCTCGGTCATGTCCTCGCTCCTCACTCGGATGTCGTGCCGTCAGTATCGGGAGTCGGCGAGCCCCCGGCGGCCTCCGCGCCCCAACTGCTGCCGTGCTGCCCGCTGGTTGCCGCCGGGGGCGCCGGAACCGCGGCCGGACCGAATCTACGGTGATGTCCGAAGGGAATCCCCGGGACCCATCCGGTGCCGGCGGAACTCCTTTCTTCCCTGTCATCCCATGATGTGGACGAAACGAACATGAAGCCTGTGGAATGGGCGGATCGCCCCCGATCCGGGCCGCTGGACGTCGTCGTTACCGGGCTGCCGTCCGACGCGCACACCTGGAATCTCGTATTCATCCAGTTGCTGCTCGAAGACCTCGGGCACAAGGTCGTCAATCTGGGTCCGTGTGTTCCCCAGGACGAAATAGTGGAATCCTGCTGCAAGTTCGAACCCGACCTGCTGGTCGTCAGCAGCGTCAACGGACACGGCCACCACGACGCCGGGCCGCTGATCGAGGCGATCAGGTCGCGTTGGGAACTGGCGGGGATGCGGGCCGTCATCGGCGGCAAGCTCGGCGTCGGCGGCCCGGACCGGCAGCGGTCCGGCGAACTCGTACGGGCCGGCTACGACGCGGTCTTCGAGGACGGCGGCGACCTGGAGGCATTCTCCTCCTACGTCGGCTCGATGGCGGTGACGCCGTGAACTCCGGGGCGCCCGCGCCGTCCTTCGGGCGTTTCGTCGCCGCCGCCCAGGCCCGCGGCACGCTGGTGGTGCAGCCGCGGATGGGGTTCTCGGACCCCGTCCGGATGCGCGCGGGACTGCGGGCCACCCGGGCCGCCGCCGACGCGGTCGTCGGCACCCTCACCATCGACAGCTACACCCGCGTCGGCGACGAGCCGTCCGCCGTACGGGCCCTGCGCGACGGGGTGCCGCTCAACGGATTCCCGATCAGCTCCTACAGCCCGCACACCGCGGCGTGGGTGCTGGACGGCGGACCGAGCGCCGGCTTCCCCGTGCAGGTCAGGCACGGCTCGGCGCGCCCCCGGCGGATCGTCGCCGCGCTGACCCGGCTCGGCCTGGACGCCACCGAGGGCGGCCCGGTGTCGTACTGCCTGCCCTACGGCCGGGTCCCGCTGCTGGACTCGGTACGCAACTGGCGCGAGAGCTGCGAGGCGCTGGCCGGGCTGCGGGCATCCGGCGCGGAACCGCACCTGGAGACGTTCGGCGGCTGCATGCTCGGCCAGCTCTGCCCCCCGGGGCTGCTCGTGGCGATCTCCGCACTGGAGGCGCTGTTCTTCCACGCCGCCGGCCTGCGCAGCATCTCCCTCAGCTACGCCCAGCAGACCAGCCCCGCACAGGACCGGGACGCGGTGCGCGCGCTGCGCCGGCTGGCCGGCGAACTCCTGCCCGACACCGACTGGCACGTCGTCCTCTACACCTACATGGGCCTGTTCCCCAGCACCCGGCGCGGTGCCCTGGACCTCCTGGAGCGCTCGGCCGAACTGGCCGTCGAGACCGGCGCCGCCCGGCTCATCGTGAAGACGACGGCGGAGTCGCACCGCATCCCGACCGTCGCCGAGAACGTCGAGGCCCTGCGGACCGCCTCCCTCGCGGCGGCCCGCCACCGCGCCCGGCCCGGCGGCACCGCACGGCCCGCCGAGGACACCGGCAACCCCGTGTACACGGAGGCCCGCGCCCTGGTGGACGCGGTGCTCGAACTCGACCGGGACCCCGGCCGGGCCCTGCTGAAGGCGTTCGCGCGCGGTGTGCTCGACGTCCCGTACTGCCTGCACCCCGACAACGCCGGCCGGAGCAGGAGCGCCATCGACCGCGAGGGCCGCCTGGTGTGGTCGGAGATCGGCGCGATGCCCATCGGCGGCGTCTCCCGGCGCGGACGACGCCTGACGGCGGCGGGCCTGTACGACGCGCTCTCGTTCGTACAGCGCCGCCACGACACCCCACACACCCAGGAGGCAGCAGCATGACCAGCACCAGTACCCCCGCGTTCCCGACCTCGCCCGACCAGCACCTGACGCGGGAGGCCACCCGGGCCACCCTGCGGGTCCAGTCCCGCATGCTGGCCGCGACCCGCGCCTTCCTGACCGCACGCGGCTTCCAGGAGCTGCTGCCGCCGGTGGTCGGCCCGGTCACCGACCCCGGCATCCGCGGTTCCAAGCAGGTCGACGTCGACTTCTACGGCCACAAGTACAAGCTGATGACCAGCGCGATCCTCTACAAGCAGGCGTCGCTGCTGGCCTTCGACAAGATCTTCTACATCGCGCCGAACGTCCGCCTCGAACCTCTGGAGACGGCCGTCACCCACCGCCACCTCGCCGAGTTCCACCAGATCGACGTGGAGATACGTGACGCCCGCCGCGAGGACGCGATGGAGACCGCCGAGGAACTGGTGGCACACGTCGTGGCCGAGGTGGTCCGGGAGCAGCCGGGCGACCTGGAGCTGCTGGGCCGGGACGCCGACGCCTTCCGCGAGGTCGTCCGGGGGCCTTCGCCCGGACCACGCACCGCGAGGCGACCGCCGACCTGCAGGCCCTCGGCCACCCGCAGGACCCCGGCGCGGAGATCGACTGGCAGGGCGAGGAGATCATCTCCGCGAAGAGCAGCAGGCCGTTCTTCGTCGTCGACTATCCCAAGGGCTCACGCGGCTTCTACGACCGCGAGGACCCCGCCGACCCCGGCGTGCTGCGCAACTTCGACCTGATCGCGCCCGAGGGCTACGGCGAGCTGGCCAGCGGCAGCGAGCGCGAGCACGACTACGCGGCCCTGGTCACCCGGATGCGGGAGACCGGCGAGAACCCCGCGAAGTACGGCTGGTACCTGGACCTGGCCCGGCGCGGCATCCCCGCCAGCTCCGGCTTCGGCATCGGTCTCGAGCGCTTCACCCGCTACGTCACCGGACGCACTGCGGTCTGGGAGGCCAGCGCCTACCCGAAGGTCCCGGGAGTGGTGTCGGCATGAGCGCGCACCTGAGCGCCGCCGGCTTCCCCGAGGAGCAGGTACGGCACCGGGCCAGGACCGGCGCCGCCGCCGCGTTCCCCGCCCTGGAGGGCTACGGCAGCGGTCTCCTCGGCTCCGTCCCGGCCGGGCAGGACCCCGAGGACCTGCTGGAGCGGGCCCGGATCGTGCCGCCGGTCTTCATGCCGGAGCGGCTGAAGAAGCTCATCGAGCTGGCCCGCGAACCGCTCTACACGGACGTCGAACTCGACGCCGCGATCGGCGGGTTCGCCGCGCCGCTGCCGCTGTACGTGTCGGCGTTCGGCTCCACCCAGGTCGCCAGCCGCGACCTCGGCGAGGCCGCGGGCCGGCAGGCCGGACGGCTCGGCATCCCGATGGTCGTCGGCGAGAACGTCGTCCCCGTCAACGGCTACCGCGCCGCCGCCGAGGACGCGGTCTCGCCGCTGCTCGGCCGCATCGCCGCCTACGCCGAAGCCGCCGCGCACGGCAACGACGCGCTCGGCGGGGTCGTCGTACAGCAGTCCACCGAGGACGCCGACGCCGAGGTGTGGAACCAGGTCTACAGCGACCCGGTGACCGAGCCCCTGCTGTCCTCCGGCCGGCTCGCCTTCGAGCTGAAGGTGGGCCAGGGCGCGAAGCCCGGCCTCGGCGGCCTGACCGTCCTGGGGCGCGAGGCCGCCGGGCGGGTGGCCGGGCAGTACGCCACCGACGAGGTGTTCGGCACCGGGGACCGGGTGCTGAGGATCAGCAGCCCCGGCACGTTCACCGAGGAGATCCTGCGCCAGCAGATCCGGCTGATGCGCAACAACTTCCCCCGGGCCCGGGTGTGGGTGAAGCTCCACCCCGGCCGTGACGTGGCGCACGCCGCGGCCACCGCGTGGGCGGCGGGGGCGGACTCCGTCACCGTCGACGGCGCGGAGGGCGGCACGGCCTGGGCCCCCAGCGGCTTCCTCGCCCGGGTCGGGCTCCCGCTCGGCGAGTGCCTGGCCCGGATCGGCCGCACCGGCAACTGCCTGCTGGCCAGCGGGCGCATGTGGGAGGGCACCCGGGCCGTGAAGGCCCTCGCGCTCGGCGCCCATGCGGTGGGCCTCGGCCGGGCCGCGCTCCTCGCGGTCGACGAGGACCCGGACGACGGGCTCGTCCGGCTCGTGGAGAGCATCGCCCTGGAGATGCGGCTGCTGATCAGCGCCGTCGGCAAATACCGGGTGGACGCGCTGGACGCCGAGGACGTCCTGCTGCCGGCCCCCTGACCCGCGAGGCACGCCCCGCAGTACGCCCGGACGCGTCCGGGCCCACCAGCACCCCCGTTCCGCCCGTCCCGTGGCTCCCGCCGGTCTCCCGGTCGCCGCGAGCCGGCCCACCGAGCTTCCGGCCAACCGAGCCTCCCGAGAAGGTGTGTCGAGATGTCCCCTCAGCAAGCCGAACCGCTTATCCCCCAGGGCGCCGACAGCACGGCCGCCCGCGTCAGCGCGTACAACGACACCGCGGTCGACCTCCCCGTCGGAACCCTGCACGGGATGTTCGGCGCGCAGGCGGCCCGCACCCCGGACGCGGTCGCCCTGGTGGCCGGGGGCCGCGAGATCACCTACCGGGAGCTGGACGCCGCCTCCGACGCACTGGCGCACCGCCTGGCCGCCGCCGGTGTGCGCCCGGCCGACGCGGTCGGCCTGCTCTTCGACCGCTCCGCGGCGTACGTGGTGACCGTGCTGGCCGTGCTCAAGGCCGGCGGCGTGTACGTGCCGCTGGACCCGCGCCAGCGGGCCGAGCGGCAGAGCTGGATCCTGGACAACACCTCCGCCGTGCTGCTGGTGACGGACCGGCAGGAGGCCACCGCGACCGCCTTCGCGGGCGAGCTGCCGGTCGTGCGGGTGGACGACGCCGGCGTGCTGGCGCACCGGGCGCTGCCCGCGCCGGACGTCGAGGTCCACCCCGACCAGCCGCTGTACGTCATGTTCACCTCCGGGTCCACGGGCACCCCCAAGGGAGTCGTCAACACCCACCGCAACGTGGTGGAGCTGGCCCTCGATCCCGGCTTCGGCACCGCCGCCCACGAGCGGGTCCTCGCCTACTCGCCGCTGGCCTTCGACTCCTCGACGTACGAGCTGTGGGTGCCGCTGCTGCGCGGCGGTCTGGCCGTGGTCCTGTCCGCCCCCAAGATCGACCTCGGGGAGCTGGCCGACGCCGTGGTCCGCCACGGTGTCACCGCCGCCTACTTCACCACCGCCCTGTTCGACGCGATGGCCGGCGAGGCCGTCGGGGCGCTGGGCCGGCTCCGCGAGATCTGGACCGGCGGCGACGTGCTGTCGGAGACCGCGCTGCGCCGCGTCCTCGACACCTGCCCGGACACCCGGGTCGTGCATGTGTACGGCCCCACCGAGGCGACCGTCTTCTGCAGCTACCAGGCGTTCGGGCCCGACACGCGCACCCTGGAGCGGCTGCACCTCGGCGTGCCGATGGCGAACACCGCGATGTACGTGCTCGACGCCGGACTGCGGCACACCGCACCCGGCGAGACCGGTGAGCTGTACGTCGCCGGGCCGCACCTCGCGCAGGGCTACAGCCGCCGCCCCGGCACCACCGCCGAACGCTTCACCGCCGACCCGTTCGGCCCGGCCGGCAGCCGCATGTACCGCACCGGCGACCTCGCCGCCTGGAACGAGCACGGCGAGATCGTCTTCCAGGGCCGCGCCGACCAGCAGATCAAGCTGCGCGGCAACCGCATCGAGCCCGGCGAGATCGAGACGGTCCTCACGCACCACCCCTCCGTGGTCCAGGCCGCCGTGATCGTCCGCGAGGACCGCCCCGGCGACAAGCGCCTGGTCGCGTACGTCGTCCCGGCCGCCGGGCAGGGCGTCGACCCCGCCGCGCTGATCCGGTACGCCGCCGGTGAACTCGTCGAGTACATGGTCCCGTCGGCGGTCGTGCCGCTCGACGCGCTGCCGCTGACCGCCAACGGCAAGCTGGACCGGCGGGCCCTGCCGGCGCCCGCCGCCGCCACCAGGGCCGACGGCCGCACCGCCCGCAACGGTGTCGAGGAGGTACTCGGCGGCCTGTTCGCCCACGTCCTGGGAGTGCCCTCGGTCGGCATCGACGACGACTTCTTCAACGTCGGCGGCCACTCGCTCCTCGCCACCCGCCTGGTCAGCCGGGTGCGGACATCCCTCGGCGTCCAGCTCTCCCTGAGGGAGTTCTTCGAGTACCCGACGGTCGCCCGGCTCGCCGAGCACATCGCCTCCGCGGCCGGCGGGTCCGGCCGCCCCGAACTGACGGCGGCCGAGCAGCGGCCCGATCTCCTCCCGCTGTCGGCGGCCCAGCAGCGGCTGTGGTTCCTCGACCAACTGGAGGGCCCCTCGGCCACCTACAACATCCCGCTGACCGTGCGCGTACGCGGCGAACTCGACGTGCGCGCACTGGAGTCGGCCTTCACCGACGTGGTCGCCCGGCACGAGAGCCTGCGCACCGTCCTCGTCGCCGACGGCGCCGGCGCCCGGCAGCGCGTGCTGCCCGCGGACGCGGCCCGCGTCGACCTCCCGGTCACCGCAACGGACGCGACGGCGGCGCCGGGCCTGCTGGCAGCCGAGGCCGCCCGGCCCTTCGACCTGGCCGGTGAACTCCCGCTGAGGGCGCACCTGTTCAGCCTCGGTAAAACCGAACACCTGCTGCTGGTGGTGATGCACCACATCGTGTCCGACGGCTGGTCCTACCAGCCGCTGATGCGGGACCTCTCCACCGCCTACACGACCCGGGCACGCGGCCAGCGGCCCGCCTGGGAGCCCCTGCCGGTGCAGTACGCCGACTACACCCTCTGGCAGGAGAAGCTGCTGCGGGGCTGCGAGGGGGAGCAGCTCGACTACTGGCGGACCGCCTTGGCGGACCTGCCGGAAGAGGCGACGCTGCCGGCCGCCCGTCCGCGCCCCGCCGTCGCCTCCTACCGCGGTGCCACCCACACCGTGCACTGCCCGCCCGGGGTGCATGCGGCGCTCGCCGCGCTGGCCCGCGAGTCCGGGGCCTCGGTGTTCATGGTGGCGCAGGCGGCGGTGTCGACGCTGCTGTCGCGGTCCGGCGCCGGTACGGACATCCCCGTGGGCTCCCCGATCGCCGGCCGCACCGACCAGCAGCTCGACGATCTGGTCGGGTTCTTCGTCAACACCCTCGTGCTGCGGACGGACTTGAGCGGTGACCCGACCTTCCGTGAGCTGCTGCACCGGGTGCGGGAGACCGACCTCGCGGCCTGGGCCCATCAGGACCTGCCGTTCGACCGGCTGGTGGAGGTCATCAACCCGGAGCGGTCCGCGTCCCGGCACCCCCTGTTCCAGGTGATGCTGACCCTGACGGACGCGGCGACCCCGACCCTGACCGCCGACGGACTCGACACCGAAGCCGAGTTCACCTGGCTGCGGGCCGCCAAGTTCGACCTGACCTTCTCCTTCGCCGAGCACCGCGGCCCGGACGGCACCCCCGGCGGCCTGGACATCACCGTCGAGTACGCCACCGACCTCTACGACGCCGACGCCGTCGAGGCGAGCGCCGACCGCCTCCTGCGGCTGCTGCACGCGGCGGCCGGCACGCCGGACGTTCCGGTCGGTGAACTGGATCTGCTCTCGTCCGACGAGCGGGAGCTGCTGCTCGCGGGGCGGGCCGGTGCGGTCACGGAGGACGCGGGTGCGGGTCTGGGGGAGTTGTTCGCGGCGCAGGTGGCCCGGACTCCGGACGCGGTGGCGCTCGTGGAGGGCGCGCGGGAGCTGACGTACCGCGAGCTGGACGCACGAGCGAATGCGTTCGCGCGTCGGCTGATCGCCGAGGGTGTGGTGCCGGGTAGCCGGGTCGCGTTGTTCCAGGAGCGTTCGGTGGACGCGGTGGTGGCGACGCTCGGTGTGGTGAAGGCGGGTGCGGTCTACGTGCCGCTGGACACCCGCTACCCGATGGAGCGCGTGGAGCTCATCGTCGGCCAGTCGGACGTCGGGTTCTTCGTCACGGGGAGCGATGCCGAGGCGTTGCGGCTCCCGGCGGGCGTCAAGGTGCTGACCGGTGGGGTGCCGTCCGAGGACGGTACGGATCCGGGGGTGCGGGTGCATCCGGACCAGGTCGTGTACGCGATGTTCACGTCGGGTTCGACGGGTGTGCCGAAGGGTGTTGCGGTGACGCACCGTAATGTGGCGGATCTGGCGCGGCAGGGGATGTACGCGAATGGCGCGCATCGTCGGGTGTTGTTGCACTCGCCGTTGGCGTTCGACGCCTCCACGTACGAGATGTGGGTGCCGTTGCTGTCGGGCGGCACGCTGGTCGTGGCCCCGGCGGGGCACCTGGATCCGGTCGCGTACGGCAGGCTGATCGCGGAGCACGGTGTTACGGCGTTGTGGCTGACGACGGGGTTGTTCCGGCTGGTGGCCGAGGAGGCTCCGGAGACGTTTGCCGGGGTGTCGGAGGTGTGGGCCGGGGGTGATGTGGTGCCGCCGGAGGCGGTGCGGCGGGTCCTGGACCGTAACCCGGGTATCGCGGTGGTCAACGGCTACGGCCCGACGGAGACCACGACGTTCGCGGCGACACACCGGGTGGCGGGCGCCTTCGCGGGTTCGGGTGCGGTGCCGATCGGGCGGGCGCTGGACAATCACCGCCTGTACGTACTGGATTCGGGGCTGCGGTTGGTGCCGCCGGGTACGCCGGGGGAGTTGTACATCGCGGGTGCGGGGTTGGCGCAAGGCTATCTGGACCGGCCGTCGCTGACTGCGGACCGTTTCGTCGCCGACCCGTACGGTCCGGCCGGCGGGCGGATGTATCGCACCGGTGACCTGGTGCGCTGGAACGGCGAGGGCGCGCTCGAATACCTGGGCCGCGCCGACCAGCAGGTCAAGCTCCGTGGTTTCCGTATCGAGTTGGGCGAGATCGAGTCGGTGCTCGCGGGTCACCCGGCCGTGGGCCAGGCGGTGGTCTCCGTCCGCGAGGACCGCCCCGGCGACAAGCGCCTCGTCGCCCACGTCGTCGGCGACGGCCTCGACCTCGACGAGCTGCGCCGGCACGCCGCCGCGCTGCTGCCCGACTACATGGTCCCCTCCGCCATCGTGCCGATGGACGCGATCCCGCTCACCGCCAATGGCAAGGTCGACCGCAAAGCCCTGCCCGCGCCGGTGGCCGGTCAGGACACCGCCGAGGGACGCGCCCCGCGCACTCCGGCCGAGGAGCTGCTGTGCGGGCTGTTCGCCGAGATCCTGGGCGCCTCCGTCGTCACCGTCGACGACCACTTCTTCCACCTCGGCGGGCACTCGCTGCTCGCCACCCGGCTCATCAGCCGCGTCCGGCAGGCGTTCGGCGTGGGCATCACCGTCAAGGACCTCTTCCAGGGGCCCACCCCGGCGGCGCTCGCCGAGCTGGTCGAGGCGCGGGTGGGCGAGGACGTACAACGCCCGGCGCTGCGGCCGGCCGCCCGGCCCGAGCGGGTGCCGCTGTCGTTCGGGCAGCGCCGGCTCTGGTTCCTGGACCAGCTGGAAGGGCCCTCGGCCACGTACAACATCCCGCTCGCGATGCGGCTCACCGGGGCCGTGGACACCGAGGCGCTGCGGCTCGCGCTGACCGACACGGTCGTGCGCCACGAGAGCCTGCGCACGCTGTTCTCGGCGACGGACGGCGAGGCCGGGCAGGTCGTACTGCCGGCCGGTGAGATCCGCCTCGACCTGCCGGTCGTGCCCGCCGAGGAGCACACCCTGGACGGCCTGCTCGGCGCGGAGGCCGCCCGCACCTTCGACCTGGCGGCCGAACTCCCGCTGCGCGCCGCGCTCTTCCGTACCGGGCCACGGGACCATGTGCTGCTCGTCGTGATGCACCACATCGTCTCCGACGGCTGGTCCACGGCGCCCCTCCTGCGCGACCTGGGCACGGCCTACGCGGCCCGGGCCGAGGGCCGGGCCCCCGCGTGGGAGCCGCTGCCGGTGCAGTACGCCGACTACACCCTCTGGCAGGAGGAGCTGCTGGCCGCGGACGGTGAGCGGCAGGCCGAGTTCTGGCGGCGGACACTGGGCGAGCTGCCGGAGGAGGCCACCCTGCCCGCCGACCGTCCGCGCCCGGCGACCGCGACCTTCCGCGGTGCCACGCACGCCGTCCGGTGCCCGGGAGAGCTGCACGAGGGGCTGACCCGGCTGGCCCAGGAGACCGGCACGACGCTCTTCATGGTGGTCCAGGCCGCGGTGGCGACCGCGCTGGCCCGCTCCGGCGCCGGCACGGACCTCCCGATCGGGGCGCCGATCGCCGGCCGTACCGACCAGCGCCTGGACGATCTCGTCGGCTTCTTCGTCAACAGCCTGGTACTGCGCACCGACGTCGAAGGGGACCCGTCCTTCCGCGAACTGCTCGACCGGGTCCGGGAGACGGACCTCGCCGCGTGGGCCCACCAGGAACTGCCGTTCGACCGGCTCGTGGAGATCCTCAACCCCGAGCGCAGCACTGCCCGGCACCCGCTGTTCCAGGTCGCGCTCACCCTCCAGGACGCCGCGAAGCCGGCGCTCGAACTCCCCGGCGTGCACACCGAGTCGGGCTTCACACCGCTGGAGATCGCCAAGTTCGACCTGACCTTCTCCTTCCACGAGCACCGCACGCCCGACGGCCGGCCCGACGGCCTGGAGGTGGCCGTCGAATACGCGACGGACCTCTACGACGCGCGGACCGTCGAAGGACTCACCGACCGCCTGGTGCGGCTCCTCGGGTCCGCCGTCGCCACCCCGGAACTGCCGGTCTCGCAGCTGGAGTTCACCGGTGCCGAGGAGCGGGGGCGGTTGCTGGAGCTGGGCGCGGGCCCGGTGACCGACGGCGCCCTGCCCGAGGCCGGCCTCGCGGAGCTGTTCGCCGCGCAGGTGGCCCGCACCCCGGACGCGGTCGCGGTGGCATCCGACGAGCGCTCCTTCACGTACGCCGAACTCCACGCCGAGAGCGACCGGTTCGCCACCCGTCTTACCGGCCTCGGGGTCGGTCCGGAGTCCGTCGTCGCCGTGATGATGGAACGCTCCGCCGACCTCCTCGTCGCCATGCTCGCGATCGTCAAGGCGGGCGGCGCCTACGCGCCCCTCAACCCCGCCGACCCGGACACCCGGCACGCCCAGATCCTCGGGGAACTGGACGCGCCGGTCCTCATCACCGACCGGGCGCTGGCCGACCACACCCTCGTCACCACCGCCAGGACACGGGGCCTCGTGGTGGACGCCAAGGACCTCTCCGGCCGCCCCGTGCGCCGGCCCGGCGTGGCCACCCACCCCGACC
Organism: Streptomyces drozdowiczii; assembly: GCF_026167665.1. Classification (NCBI taxonomy): domain Bacteria; kingdom Bacillati; phylum Actinomycetota; class Actinomycetes; order Kitasatosporales; family Streptomycetaceae; genus Streptomyces; species Streptomyces drozdowiczii. Next base: position 1,524,271 of record NZ_CP098740.1, on the reverse strand, counting down.
AGTGGCTGTACGTCATGTTCACCTCGGGCTCGACCGGTGTCCCGAAGGGCGTCGCGGTGACCCACCGCAACGTCGCGGACCTGGCCCGGCAGCGGATGTACGCGGGCGACGCCCACCGCAGGATCCTCTTCCACTCCCCGCACACCTTCGACGCCTCCACCTACGAGATCTGGATTCCGTGGCTGACCGGCGGCACGGTGGTCGTCGCACCCCGCGGGCACCTGGAGGCCGACACGCTGGGCGGTCTGCTCGCCCGCAACGAGATCACCAGCCTGTGGCTGACGGCGGGCCTGTTCCGGGTGCTCGCAGAGGAGGTGCCGCAGGCGTTCGCGACCGTCCGGGAGGTGTGGGCGGGCGGCGACGTGGTGCCGCCCGAGGCGGTGCACCGCATCCAGGAGCACTGCCCGGACACCACCGTCGTCAACGGCTACGGGCCCACCGAGACCACGACCTTCGCCGCTTCCCACCGGGTGCGCCGCCCCTGCGACTACCCCGGCTCCGTGCCGATCGGCGAACCCCTCGACAACCACCGGCTCTACGTCCTCGACCCGGCGCTCCAGCCCGTGCCGGCGGGCGCGCCCGGCGAGCTGTACATCGCCGGTGCCGGACTGGCGCGCGGTTACGTGGGCCGCCCGGCGCTGACCGCCGAGCGCTTCGTGGGCGACCCGTTCGGGGCCCCGGGCACCCGCATGTACCGCACGGGCGACCTGGTCCGGTGGGACCGGAACGGCTCCCTGGAGTACCTGGGCCGCGTCGACCAGCAGGTCAAGCTGCGCGGCTTCCGCATCGAGCTGGGCGAGATCGAGACCGCGCTCACGGCGCACCCGGCCGTCGTGCGGGCCACCGTGATCGTCCGCGAGGACCGCCCCGGGGACAAGCGGCTCGTCGCCTACCTGGTGACCGCCGAGGGCGGCGTCGACCTGGGCGACCTGCGCCGGCACACCGCGGAGGCGTTGCCCGAGTACATGGTCCCCGCCGCCTTCGTACTGCTCGACGCGATCCCGCTCACCGCCAACGGCAAGATCGACCGGCGCGCGCTGCCCGCGCCGCAGGTCGTCGACGACGTCGTCGGACGCGCCCCGCGCAACCCGCGGGAGGAGATCCTGTGCGGGCTGTTCGCGGCGGTCCTCGGACTGCCGTCGGCCACCATCGACGACCACTTCTTCCACCGCGGCGGTCACTCGCTGCTCGGTACCCGCCTCATCAGCCGTATCCGGCAGGCATTCGGTGTGCAGCTCGGCGTGAAGGACCTCTTCCGGTACCCGACCGTGGTCGCCCTCTGCGAGCGGGTCACCGAGCGCATCGCCGAGAGCAGCGGCGAGGCGCCCCGTGCCGCGCTGACCCGGGCCGCCGAGCGTCCGGAGCGCGTCCCGCTCTCCTCCGCGCAGCAGCGGCTGTGGTTCCTGGACCAGATGGAGGGCCCCTCGGCCACCTACAACATCCCGATGGCGCTGCGGCTGACCGGGGCGCCGGACGTCGGCGCGCTGCGGCAGGCGCTTACCGACCTGGTGACCCGGCACGAGAGCCTGCGCACCGTCTTCCCCGTCCACGACGGCAAGGCGTACCAGGAGGTGCGCGCGCCGCAGCCCGTGGAGCTGCCGGTGCTGCCGGTCACCCCGGACACCCTCGCGGCCGGGCTGGCGGAACTCTCCGCCACGGCCTTCGACCTCGCGGCGGGCTTCCCGCTGCGGGCGGGCCTCTTCCGGCTCGGCGAGGAGGACCACGTCCTGCTGCTGGTGCTGCACCACATCGCCTCCGACGGCTGGTCCAACGCACCGCTGTTCCGCGACCTGTCCGCCGCCTACGCGGCACGGACCGAGGGCCGCGAGCCGAACTGGGAGCCGCTGCCGGTGCAGTACGCCGACTACGCGCTCTGGCAGCAGCAGCTCATGGCGGACGACGAGGAGCGCCAGCGCGACTTCTGGCGCCGCACCCTGGCCGACCTGCCCGAGCAGGCCACCCTGCCCGCCGACCGTCCGCGGCCGGCCACCGCGTCCAACCGCGGCAGCACCCGCACCGTGCGCACCGGAGCGGCGCTGCACCGGGCACTCACCGCGCTGGCCCTGGACTCCGGCACGAGCCTGTTCATGGTGGCCCAGGCAGCCGTCTCCGCCCTGCTGGCCCGCTCCGGCGCCGGGTACGACGTGCCGCTGGGCTCCCCGGTCGCCGGCCGCACCGACCAGCAACTCGACGACCTGGTCGGGTTCTTCGTCAACACCCTGGTACTGCGGACGGACTTGAGCGGTGACCCGACCTTCCGTGAGCTGCTGCACCGGGTGCGGGAGACCGACCTCGCGGCCTGGTCCCACCAGGACCTGCCGTTCGACCGCCTGGTGGAGATCCTGAACCCGGAGCGCACCCCCGCCCGGCACCCGCTCTTCCAGGTCATGCTGACCCTCGGTGACACGAGCGCCGAACCGCCCGAACTCCCGGGCCTGGAAACGGCGTACGAGTTCTCCAAGGTGGAGATCGCCAAGTTCGACCTCACCTTCGGCTTCGCCGAGAACCGGGGCCCCGACGGCGAACCGGACGGCCTGGACATCACCGTCGAGTACGCCACCGACCTGTACGACGCGAGCACCGTGGAGGCGAGCGCGAACCGGCTCGTCCGGCTCCTCGAAGCGGTGGCGGACGACCCCGAAGTCCTGCTCAACGAGATCGAGCTGCTGTCCCCCGATGAGCGGGAGCTGCTGCTCGCGGGGCGGGCCGGTGCGGAGACGGAGGACGCGGGTGCGGGTCTGGGGGAGCTGTTCGCGGCGCAGGTGGCCCGGACTCCGGACGCGGTGGCGCTCGTGGAAGGCGCGCGGGAGCTGACGTACCGCGAGCTGGACGGGCGGGTGAACGCGTTCGCGCGTCGCCTGATCGCCGAGGGCGTGACCCCGGGCAGCCGGGTCGCGTTGTTCCAGGAGCGTTCGGTGGACGCGGTGGTGGCGACCCTCGGCGTGGTGAAGGCGGGCGCGGTCTACGTACCGCTGGACACCCGCTACCCGATGGACCGCGTCCAGCTCATCGTCGGCCAGTCGGACGTCGGCTTCTTCGTCACGGACCGCGAACGCGGAGCGGTGCCGCTGCCGGAAGGCACCAAGGTGCTGACCGGCGGGGCGACCGCGGAGGACCGCACCGACCCGGGCGTGCGGGTGCATCCGGATCAGGCGGTGTACGCGATGTTCACCTCGGGTTCGACGGGTGTGCCGAAGGGTGTTGCGGTGACGCACCGTAATGTGGCGGACCTGGCGCGGCAGGGGATGTATGCGAATGGTGCGCACCGTCGGGTGTTGCTGCACTCGCCGTTGGCGTTCGACGCCTCCACGTACGAGATGTGGGTGCCGTTGCTGTCGGGCGGCACGCTGGTCGTGGCCCCGGCGGGGCACCTGGACCCGGTCGCGTACGGCAGGCTGATCGCGGAGCACGGTGTCACGGCGTTGTGGCTGACGGCGGGCTTGTTCCGGCTGGTGGCCGAGGAGGCTCCGGAGACGTTTGCCGGGGTGTCGGAGGTGTGGGCCGGGGGTGATGTGGTGCCGCCGGAGGCGGTGCGGCGGGTCCTGGACCGCAACCCGGGCATCGCGGTGGTCAACGGCTACGGCCCGACGGAGACCACGACGTTCGCGGCGACACACCGGGTAGCGGGCGCCTTCGCGGGATCGGGCGCGGTGCCGATCGGGCAGGCGCTGGACAATCACCGCCTGTACGTACTCGATTCGGGGCTGCGGTTGGTGCCGCCGGGTACGCCGGGGGAGTTGTACATCGCTGGTGCGGGGTTGGCGCAGGGGTACCTGGACCGGCCGTCGCTGACTGCCGACCGTTTTGTCGCCGACCCGTACGGGCCGGCCGGCGGGCGGATGTATCGCACCGGTGACCTGGTGCGCTGGAACGGCGAGGGCTCGCTCGAATACCTGGGCCGGGCCGACCAGCAGGTCAAGCTCCGTGGTTTTCGTATCGAGTTGGGCGAGATCGAGTCGGTGCTCGCCGGTCACCCGGCCGTGGGCCAGGCGGTGGTCTCCGTACGCGAGGACCGCCCCGGCGACAAGCGCCTCGTCGCCCACCTCACCGCCCAGGACGGCGCGCCGGTCGACCTCGCGGACGTCCGGCGGCACACCGCGGCGCAACTGCCCGAGTACATGGTGCCGGCCGCTCTGATGGTGCTCGACGCGATCCCGCTCACCGCCAACGGCAAGGTCGACCGCAAGGCGCTGCCGGCGCCGGAGGCACCCGAGGAGGCCCCGGCCGGACGCGCGCCGCGCACCCCGAAGGAAGAGGTGCTCTGCGGGCTCTTCGCCGAGATCCTGGGCCTCCCCGTCGTCACCGTCGACGACCACTTCTTCCACCTCGGCGGGCACTCGCTGCTCGCCACCCGGCTCGTCGGCCGGATCCGCACCGCGCTGGGGGTCGAGATCTCCGTGGCGACCCTCTTCGAGAACCCGATCGTGGCAACGCTTGTCGAGAAGCTCGACGGCGCCGAGGCCGCAAGGCCGAAACTGCGGCCGATGCGCCGGATGGGAGCGACCAAGTGATCCCCTTGTCCTTCGCCCAGCAGCGTCTGTGGTTCCTCGCGCAGATGGAGGGGCCCTCGACCACCTACAACATTCCGCTCGCCGTCCGGCTCACCGGAGCGCTCGACCAGGACGCGCTGCGGGCCGCCCTGACCGATGTCGTCGTCCGGCACGAGAGCCTGCGCACCCTTTTCCCGGACGACAACGGAACCCCCTACCAGCACATTCTCGACGAGAACGAGGTGGACTTCCCGCTCCCCGTGGTGCCCGCCGCCGCGGACTCCCTGGCGGCCGTCCTCGCCGACGAGTCGGCCCAGGTCTTCCACCTCGCCGAGGACCTGCCGATCCGGGCCCGGCTGATCGCGCTCGCCGAGCGGGAGCACGTCCTGCTGGTCGTCATGCACCACATCGTCACCGACGGCGGCTCCACCGGACCGCTGCTGGCGGACCTCGCCGCTGCCTACGGGGCGCGTGCCCGGGGCGCGGCCCCCGACTGGGAACCGCTGCCGGTGCAGTACGCCGACTACACGCTCTGGCAGCAGGAACTGCTCGGTGACGCCGACAAGCCGGAGTCCACCGCCTCCCGCCAACTGGCCTTCTGGAAGGAAGCGTTGGAAGGGCTGCCGGAGGAGACCACCCTGCCCGCCGACCGGCCCCGGCCGGCCTCCGCGTCCTATCGGGGCGCGCTGTGCACCTACCACCTCCCGGCCGACCAGCACACCGGACTCACCGCGCTGGCCCGGGAGTCGGGGGCCACCCTCTTCATGGCGGTGCAGGCCGCGGTCGCCACGGTGCTGTCCCGCACCGGAGCCGGCTCCGACATCGCCCTCGGCTCCCCGGTCTCCGGGCGCATCGACGAGGCCCTGGACGGTCTGGTCGGCTTCTTCGTCAACACCCTGGTGCTGCGCACCGATCTGTCCGGCGATCCGAGCTTCCGGGAGCTGCTGGGCCGGGTACGCGCCACCGACCTGGCGGCCTGGAACAACCAGGACCTGCCCTTCGACCGGCTGGTGGAGGTCCTCAACCCGGAGCGTTCGGCGTCCCGGCACCCGCTGTTCCAGGTCATGCTCACCCTGGGCGAGGCCGGCTCGAACGCGGTCGGCTTCCCCGGCCTGGACGCCCGGACCGAGTACAACGAACTCCAGATCGCCAAGTTCGACCTGACCTTCGGCTTCGCCGAGCACCGCACCGGCGACGGGCGGCCGGGCGGCCTGGACATCACCATCGAGTACGCCACCGACCTGTACGAGGCCCGTACCGTCGAGGCCCTGATGGCCCGGCTGCGGCGGCTGCTGGAAGCGGTGCTGACCTCCCCGGACACCCCGCTCTCCGTGCTGGACCTGCTCGGCGAGCACGAACGCCGGCTGCTCCTGGAGGAGTGGGCCGGCCGGGTCACCGAAGCGCCGGACGCGGGCCTGGCCGAGCTGTTCTCCGCACAGGCCGCCCGCACCCCGGACGCCGTCGCCATGGTCGACGAGTACGAGGACCACAGCTACCGCGAACTGGACGAGCTGACCAACCGGCTGGCGCACCACCTGATCGCCCTCGGCATCGGCCGCGGCGACGTGGTCGGCGTCCTCATGGAACGCTCCGCCGGGCTGCTCACCGCGCTGCTCGCGATCGTCAAGGCGGGCGCGGTGTACGCGCCGCTGAACACCACCGACCCCGACACCCGCCTGAGCCAGATCCTCACCGACACGGGCGCCCCCGTGCTGCTCACGGACCGGGCGCTCGCCGACCACCCGGTCGCCGCCTCGACCGCGGCCCGCGTCGTCGTCCTGGACGGCACCGCGCTCCCGGCGGACCTGCCGGTCACCGCGCCGGTCACCGGCGCCCACCCCGACGAGCCGGTGTACGCCATGTTCACCTCGGGCTCGACCGGTGTCCCGAAGGGCGTCGCGGTGACCCACCGCAACGTCGCGGACCTGGCCCGGCAGCGGATGTACGCGGGCGGCGCCCACCGCAGGGTGCTGTTCCACTCGCCGGCCGCCTTCGACGCCTCGACGTACGAGATATGGGTGCCGTGGCTCAACGGCGGCACCCTCGTCGTCGCCCCGCCCGGCCACCTCGATCCCCTGGCCTACAAGGAGCTGGCCGACACCTACGGCATCACCGGCATGTGGCTGACGGCCGGCCTGTTCCGGGTGCTGGCCGAGGAGGCCCCGGAGACCTTCGCCGGGATCCGGGAGGTGTGGGCGGGCGGCGACGTGGTGCCGCCCGAGGCGGTGCGCCGTATCCAGGAGCACTGCCCGGACACCACCGTCGTCAACGGCTACGGACCCACCGAGACCACGACCTTCGCCGCCACCCACCGGGTGCGCCGCCCCTGCGACTACCCGGGCACGGTGCCGATCGGTGAACCCCTCGACAACCACCGGCTCTACGTCCTCGACCCGGCGCTGCGGCTGGTGCCGCCCGGGACACCGGGCGAGCTGTACGTGGCGGGCGCGGGACTCGCCCAGGGCTACCTGAACCGGCCCGGCCTCACCGCGGAACGCTTCGTGGCCGACCCGTTCGGCGCCGCCGGCACCCGGATGTACCGCACCGGCGACCTGGTCCGCTGGAACCACGAGGGCTCCCTGGAGTACCTGGGCCGGGCCGACCAGCAGGTCAAGCTCCGCGGCTTCCGCATCGAGCCCGGCGAGATCGAGACCGCGCTCACCGCGCACCCGGCCGTCGCCCAGGCCACCGTGATCGTCCGCGAGGACCGCCCCGGGGACAAGCGGCTCGTCGCCTACCTGGTCGGCGCCCAGGACACCCGGCCCGACCCGGAGGAGGTGCAGCGGGAGGTCTCCGCCGCACTGCCCGACTACATGGTCCCGTCCGCCTTCGTGGTCCTCGACGCGCTGCCGCTGACCACCAACGGCAAGGTGGACCGGCGGTCGCTGCCCGCGCCCGCGCAGAGCACGGACGGCGGCGGGCGCGCCCCGCGCAACCCGGCCGAGGAGGTGCTGTGCGGGTTGTTCGCGGCGGTCCTCGGACTGCCGTCGGCCACCATCGACGACCACTTCTTCCACTGCGGCGGCCACTCGCTGCTCGGCACCCGCCTCATCAGCCGCATCCGCGCGGTGTGGGACGCCGACATCACCATCCGCGACCTGTTCCGCTGCCCGACCGTCGCGCTGCTCGCCGAACGGCTCGCCGAGGCCGACGGCGGTGTACGCCGCCCCGCCCTCGCGCCCCAGGAACGGCCCGAGCGCGTCCCGCTCTCCTCCGCGCAGCAGCGGCTGTGGTTCCTGGACCAGATGGAGGGGCCCTCGGCCACCTACAACATCCCGATGGCGCTGCGGCTGACCGGCACCCTCGACACGGAAGCCCTGCGGCAGGCCCTCACCGACCTGGTTGCCCGGCACGAGACGCTGCGCACCGTCTACCCGGTGCACGACAACACCCCCTGGCAGCGGGTCCTGCCCAGCGTTCCCGTCTCCCTGCCGCTCACCGACACGTCCGAGGCGGACCTGCCGGCGCTGCTCGGCGCCGAGGCCGCGCACACCTTCGACCTCAAGAGCGAACCGCCCTTCCGGGTGCGGCTGTTCCGGCTCGGTGCGCAGGCGCACGCGCTGTCCCTGGTGATCCACCACATCGCCACCGACGGCTGGTCCAACGCCCCGCTGTTCCGCGACCTCTCCGCCGCCTACACGGCCCGGACCGAAGGCGCCGCACCCGAGTGGGAGCCGCTGCCCGTCCAGTACGCCGACTACGCGCTCTGGCAGCAGAGGCTGGCCGGTGACGAGGAGGAGCGGCAGCTCGCCCACTGGAAGGAGGCCCTCGCCGGACTTCCCGAGGAGGCGACCCTGCCGACGGACCACCCCCGCCCGGCCACCGCCTCCAACCGGGGCCGCACCCACACCGTCCACGCCGACGCGGCCCTGCACCGGGCGCTGACCGCGCTGGCCCAGGAGACCGGCTCGACCCTCTTCATGGTCGTCCAGGCCGCTGTCTCCACCCTGTTGTCCCGCTCCGGGGCCGGACCGGACGTGCCCCTGGGCTCACCGGTCGCGGGCCGCACCGACCAGCAACTCGACGACGTCGTCGGGTTCTTCGTCAACACCCTGGTGCTCCGCGCCGACCTGGGCGGCGACCCGAGCTTCCGCGAACTGCTGAGCCGGATCCGGGAGACCGACCTCGCGGCCTGGGCCCACCAGGACCTGCCGTTCGACCGGCTCGTGGAGGCGCTGAACCCCGAGCGCACCGCCGCCCGGCACGCCCTCTTCCAGGTCATGCTCACCCTCGGCGAGGCGTCCGCGGCGGCGCCCCGGATCGGCGGCCTCGACGGCGAGTTCCTCTTCCCGTCCGCCTCGGTGTCGAAGTTCGACCTGACCTTCGCCTTCGCCGAGCGGCGCGGCCCGGACGGCATGCCGGACGGCCTCGACGTCACCATCGAGTACGCCACCGACCTCTACGAGGCGAGCACCGTCGAGGCGACCGCCGACCGGCTGCTGCGGCTGCTCGCCGCCGCCGTCGCCGACCCCGGACTCCCCGTCACCGAGCTGGAGTTCCTCTCCGGCGGGGAGCGGGCCCGGGTGCGTGAGTGGAGCGGCGCACAGCTGCCGGCCCCCGCCCTCGGACTGGACGGCCTCTTCGCCGCCCAGGCCGCCCGGACCCCCAACGCCCTCGCCCTGGTCCACGAGGAACAGCGGCTGACATACGCCGAACTCGACATCTGGTCCAACCGGCTGGCCCGGCACCTGACCGCGCGCGGCGTCGCCCCCGGCACTCTCGTCGCCCTGCACCTGGAACGCTCACCGCACCTGATCGCCGCGATCCTCGCGGTGCTGAAGGCGGGCGCCGGCTACACCGTCCTCGACCCGCAGTTCCCGGCCGCCCGGCTGACCACCGTGCTCGACCAGACCCGGCCGTCCGCCCTGGTCACCCAGAGCCACCTGACCGAACTGCCCACCGAGACCGCCCGCATCGACCTGACCGAGGACTCCCCGGCGGTCAGTACGCTGCCCGGCACGGCCGTGGCGACGGGCGGACACCCGGAGGCCACCGCCTGCGTCATGTTCACCTCGGGCTCCACCGGCGTGCCCAAGGGCGTCGCCGCCTCGCACCGGGCGCTCGCCGCCACCTTCATCGGGCCGGACTACCTCGACTTCGGCCCCGGCCAGACGTACTTGCAGAGTTCCCCGGTGTCCTGGGACGCCTTCGCGCTGGAGGTGTTCGGGCCGCTGCTGCACGGCGGGGTGTGCGTACTCCAGCCCGGGCAGCACACCGACCCGCACCGGATAGCGGAGCTGGTGGAGCAGCACGGGATCACCACCCTGCAGATGTCGGCGAGCCTGTTCAACCACATGCTGGACGAGCACCCGGCCGTCTTCGCCCGGGTGCGGGAGGCCATGACGGCGGGCGAGGCCGCCTCACCCGCCCACACCGCACGGGCCCTGGCCGACCATCCCCACCTGAACCTGGTCAACGGCTACGGCCCCGCCGAGAGCATGGGCTTCACCACCGCCCACCGCATCACCGGCCCGGCGCCCGCCATCCCCATCGGCCGGCCGATCGCCGGCAAGCACGCCTACGTCCTCGACGGGAACCTGCGGTTCCTGCCGCCCGGCGTCCCCGGCGAGCTGTACGTCGCAGGACACGGCCTCGCCCACGGCTACGTCGGACGGCCCGCGCTCAGCGCCGAGCGGTTCGTCGCCGACCCGCACGGGCTGCCCGGCAGCCGCATGTACCGCACCGGGGACCTGGCGCGCTGGAGCAGGGAGGGCGCGCTGGAGTACCTGGGGCGTGCCGACCAGCAGATCAAACTGCGCGGGTTTCGCATAGAACCGGGCGAGATCGAGTCCGTGCTGCTGCGGCACCCCGGGGTGGCCCAGGCCGCCGTGCTGATCCGCGAGGACCGGCCCGGCGACAAGCGGCTCGTGGCCTACGTGGTCGCCGCCGACGCGGCGAACCGGCCCATCGACGTACCGGAGCTGCGCCGGCACGCGGCGGCGGCCCTGCCCGAGTACATGGTGCCCGCCGCCGTCGTCCCGCTGGAGGCGCTGCCGCTGACCGTCAACGGCAAGCTGGACCGCCGCGCGCTGCCCGAGCCCCCGCTCACCGAGGCCGTCGCGGGGCGGGCGCCGCGCACCCCGGCCGAGGAGATTCTCTGCGGTCTGTACGCGGCGGTCCTCGGGGTGCCGTCGGTCTCCGTGGACGACCACTTCTTCCACCTCGGCGGCCACTCGATGCTCGCCACCCGGCTCATCGGCCGCATCCGCGCGGTCTGGGGGACCCCGGTCACCATCCGGGACCTGTTCCAGCACCCCACCCCGGCCCAGCTCGCGGAGCACATCGACCGCGACAACGGCGGGGACCCGCTGGAGACGATGCTGCCCATCCGCGCCCTCCCCGCCTCCGGCGCCGCGGGCGCCGGGCAGGCCCCGCTGTTCTGCGTGCACCCGATCTCCGGGATGAGCTGGTGCTACGCCGGACTGCTGCGGCACCTCGGCGACCGGCCGCTGTACGGGCTCCAGGCAAGGGAGTTGACCGATCCGGCCGGCCGCCCGGCGAGCGTGCCGGACATGGCGGACGACTACCTCGCCGAGATCCGCTCCGTCCAGCCGCACGGCCCCTACCACCTGCTGGGCTGGTCCTTCGGCGGCCTGGTCGCGCACGCCGTGGCGGCCCGGCTGGAGGAGGCCGGGGAGGAGGTCGCGCTGCTCGCGCTGCTGGACGCCCACCCGCTGCCCGACGGGTTCACCGCCCCGGCGGTCGACGGACACGAGGTGCTCACCGCGTTCCTGGGCGCCCGGGGTGCCGAACTCGACGTGCGGTGCGCCCGCTCGGCGCCCGACCCGGCCGAACTCGCCGAGGTGCTGCGGCGGGAGGACCCGATCCTCGGCGCCCTGGAGCCGGTGCAGGCGGCGGCGGTCGTCGAGGCCACCGCGGCGCACCTGCGCATGCGCTACCGGTACGTGCCGGAACGCCGGTTCAGCGGCCCGGCGGTCTTCTTCGGCGCGGCCCGCACGCCGGCCGCGGCCACCGGCGCCGACGCCTGGGCGCCGTACGTGCTCGGCCGGGTCGAGGAGCACGAGATCGACTGCGAGCACTGGGCGATGACGGGCACCGAACCGCTGCGCGAGATCGGCAAGATCCTTGCCGAACAGCTCAAGGGGGTGCCCCGCTAGGACCCGTCCGACCAGGTGCCCGGATCCGCCGTGAGGCGGGTCCGGGCACCTTCGCGTGTCCGGACACCGGCCCGCCGCCAACCTGCCGCCCACGCCGCCGGAACGGGGGGTGCGCGCGCCGTAGCGTAACGGTGTCCGCAGGTCACGGCTTCATCGGCGACAGAGAGTCAAGGACATGGTGGATCATTCCGACTGGCGTGTCGGGGCAGCTTCGTCCCCCGTCCATCACGGCGAGATTCTGCAAGGTGTCTTCACCGGCCGCGCGGGACTCGTACGGGGACTGGTGACACTGCCCTGCACCATTCACACCACCCGGGCGACCTTCACCCCGGCGCCCGGCGCCGCGGTCACCGTGTCCCCGGAGTGGCGGAGCAAGGCGCGGCGCGCGGCCGAACTGGCCGTGCGGACGGTGGTGCCGGCGGACGCCGGCCCGGTCGGCGGCCACCTCGAACTGGCGGGCGACGTCCCGCTGTGCCGGGGGTTCGGCTCCTCCACCAGCGACGTGCTGGCGGCCGTCTGGGCCGTGAAGGACGCCTTCCGCGCCCCGCTGCCGCCACGCGAGGTGGCCCGGCTCGCGGTGCGCGCGGAGACCGCCTCCGACTCCCTGATGTTCGAGGACTCCACGGTGCTGTTCGCGCAGCGCGAGGGCACCGTCATCGAGGACTTCGGCTACCGGATGCCGCCCCTGCGGGTGCTGGGCTTCGGCTCCCGCCCCTCCAACCGGGGCAAGGGCGTCGACACGCTCGCCCTGCCGCCCGCCCGCTACGACGCGGCCGAGATCGACCGGTTCACCGAGCTGCGCCGGCGATTGCGCGAGGCCATCCAGACGAAGGACTGCGCACTGCTCGGCGCCGTGGCCACGGCCAGCGCCGAGATCAACCAGCGGCACCTGCCGGTCCCCGGCTTCGACCGGATCCGCGACATCGCCCGCACCTCCGGCGCGGTCGGCGTACAGGTGGCGCACAGCGGGGACATCGCGGGACTCCTCTTCGACCGGGACGACCCGCAGGCCGACGCGCACGTCGCAGCCGCGAGCGAACTGCTGCGCGGCAGCGGCATCGACGAGCAGTGGAACTACACGACGGGTGACTGACATGACGACGACGACCCTGCCCCGAGCCCATTCCTCGATCGTGGAGGCCACCGAGCTGCCACGCATCATCAAGGTGGGCGACAACCTCTACGCGGCGGCCTTCAGCCTGATGAAGCTGCTGCCCGCCCGCTACATCATCGACCGGGCCGAGGCCGCCGGGGTGCTCACCCCGGGCACCCCGGTCATCGAGACCTCCTCCGGCACGTTCGCGCTGGGCCTGGCGATGGTGTGCGGGCTGCGCGGCTACCCGCTGACCATCGTCGGCGACCGCGCGATCGATCAGGAACTGCGCACCCGGCTGGAGATGCTGGGCACCACGGTGGAGATCGTCGAGCACACCGGTGAGGCCGGCGGCATCCAGGGCGCCCGGCTGGCCCGGGTCGCCGAGCTGTGCAGACAGCACCCGGACGCCTTCGTCCCCGGCCAGTACGACAACCCCGACAACCCGGGGGCGTACGGAGTCGTGGCCGACCTGGTCGCCGACACCGTCGGAGCCGTCGACTGCCTGGTGGGCCCGGTCGGTTCGGGCGGCTCGACCGGCGGACTCGCCGCGGCGCTCCGGCCCCGCAACCCGCAGCTCCACCTGGTCGGCGTCGACACCCACGGCAGCATCATCTTCGGCACCCCGGACGGCCCGCGCACCCTGCGCGGCCTCGGCAGCAGCATCCACCCGGGCAACGTGCGGCACAGCGCCTACGACGAGGCGCACTGGGTCACCGCCCCCGAGGCGTTCCACGCGACCCGCGAACTGTACCGGGGCCACGGCCTGTTCATGGGCCCGACCAGCGGCGCGTCCTTCCAGGTGGCGTCCTGGTGGGCCGCGGCCAACCCGGACAGCACGGTCGTGATGGTGCTGCCCGACGAGGGCTACCGCTACCAGTCCACCGTCTACAACGACGCCTGGCTCGCCGAGCAGGGCATCGTGCCCGCGCCCGCCCCCGGCGGCGCCCCGGTCACCGTGGAGCACCCGCTGGACGCGCCGCCCGTCTGGTCGCGCCTGATGTGGGCGCGGCGCGGCTTCGACGACGTGATGATGCCGGAGATGCCGTCGTGAGCGGCCGGCTGCTGCTCCTGGTGGAGTCCAACACCACGGGAACCGGGCGGCTGTTCGCCCGCCGGGCCGTCGAACTCGGCGTCGTGCCGGTGCTGCTGTGCGCGGACCCGGACCGCTACCCGTACGCGGCCGAGGACGGCCTGCGTACCGTCGTCACCGACACCGCCGACCCGGACCGGCTGGCCGCCACCGCCGAGCGGCTGGCGGCCGACACACCGGTGGCCGGAGTACTGACCAGCTCCGAGTACTACGTGCCCGCCGCCGCCGCCCTGGCCGCACGGCTCGGCCTGCCCGGCCCGTCCGCGGACGCCGTGCGGGCCTGCCGGGACAAGGCCGAGCAGCGCCGGACACTGGCCGCCGCCGGGGTGGGCGTGCCCACCTTCGCCGTCGTGTCGACCCCCGCCGCCGCCCGGTCCGCGGCGGCCCACCGGATGCCGGTCGTCGTCAAGCCGTCGCAGGGCTCCGGCAGCCTGGGCGTGCGGTTGTGCGCGGACCTCGACGAGGTCGAGGCGCACACCCGCACCCTGCTGGCGGCCGGCGTCAACGAGCGCGGGGTGGCCGTCCCGGGACGCGTCCTGGTCGAGGAGTACCTGACCGGCGCCGAGTACTCCGTGGAGGTGTTCGGCACCGAGGCGGTGGTCACCGTCGCCAAGCACGTCGGGCCGCTGCCCTCCTTCGTGGAGGTCGGCCACGACCTGCCCGCCGCGCTCCCGGCCGAGGTGGAGCGGGAGCTCGGGCGCACCGCCGTGCGGGCGGTGACGGCCCTCGGCCTCGGATGGGGCGCCGCCCACGTCGAACTGCGGCTGGACGGGGCGTCGGCCAAGGTGATCGAGGTCAACCCCCGCCTGGCCGGCGGAATGATCCCCGAACTGGTCCGCCGCGCCTGCGGGGCCGACCTCGTGCGCGCCCAGGTGCTCGCCGCGCTCGGCCGCCCGGCGCACCCCGAGCACACCGGCCGGGGCCGCGCCTCCATCCGCTTCCTGACCACCGACCGCGACGGCGTCCTGGCGCCCGACCTGACCGGCGCCCTCGCCCGCGCCCGGGCCGTGCCCGGGGTGGCGGAGGCGGTCCTCTACCGCTCGCCCGGCGAACCGGTCGGCCCCGCCGCCGACTTCCGGGGCCGGCTCGGCCACGTCATCGCGGTCGCCGACCGCGCCGCCGCGGCGGCCGACGCCGCCGAGCTGGCGGTGGCGGAGCTGGCCGGAGCGATCACCCCCACGGCCACCGACCGCGAGGAGGCGCTGACATGAGCGTCGACCGCCTCCTGCCGCTCCTTACCCCCGAGGAACCGTCATGACCGCCCTGTCGCACGACGGGGTCCGCACCGGGCGGCTCAGCTCGGCCCTGGACCCCGAGGCGCACGCCATCGTCTACGCCCCGTTCACGGACGCGGGGGACGCCGACCCGCTCGGCGACGAGCTGCGCCGCATCAGCGAGGTCGACCGCGCCCACCTGATCATGCTCACCGAGCGGGGCGTCGTGGAGCCGGGCCGTGCCGCCGCCCTGCTCCGGGCCGTGGAGGAACTGCGCGCCGCCGACTTCGGGCCGGTGCGCGGACGCCCCATGCCACGCGGGGTGTACCTGGCGTACGAGGGCCACCTCATCGAGACGCTGGGGGACACCACCGGCGGTGTCCTGCACACCGGCCGCTCCCGCAACGACCTCAATGCCACCACCGCCCGGCTGCGCGCCCGCACCCCGTTCCTCGCCCTGCTGGACGCGGTGGACGGTCTGGCCGACGTGCTGCTCGCGCGGGCCGCCTCGTACGCGGACGTGACCATGCCCGCGTACACCCACGGCCAGCCGGCCGTGCCGATCACCTACGGCCACTACCTGGCCGGCGTCGCGGGCGGTGTGCTCCGCGCCTACGGCCGGCTCCTCGAAGCCGGCGACCAGCTGGACGTCAACCCGCTGGGCGCCGGGGCCGTCGGCGGCACCTCCGTCCCCGTCGACGCGGAACGCACCGCGGAACTCCTCGGGTTCACCGCGACCGTGCCCAACTCCGTGGACGCCGTCGCCTCCCGTGACTTCGCCCTGGCGCTGCTGTCCGCGTCCGCGATGCTCGGCGTCACCCTCGCCCGGGCCGCCCGCGACCTCGGCGTGTGGACCTCCGAGGAGTCGGGGCTGCTGCGGGTCACCGACACCATGGTCGGCTCCAGCTCGATGATGCCGCAGAAGCGCAACCCCTTCCCGCTGGAGCACGTCCAGGGCCGCGCCACCGCGAGCCTGGGCGCCTTCGTGGCCGCCGCCACGGCGATGACCACGGCCGGCTACACCAACGCCATCGCCGTCGGAACCGAGGCCATGCGCCACCTGTGGCCGGGCCTCGGCGACACCACCGACGCCGTGACGCTGCTGAGGCTGGTCGTGGCCGGGACCGAGCCGTGCCCCGACCGGATGGCCGAACGCGCCCGCGACGGCTTCACCGCGGCGACCTACCTGGCCGAACGCCTCGTCGCCGACGGTATGCCGTTCCGCGCCGCGCACCACCGGGTGGGCGAGACGGTACTGGAGGCCCTGGAGTCGGGCCGCTCCCTGGAGGAGACGGCCCGGTTCGACGGCGACCTCGCCCCCGACCGGGTCGCGGCGGCCTGCGCCTTCGGCGGCGGCCCCGGCGCGGACGGGCTGCCCCCGCTGCGCGACCTGCTCACCCGGCACCGCGCCGAGACCGCCGCCCGGCGCGACCGCTGGTCGGCCGCCGCCGCGCTCCTCGACGAAGCCGTCGGAAAGGCGGTACGCGCATGAGCACCGAACCGATCGCGGAAACCCCGGCCCCACCGGCCCCGTCCCTCGCCGGGCACCGCGACTTCCGCCTGCTGTGGATCGGCGAGACCACCAACCGCGTCGGCATCAACATCACCACCGTCGCGATGCCGCTGGTCGCCGTGGTCACCCTGAACGCCAGCACCCTCGCGGTCAGCGTGCTGGCCGCGGTGCCCTGGCTGCCCTGGCTGCTGATCGGCCTCCCGGCCGGTGCCTGGGTGGACCGGATGCGGCGCCGCCCGCTGATGCTGGTCTGCAACGCCTCCTCGGTCGTGCTGCTCGCCAGCGTGCCGGTCGCTGCCTGGCTCGGCGTGCTCACCATGACCCAGCTCCTGGTGGTGGGCCTCCTCAACGGCCTGGCCGCGGTGTTCTTCGGCATCTCGTACAAGGTCTACCTGCCGTCCATCGTGGACCGCGGCCTGCTCCAGCAGGCCAACGCCCGGCTCCAGGGCAGCGAATCGGTCGCGCAGGTCGCCGGCCTCGGCGGCGGCGGCCTGCTCGCCCAGGCATTCGGCGCCGTCTCCGGACTGCTCGTCAACGCCTGCACCTTCGTCGTCTCGGCGCTGTGCCTGTTCGGCATCCGCAGCCGGGAGAAGATGCCCGAGCCCCCGCCGAGCGCACCCCGCTGCGCCGCGAGGTGGGCGAGGGCCTGCGCTACGCCGCGCACGACCCGTACCTGCGGGTGCTGACCGCGTACGGCACCGTCACCAACCTGCTGCTGACGGCGTATCAGGCGATCATGCCGGTGTTCATGATCCGCCAGCTGGACGTCCCCGAGGGCGCCACCGGCTGGCTCATGGCCTCCAGCAGCATCGGCGGGATACTCGGCGCGCTCGGGGTCAAGCGGGTCACCGCCCGCTGGGGCACCGCCCGCGGCCTGCTGGTCGCCACCGTCGGCACGGCCCCCTTCGGCCTGCTGATCCCGATGGGCGGCAAGGGCTGGATGCTCGCCGCGCTGGTGGCGGGCAACGCCCTGCTCGCCGTCGGCGTGGTGCTCGCCAACGTGGTCCAGGGCGCCTTCCGCCAGCAGTACTGCCCGCCGCAGCTTCTCGGCCGCGTCACGGCCTGCATCTCGGTCGCGAGCTTCGGCGCCATCCCGTTCGGCTCCCTGCTCGGCGGTGTGCTCGGCACGGCACTCGGACTGCGCCCGACGCTGTGGCTGCTCACGGCCGGACTCGCCGTCACCCCGCTGCTGCTCCTGGCCGGACCACTGCGTGCGCGACGCGACCTGCCCACCGCGCCCGGTGACGCGTGACACCCGACCGGACCCCGCGAGGACGAACAGGAGGGATCCCGTGGACCGCGTGGACCGCATGGACGAAACACCGCCGTGGGTCGCCCGCGAGCTGCCTTCCCCGGGCTCGCCCGACCTCTGGCTGCTGAGGGTCCCGGACGCCGCCGCCGGCGCCCTGGACGAGGCGGTGCTCGACGCCACCGAGCGCCGCCGGGCCGCCGCCCTCGTGCACGGCACGGACCGCGTTCGGTTCACCGCCGCGCACGTCGCCCTGCGGCGCCTCCTCGGCGCGTACCTGCGCCGGCCCCCCGAGGAGATCCGCTTCGGCCGGGAGACCTGCCCCTGCTGCGGTGGGCCGCACGGCCGGCCCACCGTGCTCGGCCCGGGCCGCGACGAGCTGTTCTTCTCCCTGTCCCACCGGGGCGACCTCGCCCTCGTCGGCACGGCCGCCGTACCGATCGGCGTCGACGTGGACCTGGTCGCCGATCCGGAGGCGGGCGCCGAACTGGCCACCATGCTGCACCGCGCCGAGCAGCGGGAACTCGCGGCGCTCCCGCCCGCCCTGCGGCCCCGCGCCCTGGCCCGGCTGTGGACCCGCAAGGAGGCCTACCTGAAGGGCCTCGGCTCCGGACTGGGACGCGACCCGTCCCTGGACTACGTCGGCTCCGCACCCGGGGGCCCGGCACCACCGGCCGGCTGGACCCTGCTGGACGTCCCCGTGGACCGCGGTTACGCGGCGGCCGTGGCGGTACGCGGCGAACTCGCCGTACCGGACCCGACCGTCGTCCGCCTCGAGGGTTCCCTGGCCGCCGAACTGGTACGCGCGACGCCGCCCGTGCTCCTGACGGGAGGGAGGCCGAGCTGACCGCCCGCCGCCCGGCACACCACTTCATCCTTCCTACGAACCTTGGGACCGACCATGTCACATGCTGTGCACCAGGCCCCCGCGGCCCACCTCCCGCGCGTCCACGCCGCCGACGGAACCATGACCGGCGCCCAGTCACTGATCCGCTCCCTCGAAGACGCCGGCGCGGACACGGTGTTCGGGATTCCCGGCGGCTGCATCCTCCCGGCCTACGACCCGCTGATGGACTCCACCAGAATCCGCCACGTCCTGGTCCGGCACGAGCAGGGCGCGGGCCACGCGGCCACCGGCTACGCGCAGGCCACCGGGAAGGTGGGCGTCTGCATCGCGACCTCCGGCCCCGGCGCCACCAACCTGGTGACGCCGATCGCCGACGCCCACATGGACTCCGTGCCGCTCGTGGCGATCACCGGCCAGGTCCCGTCGCAGGCAATCGGCTCGGACGCCTTCCAGGAGGCGGACATCGTCGGCATCACCCTGCCGATCACCAAGCACAACTTCCTGGTCACCTCGGCCGAGGACATCCCCCGGGTGATCTCGGAGGCGTTCCACCTGGCCGCCACCGGCCGACCGGGTCCGGTGCTCGTCGACATCACCAAGGACGCCCTCCAGGCCCGCACCCGCTTCGTCCCGTCCGGGGCCGCCCACCTGCGCGGGTACCGGCCGCGCACCCGCCCGCACCCGGGTCAGGTCCGGGAGGCGGCCCGGCGGATCGTGGCCGCCGAGCGGCCCGTCCTCTACGTCGGCGGCGGTGTCCTGAAGGCGCGGGCCACCGCCGAGCTGCGCGACCTGGCCGAGCTGACCGGCGTACCGGTGGTGACCACGCTGATGGCGCTCGGCGCCTTCCCCGGCAGCCACCCCCAGCACCTGGGCATGCCCGGCATGCACGGTGACGTGGCCGCGGTGGCCGCCCTCCAGAGGGCGGACCTGGTCGTCGCCCTCGGCGCCCGCTTCGACGACCGGGTCACCGGCCGCCCGGACACCTTCGCCCCGCACGCCGCCGTGATCCACGCCGACGTCGACCCGGCGGAGATCGGCAAGAACCGCGCCGTGGACGTGCCCATCGTCGGCGACGCCCGCGAGGTGATCGGCGCTCTCGCGGAGGCCGTCCGGGCCCTGGGCGGGGCCGGTCGGCGCACCGCCTGGTGGCAGGACATCGACCGCTGGCGGACCACCTACCCGCGCGGCTACGAGCTGCCCGCCGACGGCACCCTGTCCCCGCAGCTCGTCATCGAACGCATCGGGCAACTGGCGCCCGAGGGAACCCTGTTCGCGTCCGGGGTCGGCCAGCACCAGATGTGGGCCGCGCAGTTCCTGCCGCACGAGGAGCCGGGCACCTGGTTCAACTCCGGCGGCGCCGGGACGATGGGGTACGCGGTGCCGGCCGCGATGGGCGCCAAGGCCGGACGGCCCGACCGCACCGTCTGGGCGATCGACGGCGACGGCTGCTTCCAGATGACCAATCAGGAACTCACCACCTGCGCCCTGAACAACATCCCCATCAAGGTCGCCGTCATCAACAACGGCGCCCTGGGGATGGTCCGCCAGTGGCAGAACCTCTTCTACGACGCGCGGTTCTCCAACACCGTGCTGCACGACGGCGCCACCAACGCCGCCACCGGCTCCACCCTGGGCGTCGGCTCCGCCGCCAACCGCGGCACCCGCGTCCCGGACTTCGTCATGCTCGCCGAGGCGATGAACTGCGTCGGACTGCGCTGCGAGACCCCCGAGGAGCTGGACGCGGTCATCGACAAGGCCAACTCGGTCACCGACCGTCCCGTGGTCGTGGACTTCATCGTCCACGAGGACGCGATGGTCTGGCCGATGGTCCCGGCCGGCACCTCCAACGACGACATCATGGCCGCCCGAGACGTCCGCCCGGACTTCGGCGACGCGGCGGACGACTGAGAGGACCCTCCGACATGACCCAGCACACGCTCTCCGTCCTGGTGGAGAACACCCCGGGCATCCTCGCCCGGATCGCCGCGCTGTTCTCCCGCCGCGGCTTCAACATCGACTCGCTCGCCGTGGGCACCACCGAGCACCCGGACCTCTCCCGCGTCACGATGGTGGTCCGCGTCGAGAACGAACTGGCCCTGGAGCAGATCACCAAGCAGTTCAACAAGCTCGTCAACGTCCTGAAGGTCGTCGAGCTGGAGAACACCGACGCGGTCCAGCGGGAACTGGTCCTGGTGAAGGTCCGGGCCGACAACAACGCCCGCGCCCAGGTGCTGGAGATCGCCGGCCTGTTCCGCGCCCGCGCCGTCGACGTGGCCCCCGAGTCGGTGACCCTGGAGGCGACCGGCGACGGCGACAAGCTCGACGCGATGCTGCGGATGCTGGCGCCGTTCGGCATCAAGGAGCTGGTGCAGTCCGGGGCCATCGCCATCGGCCGGGGCTCCCGCTCGCTCACCGAACGCACCGCACGCGAGGCCCGCCCGCTCCGCATCACCGACTCCCCGGCGAAGACCGCCCGCACCGCCTGACCCCCACCGTCACCCCCGTCACCCTCACCCCGTACACCAAGGAGAAGACCCAGTGGCCGAGCTGTTCTACGACGACGATGCCGACCTGTCCATCATCCAGGGCCGCAAGGTCGCGGTCATCGGTTACGGCAGCCAGGGCCACGCCCATGCGCTGTCGCTGCGTGACTCGGGTGTCGATGTCCGTGTCGGTCTGCACGAGGGTTCGAAGTCCAAGGCGAAGGCCGAGGAGCAGGGCCTGCGTGTGGTGACGCCGTCCGAGGCCGCGGCCGAGGCGGACGTCATCATGATCCTGGTCCCGGACCCGATCCAGGCCCAGGTCTACGAGGAGTCGATCAAGGACAACCTCAAGAAGGGTGACGCGCTGTTCTTCGGCCACGGCCTGAACATCCGCTTCGACTTCATCAAGCCGCCGGCCGATGTCGATGTCTGCATGGTCGCCCCGAAGGGCCCGGGTCACCTGGTCCGCCGCCAGTACGAGGAGGGCCGCGGTGTTCCGTGCATCGTGGCGGTGGAGCAGGACGCCACGGGCAATGGCCTGGCGCTCGCCCTGTCGTACGCGAAGGGCATCGGCGGCACCCGTGCCGGGGTGATCAAGACGACGTTCACGGAGGAGACGGAGACGGACCTCTTCGGTGAGCAGGCCGTTCTCTGCGGTGGTACGGCCGCTCTGGTGAAGGCCGGTTTCGAGACGCTGACGGAGGCCGGTTACCAGCCGGAGATCGCGTACTTCGAGTGCCTGCACGAGCTGAAGCTCATTGTGGACCTGATGTACGAGGGCGGTCTGGAGAAGATGCGCTGGTCGATCTCGGAGACCGCCGAGTGGGGTGACTACGTGACCGGTCCGCGGATCATCACGGACGCCACGAAGGCGGAGATGAAGAAGGTTCTCGCGGAGATCCAGGACGGCACGTTCGCCAGGAACTGGATGGCGGAGTACCACAACGGTCTGCCGAAGTACAACGAGTACAAGAAGGCGGACGGCGACCACCTGCTGGAGACCACGGGCCGTGAGCTGCGCAAGCTCATGAGCTGGGTCAACGACGAGGACGCGTAACACCCCCGCGCCGGGGGCGGGTCAGCCCGCCCCCGGCGCACGCCTCACCGCCGCAACGCCTCCGCGACGACCTGCACCAGATGGCGGCTGTCCAGGCCCGCCAGGTCACGGACCTGCGTGCGGCAGGAGTAGCCGTCCGCGAGGACGCGGCGGTCCGGGGCCGAGGACGCCTTGGCGAGGATGCCGTCCCGGGCGATCTTCTCGGAGACCTCGTAGTGGCCCTTCTCCATGCCGAAGTTGCCCGCCAGGCCGCAGCAACCGGACGAGACCTCGACATCGCAGCCCATGGACTCCAGCAGCGAGCGGTCCGCCTCGTAGCCCATCACCGCGTAGTGGTGGCAGTGGGGCTGGACCAGGAGGTGTTCCGCTGCCTGCGGGGGAGTCCAGTCGATCGAGGTGAGGAATTCCGCCACCGTGCGGACCGCGCCCGCGAGTTCGACGGCGCCGGGGTCGTCCGGCAGCAGCTCCACCAGGTCCGAGCGGAGCGTGGCCGTGCAGCTCGGCTCGATGCCGATCACCGTGCGGCCGGCCCGGACGTGGGGGAGCAGCAGGTCCACCGTGGCCCGGAGCTTCGCCTTGGCGGCGGTCAGCTGGCCCGTGGAGATCAGGGTCAGCCCGCAGCAGGCGCCCGGGGCGGCGATCTCCACGTCGCAGCCGGCCGCCGTCAGGACCTCCACGGCGTCCCGGGGGATGTCCGGCGCGAGCGCGTCCGAGAAGGAGTCGACCCAGAGCAGCACCTTGGGTCCGTCCGCCCTCGAAGCGGCGGCCCCGCCCCACCGGAACGGCTTCGCCGGCAGCGGCGGCAGTGAGCGGCGGGGGTCCGCGCCCATCAGGGTCATCATCGTCCGCCGCAGCACCGGCACCCGGCCCGCCAGATTGACCAGCGGCGCCACCGGCGCGAGCAGGCGCAGCCACTGCGGGAGCCGCCCCAGCGTGTAGTGGCTCAACGGGCGGCGGCGGCCCTTGTACGTCTGGTGCAGGGCCTCCGACTTGAACGCGGCCATGTCGATCCCCGTCGGGCAGTCGTTGGCGCACGCCTTGCAGCTCAGGCACAGGTCCAGCGCCTCATGGACCTCAGGGGAGCTCCAGCCCGCCGAGACGAAGCCGCCGTTCAGCATCTCCTGGAGCGCCCTCGCCCGCCCCCGCGTGGAGTCCTTCTCGTCGCGGGTGGCCGTGTACGAGGGGCACATGAAGCCGCCCTGGCCGCGCAGGTCCGCCCGGCACTTCCCCACCCCGACGCACCGGTGCACGGCGTCCGTGACGTCCCCGCCGTCGTGCGCGAACGCGAAACCGTCGGTCGCCCGCAGCCGCCGCGCCCCCGGCCGCCGGAGGTCCGCGTCCAGCGGCGCCGGGCGGACGACGACACCGGGGTTCATGACGTCGTCCGGGTCCAGGAGCGCCTTGAACGCCTCCATCGCGCGCAGCGCCTCGGGGCCGTACATCGTGGGCAGCAGCTCGGAGCGGGCGCGGCCGTCGCCGTGCTCGCCGGAGAGCGACCCGCCCTGCTCGGCGGCCAGGGCGGCGGCGCGTTCGAGGAAGTCGCGCATCGGCCCGCCCCCGGCGTCGAGCGGGAAGTCGATGCGGGCGTGGACGCACCCGTCGCCGAAGTGACCGTAGGCCAGCCCGGAGAGCCCCTTCTCGGCCATCAGCGCCTGGAGCCCGCGCAGATAGTCCCCGAGCCGCTCCGGCGGCACGGCGGAGTCCTCCCAGCCGGGCCACGCCTGCTTGCCGTCGGCGGTGCGACCGGCCAGCCCGGCCCCGTCGGCGCGGATCTGCCAGAGCCGGGTCGCCTCGGGGCCCGCCGGCAGGACCACGCTGTCGGCGGCGTGCGAGGCGGCGACGAGCGCCCGCGCCGACGCGACCGCCTCCGCCGAGGTCGCCCCGCCGACCTCCGCGATCAGCCAGCCACCGCCCCCGGGCAGCGCGGGTACGGCCGCGTCGCCGTGCGCCCGGCGCACCACGTCCACGAGCTGCGCGTCCAGGCCCTCCAGCGCGAGCGGGCGGAACGGCAGCAGGTGCGGCACATCGTCCGCGGCCGTCGCCATGTCCGCGTAACCGAGGACGGCGAGCGCCGGGGCGGGGGCCTGCGGGACCAGCCGGACCGTGGCTTCGAGGAGGACGCCGCAGCTGCCCTCCGTGCCGGTCAGCGCGGCCGCGAGGTTGCGCCCGTTCTCCGGCAGCAGGTGCTCCAGCGAGTAGCCGGAGATCTGCCGCCCGAACCGCCCGAACTCGGTCCGCAGCACCGCCAGATGCTCCGCGACGAACGCGTCGAGCCCGGGCACCGCGTGAAGCGCCTCAGGTCCCGAGCCCGCCGTGATCACCTCGCCCGTTCCCGTCAGCCAGGTCATCGACACCACGTTGTCGGCCGTACGCCCGTACGAGAGGCCGTGCGGCCCGCACGCGTTGTTGCCGATCATCCCGCCGATCGTGCAGCGGGTCGCCGTCGAGGGGTCGGGCCCGAACCGCAACCCGTGCGGTAGGGCCTTCTTCTGAAGGGCGCTCAGGACCGCTCCCGGCTCGACCACGGCCGTCGAGGTGTCGGGGTCGACCGACAGCACGCGGTTCATCGAGCGGGAGAAGTCGATCACCAACCCCGGCCCCACCGCGTTCCCGGCGCACGAGGTCCCGCCGCCCCGGACGGTGACCGGGACGCCGTGCTCACGCGCGATCCGGACCGCGGCGATCACGTCCTCCTTCGAGCGCGGCATGAGCACGGTCCCCGGGACGATCCGGTAGTTCGACGCGTCGGTCGAGTAGACCGCCCGCGTCGTCGCCGAGGCGTCGACGAGATCGCCCAGCTTCCCGCGCAGGGCGTCGAGAAACGCCTCGGTGAGGGGGATCGGGGCGTCTGCCATGGTCGCGTCCATCGGGTGCTGCTCCTGGGGGGCGTCGGTTCTGGTGGTGCGGGCACGGTCCCGCCGTGCCACAGGCGTAAGCGCGGTTACGCCATCCTCATCGCAGCACCAGCTTCCGGGGGACCGCACTCGCCGCGTCCCGCAGCCATCCCGCGTCCAGCCCCTCCCCGGCCAGCGCGGCGATGAGCTGTTCGAGGGCGGCGGCCGGCTCCGGGCTGTCCGGCTGCCCGGCGTCGGAGGCCAGCACCAGGCGCGGCCCCGCCGCCCGCGCGACCTCGGCCAGGCGGGCCGGGGTCATCCCCGGCTGGTGGAGGAGCTGGTACGCCGTGATCTCGACGTACGCCCCGCGCGCCGCCAGCTCCGCGATCTCCACCGGCTCCATCCCGGGCACCGTGTACGAGGGGTGCGTGAGCAGGAACCGGCCGATGCCCCGGGCCTCCGCCGCGTCCAGCAGCCACCGGCACTCCGGGCCGCTGACATGGCCCGTGCACAGCACCGCGTCGTGCTCCGCGATCAGGTCCAGGACGAGCGCGGCGTCCCGGGCGGTCGGGTGATCGGCGTCCAGGACCGGCGGGACGGCCAGCGCGGTGCGGCCCAGCCGTTCGTCCAGGTCGCCCAGGCGGGGGAGCCCGGCGCTCTCCTGGGTGTGGGCGTCCGCCGTGGGGAACCAGACGACGCGCCCGCCCGTGGACAGGGCCGACAGGACCGCCGCCGGGTTGATCCCGCCGACGGCCCGGTTCAGGGTGATGCCGCCGACGACGTCCAGACCGGTCGAGCGGGCGAGGGCGCTGGCCCGGCCCACCGTCGACTCGTGGTGCGCCTTCAGGACGAAACCGCTGTAGCCGGCGGCCGCGTAACCGGCCGCGATCTGGTCGTCGTGCCCGATCCGGGCGAGGACGTCGGGGGCGGCGTGGACGTGCACGTCAAACATGGAGCGGCTCACTCTCGGAGGACTTCGGGGCCGGGGTCGTCCCGGCGGGTGCGGGGAGGAGGTCGGTCCTCGCCTCCGCGCGCATCGGGACCTCCGCGCGCAGCCGGCGCAGGGCCGCCAGGTCGAGTTCGGCGACCGCGGACCCCGGCTCGTCGCCCAGCTCCGCGAGGGCCCGGCCGTCCGGGCCGAGCACGCGCGAGCCGCCCCAGAACCGGGAACCGCCTTCCGTGCCGCACCGGTTGACGAAGACGACGTAGCACTGGAGCAGCACGGCGGCGTGCTCCAGGATCACTTCCCAGGTCCGGCGGATCCGCGCCTCGTCCTCACCGGCCATGCTGGCGACGGGCACGAACAGCACCTCGGCGCCGCCCTGCGCCGCCAGCCACGGCACGATCGGGTGCCACATGTCGTTGCAGATGGCGGTGGCGACCGTGGCCGCGCCGAAGTCCGCGGTACGTAGTCCGTCGCCCGCCTGGAACGACAGGTGCTCGTTCCACGGCGCGTACGAGACGGGGTGCAGCTTGTCCTGGAGGTGCCGGGTCCCCGTCAGCGGGTCCCCCAGCAGGTAGCTGTTCCAGGGCAGCCCGGACGGGTTCCGCCGGGCGAAGCCCACGCCGACCCCAGCGGAGACCAGGGCCTCCAGGCGCGGGTCGTCGACCGACAGCAGGTCCGCGTCCCGGTGCGGGGTGAAACCGTAACCGTGGGCGGAGAGTTCGGGCGTGAGCGCCAGGTCGACCGGGCCGCTCAGGCCCTCGTGAAGCTCCCTGATTCCGGCCAGGTTGGCGTCCACCGCACCGAACTCGGGGGCGTTCTGGAGCAGTCCGACGCGCAGCGTCGTCAGGCCAGCTTGTTGGCGCTGAGCCACTGGTGTGCCACCTCCTCGGGGCGCTTGCCGTCCACGTCGATCCGCGCGTTGAGCCGCTGCATCTCGGAGGTGGTCAGGAGTTCCGCGACGGGGGCCATCGCGGTCCGGATCTCCGGGTACTTCTTCAGGGCCGCGCTCCGGACGTTCAGCGACAGGTTGTACGGCGTGAAGTACTTCTTGTCGTCCTTCAGGACGGTCAGCCCGAGGGCGGCGATCCGGCCGTCGGTCGCGAAGACCTCGCCCGCGCTGCACGGGTTCCCCTTGGCGACCGCGTTGTAGATCGGCCCCTCGGCCAGCTCCGCCACCTTGTTCTTCGCCAGGCCGAAACCGTACGCCTTCTTGAGCCCGGTCCAGCCGTCGTCCCGGCCGAAGAACTCCGAGGCGCCGCAGAACCGCGCCTTCGACGGGTCCTTCTCCGCCAGTCCGGCGTAGTCGGAGAGGGTCGAGACGCCCAGCTTCCTCGCGGTCCGGGTGCGCATCGCGAGGGCGTAGGTGTTGTTCGCGGCAGCCGGGGGCAGCCACACCACGCCGTTGCGGGACTCGTCCAGGGTGCGCACCTTCTCGTACACGGCCTTGGGATCGGTGGTGCTGCCCTGCTGTTTCAGGGCCAGCCAGCCGGTGCCGGTGTACTCCCAGTACATGTCGACGGAACCGGCGGTCAGCGCCGAGCGCACGGCGTTGGAACCGCTCATGCCGCAGGTCCGCTTCACCTGCGCCGCCTGCGCCTCCAGCCGCTGGGCGGTGATCTCGCACAGCAGCAGCTGCTCGGTGAAGCTCTTCGACGCGACCTTCACGGTGGCCCCTTGAGGGGCCCCTCGGCCGCGGGTCCGTCGCCCTGCCCGGGCGGGTTCGCGGTGAGAGCGCAGCCGCTGGTGAGCACGAGGCCGAGCGCACTCGCCACCACCACCCTGTACGTACGCATGCTGAAGCCCTTTCGTGGTGCCTGAGAGGTGTACGGGGATGACCGGCGCCGCTACATGCCGCGCGGCCGCAGGGCCCGCTCGGCGAGACCGGCCAGCCAGTCGACGGCCAGGGCCAGGGCCATCGTGAGCGCGCTGCCCACCACGAGCACCGGAGTCCGGTCCAGGGAGATGCCGGAGGAGATGATGGAGCCGAGCCCTCCGGCGTTGGTGAAGGCGGCCAGGGTGGCGACGCCCACGTTCAGGATCAGGGCCACCCGGATGCCCGCCAGCATCACCGGGACCGCCAGCGGCAGTTCGATGGTGAACAGGATCTCCCGGCGGCTCATCCCCATGCCCCGCCCCGCGTCGATCAGCGCGGGGCTGACCTGCCGGATACCGACCATGGTGTTCCGGAGCACGGGCAGCAGGGCGTAGAGGACCAGCGCCACCACGGCCATCCAGAAGCCGACGCCCACGACCATGGCCAGGATCACCAGCACCCCGATCGACGGCACCGCCTGGCTGGCGTTGGCCGCCGCGAGCACCACCGCACCGGCCCTGCTGATCCCCGGCCGGGTCAGCAGCACCCCGAGCGGGACCCCGATGACGATGGTCAGCAGCGTCGAGGCGACGACGAGCTGGATGTGCTGCCACAGCGCGGTGAGCACGACCTCCGAGGTCAGGCTCCGGCTCTCCACCGAGTCCAGGTCGCGCGTCCCGATGTACGCCCACAGCGCGCCGAGCAGGACGAGGACGACCACGGGTGGCACCCAGCTCCGCGACCGGCGGACCCCGGTCCGGGCGGCCCCCGCCGCCTGCACGGCCCCGGCGCTCACGAGAGCACCTTCGCGGGCCGGGCGGCCGCGGTGAGCAGGGACTGGAGGTCCAGGAAGCGGCCGTCGTCCCCGGCGACCTCGATGCCCTCCGCGCCCGCCGCCAGGACGAGTTCGAGCGCCTTGTGGACGGAGTCCCCGGCGCCGACCGCCACGGTCCGCGCCGCACCGGCCGCCTGCGCCGGGGCGGACGCCAGGACGTCGGCGACCTTGAGGAGGGTGAGGCGGCGGACCGGGGCGCCCGAGCCGATGAAATCGCGTACGAAGTCGTCGGCCGGGTGGGACAGGATCTCCAGCGGGGTGTCGTACTGCGCGAGCCGGCAGCCCGGCCCGAAGACGGCGATCCGGTCGCCCAGGCGCAGCGCCTCGTCGATGTCGTGCGTGACCATCACGATGGTCTTGCGGATACGTTCCTGGAGCCGCAGGAACTCGGCCTGGAGCTTCTCCCGCGCGATCGGGTCCACGGCACCGAACGGCTCGTCCATCAGCATCACGGGCGGATCGGCGGCCAGCGCGCGGGCCACGCCCACCCGCTGCTGCTGCCCGCCGGACAGCTGCTTGGGATAGCGGTCGGCGTAGGTGGCGGGATCGAGGCCCACCATGTCGAGGAGTTCCCGCGCCCGTTCGCGCCGCTCGGCCTTCTTCACGCCGAGCATCTTGGGCACCAGGGCGATGTTGTCGGCGATCGACAGGTGGGGGAGCAGGCCGATCTGCTGGATGACGTAGCCGATGGAGCGCCGCAGTTCGTCCACGTCGGTGTGCGTGACGTCCTTGCCGTCGATGAGGATCCGGCCGTCCGTCGGCTCCACCAGGCGGTTGATCATCCGCAGCGTGGTCGTCTTGCCGCAGCCGGACGGGCCGACCAGGACGACGAACTCGCCGCGCCGGATCTCCATCGACAGCTCGGAGACGACGGCCTTCTCCTGGCCCGGATAGCGGGCGGAGACCCGGTCCAGCCGGATCATGGCGTCGGGGTGCGGGGCGGACCGGTCAGACATGGGAACCTCGCAGGGCAGTGATCTTGGCTATCGCGATGAACAGCAGGTCGAGGACCAGAGCGACGAGCACCACTCCGATCACTCCGGACAGGGCTTCCTCCAGCGCGTTGGCCCCGCCGATACGGTCGAGCCCCCGGAAGATCAGCTGGCCCAGGCCGGGGCCCCGGACCACGGCACCGATGGCCGCCGTCGCGACCAGCATGATCGTCGCCGTGCGGATGCCGTTCAGGATGACCGGCCAGGCCATGGGCAGGACCACCGTGCGCATCCGCCGGGCCGGTCCCATGCCGAGGCCGCGCGCCGCCTCCACGACCGCCGGGTCGACCTCCTCGATGGCCGTGACCGCGTTGCGCAGGATCGGGAAGACCCCGTACACGGTCAGGGCGACGATCGTCGGGGCGACGCCGAGGCCCATGACCGGGATCATCAGCGCGAACAGCGCGAACGACGGAATCGTCAGCAGGGAGCCCGTGAAGGACAGCAGGACCTGGCGCGGACCGGGCGCGGCGTGGGTGAGCACGGCGAGCCCGACGCCGATGACGGAGGCGATCCCGACGCTGATCAGCACGAGTTCGATGTGCTGCTGGGCCAGGAACAGCAGGTACTCGGTGTTGTCCGACATGTAGGAGAAGAGGTTCACGGCGCCGCCGCCCTCGTGCCGGCGGGCCCGGACGCGGGCAGGGGGCGATCAGGGTGTCGCATGGTGTTCTCCGGTTCTGCGGTTCTCCGGGGCGCGGGCGGGGACGGGGCGGCCGGCTGCGGCGGCCGTTCAGAGATCGCTCGGGCCGGCGCCGGGGCGCGCGTCCGAGCCGAGGGAGGAGTGCAGGGTCCGCGTCGTGGCGAGCAGGTGCCCGGCGAGGGACTGGATGTGCGGCTCGATCCGGAACGCGGGGCCCGAGATGTTCACCGCGGCCTTGATCCGGCCCGTGAAGTCCCGGACCGGCGCCCCGATGCCGACCAGCTCCGGGTCGAAGATCCGGTTCGCGACCGTGTAGCCGCGCACCCGGGCCTCCTTGACCTGGGCCAGGAACGCCTTGGCCTCGCGCTCCGAGCCCCCTTCGCCCCGCCGGACGAGGTCGAGGATGTGCTCGTCCTCGTAATCCATCAGCAGGGCCATGCCGCTGGAGCTGCGGTGCGCCGGGATCGTCCGGCCCACCCAGTTCACGGCCTCGATCGAGCGCCGGGAGCCCTCCGAGAGGACGGTGAGCACCTCGCCGTCGCTGAGGACGCTGAGGTAGGTGCGCTCGCGTACGGTCTCGGTCAGCCTGAGCAGCAGGGGCGCCGCGAGTGTCGTCAGCCGCTGGTCGCCGGCCCGCACCGCGAGGGCGAACAGCCGCCAGCTCAGCTCGTACCCCATCGAGGGGCGCCGGGCGACCATGCCGGTCTCCAGCAGGCTCTTGAGCTGCCGGGACACGACGGACTTCTCGCGGCCGAGCACCCTGGCCACGTCGGCCACGCTCATCCCGTCCGGGAACACGGCCGGGTCCGCCGACGCGAGCGCGTCCAGCACCGCCATCACGCGCGAGGCGCCACTGCGTGCGGCGGGAGTGTTCTTCTGCTCAGAGTGCTCAGAGGCCATACCGAATCCTTGGTAGCGGTATGAATAGATAGACGGATCGCGACGATACATGCAACGCGCGATTGCGTTTTCTGCACCGCCCGGCCCCGGCCGCCCCCGGTGCGGGGGCGGCGCGGCACGCGGGGTCAGGCCGAGACGGTCCGGGCCGGAGCGGCGGACTCGGTGAACGCCACGTCGAAGAAGTCCCGCAGCCGGTCGCAGAGGGCCACGAACTCCGGGTGGTCCACGAACATGAAGTCGTTGTGCCGCCCGTCGATCGTGTAGAGCGTCTTGGGCGAGGCGGCCGCCTCGTACAGGGCCGCGGCCTCGTCGTACGGGTGCAGCGAGTTGCGCTCGCCGTGGGCGAGGAACAGCGGGGTCGGCGCGAGGTTCGCCACCACGTTCTGCACCTTCAGGTCGAGGATCGACTCGGTGAACTGGAGCCGGGTCGGGTGCCCGAAGCCGTAGACCTGCGACAGCTCCTTCTCGACGTAGTCGCCGGTCGCCGGGTCGAGCGGGTAGTGCTCGAAGGTGTCCGCGAGCCGGGACTCGCCGTTCAGCACCCGGTTCGTCCGGTCCTCGGCCACCTCGGCGACGATCTTCTGGAACTCGTCGTAGGTGTGGATGGACTTGAGCCAGCGCTCACCGTCGTAGAACCCGTTCAGCGAGGCGACGCCGGCGACGTCCCCGCCCTTCTCGGCGGCGAGGATGACGTTGGCGGCGCCCATGCCCCAGCCGACGAGCCCGATGCGCCGGGGGTCGATGCCCTCCTGCGCGCGCAGGAACGTGACGGCGTTGCGCACGTCCTGGGCCTGCTCCTCGATGAGCACGCGGCCCTTCTCGCCCTCGCTGTCGGCCATGCCCCGGTAGTCGAAGCCCAGGCAGACGAAGCCGCGCTCGGTCATCCGCTCCGCGAACATCTTCGGATAGAACTCGTTGAAGCCCTGGTAGCCGGAGTTGACGACGAGCGCCGGGCGCGGGGCGCCGTCCCGCGCCGCGTCCTCCGGGTAGTAGAGGGTCGCTTCGAGGCGGCTGCCTTCGCTGTAGAACGCGGTGTCCTTCTGAATCACGGTCATTCCTCGGGTCGGTCCGGGTCTCTCCGGTGGCCACTCTCCCGACGCGATGCGGTCAACGCAACCATGCAGTGCAGTTTCTGCAACACACGGGCCGGGTCCGCTGCGTGGTGGCCAAGCCCCCGCGACGGGCCCGAGTTGCCGGTGACCAGGTCTGTAATGGCCGAGTAACGGCCCGCTCCTACGGTTCGCGCACCTCGTATGTGCTGTCACTCGGAGGAGTGCTCGATGCCCCAGCTCCAACCGTCCAGGCGCAGAGGCGCCGTATGGACGGTGGCCTCGCTCGCCGCGGCTGCCCTGCTCACCACCCCGCTGCCCGCCCTCGCGGCGGACTCCCCGTCCCCCTCCGCCATCGCCTCGGCCAAGGTCGACTCCTCGCTCGAGAGCGCGGTGCGTGACGGCAAGGACGCCACCTTCTTCGTGGTCCTGAAGGACCGGGCCGACCTGTCCGGCGCGAAGAAGCAGAAGACGCACGCGAAGAAGGCCACCGCCGCGTACGGCGAACTCCGTGCGCACGCCAAGTCCAGCCAGAAGTCGCTCAACGCCTTCCTGGACAAGAAGAAGGTCGGCCACCAGGACTTCTGGATCGCCAACGCGGTCAAGGTCACCGGCGACCAGGACCTCGTCGACGAACTGGCCAAGCGGTCGGACGTGGCCTCGGTCGTCAAGCGGCAGTCGTTCGAGCTGGACGGCATCGAGACCTCCGACAAGAAGGTCACCGCCTCGCGCGCCGCAGCCCTGGGCACCGACTCGTCCGCCGACGGCACCGACGCCCCGGCGTGGGGCGTCTCCGACATCAAGGCCGACCAGGTCTGGGACCAGTACCAGGACCGCGGCGAGGGCATCGTCGTCGCCAACGTCGACTCGGGTGTGCAGTACGACCACCCCGACCTCGTCGCGAACTACCGCGGCAACAACGGCGACGGCACCTTCACGCACGACTACAACTTCTACGACGCGAGCGGGCAGTGCCCCACGACCGCGCCCTGCGACAACAACGGCCACGGCACCCACACGATGGGCACCATGGTCGCCAAGAACGGCCTCGGCGTCGCACCGAACGCCAAGTGGATCGCCGCCAAGGGCTGCGCGTCCGACGTCTGCTACGACGACGAACTGCTCGCCGCCGGCCAGTGGATCCTCGCGCCGACCGACCACAACGGGCAGAACCCGCGCCCCGACCTGGCCCCCAACATCGTCAACAACTCCTGGGGCAACAAGGACACCAGCACCCCCTTCTACCAGGACATCCTGGCGGCCTGGGACGCGGCGGGCATCTTCGAGGCGTTCGCGGCCGGCAACGACGGTGACGGCGTGACCTGCTCCACGACCCACCCGCCGGGCGCGCAGGCCGACTCCTACGGTGTCGGCGCCTACGACGTGAACGGCAAGATCGCCGACTTCTCCGGCTTCGGCCCCTCACCGACCGACGGCAGCGAGAAGCCGAACATCTCGGCCCCGGGCGTCCAGATCCCGTCCACCTGGCCGGGCAACGACTACAACACCATCAACGGCACGTCGATGGCGACCCCGCACGTCGCGGGCGCCGTCGCGCTCCTGTGGTCGGCGGCCCCCTCGCTGATCGGAGACATCGAGGAGACCCGCAACCTCCTCAACGAGGGCGCGCGTGACGTCGACGACACCCACTGCGGCGGCACCGCCGGCATGAACTACGTGTGGGGCAACGGCAAGCTGGACATCCTCTCCTCCGTCGAGAAGGCCCCGCACACCGCGGCCACCGTCACCGGCAAGGCCACCGACAAGGCGACCGGCAAGGCGCTGCCGGGCATCACCGTGCAGTCCACCGACACGGCCGGCGCGGTCCGTACGGTCACCACGGGCGCGGACGGCACCTACCGCCTGCCGCTGGCCGCCGGCACGTACTCGTTCGCGTTCAGCGGCTACGGCTACGCGAACGGCTCGGCCGCCGACGTCGCCCTGGCCGAGGGCCAGACGCTCACCCAGGACATCGCGCTGACCGCGGTGCCGAGCCACCAGGTCTCCGGGGTCGTCCGGGACGTCACCGGCAAGCCGCTGCCCGGCGCCACGGTCGAGCTGAACGGCACGCCGCTGCCCGCCGCCACCACCAACGCCAAGGGCAAGTACACCTTCAAGAAGGTCGCCGAGGGCTCCTACGGCCTCGCCGTGAAGCCCGCCGCGCCGGTCCTGTGCAACGGCGTCCACACCGGCCCCGCCACCGTCGGCGCCGCCGACCTGACGAAGAACGTGCAGGTCCCCAACCGGGCGGACAACTCCGGCAACGTCTGCACCCCGGCCGCCTACTCCTGGATCGCGGGCTCCAAGAAGGTCGCCCTGTCGGGTGACGAGGACTCCGCCACCGTCTCGCTGCCCTTCTCGGTGCAGCACTACGGCGTCTCGTACTCCACCGCCTCGGTCACCACCGACGGCCTGGTCAACTTCCTGTCCCCGCGCGTCGGTGACTACAACAACACCGCGCTCCCGACCGCCGGCGTGAACGGTGTGAAGGGCGTCGTCGCCCCGCTGTGGGACGACCTAACGCTCGACAGGAAGTCCTCCGTGCAGACCGCCACCACCGGCACCAAGGGCAGCCGCAAGTTCGCCATCGTGTGGAACAACGCGGCTTACGCCGACGGCACTTCGGGCCGCGCCACCTTCGAGGCCGTCTTCGACGAGGCCACCGGCGCCGTGACCCTCCAGTACCAGTCCGTCGCGGACCGGGGCGCCGGCGCCACCATCGGCATCGCCGACCAGTCCGGCACCGACGCCTTCCAGTACTCCTTCAACCAGTCCGTGATCGCCGACGGCACCGCTGTCAGCTTCACCCAGGGAGCGAAGTAATGAGAGCCCAGCACTCCCGGCGGGCGCTCCAGCTCGCCGCCGGCCTCGTCGCGGCGGGCCTCTGCCTGACCGCCGCCCCGCAGGCCCTGGCCGCCGACAGCGGCAGCGGCACGCCGATGAAGCTGACCAGCGCCGAAGCGACGAAGCTCGCCGCCAACGTCACGCTCGACCCGTACGTCAAGGCCGAGGACACCACCGGCGCGCAGGGCAAGGCCACTTCGGACGCGGCGGGCCCGGCGGCCACCGCTGTCGACCCGGCAACCAAGGTCACCATGACCGCGAAGTCCACGCTCGAAGGCGTGCGCGGTCTGGGCGCCACGGTGCCGGTCGGCAAGAAGGGCGACTACTTCTCCGTCAATGCGATGGGCAGCGTCCAGCTCCACGCCGCCGACGGCAGCGAGACCTGGGCCCGGACCAGCAGCTCGTTCTACACGGACTGGCAGGTCAAGCCGCTCCAGGTGTGGCGCGTCGAGCCGTACCCGCCCCAGATCCTCATGGGCTACAACGCGGTCTCGCCCTTCTCGCCGAACTCGGACTCCGGCTACTCCGCCGGTGACCTGACCGGCGACGGCGTCCCGGACCTGGTGTTCTCGGCCAAGGTCGGCAGCAGCCCGTACCCCCGCCCCTTCACGTCCCCGGGCTCCGACCTGAGCACCGGCACCTTCGTGACGGTCCTCGACGGCAGGACCGGGGCCACGGTCTGGTCGAAGCTGTACAACTACGCCTCCATGGTCAAGATCGTGAACGGCACCCTGCTGGTCGCCGACGCGCCCCGGATGAGCGGGGACGCGAAGGTCCCGGCCGCCGCGACCGCCACCCTGACCGGCATCCGCTTCACGGCGGGCGCGGACGGGAAGCCGACCCCGGCCAAGACCTGGACCTTCGACACCAAGGAAGCCCGGTACACCAACTGGGGCGACATCCAGGACCTCGGCAAGGGCAAGGCCGCCGTCTCCTGGAACCTCGCCAAGGCCCAGGGCGTCGACGCACGCGGCCACACCGCCGTGCTCGACACCACCGACGGCTCGGTCACCTGGCGCACCGACAGCGTGCTGTACAGCCGCATCATGCGCCTGGACACCGGCCGCAAGCGGATCGTGGCCGTCGAGCAGGCGGACGTCAACGACGCGGTGCACTACGAGATCGCCGCGTACGACCTGAAGACCGGCCACCGCGCCACCCTGAGCGGCCGCGACAACGTGGTGCCCACCGCGCTGGCGGTCGGTGACCTCAACGCCAAGGCGGGCGACGAGTACGCGGTCTCGGAGTCCTCGTTCGACGAGAACATGGTCATCAACGCCGCCACCCTCCGCGTCGTCAACGGTGACAGCGCGGACAAGGTCCTCTGGTCGAGCACGACCAAGCGGGACCCCGAGAACGGCCACGACGCGCCCAGCACCTGGGGGCTCGGGGTGATCGACGGCAAGCTGGTGGCCTCCGCCCAGGACGACCGGAAGATGAACGACCCGGAGAACCGGGGCAGCCTGCGCTACGCCTCGCTGACGGTCTTCTCCGGCAAGGGCACGGTCGCCTGGCAGTCCAAGGGCGTCGCGGCCTCCCCGATGTTCCAGGACCTCTACACCGACGCCGCGGGCTCCCACGTCCGGGTCATCGACCAGGGCCAGAACATCCGCACGTTCAGGCTGGGCAACGGCAAGGCGGAGAAGATCACGCCGCTCCAGGGCGACATCGCGTACGCCAAGGGCGCCGACCTGAACAAGGACGGCAGGACGGACGTCGTCATGGGCGGCTCGTCCAACGGTGTCTGGGCCTACTCCGGCCCGTCGCTGGTCAACGGCCCGAAGCCGGAGAAGCTGTGGCAGGCCACGGTCCCCGGCGCGGTCCACGACATCGAGACCGGTGACGTCAACGGCGACGGCAAGCCCGAGATCGTCGTCGCGGCCGACACCGCGACGGTCGTCCTCAACGGGAAGACCGGCAGGACGCTCGCCACCATCGAGGCCGGCGAGGGCCAGTTCGTCCGCTCGGTCCAGCTGGCCGACCTCAACGGCGACGGCGAGCAGGACATCGTCGTCCCGACCGACGCGGTACGCGCCTACTACGGCGACGGCCACGCCCTCTGGACGTACAACGCGCCCAAGGAGGCGGGCGACGTGCGCTTCGGCGACACGTCGGTCAACGACGGCCGGGTGTACGCCGCGTACGCGACGCTCAACGCGTACCAGCAGCCCACGCCGGTGACGAGCGCGGTCGCGCTCAACGCCAAGAACGGCAAGGCCCGCTGGTCCGCCGCGCCCAAGGCCCCGGCGACCGCTAGCGGCGGCGTGCGCGGTCTGGACCCGAACCAGGGCGTCTTCGCGTCCAAGGAGATCCCGTACGCGAACGGCCATGCGGTGGTCTACGTGTGGACGGTCGTCGCGCCCATCAACTTCGACGGCCAGGACGCGCTCAGCCCGCAGAACTACTTCGAGATCCGCGACGGCCGCACCGGCGAGGTGCTGCACTCCCTGATGTCGGGCGGCCTGTGGACGCACAACAGCTTCTTCGCCAAGGACGGGGCGCTGTACGAAGCCGGCACGGCGTCGTTCCGGCGGTTCGGGGCGAACGGCGACGACACGACGCAGTTCCTCACTCCGCAGACGTACAACGGCGGATTCGTCACCGGCCCGGGAGGCCGTGAGCTGCTGATCTCCGGTGCCGAGGGCGGCATGTACCTCTTCGACCCGAGCATCCTCGAAACCGAGGACACCTGGGCCAACGCCGTCGGCAGCATCGGCGCGCTCAACGGTGCCCGCAACTACTTCGCGGGCGACCTCGACGGGGACGGTGTGGACGAGGCGATGACCCTCAACGGCGACGACGCCGGCCGGGACCGCGCGGCCGGTGAGTTCGGCGGCGGCTACTTCGTCACCGACAACGGCATCCATCAGGTCACGACGTACAAGCTCTCCTGACCCGGAGAGCCTTCCACCGGGCCCCTGGGACGATCCTCGTCCCGGGGCCCTCGGCATGTGTCACCACACCACCCGGAAGCCGATGTTGCCCGCCGAGCTGTCCACCGTGTTCGAGGTGCGGGCCGCGACGCGGTAGCGGTTGCAGTACGAGTCGTGGCACAGGTACGAGCCGCCGCGCATGGTCCGGCGGTCGTCGGTGCCGGGCTGCCAGGTGTCGGCGGACCACTCCCACACATTGCCGGCCGTGTTGTACAGCCCGAACCCGTTGGGCGCGTACGTGTGGACGGGCGCCGTGCCCGCGTAGCCGTCCTCCTCCGTGTTGCGGGTGGGGAAGGAGCCCTGCCAGATGTTGCAGCGGTGCTCGCCGCCCGGGGTGAGCTCGTCGCCCCACGGATAGCGGGCCCGGTCGAGCCCGCCCCGGGCGGCGTACTCCCACTCGGCCTCCGTGGGGAGCCGGCCACCGGCCCACTGGCAGTAGGCGAGCGCGTCCCGCCAGGTGACGTGGACGACGGGGTGGTCGCCCCGGTCGCGCAGGTCGCTGCCCGGCCCTTCGGGGACGTCCCAGCGGGCGCCGCTCACGCCGCACCACCAGGGGGTCTGCTGCGGGCGCGGCGAGACCTTGCGCAAATGGCCGGGCAGGAACTTCGCGAAGACGTAGCTCCAGCCGAACTCCTCCGCCTCCGTGCGGTAGCCGGTGGCCTCGACGAACGCGGCGAACCGGTCATTCGTCACGGCGTACGCGTCGATGGCGAAGCCCGCGACGCTCACCTCGCGCACCGGCCCCTCCGCGTCGCCCGCGTTCACATCGCGGTCCTCGCTGCCCATCCGGAACGTGCCCCCGGGCAGCTCGACCCGGTCCGCGTACGCCGCCTCCGGCGCACGCGGCGCGACCGGCCCGATGCTCAGGACCGGATCGGCGTCGGCGGCCTCGCCCCGGGACGGGGTGCAGCAGCTCTGCGGGGCGTCGGGGCGGTCACTCATCGTTGCCTTCTTCGTCGGGGAACCGAGGCACCGGGAGATCGTAACCACGGCCGGAAACGGCGGACCCGGCGCCTCGGGAGGGCCCGTCCAGGAACGCCGAAACCGCCCCGAACAGCGCGTCCGGCCGCTCCAGGTGCAGGTCGTGGCCCGTGCCGGGGACGCTCACCGCGTGCGTGTCCGGGCGCCGGCGCAGCATCTCGTCCACCTCATCGGCCGGGATGAAGCTCTGCTCGGCGACGACGAGCAGTGTGGGGCACGCGACCCGGTCCCACTCCTCGCGGAAGGAGCGCCGGGCGTTCTCCGCGAGGGAACCGGTCATCACATCCCGGTCGAACCGCGGCCACCAGCCGCCGTCGCGCTCCACGAGCCCCGCCGCCCAGCCGTCACCGCCCGGGCCGCCGCCGAAGAACGCGGCCGCCGCCTCCCGGGAGGGGAACGGCACCGGCCACGAGTCGAGCCACCGGCCGATGTGCTCGTCCACACCCGGGTTCGGCCCACCGGCCGCCGCCTCCACCAGCACGAGCGCGCCCGGCAGCTCCGGATGGGCGGCGGCCGTCAGCATCGCGGTGTGGCCGCCCAGCGACTGCCCCACCAGGACGGGCCGCTCAAGCCCCAGCTGCCGTACGACGGCGACGACGTCCGCCACGTACGCGGCGCGGGAGACGTCGTCCGGCCGGCGCTCGCTCGCGCCGTGTCCGCGCTGGTCGACCGCGACGACCCGGTGCCGGGGCGCCAGCCGCTCCGCGAGCGCGTCCCACTCGCCCGCGTGTCCGGCGAGGCCGTGCAGCAGGACGACGGGCCGACCGGGCCCGCCCCCGTCCCGGCAGACGAGCCGGACCCCTCCACGTACGACGGTGTGCTCGGTCCACGACATGGCGCCCCCCAGGCGTTCGGCTGCTTCCGACGATCATGCCCGGGGCCCTCCGAGCCGGGGGAGGAGGGTGGCCGGCGACTCGGGCGGTACCCCGGATAATCCCCGGCATGAGTGACCGCATATAACTGCCAGGCGCTCGCCGACTGGTGCTTCGTCGTCCGCTACGACGTCGAGACCCACGCCAGGCTTGCGACGGACCCGGCCCCCTGAGGGCGCTACCCTCGCCGCCATGGCCGAACACGAAGTCCTCTCCGTCACCCGTGCCGCCTACGACGACGCCGCGGAGCTGTACGCGCGGTTGTTCAGCGACTCGTTGCGCGACAGCCCGCTGGACCGGGCCATGCTGGACGTCTTCGCGGAGTCCGTCGGCGCGGGCGGACGGGTGGCGGACCTCGGGTGCGGGCCCGGGTATGTCACCGGTCATCTCGCGGGCCTGGGACTCGACGCGTTCGGGGTCGACGCCTCACCCGCGATGGTCGAGCTCGCCCGCCGGGCCTGCCCAGGACTGCGGTTCGAGGTCGGGGAGATGGCCGCGCTCGGCCTCCCCGGCGGCACGCTGGACGGTGTCCTCTCGCGGTGGTCCGTCATCCACACCCCGCCGACGGAACTCCCGCCCGTCCTCGCCGAGTTCGGCCGCGTACTCGCACCCGGGGGCCACCTCCTCATCGGCTTCTCCGCCACCGACGGACCCGACCACCCCACGCAGTCCTTCGACCACGCCGTCACGACGGCCTACCGGTGGTCGCCCGACCACCTCTCCGGCCTGCTGCGCGATCACGGGCTGACCGAGACGGCCCGGATGGTCCGCGAGCC
Organism: Streptomyces drozdowiczii; assembly: GCF_026167665.1. Lineage (NCBI taxonomy): Bacteria > Bacillati > Actinomycetota > Actinomycetes > Kitasatosporales > Streptomycetaceae > Streptomyces > Streptomyces drozdowiczii. The sequence goes on along the minus strand of NZ_CP098740.1, from coordinate 1,483,696 downwards.
CCGGCCGGACGACCGGCGCCGGTTCCAGGAAGTCCACCTGCTCGCCCGCAAGGCGTGACGCGGGGAGACGCCCCTCAGGCCAGGGAGAGGAACAGCTTCTCCAGGCGGGCCCGCATCCGGTCCCGGTCGACCACCGGCTGCCCGTCGTCGGTCATGCACTGCTGGAGGCCCGTCGCGATGATGGCGAAACCGGCCCGGTCCAGGGCGCGCGAGACGGCCGCCAGCTGCGTGATCACGTCCTCGCAGTCCCGGCCCTCCTCGATCATCCTGACGATCCCGGCGATCTGGCCCTGGGCCCGCTTCAGCCGGTTGAGCACCGACTTCAGCTCGTCGGCCGCCATGTCCAGCTCCACGGTTCCTCCCAAGTGCGGAGCCCGGTCGCGGCCCCGGTCACGGTGTCATACCCCTAGGGGTATATCCTACCGCGTTGACCTCCCCGTACGGCGTACACCCGCTTGTGGGGCCCGGTACGCCGGGTGAGGGTGGCGGTGCCCGCGCAGCGCGGAGCCGGGCCGTCGCCGCGAGGGAGACCGACATGACGCAGGACACCGACGCCAAGCCCGCCGAGCGGACGGTGGCCCGGGCGAACCAGGCCGTACGGCGCGACTACCCCTTCGACGACACCCAGGACCTGGAGGACGCCCGACGCGGGTTCATGGGCACCGCTCAGGACCCCCTGATCCGCGACGCCACGGGCACCGCCGTATGGGACCTGGAAGCCTACGGATTCCTCGACCAGGAGTGCCCGGACACCGCCAACCCCAGCCTGTGGCGGCAGAGCCGGCTCTGCTCCGAGCACGGGCTCTTCGAGGTCACCGAGGGCATCTACCAGGTGCGCGGCTTCGACCTGTCCAACATGACGATCGTCGAGGGCGACCGAGGGGTCCTCGTCATCGACCCCCTGGTCTGCGCCCCCACGGCCGCCGCCGGCCTCGCGCTGTACCGCGCCCACCGGGGCGAGCGGCCCGTGACCGGCGTCCTCTACACGCACAGCCACGTCGACCACTTCGGCGGCGTACGCGGCGTGCTGACCGACGAGGACGTCGCGGCCGGAGTCCCGGTCCTCGCCCCGCACGGCTTCCTGGAGCACGCCGTCAGCGAGAACGTCTACGCGGGTGCGGCGATGAGCCGGCGCGCCGCGTACATGTACGGCGCCGCCCTCCGGAAGGGGCCCCGGGGCCAGATCGGCGCGGGCCTCGGGCAGACCGTCTCGACGGGCGCCCCCGGGCTGATCCCGCCCACGCTCGACATCACCCGCACCGGCCAGACGGAGACCGTCGACGGCATCCGCATGGTCTTCCAGCTCACCCCCGGCACCGAGGCCCCGGCCGAGCTGAACATCCACTTCCCCGGCTTCTCCGCCCTGTGCATGGCGGAGAACGCCACGCACAACCTGCACAACCTGCTGACGCTGCGCGGCGCCGAGGTCCGCGACCCGCATGTGTGGTCCCGCTACCTCACGGAGTCGGTCAGCCTCTTCGGCGACGTGTCGGACGTCGCCTTCGCCTCGCACCACTGGCCGGTCTGGGACCGGGAGCGGGTGATCTCCTTCCTCCTGGAGCAGCGCGACCTGTACGCGTACCTCCACGACCAGGTCCTGCGGATGCTCAACCAAGGGCTCACCGGGCCGGAGATCGCCGAGGAGATCGTGATGCCGCCGGCCCTGGAGCGGGCCTGGCACACACACGGCTACTACGGCTCCGTCAGCCACAACACCAAGGCGATTTACCAGCGTTACCTGGGCTGGTACGACGGGAACCCGGCGCACCTGTGGCAGCACCCCCGGTCCCGGCGGCCCGGCGTTACGTCGAGTTCATGGGCGGCGCCGGCGAAGTGCTGCGCAGGGCCCGGCAGTCCTTCGCGGACGGCGACTACCGCTGGGTGGTGGAAGTCGTCAACCATGTGGTGTTCGCGGACCCGGACAACGCGGAGGCGCGCGCGCTCCAGGCCGACGCACTGGAGCAGCTGGGCTATGGCAGCGAGAACGGGACCTGGCGCAGCGTCTACCTGATGGGCGCCCACGAACTGCGCCACGGCAGCCTCGGCACCCCCACGGACACGGCGTCACCGGACGTCCTGGCCGCCCTCACCCTGGGCCAGCTGGTGGACTCGGTCGCCATCCGGGTCAACGGCCCCCGCGCCTGGGACGCGGACATCACCGTCCGGTGGGACATCGCCGGCGCCGAACCCCTCACGATGCGGCTGCGCAACGGTGTCCTCACCCATGTCGTGGGCACCGGTCCTGCCGCGGGCGAACCCGACATCGCCTTCGCCCTGACCGAGGCGGACCTGCGGGACGTCCTGGTGGGCGCGGTGCGGCCCGGCGACCTGGCGGCCCGCCCCGGCGTCGAGGTCACCGGGGACGCCGGCCGGCTGGCCGAACTGCTCGGGTACCTCGACGCCCCGGACCCGGACTTCGCGATCGTCACCCCCTGAGCGTCCGGCGCGACCCACGAGAACCTGGAGGACCGATGGCAGTACGGCATCGCCTGATCGAGGCCGCGGTGGCGGACGTCTGGCGCGTCCTCGCCGACCCCGCGCGCTACAGCGACTGGGTGGTCGGGACCTCCGGCTCACGCCCCCGCCGGGGCAACTGGCCGGAGGTCGGCGCCAGCCTCACGTACACCCTGGGCATCGGCCGGTGGTCCGTGCAGGGCCGGACGATCGTCCGGCGGTGCGAGGCCCCGCACATCCTGGAGCTGGAGGCCGACAGCGGGCGGATCGGCACCGCCCGGATCGCCCTGGAGGTGCGGCAGTGGGGCGACAACGCCCTGGTCACCCTGGATGAGCACCCCCTGCGCGGACCGGCGGGCAAGCTCCACAACACGGCCGTCGACGCCGTGATCCAGCTCCGCCACCGCAGCGTCCTCGCCCGTCTCGCGCAGACCGTCGAGGCGGCCCCGAAGGGCACCCGCGAAGCGGTCTGAAGCCCTTCCCACGACCCACCTGGAGGCATCGATGCCGGACGCCGTGGTCATCGGCGCGGGCCCCAACGGGCTCGTCGCGGCGAACCTGCTCGCCGCCGCGGGGTGGAGCGTCGAGGTCCTGGAGGCCCAGCCCGAGCCCGGCGGGGCCGTGCGCAGCGACCGAGGTGTGCATCCCGATTACGTCTCCGACCTGTTCAGCGCGTTCTATCCGCTGGCCGCGGCCTCCCCGGTCATCGACGGGCTCGACCTCCAGGAGGAGGGGCTGCGCTGGTCGCGCGCGCCCCGGGTCCTGGCGCACCCGCTGCCGGACGGGCGGTGCGCGGTGCTGGAGAGCGACGCGCGGGACACCGCCGCGGGGCTCGACGCCTTCGCGGAGGGCGACGGGGCGGCGTGGCTGGAGCTGTGCGACACCTGGGACCGGGTGCGCCGCGATGTGCTGGGCGCCCTCTTCACCCCCTTCCCGCCGGTGCGCTCGGGCGTCCGCCTCGCCGCCCGGCTCCGGGCCGCCGGGGGGCTCCGCCTGGCGCGGACCCTGCTGCTGCCCGTACGCCGCCTGGGCGAGGAGCGGTTCGGCGGCGAGGCGGCCAGGGTCCTGCTGGCGGGCACCGCGCTCCACGCCGACCTCGGCCCCGAGGCGGCCGGGAGCGGCGGCTTCGGCTGGCTGATGTCCATGCTCGGGCAGACCTACGGCTTCCCGGTGCCGCTCGGGGGCGCGGGCGCCCTCACGGCGGCCCTGGTGCGGCGCCTCGAACGGCACGGCGGCGTGCTCCGCTGCGGTGAGCGGGTCACGGAGGTCGTCGTACGCGGCGGACGCGCCGTCGGCGTACGCACCGAGAAGGGCGAGGCCGTGCCCGCGTCCCGTGCCGTGCTCGCCGACGTGTCCGCCCCGGCGCTCTACGGCGGACTGGTCGACGCCCACCACCTGCCCGGCCGGCTCCTGGACGACCTGCGCCGCTTCCAGTGGGACTTCGCGACGTTCAAGGTGGACTGGGCGCTGAACGGCCCGGTGCCCTGGACCGCCGCCCCGGCGGCCACGGCGGGCACCGTGCACCTGGCGGACGGGGTCGACGGCCTCACCCGGTTCGCGGCGCAGATCGCCACGGGGCAGGTGCCGGACCGGCCGTTCCTCCTCTTCGGCCAGATGAGCACCGCCGACGCCACCCGCTCACCGGCCGGCACCGAGGCCGCCTGGGCCTACACCCACGTCCCGCACCGCATCAAGGGCGACGCGGGCGAGGACGGGCTGACCGGGCGGTGGGACCGGGGCGAGCAGGAAGCCATGGCCGACCGCATGGAGCACGAGGTGGAGCGCTGGGCCCCCGGCTTCCGCTCCCGCATCGTGGCCCGCCGCCTGCTGGCGCCCCCGACCATCGAATCCATGGACGCCAACCTGCGCGGCGGCGCCATCAACGGCGGTACGACGGCGGCGCACCAGCAACTGGTGTTCCGCCCGACCCCGGGCACCGGCCGCCCCGAGACCCCGGTCAGGGGGCTGTACCTGGCCTCGGCCTCGGCGCACCCGGGCGGCGGGGTGCACGGTGCCCCGGGCGCGAACGCGGCACGCGCGGCGCTGCGGAAGCGACTGCGGCGCTGACGTGCGCCCTACGCGTCCTCCGCCGCGCGTCCCCCGGCCCCCAGCAGACCCGTGGCCGTGAACTCGGAGCGGGTCAGCTCCTTGCGGGTCGCGAGGGAGACCACCCCCGGGAGTGCCGCCCGCACGGCCTGGACGCCCCGCAGCCAGCCGGGGACGTACACCGACGGCGACCGCCGCTCGATCGCGGCCACCAGGCGCCGGGCCACGTAAGGAGCCGGGTAGGTCCTGCGGGCCGGCGGGGGCATGTGGGCGCGCAGCTCGCGCAGCACGGGGTACTGGTCGGCATCCCGGACCATGTCGGTGTCGATCCAGTTCAGATACGCGATGCCCACCCCGACACCGTTCGGCGCCAGCTCCGCGCGCAGCGAGTGGCACAGGGCCTCCACGCCCGCTTTGGAGGCGCAGTACGCGCTCATCATCGGCGCGGCCCCGATGGACGCCAGCGAGGCGACCTGGAGGTAGTGCCCCCGGGTGTCCAGGAGCTGCGGCAGGAACACCCGGGCGGTGACCGCGCTGCCGATCAGATTGACCTCGATCACGCGCCGCCAGCTCACCGGGTCGGAGTCCGCGAACGGCCCGCCCTCCGCCACGCCCGCGTTGGCGACGACCACCGAAGCGGGGCCCAGCCGTCGGCGCACCTCGTCGGCGACGCGGGCCATCGCCGCGTCGTCGGTGACGTCCACATGCCAGTGCCCGGAGGGCGCGGGGAGCGTGGCGGCCACCCCGGCGAGCGCTTCCTCCTCCAGGCCGAGCAGGGCCACCCGGGCGCCCCGGGCTGCCAGCTCCCGGGCCACGGCCTTCCCGAGGCCGCGCGCCCCGCCCGTCACCACGGCCGTGCGGCCGCTCAGCAGGTGCTTCCGGTCAGTCACGGGACTCCTTCGCGGTGACGGGAGGGCCGGGGTGCCCAGGGCCTGTCCGGCCATGGTCGCCCGGAGGTGCCGGATGTGCGCGGCGGGAGGCCCGGCAGACGGCCTCCCGGGTCGCGGTGGGCGGCGGGTCCGGCCACGCTGGACTGGATGAGGACGCGCCGGTGAGAGCGGGGACCGCCTTCCCCCTCATGGAGGATTCGGATGACGACTACCGCCGCACCGCCCGTCGACCTGGGCCGGCTCTGGACCCTGCCCGGCGTCTACGCCCCGCAGGCCGACACCCACCTGCTGGCGCGGGCGCTCCAGGCCGAGGGCCCGGCCGCCGGCATGGACGTCCTGGACGTCTGCACGGGCAGCGGCGCCCTGGCCCTGCTGGCGGCGCGCAGCGGGGCCCGGGTCTCCGCGATCGACATCTCGCGGCGGGCCGTCCTGACCACCCGCCTGAACGCCGCCCGCGCCGGCCACCGGGTCCGGGTGCTGCGCGGCGACCTCACCGGCCCCGTACTCGGCCGGCGCTTCCACCTGATCGTGAGCAACCCCCCGTACGTCCCGGCCCCGCAGGTCCGCCGCGTCCGCGCCCACGGCCCGGAGGTCGCCTGGGACGCCGGGCTCTGCGGCCGGCAGGCCCTGGACCGCATCTGCGCGCACGCCCACGACGCCCTGCACCCGAATGGCGTGCTGCTCCTCGTCCACTCCGGGCTGTGCGGGGCGGAGGAGACCCTGGCCCGGCTGACCGCGAGCGGCCTGCGCGCGGCGGTGACGAGCCGGTCCTCCGTACCCTTCGGGCCGGTCATGACCGCGCGCCTGCCGTGGCTCCGGGCGCGGGGCCTGCTCGGCCCCCGCGACGACACCGAGGAACTGGTGGTCATCCGTGCCGAACGCCCGTGAACCCCGCCGCCTGACCGTCGAGCCGGGCGGCCCGGTACTGATCGAGGGACCGGTCGAGATCGTCCGGGAGGACGGCTCGACCGTCACCTCCGACCGCTTCGTCGTCGCGGTCTGCACCTGCCGCCGCAGCCGGATGTACCCCTGGTGCGACACCAGCCACCGCCGTCACCGGCGGCCCGTCAGCCCGCCGTCGGGTGAAGGCGGACCGGAAGGGCCTGGTGGCCGTTGCTGATCAGGGACGGGAGCGGGAGCAGGTCCTCGGCGGGGACCGCGAGGCTGATGTCCGGGAAGCGCTCGAAGAGCTGACGCAGGGCCGTCGCGATCTCCAGCCGGGCGAGCGGGGCGCCGAGGCAGAAGTGCACACCGTGGCCGAAGGCCAGGTGGTCCTTGGCGGTACGGGTCACATCGAAGTCGTCGGCCGTCTCGCCGTGCCAGTCGGGGTGGCGGTTGGCGGGGGCGAAGGAGACCAGGATCGCCTCGCCCCGGGCGATCTTCTGACCGTCGGGCAGGGGGATGTCCGAGAGGGCGTAGCGCATCGGGATGTGCTTGACCGCCGGCTCGTGGCGCAGGGTCTCCTCGACCACGTCGTTCCAGTCGGCGCGGCCCTCGCGGAGGTGGGCGAGCTGTTCCGGGTGGGTCAGCAGGGCGGTGATCGCCTGGTCGATCACGTTGACCGTGGTGTCGTAACCGGCGGAGATCATCAGGAGCAGCGTGTCGCGCAGCTCCTCGTCGCTGAGGCGGCCGCCGTCGCCCTCCTCGTCGCGGGTGGCGAGCAGCAGCGAGGTCATGTCGTCGCCCGGCCGCGCCCGCTTGGCGGCGATGAGCTGGTCGAGCGCCCCGTACAGGGCGGCCGTGTTGGCGGTGGCCTCCTCCACGGTGAGCGTGGTGTCGAAGACGCCGTCGACCTTGGAGCGGAAGCCGTCGAGCTGGTCGTCGGGGACGCCCATGAGCCGGCCGATCACCGCGATCGGGAGCGGGTAGGCCAGCTCGGTGCGCAGGTCGACCGGTTCGCCGGCGGGCCGGGCGGCGATGCCGTCGAGGAGTTCGGCGACGACCTTCTCCACCGAGACGCGCAGGTCCTGGATGCGGCGGGCGCTGAACGCGGGGGCGATCATCCGGCGCAGCCGCCGGTGGTCGCCGCCGTACGCGGTGAACATGTTGTTCACCGCCACCCACAGCGCGAGCGGCCAGGTGGCCACCGTCTCGGCGAACGCCGGCCAGTGCGCCCGGGCGTCCTTCGAGACCTGCGAGCTGGTCAGCAGCTCCTTCAGCAGGACCGGGTCGCTGACGGACCAGGCGGTGACCCCGAGGACGTCGACGCGGGTGGCGGGACCGCGCTCGCGCAGCGCCCGGTACTCCGCGTGGCGGTCGGTGCCCGCGGGGTCGAGGACGATGATCGGCTGCTCGGACATGGGGTCTCCTTCAGTGGGAGGCGTGGAAGACGATGGGGAGGGATTCCAGCGCGCGGTGGAACGGGCCCGGGCGCCAGCGCAGTTCGGCGGCCGGGACCGCGAGGTCCATCTCGGGCAGGGCGTCGAGCAGATAGGTGACCGCGGTCTCCGCGATCAGGTACGCGTGCGAGCGCGCCGGGCAGGTGTGCGGGCCGATGCTCCACGCCAGATGGGCCCGGTTGCCCGCGATGCCGCCGGACGCCTCACTGATCGCCGGGTCGTTGTTGCAGCCGGCCATCGAGATCAGGACCGGCTGGTGGGCGGGGAGCAGCACCCCGTCGATGTCCGCCGGATAGGGCGGGTAGGTGATGCAGTAGTTCGCCATCGGCGGGTCGGTGTAGAGGACGGTGTCGAGCGCGTCCCGCACGGTGGAGTGCCCGGCGTGCAGCCCGGCGGAGAACTCCTCGTCGGTGAGGATCTTCAGCTGGGTGTTGGCGATGAGATTGGTCAGCGGCTCGATGCCCGCCCCGTACAGCGTGACCAGCTGGTGGCCCATCTCCTCGTCGGTCAGCTGCGCCGCGTGGCCGAGCAGCCGGGAGGTGATGTCGTCGGCGGGGTGGCGCCGGCGCAGTTCGACCAGGTCGGCGACCGCCTGGCCCAGGATCTCGTTGCCCCGCTGGGCGTCCGTCGCCTCGAAGATCCGGGACATCCCGTCGGCGATGCGCGCCCCGATCTCGTCGGGGCAGCCGAGCAGGGAGCTGAGCACGCGGAAGGCGATCGGCCAGGCGTACTGGGTGAGTACGTCGGCCCGGCCCGCCGTGATGAAGTCCCCGATGGCGGCCTCGGCCAGCTTCTCCACCCGGGCCCGCAGCTCGTGCTGGTCCACGGCGTCGATCGCGGTGGTGTTGGCGGACCGGTAGCGGGCGTGCGCGGTGCCGCTGCTGCGCAGGGCGTTGGGCCGCCACTCCATCATCGGCCGCACCGGGCAGGAGGCCGGCACCTGCTCCTGCCAGACGCGCGGGTCGTGCGGGAAGTACAGGGGGTCGTTGAGGATGCGCCGGGCCTGGAAGTAGCCGATCACCAGGGTGGCCGGGATGCCCGGGGACAGCTCGACGGGCACCAGCGGCCCGTACACCGCCCGCATCCGCTCGTACGCGGCATGCGGGTCGGCGGCGTACTCCGGGTCGTAGAGCGCGACCCGGCCCGAGGGGCCGACGGCAGGGCGGTGCTGGGGGACGTCATGGCGTGGGCTCCAGGGAGAGGGCCGATCGTTGTGCGGCGAGGTATTCCGTGAGCGTGATCAGGGCGTACACGCAGGAGGTGCGGTCCCGGGCGTCACAGGTGGTCAGGGGCGTCTCCGGGTCCAGGGCCAGGGCCTCGCGGATCTCGGCGAGGCCGTAGCCGGGCGCGTCCGGGAACACGTTGATCGCGACCGCGTACGGAATGCCCTGGTCCTCCAGGAGCCCCAGCGCCTCGTGGCTGGCGTCCAGGTCGCGCGTGTCGGCCAGCACCAGGCAGCCGAGCGCGCCGTGGGCCAGGTCCTCCCAGACCGGCTGGAACCGCACCTGTCCCGGCAGGCCGAACAGATAGAGGGCGAGGGCGCCGCCGGCCAGGTGGATGCGGCCGAAGTCCATGCCCACGGTCGTCGTGGTCTTGTCCGGCACCCCGCGCAGGTCGTCCACGCCGACGCTGTCCTCGGTGATCGGCTCCTCCATCCGCAGCGGCCGGACCTCCGAGACGCTGCCGATGAAGGTCGTCTTGCCGACGCCGAAGCCACCGGCGATCACGATCTTGGCGGACTGGGTCACCGTCGCCGGTACGTACGAGACGCCGTTCGCGGCGTCAGACCAGTTCTCGGAGTCCATCGAGCACCTTCTGGAGGAGGTCGTTTCGGGGCTGGTCCCCGGCGGCCGGGGCCGGGCTGGCCAGATGGCCGCTGTCCATCAGGGAGGACACGATGATCCGGACGGTGGAGGGCGGCAGCTGGAGCGCGGCCGCGATGTCGGCGACGGCCAGACCGCCCCGGCCCACCGCGAACAGGCTCATCACCCGCCGCGCGTCGGGCCCCAGCTCACCGGCCGGTCCCGGCGCGGCGACGACCACGCTCTCCAGGCGCACATCCCGGTCCGGGCGGACCCGCCCGCCCGTACGGACGTAGGGCCTGACCATGTCCGGATCGTGCCGTGGGCCGCTCATGCGGCGGGGCCGCCGTCCGGCTGGAGCACCGGGGTGCGCTCCCTGGTGCCCAGCTGCTCGCCCAGGCGGACGACGAGCAGGGCCATGTGGTGGCTGATCAGGCCGACGTCGGCGTGCGGGCCCGTGGTGACGACGGACAGCATGGTGTGGTGCCCGGCCGCGGTGGTCAGCCCGATCGTGGACACGGACTCGATCAGCTGCTGGCGCACGCCCTGTCCGCCGGTGAACTCGTCCCAGGCGCGGCCCGAGGCGCGCAGCGACGCGGTGAGGGCGGCCAGCTTCTCGCCGTCCTCCTGGCTGATGGTGCGCGTCCGCGCCTTCAGCAGTCCGTCGCCGCTCATCAGCACGGCGTACCGGACGCCCTCCACCGATCCGAGCTGCTCGTCCAGCAGCCAGCCCAGGGTGTTCGCGTGCGTGTCCGACATGATCAACGTCCTTCGTCCGTACGAGCGGTGTTCTGGTTGTCCCGGCTGCGGCGGCTGCCCGCCATCCACGCGGCGGCCACCGCGGGCCTGCCCGGCTCGACCTCCGGTTCCGGCCCGGGCCGCGCCCCGGTGGCGGGCCGCGTCCCGCGCCGGCGGACGGTGAGCCCGCTGGCCGTGGTCGCGGGCGCCGGACCGGACGCGGGCTCCTCGGCGGGCGGGGCGGGCGGGGCGGCTGCGGCGGGGGCCGCGGCAGGCGCGGGCGTGGCGGGTGCGGGTGCGGCGGGCTCGGGTGCGGTCCCGGTCATGGGCGGGGCCTCCGGGAGCGGGGCCGGCCGGGGGCCGGCGGGGCGGTGGCCTTCCGGGCCGTGGGCAGCGACTGCGCGGACACCGGCCGGGACGGCCCCGGCGTCGTCAGCAGCTCCTGCGGCAGCACGATGATCGCGCGGGTGCCGCCGTAGAGGTTCGGCGCGGTCAGCTCGACGCGGAAGCCGTACTGGTGGGCCAGGACCGAGGCCACCCGCAGACCCGTCTGCGGATAGGCGCCCAGCCGGGTGATGTCGTCGCGCTGCTCGCCGGACATCACCTCGCGGGCCCAGGTCAGCCGCTCGTCCTCCATCCGCAGACCGGCGTCGTCCACGACGAGGAACGCGGCGTTCGCCCCGTGCTCCAGGGAGACGTGCACCAGGGCGTTGGGCGGCGAGTAGCGCAGGGCGTTGTCCAGCAGCACCGCCAGGGTGTGGACGACCGCCTCCACGGACCGGCTGCGCACCGCGAAGGACTCCAGGTCGGTGTGCTGGACGCGCTGGTAGCCCTCCACCCGGCCCATGGCGGTGCGGACCACATCGGTCAGCGTGGTGGCGGGCCAGCGCCGCGACAGCTTGTCACCGGCCAGGACGCCGTAGCCGGACGCGGTGAGCAGCATCTGCTGCGCCAGGTGGTCCATCTCGACCAGGGTGGCGTACGCGTCGTCCGACACATGGCGCCGCACCCCGGCGCTGATCGTGCTGCTCAGCTTCGCCGCGCGGTGCACGGTGCTGGACGCGAAGGCGCGTACCGCCGCCCGGGCCGTGTCCACCGACTCCTGGCGGGCCTGGGCGACCTGACGCTCCGTCTCCGCCCATACCTGGGTGAGCTGTTCCTCGGCGGCGTTCTGCGCGAGGCGGCCCGTCATGGTGATCGCGGAGCGCACCTGGTTCGCCAGGGCGGTCAGCCCGTTGGCGAGCTGGGTGTGGGCCAGCTGCGGCGGGATGGCCGAATCCAGTTGGTAGGGGCGGCCGGTCTGCGCCTCGGACGCGGCCGCCTGGACGACGCTCTGGGCGATATGCGCCACGTACTGCTCGGCGGCCCGGATCTGCTGGGCCAACTGCTCGCGCTGCTGACGGAATTCTTCGGCCCGCCTTCTCTCGGCGCGGGCCCGGCGCAGGAACCACAGCGAGACGCAGGCCCCCGCCGCCAGCGCGAGCAGGATCAATATCGGTTCGGTCATGGGGTCCTCGCGGAAATCAGGGGGACGGTTCCGCCGGCCGCGCGGGCACCGGCGGGCAGGCCGGGCCACGGTCCGCCGCAGCCGGTCAACCCGCTGCCGAAGCCGGCCGCCGGGTGGGGGGTCGAGCAGTTCACCGGCGAGGGGGACATGACAGAACACTAATCAGAAATGACCAAGGTCCGCACACCGGACGACTGTTGACGATGTATCGGTGGCTGAAAACCACAAGCACCTGGCCGCTCACGCGCCGCACGCCCCTCGCTAGGATTCGGTGCGGGCCGCGACCGCGAAGGCGCGGCCGGCCAGCGCCCGAGCAAGCGTCATACCGCCCCGGCGCCCCGGCGGGAGAGCCGCCGGGCGGACGGCCGGGACATCAAGTGAGTGGAGAGCCAGTCATGCGTGGAGGCAGCATCGCCGTGGTCGGCGGGAGCATAGCGGGGTGTGCCACGGCCCTGGCCGCGTCGCGCGCCGGAGCGGACCGCGTCACCGTCTTCGAGCGCGCCGACGCCGAACTCCGGGACCGGGGCGTCGGAATCGCCCTCCAGAGCGACCGCTACGAGGAGCTGAGAGAGGCCGGATACGTGGCCCCCGAGATGCCCTGGGCGCCGCTGACCCGGCGGGTGTGGAGCGTACGGGACGGAGACGCGCCGCACGGCCGGGGCTTCGGGCAGCAGCCGTTCCCGTTCCGCGCCTACAACTGGGGCTCGCTCTGGAGCGAGCTGCGCAGCCGGGTCCCCGAGGGCGTCGACTACCGCTCCGGCGCCGTCGTCACCGCCGTGGAGCCGGCCGACGACGGGGTGGCGCTGCGGCTCGCCGACGGCCACCAGGAGCGGTTCGACCTGGTCATCGGCGCCGACGGCTACCGCTCCGTGGTCCGCGAGGCCATGTTCCCCGGCATCAGCCCCGAGTACGCCGGCTACATCGGCTGGCGCGGCGCCTCCGAGGACGTCGAGGGGCTGCCGTCGGACGGGCTCGACGCCCACAACATCGTCTTCCCCGGCGGCCACTGCATGATCTACCGCATCCCGGACGGCACCGGCGGCCACCGCCTCAACTGGGTGCTCTACACCACGCCCCCGCAGACCGACGGCCTCCACCCGGACCTGCGCACCCCCACCTCGCTCCCGCCCGGCCGCCTCAACTCCGAGCTGACCGACTGGCTGCGCGCCCTGGTCGCCGACCACTTCCCGCCGTTCTGGGCGGACAAGGTGCTCGGCACGCCCGCCGGGACCACCTTCATCCAGCCCATCTACGACCTGGTCGTCCCGCACTACACGTCGGGCCGGATGGCGCTCGTCGGCGACGCCGCCAGCGTCGCCCGCCCGCACGTCGGCGCCGGCAGCGTGAAGGCGCTCCAGGACGCGACCGCCCTGGAGGCCGCCTGGATCGCCGGGGACAGCTGGAAGGACGTGCTGGAGCGTTACGACGCCGGGCGCGGCGCGGTCGGCTCCGCCATGGTCGCCCTCGCCCGCCGCATGGGCAGCACCCAGGTGGAGAACACCCCGGACTGGTCGGCCATGCACCAGCCCGAGTTCGACGCCTGGTGGCAGGACCAGAACAGCGGCTCCGACCGCAGCAGCGGCTTCGGCGGCCACAGCCTGAAGGTGAGGTAACCCCGGGAGCGCGAGGGGGCCGTCACCGCCCCCTCGCGCCCGTCAGGACGCCGCGGGCGCGAGTTCCAGCGCCGCGTGCAGGGCCGTCGGGTCCTTGCGGGCCTCCGCCCCGTCCAGCCGCAGCGCCACCCGGCCCGACGTCAGGACCGTCAGCGTGTCCGCGCACCCGGCCGCCGTCGCCGGGCTCGGCGACACCAGGAGTACGGCGATGCCCTCGGCGGCCAGCGTCGTCACCAGGTCGTGCACCTGGCGGACCAGGGCCGGGGCCAGGCCCTCCGTCGGCTCGTCGAGGAGCAGCACGCTCGGCGAACCGAGCAGCGCCCGGGCCAGGGCCAGCATCTGCTGCTCCCCGCCCGACAGGTCCGTGCCCCGGTTCCCCCGGCGCTCGCCCAGCCTCGGCAGCAGATCGAGGACCCGCTCGGGCGTCCACACACTCGGCCGCGAGGCGTCGCCCCGGCGCGGCGGACGGTACGAGAGCCGCAGGTGCTCGGCGACGCTGAGGTTGGCGAACACCCGGCGCCCCTGCGGTACGAGACCGACCCCGGCGCGGGCGATCCGGTGCGCGGGCTGCCCCGTGACGTCCCGGCCGTCCAGCCGTACCGTGCCCGCGTCCGGGCGCATCAGACCGGCGACGGTGTGGACGAGCGTCGTCTTGCCCGCGCCGTTGTGGCCGACGACGGCGTGCACCGTGCCGGCGGGCACCGCCAGGTCGAGGCCGTGGAGGACCGTGCCGCCGTGGTAGCCCGCGGTCAGGCCCGTGAGTTCGAGCATCGGGGGTCGGTCATCCTCTCGCTTCGGGGCTGCCGGTGACGAGCTCCGGCACCGTGTTCTGGTACGCGTCGCGGACCTCCGGGTGGGCGAGCGCCTCCGCTGTCGGCCCGGTCACCAGCACCCGCCCGGCCGCCAGCACGGTCACCGACGTGGCGACCTGGGCGACCACCTCGACGTGGTGCTCGACCAGCACGACCGCCACGCTCTCGGGCAGCGCCCCGAGGATGGCGAGCAGCCGGCCGATGTCGCCGTCGGTCAGCCCGGCCGCCGGCTCGTCCAGGAGCAGCAGCCGGGGGTCGCCCGCCAGGGCCGCGGCCAGGTCCAGCATGCGGCGCTGCCCGTGCGAGAGCTCCGAGGCGGGGCGGTGCGCCAGGTGCGCGAGGCCGACCGTCTCCAGGTGCCGCCCCGCCGACTCGGTGTGCAGCCGGTAGCGGGACGGGCTGCGCCAGGCGCCCCGGCGCTTCGGGTGGTGCGCCCATCCGGCCAGCACGATGTTGTCCAGGACGGTCAACTCGCTGATGACGGACGGCTGCTGGAAGCTGCGCGCGATGCCCAGCCGGCTGCGCTTCGCGGTGGACGCCCGGGTGACGTCCGCCCCGTTCAGCGCGATCGTGCCCCGGTCGGGCCGGTCGGTGCCGGCGATGAGATTGAGCAGGGTCGTCTTGCCGGCGCCGTTGGGCCCGATGACGGCGTGCCGGGCGCCCGGGGCAGCCGCAGCGCGACGTCGTCCACGGCGGTGAGGCTGCCGTACCTGCGGGTGAGGTGGTCGAGGTCCAGCACGGGGACCGGCTCCACGGCTTCGGGTGCGGGTGTCATGGAGAGACCTTCCCGGAGGGGGCGGCGGGCACGGGGCGGCCGACGACGGTGCGCAGCCCGGCCAGGCCGCGCGGCAGCAGATACACGGCGGCGATGAACAACGCCCCGAGCAGCAACGGCCCGTGGCCGGGCCAGGAGCCGGCGACCCAGTCCCGGGTGAACACGATCAGCCCGGCGCCGAGCAGGGCGCCGATGACCGAGGTCGTACCGCCGATGACGACCGCGAGCAGCGCGAACGCGGCGATCTCGAAGCCCACGTCGGCGGGGGAGAGGTACTGCTGCACGGTCACCATCAGCGAGCCGCCCACCCCGGCCAGCGCGCCCGCGCAGACGTGGGCCACCAGGAGATAGCGCCCCACCGGGTGTCCGGACGCGCGCATCCGCGCCTCGGCGCCCCGGGTCCCGGTCAGCAGCTTGCCGGCCGGGGAGCGCAGCACCAGCAGGGTGAGGGCGACGGCGACGACCGCGACGACCGCCGCGTACACGTACAGCTCGCGCTCCTCGGTCATGCCCTCGCCGCCCCACAGCGCCCGGGTGGCCGGGAAGCCGACCAGCCCGTCGGCGCCGCCGGTGACGGACTTGACCTGGTTGATCACCGCACTGGTCAGCTCGCCCACCGCCAGGGTGATCATCAGCACGGTCGTGCCCCGGGCGCGGATGACCGCGGGCCCGGTCACCGCCGAGAACACGGCCGCCGCGAGCGCCGACAGGACGATCTGGACCGGGCCCACCGTCCACCCGGCGTCGGCCAGATTGGCGGTGGCGTACGCGCCCACGGCGAACGGGGCGGTCTGCCCGAGCGTGGGCAGACCGGCGTACCCGGTCAGCACGGTGACGCTGACGGCGAGCAGCCCGAGCGCCAGGGCGGACCCGGCGAGCGAGAGGCTGTACGAGTCGAGCACCCCCGGCAGCGCGAAGAGGACGACGAGCAGCACGAGCAGCGGGACGGCCTGACGCCATCCGGCCCCGTGCAGCCGGGAACCGAGCCGCCCGGAGGCCGCCGGAGCGGGCGCCGCCGCCGCGCGCGGCCGGTTCTCCCAGCGGGCGGCGAGGAGCCGGCGCAGCCGGGAGACCGGGTCGGAGGACGGGCCGCGCTCCTCGTGCGCCTCCGGCTCCGTGAAGCGGGAGCGGAACACCAGGACCGCCGCCATCGCGGCGAACAGCAGGTACGGCGCCAGGTCCGGCAGGACCGAGACGCCCAGGGTCTGGACCTCGCCCACGGCGACCGCCGCCGCGAACGTCGCCCACAGCGAGCGGAGCCCGCCGAGGACGACGACCACGAGGGACAGCATCAGCACGTTCTCGGAGGTGCCGGGTCCGGGGCCGATGATCGGCGCCCCGAGCACGCCCGCCGCACCGGCCAGCGCGCCCGCCGCGGCGAGCACCCCGGTGTGCACGGCGCGGGGGTTGTGGCCGGTGGCGGCGAGCATCTGGGGGTCGTCCGCCGACGCGCGTACCGCCGCGCCCACCCGGGTCCGGGTGAGCACCCACGTACCGAAGGCCGCCAGGGCGACGGCCATGGCGATGAAGCAGAGCCGGTACGCGGGATAGCGGTGGCCCAGCAGGTGGACCGAGGAGTCGAGCGCGCCGGGGACGCGCACCGGCAGCTCGTCGGCGCCGAAGAACTGGATCAGCAGGTCCCCGCCGACGAGGGCGATCCCGAACGTCAGCAGGGCCTGCGCGAGATGCCCACGCCGGGCGAGCGGAACCGTGGCGGCGGAGAGCCCCGCCCCGGCGAGGGCCGCGGCCGCCGTTCCGGCCGCGAGCCCGAGGACGAGGCCGCCCCACGTTCCGTCGCTCAGCTCGGCGCCGGTGTAGGCGCCGATCGCGTACAGCATGCCGTGCGAGAGGTTCAGTACGCCGGCCGTGCCGAACGCGAGACTCAGGCCGGCGGCGACCACGAACAGCAGCAGCCCGTAGGCCACGCCGTCCACCGCCGGCACGAGGTGGGCATCGAGCAGATCCATGTCAGCCGCCGAGGGTCGCCAGGTCCTGGACCATGACGTTGGACAGCTGGTTGCCGTCCGGGCGCACCTGGCGCAGGTACCACGTCTGCACCGGGGCGTGCGCCTTCTCGCTGAACTCCCAGTTGCCGCGCGGGCTGTCGATCTGGCCCAGGCTCGCGATCGCCTTGTTGATCGTCTGCGGCGTCACGTCACCCTTCTTCGCGGCGTCCGCGATGGCCTTGTCGAGCACGGCCGCGGCGTCGTAGGACGACATCGCGTACGTGGTCGGCTGGGTGTCGTGCTCGGCGGTCCAGTCGGCGGCGAACTTGCGGTTGGCCGCGTTGTCGAGGTCCGGCGCGTAGTTCAGGACGGAGTAGATGCCCTTGGCGGCCTGGCCCTCGGCCTGGAGCACGCTGCCCTCGGTGACGAAGGCGGTGTAGAGCGGCAGGTCGGCGACGTCGGACTGCGCGTACTGCTTGGCGAAGTCGATCGCGGCCTTGCCGGCGTAGAAGCAGTAGACCGCCTTGGCGTCGGTCTTGGCGATCTCCGCGAAGTACGGCATGAAGTTGGTCGTCTTCGGGAACGGCGTCCACTTGGTCTTGCCGTCGGGGTTGGCGAGCTTGCCGCCGATGCGCTTGAACTCGTCGGTGAAACCGCGCAGTTCGTCGTAGCCGCCCTGGTAGTCCGGTCCGATCGCGTAGACCGGGCCGTCCACCTTCTCCTTGACGTACGGGGCGATGGCCTTGCCCGGCTCGTCGGACATGAAGCTCGTCGTCCACACGTACTCGGGGTCCTTGACCTCGGGACGGGCGTTGGAGCCGAGGAAGGGGATCTTCGCCTGGCCGACCAGCGGCAGCACCGCGTTGACCGAGCCACCGCTGACCAGGCCGGTCAGCACGTCGACCTTGTCCTTCTTGACCAGCTTGGTGGCGGCCGGGACGGCGGTCGGCGGACCGTCGCCCTCGTCGGCCACGATGAGATCGACCTTGTACCCGCCCAGCTTGTTGTCGTGCGTCTTCAGATACAGGTCGAAGCCGTCGCGCAGGTCGGTGCCGACCGGCTTGTAGGTGCCGGAGAGCGAGGCGACCAGGCCCACCTTGACGGTCTTGTCGCCGGAGCCGCTGTCGCTGCTGCATCCGGTGACGGCGGCCAGGCCGAGGGCGAGGGCGGCGGCGCCGACCGGCCGGACGAATCTGCGGTGGCGGGCGCGGCGGGGTATGTCGAAGAACATGAGTGCTCTCATCGGGGGAGTGGTTGGGCAACGGTGTGACCCGACCGCGGAGTCGGCTCCGCGGACGGGTCGGTACGACCGGGGGGACGGCCGGGTCAGCGTGTGGGGGAGGTGTGCGGGGAACGGACCTGGGGGACAGCGAGTCGCCGACCTGGTTGATCAGCTCGGACATCATGTAGCTGACCTCGCCGATGTCCGCGTCCCTGGTGGTCATGACCAGGAGCGAGGCGCCGCTGGAGACGGCCATGGAGAACATGTAGCCGCCCTCCATCGCGGTGAGGCTGTGCTCCACCGGGTCGGTTTCGGTGAGCTGCGCGGCCGCGGACAGCAGGTTCACGACGCCGGAGGCGATGGCGGCCAGCCGGTCGGCGTCGTCGCGCTCCACGCCGGTGTACGCGAGCGCGAGTCCGTCCACGGACACGGCTATCGCCTGGGTGACTTCCGGGATGCGTCCGGCGAAGTCGCTCAGGATCCAGCTCAGGTCGGTGGGTGAGGTCATTTCTTGGTCCGTTCGGTGTCGTCATTGTTGGCGGGACGCCCGCGGGGGTTCGTGCTCCGGCTGATGCCCTGGGCGTAGGCCGCCAGGACGTCGGATACCTGCCGGGAGTCCCGGCGGCGGGGGGTCGGCCGCGGCGCACCGGCGCCGGACCGCTGTTCGGTACCGGCCCGCTTCTCCCGTGCGGGCCACTGCTGGGGCGCGGTGCGCTTGCGGACCGGGAGCCCGGAGGCGCTGACGCCCGCGATGCGCGAGGCCGGCTCGTCGTGCACGGGGTGCGGGGCGGGTGCGTCGGCGGCCTCGGTACGGGCCGGGGCCTCGTGCTCCTCGCGCGTGCCCGGGGCGCCCGCGCGGGCGCCGACGCCCGCGCCGACCGGGCGGCCGACCCGTCCGCGTACGGTGTCCTGCTTCCGGCGGGTGACGACCGTACGGGGCGACTCGAAGCCGTTCTCCGTGGGCGGGGTCGGTTCCTCGGACACCTCGGCCAGCACCTCCTTGGGGAGGGTGACCTCGGCGATGGTGCCGGGGCCCGAGGAGTCGCGCAGCTCGACAACGATGCCGTGCCGGGCGGCGAGGCGCGCCACGACGTGCAGACCCATGGACCGCACGTCCCCGATGCCCGCCTTCGGCTCGCGCAGACCGGCGTTGAGCACGGCGCGGCGGTCCGCCGAGATGCCCACGCCCTCGTCCACGATCTGGACGACGGCCCGGTCCCAGAGCCGCCAGACGGCGACCCCGACCTGGGCGTCGGGCGGGGAGAAGCGCGTGGCGTTGTCGAGGAGTTCCGCCAGGATGTGCGCGACGTCGTGCACGGCGCGGGCGGCGATGCCGATGCCGGCCTCGATCGCGCCGAGGGACACCCGGTCGAAGCGCTCGATCTGCTGGGCCGCCGCCACGATGACGGTGGAGCAGCCGATGTCGGCGGAGCGCACCCGGGCGTTGCCGTAACCGCCCAGCACCAGGAGGTTGTTGGTGTTGCGCTCCATGCGGATCGCGAGGTGGTCCAGCGCGAAGAGCGTCTTCATGCGCTCCGGGTCGGCCTCGTCGCGCTGCACCGTGTCCAGCTCGGACACCATGACGCTGGTCAGCTGGGCGCCCCGGCGGGCGACCCGGACCAGGGTCTCGGCGAACTGCTCGTGCACCCGGGCCTGTTCGGCCGCGAGGCGCACGGCCTCGTGGTGGACGGCGTTGAACGCCTCGCCGACCTCACCGATCTCGTCCCCGCTCGTGGTCTCGACGGGGTTGCCGGTGCGTTCGGCGACCTGCTCGGGCGTGGACCCGCTGAGCGCGCCGGGCTGGGACAGCTCGCTCATGACGGCGGGCAGCCGGGTGTGGGCCACCTCGTGCGCGGCGTTGCGCAGGTCGCGCAGCCGGCGGATCATGACCCGGCCGAGGCGGACGGCGACGAGGACGACCCCGACGAGGGTCAGCAGCACGAGGGCGACCTCGGCGCCGGCGGTCCACAGCAGCCTGGTGCGCTCCGCGTCGACGGTGGCGGCGACCGAGTCGTCGATCCGCCCCTCGACCTGGTGCAGCAGGGTCTGCCGGTCGTCGGACGCCTTCTGCCACTCCTTCGGGGTGACGCCGATCGGCTTGCTGGTGTCCGTGCGGCCGATCCGGTCCTCCAGCTTGCGGGACTCCAGGGCCTTCGGGCCGGACAGGGTGCGCTCCAGCCAGGACCGCCACTCGCTCGGGCCGAGGCTGAACATCACGCCCGTCGACTCGGTGTAGCCGAGCCGGCTCGCGTCGAAGGTGCGCTGGGAGGCCGCGGTGAAACCACCGGCGGCCTGCGCCCTCATGACGGTGATCTGCTGCTGCGCGGTGTGCTCGGCGGCCTCGGAGAGCGCGGCGGCCGCGCGGATGCGGTCGGCGATGTCGGCGTCGACACCGTCGGCCTGCGCGATGCCGTCGCGGTAGCCGTTGAGGTCCGCGATCACGATCCGGTAGCCGAAGGCGAGCGCGGAGATGGTGGTGCTGCCCGAGCGCACCTGGGCCCGCAGGGCGGGGAGTTCGTCGATGAAGCGGTCGATGCGGTCCAGCGCCTCCTGGGCGCTTCCGGGCACCTCGGAGAGACCGCCGGTGCGGCTCTTGAAGGAGGCGATGCTCTTGTCGGTCGCGTCGGAGCTCGCCTGGAAGGCGGACGAGTCCCCCTGATCGGAGACCAGTGCGGTGGCCGCGGCGCGCTCACGTTGCAGCTGGTGAGTTAAATCGGCTGCGCCGGCGGCGACGTCGACCATGTCGGCCAGCCGGTTCGCCTGGAGTGCCTGGTTGGTGGCGGGTGCGAGGGCCAGGGCCGAGAACGTGACCGCGACGGTGAGGGGAGCGGTGACCAGCAGGACGAGGCGGCGATTGATTTTCACTGCGCGGCTCCGTCGCCGGAACCGGGCTTGAGTATCGGTGACACGCAGATACCTGTTAACGGGTTGTGGGGTGTCGGTAGGGACGCTCGTACATCGTGCGCACAGTTACGGATGGGACGGGTGGGGTGGATGGGGCTCGCATTGCGCGGCTTGATCCTATGCCTAGTGCACAACGCCGGATGCGTGCAGCGCCGAAAATTTGCGTTCAGTTCGCTGCGCGAAAGCGGTCGGATTCGGTCAAGTGTGGCTGTCGGGCGTCTGATTGGCCCCAGTGTGCGCGGCTCAACGGCCTCCACACAGGTGCGCCACGTCGGGAGAAGTCGCGTCCGATTAGCGAAGGCGACGATTCGTCACCGCGTCCGCACCGAGGTGAACAGGCCATCCTGAAACGGCACATGACCTCCACGGCACGCCGCCTTGACCTGACGCATGACGGCGCCATGACAGCGCCCGCCCGGCCACCACGGGCCGGGCGGGCGAGGGGAGTTGCTCAGGCGCCCACGTACCGCGCCAGGTGCTCGCCCGTGAGGGTCGAGCGCGCCGCGACCAGGTCGGCGGGGGTGCCCTCGAAGACCAGCGTGCCGCCGTCGTGACCGGCGCCGGGCCCCAGGTCGATGATCCAGTCGGCGTGCGCCATCACGGCCTGGTGGTGCTCGATGACGACGACCGACTTGCCGGAGTCCACCAGCCGGTCCAGCAGCCCGAGCAGCTGCTCCACGTCCGCGAGGTGCAGTCCGGTGGTCGGCTCGTCCAGCACGTACACCCCGCCCTTCTCGCCCATGTGCGTGGCGAGCTTCAGCCGCTGCCGCTCACCGCCGGAGAGCGTGGTCAGCGGCTGGCCGAGGCTGAGGTAGCCGAGCCCGACGTCCACCAGCCGTTCGAGGACCCGGTGCGCGGCCGGCGTGCGCGCGTCACCGGAGCCGAAGAACTCCTCGGCCTCCGCGACCGACATCGCGAGGACCTCGCTGATGTCCCGCCCGCCCAGCCGGTATTCGAGCACCGACGCCTGGAACCGCTTGCCCTCGCACTCCTCGCACACCGTGGCGACGCCCGCCATCATCGCGAGGTCCGTGAAGACGACGCCCGCGCCGTTGCACGTCGGGCACGCCCCCTCGGAATTGGCGCTGAACAGCCCCGGCTTCACGTCGTTGGCCTTGGCGAACGCCTTCCGGACCGGGTCCAGCAGCCCGGTGTACGTGGCCGGGTTGCTGCGCCGCGAACCGCGGATCGCGCTCTGGTCGACCGTGACCACGCCGTCCCGCCCGGCCACCGAGCCGTGGATCAGCGAGCTCTTCCCGGACCCGGCGACACCCGTGACGACGGTCAGCACGCCGAGCGGGATGTCCACGTCGACGCCGCGCAGGTTGTTCGCGGACGCGCCCCGCACCTCCAGCGCACCGGTGGGCTCGCGGGTGTCCGCCTTCAGGGTCGACCGGTCGTCGAAATGGCGCCCGGTGACGGTGTCCGAGGCGCGCAGCCCGTCGACGGTGCCCTCGAAGCAGACGGTGCCGCCGCCCGTACCGGCGCCCGGGCCGAGGTCCACGACGTGGTCGGCGACCGCGATCGTCTCCGGCTTGTGCTCCACCACCAGCACGGTGTTGCCCTTGTCGCGCAGGCGCAGCAGCAGGTTGTTCATCCGCTGGATGTCGTGCGGGTGCAGCCCGGCGGTGGGCTCGTCGAAGACGTAGGTGGTGTCGGTGAGCGAGGAGCCGAGGTGGCGGATCATCTTGACGCGCTGCGCCTCGCCGCCGGACAGCGTGCCGGCGGGGCGGTCGAGCGCCAGATAGCCGAGGCCGATCTCCACGAACGAGTCCAGGGTCTCCCCGAGCGCGGTGAGCAGCGGCGCCACCGAGGGCTCGTCCAGCTCACGGATCCAGGCGGCCAGGTCGCTGGTCTGCATCGCGCAGGCATCCGCGATGCTGATGCCCGCGATCTTCGAGGACCTGGCGCCCTCGCTGAGCCGGGTGCCGTCGCAGGCCGGACAGGTGGTGAAGGTGACCGCGCGCTCCACGAACGCCCGGATGTGCGGCTGGAGGGAGTCCTTGTCCTTGGACAGGAACGACTTCTGGATCTTGGGGATCAGCCCCTCGTACGTGAGGTTGACGCCCTCCACCTTGACCTTGGTGGGCTCCCGGTAGAGGAAGTCCCGCATCTCCTTCTCGGTGAACTTCGCGATCGGCTTGTCCGGGTCGAGGAAACCGGACTCGGCGTAGACCCGGACGGTCCAGAAGCTGTCGGACTTCCAGCCGGGGATCGTGAACGCGCCCTCGGCCAGGGACTTGGAGTCGTCGTAGAGCTGGGTGAGGTCGATGTCCGAGACGGTGCCCCGGCCCTCGCACTCGGTGCACATCCCGCCGGTCCGCTGGAAGGTCGCCTTCACGGCCTTCTTGTTGCCGCGCTCGACGGTGATCGCCCCGCTGGCCTTCACCGACGCGGTGTTGAAGGAGTACGCGCTGGGCGGGCCGATGTGCGGGGTGCCGAGGCGGCTGAAGAGGATGCGCAGCATGGCGTTGGCGTCGGTCGCCGTGCCCACGGTCGAGCGGGTGTCGCCGCCCATCCGCTGCTGGTCCACGATGATCGCGGTGGTCAGCCCCTCCAGGACGTCCACCTCGGGCCGGGCCAGCGTGGGCATGAACCCCTGCACGAAGGCGCTGTACGTCTCGTTGATCAGCCGCTGCGACTCGGCGGCGATGGTGTTGAACACCAGCGAGCTCTTGCCGGACCCGGAGACGCCCGTGAACACCGTCAGCCGGCGCTTCGGGATCTCGATGCTGACGTCCTTGAGATTGTTCACCCGCGCCCCGTGCACACGGATCAGATCGTGGCTGTCGGCGGCGTGCGGACGCGTGCCCTTGCCGGTGGCCCTGCTCATCGTGCCTCCCTGGTGTTCACGGCCTCACGCTAGCGGCGTCCCGGGCAGCGGGGCTTCTCGATTCCTGACCGGCCGCGTCACCTGCTTCGCCACGCAGGACGGGATGCCCGCGGTGGCCTGCGCCGCCTTCTGCCGGTAGACGCTCGGCGCCATCCCGACCAGCTCAGTGAAGCGCGTGCTGAAGGTGCCGAGCGAGGAGCAGCCGACCGCGAAGCACGCCTCGGTGACACTCATGTCCCCCCGGCGCAGCAGCGTCATCGCGCGCTCGATGCGCCGGGTCATGAGATAGCCGTACGGGGATTCCCCGTACGCCTTCCGGAACTCGCGGCTGAGGTGCCCCGCCGACATGTGCGCGCCGCGCGCCAGCGCCTCGACGTTCAGCGGCTGGGCGTAGTCGCGGTCGATCCGGTCGCGGACCCGGCGCAGCCGCGCCAGGTCGCGCAGGTTCTGCGCCGCGTCGGGTTTGCTCGTCACGCTCGAAGCGTACGTCGTGGGGGAGTGCCCCGCCCGGGTATCGCGCCCCCGGATCAGGTGCGGGTGGCCGTGTCGCAGTCCGAGGCGTCCCGGCCGTTCACGCGCTCGTCCATGGAGGTGTCCCGCTCGTACGGGTCGACCTCCGCGGCGCCGTCCGAGGGCCCGGGCTCCTTCTCGAAATCGGGGCGGAAGTAGCCGGTGGTGTTCTCGCAGCCCCCGTTGGCGGCGTCCAGCCGGTACGACGTCAGCGAGAAGGTCCCCGGCGCCGTGATCACCTTGTCGGGGTCGTCCCAGCTCATCACGATCTCCCGGCGGGCGATCGTACGGGCGACCGCGTCGCTGTCCCCGGAGGCCCGCCCGACGGCGTAGACGAAGGTGACATCGGCGGTGATCTCGACCGCGCCCCGCTCGCCCTCCCGGTACCTCAGCTCGCCGCGCGTCTTGACCACGTCACCCGCCAGGCGCGCGTACGACGGGTCGAAGCGGCTGAACAGCAGCAGCGGGTCGTCCTCCCGGGTCGGGGAGTCGAAGGCGTTCGCCAGGTAGTCGCTGATGCCGGGCTGCTTCGTGTTGAGGGCCGCGATCGCCTTCGCTGGCCGTTCCCCGCGCAGCACCGCCGGATCGAGGCCGGCGTCGGAGAGGAAGGCCAGGCTGCTGTCGAGCGCGTCGGACACCTGCTTCTCGCTCATCCACCCGGTCGCCCGCGCCGAGGGCATCCTGATCCCGGCCGTCCCGGCGGCCCAGTGCTCCGCCGGTGACCCCTTGAACGGGTCGTCCGGCGTGGCGGCCCCGGGCGTCGCCGCCGTGGCGCCGCCCCCGCCGTGGAAGCCGAGCCAGCCCGCCGCCCGGCCCGGGACCAGGGCCACCACGAGCAGCGCGACGACGACCACCAGGCCCACCACGTACCCGACCCGGCCGCGCCGCCGGGGCGGCTGGTGGGTGCGCCACCCCGGGGCGGGCCGGTCTCCTCGCGCAGCCGCTGGGTCACCATCCGGGCCCGGGCGGACGGCTCCTCGGGGGCGCCGGGGGTCCCGGCCTCCGCCTCCCGCAGGAAGCGCTCCCACTCCTCGTCCGGTATGGATGACCCGTCCGTGTCCACGCTGTGCCCCCGCTGATCCGTTTTCCGTATCATCACACAGCCCGGTGGCACCGAAGTGCGCACCGGGCTGCCGTGGTTGGGCTCCGGGGGTTACGGCTTGCGGCCGACCGCGACGTAACCCGGGGTGACGATCTCGCCCGTGCCGGGGACCGGCTCACCGAGCTCGGGGTGCCATGCCTCGGCGGCGACGATGCCGGGCTCCACGATCTCCAGGCCGTCGAAGAACGAGGCGAACTGGTCGCGGGTGCGCGGCGCCAGCGTCAGGGTGTTGGCCTTGTACATCTTGTCCACCTCGCGCGCCTCCTCCGGGTGGAAGTCGGCGGTGATCTGCGAGATGACCATGTAGCTGCCGGGGGCGAGCACATCGGTCAGCCGGCGCACCAGCTCGTACGCGCCGTCCTCGTCGCTCACGAAGTGCAGCAGCGCGATCATCGACAGCGCGACCGGCTCGCTGAAGTCCAGGGTCTTGCCCGCGTGTTCGAGGATGGTGTCGACGTTCCGCGCGTCCGCCTGCACATAGTCGATGACGCCCTCGGGCGTGCCCTTGAGCAGCGCCTCGGCGTGCGCCAGCACGATCGGGTCGTTGTCGCAGTAGACGACCCGGGTGGCGGGGGCGGCCTCCTGGGCCACCTGGTGCAGGTTGGGCTCGGTGGGTATACCGGTGCCGATGTCGAGGAACTGGCGGACACCCTGGGTGGACAGCCAGCGCGTGGCGCGGTGCATGAAGGCGCGGTTGATCTTCGCCATGACCGGGACGTTCGGCTCGACGGCCAGCATCTGACGGCCCATGGCCTCGTCCACCGGGTAGTTGTCCTTGCCGCCCAGGAACCAGTCGTACATCCGCGCGGGATGCGGCTTGCTGGTGTCGATGAGCGGGGCGGTGGGGTCGTTCTCCGGTCGGGACATGGCCAACTCCAGGGTGCGGGAGGTGCTGCGGATGATCAGCTCGGGCCCACCTTAAGCAACTCCGTCGCCGAGCAGGGAGAGTTCGGCCGCCGATGAGAGTTACCAATGCGTAACTTACTCATGGGTTACCACCGGTAAGGCCCGCTGTTAGCTTGCGCTCACCCGTACTTCCGGAGCAGAGCGAGGAGTGAGCCTTGAGCCGCAAGGACCGTTCGCGTTCCACCCTTCCCCCACGCCGCGTCCGTCCCTTCCGCGCCGCGGCCGTCGCCGTGACCGCGGCGGCCTGCGTGGCCGCGTACGCCGCGCCCGCGTCCGCCGCCGACGGCACCGAGCCCGTCGTGTCCCGGGGCGTGACCATCCCCGCGTTCTACGACCCGCCCGCCCAACTGCCCGCCGCCAACGGGGCGCTGATCCGCACCGAGCCCCTGCCGCTCGCCCTGAGCCTGCCGGGCCTGGACGGCCGCCCGATGCCGGGCACCGCCACCCGCCTCATGTACCGCACGACCGACTCCAACGGGCAGCCGGCCGCGGTGACCGGCGCCTACATCGAGCCCTCGGCCGCCTGGAAGGGCGGCGGCGCCCGCCCGCTGGTCGCACTGGCCTCCGGCACCATGGGCCAGGGCGACCAGTGCGCGCCCTCGCTGGCCCTCCAGCACCCGCTGGCCGTCACCCCCGAGTCCGTGTCGATCGGCTACGAGACCCTGTCCGTCTACCGGCTGCTGGCGGCCGGTGTCGCCGTCGTCGTCACCGACTACGTGGGCCTCGGCACGACCGACCGCCTCCACACCTACGTCAACCGGGTGGACGAGGGCCACGCGCTGCTCGACGCGGTCCGCGCCGCGCACCAGCTGCCCGCCACCTCGCTGACGGCCGCGTCCCGGACGGGCCTGTACGGCTACAGCCAGGGCGGCGGGGCCAGCGCCTCGGCCGCCGAACTCCAGCCCTCGTACGCCCCCGAGATCCAGCTCGCCGGGACTTATGCGGGGGCGCCGCCCGCCGACCTGACCGCGACCATGAAGGGCATCGACGGCAGCGCCCTGGCCGGGGCCCTCGCCTGGTCGATCAACGGTTTCGCGCAGGCCGACGCCGATCTGCGGGCCGTCGTGGAGGCCAATATCAACGACGCCGGGCGGGCCGCGCTGAAGAACGCCTCGACCATGTGCGTCGGCGACGCGATCCTCGGCTACGGCTTCGCGAAGAGCTCCAAGTGGACGACGACCGGCAAGTCCCTCGGCGAGATCATCGCTGCCGAGCCCAAGGCGCGGGCCGCGCTCGACAAGCAGCGCATCGGCACCCTCAAGCCGTCCGGCCCGGTCCGGGTGGCGACCGGCACCCAGGACGACATCGTGCCGCACGCCCAGGCGCGGCAGCTCGCCGTCGACTGGTGCCGCAAGGGCGGCGACGTCACGTACGACGCCGTCATCCTGCCCAACCTCGGCGACAAGATCCTCACCAACCACATGGTCCCGCTCCTCACCGACCAGGGCGACGCCATCTCCTGGCTGACCGACCGCCTGGCGGGCAAGCGCACCACCTCCAACTGCTGGTCGATGCCGATCCAGCCCTGACCGCACCGCCCTCGCCCGCTCCGGTCCGCGCCCACGGAAAACCCCGTGCGCGCGGACCGGTCCGCGGTTAGGGTCGGCGCATGAACCTCCACCAGCTCTACGGCTGACGGGGCCGGGGCTCGCCCCCGACCCCGTCCGGCACACCGTGTCCACGCGCCCACCGACCGGCCCTCGCCGGGGTGGCGACGCGCCGGTCTGCCGTGTCCGCTTCCGCCGTAGAACTGAAACGAGTGATTCCCCCATGACATCTGTGACACCTCGCCGCGCACACATCGCCATGATCGGCATCCCCGCCGTGAGCCACGTCCTGCCGAGCATCGAGGTCATCCGCGAACTGGTGGCCCGCGGCCACCGCGTCACCTACGCCAACGACCCCGTGATGGCCGAGCGCATCGAGGCCACCGGCGCCACCTTCGTGCCGTACGACTCCGTGCTCCCGGTCGGTGACAGCAGCTGGCCCGACGACCCGATCGCCGCCATGGGCCTCTTCCTGGACGACGCCGTCCAGGCCCTGCCGCAGCTGCGCGCCGTCTACGACGAGGACCCGGCCGACCTGTATCTGTACGACATCGGCGCGTACCCGGCCCGGGTGCTCGCCGAGTCCCAGAACCGCCGCCTGATGCAGCTCTACCCGACCTTCGTCGGCTGGCGGAGTTACGAGAAGGACGTGGCCGCCCAGTTGTGGACGCTGCCCGGGGCCGACGCGTACCGCGCGCGGTTCACCGAGTGGCTGGCCGGGAACGGCGCCACCACGCTGGACATGGACGCCTTCACCGGCCGCCCCGACCACACCCTCGCCCTGATCCCCCGGGCGATGCAGCCGCACGCGGACGACGTGGACATGGACACCGTCACCTTCGTCGGGCCGTGCTTCGCCGGACGCGGCGAGGAGCAGAGCTGGACCCGGCCCGCCGGGGCGGAGAAGGTGCTCCTGATCTCACTGGGCTCCGCGTACACCAACCGCCCCGAGTTCTACCGCAATTGCCTGGCGGCCTACGGCGACCTGCCCGGCTGGCACGTCGTGCTCCAGGTCGGCAAGCAGACGGACCTGGCGGAGCTGGGCACCGTACCGGGCAATGTCGAGGTGCACCGGTGGGTGCCCCAACTGGCCATCCTCCAGCAGGCGGACGCCTTCATCACGCACGCCGGGATGGGCGGCAGCTCCGAGGGGCTGTACAGCGGAGTGCCCATGATCGCCGTGCCGCAGGGCGTCGACCAGTTCATGAACGCCGACAAGCTCGTCGAGCTGGGCGTCGCCCGCCGCATCGACACGGACGACGCCACCCCCGAGGCCCTGCGCGAAGCGCTCACCGCGCTGGTCGACGACCCCGGGGTCGCCCGGCGTTCGGCGCGGCTGCGGGAGGACGCCCGGGCGGAGGGCGGCACCCCGCGCGCCGCCGACCTGGTGGAGGAACTGCTCGGCTGAAACGGGGCCGGCCGGGGCGGTGGGCGGGTTGTCCGCGCTCACCGCCCCGGCCGGGCGCCCCAGTTGACGAGGTATCAGCCCCTGCGGGTGTTGATCTCCTCGGTGAGCTGGGGGACGACGGCGAAGAGGTCGCCGACGACGCCGTAGTCCACGAGGTCGAAGATCGGGGCCTCGGCGTCCTTGTTGACCGCGACGATGGTCTTCGAGGTCTGCATCCCGGCCCGGTGCTGGATCGCGCCGGAGATACCGTTGGCGATGTAGAGCTGCGGGGAGACGGACTTGCCGGTCTGGCCGACCTGGTTGGTGTGCGGGTACCAGCCCGCGTCCACCGCGGCGCGAGACGCGCCCACGGCCGCGCCCAGCGAGTCCGCCAGGGCCTCGATGACCGCGAAGTTCTCCGCGCCGTTGACGCCGCGGCCACCGGAGACCACGATCGCGGCCTCCGTCAGCTCCGGACGGCCCGTGGACTCACGCGGGGTACGCGAGAGGACCTTCGTACCGGTGGCCTGCGCCGAGAAGGTGACCGCCAGCTCCTCCACCGCACCCGCACCGGCGACCGGCTCGACCGGGGCGGAGTTCGGCTTCACCGTGATGACCGGGGTGCCGTGCGTGATCCTGGACTTCGTGGTGAACGACGCGGCGAACACCGACTGCGTCGCCACCACACCCTCCGCACCGGCCTCGACGTCGACCGCGTCGGTGATGATGCCGGAGCCGATCCGGACGGCGAGGCGGGCCGCGATCTCCTTGGCCTCCGCGGAGGAGGACAGCAGCACGGCGGCCGGGGACACGGCGTCGAAGGCGGCCTGGAGCGCGTCCACCTTCGGTACGACGAGGTAGTCGGCGAACTCGGGGGCGTCGGCGGTCAGCACCTTGACCGCTCCGTGCTCGGCCAGCACGTCGGCGGTGTCGGCGGCACCGTTGCCCAGGGCGACGGCCACGGGCTCACCGATGCGGCGGGCGAGCGTCAGCAGCTCCAGGGTGGGCTTGCGGACGGCACCGTCCAGGTGGTCGACATAGACGAGAACTTCAGCCATGGGACTTCAATCTCCTGCGTGTGCGAAGTAGGCGGGGGTGGCGAACGGGATGCCGGGGCTCAGATGAACTTCTGGCCGGCCAGGAACTCGGCCAGCTGCTTGCCGCCCTCGCCCTCGTCCTTCACGATCGTGCCCGCGGTACGGGCCGGACGCTCGGTCGCGGAGTCGACCGCGGTCCACGCACCCGCCAGACCCACCTCGTCCGCGTCGATCCCCAGATCGTCCAGGTCCAGGGACTTCACCGGCTTCTTCTTCGCCGCCATGATCCCCTTGAACGACGGATAACGCGCCTCACCCGACTGGTCGGTCACCGACACCACCGCCGGAAGCGACGCCTCCAACTCCTCCGACGCACTGTCCCCGTCCCGGCGGCCCCGCACCACACCGCCCTCGACCGACACCTGCGACAGCAGCGTCACCTGCGGCACACCCAGCCGCTCCGCCAGCAGCGCCGGAACCACACCCATCGTGCCGTCCGTCGACGCCATGCCCGAGATCACCAGGTCGTACCCGGTCTCCTCGACCGCCTTCGCCAGCACCAGCGACGTACCCAGCGCGTCCGTACCGTGCAGATCGTCGTCCTCGACGTGCACCGCCTTGTCCGCACCCATCGACAACGCCTTGCGCAACGCGTCCTTGGCATCCTCCGGACCCACCGTCAACACGGTGACCTCCGCGTCATCAGCCGCCTCCGCGATCTGCAACGCCTGCTCGACCGCATACTCGTCCAGCTCCGACAGCAGACCGTCGACGTCCTCACGGTCCAACGTCAGGTCATCGGCGAAATGCCGGTCACCGGTCGCGTCGGGCACGTACTTCACAGTGACAACGATCCTCAAGCTCACGCCGGCTCTCCCTGTACCTGGTGGTGTCCTGCGGGAATTCTATGGCACTCAGTACCCTTCGTAAAGGTACCCGGTGCCGGACGGCCGGTTTCGGTGTTACGTTTCCGGCATGACCGAAGACCGCCGGCCGGCCAAGAAGCCCCCCATGCGTGACGTGCTCGCCGAGGCGGCCTTCGCGCTCTTCCTGGAGCGCGGGTTCGAGCGGACCACGGTGGACGACATCGTCGCCCGGGCCGGGGTGGGGCGGCGGTCCTTCTTCCGCTACTTCCCCTCCAAGGAGGACGCGGTCTTCCCCGACCACGAGGGCTGCCTCGCGGACATGACCGCCTTCCTGGCGGACGCCGACGGCACGGACCCGGTCGCCACGGTGTGCGACGGGGCCAGGCTGGTGCTGCGGATGTACGCGGAGAAGCCCGAGTTCTCCGTGCAGCGCTACCGGCTCACCCGCGAGGTGCCCGGCCTTCGCACGTACGAGCTCTCCGTGGTGCGCCGTTACGAGCGGACCCTCGCCGGCTATCTGGAGCGCCGCTGGGCCGACGACCCGGACGCCGGGCCCGACGCCGCGCTGCGCGCCGAGGTGATCGCCGCCTCGGTCGTCGCCGCGCACAACAACGGGCTGCGGTCCTGGCTGCGTTCGGGCGGCAAGGGTGACGCGGGGGCCGAGGTGGACCGGGCCCTGGAGCTGGTGCGCGCGGTGTGGGGCGGGGCGGAGGCGCGGCCCGTCGCGCCCGCGCCTGAGCCGGAGACCGCCGCCGTCTCCTCCGCCGTGAGCGACGAAGAGGTGATCGTCATGGTCGCGCGCAAGGGCGCCCCGATGTGGCGCGTGGTGCAGCACATCGAGTCCGCGCTCGGCACCGCGTAAGGGCCCCGGGGCGGCCCCTTCGCGAGTTCGCGGCACTCAGTGCCTTTACTCCTGGAACTAAGTGCCATACGGTGCCGGTGTGCCGTCGCCGAAGCTGCGGCGCACCGAGTCGAGCGCGGGAGGCGGAACGTGTTCAGTACCGGAACCGACGTGATGGGGCGGCCGGCCCGCGAGGCGGCGGAGGCGCACACCAGCCAGGAAGGGCTCGTCTATCAGGTGTGCCGCTGGTGCCACACCGCCTCCTTCCGCAAACTCCTGTGCCCCGTCTGCGCGTCGAGCGACCTCGAATCCGCGCACAGCGACGGCCACGGCGTGGTCATCCGCTCCAACGTGGTCAACCGCTACTCGCGCATCATGCGCAACGAGTCCCTGGTCCGCTTCCCCGAAGGCTTCGTCTACCGCTGCCGGATCGTGGGCGCGGCCCCGCACCTCGTGAACGTCGGCGACCGGGTACGACCGCTCGGCGGCCGCACCTCCGTGGCCGGCGAGGTCGTACTCGAGGTCTGCGACCCGCCCGGCTCGGCCGGCTGGTACTGAGGGCTCACGCCTCCAGATAGCGCAGCACGGCGAGGACGCGCCGGTTGTAGCCGGTGGTGTGCGCGAGACCCAGCTTGTCGAAGACGGCGTTGAGATTCTTCTCGACGGCACTCAGCGAGATGTGCAGCTTCCGCGCGATGGCCGCGTTGGTGTGGCCCTGCGCCAGCGCCTCCAGGACGGTGTGCTCGCGCGGGGTCAGCCGTGAGAGCGGATCACCGTGCGTGCTGCGGATGACCAACTGCCGTACGACCTCCGGGTCGAAGACGGCCCCGCCCGCGTGGATGCGCTCCAGCGAGTCCAGGAACTCCTCCACCTGCGCCACCCGGTCCTTGAGCAGATACCCGACCCGCTCCGCGTTCTCGGCGAGCAGCCGGGCGGCGTAGTTCCGCTCCACGTACTGGGAGAGCACGAGCACGCCGACGTCCGGCCGCCGCGCCCGGATCTCCACCGCCGCGCGCAGCCCCTCGTCCTTGTGCGTGGGCGGCATCCGGATGTCGGTGACGACGACGTCCGGCGCGTGCGCCGCGACCTGCGACAGCAGCGACTCCGCGTCACCCACCGCGCCCAGGACCTCATGGCCCTCCTCGGTGAGCAGACGGACCAGGCCTTCCCTGAGCAGGATCGAGTCCTCGGCGAGAATCACACGCACGGCAGCTCCGCGGTCACGGTGGTGGGGCCCCCGGCGGGGCTGTGGACGTCCAGCATGCCGTCGATCGCGGCGACCCGGCCGCGCAGCCCGGCGAGCCCGCCGCCCTCCGGGTCCGCGCCGCCGCACCCGTCGTCCTGGACGCACACGGCCAGCACGCCCTCCCTTCGCGCCACGCTCACCACGATGCCCTCGGCGCCCGAGTGCTTGGCGGCGTTGTTCACGGACTCGGACACCACGAAGTACGCGGCCGTCTCCACGGGCGCCGGCAGCTCCCCGGAGACCTCGTACGCCACCCGGACCGGGATCGGGCAGCGCTCCGCGACCCCGCCCAGCGCCTCCCGCAGACCCACGCTGTCCAGCGCCGTCGGATACACCCGCCAGGCGACTTCGCGGAGTTCGGCTAGCACCTCGCCCGCCTCCCGGTGCGCCTGCTCCAGCAGCGCGTCGGCGCGCTCGGCGTCCCGGGCGCGGCGGGCCCGGCCCAGCAGCATCGCCAGCGCGACCAGACGCTGCTGGACCCCGTCGTGCAGGTCCCGCTCGACCCGCCGGCGCTCCCGGTCCACCGCCCGCACCACCGCGGCCCGGCTGGCGGCCAGTTCACCGATGCGCCGCCGCAGCAACTCCCGGTCGTCGGGCCCGAAGCACTCCCGGGCGAGCCGGGCGTCCAGCGAGGCGAGCGAGAACAGCCCCTGCACGTCGAGAAAGAGGAGTACGGAGCCCAGGGCCACCTGGGCCGGCAACTCGCCCCAGCCGAGCGTGCCACGGGCCACGCCCACCGCGAGCAGCCCGGCCAGCACCAGGCCGAACCCGAGCAGCGCGGTCACCACCGCGCACAGCAGCCCGGAGGAGACGCGGCCGGCCAGATAGCGCAGGACCTGCTCGTCGGAGGCGCGGTGCGCGGGGAACAGGTCGCTGAAGAAGGCGGACCGGCGCCACCGCTCCGCCTCGGCCAGCCTTCTGGCCCCGGCGACCAGGAGGCGGTGCGCGGCGACCCTGGTGCGGGGCCACAGCAGGAGCGGCCCCAGGAGGGTCCCGGCCACCGCGAAGTACACCAGCCCGGCGAGGGCCGACGCGCAGCCGAGGAGCGTCCCCGTCACCCGGGACAGCCGGGCTGCCGGGCCGTGACCGGACGTGCCCGGCACCCCGGGGGAGACCTCCAGCACCGCGCCCCGCCCCTCCGCCTCGCGGCCCGGGGTTCTCTCGCCGGGGCCCTGGCGAACCATAGTGCCGGTCCCGCTCATCCGGCACCCCGACGGTGCCTGGCCCGCCCCGCCGCCGCGCGTGACCGGACGCGCACGACGACGTACAGCACCAGCGCCGCCGCGACCAGCAGCAGCACGGTCTCGGAGAGCACGCCGACGTAGTCGCCGACGGTGTCCCACTGGTCGCCGAGCCAGTAACCGGCCATCACCAGGACGGAGTTCCACGCCAGACTGCCCACCGCGGTCAGCCCGAGGAACGTCGGAAGCGGCATGCGTTCCAGGCCGGCCGGTACGGAGATCAGGCTCCGGAAGATCGGCACCATCCGGCCCAGCAGCACCGCCTTCGTGCCGTGCCGCAGGAACCACGCCTCGGTGCGCTCCAGGTCGGCGGCCCTCACCAGGGGCAGCCGTGCCCACAGCGCATGCACCCGGTCCCGCCCGAACAACGCCCCGATCCAGTACAGCACCGTCGCCCCCGCCACCGAGCCGAGCGTCGTCCAGAACAGCGCCGAGGCGAGCGACAGCACCCCCTGACCGGCGGCGAACCCGGTCAGCGGCAGGATCACCTCGCTCGGTAGCGGCGGGAAGAGATTCTCCAGGGCGATGGCCAGACCGGCCCCCGGAGCGCCGAGGGTGTCGATGAGGTCGGCCGCCCAGCCGGCGAAACCTCCGGCGGGTTCCTGGGGCAGAGCGAGTGGGACGGGATGCATGAAGGGGCTCCAGACGGCCGGGAGCCGAGGCACCCTGCCCCGGCTCCCGGCCACGCTAGGAATCGGGGGGCCGCGCCGGTATGAGGGTCGCCGCCGTCCGGGGTGCGGTTTACCGCAAACACCCCCGTCGAGGGTGGCGCGCCCTAGTCATCCGATGAACCTTGCGCGTTCTCTTCTCCCGGAGGGGCGGCGCCGTTACCATCGGGACGCGAAATGGGAGCGCTCCCACATCCGTTCACGCCCTTAACCGCCGTTGTCGGCGGTCCTGTTCGGAGGAGACGTTCCCGTGCGCACAAGCGCAAGACCCTTCGCCGCCCTGGTGGCGGCACTCACCCTCACCGCCGGGCTCTTCGCCGCCGGTGCGCCGGCGTCGGCGCGAGACCATGGCGCCACCGCGTCCGCCCAGGCATCCGATGTGTCCCTCGCGGCGGACACGTACGACTGGAAGAACGTCCGTATCGACGGCGGCGGTTTCGTCCCCGGGATCGTCTTCAACCGGTCCGAGAAGAACCTCGCCTACGCCCGCACGGACATCGGCGGCGCCTACCGCTGGGACCAGGCCGGCAAGCAGTGGAAGCCGCTGCTGGACTGGGTGGACTGGGACCACTGGGGCTGGACCGGGGTGGTGAGCCTGGCATCGGACTCCGTCGACCCGGACAAGGTGTACGCCGCCGTGGGCACGTACACCAACGACTGGGACCCCACCAACGGCGCGGTACTGCGCTCGTCGGACCGGGGCGCGACCTGGAAGGCGAGCACCCTGCCCTTCAAGCTCGGCGGCAACATGCCGGGCCGGGGCATGGGCGAACGCCTCGCGATCGACCCGAACAAGAACTCCGTGCTCTACCTCGGCGCACCGAGCGGCAACGGCCTCTGGCGGTCCACCGATTCGGGCGCCACCTGGTCCGAGGTGACGGCCTTCCCCAATCCGGGGAACTACTCCCAGGACCCGACCGACACCAGCGGCTACGGCAACGACAACCAGGGCATCGTCTGGGTGACGTTCGACGAGCGCAGCGGCAGCAGGGGCAGCGCCACCCAGGACATCTACGTCGGGGTCGCCGACAAGGCGAACACCGTCTACCGCTCCACGGACGGCGGGACCACCTGGTCGCGGATCGCCGGGCAGCCGACCGGATACCTGGCGCACAAGGGCGTACTGGACTCCGACAACGGCTACCTCTATCTGACCCTGAGCGACACCGGCGGCCCGTACGACGGCGGCAAGGGGCGGATCTGGCGGTACACCACCGCGACGGGGGAGTGGAAGGACGTCAGCCCGGTCGCCGAGGCCGACACCTACTACGGCTTCAGCGGGCTCACCGTGGACCGGCAGCACCCCGGCACGGTGATGGCGACCGCGTACAGCTCCTGGTGGCCCGACACCCAGATCTTCCGCTCCACGGACAGTGGCGCGACCTGGACCCAGGCGTGGGACTACACCAGCTACCCCAACCGCTCCAACCGCTTCACCCAGGACGTCTCCTCGGTGCCGTGGCTGACCTGGGGCGCCAACCCGACGCCGCCGGAGACCACGCCCAAGCTGGGCTGGATGACGGAGGCGCTGGAGATCGACCCGTTCGACTCGAACCGCATGATGTACGGCACCGGCGCGACGATCTACGGCACCGAGAACCTCACCAACTGGGATTCCGGCAGCCAGTTCACAATCACGCCGATGGTGAAGGGCCTGGAGGAGACCGCCGTCAACGACCTGGCCAGCCCGCCGTCCGGGGCGCCGCTGCTCAGCGCGCTCGGTGACATCGGGGGCTTCCGGCACACCGATCTCGACGCCGTGCCGGACATGATGTTCACCTCGCCCAACCTCACCTCCACCACGAGCATCGACTTCGCCGAGAGCAGCCCGAACACGGTGGTCCGGGTCGGCAGCGCCGACGCCGCGCCGCACATCGGCTTCTCGACGGACAACGGCTCCAACTGGTTCCAGGGCTCCGAGCCGTCCGGGGTGACCGGCGGCGGCACGGTCGCGGCGGCGGCCGACGCGAGCGGCTTCGTCTGGAGCCCCGAGGGCGCCGGGGTGCATCACACGACCGGGTACGGGAGTTCGTGGTCGGCGTCCACCGGGATACCGCAGGGCGCGACGGTCGAGTCGGACCGGAAGAACCCGAAGAAGTTCTACGGGTTCAAGGCCGGCACCTTCTACGTCTCCACGGACGGCGGCGCGACCTTCACGGCGAAGGCGTCGAGCGGCCTGCCCACCGAGGGCAACGTCCGCTTCAAGGCGGTCCCCGGCACCGAGGGCGACATCTGGCTGGCGGGCGGCGCCGCGACGGGCGCGTACGGCCTGTGGCACTCGACCGACTCGGGGGCGACGTTCACCCGGCTGAGCGGCGTCGGCGAGGCGGACTCCGTCGGCTTCGGCAAGGCGGCGGCGGGCGCCTCGTACCGGACGCTGTTCGTCTCCGCGAAGATCGGCGGGGTGCGCGGCATCTTCCGCTCCACCGACGCGGGGGCCTCCTGGACCCGCATCAACGACGATGCCCACCAGTGGGGTTGGACCGGCGCCGCGATCACGGGCGACCCGCGCGTCTTCGGCCGGGTGTACGTGTCCACCAACGGGCGCGGAATCATGTACGGCGACTCCTCGGACGGGGGCGGCACCGACCCCGGCACCGACCCGGGCACGGATCCCGGCACCGATCCGGGTACGGATCCCGGCACCGACCCGGGTGACGCCGCCTGTTCGGTGACGTACAAGGTCACCAACCAGTGGTCCGGCGGATTCCAGGCCGATGTGACCCTCACCAACACGGGCAGCACGGAGCTGAACGGCTGGAAGCTCGCCTGGACCTTCCCGGACGGTCAGAAGGTCGGCCAGATGTGGAACGCGACGGCCGCTCAGGACGGGGCGAAGGTGACGGCCGCCAACGTCTCCTGGAACGGCCGGGTGGCGCCGGGCGCGTCCGCGGGCTTCGGCTTCACCGGCACACTGACCGGCGGCAACACGGCCCCCGACGCCTTCTCGCTGGGCGACGAGGTCTGCGCCACCGGCTGACGCGGGGCGCGGGGCCCCGCGCGTGGGGGACGGACCTGGCGGCCGGGTCCGTCCCCCGACCCGCTCTTACTGGCCCCGTACAGGTTCGTCGGCCATACTGCCCGCCGTGGAGCAGCGCATAGACCCGAAGACCCAGCCCGCGTACGCCGCAGGGACCGACCCGGCGTACATCCCCGGTCTCACGGCCCCCCGACCCGCGCAAGCGGTGGAGGAGGAGCCGGAGAACACCGAGGAGCCCGCCGTCGCGGACGCCGTCCCCGAGCCGGCCGACGAGGTGCCGGTGGCGCAGGAGGAGGACGAGGAGGAGCAGGAGGAGACCGACGAAGAGGCCGCCGAGGGGCCCTCGTTCGAGGTGAGCGACCGGCGCGGCTCGATCTCGGCCGGGCCCGGGGGCGTCCGGTTCACGCTGGACGACCAGGAGGCGGACTTCGGCTGGGACGAGATCGGCGCGGTCGAGCTGAAGCCGGCCCGCTTCGGCCGCCGGTTCACCGTGACCGTCCACCTGTCGTCCCAGCGCTGGTTCAACGGCGAGGTCGAGGCGCCGTCGCGCGGCAGCCTCAAGGAGTGGACCGAGAACTTCGACGCGATCCTGGACACGCATTTCGAGGAGTCCTGACGGGGACCCTCCGCCTCGAACGCCGGCCGGGCTGAATGTCAGCCCGGCCGGCGTTCGAGGCGCGGTGCGGCATCAGGCGTCCGCCAGGACCACCGAGCGGGTCAGGTGGCGCGGAGCGTCCGGGTCGAGGCCGCGGGCGGTGGCGCGGGCGACGGCCAGGCGCTGGACGCGGATCAGGTCGGCCAGCGGGTCCAGATCGCTCTGCACCCAGCGGGCACCGGTCTCCAGGAGCTGTTCGCGCAGCCCCTCGGGCGCGGCGCCGAACATCCAGGTGGCGGTCGTGTCGGTGGCGATGGAGATCGGGCCGTGGCGGTACTCCATCGCGGCGTACGACTCGGTCCAGGACAGCGACGCCTCCTTCATCTTGAGCGCCGCCTCGTTGGCGAGGCCCGCCGTCCAGCCCCGCCCGAGGAACGAGAACTGCGTGCAGTCCACCAGGCCCTCCGGCAGCGGCTTGGCGAGCGCCCGCTCCGCGTCCCGGACCACGGCGTCGGTGTGCAGACCGAGGTGCGCGCGCAGCAGCGTGAGCAGGGTGGTGGCGAACCGGGTCTGGACGACGGACTGTTCGTCCGCGAAGTCGAGGACGACGACCGCGTCGGCGGCCGTCATCACCGGGGTCTCCGGGTCGGCGGTGATGGCCACCGTGGGCGTGGTGCCGCGCAGCCGGTCGAGGAGTTCGAGGACCTCGGTCGTGGTGCCGGAGCGGGTGAGCGCGACGACCCGGTCGTAGCGGCGGCGGGTGGGGAACTCGGACGCGGCGAAGGCATCGGTCTCGCCCTGCCCGGACTCCTCACGGAGCGAGGCGTATGCCTGAGCCATGTAGAACGAGGTGCCGCAGCCGACGACGGCGACGCGCTCGCCGGCCGCGGGCAGCGCGGCCGCGTGACTCGGTGCCAGCTCCGCTGCGCGGCGCCAGCACTCCGGCTGACTGGCGATCTCGATCTCGACAAATGACACTTTTGCACTCCGTTGTGGTGGTGGGATGCTCGTTTACGCACGCTACCCGCGATGAGCGAGCATTATCAAGCATTCCGCGTGCACGGGGCTTGACTCGCCGGAGCCTTGTGCGACGCTTGCGCCCTGTCCGGTGATCGCGCCCAAGGGGATGGGCGCCCGCAGCCCGGACCTGTGAGGAGAACCGTCTTGTCCAGGGATGCCCGGTGGAACGCACTGCTGGAACTCGTAGGTAAGCACGGCCGGGTGGACGTCGAGGACGCCGCGAAGACGCTGGACGTCTCGGCCGCGACCATCCGGCGCGACCTGGACCAGCTCGCCGAACAGCAGCTTCTCACCCGTACCAGGGGCGGCGCGATCGCCCATGGCGTCAGTTACGAGCTGGCCCTCCGGTACAAAACGGGGCGCAACGCCCCGGAGAAGCGGGCCATCGGCCGCGCCGTCGCCGAACTCGTCGCGGTCGGCGAGGTGGTCGGCCTCACCGGCGGCACCACCATCACCGAGGTGGCCCGCTCGCTCGCCGTCCGCGCGGACCTGGTGGGCGAGGGGGCCGGCGGCGCGTCGGGGCAGCCCACGCTGACGGTGGTGACCAACGCCCTCAACATCGCCAACGAGCTGGTGATCCGCCCGCAGATCAAGATGGTCGTCACCGGCGGAGTCGCCAGGCCCCAGTCGTACGAGCTGACCGGCCCGCTGGCCAGCGGGGTGCTCGGCGAGATAACGCTGGACGTGGCCGTGCTCGGCGTCAACGCCATCGACACCGAACGCGGCGCGTACGTGCACCACGAGGGCGAGGCCAGCATCAACCGGCTGCTCGCCCAGCAGGCCCAGCGCGTAGTGGTCGCCGCCGACTCCTCGAAGATCGGCAAGCGGGCCTTCGCCCGGGTCTGCGACCTCTCCCTGGTCGACTTCCTGGTCACCGACCGGGGAATCGCCCCCGAGGCGTCCGCCCGCTTCACCGAGGCCGGCGTCACGGTCATCGCCGTCTGACCCCTCGCCGTACCCCCAGCGGGCCGCCGCGCGCACACTGCGCGGCGGCCCGCTTCTCCGTGCGCGTCCAAACCGGTTCGAGGCGCCGGACCGTGCGTGAACTGTGCATGTTCACGCACAACCACGCACCAGGGGGCTGGTTTTGACGGAGGAACAGTGCATTCCGGTCCCATTTCGCCGTCGCCAAGCGCCCCTTATGCGGCGATTGCCGTATCTGTGACACCTCGTTGTGCCCCATGGTGCGACTTTTGCCTGCCCATAGATGTTCGTTACCTCTGCGAAATGAACAACTCTTGCCATATGGCCGCACGGTCGTGAACTATGTGCCTGTCGCCGCGAAGGAGCATCGGCCGCGCTTCCCCGAAGCGCGCGCCGCCCTTCACGTATGCGGGACGTTCTCTCGCTCCATCAGCCCTGGAGGTGCCTGTGACGATGGCAAACACGCCGGTCACAGCTGCGCGGCCGCCCGTGCCGCAGCCCCGCGACCCGGAAGACGCGGAACGCCCCGCGGGGAGGAAGGGCAAGAAGAACCGAATACGGCAGCCGCTCCGGCAGCGCCTCAAGCGGGACAAGGCACTCCTGCTCTTCTGCCTGCCCGGCGTGCTGTACTTCGTCCTCTTCTTCTATCTGCCGCTCGCGGGCAACGTCATCGCCTTCCAGGACTACCAGCCGTTCCTGGGCTTCAAGCAGAGCCCGTTCGTGGGGATGGCGAACTTCACCGCGCTGCTGGCCGAGCCCGAGTTCTGGAGCGCGGTGTCCAACACCCTCCAGATCACGGCGATCCAGCTCCTCCTCTACTTCCCGGCGCCGATCGCCCTGGCCCTGCTGCTGAACTCGCTCATCAGCGAGAAGATCAAGCGGTTCATCCAGACCGTCGTCTACCTGCCGCACTTCCTGTCGTGGGTCGTCGTCGTCGCGATGTTCAAGCAGGTGCTCGGCGGCGCCGGTTCGGTCACCACGCTCCTCATGGAGCACGGGGTCAGCATCGGCAACGTGATGACCGACCCGGGGACCTTCAAGTTCCTCATCACCGCGCAGGCCATCTGGAAGGACTGCGGCTGGGGCACGATCATCTTCCTGGCGTCCATCGCCTCGATCGACATGGGCCAGTACGAGTCCGCCGCCATGGACGGCGCCGGCTGGATGCGCCGGATCTGGCACATCACCCTGCCCGGCATCCGGCCGGTCATCCTGATGCTGCTCATCCTGCGGCTCGGCGACATCCTCTCGGTCGGCTTCGAGCAGATCCTGCTCCAGCGCGACGCCGTCGGCCCGGACGCCGCCGAGGTGATGGACACCTATGTCTACTTCCACGGCGTCGTGGACGGCGACTGGGGCATGAGCACCGCCGCCGGACTGATGAAGGGCGTCATCGGATTCGCCCTCATCCTCGCCGCCAACAAGCTGGCCCACCGCTTCGGCGAGCAGGGAGTGTACCGATGAGTCAGTCCGTCGCGACCCGGCTGCGCGCCGCCCGGTCCGGGGCCACGCCCCGCCCCCGCAAGTCCAACGGCCGCCCGCCGTGGATGGAGCGCCCGCACTGGTACGGGCAGGGCGCCAAGGGCCTCGCGCTCATCGTGCTCACCGTGATCGTGCTCTACCCGTTCGTCCTGGCCATCGGCACCAGCCTCGCGGGCCGCGAGGAGCTGAACGCCAACGGCGGCTACGTACTGATCCCGCACCACCCGACGCTGGAGGCGTACCGCGTCATCCTGTCCGGCGGCGTGGTCACCCGGGCCGCCGTGGTCTCCATCTTCATCACGCTGATCGGGACCGCGCTCAGCCTGGCCTGCACGGTGATGATCGCGTACGGCACCTCGCGCCCCGGCACGGTCCTCGCCAAGCCGATCCTGCTGCTCGTGCTCGGCACGTTCCTCTTCGCGCCCGGCATCATCCCGACGTACCTCGCCGTCCAGCAGTTCCACATGCTGGATACGTACGCGTCACTGATCCTTCCGGTGCTGCTGAACGCCTTCAACATCGTCGTGGTCCGCTCGTTCTTCCAGTCCATTCCGGAAGAGCTGTACGACGCGGCGCGCATCGACGGCGCCGGCGAGGTCACGGTCCTCTTCCGGATCGTCCTCCCGCTGTCGAAGGCGGTCCTCGCGGTGGTCGGCCTGTTCTACGCCGTCGGGTACTGGAACAGCTTCTTCAACGCGGTGCTGTACCTCAACGACTCCAGCAAGTTCCCGATCCAGGTGATCCTGCGGAGCTACGTCCTCAACGGGCAGAGCATCAACGCCTCCGCGATGGGCGTCCACTCGATCCCGCCCGCGACCTCGCTGCAGATGGCCGTGCTGATCATCGCGATCGTGCCCATCTTCTGCGTCTACCCCTTCCTGCAGAAGTTCTTCGTCAAGGGCGTCCTCACCGGGGCGATCAAGGGCTGACCCCGCCCGCCCCGCACCACCGCCCCGTACGCCACCCACTTCAAGGAGCCCCATGTCCACCCACCTGTCCCGACGCGGTTTCATGGGCGCCGCGGGAATCGCCGGCCTCACCGTCGCGGGTCTGACGACCCTGAGCGCCTGCGGCAGCGGCGCCACGGTCGGCAAGGGCGGCGCCAAGGCGTCGGCCAAGCTCAAGCTCCCGACGTACGTGGCGGCCCAGACCGCCCCCGCCGACCTCGCCGGCAACGCGGCGGGCCTCGACGCGACCTATCTGCGCTACCCCAAGAAGCTCACCAAGTCCGTTGCGAAGACCCCCGGTGACGGCAGCCGCATCACCGCCCTCACCGAGACCTTCACCACCCCCGCCCCGCCGCAGGCCAAGAACGGCTACTGGCAGGAGCTGAACAAGCGGCTCGGTGCCCGGTTCGACATGACGATCGTGGTGGACCAGGGCGTCGACGCGTACCTCACCAAGTTCAACGCGATGATGGCCGGCGGCGACATACCCGACCTCGTGTGGTTCCCGCCGAACCAGGGCATCCAGCGCGTGCCCGAGCTCCTGGACGCCAAGTT
This sequence comes from Streptomyces drozdowiczii, assembly GCF_026167665.1. Taxonomy (NCBI): domain Bacteria; kingdom Bacillati; phylum Actinomycetota; class Actinomycetes; order Kitasatosporales; family Streptomycetaceae; genus Streptomyces; species Streptomyces drozdowiczii. Next base: position 1,439,961 of record NZ_CP098740.1, on the reverse strand, counting down.
CCACGACCTCACCCCCTACCTCTCGGGCGACGCGGTCAAGGCGTACCCCAACCTCGCGAACCTGCCGACCACCGCCTGGAAGACCGCCGTCGTCAACGGCAAGATCCGCGGCGTCACCGTTGCCTACGGCTCCATGGGCCAGGTCTACGTCGTCAACCAGGACTTCTGGAAGCCGGTCGGCGGCGCCGAGTTCACCAGCGCCGAGGACTTCCTCGCCAAGGGCAAGGAGCTGCTGGACGTCAAGCGCAACAAGTACGTCCTGGAACCGGCGTACGTGAACCACATCGCCCAGTTCGCCCAGTGGTTCGGCGCCCCCAGCGCCTGGCGTTTGGAGGGCGGCAAGCTGACGCACCAGTACGAGACGGAGGAGTACCAGGAGGCCCTGGCCTTCGCCGTCAGGTGCGCCAAGGCCAAGCTCTTCTGGCCGGACCCCAACCTCAGCACCACCATGGAGAAGATGGCCCAGGGCTCCCTCGGCGCCTACGTCCAGTCCTTCCCCAGCTTCCTGGTCGACGCCAAGACGTACGACTTCCCGTTCGGCGTCATCGTGCCGTTCGCCGCCAAGGAAGGCGCCACGCCGCACTACAACATGGGCTACGGCTCCGTCGGCTACACCGCCATCAACAAGAAGGCCGACGACAAGCGCGTCAAGATGCTGCTGCGCGTCCTGGACTACCTGGCCGCCCCCTTCGGTACGGAGGAGCGCCTCTTCCTCGACAACGGCATCGAGGGCAAGCACTGGAACCGCACCTCCGACGGGGACGTCAAGCTCACCGCCAAGGGCAACTCCGAGGCCGTCACCACGGCGATGCCGCTGGCCTTCCTCGCCGCCGGACCCGAGTACATCTACCTGCCGGGCCGGGGCGAGCTGGCCGGAAAGATCCACGGCTGGCAGGAGGACCTGCTCAAGATCGCCCAGACCAACCCGACGAGCGGCCACTTCTCGGACACGTCCACCAGCAAGAGCCCGTCGCTCACCACCGCCATGAGCGACATCCAGCTGGACATCGTCGCCGGCCGCAAGCCGATCTCCGCCTTCAAGGACGAGCTGCGCAAGTGGCGCTCCGGCGGCGGCGACAAGATGCGCGCCGAGTTCGAGGCGTCGCTCGCCGGCAAGTAACCTCCGCCCGCACGACCCGCACCAATCGAAGGGACTCCCGTGTCAGACCTGCGACTCGGCGTCATCGGGCTCGGCCTGCGCCGGTCCATCGCGATGTCGGCCCACCACCCCGGCCAGGGCTCGGCGATCACCGCCGTCTGCGACCTCGACCCGGAGGTGCGCAGCCGCGAGGCCGAGCGCTTCGGCGCCGAGATCGCGGTCGAGGACTACAAGCTGCTCCTCGGCCGGGACGACCTGGACGCGATCATCGTCGCGACCCCGGACGACACCCACGAGACCATCGCCATCGACGCCCTGAGGGCCGGCAAGGCGGTCTTCGTGGAGAAGCCGCTCGGCATCTCCGTCGAGAGCTGCGACAACATCCTGCGCGCCGCGTACGAGACCGGCACCCGGCTCTACGTCGGCCACAACATGCGCCACATGGGCGTCGTCCGGCTGATGCGCGACATCATCGCGCGCGGCGACATCGGTGAGCCCAAGGCCGTCTGGGTGCGCCACTTCGTGGGCTACGGCGGCGACTACTACTTCAAGGACTGGCACGCCGACCGCACCCGCACCACCGGTCTGCTCCTCCAGAAGGCCGCCCACGACATCGACGTGCTGCACTGGCTGGCCGGCGGCTACACGCAGCGCGTCAACGCCCTCGGCGACCTGCTCGTCTACGGGAACCTGCCGCGCCGCGAGCCGGACACCCCGCGCCCCGAGAACTGGCTGCGCGAGTTCGACTGGCCGCCGACGGCCCGCAAGGACCTGCACCACATCGTGGACGTCGAGGACGTCTCGGTGATGAACATGCAGCTGGACAACGGCGTCGTGGCCGCCTACCAGCAGTGCCACTTCACCCCCGACTACTGGCGCAACTACACGGTCATCGGCACCGAGGGCCGGCTGGAGAACTTCGGTGACGGCCCCGGCGACGAGGTCAAGGTCTGGAACACCGGCCCCAGCGGCTACCGCGCCGACGCCGACATCACCTACCGGGTGCCCGAGGCCAAGGGCTCCCACGGCGGCGGCGACAGCCGGATCATGCAGGAGTTCGTCCGCTTCGCCCGCGAAGGGGGACTCACCGACACCTCCCCGGTCGCCGCCCGGATGAGCGTCGCCGCCGGTGTCCTCGCGACCCGCTCCCTGCGCGAGGGCGGTGCGCCCTTCGAGGTGCCGCCCCTCGACCCGGAGCTGATCGCGTACTTCGAACGCGGCCAGGTCCGTTCCTGACGGCTGAGCCAATGGTCCCCGGCGCACCGCTCCACGCGGTCGCGCCGGGGACCTTTCGGCGTCTCTTTTCGGCCATGCTCAGTGGGTAATCGGCCCCTTCCGGTTTGACGGCGCCGTATCCCGTAATAGTGACGAAGCCGGTCCGAAGTGGTCTCACACGGTCACCACCCGGCCATCCGCGCGGCCGGGCAAGGTCTCTTTCCAGCCAATCATGTGCCCATCTGGCCGGGCTCGAACGCGCGACCGGAAACCGGTCGGCATAATCGCGTCCATGTCGATCACGGGTGGGGATGTCGTTGACCTTGGCAGGGGCCTGTACGCCTGGCTCCCGCCCAAGCGTGGCTGGGGGCTGGCCAACTGCGGCCTGCTCGTCTCGCCCCGCGGCGCGCTGTGGATCGACACGCCGTACGACCCCGTGCTCGCCGGCCAGTTCCTCGCCGAGTCCACCAAGCGGCTGCCCGACGGCGTCACCGTCGACCGGGTGATCGTCACGCACGCCAACGGCGACCACTTCTGGGGCGCGGGCGTGCTCCCGGACGCCGAGATCATCGTGACCCGCGAGGCCAGGGAGCACATCCACTACGAGCCCTCGCCGCAGCAGCAGCACGCGCTCGTCACCGGCGGCGACCCGGCCACCCCGCTCGGGGCCTACCTCGCCCGCCACTTCGGCCCGTTCGACTGGTCGCAGACCGAGCCCGTCCGGCCGACCACCTACTTCACCGGCGAGCTCGAACTGAGCCTCGGCGACTACCCGGTGCAGATCACCTCGCTCGCCCCCGCGCACACCACCGGCGACCTGATGGTCCACCTCCCCGCCCAGTCCACCGTGTTCAGCGGCGACATCATCTTCTCCTCGTCCGCCGAGCAGCCCGGCGACCACCCGATCCACTGGGAGGGCCCGCTGAGCAACATCATCGGCGCCTGCGAACAGGTGCTGGCCACCGGCGCCGAAACGATCGTCCCCGGCCACGGACCCGTCCTCGACCGGAACGGCGTCCGCGAGCACATCGCGTACCTCGAGTACATCCAGGAGCGCGCCCACGCCCTGCACGCCGCCGGTGTCCCCTCCATCGACGCCGCCCGCCAGGTCATCGCCGAGGGCCGCTACCCCGGACTCGGCCTGCCCGAGCGGCTGGTGGTCACCATCGGCAGCGAATACCGGCAGCTCGACGGCTCGGAGCGGCGCAGCGTCGTCCAGGTCATGACCGACGTCGCCACGGTCGCACACGAAGTGGAGCAGGTCGGTGAGCCGGCAGGCAGCGCGGGCTGACCGCGCGGCCCCGCCCCGCGCGCACCGGCGGACCGACCCGACGAGAGAAACGCGGTAACGGCATGGCATGGATCGTCGCACTGATCGCCGTCGCCGCCGCGGTGGCGGGATTCACGCGCGCCTACCGGACCGGCCTCCTGGAGCAGCAGGCCGTCACCCGCGCCGAACTCGCCGAACGCCAGGCCAAGGCCGCCGAGGCCCGCACCGCGGCCCTCCTGGACGAGATCCGGCAGCTCGCGCGCCGACGGATACCCGCCGCCGCCCTCGCCCTCTCCCACCCCAGCGCCACCGTCCCCGGCCTGCGCGAGGCGGCCGAGGTCGACGGCGGCGCCGCCCTCCTGCTCACCGAGGCCGTCCAGGCCGCGCGGACCGCCGTCCTGGAGGAGCGCGGACGTGTCGATGCGGCGGCCCGCGCCGCGATGCGCGGCACCTCCGCCAAGATCCAGTCCCTGCTGAACCAGTCCCAGCAGCTGCTGCACGAACTCCAGCACGAGTACGACGATCCGCGCATCCTCCAGCTCGACTTCCGCAACGAACTCGCGCTGCGCCGCACCCAGTCCACCGCCGTCCTGTGCGACGCCTGGCCCGGACTCGCCCGCCAGAACTCACCCCTGGTCGAGATCGTCCTCGGCGCCCAGTCCCGCGTCGCCGGCTACGAGCGGATCAAGGTCTCCAACCACCTGCGCGACGAACGCCTCGCGCTCGCCGCCCGCGCCGCCGAACCCCTCGCCATCGCCCTGGCCGAACTCCTGGCCAACGCCACCGCCTACTCCCACCCGGACACCGACGTCCAGGTCACCGTCCAGCAGAGCGGCGGCCGGGGCGCCTTCCTCGTCGTGGACGACGCCGGTATCGGCATGGACGAGGACGCCCTCGAACGGGCCCGCGCCCTGCTCGCCGGGCCCGCCGAGGTCCTGCTCACCGAGCTGGGCGACCCGCCGCAGACCGGCTTCGCGGTCGTCGGCCGGCTCGTCGTGCAGTACGGCTTCGAGTGCCACATCGAGGCGTCCCCGTTCGGCGGCATGCGGACCATCCTGCGCGTCCCGGCCCACCTGCTCACCGTGCTGGACGAGGACCGGAACCTCTCCGCCCTCGCCCCCGCACCCGTGACGGCCGCCCCCGCCCAGCCCGCCCCGGCCGGAACGGACACCCCCGCACCGGACGCCGCCGAGCCCTCCGGACTGCCCAGCCGGCGTCGGCGGGCGCCGCGCCGCACCCCCGCCACGGCCACCGCCGCCCGGGCCGCCGAGCCGTCCGCCGCCCAGCCCTCCCGTACTCCGGAGGCGGCAGGGGCTTCCTGGGCGGCCCTCCAACAGGGCACCCTCAACGGCAGGAGCGTCACCGGGCGGACCCCCGCACCGGACACCGGCGCCCCCGACCACCAGGACGACCAAGGAGACGACGAGAAGTGAGCGCCCCCAGCCCCACCTCAGGCGACCTCGCATGGGTGCTGACCCCGCTGCTTGAGCTGCCCGGAGTCCAGCACGCGGTGGTCGCCACCGGCGACGGCCTGGTCGAAGGCGCGTCCCCCGGCCTCGACCGCGCCTCCGGCGAACGGGTCGCCGCGATGACGGCCACCCTGCACGCCGCCGCCCGCGCCTTCACGACCGCCTTCACCGACGCCGAGGCCCCGCAACTGGCCCAGACCGTCGTGGAATCGGACCTGGGCTTCGCCATCGTCGTACCGGCCGGGCGCAACACCACCCTCGCCCTGTTCGCCGAACCCGGCGCCAAACTCGGCGACATCGCCTACCAGATGCAGGTCCAGGTCACCGCGCTCACCCGGGCGATGCACGCACCCGCCCGCCAACCGGACACCGCCGCCCGGCCATGACCCCCGGCCCAGCACGCCGTCTGATCCCCGCCTATCTGGTCACCGGCGGCCGGTCCCGCCCCGCCGGCCCCGCCCTCGACCGGCTCGCCGTCCTCGTACGCACCGACGCGCCCGTGCCCGACGACGCCGGAACCCAGGCCCGCAACCTCTGCGACCTGCTGGAACCGGGTGCCCTCACCGTTGTCGAGTGCGCGGCCCACCTGGACCTGCCGGTCAGCGCCACCGTCTTCCTGGCCACGGACCTCGCGGCCACCGGACTACTGCTCACCCGACCGCCGATACCCAGTGCCGGGCAGATCGACAGGTCGCTTGTCGAGAGGCTGCTCGATGGACTCCGCTCCCTCCCCTGACCGGACCGGCGTCGGCTATCTGCCGGCCGCCGCCCGGACCCTGATGAAACTCGTCGTCACGGGTCCCTTCGGCGTGGGCAAGACCACCCTGATCCGCACCCTCTCGGAGATCGCCACCCTCCACACCGAGGAGGCGATGACCCAGTCCAGCACCCGCGTCGACTCCACCGCCGGACTCCCCGACAAGACCACCACCACGGTCGCCATCGACTTCGGCCGCCTCACCGTCCCCGACGACCTCGTGCTCTACATGTTCGGCACCCCTGGCCAGGAACGCTTCCTGCCCCTGTGGGAGGACATCGCGCGCGGCGCCCTCGGCGCACTCGTACTCGTGGACACCCGGCGGCTCGCCGACTCCTTCGCCGTGATGGACATGGTCGAGGAGCAGGGGCTGCCGTACGCCGTCGCGGTGAATCGTTTCCCCGACGCCCCCGCACACAGCGACGAGGTCCTGCGCAAGCACCTCGACCTGGACGACACCACCCCGCTCGTCCAGTGCGACGCGCGTGAGCGGCGCGGCAGCATCGACGCCCTGATCGCACTCGCCGAACACGCGCTGACCCGCATGCCGCAGCCCGAGGACGCCTCATGACCACGTACGCACCGCCGCCGCAGCCGCTCGCGCTGTTCGGCCCGGCCTTCGCGGCCGACCCGCAGGGCCACTACCGCGCCCTGCGCGAGCACGGGCCGCTCGCGCCGGTGCGGATCGCCCCCGACGTCGAGGCGCTGCTCGTCACGGACTACCAGGCCGCCATCGACCTGCTCCGCGACACCCACACCTTCAGCAAGGACCCCCGGACCTGGCAGGCGACCATTCCGCCGGACTCGCCGGTGCTGCCCGTGCTCGGCCACCGCCCCACCGCCCTGTTCAGCGACGGCGCGGTGCACGCCCGCTACCGCGAAGCCATCAACGACAGCCTCGCGCTGATCGAACCGCACATCCTGCGCGCCGAGGTGGCCCGGGTCGCCCGGCAGCTCATCGGCCGGTTCGCCGCCACCGGCAGCGGCGACCTCATCGCCCAGTACGCCCGCCGGCTCCCCATGCACATCTTCGTCACCTGGTTCGGCGCCGACCCCAAGGACGGCGAACGCATCGTGGACGGGGTGGCCGGGATGATGAACTCGGCGGCCGACGCCGCCACGGCCTACGCGGACCTGGTCGACGTCGTCACCCGCCTCGTCGCCGACCGGCGCGCCCGGCCGCGCCGCGACCTGACCTCGTACTTCCTCGCCCATCCGGCGGGGCTCGACAACGACGAGACGGTCCGTCAGATCACCCTGGTCATGAGCGCCGGAAACGACCCGATGACCAACCTCATCGGCAACGCCACGCTCCATATGCTCACCGACGAACGCTACGCGGGCTCCCTGCACGGCGGCGCGATGACCGCCCACGAGGCGATCAACGAGGTCCTGTGGCGCGACCCGCCGATCGCCAACCTGGCGGCCCACTACCCGCGTCACGACACCGAGTTCCACGGCGTCCGGCTGCGCGCCGGACAGCTCGTCCTCGTCTCCTACGCCGCCGCCAACTCCCAGTCCCCGCCGCCCGTCACCGACGACGGGCTCCGGTCCGGGGCCAGTGCGCACCTCGCCTGGTCGGCCGGGCCCCACCGCTGCCCCGCCAAGCAGCCGGCCCTGCTCATCGCGATGACCGCCATCGAACAGCTCACCAGCCTCCTGTGCGACGCGCGGCTCGCCGTGCCGCCCGACGAACTGCTGTGGCGCCCCGGCCCGTTCCACCGCGCGCTGGCCCACCTCCCGATCCGCTTCACCCCGCTGGACACCACCGCGGCGCCCAGCGGAGCCATCACGGTCGCGGACCCCTCGGACGTGATTCCGGCGGCTGCAATCGATTCCTGAGCCGTGTCGCTCGTAGGCCGAACGGGTGAGGGAGGGGACAATCGCCCGATGAACAGTGAGTGCGGCCGGCAGTACGCCGACCGATGTGCGGACGGAGTGGTCCGGTGAGCAGGTACGACAGGTACGACGTCACGGACGAGCAGTGGGAGGGGCTGGCCCAGGTCGTACCGCTGCGCAGCCGCAACGAGTGGCCCTCCCGGGTGGACCACCGCACCGTCCAGGACGAGCCGGAGCCCGCCGAGCAGCGGCGCATGGTCGTGCTGCGGGTCCAGGTGTTCGCCGACGCCCGCGAGGTCGCGGAGTACCTGGTCGCCCAGGTGCCCGTGCTGCTCGACCTGACCAGCGCGGAGGCCGATGTGGCCAAGCGCATCCTGGACTTCGCCAGCGGTGTCGTCTTCGGGCTCGGCAGCGGTATGCACCGGGTGGACCGCAACGTCTTCCTGCTGTCGCCCGCCGGTATGGAGGTCGAGGGCGTCACGGCGGCCGGGGTGCCGGGGGCGTAGGAGCGGCAGGTGACCGAACTCGACGTACGAACCCTCCAGCGGCGGCTGGCCGCCTTCGCGGACGCGCGCGACTGGGGGCAGTACCACACCCCGAAGAACCTGGCATCGGCGCTGAGCGTGGAGGCCGCCGAACTCCTCGAAATCTTCCAGTGGCTGACGCCCGAACAGTCGGCGCGGGTCATGGCGGACCCGGAGACGGCGCCCCGCGTGGCGGACGAGGTCGCGGACGTGCTCGCGTATCTCCTCCAGTTCTGCGAGGCGTTGGGGATCGACGCCCTCGCGGCGCTCGCGGCCAAGATCGAACGGAATGAGTCGCGCTTTCCGGTCCCAGGATCAACGGGCGACGAAGATCGTCACTCTTCGGAGTGATCGACTTGTTCACATTCGATTGAGTGTCCACAGATTTCCGAAATCCTCTGGCGTTTCGGTGCGGTCGCCCTCACTGTGGGTAATGAACGTGGTGAGCGGGTTTTCCGCGGCGACGAGCGGGTTTTCGCATCGAACGGGGGAAGTCGATGGAAGCGGAACGGCTGGTAGCGGTCATCAGGCAGGCGCTGGCGCAGAGCCGGGGCACACCGGACATCATCGCCGAGGCGTGGCAGGCGCAGGCCCTGGCCCAGGCGGTCGGCAGTCGGCTGGCGGCGGACGGTCCGAAGGAGCTGCGGCCCGAGGCGGGCGCCCTCAGCGAGATCGGGGGCGGCACCAGCGGCGCGCTCGACCACCCGGCGGCCCGCGCCGGGGTGGCCCGCGCGGCGCGGCTGACCGAGGTCGCCGATCCCCGCGCGGCCCTGACGGGCCTCGCCGCGCTGCTCGGGGAGGTCGGTATGGCCCTGGTCGGGGTGGCCTGCGAGACCGATGAGCAGGGCCTGTACTGGCAGTGCATGGAGGCGATCGACGCCGCCGACGAGTCGACCGACCGGGTCCGCTCCATGCTCCGGCTCCTGGACGAGCGGGAGCGCGAGCGGCGGGAGGCGCTGGAGCGCGGCCGGGAGCGGGACGGCCCGCACGGGGTGCTGCACGGCCCGGTGGGCCCGGTGACCGGCATTCAGTGAGCGGTGCGCGCGCGGGCGGCGCGCGCGGGTGCAGGATGGAGGCATGGATCTTCGCATCTTCACCGAGCCCCAGCAGGGCGCGAGCTACGACACCCTTCTCACCGTCGCCAAGGCCACCGAGGACCTCGGCTTCGACGCCTTCTACCGGTCCGACCACTATCTGCGCATGGGGCAGGGCGACGGCCTGCCCGGCCCCACGGACGCCTGGATCACGCTGGCCGGACTGGCCCGCGAGACCAAGCGCATCCGCCTCGGCACCCTGATGACGGCAGGCACCTTCCGGCTTCCCGGCGTCCTCGCCATCCAGGTCGCCCAGGTCGACCAGATGTCCGGCGGCCGGGTCGAACTGGGCCTGGGAGCGGGCTGGTTCGAGGACGAGCACAAGGCGTACGGCATCCCGTTCCCGAAGGAGAAGTTCGGCCGCCTGGAGGAGCAGCTCGCGATCGTCACGGGACTGTGGGCGACCGAGGTCGGCAAGACCTTCAGCTATGACGGCACGTACTACCAGCTGACGGACTCGCCGGCGCTGCCCAAGCCGGCCCAGTCCAAGATCCCGGTGCTCATCGGCGGGCACGGCGCGAAGCGCACCCCGCGCCTCGCCGCCCAGTACGCGGACGAGTTCAACATCCCGTTCGCCTCGCTGGAGGACAGCGAGAAGCAGTTCGGCCGGGTCCGGGAGGCGGCCGAGGCGGCGGGCCGCACCCCCGACGACCTGGTGTACTCCAACGCGCTGGTCGTCTGCGTCGGCCGGGACGACGCGGAGGTTGCGCGCCGGGCCGCCGTCATCGGCCGGGACGTGGCCGAGCTGAAGGCCAACGGGCTCGCGGGCTCGCCCGCCGAGGTCGTCGACAAGATCGGGCGGTTCGCGGCGATCGGGGCGTCGCGGATCTACCTCCAGGTCCTCGACCTGGACGACCTGGACCACCTGGACCTGATCGCCTCCCAGGTCCAGTCCCAGCTGGGCTGAGAGCGGGGCAGCGATGACACCGGGGCCCGGCCGCCCGCTGGCCGCCGCACTGGCCGAGGGCACGGTCCTGCTCGACGGAGGGCTCTCCAACCAGTTGGAGGCCCAGGGCTGCGATCTGTCCGACGCGCTGTGGTCCGCCCGGCTGCTCGCCGACGGACCCGGGCAGATCGAGGCCGCCCACACGGCGTACGTGCGGGCGGGGGCCCAGGTGCTCATCACGGCCAGCTACCAGGCGAGCTACGAGGGGTTCGAGCGGCGCGGAATCGGGCGGGACGAGGCGGCCGCGCTCTTCGCCCGCAGCGTGGAGCTGGCCCGCCGGGCGGCCTCCACGGTGGAGCGGGACGTCTGGGTGGCGGCCTCGGTCGGCCCGTACGGGGCGGTGACGGCGGACGGCGCGGAGTACCGGGGCCGCTACGGGCTCACCGTCCGGGAGCTGGAGCGCTTCCACCGCCCCCGCGTCGAGGCGCTGGCCGCCGCCGGGCCGGACGCGCTGGCCCTGGAGACGGTGCCGGACATGGACGAGGCGCGGGCCCTGCTGCGGGTGGCGGGGGAGTACGGCCTGCCGGTGTGGCTCTCCTACACCGTCGCCGGGGGCCGGACGAGGGCCGGGCAGCAGTTGGACGAGGCGTTCGCCCTGGCCCGGGGCCACGACGAGGTGATCGCGGTCGGCGTCAACTGCTGCGACCCCGCCGAGGCGGAGGCCGCCGTGCGGACGGCGGTCCGGGCGACCGGGAAGCCGGCCGTGGTCTACCCCAACAGCGGTGAGGACTGGGACGCGGAGTCGGGCGCGTGGACCGGGGCGGCGGCAGCGTTCACCCCGGACCGAGCGGCGGCCTGGCAGGCGGCGGGCGCCCGGCTGATCGGCGGGTGCTGCCGGGTGGGGCCGGAGGCGATCGCGGGGCTGGCGGGGGTGGGGCGCGGCCGGGAGGCCGGGTGACGCGGGGCCATGCGCGTGCCCCCGGGAAATTGCCTGGTGGGAGGTGGGCGGGCGGATCATACTCAAACGTGTGTTCCTGACGATCAGTACAACCGGCTCCCCGGAACGTCCCGCCACCGACCTCGGGTTTCTGCTGCACAAGCATCCCGAGCGGGCGCAGGCGTTCTCCACCTCCCATGGCACCGCGCACGTCTTCTATCCCGAGGCGTCCGCGGAGCGGTGCACGGCGGCCCTGCTGCTGGAGGTCGATCCCGTCGCCCTGGTGCGGAAGGGGAAGGGCAAGGGCCGGGGCGGTGCGCCCGACGCGGCGCTCGCGCAGTACGTCAACGACCGCCCCTACGCGGCATCCTCGCTGCTGTCCGTCGCGATGAGCACCGTCTTCAAGTCCGCGCTGAGCGGTGCCTGCAAGGCGATGCCCGAGCGGGCTGCGGCCCCCATGGAGCTGCGGATCGAAGTGCCCGCCCTGCCGGCCCGTGGTGGTGCCGAGCTGGTGCGCAAGCTCTTCGGTCCGCTCGGATGGACGCGGGTGGAGGCGGAGGCCGTACCGCTGGACGAGACGTTCCCGGAGTGGGGCGACTCGCGGTACGTACGGCTGGTGCTCGAAGGCGAGCTGCGGCTCGCCGACGCGCTGCGCCAGCTGTACGTGCTGCTGCCGGTCCTGGACGACGCCAAGCATTACTGGGTGGCGCCCGACGAGGTCGACAAGCTGCTGCGCGCGGGCGAGGGGTGGCTGGCGGAGCACCCCGAGCACAAGCTGATCACCAGCCGGTACCTGGCGCGGCGCTGGGGGCTGACCCGGCAGGCGATGGAGCGGCTGGAGCTGGTGCGGCTCGCGGAGGCGGACGACCTCGACGTCGAGAGCGTCGACAACGCCGTGGACGAGCGCTCCGACACCGAGGAGCGGCCGGTGCCGCTGGCCGTGCACCGCCGCGACGCGATCCTGGCCGCGCTCACCGCCGCGGGCGCCGGCCGGGTGCTCGACCTCGGCTGCGGACAGGGGCAGTTGGTGCAGGCGCTGCTGAAGGACCCGCGCTTCACGGAGATCGTCGGCCTCGACGTGTCCATGCGCGCCCTGACGATCGCCTCGCGCCGGTTGAAGCTGGACCGGATGGGGGAGCGGCAGGCGTCCCGTGTGACGCTGCGCCAGGGCTCCCTGACCTACACGGACAAGCGGCTCAAGGGCTATGACGCCGCGGTGCTCAGCGAGGTCATCGAGCACCTGGACCCGGAGCGGCTGCCCGCCCTGGAGTTCGCCGTGTTCGGCTCCGCGCGCCCCCGCACGGTGCTCGTGACCACGCCGAACGTCGAGTACAACGTCCGCTGGGAGACCCTTCCGGCCGGCCACACCCGCCACGGCGACCACCGCTTCGAGTGGACCCGGGCCGAATTCCGGGCCTGGGCCGAGGAGGTGGCCGGACGGCACGGGTACGGCGTGGCGTACGTGCCCATCGGCCCGGACGACCCCGAGGTCGGCCCGCCCACCCAGATGGCCGTGTTCTCCCTCAGCACCACCACCGACGAGACCCAGAAGGAGGCGAAAGCCGCATGACCACCGAAGACACGGGGCGCGCCCCGCACCGCACCCTCCCCGTCACCGACCTCGCCCTCGTCGTGCTCATCGGCGCCAGCGGCTCCGGCAAGTCCACCTTCGCGCGGCGGCACTTCAAGCCGACCGAGGTCATCTCCTCGGACTTCTGCCGGGGCCTCGTCGCCGACGACGAGAACGCCCAGAGCGCCAGCAAGGACGCCTTCGACGTCCTGCACTACATCGCGGGCAAGCGCCTCGCCGCCGGCCGGCTGACCGTCGTGGACGCCACGAACGTGCAGCCGGAGGCCCGGCGCCAGCTCGTGCGCGTGGCCCGGGAGTACGACGTGCTGCCCATCGCCATCGTGCTCGACCTGCCCGAAGAGGTCTGCCTCGCCCGCAACGCCGCCCGCCCGGACCGCGCCGACATGCCCCGCCACGTCATCCAGCGCCACCGCCGCGAGCTGCGCCGCTCCCTGCGCGGCCTGGAGCGCGAGGGCTTCCGCAAGGTGCACATCCTGCGCTCCGAGGACGAGGTCGACCGGTCCGAAATCGTCCTGGAGCGCCGCTTCAACGACCTGCGCCACCTCACCGGACCGTTCGACATCATCGGCGACATCCACGGCTGCCGCTCCGAGCTGGACACCCTCCTCGGCAAGCTGGGGTACGTGGACGGCGCCCACCCCGAGGGCCGCACCGCGGTCTTCGTCGGCGACCTCGTGGACCGCGGCCCCGACAGCCCCGGCGTCCTGCGCCGCGTGATGTCGATGGTGGCCGAGGGGAACGCGCTGTGCGTCCCCGGCAACCACGAGAACAAGCTCGGCCGCTACCTCAAGGGCCGCAAGGTCCAGCTCACCCACGGCCTCGCCGAGACCGTCGAGCAGCTGGAGCGGGAGGACGCCAGGGACCCCGAGTTCCGCAAGCGGGTCGCGGAGTTCATCGACGGGCTCGTCAGCCACTACGTGCTGGACGGCGGCCGGCTCGTCGTCTGCCACGCCGGGCTGCCCGAGAAGTACCACGGCCGCACCTCCGGCCGGGTCCGCTCGCACGCGCTGTACGGGGAGACCACCGGCGAGACCGACGAGTTCGGGCTGCCCGTGCGCTACCCGTGGGCCGAGGACTACCGGGGCAGCGCCGCCGTGGTCTACGGCCACACGCCCGTGCCCAACACCTCGTGGATCAACAACACCATATGCCTGGACACCGGTGCCGTCTTCGGCGGCAAGATGACCGCGCTGCGCTGGCCGGAGCGCGAACTCGTCGACGTACCGGCGGAGCGGGTCTGGTACGAGCCGGTGAAGCCGCTGGAGACCGAGGCCCCCGGCGGCCGGGAGGGCCGGCCGCTGGACCTGGACGACGTGCAGGGCCGCCGGATCGTGGAGACCCGGCACATGGGCCGCCTCGCCGTCCGCGAGGAGAACGCGGCCGCCGCCCTGGAGGTCATGAGCCGGTTCGCGGTCGACCCCCGGCTGCTGCCCTACCTGCCGCCGACCATGGCGCCCACCGCCACCTCGCGCGAGGACGGCTATCTGGAGCACCCGGCCGAGGCGTTCGGCGAGTACCGGGCCGCCGGTGTGGCGAAGGTGGTCTGCGAGGAGAAGCACATGGGCTCCCGCGCCGTGGCCCTGGTCTGCAAGGACGCCGCCGCGGCCCGGGAGCGCTTCGGCACCGGCGACGGCGGGCCCACCGGCGCGCTGTACACCCGCACCGGGCGCCCGTTCCTGGACGACACCGCGCTCACCGAGACGGTGCTCGGGCGGCTGCGCACGGCCGTGACCGCGGCCGGGCTCTGGGAGGAGTGGGGCACCGACTGGGTGCTGCTCGACGCCGAGCTGATGCCCTGGTCCCTGAGGGCGCGCGGCCTGCTCCGCTCGCAGTACGCGGCCGTGGGCGCCGCCTCCGGCGCGGTGTTCCCCGCCGCCACCGGGGCCCTCGCGGCGGCTGCCGCGCGCGGCGTCGACGTGGGCGCGCTCGCGGACCGGCAGCGGGAGCGGGCCGAGGACGCGGCGGCGTTCACGGAGGCGTACCGGCGTTACTGCTGGGGCACCGAAGGGCTGGACGGCGTGCGCCTCGCGCCGTTCCAGATCCTCGCCGTACAGGGCCGCTCCCTCGCCTCCGTACCGCACGACGAGCAGCTGGCCTGGCTGGACCGGCTGGTCGAGCACGACCCCACCGGGCTCCTCCAGGTCACCCGGCGGCTCGTCGTGGACACCGCCGACGAGGCGTCCGTCCGCGCGGGCACCGACTGGTGGCTGGAGATGACCGGCCGGGGCGGCGAGGGCATGGTCGTCAAGCCGCTCGGCGCGCTGGTCCGGGACGCCAAGGGACGCCTGGTGCAGCCGGGGATCAAGGTGCGCGGCCGGGAGTACCTGCGGATCATCTACGGCCCCGAGTACACCCGCCCGGACCACCTGGACCGGCTCCGCGGCCGCTTCCTCGGCCACAAGCGCTCGCTGGCCCTGCGCGAGTACGCCCTCGGCCTGGAGGCCCTGGACCGGCTCGCGGACGGGGAGCCGCTGTGGCGGGTCCACGAAGCGGTGTTCGCCGTCCTGGCGTTGGAGTCGGAGCCGGTGGACCCCCGGCTCTAGACGCCTGACAGAACAGGCTGGCGATTCGCCGGGTGAACGGCGCGCCGCGCGGTGAGGATGTGGGCATGGGATTCCATGTCGACTCCGAGGCCGGGCGGCTGCGCCGCGTCATCCTGCACCGCCCCGATCTGGAACTGAAACGGCTCACGCCGACCAACAAGGACGCGCTCCTCTTCGACGACGTGCTCTGGGTGCGCCGGGCCCGCCAGGAGCACGACGGCTTCGCCGACGTGCTGCGGGACCGGGGCGTCGAGGTGCACCTCTTCGGCGACCTGCTCCGCGAGGCGCTGGAGATCCCGGTCGCCCGGCGCCTCGTGCTGGACCGGGTCTTCGCCGAGAAGGAGTACGGCCCGCTCGCCACCGAGCATCTGCGGGCCGCCTTCGAGGAGTTGACCGCGGCCGAGCTGTGCGAGGCGCTGGTCGGCGGGATGACCAAGCGGGAGTTCCTGGACCGGCACAAGGAGCCGGTCTCGGTGCGCTTCCACGTCATGGACCTGGACGACTTCCTGCTCGGCCCGCTCCCCAACCACCTCTTCACCCGGGACACCTCGGCGTGGATCTACGACGGCGTCTCGATCAACGCCATGCGCTGGCCCGCCCGGCAGCGCGAGACGGTCCACTTCGAGGCGATCTACCGCCACCACCCGCTCTTCACCGGCCCCGAGGCGGGCGCCTTCCACCACTGGTCCGAGGGGCAGGACGACTACCCCTCCACCATCGAGGGCGGCGACGTCCTCGTCATCGGCAACGGCGCCGTGCTCATCGGCATGAGCGAGCGCACCACCCCGCAGGCCGTCGAGATGCTGGCCCGGGGCCTCTTCGACGCCGGCTCGGCCCGGACCATCGTGGCGCTGGACATGCCCAAGAGCCGGGCCTTCATGCACCTCGACACCGTGATGACCATGGTCGACGGGGACACCTTCACCAAGTACGCGGGCCTCGGCATGCTCCGCTCGTACACGATCGAGCCCGGCGAAGGCCCGCGCGACCTCAAGGTCACCGACCACCCGCCCGAGCAGATGCACACGGCCATCGCGAGCGCCCTCGGCCTGGACTCCATCCGGGTGCTCACCGCCACCCAGGACGTGCACGCGGCCGAGCGGGAGCAGTGGGACGACGGCTGCAACGTGCTCGCCGTCGAACCCGGCGTCGTCGTCGCCTACGAGCGCAACGCCACCACCAACACCCATCTGCGCCGCCAGGGCATCGAGGTCATCGAGATCCGGGGCAGCGAGCTGGGCCGGGGCCGGGGCGGTCCGCGCTGCATGAGCTGCCCGGTCGTGCGGGACGCGGTGTGACGGGCGGCGGGGCATCCGTACCGCGAGACGGCTCTGTATAGCGATGCATTGCATCGTATAGAGTTCCAGCGTTACGGTATGCGTCCCCCGTCCGACCCAGGAGCAGTCACCATGGCCATAGACCTCGCAGGCCGCCACTTCCTCAAGGAGCTGGACTTCACGGCCGCGGAGTTCCGCGGCCTGATCGAGCTGGCCGCCGAGCTCAAGGCCGCAAAGAAGTCGGGCACGGAGACGCGGCGGCTGCGCGGCCGGAACATCGCGCTGATCTTCGAGAAGACGTCGACCCGCACCCGGTGCGCGTTCGAGGTCGCCGCCGCCGACCAGGGCGCCTCGACCACGTATCTCGACCCCTCCGGCTCCCAGATGGGGCACAAGGAGTCGGTCAAGGACACCGCGCGCGTCCTCGGCCGGATGTTCGACGGGATCGAGTACCGGGGCGACAGCCAGGCGGCCGTCGAGGAGCTGGCCGCCTACGCCGGGGTGCCGGTCTTCAACGGGCTGACCGACGACTGGCACCCGACCCAGATGCTCGCCGACGTGCTGACGATGACCGAGCACAGCGAGAAGCCGCTGGAGGAGATCGCCTTCGCCTACCTCGGCGACGCCCGCTTCAACATGGGCAACTCCTACCTCGTCACCGGCGCCCTGCTCGGCATGGACGTGCGCATCGTCGCGCCCAAGGCGTACTGGCCGGCCGAGACGGTCGTCGCCGAGGCCCGCGCGCTCGCCGAGAAGTCCGGCGCCCGGGTCACGCTCACCGAGGACGTGGCCGAGGGGGTGCGCGGCGCGGACTTCGTCGCCACCGACGTCTGGGTCTCGATGGGCGAGCCCAAGGAGGTCTGGGACGCCCGCATCGCCGCCCTCGTGCCGTACGCCGTCACGATGGACGTCCTGCGGGCGACCGGGAACGCCGGGGTGAAGTTCATGCACTGCCTGCCCGCGTACCACGACCTCGGCACCGGCGTGGCGCGCGAGATCCACGAGCGGCACGGACTGAGCGAGCTGGAGGTCACCGACGAGGTGTTCGAGTCCGAGCACTCCATCGTCTTCGACGAGGCGGAGAACCGCATGCACACGATCAAGGCCGTGCTCGTGGCGACGATGGCCGCCTAGCGGCCGAGTGCTCGCATGTTCATGCATCCAATTGGGTGAATATGCGGACAGGTGTCTATGATGGTGCCGATTGGTGGGGTTCGAGCTCGCACGCTCGAACCCCCTTTTCGTGCGCGCGACGGCCCCCACCGACCGAAACGCGCCTCCCCCCACGCGTACCACCGAAATGAGACACCGCCGTGAGCCCCCTGCGCCTCCCCGGCCCCCCGCACCGCGTCAAGGACCCGCACCGGCTGATCGCCGAGTCGGGCGCCGACCTGGAGGGCCACGGCCTCAAACGCACCATGGGCCTGTTCCAGCTGGTGTGCTTCGGGGTCGGCGCGGTCGTCGGGACCGGCATCTTCGTGGGCCTGTCCGACAGCGTGGCCGAGGCCGGGCCCGCCGTCGTGGTCTCCTTCGTCCTCGCGGCCGTGACCTGCGTCTTCACGGCGTTCTCGTTCGCGGAGCTGGGCAGCGCGATCCCCGTCTCCGGCAGCTCGTACTCCTTCGCCTACGCCACGCTCGGCGAACGCCTCGCCTTCCTCGTCGGCTGGTGCCTGCTCCTGGAGTACGGCGTCTCGGTCTCCGCCGTGGCCGTGGGCTGGAGCCAGTACGTCAACGAACTGCTCGACAGCCTCTTCGGCCACCAGCTGCCCGCCGCGCTCTCCACCGGACCGGCGGACGGCGGCGTGATCAACCTGCCCGCCGTGATCGTGGTCATGATGGCCGCGACCCTGCTGGTGCGCGGCGTACGGGAGAGCGCGACCGCCACCGCCGCGATGGCCGTCCTCAAGCTGGTCGTCCTGGCCCTGTTCTGCGTCATCGCGTTCACCGCGTTCGAGCGCGGCAACCTCGCCCCGTTCGCCGCCCACGGCGCGGGCGGCGTCACGGCGGGCGCGTCGCTGGCGTTCTTCTCGTACATCGGCTTCGACGCGATCACCACGGCGGGCGAGGAGGTCAAGAACCCCCGGCGGAACATCCCGCTCGCGATCATGATCTGCATCGGCCTGGTCACCCTGCTCTACTGCGCGGTCGCCCTCGCCGCGATCGGCGCGCTCGGCCCGGACGCCGTCTCCGACAAGCCCGCCGCGCTCTCGCTCATCGTCGACCAGGTCACCGGCTCGTCCGTGGGCGGCGGCGTCATCGCCTTCGGCGCGGTCGTCGCCATTGCCTCGGTCGTCCTCGCCGTGATGTACGGGCAGACCCGCATCCTCATGTCGATGTCCCGCGACGGCCTGGTCCCGAGGGTCTTCGAGCGGGTCTCGCCGCGCACCGCGACCCCGGTCGCCAACACCTGGATCGTCGCCGTCGTCTTCGCGGTCCCGGCGGCCTTCTCCTCGCTCGACATGGTGGTGAACCTGACCACCATCGGCACGCTCGCCACCATGGTCGCGGTCAACGCCGCCGTCCTCGTGCTCCGCCGCCGCAACCCCGAGGTGCGCGGCTCCTTCCGGGTCCCGCTCTACCCGCTGAGCCCGCTCGCCGGCATCGGTTTCTGCGTCTATCTGATGTACGGCACCGGCTGGACGACCTGGGTCCAGTTCGCCGTGTTCCTCGCGGTCGGCGCGCTCGTCTACGCGGTCTACGGGCACCGCCGCTCGCGGCTGGCGAACGGCTAGATCGGCGGCAGCCGGAACCAGACCGCCTTGCCGCGCTCGGTCGGGCGGTGGCCGCAGGACGAGCTGAGCGTGCGGATCAGCAGCAGCCCCCGGCCGTGCTCCTGCCACGGGTCCGGCACGTCACCGGGCTCCGGGCGGGACAGATCGCCGGGCGGCGCCGGGTCGCCGTCGTGCACCTCCACCTGGCAGCCCGCCGGGAGCAGCTCGACCACCAGCTCTATGGGGTCGTCGCCCGGGGTGTGCTCCACCGCGTTCGCGACCAGCTCGGCGGTCAGCAGTTCGGCGGTGTCGCTGTCGGCGGGCGCGTCGATGTCCGTCAGCACCGAGCGGATCAGCGCGCGGGCGATCGGAACGGCGGCGGTGGAGTGCGGCAGGGTGATGCGCCAGGAGGGGGGTGGCGGTCCGTCGGGCGGCACGAGGGTTTCCGTTCGGGTGAGCGCGGGGGTCCTGGGCTCAGACGGTTCCGCGCTCAAGACGTGTCGGGTCCAACCTTACGAAGCGGGGCGACGGCGACAAGGGGCTGCGGTCCGGTACAGAGGGGACGTTCGTCACTGGACCCGTGCCGATGTATCGCGTACTCGTGACGGCAGTCACGTAACGGTGATAAATTCGGGGTCAGGCAGCAGCGACGGCTGAAGGGGATACCCCGCCATGAGCCCGTTCACCGGCTCCGCACCGCGTACGCAGCACTGGCGCCACCTGCGGGTCGGCGTAGAGGACGGCGTCGCCACCGTCACCCTCGCCCGGCCCGAGAAGCTCAACGCCCTGACCTTCGGCGCCTACGCCGACCTCCGCGACCTGCTGGCCGAGCTGGCCCGGGAGCGCTCCGTGCGGGCGCTGGTGCTGGCCGGTGAGGGGCGCGGCTTCTGCTCCGGCGGCGATGTGGACGAGATCATCGGCGCGACGCTCGCGATGGACACCGCCCAGCTCCTGGACTTCAACCGGATGACCGGCCAGGTCGTCCGCGCTGTCCGCGAGTGCCCCTTCCCCGTCGTCGCCTCGGTGCACGGGGTGGCCGCCGGGGCCGGCGCCGTCCTCGCCCTCGCCGCCGACTTCCGCGTCGCGGACCCCACCGCCCGGTTCGCCTTCCTCTTCACCCGGGTCGGGCTCTCCGGCGGCGACATGGGCGCGGCCTATCTGCTGCCCCGGGTCGTCGGCCTCGGCCACGCCACCCGGCTCCTGATGCTCGGGGAACCGGTCCGCGCCCCCGAGGCCGAGCGGATCGGCCTGATCAGCGAGCTCACCGACGAGGGCGACGCGGACACGGCCGCCACCGCGCTCGCCCGCCGCCTCGCGGACGGCCCCGCGCTCGCCCTCGCCCAGACCAAGGCGCTGCTCACCGCCGAGCTGGACATGCCGCTGGCCGCCGCCGTCGAGATGGACGCCGCGACCCAGGCCCTCCTGATGCACGGCGAGGACTACGCCGAATTCCACGCCGCGTTCACCGAGAAGCGGCCGCCCGCCTGGCGCGGCAAATGACCGCCCCGGGCACCGGCCCGCACCGGATCGCGGTCATCGGCGGCGGCCCCGGCGGGCTCTACGCGGCGGCCCTGCTCAAACGCCTCGGCCCGGACCGCGAGATCACCCTCTGGGAGCGCAACGCCCCCGACGACACCTTCGGCTTCGGCGTCGTCCTCTCCGACGAGACCCTGGGCGGCATCGAGCACGCGGACCCGGTGGTGCACCGCGCCCTCCAGCGCGAGTTCGTCCGCTGGGACGACATCGACATCGTGCACCGGGGCCACACCCAGACCTCCGGCGGCCACGGCTTCGCCGCCCTCGGCCGCCGCCGGCTCCTGGAGATCCTGCACGAGCGCTGCGCCGGGCTCGGCGTGGACCTCCGCTTCCGCAGCCAGGCCCCGCCCGCCGCCGAGCTCGCCGCCACGTACGACCTGGTCGTCGCCGCCGACGGCGTGCACAGCGCCACCCGCGACGCCCACGCGGAGAGCTTCCGGCCCCGGATCACCGGACACCGCTGCCGCTACATCTGGCTCGCCGCCGACTTCGCCCTGGACGCCTTCCGCTTCGAGATCGCGGAGACCGCGTACGGCGTGATGCAGCTGCACGCCTACCCGTTCTCGCACGATGCCTCCACCGTGATCGTGGAGATGCGCGAGGAGGTCTGGCGGGCGGCCGGCTTCGACGTGCCCGACCCGGCCGATTCGATCGACCAGTGCGCCAAGATCTTCGCGAACGCCCTCGGCCACCGCCCCCTGCGCTCCAACAACTCCGCCTGGCTCACCTTCCGTACCGTCGTCAACGACCACTGGTCGCACGGGAACACGGTCCTCATCGGGGACGCCGCGCACACCGCGCACTTCTCCATCGGCTCCGGCACCAAGCTGGCGGTGGAGGACGCCCTCGCGCTCGCCGCCTGCGTCGAGGAGCAGCCCTCGCTGCCCGCCGCGCTCGCCGCGTACGAGAGCGAGCGGCGGCCCGTCGTGGAGTCGACGCAGCGCGCGGCGGCGGCCAGCCTGCGCTGGTTCGAGGAGCTGGGCACATACGTGGACCAGCCGCCCCGGCAGTTCGCGTTCAACCTCCTCACCCGCAGCCGCCGCGTCACCCACGACAACCTCCGGCTGCGCGATCCGGCGTTCACGGCCGGGGTGGAGGAGGAGTTCGGCTGCCCGCCGGGCACCCCGCCGATGTTCACCCCGCTGCGGCTGCGCGGCCTGGAACTGCGCAACCGCGTCGTCGTCTCGCCGATGGACATGTACTCGGCCACCGACGGCGTCCCCGGCGACTTCCACCTCGTCCACCTCGGCGCCAGGGCGCTCGGCGGCGCCGGGCTCGTCATGACGGAGATGGTCTGCGTCAGCCCCGAGGGCCGCATCACCCCCGGCTGCACCGGCCTCTACACCGACGAACAGGCCGCCGCCTGGGCCCGGGTCACCGACTTCGTGCACACCGCGTCCCCCGGCACGGCGATCGGCGTCCAGCTCGGCCACTCCGGCCGCAAGGGCTCCACCAAGCTCATGTGGGAGGGCATCGACCAGCCCCTGGACCACGGCAACTGGCCGGTGACCGCCGCCTCGCCGCTGCCGTACGCGCCCGGGGTCAACCAGGTCCCGCACGCCCTGGACCGGGCCGGTCTGGACGAGGTGCGGGAGCAGTTCGCCGCCGCCGCCCGGCGCGCCGACGCCTGCGGGTTCGACCTCCTCGAACTGCACTGCGCGCACGGCTATCTGCTCTCCGGATTCCTCTCGCCGCTCACCAACCGGCGCACCGACGCCTACGGCGGACCGCTCGCCCACCGCCTCCGCTTCCCGCTGGAGGTCTTCGACGCGGTCCGCGAGCTGTGGCCCGACGACCGGCCGATGACCGTCCGGATCTCCGCCACCGACTGGGCGGAGGGCGGCACCACCGCCGAGGACGCCGTGGAGATCGCCCGCGCGTTCGTCGCGCACGGAGCCGACGCCATCGACGTCTCCACCGGCCAGGTGGTCCCCGAGGAGCGGCCCGAGTACGGGCGGTCCTACCAGACCCCGTACGCGGACCGCATCCGCAACACCCTGTGCGTGCCGGTGATCGCGGTCGGCGCGATCTCCTCCTGGGACGACGTCAACTCGCTGCTCCTCGCGGGCCGCGCCGACCTCTGCGCCCTGGCCCGCCCCCACCTCTACGACCCGCACTGGACGCTCCACGCGGCAGCCGAGCAGGGCTACACCGGCCCGGGCGCCCCCTGGCCCCTCCCGTACCGCGCGGGCAGCCGCACCCCGCCCACCGGCCGCACCGACGCCCCGAAACCCCGCCTCACTCTGGGCTGACCGGCAGGCACTCGTGGCACAGGCACGGGTCCGGGTGCGGGGCCGCGTGGTGGGTGTTCCGGCCCAGCCGCGCGACCCGCTCCAGGAACTCCGCCCACTCCACCGCCTCCTCCCTCGACCACACGGGCCGGTCCGCGCAGCGCCGGAGCACGGCGGGGGAGTACACCAACTGGGCCCGGAACGTGTGCAGATGGCGGGTGCCGGTGTCGATGGTGATCCAGTGACCGGTGTGCCGGCCGTGGCCGACCGCCGTCAGCTGCTCGTTGCCCATGCCGGGATAGGTGTCGATGACATAGACCTTCGCGCCCGCCCGGAACGCCTTGGTGCCGGAGCGGAACTCCTGGCCCAGCTCCCCGTACCGCCGCCACCGCACGACGTTCGCCGCGACCAGCCAGCGCGGCTCGGGTGCCTCAGCCATGGTCCTGCTCATGGCCCCGCATTCTGCCGCCCCGGCCCCCGCACCGGCAGCCCTATTTCCGGTGCGCGAACTCCGCTCCCGCGTCCCGCAGCCGCTCGTGCAGCGCCCGGAACACCTCGGCCGACCTGGCCCCCGGCCATGCGTCGGGCAGCAGCTCCCCGGGCAGCCCCGGGTCGGCGTAGGGCACCCGGCGCCAGGAGTCCAGCGCGGTGAGGTAGTCCCGGTAGGCCGCCTCCGGGTCCGCCGCCGCGTCGCCGCGCGCCTCCCAGGCCCTGAGCACCGGTTCGTGGCGTTCCAGGAAGTTGTGGTGGAGCCGGGCCACCGCGTCCAGGTCCCACCAGCGGGCGACGGCCTCCCGGGTCGCGGAGAAGCCCAGGTGGTCGCCCCGGAACAGATCGACGTACGGGGCGAGTTCCAGCCGTTCCAGGGTGTGCCGGGTCTCGTCGTACAGCCCCGCCGGGGCGATCCAGACACCGGGGGCGGCGGTGCCGAAGCCGAGCCGGGACAGGCGCGAGCGCAGCAGGTGGCGCTTGTGGCGCTCCGCCTCGGGCACCGAGAACACCGCCAGCACCCAGCCGTCCGCCAGCGGCGGGTCCGGATGGCGGTAGATGCGCCGGTCGCCGTCGTCCAGCAGCTGGCGGGCGTCCGCCGACAGGGCGTATCCGGCCGCCCCGTCCGCCGTGCGCTCGGCGACGAGCAGCCCGCGCCGCTTCAGCCGGGAGACGGACGAGCGTACGGCGGGCGCGTCCACGCCGACGGCCCCGAGCAGCCGGACCAGACCGGCCACCGGCATCGGCCCGTCGCCGGGGGTGCGGCCGTACGCCCCGTACAGGGTGACGATCAGTGAACGGGGGGTGTGCGGTTCGACCATGTGATC
The DNA here is from genome assembly GCF_026167665.1 of Streptomyces drozdowiczii. Lineage (NCBI taxonomy): Bacteria > Bacillati > Actinomycetota > Actinomycetes > Kitasatosporales > Streptomycetaceae > Streptomyces > Streptomyces drozdowiczii. The sequence goes on along the minus strand of NZ_CP098740.1, from coordinate 1,415,666 downwards.
ATTCTCGGCCCGGCGCGGCCCCGGCCGCACCGGGTTCCCCCGCGCGGAGCCTGAACCGTTGCAGTTTCCCGGTGGCGGTACGGGGAAGAGCCGGCAGGAACGTGATGCGGCGGGGGCATTTGTGCGGGGCCAGTTCCGCCCGCATGAAGGTGCGCAGCTGGTCCGCCGTCAGCTCCGCGCCCTCCCGCAGCACCACGTACGCCGCCACGATCCGGCCGCGCAGCTCGTCCGCCTGCCCCACCACCGCCGCCTCCGCCACGTCCGGGTGGCGCAGCAGGGCCTCCTCGACCTCGGGGCCCGCGATGTTGTACCCGGAGGAGATGATCATGTCGTCGGCGCGGGCCACGTACCGGAAGTAGCCGTCCGCGTCGCGCACATAGGTGTCGCCGGTGATGTTCCAGCCGTGCCGTACGTAGTCGCGCTGGCGTTCGTCCGCGAGATAGCGGCAGCCGACCGGGCCGCGCACGGCGAGCAGCCCCGGCTCCCCGTCCGGCACCGGCACCCCGTCGGCGTCCACCACCCGGGCCTGCCAGCCGGGGACCGGGACGCCCGTGGTGCCGGGGCGGATCGCGTCGTCGGCGGCCGAGACGAAGATGTGCAGCAGCTCGGTCGCGCCGATGCCGTTGATGATCCGCAGCCCGGTCCGCTCGCGCCAGGCGTGCCAGGTCGCCTCCGGCAGGTTCTCGCCCGCCGAGACACAGCGGCGCAGCGCCGACAGGTCGTGCCCGTCGAGCTGGTCCAGCATCACCCGGTACGCGGTCGGCGCGGTGAACAGCACCGAGACCCGGTGCTCCGCCAGCGCGGGCAGCAGCTGCTTCGGGCCCGCCTGTTCGAGCAGCAGCGCGGACGCGCCCACGCGCAGCGGGAACACCACAAGGCCGCCGAGCCCGAAGGTGAAACCGAGCGGCGGACTGCCCGCGAACACGTCGTCGGGCCCGGGCCGCAGGACGTGCCGCGAGAAGGTGTCGGCGATGGCCAGCACATCGCGGTGCAGATGCATGCAGCCCTTGGGCCGGCCGGTGGTGCCCGAGGTGAACGCGATCAGCGCCACGTCGTCCGACGCGGTGTCCACCGCCCGGTACGGGCCCGGCCGGGCGGCCGCCAGCCGCAGCAGGTCGTCCGGGGCCCCACCCCCGTACGCCGTGATCCGCAGCCCGGGCACCTCCGCCTGCGCCAGGTCCTCGACCGACCGCGCGTCGCACAGCGCGTGGCTCACCCGGGCGATCGAGCAGATCGTGGCCAGCTCGGACGCCCGCTGCTGCGCCAGTACGGTGACGGCGACCGCGCCCGCCTTCAGCACGGCCAGCCAGCAGGCGGCGAGATGCGGAGTGGTGGGGCCGCGCAGCAGGACGCGGTTGCCGGGGACGACCCCCAGGTCAGAGGTGAGGACGTGGGCGATCCGGTCCACGAGGTCCCGCAGCTCCCCGTAACTCAGCACCCCGCCGTCCGGCGTGCGGAAGGCGGGGCGGTCGGGGCCGAGGCGGTCGGCTGTGCGGTCCAGGAGTTCGGTGGCGCAGTTGAGCCGGTCCGGGTAGTGCAGCTCGGGCAGGTCGAAGAGCAGCTCCGGCCACTGCTCCACGGGGGGCAGCTGCTCCCTGGCGAAGCCGTCGATGTGCGCTGAGGTTTTCGGGTCCATGGTGTTCGGGTCCATGAAGCATCGCTCCCTTGTCGCCCTTGGAGCGTATCGTTTGGGTGACGGTAGTCAACGGTCCGCGATAAAGATGCTCAGGTGCCACCGATTTGAAAGTCTTTGATCAGATTCGACCAGAGAGGCGCCGGTATGACGGCATTCTCGCTCGATCCGGCACAGACCGCCTGGTGCGAGGAGCTGCGCACCCTGGCCCGTGACCGGCTCGCCCCGCTCGCCGCCGAGGGCGCGCCGGGGCACGTCAACCGCCCGCTGCTCGCCGCCCTCGGCGAGCTGGGCCTCCTCGACCGGCTGTTCGGCTCGGGCGCCCTGGACCTCTGCCTGCTGCGCGAATCGCTCGCCCGGGGCTGCACCGAGGCCGAGACCGCCCTCGCGCTCCAGGGCCTCGGCGCCTTCCCCGTGCTCCGGTCCGGCACCCCCGCCCAACGCGAGCGATGGCTGCCCGGGGTCCGCGCCGGCCGCCACGTCGCCGCGTTCGCGCTCAGCGAGCCCGGCGCGGGCTCCGACGCGGGGGCCCTCGCGCTCGACGCCGCCCCGGACTCCGGCGGCTGGCGGCTGACCGGCGAGAAGTGCTGGATCTCCAACGCGCCGGAGGCCGACTTCTACACGGTCTTCGCCCGCACCACGCCCGGCGCCCGGGCCCGTGGCGTCACCGCTTTCCTCGTCCCCGCCGACCGGGCCGGGCTGACCGGCACCGCCCTGGACATGCTCTCCCCGCACCCGATCGGGGCCCTCGCCTTCGACGGGGTCCGCGTCACGCCCGACGACCTGCTCGGCGGGCCGGACCGGGGCTTCGCGGTCGCCATGGACACCCTGAACCTCTTCCGCCCCAGCGTCGGCGCCTTCGCCCTCGGGATGGCCCGCGCCGCTCTCGACGCCACCGTGGAGCACACCGCGACCCGGACCGCCTTCGGCGCGCCCCTCTCCGCCCTCCAGGCCGTGTCCCACCAGGTCGCCGAGATGGCCACCCGCACCGAGGCCGCCCGGCTGCTGGTCTACGCGGCCGCCGCCGCCCATGACGCGGGGGAGCCCGGGGTGCCGCGCCGGGCCGCGATGGCGAAGCTGTACGCGACCGAGACCGCGCAGTTCGTCGTGGACACCGCCGTCCAGCTGCACGGCGCCCGCGCCCTGCGCCGCGGCCATCTGCTCGAACACCTCTACCGTGAGGTCCGCGCCCCGCGCATCTACGAGGGCGCCAGCGAGGTCCAGCGCACGATCATCGCCAAGGAGCTGTACGCGAACCGGGAGCCGACCGCATGAGCCCGATCCACCGCATCAACCCGCACGAACTCTCGCCCGCCTCCGGCTTCTCGCACGCGGTCACCGCGACCGGCGGCCGGATCGTCTTCCTGGCCGGGCAGACCGCCCTGGACCAGCACGGCGAGGTCGTCGGCGTCACCCTCCCCGAGCAGTTCGCGACCGCCCTCGGCAACCTCCTCACCGCCCTGCGCGCGGCGGGCGGCTCCCCGGCGGACCTGGCCCGGGTCACGGTGTACGCCACCGACGTCGCCGACTACCGGGCCAACGCCCCGGAACTGGGCCGGATCTGGCGCCGGATCGCGGGCCGCGACTACCCGGCCATGGCGGTCATCGGCGCGGCGCGGCTCTGGGACGAACAGGCCCTGGTCGAGATCGACGGCATCGCGGTCCTGCCCTGAACGACGCACGCCCCCGCCGGTCCCGGAGACCGGGCCCGGCGGGGGCGTCACGCGTAACGCCTCACATCAGTACGGCTGCACCAGCACATGGGCCGCGCCCGGGATGCCGATCTTCAGCAGCTCGTCCTCCTCCGGCGTCGTCTCGCCGCCCGTCTCCTGCTTCAGCACCGCGCGCGACATCGCCTGCACCCACATGGCGCGCGGACGGCGACGGGCCTCCCACACGTCCAGGGCCGCGTCGACGTCCGCCTCGGCGTCCAGCGACTCGGCGAGCACCAGCGCGTCCTCCACCGCCATCGCCGCGCCCTGCGCGATGTGCGGGGTGCTCGCGTGCGCCGCGTCACCGGCCAGGACCACCCGGCCCACGTGCCACGGCTCCTCGACCGTCACCTGGGAGATCCGCGAGTAGACGACCGCCTCCGGACCGGTGACCTCGGCCAGCGCCTCGGCGACCGGGCCCGAGAACATCGCCAGCCGCTCCTTCAGCTGCTCGTGCGCGCTCGAAGGGTCCGGCCGGAAGTCCTCGGCCTCGGCGAAGACCGAGCCCAGGTACATCAGTTCGTCGGTGATCGGGGTGAGCAGCGCCTTCGCGGCCTGGCCCGCGGTGCCCATCACGACGCCCCGCACCTGCTCCTGGCGGGGCACGGTGACGCGCCAGTTGGCGAAGCCGGTGTACTGGGGGGCGTAGCGGTCCCCGTAAAGCCGGGTGCGCAGCGGCGAGCCGATGCCGTCGAAGCCGACGACCAGGTCCCAGCGGCCGGACGAGCCGTCGGACAGGGCGACGTCCACGCCGTCGCCGTCGTCGGTGAGCTGGGTGATGGTCGCGCCGAAGCGGATCTTCGCACCGGCCGAGGTGGCCGCCGCGTTCAGCACCCGGGCGAGGGCGGGGCGGGGGATGCCGTTGTTGGAAGGGGCGTCGCCCATGCGCGGCTGCGGTATCTCGGCCAGCGTGTTGCCGGCCGGGTCCGCGATGGTCAGGACCTCCCACTCGAAGCCCGCCGCCAGGCACTCCTCCAGCACCCCGATCTCCCGCATGACGTGCAGGGCGTTCGACGGCTGGATGATGCCGACGCCGAGGGCGTCGAGCTCGTCGCGGAGCTCGGCCACCTCGACGGTGTGGCCCCGCCGGGCCAGGGCGGTGGCGAGCGTCAGCCCGCCGATGCCGCCGCCGTGGATCAGGACGCGCAGAGGTGTTGCCATGTCGGATCTCTCCAGAGCGAGGAAGAAAAGGGGGAAGGGGTCAGCCCACCGCGACGGGCAGGCTCATCAGGTGGTCCACGAGCGCCAGCAGCACGTCCCGGCCGAACGGCCGCTCGCGTACGTCGCCGACCAGCAGCGGCACATGCGGGTCCAGGTCCAGGGCGGCCCTGATCTCGTCCGCGGTACGGGTGTTGTGCCCGTAGAAGCAGTTGATCGCGACGACGAACGGGATGTCCCGGCTCTCGAAGAAGTCGATCGAGGCGAAGCTGCTCTCCAGGCGCCGGGTGTCCGCGATCACGACCCCGCCGAGGGCCCCGTTGACCAGGTCGTTCCACATGAACCAGAAGCGCTCCTGGCCCGGTGTGCCGAACAGGTAGACGACCAGGTCCTGGCTGACCGTGATCCGGCCGAAGTCCAGGGCCACGGTCGTCGTGTCCTTCTGGCCGACGCCGGCCAGGTCGTCCACGCCGATGCTGGCCGTGGTCAGAAGCTCCTCGGTGCGCAGCGGGGCGACCTCGCTGACGGCCCCCACGAGGGTGGTCTTGCCGACGCCGAAACCGCCGGCTATCAGGATCTTGACGGCGGCGGGCGCCGCCTGACTGGTGGTCATCTTGGGTCAGAGTCTCCGGAGTCCGTCGCGAACAGCCGCCAGTACGCCCATGTCGGCGCCGCCGGACGCCCGGGCCACCGACAGCGGTGCCCGGGCGATCAGGAGGCCGGTGGCGACCAGGTCGGCCAGCAGGATCTTGGTCACCGAGATCGGCAGGTCGAGGTCCGACGCGACCTCGGCGACCGCGGCGGGCCGGCGGCAGCGCTCCAGGATCAGCCGGTGCTCCGGCTGGAGCCGGCCCGGGCGGGCCGCCGCGCCGTGCTCGTCCCGCGGATCGTGCGCGGTGGTGAGCACGGTGATGAGGGTGAGGTCGTCCCGGTCGGGAGCCGTCCGGCCGCGGGTGATGGTGTACGGGCGCACCATCGTTCCCGCGGCGTCCTCGCCGTCGTCCTCGAAATCCCCCTGCCCGTAAGGCCAGTGGCCGGTCACGCCCGCGGCCTGTCCCCGGCGCCGAAGGCGTCGAAGTCGTCCCGCGCCGGGGTGCTGAGCTTCTGGCCGACCTGGAGGACGAGGTTGTGCATGGCGAGCGACATGATCTCGGCGTCCACCTCCTGCGAGGCGATGACGGCCAGGTGGGTGCCCTGGCCCGCCGAGATGATGAAGAGCCACAGGTCCGCCAGCTCCACGATCACCTGGTGGACGCCGCCGCCGTCGAAGAGCTGGCCCACACCTCGGGCCAGGCTCTGCTGACCGGTGCAGATCGCGGCCAGCCGCTCGGCGTCGGGCCGCTCGATGGTGCGCGAGTGGCTCACCACCAGCCCGTCGTCCGACAGCAGGACGGCGTTGATGGTCTCGGCCACCGAGTCGACCAGACCGTCGAGGAGCCAGTCGAGATCCTGGCGAGTGGCGGTAGTGCGTGTCATGTCCGTTCTTCTCTCGTGAGGTCGGGCTGCGTCGGCGGCTCGTCGGTGGCGCGGGCTGCGCGGGACCGGCGCTGGAAGGCTCCGATCGCCGCACCCGCGCGGTGCGGTGCGGTCCGGGGCGGCGGGTCCTCGGCCCTGGCCCGCGGCCGGGCCGCGGCGGCCGGCGCGGCCGGGTCCACCCGCAGCTCGTCGGCGAGGCTGGCCTGACGCACCCGGCGCGGCAACGGCGGCTCCCCGAGGGGTGCCCCGGGGGGCGCGGAGGGAAGGCCCGGCCCCGGTACGGGTTGCGGAAGCGGCGCGGGCTGGGCGGGCGGGCCCGGGTGTGCGGCCGGTCCGGGGTGTACGACCGGTTCCGGCTGCGGGGGCAGGGACACCGGGAAGCCGTCCGCGTCCAGCTCGCCCGTCAGATACGTGTCCGGGTAGGGCTGCCGCGGAGCGCCGTACGGCTCCGAGGGCTCCGGATACGCCTGGTGGGCGACCGGGTACTGCCCCTCGGCGGTCATGTACGGCTGCCCGGCGTCCGCGTACCCGCCGTGGTGCGCCGCCTCGTCCTGCCGGGCGGCGGCGCCCCCGAAGACGTCGTCCCGCTGCCCGTACGCGTGCCCGTCCGTACCGGCGTACGGGGCCTCGGGCCCGGGTGAGGGTGAGGGTGCGGGCGCGTCCGGCGCGTGCAGGGCGGTGACCCCGGCGAGCGCCCTGCCCCGGCCCCGGCTGGGCAGCGCGTCGGAGTCCCGGAGCGGGGCGGGGGCCTGGGCAGGCTCCTCCGGCTCCGGCGCGGGGACGGCCACCGGACCGGCGTGCGGGCCGGGAACGGTGAGCGCGTCCGGGACCAGCACGACGACGCGGGTGCCGCCGAACGCCGACGGGCGGAACTCCACCCGCAGCCCGTGCTGGTCGGCGAGGCGCGCGATCACGTACAGACCGAGGCGGATGTCGTCGGCGTGGGCCAGCACGTCCATCCGGGGCGGCCGGCTCATCAGCTCGTTGGCCGCCGCGAGCTGCTCCTCGTCCATGCCGAGCCCGCGGTCCTCGACCTCGATGGCCAGACCCCGGCTCACCTGGGCGGCCCTGACCTCGACGGGACTGGGCGGCCGGGAGAAGGTGAGGGCGTTCTCGATCAGCTCCGCCAGCACATGGGAGACCGGCCCCACGGCCCGCGCCGCGAGCCACGGGGAGCCGTCCAGGTCCAGCACCACCCGCTGGTAGTCCTGCACCTCGCCTTGGGCGGACCGTATGACGTCCAGGAGCGGTACGGGCTTGCGCCAGCGCCGGTGCGGGGAGCCGCCCGCGAGGATCACCAGGTTCTCCTCGTACCGCCGCAGGCGCGCGGTGAGGTGGTCGAGGTCGAAGAGGCCGTCCAGCAGCTCCGGGTCCTCGTGCTCGCGCTCCAGCTGGTCCAGCTTCTTCAGCTGTTGGCCGATGAGCTGCTGGGTGCGGCGGGCGATGCGCTGGAGCAGCCGCTCGAAGCCCCGGTGCTGGTCGGCCTGGTCGACGGCGGCGCGCAGGGCGCTGGTGCGGGCCAGGTCGAGCGCGTGGCCGAGCTGGGCCAGTTCGTCCGTCGTCCCGGCCTCGCCGCCGTCCCCGATCGCCCGGGCCTCGGCCTCGACATCGATGCGTTCGCCCTTGCCGAGCCTTTCGACCACGTCGGGCAGCGCCTTCTCCAGCTCCTCGGCCCGCTCCTGGAGCCGGCTGATCCGGCGGCGCAGGTTGCGGGAGATCCGCCAGGTGAACCAGATGACCGCGACGACGGCGGCGAGGCCGACGACCGTGGTCAGGACCACCTTGATCAGGAGGGAGATGACACTGTCCTTGCCCTCCGCGACCACCACGTCGGTGCGGGCCTCCATCAGCTCGACCAGCTGGGGCGTGAGCTCGTCCATCGCACCGCGCCAGTCCGCCTCCTTCGCGCCGAGGGCGACGGAGCCGGAGGCGTCCGGGTCGGCCGGGCGCAGCACCTGGGTCTCCACCCGGGTCTTGGCCTTCCAGGCGGCGGAGCCGAAGACCTCCTGCCACCTGGCCTTCTCGTCCGCCGGGAGATAGGGGACGACCTTCGTCGTGTACTGGAACGACTGGGCGGAGACGGCCTGTCGGACCTCCTGGAGCTCCGCGGTGCTCAGCCTGCCCTTCGTCCAGCCCCGGGCGAGCAGCGCGTCCGAGCGGGAGATCATCTCCTTGGCCCAGAACAGGTCCACCAACGGCTGCGAGATCGTGGTGATCCGGCCGTTGTCGACATGGCTGAGAGCGGTGAAGAGCCGCAGATCGACGGCGATCAGATCCGTGTAGTAGCGGTACACGGCCTTCTGCTGGTCGTTGTCCCCCTCGTCCACGAGGGCCCGCTGCGCCGGGAGTTGGGTGATCGCGGTACGGGCTTCGCCGACCGCGTCCCGTACCTCGCCGGGGGCGTCGTCGGTGTCGGTGTCGGACAGCGACTGGAAGCTGGTGATCGCCTTGTCGGTCAGCTTGCGCTGCTCGCGCAGGGCCTCGGTGGCGCCTGCCTTGCGGGCCAGCGCCTCGGCGCTGAGCCGCCGCTCCTCCTGGAGGTTGTAGTACACGATGTTGGACGGCTGGCCGGCCTTCTGGGCCAACTGCCCTTGAGCCGCTTGCTTCTGGAAGTCGAGCAGAGTCTGACCACTGGTGACGGCCCAGAGGGCGGCCAGGGCAACACCGGGGACGACTGCCAGTACGAGAAGGGCCGTCCGCAGCGCCATTGTGGTCGAGCTGCTCCGCCGTGACGCGCGCGTGCGCAGGGCATGCTCCTTGACGTGGTACCGACCTCACGGTCGGTCAAATCCGTTGAGAACCAGGACGGATAGATAGTAGTCACAGTGCAAAAAAGAAAAGGAAGTGGGATCACATGTTCAACATCTGGCACGCACATGATCACCATGAAACGGCGGCGCCCCTTCCGATCTGACCGGCCGCCCGGGGTGCGGCGGGTCGGACCGGTGAAGCGGCGCCGGGGATATATCTGTATTTAGTGCCCTCTGTCCGTTCGGTAGCCCCGCACACCCCGCCGCCCGCCGCCGCACCCCGCCGCCCCGCCGTATGACCGCGCTCATCGTCGCCCACTTCGTCCTCGCGGCCTTCGCGCGCCCGCTGGTGCGACGGCTGGGCGCGCGCGCCTTCCTCGTCCTCGCGCTGCCGCCCGCCGCCACCACCTGCTGGGCGTTCACCCGTTGGGAGACGGCCGCCTCCGGCTCCTCGGTGAACTGGTCCTGGGCCTGGATGCCCGACTACGGCGTCTCCGTGGACCTGCGCCTCGACGCGCTCGCCGAACTCATGGTCCTGCTCGCCTCCGGCGTCGGCACGCTCGTCCTGCTGTACTGCGCCTCCTACTTCGGCGACACGACCCCCCGGCTCGCCGGCTTCGCCGGGAACCTCCTCGCGTTCGCCGGCGCGATGCTCGCCCTCGTCCTCAGCGACGACCTGATCTCCCTCTACGTCTTCTGGGAGCTCACCACCGTCTTCTCGTACCTGCTCATCGGATACGACAGCGAGCAGCGCCACAGCAGACGCTCCGCCCTCCAGGCGCTGACCGTCACCACGCTCGGCGGCCTCGCCATGCTGGTGGGCTTCCTGATCGTCGGTCAGCAGGCCGGCACCTACCGCATCTCCGAGATCCTGGCCGACCCGCCCCCGACGACCACCGCCGTCGAGGTCGCCGTCCTGCTCATCCTGTGCGGGGCCCTGTCCAAGTCGGCGGTCTGGCCGTTCAGCCTCTGGCTGCCCAACGCCATGGCCGCACCCACCCCGTCAGCGCCTATCTGCACGCCGCCGCGATGGTGAAGGCCGGGGTCTACCTGGTCGCCCGGCTCGCCCCGGCCTTCGCCGACGTGCCCGGCTGGCGGCCCGTCGTGATCGTCTTCGGCGCCGCGACGATGCTCCTCGGCGGCTGGCGCGCCCTCCGGCTCAACGACCTGAAGATCGTCCTGGCGTACGGGACCGTCAGCCAGCTCGGCTTCCTCACCCTCCTCGCGGGCGTCGGCAACCGCGACGCCGCGCTGGCCGCCGCCGTCATGATCCTCGGCCACGCCCTCTTCAAGGCCCCGCTCTTCCTCGTCACCGGCATCGTGGACCACGCCGCCGGCACCCGTGACCTGCGCAAGCTCTCCGGCGTCGGACGCGCCCTGCCGCACGTCTGCGCCGTCGCCGTCCTCGCCGCCCTCTCCATGGCCGCCCTGCCCCCGCTGCTCGGCTTCGCCGCGAAGGAGTCGGCGTTCGAGGCGCTGCTGCACGGCGACACGGCGGACCGCTGGGCGCTCGGCATCACGGTCGCGGGCTCGGCGCTCACCGTCGCGTACACCGCCCGGTTCATCTGGGGCGGCTTCCTCCGCAAACCCGGGGTCGCCGACACCCCCGTGCACCGGGTCGGCCCGGCCTTCCTCGCCGCGCCCGCCGCGCTCGCCCTCTGCGGGCTCGTCCTCGGCCCCGGCGTCGGCTGGACCGACCGGCTGCTGAGCGCCTACGCCGACGCCTTCCCGGCCCCCGCCCACCCGTACCACCTCGCGCTCTGGCACGGCTGGGGCACCGCCCTCCTCCTCTCCGCCGTCGCCACCGTCGGCGGCGCGGTCCTCTTCGCCGCGCGCGACCGGGTCGCCCGGCTGTCCCGGCGCATCGCCTGGCCCACCGCCGACGGCGTCTTCGGCCAGCTGCTCCTGGGCCTGGAACGGCTCTCCCTCCAGGCCACCGGCTTCGTCCAGCGCGGCTCCCTCTCCGTGTACCTCGCGACGACCCTGCTGGTGATGCTCGCCGGACAGCTCTCCGTGTTCGTCGTGGACCGGCCCTGGGAAGGGGCTTCGGCGCCCCGGCTCTGGGACGTCCCGCTCCAGGGCGCGGTCGCCGCCCTGACCTGTGCGGCGGCCCTGCTCTGCCTCACCGTCAGACGCCGCATGAAGGCCGTGGTGCTGGCCGGACTCACCGGCTACGGGACCGCCCTGCTGTTCGTCGTCCAGGGCGGCCCGGACCTGGCGCTCACCCAGTTCTGCGTGGAAACCGTGTCCATGATCGTGTTCGTGCTGGTCCTGCGGCGGATGCCGGTGCACTTCCAGGAGTCGGTGAGCCCCTGGCGGCGGGCCGTGCGCATCCCGGTCGCCCTGGCCGCCGCCGCGACCCTCGGCGTGGTCGTCTGGGTCGCCGCCGCCGCGCGCACCGCGTCCCCGGCGGGTGCGGCCATGGTCGAGGAGACCGCGCACCACGGCCTCAAGGACGTCGTCGCCACCATCCTCGTCGACCTCCGCGCCTGGGACACCATGGGGGAGTCCGCCGTACTCGCCGCCGCCGCGATCGGCGTCACCAGCCTCATCTACCTGCACCGCCGCGCCGAGGGGACGGCGGCATCCACCGAGGTACGAGGCCGCACCGCCTGGTCCGTGACCGCAGAACCGCTGACCGGGGTGCCGCAGGGCGACGAGGGGGCGCCCGAGCGCGGCTGGCTCGCGGCCGGCTCCACGCTGGCACCCGAGCACCGGTCCGTCGTCTTCGAGGTGGTGACGCGGCTGCTGTTCCACCCGATCCTGGTGCTCTCGGTCTACCTGCTGTTCTGCGCCGAGAACATGCCGGGCGGCGGCTTCGTCGGCGGCCTCGTCGCGGGCCTCGCCCTGATCACCCGTTACCTCGCGGGCGGCCGCTTCGAACTCGCCGAGGCCGCGCCCCTGCAACCCGGCCTCTTCACCGGGCTCGGCCTGTTCCTCTCCACCGGGGTCGCCCTGATCGGCCTCTACGACGGAACGGTCCTGCACGCCTGGACCTACCACGGCCACTGGCCGCTCGTCGGCGACTTCGAGTTCGGCACCCCGGTCGTCTTCGACTGCGGGGTCTACCTGCTGGTCCTCGGCGTCGTCCTCGACATCGTGCGGGCCCTCGGCGCCAAGATCGACCGGCAGATCGAACGCGCCGCCGCCGAGAAGGCCGCCGCCCGCGAGGCCGGACCGGAGACCGGGGAGGCCACCCCGTGACCGTCAGCGCCTCGCTCCTCGCCACCGCCGCGGTCCTCTGCGCGGTCGGCGGCATCCTCATGCTGACCCGGCCCCTCACCCGCATCCTGCTCGGCGCGGTCATCGCGGGCAACGGCATCAACCTGTTCATCCTGTCCGCCACCGGCACGGCCGGCCGCGAACCGCTGCTGTACGGCGTCGACCTCGGCCGGGTCACCGACCCGCTGCCCCAGGCCATCGCGCTCACCGCCATCGTCATCACCCTGGCCACCACCGCGTTCCTGCTCGCCATGGCCTACCGCGGCCACCAGCTGACCGGCACCGACGAGGTCCACGACGACCTGGAGGACCGCCGCATCGTCCTGCGCGCCGAAGTGCTGGACGAGCGCGACGAGCTGCGCGCCCGCTTCCGCGAAGACGGCGACCGCAGCGCCGAGGCCCGCCGCGCCTACCGCGACGAACGCCGCCGCCTCCGGGCCCGGCTGCGCGCCGACCGCGCCCTCCAGGCCCGGGGCCGCGACGCCACCGGCGATCTGTGGCACGACGTCCTGGGCGCGGACCCGGAGGACTACGCGAAGCGCGCCGATGACCCGCGAGGCCCCGGCCCCGACGCCCAGAACCCAGGAGGCACCGGATGAACGCCCTCGTCCCGCTGCCGGTGCTGCTGCCGCTCTGCGCGACCGGCCTGAGCCTCGCCTTCGGCACGCGGCTCAAGCGGATCCAGCGCCTCGTCAGCGTCGCCGTGCTCACCGCCGTACTCGGCCTCTCGATCGCCCTGATGATCGCCGCCGACACGCACGGGCCGCTCTCCGTGCACCTCGGGGACTTCGCGCCGCCGCTCGGCATCACCCTGGTCGCCGACCGGCTCTCCGGGCTGATGCTGACCATCTCCTCCGCCGTCACCCTGTGCGTCCTCGTCTACTCCCTGGGCCAGGGCATGGCGGACCGGGACGAGGAGACGCCGGTCGCCGTCTTCCACCCCGCGTACCTGATCCTGGTCGCCGGAGTCTCGTGCACCTTCCTCGCCGGGGACCTGGTCAACCTCTACGTCGGCTTCGAGATCATGCTCGTCGCCAGCTTCGTCCTGCTGACCCTCGGCGGCACCGGTCCGCGCATCCGGGCGGGCTCCACGTACGTGATCATCTCGCTGTTCTCCTCGATGCTCTTCCTGACCGCCATCGCCATGACGTACGCGGCGACCGGAACCGCCAACTTCGCCCAGCTCGCCGAACGTCTCGGCGGACTCCCCCTGGGCGTCCAGACCCTGATTCAGGCCATGCTGCTGACGGTCTTCGCGATCAAGGCCGCCGTCTTCCCGCTCGCCGCCTGGCTGCCCGACTCCTACCCGACCGCGCCCGCCCCCGTCACCGCCGTCTTCGCCGGACTGCTGACCAAGGTCGGCGTCTACTGCATGCTGCGCACCGAGACCCTGCTCTTCCCCGGCAACCGGCTCGGCGACCTGCTGATGGCGGCAGCCCTCGCCTCGATGATCGTCGGCATCCTGGGGCCGTCGCGCAGACCGACCTCAAGCGGCTGCTCTCCTTCACCCTGATCAGCCACATCGGCTACATGGTCTTCGGCATCGGCCTCGCCACCCGGGGCGCGTACGGCGGCGCGATCGTCTACGTCGTCCACCACATCACCGTCCAGACCACGCTGTTCCTGGTCGCCGGGCTCATCGAACGCCGGACCGGCACCACCGAACTGACCAGGATCGGCGGCATCGCCCGGGCCGCACCCGCCCTCGCCGTCCTCTTCTTCGTGCCCGCGATGAACCTCGCCGGCATCCCGCCGCTCTCCGGCTTCATCGGCAAGCTCGGACTGATGCGCGCCGGTGTCGCCGACGGCGGGGTGTGGGCCTGGATCCTCGTCGTCGGGGCGACCGTGACGAGCCTGCTCACGCTGTACGTGATGGCCAAGGTCTGGAACCTCGCCTTCTGGCGCGCGGCACCCCCGGGCCAGGCCGCCACCGGCACGGTCCTGGAGTCCGACGACGACAGCGACGACGACGATGCCGACGAGGGCCCCGACCGGATGGCCGGCACCGGGGACGAGGGCGTCCGCGTCCGCCACCAGCCCGCCGGGCTCGCCGTCGCCGCGACCCTCCACGGCCACGCCGTCACCACCACCAGCCTGCTGCCCCGCCCGATGACCTGGGCGACGGCCGCCGCGGTCGGCCTCGGCCTCGCCTTCACCGTGTTCGCCGGGCCGCTCACCTCGTACACCGACCGGGCGGCGGCCGAACTCCTCGCCCGCACGCCGTACACGCGGGAGGTGCTGGGCCCGTGAAACGCCTCGTCTCCTTCTCCTTCCGGAACAAGGACCTGCCGCCGTTCAGCGCCGCGTTCGGCGCCCGGCACCGGCGGGTGCTCGACCTCCCGCTGATCGCCTGGCTCACCGTCATCTGGGTGCTGCTCTGGTCGAGCCTCAACTGGGCGAACCTGCTGACCGGGGCCGTCGTCGCGGTCGTCGTCTGCCTGGCCTTCCCGCTGCCCAAGGTCGACCTGGGGCTCCGGCTGCACCCCTGGGGCATCCTGCGCCTCGCCGGCTATCTGCTGTACGACATGTACACCTCCGGCGTGAAGGTCACCCGGCAGATCCACGGCCGGCAGCCGCGCCGGGCGGCCGTCATCGCCGTACCGCTGCGCTGCCGCTCCGACCTGATGCTCACCGCGACCGCCGTCACCGTGTCGAACGTGCCCGACGGCTCCGTGGTCGAGGTCCGCCGCGCCACCGCCACCGTCTTCCTGCACGTCCTGGACGCGGGCGACCCGGCCGAACTGGAAGCCGCCCGGCGCTCCGTGTGGCGCCTGGAGGAGCTGACCGTACGCGCCTTCGGCACCCGCGACGAGATCGAGCGGGTCGCCGCCCCGCCCCCGGACACCCCGCACACCGGCGCCCGGCCGGGAGACCAGGAGGAGCGGCCATGAGCGCCCCCCAGACCGTGGACCGGGTGCTGCTCGTGGCGGCCGTCGTCCTCATCCTCGTCGCCGGCGCGCTGCTGCTCGCGCGCATCTGGCGCGGCCCCTCGATGCTCGACCGGGCCATCGCGCTCGACGTCTGCGCCGCGCTCATCATCGCCGGGCTCGGCGCCAAGTCGGCGTTCGCGCGGGACCCGTTCTACTTCCCGATCATGCTGGTCCTGGCCTTCCTCGGCTTCACCGGATCGGTCGGCATCGCGCGCTTCATCGCCGTACGCGACCGGCCGCCGGGCCGTCCGCACCGGGAGCGGGCCGGGCACGGCGGGGAGGAGGGGCCATGAGCGTCTGGCTCCAGATCCTGGACACGGCCGGCGCGGCGCTGGTGCTGCTCGGCGCCGCGATCTGCCTGCTCGGCGTCATCGGCATGCTGCGGCTGCCGGACGTCCTCTCCCGCAGCCACGCCGCGACCAAACCGCAGGCGCTCGGCATGCTCATCGTGCTCGCCGGGGTGGCCCTGCGGCTGCGCAGCGGCATGGACCTGGCGACGCTGGCGCTGATCGGCTTCTTCCAGCTGATGACGGGCCCGGTCGCCGCGCACCTCGTCGCCCGCTCGGCGTACCGGACGGGCCAGGTCGACCACGCGGAACTGCTCTTCGACGACCTGGACGAACAGCTCACCGAGGAGACCTGAGCGGCCGCTCTTCTCACACCGGCGGACCGTCCGGTGTGCGACGAGCGTTACCGCCCATGATCGGCCGGTGCCACACCGGCGTAACGGCGCTTTCCTACCGTCGGGGCACGATCCGATTCACGGAAGGTCTCCCCGGTGCCCCCACAGAGCTCGTCGGCCGACGCCACTCAGGTCCGTACGGTCTGCTCGTACTGCGGGGTGGGCTGCGGCATGGTCCTCGACATCGCGGCCGGGCCCGACGGACGGCGTACGGTCCTGAAGGCGGCGGGGGACAAGCGGCACCCCGCCAACGCCGGGCGGCTCTGCACCAAGGGCGCGACCACCGCCGACATGCTCGCCGCGCCCGGCCGGCTGACCACCGCCCTGATGCGGCCGGAGCGCGGCGCGGAGCCCGTACCGGTGGGTGTGGACGAGGCGGTCGCGGCCACCGCGCGGCGGCTGCGGGCGGTCATCGACACGCACGGACCGGACGCCGTCGCGTTCTACGTCTCCGGGCAGCTGGGCCTGGAGGCGCAGTACCTCGCGAACAAGCTGGCCAAGGGGTTCGTCCGCACCAACCGCGTCGAGTCCAACTCGCGGCTGTGCATGGCGAGCGCGGGCAGCGGCTACAAGCTGTCGCTCGGCGCCGACGGGCCGCCCGGCTCCTACGACGACCTGGACCGCGCGGACGTCTTCCTCGTCATCGGCTCCAACATGGCCGACTGCCACCCGATCCTCTTCCTGCGCCTCCTGGACCGCGTCAAGGCGGGCGCCAAGCTGATCGTCGTGGACCCCCGGCGCACCGCCACCGCCGACAAGGCCGACCTCTTCCTGCGCGTCAGCCCCGGCACCGACCTGGCCCTCCTCAACGGCCTCCTGCACCTCCTCCACGCCGACGGGCACACCGACCCCGCGTTCATCGCCGCGCACACCGAGGGCTGGGAGGAGATGCCGGAATTCCTCGCGGACTACGCGCCCGAGGCCGTCGCCGCGATCACCGGCATACCGGAGGACGACCTCCGGCAGGCCGCCCGGTGGATCGGCGAGGCGGGGGAGTGGACGAGCTGCTGGACCATGGGGCTCAACCAGTCCACGCACGGCACCTGGAACACCAACGCGCTGATCAACCTCCACCTGGCGACCGGCGCGATCTGCCGCCCCGGCAGCGGCCCCCTCTCGCTCACCGGCCAGCCCAACGCCATGGGCGGGCGCGAGATGGGCTACATGGGCCCTGGGCTCCCCGGGCAGCGGTCACTCCTGGACGACGAGGACCGCGCCTTCACCGAGGAGCTGTGGGGCCTGGCCCCCGGCACCCTCCGCAAGGACGAGTGCGGCCGGGGCACGGTCGAGATGTTCGAGCGGATGGCGGCCGGTGACATCAAGGCGTGCTGGATCATCTGCACCAACCCCGTCGCCTCCGTCGCCAACCGCCGCACCGTCATCGAGGCCCTGGAGGCCGCCGAACTCGTCATCACCCAGGACGTGTTCGCCGACACCGAGACCAACGCCTACGCCGACGTCGTCCTGCCCGGCGCCCTGTGGAGCGAGGCGGAGGGCGTCCTCGTCAACAGCGAACGCAACCTCACCCTCGCCCGCCCCGCCGTCGAGCCGCCCGGCGAAGCCCTCGCGGACTGGCGGCTCATCGCCCGTATCGCCTGCGCCATGGGGTACGAGGACGCCTTCACGTACGACAGCGCCGAGGAGGTCTTCGAGGAGATCAAGCGCGCCGCGAACCCCCGCACCGGCTACGACCTGCGGGGCGTGACGTACGAACGGCTGCGCACCGCCCCCGTCCAGTGGCCCGCGCCCACCGCCGACGGCCCCGACCGCAACCCCATTCGCTATCTCGCCCCGGACGGCGGCGGACCGGTCTTCCCGACCCCGACCGGACGCGCCCGCTTCTTCGGCCGCCCCCACCTCCCGGCGGCGGAGATGCCGGACGACGACTACCCCTTCCTGCTCAACACCGGCCGGGTCCAGCACCAGTGGCACACCCTCACCAAGACCGGCAAGGTCGCCAAGCTCAACCGCCTCAACCCCGGGCCGTTCGTGGAGGTGCACCCCGAGGACGCGGCCCGCCTCGGGCTCGCGGAGGGCGACTCGGTGGAGGTCGAGTCCCGGCGCGGGCGGGCCGTGCTGCCGGCCGTGGTCACCGACCGGGTGGCCCCGGGCTGCTGCTTCGCGCCCTTCCACTGGAACGACCTCTTCGGCGAATACCTCAGCGTCAACGCGGTGACCGCCGACGCGGTGGACCCGGTCTCC
This sequence comes from Streptomyces drozdowiczii, assembly GCF_026167665.1. Classification (NCBI taxonomy): domain Bacteria; kingdom Bacillati; phylum Actinomycetota; class Actinomycetes; order Kitasatosporales; family Streptomycetaceae; genus Streptomyces; species Streptomyces drozdowiczii. Next base: position 1,397,901 of record NZ_CP098740.1, on the reverse strand, counting down.
TACCAGCCGGAGTTCAAGGTGTGCGCGGTGACGCTGACGAAGGTGGCGGCGGCGCCCGTGCCGCTTCCCGTACCGGCCGTCCCCGAAACCGCCGCCGTCTTCGGCCTGGAGACCACCCCGCCCCCGGTCCTCGCCGAGCACGAGCGCCAGTACCTCGTCGGCTTCCTCGCCGGGCTGCCCCTCGGCGCCCCCGGCGTCCCCGTCCTCCCGCCCGGCGCCCCCTTCGGCGCCGAGCACGCCCGCTGGGTCAACGGCGTCCTGGCCGGCATGTACTCGCGCACCGGGCCGCCCGCCGACGCCCCCGCGCCCGTCCCCGCGCCCGCCGAGCCCCCCGGCCGCGAGGTCGTCGTGCTGTGGGCCTCGCAGACCGGCAACGCCGAGGAGTTCGCCGTCGCCACCGCCGACCGGCTCACCGCCACGGGCCTGCGCACCCGGCTCCTCGGCATGGACGAGGCGGACCCGCGCGCCCTGCCACCGGCCGCCGACCTCCTCCTGATCACCAGCACCTTCGGGGACGGCGACGCGCCCGACAACGGCTCCGGGTTCTGGGAGGCCCTGACCGCCGCCGACCTCCCGCCCCTGGACGGCCGGCGGTACGCGGTCCTGGCCTTCGGGGACTCCTCGTACGACGACTTCTGCGGACACGGGCGCAGGCTCGACCGGCGCCTGGACGAGCTGGGGGCCGTCCGCCTCGCCCCGCGTACCGACTGCGAGCCCGACTACGAACCGTCCGCGCTGAGCTGGCTCGACCAGGTCCTCGCCGGGCTCACCGCCCCGCCCACCGCACCGGCCCCCGCGCCCCCGCCCGCCCCCGCCCCGGTCCGCACCCCCAAGCCCGCCCCCGTCACCGCCCGGCTGGCCGGCAACCGGCTGCTCGGGCTGCCCGGCTCCGGCAAGGAGGTCCGCCGCTTCACCTTCGACACCAGCGGGACCGGGGCCGCCCTGGAGTACGCGGCCGGGGACGCGCTCGGCGTCCACGCCGCCAACCACCTAGACCTGGTGGCCGAATGGCTCTCCGTCACCGGCCTCGACGCCGACGCGGAGATCGAGGTCTCCGGCCTCGGCGGCCTCCGGCTCCGCGACGCGCTCCACACCCGGCTGGACATCACCCGCCTCACCCCCGCCCTCCTCGGCTTCGTCACCGAACGCACCGGCGACCGGGAGCTGAAGAAGATGCTGCGGCCCGACAACAAGGGCGAGCTGGCCCGCTGGTCCTGGGGCCGCCAGGCCGTCGACGTCCTCTCTGAGTACCCGGTCAAGGCCACCCCCGAGGAGTGGGCCGGCCTCCTCAAACCCCTGCAACCCCGCCTGTACTCCATATCGTCCAGCCCGCTCACCGACCCCGACCGCCTCTCCCTGACGGTCTCCGTCGTCCGCTACGAAAACCTCCACGGCCGCCCGCGCGCCGGGGTCTGCTCGCCGTTCCTCGCGGACGCCGAACCCGACACCCGCGTCCCGGTCTTCGTCCGCCGCGCCCCGCACTTCCGGCCACCGGCCCGCCCTGACGCACCGATGGTCATGGTCGGCCCCGGGACCGGCGTCGCCCCCTTCATCGGCTTCCTGGAGGAGCGCCGGGCCCGCCGCGACCCGGGCCCCAACTGGCTGTTCTTCGGGGAGCAGCACCGGGCCACCGACTTCTTCTACGAGGAGGAGCTGACGTCCTTCCTCGCCGATGGCACCCTCACCCGCCTGGACACCGCCTTCTCCCGCGACCAGCGCGCCAAGGTCTACGTACAGGACCGGATGCGCGAGCACGGCGCCAAGCTGTGGTCCTGGCTGCGCGAGGGCGCCCACTTCTACGTGTGCGGCGACGCGGCCCGGATGGCGAAGGACGTCGACCGGGCGCTGCGCGACATCGCCGTCGCCCACGGCGGGCTCGACCCGGAGGCCGCCGCGCTGTACGTGAAGCAGCTCGCCGCCGACAAGCGGTATGTGCGGGACGTCTACTGAGGCTCAGAGCCCCACGAGCGTCACTTCGGTGGCCTTGACGCTGGTCCACACTCGCGCCCCGTCCACTAGGGACAGCTCGGCCGCGGCCTGCGGGGTGATCTCCGCGACCAGGTCCGGCGCCTGATCCGACCCCACCAGCACCCGCAGCCGGCTCCCGCCCGCCGTGATCTCGCGCACCGTCCCCGGCCACACGTTGCGCGGGCTCCCGGTCGGCTTCTCCCGGTGTACGGAGACGGCCTCGGGCGCGATGACCGCGAGCGCGGGCGCCCCGGCCGGCAGCGGGTCGGCCGCGACGAGGCGCCCGCCGCCCGGGAATTCCAGGCCGTCGGCGGTGGCGGTGCCGGGCCAGGCGTTGCGGCCGAGCATCCGGGCGACCCAGGGGGACCGAGGGTGCCGGGTGACCTCGGCGGGCGGGGCGTCCTGGAGCGTGCGGCCGTCCTCCAGGACGAGGACCCGGTCGGCGAGCGCGACCGCCTCCACGGGGTCGTGCGTGACGATGAGGCAGACGCCGCCGAACCCGTCGAGATGGCGGCGCAGGGTGTGCCGGACCTGGGACCGGGTCGTCTGGTCGAGCGCGGCGAGCGGTTCGTCGAGGAGCAGCAGGCGCGGACGGGCGGCGAGCGCGCGGGCCAGTGCGACGCGCTGGGCCTGGCCGCCGGAGACCTGGGCGGGCTTCCGGGAGGCCAGGTGGCCGACCCCGAGCCGGTCCAGCCACTCCTGCGCGGCGCGGCGGGCCTCGGCGCGCGGTACGCCCTTCGCGCGCAGCCCGTACGCGGTGTTGGCGAGGGTGCTGAGGTGCGGGAACAGCGCGCCGTCCTGCGGGACCCAGGCGACGCCCCGGCGGTGGGCGGGCAGGGCGGTGACATCGGTGTCGCCCAGGAGGAGCCGGGCGTGGGCGCGCGGGGTGAGGCCGAGCAGGGCGCGCAGCAGGGTCGTCTTGCCGGCGCCGTTGGGGCCGACGACGGCGATGGTGGTCCCGGCCTCCGCGTCGAGGGTCAGCTCGTTGAAGCCGGTGACCTCGGCGTGCAGTGGCCAGTCCTCCCGTACGGCCTCGGGAGCATCCCCCGAAGGGACGGCGGTCCCGGGCTCCTCGTCGACGACCTCCCGCCTCCGCGTACGCGCCTGCGGCGTCCCCGTCCACCGCCCCCGCAGCGCGAGCAGCACCGCCATGGCGATGACGAGCAGCAGCAGCGACACCGAGGTCGCCGCCTCCGGGCTGTCCTGGAGCAGCAGGTAGACCTGGAGGGGCAGGGTCTGCGTGGTGCCGGGGAGGTTGCCCGCGAAGGTGATGGTCGCCCCGAACTCACCGAGCGCCCGCGCCCAGGTCAGCGCCGCCCCCGCGGCAAGACCGGGCGCCACCATCGGCAGCGTGACCGTGAGGAACACCCGTACCGGCGACGCCCCCAGGGAGGCCGCGGTCTCCTCGTAACGGGGGCGCAGCCCGCCCAGCGCGCCCTCCAGGCTGATCACCAGGAACGGCATGGCGACGAAGGTCGCCGCGAGCACCGCGCCCGAGGTGTGGAAGGGCAGCGTGATCCCGAACCAGTCCTCCAGCCACGGCCCGAGCAGCCCCCGGCGGCCGAAGCCGAGGAGCAGCGCCACACCGCCGACCGTCGGCGGCAGCACCATCGGCAGCAGCACCAGCGACCGGACGAAGACCTTGCCCGGGAAGTCGACCCGGGCGAGCAGCCAGGCCAGCGGCACCCCCAGGACGAGGGAGAGGAGCAGCGCCCAGCCGGAGACGATCAGCGACAGCGTCAGCGCCTGGGTGGTGCCCTGGCTGGTGAGGTGGGTGCCCAGCTCGCCCCAGGAGGTGCGGGCCAGGATGCCGGCCAGCGGCAGCAGCAGGAACGCCACGGCCAGCAGCGCGGGGAGGGCCAGCACGATCGGTGCGCGGGGGCGGCGGTTCATCGTGTTCCTTGTCGACGCTACGGCTGCTGGAAGCCCGCGCCGGTCAGGATCTTCCGTGCCTCGGGCGAGGACAGCCACTTTACGAACGCCTCGGCCGCAGCGCTGTGCTTGCTGGTCTTCAGGGTCGCCGCCGGGTACGAGGCGACGGCGTTCTGCTCGTCCGGGATGTCGACCGAGTCGACCTTGCCCGCGGCCGCGGCGACATCGGTCTTGTAGACGAGACCGGCGTCCGCCTCGCCCAGCTCGACCTTGCTGAGCACCGCGCGCACGTTGGGCTCCTGCGAGACCGGCTTCACGGTGATCTTCTGGGCGTCCAGGATCTGCTTGCTGTAGCGGCCCACCGGCACCTCGGGTGCGGCGAGGACCACCTTCAGCTTGGTGTCGGCCAGGTCCTTGAGGTTCCCGACCTTCTCCGGGTTGCCCTTGCCGGTGGCGATGACCAGGCGGTTCTTGGCGATGACCGTCGGGGTGCCGGTGTCCGACTTCAGGCCGTCCATCGTCTTCGTGTCGGCGGTGACCAGCGCGTCGGCGGGCGCGCCCTGCTTCACCTGCGCGGCCAGCTCCTGCGACCCGGCGAAGGAGAACGTCACCTTCGTGCCCGGGTGCTCCTTCTCGTACGCCGCACCCGCCTCCTTGAACACATCGGTGAGCGAAGAGGCGGCGAGGACGGTGAGATCGGCGGCCGAGTCCTTGGTGGTGTCGTCGTCGTCCCCGCCGCCGCACGCGGTGAGGGGCGTGAGCAGGCCCACGACGACGAGGGCCGCGGCGACGCGCCGCTGAGTGGAAGAGGAATTCATGGAGAGCAGCATGTGCCAAAGAGTATGGGTGATCACATCGCATTTACAGCTTTCCATGGGAAAACACATGGCAGCTGCGGTACTCCCTGGAGGAAGCTCCTAGCCGCCTCCGGGTCGCCCCCGACCGGCCAGTAGAGTGCGGATGCGCCAGCCCCCGAGACCCGAGGTACCGTCCGTGACCCCCGAGCACCCCCGCCCGCCCGCAGTCACCGTGGCCGGGATCGGAGCCGACGGATGGGCCGGGCTCACCGGACCGGCGCGCGCGGCCCTGGCCGACGCCCAGGTCCTCATCGGCGCCGAGCGGCAACTCGCCCTCCTGCCACCGCGGTGCACGGGCACCCGCGTGCCCTGGCCGTCGCCCCTGCGCCCCGCCGTCCCCGGCCTGCTCGCCGCGCACGCGGGCCGCCGCATCGCCGTCCTGGCCAGCGGCGACCCCATGTTCTACGGGATCGGCCGCGCGCTCACCGAGGTCCTGGGCGCCGACCGGCTGCACGTCCTGCCGCACCCCTCGTCCGTCTCCTACGCCTGCGCCCGCATCGGCTGGCCGCTGGAGGACACCGAGGTCGTCACCCTCGTCGGCCGCCCCGCCGCCCGGCTCGCCGCCGCCCTCCACGAAGGCCGCCGGGTCCTCGTTCTCAGCGCCGACGCCACCACCCCGGCTGCGGTCGCCGCACTGCTCCGCGACCACGGCTTCGGGCCCAGCCGCCTGCGGGTCCTGGAACAGCTCGGCGGCGAGGACGAGGCGTGCGCCGAGGGCACGGCGGACACCTGGGACCACCCGGCCGGGGACCCGCTCAACATCGTCGCCGTCGAGTGCCGGAGGGCGCCCGGGGCGCTGCGCCTCGGCGCCGTACCGGGCCTGCCGGACGAGGCGTACGCCCACGACGGGCAGTTGACGAAGCGTCACATCCGCGCCGTCACGCTCGGCGTGCTCGCCCCCGCCCCCGGCGAACTCCTCTGGGACATCGGCGGCGGCTCCGGCTCCATCGCCATCGAGTGGATGCGCGTCCACCCCTCCTGCCGGGCGGTCACCGTCGAACGCGACCCCGTGCGCGCGGCGCGCATCGCGGAGAACGCCGACCGGCTCGGCGTGCCCGGCCTCCGCGTCGTCACCGGCCGCGCCCCCGACTGTTTGGACCAACTACCCGCCCCGGACGCCGTGTTCATCGGCGGCGGCCTCACCGCACCCGGCCTGCTCGACACCTGCCTCGCCGCGCTCCCGCCCGGCGGCCGGCTGGTCGCCAACACGGTCACGCTGGAGTCCGAGGCGCTGCTCGCCGCGCAACACAAGGCGCACGGCGGGGAGTTGACCCGCCTCGCCGTCGCGCACGCCGTGCCGGTCGGCACGTTCACCGGCTGGCGCCAGGCCATGCCCGTCACCCAGTGGTCCGTACGCAAGGCCACGCAACTCCCTGGAGACGACAGATGACCGTGTACTTCATCGGCGCGGGCCCCGGCGCCGCCGACCTGATCACGGTGCGCGGCGCGCGCACGCTCGCCGCCTGCCAGGTGTGCCTGTACGCGGGCAGCCTGGTGCCCCGCGAGCTCCTGGCCGAGTGCCCGGACGACGCCCGCCTGGTGGACACCGCGCAGCTCGACATCGACGCGATCACCGCCGAGCTGGTCGCCGCGCACCGGGCCGGCCACGACGTGGCGCGGCTGCACTCCGGCGACCCCTCGGTGTTCAGCGCGGTCAACGAGCAGATGCGCCGCCTGGACGAGGCGGGCGTGCCGTACGAGGTGGTCCCGGGCGTACCCGCGTTCGCGGCAGCGGCGGCGGCCCTCAAGCGCGAGCTGACCGTGCCGACCGTGGGCCAGACCGTCATCCTGACCCGGATCGCCCAGCGGGCCACCGCCATGCCCGAGGGCGAGGACCTGGCGACGCTCGGCCGCAGCGGCGCCCTGATCGTCCTGCACCTCGCGGCCCGTTACGTGGACCGCGTCGTCGAGGAACTGCTGCCGCACTACGGGGCGGACTGCCCGGCCGCCGTCGTCGCGATGGCCTCACGCCCCGACGAACTCGTCCTGCGCGGCACCCTGGACGACATCGCCGCACAGGTGAAGGACGCGGGAGTCATCCGTACCGCCGTGATCATGGTCGGCCGCACCCTGGGCGCCGAGCAGTTCCACGACAGCCACCTCTACTCGCCCGCCCGCGACCGCCACACCTGCTGACCACCCGCCCGGGCGGGTCACCGTACGGAGCTGCGCCCCACCACGGTCCCCGCCCGGTCGACGCAGATCACGTCCACGGCCACCGGAGCGCCCCGCAGCACCGACAGCGCCTCGTCCCGTGCCGCCACCGCCACCAGATCGCCCAGCGGCACCCCGTGCGCCTGGCACAGCTGGAGTGCGGCGAGACCGGTGTTGGCGACGGCGATGTCGGCGGCCAGGGCCTCGTCGGCGCCGCCGCGCCGGGCCAGCTCCGCCAGGTACGCCTTGTCCACCTGGGAGCGGCCCGAGTGGAGGTCCAGATGGCCGGCGGCGAGCTTCGACAGCTTGGCGAACCCGCCGCAGATCGTGAGCCGGTCCACCGGGTGGCGGCGTACGTACTTGAGCACCGCGCCCGCGAAGTCGCCCATGTCCAGCAGCGCGATCTCCGGCAGGCCGTACTCGGCGACCACCGTCTTCTCCGAGGTGGACCCCGTGCACCCGGCGACATGGGTGTGCCCGGCCGCGCGCGCCACGTCCACACCGCGCCGGATCGAGTCGATCCACGCCGAGCAGGAGTACGGCACCACGACCCCGGTCGTGCCGAGGACCGACAGGCCGCCCAGGATGCCCAGACGCGGGTTCCAGGTGGAGCGGGCGATCTCCTCGCCGTGGTCCACGCCGACCGTCACCTCCACGTCCCCGGACCCGCCGTGCGCCGCCGCGACCTCCGCGATGTGGTCCCGGATCATCTGGCGCGGCACCGGGTTGACCGCCGGTTCGCCCACGTCCAGCGGCAGCCCCGGCAGCGTCACCGTGCCGACGCCGGGGCCCGCCCGGAACACCACGCCCGAGCCCGGCGGCAGCGCCCGCACGCTCACCCGCACCAGGGCGCCGTGCGTCACATCGGGGTCGTCGCCCGCGTCCTTCACCACGCCCGCCGTGGCCCGCCCGTCGCCCAGCTCCTCCACAGCGAGCGCGAACGCCGGGGTCTGGCCCTTGGGCAGGGTGATGGTCACCGGGTCCGGGAAGTCGCCGCTCAGCAGCGCCGTGTACGCGGCCGTCGCGGCGGCCGTGGCACAGGCCCCGGTCGTCCAGCCGGGCCGCAGACCGGTGTGCTTGAGTTGGGCGCCGCGCCCGCCTTTCGCCTCACTCATGGATGGTCCCTGTGCACGTACTGATTCTGGGCGGGACGACGGAGGCCCGCCGCCTCGCCGAGCTGCTGGTGGCGGAGCTGCCCGCCGGGAGCAGGGTCACCAGCTCCCTGGCCGGCCGGGTGGCCCGGCCGAAGCTGCCGCCGGGGGAGGTCCGGGTAGGGGGCTTCGGCGGGGCCGACGGACTCGCGGACTGGCTCCGCTCGCACCGGGTGCGCGCGCTCATCGACGCCACCCATCCTTTCGCCGGGACGATCACCTTCAACGCGGCCCGCGCCGCTGCCGCCGCCCATGTTCCCCTGCTCATGCTGCGTCGGCCCGGCTGGGTGCCCGGGGCCGGCGACGACTGGCACCCGGTCTCCTCCCTGGCCGAGGCGGCCGACGCGCTGCCCGCACTGGGGCGGCGGGTCTTCCTCACCACCGGGCGGATGGGGCTCGCGGCCTTCGCGGGCCTGGACGGGCTGTGGTTCCTGATGCGGTCCGTGGACGCGCCGGAACCGCCGTACCCGGCCCGGATCGAGACCCTGCTCGACCGGGGCCCCTTCACCCTGGAGGGCGAGCGCGAACTGATCCGCCGCCACCGCATCGACGTCCTCGTCACCAAGGACAGCGGCGGCGCCGCGACCGCCCCAAGCTGACCGCCGCCCGCGAGGCCGGGATCCCCGTGGTCGTGGTCCGGCGGCCACCGGTCCCCGAAGGAGGCCCGGTGGCCGGCACCCCGGAAGAGGCCCTGGCCTGGCTTCACCGGCTGACGGATCAGTCCTCCGGGTAGCGGCGCGGCGTCCACACGATCCGCGTGCCGTCGCCCCGCCGCCCCCACCGGGTCTGCGAGGACCCGACGATCAGGATCGTGCGCATGTCCACCTCGGCCGGATCGAGGTCCCCGAGGCGCACGGTCCGTACGCGCTCGCCCGCCCCTCCGACGTCCCGCCCGAGCACCACGGGCGTGTCCGGCGAGCGGTGTTCCAGGAGCAGGTCGCGGGCCTTGCCGACCTGCCAGGTCCGGCTCCGCGAACCGGGGTTGTACAGCGCGAGCACCAGGTCCGCCGAGGCGGCGGCGGACAGCCTGCGCGCGATGACCTCCCACGGCTTGAGCCGGTCCGACAGCGAGATCGTCGCGTAATCGTGGCCCAGCGGCGCACCCGCCCGGGCCGCCGCCGCGTTCGCCGCCGTCACCCCGGGCAGCACCCGCACCGGCACGTCCGCGTACTCCTCCTGCGCCGCCACTTCGAGCACCGCCGTCGCCATGGCGAAGACCCCCGGGTCCCCGCCGGAGACCACGGCGACCCGCCGCCCGCGCCGGGCCAGGTCGAGCGCGAACTCCGCCCGCTCCGACTCCACCTTGTTGTCCGAGCCGTGCCGTATCTGCCCCGGCCGGACCGGCACCCGGTCCAGGTAGGTCGTGTAGCCGACCAGGTCGTCCGCCCCGGCCAGCGCCCCGCGCGTCTCGGGCGTCAGCCACAGCGGACCCGCCGGACCCGTGCCGACGACGGTCACCTCGCCGTCGCCGGGGGCGCGCTCCGGGCGGGCGTCGATCCGGCTCGGCAGAACGGCGACCGCGAAGTACGGCACCGAGTCCGCTTCCGTGTCCGCGAGTTCGCCCAGCCGCTCGCCGGCCATCGTGGCGCGCTCCACATAGCGGGCCTCGGGCAGTCGGCCCGACGCCTCGAACGCGCGGCGCACGGCCGGGAAGGTGCGGCCGAGCTTCATCACCACCGCCGCGTCGGTCGCGGCCAGCCGCGCGGTCAGCTCGTCCTCCGGCAGGGTGCCGGGCAGGATCGTCAGGACCTCCTCGCCCTCCGCGAGCGGGGTCCCGAGCCGGGCGGCGGCCGCGCTGACCGAGGTCACCCCGGGGATCACCTCGGTCGGATAGCGGTCGGCCAGCCGCTTGTGCATGTGCATGTACGAGCCGTAGAACATCGGGTCGCCCTCGGCGAGCACGGCGACCGTGCGCCCCGCGTCCAGATGCACGGCGAGCCGGGCCGCCGCCTCGGTGTAGAAGTCCTCCATCGCGCCCCGGTAGCCGCCCGGGTGGTCCGTGGTCTCCGTGGTGACGGGGTAGACCAGGGCCTCTTCGATGTGGTCGGCGCGCAGGTGCTTCGCCGCGATGGACCGGGCGATGGACCGGCCGTGCCGGGCGCTGTGGTACGCGACGACGTCCGCCTCCGCGATGACCTCCACGGCGCGCACGGTCATCAGGCTCGGGTCGCCGGGGCCGAGCCCGACCCCGTACAGCCGTCCCGTCTGCTGCTCGCTCACGGTCACTCTTCCTCGCTGGCGATGGCGTTGAGCGCGGCGGCGGCGATGGCGCTCCCGCCGCGCCGGCCGCGCACGATCAGGTGGTCGAGCCCCGACGGGTGGGCGGCCAGGGCGTCCTTGGACTCGGCGGCCCCGACGAAGCCGACCGGGACCCCGATGACGGCGGCGGGGCGCGGCGCCCCCTCCTCGATCATTTCGAGCAGCCGGAACAGAGCGGTCGGCGCGTTCCCGACGGCCACGACCGCCCCGTCGAGCCGGTCCCGCCACAGCTCCAGGGCAGCCGCCGAGCGGGTCGTGCCCAGCTCCGCCGCGAGCCCGGGCACGGCAGGGTCGGACAGGGTGCACACCACCTCGTTGTCCGCGGGAAGCCGCTTGCGGGTGACCCCGCTGGCGACCATCGCCACGTCGCACAGGATGGGCGCGCCGGCCCGCAGCGCGGCGCGGGCGCGGGCGACCGCGTCGGGCGTGTAGCCGAGATCGCGTACGAGGTCGACCATCCCGCAGGCGTGGATCATCCGGACCGCGACCTGGCTCACGTCCGCGGGCAGCCCGGCGAGGTCCGCCTCCGCCCGGATGGTGGCGAAGGACTGGCGATAGATGGCCGGTCCGTCCTTCTCGTACTCGTACACAGTGGTGTCGCTCTCTTCTTCGGGGCGGGGGGTCGGTCAGAAAGTGTGGGGAGGGGGATCAGGTGTGAGGGGTACGGGCCGCCGCCACGGCGTCGGCCAGCGCGACGGGGTCGTCGGCTACGCGGACCGGCTCCTCGCGCCGTCCGCCGTCCCGTACGACGGACACCCGGTAGCCGCCGTCCGGTGCCGCGACGACGTCGACCCACGCACCGCGCGGGTGCCCGCACCGCCGCTCGCAACCGGACCAGTGGACGGGCAGGGCGCGGTCCGGCGACCCGGCGCGCAGAGCTGACGCGGCGTCACCCCGCACATTGGCCAGGGACTTCGCGCACCCGGGCCGCCCGATGCACGCCCCCACGCCGGACCACGGCGAGCGGTCCCCGGTGACGAGCCCCACGGCCTCCAACGCGTCGAGCGCGCCGGGCACCCGCTCCCGCCGGACACCGGGCACGACGACTCCGCGCCACGGAGTGAGCCGCAGTTCGCCCGCGCCGTGGTCCCGGGCGAGGTCCGTCAGCGCCCGCCACCGCACCGCGTCCGCCCGCCCGAGCGGCAGCCCGGCGGACAGCGCGTCCGTGTCCCCGGGGCCGGTCACCGCACCGAGCGCCGGGGGAGCCCCGTCCGGCACCGGTACGCTCCCGGGGGCGACGGGCAGCCCGGCGGCGCCCAGCCTCCGTACGACCTCGTCGAACAACGGCCCGGCACCCCCGGTCAGGTCGGCCACCCGCCAGGCGCCGGAGCCGGCCGCCGCGTCCAGGAACGCCGTCGCGGCGAGCAGTGCGGCGCGCGGGGCCTCGTTCCCGGGAATCCGGACCACCGCGTCCAGCGCGCCGATCCGCAGCTCCACGTCCCCGTCCGCCCGCGCCCGGAGCGTCACATCCGCGCCCAGCGCGTCCACGTCACCGCGCCCGTCGTCCAGCGCGAACAGGAACCGCCCCGACAGCCCGGCCGCCTCCTCGCTCGCGCACACCAGCGCGTCCAGCGCGGTCAGCCACGGGCGGACATCGCGCGCGCCGAGACCGTCGAGCCCGGACAGCGGGGAGGCCACCACATTGCGGACCCGCTCATGCCGCTCGGAGGGCAAAAGCCCCATTTCGTACATGCGTGAGGCCAGTTCGCCGCCGCACTCCGCACCCAGCCCGCGCAGCTGCACATTGCCGCGCGAAGTGAGATACAGCTCACCATCGCCCAGCCGCTCGGCCAACTCCCGGAGCCCGTCCGCCTGCTCCCAGGACAGCACGCCACCGGGCACCCGCACCCGCGCCAACGCCCCGTCGTCCGCCCGGTGGAGCCGCAGCGCACCGGGGCAGGCGTCGCCGCGAGCCCGGAAACGGGCGTCGTCGGGCTGCGCGAAACGGGGGGCTGGGGGAGGCATGGCGGCGAGCATACCGACCATCTCATCCGATCCGTATGACCCATCGTCGCGCTCAGGCCCTTACTATGCCTAGCGGCGGACCTCCGGGTCCGTCGTCGCCACAGACGGCGACAGGGGAGGAAGCCCGGTGCGATTCCGGCGCGGTCCCGCCACTGTGAGCCCGGCCCCACCAGGCCGGGCGAGTCAGGAACTCCCTTCCCCGCACGTTCGGCAGGTCCGAGCAGGGGAGCTCTCGACACCGCCCGGGGCGTGGACACCCCGAGGAAGGCCAGACGCCGCATGATCCTGCTCCTGTCGACGTCCGACACCGACCTGCTCAGCGCCCGCGCCTCCGACGGCCCCGTCCGCTACCGGTACGCGAACCCCTCCCGCCTCCCGCTCCAGGACCTGCCCGCACTCCTGGACGGCACCGACCTCGTCGTCGTCCGCCTCCTCGGCGGGGTCCGCGCCTGGCAGGACGGCCTCGACCAGGTCCTCGCCACCGGCCGCCCCGTCGTCGTCCTCACCGGGGAACAGGCCCCCGACGCCCAGCTGATGGCCGCCTCCACCGTCCCGATCGGGATCGCCGCCGAGGCCCACGCCTACCTCGCGCACGGCGGCCCCGCCAACCTGGACCAGCTCGCCCGCTTCCTCTCCGACACCGTCCTGCTCACCGGCCACGGCTTCGAACCGCCCGCCGCCGCGCCCTCCTGGGGCCCGCTGGAGCGCGAGCCCCGCGCGACCCCGGACGGCGCCCCCACGGTGGCCGTGCTCTACTACCGCGCCCACCACATGAGCGGCAACACCGCGTTCATCGAGACCCTGTGCCGGGCCGTCGAGGCCGAGGGCGCGAAGGCCCTCCCGCTGTACGTCGCCTCGCTGCGCGCCCCCGAGCCCGAACTCATCGAGACCCTGCGCGCCGCCGACGCGATCGTGACCACGGTCCTCGCGGCGGGCGGCACCCGGCCCGCCGAGGCGTCGGCCGGCGGCGACGACGAGTCCTGGGACGCGGGCGCGCTCAGCGCGCTCGACGTGCCGATCCTCCAGGCGCTCTGCCTCACCGGCTCCCGCACCGACTGGGAGGGCAACGACGAGGGCGTCTCCCCGCTGGACGCCGCCAGCCAGATCGCGGTGCCCGAGTTCGACGGCCGCCTGATCACCGTCCCGTTCTCCTTCAAGGAGATCGACGAGGACGGCCTCCCTGCCTACGTCGCCGACGACGAACGCGCCGCCCGCGTCGCCGGCATCGCCGTCCGCCACGCCCGCCTGCGCCACATCCCGAACGCGGAGAAGCGCGTCGCGCTCGTCCTCTCCGCGTACCCGACCAAGCACTCCCGTATCGGCAACGCCGTCGGGCTCGACACCCCCGCCAGCGCGGTGGCCCTGCTGCGCCGACTGCGCGAGGAGGGCTACGACTTCGGTACGGAGGAGGTCCCCGGCCTCGCATCGGGCGACGGCGACGAGCTGATCTACGCCCTCATCGAGGCGGGCGGCCACGACCAGGAGTGGCTCACCGAGGAACAGCTCGCCCGCAACCCGGTCCGCATCCCCGCCGCCGACTACCGCCGCTGGTACGCCACACTCCCCGCCGAACTCCGCGAGTCCGTCGAGGAGCACTGGGGCCCGCCGCCCGGCGAGATGTTCGTGGACCGCTCCCGCAACCCGGAGGGCGACATCGTCCTCGCGGCCCTGCGCCGGGGCAACCTGCTCATCCTCATCCAGCCCCGCGCGGCTTCGGCGAGAACCCCATCGCGATCTACCACGACCCGGACCTGCCGCCCTCGCACCACTACCTGGCCGCCTACCGCTGGATCGCCGCCCGCGCCGACGACAACGGCTTCGGCGCCGACGCGATGATCCACCTCGGCAAGCACGGCAACCTGGAGTGGCTGCCCGGCAAGAACGCGGGCCTGTCCGCCGCCTGCGGCCCGGACGCGGCGCTCGGCGACCTCCCGCTGATCTACCCGTTCCTCGTCAACGACCCGGGCGAGGGCACCCAGGCCAAGCGCCGGGTGCACGCCACGCTCGTGGACCACCTGGTGCCGCCGATGGCCCGGGCGGACAGCTACGGGGACATCGCCCGCCTCGAACAACTCCTGGACGAGCACGCCCAGATCGCCGCCATGGACCCGGCGAAGCTGCCGGCCATCCGCGCCCAGATCTGGACCCTGATCCAGGCCGCGAAGCTCGACCACGACCTGGGCGTCGAGGACCGCCCGGAGGACGAGGGCTTCGACGACTTCATCATGCATCTGGACGGCTGGCTCTGCGAGATCAAGGACGTCCAGATCCGCGACGGCCTCCACGTCCTCGGCGCCGCGCCGACCGGGGCCGCCCGCGTCAACCTGATCCTCGCGATCCTCCGCGCCCGCCAGATCTGGGGCGGCACGACGTCCCTCCCGGGCCTCCGCGAGGCCCTGGGCCTGGACGAATCGGCGGCGACCCGCACGGACGCGGACGCGGTGGAGGAGGAGGCACGGGCCCTGGTCCAGGCGATGGAGGACGCGGGCTGGCAGCCCATTCAAGCCCCTGCGGCGATTGAGCAGCGGGGTCCGGGGCAGAGCCCCGAGCAGACGACCCGCACACCGCTCCACGACCTGACCCCGGACGTGGCGGCAATCCTCAACTTCGCGGCCCAGGAGGTCGCCCCCCGCCTGGCCCGCACCGAGGACGAACTCACCCACTGCGTCCACGCCCTCCAGGGCGGATTCGTCCCCGCAGGGCCGTCCGGCTCGCCCCTCCGGGGACTCGTCAACGTCCTCCCCACCGGCCGGAACTTCTACTCCGTCGACCCCAAGGCCGTCCCCTCCCGCCTCGCCTGGGAGACCGGCCAGGCCCTGGCGGACTCGCTGCTCAACCGCTACCGCGAGGACAACGGCGACTGGCCGGTCTCCGTCGGCCTCTCCCTCTGGGGCACGAGCGCCATGCGCACCGCCGGCGACGACGTGGCCGAGGCGTTCGCGCTGCTCGGCGTGCGCCCGGTCTGGGACGACGCCTCGCGCCGCGTCACCGGCCTGGAGGCGATCCCGGCCGAGGAGCTGGGGCGCCCCAGGATCGACGTCACCCTCCGCATCAGCGGCTTCTTCCGCGACGCGTTCCCGCACACCATCGGCCTCCTGGACGACGCCGTACGCCTGGCCGCCTCGCTCGACGAACCCGCCGAGCTCAACCACGTACGGGCGCACACCCAGGCCGACCTGGCCGAGCACGGGGACGAGCGCCGGGCCACCACCCGTATCTTCGGCTCGCGCCCCGGCACGTACGGCGCCGGGCTGCTCCAGCTCATCGACTCCCGCGACTGGCGCACCGACGCCGACCTCGCCGAGGTCTACACGACCTGGGGCGGCTACGCCTACGGCCGGGACCTGGACGGCTGCCCGGCCCGCGAGGAGATGGAGACCGCGTACAAGCGCATCGCGGTCGCCGCGAAGAACACCGACACCCGCGAGCACGACATCGCGGACTCGGACGACTACTTCCAGTACCACGGGGGAATGGTCGCCACGGTCCGCGCGCTGAAGGGGACCGCCCCGGAGGCGTACATCGGGGACTCGACCCGCCCCGAGACGGTCCGCACGCGCACGCTGACCGAGGAGACCTCGCGCGTCTTCCGCGCCCGCGTCGTCAACCCGAAGTGGATCGAGGCGATGCGCCGCCACGGCTACAAGGGAGCCTTCGAGCTGGCGGCGACCGTCGACTACCTCTTCGGTTACGACGCCACGACGGGCGTCGTCGCGGACTGGATGTACGACAAGCTGACCGAGACCTACGTCCTGGACCCGGCCAACCGCGCCTTCCTCGAACAGGCCAACCCGTGGGCCCTGCACGGCATCGCGGAACGCCTTCTGGAAGCGGAGTCGCGCGGCATGTGGGCCAAGCCCGACCCGGCGGTGCTCGAAGCCCTGCGCCAGGTCTTCCTGGAAACGGAAGGAAACCTGGAGGGCGAGGAGTAGGCCCTAGTCGGCGGTCCCGGGCTTCACACCCCAGACGTACACGACGTCATCGAGCGCGAGCAGATCCCACAGCTTCGCCGCGTCGTCCACCGTCAGGTTGACGCAGCCCGCCGACCCGCCCCCGTCGTACAGGTCGCCCGGGTGTCCGTGCAGCGCCTGACCGCCGTCGAAGAACTGCGAGTACGGCATCGGGGCGTCGTCGTAGAGGTCGGAGACGTGGTCGCGGTCGCGCCAGTAGATGGTGTGCCGGCCCGGCCGCGTCTCCTCCGCGTCGCGGCCCGTACGGATGGGCACGGGCCCGAACACGACCTTCTTCCCCTTCTGCACCCACAGCAGTTGGCGGTCCATGTCGACACAGGTCACGCGGCCGGTCTCGACGGGGCAGTTCCCGGCGGCGTTCGGATTCGGCGTGGCCTCGACCACGAGCATCGCGCGGTACGTGCCGAGGTCGGCGAACCCGTCCGGGTGCGGGCGGCCCCGCTCGGTCTGGAAGGCCCGGATGGCCCGGCAGTCGGCGTCGGACTGGCGGCCGTCCACGGGCAGCCCGAGGTGCTGTTCCAGCTGCCGCTGATACGGCCCGGCCGGGGCGGTGCACGCGGCGTCGCGGCCGGCGGACGCGGCCGAGGGGACCGCGGTGCACAGCAGCGCCAAGGCCGCGGCGGCGACGGCGGCACCGGCGAAACGGTGGGGACGGGACAAGGCGGGACCTCCTACGGAATCAACGGGGCCGTGCGTACCGCCCGGCCGCCCACTCGCGGGCGGCCGGGCGGGTGACCGTGTCAGCCGCGAGCGGCCTCGTGCGTGTCGTCCTTGCAGTCCTTGCCCTTGCACGGCTCACCGCGGTCGTTGGCCAGCTCCACGGTGACGCCCTCCTCGCTGTTCTCCTCCGTCACCTCGTACGGGCCCGAGACGGGGTCCGTCGGCAGGACGTAGCCCTCCGGGACGGCGATCTCGCGGAGGTAGTACTCACCGAGCGGCAGGTCGTCGAAGGTGCACTGCCCGTCCTCGTCGGTCGAGCAGCCCGCGTCCGCGAGGGTGTCGGGGTCGGCCCCGCCCGTCTGGAGTCCGGGCACGTCGTTGCTCTCGCGCCACAGCTCGAAGACGGCCCCGGGCAGCGGCTCCCCGTTCTTGGCGTCCGTCTTGTCCAGCGTCAGCGAGCCGGTCACGGGCGGCGTGGGCTCCTCGCTGTTGGCGGCCTCGACCTGGACGCCGTCCTCGGCGTTGTCCTCGGTGAGGGTGAGTGGCCCGAAGACATTGGGGTCGGGCAGCTCGTAGCCGTCCGGGGCCGCGGTCTCGCGCCAGTAGTAGGTGCCCGGAATCGTGGTCGTGGTGCAGACGCCGTTCGCCGGGGTGGTGCAGTCCGAGACATGGGTGTCGGGGTTGATGCCGATCGTCTGGAGCCCCGGGGTGCTGTTGGTCTCGCGCCACAGCTCGAAGTCGGCCCCGGCCAGCGGCTCACCGGTCTCGGCGTCGGTCTTGCGTACGCGGACCTCACCGGTCACCGGAGGCACGGGCGTCCGGCTGTTGACGGCCTCGACCTGGACGCCCTGGTCCGCGTTGTCCTCGGTGAGGACCAGCGGCCCGAAGACGTTGGGGTCGGGCAGCTCGTAGCCGTCCGGGGCCTCGGTCTCGCGCCAGTAGTACGTGCCCACGGTCGTGGTGTCGGAGCAGACGCCGTTCGCCGGGGTGGTGCAGTCCGAGACGTAGGTGTCGGGGTCGGCCCCGTCCGTCTGGAGGCCGGGCACGTCGTTCGTCTCGCGCCACAGCTCGAAGTCGGCCCCGGCCAGCGGGTTGCCGGTCTCGGCGTCGGTCTTCAGCACGCTCACCGCGCCGGTCACGGGCTGCGGGCCCCCGCAGTCCGGGAGGTCACCGTCGAACGGGTAGGCGTGGAACTCGACGCCCGCGTTCTCGCTGGTGTGGGTGAGCGAGCCGGTGGTGAAGAACCTGCCGTTCATGCCGGGCAGGCTCACCGTGGTCATGGACGCCTGCTCGCCCACCAGGACGCTGCCCTGGAACTGCCCGGAGCCGGTGAAGGACGCCGTCGTGGCGTCGGGCAGGTTCCACAGCAGCCGCTCGCGGTACTGGCCGAGCGTGTCGCTGCCGCTGGTGGTGTTGATGACCCGGTTCTCGCCGACCACGTTGACCAGGATCGTCGCGTCGTCGGGGATGCCCGCGAACTCGATGGACTGGCTTCCGTTGGGGGAGTTCGGGTTCACTAGGTCGAAGTCGACGTTGAACACCTGGAGCTGCGACGTTCCGTCGCCGGTGAACAGCGTCCGGTAGCCCTCGTTGACCGCGGTCCCGGTGGGCGTCCGGGTCGTGCCGTCCGGCCGCGCGTAGCACTGGCTGGCCGCCGTCAGCTCGTCGCGCAGGCCCACGTACGGGGCCGTCGCGTCGTCGTCCTGGACGGTCCTCCCGGTGACGGTCCCGGTCAGCGTGCCCGCGTAGCGCACGGTGCCCAGCTCGTCGACGAGGCCGCCCGTCGTGTCCAGGGTCTGCCCGTCCGCGATGGTCACGTCCCCGCCGGCGGCCAGGAAGTCCGAGTCGACGGGCGGCGCGACCCGCGAGCCGACGCCGACGATCCCGAGGTTGTACAGCCCGCCCGCCGCCGCGTCCTTGTTCTGGTCGAAGTCGTCCAGCACGACGACCCGGCCCTCGGCCTCCGCCGCACGCCCCCGGACGAGGAAGTCGTCGCCCACGAAGATGTTGATCGCGTCGTCCCGACCGGCGATGTCCCCGTTGTTGACCGGCGGGAACGGGTCCGGGCAGTCGCCAGGCACGCAGGGCCCGAGCCCGCCGGGCAGGGTGTCGGCGGCGGCCGGGGTCGCGCCGAGGCCGAGGGAGAAGACGGGGACGACGGTCGCCAGGACGGCGCAGGCCGCACCCGTGGCGCGGGCGCGTGAGCGCAGCGCGGCAAGGCGTTTGGGCATGGGTTTCATACCGGCATCCTGGGCGGCCCGCGCCCCCGCTCCGCGCGCGCGACACGAGGCGTTGCGCCGGGCGGCGGGACGGGGCCACCCGGACGGAGGGGCGGTCGCGGCGGGGTCCGCCCCCTCGCCGCGACCGCCCCCGCCCCACCCCGGTCAGGCCGGGCCGGTCCAGAGCTGGTTGCCGCTGCCGTAGCAGGTCCAGAGCTGGAGCCGGGTGCCGTTGGCCGAGCTGGGCCCGGTCGCGTCCAGGCACTTCCCGGACGCGGGGTTCACCAGCTCGCCGGTGCTCCGGTGCTGCCAGACCTGCGCCCCGGAGCCGTTGCAGTCGTAGAGCTGCACCTTCGTGCCGTTGGCGGTCCCGGCCGCGGCGACGTCCAGGCACTTGCCGAGCGCCCGCAGCGTGCCGTCGGTCCCGGCCGTCCACCGCTGGGCCCCCGAGCCGTTGCAGTCGTAGAGCTGGACCGCCGTGCCGTTGGCGGAGCTCGCGCCCGCCACGTCGACGCACTTGCTGCCGTAGCCGGTGATCCGGCCGGTGGCGCCCTCGGGCGGGGTGACCGGGCCGCCGTCCTGCCCGGCGGCCCAGGCGATCTCCTGGAGCAGCAGCTGGTTCTGCCGGTCGCTGGCGAACGTGGAGGACAAGGCGGTGTTCGTCGCGTAGTCCATCGCGTTGTGGCCGAAGTTGTTGTAGACCATCCGGTAGTCGCGGTTCGACCACACGATCGGGTAATCCCCGCTGTACCAGGTCTGGTTGGGGTCGGTGCCGATGGGGAACGTCGAGGGCGCCATGGAGGCGAGGACGTCGATCGCGGGGTTCTTCCGCAGGTCGTTCTGCCAGCTGTACCACTCGCTGACCGACGAGGTGATGGTGGCGGGGAGCCCCGCCGTCGCCGGGTGCCCCGGGTCGTCCACGCGCAGCGTCTCCTGCGTGGGACCCCAGGTGTTGGAGCGGAACGTGCCGGTGCCGAGGAAGGTGTTGTGGTACCAGGGCCAGTCGCTGGTGTCCGTGTTGAACGCGGAGACGTGGAAGCCGACGAACCCGCCGCCGTTCTGCACGTACGACTGGAAGGCGGAGCGCTGAGAGGCGGTGTGGGGGTAGTTGTCGAGGAACATCACCACCTGGTAGCCGGCCAGCTCGCTGCTGTTGAGCCGGCTCCAGTCGGTCGTGGCGGTGTACGTGAAGCCGTGGGCGGCGCCCTGCTGGGCGAACCAGGCGTTCGCCTCGTGGTCGAAGCTGATGTGCGCGGCGTCGTACGTGCCGTCGTAGAACGCCAGCACCCGGAACGTAGCGGCGGCGGGGGCGGCGTGAGCCGGGGCGGCTTGCAGGCCGAGGACCAGGGCGGCCAGAGCGAGTAGCCGGAGCAGGAGTGCGGTGCCGTGTCTGACGCGCATGGGGGACTCCAGAGGTGGGCGGTGGAGCGCGGCGGCCGAGCAGAACCGGAGTCTGCGCGTGTACACGACAGCCCGTCAAGGAGTCTGTCAGGAAACTTTCCTGGCAGAAAATCGCGCACAACTCGAACGCTGCATGTCAGCGCAGCTGACCTGCGACTTCAGAAGGCGTACGAGGGTCCTGCGGTTTCCCGTGATCCCGGGCGGAGTGTCTACAGAAGGTGAAATACCGGCTCATGCAAGGGGGTTGACGGGCGGTCGGCGACGCCTCTAGCTTCACGGCTTGAAATAAGGCGCCGGCCGAGTTCCTGTCATGCACCTGATCCCGCACCCCCACCACGGGAAGGCTCTCCATGCCTCGTCCACCCCATCGCCGCAGACGGCGAACCGCCCCCCTGGCCATGGCGCTGTCCGCCTCGCTGGCCGCCGCCGGGGCCCTGGTCGCCCTCGGGTCGGGGACCGCCGGTGCCGCGACCCCCGGTGCCCTGACGAACACCGGCAACGGCAAGTGCCTCGACGTCACCGACGGTTCGACCGCCGACGGCACGCCCGCCCAGATGTGGACGTGCTACCCCGGCAGCCAGAACCAGAGCTGGACCCTGAACAGCGACGGCTCGCTGACCGCGAAGGGCAAGTGCCTGGACCTGGCCGCGAACGGCACGGCCAACGGCACCGCCGTCCACCTCTGGACCTGCTACGGGAGCGTCGCCAGCCAGAAGTGGCGGCTGACCTCCGCCGGCGACCTGGTCAACACCGCCGCGAACAAGTGCCTGGACATCAAGGACAACAGCAACGCGGACGGCGCCCGCCTCCAGATCTGGGACTGCGCGGGCACCGGCAACCAGAAGTGGAGCTTCTCGGGCGCCGTGGACCCGACCGACCCCAACCCGCCCACCGGCAACAACCCGGACCTCGGCCCGAACACGGTGATCTTCGACCCGTCGATGTCCGCCTCGGCCATCCAGTCCAAGCTGAACAGCATCTTCAGCCAGCAGCAGTCCAACCAGTTCGGCTCCCAGCGCTACGCGGTCCTGTTCAAGCCGGGCACGTACAGCGCGGACGTCAACGTCGGCTTCTACACCCAGGTCGCCGGCCTCGGCCTCTCCCCGGACGCGGTGAACATCAACGGCGCCGTCCACGCGGAGGCCGACTGGTTCCAGGGCAACGCGACCCAGAACTTCTGGCGCGACGCGGAGAACCTGTCGGTCACCCCGAACGGCGGCAGCGACCGCTGGGCCGTCTCGCAGGCGGCACCGTACCGGCGCATGCACGTACGCGGAAACCTCAAGCTGGACGACGGCGGCTGGTCCAGCGGCGGCTTCATCTCCGACTCGAAGATCGACGGCCAGATCCAGTCGGGCAGCCAGCAGCAGTTCCTGACCAAGAACACCACGATGGGTTCCTGGTCCGGCTCCAACTGGAACATGGTCTTCGTCGGCGACCAGGGCGCCCCCGCCCAGTCCTTCCCGACCTACACCACCGTCGCCTCCGCCCCGGTCAACCGCGAGAAGCCCTTCCTGTACGTGGACGACGCGGGCGCCTGGAAGGTCTTCGTCCCCGCCGCCCAGACCAACGCCTCGGCCACCACCTGGAGCGGCAAGACCCAGGCGGGCTCCTCGCTGCCGCTGGACGACTTCTACATCGCCAAGCCCGGCGCGAGCGCGGCCGACATGAACGCCGCCCTGGCCGCCGGCAAGAACCTCCTCATCACCCCGGGCGTCTACCACCTCAACCAGACGCTCAACGTCACCCGCCCCGACACCGTCGTCCTCGGCATGGGCCTCGCCACGCTCATCCCGGACAACGGCATCACCGCGCTGACCACGGCCGACGTGGACGGCATCAAGATCGCGGGCGTCCTGGTCGACGCCGGTACGACCAACTCCCAGACCCTGATGCGGATCGGGCCCGACGGCTCGTCGGCGAACCACGCCGCCAACCCCGTCACGCTCAACGACGTGTTCTTCCGCATCGGCGGCGCGACCGTCGGCAAGGCCACCCAGTCGCTGGTCGTCAACACCAACAACACGATCATCGACCACACCTGGATCTGGCGCGCCGACCACGGCAACGGCGGCACGGTCGGCTGGAACACCAACACCGCCGACACCGGGCTCGTCGTCAACGGCCAGAACGTCACCGCGTACGGGCTGTTCGTGGAGCACTACCAGAAGACCCAGGTCATCTGGAACGGCAACGGCGGGCGCACGTACTTCTTCCAGAACGAGCTGCCGTACGACCCGCCCAACCAGAGCGCCTGGAAGAACGGGAACACCAACGGCTACCCGGCGTACAAGGTCGGCGCGTCCGTGACCAGCCACGAAGCCTGGGGCCTCGGCAGCTACGCGTACTTCAACGTCAATCCGTCGGTGGTCGAGGACCACTCCTTCGAGGTGCCCCAGACCTCCGGCGTGAAGTTCCACGACATGGTGACCGTCGTCCTCGGCGGCGCCGGAACGATCAGCCACATCATCAACAGCACCGGGGCGGCCGTCACGCCCAGCAGCAACGTCGCGTACCTCACCACCTACCCGTAAACCGGAGGGACCCCCATGCCCAGAACACGCAGCAGATGGCTGACCGCCCTGCTCGGCGTCGTGCCGCTGGCCGCCGCCGGCCTGGTCGCCACGGCCGCCGCCCCCGCCTCCGCCGCCGCCAACCCCGGCCCCGGCTTCCCCGCGCACTACGCGGCCCCGTACGCGGAGATGTGGAACAGCCCGTCCAGCCTGATGAACGCGTACAACGCGACCGGCAACAAGTACTACACGCTCGCCTTCATCGTCAGCCAGGGCACCTGCAACGCCACCATCAACGGCGACACCCCGGTCACCGACTCCGGCTGGAACAACGCGATCAACAGCCTCCGCGCGGTCGGCGGCGACGTCATCGCCTCCTTCGGCGGCGCGAGCGGCAGCGAACTCGCCTCCTGCAGCTCGGTGTCCGCGATGCAGGCCCAGTACAAGAAGGTCATCGACCAGTTCAACCTGACCCGCATCGACCTGGACATCGAGGGCAGCACCCTCGACAACACCGCCGCCAACGACCGCCGCAACCAGGCACTGGCCAACCTCCAGAAGGACTACGCGGCCCAGGGCCGGAAGCTGGACGTCGACTTCACCCTCCCGGTCAGCCCGAGCGGCCTGGAGTCCAACGGCATCGCGCTCCTGAAGAACGCCAAGAGCCACAACCTCAACGTCAACCTGGTCAACATCATGACCATGGACTACGGCCCCGCCATGGACATGGGCCAGGCCGCGATCAGCGCCGCGAACGGGCTGCACACCCAGCTCGGCCAGATCTGGACCGACAAGTCCTCCGCCCAGCTGTGGGCGATGGAGGGCAACTGCCCGATGATCGGCATCAACGACACCGCCGCCGAGGTCTTCACCGTCCAGGACGCCCAGGAACTCGAAGCCTTCGCCGCGAGCAAGGGCATCCAGGAACTCACCTTCTGGTCCCTCGGCCGCGACAACCAGGGCCAGAGCGGCACCCCGCAGAGCACCTGGCAGTTCACCAACACCTTCAAGGCCATCACGGGCGGCGGCGGCCCCGTCGACCCACCGGCCGGCACCACCGCCATCAAGGGCTACGGCGGCAAGTGCGTCGACGTCGCCGGCGCCAACAGCGCCAACGGCACCAAGGTCGACCTCTACACCTGCAACGGCACGTCGGCCCAGCAGTGGACCCGCAACGGCAACACCTTCCGCGCCCTCGGCAAGTGCCTCGACGTCGCGGCGGCCGGCACCGCCAACGGCACGAAGGTCCAGCTCTACGACTGCAACGGCTCCGCCGCCCAGTCCTGGACGACCGGCGCCAACGGCAGCCTGGTGAACACCGGTTCCGGCAAGTGCCTGGACGTCACGGACTGGAGCACCACGGACGGCAACCAGCTCCAGATCTGGACGTGCGGCGGCACGGCGAACCAGTCCTGGACGCTGGCGTAACACCTGACGCCCCGGTCCGGGCGCGATCGGCATCACCCGCACCGGTGATGCCGATCGCGCCTGGCCCAGCGGGGCTCTGGCGCGTACAGACGCGGCCTGTACTTCGTCGCGGTGGCGAGTCCGACGAACCCGGTCCTGGCGTTCTGCGGCACGCGGAGGACGGGCCCGGCCAGGTCCTTGTAGTCACGGACGTGCACGGTTCCCGCACCGGCCGCGACCTCGACGCAGTCGCCGCCCTCGGTGCCGCTGTAGCTGCTCTTGAACCAGGCGAGGGGTTCGCGGTGCGCCACGGCCACGTACAGGGCAGGGACTTCCACCTGCTGCTGCGCCTCGTGGAGCGCCCCGGTCCGACGGCCGGCCTGGCCACACGCTGGGGCTGGTACCCGAGGACGCGGGCACCGGGGAAGACGGTGTGGGCGGAGTACGAGATCCCCGCCGCACGGCTCGGCTGAACGGACGCCTGTGCGAGGATCGCCCGCGTGACGAGCGACTTCGAACTGTCCCTGGACGAGCTGAGGGCCGTAGCGCGCTACGCCACCGAGGCGGCGGAGGGCGTCCTGCCGGTGTTCGAGGCCGCACACCCCGGCGACGCACGACCCCGGGCCGCCATCGAGACGGCCCGCGAGTTCATCGGCGGCGCGCCCCGCACCCGGCTCCAGCGCGTCACGTCGATGGATGCCCACCGCGCCGCCAAGGACGCGGCCACGGAGGCCGCCCGCCTCGCCGCGCAGGCGGCGGGCGACGCCGCGTCCGCTGCCTACCTGCACCCGATCGCGAAGGCCCACCAGGTCGCACACATCCTGCGCGCAGCAGCGAACGCGGCCCGCATCGCGGAGATCGAGGACCCCGGAGCGGGCGACCGGGCGCTCGAAAGGGCCCGCGAACGAGCCACCCCCACCCTGATCGACGTCCTCCGCCGCTACCCGCCCGCCCCCACCGGCAGGAGCCGCACCGCGCAGCTCATGACCGTGCTGGATGCCGCCCTCCGCGAGGAGGGGAGCCCCCCGCTCACCGGACACGACCTGCGCGCCGGGTTCGAGGCGCTTGGGCTGCCCGTCGGCGCGACGGTCATCGTGCACGCCTCCCTCTCCTCCTTCGGCCGTGTCGAAGGCGGCGTCGCGACGGTTCTCGGCGCGCTGCGCGAGCACCTCGGCCCGCAGGGCACCGTGGTGGTGCCCGCGTTCACCGGTGACGCGGTACGGGACCCGCACCCGGGAGCGGGAGCCGACGCGGACCGCTCGGGCGTGCCGTTGTTCCACGACCGGCTGCCCACCCTCATGGGCGCGCTGCCCACCGCCGTGCTCGCCGACCCCGAGCGGCTGCGCAGTTCCCACCCGCAGGCGTCCGTCGCGGCGCTGGGGCCGCTGGCCCGGGAGATCACCGCGCGGCAGCCGCTGGCCTATGCGGTGGGGCGCGGCTCGCCGTTCGACCGGCTGCACGGACTCGGCGCCCACATCCTGCTGCTGGGCGTGGGCCACAACCGCAACTCGTTCCTGCACTACGCCGAGTCCCTGATCCCCAACCACCGGCGCAAGCTGCGCCGCTTCCCGTACCTCGTCGACGGCGAACGGGTCTGGGTGGAGGCGCCGGACGTGGGCGACGACAACGGCCGGCACTTCCCCGGGGTCGGCGCGGAGGCGGAGGACGCGGGGCTGGTGCGCACCGGTGTGATCGGTGCCGCCGAGTGCCGTCTGATGGAGAGCCGCCCCTTCATCGAGTTCGCCGCCCGACGCCTCCGGGAACGGCTGGCCGCGGAGGGGCGCGAGACGCCCTGACGACGCCCCGCGCCCCGCTCCGCTATCAGCAGCTGACGCTGCCCCTCCGCAGCGCGTGCCCGCCGTCGTTCGCGTCGTCCGACCAGTACACCGGCTTCGACCCCGACACGCACTCGTCCGCGCCCGCCAGCGCGAAGCCCTCGTTGTTGTAATTGGCCATGCCGGACGGGCGGTTATACGTGCCGGTCACGGCGAACGTGCCCGCCGCGTTGACCGTGAGGGTCTGGTGGCGGCCGTCGCAGGTGTCGTCGCAGACCGCCCAGAGGCGGGACGCCTGGGGCTCCCACTGGAGCTCCATCACGCCGGACAGGCCGCTGCTGAAGGAGGCGATCCGGGTGTACGAGCCGGAGTCGGCCAGGACGTATCCGTAGACCATGCCCGTGCCCTCGACGCCGACGAAGAACACCCCGCCGCTGTGGGCGCCGTAGTGGGACGGGTCGTACGCCGCGCCCGTCGACGCGTCCTTCAGACCGGCGCCGGTCAGCGACGCGTCCGGGACCCAAGTCACCGCTTCCAGACCCAGGTTGGAGCCCGTCGCCGGAAGGTCGGAGGTGAGGTTCCACTCCTTGGCGGCCGTCAGCGACGAGCCCGAACCGCTCACGTCGTACCGCAGCACCGAAAGGCGGCTCGTGCCCGAGGCGTCCCCGTTGCGCTCGCTCGCCACGAAGATCGCGCCGCCCGTCGCGGTGACGCCCTCACTGTCCGGGCTGCCGGAGCCGCCCGGGAAACGCAGCGCCTTGCCCGAGGACCAGCCGTTCGCGGTGTCCGGCTTCCAGCCGCCCGAACCGTCACGGACCAGGCGCCACAGCTTGCCGCTGTTCTGCGCGGCCCACAGCACGCTGCCGTCCCGGTAGAGGCCGCTCAGGTCTTCGCCGAAGACATTCGAGCCGTCCGCGGTGGCCACCGAGCTGCCGCCCGGCCACGCCACGGGGGTCGTCGAGCCCCCACCCGTACCGCAGGCATTCGCGGCGCCCAGTGTCACCGACGCCGCCTGCTTGAAGGCGCCGGTTCCGTCGGAGCAGCGCGACCACGACGGGTTCGAGTGACTGCTCCAGGAGAAGCCGTCCACCTGCGTCTTGCCGTCCGCCAGGTACAACCGGGCCTGGTCCGCCGAGCCCAGCCCGAACGCGCCGCTGACGTCGAACGCCCGGAAGCCGCCCGGCGCCAGCGTCGTCCCGGAGGGGATCTTGTACGTGTGGTCCTTGTCGTCGTCCTTCAGGATCCAGCCCGACACGTCGACCGACGAGCCGCCCTTGTTGTACAGCTCGACCGAGTCGTTCACGTCGCCGGTGGTCACCACCTCGTTGATGCGCACATCGTCGGCCGGGGCCGCGTGCGCCGACGGAACACCGGTCAGCGCACCGGCGGCCAGCAGCGGCGCGGCGAGGAGAAAGCGGGCGAGAGCGCGGGGGAGTGGTGCGGTCACGGAATCCATCCTGAGGTCGTGAGGAGGCGGGCGGCCCGACGTTCTCGGCCCCGGCCGAACGGAATGCCGTCCCCCGGAAGGACGGCCCGGGAACGCCAGGCGAATTCTGGGCGCCCGCCACCTCGGCGGGCGGACCCGTGAATGCGCTTCCATGCACCCGCCCCGCATGTGGGAACATCTCTCCACCACAGCGGAAAAGAGGTGACGCGGCGCGATGAGTACTCCGACGGTGTACGACGTTGCCGAGCGGGCGGGGGTCTCCATCGCCACGGTGTCGCGGGTGTACCGCAGCCCCGAATCGGTGCGCGGGGAGACCCGCGAACGCGTGCTGGCCAGCGCACGCGAACTCGGCTACGTGCCCAGCGGCAGCGCCCGCGGCCTCGCCAGCCGCTCCACCGGGGTCCTCGGCCTGTGCTACCCGGACTTCCACGACGCGGAGGCCGACAGCGCGCCCGCCGCCGACCCCGGCGAGGTCACCCTCTACTCCGACGAGGTCATAAGGGGCATGGAGCGCGCCGCGCGGCGCCACGGCTACGCGCTGCTCATCGCCTCCTCGCACGCCGACGACGCGGGCGCCCGGCTCACCGAGGTCGCGGGCCGGGTGGACGGGCTCGCCGTCCTCGCCCAGGCGGTGCCCGACGAGACCCTGGAGATGGTGGCCCGGCGGGTCCCGGTCGTGCTGCTGGCGGGGGAGCCGTACGACGGCATCGACCACGTGAAGGTGGCCAACTTCGACGGGCAGTTGCAGATCACGAGGCACCTGCTCGGCCCGCACCGGCTGCGGCGGCTCGCGTTCGTCGGCGGGCCGGAGGACTCCCCGGACGGCGAGGCCCGGTTCCTCGGCTACCAGGCCGCCCACCTCGAAGCCGGCCTCCCGCTGCCCCAGGCCCCCGACCTGCGGGGCGACCTCACCCAGGCCGCCGGACGCCAGGCGGTGGAGACGCTGTTCGGGGCGGCGGGGGAGGGGCCCCGGCCCCAGGGCCTGGTGTTCGCCAACGACCAGATGGCCGTGGGCGCGCTGCACGCCCTGGAGGCGCGCGGCATCGACGTGCCCGGGGACATCGCGGTGACCGGCTTCGACGGCATCCCGCTCAGCCGGCTCGTCCGGCCGACGCTCACGACGGTCCGGCAGCCCATGGGCCTGCTGGGGTGGAGGCCGTCGAACTGCTGGTGGCCCGGCTCTCGGAGCGCGACAGACCCCCGCAGGAGCGGCTCCTGCCCGTCTCGGCGGTGCTGCGCCGCAGCTGCGGCTGCCCGGCGGACGCGTCGGCGTAAGGGCGGGGCGCGGGCCCGTAGGCCCAGGTCAGGGGCGTAAGCGGGCCCCGCGCGCCCCTGGCGTACACGCGGCGTGAACCCCCTCGCATACACCCTGGTCAACCCCGCCACCCCTTACGTTATCCAAGCGTTACCCCATCCCTCTTGAGCGATCCTGACCCGTATTGCAGAGTCCTGTATGCGCTTTCAGATAGCGCATACACAGCTCGAGGAGGAGCTCCATGGCACGCCCCGCCAAGACCGTCATAGGTATCTCCGTCGCAGTGGTCGCCGCGCTGTCGCTCACCGCCTGCGGCGGTGGCGGCGGTGCGCAGCAGTCCGCCGACGCCAAGCAGACCCTGACCGTCTGGGGCATGGGCGAGGAGGCCAAGCGGCTCGCCACGGTCGCCAAGGACTTCGAGAAGGACAACCCGAACATCACCGTCAAGGTGACCCCGATCGGCTGGGACGTCGTCGGCCAGAAGATGACCGCCGCCGCGGCCGCCGGGAAGCTCCCCGACATGGCGCAGATGGGCTCCACGATGATGGGGCAGTACATCGCGCTCGACGTGCTGGAGCCGGTGGACATCAAGACCTTCAAGAAGTCCGACTTCTTCCCCGCCACCTGGAACAGCAACGTGGTGGACGGCACCGCCTACGGCGTCCCGTGGTACGCCGACGTACGCGGCCTCTACTACCGCACCGACCTCGCGAAGAAGGCCGGCGACGACAAGGCGCCCGTCACCTGGGACGACCACCACAAGCTCGCGGAGGCGTACCAGAAGGCGGGCTCGCAGTGGGGCACCGCTCTGCAGCCCAGCAACACCGGGGCCTGGCAGAGCTGGGTGCAGTTCCTGTACTCCGAGGGCGGCAGCATCGTCGGCGAGGACGGCAAGTCCGCGCTCGGCTCCCCGGAGGCCGTGAAGGCGTTCGAGACGTGGGGCAACTACTTCAAGGACGGCCTGGCCAAGAAGAACTTCGTGCCCGGCTCCGACGTCGGCAAGACCTTCGCCAAGGGCGACGAGCCGATGTTCATGTCCGGTCCCTGGATGGTCCAGAACCTCAACGAGCAGCAGCCGCAGCTCAAGGGCAAGTGGAAGACGGCCCCGCTGCCGGCCGGTCCGAAGGGCTCCGTCTCCTGGGTCGGCGGCGCCTCGCTCGTGACCTTCAAGGACAGCGAGCACAAGGCCGCCGCCGAGAAGTTCACCCAGTACCTGACCACCCCCGAGACCCAGGCCGCCTGGTACGGCGCGACCAAGTCGCTGCCCGCGAACAAGGCCGCCTACGAC
This sequence comes from Streptomyces drozdowiczii, assembly GCF_026167665.1. NCBI lineage: Bacteria > Bacillati > Actinomycetota > Actinomycetes > Kitasatosporales > Streptomycetaceae > Streptomyces > Streptomyces drozdowiczii. The sequence continues at coordinate 1,367,739 of NZ_CP098740.1, read as the reverse complement.
CTCCCGGAGATCAAGGACAGCGCCGAGGCCGACAGCCTGAAGGTCTTCCGCAAGGCCCTGGACACCGGCCGGGAGGTCCCGGCCCTGGAGAAGTGGAACGAGATCGCCGCCGCCATCGAGGCCACCCTGGGGAAGGTCGCGCAGGGCGGCGACCCGGCCACCGAGGCCAAGAAGCTCCAGACCGTCACGGAGGGGCTGATCTCCAAGTGAAGACCGCCGCCACCCGGGCCGGGGCCGGCCTGGACCGCGCCCCGGCCCAGGCCGGCGGCCCTTCCGGACAGCAGGACCCGGCGGGCCAGGCGCTCCGCCCCGACCGGCTCTCCCGGCAGAACCTCGCCGGCTGGCTGTACTCGACGCCGTTCCTGGTCCTCTTCCTGACCTTCATGGCGTTCCCGATCGTCGCGACGCTCCTCATGAGCTTCACCGACTTCGGCCTGCGCAACGTCACCCACCCGCTCGACGCGAACTTCGTCGGTCTCGACAACTACACCGCGCTGTTCGACGACCCGACGTTCCTGAAGGCGCTCTTCAACACCTGCTACTTCGTGGTGCTGGGCGTCCCGCTCACCATCGGCAGCGGACTGATCGCGGCCGTGCTCCTCAACTCCGGCATCGACCGCCTCCGGACCTTCTTCCGGGTCGGCTTCTACGTCCCCGTGGTCACCGCCATCGTCGCGGTGGCGGTCATCTGGCGGTTCGTGCTCGACCCCTCGGAGGGCCTGATCGCCGGGCTCGGCGCGCAGCTCGGCTTCTCCACGCCGGACTTCCTCGCCTCCAAGGCACTCGCCATGCCGTCCCTGATCGTCATGGCCGTCTGGCGCAACATGGGCACCGCGATGGTCCTCTTCCTCGCCGGCCTCCAGGCCATCCCGGTCGAGGTCCGCGAGGCCGCCAAGCTGGACGGCGCCGGCGCCTTCCAGGAGTTCCGCCGGATCACGGTCCCCCTGCTGCGGCCCACCATGCTGTACGTCGCGGTGATGACCACCATCGGCTTCCTCAACGTCTTCGAGGAACCCTTCGTGATGACCGACGGCGGACCCGACGACAGCACCCTCACCGTGTCACTGCACATGTACAAGGAAGGGTTCAGCTTCTTCCACATGGGCTCCGCGAGCGCCATGGCCTACGTCCTCTTCACGATCGTCCTGGCCGTCACGCTGCTCCAGTTCCGCCTGCTGAAGGACAAGACCTGATGAGCGCCACCGATCTCCCCACCAAGAGCGCACCGGGCAGGCGGCGCACCGCCACCTCGCGCAGGCCGGGCACCTCGGCCCTCACGTACACGCTGCTCACCCTGGGCCTGATCGTGATGGCCGCGCCCTTCCTGTGGATGGCGGTGTCCGCCTTCAAGACCCCGCAGGACCTGGGCGCCAGCCCGCCGGTCTGGATTCCCACCGAGTGGACCCTCGCGAACTTCCGCGAACTGCTCGACCTGATGGACATCGCGCGGAACTTCCTCAACTCCGCGGTGGTCGCCGTCGTCGTCACCCTCTGCAACCTGGTGTTCTGCTCGATGCTGGGGTACGCGCTCGCCAAGCTGAACTTCTTCGGCAAGCGGGGCGTGCTCGCGATCGTGCTGGGCGCCCTGATGGTGCCGGGGAACCTGATGCTGCTGCCCCAGTTCGTGATGATGAGCAAGATGGGGCTGCTCGACAGCTACGCGGGGCTCATCCTGCCCTTCGCGGCCGGCGCGTTCGGGGTCTTCCTGATGCGGCAGTTCATGGCGGCGATCCCCGACGAACTCCTCGAAGCGGCCCGCATCGACGGCGCCGGCGAGTGGTACATCTTCTGGCGCATCGTGATCCCGCTGGTCAAACCGGCCCTCGCCACGCTGACGATCTTCGTGTTCCTCGGCTCCTGGAACAACTTCCTGTGGCCGCTCGTCGCGACCAACGACCCCGACAAGTACACCCTGCCCGTCGCCCTCGCCACCTTCGCCACCGACCCCACCAAGGCCGCCGGGTCCAACGGTGTGCTGATGGCCGGCGCCCTGCTCGTGGTGCTCCCGGTCGTCGCCGTCTTCATCGCCCTCCAGCGGCACTTCACCCAGGGCATCGCGACCTCCGGCCTGAAGTGAACGGGCGCCCCGGCCTCGCGGGCGTACGGCCCCGGCACCGCACGGCACTGCGCTCCACGGACGGCATCGGCCATGTGCTGCTCGACTGGGTGCCGGCGCCGGGGACGGCCGGTTACGTCGTACACCGTTCCGATCACTACGAGGGACCGTACGCGCCCCTGCACACCGGCCCGGTCCTCCCGCCGTACGCGGACACGCGCGCCGAGCCCGGCCGCGGCTACTGGTACCGGATCGCGCCCAGGACGCCCGACGGCCCCCGGCCGCCGCTGCCCGGCCCCGTGCGCGGCTGCGCGCTCGCCCCGGCCAGCGCACCCGCCGGCGTCCGCGTCCGGATCGACGCCGGCGCCCCGCACCGCCCCGCGCACCTCACCGGCGACGGAGCCCGCGCCCTGGTGACCGCGACGGCCACCGCGCGCGACGGCACGGTCGAGGTGCGCGTGGTCAACGCCGCCGCCGACCGGCCCTGCGCGATACCGGTACCGGCGCTGGGCCGCCGCGTCACCGTGGAGGTCGCCGGGCTCGAACCCGGCGCCCGCTACCGGCTGCGCCCCGCCGGTGACACCGGCCCCGAAGCCCTCGCGCACACCGGCCCGGACGGTCTCGTACGCACCACGCTCGACCTGCCCATGCCGGGCAGCCGCACCCTGCGGCTCGCCCCGGACCGGACCCGTCCGCACCCCGCACCAGCCAAGGAGGACCCCGGGCCATGAGTACCACCGGCACCGAGCGCCCCAGCCTCGTGTTCTTCATGACCGACGACCACGCCGTGCCCGCGATCGGCGCCTACGGCAGTGTCATCAACCGGACGCCCGCCGTCGACCGGCTGGCCGCCGAGGGCATGCGCTTCGACAACGCCTTCTGCACCAACTCGATCTGCTCGCCCGCCCGCGCGTCCCTGCTGACCGGCACCTACAGCCACGTCAACGGCATGACGACGCTCGAACAGGACGGCCAGAAGTTCGACGCCACCCAGCCCTCCTTCCCGCGCATGCTCCAGGAGGCGGGCTACCGGACCGCGATCATCGGCAAATGGCACCTCGGCCACGGCGGCTGCTCCGACCCGGTCGGCTTCGACCACTGGGAGGTGCTGCCGGAACACGGCGTCTACCACGACCCGACGTTCGTCACCCGCGACGGGGAGCGGCAGCACACCGGTTACGTCACCGACCTCATCACCGACCTCGCGCTCAACTGGCTCGACCGCCGGGACCGCGACAAGCCCTTCGCGCTGTTCATCCAGCACAAGGCCCCGCACCGCGCCTTCGAACCCGCCGAACGCCACCGGCACCTGTACGAGGACGTGGACATCCCGGCGCCCCGCACGCTCCACGACGACTACAGCCACCGGGCGAGCGCCGCCGCCGAGGCGGAGATGCGGATGCGCGACCTGCTCCCGCAGGACCTCAAGGCACCCGTCCCCGACGGTCTGGACGAGCGCGCGGAACGCGAGTGGCGCTACCAGCGCTACATCAAGGAGTACCTACGGGTCGTCGCGGCCCTGGACGAGAACGTCGGCCGGGTCCTCCACTACCTCGACCTCACCGGCCTGGACCGGACCACGGCGGTCGCGTACACCTCCGACCACGGCTTCTACCTGGGCGAACACGGCTGGTTCGACAAGCGGTTCATGTACGAACCCTCGCTGCGGATCCCGCTGGTGGTGCGATGGCCCGGCGTCACCCCGCCGGGCAGCAGCTGCGACGAGCTCGTGATCAACGTCGACTACGCCCAGACGATCCTGGACCTCGCCGGAGTGGAAGCGCATCCACGGATGCAGGGCCGCAGCCTCGTCCCGCTGCTCCGGGGCGAACGGCCGGACGACTGGCGGCAGTCGGTGTACTACCGCTACTTCGAGCACCTGGACGTCTGCCACAACGTCCAGGCCAGCTACGGCGTCCGCACCCACACCCACAAGCTGATCCACTACCCGGGCCACGGCTCCGGCCGGCCCGGCGCCAAGGACGAGACCCGCGCCCCCGAGTGGGAGCTGTTCGACCTGGTCGCCGACCCGGACGAGCTGCACAACCGGTACGGGGACCCGGCGTACCAGGACCTGGTCGTGGAGCTGACCGCCGAACTGGCGGCGCTGCAAGCGCAGTACGGGGACACCCCGGGCTGACGTACGGCTGCGCCCCCGCCCGGACCCGGGCGGGGGCGCAGCAGCATCCCGCAGCCGGTCAGCCCGCGTCGAGCGCGAAGACGCCGAAGCCGAAGCCCTCGGCCCGGATGCGGCCCTCCGCGACGGTGACCCCGCGCGCCTCCACCGCGGTGGTCCGCCCGGCGGGCGCGGCGGTCTTGGCGGCCTCGGAGCGCGGGTTGACCACGACGAGGTAGCGCCCACCCCGGACGTACACCAGGGGATACCCGTCGTGCAGCACCTCCGTGGAACCCCCGCTGCCCAGCTCCGGGGTGGCCTTGCGGAGCGCGATCAGGCGCCGGACCAGGTGGAGGAGGGAGCCCTCGTCGGCGCGCTGGGCGGCGACCGTCGGCCGGGCCGGGTCCGGGTCGATCGGCAGGTACAGGGCGTCGGCGGGCGCGGTGGAGAAGCCCGCGTTCGGCGAGTCGTCCCACTGCATGGGCGTACGGGACCCGGCCCGGTCGTACCGCGGACCCAGTCGGCTGCCCTCGCGGGTGGGCGTGCCCGGCACGTACCGCATGCCGATCTCGTCCCCGTAGTAGATCGCGGGGAGCGTCGGCCAGGTCAGCTGGAACGCGAAGGCGGCGGGCAGCTGTTCGGCCGTACGGGGGCCCGTGGCGAGGCGCGAGAAGTCGTGGTTGGACGTGGGCAGCGAGATGAACCCGGCGTCCCCGATGACCCCGGTCGCCTCGCGCCAGGCGTCGAGGAAGGTGGCGAACCCGCCCTCGCCCCGGGCCCCGAAGTACGGCTCCAGCGGCTCCCACGGCTCGCTGACCGTGCCCTCCCAGTTGTTCCAGAGCGACCGGAGCGGCAGCCCGTCGCCGCGCGGACCGAACTGGAGGAAGAAGTCCGCGTGGAACCCGGCCGGGACCGAGACCTGCGGGTCGCCCCACTCGGAGAGCAGCGCCGCCTGCGGGTGCGCCCGGTCCAGCCAGCCGCGCAGCTCGGTCCAGAGCTTCGCGGTCTCGGCCTGCCCCGGGTCGTCCTTGACCAGCGAGGCGGCCATGTCGACCCGGAAGCCTGACAGGCCGAGCCCCAGCCAGTGGTCCATGATCTCGCGCAGCGCCTGCCGGTTGGCGCGGGGCCCCTCGGCGTCGACGGGCAGCCGCCAGGGCTCCGCCGGGTCCGTCCGCGCGTGGCCGAAGTTGAGCGCCGGCTGCGACTCGAAGAAGTTCGGCTGGTAGAACCCGGGCCGGCTGCCGGGCGAGGCGACGAAGCCGGGCGGCGCCTGCTCGGTGTCGGCCCAGATGAACCGCTGGTCGGCCGGGTCGTTCGCGGATGCCCGGAACCAGGGGTGCTGGTCGGAGGTGTGCCCGGCGACCAGGTCGAGCAACACCCGGATGCCGCGGCGTCCGGCGGCCTCGGTGAGCCGGGCCAGGTCCTCGTTGGTGCCGTAGCGCGGGGCGACGTTGAGGTAGTCGGCCACGTCGTAACCGGCGTCGTCGAACGGCGACACGAAGCACGGGTTGAACCAGACGGTGTTCACCCCGAGCCACTGGAGATGGTCGAGCCGCGCCTCGATCCCCGCGAAGTCCCCGATCCCGTCGCCGTCGGAGTCGGCGAAGGACTGCGGATAGATCTGGTAGAGCACGGCGTCGGCGAGCCATTCGGTCGCCGGGCGGGGGGATGACATGCGGATTCCTCCGGTCAGGGTCTACGGGCGTACGGGAGTGCGGGCTCAGTGCCCCACGGGCGCGGACGGCAGCTCGATCAGGGCGCGCACCGGGAGATGGTCGCTCGGCGCCCCGGCTCCCGGCAGCACGGCCGAAGCCTGCCGCACCCGCGTACCGCGCGAGGCGAGGATCCAGTCGATGCGCGGGCCGTCCGCGACCGGCGCGCGGTAGTCGTGGAAGGTGGCGTACGCGGGCCCGCGCTCCTCCGCGCGGTCCCAGGTGTCGTCCAGGCCGCCCCGCGCGAGCAGCACACCGTGCACCTCGGGGTCCCCGGCCGGGGTGTTGAAGTCACCGGTGACGACGACCGGCAGGCCGGGGGCGAGCGCGGCGGACCGCTCCACGAGCATTTCCGCCGCACGGGTGCGGGCGTAAGCGCTCACATGGTCCAGGTGGGTGTTCACGGCGAGGAAGTCGCCCCCGGTGGCCAGGTCCCGGAAGCGGACCCAGGTCGCCATGCGCGGGCAGGCGCCGCCCCAGGTCTCGGAGGCGGGCACCTCGGGCGTGTCCGAGAGCCAGAAGTCGCCGTGGTCCAGGGTGTCGAGGCGCGCGCGGTCGTGGAAGACGGCCATGTGCTCGCCGGTCCCGTCGCCGTCGCGGTCGCCGCCGGTCCTCGCGTAACCGGGCCCGAGGGCGGCGAGCACGTCCGCGATCTGGTGCGGGCGGCCCTCCTGGGTGCCGAGCAGCTGGGGCCGTTCGGCCCGCAGCACCGCCGCCACCGCGTCCCGGCGCCCGGACCAGGGGCGGGGCGAACCGTCCCAGTCCACATGGAGGTTGAAGCTCATGACGCGCAGGGCCGACGCGCTGGTGGCCATGGATGTCTCCCGTGCTGACTCATCGATTCCGTCACGAGGGACCAGGATTCCTTGCCCCTGCGCCTGAATGCGCTTACATTCTGCTGCGAGCGACGTTAGCCCGCCGTTGTTCCGTCCGGCAAGGCTCCCGCCCGGGAGTCCGCTCGCCCCCGCTATCCGGTTACGAAGGACCCGACATGCTCCGATCGCACGACGACAAGGTCAAGGAACTCCTCGGCCGGATGACGACCGAGGAGAAGCTCGGCCAGGTCCAGCAGCTGACCTGGACCGGGGACACGGGGCCCGGCGGCGGCCAGACGAAGGAGATCGAGGCGCTGGCCCGGGCCGGTCGGCTCGGTTCGGTGCTGAACCTGCACGGGGCGAAGTGGACCAACGACCTCCAGCGGCTGGCCGTGGAGGAGTCCCGGCTCGGCATCCCGCTGCTCTTCGGCTTCGACGTCATCCACGGCTTCTGGACGACCTTCCCGATCCCGCTCGCGCAGGCGTCCGCCTTCGACCCGGCCGTGGCGGAGACCGACGCCCGGGTGTCGGCCGCCGAGACCCGCTCGCAGGGCGTGCGCTGGACGTTCTCGCCGATGATGGACGTGACGAACGAGCCGCGCTGGGGCCGGATCGCCGAATCGAGCGGCGAGGACCCGTACCTGAACGCCGTCCTGGCCGTGGCGAAGGTACGCGGCTACCAGGGCCCGGCCGACGGCTCGGGACTCCGGTCCGGGGAACACGTCGCGGCCTGCGCCAAGCACTTCGTGGCCTACGGCGGCGCCGAGGGCGGCCGGGACTACAACACCGTGGACCTCTCCGAGCAGCGGCTGCGCAACCACTACCTGCCGCCGTTCAAGGCCGCGCTGGACGCGGGCGCGGCGACGGTGATGGCCGCGTTCAACACCGTGGGCGGCGTCCCCGCGCACGCCAACAGCCACACCATGAACAGCATCCTCAAGGGCGAGTGGGACTTCGACGGCTTCGTGGTCAGCGACTACACGGGCGTCATGGAGCTGGTCGCGCACGGTTACGCCGAGGACCCGGCGCACGCGGCGGAGCTGGCGCTCACGCACGGCCTCGACATGGAGATGGTGTCCACGCACATCGCGGACCACGGCGCGGAGCTGCTCGACGCGGGCCGCATCAGCATGGAACGCCTGGACGACGCCGTCACCCGCATCCTGCGCCTGAAGTACGCCCTCGGCCTCTTCGACGACCCGTACACCGACGAGGCGGCGGAGATCGCGGGCCCCACCGCCGAGGCGCGGGCCGCCGCGCGGGAGGCCGCGGCCCGGTCGATGGTGCTCCTGAAGAACGAGGGCGGTGTCCTGCCGTTGAAGCCGGGCGGCACGATCGCGGTGGTCGGCCCGCACGCCGACTCCGCGGACCAGCACGGCACCTGGGCGGGCCCCGGCCGGCTGGTGTTCGACACGGTGAGCGTGCTCGACGCGGTACGCGCTGCCGCGCCGGGCGCCGATGTCCGGCACTCCGGCGGCGGCGACCCGGCGATGGCCGCGGCGGCCGCCTGGGCGGCGGACGTCACCGTCGTCGTGGTCGGCGAGGACTCCGCGATCAGCGGCGAGGCCGCGTCGCGCAGCGAGATCGACCTCCCCGCGGGCCAGCAGCAGCTGATCGAGGCCGTCGCGGCGACCGGCAAGCCCTTCGTCGTCGTCCTCGTCAACGGCCGCCCGCTCACCATCGGCGGCTGGGCGGACCGCGCACCGGCCGTCCTGGAGGCGTGGCACGCGGGCATCGAGGCGGGGAACGCGGTCGCGGACATCCTGTTCGGCACGGTCAACCCGGGCGGCAAGCTGCCGGTGTCCTTCCCCCGGACGGTCGGCCAGATCCCGGTCTACTACAACCGCGAGGCGACGGGCCGCCCGTACGACGAGGCGGAGAAGTACGTCTCCAAGTACCTGGACCTGCCGGACGGCCCGCAGTTCGTCTTCGGCCACGGGCTGAGCTACACCACCTTCACGACCGGCGCACCGGAGCTCAGCCGCACCGAGATCGCGGTGGACGCCCTGGAACGCGGCGAGACGGTCGAGGTCACGGTCCCCGTCGCCAACACCGGCGACCTCACCGGCGACGAGGTCGTCCAGCTGTACATCCACGACGTCGCGGCGTCGGTCGTCCAGCCGGTACGCAGGCTGCGCGCCTTCGAACGCGTCACCCTCGCCCCGGGCGAGGAACGCCGGGTGCGTTTCACGCTGGGCGCGGAGGACCTCGGCTTCTGGACGAACGACCCCGCGGGCACGTACGTCCTGGAGCGCGGCCGCATCGACGTCTACACGGGCACCAGCTCGGCGGCGACGGTGCGGGGGAGCCTGCGGCTGGTCTGACGCGCATACGGGGAACCGTCGGCCGGGCACCTCGCCCCCGGCCGACGGTGGCTGTGCGGACGGCCACCCGGGTGGCGGCCCGAGGTCAGTCGCGCCGTCCGGCGGCCAGGCGGGCCCCCACGACGCCCGTCAGCGTGACGGCTCCGGCCGCCGCGACCCAGTTCAGCCACCCGGCGGAGGAGTTCGGCGCGATGCCGGCGTGCGCCGCGCCGCTCTTCATGTCCTTGGTGTCGAAGGTCTGGGTGGCCAGGGCGAGGTTCTTGTCCTGAGCGCTGCCCCAGGCGTAGACGACGTTGCTCGTGCCCTCCTTGAGGTTCAGGTCGGCCGGTCCGATGGCCACGGTGTCCGTCCCGGCCAGGACGACATCGGCGTTCACCGTGCCGGCCTCGACGGAGGTGGTGTCCTCCTTGGGGTTCGTCAGGTCCTTGAAGACGGGCTGGCCTCCGGCGCGTACGTCCACGGCGGGCGCGGCCGCCACATGGCGGACCGTCAGGCGGGCTTCGCCGGACTTCACGGCGGAGACGTCGTCGGCGTACGCCGTGAGCTGGGGGTCGCCGTCGGCGGAGAGGTGGGCGGCCACCGTGGCGTTGCCGCCCTCGGTCACCTTCACCTGCTTCTCCAGGGCGGGTTTGCCGTCGGGGCCCTTGCCGGCCTCGAAGACCTTGATGTCGTACGTACCGGCGTCGAGCGCCTGCGGTTCGGTCACCGTGCCCGGCTTGAAGTCGCTGAGCAACGGGTCGCCGTCGGCGTACACGTCGACCGTCATTCCGGGGATGCCGTGGAACACGGACACCATTCCCTTGTCCTGCGCCCGTTCGGGAGCGGCCATGGCGGCCGGGGCGGCGGCGCCGAGGGCCAGGGCGCAGACCCCGGCGGAAGCGGCGGCGGCGATGGTGGTCCGGTAGGTCATGGGGATCATCCCTTCGGGGGAGTCCGGATGTGCTGGTCTCTCACTCCTGCTTCGCGGTGCGGCGGTGCGGCGGATGCACCCGGGCCGCGCCTTCCCGGCCCGCTCAGCCGCCCGGGTGGTGCGCGCCGCCCAGGTCGACCACCACCGTGCGCAACCGGTGCAGGCCGCGGCGTGTGTGGCTCTTGACCGTGCCCAGGGGCACCCCGGTGCGCTCCGCGATCTGGGCCTGTGTCAGGTCCTCGTAGAACGCCATGCACAGCACCTCGCGCTGAGCCTGCGGCAGCCGGGACAGGGCCTCGACGAGCAGGACCCGGTCGAGCACCTCCTCCGGTGCCTGCCGGTCGGGCCGGGCGGGTGCGGCGTCCCGGGCGGCCGACTCGACCAGGGCCAGCCGCCGGCCCCGGGCGGCCAGCGCGTCCACGATCTTGCGGCGGGTGATGCCCACCAGCCAGGCGCCGAGGGTGCCGCGCTCGGGCCGGAAGCCGTGCCGCCCGCGCCAGACGCCGATGAACACCTGCTGGGTGACGTCCTCCGCCTCGTGCGTGTCACCGAGGGACCGGGTCGCCATGGTGTGCACCAGCGAGCCCCAGCGCCGGTAGATGGCCGCGAACGTCTCCTCGTCGGCGCGCAGGAGACCGTCGGCCAGATCCTCCTCGTACCGCGTCTCCCGCACGGGCGGGACGACGGTGGTGGCGGGTCGTGCGTAGGTGTCCATGGCCGTGCCTCCTGCCTGGCCTCCAGTGTTGGACGCACAAACGACGCAGGCAACATGCGTCGTTCATGCGTCGTACCGTGGGAAAGGTGAGCACACGCGGACGAAGCGGTGAGGAACGGGGCGGCTCCGGCGGGCTCCGGGCCGGAGGGCTGACCACCGGCGACGTGGCCCGGCGCCTCGGGGTCGCCCCCACCACGGTCCGCACCTGGGACCGCCGGTACGGACTCGGCCCGGAGGCGCACACGGGCGGCCGGCACCGGCGCTGGGCGCCGGCGGACGTGGCGAAGCTGGAGCGGATGTGCGCCCTGACCGCGACCGGGCTGCCCCCGGCCGAGGCGGCCCGCCTCGCGCGCGGCGCCGGGCCGCCGGAGGCGGACTCCGTACGCGCTGACCGCCCCGGACCCGCCCCGGCCGGGCACCGCAGCCGGGCGGGGAGCGGCCTGCGGCTCGGAGACGTACGGCAGGAGTGCCGGGGAGTAGCCCGGGCCGCCCTGCGGCTGGACGCGGCGGCCCTGGACGACCTGCTGACCGCCGCGATCGCCGAACACGGACTGGTGGCCGCCTGGACCGAGGTGTTCGTGCCGACGCTCCAGGCCGTGGGCCGCAAGTGGGAGACCTCGGGCGAGAAGTACATCGAGGTCGAGCACTTCCTGTCCTGGCACGTCTCCGGCGCGCTGCGGCAGGCCGCGCCCCGGACCGTCCCGGACCGGCCCGGGTCCACCGTCGTGCTCGCCTGCACACCGGGGGAGACCCACACACTGCCGCTGGAGGTGCTGTCCGCCGCGCTGACGGAGCGGGGCGTCCCGGTGCGCATGTTCGGCGGCGCCCTGCCCGTCGATCCGCTGCTCGCGGCGGTGCGCAGGACCGGGCCCGCCGCCGTCGCCCTGTGGGCCCAGTCCCGCGCCACCGCCAGCCGGCCGCTGGCCCAGCACGTGGCCGCCATGGAGTGGGGGGTGCGCGGCGCCCGCCGCGGTCCGGCCGTCCTGACCCTGGGCCCGGGCTGGGCGGGGCAGGCGGTGGCCGGTCTCGCGCGGCCGCCGGGGCTGGCCGAGGCGGTCGCCGCGCTGGCGCCGGACGCCCCGTGACGCGCTACGGCGGTGCGTCGCCCCGGGCGCGCTCCTGTTCGCGGACGTCCGCGAGGTCGGCGAGCCGGTCCAGCTGCCGGACCGGCCGGGCGACGCGCTGGTTGCCGGCCAGCCGCTTCCGATGCCGGTCGAGGAAGGCCCAGTAGCCCGCGGTGTACGGGCACGCGTGCTCACCGGTGCGGTCGCCCGGCCGGTAGGCGCAGGGGCCGCACAGATCGCTCATCCGGTTGATGTAGGCGCCGCCCGACGTGTACGGCTTGGTCGTCATGCGCCCGCCGTCGGCGTACTGGGACATGCCGACGACGTTGGGGAGCATCACCCAGTCGTAGCCGTCCACGAAGCAGCGGTGGAACCAGTCCGTGACGGCGGCGGGGTCCCAGCCGCGCTGGAGCGCGTGGCTGCCGAGGACCATCAGCCGGGGGATGTGGTGCGTCCACCCCGTGTCCCGTACCTGCGCAAGGACCGTACGCAGGCAGTTGGCCCGGACCGCGTCCGCGTCCAGCTCGTCCCACCAGTCGGGCAGGGGCGCGGTGTGCCGCAGCTCGTTGGAGCGCCGGTAGCCCTCGCCGAAGTACCAGTAGAGCTGCCAGACGTACTCGCGCCAGCCGGCGATCTGGCGTACGAAGCCCTCCACGCTGTTGAGCGGCGCCCGCCCCGCGCGCCACGCCTGCTCCGCCGCCTCGACGCACTCGGCGGGATCGAGCAGGCCGAGGTTGAGCGAGGAGGAGAGCAGGCTGTGGCTCATGACCGGGTCGGCGGCCAGCATCGCGTCCTCGTACGGGCCGAACAGGGCGAGCCGGTGCTCCACGAAGCGCCGCAGGGCCCGCAGCGCCTCCGCCCGGGTCGCGGGGAAGAGGCGGGGCCCGTCCCGGCCGACGAAGGAGACGTCCCCGTCGCGTTCCCAGCGGTCGAGGTCGCGGCGGACCTCCGCGTCGATGTCGTCCTCGCGCGGCCGGTACGGCCGGCCGACATCGAGGGCGGGGGTGTCGCGGGGCGGGGCCTCCCGGTTGTCGTGGTCCAGGTTCCAGCGGTCCCCGGCCGGCCGGTCGCCGTCCATCAGGAGGTCGTGGCCGCGGCGGACCCAGCGGTAGAAGTCCTCCTGCCGCAGCTTCTTCCCGCCGTGGCCGTCCGCCCATGCGGTGAACTCGGCCATCGGTACGAGAAACCCCCGGGCCGGGCCCACCGTCACCCCCGGCAGGTCCCGCACCAGGCGGAGAGCGGCGTGCGAGGTGGGGTGATGGACGCCGACGGCCCGCCCCCGCGCGGCCCGGTCCAGGCCCTCGCGGTAGGTGTCGGCACGCACATAGGTGACCCGGTCGCCGAGTTCGGCCGCGCGGTGGCGCATCGCGGACAGGACGAGGTGGGCCTTGGCCCGGTGGAACCGGCGCCGCCGGAACACCGAACGGGCCTCGATCATCAGCAGGGGCGTGTCGCGGCCGGGCCCGTCCCCGTCCCCGTCAGGGGTGAGGAAGTGCGGGCCGAGCTGGTCGCCGAAGAGCCAGTGCACAGCGGTGTCTCCTCCGTCGCGACAGCGGGCGGGCCGGGGCGGACCGGCCCGAGCGGGGGCCCGTCCCCTACCGACCGATCATGGCGCCCCCGGCGCCACCGCGCTCGTCGCGCCCCGGATCATCCCGTATGCATCCAAAGCGGGCGGGCGGGCCGAATCACTGTCATGAACCTCAAGGACGAACTCCCGCTCGACCACCATCTGGCCACCGTCTACCGCTACGGCGCGGGCCTCTGCGGCCTCATCCTGCTGGCGTTCGCGGGACTCGGCTTCGCCGACGCGCTGAGCCCCCTCGACACGGCCGGCGACACGATCGCGGGCATGAGCACCAACATCGCCCTCAGCGTCATCTCCACGGTCGTCGGCCTCGCGCTGCTCGCCGGAGCGGTGATCGGCGGCAACTTCGCCTCCGTCCTCAACATGACGGTCGGCGCGCTCTTCGTCCTCAGCGGCTTCGCGCACATCTTCGTGCTGGACCGTTCCGCCAACATCCTCGACTTCGGTATGAGCAACGTGATCTTCAGCTTCGTCATGGGCCTGGTCATCGCCACGTTCGGGATGTACGGCCGGGTGTCCAGCAAGCTCTCCCACGACAACCCCTACTGGCGCCGCCGCCACCCCGAGCAGGCGGCCCGCGAACGCGCGAAGGCCACCGGCGCGTCGCGCGCCGCCCTGGAACAGCACCGGCCCTGATCGCCGACCTCCCGGCCGGGGCGGCCTGGACAGGACCCGGCGGGACGCGGCGCGACCCGCCCAGGGAGCTGTCGGCGAGGTCGGCCTGACGCAGGGCTAGAGCTCGATCCATTCCGTGGAGGTGGTGACCTCCTTGAGGACGTCCGTGAGGGGTTCGATGCCGAGGCCCGGGCCGGTCGGGACGTCGAGGTGGCCGTCGGCGAGGACGAAGGGGTCGGTGATATCCGTGGCGAAGTAGCGGTGGGAGCCGGAGGTGTCGCCGGGGAGGGTGAAGCCCGGGAGGGCGGCGAGAGCGACGTTGGCGGCGCGGCCGATGCCGGTCTCCAGCATGCCGCCGCACCAGACGGGGACACCGTGGGCGCGGGCGAGGTCGTGGATGCGGCGGGCTTCGAGGTAGCCGCCGACTCGGGCCGGCTTGATGTTGATGATCGAGCAGGCGCCGAGGGTGATGGCCGCCGCGGCGTGGGCGGCGGACTCGATGGACTCGTCCAGACAGATCGGGGTGCGCAGCAGCTTGGCGAGCTGGGCATGCTGGACCATGTCGTCGTTGGCCAAGGGCTGTTCGACGAGGAGGAGGCCGAAGTCGTCCAGCTTGGCGAGTTGCTGGGCGTCGACGAGGGTGTAGGCGGCGTTGGCGTCGACCTGGAGGAGGAGGTCGTCGCCGAAGCGCTCGCGGACGGCGCGGACGGGTTCGACGTCCCAGCCGGGTTCGATCTTCAGCTTGATGCGTACGTAGCCCTCGGCGACGTAGCCGTCGACGGCGTCCAAGAGCTCGGGTATCGAGTTCATGATGCCGACGGAGACACCGCAGGTAACGCGCTCGCGTGCCGCGCCGAGGTGGGAGGCGAAGGACTCGCCGGTGAGCCGGAGCTGGGCGTCGAGGACAGCGGTCTCCAGGACCGACTTGGCCATGTGGTGGCCGGTGAAGGGTGCGAGCGCCCGGCCGACGGCTGTCGCGTCCACCCGGTTCCGGGGCAGGGCGGGTACGAGGTGGCGGCGCAGGACGTCCTGGGCTCCGTCGACGTACTCCGGGCAATAGCGGGGCTCGGACATGGCCGCGCACTCGGCCCAGCCTTCGGTTCCGTCGGAGGTGACGACGCGGACGAGCAGGACGTCTCGGCTGGTCTCGATCCCGAAGGAGGTACGGAAGGGAGCGACGAGGGGCATGGCGATGCGGCGCAGTTCGACGCCGGAGATCGTGGTCTTCATGTGCGGGTGGCTCCTGGTGGGGTGGTCAGCTCATGCGGTGGAGGACGTAACTGCGGCGGTCGTGGAATCCGGTGACACGGGCGCCGTCGGCCAGCAGGCCGGCCAGGGCGTGCCGTACGGCCAACCGCCAGTCGTGGGCGGCGCTCGGAGCGGTGCGACGCAGGGATTCGATGTCGTCGGGAAGGTCGATGAGGACGGTGGCGGCGTCGGTGGGGCCGATCACGGGGCGGCCGTCGTCGTTGGTGACCGCCCGTGCGACATCGGCGGGCAGGTCCGGGCTGTACGGTCCCGCGGGTGCCGTCAGGTCCCAGGCGGTCAGGACGCGGTCGGACTCGTCACCGCCGTTGATGGCGTCGTCCATGGCGCCGTAGAAGGACTGGAGGTACTCCTCGGGGCGGGCGCCGAGCTTGACGAGGTTGAAGTAGGCGTTGCGGCGGATCAGCGGATCGTAGGTCCAGGTGATGCGCTTGATTCCGCGGGCGAGGGCCCACTCGCGCTGGTGCAGCTTGAGCGCGAGGCCGACGCCGCGCCCCATGGCGGTGCCGGTGATGTGGGAGTGCAGGGTCGTGCCGATGGGTTCGCCGTAGAAGGCGACCGAGGCACCCACCAGGCGGCCGTCCTCGTAGGCGCCGGTGATGTAGTTGCCCGCGTGGGACAGGGCGCGCATGACTTCGGCGGAGACGGGCGGGCTGCCGGCGTCCGTGCCCCAGATGCCGGCGTAGAGACGGCTGACGGTGTCGAGGTCCTCCATGGTGTGGAGCTCTCTCAGGTCGAGTGCGCTCACTGCATCGCTCCGACGAGGTGGGCCAGGAGCCTGGCACGATCCGGCATGGCGGCGGTGACGACGTGTTCGTGGTCGGCGTGGGCGCCGTCGCCGACGGCTCCGAGGCCGTCGAGGGTGGGGCAGCCGACACCGGCGGTGTAGTTGCCGTCGGAGGCGCCGCCGACGGCTGCCTGGCGCAGGGGGCCGCTGCCGATTCGGGAGGCGATGCCGTCGGCCAGGACGAAGAGCTTGTGGGAGGCGTCCGGGTCCAGCGGCGGGCGGTTGGGGCCGCCCGAGATGTGCAGGCGGGCGTCGGGGTGTTCGGTGCGCAGCGTTCGCACCAGCTGGTCGACGGCTTCCTGGGCCGCCGTTGTCGGAACGCGTACGTCCACGCTGAGGTCGGCCCGGGCGGGCACGGTGTTGTTCGCGGTGCCGGCCGACAGGAGCGTCGGGGTCACCGTCGTGCCGGGGCCGGTCTGCGTGGTCACCGTGTCGGCGATGCGGCTGAGGGCGAGGATCTGGTGGGCCAGTTCGGTGGCCGCGTTGATGCCCTTCTCGGGTTCGAGCCCGGAGTGGGCGGCGCGGCCGTGGAGGGTGAGGTCGTAGAGGGAGACGCCCTTGCGGCCGGTCTTGAGCGCTCCGCCCGGGGCGGAGGGCTCAAGGACGAGGGTGGCGGCACACCGGCGTGCCAGGTCCTCGATGAGGTCGCGGGAGGTGTCCGAGCCGACCTCCTCGTCGCCGGTCACCAGGACGCAGACACCGTCGAGGGAGGGCAGGGAGGCCAGAGCGTGGAACATCTGGACCAGGCCGGCCTTCATGTCGAAGACACCTGGTCCACGGGCGATGCCCTGCTCCACCGACCACGGGTGGGTGGCGAGCGAGCCGATCGGCCACACGGTGTCGTGGTGGCCCAGGAGCAGGACGCGCGGGGTGCCGAACGTCCATTGGACGTGGGTGACACCGTTGACGACCAGCGTCTGCGGGTGGGCGCCGAGCAGCCGGCTGCCCTGGTCGGCGACCACCCGGGCGCTGCGTGCGACGGCGGCGTGGTCGGCGGAGTACGACTCGCAGGTCACGAGTTCTTCGAGGTCGGCGAGCATGGCGCCGAGTGCGAATCCGGGGGCGGGCACGGCATCCGCTCGGGGGGAATTCGGTTCTTGGTCAACCGGCACGGTGGGTCCTCCAGGTTGGGATGACCGCCACGCTAGGCAGGCGGTCCATGGTCCGGTTGGTGCCGTGGCGACAACCTGGGCGTCCGGTTCGTACCGTGGTCCGAACACCCCACCGGGCACCGTTCTCGGCGCGGAGCGCAGGTCAGCCCATGTGCTCGGCCATGAGCCGGCGCATGTTCCCGCCGAGGATCTTCAGGATGTCCGCCTCGGCCAGACCTCTGCGCACGAGCGCCTCGGTCACCAGCGGCATTCCGGCCGGGCCTTCGAGGCCCGGGAAGTCGAACATCGGGTCCTCGTCGTCCAGGCTCTCGCAGCAGGGCGGGGTGACGTCGTGCATGACCTCGCGGACGAAGTCCGAGCCGAGGCCGACGTGGTCGATCCCCGCGACGGAGACGATGTGCTCGATGTGGTCGACGATCCGGTCGGTGCCCACCTTCGCCTGGTCGTCGGTGAGGAAGTCCGGGACGAAGTTGACGCAGATGACGCCGCCGGTGGCGGCCACGCCCCGGATCTGTTCGTCGGTGAGGTTGCGGTGGTGGTCGCGCAGGGCGCGGGCGCACGAGTGGGTGGCGATCAGCGGCCGGGTGGCCAGTTCCAGCACATGGGCGACGCCGCCGGCGCCCAAGTGGGAGATGTCGAAGAGCATGCCGAGGCTTTCCATCTCCCGCAGCGCCTCGATTCCGGGCCCGGTCAGTCGACTGCCGGTGGCGTCCTCGCGGCTGCCGTCGGCGAGCGGGGTACGCCCCCAGTGGGCGATGGAGGCGATCCGTACGCCGAGCCGGAAGAGGGTGGGGAAGAGCTCGACGGAGGCGTCGATGCCGGGGGCGCTCTCCAGGGCCAGGACAAGCGCGATCTTCCCCTCGGCGAGGGCCGCGTCGATCTCGGTGCCGTTCAGGCACAGGGCGACCTGGTCGGCATTGGCTTCGGCGAGGACGTGGGCGCACTCGATCATGCGGAGGGTCTGCCGCAGTGCGCCTTCGGGGCGGTACTGGTCGTCGATGAACACGGGCAGGACCTGGATGTCGACGCCGCCGTCGCGCAGTTGAGGCAGCCAGCGTTCGCGGAAGTAGGGGCCCCAGCGCTTGGGCGGGCGCGCGGAGACGGCCATGAGGAGGTCGTTGTGGGCGTCGGCGACGACGGCGCGGTGGTGCAGGTCGTGGGGCACGAGAGTCCTTTCGGGCAGGGAGGATGCGTCCGGCGGCCCTTGGAAAAGGGGTGTGGGCCGCCGGACGCGTGGGAGGAGGAACAGGTGGATCAGGCGCGGGCCAGGCGGGGGACCGCGTCGAGGAGGGCGCGGGTGTAGGCGTCCTGAGGTGCGCCGATCACGTTCTCGACAGGGCCGGACTCGACGAGCCGGCCATGGTGCATGACGGCGACGGTGTCGCAGACGTAGCGCACGACGGCGAGGTTGTGGGAGATGAAGAGCATGGTCAGGCCGAGTTCGCCGCGCAGTTCGCGCAGCAGGTTGAGGACTGCGCCCTGGACGGAGACGTCGAGCGCGGAGGTGATCTCGTCGGCGATGAGGAGCTCCGGCCGGGCGGCGAGGGCGCGGGCGATGGCGACGCGCTGACGCTGGCCGCCGGAGAGTTCGCGGGGGTACTTGCCCGAGTACGCGGCCGGGAGGGAGACCAGGTCGAGGAGGCGGCCGACCTCCTCCTGCCGTTGGGCGCGGGGGACGCGGGTGCCTTCGGCGATGGCGTCGCCGATGCTCATGCGCGGGTTCAGCGAGGAGTACGGGTCCTGGAAGACCATCTGGATGCGGCCGGGCGCCACGCCGGTGACCGTGCCCTGGTACGGGGTCAGGCCGGCCACGGCACGGGCCACGGTGGACTTCCCGGAGCCCGACTCCCCGACGAGGCCGGTGACGGATCCCTTCGGTACCTCCAGGCTGACGCGGTCGACCGCGGTGAAGGAGCCGTATCGGACGGTGAGGCTGTCGATGTTCACCGGACCTCCCAGCAGGCCACGGAGTGGGTGTCCGTGCGGGTGAGCAGCTCGGGGCGGACAGCGCAGCGGGCGGTGGTGAAGGTGCATCGGTCGGCGAAGGCACAGCCGTCCGCGACATCGGCGGGCGCGGGCTGGCGGCCGGGGATGGTGGCGAGGGGGCCCGATCGGTCGGTGTCCATGTCGGGCAGGGAGCCGACCAGGGCCCGGGTGTAGGGGTGGCGGGCGAGGTGGAGGGCGTCGGCGGGGAGTTCCTCGACGATGCGGCCCGCATACATGACGGCGATCCGGTCGCACAGTTCGCTGACGACGGCGATGTCGTGGGAGATGAACAGGGCTCCGGCCTGCGTCGCGTCGACCGCCTCGCGCAGGACCCGCAGGACCTCGCGCTGGACGGTGACGTCGAGGGCGGTGGTGGGCTCGTCCGCGATGATCAGGCGGGGCGTGTTCATCAGGCCCATAGCGATGACGGCGCGCTGGCGCATGCCGCCGGACAGCTCGTGCGGGTACCGCTTGGCAACGTCGTCGGGGTGCTTGATGCGGACCCGGTCGAGGCGTTCGACGGCGCGGGCCCGTGCCTCGGTGCGCGTGGCTCCGCCGTGCAGGGTGGCCACTTCCGCGAGCTGGCCGCCGACCCGCAGGGCCGGGTTGAGCGAGGATGTGGGGTCCTGGAAGACCATGGCCAGTGACGAGCCGAGCAGCTTGCGGCGCTCCGCGTCCGTGAGGCCGTCCAGGTCCACCCCGCCGAGCCGCATACGGGCGCTGCCGGTGAGACCGGGGTAGGGCACGATCTGCCCGATGGCGGCTGCGGTCATGCTCTTGCCGCTGCCCGACTCGCCGACCAGGCCGACGATCTCGCCCTCATGGACGGTCAGCGACACCTGGCGTACGGGGGTGACGCCGCCGGGGAAGGCGACGGCGAGGTCCCGCACCTCCAGGACGGCATCCGGTACGGGTTCGTCCCTGGCGGGGGCCACGACGGGGGCGACCGGCTCGCCGGCCGCTTCGCGGCTGTGGGCGGCGGCCTTGGCGAAGGTGTCACCGAGGAGCATGAAGCCGAGGCCGGCGAGGCTGACGGCGAGGGCGGGGGCGACGACGACGGACGGGGTGACATAGACATGGCCGAAGGCTTCGTTGAGCAGTCGGCCCCAGTCGTACGCGGGCGCCTGAACGCCCATGCCGAGGAAGGACATCGCGGACAGGCCGAGCAGGGCACTGCCCATGGCCTGGGCCGTGTTGAGGATGAGCGGCTCGGCGATGTTGGGCAGGACGTGCCGGGTGAGGATGCGGTGGCGGGGCACGCGCAGCATGCGGGCCGCGGCGATGTAGTCGGAACCTGCGACGGTCGCCGTCATGGTGTGGGTGAGGCGGGCGAAGGCCGGTGCGAGGGCGACGCCGATCCCGAGGACGGCGCCCTGCGCTCCGAGCCCGGCGACGACGGCGGTGAACATGGCGAGCAGAAGGGCGGGAAAGGCGACCAGCAGGTCGACTGCGGCGATGACCGCCCGGCCCGCGCGCCGCGGCAGGATCTGCGGCAGGGTACCCAGGAGGATGCCGGAGACGGTTCCGATCAGCGTGGCCAGGAAGGCCAGGCCCAGGGTCAGCCGGGTGGCGACCAGGGTCCGCGCCAGCAGGTCCCTGCCGAGTGCGTCGGTGCCGAGCGGATGCGAGGCGGAGGCTCCCTGGCTGATCGCCTCCGGGTTCATCCGGGTGGCGGCTTCCTCCCAGATCAGTGGGGCGACGATCGCGAGAAGGACCATGAGGGCAATGATCACGGTGCCCAGCAGGCCGGCGGGGTTCTTCAGAAGGCGGCGCATCAGCCCTCCCTGCGGTTGGAGGCGGACAGGGACGACTTGGGGTCGAGGATCCCGAGCAGGATGTCCACGAGGAAGTTGACGACGAGGACCAGCGCTCCGTAGACGAGGATCATGGCCTGCGCCACGGGGTAGTCCTTCTGCGTGATCGCCTCGACGGTGCGCAGTCCCAGGCCCGGCCACGCGAAGACGTTCTCCACCAGGACACTGCCGGTGATCAGACCGCTGAGCAGCAGGCCGCCCATGGTCAGGGTCGCGGTAAGGGTGTTGGGGAGCAGGTGCACCGCATACAGCCGCCAGGCGGGCAGCCGCTTGGCCTGGGCCAAACGCATGTAGTCGGTGTCGAGTTCGCGCAGGGTCTCCACACGCGCCAGGCGGGCGATCATCGCGGCCGGGGCGATGGCGAGTGCCGTGACCGGCAGGACGAAGGAGGCGGGCCCCGTGAGGCCGGCGGGCGGGAGGAGGCCGAGGCCCAGGGAGAGGGTGAGCAGCAGCGCCAGTCCGTAGAGGTATTCGGGGATCGCGACGGCTGTGCCGGTGAGGGTGGTGAACGCGGTCTCGGTGCCGCGCCGGCGTCCGTTGTGGGTGCGGACGGCGGCCCACAGGCCCAGCGGTACGGCCACGGCGAGCGCGGTGAGGGTGGCCAGGACCGCGAGTGCCAGGGTGTTGGGCAGGCCCTGGCCGATGATGTCGGTCACCTTCTGCGAGGTGAAGAAGGAGGTGCCGAGGTCGCCCGAGACGAGGTCCCGCACATAGTGCGTGAACTGAGTGGGAATCGGCTGGTCGAGGCCGAGTGCGCTGCGGCGCTGGTCGACGAGTTCCTTCGGTGCGGTCGGGCCGAGCATCTGGCGCAGCGGGTCGCCGGGGATCAGATGGATCATCGCGAACGAGGCCACGACAAGCACGGAGAGAGAGCCGGCCAGGCGCAGCACCTGCCGGGCGAAGAAGCGCGCGGTCAGCCGACGGGGGCGGCGCGGCACGGCTGCGGCGCTGGGTGCTTCGTGCGCGGTGAGCACGTCGGAGGGGGCGGTCACTCCTGTCCTCCCGTCATCCGGATCGACGTCGGGTCGAAGAGTCCGGCCGTGATGCGGAAGGTGGCTTTGTGGGCGGCCACCGTGACGGTCTTGTCGACGACGGGGACGATGTCGCCGCTGTCGATGAGGGCGTGCTCGGATCGCGCCCACAGGGCGCAGCCGGCGGCGCCGGGGAGCTTGACGGCCTCGGCGGTGAGCTGCTCGTACTTCTTGTTGGCAAGGTGGGCGAAGTTGCCGCCGTCGGGGGTGAAGGGCCCGGAGAGAGCGCCGAGGAGCTGGGTGGGCAGTGTGACGCCGAGCGGCGCCCAGTCCACGTCCCAGTCCTGGGTGACCGCTTCGACCTCGGCGTACGCCGCGTCGGACACCGCCCGCAGACGGACGTCGACGCCGACGTTCTTCCACGACTCGGCCAGGTACTCGGCCGCGGCGGCCATGGTCTCGCCCGACGACGTGCCGTAGATCATGCGGAGGGTGAGCTTCTTGCCTTCCTTCACGCGCACGCCGTCGGGGCCGCGTCGCCAGCCCGCGGCGTGCAGCGCCGCTTCGGCCGCCTGGGGGTCGAAGACGGGCAGGCGGCCTGTGACGGTGTCGCCGGGACACGGCTTGGGGTTCATGACCAGGCCGGTGGGTGCGCGGCCGGTACCGCCCGTGGCGATCGCTCCGAGGGAGTCGAAGTCGACGGCTCGGAGCAGGGCCTTGCGGACGGCCGGGTCGCTGCCGGGATGGCCCTTGCCCTGGTGGAGGAAGAACTCCTGTGTGCCGTTGGCCTGCACGGTGGTGGTCACGCCGGGGATGTGGGTGACGCGGGCGCGGTCGGGGCCGGCGAGCTGTGCGCCGTTGAGCTGGTGGGAGAGCAGAAGGTTGGCCGTGGTCGCCTCGCTGCCGACGACTCTGAGCACGACGGAGCCGGGCATGGCGGGGTCGGCGGTGGTTGCGCCGTTCGGCCCCCAGGCGTAGTCGTCGCGTCTGGCGAAGGTGTAGCTCCGGCCGGGCTCGGCGGAGGTGAGCTTGAACGGGCCGGATCCCGATGTGCCGCTCGCCAGCAGCGCGCGGTCCTTCAACCCCGCTCCGCAGACGATGAACAGGTAGCGGGTGCTCTGCAGGATGAAGGCGAAAGGCTCCGGTGTGGAGAGCGTCACGGTGCCGGTCGCGTCGTCCGCCCTCGCGGTCAGCCCTTCGGGGACCACGACGCCGTACGCGGGCGACTTGGTGGCCGGGTCGGTGATGTGCCTGACGTTGGCGGCGACCGTGCTCGCCGTCACGGGGCTGCCGTCGGAACAGGTCACACCACGACGCAGGGTGAAGGTGACGGAAGCGGGTGTGACGTGCCACTTCTCGGCGAGTGCGGAGACGATCCGGCCGTCGGGTCCGGTGTTCACCAGGGTGTCGTAGGCGAGCGACAGCGCGGTGTACGTGGTGGTGTTCTGCACCTGGGCGGGGTCGAGCAGTCCGGGGTCGCTCTTGATCGCGTAGCTGAAGGCGTCACCGCCGGACGATCCGGCCTGGGCGACGTTGCCACAGCCGGCCGCCAGCAGTGACACCGCGAGACAGGCTGATATCGCCTTTGCTCTCTTCATCGGGGGTTTCATAGGGGGCTCCATCGGGGGCTCCTCGGGCGGGAGAGTTGCCCCACAGTCGCGGCTCATGGCTGGAAATGATTCAGACGGGGCGACGAAAGCTGCCTCGCCGGTTCGGTGCCAGGTCCCAAGCCGTGTGACGGCCATGGAGACACGCGGGCCCCGGACTGCGGGTCGGCGGTCCGGGGCCAGGGCGTTTCGTCGGGACAGGCGGCGTGCACAGGGCGTCCCGTTCAGGTCCCGGCGCGCAGGTGGTCGACGGCCAGCCGGGCGGCGCGGCCGATCGCGCGGTCTGCGAGGGGCTGGCGCGTGACGGCCGTCGAGGTGCGCAGGAAGACGCCTACGGCGTACCGCTTGCCGTCGGGGTACTCGATGACGCCTGCTTCGTTGCGTACGGAGAAGTCGGTGCCGGTCTTCCCGGCGAGCCGGACGCCCGGCTCGGGGAAGCCGGAGACGAGCCGGTGCTGCCACACCTGCGCGCGCATGATCTCCCGTACTTCGGCGCAGGCACGCGCCGGTCCGGCTTCGTCGTGCCAGATGGCGGCGAGGAGCGCGGTCACCTCGCGGGGCGTGCTGGACGGGCTGGTGCCGGGGGTGCAGGCACGGAGGGTGAGAAGCCGTTGGTCGGGGATGCCGGCCAGTTGGTCGTCGAGGGAGCGGTCCGGCGCGAGACCGAGTTCCTGGCGGATGTCGTCGTCGAGGGCGGAGCAGGAGGAGAACCCGAAGCCGGGGAGGCCCAGACCGTCGAGGGTGGCGCGGACCCGGTCGGGTCCGACGATGTCCAGGAGCAGGTCGGTCGCCGCGTTGTCGCTGATCGTCATCATCATGAAGGCCAGGTCGCGGGCGCTCATCTCGACGTCGTGGGCGCAGCCGTCGGTGCCGCTGCCGCCGGCCCGGTAGGCGGATGTGACGGAGTGGCGCCGTGCGGGGTCGAGTTCCCCCGAGGCAGCCTGGCGGGCGTACTCGAGGGCGATGGGGATCTTGAAGACGGAGGCGAGTACGACCGGGGTGTCGGCGGCGTGAGCGAACTCCGCTCCGGTGTCGAGGTCCCGGACGTGCACGGTTCCCTCCACCTTCGCCTGCGTGAAGGTGGAGGAAAGCGCGGTGTGGATCTGCTCGGCTCCTCCCGGCTGGGCTGGGGCTGTGGTCATCTCGTCTCCTTGGTCGGCAGGGCCGGGGGGCGGCGCAGGCGTTCGACGGCGGTCCGTGCCGCTAGGCCGATCGCCGCGTCGGCGGCCGGGCTGCGGCCGCCGAGGGAGGGGGTGCGCAGGAAGACCGCGACGGCGTAGCGGCCGCCGTCGGGGTATTCGACGACGGCGGCTTCGTTGAGGACGCCCCACAGGGAGCCGTTCTTGGCCGCGACGCGGACGTCGTGGCGGAAGCCCGCGGCGAGCCGGTGGACCGAGAGCTGGTGGCTCATGAGTTCGCGGACCTCGGCGCACGCTTCCGGGGGTCCGGCCCGGTCCCTCCAGATCGCGGTGAGCAGGGAGGTGATCTGGCGGGGAGTGCTGGAGGCGGAACGGGTGGGGTCGAGCATCGCCAGGCCCCTGATCCGGTCCTCGCTCACCCGGTCGAGCTGGGCGTCGAGGTCGCCGTCGGGGTCGAGGCCGAGTTCGGCCCAGACCGGGTCCCACAGCTCGCGGTAGCGCCCGACCGGAAGGTCCGGGCAGCCCAGTTCGGCGGCGACGGCCCGCACCTGGTCCGTTCCCAGGATCTCCATGAGCTTGTCGGTGGCCGCGTTGTCGCTCATGGACAGCATGAAGAAGGCGAGGTCGCGAGTGCTCAGGGTGACGTCGTGCAGGCAGCTGTCGGTGCCGATGCCACCGCCTTCGCGGTTGGCCGCGGTGATGGTGTGCCGGGCGTCCCGGTCAAGTGCACCGGCTGCCGCCTGGCGGGCATAGGCGAGCGCGACGGCGATCTTGCGGATGGAGGCGACGATGACCGGGGCGTCGGCGCGGAAACCCGCTTCGCGGTCGCCGTCGATGTCGCGGGCGTGGACGAAGCCCTCGACGCCGGCTTCGCCGAAGACCGACCGGAGAGCGGCGGTCGCCCCGTCGACGCTGGTAAGTGGTGCCATGGATGGTCCCCTCGTGCGGAGGTCAGCTGGTCTTGGGGGTGGCTCGGCCGCTGTAGTGGAGGTACGAGGGGCCGTCGGGGCGCTGCTCGAACACCACCGCGTCCCAGACGGAGTCGCCCTCGTCGCGGCCGACGAAGGTGGTCGCGTCGACGGCGACGAGGTCGAGGGTGCGGGAGCGTGCGAGGCCGACGAGGATGCCTGTGGGTTCGGTGCGCAGGCGCAGCCCTCTGTCGTGCGCGGTCACATGAATCCGGCTGCCGGCGCGCTCGTAGACGCCCGTGAAGGGGGCGGTGTCGATGTCGACGGGCCGGCCGGGCGGCGCCAAGGGGGCGGGGACGTCGATCGCGTGCAGGGTGCCGAGGAGTTCGCCGGCGAGGCGGTGCTGGAACTCGACGCTCCGGCCGCCGTTGATCAGCGCGGTGACCACCGTGCCGAGTTCCGGCAGGACCCACAGCGCGGCGTGCTGGCCGATGGTGTCGCCGGTGTGGGAGACCACCTGGTGGCCGTCCCACTCGTCCAGGCTCCAGCCGATGCCCCACTGCCGCCCGCCGGTGTGCGGATTGGGCAGGTCGACCTGAGGCTGCCGCAGGGCGGCGGGGTCGGCGAGGAGTGCTCCGGGGGCGAGGTGGGCGCGGCCGAAGGCGACCACGTCGGCGGCCCGGGCACAGATCAGCCCGGCGGGGCCGACGGACCGGGGCAGTCCCCACTGCGGCACCACGGCACCGTGCTCGTCGTGGCCGACGGCCGCGCCGAAGCGCAGGACGTCCTCGGGCAGTGTCCAGGTGTGGGTGAGGCCGAGCGGGTCGCAGATCTGCTCGCGCAGGGCCTGGTCCCACACCTTTCCGGTGAGCTGCTCGACGATCCGGCCGGCGACGACGAAGCCGGAGTTGCAGTACGAGTGGGAGTCCCCGACGGGGAAGGTCTGTTCCAGGTCGGCGCACGCCTCGGTGTACCGGCGCAGGCAGTCGTCGCCGCGGCCGGTGTCGAGGAACAGGTCGCCGTCGATGCCCGAGGTGTGGGTGAGCAGGTGGCGCAGGGTGATCGCGGCCGTCGCCTCGGGGTTCCCCACCCGGAATTCCGGCAGGATCTCCACGACGGGGGTGTCCAGCGTGACGTGTCCCTGCTCGGCCAGGAGCATCAGCTGGGTTGCGGTCCACACCTTGGTGATGGAACCGATCTGGAACAGCGAGTCGGTGTGTGCGGGCGCGCCGGTGGTGGTGTTGAGGACGCCGGTGGCGCACTCGTACAGCTCGCTGTCGTGCCAGAAGGCCAGGCTCGCGCCCGGCACCTCGGAGTCGGCGGCCAGGGCTGCGAGGCGGCCGGCCCAGTGCTCGATGTCGGGCTTCACGCACGTCCTCCGGGTGACTCGATGCGGCTTCGTGAACTTGGCCGGAAGCGTATGCGCGGACAACGAGCGATTGTTCGTGCGGGGATACGAAGGTGCAGGTCAGAGCTTGGTCCGGGGGACAACTCCGGTCGTGGTCGGAGTTCCTAGGGTGGCGTTCACCCGACGTACTAGGAGACGAGACGACGATGCCGCTGATCGACCGCGACGACTGCGCCCTGGTGATCATCGATGTGCAGACCGATTTCTACCCGCCCCGGCGGCTCGACGTGGACCGGCAGCGGTTCCAGGACATGGTGCGGCGCATCGCCTGGATCACGTCGGTGGCCGACCGCCTGGAGATCCCGGTCGTGGTGACCGAGGAGGACCCGGCGGCCGGCGGGCACACCGTGCCGGAGATCCGCGAGGTGCTGCCGGCCAAGGCGGTCACCCTGCCGAAGAACGCCTTCGCCGTCTGGGACAACCCCGACATCGCCGCCGCGATCGAGGCCACCGGCCGCACGACCATGATCCTGGTCGGCATCGAGACCGACATCTGCGTGGCCCACTCGGCGATCCAGCTGCACCACGCCGGCAAGCGCGTCGCGGTCGTGGACGACGCCGCCTACTCCCCGGGCCCGGCCCATGAGCGGGGGCTGCGCCGTCTGGCAGGCCGGGGCATCGAGACACTCTCCACGAAGGAGCTGTTCTACGACTGGGTGCGCACCATCCAGGACGCCGAGGCCTTCCACGACACCCACGCGGATCTGGCCGTCCCGCCGGGCGTCCGCCTCTGAACGGCACCGCCCCACGAGTCAGTTCTCAGCCTCGCCGGTCGGCGGCGATGCCCGGGCCTTCCGGACGGGCCGCGCCGCCGGCCTGAGGGCCCAGCAGACGGAGCTGAAGCATCGCGGCGAACCTCGCCGAGGGATCCTGGAGGTCGATCTCGCCCACCTCGGCCGCCCGGCGGATGCGGTAACGGAAGGTGTTGGGGTGGACGAAGACGCTCGCGGAGGCGGTGATCACGTCTCCGAAGGCGTCCAGCCACGCCCGCAGGGTCTCGACCAGGTGGGCGTTGTGCTTGACGTCGTAGGCCACGAGGCGGGCGAGGGGGCCCGACAGCTCGTCGCGGTTGGCCACGGCCTGGTCGCGCATCTCTATCAGCAGGGCGTCGATGTAGACGTCGGCGATCGAGGCGGCACGCTTCCCGGTCTGTCCGGTGAACAGCACGCGCAGCGCCCGGTCGGCGTTGGCCCGTGAACGCGGGAGCGCGGCGGGTTCGTCGGCGACCGAGCCGATCCCGATGACGGCGCCAGTCCGTTCGCCGGTGCGGGCCAGAAAGTTCGAGGCCACCTGCAAGGCGCGCTCGCGGGTATGGGAGGTGTCGTCGGGCACGGGGAAGAGCGCGTACGCCACATCGCCGAGCAGCGCGACGGCGGACCGCGGCTGTACGGCCGTCAGGTGGACGGCCAGGGCGGAGGCCAGACGCTGGCGCTCGGCGGTGAGATGGGCGTGGTCCTCGTCCGGCGCGGGCGCGAGACCCATCGCCATGACCAGGGTGGGTTCGTCGACCAGGCCGAGCCGACCGAGCGCCTCCACGGCCCCGGCCCCGCCTTCGAGTGCGGTCGTGACGAGGTCGGCCCGCAGCCGGTTCTCGGCGTCGGTGCCCGCGCGGAAGCGGAGCATGTGGAGGGCGACGAGCTTGGCCGCCTCCAGGAACGCCTTCTCCCGCTCCGGGGTGAGGGGCTTGCGCAGGGCAGCCCACACGGAGCCGAGGAACTCGTCGCCGGCGCGGACGGCGACAGCCACCCGCGGAAGCGCCACCTCGTCCCCGAGCGTCGGCGGGGGCACATGCACCAGG
The DNA here is from genome assembly GCF_026167665.1 of Streptomyces drozdowiczii. Taxonomy (NCBI): domain Bacteria; kingdom Bacillati; phylum Actinomycetota; class Actinomycetes; order Kitasatosporales; family Streptomycetaceae; genus Streptomyces; species Streptomyces drozdowiczii. Next base: position 1,339,031 of record NZ_CP098740.1, on the reverse strand, counting down.
CCCTCGCTGCGGTACAGCTCCTTGAAGACGCCGTGCTCCTCGTGGTGGCGTACATAACGCTCGGGCACCTGGCGGGCCAGGATGCTCTCCACGCGGGGGGCGTCCGCCTCGTCCTGCCGGCCGGAGAAGGCGAGGATCCGGGAGCGGCGGTCCTCGATGGTGACGGGGGCGTCGAGCAGCGTGGCGATGGCGTTGGCCAGGGCGAACAGGTCCCCCGACGGCACCCCGCCCAGAGTCTGTCCCCCACCTTCACCCACGTCACCCTCGGTGAGCTGAGTGCGCAGCATCGCCGCGAGCTGGGCCCAGGACGCGCCGCGGGTCAGGGCGAGCAGCGCGACACCGGTCTCGCGCACGACCGGCTCCAGCTCGTCGGCGTCCTTGACGGGCCCGCGGACGACGAGGGCGGTCGCGCCGACCTCGGCGAGATCCCGCAGCAGCCGGCCGATCTCCTTCGCGCCGTGGACACCGACACCGAGGACGATGGCGTGCGCCGGGTAGTGCTGTTCGTCGTAAGGGTCGTGGATACCGACGCCGCCGATCTCCCCGGCCGCGTCGGGGTCGCCGTACAGGAGATCAAGGAGAGTGTGGCCGAAGTCCTCGAGCACCCGGTTGAGGCTCCGGGCGGGGTGCGTCGACATGTGCCTGATCATCTCCGCAGGTTAGGACGTGCGCAGCCCTGCGATGTGGTGCGTGCGAACGAGGATACGTCAACCTGTTCGTACCCCGGTACGAACGGCTTCGGTGGGCTGCCACAAGCGGCCTACAGCGGCTTCGGCAAGGGCATCGGTCGAGTCGATGAGCGGGAGGACCCGTCCGGCCGCCCGACCGACCAGCGGGATTTCCGTGCAGGCGGCGATCGCCGCCTGAGCGCCCCGGTCCTTGAGGCTCTCGGCGGCCGTGGCGATCCAGCGCTCGGGCTCGGCAGGATCCGCACCACCCTTGACCGCGCGGATGGCGGCGTCCACGTACTCCTGCTGCACGGAGGCGGACACCTGCACCACGTCGAGCCCGAGCCGGGCCCCGGCCCGCTCGTACAGTCCGGTCAGACGTGTCCCCCGGGTCGCCAGGACACCCACCCGCTCCAGCCCGGGCGTCCGGCGCGCCGCCGATTCCAGCGCGGCTCTGATCATGTCGAGGACTTCGATGCCGGTCGCTTTGGACAGCTGCTCGACATAGGCGTGCGCCGTGTTGCACGGAATGGCGATACAGCGCACGCCCGCGCGTTGAAGCCAGCGGGCACCCTCCACGAGGGCGGGCACAGGGGACGGCCCCTCTCCGAGCAGCGCCGCGGTCCGGTCCGGGACGGCCGGATCGGCCCACATGACGACGGGCAGATGAGCCTGGTCGGAGCCGGCCGGCGTGCGCTCGACGACCCGGCGGTAGAAGTGGGCCGTGGCGAGGGGCCCCATCCCGCCGAGAATGCCGAGAACCGGGCGGGTGGCGTGACGCATGCGGGCAGCCTTTCGATACCTCCCGCCGTCGTCCGCGGGGTCTCCCCTGATCGTGGCCCCGCAAGAGGTGCGGGATCTTGGGCGCGCGCTCCAAGGACCCCCACGGTGTTTGGTACGCCCATACCGGGGACGTCGCTTCCAGCGCACGGTTCGGCGACGCGGACGAAGCGGACGGTCCAGAGCTGTGACACGGACCGAACTCCCCGCGCCGGTCAACGGTTTCACTGGCGACCGGCCCGCCACGGCCTGATGATCACCAATGCGAAGGTCCACCATGCACTCGTACGACCCTGCCCTCACCGACCTCGTCCTCGGCGCACTGCGCGACCGCCTCCTGAACCGGCCCGCACTCAACCACCCGGGCGAGGCGGACAAGCTCGATCGGGTCCTGGCAGGGTTGATCGGGCCGGATGGCAACGATCCGGCGGAGGTTCTGCGGCTGTGGACCGAGCAGTTGGCTCCCACCGCGATCGCGGTCGACAGCCCCCGCTTCCTGTCCTTCGTCCCCGCCGCCCCCACGCAGGCCGCCGCTCTCTTCGACATGCTCGTCTCCTGCTCGTCGATCCAGGGCGTCTCCTGGCTCCTGGCCTCCGGCCCCATCGCCGCCGAGAACCAGGTGCTGCGCCTGCTCGCGGACCTCGCGGGAATGCCGAGGAGCGCAGGCGGCTGCTTCGTCCCGGGCGGTTCGGCCGGAAACCTGTCAGCCCTGGTCACCGCACGGGACACGGCCCGGCTCCGCAGGAGCCTCGGCCCCTACGATCGCGTCAGGTTCGCCGTCTCCGACCAAGCCCATTCATCCATCGGCAACGCCCTGCGCATCATCGGAGTGCAACCGCTCGTGATCCCGGCTGAGGACCACCGCCTGACCGGCCCCGCCCTGCGCACCGCCCTCCGCGCCGACGCAGATCCGTCCGACATCATCGGGGTGGCGGCCACGGCCGGCACGACCAACGCCGGCATCGTCGACGACCTGGCAGGCATAGCCTCCGTGGCCCGGGACTTCGACCTGTGGCTCCACGTCGACGGCGCGTACGGCGGCGCCGGCCTCCTGGCCCCGAGCGTCCGACACCGCTACGACGGCATCGAGCACGCCGACTCCCTGGTCATCGACCCGCACAAATGGCTCTTCGCCCCCTTCGACTGCGCCGCCCTCCTCTACCGCGACCCCCGCACGGCCAGGGCGGCCCACACTCAGGACGCCTCCTACCTCGACGCCCTGCACACCGACGACGACGCCCAGTGGAACCCCAGCGACTACGCCCACCACCTGAGCCGCCGCGCCCGCGGGCTCCCGCTGTGGTTCTCCCTCGCCGTCCACGGCACCCGTGCCTACACCAAGGCCATCGAGAACGCTCTCACCCTGGCCCGCGACGCCGCCGCGATCATCCGAAGCGCCCCGCACCTCGAACTCGTCCGCGAACCCGAGCTCTCTGCCGTCCTGTTCCGCCGCATCGGGTGGACCCCGAGGACTACACGAGATGGTCAGCTCGCCTTCTCGCCGGCCGGACCGCGTTCGTCGCCCCGACCGGTTGGGAGGGCGAGACGGTCGCCCGATTCGCCTTCCTCAATCCCGGGACCGGCCTGAACCTGGTCGAGGAGATCGTGGACACCATGACCTGAGTTCTCGCCACCGTCGGCGAGCCGTCATGCCCGCGGCGAGCCGGACCGCCGCGGGTCCGAAGTCCCGGAGATGCCGACGCACCCCCGGGGGAGGGGTGCGCCGGCATCGGCGTATCAGATGTCCCGGAAGATCTCGATCTGCGCCCCCACCGAGTTCAGCCGCTCCGCCAGTTCCTCGTAACCCCGGTTGATCACGTACACGTTGCGCAGCACCGACGTGCCCTCCGCCGCCATCATCGCGAGGAGGACGACCACCGCCGGGCGCAGGGCCGGGGGGCACATCATTTCGGCGGCGCGCCAGCGGGTGGGGCCCTCGACCAGGACGCGGTGGGGGTCCAGGAGTTGGAGGCGGCCGCCCAGGCGGTTGAGGTCGGTGAGGTAGATCGCGCGGTTGTCGTAGACCCAGTCGTGGATCAGGGTCTGGCCGTGGGCCGAGGCCGCGATGGCCGCGAAGAAGGGGACGTTGTCGATGTTGAGGCCGGGGAACGGCATCGGGTGGATCTTGTCGATCGGCGCCTCCAGCTTGGAGGGGCGGACCGTCAGGTCGACCAGCCGGGTGCGGCCGTTGTCCGCCGCGTACTCCGCGGTGCGGTCGCAGTCGACGCCCATCTCCTCGAGGACCGCGAGCTCGATCTCCAGGAACTCGATGGGCACCCGGCGGATCGTCAGCTCGGACTCCGTGACGACGGCGGCGGCGAGCAGGCTCATCGCCTCGACCGGGTCCTCGGACGGCGAGTAGTCCACGTCCACGTCGATCTCGGGCACGCCGTGCACCGTGAGGGTCGTCGTGCCGACGCCGTCCACGCGTACGCCCAGCGCCTCCAGGAAGAAGCAGAGGTCCTGGACCATGTAGTTGGAGGAGGCGTTCCGGATGACCGTGGTGCCGTCGTGGCGGGCGGCGGCCAGCAGGGCGTTCTCGGTCACCGTGTCGCCGCGCTCGGTCAGCACGATCGGGCGGCCGGGCGTGACGGAGTGGTCCACCCTGGCGTGGTAGATCCCCTCCGTGGCGGCGATGTCCAGGCCGAAGCGGCGCAGCGCGATCATGTGCGGCTCGATCGTCCGCGTACCGAGGTCGCAACCACCCGCGTACGGCAGCTTGAACGCGTCCATGCGGTGCAGCAGCGGGCCGAGGAACATGATGATGGAGCGGGTGCGGCGGGCGGCGTCCGCGTCGATCGCGTCCATGTCCAGCCGGGCCGGCGGCACGATCTCCAGGTCGGTGCCGTCGTTGATCCAGCGGGCGCGCACGCCGATGGAGTTGAGCACTTCGAGGAGGCGGTAGACCTCCTCGATACGGGCCACGCGGCGCAGCACCGTACGGCCCTTGTTGAGCAGCGACGCGCACAGCAGCGCCACGCAGGCGTTCTTGCTGGTCTTGACGTCGATGGCGCCGGAGAGGCGGCGCCCGCCGACCACGCGCAGATGCATGGGACCGGCGTAGCCGAGCGAGACGATCTCACTGTCGAGTGCTTCACCGATACGGGCGATCATCTCAAGGCTGATGTTTTGATTGCCGCGCTCGATGCGGTTCACCGCGCTCTGGCTGGTGCCGAGCGCCTCGGCGAGCTGGCTCTGCGTCCAGCCCCGGTGCTGTCGGGCGTCACGGATGAGCTTGCCGATACGTACGAGGTAGTCATCTGACATGCCGAAAGGCTATCTCAGATATGAGATTGCACTCGCGTGGGGGTGTGCCGTTCGGGTGAGAGTGGTGTGCCGGAGGGGGCGGGGGAGTGAAGGGCGGTGGCCGAAACTCCCTCGCGTACGGGCCCCGTGGCTCGTAGGGTCCCGCCCCATGGATGCCCGCGGCACGTACGTGCTCTCCGTGAACATCGGCCGTCCCCGCCCCAACCCCTGGAAGGGGATCAGCGCGACCGGCATCGACAAGCGGCCGGTCGACGGGCCGGTCGCGGTGACCGCCCCCGGCCCCAAGGGCACCGGCGCCGTCGGTCTCGCCGGTGACCGGGTCTACGACGTGAAGCACCACGGCGGCACGGACCAGGCCGTCTACGCCTACGCGCGCGAGGACCTGGACGGCTGGGAGGCCGAACTCGGCCGGCCGCTCGCCGACGGGGTGTTCGGCGAGAACCTGACCACTCTCGGCGTGGACGTCAACGGCGCCCTGATCGGGGAGCGCTGGCGGATCGGACCGGACGTCGTCCTCGAGGTGTCGTGCGCGCGGATACCGTGCGGGACCTTCCAGGGCTGGCTGGAGCGGGACGGCTGGATCAAGCGGTTCACGCGGGCCGCCCTGCCCGGCGCGTACCTCCGGGTGATCGAGCCCGGCGAGATCCGGTCCGGCGACCGCCTGGAGATCGTGCACCGGCCCGCGCACGAGGTGACCGTCGCGCTGGAGTTCCGGGCCACGACGCTGGAGCCGGAGCTGCTGCCGCGCCTCCTCGCCGCCGACGCGCTGCCCGACGAGACGAAGGAGACGGTCCGCCGCCGCACGGCGCCGTAGCCGCGCGCGCCCGTCAGGGGGCCGCCGCGCCGCACCCTAGCCGCGTGCGCCCGTCAGGGGGGCCGCCGCGCCAGGTCACCGATGCCCAGCTCGCGCACCGCCCCCGTTGACTTCAAGCGTGCTTGAACCGCAAGTGCGACGCGGTGCCTCTCCCCTCGACAACCCGCCTGGTGCCGCCGACGTACCGGCCGCTGTTCGCGCACGCCCGGTTCCGGCGGCTCCTGCCGGCCCTCGCGGCCTCGGACCTGGGCGACGGGATGAGCGTGGTCGCCGTGGCCTGGCTTGCGGTGCTCATCGCTCCTCCCGGCCGGTCGGGGCCGGTCGTCGGTGCCGCGGTCGCCGCCTATGCCCTGCCCGGGGCTCTGGGGGCTCTGGTCTTCGGCCGCTTGCTGCGGCGGCTGGATCCCCGGCGGCTGGTGGCGGTGGACGGCTGCCTCCGCGCGGTGCTCCTGGGCTTCGGCCTCGGCGGCATGGTCTACGAGCCCTTCACGGCGCTCTCCTACATCTTGCTCCAGGACCGCACCCCGGCCGCCCGGCTGACCACGGTCCTGGCGACCCGGGGCGCGGCCCTGCTCGCGGCCGCCCCGGTGGGCACCGCGCTGGGCGGCCCGCTCGTGGCCGCCCCGGGACCCCGGCAGGTGCTGGCCGCCTCGGGGGCGGCGACGATCGCCCTGGCCCTGGTGGCCATGGCGACGCGGGCCCGGGGTACGCGCCGGGAGGGGACACGGGGCGCCCGGACATGACCCTTCCGCGGTCATGTACTAGAGTTATCTCGACATCGAGATATATGCCGAAGGCGCACAGCGAGCCGCCCCCGGTAAGGGTTACCTAACTAAGCCTTACCTTAGCGGATGGCCCGGTGGTCCGAGGCGGCACCACGCGGCGCCCGCCGTGGTGAGGCGCGGCGCGGAGTTACGCGCACATTGATGAAGGAGACTGTCGTGTCGGCGAACAGCTTCGACGCCCGCAGCACGCTGCGCGTGGGCGACGAGTCGTACGAGATCTTCAAGCTGGACAAGGTCGAGGGCTCCGCGCGCCTCCCTTACAGCCTGAAGGTGCTGCTGGAGAACCTGCTCCGCACGGAGGACGGCGCGAACATCACCGCCGACCACATCCGCGCGCTCGGCGGCTGGGACTCCCAGGCGCAGCCCAGCCAGGAGATCCAGTTCACGCCGGCCCGCGTGATCATGCAGGACTTCACCGGTGTGCCCTGCGTCGTGGACCTCGCGACCATGCGTGAGGCCGTCAAGGAGCTCGGCGGCGACCCGGAGCGCATCAACCCGCTCGCCCCCGCCGAGCTGGTCATCGACCACTCCGTCATCGCCGACAAGTTCGGCACGAAGGACGCCTTCGGCCAGAACGTCGAGCTGGAGTACGGCCGCAACAAGGAGCGCTACCAGTTCCTGCGCTGGGGCCAGACCGCGTTCAGCGAGTTCAAGGTCGTCCCGCCGGGCACCGGCATCGTCCACCAGGTCAACATCGAGCACCTGGCCCGTACGGTCATGGTCCGCAACGGCCAGGCGTACCCCGACACCCTCGTCGGCACCGACTCGCACACCACCATGGTCAACGGCCTCGGCGTGCTGGGCTGGGGCGTCGGCGGCATCGAGGCCGAGGCCGCGATGCTCGGCCAGCCGGTCTCCATGCTCATCCCGCGCGTCGTCGGCTTCAAGCTGACCGGCGAGCTGCCGGCCGGCACCACCGCCACCGACCTCGTGCTGACCATCACCGAGATGCTCCGCAAGCACGGCGTCGTCGGCAAGTTCGTGGAGTTCTACGGCGAGGGTGTGGCCGCCACCTCGCTCGCCAACCGCGCCACCATCGGCAACATGTCGCCGGAGTTCGGCTCCACCGCCGCGATCTTCCCGATCGACGACGAGACCCTCAACTACCTGCGCCTGACCGGCCGCGACGCCCAGCAGGTCGCCCTCGTCGAGGCGTACGCCAAGGAGCAGGGCCTCTGGCTGGACCCGGCCGCCGAGCCCGACTTCTCCGAGAAGCTGGAGCTCGACCTCTCCACGGTCGTCCCGTCCATCGCCGGCCCGAAGCGCCCGCAGGACCGCATCGTCCTCGCCAACGCCAAGGCCCAGTTCGCCCAGGACGTCCGCAACTACGTGGACTGCGTGGACGAGGCGGGCAAGGAGTCCTTCCCGGCCTCCGACTCCCCGGCCATCGGCGCCACCGGCCCGACGAACCCGGTCACCGTCACCGCCCCCGACGGCTCCACGTACGAGCTGGACCACGGCGCCGTCACCGTCGCCGCGATCACCTCCTGCACCAACACCTCGAACCCGTACGTCATGGTCGCCGCGGCGCTCGTGGCGAAGAAGGCGGTCGAGAAGGGCCTGACCCGCAAGCCGTGGGTCAAGACCACCCTCGCCCCGGGCTCCAAGGTCGTCACCGACTACTTCGACAAGGCGGGCCTGACCCCGTACCTCGACAAGGTCGGCTTCAACCTCGTCGGCTACGGCTGCACCACCTGCATCGGCAACTCCGGCCCGCTGCCGGAGGAGGTCTCCAAGGCGGTCAACGAGCACGACCTGGCCGTGACCTCGGTGCTCTCCGGCAACCGCAACTTCGAGGGCCGGATCAACCCCGACGTCAAGATGAACTACCTGGCGTCCCCGCCGCTGGTCGTCGCGTACGCCATCGCCGGTTCGATGAAGGTGGACATCACCAAGGACGCGCTCGGCGTCGACCAGGACGGCAAGCCCGTCCACCTGGCCGACATCTGGCCCTCCGAGGCCGAGGTCAACGACGTCGTGGCGAACGCCATCGGCGAGGACATGTTCAACAAGTCCTACCAGGACGTCTTCGCGGGCGACGCCCAGTGGCAGGCGCTGTCCATCCCGACCGGCAACACCTTCGAGTGGGACGCCGAGTCCACCTACGTGCGCAAGCCCCCGTACTTCGAGGGCATGACCATGGAGACCTCGCCGGTCGAGGACATCACCGGCGCCCGGGTCCTCGCCAAGCTGGGCGACTCGGTCACCACCGACCACATCTCCCCGGCCGGTGCGATCAAGGCCGACACCCCGGCCGGTCAGTACCTCACGGAGCACGGCATCGAGCGCCGTGACTTCAACTCCTACGGCTCGCGCCGTGGCAACCACGAGGTCATGATCCGCGGCACGTTCGCCAACATCCGCCTGCGCAACCAGATCGCGCCGGGCACCGAGGGCGGCTTCACCCGCGACTTCACCAAGGACGGCGGTCCGGTGTCGTTCATCTACGACGCCTCGCAGAACTACCAGGCCGCCGGCACCCCGCTGGTCATCCTGGCCGGCAAGGAGTACGGCTCCGGCTCGTCCCGCGACTGGGCGGCCAAGGGCACCGCGCTCCTCGGCGTCAAGGCCGTCATCGCCGAGTCGTACGAGCGCATCCACCGCTCGAACCTCATCGGCATGGGCGTCCTGCCGCTCCAGTTCCCCGAGGGCCAGACCGCCGAGACCCTGGGCCTGACCGGCGAGGAGACCTTCTCCGTCACCGGCGTCACCGAGCTGAACGACGGCACGACCCCGCGTACGGTCAAGGTCACCACCGACACCGGCGTGGAGTTCGACGGCGTCGTCCGCATCGACACCCCCGGTGAGGCGGACTACTACCGCAACGGCGGCATCCTGCAGTACGTGCTCCGCAGCCTGATCCGCAAGTAACCGGACCGGCTCCGGCACGGCGAGAGGGCCGCATCCCCGGCGACGGGGGTGCGGCCCTCTCTGTCTCTCACAGCCCGATCAGAACAGGAACTTGTAGCTGTCCCAGCCGCTCGTGCCGATCTTCTTCTTGGCCTTGTACGGGGCCGCGGCGTTGCCGGTGCCGCTGTACAGGTACAGCTCGCCGCCCTTGCGGGCGATCAGGTCGGTCTTGCCGTCCAGGTCGATGTCACCCGTGGAGACCAGGCGGTTGTACTGGTTCCAGCCGCTGCCGATCTGGGTGCGCTTGGCGAACGGCGCGTTCTGGTTGCCGGTGCCCTTGTACAGCCACAGGACGCCCGACTTGTCGCGCGCGACGACGTCGTTCTTGCCGTCGCCGTTGAGGTCGCCGTTGCCGGCGATCTCGCTGTAGATGTTCCAGCCGTAACCGGCCTTGATGCGCTTGGTGACCTTGCCGTTGCCGTAGCCGAGGTAGACGTACAGGTCGCCCTTGGTGTCGACGGCGAGGATGTCACCGGCGGCGGCTCCGCCGATCTGGCCGGGGGAGACGAGCTTGCTGTAGGTGTTGTAGCCGTAGCCGATCTTGACGGCCGACGAGTCGAACGGCAGCCAGCCCAGGTCTCCGTTGCTCTCACGGAACCAGAGGCCGTCGCTTTCACCGTCGTTCTGGTGGTCGACCTGCATCATCGCGGTGACGCCGGTCCAGCCCTGGCCGTACTGCTCGCGGGCGGTGAGCCCGCCCTTGCCGTTCGGGCCGTAGGCGTACGCGATGCCCGCGGAGTTGACCGCGTAGAGCGAGAAGTGCGGGTTGGCGGCGGCGGCCGCGGCGGCCGGAGCCGCTGCCGGCTGGTCGGCCGAGGCACCGAGCGAAGGCTGCGGGGCGTCGGCGGCCACGGCGGAGGTGCCGGTGGCGACGAGGGCGGCGGTGAGCGCCGCGGCTGCCGCGCGAGCGGCTATGCGCATGTGGTGCCGGCCAGTGGTTTTGGCCACAAGTACTCCATGGATCGTGAAGTGGAAGTGGCCCGCCGCACGTTGGCGGCGGGCCACCGATTCACGGAAAGCGTGTCACGGTTTCGTGCGTGAATCCTTCACGTTTCGTCATGAGTGTGTAACCACTGTGACAGTGACCGGCTCAGAAGAAGAGGCGGTACGTGTTCCAGCCCGAGGTCCCGATGAGGGCCTTCGCCTTGTACGGGGCGGCTCCGTTGCCGGTGCCCGCGTACAGGTACAGCTCGCCCTTGGCGTTGCGGGCGACCAGGTCCGTCCGGCCGTCCATGTTCAGGTCACCGGCGGCGAAGAGGGTGTTGTACTGGTTCCAGCCGCTGCCGATCTTGGTGCGCTTGGCGTACGGGGCCTTCTGGTTGCCGGTGCCCTTGTACAGCCACAGGACGCCCGACTTGTCGCGCGCGACGAGGTCGCCCTTGCCGTCGCCGTCCAGGTCGCCGTTGCCCGCGATCTGGGTGTAGGTGTCCCAGCCGTAACCGACCTTCAGGCGCTTGGTGAGCGTGCCGTCGCCGTAGCCCAGGTACAGGTAGAGGTCGCCCTTCTTGTCGCGGGCGAGCAGGTCGCCGCCCTCGGCGCCGCCGAACTGGCCGACGGAGACGACGGTGTTGTAGGTGTCCCAGCCGTAACCGACCTTCACCGCGGCGGAGTTGTCGGCGGCGTAGTACCAGATGTTGCCGGAGGTGCCGAGCTGCCAGCGGCCGTCCGCGAGGTTGTCCGCGTCGTGGTCGACCTGGCCGACGAACGCGAGGCCCGTCATGCCGGTGTCGAACTCGACGCGCGACGAGAGGGTGCCGTCACCGAGCGGCACGTAGGTGTAGGCGGTGCCGGAGCTGTTGAGGCCCTGGAGGCCGAACAGCGGCGCGTCGCCGACCTCGGCGGCGGAGGCGGAAGTGGCGGCAGCGCCGGTGGCGACCAGGGCCGCGGTTATCGCGGCGGCGGCGAGACGGGTGACAGCCCGTCCGGGCCGACGGCCAGAGATCTTGGCCACGAGTGTTCTCCATGGATGGTGGGACGAGGCGTGACGCGCCGCGGGATACGGGGACACGCCACGGAATTGAGGGTGATCCTTTCACGACTCCCTCACGTCTCCAAGGGTTTGTCGAAATGAGGCCAACGCATCGCCTTCGCCCCGGTATGCGGACACCGCCAGGGACTTCGGCCGCCCTCTGTTCGATGCGGCATGCGTACACCGGTGCATGCCGGGCAGGCGGAAGTCAGCTTCCCGAAACCAGTCGGACAGCGGTAGAAGAGGAGTTGTCGTGTCATTTCTCTGGGCCATCATCGCGGGACTCATCATCGGCCTGCTGGCCAAGCTGGTCGTTCCCGGCCGTCAGCCCATCCCCCTGTGGCTGACCGTCCTGCTCGGCATCGTCGGTGCCATCGCCGGCAACGCCCTCGCCACCGCCTTCGGTGTGCGTGACACCGGGGGCATCGACTGGATCCGCCACATCTTCCAGATCGGTGTCGCCGCCGTGCTCATCGCCTTCATCAGCCCGATGTGGGCCCGACGACGCGCCTGACCGGCCCGCCCGTACGACGAACGCCCTGCCCCCGCACGCAGCGGGGGACAGGGCGTTCGTCGTGTCGCCCGGCTCAGGCGCGGTGCGCCGCGATCAGCGCCTGATACCAGCGGTAGCTCTCCTTCGGGGTGCGCTCCAGGGTGTCGTAGTCGACCCGGACGATGCCGAACCGCTTCGCGTACCCGAGCGCCCACTCGAAGTTGTCCAGCAGCGACCACACGTAGTAGCCCCGCACGTCGACCCCCGCGTCCATCGCGGACCGCAGCGCCGCCAGATGCGTACGCAGGTACTCCACCCGGTCCGCGTCCCGCACCGCACCGTCCGGCTCCACCGTGTCGTGCTCCGCCGAGCCGTTCTCCGTGATGTGCACCGGCGGCAGCGCGTCCCCGTAGGCGTCCTTGAGCGCGGTCAGCAGATCGGTGAAGGACTCCGGCACGACCGGCCAGCCCATCGCCGTCCGCCGCACGTCCGGGTACTGCCCCTCGGCGTACCGGTTGTCCGTGGCGACCCGCAGCGCGGGGTCCGGCTCGCGGTGCGGGGCGTCGGCCACCACGATCGGGCGGTAGTAGTTGATGCCCAGGAAGTCCAGGGGCTGGGAGATCAGGTCCAGGTCGCCCTCGCGCCGGAAGTCCTGCCCGGTGATCAGCTCGCCCCAGGTCTCCTCCTCGGTGGCCGGGTAGCGGCCCGCGAGGATCGGCTCCGTCCACACCAGGTTGTGCTGGGTGTCCGCGCGGACCACCGCGGCCCGGTCGGCGTCCGTCGGGGCGGCCGGGACGTTGCGGTCCAGGTTCAGCGTGATGCCCGCCTCGCGGACCCCGGCGGCCCGCAGCGCCTTCATCGCGAGGCCGTGGCCGACGAGCAGGTGGTGCGCGGCGGCCAGGGCACCGCGCCCCTCCTGCGCGCCGGGCGCGTGCCGGCCCACGGAGTAGCCGAGGAAGGCGCTGCACCACGGCTCGTTGAGGGTGATCCAGCGCGGCACCCGGTCGGCCAGGTGCTCCGCCACGACCGCGGTGTACTCGCCGAACCGCTCGGCCGTCTCCCGTATCCGCCAGCCGCCCCGGTCCTCCAGGGCCTGCGGCAGGTCCCAGTGGTAGAGGGTCGCGGCCGGCTCGATGCCCGCCTCCAGCAGCTCGTCCACCAGCCGGGAGTAGAAGTCCAGGCCCTTCGGGTTCACCGTGCCCGCACCCTCCGGCAGGATGCGCGACCAGGCGATCGAGAAGCGGTACGAATCGACGCCCAGCTCCCGCAGCAGCGCCACGTCCTCCCGGTAGCGGTGGTAGTGGTCGCAGGCCACGTCACCCGTGTCGCCGCCGTCCGTCCTGCCGGGCGTGTGGCTGTACGTGTCCCAGATGGAAGGGCCGCGTCCGTCCTCCCGCGCGGCCCCTTCGATCTGGTACGAGGCGGTGGCCGCGCCGAAGACGAAACCGGGCGGGAAGACCGGGAACTCAACCATGGATACCCCTACTTGACCGAGCCACCGGTGATCCCGGCGGCGATGTACTTCTGCGACAGGACGAGCAGGACCGCCGCCGGCACCGCGGACAGCACGGAAGCGGCCATCACGGAGCCCCAGTCGCCGACATGGGCCCCGATGTACTGGTAGATGCCCAGCGTGATCGGCTTCACGTCGTCCGTGGTATTGAGCGTCAGCGCGAACATGAAGTCGCTCCACGCGTACAGGAACGAGAAGAGACCGGCCGTGATCAGCGAGTTGCGGCTCATCGGCAGCACGACCCGCACGAACGTCCGGAAGCGCCCGGCCCCGTCGACCTCGGCAGCCTCGATGACCTCGCGCGGTATCGCCACCATGAACGACCGCATCAGCACGATCGCGAACGGAATCCCGAGCGAGGCGTCGGCCAGCATCAGACCGGCGTACGAGTTGACCAGGCCGAGATCCACGTACGCGCTGTACAGGGCGTTGGCGATGACGATGCCCGGCACCATCTGCGTGATCAGCGTCCCGAAGACGATCGTCCGGGTCCCGCGCAGCCTGAACTGCGCCAGCCCGTACGCGGCCGGCGCCGAGACCGCCAGGCAGATGACGACCGCGCCGAGCGCCACCGCCAGCGAGGTCAGCAGATTGCCGCCCTGGTCCGTGAGCGCCGAGCGGAAGCCCGACAGGTCCAGGCCGTGCGGGACCGGGTCGACCTCAAGCAGCCCGGACTCGGGCTGGAGGGCGGTGTTCACCATCCAGTACAGCGGGAACAGCATCACGCACAGCACCAGGACGCCGAAGACGGTGGCGCCCCACCGCCGCTTCGGCCGCCCGGTGGACCGCGTGGACGCGGCGGGGGTACGCACGGTGCTCGCCATGCCGGTCACTTCCCCTCGTTGCGGTTGGCCCGCAGATAGAACACCGCGAAGACGGCGGAGATCAGGATCAGGATGTTGCCGACCACGGCACCGGCCCCGAAGTCCAGCTGGACGAAGGAGTTCTGGTACGTGAGGGTGCCGAGGGTCTGCGTGGAGTCGGCGGGTCCGCCGTCGGTGAGGGCCAGGATCAGGTCGAGGATCTTCACCGTCGACATGAAGCCGAGCACCAGGACCACGGTGATCACCGGCCGCAGCATCGGCAGCGTGATCGAGCGGAACGTCCGCCAGGCGGAGGCGCCGTCCAGCGAGGCGGCCTCGTACAGCTCCTTGGGGACCTCCTGGAGCCCGCCGTAGAGAATCACCATGTTGAACGGGATGCCGATCCAGATGTTCACCAGGATCACCGAGACCAGCGCCATGCTCGTGCTGGTCAGCCACGGGGTGTCGCCGCCCAGGCCGATGGTGCCGAGGAAGGAGTTGAGGACGCCGGTGTCCTGGTCGAGGATGCGCCGCCAGACGACACCCGAGACGACCATCGGCACCAGCCACGGCAGCAGGATGAGCGAGCGCAGCACGCCGTTCAGCGGGAAGCGGCGGTTGAAGAAGACCGCGAGGCCGAGGCCGATACAGAACTGTCCGATCAGCGAGCCGATCGTGAACAGGACGGTGTGCCACAGGGCCTTGCCGAAGAGCTCGTCGTTGAAGACCTTGCTCCAGTTGTCCGTTCCGTTGAACGGGGACTCGCCCGTGAAGAAGGTGGACGGCGAGTAGTCCTGGAAGCTCATCACGATGTTCCGGACGAGCGGATAGCCGAAGAACAGCGCCATGAAGATCACGGCGGGGGCGATGAAGCCCCACTGGGCGAGCCGCCTGCGGCGCCGGACGCGGGCGGGGTTCGGCGGCTTCGCGGTCTTCTTCGTCAGGGGCACGGCGGCGACGGTGGTGGTCGACATGGTTCGGTACCTCAGTTCCCGCTCGTCGCGCGCTTCTGGGCGCGGGTGAGGGCGGCCTCGCTGGACTCGCCGGTCAGGGCGGACTGGAACGCGCTCTGGAGCGCGAGGGAGACGGACGACCACCGCGCGCCGAGCTTGGCGGTACGCGAACGGGCCGTGGCGACCTGGTCGGCCAGGGCGTCCAGCTCCGGCACCTTCCGGCGCCACTCGGCGGCGGCCTTCGCGTTGGCCGGGACCATCCAGCTGTTCAGCGCGTAGGTGATCTGCTCCCGCTCGCCGGACATGCAGCCGATGATCTTCGCGGACATCTTCTCCCGCGCGTCGTCACCGGTGTTGGGCACGGTCAGTACGCCGCCGCCCAGCGGGCCCACCGAGTCGTCGCCGGCCGTGGGGACCGGGATCTCGGCTATGCCCCAGTGCAGCCCCTTCTTGGAGTTCAGGGTCTCCACCTGCCAGGGGCCGTTGATCATCATGGCCGCGTTGCCCGCCATGAACTGGTCGTTCACGTCGGCCTGGGTCCAGTTGACCGTCGACTTGGAGAGCGAGCCGTCCTTGAGGAGGCTCTTCCAGTAGTCCAGCGCCCCGGCCACCTCGGGGCTGTCGAGCTTCGTCTCGTCGCCGCCGTTGGACCACATGAAGGGCGTGAACTGGAAGACGCCGTCCTCCGCGCCGCCCGCGCTGAGCGCGAGTCCGTACCGCTTGCCCCGCGTCAGCTGCTTCGCGGTCTCGCGCATCTCGTCCCAGGTGGTGGGGACCTTCAGGCCGGCCTTGTCGAGGGTGTCCTTGTTGTAGAAGAGCGCCAGCGTGTTCACCGTGCGCGCGGCCCCGTAGTACGTCCCCTCGTACGAGCCGAAGTCCACGATCCCCTCGGGGATGTCCTTCGTGGTCAGCCCCAGGTCCTTCAGCGGGATCAGCCCGCCCGCGTCGGCGAACGTCGGCATCTCGGAGGCGTCCAGCTGGAGCACGTCGGGCAGCGACTTCGAGGACGCCATCCGCAGCGCCTTGGTCATCACCTGCGAGGCCGGGACGCTCTGCTGCTCGATGGTCACCCCCAGCCGCTTGCCGCACCGGGCCAGCGTCTGGGCGTCCCAGCGGTGGTACGACTCGTCGGTGGACGAGTTGAGGACGGTGTAGACGTCCGGGTCCCGCTGCTGGCCGCAGCCCGACAGGACCGCACCGCCGATCAGCGCGGAGACGACGGTGAGCGGGACGGCGACCCGTGGGGTGAAGCGGTTCGACATTCAGCTGCCTCTTGTCGGCAAGGGCCCGGGCGGCTGCGCTGCCGTCCGACCGATTTGTTTGCTGCCAGTACTAATACGGCATGGGGGCTCCCGTTTCTAGACCGTCCTGGTGACGCGCAGGTCACACAGGGGCAACATGGCCGCTCGCGCGGGGTGTTCAAGCCCTTGTTCCGGCGGGTCCATAGGCTTCGGCCGCTGAATCGAAGCGCTTCGAAAAATATTTGTTTTGTGTACGATCAAAATCAGGAACCACAGGAACGGACCCCCCATGAAGTTCACCGACGGCTTCTGGCAGCTGCGAGACGGTGTCCACGCCTCGTACGCCACCGAACTCCGCGACCTCCGCCTCGACGCCGACCGCCTCATCGCCTACGCGGCGGTCCAGCGCGTGACGCGACGCGGGGACACCCTGAACGCCCCGCTGATCACCGTGGAGGCGTACGCCCCCGCCGAAGGCGTCATCGGCGTCCGCGTCACCCACCTCGCGGGCAAGCGCCACCCGGGCCCCGACTTCGACCTGCCCGGAGCCACCGGCGACGCCGCAGCCGTGGCCCGCGAGGACGGCGGGGCCGCCGAGCTGACCAGCGGCCCGCTCACCCTCCGGCTCCCCGCAGACGGCTTCGGCCTGGAGTTCCGGGACGCGGACGGGCGCCTCCTGACCGCCGCCGGGCGCAAGGGGACCGCCTTCGCCACCACCGGCGACGGCGCGCACCACATGGTCGCCCAGCTCGCGCTGGGCGTCGGCGAGACGGTCCACGGACTCGGCGAGCGGTTCACCCCGTACGTGAAGAACGGCCAGGTGGTCGACATGTGGCAGGCGGACGGGGGGACCAGCAGCGAGCAGGCGTACAAGAACGTCCCGTTCTACCTCTCCTCGCGCGGCTACGGCGTCTTCGTCAACCACCCCGGCAAGGTGTCCTTCGAGGTCGGCTCCGAGGCGGTCGGCCAGGTGCAGTTCAGCGTCGAGGACCAGACGCTGGAGTACTTCGTGGTCGCCGGACCCACCCCCAAGGACGTCCTGTCCCGCTACACCGCGCTGACCGGCCGCCCGGCGCTGCCCCCGGCCTGGTCCTTCGGCCTCTGGCTGACCACCTCGTTCACCACCGCGTACGACGAGGCGACCGTCACCTCATTCGTGGACGGCATGGCCGAACGCGGCATCCCGCTCTCCGTGTTCCACTTCGACTGCTTCTGGATGCGCGAGTACCAGTGGTGCGACTTCCAATGGGACCCGGCCGTCTTCCCCGACCCGGAGGACATGCTCGCCCGCCTCAAGGCCAAGGGCCTGCGGATCTGCGTCTGGATCAACCCGTACATCGCGCAGAAGAGCCCCCTGTACGCGGAGGGCGCGGCCCGAGGCTACTTCGTCCGCACCCGCGAGGGCGATGTCTGGCAGTGGGACAAGTGGCAGGCGGGCATGGCGTTGGTGGACTTCACCAACCCGGAGGCCGCCGCCTGGTTCCAGGGCAAGCTGCGCACCCTCCTCGGCCAGGGCGTCGACGGCTTCAAGACGGACTTCGGCGAGCGCATCCCCACCGATGTCGTCTGGCACGACGGCTCCGACCCGGAGCGGATGCACAACTACTACACGCACCTGTACAACAAGGCCGTCTTCGAGCTCCTGGAGAAGGAACGCGGCCAGGGCGAGGCGGTCCTCTTCGCCCGCTCCGCCACGGCCGGCGGCCAGCAGTTCCCCGTGCACTGGGGCGGCGACTGCTGGTCCTCCTTCGAGGCGATGGCGGAGTCCCTGCGCGGCGGCCTCTCCCTGAGCCTGTCCGGCTTCGGCTTCTGGAGCCACGACATCGGCGGCTTCGAGGGCACCCCGGACCCGGCGGTCTTCAAGCGCTGGCTCGCCTTCGGCCTGCTCTCCTCGCACAGCAGGCTGCACGGCTCCTCGTCGTACCGCGTCCCGTGGGAGTTCGGCGAGGAGGCGGTCGAGGTCGCCCGGCGCTTCACGGAGCTGAAGCACCGCCTGATGCCCTACCTGTACGGGGCCGCCGTCGAGGCCCACCGCACCGGCGTCCCCGTGATGCGCCCGATGCTCCTGGAGTTCCCGGACGACCCGGCCGCCCGCACGGCGGACCGGCAGTACATGCTCGGCCCCGACCTCCTGGTCGCCCCGGTCTTCAGCGCGGACGGCGAGGTGGAGTACTACGTCCCCGAGGGCACCTGGACCCATCTGCTCACCGGCGAGACGGTCACCGGCCCGGCCTGGCACCGGGACACGTACGGCTTCGACAGCCTCCCGCTGCTGGTCCGCCCCGGCGCGGTCCTCCCGCTCGCCGCGGACACCTCCCGCCCCGACGGCGACTGGACGGAGAACCTCCAGCTGCGCGTGTACGCCCCCGACGGCACCGGGAACCTCCACCGCACGGTCACCGTCCCCGGCCTCACCGGCGAGCCCGCCGCCACGTACGAGGTGACCCGCGAGGACGGCACCCTCCGCGTCACCGCCGACACGGACCGGCCGTACGAGGCGGTGGTGGCCGGGTCCTCCGCGTAGCCGTATCAGGTCACTCACGGGCGCGCCCGCCGCTCCCGCCCCGGCAGGAATGGGATCGTGGGGCGGCGGGTTGGCGCCTGTACAGAACCTGAACAGCACTGAGAGCGGATGGCCTTCACATGGGCGAGCTGATCCTGATCCGGCACGGCGAGACGGAGTGGTCCCGCAACGGGCGGCACACGAGCTACACCGACCTGCCCCTGACCCCCCTCGGCGAACGCCAGGCCCGCGCCCTGGCCCCCTGCTCGCCGACCGGTCCATCGCGCTCACCCTGGTCAGCCCCCTGGTCCGGGCCCGGCGCACCGCCGAACTCGCCGGGCTCGCCGCGCCCCGCATCACGCCGGAGCTGCGCGAGTGGGACTACGGCGGCTACGAGGGCATCACCACGGACGAGATCCGCCGCACCCGGCCCGACTGGAACCTCTGGACCGACGGGGTCGGCGCCGGTCCGGAGGCCCACCCCGGCGAGACCCCGGCCGAGGTCGGGGACCGGGCCGACCGGGTGCTGGCCCAGGTGGCGGAGGCGGCCGGACGTGCCGGCGACGAGGACATCGTGCTCGTCGCCCACTCCCACTTCCTGCGCGTCCTGACCGCCCGTTACCTGCGCCTGACCCCGGCCGAGGGCACGCTGTTCCAGCTGGCCACGGGCGCGGTGTCGCGGCTCGGCCGGGAGCACGGCAACCCGGTCATCACCGCGTGGAACGTCACCCTGCCGGAGAGCCTGTTCCCGGCGGCGGTCCCGGAGACACCGGAGCCCGCCTGAGAAACGCGGACGGCCGGCAGCCCCGCGGGGAGCTGCCGGCCGTCCGCGTACGCGGGGCGGGGTCAGGCGATCAGCTCCACCTCCGCGAGCGACGCCTCACCGTCGAACACCAGCCGGTAGTGCGCGTAGGAGCCGGGGGACTTCACGGAGAAGGCCCGCGTCTGCTTGTCCCAGGCGAAGGTCTGGCCGGACCGCTTGTCGAGGTCCTTCCAGCTCTTGCCGTCCGAGGAGCCCTGGAGCACCCAGCCCTTCGGCGCCGTCGCCCTGGCGGCCGAGGTCAGCGTGTACTGGACGCCCTTGGTGGCGGACGGGACGGGCAGCTCGACCGTGGCGGCGGAGCCGGTGGTGGCCGAGGTGTTGTCGAACAGCGGGCCCTCGCCCTTCAGCACGTCCTTGCGCGGGGACGGCACCTGGTCGTCCTTGGTGATGGAGACCGGCGCGGCGTCCTTGCCGGTGCCCCAGGCGGACGGCTTGGAGCCCATGTCGAAGTCCAGCGTCCCGCCCTTGGCCAGCAGGTCGTGCGGCAGCGAGGTGGAGGTCCACTTCTTGCCGTTGACCCGCAGGCCCTGGACGTAGATGTTCTTCGCGCTGTTCTTCGGCGCCTTCACGACCAGCTTGCGGCCGTTCTCCAGGTGCACCGTCGCCTTGGTGAAGAGCGGCGAGCCGATCGCGTACTCGCCACTGCCCATGACCAGCGGGTAGAAGCCGAGCGAGGAGAAGAGGAACCAGGCCGACTGCTCGCCGTTGTCCTCGTCACCGTGGTAGCCCTGGCCGATCTCGCTGCCCGTGTACAGCCGGCCCAGGACCTCGCGGACCTTCTCCTGCGTCTTGTACGGCTGCGAGGCCGCGTCGTACATGTACGTGACGTGGTGGGCGACCTGGTTGCTGTGCCCGTACTGGCCCATCCGTACGTCACGGGCCTCCGTCATCTCGTGGATGACGCCGCCGTAGCTGCCCGCGAACTCCGGGGTGCCGGTCTCCGGGGTGGCGAAGTAGGTGTCCAGCTTCTTGGCGAGGCCGGCACGGCCGCCGTACAGGTTGGCCAGGCCCTTGCTGTCCTGCGGAGCGGTGAAGGCGTAGCCCCAGCCGTTGGTCTCCGTGTAGTCGTAGCCCCAGACACGCGGGTCGTACAGACCGGACGGCAGCCGCCAGTCGCCCTTGGCGTCCTTGCCCTGGAAGAAGCCGGCCTTGTCGTCGAACAGCTCCACGTAGTCGCGGGCCCGGTTCATGAAGTACTCGGACTCGTCCTTGTAGCGCTGCTCGTGCGTCTTCTTGTAGAGCGCCTCGCCCATCTTGGCGATGCCGTAGTCGTTGACGTAGCCCTCCATCGACCAGGACATGCCCTCGTGGGTCGTGGTGTCGGCGTACCCGGTGAAGGGGGACGTCTCCATGCCCTTGCGGCCCACGCCGGAGGACGGCGGGACGACCGTCGCGTTCTTCACGGCCGCGTCGTACGCCGCCTTCGCGTCGAAGTCCACGCCCTTGACGTACGCGTCGGCGAACGCCACGTCCGAGGAGGTGCCGGTCATCAGGTCCGCGTAACCCGGCGAGGACCAGCGGGAGATCCAGCCGCCGTCCTTGTACTGCTGGACGAAGCCGTCGACCATCTCACCGGCCTTCTCGGGCGTCAGCAGCGAGTACGCCGGCCAGGTCGTCCGGTAGGTGTCCCAGAAGCCGTTGTTGACGTACACCTTGCCGTCCACGATCTTCGCGCCGGTGTGCGTCGGGGTGTCCGAGCCGGTCTGCGGCGAGAAGGGGGAGGCGTACTTGTCCTTGCCGTCCACCCGCTCGGACCCCGAGTTCGGGTAGAGGTAGAGCCGGTACAGGCTGGAGTACAGCGTGGTCAGCTGGTCGGCCGTGGCGCCCTCGACCTCCACCTTGCCCAGCAGGTCGTCCCAGGCGTCCTGCGCCTTGTCCTCGACCCGGCCGAAGGAGCGCGAGGCGGGGATCTCGGCGGCCAGGTTCTTCTTCGCCTGGTCGATGCTGATCAGCGAGGTCGCGAGGCGCAGGTTCACCGTGCGGTCCTTGCCCGCGTCGAAGCTCAGGTAGCCGGATACATCGTCACTACTGCCTCCGCCGCCGCCCGAGAGCTTGCCGCTCGCGGTGACCGGCGCGTCGAAGACGCCGTACACGAACAGCCGCGTCGCCCCGGTGGAGCCGCCGCTCTTCACGTCCGAGAAGCCGGTGAACGAGCTGGTCGCCGGATCGAGGGTGAGCCCGCCGTCGTTGGAGACGTTGTCGAAGACGATGCTCGCGTCCTTGCCCGGATA
Organism: Streptomyces drozdowiczii; assembly: GCF_026167665.1. Lineage (NCBI taxonomy): Bacteria > Bacillati > Actinomycetota > Actinomycetes > Kitasatosporales > Streptomycetaceae > Streptomyces > Streptomyces drozdowiczii. The sequence goes on along the minus strand of NZ_CP098740.1, from coordinate 1,317,278 downwards.
CGTGAACCGCATCCGCGCCGCGTGATCGGTCGGCGTCATCTCGGCCTTGAGGCCGTTCTCGAACGTCACGCCGTAGTAGTGCGGCCGCGCGGTCTCGTTCTCGTGCTTGAACGGCAGCGCGCGGGCGGTCCGCGAGGCGTCCGGGGTGCCGGAGGCCGCCGACGGCATCAGCTGGAAGGTCTGCCGGTCGCCCATCCAGGGGCTGGGCTCGTGGCTCGCGGCGAACGCCTGGAGCGTGGGCAGGTTGTCCTCGTTGTTGCCCCGCGCGTAGTCGTAGAGCCAGCTGGTCGAGCCGGCGTTGGTGACCGGCGTCCAGAAGTTGAACCCGTTGGGGACGGCCGTCGCGGGGAAGTTGTTGCCGCGCGAGAAGGAGCCGCTGGAGTTGGTGCCCCGGATGGTGGAGGCGTAGTCCGAGAGGTGCGCCTTGCGCCTCTCCGGCTTCGTGGGCGCGATCTTCAGGTCGTCGATCCAGCCCTGGAACTTGGCCGTGCCCTTGGGGGAGTCGTACGCGACCAGGATGCGGTCGATCGTCTTGCCCGCCGCGACCGTGCCGATGCCGGCCTCGACCTTGTTCCACTGGTTGACGTAGAGCCGCTTGGCGTCCGCCTGGCCCTGCGGCGTCAGCAGCCCGCCGTTGGTGTCGGTGGCGTGCAGGTCGCTCAGGTAGGTGCCGTCCGTGAAGGCCAGGTCCACCGCGACGTGCGTGGCCGGGTAGGACAGGTCCGTCTCGCCCATCTGCGGGTAGACCAGGTAGGACAGCTCGGTGTCCCGCTCGACGCGCGTGTTGACGTCGAACACCTTGTTGTACGAGTACGCCCGGCCGTCCGCCTTGTGGGTGCCCGCGTACCGCAGCGCCTTCTTGCCCGTGAAGCCCGCGCCGGACTTGGCGGTGGGGGAGCCGGAGGGGCCGTTGCTGATCTGCGTGAGCATGTCGGAGGGCGCGGGGGCGGAGGTGTCGCCGTCGGAGAACTGGACGTCGGCGAGCTGGGTGGCGTCGGTGGCGCCGTTGTTCTTGGTGATGTTCAGGCGGAAGTGCTGGTACGCCTTGTCCGCCTCGAAGTCGTACGACTTGGTCTGGAAGCGCTCGCTGAAGGTCTGGCCGGTCCGGGTGTCCAGGTCCGTCCAGGTCTTGCCGTCGTCGGAGCCCTGGAGCGTCCAGTCCTTGGGGTCGCGCTCGTCGTGGTCGTCGGCGGAGGTGAGCGCGTACGTCACGACCTTCACCGGCTCGGTGAGGTCGAACTCCAGCCAGGCGGTGGGCTCGAACGACAGCCACTTCGTACCGGATTCGCCGTCCACGAGGTTTTCCTTCACCTCGCCGCCGCCGGTGTTCTCGTCGCTGGCGCGGACGTCGGTGACCCGGTCGGTCACATTGCCCGGTATTCCGGAGGAGAATCCGCCATCGACACCCGATGACCGCTTCTTTCCGTCAGGGCCCTCTTCCACTGAATTGCGCCAGTCCGGCTGCTTTTCGTCTTCTTCGAAGGACGTGCTGAACGTCCGTTCACCCGTGGGCCTTTGGCCTCTCGGGCCAGACCCGGCCGATTGAGCGGCGGCCGCCGTGGGGGCTGTCACGACCAGGACCAAAGAGGCCGCGATCAGCGCTGCCGTGCTGCTTCGTCTCGTACGAGAACGGTGTCGGGGGTGCATGCCGAGCCATTCCTCCCGGGGAAGTGTGCGCTTGGACAACGTTGTCAGAAGATGCGCAGGAACAAGTAGGGAGGCAAGTGGCTGATGGTGTCAAGGGAGTTGGATCGGGGCCACCGCCGAATCGACCGGAATGCGGAAATCGTTACATCCGAAGGAGGGTCCGGAGTGTCGAGGTATCCGCGAGGTCTCAACTCGGGAAAGACTGCCGTGCAACCTTGCTTTCGATCTTGCTCAGTTGGCGGCAAGTGGACTATACCTGTCGGCGTCCGCACAGCTGGTTCACCGGTTGTGCGGCTGGGGGACACGGGGGCAGGACAACGCGACGCCGCAGGTGCGTCGGCTGTTCGGTCCCCCGGCGCCCCCCACGGCAATCGTTAGCCTGAAATCTGTACCACCCAAGCGCAACTGACCGCGGTGGCGGGGCCCTTCGCTGAGGCGAATTACGACGGGGCGACCGGTACACACCGCCTGAGTCCTGGAGAAGGCGAGGACTTGAGCATGGGATCCACCTCCGCCCACAACAATGAGGGCCTTGGCCGTCGCGATGTGATCAAGCGTTCTGCCGCACTCGGTCTGATCACCGTTCCGACCATGAGCTTCCTGTCCGCCTGCGCGAGCGGCGACAGCGGCGGCGACGAGCCCGTCAAGAAGGGCAAGACCAGCGCGAAGAACCCGCTGGGCGTCAACGAGAGCGCCGCGCTCGACGTGGTCATCTTCAACGGCGGATTCGGCGACCAGTACGCCAAGGACGCCGAGAAGAAGTACGGCGAGGCGTTCCCGAAGGCCAAGGTCAAGCACACCTCGACGCAGAAGATCCAGTCGCAGCTCCAGCCGCGCTTCAACGGCGGCACCCCGCCGGACCTGATCGACAACTCGGGCGCCGAGCAGATGGACATGGGTGTCCTCGTCGGCAAGAAGCAGCTGCTCGACCTGACCCCGCTGATGGACGCCCCGTCCTACGACGACCCGAACAAGAAGGTCCGCGACACGCTGCGTCCGGGCGTCCTGGAGATGGGCCAGTTCGAGGGCGACCCGGTCTGGATCATGTACTACGCGTACACCGTGTACGGCGTGTGGTACTCGCAGACCAACCTGGAGAAGCTGGACGCGGAGTACCCCGAGACCTGGGACGACATGCTCGCCCTCTGCGCCAAGGCGAAGAAGCAGGGCATCGCGGGCTGGACGTACGCCGGTAAGTACCCGTACTACCTGCCGTTCTCCCTCTACCCGTTCATCGCCAAGATCGGCGGCCGGGAGGTTCTCGACAAGATCGACAACCTGGAGCCGAACGCGTGGAAGGACCCCGCCGTCAAGGCGGCCTTCGAGGCGTACTACGAGCTCTACAAGAAGGGGTACATCCTCAAGGGCACCCCGGGCCTGACCCACATCCAGTCGCAGACCGAGTGGACCAAGGGCAAGGCGCTCTTCATCCCGAACGGTTCGTGGGTGGAGAACGAGGCGGCGCCGACCACGCCCAAGGACTTCAAGATGATGGTCGCGGCCCCGTCCAGCCTGGACTCGTCCGACAAGATGCCCTTCGGCACCATCTGGGCGTCCGGCGGCGAGCCCTTCGTCGTCCCGGCCAAGGCGGCCAACCCGCAGGGCGGCATGGAGCAGCTGCGCATCATGCTCTCCGAGGAGTCCTCGAAGAACTTCACCAAGCAGGTGAAGTCGCTGAGCGCCTTCAACGGCGGCACCGACGGCCTGACCCTCTCCACGGCCATGCAGTCCGGTGTCGACGCGCTGAAGAAGGCCGGCGACAACGTGGTGAACCCGCGCCTCCAGGACTGGTACGTCAAGCTCCAGAAGGAGCAGATCGGCACCGCCGGTCTCGGTGAGATGATGGCGGGCCGCCTGACCCCGGCCGAGGCCATCAAGAAGATCCAGGCCTACGCGGACGCCGCGGCCAAGGACCAGTCCATCAAGCACTACAAGCACCAGTGAGCAACCGTCACCAGCGGCGGCACCCGCGGAAAGATCGGGGTCGGTAAACGATGCAGCACGGCAAGTACCGGTTCATTGTGGGGTTCCTGGTAGTCCCCTTGGTGTTGTATGCGGTCTTCGTCATCTGGCCGTTCATCCAGGCCATCTACTATTCCTTCACGGACTGGACCGGACTGAGCCCCGACTTCAAGATGGTCGGCTTCGGCAACTACTCCAGGATGCTGAAGGACGACATCTTCTGGAAGTCGCTCCAGCACAGCGTGATTCTCGTGCTGGTGCTGCCGCTGGTGACGCTGGGCCTCGCGCTCTTCTTCGCCTTCATGCTCAACGTCGGAGGCCGTCGGCGTAAGAACGCCGCGGTCGCCGGCGTGCGGGGATCGGGCTTCTACAAGATCGCCTATTTCTTCCCGCAGGTCCTGTCGATCGTCATCGTCGCCCTGCTGTTCCAGTTCGCGTACAACCCGCGTTCCGGCATGATCAATTCGGCGCTCGAGGGCATCGGCCTGGACTCCGTCCAGCCGGAGTGGCTGGGCGATCCGAACCTGGCGCTGATCTGCGTCATGGTGGTGCTGGTCTGGTCGACGGTCGGCTTCTTCGTCGTCCTCTTCTCGGCCGGAATGGCGTCCATTCCCAAGGACTTCTACGAGGCCGCGCTCCTGGACGGGGCGAACCGCATCACGACGTTCTTCAAGATCACCGTCCCGCTGCTCTGGGACACCATCCAGTCGGGCTGGGTCTACATGGGCATCCTGGCCCTCGGCGTCGAGGCGTTCACGGCCGTCCAGGTCATGACGGTCGGCCCCGGCGGTCCCGACTACTCGACCTCGATCCTGCCGCTGTACGTCTACCAGACCGCCTTCCGCGACGGTCAGGCCGGATACGCGACGACGATCGGTGTCGGACTGCTCATCGTCACCATGGCGTTCGCCGCCGTCGTGATGCGGCTGGGCCGGCGCGAGCGGCTGGAGTTCTGATGCCGCGCTTCCCGGGGCGCGTTCCCCGGACCCCCAGCAGGCAAGACAGCCCGGCCGCGGCGGCCGGCTCGACAGTAGTACGAGGTGAGCACGCGTGAAGGCCACTGAAACCCCTCCCGCGGTCGCGGCGACGGATCCGGCCCCCGTGTCCAAGTCGCCCGCCCCGGCGGGCAAGGAGAAGAGCAGCGAGGGGAAGACCCTCAACGTCTTCTCGCACGGTGTGCTGATCATCTGGGCGATCCTGGTGGTGCTGCCGCTGCTCTGGGCGATCATGTCGTCGTTCAAGACCGACGACTCGATCCTGTCGACGCCGTGGAAGCTGCCGGACAAGCTCCACTTCGAGAACTGGTCGCGCGCCTGGAGCCAGGCGCACATGAGCGATTACTTCTTCAACACGATCGTCGTGGTGGGCTGTTCGCTGATCGGCACGCTGCTGCTCGGCTCGATGGCGGCCTATGTGCTCGCCCGGTTCGACTTCCCGGGCAACCGCTTCATCTACTACCTGTTCATCGGCGGGATGAGCTTCCCGATCATCCTGGCGCTGGTCCCGCTGTTCTTCGTGATGAACAACATGGGGCTGCTGAACACGCGGCACGGGCTGATCCTGGTCTACATCGCGTACTCGCTGCCCTTCACCGTCTTCTTCCTCACCTCCTTCTTCCGGACGCTGCCGGGGTCGGTGGCGGAAGCGGCGATGATCGACGGGGCCTCGCACACCCGGACGTTCTTCCAGGTCATGCTGCCGATGGCCAAGCCCGGCCTGATCAGCGTCGGCATCTTCAACTTCCTCGGCCAGTGGAACCAGTACATGCTGCCGACGGTGCTGAACACCGACCCGAAGTACCGGGTGCTCTCGCAGGGCCTGGTCGAACTGGCAAGCAGCCAGGGCTACAAGGGCGACTGGTCCGGCCTCTTCGCCGGTCTGGTGATGGCGATGCTGCCGGTCCTCGCGGCCTACATCATCTTCCAGCGCCAGGTGGTGGCGGGGCTGACCGCGGGAGCGGTGAAGTAACGCCCCGTACACCCTGAACGCACTTCACGAACAAGCGAACCGCCCGCCGGCATCCCAGCCGGCGGGCGGTTCGTCTGCGTACGGGGGAGTTCGCCCGGGGGCGGGGTGGAGGAGCGGTGCTCATCGGTGGCTCCGACTGCTCAAGGTCTTGACGGGGCCCGCCGGAAAACGGTCAGCTTAGAGTTCACATGTTGGAGAATATGGCAGGAGTGAGTGAGTCGATGGAGACTCCGGGGTCGCAGACGTCTCTGCATCGCGCCAACCTTGAGCGGGTTGTCCGCGCCGTACGCATGGCTGGTTCGCTCACCCAGGCGGAGATCGCCAGGAGTACGGGTCTCTCCGCGGCCACCGTCTCCAATATCGTTCGCGAACTGAAGGAAAGCGGCACGGTCGAGGTGACCCCCACCTCGGCGGGCGGCCGCCGGGCCCGCAGCGTCTCGCTCAGCGGCGACGCGGGCATCGTGATCGGCGTCGACTTCGGCCACACCCACCTGCGCGTGGCCGTCGGCAACCTGGCCCACCAGGTGCTCGCCGAGGAGTCCGAGCCGCTGGACGTCGACGCCTCCTCCGCCGAGGGCTTCGGACGGGCGGAACAGCTGGTCAACCGGCTGATCGAGACCACCGGGATCAGCCCCGGCAAGGTCATCGGGGTGGGCCTCGGTGTACCCGGCCCGATCGACGTCGAGTCCGGCACCCTGGGCTCCACGTCGATCCTGCCGGGGTGGACGGGCATCAACCCCAGCGAGGAGCTCGCCGCCCGCCTCGGCGTGCCGGTCTACGTGGACAACGACGCCAACCTCGGCGCCCTGGGCGAGCTGGTGTGGGGGAGCGGCCGGGGGGTCAGGGACCTCGCGTACATCAAGGTCGCCAGCGGGGTCGGCGCCGGTCTGGTGATCGACGGGCACATCTACCGGGGCCCGGGCGGCACGGCCGGCGAGATCGGCCACATCACCCTGGACGAGTCGGGCCCGGTCTGCCGCTGCGGCAACCGCGGCTGCCTGGAGACCTTCACGGCCGCCCGCTACGTCCTGCCCCTGCTCCAGCCCAGCCATGGCCCCGATCTCACCATGGAGCGGGTGGTCCAGCTGGCGCGCGAGGGCGATCCGGGGTGCCGGCGGGTGATCGGCGACGTCGGGCGCCACATCGGCAGCGGGGTGGCCAACCTGTGCAATCTGCTGAACCCGAGCCGCGTGGTGCTGGGCGGCTCGCTGGCGGAGGCCGGGGAGCTGGTCCTGGGGCCCATCAGGGACTCCGTGTCGCGTTACGCCATCCCCAGCGCGGCCCGGCAGCTCTCCGTGCTTCCGGGGGCCCTGGGGGCCGTGCGGAGGTGCTGGGCGCCCTGGCGCTCGTGCTGAGCGAGATGGGGGATTCAACCCTTTTGGAGAGCACCCTCCCCGCGGCCACTCCTGCCTTCACTTAGATAACGAATGGCACCGTTGTCATCTCGTTAAGGATTTACTCCTTGACGCCGCCCCCGCGGCCGAGTTGACTTCCAGCCACCTCGGCCGCGACGTTGCGGCCTCGTCAGGGAGGCAAACCCCCAATGAACGCAATGACGCGACGCATCGTCATAGGCACGGCCGCCGTTTCGATGGCCGTCTCCCTCGCCGCTTGCGGCAAGGCCGGCGACGACAAGAAGGACTCGGCGGACTCGGGCAGCAAGACCAAGATCGGTCTCCTGCTCCCGGAGAACAAGACCGCCCGCTACGAGACGCTGGACAAGCCGCTGTTCATCGAGGCGGTCAAGAAGGACTGCGCCGACTGCGAGGTCGTCTACAACAACGCGGCCGGTGACGTCGGCCAGCAGAAGCAGCAGTTCGAGCAGCAGATCGCCGACGGCATCAAGGTCATCGCGATCTCCTCGGTCGACGCCGAGAAGTCCGCCGCCTGGGTCGAAGCCGCGCACAAGAAGGGCGTCAAGGTCGTCGCGTACGACCGCGCCATCGCCGGTGCCGACGCCTACGTCAGCCACGACAACGAGAAGATCGGCCGCCTCCAGGGCCAGGCCGTCCTCGACGCCCTGGGTGCCAAGGCCGCCAAGGCCAACCTCGTCATGATCAACGGCGACGAGAAGGACCCGAACGCCGGTCTGTTCAAGAAGGGCGCCCACGCGTCCCTCGACGGCAAGATCAAGATCGCCTACGAGGCGTCCGGCGAGTGGGACCCGAAGATCGCCGGCGAGAAGATGACCGCCGCCATCTCCTCGGTCGGCAAGGGCAAGATCGACGCCGTCTACTCCGCCAACGACGGCATGGCGGGCGGCATCATCACCTCGCTGAGCAACGCCGGCATCAAGGACATCCCGGTGGGCGGCCAGGACGCCGAGCTCCCCGGCATCCAGCGGATCATCGCCGGTACGCAGACCTTCACGATCTACAAGTCGCCGAAGCAGCTGGCCCCCGCGGCCGCCCAGTTCGCCGTCAACCTGCTCCAGGGCAAGGACATCGGCGCCCAGGGCGAGACGGACGGCGTTCCGTCCACGCTGCTCGAGCCGACCGTGGTGAACAAGGACAACATCCAGTCCACCGTGATCAAGGACGGCATCTACAAGGTCGCCGACGTCTGCGTCAAGGACATCGCCGCCAAGTGCACCGCGCTGGGCATCAAGTAGTCCCTCCTCGCGCCAGGGCCGGCCGGCCCTGGCGCGTGCGGGTCTGATTCCGCCCCGCACGGCGGAATCCGCCCGCCCCCCATGACTGTCCGGCCCCGGCCGGCTCACACCCCGCTTCCGGCCGGGTGCCGGACACTCTCCCCCCCAGTGCTTCCCGTATGTCGACGCTGCCCTCGCGGCGCGGCGTCTCCGCCGGTCAGGCGGCACATCCCCGCCGGTCAGGCGGCGAAGGAGATGGTTCACGTGTCACAGACGCCCGTGCTGGCGTTGCGTGGAGTCTTCAAGCGATTCGGAGCGGTCCAGGTCCTCTCCGGTGTCGATCTCGAAGTCCACGCCGGAGAAGTGGTCGCCCTCGTCGGCGACAACGGTGCCGGAAAGTCCACGCTGGTCAAGACGATCGCCGGCGTGCACCCCATCGATGAGGGCGTCATCGAGTGGGAGGGCGCGAAGGTGGACATCAGCCGTCCGCACGACGCCCAGAACCTCGGCGTCGCCACCGTCTACCAGGACCTCGCGCTCTGCGACAACCTGGACGTCGTCGCCAACCTCTTCCTCGGTCGCGAGATCAAGAAGGGCGGCGTCCTCGACGAGGTCGCCATGGAGAAGCGGGCCCAGGACCTCCTGTCCACCCTCTCCATCCGCATCCCCAGCGTCCGCATCCCGGTCGCCGCGCTCTCCGGCGGTCAGCGCCAGGTCGTCGCCATCGCCCGCGCCCTGGTCGGCAACCCCAAGATCGTGATCCTGGACGAGCCCACCGCGGCCCTCGGCGTCGAGCAGACCGCGCAGGTCCTCGACCTGGTGGAGCGGCTGCGCGAGCAGAACCTCGGCGTCATCCTCATCAGCCACAACATGGCCGATGTGAAGGCCGTGGCCGACAAGGTCGCCGTGCTGCGACTCGGCCACAACAACGGCGTCTTCCCCGTGGCCACGACCAGCCACGAAGAAATCATCGCCGCGATCACGGGCGCCACGGACAACGCCGTGACCCGCCGCAAGTCGCGCAGCGCGGAGGCATCCAAGTGAGCAACACCAACGAGACCTCGGCCAAGATCCCGGCCCAGGCGGAGACCACCGAGGCCCCCGAGACCACCGAGGCCCCCGCGGCGGCCGAGGGCGCGGTGCGGGTCGTCGACCCCCGGCTGCTCGTCCGCGAGCAGGGCTTCAAGGGCTACTGGACCGAGTTCAAGCGCAAGGTGCGCTCGGGCGAGATCGGCTCGCTGCCCGTCGTGGTGGGCCTGATCATCATCGGCATCGTCTTCCAGGCCGAGACCGGCAACTTCCTCACCTCGTACAACCTCGACCAGATCACGCTGTACGCGGCGGGCCCCGGCATCATGGCCGTCGGCATCGTCTTCGTCCTGCTGCTCGGCGAGATCGACCTCGCGGTCGGCTCCGTCGCCGGTCTCGCGGGCGCGGTCTGGGCCGTCCTCGGCTCGGACATGCCCGACGGCCTCGCCATCCTGCTCGGCATCCTGTCCGGCACGGTCATCGGCGCCTTCCACGGCATCGTCTTCGCCAAGATCGGCGTGCCCGCGTTCGTCGTGACCCTGGCGGGCTTCCTGGGCTGGGCCGGCATGCAGACCTGGGTGATGGGCGAGAAGTCCACCATCACCACCCCGCTCGGCAGCTTCGTCCGCGACCTGACCAGCTACTACTTCGAGGACGTCGCCGCCGCCTACGGCCTCGCCATCGTCGTGATCGTCGCCTTCTACCTCACGCAGCTGCGCGACGCCCGGCGCCGCAAGGCCGCCGAGCTGCCGGCCCGCCCGCAGAGCGAGATCATCCTGCGCACCGCGCTGCTCGCGATCCTGTCGCTCCTCGCCGCGTACGCGTTCAACCAGGAGCAGGGCCTCCCGCTCTCCCTGGTGATCTTCCTCGCGATCCTGGTCATCACCGACTTCGTGCTGCGCCGCACCACGTACGGCCGTCAGGTCTTCGCGGTCGGCGGCGGCGTCGAGGCCGCGCGCCGCGCCGGTATCAACGTCTCCTGGATCCGCATCTCGGTGTTCATGATCTCCGGCACGCTCGGTGCGGTCGGCGGCCTCTTCCTGGCCTCCGCGACCGGCGGCGCCGACCGCTCGCTCGGTGGCGGCAACCAGCTGATGATGTGCATCGCCGCCGCCGTCATCGGTGGTACGTCCCTGTTCGGCGGACGCGGCAAGGTCTGGTCGGCGCTCCTCGGCATCCTGGTCATCCAGTCGATCGTCCAGGGCCTCAACCAGATGAACCTGTCGTCCAACGCGATCCAGTACATGATCACCGGTGCGGTCCTCCTCATCGCTGTGATCATCGACTCGGTGTCCCGCAAGACGCAGAAGACCGCCGGGCGCGCCTAGCGGCCCGGTCGCGACACGCAACACCGCAGGCCGCGCGCCGTACGCACCACCCGCCGGAGCCCGGCGCCCCCACGGAGGGCGCCGGGCTCCGGCACGTACCGGCACGGAAGGGGCAGCACGCCCCGACTCCCGCTTCGGGGGGAGGCCGTTAGACTCATCGGATCGGCATGCTCGACCAGCACAATCGCAAGGAGGCACGGTGACTCAGCCGCGCGAAGCGCGTCACGCACGGGCGGTGGTGGGCGACGGATGGGATCTGCTGACCCGCATCGGCGGACCGCGTGACCTCGACCGGCTCACTCCCGAGCAGCTGGACCAGCTCGCCGAGGAGATCCGGACCTTCCTGGTCGACGCGGTCTCCAAGACCGGCGGACACCTCGGACCCAACCTCGGCGTGGTCGAGCTGACCATCGCCCTGCACCGGGTCTTCGACTCGCCGAAGGACAAGGTCCTCTTCGACACCGGCCACCAGAGCTACGTGCACAAGCTCCTCACCGGCCGCCAGGACTTCAGCAGGCTCAAGAGCAAGGGCGGCCTCTCCGGCTACCCCTCGCGCGCCGAGTCCGAGCACGACGTCATCGAGAACTCGCACGCCTCGACCGTCCTCGGCTGGGCCGACGGCCTCGCCAAGGCCAACGAGGTCCGCGGCAGGGACGACCACGTCGTCGCGGTCATCGGCGACGGCGCCCTCACCGGCGGCATGGCCTGGGAGGCGCTGAACAACATCGCCGCCGCCAAGGACCGCCCCCTCGTCATCGTCGTCAACGACAACGAGCGCTCCTACGCGCCCACCATCGGCGGCCTCGCCAACCACCTGGCCACCCTGCGCACCACCGACGGCTACGAACGCTTCCTGGCCCGCGGCAAGGACCTCCTGGAGCGCACCCCCGTCGTCGGCAAGCCGCTCTACGAGACCCTGCACGGCGCCAAGAAGGGCCTGAAGGACTTCATCGCCCCGCAGGGCATGTTCGAGGACCTCGGCCTCAAGTACGTCGGCCCCATCGACGGCCACGACATCGAGGCCCTGGAGTCCGCCCTCCAGCGCGCCAAGCGCTTCGGCGGCCCGGTCATCGTGCACTGCCTCACCGAGAAGGGCCGCGGCTACACCCCCGCCCTCCAGGACGAGGCCGACCGCTTCCACGCCGTCGGCAAGATCCACCCCGACACGGGCCTGCCCGTCGCCACCTCCGGCCTCGACTGGACCTCGGTGTTCGGCGAGGAGATGGTCAAGCTCGGCCACGAGCGCGAGGACATCGTCGCGATCACCGCGGCCATGCTCCAGCCGGTCGGCCTGACCGGCTTCGAGAAGGAGTTCCCGGACCGGATCTACGACGTCGGCATCGCCGAGCAGCACGGCGCGGTCTCCGCGGCCGGCCTCGCCACCGGCGGCCTCCACCCGGTCTTCGCGGTGTACGCCACCTTCCTCAACCGCGCCTTCGACCAGGTCCTGATGGACGTCGCCCTGCACAAGTGCGGGGTCACCTTCGTCCTGGACCGGGCCGGGATCACCGGCACCGACGGCGCCTCGCACAACGGCATGTGGGACATGTCGATCCTCCAGGTCGTGCCCGGCCTGCGGATCGCCGCCCCGCGCGACGCCGACCAGGTCCGCGCCCAGCTGCGCGAGGCCGTCGAGGTGGACGACGCACCCACGGTCGTCCGCTTCTCCAAGGGCGCGGTCGGCCCCTCGGTCAAGGCAGTCGGCACGGTGGGCGGCATGGACGTGCTCCGCGAGCCCGGCACCGCCCGGCCCGACGTGCTCCTCGTCTCCATCGGCGCGCTGGCCCCGATGTGCCTGGAGATCGCCGACCTGCTCGACGCCCAGGGCATCTCCACGACCGTCGTGGACCCCCGCTGGGTCAAGCCCGTGGACGAGGCCCTGGCCCCGCTCGCCGCGCGCCACCGGGTCGTCGTCACCGTCGAGGACAACAGCAGGGTCGGCGGCGTCGGTTCCGCGGTCTCCCAGGCGCTGCGCGACGCGGACGTGGACGTACCGCTGCGCGACTTCGGCATCCCGCCGGTCTTCCTCGACCACGCCTCCCGCAAGGAGGTCATGGCCGAGATCGGGCTGACCGCCCCGGACATCGCCCGCCAGGTCACCGGCCTGGTCGCCAAGCTGGACGGGCGCTACGAGCCGGGCGCGGAGGACCGCACCGTCGCGGAGCGCGTCCGGGACTGACCCGTAGCGAATCGGCCGAACGGGCCGGTCGGACCACCCGTAACGGGTGGTCCGACCGGCCCGTTCGCGTGAAATCCGGCCGCGGCAGGCGTGCCGCGCAGGAGTGGTGGGGCCGGGTCCGGAACATGGCACGCACGACGAGTGCGTGGAGGTACGCCGGTGAGCACGCAGCAGGACCTGCCCCGAGCGGGAACGGGCTGTTCAGGACCAAGACGGTCGAGCAGTCCATCCGCGACACCGAGGAGCCGGAGCACGCCCTCAAGAAGTCACTCTCCGCCCTCGACCTCACGGTCTTCGGGGTCGGCGTCGTCATCGGCACCGGCATCTTCGTCCTCACCGGCAAGGTCGCCAAGGAGACGGCGGGCCCGGCCACCGCCCTCGCCTTCGTCGTCGCGGGCGTCGTCTGCGCGCTGGCGGCCCTGTGCTACGCGGAGTTCGCGTCCACCGTGCCGGTCGCGGGGTCCGCGTACACCTTCTCGTACGCCTCGCTCGGCGAACTGGTCGCCTGGATCATCGGCTGGGACCTGGTGCTGGAGTTCGCGCTCGGCACGGCGGTGGTCGCGGTCGGCTGGTCCGGTTACGTCCGCTCGCTGCTCGACAACGCGGGCTGGCACCTGCCGGACGTGCTGGCCGGGCCGGACGTGGCGGACGGCTTCGGCTTCGACATCCTGGCGTTCGCCCTGGTGCTCGTCCTGACCGTGATCCTGGTGCTGGGCATGAAGCTCTCCGCCCGGGTCACCACGGTGGTGGTCGCCGTCAAGATCGCGGTCGTCCTGATCGTCATCATCGCGGGCCTGTTCTTCATCGACACCGGCAACTACTCGCCGTTCATCCCCCCGGCCGAGCCGCAGCCCTCCGGGTCCGGGTTCGACGCCCCGCTGGTCCAGCTGATCTTCGGCTACGCCCCGACGAACTTCGGCGTCATGGGCATCTTCACCGCCGCCTCCATCGTCTTCTTCGCCTTCATCGGCTTCGACGTCGTCGCCACGGCCGCGGAGGAGACGAAGCTGCCGCAGCGCGACATGCCGCGCGGCATCCTGGCCTCGCTCCTCATCTGCACCGTGCTCTACGTCGCCGTGTCGATCGTCGTCACCGGCATGCAGCACTACACCGAACTCTCCGTCAGCGCCCCGCTCGCCGACGCCTTCAAGGCCGTCGGGCACCCCTTCTACGCGGGTGTCATCAGCTTCGGCGCGGCCGTCGGCCTCACCACGGTCTGCATGATCCTGCTGCTCGGCCAGACCCGGGTGTTCTTCGCGATGAGCCGCGACGGCCTGCTGCCGAGGTTCTTCTCCAAGACGCACCCGCGCTTCCACACCCCGTACCGGCCGACCATCCTGCTCGGTGTGATCATCGCCGTCGTCGCCGGGGTGACCAGCATCAACGAGCTCGCCACGCTGGTGAACATCGGCACCCTCTTCGCCTTCGTGGTCGTCGCCCTCGGCGTCATCGTGCTGCGCCGCACCCGCCCGGACCTGCACCGCGCCTTCCGCACGCCGTGGGTGCCGCTGGTCCCGATCGCGTCGGTGGCCGCCTCCGTCTGGCTGATGCTCAACCTGCCGGCCGAGACCTGGCTGCGGTTCGCGGTCTGGATGGTCATCGGGGTCGTCATCTACTTCGCGTACGGCCGCTCGCACAGCCGGGTCAACCGCGAACGGGCCTGACCCTCAGGCCCCCGGCCGCACCGTACGCGGCCCCACGCACCGCGCCCCGTGCGCCTCGACCCGCCGGCGCAGCTCCCGGTCCGCGGTGACGACGACGCAGGGGCGCGGCGCGGCCTCCGCGGCAAGCTCCGCGATCAGGTCGTCACCGCTGCCCGGGGCCGCCTCCACCCGCACCCCGGGAACGGGCGCGACGTCCCGGGCCCGCCCCTCCACCACCAGCACCAGCTCGACGGGGCCGGGCGTACCGGGCAGGCCGTCGGAGGCGTAGGGCACCAGCGCGTCGCGCAGCTGCTCGGCCGCGCCCCGCCGGTCGCGCCACCAGCCGTCCGGGACGGATCCGACGACATTGGCGGCGTCGACGATCACCAGGGGCAGCGGATTCGACATGGGGCCACCCTGTCATGTCCGAGGTGTGCCGAAGTGCCGCGCAAGCGGTGCGGACGCGGTGATTCCAAGGGTTCGAACGGTGATTCTATGATGGGTGCTCCCCGCCTTCCGGATGCCGGTCGTGACACAAAGCCGCAGATCGGGGGCGGACCATCACGGAAGGAAGACGCCACGACATGCGAGTCAGGTCGAGACGTGCCCAGGGGAGCGCCTCGGGCAAGGGCGACGACGCCCTGCGAGACGTCGAAAGCACCCGTGGGACCGGCGAGACCCCGGTCGACGGACACTGGCTCGTACGTGGCAAGGACGGCAGGCTCACCGCCTACGCCCGCAACGAGGACGGGCTCCTGCGCTGGACCGAGGAGCGCCCCGGCGGCCCCGGCTGGGAGGGCCCCGACTTCTTCCCGGTCCCGGACCTGACCCACCTCGGCCTCGCCCAGGGCCCGGACGGCTACGTCCACTTCATCGGCCGCCGCACGGTCCACGGCGACGAGGAGCAGCCGCAGGTCGACCTCGTGCACGCCATCCAGTACCAGACGGGCCGCCCGGTCACCGCGTGGCGGACCGTGGGCAATCCGTACAAGGACGGCGACGAGCGCGCCGCGCGCATCGGCCCGCCGGCCGCCGCCGTCGCCCCGACCGGCATGGTCCACGTCTTCGTCCGCAACGCCAACGGCGGCATGATGCTGCGCCGCGAGGCGAAGAACGGCAAGTGGGAGGGGTGGAAGGACCTCAGGGGCACCCTCGGCAAGGAGACGATGGCCGTCGCGGTCGCCGAGTCGGGCCGCATGGAGCTCCTGGTCCCCGGCACCAACAAGGCCATGCGGTGGGCCCAGGCCGAGCCCGGCGGCGCCTTCCAGAAGGGCGACAACCTCACCGTCAAGATCGCCGGCGGCGCGGTGAGCGTGCTGGAGACCGCGCCCGACCGCAACACCTTCTACTGGACCGACGCCACCACCGGCACCCTGGTCGCCCACCGCCTCGACACCCCGCCCATCACGATCGGGGACACCCCGGCCGACGGCCCGGTCGCCGTGCTCCGCGCCGAGCTGGACGACTACGACTGCACGGTGCTCGCCCACCGCACCCGCGACGGCCGCGTGCTGCTCGCGGCCTGCGGTACGGAGAACGAGGCGGGCGGCCTGTGGTGGGCGGCGACGGGCGAACGCACCTCGGCGCCACCGGCGTTGGCGCTCGACGGCCAGGGGCGCGTGGTGCTCGCGATGATCGGCGAGCGCGGCGGGCTGTACGTGGCCCGGCAGAACGACGAGCCCGGGCTCGCGCTGGGGCCGGCCCAGCGGGTGTGAACCACCACGGCCCCGGGAGCGTTCCCGGGGCCGTGGTCGTGCCGTCCCGGTCAGCCCTGGCCGAGCGCCGGGGACTTCTTGGCGGACTCGGGGATCGGGGTGTCCTCGCGGATCGCCTTCCACAGCGCGTCCGCCCGCGACTTCACGGCCACGACGCGGTTGTGGTCGATCTTGTCGTACTCGACGGGGAGCATGACCGTCTCCATCGTGTCCGGGTCGACCCCGTTCATGGACCGGGCGAACTTCGCGAGCGAGGTGAGCGAGGCCAGCTCGTCGTCGGTGGTCAGGGCCGCCGTCGCGGAGTTGGCGATCTTGTAGGCGCTCGTCGGGCTGCCGAGCAGGTCCTGGCTCTTGACCTCCTTGAGCAGCGCCATCAGGAACTGCTGCTGGAGGCCGATGCGGCTGAGGTCGGTGCCGTCGCTGAGGCTGTACCGGGTACGGACGAACTTCAGGGACTCGGTGCCGTCGAACTTGTGCGGTCCGGCGTCGACGTTCAGCCCGGTCTTCTTGTCGTGGATGGGCTCCTTGACGTCGATGTTCACGCCGCCGATGGCGTCCACGAGCCCCTTGAACCCGGCGAAGTTGATCTCCAGGTAGTGGTCGATGCGCACCCCGGACATCTTCTCGACGGTCTTGACCACACAGGCCGGACCGACCTGCGAGTAGACCGAGTTGAACATCACACGGTCCTTGCCCGCCACCGTGGATCCGTCGCCCTTGGTGCAGTCGGGCCGGGTCACCAGGGTGTCGCGCGGGATGGACACGGCGACGGCCTTGTCCCGGCCCTCCGGAATGTGCACGACGAGCGCCGTGTCGGACCGCGCCCCGCTGACTCCGACCGCGCCGCCCAGCTTCTTGTTCTCCGCACCGGCCCGCGAGTCGGACCCCAGGACCAGCAGGTTCTGCCCGCTGGTGGGCAGCTTCTCGGGCCGGTCCTCACCGAGCGCCTTGTTGATGTCGACGCCCTTGATGTTGCCGTTGAGGTGGCTCCAGAACCACCACGCGGTACCGCCTGCGGCGACGACGAGCACCAGGGCCGAGACCAGGATCACCCGTCGTATGCGCTGGCCCCGCGTCCGGACACGCTTGCGCCCGCGGCGGCGGGGGGTCTCCGGGGAGCTCCCCTGGCCGGGGGCGGTGTCGTCTTGGCTCATCCTGAGTGAGTCCTCACAGCTTGTGGCCTGGTCAGGGCGCAGGTGATGGGGGTGGGACTCGGGTGGGGGGTGGAGCCGGTCCTCGTTTTCCCGGGATGAGAACTATAAACAGTCGATCAGGTGTACGTACGAAGGCTGTGGCGTAACTGTGACAGACCGGGCGGTCCGGGGCGGGGTGTTGCTGACCGGTCGAGGGCGAAAACGATCATGTATGACGGAATCCGGCGGACATCGCAGCACTATGGGTGGATTTCCTGACCGGGGCGAGAGTGCATATCTTCTTGTGAGCCGGGATGTCCATCAGCCCGGCTCCACACACGAGGGGGCGCAGCGCATGGCACGCAGAGGGGAGCGCCGGTCGGAGCGCCGCCGGCCGGCACGCGACCGCGTGCGCACGGCCCGGGCCGGTGACGCGGGTGGCGTGGCGATCGTGGTCGCGACGCCGGGGGACGCCGTGGAGCCGCTGGCGCTGCAACGGCCGGCCGGTCCGGTGGTCGACGTCGTCTGTGCCCAGCCCGGCACTCCGGACGAACGGGCCGCGTTCGGCCGTGCCGTGGCCGAGGCCGCGGCACGCGGGGTCCGGGTGGCGGACGAGCCCTGGGTGATCGACGCCGAACCGGGCAAGATCACCGCTTCCGTGCTCGACGCCCTCCGCGAGCTGCGGCCGCTGCTGGTGACCACCCTGGACCCGGACCCCGGGCACTCCTCGATCGACCTGGAGGCCAACCGCCCGGTCGTCACCGAGCCGCCGCTGCGCGGCAGCGTGGCGCGTGCCACGGTCTCCGCCGCGCGCACCTACCAGCGGGAGTGCGGGACCCCGGTGTTCGTCCGGTGCCATCGTGCCGGGGCGTCGGCCTCGCTGGGGGTTCGTGCGAGTGCCCGTCACCCGCTGCCGCTGCGCTGGCTCGTCAGGGGGTGGACGGGCGGCTCTCCGCCTACCTGCCGTCGGCGGCCGGGGTGCTGCGCTGGACCGAGGCCCGCGCGGGCGCCGACGAGTGGACCGGTCCCGAACTCCTCGACGGACCCGACCTGCTGCCCGGCCTGGACGTCGTCCAGGACGCCCAGGGCTATGTGCACCTCTTCGGTCTGCGCCGCCGGAAGCGCCCGGACGGCGAGAGGTTCGTCGAGATGGCCCACGCGACCCAGTACCAGAGCGGGCGCCCCCTGGGCCCCTGGCACTCCGCGGGCAATCCGCACGGAAACGACCCGGCCAAGAGCCGCCAGGCCGGTTTCCCCGCCGCGGCCTTCGACGCCGAGGGGGGCCTCCACGTCTTCGTGCGCAACGTCGGCCACAGCATCAGTACCCGACGCCAGGGGGCGGACGGCCGATGGAGCGCCTGGCAGCACCTGCGCGGCGTCATGGTCGCCGACGAGCTGGTCGCGCTCACCGGTGACGCGGGGGTCCCCGAGGTCTGGGCCCGGGTCAGGGACGCGGCCGCGGCCGTCCGGTGGCACCGCGCGACGCCGGGAGGCGAGTGGGCGGCGGACGCCACGGGCGCGGTCAGCCCGGCCCCCGGCAGCCTGTCGGCGGCCCCCGAAGCGGGGACTGTGCGCTACCGGTACGCGGGGAGCAACGAGGTCTGCGTGCAGGTGCCGGGGGCCGGTGCGGTGAGCCTGGGAGGGCCGGACGGTACGGGGCCGGTGGCCGGGGTCGCCGGTGTGGACATCCAGGGCTGGGACTGCACGGTGCTGGTGCGGTCGGGGGAGTCCGGTGCGTGCCTGGTGGGCGCGCACGCGGACGGCCGGCCGGAGAGCGGCGTGTGGTGGTTCGACGCGGGGGAGACCTCGGTGGTGCCGCCGGCCGTGGCGGTGGACGGCCTCGGCCGGGCGGTCGTCGCGGTGCTGGGGGACGACGGGCGGCTGAGGATCACCCGTCAGGTGCAGGGGGACGCCGGCCTCGTCTTCGCCCGGTGGACCGTGGTCGGGGAAGGCTGACCTGTGGCCCGGGGGCGGTCGCGCGAGCCTGCCTGATCATGATTGATGGTTTCGGGATCAACCTTGATCTTGGTAGGGTCTAATCCTGTCTTTATGTGGATCACAGGTGAAGCTCCTGTGTCCATTATGTGAACGCCCCTTGATTGCGACTTTTTGCAGGCCGATGGGGCCGCGTTGACCGCGTGAGTCGTGTTTGTCTGAGGGGTTATGGGGAAGCTGTCGCTGCGCGCCGTTCAGAAGCTGACATGCAAGAAGCGCGATGCATGGTGGACCGTCCTGCTGGTCGACCCCGTCGCCACGCGCATGCTGATCGGGATGGCCAAGTTCAGATTCATCACCCCGAACCGCGTCACCTGGTCCGCTCTCTTCGTCGGCCTCGGCTCCGCGTACTTCTTCCTCAAGGGCGACACCCCCTCGCTCGTCATCGGGGCGGCCCTCTACCACCTGAGCTTCATCCTCGACTGCATCGACGGCAAACTCGCCCGCCTCAAGGGCAACGGCACCGTCTTCGGCGGCTGGCTCGACTACGTCTTCGACCGCATCCGGGTCCTCTTCTGCGCGCTCGCCCTGATGGGCGGCCAGTACCTGCGCACCCACAACGAGCTCTACCTGCTCGCCGCCCTGGCCGTCGTCTTCCTCGACATGCTCCGGTACGTCGACGCCCTGCAGATCTACAAGATGCGCATGTCCATGCGCATGAAGATCGAGAAGGTCACGCTGGAGCGCAAGGCGCTGGAGGACGAGCAGGCCCGGCGGGAGGCGGCCGAGACGGCCGACCAGCCCAAGGTGGTCTTCATCGAGGACCTGCTCCGGGAGAACCCGGGCGTCGAGGCCGAGGTCCTCAAGCAGCAGGCCGGTGAGGTGGTCGACCTGCACGCCCAGTTCCGCAACCGCTTCCCCTGGTACACGCGGTTCCGCCAGGCCCTGCTGCGCAGCCGCATCCGGCCGCACCTGATCAGCGGCATCGAGTTCCAGATGTTCATCTTCATCGTGGCGCCGCTGATCGGCCAGATCCTCTGGACGACCGCGATATCCGCCGCCGCGCTCGGCCTGTTCGAGCTCGTGATCATGTACAAGTTCTGGCTGTCCACCCGTGACTTCACGCGGCTCATGGACGAGCTCGCCACCGAGCCCTCGCAGGCCGGCGTCATCGCCGAGCACCTGCACCGCGGACGCCACCGCAGGGGCGGGGACGCCGCCGACGAGCAGGCCCAGGCCCTCACCGAGAAGTTCCCCCTGCCCGAGCAGGACGACGACCTCGGCTTCCAGCCGTACCCCCGGCCCTACACACCGCACCCGTCCGACATCGAGACGCAGCAGCTCCGCGCGCTGCCCTACTGGGCCGAGAGCGAGGGGTCCGTCCGATGACCTCGCCCGCCGACCCCTCGCTGTACACCGTGACGATCGTGGTGCCCGCCTACAACGCGAGCGCCACCCTCGGCCGGGCCCTCCAGTCCGCACTGGCCCAGACGCACCGCGCCGTCGAGGTGATCGTCGTGGACGACGCGTCGGCCGACGGGACCCTCCAGGTGGCACGCGAGTTCGCGGCCGGCGACCGCCGCGTCCGGATCGTCGAACGCCCGCAGAACAGCGGCGGCGTGGGCGCGCCCCGCAACAACGGCATCATGGCCGCGACCGGCCAGTACGTGATGTTCCTCGACGCCGACGACGAACTGCCCCTCAAGGCGTGCGAGACCCTGGTGGCCTCCGCGGTCGCCACCGGCGCGGACATCACCGCCGGGCGCGCGCTCCGGGTGAACCTCGCCAAGGACGAGATCACCATCTGGCAGCCCCAGCTCTACGGGACCGACCGCGCGGTCGACGGCGGCCTGCGCGCCATGCCCGACCTGCTGCAGGACCCGATCGCGGCGGCCAAGCTGTACCGGCTGGACTTCCTGCTCAACCATGGCATCCGCTTCCCCGAGGAACTCTTCTTCGAGGACACGTACTTCTCGACCGTCGCCTGGTACTCCGCGCGTTCCGTCACCCTGCTCGCCGCCCCCGTCTACCGGTGGATCTGGGAGCGCGAGACCGACACCCCCTCCATCACCAACCGGCGCGGGGAGCTGCGCAGCATCCGGGACCGGGTCCTGGTGCACCAGTACGCGGACGCCTTCCTCATCCAGCAGGGCGAGCAGGAGCTGCTCGCCCACAAGGCCGCCAAGTTCCTCTCGCACGACCTGCGGCTGTACACCCCCGAGCTGCGCACGGGCGACGCGGAGTTCCGGGCAGGATTCGCCGGCTTCGTGGCCCCGTACCTCCGCACGCTGCCGTCCGAGGTCTACGACCTGTGCGGGCCCCTGGAGCGCGTACGGGCGTTCTGCCTGATGCACGGCCGGGTGGACCTGGCGCTCAGCGTCTCGGACTACGCCCAGCGCCGCAGCGTGCTCAGCTCCGACCTGGTGCGCCGGGACGACAAGGTCTACTGGTCCGCCGCGCTGCTCGGCCGGCCGGACGCCGAACGCTTCCTGGACGTCACCGACCTCGACCTGACCGGCAACAGCCTCTCCGACTCCCGGCTGTTCAACCAGGCCACCCTCGTGGAGATCCGGGACAGCACCCTCCACGTCACCGGCTACATCCGCAACCAGTTCGCCAGGGTCGGACCGAAGGACAAGCTGGAGCTCACCGCGGTGCTCCGCCGCCGCAGCACCAAGGCCGACCACTCCTTCGAGGTGACCGGCGTGGACGTGGACGAGGAGTTCATCCGCTACCACACGACGGTGGACCTGGCCGCCACCCTGGGCGCGGCCGACCGGGCGGGCAACTGGAACCTCTTCGTACAGCTGCGGCACGGCGGGGAGCGGGCCACCACCACCGTCGCGGTCACGGGCCTCGACATCGCGCGCGAGCGCTACCACGGGCCCCGGGGCACGTACGAGATCTACGAGACGGTCAGCGGCAATCTCGCGCTGCGCCCGGAGACGACCGAGCAGCAGACCGTCGACCGCCCGCGCGGCACCCCCTGGCTGTGGTGGCAGAACAGCCCGGCCGCGGAACCGGCGACCGTCCCGGAGTCGTACGAGGCCGCAGTCGTGGTGCACTGCCACAACGACGAGTACCACCTCTACGAGTTCCTCAGCTCCCTGCTCGCCCAGCGCGAGTTCGCCGCGGTCCAGGTGATCCTCGTCGACGACGGCTCCACCGACGCCACCTCGGAGCAGCTGGCCCAGTTCGCCGCGTACCACGGCAACGTCGAGGTCGTCCCGCAGATCAGGCTCGGCGCGCGCTCCAGCTACGACAACGGCCTGCGCTACGTGCACGCGCCGTACGTCATGTTCACCAGCGCCCAGGACATCCTCGGCGAGAACTGCCTGGGCCGGCTGGTGGCCGCCGCCCGCCGGTGCGACGCCGACGTGGTGGTCGGTGACCAGGACAACTTCCCCGGGCCGCGCAGCAGCGCGGACGCGCCCTGGAAGCGCTACTTCGGAGCCGACGCGCCCCGCGTCGAACGGCTGCACAAGGCGCCCTACCTGATCTTCTCCGCCGAGCTGGGCACCAAGCTGTTCCGGACCTCCCTGCTGCGCCGGTACGCCCTGCGCACGGGCCACGGCCCCGGCTACGAGGGCGCCTGGCTCACCGTGCCCGCCCTCCTGCACGCCGGTACGGTCACCACCGCACCCACCGCCACCTCGTTCGCCCGCGACCCCGAGCGACGGGACTCGCTCTTCGACCTGGCCTGGAACGACCCCGTCAAGACCCAGGAACTCATCCGCCTCTGCCGCCACGTCATCCGGCTCGCGGAGCGGCTGGACGACCGGGCCGGACGGCTGGCCATGCGCTTCGTGGTCCGCTCCATGCAGCCGCACCTGCGCAACATCCACCGGATCATGAGCCGGGCGGAGATCGCCGGGATCTTCCCCGCCCTGGTCGATGTCTACCGGCCGATACCCGACGATCTGATCCTCCAGTACGCGGGCGTGCCGATGTCGCGCCTCCAGCACCACGCCGTGCGCACCGGCAACTTCGAGCTGTTCTGCGACCCGCACACCAAGCCCGCCTACCTGCCCCGGCTGTTCGTCGACGACGACGGGCTGCACCGCCGCCTCGACGCGGACCGCACGCCGACCGCGCTGCTGCGGGTGGACCGGCAGAAGGCCGTCCTGGAGACCTTCGTCCCCGACGGCGACCACCTGCACTTCGAGGGGCTGCTCGTCCTCTCCGGAGTCGACATCGCCCAGTTGTTCGGCAACCGCCTGGAACTCGTCCTCGGCGACGGCCACCGGGAGACCGCCCTGCCCATCGAGCAGGTCTACCGCCGCGACCGTTGGCGCGCCCGCAAGGAACAGGACTGGTACGCGGGCTGGCGGGCCACCGCCCGCCCCGGCGACCTCGCCTCGCTCTCCAACAAGAATCTGACCCTCCGGGTCCGTGTCCACGACGCGGAGCGCAGCCACGACATCGCCGTCGAGGCCCGCCAGATGCTGCACCGCTTCAAGGGCGTGCACCGGTCCGGCCGGTCGCGGGTCCGGCTGAGCATCGCCGCCGACGAGTCCGTGACCCTGCGCCGGATCACCGGCCCGCTCCGCAAGGCGGGCCACCGGCTCCGCCGCCTGCGCGAGGAGGTGCGCAACTCGCTGCCCGGCCGGTCCGGCTGGCGTACCCGGCTGCTGTACTGGCTGACGTATCCGCGACTGCACCGCAAGAACATCTGGATCATCGGCGAGCGCGAGGACACGGCCCAGGACAACTCGTACCACCTGTTCAAGTGGATCAGGGAGAACGAGCCGAAGCGCAAGGTCTTCTACGCGATCAACGGCGACGCCGAGGACCGCGCGAAGGTCGACCACCTCGGCCAGGTGGTCGACCGCCTCTCCTGGAAGTACCGCGCCTACCTGCTCCACGCCAGCAGGCTGATCAACGCCTACGACCTGGAGGCGTACCTCGGCTTCCCGGGCCTCTCGAAGCGGGCCTTCCTGCGGGGCTACGGCGACCTGCTGCGCTACAAGCGCGTCTTCCTCCAGCACGGCGTCGTCTACAACGACGTCGTGCAGTCCATCCACGCCCAGGTCACCAACGTGGACATGGTCCTCACCACGGGCCGCAGCGAACGCGCCTACTACGCCGAGCACTGCGGGTACGGCTACGACCGCGTGGCCGCCACCGGACTGCCGCGCTACGACGCGCTCAAGCCGATCGACGGCCCGCGCAAGGTCCTGGTCATGCCCACCTGGCGCCGCGACATCGTGGCCCCGTCGTACAACAAGGCGGCCAAGCCCGAGATACCGTTCGCCGCGTCCGAGTACTACCGCTTCTTCTCCGCGCTGCTCCGGGACGAGAGGCTGCTCAAGGCCCTCCAGTACTACGGCGTGGAGCTTGAGTTCATGCCGCACTACGAGATCCGCCCGTACCTGAAGCACTTCCGGATCGACCACCCGTCGATCACCGTCTCCTCGACGGGCCGGGACGTGCAGCTGGCCATGCGCGAGTGCGCCATGCTCGTCACCGACTACTCGTCGGTGTTCTTCGACGTCGCGTACATGGGCAAGCCGATCGTCTACACGAACTTCGACGACGAGGCGTTCTACAGCAAGCACTACAAGCGGGGCTACTTCGACCTGGCCCGCGACGGCTTCGGCCCCGCCTGCGGGACCGTGGACCACGCGGTGGACGAGATCATCGCCTCCATCGCCCGCGGTTTCGAGGTCGAGCCCGAGTACCGCCGCCGCGCCGAGGAGTTCTTCGTGCTGCGGGACACCAACAACTGCCGGCGGGCCTTCGACGTCATCGACACGATGAACGCCACCGCGGGCGGCGACCCGGGCCGGATGTCGGTGCCGCTCGTGATGGGGCGGCCGGGGGAGCAGGAGCGCGAGCGCGCGTGAGAATACGGGCGGGGGAGCCCGGGGCTCTCCGCCCCGAATTCCCCCGCCCGTTCCCTCAGTCCAGTGTGATGCTTCCGGCGGCGGCCGAGAACAGGGACCCACCGGTGCTCAGCGAGATATAGACCTCGTACACGCCCGGTGCGGCCTTTTGCAGATCGACGCCCTTGTACCCCGACGTCGCGAAATAGGCGAAGTCGTAGTTCCCGAAATCGCCCCGCCGGACGTGCTTGCGGATCGCCGCCGCCTTGCTCGACATTCCGAGCCGGAACGAGTGCGTGGAACCCTGGCCCTGGAGCACCAGATAGTACTGGCCGTGCCCCCGGTCGCCCGCCTCGATTCCATGGACGAAGAGCGCGCCCTCCACATGGAGCGTCCGGTCCTTCAGCCAGGAGGATTCCAGCGAGAAGACCGTCTCCGGTGAGAACTGGCCGACAATGGGGCGGCGTATCAGACGGACCCGCTTTCCGTCCCCGATCAGAACAGCCTCATTCCCACCGACCGGCCGCCTGATGTCGAAGGGGCGGCGAGCCACCAGAGCGGTCCGCCTGTCTATCCCCTCGGCCGGACTCGTCACACGCACGGAAAGGTTGTACGTACCTACCGGGAGCCCCTTCATGGAGATCCCCGAAGGCGATTCCGGCTCGAACCCCCCGTTGGGGTAGTCGCAGGAGAACCGGTCGAAGTACTGGCTGTACAGGTACTTCGCCTCGGTCGTGGCCAAGGGGTATTCGAAGTGACGGCTCCCGCTCTCCATGATGAGGCTCTTGGTCGTCATGGAATGCGAATAAGGAGACTCCCCGGGTATGAAAGCGTCTCCGGAGAGGATGATGTTCGCGCCGCGGATGTCCTGTTTCTTCACCACGGCCGTCAGCGCGTCCGATGCCCGCACCTCGTACAGGTAGGACTGCCGCTCCATCTCGTTGACCTGCTGTTTGCCGTTCTCCACGAACCCCAGCCGCGGGTCCGCCCCCTCCGTGAGGGCCGACAGCACACCGGCGATGAGCGGCATGTTGTATCCGGACACCTCGCCGTGCTGGCGCACCATCGGGGAATCCGTGCGGATAAAGTTGAAGTTCTCGCAGGCCCAGAACAGCTGCAGGTGCGGGTTGATCTCCGTCTCGTACTGCTCGTCGGCCTCGGAGGTGAACAGGTAGATGTTGTGGCCCTGACCACCGCGTGCCTTGAGCATGTCCGGCACGGCGCCGTCGAGCACATCCACGTTCTGCTGCGGCATCGATTCGCCCAGCATGTACTGACCCGTCACCGGCCTGTCGCGCACATAGCTGCCGATCAGGAACTGCGGCACCACGGTGACGATATTCCGGTATCCGTACCGCAGGCCGTAATAGAGAGCCGCGCTGCCGCCCTTGGAAACGCCCAGGAGGCTCACCCGGTCCCGGCCGAGCCCGAGACGGGCGAGTGTGCGCTCGATGACTCCGGCAACCGACGCCTCGATGCCGAAATCCATGTTCCGGCACATGTAATAGCTGTAATGGCCGTCGAAGTCGTCCCGAATCCACAGGATGTTCGCGCGCAGCTCCATCAGGGATTTACCCGCGAAATGATAACCGTTGGGCGCGCCGAGCCCGGAGAACACGACGATCAGGTGCTGGGCGTCACCATCGGCCGGCCGGAATCGGTACTCGACGGGAAAAGGACCCGAGGTGTCCGTCTCGGTGACCACCCGGCGCCGGTCGGTGGCCGCGCGATTCGGAACGAGAGGAGGAAGTGCTGTGGTCATCGAGATACGCTGCCTGCTCCTGTGTGATTCCGGACACGGCCCCCGACGGAAGCCGTCCGAGTCTATCCGGCCCTCGCGCCACCAGTCGAGCCCGAATTCATCACGAATGGCCCGACCGGTCTCGGACGCGTTGTTGATAGCATCCGAACCGTCATATGGCTGGTATCCAAGGCGAATCCCCGCGCGGTGCCCGGACAGAGCCCTGTTCGTTGTCCGGGGGCAGGGGAGTGGGACATGAACGGACGACGGGCCGCGCGGACACCGGCGCTCCTGCTCGCCCTCCTGACGGCCGCGTGCACCGCGCGGACCGGTGCGGCCCCGGACGACGGCGGGGCGAGGGCGACCCACCCGTCCGCGGACAGCGCGCAGCCGGCGGAAGACCTCCCCGACGGCATCACGTTCCGGCAGTCCGTGCGCAGGCTGGCCGACGGCAAGCCGGTCCGGGTCAGTGTGCTCGCCGTGGCGCCGGACGCCCGGGCCGACGTCCGCACCGAGCACGGCAGCGCGGTGGCGACGACCGACACGGTCTTCGACCTCGCCCGCAGGGCCCAT
The DNA here is from genome assembly GCF_026167665.1 of Streptomyces drozdowiczii. NCBI lineage: Bacteria > Bacillati > Actinomycetota > Actinomycetes > Kitasatosporales > Streptomycetaceae > Streptomyces > Streptomyces drozdowiczii. Next base: position 1,290,010 of record NZ_CP098740.1, on the reverse strand, counting down.
GCGGTCGCCGCGGTGAACGGCACCTACTTCGACTCGGACTCCGCGCGCTACAAGGGCGACCCCCTCGGCATCTACGTCTCCGACGGCGCCTTCCTCAGCGAGGCCACCAACGGGCGCACCGCCCTCGTCCTGCCCCGGCGCGGCGAGCGCCCCCGGATCACCGAGCTGCGGTCCGCCACCTACGTCACCTCGTCCGACGGTGCCCGCGCGGTCGTGGACGGCACCGACCGGGTGCCGGGGCGGATCGTCGGCTGCGGGGGCGTCGGCGGGGACCGGCGCACGGACACCGGCGCACTGACCGTGGACCCGCTGCCCGGACGCGTCTGCTCCGACCCGGACGAACTCGTCGACTTCCCCGCCCCCTGGGGTGCCCGCACCCCGGCCGCCGGCCGGCACAGCGTCGAGGTGGTGCTCGACGCGAAGGGCACCGTGAAGACCGTGCGCAGCCCTTCGGGCGGCAAGGTCCCCGCGGGCTGGCGCACCCTGGTGGGCACCGGGTCCGCGGCCGGCTGGCTCCGGGAGCACGCCGCCGAGGGCCGCACCCTCACCGTGGAGTCCCGGGTGACGGACCCGGAAGGCCGGACGGTGGACACCTCCGGCGCCTCGGTCGTCGGAGCCGGACCCGCGCTGGTGCGCCACGGCCGGGTCTGGATCAACGCGGCGGCCAACGGGGTCTCCAAGGCGGCCGTCAGCAGCCGGTCGCCCCGCACGGTCGCCGGCATCCGGCCGGACGGAACCCTCCTGCTCGTCGTGTTCGACGGCCGCCGGCCGGGCGTCAGCGAGGGGGCCACCCTCACCGAGGCCGCCGGAATGCTGGTGGACCTGGGCGCCGAGGACGCCATCAACCTCGACGGCGGCGGGTCGAGCACCATGGTGGTCGGGGACAAGGTCCGCAACAGCCCCTCGGACCCAGGGGACACGGACGAGGCGCGCCAGCGCAAGGTCTCCAACGCGATCGTCGTCGTCCCGCGCAGCCCGGCCCCCTGACGCCGGGTACGGGAACGGGCCGTACGGATCGATCCCGTACGGCCCGCCGCCCCTGAGGCGAATGCCCTGCTACGCCGGAACGCTCGCCACGCCCGCCGCCAGGAACTTCTTCCCGTTCACGCGCTCCGAGACGCCCTCGCGGTCCAGGTACGGCGTGATGCCGCCCAGGTGGAAGGGCCAGCCGGCGCCCGTGATCAGGCAGAGGTCGATGTCCTGGGCCTCGGCCACGACGCCCTCGTCCAGCATCAGGCCGATCTCCTGGGCCACCGCGTCCAGGACGCGGTCGCGGACCTGCTCCTCGGTCAGGACGGTGTCGCCCTGCTTGAGGAGGGCGGCGACCTCGGGGTCCAGCTCCGGCTTGCCGGAGTCGTAGACGTAGAAGCCGCGCTTGCCGGCCTTCACGACGGCCGCCAGGTTCTCGGAGACGGTGAAGCGCTCCGGGAAGGCGCGGTTCAGGGTCTCGGAGACGTGCAGGCCGATCGCCGGGCCGACCAGCTCCAGGAGCACCAGCGGGGACATCGGCAGACCGAGCGGCTCGATGGCCTTCTCCGCGGTCTCGACCGGGGTGCCCTCGTCGATGACGTTCTGGATCTCGCCCATGAAGCGGGTGAGGATGCGGTTGACGACGAACGCCGGGGCGTCCTTCACCAGCACCGCGGTCTTCTTCAGCTTGCGGGCCACACCGAAGGCGGTGGCCAGCGAGGCGTCGTCCGTCTGCTCGCCGCGCACGATCTCCAGGAGCGGGAGGATCGCGACCGGGTTGAAGAAGTGGAAGCCGACGACCCGCTCGGGGTTCTTCAGCTTCGACGCCATCTCGGTGACCGAGAGGGACGAGGTGTTGGTGGCGAGGATCGCGTGCGCCGGGGCGACCGCCTCGACCTCCGCGAACACCTGCTGCTTGACGCCGATCTCCTCGAAGACCGCCTCGATGATGAAGTCGGCGTCGGAGAAGCCCTCCGCCTTGTCCAGCACACCGGAGACCAGGGCCTTCAGGCGGTTGGCCTTGTCCTGGTTGATGCGGCCCTTGCCGAGCAGCTTCTCGATCTCGGCGTGGACGTAGCCCACACCCTTGTCGACGCGCTCCTGGTCGATGTCGGTCAGCACGACCGGCACCTCCAGGCGGCGCAGGAAGAGCAGGGCGAGCTGGCTGGCCATCAGGCCCGCGCCCACCACGCCGACCTTGGTGACCGGGCGCGCCAGGTTCTTGTCCGGGGCCCCGGCCGGGCGCTTGGCGCGCTTCTGGACCAGGTTGAAGGAGTAGATCCCGGACCGCAGCTCGCCGCCCATGATCAGGTCCGCCAGGGCCTGGTCCTCGCGGTCGAAGCCGGCGGACAGGTCGCCGTCCTTGGCCGCGGCGACGATCTCCAGCGCGCGGTAGGCGGCCGGGGCCGCACCGTGCACCTTGGAGTCGGCGATGGCCCGGCCGCGCGCGACGGCCTGGTCCCAGGCGTCCCCGCGGTCGATCTCGGGGCGCTCCACCGTGACCGTGCCGTTGAGCACGCCCGCCGTCCAGACGAGGGACCGCTCCAGGAAGTCCGCGCCCTCGAAGAGCGCGTCCGCGATGCCGAGCTCGAAGACCTGCTTGCCCTTGAGCTGGCGGTTCTGGTTCAGCGAGTTCTCGATGATCACCGAGACCGCGCGGTCGGCGCCGATCAGGTTCGGCAGCAGCACGCAGCCGCCCCAGCCGGGGACCAGACCGAGGAAGACCTCGGGCAGCGAGAACGCCGGCAGCGCCTTGGAGACGGTGCGGTACGAGCAGTGCAGCCCGACCTCGACGCCGCCGCCCATCGCCGCGCCGTTGTAGTACGCGAACGTGGGCACCGCGAGACCGGAGAGCCGGCGGAAGACGTCGTGGCCGCCCTTGCCGATGGCCAGCGCGTCCTTGTGCTCCTTGAGCAGCTCGACGCCCTTGAGGTCGGCGCCGACCGCGAAGATGAACGGCTTGCCGGTGATGCCGACGCCGGTGATCGCGCCGTCGGCGGCCTCCTTCTCGACCTGGTCGATCGCGGCGTTCAGGTTCGCCAGCGACTGCGGTCCGAAGGTGGTCGGCTTGGTGTGGTCCAGGCCGTTGTCCAGCGTGATGAGGGCGAAGCGCCCCGCACCGGCCGGCAGGTCCAGGTGGCGTACGTGCGCCTGGGTGACGACCTCGTCCGGGAACAGCTCGGCCGCACCCTTCAGAAGCTCGGTGGTGGTGCTCACTTGTCGCCTCCGGCGTTCTCGAAGTGCGGGTTCTCCCAGACGACCGTGGCGCCCATGCCGAAGCCGACGCACATGGTCGTGAGGCCGTAGCGGACCTCGGGGTGCTCCTCGAACTGGCGGGCCAGCTGCGTCATCAGCCGGACGCCGGAGGAGGCCAGCGGGTGACCGTAGGCGATCGCGCCGCCGTACTGGTTGACCCGGGCGTCGTCGTCGGCGATGCCGTAGTGCTCCAGGAAGGCCAGCACCTGTACGGCGAACGCCTCGTTGATCTCGAAGAGACCGATGTCCGAGATGGAGAGACCGGCCTGGGCGAGGGCCTTCTCGGTGGCCGGGATCGGCCCGTAGCCCATGACCTCCGGCTCGACGCCCGCGAAGGCGTACGAGACGAGGCGCATCTTGACCGGGAGGCCCAGCTCGCGCGCGACGTCCTCGGCGGCGAGCAGCGAGGCGGTGGCGCCGTCGTTGAGCCCCGCGGCGTTACCGGCCGTGACGCGGCCGTGGGCGCGGAACGGGGTCTTCAGGTTGGCCAGGGACTCCATGGTGGTGCCCGGGCGCATCGGCTCGTCGGCGGTGACCAGGCCCCAGCCGGTCTCACCGGCCTCCGCGTTCGTGCGGCGCACCGAGACCGGCACCAGGTCCTGCTGGATCTTGCCGTTGGCGTACGCCTTGGCGGCCTTCTCCTGCGACCGCACCGCGTAGGCGTCGGCGCGCTCCTTGGTGATCGTGGGGTACCGGTCGTGCAGGTTCTCCGCGGTCATGCCCATGAACAGGGCGGACTCGTCGACCAGCTTCTCCGACACGAACCGCGGGTTCGGGTCCACGCCCTCGCCCATCGGGTGGCGGCCCATGTGCTCGACACCGCCGGCGACGACGACGTCGTACGCGCCGAAGGCGATGGAGCCGGCCGTCGAGGTGACGGCGGTCAGGGCGCCCGCGCACATGCGGTCGATGGAGTAGCCCGGGACGGACTGCGGCAGACCCGCCAGGATGCCGGCGGTACGGCCGAGGGTCAGACCCTGGTCACCGATCTGCGTGGTCGCGGCGATGGCGACCTCGTCGATCTTCTTGGGGTCCAGGTCCGGGTTGCGGCGCAGCAGCTCCCGGATGGCCTTCACGACGAGATCGTCGGCGCGGGTCTCGTGGTAGATGCCCTTCGGGCCCGCCTTGCCGAACGGGGTGCGGACGCCGTCTACGAAGACGACGTCCCGGATGGTACGAGGCACGATGGCTCTCCTCCAGGGTGCGGGATGGCACTGCTGCGGGGCGCGCCCGGAGGCACGCCGCTCCGGTCATGCTACTTGCGGGTAACCAGACTGCCCACCCCCTGGTGCCGGAGCGGCGAAGGTCACACGCGGAAACTGCCCGGAGAGCACCCCTCCGCACACGGCGAATGGCCCGGACGGACTCGTTTTCGAGTCCGTCCGGGCCATTCCCGCTCCACGCGGGACCGCGCGGAACGTGGCGTGATTACGCCCCTGTCCTATGCCGTTACGCGGCCGACGTGCCGTTACGAGGGCTGTGTGAGCGCCCGGTACAGCAGCGGGGCCACCTGCTCGATCTGCCAGTGCCGCGCGCCGTACCCGGCGAGCGCCGACTCCACCGTCTCCGGCGTCGGGTTCTTCGGCGGCTCCCAGCAGACCCGCCGCACCGTGTCCGGCGTGATCAGGTTCTCCTGCGGCAGGTGCAGCCGCTCCGCCAGCGCGGAGACCGCGGCGCGGGCCGCCGAGAGCCGGGCGGCGGCGGCCGGGTCCTTGTCGGCCCAGGCGCGCGGCGGCGGGGGGCCCGCGAGGGCCTGGCCGGGCTGCGGCAGCTCCGTGTCGGGCAGCGCCTTGGCCCGGTCCACGGCGGCCTGCCACTGCTCCAGCTGGCGCCGGCCCATGCGCGGACCGAAGCCGGTGAGGGCGGTCAGCGCCTGCGTGTTGGCCGGAAGGGCGAGCGCGGCCTCGATGATCGCCGCGTCCCCGAGCACCTTGCCGGGCGAGATGTCGCGCCGCCGGGCGATCTGGTCCCGGGCGTTCCACAGCTCCCGGACCACCGCCATCTGCCGGCGGCGGCGGACCTTGTGCATCCCGGAGGTGCGGCGCCACGGGTCCTGGCGCGGGGGAGCGGGCGGCGCCGACGCGATGGCGGAGAACTCCTCCTGGGCCCATTCCAGCTTGCCCTGCCGGTCCAGCTCGTCCTCCAGCGCGTTGCGCAGGTCGATGAGGAGCTCGACGTCGAGCGCGGCGTAACGCAGCCAGGGCTCGGGGAGCGGGCGGGTGGACCAGTCGACGGCGGAGTGGCCCTTCTCCAGCGAGTAGCCGAGGACGTTCTCGACCATGGCGCCGAGGCCGACGCGCGGGAAGCCGGCCAGCCGTCCGGCGAGCTCGGTGTCGAAGAGCCCGGTCGGCGTCATCCCTATCTCGCGCAGACAGGGCAGGTCCTGGGTCGCCGCGTGCAGGATCCACTCGGTGCCGCGCAGGGCCTCGCCCAGCCCGGACAGGTCGGGGCAGCCGACGGGGTCGACGAGCGCGCTGCCCGCCCCGTCGCGGCGCAGCTGGACGAGGTAGGCGCGCTGGCCGTAGCGGTAGCCGGACGCCCGCTCGGCGTCCACGGCCACCGGGCCCGAGCCGGCGGCGAATGCGGCGATCACCCCGGCCAGGGCGTCGTCGGACGCCACCACCGGCGGAATGCCCTCGCGCGGTTCGAGCAAGGGGATCGGCGCCGGGGCGACGTCGTCCGGGGGAGCGCCCCCGGTGGTTCGCAGTGATGTGTCTGCTGCGGTCTCTTGGGCGTCGGTCACGCGTCAAGGGTATCCGTGTGTGCACGGCGGCTGCCGACGGAACGTTCCGTCGGCAGCCGCCGTGCACATAATCCAGCCGGATCCATGCGCCGGCCGGGGCGGGGTGTCAGTGGATGATGCCCGTCCGCAGGGCCACCGCGACCATGCCGGCGCGGTCGCCGGTGCCCAGCTTGCGGGCGATGCGGGCGAGGTGGCTCTTCACGGTCAGGGCGGAAAGCCCCATGGAGACACCGATGGCCTTGTTGGACTGGCCCTCGGCGACGAGCCGCAGGACCTCCACCTCGCGGCCGGACAGTTCGCGGTAGCCGCCCGGGTGGCTCGGGGTGCCGGGGGGCCGGCGGTGCATACGGGCGGCGGTGGCGCCGATGGGGGCGACGCCGGGACGGGCCGGGTGGCCGATGTTGGTACGGGTGCCGGTGACGACGTAGCCCTTGACGCCGCCCGCGAGGGCGTTGCGCACGGCGCCGATGTCGTCGGCGGCGGACAGGGCGAGGCCGTTGGGCCAGCCGGCGGCTCGGGTTTCGGACAGCAGGGTCAGCCCGGAACCGTCGGGCAGGTGGACGTCGGCTACGCAGATGTCGCGCGGGTTGCCGACGCGGGGACGGGCCTCCGCGATGGACGACGCCTCGATGACGTCACGAACTCCGAGTGCCCACAGATGGCGGGTGACGGTGGAACGGACGCGCGGGTCGGCCACGACGACCATGGCCGTCGGCTTGTTCGGGCGGTAGGCGACCAGGCTTGCGGGCTGCTCGAGGAGAACGGACACCAGGCCTCCTGGGGAGTGGCGGGACGGGCCGGCTCGGGGATGAAGCCGGGGCGAACCGTGCTTGAAGGGTCATTGACTCCTTCGGCAGCAGACCCCTGCTCCTTTAGGGGAAGATCACGATTTGTTGAGTAACAATTCGGGCAAATGGGGTGTTCGGTCGATCCGGGAGGGTGTTTTCCGCTGGCCGAAAGTGATCGCATGACACGGCGTCACGGAAAATCGCACGACCCGACGGCACGAAAAGCGGGGCGGCCCGGAGGCCGCCCCGCTCGTCCCGCTCACGGCGGGGCTACGGCCCCTGCGGGCCCCGGCGCTGTGGGAGCGTGACCACCGCCGCGTCGAGAGGGCCCGACGGCGGCAGGCCCGCGATCTGGCAGAGCAGGTCCCCCCACGCGACCAGGTGCGCCGCCGCGTCCGGCGCCCCGCCCAGGCCCTCGCGCGGGGTCCAGGAGGCCCGGATCTCGATCTGCGTCGCGGGGCGCCGGGTCTCCAGCGCGCCGAAGTAGTGCGAGCCCGCCATCGTGACGGTGCCGCCCGCCTCCCCGTAGAACAGGCCGCGGGCCTCCAGCGCGCCCGTCAGCCAGGACCAGCAGACCTCGGGGAGCAGCGGGTCGGCGGCCATCTCCGGCTCCAGCTCGGCCCGGACCAGGGTGACGAGCCGGAAGGCGCCCTGCCACGCCTCGTGGCCGGCCGGGTCGTGGAGCAGGACGAGCCGCCCGTCCGCGAGGTCGTCCTCGCCGTCGACGACCGCCGCCTCCAGCGCGTACGCGTGCGGGGCGAGCCGCTTCGGCGGCCGGGTCGGCTCCACCTCCAGCTCGGGACGGAGCCGCGCCGCGCGCAGCGCGTCCACCGCCGAACGGAACGCGGACGGGACGGCACCACCCTCCGCGCCGTCCGTGCCGTCAGCGCCATCGGATTGACCGGAGATGTGTCCCTGAGCCGCAGCCATGCGGGGAAGAGTAGGCGGAACGGGAGCTCCGCGCGCGGAAGGACACCCGTGCGGGGCCGGGCTCGTTGCCCACGCGTGCGAAGATTCTGTGCGTGAGTGCCAACGACCGCCCCTCCGGGCCGCAGACGAAGACTTCCGCCACCTACGACTCGGCGTTCCTCAAGGCGTGCCGGCGCGAGCCGGTCCCGCACACGCCGGTCTGGTTCATGCGCCAGGCGGGGCGCTCGCTGCCCGAGTACCTGAAGGTGCGCGAAGGCATCCCGATGCTCGAGTCCTGCGCGATGCCGGAGCTGGTCGCCGAGATCACGATGCAGCCCGTCCGCCGCCACAAGGTCGACGCCGCCGTCTACTACAGCGACATCGTCGTCCCGCTCAAGGCGATCGGCATCGACCTCGACATCAAGCCCGGCGTCGGCCCCGTGATCGCCGAGCCGATCCGCACCCGCGCCGACCTCGCCCGGCTGCGCGACCTGACCCCCGAGGACGTCCCGTACGTCACCGAGGCCGTCCGGCTGCTCACCGCCGAGCTGGGGGAGACCCCGCTGATCGGCTTCGCGGGCGCGCCGTTCACCCTCGCGAGCTACCTCGTGGAGGGCGGGCCCTCCCGCAACCACGAGCACACCAAGGCCATGATGTACGGCGACCCGGAGCTGTGGGCCGACCTGCTCGACCGGCTCGCCGAGATCACCGGCGCCTTCCTCAAGGTCCAGATCGAGGCGGGCGCCTCGGCCGTCCAGCTCTTCGACTCCTGGGTCGGCGCGCTGGCCCCCGCCGACTACCGGCGCTCCGTGCTGCCCGCCTCCGCGAAGGTCTTCGACGCCGTCGCCGGGTACGGCGTCCCCCGCATCCACTTCGGCGTCGGCACCGGGGAACTGCTCGGCCTGATGGGCGAGGCCGGGGCGGACGTCGTCGGCGTCGACTGGCGGGTGCCGCTCGACGAGGCCGCGCGCCGCGTCGGCCCCGGCAAGGCGCTCCAGGGCAACCTCGACCCGGCGGTGCTCTTCGCGCCGACCTCCGCGGTGGAGGCCAAGACCCGGGAGGTGCTGGACGCGGCCGCCGGTCTGGAGGGCCACATCTTCAACCTGGGCCACGGCGTCATGCCGAACATGGACCCGGACGCGCTCTCCCGCCTCGTCGAGTACGTCCACACCAGCACCGCCCGCTGAACCGCGCGGAGGCGGGCGCCGCTCAGTCGGTGCCCGCCTTCCGCAGCACCGACACGGTCTTGCGGGCCGCCACCAGGACCGGGTCCCAGACCGGCGAGAACGGCGGTGCGTAGCCCAGGTCCAGGGCGGTCATCTGCTCGACCGTCATCCGGGCGGTGAGCGCCACCGCCGCCACGTCCACCCGCTTGCCCGCGCCCTCGCGGCCCACGATCTGCACGCCGAGCAGCCGGCCCGTGCGGTACTCCGCGATCATCTTCACCGTCATCGGCCGTGCGTCCGGGTAGTAGCCGGCCCGGCTGGTCGACTCGATCGTCGCCGTGACGTACCGCAGGCCCACCGCCCGGGCGTCCTTCTCGCGCAGCCCGGTCCGCGCGATCTCCAGGTCGCACACCTTGCTCACCGCCGTACCCACCACGCCGGGGAACGTGCCGTAGCCGCCGCCGACGTTGGAGCCGATGACCTGGCCGTGCTTGTTGGCGTGCGTGCCGAGGGCGATGTGCCGGGTGTGGCCCGCCACCAGGTCCAGGACCTCCACGCAGTCGCCGCCCGCCCAGATGTTCTCGTGCCCCTGGACCCGCATGGCCAGGTCGGTGAGCAGCCCGCCGTGCGGCCCGAGCGGCAGTCCGGCCTCCCGGGCGAGCGCCGTCTCCGGCTCGACGCCGATGCCGAGCACCACGATGTCCGCCGGATAGCTCGCCCCGTCCGTGACGACCCCGGTGACCCGGCCGTCGTCGCCGGTCCGGATGGCGGTGACCGCCGCCCCGTTCACCGTGGTGATCCCGAGCCCGTCCATCGCGTCGTGGACCATGCGCCCCATGTCCGGGTCGAGCGTGGCCATCGGCTGCTCGCCCCGGTTGAGGACGGTCACCTCGAAGCCGCGCTTCAGCATCGCCTCGGCCATCTCGACGCCGATGTACCCCGCCCCGACGACGACCGCGCGCCGGCCCTCCGTCCGGTCCAGGCTGTCCAGCAGCGCCTGCCCGTCGTCCAGGGTCTGCACCCCGTGCACCCCGGCCGCGTCCATGCCGGGCAGGTCGGGGCGGACCGGGCGGGCCCCGGTGGCGATGACGAGCTTGTCGAACCCGGTCCAGTACCTCTCGCCGGACTCCCGGTCCAGGGCGCGCACCCGCCGCCCCGCCACATCGATCTCCGTCACCTCGGTGCGGGTGCGCAGGTCGATGTCGCGGGCCCGGTGCTCCTCGGGCGTACGGGCGATGAGGTCGTCCCGCTCGGTGACGTCGCCGCTGACCCAGTACGGGATGCCGCACGCGGAGTACGAGGTGAAGTGGCCCCGTTCGAAGGCGGTGATGCTCAGTTCGTCCGGGCCCTTGAGCCGCCGCGCCTGGGACGCGGCGGACATGCCCGCCGCGTCCCCTCCGATGACCACCAGTCGTTCCGCCGCCATGCCGGTCCCTCCGAACGTCTCCGAAAGGGCCCACGCTACGGCGCGGGCAGCCCCGGTGGCGTACTCACTCGCCCTTCGCGCCCCGGCGGCGGTGTAGCAGCCGCCACAGCACGGCCAGGAGGGCCGCCACGGCGAGGAACGGGGCCGCGGCGCCGACCGCCATCGCCAGCCAGCGCAGCATCGTCAGGAAGGCGTGCCAGCCCCCGGCGACGGCGTCCGGGAAGCCGGCGTCGTCGTCGGCCTCGGCCGCCGTCTCCGGCTCCACCAGGTCGAGCGTGACGGTCGCCAGCGTCGTACGGTCCTTCAGCGACGCCTGCTGCGCGAGCAGCGACTCCAGCTCGGCCTGACGGCTGCTCAGCTCCCCTTCCAGTGTGACCACATCGGCCAGTTTGTCGGCCCGGTCCATCAGCTCGCGGACCCGCGCCACGCTCGCCCGCTGGGTGGCGATCCGGCTGTCGGTGTCCACCACCTGATCGGTGACGTCCTTGGCCGCCGAGGTACGGGAGACCAGCTTCCCCGCCCCGGACAGCTCCCGCAGCACCTCGTCGTACGCCTCCTGCGGGACGCGCAGCACGAGGTGAGCGGACTCCCGCGTGGCGTCGATCCGCTCGGTGGTCTCCTTCTCGACCAGCCCGCCCGCGCCCTGCGCCGCCGCCCGGGCGTTGGCGGCCGCCTTCGACGTGTCCTTCACCTCGACGGAGAGCGATGCGGTGCGGATGACATGGGTCGCGGACGGTTTCGGGTTCTTACGTGTCCGCTCCGGCCGCTCCGCGTCGGCCGCCGGCGCACCGGCCTTGCCGCTCTTCTGCTGTTGCGCCCCGGCGACGCCCCGGTCGGCGCTCGCACTCGAATCCTCGCCGGACGCGCCGCAGCCGCTCAGCGCGAGCACGGCGGCCAGCAGCACGGCGGCCGGTCCGGACACGCGCCTGCCGGTGCGTACGAAAGGTGCTCCTCGCATAACTGTCCCCCCAGGACGGGTGATTGATGTCGGCGGTGGGACGTGCGAAAGGGTGCGCGCGGACCCGGTCATCCGGTTTCGAACCGGTCACGGTCGGGACTCGGAACCGGTTTGAGAGAGTGGAGCCATGCAGCCATCCACACACCGCGCGGACCGGGCCCCCCGCCATGTCGTCGTCATCGGCGGCGGCATCGCCGGACTCGCGGCCGCCCACCGGCTCGTCGGCGCCGGGCTGAGGGTCACCGTCCTGGAGGCGACCGACCGGCTCGGCGGCAAGCTCATGACCGGAGAGGTCGCCGGGGTCCGGGTCGACCTCGGCGCCGAGTCCATGCTCGCCCGCCGCCCGGAAGCCGTCTCCCTGGCCCGGGCCGTGGGCCTCGGTGACCGCCTCCAGCCGCCCGCCACGGCCACCGCCGCGCTGTGGACGCGCGACGCGCTGCGCCCGATGCCCAAGGGCCATGTGATGGGCGTCCCGGGCGACCCGTCCGTCCTGGGCGAGGTGCTGTCGGCCGAGGGGCTGGCCCGGATCGCCGAGGACCGCGAACTGCCCCCGGTGGCGGTCGGCGAGGACGTCGCGGTCGGCGCGTACGTCGCGGACCGGCTGGGGCGCGAGGTCGTGGACCGGCTGGTGGAGCCGCTGCTCGGCGGGGTGTACGCGGGCGACGCCTACCGGATCTCGATGCGCGCCGCCGTACCGCAGCTCTTCGAGGCCGCCCGGGAAGGCGGCTCCCTGCTCGACGGGGTCACCCGGCTCCAGGAGCGGGCCGCCGCCCGGCAGCAGACCGGGCCCGTCTTCCAGGGCATCGAGGGCGGCATCGGCACCCTGCCCGGGGCCGTGGCCGACGCCGTGCGCGCCGGGGGCGGCGAGATCCGCACCGAGACGCCCGTGCTGGGCCTGGCCCGTACCGCGGGCGGCTGGGACATCCGCACGGACACCGGGGTCGTCTCCGCCGACGGCATCGTCCTCGCCGTGCCCGCCTGGTCCGCCGCCACGCTGCTCGCCGCCGAGTCACCGGGGGCGTCGGCCGAGCTGGCCGGCGTCGAGTACGCGTCGATGGCACTGGTCACCATGGCGTTCCGGCGCTCCGACGTGACCGGCACGGCCTTCGACGGGCGCTCCGGCTTCCTCGTACCGCCGGTCGACGGGCACACCATCAAGGCCGCCACCTTCTCCACGCACAAGTGGCAGTGGGTCGCCGACGCGGCCCCGGACCTCTTCGTGCTGCGGACCTCGGTCGGCCGGTACGGCGAGGAGGAGCACCTGCACCGCGAGGACGTCGAGCTCGTCGGCGTATCGCTGCGCGACCTGGCCGCCGCGACCGGACTCACCGCCCACCCCGTCGCGACCGAGGTCACCAGGTGGATCGGCGGACTGCCGCAGTACCCGGTGGGCCACCTCACCCGGGTCGCCCGCATCCGCGACGAGGTCGCCAAGCTGCCCGCGCTGCGGGTGTGCGGCGCGGTGTACGACGGGGTCGGCATCCCGGCCTGCGTGGCGAGCGCCCACCGGGCGGCGGACGAGATCGCCGGGGACCTCGGAGGGGGTCCCACCGGGGAGATCATCGCCACGCCGACCCTGGTTCAGGGCACTCGGAGCGAGGCGGGACAATAGCCGTATGAGTGCACCCGAGACTGCGACATCAAGCAAGGCTCCGAACGCCGGCAAGAAGGCCAAGGACCTCAACGAGGTCATCCGCTACACGCTGTGGTCGGTCTTCAAGCTGCGCGACGTCCTGCCCGCCGACACGGACCGCGCGGCCGTGGCCGGTGAGGTCCAGGAGCTGTTCGACCAGCTCGCCGCGAAGGACATCACCATCCGCGGCACGTACGACGTCTCGGGCCTGCGCGCCGACGCCGACCTCATGATCTGGTGGCACGCGGAGACCGCGGACGAGCTCCAGGAGGCGTACAACCTCTTCCGCCGCACCCGGCTCGGCCGCCACCTGGAGCCGGTCTGGTCGAACATGGCGCTGCACCGCCCCGCCGAGTTCAACAAGTCGCACATCCCGGCGTTCCTCGCGGACGAGACGCCGCGCAACTACGTCAGCGTCTACCCCTTCGTGCGCTCGTACGACTGGTACCTGCTGCCCGACGAGGACCGCCGCCGCATGCTCGCGGACCACGGCAAGATGGCCCGCGGCTACCCCGACGTGCGCGCCAACACCGTCGCCTCGTTCTCGCTCGGCGACTACGAGTGGATGCTGGCCTTCGAGGCGGACGAGCTGTACCGCATCGTGGACCTGATGCGTCACCTCAGGGCCTCCGAGGCGCGGATGCACGTCCGCGAGGAGGTCCCCTTCTACACCGGCCGGCGCAAGTCGGTCGCGGACCTGGTGGCCGGGCTCGCGTAGCGAGCGGGCTTCCGACCACCCCAACCCGGAAGATCAGACGGCGGGCATACGGCACCTCGTGCCGTCCGCTGGTCCAGCGACACCGGGTTCGGCTCAGCGGTGCGGCGCGCTTCCCGCGCGCCGCACCGTTTGTCATTCGCGGCTGCCCAGCAGCTTCCGTCCGCCCGATCGGCTGGTCAGCGCCGCCCGCAGCGCCGGGTCGTCCACCGCGTCCACCCCGCGCACCGCGACCGTCACCAGCGTGTCGCCCGCCGCGCCGTCCCCCGGCACCGCGCACGCCGCCAGCAGCCGCCGCCCGTCCGGGGAGGCCCACGCGCCGTAGGGGTGCGCCTCGACCCGGGCTATGGCCAGGCACCCCAGGGTCAGGGCCAGCGGCAGCGCGAACCACACCGGCATCGGGGCCGTGCCCCCGCCGTCGGGCGCGAGCAGGGCGGCGGCGCCCAGCGCGGCCACCAGCAGCGCCGCCCCGCGCACCGCCCGCACCGCCGAGGCGACGTCCGCCCCGCGCGGGACCGCCAGACCGGCCGCGACGAGCCGGTCGGCCACCGCGCGTACGGCATCGGCCGCGGCGGCCGACGCGCGCACCGGCGCTATCGGCGACTGGCCCTCCGGCCCTATGGCCCGGATCACGGTACGTTCCACCTCGTCGCGGCCCTCGGGGTCCACGACCGTGGCCCACCCGGTGTGCGCCAGCAGCAGCCGGCGCCGCAGATGCATGGAGACCAGCGCCAGGTCGGCGACCCGGCCCGGCCCGCCCGCCAGGAACGCCGCCTCGTACAGCGTGAGTTGCCGTCCGCGCCCCCCGGTCGCGGCCACCGGCCGCCGGGCCGCGCGGGCACCGGCGAGACAGAGCCGGGCGCAGGAAAGACCCGCCGCACCCCATGCGACCAGCAGCAACAGAAACGGCACCATGCCGGTGTTCTATGCCAGGGCCGCCCGTGGCGCCATAGCTCGTCCAGTAAGTGGACGGCCGTCTCAGGAACTGCTGCCGCAGCTCGACCCGCCACCGCAGCTGGAACCGCCGCCGCAGCTGCTGCCGCCCCCGCAACTCGATCCGCCCCCACCGCAGCCGCTGCCGCCGCCACAGCTCGACCCGCCCCCGCAGCCCGAACCGCCGCCCCCACCGCAGCTGCTGCCCGAGGAGCTGCCGCAGCCGCCGCCCGGACTCGCCCCCGCACACCACACGGCCGGCGCGACCAGCAGCGCCGAGGAGCCGTACGGGGTGTACGAGGAGGCGGTGGGCCGGGTCCGGGCCGCCGCGATCAGGTGCGTCCGCAGCTCCGGGTCCGGGACGCCGCGCAGCCCCCGGGTCGCCACCAGGAACCCCGGATCGGTCCGGTGGGCGTGCGCGGCCCCGAACTCCGCCGCCGCCCTGCGCCCCGCCCGGGTGATCCGGGACCGGGCCACCGCCGCGCAGACCAGGCCGGACACGAAGCCGATGACGACGGCCGGGATCATCGCCACCGCGAACGGGTAGCTCCAGCCCGCACCGTCGTCGCCCTCCATGAACCGGGCGATGGCCATACCGATGGTGACCGGGCCGGACGCGAGACACAGAAGCGTCTGCAACAGGCCCCAGATGCGCCACCTGGCACTCGCCCCGGGCGGGGCCAGCAGTCCGCGCGCCGCGAGACCGTCGCCGGTCTCCTGCACCGCCGGATGCCGCATCACGGCCGCCCGCAGCGCCGGCAGCGCCCCGCTCGGCGCGGCCGCCAGCTCGTGCAGCACCGCCCGCTCCACCGGGTCGTAGGCGACCGGCCGGAGCACCGCCACGATGCCGGGCCCGCCGATGGCCAGCCGCCCGTCCGCGTGCATGGCGGCCAGCGCGGTGTCGACCACCCGGCCGGGCCCGCCGTTCAGGAACGCCACCTCGGACAGGTCGTGCGCCGGACCGCCCACCCCCGGCGGGACCGGGCCAGGCCGACGATCAGCACGGTGAACGAGGCGATCACCGCGAGCGTGAGGAACACCAGCATCCCGTCCATGCCGGTCACCGCCCCACCAGTACGGAGCGGGCGGCCCGGGCCAGCCGGGTCGCGCGGCCGGGCGGCCGGGGTGCGGCCCGGTCCCGCCACCACCGCGTCAGGCGGCGGCGGGCCGCGTCGTCCGCCGGGCGGCCCCCGATGAGCAGGTGCTCGGCGAAGTCCAGGGCGTCGCGCCGGTATCCCGCCGCCATGGGCCGCGCCCCGGCGTACGCGAGGAACGCGGCCCGGTAGCCGTCGCCCAGGATCTCCGGCAGCTCGGGCGCCACCTTGGCCACGACATCGGCGCGCTTCGCGGCCAGGGCCCGGCCCTGCACCCGGAGCCGGGCCGCGTCGAACCCCTCCGGCGCGGGTGTACCGGCGACCAGGGCGGACAGCAGGGCGGTCTCGGCCACCGCGACCCCGTCCCGTACGGACTCCGCGACCGCCGGGGCGGACGGCACCTCCCGGGCGGTCCAGGCGGCCGAGGCGCCCCCGCCCTTCTCCAGCACCCCACGGATCGCGTCCAGCTCGCCCGCCAGCTCACCGGCCGGCGGGAACGCCTCGTCCCGCTCCAGCAGCACCCCCGGCGGGTCCACCCGGGAGCGCAGCTCCGCCAGCACGTCGAGCACCGGGGCGGTCACCGGGTGGGCGTGCGTGTCGTGCCACACGCCGTCCTTCTCGACCCCGCCCGCCACATGCACGTACGCGATGGCCTCCACCGGCAGCCCGTCCAGCGCGGCCGCCGGGTCCTCGCCCCGGTTCACCCGGTTGGTGTGCAGATTGGCCACGTCGATCAGCAGCCGCACCCCGGTCCGCTCGACCAGCTCCGCCAGGAACTGCCCCTCGGTCAGCTCCTCGTCCGGCCAGGAGATGAGCGCCGCGATGTTCTCCAGCGCCAGCGGCACCGGCAGCGCGTCCTGCGCGATGCGCACGTTCTCGCACAGCACGTCCAGCGCCGCCCGGGTGCGCGGCACCGGCAGCAGATGACCCGCCTCCAGCACCGGCGACCCGGTGCGCGCCCCGCCCGCCCGTACGAAGGCGATGTGCTCGGTCACCAGCGGCGCGCCGAGCAGTGTCGCCCGGGCGGCGAGGTCCGCGAGCTTGCCCGGGTCGGGGCGGTCGGCGCCGCCGAGGCCCAGCGAGACGCCGTGCGGGATCACGGTGACCCCGCGCTCCCGCAGACGTACCAGGGAATCGGGCAGGTGGTCGGCGCAGAGGTTCTCCGCGACCGCCTCCACCCAGTCGATCCCCTCCAGCGCCTCCACCTCACCGGCGATCTCCGGCCGCCAGCCGATCCCGATACCCAGCCTCATACCGTCCCCCATGTCGCTTCCCCCTCGTTCCGTGCAGGGGTGATGGCCCCGGAGCGCGGTCCCGAATCCGGAAGGGGAGACGTTCAGAGCTTCATTTGAGGTTCCGCGGGCCCTCGCTCCGCTCAGCGGCGGCGCCGCAGCGCCGGATGGTCGGCGACCACCGTGCACGACCCCGGGGCGATCTCCGTGAAGCCCGCGTCCCGTACGACCGGCAGCCCGCTCACCGTCAGCTCCGCCCAGCGGCCCGGCTCCGCCGTGGCCACCGAGAGCGGGAACCCGGCCTCGCGCCACGCCTTGCGCTCCGTCTCCGACAGCTCCCACCAGGCGAGCTGCGCCCCGTGCCCGACCTGCGCCATCTCCTTCCCGGCCGACATGCCGAGGTCCGGGTTGAGCCAGAGCACCGGATGCGCCGGGTCGGGCGCGGCGGGCGGCTCCGGGTCGTCCAGGTCCGTGCCCGACACCTGGAGCTTGGCCAGCTCCTTCGGCCAGCCGTCCAGGGGGACCGGCGGGAAGACCCGCACCTCCGCCTCCTCGCCCGTCACCGTGATCCCGGGCAGGGCCGACGCCTTGCGCCACTCCGCGCCCCGGGCCCGCCGGACCACCTTGCGGATGCGGGCGTCCTGCCAGTCCCGCATCACCCGCGCCCACTCGCCCTCGCCCACCGACCGCTCGTCGGACAGCATCACGAGCACCGCGCGGGCGGCCGTGCGCAGGGCGTCGGTGCGGGCCGGGGGCGCGGCCTTCTCGATGTGCACCACCAACGGCAGTACGTACTGCGGTGCTTCGTCCCGGTCCGTGCGCTCGGACCGGAAGGGGCTGTCCACCGGCACGGAGGCCGGCTCGGCGGACGGGGACGCGGGGATGTCGTTGCTGCTCACCCGCCCAGTCTGCCAGCCGCCCCGGACACCGTTCTTGGCGGAACGGAGGGCTCCGGGCGAGGATGCCGTCCATGAAGAGCGATCTCTTTTCCAGCGAGCACATGGCCGAGCAGGCGACCGTCCCCGGGATGACCCTCCAGAACGCCAAGTCCATCAAGTACGCCGTCAACGGGGAGATGCACGCCCGCCAGGGATCGATGGTCGCCTTCCGCGGGAACCTCCAGTTCGAGCACAAGAGCCAGGGCATTGGCGGCCTCCTCAAGCGGGCGGTCACCGGCGAGGGGCTGCCGCTGATGGCCGTGCGCGGCCAGGGCGAGGCGTGGTTCGCGCACGAGGCCGCGAACTGCTTCATCGTGGAGATGGAACAGGGCGACGCCCTCACCATCAACGGCCGCAACGTCCTGTGCTTCGACGCCTCGCTCGCGTACGAGATAAAGACCGTCAAGGGCGCCGGGATGGCCGGCGGCGGCCTCTTCAACAGCGTCTTCACCGGCCACGGCAAGCTGGGCCTGATGTGTGACGGGTATCCCATCGTCATCCCCGTCACCCCGCAGCAGCCGGTCTTCGTGGACACGGACGCCGTCGTCGGCTGGAGCGCCCAGCTGAACACCTCGCTGCACCGCTCGCAGAGCGTCGGCTCGATGATCCGGGGCGGTTCGGGCGAGGCCGTCCAACTGCGCCTGGACGGGCAGGGGTTCGTGATCGTACGGCCCAGCGAGCTGAAGCCCGAGAAGGCGTCGTCCCACTGAGCACCGGTACGGAGGTCCTGCGGCTGCGGGGAGCCGGGCGGCGGTACGGGCTCACCACAGGCCCCTGGGTGCTGCGCGGGCTCGACCTCGTCCGCGTCGAGGGCGCCAACGGCACCGGCAAGTCCACCCCGCCGCCGTGACGGCCGCCGCGTTCGCGCTCGTCTGCCGGCTCACTTCGGTACGGGGCTGAGTAGGCTCGTACGTATGAGTGAGGAATCGGGGCCCTACTGCGAGACGCCGCCCGCCGAGTCGCCGGAGCGGGCCGAGGGGCCGCCGTACGCCGAGTGCGTGCTGTGCCGGAAGCCGACCGAATACGCCGAGTCGGTCAAGGGGATCACGCTGTGCCCGGTGTGCGAGTGGCAGGAGGCCCAGCGCACGGCCTGCTCGGGGTGAGCCCGTTCAGCCGGCCATCAGCTCGGACACCTTGACGAAGCGGTATCCGCGCTTCCGTAGCTCCGGCACGACCTGGCGGACCGCGTCGGCGGTGACCGGCGCCGCGCTGCGGGTGCAGTGCATGACGACCAGCGAGCCGGACCGCACCCCGTCGAGCACCTGCTCGGCGACCGCGTCCGCGTCCGTCGCGAAGGCGTCGCCGCTGACGACGTCCCACTGCACGGCGGTCACCTTCTCCGGCCCGAGGGCGCGCAGCGTGGCGTCGTCGTAACAGCCGCCGGGGAAGCGGAAGTACGGCACCACATTGCGGGCGCCGGCCGCCCGGATCGCCCCGAAGGCCCGCTGGACCTCCTCGCGCACCGTGCCCTCCTCCACCGTCGGCAGCCCGTAGCAGGGCGTGGTGAACGCGTAGTGGCTGTAGGAGTGGTTGCCGATCTCGAAGAGGGGGTCGGTGCCGATGGAGCGGGCCTGGTCCGGATACTCCTCGGCCCAGCGCCCGGTCATGAACACCGTCGCGGGCACCTTCAGGCGGCGCAGCAGGGCGATCAGTTCCGGGTTGTCGAAGTGCTCACCGGCCGCCGCGCGCGGCCCCTCGTCGGCCGTCATGTCGGCGTCGAAGCTCAGCGCGACGACCTTCGCGGCGCGCTGCGGCCCGCGCATGAAGACGGGAGTCAGGCCGCCGGGGCCGGGGGCCATGGCGGGGGGCTTTCTCGCGGGCTTCTCCGTGGCGTGCGGGGCGGGCGGCCGTTCGACGGCGGTACGCGTCGGCTGGGCCTGGCCGCAGCCGACGAGTACCGCACCCAGCACCCCCAGTGCGGCTGCCTTATGCGTAAATCCGATCATTTCCGGAAGGTAGCCGACCGGCCGGAGGGTGCGCGGGGGCGGCGCGCTAGACCGGCGGCGCCCCACGCAGATGGCGCATCAGCTGTTCCAGGGCCGCCCAGCTCTCGGCGGTCTCGCCGTCGCCGAGCGGGTAGTAGTAGCCCGGTCGGCCCCCGGGACCCACCCGCACCGGCGCCGCCTCGAGCGGAGTCCGCGAGGCGGTGTCGCGCCCCACCTCGGCCACCTCGGCGGAGCCGAGTGCGAAGGAGTACGGGAGCGGGGGGCGTTCGAAGCGGGGCGGGGCGTTCAGGTCGCGGCGGCCCTCGGCCAGCTGGCACAGCATGGTCCGCAGCCCGTGCCGGGTCACCAGCTCGTCGGCGAGCCCCGGCAGCGCGTCCAGGGCCGGTGACTCGTCGGGGCCGTAGCCGAGGACGAGGGTGATGTCCTCCTCCACCCCGTCCGAGGTGCGGTTCACCTGGAGCGTGGCGACGGCGGGGCGGTCCGGGCTGCCCACGGCCACCAGCCAGGTCGGCCGGGGCGCGCGCTCGTACGCCAGGTCGGTCAGCCGCCGCCGCGACCAGGTGAGCCCTGCGGGCTCCGAGGTCCCCCAGCCGGCCGGGGGCGCGCCGGTCAGCGCCTCCCAGGCGGCCTCCAGGGCGCCGCCGAGCACAAGGTCGGCGGTGGGGCGGTGCACGGTCCGGAGCGAGATGACGAGCTGCCGCTCACCGGCGGGCCCGGCCTCGGTGAACGCCTCCGCCACCGGGGTCTGCCCGTCCTCGCGGCGGTCCGGTGCGAACGTGTCGTCCTGCCAGCGGAGTACGGCGCCGGTCAGCCCGTCGTAGTAGCCGCAGCGCTCGTCCTGGACGACCCAGCGGGAGGAGGTGGACTGGAGCAGCAGCCGCGTCGGCAGGGAGAGCGTGCAGTGGGGCGGGGTGACGATCTGGAGCGACCGCTCGCTCTCCACGGTGGCCCGCAGCGCCTCCGTCAGCCAGCTCGTCATGGGGACGACCGGGCGGTCCTGGAGGACGACGGCCGCCTTGTCGGTGAGCATGTCGACGGCGGGCTGCGCGGCGGCGGGGGAGGGCACGGCCGTGATGCCCGAGACGTCGAGGGGCGGGCGGCGCCGGTGGTGCCGGGGGCGTCGGCCGGCCAGACCCTGCCGCCGAGCAGCAGCGTGAGCCGCGCGGCGAAGGCCCCGGCCAGCTCCTCGGCCCGGTCCACCCCGGCGGCGGCCCGCGCCTCGACCCACCACCAGGGCCCGTCCCCCTCCGGCGCGGCCTCCGCCCCGAGCAGCCGCACGGCCTCCCCGGGCACCTGGATCAACAGCGGCACCTCCACGGACACGAGCGGCCGCCCCTCGTCGTCGCACAGCTGCACGACGGCCCCTTCCCCGGTCGTCCCCACCCGCAGGTCGGGCCCGCCGGCGAGCAACCCGGCCAGCACACTGAGCGAGTCGGGCATCCGCCGGGTGAGTGCGACGACGTCCTGGGTCATGCGGGGTCCTTTGGGTGTGGTGGGGTTCGATGACGCGGACCTGGCCGCCGCGCTCGGCGATCCAGGCCACGATGTCGGGGCCGGTGAGCTTCCGGGTGCCCTCGCCGCCGACCACCGTGACCGGCCCGAAGGCCGTGCCGGTAAGGCCGCGTACGAGCGTGGTGTCGTCCACGGTGACCTTGAACGTGTTGTGGAACAGGACGGCGTCCGTCAGGTCCGCGCCCCGCAGGTCGACGTGGTGCAGCGAGGCGCCCATGATGCGCGCCCCGCGCAGGCTCGCCCCCGACGCGTCGACATCGTGGAGTGACGCCCTGACCATGTCGGCCCGGTCGAGCCGGGCGGACCGGAGCACGGCCCTGTCGAGCTTGGTCCGGACGAGGTCGGCCCCGACCAGATTCGCCCCGGTCAGGTTCGCCCCGCTGAGGTCCGCACGGTAGAAGGACGCCGACTCGAATTCCACGCCCGCCAGCACCGTGTCGATGAGCCACGCGCCGGAGAAGTCGCCGTCCGAGAGACCGGCGCCCCGGAAGTCGTGCCCGATGCCGTACAGGGCGTAACTCGCGTCATCGAGCCATTCTCTGAGCTGCCGCGCCGCCGCCGGGTCGGCGGGGAACGCGGCAGGCTGCCAGGGAACCGACTCGCTGGACGGCGTCTCCGTCACCGCGAGCCTTCGAACGCCTCGCGGACTTCCGTCCGTACGCGCTCGACGCGGTCGTGTTCCTGGTCCAATCGGTCCTCTTCCTCGAACTAGCCCGGGGGCATCGGCTGTTCCGGCGCATCGCCGAACAGATAGTCGTACATGTCCCGAAGGTAGGCGTGCAGGGTCTCCCGGTCGGGGAACTCGATGTCGGTCAGCCGTTCGTACTCGGCGGGGCCGAAGTTCTCATCTGCCATGATCTGCTCGAATCCGGAGCGGATCAAGTCAATGTAGGAGTCGCTGAAGCTCCACAACGTGGGCCTCAAGTCGCCCAGGATTTCATATCCGCGCTCAAGATCGAGTTGAGTTCTGAAGAAATTTCTGAAGTCCGGGTCCGTTTGAATCGGCTCGCTCAAGGCGTACCTACCGCCGGTCGGCGCGGCGGGATCACCTGAACCTGCCCGCCGCGCGCACTGATCCAGGCTTCGAGTTCCGCACCGCCCACTTGGTGCGAGGAGTCGTCGCTGATGACGGCGATCGGCCCGAATACCGTGCCCGTCAAGCCGCGAAGAACTGTAGTGTCGTCGACCTTGATCTCGAAGTAGTTCTCCTCGACCACGGCATCGGACAGGTCGCTGCCCCTCATGTCGGTGTCGAGCAACTCCGCACCGATGAAACGTGTTCCGCGAAAACTGGCTCCCCTTGCGTCCGCGTCGGACAACGAGGCCCCGACCATGTCCGCTCCGTCAAGCACTGCCGACCGGAGAACGGCCTTGTCAAGGTTCGTCTTCACCAGGTCCGCCGCCGTCAGGTCCGCGCGTGTCAGGTCCGCCGACTGGAGATCGGCACGGTAGAAGGAAGCTCCGACGAGCCGTACACCGACGAGGATGGCGTCGGTGAACCAGCAATTCGAGAAATCCCCACCCGAGAGGTCCGCGCCCCGGAAATCTCGTTCCATCCCGTTGAAGTTGTAGCAGGCGTTGCCGAGCCACTTCTCCAGCCGACGGGCTGCATCCGCCTCGACAGGGAAAATGGCTGGGCTCCAGCTCCGAGGAATATCGGCTGGCATGATCACCTGTATATATTGGTGAGGGTGGGAGTCGCTCGCGACAGGTCTATTCGGGAGGCAGCGGCTGTTCCGGTGCGTCGTTGAAGAGGTAGTCGTACATTTCCCGCAGGTAGGTGTGCAGTGTCTCCTTGTCGGGAAACTCGATATTGGTGAGTCGCTCGTATTCTGCGGGTCCGAAATTTTCGTCCGACATGATCTGCTCGAAACCCGAGCGGATGAAATCCACGTAGGAATCTCTGAAGCTCAACAAGGTGGGCCTCAGTTCGCCGGTGTTCTCGTATCCCCGCTCGAGATCAAGGTGAGCGCTGAAGAAGTTCCTGAAGCGCGGGTCGGATGTAATGTCCACTGCGGGTTTGCTCCTCATGGATAGCGGCCGGGTGCAGGATTGGCGTACATGGTGTGCAGGCGGTATTTTCCGTTGGGCATCAAATGGTAAACCGGTCGAATGGTTCCGCCTTCGAAGTCAACTGGTTTGAATTTGTCGATGTTGGCAGGGTCGCGATAATAGCCTGTGAACCTGTCGTAGGCGTCGGGGCCGAGTACATCCTCGATCGGTGTCTCTATCGCATCTTCGCCTGTCCGTTCCATCTCGGCGCGGAAGTATGCGTCGGCGCGCACCATGTCTTCTGCGTTGTCAAAGCGTGTTGCGAATGCGCCGACCCGGTGAGCGCGCCCACTCACACCATCCGTAGTCGTGCCGGTCAACGGGTCGATGTTGTTTTCGGACTTGACGAGTCCTGGGTAGGCCGAGTTCGGCCCGTACATCTTCGGGTTCCCGTTGCTATCGCGGAGCACCGTGCCCAGTCGGTCCACGAGGGCCTGGTCGTCCGGGGTGAGATGGCGGCCTGGTGCGTGGCCCTCGCCGCCCTGTCGATCGTCCAGTTCCTTGATGCGCTCGGCAACCTTGGGGTCCACCGGTTTCCCGGCAGCGGTGGTGTCAGTCGCGCCATCCTGGCTGCTTGTGTCAGAGCCGTTGGCATCATGGTGAGACCCGCTTGACGCCGTGCTGTCGGTGTCGCCGCCGCCCGGCGTCTCGCCGCCGTCGCCGTGGCCGGTCGGTTCGTGGCTGCCGTGGCCACCGCTGCCATGGCCCCACCCCCGTGGCTCGCAGGCGTATGCGACCCTCCACCCCCGCCCGACCCCGTCGGATGCTCCGTCACATGCCCGCCCGTGGACGGGGTCGTGTGGTGCGTCGTGCCCTCCGGCGAGGAGTGCGGCGGCTTCGCGGAGTTCTCCACGCGGCTCGGGCCCCCCGCGCCCTCCAGGACCTTCCCGTGGTCCGGGACGCGCTCGTGCGTGTCCGGGAGTTCGTTCTTGTGGGGCTCCGGGACCGGCTCGGTGTCCGGCACGGGGTTGCCGTGTTCGTCGCGGATGACCGCGTCGTCGCCGACCACGCGGGGGTTGCCGTTGTGGTCGGTGTAGTGGAAGCCGGGGGTCTCGGTCGTCGGGTGCGGGGCCGTGCCGGACGGGGCCGTACGGGCCATGTCGTCCACGCCCGCGGAGCCCGCCCTCAGGCTCTCCATCAGGTCGCCGACCTTGATCTTGGTGACGCCCGCCGCCTTGCCGAGGTAGCTCATCGGGTCGACCAGCGTGCCCGCCCTGCCCGCCACCGACGCCGCGTCCGCGACCACGCCCAGCTTGCCGGCCTTGCCCAGCTTCAGCAGCGAACCGGAACCGATGGTCACCACGTTGAACAGCACCGAACCGAAGGCGCGTGACGGGTCGTGGCCCCACTCGTCCCACGCGACCAGCGACTTGCCGAAGTTGCGCAGGGCCGCCTTCTGGCGGTCGCTGTCGCTGTGGTCCGCCGGGCCGAACATCTTGTCCATCGCCCAGTCGTACGGCGTCATGATGTACGCGCTGATGCCGCCGAAGACGTCCCCGATGCCCGACCAGGTCTTCTTGAAGTTGTCCCAGTCGAAGACGTTGACCATGCTGCCGAGGCCCTTGATCGTGCCCCAGACGCCGTCGACGAAGAAGCCCTTCAGCGCACCGCCGACGTTGTCCTTCGTCCACTCCCACGCGGCCCGCAGGCCCGTGTACTCGCGCTCGTCCACCGTGCCCCACGGCGTCTCACCGGCGTCCTTGACGTCGTCCGCCTTGAAGCCGTACATCCCGGCCTTGTGCGAACCGTCGTCCACGACGAAGTGCGTCCCGCCCACCAGCGCCGTGATCTTGTTGGCCGCGTCGCGCTCGGCGCCCTGGAAGGCCACCCACGTCGTGCCGACCTCGTGGACCAGGCGGGCGTTCTCGTCGATCTTGTCCTGGTCCTGCTGCCAGTCGTCGTCCCTGTTCTCCGCGACGAACCGCGCCGCGTCCTCCCGGAGCCGGTTCATCCGGGCCACTAGCGGCCGGGCCGCCGTCGCGAAACCCGAGAGCGCCCCGCTCACCGACTCCAGCTTGTCCGCGAACGCGTCCGCCTTGTCCCGTACCGGAATCGTGGAGTCGAGCAACTCCTCCTGCTCCGGGGCGTCATAGACCGGGTCCAGCGCCTGGAAGGCCTTGTGGACGTCCTTGCCCGTGGTGCGGATGTCGGAGGCGGTCGTCTTCAGCGTGGCCGCGTGCTTCTCCAGGGCCTCCAGATTGCCGGTGAAGAAGGGGACCTTCGCCAGGTCGATCACTTCTTGGGACCCTTCCCCTTCAGCTCCTCCGGGGTCGGCGCCTTGGAGTACTGCTCCTGCTTGTTCTTGGCCATGTCCAGATCGCCCGCGAGGTACGCCTCAGTGGCGAGCCGCGCCCCCGTCATGGACTTCGCCGCCCGCACCGGAAGGAACTTGAGGTCGTCGAGCGTGTGCTCCTGGAACTCCTGCAACGCCTGGGCCACCGGCCCGAACGCGCCCCCCTTAGGGATCTCGGTCCCGCCCAGCACCATCGTGCCCGCCGAGGTCGCCGACCCCACCAGGTCGTCGTTGTAGGAGGTGAACTCCTTCTCGAACTCCCCGCCGACCTCGGCGGTATTCTTCAGGACTCGACGAACCCCGTCCGGGTCGATGTCCCACTTGGTCACGGTGCCCCCCCCGTCAAGAATCGCTTCCGCTGAGCGTCCGGGCGCCGGCGCGCCGAAGCGCGGGCGCACCGAAGCACACCCCGCCATCCTGCACCGGCACACCCGGATGGATCAAACCCCATGTTGCCGTCTGCAAAGACGCGGCGGGGTGCGCCGCGGTTCCGCTCAGTACGTCAGCGCCACGGACCCGTG
Organism: Streptomyces drozdowiczii; assembly: GCF_026167665.1. Lineage (NCBI taxonomy): Bacteria > Bacillati > Actinomycetota > Actinomycetes > Kitasatosporales > Streptomycetaceae > Streptomyces > Streptomyces drozdowiczii. Next base: position 1,263,926 of record NZ_CP098740.1, on the reverse strand, counting down.
ATCGCGAACGTGGTGCCCGGTGTGTAGACGTTCACGTACATCGTCCCGTAGTCCGGTGCGAACGTGACGCCCGCGAACTCGCCCCACTCCGGTTCCTCCGGCGTCCCGATGTTCTGCCGGCCGCGCGCCATGGGGTAGACCTCGCCGCGCCGGGTCAGGCCGAACACATGCTGGGCGCCGCCACCGTCCTCACAGACCATCAGGCCGCCGTCGGGGGCCAGGGTGATGTTGTCGGGGACTCGCCGGGGAGCTGGAGGTCGGTGTCCGGGCCGAAGACGATGACCAGGGTGAGCCGGCGGCGGTGCGGGTCGTAGCGCCAGACCTGCCCGTAGTGGTCCGCCGCCGAGCCCTCGTCGCGGTGCGCGAAGCTGGAGACGAAGTAGACGGACGAGCCGCCCCAGTAGCAGCCCTCCAGCTTCTGGCCGTGCGTGATGCCCTTCCGGCCGAAGTCCTGGAAGCGGATGGGGGTTTCGGCGGCCTGCGGGTCCGGTACGGGCACCCACTCGACGCCCTCGAACACCGTCCCGGTCTCCCGCACGGCCGAGAGGTCGGGCACCCCCGGCACCCGCATGGCCTCCAGCCGGCCGCCCGCCCGCAGCGAACCCGTACCGCCCAGCGGCTTCTTCGGCAGGAAGCGGTAGAACAGCCCGAAGGGCTTCTCGAACGCGTCCTCCGTCTCGTACACCGTCCCGTCGCGCGGATCGATCGCGACGGCCTCGTGCTGGAAGCGGCCCATCGCGGTCAGCGGCACGGCGCCGGTGCGGCGCGGATCGGCGCCGTCCACCTCGAAGATGAAGCCGTGGTCCTTGGTGTAGCCGTTGGTGCCGGCCTTGTCCTCGGTCTCCTCGCAGGTCAGCCAGGTGTTCCACGGGGTGCGCCCGCCCGCGCAGTTCACCGCTGTGCCGGCGATGGCGACGCGCTCGGACAGCACCCGGTTGTGGCCGTCCAGCTCCAGGGTCGTACAGCCGCCCTTGCCCATCGGGTCGTACGTCAGCCCCTCGACCGCGGGCACCGGAATCGCGGCGTCCACCCGGTTCTCGTGATTCCGGACCAGCCGTACGTGCCCGCCCCGGCCGCCGAACGCGGCCATGCCGTCGCAGTGGCTGGGCACCTGGCCCTCGCCGGAGCGGAGCCGGTCGCCCTCCCGGGACAGCACCCGGTAGTGGAAGCCCTTGGGCAGGTCGAGCAGGCCGTCCGGGTCCGGCAGGAGCGGGCCGTAGCCCTCGTGGCCGCGTGCGGCGGAGCTGCCCGCGAAGAGTTCGGTGAACGCGCCGGTGAAGGCGATCGAGACGGCGGCGCCCGCGGCAAGAACGTTCCGCCGGGAGGCGGTGGGACGAGGTGCGACAGACATGGGCAACTCCCTGCTGGGGGACAGGTGACATGGCTTCGTCAAGAGCAGCCTTGCCCATCCGAGGCCATCCGTGAACGTTGTCACGCCACGCTTTACGGACCCGCGCCGACGCTCCGGGGTAGGGCCGGACGGAGACCGCGGCCGGTGTGAAACAGCTGTGTCCCCGGACCGGCGGCCCGGGGACACAGCGGGAGAGCGATCAGCCGAGCGACGCGCTCAGGGTGATCGTGGTGCCGGAAAGCGCCTGGCTGACCGGGCAGTTGGCCTTGGCGTCCTCGGCCGCCTTGACGAAGTCGGCCTCGTCGAGGCCCGGCACCTCGCCGACGACGGTGAGGTGGATGCCGGTGATGCCGGTGCCGGGCTGGAAGGTGACGTCGGCCTTGGTCTCCAGCCGGGCCGGCGGAGTGCCGGCGCCGCTCAGGCGGTGCGAGAGCGCCATCGAGAAGCAGCTGGAGTGGGCCGCGGCGATCAGCTCCTCCGGGCTGGTCTTCCCGTTCGCCTGCTCGGCGCGGGACGGCCAGGAGACCGGGTAGTCGCCGATCCCGGAGGAGTCGAACGTGACGACGCCCGAGCCCTCGGCCAGATTGCCTTCCCAGACCGTGTGAGCCTGACGCGTGGTAGCCATGCTGGTTCCCTTCGAACGGAATGCGCGGTGGTACGGGGACGGCGGGACACCGCGTCGTGCGCCGCCGGTGGTACGTCCTTACGCCCCCGAACCTACTGCGCCACCAGCCCCTTCGCGTCACGCGCCAGCGCCGTGAGACGGGAGATCGCCCGGAAGTACTTCTTCCGGTACCCGCCGTTCAGCATCTCGTCGCTGAACAGCCGGTCGAAGGGCAGTCCGGCGGCGAGGACCGGCACCTCCCGGTCGTACAGCCGGTCGGCGAGCACCACGAGCCGCAGCGCGGTCGACTGGTCGGGCACCGCCCGCACCTCGGTCAGGCACACCGCCTTCACCCCGTCCGTCAGCGCTCCGTACCGGCTGGGGTGGACGCGGGCCAGGTGGTCGAGGAGTGCCGGGAAGTCGTCCAGGCTGGCGCCCGGCGTGGCGTACGCGGCCTTGGTGACCTGCTCGTCCGAGAACGGCGCCGGGGCCTCGGGCAGACCGCGGTGGCGGTAGTCCTCGCCGTCGATGCGCAGCGGGCGGAAGTGCGCGGACAGGCCCTGGATCTCGCGCAGGAAGTCGGCGGCGGCGAACCGGCCCTCGCCGAGCTTGCCGGGCAGCGTGTTGGAGGTCGCGGCCAGCGCCACGCCCTCCTCGACCAGCCGGCTGAGCAGCGAGGAGACCAGCACGGTGTCGCCCGGGTCGTCCAGCTCGAACTCGTCGATGCACAGCAGCCGGTGCCCGCTCAGCGTCCGCACGGTCTGCTGGAAGCCCAGCGCGCCCACCAGGTTCGTCAGCTCCACGAAGGTGCCGAAAGCTTTCAGCGAGGGCGCGGCCGGGGTGGCGTGCCAGAGCGAGGCGAGCAGATGGGTCTTGCCGACCCCGTACCCGCCGTCGAGATACACCCCGCGCGGGCCGGACGGCTTGGTCTCCGCCTTCCGGCCGAACCACTTGCGCTTGCCGGAGCCCGAGGCGTGCGCCCCGCCGAGCCCGGCGGCGAAGTCGCTCAGCACCCGGACCGCCTCGGTCTGGCTCGGCTGGTTCGGGTCGGGGACGTACGTATCGAAGCGCACGGAGTCGAAGCGCGGCGGCGGCACCATCTCGGCGACCAGACGGTCGGCGGGGACGTGCGGCTCGCGGGCGCACAGGGACAGCGGGGCCGTTTCGGCTATGGGGCTGGACCCCGGCACGGCGTGGGAGGACGACACAACCGTCAAGCTTACGACCCGTGCCAGACTGCCGGACATGCGACGCCTGTTCCCCGTGACCGACCTGACCGCGGCCGACACCTCCGGCGAATGGAGCCTGGACCGCCTCGCCGACGCCTACGCCTACCCTGCCGCGGACGGCCCCTGGCTGCGCGCCAACATGGTGTCCACGCTGGACGGGGCCGCCCAGCACGACGGCCGCTCGCAGCCGATCTCCTGCGAGAGCGACATGCGGATCTTCGGCACCCTGCGCGGCCTCGCCGACGTGGTGATCGCGGGCGCCCAGACCGTACGCCAGGAGGGTTACCGCCCGGCCAGGGCGCGGGACGCCTTCGCGGCGCGCCGGGCGGCGGCCGGGCAGACCCCGGCCCCGGCCGTCGCCGTGGTCAGCGGCAGCCTGGACCTGGACTTCTCGCTCCCGCTCTTCGTCTCGCCGCTGGTCCCGACGCTCGTGCTGACCGGTGCGGGCGCGCCCCCGGACCGGATCGCGACGGCCCGGAAGGCGGGCGCCGAGGTGGTGATCGCGGGGGAGGGCTCGCGCGTCGACCCGGCCCGCGCCGTGCGGGAGCTGGCCGACCGGGGGCACCGGCGGCTGCTCACGGAGGGCGGGCCCCGGCTGCTCGGCCAGTTCGTGGCGGAAGGCGTGCTGGACGAGCTGTGCCTGACCGTCGCGCCGCTGCTCACGGCCGGTGACGCCCAGCGGATCGCGGGCGGGCCCGCCGTCGAGGTGCCGAAACGATTCGCCCTGGCCTCGCTGCTGGAGGAGGACGGCTTCCTCTTCACCCGCTACCGCCGGCCCTGAGGCCCCGCCGCACCCGTACGCCCCAGAGCTCTCCCCGTACGCCCCGTGCGGTGGCAATGAGCGGAATATCATGTTCCGGTTAGCGTTCCGTGGGCAGAATGGATCTCGCAGACCCCGTGCGAGCGCGGGGAAGGATGGTTTCGGCAGCGACCGGCGAACGGTCGCTGAAGAGAAGGGCTCCGTGGTGTTCACCAGCGTTTTGATGATCGAGAAGGCCCTCACCGCCGGGGACGTCGAATTCGTCACCACCCTGCACGGGGAGGAGCGCACCTCCTTCGTCGTCCTCATGCAGCCGCGCGGCGACCAGGCGGACGTCCTGCTGCGGGCCATCGACGACCTGGCGATGGGCGAACTGAAGGAAGCGGCCCGCGAGAGCGAGGAGCCCGAGGGCAGGAGCGCCAGGGAGTCGGCCGGGCTCGCCCTCGAAGTGTCCCTGGAGGCCCTGCGCCAGGCGGGCTCCGAGGCCGTCGGCCAGGTGATCGAGAGCCACCCCCTGGACAAGCTCACCTCGGTGGTCGAGGAGTCCCGGGCCGACGAGGTCATCGTGCTGACCGCGCCCCACTACGTCGAGGAGTTCTTCCACCGCGACTGGGCGTCCCGCGCCCGGCACAAGGTCGGCGTCCCGGTGCTCAAGCTCTTCGCGCACAGCGAATAGGCTGGGAGTCCCTACCCGTACGCACCTGGGAGAGACACGTATGGCACCCGGCATCCCCGCCGCCATGGAACGACCGCACTTCATCGGCATCGGCGGCGCCGGAATGTCGGGCATCGCCAAGATCCTCGCCCAGCGCGGCGCGAAGGTCGCGGGCAGCGACGCCAAGGAGTCCCCGACGGCCGAGGCGCTGCGCGCCCTGGGGGCGACCGTCCACATCGGGCACGCCGCCGGGCACCTGGCCGACGACGCGAGCTGTGTGGTCGTCTCCAGCGCCATCCGCGCCGACAATCCGGAGCTGGTGCGCGCCGGGGAGCTGTCGATCCCCGTCGTGCACCGCTCCGACGCCCTGGCCTCGCTGATGGGCGGGCTGCGCTCCATCGCGGTGGCCGGCACCCATGGCAAGACCACCACCACCTCGATGCTGGCCGTTGCCCTGAGCGAGCTGGACCTCGACCCCTCGTACGCCATCGGCGGCGACCTGGCCGGGCCCGGCACCAACGCCACGCACGGCGAGGGCGACATCTTCGTCGCCGAGGCCGACGAGAGCGACCGCAGCTTCCAGAAGTACGACCCCGACGTCGCGATCGTCCTCAACGTCGAGCTGGACCACCACGCGAACTACGCGTCGATGGACGAGATCTACGAGTCCTTCGAGACCTTCGCCGGGAAGATCGTCCCCGAGGGCACGCTCGTCGTCTCCGCCGACCAGTCCGGCGCCGTCGAGCTGACCCGCCGGGTCCGCGAGGCGCTGCCCGCGCTCACCGTCGTCACCTACGGCGAGTCGGAGACCGCGGACGTGCGCGTCCACAAGATCGCCCCGCGCGGCCTGACCAGTGAGGTCACGGTGATCCTGGGCGGGAAGTTCCTCACCTTCACGGTGTCCGTGCCCGGCCGCCACTACGCGCTCAACGCGGTCGCCGCCCTCGCCGCCGGCATCGCGCTCGGCATCCCCGCCCACAACCTCGCCTCGGCCCTCGGCACGTACACCGGGGTCAAGCGCCGCCTCCAGCTCAAGGGCGAGGCGGCCGGCGTCCAGGTCATCGACAGCTACGCGCACCACCCCACCGAGATGACCGCCGACCTGGAGGCCATGCGCGGCGCCGTCACCGACGCCCGCCTCCTCGTCGTCTTCCAGCCGCACCTGTTCTCGCGCACCCAGGAGCTGGGCACCGAGATGGGCCAGGCCCTCGCCCTCGCCGACGCCTCCGTGGTCCTGGACATCTACCCGGCCCGCGAGGACCCCGTCCCCGGGGTCACCAGCGCCCTGATCATCGACGCCGCGACCGCCGCCGGGGCCGACGTCACCGCCGTCCACGACAAGGACCGGGTCCCCGAGGTCGTCGCGGGAATGGCGACCCCCGGCGACCTCGTTCTCACCATGGGAGCGGGCGACGTCACCGACCTCGGCCCGCGAATCCTGGACCACCTGTCGAGCTGAAGGAGCCACCGTGCCGTACGACGTCGAGAAGCCGGACGAACAGTGGCGGGAGGAGCTCACCCCCGCCGAGTACGCGGTGCTGCGCAAGGCCGGCACCGAGCCCGCGTTCGTCGGTGAGTACACGGACACCAAGACCGAGGGCGTCTACTCCTGCCGGGCCTGCGGCGCGGAGCTGTTCCGCTCCGACACGAAGTTCGAGTCGCACTGCGGGTGGCCGTCCTTCTACGACCCGAAGGACACCGACGCGGTCGAGCTGATCCAGGACCGCAGCCACGGCATGGTCCGCACGGAGGTCCGCTGCGCCCGCTGCGGCTCGCACCTGGGCCACGTCTTCGAGGGCGAGGGCTACCCGACCCCGACGGACCAGCGCTACTGCATCAACTCGATCTCACTGCGGCTGACGCCGGACGCCTGATCCCGCTGGACAGGCCCTAGGTGTATTGACCACCAGCGTTAACAACGCTCGTGGTCAATACACCTAGGGCGTGTCCGCGAACCAGGAGCGGCCCTGGGCCCAGTGGGTCACCCAACCGAGGAAACCAGGCGTGCCCGGCATCAGGGACACGCCTGGTCGGGTGCCGAAGGGTATCGCGCCGTTCTCGTCGATCAGCCAGACGTGACCGCGCTGCGGACCGGTGACGATCAGGTGCCAGTACATGCCGCAGCCATCGGTGCCCAGCAGCAGTGAGCCGTGGTCGTACACGGGGGCTGCCAGGTCTTCGAACTCCTGATCGGACAGAGTCGCCTCGTCGTCCTCCGCCTCCCACAGCCACGCCGTCGTGAGAGGAAAAGGTTCTGCAAGCAGGCGCTCGGGGCGGTCCGAGCCCCAGTCCTCGGGCGTTTGCGCGAGGGGCAGCAGACCGTAGTAGGGCGGCCCGGCGCGCAGTCCGTCGCTGACCTCCGCCACGAATGTGCGGTACGGCTCCGGAAGCAGGATGCCGTGTTCCTCCTCGAAGGACCGCACCGCGACCGAGCCGATGGGCGGCAGCGCCTCGGGACGGGACAGGAAGATCTCGCGAAGGGCGGCCAACTCGGCTGGGTCACAGGCTTCCGTGTTCATGCCGATCATCATGCAAGGTCCGACAGAGACGGCCTAGAGGCGGCAGCTAATCTCCATGCCGTCGCCACGGGGAAGGTGACGCTGTGGTAGCCGTTGGCCGTGGCGCGCACATGGGCCAGGTAGGTGGCGAGATCGTCGGCCACGACGAGGGTGCCAGGAGCAAGGCGCGGCTCGAGAAGCTGAAGGACGGGCAGGCACAGGTGTTTCCAGCCGTCGAGGAACAGGAAGCCGCTCCGTGCCCTCCCGCCCGCCATGCTGTTGCCGTCAGGCGGTGTAGGCGCCCGCGTCGATGTCCTCGATGAGGCTGGGGCCGCTGGGCTGCCAGGACAGCAGCTGCCGGGTGGTCGTGCTGGTGGCGGTCATCGTCGACGCGAAGAAGTGCCCGACGAACCCGAAATGGGGCCCGGCGTCCTCGGGTGCGACGGAGACGACCGGAAGGCCGAGGCTGCGGCCGATGGCTTCGGCGATCTCCTTGGTGGTGACGCTCTCCTCGGCCACGGCGTGCAGACGCGTGCCGGCGGGGGCCTGTTCCATGCCGAGGCGGATGAGGCGGGCGGCGTCGGTGCGGTGCACCGCCGACCAGGTGGTGGATCCGTCACCGATGTAGCCCGAGGCGCTCTGCTTGCGGGCGGCGGCGGTCAGGAAGTTGACGAATCCCCAGTCGCCGCGGCCGTGCACGCTCGGCGCGAAACGTACGATCACCGTCCGCACGCCCTGGGCGACGTAGTCGAGGGCGAGGTTCTCGCTGCCGCCGCGGTTGGAGTCGGGACCGACGGCGGGTGAGGCGTCGTCCTCGGTGGCCGGCCGGCCCTCCACGAGACCGGACAGCGCGGACGCGACGAGCAGGGGCCGGTTGCTCCCGGCCAAGGCGTCCCCGAGCGCGGCGACGGCGGCGCGCTCGGCGCGGTCGGACTCCGCCGGGTTGCCCCAGTCGTGCTTGTTGGCGAGATGGATGACGGCGTCGGCGTCGGCCGCGCCGCGCCGCAGAGCGTCGAGGTCGTCGAGGTCGCCGCGCAGAGCAGCCGCGCCCTTGGCGGTCAGCTTCTGCTCGCCTTCCGGCGACCGGGTCAGACCGACGACCTCGTGGCCGGCGGCGAGGAGCTCGTCGACGACGGCGGATCCGATCCAACCGGTCGCTCCAGTGACAAACGCACGCATGAGCGTGGCCTCCTTTGCCCCCTGCGGGGGCTGTTGCGGGTGATGAGATGAGGAATCACCCCGGGCACGGCGTTGGCCGTACGGCGAACGGGGTGGCTGCTTCGCGCTAGAGCCGCGCTGCTTCGCGGCCGCGGCGGGCGCCTGCGACAACGAGGGCTCCTGCGAACAGGACGATGAGGGCAGCGGCACGCAGGGCGGTGTCGGCTCCGTGGGTGAAGGCCTGGCTGATGGCGGTGTGGTCCGACGGTGCGAGGGTGAGCGCTTCCTTGACGGTGCGCGGGACGGGCGAGTGTGCCTGGAGCGCCGCGGGGAGGCTGTGGGTGAAGCCGGCGGTCAGGATGGTGCCGACGACGGCCACGCCCAGGGCGCTGCCCAGTTCTCGGGTCGCCGACTGCAAGCCTCCGGCGATACCGGCCCTCTCCACGGGCAGGGCCGAGGCGATCTGCGCGGTCAGGCAGGGGGCGGCCAGCATGATGCCCAGACCGATCACGACCAGCGCGGCCGCGTAGACGGGGTAGGCCATGGTGGAGGCGTAGGAGAGCCAGATCAGGCCGGCGCTGCCCAGCAGGAAGGCCACAGCGAGTGTGGCGGCGGCTCCGAAGCGGCGTATCAGGGAAGGCACGTAGCGGGTGCCGACCAGTAGGGGGATGGTCAGCGGCATGATGCCGAGGCCGGTTTGCAGGACGGAGAATCCGCGGCCGTACTGCAGCAGTGAGGCGTTGACGTAGAAGAGGCCGAAGTTGCCGAAGAAGACGACCGTCATGCCGAGGCTTGCGCTGCTGAGTCCGGGGTTTCGGAAGAGCCGGGGGTCGAGCATGGGGTGTGCGACGCGCAGTTCGACCAGCACCCAGCTCACGCCCAACACCACGCTGACGGCGAAGGCGGTGAGCACGACGGCACTGCCCCAGCCCTGTTCCGGTCCTTCGATGATGCCGATGAGCAGGGCCACCACGGCCGCCACGAACAGCAGGGTGCCCGGCAGGTCCAGGGTGCGTTCGTGACGCGGGCTGCGCGGCGCTGACCGTGCCGCCCAGGCCAGGCAGGCCGCGGCGGTGACCGCGACGGCGATGAACAGAGTGCGCCAGGACCCGGCGGTCAGTACGGCACCGCCCCCGACGTTGCCGACGACCCCGCCGATACCGGAGGCCGCCGCCCAGACGGCCAGGGCGTGGGTGCGGCGCTCGGGGCGGTGGCGTGCAGCAGGATGCCGACGCAGTTGGGCAGGACGCACGCGGCACCGAGGCCGGTGACCGCGCGGCCGATCAGCATGACGGCCACGTTCGGCGCGGTGGCCGACACGATGGCCCCGGCCGCGAATACGGCGAGCCCGGTCAGGAGGGTTCCCTTGCGGCCGAGCTTGTCGCCGGCCGCGCCGGCGGGGATGACCAGGCAGGCGAAGATCACCACGTAGGCGTCGACGATCCACAGCAGGTCCGACGAGGTCGGCCGCAAAGCACTCGCCGCCAGTTCGGGAACGGCCAGGTTGATCGCCGCGACGAAGCCGACCACCAGGGCGGTGCACACGCTCATGCACGCGAGGACCGGCCCGGACCTCTGTATCGGGCGCGCAGGACTTTCCAGCGCGGTGGAAGCCATGGCTCTCATTCCTTCTCGGATTCGGTGAACGGAGCACGGCGCAAAGCGCAGGTCGGAGGGTTCGAGAAACATTATTTCGAGGCACCGTGCACCGTAAAGCTAACACATGTGGGACACGGTGTCTCGTTTATAGTGGGGCCATGGTGGAGAGCAACGGCCGGGGACGGCCACGCAGCGAGAGCGCACGGACCGCCGTGCTGCACGCCGTCGACGACCTCCTGGTCGAGGTCGGATACGCGGCACTGACGATGAAGGGCATCGCTGAGCGGGCGGGCGTGGGCCGCCAGACCGTCTACCGCTGGTGGTCGAACAAGGCGGAGGTGCTGTACGAGGCGAGCGTGCTCGACGCCCAGCACGAGCTCGCGGCGCCCCTGAGCGGAGATGCCCGCGAGGATGTGAGGGCCTACCTCGACGCTCTGGTCACCTTCTTGACCCGTTCCCACGCCGGGGCGGCTTACCGGGCCCTTCTGGGAGAGGCGCAGCACGATCCGGACGTCGCCCTCCTGCTGGCCTCCCGCGACGTCCTCGAAGACAGTGCGGCAGGGGTCGTGGACGCCGTACGCACGGCCAGTGGCACGACCCTCTCCACCCAGCAGGCGACCGCGCTCCTGATCGGGCCGCCCTTCTTCCGCATCCTGTCCGGCCATGACGCGAGCGACATCGACACCGGGACTCTGGCCGACCGGTTCATGCGGGTTATGGGCTGTCCCTGACCAAGGCAACAGGCCGCACCCGTACCGGATCCGCCTGATCGGCTGCCCAGCACCACCGAAGGACAAGGAAGAACCCCATGACAGAGCTGCTGGGCTTCATCGCGGCCTCCCTGCTCATCATCGTGGTACCCGGCCCCGACCTGGCTCTGCTCCTGGGCAATACCGCCAGATCCGGTCAGCGCGCCGGAGTCGCGACAGCTGCGGGGATCATGCTCGGCCACGCCGTTCTGGCCGCGGCCGCCGTGGCGGGGCTCACGGCTTTGTTGACCGCCTCGGAAATCGGCTATGCGGCTGTGCGCCTGGCCGGCGCCTTCTACCTCATCCACCTCGGGCTCAAAGCCCTGATCGGATTCGTCCGCATGCGGCGCAGCAGTGCCGAGAGGAGAACGGCCGGCCACGACGCCCGGCCCGCCCGGGCGGTGACGGGACGCACCATGCGCGTCTGTGTGCGGCAGGGACTGATCAGCAACCTTTTGAATCCCAAGGTGGCGGCCTTCTACCTGTCACTCTTTCCCCAGTTCGTCCTGCCGGGAATGAGCACGACCGCGAACCAGAGCACGCTCGCGGGCGTCTTCTGGGTCCTGTGCCTGCTCTGGTTCGCGCTGGTGCTCACGCTCCTCGCCCGCATCAGGGCCCTGCTGCGCCGTCCTGGCGTCGAGCAGGGCCTTGCCGGAGTGTCGGGCGTGAGCCTGATCGGCCTCGGGACCGCTCTGGCTCTGCGCGGCTGATCCCGCGCCCAGGGCCTTTCGTTTGGATCAGGCTAGGCCCGCCGCACCCGCCCCGCGAGGCGGCGGCCCAGGCGGCCCAGGGTGCCGCGCTCGCGGCGGTTCCAGTCGCGGAAGGCGTCCGCCCGGCCGCTGCTGCCCGAGCGGGCGACCGCGTCCGCGACCGCCGCCACCCGGTCCGCGGGCAGCCCCCGCACCACCGGACGCAGCACCTCGTCGAGGAGCCCGGCGGCGGCCTCGGTCCACGTCGCGCCGGCGTGCGGGTGGGCCGTCCACACGGTGAAGCAGTCGGCCGCGTAGGCCGGGTCGGCGGCCAGCCGGGCCCGGACGCCGTCACCGCGCGCGGTCCGGGCGTAGGCGGCGATCAGGTCCGCGTCCCCGCTCCGCACGAGGGCGTACAGCTCCTCGTCGGGCCGCTCCGGCGCCAGCAGCCGCCCGGCCACCGCGTCGCACGCCTGCCCGAGCACGCCCGGCTCCACCGGCTCCGCCTCCGCGCGCAGCGCCCGCACCCGTTCGGCCCAGTCCGGCTCCGCCGCGCCCGAACGCACCTCGTCGGCGAATTCCAGTAGCTGGAGCGCCGCGCGCACCCGGCCCCCGGTCTCCTGCGGGAAGCCGCGCAGCAGGTCGTGGGCCAGCTCCGGGGCCGCCCCGTCGTCGGCACCGGCCGCGAGCGCGGCGGCCACCAGGAGCGACCAGGTGCCGGCCGCCCGGTGCGCGTCCGAGGTCGCCGCCTCAAGGAGCTGCCGGGCCTCGGCGGCCGTCGGCGCCTCCTCGTCCCAGACCAGGCCCACCGCCGTCCGCAGCACCAGCGGCTCCGCAAACGGGGAGACTCCGCCCGCCCGCAGGATGCGCTGGAGCGTCGCGACCCGGTCGTCGCCGCAGTCCGTCCTGGCCTCCGGCGCCCCGGCGCACATCCGCAGATGCGGCAGCGCCTGCGTGCCGGTGAACGGCAGCGGCACCCGGCTCAGCAGCCGCGCCACGTCGGCCGGGTGGTCCGGCGCGATCCGGTCGAGCGCGCCCAGCAGCGCCGTGCGCACATCGAACTGTTCGTCCATCAGCTCGAGCAGCGCGGGCGCCCAGCCCGGGGCGCCCTCCTCACCGCCCGTCAGCAGCGCGGGCGCGAGCCGGTCCACCACGGAGGGCAGCAGCTCGGCGCAGTCCACCCCGAGCAGCCGGGCCACCCGCAGCAGCTGCACCGTACGGGCCACGTCCAGGCCGACGCCCGCACCGCCCAGCTCGGTCACGATCTCGGGCCCCAGCACCCCGGCGACGGCCGCGCCCTCCGGGCCGCTGAACGCGGTGCGGCCGGGCAGCTCCAGCGAGCCGTTGCCGCCGCGCACCGCCTCGGTCACCAGCATCGCGGCGAGCGGGGCGGTGGTCGTCGCGGGGGAGCGGCCGTCGAGCGCCGCGAACAGCCGCCCGGCGGCGTCGAATTCGGGCCCCGAGCGGTCGTCGGTACCGGGCGCGGTCAGCGCCTCGACCAGCCGGCGCGTCCGGGCCCCGTCCAGGGCGTACGGCCGCTCGGCGGCCCAGTCCGCGGCCGCCGCGCGCTCCTCGGTGCCGAGCGGTATGCCGGCGCACAGGGCCGTCACCGCCAGCGGGCCCGCCGCGAACGGCTCCCCGGGCAGATCGGCGGCCTCCCGGAACAGCTCCGGCGCCCGGCCGCGCCAGACCCGGGCCGCCGTCTCGGCCCAGATGTCGCCGACGGGCCCCTCCGGGCGCGGACCGGTGCACAGGTGCACGCGCAGCCCGGAGTCCGTCAGCTCCTCGGCGTCCTCGGGCAGCACCCCGACCACCCGCTGCGCGGCCTCGCGGGGCGGCGGGTGTACGTGGTGAAGGTCAGCTGCTCGGCGAGCCCGTCCGGCAGGGCGAGCCCGGCGAGCGCGATCCACCGGGCGACGTCCGCGCTCTGCCGCTCGGCCAGCACGACCCGCTCGGGCCCGTCCGGGCCGTGCAGGCGGCGCAGGTCGGACAGCACACCGGCGAGCCAGGGGCCGCGCGAGACGGCGAAGTCGTTGAGCGCCTCGCGCTCCCGGGCCTCGTGTCCGGCCGGGGCGGGCAGCGCGGCGAGCGGGCCGGGCAGCGGGCGGTCCGGCGTCGCGGCGGCCCAGCGGGCGGACCGGCAGGCGGTGAGCGGGAGGGTGCCCTCGGGGAGCCGGGTGCCGGGGGGCAGGTGGACCGCGTGGGCGTGGAAGCGGACGGCGGAGGTCCGGGGGGAGCGCACCGCGACGGTCCGGGCCAGCAGCCCGCTGCCGTCGGAGAGCACGCTGAAGCTGTACGCCTCGGGCAGGGCGCGCAGGGCGGTGTCCGTGAGCCGGTCCGGTGTGCCGCGCGGCGCCTCGTACGCCAGCAGCGGTCCCGCCTCGGTCAGCACGGACGCGGGTATGGAGGGGTCGACCGAGGTGAAACGGGCGGCGGTCGGCCCGTCCTCGCTGGTCCCGTCCCCGTCCGCGGAGGTGTAGTGCAACTGCGCGAGGCTCATGCGTCGGCTCTCTTCGTCCCTGCCTGAAGATCCCCTGCCACCCGCACCCGCCCTCGCGGTGGCAGCGCCGTCCCGGCAGAGAGCGGCGACCCCGGCGGGGAGTGCTCCGCAGTCGCTGGGGCGACGCTATCAAGGAGCGACACGCCCTTGTGCCCCTGCGGGCCGGAAGCCCGGGGGCGCGGGACCGCCGCCGGGTCGCGCGGTCCGCCCGCGATCTGCGGGACCCTGCGCGAAACCGGCGCCGAAAAGAGAGGTCGGCCCGTTCCCGCCCCCTCCGGCCCTCCGCGGCAGCGTGACTGAAAGCATCTGCCCATGGACATGGACACGTTCGCGGACCGACTGGACGCCGGGTGGGCATGGTGGGATGCGGCCGTCGAAGAGGCACAGCAGGGGCGGTGGGTCCGTGACGCCGTGGAGCGGCAGGTGATCCTGGACATCGGCGCCGCCACCAACCCACTTCATGGTGGGCGGGCGGCCCCGTTCACGGAGGACTCGTGGCACGTACGCCTGGGGAGGATCGCGAACTGGGCCGGAGTGCTGCGGCTCGCGGCCCGGGCGGGCGGCTGGGTGCTCCAACCGGTCGTCGGGCGGAATCCGCCGCCCCGTGCCGGAATGGCCGCATTGCTGTCCGGTATCTACGTGGTAGCCGAGCAGGGAGAGATCTGGATGGGCCGGCTCTTGGCGGGCGAACTGCCTCCGGAGTACGAGGTGTCCAAAGCCGAGGCGTTCTTCAACGGGCCCGGATCCGTCGAGGACCTGGAGCTCTTCTTCTACGACTGAGAGGCCGTCGGGGACCGCCGGAGACCGTCGTTGAATACGGCAGCGGGCCGCCCGGCCCCGGTAACCCGGAATTCATCCGAGGCCGAGTACCGGGCGGCTACCCCTGTCCGGTCACCGCCCGAGGGTGACTTCGGCTCAGACGGATTGCGGGTGACCGCCGTCGCCCTCGACCACGAGCCGGTCGGTGCCGGGAGCTTCTGCCCCCTCGACCACGGTCACATCGACCACTCCGTCACCGGTGGTGTCGAACTGGTAGAGGTCGGCTTTGCCGTCACCGGTGGTGTCCGTCATCCACACGTCGGGCCTGCCGTCTCCGTTGGTGTCGGCGCTGAGGAGGACATGGTGCTCGTCTCCCTGCGTAGGAACCACTTCCGCACTTCCCTCATTGGCGTCCATGAACGCCGGTTGCCCCTGCGCCGCCTTCCGAAACCGCGGCGTACGCAGGCGGTCGGCCGGGCTACTCGAAGCGCGAGATGTCGCCGGCTCCCCGGCGTACGATCTCCAGCTCGCCGCCCGAGAAGTCGATGACCGTCGTCGGCTCCGTACCGCAGTCGCCGGAGTCGATGACGATGTCCACCTCGTGGTCCAGGCGCTCCTTGATCTCCCAGCCCTGGGTGAGGGGTTCGGCCTCGTCGGGCAGCAACAGCGTGCTGGAGAGCAGCGGTTCGCCCAGCTCGCCCAGGAGCGCCTGCACGACCGGGTGGTCGGGGATGCGGACGCCCACGGTCTTCTTCTTGGGGTGCAGCAGCTGGCGCGGCACCTCCTTGGTGGCCGGCAGGATGAAGGTGTACTGGCCGGGCGTCGACGCCTTGACCGTACGGAACACGTCGTTGTCGATGTGCACGAACTGCCCGAGCTGGGCGAAGTTCTGGCACATCAGCGTGAAGTGGTGGCGGTCGTCGAGGTTGCGGATCGCCCGGATGCGGGACAGGCCGTCCCGGCTGCCGAGCTGGCACCCGAGTGCGTAGCAGGAGTCCGTCGGATACGCGACGAGCGACCCGGAGCGGATGCTTTCGGCCACGTTGGTGATGGTGCGCTGCTGGGGATTTTCGGGGTGTACGTCGAAATACTTCGCCATCCGGCGAGTCTACGGCCGGGTGCGCGAACGGTTCCCGGGGAAGCGGATTGTCCGGCGCCGGGGCGGGCAGGACAACCGTTTCGAGTGGCGGCCGCCGCTCAAACCTTCCGGCCGCTTCCGGCCGCGCGATGCTCGTTGTGCATCATGCATGATACGTGCATCGTGCACACATTCCGTGGTATATGTGTACAGAGAGGTCGCCGGCCCGGTGGGGGAGGCGCACCGCAGTCGTAGGGAGCCGTGCGTGGACATGCCTGTGGACCGGATCGAGTTCGAGACGATGCTGCTCGGCCGGCACATGAGCCTGCTCACCTCGCGCGGCGGCGGGCGGCTCGACCGGAGCGCGTACATCCTCCTCAGCCGCATCCGGGTCCAGGGCCCGATGTCGATCGGCCAGCTGCACGACGCGTTCGGCCTCGACACCTCGACGCTGAACCGGCAGACCGCCGCGATGCTGCGGGCCGGAGTGGTGGACCGTATCGCCGACCCGGACGGCGGGATCGCGCGCAAGTTCGTCATCACGGACGAGGGCGAACGCCGCCTCGACAAGGACCGGGCCGAGAACCGCGAGGGGCTGCAACGGGTCCTCGCCGAGTGGACCCCGGAGGAGGCCGCCCGCTTCGCGGACGACCTGGCCCGCCTCAACCGCGACATCGAACGCCTGGACGGACGGCCCTGGCCGCGCGACTGAGCCGTACGGCGGAAGCCGCACACGGTGTGAAGCGGAGCTGCGGTCCCGCTTAAGAAAACCTCGATGGACCTGGGGCGCGGGGTACGGCAGATTTCTCCGTGACGGCGGAGGATGGTGCGCGGCAGCCGGAGCGAGCGCGCTGCCATGCCGTCCCTCTCATCCTTCCCCGGGCCGCAGGCTTCCTCAGGCATGCCCCCGGCCCGGGGAGCTCAACGCCGTACAGGGAGCCGCAGCCGTGAAGGCACTCGTGAAGCAGAAGGCCGAGCCCGGGCTCTGGCTGATGGACGTCCCCGAGCCCGAGACCGGCCCCGGCGACGTACTGATCAAGGTCCTGCGCACCGGCATCTGCGGGACCGACCTGCACATCCGCAACTACGACGGCTGGGCGCAGCAGGCCATCACCACCCCGCTCGTCCTCGGCCACGAGTTCGTCGGCGAGGTCGCCGCGATCGGCTCCGACGTGGTGGACATCGCCGTCGGCGACCTGGTCAGCGGCGAAGGCCACCTCGTCTGCGGCAAGTGCCGCAACTGCCTGGCCGGCCGCCGCCACCTCTGCCGCTCCACGCTGGGCCTCGGCGTCGGCCGCGACGGCGCCTTCGCCGAGTACGTCGCGCTGCCCGCCTCCAACGTGTGGGTGCACCGGGTCCCCGTCGACCTCGACGTCGCCGCGATCTTCGACCCGTTCGGCAACGCCGTGCACACCGCGCTGTCCTTCCCGCTGGTCAGCGAGGACGTCCTGATCACCGGTGCGGGCCCGATCGGCATCATGGCCGCCGCCGTCGCCAAGCACGCCGGCGCCCGCAACGTCGTCATCACCGACGTCAGCGAGGCCCGCCTCGAACTGGCCCGCAAGGTCGGCGTCAGCCTGGCGCTCAACGTCGCCGACTCGACCATCGCGGACGGCCAGAAGGAGCTGGGCCTGCGCGAGGGCTTCGACATCGGCCTGGAGATGTCCGGCCGCCCCGAGGCGATGCGCGACATGATCGCGAACATGACGCACGGCGGCCGGATCGCCATGCTCGGACTCCCCTCCGAGGAGTTCGCCGTGGACTGGGCCCGGATCGTCACCTCGATGATCACGATCAAGGGCATCTACGGCCGCGAGATGTACGAGACCTGGTACGCCATGTCCGTCCTGCTGGAGGGCGGCCTCGACCTCGCCCCCGTGATCACCGGCCGGTACGGCTACCGCGACTTCGAGGCGGCCTTCGACGACGCGGCGAGCGGGCGCGGCGGCAAGGTCATCCTCGACTGGACCGTCTGACCTCCTCACCTCTTTAAGGAACCGGCATGTTCGACTCCGTACGCGACGACCTGCGCACCACCCTCGAAGAGATCGAGGCGGCCGGGCTGCACAAGCCCGAGCGCGTCATCGGCACCCCGCAGTCCGCGACCGTGGCCGTCACCGCCGGGGGCCGCCCCGGCGAGGTGCTGAACTTCTGCGCCAACAACTACCTGGGCCTCGCCGACCACCCCGACGTGATCGCCGCCGCGCACGAGGCGCTGGACCGCTGGGGCTACGGCATGGCCTCGGTCCGCTTCATCTGCGGCACCCAGGAGGTCCACAAGGAGCTGGAGCAGCGGCTCTCCTCCTTCCTGGGCCAGGAGGACACGATCCTCTACTCCTCCTGCTTCGACGCCAACGGCGGCGTGTTCGAGACGATCCTCGGCGCCGAGGACGCGGTCATCTCCGACGCCCTCAACCACGCCTCGATCATCGACGGCATCCGCCTGTCCAAGGCCAAGCGCTTCCGCTACGCCAACCGCGACATGGCCGACCTGGAGACCCAGCTCAAGGAGGCGTCCGGGGCCCGGCGCCGGCTGATCGTCACCGACGGCGTCTTCTCCATGGACGGTTACGTCGCACCGCTGCGCGAGATCTGCGACCTGGCCGAGCGCTACGACGCCATGGTCATGGTGGACGACTCGCACGCCGTCGGCTTCGTCGGCGCGGGCGGACGCGGTACGCCCGAGCTGCACGACGTGATGGACCGCGTCGACATCATCACCGGCACCCTCGGCAAGGCGCTCGGCGGTGCCTCCGGCGGTTACGTCGCGGCCCGCGCCGAGATCGTCGCCCTGCTGCGCCAGCGCTCGCGCCCGTACCTCTTCTCGAACTCGCTCGCCCCGGTCATCGCCGCCGCCTCCCTCAAGGTCATCGACCTGCTGGAGTCCGCCGGCGAGCTGCGCGAGCGGCTGAACGCCAACACCGCGCTCTTCCGTACCCGGATGACCGAGGAGGGCTTCGACATCCTGCCCGGCGACCACGCCATCGCCCCCGTCATGATCGGGGACGCGGCGAAGGCAGGCCGGATGGCGGAGCTGCTCCTGGAGCGCGGTGTGTACGTGATCGGGTTCTCGTACCCGGTCGTCCCCCAGGGCGCGGCCCGCATCCGCGTCCAGCTCTCCGCCGCGCACTCCACGGCGGACGTGAACCGCGCGGTCGACGCGTTCGTCGCCGCGCGCGCCGAGCTGGAGGGCTGAGGACGGTCCCAGGACGGTCGCGGGGGCGGTCAGGGCGCCCCCGCGACCTGGGACAATAGGTCACATGATCGATGCCCGGCGGCTGCGCGTGCTGCGCGCCGTGGCGGACCACGGCACGGTGACCGCCGCGGCCGCCGCCCTGTACCTGACCCCGTCCGCCGTCTCCCAGCAGCTCGCCGCCCTGGAGCAGGAGACCGGCCACCGGCTCGTGGAACGCGGCTCGCGCGGGGCCAGGCTCACCCCGGCCGGCGAGATCCTGCTCACCCACACCAACGCGGTCCTGGCCCAGCTGGAACGGGCGGAGGCCGAGCTGGCCGCGTACGGCTCGGGCGAGGCCGGTACGGTCACGGTCGCCGCGTTCGCCACCGGCATCGGCCTGGTGCTCGCCCCCGCCATCGCCGCGCTGAGCCGGACCGCCCCCGGCATCAAGGTCCGCGTCCAGGACGCGGAGGGCGACGCGAGCGTCCCGATGGTCCTGGACCGCCAGGTCGATGTCGCCGTCGCCGTCGAGTACCGGGGCGCCCCAGGCGAGGACGACCGCCGCCTCACCCGCGTCCCCCTCTACTCGGAACCGTTCGACGCGGTGCTCCCGGTGGGGCACCGGCTGGCCGGCCAGGAGCAGGTGGCCGTCGCCGAGCTGGCCAAGGACGCCTGGATCGGGCCCTACCCCGGCAACCCCTGCCACGACGTGGTGGTCCTGGCCTGCGAGTACGCCGGATTCGCCCCGAACCTCGAACACTCCTCGGACGACTTCCACGCGGTCGTCGCCCTGGCCGGCGCGGGGGCCGGAGTGGCCCTGGTGCCGCGCACCGCCCTCCAGGGCATGCCGCTGACCGGCGTGGTGGTCCGCCCGGTGCGCGGGACCGCCCCCACCCGCCGGGTGTTCGCGGCGGTCCGCCGGGGCGCGGAGGCCCACCCGCTGATCGCACCGGTCCTGGAAGCGCTGGCGGGCGCGGCGGGCTGAGGGGCGGACCCCGCCCCCGTCACGCCGGCTGGAGCAGGTCCCAGCGGTTGCCGTACAGGTCCTCGAAGACCGCGACCGAGCCGTAGGGCTCGTGGCGCGGCTCCTCCAGGAAGCGCACCCCGGCCGCCGTCATCCGGGCGTGGTCGGCGTCGAAGTCCTCCGTGTGCAGGAAGAAGCCGACCCGGCCGCCGGTCTGGGCGCCGACGCTCGCCGCCTGCGCCTCGTCCTTGGCGCGGGCCAGCAGCAACCCCGTACCCCCGGTACCGCGCGGCCGCACCACCACCCAGCGCGAGCCGTCGCCCCGGTCGGTGTCCTCGACCAGCTCGAAGCCGAGGGCGCCGGTGTAGAAGGAGAGGGCCTCGTCGTAGTCGCGGACGACCAGCGTGACCAGGGCGATGTGCGGCATGGAACTCCTCGCGGTGCGGCAGGGCGGCAGGGCGCCGGCCCCGGGCGCGACACTATCCGCATGGACCTCCCCGACCTCACCGCCCGCGCGCACCGCCTCGCCCGCACCGGCGGTCGGCGCGTCCTCGGCATCGCCGGGCCGCCCGGAGCCGGCAAGTCGACCCTGGCCGGGCGGATCGCCGAAGCGCTCGGCCCGCTCGCCGCCCTCGTCCCCATGGACGGCTTCCACCTCGCGCAGGCCGAACTCGAACGGCTCGGGCGGGCGGACCGCAAGGGCGCGCCCGACACCTTCGACGCCGCCGGATACGCCGCCCTCCTGCGCCGGCTGCGCGCCCCCGAGCCCGGGACCGTCGTCTACGCCCCCGCCTTCGACAGGTCCCTGGAGGAACCGGTCGCCGGGGCGATCCCCGTACCCCCGGAAGTCCCGCTCGTCATCACCGAGGGCAACTACCTGCTGTACGGGGACGGGCCCTGGGCCCCGGTGCGCGGGCTGCTGGACGAGACGTGGTACTTGGACCCCGACGACGCGGTCCGCGTGCCCCGGCTCGTCGCGCGGCATGTGCGGTACGGGAAGGCGCGGGCCGACGCCGAGCGCTGGGTGGCGCGGTCCGACGAGGCCAACGCCCGGCTCGTCGCGGCCGGCCGCGACCGGGCCGACCTCGTCGTCCGGTGACCCGTTCGCGCGCGCACCGGCGGGCGGGCAGGATGAGAGGGCCGTTCCGCGCCGTCAGGAGGACCCGCATGTCCACGAACCAGCCCGCGCCGTTCACCGCCGACGACTATCGGGCCCGGATGGCGCGGGCCGCCGACACCGCGGCAGCCGCCGGGCTCGCCGGGGTGCTGGTCGCGCCGGGGCCCGACATGGTCTACCTGACGGGCTACGCGCCGCCCGCCGACACCGAACGCCTCACCCTCCTCGTCCTCGCGGCGGACCGGGACCCCGTCCTCGTCGTACCGACCCTGGAGGCACCGGACGCGGAGAAGGCCGTCGGCGCCCCGGCCATGACCCTGCGGGACTGGACGGACGGCAAGGACCCGTACGAGGTCACCGCCCCGCTGCTGGACGGGCGGGGCCGCTTCGGGATCAGCGACAACGCCTGGGCGATGCACCTGCTCGGCCTCCAGCAGCGGCTGCCCGACAGCTCCTACGCCTCGCTCACCCAGGCGCTCCCGATGCTGCGCGCGGTGAAGGACGCCCACGAGCTGGAACGGATCGCCGCCGCCGGGGCCGCCGCCGACGCCACCTACGAGGAGATCCTGAAGGTCCGCTTCGCCGGCCGGAAGGAGACCGAGGTCGCCGCCGACCTCGCCCGGCTGCTCACCGAGCACGGCCACTCCCAGGTGGACTTCACCGTCGTCGGCTCCGGCCCCAACGGAGCCAACCCGCACCACGAGGCGGGGGAACGCACCATCGAGCACGGCGACATGGTCGTCCTCGACTTCGGCGGCCTCAAGCACGGCTACGGCTCCGACACCTCCCGTACCGTCCACGTCGGCGAGCCCACCGCCGAGGAGCAGCGGGTCCACGACATCGTGCGCGAGGCGCAGCAGGCGGGCTGCGCGGCGGTGCGCCCCGGTGTCGCCTGCCAGGAGATCGACCGGGCCGCCCGCGCCGTCATCACCGAGTTCGGCTACGGGGAACGCTTCATCCACCGCACCGGCCACGGCATCGGCGTCACCACCCACGAACCGCCGTACATGATCGAGGGCGAGGAGCAGCCGCTGGTGCCCGGCATGTGCTTCTCGGTGGAGCCCGGCATCTATCTGCCGGGCCGGTTCGGCGTCCGCATCGAGGACATCGTGACCGTCACCGAGGACGGCGGGCGCCGGCTCAACGCCACCGCCCGCGAACTCGCGATCGTGGAGTGACGCCGGTCAGTCGTCGGCCAGCACCACGCAGGACTCCGGCGGCAGGTGCAGCATCCCGTCCGGGCCCGGCGGGTCCACCGGCAGCCACGCGGCAAGCACCCGCCCCGGACCGCCCCGGTGCCGCCCGTTGCCCAGCGGGATCGCGGCCGGCTTCGCGTCGAGGTTGACCGCGATCCGCAGGTCGCCCCGGCGCACCGCGAGCCACCGCGCCCCGTCGTCGTACGCGGCCTTGACGCTCGCCAGGTCCGGGTCGCGCAGGTCCGGCAGGGTGCGGCGCAGGGCGATCAGCTCGCGGTACCAGGCGTACAGCCGGGCGTGCGGCTCGCGGTGCAGCTCGTCCCAGTCCAGGCAGGAGCGCGCCCGGGTGGCCGGGTCCTGCGGGTCCGGGATGTCCTCCTCCGCCC
Organism: Streptomyces drozdowiczii; assembly: GCF_026167665.1. NCBI lineage: Bacteria > Bacillati > Actinomycetota > Actinomycetes > Kitasatosporales > Streptomycetaceae > Streptomyces > Streptomyces drozdowiczii. The sequence continues at coordinate 1,241,459 of NZ_CP098740.1, read as the reverse complement.
AGCCGTGCGCCCCGAACTCCCGCCGCCTGCCCGTGCGTACGGCCTCCGCCAGCTCCGGGTCCGTGTGGTCGGTGAAGAACTGCCACGGGGTGCGGGCGCCCCACTCCTCGCCCATGAACAGCATCGGCGTGAAGGGGCCGGTCAGCACGAGGGCCGCCGCGCAGGCCAGCAGCCCGGGGGAGAGGGAGGCGGCGAGCCGGTCGCCGAGGGCCCGGTTGCCGATCTGGTCGTGGGTCTGGGCGTAGCCGACGAAGCGGTGGGCGGCGCTGCGGGCGACGTCGACGGGGCGGCCGTGCGTACGGCCCCGGAAGCTGGAGTACGTGCCGTTGTGGAAGAAGGCGCTCGTCATCGTCTTGGCGAGCCCGGCCAGCGGGGCGGCCGCGAAGTCCGCGTAATAGCCCTGCGATTCGCCGGTGAGCGCGGTGTGCAGGCAGTGGTGGAAGTCGTCGTTCCACTGCGCGTGCAGCCCGAGCCCGCCCTCCCCGCGCGGGGTCGTGGTGCGCGGGTCGCACAGATCGGACTCCGCGATCAGCGGCAGCGGGCGCCCCAGCTCGGCGGAGAGCGCGTCGGCCGCCGCGGACAGCTCCTCCAGATACGTCAGCGCCCGGGTGTCGGCCAGGGCGTGCACCGCGTCGAGCCGCAGCCCGTCGAGCCGGTAGTCCCGCAGCCAGGCGAGCGCGCTGCCCAGCAGATACGCCCGCACCTCGTCCGAGCCCGGCGCGTCCAGGTTGACCGCCGCGCCCCACGGGGTGTGGTGCGTCTCGGTGAAGTACGGGCCGAACGCGGGCAGGTAGTTCCCGGACGGGCCCAGGTGGTTGTGGACGACGTCCAGGACGACGGCGAGCCCGAGCCCGTGCGCCGTGTCGACAAAGCGCTTGAGTCCCTCGGGCCCGCCGTACGGCTCGTGGACGGCCCACAGCGACACCCCCTCGTACCCCCAGCCGTGCACCCCCGGGAACGGGCAGACCGGCATCAGCGACACATGGGTGACCCCCAGCTCCGCGAGATGGCCGAGCCGGGCCGCCGCCGCGTCGAACGTGCCCTCGTCCGTGAACGTGCCGATGTGCAGCTCGTACAGGACCGCCCCGGGCAGCTCGCGCCCCGCCCACTCCGAGCGCCAGGCGTACGCGTCGTGGTCGACCACCGCCGACTCGCCGTCGGGGCCGTCCGGCTGGCGGCGCGAGCGGGGGTCGGGACGCACCGGACCGCCGTCCAGGGCGAAGCCGTACCGGTCGCCGTCCCCGGCCTCCGCCTCGGCGGTCCACCAGCCGGGCCGCTCCGGATCGGGCTCCATGGGCCGCAGTTCGCCCGCCAGCCGCAGCGCGGCCGACCCCGCGTCGGGTGCCCATACCTCGAACAACATGCAGCACTCCCTCGGTCCCGGGGCCGTGCGCCCCGGGACCATCGTGCTACGAGGACGCGGCGCCCGTCAGGCGTCCCACACCATGTCGAAGGCGCGCTCGAAATTGACGTAGCCCAGCCGGGCGAACGCCTTCGCCATCGGCACGTTGCCCAGATCCGTCGCCGCCCGGATGCGCTCGACCCCGTCCTGCGCGGCCAGTATCCGCGTCCCCTCCGCGAGGATGTCGTCGATGTAGCCGTGACCGCGGTGGGCGGGCAGCACACCGATGTACGCGATGATCGGGTTGTAGCTGTTGCGGGCCGGGATCACGAAGCCGACCGGCTCGCCGTCCGGGAGTTCCGCGATACGCCACCACTCACGGGGCGTGGCGTACCCGGCCAGCTCCTCGTCGTAATGCTTCTCGGCGGCCAGACGCGGCGTCAGGCCGGACGCCAGGTCCGCCTGCCCGTGCGCGTCGAGGGTCCCCTCCATCACGGGCATCATCAGCGCGAGCAGGTCCTCGCGCCCCTCCACCGCCCGGAACCGCAGCCGCCCGCTCGCGGCCGGCACCGGAGTCCCCGCGCGCCACTCCAGGCGCAGCCGCTCCACGAGCATCCGGGCGCCGGTGCGCTCCATGACCCGGATCCGGGCCTCGACGGCCTCGCGGACCGCCGGGTCCGCACGCCAGTCGGGCGGCACGAACCGCCCGTACTCGGGGCGCGGCGCCCCGGCCGGGACCACGGCGGCCGTCGCCGTTTCGACCAGGCGCAGCCCGGCCTCCTCGCGCTCGGCGGGCGGCAGGGTGTCGTCCAGGTCGAAGAAGTCGAGCAGCAGCGGCGCCGCGCCGTCCCTGCTCCACCAGGCGATCCGCGCGACCACGCGGTCGCCGCGCAGCGCCACCCACATCCATTCCGGGCGGCGGCGACCGGTGTCGAGGTCGTCGGCCAGCTCGTGGTCGAGGACGTAGGGCAGTTCGAGGAAGAGTTCCAGCTCCTCGGGGCCGGTCAGCGGACGGATGGTCAGATCGAGCGGTGCGTCGGGCACTGAACTCCAAGGACGAAGGGGCGCGTCACGGCGTTCTCCGGACGGCAGCGGCCGACCCTAGCAACGTTCCCCACGGGTCGCCCCTGGTTATCCGGTGCAGGTCAGAGGGGCCGGAAACCGGGGTTCTTCTGGACACCCCGGTGCCGTCGGACCGACAATCGAGCCGTGACGTCCCCGTTCGAGTACCACACGCCCACCGCGCGCCTGTCCGACGCGCAGCGCGACCGTGTTCTCGGTGTGCTCAGGGAGGGCGCCGCCCAGGGCAGGCTCTCCCAGGACACCTTCATGCAGCGCATGGAGGTGGCGCTGACGACCAGCCGCCCCGAGGAGCTGGAAGCCCTCACCAAGGACCTGGAACGCGAAGGCCGTTGGTCGCGGCAGCTGCTGCGCGTCGTCGGCGGGGTCTCCGGCTTTCCCGAGCGGGTGCGCCGGGCCTGGCGGGCGGAGCGGCTGCCCAAGCTGCTGCTCCCCGCCCCAAGCCCGCACCCCCTGCTCATCGGCCGAGACCCGGGCAACGGCCTGCGGCTCAGCCACGAGACCGTCTCCCGGATGCACGCGGAGCTGACCGCCCACGGCGACCGCTGGCTGCTGCGGGACCTCGGCTCGACCAACGGCACCTGCGTCAACGGGCAGCGCGTCACCGGCACGGTCCCGGTGCGCGAGGGGGACCAGGTGAGCTTCGGCCGCATGATGTTCCGCCTCTCCGCGCCGGCCCTCCGGCCGCCCGCGTAGGTCCGGCTTCCGGGTGCGCTGCGCCATGGAACCGCTCGCGGACGGCGACCCGTTCCTCGGCCCCGTGTCACCTGAACGGCCGCGCGCCGACTGCGACGCGACCGTTCAGGTGATGCCCTGAGGGGGACCGCGCCGTTCACCGGCGTACCGACTCGCCCGGGGGAACCGCCATGCAGGCAGACGCGCCCCGAGACATACCGGCCCCGACCACCTCGCCCGAGCCACGGGCCCGCGCCACCCGATCCGCCAGGTCCCGCAGGACCGGCAGGCCCTGCACCGGGCCCAGCCTCCTCGCGCGCGGCGCGGCCCGGGACCCGTACCGCTTCTACCGGATGCTGCGCGAGCAGTACCCGCTCAGCTACGACGCGCCTCTCGGCGCCTGGCTGGTCAGCCGGTACGACGATGTGACCACCGCCCTCACCGACCCCCGGTTCACCGGCTTCCCGCAGGACGGGGCGCCCCGGGGCGGGCCCGCGCCGCTCGGCCTGTGCCACGGCAGCCCGCGCTGTCTGCCCGCCGACCGCTACACCGTGGTGACCGGCACGGTCCCGGACCGGCTCGCCGACCGCGTGGAGCGCACCGCCTATGTGCTCGCCCGGCGCATCGCCCGCTCCTCCCGGGCCGACCTGGTCGAGGAGTTCTGCCGCTGGCTGCCCGCCGCGCCGGCCGGTGACGGGCCCTGCGCCCGCGACACCGCGCTGCGCCGGACCGTGCTGGCCTCGCTCCTCGCCAACCTGCTGGACGACCCCGATCTGCTGGCCGCCCTGCGCATCGAGCCCGCGCTCACCGGCCGGGCCTGGACGGAGTCGCTGCGGCGGGACCCGCCGGTCCAGGTCGTCCTGCGCCGCACGGTCTCCGAGGTCGCCCTCAGCGGCGGCACCCTTCCCGCGCGGGCGCCCGTCGCCTGCCTCGTCGGGGCCGCCGCGCGCGACCCGGGGCGGTTCGCGGCCCCGGACGCCTTCGACCCGTTCCGCCCGGACCAGGACCGCACGCTGACCGGCCCGGCGGGCTGCCCGGCCGTGGCGCTCAGCCGCCTGGAGGCCGAACACGGGCTGCGCGCCCTGCTCGACGCGATGCCCCGGCTCCGCTGGGCGGAGGGCTTCCGCCCGGCCGCCACGGGGCTGCTCACGCGAGGACCGCGCTCCCTCCTGGTCCGACCGGGCTGAGCCTCACCCCCGTACCAGCAACGCCACCGGCCGGTCCGCGAACAGTTCCGCCATCTCCGCCGTGCCGCCCGTGAACTCGCGGCCCGGCGCGAGGAGGTCCCGCCACACGCCGTCGTCCGGCAGGGCCAACCGCGTCCCGCGCCAGCCGCCCGACTCGGCGAGCCGCAGAGACAGCCGGGTCACCGCCGTCACGACCTCGCCGGACCGGCAGAAGGCCACGCAGTTCGAGGCCGCCGGGCCCGAGGCGCGCAGCGGGGCGTACGTGCCCGACTCGCCGAACACCGCGGGCCGCTCCCGCCGCAGCCGCAGCGCCGCCCGCGTCAGCTCCGCCTTCTCGTCGGCGGGCGCGTCCGGCGACGGCTCCGCGAACGGCCGCCGGTTGTCCGGGTCGACCAGCGCCAGATAGGCGCGCTCGGTGCCCTGGTAGAGGTCCGGCACCCCCGGCATCGTCAGGTGCACCAGCGCCGCGCCCAGCGACTGCGCCCGCACATGGGCGGCGAGCGGGGCGGCGAATTCCTCCACGAGGGACCGCACGGGACCGGTGTCCGCGGCGGGCCCGGCGGCGACGAAGTCCGACGCCAGCCGCTCGTACACCGGATCGGGCTCCGTCCAGCTCGTGAACAGCCCCGACTCGCGCACCGCCTTCAGCAGCGCCGGCTCCAGCCGCGCCGCCCGCTCCTCCGCCGGCATGCCCGCGCAGCCGACCGCCGTCTGCCACGCCTGCCAGGCCAGCTGCGGATCGGGCGCGGCCTGGGCGGACCGCCCGAGCCCCGCCACCAGACCTGCCCACCGCCCCGGGCACTGGGACAGCACCGCGATGCCCGCCCGCACCTCGGCGCTGCGCTTCGTGTCATGCGTCGTCAGGGCCGTCCCGGTGGCGGGCCAGTCGCGGGCGATGCGGGTGCAGAAGGCGTGGAAGTCCTCCGGCTCGACCGCCGGGTGCCCCGGGTCGCCGCCCACCTCGTTCGCCGAGATCAGCGGCAGATAGCGGTAGTACGCGGTGTCCTCGACCGCCTTCGCGCGCAGCGCGGACGAGGTCTGCGCGAACCGTGCGCAGAACGCCTCCCGGTCCCCGCCGCCACCGAGCCGCCCGAGCGCCAGGTCCCGCACCACGTCGACGGCCGACGCCTCGTCGCGTACCGCGAACGCCGCCTTGGCGTCGCTCACCGCCGTCGCGTCGAGCGTCGCCTCGGCCGCGTCGGTGCAGGGGCCGCCCGCCGTCACGTACGGGCGGTAGACCGGGACGCGAACCAGCAGCTCGCGGACGGCGGTGCGCAGCGCCCAGGGGGCGTGGTCGCGCAGCGCGGGGTCCCCGGCGCAGATCCGGGAGGCGAGGCGGGTCAGCACCTCGGTCTCCGCCGCCAGTTCATGGGTGACGACCCGGTACGCGGCCCGGCGCACGGTCGCCGCCCAGTGACCGCCCCGGTCGTCGGCCGGGGACGCCGCCTCGCGGTAGTGGCCGAGCAGCTCGGCGGCGCCCTGGGGGTCGGTGAAGAGGCCGTCGATCCGGTACAGCGCGTCGTAGCCCGTGGTCCCGGCGACGGCCCAGCCGCCCGGCAGCGGTTCGGCGCCGGTGAGGATCTTCTCCACCACCGTCCACACCCCGCCGCTCTCCTCGGAGAGCCGTTCCAGATAACCGGCCGGGTCGGCGAGGCCGTCCGGGTGGTCGATGCGCAGGCCGTCCACCACCCCGTCCCGGACCAGTTCGAGGATCTTGCCGTGGGTGGCGGCGAAGACCTCCGGGTCCTCCACCCGCACCCCGATCAGCTCCGAGATGGTGAAGAACCGCCGGTAGTTCAGCTCGGTGCGGGCCAGCCGCCACCAGCCGAGCCGGTAGTGCTGGGCGTCCAGCAGCTCCGGCAGCGGGAGCCCTGCGGTGCCCTCACGGAGCGGGAACTCCTGCTCGCCGTAGCGCAGCACCTCGCCGTCGACCCGCATCCGCGCCAGCTCGTCGCCGATCCGGCCGCCCAGCACGGGCAGCAGCACCCGCCCGTCACCGGCCGCCCAGTCGATGTCGAACCAGCGGGCGTACGGGGAGTCCGGGCCCTCGCGCAGCACCTCGCGCAGGGCGTGGTTGTGGACGGGGTCGGCCGCCATGTGGTTGGGCACGATGTCCAGGACCAGGCCGAGCCCGTGCTCCCGCGCGGTGCGCGCGAGCCGCCGCAGGCCCTCCTCACCGCCCAGCTCCTCCCGTACCCGGCCGTGGTCGGTGACGTCGTAGCCGTGCCGGGAGCCCGGCACGGCTTCCAGGACCGGGGAGAGATGCAGATGGGAGACGCCGAGCGAGGCGAGGTACGGCACGGCGTCCTCGGCGGCGCGGAACGGGAACTCCGGCTGGAGCTGGAGCCGGTACGTGGCGGTAGGCGTCATGGAAAGCTTCGTACCCACATCGGGGCCGCCTCTGTCACCCCGCCGGGCACAACGCCACGACGGGGTGACAAAGGCGGCCCTGTGCGACCGGTCAGGCCGGGCGTTGCAGCACCACCATGCTGCGGCCCACCAGCGTCACCCGATCGCCCGCCGCCACCTTCGGCCCGGCCCCGGGCAGCACCCCGGCCGGGCGCGCGGTGTCCACCACGGCGTGCCACTGCCGGCCGTGGTCGACGGGCACCGCGAATTCCAGGGTCTCGGCGCTCGCGTTGAACATCAGCAGGAACGAGTCGTCGGAGATCCGCTCCCCGCGCGGCCCCGGCTCCGAGATGGCGCTCCCGTTCAGGAACACCGTCAGGGCCTTGGCGTGGGCGGCCTGCCAGTCCCGCTGGGTCATCTCCTGGCCCTCGGGCGTGAACCAGGCGATGTCGGACAGCTCGTCGTGCGTGCCCTCCACCGGGCGGCCGTGGAAGAACCTGCGGCGGCGGAAGACCGGGTGGTCGCGGCGCAGCCACACCATCGCCCGGGTGAACTCCAGGAGGCTCATGTCCTGGGCCCCGCCGTCCGGCCCGTCGTCCTCGTCCCCGCCGTCCTCGCCCACCGCGGCGGCGGGCTCGGGCCAGTGCACCCACGCCAGCTCGTTGTCCTGGCAGTAGGCGTTGTTGTTGCCCTGCTGGGTGCGCCCGAACTCGTCGCCGTGGCTGAGCATCGGCACGCCCTGCGACAGCATCAGCGTGGCGATGAAGTTGCGCATCTGACGCTCGCGCAGCTCCAGCACCTCGGACCGGTCCGTCTCGCCCTCGGCGCCGCAGTTCCACGACCGGTTGTGGCTCTCGCCGTCCCGGTTGCCCTCGCCGTTGGCCTCGTTGTGCTTGTCGTTGTACGAGACCAGGTCGTGCAGGGTGAAGCCGTCGTGGCAGGTGGTGAAGTTGATCGAGGCCAGCGGGCGCCGCCCGTCGTCCTGGTACAGGTCCGAGGACCCGGTCAGCCGCCCGGCGAACTCGGCCAGCGTCCGGGGCTCGCCCCGCCACAGGTCGCGGACCGTGTCCCGGTACTTGCCGTTCCACTCGGTCCACAGCGGCGGGAAGTTCCCCACCTGGTAGCCGCCCTCGCCCACGTCCCACGGCTCGGCGATCAGCTTGACCTGGCTGACCACCGGGTCCTGCTGCACCAGGTCGAAGAAGGACGACAGCCGGTCCACCTCGTGGAACTGCCGGGCCAGCGTGGCCGCCAGGTCGAAGCGGAAGCCGTCCACATGCATCTCGGTCACCCAGTACCGCAGCGAGTCCATGATCATCTGGAGTACGTGCGGCGACCGCATGAGCAGCGAGTTCCCGGTGCCCGTGGTGTCCATGTAGTACCGCTGATCGTCGGTCAGCCGGTAGTACGAGGCGTTGTCCAGCCCCCGGAAGGACAGCGTGGGCCCCAGGTGGTTGCCCTCGGCGGTGTGGTTGTAGACCACGTCGAGGATGACCTCGATGCCCGCCTGGTGCAGGGCGCGCACGGCCTGCTTGAACTCCAGGACCTGCTCGCCCCGGTCGCCCCAGGAGGCGTACGCGTTGTGCGGAGCGAAGAAGCCGATCGTGTTGTAGCCCCAGTAGTTGGCGAGCCCCGCGTCCGCGAGGCGGTGGTCCTGCACGAACTGGTGCACCGGCATCAGCTCGATCGCCGTGACGCCCAGCTCCGTCAGATGGGCGATGATCTCCGGATGCGCCAGCCCGGCGTACGTGCCGCGCAGCTCCTTCGGCAGCCCCGGATGGAGCATCGTCAGGCCCTTCACATGGGCCTCGTAGATCACCGTGCGGTGGTAGTCCGTACGGGGGCGCCGGTCGTCGCCCCAGTCGAAGTACGGGTTCACCACGACCGAGCTCATGGTGTGCGGGGCGGAGTCGAGGTCGTTGCGCGCGTCCGGCTTCCCGAACGGGTAGCCGTAGACCGCCTCGCCCCACTTGATCTGCCCGGACACCGCGCGGGCGTACGGGTCGAGGAGCAGCTTGGCGGAGTTGCACCGGATGCCGTGCTCCGGTTCGTACGGTCCGTGCACGCGGAAGCCGTAGCGCTGACCGGGCATCACCCCGGGCAGATACGCGTGCCGGACGAACGCGTCGGTCTCTCTCAGCTCCACCGCCGTCTCGGAACCGTCGTCGTGCAGCAGGCACAACTCGATTCGGTGGGCGGCCTCCGAGAAGACCGCGAAATTGGTCCCGGCGCCGTCGTACGTGGCACCGAGCGGGTACGCCTGTCCCGGCCACACCTGCATGGATTCGACTCTTCCCGTCCTGCCGCGGTCGCCCTGGGGAATGCGGGCCGCCTCTCCCCGGGCCAGATCTTCCCCGAAAGAGCCTCCCTTACCTAGGACGTCGGCCGGTCGGTCAACCTCGTGCCTCTCCGTGTCGCCCGGATCCGGCCTCCTGGCGCACCCCCGTCCGAGCTGTCCGGTTCGCGGTCCTCACTGGGGTGTTTAATCACTATGAATCCGCTCACTCCCGTCGAACCCGCCGACCGGAACAGGTTTGATTCCATGGGGAGTTGGTAAAGGAGCCTGCGCATCCGGCTGCACCGGCTCCCGCTCCCGGAGTACCCTTCCTTGATCGTTGGTGGGGAGTGGAAGGCGGTGCGTGGGTGAGCTCGGGAGGGTTCGAGCTGCCCCCGGGTGACGCGGGTCACGAGGGGACGTGGCCGAGGTCCCGCCCGGGGCGGTATCGCTGGCACAGCCCCTGGAGATCGGTGCGGAGCTGGACTGGGACGCCGACGCCTGGAGCGAGGTGCGCACGCGCGCCCAGAGGGCCGGGCGCGCCTATATCTGGCTGAATCTCGTCGAACAGCGGCTGCGCGCCGTCGTCGCCGCGGTGCTGCGGCCGATCTACGAGCCCGTCCACGGCGAGGACTGGGTGGTGGCCGCCGCCGGGCCCGCCGGACAGGAGTGGGTGCAGCGCGCGGTCGCCGTGCGCGAGGTCTCCCGCCGCAAGGGCTATCTGCTCGACCCGGCCGACGACAACGTCCTCAGCTTCCTCACGCTGCCCCAGCTCCGCGAGCTGATGGTCCAGCACTGGCCTTGCTTCGAGCCGTACTTCGACGACCGCCGCGATGTCGAACTGGCGCTCGATGAGCTGGAGGTCGCGCGCAACGTCGTCTCCCGCAACCGCGCGCTCAACGAGGCGGTGCTCGCCCAGGCGGAGCGGGCCTCGGCCCGGCTCCTGGAGATGCTGGGCAGCGGCGCGGGGGTGCCCTCCGCGGACCGGCTGCCCGTCGACGCGGTCGAGGAGCTGGTCGGCGACCGGTACGCGGACGTGGTCTCCGTCCACTCCGACCGGGTGCGCCTCCAGCGCCAGCTGCCCGCCGAGGACCTGTTCGGCGGGGCCCGCCGGCTCGACGCGATCGGCATCGGGCTCAACCTGCTGGTGCAGAACTTCTCCGGACGCCGCCTCATCCGGCTCGCCGAGTCGGGCTGCCGGATCCGGCTGCTCTTCATCAACCCGGCCAGCAGCGCGGTCAAGCGCCGCGAGCGGGAGCTCGGCCTGAAGAAGGGCGAGCTGAGCCGGGCCGTCGAGATGAACATCCTGCACACCCGCCGGGTGCGCGCCAAGCTCCGCGACCCGGACGCCTTCCAGATCCACGTCTTCGACGAGACCCCGCGCTTCACGGCCTACCTGGTGGACGGCGACGGGGCCGACGCGGTCGGGGTCGTCCAGACCTATCTGCGCCGGGCGCGCGGCATGGAGGCACCGGTGCTGGTGCTGCGCGGCGGCGGGCGTGCGGTGGTCCGGGCGGGGCAGGGTTACGAGCACGGGCTGTTCGAGACGTACCGCGAGGAGTTCGAGTCGGTGTGGGCGGACTCCCGGCCGGTCTCCTGAGCGGCGTTGTCAGTGGCCCGTGCGAGGGTGGTCGTCATCCGGGGGAGCACCATGAAGGAGGTACGGGATGAGCTGGCACCGGCACGCGCTGGTCGGCTTCGATCTGGAGACGACGGGGACGGACCCGCTGGAGGCCCGGATCGTCACGGCCGCGGTCATCGCGGTGGACGACCGGGACGGTGAGCCGACCGCCCGGCACACCTGGCTGGCCGACCCGGGCATCCGCATCCCCGCCCAGGCGTCCGCGATCCACGGCATCAGCAGCGAGCGGGCCGCGTCGGAGGGCCGGCCCGCGCGCGAGGTGGCCGACGAGATCGCCGACACGCTGGCCGGCTACTGGCGCCGGGGCGTCCCGGTCGTCGCGTACAACGCCGCGTTCGATCTGACGCTGCTCACCGCCGAGTTGCACCGCCACGGGCTGCCGCCGCTCGCCGACCGGCTGGACGGCGCGCCCGTCGGCCCCGTCATCGACCCGTACACCATCGACCGCGCGGTCGACCGCTACCGCAAGGGCAAGCGGAATCTGGAGGCGGTCTGCGTCGAGTACGGCGTGGTGCACGGCGGCGCCCACGACGCGACGGCGGACGCGCTGGCCGCGGTCCGCGTGGCGTACGCGATAGCCGCCCGCCACCGCGTGGTGGCCGAACTCCCGGCGGACGCCCTGCACGCCCGCCAGATCACCTGGCACGCGGAGTGGGCGGCGGACTTCCAGAACTTCCTCCGCCGCAAGGGCACCCCGGACGCGGTGGTGGACGGCCAGTGGCCGGTACGACAGCCGGTCCGCACGAACGCCTGACCCGCGTGTGTCCTCAATCGCCGGACGGGCTCGGGTTTCTGCCCGGGGCCCGGACGTCGGCGCCATCAAGCCCGTCCGGCGATTGAGGACACAACGCTGGTCCGGCGCGCCGGGCACCCCAGCCGACTCAGAACGGATACCACCGCACCGAGGGGTCACCCTCCCGCAGCGACGCCACCCGGCGCCGGAACTCCGCGAGAGCGGCACCGTTCGACGGCGCATGCTGTGCCACCCACGCACAGCTCGCCGTCTCCCGCGCCCCCCGCAACACCCCGCACCCGTCCCACTCCCGGACATCCCACCCGTACGCACCGGTGAACGCGTCATACGCGTCCGCCGCCAGCCCGTACCGGTCCCGGGACAGCGCCAGGACCACCAGATCGTGTTCGCGCAGATCGGAGGAGAAGGTCTCCAGGTCCACCAGGACCGGCCCGTCCGGGCCGACATGGACGTTGCGCGCCAGCGCGTCCCCGTGGATCGGACCCGGCGGCAGATGCGGGACCAGCGCCGCGGCCGCCGCCGCGAAACCGTCGCGCCGCTCGCGCAGATACGCCGCGTCGGCCGGATCGATCGCGTCGCCCGCCAGCCGCAGCCACCGCTCGACGCCGCCCAGCAGCTCCCGGCGCGGCAGCGCGAAGCCCTCCGGCACGGGCAGCGCGTGGACGGCGGTGAGCAGCGGCGCCAGATCGCGCGGCTCGGCGGGCCGCACCGCCTCTGGCAGCCGGTGCCACACGGTCACCGGATGGCCCTGGACCAGCCGCGCCCCGTCCTCGGCGGCCCGCACGGCGGGGACACCGGACGCCGCGAGCCACCGGGCGACGGCCACCTCGCGCTCGGCCCGCTCCAGCAGCTCGGGGTGGCGCACGGCGTCCCGGCCGACCTTGACGACGAGGCCGTCGGCCGTGAACACCGCGTTCTCGCCGAGCGCCAGCAGCTCCGCGCCCCCGGGGAACCCGGCGGCGACCAGCACCTCGCGCGCTTCCATCTCGTTCATGGTCCGATTTTCGCATCCGCGCAGCTCGCCTTGACGAACCGGCGGCCCGTCAGCACGATGACGGAGGCCACCTGAGCGGCCGGAACGGCAAGTAGCCGGTCGAACGACGCAAAGGGGGCGTAAGCATGACATTGGCGAGTGCAACCGCACGGGCCGGGCGCGACGGACCGTCCGGCAAGCACACCGACGGGCGGCTCGACCGGGGCGCCGGGACCTGGTTCCTGGTGCTGCCCGCCCTCATCCCGATCCTCGTCCTCAGCGTCGGCCCGCTGCTCTACGGCATCGCGCTCGCCTTCACCGACGCCCAGTCCGGCCGCACCCGCGCCACGCAGTGGATCGGCACGCTGAACTTCCAGGACCTGCTGCACGACGGACTGTTCTGGGAGTCGTTCCGGATCGGCCTGGTGTGGGCGGTCGGCGTCACCGTCCCGCAGTTCGTCCTGGCCCTCGGCCTCGCCCTGCTGCTCAACGAGAACCTGCGGATGCGCTGGCTGGCCCGGGCCCTGGCGATCATCCCGTGGGCGATGCCCGAGGTCGTCGTCGGCATCATGTGGCGCCTCGTCTACAACCCGGACGCCGGCATCCTCAACGAGACCATCCGCGACCTCGGGCTCGGGGACGGCCGAGACTGGCTCACCGGGCTCGCGACCGCGCTGCCCGCCGTGATCGTCGTCGGTGTCTGGTCCGGCATGCCGCAGACCACGGTCGCCCTGCTGGCCGGGCTCCAGAACACCCCGCACGAGCTCCACGAGGCCGCCGCGCTGGACGGGGCGGGCGCCTGGCGCCGCTTCCGTACGGTGACCTGGCCCGCCATCAGACCGGTCGCCCTCTCCATCACCGCGCTCAATTTCATCTGGAACTTCAACTCCTTCGCCCTGGTCTACGTCCTGACCAACGGCGGCCCCGGCGGCCGCACCCGGCTGCCGATGCTCTTCGCGTACGAGGAGGCGTTCCGCTACGGGCAGTTCGGCTACGCCGCCGCGATGGGCTGCGTCATGGTCGCGGTGATCTCCGTGATCCTCGCCGTGTATCTCGCCGGGCGGCTCAGGGGAGGCGACGACCGATGAGCATGCGTACCAAACGGTCCGTGCGCGCCGGGCAGTACGCGGCGCTGCTGTGCTACCTGGTCTTCCTCGCGTTCCCCTTCCTGTGGCTGATCTCCACCGCCTTCAAGCCCGCCCCGGAGCTGGGCTCCCTGCACCCGACCTGGATTCCGCAGCACCCGACGCTGGACAACTTCCGGCAGGCGTTCGACGAGCAGCCGCTGCTGCGGGCCACCGCCAACTCGCTGATCGCCGCGCTCTCGGCCGGGCTGATCGCCGTGCTCATCGCGACCCCGATGGCCTATGTGATGGCCCGCCACCGCACCCGCCTCGCCACGGCCGCCACCGGCTGGGTGATCGTCAGCCAGGCGTTCCCCTTCGTCCTGCTGATCATTCCGCTCTTCCTGGTCCTGAAGAACCTGCACCTGATCAACACCCTCGGGGGCCTGATCCTGGTCTACGTGGTGTGGGCCCTGCCCTTCGCGCTGTGGATGCTCGTCGGTTACGTACGGGCCGTGCCGCGCGAGCTGGAGGAGGCGGCGGCGGTCGACGGGGCCGGGCGGCTGCGCACGCTGGTCTCCGTCACCGCCCCGCTGCTGGCCCCGGGGATCGTCGCCACGGCCCTCTTCGCGTTCATCACCGCGTGGAACGAGTTCTTCTTCGCGCTCGTCCTCCTCAAGACCCCGGAGAAGCAGACGTTGCCGGTCGTACTGACGCACTTCCTCGGCGCCGAGGGCGCCAGCGACCTCGGGCCGCTCGCCGCCGCCGCGTTCCTCGCCACCCTCCCCTCGCTCGTGCTGTTCGCCGTGATCCAGCGGCGGATCACCGGCGGCATGCTGGCCGGGGCGGTGAAGAACTGATGCGCGCGCTGGTACGCAACGCTGCCGCGACGGCCACCGCGCTCGCCCTGCTGCTCACCGGCTGCGGCGGGGGCGACCACGGCGACGCCGACGGGAGGATCACCCTCCGCTTCCAGTCGCTGGCCTGGCAGAAGGAGTCCGTCGACATCAACAAGCAGCTGGTGAAGGAGTGGAACGCGGCCCACCCCGACATCCGGGTCGAGTACGTCCAGGGCAGCTGGGACAGCGTCCACGACCAGCTCCTCACCTCCTTCGAGGGCGGCGAGGCGCCCGACATCATCCACGACGCCTCCGACGACCTCGCCGACTTCGCGTACGGGGGCTATCTCGCCGACCTCCACCCCCTCCTCCCGGACGCGCTCACCGAGGGCATCCCGCGCAACAGCTGGGAGACGGCGACCTTCGACGGCGGGGTGTACGGCGTCCCCTTCCTCCAGGAGCCCCGGGTCCTGATCGCCAACACCAAGATCCTTAAGGAGTCCGGGGTCCGCATCCCGACCCCCGAGAAGCCCTGGAGCTGGACGGAGTTCCGCCAGGTGACCGAGGAGCTGACCGGCAAGGGCCGTTACGGGGTCGCCTGGCCGCTCAAGGAGCCGGTCTCCGTCACCCTCAACCTCGGCCTCTCGGCGGGCGGCGAGCTCTTCCACCGGGGCGCCGACGGCAAGGTGACCGTCGCGATGGGGGAGGGCGACCAGGTCGTCCCGGGCACCATCCACGACCAGGTCAACACCGACCACAGCGCCGCCCGCACCGCGCTCGGCATGGGCGGCGGCGACACCCTGCCCGGCTTCTTCGGCGGCAAGTACGCGATGGTCCCGCTCGGGTTCTCGTACCGCCAGCAGATCGTGGAGCAGGCCCCGAAGGGCTTCGAGTGGTCGGTGCTGCCCGCCCCGGCGGGCCGGGACGGGCTCGCGCAGGGGGTGAGCCCGCAGACCCTGTCCGTCGCCGAGGACAGCCCGCACAGGAAGGAGGCGGTGGAGTTCATCGACTTCCTGCTCAGGCCGGCCAACATGGTGCGCCTGGCCAAGGGGGACTGGATGCTGCCCACCGGAACCGAGGCGCTGGCCGACCCCTCGCTGCACACCGCGGACCGGGGCTGGGCGACCGGCGCCGCGCTCGCCGGGGCACTGCGGTCCGCCCCGGCCCAGTCGGTGCGCGGCTACCCCGAGTGGAAGGACAAGGTGGCGACGCCCGCGCTCCAGGAGTACTACAGCGGAGCGATCGACGCGGCCGAGCTGAAGAAGCGTCTGGTGACCGACGGCAACCGGGTCCTGGCCCGCTACCAGCGCTGAACACGAAGGTCCCTCCTGCCGGCGTCCGGGAGGAGGGACCGCGTGATGCAGGGGGTCAGACGCCGACCCGCTCCGGCTCCTCGCCGCCGCGCGCCGGTGCGGACACGGCCGGCTCGTCCTCGTACGACTCGTCGTGCGTCATGTCCGGCAGCCACCGCAGCCACTTCGGGAAGTACCAGTTGCGGTCGCCCAGCAGGGCCATCACGGCCGGGAGCAGCACCCCGCGGATGATCGTCGCGTCGATCAGCACCGCTGCCGCCAGGCCGACGCCCATCTGCTTCATGGACTGCATCGACAGCGTCCCGAAGATCGCGAACACGGCGACCATGATCACGGCGGCGCTGGTGACGACCCCGGCCGTGGTGACCACGCCGTGGGCGATGGCGTCCCGGGTCTCGCGGCCCTGGAGGCGGGCCTCACGGATCCGGGAGACCACGAAGACGTGGTAGTCCATCGAGAGCCCGAAGAGGATCACGAAGAGGAACAGCGGCAGCCAGGAGATGATCGCGCCGACGCCCTCCGCGCCGACCAGCGAGGCGCCCCAGCCGTGCTGGAAGACCGCCGTCAGGATGCCGTAGGCGGCGCCCACCGAGAGCAGGTTGAGGACGATCGACGTGATCGCCACGGTCAGCGAGCGGAAGCAGAGCAGCATCAGCAGGAAGGCGAAGACGACCACGAAGGCGAAGACCGGCACCACCGAGCCGACGATCTGGTCGTTGAAGTCCTTCGACCCGGCGACCTGCCCGGTGACCGGCGCCTCGACCCCCGCGACCTTGCCGAGCGTCGCCGGACGCACGGTGTCCCGCAGCAGTTCCAGGCTCTTCTCGGCCTCGGCCTGGTCCGAACCGCCGACCAGCGGTACGTCGATGACCGCGACGTTCTCCGCGTCGTGCGTCACGATGTCCACCGGGCCCTTCGAGGCGCCCGAGGAGACGGCCTGCCGGCGGAAGTCCTCCAGTGCCTTGCGTACCGGCGCCGCGCCGATGTCGTCGGCCTTCACCACGACCTGCGCCGGGTCGGCGCCCCCGGGGAACGCCTCGTTCAGCCGGTCGTAGGTCCGCACGATCGGCAGCGAGTCGCCGAACTCCTGGTCCAGGGTGAGGTTCTGGGTGTGCATGCCGAGCGCCGGCAGGGCGATCGCGGCGAGCGCCCCGGCGGCGACCACCAGCGCGGTCCACGGGCGGCGCAGCACGGCGGTGAGCACCGCACGCCACACGCGGCTCTCGCCGTCGGCGCCGCCCCGCTTCGAGCGCTTCAGACGGTTCAGGAACGGCACCCTGCCCTTCTCGACCCGCTCGCCGAGCAGCGAGAGGAGCGCGGGCAGCACGGTGACCGAGCCGACCATGGCGACGGCGACGACCATCAGCGAGGCCAGGCCCATCGCCTCGAACTCCGCGATGCCGGTGAAGAGCATGCCCGCCATCGCGACGCAGACCGTCACCCCGGAGACGACGATGGCGCGCCCGCTGGTCGCGGCGGCGATCATCAGCGCGGTCCGGGCGTCCCGGCCCTTGGCGCGCTCCTCGCGCTCCCGGCGCAGATAGAAGAGGCAGTAGTCGACGCCGACGGCCAGACCCACCAGCAGCATCACCGAGTTGGCGGTGTCGCTCATCGGCTGGAAGTGGCTCACCACACCCATCAGGCCCATCGTCGCCATGATCGCGGTGAGGGCGAGGGCGACCGGGAGCAGCGCCGCGACCAGCGCGCCGAAGGCGATGAGCAGGATGCCGAGCGCGACCGGCACGGCGGACAGCTCGGCCCGCTGGAAGTCGCTGCCGAAGGCGTCGTCGAAGGTCTTGCCCATGCTGGCGCCGCCGATCTCCTCGATCAGCAGCCCCTCGTGCGCGCCGTCCACCTTCTCGACGGCCTTCAGCACGGGGGCGACGCGCTCGCTCGCCGTCTCGGGGTCGCCCCGCATCTCGAACTGCACGAGCGCGCTGTGCCCGTCGGCCGAAATGGTCCTGGTGGTGTACGGCGAGCTGACGGCGGTGACCTCGCCGGTCCCCTGCACGGCCTCGATGACGTCCTTGACGGCCGCCCGGAACTCGGCCGACCCGGCCACCGCCCCGTCCGCGCCCTCCGACTGGATGAGCACGGTCTCCCCGGCCGGGTCCTTGAGCCCCGCGTCCTCGATGATCCGCACGGCCCGGCCCACCTCGCCGGACATCTGCTCGCTCTCCTTGACGTCGACCCGGCCGGCCGCTGAGCCGAGCCCCATGGCCAGGACGACGAACAGCACCCAGATCGTCACCGCCGCCCAGCGGTGCCGGGCGCTCCAGCCGCCCGCCCGGGCTGCGACGCCCCGCACCCGCGGCCCTCGCGCCGCATCCACATTCCCCATGACGGGCCTGCCCCCTCGTGACCGGCACCGGCCCACCGCCGCCGCCTCCCGATTCGAAGGTAGGGGCGGCATAAAGCCAGTTCGTCATGCTCTCCGGCGAGCCGGGAGCGGCCCCTCTCCGCCCTGGGGACGGGGCTTGCCCCCGAGAAGGAGCATCGAAGCCCCTTACACGTAAAGGTGATCGGCGCATCGAGGGGCTCCTGCGACCGTCCTGTGACGAAAAGTTGGTGAGTGCGGCGGAGCTGTAGGGAGGTCTTGATCTGCGCGCGTCAATCGGTCAGGGTTTCGAGCCAGCCCCCGGAGATTTTCCGGCCGGGGGCCAATCCCCCCACAAAGAATGACGAGGAGACCCCTCTTCATGGCCATTCACAAGCGCGCACGCCGGTTCAAGCTGACCGCCTCCATCACCGCGGTCGCGGCCGCCGCCGGCGTCACCCTCCTGGGCACCCCGTTCGCCGGAGCGACACCCGCTCCGGCCATGGGCAAGGTCTACGGCGCCGACGCGGCGACCGCTGTCTCCGGCAGCTACATCGTGATGCTGGACCAGAAGGCGGACAAGGCCGAACTCGCCAAGGAGTACGGCGGAAAGCTGAAGCGCAACTACAGCTCCGCCATCAACGGCTTCTCCGCCAGCGGCCTTTCGGAGACCGAGGCCAAGCGGCTCGCCGCCGACCCGGCCGTCTCCAAGGTCGTCCAGAACAAGAAGTTCCACATCGACGCCACCCAGGACAACCCGCCGTCCTGGGGCCTGGACCGCATCGACCAGACGGAGACCGCCGGCGACAACGCGTACACCTACCCGGACAGCGCGGGCGAGGGCGTCACCGCGTACGTCATCGACACCGGGGTCCGCACCACCCACGAGGAGTTCGGCGGCCGCGCCAGCTCCGGCTTCGACGCCGTCGACAACGACGACAGCGCCGACGACGGCAACGGCCACGGCACCCACGTCGCCGGCACCATAGCCGGGTCGACCTACGGCGTCGCCAAGAAGGCGAAGATCGTCGCCGTCCGCGTCCTGGACGACTCCGGCTCCGGCACCACCGAGCAGGTCGTCGCCGGCATCGACTGGGTCACCGAGCACCACCAGGGCCCGTCCGTCGCCAACATGAGCCTCGGCGGCGGCGCCGACGAGGCGCTCGACGCGGCCGTGAAGAAGGCCATCGCCTCCGGCGTCACCTTCGCGGTCGCCGCCGGCAACGAGTCCAGCGACGCCGGTGAGGGCTCCCCGTCCCGTGTCCCCGAGGCCATCACCGTCGCCTCGTCCACCGTGGACGACGAGCAGTCGTCGTTCTCCAACTACGGCTCGGTCGTGGACATCTACGCACCGGGCTCCGACATCACCTCCTCCTGGAACGACAGCGACACCGGCTCCAACACCATCTCCGGTACGTCGATGGCCACCCCGCACGTCGTCGGCGCCGCCGCCGTCTACCTGGCCGGGCACCCGGACGCCACCCCGGACGAGGTCGCCACGGCCCTGACCGACGGGGCGACCCCGGACGCCATCGGCAACGCCACCGAGGGAACGGCGAACAAGCTCCTGAAGATCGTCGAGTAACAGCGCAACGGGCCGGCGGCCACCGCGCTCTCCCCCACGGGGCGCGGCGGCCGCGCGGTCCGCCGTCACCGTCCTACGCTTGCCCCATGACAACCGTTGCGGGCGGGAGGCGGGCATGACCGGACCGGCACCGGGGGTGGACGCGGCCATCGAAGGGGAGCTCCGGCTCCTGGACCCCCTGGTCCGGGCCTCCGCCGACCTCCTCGACCAGGTGCTGCACCCCGACTACCGCGAGGTGGACACCACCGGCCGCCACTGGGACCGGGACACCATCATCGACCTGCTCGTCTCGGGGCGGGCCCCGGCTCCCGGCCGGCTCACCGCCTCACGCATGCGGGGCGTGCACCTCGCCGACGGACTCGTCCACCTCACCTTCGACACCGAGGCCAGGAACAAGCGCGCCCACCGCAGTTCGCTCTGGCGGCTCACCCGGGCCGGCTGGCTCCTCTACTACCACCAGGCCACGCCCTTCGAGCTCAGCCCCGGGCCGTCCGCCGCGCCCGGGCCGCCCACCGGCCGTCCGTCCGGCTGATCGCGACCGGGTGGCCGAAGCACTCGCTGACCAGCTCCGTGGTCAGCACCTCGTCCGCCCCGCCCGAGGCCAGGCACCGCCCGCCGCGCAGCAGCATCGCGTGCGTGGTGGAGGCGGGCAGCTCCTCCAGATGATGGGTGACCAGCACGGTCGCCAGCTCCGGATGCTCCTCGCGCAACGCGTCCAGGCTGTCCAGCAGCTGTTCCCGGGCGGCC
Organism: Streptomyces drozdowiczii; assembly: GCF_026167665.1. Lineage (NCBI taxonomy): Bacteria > Bacillati > Actinomycetota > Actinomycetes > Kitasatosporales > Streptomycetaceae > Streptomyces > Streptomyces drozdowiczii. The sequence continues at coordinate 1,221,317 of NZ_CP098740.1, read as the reverse complement.
AGGTCCAGCCCGGTCGCCGGCTCGTCCAGGAGCAGCAGCCGGGGCTGCGGCATCAGGGCCCGGGCGATCAGCGTCCGGCCGCGCTCACCCTGCGAAAGGGCCGGCCAGCGCGAGCCCGTCTTGCCGCCCATGCCCAGCATCTTCAGCAACCGCTCCGCCCGCTCCCGCTGCCCCGGACCCGGCGACCAGCGCGGCATCGGCTCCACCGAGTTCGTCAGCCCGGTCAGCACCACCTCGCTCACCGTCAGCGGGGAACGCAGCGGATGGCGCGGATTGACATGGCCGAGGAGCGTGCGCAGCTCCCGGAGGTCCACCCGCCCCAGCGTGCGGCCCAGCACCTCGACCGAACCCCGGGTCGGATGCGTCACCGCCCCGAGCAGCCCGAGCAGGGTGCTCTTGCCCGCCCCGTTGGCACCGAGCAGCGCCCAGTGCTCCCCGCCGCGCACGGTGAGCGAGACCGCGTCGAGCAGGACGTTCCCGTCGCGTACGAGAGAGACCTCGTCGGCCCGGATGACGGGGACCGGGGCCGCGACGGCGGCGGCGGACAGGGGTGCGGTGGCGGTCACTGTGCGGCTGCTCCTTCGTACGGGCGCGAGCGGCTTCCTGCGCACCGGCAAGCCTATCCGTGCCCCGTACACCCTCCTCGTCCGGCACCTGTCGCCTTTCTTCAATACCGGCCGGGCGCGCAAACCTAGGTTGGGGTGCATGAAGACCGAGCACGCCCATATGACCGAATGCGCCGCCGAGGCCGCCCGCGTGGCCCGCGGCGTCACCGCCGCACAGCTGGACTCCGCCGCCACCCCCTGCGCGGGCTGGGACCTGCGCACCCTCGTCAACCACTGGGTCCTCTACACCTCGCACGGCATGGAGCACCGAGCCCGGCGCACCGAGCTTCCCGAGGAGCTGATCGCCCGTGACTTCACCGCCGACGCCGACTGGGCCGAGCGGTACGCCGCCCAGCTCGACCGGGCCGTCGCCGCCTGGTCCGACCCCGCCGCCTGGGAGGGCACCATCGGCGAGGGCGACTCCGCGTCCCCGGCCGCCGACACCGCCGCGATGCTCATCGAGGAGATCGCGCTGCACGGCTGGGACGTGGCCCGGGCCACCGGCCAGGAGTTCCGGCTCTCCGAGGAGGCCGCCGGATACATCCTGGCCACCGTCGAGAAGACCGCCGCGCTCTACCGCCAGTACGAGGGCTTCACCGACGAGGTGGACGTCCCCGGCGCCACCGGCTTCACCCGCGCCCTGGCGCTGAGCGGGCGCGATCCGCAGTGGACCGCGGGCTGAGAATGGCCCAGGCGCGCGGGTGCCGAATGGCCCGGGGGAGTGCGCCACCGGCTGGCTAGGCTCGCCCCATGACCACTCACCCCGCCCCGGAACCGGGCAGGCCCGTCGTCGACTTCTACTTCGACCCGGCCTGCCCGTTCGCCTGGATCACCTCCCGCTGGATGCTGGAGGTGGAGCAGCACCGCGACATCGAGCTGCGCTTCCACGTCATGAGCCTCTACCTGCACAACATCGGCAACGAACTTCCCGACTGGTACCGGGATCTGGTCGACCGTTCGATCGGCCCCGTCCGGGTCGCCGCCGCGGCGGCCGAGGAGCGCGGCGAGGAGGTCCTGCGCGCTCTCTACACCGCCCTCGGCAGCCGCATCCACCAGCAGAAGAGCGAGGACTTCGACCAGGTCGTCGCCGAGGCCCTGGCCGAGCTGGACCTGCCCGCGTACCTCGCGGAGGCCGCGCACAGCGAGGTGTACGACGACGCTGTGCGCCGCAGCCACGAGGCCGGCCGGGACCCGGAGGCGGGCGGCTACGTCGGCACGCCCACGATCCACGTCGACGGCACGGTGTGGTTCGGGCCGGTGCTGCGGGCGATCCCGCGCGGCGAGGAGGCGGCCCGGCTGTTCGACAGCTTCCGGGTGCTCGCCGGCCACGCCGACTTCTTCGAGCTCAAGCGCACCCGTACCGGCGGCATCGACGTCGGCTGAGCGGGCCCGCCCGACTCAGGCGCTGACCGGCTCAGGCGCTGGCCGCGACCGGTCGCGACGCGGTCGCGGTGGCCTCGTCGTACCGGTCGAGCAGCAGCCGCGCCAGCTCCGGGGCCGGCCCCAGCACCCCGGCCAGCACATCCGCGCCGGCCTCGGCCGCCCCCGCCGCGATGCGGTCCGGGAGGCGGCCGGGCGCGATGACGTACGGAGCGACCGCCACCCTGCGGACGCCCTCCGCCCGCAGGGCCCGTACGGCGTCCTCGGTACGGGGAAGGGATGCGGAGGCGAACGCAGGCCGCACGGAACACCAACCGGTGTGCCGCAGCTCCCGCGCGATTTCAGCGATCACTGCGATCGCCTCCGGGTCTGACGAGCCCGCCGAGGCCAGGACGAGCCCGGTCGAGCTTCGGTCGCCGGGGCGCACCCCGGCCTCGTACAGCCGCCGTTCCAGCGCGGCGTTCAGCAGCGGCGACGGGCCGAGCACCTCGGCCTGCCGGACCCGCAGCCGGGGCAGCGCCGCGCGCGCCTCGCGCAGCACCGCCGGGATGTCCGACTTGGCGTGGAACGCCCGGGTGAGCAGCAGCGGCAGGGCCACCACCTCGGGCGCCCCCTCGGCGGCCAGCCGCTCCAGGAGCCTCGGCACCGAGGGCGCGTTGAAGTCCAGGAACCCCGTCTCCACGCGCAGCCCGGGCCGCAGCTCCCGTACCCGCGCGGTCAGCGCGTGCACGGTGGCGGCGTGCCGCGGATCACGGCTGCCGTGGGCGATGACGAGGAGGACCGGAGAGGACATGGAAGCGCTCAGTTCTTGACGAGGAGACCGCGGCTGCGCAGCACCCACCGCTCCAGCGGGCTGAAGATGAGCAGGTCGATGGCGATGCCGACGAACAGGATCAGGAGGATGGCGAGGAAGATCCCCGGCATGTCCGCGTTGTTGCGGCCGTTCTCCAGCAGCTGGCCGAGCCCGAGGCCGAGGTCCGGCGACGAGGCGATGATCTCGGCGGCCATCAGCGAACGCCAGGAGAACGCCCAGCCCTGCTTGAGGCCCGCCAGATAGCCCGGCAGAGCGGCCGGCATGACGATCAGCCAGGTCCCGCGCAGCCCGGTCGCGCCGAGCGTGCGCCCGGCCCGCAGGAAGAGCGGGGGCACCTGGTCGACGCCCGAGACGAGCCCGTTGGCGATCGAGGGCACCGCGCCGAGCAGGATGACCGCGAACATCATCGAGTCGTTCAGCCCGAGCCAGATCACCGCCGGCGCCACCCAGGCCACCGAGGGCAGCGACTGGAGCCCGGACAGGATCGGGCCGATCGCGGCCCGGACGAACTTCACCCGGGCCACCAGCAGCCCCAGCGGCGTACCGATCGCGACCGACAGCAGGAAGCCGAGCAGACCGCGCGAGATGCTGGTCCACACCACGTCGAGCAGCGTCCCCTGGAGCCACATGTCGTGGGCGCTGTCCCAGACGGCGGACGGCGCGGGCAGCTTGTAGTCCTCGGTCACCTCGCCCCAGACGAGCAGCTGCCAGACGACGAGGACCAGGGCCACCGCGAGCACCGGCGGCAGGACCTTGCGCAGCAGGACCTCGCGCACCGGGGTGCGCTGCACCTGCACCGCGTCCAGGGCGTCCAGACCGGCTTCGAGACCGGCCAGGTCGTCCGGCTTCCGGCCGGACCCCGCCTCGTCCGACTTGATGTCAGTGCTGGCCATGACGGCGGATCTCCCCACGCAGTTGTTCGGTGATCTCGACGGACAGTTCCGCGACGGCGGTGTCCTCGATACGGCGCGGCTGCTCGATGTCGACCGTCCACTCACGGGCGATCCGGCCGGGGCGGGACGAGAGCAGCACCACGCGCTCGGCGAGGCGGACGGCCTCGCGCACGTTGTGTGTGACGAAGAGGACCGAGACGTTCGTCTCGCGCCAGATCCGGGTCAGCTCGTCGTGCAGCACATCGCGGGTGATGGCGTCGAGCGCGGCGAACGGCTCGTCCATCAGCAGCAGTTGGCTGTCCTGGGCGAGCGCGCGGGCCATCGCCACGCGCTGCCGCATCCCGCCGGACAGCTCGTGCACCCGCTTCCCGTACGCCCCGCCGAGCCGGACCAGCTCCAGCAGCCGTTCCGCCTCGGCGCGGCGCTGCGACTTGGGCACCCCGCGCAGGCGCAGGGCCAGTTCGATGTTCTTGCCCGCGGTCAGCCACGGGAACAGGGCGTGCTCCTGGAACATCAGCGCCGGGCGGCCGCCCGGGGTCTCGATGGTCCCCGCGGTCGGCCGGTCCAGGCCGGCCACCAGGTTGAGCAGCGTGGACTTGCCGCACCCGGAGGCTCCCAGGAGGGTGACGAACTCGCCCGGGGCGACATCGAGCGTGATGTCGTCCAGGACCAGCTGCGTTCCCGCGGGCCCGGCGAAGGACTTCGAGACGTGCGCGATACGGGCGGCGTGCCCGACCGAGACACGGTCCTCGGCCTTGGTGAGGGTGTTCGCCATGGTCGTCACCTCCTGGGAGTCTTCGGGCGGCTGGTTACTTGACGCCGAGACCGGCGTCGTCGGCCTCGGGCTCGCCCGCGGCCTTGAGGATCTTGTTGAGCGGCTTCAGGTCGTAGATGCCCTTGAGGTCGGGCTTCTCCAGGAGACCGGCCTTGACCGCGTGCTGGGCCTGCGCGTCGAGCGTCGCGGCCAGCGGGTCGTCGGTGATCTGGATCGACTTCCAGGCGGGGTCGATGACCTCGGCGGGCAGCTCCTTGCCGGTGAGCTTCTTCAGCGCGGCGTTCGCGGAGGCCTTGGCCTTGTCCGGGTTGGCGTTGATCCAGGCGTTGGTCTTCACCGAGCCGCGCAGGACGGCCTCGACGACGTCCGGGTGATCCTTGAGGAACTTCTGCGACACGATGATGTTGGTGATCACGAACTTGTCGTCCGGCCACAGCGTCGACTCGTCCAGCAGTTCCTTCGCACCCTCGGCGACCAGCTTGGAGGCGGTCGGCTCGGGGACCCAGGCGCCGTCGATGGAACCGGACTTGTAGGCATCCGGGGTCACCTTGTTGTCCGTACGGACGACGGAGACGTCGCCCTTGCCGCTCTGGGCGTCGACCTTCCAGCCCTTCTCGGAGATCCAGTTGAGGAACGCCACGTCCTGGGTGTTGCCGAGCTGCGGGGTGGCGATCTTCTTGCCCTTGAGGTCGTCCAGGGTCTTGATCTTCTTCGGGTTCACGACGAGCTTGACGCCGCCGGACGCGGAGCCGCCGATGATCCGCAGGTTCTGGCCCTTGGACTTGGTGTAGCCGTTGATGGACGGCGAGGGGCCGATGAAGCCGATGTCGATCGAGTTGGCGTTCAGCGCCTCGATCTCGGACGGGCCGGCGTTGAAGGTGGCCGTCTTGAGCTGGGTGCCGCCCAGCTCCTTCTGGAACAGACCCTCCTGGTCGCCCACGAGCGCGGTGGCGTGCGTGAGGTTCGGGAAGTACCCGATGCGCACGGTGTCGGCGGAGAGCTTCTTGCCACTGGCCGCGTTGACCTTCTTGGCGTCGTCCGCCGAGTCGGAGCCGTAGCCGCAGGCGGTCAGCGCCACGGCCAGCAGGGGCAGGGCGGCGACGGCGGCGATGTTGCGGCGCAGCGTGGTACGGGGGGCAGGCACGGGAGGTCTTCCTCTCGGAGGCCCGGTGCTCACGCCCCTCGTGCGTGCGGGGGCGCGGCCGGGAAGTCGGCAGGTCTTCGTCTGAACAGGCGGTGCGTGCGGTGCTGGTGGTGCTGCAGGGCGCGCGGGCAGTGCGCGTACGTCATCGCGCACATCGCCCGACACCGCCCTGACCGCTGCCCAGCGCGCCGCTGCCGACGCGGCCGCCCTCCTTGGCGAAGGTCGAGAAGAAGTCCGTGCTCATCAGAAGTCCCACTCCGCGTCGTCGTCCGCGGCCGGCGGCTCCTCGGCGGCGGCGAACGAGGCGCCCGCCATGCCCGCCGAGAGGGTGGTGCCGTCCGCCGGGTCGATCAGCAGGAAGGAACCGGTGCGGCGCGAGTCGGCGTACGCGTCGAGCGCCAGCGGCTCGGCGGTCCGGACCACGACCCGGCCGATGTCGTTGGCGACCAGCTTGCCCGGGGCCGGGTGCTGCGAGAGGTCGTCCAGGGTCAGCCGTGAGGGGATGTCCTTGACGATCGCCTTGACCGTGCGCGTGGTGTGCTTGAGGAGCACCCGCCGGCCCACGGTGAGCGGTTCGTCCGCGACATGGCAGACGGTCGCCTCGACGTCCTGGGTGACGGCCGGCGCGTCGTCCACCGGCGCGATGAGGTCGCCGCGCGAGACGTCGATGTCGTCCGCCAGGCGCAGGGTCACCGACTGGGGCGCCCAGGCGATGTCCACGGGCTCCCCGAGCAGGTCGATGCCCTCGATCGTGGAGGTACGGCCCGAGGGCAGCACGGTCACGGACTCGCCGACCCGGAACACGCCGGCGGCGATCTGGCCCGCGTAGCCCCGGTAGTCGGGGTGCTCCGCGGTCTGCGGCCGGATCACGTACTGGACCGGGAAGCGGGCGTGGCAGCCGGTCAGGTCGTGGCTGACCGGGACGGTCTCCAGGTGCTCCAGGACCGTCGGGCCGCCGTACCAGTCCATGTGCGCGGACGGCTCCACGACGTTGTCGCCGGCCAGCGCGGAGATCGGGATCGCGGTGATCTCGGGGACCCCGAGCGATGCCGCGTACGCGGTGAACTCCTCGGCTATCGCGGCGAACACCGGCTCCGCGTACTCCACCAGGTCCATCTTGTTGACGGCCAGGACGACGTGCGGGACGCGCAGCAGGGCGGCGACGGCGGCGTGCCGGCGGGTCTGCTCGACCACCCCGTTGCGGGCGTCGACCAGGACCACGGCCAGCTCGGCCGTGGAGGCTCCGGTGACCATGTTGCGGGTGTACTGCACATGGCCCGGGGTGTCGGCGAGGATGAACCGGCGCCGGGGCGTCGCGAAGTAGCGGTAGGCCACGTCGATGGTGATGCCCTGCTCGCGCTCGGCGCGCAGCCCGTCGGTGAGCAGCGCCAGGTCCGGCGCCTCCTGGCCCCGGTTGCGCGAGGCGTGCTCGACGGCCTCCAGCTGGTCGGTGAGGACCGACTTGGAGTCGTGCAGCAGCCGTCCCACGAGGGTGGACTTGCCGTCGTCGACGGAGCCGGCGGTGGCGAAGCGCAGCAGGGTGGTGGCGCTCAACTGCTCAGCTGTGGTGGTCATGGGGGCCTCTCGTGTGGATCAGGCCGGATCAGGGAGCGGGGTCTGGTGCCGTGCGTCGCAAGGCGGAGGATTGAGGCAACGCCGAGCGTTGGCGATGGACGACAACGCGGCGAGGTGCGGAGCCAGGCCGCGCGAGCCCGGCATGGTCCACGCGAGAGGCCCTCAGAAGTACCCCTCGCGCTTACGGTCCTCCATCGCGGCCTCGGACATCTTGTCGTCGGCGCGGGTCGCGCCCCGCTCGGTGAGCCGGGAGGCGGCGATCTCGGTGATCACGGCGTCAAGGGTGGTGGCGTCGGAGTCGACGGCGCCGGTGCACGACATGTCGCCGACCGTGCGGTAGCGCACCTGCCGGGTCTCCGTCTTCTCGTGCTCCTTGGGGCCGCCCCAGTCGCCCGCGGTCAGCCACATGCCGTTGCGGTTGAACACCTCGCGCTCGTGGGCGAAGTAGATCTCCGGCAGCTCGATCCCCTCGCGCTCGATGTACTGCCAGACGTCCAGCTCGGTCCAGTTGGAGATCGGGAAGACCCGGACGTGCTCGCCGGGCGCGTGCCGGCCGTTGTACAGCTGCCACAGCTCGGGGCGCTGGCGGCGCGGGTCCCACTGGGAGAACTCGTCGCGCAGCGAGAAGACCCGCTCCTTGGCGCGCGCCTTCTCCTCGTCGCGCCGGCCGCCGCCGAACACCGCGTCGAAGCGGTGCTGCTGGATGGCCTCGGTCAGCGGCACGGTCTGGAGCGGGTTGCGGGTGCCGTCGGGGCGCTCGCGGAGCTTCCCGGCGTCGATGTACTCCTGCACGGAGGCGACGTGCAGCCGCAGCCCGTGCTCGGCGACCACGCGGTCGCGGTAGGCCAGCACCTCGGGGAAGTTGTGCCCGGTGTCCACATGCAGCAGGGCGAACGGCACCGGCGCCGGCGCGAACGCCTTGAGCGCCAGGTGCAGCATCAGGATCGAGTCCTTGCCGCCCGAGAACAGGATCACCGGCCGCTCGAACTCGCCCGCCACCTCGCGGAAGATGTGCACCGCCTCGGACTCCAGCGAGTCCAGGTGGCTCAGCGCGTACGGATGGTCGGTGCCCTCATGCACGGTCGCGACGGTCGTCATGCCGCACCCCTCTCGCTCAGCAGCGCGTACAGCTCCGCCGCGGACTCCTGCACGGTCTGGCGGTGCGACTCTATCCGCAGATCCGGTGACTCCGGCGCCTCGTAGGGGTCGTCCACCCCGGTGAGGCCACTGATCTCGCCCGCCGCCTGCTTGGCGTAGAGACCCTTCACATCGCGCTCCGAGCACACCTCGACCGGAGTGGCGACGTGCACCTCCAGATACGCGGTGCCCTCGGCCTGGTGCCGCTTGCGGACGGCGTCCCTGCTGTCCGCGTACGGGGCGATGACCGGGACCAGCACCTTGACGCCGTTGGCCGCCAGCAGCTCGGCGACGAAGCCGATCCGCTGCACGTTGGTGTGCCGGTCCTCGCGCGAGAAGCCGAGGCCCGCCGAGAGGAACTCGCGGATCTCGTCGCCGTCGAGCACCTCCACGCGGTGGCCCTCGGAGCGCAGCCGCCCGGCGAGTTCATAGGCGATGGTGGTCTTGCCGGCGCTCGGCAGACCGGTCAGCCAGACGGTGGCCCCCGTCTCCGTCACGCTCATCGAAGTCTCCTGATCAGTCGTCATCAGCCGTGCAGCCCGCACTCGGTCTTGCCGCGCCCGGCCCAGCGGCCGGCCCGGGCGTCCTCGCCCTCCAGCACCCGGCGGGTGCAGGGCGCGCAGCCCACGGAGGCGTAGCCGTCCATCAGCAGCGGGTTGGTGAGCACTCCGTGCTCGGCGACGTAGGCGTCCACGTCGTCCTGGGTCCAGCGGGCGATCGGCGAGACCTTCACCTTCCGGCGCTTCTCGTCCCAGCCGACCACCGGGGTGTTCGCCCGGGTCGGGGACTCGTCGCGGCGCAGCCCGGTCGCCCAGGCGGCGTATCCGGTCAGGCCCTCTTCCAGCGGCTTGACCTTGCGCAGCTTGCAGCAGAGGTCGGGGTCGCGGTCGTGCAGCTTCGGCCCGTACTCGGCGTCCTGCTCGGCGACCGTCTGCCGCGGGGTCAGCGTGATGACGTTGACGTCCATGACGGCGTCGACCGCGTCCCGGGTCCCGATGGTCTCCTCGAAGTGGTAGCCGGTGTCGAGGAACACCACGTCCACGCCGGGCATCACCCGGGAGGCGAGGTGGGCGACGACCGCGTCCTCCATCGAGGAGGTGACACAGAACCGGGGCCCGAAGGTGTCGGCGGCCCACCTGAGGATGTCGAGGGCGGAGGCGTCCTCCAGCTCGCGCCCGGCCCGCTCGGCCAGCTCCCGCAGGTCCTCGTCGGTGAGCGTGTCGATGTTCTGGGTGACCGTCATATCCCGTCCCCTCCAACGTTGTTGGGCGTCAGCCCCCGGCTCAGCAGGCCCAGGAACTTCAGCTGGAACGCTCGATTGCAGGAGGCGCATTCCCATGCCCCGTGCCCGGCCTCGTGCGGGCGCAGGTCCTCGTCGCCGCAGTAGGGGCAGTGGAACGGGGCGGCGCGCTCGCTCATGACAGCGACTCCGCACTGGCGCGGGCCGCCCAGGTCGCGAAGCGCTCGTCGGCCTCGCGCTCCTCCTGGAACCGGCCGAGCACCCGCTCGACGTAGTCGGGCAGTTCGGCCGAGGTGACCTTCAGGCCGCGCACCTTGCGGCCGAAGCCGGCCTCCAGGCCGAGGGCGCCGCCCAGGTGGACCTGGTAGCCCTCCACCTGCTCGCCGTTCTCGTCCAGGACGAGCTGGCCCTTGAGGCCGATGTCCGCGGTCTGGATGCGGGCGCAGGCGTTGGGGCAGCCGTTGATGTTGATGGTCAGGGGCTCGTCGAAGTCGGGGAGCCTGCGCTCCAGTTCCTCGATGAGCGAGGCGCCCCGCGCCTTGGTCTCGACGATCGCCAGCTTGCAGTACTCGATGCCGGTGCAGGCCATCGTGCCGCGCCGGAAGGTCGACGGCTTCACCTGGAAGCCGAGCGCCTCCAGACCGGCGGACAGGGACTCGACGCGGTCCTGCTCGACGTCGAGGATGATCATCTTCTGCTCGACGGTGGTCCGGACCCGGCCGGAGCCGTGCGCCTCGGCCAGCTCCGCGATCTTGGCGAGCGTCGAGCCGTCGACCCGGCCCACCCGGGGGCGAAACCGACGTAGAAGCGGCCGTCCTGCTGCTGGTGGACGCCGATGTGGTCGCGCCACCGGCTGCGCGGCTCGGCCGGGGCGGGGCCGTCAAGGAGCGGGCGCTTCAGGTACTCGTCCTCCAGGATCTGGCGGAACTTCGCCGGACCCCAGTCGGCCATCAGGAACTTCAGCCGCGCCCGGTTGCGCAGCCGCCGGTAGCCGTAGTCGCGGAAGATGCCGACGACGCCCGCCCAGACGTCCGGCACCTCGTCCAACGGCACCCAGGTGCCGAGGCGTTCGGCCAGCCGGGGGTTGGTCGAGAGCCCGCCGCCGACCCAGAGGTCGAAGCCCGGTCCGTGCTCGGGGTGTTCGACGCCGACGAAGGCGATGTCGTTGATCTCGTGGACCACGTCCTGGACCGGGGACCCGGAGATCGCGGTCTTGAACTTGCGCGGCAGGTTGGAGAATTCGGGGCTGCCGATGTAGCGGGAGTGGATCTCGTCGACCGCCGGGCTGCCGTCGATGATCTCGTCGGCCGCGATACCCGCCACGGGTGAGCCGATGATGACGCGGGGGCAGTCGCCGCACGCCTCGGTCGTGGAGAGCCCCACGGCCTCCAGCTTCTGCCAGATCGCCGGGACGTCCTCGATCCGGATCCAGTGCATCTGGACGTTCTGCCGGTCGGTGATGTCCGCGCTGCCCCGCGCGTACTCCTGCGAGATCTCGCCGATGACGCGCAGCTGCTCGGTGGTCAGCTTCCCGCCGTCGATGCGGACCCGCATCATGAAGTACTTGTCCTCCAGCTCCTCCGGCTCCAGCACCGCGGTCTTGCCGCCGTCGATGCCGGCCTTGCGCTGGGTGTAGAGCCCCCACCAACGCATGCGCCCACGAAGGTCGTTGGGGTCGATCGAGTCGAATCCGCGCTTGGAGTAGATCGTCTCAATGCGTGTCCGCACGTTGAGACTGTCGTCGTCCTTCTTGAACTGCTCATTGCCGTTGAGGGGGGTGTAGTGCCCCAGCGCCCACTGGCCCTCGCCGCGGTGGCGGCCCACCTTGCGGCGGGGCGCGGCGGGCGCGGGCTTTTCCGGGGTTGCGGCCATGACGGTACGTCCTTCGGGACTGCGGGAGGGCGGCTCTGAACTGCACACTCGCGTGAGGCGCGGCGGTGCGCAGGGGTAGCGGAGAAAGAAAGGGATCGCGGCGGTGCTGGGACTCTCAGCTCGCCGGACAGATGGCGCTGGACATGCGGCCGAGGTCGACGTGGCGTCGACTCACCAAGGCAATTCCAGTTCCGGACATGACGGAAGCGTGTCATGGGGATCTCGCGGCAGTCCACCACTATCCATGATGTGGACGGCGTGGTCCCGCCTAGTGAGACGCTGTGGCGCCCGTCACGCACGGGGCGGACGCCGGGTGGAGCGTAAAACCGGACAACCAAGGGGATTTGCCGCGGAAACGGCTACGGCTGCGCGCGGGGCACCGCTCAGCGGCCGGAGCCCGGCCACGGGCCGGGGGTGTCCACCGGCTCCTCCAGCTCGGTCCGGGTGTCGAAGAGCCGGAAGCCGCGCCTCAGGTAGTTGTCCATCGCGTGCGGACCGTCCTTTGAGCAGGTGTGCAGCCACACCCGCTTCGTCGCCGGCCGCTCGGGCCACCGCTCGCCCAGGTCCCAGGCGCGGGCCGTGCCGTACGACAGCAGATGACCGCCGATCCGCCGCCCCCGGAAGGCCGGGATCAGCCCGAAGTACATGATCTCGACGACCCCGTCGTCCTGCGGGTCCAGCTCGACGTAGCCCGCCGGGGTGCCGTTCGCGTACGCCACCCAGGTCTCCGCGCCCGGCCGCTCCAGGGCCTCCTGCCACTGCGCGTACGTCATCCCGAGGCGGTCCGTCCACCGGATGTCTCCGCCCACCGCCGTGTACAGGAAGCGGCTGAACTCGGGCAGCGGCACCTCGGACCGCACGATCCGGACCTCCGCGTCCGGCACGGCGGACGGCCGCAGATCATCGGGGGAGGTCTGCTCCAGGGACCAGATGGTCACCTCTTCGGAGGCCGGCGGTGCGGGACGTGCGGGGTCGCTCATGGCTGCCAGACAACCATGCCCCGCACCCCTCGCCCCACCCGGCCCCAGGTCACCGGGGCTCCGGCGCCTCCCGCTCCCGCGCCTCCCGCTCCCGCGCCTCGCGCGCCGCCGCGACCACCGGGGCCTGCGAGCGCGGCAGCAGATCGGCCGGGTGCTCCGGGTGGATCACCTCCACCTCCACGCCCTCGCCGAACCGGTACGGGCGGTGCGCCAGCACCTCGGCCAGATGGCGCCGCAGCCGCGATATCTCGGCCCGCACCGTCACCGTCCTGGTCGCGTCACCGAACAGGTCCTGGGCCAGCTCGGACGCCGTACGCCCCTCCCGGTGCACCGCCAGCGCGTACAGCAGCTCGGCGTGGCGCGGGGAGAGCCGCTGGGTCCAGGTGCCCACCGGGCTCACCACGTTCACCGCGAGCGCGCGCGGCCGGCTCAGATCGAGGACCACCCGGCGCGGCGGGCTGTCCATCGCCCCGTCCGCGACCTGGACCAGCCAACCGCCCGGCAGCGGCTCCACCCGGCACATCCCCAGCGACGGCAGCCACACCCGGCCCGGCCCCAGCGACTTCGGCAGCGGCAGCCGGTCCACCGGGGCATCCCCGTCACCGCCGCCGTCCAGCCGTGTCCGTCCACCGCCACCGCCCGGCCGCCGATCCGGCTCAGCACCGGCGCGGCCACCGCCCGCAGCCGGTCCACCGCCTCCAGGTGCCGCACCCGGATCTCGCTCTCCGCCAGCCGGGCCACCGACCGCACCAGGGCCAGCGTCGTCGGGTGGAAGGTGGACGCGGGCCCGCTGATGTCCACGATCCCCATCAGCCGGCCGTCCCGGGGATCGCGCACCGGGGCCGCCGCGCACGTCCAGCCGTGCAGGGTGCGCACGAAGTGCTCCGCCGAGTGCACCTGCACCGGGGCGCGGGACGCCAGCGCCGTGCCGATCGCATTGGTGCCGGTGATCTCCTCGGACCACGCGGCGCCCTCCGCGAGGCAGATGTCGTCGGCCCGGCGCAGCACCCCCGTGTTGCCCTCGCGCCACAGCACCCGGCCCTCCACATCGGTGACGACCATGATCTGCTGCGAGGCGTCCGCGATGCTCGTCAGCCCGTCGCTGAGCAGCGGCATCACCTCGCCCAGCGCGGAGCTGCGGCGCCGGTGCTCGATCTCGTCCGCCTCCAGCAGCCTGCTGTGCGTCGTCTGTTCGGGATCGATGCCGCTGCGCAGCACCCGGTCCCAGGAGGCGCCGATCTCCGCCCGGGGCACGGCGGGCATCCGGTCGCCCGCCATCCGCGCCTCACGGGACCGGTGCACCTGGCGTCTGGCCTGCGCGCTCTCCCGCGCGGCCGGCCGCAGCACGTCGGCCGGAGTCGTCTCCATGCCGGTCCCCCTCACCCAGTGCCGGCCCGGTGCGCGGGCCGAGCCCCCATCCTGCCGCCGCCCGGGCCGCGATACCGCAACTCCACACAATGGTTGCAACCCTCTGCAACTCTGGCGAGGGTCCCCGGACCGTACAAGAGTGGCGGCACACCGCACCGCGGGGCCCCCGGCCTCACGCGCGGTGTGTACAGCATGGGGGGTGGTGCCGTGTCGGCGCAGCACCACCCCCCGTCGCTGTGCCGGCGGCACACCGCCCCCGTCGCTGTGGCCGGTCAGGAATCCACCGGCCGGGCCCGGGCCACGACCGACGCCAGATCCAGGGTGTGCGGCAGGGTCCCGAAGGCCGCGCCCCCGTCCCCGCCCAGGCGCGAAGCGCAGAAGGCGTCCGCCACCTCGGGCGGCGCCCAGCGCACCAGCAGCGAGCCCTGGAGCACCAGCGCGATGCGCTCCACGACCCGGCGCGCCCGCGCCTCGATCCCCGCCAGGTCGGCCAGCTCCGTCAGCATGTCCCTGATCGCCGCGTCCAGCCGGTGATCGGCGCCCCGCGCCCGCCCGACCTCCTGGAGGAACGCGTTCAGCGCGAGCGGTTCGCGCCGCAGCACCCGCAGCACGTCCAGCGCCTGGACGTTCCCGGACCCCTCCCAGATGGAGTTGAGCGGCGCCTCCCGCAACAGCCGGGGCATCCCCGACTCCTCGACGTAGCCGTTGCCGCCCAGGCACTCCAGCGCCTCGCCCACCAGCGGTGTGCACCGCTTGGTCACCCAGTACTTCGCCGCCGGCACCGCGATCCGCAGGAACGCCGCCTCGCTCTCGCCGCCGTCGTCGTACGCCGCCGCGAGCCGCATCGCCAGCACGGTCGCCGCCTCCGACTCCACCGCGAGATCGGCCAGCACATTGCGCATCAGCGGCTTGTCCACGAGCGGCCCGCCGAACGCGGAGCGGTGCGTCGTGTGGTGGACCGCCTGCGCCACCGCCTGCCGCATCAGCGCCGCCGAACCGGTCACGCAGTCCAGCCGGGTCGCCGCCACCATCCCCATGATCGTGCGGACGCCCTGCCCCTCCTCACCGATCCGGCGCGCCCACGTCCCGTCGAACTCGACCTCCGCCGACGCGTTGGACCGGTTGCCCAGCTTGTCCTTGAGCCGCTGGATCGCGAACGGGTTGCGGGAGCCGTCGGGCAGCACCCGGGGCAGCAGGAAGCAGGTGAGACCGTCCGGGGCCTGCGCGAGGACCAGGAAGCCGTCGGACATCGGCGCCGAGCAGAACCACTTGTGCCCGGTCAGCAGGTAGGCGCCGTCCTCGGCCAGCGGCTCGGCGCGCGTGGTGTTCGTCCGTACGTCCGAGCCGCCCTGCTTCTCCGTCATGCCCATCCCGAGCAGCGCCCCCGCCTTCTGCCCGGCCGGCCGCAGCCCCTCCTCGTACACCCGCGAGGTCAGCAGCGGCTCCCACTCGGCGGCCACCTCCGGCTCGGCGCGCAGGGCCGGCACCGCCGCGTGCGTCATGGAGAGCGGGCAGCCGTGGCCCGCCTCCGCCTGCGTCCACACCAGGAAGCCCGCCGCCCTGCGGACATGCCCGCCCGGCCGGTCCCAGGCGCCGGTCAGCCCCGCGCCCACGGCGTGCCCGAGCAGCCGGTGCCAGGCCGGGTGGAAGTCGACCTCGTCGATGCGGTGCCCGTAGCGGTCGTGGGTGCGCAGCCTCGGCGGGTTCGCGTTGGCCTCGGTGCCCCAGGACGCCGCCTGCGCGGAGCCGGCCGACCGGCCGAGTGCGGTGAGCCCGTCCCGGGCCTCGTCCAGGACCTCGGGCGGAAGATGGCGTTCCACGGCCTCGCCGAGCGCCCGGTCCGCGCCGAAGACGTCATAGCCGAGCAGGGGAGGGGCCTGGTTGGACACGGTGTGGGTGGTGGTCGCCATGCCGATACGGTAAGGACGTGCAGGCAGCAAACGAAACACCCGAGCGGCCACCGGGCCGGCTCCACCGGGCCCGAGTGCTCTACCGCAACGTCTCCAAGCGGCAGCTCGCCTGGCAGCTGCTCAAGGACACGGTCAACTCCTGCATGGAGTACCGCATCCTGGGACTCGCCGCCGAGGCCGCGTTCTTCACCCTGCTGTCCCTGCCCCCGCTGCTCCTCGGCCTGATCGGCCTGCTCGGTTACGTCGACGAGTGGACCAGCACCACCACGGTCGCGTCCATCGAGCGCAACATCCTCAGCGCGGCCCACACCATGCTCTCCGAGCGCGGCGTCAACGACTTCGCCAAGCCGCTCCTGGCCGACGTCACGACCGGCGCCCGGCCCGACGTCATCTCCCTCGGCTTCGCCATCGCCCTGTGGTCCGGCTCCCGCGCGGTCAACGTCTTCATCGACACGATCACCGTCATGTACGGGCTCGACGGCCAGCGCGGCATCGTCAAGACCCGGATGCTCGCCTTCCTGCTGTACGTGGTGGCGCTCCTGCTCGGCGCGGTCGTGCTGCCGCTGCTCGTGGTCGGCCCGGACCGGGTCGTGGAGCTCATACCGTGGGGCACCGAAGTCATAAGCGTCCTGTACTGGCCGCTGGTCATCGTGCTCTCGGTCGCCTTCCTGACGACCCTCTACCACGTCTCCGTGCCGGTCCGTTCGCCGTGGATCGAGGACATGCCGGGCGCCCTGGTGGCCCTGGCGATGTGGGTGTTCGGCAGCTTCCTGCTCCGGATCTACCTGACCAGTACGGTCGAGGGCCCCACGATCTACGGATCGCTGGCCGCCCCCATCGCGGTGCTGCTGTGGATCGGCGTCTCCGCCTTCGCGGTGCTGGTGGGCGCCGCCGTCAACGCCGCCATCGACCGGGTATGGCCCTCGGTGGCGACGGCCGCCGCCCGCGCCGCGAACGACCGGGTGCGCGCCGCCCAGGCCGCCGAGTTCGTCGCCCGCACCCAGGCGGAGAGCTGGCACGGCGGCCCGCACGACGACGAGGACGACGAGGACGAGGGCGACGAGGGCGACAGCCCGTACATGCCCTCCGAGTTCCCCGAGCGCTGGTCGCGGTTCCTGCCCCCGGACGACGTGAAGTCCCGGCTCCAGAAGCCCGGCCGAGAGAAGGACCCGGACCGGTCCAACCCGTACGACGAGTGAGCGCTCAGTCGGCGGCCGGCGCGCTCTGCGACCCCGGGGACCAGGACAGCTTCACCGTCAGATGGCCCTCCAGCGCGCTCTTCGCGATCACCGCGCCCGCCTCCGAGGTGATCTTCACGCCGAACTCCAGCTCCACCCCGTCCGGCTTCAGCCGCCCGTCCCGGAACACGGCGAGCGCCGACTCGGCCGCCGACCGGATGCCTTCCAGCGCGCTGTCGAAGGTGCGCCCCGCCCTCGCCAGGGCGTGCTGCCCGTCCCGCGAGACCAGCTGCGCGCCCGGCGCGTGACGGTCGACCTCCACGGTCACCGTCGCCCCGTTGTCCGTGGTGAACTCCATCAGTGCCGCCATGACCGCCCCCGTAGCCGATTGCGTACGCCGCCGTGTCCGTCGACGACACTAATGGCATGGGCGACAGCTATACAGAGTGCGCGTCCCGGCTGGACGGCGCGCGGGTGTGGACCCTGACCGTCGAGCCGGGCACGGACCATCCGGTGCTGCCCGACGGCTGCATGGACCTGCTGTGGAACGGGGACCGGCTGCTCGTCGCCGGGCCGGACACGCACACCGCGCCCGCCACCAGCACCGGCGGCAGCTGGGCCGGGATCCGCTTCGCCCCCGGCACCGCCCCCGCCCTGCTCGGCGTCCCCGCCGACGAGCTGCGCGACCTCCGGGTCCCGCTCGCCGCGCTGTGGCCCGGGGCCCCGGTCCGCCGCCTCACCGAACGCCTCGCCGAAGCGCCCGACCCGGCCGCCGCCCTGGAGGGCATCGCCCTGGACCTCGCTGCCCGCACCGAGCCCCCGGACCCGGTGATGCGCGCGGTCGCCGCGCGCCTCGAGGCGGGCGGCAGCGTCGCGGAGGCCGCCCGGAGCGCCGGACTCGGGCCCCGCCAGCTGCACCGACGCTCGCTGACCGCGTTCGGCTACGGGCCCAAGACCCTGGCCCGGGTGCTGCGCCTCCAGCGGGCCCTGGCGCTCGTGCGCGCGGGGCTGCCGTACGCCGACGCGGCACTCGCGGCGGGCTGCGCCGACCAGGCCCATCTGGCGCGGGACATGCGCGACCTGGCCGGCACGACGCTCACTGCGTACTTCGGCCGCGCCTAGGCAGCGAGCGGCGCGAACAACGACACCGCGCAGTCGTCCGGGTCGAGGACGACGGCGTACCGCTGCCCCCACACCGCGTCCCACGGCTTCAGATGGCCCCGGTAGCCGGCGCCGGTCAGGTCCGCGTAGACCGCGTCGACCTCCGCCCGGCTGTCGCACAGGAAGGCGAGCCCCAGCCGGTCCCCGCCGGACGGCGGGTTCCAGTCGGGGTCGAAGGAGCGGACGACCTCCTCCGTGTCCCACATCAGGCGCCCGCCGCCGGGCAGGGCCACCTCCACATGGGGAGCGGACTCCGCACCGGCCGGGATGTCGAGCCCCAGCCGGCGGTAGAAGGCGAGGGAGGCGGGCAGGTCGGCGGCGGTGATACCGATCGCGTCGAGTCGTGGAGTCATGGACCGAACGTAGGCGGGGCCCCGGCCGGCCGTCTTGTACGAATCGGTCACGGCCCGGTCCGCGCCCGGGCGGACCTCCGTCACGGCGCTCCGAGCACATCCTCCGGTGACGTCCCCGGGTCCGTCAGCGCGAGCCCCAGCGCCGCGCGCTCCGTGACCCAGCGCGTCGGGCGGTGGCGCGGGTCGCCCGTCGACGCGTGCAGCGCCCGGTGCAGTTCCAGCATCCGGACCGCGCCGACCCGGTCGCCCCAGGCCAGCGGGCCCACCGGATAGCCGAGCCCCGTCGTGACGGCCACGTCGATGTCGGCCGGGGCGGCGAGCGCGCGCTCCGCGATCGACGCGGCGACCGACACGATGGAGGCCAGCAGCCGCTGCGCGACCGAGCCCGCGGTGTCCCGGACCACCGACACCGCGAACGGCTCCTCCCCGTCCGCCGCCCGGGCCAGCACCGCGCGGGCGTCCCGCGCCGCCCCCGCCTCCGCCGCCGGGGTCACCGCGAGCACGCGCCGCCGCCCCGCCGCGGGCAGCGGGTCGACGCCGAAGGCGCGCCCGGCGGGCAGCCCGTGCGCGGCGACCGCCGAGGAGACCGGGGTGCCCCAGACCGGGACCAGGACGACCGCCGCCCCGGACGGCCGGTCCCCGCTCTCCACGGCGGCGCCCGCCGAGGCCAGCGCCTCGCGGAGGACGGCCGCGTCGGCCTCCCGCGCGGGGTCCGGGGCGAAGACGTGCACCGGGCGGTCCGCGTTCCCCGCGACCGGCGGCTCCGGCGCGGGCCCGGCGGCCTCGGGGCCGTACGCGTACCAGCCGCGGCCGGTCTTGCGGCCGTGCAGCCCGGCCGCCACCCGGTTCGGGGTGAGGAAGGAGGGGCGGAGCCGGTCCTCGTAACGGAACCCCTCCCAGATCGAGTCGATGACGGCGGCCGTCACATCGAGCCCGGTGAGGTCCATCAGCTCGAACGGGCCCATCCGCAGCCCCAGCACCTCGCGCGCGATCCGGTCGATGTCCGCGGGCTCCCCGACGTTCTCCTCCAACAGTGCGAGCGCCTCCGTGACCAGGCCGCGCCCGGCGTGGTTGATCAAGAAGCCCGGGGTGTCCGCGACCGTCACCGCGCGGTGGCCGCAGCCCTCCACGAGCGAGGCGAGCAGCGGCGGGATCTCCGGCCGGGTCGCCGCGCCCGGCACCACCTCCACGATCCGCATCAACGGCACCGGATTGAAGAAGTGCAGCCCGGCCAGGCGCGTCGGGTCCTTCAGCGCGGCGGCGATCCGGGTGACCGAGAGCGAGGAGGTGTTGGTGGCGAACACGGCCGAGTCGGGCAGCGCCTGCTCCAGCCGCCCGAACACCTCGGTCTTGGTCGCCAGGTCCTCGCGTACGGCCTCGATCACCAGCTCCACACCGGGGCCCGCCGCCCACGGGTCGTCCAGCGGGACCAGCCGCTCCACCGCCGACTCCGCGTCCGCCGCCGTCATCCGCCCCTTGGCCACGGCCCGGTCCAGCATGGAGCGTACGAAGGCGACGGCGTCCGCCACCGCCTCGGCGCGTACGTCGCACAGCTCGACGGTGTGTCCGGCCGAGGCCGCCCACTGGGCGATGCCGCGCCCCATGGCTCCGGCGCCGACGATCCTGATACGCATGCGGGTCACGGTCCTCTCACTGGGGCGGGCCGGATGCCCGCGCTGCCGACGCTTTCAGTGGCTTTGATCGCCGTCCAATACCGAATTAGGCTCGGACCGAGACGCCTGACGACTCAATGATGAGCGCGAACCGGGGGAGGGGACGGCATGGAGCTGCGCCACCTCGCCGCGTTCCTCGCCGTGGCGGAGGAACTGCACTTCGGCCGCGCCGCCAAACGGCTCCGGATGGCGCAGCCGCCGCTGAGCCAGCAGATCCGCCGCCTGGAGAGGGAACTCGGCGTCCAGCTCTTCGAACGCAACACCCGCTCGGTGCGGCTCACCAGCGCCGGGGAGTCCTTCCTCCAGCCGGTGCGGACCGTGCTGGACGATCTGGACACGGCGGTACGGGCCGCGAGGGCGGCCGGACAGGGCGCGTACGGGAGGGTGCGCATCGGCTTCGCGGGCGCGTCCAGCCACGAGACGCTGCCGCTGCTGACCCGGGCGGTGCGGGCCGCCCACCCGGGCATCGAGCTGGTCATGACCGGCCAGACCTACGCCGACGTGGCGCTCGCCCGGGTCGCGGACGGCTCGCTCGACCTGGGCTTCGTCCGGCTGCCGGTGACCGCGCCGGGCGTCAGCTGCCGGGTGATCGACGAGGAGGAGCTGGTGTGCGCGCTGCCCCTCGACCATCCGCTCGCCGACCGCCCGGAGATCCCGCTCGACGCGCTGTCCGGCGAGCCGTTCGTCGCCTTCCCCGCCAACACGGGCTCCACCGTGCGGGATGCGATGACCGAGGCGTGCGAGGCGGCCGGGTTCACCCCGCGCGTGGTGCAGGAGGCGCCGGACTCGTACACCATCCTGGCGCTGGTCGCGGCGGGCGTCGGGGTGACCCTGACCGTCACCTCCGTCCAGCACATCCAGCTCAGCGGCCTGGTCTACCGGCCGCTCGCCGGGCCGCCGATCCGACGGCAGCCCGCGCTCGCCTGGCGGACGGACAATCCGTCGGCCGCCCTGCGCGCGGTGCTCGACGTCGCGGAGCGGGCGCTGCCCACGCCATTGAGACGCGGCGCGTCTTGAATCGGAGCGCATTGCGTATTGGACCGGCTCAGTCGCCGGGTGCGAGGGTCGGACCACAGCTCCGCTCATCTCCCGGAAAGGCCCCGCCGTGCCCGACGCCCTCGATGTCGTGATCTGCGAACCCCTGCGCACCCCCATCGGCCGCTTCGGCGGGGTGTTCGCCGGGGAGCGGCCGGCCGCCCTCGCGGCCCGGGTGATCGCCGAGGTCGTCGCCCGGACCGGCATCGACCCCGACCGGGTGGACGAGGTGATCCTCGGCCACTCCTATCCCTCGGCGGAGGCCCCCGCGATCGGCCGGGTCGCCGCCCTGGACGCCGGGCTCCCGCAGTCGGTGACCGGCCTCCAGACCGACCGCCGCTGCGGCTCCGGGCTCCAGGCGGTCCTGGACGCGGCCATGCAGATCCGGGCCGGGTTCAGCGAGGTCGTGATCGCGGGCGGCGTCGACGTGATGAGCGGCGCCCCGTACTACACGCACGACGGGCGCTGGGGCATCAAGGGCCCCGGCCTCCAGCTCCACGACGCGCTCGCCCGGGGCCGGGTCACCGCGGGCGGCGTCCACCACCCGGTGCCCGGCGGCATGATCGAGACCGCGGAGAACCTGCGCCGGACGTACGGGATCAGCCGCGAGGACCAGGACGCGCTGGCCCTGCGCTCGCAGCGGCGGGCGGGCCTGGCCGCCGCCGAGGGCCGGTACGAGAAGGAGACGGTCCCGGTCACGGTGAAGACCAGGAAGGGCGAGACGGTGATCTCCGCCGACGAGCACCCCCGCCCCGACACCACCGCCGAACAGCTCGCCGCGCTCCGCCCGGTCATGCTGAAGTCCGATCCGGAGGCCACCGTCACCGCGGGCAACGCCAGCGGCCAGAACGACGCGGCCGCCGCCTGCCTGGTGACCGGCGCCGCCACCGCCGAACGCCTCGGCCTCACCCCGCTCGTCCGGCTGGTCTCCTTCGCCCGGGCCGGGGTGCCCGCGGCGACCATGGGCCTCGGCCCCGTCCCCGCGACCCAGGCCGCGCTCGGCCGCGCCGGGCTCACGCTCGCCGACCTCGACCTGATCGAGCTGAACGAGGCGTTCGCCGCCCAGGTCCTGGCCTGCACCCGCGAGATGGGCCTCGGCGAGAAGGACCACGAGGAGCGGATCAACGTGAACGGCTCCGGCGTCTCGCTGGGCCACCCGGTCGGCGCGACCGGCGCCCGCATCCTCGCCACGCTCACCCGCGAACTGCACCGCCGCGAGGCCCGCTACGGCCTGGAGACCATGTGCATCGGCGGCGGCCAGGGCCTCGCCGCGGTCTTCGAGCGCGTCGCGCCCTGAGCGGACGGCTGTCCGGGGCGCCCGGCGACCGGTACGTACAGGAAGCCGGACACAAAAGGTCCGGCCGGACAGCTCAGGGCTGTCGGGCCGGACCTTTTCGTGCTCGGGGAAGCGTCAGCTCACTTCTTCGCGGCGCGGGCGCGGCGCATCAGCAGGCCGCCACCGAGCACCAGCGCGGCGCTGGCGCCACCGGCGATGCCCAGGTTCTCGTTGGCACCGGTGTGCGCCATCTGCGGCGGCTTGTGGTGCTTCGGAGGCGTGTGGTGCCAACCGGTGTGGGTCGGCGGGTTGTGCGTGGGCGGCTCCTCCGTGGGAGGGGTCGGCGGGTTGTGGTGGTGAGTGGGCGGGCAGTCGTCGTTGTGGTGGTGCACCGGCGGCTTGTGGGGCTTCGGCGGCTTCGGGTGGTGCGGCTTCGGCGGGTTGTGGTGGTGGCTCGGCGGGCAGTCGTCGTCGTGGTGGTGCACCGGGGGCTTGGGGGGCTTCGGCGGGTGGTGCGGCTTCGGCGGGTTGTGCTCGTGGCCGCAGTGGCAGTCGTGGTCGTGGTGACCCTTCGGCGGCTTGTGGTGCGGCGGCTTGTGCGGCGGGTGCTCCGTCGGCGGCTCCTCGGTGGGCGGGTTGCCCTCGTCGCCACCGCCGTTCTCGCACTTGTTGCCGGCGGCCGGGTTCAGCAGGCCGACCACGTTGACGCTGTTGCCGCAGACGTTGACCGGGATGTCGACCGGGGCCTGGACCACGTTGCCCGAGAGCACGCCGGGGGAGCCGGCGGCCACGCCCTGGGCGCTCGCGCCGGAGCCGCCGTTCTCCGAGCCGCCGCCCTTGTTCTCGCACTCGTTGCCGAAGGCGGGGTTCAGTGCGCCGATCACGTTGACCGTGTTGCCGCACACGTTGACCGGCACATGCACCGGGACCTGCACGACGTTGCCCGAAGCGACGCCGGGGGAGCCGACGGCCGCACCGTCGGCCGTGGCATCGGCGAAGGCATAGCCGCCGGAGGCGGTCAGGATGCCTGACGCCGCCGCCATGACGAGCATGCTTTTACTCAAGGCTTTTCGCATTGGTGCCCTTCCTTGGACCATTTCTCGCGGGCGCACGGCCCGCAGTTCGTTCATCAGGCGGTGCAGCAGCCGTCGGACCCGCCCATCCAGGCGCGGCCCTCCTGGCGGAGCGGCTTGACGACACGACACCCATAACGACGTCCGCGTGCATGGGAAACGTGAATGCGGTGAATTTTCTGTGCGCACGCGGCGGGGCTACGAGTGAACGTTTCGTCTCTCGATTTCCGACAGTATTACTCGATCACTTTCGTACGGACGTCCGTGTCT
This sequence comes from Streptomyces drozdowiczii, assembly GCF_026167665.1. Taxonomy (NCBI): domain Bacteria; kingdom Bacillati; phylum Actinomycetota; class Actinomycetes; order Kitasatosporales; family Streptomycetaceae; genus Streptomyces; species Streptomyces drozdowiczii. The sequence goes on along the minus strand of NZ_CP098740.1, from coordinate 1,197,605 downwards.
TCCAGGCATTCGGGTGAATGGCGATAACCAAACGTCGGCCCGGCAGTTGATCAGGGCGCTCCGGCTACGGGGTATCCAGTACGAGAAGGGTTCATCGTGATCAAGAAGGTCCTGGCTACGGGTGCCGTCGCCGCCTCCATCCTCGGGCTCGGCGCCACGCAGGCGATGGCCATCGGCAACGACGGCGGGACGACCTCGGTCAACGGCAACGGTGCCTCGCAGTCGTTCGGCAACGCCGTGACCAAGGGTGACGGCAGCCCCCAGTTCGACCTGGTCCAGGGCTCGCTGAACAAGCCCTGCGTCGGCCTGCCGCTCAAGGCGAACGTCGGTTCGCTCATCGGCCTCGTCCCGATTACGGTCCAGGACGTCAACGTCCTGTCCAACCCGCAGAACCAGCAGTGCACCGAGAACTCCACCCAGGCCAAGGGCGACGAGCCGCTGTCGCACATCCTGGACGGCATCCCGGTCCTCTCGGGCAACGGCGCCGGCAACAGCTGATCCGGCCCCGCCCCCGGGCCCGGGCCATCGGCGTTCCTCCTCCGAGCGGCCCGGGCCCGCTGCCGCCTCGCGCGCGTCGGGCGGGAACGCGGTCGGCTGACCGAAACTGCATCATTCGGGCGGTATTCGAGCAATCTGCTCGCTGAGCAGTGTCGCATATCGTCCGAAATCGTTACGAATGAGAGTGGCGGAGTTACGAGCGATCAGGTCCGCGCTCGTGCGGCACGAAAGCCGTGGCCGCTCCGGACTCCGCACAAGAAAGGGTCTCAAGTGAAGTACACCAAGATCGCCGCTGTCGCCGCCGGTACGCTCATGGCCATGGGTGCCGCCGCCCCGGCCTTCGCCGACTCGGGCGCCGAGGGTGCCGCTGTCGCCTCCCCGGGCGTCATCTCCGGCAACACCATCCAGGTGCCGGTGCACATCCCGGTCAACGCCTGCGGCAACACCATCGACGTCATCGGCCTGCTGAACCCGGCCTTCGGCAACGCCTGCGTCAACGACTGATTCACCCCGCCGAATTCTCTCGGCTCGAAAAGCCCCGGCCCCCGCGCATGCGGTGGCCCGGGGCTTTTCCCGTGCCCGGAACCCGCCCGCGCCGGAATATTTCCGTACCCGCGCCCCGAGAAATCCCGCGCCCTCCAGTTTCCCTGCCGTATCCGGTTCGTTAGCCAGGGAAAGGGCGGCCGGAACACGGCCAAAGAAGGCCCGTGCGGCGCGGGGACGCGACCGGAACGGCCGCCGCTGAGAAGGGAACCCGAAAGTGAAGTACGCGAAGTCCGCCGCGCTCCTCGCCGGTTCCGTGGTCGCACTCGGCACGGCTGCTCCCGCCTTCGCCGTCACCACGCCCACGGCCCCCAACTTCAGCCTCGACGGCGGCGTCAACCAGGTGACGGCAGCCGCTCCGCAGGTGGTCGACACCGTCAGCGGCGCCGCCGAACGCCTGCACGAGGACGGCACCGTCGCGAAGGTCGCCGGCCAGGCCACCGGCGCGGCCAAGGGCGCGGCCCCGCTCCTCGGCGGCCTGCCCCTCTCGAACTGATCCGCACCTTTCGGGTGATGTGCCGGAACCATTCCCGCCACGCCGAGTTGATCAGTGCGCTCGGCACCGGCGGGCAACCAGAGAAAACCAGAAGGGCAGTTTCATGATCAAGAAGATGATGGCCTCGGCGGCCGTCGCCGCATCGATCGTCGGCGTCTCCGCCGCGGTCGCCCCGTCGGCCATGGCCATCGGCAACGACCAGGGCACCACCAGCGTCAACGGCAACGGTGCCATGCAGGCGTATGGCAACTCCGCCACCCACGGTGACTGGAGCCCGCAGTTCGCGCTCATCCAGGGCTCGCTGAACAAGCCCTGCATCGCCCTGCCGGCCAAGGCCAACGTGGGCTCGCTGCTCGGCGTCGTGCCGATCTCGGTCCAGGACATCAACGTCCTGTCCTCGCCGCAGAACCAGCAGTGCACCGAGAACTCCACCCAGGCCAAGGGCGACGAGGCTCTGTCGCACATCCTGGACGACATCCCGATTCTCTCGGGCAACGGTGCCGGCAACAACTGACCGGTACTGACGGCGCACCACACGCGGCCCGGCGGTCGCCCGAAAGGGCGGCTCGCTGGGCCGCTTGCCGTAGTACGGGCGGCCGTTTCCCGCCGCAACGGGTAGGGCCTCCGCATGGACCAGCACCACAGCCGGCACCCCGACAGCCCCACCCCGATCTACGACCGGCTCCTCGCCGAGTGGCGGGCCGCCCACGCCGAACCGGCCCCGGACCCCGGCCCCGCCCACCCGGTCGGACTCGTGCCCCCGGCGCGCACCTCGGCCGAGGCGGGCGGCCGGGGCTGACGCGAGGCCGTCGAACTCATGCGGGATCGAACCCATTTGGGTGGATCAGCGGAACCGAAGCGTCCGCAAGGGGTTGATCAATACGTTCCAGACGGAACGCTCCGAAAGGTGAAGCGTGATGAAGAAGATGATGGCCGGCGCGGCAGTGGCCGTGTCCCTGGTCGGCCTGTCGGCCGCCGCGGCCCCCTCGGCCATGGCGATCGGTAACGACGGGGGCACCACGACCCTCAACGGCAACGGCGCCGCCAGCTCGTACGGCAACGCCGAGACCCAGGGCGACGGCAGCCCGCAGGCGCAGCTCATCCAGGGCTCCCTCAACGACCTGTGCCTGGGCGTCCCGGTCAAGGCCAACGTCGGTTCGCTGGTCGGCCTGCTCGTGCCGGTCACGGCCCAGGACATCAACGTCCTGTCCAACCCGCAGAACCAGCAGTGCGCCGACAACTCCACCCAGGCCAAGGGCGACGAGCCCCTGTCGCACCTGGTGGACGACATCCCGGTCCTCTCCGGGAACGGCGTCGCCAACGACTGATCGCGTGCCGCGCCCGCGTCGTCCGTCCTGTGCGGCGCGGGCGCGTACGGCATGACGGAGGCCCACCACCCTCGCCGGGTGGTGGGCCTCTTGTGTGGGCCGGGTCAGCCGAGACTGCGGACCGGGAGGACGCAATGCGCCGAGGTCGCGATGGTGTCCGGGTCGCCCGCGAAGGCCCGCAGCTCCGCCTCGCCGATGGGGAGCCCGGGCGCGCCCTGCGGCCAGGGGCGGGTCGCGAACATCGCGTGCACCTCGCCCTGTTCGTTCGCCGCCGCCAGCCACTCGGGCGGCACCGGGTACTGCGCCTTGAAGTGCGGCAGCGTCAGCACGGCCTGGCCGGCCTGGACGAGGAGCTTCACGGGGAGCCCCGGCGTCTCGTCGGCCCGCACCGGCTCACCGCCGACGGTGAGCCCGCTGCGCTGCAACGCGAGCCGCATCGCGTGCTCGCCGGCCGCCGGTCCGTCCGATCCGTCGCCCAGCGAGTAGGCGAGCAGGAAGGCGGCGTCGCGCCCGCTCTGCCGGTACTCGCCGCTCCAGCCGATCAGGATGAGGGTGCCCAACTGGGCCTGGGTGAACGTGCCGTTGGCTGTCTGGGGGGAGGTCATGTGCGGCACCCTAACCGTCCGCGACCGGTCGAACTCCATGCGTATCACCCGATCGGGGGACGACTGCCTCAACCGGGTCCGCGCGAATAATCCGTTGAGCCCCCGGACCGGCGGGGGCTATGGTGTGCGACGAGACGGACGGCGGACCCGCTGCCCGGACGGACCTGGACGAATGCGGAGGTGAGGACATTGACGACGGTCGTTGCGGTGGGCGCTGCCCACGAGTCGAAGTTCCTCTCTGTCACCTCCGTGGCCACCGGCTGACCTCTTCGCGCCCTCACGCGCACCGCCGGGCCACCCTGTGAAGGGTTTCCCTTGTCTCTCCCGTCCTTCTCCGCTCTCCCCTCCTCCCTCTCCACCACCGCGCACCCGCTCGCCGCCTACGGCTGGGACGACGACTGGGCCGCCGAGTTCGCCCCGTACGCCGCCCAGGGGCTGGTGCCCGGACGCGTGGTCCGCGTGGACCGCGGGCGCTGCGACATCGTCACGCCCGAGGGCACGATCTGGGCGGACACCGCCTTCGTCGTGCCGCGCGACCCGATGCGGATCATCTGCACCGGCGACTGGGCGGCCGTCGACGCCGACGGCGACCCGCGGTTCGTCCGTACGCTGCTGCCGCGGCGCACCGCCTTCGTACGCTCCACCTCGTCCAAGCGCTCCGAGGGCCAGGTGCTCGCCACCAACGTCGACCACATCGTCATCTGCGTCTCGCTGGCCGTGGAGCTGGACCTGGGCCGCGTCGAGCGGTTCCTGGCCCTCGCCATGTCCAGCTCCGCCGGTGACGCCCTGCTCGGCGACGCCGCCGGGGCCGGTGAGCGGACCGCCGAACCGGTCGTCGTCCTCACCAAGGCCGACCTGGTCCCGGACGCGGTCACCCTCTCCCACCTCGTCCAGGACATCGAGCGCATCGCGCCCGGGGTGCAGGTGCTCCCGGTCAGCTCCGCCACCGGCGAGGGCATCGACGTGTTCTCCGCGATCGTCTCCGGCGGTACGAGCGTGCTGCTCGGGGCGTCCGGAGCCGGCAAGTCCACCCTCGCCAACACGCTCCTCGGCCAAGACGTGATGGAGGTCCAGGCCGCCCGCGACGTGGACGGCAAGGGCCGGCACACCACCACCACCCGCAACCTCCTCGTGCTGCCCACCGGCGGGGTCCTCATCGACACCCCGGGACTGCGCGGGGTCGGCCTCTGGGACGCCGGGGTCGGCGTCGGCCAGGTCTTCTCCGAGATCGAGGAGCTGGCCGAGGACTGCCGCTTCCACGACTGCGCCCACGAGGCGGAGCCCGGCTGCGCCGTGCGGGAGGCGATCGAGGACGGCACGCTGCCCGAGCGCCGCTTCGACAGCTACCGCAAGCTCCAGCGCGAGAACCAGCGCATCGTCGCCAAGACCGACGCCCGCGTCCGGGCCGAGATCCGGCGCGACTGGAAGCGGAAGGGGGCCGAGGGCCGGGCCGCGATGGACGCCAAGCGCGGCCGCATCCGGTAGCCGGGCCCCTGGTCGACGTCCGAAAACCGCGAGTGACGGTGCCCTGCGGGGCGCACACTGGACGGTGTGATGGACGAAGAGACCAGGTACGAGGCGGTGAGCAGCCGCGACGCCCGTTTCGACGGCGAGTTCTTCTTCGCCGTCGAGACGACCGGCATCTACTGCCGGCCGAGCTGCCCCGCCGTCACCCCCAAGCGGAAGAACGTCCGCTTCTACCCCACGGCGGCGGCCGCCCAGACCCACGGTTTCCGGGCGTGCCGCCGCTGCCGCCCGGACGCCGTCCCCGGCTCAGCCGAGTGGAACGTCCGGGCCGACGTCGTCGGGCGCGCCATGCGCATGATCGGCGACGGCGTGGTGGACCGGGAGGGCGTCCCCGGCCTCGCCCACCGGCTCGGCTACAGCTCACGCCAGGTGCAGCGCCAGCTCAACGCGGAACTGGGCGCCGGACCCGTCGCCCTGGCCCGCGCCCAGCGCGCCCACACCGCCCGGATCCTGCTCCAGACCACCGCCCTGCCGGTCACCGAGATCGCCTTCGCGGCCGGATTCGGCAGCCTGCGCCAGTTCAACGACACCGTCCGGCAGATCTACGCCCGCACCCCGAGCGCCCTGCGCGCCGAGGCCGGTACGGGGCTGGGCATCGCGGTCCGCCAGGCCGGCACCACGGGCATCCCGCTCCGGCTCGCCCACCGGGGGCCGTACGCCGCCGGTGACGTCTTCGACCTGCTCGCCGCCGGAACGGTCGCCCGCGTCGAGGAGATCACGGGGGAGCCCGGCCGCCGCACCTACCGGCGCACGCTGCGCCTCCCGTACGGCACCGCCGTCACCTCCGTGGACGAGCGGTCCGCCGGGAACTGGCTGGACGCCCGCATCCACCTCACCGACCTGCGCGACCTGACCACGGCCGTCCAGCGGTTGCGCCGGCTCCTCGACCTGGACGCCGACCCGTACGCCGTGGACGAGCTGCTGTCCGACGACCCCGCGCTCGCCCCGGACGTCGCGGCCCGGCCGGGCGTGCGCTCGCCGGGCTCGGCCGACGCCGAGGAGTTCGCCGTGCGGGCGCTGGTGGGCGACGCGGCGGCGGGGGAGCTGGTCGAGACGTACGGCAAGGCGCTGGACGTGCCGTGCGGGGCGCTGACCCACGTCTTCCCCGAGCCGGCCGTGCTCGCCGACGCGGCCGGTGACCCGGACCTGCGGGCCCTGGCGACCGCGCTCGCCGACGGCACCGTACGCCTGGACGCGGGTGCCGACCGCGACGAGGCCGAGCAGGCGCTTTGCCGGCTGCCCGGCATCGGCCCGACCACCGCCGCGCTGATCCGGATGCGCGGCCTGGGCGACCCGGACGTGGACCCGTACGGCACCCCGGGCGCGAGCGGCTGGCGCCCCTGGCGCTCGTACGGGGTACGGCGGGCGCGGCGCGCGGCTCAGCCCCAGATCAGCGCGGCCAGCCAGGCGCCCGTCACCAGCAGGCACGCGAAGAGCTCCACGAGCACCGAGTAGCCGGTCGCCCGCATCACCGAGCGGACCGACGCCCAGCCCGCGCCCCGGCTGCCGAGGCGCAGCCGCTCCGCCCCGAAGATCACCCCGACGTACCCGACGACCGCCCCGACGACGGGCAGCACGAAGAACCCGACGATCGCGCCGAGCCCGCCCAGCAGCAGCGTCCGGCGCGGGGCCCCCGACTCACGGGGCCGGCGCGGCGGCAGCAGCGGTTTGAGGGCCTGGTTGAGCAGGAGCAGCGCGGTGGCCCCGATCAGTACGGCCCAGGCGACCGGGGTCGTGTCGGTGAACGCCCACCACAGGACGGCGGCCCAGACGATCGCCTGCCCCGGCACGCCCGGTACCAGCACACCGATCAGGCCGAGCAGCATCACCAGTCCGACGGCGACGAGCTGCCACACACTCATCTGACCAGCGTGCCGGAGTCCATCCGATCCCGCCCGTTCTGACCAGGGCCCCAGCGGGCTCAGCGGGCCACCCAGCCCCGTTCGTACGCGTGCCAGCCGAGCTGGAGGCGGGTGGAGACGCCGGTCAGCTCCATCAGGCCCTTGACCCGGCGCTGCACGGTCCGCAGGCCCAGGTCCAGCTGCTTGGCGACGCTCGCGTCGGTCAGGCCGGCCAGCAGCAGCGACAGGATCTCCAGATCCGTCGGGTCCGGGCCGCCCGGCTCCGCCACGACCGCGCCGCTCTCGCCGAGCCGCAGCGGCATGGCCTCCCGCCACACCGCCTCGAAGAGCCCGGTCAGCGATTCCAGCAGCCCCGAGGCGTGCACGACCAGCGCGGCCGGCTCCGCGCCCCGGCCGGTCAGCGGCACCATGGCCAGCGCCCGGTCGGCGATCACCAGCTTCGTCGGGACCCGGGGGACGACCCGGCACTGCTCGTCGCGGCTGAGCGCCGCGGACAGCTCCGTGATCCCGGACTCCAGGCCCAGCACCTCGCGTTCCACGACCACCCGGAACGAGACGCCGCGGGTGGCCGCCTCCTCCTCCGACTCGTTCTCCAGGCCGCTGACCGCGATCGGCTTTCCGGTCACCAGCGCGCAGACCTCGCTCGTCGCGCCCAGCTGGAGCTGGTGGAAGCGGTGGGCGACCGCGCTCGCCCCGGTGACCACCTCGACCAGGTCGTGGACGGCCGGTTCGGCGGCGTCGGCGCGGTACTCCTCGGCCAGCAGCACGGCCGCCAGCTCGGCCTGTTCCAGCTGGTGGCGCTGCTGGGTGAGCAGGGCCCCCAGGGCGACGCCGGGCGGGGCCGCGACCCAGCGGCCCGTGCGGGCGGAGGACTGGGCGGCCAGGCCGTGCTGCTCCAGCCGGCGCAGCGCCCGTTCGGTGTCCGGCTCGGGGAGCGCCAGCCGGTGAGAGAGGTCGGACACCTCGGCGGCGCCCAGCGCCACCAGAGCCCGGTAGGCCGATTCCTGCCGCTCGTCGAGACCTATGGCTGCCAGCATCCCCGACCCCTCCCCGGACCAGTGCGTACGCGTACGGCGCACCCCGCGTGGCGAAAAGTCGCCACGGCGTGATCTCGCCACGGCACATCATCGCCGTACCGTGCGCCACTCTGCCAATGTGGCGGCACAGCGGGACCGGCGGCCTTGTCCGGTACCCGCTCCCCGGACCGGTCTGCCGGGCGTCCTTCCCGTGGGGGGTGGGGGCGCCCGGCGGACCCATTTTCCGGATGCCCGTTTTCGTACGGCCCCCGCGGTCGACAATAAGGACATGAGTCAGCAGGGGGAGAGGCCCGCGGCCCACGAGGACGACTGGTGGCGCAGGCTGTACGACGAATCCGCCCCGGACGCGGGGGCGGCCCAGGCCGCCGACAGTCTCGACGACCGCTTCGACTCGGCGTCGGACACGGTGGCGTCGGAGAGGGGCGCGGCCTACCGGACGCCGGGGGAGATACCGGGGCCCAGGGAGGAGCCGGCACCGGTGGAGCCGCCTGCGTTCACCCGGTCGGCGGACCCTCGGCCGCCCGTCCCGGGACCGGCGGACCCGGGGCCGGTGCGCACGGCGCCGGACACCTCGACGGGCGTGGGAGCGCGGCCGCCGGGGGAGAGGCCGCCGGAGCCGCCCGCCCGCGCGCCGTGGGAGCCGATGACCGGGCCCGCGCTCCCGCGCACCTTTCCGGGGCCACCGGCCCCCGAGCCGCCCGTCCAGGAGGACCCCCGTGTTCTCGCCGGGCACGAAGCGCCTCCGCTGCCCAGGCGGCCCGTCGGGGAGCGAGCCGGGGCGGACGGACCCGCCCCGGACGAGGCGCCGCCCGCCCCGGACGAGGCGCCGCGGCCCCGGGTCGCCCATGTCGGGGCCCGGCCGCCCACCTACGACGCCGAGCCCACGGCGCTGCCCGCCACCGACCCGTACGCACTCGACCGCGTCGTCCCGGACACGGTGCTCGACGGTGCCACGTACGGGACGTACACGCTGCGCGCCGCGTCCGTACGCGGTGACTCGGCCCGGTTCCGGGGCGAGCCGCGCCGGGACGCGCTGCTGACGGCGCGCTTCGGGAGCGGGGAGAGCGCGCTGGTGCTGGTGGCCGTCGCGGGCGCGTCCCGGGGCGCGGAGGGAGCGCACACGGCGGCGGCGGACGCCTGCCACTGGATCGGCGAGGCGGTCGGGCGCAGCCACGCCCGGCTCTCCGACGACATAAGGGCGGGCCGCCGCGCCGACCTGAAGTCCGGGCTCCACCGGCTCACCGACCGCGCCTTCGGCAAGCTGCGCGCCCGCGCCGCCGAACTGGGCCTGGAGCCGGACGCGTACACCGCGAGCCTGCGCTGCCTGCTGCTGCCCGCCGACCCCGACTGCCGCACCCGGGTCTTCTTCGGCATCGGCGCCGGCGGCCTCTTCCGGCTGCGCGACGGCAGCTGGCACGACCTGGAACCGGCGCTGCCGCCACTCGCCGCGCTGAGCGGGGAGCCGGTGGTCGGCTTCGGCTCCTCCGCCCCGGAGAGTCCGCCCGAGAGCGGGCCCGACGGCGACCGGCTGACCATGGACCTGGACATCGTCACCGGCCCCGCCCCCTACGTCGAGGACCCGCTGCCGCCTCCTGCGGAACCGTTCCGCTTCCGCGCCTCCGTCGCCCGGCCGGGGGACACCCTGCTGCTGTGCGGGGCGGGCCTCGCCGAACCGCTGCGCGGCGAACCGGAACTGGCCGCCGAGCTGGCCGCGCGCTGGTCGCCGGTGGAGGCACCGGGGCTCGGGGCGTTCCTCGCGGACGCCCAGATCCGCGTCAAGGGGTACGCGGACGACCGGACGGCGGTCGGCGTCTGGGAGGCGTAACCGCGCACGCCATGGGTTGATGGATTCCGGATACCCGTCCGGGCCCGGGGTTTGACGCCCCGCGTCCCGGACAGCCGGACGTGCACGGAGCACAGGCAGAGGGAGTGCGTCACCCATGGCCAAGCAGAACGTGTCGGAGCAGTTCGTCGACATCCTCGCCCGCGCGGGCGTCAAACGCCTGTACGGCGTCGTCGGGGACAGCCTCAACCCGGTCGTCGACGCCGTGCGGCGGCACAAGGACCTCGAATGGGTCCAGGTCAGGCACGAGGAGACGGCGGCCTTCGCGGCCGGTGCGGAGGCGCAGATCACCGGGGACCTGGCGGCCTGCGCCGGGTCGTGCGGGCCCGGCAACCTGCACCTCATCAACGGCCTGTACGACGCGCACCGCTCCATGGCCCCGGTGCTCGCGCTGGCCTCGCACATCCCGTCCAGCGAGATCGGTCTCAATTACTTCCAGGCGACCCACCCCGAGCTGCTCTTCCAGGAGTGCAGCCACTACAACGAGATGATCTCCAACCCGCAGCAGATGCCCCGGCTGCTCCAGACCGCCATCCAGCACGCGGTCGGCCAGGGCGGGGTCAGCGTCGTGACCATGCCGGGCGACGTCGCCGGGCAGCCGGCGCCGGAACGGTCCGCCGAACACGCCCTGGTCACCTCGCGCCCCACCGTGCGCCCCGGTGACGCGGAGATCGAGAAGTTGTGCCGGATGGTGGACGAGGCCAAACGGGTGACGCTGTTCTGCGGCAGCGGCACGGCGGGCGCGCACGCCGAGGTCATGGAGTTCGCCGAGCGGATCAAGTCCCCGGTGGGGCACGCCCTGCGCGGCAAGGAGTGGATCCAGTACGACAACCCGTACGACGTCGGCATGAGCGGGCTGCTCGGCTACGGCGCCGCCTACGAGGCCACCCACGAGTGCGATCTGCTGATCCTGCTCGGCACCGACTTCCCGTACAACGCCTTCCTGCCGGACGACGTGAAGATCGTGCAGGTCGATGTGCGGCCGGAACACCTAGGCCGGCGCACCAAGCTGGACCTGGCCGTCTGGGGCGACGTCCGCGAGACGCTGCGCTGTCTCACCCCCCGGGTGAAGGCGAAGACCGACCGCAAGTTCCTCGACCGGATGCTCAAGAAGCACGCCGACGCGCTGGAGGGCGTGGTCAAGGCGTACACCCGCAAGGTCGAGAAGCACGTCCCGATCCACCCGAGTACGTGGCCTCGGTGCTGGACGAACTCGCCGACGACGACGCCGTGTTCACCGTGGACACCGGTATGTGCAACGTCTGGGCGGCCCGCTATCTGACGCCCAACGGCAAGCGCCGGGTGATCGGTTCGTTCAGCCACGGCTCGATGGCCAACGCGCTGCCGCAGGCCATCGGCGCGCAGTTCACCGACCGCAACCGGCAGGTCGTCTCGATGTCGGGCGACGGCGGATTCACCATGCTGATGGGCGACTTCCTGACCCTGGTGCAGTACAACCTGCCGGTGAAGGTCGTCCTCTTCAACAACTCCTCCCTCGGGATGGTCGAGTTGGAGATGCTGGTCGGCGGGCTGCCGTCCTTCGGGACGACCAACAAGAACCCGGACTTCGCGGCCGTGGCGCGCGCGGCGGGGGCGTACGGCGTCCGCGTCGAGAAGCCCAAGGAGCTGACGAGTGCGCTCAAGGACGCCTTCAAGCACAAGGGTCCGGCGCTGGTCGATGTCGTCACCGACCCCAACGCGCTCTCCATCCCGCCGAAGATCAGCGCGGACATGGTGACCGGCTTCGCCCTGTCCGCCAGCAAGATCGTGCTCGACGGCGGAGTCGGCCGGATGCTCCAGATGGCCCGCTCCAACCTCCGGAACATGCCGCGCCCTTAGGGCCTGTCCGGCGGATCTTCGCGGGCACGCCCTCAGAGCAACCGCAGCGCGTCCGGCCCCGCCCGGTCCCGGATGATCGCCACCAGCCGGTCGAACAGGGTCGGACCGCGCCCCGCAGCCGCCTGCGCGTACTCCTCGCGCAGGCGGCTCCGGTTGCTCTCATGGGCGCGGGCGACCAGCCGGTCCAGATAGCGGGCCGTCTCCGGATGCCCCAACGCCCTTGCGGACACGGTGTGATCACGCCACTCGAAGACGAAGTCGCCGTCGTCCGGCGTGCCCATTCCGCCGCTGAGACAGTCCGCGAAGGCGTCGAGATTGCGGCCGAAGTAGCCACCCGGCCCGTTCACCGCCTCACCGACGACGGACCAGAAGCTGTCCGGGCCGGTGATCCGGGAACCCTCGATCACATAGGTCACGGTCATGGGGACGACCCTACGGGCACAGCTCAGCAGCCGTGGTCCACCAGGTCGAACGTCTCGTAGTGGTCGGCGGTGTAGTAGTCCTCCTGGCTCTCCTCACCCGTGACGATGCGCCGCGCGCCACGCGTCGACGAGCCGGGGGTGATGACGGTGTACTCGTGGTAGTAGCCGGTGTCCTGCGCGGGCAGCACGCCCTCGCGGTTTTGGAAGACGGTGCCGTCCTGGTCGTACGGGAACGGGCCGCCGGAGTCGATGAGGTCCAGGGTGTCGTGGGCCTGGGACGGCAGGTCCGAGTAGCAGACGCTGCCGACCGAGGCGGACGTGGCCGAAGCGGTCGCCGTGACCGGGCCGCCGACGAGGAGAGCGGACAGAAGGGCGGCCGCGCCGCCGAGCGTGGTGATCCGTGGGGGGATTCGCATGCTCCATGATGACGCGCGTAGACAGCCGCCCGTCAACGCCAACTCGGGTGAATTCTTCGAGAGTTAACCGTGGAGAGGGAACACATCCCGTTCCGTGGACCACCGGAGTGCCACGACCGTGCCGCGCTCGAACGGATGTCCCTCGTCGGCTTACGGGCTGACGGAGCGCCAGATGTGGTCCGGGACCGTCCGGATGGCCTCCTCGATGTCGATGTCACCCACCGCGAGCCAGCGCCGTGCGATGCCCGTCACCGGCCCCAGGATCAGCGACTCCAGGACCGGCAGCGGCAGCGCGGCCAGTTCGCCCGACTCCCGGTGGGCGTGGAGCCAGTCGGCGAGCGGGGCGATCCGGGCCTCCTGGGCGCCCCGGAGCTGCCGCGCGTTGGTGATCGCCTCGCGGTCCGCGGTGACCGAGTGCATCAGCCGGGCGGCGTCCGGATGTTCCTGGATGAAGCGGAGGTAGGTCTCCGTCAGCGCCCGGACCCCGCCCCGCGCGTCCGTGACCTGGTGCAGCGCCCCGACCACCTCGCCGAGGAGGCGGCCCAGCCAGGACTGCGCGAGAGCGAGGACCACACCCTGAAGGCTGCCGAAGTGGTGGTAGATGCTGCCCGCGCTCACCCCGCTGGCCGAGGTGATCGCGTTCAGTGTCAGGCCGGCCTCACCTCGGGCCGCATACAGCTCCAGGGCGCAGTCGAGCACCTGGGCGGCCGTGGCCTCCCCGCGCTGTTGCTTCGGACTCATCACGCGGCCCCCGCTTCCGGAATCTATGGCTCCTGATGGTGCCATCGGGGACAGCGTAGAAGAAGGTTCCGGAATTGTTTCCGGAAGTTGTTCCAATTAGCGCCCCCGTTGCTTCACACTGAACGTTTGACGCGCCAAGTCGCGGCTGTATACGGGGACTTCAGGAGAGCGGCGTGAACAACGACGACCACGCGGACAACGAGGACTACCTCGACGGAGGCATCAAACCGCTGACACCGACGGACCCGGTGCGCGTCGGGCCCTATCTCCTGCTGGGCCGGCTCGGCGCGGGTGGCATGGGCCGGGTCTACCTCGCCCGCTCCGAGGGCGGCCGCACCGTCGCGGTCAAGGTGGTGCACGCGGAGCACGTCGCGGACCCGCAGTTCAGGGCCCGCTTCCGGCGCGAGGTGGAGGCGGCGCGGCGCGTCGGCGAGCGCTGGACCGCGCCCGTCCTGGACGCGGCGCCGGACGCCGAATTCCCCTGGGTGGCCACGGGTTACGTCCCCGGGCTCTCCCTGGAACAGGTCGTGCGGGGCCACGGTGCCCTGCCCGCCGCCTCGGTGCGGGCGCTCGCCACGGGGCTGCTGCACGCGCTGAAGGACATCCACGCGGCGGGCATCGTCCACCGCGACCTCAAGCCGTCCAACGTGATGCTCACGATGGAGGGGCCCAAGGTCATCGACTTCGGGATCGCCCGCGCCGTCGGAACCGCCGTCGAGTCCCTGCTCACCAGCACCAACATGATGATCGGCTCGCCCGGTTTCATGGCCCCGGAGCAGGTGCTCGGGGAGAGCGCGGTACCGAAGAGCGACGTCTTCACCCTCGGCTGTGTCCTGACGTACGCGGCCACCGGCACGCTCCCCTTCGGGCACGGGGCGAGCAACCAGCACGCGATCATGTACCGGATCGCCGAGGCCGAGCCCGAGCTGAAGCGGGTCCGGGACGCGGATCTCAAGGCGCTGATCGCCCGGCTGCTGGTCAAGCCGATCGAGGACCGGCCCTCGGTGGACGAACTGCTGGCCGAGCCGGAGCGCGCGGCCGAGCCCGCCGCCTCCTCGTGGCTGCCGGCCGCCGTCGTGAGCCATCTGGCCCGCCAGTCGGCGCAGTTGCTCGACGCGGAGGCGGCGCCGCTGCGGCAGGAGGGCGACCGCCCGACGGTCGACCTCCGGTCGGCGCCCGAGGTGGCGGCGGCGGTGGACGGCGCGAGGGCGGCGGACAAGGAGAAGCCGAAGCGCCGCCGCCCCTGGCTCGTCGCCGTGCCGCTGGTGGTCGTCCTCGGCGGTGGGGGCGGCACGCTGGTCATGCTCCAGCCGTTCAGCCATGACGGCGGCGACGCGCACGCGGCGCCCCCGATCGCCACCTCGACCGGCCCGACCGCCTCCCCGGAGCCCTCGGCGGCCGGCAGCGCGTCCCCGGCCGGCAGCAAGAGCCCGAAGCCGTCGCCCAGCAAGAAGAAGAGGAAGGCGGACGCCGCCAAGGACGGGCAGGACGGCAAGGACGGGGAGCCGGGCAAGGACGGTCGGGACGCCGGCAGTCCGGGCGGCGGAGGCTCCTCCTCCACCGGCGGAGGCTCGTCATCCACCGGGGGCGGCTCCTCCACGGGCGGCGGCGGTTCGTCCTCCACCACGACCAGCGGCGGCGGTTCGGGCGGCAGCAGCACCGGCGGCTCCTCCACGAGCACGTCCGGCGGCGGTGGCTCGTCCAGCACCTCGGGCGGCTCCTCGACCGGCGGCTCCTCCACCGGCGGCTCGGGTGGCGGCGGCACCACGGTGCCGGCGGCGTTCGTCGGCACCTGGAAGTACGCGGAGACGTACAACCCGGGCCAGCCCGGCACCGTCACCATCTCCAAGAACGGCGTGGTGCGCCTCAGCGACTACGTGTACAACAACTGCCCGTACGAGGGGAAGGTGACGTCCAGCACCAGCAGCCGGCTCAATGTGGGCACCCTCAAGCTCGTCGGCCCCAACCCCGGCTACTGCTACACCGCGACGGGCGCGACCTTCTTCGTCACCAACGGCAGCGGCATCCAGCACGACGTCAGCGGAATGAAGTACTACTACAAGCGGGCCTGAGCCCCGCACGATTCCCTCCGGTACGAAGGGCTCCGCAAGCGTGACAGCCGGTAGGCGGGGCATGCATTGCGTGAGCACCTTCGAGACAGGGGGCGAATGACCGTGTGGGCGGGGGAAACGATGGAGCGTCACGAAGAGGCCCGGATGCATCGCAGAGTGGACCGGGCCGATCTCGCAGCCGTGGGAGAAGTCCGCGGCGCGGTGCGGGAGTTACTGCGTTACCGGTGGAAGGAGGAACCGGCGCAGGTCGCCGAGTTGCTGCTCAGTGAGCTGGTGACCAACGCCCTGGTGCACACGGACGACGGCGCGGTCGTCGCCGTGAGCGTCGCACCCCGCCGCCTGCGCGTGGAGGTGCGGGACTTCGTCCCCGGGATGGACTCCGAGCCGCACGTACCGCCCGCCGACGACGGTACGCACGGCCGGGGCCTGATCCTGGTGGAGAGCCTGGCCGACTCCTGGGGGATCAGCCCCCGTTCGCTGGGCAAGGTGGTCTGGTTCGAACTGGACGGCGAACGACTCTGACCGCTCTTCCGGACGGTCAGAGCCGTTCGCCCGCAACCGCTGTCCCGCCTCAGCCGAACTGCTGCTCCAGGTCCTTGAGTTTCTGCTCCAGCGAATCGAGCCGGGGCAGGGCCTGGGTGTCGTCGTCGGCGAGCGGATCGGCCGGGGCCGACTCGCTCGCGCCCAGTTCAGGGACGCTCGCCGAGTTCGAGTGGTTCACGGCTTGCAGGGATGGCCGGGGTCGCAGGGGCAGCTGACCCGGCTCCGATATGGCGGGCTCCGCGACGGACTGCGCGGAGCCCGTCGCCGGGGCCAGGGCGGCCACCTCGACCGGGGCGCCACCCCGTCCGAGCCGCCCCCAGGCCCGGTTCTGCCGGTTCAGGGCCTTGATGTGCGCCCGGTCCAGCTTCTCCTGGTCCTTTCTGCGGAGACGGTTCTGCTCTTTCTCCCTGCGGTCCTCGCGTACCTCGTCGACCGCCTCGTCCAGCGTGCGTACGCCTTCGAGGAGCATCAGCGACCAGGCGCCGAAGGTCTCCCGGGGTGCGCGCAGCCAGCGCACGATCCGGATCTGCGGCAACGGGCGGGGCACGAGGCCCTGCTCGCGCAGCGCGGCCCGGCGGGTCTGCTTCAGCGCGCGGTCGAACAGCACGGCGGCCGAGAGCGACATGCCCGCGAAGAAGTGCGGGGCCCCCGCGTGGTTGATGCCGCGCGGCGCGTGCACCCAGTTGAACCAGGCGGCGGCACCGGCGAAGGTCCACACCAAGAGGCGCGAGCCGAGCGCCGCGTCCCCGTGGCTGGCCTCCCGTACGGCCAGGACCGAGCAGAACATCGCCGCCCCGTCCAGGCCGAAGGGCACCAGGTACTCCCAGCCGTCGGAGAGGCCGAGGTTCTGCTCGCCGAAGCCGACGAGCCCGTGGAAGGAGAGTGCGGCGGCGACCGCCGCACAGCAGAACAGCAGCACGTACGAAGCGGTGGCGTACAGCGCTTCCTTGCGTCTGCGCCGCTCCTCGCTGCGTTCCCAGCTGTCGTCGGCCGAGGCTGCTGTGTCAGAGGCGCGCCTTCCACGCGCGACCACCGCCACCGCCGCCATGACCCCCACGAGCAGCACGGCGCCCGGAAGCAGCCAGTCAAGCGATATGTCGGTCAGTCTCATGCGCGGTCCCTTGCGTCACGTAGGGCGTTTCGGGCGCCATCGTGGCGGAAATCCCGTCACGGCCAGGCGCTTTCGGGGCAAGAGAACGCCAAAGGGGTGCGGGAGGCCGCCGATATGGACGTTCTGGTCGAACGCCCGTCAGCGGTTTACGCATGATGTTCGAATACGTGCCACCCGTCCGGGCGGTGTGGAACGGCGTACGGATCAGAGGGCGGGCGTCAGCTTGCGGACGCGCTCCTCGTCGCACGTACGCGGGCACGTCACGCAGGTGTCCTCGGGGCGCAGTGTGTAGAACAGGCAGCAGCTCGCCCGGTCCCGGGTCGGCAGCGACTCCCCGTTGGGGCCGGTCAGCTCGCGGAAGCCCGCGGTGCCGACGTACGGCGCGGTGGTGCCCGGCAGCAGCGCCTCCAGCTCCCTCATGGCGCGCCCCTCCTCGCCCAGCAGATGGGCGACGTACCACAGGCCCTCGACGATCTCGTCGGTCGCCATCCCCCACAGGGCCCGCTTGCCGCGCCGCATCCGCGGCCGGAAGCCCTCGAGGACCGGGCCCAGGTGCTCGGCCACCGCGTCCAGCACCTCGGCCCGCAGCGCCGCCTCGTCGGCCACCACCCGGGCCCCCGGCAGCCCGGCCGCCGGGTCGTCCGGCAGGCAGGCGAACTCCCGCACCCGCAGCGTCAGATGGCCCAGCGCCCGCTGGAACGAGACGTCCTCGACCGGGACCCGGGGCACCCGGCGGTGCAGGAACCACGGCACGGTCACCAGGAGGCAGGCCGGCCAGGCGTACCGGTGCAGTCCGAAGCTGGCGATCACATCGGGCCGACCCTCCTGGCCGTAGTCCCGCCGCACCTGCTCGGCGTCGAAGGCGAGGAACGTGTCCAGCGCCGCGCCGCCGGCCGCTAGCTCGTGCGCGCCCACCCAGCCGGGGCCGCCGGGGGCGCTCTCGCCCTCGGCGAGGATCTCGGCGCGCACCCCGGGGAAGACCTCGGTCAGGCGCGCGTAGGCGTCGGCCACGGGCGAGGCCGTCACTGCGGGGAGCAGGGCGGGCATGGTCATACGGGGACCACCGATTCACGATCGTCAGCAGGTAAGCCTTACCTTACCCTGCCGGATCGATGTTTGAACTGGGGGCCCTTGCGCCTATCGTGCACTCAGGGCGCCGCACGCGCGAGCGCGCCCGCGACCGGCCGAGGAGGTGCCCGTGGAACAGGGCGGAGCGCGCGGGGAGGTGCGTCCCCCGTACGGCGGTACCGCGGCCGTCCGGGTGCCCGAGCAGGCCCGCGGCGAGCACACCCACGGGGAGCACCCGCACGAGGCCCCCCGCGTCCAGGTGCGCCGGCACTCCGTGCGCGGCCAGATCCTGGAGGCCCTGCGCACCGCCCTGGTCGACGGCGAGCTGGTCCCGGGACAGGTCTACTCGGCGCCCGCCCTCGGCGCCCGCTTCGGCGTCTCCGCGACCCCGGTGCGCGAGGCGATGCAGCGGCTGGCCACCGAGGGGGCCGTGGAGGTCGTGCCGAACCGGGGCTTCCGGGTCGCCGAGCGCGGACCGCGCGAGCTGGCGGAGCTGGCCGAGGTCCGTGCCCTGATCGAGGTCCCGGTCATGCTGCGGCTCGCCCGCACCGTCCCGCCCGCCCGCTGGTGCGCGCTGCGCCCGCTGGCCGACGCCACCGTGGCGGCGGCGGCCGTCGGCGACCGGGCGAGCTACGCCGAGGCGGACCGGGCCTTCCACGGCGCGGTGCTCGCCCTCGCCGGGAACCACAGCCTGGTGGCCGTCGCCGACGACCTGCACCGCCGCTCCCAGTGGCCCCTGGTGGACAACCCGGTCACCCGGCGCGCCGACCTGCTGGCCGACGCCTCCGAGCACACCGCGCTGCTCGACGCGCTGATCGCCCAGGACGTGGCGGTGGTCCAGTCGCTGGTACGCGAACACTTCGCGGGCGCCGACGGCTGACCCCCGTAAGCCCTGGCGCGTACGGGGACGGGCCGGCGCCCGGTCTCAGTTCGCCTCGACCGTCTCCGGCGGGGGCTGGTCCAGGTGGGGGCCCAGCCAGGTCGGGACGCCGCCCAGCAGCCGGAAGAGCCGGGCCGCCTCGGCGCGCAGCCGGGTCGCGGCCTCCACTTCCGGCTCGGCGTCGGCCAGCGCGATGAGCGCCGGGGCCGTACCGACCAGGTAGCCCAGCTCCTCCCTTATCCGCAGCGACTCCGCGAAGCCGTGCCGGGCCTCCGCCAGCTCGCCCTCGCGCAGCGCGATCAGGGCGAGATGGCGCCAGGTCGAGGAGAGCAGCAGCGCGTCGCCCTGCGCGGTGGCGCCGGCGTGGGCCCTGCGGTAGGCGGCCCGGGCGGCCTGCGGGGAGTCCGCGATGTTCTGCGCGATCAGGCCGCGCCGGAAGTCGAGCAGCGGCCGGCCCTGGGCGACGGGGGAGAGCAGCGCGGCGGCCCGGCCCAGCGCGACCCGGGCCTCGTCCGCCCGGTCCCGTACGCCGAGGAGGGTCGAGGCGTAGGCGAGGTAGCCGCGCTCGCAGGCGGCCGCGCCGCGTTCCTCGTCGTCGTGGGCCATGGCCTCGGCGGTGCGCAGGGCGTCCTCGGCGTCCGTCCAGCCCTGCCCGGTGTACAGGCACCGCTCGGTCAGCAGGGCCGTCCGCTGGAGGGCCGCGGCGGGGTCGGTGGCGGCGTCGTGTTCCAGCAGGGCCGCGGCGTCCGTCCAGCAGGCGCGTGAGCGCAGCCGCCATACCGCGGTCTGGAGCGGAGGATCGTCATCTGCTGTCGTTCCGGAACCAGACATGGCGGTATGCGCCACATTGCCCTCCCCGAGCGCGCCGTCGAGCTGTTGAGTATGGGCCGCATCACAGCACGGAATGGCACGCCGGGCCAAGAGGTCGAGGCAATGTCAGGTGAAACTTTTCACAATCGGCCGCGCGGGGCCGGTCGCCCCCAGGGCCCTTGCCCGGCCCGGGATTTCAGCTCATCCGGAGGGCCAGGAAGAAATCGAGCTTGTCCTCCAGGCGCGCCAGATCACGCCCCGTCAACTGCTCGATTCGCCCGACCCGGTAGCGCAGCGTGTTGACGTGCAGGTGCAGCCGGGCCGCGCAGCGGGTCCAGGAACCGTCGCAGTCCAGGAAGGCTTCCAGGGTCGGGATCAGCTCCGCGCGGTGGCGCCGGTCGTACTCGCGCAGCGGGTCCAGCAGCCGCGCGGTGAACGCCCGGCGCACGTCGTCCGGCACGAACGGCAGCAGCAGTACGTGCGAGGCCAGCTCGTGGTGGCCGGCCGCGCAGACCCGGCCGGGCCGGGCCGCCGCCACCCGGCGCGCGTGCCGGGCCTCCTCCAGCGCCCCGCGCAGCCCCTCCGCCGAGTGCACCGAGGCGCTGACACCGAGTGTCAGGCGGCCGTCGTCGCCGAGCCCCGCGGAGAGCGGGGCGCGCACGGCGGCGAGCAGCGCGTCGGCGTGCAGGGCGGGGTCCTCGCCCTCGGTGCCGCTGTCGTCGGAAGGCCCCTCGGCCGCCGCGCCGTCCGCCCGCTCCGGGGCGGCGGGCAGCGGCACCAGGGCGATGGCCTCGTCACCCGTGTGGGCGACGGCGATCCGGTCCGCCGAATCGGGGCCGGTCACCGCCGGGTCGACCAGGATCTCCTCCAGCAGCGCCTGGGCGACCGGGCCGCCCCGGACCCCGGACCCGCCGTCCTCGTCCCACTCGACCCGGGCCACCACGACCTGCCAGTGCGGGGCGGTGCCGAGGCCGGGGAGCAGGACCGGCGTCGCCACCCGCAGCCTGGCCGCGATCTCGGCGGGCGCGGCGCCCGCCTGGACCAGCTCCAGGACCTCCTGGGCGAGCCGGCGGCGCACCGTGCGGGCCGCGTCGCGGCGGTCGCGCTCGACCGCGATCAGCTGGGTGACGCCCTGGAGGAGGTCCAGCCGGGCGGCCGGCCAGTCGCTCGCGTCGGCCTCCACGGCGAGCAGCCAGTCCGAGAGCACCGACTCCCGGACGTCGCGGGCGGGCGGCACCGCGCCGCCCCGGCCGTTGTTCCGGATCGGGAAGAGCGAATAGGTCGTACCGCCGAGGGCCGCCCGGTGCGGGGCGCGGCGGCCGGAGCGGACGGCGGCCAGATGCAGCCCGGCCAGCTCGGCCCCGGCGGCGGCGGGCAGCGGGGCGCCCGCGCCCGCGATCTGCCGCCCGGTGGGGGAGAGCACCCAGGCGTGGAGGTCCAGGTCGGAGCCCAGGAGATCGAGGACCACCTCGGGGCCGCCGCCGGTCGGGCCGGAGGTCATCAGCCTGCGGTGCCGGTCCACCACGGCCGCCAGGTCGCCCGCCCGCTCGCCGGACACCTGGCGCACCACGTACTCGGTGATCGTTGCGAACGCGACCGTCTCGTGGACCGCGAACAGCGGCAGCCGGTGGTGGCGGCACGCCTCCACGAGATCGTCCGGGATGTCGCCCAGCTCCGCCTCGCCCGCGGCGAGACCGGCCACCCCGGCGCCCGCCAGGATGCGCACGAACGGCTCCGAGTCCGCGGCGTCCCGGCGCCAGGCCAGACCGGTCAGGACCAGCTCGCCGCCGGTGAGGTAGCGGCTCGGGTCGCGCAGGTCGGTCGTCATCACACCCCGGACCGACCGGTCCAGCTCCTCGTCGCCGCCGAGCAGCCGCAGGCCCAGCGCGTCGTTCTCCAGCAGTGCGCGCAGCCGCATCGGGTCGCCGCCGATCTGTCTCGTTGGTACGGGTGAAGTCTGGGTGTTGCGGTGAGGCTGTTGGGTCCCACCATTCGTTCGAATCTACAAGACATGAGCGGAGACCAGCCAACCGCTTCATGGGTTCGGTGACTGCACCAGGTGGAGCAGGGCTTGTGTACTGGGCCACACACCGCGTGAACAAGACATGAACAAGTTCGAGGGCCGGCCGTCACCCAGCCCAGCGTGAAAACCCGATTGAGAAGAAGAGAGCCACCATGGACTTCCTTCGCCCCGCAAGCTGGGAGGAGGCGCTCGCCGCCAAGGCCGAGCACCCGACGGCTGTGCCCATCGCCGGGGGCACCGATGTGATGGTCGAGATCAACTTCGACCACCGGCGCCCCGAATACCTCCTGGACCTCAACCGCATCGGTGACCTCACCGAGTGGGAGGTGGGCCAGGAGAACGTGCGGCTCGGCGCCTCGGTCCCGTACAGCCAGATCATGGAGCACCTGCGGGCCGAGCTGCCCGGACTCGCGCTCGCCTCGCACACCGTCGCGTCCCCGCAGATCCGCAACCGCGGCGGCGTCGGCGGCAACCTCGGCACCGCCTCCCCGGCCGGTGACGCCCACCCGGCCCTGCTCGCGGCCGGCGCCGAGGTGGAGGCCGAGTCCGTACGCGGCAGCCGGATGATCCCCATCGACGCCTTCTACACCGGCGTCAAGCGCAACGCCCTCGAACCGGACGAGCTGATCCGGGCCGTGCACATCAAGAAGGCCGACGGGCCCCAGCAGTACTCCAAGGTCGGCACCCGCAACGCGATGGTCATCGCCGTCTGCGCCTTCGGCCTCGCCCTGCACCCCGAGACCCGCACGGTCCGCACCGGCATCGGATCGGCCGCCCCGACACCCGTACGGGCGAAGGAGGCCGAGGAATTCCTGAACGCCGCGCTGGAGGAGGGCGGGTTCTGGGACAGCCGCACCATCATCACCCCGTCCGTCGCCCAGCAGTTCGCCACGCTCGCCGCCGGCGCCTGCAACCCGATCGACGACGTGCGCGGCACCGCGAGCTACCGCCGCCACGCCGTCGGCATCATGGCCCGCCGCACCCTCGGCTGGGCCTGGGAGTCCTACCGCGGCAACGGCCGCAGCACCGAAGGAGCCGCCTGATCATGCGCGTCAATTTCACGGTCAACGGCCGCCGCCACGAGGCCGACGACGTCTGGGAGGGCGAATCCCTCCTCTACGTCCTGCGCGAGCGCATGGGCCTGCCCGGCTCCAAGAACGCCTGCGAGCAGGGCGAGTGCGGCTCCTGCACGGTCCGCCTCGACGGCGTCCCGGTCTGCTCCTGCCTGGTCGCCGCCGGCCAGGTCGAGGGCCGCGACGTCGTCACCGTAGAAGGTCTCGCCGACTTCGCCGCCCACCGCGCCGAGGCCCACCCCGGCACCGGCTGCGCCTCCGGCGCCTGCGGCACCTCGCTGGACCGGGCCAAGCGCTGGAAGGCCGAGCCCGCCGCGGGCGACGAGACCCGCGACACCGGGGAGCTGTCCCCGATCCAGCAGGCGTTCATCGACGCCGGGGCCGTCCAGTGCGGCTTCTGCACCCCCGGCCTCCTGGTCGCGGCCGACGAGCTCCTGGAGCGCACCCCGCAGCCGTCCGACGCGGACATCCGCGAGGCGCTCTCCGGCAACCTCTGCCGCTGCACCGGCTACGAGAAGATCCTCGACGCGGTCCGCCTGGCGGCCGCCCGCGCGGAAGAGGCGGTCTGAGCCATGGGCGTCACCGGTTCCCCCACCAACATCAACCAGGGCAGCCGCACCAAGGGCGGCATCGGCGAGTCCACGCTGCGCCCCGACGGCATCCTGAAGGTCACCGGCGAGTTCGCGTACTCCTCGGACATGTGGCACGAGGACATGCTCTGGGGCCACACCCTGCGCTCCACCGTCGCGCACGCCGAGATCGTCTCCATCGACGTCTCCGAGGCGCTGGCCACCTCAGGCGTCTACGCGGTCCTCACCTACGACGACCTGCCGGCCGAGATGAAGAACTACGGCCTGGAGATCCAGGACACCCCCGTCCTCGCCCACGGCCGGGTCCGCCACCACGGCGAGCCCGTCGCACTCGTCGCCGCCGACCACCCGGAGACGGCCCGCCGCGCCGCCGCGAAGATCCGGATCGACTACCGCGAGCTGCCCGTCGTCACCGACGAGGCGTCCGCGACCGCCCCCGGCGCGCCCCTCATCCACGAGGGCCGCGACGACCACCACATCGGCCATGTGCCGCACCCCAACATCGTCCACCGCCAGCCCATCGTCCGCGGCGACGCGGACGCGGCCGAGGCCCGGGCCGATGTGATCGTCAAGGGCGACTACTACTTCGGCATGCAGGACCAGGCGTTCCTGGGCCCCGAGTCCGGCCTCGCCGTACCCGCCGAGGACGGCGGTGTCGACCTGTACGTGGCCACCCAGTGGCTCCACTCCGACCTGCGTCAGATCGCGCCCGTCCTCGGCCTGCCCGAGGACAAGGTCCGCATGACGCTCTCCGGCGTCGGCGGCGCCTTCGGCGGACGCGAGGACCTGTCGATGCAGATCCACGCCTGCCTGCTCGCCCTGCGCACCGGCAAGCCCGTGAAGATCGTCTACAACCGCTTCGAGTCCTTCTTCGGGCACGTCCACCGCCACCCGGCCCGCCTCCACTACGAGCACGGCGCCACCCGCGACGGCAAGCTCACCCACATGAAGTGCCGCATCGTCCTGGACGGCGGCGCCTACGCCTCCGCCTCCCCGGCCGTCGTCGGCAACGCCTCCTCGCTGGCCGTCGGCCCGTACGTCATCGACAACGTCGACATCGAGGCCATCGCCCTCTACACCAACAACCCCCGTGCGGCGCCATGCGCGGCTTCGGCGCCGTCCAGGCGTGCTTCGCCTACGAGGCGCAGATGGACAAGCTGGCCGCCGAGCTGGACATGGACCCGGTCGAGTTCCGGCAGCTCAACGCCATGGAGCAGGGCACCCTGCTGCCCACCGGACAGCAGGTCGACTCGCCCGCCCCGGTCGCCGAACTGCTGCGCCGCGTCAAGGCCATGCCGCTGCCGCCCGAGCGCCAGTGGGAGAGCGCCGGCGAGCACCCCGACGTCCGCGCCCTGCCCGGCGGCCTGTCCAACACCACCCACGGCGAGGGCGTCGTACGCGGCATCGGCTACGCGGTCGGCCTGAAGAACGTCGGCTTCTCCGAGGGCTTCGACGACTACTCCACCGCCCGGGTCCGCATGGAGGTCATCGGCGGCGAACCCGTCGCGACCGTCCACACCGCCATGGCCGAGGTCGGGCAGGGCGGCGTCACGGTGCACGCCCAGATCGCCCGTACCGAACTCGGCGTCTCGCAGGTCACCATCCACCCCGCCGACACGCAGGTGGGCTCCGCCGGATCGACCTCCGCGTCCCGTCAGACGTACGTCACCGGCGGCGCGGTCAAGAACTCCTGCGAGGCCGTCCGCGAACAGCTCCTGGAGCTCGGCCGCCGCAAGCTCGGCACCTACCACCCCGCCTGGGCCACCGCCGAACTCCTCCTGGAGGGCGGCAAGGTCGTCACCGACGGCGGCGAGGTGCTGGCCGACATCGCGGACGTCCTGGAGGACGAGGCGATCGACATCGAGCTGGAGTGGCGCCACCGGCCCACCGAGCCCTTCGACCTGCGCACCGGACAGGGCAACGGCCACGTCCAGTACTCCTTCGCCGCGCACCGCGCGGTGGTCGAGGTCGACACCGAACTCGGCCTGGTCAAGGTCATCGAACTGGCCTGCGCCCAGGACGTCGGCAAGGCGCTCAACCCGCTGTCGGTCGTCGGCCAGATCCAGGGCGGCACCATCCAGGGGATGGGCATCGCCGTCATGGAGGAGATCATCGTCGACCCGGTGACCGCGAAGGTGCGCAACCCCTCCTTCACGGACTACCTCCTCCCCACCATCCTCGACACGCCGACCATCCCGGTCGACGTGCTCGAACTCGCCGACGACCACGCCCCGTACGGGCTGCGCGGCATCGGCGAGGCCCCGACCCTGTCGTCCACCCCGGCCGTCCTCGCGGCGATCCGGAACGCGACGGGTCTGGAGCTCAACCGGACGCCGGTCCGGCCCGAACACCTCACCGGCGTCTGACCGGGGCTCCGCCCCCACCGCTCTCCGGGCGGTGCGCGCCACAGGCGAACGTCACACTTCCCGGCCCGCACCGCCCGGAGGCCCAGGGTCCCGCCCCGCTCGCGGCCCCGCACCCCCCGCACCGGAACAGCACCACCCGTTCCGTCCCTTCCTGCATGAACAGTTCGTCTCGGGCCGTCCCCCGGGTCGTGCCGCCAGCGCAGTCATCCCAAATCCCGCATTTCGATTCTTCATCGCGGGTGCCCCTGTGAACCTTGGGAGTCAGGCATCATGACCCAGCAGTCAGTGCAGCCGAAGACCGGTGCGGAGGACGCGGGCCCCGGCTCGCGCGTCCCCGCCGGCAGATCGTGGCTCGACCGGTACTTCCACATATCCGACCGCGGTTCGACCGTGGCCCGGGAAGTGCGCGGCGGTGTCACGACCTTCATGGCCATGGCGTACATCCTTCTGCTCAACCCGCTGATCCTCGGCGGCAAGGACGTCGACGGCAATCTGCTCAGCCAGCCCGCGCTGATCACCGCCACCGCGCTCGCGGCGGCGGCGACCACCCTGCTCATGGGCTTCGTCGGCAAGGTCCCGCTCGCGCTCGCCGCGGGCCTCAGCGTCTCCGGCGTCCTGTCCTCGCAGGTCGCCCCCGAAATGACCTGGCCGCAGGCCATGGGCATGTGCGTGATGTACGGCGTGGTGATCTGCCTCCTGGTGGTCACCGGGCTGCGCGAGCTGATCATGAACGCGATCCCGCTCCCGCTGAAGCACGGCATCACCATGGGCATCGGCCTGTTCATCGCCCTGATCGGGCTCTACAAGGCCGGTTTCGTCGGCAAGGGCACCGCGACCCCGGTGACCCTCGGCCCGGCCGGTGAACTCGCCGGCTGGCCCGTCCTCGTCTTCGCGGTCACCCTGCTGCTGATCTTCATGCTCCAGGCCCGCAACATCCCCGGCGCGATCCTCATCGGCATCGTCGTCGGCACCGTGGTCGCCGTCGTCATCAACAAGGCCGCGGACGTCGACCCCAAGATCTGGAGCAGCGGCCCGCCGGAGCTGAAGGGCTCCGCGGTCTCCTCGCCCGACTTCTCGCTCTTCGGCGACGTCGACTTCGGCGGCTGGGGCGACGTCGGCGCGATGACCGTCGGCTTCATCGTCTTCACCCTGGTGCTCGCCGGCTTCTTCGACGCGATGGCCACCATC
Source organism: Streptomyces drozdowiczii (assembly GCF_026167665.1). NCBI lineage: Bacteria > Bacillati > Actinomycetota > Actinomycetes > Kitasatosporales > Streptomycetaceae > Streptomyces > Streptomyces drozdowiczii. The sequence goes on along the minus strand of NZ_CP098740.1, from coordinate 1,170,724 downwards.
ATCGGCGTCGGTACGGAGGCCGGGCTCGCCGACGACAAGGGCCGGATGCCGGGCCTGTCCAAGGCGCTGTTCATCGACGGCGCCGGCGGGGCCATCGGCGGTGTCGCCGGCGGTTCGGGGCAGACGGTCTTCGTGGAGTCCGCGACCGGCGTCGGCGAGGGGGCCAGGACCGGCCTCGCCTCCGTCGTCACCGGCCTGTTCTTCGCCGCCTGCCTCTTCTTCACCCCGCTCACCGCGATCGTGCCCGCCGAGGTGGCCTCCGCCGCTCTCGTCGTCATCGGCGCGATGATGATGCAGAACGCCCGGCACGTCGACTGGAGCGACCGCTCCGTGGCCATCCCGGTGTTCCTTACGGTGGTCCTGATGCCGTTCACGTACACCATCACCACCGGTGTGGCGGCGGGCGTCATCTCGTACGTCGCCATCAAGGCCGCCCAGGGCCGGGCCCGCGAGGTCGGCGCGTTCATGTGGGGCCTGACGGTGATCTTCGTCGTCTACTTCGCCCTGCACCCGATCGAGAGCTGGCTCGGCGTCAGCTGACCCGCCCCCACCCGCCAAGGAGACCGAGATGCTGGACATCGCCGAAGAGCTCGACCGCTGGGCCGGGCAGGGACGCGATTTCGCCGTGGCCACCGTCGTCGCCGTCGGCGGCAGCGCGCCCCGCCAGCCGGGGGCCGCGCTGGCCGTCGACCGGGACGGCACGGCCATCGGCTCGGTCTCCGGCGGGTGCGTGGAGGGCGCCGTGTACGAGCTGTGCCAGGAGGCGCTGGACGACGGGCTGACCCGCCTCGAACGCTTCGGCTACAGCGACGAGGACGCCTTCGCGGTCGGCCTGACCTGCGGCGGCGTCATCGACATCCTGGTGACCCCGGTCCGGGCGGACGACCCCGCCCGCCCGGTGTACGCCGCCGCCCTCGCCGCCGCCGTACGCGGCGAGGCGGCAGCGGTCGCCCGGATCACCGACGGGCCCGCCGAACTCCTCGGCCGGCCGCTCCTGGTCCACCCCGACGGCCGTTACGAGGGCGGGCTCGGCGGACACCCCGAGCTGGACCGCACCGCGGCGGCCGAGGCCCGCGCCCTGCTGGACCAGGGCCGCACCGGCACCCTCACCATCGGCGCCGACGGCTCGCGCTGCGGGCAGCCCCTCACGCTGCTCGTGGAGTCGAGCGTGCCGCCGCCCCGGATGATCGTGTTCGGGGCCATCGACTTCGCCGCCGCCCTGGTCCGGGCCGGCAAGTTCCTCGGCTACCACGTCACGGTGTGCGACGCGCGGCCCGTCTTCGCGACGGAGGCCCGCTTCCCGGACGCCGACGAGCTGGTCGTGGACTGGCCGCACCGCTATCTGGCCGAAACCGCGGTGGACGCCCGCACGGTCCTGTGCGTCCTCACGCACGACGCCAAGTTCGACGTGCCCCTCCTGGAGGCGGCGCTCAAGCTGCCCGTCGCGTACGTCGGCGCGATGGGCTCCCGCCGCACCCACCTCCAGCGGAACGAACGGCTGCGCGAGGCCGGGGTGACCGAGCTGGAGCTGACCCGCCTGCACTCGCCGATCGGGCTCGACCTCGGAGCCCGTACGCCCGAGGAGACGGCCCTGTCCATCGCCGCCGAGATCGTCGCCGTGCGGCGCGGCGGCAGCGGCGCACCGCTGACCGGCGCGCACACCCCGATCCACCACCCCGGCGGGCTGCCCCCGGCGGGCCGCATCGGCTCGGTGGCCTGAAGCAGCCCTCGGAGGCGGGGCGTCCACCACCGGCGGTTAGCCGCCACGGCACATTCGCGCCAGGCGCGGACCGTCCCACGGCGGCGGGTTTACCGGTAGATCATCACCCATGACTTTCTCCCCCTCCACCGCGACCGGCCGGGCGAGACCCGCACGCGCCGGGCGACGCACCCTCGTCATAGCCACCGCCGCGGCCCTGATGAGCGGCGCGCTGCTGCCCGTCACGGGCGCCGCCTACGCCGCCCCCGCTTCCCCCACCGCGGCAACCACCCCCGCCGCGAAGCCGGTTCACCGCTACGACATCACCCTCGTCACCGGCGACGTCGTCCACTACACCGACGGCACGGGCAACCAGGACACCGTCACCGTGGACCGCCCCGAGGGTGCCACCGGCGGGGTCCACGTCCAGCAGGCCGGGGACGACGTCTACGTCCTGCCCGACGAGGCGCAGGGCCTCCTCGCCGCCGGCAAGCTGGACCGCCGCCTCTTCAACGTCACGGCGCTCGCGAAGATGGGCTACGACGACAAGAGGACCGGCGGCATCCCGCTGATCGCGACCTACCCGGCGTCCAAGGCCCGTTCGCTGCCCGTCGCCCCGCGCGGCAGCACGTCCGTACGGCAGCTGGAGTCCATCCACGGCGCCGCGCTCAAGGCCGGCAAGGACACCGCCCGCGCCTTCTGGAACGACATCGCGCGCACCGCCACGGCCCGCTCGCTGGACAACGGCATCGCCAAGCTCTGGCTCGACGGCCGCGCCGAGGCCGCGCTCAAGGACTCGGTGCCGCAGGTCAACGCCCCGCAGGCATGGGCCGAGGGCTACGACGGCAAGGGCATCAAGGTCGCCGTCCTGGACACCGGCATCGACGAGGACCACCCGGACGTCAAGGACCGCATCCTGGAGACGAAGAGCTTCGTCCCGGGCGAGGAGGTCGACGACAAGAACGGCCACGGCACGCACGTCGCCTCCACCATCGCTGGTTCGGGCGCCGCGTCCGACGGCGTCAACAAGGGCGTCGCCCCCGAGGCCGGGCTGCTCGTCGGCAAGGTCCTCAGCAACGAGGGCTCCGGCGCCGACTCCGGGATCATCGAGGCGATGGAGTGGGCCAAGGCGGAGGGCGCCGACGTCGTCTCCATGAGCCTCGGCTCACCGGTCGCCGACGACGGCACCGACCCCATGTCCCAGGCCGTCAACACCCTCTCCGCGGACGGCGGCCCGCTCTTCGTGATCGCCGCCGGCAACGCGTACGGCGCCGGCACCATCGGCTCGCCCGGCTCCGCCGACCGGGCGCTCACCGTCGCCGCCGTCGACAAGCAGGACGGCCGCGCCGACTTCTCGTCCATGGGCCCGCTGGTGCGCAGCTACGGCCTGAAGCCGGACCTGTCCGCGCCCGGCGTCGACATCAACGCCGCCGCCTCGCAGTCGGTCCCCGGCATCGAGGGCATGTACCAGTCGATGTCCGGTACGTCGATGGCCACCCCGCACGTCGCGGGCGCCGCCGCCATCGTCAAGCAGCGCCACCCCGACTGGTCCGGCCAGCGCATCAAGGACGCGCTGATGACCTCGTCCAAGGTGCTGCCCGACTACACCCCGTACGAGCAGGGCACCGGCCGCCTCGACGTGAAGGCCGCGATCGACACGACCGTCGAGGCCACGGGCTCCGTCGCGGTCGCCGCGTACGACTGGCCGCACAGCGCCTCCGACCCGGTCACCGAACGCACCCTCACCTACCGCAACACCGGCACCGCCGACGTCACCCTCGACCTGGCGACCGACAGCGCGTCGGACGCGTACACGCTCTCCGTGAAGCGGCTGACCGTCCCGGCCGGCTCCACCGCCGAGGCCGTCCTCACGCTCGACCCGTCGAAGGTGGACGCGGGCACCACGTTCTCCGGCCAGGTCGTCGCCAAGGACGCCTCCGGCGCCGTCGTCGCGCACACCGGCTTCGCGCTCAACAAGGAGCAGGAGCTCTACGACCTCACGCTCCGGCTCCGCGACCGCTCCGGCAAGCCCATGGACGGCACCGTCGTCCTCGGCGCCCTCGGCGACCCGAACCTGTCGCCGGTCGCGGTGTCCGGCGAGACCACGCTGCGGCTGCCCCCGGGCAACTACACCGCCTGGACCGCCGCCGACATCAAGGGCGACACCGCCGACTCCAAGGCGATCGCCTTCCTCGCGGCCCCCGAGATCATCCTGAACAAGCCGGTCACGGCCACCCTCGACGCCTCCAAGGCCCGCAGGATCAGCGTGCGCACGCCCAAGGAGACCGAGACCCGCCAGCTGCGGTACGACATGGCGCGCACCGCACCCGACGGCACCGTCCAGCGCGACGCGTACCAGATCCCGCTGACGTACGACCAGCTGTGGGCGGCCCCCACCAAGAAGGTCACCCAGGGCGACTTCTCCTTCCTGACCCGCTGGCGCCAGGGCGAGAAGCTGCTCGACCTGACCGCCGACGGCCGGGACGTCCCGGCCACCGTGCAGAACGGCTCCCCGGTCGCCGAGGACAGCCGCGCCAAGCTCCGCGGTGTCTACGCGGGCACCGGCTCCGCCGCCGAGTACAAGCACCTGGACGCCAGGGGCAAGGCCGTCGTGATCCGCAGCAGCGACACGGTGGCCCCGGCCGACCGGGTCGCCGCCGCCGTCGCGGCCGGCGCGAAGGCGCTGTTCGTCGTCAACCAGGGCGACGGCCGGCTGATGGAGTCCTACGGCGAGTACGGCACCACGCTCGCCCTGCCGGTCGCCACCGTCCAGCGGATCGCCGGCGAGAGCCTGATCAGGGCCGCCCAGCGCGGCAGGAAACTGACCGTCGAGCAGCACAAGTTCGCCGACTACGTCTACGACCTGGTCGACCGCCACAACGGCACCGTCCCGGACCGCTCGCTCGCCTTCGCCCCGGCCACCCGTGACCTGGCGAAGATCGAGAACACCTTCTACGGCCACCAGGACGTCGTCGGCGGCGGCTTCCGCTACGACATCCCCGAGTACGGCCCCGGGCTCGGCTTCGACGAGTACGAGAAGTTCCCCGGCACCCGCACCGAGTGGGTCAACCCGCTGCCGGGCGACTCCTTCTGGTACGAGAACCACTCCCAGTTCAACGCCGAGGGCACCGACACCGCGCTGGAGGAGCGCGGCGGCGAGATGGACTACCGGGCCGGCTCCACCAACAAGGCCCAGTGGTTCGCGCCCGTCACCCGGCCGCGCCTCGGCACCGCCTTCTGGGGCCCCAACCGCTCCCAGTACGGCGACATCCAGTACAACATCACCCCCTGGACGGACGGCGGGGCCGGCCACTCGGGCTCCATGCCGGACAAGGAGTACGACACCGGCAAGGTCGCCGTCTACCAGGGCGACAAGCTGCTCGACGAGTCCCCGGGCCGCGCCGGCTACATCGGCGACCTGCCCGACGAGAAGCTGCCCTACCGCCTGGTCCTCGACGCCTCGCGCGACGCGGACACCTGGAAGACGTCGGTCCGCACCCACTCGGAGTGGTCGTTCGTCTCGGGCGCCCTCGACCCCGAGGGCCCGTACCAGGTCGACATCCCGATGCTCCAGCTCGACTACGACGTCGCCACGGACCTCGCCGGTGACGTCCGGGCCGGCAAGTGGACCGAGATCGGTCTCTCGTCCACCACGCAGGAGTGGCTGGACGGCGCGGTGAAGGCCACCAAGGCTTCCCTGTCGGTCAGTTACGACGACGGGAAGACCTGGAGCGCGGTGTCGCTCAAGAAGGACCGGACGGGTTCCTGGACCGCCCGGTTCAAGACCCCGAAGAAGGGCGCCACGGCGGTCTCGCTCAAGGCCCACGCCGAGGCCGCCGGCGGCCTCGCGGTGGACCAGGAGATCATCCGGGCGTTCGGCCTGAAGTAACGTGCGCGAGGCGGCCGTTCATCCCCCCCGGGGTGGACGGCCGCCTCCGTGCGTCAGACCGCGTCCACCGCTTCCGTCCCGGCCCGGGCCCGCCGGACACCAGTGCCCAGGACCGCCGCCGCGCACAGCAGCGCCGGGGCCGCCGCCACCGCGCAGCACAGGGCGAGCGGCAGCCGGTCCACCAGCAGCCCCACCGCCGCCGTGCCGCCCGACGAGCCCGCGTTGAACGCGGTGTTGACCCAGGCGCCCGCCCGGGTGCGCCGGGCCGCGTCCGCCGACTCGTCCGCGATCAGGTACGCGGTGGTGAGCGCCGGCGCGACGAACAGCCCGGCCGCGCCGACCACGGCGGCTAGCACGTACACGTTGCCGGCGAGACCGGCCGCCGCCACCGCCGCGCCGAGCCCGGCGGCCATGACCGGCAGCCGCACCCCGAGCGGGGCCCGCCACCGCAGCGCCCCGTAGGCCAGTCCTCCCACCGCGCTCGTCGCCGACAGGGCGGCCAGCACCCAGGACACCGCCGACGCCCGCTGCATCGCCTCGGTCAGGGCCACCGCCAGCAGGTCGAGGGCCCCGAGGCAGAGCCCCACGGCCGCCGTCACCAGGACGGCGCGCCGCAGTGGGGGCACGGTGCTCAGCCGCAGGCCGGGGGCGGCTCCGCCGTCCGCCCCGGCGGAGTGGTCCGGCTTCCCGCGCGGCACGGCGGGCGAGGTCACCAGCGCCCCCGCCCCGGCCGCGATCAGCACCGCACCGGCCAGCACGGCGACGGCCGGCCCGGTGGCCGTCACCGCGACGCCCACCAGCAACGGCCCGGAGACGTACAGCAGTTCCTCCGCGACCCCGTCCAGGCTGTACGCGCGGCGCAGCAGCTCCCGGTCGGGGACCAGCTCGCTCCACAGCGTCCGCATGACCGGGCCGAGCGGCGGTGTGCAGGCCCCCGCCGCCGTGGCGAGGACCCCGAGGAACAGCGGGGGCGCGCCCGGCCGCCAGGTGACCAGGGCGAGGGCGGTGAGCAGCACCGCGTACAGACCGGCCATCGGCGGCAGCGCGCGGCGCGCCCCGTACCGGTCGATCAGCCCGGCACGGGCGGGGGACAGGAACACACTGGCGGCCCCGAACAGGGCCATCACGGTGCCGGCGGCCGAGTAGGAGCCGGTGGCGTCCTTGACGGCGAGCAGCAGGGCGAGCGGGGCGATTCCGTAGGAGAGCCGCCCGGTCAGCGCGGCGGCGAAGGCGCGCGCGGCGTGCGGCACGCGCAGGACAGCGGCGTACGAAGGAGTGGACACGATGGTCTTCCTCGGGAAGGTGGCGCGGACTCACCGCGCCACGGGCATGCGGGGACACCGGAGCGCCGCACCCGGTACGCCGGGCGCGGTCTCGACGGGGTCCTACGCACGAGGAAGAGACACGCGGGCAAGGTAGCAGAGCGCACCGCTACTCGACGACCTCCGGGTTGGCCGCCAGGATCTCCTCCGTGACCGTCCACAACCGGGGCACGAAGCGCAGCACCTCGTCGCGGCGGGCGAGCAGGTCCCCGGTGCGCGTGATGCCGGTGAGATCGGCGACCGCCTCCCGGAAGGCCGGGAGCCGGGCGGTGTGCAGCGCGGGCGCGTCCACGGCCAGCACCGTGTGGCAGCGGGCGAAGGTCGCCAGGATCCAGAACACCGCCTCCCGGTGGTCGCCCCGGTCGATCAGCTCCCGGCTGCCGTCGACCGCGACGGGCCGCGCCCGCTCCGTGAGGTCGCTGCCGAAGAAGAACGGCGTGCGCGCGACCGGGACCGTGGCGTCGAACGTCCGTGTCAGCGCGTCGAGATGGTGCCGCACCAGCGGCGCGGACACCTCCGCGCAGCCCAGGAGCCCCAGCAGTTCGGGGTACAGCGCCTCCTGCCCGTACGCGGTCAGCACGTCCCGCACGGCGGGGTAGCGCAGCCGGACGGTCGGGTTGCGCAGGGCGGCCACCAGCGGGAGGTGGGTGGTGACGCCGGTGGGGAAGAGCCAGCCCAGCACCCGGGCGGCGTACGGCCCCGTGGGGTCGAGGGCGGCGAGCCGGCTCTCGACGCGGTGCCGGGCGTCCAGGCACCGGCGCCGCACCTGGTCCCGCCGGGCGAAGCGCGGCGCGATGTACGTGTGCAGGGCGCGCAGCCGCCCCGTGGGGTCGTCGATGACGGTGTCCCGGCGGAAGCCGCCCGCCAGGTGGTACGCGCCCAGCACCGCTTCCGGGTCGGCCAGCAGCGACCACGGCTCGTAGGTGATCTCCAGGAGCGCGCCCCGGTGCAGCAGCTTGCCGGGCTTCGCCGGCGCCTCGGCCCCCTCCGTCACCACGACCACGTCCACGTCCGAGGAGACCGGCAGCTCCGCGTCGTCCGGCCGCCCGACCGTGGACCCGCTGAAGTAGGCCCCCAGATAGCCCGGCGCGGGGCGGGCGTGCGCGGCCACCCAGTGCGCGGCGGCGGCACGCGCCTCTCCGAGTCTCATGCCCCGACACCTACGCGCCGGTCCGGCTCGGCGTCAAGCCGGGGCGGCCCGCCGCCGGTAACGTCGGCGGCGTTCACCGCCCCGTCCCCGAACGCCCGGTGAGGTACCCCATGCGCAAGATCATCTACTGGATGTCGATGTCACTCGACGGTTTCATCGAGGGTCCGGACCGGAACATCGACTGGCACACGGTGGACGAGGAGCTGCACAGCTACTTCAACGAGCAACTGGCCGGTATGGGCGGCATGCTGGACGGCCGCGTCACCCATCAGCTGATGGCCGACTTCTGGCCCACCGCCGACCAGGACCCGGCCAACGAGGGCCCGATGGCCGACTTCGCCGTCATCTGGCGGAACATGCCGAAGTACGTCTACTCGCGGACGCTGGAGCACGCCGACTGGAACACCACCATCGTCCGCGAGGTGGTCCCCGAAGAGGTCAGGGCCCTCAAGGAGCAGCCGGGCGGCGACCTCGCCCTCGGCGGCGCCGATCTCGCCGCGTCCTTCGCGGCGCACGACCTGATCGACCAGTACCGCGTCTACGTCCACCCGGTCCTCATCGGCCGGGGCAAGCCGATGTTCCCGGCGGAGGAGACCCTGCGGCCCCTTCGCCTCACCGGCACCCGCACCTTCGGCACCGGGGTCGTGGAACTCTGTTACGACCGCGCCGACCGGTGACACCCCGGGGCGGCCCGGCTCAGCCCGTCGGGGTCTCGCCGCCCGTCCCGCTGCCGGTGACCAGCTCCATGTAGCGGTCCCAGTCCCAGTACGGGCCGGGGTCCGTGTGGTCGTTGCCCGGGGCCTCGCTGTGCCCGATGATGTGCGCCCGGTCCTTCGGGATGCCGTACCTGTCGCACAGCGAGGCGGTCAGCGCGGCCGAGGACCGGTACATCGCGTCCGTGAACCAGGTCGGGTCGTCGATGAAGCCCTCGTGCTCGATGCCCAGCGCCGAGGCGTTGGCGCTGCGCGCGTGGTACGCGGTGTCGGCGTCCCGCACCATCTGGGTGATCTGCCCGTCCGACGACCGCACCACGTAGTGCGCGCTCACCTCGGACACGGGGTCCTGGAACCAGCTGATCGAGCCCGCGTACGAGCCCTGCGTGACGTGGACGATGATCTTGTCGATCTTCGCGGTCCGGCCGGTGGTGTAGTTGTTCGGGTCGGCCGGGACCCAGAGCGCGGCCGGGTAGTCGGCGCTCCGCGCACCGGAGTCCGCGGGCCCCACCCCGTCCCGTTCCGGGGAGACCGGCCGCCCGGTCACCGTGATGCGCTCGCCGTCCGGGGTGAGCGCGTCGAGCCCGGTGGCCAGGAAGGAGTAGACCGTGTCGGCGTAGAGCGCGGCGGCCGTGCCCCGCGCACCGCTGTAGTGCGCGACGGCCGGATACCAGGCGTCGATGTCGTCGCGGTCCGTGGCGTCCAGGCCCAGCCCGTCCGCGTAACCGCGCAGCAGTGCCGCGCCGCCCAGGATGTTGGCGGCGGTGTCGGTGCGCAGGGCGGCGACCGGTTCACCGGTGAGGGCGGCGGCCCGTTCCAGGGTGTGGTGCGTGGGGTTGCTGATCAGGTGCATCACGCCGAAGCCGCCCGCCTGGCTGGGGCGTCCGGCGTGGCCGTCGAGGCGGGTCTCGCCGTACCCGACGGCGGCGAGCAGATCGCGGGGCACGTCGAACGCCTCGGCGGCCCGCGTGAACGCCCGGCCCATCGGGTGGCCGGGCTCCGCCGCCGCGAGGGCCGGGGTGCCGGCCGCGGCGAGGACGGTGGCGGTGAGGGTCGCGAGAAGGGCTGCGCGGGTCCGGGCGGCGCGTGTGGGCATACCTGCTCCTGCTGTGTGGGGGAGGGCCGGCCGACGGGGCCGGGCGGCCGCGAAGCCTGCTCACGATAGAGAGCCACCCTGGGTATGACAATCAGCCCGCAGGCGTGTCGAAGCGCGTGCACTCCAGCGGAGTTGACGCCCCGTGAGCCGACGGACGCCGCGCCGGATTCGTACACCTGGACGGCAGCCCACCGCACGGGGGAACGCGGACCGGGCCCGCCGCCGCCAGGGCGTATAACAGAGAACTCCGGACCGGCCGGCGTCCCCGATGGCACTCACATCTCACGCGGCAAGGCGTCACCGCGTACGACAGCGGAGAAGTGCCCGATGAGCATGAGCACGGCAGACGAGATCAGCACCTTGCTGACGGCGAACTTCGGAACCGACCCCGTGGCGATCCGCCCCGACGTGCCGCTCAGGCAGCTCCGGCTGGACTCGCTGGCGCTGGAGGAGCTGCGGCTCCTCATCGAGGACCGGCTCGACGTCGATCTGGACGACGTCCAGCTCACCTCGCGCGACACCGTGGGCCAGCTGGTCGACGCCGTACAGCGCAAGGCCGCCGCGTGACGGCCCCCCACCGCCTGCCGCCGTTCGCCGCGGCCGTCACCGGAATCGGCCTCGTCACCTCGGCGGGCGTCGGCGCCGACGCCACCTGGCGCGCGGTGAACGACCCCGGAACCGCGCCCTGCGTACCGCACCGGCCCGAACTGGCCGGTCTGCCCTGTGACTTCATGTACAGCGTGACCGGCCTCGACACCCGGGACGTGCTCGGCGTCGCCGCGCACCGGCTGATGGACCGCTTCTCGCACCTCGCCGTCATCGCCGCCCGCGAGGCCGTCGCCGACGCCGGACTGGACCCCGCCGTCTGGGACAGCGGCCGGGTCGCCGTCGTCATCGGCTCCGCCCACGGCGGCCTGCCCTTCTACGACGAACAGCACACCGCCCTCACCGAACGCGGCGCCCGCCGCGTCTCGCCCAAGCTCGCCCCGCTCACCGTCGTCAACGGCGCCGCCAGCAGCGTCGCCACCGACCTCGGCGCCCACGGCCCCAGCCAGGCCGTCTCCACCGCCTGCTCCTCCGGCACCGTCGCCATCGGCACCGCCCACCAGATGCTGCGCACCGGCGCCTGCGACATCGTCGTCGCCGGGGGCGCCGAGTCCGTCTGCTCCCGGCTCCTGATCGCCAGCGCCTGCCGGCTGAAGGCCGTCTCCACCCGCATCGACGACCCGCAGGCGGCCTGCCGCCCCTTCGACGTCCACCGCGACGGCTTCGTCGTCGGCGAGGGCGCCGGGCTCCTCGTCCTGGAGCGCCCCGAACACGCCCGCGCCCGGGGCGCCACCGTCCGCGCCCACGTCACCGGCTACGGCTCGTCCAGCGACGCCTACTCGGCCGTCGCCCCCGACCCCGACGGGCTCGGCATCGAACGGGCGCTGCGCACCGCCCTCGCGGACGCCGGGATCGACCCGGCCGCCGTCGGCCACGTCAACGCGCACGGCACCTCCACCGTCTCCAACGACCTGATCGAGACGGCCATGCTCCGCCGGGTCCTGGGCGGACAGCCCCTGGTCACCTCCACCAAGGCGATGACCGGCCACACCCTCGGCGCCGCCGGAGGCATCGAGACCGCGCTCACCGTCCTCGCACTCCAGCACCAGCTCGTCCCGCCCACCGCCAACCTCGACGCCCCCGACCCGGACATCCCGGTCGAGGTGGTGAGCAAGGAGGCCCGGCCCGCCGCCTTCGACGCGGCCGTCAAGACCTCGCTCGGCTTCGGGGGCCACAACGCCGCCCTCGTACTCACCAGGTGACCGAAGCTCATGACCGATGAGATCATCCGCACCCTCACCGTGGCCGGCCTGCGCTACCGCTACCGCCTCCTGCCGCAGCCCGCGCCCCGCACCGAACCGGTCGTCGTCCTCGGCGGCGCCCTCCAGGGCATCCACGGCTGGCCGCAGATGGACGAGCACCTCGGCCCGCACGCCTCCGTCATCACCCTCGACCTGCCCGGCATGGGCGGCGCCGACCCGCTGCCGCCCGGCACCGACGACGGCCTCCTGTGCGGAGCCGTCACCGGCGTCATGGACGACCTGGGCGCCGACCGGGTCAACCTCTTCGGCTTCTCCTACGGCGCGTCCATCGCCTTCGGCTGCGCCCGGCGCGACCCCGGCCGGATCGCCCGCCTGGTCCTCGGCGGCGTACCGTCGCATCTCAGCGACGCCCAGCGCGACGCCTGGGGGCAAGGGCTCGGACGGCTGGAGGAGGGCGACGCGGAAGGGCTCGCGACCCTCTCCGCCGAGGCGCTGATGTGCCTGGACCCGGAACGGCCGGTGCACCGCCGGGAGCTGGCCCTGCGCTATGTGCGCCGCTCCTTCGCGCACGCCCTCACGCACTCCCCGCACGCGGAGCGCTCGCTGCGCCGCTCGCTGGAGCACCGCCCGGACTTCTCCGGCGGGCTGACCGGGGTCCCGGCGCTCGTCTTCGCGGGCGAGCACGACACCGTGACCTCGCCGGAGCGCCAGCGGGCCTTCGCGGCGACGATCGAGGGCAGCCGCTTCCTGACCGTCGGAGAGTCGGACCACTGGGTCGTCCTGGAACGCCCCGACGACGTGGCGGACCTGGTGGCGCGCTTCCTGACCGACCGGCCGCTGGAACCCGCCCCCGCGCTGCGGCCGGTCGCCCCGCTGCCGCGCCCGCGCACGGAGGCGGCGGACGCGGTGTCGCCGCGGGCGGGCGGCTGAACCGCCCGCCCGCGTGCCGGGTCAGTGGTGCCCGTGGTGCCCGCCGTGGTCGTGCCCGTGCCCGCCGTGCCCGTTCCCGTGCTCCGGGGCGTTCACGTCGACGCGGACGATCTGCGGATCGTGGTCGCTCGCCTGGTCCGCGAACTCCGCGTTGATGTGCACCACGTCGTAGTCGAAGCGGCGCACACCCGGGCTGGTCAGGATGTGGTCGAGGGTCTGCGAGTTGCCCTCGTACACATAGCTGTACTGCTCGTTCTTCGGCAGCGTGGTGATCAGCGGCTTGAGGACCTTGCCGTCGGTCAGCGCGCCCACGGTCGGTGAGAAGGCGAAGTCGTTGAGGTCACCGAGGACCACGACGCGCGCCGACTTGTCCGCCGCGAGCAGCGACTTGACGAAGGTGTTGACCTCCTTCGCCTGCTGCACGCGCTTGGTCTCCGAGCTGCGCACCGGCTCCTGGTAGCGGCCGTGCAGCGGCTGGTCGCCGCCCTTGGACGCGAAGTGGTTGCCGACGACGAAGACGGACTTCCCGTGGAAGCGGAATTCACCCACCAGCGGCTTGCGGCTGTCGTCCCAGGCCGCGCTCGCGGGCGCGATCCGGCCCGGCGACACCGACAGCGTGACGCCCTTCCTCGTCCTCACGGCCGCGACCGGGGTCGTCGCGTCACCGCCCGGACGGTCCACGAAGTCCACGCGCTTCGGGTTGAAGAGGAACACGTTGCGGATGTTGCCGCCGGGCTCGCCGCCGTCCTTCCCGTCCTGCGGGGCGACATAGCGCCACGAGTAGCGCGGGCCGCCCGCCGCGACGATCGCGTCCGTGAACCGCTTCAGCGTCGCCTCGGAGCCCACCGTGCCGTCGTTGACCGCGCCGTTGTCGTCCTGGATCTCCTCCAGCGACACGATGTCCGGCGAGGACAGGTTGACCGCGACGCCCTCGGCCAGCGTGTCGAACTTCGCTTGGTCGTCGAGCGCGTCGAGGTTCTCCACGTTGTACGTGGCGACTGCGAGCTCCTTGCCCTTCTGCTTGCGCGTGACCTCGCGCTTCAGGTGGTGGTCGGTGACCTTGCCGAGGGCGGTGGCCTGGAGGTTGTAGCCGCCGTACGAGTCGTAGTCCAGGACGCCCGACGTGGTGCCGGCGAGCACGTCGCCCACGTTCGCGGTGGGCACCTGCGCCGCCGGGTCCAGCGACATGACCTTGATCCGGCCGGAGTTCTGGTCGGTGTACGAGGCGTAGAGCGTGCCGCCGCGCCGGGTCGGGTTCTGCTTCGGCACGACCGTCACCCAGACCTCGTGGTACGCGGTCGTCGCGCCGGTCACGCGGGTGTCGGCGATCTGGACCCGGGTGCCCTCCAGGGACTCGTACAGGTCCAGCGCGTACGTCGACGGCTCCAGCGGCAGCGCGTCGATCGAGCCGCCCCCGGCCGAGGGCACGTACGCCGACGGCACCGCCCTGGCGTCGAGCACCACCGGCGCGGGCAGCGCGTTGCCGGAGGAGACGACCGTGACCTTCGGGGCGGTGATCTCGGTGACCGACTGGGTGGTCGTCGACGGGTAGTACTCGTCCACGGTCCCGCTCACCAGCACCGAGTCGCCCACCTGGACGGCCGGGGCGGCGGAGCCGGTGTATACGAAGACGCCCTCGCCGGTGCGCGGGTCGGCGTCCGGGGCGGTGTCCTGGATCCAGAAACCGCGCGAACCCGAGGTGCGGACCGCCGTGACGACGCCGGGCACCCCGGTGACCGCCTTGCCGTCCAGCGGGGAGACCCGGGTGGTGCCCTGGATGTCGTGGATCCGCACGGTGCCGGGCTCGGTGGGGTTCCCCGGGTCGCCCGGGTCCTCGCCGCCGCCGGAGGTCTCGCCGGCCGCGTTGACCGGGGACGGGGCCGCCGCGGTGAGGTCGGCGGCGTTGTCGTCGGTGTCCGCGAGGGAGGCCGCCCGCGCCACGGAGGCGGTGGCGGAGGCGCCCTTGGCCGGTCCGCTGCCTTCCCGGACGACCGCGGTGCCGTAGCCGACCAGGTCCACGATCCGGGTGTCGGCGGCGCAGTCGGCGGCCGTCTTGCAGGTCAGCGGGGCCGTCCCGGAGACCAGGGCCACGGTGCCGGCCGTGGCGGACATCGCGACGGTGCCCGTGGCGTCCGGGGTGGGCAGGGCCACCGTGCCGCCGGTGCCCGCCGCCTCCGCGACGAGATAGCGGCCGCCGGGCGCGACGGAGCCGGTCAGCGCGGACACCTGCCACAGCGAGCCCGCCGACGGGGCGCCCGGCAGGTACTGGACGCTGAGCCCGTCCAGCCCGTACGCGGCCGAGCCGGCGTTGGCCAGCTCGATGAAGTCACGGGTCAGCGTCGCACCGGAGTTCCCGCCGCCCCCGTACACCTCGGAGATCACGGCGGTCGCGGACGGGGCCGCGAAGGCGGCGGGCAGCGCGGTGGCCGAGAGCGTCACGGCGACCGCGCCGGCCAGCAGGGCGGAACGTGTGGTGGATATACGCACGGAGAATGCCCCTCAGAGTGTGGTGAGGGAGCACAAGCTATGCGCGTAGAACAGACGATGACAAGGCATCAGGGGTGAATTCCGGAAAACGTTCGGTGACGAGCGGAGCTGTCCAGGATGCGGCGATGGTTTGACCGGGTTGAGCCGGTCCGGCTACGTTGCGCGGCATGCAGCGATCCGCACACCTCACGACGCGGGGTCACATCGACCTCAAGCGGGTGTGCTCCGCCGTGTGTCACCGCGCCTGAGGCACCACGCCCGCGCCCTCCGCGCCCCCGGCCCCGCGCCTCCGCCGAGCAGACACCGCGCCCATCGCCGCCCCCGAGGTCTGGAAGACACGGTGAAAAGTCTCTCCGCCCCCGCCCGCCGCCCCCACGAGACCCGCACCACCCCGCCGCGCCGCGCCGACATACCGGCCCCGGTGCCGGGCCGCCGCCCGACCGGCACCGGCTCCGTCCTCGGTGCGATCCTCGACCACGGCCCCGTCGCCCGGTCCACGGTCGCCCGCCTCACCGGCCTCTCGCCCGCCTCCGTCAGCGGGCACGTCGGCCGCCTCCTCGCCCGCGGACTGGTCCGGGAGAGCGCCGAGACGGCCGGGCCCAAGGGGCTCGGCCGTCCGCACATCCCGGTCGAGATCGACACCGGGAGCTATCTGGTGGCCGGGGCCCACATCGCCGTCGCCCACTCCACCCTCTCGCTGATGGACCTGCGCGGCCGGATCGTCGCCCAGGACCGCCGGCCCCACGGCACCACCGACCCCCACGGCCTCCTGAACCAACTCGCCGCCCGGCTGCCCGCGTTGGTGGACGCGCACGCCGAGGGGCGGACCGTCCTCGCCCTCGGCCTGGCCACCGGCCACCGCGTCGACCCGGTCGGCGGGGCCGTCGTGGCCCATCCGCAGCTCGGCTGGCAGGACGTCCCGGCGCGCGACCTCCTCGCCGCCGCGACCGGGCTGCCCGTCCATGTGGACAGCCACTCCCGCGCCCTGGCCCGGGCCGAGCAGCTCTTCGGCCAGGAGTCGACGCGGGCCAGCACCGTCCTGCTCTTCGTCGGCGCGGTCGTGGACGCCGCCTTCGCCACCGAGGGCGCCCTGCACCGGGGACCGCGCTCCGGCGCCGGCAGCGTCGCCCATCTGCCGCTGGGCGCCGGGGGATCGGGCGGTGCCGAGCCGTGCTCCTGCGGGCGCTCCGGCTGCCTCCAGTCGGAGGTCTCCGAGCGGGCCATGGTGCGGCGCGCCGCCGCCCAGGGTCTGGTGACCGGCTCCTTCCCGGAACTGCTCGACCGGGCGCTCGCCGGGGACGCGGTGGCGGTGGCGCTGTTCCGTCGGCGGGCCCGGCTGGTCGGGCGGGCGGCGGCCCTGCTCCTCGACATGTTCGACCCGGAGGTCCTGGTCGTGGTCGAGCCGGGGGCCGGGCGGATGCCGGAGTGCCTGGCCGATCTGCGGGCGGAGGTGGCCGAGCGGTCGGTGGTGTGCGACGACCCCGAGCGGGCCGTGGTGCCGAGCAGCTTCACCGGGTCGGTCCTGGCCGTCGCTGGCGGGGCGGTGGCCCTCGGCTCGCTGTACACGGACCCGCTGGGGCCGTGGCCGGCGCTGCCCGCGGTGTCCTGACAGCGGACCCGCCGCCCCTCTTCCGTAAGCCGACTTAATTCAGTCAGTTGCATTGTTGACCGGCCGCGAACGGCCACGGGATGATGGATTCATGACCAGCCGACAGCGGAATTCAGCGAAAGCGTCCTCGGTGACGCCGCGGTTCCGCTCGTCCCTGCCCGCCGCGCCGCGTTCCTGTCGCGGCCGCTGTCCGGGCCTCCGGTAAACACCCGCTGATATCCGGCGAACGTTCCGCGCGCCCGCGCGCGCCTCGCTGTGCTTATTCGCGCCTTCGCGCAATTCCAGCCGCCTTTTTCGTGCTGCCCTTTTCGGGCTTTCCACCTCCGGGAGACACGTTGACCGTCACTGTGCCCTCGTACGCGGCCCCGGCCGCCGCCCCCGCTCCGGCGGGGATCGCCCCCGACCGCTTCCGGCAGGCGTTCCGCCGCTACCCCGCCGGGGTCGTCGTCATCACCACCGACTCCGGCCGCGGCCCGGTCGGCTTCACCGCGACCTCGCTCACCTCGCTCTCGCTGACCCCGCCGCTGATCTCGTTCGGCATAGGGACCACCACCTCGTCGTGGCCGCACTTCGAGCACGCCCGTACGGCCGTCGTGCACTTCCTCGGCGCCGAACAGCAGCCCCTGGCCAAGACCTTCGCCACCAGCGGCATCGACCGCTTCGCCGCCCCCACCCGCTGGCACCGCCTGCCCGGCGGCGAGCCCCTGCTCGACGGGGTGGCCGGCCATCTGCGGGTGGAGACCGAGCAGATCGTGCCGGCCGGCGACCACCGCATCGTCATCGCCCGGGTGGTGGACGCCCAGCTCGACGAAGGCCGCAGCCCGCTGCTCTTCCACGACGGCGCCTACCTCTCCCTCTGACCGGATCAGGACCTCTCCCATGCCACGCCACCACGCATCCCCGAAGCTCGGCCGCCGCTCGTTCCTCGCCCTCGGCGGCACCGCCCTGATCTCCACGCTCGCCGCCTGCTCGCCGCAGACGAAAACCGCGGCGAACGTCGAACCGGCCGGAAAACTCCCTTCGGGGGCGCCGCCACCTGGTACGAAACTTTCCGTCGCCGTCCGTTCCACCCGCCTCCAACTCGGCCCCGCCGGACTGGAGAAGGACCTCCCCTTCACCGTTTCGCAATGGCCCAATCTGAGCGCGGGCCCCGATATCATCCAGGGATTCCGGGCCCATTCCATCGACCTGGCCGTCAACGCCGGAATTCCGCCGATCCAGGCCCACGCCATCGACGTGGGCGCGAAGATCGTCGCCGTGCAGGTGCGGAACAACCCCTCGTACGTCTTCGCCACCGCACCCGGCTCCGACATCCGGACCGTGGACGACTTCCGGGGCAAGAAGATCGGGTTCTCCCAGGGGCAGGCCCAGGGCGTCGTCGTACTCCGGGCGCTGAAGCAGGCGGGCATCGCCAACAAGGACGTGGAGCTGGTCGCCCTGCCCAGCACCCAGTTCCTCACCGCCCTCCAGTCCCAGCAGGTCGACGTCGCCCCGCTCGGGGAGCCCACCCTCACCAAGTACCTCAGCCAGTACGAGAAGGACGGGGCACGCGGCGTGAAGACCGACGTGGTGGACCTGCTCTCGGTGCTCTGGGCGCCCAACGAGGTGCTGAACGACCGGGCCAAGGCCGCCGCCGTCCGCAGCTTCATCCCGCTGTGGGCCCGGGGCCAGGTCTGGGCGTGGGAGAACACCGACGAGTGGATCGACACGTACTACGTCAAGGACCAGGGCGTCTCCCGGGAGGACGGCAAGCGCATCGTCGCCTCGCTCAACAAGCCGCTGTTCCCCGCCTCCTGGGACGAGGCCATCGCCTGGGAGCAGGAGACCGCCGACCTGCTCGCCGCCGGCGGATTCGTACCGGAGCAGGACGCCTCCGAGCTGTTCGACCGCCGCTTCGAGGCGCTGGCGGCCCAGGCCGTACCCGCCGAGTACCGGGAGAAGTCATGACCGAGCTGCTGACGCACACCACCCGCCCCGCACCGCCGCCGACCGCGGCCGCCTCCCCGGCGAAGGCACCACCGGCGGCACCGAGGGGCACCCGCAGACGCCTCGGCCCCGGCCGGACCGTCCCCTTCGGGCGGCTCATCGGCCCGGTCCTGGTCATCGCCCTGTGGTGGGCCGCGTCCGCCACCGGCTATCTCGACCCCCGGATCCTCTCCGGCCCCGGCACGGTCCTCTCCACCGCCTCGGACCTCGTCTCCAGCGGACGGCTCCAGGACAACGTCCTCATCTCGCTCCAGCGCGCCGGGCTCGGCCTCTTCTTCGGGGTGACCGCCGGAGTCCTCCTCGCCGTCGCCGCCGGACTGAGCCGGACCGGCGAATACCTCCTCGACGGCCCGCTCCAGATCAAGCGCGCCATCCCCTCGCTGGCCATGCTCCCGCTGCTGATCCTCTGGCTCGGCATCGGCGAGCAGATGAAGGTCACCGTCATCGCGCTCGGCGTCGCGGTGAACATGTACATCAACACGTACGCCTCGCTCACCGGCATCGACAGCCGTTACGTCGAACTCGCGGAAGGGCTCGACCTGAGCCGCGCGCAGTTCATCCGCAAGGTCGTCGTCCCCGGCTCGCTGCCCGGCTTCTTCGTGGGGCTGCGCCTCGGCGTCACCGCGTCCTGGCTCGGCCTGATCGTGGTCGAGCAGATCAACGCCACCAGCGGCATCGGCTACATGATGTTCCAGGCCCAGCAGTACGCCCAGTCCGACGTGATCATCGTGGGCCTGGTGGCCTACGGGATCTTCGGCTTCGCGTCGGACGCGGCGGTACGCGCCGTCGAGAGGAAGGTCCTGTCATGGCGACGCACCCTGGCGGGCTGACCGCCCCCGGCGCGACGGCCCTCGCGCACCCCGCCGTCCGCACCCGGAAGCTGGTCCGCCGCTTCGGCGACCGCGACATCCTCAAGGAGCTCGACCTCACCGTCGCCCCCGGCGAGTTCACCGCACTGCTCGGCCGCAGCGGCTCCGGCAAGTCCACCCTGCTGCGTGCCGTCGCCCGCCTCGACCACACCGTCGAGGGCTCCGGCGAACTCACCGTCCCCGACCGGGTATCGCTCTCCTTCCAGGACTCCCGGCTGCTGCCCTGGCTCCGGCTCATCGACAACGTCACCCTCGGCCTGCGCGGCCCCGGCGCCCGGGAACGCGGCCTCACCGCCCTGGCGGAGGTCGGCCTGGAGGGCCGCGACCGCTCCTGGCCGCACGAGCTGTCCGGCGGCGAGCAGCAGCGTGCCGCCCTGGCCCGCGCCCTGGTCCGCGAACCCGAACTCCTCCTCGCGGACGAGCCGTTCGGCGCCCTGGACGCGCTCACCCGGATCAAGATGCACGACCTGCTCCGCGAACTCTACGAACGCCACCGCCCCGCGGTGCTCCTGGTCACCCACGACGTGGACGAGGCGGTGGAACTGGCCGACCGCGTCCTGGTCCTGGAGGACGGCCGGATCTCCGTCGACCTCACCGTCGACCTCCCGACCCCGCGCTCCCGCCGCGACCCGCGCTTCCAGGAGTACCGCGACACCCTGCTCACCGCGCTCGGGGTCACCCAGCCCCAGCCCCTCACCGAAGCGAAGAAGGACTCCCGATGACCCGCACGCCCGAGCGCAAGCAGCTCCACCTCAACGCCTTCCTCATGTCCACCGGCCACCACGAGGCGTCCTGGCGGCTGCCCGAGAGCCCGGCCGAGGCCAACTCCGACATCGAGCACTACAAGAACCTCGCCCGGATCGCGGAACGCGGCCGGCTCGACTCGCTGTTCCTCGCCGACAGCCCCGTCCTGATGGGCGACCCCGGCCGCCGCCCCGCCGCCAAGCTGGAGCCGACGGTCCTGCTCACCGCCCTCGCCGGGGCCACCCGCCACATCGGCCTGATAGCCACCGCGTCCACCAGCTACAACGAGCCGTACAACCTGGCCCGCAGGTTCGCCTCCCTCGACCACGTCTCGGGCGGCCGGGCCGGCTGGAACATCGTCACCACCGCGGGCGCCGACGCGGCCCGCAACTTCGGCCTGGACGACACCCCGCTGCACCGCGACCGCTACCGGCGCGCCGGCGAGTTCGTCGAGGTGTCCACCAAGCTCTGGGACAGCTGGGCCGACGACGCGGTCATCGCCGACAAGGAGCGCGGGGTGCACGCCCTGGCCGAGCGGGTCCGGCAGATCGATCACCGGGGCGAGTTCTTCCGGGTCGACGGACCGCTCAACGTACAACGCCCCCCGCAGGGGTACCCGTTGCTCGTGCAGGCCGGGTCCAGCGAGGACGGCAAGGACTTCGCGGCCCGGTACGCGGAGGCGGTGTTCACCGCCCAGCAGACCCTGGAGGAGGGCATCGCCTTCTACAAGGACGTCAAGGAGCGCGCCACCGCCCTCGGCCGCAACCCCGACGGCATCAAGATCCTGCCCGGCATCGTCCCCGTCATCGGCGACACCGAGGCCGAGGCGCTGGCGCTCGACGAGGAGCTGGAGAACCTCATCGTCCCCGAGTACGCCAAGATCCAGCTCGCCAAGCGGCTGAAGATCGCCCCCGACGACCTCGACCTGGACGCGGAGCTGCCCGAGGACATCCCCACCGAGGACGACATCGAGGGCGCCAAGAGCCGTTACACCCTCATCGTGGAGCTGGCCAGGCGCGAGAAGCTGACCGTACGTCAGCTCATCGGCAGGCTCGGCGGCGGGCGCGGCCACCGCACCTTCGCCGGGACCGCCGAGCAGGTCGCGGACACCATCGAGCACTGGTACGAGAGCGGGGCCGCCGACGGCTTCAACATCATGCCCGCCGTGCTCCCCTCCGGCCTGGAGGTCTTCGTGGACCGGGTGGTGCCGATCCTCCAGGAGCGCGGCCTGTTCCGCACCGAGTACACCGCGAGCACCCTGCGCGGCCACTACGGGCTGCCGCGCCCCGCCAACCGCCTCTTCGACGACATCGTCCGCGGCGCCGGCGACTACGGCATCGGTCTGGCGGAGGCCCGGTGACGGACTGTCCGCATCCGGGGACCGGGACCGGCACGGCCCGGCAGCCGTCGCAGCCGCGGCCCGGCTGGGCGCGGCGGCTGCTGGGCTACTGCCTGCGCCACCGCACCGATCTCCTCATGGCCTTCGGCGCCGCCGTGACCGCGGCCGTCGCCACCGCCACCCTGCCCCTCGTGCTGCGGCACGTTGTGGACGGGGTGGCGGCCGGCACCACCGCCTCGCTCGTCCCGTGGACCGGGCTGCTCGCCGCACTCGGCGCGCTCCGGTTCGGCGCGAGCTTCACCCGCCGCTACCGCTCGGGACGGCTCTCCCTGGGGGTCCAGTACGACCTGCGCAACGACGCGTTCGCCGCGCTGCTCCGGCTCGGCGGCGCCCAGCAGGACGATCTGCGCACCGGGCAGGTGGTGAGCCGGTCCATCTCCGACATCACCCTCATCCAGACCCTGCTGCAATTCCTGCCCAACCTCACGGGCAACGCCCTGATGTTCCTGTTCTCGCTGGCCGTCATGGCGTTCCTGTCACCGCTCCTGACCGTCGTGGCGCTCGTCGTCGGTCCGCTGCTCTGGCTGATCGCGCTCCGCAGCCGCCGCGACCTGTTCCCCGCCAACTGGCACGCCCAGCAGGAGGCCGCCGAGGTCGCCTCCACCGTCGAGGCGACCGTCACCGGCGTCCGCGTGGTGAAGGGCTTCGGCCAGGAGCACCGCGAGCTGACCGGCCTCGAACAGCGCGCCCGCCAGCTGTTCGCGTCCCGGCTGCGCGTCGTCCGCTTCACCAGCCGCTACAACCCCGCCCTCCAGGCGGTCCCCGCGCTCGGCCAGGTCGCCGTGCTGGCGCTCGGCGGCTGGATGGCCCTGCACGGCCACATCTCGCTCGGCACCTTCCTCGCGTTCACCACCTACCTGGGCTCCTTCGTCACCCCCGTACGCCAGGTCGCCACCCTGCTCACGGTCTGGCAGCAGGCCCGGGCCGGCGCCGAACGAGTCCTGGAGGTCGTGGACGAGGCCCCCGTCATCACCGACGCCCCGCACGCCCGCGCACTCCCCGACGAACCCCCGGCCCTCTCCTGGGACGACGTCACCTTCGGATACGGCGACGGCGCCCCGCTCCTCGACGGCTTCACCCTGGACATCCGCCCCGGCGAGACCCTGGCCCTGATCGGCCCGGCCGGCTCCGGCAAGTCCACCGCCGCCGCCCTGCTGCCCCGCTTCTACGACGTGCCCTCCGGCGCGGTACGGGTCGGCGGCACCGACGTCCGCGACCTGGCCCTCGCCTCGCTGCGCTCCCGGATCGGCTACGTCTTCGAGGAGAGCCTGCTCCTCTCGGACACCGTGCGCGCCAACATCGCGTACGGGAAGCCGGACGCCACCGACGAGCAGGTGCGCGCGGCGGCCCGCGTCGCCCGAGCCGACGAGTTCATCGAACGGCTCCCGCAGGGCTACGACACCCTGGTCGGCGAACAGGGCCTCACCCTCTCCGGCGGCCAGCGCCAGCGCATGGCGCTCGCCCGCGCCCTGATCGGCGACCCGGCCGTGCTCGTCCTGGACGACGCCACCTCCGCCATCGACGCCCGGGTGGAGGCCGAGATCCACCACCGGCTGCGCGCGGACGACCGCCGCCGCACCACGCTGATCATCGCCCACCGCCGCTCCACCCTGGAGCTGGCCGACCGCGTCGCCATCCTCGACGGCGGCCGGGTCACGGACACCGGGACGCCCGACGAACTGCGCGGCCGGTCCGCCCTGTTCCGGGACCTCCTGGCCACCGACGACCGCGCCGACGACCGCCCGGACGACGCCCTCGCGCCCGACCCCGGCTGCCCCACCCCGCACCTGTGGCTGCGCCCCGAGGTGGACGAGGACGAGCAGCTGGAGGGCACCGCGGTCCGGGCCGCCCAGGCGCTCGCCGAGGCCGCCGCCACCTCCGGTCCCGGCCGCGCGGGACCCGGCGGCGGGGTGCTCGGCTCGGCCCCGCCCAGCCCCGAACTCCTCGCCGGACTCGCCCGCCTCCCGCTGCCCGCCGCCGACCCCGAGGTGCCCACCGAACAGGCCGTCGCCGCCGACGCGCGCTTCGGGCTCGGCGTCCTGCTGCGGCCCTTCCGGCTGCCACTGCTCCTCGGCCTGCTGCTCGTCGCGCTCGACGCGGGAGCCCAGATCACCGTGCCGGTGCTCGTCCGGTACGGCGTGGACCGGGGCGTCGCCCACCACGCCGGGCACGTCCTGCTCGCCGCGGCCGCTGCCGCCGGGTTCGTGGTGGCCGCGAACTGGCTGATCGGCGTGGCCCAGGTGCGCACCACCGGGCGCACCGGCGAACGCCTCCTCTACACCCTGCGGGTGAAGACCTTCGCCCAGCTCCAGCGCCTCGGCCTCGACTACTACGAGCGCGAACTCGGCGGCCGGATCATGACCCGGATGACCACCGACGTGGACGCCCTGTCGAACTTCCTCCAGACCGGCCTGATCACCGCCGTGGTCAGCCTGCTCACGGTCTCCGGGGTGCTGGTCGCCCTGCTGGTGATCGACGCGCGGCTCGCCCTGGTGCTGCTCGCCGCGCTCCCGGTGCTGATCGCGGCCACCGCCGTCTTCCGCCACTACTCGGTCCCCGCCTACCGCGAGGCCCGGGAGCGGATCAGCGCCGTCAACGCCTGCCTCCAGGAGAACGTCACCGCGATCCGCGTCACCCAGGCGTTCCGCCGCGAGCAGCGCAACGCCGCCGACTTCGCCGTACTGGCCCGCGCCTTCCGCGATTCCCGGCTGCGCGCCCAGCGGTACATGGGCACGTTCTTCCCGTTCGTGGAGTTCCTCGGGACGCTCTGCTCGGCGGCCGTGCTCACCGTGGGCGCCGCCCAGGTCCGCTCGGGCGAGCTGAGCGCCGGAACGCTGATCGCGTTCCTGCTGTACGTGGAGCTGTTCTTCTCGCCGATCCAGCAGCTCTCGCAGGTCTTCGACGGGTACCAGCAGGCGGTCGTCGGCCTCGGCCGCCTCCGCGCCCTGATGAACACCCCCGCCGGCACCCCGCCCGCCGAGCGCCCCCGACCGGTGCCCGCCCTGCGCGGCGAGGTCGAGTTCGACGCGGTCTCCTTCGGTTACGCGGGCGGCGGGGGCCACCAGGTCCTGCACGGGGTGACCCTGCGCATCGAACCGGGCGAGACCGTCGCGCTCGTCGGCGCCACGGGCGCGGGCAAGTCCACGGTGGTGAAGCTCCTCGCCCGGTTCTACGATCCCTCGGCGGGCGCGGTCCGGGTGGACGGGCACGACCTGCGCGACCTGGACCTGGCCGCCTTCCGGCGCAGGCTCGGCGTGGTCCCGCAGGAGGCGCACCTCTTCAGCGGCACCGTCCGCGACGCCATCGCCTACGGGCGGCCCGACGCCACGGACGCCGAGGTGGAGCGGGCGTCCCGGGCGGTCGGCGCGCACGAGATGGTCGCCGGGCTCCGGCTCGGCTACCTCACCCCGGTGGGGGAGCGGGGCCGCAACCTCTCCGCCGGACAGCGCCAGCTCCTCGCGCTGGCCCGGGCCGAACTGGTCGACCCCGACGTGCTGCTGCTCGACGAGGCCACCGCCTCGCTGGACCTCGCCACCGAACGCCGGGTCGCCGCGGCCACCGAGTCCCTGGCCCGCCGACGTACGACCGTCGTCGTCGCCCACCGGCTGACCACGGCGGCCCGCGCGGACCGGGTGGTGGTGCTCGACGCGGGAACCGTGGTCGAGACCGGCACCCACACCGAACTGCTCGCCGCCCGGGGCCCCTACCGAAGGCTGTGGGACGCCTTCCGGGAGACCGGCCCCGGCGCGGCCGTCGACCACCTGAATGCCAGTCAACTCGTCAAGGAGAACGCACGATGACGCAGTACCGCGATTTCGGCCGCACGGGCGTGAAGGTCAGCCCGCTCTGCCTGGGCACCATGATGTTCGGCGCCCGCGGCAACCCCGACCACGACGACAGCGTCCGGATCATCCACCACGCCCTGGACTCCGGCATCAACTTCGTGGACACCGCCGACGTCTACTCGGCCGGTGAGTCCGAGACCATCGTCGGCAAGGCCCTCGCGGGCGGCCGCCGCGACAACGTCGTGCTCGCCACGAAGTTCCACGGCAGCCTCGGCGACGACCCCAACGAGCAGGGGAACAGCCGCCGTTGGATCATCCGCGAGGTGGAGAACAGCCTGCGCCGGCTGGGCACCGACTGGATCGACCTCTACCAGGTGCACCGCCCGGAGCCCGGCACCGACTTCGACGAGACCCTGGGCGCCCTCTCGGACCTGGTCCACCAGGGCAAGATCCGCTACATCGGCACCTCGACCTTCGAGCCCTCCGCCATCGTGGAGGGCCAGTGGACCGCCGAGCGGCGCGGCCGCGAACGCGTCGTCGCCGAGCAGCCGCCGTACTCGATCCTCGCCCGGGGCATCGAGCGCGAGGTGCTGCCCACCGCCCGGCGCTACGGCCTCGCCGTGCTGTCCTGGAGCCCGCTGGCCGGCGGCTGGCTCTCCGGCCGCTACCGCAAGGGCGCCGGCCAGCCGGACTCCAGCCGCGCCGCCCGCCAGGCCGGGCGCTTCGACATCGCGTCCCCGGAGAACGCGGCCAAGCTCGAAGCCGCCGAGGCCCTGGCCCAGCTGGCCGACGAGGCCGGGCTCACCCTCGTCCAGCTCGCCCTGGCCTTCGTGCTCGAACACCCCGCCGTCACCTCGGCGATCATCGGCCCGCGCACCCTGGAACAGCTGGAGGGCCAGCTCGGCGCGGACCGGGTGCGGCTGAGCCAGGACGTGCTGGACCGGATCGACAAGATCGTCCCGCCCGGCACCAACCTCTCGTCCCGGGACGCCGGTTACCACCCGGCGGACCTCACCGACCCGGCCCTGCGCCGCCGTTCGCACCCCGCCGCGTGATCAGGCGGCCGGCACCCGGTCCAGGAAGCCGCTGACCGAGGCGATCCGGCCGTCATCGGCCAGCGTCGCCACATCGAAACCGGCGACGGGCGCCGAGCCGTCGGGCGCGACCAGCTCCCACCCGAAGCGGACCAGCGCGTGATGCCCGTCCACCGCGCCGAGCGGCCGGAACGTGAAGCCGGGGAACTGCTGCCGTGCCCCCGCGATGGCGGCCGTCAGCTGCTCGTGGCCCCGTACGTCGGCCAGCGGGTCGGTGTACGCGGCCTCGTCGGTGAACGCGGCGGCGACGGCCTTCTCCAGCTCGTCCGGACCGGCGTTCCAGGCGGCGAAGTAGCGCTGCACGGCGTCGTCATACGTGGTCATCGTGGGTCCCTCCGGTATGGCTTCCGGCCGGGGGCCGGGAGCGCTGTGCTCGTGGGGAACACGATGTCCGAGGCCGCGCGGGGCGTCGATTACCTCCGAGGTAAGGGGGCCGGGCCGCCCTATGCCTCGTCCGCGATGACGTGCACCGCGGCCTCCTCGGCGGAGGCGGCGGCGCCGTCGATCCCGACGTCCTCGCCCGCCGTGCTGTCCGGCTCGTCGATGTCCAGGTCCCGGGTGAGCCGCCCCGCGCGCACGGTGCCGACCTCGCCGTCCCACGGTTCGCCGTCCCCGTCCGCGACATCGCCCACCCCGTCCCCGGGCGGGCCGTCGTGCTCGGGGCGCTCGCGCGCGAGGCGGCTCTCCAGGGACTCGCCCCGGTGCTGCTCGGCGGCGGTGGTGCCCACGTCGTCCACCGCGTAGGGGCGCTCGGGCGGTGAGTAACCCCGGTCCAGGACGTCGTCCACGTCCGGGTCGTCCAAGGTGTCCTCCGTGTCGAGCTGCTCGACCGGATCGGATGCCTCCGACTCCTGCTGGGGCTGGTAGACGTCGTCGCCCAGACCGGCCTCGTCCATGGCGCTTCCCTTCCCGCGGCGGGGCTCTCCTTCAGCATAGGCAGCCCCCGCCCCGGCCCGCAGGACGCGCCCGCCCCTGCATCCGGCCCGGGTCTGCGCGACCATGGAGGGTGCAGGCCGGGCGCGCGCCCGAGAGGCCGGCCCCGGGAAAGTCGTCTGGAGAGCCCGTCATGGATTACCCGGAAAGCTACGAGCTCGTCTTCCAGTCCTCGGCCGTGGAGGACGACGCCGTCACCGTCCACCGGACGGCACAGAGCGGTGCGGGCGGACACCCCGTCTACGAGGACGACACCGGCATCGTCCGCGCCGAGATCAGCGACCACGCGGAGGTCCGCATGCTCGCCAGCGGCGGCCACCAGCACCTGGGAGCGCCGATGGTGGTGCGCGAGGACGCCGCCTGACACGGCTGACAACCGACGCCCGGCCCACCCCGGACCGGGCGTCATCGGCGTGCCCGTATCACGGGGACACGTACTCGTACATCATGCCGAGGCAGGACAATCCGGCCGGGCACCTCCCACACTTGGTCGAAATTTTGCCCCTGGTGAGGGGTAGCGGGAGGACACCAGGCAGACTCACCCTGTAGGAATCTCGCCACGAAGAGGACCACGAATGATCACGTTGAAGAAGGAAGACGGCCCGGCGGACCTGGACGGGGTGACCCACCTTTCCATCGGCGTCTCCTGGGACCCCACCGTCGGCAGCAGTGGCGGGCTGTTGGGGAAGCTGAAGCAGAAGAAGGGCACCGACCTCGACCTGATCGCCATCGCGATGCAGGGCGCGGACCCGGTGCGGCTGGCCGGCCTGGACTCCCTGGACCCGCTGGGCAACGGCTCGCTGGTGCACAGCGGTGACAACCAGACCGGCAAGGGCGACGGCGACGACGAGACGGTCACCGTCGACTTCGCCCGGATCCCCCGAACGTCACGGCGGTCGTCTTCGTCGCCGCCGCGTACAAGAAGGGCAGCTCCTTCCAGAACGCGCGCAACGTCAGCATCAAGGTCTACGACGCCACGGGCGGCAGCAGCCAGCAGGTCGCCGACATCTGGCCGTCCCTGCTCACCAGCGACAACGGCTGCGCCGTGGCGAAGGCCATGCGCGTCGGCGCCGGCTGGAAGCTCCAGGTGATCAACGAGACCGGCAAGATCAAGCAGGGCGACGAGCACGCCCTGATGCGCTTCGCGATCAGCAAGTAGCCGCGCGTACGGCTTGGCCCCGGTCCGTGCCCGTCCGGTCAGTCGACCCGGCGCGCGCGGGCCGGGGCCGCCGGGTTCCCGGTGGCCAGCGGCGACCGCGCCAGCTCCACGCACCCCGCCGCGATCAGGCCCAGCGCCAGCAGCTCGGGCAGCACCCACCAGCCGGTGCGCACCTCCTCGCCGAACAGCGTCACCCCGTACAGGATGCTGATCAGGGCGTCGCCCAGCGTCAGACACGGCTGTACGGCGACGAGCGTGCCGGCCTGCAGGGCGTTCTGGAGCAGGAACAGCGCGCCGACCCCGCCGCCGCCGTCGCGTACAGCTGCCAGGAGCTGAACAGCGCCCCCGCGCCGCCCGTGTCGAGCCGGGCCATCGCGTCCTTCATCAGCGCGGCGGTCAGCGCGTAACCGCAGGCGGCGGCCGTGGCCAGCAGGGCGGCCCGGACATTGCCCCGGGTGCCCAGCGCGCCCGCGATCAGCAGCGCCTCGAAGACGCCCGTCAGGATCAGCGCGGGCACCCACGCCGCCCCGTGCACGGTGTCGCTGCCGCCGCCCGGCGCGGCCGTCGCCATCCCGAGGGCCAGCCCGGCCGTCACGGCGGCGACCCCGAGCCAGACCGTCCGGGGCAGCCGCGCCCGCATCATGAATCCGGCCAGGAGCAGGGTCGCCGGGAGCTCGATCACGAAGATCGGCTGCACCACGGAGATCGGTCCGGTGGCCAGCGCGACGGCCTGGCAGACGGCGGCGACGATCACCAGGGCGATCCCCGCGAGCCACACCCTCTGGCGCAGCAGATGGCCGATGAGCGACACCCGCATGGCCTCGGTCTGCGGCACGTCGAGGGCGGCCCGGCGCTGGAGCACGGAGGCGGAGCCGTTGCTGAGGGCGGTCAGGACGGCGAACAGGACGGCGATCACGGGACCATGATGCGGGCGGTCCCGCCGCGATCCCGGCTTCGCCGGGGGGAGGGGCGTGGCGCCGCCGAGGTCGCCCATCAGGACCGAATCCGGCCTCATCTCCCCGTAGCGTGCCGTCATGGCCGTGAAGAAGAAGCCCGCCGCCGGCGCCGTCCCCGTCCCCGTGCTCACGCCCAGGGCCCTCGGCCGGGCGACCCTGGACCGCCAGCTCCTGCTGCGCCGGACCGCGATGAGCGCCAAGGACGCCGTCACCCACCTCGTCGGCCTCCAGGCGCAGAACACCAAGCCGCCGTACTACCAGCTCCTGGCCCGGCTCCGGGGCTTCCGGCCCGCCGACCTGTCGTCGCTGATGGAGTCCCGCGAGGTCGTCCGCATCGTCTCCCTGCGCTCGACCATCCACACCCACACCGCCGAGGACGCCCTGTCCCTGCGCCCCCTGATGCAGCCCGCCGTCGACCGCGAACTCAACATGTTCCGCAAGCGACTCCCGGGCGTGGACCTGGACCGGGTGCGCGAGCTGAGCCGGGCGTACGTGGAGGAGGCGCCGCGCACCCCGAAGGAGATCCGCGAGCGGCTGCTCACCGAGTGGCCCGACGCGGACCCGCAGGCCCTCGGGATCGCCGCCCGCTGCCTGCTGCCCCTGGTCCAGGCGACCCCGCGCGGCCTGTGGGGCATCAGCGGAGGCGTCTCGCTCACCACCGTCGAACGCTGGCTCGGTTACGCGGGGGAGGCGGCGCCCGACATCGAGCGCGCCGTGCTGCGCTACCTCGGCGCGTTCGGCCCCGCATCGGTGAAGGACATGCAGGCATGGGCCGGGCTGACCCGCCTGAAGGAGGTCTTCGAGCGGCTGCGGCCCCGGCTCGTCACCTTCCGCGACGAGCACGGCACCGAACTCTTCGACCTGCCCGACGCCCCGCGCCCCGCCGAGGACACCCCGGCCCCGCCCCGCTTCCTGCCCGAGTTCGACAACGTCCTCCTCGGCCACGCCGACCGCACCCGGGTCATCCCGGCGCCCCTCAAGGGCCTCAACGGGGTGGGCAACCAGACCTACGGCAGCGTGCTGGTGGACGGGTTCTTCGCGGCGGTCTGGCGGCTGGACACACCGCGCGACGCCCCCGCCGCCGTCACCGTCCAGGAGGTACGCCCGCTGACGGCCGCGGAGCGCGACGCCCTGACGGGGGAGGCGACGGACCTGATGGCGGCGATGACCTCGGCGACGGAGCACGACGTCCGATTCGGGTCGTTCGTGGACCTGGGGCGCTGACGGGGGCGCGGATGCGGGGGGACGGTTTACGGGGCGGGGGCGCCCTACGGCGTCGGGGGCTCTACGGCGCGGGGCGCCGCCCGACGGCGCGGGGCACCCTCCACGGCGCGGGACGCGCCTACGGCAGGAGCCCCGCACGCCGGGCCGCCACCACCGCCTCCAGCCGGGTGTGCGCCCCCAGCCTCCGCATCGCGGACCGCAGATAGCCCTTCACCGTCTCCGGGCGCAGCC
Source organism: Streptomyces drozdowiczii (assembly GCF_026167665.1). Lineage (NCBI taxonomy): Bacteria > Bacillati > Actinomycetota > Actinomycetes > Kitasatosporales > Streptomycetaceae > Streptomyces > Streptomyces drozdowiczii. The sequence continues at coordinate 1,139,641 of NZ_CP098740.1, read as the reverse complement.
CCAGCCGGTCCGCCGCCACCGCGTTGGTGGCACCCGCCGCGACACAGGCCAGCACATCCACCTCGCGCGGTGCGAGCCGGACCTCCCGCGCCCCGGGCTCCCGGGCGCCCGTCGCCGAGGCCAGCCGCCCGCACACCGCGAGCAGCTCGTCCCGGAGCGCCGGGTCCAGCACCTTCGGCATCAGGGCGCGCAGCTCGCGGTGCGCCTCCCGGACGTCCTCCCAGGCCGCCGCCGCTCCAGGCGCGGCGTCCGGCTCCGGGCGGCCCGCCGCCAGCAGCTGCCGCACCTCGTCCCGGACCACCAGCGCCTGCTCCACGTCACGGGCGGCGGCCACCGCCGCGTCGAACGTGCGGTCCCCCAGCGTGAGCGGCTCACGCAGCGCCCCGTACAGCACCCCCCGCACCTCGCGCCGCACCACGACGGGCACGGCGACCACCGAACGCAGCCCCTCCGCCGCGACGGCCGTGTCGTACTCGTGGCTGATGTGGCGCGAGAAGCGGTAGTCGGTCACCGCGCACGGCCTGGACAGGGCCATGGACTTGCCGCCCAGGCCGCTGCCCGACGAGATGACCAGGCCGCGCAGCGCAGCCGTACGCGCCCCGTTCACCTCGGCGATCCTGGCGTGCCGGCTGTCCGACAGCAGCCCGCCGAACGCCACCGGCAGCCCGCTCGTCCGGCGCAGCCGCAGCAGCGCCGCTTGCATCTCGACCGCCTCGACGGATTCCGGCACCCTGCCGCCTCTCTGCCCGGCCCCCGATGGAATGGCGGCCCCGCGACACCCCCGTCCGGGGGTGGTGAGACCTGGGTCACTGTTTACATCATGTGAGGAGCCGGAGGACCGGCCGGGTCGGTAAAGAGGAGGGCACATGCCGGAAACGAGTGCGACGGAGACGTTCCGGGCGGCCCGGGACTTCCTGCTCCGGCACCGCGAGGACTACACCGCCGCCTACGACGGCTTCCGCTGGCCCCGCGACGACCACTTCAACTGGGCGCTCGACTGGTTCGACGTCATCGCCCGGGACAACGACCGCACCGCCCTGCACATCGTGGAGGAGGACGGCACCCGCACCGAGGTGTCGTTCGCCGAGATGTCCGCCCGCTCCGACCGGGCCGCGAACTGGCTGCGCGCCCAGGGGGTGCGCGAGGGCGACCGCGTCCTCGTCATGCTCGGCAACCAGGTCGAGCTGTGGGAGACCGCGCTCGCCGCGATGAAGCTGCGCGCCGTCGTCATCCCGGCGACCCCGCTGCTCGGCCCCGCCGACCTGCGCGACCGGGTGGAGCGCGGCCGGGTCCGGCACGTCCTGGTCCGCGACACCGACACCGCGAAGTTCGCCGAGGTGCCCGGCCGCTACACCCGTATCTGCGTCGGCGCCCCGACCGAGGGCTGGCTCGACTACGCGGACGCCGCCGGGGCCCCGCGCGCCTTCACACCGGACCGCGAGACCGACGCGGACGAACCGCTGATGCTCTACTTCACCTCCGGCACGACCGCCAGCCCCAAGCTGGTCGAGCACACCCATGTCTCGTACCCCGTGGGCCACTTGGCGACGATGTACTGGATCGGGCTCAAGCCCGGCGACGTCCACCTCAACATCTCCTCGCCCGGCTGGGCCAAGCACGCCTGGTCCAACCTCTTCGCTCCGTGGAGCGCCGAGGCGACCGTCTTCATCTTCAACTACACCCGCTTCGACGCCGGCCGCCTGATGGCCGAGATGGACCGCTCCGGCATCACGAGCTTCTGCGCCCCGCCCACCGTGTGGCGCATGCTCATCCAGGCGGACCTGACCCAGCTGAAGACGCCGCCGCGCGAGGTGGTCGCCGCCGGTGAACCGCTGAACCCCGAGGTCATCGAGGCGGTCCGGCGCGCCTGGGGTGTCACCATCCGCGACGGCTTCGGCCAGACGGAGACCGCCGTCCAGGTCGCCAACACCCCCGGCCAGGTCCTCAAGCCCGGTTCGATGGGGCGGCCCAGCCCCGGCTTCCGGGTGGTCCTGCTCGACCCGGTGAGCGGGGAGCCCGGCGCGGTCGAGGGCGAGATCTCGCTGGACCTGTCGACGCACCCGGTGGGCCTGATGACCGGCTACCACGGCGACCCGGAGCGCACGGCCGAGGCGATGGCCGGCGGCTACTACCGCACCGGTGACATCGGCTCCCGCGACGAGGACGGCTACATCACCTACGTGGGGCGCGCCGACGACGTCTTCAAGTCCTCCGACTACAAGATCTCCCCGTTCGAGCTGGAGAGCGCCCTGCTGGAGCACGAGGCGGTGGTCGAGGCCGCCGTCGTCCCGGCCCCCGACGAGGTCCGCCTCTCCGTCCCGAAGGCATACGTGGTGCTCGCAGACGGCTGGGAGCCCGGCCCCGACACCGCCAAGGTGCTCTTCGCCCACTCCCGGTCCGTGCTCGCCCCGTACAAGCGGGTGCGGCGGCTGGAGTTCGCGGAGCTGCCCAAGACCGTCTCCGGCAAGATCCGCCGGATCGAACTGCGCGAGCGCACCGCCCAGGGCGGCGGCACCGAATACGTCGAGGGGGACCTGGCATGACCGAGCTGTCCTACGCACACGGCACGGGCACCACCGCCCTGCTCGGCGACACCATCGGACGCAACCTCGACCGGGCCGTCGCCGCCTGGCCCGACCGGGAGGCACTGGTCGACGTACCGTCCGGCCGGCGCTGGACGTACGCGGAGTTCGGCGCGGCCGTGGACGAGCTGGCGCGGGCCCTGATGGCGTCGGGCGTGGCCAAGGGCGACCGGGTCGGCATCTGGGCGGTCAACTGCCCCGAGTGGGTGCTCGTCCAGTACGCCACCGCCCGCGTCGGCGCCATCATGGTGAACATCAACCCGGCTTACCGGGCGCACGAGTTGGAGTACGTGCTGAAGCAGGCCGGGATCTCCCTCCTTGCCGCCTCCCTCACGCACCGCACCAGCGACTACCGGGCCCTGGTCGAGGAGGTCCGCGCCAACTGCCCCGATCTGCGGGCGGTGCACTACATCGGCGACAGCTCGTGGGAGGAACTGCTGGCGGTGGCAGACCAGGTGACAGGCGATCAGCTGACCGCCCGCGAGGCGGAGCTGTCCTGCGACGACCCGATCAACATCCAGTACACCTCGGGCACCACCGGCTTCCCCAAGGGCGCGACCCTCTCCCACCACAACATCCTCAACAACGGCTACTTCGTGGGTGAGTTGGTCGCCTACACCGAGCAGGACCGGGTCTGCCTCCCGGTCCCCTTCTACCACTGCTTCGGCATGGTGATGGGCAACCTCGGCATCACCTCGCACGGCGCCTGCATCGTGATCCCCGGCGGCTCGTTCGAACCGGCGGCCGTGCTGAGCGCCGTGCAGCAGGAGCGCTGTACCTCGCTGTACGGGGTGCCCACGATGTTCATCGCCGAACTGAACCTGCCGGACTTCGCCTCGTACGACCTGTCCTCGCTGCGCACCGGGATCATGGCCGGGTCGCCGTGCCCGGTCGAGGTGATGAAGCGGGTGGTGGCCGAGATGCACATGGAGGAGGTGTCCATCTGCTACGGCATGACGGAGACCTCACCGGTCTCCACGCAGACCCGCCGCGACGACGACCTGGAGCGCCGCACCGGCACCGTCGGCCGCGTCATGCCGCACATCGAGGTCAAGGTCGTCGACCCGGCGACGGGGGTGACCCTGGAACGCGGGCAGTCCGGCGAGCTGTGCACCCGGGGCTACAGCGTGATGCTCGGCTACTGGGACCAGCCCGAGCGGACCGCCGAGGCCATCGACGCGGGGCGCTGGATGCACACCGGGGACCTCGCGGTGATGCGCGAGGACGGCTACGTGCAGATCGTCGGCCGCATCAAGGACGTGATCATCCGGGGCGGCGAGAACATCTACCCGCGCGAGATCGAGGAGTTCCTGTACCGCCACCCGAAGATCGCCGACGTGCAGGTGGTCGGCGTGCCCGACGAGCGCTACGGGGAAGAGGTGCTGGCCTGCGTCATCCCCGCCGACCCGGCCGACCCGCCGGCCCTCGACGACGTACGGGCCTTCTGCGAAGGGCAGTTGGCGCACTACAAGATCCCGCGCCTGCTCCAGATCCGGGAGACCTTCCCGATGACGGTCAGCGGCAAGGTCCGCAAGATCGAGCTGCGGGAGACCTACCGGGGGTAGCCGCGTCAGGCGGCCTCGATGACGTCCCCCGCCGCCGTCCCGCGCGTCGCGGCCGCCCACTCGATGAGTAGCACCTCGTACGCGGCGGACTCCACGGGGGACCACTCCTGCCCCGCGCGGGCGTCCACGAACGCCCGGATCGCCTCATTGGCCTCCAGGGCGGCGCGGCCCGAGAGCGCGGGGGCGTGCGCGGGCGTGTCCGAGGGTGGTGAAGTCCGTGGAGTTAAGACCATGCGTTCCACTGTAGGGCCCGCCACTGACAACGGACCGCACATCGGGGGCCGTTGGCCAGAACGTGACGGATCACACGCAGGGTGGCCGGTCGGTTTCCGTGAGGCACGACACGTCGCCCGGCCCGTGTGTCCGATTCTGATGGGTTGCGAGCGGTCAGGCGCCGGTGCTGACGAGCTCGTCGGCCGCGCCGTTCACCGGCTGCGGCGTGCCGGTGAGGTCCAGGACGAACAGCGGCACGCATAAGGTGTCCGCGCGCTTGCGGGCCTCCGGCGTATAGCCCGCGAGCGAGAACAGCACCCCGCGCACCGAGCCGTTGAGCGCGTTGAGCCACAGGCACTCGACGTCGCGGAGCGCGGTCGGCCGGGTCGTGGAGTCGACCTCGGCGATCAGCCCGGCCGCCCGCACGTCGATCCGGGACGCCGGCCGGTTCACCGGGTGCGTCACGTCCCGGAAGCCCAGCCAGGTCAGATAGAGCGCCGCCGCCGCGACCGCGTCACGCGCGGTACGGATGGTCAGCGGGCGGAACGCCGGACGCGGCGCCGCCGCCGTGCGCGGCAGCGGTATGTGCGCGGGCCGGACCGCCCCGGCGGACGCCACCGGCCGCACCGGCACCCGCAGCACCGCGCCGCACGGGCAGCACAGCTCGGGCTGCGGCCACTGGTCGTGCCGCCCGCAGCCCCGGCACCGTACGGTCACCCAGTCGTCGTTCCAGGTGCGATGGGTGATCGGGACGACGGGTGCGCCGCGCAGCAGCGGCGGGGCGGTCGGCTCCCCGCACGGGCACGGGTAGACGGGGGTCACGTACGCATGGTCGCGGCGACAGGCCGGGCACCGTACCGGCACTGACTCCACCCCGTGCTCCCTCCGTACCACTTCCGTAATCCCTCCATGCTCCCCCAAGAGCCCGCCGCCGGGAGCGGAATCGCCTCACTCGGCGCCCTTCTCCGTGCCGCTCCCCGCTCCCTTGACGGCGGTCCGGACGGCGCTTAGATTTGCTTCCACATAACAGAAGAAGTTTTCCGCAATGCGGAACCGGTGATGTGGTGCTCTCAGGTGGCGCGACAGAGCCCGACTCCATCCCCGACTCCACCCAGGGACGAGCAGGAGCACTCAATGCCTCGTATGACCGCTGCCCGCGCGGCAGTCGAGATCCTCAAGCGCGAAGGCGTCAGCAACGCGTTCGGTGTGCCCGGCGCCGCGATCAACCCCTTCTACGCGGCCCTCAAGGCGGCCGGCGGCGTCCACCACACGCTCGCCCGCCACGTCGAGGGCGCCTCCCACATGGCGGAGGGGTACACCCGGGCCCGCCCGGGCAACATCGGCGTCTGCATCGGCACGTCGGGGCCCGCCGGCACCGACATGATCACCGGCCTGTACTCCGCGATCGCGGACTCGATCCCGATCCTGTGCATCACCGGCCAGGCGCCGACCGCCGTCCTGCACAAGGAGGACTTCCAGGCCGTCGACATCGCCTCGATCGCCGCCCCGGTCACCAAGGCCGCCACCACCGTCCTGGAGGCCGCGCAGGTCCCGGGCGTCTTCCAGCAGGCGTTCCACCTGATGCGCACGGGGCGCCCCGGCCCGGTCCTCATCGACCTGCCGATCGACGTGCAGCTCACCGAGATCGAGTTCGACCCCGACCTGTACGAGCCGCTGCCGGTGCACAAGCCCGCCGCGTCCCGCAAGCAGATCGAGCGCGCCCTGGAGATGCTGAACGCCTCCGAGCGCCCGCTGCTCGTCGCGGGCGGCGGCATCATCAACGCCGACGCGTCGGAACTCCTGGTGGAGTTCGCCGAGTTGACCGGTGTCCCGGTCGTCCCGACCCTGATGGGCTGGGGCATCATCCCCGACGACCACGAGCTGAACGCCGGCATGGTCGGCCTCCAGACCTCGCACCGCTACGGCAACGCGAACTTCCTGGAGTCCGACTTCGTCCTCGGCATCGGCAACCGCTGGGCCAACCGCCACACGGGCAAGCTGGACGTCTACACGGCCGGCCGCACCTTCGTCCACGTCGACATCGCGCCCACCCAGATCGGCAAGATCTTCGCCCCGGACCTTGGCATCGTCTCCGACGCGAAGGCGGCCCTGGAACTGTTCGTGGAGGTCGCCCGCGAGTGGAAGGCGGCGGGCAGGCTGGCGGACCGCTCGGCCTGGGCGGCGTCCACCCAGGAGCGCCGCGCGACCCTGCAACGCCGTACGCACTTCGACAACGTCCCGCTGAAGCCGCAGCGGGTGTACGAGGAGATGAACCGCGCGTTCGGCCCGGAGACCCGGTACGTCACGACGATCGGCCTCTCCCAGATCGCGGGCGCCCAGATGCTCCACGTCTACCGCCCGCGCCACTGGATCAACTGCGGCCAGGCGGGCCCCCTGGGCTGGACGATCCCGGCGGCGCTCGGCGTCGCCACCGCCGACCCGGAGGGCTCGGTCGTCGCGCTCTCCGGCGACTACGACTTCCAGTTCATGCTGGAGGAGCTGGCGGTCGGCGCCCAGCACCGCATCCCGTACGTGCACGTCCTGGTCAACAACTCGTACCTCGGCCTGATCCGCCAGGCCCAGCGCAACTTCGACATCGACTTCCAGGTCAACCTGGAGTTCGAGAACCTCAACTCCCCGGAGCTGGGCGTCTACGGCGTGGACCACGTCAAGGTGGTCGAGGGCCTAGGCTGCAAGGCCATCCGCGTCACCGAACCGGACGCCCTCCTCCCGGCCTTCGAGGAGGCCAAGAAGCTCGCCGCGGAACACCGCGTCCCGGTGGTGGTCGAAGCGATCCTGGAACGCGTCACGAACATCGCGATGAGCGGTTCGGACATCGCCTCGGTCAACGAGTTCGAGGACATCGCGACGGACCCGACGCACGCCCCGACGGCGATCCGGCCGTTCGCGGAGGCGTGATCGTCCAGGTCCTGTGACCCCAGCCCCGGAGAGCGCCTGCGGATCCTGGCAGGCGCTCTCCGTTGTCCTGGGAAACTCGACCGGGTCGCCGCTCGACCCGGCAACAGGGCCTGCTGTGCCCGCGGCGCGGGCGGTGGTCCGAGGGTGAACACGCGGGTGGCCGGGTCGACCCGGGCCGGCAGCACCGTCCCCTGTGCGGCGTCCGCGAAAAGGTACGCCAGCAGGACGCACGCGACGAACACCGCCACCAGGAAGAGCCCGGCGACAGGCCCTAGCCCACCTCCACCCGCTTGCGGTCTCGCCGAACCCAGAGACGGTACGGACCGCGACATACACTGCGGCCCCACCCGAACCCAGTAGCAGACTCGCACCCACGGTGGCGGTGAGCTGTCGTCGTGGGGTGCGTGAGGTCCGGAGGGCAGCGGGCGGACGCCGCACGGGCGTGACGCCGGCGGGCGCGAACGGCAACCGTTCACCCGCTCTTCACCCTGTCGGCTGAGGAAGGGGGCCCGGAGACGGTTGGCGTGTGCATGCTCTGACCGCACCGCCACCGTCGCCATCCCCTCACCGGAGGTCTGCAGTGCCCGGCAGAAACGTGTACCGCCGCAGTCGTGCCGTCGTGGCAGCCGCTCTCGCGTTCACCGCGGCAGCGGCCGGGATCTGGACCGGCTTCGCCGGCTCGGCCCCGCGCACGCCGCGGCGGCCGTCCCGACCCCGGACCACGTCGTGGTCGTGGTCTTTGAAAATCACGCGTACAGCCAGGTGGTCGGCTCCTCCAGCGCTCCCTACATCAACTCGCTCAAGGCGGGTGGGGCCAACCTCTCCCAGTCGTATGCCGAGACGCACCCGAGCCAGCCGAACTACTTCGCCCTGTTCTCCGGCTCCACGCAGGGGATCACGGACGACAGCTGCTACACGCCCGGCTTCTCCTCCGCGCCCAACCTCGCCTCCGAGCTGATCGCCAAGGGCAAGACCTGGGGCAGCTACAACGAGACGCTGCCCAGCCAGGGTTCGACGACCTGCAGCAGCGGCGACTACGCCCGCAAGCACAACCCCTGGTTCGGCTTCAGCAACGTCCCCACGTCCAGCGCCAAGACGTTCGCTCAGTTCCCGACGGACTACTCGACGCTCCCGCAGGTCTCCTTCGTCGTCCCGAACCTGTGCAGCGACATGCACGACTGCTCGGTGTCCACCGGTGACACCTGGCTGAAGAACAAGCTCGGCGCCTACGCCACCTGGGCAAAGACCCACAACAGCCTCCTCGTCGTCACCTTCGACGAGGACAACCGGCTCGCCGGGAACAAGATCCCGACGGTCCTCTACGGCCAGCAGGTGACCCCGGGGTCCTCCTCGGCCACCACCTACAACCACTACGACCTGCTGCGGACGCTGGAGGACATGCACGGCCTCACGCACGCCGGCAACGCGGCCTCCGCCAAGGATATTACGGGCATCTGGACGTCCTGACATGTACGTAGCGGACAGCCGGGCCGGCACGCCCGAGACCCCGGCGGCGGCCCCGTCCGCGGACGGCGCCACCCGGCCCCGCGCCGGGCGGCGCCGTCCCGCGGTCGCGCCCACGGTGCTGGCCCTCGGCGCGGTCAGCCTGATCACCGATGTCTCCTCCGAGATGGTGACGGCGGTGCTGCCGTTGTACCTGGTGGCGGGCCTCGGCCTGTCCCCGCTGGGCTTTGGGCTCCTCGACGGGATCTACAACGGCTTCTCGGCCTTGGTCCGCCTCGTCGGCGGACACCTCGCCGACCGGGGAGGCGGGCGCCACAAGTGGGTGGCGGGGGCCGGGTACGCCCTCTCGGCGGCCTGCAAACCCCTGCTCCTGATGGCGCAGACGCTGACCCCGATCGGCCTGATCCTCGCAGCCGACCGCACCGGCAAGGGCCTGCGTACCGCCCCGCGCGACGCCCTCATCTCCCTGTCGAGCACCCCGGAGAACCGCGGCCGAGCCTTCGGAGTGCACCGTGCGATGGACACGGCGGGCGCCCTGCTCGGCCCCCTCGTCGCCCTCCTGATCCTCCGCGCCACCGTCGACGGCTACGACGCCGTGTTCACGGTGAGCTTCTGCGTGGCCGTGGTGGGCGTACTGGTGCTGGTGCTGTTCGTACCGGGGGGTGCGGGCACGAAGGACGGCGCCGGGCGGCCGACAGGCGCCGATGCCGAAACGGGCCGAGCCGGGGAGCCCGGAGCCGGGACTCCGGCCCTCCCGGCCGCCGCACCGCGCCCCACCCTGCGCGCTGCCCTGGCTCTCCTCCACCACCCGGAGCTACGACGTATCACTGTCTGCGCCCTGCTGCTCGGGCTCGCCACAGTCAGTGACTCCTTCGTGTTCCTGCTCCTGCAGCGGCGCCTCGGGGTGCCGGACCGCTGGTTCGCGCTGCTGCCCCTCGGCACCGCTGCCGCTTTCCTGCTCCTCGCCGTCCCGCTCGGCCGACTCGCGGACCGGGCAGGCCGGTGGCAGGTGTTCCTCGGCGGACACGGCGCCCTGCTCCTCGCGTACGCCCTTCTGCTCAGTTCCTGGCAGGGCACGGCGGCGGCCTGCGCCGTACTGCTCCTGCACGGCGGTTTCTACGCGGCGACCGACGGCGTGCTGATGGCGGCTGCCTCGGACAGCGTGCCGCGCGAGCTGCGCTCGTCCGGGCTCGCGCTCGCCCAGACGGGCCAGGCGCTGGCCCGGTTCTCGTGCTCGCTCGGCTTCGGCGCGGCCTGGACGGCGTGGGGCGACCGGACGGCGCTCACGGCGTCGGCCGTCCTGCTCGCCCTGTGCGCCGTGTTCGCGCTGCGCCTCCGCCCGATCCGCCCCACCACTTCCTCAGAAAGCCTCGTATGACGCTGCGCAACCGCATCCTGGTCCTGGTCTGTGCCCTGGCCGTCCTCGCGGGCGTCTCGGTGGCCTCCGTGCTGCACGCCTCGGCGCGCGCGGACCGCAGGAACCAGGCCCGGCCGGGCGGCCCCCGGATCACCGCCGGACCCGTGTCCCTGACCGCATCCCGGCGGCTGGTGTTCCGCAACATGGCGTGGGGGCCGCACCGCGACGAGCTGACGTCCGTCCCGGCGTCGGACCCATCGGGCCCACGGGTCGCGTCGGAGGTCAAGTGCCTCCGCTTCTACGCCGCTTCGGGTACCGGCGTGTGCCTCCAGGCGAAGCACGGCGCCGTCCAGGAGACCTACCAGGCGGTGATCCTCGACGCCGGACTGCGCGAGCGGGCCCGCTACGACATGCCGGGGATCCCGTCCCGGGCCCGGGTCTCGCCCAGCGGGCGGTACGCGGCCTGGACGGCGTTCGTCGGCGGCGACTCCTACGCGGGCACGAACTTCTCGACGCGGGCGGCGATCGTCGACACCCGCACGGGGCGCCTGACGCCGTCGCTTGAGGCGTACCGCGTCATCAAGGACGGCCGGACCTATCGCGCGGCGGACATCAACTTCTGGGGCGTGACGTTCGCTTCGGACGACCGCACCTTCTACGCCACGATGGCCACGCACGGCTCGACCTACCTGGTCCGCGGCGACCTGCGGGCCCGTACCGTCACCACCGTGCACACCAACGTCGAGTGCCCGTCCCTCTCCCCGGACGGCACGCGCGTCGCCTACAAGAAGCGCGTCACGGGCCTCCCGGCGGACGCCCCGTGGCACCTGTACGTCCTCGACCTCCGCACCGGCCGCGAAACGGCCGTGTCGGAAGCCCGCAGCGTCGACGACCAAACGGTCTGGCGCGACAACCACACCCTGACCTACGCCCTGCCGGGCGACTACGGAGCCGACCTCTACACGATCCCGTCCGACGGCACGGGCACACCCCGACGCATCAGCACGGCGGCGGTGTCCCCGGCGTACATCGGCTGAGCGGACCGGTCCTACGGTGTCGCTCACGGGGGCGGCGCCCGTTTCGATGCCCTGAGACCGGGAGACCCGGTCGACGCCGTGCTCGGAGTGACGGCCGACAGAGGCACTCGCCCAGGCCGTTCCACCCCTTGTCGCGCCGGGCCCCGAAATCGCGAAGGGCGGGACGGGGTCGGCAGGATCCGAAAGGCGCGACATGGATCAGCTCGCGTGACCGGCCGGCGCGGCGGTGGCGAGGCGCGCCAGGCGGCGCGGGCCACATGGGACTTTCCGGACGCGCCCCTAGTGCTGCGTCAGGCAACGTCCGCCCTGTCCGCGAGAGCTTGACCGCAGATGTCACTGTGGTTGTGTGCTTCGTCCCGGACCGGCGGCCGGACATTGACGCTCTGCGTGTCGGGGGTCTCCGCGTCACGACCAACCGCGATCATCCCCTGGCGGTGAGCGAACCACGCAAGGCCAGGTCCCGGGTCAGGTCGCCCGTTGATGTCAGGCGCGCTTGGGGGCGATGCTCACCGCGCGGTAGTCGTAGCCGTCCTGCTTGAAGCCGGGGGCCTCCCAGGTGAGCTCGACCTTCTGCCCTGGTGACAGCGTGCGGAAGCCGGGCGCCTGGATGTTGGAGTAGTGGCCGAAGCACCCTCCGGGAGTCTCGGGTGAGTCGAGGACGCCCCATCCCTCTTCGTCGCTCCACTCGCGCACAGTCGCGGTCACGACTGCCGGGTCCTTGCGGTGACGTTCGCGACGGCCCATGTGCCGCTCCCTTCGCTCGTAGCCGCAGGCGTCGGCCACGCGGTGATCATTCCAGCTCTCCTGGCGTCGCGGGACCCATTTCCTCGGCCCAGCGCCGACTCCAGGTGTCCAGCGGGCTCAGCGCCTCGACAAGATCGCGGCCGAGCCGGGTGAGGCGGTAGCCGTCGCCGTCCAGGACCAGCAGGCGGGCGGTGGACAGCTCCTCGATCCGGGTGCTGAGCACGCTGGAGGACATGCGCTCGCACCGGCGCTGCAACTCGCGGAAGCCGCAAGGGGCTTGGCTCAGTTCCCACAGGATCCGCATCGTCCACCTCCGTCCGAGCAGGTCGAGTGCGGCCATCACCGGGCGTCCCGATGCGGACCCCCGTACCGGCTGACCAGGACGTGGCGCTTCGGCTTCCATGCTCACTCCTTGCGCTTCGGTTTTCGAAGCATATAGTGGTTCGAAAATCGAAGCATGAGGTGCCGACATGCCCCGCATCGAACCGCTCACCCCGCCCTACACCGCCGACGTCGACCGGGCGCTCCGCCGCTGGATGCCGCCGGGTGTGCCGCACGAGCCGCTCACGCTGTTTCGGGTCCTGCACCGCAACCCGGAGCTGGCCTCACGCATGTTCGCCCTCGGCGCCGGGCTGCTGGGCCATGGACTCTTGCCCGCCATGGACCGGGAGATCGTCATCGCCCGCGTGACCGCGCGATCCGACTGTGCCTACGAATGGGGCGTCCACGCCGCGACCCTGGCGCCGCAGGCCGGACTGGCCCCCGAACTGCTCCGGGCAACTGCCCAGCCCGACGCGGTGGCCGGCGCCTCATGGTCGCCACGCCATACGGCGCTGCTCCAGGCGGTTGACGAACTCAACGACACAGCGCGACTCACTCAACCCACCTGGGATGCCCTGCGCGCGCACTACGAAGAGACTCACGTACTCGAACTGCTCGTACTGGTCGGCTGGTACCGGACCGTCAGCCTTCTGGCCAACGGGCTTCTCCTGGAAGAGGAGCCCTGGGGTGCCCGTTTCCCCGAGGCCACCCCGTAAGCCGGACACACTCACCACCGCACACAGGAGATGCCATGCCCAAGGGTTACTGGGTCAGCGTCTACCGCACCGTTTCGGACCCCGAGAAGCTGGCCGCCTACAACAAACTGGCCCCTCCGGCCGTCAAAGCCGGGGGCGGCCGGGTCCTCTCCCGCGGCACTCGCGTCGAGGCATACGAGGAGGGAACCGCCGAACGCACCGTCCTGGTCGAGTTCGACACCTTCGACCAGGCCGTCGCGGCCCGCGAGAGCGCCGCCTACCAAAAGGCCTTGGCCGCACTTTCCGGCGGCGTCGAGCGCGACTTCCGCATCATCGAGGGCATCGACTGACCAAGAGCCGGCGCGCCTTCGCTGAAGCTCCTTTGAGTACTTCGCCAAATCCGCGATTGCCCGAGACCTCACCATGTGGGGGCGGAGCTGCGCCAGGCAGCGGTGGGCGTGATACTCGGCGGTCGGATAGTCGCCCAGCGCCAGGTACGCGGAGAGAGCCAAGGAGTCCAGTTCAGCCTGGTCATAGAACGCGAGCAGCCAGTCCGGCCGGTGGTCAGCGGGATCTGCGCGCAGCATGGCGTCCTGTGCCTGCTCGAACGCGCGACGGGTCTCGGTCCGGTTCTGGGCAGTGCCGTGGCTGGCCCCCTGGCGGGCCAGGCCAAGGGACGCGAAGAGCGGGTCGCGGCGGGTGAGGTGCAGGTTGCGCCTGGTCGCCCGACATCTCCGCGAGGGCTTGCGCCTCGCGCATGTGAGCCTTCGCTGCCTCGTCGCGCCGGCCGTCGATGGCCGCCCACATCGCAGATGATCGGAACGCGGCTCCAGAGGCGTAAAGACTGGCGTACTTGCTGCGTTGCACTGCCCGCGTTCTGGAGATTGAGCGCCTCGACGGCGAGCGCGGTGGCCTGCTCCTCGGTGCGGGGTTGCCCGCCGTGGCGGTGGTCATTGGCGACGATGTCGGCGAAGCGCTTGTTCAGCCGGTTGACGTCGCTCATGCCGATCCGGCGTGGTGACGCGGTCCCCGGGGCTGCCGCTGCGGCAGCTGCCACAGCGATGCCGCCGACGAGGGTGCGGCGCTTCATGTCGAACTCCTTTTGCTGCGATGACGTGGGGTGCGCGAGTACCGGCCCGTGGCACGAACCCTAAGAACTCCTAACGGAATGACCTCGCCGGGTTTGCCGGTGAGCGCGGTTGGTACTGTCCGGCCGTGACCCTGACGGACCTTCGAGACGGATTCCGCGACGCTGAGCAGCGGCAGTGTGTCCAGGCGATGATCGCCAGTCGCCTGGCCGATGATCGCGAGCCGCAGGAGTGCCGGTATCTCATCCGTTTCTGGTGGCAGCTGAGCATGCCGTATCGGGAGGTATCGGTTGCGGAACTACGCCTGAATGTCGGCCAGCAGAAGCTGGACGTCGTCATGGAACTGGTCAGCGCCATCAGGTCGTCCCACGAAGAGATCGACGCATGGCTGTCCGGCGCAGTGCAGACGTTCCCGGTGCTTCAGGACCATGGCTTCAGCGCCACCGTAGACAGCCGCGATTGAGACTAAGGGCTGTCCCGCAAAGATCTTGGCTGCGGGTCCGGAGCGGTCTGAACAGCTGGTGGGGTGCTCAGCTGGTGGTTCGTGAGGTGCTCAGGGACCGGGCGAAGCCGGCGAGCGTGTGGAAGTCGTTCTCCCGGAGGCCGATCCGTGGGTTGACGTGGTGCAGGAGCCCGGTTCCCTGGTGGTGGGCGGTCACGTACGTCTGGTCCAGCTCGCTCTGCTCGTCGTCCACCCAGGCGAAAGGACGGCCGTCTGCGTAGTTCACCAGCGGTCCGGTCTTCCAGTGGACTCCATCGGGGCGTTCTTGGAGTAGAACGTCACCGAAGTCGACGAAGGGAAGTTCCCGAAGGCCGAGGACCGGTGCGATCCACCGGTTGGCGTCGTCCATCCATGTAGTGGCCCAGCACAGCTCGAAGCCGAGCTGGATCAGGTTTCGCCCGTGCTCTGGGTTGAGCCAGACCCGCAGGGGGCGCCGTCGGGACGAGAGGCCCCTGTCGTCTCCATGGGCGTCGTTCCTGGGAATTCGAATTGTGGTGTAGCCGTCGGGACGTCTCTCCGGCTTGGCTGCGTAAGGGTTAAGGGGCCCGTCCACGTCGAGGAACAGCAGCGGTCGGTTCATGGTTTCCCCCGGTCTTACTGACTGTGGACTGCCCTGGTCAGCGTAGCTGCGGGATTGTCACGGCATGGAGCCAGCCTGGGTAATGATCATGAAGTGGCGAGTGTGATCACGGCTTCGGAGCCGTCCTGGATAGCCCCGTTTGCGGGACTGACCCCGCGCTGCTTCGGCAAGCTGCTGACCATGCTGCGTCGGGATGGAGGAGATGTGGTCCACCGAGGGCGGCCGTGGAGTCTGCCGCTGGAGGACAGGGTTCTGCTGGTCACGGCATACTGGCGCACCAATCTGACGTTGAGGCAGCTCGCCCCGCTCTTCGGCATCTCGAAGTCCACGGCCGGCCGGGTCATCAACCACCTCGGCCCCCTGCTGGCGCTCCGGTCTCGCGAGCGGTTCGCCAAGAACACCGTGCTCACCGTGGATGGCACCCCGGTCCCCACCCGGGACCACACCATCGCCGAGCGGTCGAAGAACTATCGGTACTCCACCAACCACCAGGTCGTCATCGACGCCGACACCCGTCTGGTCGTCGTGGTCGGCCGGTCCCTGGCCGGGAACCGCAACGACTGCAAGGCATGGGAAGAATCCGGCGCCAAGGCCGCCGTCGGCAACACTCTCACGATCGCCGACGGCGGCTACCCGGGCGCCGGACTCGTCATTCCGCACCGTCGCAGGCGCGGCCAGATCGAACTACCAGCCTGGAAAGAGGAACACAACAAGTCCCACAAGCAGGTCCGCGCCCGCGTCGAGCACGTCTTCGCCCGCATGAAGACCTGGAAGATACTCCGCGACTGCCGCCTGAAAGGCGACGGTGTCCACCACGCCATGCTCGGCATCGCCCGTCTACACAACCTCGCCCTCGCCGGATAGGTCGTACGCGGCACGGTGGGCCGCTACGTCCGGCGACTCCAAGATCCTTACGGGACAACCCTTAGAGCTTCGTCAGGCGTCGCCAGCAGATCAGTGCGCATCCGAGGGTGAGGAAGGGTTCGTGGATGTCGTCGCGGATCTCCCAGCGGATTCGTAGGCGACGGAACGAGTGCAGATGCGCGAAGGCACGCTCCACGACCCAGCGTTGGGCGCCCAGCCTTGAGCCGTGCTCGGTGCCCCGGCGGGCGATGACTGGCTTCACGCCGAGGGCCCAGACGAGGCGGCGGTACTTGTCATGGTCGTAGCCGCGGTCGCCCAGCACGATGTCCGGGCGGCGCCGGGGCCGGCCCCGCTTGCCCCGCACGGGCGGCACCGCTTGGAGGAGTGGGATGAGCTGGGTGACGTCGTTGCGGTTGCCGCCGGTCAGCGT
This sequence comes from Streptomyces drozdowiczii, assembly GCF_026167665.1. NCBI lineage: Bacteria > Bacillati > Actinomycetota > Actinomycetes > Kitasatosporales > Streptomycetaceae > Streptomyces > Streptomyces drozdowiczii. Next base: position 1,123,280 of record NZ_CP098740.1, on the reverse strand, counting down.
GGCGGCGAGCGGGATGCCAGTGGCATCAGTGATCAGATGATGCTTGCTGCCGGTTCTGCCCCTGTCAACAGGGCTTCGTCCCGTCTTGGCCCCCCTTTAGCGCCCGAATGTGGGAGCCGTCGACGGCCGTCCGGGAGAAGTCCAGCGCGTCCGCGCTGCGGAGTCTGGCCAGGAGCCCTTGGTGCAGTCGGGGCCACACCCCGGCTTCGGTCCACGCGGCCAGACGGCGCCAGCAGGTCATGCCAGAGCCGACGCCGAGTTCCTGCGGCAGGTGTTCCCAAGCGATCCCGGTGTGCAGCACGAACAGGATGCCCTGAAAGACCAGCCGGTCCGGATGCCGCTTCCGCCCCGGATGTCGGACCCGCCGCTCCCCCTTCGGCAGCAGCGGCTCGACCACCGCCCAGAGCTCGTCATCGACATCCCACGGCTTCGGCCGAGCCACCCCACACCCCCAGATCATTGCTCCTGGAGTGATCCAACCACCTCGAAGATCATTTCGTCAGGAGTTCTAAGAGCTCGTAACACGATCATGAGCGGGGTAGTTCGGTACCCTCGTGGGCTGGGCGCCGCGACGGGCGTGGCATCGTCGTGCAGATGAGCCATGTGAACAACGTTGCCGGTTCCTCCGAAGGCGCCTGGATCTTCGGTCTGGAGGAGATTTCCGCAGCTGACGCGAGCGAGGACGGCGCGATGCATCCTCCCGTCTTGGGCAGGGCTCTGATCAGGGCACCCGAGGACACGCCACAGGCTTTGCGATGGGCAGCGGAGGAATTCGTTGACCAGTGTGGGCCCGACTGGGCAGTCTCGTCTGTCCTTCTGCGATGGCTCAAGATCGAGGCTGGCGACGAGCTACTACTGGGCGTGGAGAGCTGTGTCCTGGAGCGCGTCTCTGACGATCAGATTCGCCTGCACGCCAACTACAACCAATGGGACGATCTGGTCGTCCCTATCTCGGTTGTTCGACGCATGCTGGTCGACATGGCGTACTTCATCGTCATGGAGGCCCGCCACCCGCTGCCTGCCTGGCGGATCAGGCGACTGGGAGAGCGGGACTGGAGCCGCAGGCGCAACGCTGAGTAGGTCGGCATGCGCAACCTGGGTCACATTCTTCCCATCGTGGTGCTCACTCAGTTGTCTTCTTGAGCCGCCGCCGGCAGATGAGGCTGCAGTCGAGGGAGAAGAAGGCGTCATGGAGTTCGGTGCGACGTTCCCAGCGGATGGCGAGGCGTTTGAAGTGGTTAAGAGCTCGTAACACGATCTTGTGACCTCAGATTGCATCGTTGTCACACGGCTGCCTGCTCGCTCGCGATACTCGGACCGTGGACAGCTACGAGGGCACCGCGACGCTTGAGTGGTGGGCCAATCGATCGACCTGTCTGGGCAGGCTTCGTGTGCAGGTCGCGGTCCGTTCCGCCGGAGACACCTGGACGTCCGAGGCGACCCTCGAATCTCCCCTGGACGCGGAGGACAGGGAGAGCTTCAACTTCCTGATGCAGCTCGATCCGCACTTCACCCTGCGTTTTGATGACGCGAGCACGATGCTGGTCAAGGTCGTCGAAGCAGGAGTCGAGGGACGGCTCATCCTCACCGCGGCCGAGACAGACACTGCAGAGCCGCCCAGAACCAGGCAAGCACCGCACCAGTAGCACCAGGGCCTTTTCGAGGTGCTGTGCTGCCTATGATCGCTTGGGCGCGATCAGATTCCGGCGAGGTCGGCGCGACGCGCTCGCACAGATGACGCAATGTCGAAAGGGCGCGGAGTACGGGACCGTATCCGTACTCCGCGCCCTGGTTCAGGGAAGAACAGGGGCCGCGGCAGTAGCGCGAAGGGGGGCTGCACGGGCCTTCAGGTCTGGTGACCGGGCCGCCCTCCACGTACCACCGCACTGGCATCGCGCCACCGCCGCGGCCTCGTCCTGCCCGTGCCGTGCGATTACCCCTCATCCGGGTGGACGCGTCGGCGCGGGCAGGGTTCGGGGGTGAGGTCAGTCCTCGCGGAGGGCGCGGACCGCCTCCTCCACGCGCTTGCCGTACTCGGGGTCGGCCGCGTGGAAGTGGGCGAGGTTCTTCTCGATGACGTCGTCCCGGGAGACCTGGGACAGGCCGCCCGCGATGTTCGCGATCAGGCGGTCCTTCTCGTCGGCCGTCATCAGGCGGTACAGCTCGCCGGCCTGGAAGAAGTCGTCGTCCTTGGTGTGGAGGGGCGCCTCGTGGGTGCCGGTCCAGCCCTGGACGGGGAGCGGGGCGGAGAGCGCCGTGTCCGTCTGGGCCGGGCCCGCGTACGAGTTGGGCTCGTAGTTCTTGTCGTGGCGCGAGCCGTACCGTGTGGCGTGGAGGCCGTCGCGGCCGTAGTTGTCCGCGGTGGCGGCGCGCGGCGCGTTCACCGGGAGCTGGGTGTGGTTGATGCCCAGGCGGTAGCGCTGTGCGTCCGCGTAGGCGAACAGGCGGCCCTGGAGCATCTTGTCCGGGGACGGGCCGATGCCGGGCACGAAGTTGTTCGGCGAGAACGCCGCCTGCTCGACCTCGGCGAAGACGTTGTCCGGGTTGCGGTCCAGCACCAGCCGGCCCACCCGCTGGAGCGGGTAGTCCGCGTGCGGCCACACCTTGGTGACGTCGAACGGGTTGAAGCGGTAGTCCGCCGCCTCGGCGGCAGGCATGAGCTGCACGTACAGCGTCCAGGACGGGTTCATGCCGCGCTCGATGGCCTGGAGCAGGTCCGTCTGGTGCGAGTTGCCGTCCTTGCCGACGAGCTCGGCGGCCTGGTCGGCGGAGAGGGAGCGCACGCCCTGGTTGGTCTTGAAGTGGTACTTCACGAAGTACGCGTCACCCGCGGCGTTCGTCCACTGGTACGTGTGCGAGCCGAAGCCGTTCATGTGGCGGTACGAGGCGGGGATGCCCCGGTCGCCCATCAGCCAGGTCACCTGGTGCGTGGCCTCGGGGGAGTTCCCCCAGAAGTCCCAGACGTTGTCCGGCTCCTGACGGCCCGTGAACGGGTCGCGCTTCTGCGAGTGGATGAAGTCGGGGAACTTGATCGGGTCCTTGATGAAGAACACCGGGGTGTTGTTGCCGACGAGGTCGTAATTGCCCTCGTTCGTATAGAACTTGACGGCGAAGCCGCGCGGGTCGCGCACCGCGTCCGCGCCGCCCAGCGAGTCGGCGACGGTGGAGAAGCGGAGGAACGTCTCGGTGCGGCGGCCCACCTCGGAGAGGAAGTCGGCGCGGGTGTACGCGGTGACGTCGTCGGTCACCTCGAAGTAGCCGTACGCGCCGGAGCCCCGGGCGTGCACCACGCGCTCCGGGATGCGCTCCCGGTTGAAGCGGGCGAGCTTCTCCAGGAGGTGCCCGTCCTGGAGGAGGATCGGGCCTCCGGCACCCGCGGTGGCGGAGTTCTGGTTGTCGGCGACCGGGGCGCCGGACTCGGTCGTAAGCACACGCTGCGTCATGGTGTCGGGGCGACCTTCCGTACGGGGAGCTGCTGAACTGCGACGGCTCGGGGCTCCAGGAGCGTAGGTACGCTCCGAACCTGACGTCAACAGTTTGTTGAAATTCGTGGTGGGAGGGTGTTCCGGACGGTGCCGGCGCCTGGGCGCGACAGGACAGGTGTCAGCGACGGCACCGTCCGGAAGTCTGAGGGGAGAAGGGGAGGGTGGAGCGGGCCGGGTCAGTCCTTGACGGGCTGACCCGACAGGCGCTCGACCGAGCGCAGCAGCGCCGAGTGGTCCAGGCCGCCGTCACCCTGCGCGCGCAGCGAGGCGACGAGCTGGGCGACCACACCGCCGACCGGCAGCGCCGCACCCACGTTGCGGGCGGCGTCCGTGACGATGCCCATGTCCTTGTGGTGCAGGTCGATCCGGAAGCCGGGCGCGAAGTCCCGGTTCAGGAAGTTGTCCTTCTTGCGGGTCAGCACGGTCGAGCCGGCCAGGCCGCCGTTCAGCACGTCCAGCGCGGCGGTGAGGTCCACGCCGGACTTCTCCAGGAAGACCACGGCCTCGGCGCACGCCTGGATGTTCACCGCGACGATCAGCTGGTTCGCGGCCTTCACCGTCTGGCCGGAGCCGTGCGGGCCGCACAGCACGATGGTCTTGCCGAGCGCTTCGAGCAGCGGCTTCGCGGCGTCGAAGTCCGCCTGCTCGCCGCCCACCATGATGGAGAGCACGGCCTCGATCGCACCGGCCTCACCACCGGAGACGGGGGCGTCCAGGACCCGGATGCCCTTCTCGGCGGCGTTCTTCGCGAGGTCCACGGAGGTCTGCGGGGTGATCGAGGACATGTCGATCAGCAGCGCGCCGCGCTTCGCGTTCTCCAGGATGCCGTCGGGGCCGTACGAGATGGCCTCGACCTGCGGCGACGCGGGCACCATCGTGATGACCACGTCCGCGTCCTCGACCGCCTCGGCGATCGAGGAGGCGCCGGTGCCGCCGGCCGCGGCCAGGCGGTCGACCTTGTCCTGCTCCAGGGTGTAACCGGTGACGTCGTAACCGGCCTTGATCAGGTTCTCCGACATGGGCGAACCCATGATGCCGAGACCGATCCACGCAACCTTGGGGAGGTTGTTGCTCATGAGGGTGCCTTCCGATCAGCGTGTACAGGGGCTCCTGGGAAGCCTCAGCGGGCGGGCCGCGCGGCGGCCGGGAGCCAGTCGAAGGAGTCGGCGCTCGGGCGGTCGCCGGGCTTGTACTCCAGCCCGACCCAGCCCTCGTAACCGGCCTTCTTCAGCTCGTCCAGGAGCTGCTCGAGGGGGAGCGAGCCGGTGCCGGGCGCGCCGCGGCCCGGGTTGTCGGCGATCTGGACGTGCCCCGTCCGGTCGGCGTAGGCGGTGATGACCTGGCTGAGGTCCTCGCCGTTCATCGACAGGTGGTACAGGTCCAGCAGGAACTTCGCGTTGCCGAGGCCGGTGGCGGCGTTGACCCGGTCCACGACCTCGACCCCGGCCGGTGCGCTCACCAGCGGATAGCGCGGGGACTCCGGCGCGTTCAGGGTCTCGATCAGCAGCACCGCGCCGATCCGGTCGGCGGCGCGGGCCGCCAGGACCAGGTTCTCCAGGGCGAGTTCGTCCTGGGCGGCGGGGTCGACGCCGTCGACCCGGTTGCCGTACAGCGCGTTGAGCGCCTTGCAGCCCACCGAGGCGGCGAAGTCGGCCGCCACCTCGATGTTGGCCCGGAACCGCTCCGACTCCGCGCCGGGCACGGAGAGCGCGCCGCGGTCGGGGCCGGGGAGCTGTCCGGCGTAGAAGTTCAGGCCCACCAGCTGGGTGCCGGCGTCGTCGAGCGCCTTCTTGAGGGCGTCGAGCTCGGCCTGCTCGGGGGTGGGGGTCTCGATCCAGGGCCACCACAGCTCGACCGCCGTGAAGCCGGCCGCGGCGGCTGCCGCGGGACGCTCCAGGAGCGGGAGTTCCGTGAAGAGGATCGAGAGGTTCACATCGAAGCGCTGGTCCGGGTAGCCCATGAGGGTTTCGGCGCTCCTTCCGTATTGCGGAAGTTTGTTTCTGCTTAATGGAAGATTGCCCGGAGGGTGGCGGGGCTGTCAAGGGGGTGTCCGGAATTCGTGCCGGTCAGGGAGGCGGCGCACCCCTCGGAGAGCGCGCCCCTCGGAGAGCGCGCCCCTCGGAGAGCGCGCCCCTCGGAGGGCACGCGAAAAGGCGGGGCGGGGCCCGTCGGCCCCGCCCCGCCCGTGTCTCCGCTACCGGGTCACCCGGCCGGAACCGTGTCCTGGAACGTCGTCCCCGCCGCGCGCAACGCGGCGACCTTCGCGTTCACCTGCGAAGGCGTGAGGACCTTGTCCTTCACATGCAGGACGTAGTCGACCTGCTGGTCGTACGCGCGCGGCGTGGTGCTCGTCTGCCCGGCGAGGTCGATCAGCCACTGGTTGAAGTTGATCGACATCCCGCGCTCCGGCAGATAGGCCGCGCCGTGCGTGCCGAAGAGCTGGCCGTCGATGTAGTACGTGATGGCGTTGTTGTCGATGGTCACCACCAGGTCGTGCCAGCCGGCGTAGCTCTGCCGGGACTCGGTGTGCTGGTTGACGGCCTCCCACGGGTCGGGCCGGTAGGTCTCCCACGAGGTCGTGTAGAGGATGTTGCCGCTCTCGCCCCAGCCGCCGTTGGGCAGGTACTCGAAGTCGTACTCGGCGTAGTCGTCCGCCATCGGGGCCTTGAGGTCGTTGATGGTGAAGAACGTCTGGACGAGGTGGTCCCCGTCCGGGCCCGACTTCGGCGCGTCGTTGAACTTGACCCGCGCCGCGTAGGTGCCGTTGCGGAACTTCATGGACTGGGTCAGGATCTCGGTCTGCTTCGTGGACTCGCCGGTGCCCGCGGTCGACGTCTCCAGGTTCATGATGGAGTTGCCGCTCTGCGTGGCGAACGTGACCTTGTCCGGCGCCCAGGTGGCGCCGGGCACGCCGGGCCCGCCCGCGTTGGAGCGGACGCTCCAGCCGTGCGCGGCGATCTGCGGGTCGCTGTGGCTGCTGTAGTTGAAGTCGTCGAAGAGCGTCGGCCCGTTCTCGCCCGGGTCACCCGGGTCGGTCGGGTCCGTGGGGTCGGTCGGATCGGTGGGGTCGGTCGGGTCGTTGCCCTCCGGCGCCGTGCCCCAGACCTTGGTGCCGCCGAGCTGCGCGGTCACCTTCGTCCAGTCGGCGTACGAGGTCGCGCCGGCGCCGAACGAGTAGTCGTCGCTCTGCACCAGCGGCTGCCAGTTGGACCGGTAGAACCGCAGCTGCATGTCACCGGTGTCGGCACCCGGTGCCAGGGAGCCCGCGCCGGAGGTGAAGCCGATCTCCAGGTAGCGGTCGGCGGTGGCGGTCGGCTTCGCGAGCGTGCCGAACGTCCCCGTGATGTTCCCGCAGCCCTTCACCGCCCAGGAGCAGGCGAACCGGTAGACCTCGCCGACCGCGTCGCCCTTGAAGTAGTAGCGGATCTTCACGTTGCTGAGCTGCACGGACTGGCTGCCGGTGTTGCGCACCTTCAGCCACGGCTCGCTCTGGTCGGCGCTCGCGCCGGACGCGCCGGTGCGGTACTGCACGGCGATCGGCTCGCCGGCGGCGCTCGCCGTCGTGGGGACGGCGGCCAGGGCCGTACAGCCGAGCGCCACGGTGACGGCGGCCGCCGCGGCGGCGCGCAGCCGGGTCTTCGCGTGTGACTTCATGCGTCTGTTCCTTCCGGGAACGTCGTGGGGGAGCGGGGGATTCACGAAGTTGGCGCTGTTCCTGGGGACGCCGCGGTGAGCGGCCTGGGGGTCAGGGGGCGGTAGCGGACGCCCAATGCGTCCAGGCGGGTGGTGTGGTGGCCGAGGCGGGCGAGGAAGCCGGGCCAGCCGTCGCCGCCGCCGGACCAGGCGCGGTCCGCGAGGGCGCACAGCCTCGGATACGTCTGGTACTCGATCCGGTCCGGAGTGGGCGCGTACTCCGTCCACAACTGGGCCTGTGTGCCCAGGAGTCGGACCGCGTCGCCCGGCTCCCAGTCGTCGGTCAGCGAGCGGTCGCCGTGCACCGTGCGCAGCTCGACGGGCGGACCCGGCTGCGTGAGCGGTTCGCCGGGGGCGTCCGTCTCGGCGTAGTCGAGGTAGGTGGCCCGGTAGTGGGCGGCGACCACCTGGTGGCCGCGGCGGGCGGCGGCGCGGGCGTGGGCCGGGTCGCGCCAGGTCATCACCGTGAATTCGGGCGGGAGTTCGGTGCCGGTCTCGGCCCAGCCGACCGGGATGCGGCCCCGCTCGGTGACGTGCGCCCCGATGCGGCCCATGAACCAGCCGTGCAGGGCCCGCGCGTCGGGCAGCCCCTCCGCGGCGGCCCGCTCCCGGGCCGCCGGGCTGTTCTCCCACTCGGTGGTCGGGCACTCGTCGCCGCCGACGTGGATGTACGGCGACGGGAAGACGTCCATGACCTCGTCAAGGACCGTCCGGCAGAAGTCGAAGACCTCCTCGTGGACGCCGAACACCGTGTCGCACACGCCCCACTTGGTCCACACGCCCAGCCGCCGCGACGGGTCGTTGCCCAGCTCCGGATGGGCGGCGAGAGCGGCCCTGACATGGCCGGGCATCTCGATCTCCGGCACCACCCGCACCCCGCGCGCCTCCGCGTACCGGACGAGGTCGCGCAGCTCCTGAGTGGTGTACGCCCCCGAGTGCGGGACTCCGTCGAAGCTCTCGACCGGGCCGCCCGGCGGACCGGCCATCGACTGGCTGCGGTGACCGCCGATCCCCGTCAGCTTCGGGTAGGCCGCGATCGGCATCCGCCAGCCCTGGTCGTCGGTGAGGTGGAGGTGCAGCGTGTTCAGCTTGTGCAGGGCCATCAGGTCCACGTAACGACGCAGGTAGGAGACCGGCTGGAAGTGCCGGGCCACGTCGAGCATCGTGCCGCGCCACGGATGCGCCGGGACATCGCTGATCTCCACGCACGGCAGGGTCCAGGCCCCGCCGCGCCGGGCCCCCGCCGACAGCGCCTCGGCGGGCAGCAGCTGGCGCAGCGTCTGGACCCCGCACAGCAGGCCGGGCAGCCTGGCCGCCCGCAGCAGCACCGTGTCCGGGCCGATGGTGAGCCCGTACCCCTCCTCGCCGAGGCCGCTCAGCTGCGGGTCCAGGGCGAGCACGATGCGGCCGGTGGCGGAGGGCGCGAGGGGGAGCCCGGTGCCGGGCGCGAGCAGGGTGCGCAGCAGGTCGGCGGCGCCCTCCGCGCCGGGGTAGGCGCGGATGCCGGTGTCCGGGGTCAGAGTGAAGCGGCCGGGGCGCGCGGAGACCTTGCGGGGGCGGGGGACGAGGGAGTGTTCGGGGCGGGGTGCGGGCATGCGGGGCCTCCGGGAGGGGAGCGGGGGACGGTCAGCCCTTGACGGCGCCGGCCGCGAAGCCGGAGGTGACATGGCGCTGGAGCAGCAGGAAGACCACCAGCGCGGGCAGGGCGAAGAGGGTGGAGGCGGCCATCGTGGCGCCCCAGTCGGTGCCGAAGGTGTTCTGGAAGGACGACAGCCAGACCGGCAGCGTGCGGCTGTCCTGGTGCTTGATGATCAGGAAGTTGGCGTACGCGAACTCGTTCCAGGCGGTGATGAATCCGAAGAGCGAGGTGGCCAAGAGACCCGGCGCGAGCAGCGGCAGCGCCACTTTCCGGAACGCGGCGGTCCTGGTGCAGCCGTCGACCTGCGCGGCCTCCTCCAGCTCCGGCGGAATCGTCCCGATGAACCCGCGCAGCACGATCACCGAGAACGGCAGCGTGACCATGAAGTAGACGAGGGTCAGCGTGGGCAGCCGGTCCAGCATGTCCGTGTCGCGGGAGATGATGTAGATCGGGATGATCAGCGACTCCCAGGGCGCCATCTGCGCGATGAACACCATGAGCATGAATTGCCGCCGCCCCCTCCAGCGCAGCCTGGCCACCGCGTACGCCGAGGCCAGGGCGACGATCAGGGCCAGCAGGATCGAACTCACCGTCACCAGCACGCTGTTGCGCCAGAACATGCCGAAGCCGTCGGCCTGCACGGCGGTGCGGAAGTGGTCGAGCGTCCAGGTGCGCGGGAAGAGCTGCGGGTCGGAGGACTGGATGTCCTTGGACGGTTTGAACGCGGTGGAGATCATCCAGTAGACGGGGAACAGACAGATCAGGACGGTCAGCGCGGCCGCGGCGTTCAGCGGAAGCCGCCGCAGTCGGGCGCTACGGAGACGGCTCATCGGATCTCGTCCTCCTGGCGGAGCATCTGGCGGAAGTAGAGGACGAGCACCCCGGACATCAGGACCACGGTGACCATCGAGGCGGCCGAGCCCAGGTCGTAACGCTGGCCGGAGAGCGCGGTCTGCACCGCGTACACGGGCAGGATCGTGGTGGCGTCGCCCGGGCCGCCCCGGGTCATCACCCAGATCTGGACGAACGCCTTGAACGTCCAGATCACCTCCAGCGAGAACACCAGCAGGAAGATCGGCCGGAGCACCGGCAGGGTGACCGAGCGGAAGATCCGGGCACCGCTCGCCCCGTCCAGCCGCGCCGACTCGTACAGCTCGGTCGGGACCGTGGTCAGCCCGGAGTAGAGGGTGATCGCCGCGAACGGCACCGACTGCCACACGACCAGCAGCACCAGGATGGCGAAGGCGGCGGTGCCGTGCGCGAACCACGGATACCGGTCGAACGAGGAGAAGCCCGCGCCGGTCAGCAGGTGGTTGACGATGCCGAACTCGGAGTGGAACAGCCACTGGAAGACCGTGGTGGCCGCGATCACCGGCATCGCCCAGGCCAGCACCAGCGAACTGAGCACCACCGTCCGGGCGATCCTGCCCAGCCGCTCGGTCATCAGGGCGACCAGCGTCGCGATCGCCATGATCAGGACCACGTTGACCGCCATGAACAGGAAGGTGCGCCGGACCACCTCCCAGAACCGCGGATCGCTCAGCAGCGTGCGGTAGTTGCGCAGTCCGACGAACTCCGCGTCACCCGTGATCAGCTGCCGCAGCCGGAAATCCTGGAGCGAGATCAGGACCGCCCGCAGCAGCGGATAGACCAGCAGGTAGAGCATGCCGCCGACGGCCGGTGCGATCAGGGCGTACGGCCAGAGGCCGCGCGGTTCCCCGGACCGCCGCCGGCGGGGCGGCGGTCCGGACGTGCCGGGAACGGCCCGGCGCTTGGGACTGGGGGGTGCGGTCCGTTCCCGGATGACCGACACGGCACGCCTCCTCTCGACGGTGCGGGTGTGAGCGAACGGTGCGGGCGGGGGTCAGGAGCCGGAGTTCATGGCCCGGGTGATGTCGGCGGACGCCTTGGCGGCCTCCTTCGCCGGGTCACCGCCGGTCAGGACGGCGGTCATGTAGTCCTTGATCGGGTTCTCCGCCTCGACCGCGGCCCAGCTCGGGGTGTTGGGCGTGGCGTGGCCGTTCGCCGCGCCGACCGCCATCGCGGCGGCGCCCGGATCGGCGGCCACGGCGGAGGCGAGCGTGGTCCGGTTCGGCACGTAGCTCATGGCGACGGCGAGCTTCTTCTGCCAGGCGTCACCGGTGAGTTCCTTGATGAAGGTGAGCGCGGCCTCCTGCTTGCCGGAGGCGGTGGGGATCACCAGATCGGAGCCGCCGGTGAAGACCGCACCCGGGGTGTCCGCGGTCTTGCCGGGGATCGGGAAGAAGCCCAGCTTCCCCTTCAGGTCGGGGTTCTTCTCGATGACGACGTTGGCACCGCCCGGCGTCGAGATGACCTGCGCGACCTTGCCCTGCGCCATCACGTCGGCCTGCGGCGGGTCGGCCTCGTCGGCGTCCTTGGGCCCCTTGCCGAGCGCCTGGAGCTGCTTGTAGAACTCCATGCCGCGCAGCGCTTCCGGGGTGTCCAGGGCGCCCTTCCACTTCCCCCGGACTCGGCGGCCAGGTCGCCGCCCTCGTCCCAGACGAAGCCGGCCAGCGCGTACCAGGTCTGGCCCGGCAGGTAGATGCCCTGGTTGCCGCCCTTGTTGAGCTTCTCGGTGGCGGCGATCCACTGGTCGCGGGTCTTGATGGTCTTCGCGTCGATGCCGGCCTTCTCGAAGAGGTCGGTGCGGTAGATGACCACGCGGTTGGCCGCGTAGTACGGGATGCCGTACTGCTTGCCCTCGTACGCCCCCGGCTCGGCGAGGCCCTTGAGCCAGTCCTTGCCGTTCAGCTCGTCCACCTTGTCGCTGAGGTCGAGCAGCCCGCCGCTCTGCGCGAACTGGGCGACCTGCGTGTTGCCGCTCTCGATGACGTCCGGGGCGTCGTTGCTGGCGAGCGCGGCGGTGATCTTCTCGCCGATGCCGTCCCACTCCTGGATCTGGACCCGGGCCCGGATGTCGGGGTGCGCCTTCTCGAAGCCCTGGACGAACTCCTTCTGGAACTGCGCCGAAACGCTGTCGCGCATCAGCCAGACGTCGATGCTGGTCCGGCCGTCGCCGGAGGAGTCGGACGAGTCGTCGGACGAGCCACAGGCGCTGAGGACGGCGGCCAGCACGAGCGCGGACCCACCGGCAAGCAAGCGGTACTTCACGGTTCACCTCTGGGAGAACAGGACCTGACCACCTGACCAGTGAAGGCCGCTGGACAGCTCACCTCTTGTTGGTGGATGAAGGTGGCATGGACCAATGGAGCCGTCAAGCCCCTTGTATTCAACGGATTTTGGCGATCTCCCGGAGAGATGGCTCGGGAAAGCGGCTACACTCCACCTGACCAGTGGTCCAGTGGTCAGGTACCTAACCCGCCAGAAGGGGGCAGCGCATGGACGCCGACGCATCGGGGACGGTGCTCAAACGGGAGCGGGCCCGTGACGCCATCCTGGAAATGATCGAGTCCCGGCGCCCCGGCGACGCGATCCCCTCGGAGCGGTCCCTGTGCGCCACGCTCGGCGTCTCCCGGCCCACCCTGCGCGCCGCGGTGGACGAGCTGGTCGCGACGGGGCTCCTCGTGCGGGAGCACGGCCGGGGCATGTTCGTCGCGCCCGAGAAGATCACCCAGGAGCTGATCTCGGCCGACCTCGCCCTGTCGGTCCCGCAGGCGGCCGGGGCCTGGTCGAGCCGGCTCCTGGAGTTCACCACCGTCCAGGCCGGCGCCCGGGTCGGCCGCAAGCTGCGCATGTCACCGGCGGCCGACATCGTGTACGTCGCCCGGCTCCGGCTGGTCGACGGCGCGCCCATGGCCATCGAGCACCTGCACATCCGGGCCGAGCTGGTGCCCGGGCTCTCCGCCGAGGAGCTGGAGAGCGGCGACCTGTACGAGCACCTGCGCGAGCGCCACGACGTGCACGTCCACGAGGCGGTCCAGGCGATCGAGCCGACCGTGGTGACCCGGGCCGAGGCCCGCCTCCTGGACGTCCCCGAGCTGTCCCCGGCCCTGCTCTTCGAGCGGCTGACCTCGGACACCACGGGGCGCCCCGTCGAGTACGTGCACTCGCTCTACCGGGGCGACCGCTACCGCATCGTGTCCCGGCTGGCCCTCGGTCCGGCCGCCGCCGTCGAGCCGGTCGAGGGCGGCCACCATCCGGGCATCCCGCCGGGCGACTTCGCGCAGCGTGAGCCGATCACGTCCTCGACGCGGGGGGACATCCAGTCCGGTGACTGAGGGGGCGGGTGGGGCGACGGTCCGCCGTGCGCCGGCCCTCGCCCAAGCCCGCACGGGCGCCATCGCGTTGCGCCCTGCGCAATGGCCGGTGCGCCTCTTGCGTCGTGCCCCGGGGAGGGCCACTGTGGCTGCGACATCCGACGCAACCGACCCCACGAGGTGCCTCGCATGACGTCCCCCACCAGCCGCCGCACCCTGCTCGGAGCCCTCCTGGCGGGCGGTGCCCTCGCCGCCGCCCCCAGCCTCCCGCGCTCCGCGCACCGCCCCGCGCCCCACCACCCCCACCACCCGCCGCACCCCGCCCACCCGGCGACCCGCGCCACCCGCACCCTCTACCTCGGCACCTACACCTCGACCAGCCCCGGCGGCACCGGCGTCGGAGTCGCCGCGTACGACCCGGAGACGGCGGGCATCACCGCCCGCACCGTCGTCACGGGCGTCGAGAACCCCTCGTACCTCGCCCTCCACCCCACCGGCGGCACGCTCTACGCCGTGGACGAGCAGCAGAACGGGGGCGTCACCGCGATCGCCCTCGCGGACGACTTCCGAGTGCTCGGCACCCGGTCCACCGGCGGCGCCGGACCCTGTCACCTCTCCGTCCACCCGGGCGGGCGGTGGCTGCTCAGCGCCAACTACACCTCCGGCAGCGTTGCCGTACACCCGCTGGCCGACGACGGGTCGGTGGGGGAGCGGACCGACCTGGTCGCGCACAGCTCGCCCGCCCCCGGACCGGGGCAGGACGGCCCGCACGCGCACCAGATCATCACGGCCCCCGACGGCGACCACATCCTGGCTGTCGACCTGGGCAACGACACGGTCTACACGTACCGGCTCGACGAGACGGACGGCACCCTGGAGCAGACCTCCTACGCCGCGCTGCGGCCGGGCGCCGGCCCCCGCCACCTCACCTTCCACCCCGACGGGCGCCACGCCTACCTGGCCTGCGAGCTGGACAACACGGCGGTGGTCTGCGGTTACGACCCCGCTACGGGCGTGCTCACCCCGGGGGACCCGCAGTCCACCGGCACCGGCTCCGGCACCAGCTACCCCGCGCAGTTCCTGGTCACCGGCGACGGCCGGTTCGCCTACCTCGCGAACCGGGGCCACAACAGCATCACCCGGTACGCGATCGAGGACGGCGGGGCCGCGCTGAGCCTGCTCGACACCGTGCCCGTGGGCGGTGACTTCCCCCGGCACACCGCGCTCTCGCCGGACGGCACGCTGCTCTTCGCCGCCAACCAGAAGTCCGGCACGGTCACCGCCTTCCGGGTGGACGCCGCATCCGGCTCCCTGACCTCGGTCGGGACCCCGTACGCGGCCCCGGCGGCGGTCTGCGTGCTGCCGGTGTAGGGCGTTAGGGTCGAGCCCGAGCCGCAGGTCGCACCGGACGCGGTGCGACGTATGAGGGAGGCACCATGCGCTTGAGAGTGGAGTTCACCACCGAGCCCTTCGATCTGGACGAGGCGCCCGCGCACGCGGTCGTGGCGCGCGAGGTCATTCAGGGGGCCGAGCTGGACGCCGTCGACGTCGGCCCGTTCGGCAACACGGCGGAGGGCGGTGCCGACGAGGTGCTCACCGCGGTCGACAGCCTGCTGCGGCAAGCGCTGGCATCGGGTGCCACCCGGGTCTCGCTCCAGGTCAACGTCATCGGAGAGGACCCGAAGTGACCGGACCGGTGGACCACCCCCTCGTCACCGCCGTGAAGCCGCTCGTGGACGCCATGGGTGCCGAACTCGTCGGACCCGGTGAGGCGCACCCCGACGACGTGGTGCTGGCCTGGGAGGGCGAGGACGTCGTGGCGGTCCGGCTGCCCCAGCTCTCGGAGTCGCTGGACCACATCCTGGCCGCGATGGAGCGCCGGCACGGCATGCCGCTGGCCGAGCTGGACCGCAAGGCCAAGCAGGAGGCCGTCCGGCTCTTGGAGGCACGCGGTGCCTTCTCCGTACGCCATGGGGTCGAGACCGTGGCGGGGGCGCTGGGCGTCTCCAGGTTCACCGTGTACAACTACCTGAACAGGGAAAACGGCGCCAAGAGCGGGTAGTTGGGTCACCCGCGCCCTGGCTGCCGATGCATGATCGATCAAGCCGCCGCCCGTACCACCGGGCGGCGGTTTTTTCTGTATACGGAATTTCAACAAACTGTTGACGTCGTGTTGCGGAGGGCGTTAGCTATCCGCAGCCCGACCAACGCACAGCGAAGAACAGCCACGGAGGCTCCCGTGACTTCGAGCTCCACGCCGGGCCTCGCCCGGTTCAACACCCAGGCGGACGCCGAGGCGGCCGCCGCACTGCACGAGGTGTGTGCCAGTGCGGCATGGGGACGAGCGGTCCTCGCCCACCGCCCGTACGCCACCACCGAAGCCCTGCTCTCCGCGAGCGACACCGCCACGGCGGCACTCGACGCGGAGGACCTGGCGGAGGCCATGGCCGGTCACCCGCCGATCGGCCGCCCGAAGCCCGGGGACCCGACCTCCTCCCGCGAACAGCGGGGAATGGCCGGGGCCTCCGAGGAGCTCAAGGCCGAGATGCTCGAACTCAACCTGGCCTACCAGGAGCGGTTCGGACATGTCTTCCTGATCTGCGCCACCGGCGCCACCGGTGAGCAGATGCGCGACGCGGTGAAGTCCCGGATCGGGAACTCGCCCGAGCAGGAGCGGGGGATCGTGCGCACCGAACTGGGCAAGATCAACCGCATCCGCCTCACCCGCCTCGTCACGGAAGACGCGTAACACAAGGAGAGTCTTGAGCACCTTCGCCACCGCATCGGTGTCCACCCACATCCTGGACACCAGCATCGGCCGCCCCGCCGCGGACGTCGCCGTCTCGCTCGCCGCCCGTCAGGGTGCCGACGCCGAGTGGGTGACGCTCGGGGGCTCCGCGACCGATGCGGACGGGCGCTGCAAGGACCTGCCGGCCCTGCCGGAGGGCACCACCCACGTACGGCTCGACTTCGAGACCGAGCCGTATTTCACAGCCAAGAAGCAAGCCGAGGCGCAGCAGGACGCCCCCGCGTAAGGGACAGCGGCGCGTTCTTCCCCGAGGTGGCGATCACTTTCGCCGTCACCCCGGGCGAGCACTACCACGTACCGCTGCTGCTCAACCCGTTCGGCTACTCCGTATACCGAGGGAGCTAGCAGACACATGCCCACGATTCTCGGCCAGAACCAGTACGGCAAAGCAGAGAACCGCGTCGTCAAGATCACGCGGGACGGCGACACCCACCACATCAAGGACCTGAACGTCTCGGTCGCGCTCTCCGGCGAGATGGACGACGTCCACTACTCCGGCTCCAACGCGCACGTCCTGCCCACGGACACCACCAAGAACACGGTGTTCGCGTTCGCCAAGGAGCACGGGATCGAGTCCGCCGAGCAGTTCGGCATCCACCTCGCCCGCCACTTCGTGACCTCGCAGGAGCCGATCAAGACGGCGCGCATCCGCATCGAGGAGTACGCCTGGGAGCGCATCGCCACCTCGGACGCGAACTCCCGCTTCATCGGGTCCGACGAGGTCAAGCACTCCTTCGTCCGCAAGAACCAGGAGATCCGCACCGCCCAGATCACCTTCGACGGTGAGAAGTGGCAGGTCGTCTCCGGGCTCAAGGACCTGACCGTGATGAACTCGACCAACTCCGAGTTCTGGGGCTACGTCAAGGACAAGTACACGACGCTCAAGGAGGCGTACGACCGCATCCTCGCGACCGACGTCTCCGCCCGCTGGCGCTACAACTGGACCAGCGACGAGCAGCGCATGCCGAACTGGGAGAAGTCCTACGAGCAGGCGCGCAAGCACATGCTGCACGCCTTCGCCGAGACCTACTCGCTCTCGCTCCAGCAGACCCTGTACCAGATGGGTTCGCGCATCATCAACAACCGCAGCGAGATCGACGAGATCCGCTTCTCGCTGCCGAACAACCACCACTTCCTTGTGGACTTGGAGCCGTTCGGCCTCAAGAACGACAACGAGGTGTACTTCGCGGCCGACCGTCCGTACGGGCTCATCGAGGGCACCGTGCTCCGGGACGGCGTCGAGCCGCAGATCCCGGTCGACATGACCAACCTCTGACGCGGCGCCGCGCCGGTGCCCGCCCGCCCACGACGGCGGCCGGGCACCGGCCGGGCCGGAGGGAACCCTCATGGCACAGCCAGCATCCGGGCCCGCGGAAGCAGAAGGCCCCTGTTCCACCCCGCCGGAGCGTGCGGTGCACCCGGTGGACGAGAAGCTCACCCCCTCGCGGCTCCTGCCGGCCGCCCTCCAGCACATCGCCGCCATGTACGCCGGTGTCGTCACCCCTCCGCTGATCATCGGCCAGGCCGTCGGCCTCGACGCGGCGGGCATGACCCGGCTCATCGCGGCCAGCCTCCTCATCGCCGGCTGCGCCACCCTGCTCCAGACCCTCGGCATCGGCGGCCTCGCCGGCAACCGGCTGCCGTTCGTCAACGCCGCGTCCTCCGCCGGTATCGCCCCGATGCTCGCCATCGCCGAGACCAACGCGCCCGGACACCAACTGCCCGCGATCTACGGCGCGGTGCTCGTCGCCGGAGTGTTCTGCCTGGCCGTCGGGCCGTTCTTCGGCAGACTCCTGCGCTTCTTCCCGCCCCTGGTCACCGGCGTCGTGATCACCCTCATCGGGGTCACCCTGATGCCCGTACCGGTCTCCTGGGCGCAGGGCGGCGACAAGACGGCCACCGACTTCGGTGACATGAAGTACCTCGCGCTCGCCGCGTTCACCCTCGTCGTCATCCTGCTCATCCAGCGCTTCGGACGCGGCTTCCTGCGCCAAGTCGCGCTGCTCATGGGGCTGTTGATCGGCACGCTGGCCGCCGTGCCGTTCGGGCTCGCCGACTTCTCCTCGCTGCGCGACGCCCCGCTCGCCGCCGTACCCACGCCGTTCGCCTTCGGGGCGCCGGAGTTCCAGCCGGCCGCGATCCTCTCGCTGTGCATCGTGATGCTCGTCCTGATGACCGAGTCCTCCGCCGGGATGCTGGCCGTCGGTGAGATCTGCGACCGCCGCACCGACGGACGCACCCTCACCCGCGGCCTGCGCACCGACGGCATCGCCACCCTGATCGGCCCGGTCTTCGGCGGCTTCCCCACCAGCGCCTTCGCGCAGAACGTGGGCGTCGTCTCGCTCACCAGGGTCCGCAGCCGTTACGTCGTCGCCGCGGCCGGAGCCGCGCTGCTGGTGCTCGGCCTCTTCCCGGTGCTCGGCGCGGTCGTCTCGCTCGTCCCGATGCCCGTGCTCGGCGGCGCCGGCATCGTCCTCTTCGGCTCGATCGCGGTCAGCGGCATCCGTACGCTCTCCGAAGCCGGCCTGGACGACAGCTCCAACATCATCCTGGTCGCCGTGGCCCTCGGCGCGGGCATCGTCCCGCTCGCCGCGCCCGGCTTCTACGCGGACTTCCCGTCCTGGGCCCAGACCGTCCTGGGCTCCGGAATCAGTGCGGGGGCGCTCGTCGCGGTCCTGCTCAACCTGTTCTTCCACCATCTCGGCACCCACGGCCGCACCGCCGTGGCACTCAAATCCTCCTAGGGTCCTGCCGTGCCCACATCCCAGATGAGAGAAGGAAGCACCATGGCAGCACCGGCAGCCCCCGACCGGGTGGAGCGCATCGTCATCGAGAACTGCTCGATCGCGACCGTCGACGCCGCCGACACCGAGTACGCCTCGGGCTATGTCGTCGTCGCCGGGAACCGCATCGAGTCCGTCGGCGCCGGCCGGGCACCCGAGGGCCTGGAGAACGTCGTACGCCGGATCGACGGAACCGGCCACCTGGCAACCCCCGGCCTGATCAACACGCACCACCACTTCTACCAGTGGATCACCCGGGGCCTGGCCACCGACCACAACCTCTTCAACTGGCTGGTCGCGCTGTACCCGACGTGGGCGCGCATCGACGAGCCGATGGCCCGCGCCGCCGCGCAGGGCTCGCTCGCCATGATGGCGCTCGGCGGTGTCACCACCGCGATGGACCACCACTACGTCTACCCGAAGGGCTCCGGCGACCTGTCCGGCGCCATCATCGGGGCCGCCCGCGACATGGGCGTACGCTTCACCCTCGCCCGGGGCTCCATGGACCGCAGCGAGAAGGACGGCGGGCTGCCCCCGGACTTCGCCGTGGAGACCCTGGAAGGCGCGCTCGCCGCCACCGAGGCGACCGTCGACGCCCACCACGACGCCTCCTTCGACGCGATGACCCAGGTCGCCGTCGCCCCCTGCTCGCCGTTCTCCGTATCCACCGAACTCATGCGCCAGGGCGCCGAACTGGCCCGGCGCAAGGGCGTGCGGCTGCACACCCACGGCTCGGAGACCGTGGAGGAGGAGAAGTTCTGCCACGAGCTGTTCGGCATGGGCCCCACGGACTACTTCGAGTCCACCGGCTGGCTCGGCGAGGATGTGTGGATGGCGCACTGCGTCCACATGAACGACTCGGACATCGCGGCCTTCGCCCGCACCGGCACCGGCGTCGCCCACTGCCCGTCGTCCAACGCCCGCCTCGCCGCGGGCATCGCCCGCGTCCCGGACATGCTCGCCGCCGGGGTCCCGGTCGGCCTCGGCGTCGACGGCACCGCGTCCAACGAGTCCGGCGAGCTCCACACCGAACTCCGCAACGCCCTCCTCATCAACCGCCTCGGCCCGCACCGCGAGCGCGCCCTGAACGCCCGTCAGGCGCTGCGCCTCGGCACCTACGGCGGCGCCCAGGTCCTGGGCCGCGCCGCGCAGACCGGCTCGCTGGAGGCCGGCAAGCTCGCCGACCTGGTCCTCTGGAAGCTGGACACCCTCGCCCACGCCTCCATCGCCGACCCGGTCACCGCGCTCGTCTTCGGCGCCGCCGCCCCGGTCACCCTGTCGCTGGTCGACGGCAAGCCGGTCGTGGAGTCCGGCCGCCTGGTCACCGCGGACGAGGACGCCATCGCCCGCGCCACCCGCGACGAGGCCCGCCGCCTCGCCCAGATCGCCGCCGGAGCCTGACGGCCCGGCGGCCCCGAAAGCGGCCGGACGAGGGGGACGGCCCTCGGCCCGGCCGCCGCGGACCCGAGCGGGGTCCGCGGCAACCGGCGCGGGAGGCGCGCCGCCCACGCGCACGCGCCTCCCGCACCGGCGATCCCGGCTGCCCGCACCAGCCGTTCGACCTGCCTCACCGCACCACCGCAGCACACGGGGCCCGGTCCGGCGGACCGGCCCCGGCACCACCTCCCTGAACCCCACGTCACCGCCGACGTGTAACCGACCGGAGGAACCGCCGTGGCAGCTACGCCCAGGTTTCGCGACGACGCAAGTGCGACCCCCCACACCGACGGTGCGCCGGAGACGGCCCCGTCCGACCGGAAGCATCCGGTCGACGAGACACTCCCCCCGCTGAAGATGTTCACCAGCGGCCTCCAGCACGTGGCCGCGATGTACGCGGGCGTGGTGGCCCCGCCCATGATCGTGGGGCCCGCCGTGGGCCTCAGCCCCAAGGAGACCGCGTTCCTGATGGGGGCGAGCCTGTTCACCGCGGGCATAGCCACCCTGCTCCAGACGCTCGGCTTCTGGCGCATAGGCGCCCGGCTGCCGTTCGTCAACGGCGTCTCGTTCGCCGGGGTGACCCCGATGGTGGCGATCGGCAAGGACCGGGGCCACGACGGGATCGCCGTCATCTTCGGCGCGATCATCGTGGCGAGCCTCCTCGGCTTCGTCCTCGCGCCCTACTTCTGCAAACTGGTCCGCTTCTTCCCACCCGTGGTCACCGGCACCGTCATCACCCTCATCGGTGTCTCGCTGCTGCCGGTCGCCTTCAACTGGTCCCAGGGCGGCAACGCGACCGCCCACGACTACGGCTCCACCACCAACATCACCATGGCGGCGGTCACCCTCGTCATCGTGCTGGCCCTGCGCAAACTGCTGCGCGGCTTCCTCCAGCAGATCGCCATCCTGCTCGGCTTGATCATCGGCACGCTCATCGCGATCCCCGTCGGCATCACCGACTTCGGCGCGATCAAGAACGCCGACGCGATCGGCTTCCCCACCCCGTTCCACTTCGGCGCCCCGCAGTTCGAGATCGCCGCGATCGTCTCGATGAGCATCGTGATGCTGGTCTGCATGACCGAGTCCACGGCGGACATGCTGGCCCTCGGCAAGATCGTGGACCGCCCCGCCGACGAACGGACCATCGAGGGCGGGCTGCGCGCCGACACCCTGGGCAGTGCCATCAGCCCGCTGTTCAACGGCTTCATGTGCAGCGCCTTCGCCCAGAACATCGGCCTGGTCGCGATGACCAAGGTCCGCAGCCGCTTCGTCGTCGCGGCCGGCGGCGGCATCCTGATCCTGCTCGGCCTGGTCCCGGTGGCCGCGTCCGTCATCGCGCTGGTGCCGCTGCCGGTGCTCGGCGGCGCGGGCATCGTCCTGTTCGGCTCGGTCGCGGCCAGCGGCATCCAGACCCTGGCCGGCGCCGCGCTGGAGAAGGGCGAGAACGCGCTGATCGTCGCGGCGGCCGTCGGCGTCGGGCTGATACCGATCGCGGCGCCCGACTTCTACCACGCCTTCCCGAAGGACCTCCTGGTCGTCCTGGACTCCGGCATCTCGACGGGATGCGTGGTGGCGATCGTCCTCAACCTGGCCTTCAACCACCTCGGCCGCAAAGCCGACACGGACGAGGCGGGCACCGCACCTGGCGGCCACGACCCGGTCAAGGCGATGGAGGTCGCCGCTCACTGACGTACGGTCAGCACAGCGTGGCGCGTACGGGGTTGGCCGTACGCGCCACGAGTGGTTCCGCCGGTGCTCAGCCGATGTGGAAGCTGTCCCCGTACACCTTCCAGTCGAGCGGCGGGTCCAGGTTCAGATTGCCGTTCCGCAGGAAGACCCGCTGGGCGGTGTCCACCCGGCTGGTGTCCGAGTGGGCCTCCTCCTGCTCCATGGCCCAGACCCGCGCGTCCAGGAAGGCGTCGAGGTAGGCCACCTCGTCACCGCCCTGGGCCGGCGGCTTCGCCTGTGCCAGGGCCCGCTGCCGGATGGACCCGAAGCTCGTGCTGTCGCCGCCGTCGCCGTGCATCACGATGGCGTCGTAGTAGGCGAACTGGCCGAGCGTGCCCAGGCCGTCGCTCTTGGCCCGGCCGACCGCCGGGTCGAAGTACACCCGGTCGCGCTCGTCGTTCTGCGCCTGCTGGAAGTCCGGATCCTGGGCGGCCGTCTCCCAGGCGTCCTGGAAGCCCGGGTCCAGACCGTCGTGCGAGTCGCTGCCGTCCACCTCGCGCAGGGCCGGCAGATACCCGGCCAGTACGTTGTCCGGCTTGCGCCGCGTGTACAGCTCCACCAGGTCGAGCATGTCGCCGGTGCCGGAGCAGAAGCCGATGATGCCCGCGGTGTAGCCGCGGCCGTCGCCGATGTCCTCGATGTAGCCGTACTGCGCCTTCCAGTCCAGCGTGGAGTTCTCCGCGCTGGAGACCAGTTGCATGGCGATGTCCTTCTTCGCCGGATCGTCGAGACCGGCCAAGGCCGCCTCCTGCTGGTGAGCCGCCGTGGGGACGGGCGTGGTGCCGGCGAAGGCGGTGGCGGGCACCGCCGTGAGGGTCAGTCCGACCGCGACGAGCGCGAGGCGCACGGATCGGGTGGTGCGACGTGCGGTGCGCTTGTGGGGAGCGTACACCTGTCCTCCAAAGGAGTTCGTCGTTCCGCTGTTCTGTTAGGAAGCTTTCCTATCAGGCGCGAACGGTGGTCGTACACCCCTTCGACACGGGCGAGTTGAGGAACGTTACCCGGGCTAGGAGCTCTTGATCTCGTAGCTGTCGCCGTACACCTTCCAGGCCAGCGGCGGGTCCAGATCGAGGTTGCCCTCGTCCAGGAAGACCCGTTGCGCGGTCTCGACCCGGCTGGTGTCGCTGTGCGAGGGCTCCTCGCGGATCGCGTCGACCCGGGCGTCGAGGAAGGCGTCCAGATACGCGGTCTCGTCACCCCCGTCCGCGGGCGTCCTGGCCGCGTCGAGCGCCTGGCTCCGGATCGTGCGGAAACCGGTGGTGCCGTCCGCGTCGGCCTCGCCGTGCATGACGTACGCGTCGTAGTACGCGAACTGGCCCAGCGTGCCCAGCCCGTCCCGCTTCGCCTGCCGTACCGCCGGATCGAAGTACGACGCGTCCCGCTCGGCGTCCTGCGCCTCCCGGAACTTCGCGTCCTTCGCCGCCTCGGCCCAGGCTCGGGCGAACGGGGAGCCGAGCCCCGTGTGCGCGTCGCTGCCCTTCACCTTCCGCAGCGCGGGCAGGAACCGCTCCAGCGCGTTGCCCGGCCGGGACTTCGCGTACCGCTCCACGACCCGGAGCATGTCCCCGGTGCCGGAGCAGAAGCCGATGATGCCGCCCGTGTAGCCGCGCCCGTCCCCGATGTCCTCGATGTAGCCGTACTGCGCCTTCCAGTCCAGCGTGGAGTTCTCCGCGCTGGAGACCAGTTGCATGGCGATGTCCTTCTTCGCCGGGGCGGCCAGCCCGTCCGCCGCCCCCTTGCCGGAGGAGCCACCGGCCTGGGCGCAGCCGGTGAGCGTGGTGGCGGTCATCAGGAGGGCGGCGAAGGGGGTGACCAGGGCGCGCGTGGTGAGCTTCACCGGTCCAGCCTGCCAGGCCAGAGGCGTGATACCGGCGCATTCGGCGGTAGCGTCGGGGGCATGGATGATCAGTCTGTGGTGGATGTCGGCGACGTGCGGCTGGCGTACCGGACCTGGGGTGACCCGTTCGGGTCGCCCGTCGTACTGCTGCACGATCTCGGCGCGAGCGCGGCGAGCTGGGAAGCGGCCGGGAGCCTGCTGGGGCGGGAATGGCGGGTGTACGCAATCGACCTGCGCGGCCACGGGGAGAGCGACTGGCCCGACGAGTACGACCTGGAGCTGATGCGCGACGACGTGCTCGGCTTCCTGGACGAGTGCGAACTCGACCGGGCGGGCGTGGTCGGCCACGGCATGGGCGGGGTCGTCGCCCACCTCCTCGCGCAGGAGCACCCGGACCGGGTGGAGCGGCTGGTGCTGGTGGAGACCCCGCCGCCGTTCCCCGGGGCGGCGGGCCCGGCGGTCGAGCCGGACGGGCCCGCCGATTACGACGAGGCGGCGCTCGCCCCGGTGAACGGCGAGCTGGCGGACCCGGATCCGGCGTGGGCGCGGGGTCTCGGGGAGATCGTCGCGCCGACGCTGTTGCTCGCGGGCGGACCGACGAGCACGATGCCGCAGGGGCGGCTCCAGGACATGGCCTCGATGATCCCGGACTGCCACCTGGTCACGATGGGCGGCGGTCACCGCCCGCACGAGGCCGATCCGGAGCAGACGGCGCAGCGGATCACGGAGTTCTTCACGAGCTGAGGGGCGCGCGCTCCGGCGGCCCCGCCCCTCGTCAGCTCCCGGGCCGCCAGTCCGGCCGCCGTCCGCCCCGCGCCACCGCCCGGTCCAGCAGCGGCGCATCGTCGGCGACCGGAACCGGCGGACCGAACGGCGAGGGGTCGTCGCCCTGGTCCGCCAGCAGCGCGAGCGTGTTGCGCAGGTGGGCCTCCTCGGCGTCGAAGGGCTGCCCGGTCGCCTTCGCGAGGTCCCAGCCGTGCAGGACCAGCTCGTTGAGCGCGACCATCCCCGCCACCTGGCCGGGCAGGTCGATGCCGCCCGCCCTGGTCATGCCCTCCCAGGCGTCGGGGGAGCGCCAGGCGGCCACCATCCCGTCGAGCGCGGCGGGCAGCGTGGTCCGCCAGCCGGATGCGAGGACGCCGGACTCCACGTCGGGCGCCGAGTCGGTGACGGGCCCCGGCTCCTTGCGGGCGGCGTCGCGGAAGGCGACGGCCAAGCCCTCGATATGGGCGAGCAGGGCGCCCACGGTCACGCCGGGGCACGGTGTCACGGCCCCCAGCGCCCCGTCGTCCACGGCGTCGAGCTGCGCGGTGATCCGGCGCGCGGCCGGTTCCAGGTCGAGCGGTTGTGTGTCCATACCAGTGCAGACTGCCCGACCGCCGACGGCTCATCGGTCAGCGCACCACCTGCCCCCGCAGAATGATCCGCCGGGGGTGGTCCAGCGCCACCGGATCGGCGGTCGGATCGGTGTCGTACGCGACCAGGTCGGCCGGTGCCCCGTCCACCAGACCCGGCAGGCCGAGCCAGGCCCGCGCCGTCCAGGACGCCGCGCCGAGCGCCGCATCGGCCGGCAGCCCGGCCCTGAGCAGCCAGGACGCCTCGCTCGCGACGGTCCCGCAGGGGAACGAATCGGTGCCGGCCAGCACCGTGACGCCCGCCTCGTGGGCGGCCCGGACGTTGCCGAACATGGTCTCCCAGCCGGCCAGCCACAGATCGCGGCGCGCACTCGGCTCCCGGGCCCGCATCGCGTCCACGCCCTTGCCGAAGGCCGCCAGCGTCGGCACGAACGCCGTGCCCTGCGCCGCCATCCGGTCCAGCAGCCCGGGGTCCAGATGCATGCCGTGCTCCAGGCTGTCCGCCCCCGCGAGGACCGCGTTCCGCGTGCCCTCGGCGGTCTGGCAGTGCACCGCGACTTTGCCGCCCGCCGCGTGGACGGCCGCGACCACCTCGGTGAGCAGGGAGAGGGGCACCGGGGGCTCGTCCTGGCGCCAGTCCCCGACGACCTTGCACCAGCCGGAGGAGGCCGCCGACTCCTCCACGGCGGCCCGCACGAGCTGCGCCTCGGTCACGTCCCGGCCGAAGCCGGGGATGAACCTGCCGGGGGTGGCCAGCCACCGGCCCGCCGATGTGACCCGGGGCAGCTCCCGGTCCTCGTCCACCCAGGCCGGCATCCGCGCGGCCGTGCCCGGGGTGCGGACGGCGAGGACCCCGGCGTCCCGGTGCGCGCGCAGCTGTTCGCGCAGCAGCTCCTCGCTGAACGGCTCGCTGGTGTCGGTGGCCCCGGGGTGCGTGTGTACGTCGACGAGCCCGGGCAGCAGCCAGCCGCCGTCCACCACGGTCTCGGCGTGGCGCCCCGCGAATCCGCCCGGCGGGGCACCCTCGCGCAGCACCTCGCCGTCGATCCAGAAGGCCCGCTCCTCGCGTTCCGGCAGCACCACACCTCGTACGCACAGCATCCGCCGACGGTACGTCAGGCGCCGCGCGGACCAAGGGGCGGGGGCACACCGGCACATTGCGGAAGGTTCCGCTCCGTCGTTCCGTCGACCCTCTTGTCCGCGACCCCCGACCCGTGCGATACAGGTCTGGACCATTGCTCCCGGATGGAAGGCAAGACCGTGCGATCCCCCCACACGCATGCCGCGTTGGCCTGCTCCGCCGCCCTGCTCCTCGCCGCGCTGACGACCGCCTGTGGCTCCGAGGCCCACGCGGACACCAGCGAGCCGACCGCGCCGCGCGGGGTGACCGCGCAGGCGAGCAGCGCCACCTCCGCGCACGTCATGTGGGAGGCCGCCACCGACGACACGGCCGTCACCGGCTACGACGTCTACCGCGAGGGCAAGAAGGTCAAGTCGGTGGCCGCGAGCCGGGTGATGATCGACATCGACGGGCTCACCGCCTCCACCGCCTACACCTTCACCGTCCGGGCCCGCGACAAGGCCGGCAACCTCTCCGCGCCGAGCGCCGCCGCCTCCGTCACCACCCCCGCGCCGACCCCCGCCGACCACAAGCCCCCGACCCGGCCCGGCAAACCGCGCGGCAAGGCGGACGGCAGCCGCGCCGCCACCCTGTCCTGGGGCGGCTCCACGGACGACGTCGGCGTCACCGCGTACGACATCTACCAAGAGGGCTCCCGCATCCACAGCGTGCCCGGTACGCAGACCACCGCACGGCTCACCGGACTGCGCCCCGGCACCATCTACACCTTCACCGTGCGGGCCCGGGACGCGGCCGACACCTCGTCGCCGGACAGCGCGAGCCTCGACCTCACCACCGCGTCGGCCCCCGGCGCGCCCGCCTCCACCGCCCCGACCGACCTGCGGATCACCAACCGGGCCGAGGGCAAGGAGCACACCGTCGAGCTGGACTGGAAGCAGCCCGAGACGGGCGGCAAGATCCCCGCGTACCAGCTCTACATGAACGGCAGGCTGACCACCACGATCGTCTGGGGAGGCGAGCCGCCCGCCGGCCGGGCGCACTACGAACTGACCGTCAACGACCCCCGAGGCACCCGCTATGCGATGAAGCTCCGCGCCAAGCTGCCGGACGGCAAGTGGGGCGACTTCTCGGCCGCCCGCACGGTCGTGCTGGGCGACTAGGAGGGGACCCGGACCGTCTCGATCCACGACGGCGGCTGCGGCGCGTCCGGCCCGATGAGCGCGGCGACGAGCCGGCACGAGGGCGACTCGTCGGGCCACGGGGTGTGCCCGTCGGTGAGGACCACCACGATGCCGGGGCGCTCCGGGGCGGCCAGCGCCCGGGCGATGCCCACCCGCATGTCGGTGCCGCCGCCCCCGCCCAGCGCGACCTGGTCGGCGGAGGTCACCCGGGACACGGCGTGCACATCGGCGTCGCAGGCCAGCACGGCGACCCGGTTGCCCCGGATGCCCACCTCCCGCAGCACCCCGGTGACCTCGCCGAGCGCGGCGGCCAGTTCGTCGTCGCCCATCGAGCCCGAGGTGTCGACCACGACGGCCACCCGGGGCAGCGGGCGGCGCAGCGTCGGCAGGACGACACCGCGCAGGGCCGCGCCGCGCCGGGACGGGCGGCGGTAGGTGTAGTCCACCGCCCCGGAGGCCCAGGCCGCCGCCTCCCGTACCGCACCGGCCAGCGCCTGCCGCCAGTCCACCGTCGGTTCCAGGATTTCCTCGGCCCACCGCCGCCAGCCCGCCGGAAGGCTGCCCCGGGTGCGCTGATGGGCGCGCATCGACTCCGCCGTACGCCTCCGCAGCGCCTCCGCCTCCGTGGCGCCCAGCGGGGACGGCCCCTCCGAACCGGGCAGCTCCCACGGCTCGGGGCGGCCGTGTGCGCCGGAACCGCAGTTGTGCCGCGGCGGACCCGGCGGCAGCGCGGGCAGGTACGTCTCGAAGAGCTGACCGGACGGCAGCCCGAAGAGCCCCGGTTCCATCCGCCCCTCCGGCAGCGCCAGCCCGTCGCTGATCAGGTCGTCGTTGATCTCGCAGTCCTGGGCGACGTTGACCCGGTGCGCGTCGCGCTGGTCGGCCGCCGGGAGCCGGGCGGCCCGGCCGTGGTGGTCGCGCAGCAGATGCGCGACCTCGTGCACCCACACCCCGGCCAGCTCGGCGACCGGCGTCCGCTCCACGAAGTCGGGCGACACATAGCAGCGCCAGTGCCGGTCCACGCCCATGGTCGGCACCCGGTCGCTCGCCACCACCGACAGCGCGTACAACGCCGTGGCGAGATAGGGCCGTTCGCTCGCCGCCCGGTAACGCGCCGCCAGCAGCTTGGTGTGGTCCAGCGTGAGCCGCGCGGGTACGGACACGGCCTCAGGCGCTTCCCGGCAGCGCGCCGGAGAGCTGGAGGAGTTCCAGGAAGGCGTCGATGCCCTCCGGGACCGGCCAGTCGGTGTCCCGCATCGCCGCCAGGTCCATCGCCGCCCGGGCCGCCACATCCGGCACGCCCGCTGCGACGGCCTTCGCCAGCACCGCCCAGCCCGCCTCCCAGCGCGGGCGGGTCGGCTCGGCCTGCACGGCGGCCACCACCGCGATCAGGAACGCCAGTTGCCGGTCGCCGCGCTCGGGCAGCGCGAAGGCGTCCGGATCGGCCAGCACCCGGTCCGGGTCGGGAAGGTCCAGATTCTCCAGGTACGAAAGCAGCTCGATGCCCGCCCCGTCCCCGACGGCCCCCGTCAGGGCGGCGGCGACGGCGTCCCGGCCGGTGCCGGTCGCGTAGCCGGCGGCGAGCAGCCGCAGCGCCATGTCCCAGGTCCGGGGTGACGGCCAGGCCCTGCCCCGGCCCTCCGCGTCGGCGGGGAGGTGGTGCACCAGACCCGGGCGCGCGGTGAGGAACCCGGAGACCGCGCCCCGGGCCCTGGCCACCGCACCGGCGGTCCGGGCGGGATCGACCACGGGGACGGGCGCCTCGGGCCAGGTGCCGGCCATGCCGCGTGCCACGGTGCGCGGGTCGTGCGTCCAGTGCAGGTGCACGAAGCGGTTGGCGAGCGGGGGGCTCAGGTGCCAGCCGTCCGCCGCGCTGGACGGCGGATTGGCCGCGGCCACGATGCGTACGGCGTCGGGGAGGGTCAGGCTGCCCACCCGGCGTTCCAGGACGACGCGGAGGAGGGCGGCCTGCACGGCCGGGGGAGCGGAGGACAACTCGTCGAAGAACAGCAGCCCCTGGCCCTTCCGGGCGAGCCGGACCGCCCAGTCCGGCGGCGCCATCGGGACCCCGGTGGTGGCCGGGTCGTCCCCGACGACGGGCAGCCCCGCGAAGTCCGACGGCTCGTGCACGCTGGCGATGACGGTCTCCAGGCCGAGGCCGAGGCCCGCCGCGAGCTGTTCGAGCCCCGCCGACTTCCCGATGCCCGGCTCGCCCCAGAGCAGCACCGGCTGATTGGCGGTCACCGCCAGGGCCAGCGCTTCGAGCTGCGGGTTCGCCACGGTCTCGGTCCGGGTGGCGCGCAGCCGCCCGTTGAGCGCGTCGGCGGCGTCCAGGGGGTGCGGCGCCTGTGCGGGGATGCGGGGAGCGGCGGTGCTCACGCGTCGTCACCTTCCTCGTCGTCGTAGCCGTCGTCCTCCGCGTCCTCGTCCCACTCGTCCCACCACTCCGAGCCGGCGTCCGGGTGCTCCTTCAGCACCCGTTCCGCGAGGAACCGCAGATCGGTCCGCCGGTACTTGCGGATCATCTGCTCCAGCGAGAGCTCCGTCTGGTCGCTCACGTCGATCCGGGCGCCCGCGTCGAGCAGGTCCCGGACGAGCGCCGCCGTCCCGCGCCCCGACACGGCGGCGCTCAGCGGGGTGCGCTCGCGGTGGTCCCTGGCCTCCAGGTCGAGGCCGGCCGCCAGCAGCCGGGGGAGCAGCACGGTGTGGTCGAGCAGCGGCAGGACGTGGAGCAGCGTGTGTTTGCCGCCGTCCCGGACGCGCGGATCGACGCCCGCGTCCAGCAGCGCCACGACCCCCGCCGTGTCCCCGTGCTGGGCGCGCAGGAAGAGGTCGCGCCGCTGGGCGGCCAGCGCCCTGGGCAGCCGGCCCGTCCCGGTGAGGCAGGCGTGCTCGACGGCGAAGCAGCCGGTGACCGCCCCGCCGAACGCGCGCAGGGCGCTCTCGCGCTGCCGCTCCTGCGCGGTGTGCGGAGAGGTCAGCGTCCCGTCCCGGAAGCCGACCTCGTGCCACTCGCCCCGGCAGCGCACCCGGACCGGAGCGGGCGGCGTGACCCCGGGCGGCCCGAACGGCCCCTCGTGGTCCGGGAAGAGCGACCGGGCCACCAGGGGATGCAGGTCCGTGGGGGTCAGGACGCCGTCGGCCAGCAGCTCCAGGTCGGGCATCCTGCGCCAGACCGCCTCGGGCAGGAAGACCGCGCCGTCGGCCGCCTCGCGGTTGACGAGCCTGATCCGCAGCCGGCCGCCGAGGCCGGGGCCGGTGAAGTCGAGCCGGACCCGCGCCCGCCAGTCCTGGCCGATCTGGAACACCTCCGCCCCGACGAGCTCCGCGAACCGGCGCACCTCCGCCTCCAGCCGGGGCACGTCCAGCGCGAGACCGGCCACGATCGTCTCCGGGGTGGTCCGGTAGTACGAGGGCATCTCCGGCGGCGTCGGGTCCCACTCGATCCCGGCCGCCGCCAGCGCGTCGGCGATCCGCTCGTCCGCGTACAGCAGATGGATCCATTCGGCGCGGGCCACCGGGTCGCCGCTGCCCGGGTCCTCGTCCGGCGGCAGCAGGTCCGCCGGGAGCGGGGTGCCGTCGGCCGCGAGGAACGGCAGCCGGTCCGCGCCGCCGGCCCGTGCGCGCAGCCCACCGGCCTCGCTCGCGCGCCACAGGTGCCCGAGCGACCGCCAGTCGTCGGTGAGTCCGTACCCGGCCCGGCGCTTCGGCGGGCCGAAGCGGAGCGGGAGGCGCTGGGGGCCGTCGACCATGGCCGGGGTGGACAGCTGGAGATAGGCGCCGGGCGCGGAGCCGTAGCCCGCGAGGAGGACGGTCCGGTCGGTCGCCAGGGTCGAGCGGCCCGCCAGGATCCGGGGCAGGTGCCAGCGCACCAGGTCCGGCACCAGGTCCCGGAGGTCGGCGAGGAGGGCTTCGGCGGTCTCGGGGCCGTACCGGGCGGAGACCTTGTCCGGGTCGATGCGCACCTCGAAGCCGGCCGCCGCGCAGGCCCCGCGCCAGTCGCCGGCCTCCCGCAGCGCGGCCGACTCCTCGATGACGGCCCGTGGCACGGCGTAGCGGCGGACCTGGCGCCAGCTCGCCGCCTGCTCCGACGACAGGAACAGAGCGGTGTCCCGCCGGCTCATCGGTACAGGCTCCTGACCGCGCGCAGATCGGCGTGGGCCCCGCCGTCCGGGCGCAGCAGCGTCGCGAAGGAACGCTTCACCCGGCGCGGCAGCCCGGGGCCCAGGCCCACGTACTCCAGCCGGGACCCGGGGGCGACGGCGGCGAGCAGGGTCTTCGCCCCGCGCCCGGTCAGCCCGGTGTGGCTGAGTTCGAGGCGGCGCAGCGGGCTGCCGGGCAGCGCCTCGGCCAGCGCGTGCGCCCCGAGGTCCCCGGTGGCGTTGGGCGGGGCGCCCAGGGAGCGTTCCGAGGGCGGCCGGCCCAGGTCGAGCGCCTCGATCCCGTCGAGCGCACCGGCCAGGGCGCGGGCTCCCTCGGGCCCGATGCCGTTGCCGCCCAGGCCGAGCCGGATGGGGCGGGACGGGTCGGCGGCGCCCGCGAGGACGGCGGCGCCCTTGTCGCCGAGGTGGTTGGACGGCAGGTACAGCTCCCGCACCCCGGCGTCCAGGATCAGCCGGGCGAGCAGCGGCGCGGCGTCGGCGCCCAGCCCGTTGCCGCCGAGGAAGAGCCGCTCGACGGGGCGCGGCCGGGTGCTCAGGACGTCCAGCAGGGCGGCGAGTCCGTCGGCCGTGACCCCGGTGTTGACCAGGTCGAGGGTGCGCAGCGCGGTGTTGCGCCGGAGCATCGGGACCAGGGCGCGGACCCCCGCGTCGCCGAGGGGGTTGCGCTTGAGCCAGAGGGCCCGGACGGTGGCGTCGTCGGCCAGGGCGGCGGCGAGGGCGGCGGTCCCTTCGGCGCCGATGCGGTTGCAGCCGAGGTAGAGGGTGTGCAGCCCGTGGTCGGCCCCGGCCGTCGCCGCCGCCACGGCTCTCGCGCCCTCGTCGCCCAGGGAGTTGGTGCCGAGCAGGACGTGGGTGGCGTGCGGGGAGCGGGCGACGGCGGGCATGACCCGGGCGGCGCCGGCCGCGCCGAGCCCCTGCTTGCAGAGGTCGACGCGTCCGTCGGCGCGCAGCGCGCCCAGCGGGAACGCCTCGTCGGCCGCGACGGGCTCCTGCGCCGCCAGCCGGTCGAGCAGCGGGCCCAGCGACGCCGGGTCGGCGAGGGGCAGGTCCGGATGTTCGATGGCCGGACAGCGCACCGGTGTCGGCTGCGTCATCTCTTACCCCCGCGTCTGAGAAAAGGTGGCAAGGCCGGTCGGATTCGAACCGACGTCCTCCAGCTTGCAGCTAGGGCGCGACGACCTCTGCGCTACAGCCTTGCCGTCGGTGATCCTAACCATGGCGGCGATCAATTCGCACACCTGCACCACCAGTTGCGCGGGCACCGGCGGTGGCGCCCGGCCCCCGGGCAGTTCGCGGAGGAGGCCGGCACCCGGGGCTACGCGAACCTCATCGGCGCCTGTCCGGCGATGACGGTCCATCACGACGAACAGTCCGTCTCCACGTACGGCTACACCGGCAGCCAGTGGTGGTCGTTCGACGACACCTGTCCATCGGCAGGAAGACCGACTACGTGAAGGACAAGGGGCTGCTGAAGTAGCCCCTCACTGGTTGATTTCCCTCAAATCGAGACTTACCGCCCATAGCGGTAGGCTGGTCGCGGCGGTGCCCCCCGTGGCACCGCCGTGCCTCACCACCGGACCCCGCTACGGGTCCGGCCCCAGCCGTTCGATGCGCGGGAGGAAACCATGACCAGCCCCGAGCAGGACCCGAACCAGCAGGAAGGCCCCGCGGACGGCGGCGCGGCGGGCACGCCGGGCGTCCACGACGGCGGCGCCGACGGAGGGGCCGAGGGCCCCGCGGACGGCGGCGCGGCCGGTACGCCGGGCGTGCAGGACGGCGGTGCGGACGGCGGGGCCGAGGGCCCGGCCGACGGCGGCGCGGCCGGTACGCCGGGCGTCCACGACGGTGGCGCGGACGGTGGCGCCGAGGGCCCGGCCGACGGCGGCGCCGCGGGCACCCCGGGCGTCCAGGACGGCGGGGCCGACGGCGGCGCGGACCGTTCTTGAGCACAACCCCGACCGGCACCCAGGACCCCCCGGCCGCGACGGCGGCCCCCGGGGTCCTGGAGTCGCGCCTGACACCAGGCACGAGCCTGGACACGTTCGCCCGCGACTTCTGGGGCCGCGAGGCCCTGCTCACCCGCCGGGCCGGTGACTTCTCCGACCTCTTCCCGGCCGCCGCCGTGGACGAACTCGTCTCCCGGCGCGGACTGCGTACGCCGTTCCTCCGCGTCGCCAAGAACGGCGCCACGCTGCCCGACGCCTCGTTCACCTCGCCCGCCGGGGTCGGCGCCACCATCGGCGACCAGGCCGACGACACCGCGCTGTGGCGGGAGTTCGCCGACGGCGCCACGCTCGTCCTGCAAGCGCTCCACCGCACCTGGGCCCCGGTCGGCGACCTCACCGCCGTGCTCGGCGCCGAACTCGGCCACCCGGTGCAGGCCAACGCCTACGTCACCCCGCCGCAGAACCGCGGCTTCGACGCCCACTACGACGTCCACGACGTCTTCGTGCTCCAGACCGAGGGCACCAAGCGCTGGATCGTCCACCGCCCCGTGCACCCCGACCCGCTGCGCGACCAGCCCTGGACCGACCACCGCGACGCCGTCGCCGAGGCCGCCGCGGCCGAGCCGTATCTCGACACCGTGCTCGCACCGGGCGACGTCCTCTACCTGCCGCGCGGCTGGCTGCACGCCGCCGAGGCGCAGGGCGAGGTCTCCGTCCACCTGACGCTCGGCGTCCACACCTGGACCCGGTACGCCCTCGCCGAACAGCTGATGCGCGCCGCGCTTGCGGAGCTGCGCGACGACCCCTGGATGCGCGCCTCCCTGCCGCTGGGCGTGGCCGGCCCGGACGAGGAGGCCGCTCCGGTACGCGAACGACTCGCCGCGGCCCTCACCGGCGCCGACCCCGCCCCGCACTTCCACCGCACCCGGCGCGCCCAGGCCCGCCCCGCACCGCTCGGCCCACTCGCCCAGCTCGACGCAGTCAACGGACTCGCCCCCGGCACCCCGGTCCGCCTCCGGGGCGCGCTGGAAGCCCGCCTGGAGGGCCGTCGCCTGGTCACCCGGGTCGGCTGGCTGGACTTCCCGGAGGCCGATCTGCCGGCCCTGGCCCGCCTGCTCGCCGGTGAGGTGCGCACGGCCGGCGACCTCGGCCTCGCCTGCGCGGGGAGGCTGCTGCGCGCCGGTGTCGTCGTCCCGGCCGCCCGGTGAGCGCGGAACGCCTCCGGTGACGGCGGAACGCTTCTTCTGCGCCGACGCCGCCCGGGCCCGCGGCGACGCGCTCCCCGGCACCGCCCCGTACGGCCTGGTCTGGGTCCTCGTCGAACACCACGCGCCCTGGCCCGCCAACGGCTACGACGGCCTCGCGCTGGACCCCGTGACGAAGTCCCTGCTCTACGAGGCGGCGCGGGCGGTGCGCGCCCGCATCCTCCTGATCCGCCGCCACGGCCGCCGCCCCGAGGACGCGGGCCCCCGGCGCTGGGCCGTCCTGCGCTACGACGGCACCGGCGCGCACCGCCAGACGTGGGGGACCTGGGAGCGCGACGAGGACCTGGCCCTCGCCGCCGCCGCGCTCGGCGCGCCCGGGGAGCCCGGACACCCGCCGGTCGTCCTCGTCTGCGCCCACGGCCGGCACGACACCTGCTGCGCCCTGCGCGGACGTCCGGCGGCCCGCGCGCTGGCCGAGCGGTGGCCGGACCCGGTGTGGGAGTGCACCCATGTGGGCGGCGACCGCTTCGCCGCCAACGTGCTCATCGCCCCCGACGGCGTCTACTACGGCGGCCTGGACGCCGCTTCGTCCGTCGCGGTGGTCGAACAGCACCTCGCCGACCGCGTCCACGCCACCCACCTGCGCGGCTACACCGACCTCTTCCCGGCCCAGCAGGCGGCCGTCGCGGCGGTGCTCGCCCGCTTCGGCCCGGCGGGCCGCCACGACTACACGGTCACCGGCACCTCCCGGGCCGGCCAGGACTGGCTGATCCGCCTCACCGGCCCCCGCCCCACGCGACGGCGTACGACGTGGAGGTCACCGCTCACCGCGCCCCACCGCACCAGCTGACCTGCAACGGCCCGGCGACGAGCGCGGCCATGGTCCACGAGGTCACCGCGATCCGCGTCGCCTGAACGCGGAAACCCCGCCCCCGGACGCGTACGCCAGGGAGGCGGGGTTCCGTGCGGCGGTACGGACGTCAGCGCAGCCGCTCGTACGCGGGCAGCGTCAGGAAGTCCGCGTAGTCCTGGTCCAGGGAGACCTGGAGGAGCAGGTCGTGGGCCTCCTGCCACTGGCCGGCGGCGAACGCCTCGTCGCCGATCTCCGCGCGGATCGCGGCCAGTTCCTCGGCGGCGACCTTGCGGGCCAGGTCCGCGGTGGCGTGCTCGCCGTTCTCGAAGACCACGTCCGCGTTGATCCACTGCCAGATCTGCGAGCGCGAGATCTCGGCGGTGGCCGCGTCCTCCATCAGGTTGAAGATGGCGACCGCGCCCATGCCGCGCAGCCACGCCTCGATGTACCGGATGCCGACGGCGACCGCGTTGCGCAGGCCCTCGTACGTGGGCTTGGCGTGCAGGGTGTCGATGGCGATCAGGTCGCCGGCCGCCACCGAGACGTCCTCGCGCAGGCGCTCCTTCTGGTTCGGCTTCTCGCCGAGGACCGCGTCGAAGGAGGCCATGGCGATCGGGACGAGGTCGGGGTGGGCGACCCAGGAGCCGTCGAAGCCGTCGTTCGCCTCGCGGTCCTTGTCGGCCTTGACCTTCTCGAACGCGACCTTGTTGACCTCGGCGTCGCGGCGGGACGGGATGAAGGCCGCCATGCCGCCGATCGCGTGGGCGCCGCGCTTGTGGCAGGTGCGCACCAGGAGTTCGGTGTACGCCCGCATGAACGGGGCGGTCATCGTCACCGCGTTGCGGTCCGGCAGGACGAACTTGGCGCCGCCGTCACGGAAGTTCTTGACGATGGAGAAGAGGTAGTCCCAGCGGCCCGCGTTCAGCCCGGAGGCGTGGTCGCGCAGCTCGTACAGGATCTCCTCCATCTCGTACGCGGCGGTGATCGTCTCGATCAGGACCGTGGCGCGGACGGTGCCCTGCGGGATGCCCAGCTCGTCCTGCGCGAAGACGAAGATGTCGTTCCAGAGGCGGGCCTCCAGGTGCGACTCCGTCTTCGGCAGGTAGAAGTACGGGCCCTTGCCGAGGTCGATCAGGCGCTGGGCGTTGTGGAAGAAGTACAGGCCGAAGTCGACCAGCGCGCCGGGCACGGGGGTGCCGTCGAGCTGGAGGTGGCGCTCGTCCAGGTGCCAGCCGCGCGGGCGGGTGACGACGGTCGCCAGCTCGTCGGCCGGCTTCAGCGCGTACGACTTGCCGGACCTCGGGTCGGTGAAGTCGATGGAGCGGTTGTACGCGTCCATCAGGTTGAGCTGGCCGAGGACCACGTTCTCCCAGGTGGGGGCGGAGGCGTCCTCGAAGTCGGCGAGCCAGACCCTCGCGCCCGAGTTCAGGGCGTTGATGGTCATCTTGCGGTCGGTCGGACCGGTGATCTCCACCCGGCGGTCGTTCAGCGCGGCCGGGGCCGGCGCGACCTTCCAGGAGTCGTCCGCCCGGATCGCCGCGGTCTCCGGCAGGAAGTCAAGCGTGGAGGTGCGGGCGATCTCGGCACGGCGCTCACCGCGGCGGGCGAGCAGCTCGTCGCGCCGGGGCGTGAACCGGCGGTGCAGCTCGGCCACGAACGCGAGGGCCGCGGGGGTGAGGACCTCGTCCTGCCGGGGCAGGGGCTCGGCATCGACGATGGCCAGCGAGGACGGCGCTGGTGCGGACATGAGCTGTCACTCCTTCAGCGGGCGGTGCGGACGGCGGCACGGCCGCCGGGCCGCCCGATTCGGCACGGCGTGCCAGGGCTCCGGGATACGGCTGTGGCCGCCGTCTGAGGTGCAGAGGGCTTCTGATCAGTGGATAGTAGTTTCCTCATGGTGGAAGTTCAATGGTTTGTTGATGTCGAGATTCTTCGGGTCGACAGAACCGCCCATGCGCTGGCGCAGCGTGCCAGGGCGTTCACTCCAGGTGGGAGAGGTCCGCCGGAGTGTCGATGTCGTACGCCTGTGCCACGTCACCGCACTCCACTAGCGTCAGCGCCTCCCGGTGCGCCCGCAGATACCCTCGTGCCCCCTGGTCGCCCACCGCACCCGCCGCGATGTCCGCCCACCGGTCCGCCCCGAACAGCACCGGATGCCCGCGTTCCCCCGCGTACGAGGCCGCCGCCAGGCTCGTCCGGTCCCGGTACGCCGCGGCCACCCGGGCCACCGCCTCCGCCCCGATCCCCGGCTGGTCGACCAGCAGCACGAGCGCCGCGTCCGCGCCCGTCCCCGCGAGCGCGTCCAGCCCCGTCCGCAGCGAGGAGCCCATGCCCTCGGTCCACTCCGGGTTGACGCTCACCCCGCAGCCGTCCAGCCCGGCCCGGTCCCGCACCTCGTCGGCCGAGGCGCCGAGCACCACACGGACCGGGCCGCAGCCGCCCGCGCGCAGCGTGCGCACCGCGTGCTCGACGAGCAGTCCGCCACGGTGTTCCAGCAGGGCTTTCGGGCGTCCGCCGAGCCGGCGGCCGCCGCCCGCGGCGAGCAGGAGTCCGGCGATCTGTGCGTGTGTCATGCGGCCTGGATACCCCACGGCGGCCGCTCCCGCCCACCGTCTCGTACCTCTAAGGCGTGTGTTACGCACGCGGAGTGGCGCCCGGGACCTTTTATGGCGTTAACTTGCCCGCATCCCCGGACACTTGACCACCGTCCGGGGCGGGTCGGAACAACACTGGCACGAGGACGTGCGAGGGGGAGCTTTGTTGAAGAGCGTCGGGCAGGAGCGGGTGACCGGCAGCGGTGAGGACCCCGGGTGGCGGAGCTGCGTACCGCCGTCTCCCGGCTCCGGCGGGCCCTGGCCGGCCACCCCGGGCAGTTCCCCGACCGGGCCATCGCCGAGGACGAACTCGCGGCGCTGGACGCGATGGCGCTCAGCGGGGCGCCCGAGATCCCCCGGCTGCGCCGCTCGCTGCTGCTGGTCGCGGGGGCGATCGGCTCGGTCAGCGCACTGGCCGCCGCCCTGCGCGACGTCCGGATCGCCGTGGACCTCTTCGGCGAGCCGCCTCAGCGCTGACCGGGCGGGGGAGTCGGGTGCCTTCGGCCTCGCGCCTGGTGAGCGCCTGGGGGGCGCGGATACGGTCCCTCGGTCGGTGCGCCACGGCCGGGGCCGCCGCCGAACGCCCGGCCGCCGCCGCAAGCTCCTCGAACGCCCGGCCGCCCGATCTGCTCGACGCGGTCGGCCACGACGCCCGACGGGCGCCTCGCGGTCCCGGCGCCGGCCTGGGACGCGGGCGGACTCTCAGCCCGCCGTCC
This sequence comes from Streptomyces drozdowiczii, assembly GCF_026167665.1. Classification (NCBI taxonomy): domain Bacteria; kingdom Bacillati; phylum Actinomycetota; class Actinomycetes; order Kitasatosporales; family Streptomycetaceae; genus Streptomyces; species Streptomyces drozdowiczii. The sequence continues at coordinate 1,084,597 of NZ_CP098740.1, read as the reverse complement.
CGCTGCTCGCCAGCGCGTCCGACAGCTCCTTGGCCGCCTGCTGGAGGATCGGCACGATCCGCTCCGTGGCCGCCTCGGTGACCCGGCCCGCCGGGCCGGAGATCGAGATGGCGGCGGAGGTGGGGGAGTTGGGGACCGAGACCGCCAGGCAGCGGACCCCTATCTCCTGCTCGTTGTCGTCCACCGCGTAGCCCACCCGGCGCACCTGGTCCAGCGCCTCCAGGAAGCCGTCCGGGGTGGTGATCGTCTTCTCGGTGGCGGCGGGCATCCCGGTCCGGGCGAGGAGGGCGCGCACCTCGTCCGGCGGGGTGTGCGCGAGCAGCGCCTTGCCGACGCCCGTGGAGTGCGGCAGCACCCGGCGGCCCACCTCGGTGAACATCCGCATCGAGTGCTTGGACGGCACCTGCGCCACGTACACGATCTCGTCGCCGTCGAGCAGCGCCATGTTGGCCGTCTCGCCCGTCTCCTCGACCAGCCGGGCCAGATAGGGGCGCGCCCAGGTGCCGAGCAGCCGCGCGGCGGACTCGCCGAGGCGGATCAGCCGGGGGCCGAGCGCGTAACGCCGGTTGGGCTGCTGGCGTACGTAACCGCACAGGACCAGCGTGCGCATCAGGCGGTGGATCGTCGGCAGCGGGAGTCCGCTGCTCGCGGAGAGCTCGCTCAGGCCGACCTCGCCCCCCGCGTCGGCCATCCGCTCCAGCAGGTCGAAGGCGCGCTCAAGGGACTGCACACCACCGCTGGAGCCGGCGGGCTTGGAGTCGGAAGTGCTGGCGTGGGACGGCGGCACGTCAACGGTCCTTTCGAGGCGGAGGAGCAAGGCAGCAGCCTACCGGGCCCTTTCCGATCGGCCCACTGCCGACGGGGGCCGTCCTGGCCGGTCAGCGCCCGTTTGTCCGGGTGTCCGCAGGTGGTGCGGTGGCCCGGCCGCGCGCCACCTGGCCCATTCTACGTTCCGCACTCCGAAATTCACCTTTTACTTTGTGGAAACCTCCAGCGCGGCTCCGGAAGCGGCCCGGGTGCGAGGGTGAGGTCTTGACGGGTCGCGCTCCCGAGTGAAGACTCCTTCAACAGTTCGTTGAAAGTGCGAAGTGAGGAGCACCGGTGTCCGGTCCGGACGTGAAGCTGCTACTGCGCTCGACGCGCGTCGTCACCCCCGAGGGGACCCGGCCCGCATCGGTCGCCGTCACCGGCGGGACCATCGACGCCGTTCTCCCGTACGACACCGAGGCGCCGGCCGGTGCCCGCGTCGAGGACTTCGGGGACGACGTCGTGCTGCCCGGGCTCGTGGACACCCACGTCCATGTGAACGACCCCGGCCGCACCGAGTGGGAGGGCTTCTGGACCGCCACCCGCGCGGCGGCGGCCGGCGGCATCACCACCCTGCTCGACATGCCCCTCAACTCGCTGCCGCCCACCACCACGGTCGAGAACCTGCGGGTCAAGCAGGGCGTCGCCGAGCCCAAGGTGCACGTCGACACCGGCTTCTGGGGCGGTGCGATCCCCACCAACGTCAAGGACCTGCGCCCGCTGTACGAGGCCGGGGTGTTCGGCTTCAAGTGCTTCCTGTCGCCGTCCGGCGTCGAGGAGTTCCCCGAGCTGGACCAGGAGCAGCTGGCCCGGTCCATGGCCGAGATCGCCGGCTTCGGCGGACTGCTCATCGTGCACGCCGAGGACCCGCACCACCTGGCGGCCGCGCCGCAGCAGGGCGGACCGGCCTACGCGAACTTCCTGGCGTCCCGGCCGCGCGACGCCGAGAACACCGCGATCGAGGGCCTGATCGCCCACGCCCGGCGGCTGAACGCCCGCGTCCACGTCCTGCACCTCTCGTCCAGCGACGCGCTGCCGCTGATCGCCGCCGCCCGGCGCGAGGGCGTCCGGCTCACCGTCGAGACCTGCCCGCACTTCCTCACCCTCACCGCCGAGGAGGTCCCCGACGGGGCCACCGAGTTCAAGTGCTGCCCGCCGATCCGGGAGGCCGCCAACCAGGACGCGCTGTGGCAGGGGCTGGCCGACGGCACCATCGACTGCATCGTCTCCGACCACTCGCCGTGCACCACCGACCTGAAGACCCCGGACTTCGCCTCCGCCTGGGGCGGGATCTCCTCCCTCCAGCTCGGGCTGCCCGCGATCTGGACCGAGGCCCGCCGGCGCGGCCACAGCCTCGACGACGTCGCCCGCTGGATGTCCGCCGCCCCCGCCGCCCTGGCCGGGCTGCACCACAAGGGCGCCATCGAGGCGGGCCGCGACGCCGACTTCGCGGTCCTCGCGCCCGACGCCACCTTCACCGTCGACCCGGCCGAGCTGTTCCACCGCAACCAGGTCACCGCGTACGCGGGGCGCACCCTGTCCGGCGTCGTGCGCTCCACCTGGCTGCGCGGTGTACGCATCGCCGCCGACGGCGTGCTCTCCGAACCGACCGGCCGCCTCCAGACAAGGGACCCCAGGGCATGACGGCGACAGCGCACTTCACCGGCGACGCGAACCCGTACGGCGGCGGCGACCCGTACGCCGACTACCGCACCGCCGACCACCCCTTCACCCACCTCGTGGACCTCGCCGACCGGCGGCTCGGCGCGGGCGTGATCGCGGCCAACGACGAGTTCTTCGCCGAGCGCGAGAACCTGCTCAAGCCGGAGCCCGCCCATTTCGACCCGGAGCGCTTCGGGCACAAGGGCAAGATCATGGACGGCTGGGAGACCCGCCGCCGACGCGGTGCGAGCGCCGAGCGGCCGCACCCGGTGGACCAGGACCACGACTGGGCGCTGATCCGGCTCGGCGCCCCCGGCATCGTGCGCGGCCTGGTCGTGGACACCGCCCACTTCCGGGGCAATTACCCGCAGGCGGTCTCCGTCGAAGCCGTCTCGCTGCCCGGCTCGCCCTCGCCGGAGGAACTGCTCGCCCCGGACGTGAAGTGGACGACGCTCGTCCCCCGTACCGCCGTCGGCGGCCACGCGGCCAACGGGTTCGCCGTCGACGTGGAGCGCCGCTTCACGCACCTGCGGCTCAACCAGCACCCGGACGGCGGCATCGCCCGCCTGAGGGTCTACGGCGAGGTCGCCCCCGACCCCGCCTGGCTGACCGCGCTCGGCACGTTCGACGTGGTCGCCCTGGAGAACGGCGGCCGGGTCGAGGACGCCTCCGACCGCTTCTACTCGCCGGCGACCAACACCATCCAGCCCGGCCGCTCCCACAAGATGGACGACGGCTGGGAGACCCGGCGCCGCCGCGACCGGGGCAACGACTGGATCCACTACCACCTGGTGGAAGAGGCGGACATCCGCGCCGTCGAGATCGACACTGCCTACCTCAAGGGCAACGCGGCCGGCTGGGCCCGGCTCACCGCCCGGGACGCGGAGACCGGCGACTGGACCGAACTCCTGCCCCGGACCCGGCTCCAGCCCGACACCGACCACCGCTTCGTGCTGCCCGACGCGGTCCGCGCCGACCAGGTCCGGATCGACATCTTCCCGGACGGCGGCATCTCCCGGCTCCGCCTCTTCGGCTCCCTCACCGAACGCGGCACGGCCCGGCTGGCCGCCCGCCACGCCGAACTCGGCGGCTGAGGCGCCGGGGCCCCGGGGGCAGAACGGGGGAGCGTCAGAACTCCTCGTGCTCCTCGGGGTCCCCGCCGAACCGCTCCCGCCGCCCGTTCGAGATCCGCCCCAGCTCCTCGGGCGTCAGCTCGAAGCCGAACAGGTCCAGGTTCTCCCGCTGCCGCCCCGGATCGGCCGACTTCGGGATGGGTACGGCCCCGAGCTGGGTGTGCCAGCGCAGCACCGCCTGGCCCGGGGTGACGCCGTGCGCCTCGGCGACCGCCACCACGTCCGGGTCGGCCAGCAGGTCCCGGCCGCGCCCCAGCGGGCTCCAGCTCTGCGTGACGATCCCCATCGCCGCGTGCACCGCGCGCAGCTCCTCCTGCGGCAGCCGGGGGTGCAGCTCGATCTGGTTGACCGCGGGCACCACACCCGTCTCCTCCTCCAGCCGCCTCAGGTGCTCGGCGGTGAAGTTGGAGACCCCGATCGACCGGACGAGCCCGTCCTCGCGCAGCTTGATCAGCGCCCGCCAGGTGTCGACGTAGAGGCCCACCTTGGGCAGCGGCCAGTGGATGAGATAGAGGTCCACGTAGTCCAGGCCGAGGTTGCTCCGGGACTCCTCGAACGAGGCGAGCGTCTTCTCGTAGCCGTGGTGCCGGCCGGGCACCTTGGTCGTGACGAAGACCTCCTCGCGCGGCACTCCGCTGCGGGCGACGCCGCGCCCCGTACCGGTCTCGTTGCCGTAGTTCAGCGCGGTGTCCACGAGCCGGTACCCGAGGTCCAGGGCGCCGGAGACGGCCTTCTCCGCCGCGTCGTCGTCCAGCGGATAGGTGCCGAGCCCGACCGCCGGGATCGTACGGCCGTCGTTCAGGGTGTGCGCCGGGATACCGGACATGATCGTCCCTTCTCGTCGTCTGCCGTTACGGGCATGCCTCCCCGCCCAGCGTAGGCGGGGCGGGGAGGAGCGGCAGCGCGACGTCAGGCGGCGTGGCCGCCGTCCACGACCAGCTCGGCCCCGGTGACGAACGCGGCCTCCGCGCCCGCGAGGTACGAGATCAGCGCGGCGATCTCCTCCGCCGTGCCGAACCGGTCCAGCGCGTTGGCCGCGCGCTGGCCCTCGGCGAAGGGGCCGTCGGCCGGGTTCATGTCGGTGTCCACGGCGCCCGGCTGCACCAGGTTGACCGTGATGCCGCGCGGGCCCAGCTCGCGGGCCAGCGGCTTGGTCAGGCCGGAGAGCGCGGACTTGCTCATCGCGTACAGCGTGGAGCCGGGCCCGCCCGCGTACCGGCTCAGGGCCGTACCGAGGGAGATGATCCTGCCCCCGCGCTCCATCACCTCGGCCGCCGCCCGGCAGGCCAGGAACACGGCCCGGACGTTCACGGCGAGGACCCGGTCCACATCGGCGGGTGTGAGAGTGCCGATGGGGCCGAGGACGCCGATGCCCGCGTTGTTCACCAGGATGTCCAGCCGCCCCAGCTCCGCCGCCGCCCGGTGCACCGCCGAGGCGGCGGCCTCCGGGTCGGCCGAGTCGGCGCGCAGCGCGACCGCCCGGCGGCCGGTCGCCTCGATCGCGGCGACGACCTCCTTCGCGGCGCGCTCGTCGCGTACGTAGGTCAGCGCCACGTCGGCGCCGTCCCGGGCGAGCCGCAGCGCGGTCGCGGCCCCGATGCCCCGGCTGCCGCCGGTGACGAGCGCGGTGCGGGTGGTGGTAAGGGTGCTGTTCATCGTCATTCCTGTCCGTTGCGTCCGTTGCCGGTCGTGCCGGCAGGAACCAGGAAAGTCGTCCGGCGGCCCGGAGACCGGCGGGAAATGGACGCCGAGTCCGGGGCCCTCCAGGGCTCGTCATGACGGGCGCGCGCCCGGTAGCGTGATCGCTCCCCAGTGCGAGCCGGTGCCGTCTCCACGTCGTCCCTGTGGAGAGAGCAGGAGTCCAGGTGTCCTCCGCCGCCGTCCCCGCCCCCGTACTCGCCCCGCCGCGCCGGGCCTGGCTCACCGATCTGCCCGTGCTGCTCGTCGCGGTGGTCTGGGGGTCGAGCTATCTCGCCGCCAAGGGCATCACCACCCCGCAGACCGTCGTCGCCGTGCTCGTGCTGCGGTTCGCCGTCGTGCTGCCCGTCCTCGCGGTCGCCGGACGGCGCCGGCTGCGCGCGCTGAGCGCCGCGCAGTGGCGGGGCGCCGGGCTGCTCGGCCTGGTGCTCAGCGGGATCTTCCTGGTGGAGACGTACGGCATCGTGCACACCTCGGCGACCAACGCCGGGCTCATCATCAGCCTCACCATGATCTTCACCCCGCTCGCCGAGGCCGCCGTCACCCGCACCCGGCCGACCGGGGCCTTCCTCGCCGCCGCCGGGCTCTCCGTGGCCGGGGTGGTGCTGCTCACCCAGGGCGGCGGATTCACCAGCCCCTCCGCCGGTGACCTGCTCATGCTCGTCGCCGCCCTCGCCCGGACCCTGCACGTCCTGCTCATGGCCCGCATCAAGTCCGTCCAGGACGCGGACCCGCTGTCCCTGACGACCGTGCAGCTCGGCAGCTCCGTCGCCGTCTTCGCCCTGCTGGCCGCCGCACCGGGGACGGGCGCGGCGCCCTGGACGGTCGCCGCCGGATTCGGAGCCCGGGAGTGGGCCGGGCTGTTCTTCCTGTCGGTGTTCTGCACGCTCTTCGCGTTCTTCGTGCAGATGTGGTCCGTACGCCGCACCTCCCCGTCCCGCGTCAGCCTGCTGCTCGGTACGGAACCGCTGTGGGCCGCCGCCGTCGGCATCGCGATCGGCGGCGAGCGCCTGGGCCTCGCCGGGGCGGCGGGCGCCGTGCTGGTCCTGGCCGGGACCGCCTGGGGGCGGCGGAGCGCGGACCCGAGCGCGCCCTGACCGGCTCACTCCTTGATCGCGTCCGCCGCGATCATGACGGCCGCGCCCGCCACCACCAGCACGATCGACACGTAGACCGGGTACTCGTCGGCGAACGGCAGCCGCCGCCACAGGTTGAAGAAGCGGAACCAGTCCAGCCAGACGTGGAGCAGCCCGGCGACCCCCTGGACGAAGACCAGGAAGCCGACCGTCTCGCAGAGTTTCTTCATGGCCCCGAGCCTGGCCGCCCGGGCCGTCCGACCGCGTCGGCCGGCGGGCTGCCCCGCCGGGTCCGAAAGTCTCCGTCTCCGCGACTTTGGTCGCTCCCGCGCCCCGGACACCCGGAACCCGCCGCCCGCGTGCGTAGCTTTGTCGACATGACGCGTACGGAGTACCCCTGGCTGCTGCCCTCGGCGATGGCCGGACCCGAGCTGCCCGGCGACCGCGGCCGGTCCCGCCGCACCGTGCGGGACTGGGTGGTCGACCTCACCGCGTTCCTCTGCGCGGCGGGCATCGGCCTGGCGACGCTCGCCACGATCGAGGCCGACCCCACCACATCGGACACCTTCGTGCTGGTGGACTCCCTCGTCGGCGCCGCCGCCTGCTGCGCCCTGTGGTTCCGGCGCCGCTGGCCGGTCGGGCTCGCCGTCGCCCTGACCCTGCTGTCCACCGTGGAACCGGTCGCGGCGGGCGCCCTGCTCGTCGCGCTGTTCAGCGTGGCCGTCCACCGGCCGTTCCGCCCGGTCGTCCTCGTCGGCGCCCTGGCCCTGGCCGTCGTCCCCGTACAGCCGTATCTGCGCCCCGACCCGAACACGTCGTTCCTGGCGTCCACCATCATCGGGCTGCTGCTGATCCTGCTCGTCCTCAGCTGGGGCATGGTCGTGCGCTCCCGGCGCCAGCTCGTCGTCTCCCTCCGGGAACGCGCCGTCCGCGCCGAGACCGAGGCCGCCCTCCGCGCCGAACAGGCCCAGCGGCTCGCCCGCGAGGAGATCGCCCGCGAGATGCACGACGTGCTCGCCCACCGGCTGACCCTGCTCAGCGTCCACGCCGGCGCCCTGGAGTTCCGCCCCGACGCGCCCCCGGCCGAGGTGGCCCGCGCCGCCGGGGTCATCCGGGACAGCGCGCACGAGGCGCTCCAGGACCTCCGCGAGATCATCGGCGTCCTGCGCGGTCCCCGCGACAGCGACGGCAACCGCCCGCAGCCCACCCTCGCCACGCTCGACGCCCTCGTCGCCGAATCCCGGGAGGCGGGCATGAAGGTCACCCTCGACAACCGCCTCGCCGACCCCGGCGCCGTGCCCGCCGCCCCCGGGCGCACCGTCTACCGCATCGCCCAGGAGGCGCTGACCAACGCCCGCAAGCATGCCCCCGGCACCGAGGTCACCGTCGCCGTCACCGGCGGACCCGGCCAGGGCATCACCGTGGAGGTCCGCAACCCGGCGCCCACCGAGCCCTTCACCCCGGTCCCCGGCTCCGGCCAGGGGCTCATCGGCCTCACCGAACGGGCCACCCTGGCCGGCGGCCGCCTCGACCACGGGCCCGCCCCCGACGGCGGGTTCGAGGTGCGGGCCTGGCTACCGTGGGCGTCATGACCCACGCGCCCGTCCGGCTCCTGATCATCGACGACGACCCGCTCGTCCGGGCCGGGCTGACCCTGATGCTGGGCGGCGCCGACGACATCGCCATCGTGGGCGAGGGCGCCGACGGCAGCGAGGCCGCGGAGCTGGTCGACCGGCTGCGGCCCGACGTGGTCCTGATGGACATCCGGATGCCGGTCATGGACGGCCTGACCGCCACCGAAGCGCTGCGCGCCCGGCCCGACGCGCCGGAGATCGTCGTCCTGACCACCTTCCACGCCGACGAGCAGGTCCTCCGCGCCATCCGCGCCGGGGCCGCCGGCTTCGTCCTCAAGGACACCCCGCCCGCGCAGATCGTGGAGTCGGTGCGCCGGGTCGCGGCCGGCGACCCGGTCCTCTCGCCCGCCGTCACCCGGCAGCTCATGGCCCGGGCGGCCGGTGCCGGGCAGGAGGAACGCGTGGACCGGGCCGCCCGGGCGCGCGAGCGGATCGCGCTGCTCGCGGACCGGGAGCGCGAGGTGGCCGTCGCGGTGGGGCGGGGCCGGTCCAACGCGGAGATCGCCGCGACGCTCTACCTCAGCGTCGCCACGGTGAAGACCCAGGTCTCCCGCATCCTCGCCAAGTTCGGCTTCAACAACCGCGTCCAGATCGCCCTGCTCGTCCACGACGCCGGTCTGCTGGACGACGAGAGCGGATCGAATCCGGCCTGAACCGGCTCGATCACCGGAGGCATCCCGGCATACGCTGCACGGGCCGGTCCTCGGAGCGGGGACGACACGACCGGGAGGGCGGGCCCATGTCCGAAGTCGTTGTGGATCTGCGCGGGTTGGCCGACTTCACCGCGCATCCGTACCCCTACTACGAGCGGATGCGCGCGGCCGGACCCGTGCACCTCGTCCGCACCGACGAGTTCGACCGCATCTGGCTCGTCGTCGGCTACGACGAGGGCCGGGCCGTCCTGGCCGACCAGCGCTTCGGCAAGGACTGGCGGGCGCTCCCCGGCGAGACCGGCGGCGACCCGATCAACGCCAACATGCTGGAGACCGACGCCCCCGACCACACCCGGCTGCGCAAGCTCGTCGCCCGCGAGTTCACCCCGCGCCGGATCGAGGCGCTGCGCCCCCGGGTCGAGGAGATCACCGGCGAACTCCTCGACCTGATGGTCCCCGAAGGCCGCGCCGACCTCGTGGACGCGCTGGCCTTCCCGCTCCCCATGACCGTGATCTGCGAGCTGCTCGGCGTCCCCGACCTGGACCGGTCCGCCTTCCGCAAGCTGTCCAACGGCATCGTCGCCCCCGTGGACGCGGAGGAGGAGGGCGAGGCGGTCCGCGCCATGGGCGGCTACCTCACGGAGCTGATCGAGGACAAGCGCCGCTCACCCGGCGACGACCTGCTCAGCGCCCTGATCGCCACCCGCCACGAGGACGACGACGCGCTCTCGCCCGACGAGCTGGTCGGCATGGCCTTCCTGCTGCTCGTCGCCGGCCACGAGACGACGGTCAACCTCATCTCCAACGGGGTACGCGCCCTGCTCGCCCACCCCGACCAGCTCGCCGCGCTCCGCGCCGACCTCTCGCTGCTCGACGGCGCCGTCGAGGAGATGCTGCGCTACGACGGACCCGTCGAGACGGCCACCCTCCGCTTCGCCCGGGAACCGGTCGAGGTCGGCTCCCGGACCATCGCGACCGGCGACGCGATCCTGGTCTCCCTGGCCGGCTCGGACCGCGACCCGGCCCGCTACCCCGAGCCCGACCGCTTCGACATCCGCCGCGACACCCGCGGCCACCTCGCCTTCGGACACGGCATCCACTTCTGCCTGGGCGCCCCGCTGGCCCGGATGGAGGGCCGCATCGCGATCCGCGCGCTCCTGGAACGCTGCCCCGGCCTGGAGGCCGACCCGGAGGCCGCCCCGTTCGACTGGCTGCCCGGCACGCTGATCCGGGGGGTGCGCCGGCTGCCGGTGCGCTGGTGAGCGACGCGCCGCCGTGCTCTTCGAGCCCCTCCGGGTCGCGGCGGCACGCGCTCGGGGATACTTGCCCAGCCGGGCCGGGACCACAGGGCCCCGGCTCCACCGGCAGCAGCACAGCGAGCAGCACAAGAAGGGCACGGCGTCGTGGCAAGGGTTCGGACAGGGGTACGTGCGATGGGCGCCGTGCTTGCGGCGGTGCTGGGGGTGTCCCTCATGGGATGCAGCAGCACCGGCGGCAAGCGGGCGGAGGAGCGTGCGGCCAAGGCCGCGGCCGAAGGCCGGGCCGCGGTGAACACGCCCCGCTGGACCTTCGCCATGGTCACCCACTCGGGCGACGGCGACACCTTCTGGGACATCGTCCAGAAGGGCGCCGACATGGCGGCCAAGAAGGACAACATCAACTTCCTGTACTCGCACAACGACGAGGGCCAGCAGCAGGCCCAGCTGGTGCAGGCGGCCATCGACAAGAAGGTCGACGGGCTGATCGTCACGCTCGCCAAGCCCGACGCCATGAAGGACGTCGTCGCCAAGGCCGTCCGCGCCGGCATCCCCGTGATCACCGTGAACTCCGGCTCCGCCGAGTCCAAGGCGTACGGGGCGCTCACCCACATCGGCCAGGACGAGTCCATCGCCGGTGAGGCCGTCGGCGACGAGCTGAACAAGCGCGGCCGCAAGAAGGCCCTCTGCATCCTGCACGAGCAGGGCAACGTGGGCCACGAGCAGCGCTGCGCCGGCGCGAAGAAGACCTTCGACGGCCAGATGCAGAACCTGTACGTGGAGGGCACCAACATGCCCGACGTCCAGGCGTCCATCGAGGCGAAGCTCCAGTCCGACAAGGACATCGACGCGGTCGTCACGCTCGGCGCGCCCTTCGCGGACGCCGCCGTCAAGGCGAAGAAGACCGCGGGCAGCAAGGCCGAGATCGACACCTTCGACCTGAACGCCACCGTCGCCGCGGGGCTGAAGTCCAAGACCCTCGGCTTCGCCGTCGACCAGCAGCCCTACCTCCAGGGCTACGAGGCCATCGACCTGCTCTGGCTCTACCGCTACAACCGCAACGTCCTCGGCGGCGGCCGCCCGGTCCTCACCGGCCCGCAGATCATCACCTCGAAGGACGCGGACCAGCTCGCCGAGTACGCCGACCGGGGCACCCGATGACCGCCGGGCCCGGATCGTCCGCCGTCGTCGACGAACGGCTGCTGCGCACCTCACCGCTGCGCAAGCTGCTCGGCCGCCCGGAGCTGGGCTCGGTCGTCGGCGCGCTCGCCGTCTTCCTGTTCTTCGCGGTCGTCGCCGACAGCTTCCTGCGCGCCACCAGCTTCGGCACCGTGCTGTACGCGGCCTCCACCATCGGGATCATGGCGGCGCCGGTCGCGCTCCTGATGATCGGCGGCGAGTTCGACCTGTCCGCCGGTGTGATGGTCACCAGCTCCGCGCTGGTCTCCTCGATGTTCAGCTACCAGATGACGGCCAACGTCTGGGTCGGCGTCCTCGTGTCGTTGCTGGTCACGCTCGCCATCGGCGCGTTCAACGGCTTCATGCTGACCCGTACGAAACTGCCCAGCTTCATCATCACGCTGGGCACGTTCCTGATGCTGACCGGTCTCAATCTGGGCTTCACCAAGCTGATCAGCGGGACCGTCTCCACGAAGACCATCGGCAACATGGAGGGCTTCCCCTCCGCCCGCAAGCTCTTCGCCTCGTACTGGACCGTCGGCGGCGTCGAGCTCAAGGTGACCCTGCTGTGGTGGGCCGGTCTGGTGGCCGTCGCCACCTGGATCCTGCTCCGTACCCGCTTCGGCAACTGGATCTTCGCCGTCGGCGGCGGCGCGGACGCCGCCCGCGCGGTCGGCGTCCCGGTGGTCCGGACCAAGATCGGGCTCTACCTCGGCGTCGCCTTCGCCGCCTGGGTCTCCGGGCAGCACCTGCTGTTCAGCTACGACGTCGTGCAGTCCGGCGAGGGCGTCGGCAACGAGCTGATCTACATCATCGCGGCCGTCATCGGCGGCTGCCTGATCACCGGCGGCTACGGCTCCGCGATCGGCTCGGCGGTCGGTGCCTTCATCTTCGGCATGACCAGCAAGGGCATCGTGTACGCGGAGTGGAACCCGGACTGGTTCAAGTTCTTCCTGGGAGCGATGCTGCTCCTGGCCACCCTGCTCAACGCATGGGTACGCAAGCGCGCGGAGGCGACGAAATGACGGCCCCCACGGCCCAGGACGGGCCCCAGGACACCGGCCGGCAGGCCCTCGTCGAGCTGGACGACGTGGCCAAGTACTACGGCAACATCAAGGCGCTCGAAGGGGTCTCCCTCGAAGTCCACGCGGGCGAGATCTCCTGCGTGCTCGGTGACAACGGCGCCGGCAAGTCCACCCTCATCAAGATCATCGCCGGGCTGCACCGGCACGACGCCGGGCGGTTCCTGATCGACGGCGAGGAGACCACCCTCGCCAACCCGCGCGACGCCCTCGACCGGGGCATCGCCACCGTCTACCAGGACCTCGCGGTCGTCCCCCTCATGCCGGTCTGGCGCAACTTCTTCCTGGGCTCCGAGCCGACCACCGGCGCCGGCCCCTTCAAGCGCCTCGACGTCAAGCTGATGCGCGAGACCACCCGCTCGGCGCTGCTCCGCATGGGCATCGACCTGCGCGACGTGGACCAGCCCATCGGCACCCTGTCCGGCGGCGAGCGGCAGTGCGTGGCCATCGCGCGCGCCGTCCACTTCGGCGCGAAGGTCCTCGTCCTGGACGAGCCGACGGCCGCCCTCGGCGTCAAGCAGTCCGGGGTCGTCCTGAAGTACATCGCGGCCGCCCGGGACGCCGGCCTCGGCGTGGTCCTCATCACGCACAACCCGCACCACGCGTACCTCGTCGGCGACCGGTTCGTCCTCCTGAAGCGGGGCGCCATGGCCGGCAGCCACACCAAGGACGGCGTCACGCTGGACGAGCTGACCCGGCAGATGGCGGGCGGCAGCGAGCTGGAGGAGCTGAGCCACGAGCTGGAGCGCACCTCGGGACCGGGGACCGGCGACAGCCTGTAGCGGAGGCGCCCGGCGCCCCCGCCGCTTCCGGGGTGGCAGAATCGGGACGGACGGGCGCCGTCCGCCACCGGGATCACTCCTGACCCGGTCACCCCACACCTTTCAGGGACGATGAGCACGTACCGCGACTTCGCACACCGCGGCTCCGCCCGCGCGACCGTCCTGCGGACCGTGGGCACCCGGGAAAGGCGCTCGCACCTCACGGCGCCCCGGGTCCCCACCGTCGGCATCGACATCGGCGGCACCAAGGTCATGGCCGGTGTCGTGGACGCCGACGGCACGATCCTGGAGACCGTGCGCACCGAGACCCCGGACAAGTCCAAGAGCCCGAAGGTCGTCGAGGACACCATCGTGGAGCTGGTCCTCGACCTCTCCGACCGGCACGACGTGCACGCGGTGGGCATCGGCGCGGCCGGCTGGGTCGACGCGGACCGCTCCAAGGTCCTCTTCGCCCCGCACCTCGCCTGGCGCGACGAGCCCCTGCGCGACGCCCTCGCCTCCCGGCTCGTCGTCCCCGTCATGGTGGACAACGACGCCAACACCGCCGCCTGGGCCGAGTGGCGCTTCGGCGCCGGGCGCGGCGAGGACCACCTCGTCATGATCACCCTCGGCACCGGCATCGGCGGCGCGATCCTGGAGGACGGCCAGGTCAAGCGCGGCAAGTACGGCGTCGCCGGTGAGTTCGGCCACATGCAGGTCGTGCCCGGCGGCCACCGCTGCCCCTGCGGCAACCGGGGCTGCTGGGAGCAGTACAGCTCCGGCAACGCGCTGGTCCGCGAGGCCCGCGAGCTGGCCGCCGCGGACTCGCCGGTGGCCCACGGGATCATCGAACGCGTCAAGGGCAACGTCCCGGACATCACCGGGCCGCTCATCACCGAACTGGCCCGCGAGGGCGACGCGATGTGCGTCGAACTCCTCCAGGACATCGGCCAGTGGCTCGGCGTCGGCATCGCCAATCTGGCCGCCGCGCTCGACCCCTCCTGCTTCGTCATCGGCGGCGGGGTCAGCGCCGCCGACGACCTGCTGATCGGCCCCGCCCGGGACGCCTTCAAACGCCACCTCACCGGGCGCGGCTACCGCCCCGAGGCCACGATCCGCAAGGCGCAGCTCGGCCCGGAGGCCGGTATGGTCGGCGCGGCGGACCTCGCCCGGCTGGTCGCGCGGCGCTTCCGCCGAACCAACCGCCGCCGCGTCGAGCGGTACGAGCGGTACGCGCAGATCTACGACCAGGCGGCGAGCACCCTCCGCAGCAACCGCAACACCCGCACTTCCTAGGGGCCCCACACCCATGACCGCAGCCGAGCACCCCGTCGTGCCGCGCCAGTCCCCGCCCCCGCCGGACGAGGGCGACGGGAGGCCCGCCGAGACCCGCCGCCATCTGATCCGCCGGCGCCTGATCACGGCGACGATCATCGTGCTGCTCATCGGCGTCCCCGCCGGCTACCTGCTGATCTCGGCGGGCCAGAGCCGCCGCTCCGGCCAGGACAAGGCCGCCGAGGCCGCCGCGCAGGGGCTGCGCCCCGGCTGGCCGTCCAAGATGCTGCGCCGCATCTTCGAGGTCCCGATCCCCGGGTACGCCACCGGCGTGCAGTACTACGAGACGAACAACTGGAAGGCCAGCCGGATGTACGTGCAGTTCCGCACGACGTCCAACGGCCTGGACGCCTTCCTGACCGACATCGGCACCGGCCGCGCCGCCCTGGAACCCGGCAAGGTGACCATCGGCAAGCGCGACACGAAGATCGCCGGCTGGTACTTCGGCGACGGCGTCTCCTGGGCGGGCACCACCCACACCAACAAGGACCCGCGCCCCACCCAGGACATCACCGTCGACATGACGGACCCGATGTCACCCGTCGTCTACGTCGTCTCCGCCGCGACGCCTTGAGCCGTCGCCCGGCGCCAGCGCCTGCACGTCGGCGTACGGGAGTGCCGCGCCCCGCACCGGACCGCCGTCCCGGATCGCGGCGGCCGTGGTCACGGCTCCGGCCAGCGCCTCCCGGTACAGCAGCGAACCCAGGCTGACCCGGCGCACCCCCAGGGCGCCCAGCTCCGCGATGCCGGGTCCGGCCGGGCTGTACAGCACGTTCAGCGGGGTGACCAGGGCGGCCGTCAGCGCGGCGATCCCCGCCCGGTCCGAGAGCCCCGGCACGAACACCCCGTCCGCACCGGCCCGCTCGTACACCGCGAGCCGGTCGGCGGTCCGCTCCCGGTCGCGCCCCAGCCAGTACGTGTCCGTGCGGGCATTGACGAACAGCCCGGGCACGGCCTCCTTCACGGCGGCGATCTTCGCGGCGTGCAGCTCCACCGGCGCCAGGGTGCCGTCGGCCCGCCCGTCCTCCAGATTGATCCCCGCCGCCCCCGCCTCGTACAGCCGCCGCGCCAGTACGGCGACCTCCGCCGGGTCGTCGCTGAACCCCCCTTCCGCGTCCACGCTGAAGACGAACGGCCCCCGGCCGAGCCGCCGGGCCAGGCCCACGGTCGCCTCCTTCGTCGCCGCCGCCCCGTCCGGCAGTCCGAGCCCCGCCGCCACGCCGAGGCTGGTGGTCCCCACCGCCTCGAACCCCCCGGCGGCCAGCGCGGCGGCCGAGGCGTAGTCCCAGGCGTTGGGCAGCAGCAGGGCCTTCCCCTGGTGGTGGAGGCGGGCGAACGGGGTCATCGGCCGCCCGAGCAGCCCCTCGGCCAGCGCGAGGGCGTGCGCCCTGCCGGGGCAGACCCGGGGCGGGGCGCCGAAGGTGAGCGGGGCGGCGTGGCCCCGCTGGGCGGCCACCAGGTCGAGGGCCACCTCGTCGCCCTCGGCGATCTCCCGCCCGGCGACCCGGGTGGCCCGCGCGGCGGTCCGGCGCATGACCCGTACCGGCGGGTCGTCCCGCAGCACCCGGGCGGTCGGCACCCCGTCGTCCCCGGCCGCCTCGACCAGTGCTGCCGTCGCGGCGCACGCCTGGACCAGGAGGCCGATGCGGCTGGCGACGGCCTCCAGCCCGGCGTCGTCCAGCGGGCCCGGCGCGAGCAGCGCCACAAGCCGGGCGACGGCCAGGTCGGCGTCGGGCCCGCCGTCCTCGCCGAAGTACGCGTCCGCGACCGCCCCCACCTCCCGGGCGACCCGCTCCGGCTCCGGCAGGCCCAGGGCGGCGGCGAGGCCGAACACCACGCGGGTCCGCAGATCGCCACGGGTGTCGGCCTTCGAGGCCGCCCGGTGCACATCCGCCGGGGTCAGCCGGGCGAGTTCGGCCTCCACGAGGGCCCGGCGCCGCCGGTGCGGCTCACCGGAGGCGAATCTCGCGACCGTGGCCCGCAGCCACGCGACACTCGCGCCGGGCGGGCCGTCGACCGGGCCGGGCGGCGGCGGGACGAGCGCGGGGTCGGAGAGGGCCGCCAGGACCTCCGCGTACTGACTGAACTCATGGGTCGTCGGGTGGCTCATGGCCCCGACCGTAGGCCCGGAACACTTCGGCGCCCGCCGAACCGTCCCTGCGCCACCATGGAGGCATGTCCTCACTCGCCGACACCGCCGCCCTCTTCGCCGACCGCACCCGCGCCGCCTTCTGCGAGGCGCTGCTCGACGGGCGGGCCTGGACGTCCGGCGAGCTGGCCCGGCACGCGGGCGTGAGCGCGTCCACCGCCAGCGAGCAGATCTCCCGCCTCGTCGCCGGCGGGCTGCTGGCCGAGGAGCGCCAGGGCCGGCACCGCTATGTCCGGCTCGCGGGCCCGGAGGCGGCCGCGCTCACCGAGGCGCTTGCCGCGTACGCCCCCGGCACGCCCCGCCCGCGCACCCTGCGCGCCTCGGTCCGGCAGGACGCCGAGGCCCGGGCGCGCACCTGCTACGACCATCTGGCGGGGCGGCTCGGGGTCGACCTGGCGGACGCGATGGCCGCGCGCGGCCTGGTCGACACCGGCTCCGGGATCGCCGTCACCCCGGCGGGCCGCGCCTGGCTGGCCGAAACCCTGGACTTCCGGCAGCCCGCCGGGGCCCGGCGCCCCCTCGTCCGTACCTGCCTGGACTGGACCGAGCGCCGCTCCCACCTCGCCGGAGCGCTGGGCGCGGCGCTGTGCACGGCGGCCCTGGAGCGCGGCTGGGTCCGGCGCGTCGGCTCGGGGCGCGCGGTGAAGGTGACTCCGGCGGGGAGCACGGCGTTCGGGGAACTGCTCGGGGTGGAGGCGTGAGGGGCGCCCCTCAGCGCCAGTCCACCTCCGTGGAGGCGAGGTAGGGCAGGCCCCGGTCGGCCCAGACGCGGCCGTGGTGGGCCAGGCGCTCGCGGTATTCGGCCCACTCCGGCGCGCGCCCGCACCACGCGGCCTCCGCGACCGAGGCCAACCGGGGCAGCAGGAGCACGGAGACGTCCTCGAAGCCCTTGAACTTCTCCGCGAAGACCGTGGCCTCCACACCCGCGATGTTCGCGTCCGGGATCGCGTAGGCGCCCGGGTCCCAGGCCGCCGTGTGCCGGACGCCCAGCGGCCGGTATCCGTCGAAGCCGAGCCGGGCTGCCTCGGCGGCCTGCTCGGGCGGGGCGCATTCGGCCGCGTACGGGCGGTCCAGGTACAGGTGGGACTGCGGCGAGAGCAGCACGCGTCCGCCGCCCTCGACGGTGCGGCGGAGGTCGTCGTCGGTGGGCGCGAAGAACGTCTTCAGCGCCGCGATGAGCTCCACGCTCCGCCCGGCGGCCACGAGTTCGGGCCGGGCGGCCAGCCCCTCCGCCGTGTCCGGGAGGTCCATCATCTCCACGTCCACCCAGTACTGCGCTATGTCCTCGGGCCCGATCCCGGCGCGTGAGGACTCCTGCCAGGCCACCGGGCGCTTGCCCGACTCACGTACGAGCGCGCGCAGTTCGCGCACGGAGGCGTCGAAGCTCTCCGGGGTCGCGCCGAACGCCTCGTCGGCGCCGATGTGCACATAGGGGCCGGTCGTCGACGCGCAGACCTCGGTGAGGACGCGGGCGACGGCGGCGCGGGTCGCCCCGTCGGTCAGGTCGAGCGGGGGCACGAACGGGAAGCGGTCCGCCAGCCCGGCCGGGGCGGGGGCCGGGGGGAGGCCGGGCACGGCGGCCCGGAGCGTCGCGCAGTGGCCCGGCAGGTCGACCTCGGGCACGACGGTGACGAACCGGCGGGCCGCGTACTCCTGGAGCGCCTGATACTCGGCGGCCGTGTAGAAGTCCGTGCCCGGTGCGGTCAGCGCGGGGGTGCCGGGCAGTTCGATGCGCCAGCCCTCGTTGTCGGTGAGGTGGAGGTGCAGGACGTTGAGCTTGTAGAGCGCG
Source organism: Streptomyces drozdowiczii (assembly GCF_026167665.1). Lineage (NCBI taxonomy): Bacteria > Bacillati > Actinomycetota > Actinomycetes > Kitasatosporales > Streptomycetaceae > Streptomyces > Streptomyces drozdowiczii. The sequence goes on along the minus strand of NZ_CP098740.1, from coordinate 1,066,383 downwards.
GCGAGGTCGATGATCCGGCGCACCTCGTCCGGCGTGAGGAAGCTGCGGGCGGGGTCGACCATGAGGCCGCGCCAGGCGTAGCGCGGGGCGTCCGTCAGTTCCTGGTAGGGGAGTTGGCCGGTGGCGATGAGCTGGAGGGCCGTGGTCGCGCCCCGGAACACCCCGGCCGGGGTGCGGCCGTGGCAGGTGATGCCGTCGGCGTCCACGCGGAGCCGGTAGCCCTCGTCCACCGGCTGCGCGGCCCCGTCGGGGGAGACGCCGAGGGGCGGCGCGGACGCCGACTCGTCCAGGGCGAGGACCAGTTCCAGCGGCGATCCGCCGGGCGCCTCCGGCAGGTGCGGGGCGAGCAGCGCCCGTACGGTCTCCGCCACCTCCGCCAGTGCCGGGTCGGCCGCCCGTACGTGCCAGGGGCCGGCGGCGGGCAGGGCGCCGGCGGGCGAGGACGGTCGGGCGTCGGCGTGCGGAATGACGGCGTTCACAGGCATCTCCCTGAGGTGTACGCGGTGGGGGCCGGAGCGGCGGCGTCAGGTTCCGGCGGTCCGGCCCCCAGGGCATTCGGCGCGGGCGCCGGGGTGAGACCGAACCGGCCGCCTCTTCTCCCGTACCGCTGCCACCTGTACGCTAACACGAAAACCGATCAATGAACGCTTTTTGCGGAGTGGGCGAACGGCCCGCCTCCGGGCGAAAGGAGAACCCGATGGTGCACGAGGCCGGACCCGGTTTCGCCCTGCCGGAAGGCTTCCTCATGGGGGCGTCGACCTCGGCCCACCAAGTCGAGGGCAACAACGTCTCCAGCGACTGGTGGACCCTGGAGAACCACCCCGAGAGCTTCGTCCAGGAGCCCAGCGGGGATGCGGCGGACAGCTTCCACCGGTGGCCCGAGGACATGGACCTGCTGCGCGAACTCGGCTTCGACGCCTACCGGTTCAGCATCGAGTGGGCGCGCGTCGAGCCGGAGCGCGGCCGGATCTCGCGGGCCGCCGTCGAGCACTACCGGGCCATGGTGCGCGGCGCGCTGGAACGCGGGCTGACCCCGGTCGTGACCCTCCACCACTTCACCTCGCCCCGCTGGTTCAGCGATTTCGGCGGCTGGACGGCCCCCGGCGCGGACGAACTGTTCGCGGCCTACGCGCGCACCTGCGCCGGCATCCTGCGCGAGGGCGTCCGCCATGTCGCCACCATCAATGAGCCCAACATCATGGCCCTGATGTACGCCCTCAAGCGGCATGCGGCCGAGCACGGCTGGGAGAGCGTCGCGCACGGGGCGAACGCGGCCCGTGAGGCCGGGGCCGCCGCCGTCGACCCGGCCTCCTTCGCCCCCGACCCCGAGGTGATCCGGGCCCTGATCCGCGCCCACCGGGCCGCCACGGCCGCGCTGAAGGAGACCGTGCCGGGCGTCCGGGTCGGCTGGACCGTGGCCAACCAGGTCTACCAGCCCGAGCCGGGCTGCGAGTCGGCCGCCACCGCCTACGCCTGGCCCCGAGAGGACGTCTTCCTGGAGGCCGCCCGCGAGGACGACTGGATCGGCGTCCAGGCGTACACCCGCCACCGCATCGGCCCCGACGGCACCCTGCCCCCGCCCCCGGGCGCCGAACTGACCCTCACCGGCTGGGAGTTCTACCCCGAAGCGCTCGGCGATGCGGTGCGGCACACGGCGGAGGTGGTCGGCCCGCACGTACCGGTCCTGGTCACCGAGAACGGCATCGCCACGGACGACGACGAGCGCCGCGTCGCCTACACCGCCCGCGCCCTGGCGAGCCTCGCCGAGGTGATGGCCGAGGGCGTCGACGTACGCGGCTATCTGCACTGGAGCGCCCTCGACAACTACGAGTGGGGGAGCTACCGGCCGACGTTCGGGCTGATCGCGGTCGACCGCGACACCTTCGCCCGGACGCCCAAGGAGTCGGCGCGCTGGCTGGGCGGCCTGTCCCGGGACCGCCGGCTGCCCGCCGGGGCCCCGCTCGGGTCGGTGACCTCGCCCTCCTCGCGTTAGGGTGACCGGCATGGCGAAACGGGGCCCGTACGAGAAGGGCGAGGCCAAGCGCAGCGAGATCCTGCACGCGGCCCTGGAGATCTTTGCCGCCGAGGGGTACCGGGGTACCTCCCTGCGGAAGGTGGCGGCGAAGTGCAGCCTCAGCCTGCCCGGCCTGATGCACTACTTCGACTCCAAGGAGGACCTGCTCACCCAGGTCCTGCGGATGCGTGACGAGACCGCGCGGGCCCGGCAGGCCGAGCGCGCCGATCCCTATGGCTACCGCGAGATCATCCGGGAGGGCGCCAAGACGCCCGGCCTGGTCGAGCTGTTCGTCTCGATGGCCGCCGCCGCCAGCGACCCGGCCCACCCCGCCCACGCCCACTTCGCCGAGCGCTACCCGGTGGTGCGCGAGCGCGTCGCGGACTTCGTCCGGGAAGGGGTCGCGGAGGGGCGGATCAGCTCCGCGATCCCCCCGGAGCGGCTGGCCGTGCTCCTGGTCGCCGTGGCCGACGGCATCCAGCTGCAATGGCTGATCGACCGCTCCACGGACATGGAACAGCCCATCGAGGACCTGCTCTCGATTCTGGATCCGCGCCCCGCCCCGAAGGCGCCTGAACAGCGGAACGAGGAGGGGCGGCGCGCCACGGCGCCGTCCCTCCTCCTCGCGTGTCCCGTACGGTCAGAGCGCCGCCGTGCGCGCCTCCACCTCGTCCGCCAGGGCGGGCAGGCTCTCGGGGGACAGCGGGCTCTGCGGGAACTCGCAGATCACGTCGAGCGGCACCCCGGCGAGGAACCGCAGCATCGTGGGATCGGCGAGCGCGCTCGCGGACTCGTCCGTACGGGCCTTGGCGAACGCCTCCATCAGCAGCGGGCCGCCCACCGGGTGCTCGAACCACTCCGCGAGGGTGTTCCGGCCGGTCAGCCGCAGCCCCGAGGGGTCGCCCGCCACGTCGATCTCCGCCTGGGCGCGGAGGTCGCGCGAGGAGGCACCGGCCTCGAAGCGGTAGCGGCCGTCCTCCACCTTCCAGCCGCCCTCGCGCTCGCTGTAGTACGCCAGGTCGTGCCGCGCCACCCGCACGGCCACCTCGGCGCTCGCGCCGGGCTCCAGGAAGACCGAGGCGAAGCCCCGCAGTTCGCGCACCGGCCGCAGGACGCGTGAACCGTCCGGCCCTCCCACGTACAGCTGCACGATCTCCCGCCCGGCGACCATGCCGGTGTTGGTGACGGTCAGCGTGACGTCGAAGCCCTCCCCGTCCTCCCGCACCGCCAGGTCCTCGTAGCCGAACGTCGTGTACGACAGGCCGTGGCCGAACGGGAAGGCGACCTCGCGCCGCTGCGCGTCGTACCCCCGGTACCCGACGAAGATCCCCTCGCCGTAGCGGGCCCTGCCCTCCTCGCCGGGGAAGGAGAGGTGGCTCGGGGAGTCCTCGAGGCGCAGTGGGACCGTTTCCGTCAGCTTCCCGGACGGGTTGACCGCGCCGAACAGGACGCGGGCGAGCGCGCCGCCGCCCGCCTGGCCGAGCAGCCACCCCTCCACGAGCGCCGGCACCCGGTCCTGCCAGGGCGAGGTGCGGACGACCCCGCCGTTGGACAGCACCACGACCACGCGCGGGTTGACGTCCAGGACCCGCCGCAGCAGTTCGGTCTGGGCGGCGGGCAGCTCCAGGTGGTCGCGGTCGAAGCCCTCGGACTCGTCCTGCGCGGGCAGCCCGAGGAACAGCACCGCCGTGTCCGACGACTCCGCGACCCGCACCGCCTCGTCGGCCAGTCCGGCGTCCGACGGCCCGTCCTCCGCGCCCGGCAGCGTGTACCCGGCGGCGAACCGCACCTCCGCGCCCGCCGCCAGCTCGCGCAGGCAGTCCAGCGGGACGTCGAGCCGGGTGGGGGTGACCTGCGAGCTGCCCGCGCCCTGGAAGCGGGGCGTCCGGGCAAACTCGCCGATGACCGCCAGGCTGCCGCGCGCCGGGTCCAGCGGCAGCAGCGCGTCGTCGTTCTTCAGGAGCACCACGCACTGGTCGGCGGCGCGCCCGGCGATGCGGTGCGAGGTTTCCGCGTCGAACGGCGCGGGCGTCCCGGTCCCGCCGGTCGCGCGGTCCGCGAAGAGGGCGAGGCGTTCGACGGTCCGGTCGAGCACCGCCTCGTCCAGCGCGCCGGACTCCACGGCGGCGACCACCTCGCGGTCCGTGTGCCCGCCCGGACCCGGCATCTGGAGGTCCAGGCCGGCGCGGAGGGCGGCGACCCGGTCGCGTACCGCGCCCCAGTCGGAGACGACGATCCCGTCGAAGTCCCACTCGTCGCGCAGGATTTCGGTCAGCAGGCGGGTGTGCTGCGCCACGGGCACGCCGTTGACCCCGTTGTAGGAGGCCATGACGGACCAGGGGTTGTCGCGGCGGACGACGCGTTCGAAGGCGCGGAGGTAGATCTCGCGCAGCGGGCGCTCGTCGATGTCGGCGCTGACCCGCATCCGGTCGGTCTCCTGGTTGTTGGCCGCGTAGTGCTTGAGCGAGGCCCCGACCCCGGCCTGCTGGAGCCCGCGCACCATCGCGCCGCCCAGCTCCGACGAGACCAGCGGGTCCTCGGAGAAGTACTCGAAGTTCCGGCCGCACAGCGGTGACCGCTTGATGTTGATGCCGGGCCCCAGCACGACGTGGACGCCGTGCGCCACGGCCTCGGCGGCGATGGCGGCGGCGACCTCCTCGGCCAGTTCCGGATTCCAGCTGCTGCCGAGGGCGACGGCGGGCGGGAAGCAGGTGGCGGGCGCCGCGCTGTGCAGGTCGAGCTGGCCGCCGTCGCCGGTCTCGCGGGGCAGCCGCAGCCCGTGCGGGCCGTCGGACATCCGGACGACGGGCACCCCCGCCGCCTCGGACCCCTCACTGACGAAGTCCCCGGAACCGCTGGTCAGGGCCGCCTTCTCGGTGAGCGGGAGGGCGGTGGCGGGGGAGGGGCGGGGGGTGGATCGCTGAGTCATACGAGTACCTGTCGGGCTTCCGTGAAGGGGATGGGGCGCCGGCGCGAGGGGTGGGCCGCGACCGTCCGGCGGGCGAATCGGGGCAAGACGGCATGCGACCCAAAAACGTATGGTGATCGGTTTTCGGTGTCAAGGGTCCCCGCGTGCGGCGTACGGGACCCCCTCGATCGGCCGGATTTCATTTCGGACGCGGCTCTTGACGGCCAGAAACCGATCACCGTACGGTTTTCGAGCTCGGGCGGTCCGCTCCGATGAGCTTCCTGCTGCTGCCGTCCGTCCCGTCGGCTCCGCTCTCCCATGAATCGAGGAACGGTCATGTCGGTATCCGGTCGGTCGACCATCCCCGCGCGCCAGGAGGCGGGCCACCCGGCCCGCGCCCCGCGCCTCGCCCTCGCGGCGGCGGCAGCCGTCGCCCTGCTGGCGGCCGCCGCCTCCCCCGGCGTCGCCGCCCCGGCGTCCGGCGAGCCCGTCCGGTACGTGGCGCTCGGCGACTCGTACAGCTCCGGACTCGGCATCCCGCAGCAGACCGACACCGTCTGCGGGCGCTCCGACCGCAACTACCCGTCGCTCGTGGCGGCCGCGGTGGGCGCCGCGTCGTTCACCGACGTCACCTGCGCCGGGGCCGACACCACACACATGGCGGGACCTCAGGACACCGCCGCGCCCCAGCTCGACGCGCTGCGCCCCGACACGACCCTGGTCACCCTCGGCATCGGCGGCAACGACCTGGACCTCGCCGGGGTCATCACCCGGTGCGTCCTCGTCGGCTACCTCGCGCCGCACGGCTCGCCCTGCAAGAGCAGCTTCACCCTCTTCGGCACCGACGAGATCGGCTCCCGCATCAACGCCACCGCGCCGAAGCTCGACGCGGTGCTCGACGCGATCCACGCCCGCTCGCCGCAGGCCCGGGTCCTCGTCGTCGGCTACCCCTCGCTGCTCCCCGACGACGGCAGCGCCTGCCGCGCCACGATCCCGCTCGCCGAGGGCGACTTCGGCTGGGTCCGGGACAAGGAGAAGCAGCTCGACGCGATGATGGCGCAGCGGGCCGGGACGCGTGGCGCGGATTACGTCGACACCTACGGTCCGTCCGTCGGGCACGACGCCTGCCGGGCCGCGGGGGTGCGCTGGATCGAACCGGCCGACTCCGCCGAGGGCGCCGGCTTCCACCCGAACGCCGCCGGACACAGGAGCACGGCCGATGCCGTCCTCGCCGCCCTCGGCCACTGACGCCTCAGCCCCGCCCCTCCGCCGCGACACCGTGGCGGCGGAGGAAGGCGCGGACCTGATCCGCCATGTCGACCGCTTCCGGTTCCAGCAGCCACTGCGTCTGGAGCCCGTCCATCAGGGCCAGCAGCTGCTGAGCCGCGGCGGCCGGGTCCTCCCGGACGTCCGCCGCCGCGAACAGCTCCGCCAGCAGGCCGGTCACCTCGCGGCGCAGGATCTGGTAGCGCCGTACGAAGTAGAGGTGGGCCGGGTGGTCCGGATCGGACGCCTCCGCCGACAGCTTCGCGTACAGCGCGACCAGGCCCGGCGTCCGGGCGTTGCGGTCGACCACGCCGAGCAGCCGGCGCAGCCGCTCGGGGGCCTCCGGCTCAGGGTCGCCCGGGTCGAGCACGCCGGGGAAGAGGCGGCGCGCGTCCAGCTCGTCCCGGCGGCTCAGCACGTCCAGGAGCAGGGCCTCCTTGCCGGGGAAGTGGTGCAGCACCCCGGCGTGGGTGAGCCCGGCATGCGCGGCGATGTCCCGCAGCGAGACCGCGAGGAAACCGGAGCGGGCGAACAGCTCGGCCGCGGAGTCCAGGATGCGCGCGCGGGTGCGCTCACCCTTCGACAGCCGCCGGGGCGCCTCGGGCGCAAGGTCGGTCACTTCGGTCTCCTGCCGCGATCGGTCCTCGTCCAGCAGAACTTACCGGCTGGTTAATTCCACCGAGAAAAAAACCTACCAAGTGGTTAATTCCGTGTGTAGGCTCACCGGCAATCTTCGCCGGGGCGGTGCCCCCGGCTCTCCAGACGGAGCGAAAGACATGAGCAGAACTGCCCGAACCGCGACGGTCGCCGCCTGCGTCGCGGCCTCGCTCGCCCTCGCCGGATGCGCCGGCGACAACGGCGGCACCGCGGGCGCCGGATCGTCCACGCTGAACATCGCGACGATGACCCTCCCGCAGAGCCTGGACCCCGCCGTCGCCACCGGCAGCGCCCTGCCGTACTTCCAGGCGGTGTACGACACCCTCATCAAACGCGAACCCGACGGCACCTTCAGCCCGATGCTCGCCACGGAGTGGACGTACAACAAGGAGCACACCGCGCTCGCGCTGACCCTGCGCAAGGACGTGAAGTTCGCCGACGGCACCGCCTTCGACGGCGCGGCGGTCAAGGCGAACCTGGAGCGCTTCCAGAAGGGCGGCGGCGCCTCCGCGAAGTGGCTCAACGACCTGGAGGCCGTCGACGTCACCGACGCCGCCCACGTCACGCTGAAGCTCAAGCAGCCCAACCCGGCGATGGAGTTCTACCTCAGCGACGCGCCCGGACTGATGGCCAACCCCCAGCAGTTCGCGAAGGGCGACAGCCTCAAGACCACCCCGGACGGCACCGGCCCCTACCGCCTCGACAAGACGCGCACCACCGTCGGCACCAAGTGGTCCTACACCCGCAACGCCGACTACTGGGGCAAGGAACTCCCGTACAAGAACATCGACATCAGCTTCTTCGACAACGAGACCGCCATCACCAACGGCCTCAAGACCGGGCAGATCAACGCGGCGCTCCTCCAGACCGCCGACCAGCAGATCGCCATCGAGTCCGACCCGAAGGTGAAGACGGAGAAGCAGGAGTTCGACTTCCAGGGGCTGCTGCTCTTCGACCGCGACGGCAAGATCACCCCCGCCCTGCGCGACCCGCGCGTGCGCCAGGCGCTCAACTACGCCGTCGACCGCGACACCATGCTCGACCGCATCCGCCAGAACCGCGGCCGGACCACCTCGCAGGTCTTCGGCCCCGAGACCCAGGCGTACGACAAGAAGCTGGACGGCTACTACGCGCACGACCCCGCCAAGGCCAAGTCCCTGCTCCGGCAGGCCGGTTACGGAGGCGGCTTCACGTTGAAGCTGCCGCGCGTCACGGCGATCGTCAACGACGCGCTCGCCGCCTCGCTCCAGTCCGACTTCAAGGCCATCGGTGTGAAGCTCGTCTGGGACACGCTCGACGGCGCCTCGGCCATCCAGAAGGTGTTCAAGGACCGCCTCTACTCCGGCATGGTCATGAACATGGGCCAGTCCGCCTCGGACTGGGCGGCGGCCGACGAGCTGGTCACCCCGGGCGCCTTCAACATGTTCGGCACCACGGACAAGGTGACGCGGAAGCTGCTGCCCGTCCTCAAGGCCGGCAGCGAGGCCGAGGCGAAGTCGGCCGCCCGCGCACTCAACCAACACCTCGTCGAGGAAGCCTGGTTCGTCCCCTTCTACCGGATGAGCTACCTGCACGTCTCGGACGGCACCGTGAAGATCGCGCCGCAGTCCGGCATGGCCGTCCCCTCGATCTACAACTACGCGCCCGCCAAGTAGCGCCCCGCGCCGACGGATACCGAGTGTCATGCTGAACTTCATCGCCCGCAGGATCGCCTCCGGAGCCCTGCTCCTGGTCGTGATCTCCTTCCTCACCTATCTGCTGCTGTCCGTCCCGCACATCGACGTGGGCCGGCAACTGCTCGGCGAGAGCGCGTCCCAGAGCGCCATCGACGCCAAGAACGCGTCGCTGGGCCTGGACGACCCGGTGCTCCAGCAGTACGGGAGCTGGCTCGCCCACGCCGTCCGGGGCGACCTCGGCACCTCCTGGTTCACGAGTGAGGACGTGGGCCGGGCCGTCGGCAACCGCCTCCCCGTCACGGCCAGCCTGATGCTCGGCGTCACCGCCGTCACCACGGTCCTCGCCTTCCTGCTGGGCGTGTGGGCCGGGGTGCGGCGCGGCGCCGCCGACCGCTTCGTACAGGTGCTGGGCGTGGTCGGGTACGCCCTGCCGGGCTTCCTGCTCACCCTGGTCCTGGTGCTGGTCTTCGCGGTACGGCTCCGCTGGTTCCCGGCCATCGGCTACACCGGGTTCACCGACTCGCCCAGCGGCTGGCTCTCCACCATCACCCTGCCGGTGCTCTCCCTGTCCGTGGCCTCCGTCGCGGGCGTCTCGCAGCAGGTGCGCGGCGCCGTCATCGACGCCCTGCGGCAGGACTACGTACGCACCCTGCGCGCCCGCGGACTGCCCGCGTCCCGCATCGTGTTCAAGCACGTCCTGCGCAACGCGTCGGCGCCCGCGCTCTCCGTGCTCGGCATGCAGTTCGTCGGGCTGCTCGGCGGCGCCGTCCTCGTGGAGCAGATCTTCGGGCTCCCCGGCATCGGCTCCATGACCGTCACCTACACCACCCGCGGCGACATCCCCGTGATCATGGCGCTCGTCATGCTCACCGTCGTCGGCGTCGTCCTGATCAACCTCCTGGTCGACATCCTGATCGGCTGGCTCAACCCCAAGGCGAGGGTCGCATGAGTACCGGCCGCACCCTGCGCAGGGTCCTGCGCAACCCCCTCGGCGCGCTCTCCGCCGCCCTGCTCCTGATCGTCGTCGCGGCCGTGCTCCTCGCGCCCGTGATCGCCTCGCAGGACCCCGGCGCCTCCTCGCTGAGCCAGGCGTTCGCCGGGCCGAGCGGCGGGCACCCCCTCGGCATGGACTCGGCGGGGCGCGACATCCTCGCCCGGGTGCTGTACGGCGGACGCAACACGCTGGGCGGCGCGCTGCTCGCCCTCGCCATCGCGCTGGTGCTCGGGGTGCCGTCCGGGCTCTTCGCCGGATACCGGGGCGGCTGGTTCGACTCGGCCGCCACCTGGACGGTCAACCTCGTCATGGCCCTGCCCGCCATGGTCGTGCTGCTCGCCTCCCGCGCCATCCTCGGCCCGGACGTCCACGTCCTGATGATCGTGCTCGGCGTCCTGGTGGCGCCCAGCTTCTTCCGCCTGGTGCGCGGCATCGTCGCCAACGTCCGGAACGAGCTGTACGTGGACGCCGCGAAGGTCTCCGGACTCTCCGACGCGCGCATCGTCGCCCGGCACGTCCTGACCGTCGTGCGCGGCCCCATCATCATCCAGACCGCCCTGGTCGCCGGAATCGCGATCGCCCTCCAGGCCGGCCTCGAATTCCTCGGCGTCGGCAGCGGATCGTCCGCCACCTGGGGCGCCATGCTCAACGAGGCGTTCCAGAACATCCAGCGCGCGCCCCGGCTCATCCTCTGGCCCGGACTCGCCCTCGGCCTCACCAACTGCGCGCTCGTCCTGCTCGCCGGAGCCGTACGCGACGCCCTGGAGGAGCAGGCACCCCGTCCCGCCCGCCGCCGACGCACCGGGCCCGCCGAGGCCCCGGCCCCGGTCACCGAGTCCGCCGCCCCGCGCGCCGGACTGCTCTCCGTGCGCGGCCTCACCGTCGCCTACGCCCGGCCCGACGGCACCGACAAGGAGGTCGTGCACGGCATCGACCTCGATGTGCGCCCCGGCGAAATCGTGGGCCTGGTCGGCGAGTCCGGCTCCGGGAAGACCCAGACGGCCTTCTCCGTCCTCGGCCTGCTGCCCGAGGGCGGACGCGTCACGCGCGGCAGCATCACCGTCAACGGCCGGGAGACGGCGGGCCTCCGGGAACGCGACCACCGCGCGCTGCGCGGCCGCACCCTCGCGTACGTACCGCAGGAACCCATGAGCAATCTCGACCCCGCCTTCACCATCGGCAGCCAGCTCATGGAGCCCGTACGCCACCACCTCGGACTCGGCCGCAAGGAAGCGGCCGAGAAGGCACGGGAGTTGCTGCGCCTGGTCGAGATCCCCGACCCGGACCGCACCCTGCGCCTCTACCCGCACGAGATCTCCGGCGGCATGGCCCAGCGCGTCCTCATCGCCGGTGCCATGTCCTGCGACCCCGACCTCCTCATCGCCGACGAGCCCACCACCGCCCTCGACGTCCGCGTCCAGGCCGAAGTGCTCGCCCTGCTGCGCCGCCTGCGGGACGAACGCGGCCTCGGCGTCCTCCTGGTGACCCACAACCTCGGGGTCGTCGCCGACCTCTGCGACCGGGTGGCCGTGATGAACGGCGGGCGCATCGTGGAGACCGGCAGCACCGAACAGATCCTCGGAGCACCCCAGGACCCGTACACCCGGACCCTCCTGGACGCCGTCCTGGACGACGCACCCGCCCGCGCCCCCTGGCAGCCCCGAGAAGCAAGGACCGTCACCGCATGAAGACCCCCGACGCCGCCGCGCCCGACGCCGCCGCCGACGCGGACGCCCTGCTCACCGTGCGGGACCTGCGGGTCTCCTTCCCCGGCAAGGGGAGGCGCGCCCCGGAGACCGAGGTCCTCAAGGGCGTCGGGCTCTCCGTCAGGGCCGGGGAGACCCTGGGGCTGGTCGGCGAGTCCGGCTCCGGCAAGTCCACCATCGGGCGTGCCGTCCTCGGGCTCGTCCCGGTGCGCTCCGGCACGATCACCTTCGACGGCGAACGCATCGAGCACGCCACCGCCCGCCGCCGCAGGGCCCTCAGCCGCGACCTCCAGGTGATCTTCCAGGACCCGTACACCTCCCTGAACCCCTCGCGCACCATCGGGGACACCCTCGCCGAGCCGCTGATCGGGCAGGGCACGGGGGCACGGGAGGCCCGGGGGAGGGTCGCCGGGCTGCTGGAGCGGGTCCATCTGCCGTCCGACGCGGCGGACCGGCTGCCCCGGGAGTTCTCCGGAGGGCAGCGGCAGCGGGTCGCGATCGCCCGGGCGCTGGCCCTGCGCCCCCGGCTGGTCATCTGCGACGAGCCGGTGTCCGCACTGGACCTGACGACCCAGCGGACGGTGCTCGACCTGCTCCTGGAGATCCAGGAGGAGACGGGGGTCGCGTACCTCTTCGTCTCGCACGACTTGGCCGTCGTCCGCTTCATGAGCCACCGCGTGTCGGTCATCCACCGGGGCGAGATCGTGGAGACGGGCGACGCCGCCACGGTCACCTCCGAGCCGCGCCACGCCTACACGCGCACCCTGCTGCTCGCCTCGCCGGTGGCGGACGTGGCCGAGCAGCGCAGGCGGCGCGCGGCGGCCGAGGCCGGGGTCGGCCCGGGCTGACCTGCGGAGACACCAGCGGGAACGGGGCGCTCACCGGGCGCCCCGTTCGCGCGTCCGGGGGCCCTTCGGGTCGGTCCGCTATCGGCTACTCAGGGTACTTGTCCCACTTTTCAGAGTGTTACGCGGCATTTATCCCGTGCGTCATGGCATCTCTTAGGTCGATCGATTGATCAGTACGACAATCATCCCGGCTCGAAGGAGTTCAGCATGCGTATTTCCGCTTCCGTCCGTGCCCGCAGCGTTCGCGCGGGCACCGTCGCGGCCGCCGTGGTCGCGGCCGCCGCCGCCACGCTGGGCGGGGCGTCGGCCGCCTTCGCCGCCCCCGGCGACAGCGGTGACATCGACATCCGCCCCGGCGGCTGGGCAGCGCGTGGCGGCGACGGCAACGAGGTCTGCAAGTTCGTCCTCCAGGCCAGCAACTTCGGCGACATGCCGGCCGTGCCGTGGACCATCACCGCGCAGCCCCCGACCGTCCCCCCGGGGGACACCCTCGCCAGCACCCTCCCCCTGGTGAACGGCTCGGCGCGCAGCCAGGAGTACCTGCTCCCCGAGGGCACGTACCAGCTGGTGTGGATCGTTCCGGCCGGCCCGAAGAACAAGGCGTTCAAGGTCGACTGCACCAAGCCGGCCGGTCACAACGGCTCCGGCAACAACGCCGAGCGCGGCTCCGCCGAGTCGGGCTCCGAGTCGGGCTACGAGCAGCCGTCCGGCGGCGTCCCCGCCGGTGGCGGCGGCGTCCCGGACATGGAGGGCGTCAGCTCCGAGAGCGACTCGAACGTCGGGACCACCGCCGCGCTGGCGGCCGGCGCCGTCGGAGCCGCCGGGCTGATCATGGTCCGCCGAGCCGCACGCCGCCGTGCCCGCAACGAGGCATAACCCGCGCAGAAGACGCCGACGGGGCCCGAGCCGGGCGTGTCGTCTCACGATGACATTGAGCGTGACCTCCTCGCTGGTGGCCGGCATCGTCTGGGCGAGTTCCGACTCGCCCGACGATCCGGTCGCCGCCGCCCACGGCAACGACGCCGCGGGCGGCGGCGACCGGCCGGTCTCGCACGCTCCCCTCTCCCCGTCGCGGCCGGTGAAGGTCGCGGTGCCCGCGATCTTCATCGAGGCGCCGGTCACCGGCCTCGGACTCGACAGGAAGGGGCACCTCGGCGCCCCGCCCATGAGCAAGCCCCGGGAGGTGGGCTGGTACCGCGACGGGCCCTCGCCCGGCGAGAAGGGCACCTCGCTGATCGTCGGCCACCGCGACACGGAGACCGGACCGGCGATCTTCCTCAACCTCAACGCCCTGCACAAGGGCGACAAGGTCACCGTCACCCGGGCCGACAAGCAGAAAGCGGTCTTCACGGTCGACGCCGTGGAGACGTACACCAAGGACAAGTTCCCCGACGACAAGGTGTACGGCAGCACCGGCCGTGCGGAGCTGCGCCTCATGACGTGCGGCGGACGCTTCAACAAGAAGGACGGCTACGCGGCCAACGTCGTCGTCTTCGCCCACCTCACGTCATTGAAGAAGGTGTGACGCCCCCTCACCCCGCCTCTTCCGGCTCCCGTACGGCGAAGGCGTTCAGGGTCAGGGACAGGCTCGCGGTGAGGCGCCGCGCGTACGGGACGTGCAGCGACTCGTTCGGGCCGTGGGCGTTCGCCCCCGGGCCCAGCACTCCGCAGGCCAGGAACTGGGCCCCGGGGAACTGCCGGGACAGCTTCCCCATCAGCGGGATCGTGCCGCCCTGTCCGATCCGGGCGACGTCCGCCCCGTCGAAGCAGGCCCGGCTCGCCCCGGAGAGCGCGGCGCTCAGCCACGGCTCCTCGGCGGGCGCGTGCCAGCCGTCCGCGAGGACCCGGTCGGGGGTGAAGCGGACCGCCGCGCCGTACGGCGGGTCCGCCTCCAGGAGCCTGCCCAGCTCCGCGACGGCCGCCGCGGCGTCCACCGTCGGCGGCAGCCGCAGCGCCAGCTTCACCCGGGTGTGCGGGCGCAGCACGTTGCCGGCCGAGGCGACCGGGGGCAGCCCGTCCGCCCCGGTGACCTCCAGGCTGGGGCGCCACGCCCGGTTGAGCAGCAGCTCCCCGGGGTCGTCGGCCACCGCCGAGGTGTCCCCGTACCAGTCGAAGCGCTCCCGCACCCCGTCGCCGAGCAGGGCCGCCGCCTCGCGGGTCTGCTCCCGGCGCTCCGGGGGCACCTCGCCATGCAGGACGGCGGGGCGCAGCAGGCCCGTCGCCCCGTCCTCGACGCGGTCGAGCAGCTGCCGCAGCACCCGGAACGACGACGGCACCACGCCCCCGGCGTCCCCGGAGTGCGCGCCGTCGCCGAGGACCCGCACGTCGAGCGTGCCGCCGCAGGCCCCGCGCAACGACGTGACCAGCCACAGCCGTTCGTAGTCGCCCGCGCCGGAGTCCAGGCAGACCACCAGGCCCACCTCGCCGATCCGGTCCGCCAGTACCTCGAACCAGTGGTCCAGGTCCGGGCTGCCGGACTCCTCCCCGGCCTCGAACACCCCGACGCACCGGGGCCGGGCCGCGCCCTGCTCCGCCAGCGCCCGGATCGCGGTCACCGACGCGGGCAGCGCGTAACCGTCGTCGGCGCCGCCGCGCCCGTACAGCCGGGTGCCGTCGAAGGACGGCTCCCAGGCGGTGCGGCCCCCGGTCCAGCCCTCGCCCTCGGGCTGCTTGTCGAGGTGGCCGTAGAAGAGGACGGTCTCCTCGGACCGGGCGCCCGCGCCGGGGACCTCGAAGAAGACCAGGGGCGTACGGCCGGGGGCGCGCAGAACTTCGGTGCGCAGGCCCGGCAGCGGCACCCCGCGCAGCCAGGCCGCCGCCGCGTCGACGGCCCGGTCCAGGTGGCCCCGGGCCTCCCACTCGGGGTCGTACGCGGGGCTGACCGCCGGGACGCGGATGTGGTCCCGGACCAGCGGAAGGATCTCGGCCTCCCACCGCGCGTCGCAGAACTCCCGTACCGGGCCCGGATCGGCGAGGAACGGCTCAGACATGGGCGAACGCCTTCTCGGCGGGCGCGAACTCGATGCCGAGCAGCGCCTCGACGGGGGCGTACACCTCGGGCATGTACATCGTCGGGGACAGCAGCAGGTTCTCCGCCGGGGCGACCAGGACCTCGATCCGCTGCCCGACCGCGACATCGGCGGAGGCGAGCGGCTGCCCCGCCTCGTCGAACGTCGTGATCAGGTCCGGGAACGCGGCGCGGCGGCCGTCCGCCAGGTCCAGCGCCATGTACTCGTTGACGAAGTGCAGCGTGGTGCCCTGGGCGTCGTCGAGCACGGCGACGCCCACGTCCAGGCCCTCGCGCTGCTCGCAGCGGTACGCGCGTACGGTCCCCGCCGCGGCGATCTCGCCGCCCAGCCGCGCGGCCGCGCCGGCCGGTCCCTCGGCCAGGAAGCGGTGCCCCAGCTCGATCGCGAAGCCGATGGCGCCCGGGGCGCCGTTGCGGACGGCGTAGCCGACCTCGACCGGGTTGCGGGCGACGCCCACCCAGCCGCCCGCCTCCACGGACGCGCGGCGGACCACGTTCGACGTCGCGTCCAGGCGGCCGGAGACGGCCCCCTCGACATAGGCGTGCGGCTTGCCGCCCGCGTAACCCTGGCTGGACCGGTAGCCGTCGCGGCGGTGCAGGCCCATCGCGCCCATCTGGCTGGAGGGGTGGGCGCGGCCGTTGCACGCCAGGTCGATGACGGGCAGGCCGGTGAGCGCGGAGTGGAACCAGCCGTTGATCGTGGTCTCGGCGCCGTTCTCGTTGGTGTGCAGCGCGACGAGGTCGCCCGGCAGCTCGCGGCGCAGCAGCTCCAGCGCGCGCACCAGGTGCGTCGGCAGCACCTGCGGGTCGGGCGCCGCGGGGGCGCCGACCAGGGCCACCGTCGCGGTCAGGTCGCCGTCCGCGAACTCGTCGGCGCTCCACAGCTCGGGCGTGCCGACCTGGAGGGCCAGCTCGGCGGTGCGCAGCCCCCGCTCCACGAAGCCGCCGCCGCCTCCGCCGAGTACGGCACCGCCGTACACGGCCGCGCGGATGTCGTCATGGGTCAGCTGTCGCTTCACGGGGTTCTCCCAGGGTGGTGCTGTACGGGTGTGCGAGAGGGGTTCCGGGTTACTTGGCGGCCTTGAACACGCCGTTGCCGAAGGAGTAGAGGGCGTCGCCGGCGATCGCACCGCCGGCGAAGACCTCCAGGTCGCCCTTGACGTCCCGGCCGAGCAGGCGCGGGGCGAGGACGCGGGCGGCGATGCCGGCGGCGACCATCCAGCCGGCCATCGGGGTCGTGATGAGCAGCCCGGTCGCGAGCAGGATCCCGAGCTGCCGCTTCGACCCGCCGACGAGCTGCACGATCGCCCCGGGGACCGCCCACAGCGCGAGGTGCTTCGCGGTCTCGACGGACGGGCCCGCCTTGATCGCGGCGACGTACGCGGCGTCGATCGGGGCGGTCTGCCCGTTGTCGAAGAACATCCGGTACGAGACGAGGACGACGGCGATCGCGACGCCGAAGCCGATCATCGCGGCGATCAGCTGCTGGCGGCGGCCCTCCAGCTCGAACGCCGGGTCCGCGTTCTCGCCGCGCAGCAGGTAGCCGGTCTTCAGGTCGTACCCCATGTCCGCGAAGGCGGGGCCGGTCGCGGCCGTGAAGCCGGAGAGCACGACCAGCGCCTCGGGCGGGAAGCCGATGAGGATGCCGAGCAGCAGGGTGATCAGGGCGATCGCGAAGGCCGGGAACCAGCCGGAGTGCATGGACGCGATGCCGACCAGCAGCTCGTGCAGGAACGCCGCGACGGACGCGTACACCAGGAAGCCGATCAGCATGCCCGGGCTCATGTGCGTGGCCGCGCCGGTCCCGAAGGCCAGCAGGACCGAGATCGCGAGGTAGGCGCCGAGGCCGAGACGCATCGAGCGCCCCAGCCGCCGCGCGCCCTCCCCCGCGCCCTCCGGGGCACCGGCCGCCGAGCGGGCCTGCGCCGCGTTCGCCCGCCGGGCGCCGAGGATGGTCCGGGCGACCTGGACGAGGGCGACGAGACCGGCGCCGATCATCATCCCGTGCGGCAGGTACATCGCGTTCAGGTCGAGCCCGAACAGCGGGTCCGCGTACTGCGTGAACAGCAGGCCCACACCGAACGCGGCCATCGCGCCGAAGCCGCCGATCAGGGCCACGCCGAACGCCGACATCGGCAGCGAGAACACCGCGCCCACCAGCCCGGTCACCAGCCCGAGCCCGAGCACCTTGGCGCGTCGGCCGCCCTCGTCGCCGGCCCGGATCGCCTCGGCGGCGGCGAGCCCGAGGGGCCACGGGTTCTTCGCGGGGAAAGCCGGGGTGTCGTACATCCGGTACAGCAGCCAGGCGTCGACCAGCATCGCGACCGAGACGCCGACCAGCATCGGGACGATCATGTCGTCCATCCCGAACAGGAACGGGATGCCGATCGGCAGGAACAGGCTGTTCGCGGCGCCGAAGGTGGCCGACGAGATGCTCGTCTGCGCCAGGTTCTGGGCGTGGACCGAGCGGAAGCCGCGGAAGGCGACGAGCGGCACACGGGCCAGCGTCATCGCGGCCAGCGCGCCGATCAGCGAGGTGCTGGGCGTGACGCCGAGGGTGGCGAGCAGCTGCACACCGACGACCGCGCCGAACACGCTGAGCACCACGGTCAGGATCAGGTTGCCGGGCGCGAGGGCGCGCGGATGGCGTCCTCCGGCGGGTGCGGTGGCCGGGGCGTCGGTGACGGCCCGGTGCGTCGCGTCGGTGCTCATGGATCTCCGGTGTTTCCGTGCGGGGCGGCGTGTCCGCCGCTCCAGGAGTTCCAAAATATGGAACCATGTGTGAATATCTGGATATGCTGGATCATCTCCGCGGCGCGCCCGCCCGTCAAGGGGGTGGGCGGCGGTCTCGGTATGTGGGCGCCCCTTACGATCGGACGCACGGGCCCGGGGTCCGGGGGAGGCAGGAGAACGGTGAGCACACTCGCCAACGCGCGGGACGTCCTGCGGCTGCTGGCGCGCCTTCAGCGCGACCTGACCGTGACGGACGTGGCGGGCGCCCTCGACCTGCCGAAGAGCTCCGTGTCACGGACGCTGAGCATGATGGCCGAATACGGCTTCCTGGACCGCGACCCGGTGAGCCGCGCCTACCGGCCCGGCGAACTCGTCATGGAAGCCTCGTACCACTTCCGCGCCTCCCGCTCCACGGCCTCCCTCCTGGAGGAGGAGCTGGCCAAGCTGGTGGCCGACATCGGCTACACCGGTTACGTGGACGTGCTCGACGGCGCCGAATCGCTGGTGCTGCACATGCGGATCGGCACCGTCGGCGCCCTCCAGGCGTACACCCCGGCCGGCACCCGCGCCCCCGCCTACGCCAGCTCCATGGGGCGCGCCCTGCTGGCCCGCCTGGACGACGCGCAGGTGCTGCGGCTGGTCGACGCCCGCCTCGAACAGGCCACCGGATCGGCTCCCCGCACCCCCGGTGAGCTGGTCTCCTCGCTGGCCCGGGTGCGCGCGGACGGCTGGGAGTCCTCACGCGGCGAGTTCGTGCCGAACGTCGCGGGCATCTCCGCCGCCGTCGTGGACGGCGAGACGGGGCAGGTCTTCGGCATAGGTATCGCCCTGCCCGCCCCGGAGCTGCGCCACGAGAACGAGGCCCGCTTCGGACGCGCGGTGCGGGACGCCGCACGACGCGTCGGGAAGCGGATCGGCGACCCGTACTGGCTGCGGTACGTGGCCGAGTAGGCCGCCAGGCCGAGCCGGACACCCGCCCCCTTCGCGCGCCCCTTGCTTCGACGGTTGTTCCGGATATTGGAATCAGGTTCCGGATACCCGCAGTTCGCCGCTCGCCCGGCCCAGGGCCGCCGCGCGGTAGTCGCGCGGAGCCATCCCGTACGCCGCCCGGAAGGCCCGGCTGAAGACGGTCGCGTCGGGGAAGCCCCACCGGGCGGCGACGACCCCGATGGGCTGCCGGCGCAGCTCCGGGCGGGCCAGGTCCGTGCGGCAGCCGTCGAGCCGGCGGCGGCGGATGGTCGCGGCGACGCTCTCCGGCTGGTCGCGGAAGAGCGCGTGCAGGCTCCGCAGCGACAGGTGGTGGCGGGCGGCGATGAGGCCCGGGGACAGTCCGGGGTCGCCGATGTGATGGTCGATGAAGGCGTTGACGCGTCGCAGCAGGACGTGCGTCCGTAGCTCGGCGGGCGCCCGCACCGGGGAGGCGCCGATCCGGTCGGCCAGGCAGGACGCGGCCATGTCCACGGCCATCTCGCCCAGCACGCCGAGCTGTTCGGGCGAGCAGTCGGCCCCCGTGGCGGCGAGGTTCGTCAGGAAACCGGCCAGGATCGCGCCCATCCCCGCGTCGCCCGGGACGCTCCGCGCGAGGACCCGGTTCATCCGCTGCGACGGCAACGGCATCCGGTCCTTCGGTATCTGGAGGACGATCACCTCGACGTCCCGCCCGTCCGTGCCCGAGCCGGACTCGTACGGACGCGAGGTGTCCCACAACGCCATGCCGCCGACGCCCAGTTCGGCCTCGCCGCCCTGCTGAGCGAACCACGCCGAGCCCCGCGTCACCAGCGCCAGCTGGTACTGCTCCGGATCCCCCCTCCGGATCAGCTCCGGGGTCCTGCGCGAGCGCAGCGGCCCGTAGCTGAAGCGGGCCAACTGCACGGTCCCGAGAGCGAGCATCCCGCCCTGCGCGTCGAAGGCGCCCGGGTCCGCGGCGCGGAACTCCGTGGGAAGCAGGACGTCGGACACCACCTGCTCGAACCACTCGAAGCGGTTGTCCGGCGCCATCTCGGCCGCCGCCATCTCCTGCCACACCGTCGGCACCCCCGTCACGCCCGCTCGGCCGCCGGAGGAAGTCGGTCTCCGGCCGTGTGCAGTCTGCTGGATCGGCCGAGATCGCGCCAAGCGGCGCCACGACCGGCCCCGCGGGTCAGGACGCGGCGGTGCCGGCCGCTCCGTCCGGTGCGCGCAGCACCAGGAGGGTGATCTCGCTGGGCGCGAAGACGCGGAACGGCGGGCCCCAGAACCCGGTGCCCCGGCTGGTGTACAGCTGCGTGCGGTCGCCGTGGCGGCTCAGCCCGGCGACGGCCGGCTGGTCGAGCCGGACCAGGTAGTGGAAGGGCCAGATCTGGCCGCCGTGGGTGTGGCCCGACAGCTGGAGGTCGACGCCGCCCTCGGCGGCCCGGTCGATGAACTTCGGCTGATGGGCGAGCAGCAGGACCGGCAGCTCCGGATCGGCGCCGTCCAGCGCCCCGGCGAGGTGCGCCCGGTGACCGGCCAGCCCGGAGGACTCGGCGGTGACGTCGTCCACACCGGCGACCACGAGGGTGTCGCCGCCGCGTTCGACCAGGACGTGCCGGTTGCGCAGCGGCTGCCAGCCCAGCTCGTCCATCAGGTCCACCCAGCCCTGCGCCTCGCTGTAGTACTCGTGGTTCCCGGTGACGTAGACGCGGGCGTGGGCCGCGCGCACCGTGCCGAGCGGGGCGGCCTGGGCGCGGCGGCGATCGGCGGTGCCGTCCGCGATGTCACCGGTGTGGCAGACCACGTCCGCCTCCAGCGCGTTGACCTCCGCGCACACCCGCTCCGACCAGCGGGCCCGGTCCAGCGGCCCGTAGTGCGTATCGGTGATGAGGACGACCCGCGTCCCGTCCAGGCCCCGCCCGAGGCGCGGCAGTCGTACGTCGACCCGGCGCACCCTCGGCACCCGGCGCGCCTCGGCGTAACCCCAGCCGAGCAGGGCGGCGGCGGCCCCGAGCACCGACCAGGTGACGATCCTCGCCCGGTCCTGCCCGTCACCGGCCCCGGCCAGGGCCAGGACGAGCCGCAGCACGGTGCCCAGCAGCACGGACCAGGTGAACAGCACCCAGATGGAGCCGAGCATGCTGTCCCCGACGATCGCCGCCCGGTCCTGCTGCCGCTTGCCGTGGCCCCGCATCATCGCGACCGGCATGGTGACGAGGCCGAGCGCGAAGAGACAGGTGCCGGCCACGGTGACGGGCAGCGGCCAGTGCTGTCCGGTGTACAGCAGCACCCAGCACGGCACGGCCCACAGCAGGACCGGGGCGACCAGGGGTATGTAACGCATCAGGCGCCGGACCGGGCTCGGCGGCGCCGCTGCCGCCCCGCCGTCCGCGGACCGGGCCTCGCTGGTGTCGGTCACGTCTTCCTCCTCGGGCGGCCGGAATGCCGCCGGGCACTGTACCCGGGTTGCTCCGGCCCCCTAGACCCGGGCGAGGGCCGGGCGGGAGGCCGGGGCGGTCAGGCGGAGGCCGACCTCGATCAGGGTCCACCCGAGGACGGTGCGCAGGGGGCGGGGGGCCCGGGCGGACCGGGCGAGGCGGTACTCCTCGGCTTCGGCGTGGAGTTCGGCGGCGCGGAGGTGGTGCAGGGCGAGGTGGGCCTGGGCATGCATCGGTGGTTCTCCTTTACTCGGTGGTGAGGGGGAACGCATGGGTGTGGACGCGTACGCGGGAGCTGTCGCCCTCGTCCTCGTCGGTGATCCGGTCGCGGTACTCGTCGATGAGCGCGTGCATCTTCTCGATGAGCTCCAGGGCGAGCCCGGGCGTCAGCCGCAGGGTCGCGCTGCTCATGTCCCAGGCGCGGCTCCACTCATCGGGCCAGGTGCTGCGGTCGCCGAGCCAGGTCGTCAGGTCCCGCGCCTGGGTGTGCGCGACCTCGTGCAGATACATCTCGGCGGCGCCGCGCACCTCCGGGCTGGAGTGGTTGAGCAGGGACTCGTCAAAGGTCAGCCCCTGGCTCGCCGCCTGCCACCAGCGCTCCCGCCCCTTGCCGTGCTCGGGCGCGTCCTTGATGAACCCGTGCGCCGCGAGCTGCCGCAGGTGGTAGCTGGTGGCCCCGCTCGACTCGCCCAGTTTCGCGGCGAGTTGGGATGCGGTGGCCGGCCCGTCGAAGCGGAGCGCGTCCAGCAGCCGCATGCGCAGCGGATGGGCGAGCCCGCGCAGCGAGCGGGCGTCGAGATTGCGGACCAGTCCGTCGGGCTGTTCTTCCATGGCCTCAACGATAGCCATGCAAAGACTCGGTTGCAAGGGTTCTTTTGCAACTGGTCCTTTGCATCAACTTCTTTGCGCTGCGCCGAGAACCCGCCCAAGGGCACGGTCCCGCTACGTGAGAGGGTCGAGGGCGTGAGTGAGACACCACCGAACACCCTGCAATACCGCTTTGACGGGCCGGAAGACGCCCCGGTCCTGGTCATCGGCCCCTCACTGGGTACCACATGGCACATGTGGGACCGTCAGATACCCGAGCTGACCCGGCTCTGGAGAGTCTTCCGGTACGACCTCCCCGGTCACGGCGGCGCCCCCGCCCGGCCCGCGACTGCCGTGGCCGAGCTGGGGGACCGGCTTCTCGCGACGCTCGACGGGGTCGGGGTCCAGCGGTTCGGGTACGTGGGGTGTTCCATCGGCGGGGCGATCGGCGCGGACCTGGCGCTGCGGCATCCGCACCGGGTGGCCGCGCTCGCACTGGTGGCGTCCTCGGCCCGGTTCGGCAGCGCCGACGAGTTCCGGCAGCGCGGCGTCATCGTCCGTACGAACGGCCTGGAGCCCATGGCGCGCACCGCGCCCGAGCGCTGGTTCACGCCCGCCTTCGCCGCCGCGCAGCCCGCCATCGTGGAGTGGGCCGTCCAGATGGTGCGGACCACCGACCCGGGGTGCTACATCGCCGCCTGCGAGGCCCTGGCAGCCTTCGACGTCCGTACGGAACTGAGCCGCATCCCCGTCCCCACCCTCGTCGTGGTCGGGGCGGAGGACCGGGTGACCGGGCCCGGCGACGCCCGCACCCTGGTCGCCGGGATACCCGACGCCCGGCTCGCCCTGGTCCCCGGGGCCTCGCACCTCGCGCCCGTCGAGCAGCCCGGGGCGGTCACCGATCTCCTGCTCACCCACTTCTCCACCGCCTGGCAGGACACCCAGGCGGCCATCCCGATGCCGGACTCCGTGCCCCGGCTCTCCGCCCCCGTCCAGCCCGTCGCGGAGATCGCCCCCGCCGGACCGGCCCCCGAGGCGGCGGCCGGTGGGCGCCCCGACCCGTACGCGCCGGGCATGCGGCTGCGGCGCGAGGTGCTGGGCGACGCCCAGGTCGACGGGGTCATGGCCGCCGCCGACGACTTCACCGAGGACTTCCAGGAGCTGGTCACCCGGTACGCCTGGGGCGAGGTGTGGAACCGGGAGGGCCTCGACCGGCGCACCCGCTCCACGGTCACCCTCACCGCCCTCGTCGCCTCCGGGCGGATGGAGAGCCTGGCCGCGCACACCCGGGCCGCCCTGCGCAACGGACTCACGCCCACCGAGATCCGCGAGGTGCTGATGCAGACGGCCGTGTACTGCGGGGTTCCGGCCGCGAGCGCCGCCTTCACGATCGCCCAGTCGGTGATTCGGGCGGAAACGACACCGCCCGCGTAGCAGGATGGATGTATGAACAGCCATGCCGGAAACACCGCGCCGACCCTGACCAAGCAGTCGCACTCCTGCATCCGCCTGGAGAAGGACGGGCGCACGCTCGTCATCGACCCGGGCGGCTTCTCGGAGGGCGACGCGGCGCTCGGCGCCGAGGCGATCCTCGTGACGCACGAGCACCCCGACCACTTCGACGAGGGGCGGATCCGGGCCGGTCTCGAAGCCGACCCGGAGGCCCGGGTCTGGACCCTGCGCAGCGTCGCGGAGCGGCTGAGCGCGGCCTTCCCGGGGCGCGTCCACACAGTCGGCCACGGCGACACCTTCTCGGCCGCCGGGTTCGACATCGAGGTGCACGGCGAGCTGCACGCGGTGATCCACCCGGACATCCCGCGCGTCACCAACATCGGCTTCCTCGTCGACGGCCAGGTCTTCCACCCCGGCGACGCCCTGACGGTGCCCGGCCGGGCCGTCGACACCCTCCTGCTCCCGGTGATGGCCCCGTGGAACAAGATCTCCGAGGTCATCGACTACGTGCGCGAGGTGAAGCCGCGCCGCGCGATCGACATCCACGACGCGCTCCTCACCGACCTGGCCCGGCCGATCTACGACCGGCAGATCGGTGAGCTGGGCGGCTCCGACCACGGCCGCATGGCACCGGGCGACTCGACGGCCCTGTGACGGCCGCCGCCCCGGCGGCTGTCAGTGGCAGGCGTTAGGTTTACGTACATGCGCATCGCCACCTGGAACGTCAACTCGATCACCGCCCGCCTGCCGAGGCTGCTGGCCTGGCTGGAGAGCAGCGGCACCGACGTGCTGTGCCTCCAGGAGACCAAGTGCACCGCCGAGCAGTTCCCCGCCGACGCGCTCCGCGAGGCGGGCTACGAGTCCGCGGTCAACGCCAACGGGCGGTGGAACGGGGTCGCGCTGATCTCCCGCGCCGGCCTCTCCGACGTCGTGCTCGGCCTGCCCGACGGGCCGGTCTACGAGACCGCGCAGGAGCCGCGCGCGATCAGCGCGACCTGCGGCCCGGTGCGCCTCTGGTCGGTGTACGTGCCCAACGGCCGCGAGGTCGCCCACGAGCACTACGCGTACAAGCTGCGCTGGCTGGAGGCGCTGCGCAAGGCCGTGGCCGCCGACGCCGCGGGTGCGGCCCCGTTCGCCGTGCTCGGCGACTTCAACGTGGCCCCGACCGACGAGGACGTCTGGGACCCGGCCCTCTTCGAGGGGCCACGCATGTCACCCCCGCCGAGCGCGAGGCCCTGGCCGCGCTGCGCGCCGAGGGCCTGTCCGACGTGATGCCCCGCCCCCTGAAGTACGACCGCCCCTACACCTTCTGGGACTACCGCGAGCTGCGCTTCCCCAAGAACAAGGGCATGCGCATCGACCTCGTCTACGGCAACGCCCCCTTCACCGAAGCGGTCAAGGACAGCTACGTGGACCGCGAGGAGCGCAAGGGCAAGGGTGCCTCCGACCACGCCCCGGTGGTCGTCGACCTCGACCTCTGAGCGCCCTCCCCGGCGCCCCGCGCTCCGTGAACACGCGGTGACCGTGTGGTGTTCGGCGCTCGAACGACAGGCCGCGCGCCCTGTGGTGCGCGGGCGCGCCGGGATGCGATTCTGGGCGATATGAACATCCCTTTCTTGGACAACTGGCGTAAGCGTCACGACGGGACGCGGAAGACGGGCCTCGCGGGTGCCGTCGACGCCGATCCGGAGGGCGTGGCCGAACTGCTCGGCGAATGCGAGCTGCTCCGGGTCCGGGTGGGGGAGCGCGGCATCGAACTGGACGACAGCCCGGCCTCGTTGTCGGCCCTCGACCAGCTGGTGCCGCGCTGGCGCGACGACCTGGAGGAGCTGCCCTGGCTGGGCAACGACGCCGGGCTCTACCTCGGCACGGTCCTGGTGCGCAATGTCGCCGGGGCGCACTGGCACATCTGGCCGAGCGGCCAGCCCGTCGTGCGGCTCGCCTCGGGCCGCGAGATCGACGTGGTCGAGGCGGGCCTCGACTGGGCGATGTCCGGCAGTCCCGAACTGTCCCAGGTGTACGCGGAGTCCGCCGAGGGCTGACCCGCCGCACGCGGCGGACCGCGCGAAGCGATAAGAATCCTTTTGCCCCATTGGTGCGTGTCGGTCGAGAAGTCCCTTGCCGGGCTGGTTAGTTTGCGCTGACCTCGACCGAGCGACAAGTGGGTAGGGCAGCGTATGGCCGTCGATCCGTTGATCGAGCTGCGAGACGTCAACAAGCACTACGGAAAGTTGCACGTACTGCAGGACATCAATCTCACCGTCGGCCGCGGGGAGGTGGTGGTGGTCATCGGCCCGTCCGGCTCCGGGAAGTCGACGCTCTGCCGGGCGGTCAACCGGCTGGAGACCATCGAGTCGGGCCACATCACCATCGACGGCAAACCCCTCCCCGAGGAGGGCCGGGGGCTGGCCCAGCTGAGGGCCGAAGTCGGCATGGTCTTCCAGTCGTTCAACCTCTTCGCGCACAAGACCGTCCTCGCCAACGTCTCCCTGGCCCAGGTCAAGGTGCGCAAGCGGAAGAAGGACGAGGCGGACCAGCGCTCCCGCGAACTCCTCGACCGGGTCGGGCTCGCCGCGCACGCCGACAAGTTCCCCGCCCAGCTCTCCGGCGGGCAGCAGCAGCGCGTCGCCATCGCCCGCGCCCTCGCCATGGACCCCAAGGCCCTCCTGTTCGACGAGCCGACATCGGCGCTCGACCCGGAGATGATCAACGAAGTCCTCGAAGTGATGCGGCAGCTCGCCCGCGAGGGCATGACCATGGTCGTCGTCACCCACGAGATGGGCTTCGCCCGCTCCGCCGCCAACCGGGTCGTCTTCATGGCCGACGGCTGCATCGTGGAGGACCGCACCCCGGAGGACTTCTTCACCGCCCCGGAGAGCGACCGGGCCAAGGACTTCCTGTCCAAGATCCTCAAGCACTGACGGGAGGCCCTGAGTTGCGTACGAGGAAACTGCTGGCCGCCTGTGCCGGCCTCCTGCTCGCCCTCTCCGCCGCCGCCTGCGGCAAGGAGGGCAGCCCGCCGGTCAAGGGGCCGAAGGCCGACCAACTGCCCGTCTACCAGGTCGACAAGGACTTCCGGCTGCCGGACTCCCGGACCTGGCGGAACGCGAAGAAGCGGGGCTACCTCCGGGTCGGCGCCAAGGAGGACCAGCCCTACCTGGGCGAGAAGGACCCGGCCACCGGCGTCTACTCCGGCTTCGACATCGAGATCGCCCGCATGATGTCCGCCTCGCTGGGCTTCGACCCGAAGACGATCCGCTTCAAGACGATCGCCTCCGCCAACCGCGAGACCGCCCTCCAGAACGGGCAGATCGACTACTACGTCGGCACCTACACCATCAACGACATGCGCAAGAAGCTCGTCGGCTTCGCCGGTCCCTACTACATGGCGGGCCAGGGGCTCCTGGTGCGCACCGACGAGGACGACATCCACGGCCCGCAGGACCTGGCCGGCAAGACGGTCTGCTCCGCCGCGGGCTCGACCCCGTACCAGCGGATCGCCGCCGACTATCCGAAGGCGAAGCTGGTCGCGTACGACACCTACTCGATCTGTGTCGACAACCTGCTGACGTTCCAGGTCGACGTCGTCACCACCGACGACGCGATCCTGCTGGGCTTCGCCGCCAAGGCGCCCGACGAGATGAAGGTCGTCGGCAAGCCCTTCTCCGAGGAGCCGTACGGCATCGGGGTCCCGCGCAGCGACAACGCGCTGCGCTTCGCGCTCGACGACGCGCTGGAGGCGAACGAGAAGAACGGCAACTGGAAGAAGGCGTTCGAGGCGACCCTCGGGCTGTCCGGCGCACCCGCGCCCAAGCCGCCGCCCATCGACCGCTACCCGGCGAACTGAGAGGACGGCCCACCCCCATGGACGTACTCACCGACAACTTCTCGCTCTACGGCAAGGGCTTCCTCGGCACCCTCGAACTCACCGTCTACGCCTCGATCCTGGCCCTGGTCCTCGGCTTCGTCATGGCCTCCTTCCGGGTGGCGCCCGTCGGCTCGCTCCGGGTGTTCGGCACCGTGTGGGTGACGGTCCTGCGCAACACCCCGCTCACCCTGCTCTTCTTCGCCGTGCTCCTCGGCCTGCCGCGCTTCGGGCTCGTCCTGCCGTTCAACGTGTTCGCGATCATCGCGCTCGGCTGCTACACCTCCGCGTTCATCTGCGAGGTGCTGCGCTCCGGCATCAACACCGTGCCCACCGGGCAGGGCGAGGCGGCCCGGAGCCTCGGGATGACCTTCGGGCAGAGCCTCGGCTCCATCGTGCTGCCGCAGGCGTTCCGCTCGGTGATCCCGCCGATCGGCTCGACGCTCATCGCGCTCGCCAAGAACTCGGCGATCGCCGGGGCGTTCAGCGTCACCGAACTCCTCGGCACCTACAAGACCCTCAACGAGCTGGGATACAGCATCATCTGGACCTTCGTGTGGATCGCCGTGGGATATCTGATCATCACCCTCGCCATCAGCGCGCTCTTCCACGTCATGGAAAAGCGCTGGGGAGTCGCCCGATGACCGCCCACTCCGCCCCCACCGCCAACGCCCTGTACGACATCCCGGGACCGCACACCCGTAAACGGCACCGCCTCTACGGAGTCCTGTCCACGGTCCTCATCCTCGCCCTGATCGGCTGGGTGATCTATCTCCTCTTCGACACCGACCAGTTCACCAGCGCCAAGTGGACGCCCTTCGAGTACAAGGGCATCCAGGAACTCCTGCTGCGCGGACTCGGCAACACCCTCAAGGCGTTCGCGTACGCCGCCGTCCTCTCGCTGGCGCTCGGGGCCGTCCTCGCGGTGGGGCGGCTGTCCGAACACCGCCCGGTGCGCTGGGTGGCGACGGTCCTCGTCGAGTTCTTCCGCGCCATGCCCGTGCTGGTGATGATCTTCTTCATCTTCGTGGCGCTGAAGGTGCAGCCGCTGCCCGCGCTGGTCGCCGGGCTGACGCTCTACAACGGCTCGGTGCTCGCCGAGGTGTTCCGTACCGGCATCAACTCCGTGGAGCGCGGCCAGCGCGAGGCGGCGTACGCGCTGGGCATGCGGAAGACGCAGGTCACCACCTTCGTCCTGGCGCCGCAGGCGATCCGCGCGATGCTGCCCACCATCATCAGCCAGCTGGTGGTGGC
This sequence comes from Streptomyces drozdowiczii, assembly GCF_026167665.1. Classification (NCBI taxonomy): domain Bacteria; kingdom Bacillati; phylum Actinomycetota; class Actinomycetes; order Kitasatosporales; family Streptomycetaceae; genus Streptomyces; species Streptomyces drozdowiczii. The sequence continues at coordinate 1,037,786 of NZ_CP098740.1, read as the reverse complement.
CCTGAAGGACACCTCGCTCGGCTACCTCATCACGTACGAGGAATTCCTCCACGCGGGCAAGCTCATCGCCTCCAATTTGGACTACGATCTGCCTTTCATCCCCGTGGTGATGGTGATCTCACCGATCTACATCGGGATGTGCATGCTGCTCTCCTGGTTCGCCACCTGGGTGGCGAGGCGGCAACGGCGCAATCCGAAGACGGAGGCGGTGGGCGTCGGACCGGCACAGCCCGGCACGCTGATGCCGGGAGGGCGGTAGACGGACGGGAGCGGGGTCCGCCCGGCAGCAGCCGGTGATCACTTCTCGCACGCGGGAAGAAGGTCAGCTGCGCGCCGGCGGACCGGTCAGCCGAGGGCGCTCCTCGTCTGCCACTCGTCCCACGAGACGTTCCACGCCCCGTAGCCGTTGCCCTCCGCGACCGTGCCCTTGGTCTCCGCACCCGTGATCTCGAACGGGTCGCCGACATGGGCTTGCCGGTAGAGGGCGGCGGCGTCCGCGTCGCTCATCCCGACACATCCCGAACTGTGGTTGGCCCGCCCGAAGTACGCCGCGTTCCACGGCGCCGCGTGCGCGTACATGCCCGACCAGGTCAGCCGCATCGAGTAGTCGACCATCTTGTCGTACGTGTGGCCCAGGCCCACCGTCTCGGAGCGCATGTTGATCGTGCCCTCCTTCGCCATCAGCACGGCCGTCCCCCGCCACGACCGCTTGTCGCCGCCCGGGGTACCGCCCGACACCGGCACGTCCATGACCGTGCGCCCGTCCCGCTGGAGCGCCAGCCGGTGCCGGTCCAGGTCCACCTTCACCACCTGGCTCGCGCCCACCGTGAAGGTCGTCGCGTAGTCCCGTACGAAGAAGCCGCCGCCCTGGCCCGAGTCGACGCCGTTCAGCTCGGCGTCGAGCGTGATGCGCGTCCCGGACTTCCAGTACTCCTTCGGGCGCCAGTCGACGCGGTCGCGGCCCGAGTAGTCGCGCAGCCAGCCCCAGGAGCCCTCGGTGTGGTTCGAGGTGGACACCTTGAGGGCCTTCTCGACGGCCGCCTTGTCCTTGACCGGGTTGTCGAACACGATCGACAGCGGCTGCGCGATGCCCACCGTCGTGTTCTTGCCCGGCGCCAGCGTCAGCTTGTTCACCTTGTCGGCCGCCTTCGTCGTGAACGAGGCCGTGTCGCTGCCGCCCGAGGAGTCGCGCGCCTCCACCCGGTACGCGGTGCCCGGCGCCGCCGCCCGGTCGGACGTCCAGGTCCGCCCGTCGGCGGATATCCGGCCGCTGAGCATGCCGTCCTTCCCGGCCGAGACGGTCACCTCACTCAGCTTCCCGGCCGCCAGGGTCACCGTGACCGGCTTCCCCGCGGCGGCCGATGTGCCGTGCAGGTTGACCGAGATGGAGGCCGCCGCCGCCTTCGAGGGAGCCGCGTCTCCGTTCTTGCCGGCATCGCGGTCCGAAGCGGAGGCCCCGCCGGAACAGGCCGTGAGGGTGACGCCGAGCACCGCGCAGCCGGCGATCAGCGCGAGCCGGGCGCGGCGCTGCGGGCGCGCCGGTATCAGGAATGCGGGAATCAACGGAAAGCCTCCAGAGCCGTGTTCGGTCATCGGTGAAGAGGAACGCACCGGAGCCTAAGTTCCGTGAATCCGCGGAAAAGCAGGAATTCTTTTGTGTGACGGGAAGCGCAGCGCAACGGTCATCGTCCGGTCACATTCGGCGCGCGGACCCGTCACGGACCGCTGTGAGCATCCTGTGCAGCCCCGCAGAGCAGACGGCGGGGCCCACGAGGGGGAGGGCCACCGACATGTCAGCGCTGCTCGCGACCGGAGAACGCAGCAGGGAACGGGACCTGCGCATACACGGCCTCACCGTGGACGAGCACCGCGCCCACCTGGCCACGCGGGCCGACGCCAGCTTCCTCCAGTACCCCTCCTGGGCCGGGGTGAAAGAGGGCTGGTCCTCGGAAGGGCTCGGCTGGCACGACGACGACGGCACCCTGAAGGGCAGCGCGCTCGTCCTCTACCGGCAATTCCCGGGCACCCGGAAATACTTCGCCTATCTCCCGGAGGGCCCGGCCGCCGACTGGGCCGACCCCGGAATGGACCGGTGGCTGCGCCCCCTTCTCGCGCACCTGCGCGCGGCCGGGGCCTTCGCCGTCCGCATCGGACCAAGCCCCGCCTACCGCCGCTGGACCGGCGCCCGCCTCAAGGCCGCCGCCGGCCCCGGGCGCTCCGTCGGCGACGTCCTGGCGAGCGAGGTCGACCCGCTCGGCGCCGCCGTGGCCGACCGGCTGCGGGCCCGCGGCTGGCGGCGCTGCGGCGGGGACGGCGACGACGCGGACGCCCAGCCCCGGTACGTGTTCCGGGTGCCGCTCGCCGGACGCACCACCGAGGACCTGTGGTCCGGGCTCAACCAGGAGTGGCGCCGCAACGTCCGCCGCGCGCAGAAGGCCGGGGTGCGGATCGTGACCGGGAGCGCTGCCGAACTGCCCGATTTCCACCGGCTGCTGAGGATCACCGAGGAGCGCGACGGCTTCCGGCTCGGCCGCTCCCTCGGCTACTACCAGCGCCAGTACGCCGCGCTCAACGCCGAGGAGCCCGGCCGGATGAAGCTCTGCCTCGCCGTGCACGACGGCGAGATCCTGGCCGCCCACACCATGATCAGCACCGGACGGCGGGTCTGGTACCAGACGGGCGCCTCCGCCGACCACCGCCGCGAGGTCCGCCCCAGCAACGCCCTCCAGTGGCAGATGATGTGCGACGCCCTCGCCGGCGGCGCGGAGGTCTACGACATGCGCGGGGTATCCTCCACCCTCGATCCCCACGACCGGCCCTTCGGGCTGCTGCGCTGGAAGCTGGGCACCGGCGGGGAGGTCGTGGAGACCCTCGGAGAGTGGGAGACATCGGTGGGCGGAGCCGCCAACAACACGTTGTACCGGGCGTTCCAGGCGTACCTGGCACGCCGGTGACGGCCGCCGGGACCGCCTCGGAGGCGGCGGCCGCCCCCGAGGAGAGCGGCGCGCGCGGCTCCGGCTCGGTGCTGCGCAGCGGCGCCGTGATGGCCGCCGGGTCGATCGTCTCGCGGGCCACGGGGTTCATACGCTCGGCGGTCGTCGTCGCCGCGCTCGGCACCGGACTGCGGGCCGACGGCTACTCGGTCGCCAACACCGTGCCCAACATCCTCTACATCCTGCTCATCGGCGGCGCCCTCAACGCGGTCTTCGTGCCCGAGCTGGTCCGCGCAGCCAGGGAACACGGCGACGGCGGGGCCGCGTACACCGACCGCCTGCTCACCCTGTGCACGGTGGGCCTCCTCGCCCTCACCGCGCTCGCCGTCCTCGGCGCACCGCTGATCATCCAGGTGTACGCCCCCACCTACGACGGCGAGCAGGCCGAACTCACCATCGCCCTGGCCCGCTACTGCCTGCCGCAGATCCTCTTCTACGGCCTCTTCACGCTCCTGGGCCAAGTCCTCAACGCCCGCGACCGGTTCGGCGCGATGATGTGGACGCCGGTCCTCAACAACCTCGTGATCATCGCCGTGTTCGGGCTCTACCTCTGGACGGCGGCGGACTCCGGCGGGACCCTCAGCTCCGCGCAGGCGCAGTGGCTGGGCTGGGGCACGACGGCGGGCATCGCCGTGCAGAGCCTCGCCCTGGTGCCCTCGCTGCGCGCCGCGAAGTTCCGCTGGCGGCCCCGGTTCGACTGGCGCGGCAGCGGACTGACCCGGCCGCTGCGGGCCGCCGGCTGGCTCGTCATGCTCGTCCTCACCAACCAGGTCGCCTACTGGGTGATCACCCGCCTCTCCACCGCGAGCGGCCAGCACGCCGTGGACCAGCACCTCGCGGGCGGCGCCGGCTACACCGCGTACAGCTACGCCTATCAGCTGTGGGTCGTCCCGCAGGGCATCGTGACCGTCAGCCTCGTCACCGCGCTGATGCCGCGCATGAGCCGGGCGGCGGCCGGCGGCGACCTCGCCGGGGTGCGGCGGGACCTCTCGTACGCGCTGCGCACCTCCGCGGCCGTGGTGGTCCCGGCCGCCGCCCTGCTGCTGGCGCTCGCGCCCTGGGTGATGGGCTCGGTCTTCGGCTACGGGCGCACCGGCCCGGCGGACATCACGGTGATGGCGGGCATGATGGCCGCGTTCGCCCCCGGGCTCATCGCCTTCTCCGGGCAGTACGTGCTCTCGCGCGGGTTCTACGCGATGAGCGACACCCGCACCCCGTTCCTGCTGAACCTGGTCATCGCCGCCCTCAACGCCGGGCTCTCGGTCGTCGCCTATCTGACGCTGCCCGCGCGCTGGGCGGTGACCGGCATGGCGGGCGCGTACTCCGTGGCCCTGCTCACCGGCTTCGCCGTCACCGCGTACGTGCTGCACCGCAGGCTCTCCCCGCGCGGCACGCCGCGCCCCTCGCTCGGCCGCTCGCCCGGGGTATGGGCGCATGTGCGGCTGGTCGTCGCGTGTGTGCCGGCCGGGGCGCTGGCGTACGGGGCGGCCCGCGCCGTCGACACGGAGGGCTCGGGCCTCGGGGACTTCGCCGCGCTGGGCGCCGGGACGGCCGTCCTCGCGCTGGTCGTGGCGGGGCTGGCCCGACCGCTGCGGCTGACCGAGGTGAGCGCTGCGCTGAACGCCTTCCGGGGCCGGCTGCGGCGCGGCTGAACCGGCCCGTACCCGCCCGCCCGTTCGAATCCATTCCTTGATCGCTGGGATACTGACGCCATGCCTCGCGTGCTCCTGATAGAAGACGACCCCTCGGTACGCGAAGGGGTCGAGCTGGGCCTGCGCAGGCGCGGCCACGAGATACGGGCCGTCGCCACCGGCGAGGCCGGGCTCGCCGCACTCGGCGACTTCCGGCCGGACCTGGTCCTCCTCGACCTGATGCTGCCCGGAATGAACGGCGTCCAGGTCTGCCGCCGCATCCGCGAGACCAGCCAGCTCCCGGTGATCATGCTGACCGCGCGCGGCGACGACTTCGACGTCGTCGTGGGCCTGGAGGCCGGGGCCGACGACTACATCGTCAAGCCCGCCCGTACCGAGGTCATCGAGGCCCGCATCCGGGCCGTGCTGCGCCGCCTCGCCGTTCCCGCCGGGCGCGGCGGCATCGAGTCGCACGGCGCACTGGCCGTCGACCGCGCGGGCCTCGCCGTCGCCAAGGCCGGTGAACGGCTGCTCCTCGCCCCCTCCGAACTGAAGCTGCTGCTCCACCTCTCGGCCTCGCCCGAACAGGTCTTCAGCCGCCAGCAGCTCCTGGAACACGTATGGGAGCACAGCTACCACGGCGACGCCCGCCTGGTCGACGCCTGCGTCCGCCGCCTCCGCCAGAAGATCGAGGACGTCCCGGGCAGCCCCCGCTACATCCAGACCGTCCGAGGCTTCGGCTACCGCTTCGGGCCCCTTACGTGAAACCGCTCGCCGCCCGCCTCGGCCTCCGCACCCGGCTGATCGCGGCGTTCCTGTTCGTCGCGGCCGTGAGTGCGGGCACCACCGCCGCCCTCACCTATCGCGAGGCCCGCTCCGCGATCCTCCAGCAGGCTCAGGACTCCGCCGTCGCCCAGTTCCGGGACCGGATCAACGCCCAGTCCGTCAGCCTCCCCGTCGACGGCGAGCAGCTGCGCCACATCTGCCTGGAGCTCGCCCGGGCGGGCGGCGGGCGCGGCTGGACCGTGTTCGCCGAGTACGGGAAGCTGCGGGCCTCCTCGTCGGACCGGTCCTCGTCCGGGGTGATCACCGCCGGGCTGCGCGCGGCCACCCGCGACGACACCCACGGCTCGTTCCAGCGCGTCGTCAAGGACGGCAAGCCCTGGCTGACCGTCGGCATGCCCGCCCTCTTCAACCGGGGCGACGGCAGACAGCCCACCGGCCTCGTCCTCTACGCCGTGATGCCGCTGTCCAACGAGGAAGCCAACGTGGCCGCCATGGTCACCGCCGCCCGCGACGGCGCCCTGCCCGCCCTGCTCGTCGCCCTGGTGCCCGCGCTGCTCGCCGCCCGCAGCGTGCTGCGCCCGGTCCGCGATCTGCGCCGGGCGGCGGCGGGCATCGGCCGGGGCGAACTCGACACCCGGATCACGGTGCGCGGCTCCGACGAACTCGCCGAACTCGCCTGGACGTTCAACGAGTCGTCCACGAAACTCCAGGAGTCCGTCGAGGAGCTGCGCCGGGCCGAGGAGCGGGCCCGGCGCTTCGCCTCCGACGTCTCCCACGAACTGCGCACCCCGCTCGCCGGTATGCTCGCCGTCACCGAGGTCCTGGACGAGGACGCCGGTGAACTGCGCCCCGACACCGCCGCCGCCGTCCGCCTGATCAGCACGGAGACCGGCAAACTGGCCACCCTGGTCGAGGACCTGATGGAGATATCCCGCTTCGACGCCCGCGCCGCCGAGCTGCATCTGGACGAGGTGGACGTCGCCGAGACCGTACGCAAGACGCTCCAGGCCCGCCGCTGGGAGGACCGGGTCACCACCGAACTGCCCGACGACGTGCGGGCGGTGCTCGATCCGCGCCGCTTCGACGTGGTCGTCGCCAACCTGGTCGGCAACGCCCTGCGGCACGGCGCCGAGCCCGTCACCGTACGCGTACGCGGGGGCGACCGGCTCGTCGTGGAGGTGGAGGACAGCGGGCCGGGCATCGACGCGGCGGTGCTCCCGCACATCTTCGACCGGTTCTACAAGGCCGACGCGGCCCGGACCCGGTCCGCGGGGAGCGGCCTCGGTCTCGCGATCGCCCAGGAGAACGTACGGCTGCACGGGGGCACGGTGGGTGCGGCGAACCGTCCCGGGGGCGGCGCGGTGTTCACCGTGGAGCTGCCGATGGGGGAGCGGTGAGGGGCGGGCGTCTGCTCGGCGCGCTGCTGCCCGTGCTGCTGCTCGCCACCGGGTGCGGGATCCGCGCGACGGACGTCGTGGAAGCGGGTGAACCGGCGACCGTGGAGGTGGCCTCGGGGGGCCGGCGCAGCGCCCTGGTGTACTTCGTGTCCTCGTCATCGGCCTCCCGGTTGATGCCGGTCGTCCGGACCATGAGCCCTCCGGAGAGCGTCGACGGCGGGGCCTGGACGGACAACGGGCTCAGCGGGGCGTCCGCCGCGCTGTATCTGCTCTTCCAGGGGCCCACCCGGGCGGAGCGCGACTCCGGACTGCGCTCCGAGCTGCCCACCGGCGGCGGGTTGAGCGCGGCCATCGAGCTGAGCTCGGTGGGGGTGAAGGTCACCATCGGCATGCCGGTCACCGGCCTTTCCGAAGCCGCCCGCCAGCAGCTCGTCTGCACCGCGGCAGCCGCCAGTACCGCCGACCGTACGGAGGTGGTCACGGTGATCGGCACCGAGGGAGTCATCGGCCCGACGCACTGCGCGGTCTGACCGCGCGCCGGCCGCTCAGCCGGCCTTGCGGGCGACCGCTCCGTAGATGCCGATCGTGGCCGGTCGCGCCGCGACGGGTGCGTCCGGCCGCCAGGACGGGACGGGCACGAGGCCCGGCGTCAGCAGCTCGAAGCCGTCGAAGAACTTCTCGATCTCCGTGTGGGAGCGCGGGGTGAGGGGCGTGGTCGCGTGGGCGTAGACGGCTTGTGCCGCGCGGCAGTCGGCGAAGTCGTCGGTGGCGTGCGAGAGCACCAGGCAGCTGCCGGCCGGGAGTGCGTCGCGGAGGACGGCGACGGCCTGCTCGGGTTCCTGCGCGTCGGTGAGGAAGTGCAGTACCGAGGTGAGGACCAGGGCGACGGGCCGGTCGAAGTCGATGACCTCACGGACCTGGGGGTGCTCCACGACGCCCCGCGGGTCGCGGAGGTCGGCGAGCGCGACGCCGACCAGGTCGGAGCTGCGCAGCAGGGCGTCCGCGTGCGCGGTGACGATCGGGTCGTTGTCGACGTAGGCGACGCGCACATCGGGCGCCGCTTGGAGGGCGACCTCGTGCACGTTGGGGGAGTGGGGCAGCCCGGTGCCGATGTCGAGGATCTGCCGCAGGCCCGCGCCGACGACGTGGCGGACGGCGCGTTCCAGGAAGGCACGGTTGGCCCGGGCGCCGGCTCGCTCCTGGGCCGCGGTGGCGACGAGCTCGTCACCGGCCTGCTGGTCCACGCGGTAGTAGTCCTTGCCGCCGAGCAGGTAGTCGTAGATCCTTGCGGAGTGCGGCCGACCGGTGTCGATCACCGGGACGGGTAAGCCGTGCTGCCTCAACTGGCGCTCCTCTCGGCGGCCGCCGCGGCCGGATTCCAGAGTCTGCCGATGCTGCGATCCTGCCCTTGCGTCCGATGGCGTGTCAACTAAAGTACACAAGAGCAAGATCGATGATGGCGAGAGAGATCACCAGGTGAGTGCGAGCCGTGACGAGGCGGAGCCCGGCAGGGGCACTGCCGCCGAGGGGCCGCAGCCACCATCGCACTCCCTCGCGCACAAGCTGAAGTCGCTCATGGCCCAGCGCAAGGACGCGCGCGGCAGGGCATACGTCTCCCGCACCCTGTCGCAGGCCGTCGAGGACCTGCCCGACCCGCCCGCGACGACGTCGTTCGCGCTCATCGCCAAACTCGCCGGCGGCCAGCAGGACAACCCGACGATCAAGACCGTCATGGCTCTGTGCCAGGCGCTCGGCGACGTGCCGCCGGCACACCTGCTGCCGCACCCCGGCTACGACGACCTCGCGGCACTCGAAGCCTTCGAGGACCCGCTGGCCCGTCGCCTGCTCGTCCTGCTGGGCGGTCTGCCGGAGAGCGAAGTCCGCGCGGTGATCGCGCATCTGGAGGACCGGCGCAGGACTCTCGGCCTCCCCGCCGTGCCCGACGACGGTTCCGTGAAGCCGAAGAGGCCCCGACGGCGACGGACCGAAACCGAAGCCGCCCAGTACGCGGCCGACGCATTGGAAGGTCTCTGATGGACGGCATGATATTCGGCGCCTGCACGGTCGCCGGAGTGATCGTCACTGTGCTCTGCGCCCGGAGAGCCCTTCATCACCCGCGCGTGTTCACCTGGTTGATCGCCGTGGCGTTCGGCGTGTGCACCGTGGGCGTCTTCTTCGCGGTCCCCGCGGTGGCCGGGGCGGCCGAGGAGGCCAGCGGCCTGGACAACGCGGGGAAGCTGGTGGCGCACATCTGCGCGATCCTCTGGTGCGCGGCGCTGCAGATGACCATGGTGGACCTGGCCTACCGACCGGAGTACCTGCGAGCCGCCCTGTACCAGCGCATCTGCCTGGCAGTCGTCGTCCTGGCCGTCATGGTCCCGCTCTTCCTCGCCACGAACGGCGAGGACGTCGAGTTCACCACGGCGTACGCGGACCACTCCTCGGTGACCGCCTACCTGCTGGTCTACCTCTTCTACGTCCTCGTCACCTGCGCCGAACTCGCCTTCATGTGCGGCCGCACCGCCCGCCGCTCCCGGACCACCCGCCCCTGGACCGGCGCCGGCTTCACCCTGTGCGCCCTCGCGGCCGTCCTGGGCGTCGGCTACACCATGTCCAAGGGGTCGTACCTCGTCTGCCACGCACTCGGCAGCCCCTGGTCCCTCGATGTCGAGGAGGCGGTGAGCCCGGCACTGAGCGGGCTCGCCGTCCTCTTCCTCTTCGCCGGCCTGACCATGCCGATGCTCGGCGGAGTGCGCCGGCGGCTGCGCGGAGGCGAGCGGACCGCCCCGGGCCCCGGTCAGTAGCCGGGTACCGGCCCGCGCCGCGCGGCTCAGGCCCCCGCGCGGTGCGAGGTCCGCGGGGCGGGGACGGGGGCCTGGGCCGCACGGGTGACGTCGGCGACGAGCTCGACCACGTCGGGGCCGTATGCCTGGGAGTTGACCACCTTCAGGAGCAGGCAGAAGGTGTTGTTGCCGTGCTTGCGGGCCAGGCGTTCGTGGTTGCGGGCCAGGTAGCGGGTGGCGGCCTGGTTGGTGATGGCCTGCTGGCCGCAGAAGAGGAAGACCGGTCTGGCGTCCTGACTCGTCGTCAGCCGGGCCAGCAGGACGTATTCGCTGACGCCCTTCTCGACCCGGTAGCGCTCCGAGCCGATCTGGAAGGCGCCCCGGTCGGGTCCGGGCTCCGGTTCGGTGTTGATCCGCACCCCGGGGAGCAGGGAATGGAGGTGCGCGGCCATCCGGCGGTTCGACACCGGGCCGCCCACGCAGAACTCCGTGCGCTCCCCGATGCCCTGCTGCGCGATGTCGTGGGACAGGATCTGGGCGTGTGCCTCGCAGTCCTTGATCAGCGCGGAGAGTTCCAGCAGGGCGAAGACGTCGTGGCGGTGCACCGAACCGTCGCCGCCCGCGTCGCGGTTGACGACGAGCAGGCACTCGGAGTTCCCCGGCAGCCCGAAGAACGCCTGCTTGCGGCGGAGCTTGCGGCGCCACAGGTAGGTGCGCGTGAGCCAGCCGAGGGCGGCGCTGATACCGGCGGCTATCACGCCCAGCACGATGTTGCGTACGTCGTCAGTCATGGGCGGGCATGTTAGCGGGCATTCGGTCTCACGTCCGAGGCGGTCCTGACGGGGTGGCCGGAGCGGCGTTACCCTGCGCGGACGATCCTTCACCGGAGGTTGCGCATGCGACGTTCCAGCAGGCGAAATGTGTCGTTGGCGGCGGTCCTGGCCGCCGTCGTGTCGGTCGGGGCCGCCGCCCCGGCCTCGTCGGCCCACCCCGCACACTCCCCGGCGCCACCGCCCAAGTCGCCCGTCGCGGTGGGATACGGCGGAGCGGTCTCCAGCGTCGACGCGGACGCCACGGCCGCCGGTATCGAGGTGCTGCGCGAGGGCGGCAACGCGGTCGACGCCGCCGTGGCCACGGCCGCCGCGCTCGGCGTCACCGAGCCGTACTCGGCAGGGCTCGGCGGCGGTGGCTACTTCGTCTACTACGACGCCCGCAGCCACACCGTCCGCACCATCGACGGCCGTGAGACCGCACCCCGCAGCGCCGACTCCTCCCTCTTCCTGGAGAACGGCAAGCCGCTCGACTTCGCCGACGCCGTGACCAGCGGGCTGAGCGTCGGCACTCCCGGCACCCCCGCCACCTGGGACACCGCCCTGCACACCTGGGGCCGCAAGTCGCTCCGTCAGGTCCTGAAGCCCGCCGAGCGGATCGCCCGGGACGGCTTCGTCGTGGACGAAACGTTCCGCTCGCAGACGGCCGGCAACGAGGAGCGGTTCCGGGACTTCCCGGCCACCCGCAAGCTGTTCCTGCCCGGCGGGAAGCTCCCCGAGGTCGGCTCGGTCCTCAGGAACCCGGATCTGGCGCGCACCTACGAGGAGGTCGGCCGCAAGGGCGTGGACGAGCTCTACCGGGGCGAACTCGCCGAGGACGTCGTACGGACCGTACGCAACCCGCCCGTCGACCCGGCGTCCGACCGGGTCGTCCGCCCCGGCGACCTGACCGCGAAGGACCTCCGCTCCTACCGCGCGCTGCGGCGCGAGCCCACCAAGGTGGACTACCGGGGGCTCGACGTGTACGGCATGGCGCCGTCCTCCTCCGGCGGTACGACGGTGGGCGAGGCCCTCAACATCCTGGAGTCCACGGACCTCTCGCGGGCGAGCGAGGCCCAGTACCTGCACCGCTACATCGAGGCCAGCCGCATCGCGTTCGCCGACCGGGGGCGCTGGGTCGGTGATCCCGCGTTCGAGGACGTGCCGACGAAGCAGCTGCTCGGCCAGCGGTTCGCGGACGCGCGGGAGTGCCTGATCAGGGACGACGCGGTACTGACCAGCCCGCTCGCCCCGGGCGACCCGCGCCACCCGGGGGCCTGCCGGTCCACGGGGAAGGCCGCGCCGACCACGTACGAGGGTGAGAACACCACGCACCTGACGACCGCCGACAGGTGGGGCAACGTCGTCGCGTACACGCTGACCATCGAGCAGACCGGCGGCAGCGGGATCACCGTGCCGGGGCGCGGCTTCCTGCTCAACAACGAGCTGACCGACTTCTCCTTCGCACCGGCCGACCCGGCCGTCCACGACCCGAACCTGCCCGGCCCCGGCAAGCGCCCGCGCTCCTCGATCTCGCCGACCATCGTGCTCCGGCACGGCGAGCCGGTCCTCGCCCTCGGCTCGCCCGGCGGCGCGACCATCATCACCACCGTGCTCCAGACGCTGACCGGCAAGCTGGACCGGGGGCTCCCGCTGGTCGACGCCATCGCCGCGCCCCGCGCCAGCCAGCGCAACGCCGCGGCCACCGAGCTGGAACCGGCGCTCTGGAACAGCCCGTTGCGGGCGAAGCTGGAATCACTCGGCCACGTCTTCAAGCTCAACCCGGAGATCGGCGCGGCGACCGGCGTACAGCGGCTGCCCGACGGGCGGTGGCTCGCCGCGGCCGAGAAGGAGCGGCGCGGCGGCGGCTCGGCGATGGTGGTGAGGCCGAGCGGGCGGCCCTGACCCGCACACCGGACAAGTACCGGACACGGACCGGACCAGGGGGTACGGCACGACCATCTCCTCGCCGGAAGGGCGGCCCCCCCAGTGCGTATGCGAACGTTTGCCCTCGTCACGGCCTCCGGGGCCGCGCTGCTCACCGCCGGTACCCCGGCCCCCGTCACCCTCGCGGTGGCGGGGGACCCGGACCCGGTCGTCGCCGCGCCCGCGCCCCGGCCCGTACTGCCCGCCGTACCGCTCGCCCTGGTGGCGCGGGTCCACCAGGCGCCCGCCCGGGCCCACCGGTCCGGACCCCCGCCCGCCCGGGCCCGGGACGGGAAGGGCACGGAGGTCGGGGCGGCCGACCTGCTGGCCAAGGTGTCGGCCTGCGAGCAGGTGTCGAAGGGCAGGTACCGGACGGACGAGGCGGCTCCGCCGACCGTTCCGGTGTGCGGCGCGGGCGGTGCGGTGTTCTGGAAGGCCGACCTGGACATCGACTGCGACGGCCGGGCGACCGCAGCCTGCAACGCCGCCACCGACCCCTCCTTCCACGGCGACACCGCCTTCCACGCCTCGGACGGCCGGCCGCTGAACGCGGCGGAGCTGCCGTACGTGGTCGTGCCGGCGCCCTCCGGCACCTGGGACTACGCCAAGTCCGGCATCCGGGGCGGCGGGGTCGTCGCCGTCGTCCACGGCGGGAAGGTGGAGTACGCCGTCGTCGGCGACGTGGGCCCGGAGCGCATCATCGGCGAAGCCTCGTACGCCACGGCGAAGTCGCTCGGCATCGATCCGGACCCGAGCAGCGGCGGCGCGCCCTCCGGGGTCACGTACATCCTGTTCAAGGACTCCCGGGTCTCACCGATCGAGGACCACGAGGCCGCCGTGCGCACGGGGCGGGCCCTCGCGGGGGAGTTCGTACGGGACTCTCGAAGCACGTCCTAGAGCGCGGTCAGGATGCGCGGGCCCTCGTCCGTGATCGCCACGGTGTGCTCGGCGTGTGCGGCCCGGCTGCCGTCCGTCGTACGCAGGGTCCAGCCGTCGCGGTCCGCGCGGTACGTGTCCACGCCGCCCCCGATGAGCATCGGCTCGATGGCCAGCACCATGCCGTGGCGCAGCGGCATCCCGCGCCCCGGACGGCCCTCGTTGGGCACGCCCGGGTCCTCGTGCATCTCGCGGCCCACGCCGTGCCCGCCGAACCCCTCGGGGATGCCGTAGCCGGCGGTGCGGCAGACCGTGCCGATGGCGTGCGCGATGTCACCGATCCGGTTGCCCACGGTGGCCGCCGCGATGCCCGCTTCCAGGGCCTTGTACGCGGTGTCGACGAGCCGGGTGTCGGCGGGGCGGGCGCGGCCCACGGTGAAGCTGATCGCGGAGTCGCCGGCCCAGCCGTCCAGCTTCGCGCCCGCGTCGATGCTGACCAGGTCGCCGTCGCGCAGCCGGTAGTCCGTCGGGATGCCGTGCACGATCGCGTCGTTGACCGACGCGCAGATGACCGCGGGGAAGGGGACCGGGGCGAAGTGCGGCCGGTAGCCCAGGAACGGCGAGCCGGCGCCCGCCTCGCGCAGCACCCCGCGCGCCACCTCGTCCAGTTCGCGCAGCGAGACGCCGACCTCGGCGGCCTCCCGGGCGGCGGTCAGCATGCGGGCGACGACGCGGCCGGTCGCACGCATGGCTTCGATGGATGTGTCCGTCTTGAGTTGCACCATGCCAATTACAATACCGCAATTACTATACCGGTCCGAACGGGCCGGGGGGTCGGGCGGTATTAGAATGACGGCATGGTCCGTACCCCCTGACCCCCGAAGAGCGCCTGCGCGGCGAACGGCTCGGCCTGCTGCTGCGCGAGGCGCGCGGCGCCCGCTCCATGACCGAGATCGCCGCCCGGGCCGGTATCTCCGCCGAGACCCTGCGGAAGATCGAGACCGGCCGCGCCCCCACCCCCGCCTTCTTCACCGTCGCCGCCCTGGCCGGCGCGCTCGGCCTCTCCATGGACGAACTCCTGCTGCGCTGCGCCCCGGAGCCGGCGCCGGTACCGCTCGCCGGATAGCGCCGGAGACGCCTGGCCCTCGCGCCCCGCTTGCGCCCGCGCGCATAGTCTGGGGCCATGAGCCTCCAGGACTTCGCGCGCAGCGAGTACGTCAGCCTGACCACGTACCGCAAGGACGGCACGCCCGTCGCCACCCCCGTCTGGGCGGTGGCCGAGGGCGGGGAACTGCTCGTCTGGACCAAGACCGACTCCTGGAAGGTCAAGCGGCTGCGCAACGACAGCCGGGTCCGGGTCACCGTCTGCGATGTGCGCGGCCGGACCACGGAGGGCGCACCGACCGCCGAGGGCACCGCCAGGCTGCTCGACGAGCGGGAGACGGCCGCCGTGCGCCGCGCCATAGGGCGCAAGTACACCTGGAAGTACTGGCTGCTCGACTACCCGGCGATGATCGTCCGCCTCGGCAAGCGCCCGCACACCGGGATCGCCATCACTCTCTGAGCCCCCCGAGCCCCCCGAGCCCCCCGAGCCCCGCCCCGCCCGCCTCGCACCCGCAAAGCGCGCGTAGCCGTCCCGTAACACGCCTGCGGTCGAATGCCCCGGACCGGAGGGTTCCGGACGACGGCGGCCGAAGGCGACGGTGACGGTGCATCAAGAGGCGGTATCTGTAGAGGACTTCGCGCACCACCTGCGGGAGCTGGTGGCGCTGCTCGATCGCGGACGCGGCTGGTACGCGGTCTTCCGCCGACGCGACCCGGCGGGCATGGACGCCTGCCTGGACGGGTCGGAGCTGCCGCCCTGGGACGTGATGGAAGCGCTCTTCTCGGACCTGGCAGAGGTGCGGGGGACCGCGTACGCGGAAGAGGCGGCGGCGCGTGCCGCCCGGCTGCACGCGGACTGCGCCCTCAGCCTCGACCGCCGTCCCGGCGGCCGCGCCCGGCTGGTGGAACGCCTCGGCCTGATGCTCCGCGAGCAGGCGTACGCCGCCGAGCGGCTGCGGGCGGCCCGGGAGAGCGGCGCCGGGGACGAGGCCGCCGGGACGCTCGCCTGGGCCCGCGACGACCACGCCCGCGCCACGGCCCGCTGCGCCGAACTCCGCCGCCGCCTCTCGGCCCTCTCCCGCACCCCGGACCGGCCCGGAACGCGCGCGGCGGCCCCCGCGAGGCCCGCCGCCCCGGAACCGGCACCGGAGCCCGCGCCCCGCGCATCCCCGCCCGCCCGGAAGCGGAAGCCGACCGGGGCCCGGTTCGCCGGGCTCGACGCGGAGGACGGCGGCGCGGACAAGGTGCCCGTGCCGCCCGCCGCACCGGCCGCCTCGCCACGCGGCGCCCGCTTCGGCGGGGCGCCCGCCGCACCGGGCACCGAGCGGCCCGCGCCCTCGCCGGACCCGGCCGCCCTCCGGTCCGCGCAGGCAGTGGTGGGCGCGCTGCTCCGGTTGCGGGCCGAGGGCCGCAGCGGCGAGGCGCACGCGGTGCTCTGCGAGGCGGCGGCCCTCCCCGCGCACCGGCTGCCGCTCCTCGCCGTCGAGCTGCACCGGGCCGGGCTCGACGCGGACTGGGCGACCCTGCTCTGGGAGGTCGCCTCGCTGCCCCCGGACGGGCTCGCGGCCGCCGTGGACGCGCTGGCGGCGGCGGGGCGCGCCGAGGACTGCGGGCGGCTGCTGCGGCAGGGCGTCGCGCGTCCGGCTGCCGAGGTGGCCGAGGCCGCGACCGCCCTCGACCGGGCGGGCCGGGGGCCGCTGGCCCAGACGCTGCTCGGCGCCTTCGTCCGGACGCGGTCGCCGCAGGAGGCGGCCGGGATCGCTTCGATCGACCCGCCCCGGCTCGTACCGCAACTGCTGGCCGCCGCGCGGGCGGTGTCCGAGGCGCGCGAGCGCGGCGTCGAGCACGCCCTGCGCGCGGCGGGACTGGGCTGACGCCCGCGGGGCACTGGCCCGCACGGGTGTGAAACATGATCGACTCCGCTGGTTCACGGCGATGGTCTTGCCCCGCGGTGTGACGGGGCTTACGTTCTCCCGTACGCCCGTGTCTACGGGCGTAGAAGAAGCACGAAGAGGCTCTCTGACGCCGCGTCGAAGGAGCAGCTCATGTCCCACGTCGTACGCGCCGCACTCGTCCAGGCGACCTGGACCGGCGACACCGAATCCATGATCGCCAAGCACGAGGAGCACGCCCGCGAGGCCGCCCGGCAGGGGGCGAAGATCATCGGCTTCCAGGAGGTGTTCAACGCCCCCTACTTCTGCCAGGTGCAGGAGCCCGAGCACTATCGCTGGGCCGAGGCGGTGCCGGACGGCCCGACCGTACGGCGCATGCGGGACCTGGCCCGCGAGACCGGCATGGTGATCGTCGTCCCGGTCTTCGAGCTGGAGCAGTCCGGCTTCTACTACAACACCGCCGCCGTGATCGACGCCGACGGCTCCTACCTCGGCAAGTACCGCAAGCACCACATCCCGCAGGTCAAGGGATTCTGGGAGAAGTACTACTTCAAACCCGGGAACGCGGGCTGGCCGGTCTTCGACACCGCCGTCGGCAAGGTCGGCGTCTACATCTGCTACGACCGGCACTTCCCCGAGGGCTGGCGCCAACTGGGACTCAACGGAGCCCAGTTGGTCTACAACCCGTCCGCCACCTCACGCGGCCTCTCCGCCCACCTCTGGCAGCTGGAACAGCCCGCGTCCGCCGTCGCCAACGAGTACTTCATCGCCGCGATCAACCGCGTCGGCCAGGAGGAGTACGGCGACAACGACTTCTACGGCACCAGCTACTTCGTGGACCCGCGCGGCCAGTTCGTCGGCGACGTCGCCAGTGACAAGGAGGAGGAACTCCTCGTCCGCGACCTGGACTTCGGGCTCATCGAAGAGGTCAGGCAGCAGTGGGCGTTCTACCGGGACCGACGGCCCGACGCGTACGAGGGGCTGGTCGAGCCGTGAGCAGCCTCCACCACCGCCACCTCGCCGTCAGCCCCGACTGGCTGGCCCTCTACTACCGCCACCCGCTGGAGATCACGCACGGCGAGGGCCGCCACGTCTGGGACGCCGACGGCAACCGCTACCTCGACTTCTTCGGCGGCATCCTCACCACCATGACCGCCCACGCCCTGCCCGAGGTCACCAAGGCCGTCAGCGAGCAGGCCGGCCGGATCATCCACTCCTCGACGCTCTACCTCAACCGCCCGATGATCGAGCTGGCCGAACGCGTCGCCTCGCTCTCCGGCATCCCGGACGCCCGGGTCTTCTTCACCACCTCCGGCACCGAGGCCAACGACACGGCGCTGCTCCTGGCCACCACGTACCGCAGGTCGAACCAGATCCTGGCGATGCGCAACAGCTACCACGGCCGGTCCTTCTCCGCGGTCTCCATCACCGGCAACAACGCCTGGTCGCCCACCAGCCTGTCGCCCCTCCAGACCCTGTACGTGCACGGCGGTGTCCGCACCCGGGGCCCCTACGCGCACCTGAGCGACGAGGAGTTCACCGCCGCCTGCGTCGCGGACCTGGAGGACCTGCTCGGCCACACCCGCACCCCGGCCGCCCTGATCGCCGAACCCATCCAGGGCGTCGGCGGCTTCACCTCACCCCGGACGGGCTGTACGGCGCGTTCCGCGAGGTCCTGAACCGGCACGGCGTGCTGTGGATCTCCGACGAGGTGCAGACGGGGTGGGGGCGCTCCGGCGAACACTTCTGGGGGTGGCAGGCCCACGCCCAGAACGGGCCGCCGGACATCCTCACCTTTGCCAAGGGCATCGGCAACGGCATGTCCATCGGCGGGGTGGTCGCCCGCGCCGAGGTCATGAACTGCCTGGACGCCAACTCGATCTCGACGTTCGGCGGTTCACCGGTCACCATGGCGGCCGGCCTCGCCAACCTCGCGTACCTCCTGGAGCACGACCTCCAGGGCAACGCCCGCCGCGTCGGCGGCCTGCTCATCGAGCGGCTGCGCGCGATCGGCGCCGCCTCGGACCGGGTGCGCGAGGTGCGCGGCCGGGGCCTCATGATCGGCGTCGAACTCGTGAAGCCCGGCACCGACGAGGCCGACCCGGAAGCGGCAGCGGCCGTCCTGGAGGCGGCGCGCGAGGGCGGCCTGCTCATCGGCAAGGGCGGCGGCCACAACACCAGCGTCCTGCGCCTCGCCCCGCCGCTCTCGCTCGCCATCCCCGAGGCGGAGGAGGGCGCGGACATCCTCGCCGACGCGCTGCGCTCGGTGGGCTGAGCGCCGGCGACCACGCGGGTGCGGGGCAGGACCCCGCACCCGCGTTCCACCCGTACAACGAGGAGGGGTACCCATGAGCCGTACCGTCATCCGCGGCGGCCTGGTCGTCACCGCGTCGGACGAGATGCACGCGGACGTCCTCGTCGACGGCGGCCGGATCGCCGCGCTCGCCGCCCACGACAGCGACGAGGCGGCCGGCTGGACCGCGGCCCGGACCATCGACGCGACCGGCAAGTACGTCATCCCGGGCGGTGTCGACGCGCACACCCATATGGAGATGCCGTTCGGCGGCACCTACGCGGCCGACACCTTCGAGACCGGCACCCGCGCCGCCGCCTGGGGCGGCACCACCACTATCGTGGACTTCGCCATCCAGTCCGTCGGCCGCTCCCTGCGCGAGGGCCTGGACGCCTGGTACGCCAAGGCGGACGGCAACTGCGCCATCGACTACGCCTTCCACATGATCCTCGCGGACGTCAACGAGTCCTCGCTCAAGGAGATGGACCTCCTGGTGGGGGAGGGCATCACCTCGTTCAAGCTGTTCATGGCCTACCCCGGTGTCTTCTACAGCGACGACGGGCAGATCCTGCGCGCCATGCAGCGGGCCGAGTCCAACGGCGGCCTGATCATGATGCACGCGGAGAACGGCATCGCCATCGACGTCCTGGTGGAGCAGGCCCTCGCCGCCGGCCGCACCGACCCCCGCTACCACGGCGACGTACGCAAGGTGGCGCTGGAGGCGGAGGCCACGCACCGCGCGATCCAGCTCGCCCGGGTCGCCGGATCGCCGCTGTACGTCGTGCACGTCTCCGCCGACGAGGCCGTCGCGGAGATCGCCGCCGCCCGCCACAAGGGGCAGCCGGTCTTCGGCGAGACCTGCCCGCAGTACCTCTTCCTCTCCACCGACAACCTCGCGGAACCGGACTTCGAGGGCGCCAAGTACGTCTGCTCCACCCCGCTGCGGCCCCGGGAGCACCAGGAGGTCCTGTGGCGCGGGCTGCGCAACAACGAACTCCAGGTCGTCTCCACCGACCACTGCCCCTTCTGCTTCTCCGGGCAGAAGGAGAGGGGCCGGGGCGACTTCTCGAAGATCCCCAACGGCATGCCGGGCGTCGAGAACCGCATGGACCTGCTGCACCAGGCGGTCGTCGACGGCCACATCTCGCGCCGCCGCTGGATCGAGATCGCCTGTGCGTCCCCGGCGAGGATGTTCGGCCTCTACCCAAAGAAGGGCACGATCGCGCCCGGCGCGGACGCGGACATCGTCGTCTACGACCCGGCGGCCCGGCAGACCGTGTCCGCCGAGACCCACCACATGAACGTCGACTACTCCGCGTACGAGGGGAAGCAGCTCACCGGCCAGGTCGAGACGGTGCTCTCGCGCGGCGAGGTGGTCGTCGACAACCGCACGTACACCGGCCGCGCCGGACACGGCATCTACACCCCACGCGCCACCTGTCAGTACCTGAACTAGGAGCAACGGGCATGGACTTCGGACTCGTCCTCCAGACGGACCCGCCCGCATCGGCCGTGATCAGCCTGATGCGCCGCGCCGAACGCAACGGGTTCCGCTACGGCTGGACCTTCGACTCGGCGGTGCTCTGGCAGGAGCCCTTCGTCATCTACAGCAGCATCCTGGAACACACCGACCGGCTCACCGTCGGCCCCATGGTCACCAACCCGGGCACCCGCACCTGGGAGGTCACCGCCTCCACTTTCGCCACCCTCAACGACATGTACGGCAACCGGACCGTGTGCGGGATCGGCCGGGGCGACTCCGCGATGCGCGTCGCCGGGCGCGCCCCCAACACCCTGGCCCGGCTCGGCGAGGCCATCGACGTCATCCGGGACCTGGCCGAGGGCCGCGAGGCGGACATCGGCGGGCAGCCGGTGCGGATCCCCTGGATCAAGGACGGCAAGCTTCCCGTCTGGATGGCCGCCTACGGCCCCAAGGCCCTCGCGCTCGCCGGGCAGAAGGCCGACGGCTTCATCCTCCAGCTCGCGGACCCCTATCTCACCGAGTGGATGATCAAGGCGGTACGGGACGCGGCGGCCGGGGCCGGACGGGACCCGGACTCCGTCACCATCTGCGTCGCCGCCCCCGCCTATGTCACCGAGGACGACTCGCCCGAGGCCCTGGCCCACGCCCGGGACCAGTGCCGCTGGTTCGGCGGGATGGTCGGCAACCACGTCGCCGACCTCGTCGCCCGGTACGGCGAGCACTCGGGCCTCGTCCCCGACGAGCTGACCGCGTACATCAAGGACCGGCAGGGCTACGACTACAGCCACCACGGACGCGCCGGAAACCCCGACACCGCGTTCGTCCCCGACACCATTGTGGACCGCTTCTGCCTGCTCGGCCCGGCCGCCGCGCATGTCGAGAAGCTGAGGCACCTCAAGGGTCTGGGCGTCGACCAGTTCGCGGTGTACAACATGCACGACGCCCGCGAAGCCACCATCGACGCCTACGGCTCCGCCGTCATCCCCGCCCTCACCGACTGACCGCCCGAACCCCCCCACGGTCGTACGCGAAACCCCCCGCGCCCCGCCCCGCACGGCACCGCCCCGAGCGAAGGGTCCAGCCGCCATGACATCGACCGCACCTCCGTCCCCGTCCCCCTCGCCGGAACCCATACCGGCCGACCCCTCCGACCCCTCCGACCGCGTCGAGCTCGCCGCCGGCGCCGTCCCCGACGACAACCGCTTCGTCAACGCGGACCTGCTGCCCGTCCCGC
The DNA here is from genome assembly GCF_026167665.1 of Streptomyces drozdowiczii. Lineage (NCBI taxonomy): Bacteria > Bacillati > Actinomycetota > Actinomycetes > Kitasatosporales > Streptomycetaceae > Streptomyces > Streptomyces drozdowiczii. Next base: position 1,016,579 of record NZ_CP098740.1, on the reverse strand, counting down.
TCGCTCGGCGCGTCTGGACCACGTACAACTTCACCGCGCTGTGGGTCGGCATGGCCCACAACATCCCGTCCTGGCTGCTCGCCTCCGGCCTCGTCGCCCTCGGCATGGACTGGAAGCAGGCCGTCCTCACCATCGCGCTCGCCAACCTGATCGTGCTCGGGCCCATGCTGCTCACCGGCCACGCCGGGCCCAAATACGGCATCCCCTTCCCGGTGCTGGCCCGGGCGTCGTTCGGGCTGCGCGGGGCCAACCTCCCCGCACTCATCCGGGCGGCGGTCGCCTGCGCCTGGTTCGGCATCCAGACCTGGATCGGCGGCGTCGGCATCTTCACGCTGCTGGGCAAGGTGTTCGGCGGCTGGGCCGAGGCGTCCGAGATCGGCGGGCAGCCCTGGACGCTCTGGCTGTGCTTCGTCCTCTTCTGGGCGCTCGAACTCGCCATCATCTACCGGGGGATGGACGCGCTGCGCCGCTTCGAGAACTGGGCGGCGCCGTTCGTCATCGTCGGCGCGCTGGTGCTCCTGGTGTGGATCGCGGTGAAGGCCGGCGGCTTCGGGCCGCTGCTCGACCAGCCGTCGGAGCTGGGCTGGGGCAAGGACTTCTGGCCCGTCTTCTTCCCGTCCCTGATGGGCATGATCGCCTTCTGGGCCACGCTCTCCCTGAACATCCCCGACTTCACCCGCTTCGGTGCCGGCCAACGGGCCCAGATCCGGGGCCAATCGCTCGGACTGCCCACCACGATGACCCTGTTCGCGCTGCTCTCGGTGCTCGTCACCTCCGGCTCGCAGGCAGTGTACGGCAAGGCCGTCTGGGACCCGGTCGAGCTCGTCGCCCACACCGACAACGTCTTCGGACTCCTCTACGCCCTGATCACCGTCCTGGTCGCGACGATCTCCGTCAACATCGCGGCGAACGTCGTCTCACCCGCGTACGACCTGGCGAACCTCGCGCCGAAGTTCATCAACTTCCGTACGGGGGCGCTGATCACCGGGGTCGTCGGCGTCGTCATCATGCCGTGGAAGCTCACCGAGACGCCCGAGCTGTACATCTTCACCTGGCTCGGCCTGGTCGGCGGGCTGCTCGGTACGGTCGCGGGCATCCTGATCGCCGACTACTGGATCGTCCGCCGCACCGAGCTCGACCTCGCGGACCTCTACCGGCCCGGCGGGCGCTACTGGTACACGGGCGGCTGGAACTGGCGGGCCGTCGCCGCGTTCGCGGTCGGCGGTGTCCTCGCGGTCGGCGGCTCCCACTCGAAGCCGGGGGAGGGCCCGTTCCCCTCGGACGGGGTCATCCCGTTCCTGAAGCCGCTCGCGGATTACGGCTGGGCGGTGGGCCTCGCCGCCTCGCTCCTGGTGTACGTGGCACTGATGGCGGGCGTCACGACGGAGCGGAGGTCCGGCTCAGCAGCGCGCTGACATCGTACGAATCGGCGGGCGACGGCGTGTTCCTCGGCACCGGTTGGTCGAAGTCCGAGAGGTTCACCACCGCGTCCGTGCCGTCCCCGCCGTGCAACGAGAGCCGCAGCGGATAGGGCTTGCCGGTCGCCGCCACGTCCACCGTCAGCGTCATGTCACCGCGCATCCGGGTCAGCGGCACCACGGACGTGCCGTCGATGGTGGTCTTCGGGCCCTTGTTGAGGGTGCCGGTGTCGTCGTTCGCGTTGTCGCTGACGAGCTTCTGGAAGGTGTTGAGGTCGCACGCCTTCGTCAGGGCGCGCAGCCGGGGGCTGTCGGCGGGGGCCTTCAGATAGCGGTCGCCGACGATCGCCGCGAAGGCCGAACCGCCGTTCGGCACCTGGTTCTTCCAGAAGTCCGCGTCCGGTTTCAGCCACACGTCGTCACCGCGCTTCACGATCAGCACCGAGCCGTGGCTCCGGCCCAGGTCCACCGAGCCGTTGCAGTTGCCGGACCGGTCCACGGCCAAGTCCAGGGACATGGACGGGGTGCCCTTGCCCAGGTCGCCGCGCGTGGACACATGCAGCGATTCCGCGCCGAGCAGCGCGTCCCTGGAGCGGTCGGCGATCTGCTGGGCGGTGAGATGGTCGATGTCCTCCGCATGGGCCACGCCGCCGAGGGCGCCGGTACCGCCGGCGCCGATCAGGAACGCGGCGGCCCACGCGGCCGGGCGGGTGCCGAGTAGTGAACCGGTCACGTCGCCTCCTCGGTGCGAAGGGTCGTCGTGGGGCTTCCGGACGGCTGCGGTCCGGACCAGTCGAGCGTACGCCGGGGGAGTGAACGCCGCCCGTTCGGCGCAAGGCACCCCGGCGGCATCTACACAGCGTGACGTTTCCCGGCGTTCCCGGGTTAGGCAGGCCGCGGGCGGCCCGCTCCGGAGTCCGCCCGCGCCAGAGTCGTACGCGACCGCGCGCGTGCCGTCCCGGCGGTCACGGGCGGTCACCACCGAAAGGGAGCCATGAAGAAGATCCTGGGCAGCCTGTCCCGCCGAGCCGCCGTCACCGGCCTGGCCACGGCCCTCGCCGTGGCGGGCGGCCTCGCCGTCGCGGCCCCGGCCTCAGCCACCCCGCCCGGCCTGTCCTGCGACACCGGCAAGCACGCCGTGGACGACTACACCGGCTACGCGCTGTGCCGGAACAACGGCTCCACCACCCAGACCTTCTGGGTGCACCTGGTCTGCGGCTGGTCGCCCGACGTGGACGGCGAGCACGTCACCCTCGCCCCGGGCCAGTCCGGCCAGTCCACCGCGCACTGTGCGGGACTCGGCACGGGCATCGGCGAGATCAGCGTGCAGCCGTAAGGACCTTCGTCCCGCACGGTTGAGGGCGGCGCGCCCACTCGTTACCCTCCAGTAAGTCCGTTCGCGCGGGAGGTGCACGCACGCACCCGACGGTACGAGGAGGCGAGCCGCCCATGTCCTCAGCTCCGACCACCCGAACGGCCGAGGACCCCGTACCGGACCGGGAAGCCCCGGACCCCGCCCCGCGCGGCCTCGCCGACAGCGTGCGGGCCCTCGCGGACGGCCGGACCACCTCCACCGCACTCGTCACCGCCGCGCTGGCCCGGATCGAGGCGAGCCAGGGCACCCTCAACGCCTTCCGCCACCTGCGCGCCGAGCCCGCGCTCACCGAGGCCGCCGAGGCCGACCGCCGGCTCGCGGCGGGGGAGCGGCTGCCGCTGCTCGGGGTGCCCGTCGCGGTGAAGGACGACACGGACGTCGCCGGGATGCCCACCTACTTCGGCTGCGCCGGGGAGCGGGCGGCGGCGCCCGCCGACAGCGAGGCCGTACGCAGGCTGCGCGCGGCCGGGGCCGTGATCGTCGGCAAGACCAACTCCTGCGAGCTCGGCCAGTGGCCGTTCACCGAGGGCGCCGCGTTCGGCGCCACCCGCAACCCCTGGCACACCGACCACACTCCGGGCGGCTCCTCCGGCGGTTCGGCCGCCGCCGTCGCCGCCGGACTGGTGCCCGCCGCCCTCGGCTCCGACGGCGCCGGGTCCGTCCGCATCCCCGCCGCCTGGACCCACCTGGTCGGCATCAAACCGCAGCGCGGCCGGATCTCGGTGCACCCGCACAGCGACGCCTTCCAGGGCCTCACCGTCAACGGCCCGCTGGCCAGGACCGTCGAGGACGCGGCTCTCCTGCTCGACGCCGTCGCCGGGCCGCACCCCGAGGACCCGCACCGCCCGCCGCCCGTCGACGCGTCGGCCGCCGCCCGCCGCGACCCGGGCCGGCTGCGCATCGCGCTCGCCTGGCGGCCCCCGCTCACCCTCACCGGCACGGCACCCCACCCCGACGTGCGCCGCGCGGTCACCGCGCTCGCGGAGGCGCTGGCCCGGCTCGGCCACGACGTGGTGGAGGCCCGGCCGCGCTACGGGCTGATCGGCCTCGGCTTCGTGCCCCGCGCCACCGCGGGCATCGCCGAACTCGCCGCCCTGCACCCCGAACCGGCGCTCCTGGACGCGCGCACCCGCTCCGCCCTGCGCACCGGCACCCGGCTGGGCGGCAGGGTGGTGCGGGCGGCCCGGGCTCGCGAGGTGCACCAGCACCGGCGGATCGGGGCGCTGTTCCACCACGGACGCGGCGGCGCCGGGTTCGATGTGCTGCTGACCCCGACGACCGCGATGCCGCCGCCCCGGATCGGCCGGTTCGACGGGCTGAGCGCCTGGCGCACCGATGTGGCGATGACCGAGGCATGCCCGTACGCCTGGCCGTGGAACGTGCTGGGCTGGCCCGGCGTCAACGTCCCGGCGGGCTTCACCCCGGACGGCCTGCCGGTCGGCGCCCAGCTCCTCGGCCCGTCGCGCAGCGAGGAACGGCTCGTCTCGCTGGCGGCCCAGCTGGAGGCGGAGCTGCGCTGGCAGGACCACCGGCCGGTCCTCCGGAACACAAACCCTTAAGGCACCCGGGCGGTCCACTCGTCGTTCGCGAACTTCGTGCGGACCAGTTCCTCTGCCCGGGCCAGCTCCTCCGGGGTCACCTCGCCCCGGGTCAGGCCGTGCCGGTTGCGGAAGGACTCGATCATCCGCTCGATGACGGCCTGGCGCGGCAGGCCGGTCTGCCGGCGGAGCGGGTCCACGCGCTTCTTGGCGCTCTTCGTGCCTTTGTCCGACATCTTCTCCTTGCCGATGCGCAGCACCTCCAGCATCTTGTCGGCGTCGATGTCGTACGACATGGTCACATGGTGCAGCACCGCGCCGGGGCCGCCGTCCGGGCCGACCACGCGCTTCTGCGCGGCGCCGGCGATCTTGCCGACCTCGGTGGCGATGTCGTTGAGCGGCTGGTACCACGCCTTGATGCCCATGTCCCCGAGCGCTTCGAGCACCCAGTCGTCCAGATACGCGTAACTGTCCGCGAAGGAGAGCCCGGAGACCAGGGACTGCGGCACGGCGAGGGAGTACGTGATGGTGCTGCTGGGCTCCGCGAACATCGCGCCGCCGCCGGAGATCCGCCGGACCACCGTGACACCGTGGCGCTGGACGCCCTCGGCGTCCACCTCGTTGCGCAGTGACTGGAAGCTCCCGATGATCACCGCCGGGGCGTCCCACTCCCACACCCGCAGCGTCGGCGGCCGCCTGCCCGCCGCCACCTCCGCCGTGATGACCTCGTCCAGGGCCATGTGTAGGGCCGGGGACTGCGGGGCGTCGTGGATGAGCTGCCAGTCGTAGTCGCTCCACTCCGTGGCCTGCGCCAGCGCCCGGCGTACGGCGACGGCGACACCCTCCGACGTGAGGCCGAGCATCACCGTCGACTCCGGCAGCGCCGCGTCGATCCGGGCCGCGAGGGCCACCGTGTCGGTGTTCGCCGGGGCGCCCTCCAGGGCCGCGTCGATCGCGAGGATCGCCTCGTCCGGCTCCAGGAAGAAGTCACCGGCCACCCGGACGTCGCGCAGGGCGCCGCCCTCGACCTCCAGGTCCACCACGACCAGCTTGCCGCCGGGGATCTTGTACTCACCGTGCACGTCCTGCCTCCACTTCCGCCTACGAACAGAAAACTCCCGCTCACGTACAAAACATGATCTGTCCGGCCCGTTTGCTACGGGGGTATTGCGAGGTCGTGGCGGGAGGGCTCCGGGTCTGGTGCCGGCGCCGCAGCCCGCACCAGACTGACGCTCGCACGTCTGTGCAACGTTTTCCCGACCCCCAGAAAGCACCACCGCGCATGCATACGCCCCCCAGACCCTGCGCCCCCATGGCGCGTCCCCTGTGCGCGAGGAGGTGCCACCCGTGCTGCGCCATGTGACGCGCAAGGCGGCGGGCTGGCTCCTGATGATCGTGGTGGCGACCAACGCCACCTATTTCCTGGCCAGTTGGTTCCTGGACCCCCGGTCGAACTTCAAGGAACTGCGGCCCGTCCGCACCGAGGCCCAGATCGACCGGGCGCTCGCGCCGTACCACCTGGACCCGTCGGTGCCGCTCGTGCAGCGGTGGTGGGACTGGCTCACCGGCGTCGTCACCCGCTTCGACTGGGGCATGTCGCCCACCGGTGTCTCCGTCAACGGCGAGATCGGCTACCGCTCGCTCGTCAGCGCCGAACTGGTCGTCATGGCGACGCTCCTCTCCGTCCTGATCGGAGTCGCCCTGGGTGTCTACACGGCGTCCCGGCAGTACGGCTGGGCGGACAGGGTCTCGCAGGCCATCTCCATCGCCGTGTTCAACGTGCCCACCTCGGTCGCCGCGCTCGCCGTCGTCTTCGTCGCGATCTGGCTCAACCAGCACGCCGGGCTGCACTTCCTCTACGTCGCCGGCGAGAACTCGCCGAACGTCGAAGGGCTGCTCCCCACCATCGGCGACCGCGTGCTCCACCTGATCCTGCCCACCCTCACCCTGACCCTGATGGGTTACGTGGGCTACCACCTGACCCAGCGTTCGCTGCTGCTCGACACCCTCAACGCCGACTACGTCCGCACCGCCCGGGCCACCGGGCTCACCCGCGCCCAGGCGATCCGCCGGCACGCCCTGCGCACCGCGCTCATCCCCACGGCGACCTCCGTGGCGTTCAGCATCCCGGCGATCTTCACCGGCGCCGTCATCACCGAGACGATCTTCGGCTGGAACGGCATGGGCCGCTACTTCATCCAGACCATCAGCAAGAACGACATCCACGGCACCGTCGCCACGGCCGCCTTCGCCGCCGCCCTGACCGCGATCGGCGCGATCCTCGCGGACATCGCCACCGTGTTCCTCGACCCCCGGGTGAGGGTGAGCTGACATGGGCGTACAACGGCTCTACGCGCGGCGATTCCTGCGCAACCGGCTCGCCGTCGCCGGTGTGGCGATCTTCGTACTCCTCGTGCTCTTCAGCGTGTTCGGCGGACTCCTCACCCCGTACGCGTACTCGGACGCCGACTTCGCCGCGCTCACCCAACCGCCGAGCGGTACGCACTGGTTCGGCACCAACCAGGGCGGCAACGACATCTACGCCTCCGCCGTGCACGGTCTGCGGCGCTCCCTGGTCATCGCGGTCAGCGTCTCCGTCCTGACCATCGTCGTCGCCGCGGTCATCGGCTCCAGCGCCGCGTACTTCGGCGGCCGGGTGGAGAAGGCGACCCTCGCAGTCATCCACTTCCTGCTGGTCGTCCCCTCCTTCCTCATCCTCGCCCTGGTCTCCCACCGGCTCGCCGGTGACTGGCGGGTGCTCATCGTCGTCCTGACGGTGTTCGGCTGGATGTCCACCGCACGGGTCATCTGGTCCGTCTCGACCTCGCTGCGGGAGCGGGACTTCATCACGGCCGCCGAGTTCATGGGGGTGAGCCCGGCCCGCATCATCCTGCGCCACATCATCCCCAACCTCGGCTCGCTGCTCATCGTCAACCTGACGCTGGGCGTCGTGGCGACCGTCCTCAGCGAGACCGCGCTGTCGTTCCTCGGCTTCGGCGTCCAGACCCCGGACGTCTCGCTCGGCACGATGCTCGCCGACGGAGCGAACACCGTCACCAGCGCGCCCTGGCTCTTCGCCTTCCCCGCGGGCCTGGTCGTCCTGCTCACCGTCTCGATGACCTTCGTCGGCGACGGGCTGCGCGACGCCCTCGACCCCACATCCACGACCGGCGCGGCAGGAGGCCGACGATGACCCTCGCGACGACCCTGCCCACCGCCCCGCCGCCCGGAGACGCCGTCACCCCGGCCCTCTCGGTGCGCGACCTGCACATCACCTTCCCGTCCGAGGCGGGCCCCGTGGAGGCGGTGCGCGGCATCGGCTTCGACCTGCTGCCCGGCCGCACCCTGGGCATCGTCGGCGAGTCCGGCTCCGGCAAGTCCGCCACCGCCATGGGCATCATGGGCCTCCTCCCGCCCACCGCCGCGACCAGCGGCCAGGTGCTGCTGGGCGGCCGGGACCTGGTCGGCCTCACCGACAAGGAGCTGTCCGCGATCCGCGGCAACTCCATCGGCATGGTCTTCCAGGACCCGCTCTCCGCGCTCACCCCGATCTTCACCGTGGGCCGGCTGCTCTCCGACGCCCTGCGCGTCCACCAGGACCTGACGAAGCGGGCCGCCCGGGAACAGGCCGTCGAACTCCTCGACCTGGTCGGCATCCCGGACCCGCGCGCCCGCGCCGCCTCCTTCCCGCACGAGTTCTCCGGCGGCATGCGCCAGCGCGTCGTCATCGCGATGGCCATCGCCAACAAACCGTCCGTCCTGGTCGCCGACGAACCGACCACCGCACTCGACGTCACCGTGCAGGCCCAGATCCTGGACGTGCTCCGCCTCGCGCAGAAGGAGACCGGCGCCGGGCTCGTCCTCATCACCCACGACCTCGGAGTCGTCGCGGGCCACGCGGACGACGTGGCCGTCATGTACGCGGGCCGGTTCGTGGAGCGGGCGGGCGTGGACGAGCTGTTCGCGCGCCCCGTGATGCCGTACACCGCGCGCCTGCTCGCCGCCGTGCCCACCGTGGACAGCGGGGTACGCCGCCCCCTCGTCCCGATCGGCGGTGAACCGCCCGCCCTGGTGGACCTCCCGGCCGGCTGCCCCTTCGCGAGCCGGTGCGCCGTCGCGCTCGACGCCTGCCGCACGGACGAGCCCGCCCTGCGCGCGGTCACCGGGCACGGCGACGTGGCCTGCCTGCGCGCGGACGAGATCGCCGCCGGGGAGCTGGATCCGACGGGCGGGGCGTCGCCGGACGAGGGCGCTGAAGCCGAGCGCGACGCGCCCGCCGGGGATGTGGTGCTCCGGGTCGAGGACCTGGTGAAGACCTTCCCGGTCACCAAGGGCGCCGTCCTCAAACGCCGCGTCGGGACGCTGCGCGCGGTCAACGGGGTCGGCTTCGAGCTGCGGTCCGGGGAGACCCTGGGCCTGGTGGGGGAGTCCGGCAGCGGCAAGACCACCACCCTGCTGGAGATCCTGCGGCTGAGGCGGCCCGAGGGCGGCCGGATCGAGATCGCCGGCACCGAGGTGGGCACCGCCGCATCCGGCTCCCGGCTGCGGGAGTTGCGCCGCGATGTCCAGATCGTGATGCAGGACCCGATGGGCGCCCTCGACCCGCGGCTGCCCGTCTCCGAACTGCTCGCCGAACCCCTGCGCGCGATCGGCCGGGACCGCGCCTCCACCCGGGACCGGGTCCGCGAACTCCTGGCGCTGGTCGGCCTGGACGAGGCGGTGAGCGACCGCTTCCCGGCCGCGCTCTCCGGCGGGCAGCGCCAGCGGATCGGGATCGCCCGGGCCCTTGCGACCGAGCCCAGGCTCCTCGTGCTGGACGAACCGCTCTCCGCCCTGGACGTCTCCGTGCAGGCGGGCGTGATCAACCTGCTGGCCCGGCTCAAGCGCGAACTCGGCCTGGCCTACCTGGTGGTGGCCCACGATCTCGCCGTCGTCCGGTACGTCTCCGACCGGATCGCGGTGATGTACCTCGGGCACATCGTGGAGACCGGGGACACCGAGTCGCTGTTCGCCGACCCCAAACACCCGTACACCAAGGCCCTGTTGTCCGCGATCCCGGTCCCGGACCCGGAGCGCGAGCGCACCCGCGAACGCGTGGTCCTCGAGGGCGAACAGCCGAGCGCCGCCCGGCTGCCCTCCGGCTGCGTCTTCGTGGACCGCTGCCCGCTGTACCGGCTGGCCGGCGAGGAGGTGCGCGAGCGCTGTCGTACGGAACGGCCCGCGGCCTCCCCGGTGGCCGGGCGGCCCGGCCACACGTACGCCTGTCACGCCGTCTGAGGCACTCGCCCCATCCGCTTCCCCGCCCCTCGAACCAGAAGGAACACTCCGCCATGCGCGCAAGACTGGCCATGTCCGTCGCCCTGATCGCCGCCGTCTCCGTCGCCGCCACCGCGTGCCAGTCCTCCGGCGGGAGCGACGGCTCCGACGGCGGCGGCAAGAACGCGCCCAAGGCCGCGTCTGCCGCCGTCGACTACAACCCGCAGCCGTACGAGAACATCAAGGACGGCGGCACGTACACCACCGTCGGCACCTTCGACGACCAGGGCAATCCCTTCAACGTCAACGCCACACTGACCGCCTCCCGGGTCTGGGGCTGGTACAACGCCGACGCGATCACGTACTCGCCGACCGGCGACGTGCAGTACAACAAGGACTACTACAGCGATGTGAAGGTGACCGTCGACGGCGGAAACCAGAAGGTCGTCCTGACGATCAACCCGAAGGCGGCCTTCAACGACGGCACGCCCATCGACTGGCGTGCCATCGAGGCCACCTGGAAGGCCAACAACGGCTCGGACAAGGAGTTCGCGGCCTCCTCCACGGACGGCTACGACCAGATCACCTCCGTCGCGAAGGGGAGGGACGCCAAGGAGGCCGTCATCACCTTCAAGGGCGTCAACGCCTCCTGGTCCACCCTGTTCACGACCTTCCTGCACCCCGAGGCGGCGACGGTCGGGAACTTCAACAAGGCGTACGTGAAGAAGGCCCACCCCGAGTGGGGCGCGGGCCCGTACACGGTCGGGAAGTGGGACACCCACTCGGGCAACATCACCTTCGTCCGCAACCCCAAGTGGTGGGGAGGAAGGGCAAGCTGGACAAGCGGGTGTACGTCAACCTGGAGTCCACGGCGGGCGTCAACGCCTTCAAGAACGGCCAGCTGGACTACACCTCCGCCGTCGACGCGGAGAGCCTGAAGCAGGTCAAGGGCCTCAAGGGCACCGAGATCCGCAGCGGCGGCAGCCCCTTCGAGTACTCGCTGTACTTCAACACCAAGTCGGCGGTCCTCTCCGAGAAGGCCGTCCGCAAGGCGATCCAGCAGAGCGTCGACCGCGCCCAGATCGCGAAGATCCAGTTCCAGGGGCTCGACTACAAGGAGCCGCTGCCCGGCTCGGCCGTGCTCTACAGCTTCCAGAAGGGGTACGAGGACAACCTGTCGGCCGTCCTGACGTACGACCCGGCCGAGGCGAAGAAGACGCTCGACGCGGCAGGCTGGAAGCCCGGCTCCGACGGGGTCCGCGTCAAGAACGGCAAGAAGCTGGACGTGGGCTACACCCTCCTGGGCGACGACCCGCTGGGCAAGGCCACCGCCGGGGCCCTCGCCGCGATGCTGAAGCCGGCCGGTATCCACCTCGACATCCGGAAGGGCGACGACGCGGACTTCGCCAAGACCATCAGCGAGCGCAGGTTCGACCTGTTCCTGTCGGGCAACCGCTCCATGGACCCGTTCGGCGCCCGCTACCTGTGCGACTTCTACTGCTCGGACCGCGACTCCAACATCACCGGCTCCGGCAACCCGGCCCTGGACAAGGAGATCCGCGCCACCACGGAGATCGCCGACCTGGACGAGCAGACGGCGGCGGTGAACAAGGTCGAGAAGAAGGCGCTCCAGGAGTACGCCTTCCTGCCCCTGTTCAGCGGGCCCTCCACGTACGGCGTGAAGAAGGGCCTCGCCAACGTCGGCGCGACGATCTTCTACACCCCGCTGCCGGAGACGGTCGGCTGGCAGAAGTGACGTCCGGCCCCTCGGGGCGCTGAACCGACGGCCCTCGGACATGTTCCCCGTGTCCGAGGGCCGTCGGTGCGCGCGGGCCCTTTCCTCGCTTCGACTCCTGTGGTCCGTACCAAAGTCTTGACACCGCCTTTCTTCACTTCTTAAATCACGTAGCGAACCAAGTGCCCCATGCCTGCTCCACCGTGTCCGCTCCACTGTGTGTGCTCGACCTGTCATGCGCATGCCCTATGTGCACGGCGGGGTTCCCCTTCCCTCCCCATACACACCGGAAGGGAGAGTCATGGACTCCCCACGCCTTTCGCGGCGCCTGCTGCGCTCCGTACTCCCGGCACTCGCTCTCGCCCTGGCCACCGCAGGGCTGGCCGGCACCGGCGGGCCCTCCTCGGCGGGTGCCGCGCCCATGTCGAAGGCCGCGGCGACCGCCACGACGACGTTCTCCGACGAGTTCGACGGTGCGGCCGGTTCGGCCGTGGACGGCAGCAAGTGGCAGATCGAGACCGGCGACAACGTCAACAACCACGAGCGGCAGTACTACACCTCCGGCAACAAGAACGCGGCGCTGGACGGACAGGGCCACCTGGTTATCACCGCCCGCAAGGAGAACCCCTCCAACTACCAGTGCTGGTACGGGACCTGTCAGTACACGTCCGCGCGGCTGAACACGTCCGGCAAGTTCACGCAGGCGTACGGGCATGTCGAGGCGCGCATGAAGATCCCGCGCGGACAGGGCATGTGGCCCGCCTTCTGGATGCTCGGCAGCGACATCGGGCAGGTCGGCTGGCCCAACTCGGGTGAGATCGACATCATGGAGAACGTCGGCTTCGAGCCCTCCACCGTGCACGGCACCCTGCACGGGCCGGGCTACTCCGGCTCCGGCGGCATCGGCGCGGGCTACACCCTGCCGAACGGCCAGGCGTTCGCGGACGCGTTCCACACCTTCGCGGTGGACTGGGCGCCCAACTCCATCACCTGGTCCGTGGACGGAAACGTCTACCAGCGCCGCACCCCCGCCGACACCAACGGCAACGCCTGGGCGTTCAACAAGCCCTTCTTCCTGATCCTGAACCTGGCGGTCGGCGGCTACTGGCCCGGCGACCCCGACGGCAGCACCGCCTTCCCCAACCAGCTCGTGGTCGACCACGTCCGCGTCACGACCAACGACAGCCAGCCCCCGGCCACGGGCGGCCGGATCACCGGACTCGCCGGCAAGTGCGTGGACGTCGCCGCCGCCGCCACCGCGAACGGCACCCCGGTCCAGCTCTACGACTGCAACGGCACCGACGCGCAGAAGTGGACCGTGGGCTCCGACGGCACGATCCGGGCACTCGGCAAGTGCCTCGACGTGGCCTCCGGCGGCACGGCGGACGGCACCAAGGTCCAGCTCTGGGACTGCAACGGATCGGCCGCGCAGAAGTGGGCGGTCAGCGGGGCCCGCGACATCGTGAACCCCCAGGCCAACAAGTGCCTGGACGTCACGGGCAACAACTCGGCCAACGGCACCCGGCTGCAGATCTGGACCTGCGCGGGCACGGCCAACCAGAAGTGGACGGTCAACGGCTGACCGGCCCGGCCCTCCGGCACCCCGGAGGGCCATGATTGGCTGGGGGCATGATCGATGCCTTCCTCGCCGGTGACCTGACCGACATCGAGGCGGCGGTCCGCGCAGCGGCCGCCGCCGAGATCATGCCCCGCTACCGGCAGCTCGCCGCCCACGAGGTGGTCGAGAAGAACGGCCCGCACGACCTCGTCACCGTCGCGGACCGGCGCGCCGAGGAACACCTCACCGCCTCCCTCGGCCGGCTCCTGCCCGGCTCGGTCGTCGTCGGCGAGGAGGCCGTCCACGCCGACCCGAAGGTGTACGAGGCGCTGGGCGGCGACGCACCCGTATGGATAGTGGACCCGGTCGACGGCACCCGCCAGTTCGTGCGCGGCGAGCCCGGCTTCTGCACCCTGGTCGCCCTCGCCCACCGGGGCGAGCTGCTGGCCTCCTGGACCTACGCCCCCGCCCTGGACGAGATGGCCGTCGCCGTACGCGGCCGGGGCGCCCGGGTCGACGGCACCCCGATCCACGCCGGATCGCCCGCGCCCGACGCCGTGCTGCGGGTGGCGATGTCCCACCCCGACTACACCACCGACGAGCAGAAGGCGGCCCTGCTCGGCCTGCGCGCCGAGGGCTTCGCCGCCCGCCCCTGCGGCTCGGCGGGCCTCGAATACCTCGCCGTGGCCCGGGGCGAGCTGGACGCCGTCGCGTTCAGCTGGGAGTACGCGTGGGACCACGCGGCGGGGCTCCTGCTGGTCGCCGAGGCGGGCGGCACGCAGTCCACGCTGTCCGGCGAGCCGTTCCGTATCGCCGGGGGCAACGCCCTGCCCTTCACCGCCGCCCGCGACCGCGCGACCGCCGACCGCGTCCTGGCGGCGCTGCGGGAAGGCCGCTCAGAGGCCCAGTAGTTCCCGGGTCAGCGCGGTGAGCCGCTTGCGGGCCTCGGTGTCGTACGCCTGGTCGTGCGCCCGGGCGTCCGTGAACCGGTCGAAGTAGCGGCCGGTGACACCGGTGAGCGCCGGGTCGGCGATCAGCCGCACCGTCGGGCGCACCCCCTCCTCGATGGAGACGGCCGGCGTCAGCCCGTAGGCGCGCACGCCCTCGGTGTCCATCAGATGGGCCGGGTGCAGCGCGTTGATGGTGACGCCGGTGCGGGCCGTCTCCTCCTCGGCCAGGTCGAACGTCGACATGATCATCGCGAGCTTGCTTCGGAGGTACGCCTCGAGCCCCTCGTAACCGCGCTCCATCATGACGTCGTCCAGATCGACGGGAGCCTGGCCCATCGAGGCCACCTGGACCACCCGCGCGGGCGCCGAGGCCGAGAGCAGCGGCAGCAGCTCCTTGGTGAGCAGATACGGCGTCAGATAGTTCACGGTGAACCGGAGTTCGTGGCCCTGCGCGCCGAATTCGCGGCGCAGCGGTTCGCTGCCGCCGCCCGCCACCGCGTTGTTGACGAGCACATCGAGCCGGGGTTCGGCCGCGCGGACGGCGGCGGCCATGGCCCGGACCTGGTCGAGGTCGGAGAGGTCCGCGAGATACGTGCGGACCTCGGCCCGGCCGGCCGAGAGCTCCCGCGCCTCGGCGGCGGCCCGGTCGAGCCGGGCGCGGTCGCGGCCGTGCAGGAGCAGTGTCGCGCCGCGCCCGGCCAGGTCGCGGGCGAGGTGGAGGCCGAGGCCCTGGGTGGCGCCGGTGATGAGGACGGTTCCGTGGAAGGTGTCGGGTGCCGTGTAGGTATCCATGGGTTGAGTTATATCAGGAACTTGATACACATTCCATGCTTGCTTTGAGTTCGGATCCTGCTGTATATCCGGCCCCTGTACGCTCGCGACCATGGGAATGACCGCCGGTGAACGCCTCGGCCTGGACATCAAGCGCGCCGAGCAGGCCCTCATGGCAGCCAAGAGCGCCGCGCTCAAGGACGCCGACCTCACGGTCGCGCAGTACGCGGCGCTGCTCGCGCTCTCCGCCAGCCCCGGAATCTCCGGCGCGGCCCTCGCACGGGAGTGCCTGGTCACGCCCCAGGCGATGGCCGGGGTGCTCAAGCATCTGGAGGAGCGCGGCCTGATCGCCAGGTCCGCCCACCCCTACCACCAGAAGATGCTGGAGACCCGCCTGACCGAGGCCGGCACGGAGACCCTGCGCCGGGCCGACGAACGAGCGGTCCGCATCGAACGCCGCATCGCGGACGCGCTCACCCCCGGGGAACGCGACACGCTGCGCGACCTGCTGGCCCGCTGCGTCACCGCGATCCGCGCGGACTGAGCCCGGTCAGGGAGCGGCGGCCAGCACCTCGCGCACCTCGCGCACCAGCTCCGCCGCCGTCTCCACCGCCGCCGGGTCCAGGCCCCGCAGCGCCGCGTCCGCTCGGTCCGCGAAGCCGGGCGGGGTGTCGGGGAGGGCGGCGGTCGCCGCGAGGGCGCCCTTCTCGTTGAGGCACCAGGTGCGGTGGTGGGCGTGGAGCGACTGGGCGAGGATGCCGAAGGCGCGGGACAGGCAGAGCGAGACGTGCAGCCGGTCGCCCGCCGGGGCCGACTTGCGGGCGCCCACGACGGAGAACTCCGCCTCCCAGGCCGCGTCGGCCAGCGCCTCGCGCAGCGGCTCCGGATAGACCGAGGTCTCCCGCTTCAGGGCGGTCAACTCCCCGCCGGGATCGGCCAGTACACGCCCGAGGGCGACCTCGCCCGGATACGCGGGCGACCAGAAGCCCAGCGGATGGCCCGGCTGGACACCCACCTCGTAGCGGCCCTCCCGGCAGTCGGCCCAGACCGCCTCGACGCGGTCCAGGTCGCGCAGGATCCAGTCGACCTGGACGCCGTCCACCGTCAGCCAGCCGCCCGCGTTCACCCAGGGCCCCCAGCCGCCGGGGCCGGTCACCTCGACCGGGGAGCCCTGGAAGGCGGCGGCCAGTGCGGACAGGGCGGCGGTGTCCGGCGTACCGCGGTAGTACACGCCCAGGTCCCAGTCGGAGTCCGGGCGGTGGGCGCCCCGGGCCCGGCTGCCGCCGAGCAGGACGGCCCGGATGCCGGGCACTCGGGTGAGCCGGGCGGCCATCTCGGCGACCCGGGCGGTCATTCCGGAATCGGCGGGGCCCGCGAAGTTGTCTGAGGTCATCGGGCGAGGACACTACCCGCCCCCGGCTGTCGGTGCCTGCGAATATCCTGGGTGCTCCGACCGTCGGCTGACAAAGGAGTCCGAAGGTGCCGTCGATGCTCGATGCGGTCGTGGTGGGCGCGGGCCCCAACGGACTGACCGCCGCAGTCGAACTGGCCCGCCGGGGCTTCGCCGTCCAGGTCTTCGAGGCCGCGCCGGCGGTCGGCGGCGGCGCGCGTACGGAGGAGCTGACGCTCCCCGGCTTCCGGCATGACCCCTGCTCGGCGGTGCACCCCCTGGCCATAGGCTCCCCGGCCTTCGACGCGATGCCCCTCGACCGGCACGGCCTGGAATGGATCCAGCCCGACCTGGCCCTCGCCCACCCCTTCCCCGACGGCACCGCCGCCGTGCTCGCCGCCTCGGTGGGGGAGACCGCGATGTCCCTCGGCCCCCGGGACGCGGGCGCCTACCGCCGGCTCCTCGCCCCCTACCTCGGCCACTGGGACTCCCTCGCCCGGGACTTCCTGCGCACCCCGTGGGACGGGCTGCCCCGCGACCCGTACCGCTGGGCGCGGTTCGGGCTCGACGCGATCCAGCCCGCCACCCTGCTCTCCCGCCGCTTCCGGGGCGAGAAGGCGCGCGGCCTGCTCGCCGGCCTCGCCGCGCACGCCATCGCGCCCGCGGACGGCATCGCCACCGGCGGCATCGCCCTGCTCTTCGCGCTCGCCGCCCATGAGCGGGGCTGGCCCATTCCGCGCGGCGGCTCCCAGGCCATCTCCGACGCCCTCGCCTCGTACCTCCGAGAGCTGGGCGGCACGATCACCACCGGTACGGAGGTCAAGCGCCTGGACGAACTGCCGCCCGCCCGCGCCTATGTCTTCGACACCTCGCCGGCCGCCCTCGCCCGGATCGCCGGCCTCGGCCGCGCCTACCAGGGGTACCGCTACGGCGCCTCCTGCTTCAAGATCGACTACGCGCTGTCCGGACCGGTGCCCTGGACCGCCGAGGAGCCCCGCCGGGCCGGCACCGTGCACATCGGCCCCACCGCCGGCGAGATCGACGACGCCCTGCACCGGGCGGTCGACGGCCGCGACCCCCGCGCCCCCTTCCTGATCACCGCGCAGTCCAGCCTGGTGGACCCCTCCCGCGCCCCCGAGGGCAAGCACGTCTTCTGGGTGTACGGGCATGTCCCGGCGGGCTGGCAGGGCGACGCGACCGAGGTCATCGAACGCCAGCTGGAGCGGTTCGCCCCCGGATTCCGCGACCTGGTCCTCGCCCGCGCGGTCGCCGGTCCGCCCGGCATCGCGCAGCGCAACGCCAACTACGTGGACGGGGACATCGCCTGCGGCGCCTTCGCCGGCCTCCAGACCGTCATCCGCCCCAAACTGGCCCGCGTCCCGTACGCCACCGCGCACCCGGCGGTCTTCCTCTGCTCCTCGGCGACCCCGCCCGGCCCCGGCGTGCACGGCATGTCCGGCCACCACGCGGCCAAGGCGGTCTGGCGGCGGCTGCGCGCGTCGGGGGAGCCGGGCCGCCGCCGCTGAGGGGGCGTGTCGGACCGCCGCGTCGCGGGCGGGGGGCCGAACGGACACGTCCGCGCGTAACGCGAGCCGTGCGCGGAATTGGCTGAGAATTGTCTATGAACCTCTTTGACCTGCGGAAACGCTGGCGCGGGCTGGCTTGTAATGCCCGAGTAACGCCGCCCTCCTAGCGTGCGGGCTCCCCCGTACCGTTCCTGGAGGAGCATCTTGATGCACCTGTCCCGATCGCCCCGGCGGAGAACCGCTGCTTGGGCGGCAGCAGCGCTCACCGTCACGGGCCTGCTGATCGGCCCCCCGTCCGCGGCCGCCGCCGACGGCCCGACCGCCCAGGTCGACTCCGCCCTGCTCAAGGCCGTGGACAAGGGCGGCGAGACGTCGTTCTTCGTCGTCCTCAAGGACAAGGCCGACCTCACGACCGCCCAGCGCAAGCACGGCCACGCCGCGCGGGCGAAGTCGGCGTTCGACGAGCTGAAGGCGAAGGCCCACAAGAGCCAGCAGTCCCTCAACACCTTCCTCGACAAGGAGAAGGTGGGCCACCAGGACTTCTGGATCGCCAACGCGGTCAAGGTCACGGGGGACCAGGACCTCGTGGAGCGGCTCGCGAAGCGCTCGGACGTCGAGCGCATCGTCAAGGAGCAGCACTACAAGCTGGACGACAGCGGGTCGAAGCCCACCGCGGCCGAGACGAAGGCCGCGCTGAAGGCCGCCACCGAGGCCGCGACGGCCGAGGAAGCCACCCCCGAGTGGGGCGTCAAGGACATCAAGGCCGACCGGGTCTGGGACGACTACCGGGACCGCGGCGAGGGCATCGTCATCGCCAACGTCGACTCCGGCGTCCAGTACGACCACCCGGACCTGGTCGGCAACTACCGGGGCAACAACGGGGACGGCTCCTTCACGCACGACTACAACTGGTACGACGCCAGCGGTCAGTGCCCCACGAGCGCCCCCTGCGACAACAACGGCCACGGCACCCACACCATGGGCACCATGGTCGGCAAGGGCGGCGTCGGCGTCGCCCCGAACGCGACGTGGATCGCGGCCAAGGGCTGCCAGTCGGACCTGTGCGACGACTCCACCCTGCTGCTGGCCGGCCAGTGGATTCTCGCGCCGACCGACCACAACGGGCAGAACCCGCGCCCGGACCTCGCGCCGAACATCGTCAACAACTCGTGGGGCTCCGACGACACCACGACGACCTTCTACCAGGACGTCGTCAAGGCATGGAACTCCGCCGGCATCTTCGAGGCGTTCGCCGCCGGCAACGACGGTGACGGTGTCACCTGCTCCACGACCCACCCGCCGGGCTCGCAGGTCACGTCCTACGGCGTAGGGGCCTACGACTCCAAGGGCAAGATCGCGAACTTCTCCGGATTCGGCCCCTCGCTCGTCGACGGTTCGCAGAAGCCGAACATCTCGGCGCCCGGCGTCGACGTCCGCTCCACCTGGCCGGGCAGCTCGTACAACACCATCTCCGGTACGTCGATGGCGACCCCGCACGTCGCCGGCGCCGTGGCCCTGCTCTGGTCCGCCGCCCCCTCGCTGATCGGTGACATCGACGGCACCCGCGCGCTGCTCGACGAGGGCGCGATCGACGTGGACGACACGCACTGCGGCGGCACCGCCGGAGCCAACAACGTCTGGGGCGAGGGCAAGCTCGACATCCTCGCCTCCGTCGACAAGGCCCCGCACACCGCGGCCACCGTCACCGGCACGGTCACCGACGCCGCCACCGGCAAGGCGCTGACCGGCCTGAACATCAAGGCCACCGACGCCGCCGGCACCTCCCGCATCGTCAACACCGTCGCGGGCGGCGCCTACCGCCTCACGCTGGCCGAGGGCACGTACTCCTTCGCCCTGAGCGGCTACGGCTACGCGCCGAAGACCGTCACCGGCATCCAGGTCACCAAGGGCCAGGCCCTGACCCAGGACTTCACGCTCGACGCGGTCGACTCGCACAAGGTCTCCGGCACCGTCTACGACGTCCAGGGCCGGCCGCTCGCCAAGGCCACGGTCGCCGTCGACGGCTCCCCGGTCGCGCCCGTGAAGACCGACACCAGCGGCGCCTTCACGCTGCCCGAGGTCTCCAACGGCAGCTACACCCTGAGCGTCACGCCGAGCGCCCCGGTCCTCTGCAACGGCGCCTACCACGGCGCGCTCACCGTGGACGGCGACGAGACCGCCAAGATCAAGCTGCCGGCGCTGTCCGACGCCCACGGCAACACCTGCACCCCGGCCACGTACTCCTGGATCAAGGGCACCACCGAGGTGGCGCTCACCGGTGACGAGGACGCCAAGACGATCGCGCTGCCCTTCCCGGTCAAGCACTACGGCGTCGCGTACACCAGCGCGTCCGTGACCACGAACGGCCTGGTCGACTTCCTGGAGCCGCGGATCGGCGACTACGCCAACACCGCGCTCCCCTCGGCGGCCCGCCCCAACGGCACCGTCGCCGCCCTCTGGGACGACCTGGTCCTGGACAAGAAGTCCACCGTGCAGACGGCGGTCACCGGCTCGAAGGGCAAGCGCTCCTTCGCCATCGTGTGGAACAAGGCCGCCTACGCCGACGGCACCGCCGGCCGCGCCACCTTCGAGGCGGTCTTCGACGAGGCCACCGGCTCGGTGACCGTCCAGTTCAAGACCGTCCCCGACCGCGGCACGAGCGCGACCGTCGGCATCGAGAACCAGACCGGCGACGACGCCCTCCAGTACTCCTTCGACCAGTCGGTCATCACCGCCGGCTCGGCCGTTCACTTCACGCAGGAAGACAAGTGATGAGAGCCCACAACTCGCGACGGGCCCTGCGGCTCGCCTCCGGACTGGCCGCCGCGGGCCTCGCCCTGACCGCCGCCCCGCACGCGCTCGCCGCCGACTCCGCTTCCGGCAAGGCCCTGCGCCTGACGAACGCCCAGGCCGAGAAGCTGGCCGACCGCATGCGGGTGGACCCGCAGGCCGACGCCGCGACGTCGGACGCGGAGAAGACGGGTGACGGGACCGGAGCGGGCCCGAAGACCTCCACCGACGCGGCCGCCGACATCACGGTCAAGAACACGTCGCAGATCGAGAACGTGACCGGCCTGGCGGCCACGGTGCCGGTCGGCAACAAGAAGGGTGACTACTTCACCCTGCACAGCAACGGCCACGCCGCCCGCACCACCGCCGACGGCACCGAGCAGTGGACCCGCTCCGTCGACTCGCTGTACGCGGGCTGGGGCGTCAAGCCGCTGCGGGTGTGGGAGAGCGAGATCTACCCCCCGCACGTGCAGATGAGCTACAACGCCGTCGGCACCTTCACGCCCAACGCCGACCAGGGCTACGACTCCGGCGACCTGACCGGCGACGGCGTGCCCGACCTGGTCTTCACCGCCGACCTGGGCATGAACCCGCCGGTCGGGGTGAGCATCCCGGGCACCACGCTGACCTCCGGCACCTTCGTCACGATCCTCGACGGCACGACCGGGAACACGGTCTGGTCGAAGTTCTACACGTACGCGAGCCAGGTCAAGATAGTGGACGGGGCGCTGCTCGTCGCCGACTCGCCCGCGTACAACTCGTCCGCCCCCGCGGGCAGCACGGCGAAGCTGACCAGCACCCGGTTCAGCTACGCCGACGGCAAGCTCGCCGAGTCCAGCACCTGGACGTACGACACCGGCGAAACGGGTCCGGCGACCTGGGCCGCCCTCCAGGACCTCGGTGGCGGCAAGGCCGCCGTGGCGTGGAACGTCCGCAAGACCGCCACCACCACCGCGAGCGGGCGCACCCTCGTCCTCGACATGAACGACGGCACGGTGCGGTGGCAGACCGACAGCCCGCTGTACGTGCGTCAGCTGCGGGTGGACGACGGCCGCGGCCGGCTCGTCGCCGTGGAGCAGTCCGACTACACCGACGGGGTCCGCTACGAGATCGTCTCGTACGACCTCTCGGACGGCCGCCGCACCACGCTCGACTCCCGCGTCAACGTGCTGCCCACCGCCTTCACGGTCGGCGACCTCACGGGCAACGGCGGCGCCGAGTACGCGGTCAGCGAGTCCTCGCTGACGGACTCGCTGTTCGTCAACTCCAGCACGATCCGCGTCCTCGACGGCGACGACCCGGAGACCGCGCTGTGGCAGCACACCACCAAGCGCGACCCCGCCAACAGCCACGACGGGCCCAGCACCTGGAAGCTCGACGTGGTCGGGAAGAAGCTGGTCGCCGCCGCTTCGGACGACGCGAAGGCCGGAACCGCCGTCAACCCCGGCAGCCGCTTCGCCTCCCTGACGGTCTTCTCCGGCAAGGGCAAGGTCAGCTGGCAGACGAAGGGCGCCACCGCGTCGCCCACCTTCCAGGACGTGTTCAAGGACAAGAGCGGCCGGCACATCCGGGTCGTCGACGCCGACCAGAACGTCCGCACCTACGCCTTCACCGACGGCACCCAGGAGCAGCTGACGCCGCTTCAGGGCGCCATGGCCTACGGCAAGACCGTGGACGTCGACGGGGACAAGAAGGACGACCTCGTCGAGGGCGGTACCTCCAACGGCCTCTGGGCCTACTCGGGCACCTCGCTGCTCGCGGGCAAGCCGAAGATGCTGTGGCGGGCGACGCTGCCCGGCGCGGTCCACCGCATCGAGACCGCCGACGTCACCGGGGACAAGACCCCCGAGATCGTCGTGGCCGCGGACAGCGCGGTCGTGGTCATCGACTCGCGGACCGGTGCCGTCCTCAAGACCATCGACGGCGGCGGCCAGTTCGTCCGCTCCGTGGCGCTCGCGGACGTCGACGGCGACAAGAAGTCCGACATCCTCGTCCCGACCGACGCCCTGCGCGTCTACAAGGGCAACGGCAAGGCGCTGTGGACCTACGCGGCGCCCGAGAGCGCCGGGGACGTCCAGTTCTCCGACCCGTCGACGAATGACGGCAAGGTGTACGTGCAGTACACCAGCGAGGACTCGTTCGACCTGGCCGCCCCCGCCATGCGGGCCGTCCAGCTGAACGCGGAGAACGGTGCGCTCGGCTGGGACGGCGCCCCGAAGGCCCCGGCCACCGCACAGGACGGCAAGGTGCGCGGCGGCCTGCTCACGAACGCGGTGTACGCCTCGCCCGCGATCCCGTACGCGGACGGCCACGCCGTCGTCTACACCTGGGTCGTCTGGGCGCCTTCCGGACTCGGCGGCACCGACGCGTTCAGCCCGTTCAACGTCGCGGAGATCCGCGACGGCCGCACCGGTGAGGTGCTGAACACCAAGGTCACCGGCGGTCTGTGGACCCACAGCAACTACCTCGACGGTGACGGCGCCCTGCTGGCGTCCGGCACCGCGGCCCTCTACTCCTTCAAGGCCGGGGGCGCGGAGGACCTCGTCTTCCTGACGCCGCCGGCGCAGTTCGCCACCTGGGTGACGGCCCCGAACGGCGAGAAGGTGCTCGCCACCGGCGGCAGCGGCGGCGTCTACCTCTGGGACCCCGCCATCCTCCCCGGCGAGGTGCAGTACCCCAGCAGCTCGGCAAGGCGCACGCCGGTGCCGCCCGCAACTACGTCACGGGCGACCTCGACGGTGACGGCAAGGACGAGGTCGTCATGCTCAACTTCGACGACCGAGGTGTCAACCAGACCGCGGAGCTGATCGGCGGCGGCTACTCGGTGCCCAACGGCAGCACCCCCTACACGATCGCCCTCAAGCTCTCCTGAGCCCAGGCGGTCACCCCGTCCCGCCGCCCCCTCCGGCACTCGCCGGAGGGGGCGGCGGCGCGCCCGGTTAAAGTGGGCGCCTCATGAGCGAGCGGCACACACACAGCACGGACCAGGCCCCGCCCCTGGTGCACATACGCCTTTTCGGTGGATTCCGGGTGACCCGCGACGGCGGTCCGGCCCTGGCCGAGCGCTGGCCGAGGCAGACCGCGCAGTCCCTGGTGAAGCTGCTCGCCGTCGTACCCGGACACCGGCTCCACCGCGAGCAGGTCATCGACGTCTGCTGGCCCGACACCGACCCGCAGGCCGCCCAGGGCAGCCTGCGCGTCGCCCTGCACGCCGCCCGCCGGGCCTTGGAGCCGGAACTCGCCTCCCGCGCCACCTCCTCGTACCTCCTCTCGGAAGGCGGGCTGCTCCACCTCGACCCCGCCCGCGTCCGCATCGACGCCGACCGCGCCGAGGAGGAGGCCAGGACCGCGCTCGCCGCCGGCGGTGCGGACGGTCTCCGCGAGGCCCTGGACCGCTTCTCCGGCGAACTCCTCCCCGAGGACCGCTACGCCGACTGGGCCGAGGGCCGCCGCTCCCAGCTCACCGACCTCAAGGAGCGCCTGCTCCTCGCCCTCGCCGACGCCCACCTCCGGGCCGGCGAGCCGAAGGAAGCGGTCACCCTCGCGGAACGGCTCCTGGACGACAACCCCGCCGAGGAGCTGGCCCACCGCGTCCTCATCGACGCCTTCACCCGGCTCGGGCTGCGCCGCCGCGCGGTGCGCCAGTACCACGTCTGCCGGGCGGCCCTCGACGCCGAACTGGGCGTACGGCCGGGCCCGGAGACCGAGCGCCTGCACCGCGCCGCACTCGCGGCGGAGCCCGCCGGACCGCCGTCCGCGCCCTCCCTGCCCGCCTCGCTCCGGGTCCCCGCCGCCGGTCCGCTGCGCGGGCGCGAGGCCGTGCTCGGGCGGCTGCTCGCGGCGGACGGGCCCGCCGTCGTCACCGTGCTCACCGGCGAGGCGGGCGTCGGCAAGACCCGGCTGGTCGGCGAGGTGGCCCGGCAGGCCGCCGCCTCCGGCACCGCCGTCCTCTGGGGCGGCGGACACGACGCGGAGGGGCACACCCCGTACGGCGCCTTCGCCGAGGCCCTGGACGGCTGGCTCGCCGAACGCGACGAGGCGGAACGCGCCCGCGTCGGCGGCGAGTACCCGGAACTGGCCGCGTTCCTGCCGGCGCTCGGCCGGGTCCGCGCCGACTCCGAACGCAGCCCCGAGGAGGAGCGCGACCGCCTCTTCCGCGCCACGGCCGCGCTGCTCGGCGAACTGGCCGCCGTGCAGCCGGTGCTGATCGTGCTGGACGACCTGCACGCCGCAGACCTGGGCTCCTTCCAGCTGCTGAGCCACCTGGCCCGGCGCGCCGCGCAGACGGACGGCTGGCGGTTCCTCGTGACGTGCCGGGAGGAGGAGATACCCGACGGCGACCCGCGTTCCGCCGGCCTGTCCTCGCTGACCCGCCAGGGCCTCGCCGTCCGCGAGGACGTGCCGCGCCTGGACCAGGAGGCATGCCTCGCCGTCGTACGCGATACGGTCGGGCCGGCCGCAGCCCCCGCCACCGGCACCCCGGACCGGATCTGGGAACTCTCCCTCGGCAACCCGCTGTTCGCCGTCGAGCTGGCCCACGGCATGGCCGACGGCGCCGGGACCGTCGCCCCGGACGGCGTCCGGCAGCTCGTCGCGGACCGGCTGGCGCGGCTCGACCCCCACGCCCGGAGAATCGTCGAGGCGCTCTCCGTGGCCGGACCGGAGACATCGTTGTCGGAGCTGCTCGACGTCGCGGCCCACGGGCTCGACCCCGCCGTCACCGGAGGCGCCGCGACCGACGCGCTGGAACGTGCCATGGCCGCCTCGCTCATCGAGGAGCGGGACATCCTGGTCGGCGGCCGGCACGAGGCGGGGCTGACCTTCCGCCACCCGCTGGTCCGGCTCACCTGCTACGAGAAGCTCTCCGCCATCCGCCGCCGGCAGCTGCACGGCGCCTTCGCGCAGGCCGTGCTCCGCCGCCGCCCCGACGCCGTGGACACCCTGGCCTCGCACTTCACCCGCGCCGACGACCCGCGCGCCGCCGAGTACCTGCGCCGCGCCGCCGCCCGGGCCGCCGCCCTCTTCGCCAACGACACCGCCGACCGCTACTACCGCGACCTGGTCGCCCGGCTCGACGTGGACGCCGCCCGGGCCCGCCTCGCCCACAGCCAGGTGCTGCGCCGCATGGGCAACTTCGCCCAGGCCGCCGAGGTGCTGCGCCTCGCCCTGGACGAGTTCGTCCGGCGCGGCGACCACGAGGACATCGTGCTCGCGGCGGCCTGGCTCGCCGACACCCTGGGGCGCACCGGCCTCCCCGACGCCGGCCGACAGGTGCTGGCCGCGCACCCGGTCACCCCCGACACCGCGCCGGAGCCCGCCGCCGGGCACTACCTGGCCCAGGCCGTGCTGTGCCGCATCCAGGGCCGCTACGAGGACGCCTACCCGGCCGCCCAGCAGGCGGTGGCCGCCGGGCGGCGGGTGGCCGGCCGGGCGGGGGAGGGGCTGATGGCCCGGGCGCACTCGCTGCGGGCCAGCATCCTGGGCCTCAGCGGCCGGCTGGACGAGGCCCGCGAGGCGGCCGACCTCGCCCTGCCCCCGGCCGAGGCGTACGGCGACCCGACCCTGCTCGGCTCGGTGCTCTCGACGCTGCGGGAGAACGAGCGGCGGGGCGGCCAGCTCCGCGAGGCCGTCGCCACCGGGCAGCGGGCCCTCGACCTCGCGGAGCAGTCCGGCGACCCGGCGAGCGCCGCCTTCGAACGGGCCAACCTCGCCGAACTCTGGCTGCTCCTGGAGGACTTCGGCACCGCGCGCACCCTCGCCGAGGCGGCGGTCGCGGGCGCCGAGGAGGACGACGCCTGGTGCCTTCCGTACACCCTGGCGGCCCTCGCCCTGGTCCGGATGCGCACCGGGGAAGCGCCCGGCGCCGCCGCGCTGCTGGGCCGCGCGCAGTCGTCACCGGGGCTCGTGGACCGGCAGGCGGGCCACGAGGTGCGGGCGGCCCGCGCCGAACTCGCCCTGCGCGACGGGCTTCCGGGCCATGCCCGCCGTGCCGTGGAGGGCCATGAGCGGGACGTGCCGGTGTTCGCCGCCTGGGCCGAGCTGCACTGCGGCCGGCCCGAGGCCGCACGGCGCCTCGCGGGCGACGAGGTGGCCCGGGCCGGGCGCACCGGCGAACGGCTCGCCGAGGCCGACGCCCGGACGGTCCTCGCCCTGGCCCTGCACCGGCTCGGCGACGGCGCGGCGGCGCGGGAGGCGTTGAGACGCGCCGAAGAGATGGTGCGCGCCCTGCCCTACCCGGCGGGCGCGACCCATGCGGCCGAGGTGCGGGCGCTCATGGAAACGGAGCCGGACGCCCGGTAGCGGGGCGGTCCGGAGCCGCCGACGTCAGCGGGCCGCCGCGGGCACCTGGAGCACCACCGGTACTTCCTCGCCCGGCCGGACGACCACGGTCTCGTTGCGGCGCTGGACGACCTTGTCGTCGGCGTACGTGCTCCCGGTGACGGTGAACGTGAGGGGAGCCTTGCCCGCACGCAGGGTCGCCAGCGGGGCGTCGACCTCGTCCAGCCAGCGGATCAGTTTCGTGCCCAGGTCCGTGACGACCGCCGGCTGTTCGGCGGCCAGGTCGTGGGCCTCGCCGATGTCGTTCGCCAGGTCGTACAGCTGCCAGGAGCGGTCCTCGTAGGAGTAGACGAGCTTCCACTTGCCGGACCGGATCACCGACTGCGGGCGCTGGTCGCGGCCGCCTTCGATCAGGTAGCCGGGCAGATGCCAGTACAGGGCGTCGCGGTCCAGCGGAGCCGAGCCGTTGAGCCGTCCGCTCAGGTCGGCACCGTCGAGCTGTCCGCGGTCGGCCGCCGGAACCCCGGCGAGCGCGGCGATCGTCGCCGTGTGGTCGGCAACGTACACGGGGGTGTGGTCGACCCGGTTTCCGCGTACCAGCTGGGGGTTGGTGCTCCAGGCGATCTGCGGGACCCGGATGCCGCCCTCCCGCAGCTCACCCTTCTGGCCGCGCAGCGGCCCGTTGTCGGTGAACTGTTCCACACCGCCGTTGTCCCCGCTGAAGAGCAGGACGGTGTTGTCGGCGAGGACGTGTCCGGGGTTGCGCGGGTCGGAGGTGGTCCGCAGATGGTCGACGAGGCGGGCCACGTTCTGATCCAGTCCCTCGATCAGGGCACCGTACGACGGATTCGAGGTGCTGTGGCCCCGTGCCTTCGCACGGTACTTGGCCAGCAGGTCGGCACGGGCCTGCTTCTCGCCGACCGGGGTGTGGACGGCGTAGGAACCGACGAACGCGAAGAAGCGGTCCGACTTGTTGCGGTCGACGAAGTCCAGCGTGGCGTCGGCCAGCGCGTCGGTGACGTGCTTGTCCGTGCCGACCAGCGCGTCCAGGGCGGCGGAGCCCACACCCTGGCTGTACGGCTTGATGTTCCGGTCGACGTACTCCTGTGTGTAGTCGCCGGCATAGGCGTCCAGCGCGGGGCCGATCTTGGTGTGGAAGTGTCCGTCCACGGCGTGATAGGCGCCGGGGTCGCCCGCGTTGGTCCCGCCGAAGTTCTCGTCGAAGCCGTGCTGCGTGACGATGTCCGCACCCGACCGGCTGACGTGGAACTTGCCGAAGTACCCGGTGTGGTAGCCGACGTCCTGCAAGCGCTCGCCGATGGTACGCGCGTCGTTCGGCAGGGCGGTCGCTCCGTCCGCGCGCCCCTGGGCGGGCCCCTTCAACAGGGTGTCGTCGCCGCCCCGGTTGAGATCGCCGACCAGGTAGATGTTGTTCTGGGGCCTCGGGGCGTACAGCCCGGTGAGCAGCGCGGCGCGGGTCGGTGTGCAGTTCACCGAGGTGTAGCCGTTGTCGAAGGCGACACCCTCGCGCGCGATCCGGTCCAGGGCGGGCGTCTCGTAGTAGTCACTGGGGTGGCCGGCGTTGGTCCGGCCCGTGCTGACGTCCGTCCAGCCGAAGTCGTCGGCGAGGACGTACACGATGTTCGGCGCGGGCGTGGGCGCGGCAGCTGGGCCGGTCCTGGGCTGCTGTCGGGCCGGTGCGGCCGAGGCGGGGGCGACGAGGGTGGGCAGGGTGAGTATCAGCGGAAGGCTGAGCAGGCCGATCAGCCGCGCGTTTCTCCTGGGCATGAGATCTCTCCTCGAAGGGGGCTGGTAAGGGACAGTGAGGGGGCGGAGCGTGGGCGGACGTGCTGTCACGCGGCGTCGTTGGCGCAGCGGAAGCCGACGTTCGCAGCCGCCGACCGGGCGGTGTTGCCCGAGCGGGCGGCGACCCGGTAGCGGTAGCAGTACGAGTTATGGCAGAGGAAGGAGCCGCCCCGCATGACCCGGCGGGCGTCCGGGTCCGGGTCGTGGGAGGGGCCGCGCGGGTCGTGTACGGGCAGGTCGCCGGCGCGTGCGGCGTAGGTGTCGGCGGCGAAGGTGTCCGCACACCACTCCCAGACGTTGCCGACCGTGTTCCACAGGCCGTAGCCGTTGGGCCGGTACGACTTCGCGGGAGCGGTGTTCTCGTGCCCGTCCTCGGCGGTGTTCCGGGTCGGGAAGGTGCCCTGCCAGATGTTGCAGTTCCACCTTCCGCGCGGCTTGAGCTCGTCGCCCCAGGGAAACCGCCGGCCCGCCAGGCCGCCGCGTGCCGCGAACTCCCACTCGGCCTCGGTGGGCAGGCGTTTGCCCGCCCAGGCGCAGTAGGCCTGCGCGTCGTTCCAGCTCACCTGGACCACCGGGTGGTTCCGCAGTGCGCCGACCGACGAGAGCGGTCCGGCCGGGTGGCGCCACGATGCGCCTCGTACCACGAGCCACCAGGGTGTACCGGCCGCCTCCCCGACGATGTCGGAGGGCTCCGCCCGCACGGCCAGGTGGAACACGGCGGAAACGCCCAGCCGTTCGGCTTCCGTCTCATAGCCGGTGTCCTTGACGAAGGCGGCGAACGCGGCGTTGGTCACCGTGGTGGCGTCGATCAGATACGGGTCGAGCCTCACCGGGTGCACCGGCCCCTCGCCGTCGGCCGCATATCCCTCGCCGAAGCCGTCGCCCATCGCGAACGTCCCTCCGGGCAACAGGACTTGACCGCGGGTTTCACGTCGCGCGGGCGTGGGGCGATACGGACCGGGCGGCGGCCCGATGGTGAGGAGGCCGGGGGCGGATGACGGATGGCAAAGGCCGCGGCCATCGGAGGCCGGGGTGCAGCAGGACATCGCTGAGCTCCTGTCGGGGCTGGGAGCAGCACGGCACGGCCGCGGGCCGCCGACGGACGTCAGCGCGGACGCGGCAGAAGAGCGTGCGAGGGGAACGTCACGCATCCCTCGGGACGCGCGTACTCAGGCAAGGCAGCTCAGGAACGGTCCCGTTCGGACATCGGGACGGCGGCTGCGAGGGGGGAGTGCTCAGCGACAGAACTGGTCGAAGTGGTCGACGCGACGGCTGGGCCAGAACGCGTCCAGCAGTACCGTGCGGGCTGAACGGGCACTCCTCATAAGGCAGATGACACCACGGAGCGGCCGGACGTTCAATGCCGCGTCCGGCTGATGAGACCGCTTGCGGGGCACGGGGCCCCGGGCACGTCGAAGCACCCGAATCACCTTCGGGCGTCGGGTGGTGGGTGGCCGATCGGCCGGGACGCGGTGAAGCACGCTCACCGCGTCCCGGCGGGCGTCCTACGCGGGCAGCCGCTCCAGCAGCCCCGCGAAGTCGGTGTCCGGAGCCAGGGTGCCGAAGGCGAGCCCCCGGTCACCGGCCAGCCGCGAGGCGCAGAACGCGTCGGCGACCGCCGTCGGCGCGTGCCGGACGAGCAGCGAGCCCTGGAGGACCAGCGCCGCGCGCTCGATGAGCCGCCGGGCCCGCAGCGGGGCGTCCTCGGTGAGGACCAGCTCGCCGCGCAGCTCCCGCCAGGCCGCGTCCAGCCGGCGGTCCGCCCCCGAGGCGGCCTCGACCTCGGCGCGGAAGGCGTCCAGCGACTCCGGCTCCCGGGCCAGCGCGCGCAGCAGGTCCAGCGCGTTCACATTGCCCGAGCCCTCCCAGATGCCGTTGAGCGGGGCCTCCCGGTACATACGCGGCATGCCCGAATCCTCGACGTAGCCGTTGCCGCCGAGGCATTCCAGCGCCTCCGCGACCGCGACCGGCTGGCGCTTGCACACCCAGTACTTGGACACCGCCGTGGCCAGCCGCAGGAACGCCCGCTCCTGCGCGTCGCCCCGCTGGGCGCGGTCGGCGGCCCCGGCGAGCCGCAGCCCGAGCGTGGTCGCCGCCTCGGACTCCACCGCGAGGTCGCCGATCACATTGCGCATCAGCGGCTGGTCGATCAGCTTGGCGCCGAACACCGAGCGGTGGCGCACATGGTGAGCGGCCTGGGCGAGCGCGGCGCGGATGCCGGCCGCCGAACCGATGACGCAGTCCAGGCGGGTCATCGTCACCATGTCGATGATGGTGCGCACGCCCTTGCCCTCCGGGCCGACGAGCCAGGCGACCGTGTCGTCGAACTCGGGTTCGCTGCTGGCGTTCGACCGGTTGCCGAGCTTGTCCTTGAGCCGCTGGACGCGGAAGGTGTTGCGGCTGCCGTCCGGCAGGACGCGCGGCACCAGGAAGCAGGAGAGGCCGCCCGGCGCCTGGGCGAGGACCAGGAAGAGGTCGTTCATCGGGGCGCTGGTGAACCACTTGTGCCCGCGCAGCCGCCAGGTCCCGTCGCCCGCCTCGGTGGCCGTGGTGGTGTTGGCGCGCACATCGGTGCCGCCCTGCTTCTCCGTCATGCCCATCCCGGCGAGCAGCCCCGGCTTCTCGGCGGGGGTGCGCAGCCCGGCCTCGTACACCCGGCTGGTCAGCAGCGGTTCGTACGTCTTCGCCAGGTCGGGGGCGTGCCGCAGCGCCGGGACGACGGCGTACGTCATGGAGACCGGGCAGAGGTGGCCCGCCTCCAGCGTCGACATCACCATGAAGCCGGCCGCGCGCGCCACATGGGCGCCGGGGCGCTCGTCGGCCCAGGCGGCACCGGCCAGGCCCGCGCCCACCGAGGCGTTCATCAGGTGGTGGTAGGCGGGGTGGAAGTCGACCTCGTCCACGCGGTGGCCGTAGCGGTCGTGGGTGCGCAGCACGGGCTCGTTGACGTTGGCCTGCTCGGCCCACTCCTGGGCCTGCGCGCTGCCGACGTAGCGGCCGAGCCGGTGCAGCTCCTCGGTGTGCCACTCGGCGCCCTCGCGGCGCAGGCCCTCCAGGAGGACCGCGTCGTCGGCCACGTCGTGACCGGTCAGCGGCGGTGCCTGGTTGGTTACTTCGTGGGTCGCGGCGGTGGGGTTGCTGCGGGGCGGGACGGTCGTGGACACGGGGGCCTCCAGGGGAAGGGGTACGCGGAATGGTCAGGGGCGCGGCGCGCCCGCGCAGCGCAGGGCCATGGCGACGAGTTCGGTGAGCAGCGCCTCGGTGGTCTCCCCGTCGCCGGCGCCGAGCGGATCGACCAGGACCTCGCCGACCGCGCCGGTGAGCGCGGCGGCGGTGATCTCGCCGTTCTGCGCGGGCAGCAGGCCCTCCTCGATCCCCTCGTGGACGACCTCGGCGAACAGCGCGCGGTAGCGGCGGCGGTAGTCGAGGCGTTCGGCGCCGACCGCCGGATCGGCCGGGGCGGCGAGCAGCGCGTAGGCCAGGCCCCGGTTCTCCAGGGCGCGGCGGGCGAAGACCTCGACGCCCCGCGCCAGCCGCTCGACCGGTGTCCCGGGCTCGCGCAGCACCGTGCCCAGCACCTCGACCTCGCGCCCGGCGGCGCGCCGGAAGACCTCGACGGCCAGCGCCGCCTTGGACGAGAAGTGCTGGTAGACGGAGCCGGCCGCGATACCGGCCGAGTCGGCGACGGCGGTGACCGACGCCTGGGACCAGCCGACCTCCGTGACCACCGAGGTGGCGGCGGCGATCAGATGCTCCCTGGCTGCTTCGAGGCGACTGATTTCGGCTGGGGTCTTGCGGTAGGCCATGAAAGAAGTGAACCATCATTCAGAGTTTCCCGCCATGGTCCGTTGGCACGGTCCGGCTCGTCAGGAGAACGTGATGCACCTCAGTACCCTGCTGGACAGCGCCGTCCGCTCGGCCGGCGACCACGAAGCGGTCGTCTACCGTGGGCAGCGGTGGTCCTACCGGGAATTCGCCGACGCGGCCCGACGCGCCGCGACCGTGCTGCGGGAGGCCGGGCTCCGCCCCGGCGACCGGCTGGCCGTGATGACGTACAACACCCCGGCCTTCCTGTTCGCCGCGTTCGGCGCCTGGTACGCGGGCGCCACCCTGGTCCCGGTCAACCACAAGCTCCGGACGGGCGAGGTGGCACGGCAGCTGAGCCACTGCGGGGCCAGGGTCGCCGTGGTGGACGCGGAGATCGGGGAGCGCGCCACCGCCGCCGACGCCGGGACGACCTGGCTGGTCAGCCACCCCGACGCCGAGGCGCCTGAACGGCCCGCCGACGCGTTCGAGGCCCGGATCGCGGCCGCCGAGCCGTTCGCCGGGGAGCCGGGCACGGACGGCGACATCGCCCAGATCCTGTACACCTCGGGCACCTCCGGCACCCCCAAGGGCTGCGTCCACACCCACCGGACGATCACCCTGACGGCCGCCTACACCGCCGCCGCGATCCCGCTCCGCCGCGACGAGCGGTTCCTGATCTGCATGCCCGTCTGGCACGCCTCCCCGCTCAACAACTGGGTGATGGGCACGCTGCTGACACGCGGCACGGTGGTGCTCCAGCGCGAGTACGAACCCCGGGGCATGCTGGAGGCCATCCAGCGCGAACGCGTCACCGCGATGTTCGCCGCCCCGATCGCCCTGATCGCACCCACCCAGGCGGTGGCCGACTTCGCCTCGTACGACCTCTCGTCCGTGCGGGCCTGGATCTACGGCGCGGGACCGCTCGACGCGGACACCGCGCGCCGCCTGATGAAGGCGTACGGCTCCGAGGACTTCCACCAGGTGTACGGGATGAGCGAGACGGGCCCCGTGGGCGCCTCGCTCCCGCCCGCCGAGCAGGTCGCCAAGGCCGGCGCGATCGGCCGGGGCGGCATGCCCGGGGTCGAGCTGCGGGTGGTGCGCCAGGACGGCGCGGACGCGGGGGCGGGGGAGACCGGCGAGATCTGGCTGCGCTCCGACACCCGCATGGTGGGCTACCTGGACGACGAGGAGGCCACCGCCGAGGTGTTCGCGGGTGACTGGTACCGCAGCGGTGACCTGGGCCGGGTGGACGAGGACGGGTTCGTCACGGTCGTGGACCGGATGAAGGATGTGATCATCACCGGCGGTGAGAACGTGGCCTCGCAGGAGGTGGAGGGCGCCCTGCGCGGCCACCCCGACATCCTGGACGTCGCCGTGGTCGGCCGGCCCCACCCCCAGTGGGGCGAGACCGTCGTCGCCGTGGTCGTCCCGCGCGAGGGCGCCGCGCTCGACCTGGACGGCGTCCGCGCCTGGCTGGAACCCCTGATCGCCCGCTACAAGGTGCCCCGCGAGCTGGTCCTGCGCCCCGACCTGCCCCGCACGCCGTCCGGGAAGATCACCAAGCACGTCCTGCGCGACGAGCTGACCCGGTGAGCCCGGGGCCGCACCCCTGCGGGAGGGAATGGGCCCGGCCCGCGTAGGGTCGGGGCATGGCCGACGAACAGGTGACCAAGGCGCGGCGCGGCCCCGGCAGACCCCGCGAGGAGCGCGTCACCCGGGCCGTGCTCGACGCGGTCGTGGAGCTGGTGACGGAGCACGGCATGGGCGCGCTGACCATGGACGCGGTGGCCGCCCGAGCGGGCGTCAGCAAGCCTGCCATGTACCGGCGTTGGGCCACCAAGCAGGAGCTGATCCTCGCCGCGGCCGAGACCCGGATCGGCCCGCTCACCGTCCCCGACATGGGCGACTTCCGGGCCGAGCTGCGCGCCGTGCTGACGGCGCGCATGGAGGCGTACCGGCAGCCGGGCGTCTCGCGGCTGCTCGCCGGTGTGATCGGCTCCGCGTCGGAGGCGGGCGCCGAGCCGGGCGCGTACCGCGACTACACGGCCCGGGTGATGAGCGAGACCCGCCACCTCCTGGCGCGCGGAGTCGCGCGCGGCGACGTCCGGGCCGATGTCGACATCGCCGCCGCCGCCACGCTCGTCGCCGCCTCGCTGGTCTTCCGCATGGTCGGCGAACAGCGCCTGCCGGACCAGGAGTTGGTGGATTCCGTGGTGGACCTGATCGGCCGCGCGGTCGCCGCTCCCGCGTAACGCCCTTCGTCCCTGACCCGGCCCGCCGCCGGGCGCTTCCGCATGCCCGGAACCGGGGCGGACCGTCACGGAACCCACCCCCGGACGGTCACCGAATCCACCGGTAAATCACCTCGCCACACCCCTTGCCCCGCCGCCCGGCTATATCGATACTGCTCGTTACGTAATTAGCGCACCGCCGGGAGGAATACCCATGCAGACCGCTGTCACGAACCCCAAGCCGGTCCTGGACAAGCCGCTCATGCACTACGGGAGCCGGACCCTCGAACGGCTCGCGCCCGGCGCCGAGCCGGCCACGTACCGGCAGGTCGGGATCAGCCCGCTCACCCCGCACTTCGGCGCCGTGCTCGACGGGGTCGACCTGACCCGCCCGATCACCGAGGAGCTGGCCGAGGAGCTGCGCCAGGCGCTGCTGGAGTGGAAGGTGATCTTCTTCCGCAAGCAGACCGGCTTCACCGCCGAGCACCAGCTCGCCCTGTCCGGCGTCTGGGGCCCGCCGGAGCCCAACCCGTTCTTCCCGAAGACCGGGACGGCCGGCGTCTCGCGCCTCGCCAAGGACGCCAAGGCCGCCGGCAACAAGAACATCTGGCACAGCGACCACTCGTTCATGGCCAACCCGGCGCTCGGCTCCGTCCTGCGCGCCGTGGAGGTGCCCGCGGCGGGCGGCGACACCATGTGGGCGGACATGGCCGCCGCCTACGACAACCTGCCCGACGACCTGAAGGCCCGCATCGCCGCGCTCACCGCCGTGCACGACTGGGCACCCAGCTGGGGCGCCCTCATGAACGACGAGCAGAAGGCCGAGTTCCGCAAGTCCTGGCCCCAGGTCGAGCACCCGGTCGTCGTCCGCCACCCGCGCAGCGGCCGCAAGACCCTCTACGTCAACGAGCCCTTCAGCACCCGCATCAACGGCCTCTCCGACGCCGAGAGCCGCGAACTGCTCGACATCCTGGTCCTCCAGGCCCGCATCCCCGAGTACCAGGTCCGCTTCCACTGGGAGGCCGACTCGATCGCCATCTGGGACAACATCGCCACCCAGCACTACGCGATCAACGACTACTTCCCGCAGCGCCGGATCATGGAGCGCATTGCCATCGCCGGCGTGCCGCTCTCCTGACCCCTCCGCACCCCCTTCCCAGGAGATCCCATGACCGCGGCACCGATCGAACGGCCCCAGCACCCCACCGAAACGGTGGCACCCGCCGGCACCCGCACCCGGGCCTGGACGGTGACCGTGCTCCTCGTGGTCTTCATGATGGTCAACTTCGCCGACAAGTCCGTCCTCGGCCTCGCCGCCGACGAGATCCGCGCGGACCTGCACCTGAGTGCCACTCAGTTCGGCCTCGTCAACGGCGCGTTCTTCCTGCTCTTCTCCGTCGCGGCCGTCCTGGTCGGGCTCGCCGCCGACCGGGTCTCGCCGAAGATCCTGCTGCTGATCATGGCGCTGCTCTGGTCCGTGGCCCAGGTGCCCGCGGCGATCGGCGGCGGCCTCGCCGTCCTCGTCGCCTCCCGGGTCTTCCTCGGCGCGGCCGAGGGCCCGGCCTTCCCCGTGGCCCAGCAGGCCACCCTCGCCTGGTTCCCGAACGACCGGCGCAACCTGCCGGGCGCCCTGATCACCCTCGGCGTCACGCTCGGCGTGATCACCTCCGCGCCCGGCCTCTCCTGGGTCATCCAGCACCACGGCTGGCGCACGGCGCTGTGGGTCCTGGCGGGCGTGGGCCTCGTCTGGGCCGCCGTCTGGAAGGTGCTCGGCGCCGACGGCGGACACCGCGTGGACACCGCCCCGGCGCCGGTACCCGAGGAGGTGCCCGCCGCCCCGGTCCCGTACCGCGCGATCCTCACCAGCCGCACCTGGATCGGCGCCACCTTCGCCTACTTCACCAGCTACTGGACCGTCGCCCTCATGCTGGTCTGGCTGCCGTCCTACCTCCGCAACGCCCTCGGCTACACGGCCGGCGAGGCGGGCATCGTCGTCGTCGCCCCCTGGACCATCGGCGCCGTCGTCCTGCTCGCCCAGGCCGGGGCCACCGGACGGCTGATGCGGCGCGGCGTCGGCAGCCGCCGCGCCCGGGGCTGGGTCGGCGGCACGCTGCTCGGGCTCGGCGCCCTGTGCTGCCTGGCCGTCCCGCTCGCGGACGGCACCACGGCCAAGACGGTGCTGATCGCCCTCGGCTTCGGGTTCGGCGGTTCGTACGCGGCCGTCGCGGCGACCACCGTCAGCGAACTGGCCCCGCCCACCAGGGCGGGCGGCGCGCTGGGCGTCATGAACGCCCTGGTCACCCTGGCCGGACTGGCCGCCCCGGCCGTCGTCGGCGCCCTCGTCGACGCCCACGGGACCGGCGGCTACCAGAACGCCGTCGTGCTCTCCGGTCTTCTCCTCGTACTGGGGGCTGCGGCATCCTTCTGGCTCATCGACCCGGCCCGCGACGCGGCCCGCCCGACCCCCTGACCCGTCCCCCCACCGGACCCACCCAAGGAGCCCGCCCGTGAGCGCCGCCCCCGCACTCGACTCCAGCTCGCTCGACCTCGCCGTCGCCGGCCTCCGCGACCGGGCCGGCGCCTGGACCGCCACCCCGCTCCCCGAACGCGTCGCCCTCCTGGAGCGCATGCTCCCGCGCATCGCCGAGACCGCGCCCGCCATGGTCGCCGACGCCGCCGCCGCGAAGGGGTACGCCGCCGACTCGGCCTGGGCCGCCGAGGACTGGGTCACCGCCCCCTGGGCCCTGGCCCAGACGGTGAGCGCCTACCTCCACGTACTGCGCAGGCTCGCCGCCGGACAGGACCCGGTCGACCGCACGGCCGTCCGCGAACGCGGGGGCCGCGTCCTGGTCGACGTCTTCCCCGCCACCGGGACGGACCGCCTCCTGCTCAACGGGTTCACCGCCGAGGTGTGGACCCTGCCCGGGACCACCCGGGCGCAGGCGCTGGCCGACGCGGCGGGGGAGTTCCGGGGCCGCCAGGGCCGCCCGGCCGTCGCCCTGGTCCTGGGCGCGGGCAACGTCCCCGCGATCACCCCGCTCGACATCCTGCACAAGCTGTACGCGGAGGGCGAGGTCGTCCTCGCCAAGATGAACCCCGTGAACGCCTATCTGCGCCCGCACTTCGAGGAGGTGTTCGCCGAGTTCATCGAGAAGGGCTGGGTGCGCTTCGTGGACGGCGGGGCCGAGACCGGCGCCTACCTCACCACCCACGACGGCGTCGACACCATCCACGTCACCGGCAGCGAACGCACCCACGACGCGATCGTCTGGGGCACCGACGAGCAGGCCGAGCGGCGCAGGAGCGAGGACACCCCGCTCAACGACAAGCCGTTCACCAGCGAACTCGGCGGCGTCAGCCCCTGCATCGTGACCCCGGGACCGTGGAGTGCGGCGGACTTCCGCTTCCAGGCCGAGCACATCGTCACCAGCAAGATGAACAACTCCGGCCACAACTGCGTCGCCAGCCAGATCCTCGTCGTCCCCCGCGCGTGGGACGGCACCGAACGGCTGCTCGCCGAGATCCGCCGGGTGCTGCGC
The DNA here is from genome assembly GCF_026167665.1 of Streptomyces drozdowiczii. Lineage (NCBI taxonomy): Bacteria > Bacillati > Actinomycetota > Actinomycetes > Kitasatosporales > Streptomycetaceae > Streptomyces > Streptomyces drozdowiczii. The sequence continues at coordinate 978,610 of NZ_CP098740.1, read as the reverse complement.
GAACTCCCGCCCCGCGCCGACTACTACCCCGGCGCCGCCGACCGCCTCGAAGCGGTCGTCCGCGCGCACCCGGACGCCGAGACCCACGGCGAGGCCGCCTGCCGCCTGCTGGTGCCCGACATCACGGACATGGGCGACCCGATGCTCGACATCGAGGTGTTCGCCAGCGCCCTCGGAGTCGTACGGCTGCCGGGTGCCGACGCCCCCGCATTCCTGCGCGCGGCGACGGAGTTCGCGAACGACCGGCTCCCCGGCACCCTCGGCGCGACCCTGCTGGTCCACCCCCGCACCGAACGCGCCCACCGCAGCGCGGTCGAGGAGGCGATCGCGGGGCTCCGCTACGGCACCCTCGGCGTCAACTGCTGGTCGGCGTTCGGCTTCCTGCTCGGCTACACCCCCTGGGGCGCCTTCCCCGGGCACAGCCGCCAGGACATCGGCAGCGGGGTCGGCTTCGTGCACAACGCGTTCATGCTGGAGCACGTCGAGAAGACCGTCGTACGCGCCCCCTTCGCACCCGCCCCGCGCGGCCTGTTCACCGGCTCCCCGTCCCTGTCCCCGCGCCCGCCGTACTACGTCACCAACCGCACCGGCCGCACAACCATGGAACGCCTCACCGCCTACACCGCGGACCCGAAGGCGACCCGGCTCCCGGGGATCTTCGCCTCGGCCCTGCGCGGCTGAACCAGGAGACACGGGCGTCGGGCAGCCCCAGGCAGCCCGACGCCCATGTCGGATTTCCGCCAGCCACCCGCCCCACCGGTGGCCCATCCTTGAACCATGCACACCGACACCGAGCGCTGCGTCCGGGCGGTCCGGTCCAAGGACGCCCGCTTCGACGGCTGGTTCTTCACCGCCGTCCTGACCACCCGGATCTACTGCCGCCCGAGCTGCCCCGTCGTGCCGCCCAAGGCCGAGAACATGACGTTCTACCCCAGCGCGGCCGCCTGCCAGCAGGCCGGGTTCCGGGCCTGCAAGCGGTGCCGCCCCGACACCAGCCCCGGGTCCCCGGAGTGGAACGCCCGCGCCGACTCGGTGGCCCGCGCGATACGGCTCATCCGGGACGGCGTCGTGGACCGCGAAGGCGTCCCCGGCCTCGCCGCCCGCCTCGGCTACTCGCCCCGCCAGATCGAACGCCAGCTGCTCGCCGAGCTGGGCGCCGGACCGCTCGCCCTGGCCCGCGCCCAGCGCGCCCAGACCGCCCGCGTGCTCATCGAGACCACCGGGCTGCCCATGGCCGAGATCGCCTTCGCCGCCGGGTTCTCCTCCGTGCGGACCTTCAACGACACCGTCCGCGAGGTCTTCGCCCTCGCCCCCGGCGAACTGCGCACCCGGGCCGCCCGCACCGCACCCGCGCCCGCCACCCCGGGCGTCATCACGCTGCGCCTGCCGTACCGCGCCCCGCTCAACCCCAGCAACCTCTTCGGCCACCTCGCCGCGACCGCCGTCCCCGGCGTCGAGGAGTGGCGCGACGGCGCGTACCGCCGCACCCTCGCCCTGCCGCACGGCCACGGCATCGTCGCGCTCACCCCGCGCCCCGACCACATCGCCTGCCGGCTCTCCCTCACCGACCCGCGCGACCTGACCCTCGCCATCAGCCGCTGCCGCTGGCTCCTCGACCTGGACGCCGACCCGGTCGCCGTGGACGAGCAGCTGCGCACCGACCCGCTGCTCGCCCCGCTGGTCGACGCGGCACCGGGCCGCCGGGTGCCGAGGACCGTCGACGGCGCCGAGTTCGCCGTCCGCGCCGTGCTCGGCCAGCAGGTGTCCACCGCCGCCGCCCGCACCCACGCCGCCCGGCTGGTCACCGCGCACGGCACCCCGGTGGACGACCCCGAGGGCGGACTCACCCACCTCTTCCCGGACCCGGAGGCGCTGGCCGGACTCGACCCCGAGCAGCTGGCCCTCCCGCGCAGCCGCCGCCGCACGCTCACCACCCTCGTCCAGGCCCTCGCGGACGGCTCGCTGCGCCTGGGCCCCGACTCCGACTGGGACCGGGCCCGCGCCGACCTGGCCGCGCTGCCCGGCTTCGGCCCCTGGACCGTGGAAGTCATCGCGATGCGCGCCCTCGGCGACCCGGACGCCTTCCTCCCCACCGACCTCGGCATCCGCAGGTCAGCCCAGCACCTCGGCCTGCCCGCCACCCCGGCCGCGCTCACCGCCCGCGCTGCCGGCTGGCGCCCCTGGCGGGCGTACGCCGTCCAGTACCTCTGGACCGTGGACGACCACCCCATCAACCACCTCCCGGACGCGGAAGGGAGTGCCCCGTGACCCGGCAGCACACCGTCACCGACAGCCCCTACGGCCCGCTGACCCTCGTCGCCACCGACGGGGTCCTCGCCGGCCTCTACATGACCGGCCAGCGCCACCGGCCCCCGGAGGAGACCTTCGGCGTACCCGATCCACGCCCCTTCGCCGAGGCGATCCGCCAGCTCGACGCCTACTTCGCCGGCGCACTGCGCGACTTCGACCTGCCGTTGCACCTGGACGGCACCCCGTTCCAGCGCAGCGTCTGGGAGCAGCTGCGGCTCATCCCGTACGGCGAGACCCGCTCGTACGGGGAACTCGCCGAGAACCTGGGCAAGCCCGGGGCCTCCCGGGCGGTGGGCCTGGCCAACGGCAAGAACCCGGTCGGCATCATCGTGCCCTGCCACCGGGTGATCGGAGCCTCGGGCGGCCTCACCGGCTACGGGGGCGGCCTGGACCGCAAGCAGCGCCTGCTGGCGTTCGAGAACGGTACGGAGGCGAGCACCCCGGCGCTGTTCTGACCGCGCGTACGGCGAAGGGCCCCGCACACGCTCGTGCGGGGCCCTTCGCCGTACGGCACATACGCAACTCAGCCGGTGAAGATCTCGATCACCGTCCAGATCGCCAGGCCCAGCATGCACAGCCCGCCGACCCGCTGCACGGTCTTCAGCGGTACGCGCTTCGCGATGAACCGGCCCGCGAGCAGCGCCAGCGCGGACACGGACATCAGGGCGGCGGCGGAACCGATCGCGGTGGACCAAGTCCCGTTGCTCGCCGCCAGGTTGGCAGTTGTGATCTGCGTGAGGTCGCCCCACTCGCTGATGAACACGGCCATGAAGGCCGTCGAGTACACCGGCCAGAACCCGGTCACCGTCTTCGGGCCTGCCTCGTCGTCCTCGTCGTCCCCGCCCCCGCGCAGCAGCATGAACGCGCCGAACGCGAAGAGCGAGGCGGACACCAGCTTGACGATCCAGTCGGGCAGCAGACCGAGCAGCCCGCCCGCGCCCACCGCGATGGCGACATGCACGATGAACGCGGACGAGGTGCCGAACCAGACGTAGAGCGGGCGCATGCGCGTGCCCATGGCGAGCGACGCGAACATCGTCTTGTCCGGGAGTTCGGCGAGGAAGATCAGCCCGAAAGCGGTGATGATCGCCAGGGGGTCGAGATGCATTCCGGGTGGCTTTCTGTACGAGCCGGGCCCCGGATCTCCGCGAAGTGCCGGTCGGCGTTTCGGAGGACCACTCGGCCCGGCATGACGGCACGGCCCACGGGGCGTGGGCGTGTCATACCTGACCGAAGGTCTCGCCCACCCGTGATGATCCACGAGCCCGGCCACCGGGAACCGGGGTTCCAGTGTGTCGACGACCGGTTTGCGGGGCTACTCCCCTTCGCAGCCGTCCACACTACCTGACCCGATCGGACGCCGCGCGATCAGGAACGCCTGCGGAGTGCGCTCCTCCGGGTCGGCCGCCCGCACGAGGCGCGCCCGCACCTCGAACCCGGCCCCCTCCAGCAGCCCCGCCACCCGGTCCGGGTCGAAGCGGTAGACGTCCAGGTCCACGGGGTGCCCGTACGCGTGCTCAAGCCGCACGCCCTCGTCCTCGCCCGCCTTGAAGGCGAGGAGCAGATGGCCGCCGGGGGCCAGGACCCGGTGGAATTCGGCCGTGTACGGCCCCAGCTCCTCCGGCGGCGTATGCACGAGCGAGTACCAGGCGACGGCCCCGCCCAGCGAGCCGTCGGGCAGGTCCAGCGCGCTCATCGTGCCCACCTCGAACCGCAGCTCCGGGTAGCGCCGCCGGGCCTCGGCGACCATGCCGGGGGAGAGGTCCGTGCCGGAGGCGTCGAGGCCGAGGTCCCGCAGATACGCGGTGACCCGCCCCGGCCCGCAGCCGAGATCGGCGACCGGGCCGCCCCCGCCCGCCTCCACATACGCGGCGAAGGCGCCGAGCATCGCCCGGTCCAGGTGCTTCGCCGCCAGCTCGTCCGCGAGGAGCGCGGCGTAGTCGGCGGCGACGGTGTCGTACGAGGCCCGGGTGGCGCGGAGAGTCATGCCCGGGACCGTACCGGGGCGCGGTGCTACCGTCGCGCCATGGCGAAGGTAGCGATCAGCCTCGACGCGGAACTCGTGGTCGAGGTCATGGTGCTCGCGGGGGTCGGCAACCCGCAGGACGCGGTCGAGCTCGTCGTACGCGACTACATCGCGCGCGGCCACCGCACGGAGGCCCGCGTCGCGGCACGCGAGGAGACCGCGCGCGACGACGAGACCAGGCCGCCGGAGACCCAGGGCTGACCGGGCGCCCCGCCTCAGCCGACGGGGCGCCCGTCCTCCAGCTCCACGGCGCCCGTGCCGGACTCCAGCGCCTTCAGCGCCGCGAGCGTCCGCCAGGCGCGCGCACCCTTCAGGTACTGGTCGATCTCCGCCGGCTCGACCAGCTTCCAGGACAGCAGCTCCGACTCCTGGAGCCGGATCGCCTTCAGCCGCTCCTCGTCCAGCACCCCGCCGTCGTACACGTACGCGACAATCGGCGGCCGGTCGCTGCCGCGCGCCCAGTCCACGACGAGGAGCCGGCCCGGCTCGATGTCGAGCCCGATCTCCTCCAGCGACTCACGGCGCGCGCCCTGGCGCGGCCCCTCCCCGTCGGCCGACTCGACCGTCCCGCCGGGCAGCGTCCACCCCTCCCGGTAGTTCGGCTCGACCAGCAGCACCCGGCCGCCCGCGTCCCGGAAGAGGCAGGCCGCGCCGACGAGCACCTTGGGAAGACCGGCGATATACGTGGCGTAGTCAGTAGTGGTCACACGGTCAGCCTAGGGGCACTTTGATCGATCGGACCATGGGCAGGGAGGGGGTGCGGCGGATAGGGTCGGGGCGGCGCGACTGCCTGTTCGAATGCAAAGGGAATCATGGTGACGGACGGAGCAGTGATGGAGACCGCACGCGTGCTCGTCGCGGCGGACAAGTTCAAGGGCTCGCTCACGGCCGTGCAGGTCGCGGAGCGGGTGACGGCCGGGCTGCGGCGCGTCGTTCCCGGTGTACGGGTGGAGACCCTGCCGGTCGCCGACGGCGGCGACGGCACGGTGGCGGCGGCGGTGGCCGCCGGCTTCGAGCGCCGCGAGGCGCGGGTGACCGGGCCCCTGGGCGACCCCGTCACCGCCGCCTACGCGGTGCGGGGGACCACCGCGGTGGTCGAGATGGCCGAGGCGTCCGGCCTCCAGCACCTGCCCGACGGCGTCTTCGCACCCCTCACGGCCACCACGTACGGCTCCGGGGAGCTGCTGCGCGCCGCGGTCGACGCGGGGGCCCGGACCATCGTGTTCGGCGTCGGCGGCAGCGCCACCACGGACGGCGGCGCGGGCATGCTCGTCGCGCTGGGCGCACGTCTCCTCGACGCGGACGGCAAGCCGGTCGGGCCGGGCGGCGGCGGTCTCGCGGACCTCGCCGAGGCGGACCTGTCCGGGCTCGATCCCCGGTTCGCCGACATCGACCTGGTCCTCGCCAGCGACGTCGACAACCCGTTGACGGGCCCGAAGGGCGCGCCGGAGGTCTACGGCCGGCAGAAGGGCGCGACCGAGGCGGACATCGCGACGCTCGACGCGGCCCTCGCGCACTACGCCTCGCTCCTCGGCCCCGAGCAGGCCGACCTCCCCGGCGCCGGAGCGGCCGGCGGCATCGGCTACGGGGCGCTCGTCGCCCTCGGCGCGCGCTTCCGCCCCGGCATCGAGGTCATGCTCGACGTCCTGGGCTTCGCGCCCGCGCTGGACCGGGCGACGTTCGTCATCACCGGCGAGGGCTCCCTCGACACCCAGACCCTCCACGGCAAGGCCCCGGCGGGCGTCGCGGCGGCGGCGCGGGCCGCCGGGGTCGACGTGGTGGCGGTGTGCGGCCGCCTGGCGCTGTCGCCGGAGGCGCTGGAGGGGGCGGGGATCCGGCGGGCGTACGCGCTGCTGGACCTGGAGCCGGATCCTGCGGTGTGCATGGCCGAGGCGGGGGCGCTCCTCGAGCGCGCGGCGGAGTCGATCGCCCGCGACTTCCTGGCCTGAACCGGGGGCTCTGCCCCCGGACCCCCGCTCCTCAATCGCCGGAGGGGCTTGACTGTGGCGCGGCGCTTTCCAGCCTCGCCGGCGTTTGAGGCGCGGGGTCCGGGGGCAGAGCCCCCGCCCTGTGCGCCCGCACAACCCCGCCCCGCCCCACCGGGGCACCCGCACCGCATCCCCCCACCCCCATGGACGCCCCCCTCCTCCCCCTGCTGACCTGTGGCAACACAGGAACCGCGGAAGGAGGAGGACACCCCCATGCCCACCCTGGAGATCCGCGCACTCTCCGCCGCCTACGGCCCCGTACGCTCACTGCGCGGCATCGACCTCGACGTCCCGCCCGGCACGATCACCGCCGTACTCGGCGGAAACGGCGCCGGGAAGACCACCCTGCTGCGCGCCGTCTCGCGGACCCTCGGCTTCCACGGCGGCACCGCCACCGGCACCGTCCGGTTCGACAGGCTCCCCCTGGAGCGGCTGCGGCCCGACCGGATCGTCGCCGCCGGGATCGTCCAAGTGCCCGAGGGCCGCCAGGTGTTCGCCCGAATGACGGTGGCGGACAACCTGCGCGCCGGAGCACTCGGCGCGCCGCGAGGCCGCAGGGCGGCGGCCCAGGCGCTGGGCCGCGTGCACGAGCTGTTCCCCGTACTCGCCCGCCGCGCCCACCAGAGCGCCGGGCTGCTGTCCGGCGGCGAGCAGCAGATGCTGGCCATGGGCCGCGCCCTGATGGCCGACCCCAGGCTGCTCCTCCTGGACGAACCCTCGCTCGGCCTCGCCCCGTTGATGGCGCAGCGCATCGCCGACACGGTCCGCGAGATCAACGCATCCGGCACCTCCGTCCTGCTCGTGGAGCAGAACGCCTCGATCGCCCTGCGCCTCGCCGCCACGGCGTACGTCCTGGAGGTCGGCGAGGTCACCCTGCACGGGCCCGCCGACGAACTGGCCGCCTCGGACGAGGTGCGCCGCCGCTATCTGGGCGTCGTGGACGAGGCGGCCGCCGCCGACGCGGACCGGGCGGCGGACACCCCCGTCCGCACCCTCGGCAGGTGGTCCGCGTGACCGCCCCCGCACAGCTCACCGTCAGGGACGTCACCGTCCGCTTCGCCGGGCTCACCGCCCTCGACGGCGTCTCGTTCACCGTCGAGCCGGGCAGCGTGCACGCCGTCATCGGGCCCAACGGCGCCGGCAAGTCGACCACCTTCAACGTGCTGTCGGGGGTCTGCCGGGCCGCCTCCGGGAGCGTCCGGCTCGGCGGGACCGAGCTGACCGGGCTCGCCCCGCACCGGATCGCCGCGCTGGGGGTGGCCCGCACCTTCCAGAACCTCGCGCTACCCCCGTACGCCACCGTCGCCGACACCCTCATGCTCGGCCGGCACCGGCTCACCCGGGCCGGATTCCTGGCCGCCGGGCTGCGGCTGCCGTCCGCTGCCCGGGAGGCCCGCGCGCACCGCGAACGGGTCCGCGAGATCGCGGAATTCATCGGCCTGGAAGGGGAATTGGACCGGCCCGCGAGCGCGCTTCCGTACGGGCAGCAGAAGCTGGTCGAGCTGGGCCGGGCGCTGTGCACGGAGCCGCAGGTGCTCCTCCTGGACGAACCCGTCGCCGGTATGACCGCCGACGAGCGCCGGCGTACGGCCGCCGTCGTGGCCGGGGTCCGCGACGGCCTCGGCATCTCGATCGTGCTGGTCGAGCACGACATGGGGGTGGTGATGCGGCTCGCGGACGCCGTGACCGTACTCGACTTCGGCCGCGGGATCGCCGACGGCAGCCCCGCCGAGGTCCAGAACGATCCCGCCGTCGTCCAGGCATATCTGGGAGCACCGCAATGACCACCTTCATCGAACTCCTCCTCGGCGGCCTGTCCATCGGCTCGGTCTACGCCCTGATCGCGCTCGGCTTCGTCGTCATCTTCAAGGCCACCGAGGTCGTCAACTTCGCCCACGCCTCCCTGCTGCTGGCGGGCGGTTACGTCACCGCCGTGCTCCACGACGACATCGGCTTCTGGCCCGCCCTCGCGGCCGGCATCGCGGGCGCGGCCGTCGTCGGCGCCGCCGTCGACTTCCTGGTGATGCGCCGCTACCGGGGCAGCGACCACAGCGTCCTCGCCATCGTCACCATCGGCGTCGACATCCTCCTGACCACCGAACTCACCCGGCGCATGGGCACGGAGGTGCTCGCGCTCGGTGACCCCTGGGGCAACCGGGTCCTCACCATCGGCGGGATCACCCTCGCCCAGACCCGGGTCGCCGCGTTCGTCGCCGCCGCCCTCCTCATCACCGTCTTCCTGCTCGCCTTCCGCTTCACCTCCTGGGGCGTCTCGATGCGCGCCGCCGCCGAGAACCCGCGCACCGCCGCGCTGATGGGCATCAGACTCGGCCGGGTCTCGCTCGCCGCGTGGGCGGTCGCCGGCGCGCTCGCCGCCGTCGCCGCGCTGTTCCTCACCGTCTTCCCGACGCCCGGCCTGGAACGGGCGACCTCGCTCGCCGCGCTCAAGGCGTTCCCCGCCGCCATCCTCGGCGGCCTCGACTCCACGACCGGGGCCCTCGCCGGGGGCCTGATCGTCGGGATCACCGAATCGCTCGCGACCGGCTACCAGAGCGATCTGTCGTTCCTCGGCCGGGGCATCGGCGACCTGGCCCCCTACCTGGTGATGGTGATCGTGCTGCTCGTACGCCCCGCCGGACTCCTCGGCACGAAGGAGCCGGCCCGTGTCTGAGACCGCCACCCCGTTCGCGTACACCGTCACCGCGCGGCTGCGCCGCCCCCGCACCTGGGCCTGGGCGGCGGGATCGGTGCTGCTGCTCGCCCTCCCCTTCTACCTGGACCGCTTCTGGCTCCAGGCCGGTCTGTTCGCGATGGCCGCCGCGATCGGCGCGATCGGGCTCAACCTGCTGACCGGGGCGACCGGCCAGCTGTCCATGGGCCACGCCTTCTTCCTCGCCGTGGGCGCGTACGGCTACTGCGTGCTGGCGGGGGAGGGCGGTACGGAGAACGGGCACACGCTGTCCGGGCTCGGCCTGCCCAGCTGGCTCGCCGCCGTGCTCGCCGTCCTGCTCGCCGGGGCCGCCGGGGGACTGTTCAGCCCGATCGCGGGGCGGCTGCGGGGCGCCTACCTCGGGATCGCCACCCTGGCGCTGATCTTCATCGGCCAGCATGTGCTGTTCAACGCCTCGTCCCTCACCGGCGGTTACAACGGCCGCCCGGTGCCGCCGCTGTCGCTCTTCGGCCTCACCTTCGACGACACCGAGACGGTGGTGGCCGCGGTGCCGTTCCAGTCCTCGGAGAAACTCTGGTACGCGGCGCTGCTCGCCCTGCTCCTCAGCGGCCTGTTCGCGCGGGGGGTGCTGCGCGGGCGGCCGGGCCGGGCGCTGAACGCCATCCGCGACCACCGCATCGCGGCCGGTGTGATGGGCGTCCCGGTGGCCCGTTACCGGGCCGGGGTCTTCGTCCTGTCCTCCATGTACGCCGGACTGGCCGGGGTGCTCCTGGCCCTGGTCTTCCAGCGGACGGTGCCCGAGTACTTCGGCATGGTCCTGTCCCTCGAATACCTCGCCATGATCGTGATCGGCGGGCTCGGCACCGTCGCGGGGGCGGTCGTCGGCGCGGCCTTCGTCTCGCTGCTGCCCCAGCTCCTCACCCACTACAGCGACGCCCTGCCGCTGGTCGCGGCCCCCGGCACGGGCGGCCTGGCACCGGGCGAGGCATCGCGCTACCTGTACGGCGCCGCGGTCGTCGCGGCGGTCCTGTTCCTGCCCGGCGGCCTGACACGCCCGAGGAAGAATCCAGGGGAGAAGAAATGAAACTGCGTGTGCTCGGGGCCGTGTGCGCGGCCCTCGCCCTCACCCTCACGGGATGCAGCGAGAAGGCCAAGTCATCCGACGGGGGAGAGGGCGCCGAGGGCGGGGTGAAGGCCGGCAAGGGCGTCACCGACTCGGTGATCGCGCTCGGCGCGCTCACCGACATGACCGGCGTCTACGCCTCGCTCGGCAAGAGCGTCACCCAGGCCCAGCGGCTCTGGGTGAAGCAGACCAACGCCGAGGGCGGCATCTGCGACCGAAAGATCGAGCTGACCGTGCGCGACCACGGCTACGACCCCCAGAAGGCGGTCGCCGGATACACCGAGCTGGAACCGAAGGTGCTGGGCTTCGTCCAGTTCATCGGCTCCCCGTTCGTCGGGGCGGTGGAACAGCGCGTCGACGGCCTGGACAAGGGCCTCGTCCTGCCGCAGGCGTGGTCCGCGAACCTGCTCGGTAGTAAGTACGTACGCATCATCGGCGCCACGTACGACGTCGAGACGATCAACGCGATCGACTACCTCCTCACGGAGAAGCGCATCGCCAAGGGCGACAAGATCGGCCATGTGTACTTCGAGGGCGACTACGGCGAGAACGCGCTCGCCGGATCGGAGTACGCGGCGAAGCAGGCGGGTCTCACCGTGGTGCAGCAGATGATCAAGCCCTCCGACGACGACATGACCGCCCAGGTCGCCGCCCTGAAGCAGGCGGGGGTCAAGGCCGTCGTCATCAGCGCGGGCCCCCGCCAGGCGGCCTCGTTCGTCGGGGTCGCCGCCGCCACCGGCCTCAAGGTCCCGGTCGTCGGCAACAACTCCGCGTACGCACCGCAGCTGCTGAAGACCCAGGCCGGCCCGGCCCTGATGCGGGACTACTACGTCGCCGCGTCCACCCTGCCCATCGGCGACCCGGGCAGCGGCCCGGCGAAGCTCGCGAAGGAGTACGCCGCCGCCTACCCGAAGGACGGCCTCGACAACGGCGTCATCGCCGGATACACGGCCGCCGACCTGTACGGCGAGGCCCTGAAGAAGGCGTGCGCCGCCAAGGACCTCACCCGCGAGGGCGTTGACAAGGCGCTGCTGACCATCTCCGGCTTCGGCACCGACTTCGGGGTCTCGCACGACTTCACCGACCCGGCGGCGCCCTCCACCAGGGAGAGCGTCATCATGAAGCCGGACGACAAGGTCCCCGGCGGCCTGAAGGTGGTCAGGCCCGCCGAGGCCGCGGCGGCCGCCAAGAGCTACGCCCTCAAGTAACGCTCCCCGCAAGGGAAATGCCCGGCGGGCGGCACGCGTCGCGCGTGCCGCCCGCCGGTGTCCCGAGTGTCGCCGGGTCAGCTGGTGTATGCCTCCAGTTCCGAGAGCTGCGCGGCCGGCCAGCCGGTGTTGGCGGTGAACGTCAGCCGCAGATAGCGGGCCGACGTGCCCGGCAGGGTGACCGTCGCCTGGTTGCCGCTCGACGGGTTGAAGGTGTAACCCGCCGAACTCTTGAGGGAGTTGTACGAGTTGTTGTCGGTGCTGCCCGACACGCTCAGGGTCTGGGTGCGGGTCGCCCAGGCGGACGCCGGGGGCAGCTTCAGGACGAGCCGCTTGACGGACTTGGCCGCCCCGAGGTCCACGGTGATCGTCTGCGGGAAGGCGTTGTTCCTGCTCTCCCAGTACGTGTTCGCGTTGCCGTCGACCGCGTTGGACGCGCCGTACACATCGGCGTGACCGGACTCGGTGACCGGGCGGCCCTGGGCGAGGTTGCCGGTCTCCTCGGGCGGATCGGTCGGGTCCGTCGGATCGGTCGGCGGGTCCGTGGGGTCGGTCGGGCCGGTGCCGCCGCCCGGGACACCGCCGTTGGTCCACACCGGGTCCGGCCAGACGCCGGTGCAGGCCGGAGGATCGGCGTACCAGCCGGAGTTCCCGGAGCCCCGGGTGATCTGGAAGCCGCTGCCGACGCAGTTGTGGATCGGGTTCGACTGCGCGATGTGCGTCGCCGTGACGTTGTCGAAGGTGGCCGTGCCGGGCGACTGGATCTGGAGCGCGTAGGTGCCGGCGCCGTCGATCTTGATGTTCTTGAAGTGCAGCCCGTTGGTCGCGCCCTCGATGAGGTGGATCGCGGCGTAGGAGCTGTCCAGGACCTCGCTGTCGGTGATGTTGATGTTGCCGTTGATCGGTTCGTTGAGCCCGCTGAACCAGATCGCGCCGACCCCGAAGTGCCAGTTGTAGTCGCTGTTCCCGGTCCGGATGAGGGTGTTGCGGGCGGCCGTGGTGGTGCCCGAAACAGCCGTCCCTTGGCCGGAGTTGACGCCGGGGTAGCGGTTGGCGATGTGCAGCCCGCCGCCGTTGCTGATGGTGTCCGCCATGACGTTGTCGGACAGGGTGATGTCCTTGCCGCCGTAGGTGACGATGTTGTTGGCGAGGATCGGCAGGATCACCGTGTTGAACGTGAACTTGTTCTTCACGTTCGGGACGTTCTCCGCCCACATCGCGAGCCCGTCGTCACCGGTGTTGCGGACGAAGGTGTTGGTGACCGTCGAGTTGGTGACGCCGTAGTGGAAGTTCACCCCGTCGGCGGTCTGGTCCAGGATGCGGCTGTTCTTGATGGTGAAGTTGTCCATCGGGCCGTCCATCCAGGCGCCGCACTTGGTGTGCTGCATCCAGACGTTGTCCACGGTCGAGTTGGACAGGGCGCCGCCGATGGCGTTGACCTGGTCGTTGTCGACGCGCTCCCGGATGTCACCGATGATGGCGAAGTCCTTGAGCGTGACGTTGCTGCTGCCGCCCTGACCGGCGTACTTGCCGTAGACGCCGACGGCCTTGCTCCGGTTCGAGGGGTCGCGCCCGGTCAGCACGGAGTACCAGGGCCCGGCGCCGCGCAGGGTCACCTTGTCCACGATGATGTGGTCGCGGACCTGGAACGTGCCCTGCGGGATGTACACCTCCTTGCCCTGCGCCCTGCCCGCGTCCACGGCCGCCTGGATCTTGGCGGTCGAGTCGGCGGCCCCCGTCGGGTCGGCCCCGAAGTCGGAGACGACGTCCAGCGCGCCCGAGGGCTTGGCGATGGGCGCGCCCACCTGCTCGAAGTCCGCGAGGTCGATGGTGAACGACGGTGAGGCGGCGGTGGAGGACACCTGGAGCCGGACCTTCGTACCGGTCGGCAGCGTCGACCCGAACATGGTCCGGGCCTCGTCGTAGAAGTGGTGCGGGTTGGTGTCGCCCGGGTTGTTGTTGAACGGGTAACCCCCGTAGTACCAGCCGTACTTGGAGGTCACCGGCACTGCCTTGGGCGAGGCCCCGTTCACGCGTACGTCGATCGAGGCGTCCCGGCCCGTCCCGGCGGAGTTGTCCGGCAGCGAGTACCGGAAGGACATCGCGTTGGCGGGGGCGGTGAGCGTGAACTCCACGTACTCGCCGACCGCGTCCAGGGTCACCGCCTGCCGGCCCGACGCCTCGGACGGCAGCGTGCCGTAGAGCCGGTTCGGACCGATCAGGGTGCCGTTGGTGGCCGCGTACTCGGCCTCCTGTTCCTTGAACGGGACGGTCGCGCCGCGCCCGGGTACGGAGAGCGGCGAGGGGGCGGGGACACCGGCGGCCTGGGCGGCCGGTGCGCCGGTCAGCACCACGGCGGCGGCGGTGCCGACCGCGGCGAGTGCCAGCGAGAGTGAAGCGGATATCGACCGCTTGAGCAGCGGTCGTCGGGGTGGGGAAGTCACGTCGAAGTCGTCCTTGCGGCTCGTGGGGGCTCTTCGGACGTCCCACAGGCTAGGAGCACCGCCGCAAGGAAGTCCACGACGGTGCGCAAGATTCTGCTTCGAGAACTAAAATTTGTGACTCAAACCTGAGAAGAATGCGTTGAGTGCGCCGGTTGGCGAGCATTCGGCGCACCCAACGCCTGTACTGCGCAAGCCACTTGCGAGTGCGACCGGGCTACTCCGTGCGCAGCGCCAGCCAGTCGAGTTCGGCGTAGCCCTCGCCCTTGGTCAGCCGGATGTGGTTCACCCCCTCGCGCAGCGTGAGCCGGACGGTGGCGGTGCCCTCGTCGGCGTCCTGCCGGGGGCCGCTGAGCCAGCCGCCCGTGGCGGGGTACGCGATGGTCCCGGCGGAGGCCCCGTTCACGGTCACGGTGTGCCCTGCGGTCCCGGACAGCCCGTTCGCGTAGCCGACGTCCACCAGGTACGACCCCGCCCGGGGCGCGTCCACCGCGAAGTCGACGGAGCTGGTGGCGCCGTCGATGCCGCCCACGTAGTCCGGGAACTCGTTCCACTGGAAGTGCCGGATGCCCGCCCCGCTCACCGCGGCCAGCTCCGCCTCGTACCGGTGGGTGTCCGGGCGTACGTCGATGAAGTCGAGTTCGGCGAAGCCGTCGCCCTTGGCCAGGGTGACCGTGTTGCGGCCCGCCTTGAGCGCGATCCGTTTCACCGCCGTGCCCATCGTGGCGTTCGCCCAGCCCCCGGTGGCCGGGTAGCTCACCGCGCCCTGTGCCTCGGAGTTGACCCGTACCTGGTGGGTGGAGGTCGCGGCGGTGCCGTTGGCGTAGCGCACCCGCAGCAGGTGGACACCGGCCTTCGCGGCGTCGACGGTGAAGGTGACCGAGCTGCCGGCGCCGTCGATCCCGCCGATGTACCCCCGCCCCGAGGCGAGGTTGGTGTCGCTGCCGGTGTGCGGGACGGTCCCGGACTGCACCGCGTCCTCCGCCTCGTACTTGCCCGGGTACGACGCCGCCTGACCCGCCGGCTCCACGACGATCCGGTAGCCGTCGAGGTGCTCCATCCCCCGGATGGGCACGGTGAGGTTGCCGCCCGAGTCGAGCGCGAGCACTTTGTCGTAGACGTTGTACGGGCCCGACTGCGGGTCGCCCGCGCGTTCGGCCCTGCGGTCGGTGGCCAGCGGGTCCGTGGTCCAGTCCGTCGTGTCGATCCGGACCCGCACCTGCGGGCCGAGGCCGCGCGCCGCGAGGCCCAGCACCCGCACGTCGATGTCGCCGTCGTCACCGCCCGCGAGGACCGTGACGGACCGGGACGCGGAGTCCCAGGACGCGACCGCGTCGGAGCCCTGGTAGTGCCGGGTGTCCCAGCGGCTGACGAAGAGCTGGTTGCCGCGCAGCTCGCGGAACCAGTTCATGAAGTACCAGCCGCCGTTGGGCTTCAAGCCGCCCGTGGTGCGGCGCAGGGTGTTCCCGAGCAGCCCGGGGTTGGTGTAGATCCCCATGGCCGCCGAGTCCACGCCGTACCGGGCGAACTCCGCCCAGTGCTTGACCATGGTCCCGGGCACACCCTCGAACTCGCCGTTCCCCGGCCCGTACTCCTCGATCATCACCGGGCGCGGGGAGATCCCCAACTCCCGCTCCAGCGGCCGGTAGTAGCGGGTCAGGGACTCGGGCACATCGCCCGGGCTCGGGCCCAGACTGTGCCAGCCGATGATGTCGGGCAGCGTGCCGGTGTTCTCCGCGTTGACCAGGAAGTCCCGCATGCGCGGCTGCCGGTCCGGCGACTCCCACGGGTTGTAGTGCTCGTAGTTGGGCCCCATGATCCTCACCGAGCCGTCGATGGCCCGGATGCGCCGGACGGTCTGCGTCCAGAGCCAGTTGACCTTGGCGTCGTAGGTGGCGCCGGGGACGCGCGGGTCGGTCATGAAGGGGCTGTCCGGCTGGGTGCCCAGCTTGTTGTCGGGCTCGTTCAGCGGGGCCACCGCGCTCAGCACGTCCTTGTACTTCTGGATCGACCGGGTGGCGCTGTCCACCTTGCCGTTCCAGTCGTCGATCCCCTTCCAGACGTACGGCCAGCCGCCCATCAGGTCGTTGTAGCGGCCGACCATCTTCACCCCGGTGCCCCGGAGCTTCGCCGCCACCGACTCCGTGGAGCTGGGGTAGGAGGTGTCACCGTCCATGCTCTGGTGCTGGGCGAGCAGCACCTGCGTGCCGTCGGCGAGCGCGGCCGGGGTGTTCGGTGTGGTCGTCACCCCGAACAGCGTGCCGAGTCCGGCCTTGGTGAGCGGCCCGGACTGCCGGCCGGTGTCCACGGTGATCACCTCGGGGGCCGCCGCGGCGGCCTGACCGGCAGCCGCGCTGTCCTGGCCGCCCGCCGAGATCAGCGAACCGGCCAGGACCGCGGTGACCACAAGGGCCGACGCGGCGGGCCGCCGGGCCGCGGATGCGGGGCGGCGCATCACCGGCACCGCGCGGTGAAGCCGTTGTCGGCGAGGCCCCGGCAGAAGGACGCCCTGGCGGCCGCGTAGTGGGACAGCCGGCCGTCCACGAACCAGGTGGTGTCGGGCGCGAAGTCGAAGCTGCCGTCGTCGATGCCGTCCCAGCCGTAACGGAAGTCCAGGTTGATGTAGACGACCGAGCGGATCACCCCGCGCAGGTCGTACTCGCCCGGCAGATTGGGGATCGGGCCCCGGTAGTTCATCAGCGAGAACAGCCGCTGTACCCAGCGGTCGCCCTGCACCTGCTCCATGCCGTCCGTGGCGCCGTTGTCGGCGGTGAAGTTCATCATGCCGGCCTCGGAGAGCACGACCGGTTTGCCGTGGTCCTTGGCGAACTTGACCAGTTTCAGGACGTTGGCGTCATGGTCGAAGTTCCGCCAGACCGCCGCCGGGTTGCCGTTCTGGTCGGTCCCGATGTACGCGTTGCGGCACTGGTTGGCGCCGACGTCGTAGTTCTGCGGCGGGGTGCCGTTGTACAGGTAGCCCCGGTCGTAGATCGGCAGGCACAGCTCGTGCGCGAAGATCGAGACCCCGACCCAGTCCACCGCCGCGTCCCCCGGATACAGCTGCTCGAACTCACCGCGCACAGGGTGGTAGACGAACGACAGGTTGTGCGCGGTGGAGTGCCCGTCCAGGTACGCGGCGAGCGTGTTGAAGGCGTTCTTGTACGAGGAGCAACTGGCGTCGGTGCAGTGGTAGAAGCTGCTCACCTCGTAGTCGAGCCGCAGCTTGAACGAGGCCGAGGGATGGGCGTTGGTGAACGCGAGCAGGCGGTCCAGCTGTGCGGTGTGCCCGCCGGCCGCGATCTCGGCGGTGACCGCCCGGGACCTGGCGGCCTTGGCGTTCTCGTCGCCGCCCTCGAAGCCGGGCGGGTTGTCCTTCCAGCTGATGCCGACCTGCACGGTCTTGCCCTGCGAGGCCAGCTCCTCCGCGAAGGCGCGGTGTTCGGCGTTGACCCAGTCACCGCTGCGCAGCTCGTAGTAGACCGAGCCGCCGTCGGCGCCCTGGGCGAAGGAGTTGAAGTCGTTCAGCGCGCCCCGGGTGGACTGGCCGAGCAGCAGCTCCGGCGCGGCCGGGTCCGTGGTGGAGGCGGTGGCGGTGGCGGTCTGGGCGGTGAGCAGGAGCAGCACGGCGGCCGTCCCGGCGGCGAGGGCGCGCCGGACGCGGCGGAGGCGTGGGGTGGTGTGCGGCATGGGTCTCCTCGGTGCGGGGTGGGGGAGAGGGGGTGCCGTGCGCGGCGGGACCGGCACGGCACCCCGGAGGAGGATCAGGGAGCGGTCCAGGTCATGACCGGGGTCGTGATCTGGCTGGTCTGCGTCGTGGGCTGGTAGTTGAAGGAGTACGTGAGCGTGGCGCCGTGCGGGACGGTGACGGGGATTTCCCAGCGGCCGGACGCCTGGTCGTAGGTGAGGAAGTAGTTCTGCGGGGCGCCGCCGTCGATGCGGTACTGCACGGTGACGAAGCTCGCCTCGAAGTTCTTCGTGGTGAACCGGATGGCGGTGGCCGGGCTGGTCACCACGGACTGCGTGTACGTGGGCTCCGTACCGCTCCCGCCGTCACCGGGGTCGGTGGGGTCCGTCGGGTCGGTCGGGTCGGTCGGGTCCGTGGGATCGGTGGGGTTCGTGGTGCCGGAGGACCCGGTCGACCACAGGGGCTTCTTGATCTCGGCGACGAAGTTGTTCAGCACCGTCGCGTTGGCCTGGACGCGTGAGTCGCCCCAGTTGCCGTTGGCGCAACCCGGACCGCCGGCCTGGGCGCCGGGGGAGCACTGCCACTGCGTCTGGGAGTCCCAATTGGTGTTGATGTACGCCGCCGCGCGGATGACGTCCTTGTTGGTGTTCACCCAGTCGAAGTAGCCGGCGTGCCAGCCGTCCCAGATGGCCTGGCCGCTCGCCGGGGCCGGGCTGTTGGTGAAGATGCAGCTGGTGCTGCCCGCCCCGGTCCTGGCACCCTGCGGCGCGGCCTCGGCGACCATGGCGGGCTTGCCGTGCGAGCGGGCGAAGTCCAGCACCCGGTTCTGCAAACCCACCGGATCGGTGTCGTGTGAGCCGCAGCCCCACTGGGTCCGCACGGAACGGGAGTTGTAGAAGGCCGAGAGGCCCACCCAGTCCACGTAGGCGTCACCGGGGTACCAGTTGTCGAAGTGCTTCGGGTCGGTGACGACGTAACCCCACTCCGGGTGGTCGGTGCTGGTGTTCACCGGCCATGCGGCGCTCTGCCAGACCGTCGCGACCCGCGAGGCGCCGAGCGCGTCGATGCGGCCCTTGATGTACCGGAAGGCGTCCTTGTAGAAGTCGGCGCTGTAGCAGTTCCACGGCCCGTCGAACTCGTAGCCGATGCGGAGCAGGATGTCCCGGTCGTAGCTCTTGAACCGGTTGATCATCTCGTCGACCTTGGCGCGGTACTGGGTGATCAGGTTCGGGCTGCCCGCCGTCACGTCGTCGTCGTTGCGGCCGATGATGGCGCGCAACGGCTGGTTGTTGCAGCCGGAGGTGGCGTCGGAGAGGTACAGCCCGACCGCCACGGCCGCACCCGGGTACTCGTTCATCGTCCGGGCGAAGTCGACCGTGCCCGCGCCCCAGTTCACCGGCCCGTTCATGCCGGCCAGCGGGGCGGGCGAGCCGCCGAGCACCAGGTTGGTGTACAGGGTGACGCCGCCCGGGGCCGGGGCGCCCAGCTCCTGGCGGCCGAGGACGTCGGTGCGGTAGTCGGACAGCGTGTCGCTGTCCTGGCCCATCACCATCATGACCTTGCCGTCGGCCGGCACACCGCGGCCCGACGGCGTGGACGCGGTGGCGGCCGATGCGGGGGCGCCGAGCCCGGCGAACGAGAGCAGGGCGGCGAGGGCCACGGCCCCTGTCCCTACTGCCCGCAGCAGTGGTCGGCGGTGCGTCGGGTGTCTCATGGCGGCTCCAGAGAAGGGGTGGGGTGTGCGGTGAGCGCTCGAATGATGGGGCCCCCGAGCGGGCGGAGCAAGGGCGTACGAAATTTTCGTTGACTGGTGCAGGTCAGCGCTGCCCCGCTACGAAACTTTGCCAAGTGGCCAGGATCCGCACGCCCGGTGTGCCCGAGTAGTGCACCTTCTGGGCCGACTTGGACGGCCGAAAAGCGCTTTACCGAAAAGGTATCCCGTAGATTTTCGCGAAACTCTTGACAGATGTTTCGCATCGCGGCGACCTTGGTGCGACTTCATCCCGCACCTGTCCCGGAGGACCGCCATGGGCCGTACGCGTGCCCGCAGAACCGCCGCCGCGCTCGCCGCCGCCATCTCCCTCGTCGCCCTGTCCGCCTGCGGCGCGGACAGCGGGGACGCCGACGGAAAGATCACCCTGACCGTCGCCACCTTCAGCGACTTCGGCTACAAGCCGCTGATCAAGGAGTACGAGAAGGCGCACCCCGACGTCGTCATCAAGGAGCGCATCTCCCAGTTCGACCAGCACCACAACCAGCTGTCCACCCAGATCGCCTCCGGCAGCGGCGCGGCCGACGTCGTCGCCATCGAGGAGGGCTACCTCCCCAAGTTCCGTGCGGTGAAGGACAAGTTCACCAACCTCGCCGACTACGGCGCCGACAAGCGCAAGAGCGAGTACCTGGACTGGAAGTGGGACCAGGGCACCCTCGGCGGCACCGACTTCGTGATGGGCTACGGCACCGACGTCGGGTCCCTCGCCATCTGCTACCGCAAGGACCTGTTCGCCCAGGCCGGGCTGCCCACGGACCGCGCGGAGGTGGCCAAGCTCTGGCCCACCTGGGACGCCTACTTCGCCACCGGCGAGACCTTCCGCGAGAAGGTCAAGGACAAGGCGTGGTTCGACAGTTCGGGCAACATCTTCACGGCGATGATGAACCAGACCCAGTACGGGTTCTTCGACGCCGAGGACAAGTACATCGGCGACACCAACCCCAAGGTGCACGAGTTCTTCGAGGCCACGGCGAAGGCGACCGCCGACCACCAGTCGGCCAACCTCCAGCCCTTCAGCCAGCAGTGGAACGCCGGCATCAAGCAGGGCCGCATGGCCACCATGACCTGCCCGGCCTGGATGACCGGCCAGATCAAGACCGCCGCCGGTGACGCCAACGCCGGCAAGTGGGACATCGCGGCCGTGCCCGGCGGCGGTGGCAACTGGGGCGGCTCCTTCCTCACCGTCCCCAAGCAGAGCAAGCATGTGAAGGAGGCCGCTGCCCTGGCCGACTTCCTGACCTCGGCCGCCTCCCAGAAGAAGATCTTCACCGGCCCCGTCGGCGCGCTGCCCTCCCTCGTGACGGTCCTGGACGACCCCGAGATCAAGGGCACCAAGCAGCCCTACTTCAGCGACGCGCCCACCGGCGAGATCTTCGTGTCCTCGGCGAAGAGCCTCGAGCCGAACTACCGCGGCACCAAGGACCAGCAGGTCCGCATCCCCTTCGGCAACGCCCTCCAGCTCGTGGAGCAGGGCAAGGCCGACCCGGACAAGGCATGGAACAAGGCGCTCGAAGAGGCGAAGAAGAACCTCCGCTGACCTGACGCGAGCGGCGGTGCCGGACCGAGTACCGGCACCGCCGCCGGGCTCCTCCACCCCAACCCCGACACACCACACGGAGTACGCGCATGGCGCTCCAGGCACGCATCCGCCCGGGCACCGGAAGGAGCGGACGCCGAGCCGGCCGGCTGCGGCCGGAGCGGCATCTGCTGCCCTACCTCTTCATCGCCCCCTTCTTCGTCGTCTTCGGCATCTTCGGGCTCTACCCGCTCCTCCAGACCTTCTGGGTCTCGCTCCACGACTGGGACCGCCTGGCCGGCCCCGGCCAGTGGACCGGCCTCGACAACTTCACCCGCCTCCTCGGCGACTCCGACTTCTACACCGCCACCTACAACACCTTCAGCATCTTCGTGCTCTCCACCGCCCCGCAGCTGGTGGCCGCCGTCGCGCTGGCCTGGCTGCTGGACCGCAAGCTCCGCGCGAGCAGCGTGTGGCGGGCCCTCGTCCTCGTCCCGCAGTACGTCTCCGTCGTCGCCGTCGCCCTCGTCTTCTCGCAGCTCTTCGGCCGCGACTTCGGCATCGTCAACTGGGCCCTCGAAGGACTCGGCATCATCAGCTCGCCCGTCGACTGGACCGCCGACACCTGGAGCTCGCACCTCGCGATCAGCTTCATGGTCATGTGGCGCTGGACCGGCTACAACGCCCTGATCTACCTCGCCGCGATGCAGGCCGTGCCGCGCGAGCTGTACGAGTCCGCGCAGATCGACGGCGCGGGGCGGCTGCGCACCTTCCTCAAGGTCACCCTCCCCGCCATCCGTCCGACCGTCGTGTTCACGGTGGTCATCTCTACCATCGGCGGACTCCAGCTCTTCGCCGAACCCTTCCTCTTCGACCAGCAGGGCAACGCCGAGGGCGGCGCCGAGCACCAGTTCCAGACCCTGACGCTGATGCTCTACAAGTACGGCTTCATCAACAACGACGCCGGATACGCCTCCGCCATCTCCTGGGTGCTCTTCCTCGTCATCGCGGTCGTCGCCGCGATCAACTTCCTGCTCGTACGCCGTTCCGACCGCGGCTGACCCGGTATCAGGAGAAACCCATGGCCGTCACCACACCCACCCGGGTCCCCGCACCCCGCAGCACCGAAGGACACGGCCGCCGCCGCAACCGGCCGCCCCGCACCGGCCCCCGCCGCCCGGACCGCCCCGGCGCCCTCGCGTACGGCGTGCTCGCCGCGATCACCGCCGCCTCGGTCTTCCCGCTCTACTGGAGCTTCGTCGTCGCCTCGCACGACGACAACTCGGTCCTCGCGGGCTCGACCCCGCCCCTGGTCCCCGGCGGACACCTCTTCGAGAACATCCAGCGCGTCTTCGAGCTCTCCGCCTTCTGGCAGGCCCTCGGCAACTCACTGATCGTCGCCTCGACCACCGCCGTCAGCAACGTACTGCTGTCCTCGCTGGCCGGCTTCGCCTTCGCCAAACTGCGCTTCCCGGGCCGCGGCTTCCTGCTGGTCTGCGTCGTCGTCACCGTCATGGTCCCGACCCAGCTCGGCATCATCCCGCTCTACATGCTCGTCACCGACATGGGTCTGTACGGGAAGCTCTCCGCGCTGATCGTCCCCGCCCTGGTCTCCGCGATCGGCGTGTTCTGGATGCGGCAGGCCGTCGAGGAGAACATCCCCGACGAGCTGATCGAGGCCGCCCGGATGGACGGCGCCGGCCTGCTGCGCACCTACTGGCACGTCGTGGTGCCCGGTGTACGCACCACCGCGACCGTGCTCGGGATGTTCACCTTCATGTTCGCCTGGAACGACTACTTCTGGCCGCTCATCGCGCTGCCGCCGGAGAACGGCACCGTGCAGATCGCGCTCAACCAACTCGCGGCCGGCTACTACACCGACTACACGCTCATGCTCGCGGGCGTCGTGGTGTCCGTCCTCCCGGTGCTGGTCGTCTTCACCGTCCTGGCCCGCCGCATCGTCTCGGGGGTGATGGCCGGCGCCGTCAAGGGCTGACCCGTGGCACACCCCCCTCCGCACCCACGTCTCAGGAGACACATGACCGCCGCGCCGAGCGTCCGCGCACCCGGCCCCACCGGCGACAGCGCCGGGGCCATCAACAACCCCGTGCTGCCCGGATTCCACCCCGACCCCTCGATCCTGCGGGTCGGCACCGACTACTACCTCGCCACCTCCACCTTCGAATGGCTCCCCGGAGTCACCCTCCACCACTCCCGCGACCTCGTGCACTGGCGGTCCCTCGGCGGTGTGCTGGACCAGGACCGGCTGGTCGAACTGACCGGCAGACCCGACTCCGGCGGAGTCTGGGCGCCCTGCCTCTCGTACACCGACGGGGAGTTCCACCTCGTCTACAGCGACGTCACCAACCTCTCCGGCGCGTTCAAGGACGTGCGCAACCAGGTGATCACCGCCCCCACCCCGCAGGGTCCCTGGTCCGACCCGGTGCCGTTCCCCTCGCACGGCTTCGACCCCTCGCTCTTCCACGACGACGGGCCCGGCGGCGACGGGCGCAGCTGGGCCCTGTGGATGGAATGGGACCACCGGCCGGGCCGCCACCCCTTCGGCGGGATCCTGCTCCAGGAATGGGACCGCGCCGCCCGCCGCGTCACCGGCCCGGTCCACCGCATCTTCACCGGCACCGGACTCGCCCACACCGAGGGCCCCCACCTCTACCACCGCGACGGCCGGTACTACCTGGTCACCGCCGAGGGCGGCACCGGCTGGAACCACGCCGTCACCGTCGCCCGCGCCCCCCGCCCCGAAGGCCCCTACGAGACCGACCCGGCCGGGCCCCTGCTCACCTCCGCCGGAGACGCGGACCACCCGCTCCAGAAGGCGGGGCACGGCAGCCTGGTCGCCACGCCCGCCGGGGAGTGGTTCCTCGCCCACCTCGTCGCCCGGCCGCTCACCCCGCGCGGCGCCTGCGTCATGGGCCGGGAGACCGCGATCCAGCGCATCGAGTGGACGCCCGACGGCTGGCCCCGGCTGGCCGACGCCCCCGGCGAGGACCCCGCCGCACCCCGGACCACCGTGCCCGGCCCCGCCCTGCCCCCGGCGCCCTTCCCGGACCCGCCCGCCCGCGACGACTTCGACGCACCGGACCTCGGCCCCCTCTGGTCCACCCTGCGCCGGCACCCCGCCCCGGACTGGCTGAGCCTCACCGAGCGCCCGGGCCACCTCCGGCTGCGCGGCGCCCAGTCGCTCGGCTCCACCCACCACCAGTCCCTGGTCGCCCGCCGCCAGCAGTCACCCGGGCTCACCTTCACCACCGCGATGAGCGCCGAGCCCCGCTCACCGCTCCAGATGTCGGGGCTCGTCCACTACTACAACTCGACGCTCTGGCACTACCTCCACCTCACCTGGGACGAGGAGCTGGGCCGCGTCCTCCGCCTCGGCGTCTGCGACCACGGGGCGTACCGCGAACCCTGCGCGCCCCTGCCCGTCGGCGACGGCCCCCTGGAGCTGCGCCTCACCGTACGGGGCGAGCGCGCCCTGTTCTCCGTACGACAGGAAGGCCAGGACGGCTGGCAGCCGGTCGGGCCCGAGCTGGACACCAGCCCGCTCTCCGACGAGAACGCCACCCAGGGCGACCCGGACACCGGTCACTTCCGCACCTGGGGTTTCACCGGCGCGTTCATCGGCCTGTGCGCCCAGGACCTCACCGGCGCGGCGGCACCCGCCGACTTCGACTGGACCGAATACCGGGCCGATACCCTTCCCGGAGCGGCAGCACAGTGACCACACGCAGAAACGGATGGCAAGGATGACGACGGAGACCACCGGCACCCCGGGCAAGGTCACCCTGAACACGATCGCCTCGGTGGCCGGTGTCTCCGTCTCCACGGTCTCCAAGGTGCTCAACGACCGCTCCGACGTCTCCGCCGAGACCAAGGAGCGCGTCGAGTCCGTCATGGACGACCTCGGCTACGAGCGGCGCCCCGCCCGCCGCCGGGGCAGCGTGGTCGACCTGGTCCTCAACGAGCTCGACAGCCTCTGGTCCGTCGAGATCATCCGGGGCGTGGACGAGGTCCTGGCCGAGGCGGGCGCCAGCATGGTGCTCTCCGCGGTCCACGGCCGCAGCGCCGACACCCGGGAGTGGCTGGACCAGCTCGCCGCGCGCCGCAGCAGCGGGGCGATCCTCGTCGTCTCCGACCTCACCTCGCAGCAGCGCAGACGGCTCACCGCGATGGATATCCCCTTCGTCCTGGTCGACCCGGTGGGCAACGTCGACGCGCTGGTCCCCAC
Source organism: Streptomyces drozdowiczii (assembly GCF_026167665.1). Taxonomy (NCBI): domain Bacteria; kingdom Bacillati; phylum Actinomycetota; class Actinomycetes; order Kitasatosporales; family Streptomycetaceae; genus Streptomyces; species Streptomyces drozdowiczii. The sequence goes on along the minus strand of NZ_CP098740.1, from coordinate 953,625 downwards.
CGTCGGCGCCACCAACTGGGCCGGCGCCGTCAGCGCCACCGAGCACCTGATCGAGCTGGGCCACACCCGGATCGCCCACCTCGCCGGGCCCCGGCAGCTGCTGTGCAGCCGGGCCCGCGCCGACGGCTTCCGGGCGGCCATGGAACGCGCCGAGCTGCCCGTACCGGAGGGCTGGGTCTCGCACGGCGAGTTCAACGACCGCTCGGGCCGGCAGGAGATGGCCCGGCTGCTCGACGGGGCCGCGGAGCGCGGTGAGGAGCCGCCCACCGCGGTCTTCGCCGCCAGCGACCTCCAGGCCCTCGGCGCCTTCGAGGTGCTGCGCGCCCGGGGTCTGGAGATCCCGGCGGACATGAGCGTGGTCGGCTTCGACGACCTGCCCGTGGCGCGCTGGACCCACCCCGCCCTGACGACCGTGCGCCAGCCCCTGCTGGACATGGCCTCCATGGCGGCGACCACGCTGCTCCGGATCATCGACGGCGAACAGGTCGACACCCTGCGCCTGGAACTCTCGACCCGCCTGGAGGTACGCGGCTCCACCGCCGCGCCCCGTACCGCCTGAGGGACCACGCAGAAGGGCCCGGATGCCTTGCCGGCATCCGGGCCCTCGTGTCGTTCGTACCAGCCGCTACGGCAGCTGCGCCGCGCGTGCCTCGCGGCGGTTGTCGCGGAAGGTGTTCACCCGGCGGGCGGTCGCGAAGAGCGGGATGACCGCACCCAGGACCACCTGGAGCGCGCAGCCGGTCTGGAGGAGCAGCTGACCGCCGGGCGCGTCCAGCGCCCAGGCCGCCAGCAGCCCCATCGCGGCCACGATCCAGCCGAGCATCGCCACCGCGAGGACACCCCGCGGCTTCGGGTACTCGACCCGGCTGACCATCAGCCACGCCACACCGATGATCGCGAGCAGCGTCGGGACGAAGGGCAGCTCGAGCAGCACGATCGAGATGACCGTGAGCGCTCCGAAGGGGCTCGGCATGCCCTGGAACATGCCGTCCTTCAAGGTCACGCAGGAGAACCGCGCGAGTCTGAGCACCACGGCGAGCAGCACCACGATCGCCGCGAGCGCCGAGACCCGCTGGTGTGCGTCGTCCGCGACCATGCCGTACACGAGGACGAAGTACGCCGGGGCGAGCCCGAAGCTGATGAGGTCCGAGAGGTTGTCCAGCTCGGCGCCCATCGGCGAGGAACGCAGCTTGCGGGCCACGAGCCCGTCGAACAGGTCGAAGATCGCCGCCATGAGCATGAGGATCACGGCGGTGGCGGCGGAGTGCCGCGCCATGCCGCTCTCGTCGCTGCCCGTGAGGTGCGGGATCAGGATGCCCGTGGTGGTGAAGTACACCGCCATGAACCCGCACGTCGCGTTACCGAGGGTGAGGGTGTCCGCTATCGACAGCCGCAGCGAGAGCGGCATGTCGTCGGCGTCGTCCTCCGCCTCGGCCTCCGGGACCCAGCCGGCCTGTGTGTCGGGATCAATCACGGTCAATGCGAGTCACCCCCGCGGTGGTGGCCTGGCCGACCTCGACCGCGACGTCCACACCTTCCGGGAGGTAGATGTCGACGCGGGAGCCGAAGCGGATCAGCCCGATGCGCTCACCCTGCTCCACCTTCGTGCCCTGCGGGATGTAGGGCACGATGCGCCGGGCCACCGCGCCGGCGATCTGCACCATCTCGATGTCACCCAGCTCGGTGTCGAAGTGCCAGACGACGCGCTCGTTGTTCTCGCTCTCCTTGTTGAAGGCGGGAACGAAGCCACCGGGTACGTGCTCCACCGACGTCACCGTGCCGGCCAGCGGGGCGCGGTTCACATGGACGTTCAGCGGGCTCATGAAGATCGCGACGCGGGTGCGCCCGTCCTTCCACGGCATGATGCTCTGCACCACGCCGTCGGCCGGTGAGATGACGCGCCCCCGGGTGATCTCGCGCTCCGGGTCCCGGAAGAACCAGAGCATGCCCGCCGCGAGCGCGGTGGTGGGCACGGCCACGGCCGCCCAGCGCCCGGACCGGCGGGCGCGGGTCAGGCTGAGGGCGGCGGTGGCGACGGTCGGCAGGAGCCACGGCGAAGCTCCGCGTGCGATGCGGACCCGGCCGCGTGAGGCAGAGGTATGGCTGTCGGGCATGGATGACCTTCGTAGCGGATTGAGCCGCGCTGGCAACGGGGGACGGCGGCTTTTACCGGCGATGTTATCGGTTGCTGGCCGCAACTGGGCAAGCCAGCAGCCGAGTCGGACGTCTGGAAGGCACCGGTTGAGGATGACAGGGTGTGATCTTCTTCGCGGTCAAATCGCCGCGAAAGGGACAATCAACCCTGGAAACGGTACTCCTCGAGGAGCCGGCGCCCGATGATCATTTTCTGGATCTCGGCGGTACCTTCACCGATCAGCAGCATCGGGGCCTCGCGGTAGAGGCGCTCGATCTCGTACTCCTTGGAGAAGCCGTAACCGCCGTGGATACGGAAGGCGTCCTCGACGACTTCCTTGCAGTACTCGGAGGCGAGGTACTTCGCCATCCCTGCCTCCAGGTCGTTTCGCTCCCCGGAGTCCTTTTTGCGAGCTGCGTTTACCATCATCGCATGGGCGGCCTCGACCTTGGTGGCCATTTCGGCCAGCTTGAACTGGATCGCCTGGTGCTGCGCGATGGGCTTTCCGAAGGTCTGGCGCTGCTGTGCGTAGGAAACGCCCAGTTCGAAAGCACGCTGTGCGACACCGCAGCCACGGGCCGCCACATTGACCCGGCCGACCTCGACTCCGTCCATCATTTGGTAAAACCCTCGGCCGGTGACACCCCCCAGCACGCGATTGGCCGGAATTCGCAGTCCGTCCATGATGAGCTCGGTGGTATCGACCCCCTTGTAGCCCATCTTGTCGATCTTGCCGGGAATGGTGAGCCCGGGGCGGACCTCGCCGAAGCCCGGTTCCTTCTCGACCAGGAACGTCGTCATCGACTTGTGCGGCGCGGTGCCCTCGGGGTGTCCTTCGTCACTCCGGCACAGGACGGCGACGAGAGACGACGTGCCGCCGTTCGTCAGCCACATCTTCTGGCCGTTCAGGACGTACTCCTCGCCGTCCCTGACGCCCTTGGAGCTGATCGCCGACACGTCGGAGCCGAGCGCCGGCTCCGACATCGAGAACGCGCCCCGCACCTCGCCCAGCGCCATGCGCGGCAGGAAGGTGTCCTTCTGCTCCTGCGTGCCGTGCTGCTTGAGCATGTACGCCACGATGAAGTGCGTGTTGATGATGCCCGACACGCTCATCCAGCCCCGGGCGATCTCCTCCACGCACAGCGCGTACGTGAGCAGTGACTCGCCCAGACCGCCGTACTCCTCGGGGATCATCAGGCCGAACAGGCCGAGTTCCTTCAGCCCCTCGACGATCTCGGTGGGGTACTCGTCGCGGTGCTCCAGCTGCGTCGCGACCGGAATGATCTCCTTGTCGACAAAGTCCCTGACCGTCGAAAGGATCTCCCGCTGGACCTCGGTGAGCCCGGCCGTCTGGGCGAGTCGCGTCATGACTGCTTCTCCACGTTCTTCTGCGAAGGCTGGCTGAGCTCCGGGCGGCCGGGCTGCTCCCCGCCCCGCTCCTTGATGTACGTCTCCGTGGGGACCATGACCTTGCGGCGGAACACGCAGACGAGCGTGCCGTCCTGCTTGTAGCCTTTGGTCTCGACGTAGACGATTCCGCGGTCGTTCTTGGACCGCGACGGCGTCTTGTCCAGGACCGTCGTCTCGCCGTAGAGCGTGTCGCCGTGGAAGGTCGGCGCCACGTGCTTCAGCGACTCGATCTCCAGGTTGGCGATGGCCTTTCCGGAGACGTCCGGCACCGACATCCCGAGCAGCAGCGAGTAGATGTAGTTGCCCACGACGACGTTCTTGCCGAAATCGGTCGTGCTCTCCGCGTAGTTGCTGTCCATGTGCAGCGGGTGATGATTCATGGTCAGCAGGCAGAAGAGGTGGTCGTCGTATTCGGTGACGGTCTTTCCGGGCCAGTGCTTGTAAACCGCACCGACCTCGAATTCCTCGTAAGTGCGTCCGAACTGCATATCAGGCCTCCGGCGCTTCGAACTTGGAGGTGCGCTGCATGCCGGCGGCCCGGCCCTTGCCCGCGATGACCAGGGCCATCTTGCGGCTGGCCTCGTCGATCATCTCGTCGCCGAGCATCGCCGAGCCCTTCTTGCCGCCCTCCTCGGAGGTGCACCAGTCGTAGGCGTCGAGAATCAGCTCGGCGTGGTCGTAGTCCTCCTGCGAGGGCGAGAACACCTCGTTGGCCGCGTCGACCTGGCCGGGGTGCAGCACCCACTTGCCGTCGAAGCCGAGCGCCGCGGCGCGGCCCGCGACCTCGCGGTAGGCGTCCACGTCTCGGATCTGGAGGAAGGGGCCGTCGATCGCCTGGAGGTCGTGCGTGCGGGCGGCCATCAGGATGCGCATCAGGATGTAGTGGTAGGCGTCCGCCGGGTAGCCGGGCGGCTGCTGCCCGACGACCAGGGTCTTCATGTTGATCGACGCCATGAAGTCGGCCGGGCCGAAGATCAGGGTCTCCAGACGGGGCGAGGCGGCGCCGATCTCGTCGATGTTGACGAGTCCCTTGGCGTTCTCGATCTGCGCCTCGATGCCGATGCGGCCGACCTCGAAGCCCATCGTCTTCTCGATCTGGGTCAGCAGCAGGTCCAGCGCGACGACCTGCTGGGCGTCCTGCACCTTCGGCAGCATGATGCAGTCGAGGTTCGGCCCCGCGCCCTCGACCACCGTGATGACGTCGCGGTACGTCCAGTGCGTCGTCCAGTCGTTGACCCGGACCACCCGGGTCTTGCCCGTCCAGTCACCGTTGTTCAGGGCGTCCACGATGTGGTGGCGGGCGCCCTCCTTGGCGAGCGGCGCGCAGGCGTCCTCCAGGTCCAGGAAGACCTGGTCGGCCGGGAGGCCCTGGGCCTTCTCCAGGAACCGCGGGTTCGAGCCGGGCACGGCCAGGCACGAGCGGCGCGGGCGCAGTCGGTTGACGGGGGTGGTCATGCGGGGACCTCCAGAGGGTCGAGCTTGTTCGCTTTCCGGATCTCGTCGACGATACGGCCGATGATCTCCGTGATGCCGAAGTCCTTCGGGGTGAACACGGCGGCGACACCCGCCCCGATCAGGGCCTCGGCGTCGGCCGGGGGAATGATGCCGCCGGCGATGACCGGGATGTCGCCGGCCCCGGTGCGGCGCAGCCGGACCAGCACGTCCGGCACCAGCTCGGCGTGCGAGCCGGACAGGATGGACAGGCCGACGCAGTGCACGTCCTCGGCGACGGCCGCCGAGACGATCTGTTCGGGCGTCAGCCGGATGCCCTGGTAGACCACCTCGAAGCCGGCGTCCCTGGCCCGCACCGCGATCTGCTCGGCGCCGTTGGAGTGCCCGTCCAGGCCCGGCTTGCCGACCAGCAGCCGCAGTCGCCCGACGCCCAGGTCCTCGGCGGTCCGCGCGGTCTTCTCGCGTACGAGGGCCAGCGGCGAGCCCTCCTCGGCGGTGACCGCGACCGGGGCCGACGACACCCCCGTCGGTGCCCGGAACTCGCCGAACACATCGCGCAGCGCCCAGGACCACTCGCCGGTGGTCACCCCGGCGCGGGCGCACTCGACGGTCGCCTCCATCAGGTTCTCGGTGCCGGCGGCGGCCTTCTTCAGCGCGGCCAGCGCCTCGGTGGCCCGGGGCTCGTCGCGGTTGTCGCGCCACTCGTGGAGCGCGGCGACGACCTTCGCCTCATTCGCCGGGTCGACCGTCATGATCGCCCCGTCGAGGTCGGCGGTGAGCGGGTTGGGCTCGGTCGTCTCGTAGACGTTGACGCCGACGATCTTCTCGTCGCCGGCCTCGATCCGGGCCCGCCGCTCGGCGTGCGAGGAGACCAGCTCGGACTTGAGGTAGCCGGACTCGACGGCCGCCATCGCGCCGCCCATCTGCTCGATCCGGTCCATCTCGGCCAGCGAGTCGGCGACCAGCTCGTCCACCTTGGCCTCGATGACGTGCGAACCGGCGAAGATGTCCTCGTACTCCAGCAGGTCGCTCTCGTGCGCCAGGACCTGCTGGATGCGCAGCGACCACTGCTGGTCCCAGGGCCGGGGGAGTCCCAGCGCCTCGTTCCAGGCGGGCAGCTGGACCGCGCGGGCCCGGGCGTCCTTGGAGAGGGTCACGGCCAGCATTTCGAGCACGATGCGCTGGACGTTGTTCTCCGGCTGCGCCTCGGTCAGGCCGAGCGAGTTGACCTGGACGCCGTAGCGGAACCGGCGCTGCTTGGCGTCGGTGATGCCGTAGCGCTCGCGGGTGACCCGGTCCCAGATGCGGCCGAACGCCCGCATCTTGCACATCTCCTCGATGAAGCGGACGCCCGCGTTCACGAAGAACGAGATCCGCGCGACGACGGCCCCGAACTTCTCCTCGGGCACCTGCCCGGAGTCGCGTACGGCATCGAGGACGGCGATGGCCGTCGACATCGCGTACGCGATCTCCTGGACCGGGGTCGCCCCCGCCTCCTGGAGGTGGTAGCTGCAGATGTTGATCGGGTTCCACTTGGGGATGCGGTTGACCGTGTACGTGATCATGTCGGTGGTCAGCCGCAGCGAGGGGCCGGGCGGGAAGACGTGCGTCCCGCGCGACAGGTACTCCTTGACGATGTCGTTCTGCGTGGTGCCCTGGAGCTTGCCCGGGTCGGCGCCCTGCTCCTCCGCGACGACCTGGTAGAGCGCCAGCAGCCACATGGCGGTGGCGTTGATCGTCATGGAGGTGTTCATCTGCTCCAGGGGGATGTCCTGGAACAGCCGGCGCATGTCGCCGAGGTGCGACACCGGCACACCGACCCGCCCGACCTCGCCGCGCGCCAGGACGTGGTCGGGGTCGTATCCGGTCTGGGTCGGCAGGTCGAAGGCGACCGACAGACCCGTCTGGCCCTTGGCGAGGTTGCGCCGGTAGAGCTCGTTGGACGCCTCGGCCGTGGAGTGGCCCGCGTACGTCCGCATGAGCCAGGGGCGGTCCTTCTGACGTTCCGTCATCTCTGAACCTCAGACGTTCCGGCTGTGGCTGATGGTCCGCTCCGCTGGCGCGTCACGGAACAGGTTGATGGCGTCCAGGTGCTTCTCGCGCATCTCGTGGTCGCGGACGCCCATGCCCTCGCGCGGGGCCAGCGCCAGGACGCCGACCTTGCCCTGGTGGGCGTTGCGGTGCACGTCGTGGGCGGCCTGGCCGGTCTCCTCCAGCGAGTAGACCTTGGAGAGCGTCGGGTGGATCTTGCCCTTGGCGATCAGGCGGTTGGCCTCCCACGCCTCGCGGTAGTTGGCGAAGTGGGAGCCGATGATGCGCTTGAGCGACATCCACAGGTAGCGGTTGTCGTACTCGTGGTTGTAGCCCGAGGTCGAGGCGCAGGTGACGATGGTGCCGCCCTTGCGGGTCACGTAGACACTGGCACCGAAGGTCTCGCGGCCGGGGTGCTCGAAGACGATGTCCACGTCCTCGCCGCCGGTCAGTTCACGGATGCGCTTGCCGAACCGCTTCCACTCGCGCGGGTCCTGGTTCTGCTCGTCCTGCCAGAACTTGTAGCCCTCGGCGTTGCGGTCGATGATCGCCTCGGCGCCCATCCTCCGGCAGATCTCCGCCTTCTGCTCGCTGGAGACGACACAGATCGGGTTGGCGCCGCCGGCCAGCGCGAACTGCGTGGCGTAGGAGCCGAGTCCGCCGCTGGCGCCCCAGATCAGCACGTTGTCGCCCTGCTTCATGCCGGCGCCGTTGCGCGAGACGAGCTGGCGGTACGCGGTCGAGTTGACGAGCCCGGGAGCCGCGGCCTCCTCCCAGCTGAGGTGATCGGGCTTCGGCATCAGCTGGTTGGACTTGACGAGTGCGATCTCCGCCAGGCCGCCGAAGTTCGTCTCGAATCCCCAGATCCGCTGCTCCGGGTCGAGCATCGTGTCGTTGTGGCCGTCCGAGGACTCCAGCTCGACCGAGAGGCAGTGTGCGACGACCTCGTCACCGGGCTTCCAGGCGTTGACGCCCGGGCCGGTGCGCAGGACGACGCCCGCCAGGTCGGAGCCGATGATGTGGTACGGCAGGTCGTGGCGCTTGGTCAGCTCGCTGACCCGTCCGTACCGCTCCAGGAAGCCGAAGGTGGAGACCGGCTCGAAGATCGAGGTCCAGACGGAGTTGTAGTTCACCGAGCTGGCCATGACCGCGACCAGGGCCTCGCCCGGGCCGAGTTCCGGCACCGGCACGTCCTCCACATGGAGGGACTTGCGCGGGTCCTTGTCGCGGCTGTCGAGGCCCGCGAACATCTCGGCCTCGTCCTTGTGGACGGTGACCGCGCGGTACGACTCGGGCACGGGCAGCGCCGCGAAGTCGGCGGCGGTGGGCGCGGCGGAGCCGCCCTTCGCTTCGGTCTGCGACTGGATCGCGTCCAGGATTTCCTTCACGGGTGCCTCCGGCGGTGCGGCGTTGAGGGAACGCTGAGGGTCCCTGCGGACAGGGCGATGGGTCTGGAGGTGTGCCGTCGGTTCGGCGGGGTGGTGCTCGGCTGCTTGCTCGGTGGAGCAGAAGGGTTGCCTGGTGACGCAGGCGCCCGGGCGCGCAAACGCGGTGGTTTGCGGGGACAGCCGGCGTACGTGAGATCCCAGCACGCCGGCCGCCCGGATGCCTTCAACGTATGGCACTGCGTGACAGCTGACAAGGCACTCGGTGCCAGTAATTTCCCTCAATTGTCAGCCGGTCGCCACGCATGAGCAACACGGGCGGCGGTATGGGCGCAATCGCCCGCGTATGTGCGGTCAGGAGGGGGTGGGGCGGTAGATGTACGGGGTCGTGGTGGTCAGTGCCGTGAAGCCGAGGCGCTCCAGGATCGGGCGGCTGTCCTCGGTGGCGTCGACCTGGAGGTAGTCGTAGCCCCGCTCCGCCGCCACGCCCGCCCGGAAGGCCACCAGCGCCCGGTAGACGCCCCGCCCGCGCCACGCGGGGTCCGTGCCGCCACCCCACAGCCCCGCGAACCCCGTGCCCGCATACAGCTCCATCCGGGCCGAGCTGACCGGCTCGTCGCCCGCCATGGCCACCAGCGCCACGAAATGCTCCGGGTCCTCCCGCAGCCGCTCCAGGACCAGCCGGCGCAGCCAGGACCCGTCCCGGCCGAAGGCCCGCTCATTGGCGCGTGCCATCAGCTCCGCGCCCGCCTCGTCCCGCACCTCCTCCAGCCGGACGCCCTCCGGCATCCGCACCGCCGTCGCCAGCTCCGCCACCCGCGCCACGAGCAGCGTCTCCGGCTCCTCCGCCTTGAAGCCCGCCGCCAGCAGCCGCGCCCCCAGGTCGGCGGGCCGGTCGTGCCCGTAGAGCTTCCACTCGAACGCGTCGCAGCCCGCCCGCTCGCAGTACGCCACCTGCTCCGCGACCGCCGCGTCCGCCCGGGCGGCGTCCAGGTCCGGAGCCGACCACACCACCCCGTTCCAGCCGTGCGCGGCGCCCACCTGCCGTACGACGTCACCGGCGCGTTCGACGCGGAGGCCGGGGGCCTCGGGGCGGGCCTCTTCGCGCATCACCCGGTCGAAAAGGGCGAGCAGGCGGGCCGGGTCGGATGTCACATGATCGTTCATGCGCCACACCACAGCACCGGGGGGCCGCCCCGGCAACAGGGTTTCCGGGGCGGCTCAGCGCTCCTTGAGGGCCTGCTGGATCGTCCGCATCACTTCGTCCAGCGGCGCGTCCGTGCGCGCCACCGCGACCAGCACCTCGCCCTGGGTCTCCACCGAGGCGGCCGGCGGCTTCGCGGGCTCGGCGCCCGCCGTGCGGCCCGCGCCGATGCCCGTGCCGAAGGTGTCGCGCACGATGGCGAACGCCTGGTCGAGCTGGGCCTCCACATCGCCCTGCCCGTCCGCCCGCAGCCAGCGGCGCAGCACATGGTTGTGCGCGGTGACGACGGCGGACGCGGCGACCTCGGCCAGCAACGGGTCGTCGTTGCCGGGCTGGTGGTCGCGCTCGTCGAAGTGGCCCAGCAGATAGCGTGTGAACAGCCGCTCGTAGCGGGCCACCGAGGCGATCTCCGCCTGGCGCAGGGTCGGCACCTCGCGGGTCAGCTTGTAACGGGCCACGGAGACCGCGGGCTTGGCCGCGTACATCCGCATGACTTCCTTGATGCCCCGGCACACCGTGTCGAGCGGGTGCTCGTGCGCGGGGGCGGCGTTGAGGACCGCCTCGGCCCGTACGAGGGTGTCGTCGTGGTCCGGGAAGATCGCCTCTTCCTTGGAGCGGAAGTGGCGGAAGAAGGTCCGCCGGGCCACGCCCGCCGCCCCGGCGATCTCGTCGACCGTGGTCGCTTCGTACCCCTTCGTCGCGAAGAGTTCCATCGCCGCGGCGGCCAGTTCGCGGCGCATTTTGAGCCGCTGGGCGGCGGCCCGGGTGCCCGCGGCACTCTCCGGGACGTCGGGCGCGGCGGACACACGGGAGGACTTGGCGGGCTGGGACATGGTGTGAACGTACTGCATGGGGGCGGGAGAGCGCGCCTGCGGGGGCGGGCCGCCCGGAGGCCCGAGCAGCCCGCCCCAGCCGGCGCCCGCGTCAGCGCCGGGCATATTCGCGGAATCCGCGCCCCGTCTTGCGGCCCAGGCAGCCCGCGGCCACCAGGTGCTCCAGGAGCGGGGCGGGCGCCAGGCCCGGGTCGCGGAACTCGTTGTGGAGCACCTTCTCGATGGCCAGCGAGACATCGAGCCCGACCACGTCCAGCAGCTCGAACGGGCCCATCGGGTAGCCGCCGCCCAGCTTCATCGCGGCGTCGATGTCGTCGAGGGACGCGTAGTGCTCCTCGACCATCTTGATGGCGTTGTTGAGGTACGGGAACAGCAGCGCGTTCACGATGAATCCGGCCCGGTCCCCGCAGTCCACCGGGTGCTTGCGGACCGCGTGGCACACCTCGTGGACCGTGGCGCGCACGTCGTCGGCGGTGAGCACCGTACGCACGACCTCGACCAGCTTCATCGCGGGCGCCGGGTTGAAGAAGTGCATCCCGACGACGTCCTCGGGCCGTCCGGTGGCCCGGGCGATCGCGACGACCGGCAGCGAGGAGGTCGTCGTGGCCAGCACCGCGCCCGGCCGGCACACCTTGTCCAGCGTGGCGAACAGCTCCTGCTTCACCACCAGGTCCTCGGCGACCGCCTCGACCGCGAGGTCCACCTCCGCGAAGGCGTCCAGCGAGGCCGCCGCGGCGATTCTGCCCAGCGCCTCGTCCCGGGCCCGCTCGCTCAGCCGCCCCTTGGCGACCGAGCGATCCAGCGACTTGGCGATCCGGGCCTTGGCGAGGTCCGCCTTCTCCTGGCCGCGCGCGGCGAGCACCACGTCGTAACCGGCCTTGGCGAAGACCTCCGCGATCCCCGAGGCCATCGTCCCCGAGCCCGCGACGCCCACCGAGCGCACGGGGCGCCCCGCCGCCTCCGCGCCGCGCGGCGCGGGCGTCAGCGCGTCCGGCACCACCGACTGGCTGCCCGGCTCGGCGTAGGTGTAGAAGCCGCGGCCCGCCTTGCGGCCGGTGAGACCGGCGGAGGCGAGCTGGCCCAGGATGGGCGCGGGGGCGTGCAGGCGGTCGTGCGAGGAGGAGTACATCGCCTCCAGGACCGTGCGGGCCGTGTCGATGCCGATCAGGTCCAGCAGGGCCAGCGGGCCCATCGGCAGACCGCAGCCCAGCTTCATCGCGGCGTCGATGTCCTCGCGGGTCGCGTAGTTCGCCTCGTACATCGCGGCGGCCTGGTTGAGATAGCCGAACAGCAGCCCGTCCGCGACGAACCCGGGCCGGTCGCCGATGGCCACCGGCTCCTTGCCCAGCAGGCGCGCCAGCTCGGTGACCGCCTGGACGGCGGGCGGGGCGGTCAGCACCGAGGAGACCACCTCGACCAGCTTCATCGCCGGCGCCGGGTTGAAGAAGTGCAGACCGAGCACCCGCTCGGGGCGCTGCGACTCGGCCGCGAGACGGGTCACCGACAGGGCGTTGGTGCCGGTCGCGAGGATCGTGGCGGGGGAGACGATCGCGTCGAGCTCCCGGAAGACCTGCTGCTTGATCTCGTACGACTCCGGCACGACCTCGATGACCAGCTCCGCGTCGGCGGCCGCCTGGAGGTCGGAGAACGTACGGAAGCGGGAGAGCGCGTCGCGCCGCTCCTCCTCGGTGATCCGCCCGCGCTCCACGGCGCGTGCGGTGGACGCCGCCAGCGAGGCGACGGCCCGGCGGGCGGCGGCCTCGTCGGTGTCGATGCCGATGACCTCACGGCCGGAGCGGGCCAGGACCTCGGCGATTCCGGTGCCCATCGTGCCGAGGCCGACGACGGCAATGGTGGAGAGAGGGGTGTCCATCACGGGACTCCAGGGATGAGTGACGACTGAGGGGACGCACGGGGGGCGCGAGCGGCGCACGGCGTGCGGGAGGTGCCTGTCGTGGTGTTCGACCACCGGGCGTGATCCACGCGCGGGACCGGAAAGGAGCGACGGACCCTGTCCCGGGGCCACGTCTCGTACAGCTGCCGAACCGACAACACTCCGGGGCTGCGTCACCAGGCCATCGGAGCGACGGGATCAGATCCCGCTCAACTGAGCTTAACCAGTGAGTAACGAGCGCGCCAGCCCTGGCCAGTTGTGGCCCGCACCACATTCCCGGTCCCCGCCGGTACGCACCGTGTCCGCCGATACGCTGACGGTCATGGACGACGAGGAGTTCCGGTCACTGGCGCACCGGCTGGCCGACGAGGCGGGGGAGTCGGCGGCCTACCGCGCCCTGCTCGCCACCGAGGACGACGAGGAACTGGCCCGGGTCCTCGTCGAGCGCGAACGCCCGCTGTGGGCACGGGAGATCGCCGCGTTCCGCCTCGGCTGCGCCGGGGACCGCCGCGCCTTCGAGCCCCTGGTGCTCCTCCTCAACCACCGCGACCCGGAACGCTGCGTCAGCGCCGCCCACGCCCTGACCCGCCTCGCCGACCCCCGCACCCCGCGCGCCGCCGCCGCCCTCGCCACCAACCCTCTGCGCACCGCCTACGCCCTCCACCCGGTCCGCCTGCTCACCGCGCTCCGCGCCCCGGAATCCGCCCCCGCCCTGATCGAGACCCTGTCCGGCCTGCTGACCCCGGACGAACCGCACTGGCGCATCGCCCTGGCGTGCGTGGAGGGCCTGGGCTCCCTGGGGGACCCCGCCGCCCGCCCGGTCCTGGAGGCGGCCCTGCCCCGGCCCCGGCTGGCGGAGGCGGCGCGGGAGGCGCTGGGCCGGCTGCCGGGCGCATGAGCGAAGGGGCGCACGCGGTCGTTCCGTGCGCGCCCCTCGGCACCCTGGTTCAGCCCCGTCGCCCCGTCGTTCAGCCCCGGAACCCCAGCAGCCCGTGCAGCGTGCCGCCCGGGTCCGGGCGGGCCGCCGGGCGGGCCGACTTCGCGTTCTCCGGCTTCGGGTCCGGGGTCTTCGCGCAGACCGCGTCCGCGTCGCCCCGGCCGGTCCGGGGGACCGTGCCCTTCGCCAGGTAGTCCGTCAGATAGCGGTCCAGGCAGGCGTTGCCGCTCAGGGTGACCCCGTGGTTGCCGCCGCCCTGCTCGACCACCAGGCGGGATCCGCGCAGCTTGCGGTGCAGGGTGACTCCGCCCTCGTACGGGGTGGCCGCGTCCTCCGTCGCCTGGAAGAGGAGCGCCGGGGGCAGCGCGTGGTTGGAGACCCGGACCGGGTTCAGCGGCTCCACCGGCCAGTCGGCGCACGGGGCGTTGTACCAGGTGTTGCCCCAGGCCATGAACGGGGCCTTCGCGTGCACCCGCCAGGTGTCGTTGCGCCAGGTGTTCCAGTCGCGCGGCCAGTCGGCGTCCCGGCACTGCACGGCCGTGTAGACCGAGTAGCCGTTGTCGCCGTCCGCGTCCACCGCGCCGAACCGTTCGAACGCGGCGACGAGCGGCTTCTCGTCCTTGTCGTTGGCGTACGCGGCGAACGCCTCCGCCAGCACCGGCCAGTAGCCGTTGTAGTAGCCGCCGGGCAGGAAGGTGTCGTCCAGCTCGCCCGCGCCGACCTTCTTGCCCGCCGGACTCTTCTTCACCGCGTCCCGCATCCGGTACCAGGCGGCCTCGACCTTCGCCGGGTCGCCGCCGAGGTGATAGGTGGCGTCGTACTTCGCGACCCAGGCGGCGAACGCCTTGTGCCGGGTGTCGAACGCGTAGTCCTGGGTAAGGTTGTCCTCGTACCAGACGCCCTCGGGGTCCACGTTCGAGTCGAGGACCAGGCGCCGGACGCGGTCCGGGAAGAGCTTGGCGTACACCGCGCCGAGATAGGTGCCGTAGGAGTAGCCGAAGTAGTTGAGCTGCCGCGATCCGGTCGCGCGGCGGATCACGTCCAGGTCCTTGGCCGCGCTCACCGTGTCCATGTACGGGAGCAGGTCCGGGTACTTCTCGCCGCAGGCCGCCGCGAAGTCCCGGGCGCGGTTGCGGTTGACCCGCTCGCCGCCGAGGGACTGCGGTACGGGGTCGGGCCGGACCGGGTCGAAGTACCCGGGCAGGCAGTCCAGGGCCGGGCGGCTCTTCCCCACGCCGCGCGGGTCAAAACCGATCACGTCGTACTGCGAGGCGACCGCCTTCGGCAGCGAGGCGGCGACGAACGGGGCCATCGACAGGCCGCTGCCGCCGGGGCCGCCCGGGTTCACCAGCAGCGGCCCCTGGAAGGTCTTCGAGGTGTGCGGCACGCGCGTCAGGGCCAGGGTGACCTGGCGGCCCGCCGGGTCGTCGTGGTCGAGCGGCGAGCGCACCGTCGCGCACTGGAGCGTCGGCGACGCCTTCGTACCGCAGTCCTTCCAGGCGAGCGCTGCGGCCCGCGGTGTCGCGGTGTCCGCCGCGGCCGGGGTGGCGGTCACCAGACCGGCGACCGTCGCCCCGAGGGCGCACAGCAGTACTGAACGGTTCGTCATATGGCCTCCCGGGATGGGGGAACGCGGCTGCGCGGTACGCAGCCCCCGCCGCATGTTCCCCGCAATCTGCGCCGGAAGGACCCGTTGTGATGAGAGATGACCCGTTTGCGCGACCGCTCAGAGCAGGGTCAGCTGGGTGGGCTCCGAGCCGTCGAGCGGCGGACGCGGCTCGCGCCGGGGGAGCTTGCGGGCCGCACCCCGGTGCGTGGGCCCGATGCCGTACTCGGCCGCCAGCTCGTGCACGTAACGGGTGATGCGCCGCTGGTACCAGGTGGGCGCGTAGGCGCCGTCCGCGTACAGCCGCTCGTAACGCCGTACGAGATGCGGGTGGTGGTGGCCCAGCCACCGCATGAACCACTCGCGGGCGCCGGGGCGCAGATGCAGGACGAGCGGGGTCACCGACGTCGCGCCGGCGGCGGCGATCGCGCGGACGGTGGCCCGCAGCTGCTCGGGGCTGTCGCCGAGGTGCGGGACGACCGGTGCCATCAGCACTCCGCAGCCGATGCCCACCTCGCTCAGCCTGCGTACGACGTCGAGCCGGCGTTCCGGCGAGGGCGTGCCGGGCTCCACGGTCCGCCACAGCTCCGGGTCGGTGAAGCCGACCGAGACCGAGACGCCGACCTCGGTGACCTCGGCGGCCTGCCGCAGCAGCTCCAGGTCGCGGAGGATCAGGGTGCCCTTCGTCAGGATCGAGAACGGGTTCGCGTGGTCGCGCAGGGCGGTCAGGATGCCGGGCATCAGCCGGTAGCGGCCCTCCGCGCGCTGGTAGCAGTCGACGTTGGTGCCCATCGCGATGTGGGCGCCGTGCCAGCGCGGCGAGGCGATCTCGCGGCGGACCAGCTCCGGGGCGTTGACCTTGACCACGATCTGGGAGTCGAAACCGAGCCCGGTGTCGAGGTCGAGATAGCTGTGGGTCTTGCGGGCGAAGCAGTAGACGCAGGCGTGCGTGCAGCCCCGGTACGGATTCACGGTCCATTCGAACGGCATCCGGGAGGCGCCGGGCACCCGGTTCACGATCGAACGGGCCCGGATCTCGTGGAAGGTGATGCCCCGGAATTCCGGGGTGTCGAAGGTGCGGGTGGTCACCGCGTCGGCGGCGAAGAGCGCACCCGTACCGCTCGTGGGGTGGTTGGCGTTGTCTTCAGCCAGATTGTCCCAGCGCATGGCCGCCTCCTCGGTAGTTCTGGACCGAGAATAGAACACTTGTTCCCATGATCGTTTTTTCCCCTTCGTCCCGGCCCGGATTTTGAGCCGGACACACAAGGTGGTTGGCTCAGCACACCCGGAAGAACCGAGTGCTGGAGGAGCAGGCATGGCGCAGGTCGAAGCCACGACGGAGCGGATCATCGCGGCGGACGCGGAGGCGGTGTTCGACGCGCTGGCCGACTACAAGGACGTCCGCGGCAAGGTGCTCCCCGCCCACTACAGCGAGTACGAGGTGCGCGAGGGCGGCGACGGCGAGGGCACCCTCGTCCACTGGAAGCTCCAGGCCACCAGCAAGCGGGTGCGGGACTGCCTGTTGGAGGTCACCGAGCCCACCGACGGACAGCTCGTGGAGACGGACCGGAACTCCTCGATGGTCACCACCTGGACCGTCACCCCGGCCGGCGAGGGCAGGTCGAAGGCCGTCGTCACGACCGTGTGGAACGGTGCCGGTGGCATCGGCGGCTTCTTCGAGAAGACCTTCGCCCCCAAGGGCCTCGCCCGCATCTACGACGAGCTGCTGGCGAACCTCGCCGCCGAGGTCGAGAACTGACCCCGAGTCGTCACCGCCCGGCCTCACCGGTTCGGGTGGTCTTTGCGGCGGGGCGGTTGTGCGCCGTAGTGCCTCCGACCGGGGGTTACGCCCCCTGAGTGCGCCGTCAGCGCCCCCCGTCGCGTTTGCCCTCACTTGTCGCGCGATGCGAGAAATGTGCGGCAGCGCGACGAGGGGAGCGGGACGTGGTGGGTGGCATCACACTGTTGGAGGACGAGCCCGGCGGCCCGGGGGACGCCGAGGAGACGCCCGCGCCCGCGACCGTCCCGCCCCCGCCGCCGCCCGCCGCGAAGGAGACCGCCGTCGGCGGACCGGACGGCGCGCCCGCGACGGACCCCCGCCGCATCCGGCTGGTCTTCGTCGGGCTGATGCTCACGCTGCTGCTCGCGGCGCTCGACCAGATGATCGTCGCCACCGCGCTCCCGAAGATCGTCGGTGAGCTGCACGGCCTGGAGAAGATGTCCTGGGCGGTCACCGCCTATCTGCTCGCCTCCACGATCGGCCTGCCGGTCTACGGGAAGCTGGGCGACCTCTTCGGCCGCAAGGGCGTCTTCCAGTTCGCCATCGTCGTCTTCGTCGTCGGCTCCGCGCTGGCCGGCTGGTCCCGCACCATGGACCAGCTCATCGCCTTCCGGGCGCTCCAGGGCATCGGCGGCGGCGGGCTGATGATCGGTGTGCAGGCGATCATCGCGGACGTGGTCCCGCCCCGCGAGCGGGGCCGGTTCATGGGCCTCATCGGTGCCGCCTTCGGCCTCGCGTCGGTGGCCGGCCCGCTGCTCGGCGGCTTCTTCACGGACCACGCCTCCTGGCGCTGGTGCTTCTACATCAACGTGCCGTTCGGCCTGGTCACCCTCGCCGTGATCACCGTCGTCCTCAAGCTCCCGCGGCCCACCGTCCGCCCCCGGCTCGACATCCTCGGCGCCGCCCTCCTCGCCGCCGCCTCCACCTGCCTGGTGCTGCTGACCAGTTGGGGCGGCACGGAGTACGCCTGGGGCTCTGGCACCATCCTCGGGCTGGGCGCCGGGGCTGCCGGAACGACTCTGCTGTTCGTCCTCGTGGAGCGCCGCGCCCCCGAGCCGATCATCCCGCTCCGGCTCTTCCGCGACTCGATCTTCAACGTGACCGCCCTGGTCGGCGCGGTCGTCGGCGTGGCGCTGTTCGGCGCGGCCAGCTATCTGCCGAGCTTCCTGCAGATGGTCGACGGGGCCACCGCCACCGAGTCCGGTCTGCTGATGCTCCCCATGATGGGCGGCGTCGTCGGCGCCTCCGTGATCTCGGGCCAGCTCATCTCCCGCACCGGCCGCTACCGCGTCTACCCGATCGCGGGCAGTGCGATCTCGGCGGTGGGCATGTGGCTGCTGTCCCGCCTGGAGACCGACACCCCGCGCCTCGAATACAGCATCGCGCAGGCGGTCCTCGGCCTCGGGATCGGGATGATCATGCCGGTCCTGGTCCTCGCCGTGCAGAACTCCGTGCGCCCCGCCGACCTGGGCACCGCCACCAGCGCCAACAACTACTTCCGGCAGATCGGCGGCAGCGTCGGCGCCGCCGTCTTCGGCACCCTGTTCGCCGGGCGGCTCGCCGACGCGCTCGCCGTCCGGCTGCCCTCCGGGGCGGACCTCCCCGACCCGGAGTCGATCAGCCCGCAGCTGGTCCACACGATGGAGCCCGCGCTGCGGGACGCCTATGTCCAGGCGTACGCCGACGCGATGCCCCGGATCTTCCTCTACCTCGTGCCGGTCCTCGTGCTCGGCCTGTTCTTCGCCTTCTTCCTCAAGGAGAAACCGCTGGTGTCCCACAGCCCCGAAACCACCGCAGGCCCCGAAGCCGCCACCGAGTACACCCCGATCCCCTCCGCCCGCACCGACGCCGCCGTGCCGTCCGCCGGCTACCTCTCCGGCGTCCCGGTCTCCGGCAGCGTCCAGCACTCCGACGGTACGAAGGTGCCGCGTGCCGCCCTCACCCTCATCGACGTCCAGGGCCAGCAGGTCGGCCGGGGCGCCAGCGGCGACGAGGGGCGGTACGCGCTCAGCGTGCCGGGCGCCGGTTCGTACGTCCTGATCGCCGCCGCCGGGGGCCACCAGCCGCAGGCCGTCAGCGTCACCGTCGGCGAACGCCCCGTCGAGCTGGACGTGGTGCTCGGCGGCGCCGGCCGCCTCGCCGGCACCGTCGTCACGGCGGACGGGGCGCCCGTACGGGACGCGGCCGTCACCCTGACCGACGTACGCGGCGAGGTCGTCGCCTCCACGCGCAGCGGGCGCGAGGGCGGCTACGTGATCACCGAGCTGGTCGCCGGCGAGTACACCCTCGCGGCCTCCGCCCCGGCCTTCCGGCCCGCCGCGCTCCCGGTCAGCGTGCAGGCGGCCCGGGAGACCCGGCAGGACATCGAACTGGCCGGCGGCGCCGTGCTGCGCGGGATCGTCCGGGCCACCGCCGGGCGGCCCGTCGAGGACGCCCGGGTCACGCTCCTGGACGCGGCGGGCAACGTCGTGGACACCGTGACGACCGGCCCGGACGGCGCCTTCCGCTTCGTGGACCTGTCCACCGGCGAGTACACCGTGATCGCGGCCGGATACCCGCCCGTCGCCACGGTCCTCCAGGTCGCGGGCGGCGGGCGCACCGAGCGCGACCTCCAGCTGGGGCACGAGGACTGAAACGGCGCGCCCCCGGGCACGCGGGGCGCACCACCCCCGCGGGGGATTCCGCCGATGACCCGCGGACGCCGGTCGCATCCCCGTACCGTGGAGTCACGCGCCGCGGAATGCCGCGGTGAGGAAGGAGCCCTCCTCTCATGGACCTCGGTGTGCCGCCGCAGAGGACACCACTGCCGGGTGACGGCGCGGCGGGCCGTATGCCGCTCGCCGTGGCCGTGGTCGATACGGAGGGGCTCGTCTCGCACTGGTCGTCCGGGGCGAGAAGGCTCTTCGGCGTCGCCCGCGAGGAGGCGGTCGGGCTCCCCGCCGGTGAACTCCTGCCGGTATCGGGCGTGTTGGACGGCTCCGAGGGCATGTACGCCGAGGAGGGCCCCGCGCTCGACAGCTCGCTCAGCGGGGACTTCCCCTACCCGGCGTCGGGCCGGGCCCGCCTGGACGAGCCCGGGCGCGGCCGGATCGACGTGCTGTGGTGGGCCTATCCGCTCGCCGGCCCCGGACCGGCCCGGCTGCTCGTGCTCGCCGCCGACTGCGCCCAACTGCGCGGCGTGGAGCAGGGCGAGGGCGGACCGGCCCGCACGGTCGCCCCCGGCTTCGCCCTGCACACCGATTTCCCCGGCCACCCCGAGCTGTCCGCGCGGCTGCCCGAGATCCTGCCGAACATGAGCGTCCAGGAAGCGACCCGAATCGTCGCCCAGGTGCTCGAACTGGGCTACCCGGTGCTGGAGTTCAGCCACCACGAACGCATCCCCGTCACCCCGGACTGGGGCGTGCCCAAGCACGCCGGAGCGCTGTCGGTGCGGGAGGAGCGGTACGGCGATGAGCCGACGGTGGTCCCGCAGCGCGCCGCGCCCCGCCCCCAGCTGGACCTCGAATACGCGGCGGTCCGCGAACGGCTGGAATTCCTCAACGAGGTGAGCGGCCGCATCGGCACCTCCCTCGACCTGGAACGCACCATCCGGGAGGTCACCAGCGCCGCCGTCCCCCGCTTCACCGACTTCGCCGGCACACATCTGCGCGCCGCCGTCCTCGCCGGTGAGGGCTTCCCCGACGGACCGCCCGACGTCACCACCATCTGGCACCGCGTCTGGGTCGAGCACAACGACGAACCGGGCCGGTGGGACGACACCGTGCCCGTCGGCGAGGCCATCGCCTTCCCCGAACACACCCCGTTCTTCCAGTGCATGGTCACCGGCGAGCCGGTCATCGTGCCCCATGTGAGCGAGGAGCTGAGCAACCGGATCTCCGGCGAGTTCGAGAAGCGCGACCTGCGCCCCCTCATCACCCACCGCTCGCTGCTCATCGTGCCGCTCAAGGCCCGCGACGTGGTCCTCGGCTTCATGGTCCTGATGCGCCGCCCCGGCCGCGAGCCCTTCGACGACATGGACCGCACCACGGGTGCCGAGCTGGCCGCGCGCGCCGGGCTCGTCCTGGACAACGCCCGCATGTACACGTACCAGGAGAACGTCGCGGAGACGCTCCAGGACAGCATGCTGCCCAAGGTCGAACCCCGCATGGCCGGTTGCGACATCGCGACCCGCTATCTGCCGGGCACCCGGCTCGGGCGGATCGGCGGCGACTGGTTCGACTCGGTGAAGCTCCCCGGCTCGCGCACCGCGCTGGTCGTCGGGGACGTGATGGGCCACGGACTCAACTCGGCCGCGATGATGGGCCAGTTGCGGACCGCCGTGCTGACCATGGCCACCATGGAGATGCCGCCCGCCCAGCTCCTGCGCCATCTGGACGACCTCGCCCAGCGCCTCGGCGAGCAGTACCTAGCGACCTGCCTGTACGCGGTCTACGACCCGATCGCGGGCGAGCTCCAGATCGCCAACGCCGGTCACATCCCGCCCGTGCTCGTCCGCGCCGAGGATGGCCGGGCCGCACTGCTCGACCTGCCGACCGGGGCGCCCATCGGGGTCGGCGGTGTCGCCTTCGAGACCGCCACCGTGCGGGTGCGCCCCGGCGACCGCCTGGTCCTGTGCACCGACGGGCTCGTGGAGGTGCGCGGCCAGGACATCGGGGCCGGGCTCGCCGCGCTCTGCGCCTCCGCCGCCCACCCCGCCGCCTCCATGAACGACGCCTGCGACACCATCATCCGCGCCCTGAACACCGGCGGCGGCCGCAAGGACGACGTCGCCCTGCTGATGGCCCGGCTCAACGGCATCGCGGACGAGGATGTCGCCGAGTGGCAGCTCGCCCTGGACCCCCGCGAGGTGTCCCGGGCCCGCCGCCTGGTGCGCGGCCAACTCCTCGACTGGGAGCTGCCCGACGCCGTCGAGGCGGCCGAGCTGATGGTCAGCGAGCTGGTCACCAACGCCTTCAAGCACAGCCGCACCCACCACATCGGGCTCCGCCTCGTCCGCACCGACGCGCTGCTGTGCGAGGTCAGCGACGACGAACCGGCCCCCGCCTCGCTCCTCGGCGTCACCGACAGCGACGAATTCGGCCGGGGCCTCATGGTGGTGAGCAGCCTCGCCAAGGAGTGGGGCACCAGCGGCACCGGGCGCGGCAAGACCGTCTGGTTCGAGCTGGCCCTGTCCCGGGTGCCCCGTCCGCGTACCAACAGCCGCAGATCGTAAGGAGGTTGTGTCCACACCCTTGCCCCGGGGCCCCTCTGGGCAGTAGTTCCTGGCTGAGCAGGATGAGCCTGTACGACGGGACTGGGGAGTACGCATGGGTGTGTCACAGCAATACCGCGAGGCGTGGGAAGGCTACTGGGCCGCCACCTCCCACGAGCCCGGCGAGGCGATCTGGGACTCCGGCCCGGACTTGAGCGCCGTACCGCACAGCCGGCTGCTCCTGCCGCACGCCGACGCCACCCTGCCCGTGGTGGATCTCGGCTGCGGCAACGGCACCCAGACCCGCTACCTCGCCTCCCTCTTCCCCCGCGCCCTCGGCGTGGACCTCTCGGAGGCGGCGATCGAGCACGCCCGGAAGGCGGACCCGGGGGAGACCGCCGCGTACGAAAGGCTCGACCTCACCGACGCCGACGCCGTGCGCGCCCTGCACGAGCGCATCGGTGACACGAACGTGTACATGCGGGCGGTGATCCACCAGAGCGACCCCGAGGCCCGCCCCGCCGTCGCCGCGGCCGTCGCCACGCTCCTCGGCGCACGCGGCCGGGCCTTCGTCGCCGAGCTGACCCCCGCCTCCAAGGACGTCCTGCAACGCGCCGCCCAGGGCCCGGACGGGCCGGGCCCGAAGCTGCGCCGGGTCTTCGCACACGGGCTGAAACCGGCGAGCGCCACCGACGAGGAGGTCCCCCAGCTGCTCGCCGCCGCCGGGCTGACCGTCCTGGACAGCGGCGACACGGTCCTGCCGCAGACCGAGCACCTGCCCGACGGCACCCGGATCGACCTGCCGGCGAGGTGGTTCGTGCTGGCCACCGGCTGAGACCGGGCCCCGGGGCCCCCGCGGCCCCCGGCCTCAGCTCCCCGTCTCGTCCCGCAGCAGCGCCATCAGGGCCCGCGCCCCCGGGCTCAGCGCCCGCGCCTCGGGGAGCACCACGGCACTCTCGTAATACGCCTCACCGGCACCCTCGGGCCGCACCGCGACGAGTCCGCGCGCCTCCGGCTTGCGGGAGAAGTGGTGCGGCACGAGCGCGATGCCCAGCTGCTCGTGGACCAGCTCCAGCAGGCTGTGTACGTCGGTGACCTCCAGCGCCACCGTGCGCCGCACTCCGGCCGCCGAGAACGCCGCGTCGGCCGCCCGGCGCGGACCGAAGTCCGGGTGGAAGTCGATGAACGGCTCACCGGACAGCTCCCCCCAGGCCGCCCGGTCCGCCGCCGCCAGCCGGTGGCCCGGCGCGCACAGCAGCACCATGGGCTCCCGGGCCAGCGGGACCAGCTTCCCGCGCCAGCCCACCGGGTCCACCGTCGCGGCGAACGCGATGTCGAGCCGGCCGCCCGCCACCCCCTCCACCAGCCGCGCCGTGCCCTCCTGGCGCAGCCGGATCTCCATGTGCGGGTGGGCGTGGTGGAAGGCGGCGAGCAGCCGGGGCAGCCGCAGCCCGGCCACACACTGCTCCACGCCCACCGACAGGGTCCCGCGCAGCAGCCCCCGTACCGCGTCGACGGCCTCCTTCGCGGCCCGCACCCCGGCCAGGGTGCGTTCCGCCTCGACCAGCAGGGCGCGCCCCGCCTCGGTCAGCCGTACGCTGCGCGTGGTCCGGCTGAACAGCGGCGTCCGCAGCTCCTGCTCCAGCGCCCGTACGGAGGCGGAGAGCCCGGACTGCGAGACGGCGACCCGCTCCGCCGCGCGGGTGAAATGCCGTTCCTCGGCGACGGCCACGAAATGTTCCAGCTGGCGCAACTCCATGATTGAGAACTCTAGGCCCTGAATCCAAGCGGAATCTCCTGTTGGACTACTGGATCGAAGTGGGACAGCCTGGGGGTGTCCTGCCGGTCATGGCCGGCACACCTCTCCCATGGAGCCCGCATGTACATCCCGTCCGCCGACCGCTACGCGAACATGCCCTACCGGCGCACCGGGCGCAGCGGCCTGAAGCTGCCCGCCCTCTCGCTCGGCCTGTGGCACAACTTCGGCGGGGACCGGACACCGGAGACCCAGGGCGAGATCCTGCGCCGGGCCTTCGACCTCGGCATCACCCACTTCGACCTGGCCAACAACTACGGTCCGCCGCCCGGCTCGGCCGAGAGCGCGATGGGCAAGGCGCTCGCCACCGACTTCGCCGCCCACCGGGACGAGATCATCGTCTCCACCAAGGCCGGCTATCTGATGTGGGACGGCCCGTACGGCGAGTGGGGCTCGCGCAAGAACCTGCTCGCCTCGCTGGACCAGAGCCTCACCCGGCTCGGCCTGGACTACGTGGACATCTTCTACTCGCACCGGCCCGACCCCGAGACCCCGCTCGAAGAGACCATGGGCGCGCTCGACGCGGCGGTGCGCCAGGGCAAGGCGCTCTACGTCGGCGTCTCCAACTACTCACCCGAGCAGACCCGCGAGGCCGCCCGCATCCTGAAGGACCTCGGCACCCCGCTCCTGATCCACCAGCCGCGCTACTCGATGCTCGACCGCCGCCCCGAGGACGGGCTGCTCACCGCCCTGGACGAGCTGGGCGTCGGCTCCATCGCGTACTCCCCGCTGGAACAGGGCATCCTCTCCGACCGCTACCTCAACGGCATCCCGGAGGGCTCCCGCGCCGCCGGCAGCAGCCCCTTCCTGTCGGCCGAGGCGGTCACCCCGGACCTGGTCTCCCGGCTGCGCGAACTCAACGAACTCGCCGCGGCACGCGGCCAGTCGCTCGCCCAGCTCGCCCTGGCCTGGGTGCTGCGCGGCGGGCGCGTCACCTCCGCGGTGGTCGGCGCGAGCAGCGTCGCCCAGCTGGAGAACAACGTCGCGACGGTCCGGAACCTGGACTTCACCGACAAGGAACTCAGCCGGATCGAGAAGCTGCTGAAGGGCGCCAAGCGCGGCTGACGCCCCCGGCCCCCCGGCGGCCCGCACCGGCCGCCGGGGCGCCATTGGATTGGACCTGTGGCGTGCTCGGCACCCCTGGCCTGCGCGTTCATCGACGCGTACCGTGTGGCCGCATGAAGATCCTCGTCAGCGCCGACATGGAAGGCGCCACCGGCGTGACCTGGCCGGCCGACGTGCTGCCCGGCACGCCGCAGTGGGAGCGCTGCCGCTCCCTGTTCACCTCCGACGTCAACGCCGCCGCCCTCGGCTTCTATGACGGGGGAGCGGACGAGGTGCTGATCAACGAGGCCCACTGGACCATGCGCAACCTGCTCCTGGAGAGACTGGACGACCGCGTCCAGATGCTCACCGGCAAGCACAAGTCGCTCAGCATGGTCGAGGGCATCCAGCACGGGGACGTCGACGCGGTCGCCTTCGTCGGCTACCACACGGGCGCCGGCACGGAGGGCGTCCTCGCCCACACCTACCTCGCCAACTCCATCACCGGGGTCTGGCTGAACGGCGTCCGGGCCAGCGAGGGCCTGCTCAACGCGCACGTCGCCGCCGAGTACGGCGTGCCCGTCGTCCTCGTCACCGGCGACGACCTGACCTGCGTGGACGCCGAGGGGTACGCCCCCGAGGCGGCGAAGGTGGCCGTCAAGGACTACGTGTCGCGGTACGCCGCCGTCTGCCGCACCCCCGCCCGTACCGCCGCCGACATCCGGACGGCCGCCGCCCGGGCCGTGTCCCTGGCCGGGCGGTACACACCGGTGGAGGGCGGCCCGTTCACCGTGGAGCTGGAATTCGACGCCGAGCACCTGGCCGCGGCGGCCACCGTCGTCCCCGGGGTGGCGCCGAGCGGCGAGAGGCGGGTCTCCTACACCAGCGCGACGATGTACGAAGGTATCCGCACGTTCAAGGCGGTGACGACGATCGTCTCGTCCGCCGTGGAGGAGCAGTATGGCTGAGGCGACCGCCCCCCAGGACTCCGTCGACGCCCTGGCGCTCGACGAATCGGTGACGTTCACCTCCGAACTGATCCGCATCGACACCACCAACCGGGGCGACGGCGACTGCCGCGAACGCCCCGCCGCCGAGTACGTCGCCGAGCGCCTGGCCGCCACCGGCCTGGAACCCACGCTCCTGGAACGCACCCCCGGCCGCACCAACGTCGTCGCCCGGATCCCCGGCACCGACCCGTCCGCCCCCGCCCTCCTGGTCCACGGCCACCTCGACGTGGTCCCGGCCGAGGCCGCCGACTGGACCGTGCACCCCTTCTCCGGCGAGGTCCGCGACGGGACCGTGTGGGGGCGCGGCGCCATCGACATGAAGAACATGGACGCGATGGTCCTGGCCGTCGTCCGGTTCTGGGCCCGGGCCGGCATCCGCCCGCGCCGCGACATCGTCATCGCGTACACCGCCGACGAGGAGGCCAGCGCCGCCGACGGGGCCGGCTTCCTCGCAGACCGGCACGCCGCCCTCTTCGAGGGGTGCACGGAGGGCATCAGCGAGTCCGGCGCCTTCACCTTCCACGCCGGGCCGAACATGCCGCTGTACCCCATCGGTGCCGGTGAACGCGGCACCGGGTGGCTGAAGCTCACCGCCCACGGCAAGGCCGGCCACGGCTCCAAGGTCAACCGGGCCAACGCCGTCACCGCGCTCGCCGCCGCCGTCACCCGCATCGGTGAGCACGAGTGGCCCGTCCGGCTCACCCCCACGGTCCGGGCCGCGCTCACCGAGATCGCCGCGCTGCACGGCATCCACCCGGACCTGGACGCGCCCGGCTTCGACGTGGACGAACTCCTCGGCAAGATCGGACCGGCCGCGGCCCTCGTCGCCCCGACCGTCCGCAACAGCTCCAACCCGACGATGCTGGACGCCGGTTACAAGGTCAACGTCATCCCGGGCCACGCCACCGCCCACATCGACGGCCGGACCGTCCCCGGCGGCGACGAGGAGTTCCACGCCACGATGGACCGGCTCACCGGCCCCTCGGTCGACTGGGAGTTCGCCCACCGCGAGATCGCGCTCCAGGCCCCGGTCGACTCACCCACGTACGGCAAACTCCGGGCCGCCATCGAGCGGTTCGACCCGGACGGGCACGTCGTGCCGTACTGCATGTCCGGTGGCACCGACGCCAAGCAGTTCTCCCGGCTCGGCATCACCGGCTACGGCTTCTCACCGCTGAAGCTGCCCGTCGGCTTCGACTACCAGGCCCTCTTCCACGGCGTGGACGAACGCGTCCCCGTCGACGCGCTGCACTTCGGCGTCCGGGTCCTGGACCACTACCTGCGCACCGCCTGAACCACTCGGGGGAGACCGACACCCATGCCCACCGCACAGCCCCACGGCAGCTGGACCTCACCGATCGACGCCGCACTCGCCGCCTCCCACGACGGGCGGCCCGAATACACCGGCCCGGTCGGCGACGAGCTGTGGTGCACCGAACCGCGCCCCGCCGAGGCCGGCCGGCGCGCCCTGGTCCGCCGCACCGCCGACGGCACCACCACCGAACTGCCCGCCCCCTGGGACGTCCGCAGCCGGGTCATCGAGTACGGCGGACAGCCCTGGGCCGGCACCGAGCGGGCGGAGGGCGGCCCGCTGGTCGTCTTCGTCCACTTCGCCGACCAGCGGCTGTACGCCTACGAGCCCGACGGCGACCGCGAACCGTGGCCGCTCACCCCGGTCTCCGCCGTCGGCGGCGGACTGCGCTGGACCGACCCGCGCCTCCACCCGGACCGGGGCGCGGCCGGTGAGGTGTGGTGCGTCCTGGAGGAGTTCACCGGCGAGGCGCCCACCGCGCTGCGCCGGGTCCTGGCCGCCGTGCCCCTGGACGGATCGGCGGCCGAGGACCGGTCCGCCGTACGCGAACTGAGCGACGGGCGGCACCGGTTCGTCACCGGCCCCGAGGTGTCGCCCGACGGGCGGCGCGCCGCCTGGATCGGCTGGGACCACCCGCGCATGCCCTGGGACGGCACCGAGGTGCTGGTCGCGGAGATCGGCGACGACGGCACCTTCCACGGCGCCCGCGCCGTCGCCGGCGGCCCCGAGGAGTCCGTGCCCCAGGTCCAGTGGACCGCCGACGGGCAGCTGCTCCTGGCGAGCGACCGCAGCGGCTGGTGGAACCTGTGCCGGCTCGACCCGGACACCGGCGACACAACGGAACTCTGCCCGCGCGAGGAGGAGTTCGCCGGGCCGCTGTGGAAGATCGGGCTCGTCTGGTTCCGCCCCCTGGACAACGGGCTGATCGCCGTCCTGCACGGCAAGGGCACCACCACCCTCGGCATACTCGACCCGGAGAGCTGCGAACTGGTCGACATCGCGGGCCCCTGGACCGAGTGGGTGCCGACGCTCACCGTGCGCGGCTCCCGGGTCACCGGCGTCGCCGCGAGCCCGCACAGCGGCTACGAGATCGTGGAGCTGGACACCGCCACCGGACACACCCGGATCATCGGCGCCCCGCACGAGGACGCGGTCGACCCCGCGTACTACCCGGAACCGGTCCTGCGCACCTTCACCGGTCCCGGCGGACGCGAGATCCACGCCCAGATCTACCCGCCGCGCAACCCGGAACACAGCGGGCCCGAGGGCGAGTTGCCACCGTACGTGGTGTGGGCCCACGGCGGCCCCACCGGGCACGCCGCCCTCGTCCTCGACCTGGAGATCGCCTACTTCACCTCGCGCGGCATCGGCGTCGCCGAGGTCAACTACGGGGGCTCCGCCGGATACGGCCGCGCATACCGCGACCGGCTGCGCGAGCAGTGGGGCGTCGTGGACGTGGAGGACTGCGCCGCCGTCGCCGGGACGCTCGCCGCCGAGGGCACCGCCGACCCGGACCGGCTCGCCATCCGGGGCGGCAGCGCCGGCGGCTGGACCAGCGCCGCCTCGCTGACCGGCACCGACGTCTACGCCTGCGGCACCATCATCTACCCCATCCTCGACCTCGCGGGCTGGGGCACCGACGAGACCCACGACTTCGAGTCCCAGTACCTGGAATCACTGGTCGGCCCCCTCGCCGAGGTCCCCGAGCGCTACCGGGAACGCTCCCCGGTCGGCCGCACCGACCGGCTCACCGTGCCCTTCCTGCTCCTCCAGGGCGAGGACGACCCCATCTGCCCGCCCGTGCAGTGCGAGCGCTTCCTCGCCGCCGTCGAGGGGCGGGGCATCCCGCACGCGTACCGCACCTACCCGGGCGAGGGCCACGGCTTCCGCCGCGCCACCACGATGATCGACGCGCTGGAGTCCGAACTCTCCCTGTACGCCCAGGTGTTCGGCTTCGACCGGCCCGACGTGGCCACCCTGGAGCTGAAGCGGTGACCCTTCTCCCGCTGACCCGCCCCGCCCGGCTGCGCCCCGGGGCCCGGGTCGCCGTCGTCTCGCCGAGCGGGCCCGTCCCCGCCGACCGGCTGGACCCCGGCCTGGACATCCTGCGCGGCTGGGGGCTCGACCCCGTGCCGATGCCCCATGTGCTGGACGTGCACCGGGACCTGGACTACCTCGCCGGTGCCGACGAGGCCCGGGCCCGGGACCTCCAGGACGCGTGGTGCGACCCTTCCGTGGACGCGGTGATCTGCGCGCGCGGCGGGTACGGGGCGCACCGCATGGTGGACCTGGTGGACTGGGCGGCGGTCCGGGAGGCCGGGCCCAAGGCGTTCGTCGGCTACAGCGATGTCACCGTGCTCCACGAGGCGTTCGCGCTGCGGACCGGCTTCGCCACGCTGCACGGCCCCATGGCGGGGACCGAGACGTTCCTCAAGGACCCCCGCACCCAGGAGTCCCTGCGGGCCACGCTCTTCGAACCGGAGACCCAGCTGACCCTGGGCCTGGAGGACGCCAGGGCGCTGGTCCCGGGCCGGGCGCGCGGCATCACCTACGGCGGCTGTGTGAGCCTGCTCGCCGCCGACCTCGGCACCCCGCACGCCCGCCGCTCGGCCCGGGGCGGGCTGCTCGTCATCGAGGACACCACCGAGGACCCGTACAGCCTGGACCGCATCCTCACGCAGCTGCTGCGGGCCGGGGCGCTCGACGGAGTCGCCGGGGTGGCCTGCGGGTCCTGGGCGGGGTGCGGGCCGTACGAGCGGGTGCGGGCGGTGCTCGCGGACCGGCTGGGCGCGCTGGGCGTCCCGGTCGTGGAGGAGCTGGGCTTCGGGCACGGGCCCACCGGGCTCACGATCCCGCTCGGGGTGCCCGCGGTGCTCGATGCCCCGGCGGACGGCCCGGCCAGGGTCACCGTCGAGGCGCCCGCACTGCTCTGACCTGCGGAAGGCCCCGCCCCCGTCACCCGAACGGCCGAACATCTCCGCCGGTGGGGGCGGGGGCGGAGCCATGCTGGAGCCCCGGGGCTACGGCCGTACCAGGGCCGGGAAAGGGGCTGCTCATGAGCCCGAAGGACGTGTCGAGCAGCGGGAAGAGCGGCAGCGGGGCCTTCACCCCCGCCCGCATCCTGGTCCTCGTCATCGCGGTCCTCTCGATCGTGTTCATCGCCGAGAACACCAAGGACGTCGAGGTCCGCCTCATCGTCCCGCTGGTGACGGCGCCGCTCTACGTATGGCTGGTCGTGATGTTCGTGGCCGGCATGGCGTGCGGCGCGTACGTCTTCCGCAGGCGGCCCAAGTAGCGGCGCGGGCAACGGCCGTATGGGGCAGGGCTCACCGAGCCCGCCCCGTACGGCCGTTCTAAGCTGGGACGATGTCCGACGACACCCGCAGTCTCGCCGAGGGGCCGCGCACGGCGATCCGCCCCTTCACCCTCGACGACGCCGAAGAGTTCACCGCCCGTGTTCGGGAGAGCGCCGCCCTGCACCGGCCCTGGCTGTTCCCGCCGGCCACCCCGGAGAAGTACACAGCCTACGCGGGCGCGCTCATCGAGGACCCGACGAAGGCCGGATTCCTCGTGTGCGAGCGGGACGCGGCGGACGGCGCCGGGGCGATCGCCGGGTTCATCAACATCAACAACATCGTCGCCGGAGCCTTCCGCTGCGGCGCCCTCGGCTACGGCGCCTTCGCGCACGCGGCCGGGCGCGGCCTCATGGGCGAGGGGCTGGAACTCGTCCTGGACCACGCCTTCGGGCCGCTCGCCCTGCACCGCCTGGAGGCCAACGTCCAGCCGGACAACGCGGGGTCGATCGGGCTGGTGCGCCGGGCCGGCTTCCGGCTCGAAGGCTTCTCACCGGACTTCCTCTACATCGACGGCGCCTGGCGCGACCACGAACGGTGGGCGATCACCGCCGACATGCGCTGACCGCCCGACGCCGGCTACTTGACCAGGCTGCGCGCCGCGTCCGCGATGTGCGTGCGCGAGATCCCCGCCGCGTCGAGCAGCTCCGCCGTGGTGCCGGACCCCGGGAGGTTGCTCCCGGCGAGGTGCACGAAGCCCGGGTGGCTGCCGGACTCCGCGAGCGACGACAGCACCGCCTCGCCGATGCCGCCCTCGGGGTGGTGGTCCTCCACGACGACCAGCGCGCCGGTCTCCCGGGCCGCCAGGGCCAGCGCCTCGGAGTCGAGCGGCTTGATGGAGTAGAGGTCGATGACCCGGGCCCGTACGCCCTGCTTGGCCAGCAGATCGGCGGCGGCCAGGCACTCGTGCAGCGTGACACCGGCGCTGACCAGGGTGACCTGGTCGTCGTCGCCGCGGCGCAGGGTCTTGGACCCGCCCACGGGGAACGTCTCCTCGCTCCCGTACAGCACCGGGTAGGCGCCGCGTGTGGTGCGCAGGTACGAGATGCCGTCGATGTCCGCCATGGCCACGGTGAGGGCCGCGGCCGAGGTCGCGTCGCTCGGGTAGAGCACGGTCGAACCGCGCACCGCCCGCATCATCGCCAGGTCCTCGACGCCCATCTGGGACGGCCCGTCCGCGCCGATCTCCACCCCGCTGTGCGTACCGCAGAGGGCCATCGTGATGTCCGAGACGGCCGCCATGCGGATGAAGTCGTGCGCCCGGGTGAGGAACGCCGCGAACGTCGTCGCGTACGGGCGGAAGCCGCGCACGGCCATGCCGACGGCCTCGGCGACCATCTGCTGCTCCGCGATGTACGTCTGGAAGAAGCGGTCCGGGTACGCCTTCTTGAAGTCCTCGGAGTGGGTGGAGTTCCCGACCTCGGCGTCCAGGGCGACGATGTCGGGCCGTACGCCGAGTGCGACGAGCGCCTTGCCGAAGGCGACCCGGGTGGCGATCTCGTCGCCCTTCTCGAAGCGCGGCAGCTCCACGCCGGCGTTGGTCCGCGCCGGGGCGGGGGCGGCCTTCGGCGGCCGGGGGCCTTCCACCCGCAGGTCGCGGACGCCGCCCAGCTCCTCGATCGCGCGCTCGGCCAGGTCCTCGGGCAGCGGCTTGCCGTGCCAGCCCTCCTTGTCGGCGACCTCGCTCACCCCGCGACCCTTGACCGTCTTCGCGACGATCACGGTGGGGGCGCTGCCGTCCGCCGCCGTCTTCAGGGCCCGGTCGACCTCGGTCAGGTCGTGGCCGTCCACCACGAGGGCGCGGCAGCCGAACGCCTCGACGCGGCGCGCGTAGGTGTCGGTGTCCCATTGCAGCTCGGTGGGGCCCGACTGGCCGAGGCGGTTGACGTCGATGATCGCGGTGAAGTTGCCCAGCTTGTGCTGGCCGGCCTTGTCCAGGGCCTCCCAGACGGACCCCTCGGCCATCTCGCTGTCCCCGCACAGCACCCACACCCGGTACGGCTGGTCCTCCAGGTCCCGCCCGGCGAGCGCGATGCCCACCCCGTAGGCGATGCCCTGGCCCAGCGAGCCGGTCGCCACGTCCACCCAGGGCAGCTCCGGTGTGGGGTGGCCCTGGAGGCGGTGGCCGAAGCGGCGGTACGTCGTCATCAGCTCCTCGTCGCTGACGGCACCGGCCGCCTTGAACATGGCGTAGAGGAGCGGCGAGGCGTGGCCCTTGGAGAAGACCAGGTGGTCGCCGGCCGGGTTCTCGGGCGCGTTCCAGTCGTACCGCAGATGGCGGGTCATGAGGACCGCCATCAGATCGGCCGCCGACAGGCTGGACGTGGGGTGCCCGGACCCCGCCGAGGTGCTGGCGCGCACCGAGTCCACCCGCAGCTGCTGGGCGAGCTCGAAGACCTCGGTGAGATCGCTGTCGGGGCCGAGCGTGCTGGTCTGTTCGCTGGTCATGGGGCCGGACCTTTCGCGTGAGGGCGGGACGACGGAACGGGTTCCCGAATCCGCGCGGTCCATCACCTTCCGGGGGCAGGTTGCCCTCCATCGGGCGCCCGGCCCGGTGTCACCGCCGCTTGTAGTTGATCTTCATCGTGTCCATGTCCGTCGCCGTGGACCGAAGCTCGCCGTGCCCGTACCCCGCCTCGCGCAGCGCCGTCTGCGCCCGGTCCTCGGCGATGGCACCGGCCATCTCCTCGCCGTCCTCGGCGTCCGAGACGACCACATAGCGGAAGCTGAAGTGCTTGAGGACCCGGTCGTAGGTGAGCGACCCCTCCTCGGTGAACTGCATCGCCGCGAGACCGTGCTCCTCGACCTCGGCCAGCAGCCGCTGCCGCGCCGCGTCCGTCAGATCCTCGAACGTGCCGCGCACGATCACCCGGTAGGTGTGCTGCGTACTCATCTGTCGCGCTGTCCCTCTCGCCCGCCGTGTCCGGTGTCCGCAGCGAGCGTACGGGGGAGGTGAGCGGGACGGAAACGGAATTCCGGGCGCCGAGACACCCCTTGTCGGGGCGGCGACCGGCGTGTTCCATGGTCATCGGGGGGCGCCCGGACCTGTGGCGGCCCGCGCGAGGGAGCGAGGTTGCCTTGGCCACCACCGTACGACGTGCCGTCCTGACCCTGCCCGCGGCGGCGACCGGGCCGGAGAACCCGCTGCCCGCGCTGCGGCCACTGGACGAGACGCACGTCATCGACGACCGGGACCGGGCCGGGCTCCCGCGCGACATGGCCCGCCAGCTCGGCCACGCCCCGCTGACCACCGTCCTGCCCGTCCGCCTCCTCGACGGCTACGGTCGCGAGCGCACCCCCACGGACCTCGACGCGATCGTCATCGAGAACGACCACCTGCGCGCCACCGTGCTGCCCGGACTCGGCGGCCGTATCCACTCCCTCGTCCACAAGCCGGCCGGCCGCGACCTCGTCTACACCAACCCGGTCCTCCAGCCCGCCGACTTCGCGCTCAACGGCGCGTGGTTCTCCGGCGGCATCGAGTGGAACATCGGCGCGACCGGGCACACCACGCTCTCGTGCGCCCCGGTGCACGCGGCGCTCGTCCCGGCGCCCGACGGCGGCGAGATGGTCCGGCTCTGGGAGTGGGAGCGGCTGCGCGACCTGCCGTTCCAGGTGGACCTGTGGCTCCCGGACGACTCCGCGTTCCTGCACGTCGGCGTACGGATACGCAACCCGCACGAGCAGCCCGCGCCCGTCTACTGGTGGTCCAACATCGCCGTCCCCGAGGACGCGCGCACCCGGGTGCTCGCCCCGGCCGACGAGGCGTGGCACTTCGGGTACGAGCGCGCCCTGACCCGGGTCCCGGTCCCCGAGAGCGGCGGCACCGACCGCACGTACCCGACGCGCAGCGAATACCCCGCCGACTACTTCTACGAGGTGCCCGACGGCGCCCGCCGCTGGATCGCCTCCCTGGACGAGGAGGGCCGCGGCCTCGTCCAGACCTCCACCGACCTGCTGCGGGGCCGCAAGCTGTTCCTCTGGGGCAGCGGGCGCGGCGGGCGGCGCTGGCAGGAATGGCTCACCGAGCCCGGCACCGGCGGCTACGCGGAGATCCAGGCCGGACTGGCCCGCACCCAGCTGGAGCACGTCCCGCTGGAACCCGGCGGCGAGTTCAGCTGGCTGGAGTCGTACGGGCCGCTCGCCGCCGACCCCGCCGCCGTGCACGGCGCCGACTGGGCGGCCGCCCGCGCCGAGACGGAGCAGCGGCTCGCGGACGCCCTGCCGCGCGCCGACGTGGACGCCGCCTACGACGCCTGGCGGGCCCACGCCGACGTCGAACCGGGCGAACGCCTCGCCACCGGCTCCGGCTGGGGCGCCCTGGAGGTCCGGCGCGGCCGGTACAAGCTGCCCGGCACCCCGTTCACCGACGACACGCTGGGCGAGGAGCAGGCCCCCTGGCTCGCACTGCTGGACCAGGGCACCTTCCCCGGCCCCCGGGGGGCGGTCCCCGGGCCCGCCCTGGTCTCCTGGCACTGGCGGGACATGCTGGAGACGGCCCCCGCCGAACCGCACACCGAATACCACCTCGGCATCGCGCAGTGGCACGCCGGCGACCGCGCGCAGGCGGTCCGCAGCTGGGAACGCGGTCTGGCCACGGCCGGCTCGCGCTGGCCGCTGCTGCGCTGCCTGGCCGTCGCCGCCCTGGTGAGCGGCCAGCGCGAACTGGCCGCCGAGTACTACGCGGAGGCGTTCGACGGGCTGTGCGCCGAGCGCACCGACGGCGACGGGGCATGGACCACCGCCACCGCCGCGCTGGGCCGGGAGGCGATCGAGGCGCTGCTCACGGCGGGGCGCGCCGAGGCCGCCCGCACGGCGTGGCAGGGGCTGCCCCCGGAGGTCCGGGCGCGCGGCCGGTTCCGGCTGCTGGAGGCCCAGTTGCTGATCGCGGAGGGCCGGAAGGACGCCGCGAAGGCGGTGTTCGACGCGGGCTTCGAGGTCGCGGACCTCCGCGAGGGCGCGGAGATCCTGGAGGAGGTGTGGCACCGGCTCACGGACGAACCGCTGCCGGACGCGTACAACTACCGGATGCGCCCGCGTACCTGACAGGAGAAGCACGACATGATCATCTGGATCAACGGAGCCTTCGGCAGCGGCAAGACCACGCTGGTCACCGAAGTGCACCGCAGACTGCCGGAGGCGCTGGTCTTCGACCCGGAGAACGTCGGCTTCCTGCTGCGCGAGATCGTGGAGGTGCCGGGCGGCGACTTCCAGAACATCCCGCTGTGGCGCAGGCAGGTGGCCTCGCTGGCCCAGGGGCTGGTGGAGGAGTACGGCCGGCCGGTCCTCGCGCCGATGACCGTGGTCCGCAGGCAGTACGCCGACGAGATCTTCGGGGCCCTGGAGAAGGCGGGCGTCCCGGTCCACCACTTCTTCCTGAACGTCTCCGCCCCCGTACTCGAACAGCGGCTGCACGACCGGGTGTTGCTGCCGGACGATCCGGAGCGCGACGAGGCGGCGCGGCGCTGGGGGAAGGCGCGGATCGCCGAGTGCGTGGCGGCGGTGGGCAGCCTGCGCGAGGACACCGTGGTGCTGGACGGCGAGCTGCCCACCGCCGAACTGGCCGGCCTGGTGCTGGAGCGGGCAAGGCCCTAGACCGGCAGGTTGCGGTCGACGTACTCGAAGACCGAGCCGTCCGGGTGCACCGCGATCAGGTTGCGGCCGACCGGGGTCGGGACCGGGCCCGCGATGACCCGGGCACCGACCCGGGTCAGGGACTCGTGGGCCTCGTCCACGTTCTTCACGGCGATGGTCGCGGTGACCTTGCGCAGGATCTCCAGCTCCGATTCGGGGCCGCTCATCAGCAGGAAGCAGCTGATCGCGGCGACGGACACCCCGCCGCGCTCGAAGCGGAGCGCCCGAGCGCCGGTCAGCCGCTCGTAGAAGGCGACCGCGGCCTCCAGGTCGTCGACGCAGATACGCAGCGTGGTTCCCAGGATCTCCATGGCGGCTAGGTTAGTTGGCGGCCCGCCGCCATGTGATCCATTCGGTCCCGGCCGTGCGCTCAGGCCCGGCAGAGCACCTCGCCGTGCGGCACCATGAACCAGCCGTCGTCCTGCTCGCCCCACTCGCGCCACGCCTCGGCGATCTCCGCCAGCTCCTCGGACGTGGCGTGCCCGCCGTCCACCGCGAGCTTCGCGTACGCCGAGCCGACGGTGCGGTCGGCCCACAGCCCGCTCCACCAGACCCGGTTCTCCGGAGTGGCGTAACACCAGGAGCCCGCCGTGGGTGTGATGTCGGTGAACCCGGCCTGCCGCGCCCAGGACAGCATCCGGCGCCCGGCGTCCGGCTCGCCGCCGTTGCCGCGCGCCACCCGGCCGTACAGGTCCGCCCAGCGGTCCATGCCCGGCGACTCGGGATACCAGGTCATCGCCGCGTAGTCGCTGTCGCGCGCCGCGACGACGCCCCCGGGGCGGCACACCCGGCGCATCTCGCGCAGCGCCTGCACCGGGTCGCCGACGTGCTGGAGGACCTGATGGGCGTGGACCACGTCGAACGAGTCGTCGGGGTAGTCCAGGGCGTGGACGTCCGCCACGGCGAACTCCACGTTGTCCACGCCGCGTTCGGCGGCCACCTCGGCGGCCTGGGCCAGGATCTCGTCGGTGGTGTCGACGGCGGTCACCCGGCCCGGGGCGACCAGCGCGGCCAGGTCCGCGGTGATGGTGCCGGGGCCGCAGCCGACGTCCAGCACGTCCAGGCCCGGACGCAGTTCACCGACGAGATAGGCGGCGGAGTTGGCGGCGGTGCGCCACCGGTGCGAGCGCAGCACCGACTCGTGGTGGCCGTGGGTGTAGACGGCGGTCTCCTTCGGCATGGCCGTGCATCCTCTCTCGAAACGCGAACCGCGAAAGCGCTGATCGGTAGGTCCACCGTAGGGCCTGTTGCCGAATAATGAGATGGGTATCTTGCGATGTGGACAGCGTCCGGGTGTGCGAAAGGGGCGGCCGACTCCGCGTCGACCGCCCCCTGCCGTGCTTCCCGCCCGGTACCGCTACCTCGGCCTCGGGCAGTACACCGTCAGCGCCTCCGGCAGCTTGTCGATCAGCAACTCCGATTCGCTGTGCGCCACTTCACCGTCGTACGCGTACGGAGTCCCCGGCTTCAGGCCGGAGATCCGCACCCGCTGCCGGCGGACCGCCGCGTGCATGGGGGAGCGGGTCAGCGGCCCCGCGACCGCCGCCGCGAGCAGCCTCAGCCCCGGCGTCCGGCCGCCGTGCACCACGCGGACGTCCAGCAGCCCGTCCGCGAGGTTGTGCCGCCGCCCCGGCGCCGGGCCCACCCGCTGGAACAGGCCGTTGCCGACGAACAGCAGCCACAACGGGCGGCACCGGCCCTGGAGTTCGGCCTCCAGGGGGCGTTCGCCGCGCAGGACGTGCAGGGCCGCGAGCACCCCCGCGGGCCACCCGCCGATCCGGGGCGACCAGCGCTCCCGCATCCGCACCAGCTCCGGATACACGCCCAGGCTGAAGGCGTTCAGGAAGTAGCCGTCGGCGCCCTCGGGCCCGGGCCGGAACCGGCCCACGTCCGTCCGCACCGCGGTGCCGGTGGTGAGCGCGGAGCAGGCGTCGGCGACGGTCTCGATGCCCAGGTCGTACGCGAAGTGGTTGAGGGTCCCCCGGGGAACACCGCGAGCGGCACCTCGTGCTCCACCGCCACGGACGCCGCCAGGTTGACCGTGCCGTCCCCGCCGCACACCCCCAGCGCCGTGCACCGGTCCGCCGCCTGCGCCAGCTCCGAGGCGAGCCGGCCGGGCGCGCACTCCACGATCTCCGCCTCCGGCAGCGCGTTACGGATCAGCGCGGCCGTCGCGGTCGCCGTCCCCGACTCCTGGTTGGCGACCACCACCAGGCCCCGGCCCTCGGGCAGGGCGGGCGCGTCGGCCGGCGGTCTGCCCGGCGCGGGCAGCTGCCCCCTCGTCGGTATCACCCCGCGCAGGGCGAACGCCGCCCCCACGCCCAGCGCCGCCCCGGCCAGCACATCGCTCGGGTAGTGCACCCCGGTGTACACACGGGACGCGGCCACGGACAGCGCGACGGGCGCCACGACCGCCCCCAGCCCCGCGACTCGAGGGCGACCCCGGTCGCGAAGGCGGCGGCCGACGCCGCGTGCCCGGACGGGAACGACGTGGTCACCGGCTGCCGCTTCAGCTGCCGTATCACCGGCACGGCGTCCAGGATCGGCCGCTGCCTGCGGACCGCGCCCTTGCCCACCGTGTTGATCGCGGCCGACGCCACCGCGAGCGAGGCGATGCCCCGCAGCGCGGCCCGCCGGGCCCGGGCACTGCCCCGAAGGCGGCCATGCCGGCCGCCGCCCCGAACCACAGCAGCCCGTGATTGGCGCTGCGGCTCAGGCGGGGCAGCACCGGCCCCGCAGCCGGCCAGTTCCGCTGGGCCAGATTCTGGAACACGGCGAGATCGCGCCGGTGGAACCGGTCGCGCAGCCCGGAGACCCGGGACGGGACGGAAGCATTGCTCGCTGACGACATGCGACAGCGGATACCCCGTATCCCCGCCCCGAACCAGCAGCCGCGCCGAAGGCGGGGCGTACGCACCCACCAGCGGGGCAGCCGGTACGCCGAACAGCCCGGCCGCGACCGGTCGTCGCCGCGCGCTCCCGTCTCGGCCCCGGCCGGAGCACGGGGTGAGCCCGGTCAGCGAAGGCGCCCCGCCCCGTTCCCTCGTATAAAGGTCCGGAGGGCGGACGGCGAAGGAGGCCCGATGGGCCGGGAGCGGAACGGGCCGCACGAACGCGGCACGGACACGGTCCGGGAGGACCGGGGCCCCGTACGGTACGGGCCGCCGGCCCCCTGGCCGGGACTGCCCGTCCTCCCCGAGCTGGCCGAGGTGCTGGCCGCCGCCGCGCGCGACGCCGCGCCCCAGCCCGCCGGCGGATCGGCCGCGCTCCGCGAGGCCGCCTGCGCCTACTGGGACCGGCGCGGACTGCACGGCGGCCCCGAGCGCGTCGCCGCCGCCCCCGGCACCGCACCGCTGCTGCTCGCCCTGATCGCCGCGCACGGCGGGGACGTCCTGCTGCCGCGCCCCTGCCCCGCCTCCTGGATCCCGCAGGCCAGGCTGCTCGGCCGCCCCGCCTACCAGGTCCCCACGCCCGCCGAGTGCGGCGGAGTGCCCGACCCGTACGCCCTCCTCGAAACCGTGCGGCGGGTCCGCGCCGAGGGCGGCCGGCCCCGGCTGCTGCTGCTCTCGGCGGCCGACGACCCCACCGCCACGGTCGCCGCGCCGGAACTCGTGCGCGAGGCGTGCGAGGCCGCCGTGGACGAGGGGCTGCACATCGTCAGCGACGAGACCTGGCGCGACACCCTGCACCGCCCGCACGACACGGTCCTGGTCAGCCCGGCCGAGATGTGCCCCGACGACGTCACGGTGGTCTCCGGCCTCTACGGCGCGCTGACCCCGGCCGCCTGGCCGGTCGCCGTCGCCCGGTTCCCGGACACCGCGCGCGCCGCCGCCCGCCACGCCCGTACGCTCGACGTCCTCACCGCGCTCGGCGCCTCCGTCGCCGGACCGGTCGCGACGGCCGCCGCCCACGCGCTGCGCGAACCGGACGCCGTCACCGAACGCGCCCGCCGCGCCGCCGCCCTGCACGCCCGGCTCGCCGCCGAGGCCCACCGCGCCGTCCTCGGCTGGGGCGCCCTCGCCCGGCCCCCGCAGGCCGGCCGCCACCTCTACGCGGACCTCGGCCCGCTCCGCTCCCGGCTCGCCGCCCGGGGCGTCACCGACTCCCTCGAACTGGAGGAGTTCCTGTCCGCCCGGCTCGGCACCCCGGCCCCCGGCGGCCACCGCTTCGGCGACGAACTCGGCGCGCTCCGGGTCCGCCTGGGCACCGGCTCGCTCCTCGGCACGGACCCGGAGCGCCAGGCCGAGGCGCTCACCGCCCCGGACCCGCTCGAATTGCCGCACATCGCGGCAGCGCTGAGCATTTTCCGAGCAGCCCTCGACGCACCGCGCTGACCCACCGCGCCGGCGCCCTCCTGGACGGGAGCCCCGATGACGGACCAGACCGAGACCCCGGTCGCACCCCCTGTGGTCTGCGGCGACGTCGTCACCCCGCGCCCGCTCGGCGAGGTGCGCACCTGGCCCCGCAGCTTCGCGGACCGGCTCACCGCCCCGCTCCCCGGCGTCCGGGGCATGTCCCGGCTGGCCCGCGAGCACGCCATCCGGCCCAACGCGGAGGGCCTGCGCCACATCCGCCGCCTGCCGTACGCCCCCGAGCCCCTGCCGCCCCTCCCGGCCGGAGCGAGCTGCGTCACCTGGGCCGGGCACGCCAGCTGGATCATCCGCACCGGCGGCCTCACCGTCCTCGCCGACCCCGTCTGGTCCCGCCGCATCCTCGGCACCCCGGCGCGCATCACGCCCGTCGGGGTCCGCTGGGAGGACCTGCCGCCCGTCGACGCGGTCGTCATCAGCCACAACCACTACGACCACCTGGACGCCCCCACCCTGCGCCGGCTGCCCCGGCACAC
Organism: Streptomyces drozdowiczii; assembly: GCF_026167665.1. Classification (NCBI taxonomy): domain Bacteria; kingdom Bacillati; phylum Actinomycetota; class Actinomycetes; order Kitasatosporales; family Streptomycetaceae; genus Streptomyces; species Streptomyces drozdowiczii. The sequence goes on along the minus strand of NZ_CP098740.1, from coordinate 912,753 downwards.
CCCGCTGTTCGTCCCCGCCGGACTCGGCCAGTGGTGCCGCCGCCGGGGCTTCGCACGCGTCACGGAACTCGACTGGTGGGAGTCCGCCCAGCTGGACGGCGTCCGCTTCGACTTCGTGCCCGCCCACCACTGGTCCCGGCGCACCCTCACCGACACCTGCCGCTCGCTGTGGGGCGGCTGGGTCGTCCAGGACACCAAGGGGCCGGGGGACGGCGGCCGGATCTACTTCGCCGGGGACACCGGATACGGCCACTGGTTCGCCGAGATCGGCCGCCGCCACCCGGGCATCGACCTCGCCCTGCTGCCGATCGGCGCGTACGAGCCCCGCTGGTGGCTCGGCGACGTCCACACGGACCCGGAGGAGGCCGTGCAGGCGTACGAAGACCTCGGCGCCCACGCCATGGCGCCCATGCACTGGGCGACCTTCCTGCTCTCCGCCGAACCGGTCCTCGAACCGCTCACCCGGCTGCGGACCGCCTGGCAGCGCGCCGGACACCCGCGCGACCGGCTCTGGGACCTGCCCATCGGCGGCTCCCGCCTGCTGGGGCCCGGCGTCAGCGCGCCCACCACGCCCGCGTCCGGCGCCACACCGCGGGCGCCCCGCTGATCAGCAGCGTCAGGCCCACCGCCGCGACCACCCCCTGCCAGGGCTCCGGGAACAGCGAACCGCCCAGGATGCCGATCAGCTGGTACGTCGCCGCCCACGCCAGACAGGCCGGCACATCGCCCCGGGCGAACTGCCGCAGCCCCATCCGGCCCAGCAGGCACGCCAGCATCACCGGGATCCGCCCGGCCGGCACCAGCCGGGACAGCACCAGGACCGTCGCCCCGTGCTCGTCCAGCTTCCGCTGCGCCTGCTCCAGGCGTTCCGGCGCCGCCCGGTCCCGGATCGTCCGCAGCCACCGCGAGCCGTTCTTCGACCGCACCCCCCGCTGCCCCAGCCAGTACAGGGATATGTCCCCGAGGAACGCCGCCGCCGACGCCACCGCGAACACCACGAGCAGCGAGAACGGCGACGACTGGTGGAACGCCACCACGGCCGCCGAACTCACCAGCGCGCCCGTCGGCACCACCGGCACCAGCGCTCCCAGCGCCACCAGCAGGAACAACGACGGATAACCGACCGCCTGCTGCGTCGACTCGGCGGGCAGCTGCGCCGTCTGGCGCAGGAACTCGATCACGCGCAGCCCTCCGGCCGCACTCGCTCGCCGTGCGCCAGCCGGTGCACCACGACCTCCGGAGCCACCATCGCCGCCTTCCGCACGAACTCCTCGCCCGGCGCGTGGAACTCGTGCGGCCGGACCCCGTCCATCCCGATCGGCCAGTACGTGCCGTAGTGCACCGGCACCGCCGCGCGCGGCCGCAGCCGGGTCAGCGCCTGGGCCGCCCGCCCCGCGTCCAGGTGCCCGTGGCCCAGATGGGGCCCCCAGCCGCCGACCGGCAGCAGCGCCACGTCCACCGGGCCGACCGCCCGCGCCATGTCGTCGAAGAGGCCGGTGTCCCCGGCGAAGTACGTACGCGCCGCGCCCTCGACCACGTAACCCAGCGCGGGGGAGCGGTGCGGGCCCAGCGGCAGCCGCCGGCCGTCGTGCAGCGCCGGTACCGCCCGGACCCGGACCCCGCCCACGCGCACCTCGTCACCCGCGACCACCTCGGTGATCCGCAGTCCGCGCGCCCGGCGCAGCAGCCGCAGCCCCGGCACCGACCGCACCGAACCGCGCGGCACCAGCACCCGCGCCCCCGGCGCGACGCGCGCCAGCGACGGCAGGTGCAGGTGGTCGGAGTGCAGATGCGAGATGAGGACCGCATCGGCCACGGCCGCGTCCGGACCGGGCAGCTCGCCCCGGCGCCGCCGCAGATGCGCGAAGCGCCGTACGAACAACGGATCGGTGAGGAAACGGACCCCGGAGTCCTCGATCGTGCATGTGGCATGCCCCCACCAAGTGATCTCCACCGGCACGCGCCGCCTCCTCCTGCTCGCCGGACCCTTCGGACCCCACCACACCTGCCCCGACGAGCCTACGGCCAGTCACGCCCGGGCGGTCGGCGCACCCCGGAGCACCCGTGGATCACCGGTCCGGGCCCGTGCCCCCGTGCGCCCCCTCGCCGCCCCGGAACGCTCCCTCGGCCCTCGCGCACGGGCGCATAGGGTCGGGGAAGGACGAGCACGGGGAGAAAGACGGCCATGGGGGACGTACGCGTGGCGGCCATCGCCAGCCTGACGCCGCTGGAGGAACTGGACAGCGATCCGTTCCTCGTGGACACCCGGGGCCAGCACGCCATGTGCGCCCGCTGGGCCGCCGACCAGGGCTACGTCGTCACCCGGCAGCTGCGCCTCTACGCGCTGCGCCCCGACCACCCCGCCCTCTGGGACGGCATCGACAGCGGCGAGATCGAGCTGTTCGTCGCGCCTTGCGACCGGGTCCTCGCCCGCGCCCTGGCCTCGGTGCCGGAGTTCACCGCGGAGTGCGAGCGGCGCGGCGTACGCCTGGAGATCGCCGGGCTCGCCGAGCCGTCCTACACCGCAGACGGCAAGGCCGGAGTGCACCGCCGCCTCTCCATGCCGACCGCCGGATACGACGGCTGCTGACCGGCCGCGGGACCGCCCGGCCCGCTGTGAAAAGCTGGGAAGGGGTCCGGAACGGCAGGGCCCCGGACATGAGGTGAAGGCGGCGTGGGCGACAGACGATGGCGGCGGGCCGGCGCCGCGCTGATGCGGGTGGTCGCGGTCTGGGCCGTCTCGACGCTCACCATGCTCGCGCTCGCGGGCATCCTGCCCGACTTCCGGCTCCAGTCCCCCGACGGCGACAGCATCACCAGGACCGCCTTCGCCGCGGCCTGGGGCGCGGGCGCCTTCGGACTGCTCTCCGCGCTCGTCTGGCCCGTCCTGGTACGCGCCCTGCTCATCGTCCCGGCCCTCGTCCTCGGCGCGCTCGTCTTCTTCCTCAACGGCTCGCTGCTGCTGATCGCGCTGCGGCTCATCCCGGACGGCCGGGGCACCGTGGCCCCGGAGACCGCCGTCGCCGTCGCGGCCGTGATGTCCGCCGTCGCCTCCGCGACCTCCACCGCCCTCGCCGTGCGCGACGACAACGCCTACCGCCGCCGCCTCTCCCGCCTGGCCGACCGGCGCCGCCGGCGCACCGGCACGGGCGACGCGCGCGGCGGCCCGCCGGGCACCGTCTTCATCCAGCTCGACGGGGTCGGCCACGACGCCCTCGTCGCGGCGGCCGCCGGGGGAGTCATGCCGACCGTCGCCCACTGGCTGGCGGAGTCCGGAGGACACCGGCTCATGCCCTGGCGCACCGACTGGTCCAGCCAGACCGGCGCCAGCCAGCTCGGCATCCTGCACGGCAGCAACCACGACGTGCCCGCCTTCCGCTGGTACGAGAAGGAGACCGGCCTCGTCATGGTCTCCAGCAAGCCCGCGAGCGCCCTGGAACTCCAGCGCCGGGCCATCGCCCGCACCCGGGACGGCGGACTGCTCACCCTCGACGGCGCCAGCCGGGGCAACCTCTTCAGCGGCGGCGCCGCCCAGCTCGCGCTCGTCCTCTCGATGGCCGCCAGACTCGGCAAGGGCCGCCGCTCCCGGGCCGGGTACTTCGCCTACTTCTCCGACCCGGCCAACGCCGTCCGCACCGCCGGCTCCTTCGTCGCGGAGGTCTGCCGGGAGATCGCCCAGTCCACCCGCTCCCGCCTCCGCAAGGAGAAGCCCCGCATCAAGCGCGGCGGCCTCTACCCCTTCATCCGCGCCTTCGCGACCGTCGTGGAACGCGATGTGGTGGTCGCCGCCGTCATCGGCGACATGTTCGCCGGCCGGACCGCCGTCTACGCCGACCTCGTCGCGTACGACGAGGTGGCGCACCACTCCGGACCGCGCAGCCGCGACGCGGAGAAGGTGCTCGCCCGCCTCGACCGGGCGCTCGCCCTGATCACCGAGGTCGCTCAGCAGGCCCCCCGCACCTACCGGATCGTGCTCCTGTCCGACCACGGCCAGAGCCCGGGGGACACCTTCGCCGGGGTGTACGGGCTGACCCTCAAGGACCTCGTGCGGGCCGGCAGCGGACTGCCCGTGCCCCGGCGCGCGCAGCGCACCCGCAGCGCCTCCGAGGCGCGCGACGCGGTCCGGATCGCCCTGCACCGGCCGGTCGCCGGGGGCCAGGAGGAGCACGTCGCGAAAGCCTCCGACCCGATAGTCCTCGCCTCCGGCAACCTCGGGCTGATCTCCTTCCCGGACATCGAGGGCCGCGCCTCCCAGGAGCAGCTGGAGCGCCGCCACCCCGCGCTGCTCTCCACGCTCGCCAACCACCCGGGCATCGGCTTCCTGCTCGTCCGCAGCGAGCGCCACGGCTCGGTGGTGCTGGCCCGCGACGGCGTACGGGTGCCCGTGGCGGAGCTGGCCGACGGACAGGGGCCGCTGGCCGTGTACGGTCCCGGCGCGGCGGAGGCGATCCGGCGGACGGACACCTTCCCGCACGTCGCCGACGTGATGGTCAACTCCATGTACGACCCCGCGACCGGCACCGTGCACGCCTTCGAGGAGCAGATCGGCTCGCACGGGGGCCTGGGCGGCGACCAGTCCCGGCCGTTCCTGCTGTGGCCGCGCACCCTGACCGACCCGCTGGACGCCGTCAACGGCGAGGACGGGGAGCGCCCGGACGAACTCGTCGGGGCCGAGGCCGTGCACCGGGTCCTCAGGCACTGGCTCCAGGAGGCGTCCGGACCCCAGGTGCCGGTGCTGTCCGACGAAGCGCCCGGACGCCGTTGATCAGGCCGACTGCCGGCGTACGAGCGTCGGGTGGAAGATCACCGAAGGCGGCGGTTCCACCGGCTTGCCGATCTGCTTGAGCAGCAGCCGGGCCATCTCCGCCGACATCTCCTCCACCGGCTGCCGGACCGTCGTCAGCGGCGGATCACAGGCCAGCGCCGCGCTGCTGTCGTCGAAGCCGACGAGCGCGACGTCGTCCGGGACCTCCTTCCCGGCCCGCAGCAGCACCGGAACGGCCCCGAGCGCCATCAGGTCCGACGCGATGAACACCGCGTCCAGGTCCGGCCGCTCCGCCAGCAGCCGCCGCATCGCCGCCGCGCCCCCGGCATGGGTGAAGTCGCCCTCGGCGGTCACCACGTCCCGGATGCCGTGCGCCGCGGCCGCGTCCAGGAACCCGGAGAGCCGCGCCTGACCGGCCGGCATGTCCTGCGGGCCCGACACCGTGCCGATGCGGCGGCGGCCCAGCGCGGCGAGATGGTCGGCGGCCAGCCGCGCCCCGGCCCGCTGGTCCGCCTCCACATAGGTGAGCGGGGTCGGCCTGCGCGGCTGCCCGGCGAGTACGGCGGGCAGCCGGGTCCCGTGCAGCAGCCCGGGCAGCGGGTCGTCCGCGTGCGACGAGATGAGGACCACCCCGTCGACATGCCCGTGGCGCAGGTACGAGAGGAGCTGGTCGCGGGACTCCTGGTCGTCGGCCAGCATCAGGACCAGCTGGATGCCCGCCGGGCGCAGCACCTCCAGGAGCCCGGCGACCACCCGGCCGAAGTACGGGTCGGAGAACATCCGGCCGACGAACGGCTCGGGCACGGTGCGCCGCTCCCGCTCCGAGACGACCAGGGCGATCGAGTCGGTCCGCCGGGTCACCAGCGACCGGGCCGCGCGGTTGGGGACGTAACCGGTGGCGTCCACCGCCGCCTCCACCGTCCGCCGCAGCGCCGGGTCCACCGTGGTCGCCCCGTTGATCACCCGGGACACCGTCGCCCGTGACACCCCGGCCACTCCGGCTACGTCCTCCAAGGTCACGGGACGGGCGGGCGGCGGCGCGTCGGCAGGCATGCAGTCTTTATACCGGGTGGTACGACCGGCGGGGCAACAGCCCTGGGGGCCTTGGGATTACGTTGACCCGGCCGTCAGCCGGGAGCTCCGGGCAGGGCGGGCAGCCGGGCGATCTCGGTCCTGCGGGCGGCGACCAGGGCGGCCGCGAGCCGCTTGGCGTCCGGCCGGGTGCCCGCCCCGGTCTCGGAGCGCGACACCTGGGCGGTCTGGCGCAGATGCCCGCCGATCCGGTCCACCAGGAACCGGTCGAAGGCCGCGCCCTCCAGCGTGCGGGCCCGTGCGAGGTCGTCGGCCGTCACCATGCCCGGCATGTGGTGGCCCTCGTGCACATTGGTGTCCGGGAGCCCCATCCGGGCCAGCAGTGGGCGCAGCCGGGCCAGTTCACCGTTCTGCGAGGCGCGCAGCCCGGCCGCCCAGCGCCGTACGGCGGCGTCGTCGGCCCGGTCGGCGGCGAGCGACAGGAGAGCGACGGCGGACTCGTTCATGGGCGTCATGAGCTGAGCCCAGGCGGCGTCCGTGGGGTCGGCCGGGGCGCCGGTGGCGGACGGCGTGGGCGGGGGAGTGCTCACCGGCTCGGCCGCCGGGGTGCCGCAGCCGGCCAGGAGGAGAAGCAGGGCGAGCGTCGCCGCGCGGCGGACCGCCTTCATCGCGGGCTCCCTCGGGGGGAAGGCCCGTCCGGGGCGCGGGGCCCCGGACGGGCGGGTGGGGACGGGGTGTGCGTCAGGGGGTTCCGTCGGCCCCGCACTTGATGATGGCGTTGATGCAGTCGCGTACGCGCTGCGCCAGTTCGGCCTCGGGCCACACGTTGAAGAAGTCGCCGTGCATCGTGTAGCCGGGACCGGACGCCAGCCGGAACCTGGACGGGTCACCGTTGACCGGGTACCGCAGCACCTGGCGGAGCTTGGGCACCGGCACCGGGTGGGTGGCCGGGCACCCGCCGTTGACCGGGTACGACATGTGGCTCTTGTGGTCGGGCGAGTCGAGGTCCTTGCCGTTCCAGCACTGCGGGAAGTCGAGGTACGACTCCAGCATCGCGCCGGACGGGCAGTTGACGAAGTCGTGCGAGGGGTTGACCTCGCCGTGGTGCAGACACGACCAGCGCGAGATCGTGTTGTCGTTCGGCCCGGTCGCCTTGGCGTTGCCCGCGACGATCCGCAGGCCCCGGGGAAGGGCTTGATCTGCCGGATGACGTCGTCCCGGACGCCCTCGCCCAGGTAGTAGAACGTGGTGCCGGTGGGCTCCACCTCCTTGTTCCCGTCGTACAGGGTCGGCACCCAGTACGACGAGAGGTCGATGTCGGGGGAGCAGGTGCTCCTGGCCTTCTCCAGCGAGGCCAGGTCGGAGTGGCCGTTCGTGGAGTCGTTGCCGAAGAAGCTGTGCATGTGCGAGGCGCCGGGCAGGCCCGGGAAGACGATCGGGTCGTCGGGTGCCCGGTGGGTGTACGGGCACTCGGCGAGGAATTCGGCCACCCGGACCACGTCGGCGGCCGCCTTCGGGCGGGGGCCGCCTGGCCGGCGGACGCGCTGCCGGTGGTGGCCTGAAGGAGGGTCAGGGCGAGCGCCGCGGCGGCGAGCGCCGCCGTGCGGTACCGCCGGGGCGGTGGGGTTCTGCGGTGGCTGTCCTCGCCGCTGCGTCGTTGACGGAAGAAGAGCACGGCACTCCTGTTCGGGGAAGTGGTGGGGGGATGTGCCCTGATCATGGGCGGCCTGATCAGGTGAGAGAGCGCTCTCTGTCACGGAACGTAGAAGCGTGTTCGGGGCATGTCAATACACCTGACGCGCCTTCGATTCCGGGCGTCGCGGCGGCAGTTCGGGCCGTGAGGGGCGGGAGAGCGCTCTCTCTGCCATGTGGTGGACGAAACCCCTGGGGCGAACCCCGAGAGAGCGCTCTCCAGGTCCTTCGGCCGGGGGCGTTGTCAGTGGTGGGCGGCAGGATGGAGGGCATGACGAACTCAGCTGTCGTGCTCGCCGACCATGCCTCCTACGCCGCCGCCGTCGAGGAGGCCGCGCAGGCCGCCGCCGCGTACTACGCCACGGGCGAGAGCACGCTCGACGACGACTCCTACGACCGCCTGGCGCGCGGCATCGCCGCGTACGAGCGGGAGCACCCGCAGGAGGTGCTGCCCGCCTCGCCGACCGGCAAGGTGGCGGGCGGCGCGGCCGTCGGGGACGTACCGCACACGGTGCCGATGCTCTCCCTCGACAACGTCTTCTCGGCCGAGCAGTTCGCCACCTGGACCGCGTCGCTGGAGCGCCGGATCGGACGGCCCGTCACCGCGTGGAGCGTCGAGCCGAAGCTCGACGGGCTCGCGGTCGCCGCGCGGTATCACGAGGGCCGGCTCGAACGGCTGATCACCCGGGGCGACGGGACCGCAGGTGAGGACGTCTCCCACGCGAGCGGGACCGTCGTCGGCCTTCCGGCGCGGCTCGCGGAGCCGGTCACGATCGAGATACGCGGCGAGATCCTGATGACCACCGAGCAGTTCGAGCAGGCCAACACCGTCCGCACCGAGCACGGCGGCGCCCCCTTCGCCAACGCGCGCAACGGCGCCGCCGGCACCCTGCGCGCCAAGGACCGCGCGTACACGGTGGAGATGACGTTCTTCGCTTACGGCGCTCTGCCGCTGCCCGAATCCGGTGCACTGGCCGCCGAGCTGACCGAGCTGCCGCACAGCCAGGTGCTCGCCCGGGTCGCGAAGCTCGGCGTGCACACCGCCGCCGACACGGAGGTCGCGCCGCGCACCGCCGCCACCGTCGAGGAGGTCCAGGCCCGGATCGAGGAAGTCGCCGCGCTGCGGGCCGCGTTGCCGTTCGGGATCGACGGCATCGTCATCAAGGCGGACCTGGCGGCCGACCAGCGTGACGCGGGCTCCGGCTCCCGGGCCCCGCGCTGGGCCATCGCCTACAAGCTGCCCGCCGTCGAGAAGGTCACCCGCCTCCTCGGCGTCGAGTGGAACGTGGGCCGCACCGGCATCATCGCGCCGCGCGCCGTGCTGGAGCCCGTCGAGATCGACGGCTCGACCGTCAGCTACGCGACCTTGCACAACCCGGCCGACATCACCCGCCGGGACCTGCGCGTCGGCGACCATGTGATGGTCTACAAGGCGGGCGACATCATCCCCCGCATCGAGGCGCCCGTCGCCCATCTGCGCACCGGCGACGAACAGCCCATCGCCTTCCCCGAGGCATGCCCCCAGTGCGGTTCGGAGATCGACAGCAGCGAGCAGCGCTGGCGCTGTGTGCGGGGCCGCGACTGCCGCATCGTCGCCTCCGTCTCGTACGCCGCCGGGCGCGACCAGCTCGACATCGAGGGGCTCGGCACCACCCGGGTCGTCCAGCTGGTCGACGCCGGTCTCGTCACCGACTTCGCCGACCTGTTCATGCTGGAACGCGAACAGCTGCTGACGCTCGACCGGATGGGGGAGACCAGCACCGACAATCTGCTGGCCGCGATCGACACGGCCCGCTCGCAGCCGCTCTCCCGGGTCTTCTGCGCCCTCGGCGTGCGCGGCACCGGGCGCTCCATGTCCCGCCGGATCGCCCGCTACTTCGCGGAGATGGACCGCATCCGGGCCGCCGGTGAGGAGGAGTTGCAGCGGGTCGACGGCATCGGCAAGGAGAAGGCGGCCGGCGTGGTCGCGGAGCTGGCCGAGCTGGCCCCGCTCATCGACAAGCTCGTCGCCGCCGGGGTGAACATGACCGAACCGGGCGCGACCCCGCCGCCCCCGCCGGGCGAGGAGGCCGAGGGGGAGACGGCGGCCGGCACCGAAGGCGCTCCGCTGGCGGGGATGACCGTGGTGGTCACCGGGGCCATGACGGGCGCCTTGGAGAAGCTGTCCCGCAACCAGATGAACGAGCTGGTCGAACGGGCCGGCGGCAAGTCCTCCTCCAGCGTCTCCAAGCGCACGACGCTGCTCGTGGCCGGTGAGAAGGCGGGCTCCAAGCGGACCAAGGCGGAGGAGCTGGGGGTGCGGATCGCGACGCCGGAGGAGTTCGCGGAGATGGTGGGGGACTTCCTGCCCGTCGACGCGTAGCGCGGGCGCGGGGTGGGCAGTCGAATCCTTCGATTTTGCCGGGGAGTGGCTTTCTTTGCCTCCCTATTGCATAGTGAGGGCTCGGCCATGCCTCGCGATCAGCGGGTCACTGGGTGTGTGTACGGCCGCGGCTGCGTGCCGGGGGTGAGGGGCGATGCGTTCTTTGCGCGAGGCACGGCGGCACGACCGCTCCGTCCACCGGCACGGCCGGGGCGCCACCCGGGGCCTCGCCCTCGACCTCGGCAGCTCCCGCACCCGGGCCTGGGTCCCCGGCCGGGGCATCGTCGCGGACACCGTCCACGGGACCGGTGAGTACGGACCCGGCCGGCCCGTGCGGCGCGGCCGCATCGTGGACCCGGAATCCTGCGGCCGGATGCTGGCCCGCATCGCCGACGGGGCCCTGGGGGAGCGCCGCGAGGACGCGGTCGTCGTCCTCAGCCACCCCGTGCTCGCCGGGCCCGGACACCGGGCCGCCGCCCGCGACCTGCTCCGCGCGCTCGGCCCCTCGGACGTCATCGTCCTGGACAGCGCCCGCGCCGCCGCCGCGTGCGCCGGGCCGGGGGACGGCGGTCCCCTCCTCGTCCTCGACATCGGGGCCGAGCTGACCGAGGCGACCCTGCTCGTGGACGGCCTGGTGCGCGACGCGCGCCTCGCCGAGACCGGGCTCAGCGACCTGGACCCGGGCGAACCGCCCACCGCCGCCGTCCGCGCCGTCCTGGACATGGTCATGGCCATGTGGCGGCAGGACCCGCACGGCGCGCTGCTCGGCGCCCTGCGCAGGGGCCCGTTGCTCGCCGGAGGCGGTGCGCTGCGGCCGGACGTCACCAACCGGATAGCGGTCCGCCTCGGCGTCCCGGTCCGGCGCACGGACGACCCGGCGACCACGGTCGTGCGCGGGGCCGGACGGGTCCTCAGCTCCGTCCTCCGCCACGCCACGGCGCCCGCCCTGCCCGGCCGCCCCCGGTGAGCCCGCTCCCGGGGCCGCCCCCGGGGAAGGCGCACCCGGGGCGCCCGTCCGCCGCGCGCCACTGCCTGCTGGCGCTGCTCCTCGCCGTGGCCGCCCTCCTCGGCGGGGCGCCTGCGGCGGGCGCGACGGCCCTGCCCGGACGCGCGACGGCGGCGCTGTCCGCGACGGCGGCGCCCGCGACGCCCGCGATGACCGCGACGCCCGCGCTTCCCGCGACGCCCGCGACGGCGGCGACACCCGCGACGCCCGCGACGACCGCGCTTCCCGCGACCCCCGCAGCCACCGCAACGACCGCCCGCAGCATCCCCGTACGCCCGGCGACCGCCGAGCGGTCCGCCACGCCGGATGGCGCCGACGCGCGCCGTGCCGCCCCGCCAGGTCCGCCCGTCCCGCCCCCCGCCACCGTCGAGCGGGGCCCGGGCGCCACCCCGTGGGTCGCCGCCGAGCACCCCCGTACCGCACACCAGTTGCCCCCGCCCGGCCCCGGCGGGCTCGTCCCGTGTCCCGCGCGGGCCCCGCTTCCGCGCTCCGTGCCGTGGTCCGTCCGTACCGCCCCCGCCTCCGCCGTCCAGCGCCCGCGCGTGGGGCTGCCCGGGGTGCGCGGGCCTCCGAGTGCCGGTGTCCACCGGCCCGGGGGCCGCTTGCCGGTCCCGCGATCCATCAACGCCGTGCCGCTCCCGCCGTCCTGACCGGGTGAGGGGCGTGTCCGGCGCCCCTCGGAGGAAACCCGCAATGACGCGCGCCACCACGGTGCGGGCGGTTCTGGCTGCGGCCGTGCTGCTCGTCTCCGTGCTCATCACGCTGACCATGTCGCCCAGACTCGGCCTGGATCTCCAGGGCGGCACCCGCATGGTGCTCCAGGCCCAGGACTCCGACACCGCGAAGGCCGACCGCGAGAGCACCGACCGCACCCTGGAGGTGCTGCGGCGGCGCATCGACTCGCTCGGGGTGACCGAGCCGGTCCTCACCCGGTCCGGCGAGGACCGGATCATCGTGGAGCTGCCGGACGTCCAGGACCCCCGCAAGGCCGCCGCGGTCATCGGCAAGACCGCCCAGCTGACCTTCCACGCCGTCCGGGGCGTGGGCGAACCCGCCGGGGACGGCAAGGGGCTGACCCTCCCCGACGAGCAGGGCCGCGAACTGGCCCTCGGGCCCGTCGCGCTCTCCGGCGCCGGGGTCAAGGAGGCGACCGCCTCGTTCGACGCCCAGCAGGGCGCGGGCTGGACCGTGTCCCTCGACTTCCACAAGGACGCCGGCCGGGACTGGACCCGGCTGACCGGCGAGGCGGCCTGCCACCCGGTGCAGGACGAGCGGCGCCGGGTCGCCATCGTGCTCGACAAGCGGGTGATCTCCTCGCCCCAGGTCTCGCCGACCGTCTCCTGCGGTTCGGGCCTGCCCTCCGGCTCCACCCAGATCACCGGCTCGTTCAGCGCGGACGAGGCCCGCGAACTCGCCCTGCTGATCGAGGGCGGCGCCCTGCCCGTGCCCGTCGAGATCGTGGAGCAGCGGACGGTCGGGCCGACGCTCGGCGCCGCCGCGATCGACGCCAGCGCGCGGGCTGCCCTGATCGGCGCCGCGGCCACCGCCCTGTTCATCATCGTGATCTACCGCCTGTTCGGCGCCCTCGCCGCCGTGGCGCTGGCGGCGTACGGAGTCATCTCGTACGCCGCCCTCGTCGCCCTCGGCGTCACGCTGACCCTGCCCGGGCTCGCCGGTTTCGTGCTGGCGATCGGCATGGCCGTCGACGCGAACGTGCTGGTATTCGAACGGGCCCGGGAGGAGTACGCCGGGCGGCCCGGAAAGAGCCTGCGGGCCTCGCTCGCCGCCGGGTTCAAGGGCGCCTGGACGGCCGTCGCCGACTCCAACGTGACGACGCTCATCGCGGCCGGGCTGCTGTTCTTCCTCGGCTCCGGACCGGTCAAGGGGTTCGGGGTCACGCTCGCCATCGGCGTCCTCGCCTCGATGTTCTCCGCGCTGGTCGTCGCCCGCGCCCTCACCGAGATCGCGGCGCACTCGCGGTTCGTCGCGGACTACCGGGGCGTCAACGGCATCGCGATCCCGGGCCGGGTGCGGACCTGGCTCACCCGGCGCGACCCGCAGCCGATGCGCTCCCCGCGCCGCTGGCTGACGGTCTCCGCCGTCCTCGTCGCGGTGGCCGTCGCGGGCATCCTGGTGCGCGGGGTCAATCTGGGCGTCGAGTTCACCGGCGGCCGGCTGGTCGAGTACTCCACCAGCCGCCCCGTGGACGTCGAGACCGCGCGTACCGCACTCGCGGGCGCCGGGTTCGAGGACGCCGAGGTCACCACGGCCGGGGCGGGCGACATCTCCGTGCGCACCGGGGAACTCGACAACGACGGCGAACACGCGCTGCGGGCCGCCCTGGCCGCCGAGGGCGGCGAGACCACCAAGGTCCGCGACGAACTGATCGGCCCCAGCCTCGGCGACGAACTGCGGCGCAACGCGCTGATCGCCCTGGCCATCGCCGTATGCGTGCAACTGGCCTATCTGGCGATCCGGTTCCGCTGGACGTTCGCCGTCGCCTCGGTCGGGGCGCTCGTGCACGATGTGATCATCCTGATCGGGGTCTTCGCCTGGCTGGGACGCACCGTGGACGGCATCTTCCTGGCGGCGCTCCTCACCGTCATCGGGTACTCCGTCAACGACTCGGTCGTCGTCTTCGACCGGGTGCGGGAGCTGTGGGCGAGAGCCCGCCGCACCCCCCTCGCGGAGGTGGCCAACCGGGCGGTGCTGCAAACCGTGCCCCGGACGGTGAACACCGGGATGGGCGCGCTGTTCATCCTCACCGCCCTCGCCGTCCTCGGCGGCGACTCGCTGGAGGACTTCGCGCTCGCCCTGCTGATCGGCATCGTCGTCGGGACGTACTCCTCGGTGATGACCGCCGTACCGGCCGCGCTGCTGCTGGAACGGGCCGGCAAGGTCCCGCCGCCCACCCGCACCCGGACCCCGCGCGCCCGGCAGCGCGCCGGGCGCCGCGACCCGTACGACAACGGGGCGCGGGTGTAACGCGTACGGGCCCGTGTCACCGGAACCGGCGGACACGGGCCCGGTCCGCCCTCAGGGCACCAGCGAGCGCAGATAGGCGGAGGTGTCCGCGTCGGCCGGGAGCAGCGTCTCGATGGCCAGCTCGGCCACCGTCACGTCCATCGGCGTGTTGAACGTGGCGATCGAGGCGACGAACGACAGCACCTGCCCCGCGTGCTCGATGACCAGCGGCAGGGCGAACGGCACCGACGACGAGGGCGGCTGCCAGTCCTGGTCCCCGCCGGGCCCCACCGGCAGCGGATAGCCCGCCACCTCCTCGTACAGCGCGCGCAGCTCCGGCGAACGGACCAGCGCGATCCGGCGCTCCATCTGCGCGAGGAGGTCCGCCCGCCACGCGCGGAGGTTCCGGATGCGCGGGGCCAGGCCCTCCGGGTGCAGGGTGAGCCGCATCGCGTTCAGCGGCGGGGCCAGGAGGTGTTCCGGGACGCCGTCCAGCAGCCGGGTCATCCCCTGATTGGCCGCCACCACGGTGTACGTCCCGTCCACGACGAACGCCGGATACGGGTCGTAGCCCCGCAGCAGCCGGTCGAGGCCGTCCCGGAGCGCCCCCAGCGCCGGGTCGTCGAGCGCGGTCTCCGCGTACTGCGGGGCGTAACCCGCCATCACCAGCAGGGCGTTGCGCTCCCGTACCGGTACGTCCAGGTGCTCGGCGAGCCTCAGCACCATCTCCTCGCTGGGGCGCGAGCGGCCCGTTTCGATGAACGAGATGTGCCGCGCCGAGGAGCCGGCCCGCAGTGCGAGCTCCAGCTGACTGACCCGGCGCCGCTCCCGCCAGCTGCGCAGCAGCGGCCCTACCCCCGTGTCGGGCGCGACAGTTGTCATACGGAGACCGTAACGTCACCGGCACCGCCGACCGGCATCGACCACCAGTGAGGGAGCCGCCCCATGCCCGCCGCACCGCTGCCGCGGAACGAGATCGAGGACCGGCTGCGCGAGCTGCCCGGCTGGTCGCTGGAGGGGGACCGGATCGGCCGCACCTACCGGCTGCCCTCGCACTTCGCCGCCGCCGCGCTCGCGATGCACGTCGCCGCGATCCAGGACGAGCTGAACCACCACAGCGATCTGACGCTCGGCTACAACACCGTCGCCCTGTGGGTGAACTCGCACGACGCGGGCGGCAAGGTCACCGAGAAGGATCTCGGCCTCGCCGCCCGGGTCGCGGCGGTGGCACCCGGCCACGGGGCGGAGTAGCCCCTCACACCGGGGCACCGAACCCGGGGTGGGTGGCGAGCCAGCGCGTGTAGCTCTCGCTGCGCTCCACCGCCTGGGCGTACGCCGCCCGGGTGTGCCCGCTCACCGCACCGGCCGCCGCCGACGCGGCGGCCGAGCGGGGATGCCAGCCCAGCAGATGGCGCCAGCTGAGCGGCGCCCCGGCGACCGGCAGCGTCACCACCCCCGGCGTCGGCGGGAACGTCGCCCGGCAGAGCCCCACCGCGCGCCCCACCTGGACGAGATGGACGACCGACGAGGTGTCCGTCTCGTACACCGACACCGGGCGGAAGCCGGCCCGCGCGCACGCCGCCACGAAGCAGTCCGCGAAACAGCCGTCGCCCGGCACGTCCGCCCAGCACTCCTCCGCCAGCTCGGACAGCTCCAACTCGCCCCGGCCGGACAGCGGATGGGTCTCCGGCAGCATCACGAAGACCGGATCGACGCCGACGACCTGCCACTCCAGCCGGTCCGCGTCCGGCGGGGCGCTCTCGCCGCAGGTCCCGATGAGCGCGAAGTCGAGCCGTCCGTCCACCAGTTGGGATGCGATCTCGGCCACCGACCAGGAGGTGTACGTGGACACCGGCGCCGCCGGGTGGGCGGTGGCCAGCCGGTCCACCAGGCCGCCGAGCAGCGGGCCGTGCGTGCCGCCCAGCCGGAACCGCTCCATGGACCCCATCGCGTTGGCGAACCGGACGGCCTCCTCCTGGAGTTCGCTGACGGCGGGCAGCACGATCCGGGCCCGCTCCAGGACCAGTTCGCCCAGCGGCGTCACCCGCGCGCCCGTGTGGTCGCGGTCGAACAGCGGGCCGCCGAGCGCCTTCTCGATCCGCCGCAGCTGTGCGCTGAGCGCGGGCTGCGCGAGGCCCAGCGCGGTGGCGGCCTTGGTCAGGCTGCCCGTGTCGGCGATGGCACGTACGGTTCGCAGATGGCGCAACTCCAGCTCCATCAGCGCACGTTATGGCCCCCGTAGCCGCACGGCAATACGTCGGTGGTTCAGACCTCTGGATCGCGCCCGCGGTCGGCGGTCATGGCCTAGAGTCGCCTTCCGATGCTGGATTACAACGAAGAGGCCAAGGTCTACGACGCCACGCGCGGCGGGCTGCCGCGCGCCGAGGCGGCGGCCACCGCCGTGCTGGGCCTGGTACCGGACACGGCGCGCACCCTGCTCGACATCGGCTGCGGTACGGGGCTGGTCACCGGCCGCATCGCCGCCGGCCGCCCCGGGCTGCGGGTGACCGGGTCCGACGCCGCGCACGGCATGGCCGTCGTCGCCCGGCAGCGCGTCGGCGCCGTCGTGCTCGCCGACGCCCGCCGACTGCCGCTGCCCGACGCGGCGGTGGACGCGGTCAGCGCCGTCTGGCTGCTGCATCTGCTGCGCGAACCGGGCACGGTCCCGGCGGTGGTGGCCGAGGCGGCGCGTGTGCTGCGGCCGGGCGGGGTGTTCGTCACCACCGTCGACAAGGACGCCGCGCACGACGTGGGCAGCGACATCGACGAGGCGTTCGCCCCGTATCTGGCGCCGACCCCGGCCGACGGTACGGACCTGGTCGTCGCCCATGCGGCGGCGGGCGGCCTCGAAGTGGTGGGGGACGCGTTCTTCACCGGACACGGGCAGGGCCGGTCACCGGTGAGCGCGGCACGCGCGGTCCGCCGGGGCTACTACGCCTCCCGCCTGGTCCTGCCGGGAGACGCCGCCGAACAGCTCGTCCGGGTCCTGGCCGCCCTGCCGGACCAGGAGCGCGGGCGCGCCGACCCGGAGTACCGGCTGCTGGCCTTCCGGCGCGGGTAGCCCGACCCGGGCGGCTTGCCGGAACGGCAAGGAAGTTTGCCCATGCGGCGGGGTGCGGTGACCCTGGTGCCATGAGCAACCACTCCGGCCACGGCCACCACCACGACGGCCACCAGGGCCTGCACCACGAGCCCTCCGCGCACGGGCACCACCACGGCGGGTCCGAACCCGACTGGGACGTCATGGCCCCGCTCCTGGAGCGCAACGCCGAGCTGAGCAGCGCGCAGTACACCGAGGCGGCCCGCTGGATCGCCGCCCTGCCCACCGCCCCGAAGGTCCGCCGGGTCCTCGACGTCGGCGCCGGACCCGGGGTGGTCGCCTGCCTGCTCGCCGAGGTCTTCCCGGACGCCGAGGTCGTCGCCGTCGACGGCACCCCCGCCCTCCTCGACCGCACCCGGGACCGGGCGCGCCGGCTCGGGCTCGACGGCCGCGTCACCACCCTGCACGCCACCCTCCCCGACGAGCTGTCCGCCCTGGGCGAGGCCGACCTGATCTGGGCCGGGAACACCCTGCACCACATGGGCGACCAGCGCGCCGTGCTCGCCGGATTCGGCGGGCTGCTGCGCCCCGGCGGCACCGTCGCCCTGGTCGAGGGCGGGCTCCAGGCCCGGCAGCTGCCGCGCGACCTGGGCTTCGGCAGGCCCGGGATCGAGGCCCGGATGGAGGCCGCCGAGGCGGAACTCTTCCAGGAGATGCGCGCGGAGCTGCCCGACGCCCGGCGCGAGGTCGAGAACTGGGCCGCCCTCTTCGACGCGGCCGGCCTCACCCCGCAGGGCACCCGCAGCTTCCTGCTCGACCTGCCCGCGCCCCTCGGCGACGCGGCCCGCGAACAGGTGGTCGCCGACTTCACCCGCCGCAGCGGCGGGCTGCGCGACCGCCTGGACGCCGAGGACCTCGCCGTGCTCGACCGGCTCCTGGACCCCGAGGACCCGGCGTCCCTCTACCGCCGCCCGGACGTCTTCCTGCTCCTGGCCCGCACCCTCCACCTGGGCCGGCGCGACGCCTGAGCCGTCCCCGTAACGACGAAACCGCCGCCCCGGCTCGCGTACGAGCGGGGCGGCGGTTCCGTAGGACCGCGGCGATCAGGCGCCGACGTTGAACTCGCCCGGGTTCGGGCCGAGCCGCTTGCCCTCGTCCAGCGCCGCGAAGGCGGCCAGGTCGTCGGCGTCCAGCTCGAAGTCGAACACGTCGATGTTCTCCGCGATCCGCGACGGCGTCACGGACTTCGGGATCACCACGTTGCCCGTCTGGAGATGCCAGCGCAGCACCGCCTGGGCGGGCGTGCGGTTGTGCTTGCGGGCGACCGCGAGAACCGTCGGGACCTCAAGGAGGCCCTTGCCGGAACCGAGCGGCGACCACGCCTCGGTGAGGATGCCGTGCTTGGCGTGCAGGGCGCGGGACTCGGCCTGCTGGAGCTGCGGGTGCAGCTCGATCTGGTTGAGCACCGGCACCACGGAGGTCTCACCGAGCAGCCGCTCCAGGTGCTCCGGGAGGAAGTTCGACACACCGATGGCCTTCGCGCGGCCGTCGGCGTAGATCTTCTCGAACGCCCGGTAGGTGTCGACGTACGCGTCCTTGGCGGGCACCGGCCAGTGGATCAGATACAGGTCGACGTAGTCGAGGCCCAGCTTCTCCAGCGAGGCGTCGAAGGCGCGCAGCGTCGAGTCGTAGCCCTGCTCGCTGTTCCACAGCTTGGTGGTCACGAACAGCTCGTCGCGGGCGACGCCGGAGGCGGCGATGGCCTTGCCCGTACCCGTCTCGTTCTGGTAGATCGCGGCGGTGTCGATGCTGCGGTACCCGGACTCGATGGCGGTGGCGACCGCCTTCGTCGCCTCGTCGTCCGGCACCTGCCAGACTCCGAACCCGAGCTGGGGCATCTCGACGCCGTTGTTGAGGGTGAGGGAGGGGACCTGGCTCACGAGCTGAGGATCCTAACGTTGAGGGGTGGGACTCCCAGGGTCAACGATCAAGAACGCCCACGCATTCCCGAGGGTCCGTCCCGATGTCCGCTCAGCGGTACAGCGCGTCCACCTCGGTCTCGTACGCCGCCTCGATCGCCTTGCGCTTCAGCTTCAGCGACGGGGTGAGCAGCCCGTGCTGCTCGCTGAACTGGTGCGCCAGGATGCGGAACGTACGGATGGACTCCGCCTGCGAGACCGCGGTGTTCGCCGCCACCACGGCCCGGCGCACCTCCATCTCCAGGTCCGGGTCGCGGACCAGCTCGCCCGGGGCCAGCTGCTGCCGCCCCTGCATCGTCAGCCAGTGCTCCACGGCCTCCTGGTCGACGGTGACCAGCGCCGCCACATAGGGCCGGTCGTTGCCGACGACGATGCACTGGGCCACCAGCGGATGGGCCCGCACCCGTTCCTCCAGGGCGGCCGGCGACACGCTCTTGCCGCCGGACGTCACCAGGATCTCCTTCTTCCGGCCGGTGATCGTCAGATAGCCGTCCTCGTCCAGCGAGCCCAGGTCCCCGGTGGCCAGCCAGCCGTCGTTGAGCACCGCGTCGGTCGCCTTCGGGTCGCCGAGGTACCCGCCGAAGACATGGCTCCCGTGCACCCACACCTCCCCGTCCTCCGCGATGTGCACCGTGCTGCCGGGGATCGGCTGCCCGACCGTGCCGTACCGGGTGCGCTCCGGCGGATTCGCGGTGGCCGCCGCCGTCGTCTCGGTCAGCCCGTACCCCTCGTACACGGTGACCCCGGCGCCCGCGAAGAACAGGCCGAGGCTGCGCTCCATGCCCGAGCCGCCGGACATGGCGTGCCGGATGCGGCCGCCCATCGCCTCGCGGACCTTCTTGTACACGACCTTGTCGAAGAACTGGTGCTGCATCCGCAGCCCGGCCGACGGTCCCGGGCCGGTGCCGAAGGCCCGGGCCTCCATCGCCTCCGCGTACTTCACGGCGATGTCCACGGCCTTGTCGAACGGCCCCGCCCTGCCCTCGGCCTCCGCCTTGCGCCGGGCCGCGTTGAAGACCTTCTCGAAGATGTACGGCACCGCCAGGATGAACGTCGGCCGGAACGAGACGAGGTCCGGCATCAGGGCCTTCGCGGACAGCTCGGGCTGGTGCCCCAGCTTGACCCGGCCCCGGATCGCGGTGACCTCCACCATCCGCCCGAAGACGTGCGCCAGCGGCAGGAAGAGCAGCGTCACCGCCTCGTCGCCCGGTCTGGAGTGGAAGACCGACTCCCAGCGCGAGGCCATGGTGTCGGCCTCGAACATGAAGTTGGCGTGCGTGAGGACACAGCCCTTGGGGCGGCCCGTGGTGCCCGAGGTGTAGATGACGGTCGCCACCGACTCCGGGGTCACCGCCCGCCGGTGCCGGTGCACCACCTCGTCCTCGACGTGCGCACCCGCCTCGACCAGCTCCGCCACCGCGCCGGCGTCCAGCTGCCAGAGCCGCTTCAGCTGCGGCAGGCGGTCGATGACCGAGGCCACCGTCATCGCGTGGTCCTCGTGCTCCACCATCACCGCCGACACCTCGGCGTCGTGCAGCATCCACAGCACCTGCTCGGCGGACGACGTCGGGTAGACCGGCACCGACTGGGCGCCCACCGCCCACAGCGCGAAGTCGAACAGCGTCCACTCGTAGCGCGTACGCGACATCAGGGCGACCCGGTCACCGAACCGCACCCCGTGCGCGATCAGCCCCTTGGCCAGGGCGAGCACCTCGTCGCGGAACGCGGCCGACGTCACGTCCTGCCACTTGCCGTCCGCGTCCTTCCGGCCGAGCGCGACCCGGTGCGGCTCCTCGTCGGCATGGTCGAACACGACGTCGGCGAGGCCGCCCACGAGGGGCGCGGCCGCCATGGGTGGGACAGTGAATTCGCGCAATGACCTGCTCCTTGGGGTGCTCCGCACAGCGCCGCGACGCTACCCCACCGGGCGTCGGCGCGGGAGGGTCCGGAACGGCCCGTACCCCTTGGTATATGCACAGGTCAGGGGCCGAAATCCGGCCAAGTGGGCAAGGCTCGGGCGCGCTTCTGACCGTGGAGTAAGCAGCTCGGGCGGGAATCTCCACCGAATCTGTACGCCGCGATCACTGCCGGTGGGGGGCGGCCGCGTCCCGGTTCGGCGGACCTGCCGCGTCCCCGCCATTCTCCCCCGCGCGGAGCCGAGTCATGCCGGTTCCCGCCCACGAACCCCGCCCGCCGGCCGGATCAGCCGGTCGCCGCCCGCCAGGATCGCCGTCGCCAACGCGTCCGCCGCCTGCTGGGCCCCGCCCCGGCGCCTGCCGTGCAGCAGGACGAAGTCCACCGCGCCCAGCTCCGGCAGCCCCGCGCGGGCGGGCACCGGCTCCAGGCCGGGCGGCACCAGGCCCCGGGTGTGCGCCATCACGCCGAGCCCCGCGTGGGCCGCCGCCACCAGACCGCTGAGGCTGCCGCTCGTGCACGCGATCCGCCAGGAGCGGCCCTGCTCCTCCAGCACCTCCAGGGCCCGCGCCCGGGTGATGCCCGGCGGCGGGAAGACGACCAGCGGCACCGGACGGTCCGGGTCGAGCCGGAGCCCCGGGGCGCCGATCCAGACCAGGGCGTCCTGCCACACCAGCTGCCCGTGGGTGTCCCCGGCCCGCCGCTTGGCCAGCACCAGGTCCAGACGGCCCGCCTCCAGCTGCCGGTGCAGGGTCCCCGACAGCTCCACGGTCAGCTCCAGCTCGACCTCCGGATGGTCGCGCCGGAACGTCTGGAGGATCTCCGGCAGCCGGGTCTGCACGAAGTCCTCCGAGGCGCCGAACCGCAGCCGCCCGCGCAGCCGCGTCCCGGTGAAGTACGCCGACGCCCGCTCGTGCGCCTCCAGGATCGTCCGGGCGAAGCCGAGCATCGCCTCCCCGTCCGCCGTGAGATCGACGCGGTGGGTGTCCCGGGCGAAGAGCTGCCGCCCGGTCGCGTCCTCCAGCCGCCGCACATGCTGGCTCACCGTGGACTGCCGCACCCCGAGGCGGCGGGCGGCGGCGGTGAAGGACAAGGTCTGGGCGACGGCCAGGAAGGTGCGCAGCTGCGCGGGGTCGTACATGCCGGGCAGGCTATCGCGGATCGTGATGACAGTCAGAGCGGTGTACGGGTTTCCCGATCGGAGGGCGTCCGAGCAGGATGGTTCCCGGGCACGCCCCGACCCCGATCGAGAGAAACGTGGAGCACATGAGCCGCCGCCGCATCCCGCAGCCGCCGTCCTGGCTGCCGGTCGACCCGTACATAGCGGCGCTGATCGGCACCGTCCTCCTCGCGGCGCTGCTGCCGGCCTCCGGTGGCGCCGCCGAGGTGGCCGGCGGTGCCTCCACCGGCGCGGTCGCGCTCCTCTTCTTCCTCTACGGGGCGCGCCTGTCCACGGCCGAGGCGCTGGACGGGCTGCGCCACTGGCGGCTCCACCTCACGGTCCTGGCCTGCACCTTCGTCGTCTTCCCGCTGCTGGGTCTGGCGAGCGCGGGCCTCGTGCCGTACGTCCTGTCGCCGCAGTTGCAGAGCGGCTTCCTCTTCCTGTGCCTCGTCCCCTCGACCATCCAGTCCTCGATCGCGTTCACCTCGATCGCCCGGGGCAATGTCCCCGCCGCGATCTGCGCGGGGTCCTTCTCCTCGATCGCCGGGATCTTCCTCACCCCGGTCCTCGCCGCCGCGCTGCTCGGCGGCGACGGGGGCGGGTTCTCCGGCGACGCCCTGCTCAAGATCGGCGCCCAGCTGCTGCTGCCGTTCGCCCTGGGCCAGCTGCTGCGCCGCCGCGTCGGGGGATTCGTCGCCCGCCACCGCAAGGTCGTCGGACTGGTCGACCGGGGCTCGATCCTGCTCGTCGTCTACACCGCGTTCAGCGAGGGCATGGTCGCCGGCATCTGGGGCCAGGTGACCCCGGCCCGGCTCGGCGCGCTCCTCGCCGCCGAGGCGGTGCTGCTCGCGCTGATGCTCACGGTGACCTGGTACGGCGCGAAGCGCCTCGGCTTCGGCCGCGCCGACCGCGTCGCGATCCAGTTCGCCGGCTCCAAGAAGAGCCTGGCCTCCGGGCTGCCCATGGCCAGCGTCCTCTTCGGCGCGCAGGCGAGCCTGGCGGTGCTGCCGCTGATGCTCTTCCACCAGATGCAGCTCATGGTCTGCGCGGTGATCGCCAAGCGGCGCTCCCGCGACGCTCAGGACACGGCGTCGCCGGAGGCCGTACCGGTGGGCTGACCCGCGTCCAGCGCGATGCGGTGCTCTCCCGCGTACACGTTCATCGAGGGACCCCGCAGGAAGCCGACCAGGGTCAGGCCCGTCTCGGCCGCCAGGTCCACGGCGAGGGACGAGGGCGCCGAGACGGCCGCCAGCACCGGTATCCCGGCCATCACCGCCTTCTGCGCCAGCTCGAACGAGGCCCGCCCCGACACCAGCAGGACCGACCGGGACAGCGGCAGCCGCCCGTCCGTCAGCGCCCGGCCCACCAGCTTGTCGACCGCGTTGTGCCGCCCGACGTCCTCCCGTACGTCCATCAGCTCGCCGGTCTCCGAGAACAGCGCCGCCGCGTGCAGGCCCCCGGTCCGGTCGAAGACCCGCTGGGCGGCCCGCAGCCGGTCCGGCAGCCCGGCCAGCAGCGAGGGGGCCAGCAGCAGCGGGGGAGCGTCGGCGACCGGATGCCGCGTCGTGGTGCGGACGGCGTCCAGACTGGCCTTGCCGCACAGCCCGCAGGACGACGTGGTGTAGACGTTGCGCTCCAGCGTGATGTCGGGGACCTCGACGCCCGGTGCGAGCCCCACGTCCACCACGTTGTACGTGTTGGCCCCGTCGGCGGTCGCGCCCGCGCAGTACACGATCGACCGCACATCGCCCTGGCCGCCGATGACGCCCTCGCTCACCAGGAAACCCGCCGCCAGCGCGAAGTCGTCGCCCGGGGTGCGCATGGTGATGGCCAGCGGCTTCCCGTTCAGCCGGATCTCCAGGGGCTCCTCGGCGACGAGGGTGTCGGGGCGGGTGGAGACGGCCCCGTCCCGGATGCGGATGGTGCGGCGGCGCTCGGTGACCCGTCCCATGACCGTTGGACCTGATTTCTGTAGGTGAGGGGGCCTCGGTGCGCCCCGCCGCCGCCATTCTCCCGCACCGGCTCCACGGCGTCGCAACCGGAGGGCCGGGTCCCGGATCACCGGGGGCTGCTGACGAGCCCTCCAAGCCGGGGCCGGGAATCCTGTGGGATCACCTGCCCCCGTACCGGGCGGTAGCGACCAAGACTGGTTGGTTCCTGACAGATGGAGCGAGGGGACCCTGCTTTATGACCGGCTCACGCGTCGTGGCGCTCGGCCACTACCAGCCCGCCAAGGTGCTCACCAACCACGATCTGGCGGCCATGGTCGACACCAGTGACGAGTGGATCACCAGCCGCGTCGGCATCAGGACCCGCCACATCGGCGGCCCCGACGAGCCGGTGGACGAACTGGCCGCGCACGCGGCGGCCAAGGCCCTCGCCTCGGCCGGGCTCCAGCCGTCCGACATCGACCTCGTGCTGGTCGCCACCTCCACCGCCATCGACCGCTCCCCGAGCATGTCGGCCCGGGTCGCCGCCCGCCTCGGCATGACGGCGCCCGCGGTCATGGACATCAACGTGGTGTGCTCCGGATTCACCCACGCTCTCGCCACCGCCGACCACGCGCTGCGGGCCGGAGCCGCCACCCGCGCCCTGGTCATCGGCGCCGACAAGATGGGCGACATCGTCGACTGGACCGACCGTTCCAGCTGTGTGCTGATGGGGGACGGGGCCGGTGCGGCCGTCGTCGTCGCCGACCCGCCGGGTGCGGAGCGTCCCGGGATCGGACCGGTGCTGTGGGGGTCGGTCCCCGGCATGGGGGACGCCGTCCGCATCGAGGGGACGCCGCCGCGCTTCGCGCAGGAGGGCCAGTCCGTGTACCGCTGGGCCACCACCCAGCTGCCCCCCATCGCCCGCAAGGTGTGCGAGAAGGCGGGCCTCACCCCGGAGGACCTGGCCGCGGTCGTCCTCCACCAGGCCAACCTGCGGATCATCGAGCCGGTCGCCCGGAAGATCGGCGCGGTCAACGCCGTCGTCGCGCGCGACGTGGTCGACTCCGGCAACACCTCCGCCGCCTCCATCCCCATGGCCCTGTCCAAGCTGGTCGAACGCGGCGAGATCCCCAGCGGCGCCCCGGTCCTCCTCTTCGGCTTCGGCGGCAACCTCAGCTACGCGGGACAGGTGATCAGCTGCCCGTAGCGGCGCTCTTTGTCCTCGGAGTGGAGAAAGTTCGCCGGATTCCTGCGCGACTTCTTCCCACTCCCGGCAACCGCTGCTACGTTCCCCTCCCAAGCCCGACGGACAGGCCGACGAGGCGGGAGGGGCGCGTGAGACGTATGACGGCACGACCCGCGAACGCCCACCAGGCGCGACTGCTCAAGCTGTTGCGCGACGGTGGGCCCAACTCCCGGGCGAAGCTGGGCGATCAGGTCGACCTCTCGCGGTCCAAACTGGCCGTCGAGGTCGACCGGCTGCTGGAGACCGGACTCGTCGTCGCCGACGGGCTCGCCGCATCCCGGGGCGGACGCCGCTCGCACAACATCAGGCTCGCCCCGCACCTGCGCTTCCTCGGCGTCGACATCGGCGCCACCTCCGTCGACGTGGCGGTCACCAACGCGGAGCTGGAGGTCCTGGGCCACCTCAACCACCCCATGGACGTACGCGAAGGACCCGTCGCGGTCTTCGAACAGGTGCTGTCCCTGGCGGCGAAGCTCCGGGACTCCGGCCTCGCCGACAGCTTCGACGGCGCCGGGATCGGCGTCCCCGGACCGGTCCGCTTCCCCGAGGGCGTCCCCGTCGCACCCCCGATCATGCCCGGCTGGGACGGCTTCCCGGTCCGCGAGGCACTCAGCCAGGAGCTGGGCTGCCCGGTCATGGTCGACAACGACGTGAACCTGATGGCCCTGGGGGAGCAGCAGGCGGGCGTCGCCCGTTCCGTGGGCGACTTCCTCTGCGTCAAGATCGGTACGGGCATCGGCTGCGGCATCGTCGTCGGGGGCACCGTCCACCGGGGCGCGACGGGCAGCGCCGGCGACATCGGGCACATCCAGGTCGAACCCGGCGGCCGGCTCTGCGCCTGCGGCAACAAGGGCTGCCTGGAAGCCCACTTCAGCGGCGCCGCGCTCGCCCGGGACGCCGAGGACGCGGCCCGCGCCGGACGGTCCGAGGAACTCGCGGCCCGCCTGGAGGCGTCCGGCCGGCTCACCGCCGCGGACGTGGCCGCCGCCGCGGCCGCCGGGGACGCCGCCTCGCTCCTCCTGATCCGCGAGGGCGGCAATCGCGTCGGCCAGGTCATCGCGGGCCTCGTCAGCTTCTTCAACCCCGCCCTGGTGGTGATCGGCGGCGGGGTGACCGGACTCGGCCACACCCTGCTGGCCGCCGTCCGGGCCCAGGTCTACCGGCGCTCCCTGCCGCTGGCCACCGGCAACCTACCCATCGTCCTGGGCGAGCTGGGACCCGCCGCCGGAGTCACCGGCGCGGCCAGGCTCATCAGCGACCACCTCTTCTCACCCGCCTGACCCGCCCGCCGCCCCGAGCGGCCGGCCCCACACACCCACACCTCGTCCGCCGAGGGGATTCGTCATGGCTCCGCAACCACCGCTGCTCACCATGTCCGGCATCACCAAGTCCTTCCCCGGTGTCCGCGCCCTGGACGGCGTCGACCTGGAGGTCCAGGCCGGCGAAGTGCACTGCCTCCTCGGCCAGAACGGGGCCGGCAAGTCCACCCTCATCAAGGTCCTGGCCGGCGCCCACCAGCCCGACGACGGCGAGATCAGCTGGCGCGGCGCACCCGCCGAACTCAAGTCGCCCATGGCCGCCATGCGCCTCGGCATCGCCACCATCTACCAGGAACTCGACCTGGTCCGGGGCCTGTCGGTGGCCGAGAACATCTTCCTGGGCCACGAGTTCACCAGCGCCGGCTTCGTCGTCCGCTCCCGCCGCGCCCGCACCGAGGCGGCGGCCCTGCTGGTCCGGCTCGGTCACCCGGAGATCGACCCGGCCCGGCCGGTCGGCGAACTCTCCGCCGCCCAGCAGCAGATCGTGTCCATGGCCCGGGCGCTCTCGCACGACGTACGCCTCATCGTGATGGACGAGCCGTCCGCCGCGCTCGACCCCGACGAGGTCGGCAACCTCTTCCGGATCATCGCCTCGCTCACCGCCGAGGGCGTCGCCGTCGTCTACATCTCGCACCGGCTGGAGGAGATCCGCCGCATCGGGGACCGGGTGACGGTGCTCAAGGACGGCCGGGCCGTCGCCGCCGGGCTGCCCGCCGAGACCACCCCGACGCACGACATCGTGGCCCTGATGACGGGCCGCAAGGTGGAGTACGTCTTCCCGCCCCGCACCCCGCCGCCCGCCGGACGCGCCGAGGCCGCCCCCGTCCTCACCGTCGAAGGGCTCGCCAGGGAAGGGGAGTTCGCCCCGGTCGACCTGGAGGTCCGGCCCGGGGAGATCGTCGGCCTCGCCGGGCTCGTCGGCTCCGGGCGCTCCGAGATCCTGGAGACGGTCTACGGCGCCCGCCGGGCCACCGCGGGGCGGGTCACCGTCGACGGGAAGGCGCTGCGGCCCGGGAGCGTGCGCTCCGCCGTCGCCGCCGGCATCGGCCTCGCCCCCGAGGAGCGCAAGGCCCAGGCCCTGCTGATGCTCGAATCCGTCACCCGCAACGTCTCCCTGTCCACCATGTCCCGTTACTCCAGGGCCGGTTGGCTGGACCGCATCGCGGAGCGCAGGGCGGCGGGCGAGGCCACCCGGACCCTGTCGCTGCACCCCGACAACCCGGACACCCCCGTCCGCAACCTCTCCGGCGGCAACCAGCAGAAGGCGGTCCTGGCCCGCTGGCTGCTGCGCGGCTGCCGGGTGCTGCTGCTGGACGAACCGACCCGCGGCGTCGACGTCGGCGCCCGGGCCGAGCTCTACGCCGTGATCCGCCGGCTGGCCGACGAAGGGCTGGCCGTGCTGCTCGTCTCCAGCGAAGTGCCCGAAGTCCTGGGCCTCGCCGACCGGGTGCTCGTCCTGCGCGAAGGGCGCGTGGTGCACAGCGCCGACGCCACGGAGCTGGACGAGCACCGCGTACTCGACCTCGTGATGGAAGGGAGCCCGACGTCATGACCCACCCCGTTCCCACGGCGCGGCAGAGCGGGCCGGACCAGGCCCCCGCCCCCGTGGCCCTGAAGAAGCCAGGACCCCCGCGCGCCCTCGGACTGCGCCTGGACCTGCACACCCTGTCCCTGCTCGGCATCCTCGCCGTGCTGGTGGCGGTCGGCGGATTCACCGAACCCGACGCCTTCCTGGACACCGGCAACCTCCAACTCGTCCTGACCCAGGCGTCGGTGATCGGAGTCGTCACCGTCGGCGTAACCTTCGTCATCACCTCGGGCGGCATCGACCTCTCGGTCGGCGCGATGGTCGCCCTGGCCTCCGTCTGGGCGAGCACGGTCGCCACCCAGGAGTACGGGCTCGCGGGCATCCTGTTCACCGCCGTGCTCGTCGGCCTCGGCGCCGGACTGGTCAACGGGGTGCTCATCGCGTACGGGAGGGTGGTGCCGTTCATCGCGACGCTGGCCATGCTCGCCTCGGCGCGCGGGGTCGCGCTCATGATCACCGACGGCAAGACGCAGATCGTCACCGTCGACGCGGTCCTGGACCTGGGGCTGCCCGACTCCTACGTCCTCGGCATCCCGCCGCTCGTCCTGATCTTCGCCGCGGTCACCGTCGCCGGCTGGCTGCTGCTGAACCGTACGACCTTCGGCCGCCGCACCGTCGCCATCGGCGGCAACGCCGAAGCGGCCCGGCTCGCCGGCATCGACGTCCGCAGGCAGCGGCTCTACCTCTACCTGCTGTCCGGGCTGTGCTGCGGCATCGCGGCCTTCATGCTGATCGTCCTCTCCGGCTCCGGCCAGAACACCGCGGGCAACCTCTACGAACTCGACGCCATCGCCGCCGCGATCATCGGCGGCACCCTCCTCAGCGGCGGACGCGGCACCATCACCGGCTCCGTACTCGGCGTCCTGATCTTCACCACGATCACCAACATCTTCGCGCTCAACAACCTCCAGAGCGACGTCCAGCAGATCGCCAAGGGCGCGATCATCGTCGCCGCCGTCCTCGTGCAGAGCCGCACCGCCCGCACCGAGACCTGAACCACCCGGCCCGTCCACCCCCCGCCGCACACCCACCCACCGGATGAAGGGTTCCACAGCCATGCCGCAAACCAGTCGCAGAGGGCTCCTGTTCGGCACCGCAGCCGTCTCCGCCGGCGCCCTCCTCACCGCCTGCACCAGCAACGACCCCAAGGAGAAGGACGCACCCGCGCAGAGCGGGGCGCCCGCCGCCGACGACAAGCCGGGCAAGCCCGTCACCATCGGCTTCGCCGGACCCCAGGCCGACCACGGCTGGCTCAACGCCATCAACGAGCAGGCCAGGTCCCGCGCGAAGAAGTACTCCGAGGTCACCCTGGAGACCACCGAGGGCTCCAACGACACCGCCGCCCAGATCGGCCAGGTCAAGACCCTCATCAACAAGAAGGTCGACGTCCTGGTCGTCCTGCCCGCCGACGGCAAGGCCCTCACCCAGGTCGGCCTGGAGGCCATGCGCGCGGGCATCCCCGTCATCAACCTGGACCGCGTCTTCGCCTCCCCGCAGGCGTACCGCTGCTGGGTCGGCGGCGACAACTACGGCATGGGCCTCAACGCCGGCACCTACATCGGCGAACAGCTCAAGGACAGGAAGAGCGCCAAGGTCGTCGAGCTGGCCGGGATCGACAACCTGGAACTCACCAAACAGCGCAGCAAGGGCTTCGCCGACGCACTGAAGAACTACCCCAACATCGAACTGGTGGCCCGTCAGGCGGCGGAATTCACCGTGGAGTCGGGCCAGGCGAAGATGGCGCAGCTCCTCCAGGCGCAGAAGAAGTTCGACGCCCTCTGGAACCACGACGACGACCAGGGCGTGGGCGCCCTGCGTGCGATCCAGCAGGCCGGGCGCGACGAGTTCCTGATGGTCGGCGGCGCCGGGGCCAAGTCCGCCATGGACGCCATCAAGGCCGACAACAGCGTCCTCAAGGCCACCGTCCTCTACCCGCCGACCATGGCCGCCTCCGCCATCGACCTGGCCCGCGCCCTCGGTCAGTCCAAGGGGGTGTCCGGCCTCTCCGAGCTGGAGATCCCCACCAGCCTCACCCTGTACTCCGCCGTCGTCACCAAGGACAACGTCGACCAGTACCTGCCGACGGGCTTCAACTGACCCGCCCCGCGACCGTACGTGCCGCACCACCGACGAGGAGGAAGCCCCGGATGGCCCAGAGGGATCAGACGCAGCAGGAGACGGCAGCGCCGCCGACGCTCGGGATCGGCATGGTCGGATACGCGTTCATGGGCGCCGCCCACTCCCAGGGGTGGCGCACCGCCGGACACGTCTTCGACCTGCCGATGCGGCCCGCCCTCGCCGCGGTCTGCGGACGCGACCGCGCCGCGGTCGAGGCCGCGGCCGGCCGGCACGGCTGGGCCGCAGCCGAGACCGACTGGCGCGCCCTGATCGCCCGCGACGACGTGCACCTGGTCGACATCTGCACCCCCGGCGACAGCCACGCGGAGATCGCCGTCGCCGCCCTGGAGGCCGGCAAGCACGTCCTCTGCGAGAAGCCGCTCGCCAACACCGTGGCCGAGGCGGAGGCCATGGCGGCGGCGGCCCGGCGCGCCGCCGCCCGGGGCCGGTCGGCTTTCGTCGGCTTCAACTACCGCCGGGTGCCCGCCCTCGCCCACGCCCGCCGGCTCATCGGGGACGGCCGCCTCGGCGCCCTGCGCCATGTGCGCGCCGTCTACCTCCAGGACTGGCTGACCGACCCCGCGTCGCCGCTCACCTGGCGCCTGGACAAGGACCGCGCGGGCTCCGGCGCGCTCGGCGACCTCGGTGCGCACGTCGTGGACCTCGCGCAGTACCTCGCGGGCGAGCCGCTGGTCGCGGTGTCGGCGCTGACCGAGACCTTTGTACGCGAACGCCCCCGGCCCGCCGGACCGTCCGGGGGCCTCGGCGGCGGGGCGGCGGCCGGTGGCACCGGCCCGGTCACCGTGGACGACGCCGCCGCCTTCACCGGCCGGCTCGCCTCCGGCGCCCTGGCGTCCTTCGAGGTGACCCGGATGGCGGCCGGCCGCAAGAACGCCCTGCGCCTGGAGATCAACGGGGAGCGCGGCTCGCTCGCATTCGACCTGGAGCGCCTCAACGAACTGTCCTTCCACGACCACACCGAACCCGCCGCCACGGCCGGATTCCGGCGCGTCCTCGTCACCGAGCCCGAGCACCCGTACCTGGAGGCGTGGTGGCCGCCGGGCCACACCCTCGGCTACGAGCACACCTTCGTCCACCAGGCCCGGGACGTGGTGTGCGCCATCGCCGGAGGCACCCCGGACGTACCGACGTTCGCGGACGGCCTCCAGGTGCAGCGGGTGCTGGCCGCGGTGGAGGAGAGCGCCGCGAAGAACTCCGTCCTCACCCCCGTGACCCTCTAGGAGGTCCCGTCCCCATGCCCCGTCCCTTCACCCTCTTCACCGGCCAGTGGGCCGACCTCCCCCTGGAGGAGGTCTGCCGGTACGCCCGCGACTTCGGGTACGACGGCCTCGAACTCGCCTGCTGGGGCGACCACTTCGAGGTGGACAAGGCCCTCGCCGACCCGGCCTACCTGGACGGCCGACGCCAACTCCTCGACAAGTACGGCCTGAAGTGCTGGGCGGTCTCCAACCACCTGGTGGGCCAGGCCGTCTGCGACCACCCCATCGACGAACGCCACCAGGGCATCCTGCCCGCCCGCATCTGGGGCGACGGCGAGCCGGAAGGGGTGCGCCGGCGGGCCGCCGCCGAGATGGCGGACACCGCGCGGGCGGCCGCCGCCTTCGGCGTGGACACCGTCATCGGCTTCACCGGCTCCTCGATCTGGCACCTGGTCGCGATGTTCCCGCCGGTCCCGCCGCACATGATCGAGCGCGGCTACGAGGACTTCGCGGAGCGCTGGAACCCGGTCCTGGACGTCTTCGACGCGGAGGGCGTCCGCTTCGCCCACGAGGTGCACCCCAGCGAGATCGCGTACGACTACTGGACCACGCACCGCGCGCTCGAAGCGGTGGACCACCGCCCGGCCTTCGGCCTCAATTTCGACCCGAGCCACTTCGTCTGGCAGGACCTGGACCCGGTCGGCTTCCTGTACGACTTCCGGGACCGCATTTACCACGTCGACTGCAAGGAGGCCCGCAAGCGCCTGGACGGCCGCAACGGCCGCCTCGGCTCCCATCTGCCCTGGGGCGACCCGCGCAGGGGCTGGGACTTCGTCTCGGCCGGACACGGGGACGTGCCCTGGGAGGACGTCTTCCGCATGCTGCGGTCCATCGGCTACGAGGGCCCGGTCTCGGTGGAGTGGGAGGACGCCGGAATGGACCGCCTGGCGGGCGCCCCGGAAGCGCTGGCATCGCTGAAGCGGTACGACTTCGACCCGCCGAGCGCGTCCTTCGACGCGGCGTTCGGCGGCAAGGACTGAGGGACCGGCCCCTCAGCCGATCCCCTGCCGGTCGGGCAGCAGCGAGAACCCCCGCTCGTCCGCGTCCGGCACCGCGTGCTCCACCGCCTGGACGAGGAGCGTGCGGTGCCGGACGAGCGGCCCCCGCCGGTCGGGGCCGGCCAGCGGCAGCAGGTCGTCGATCCCGGCGAGCAGTCGGCGCGACACCTGCGGGACGTCCGCCGCGCACCGGCGCACCTCCTCGAAACCCAGGTCCACCAGGTCCTCCCACGACGGCACCTCCTGCACGAGGCGGACCGCGCCGGAACGGTCGCGGTGGTGCACCGTGCCCAGCGGCAGCCGCACCGCCGCCGCCAGGAACTGCACGATCCGGTCCAGGCACTGCACGGCCGTCGTCGGGTCGTTCGTCGCGGCGGACAGCGCCCGCAGCGCGATGTCCGACAGCTGGCGCAGCCCGAACGCCAGGTCCTGGTGCAGGGTGCGCTCCACGCCCACCGACACCGTGTACCGCAGGGCGTGCCGGCCCGGCGCCGCCCCGCCGTGCACGGCGAGCACCGGCGTCCCCGGCACCACGAAGTCCCCGAGCCGGGGGACCAGCCGGAGCACCACACCCTGGCGCCGGGCGGCCCGGACCAGCCGGGCGACGTTGACATCGCGGAGCACCCCGGCCCGTCCCTCGTACAGGATCCGCCCGGTCTCGTCGGGCAGCGGCTCCCCGCCCGGGCGGCCTGCGGGCATCCGGCCCAGCACCCGGAAGGTGTCCCGGGTGATGTGGTCGAGGACGGGCCCGATCTGCATCAGGCGCAGCGTGGAACTCACGTACGCGATGAAAAGGAGCAGGCTCAGCCCCACGAGCAGCGCGGTCAGCACGCTCTGCACGAACGGCAGCGAGGTGACCCGGCGCGGGTCGGTCTCGCTCTCGTACGAGCTGAGGACCAGCAGCGAGAACACGAACGTCGCCAGGAACACCGACAGGGTCAGCTTGCTGATCCGGCTCCGTACGAAGATCCGCACCACCCGGGGCGTGAGCTGGCCGCTCGCCATCTGCACCGCGACCAGCGAGATGCTGAAGACCACACCGATGAAGGTCATCATCGCCGAACTGACCGTGACCACGATCTGCTTGGTGTCCTCGGCGACCTTCACCAGGTCCTGGATCTCCTCGTACGCCTGCTCCTCGCGCAGGTACGAGACGATCTGCTCGTCCACCGCCGAGGCGGCGAACCAGAGCACGCACGCGACGACGAGCGTCATGGCCGGGGCGAACCAGAAGGTCTCGCGCAGATGTTCGCGCAGCGGCGACAGCGCGCGGGGAGGACGGGAGCCGCGATCACTCATGGTGGTGAACGTAACCCGCCCCGCCCGGCCACCGGCGGATCCCGCCGCCGACCCTCCGACGGCACGGTCCGTACGCACGGATATGCAGGTGAGAGGCGCCCCGAACCCCTGGTATTGTCTTCTATGTCGCCGCGGGAGACCGGGGCGGTTCACCTGGTCCGGGTGGCGGAATGGCAGACGCGCTAGCTTGAGGTGCTAGTGCCCTTTATCGGGCGTGGGGGTTCAAGTCCCCCCTCGGACACTCATCCAGTTCCCACGGTTCATCGCGAACCGTGGGAATTTCTGGTTTCCGGGGCGGCCCAGTGCCGCCGACGGAGGAGCCGATCACCCCTTGGAGGATTTCCGGTGGCTGTGCAGCGGATCACCACCCGCAACGCCCGCTTTCAGCAGTTCCAGACGCTGCTCACCAACCGGACCAAGCGCGGCCGCGCCCGCGAGTTCATCGTCCAGGGCGTCCGGCCGATCACCATGGCCGTCGAGCACGGCTGGACGATCCGCTCCCTCCTGTACGACGCGAGCCGCCCGCTCTCCCGCTGGGCGGAGGAGCTGGTGCGCGGCATCGGCACGGAACGCATCGCCATGGCCCCCGACCTGCTCGCGGAGCTGAGCGAGAAGGCCGAGGGCGCCCCGGAGGTCCTGGCCGTGGTCGAGATGGAGCCGGACGACCTGACCCGCATCCGGGTCGACGAGGACTTCCTCGGCCTCGTCTTCGACCGCCCGACGCAGCCCGGCAACATCGGCAGCATCGTCCGCTCCGCCGACGCCTTCGGCGCCCGCGGCCTCATCGTGACGGGGCACGCGGCCGACCCGTACGACCCGAAGGCGGTCCGCGCGACGACGGGCTCCTTCTTCGCCCTCCCCGTCGTCCGCACCCCCTCGCACCGCGAGGTCGGCGACTGGCTGGACGCGGAGCGCGACCGGGGCCGCCCGGTCCTCGTCGTCGGCACCGACGAGGACGGCGAGTGCGACGCCTCGGAATTCGACCTGACCCAGCCCGTCCTGCTGCTCATCGGCAACGAGACGGCGGGCCTGAGCAGCGCCTGGCGGGACCGCTGCGACCACATCGTCAGCATCCCGATGACGGGCTCGGCCAGCTCGCTGAACGCGTCGAATGCCGCGTCGATCGTGCTGTACGAGGCGCGGCGCCAGCGGCTGGCGAAGCGCAAGGGCTGAGAGCGCCCGGCTACGTCCGCTTCGCGTAGACGATCAGGTTGTCCACCGGGTGGCCGGCCGTGTCGAAGGCGCCGTCGCAGGTGATCAGGCGCAGGGCGCGTTCCGTGGTGCGGCCGTAGACGCGGGCCGTCGGGAAGGCGTGCTTGCTCACCGTCTCCAGGGCCGTGACCTCGAAGCGGACGTCCTTGCCCCGGGTGTCCCGGACCACGATCTCCGCGCCCTTGGCGATCTTCTTCAGGTCGTGGAAGATGGCCCGGCCGAAGCGGGTGTCGTTGTGGCCGATGAGCACCGCCGCGCCGGGTTCGCCGGGCACGGCGCTGCCCGTGTACCAGCCGGTCGTCATGCCCTTGTCGGCCGGCGGCACCTCGACCGAGCGGTCCGGGTTGAGGCCGAGCCGCATGACGTCGCTGTCCACGCCCAGGGACGGGATGGAGACGTGGGAGGGCGGTTCGGCGGTGGGGGCGGGGTCTGGGGGCCGCCGCCGACGCGGGGGCCTCGGCCTCGGAGGGCTGCGGCGCGGGGTCGCCGGAGCAGCCGGTCAGAGCGGCGAGCGCGGCGAGGGCCAGGGCGGCGGCGAGCGGACGGGCGGTGCGGGGCATGGACAGGGCTCCAGGGGTCGTACGTACGGCAGTGGCGCCGCCCGGGTCGGTAGGGCGGCGCCACTGCGGCTCATCGGCTGGGGACGGGTCAGCCGTCGCGGCGGGCGGTGCGGCGGCGCACGACGAACGTCCCGGCGCCGCCGAGCAGCAGCGCGGCGGCCGCGGAGCCCGCGAGGGCGGTCGTGCCGCCGCCCGAGGCTCCGGCGGGCTGCTCACCGGCTGCGACGCCGCCGCGCGGGGCCTCGGACGGGACCGCCGAGGGCGGCTCCGTCGCGGCGGCCGACGGCACGGCGGACGGTTCGGCGGACTGCTCCGCCGGGGGACGGGTCGGCTCGGCGGACGGCTTGGCCGACGGCCTGGCCGAGGAGTCGGCGAAGGCCGCGGTGGCCGGTACGCAGACCGCACCGGCCGCGACGGCGGCGAGGAGGGCGGTACGCAGGGTGGTGCGCAGGGGCATGGGCAGGGCTCCGTTCCGGATCGGCCTCAGGGGCGGCCGCGGTGCGGGTGCGCACCGCGGCGCGAGGCGTGCGGACAGGCTCGCGCCAAGTTGTGAGGAAGCTGTCAGATCGTTGTGTTCATCGCATCAGGGTCGTCCGGAGTGCCGGGGGACGTGGTGCCGGCCGGGAAGCGGAGCGTGAACACCGAGCCCTCGCCCGGGGTGCTCGACGCCGTGGCCGTACCGCCGTGCGCCTCCGCCAGCTTCCGCACGATCGCCAGCCCCAGCCCGCTGCCGCCCGTCCGCCGCGACCGGGACTTCTCGCCGCGCCAGAACCGGTCGAAGACGCGGGCCAGGTCGTCCGCCGGGATGCCGCTGCCCGTGTCGGCGACGTCCACGAGCACCGCGTCCCCGTCCTCGGAGCCGTAAGCCCGCAGCGTGACCTTCCCGCCCTCCGGGGTGTGGCGCACCGCGTTCGACACCAGGTTGCCCACCGCCTGCCGCAGCCGGACCGGGTCGGCGCTCAGCGCCGGCAGCGGGCGGTCCGGCGGCCGGACGCCCAGCGCCACGCCCGCCGCGTCGGCCCGGGCCTGGTGCGCGGCGGCGACCTGCCCCAGCAACTCCGCCACCTCCACCGGTTCCGGGTGCAGCCGCAGCGCGCCGGCGTCCGCCTGCGCCAGGTCCTGGAGGTCGTCGATGATGTGCTGGAGCTGGACCGCCTCCGTGTGCAGGAAGGCGATGAACTCCGGGTCCGGGTCGGCCACCCCGTCCTGCGCCGCCTCCAGCCAGCCCCGGATGTTGCTGAGCGGGGTGCGCAGTTCGTGGGCGACGTCGCTGACCATGGCCTTGCGCTGCGCCTCCAGGCGGGCGCGGTGGGCGGACATGTCGTTGAACGTGGCGGCGAGCCGCCCGATCTCGTTGTCCGCGGCCACCACCACCGGCGCGGTGTCCTCCCCGTCCCGCATCCGCTGGGCGGCCCCCGTCAGCGCCCGCAGCGGGCGTACGAGGCGGGCGCCGACGAGCACCGAAGCGCCCACGGTCAGGGCCAGCACCAGGGCAGCCGCGCCCGCGATCCGCGCGGTGTTCGCCGGGGAGAGGTCGAAGCCGGGCACGGTCGCGCCGCCCGGGTCGCCGATGAACAGCAGGGCGGGCGAAGCCACGTACGAACTCAGCTGCTCCCGGCGGGCGGTGCCCACACAGGAGGCGACGGCCCGGTCGTTCTCGCCGGTGGCGGCCGCCTGCTGGTCGCCGGGGCCCGGCACCGCGCCGGGCACATCGCGCGGCTCCGCGCGGGGCGCCTCGGTCGGGACCGCGCTCGGCTCGGCGGTCGGCGGCATCGTGGCCATCGGCGCGGCCGGCACCGGCACCGCCTCCGCCGGAACGGGCTCGGCGGCCTGACCCCAGGACAGGCCCAGGCTGAGGTGGACGCCGTCGCGGCCCTGGCGCTCCAGACAGGCGTCGGCCAGCTGATTGAGCGCCTTCAGCGCCTTCCGCTCCGTCGCCGTCGGGGTGTCCAGCGCGTCCACGGCGCAGCCGGTGCCCCGGATGCGCTCCGGGTCGTTGCCGCCCACCACCTGGATCAGCGGGCGCCCGCTCGCACCCGCCACCACATCCGCGGCGATCCCGAAGTCACCCAGGCAGGCCACGCCCCGGTCGGCGGTCTTCCGCAGCCGGGTCCGCTCCGCCTCGGGCAGCCGGAACGGCCCCACCGCCCGCGGGTCGACCCGGTCCGTGGTGGTGCTGCCCGTCGCCCCGGCGC
Organism: Streptomyces drozdowiczii; assembly: GCF_026167665.1. Taxonomy (NCBI): domain Bacteria; kingdom Bacillati; phylum Actinomycetota; class Actinomycetes; order Kitasatosporales; family Streptomycetaceae; genus Streptomyces; species Streptomyces drozdowiczii. Next base: position 875,091 of record NZ_CP098740.1, on the reverse strand, counting down.
CCGTCGACAGCGCGGTGTCCACGGACAGCGGATCGACCACCGCCGACGCCTGGGCCGGGAGCGCCGCCGCGTCCCGGGCCGCCGAGTCGGCCAGCGGGGCGCGGGCCTGGGTGGTCAGCGCGATCCGCCGCCCGGACTGCTCGGCCAGCTCGCGCACCGTGGCCCCGACGCCGTCCCAGGTCGGATGAGCCGCCGCGTAACCGAGCAGCCGGTGGTAGATCCGGGCGTCGGCGGCCAGGTTCTGGCCCTGCTCCTGCCGGATTGCGCCCGAGGTCGTCTGCACGGCGAGCCAGGCGGTGGCCGCCACCGAACAGGCCGCGACCAGGGCGGAGACCGCGAGCAGCCGGGCGAACAGGCTCTTGCGCAACGGCACGGTCCGCCGCGCACCCGGGCCGGGCGAGCGGCGCACGCTACGAAGTCGCCGCACGGGCCGCCGCCTTCGCCGGGTCCGTCAGCTTGTAGCCGACGCCGAAGACGGTGAGCAGCCGCACGGGCCGGCGCGGGGCCGGTTCGATCTTCTTGCGCAGGTTCATCACATGCACATCTACGGTCCGGTCGCTGATGTACCGGTCGAATCCGTGCAGTTCGCCCAGGAGCTGCTGCCGGGAGAACACCCGGTCCGGCTCGGCGGCCAGCGCGGCCAGGATGCGGAACTCGCCCGGGGTGCACTCCACGGCCCGCCCCTCCACCGACACGACGTGCCGGACCGGGTCGACCACCAACGCCCCCACCCGCAGCACCCCGGCATCCTCCGGTTCGCCGCCCGCGCCCCGCCGGCTGCGGCGCAGCAGCGTACGCACCCGGGCCATCAGCTCGCGCGGGCTGTACGGCTTCGTCATGTAGTCGTCGGCGCCCAGATCGAGGCCGAGCAGCAGATCGTCCTCCGTGGTGCGGGCGGTGAGCATCAGCACCGGCAGCTCCCGGTGTTCCGCGCGCAGCACGCGTACGACGTCGAGGCCGTCCGCCCGGGGCATCATCACATCGAGGACCAGCAGATCCGGTTCCCGGTGCCGGACCGCGTCGAGCGCCGCGAGGCCGTCGGGCGCGAGGGTCACCCGGTGGCCCTCGCGTTCGAGATAGCGGCGGAGCAGCTCGGCCTGATTCTCGTCGTCTTCGGCAACGATCACATGTGCGCACACGCGATCGATCGTAGACAGGCGTTACGCCGTGCCCACGTCCCGGTGCGACTCCATCAGCTCGTCGTGCGCGGCGACGAGGTCCCAGGCGAGGATCGTGACCATCTCCTCGCGGGTCGGTGTGGAGTCGGCGTGCGCGGAGAACAGCCGCAGGTCGCGCTGCGCCGACGCCTTCGCGCACAGCTCCCGGGCGAACCGGGCGTTGCCCACCAGATCGGCCTTGCCGCCGTCCACGATCGCCGCGCACAGCGAGTTCAGGACGTCGAGCGCGCCCGCGTCCGGCTCGTCGCCCTGCGAGGCCAGCACGGACCGGGCGATCAGCACCAGTTCCTCGGCGGAGTACGAGGGGAAGTCGACCCGGGTGTTGAACCGGGAGACCAGTCCGGGGTTGGTGGCGAGCAGCTCCGACATCTCGTCCCGGTATCCGGCGAGTACGACGACGAGCCGGTCCCGGTCGTCCTCCGCCCGCTTCAGCAGGACCTGGATCGCCTCCTTCCCGAAGGCGTCACCGCCGTTGAGCCCGGTGATGTTGAGCGAGTACGCCTCGTCGATGAACAGCACCCCGTTCAGCGCCGAGTCGATGACCTCGTTGGTCTTGAGGGCCGTCGACCCCAGGTGCTGTCCGACCAGGTCGGCGCGCTGGGCCTCCACCACATGCCCCGAACTCAGCAGCCCGAGCCCGGCGAAGACCTGGCCGATGATGCGGGCCACGGTCGTCTTGCCGGTGCCGGGCGGCCCCGCGAAGACGAAGTGCCGGGGCCGGGCCCCGCCGGGCAGGCCCTGCTCCTCGCGCAGCGCGGACATCCGCAACTGCGCGAGCAGCGTGCGCACCTGGCGCTTCACCGGCTGGAGCCCGATCATGGCGTCGAGCGCCCGCTGCGCCTCGGCGAGCACCCTGGCCCGCTCGTCGGCGGACAGCTCGCCCTCGCCGTCCCCACCGGAACCGGACCGCGCCGGAGCCCCGCCCGCCGTGGCCGCGACCGGAGCGGCGGGCGCCGGGGCGGGCTTGCTCACCGGGCGGGCCTGGGCGCGCGACTCCACGTCGAGCAGGTCGGGCGCGCACCGGAACGCGTACTGGTACCGCTTCAGCGCCTCCTCCTCGCGGCCCAGCGCCTCCAGCGACCGCCCCATGAAGTACTTCACCTCGGCGTCGAACCTGCTGCCCGCGTCCAGCCTTCCCGGCAGCGCGGAGAGCACGTTCAGCGACTCGTGGCAGACCCCCTGGGCGAACAGCGCCCCGCCCACGTACAACTGCGCCTCGTCGCGCAGGAACGCGTCACCGATCCCGGGCGCGAACTTCAGGACGAGCGGCCAGTCCTCCTTCAGGAACGCGTACCGGGTGCAGACGAACCGGGTCTCGTCGCAGTCCAGCAGCGCCGTGGAGAGCCCCTTCCACGCCTCGTCGAGCCGCCGGTCGTCGAGGAAAGCCGACATGGCCGCCAGCCACAGATCGCGGGAGGTCTCCAGCCGGAAGGTGACGTAATGGCCGATCTGGAAGGTCGACCGGAAGGGCGACTGGTACTTCGAGCGCAGCGCCCCGAACCGCGCGGAGCTGCGCAGCATGCCGTCCAGTGCCGCCTTCTGGTCGGTGCCGGTCACATGCAGTCCCAGCCAGGCGTCGGCGGCGCTCGGGTCGTGCTGCGTGGCCAGCGCGAACTGCGCGGCGGCCCCCGGGTTGTCCCCCTGCCGCATGAGGACCATCCCCTGGTTCCACGCCTGCTCGGCCTTCCTCGCCGACCCCCGGCTCGCGGCACCCTGCACGTGACTCTCCCCTCGCCGGGCACCGTCCGCGCCCGTGGCCCCCGGCCGCCGTGATCACATCCGCAACGGTCGTTCAGGATAGCCAACGCCCGGCGAACGGCCTCCCGGACGCCGACCGCCTCGGATACGATTTCGCTCCCCGTCTCCGCTCCGCACCGTCACCGCCGGGAAGTCCGCCTGATGTCCGCCCTCCCCAGCAGCCGGACCCCGGACCGGCTCCGCAAGGGGGTGCGCGCCGCGCTCACCACCCTCGGCACCGGCTTCCTGCGCCACCCCGCCAACACCGCCCTGCGCGCCGACGCGGACGCCGGCGCCCTGCACAACGCCCTCCTTCGCCTCGTCTTCCGGCTCCTCTTCCTCTTCGTCACCGAGGACCGCGACGCCCTGCTGTCCCCGGCCGCGACCACCCCGGCCAGGACGCGGTACGCGGCGCACTTCTCCACCGCCCGCCTCCGCGCCCGCGCGCGCGGCTCCGTCGAGGACAGTGACCTTTACGCGGCGCTGCGCGCCGTACTCGACGCCCTCGGCGGCGCGGACGGGGAACCGGGCCTCGGACTGCCCGGTCTCGGCGGGATCTTCACCGCTACGGAGGCCGATGCCCCGCTGCACGGCCTGGCCCTGTCCGACGCCGACCTGCTGACGGCGGTGCGCCAGCTGTCCGAGGCCCCGGACCCGGCCACACGCCGCGCCCGCCCGGTCGACTTCGGCCGCCTCGACGCGGCGGAACTGGGCTCCGTCCACGAATCGCTCCTCCAGCTCGTCCCCCGGATCGACGCGGCGGACGGCGCCTTCACGCTGGTCGGGCTGCCCGGCAACGCCCGTAAGACGACGGGCTCCTACTACACCCCGGCCGCCCTCGTGGAATGCCTGCTCGACGCCGCGCTCGACCCCGTCCTCGACGCCGCCGTGGCACACGGCGAGGCAACGGACGCCGCCGACCCTGCCGGGGGAGCGGCCCGGGCGCTGCTCGCCCTCACCGTCTGCGACCCGGCCTGCGGCTCCGGCCACTTCCTGGTGGCGGCGGCCCGCCGCATCGCCCGGCGCCTCGCGGCGGTGCGCGGCGGCGGCACGGAGGCGTCCCGCGACGCCCTCCGCGAGGTCGTCGCCCGCTGCGTGCACGGCGTGGACCTGGACCCGATGGCCGTCGAACTGGCCAGGATGGCGCTGTGGCTGGAGGCCCCGGAACCCGGCCGGCCGCTCACCTTCCTCGACGCGCGCGTCAAGCACGGCAACGCCCTGATCGGCGCGGCGCCGGACCTGCTGCGGCGCGGCGTCCCGGACGCGGCGTTCACCCCGCTCGCGGGCGACGACCGCGCGCACGCCAGGGCCCTGAGGAGGCGGAACAGGGCCGAGCGGAAGGACGTGTGCGACCGGCCCGTCGAACCGCCGCGCGAGGCCGCCGACGCCTGGTGCGCCGCGTTCCTGTGGCGCAGGACGGCGGACGCGCCGCCGGGGGTGACCGAGGCGGTCCTCCGCGACCTGCCGGGCGCGCCCCGGGCCACCCACGAGGAGATCGCCCGGCTGCGGGACCGGTACCGCTTCTTCCACTGGCACCTGGAATACCCCGAGGTCTTCGGACCGGACGGGCCCGGCGGCTTCGACTGCGTCCTCGGCAACCCGCCCTGGGAGCGCATCAAGCTCCAGGAGCAGGAGTTCTTCGCCCAGCACGACGCGGAGATCGCCGCCGCGAAGACGGCCGCCGCCCGCAAACGCCTGATCGCCGCGTTGAAGGAGGACCCGGACCGTACCGCCCTGCACACGGCGTTCGAGGCGGCCAAGCGCACGGCGGAGGGGACGAGCCACTTCCTGCGCTCCGGCGGACGGTATCCGCTCACCGGGCGCGGCGACATCAACACGTACGCCGTCTTCGCCGAGGCGGGCCGTGCGCTGACCGGCCCGCGCGGCCGGATGGGCATGATCGTGCCGACGGGCATCGCCACGGACGCGACGACCCGCTTCTACTTCAAGGACCTGGTCGACAGCGGCACGCTCGCCGCCCTGTACGACTTCGAGAACGCCGCGCCGGTCTTCCCCGACGTCCACCGCTCGTTCAAGTTCAGCATCCTGTCCCTGACCGGCCGGGCCCTGCGCGAACCCGCCGCCCGGTTCGCCTTCTTCCTCCGCGACCCTGCCGAACTCGCCGACGAGGGGAGGGTGTTCGCGCTCACGCCCGAGGAGATCACGCTCCTCAACCCCAACACGGGCACCTGCCCGGTCTTCCGGACCCGCCGCGACGCCGAGATCACCCTCGGCATCTACGCGCGGCTCCCCGTCCTGATCAAGGAGGGCGACCCGGACGGCAACCCGTGGGGCGTCACCTTCGGCACGATGTTCCACATGGCCAACGACTCGCACCGGTTCCGCACCCGCGAGGAGCTGACGGCCACCGGCTGGCAGGCGGCCGGAAACCACTACGTCAACGGCGACCGCGTCATGCTCCCGCTGTACGAGGCCAAGATGGTCGACGCCTACAACCACCGCGCGGCCGACGTGGTCAAGAGCGCCACCGCCGTGAAGCGCCAGAACCAGCCCGCCTATCTCACGGCCGACGCCTGGGCCTCCGCGTCCCGCCTGGCCGTCCCCGGCAACTGGGTGGACCGCGCCGAGACACCGCCCGGCACCCCGCCCGGCCGGCTCGCCTTCCTCCGGATCAGCAGCCCCACCAACCAGCGCACCATGATCTCCGCGATCCTGCCCCCGGCGGCCATCGGCGACTCCGTCTTCCTGCTGCACACCAGGAACTCACGCGACAGCGCCGCCCTGGTGGCCCACTTCAACTCCTTCGTCTACGACTACGTCACCCGCCAGAAGGCGGCGGGGCTCAACCTCAACTTCTTCCACATCCGCCAACTCCCCGTCCTGCCGCCGGATACCGTCCACCGCCACACGGACTTCCTGACCCCGCGCGTCCTCGAACTCACCTGCACCGCCCATGACATGGGCCGCTTCGCCGCCGACCTGGGCGACACCGGCGGCCCGTTCCACTGGGACGAGGACCGCCGCGGCCGGATCCGCGCGGAACTCGACGCGTTCTTCTTCCACCTGTACGGGATCGGCCGCGCCGACACCGCGTACATCCTGGACACCTTCCCCATCGTCCGGCGCAAGGACGAGGCACGGTACGGCGGCTACCGCACCAAGGACCTCATCCTGACCGCGTACGACCACATGGCCGCCTCGGGGCTCGCGGCGGGGGCGCGTACACCTCGCCGCTCAGCCCGCCACCGGGCGACGGGCCCCGGCACCGGTGCTCCGCGGGGAATGATCCCGGCCCCCCGTGGGTAGGTTCGCCGACTGTTCGGTCTTCCATCCCCCACTGCGAAGGTTCCCCTCCATGGCAGAACTCGACCGCCGCCGGCTCCTGAAGCTCGCCGGGGGCTCCGTCGCCCTCACCGCCCTGTCGAGCAGCATCGCCCGCGCCGCCACCCTCCCCGCGCGAGGGCGGACGGGCACCATCAAGGACGTCGAGCACATCGTCGTCCTGATGCAGGAGAACCGTTCCTTCGACCACTACTTCGGGACGATGAAGGGCGTACGGGGCTACGGCGACCCGCGCCCCGTCACGCTGCCCAGCGGCAAACCGGTGTGGCACCAGGCGGACGCGGCGGGCAAGGAGGTGCTGCCGTTCCGGCCGCCGGCCGACAAGCTCGGGATGCAGTTCCTCCAGGACCTGAACCACGACTGGGCGGGCGGCCACCGGGCGTTCAACAAGGGCGCCTACGACCAGTGGGTGCCCGCCAAGACGGCGACCACCATGGCCCACCTCACCCGGGACGACATCCCGTTCCACTACGCGCTCGCCGACGCGTTCACCGTCTGCGACGCGTACCACTGCTCGTTCATCGGCTCGACCGACCCCAACCGCTACTACCTGTGGAGCGGCTACACCGGCAACGACGGCGCCGGCGGCGGGCCCGAGCTGGGCAACGACGAGCGCGGATACGGCTGGACGACCTACCCGGAGCGCCTGGAAGAGGCCGGGGTGTCGTGGAAGGTGTACCAGGACATCGGCGACGGGCTCGACGCCGCCGGGTCCTGGGGGTGGATCGGTGACGCCTACCGGGGCACCTACGGCGACAACTCGCTGCTGTACTTCAACTCCTACCGCGACGCCCGGCCCGGCGACGCCCTGTACGACAAGGCCCGCACCGGCAGCGACCTGAGGAACGGGGGCGGTCTGCTGGACGACCTGAAGGCCGACATCGAGGCCGGGACGCTCCCCTCGGTGTCCTGGATCGTGGCGCCCGAGGCGTACAGCGAACACCCCAACTGGCCCGCGAACTACGGCGCCTGGTACATCGCGCAGGTGCTGGACGCGCTCACCTCGGACCCGGAGGTGTGGGGCCGTACCGCCCTGTTCATCACCTACGACGAGAACGACGGGTTCTTCGACCACGTCGTGCCGCCGTACGTCCCGTCCGGTCCCGCGCAGGGACTGTCCACCGTGGACACCGCCGCCGACTACTTCCCGGGCGACCTGCGCTACGCGGCGGGCCCCTACGGCCTCGGCCAGCGGGTGCCGATGACCGTGGTGTCGCCGTGGAGCACCGGCGGCTACGCCTGCTCCGAGGTCTTCGACCACACCTCCGTCATCCGGTTCATGGAGCGGCGTTTCGGGGTGCACGAGCCGAACATCTCGCCCTGGCGGCGGGCCGTCTGCGGCGACCTCACCTCCGCCTTCGACTTCGGGCGTACGGACCCCGCCGCGCCCGAACTGCCGTCCACCGCCGCCTACGAGCCCCCGGACGGCGACCGGCACCCCGACTACCGGCCCGTCCCGCCCGCCACCGGAGCCGTGCCGAAGCAGGAGCCCGGCTCGCGGCCCACCCGCCCGCTGCCCTACGTGCCGCTGGTGGACGGGGCCGCCGACCCGGCCGCCGGCACCTTCCGGCTCACCTTCGGCGGGGGACCGGCGGCCGGCGCGCAGTTCCTCGTGACGTCCGGCAACCGTACGGACGGCCCCTGGACCTACACCACGCACGCGGGCGCCACGGTCGGGGACACCTGGAACACCGCGTACTCCCAGGGCGTCACCGACCTCACCGTCCACGGCCCGAACGGCTTCCTGCGCTCCTTCCGCAACCCCGGCAAGGCCGCGGGCCCCGAGGTGACGGCCCGCCACAACACCGCGACCGGCCATCTCGACCTCACGCTCACCCACACCGGCACCGGCTCCGTCCGGCTGACCCTGCGCGGCGCCGCCGCCTACGGGGGAGAGGTGCGGGCGGTCACCGTGCGACCCGGGCAGACCGTGAGGCAGACGCTCGACCTGCGCCGCAGCAAGCGCTGGTACGACGTCACCGTCACGAGCGACGCGGACGCCACCTTCCTGCGGCGCTTCGCCGGGCACGTCGAGACCGGGGCGCCCGGGGTGAGCGATCCGGGGCTGCGCACCGGCTGAGGCTCCGCGCGGACCGGCCGGGCGACCGCCCAGGGTTCGGGATTGAACGCGAATGACCATCCTGCTGCTCATAAAATCCTTATAGTGAGCGGGAGTTGACCGCGTGATCGTGGCGCGTGCCGTCGTTCGCCACAGGAGTCAGGATTCATGACGCGCCCCTCCCCGGCCGAGTCCGCGCCGGTGTCCACGGACGCCCCTTCCGGCTGCCCGGCACACGCCGGCGCCGTCCCGCTCTGGGGACCCGGCTTCCAGACCGAGCCCCGGAGCGTCTACCGCGCGATGCGCCGCGACCACGGGCCGGTCGTCCCCGTCGAACTCCTCGGCGGCTTCCCGGCCTGGCTGGTCATCGGCTACCGGGAGCTCCACCGGGTCACCAGCGACGGTGAGCTGTTCCCGCGCGACGTCGGCCTCTGGAACCAGTGGCCGAACGTCCCCGACGACTGGCCGCTGCTGCCGATGGTCGGGCGCCCCCTGCCGTCCCTCTACTTCAGCGCGGGCAAGGAGCACCAGCGGCACGCCCGCATGGTGACCCCCGCCCTCGAAGCCGCCGACCCGTTCCGCATCCGGCAGCACTGCGAGCAGCTGGCCGACCGGCTGATCGACGCGGTGTGCGCCCGGGGCACCGCCGACCTCGTCGCGGAGTTCTGCGAACCGCTGCCCGTGCTCGTCCTGGCCCGGCTCGTCGGCTTCCCCGACGAGGAGGGCGCCGCCATCGCGCGCGTCCTGAAGGACCTCGCGGACGGCGGACCGGAGGCGCAGAGCGCCCACCAGCGGTTCGGGGAGCACATGGCCCGGCTGCTCGCCGCGAAGCGGGCCGAGCCGGGCGACGACGTGGCCTCCCGGATGCTCGCGTACCCCGAGGAGTTCACCGACGAGGAGTACACGCTCGACCTGATGGCGATCACGGCCGCCGGGCACCTCCCGACCGCCGACTGGATCAGCAACTCGGTCCGGCTGATGCTCACCGAGGACGAGTTCGCCGACTCCATGGCCGGCGGCCGGCGCAGCATCGGCGAGGCCATGAACGAGGTGCTGTGGGAGGACACCCCCACCCAGATCCTGGCCGGCCGCTGGGCCGCCCGCGACACCCAGCTGGGCGGGCAGCGCATCCGGGCCGGCGACATGCTGCTCCTCGGGCTCGGCGCCGCCAACACCGACCCGCTGATCCGCCAGGGGCTCTCCGGCGGCGCGGGCCCCGCCCACGGCGGCAACGGCGCCCACCTGGCCTTCAGTCACGGCGAGTACCGGTGCCCGTTCCCCGCCCAGGAGATCGCCGAGATCATCGCCAGGACCGGCATCGAGGTGCTGCTCGACCGGCTGCCCGACCTCCGGCTCGACGTCGCCGTCGAGGACCTGGTCCGGCGGCCCTCCCCCTTCCTGCGCGGCAACACCACGCTCCCCGTCCGGTTCACCCCCGTACGCACGACAGGAGACCTCTCGTGACCTGCCCCCATGCCGCCCAGGCCGCGGCCCGGCCGGGTGCCGCCGTCGTCATCGACCCGATGGTCCAGGACCTCGACGGCGAGACCGCCCGGCTGCGCGACGCCGGAGCGCTGGCCCGGATCGAACTCCTCGGCGTCCCGGCGTGGACCCTCACCCGGCACGCGGACGCCCGGCGGCTCCTGGTCGACCCGCGCCTGGTCAAGGACATCGACGCCTGGGGCTCTGGCAGAGCGGCGAGGTGACGCACGCCTGGCCGCTCATCGGCATGATCGACGCCGGGCGGTCCATGTTCACCGTCGACGGCGCCGAGCACCGCAGGCTGCGCACCAAGACCTCCCAGGCACTCACGCCCCGCCGCCTGGAGGCGATACGCCCCGCCATCGAGAAGTTCACCGCCGAGCTGCTGGACGCGCTGGAGGAGGGCGGCCGGGACGGGGCCGTGGTGGACCTCAAGTCGGTGTTCGCCCAGCCGCTGCCCATGCGGGTCGTCGGCATGCTGATGGGGGTCGACCCGGCCGAGAACGCCATGCTGACCCGTCAGTACAAGAAGTTCTTCTCCATGCTCACCCCGCAGGACGAGCGGCTGGCGCTCCTCGCCGACCTGGACGTCTTCTACGCCGGACTCGTACGCGAGAAGACCGCGCGCCCCACGGACGACCTGACGTCCGCGCTGATCCTGGCCGAGGAGGGCGGCGAGCCGCTGACCGAGGAGGAGGTCGTCGGCAACCTCAAGGCCATGGTCGCCGCCGGGCACGAGACCACGATCGGGCTCATCCTCAACGCCGTACGCGCCCTGCTCGCCCATCCCGACCAGCTCCGGATGGTCCTCGACGGCGAGGTGCCCTGGGACACCGTCATCGAGGAGACCCTGCGCTGGGACACCCCGACCACCCATCTGCTCATGCGGTTCGCCACCGAGGACATCCAGGTCGGTGACGCCGTCATCGCCAAGGGCGAGGGCGTGGTCATCTCGTACCGGGTGATCGGCCGCGACCCCGAGCAGCACGGCCCCGACGCCGACTCCTTCGACATCACGCGCCCCACCCCGATCCGGCACATCACCTTCGGGCACGGCCCGCACATCTGCCCCGGCGCCGGGCTCTCCCGGGTCGAGGCGGGCATCGCCCTCCCGGCGCTCTTCGCGCGCTTCCCGGACCTGCGGCTCGCGATCCCCGACGCCGAGCTGCGCAAGCTCCCGGTGATGACGCAGAACGACATGGAGTCCTTCCCCGTCCTGCTCGGCGGCTGAGCCGGTGTGACGGGGAAGCGGCCGACGGGCCTATCGTTGCGGTAGACGGCAGCCTCCCCGCGTGTCGAAGCGCTTCGACAGTGGTCTGGACATGCTGTCACGGCAGGGCTAGGCTCGCGCTGTCTCTCCACGTCACGACTGGAGGGAGCGGAGTCGAAGCGCTTCGCCGAATTCGACCGTGAGGGAGTTCCGTGGTCACCCTGGCCGAGGTCGCGCAGCACGCCGGAGTCTCCGCGAGCACGGTGAGCTACGTCCTCAGCGGGAAGCGCTCCATCTCCGTCGCCACCCGCGAGCGCGTCGAGCAGAGCATCCAGCAGCTCGGCTACCACCCCAACGCCGGGGCCCGGGCGCTCGCCAGCAGCCGGTCCAACATCATCGCGCTGATGGTGCCGCTGCGCACCGACATGTACGTGCCCGTGATGATGGAGATCGCCATCGCGGTCGCCACCACCGCCCGCACCCACGGCTACGACGTCCTCCTCCTCACCGGTGAGGAGGGACCGGCCGCCGTGCGGCGGATCGCGGGCAGCTCGCTGGCCGACGCGATGATCCTGATGGACGTGGAGCTGCACGACGAGCGGCTGCCGCTGCTGCGCGAGGCGGACCGGGCCGCCGTCCTGATCGGCCTGCCCGCCGACACCACCGGACTGACCTGCGTGGACCTCGACTTCGAGGCGACCGGGGCGCTCTGCGTGGAGCATCTGGCCGGCCTCGGCCACCGCGAGATCGCCGTCATCGGCGAGGCCGCGGCGGTCTACGAGCGCCACACCGGTTTCGCCGAGCGGACCGTCGACGGTGTACGCGCCAAGGCGCAGGAGACCGGCGTGCGCGTCCTGCACCGCCCCTGCGAGGGCGGGTACGCGGCGATGGCCCAGACCCTGTCCCGGATATTCGACGAGCGCCCCGGCACGACCGGCTTCATCGTGCAGAACGAGGCGGCCGTGGAGCCGCTGCTCAACCTGCTGCGCCAGCAGGGCAAGGCCGTCCCCGAGGACGTGTCGGTGGTGGCGATCTGCCCCGAGCAGGTGGCCACCCAGGCGTCGGTGCGGCTGACCTCCGTCGCCATACCGGCGCAGGAGATGGGCCGCCGCTCCGTCGAGCACGTCGTCGCCAAGCTGTCGGGCCGGGGCACGGACGAAGTCGAGCTGCTGGCACCGGAACTGACGGTGCGTGAGAGCACCGGGCGCGCCCCGGCGTGACGCGTGAGCCGGCCCCCGCGCGGGGGCCGGCTCCTCAGCTGCGCGGGTCAGCGCGCGGAGACGCCGAATCCGTTCGTACGGAAGTCGAGCCCGCCGGCCGACGAGGTGATCTCGTAGCCGAACTGGACGTCACCGATGGTCTCGTTGCCCCACCAGCCCTTGGTGTCCTTGATCCACTTCAGGATCGGCAGGATGTCGACCGTCCCCGAGGTGGAGTCCGAGGTCCGCAGGAACGAGAACACCTGGTTGGCGCCGTTGTCGCCCTTGTAGACGGTCCAGGTGTGCCCGCCCAGCGTCACATTGCCCTGTGAGGTGCCCAACGGGCCCACCGCGCCGTTGTAGTTGACCCAGAGCATGACCTCGTAGTCGTAGTCGCTGTCCCAGATGTCGTACGAGGTGTTGTACGCGCCGGACGACGGGACGGTGACGTTGTACGTGCTGGTGAGCGACGACAGCGAGCCGATCGGCTTGTTCACCACCTTCTTGGCGTTCGGATACGACTTGATGCCACCGGTGTTCGGGTGGTCCGCCCATACGCCCCAGTCCGACGAGGAGTTGGCCCAGATGGACTGGGTGCCCGCGCCGGAGCCCCAGATGTTGTTGTACAGGGTGTAGTTGTCGGAGGTGGTGTACGTGCCCCACTGGTCCGACGAGGACCAGACGGCCGCCTGGGCGGGGGCGGCGGCGAAGCCGATGAGCGCCGCCAGCGCCACCGCCGGGGTCAGGGCCAGCCTGTTGAGGGTGCGTGGTGCCATGGTCGTCCTTCCATGGTGGGTGGGGGGAGGTGCTACCGCGGCCGGAGTTCCAGGACGCGGTCCACACCGGCCGTCAGCTCCAGGGGAGCCGAGGGGGAGCCGGCGGAGGCTTCGGTGAGGGTGTGGCCGTCGCCCGTGCGGACGTCGACGCGGGCGTCGCGCGCCGGGCGGAGGACCGCCGTCGCGGTGCCGTCGGCCGACCAGCTCAGGTCCAGGGTCGCGCCGAACCGCGTACGCACACCGCGCAGTTCACCGCCCGGACAGCCCGCGAGCGGCGCGGGCAGCAGGACCAGCCGGTGCGGGGTCGACTGCACCAGCGACTCGATCACGGCGGCGGGCAGGGCGTGCGCCGCGTCCGCGTTGTACACATCGCGGCCCGGGTAGTGGGCGCTCATCAGCGAGTCGTGGAAGAAGTCGCCCGCGAGGACCGCCCGGACCGCCGCCGAGGCCCGGGCCCTGTCCCGCAGCCGGGCCGCGATCAGCGCGTGGTGGAGATGGCCGTGGGCCGAGTCGTTCTCCGCGCCCCGCAGTGCGAGCGCCCGGTGCGCGGCGGCGGAGAGCCCGGGTGTGTCGTACGGGTTGATCGCGTCCAGCGGCCACACCGGGTAGAGGTGGCTGAGGTGGCGGTGGTCGTACGTCTCCGCGAGCCCCGGCCACGCCCACTCGGCGAGCGCGCCGTCCTCGTTGACCCGGTAGTCGGCGAGCCGGTCCGCCAGCGCGCGGCGGCGGGCGGCGACCGGGGCGCCGGGGGAGCGGTCGGCCGACGCGGTGAGCGCGTGGCGGGCCGCCGCCAGGTCCATCGTCGCGTCGACCGTGACCCAGCTCGCGTTGGCCGGACGGTTCTCCGGCGAGTACGAGGGCACGACGGCCACCCGCCCGTCCGGGCCGGTCCGGGTCAGGAAGTCCTCGTAGAACAGGGCGGTCTCGTGCAGGGCGGCGGTCAGCCGGGGGTCCTCGGCCCCCGTCGTCTCCGCGTGCTCGATCAGCGGCTCCAGGAGCCAGTCCGCGCCGGCCGTCCACAGGTGCAGCGGGTAGGCGCGCTGGTAGTGGCGGGTGTGCCCGGACTCGCCGTCCGTGTGCGACGGGGCCACGATGCCGCGCGCCCCGAAGATGGCCCGCGCGTTGTCCCGCCAGTCCGCGAGCTGCCCGTACACCAGCGCCGCGTGGGCCTCCGACACCTCCGGCAGCGCGGCCGCGGCGGCCGAGGCGATCTGGAGGTTCAGGTTGGCGTTCGTCGTGAAGGCCCCCGACCACGCGGTGTCCCAGTCGCCCGTCCAGAGCCCCGTCAGCCGGGGCGGCAGGGCCCCGGACGCCGACAGCAGGTGGTAGCGGCCCGCCGCGCACAGCCGCTCCAGCAGCGCCGGGCTGTCCGGCCACCGCAGCAACTCGGAGCCGGGGAGCGCCCGCTCCGCCGGGTCCGCGTCCAGCGTGAGCGCCGCCCGCTCGAAGGCGGGCCGGTGCAGCGCCACATGCCGGGCCAGCAGCGCGGCATACCCGTCACCGGGCAGCGCCGCGCACTCCGCCGCCAGGTCCAGGTGGCCCGCGTGCCGGCGCACCCGGGTCAGCAGCAACAGGCCCCGCGCGCCCTCGACCCGGACGCCGTCGCCCGCCACCGCGACCCGCCCGCCCTCCGTGCGGAGCACCGTCGCGCCGGTGTAGGCGAGGTCGCTGTCGGGATAGCCCGCGCGCAGCGTCAGCCGGGCCCCGTCCGGGGTGAGCACCGTGCTCCGGCCGACCGCAAGGCGCGCCGGGGCGCCGGGCAGGGCGTGGTCGAGCGTCACGTCCACGGCGAGCCCCGGCCCGGTGATGTGCTGGACGATCACGTCGTCGGCGCGCGAGACGAAGACGCGGCTGCGCCACGACTCGCAGACGGCGGTGATCTCACCGGTGGCGAAGTCGACCGCCCTGCGGTACCCGGTGGCCGGGTCGGCGGCGTTCCCGGGCACCGGCCGGACGCGCGTCCGGAAGGCCGGGTGGAAGGGCTGCACCCACACCAGCGGCCGGCCCGCGCCGAAGTGCTCCGCGGCCAGGGTGTCCCCGGCGAGCAGCGCGCTCTGGAGCCGGCCCAGCCGGTCCGCAAGCTCGGGCGGCCGGACATGCTCGCTGCCGTTGGGCCGGACCAGGCTGTGATGGTTGACGATCACCCGGTCGTCGGCCGGGTCGCCGTACACCATGGCACCGTGCCGGCCGTTGCCGCCGAGGAAGGCGTCCTCCCAGCGGGCGGCGGGGCGCGGCTCCCAGGTGGAGTCGATGTCGGTGCGCCCGGTCACGGCGCGGATCTCCGCAGCACCGCGACGCCGTAGCGGCCGAGCGCGATCCGGTCCGTGACCACGCGCCCGGTGAGCAGGTCCTCGTACACGCCGGGCACGGCCACGGTGACCATCTCGCGGCGGTGGTGCAGCAGGAACAGCAGCTCGCCCCGGCGCACCGCCTCCACCCCCTCGGGCAGCCCGGCGAGGACCGGCTCGATTCCGGCCTCCCGGACCACGTCGGCCAGCAGGGCCCGCAGCGCCGGGGGCTCGGGGAGCGTCGACACGTACACCGCGCGGCCCCGGCGCAGCACGGCGGGCAGCCCGGCCAGCTCGCCGTCGCGGTAGGCGGCCAGGATCTCGGTGCCCTCGGCCGCCTCCAGCTCCTCGGACCAGAGGGTGCCCCGGAAGCCGTCGCACTCCACGGTCTCGTCCGCGTCCAGCGGCCACCACTCGTGCAGGGTGGCGATCCCGAACAGCTCGCGCAGGCGGGCGTCCATCCCGCCGGGCCGGACGCGGTCGTCCACGTCCGCGACGCCGCTGAAGAAGCCGCAGACCAGACGGCCGCCGCCCGCCGCGTACGCCACGAGGTTGTCGATCGCCGCGTCGTCGAGGAGGTAGAGGTGCGGGACGAGGACCGCCTTGTACCGGCCGAGGTCGGCGTCGGGGCGGGCGAAGTCCGTGGGCGTGCCGTTCTCCCACAGCGCCCGGTGCCAGCGCCGGATCACCTCCGCGTAGTCGAGCAGCGCGGACGGGGCGCCCTCCTGGGCGCCCGCCCACCAGGCGTCCCAGTCGTGCAGGACGGCGACCTCGGCGGTCACGCCCGTACCGGAGACGGCGGCGCCGATCGCGGCCAGCTCGCCGCCCAGCTGCCGGGTCTCGCGGAAGGCGCGGCCCCGCTCACCGGCGTGGCCGAGCATCCCCGAGTGGAACTTCTCCGAGCCCTGCCGGGACTGCCGCCACTGGAAGTAGCAGATCGCGTCGGCGCCGCGCGCCACGGACTGGAGCGACCAGAGGCGGTTCAGCCCCTCCGGCTTCGGGTGGTTGACGCCCCGCCAGTTCACCGCGCCCGCCGCCTGCTCCATCAGCATCCACGGGCCGGCCGCCTGCGAGCGCGTCATGTCGGCGAGCATCGCGTTGTACTGCCCGCCCCACGGGTCGCGCGGGTCCGGGTAGACGTCGACCGAGACGATGTCCTCCTCGGCCGACCAGGCCCAGGCGTCCTGCCCGGACCACAGCGGCATGAAGTTGGTCGTCACCGGGATGTGCGGGGTGTGCCGGGCGACGATGTCCCGCTCGGCGGTGAAGCACTCCATGAGGGCGTCGGACGTGAAGCGCTTGAAGTCCAGCACCTGGGTGGGGTTCCTCATGTACTGCGCCTTGCGCGGCGGCAGGATCTCCGTCCACGCGTCGTAGCGCTGGCTCCAGAATGCGGTGCCCCACGCCTCGTTGAGGGCGTCGAGCGTCCCGTACCGGGCGCGCAGCCAGCGGCGGAAGTGGCCCGCCGTCTCGTCGCACCAGCAGTGCGTGCAGTACTCGTTGTTGATGTGCCACACGGTGAGCGCCGGATGCCGTGCGTACCGCGCGGCCAGGTCCTCGGTGAGCGCGGCGGCGTAACGGCGGTAGACCGGCGAGCTGGGGCAGAACTGCTGGCGCGAGCCGTACCAGACGATCGACCCGTCCTCGGCGCGCGGCAGCGTCTCCGGGTGCCGCGCCCCCATCCAGGGCGGCGGGGACGCGGTCGGGGTGGCGAGCACGACGCCGATGCCGTGCGCGTGCATCAGGTCCATCAGCCGGTCGAGCCAGTCGAACTCGCGGGCGCCCGGCCGGGGTTCGATCTTCGCCCAGGAGAAGACGCCGAGGGTGACGGAGTTGACCCCGGCCTCCTTCATCAGCCGGACGTCGTCCTCCCACACCTCCTCGGGCCACTGCTCGGGGTTGTAGTCGCCTCCGAAGAGGATGCGGCCACGGGCCGCGTCGCGCAGGGACGGCATGGCGTCTCCGGTTCTACTGGGTGGGGTTCAGGGGGCGTCTTGTCGATCAGCCCTTCACGGCGCCGGTGAGCATGCCCTTCTGGAAGTGCTTCTGGACGAACGGCGACAGCACCGCGACCGGGATCAGCGCGAGGATCATCACCGCCATCTGCACGGCGAGGCTGTTGATCTGGCCGTTGCTGACGGCCGCGCCCATCGCGCCCGGCGGCACCTGGTGCTGGAGGACCAGCTGGCGCAGGATCATCTGCAAGGGGTACTTGTCGCTGTCCTGGATGTAGAGCATCGCGTTGAACCATTGGCTCCAGTAGCCCACCGCGTAGAACAGCGAGATCACGGCGATCACCGCACGCGACAGCGGCATGATGATCTGGAGCAGGATGCGCCACTCGCCGGCCCCGTCGATGCGGGCCGCGTCGATGAGTTCGGGCGCGGTGTCCATGAAGAAGCCGCGCAGCACCAGCACGTTGAACACGCTGATCGCGCTCGGCAGGATCATCGACCAGTAGCTGTCGCTCAGCCCGATCCCGGTGACCAGCAGATACGTCGGGATGAGCCCGGCGCCGAAGAACATGGTCGCCATCAGCGTCATCAGCAGCGGGCGGTGTGCGTACGAGTCGCGGCGGCTGAGCCCGTACGCGCAGAGGATCGAGACGACCATGCTGACGGCCGTACCGACGACGGTCAGACCGACGCTGACGGCGGCGGCCCGGGTCACTGCGCCCCCGCTCAGCAACTCCTTGTACGCGACGAACGTGAGGTGCTGGGGCCAGACGACCAGGCCGCCCGCGTCGTTGATCGTCCTCGTGTCGGAGAGGCTGGTCACCAGCACGACCCAGATCGGGACGATGATGACCGCGCAGATCGCGACGAGCCCGAAGCCCTTGAAGGCGAGGCCGGCCTTCGTCGGCTCCTCCTCCCACACGGGGCGCGGCTCGATGCGCAGGGCGCGCCGGAGGCGTGTCTCGGTGGGGGGCGCCGGGTCCGCCCTGTGGTCCAGGAGAGTTGTCATTTCTTGGAGTACACCCCCTGCTCGCCCAGCATGTGGGCGACCTTGTTGGCACCCAGCACCATGGCGACGCTGAACAGCCCCTTGAAGATCCCGGCGGCGGCCGCGTAGCCGAAGTCGCCGGTCTTGATGCCCGTCCACCAGATGTAGGTGTCCAGGATTTCCGAGGCCCCCGCGCCCACCTGGTCGCGCTGGAGCAGGATCTGCTCGAAGTCCAGATTGAGCGCGCTGCCCACCCGCAGGACGAGCAGCAGGGCGATGACCGGGCGCAGCGCGGGCAGCGTGACGTGCCACATGCGGCGCCAGCGGCCCGCCCCGTCGACGGCGGCGGCCTCGTACAGATCGGTGTTGACGGCGGCGAGCGCGGCCAGGAAGACGATGACGCCCCAGCCGGCGTCCTTCCACACGGCCTGCGCGCTGACCAGGAACTTGAAGAAGCCCGGGTCGGTCATCAGGTCGAAGCCCTCGTGGCCGTGCTCGCGCAGCCACTGGGCGACCAGTCCGGCGCCGCCGAACATCTGCTGGAAGACGGTGACGACGAGCACCCAGGAGAAGAAGTGCGGCAGGTAGACGACCGCCTGCACCCAGGCCCTGACCCGGGTGCTCATGATCGTGTTGAGCAGCAGCGCGATGGCGATCGGGATCGGGAAGAACAGGACCAGCTGGGTCACGAAGATGACCAGCGTGTTCACGAGGACTTCCCAGAAGCGGTAGTCCTCGAAGATCCGGGTGAAGTTGTCGAACCCGACGAACGGGCTGCCCGTGATGCCCAGGTCGTACACGTCGTAGTCCTGGAAGGCCACGATGTTCCCGAGCAGCGGGATGTAGTTGAAGATCAGCAGCAGCGCGATGGCCGGCATCGTCATCAGGATCAGCGTGCGGTCGCGCCGCAGCCGCTGCCGCCAGGTGATCCCGCCCTGTTCCCGGCGGGGCTCGGGCACGCCCCCGGCCCGCGTCCTGCCCGCGCTCCTCGTCTGCCCGCCGTCGCCGTCCCCGGCGCCGCTCCTGCCGGCCGGGACGCTCGCCCCGTCGGCGGTGCGGTCCGGGCCGGCCGCGACCGTGGCCCGTGCCTTCACCCTGTGCTCCCCATGTCGTGCTCCTGACCCCGGCCGCCGGGCTCCGTGTGCCCGGCGGCCCCCTTGCCTCTCGTACGTACGCGTCAGTTGCCGGAGCCGTTCTTGTCGAGGATGTCCTGGTACCAGTCGCGCAGCTTGTCGCCGCCGCTCTTCTTCCAGGTGTTCACCGCGTCCTCGACGTCGGCGACCTTCTTGCGGCCCCGGCGGATGTCCTTCTGGAGGTCGTCGAAGGGGGTGTACAGGGAGGCGTAACGCTGCGGTTCGACCACCTGCATGCCGAAGAAGAGGGGCTTCTTGATGTGCGGCGCCTGGCGCGCCATCCAGCCGGCGTAGTCCTTGGCCAGCTGCGGCTGGTCCGGGTAGGCGATCGAGGTGGGCGGCGAGGCCACGAACAGGAACGTGGAGGGCTGCGCCTCCTCGACCCCCTGCGGGGTGTACGTCGGGGTGCCGTCCTTGATCGTGTAATGCGTGCCCTTCACGCCGTAGTTGGTGAGCATGAACTCCTCGGTGCCGAACGGCGCCGCCGCGTAGTCGGCGATGGCGAGGAACTCCTCGATCTTCTCCTTGGACAGGTTCTTGCTGAGGAAGGTGAAGATGCCCGCCGGGTCGTCCTGCCACAGCACCGGCTCGCCGCCGTCGTGGTGGAAGAAGTCCAGCGCCTGCATGTCGAACTTCGGGTTGGCGGAGGCCTGTTCGGTGACCATGCCCTTCCAGCCGCCGGTGCCGTCGTTGTACATGACGACGTGCCCGCTGGTGAAGCGGATCTTGGCGTCGGCGTCCTTGTTGGCCTCGGCGTCCGGGTGGACGTAACCGCCGTCGTGGAGCTTGCGGGCGAAGGCCAGCGCCTCCCGGTACGCCTGCGTCTCGATCTTGTGGACCAGCTTGCCGTTCTCCAGCTGCCAGTAGTGCGGTGCGTCCGGGAGCAGCCCGTATATCTTCTGGATGCAGGTCCACAGGTCGTCGAAGGCCCACACCTTCTTCTTGGGGGCCGTGTACTCCTTGCCGAAGGCCAGCAGGTCGTCGGCGCTCGCCGGGACGGCGCCGGAGCCGGTCAGGTCCTTGCGGTAGAAGATCGCGTTGCCGATGACCGGCGTCGGCATGGGCAGGCCGCGCAGCTTCCCGCCGAAGACCGAGTACTGCCAGGCGCCGGTGGGGATGTTGGCCAGGTTGGGGTACTTCTTGACGGCGTCACCCGCGAGATACGGGGAGAGGTCGGCGAACTTCGCGGTGATGGCGTTGCGGATCTGCCCCTGCATGTTCCAGCCGGGGATCGTCATGACGTCCGGGATGTCCGAGCCGGCGAGGACCGCGCCGATCTTGTCCTGGTACGTGTTGCCGTCCTGCGGGTCGAAGTTCAGCGTCGCCCCGACCGCCTTGTTCACGGCCGTGTAGTACGGGTTGTTCTTCTTCGGGACCGTGCCCCACAGCGGCGTCATCACCCGGAACGCCGAACCCTTGCCCGGCACCGACTTGACCGAGACCACCAGCGGGTCGGGGAGCTTGGTGAAGCCCGGGCTCGAACCGTTGACGCCGGGGACGTCGGGCTGGACCAGATTCAGCGGGACGTAGCTCGGCACGACCTTCTTCAGGGCCTTGCCCGTGGTCGTGCCCTCCTTGCTCCCGGCACCGGAGCCGGAACCGCCGCACGCGGCGAGCAGCGGCACCCCGCCGACCACGGCGACGGCCGCCACCGCGCCCGTGGCGAGGAAGCTTCTCCGGCTCGGGGCGGAGGCGGAGGGGGAGGAATTCGGCGTCATTGCGTCAACCCTTCGAGGCGCACCAGGTGCGGCGGTTCAACAGGGAGGCGCCCAACGGTGTCGCCGTCCCGGGGATCAGGGGCGAGGGCGCCCCGTCGCAAGTCCGTCGAAGCTCTGTCGAAGCGCTTCGATGTTGCAGCGAGGTTAAGTGAAGGGTCCCGGCCGCACAAGAGTCCGTTTACAGATTCCTCCGACCTGTCTCTCTCTCGTCTCGGGTGCAATGAAGGCGCGCGGGCGGGAGAAGGGGAGAGCGGGGCCTTGACATGCGCGGGGTCGGCCGTTGAGCATCGAAGCGCTTCGAAAGATCGTCCGAGGCTGTTCAGTGGCCCGCACGACGCGCCGGCACCGCCATACCTCCCACCTTTGACGAAGGACCCGTACGTGACGGAACAACCGCAGCCCTTCCGCGATCCGCGACTGCCCTTCGCGGAGCGCGTCGACGACCTGCTCGGGCGGCTGACCCCCGACGAGCGCGTCGCGATGCTGCACCAGTTCGCCCCGGCGGTCGACCGGCTCGGCCTCGCCGCCTTCCGCACCGGCCAGGAGGCCCTGCACGGCGTCGCCTGGATGGGGGAGGCCACGGTGTTCCCGCAGGCCGTCGGGCTCGGCGCCACCTGGAACGACGACCTGGTCCGCCGCATCGGCGAGGCCGTCGGCGACGAGGTCCGCACCAAGCGCGCCCACGACGACCGGGTCGGGCTCAACGTCTGGGCCCCCACCGTCAATCTCCTGCGCCACCCGCTCTGGGGGCGCGGCGAGGAGGGGTACAGCGAGGACGCCGGGCTCACCTCCGCCCTCGCGGTCGCGTACACCCGGGGACTGCGCGGCGACCACCCGCACTACTGGCGCACCGCCCCCGTCCTCAAGCACTGGCTCGCCCACAACAACGAGACCGACCGCGACACCTCGTCCTCCTCGGTCCGCCCGAGGGTGCTGCACGAATACGACCTGAGGGCCTTCCGCGACGCGGTCCGTTCCGGCGCGGTGGCCGGGGTGATGCCCGCGTACAACCTGGTCAACGGGCGCCCCAACCATGTGTCGCCGCTGCTCTCCCGGCACCTGCGCGGCTGGACCGAACAGCCCCTGGCCGTCTGCTCCGACGCCGGCGCACCCACCAACCTGGTGGACTCCGAGCACTACTTCGACACCCACGAGGAGGCGACCGCCGCCGCCCTGCGCGCCGGCGTCGACAGCTTCACCGACCACGGCCAGGACTCCTCCGTCATGACCGGCCGCATCCAGGGCGCCCTGAAGCGCGGCCTCATCGACGAGCACGACATCGACACCGCCGTCCGCCGCCTCCTCCATATGCGCTTCGCCCTCGGTGAGTTCGACCCCGGACTGGACCCGTACGCGGACACCGACGCGCTCGACACCGAGGCGCACCGGGCGCTCGCCCTGGAGGCCGCCGAGCAGGCCGTCGTGCTCCTGGAGAACGACGGCCTGCTGCCGCTCGACCCGGACACCGGCCGCACCGTCGCCGTCGTCGGGCTCCTCGCGGACGCCTGCAAGCTCGACTGGTACAGCGGCACCCTGATCCACCGCTCCACCCCGCTCGACGGACTCCGCGCACGCTTCGGCGCCGACCACGTCATTTACGCCGAGGGCGCCGACCTGGTCCACCTGAAGTGCGCGGACGGCTGGCTGCACATCCCCGAGGCGGACCCGGCCGGGGACGCGGCGCGCGGCGCGGAAGGCGCCCTCGATCCGGCGCTGCTCGCGGGCCGCACCGACCTGCCCCCGCTGACCTGCGCCGACACCCCGTCCGAGCTGGCGCTCGTGGACTGGGGCGGCGGTGTGATCACCCTGCGCGAGCCGGAAGGCCGCTACCTCTCGGTCGCCGAGGACGGTTGCGTACGCGCCTCCGCGGACGAGCCGGGCGGCTGGATCGTCCAGGAGACCTTCCGCTGGGAGGCGGTGGAAGGGCATGCCGGCGGTCACCGCCTTCTGCACATCGGAACGGGTGGGTATGTCTCAGTCGCCGCCGACGGCGTAAAGGTTGCCGCCCCGGACGAGGAGAATTCCGCCACCCCCGGCACCGTCTTCGAGATCGAGGTGACCGAGCGCGGCGAGGACGCCGTCGCCCGCGCCGCCGCGGCCGCCGACACCGTGATCGTGGTCGTCGGCAACGACCCGCACATCAACGGCCGGGAGACCGAGGACCGTGCCACCCTCGACCTGCCCGCCCAGCAGGAATGCCTCTGGCGCGCCGCCCACGCCGCCAACCCGCGCACCGTCCTGGCGGTCACCTCCGCCTACCCGTACGCCCTCGCCGACGCCGCCGCCACACTGCCCGCGCTGCTGTGGACCGCGCACGGCGGCCAGGCGGCCGGCACCGCGCTGGCCCGCGTCCTCGCCGGCGACGTCTCCCCGGCCGGGCGGCTCCCGCAGACCTGGTACGCCTCCGACGCGGAGCTGCCGGACCTCCTGGACTACGACATCATCGGCTCGCGGCAGACCTACCTCTACTACAAGGGCACCCCGCTCTACCCGTTCGGCCACGGGCTCACCTACACCGACTTCACCTACAGCGACCTGACCGCCGTCCGTGACGGGGACCTGCTCCACGTCTCGCTGAACGTCACCAACACCGGCGCCGTCGCCTCCGACGAGGTCGCCCAGCTGTACGTACGGGCCGTGGCCCCGTCCGTGCCCCGGCCGCTGCGCCAGCTCGCCGGGCACCGCAGGCTGCACCTGGCACCCGGGGCGGCGGAGCGCGTCGCGTTCACCGTGCCGGTCGAGGAGCTGGGCCACTGGGACGTGGCGCACGGCCGCTGGACCGTCGAGCCCGGGGCGTACGAGATCCAGGCGGGCGCGTCCAGCACGGACATCCGTTGCGTCACGGTCGTCACCGTCGACGGCGAACCGGCCGGGCCGCGTCCGGTCCTGGCCCGTGGCCTGGAGGCGGCCGACTACGACGAGCAGCTGGGCACCGCGATCGTGGACCGGGCGAAGACGGACGGCGACGCGGTCACCGCCACCGACGAGGCCAACGAACTCCTCTACCGTCGCTGCGACTTCGGCTCCGGTACGAGCGGCGTCGAGGTCCTTGCCTCCGGCGAGGGGGCCGTCCTGATCACCGTCGGCGGCGCCACCGTCACCGTCCCGGTGCCCGCCACGGACGGACCGTACGACCACCGCACCGTCCACGCCGCTCTGGCCGCCTCCGGCACCGGCGACCTGCGCGTCGTGCTGCGCGGCACGGTCCGGCTGGCCCGGCTCGACTTCACCGGGGCCGGCGCGTGAGATCCCGCAGCCTCCCCGTTCCCCCTTCCGATGCCCCCGGCAAGGAGTCCGCATGAAGTTCACCGACGGCTTCTGGCTCATGCGTGAGGGCGTACGCGCCTCCTACGCGACCGAGATCCGCGATCTGCGCGTCGACGCCGACCGGTTCACCGCGTACGCCGCGGTGAAACGGGTGGCCGCGCGCGGCGACACCCTCAACACCCCGCTCATCACCGTCGACTGCTTCTCCCCGGCCGAGGGGATCATCGGCGTCCGCACCACGCACCACGCCGGAAAGGCCCCCCGGGGCCCGGACTTCGCCCTGCCCGGCCTCGACCCGGCCGGCTCCGGCGCCCGCACCCGGCAGGACGGCTCCAGTACCGAACTCACCAGCGGCCCGCTGACGTTGCGCATGGACGCCGACGGGCCCTGGGGCCTCACCTTCCTCGACGCCGAAGGGCGCCGCCTGACCGGGATCGACGCCAAGGGCACCGCCTTCGCGACCACCCCCGACGGCGCCCACCACATGATCGCCCAACTCGCCCTGGACGTCGGCGAGAACGTCTACGGGCTCGGCGAGCGCTTCACCCCGTACGTCAAGAACGGCCAGAGTGTCGACATCTGGCAGGCGGACGGCGGCACCAGCAGCGAACTCGCCTACAAGAACATCCCGTTCTACCTCTCCTCGCGCGGCTACGGGGTCTTCGTCAACCACCCCGGCAAGGTCTCCTTCGAGGTCGGCTCGGAGTCCGTGGGGCAGGTGCAGTTCAGCGTCGAGGACCAGTCGCTGGAGTACTACATCGTCGCCGGTCCGACGCCCAAGGAGGTGCTGGCCCGCTACACCGCGCTCACCGGCCGCCCGGCGCTCCCTCCGGCCTGGTCGTTCGGCCTGTGGCTGACGACGTCCTTCTGCACCTCGTACGACGAGGAGACCGTCACCTCGTTCGTCGACGGCATGGCCGAACGCGACATCCCGCTCTCCGTGTTCCACTTCGACTGCTTCTGGATGCGCGAGTACCAGTGGTCGGACTTCCTCTGGGACCCGGACGTCTTCCCCGACCCGGAGGGCATGCTCGCCCGGCTCAAGGAGCGCGGGCTGCGGATCAGCATGTGGATCAACCCGTACATCGCCCAGAAGTCGGCGCTGTTCGCGGAGGGTGCCGCGCTCGGCCATCTCGTCCGCCGCCCCAACGGTGACGTCTGGCAGTGGGACCTCTGGCAGCCCGGGATGGCGCTGGTCGACTTCACCAGCCCCGCCGCGCGGGAGTGGTACACCGGCAAGCTGCGGCTGCTGCTCGACCAGGGCGTCGACTGCTTCAAGACGGACTTCGGCGAGCGCGTCCCGACCGATGTCGTCTGGCACGACGGTTCGGACCCCGAGCGGATGCACAACTACTACGCGCAGATCTACAACCGGACGGTCTTCGAACTCCTGGAGAAGGAGCGCGGCCACGGCGAGGCCGTCCTCTTCGCCCGCTCCGCCACGGCCGGGGGCCAGCAGTTCCCCGTCCACTGGGGCGGCGACTGCTTCGCCTCGTTCACGGCGATGGCCGAGTCCCTGCGCGGCGGCCTGTCCCTCTCGCTCTCCGGGTTCGGCTTCTGGAGCCACGACATCGGCGGCTTCGAGGGCACCCCGGACCCGGCGGTCTTCAAGCGCTGGCTCGCCTTCGGGCTGCTCTCCTCGCACAGCCGGCTGCACGGCAACGTGTCCTACCGGGTGCCGTGGGAGTTCGGCGAGGAAGCGGTGGACGTCGCCCGGAAGTTCACCCTGCTCAAGCACCGGCTGATGCCGTACCTCTACGGTGCCGCCGCCACCGCCCACCGCACCGGCATCCCCGTGATGCGGCCGATGCTCCTCGAATTCCCGGACGACCCGACCACCCGCACGCTCGACCGGCAGTACATGCTCGGCCCCGACCTCCTGGTCGCCCCGGTCTTCACGGAGGACGGGCAGGTCGAGTACTACGTCCCCGAGGGCACCTGGACCCACCTGCTCACCGGCGAGACGGTCACCGGCCCCGCCTGGCGCCACGAGACCCACGGCTTCGACAGCCTCCCGGTCCTCGTCCGCCCCGGCGCGGTCCTGCCCTGGGGCGGCGACGACCGGCGCCCGGACGGCGACTGGCTCGACGGGCTCACCCTCCGGGTGTTCGGCGAGGGGGACGCTACGACCGTCACCGTGCCGGACCACGCGGGCGCCACGGCCGCCACCTTCCGGCTGACGCGCGACGGCGACACCCTCACGGTCACCTCCGAACGCATCGACCGCCCGTACCGCGTGGTCGACGAGGCGACGGGCACGACGGGGGAGGGGAGGGGGACGGTGACGGTACCGGTGCGAGGGGCGTAACCGTTCCTTGAGCCCTCTCATATTTGCCTAAAGGTCTTAGGTACGCGCATGATGGTCGCCTGGACGAGGAGGCGACCATGGTGCGCGCGGGGCTGACCGCCGAACGCCTGACCGGGGCGGGCGCCGAACTGGCCGACGAGGTCGGCTTCGAGCAGGTGACCGTTTCGGCGCTGGCGCGGCGGTTCGACGTCAAGGTCGCGAGCCTCTACTCGCACCTGAAGAACTCCCACGACCTGAAGACCCGGATCGCCCTGCTCGCCCTGGAGGAGATGGCCGACCGGGGCGCCGCCGCCCTCGTCGGACGGGCCGGGAAGGACGCGCTGAGCGCTCTCGGCGACATGTACCGGGACTACGCCCGCGAGCACCCCGGCCGTTACGCGGCGGCCCAGCTGAAGCTGGACCCCGAAGCGGCGGCCGCCGGCGCCGGCCTGCGGCACTCGCGGATGACCCGCGCCATCCTGCGCGGCTACGACCTGACCGAGCCGGACCAGACGCATGCCGTACGGCTCCTGGGCAGCGTGTTCCACGGATTCGTCAGCCTGGAGGCCCAGGGCGGGTTCAGCCACAGCGCCCCCGACTCGCAGGAGTCCTGGACCCGCACCCTGGACGCGCTGGACGCCCTCCTGCGCAACTGGCCCGCGTAACTCCGCAACCCCAGGTGGAGCCATGAGCACCGAAACGCCCGCACCCCTCCCGTACACCACCCCCGTCACCCCCGGCCTCCTGCGCGGCGCGCTCGACGTGGAGCGCACCGAGGTCGGGCTGCTCCCGCACCGCCTGCCGCCCGCCGCCCGCGCCCAGGCCCCGGACGGCCAGATCGCCCTGGCCGAGGCCCAGCCCTCCGGCGTGCGGCTCGCCTTCCGGACCCGGGCCACGGTGGTCGAGCTGGAGGCGCGGCGCACCCGCACCGTCTACCAGGGCGTCCCGCCGAGGCCCGGCGGGGTGTACGACCTGCTGGTCGACGGCGTCCTCGCGGCGCGGTCCTCGGCGACCGGCGGCAACGTCCTCGACGTCGACATGACGACCGGGTCGACCCGGTTCCGCGACGGCCCGGTCGGGTCCGTACGGTTCGACGGTCTCCCGGACCGCGAGAAGGACGTCGAGGTCTGGTTGCCGTACAACGAACGGACCGAGGTCGTCGCCCTGCACACCGACGCGCCCGTCACCCCCGCCCCGGCCTCCGGCCGCAAGGTGTGGCTGCACCACGGGAGTTCGATCAGCCACGGCTCCGACGCCGCGAGCCCCACCGCCACCTGGCCCGCGCGTGCGGCGCTGCTCGGCGGCGTCGAGCTGGTCAACCTGGGCCTCGGCGGCAGCGCCCTGCTCGACCCGTTCACGGCCCGCGCGATGCGGGACACCCCGGCGGACCTGATCAGCGTCAAGATCGGCATCAACCTCGTCAACGCCGACGTGATGCGCCTGCGCGCCTTCGCCCCGGCGGTGCACGGCTTCCTCGACACCATCCGCGAGGGCCACCCGGGCGCCCCGCTCCTGGTGGTCTCGCCCGTGCTGTGCCCCATCCACGAGGACACCCCGGGCCCCAGCGTCCCCGACCTCAGCCGCCTCGGCGAGGGCAGGGTCCGCTTCGCGGCGATGGGCGACCCCGGGGACCGGGACACCGGCAAGCTGACGCTGCGCGTCATCCGCGATGAACTGGCCCGCCTGGTGGAGCAACGCTCCGGCGACGACCCGCAGTTGCACTACCTGGACGGCCGCGAACTCTACGGCGAGGCGGACGCGGAAGAACTCCCCCTCCCCGACGCCCTCCACCCGGACGCCGCCACCCACCTCCGCATGGGCGACCGCTTCGCGGCCCTGGCCTTCGGGGCGGACGGGGCGTTCGCAGGGCAGGGCGCGTAACGCCGCCGGACCGGCCCCCGAAGCAGGGACCGGTCCGGCGTACGGCACGGCGTCAGGCGCCCGGCGGAACGTGGGACGGGCGGCCCCGGCCCCGGGTCACCGAGTAGCCGAAGACGCCCGCCAGCGCGGCGAGCACACCGCCGCCGGCCGTCCACAGCCAGCGGCTGGTCCACCAGCCGGAGGACCAGCCGTCCTCGGGCTCACCGGCGAGCGCGACCGGGGCGGGGGAGGCGTCGGAGCCGTCCGCGTCGTCCGAAGCCCGCTCGGCCGAGGAGACCCCCGGGACCAGCGGCTTCGACAGGCTGCCGTCCACATCGACGGACCCGCCCTGGTCCTTCGAGTTCACCTCGACCTCGGTGCGCACCGGCAGACCGAGGTCGGCCTGGGCCAGGTCCAGGACCGTGAGGCGCACGTAGTAGCTGCCCGGCAGCGGGTCGTTGGCCCACGGCTCGGCGTTGGCCCGGACGGTACGCAGCACACAGGTCAGCTCGACCGCGGCGGCCTCGGCGGCCGCGGTGCCGGTCTGCTTCCCGTACACACACGGCTGGCGGCGGCGCAGCCCGTCGTACACGTCGACCTGCCAGGTCTGCGCCCCGTGCCGGGTGGCGCTCTCGGGCAGCGTCACCTTCGCGGTCACCGTGGCGCGCTGCCCGGCGTCGGCCGGGAAGACCCAGTACAGGTAGTCGCCGGTCGACGCCCCGGCGGTGGCGGTCTCGCCCTGCTGGAGCGCCGTGGCGGTACGGAAGGTGGTGCCGGCCTCCGTGGGACCCGAGGCGTCACCGGAAGCGCTCGGGCTCGGCGAGGCGTCGTCGGCCACGGCGGCCGACGCCCCGGTCAGCACGGCCAGGCCGGTCAGCAGCGCGCCCGCGAGCACACGTCTCGTACGGGACATCAGCGGGTCCTCCAGACAGCGATGCGCCAGCGTGAGATCCAGCCGAAGAGCAGGCCCACGATCAATCCGGTCAGGGTGAGCAGGCCCAGCAGCCACCAGCCGTGGCCCAGACCGAACGCGGCGACGTCCGCCGCCTCGTCGGGCGCGTCCACCACGTCGACGGTCAGTTCCAGCGGCATGCCGGGGGCGGTCTTCACCGAGGCCGGCGCCGAGAACGAGTTGCTGACCTGGAGGCACACGGTCTCCGGGGTCTGCTCGTCCTCGTCCTGCTCGGGCTTCGGGTAGCGCAGCCCGGACGAGATGGCGTCGGTGCGCCCGGTCCCGGACTCGGAGCCCCGGACGATCTCGCGGCCGTGCGTGGTCACCGCGCGCAGCAGCATCCCGTAGTCGTTGTTGACCGCGCGGTCGGCGAACACGCTGACCGAGGCGCGCAGTTCCTGCCCCGGCTTCACCTCGACCCTGTACCAGCGGTGCTCGGCGAACTTCTCGCGGTCGGTGTAGAGGCCCGGCTTCAGCTCGGGCGCGTCCGTGCAGCTGTCGGCGCCCTTGGTGGCGACCGGGGTGACCACGGGCTCCGCCGCCCGGTCCACCAACTGCTTGACACGGCCCGAGAGTTCATCGGTGTGCTGCACGGCCGTGTACGTGCCGCCGGTGGCCTCCGCGATGCAGGTCAGCTGCTGGCGGATCTTCGCGTTGGGCACCAGGCCCAGGGTGTCGATGACCAGGTGGATGCCGCGCGCCGCGATGTCGCGGGCGACCTCGCACGGGTCGAGCGGGCCGCAGGTGTCCTCGCCGTCGCTGATCAGTACGATCCGGCGGGTGGAGTCGCCGCCCTCCAGATCGTCGGCGGCGCCCAGCAGTGCGGGGCCGATCGGGGTCCAGCCGGTGGGGGCGAGCGTGGCCACGGCGGTCTTCGCCTCGGTGCGGTCCAGCGGGCCGACCGGGTACAGCTGCTTGGTGTCCTTGCAGCCCACCTTGCGGTCGTCGCCCGGATAGTCGGCGCCGAGGGTGCGGATGCCGAGCTGCACCTGCTCCGGCACCGCGTCCAGCACCTCGTTGAACGCCTGCTTCGCCGCGCTCATCCGGGACTGGCCGTCGATGTCGCGGGTCCGCATGGAGCCGCTGACGTCGAGGACCAGTTCGACCTTGGGGGAGGCTTGCGTGGGGGTTTCGCCGGCCGATGCGGGCAGCGCCGAGCCGAGCCCGGTGGCCAGGGTGGCGAGCAGGATGCCCACCCCGGCCATCAGCCTTCTTCTTATGATCATCGCCGGATACTAGTGAACATCAGTTCGCTAGCCAAAACGGCTGGTTGCCGCTGCGCGCGACGCACAGCGGCAAGGTGATGGCCGGTCAGGCGGGGCGGTCTCCACCGAGCAGCGGACCCGCCGCCCGCTCCAGTACGGAGTTGACCCGGTCCCACGCCGTCAGATCCCGCTCCACCGCCTCCAGGAGCAGGTCGTCGCCGGTCTCCCAGCCGGCCGCGACCGCCACCGGGTCCGCCCCGTCGCCGCCGAAGCGGCGAGCGCCGCCGCCCCGAGCGCCACCAGCTCCCCGGACCCCGGCACGATCACCGGCCGCCCGGACAGCCGTCGTACGGTCTCCACCCAGACGCGCCCCTGCGCCCCGCCGCCGATCAGCCGCAGCGGACGGGCCGCCACCTCGGGGTCCGCCGGGTCCAGACCGCAGGCCCGCGACAGCTCGTCGAGCGCCCGCAGCACGGTCACCACCGCGCCCTCGTAGGCGGCGCCGAGCAGCTGCCGCGGGGTCGTGTCGTGCCGCAGTCCGGTGAGGAGCCCGGCCGCCGTCGGCAGGTCCGGGGTGCGCTCGCCGTCCAGATACGGCAGGAGCACCGCCTCGCCGCCGGGCTCGGCGTCATTGCGGTCCAGGCCCAGCAGGGCGGCCACCTTGTCCACGGCGAGCGTGCAGTTGAGGGTGCAGGCCAGCGGCAGATACGTACCGTCCGCCGCCGCGAACCCGGAGAGCGCGGCCGACGCCGGCCGGGTCCGGGACGCCGCGAAGACCGTGCCCGATGTGCCGAGGCTCAGCACCGGGTGGTCGAGGAGCCCGCCGCCGCCCAGACCGAGACCGACGGCGGCGCTCATGTTGTCCCCGGTGCCCGCCGCGACGGCGATCCCGGCGGGCAGCCCCAGCGCCTCGGCGGCCGCCTCCGTCAGCGAACCGATCCGCGCCCCGCCGCTCGGCGCCACCTCGGGGAGCAGCGCCGCGTCGAGGCCGATGAGCTCCAGCAGCTCCGGGTCGTAGGCGCCGGTCGCGGTGGAGTACCAGCAGGTGCCCGAGGCGTCGCCCGGGTCGGTGACCGCCCGGCCCGACAGCCGCTCGGTCAGGAAGTCGTGCGGGAGGCGCACCGCGGCGGCCGCCTCGGCGGTCTCCGGCTCGTTCTCGCGCAGCCACTGCCACTTCGACGCGGTCATCGCGGCCACCGGGACGGAACCGGTGCGCGCGGTCCAGGCGTCGGGGCCGCCGAGCGCGGCGGTGAGGGCGGCGGCCTGGGGGCGGACCGGGTGTCGTTCCACAGCAGGGCCGGGCGCAGCGGACGGCCCTCGGCGTCCAGGACGACCAGGCCGTGCTGCTGGCCGGCGACCGCGATGCCCACGACGTCGGCCGGCGCGATCCCGGACTCCTTCAGCCCGGCGGCGACCGCGTCGCGCAGGGCCTGCCACCAGACCTCGGGGTCGCTCTCGCGCGCACCGCCCTCGCCGGTGACCGCGTGCGGGGCGCGGCCGACGGCGAGCAGCCGGCCGGTGGCGGTGTCGGTGAACGCCGCCTTGGTGGACTGGGTGGAGCTGTCCACACCGATGACGACGGTATGCGGCGGCATGGCTGACCTCATTCGCTGGTATTTGATCGTACGCAAAACAAATTACGTGATCGAACCCGTCCGGAACAGGCCCCGTTCCGGGTTCGCGACAGCGGCGCGCGGATGTCTCCGCTCCGGGGCTTTACGTCGCACGGGCTGCCCGTGCATGATTAGTCATGACAGTGAACAAATTGAGGTTCGGCCGCCCGACCGGCTGCGGACCCACGGCCCCGAAGGCGGCACCACCATGACGGAACGCTTCGCACCGACCCCCGAGGACAAGTTCACCTTCGGCCTCTGGACCGTGGGCTGGCAGGGCCGCGACCCCTTCGGTGACGCGACGCGCGCCGCGATCGACCCGGTCGACTCCGTGCAGCGCCTCGCCGAGCTGGGCGCGTACGGCGTGACCTTCCACGACGACGACCTGATCCCCTTCGGCTCCTCGGACACCGAGCGCGAGGGCATCGTCAAGCGCTTCCGCCAGGCGCTCGACGCGGCCGGCCTCGTCGTCCCCATGGCCACGACGAACCTCTTCACGCACCCCGTCTTCAAGGACGGCGCGTTCACCGCCAACGACCGCGACGTCCGCCGCTACGCCCTGCGCAAGACCATGCGCAACATCGACCTGGCCGTCGAGCTGGGCGCCACCACCTACGTCGCCTGGGGCGGCCGGGAGGGCTCCGAGTCCGGCGCCGCCAAGGACATCCGCGTCGCGCTCGACCGCATGAAGGAAGCCTTCGACCTCCTGGGCGACTACGTCACCGAGCAGGGCTACGACCTGAAGTTCGCCATCGAGCCCAAGCCCAACGAGCCCCGCGGCGACATCCTCCTCCCCACCATCGGCCACGCCCTCGCCTTCATCGAGCGCCTGGAGCGCCCCGAGCTGGTCGGCGTCAACCCGGAGACCGGCCACGAGCAGATGGCCGGGCTGAACTTCCCGCACGGCATCGCCCAGGCCCTGTGGGCGGGCAAGCTCTTCCACATCGACCTCAACGGCCAGTCCGGCATCAAGTACGACCAGGACCTCCGCTTCGGCGCCGGTGACCTGCGCCAGGCGTTCTGGCTGGTCGACCTCCTGGAGAACTCCGACTACGCGGGCCCGCGCCACTTCGACTTCAAGCCGCCGCGCACCGAGGACTACGACGGCGTCTGGGCCTCCGCCGCCGGCTGCATGCGCAACTACCTCATCCTCAAGGAGCGCGCCGCCGCCTTCCGCGCCGACCCGGCCGTCCAGGACGCGCTGCGCGCCTCCCGCCTGGACGAGCTGGCCCAGCGCACCGCCGAGGACGGCGTGGCCGGCCTGCTCGCCGACCGCTCCGCGTTCGAGGAGTTCGACGTCGACGCGGCGGCCGAGCGCGGCATGGCCTTCGAGGCCCTGGACCAGCTGGCGATGGACCACCTGCTCAACGTCCGCTGACACCAAGGGCAAAGGGGGGAGGGGCGGACGCCCCTCCCCCCTTTTCTTTCTACGTCTCAGACCGTCGCCGGGCGCGCGTACGCCACCGGGTCGGCCAGCACATCCGTCATCACCAGCGCCGCCGCGCCCCGCGCCGCGTCCCCCGCGACCGACGACGCGCGCAGCCGGCCCCCGCCGGGCGCCCAGAGCCCGGACACCACCCGGCCCGTCAGCTCCTCGTCGGCCGGCGCGGCCAGCCACGGCATCAGGTTCCGGTAGATCCCGCCGAGCACCACCGCGTCCGGGTCCAGCAGATTGACCGCCCCCGACAGCACCCGCCCCAGCATCCGCCCGGCCTCCGCGACCGCGCCGACCGCCCGCGCGTCGCCCGCCCGCACCCGCTTCTCCAGCTCCGCGACGCCGAGGCCGCCGCCCCCGTCGACCCCGGCCGCCCGCAGCAGCGCCGCCTGTCCCGCGTACTGCTCCAGGCAGCCGCGCGAACCGCACCGGCACTGCGGGCCGTCCGGGTCCACCACCACATGGCCGATCTCCCCGGCGAAGCCGTGCGCCCCGCGCAGCAGCTCGCCGTCGATGACCAGGGCACCGCCCACGCCGATCTCGCCGGTCAGATAGAGGAAGCTGCGGATGCGCTCCAGGCCGCCGAACCACAGCTCGGCCAGGGCCGCCAGATTCGCCTCGTTCTCCGAACGGACCGGCAGCTCCTGGTGGCCCGGGTGCTCGGCGGTCAGCGCGGCGGCGAACAGCTCCTCGGCCGGGACCTGGTTCCAGCCCAGGTTCGGCGCCTGGCGCACCGCGCCGCCCGAGACCAGGCCCGGGAGCGCCAGGGCCACGCCGACCGGATACAGCTCCTGCTCCCGCGCCGAGTCCAGGGTGCGCGCGGCGATCCCGGCCGCCCGCGCCAGCACCTCGGCGGGCGGGGTGCCCCGGTTGTCCAGGTGCTCGGTGAGGCGGACCCGGCCGGTGCCGGCCAGGTCGACCACGCACACCGACACGTAGTCGATGTTGACCTCGACCCCGAGCCCGGCCGGCCCGGTGCGCGCCGTCTTCAGCGCGGTCCCGGGGCGCCCGGCCTGCCCGCTGAACGTCTTCCCGGACTCGGTCAGGAAGCCGGTTTCGAGCAGCTGCTCGACCAGCGAGGACACGGCGGCCCGGGTCAGCCCCACGCGCGCGGCGACCCCGGCCCGGGTCGCCTCGCCCTCGCCCTCGTCGCGGACGGCCCGCAGCACGAGGCTCAGATTGCTGCGCCGGACGGTGTCCTTGTCGGCCTTGGGCCCCAGCGGTGTGAGGTTGCTCTTCATATCGGACCCGAGCCTATGCGATTCCGTACGTCAGTACGGTCCTGGCGGGCCGGGGCCACCCGGCCCCGGCCCGCGCCTCAGGACGCGGACGCCCCGCGCTCCTTGAGCATGTCCGCCATGAGCGCGATCTCCGACTTCTGGGCCAGGGCCATGCCCGACGCCAGGTTCCTGACCTCCTCGGTCCTCGCCGCCGAGGCCGCCGCCTGCGCCATCTCGGCGCCGGACCTGTGGTGCGCGGTCATCAGCTTCAGGAAGAGGATCTCGGCGTCCCTGCCCTTGGCCGCCCGCAGCTTGTCGAGTTCGGCATCGGTCGCCATGCCGGGCATCAGGGCGCCGTCACCGCGCGGGGTGAAGGTGTGCCCCATCCACGCCATGGGCGGCCCGGGGGAGCTCTTCGCCCGGCCCCACATCTCCAGCCAGCCCAGCAGCATGCCGCGCTGGTTGGCCTGGGTGTTGATGATGTCGAACGCGAGCCGTCGCACCGCCTCGTCCGAGGTGCGGTCCCGGACGATGAACGCCATCTCGACCGCCTGCTGATGGTGGACCGCCATGTCACGCGCGAACCCCACATCGGCCGAGGACTCGGCCGGGGCGGACGCGGACGCCGCCGCCGCGGGCGCCGACGTCGAAGGGCGTACGAAGGTGAGCGCGATCAGCGCGAGCGCCAGGAGCAGCACCGCCCCGCCGGCCAGCACCAGGGGCCGCGAGGTGCGCGGCGCGGCCGTCACTTGGCGATCCCGCCGGTGCAGGCGGCACCCGGCTCGGGGGTCTGCGGGCCCTGCACGTACTTCGTGAAGAACTGCGCGACGCGCGCGTCCGTGGCGCTCTTCACCGTGAGCTGCTTCCCCCAGGCGCTGAGCATCAGCGGCGCCGCCTGGTCCTCCACCGGGCTCATCAGCGAGTACGGCGTGGACGACACCCGCTCCTCCAGCTTCTTGAGGTCGGCGGGCTCGGCCTTACTGGTGTACGTGACCCACACCGCGCCGTGCTCCAGCGAGTGGACGGCGTTCTCCTTCGGTATGGACGCGGTGTAGACGTCGCCGTCGCAGTTCATCCACACCGGGTTGTGGTCGCCGCCGACCGGCGGGTTCATCGGGTAGTCGACCGTCTTCTCCACATGGTTCTGCGTGAGCTTGTCCCAGCTCTTCTCACCGGTGACGGGCGAGGTCTTCGCCTGGGCCTCGGCCTTGTCCTGCTCATCGGCCGCGTTCATCAGATAACCGCCCCCGACGACGAGCCCGGCGACCACCAGCACGCCCACGGAGAGCGTGATGATCCGGGAACGGCGCTCACGGGCCCGCTCCTGACGGCGGGCCTCCTCCAGCTTGGCGCGACGGGCGGCGGCGGGGTTGTTCTGCTTCCCGGGGTTCTGCTTGCCGGGGTTCTGCTTGTTGGTGTTCTGCTTGTCGGCGGAAGCCATGACGGGTCCTTCGGTTCATAGGATCGTGAGACGGACTGCGTACGGCAGGGGGAGCCGCCGCACCCGGGAACGGGCACGGGGCGTTTCCCGGCCGTCCTAGGTCCGCTGAACCTGAAGGCGCAGGGGGTCGACCTCGCCGACCGCGTCGTTGGAGGGACCCCGGATGGACCCGCCGCCGGTCAGGGGGCGGTGCGGGAGGAGCGCCACGGCCGCCGAGGGGACCGCCGCCGGGCCCGGCTGGGCGGGCAGCACGACGGGCGGCGAGTGCTCCGAGGCGTCGTGGCAGGAATCGCCCACGCCCCGGTCGCGGGGGCTGTCGGCCACCACGACCCGGACCACCGTGAGGTCGGTCAGCGTCGCGAGGGCCGAGGCGGGAGCGTACTCGGGGGAGGAGTGGGGGCGTACGGACTGGGGCGCGCAGCACGAGACGAGCGCGACCAGGACGAACAGCCAGGCGAGCACGACCGGCGCACCGGTGCCGCGCAGCCGCTCCGCCCCTCGCTCACCCTGTTCATCCCGCACATCGTACGCGGCGCGTTGAAGATTCAAGCAGTGCGCGGAAGAAGCGGTGAACCTGTGGATCAACAGGCGAGAGGATCGATTTTGGCCATGGCGGGATAGTGTGCCCCGGTGACCACGCACTCGAACGTATCTGCGGGCTGGTATCCGGATCCGCACGGCGCCCCTCAGCTGCTGCGCTACTGGGACGGTTCCCAGTGGACGGAGCACACCCACCCTGCGGGCGACCAGGCCCAGGCCCCCGCGCAGCCGCAGGCCCAGGTGGCGCAGCCGCAGCCCGTGGCCGTCCCCAGCAGGGCGCCCCGCAGCAGCCGCAGGGCGGCGCCCCCGGCGGCTCGCTCTTCCAGCAGCAGGTCCTGGTCGTGAACCAGAAGGCCAAGCTGATCGAGCTGACGAACGAGTACAGCGTCTTCGACCAGCACGGCAACACCGTCGGCTCGGTCGTCCAGGTCGGCCAGGGCGCCCTGCGCAAGGTGCTCCGCTTCCTGACCAGCATCGACCAGTACCTGACCCACCGGCTGGAGATCCGCGACGCGTACGGTCAGCCGCAGCTCCTGCTGACCCGCCCCGCGAAGTTCATCAAGTCCCGGGTCGTCGTGGAGCGCCCCGACGGTCAGCCGGTCGGCGAGATCGTCCAGCAGAACGCCATCGGCAAGATCAACTTCGCGATCATGGCCGGCGGGCAGCAGATCGGCGCGATCAAGGCCGAGAACTGGCGCGCCTGGAACTTCGCGATCGTGGACCACAACGACCAGGAGGTCGCCCGGATCACCAAGACCTGGGAAGGGCTGGCGAAGACGCTGTTCACGACGGCGGACAACTACGTCCTCCAGATCCACTACCAGCTGCCCGAGCCGCTGCTGAGCCTCGTGGTGGCGACGGCCCTCACCGTGGACACCGCCCTCAAGCAGGACGCCCGCGGCCTCGGCTGAGCCCGCTCCCGCACACCCGACCGCCCGCGCCCCTCGTCCGAGGGGCGCGGGCGGTGGCGTGTCCGGGGGTCCGGGGATCGGTTTCGATCCAGGTGTTTTACTTGTGTAATACCTGTTAAAGTAAATGAGTGAGCGATACAACCATCAGGTCCTCCAGGCCCGCCGTCCGCAGGCTCCCGCTGACCGGCCCGCTGCGCCTGAACCGGCCGTCCGACATGTGGTTCAAGCCCGCCACCAGCGTCGTCGTGGCCACCGCGATACCCAACCTGGTGCTGCTCGCCCTCGGCCGGCTCGACCTGGTGATGTACACGATGGCCGGCTCGCTCTGCGCGTTGTACGGCCACCACCTCCCGTACGCCCGCCGCGCCGGAACCGTCGCCGGGGTCGTCCTCGGCATGATCGCGGGGCTCGGCACCGCCCTCGTCGTCGCCTCGCTCACCACGTCCACCGCCGTGCTCATCGCCGTCGGCGCGCTCCTGGCCGCCGGGCAGAAGCTGCTCTGCGACGCGACCCGGATCGGCCCGCCCGGACCGGTGATCTTCACCTTCGTCAGCTCCGCCGCGCTCTTCGTCCCGCAGACCCTCGCCCAGGTCCCCGGTCACCTCGCCCTCACCCTCGGCGCGGGCGCCGTCGCCTGGCTCGTCGCCGTCGTCGCCCCCGCGCTCGTCCGCCGCGACGGCCCCGAGCGCCGCGCCACTGCCCGCGCCCTGAACGCCGCCGCCGCGCACGCCGCCGACCCCGGTCACGCCACCCGCCGCGCCGCCGTCACCGCCGTGCACGCCGCCTGGCAGACCCTCCTCGCCGCCGGCCGTCCCCGCCGCGCCCTGGAACGTCTCGTCGTCCACGCCGAGACCTCGGTCCTCGCGGGCGCCCCCGACCCCGCCGACGCCGGCCGGCTCCGCGAGTGGGCCCGGCTCACCCGCGCCCGGGGCCCGGTGCCCACCCCGCCGCCCGCCCCGGGCAGCGGCGCCGAACTCTTCGGGCTCGACGCCGAACGCGCCGCCCGCCGCGGTGCGTTCCGTACGCTGCTGCGCGGCCTCGCCCCCGGCTCCCCGCTCCTCCCGGTCGCCGCCCGCACGCTCGTCGGCTGCGCCCTGGCCGGGTACGCCTGCTCGGCGGTGGGCGTCGGCCGCCCGTACTGGGCGCTCGTCACCGCCGCCTCGCTCTACCAGGCCAACGTCACGCTCTCCTGGAACCGCACGCTCCAGCGCACCCTCGGCAACCTCATCGGCGTCCTGGTCTTCGCCGCCGTCCTGCCGGTCGCCCGGACCGCGCCGCTCGCCCTCATCGGCTTCTGCCTCCTCTTCGCCTTCTCGGCCGAGGCGCTGATCACCCGCAACTACTGGCTCGGCTCGGTCGCCGTGACCCCGATGGCCCTCCTCGTCCTGGAGTACGCGGGCAGCCACCCGGCTGGCGAGCTGATCGGCGACCGGGTCCTGGACACCGTGATCGGCGCCGCGGTCGGCTTCCTCGCCGCCGTCCTGGTCACCAACCGCCGCGCCACCGGCCGCGTCGAGCGCGCGCTGGCCGACGCCGAACGCGCCCGCGCCCACGCCGTGCGGGCCCTCGCCGCGCCGGAAGCCGCGCCCGCCGCCCTGGACGCCGCCCGCCGCCGGCTCACCGGCACCCTGGTGGAGCTGCGCGAGGCGGACGACACCGCGGCCGGCGAGTGGTGGCAGCCCGCCCTGCCCCGAGAGGCGGTGCTCGCCGCCGAGCAGGCCGGACACCGTACGCTCGCGGCGACAGCGAAACGGCAGGGACTGTTCGTCCCCGCCCAGGAGAACGGAGCGGTGTGACCGACGACATCGTCGCCTCGGTGGTCCGGCAGTGGCAGGCCGTCAACCCGGAACTGGACACCGGGCCCATGGAGCTGATCGGCCGGATCAACCGCTGCTCCGCGCTGCTCCAGCAGGCCGAGGACGCCCCGCTGCGGGCGGCCGGGCTGACCCGCGCGGAGTTCGACCTCCTCGGAGCCGTACGCCGTACCGACCGCGAACTGACCCCCGGCGAACTGGCCCGGGAGACCTTCTCCTCCGGCGCCGCCGTCACCAAGCGGCTGCGGGTCCTCCAGGAGCGCGGCCTGATCACCCGGCGCGGCGACGAGCGCGACCGCAGGGTCGCTTACGTCCGCCTCACCGACGAGGGCCGCGACCTGGTCGACGGACTGCTGCCCCGGCAGCTCGCGTACGAACGCACGGTGCTCTCCGGCCTCGACGCCGAGTCCCGCGACCGGCTCAGCGCACAGCTCAGCGAGTTGCTGGTGCAACTGGAGGGCCGCATCGGCGGCGCCCGCCGCTAGGGCCTGTCCTGCATCACTCGTACGAGCGTCTTCGCTCGTATGTGCCCCTGCATGGTCTCGCGGGGCGATTCTTCCTCATTCCTCCGCCCCGTCACTCCCCGCACACGCCTGAAGGCGGTGCGTGCAAAAACTCGTGAGCGTACTACTGCGGGAGCGCTCGCGCAGGGGGTTGGAGGAATGTGCGAAAGCGCTGATTCGATCTGACTAAGCTCACGCGCAGTGAAGCCGAGTTGAGATGAATTCGCGCGCTTGTTCTCTATGTTCATACAGGCGCCGAATCTCCGGAATACATCCCGAATCAACCGCCAGAGGTTCAGATGGCCCGTGTTGAATCACCGCCGGCCGGCCGGGAAGCCCCCGTCGCCCGCGCCCTGTTGCTGCCCGTCGTCGTGATGGCGGGCGCGACCGCCGCCGCGGCGGCGCTGGTTGCCGAGCCCGCGCGGATACCAGTCGTCTGGTGCGGAGCATTCGCCACCGTCGTGGTCGCCGCGCTCGCCGTGGAGATCGCCCGGCGCGGCCGGACGATCCGCCGCCGCAACGCCGAGTACCAACAGCGCGTCTCCGTCCTGGAACGGCGCATCGCCGACCACGACGAAGAGACTGTACGCATCAGCAAGGAGCTGCTGCCGTCCGCCATCCACCGTCTGCGCGTGGGCAATTCGCCCGACGAGGTGCTGCGCGACGTGGTGGACTCCGACCCGGTCTACCGCCACCTGCCCGACTCCCAGCGCTCCCTCGTCTACACGGTGCTCGACATCATCGACAACGAGGAGGCGACCAGGGACTCCGCGCAGCGCGCCTTCGTCAACGTCGCCCGCCGCGTCCAGGCGATCGTCCACCGACAGGCCAGCGAGCTGCGGGAGATGGAGGAGCACCACGGGCGCAACCCCGACGTCTTCGACGACCTGCTCCGCATCGACCACGGCACCGCCCTGATCGGCCGCCTCGCCGACTCCATCGCGGTCCTCGGCGGCGCCCGCCCCAGCCGCCAGTGGCCCAAGCCCGTACCGCTGTTCAGCGTGTTGCGCGGCGCCATGTCGCGCATCCTGGAGTACCCGCGCGTCGACCTGCACTCGATCGCCAAGGTCGCCATCATCGGCACCGCGGTGGAGCCGCTCATCCACGCCTGCGCCGAACTCCTCGACAACGCCACCCGCTACTCGCCCCCGCAGACCCGGGTGCACGTCACCGCGGTCGAGGTGCAGACCGGCATCGCCATCGAGATCGAGGACGGCGGCGTCAGCCTCAGCGAGGAGGCCCGCGCCCGCGCCGAGAACATGCTCGCCAGGGCCCAGGCCGGATCCAGCATGAACGACCTCGGCGAGTCCCCGCGCCTCGGCATGGCCGTCGTCGGCCGCCTCGCCCGGATGTACGACCTCCAGGTCTCGCTGCGCCAGTCCGCGTACGGCGGCGTGCGCGCCGTGCTCATCGTGCCCCGCGCCATGATCACCACAGGACCGGCCCCCGGCATCGCCCACGGCATCGGCGCCACCTCGCGGCCCACCAGCGATATCGACCTCGCCGACATGAAGCACGTCGTGCCGCCGCGCGGCAAGCGCCGCAAGCCGAGCCCCGTCGCCGCGCGCCCCGCGACCGGCCCGGTGGTCTCCGAGCCCCGCCCGGCCGCCCCGGTCACCCCGGCCGTCGCCATGCAGGACGACGTGCCCGTGGTGACCGAGTGGACCGCCGGCGGACTCCCGCAGCGCCGCAGCCGGGGCCGCGCCCCGCTCGGCTCGCACAACCTTCC
Organism: Streptomyces drozdowiczii; assembly: GCF_026167665.1. NCBI lineage: Bacteria > Bacillati > Actinomycetota > Actinomycetes > Kitasatosporales > Streptomycetaceae > Streptomyces > Streptomyces drozdowiczii. The sequence continues at coordinate 833,288 of NZ_CP098740.1, read as the reverse complement.
CGCACAGGCCGCCGACCCCACCGCCGGCCGCACCAACGGCCACGGCCACGGCTACGGCCAGGACAACAGCAAGGAACCGCCCCCCGGCATCTGGCTGGAGGCGTTCACCAAGGCCGCCAACGGTGTGCCCCAGGAGCCCAGGGCGGACGAAGACTCTGACGACGCGTGGGACAAGGGAGATCAGCGGTGATCCAGCAGCGGGGCAACATGGACTGGATGCTCAAGGAGCTCGCCGACGACGTCCCGGACGTCCACCAGATCGTCGTGCTCTCCGCCGACGGACTGCGCATCGCCCAGCACGGCGGCGACCCCGACGTCGCCGACCGGCTCGCGGCGGCCTGCGCCGGCCTCCAGAGCCTGGCGGCGGCCGTCGCCTCCGAGATCCCGTACAGCGACGGCCGGATGAGGCTCGTCGTCATCGAGGTCACCGGCGGCTTCTTCTATCTGATGGCCGCGGGCGCCGGTGCCTACCTCGCGGTGCTCGCCGGCGAGACGGTGGACGCCGGGCACGTCGGGGCGCGGATGCGCGACATGGTCGTACGCATCGGCGGCCACCTCACGAGCCCGCCCCGCCACGACGGGCAGGCCGGATGAACTCTCCCCGACGAGAACGCCGCAAGACCGACCCGGCGCTGAGCGATCCGGAGAGGCTCTACGTCATCACCGGCGATCCCGACGGCAGCGAGCGGGCAGCGCTCGACCTGGTCACGATGATTGTCTCGAAGTCGGAACCGTCACCGACGGTCCAGCCCGAGCAGGCCGTGATCCTCCGGCTCTGCCAGGCCCCGTTATCCGTCGCGGAACTCTCCGCCTACCTCAGCCTGCCGTTCAGCGTGGTGACTTCGCTCCTCACCGAACTCCTCGCCACCGGTCTGATCGAATCGCGCGCGCCGATCGTCCGCGCGACCCTCCCGGACCGTTCCCTCCTCGAAGCGGTGATGCATGGACTTCAGAAACTCTGACACGATCACGGGCCCCCGCAGCGAGGACGTCCTGCCCACCACGGCCACCGCCGCGGTGAAGGTCGTGATCGTCGGAGGGTTCGGGGTCGGCAAGACGACCATGGTCGGTTCGGTCAGCGAGATCCGGCCGCTGACCACCGAAGAGACGATGACGCAGGCCGGCGTCGGCGTGGACGACAACTTCGGTGTGGAGAGCAAGACCGCCACCACCGTCGCCATGGACTTCGGCCGGATCAGCATCAGCGAGGAGCTGATCCTCTACCTCTTCGGCACCCCCGGCCAGGAACGCTTCTGGTTCCTCTGGAACGGCCTGTTCGAGGGCGCGCTCGGCGCCGTCGTCCTCGTCGACACCCGCCGGCTCGAAACCAGCTTCGACGTCATCGGGCGCCTGGAGGAGCGCGGAGTGCCGTTCGTCGTCGCCATCAACACCTTCCCCGAGGCCCCGACCCACCCCGTCGAGGCGCTGCGCGCGGCCCTGGACCTCCCGGCCGAGGTCCCGATAGTCGACTGCGACGCCCGGCTGCGCGGCTCCAGCCGCGATGTGCTGATGACCCTGATGCGCTACCTGCACGGCATCAGCCGCCCGGTCGGCTGATCCGCCGGCGCCCCCTTCCCGAATCCGTTCCGCGCGTCCCCACCGCGCCCCCGACCGTCAGGCCCTCGCGGCCCGACCCCTGGAGCGATCGTGACAAGCCCCTTCCCCTACGAGCACGGCCCGGTCCCGCCCCCGAGTGCCCGGCCCACGGCCTGGGCGTCGGGCCCGGCGGCCTGCGCCGGCTCTACGGCCCCGAGGCCGAGCAGGACCCGCACGGCCTGTACGAGAAACTGCGCGCCGAACACGGCACGGTGGCCCCCGTCCTGCTGCACGGCGACGTGCCCGCCTGGCTGGTCCTCGGCCACAGCGAGAACCTGCACATGACGCGTACGCCCTCGCAGTTCTCCCGCGACTCGCGCCGCTGGCGGGCCCTTCAGGACGGCAGCGTCGCCCCCGACCACCCGCTGGCCCCGATCTTCACCTGGCAGCCGATCTGCGTCTTCGCCGACGGCGCCACCCACGAACGCCAGCGCGGCGCCGTCACCGACTCCATGGCCCGCATCGACACGCGCGGCGTGCGGCGCCACGTCAACCGGTACAGCAACCGGCTCGTCAACGACTTCTGCCGGGAGGGCCGCACCGACCTCGTCGCCGAGTTCGCCGAACGGCTGCCCATGATGGTCATGTGCGCCATCCTCGGCATGCCGGAGGAGTACAACGACCGGATGGTCGAGGCGGCCCGCGACATGATCAAGGGCACCGCCACCGCCGTCCAGAGCAACGCCTATGTGGTGGGAGCGCTCACCCGCCTCGTCGAGCGCCGCCGCCGCGAACCGGCCGACGACTTCGCGACCTGGCTGGTCGAGCACCCCGCGAACATGAACGACCAGGAGGTCGCCGAGCACCTGCGGCTCATCCTGATCGCGTCCTACGAGGCCACCGCCAACCTGATCGCCAACGTCCTGCGCATGGTCCTCACCGACCCGCGCTTCCGGGCCCGGCTCAGCGGCGGCCACATGACCGTCCCCGAGGCGGTCGAGCAGACCCTGTGGGACGAGCCGCCGTTCACCGCCGTCTTCGGCCGCTGGGCCGTCGGCGACACCGAGCTGGGCGGGAAGCACATCAAGGCCGGCGACGCCCTGATCGTCGGCATCGCACCGGCCAACACCGACCCCGTGGTCCGCCCCGACCTGACCGCCAACATGGAGGGCAACCGCTCGCACCTCGCGTTCAGCGGCGGCCCCCACGAGTGCCCCGGTCAGGACATCGGCCGCGCCATCGCGGACGTCGGCGTGGACGCCCTCCTGATGCGGCTGCCCGACCTCGAACTCGCGGTGGACGAGAAGGAACTCCAGTGGGTCGGCAACTTCATGAGCCGTCACCTGGTGGAGCTGCCCGCCGAATTCGCCCCGCGCTCCCCGCAGGACGACCGTGAGCCGCCCTCCATGGGCCGGCCCAACGCGGCCCGCCAGGACTGGGAGGTCCAGTCCGCCGTACGGCACACCGCCCCGACCCCGGTCCGCGCCCCCCTGGACGGGGCCCACGCGCCGTCGACCGGCGCCCCGGCCGGGGCGACCGCGACGGTCGACGGATCGGCGGACGCGCTGTCCGGCGCGACGGGCGACGACACGGCCGCCGGCCGCGTCCCGCGCCAGCGCAAGCCCGGCGGGCCCGCCCGGCTCTGGCGCGTCGTGACCCGCTGGTGGAACGGCGACTGAGGTCTCATGGGTACGGGGCGCCCCCGGGGGCGCCCCGTACCATGCGGAAGCGTGAAGCTGACAATTCTGGGCGGCGGCGGATTCCGGGTTCCACTGGTGTACGGGGCGCTGCTCGCCGACCACGCCGAGGGCCGGGTCACGGCCGTCACCCTCTACGACACGGACCCCGACCGGCTCACCGCCGTCGCCCGGGTCCTCGCCGAACAGGCCGACGGCATCCCGGACGCGCCCGCCGTCCGCGCCACGACCGACCTGGACGAGGCCCTGCGCGGCGCCGACTTCGTCTTCTCGGCGATCCGGGTCGGCGGGCTCGCGGGCCGGGCCGCCGACGAACGCGTCGCACTCGACGAGGGCGTCCTCGGCCAGGAGACCGTCGGCGCCGGCGGCATCGCGTACGGGCTGCGCACCGTCCCGGTCGCCGTCGACCTGGCACGGCGCATCGCCCGGCTCGCCCCGGACGCCTGGGTCATCAACTTCACCAACCCGGCCGGGCTCGTCACCGAGGCGATGTCCCGGCACCTGGGGGACCGCGTCATCGGCATCTGCGACTCCCCGGTCGGCCTCGGCCGCCGCATCGCCCGGGTCCTCGGCGCCGACCCGGACCTGGCCCGCGTCGACTACGTCGGCCTCAACCACCTCGGCTGGGTGCGCGGGCTGTACGTCGGCGGCCGCGACGAACTCCCGCGCCTGCTGGCCGACCCCGGACTGCTCGGCTCCTTCGAGGAGGGCCGGCTGTTCGGCGCCGACTGGCTGCGCTCGCTGGGCGCGATCCCCAACGAATACCTGCACTACTACTACTTCAACCGCGAGGCCGTCCGCGCCTACCAGGACGCCGCGCAGACCCGGGGCGCCTTCCTCCGCGAGCAGCAGGAGGGCTTCTACGGCCGGATGAAGGACCCGGCGACCCCCGCCCTGGCCACCTGGGACCGCACCCGGGCGGAGCGCGAGGCGACCTACATGTCGGAGAACCGGGACGTCGCCGGGGCCGGTGAGCGCGAGGAGAGCGACCTGGAGTCCGGCGGCTACGAACAGGTCGCCCTCGCCCTCATGCGCGCGATCGCCCGCGACGAGCGGACCACCCTGATCCTCAACGTCCGCAACCGGTCCACCCTTTCGGTCCTGGACGCGGACGCCGTGATCGAGGTCCCCTGCCTGGTCGACGCCAACGGCGCCCGCCCCGTCTCCGTCGACCCGCTGCCGTATCACGCGGTGGGCCTGGTCACCTCGGTGAAGGCCGTGGAGCGCGCGGTGCTGGACGCGGCGGCGAGCGGATCGCGCGCGGACGCGGTCCGGGCCTTCGCCCTGCACCCCCTGGTCGACTCGGTCTCCGTCGCCCACCGCCTGGTGGACGGCTATGTGAAGGCGCATCCGGGGCTGGCGTATCTGGGGGCCGTACGGTCATGACGCGGCGTCCTCGGTGAGCGCGGTCAGGTCGGCCAGCAGCTCGGACGCGGTCACCGCGTCCAGGCCGTCGAACCGCAGCTCGTGGGGGCGGCCGGGCCAGTAGTCGGACGGTTCGGCGTCGAGCCAGACGGTCTCCAGGGTCTGCTCCGGGTAGACGTCGACCGCGCCGACCGCGATGCCCTCGGCGAGGGCGATCACCAGGTGGCGGTCGTCGCCCAGCGGCTTGGAGATCCAGCGCTCCACGCCGTTGTCCTCGGGATTGCCCCGCCGCCAGCCGTACCGTTCCAGGCCGAGGACCTTGCCCGTGGGCACCTTGATCCCCTCGAACCGCGTGAGGCGGTGACCGGCGGCCTCCTGCTCGGTCAGCGCGCACACCCGGCGCCCGAGCTGGGGGAACGGCTGCACGATCGCGTACTCCGCGAACACCTCCGCCCAGGCGGCCACCGCCTCGCCCAGCCGCAGCGGGTGCGGCAGCCGCACGGTCGCCCCCTCGGGCAGGGCGAACGCCTCGCCCCCGACACCGGCGAAACCGCGGTCGTCCGCCACCCGGAACGCCGTGGTCACCCCGTCCGCCTCGCTCAGCCACACCAGCCGGCGCGCCAGGTGCCGCACCAGCGGGTGGCCGACGAACAGCTCGGTGAACTCCCGTGCCGTCCAGGAGCGGTCCGCCAGCATGGCGGCCTCCAGTCGGCGCACCTGGTCGGAGGCGATCGCCCGCACCTCCTTCTTCAGGGCCGAGAACCGCTTGCGCTCGGCCGGGGCCAGCTCCGCGTCGTCCCGCGCCCCCGGCTTCGGCAGGTCCTTGCGGAGCTTGCCGTCGCCGTCCCGGACGTAGGGCCGCAACTGCTCGTCGAAGCCCACGGTGAACGTCCGGCTGCCGAAGTCCACGACGGTGGAGCCGTCCGCGTCCAGGCCGAGGTCCGGGACCAGCCGGTCCGACAGCTGCTCGCCCGTCAGGCCGAGGCCCGCCGCCACCTCGTCGATCTTCTCGGCGGCCCGCACCTTCAGCGCCTTGAACCTCACGCGCTGCGCGAGGGTGTGCAGCTGGAGCAGGGCCGCGTCGCTGCCGATCTCCGCCAGGACGTCGAGCCCCTCCACCGCGCGGTGATGGGCGTTCTCGCCGGGCCAGGCGCGGATCACCGGGGCCAGCCGGTGCACGGTCCCGTCGTCGCCCAGCACACCCAGGGCACGCAGCGTCCACGCCCCCTCGGCGGGCAGGAGGGCGGCGCGCCACTGCTCGAACAGCGCCCAGGCGAAGTCGGCGGCCGATGCCGGGTCCACCACCCGGAGCGCCTCGGCGAGCCCCGGATACGGCTCGCCGGGCCGGGACAGGGCGAGCATGGTCAGCAGATGGCGGACGGACTCCGTCGGCAGCGCCCCGCCCGACGCCACCGCGATCTGCGGCAGCAGCACCGGGTCGGCCCACTGCTGCAGCTCCGGCATCTCGGCGGGCAGGGCCCGCTCCAGCGGATCCGCGACCAGCAGCCCGGCCACCGCGTCCGCCGCCTTCCCGCCGTACCCCTCGGCGGCCTCGCGCACCACCGCGTCGCCGTGCAGTCCGGCGATCAGCAGCAACGCCTGCTCGGCGGCGCGCCGTGGAGCCCCGGCCTTCCCGACCGCGTCCGGCACGAGCAGCGGCGCCGCCCGCACCCCGTGCCGCTCGAACCACGAACGGGCGACGGAGGCCGTGGACTTGAGGCGCACCGCCCAGTCGGCCATGAGCCGGGCGACCCGGGCGTCGACGTACGGCATCAGCAGTGGGGCGAGCGAGCTGGGGCGGCGCGGTGCGACGCGGAGCAGCAGGGGCAGGGCGCCGAGGCCGAAGCGGGCGGCCACCGGCTTCAGCGTGTCGGCGGCCTCCCACACATCGGTCGGGTCCCAGGCGTCGAGCAGGGGTGCGACCCGCTCCTCGGGCCCGTGGACGTAGACCCAGGCGGGGCGCAGGTCCGCCGCGTCGAGCCCGTAGCGGAGCGAGTCGAGCGTCTGCTCCCAGTCGTCCACCGCCTCGCACCGGGTGTACCAGCTGCTGGTGGCCGCCCACTCCTCCCGCTCACCGGCCTGCCACAGCACGGCCTTCCCCTCGTCCGGCGTCAGGCCGGTGACGGTGACGGGACGCGTCGCGGTCCGCTGCCGGGTCCACGGCGGCGCGGTGAGTACGGCGGGAAGGGCGTCGGCGGGCGCGTCCGCGATGCGGCCGGCCGGGTTCAGCAAAGGCTCCACGACGGCCGCGAGACCGTCGTCCAGCGTCGGCAGCACCCGCTCCACGAGGGGGCGGTGCCGGGCGATGTGCGTGCGGAGCAGGCCGGATGCCGAGGCAGCCGGGAGGTCCGCCCGGTCGCGGGTGTCCGCGGCGAGCAGCCGCAGCGCACGGGCCGGGAAGCGGTCCATCGCCTCCAGGAGGACCGGGCGCACCTGCTTGTTGTCCGCGAGGGCGAGCAGCGCGCCGAAGGCGTCGTCCGTGGGGAACTCGACCAGCGCCCGGGCGAGCTTCCGCCGCTCCTCCCCGTAGAAGTACCCCGTCCTCAGCGACTCGGCGAGCAGCGGGGCCAGCGAGTTGCCGATGCCCTCGGCGGCCGTGGCGATCGATTTCGGGCTCCGGTCGAAACCGGTGATCCGGGGGAAGAGGGCCGCCTGGTCCGGTGAGCCGAGCGTGCAGAGGATCAGGGAGCCGAGCGCGACGTCCTGTTCGCCGGTCGCTTCCGGGTCCGCGCACAGGGCGGCCACCCACTCGGCCTCGCTGGGCGCCAGGTAGGCCGCGATGATTCTCCGGTGCGCGTCGGTCCGGGAGCCGGAGAGCGCGTCGACGGTGGCCCGGTACGTCTCGTCGTCGGCGGCGGCGAGCAGGGACCGGACCCGGTCGGCGGCCTGACGGCGGTACTCGGTCGGGTGGGTGCCCCGTGCGCGGGAGAGCCTTTCCAGCCACGCGTCGTAGCGGCGGGGACCGCTCTGCATCCAGTGCGGCTCGATCATGAACAGTTCCACCGCGGCGCGGGCCGCGAACGGCAGCCCGTGCAGCCGCACCCAGCTGTCCGCCCAGGCGTTCCCGGGTGGGGCGTACATCCCGACCATCGCCGCCACCGCGGCTGCCCCGGCGGGGAGGGGTCCCCGTCCAGATGGCGTCGGACCTCGGCCACCAGGGCGGCGTCGCTGCGCGGCGCGTCCAGATACTCCTGGATCCAGGCGTGCTCCTCGGCCGTCCGCTCCGCGACCGCGTCGACCAGCTTCCCGTCCACCCGCAACGGCTTCCTCGCGATGCCCCCGCGCCGGGGATGGACCAGGCGCCGCCAGCTTTCCGGGAAGACGAACGTGTCCTCGTCCGCCCCGGTCTCCGCGAACCGCGACGCACCGCCCTCGAAAGGCTCCACAGCACGCACAGCCCCGCCCCCTTCACACCCGTTGGCCCCGTATTCCACGGGTTTCGATCAGTGGTTCCACAGTAGAACCGACCACTGACAACGCAGGGTGACCGGGGCGGGGAGGGGCCGGAGCGCGGCCGGGATCAGGGGGCGGAGACGGCTCGGGGCCCGTACGCCTGGGTCCACGACGGCGTCACACCGGTCACCTGGCAGACCATCAGGAACAGCGGGATGGGCGGGGTGTAGGGCGTACGGCTGTCGGGCTGATGGATGAGCCGGGGGCGTACCGCGGGCACACACGCGCCCCGCGCATACGCCACCTGCTCGGGCCAGTCCAGGTCGAGGTCGGAGCCGGCCGGCACGATCCACCACCAGCGCTCGGTGTCCGCGAAGACGCACCCGGTGCGCGGCAGATGGGACATCAGGCGGAAGCCGTGGCGGGCGGGCACCCCGACCGCGTCGCAGCCGAGGCTCGCCGAGAGGGTCGTGGGCAGCGGCAGCTGGACGCGGCCGGGGGATCCGGCGGGCTCGCGGGAGCGGCGGTGTCCGAGGAAGTGGTTCATGGCGTTCTTCAGCATGAGTGCTCCGAGCCGTGCGGCAGTTCTGCCCAGACGATGCGGCCCGAGCCGTCCCCGGCGTCGCGCGAGCCCCAGGAGCGGGCCAGTGAGTCGACGAGCAGCAGGCCGCGTCCGTGCTCGTCGTCCGCGCCTCTGCCGAGGTGCGGTCCGTCCGGCTGGTGTCCCTGGTCCTGCACGGAGACGCGCAGTCGGCCGTCCAGGCACCGCAGTTCGCACAGGATCCGTGCGCTGGTGGTGTGCACCACCGCGTTGGTGACCAGTTCGGACACGATCAGGACCGCGGCGTCGAGGGTGTCGCCGCCGGCGCGCCACTCGCCGAGCCGGGCCTTCGTCAGGCGCCGGGCGACGGCGACCGATTCGGGACGCGCGGGCAGCGCGAAGCAGTGCCGGAGCGCTTCGGTCCCCGGGCCGGTCTCCGCGAGCCGGGGGATGAGCGCACTGCCAGGTGCCACGACCGAATCCTCACAGTGGGGGCTGCGTCACGCTTCGCGATCTTCGAAAAGGCCGAGGGCGCGACAGGTCAACTGGTTTCGTACCCCAACTCTCTACCTGTCACGAACACTTGGCAAGGGGCACTCTGAAAATTCCAGAGTGGCTGTGTCTTTGACAGCGGGCGCATGGCACACTGCACCCAGATACAGCACATGGGGGAGGTCTGAAGTGAGCGAACCGCGGTCCGCCCCGACCGTGGGCCAGGTCGTTCTCGGCAAGCGTCTGCAGGAACTGCGGGAGCGGGCCGGCCTGAGCCGGGACCAGGCCGCCAAGGTGCTGCGTGTGACCGCGGCGACGGTCCGCAGGATGGAGACGGCCGAGGTCGCGCTCAAGATCCCCTATGTCCAGGCACTGCTGAAGGCGTACGGGATCTCCGACGCGGAGAACGACGCGTTCGTCGAACTCGCGGAGGAGGCCAACAGGCCGGGCTGGTGGCAGCGGTTCCACGACGTGCTGCCGGACTGGTTCAGCATGTACGTGAGCCTGGAGGGGGCCGCGAGCCTCCTGCGCATGTACGAGCCGCACTTCGTCCCCGGACTGCTCCAGACCGAGGACTACGCGCGGACGGTGATGCGCACCGGAGCCGTCGGCCAGACCCGGCCGGAGGACATCGAGCGCCATGTGGCGCTGCGGATGGAACGGCAGTCCCTGCTGACCCGACCGGACGCCCCACGCCTGTGGGTGGTGATGGACGAAACCGTTCTGCGCCGTCCGGTGGGCAGCGTCGAGATCATGCGCGCCCAGGTGGACAAGCTCCTGGAGTCGACGGCGATGCCCAACGTGACGCTCCAGATCGCGGAGTTCTCCACCGGTCACCACCCGGGGACGTACGGGCCGTTCGTGCTCTTCCGGTTCGCCGTCCCCGAACTGCCCGACATGGTCTACAGCGAGTATCTGACCGGGGCCGTCTACTTCGACGCGCGACCGGAGGTGGCCTCCTACCTCGAGGTCATGGACCGCATGGCGGCCCAGGCCGCGACTGCACAACGCACGAAGGAACTCCTCCGGGACTTCCGCAAGGAGCTGTGATGACACCCATATACAACGGCATGCCCGCCGCTGACCTCGGCTCCGAAGGCTGGTACAAGCCCTGGAGCGGCGGCAACGGCGGCAACTGCGTCGAGGCCATGAAACTGGCCGACGGGAGAATCGCCATGCGCCAGTCCGCGGACCCCGACGGTCCGGCCCTCATCTACACCCACCACGAGATCGCCGCGTTCATCCAGGGCGCCAAGGCCGGCCAGGCCGACTTCCTGCTGACCTGAGCCGCCCGTCGGGGCCGCGCATCCGCGCACGTCACAATGGACCCATGTCCCGACGCACCTCCCGCTCCCGGCGCCCGTCCGCCGCGAGCCCCCGCACCGCCCCCCTCCCCGAGATCAGCGCGGTTTCGCCGTGCCCCTGCGGGCTGCCCGCCGCCTACGCCGAGTGCTGCGGCCGGCTGCACGCGGGGCCCCAGCCGCCACCTGCGAGGCGCTGATGCGGTCGCGGTACGCCGCCTTCGTCGTCCGGGACGCCGGTTATCTGCTGCGCACCTGGCACCCGGACCACCGCCCCGACCTGCTCGACCTCGACCCCGGACAGCGCTGGCAGGGCCTGGAGGTCCTGGAGACCACGGAGGGCAGCGCCTTCCACACCACCGGGACGGTCACCTTCCGCGCCCACTACACGGCGGGCGGGAGCGCCGATTCCCTGTACGAGAAGAGCCGCTTCGTACGGTACGAGGGCGCCTGGGTGTACGAGACCGCCGTCTTCGCGGACTGAAGAGGGGGCGGCCTCCTCAGACCGGCGCGCCCGCCGGGGCCACCGGCGCCAGCTCCTGCGTCAGGTCCTCCGCCAGCAGCCGCTTCGCGATCACGTCGACCGCGGCGCGCAGCCGGGCGTCGTCCGGGCGCTCGCCGTCCTCGCCCAGCTGGTCGTTGAGCCAGCGGGCCCAGGCGTCCGTGATGGTCCGCGCCTCACGGCTGCCGGCCGCGGTGTGCTGGAACAGATGGCCGTCCCCGGTGAGGAAGCCCTCCTCGATCATGCGGTCGAAGACCGGCACCAGGACCTCCGGGGGATCCGGTGCCGGGACGCGATCAGCCGGAGCCCCGCGTGGCCGACCATCCGCGTGAACAGCTCGACCTGCATCACCGCCCAGGCGCCCGCCATGTCGAGCCGGGTGTCCGACTCCGCGACGATCCGCCGAGCCGTCTCCGGGTCCACCCGCCGCAGCACCTTGGCCACCGAGAATTCGAGGAGCCGCGCCGGGTCCTGCGTGTTCGGCGAGGCGAAGCCCTCACCCATGTCCGTCGAGCCCGCCCGTACGGTGTCGCGCAGCTTCACCTGCTTGAGGAACAGCGCGACGACGAACCCGAGCAGCGCCACGGGCACCGTCCACAGGAACACCGTGTGCAGGGTGTCCGCGTACGCCTGGGCCAGCGGCGCCGACTGGGAGCCGGGCAGCGCGTGCAGCCCCTCCGGGCTCTGGGACGCCCTGGCCAGCACGGCCGGATCGCCGCCCGCCCGCGCGGCCTCGGTGATCCCGTCCTTCAGGTGCGGGCCGAGCGCGTTCGCGTAGATCGTCCCGAAGACGGCGGTGCCGAAGGAGCTGCCGAGCGTACGGAAGAAGGTGACGCCCGAGGTGGCCGTGCCGAGGTCCGCGTAGTCCACGGTGTTCTGCACGGCGATCGTGAGGACCTGCATGGAGAGCCCGATGCCGATGCCGAGCACCAGCATGTACAGCGACTCCAGCCAGACCCCGCTGTCCGGGCCCATCCGGGAGAGCAGGAACAGACCCACCGCCATGACCAGCGAGCCGATGATGGGGAAGATCCGGTAGCGGCCGGTCTTGCTGACCACGTTGCCGCTGAAGATGGACGCGGCGAGCAGACCGACGACCATCGGCAGCGTCCGCACCCCCGACAGGGTCGCCGAGTCGCCGTCCACGTACTGGAGGTACGTCGGAAGGAAGATCATCGCGCCGAGCATCGCGAACCCGACGATGAAGCTGAGGATCGAGCAGACCGTGAAGACCGGGTTGCCGAAGAGCCGCATCGGCAGCATCGGCTCCTTCGCCCGGAACTCGACCAGGCAGAACAGCGCGAGCGCCACGAGCCCGAGGACGAACAGGCCGATGATGACGCCGGAGCCCCAGGCGTACTCGTTGCCGCCCCAGCTGGTGGCGAGGATCAGGGCGCTGGCCCCGACCGTGACCATCGCGATGCCCAGGTAGTCGATGACCGGCCGACCGGCCGCCTTCACGGAGGGGATCGTACGGGCGGCCGCGATGACCACCACGATCGCGATCGGCACATTGACGTAGAACGCCCAGCGCCACGTCAGATGGTCGGTGAACAGCCCGCCGAGCAGCGGACCGATCACCGTCGACACACCGAAGACGGCGCCGATCGCGCCCTGGTACTTGCCGCGGTCGCGCAGCGGGATGACATCGGCGATCAGCGCCATCGAGGTGACCATCAGACCGCCGGCACCGATGCCCTGGAGACCGCGCCACACGATCAGCAGCGTCATGTTCGTCGCGAGTCCGCAGAGGAACGAGCCGGTGATGAAGATGACCGCGGACAGCTGGAAGACGATCTTCCGCCCGAACAGGTCGCCGAACTTGCCGACCAGCACCGTCGCCACGGTCTCCGCCAGGAGATAGGCGGTGACCACCCAGGACATGTGCGCGGCGCCCCCGAGGTCCGAGACGATCGTCGGCAGCGCGGTGCCCACGATCGTCTGGTCCAGCGCGGCCAGCAGGATGCCCAGCACGATCGTGGCGAAGACGATGTTGCGGCGGCGCGGATCGAGCACGGGCGGCGCGGCGGCACTCTGCGCGGCGGGGGCGGTCTCGCTGGCAGTGGTCACCTTTGCACCCTCACATCGCGTCGTGTCACCCGCATGCGGGGAACGCCCGGACGTGTCAGGCGAGCATGTCCCGCAGTGACTGCGTCAGCCGGGCGGCGAATGCCTCCCGTACGGGGGCGGCTACCCGGTCCAGCGAGAGATACGGGTTGAGGTCTTCCAGTTCTACGAGGAGCAGGTCGCCGTCCGCCGTCCGGCAGGCGTCCACGCGCTGGATGCCGTGGTCCAGCGTGTTCCACTCCACGAACGACCGGGCGAACGCCAGATCCGCCTCGCTCGCCCCGTAGGGCTCAAGCACCCACCGCCGCTCCGGGTCCGGGGCGTACAGCGCGTACTGGAAGTCGTGGTCCACGTAATAGAAGGACACCTCGTAGCGGAAGTCGATCCGGGGCTGGACGAGCAGGGTGCCGTCCGCCCCGGACCCGATCTCCGGTGTCGCCACGAAGCTGAGCCCGACCGAGTCCGCGCCCCGCTTCGGCTTGACGACATAGCCCTCGGCCTCGGGGAGCAGCCCGAGGTCCGCCGCCCGGTCCACGGTGGGTATGACCGGGTACCCGGCCCGGCTCAGATCCACGAGGTACTGCTTGCCCGCCATGTCCCCGCGCCCGGTCAGCGGGTTGTAGACCCGGCTGCCCAGCTCCAGGGCCCGCGCCCGGAACGCGTCGTACGCCTCCTGGTAGTGCAGGACCGGGCCGCTGTTGCGTACGACGACGGCGTCGAAGCCGTCCAGCAGGGCGGCGGCGTCGCGCGGATGGCAGAGCGCGAGGTCGAAGCTCTCGCGCAGCCGCGCCGTCAGCCGGATGTCCTCGTCGCAGTAGCGCCGGCCGCGCGCCTCGTAGGCGAGGTCGGTGACGAAGAGGACGGACGGGCGCGGGACGGCGGGCATGGCGTTTCCCCCGGGTGCGGCGGTGGTACGGACCCGCCCATCCTCGCTGGCCCGGTCCCGCGCCCGCCCGCCGCCCCCGCGCTCAGCGGATGTGCCGCCCGGAGATCGCCCGCGCGATGACGAGGCGCTGGATCTCGCTGGTCCCTTCGAAGATCGTGTAGATCTTGGCGTCGCGGTACATCCGCTCGACCGGGTGCTCCCGGCTGTATCCGGCGCCGCCCAGGATCTGGACGGCCTTCTCCGTGGCGGCCACCGCGAGTTCGCCCGCGCGGAGCTTGGACATGGAGCCCTGTCCGGCGTCGAAGGTGCGGTCGTTGCGGGCCATCCACGCGGCCTGCCAGATCAGCAGCCGTACCGCCTCGATCTCGGTACGCAGGTCGGCCAAGGCGAACGCGATCGACTGGTTCTCGATGATCGGCCGCCCGAACGCCTCGCGGTCGCCCGCGTACTCCAGCGCGTATTCGTACGCGGCCCGCGCGATGCCCAGCGCCTGGGCGCCGACCGTGGGGCGGCTGACCTCGAAGGTGGCCATCGCGGCCTGCCCCTTCGCGGTGGAGCCCTCGCGGGCGCGGGCGAGGCGGGCGTCCAGCTTCTCCTTGCCGCCGAGCAGGCAGTGCCCCGGCACCCGCACGTCGTCCAGGAAGACGTCCGCGGTGTGCGAGGCGCGCAGCCCCAGCTTCTTGATGGTCCGGCTCGCCGCCAGGCCCTCGGTGCCGGGCGGCACGATGAACGCGGCCTGCCCGCGTGCGCCGAGCGCCGGGTCGACCGAGGCGACGACCACATGGACCTCGGCGATGCCCCCGTTGGTGATCCACGCCTTCTGGCCCGAGATCACCCACTCGTCCTTCGCCTCGTCGTACCGGGCCTTCGTGGTCATCGCGGAGACGTCGGAGCCCGCCTGCGGTTCGGAGACGCAGAACGCGGCGACCTTCGGGTCGTCCTCGTCGCCGTAGCACTGCGGTACCCACTCGGCCAGCTGGTCCGGGGTGCCGGAGGCGAAGATTCCGGCGACCGCGAGCGAGGTGCCGAACAGGGCCATGCCGATGCCGGCGTCGCCCCAGAACAGCTCCTCGTTGGCTATCTGGAGGGAGAGCCCCGACGGGTCGCCGTACATGTCGGCCAGCGACTCGAACCCGTAGAGGCCGATCCGCGCGGCCTCCTGGATGACCGGCCAGGGCGTCTCCTCGCGGGCGTCCCACTCGGCCGCCGCCGGGCGCACCACCTGGGCGGCGAAGCCGTGCACCCAGTTCCGCAGGTCCTGCTGGTCCTCGGTGAGCGCCAGGGAGAAGTAGCTCATCGGCTCACGCCTTCGGGATGTCGAAGTAGCGGGTGAGCCCCGAGGCCAGGCCGACGTCACCGGCCACCTTCAGCTTGCGCATCATGAACATGGTGACGGGGTTGCCGTTGCCGGAGACCAGCTTCAGGAACTCCGCGTCCGCCATGATCAGCGTCGTACGCGGCTCCGCCTCCGAGCGGCCCTCGCTGACGGTGCAGGTGCCGTCCGCGATCGAGGTCTCGTAGACCGCCTCCGTGTCGCCGGTGATCTTCCAGCGGATCAGCGCCGTGAGCGCCCCCGCCGCCTCCGGGCGGAACTGCTGCTTCATCCGGCCGAAGACCTCGCCGAGCACCCGGGTGCGCAGCTCCCCGTGCATGACCTCGGTGAGCTGCTTGGCGGACAGGCCCTTCACGATCCGCGCGAACTCCTCGGGGGAGACGGCCGCGAAGTCGAGGGCGGCCAGTTCGTCGGTGACCTTGCCGCTGCTGTTGTCGGCCACGCCAGTTCCTTACTCTGAAGTAAACTTACTTTTGAGTAAGGTAAGGGTGCGGCGGTCTCTTCGCAAGGTGCGCGACAGGCCGTCGTGCGAGGTCACCAGGCGGAGCCGGGGCGCACCACGAGCCGGGGGTGATGGGCGGCGAGCACCTTGTTGGCGCGGGCCAGCTCGGACAGGGCCTGCTCGCGGTCGGCCTGGTCCTCGATGCCCAGCCGGGGCCCGCGGAACCTGCGGACCTCGCGCGCGGCGCAGTCGGCGTCGAACTCGGCCTGGAGGATGTGCGCGGGGGTGCAGGCGCCGATGAGCGCGGCGATGCGGTCCGGGATCGGGACGGGGACGAGCAGGTGCGAGGCGGTCATGGGGGTTCCCTCTCGATGGTGGCCAGGAGGTCGGGCGTCGGACCGCCGGGTGGGCGGACCGACTCCACTCCATATAACGAGACGCAGTTCCTGGTTTCGCGTTGAGTACGTCTCCGTGTGGCAACCGTTTGGGAATGACCGGCTATTTCCCCTTACCAGCAAGTAGGTTGACTTCGCGTGAGGTGCTCGTCGGGCTGAGGACGCGTCGCGCTGTTCAGATGGGTGTGTCGTTGCTGCGGGCCCGCAGCTGCATGGCGCGGAGCACGGTCTCCGTGGAGAACCGCGCCTCCGGATCGACCAGTTGATCGCCGAAGATCGATTCCAGATTGCGCATCCGGTAGCGGACGGTCTGGGGGTGTACGTCGAGCAGTTCGCCCATCTGGGCCGCCGTGCCACGGGTGTCGAGCCAGATCCGCAGCGTTTCGATGAGCCGTTCGCGCCGGTTGGCGCTGATGTTGGCCATCGGGGCGAGTTCGCGGCGCGCGAGCTGGTCCAGGAGGACCGGATCGGAGAGCAGCCACAGGGTGATGAGGTGGTCGTCGCAGAGGATGGCCGGCGCGTCGTCGATGACGCCCGCGTCCACGAGTTCCAGCACCCGCCGGGCCCAGCGGATGGAGTCCGAGGCCAGCGACGACGGGACGGTCAGGCCGATGGCGGCGCGGACGCCCGGCAGGGCGTGCTCCAGCATCCGTCTTCGCATGTCGTCGAAGGGGCCCGGGATGAGTAAGTGCGGCTGCGGATCGGTGAAGTCGACCAGTACGTCACGGTCGATCGCCAGCCGGTCCAGATCGGGGGACGGGCGCACGGCGACGAGCGTCACCTCGTCCGGCAGCGTCCAGCCGGTCTGCTCGCACAGCTCGGCGATGGCCACGCGCGGCACCGGCCGCCCGGCGAGGATCAGGTGCAGCAGTCTGCGCCGCAAGGTGTCCGTGTGGTCGTCGGAGGCCGACCGCACCTCCAAGTACCCCTCGCGCGACAGGGCTTCCAGCTCGTCCACGTAACTGAACAACGCGTCCGCGAACGTCAGCATCATGGTGGGGAGAGGTTGTAGCGCCTGCCGATCTTCTTCGCCCGGCGGAGGGCCACGCGGGCGCCCAACCGGTACGCCCCCTGCAACTGGTCCAGGCTGCGCCCCTCGTACGCCTCGAACCGGCCGAACCTGCGGCACATCTCGTCGCGCAGCGCGGAGGGGGCGGCCGGCTCGGCCACCTGGTCCACGAACACGGAGATGCTCTGCTCGACACCGACCCGGATGCCCTGGCCGTACGGGCCGTCGAGGAGCCGCGCGTACTCGGGGTAGGCGCGGGTGACCTCAAGGCCGATCTCCTTGATGAGGCTGGGCAGTTCGGGCCGCACGATCGTGGCGAACTCCTGCGGCAGCGGTCCCAGCGGCTCTCCCAGCTCCGAGGGTTGCGCAACTCCCGGCATACCTTGACCCCTTCTTGCTCTTCGGCGCCCGATGGGGGGTGACGGACGGGAGAGCGCTCCCAGCCGTTCTCAGGTGCGTACAGACTTCGGCTGCCGAAGATAGTCCACGTATGTGGCTCTGAACACAGGCAGGACAAGACGAAATGTATGGGCCATGTATCGGCTGGTTTCAGCCACCGCTTCGGTGGGCCTCCGCACTCGCGTCCGACTCGCGGATGACTCGTGCGGTGCTGATGCGGGGGCCCGGATTCCGGTAATGCGGCGGGGGCTCCCAGGTGCGCTTCCGGACTCCCCGAACAATGTCGTCCTCGCTATTCGCGGTGAATTCCACTGCGCCGGCGGGCGGAAGTCAAGAGTGCGGCGATGTGCCGGGGGAGGCCGTACGGCAGGGCTGTGACGTGGGGCGTTGGGTGGCAGCGGAGGCCGTACCCTCACCGGGTGAGCAGGGGCGGGGGTGTCCGCCTCGGTGGAACTGCTCACTTCTCGATAAAAAATCCGCGCGCCGTACTCGCCTCGCAAGCAATTTCTGAGAGACAACGACGATTGTGGAGATTCTTTGTTCCAGCGTGTTGCGGAGCGACATTACTCGCCCGTAGCGTCATCGCCGAACGCAAGAGGTCGAGCAGTCCGTCAGGCCGGACTGCCACATTCCTGTCTCGTGACCCCCCACTCCGGGAGCGCCGCTCACCCGGCCGGAAGTGGCCCCCGGTGTAGGTCACACACCCTCGAAGGGAACCGGATTCCGTGAACACCCTTGCACGTAGAGCCGCCATCATCGCCACCGCCGCCAGTGCCGCCCTCGGTATGGCTGCCACCTCGGCCTCCGCCGGCGCCACGGCCTCCTGGTCGGCGACCCCGAACGGCGCGTACACCGCCAGCGCGGCCAACCCGACGCTGACCGTCCCCGCCGCGACCCTGACGTGTGCCTCCTCCAACGTGACCGCGGGCAACGTCGCCGCGACCAGCGCCACGGGAGCCAACATGGCGACCATCGGCACGATCGGCTTCACCAGCTGCTCGGTCGGTGGCATCACCTTCACCGTCTCCATGACCGCGACGCCGTGGACGATCAACGTCACCGGGGTGGACCCCTCGAACGCCAACCGGGTCAAGGGCAACGTCACCGGCATCTCGGCCCACATCACCGGCTTCGGCTGCGTGGCCGACTTCAAGGGCAAGGCGTACGGGTACTACGACAACAGCACCGGCAGGCTGGTCATCGACGGCTCGGGCACGGAGCTGAAGGCGTCCAACGCCAACTGCCTCGGCCTGATCAACAACGGCGACGTGGCCTCCTTCAAGGCCTCGTACCTCGTCAAGGTGACCTCGACGGGCACCTCGCCGAAGATCACGACGCCGTAAGGCTCCAGCAGCACACGGGTACGGGCCGGCCGCGAAGCCTTTTCGCGGCCGGCCCGGCCTTCTTGGTTCCGGCGCCCGCGGGCGGGCGCTCCCGCAGTTGTACGACCCATCGCACGCCGTGGAGGACTGGCCCGTTATGCACACTCTGATTCACGCGACCCGTGCGGGGCGTTCCGTGAGGGTCGCCTCCGTCGCCGGTCTCGCCCTCCTCGCCGGCTTGTTGTCCGGCGGAGGTTCGGCCGCTGATGAGAGCCCGGGACCGGACGGCTTCGCCGCGGTCTGCGGAGCAGAGGACGGCGACACGAGCACCGTTGCGGCAGCGGTCGGCGTCTCGGTGGACGTCCCGGCGACCGGTGAGGTCGGCCGTCCGGTACAGCCCGGACCCGCGACGCTCACCGTCACCCTCTCGCGGGCAGACCTCGCGGGGCTGCTGCCGGAAGGCACCGAGGCGGTCGTGAGCCGGGCGGCGCTCAAGGTGAAAGTCGCCCAGAACGGCGAGTCGACCGTGGCCCCCTGGGAGCTGAACGCGCCGAGTACCCCCCTTTCCGTCGACGGTGACGTAGCGCTCGTCCACTCCGGTGAGGTCCCCTACGTGACGCTGAGTTCCGCGGGTGACGTCGATTTCTCCGTCGAGGAGCTGACGATCGAGCTGCGGTCCGCCACGACGGAGCCCGACAGGACCGCGCCGCCTCTGACCGCGGTGACGTGCCGGTTGAAGGAGGGCGAGAACGGACACCTCGCGACCACGCGTGTGACGGACGGCACCAGTGCCGAGCCGTCGGGCACCCCCGGGACGCCCACCCCTCCGGCGCATGGCTCCGGCCGGGCGGAGGAGAAGGAGATCTCGGTGGAGCCGGCGGAAGCCGAGGGCGACGAGGGCCCCGAGTTCTGTCCTGTCGAACCGCCGGAGGGAGAACTGGACGCGAGCGAGGCACCACAACCCCCGCCGGGCGGCCCCGTCGCCCAGACAACCCTCCCGGGTGTCTTCATGTGTGCCAACGCGCTGGGTCTCGCCAACGTGCAGAAGCTGAACGGTGCCATGATCGTCAATGATCCCGGTCACCCGGCGCTCGTCGCGGTCCTGTCGACGAAGGTCATATCAAGCCGCCAGGCGGCTGATCCGGACGACCCGGACGGCAACGGATACTATCTCCGGATCGACAACCTTGCGAACATCAAACTTCCGGACGCGGAATCCACCTTCCTCACCTTCGGCTTCCAGCCGGTGACGGCGAAAGTGTCCTTCGAGACCGGCCCCATGACCATCTCCACAGGCAACATCGGTTACGGTCCCCACACTCAGTTCTCCACGGTCTACTTCAAACAGTCCCTGCGCCTGCACGATGTCAAGGTGAACGGCACACCGTTGGATGTGGGGAGCAACTGCAGGACGGAAAAGCCGTTCAAGGTCGTGCTGAACGGCGGGTCGGCGTATATCAACGTGGCCCTGGGCGGCCGTTTGGACGGTGAGGTCACCATCCCGCCCTTCAGCGGTTGCGGCACGGACGGCGAAGATCTGGATCCGCTCTTCACTGCCGCGATCTCGGGGCCCGGGAACCGGATCTTCATGAACCAGGGGCCGACCTGCATCCCCAGCTTCCCCGAGAGCTCCTATTGCCCGCCCCCGCCGGCGGAACTGCCCGGCACGAAGCCCAAGTCGTAACCCCCGCCCGTCCGGCACACGCCGAAGGGGCCACCTCCGCGAGGGAGGTGGCCCCTTCGGGCTCCGGACGCGAGGACGGTTACCGCACCGCCGAGTGCCAGTACTGCGACATGACCTTGCCCGCGTTCGGGGCGATGTCGCCCGGGGCGCTCATCGCCGCCACGTCGGTCTGCGCGTTGTCCAGCGTGACGCTGTTCTTGCCCGCGGCCGACGGCAGCCCCGTCTTCAGGTTGACCGCCCAGTTCAACGAGCCGAGCAGGCCGCAGCCGTTGGTGCCGGGGACCGCGTACGTCGTGTCGGTCTGGGTGGCGCCCTGGAGGCTGAGCCGGCTCATCGGGCCGTTCGGGTCCGGGGTCCCGTCGCCGGCGAAGTTCTCGCTGGTGACGGCCGGCTGGGTCAGGTTCTGCGGCTTCAGCAGGATCGGGTCCGAGGAGGAGCCGATGTAGCACTTGTCGCCCAGGAGCGGGTTCTCCAGGTGGATGCGGACCGGGAGGGTGATGATCGGCTTGCCGGTGGTCGCGCCCGCCAGGAGCTGGAAGCCGGTCGGGGTGTTGACCGACTCGATGGTCGCCGTCACCCGGTTCAGCTTGACGTCGGTGAGCGTGTTGCAGATCCCCGTGATCACGGGGACGTCGCTGGGGCACATCAGGCCGAGCAGGCCGCCCGGCACCTTCGCGGAGTCCGCGACGAGCGCTCCCCCCTTCGGGGAGACCACGGTCGAGACGGCGCCCGGGTGGTTGACCACGCCGATCTGGAGGTCGCTGGCGCCGACCGGCACCACGGTGTTGCCCAGCTTGATGGAGCCGCTCGCCGAGTGCGAGGTGACGCAGATGGCGATGTCCGTCGCCCCGTCCGCCGCCAGCATGGCCGGGTCGTCCACCGGGCAGCGGCTGAAGGGTGCCCAGTCGCCGTTCAGCTGGGTGGCGGCGGTGGCCGACCCGATGGAGGCGACGGCGGCGAGAGCGGTGAAGGAGGCCAACAGCCCCACACGTACCCGGTTCGAGGTTCTCATGTCTTCCCCTTGTTTCCGATGTGCGCAGCGAATTGAGCACGGAATGCGGAATGCGGGTGCCGGGACGGCGTCGGACGGGGCCGATACGAAATCCCATTCACCGAGCCGTGAGGTTACTGGCGGGAAACACCGGGACACAATCCCGTCGTATGAGAATCTATGGAC
The DNA here is from genome assembly GCF_026167665.1 of Streptomyces drozdowiczii. Lineage (NCBI taxonomy): Bacteria > Bacillati > Actinomycetota > Actinomycetes > Kitasatosporales > Streptomycetaceae > Streptomyces > Streptomyces drozdowiczii. Next base: position 811,747 of record NZ_CP098740.1, on the reverse strand, counting down.
GGGGCGCACATATCCGTCAGGGATGAGTACGGGATCCGGCCTTCTTGTCACTTCGTGCGCAGGCCCTCGCGGGCGCCGCCACGACTCCGGCCGGCCAGATATGCGGAATGCCGCCTGCCACTTGTGTATTCGAGCCGGTCCCGAGCGCTTCTCGAGGCGCTGTGCGGCGTACGGGACCCGCCGTCCGGCCCCGGAACTTGTCACTCGGCGACAGTTTTTCCGGCCGCTCTGCTCAGTCGATGAGAAAGAATCACCCCCTTCGCGCTCTCGCGCGAAAACTTGATGACCTGGTATTGCGGCCCAGGTTACCCACCCGTAGCGTCACCTCCGTCAGCAACTCCTCCGGCGCGTCCGGAGATTGCTCACCCGTCGGCAGGGGCCCGGACGCATATCCGGCCCCCTGGGCCGCGGGGTTCCGGCCTGCACCGACGGACGGCAGTACGCAGTACTTCACAAGATCGGAACCGGAATTTGTCAACCGATGACAAACGGTCCGGATCTTTGCGAATGGGCTGCTCAAGGGCTTGTCCTGGCGGTGCCGGTGAACTTAACGTGCGCCCTTCGGCGCACTTCTGTCACTTCGTGAGCGCATGCAGGAGGTGGGATGGGAATCGAAGTAGTGGTCGAGGGGCTCACCAAGTCTTTCGGCAAGCAGAACATCTGGCAGGATGTGTCGCTCACGCTTCCCGCAGGCGAGGTCAGTGTCATGCTCGGCCCGTCCGGGACGGGAAAGACGGTGTTCCTCAAATCCATCATCGGCCTCCTCAAACCCGAACGCGGGCGCGTTCTCGTCAATGGCGTCGACATGGTGAACGGCTCCGAGCGGGACATCATGGAGACGCGCAAGCTCTTCGGTCTCATGTTCCAGGACGGCGCCCTTTTCGGGTCCATGTCGCTTTTCGACAACATCGCGTTCCCGCTCCGGGAGCACACCCGCAAGAAGGAATCCGAGATCCGCCGCATCGTCATGGAGCGGATCGACGTCGTGGGCCTCCTGGGCGCGGAGAACAAGCTTCCCGGTGAGATATCCGGCGGCATGCGCAAGCGCGCCGGCCTGGCGCGGGCCCTCGTCCTCGACCCGCAGATCATCCTCTGCGACGAACCCGACTCCGGGCTCGACCCGGTCCGCACCGCGTACATCTCCCAGCTCCTCGTCGACCTCAACGCGCAGATCGACGCGACGATGCTCATCGTCACCCACAACCTCGACATCGCCTCCACCGTGCCGGACAACATGGGGATGCTGTTCTGCCGCAACCTCGTCACCTTCGGGCCGCGCGAGGTGCTGCTCACCAGCGACCTGCCCGTCGTCAACCAGTTCCTCGCCGGCCGCTGCGAGGGGCCCATCGGCATGTCCGAGGAGAAGGACGCCGCCACCCTCGCCGCCGAGGAGCTGAACGGCTACAGCCAGGGCATCAGCTCGGCCAACGCCCCGCGCACCGTCGTCCCCCAGCTGGAGCCGTCGCCCGGCCTGCCGGTGCGCCAGGGCGCCCTCCGCCGCCGGGAACGCGTCATGTCGATGCTGGGCGAGCTGCCGGAGGCGGCCCGTACCGCCATCCTGAACAGCTACAGCCCCGTCGTGGGCGGTGGACGCCGGTGACCGCCCCCATGCCCGTACGGCCCCCCGGTGAACCGGAGCCGGTGGACCGCGCCCCGGAGCCCGCGAAGGCGCCGCAGGCCCCGCGCCCCAGCAGGCTCGCCGCGCCCCTGCGCGAGACCGGACGGCTGTTCGCGCTGGCCGGGACCGTGACCCGGGAGACCTTCCGACGCCCTTTCCAGGTGCGGGAGTTCATCGAGCAGTTCTGGTTCGTCGCCAGCGTGACCATCCTGCCCGCCGCCCTGGTCTCCATCCCGTTCGGCGCGGTCATCGCCCTCCAGGTCGGCTCGCTGACCCAGCAGCTCGGTGCCCAGTCCTTCACCGGTGGCGCCAGCGTCCTCGCCGTCATCCAGCAGGCCAGCCCGATCATCGTGGCCCTGCTGGTCTCCGGGGCCGCCGGCTCCGCGATCTGCGCCGACCTCGGCTCGCGGAAGATCCGCGAGGAGCTGGACGCCATGGAGGTCATGGGCGTCTCGCCCGTGCAGCGCCTGGTGGTCCCGCGCGTGCTCGCCACCATGCTCGTCGCCGTCCTGCTCAACGGCCTCGTCTCGGTCGTCGGCACCCTCGGCGGCTACTTCTTCAACGTGATCCTCCAGCACGGCACCCCGGGCGCCTACCTCTCCAGCTTCTCCGCCCTCGCCCAGCTGCCCGACCTCTACGTCAGCGAGGTCAAGGCGCTGATCTTCGGCTTCATCGCGGGCATCGTCGCCGCCTACCGCGGCCTCAACCCGCGCGGCGGCCCGAAGGGCGTGGGCGACGCGGTCAACCAGTCCGTCGTCATCACCTTCATGCTGCTGTTCTTCGTGAACATGGTCCTCACGGCGATCTACCTCCAGATCGTCCCCGCGAAGGGGAGCTGACCCATGTCAATGCTCGGCTGGCTCGACAGATCCGGTGACCAACTCACCTTCTACATCAGGGCACTGATCTGGATTCCGCGCACCCTGCGCCGCTACCTCAAGGAGGTCCAGCGCCTCCTGGCCGAGGTCGCCTTCGGCAGCGGCGGCCTCGGGGTCGTCGGCGGCACCATCGGCGTGATGATCGCGATGACCCTGGCCACCGGCACGGTCGTCGGACTCCAGGGGTACGCGGCCCTCAACCAGATCGGCACCGCCGCGTTCACCGGCTTCATCTCCGCGTACTTCAACACCCGCGAGATCGCCCCGCTCGTCGCCGGACTCGCCCTCTCCGCGACCGTCGGCGCCGGCTTCACCGCACAGCTCGGCGCCATGCGCATCAACGAGGAGGTCGACGGCCTCGAATCGATGGGCGTGCGCTCGATGCCCTACCTCGTCACCACGCGCATCATCGCCGGGGTCGTCGCGATCATCCCGCTGTACGCGATCGGGCTGCTCTCCTCGTACGTCGCCTCGCGGTACGTCACCGTCCTGTTCAACGGGCAGTCCGCGGGCACCTACGACCACTACTTCAATCTCTTCCTGTCCCCGGCGGACGTGCTCCTGTCGGTGCTCAAGGTGCTGATCTTCAGCGTGATGGTGATCCTCGCCCACTGCTACTACGGCTTCCACGCCACCGGCGGGCCCGCCGGGGTCGGGGTGGCCGTCGGCCGGTCCGTGCGGAACGCGATCGTGCTCATCAGCGTCACCGACTTCTTCCTCTCGCTCGCCATCTGGGGCGCCACGACGACGGTGAAGGTGGCCGGCTGATGACATCCCGCGCCATCCGGACCACCACCCGCAGAACCGCCGGGGTCGCCCTCTTCCTCGTGCCCGCCGTCCTCATCTGGGTCTCGGTCTCGGTGTACGAGAAGGACTTCACGCACGACGCCACCGTCACCGTACGCACATCGAGCGTCGGCAACGAGATGCACGAGAACGCCGATGTGAAGCTGCGCGGCGTCGTCGTCGGCCAGGTCCGGAACATCTCGGCCGACGGCGAAGGGGCCCGGCTCACCCTCGCGATCAAGCCCGACAAGCTCGACCGCATCCCGGCCGACGTCACCGCCCAGATGCTGCCCACCACCCTCTTCGGAGAACGGTTCGTCGCCCTCGTACCGCCCCCCGTGCCCTCCACGAAGACCCTCGGCGCCGGCGACGTCATCCCGCAGGACCGCTCCAGCAACGCCATCGAGCTGGAAGAGGTCCTCGACAACGTCCTGCCGCTGCTCACCGCCGTGAAGCCGGAGAAGCTGTCCGCCACCCTCAACGCGGTCTCCACCGCACTGGAGGGCCGGGGCGAGAAGCTGGGCGACACCCTCGTGAAGCTGGACGCCCACCTCCAGAGGTTCAACCCCCAACTCCCCACGCTCAACGAGGACATCAAGGAACTCGTCAAGGTGAGCCGGCTCTACGCGGACTCCGCCCCCGACGTCCTGGACGCCCTCACCGACTTCACCACCACCAGCGGCACCCTCGCCGAACAGCAGGCGAACCTCGCCAACGTGTACGGCTCCACCACCGCGTCCGCCCGCGACGTCACCGCCTTCCTCCAGCGGAATAAGGACAACCTCATCCGGCTCGCCGCCAGCGGCAGGCCCACCCTGGAGACCCTGGCGAAGTACTCCTCGGAGTTCCCCTGCACCCTGCGCACCGTGGCCAACTTCGTCCCGGCCATGGACAAGGCGCTCGGCAAGGGCACCGACCAGCCGGGCCTGCACGTCACGCTCAAGACCGTTCCCTCCAAGGGGAAGTACGTCGCCGGCCAGGACACCCCGGTGTACAACGCCACCGGCGGACCGCACTGCTACTCCATCCCCTACGTCGGCCAGACCGTGCCCACTGCCGACGCCAGGACCGCCGCCGACACCGCCCCGGCCGACCCGGACCCGGCCACGCCGGTCGAGGTCCCGGCGGCCGACCCGTCGCTGGGCATGCCCAACTCGCCGCAGGAGAGCCGGCTCGTCAACGAGCTGGTGGCTCCCTCCCTGAAAGTCCGGCCGCAGGCCCTGCCCGAGTGGAGCAGCGTGCTCATCGGCCCGGCCTTCCGCGGTGTGGAGGTGAAGCTCAAGTGAAGCGCCGCTCCCTCGCGGGACCGCTCGCGAAATCGATCGTCTTCATCGTGGTGACGAGCCTGGCCACCACGGTCCTGGCCCTGTCCATCGCCAACACCGGTGTGGGCGAGACCCGTTCGTACAAGGCCCGGTTCACCGACGCCACCGGGCTCATCGTCGGTGACAGCGTCCGCGTGGCCGGCGTCAAGGTCGGCCAGGTCGAGTCCGTGAAGGTCGCGGACCGCCGGGTCGCCGAGGTCCGCTTCAGCGTCCGCAAGAGCAAGAAGCTGCCGGCCTCCGTGACCGCGTCGATCAAGTACCTCAACATGGTCGGCCAGCGCTACATCGACCTGGACCAGGGCGCGGGCCCCGTCGGCGAGAGCTTCGCCCCGGGCTCCACCATCCCGCTGTCGCGGACCACCCCGGCGCTCGACCTCACCCAGCTCTTCAACGGCTTCCAGCCCCTCTTCGAAGGGCTCTCGCCGCCCGACGTCAACGAGCTGGCCGGCTCCATCGTGCAGGTGCTCCAGGGCGAGGGCGGCACCGTCGACTCGATCCTCCAGCACGTCGGCTCGCTGACCGGCACGGTCGCCGCCAAGGACAAGGTGATCGGTGAGGTGATCAAGAACCTCAACTCGGTCCTGAAGACCGTCAACGACCGGGAAGCCGGCTTCAACGACCTGGTCGACACCCTCCAGGCCCTCGTCACCGGCTTCGCGGGCGACCGCAAGCCCCTCGGTGAGGCCGTCACCGCGATGGGCGCGCTCACCACGGTCACCGCGGACCTCTTCGAGGACGGCCGCAAACCCCTCAAGGACGACATCAAGCAGCTCGGCCGTCTCTCCGGGAACCTGGCCGACAACACCCCGAAGATCGAGAACTTCCTCGAGAAGACCCCGGCCAAGATGGCGGCCATCAGCCGCCTCACCTCGTACGGCTCCTGGCTCAACCTCTACCTCTGCGAGGCCAGGGTCAGCGGCGTGACGACGAGCGACGGCAGCACCCCGCCGACCGGCATCGAGATCACCCAGCCGAGGTGCCTGTCATGATCAAGCCGATACGCCACCGCAACCCCGTCGCCGTCGGCATCGTGGGCCTGCTCCTGCTCGCCCTGATCGGATTCGGCGCCTACCGGGCCGACTCGCTCCCCTTCATCGGCGGCGGCACCACCTACACCGCCGACTTCACCGAGTCCGCCGGACTCGGCGAGGGCGACGAGGTCCGCATCGCCGGCGTCAAGGTCGGCAAGGTCACCGGCGTCTCCCTGGACGGCGCCAAGGTGAAGGTCACCTTCAAGGTCAAGGACGCCTGGATCGGCAACGCCAGCACCGTCGGCATCGCCATCAAGACGCTCCTCGGCGAGAAATACCTCGCCGTCGACCCGCTCGGCGACGCCCCGCAGGACCCGGACGAGCGCATCACCGCCTCCCGCACCACCTCCCCGTACGACGTCACCCAGGCGTTCAACGGACTGGGCGAGACCATCGGGGAGATCGACACCAAGCAGCTCGCCAAGAGCTTCGAGACGATCTCCGCCACCTTCAAGGACTCCCCGCCCGACGTGAAGAGCGCCGCCAAGGGGCTCTCCGCGCTGTCGAAGACCGTCTCCGAACGCGACGCACAGCTGGCGACCCTGCTCAAGGGCAGCAAGCAGCTCACCAAGACCCTCGCCAACAAGAAGAGCGGCTTCGAAACCCTCCTGGACGACGGCAACCTGCTCCTCGGCGAGATCCAGGCCCGCCGCGACTCCATCCACCTGCTGCTCACCGGCACCCGCGACCTGGGCACCCAGCTCACCGGTCTCGTCTCCGACAACAACAAGCAGCTGAAGCCGACCCTCAAGGCGCTCGGCCGGGTCACCGAGGTGCTCAAGAAGAACCGCAAGAGCCTCGACCAGGTCCTCGCGCTCGCCGGCTCCTACAACCGGCTCGTCGGCAACACCCTCGGCAACGGCCGCTGGTTCGACAACTACGTCTGCGGGGTCGTCCCGAAGAACTACCTGCCCGCGAACACACCCCCGGCGACCGGCTGCATGCCGCCGAAGCAGGAAGGCGGGCACTGAGATGAGACTCACCCGCGTCATCGGCATCGGCGCCGGCCTCGTCGTCGTGGCCGTCGCCGCCACCTCCGGGGTCTCGGCCCTGGAGGAGCAGGGCGGCACCACCGTCACCGCCTACTTCGACCAGGTCACCGGCGTCTACGCCGGGTCCGACCTGCGCATACTCGGCGTACGCGTGGGCCGCGTGGAGTCCGTCGAACCGCGCGGCAAGGACGTCAAGGTCGTCCTGCACATCGACAAGGGCATCCAGGTCCCCAAGGACGCGCACGCCGTCGTCGTCGCCCCCAGCCTGGTCGCCGACCGGTACGTCCAGCTCGCCCCCGCCTACACCGGGGGAGCGGCCATGCAGGACGGGGCCCAGCTCCCCGCGGACAACAACGCGGTCCCGGTGGAGGTCGACCAGCTCTACGCCTCCATCACCGAACTCTCCACCGCTCTCGGCCCCGACGGGGCCAACGCCGAAGGCGCCTTCGCCGGGCTCCTGGACACCGGGGCCAAGAACCTCAAGGGCAACGGCAAGGACATCGGCGACTCCATCGAGCAGTTCGGCAAGGCCACCAAGACCCTGGACAAGTCGAGCGGCAACCTCTTCGACACGCTGTCCTACCTCCAGACCTTCACCACCATGCTCAAGGACAACGACGGCAACGTCCGCGCCGCCGAGCAGCAGCTGAACTCCGTCACCGGCTTCCTCGCCGACGACAAGAAGAACCTCGGCGCGGCCCTCAAGGAACTCGGTACCGCGCTCGGCCAGGTCAAGACCTTCATCAAGGACAACCGGGGCGAACTCAAGAAGAACGTGGACGCCCTCGTGCCGATCACCCAGGCCCTCGTCGACCAACGCGCCTCGCTGGCCGAGTCGATGGACGTCCTGCCGCTCTCGGCGGGCAACGTCCTCAACGCCTACGACCCCGAGCACCGCACCCTCAACGGCCGGACCAACCTCAACGAGCTGAGCATGGGCGGCCCGCTCCTCGATTCCTCCCTCACCCTCCAGGGACTCTCCCCGGTGGACGCCGAACGGCAGAAGGTGCTGCCCGCCCTGCCGCTCCCGGCCGTGGGCACGGTCTACGGCACCCCGAAGGACGCCAAGGACACGAAGGGGGCGAACCGATGAACCGGCGACCGCGCAGACCCGCGGACCTCGGCACCACAGGCGGACCGATACTCGTCGCGCTCGGCCTGTGCTGCACCCTCTTCGTCACCGGATGCGGAGCCCCGCACTTCTCCGGCATTGAGGACCTGCCGCTCCCCGGCGGCGCCGACCTCGGCGACCACCCGTACGAGATCACCGCGGACTTCGGGGACGTGCTCAGCCTCTCCCCGCAGTCCTCGGTCAAGGTCAACGACGTCGCCGTCGGCCGGGTCACCAAGATCTCGCTGGCGCCCGACGGCTGGCAGGCCCGGGTCACCATGAAGGTGAACGGGAAGATCGACCTGCCCGCCAACGCCTACGCCCGGCTGGAGCAGTCCAGCCTGCTCGGCGAGAAGTACGTCCAGCTCGCCCCGCCCGCCAAGGGCAAGGAGAAGGGCACCCTCGCCGACGGCGACCGCATCCCGCTCAGCCGCACCAACCGCAACCCCGAGGTCGAAGAGGTCTTCGGCGCCCTGTCCATGCTCCTCAACGGCGGCGGCGTCCAGCAGCTCAAGACCATCACCACCGAACTCAACAAGGCCCTGAGCGGGCAGCAACCCCAGGTCAAATCCATGCTCCACCGGGTCGACAAGCTCGTCACCAACCTGGACGACCACCGGGGCGACATCACCGCCGCGCTCGACGGCGTCAACCGGCTCTCCAGCACCCTCGCCGGACGCAAGGAGCAGGTCGGCACCGTCCTCACCAAGCTCAGCCCCGGCATGAAGGTCCTGGAGAAGCAGCGCGGATCGCTCATGACGATGCTCCGCTCCCTGGACACCCTCTCCGACGTCGCCGTCACCACCATCAACCGGAGCAAGGCGGACACCATCGCCGACCTCAAGGCCCTCGCCCCCACCTTGAAGGCCCTCGCCGACTCCGGCAACGACCTGCCCGACTCCCTCCAGGTGCTGCTCACCTACCCGTTCACGGACGAGGTGCTGCGCGGCGTGAAGGGCGACTACCTCAACGTGTACCTGGACCTCACGGCCGAACCCGGCACCCAGATCATCCCCGCCTACAACCCGGACCCGGAGACCCCGCCCGCGCAGACCCCGTCGGTCGCCGGCGCCGGACTCCCGCTGCCGCTTCCCGCCACCTCGGCGCCGACGACGAGCCGGCCCACGGACTCGAAGGGGAGCAACCGATGATCACCCTCGCCATCCGGCTCAAGAACATCGCCTTCCTCGTCATCTCCGTGCTGGTGCTCGGCTACCTCGGTGTGCGCTACGCCGACCTCGGCCATTACGTCGGCATGCGCGACTACTACACGGTCAAGATGCAACTCCCGCGCACCGGCGGCCTCTTCACCCACTCCAACATCACCTACCGAGGGGTCTCGGTCGGCCGCGTGGGGCCCATCGAACTCACCGACGACGGCGTCGAGGCCGAGCTGCGGATCAACAAGTCCGCGCCGGACATCCCCGACGACCTCAAGGCGGTCGTGGCCAACCTCTCTGCCGTCGGCGAGCAGTACGTCGACCTGCGGCCGACCCGCACCGAGGGCCCCTACCTCGCGAACGGCTCGGTGATCGACCAGGCCGAGACCACCGTCCCGGCGCCCGTGACCAACGTCCTCACCAGCGTCAACGACCTCACCTCCTCGGTCGACCTGGAGTCCCTGCGCACCGTCGTGGACGAGTTCGGCACCGCGTTCAGCGGGCGCGGCGACGACCTCCAGGTCCTCCTGGACACCGGCAGCGACTTCGTGGACGCTGCCGACGACGCGCTGCCCGTCAACACCCGGCTGATGGAGGACGGCAAGACGGTCCTGCGCACCCAGGTCGAACAGGGCGAAGCGCTCAAGGGGTTCGCCTCCGGCGCCAAGGAACTGGCCGCCCAGCTGAAGGGGTCCGACACCGATCTGCGCAAGCTGATCGCCGCCGCCCCCGACGCGACGAACCAGATCAGCGGACTCCTCCGGGACGTCGAACCCAGCTTCGGGGTCGTCGTCGCCAACCTCCTCACCACCTCCGACGTCGCCGTCACCCGCCAGCGCGGCCTGGAGGAACTGCTCGTGAAGCTCCCCGCCGTCGCGGCGGCCGGGGCCAGCGCGGTGGACGAGGACGGCGCCCGGTTCGGCATGTCGGTCACCTTCTTCGAACCGCTGCCCTGCACCGCCGGCTACGAGGGCACGACCTACCGCAACGGCCTCGACCTCTCACCGGCTCCCGCGCTCAACACCAAGGCCCGCTGCGCCGCCTCGCCCGGCACCGGCATCGACGTCCGGGGCAGCGCCAACGCCCCCAAGGGCGGCCCCCTCCCCGAACCGGCGAAGGCCGGTGCGCTGCACGTCGGGGACGCCAAGGACGACCGGCTGCCCGGAGCACTCGGCGCCGGGGCGGACGCGGCACCGGTGCACGGCATGGCCGGGCTGCTCGGCCTGGGACAGGAGGACGGCGAGTGAACCCCCGTACGCGAAGCCTCGGCGGCTGGGCGGTCCTGCTGATCGCGGCCCTGGTCTGCGCCCTGGGCGGCTGGTCGTACGCCCAGGCGCGCGGCGACGACGACCTGGCCTACGCCAAGAGCAGGGACGCCGCCCTCGCGGACGGCCGGCAGGCGCTGGCCCGGCTCAACACCCTGGACGGCAAGGACGCGACGAGCGTGGACGCGGGCCTGGCCGGCTGGCTGGAGTCCGCCACGGGCCCGCTGTACGACCAGCTGAAGCGGACCCGTAAGAAGGACGCCGCCGATCTCAAGGCGTCCGGCGCCACCGCGCGCGGCAAGGTCACCGACGCCGCGCTCACGGAGCTGGACGAGCGGACCGGCACCGCGCTGATGATCGCGACCGTGGACGTCGAGGTCACCCCGCGCGGCGGCAAGGCGGGCACCGAGCGCAAACGCTTCGAGGCCACGCTCGCCCGGACCGGGGACGGCTGGAAGATCAAGGCGCTCACGGCGCTCGGCATAGGGAGCGGCGCATGAGCACGGACGTCGAGGAGAAGCCGGAGGCAGCCGTCGAGCCGCCCGAGGACACCGAAACCACCGGTACCCGCCCGGCCCGCCGCTGGCCGCGCGTCCTCGCCGGAGTCCTCGTCGTCGCGCTGCTCGCCGCCGGGGCCGTGATGTACGTGGCGGGGCGGCAGCTGCGGGACACGCCCGCCACGTCCAACCTGGCGCTGACCGACAGCGCGGCGACCGCCCAGGTGGCCGGTGAGGTCACCGACGCGCTCGGCAAGGTCTTCTCGTACAGCCCCGACGGCACCGCCGCCACCAAGGCGTCCGCGCAGAAGCTCCTCGCGGGCAAGGCGCTCCAGCAGTACGCGGCGCTGTTCGGGCAGGTCGAGAAGCAGTCGGCCGACCAGAAGCTCACCCTCACCACCCACGTCGTGCGCGCCGGGGTCACCCGGCTGACGCCCGACAGCGCCCACCTGCTGGTCTTCCTCGACCAGGTCTACGAGCGCAAGGGCAAGGCGGCGAGCAAGGCGGCCGCGCAGCTCTCCGTCACGGCCCGACTGCGCGAAGGGCACTGGACGATCGTGGAGATCACCTCCCGGTAGTCCGCGTGGTCAGCGAGACGCACCACCGCACCACCGAGCACGGACAGCACAGCACGGCGGGACCGCCGGCAGGGAGAGGCAGCGATGGCACGGGTAGCGATGACGAGGAATCCGCTGGTGGCGGCGGCGATCGTGCTGACGGTCGCGGCGGCCGGCGCCGCGGGCTGGGGCGGGGTGTCCCGGTACCAGGCGGGGCACGACAGCTCGGCCGCGTACGCCGAGACCCGCGACGAGGTGCTGGCGGCGGGGGAGCAGGCCGTGCAGAACATGAACACGCTCGACCACGCGCGGCTGGAGCAGGGGCTCGACGGCTGGGAGGACTCCACCACCGGTGACCTGCACCGGCAACTGGTCGAAGGGCGGGGCGGGTTCGAGAAGCAGATCCAGGAGGCGAAGACCGTCAGCACCGCGAAGGTGCTGGCCGGCGCGGTCACCGAGCTGGACGACCGGGCCGGGAAGGCCGGGGTCATGGTGGCGCTCCGGGTGACCGTGACCGCGCCGAAGGGCAAGCCCGCGGTGAAGGAGAGCCGGATGCTCGGCCAGCTCACCCGCACCTCCGACGGGTGGAAGCTCAGCGCCCTCGGTCAGGCGCCCGTCGGCAACACCGCCGGCTGACACCCCCGCCCCCGCACCGAGAGGAACCCGGACATGTCGACCACCCGTCACCTGGTCAACCGTCAGCGCCGCCTGGCCACCGTCGCCGCCGCCGAGCGCGCCGCGACGACCGCCCCGCCCCGCCCCCGTCCCGGGCGCGGCCCGGACCCGGAGAAGCCCGACGCCGCGCAGGACACCGCCGCGGAGAGCGGCGATCCGGAAGAAGCCCCGGAAGAGGACGAGGGGAGCGCACCGGAGACCGGGAAGCGCCGTCCGCGCCTCAGCCTGCCCGCCGTCCTCTGCGTCCTCACCCTCCTCCTCGGCGCCGTCGCCGCCTGGGCGTTCACCTCGGCGGCGAGCCTGCGCGACGACCCCGGCCGGCAGAACACCGCCCTGACCGACATCAGCCGCACCAGCGAGGTGAAGGGCCAGATCACCGAGGCCGTCGGCGCGGTCTTCTCGTACGACTACGCCTCGCCCACCAAGGCCGAGGCGGCGGTGACGAAGTACCTGACCGGCAAGGCGGTCCAGCAGCACGCGGACATGCTCGCCGAGGTCAGGGCGCAGGCGCCGAAGCAGAAGCTGGTCCTCACCACGACCGTCACCGACAGCGGCGTGGAACTGCTCGACGGCGACCGGGCCCGGCTGCTGATCTACGCCGACCAGCGCAACACCCGTACCGGCAAGTCCGAGGAGACCACCTACGCCGCCGCCATGTTCAGCGTGGACGCCGTCCGCAAGGGCGGCAGCTGGCGGATCTCCGCGATCGACACATTCACCCGGTGACCCCACGGAGGAAGGTACGCATGAGGTTCAACGGCACCATGCGCCGAGGACTCGGCGGCACCGCAGCCGCCGTCGCCGCGATGGCCGCGCTCACGGCGTCCCAGGCACCCCAGCTCGTCGCGCACGAGGAGACCCCGAAGCCCCGACACACGACGGACGACGTCGTCTGGTCCGAGGTCCCCAGCGACGACTCGTACCACACCGAACTCCCGCCGCTGAAGAGCCCGAAGCCGCCGAAGAAGGGCGAGATACAGAGCCCGGCGGCCGAGCGGTCCTGGGCCGAGGCCGGCATCCCGGCGACCGTGCTCGCCGCCTATCGCAAGGCCGAGGCCACGATGGGGCGCAACGATCCCGGCTGCCGGCTGCCCTGGCAGTTACTGGCGGCGATCGGCAAGGTCGAGTCCGGGCACGCGGCCGGCGGCCGGGTCGACAGGAACGGCACGACCGTCTCGCCGATCCTCGGTCCGGTCCTCGACGGCGCCGGGTTCGCGAACATCGCGGACACCGACGGCGGCGCCTACGACGGGGACGCGACGTACGACCGGGCGGTCGGCCCGATGCAGTTCATCCCCTCGACCTGGGCGCACTGGGGCCGCGACGGCAACGGCGACGGGCGCCGGGACCCGAACAACGTGTACGACGCGGCGCTCGCCGCCGGGGCCTACCTGTGCGCCGGGACGCGCGATCTGTCGATCCCCTCCGACCTGAACCGGGCGATCCTCAGCTACAACCACTCCGAGACGTATCTCCGTACGGTCCTGTCCTGGCTGGAGTTCTACCGCAAGGGCATCCACCCGGTCACCGACGGCACGGGCCCCATCCCCCGGAGCCCCGGCGCGGGCAGCCACGCCAAGCCCGAGCGCCCCGTGGGTGGGTCCGGCTCCGAGGACGACGGCGGCGGCATCGAGGTCGGCCCGCAGCCCAGTCCCAGCACCCACCCGACCACCCCCGGCACCCACGACCCCGACCCCAGCACCACGCCCGACCCGGACCCGACGGACACCACCGCTCCCTCGCCCGACCCCACGGACACCGGCTCCGCCACTCCGGACCCGAGCACCACGCCCGACCCGGACCCGACCACGACGAAGCCGGACCCGGGCTGCACGACCACCCCGACGCCGGAGCCGACCGACACCACCGAGCCCACGGGCTCGCCCTCGCCCGACCCCACGGAGACCGCCGAACCCTGCACCACGCCCACCCTGCCGCCCACGGCGGACTAGGGGCGTCCGGCGGATCAGCCGCCGCCCGCCAGCACTTGGGCGAGGTCGTAGCGGACGACCTCCTCCAGCTGTGCGTACGTGCAGCTCTCCGGCGTACGGTCGGGCCGCCAGCGGCGCCACTGGGCCGTGTGCCGGAAGCGGTCGCCCTCCATGTGGTCGTACGCCACCTCGCAGACCCGCTCCGGCCGCAGCGGCACCCAGGACATGTCCTTCTTGCCGGACCAGCGGCTCGGGGCGCCGGGCAGCCGGGCGCCCAGGTGCGCCTCGGCCTCGGCCCAGGCGCGCCACGGGTGGTCGTCGGCATCGGTCAGCAGGGGCTCCAGCTCGGTGACGAGTTCCGCGCGCCGCTTCATCGGGAAGGCGGCGCACACCCCGACGTGCTGGAGCGCGCCGCTGTCGTCGTACAGGCCGAGCAGCAGCGAGCCGACGACCGGGCCGCTCTTGTGGAAGCGGTAGCCGGCCACCACGCAGTCGGCGGTGCGCTCGTGCTTGATCTTGTACATGGCCCGGACGTCCGGCCGGTACGGCGCGTCCAGCGGCTTCGCGACGACCCCGTCGAGCCCCGCCCCCTCGTACTCCTCGAACCACTCCTCGGCGCGCGCCGGGTCGGTCGTGGACGGGGCCAGGTACACCGGGGCGGACGCCCCGGCGAGCGCCGCCTCCAGGACCGTGCGGCGGTCCGCCTGCGGGGTGTCCAGGAGCGAGTCGTCGCCCAGGGCGAGCAGGTCGAAGGCGACCAGCGCCGCCGGGGTCTGCTCGGCCAGCAGCCGCACCCGGGACTCGGCGGGGTGGATGCGCTCGCTGAGCCGGTCGAAGTCCAGGCGCCCGTCGTGCGCGACGACGATCTCGCCGTCCACCACGCACCGTTCGGGCACGTTGTCCCGGACGGCGTCGACCAGCTCGGGGAAGTACCGGGTGAGCGGCTTGCCGGTCCGGCTGCCGATCACCACCTCGTCACCGTCCCGGTGCACGATCGCCCGGAAGCCGTCCCACTTCGCCTCGTACTGCATGCCCGGCGGAATACGCTTCACGGACTTGGCGAGCATCGGTTTCACAGGAGGCATCACCGGCAGGTCCATGGCCCGATTGTGGACCGTACGGCGACCGGAGTCTCCCGATATGCGGCATATGTGTGCCCGGCCTACCGTGGCCGACATGGCAGCAGCGGGCACAGCGGTGGAGCTGGACGCGGCCGGACGGGCGGTCCGGCTGTCGAATCCGGACAAGGTCTACTTCCCGGCGAAGGGCTACACGAAGAGGGACGTCGCCGAGTACTTCCTCGCCGTCGGCCCGGGCATCCTGCGCGCCCTGCGCAACCGGCCCACCACCCTCCAGCGGTTCGTGGACGGCGTCGAGGGCGAGTTCTTCTACCAGAAGCGCGCCCCCAAGAACCTCCCCGACTGGATTCCCACCTCCACGATCGCCTTCCCGAGCGGCCGGTCCGCCCGGGAGATGTGCCCCACCGAGGTCGCCGCGGTGCTCTGGGCCGCCAACCTCGGCACCCTGACGTTCCACCCCTGGCCGGTCCGGGGCGGGGACACCGACCACCCGGACGAACTGCGCATCGACCTCGACCCGCAGCCCGGCACCGGCTACGCCGACGCGGTCCGCGCCGCCCAGGAGCTGCGCGGTGTCCTGGAGGAGCACGGGCTGCGGGGCTGGCCCAAGACGTCCGGCGGGCGCGGCATCCACGTCTTCGTGCCCATCGAGCCGCGCTGGACGTTCACCGAGGTGCGGCGCGCCGCCATCGCGGTCGGGCGCGAGCTGGAGAGCCGGATGCCGGACCGGGTGACCACGGCCTGGTGGAAGGAGGAGCGCGGCGAGCGGATCTTCGTCGACTACAACCAGACCGCCCGCGACCGCACCATCGCCTCCGCCTACTCCGTACGGCCCTTCCCGCACGCCCCGGTCTCCGCCCCGCTGCGCTGGGAGGAGCTGGACGACGCCGAACCCCGCGACTTCGACCTCCGCACCATGCCCGTGCGGTACGCGGAACACGGCGACGTGCACGCCGACATGGACCAGGAGGCGTTCCGCCTGGACTCGCTGCTCGAACTCGCCGACCGCCATGCGAGCGACGGCGGCCCCGGCGACCTGCCCTACCCGCCCGAGTACCCGAAGATGCCCGGCGAGCCCAAGCGCGTGCAGCCGAGCCGCGCCCGCCGCGACGAGGACGACCAGGCGTGAGCGAGCCGGAGCACGGGGCGCACGGCCGGCCGCTGACCCGGGGCCAGAAGTGGCAGGGCTTCAAGGAGTCGCCGTACTTCCCGGCGATCGTCCTGCTGTTCATCCTCTCCGCCGCCGCGGGGCTCTTCGCCGGCTCCTACACGTACGCCATGGCCAACCCGACTCCGCACAGCGTCCCCACCGCCGTGGTCAGCGAGCCGGACACCTCGCGCGGCCGGGAGTTCGTCGCCGGGATGGACAAGGCCCTGGACGCCTCCCTGGTCATCCGCGTCTACCCGACGGCGGCCGCCGCGCGCGAGGCGCTGGAGGAGCAGGAGGTCTTCGCCATCGTGCGGTCGGGCGCCCGGGGTGTCTCCCTGGACGTGGCCGCGGCCTCCGGGGCGGCCGTCGCCCAGCTGCTCGCCGAGTCCGCGGCGAAGGTGGGCGACGCGCTGAACATCCCGGTGACCGTGCGGGACGTCAAACCCCTTCAGAAGGGCGACCCGCGCGGCCTCGCGCTCTTCTACATCTCGCTCGCCGCGGTGATCATCGGCTTCGTGGGCGCCATCCAGCTCAGCGTGCACGCCCGGTCCTTGATTCCGTTGGAGCGGATCGGCTTCACGGTCCTCTACTCGCTCCTGGGGGCCTTCGCCATCGCCGCCGTGGTCGACTGGCTGCTGGGCGCGGTGGACCTGCCCTTCGTCGAGTCCTGGCTGATCCTGGCGTTCACGATGTTCACCTCGGGCATGGTCTTCACCATGTTCAACACCCTGATCGGCCGGTGGGCGATGCTGCCGACCTGGGGCGTGATGGTGCTGCTCGGCAATCCGTCTTCGGGCGGGGCCGTGTCCTGGCCGCTGCTGCCCTCGCTCCTCGGGCACATCGGGCGCTGGCTGCCCCCGGGCGCCTCCGTCAACGCCCAGCACACCGCCGTCTACTACCAGGGCCACCAGCGGGTCTTCCCGTACCTGGTCCTCGCGGCCTGGGCGCTGGTCTCGTGCACGGTCTTCTGGGTGTGGCGCCACCGCCACCCCGGCGGACGCGAGCACATGCCGCAGCACGCGGCGACGGTCACCTGATCCGGTAGGCGTATTTCGCGACTCGCCCACCACCCTTGGCAGCCCCGAGGCGGACTTTTCCTTACTGTGGGTAAGCGATTTTCCCGGGTCCGTCACGGCCCGTCGCCACATCCTCGGCAGGACCCGTCAGCAGTGGGGAGTTCGACATGGACCGCAGAAGTTTCAGCCGACGGATGCTGATGGGCGGCGGGGCCGTGGCGGCGGCGGGGGTGGCGTCCCTGTCACTCCCGGCACCCGCCGCCGCCCTGCCGCACCCGGTCCGCCGGGCGCCCGCCGGGGGAGTGGTCCGGCACATCCGCATGTACGTGGAGAAGCTGCCGGACGGCCGCATGGGCTACGGGCTCCAGAAGGGCAAGGCCACCGTGCCCGGCCCGCACATCGAGCTCAACGAGGGCGACACCCTGCACATCGAGTTCGTCAACACCCTGGACGTACCGGCCGGGCTGCACGCGCACGGCGTCGACTACGACATCGCCAGCGACGGCACCCGGATGAACCACAGCACCGTCGAGCCCGGCGCGACCCGTACGTACACCTGGCGCACCCACACCCCCGGCCTGCGCAGCGACGGCACCTGGCAGCCCGGCAGCGCGGGCTACTGGCACTACCACGATCACGCCGTCGGCTCCGACCACGGCACCGGCGGCATCCGCGACGGGCTCTACGGGCCGCTGGTCGTCCGGCGCCGGGGCGACATCCTGCCCGACAAGACGATCACGATCGTGTTCAACGGGATGTCCATCAACAACACCCCGGCCGGCGAGAGCCCGGACTTCACGACCACGCTCGGCGACCGGCTCGAAGTCGTCATGATCACGCACGGCGACTTCTACCACACGTTCCATATGCACGGTCACCGCTGGGCGGACAACCGTACGGGGATGCTCACCGGCCCCGACGACCCGAGCCGGGTGGTCGACACGAAGATCGTCGGACCGGCGGACTCCTTCGGCTTCCAGGTGATCGCGGGCGAACACGTCGGCGCCGGCGCGTGGATGTACCACTGCCATGTGCAGAGCCACGCCGACCGGGGCATGGGCGGCATGCTCCTCGTCGCCGACCGGGACGGCACCGTTCCGGGACACGACGAGTAGACGGCTCAGGGGCGGGCCGCCGCGCCGAGGCGCCGCTGCTCCTCCTCCACGATCCGGCGGGCCAGCTCGCCCTCCGACACGTCCACCGCGTCCGGCGTCGTCTCGGCGACGTCGCTGCGCCGGGCGTACGCGTCGAACAGCCGCTCCTTGCGGGCCACGATGTCCAGCATGCGCTGGTCGATGCTGTCCGCGGCGAGCAGCCGGTGCACCCGGACCGTCCGTATCTGGCCCATCCGGTGGACCCGGGCCACGGCCTGATGCTCCGTCGTCGGCTTGATCTGCGGTTCGCACAGGATGACGACGGACGCGGCCTGCATGTTCAGCCCGACGCCGCCCGCCTGGATCTGGCTCAGCAGCACCGCGTGACCGTCCGCCGCCGCGAACGCGTCGACCAGCTCCTGGCGCCGGGCCGCCGCCACGCTCCCCGACAGCAGGCCGGACACCCCGTCACCGAGCGCCCCGCGCACCGTCTCCAGGACCTCGCGGAAGTACGAGAACACCACGACCTTCAGGCCGTTGCCCGCCGCGTCCGCGACCAGCTCGCGCAGCCGGTCCAGCTTGGCGGAGGTCTCCGGCCGGGCGTACGCCGCCCGGCGCATCCGCATGAAGTGCCCCTCGGCCACCGCCTCCCGGTACGCCAGCAGATCGCCCTCGCTGAACTCCTCCCACTCGTCCACCTGGACCACGGCGGGCAGTTCGGCGAGCACGTCCTCCTGGTTGCGCCGCAGATAGGCGGGGGCCACGGCGCGCCGGAACGCCCGCGAGCCCGCCGCGCCGTGGCCGGCGCCGACCGAGGGGGCCAGCTCGGGCCGGAGCTGGCGGACGAGGCTGCGGAACTCCTCCACCCGGTTCTCCATCGGGGTGCCGGTCAGGAACAGCACCCGGTCCGTCCGCGCCGACCAGCCGGAGACCGCGCGCGAACGGCGGGTCTCCGGGTTCTTCACGTAGTGCGCCTCGTCCACCACGAGCATCCCGGGCCGGACCCCGCTGTCCGCGGCGCCCGGCAGGGCGTGCAGCGCGTCGAAGGTGGTCAGCGCCACCCCGCCGGAATCCAGCCACTCCGCGAACGCCTCCCGCCGCTCGGGACCGTGCACCGGCAGCGCGCGCAGCGTGGACCTGGCCCGGACCTCCCGCGTCCAGTTGATGAGGACGCTCGCCGGGCACACCACCAGGAAGTGCGTCTCGCCGCGCGCCGCGAGGTGCGCCAGGGCCGCGATCGCCTGCACGGTCTTGCCGAGCCCCATCTCGTCGCCCAGGATCACCCGCTTCTGGACGAGCGCGAACCGGGCACCGAACGACTGGTAGCCGCGCAGCGAGACCCGCAGCCGGGCGTCGTCCAGCCGCAGCCCGCGCACCCGGTCGGCCATCCCCGACGGCAGGAACCCCTCCGCCGCGTCCCGGTCCGGCCCCGAGCCCGACAACTCCGCCAGCAGGCTGTAGTACTCGGCGGACCGCAGCTCGAAGTCGACCCAGGCGGCCGCCGGGGACCCCGGCTCCCGCAGCAGATCGGCCGACACCTGGGCGAACAGCGGCGGCAGCCCGCGCTCCACCGCCCCGGCGACGGCCGCCCGGACCCCTGCCAGAGCCTCCCGCACCCCGGCCCGCGACCGCCGGGAGGCGAACACCAACCGCAGCCGCCCCCGCGCCGGACCGGCCGCCGTCAGCAGCGGATCGAGGCGCCCCACCAGCGCCCGCGCCCCGTCCACCGCCCGCCGCGCGTCCGGGCCCGCCGCCACCAGCCCGTACAGTGCGCCGAGCAGCGCGGTCACCGCCTCGTTCCGGTCGTCCACGTCCATGCGCACCGCGACGGTGTCCCGCACCGCGTGCGCGATGCCGCCCGCCGCCGCCAGGGCCTGGTCGGCCGTCTGCGCGCCGACCCCCGGGATCTGGCGGAGCTCGTAGCGGCTGGCGCCGTACACCTGGCCGACCGTCCTGAAACCCGCCTGCTCGATCGCGCCGATGCGCAGCCTGCCCTCGGTGACGTCCTTCAGCCGGGAGACGGAGATGACGTCGAGATCGGCGCGCACCAGGTCGTCGAGCAGGGGGTCCAGGCACGTTCGGACCGCGGTGACGGCCCGGCTGTGATCCGCGAGGACCCCGCGTGCCGCGTCCAGCAGACCGTCGGCGCGGACGAGCAGTTCCCGGGCGGCCCGCCCGGCCGGTGCCCCGCCCTCGGTCATGTACGTACCTCTGTCTCCGGCCCTGCCGCTCTCCGCGCAGGATGGCTCATATCGTCCCACGCGGTACCGGCGCCCCGGCCGGGCGGACGCGCCATTGACGCGGCGTTGATCAGTCGTTTATCGCGGCACGGCACTGTGGCCGTCATGCTGATCAACACCGCGACCGATCCCGCCTTCTCCTGGCAGGAGACAGCACTGTGCGCCCAGGCGGGGCCCGAGTTCTTCTTCCCGGCCCCCGGCAGCTCCACCCGTGAGGCCAAGCAGCTCTGCAACGCCTGCGAGGGGCGGCAGGCATGTCTGGAATACGCCCTCGACAACGACGAGCGCTTCGGCGTCTGGGGCGGCCTGTCCGAGAAGGAGCGGGAGCGGCTGCGCAGAGTGGGGCGCGACCGGGCCTGAAACGGCCTTGTACGTGCGAGACTTCGGCCTCCATCGTTTCCGTACGCGGACCTCGTGGCCGTGACGGAACCCGCGTCGACCTGGAGGAGAAGCCGAGTTGAGCGCGTACGACTACGTCGTCGTCGGGGCGGGTTCGGCCGGCTGCGTGCTGGCCGCGCGGCTGTCCGAGGACCCCACCGTGCGGGTCGCCCTCGTCGAGTCCGGCGGACCCGACCGCAAGCGGGAGATCCGGATCCCGGCCGCCTTCCCGCAGTTGTTCAAGACCCCGTTCGACTGGGACTTCAGCACGGTGAAGCAGCCCGCGCTCGGCGGCCGTGAGCTGTTCTGGCCGCGCGGCCACAGCCTGGGCGGCTCCTCCTCGATCAACGCCATGATGTGGGTACGCGGCCACCGCGACGACTACGACGCGTGGGCGGCGTCCGCCGGGCCGGACTGGGGCCACGACGCGATCGTGCCCTACTTCCGGCGCGCCGAGCGCTGGTCGGGACCGGTCGGCGACACCACGGTGTACGGCACCGAGGGCCCGCTGCACATCGCGCCGCCCCGCAGCCCGTCCCCGCTGACCGCCGACTTCGTCACCGCCTGCCGCGACGACGGCCTGACATTCCTGCCCGAGCTGAACGCGCCCGACCACAGCGGGGTCGCCCTCACCCCCGTCAACCAGTGGCGCGGGCGGCGCTGGAGCGCGGCCGACGGCTACCTCGGACCGGCCGCCCGCCGCGCCAATCTGGACATCCTCCCGCACACCCGCGTCCGCGCCCTCGCCTTCGACGGCGACCGGGCCACCGGTGTGCAGACCGAGAGCTCCGGCACCCTCACCGCCCGCCGCGAGGTGATCCTCAGCGCCGGTGCCATCGGCTCTCCGCACCTGCTGCTGCGCTCGGGCATCGGCGACCCCGGGGAACTGCGCCGCGCCGGCGTCGAGGTGCGCGCCGCCTCACCGGACGTCGGCCGCAACCTCCAGGACCACCTGTCCTTCGCGGTCACCCTGCACTGCCCGCGCCCGGTCACCATGACGGGCGCCGACACCCCGGTGAACATCGCCCGCTACCTGCTCACCGGACGCGGACCGCTCAGCTCCAACCTGGCGGAGGCCGTCGCCTTCGTCCGCAGCGCCGCCGCACCGGCCGCCCCGGACCTCGAACTGATCTTCGCCCCGGCGCCGTTCATCGACCACGGGCTCACCCCGCCCACGGAACACGGCGTCACGATCGGCGTGGTCCTCCTCCAGCCCGAGAGCACCGGCCGCATCACCCTGGACACGGACCACCCGGACCCCCGCTCCGCCCTCCGCATCGACCCGGGCTATCTCGCGGCCGAGACCGATCTGCGGCGCATGATGGACGGCGTCCGCCACGCCGAACGGCTCTTCGCCCACACGGCTCTCGCCCCGCACACCTCGACGCCCATGGGCCACTACCCGGGCGAGGTGGACGACGACCGCCTGGCCGAGGCGATCCGGACCGGGGCGGAAACCCTCTACCACCCCGTCGGCACCTGCCGGATGGGCGAGGACCCCGGATCGGTCACCGACCCCCGGCTCCGGGTGCGCGGCGTCCGGGGCCTGCGCGTGGTCGACGCCTCGGTCATGCCGCGCATCACCCGGGGGCACACCCACGCGCCCACGGTCGCCATCGCCGAGAAGGCCGCCGAGCTGATCCGGCAGGACGCCCGCGCCTAGGAGTTGGCCAGGGCCGCCGCGAGACCGGGATCAGGACGGGATACGGAACGTCTCCCCGTACATCTTCCAGGTCAGCGGCGGCTCCAGGCCGAGGTTCCCGTCCTCCAGGAAGACGCGCTGCGCGGTGTCGATGCGCGAGGTGTCGTGCTTCTGGTTCTTCTTGGACTTCATCACGGCCCGCGCGGTGTCCAGGAAGATGTCCAGGTACGCCGACTCGTCGCCGCCCTCCGCGACCGTGTCCGCCTCGGCCAGCGCCGCCTGCCGGATGCCGTAGAAGGAGTCCGCCTCGTGCCCGGGCCCCTGGAGCACCATGGTGTCGAAGTAGATGAACTGGCCCAGCGCGCCGAGCCCGTCCAGCTTCGCGAGGCGCACCGCCGGCTCGAAGTACTGCTTGTCCCGGACCTCCTCCTGCGCCTCGCGGAACGCCGGGTCCTCGGCCGCCTTCTTCCACGCGCCCGTGAACCCGGGGTCCAGGCCCTCGTGCGACCCGGTCCCGTCCACCTTGCGGAGCGCGGGGAGATACGGGGCGAGCGGGTTGTCCGGGTGGTCCTTAGTGAACGCCTCGACGAACGTCAGCATGTCGTGCGTACCGGAGCAGAAACCGACGAGCCCGGCCGCGTAACCGGTGCCGTCGCCGCTGTCCTCGATCGTCGCGTACTGGGTGCGCCAGTCCAGCGTCGAGCCCTCCGCGCTGGCCAGCAGCTCCCACGCGATCTCGCGCATCCTCGGCGCGGCGAGCCCGGCCGGGGCCCGGCCGACCCGCTTGTTCATCTCGGCGCGCTCCTCCTCGTCCGCCGCCGCGAACGGATCCGGGTTCACCGGCCCGGTGGCCGACGCCTCGGCGGCCTTCGGGGAGTCCGTGGGCAGCCCGGCGTCGTCGCCGCCGGTGTTGAAGACGAGGGCGACGGCTATCGCCAGCGGCGCACCGATCAGAACGAAGCGGGTCACAGGTTTCACCGGCACAGCGTACGGTCCCCGCATCGCCCTCCCGTACGCCACGCACCACGGGTTCCCTTCCGCGCGGTCAGCCCTGGGCGCGGGCGGCCATCCGGGCCTTCCGGGCCGCCAGCTTCTCGTCGAACTTCGCGGCCTCGGTGTCCAGGCCGTGCATGTACAGGCCCAGCTCCTCCTGCGCCTTCAGGCCCTCCGGGCCCAGGCCGTCGATGTCGAGCACCTTCAGATAGCGCAGCACCGGCTGGATGACGTCGTCGTGGTGGATGCGCATGTTGTAGATCTCGCCGATCGCCATCTGCGCGGCGGCCCGCTCGAAGCCGGGCATGCCGTGGCCGGGCATCCGGAAGTTGACGACGACGTCCCGCACGGACTGCATCGTCAGGTCCGGGGCCAGCTGGAAGGCCGCGCCCAGCAGGTTGCGGTAGAAGACCATGTGCAGGTTCTCGTCGGTCGCGATGCGGGCCAGCATGCGGTCGCAGACCGGGTCGCCCGACTGGTGCCCGGTGTTGCGGTGGGAGACGCGGGTCGCCAGCTCCTGGAAGGCCACATAGGCCACGGAGTGCAGCATCGAGTGCCGGTTGTCGGACTCGAAGCCCTCGGCCATGTGCGCCATCCGGAACTGCTCCAGCTTGTCCGGGTCGACGGCGCGCGAGGTGAGCAGGTAGTCCCGCATCACGATGCCGTGCCGCCCCTCCTCGGCCGTCCAGCGGTGCACCCAGGTGCCCCAGGCGCCGTCGCGGCCGAAGAGCGTGGCGATCTCGTGGTGGTAGCTGGGGAGGTTGTCCTCGGTGAGGAGGTTGACCACGAGCGCGATCTTGCCGATGTCGGTGACCTTGGACTGTTCGGCCTGCCACGCCTCGCCGTCCTCGAAGACGCCGGGGAAGTTGCGCCCGTCGGAGAAGGGGACGTACTCGTGCGGCATCCAGTCCTTGGCGACCTTGAGATGCCGGTTGAGCTCCTTCTCGACCACCTCTTCCAGCGCGAACAGGAGGTGGGCATCGGTCCACGCCTGTGAACTGCCGAGATGGGGAGAAGTAAGGGTCACGAGGGCTCCTGGGGACGGGAGGACTACCTACGGCTTCGTAGGTTACGAGACCGTAGGTTAAAGCGGCGGTAAGGCTCTGGCCAAGCCCGAACGGGCGAGCGTCACTCACTCTGTGTGACGAAAGCCCGAAGAGGGGGTGTGCGCCGGCCCGGCGCACACCCCCCTTGTCCCCCTGTCAGAGCCCGGCACGCACCTCCTCGGCCGTGGTGTCCCGCAGCTCGCCGTCGAGCAGCAGCCAGCGGGTGATCCCCAGCGATTCAAGGAACGGCACGTCGTGGCTGGCCACCACGAGCGCCCCCTCGTACGCGTCGAGCGCCTCGGTCAGCCGCCGTACGCTCGCCAGGTCGAGGTTGTTCGTCGGCTCGTCCAGCATCAGCAGCTGGGGCGCGGGCTCTGCCAGCAGCAGCGCGGCCAGCGCCGCCCGGAACCGCTCCCCGCCCGACAGCGTCCCCGCCGCCCGGTCCGCCCGCGCACCCCGGAAGAGGAAGTGCGCGAGCCTCGCCCTGATGTGGTTGTTGGTGGCGTCCGGGGCGAATTTCGCCACGTTCTCCACCACGCTCAGCCCGTCGTCCAGGACGTCGAGCCGCTGGGGCAGGAAGCGCAGCGGGACCTCGGTCACCGCTTCCCCGGACACCGGTGCCAGCTCGCCGGCGAGCGTGCGGAGCAGCGTGGTCTTGCCCGCCCCGTTGCGCCCCACCAGCGCGATGCGCTCCGGACCGCGCACCTCGTACTGGCCCCGCACCCGTGCCCCGAAAGCGAGTTCCAGATCGCGCAGGACCAGGACGCCCCGGCCCGGATGGACCCGGGTGTGCGGCAGCTCGACCCGGATCTCGGCGTCGTCGCGGACCAGCTCGACGGCGTCGTCCAGGCGCTCCTTCGCCTCGGCCAGCCGCTCCGCGTGCATGATCCGGTGCTTGCCCGCGGACTCCTGGGCGGCCCGTTTGCGCGCCCCCATGGCGATCTTGGGCTCGCGCTTCTGCTCGTACATCTTCTGCCCGTACCGCTTGCGCCGGGCCAGTTTCACCTGCGCCTGGGCCAGTTCGCGCTTCTGCCGCTTCATGTCGGCCTCGGCGACGCGGACCATGCGCTCGGCCGCCTCCTGCTCGACGGCCAGCGCCTCCTCGTACGCGGAGAGGTTGCCGCCGTACCAGGTGACGGTGGAGTCCCGCAGGTCGGCGATCCGGTCGACCCGCTCCAGGAGTTCCCGGTCGTGGCTGACGAGGACGAGCACCCCCTGCCAGGCGTCGACCGCCGCGTACAGTCGCTGCCTGGCGTAGACGTCGAGGTTGTTCGTCGGCTCGTCGAGCAGCAGCACGTCGGGCCGGGCCAGCAGCAGCGCGGCGAGCCGCAGCAGCACGCACTCGCCGCCCGACATCTCGCCGATGGTGCGGTCGAGCCCGATGTGGCCGAGGCCGAGTCCGTCGAGGGTGGCGCGGGCCCGCTCCTCGACGTCCCAGTCGTCGCCGACGGCGGCGAAGTGCTCCTCGCCGACGTCACCGGCCTCGATGGCGTGCAGCGCCGCGCGGGCCGTCTCGATCCCGAGCGCCGCGTCGACGCGCAACTCCGTGTTCAGGACCAGGTTCTGCGGCAGATATCCCACGTCACCGGAGACGCTGATCCGGCCCTCGGTGGGCGCGAGTTCCCCGGCCAGCAGCCGGAGCAGGGTCGATTTTCCGGCCCCGTTGAGGCCGATGAGCCCCGTGCGGCCGGGGCCCACGGAGAGATCGAGGCCGTCCAGGGCCCGGCCGCCGTCGGGCCAGACCAGGGAAAGCGCGGAACAGGTGATGTGGGCGGTGGGGGTAGACATGAGGAATCTCCCGGTTGCGAGGAAGGACAGGGCAACGGGACGAGACACCGGCCACTGGCATTCGACGCGTTCCGGGAGGAGTTCCGGGTGTGCGGAGGGAAGGCCCTGGTCGCGGAGGACGGCTCGGAGAGCTGAGGTCGCACTCGGGCGCGCGGACACGGCAAAGGCCGGTCATGGCACGCGACACGGTGTCTCGGGACCTCAGACCTTCAACGGCCTGCTCCATTCGGCGACGACAAGGACACCGGGAACGTTACGCGGGGCCGGGGGAGGGAGCAATCGAATTAACGGCCCCCGCGTGCGAGCGGGTCGCGGAATCAGCAGGAGCCGAACAACTCGGTCAGATTCCGGTCCAGGTCGAGGAACCGGTACTCGTGGCCGCAGGGCACCAGCTCCTGGGCCCGCCGCAGGAACCGCCGCAGATCCGCGGTGCGCACATGCACCATCGCGATCCCCTCGGCGGCGTGGAACTCCAGCACCGTGCGGTCGTAGCCGAACGGCCTGACCCGTACATCCCCGAGCCCGGACGGGACCTCCATCCCGGCGGCGAGCAGGTCCCGGGAGAACTGCCAGGACACCTCGGTCCCTTCCAGCGTCGCCGGCGCCGGGAACGCCATGCGTACGGCGAAGGGGTCCGCCCGGTCGTAGCTCAGGACGGCGGGCAGCGTCTCCATCTGCGGCGCGGACGCCACCATGCGGGCCTGTACGGACTGTTCGATGACCGTGGACACGAACCTGCTCCCTCTCGCGACCGGACGAACGGTTCCCGACACCCGTAGAGACGACGGAAGCCGCCGATCCGTGCACCGGGAGACGGCGTGAGCTGCATCACCGCGCACACCGCTGCCTGTTCACCTGCCCCGTTACGGGCGGAGCACCCGTCAGAGCCGCTGGCGGTACGGGGCGAGCGCGTCCGAGGTCTTGGTGGCGATGAACTCGGTGATCCGGTACGCGCAGACGCCCTCGACCACGAACGGGTCGCTCGCCGCCAGCCGTTCGATCGCCGCCCGGTCCTCCCCGACCGCGAGGATCACCCCGCCGTCCCGGGGGTTCTTGCGCCCGGAGGCGATGAACACCCCGGCCGCGTACTGCCGGTCGAGCCAGGCGACGTGCGCGTCCAGCGCGGCGTCGACGCGCTCCAGCGGGGCGGTGTAGGACAGCTCAAGTACGAACATCTGCTCAGGCTACCGGCCATGATCCGCCGGACAGGCCCTAGGGTGGGCGCACCATGACAGCGCTTCACATGCCCTCCGACGCCGCCGAGGCCCATGCCGTCCAGGACGCCCTGCGGGACCGGGTGGTCCTCGACGAGCCGGGCCCGCCGCCGGGGACCGGCCGGGTGACCGGGGTCGACGTCGCCTACGACGACGACCGGGACATCGTGGCGGCGGCGGCCGTCGTGCTCGACGCCGCGACGCTGGAGGTGGTGGAGGAGGCGACCGCGGTCGGCCGGGTCAGCTTCCCGTACGTCCCGGGGCTGCTGGCCTTCCGCGAGATCCCGACCGTCCTGGCCGCCCTGGAGAACCTGGCCGCCGACCCCGGGCTCGTCGTCTGCGACGGGTACGGCAGGGCCCACCCCCGCCGCTTCGGCCTCGCCAGCCACCTCGGCGTCCTCACCGGGCTCCCGGTCATCGGCGTCGCCAAGAACCCGTTCACCTTCACCCACGAGCCGCCGGGACCGCAGCGCGGGGACCAGTCGCCGCTGCTGGACGGGGCGGAGGAGGTCGGCCGGGCCCTGCGCACCCGGACCGGCACCAAACCGGTCTACGTCTCGGTCGGGCACCGCACCGGTCTGGACAACGCCGTCGCGCACACCCTCGCGCTCGCCCGGGAGTTCCGGCAGCCGGAGACGACGCGCAGGGCGGACGCCCTCTGCCGCAGGGCCCTGCGCGAGGCCACCGGCTGAGGCTCAGCGCACCGCCGCCACCCGGAACCGCAGCCCCGCAGCCACCAGCCGGTCCAGCAGCGCGTCGCCCATCGCGGCGGCCGTCGTGACCTGCCCCGAGGTGGCCGGCAGCTCGTCCAGCGCCAGGCACAGCGCGGACTCCGCGAGCATCTTCGCCGTCTCGTCGTACCCCGGATCGCCGCCCGAGACCTCCGTGAACACCCGCCGCCCGCCGCCCTCGCCGACGAACCGCACGGTGAACCAGCTGCGCCGCCTGCGCTCCGCGTCCGGGCCCGCGCCGGGCTCGTAACGCCCCATCAGCCAGTCCCGGGTGGCCGGTACCTGCGCGGCGCCGAGCAGCACACCGAGCGCGGCGGTGGAGCCGAGGGCCACGGGGAGGCGCTTGACCGAGGCGTAGTGGCGGTAGCGGAAGTCGGGGCCGTAACGGGGCAGCGCCTTCGCCGAGCGGGCGATGATCCGCGCGTCCAGCGTCGGCAGCGGAAGCGCCCAGGTGCCGGTCTCCGGGCTGAAGCGGGGGCGGCCGAGCGGGGCGTGGACGCGGCGGCCGGCCACCCGGGGCTCGTACAGCCGGCGCTCCTTCGCGGCGCGCGCGGTCTGCGCGCCCCGGCCCATCGCGGTGAGCGCCGAGGCGAACGTACCGCCGGAGAAGACGGCGTTGCTGCGGACGAAGCCGTCGACGCGCAGCGGCACGTCCTCGGGCAGCTGCCGGACCGTGAAGTAGGCGCCGAGGTCGTGCGGCACGGAGTCGAAGCCGCAGGCGTGCACGATGCGGGCGCCGGTCTCGCGGGCCCGGGTGTCGTGCGCCACGTACATCCGGTCCACGAACTCCGGCTCGCCCGTCAGGTCCGTGTAGTCGGTCCCCGCCTCCGCGCAGGCGGCGACCAGCTTCTCGCCGTACCAGACATAGGGGCCGACGGTGGTGGCCACCACCCGGGCGGACTCGGCCAGCGTGCGCAGCGAACCCTCGTCGGAGGCGTCCGCCTCGATGAGCGGCAGCTCCGCGCAGCGCGGATCGAGGGCGGTCAGCCGGGTGCGCAGCTTCTCCAGCTTGGCGCGGTCGCGGCCCGCGAGGGCCCAGCGGCACCCCTCGGGGGCGTGCCGGGCCAGATACTCGGCGGTGAGCGCGCCCACGAAGCCGGTGGCGCCGAAAAGGACTACGTCATAAGGGCGTGCGGGCCCGTTCTGCCTGTTCACGAAAGCCTCCACGGAGGACGGCGCCGGACGGAGCGAGCAGAGGTTAGCGCGGTCGCCGTGGCGGTGTGCGGGCGGGAGGGGTGATGGGGGAGTATCCATGAGTACCCATGAGAAGAACTAAGCGCTTGCTCGGCCCAGGGGTTGTGCGGAGCGCGGTGCGTTCTTAGCATCATCGATGTTACATCAGTTGTGTCATACCGCTGGGGGCTCGATGGCGACACCAGGGAACGGCCCGCGCGGCCCGCTCGACGGGCTGCGGGTGGTGGAGCTGGCCGGCATCGGCCCCGGCCCGTTCGCCGCGATGCTGCTGGCCGATCTGGGCGCCGACGTGGTGCGCGTCGACCGTCCCGGCGGCGCCGGACTCGGCATCGACCCGGCCCTCGACCTCACCAACCGCAACAAGCGCTCCGTGCTGGTCGACCTCAAGGCCCCGGACGGCCCGGCCACCGTCCTTGACCTGGCCGCCCGCGCCGACGTCCTCATCGAGGGGTACCGCCCCGGCGTCGCGGAACGCCTCGGCGTGGGCCCCGAAGCCTGCCTGGCCCGCAACCCGAAGCTCGTCTACGGGCGGATGACCGGGTGGGGCCAGGACGGGCCGCTGGCCGAGCGCGCCGGGCACGACATCGCGTATATCGCGCTCACCGGCACCCTCTCCATGATCGGCCGGCCGGACGAGCCGCCCACCGTCCCCGCCAACCTGGTCGGCGACTACGCGGGCGGCTCGCTCTACCTCGTCGTCGGCGTCCTCGCCGCCCTCCAGCACGCCCGTACGCCCGGCGGCACCGGACAGGTGGTTGACGCGGCGATCGTGGACGGCGCCGCCCACCTCGCCACGATGATCCACGGCATGCTCGCGGCCGGGAGCTGGCAGGACCGGCGCGGCGCCAACCTGCTCGACGGCGGCTGCCCGTTCTACGGCTCGTACGAGACCGCCGACGGGCAGTACATGGCCGTGGGCCCGCTGGAGCAGCGGTTCTACGACGAGTTCGTGAAGCTTCTCGGCATCGCGGACACCGTCCCGGACCGGAACGACCTGGCCCGCTGGGACGAACTGCGCGCCGCCGTCGCGGACCGGTTCCGCGCCCGCACCCGCGCCGAGTGGACCGAGGTCTTCGACGGGTCGGACGCCTGCGTGGCCCCGGTCCTCTCGCTCCGCGAGGCCCCGCACCACCCCCATCTCGCCGCCCGCGCCACCTTCGTGGAGCACGGCGGACTCACCCAGCCCGCGCCCGCCCCCCGCTTCTCGGCCACGCCCACCTCCGTGCGCACCGGGCCCGTCCTGCCGGGCGCGGACACCGAAGCCGTCGCCGCCGACTGGGACGTGCCCGGCCTGCGGACCACCCGGAAGGACACCACCCCCTGATGCAGCGGCAGATCTTCACCGCAGAGCACGACGCGTTCCGCGAGACCGTGCGCACCTTCCTCGCCAAGGAGGTCCTTCCGCACTACGAGCAGTGGGAGAAGGACGGCATCGTCTCGCGCGAGGCGTGGCGCGCCGCCGGCCGGCAGGGCCTCCTCGGCCTCGCGGTGCCCGAGGAGTACGGGGGCGGCGGCAACCCCGACTTCCGCTACAGCGCGGTCCTGGCCGAGGAGTTCACCCGGGCCGGCACCCCCGGGATCGCGCTCGGTCTGCACAACGACATCATCGGCCCGTACCTCACCGGCCTCGCCACCGACGAGCAGAAGCGGCGCTGGCTGCCCGGCTTCTGCAGCGGCGAGACCATCACCGCCATCGCCATGACCGAACCGGGCGCCGGCTCCGACCTCCAGGGCATCCGCACCACCGCCGAGGACAAGGGCGACCACTGGCTGCTCAACGGCTCCAAGACCTTCATCTCCAACGGCATCCTGGCCGACCTGGTGGTCGTCGTCGCGAAGACCACCCCGGAGGGCGGCGCGAAGGGCCTCTCGCTGATCGTGGTCGAGCGCGGCGCGGAGGGCTTCGAGCGGGGCCGCAACCTCGACAAGATCGGCCAGAAGTCGCAGGACACGGCCGAGTTGTTCTTCAACGACGTGCGTGTGCCGAAGGAGAACCTGCTCGGCGAGCGCGACGGCGCCTTCATCCACCTGATGACCAACCTCGCCCAGGAACGCATGGGCATAGCCGTCGCCGGGATCGCCGCCGCCGAACACCTCCTGGAGATCACCACCGCGTACGTCAAGGAGCGCGAGGCGTTCGGCCGGCCGCTCTCCAAGCTCCAGCACATCCGCTTCGAGATCGCGGAGATGGCCACCGAGTGCGCCGTCACCCGGGCCTTCCTCGACCGCTGCATCGTGGACCACTCGGACGGCACCCTCGACGCCGTGCACGCCTCGATGGCGAAATGGTGGGCGACCGAACTCCAGAAGCGCGTCGCCGACCGCTGCCTCCAACTCCACGGCGGCTACGGCTACATGAGCGAGTACCCGGTGGCCCGGGCGTTCACCGACGGCCGCATCCAGACCATCTACGGCGGCACGACCGAGATCATGAAGGAGATCATCGGCCGCTCGCTGCTCGCCTGACCCCCGCCTCCCCGGACCACGCTCGCGCCACCACCCTCGAAAGGCAGCTGTCTTGAGTACCGAAGCATTCGTCTACGACGCGATCCGCACCCCGCGCGGCCGCGGCAAGGCCAACGGCGCCCTGCACGGCACCAAGCCCATCGACCTCGTCGTCGGCCTGATCCACGAGATCCGCGCCCGCTTCCCGAGCCTGGACCCGGCCGCGATCGACGACATCGTCCTCGGCGTGGTCAGCCCGCTCGGCGACCAGGGCTCCGACATCGCCCGGATCGCCGCCATCGCGGCCGGCCTCCCCGACACCGTCGCCGGCGTCCAGGAGAACCGCTTCTGCGCCTCGGGCCTCGAAGCCGTCAACCTGGCCGCCGCCAAGGTGCGTTCGGGCTGGGAGGACCTGGTCCTCGCCGGCGGCGTCGAGTCGATGTCCCGGGTGCCGATGGGCTCCGACGGCGGCGCCTGGGCGATGGACCCGATGACCAACTACGAGACCGGCTTCGCCCCCCAGGGCATCGGCGCCGACCTCATCGCCACCATCGAGGGCTTCTCCCGCCGCGATGTGGACGAGTACGCCGCGCTGTCGCAGGAACGGGCCGCCGAGGCGTGGAAGGACAACCGCTTCGCCCGGTCCGTCGTCCCCGTCAAGGACCGCAACGGCCTCGTCGTCCTCGACCACGACGAGCACATGCGCCCCGGCACCACCGCCGACTCGCTCGCCGCGCTCAAGCCCTCCTTCGCGACGATCGGCGAGATGGGCGGCTTCGACGCGGTGGCCCTCCAGAAGTACCACTGGGTCGAGAAGATCGACCACGTCCACCACGCGGGCAACTCCTCCGGCATCGTGGACGGCGCCTCCCTCGTCGCCATCGGCAACCAGCAGACCGGCGAGCGCTACGGTCTCACCCCGCGCGCCCGTATCGTCTCCGCCGCGGTCTCCGGCTCCGAGCCGACCATCATGCTCACCGGCCCCGCCCCCGCCAGCCGCAAGGCGCTCGCCAAGGCCGGGCTGACCATCGACGACATCGACCTCATCGAGATCAACGAAGCCTTCGCCGGGGTCGTCCTGCGGTTCGTCCGGGACATGGGCGTCTCCCTCGACAAGGTCAACGTCAACGGCGGCGCCATCGCGCTCGGCCACCCGCTGGGCGCCACCGGCGCCATGATCCTCGGCACCCTCATCGACGAACTGGAGCGCCGGGACCAGCGCTACGGCCTCGCCACCCTGTGCGTGGGCGGCGGCATGGGCATCGCCACCGTCGTCGAGCGTCTCTGACCGTCCCCCTTCCTACGGAGAAGACACACCCATGACCGAGAGCACGACCATCCGCTGGGAACAGGACGAGACCGGCGTCGTCACCCTCGTACTGGACGATCCCAACCAGTCCGCCAACACGATGAACCAGGCGTTCAAGGACTCCATCGCGGCCGTCGCGGACCGCGCCGAGGCCGAGAAGGACTCCATCCGGGGCATCATCTACACCTCCGCCAAGAAGACCTTCTTCGCCGGCGGCGACCTCAAGGACATGATCAGGATCGGTCCTTCGAGCGCTCAGCTCGCGTTCGACACCGGCACCGCCATCAAGAACTCCCTGCGCCGCATCGAGACCCTCGGCAAGCCGGTCGTCGCCGCCATCAACGGCGCGGCCCTCGGCGGCGGTTACGAGATCGCGCTCGCCTCCCACCACCGCATCGCCCTCGACGCCCCCGGCTCCCGCATCGGCCTCCCCGAGGTCACCCTCGGCCTGCTCCCCGCGGGCGGCGGCGTCACCCGCACCGTGCGCCTCATGGGCATCGCGGACGCCCTGCTCAAGGTCCTCCTCCAGGGCACCCAGTACACCCCGCGCCGCGCACAGGAGAACGGCCTCGTCCACGAGGTCGCCGCCACGCCCGAGGAGATGCTGGAGAAGGCCCGCGCCTTCATCGACGCCCACCCCGAGTCCCAGCAGCCCTGGGACGTCAAGGGCTACAAGATCCCCGGCGGCACTCCGTCGCACCCGAAGTTCGCCGCGAACCTGCCGGCCTTCCCGTCGAACCTGAAGAAGCAGATCGCGGGCGCGCCCATGCCCGCGCCGCGCAACATCCTCGCCGCCGCCGTCGAGGGCTCCCAGGTCGACTTCGAGACCGCGCTGACCATCGAGGCCCGGTACTTCACCGAGCTGGTCACCGGCCAGGTCTCCAAGAACATGATCCAGGCGTTCTTCTTCGACCTCCAGGCCGTCAACTCCGGTGCCAGCCGCCCCAAGGGCATCGAGGAGCGCCAGGTCCGCAAGGTCGCCGTCCTCGGCGCGGGCATGATGGGCGCGGGCATCGCGTACTCCTGCGCCAAGGCCGGGATCGAGGTCGTCCTCAAGGACGTCTCCGCCGAGGCCGCCGCCAAGGGCAAGGCGTACAGCGAGAAGCTGCTCGACAAGGCGCTGTCCCGGGGCCGTACGACCGAGGCCAAGCGGGACGAGCTGCTGGCCCGCATCACCCCGACCGGTGACGTGGCCGACCTCGCGGGCTGCGACGCGGTGATCGAGGCCGTCTTCGAGGACACCGCCCTCAAGCACAAGGTGTTCCAGGAGATCCAGGACGTCATCGAGCCCGACGCGCTGCTCTGCTCCAACACCTCCACCCTCCCGATCACCGTCCTCGCCGAGGGCGTCTCGCGCCCCGCCGACTTCATCGGGCTGCACTTCTTCTCTCCGGTCGACAAGATGCCGCTGGTCGAGATCATCAAGGGCGAGAAGACCGGCGACGAGGCGCTGGCCCGCGCGTTCGACCTGGTCCGCCGGATCAAGAAGACCCCGATCGTCGTCAACGACTCGCGCGGCTTCTTCACCTCGCGCGTCATCGGCCAGTTCATCAACGAGGGCGTGGCGATGGTCGGCGAGGGCGTCGAACCCGCCTCCGTCGAGCAGGCCGCCGCGCAGGCCGGCTACCCGGCCAAGGTGCTCTCGCTGATGGACGAGCTGACGCTCACCCTGCCGCGCAAGATCCGCAACGAGACCCGCAAGGCCGTCGAGGAGGCGGGCGGCACCTGGCCCGGCCACCCGGCGGACGAGGTGATCGACCGCATGGTCGACGAGTTCGGCCGCCCCGGCCGCAGCGGCGGCGCGGGCTTCTACGAGTACGACGAGGCGGGCAAGCGGACGCGTCTGTGGCCGGGCCTGCGCGAGCACTTCACGAAGCCGGACACCGAGATCCCGTTCACCGACATGCAGGAGCGCATGCTCTTCTCCGAGGCGCTGGACAGCGTCCGCTGCCTGGAGGAGAACGTCCTCATCACCGTCGCCGACGCCAACATCGGCTCCATCATGGGCATCGGCTTCCCGCCGTGGACCGGCGGCGTGCTCCAGTACATCAACGGTTACGAGGGCGGCCTGCCCGGCTTCGTGGCCCGCGCCCGGGAGCTCGCCGAGCGCTACGGGGACCGCTTCCTGCCGCCCGCGCTGCTGGTGGAGAAGGCGGAGAAGGGCGAGACCTTCCACGACTGACCCGACGCGAGGCCGCGTTCACTCCGTGGTGAACGCGGCCCGCAGCTCCTCCTTCAGCGACCGCTGGAACGCGGTCACCAGGGCCTGGAGCACCATCGGCTGCATGTGCGCGGACAGCGACTTCATCGCCTTGACGTGCTCGGGGTCCGCCTCCCGCTCCCGGTACGGATTCCACACCTCGTCCCGGAAGAGCCGGGTCAGCTCCTGCGCGGCCGAGCGCGTGTGCTCCAGCAGGACCGTACGGGCGGCGAGGATCGTCTCGTGCGCGATCGGCACGTCGAGCAGCTCCACGCCGAGCCGGAGCAGCCCCGGATCCAGCCGGAAGACCCCGTCCTCGGGCGCGGACCGCTCCAGCACCCCCATCGCGGCCAGCCGGTCGAGGTCCTGGCCGCTCAGCGACCGCCCGGCCCGCCGCTCCAGCTCCGCCCGCGAGGCGTCCTCCGGCGAGTCCGGCGCCCACGAGGCGACCAGGGCCCGGTGGATGGCCAGATCGTGGGCGCTGAGGTCGGGCGGCAGCTGCTCCAGATACCGTTCGATCGCGGCGAGCGTCATGCCCTGGTGCTGAAGCTCCTCGATGAGCGCCAGCCGCGACAGGTGGTCGTGCCCGTAGTGCCCGACCCGGCGCGGCCCGATCACCGGCGGCGGCAACAGCCCCCGGGTGCTGTAGAACCGCACCGTCCGCACGGTCACCCCGGCACGAGCCGCCAGCTCGTCGACGGTGAGCTTCGGCTCCTCGGCCTCGGTCGCCATGTCCGCTCCTCGTGTCCGGTGCCCGGTGCAACAGTATTGCTGTCTCACCACCGATGTGAAAGTGCGACCGGGCCGCCGCCCGCCGCCGCTCGCCGCCCGAGCCGGAAGGCCCCACCCCCTGCCGGGCCCCGCGCGCGCCCTCCCTAAGCTCCGGGCATGAAGTTCTTCCGATCGCGCGCCAGACGTACGAAGCCGTCCCCCGTCTTCCGGCTCGCCGAGCTGTTCCACGCCGGGCAGTACGCCCAGGCGGAGAAGGAGGGGCGTGCCCTGATCCGGTCGTCTCTGTCCGGGGAGGAACTCGTGGTGGCGCGGACGGTGATCGCCATCTCGACCGGAGCCCAGGGCCGCCACACGGAAGCCGTCAGCGAGTACGAGGAGGCCCTCGCGGCCTCCCACGAGTTCTACGGCGCCGAGCACTGGCAGACCCTGAAACTCCGCTCCGACCGCGCCCAGCAACTGGCCGCGGGGGGCCGGCACGCCGAGTGCGTGGCGGAGTGCGAGGCCGTCGTCCGCGCCACGGCCGGCGCCACGGACGAGGACACACGGCTCGTCGCGGCCGCCGCCACGAACGGACTCGTCTACGCCCTCAACAAGCTGGGACAGCACATGAAGGCCGAGGCGCTGGCCCGTGAAGCCCTGGCGGAACCGGCCGCGACACCCCACGTCCGCCATGTGCTCCAGCTCGGCCTTGCCCGCAGCCTCAACGGCCAGGAACGCTACGAGGAAGCGCTCGCCGAGGCCGCGACCGCCGGCGAACTGCACCGCGCCCTGACCGATGGGCAGCGCGTCACGGACGACGGCGCCCTGCACCTGGTCACCGGCACCGCCCTGCTGGGCCTGGGCCGCGCCGCCGAAGCCCGCACCCGGGCCGATGCCGCCCTCGCCGCCTGCCTGGCCACCGTCGGGCCGGACCACCACCGCACCGCGGAGGCCCGGGAGCTGCTGGCCCGCTGCGACCCCGCCTGACCGGGCGCCTCACCATCAGTGCCGTCGACGCCACCGCCGGGAGCACCGCATGAACAACACGAACGAGCCCGCGCCGCCCCCGCCCGGCGGCGTGCTGTGGAGCCTGTCCGGCGACGTGCGGGCCCTGTTGATGCTGCCCGCCGCCCTCACCCTCCAGGTCGCCCACCCCGCCGTCGGCGCGGGCGTGGACGAGCACTCCGTGTTCCGCACGGACCCCTGGGGACGCGGCGAGCGCTCGCTCAGCTCGCTCCAGCTCTGGGTGTACGGAGGCGAGGAGGCCGCCGAGGAGGGGCGCAGGCTCCGCCGGCTGCACCGCACCATCCAGGGCACCGACACCCGGGGCCGCCCCTACCACGCCCTGACCCCGGCGAACTACGCCTGGGTGCACGCCACCGGCTACCCTGTCTACCGGCACGGCGCCCGCTACCTCCTGCGCCCGCTCAGCCGCGCGCAGGAGCGCGCCCTGTACGCGGAATGGCTCCAGGTGGGCCGGGTGCTCGGCATCCAGGACCGGGACATGCCGCAGACGATCGAGGAGTTCTGGCCGTACTACCGCGCCATGCTGGCCGACGAGATCGAGAAGACCCCCGTCGTAGCGGAACTCGTCGCCACCGACACCGCGGTCCCGCCGCCGGACCGGGGTCCCTGGGCGCTGCGGCTGCTGCTCGGGGCGGTGTGGCCGGTGCTGCTCCCGCCGCTCGCCCGGTTCCGCTCGTTCCTCACCGTCGGGCT
Source organism: Streptomyces drozdowiczii (assembly GCF_026167665.1). Lineage (NCBI taxonomy): Bacteria > Bacillati > Actinomycetota > Actinomycetes > Kitasatosporales > Streptomycetaceae > Streptomyces > Streptomyces drozdowiczii. Next base: position 773,972 of record NZ_CP098740.1, on the reverse strand, counting down.
GATGCCGCCCGACGCCCGCGAGGCCATCGGCCTGGAGTGGACCGACGCGCAGGAGCGCGCCCTGCGGCGGTTCTGCGCGGTGGTCCGGCTGCTCGTGCCCGTCCTGCCGGAGCGGCTGCGCTACCTGCCCCGGGCCCGGCGCGCCCGGGCGGCGCACCGGGCAGCCGTACGCGGCGGCGGGCTCAGGCCGAGGCGCGGCGGACCAGCCGCGTCGGCGTGATCACCGACTCCGGTCCGGCGCCCCCGTCCTCCAGCCGTTCCATCAGCAGCCGGACCATCAACCGGCCCATGCCCACCACGTCCTGACGTATCGTCGTCAACGGCGGGTCCGTGGCCTCGGCGACCGACTCCATGTCGTCGAAGCCGACCAGCGCCACGTCCTGCGGCACCCGCCGCCCCCGCTCCCGCAGCACCCGCAGCGCGCCCGACGCCATCAGGTCGTTCGCCACGAACACCGCGTCCACGTCCGGCCGCCGCTCCAGCAGCTCGGCCATCGCCCGGGCGCCGCCCTCCACCGTGAAGTCGCCGTCGATGAGCAGCGCCGGATCGGCGTCCGGCAGGACGTCCGTGTAGCCGTCGATCCGGTCCAGCGCCGAAGTCTGGTCGCGGGGGCCCGCGATGTGCGCGATGTTCCGGCGGCCGAGCCCGGCCAGATGCCGTACGGCCTCCCGCGCGCCGCCCCGGTTGTCGCAGTCCACGAAAGGCACCGCGTCGGTCGGCGCGCCCGGCCGCCCGGGCCTGCCGCCGTACACCACCGGGACGCGGAAACGCCGTATGGCGGCCGGGAGTTCGTCGTCGGTGTGCAGCGAGAAGGCCAGCACCCCGTCCACATGGCCGCCGCCCAGATAGCGGCTGACCCGCTCGAAGTCGCCCCGGCCCTCCACCAGGAGCAGCACCAACTGGGCGTCGTGCGCGTTCAGTTCACGGCTGATGCCCCGGATGTGCTGGGAGAAGAACGGGTCGGAGAAGATCCGCGCCTCGGGCTCGTCGATGATCACGGCCACCGCCCCGTTGCGCCGGGTCACCAGGGTGCGCGCCGCGTGGTTCGGGACGTAGCCCAGCTCCTCGACCGCCTTGCGTACCTGGTCCACGAGCGGCTGCCGGACGCCCGCGCCCCCGTTCACCACCCGGGACGCCGTCGCCCGCGAGACTCCGGCACGGGCCGCCACCGCTTCCAGCGTGGGACGTGCGGGGAGCGGGGCATCGGGGGACGGACCGGGCAAGGGGCGCTCCTCAGTCGTACATCGGGTCCGGCCGGTCGGCCGGCCCCGCCAGCCTAAGTGGTCGGCTCCGAAAGTCCTTCGGGGGTGGATCATGTTGTCGGTGCCACGGAGGATTGGTCGTGGAGATCGGCGGTGTGCCGGTCGAGCCGGGCCAGCAGATCGTCCAGGTCGGAGGTGGTGAACTTCCACTGGAACGGCTGTGCCGTGGCGTTGTAGCGCTCTTCGAACCTTCGGAGCCGGTCCCTGACTTCGGCAAGGTTGGTGAAGTCGTTGGGCTGGACGACCTTGCGTTGCACGATGGAGAAGAAGATCTCTATTTGGTTCAACCAGGAGGCGTGGACCGGGGTGTGCACCAGGACAGTGTTCGGGAACCTGGTGGCAAGGCGGTCGATAGATTTCTGACCGCGATGCGAGGAGCCGTTGTCGACGACCCAGAAGACGCGTTTCGCGCTGGCGTAGGGCTCGCGGCTCATGACCTGTTCGACGAGGTTCATGAACGGCACGATGCCGGTGGTCGCCTCGCAGCGCCCGAAGACCTGGGCCTGGCGGACGTCGTAGGCGGCCAAGTAGGCAAGAGCACCACCGCGGCCGTACTCGTGGTTGACCCGCATCGCTCGGGCCTGGCCGGGGGCCAGGGTCGGGTGGCAGCGGCAGCGTGCCTGCACGGAGGTCTTCTCGTCACTGGAGATGACGTACTCGTCCGTGCTCAGCGCGACTCCGTCGAATGTGCGGGCGTACAGGTCAAGGACCCGTTGGGCCTTGGTGCGGAAGACGGGGTCGCGGATGAAGATCCAGGAACGATACTGCCAGGGCTTGAGTGCATCCTGGCGCAGCCAACGGCGCACAATAGAAGCCGAGATGCTGTCGATGATCCCGCGCCCTGTCAGCTCGGCGGCCAGCTCCGGGCAGGACCAACGCGACAGCGGCAGCCCGCCCTCGGCCGGGAGCTGGCAGGCCAGTGCTTTGGCCTCGGCGACCTGTACGGGAGTGAACCGCGCTGGGCGCCCGGAACGTCTGCGGTCGGTCAGAGCCGGTACGCCGCCGTGTGCGAAGCGTCCGCGCCAGGTGCGCACCGTGTCCACATGCAGACGGGTGTCGACGGCGATCTTGGCGTTTGCCCGGCCGCGTGCTGCGAGGAGGACTATGGTGGCACGCTGCCTGGTCTGGTGAGGGGTCTTGTGCCCATAGGCCATCTTCTTCAGTCGGTGGCGTTCGGCAGCGGTTGGCAACACCGTCACGGCGGAACGTATGGGCATGGTGAACAGACGGCCTGTCGTCAAAAGGTGTCGTGCAACGTTCTGGCGGCGGTACCGGATGCTGCTGGCCGTCTTCTGGCCTGGGCAGCATCCGGCGGCCGCGGTCCCCGTGGGGAGGCTGTGGGGCCCTCGTCAGGCAGAAGCGTTGCCGAGGAAGTCGAGGAGGAGCGCGGACCATTCCTCGGGGCGTTCGACGAAGGGCAGGTGTCCCGTGGAGAGTTCGGCGTACTCGGCGCCCGGGATCATGTCGGCGAGTTGCCGGTGGTGAAAGGGCGTGACCAGCTGGTCGAGCGTGGTGGAGATGACCATGGTTGGCACCCTGATGGCAGCCAGGTCTTCGCGGACGTCAACCCGGTCGATGAGTAGGTCCAGGTGCTCGAGCGTGCCGGGCGGGATCGTGGTCGTGGTGGCCTTCAAGGCGGTGTCGAGGTCGTCCTGACCGATGGCGTCCAAGGCGGGGGCGCTCAGGCCGATCAGGGACACGAACGAGGCCAGCCGTTCGAGGTCGCCTGAGCGAAGCAGGTCGCGCCAGAGCCGGGCGGCCAGCAGAAACCGCGGATTGGGGTGGGTGAAGCCGGCGGTCAGGACGAGGCCGGTGACGCGGTCGGGGTGGCGGGTGGCGGCACGGATGGCGACGGGGCTGCCGAGCGAGTATCCGGCGATGGCGAAGGTGTCGACGTTCTCCTCGACGGCGGCAGCTACCAGGGCGTCGGCCAGGGCGTCCAGGGCGAGGGGGGCTTCGGCGCGGGGGGTGCGGCCGGTGCCGGGATAGTCCGGTCCCACGACGGTGTGGTGGGCGGCGAGGCTCGCCATGATGGGGCCGAAGTTGGCGTCGATGCCTCCGCCGGCGCCGTGGGCGAGCAGCAGGCCCGGGCCGGTGCCGCGCACGATGCGGCCGAGGGAGGAAGAAGGCAGAGCAGTCGAGGACATGTGGATGTCTCTCCTTCGGGTTCTCAGGGGGTTACTGGACGGAGCAGGTCGTCGGGGTGCGGGGCTGACCGCAGCGCCGCCGGGCGGCAGTAGTGGCGGCGAGGCCGACGGCCGCGAGCGTCACCAGCGCGCCGATCCACGGCAGGTCGCCGAGTGAGGAGCCGGCGGTGACGGCTTGACCGCCGAGGGTGGATCCGGCTGCGACCCCGAGGTTGAACGCGGAGGCGCTGATCGCCGTGACCAGGGTGGGCGCCTCGGGGGCGGACGCCAGTGCGCGGTCTTGCAGCAGCGGGATCAAGGCGGCGGCGATGACGCCGAGTATGAGTACGGTGGCACCGGCTGCCCAGCGGCTCTGGCTGGTGAGCGTGAATGCGGCCAGCACAGCGGCGAGGGCGGCAAGCAGCGCGCACAACGCTGCCCTCGGGGCGCGGTCGGCCAGGCGGCCGCCGAGGATGTTGCCGACTACGGAGCCCAGGCCGAAGAGCGCGAGCAGCATCGTGACCGCGGAGGCGGTGAACCCGCTGACCTCACGCAGCAGCGGAGCGATGTAGGTGTAGGTGGTGAACAGGCCGGCCTGCGCGACCACGATGATCGCCAACACGGCGGCCACTCTGGGCTTGAGGATCTCCCGGACCTCGCCGCCGGGTCGGCCGGCTGGTCGAGGTGCTGTCGGACGGACCAGCACACTGGTAGCAACGAGGAGGGCGGCGCCCAGGATGGCGATGCCGGCAAAGGTGGTCCGCCAGCCGTAGTGGTCTCCGATCCAGGTACCCAGCGGAGCGCCAAGGACCGTGGCGAGGTTCCAGCCGGCCGTCACCATGGCGATGGCACGCCCGCGGTGCCCCGCTGGAACGGTAGTCACCGCGATCACCAATGCCGTCGCGAAGACCGTGCTGTGCGTCAGGGCAGTCAGCATCCTCGCCGCCGCCAGGACGCCGAACCCGGTGGCCAAAGCTGCGGCGGCGTTGCCTGCGACGAACACGCCCAGCAAGATCAGCAGCGTGCGGTGGCGGGCGATGCCCAGCATCCCCAGGGTGACCAGCGGTCCGGCGACCGTGACCACCAGGGCGTACACCGTCACCAGCACCCCGACGGTCGGCAGCGGGCGGTGCAGATCCGTCGACAGCTCCGGCAGCAGGCCGACCATCACCCACTCCGCGGTGCCCACCACGAACACGCAGGCCGTCAGCAGAGTCAGTACCGCGCGGCGCCGCGCCGGGGCGGGAGGGATACCGGTCATCGTGACCGCGCTGTTCATCGTCATGCGGCCGACGCTAAAGTCTCACATCAATGTGAGAGTCAACGCGGTGAGGTGCAGGTCACATGCGCATCGGAGAGATGGTCCGGCGAACCGGCGTCAGCGAACGGCTGCTCCGCTACTACGAAGAACAGGGCCTCCTCCACCCGACCCGGCTCCCCAGCGGCTACCGCGTCTACAACGAGGTCGACATCGACACCGTCCGGAGCATCCGCAGCCTGCTGGCCTCCGGCCTGTCCACGACGATCATCGCCAAGATCCTGCCCTGCGTCAGCATCGACGGACCGACCCTCACCCCCATATGCTCCGACACCATCACCGAACTGCAGCAAGAGCGTGAACGCATCACTCACGCCATCAACGAACTGCAGGCTTCACGGACCATGCTCGACACCGTCATCGCCGCAGCCCCGGCCACCTGATCAGCGCCCCGGGGAACCGATCACAGCGACCCTGCGTGTAGGTCCTGAACCCACACGCGCTCCTCCGGAGTCAACCCCCGAAAGACTTCCGGAGCTGACCACTAAGGGCTGTCCCGGGGCCCAACCGGCCCGGGCCGCCTGCCCGTTTCCGGAAATCGCCCGTGCACGGGGCTATCGCCCCGAACGGCGCCGCAGTACCTTCCGCCCATGCCGATCGCGCCGACGGCCGGGGGACGGCGGCTGCCCCGGCGCGGCCGTGCACGCGATCTCGCCCTGGCGGTCGCCACCGCCGCGCTCACCGTCCCCCTGCTCGGCGTCCCCTCGGACGCCGCCCGCACCACCGCGCCCCGCACCGGCTTCGAGCTCTCCGGCGGAGCCCGATGGACCCGGCAGTCCGAGGAGGCGTCCCTGCTCGCGGCCCTCGCCCGGCGCGGCGACCACGTCTTCGTGCGGCGGATCGGCACCACGGCCCGGGGCCGCCCCCTGCGCCTCGTCCGGATCGGCAGCACCGACCCCGACGCGCTCACCGTGCTCCTGGTCTGCGGCCAGCACGGCGACGAACCCGCCGCGCGGGAGGCGTGCCTGAGCACGGTCCGGGACCTGGCCTACGCCGCCGACGCCCGCACCCGCGCCCTGCTCGCCCGGACCGAGATCCTGGTGGTGCCCACCGCCAACCCCGACGGCCTGGCCGCGGGCACCCGTACCAACGCCGACGGCGTGGACGTCAACCGCGACCACCTCGCCCTGCGCAGCCCCGAGGCCCGTGCCCTCGCCGCCGTACTCCGCGACCACGAGCCCGATGTGGTCGCGGACTTGCACGAGTACGCCGCGACCGCGCCGTACTACGACAAGGACCTGCTCGTCCTGTGGCCCCGCAACCCCAACACCGACCCACGGCTGCACGACGAGGCGCGGGCGCTGGCCCTGGACCGGGTGCGGCCCGCCGCCGAGAAGGCCGGCTTCGGTGCCGGTCTGTACGGCGTGTGGACCGATCCGGCCACCGGCCGCCCGGTCAAGCGGACGGCCGGCGACGGCCAGGAGCGCATCCTGCGCAACATCGCCGGCCTCACCCACGCGGTCGGACTGCTGGCCGAATCCCGTACGGACGCGCTCTCCGCCGAGGAGCGCGCCGACCCCGCCCTCAATGCCCGCCGCCGCGTGACCTCCCAACTCGTCGTCCTCAGGGCGCTCTTCCGGTACGCGGACGAGCGGCGGGCGGGCATCGCCGCCGCCACGGCCGCCTCCCGCGCGGCCGGGGCCGAGGACCGCGGGCCCGTGTTCCTCGGGGGCTCGGACGACGAGCCCGCTGCGCCGGACGACATCCTCACCGACCCGCCGTGCGGCTACCGCCTCACGGCGGAGCAGTTCGCGGGCGTCCGGGACGAACTCGCGCTGCACGCCGTCACCTCCCGGCCCGTCGGCGACGGGGTCTACGTACCCCTGCGGCAGCCCGCCCGGAAGCTGATCCCGCTCCTGTTGGACGGGCGGGCCGCATATCACCTCACAAACGGTCAACCCGATACCGCTTGTTGATCCCGAAAGATGTGCTTTGGGTGTGGTACTGCCTACGGAGAGCTATTTGTCGGCTTCCGTGAAAGGTGCCATTCGTGTCGCAGGACGATCAGAGAACGGGCGGCAGAGGGGATGTGTCGGTGACGGCCGACCTCTCCGGAGAACCGGGCCACGGCCGGCGCCCCGTCACCGACCGGGTGGTGTTCGGCGTTACGGCCTGCCTCACCCTGGCCTTCGTCATCTGGGGGGCCACCGCCACCGACTCGCTGGAGGATGTCTCCGACAAGGCCCTCAACGGGCTCATCCACAACGGCGGTTGGGCGTTCATGCTGGCCGCGTCCGGGTTCGTGGTCTTCGCTCTGTGGCTCGCCATCAGCCGGTACGGAAACATCACGCTCGGCCATGAGGACGAGGAACCGGAGTTCCGCACGGTCTCCTGGGTCGCGATGATGTTCAGCGCCGGCATGGGCATCGGTCTGATGTTCTACGGGGTCAGCGAGCCGCTCGCCCACTTCACCGACCCGCCGCCCGGCACCCGCCCCGCCGACGCGGCGGAGGCGATGCAGACGGCGATGGCCACCACCCTGTTCCACTGGACGCTGCACCCGTGGGCGATCTACGCGGTGGTCGGCCTCGGCATCGCGTACAGCACGTTCCGGCGGCGCAGGCGGCAGACCATCAGCGCGGTCTTCGAGCCGCTGATCGGGCCCCGGCACGCCCACGGCGGCCTCGGCCGGTTCATCGACATCCTGGCCATCTTCGCGACCCTCTTCGGCTCGGCCGCCTCGCTGGGCCTCGGCGCCCTTCAGATCGGCAGCGGCTTCCACGAGCTGAACTGGAAGGAGAAGACCGGCACCGGTCTGCTCGTCCTGATCATCGCCGTGCTGACCGTCGCGTTCATCGCCTCGGCGGTCTCCGGGGTGGAGAAGGGCATCCAGTGGCTGTCCAACATCAACATGGTGCTCGCCCTGATCCTGGCCGTGTTCGTGTTCATCGCGGGCCCCACGATCATCGTGCTCGACCTCATCCCCACCTCGATCGCCTCCTACTTCGGCGACCTCCCGCAACTCGCGGGCCGAACCGAGGCCACCGGTGAGGGCGAGGTCGCCGACTGGCTCGGCAGCTGGACCGTCTTCTACTGGGCCTGGTGGATCTCCTGGACGCCCTTCGTCGGCATGTTCATCGCCCGCATCAGCAAGGGCCGCACCATCCGCCAGTTCATCGGCGGCGTCATCCTGGTGCCCAGCACGGTCAGCCTGATCTGGTTCGCCATCTTCGGCGGCACCGCGATCAAGCTCCAGGAGGGCGGCAAGCTGGGCGGCGCCGACACGCAGGAGGCGCAGCTCTTCGGCGTGCTCCAGCAGTTCCCCGTCGCCACGCTGATGAGCATCCTGGTGATGGTGCTCGTCGGCATCTTCTTCGTATCCGGCGCCGACGCCGCGTCCATCGTGATGGGCACCCTGTCCCAGAAGGGCATCCTCGAACCCGCCAAGTGGGTCGTCATCTTCTGGGGCGTCGTCACCGGCGCGGTCGCCGCGATCATGCTCCTCATCGGCAACGGCAAGGGGGACGCCCTGGCGGGCCTCCAGAACCTGACCATCCTGGTCGCGGCGCCCTTCACCATCGTCATGATCTGCATGTGCGTGGCTCTGATGCGCGACCTGCGCCAGGACCCCCTCATCGTGCGCCGCGAGTTCGGCGTGGAGGCCGTGGAGTCGGCGGTCATCGAGGGCCACGCCAAGTACGACGGCGACTTCGAGATCCGCATCGGCCCGGGCGGCAGCCAGATCACCACGGAACGCCACGACGGCGACAAGCCGGGGGGCTCCAGCCCGGCGTAAGGGGCCGCGAGGGCGGGCGGGTCTCGGGCCGGGACGGGCCACGCCGTCCCGGCCGCTGCGCGCGGTCCCTTCCTGCGGTGGGGAGGCGGGACATCGAGACCTCGCCCGAAGCGGCGGCTGCCGCCGCGCCGCGCGGCTGCGCTGCCTTTACGTGCGGCTGGGGCGGCCACGCCGGGCCGGGGCCCCGGCCCGGCGTGGCCGCCCCCGTCTGCCGTGCGCCAGCCGTCGGCGGCACGGCGCGGGCACGGGGCCTGGCAGGCCCCGGTGCGGCGGGCGGCCCCGGGGTGAGGGGCCGGCTTCGCCGGCGCCTCACTCCACCAGCCGGGCCGCCTCCCGTGCGCAGCCCAGGGCCACCGTCACGCCCGCGCCTCCGTGTCCGTAGTTGTGCACCAGCCGGGCGCCTCCGGGCAGGGACTCCGCCTCGATGCGGACGCCCGCGTCGCGGGACGGGCGGAGGCCCACGCGGTGGCCGATGATCTTCGCGTCGGCGATCTCCGGGCGGATCCGGGCGCACCGGGCGACTATCTCCTCGGCCGTACGGGGATCGGGCGCGGAGGTCCAGTCGTCGGCCGTCGCCGTGCCGCCCAGCACCAGGCGGCCCGGCTGCGGGAAGAAGTACGTGGTCTCGCTCGACGCCGGGTCGGCCTCCGTGAACCACTCCCGGATCCCCGGGTTCTCCACCAGCACCAACTGCCCGCGCACCGGACGCACCCCGGCATCCGGCACCAGGTCCCGGGCGTCGATACCGGCGCAGTTCACCACCGTCCCCGCCTCCGCGGCGGCCTGGGCGAACGAGGTGACCGCGCGGCGCTCGACCGTGCCCCCGGCCGCCCGGACCCGGTCCTCCAGCCACCCCAGGTGCGCCGGCATGTCGATCAGCGGCAGCCGGCACCGCAGACCGTCGGCCGTCTCCACGGCGTCCTTCAGCTCCCCGGCCCACGCCCCGAGGTTCGCCAGGCGCTCGCCCCGGTGGAGCCCTACGACCAGCCGTACACCGGTCTCCTCCGGGCGTACGGCCAGCTCCTCGTACCACCGCAGGGCGGCCAGCGACCAGTCGCCGACGCGGTCCAGCGGCTCGATCCGGTACGGCCACCACAGGGCGCCCGCCACGGCCGAGGTCGTCTCGCCGGCCGGCTCCCGCGACCACACCCGCACCCGGTGGCCCCGCTCGGCCAGCACCTTCGCCGTGGTCAGCCCGCTGACCCCGCCGCCCACCACGATCACGTCCGCCACCACTGCCGCCTCCCGGTCCGCGTCACCTCGGCGCCCGCCCGGCGCGCCGCCCCCGGCACATTAGGATCTGCACCCTGATGACTGCCACTCTCGTCGCCAAGGATCTCGCCGCCGGACACGGCGACCGCACGCTGTTCGCCGGGCTCGACCTCGTCGTCGCCCCCGGGGACGTGATCGGTCTCGTCGGAGTCAACGGCGCCGGTAAATCGTCCCTGCTCCGGCTGCTCGCCGGCCTCGACCAGCCGGAGGAGGGCGAGCTGCGGCTCTCCCCGCCCACCGCCACCGTCGGCCACCTGCCCCAGGAGCCCGAGCGGCGGCCCGGCGAGACCGTACGGGAGTTCCTGGCCCGCCGGACCGGCGTCGCCGAGGCCCAGACCGCCATGGACGCCGCCACGGAGGCCCTGGTCGAGGGCGCCCCCGGCGCGGACGACGCGTACTCCGAGTCCCTGGAGCGCTGGCTCTCCCTCGGCGGCGCGGACCTCGACGAGCGCGCCGAGGAGACCGCCGCCGAACTCGGCCTCACCGTCGGCCTCGACCTGCCGATGACCGCGCTCTCCGGCGGCCAGGCGGCCCGCGCCGGGCTCGCCTCGCTCCTGCTGTCGCGCTACGACGTCTTCCTGCTCGACGAGCCCACCAACGACCTGGACCTGGACGGCCTGGAACGCCTGGAGAAGTACGTCTCCGGCCTCCGCTCCGGCACCGTCGTCATCAGCCACGACCGCGAGTTCCTGATGCGCACGGTCACCAAGGTCCTCGAACTCGACCTGGCCCAGCAGCAGATCAACCTGTACGGCGGTGGCTACGCGGCCTACCTGGAGGAGCGCGAGCGCGCCCGGCGGCACGCCCGCGAGGAGTTCGAGGAGTACGCCGACAAGCGCTCGGCACTGGAGAGCCGCGCCCTGATGCAGCGCTCCTGGATGGACAAGGGCGTCAAGAACGCCCGCCGCAAGGCCACCGACTCCGACAAGATCGGCCGCAAGTTCCGCAGCGAGTCCAGCGAGAAGCAGGCCGCCAAGGCCCGGCAGACGCAGCGCATGATCGAACGGCTCGACGTGGTGGAGGAGCCGCGCAAGGAGTGGGAGCTGCGCATGGAGATCGCCTCCGCGCCCCGCTCCGGTTCGGTCGTCGCCACCCTCCGCGAGGCCCGCGTCGTACGCGGCGACTTCGTCTTCGGCCCCGCCTCGCTCCAGATCGACTGGGCGGACCGGGTCGCCATCACGGGCGCCAACGGCTCCGGGAAGTCGACCCTGCTGGCCGCGCTGCTCGGCCGCCTCCCGCTGGACGCGGGGCACGCGACCCTGGGCTCCGGCGTGGTGGTCGGCGAGGTGGACCAAGCGCGCCGGCTCTTCCACGGCACGGAGACGCTGCTGGAGGCGTTCTGCGCGGCGGTCCCGGAGACGGAGCCCGCCGACGTACGCACCCTGCTCGCCAAGTTCGGGCTGCGCGCCGACCACGTCATGCGCCCGGCGACCACCCTCTCACCGGGCGAGCGCACCCGGGCGGCGCTCGCCCTGCTCCAGGGCCGGGGCGTCAACCTCCTCGTGCTGGACGAGCCCACGAACCACCTGGACCTCCCGGCGATCGAACAGCTGGAGTCGGCGCTCGACTCGTACACCGGAACGCTGCTCCTGGTCACGCACGACCGCCGGATGCTGGAAGCGGTCCGTACGACGCGCCGGATCGAGGTGGCGGAGGGCAAGGTGACGGAGGTCTGAGTGTTTGGTATGCCAAGCACGGAGATCGCGTCCGCAGTCTCCGCATGAGCGTACGGCGACCGTAGCGTCTGGCATACCAAGTGCTACGGTCGCCGGGTGATGACTCCAGCGGGCGACCCCGCCGCCTCGCACGCCGACCACGCCGAGCGGGCAATCCGCGCCGGCATCCTGTCCGGCGCGCACCCGCCCGGCTCACGGCTGCGCGAACGCGAGCTCTCCGAGAGCCTGGGCGTCTCCCGCATCCCGGTCCGGGAGGCGCTCACCCGGCTGACCGGTGAGGGTCTGGTCGTCATGTCCCCGCGCCGGGGCGCCTCCGTGCGCGACCTCTCGCTGCGGGACGTCGCCGAACTCTTCGACCTCCGCCTCAGCCTGGAGGTCTTCGCCGCCCGCCGGGCCGCCGAGGCGTGCGCGGCCGGAGGAGACGGGGAGCCGCTGCGGGCCGCGATGGAGGCGGCGGAGGCCGCCACCGCGCGGGGCGACGCGGCGGAGATCCCCGCGGCCAACACCGCCCTGCACGCGGAGATCGTCGCGATGACCGGCAACCGGCTGCTCCGGGACGCGCTACAGCCCTCGCTCGGCCTGGTGCAGTGGCTGTTCGGCCTCACCGGCGGCCGCGACCCGCGCGTCCAGTGCGCCGAGCACCGGGACATCTGCGCCGCGATCCACGCGGGCAAGCCGGACCTGGCCGGGGCACTCGCGTACGCCCACATCGAACGGGGGCGGGAGCCGTCCCTGACGGCGCTGTCCGGAATCCTCCCGCCCGAGTGACACCACCGCACACACCCACACAGGAGAAGCGCCACATGCTGATCAGCGACGTCCGTCCGTGGGGCGGAGAGCCCAGCGACCTCACCGTCGAGGACGGGGTGATCACCGCGATCACCCCGCACGACCCGGCCCGGGCCGCCGCGGAGGACACGGTGGCCGGCCGGGGACGGCTCGCCCTGCCGTCGTTCTCGGACGTCCACTGCCACCTGGACTCCACGCGGATGGGACTGCCCTTCCGCCCGCACACCGGTGCCCCCGGCGTCTGGGGCATGATGCTGAACGACCGCGAGCACTGGCGCGAGGACGAGTGGGACGTCGCCCGCCGGGCCACGTACACCCTGGGCCGGATGATCGAGCGCGGTACCACCCGCGTACGGAGCTACGCCCAGATCGACGCGGACTGCGGCCTCGAACGCTTCGAGGGCGTCCTCGCGGCGAAGGAGGCGCACGCCGGGCGGTGCGAGGTCGAGATCATGGCGTTCCCGCAGGCGGGCCTGCTCCGCGAGAAGGGCGTGCCGGAACTGATGGACCGGGCGCTGTCCTCCGGCGCCGCCGTGGTCGGCGGCATCGACCCGTGCACCCTGGACCGCGACCCCGTACGCCACCTCGACATCGTCTTCGGCCTCGCGGAGCGCCACCACGCCCCGGTCGACATCCACCTCCACGAGCCGGGCGCCCTCGGGGTGTTCAGCGTCGACCTGATCCTGGAGCGGGTGCGCGCCCTGGACATGGCAGGCCGGGTGACCCTCTCGCACGCGTACGACCTGGGCTCGGTGAACGAGGCGACGACGCGCCGCCTGATCGAGGAGTTCGCCGAACTGGACATCGCGATGGCGACCGTGGCCCCCGCCCGCCACCACTCCCTGCCCCTGGCCGACCTGACCGCCGCGGGCGTCCGGGTGGGCCTCGGCGAGGACGGCCAGCGCGACTTCTGGTCTCCGTACGGCAACGGCGACATGCTGGACCGCACCTGGCAACTGGCCTTCACGAACGGCTACCGCGCCGACGCCCTGATCGAACACACGGTGGCCGTGGCCACGATGGGCGGCGCGTCCATCCTCCAGGGCGGCCCGCCCCGCCTGACCTCCACGACGGACCGCCCGGGCGTCACGGTGGGCGCGCGGGCGGACCTGCTCCTGCTGGAGGGCGAGACGGTGACGTCAGCGGTAATGGACCGCAGCGAGGACCGCACGGTGCTGCACGAGGGCCGCGTGGTGGCTTCCAGCCCCGTCGGCGCTTGAGGAACGGGGCCCGGGGCGCTTGAGGAGCGGGGTCCAGGGCAGCGCCCCGAAACCCCACCCCGGCGCGAAACCGAGCCCCGCCGGCGATTGAGGCGCGGGGTCCGGGGCAGAGCCCCGGTTTCGGGAAGGGGCGGGGTGGGGGCCAGGCCCGCCGCAGGCGCAACGAACCCGCGCCCCACCCCCACCCCCTACTCGCCCTTCAACAACCCCGCCCGCCGCAACGCGTCAGCCATCGCCCCACTGGCCGGCGCCGCAGCCGGCGCGGACCGCCCCCCGCCGCCACGGGACTGGCGGCCGCCACCCCCGCCGCCCTGCCGGGGCCGAGGCGGCCGCCCACCCCGCTCACCCGCCGAAGAGGCGCCGCGGCCACCGGCCGCCTGCTCGTCGTCCAACCGCAGCGTCAGCGAGATCCGCTTCCGCGGAATGTCAACCTCCATGACCTTCACCCGCACCACATCCCCCGGCTTCACCACATCCCGGGGATCCTTCACGAACGTCCGCGACATCGCCGACACATGCACCAGCCCGTCCTGATGCACCCCGACGTCCACGAACGCCCCGAACGCCGCGACGTTCGTCACGACGCCCTCCAGCACCATTCCGGCCTCCAGGTCGCCGATCTTCTCGACGCCCTCCTTGAAGGTGGCGGTCTTGAAGGCGGGGCGCGGGTCGCGCCCGGGCTTCTCCAGCTCCTTCAGGATGTCGCTCACCGTCGGCAGCCCGAACTTCTCGGACACGAAGTCGTCGGCCCGCAACGACCGCAGGACACCCGTGTTGCCGATCAGCGCGGCCACGTCCCCGCCGGTCTTCTTCACCATCGCGCGCACCACCGGGTACGCCTCCGGGTGCACGCTCGACGCGTCGAGCGGGTCGTCGCCGCGAATGCGGAGGAAGCCCGCGCACTGCTCGTACGCCTTCGGACCCAGCCGGGCCACGTCCTTCAGGCCCTTGCGCGACCGGAACGGCCCATTCGCGTCGCGGTGCGCCACGATGTTCTCGGCGAGCCCCGAGCCGATGCCGGAGACCCGGGAGAGCAGCGGCGCGGACGCGGTGTTGACGTCGACGCCGACCCCGTTCACGCAGTCCTCCACCACCGCGTCCAGCGACCGCGAGAGCTTCACCTCGGACAGGTCGTGCTGGTACTGCCCGACGCCGATCGACTTCGGGTCGATCTTCACCAGCTCGGCCAGCGGGTCCTGGAGCCGGCGCGCGATCGAGACGGCACCGCGCAACGACACGTCCATGTCGGGGAGTTCCTGCGAGGCGAACGCCGAGGCGGAGTACACGGAGGCGCCCGCCTCCGAGACCATCACCTTCGTCAGCTTCAGCTCCGGGTGCTTCGCGCACAGCTCACCCGCGAGCTTGTCCGTCTCCCGGGACGCCGTGCCGTTGCCGATGGCGATCAGCTCGACCCGGTGCTCCCGGGCCAGCCGCTCCAGCGTGGCGAGGGCTTGGGCCCACTTGTTGGCCGGGACGTGCGGGTGGATGACGTCGGTCGCGACGACCTTGCCCGTCGCGTCCACCACGGCGACCTTCACCCCGGTACGGAAACCGGGGTCGAGCCCCAGCGTGGCCCGCGTCCCGGCCGGCGCGGCGAGCAGCAGATCGCGCAGGTTCGACGCGAAGACGCGTACCGCCTCGTCCTCCGCCGCCGTACGCAGCCGCAGCCGCAGGTCGATGCCGAGGTGCACCAGGATCCGGGTCCGCCAGGCCCACCGCACGGTGTCGGCCAGCCACTTGTCACCCGGGCGCCCCCGGTCGTTCACGCCGAAGCGCCGGGCGACCATGTTCTCGTACGAGGACGGGCCGGGCTCCTCCGACGGCTCCTCCGGCTCCAGGACCAGGTCGAGCACGTCCTCCTTCTCGCCCCGGAGCATCGCGAGGACCCGGTGCGAGGGCAGCGCGGTGAACGGCTCGGCGAAGTCGAAGTAGTCCGCGAACTTGGCGCCCGCCTCCTCCTTGCCGTCCCGCACCCGGGCCACCAGCCGCCCGCGCGTCCACATGCGCTCGCGCAGCTCGCCGATGAGGTCGGCGTCCTCCGAGAAGCGCTCGGTGAGGATGGCACGGGCGCCCTCCAGGGCCGCCGCCGCGTCCGCGACACCCTTGTCCGCGTCCACGAAGGCCGCCGCTGCTGCGAGCGGGTCCACCGAGGGGTCGTCGAGCAGGCCGCAGGCGAGCGGTTCGAGGCCGGCCTCCCGGGCGATCTGCGCCTTCGTCCGCCGCTTCGGCTTGAACGGGAGGTAGATGTCCTCCAGCCGCGCCTTCGTGTCGGCGGCCCGGATCCGCGCCTCCAGCGCCTCGTCCAGCTTGCCCTGCTCCCGTACGGATTCGAGGACCGCCGTCCGGCGCTCCTCCAGCTCCCGCAGATAGCGCAGCCGTTCCTCGAGCGTGCGCAGCTGCGCGTCGTCGAGCATCTCGGTCGCTTCCTTGCGGTAGCGCGCGATGAACGGCACGGTGGACCCGCCGTCGAGCAGCTCGACGGCCGCCTTCACCTGTCGCTCGCGTACGCCGAGCTCCTCGGCGATCCTGCCTTCGATGGACGTCGTCACGGTTCTACCGACTCGCCTTCTCCTGCTGGCTGTGCTGGTCGGGCCCCGGACCGCCGCTGGGACGGTCCCGGAGCCACACGCCCTGCATTGTGCCGGGTGGCCGGGCGCCGTGTCGCCCGGCCACCCCAGGGAACGGCCGCGGTTTTTACGGGTCAGCCCGTCGCGCTCGCCGGGAAGGCGCCCGCCGCCGCGGCCGTGGCGAGGAAGCCGCGCCCCAGCTCGGTCAGCCGGGCCACACCCGGCCCGCCCAGGTGCTCGTACGGGCCCAGGTCCATCCGGTCCGTGGCCTCCTCCACCTCCGTGCGCAGCGCGGCGCCCTCCTCGGTCAGCTCGCCCTCCGCCGTGAGCAGCCCGCGCCCGCGCAGCCGCTCCGACGCCTCCTCCCAGTCGGCGCGCCGCCAGCCCCGGCTGGCCAGGATCCAGCGGATCGCCATGCCCTTGCCCGTCGCGGTGTGGCTGACCAGCGCTTCGAGCGGGTCCAGCTCCGCGGTGAGGAGGGCGGCGAGGTGGGCGTCGCCCCGGTGCTCGCGGAGCAGCGTCGCCGCGTGCCAGTACGCCAGATGCGGTTCGTCGGGCACCGGCAGACCGGCGTGCGCGGCGTACAGCGGCCGGGCGTGCCGGGTGCAGCCCTCCGTGGCGCGCAGGGCCAGCCGCGCCGCCTCGGCCATCTCGGGCGAGGCGATGATCTCCTCGCCGAGCAGCCGGCGCAGCGTCGCGTCGGCGGCGCGCAGCCGCGCGTCCAGGACCTTCGCCGGCGAGGCGATGTCCCAGATCGCGGGTACGTGCCGCGCCACGAGCGCGTGGTTGAAGTTGTAGAAGGTCGCGGTCACCGTCTCCGCCCCGACCGCGCCCATGGCGGCGGCGCGGGTGGCGAAGTAGGCGGCGGAGGGATCCTCGATCCCGATCCCGCCGAGCTCCTTGCCGAGGTCGGGGGAGAAGTAGAGCGAGGAGTGCAGCGGGTTCAGGGCGTTGTGGCAGCGCCGGCCGGCACGGGGCGGGAGAGTACTCATACCCGCACGTTACCGACTGGTCGGTACGGGCCGGAACCCCTGGAACGACGTGAGCTGTGCCGCAGACGACGATGGCAGGAAAGGTGGGGAACCCGTCATTGCCGCCATCCCGGCTCCCGCCCAGGATGGCGGACATGAAGCAGCGATCCGTGCTCGTCGTCCTCTTCGACGGCATGCAGAGCCTCGACGTCACCGGCCCCCTGGAGGTCTTCGCCGGGGCGTCCCGCTTCCCCGACGTCTCCTACGAGCTGCGCACCGCCTCGCTGGACGGCGCCCCGGTCCGCTCCTCCTGCGGCCTCACCCTGGTCCCCGACGGCAGCCTCGCCGACACGCCGGTGCCCCACACCCTCCTCGTCCCCGGCGGCCGGGGCACCCGCGACCCCGACCCCGGGCTCGTCCAGTGGCTGCGCGCGCACGGGCCGCTGCCGGAGCGGCTGGTCTCCGTGTGCAGCGGGGCGCTGCTGCTCGCGGCGGCCGGACAGCTGGACGGGCACCGGGCGACGACGCACTGGAACGTGTGCGAGAAGCTGGCCCGCGAACACCCCGCCGTCGAGGTGGACCCCGAGCCGATCTTCGTACGCGACGGCAGGATCGCCACCTCCGCCGGGGTCACCGCGGGCATCGACCTCGCGCTGGCCCTGGTCGAGGAGGACCACGGGAGGGACGTCGCCCTCACGGTCGCCCGGCACCTCGTCGTCTTCCTGCGCAGGCCGGGCGGCCAGTCCCAGTTCAGCGCGCAGCTCAGCGCCCAGACGGCGCGCCGTGAACCGCTGCGCGAGGTGCAGCACTGGATCACCGAGCACCCCGGCGCCGACCTCTCCGTCGAGGCCCTGGCCGCCCGCGCCCGCCTGTCGCCCCGCCACTTCGCCCGCGCCTTCCAGGCGGAGACGGGCACCACGCCCGGCCGGTACGTCGACCGGGTCCGCCTCGAACACGCCCGCCGGCTCCTGGAGGACACCACCGACGGAGTCGCCGGGATCGCCCGCAGCTGCGGCTACGGCACGCCCGAGGCGATGCGCCGGGCCTTCGTCAAGGCGCTCGGCGCGGGCCCGGCCGAATACCGCCGCCGCTTCGGCTCCCGCACCACCGCCCCCTCCTGACCCACCCGAGAGACGGGAAGACCATGCAGATCGCCATCGCCCTCTTCGACCGCTTCACCGCGCTGGACGCTGTAGGACCGTACGAGATCCTGTCGCGCGCCCCCGGCGCCGAGCCGGTCTTCGTCGCCGAGCGGGCGGGAGCGGTACGCAACGACAGCGGCACGCTCGAACTGGTCGCCCACCGCACGTTCGACCAGGTGCCCGCCCCCGACCTGGTGATCGTCCCCGGCGGCCCCGGACAGCACCACCAGATGGAGAACGAGAACCTGCTCGGCTGGCTGCGCGGCGCCGACGCGGCCAGCACCTGGACGACCTCCGTGTGCAGCGGCTCGCTGCTCCTCGCGGCGGCGGGGCTCCTGAAGGGGCGCCGCGCCACCTCGCACTGGCTGGCGCTCGACCAGCTCAGCGGCCACGGCGCCGAACCCACCGGCGAACGCGTCGTCTTCGACGGCAAGTACGTCACCGCCGCCGGCGTCTCGGCCGGCATCGACATGGGCCTCACCCTGCTCGGCCGCATCGCCGGCGACCGCACCGCCCAGGCCGTACAGCTCCTCACCGAGTACGACCCCCGGCCGCCCTACGACGCGGGGTCGCCGGACAAGGCGCCGGCCGACCTGGTCGAGGAGTGGCGGGGCCGGAGCCGCTTCATCCTTCGGTAGGCGCCCAGGTGAAGCGGGGCGCGCGGCGTTCCAGGAAGGCGGCGACCCCCTCCGCGGTGTCGCCGCTGCCCCGCGCCTGCCCGGCCCAGTGCGCGTCCCGGTCCTCGCGCCCGGCCGCGAACTCCTTGGCGGCGGCCTGGGTCAGCCGGGACCGGGACACCAGGGTGCGTACGTAGGCGGCGACCCGCTCGTCCAGCCCGTCGGCCGGCAGCACCTCGTCCACCAACCCCGTCCGCAGCGCCCGCTCCGTGTCGATCAGCTCACCGGAGAACAGCAGGTGCTTGGCGGTCGCCGGACCCGTGAGGGCGACGAGGCGGCGGGTGGACGACGCGGGATAGACGATGCCCAGCTTGGCCGGGGTGACCCCGAACAGGGCGCCCTCCGCCGCGAAGCGCAGATCGCAGGCGGCGGCGAGCTGGCTCCCCCCGCCCACGCAGTAGCCGCGTACCACCGCGAGGGTCGGCAGCGGGAACGCGGCCAGCGCCTCCTCGGCCGCCACGGCCAGGCTCTGCGGATCGCTCTCCGGGTCGCGGAGCGAGGAGATGTCGGCGCCCGCGCAGAAGGTGTCGCCCGCGCCCGTCAGGACCAGGACGCCTACGGAAGGATCGGCGGCCAGCTTGTCGAGCAGGACCGGCAGCGCCTCCCACATGGCGGCCGTCATCGCGTTGCGCTTGGCGGGGTTGCCGATGACGACGGTGGCGACGCCGTCCGCGACGGTGTGCTCCAAACGGGGTTCCGTACGGTCCATGGCCGGATGCTATCCGTGGCGTTCGAACCTACGATCAACAAGGGGCCGCGAAACAGGCACGCACCCGAGGAGCCCCACCGTGGACGGTCCCGAACGCGAAGGCAGGAAGCTCCACCGCAGTTTCAGCGGTCTGGCCCTGCTCGGCATCCTGCTCGTCGTCGCCGGCCTGGTCGGCCTCGTCTACACCGGCGTCGCGACGCTCACCTCGATGATCCTCTTCGGCTGGCTGCTGCTCGTCGGCGGTCTGGTCGGTCTGCTGCACGCCATCCAGTCGCGCGGCACCAGCTACTTCTGGCTCGGCGTCGTGGTGGCCGCGCTCAACATCGCCGCCGGGCTGGTCGTCATCCGCCATCCGCACGGCACCGCCGAGGCGCTGACCATGTTCGCGGCGCTGCTCTTCCTGACCGGCGGGGTCTTCCGGCTCGTCGGCAGCGTCGTGGTGCGCGGCCCGCAGTTCGGCTGGACGCTGCTCCAGGGCGCCTTCGGCCTGCTCCTCGGCCTGCTCGTCCTCTTCGACTGGCCGCACAGCAGCCTCTACGTACTCGGCTGCTTCTTCTCGCTCGCCCTGCTCTTCGACGGGCTCGGGCTCATCGCCATCGGGATCGGCGGCCGGCGCATCGTCTCGATGGTCTCCGAGCAGATGGGGACCAGGGAGAGGGAACGGACCCGCTCACCGAGGATGGTCGGAAGCAGTCCGAAAGCTGACACTGTCGCGTGAATGAAGTCGAGTTCGGTCAATAGGAGTCGACTTCTGTTCAATAGTACGGACCGGAGCAACCTCGCCCGCCACCCTGTACTCGACGTGAAGTCACTTCGAGTGGAGAGCGGGTACCGGACTATGGAGAGCCGCGGGAGCACCCCCGCCCGGCCCCTGCCGTACGAAGGGGTCTGGCGTTTCACCGCCCCGGCCTCGGACGTCTCCGTACCCCGGGCCCGGCACGCCGTACGCGATCTGCTGAAGCGCCAGAACGTGCCGATCGAGGACGACATCGCCCAGGGGCTGCTGCTCATCGTCTCCGAGCTGGTCACCAACGCCGTCAAGCACGCCGCGCTGCTCTCGCCCGAGCTCGCCGTGGAGGTGGCCGTGGGCGAGGACTGGGTCAGGGTGTCCGTCGAGGACAACCACCCGTACCGCCCGACCGCCCTGGAGACCGACTACGCGCAGACCGGCGGCCGGGGCCTGCTGCTGGTCCGCGAGATCACCCGGGAAGCCGGCGGCACCTGCGACGTCGAGCACACCGCGGGCGGCGGCAAGGTCATCTGGGCGGCCTTCCCGCTGAGCACCGCCCTCTGACCCCTCCGCCGCACCCGCTCACCAGCCGGCGGAGTCCCCGGTCAGCTCGCGGATCGCCGGCCGGGCGGCGTCCAGCACGGTCATGAACCACGCGGAGAACGGCTCACGGGCATGCCGCTCGGCCAGCTCCGCCGCCGTCACGAAGGCCGTCCCGCCGACCTCCTCCGGATCGGGCCGCAGCCGCTCCTGGGCCAAACCCACGAAGAGGTGGTTGAACTCCTGCTCCACCAGGCCCGACGCCGGGTCCGGGTGGTTGTAGCGGACGGTGCCCGCCTCGGCCAGCAGCGAGGGCGAGATCCCCAGCTCCTCGTACGTACGCCGGGCGGCGGCGGCGAAGGGCGCCTCGCCCGGGTAGGGGTGGCCGCAGCAGGTGTTGGACCAGACACCGGGGGAGTGGTACTTGCCGAGCGCGCGCTGCTGGAGCAGCAGCCGGCCCTGCTCGTCGAAGAGGAACACGGAGAACGCGCGGTGCAACTGGCCGGGCGCCTGATGGGCGGCGAGCTTCTCCGCCGTGCCGATGGTGGTGCCGTTCTCATCGACCAGTTCGAGCATGATCGCGTCCGCTGTGCCGTTCGACGAGGTGTTCGCCGCGGTGACTGGTGTGGTCGGCATACCCATCCTTCGCTGTGGTCCCGGCCCCGTGCAGCCGGTCCCGTCGAGTCCGATCAAGTCTGCCGTACAAAAGCGGCTTGTCCGTACTTAGGGTCCTGGCATGTCCGCCCCGCCCCGGCCGGTCCGTCAGACTCCGAAGGCGGGCGGATACTCAATCGTGCCCATCGGGACGGACGCGGAATCATCGAGCACGAGCGCCATCATCGCCTCGTCCGGAACCTCGAAGGGCGGCCGGATTCCGTACCGCGACGCCGGTACGAAACCGAACCTCGGGTAGTACTCCGGGTGCCCGAGCACCAGTACCAGCCGCTCCCCGTACCACCGGGCGGCCTCCAGCACCGCCCGCACCACGGCCGAGCCCGCACCCCGGCGCTGGTGCTCCGGAGCGGTGGCCACCGGGGCCAGGGCCAGGGCGGGCACCCCGTCGACCCAGCAACGGCTCAGCAGGGCGTGCGCGGCGATCGAGCCGTCGGGCGCTTCGGCGACCCACGAGAGGCCGGGCAGCCAGACCAGCGAATCCTTGCGCAGCGTGTCCACGAGCGCGGCCTCCGCCTCCGTCGGGAACGCGGCGGCGTTCACGGCGCGCACGGCGGGGGCGTCGTCCCGCATCTCGGGGCGGACGCGCCAGTTCGTCTCGGTCAACGTGGGGACCCTCGGGTGGGCGGGCACCGGCCGGACGGGCCGGTTCGTACACGTCCGGGAAACCCTACACCTCGGGCCGCACGGCCCCGGGGCTCAGTGGCAGAGCCTCGCCTCGTGCTCCGCGTGCCCGCTCGGCTCCAGCTGGAAGGTGCAGTGCTCCACGTCGAAGTGGTCGCCCAGGCAGCCCTGGAGCTCGTGCAGCAGCTTCTCGTGGCCGATCGAGTCCAGCAGGTCCTGCTGCACCACCACATGGGCGGAGAGCACCGGCATCCCCGAGGTGATCGTCCAGGCGTGCAGATCGTGGACGTCCAGCACCCCGGGCAGCGCCGTGATGTGGTCGCGTACCTCGCCCATGTCGACGCCCGGGGGAGCCGCCTCCAGGAGCACGTTCAGCGTCTCGCGCAGCAGCCGCACCGTACGCGGGACGATCATGAGGCCGATGATCAGCGAGGCGATGGGGTCCGCCGCCTGCCAGCCCGTCGCCATGACGATGCCCGCGGAGACCAGCACGGTCACCGAGCCCAGCGTGTCCGCCAGCACCTCCAGATAGGCGCCGCGCACATTGAGGCTGTCCCGCTGCCCGCGCACCAGCAGCGACAGCGACACCGCGTTCGCGACGAGACCCACCAGGGCGAAGGCGATCGTGAGCCCGCCCCGGGTCTCCGCCGGGTCGATGAAGCGCTCCACCGCCTCGAAGAGGAGGTAACCGCCCACCCCGAGGAGCAGACAGCAGTTGGCGAGGGCGGCCAGGATCTCGGCCCGGGCGTAGCCGAAGGTACGGTTCGGGCCGGCCGGCCGGTTGGCGAAGTGGATCGCCAGCAGGGCCAGGCCGAGTCCCAGGGCGTCGGTCGCCATGTGGGCCGCGTCGGCGATCAGCGCCAGGGAGCCGGACAGCACACCGCCGACGATCTCCATGACCGTGACGGCCAGGGTGATGCAGAGCGCGATGCGCAGCCGCCCCTTGTGAGCGGCGGCCGCCGTGCCGGTGAGGGCCGGCCCGTGCGTGTGTCCGTGATCGTGCCCTGCCCCATGGGGACGCCTCCCGGTCGTCTCGCGGACCCGGGCTTCCGGCCCGGGCCCTGCCAGTCAACTACGGGTGGGGGGTATCGGGCAACACGGGACTGAACACCGTTGTCATTGCGTCTGACCTGCGGAAACGTGTGCAGGTCAGAGCCCTTGTGCGGTGCGGGGCGACCCGGCTTTGTCAGGCGGGGCGGCCATCGACAATGATGATCGCGGACGGAGCGCGTGGTCCGGCCCCGCCCGGAACGGGGCGCAAACGGGTGGTGAACTCGCGCTTCCGTTCATCCGATAGCCTCTGCCGACATGCCGCCGGCCGCTTCTGGCCGCACTGTCGCGTGCCGATCCGTGTCAGCACCCAAGGAGTGAGTTCGTCTGTCGACCGCCATTCTCACAGGTGCTCCGCTGCCCGGATCGTCACTGGAGGACGATCTGCGGTCGCTGGGCTTCGACGTCCGGGCAGCCGCCGACGTCACCGAAGCGGCCACCCTGCTGGCCGCCGTCCCGGCGGCCCACCGCGTCGCCCTGGTCGACCCCCGCTTCGTCGGCCACCGCCACGCCCTGCGGCTCGCCCTGACCGACCCCCGCTTCCCCGCGGCGGCCGTGCCCGGCGCCCTCACCGCCCAGGCCGAGGCCCGCCCCGCCCTGGTCGGCGCCCTGCGCGCCACCACCGACGCGGTCGGCGCCGGAGTGCCCGCGGGCGGCACCGCCACGGTCACCGACCGCACGGTGCCCGGCAGGCTCGCGGCGGCCATGGAGGCCGGGGGCACCGAGGTGCAGCGCCCCGAGCTGGGCTCGCTCGTCGCCACCGTGCCCACCGACGAGACCGCCCGCGCCGCCGCCCGCTCGGACGTGGAGGCCGTGGACGACGAGGCGGTCCGGCTGCGCAGCGCGGTGAAGGCCCGCGACGGCTTCTTCACCACCCACTTCATCAGCCCCTACTCGCGCTACATCGCCCGCTGGTGCGCGCGCCGGGGGCTCACCCCGAACCAGGTCACCACCGCGTCCCTGCTCACCGCGCTGATAGCGGCCGGCTGCGCGGCCACCGGCACCCGGGGCGGCTATGTCGCGGCGGGCATCCTGCTCCTGCTCTCCTTCGTCCTGGACTGCACCGACGGGCAGCTCGCCCGCTACTCGCTCCAGTACTCCACGATGGGCGCCTGGCTGGACGCCACCTTCGACCGCGCCAAGGAGTACGCCTATTACGCGGGCCTCGCCCTCGGCGCCGCCCGCAACGGCGACGACGTCTGGGCGCTCGCGCTCGGCGCGATGGTCCTCCAGTCCTGCCGCCACATCATCGACTTCTCGTTCAACGAGGCCAACCACGACGCGGTGGCGAACAGCAGCCCCACGGCCGCCCTCTCCGACAAGCTCGACAGCGTCGGCTGGACGGTCTGGCTGCGCCGCATGATCGTGCTCCCGATCGGCGAGCGCTGGGCGATGATCGCCGTCCTCACCGCGGTCACCACCCCGCGCATCGTCTTCTACGCCCTGCTCATCGGCTGCGCCTTCGCCGCCTGCTACACCACAGCCGGCCGCCTCCTGCGCTCCCTGACCCGCAAGGCGCGGCGCACCGACCGCGCCGCCCAGGCCCTGGCCGACCTCGCGGACTCCGGCCCGATCGCCCAGCTGATCGCCGCCCGGGGCCCGAAGATCGGCGGCGCCTGGACCGCCCCGGCGGTCGCCCTCGTCGGCACCGGCGCACTGATCGCAGCCGCGCTCCAGCAGCCCTTCGGCAGCCGCCAGACGATCATCGCGGCGGTCTTCTACGCGGTCTGCTCCGGCGTCGCCGTGGCCCGCCCGCTCAAGGGCGCACTCGACTGGCTCGTGCCCCCGGTCTTCCGGGCCGCCGAGTACTGCACGGTCCTGATCCTGGCCGCCCGCAGCGACATCGACGGGGCGCTCCCCGCGGCCTTCGGACTGGTCTCGGCCGTCGCCTACCATCACTACGACACGGTGTACCGCATCCGAGGCGGCACCGGCGCCCCGCCCCAGTGGCTGGTGCGCACGATCGGCGGACACGAGGGCCGGACCCTGGTCGTGGCCGTGCTCGCCGCCGCACTCGCCGGAGCCTCCGGTTTCGCCACGGCGCTCACCGTGCTCGCCGTGGCCGTGGCAGTGATCGTGCTGGTGGAGTCCATCCGCTTCTGGGTGTCCTCCGGGGCGCCCGCCGTTCACGACGAAGGAGAACCCGCATGATCGGCCTCGTACTGGCAGCCGGCGCAGGACGGCGCCTGCGCCCCTACACCGACACGCTGCCCAAGGCGCTCGTGCCGGTGGACGGCGACAAGACGATCCTCGACCTCACGCTGGCCAACTTCGCCGAGATCGGGCTCACCGAGGTCGCGATCGTCGTCGGCTACCGCAAGGAGGCCGTCTACGCCCGCAAGGAGGAGCTGGAGGCCACGTACGGTCTGAAGCTCACCCTCGTCGACAACGACAAGGCCGAGGAGTGGAACAACGCCTACTCCCTGTGGTGCGCCCGTGAGGAGCTGAAGCGCGGGGTGCTCCTCGCCAACGGCGACACCGTCCACCCGGTCTCCGTCGAGAAGACCCTGCTGGCCGCGCGCGGCCGGGGCCAGAAGATCATCCTCGCCCTCGACACCGTGAAGAACCTGGCCGACGAGGAGATGAAGGTCGTCGCCGAGGACGGCAAGGGCGTCCGCCGGATCACCAAGCTGATGGACCCGGCCGAGGCCACCGGCGAGTACATCGGCGTCACCCTCATCGAGGCCGAGGCCGCCGAGGAGCTGGCCGACGCCCTGAAGGCCACCTTCGAGCGCGACCCGGACCTCTACTACGAGGACGGCTACCAGGAGCTCGTCAACCGCGGCTTCACCGTGGACGTCGCCCCCATCGGTGACGTGAGCTGGGTCGAGATCGACAACCACGACGACCTCGCGAAGGGCCGGGAGATCGCGTGCCGGTACTGACCCGACTCATCCCGTCCCCGGTCTTCGTCGACATCAGCCGGGGTGCCATGCACGACCTGGCCGGCCTCCTCGCCGACCAGCGGATCTCCGCTTCCGGCAAGCTCGCCATCGCGATCAGCGGCGGCTCCGGGCTCGCCCTGCGCGAGAAGCTGGCCCCGGCCCTGCCGGGCGCCGACTGGTACTGCGTCGCCGGCGGCAACATCGACGCGGCGGTGCAGCTGGCCGACGACATCAAGGGCAAGCGCTACGACGCCGTGGTCGGCCTCGGCGGCGGCAAGATCATCGACGTGGCGAAGTACGCCGCGGCCCGGGTCGGCCTGCCGCTGGTCTCGGTCGCCACCAACCTCGCCCACGACGGCCTCTGCTCGCCCGTCGCCACCCTGGACAACGACAACGGCCGGGGCTCCTACGGCGTCCCCATGCCCATCGCCATGGTGATCGACCTGTCGGTGATCCGGGACGCCCCCGACCGCTTCGTACGGTCCGGCATCGGCGACGCGATCTCCAACATCTCCGCCATCGCCGACTGGGAGCTCTCGCACCAGGTCAACGGCGAACAGATCGACGGACTCGCCGCCGCCATGGCCCGTACCGCCGGCGAAGCCGTCCTGCGCCACCCCGGCACCGTCGCCGACGACGAGTTCCTCACCGTCCTCGCCGAGTCGCTGGTGCTCTCCGGCATCGCCATCTCGATCAGCGGCGACACCCGGCCCTCGTCCGGCGCCTGCCACGAGATCAGCCACGCGTTCGACCTGCTCTTCCCGAAGCGGGCCGCCAGCCACGGCGAGCAGGTCGGCCTCGGCGCCGCCTTCGCCATGCACCTGCGCGGGGCCGTGGACGAGTCCGGCCTCTTCGCCGACGTACTCCGCAGGCACGGCCTGCCGGTCACGCCCGAGGAGATCGGCTTCACCGCCGACGAATTCGTCCAGGCCGTCGAGTACGCGCCCCAGACCCGCCCGGGACGCTTCACGGTCCTGGAACACCTCAGCCTCTCCACCGACCAGATCAGGGACGCGTACGCCGACTATGCCAAGACCATCAGTAGCTGAACTCCGCCCGGTCGTTCACCCGCCGGGCGTCAAGGACCGGCGCAGCGGGGAACACTGGGCGGGCCGGATATACATGCGCGAGGTCTCCCTGCGCATCGACCGGTACCTGGTGAACACCAAGGTCACGCCCAACCAGCTGACCTACCTGATGACGCTGGCCGGTGTGCTCGCCGCCCCCGCGCTGCTCGTCCCGGGCATCTGGGGCGCGGTGCTCGGCGTCGTCATGGTCCAGCTGTACCTGCTGCTCGACTGCGTGGACGGCGAGATAGCGCGCTGGAAGAAGCAGTTCTCGCTCGGCGGCGTCTACCTCGACCGGGTCGGCGCCTACCTCTGCGACGCGGCCGTGCTCGTCGGCTTCGGGCTGCGCGCCGCCGACCTGTGGGGCACCGGCCGCATCGACTGGCTGTGGGCCTTCCTCGGCACCCTCGCCGCGCTCGGCGCGATCCTGATCAAGGCCGAGACGGACCTGGTCGGCGTCGCCCGCCACCAGGGCGGACTGCCGCCCGTGAAGGAGTCCGCGTCCGAGCCGCGCTCCTCCGGCATGGCGTTCGCCCGCCGGGCCGCCGGCGCGCTCAAGTTCCACCGGCTCATCCTGTGCGTCGAGGCGTCCCTGGTCATCCTGGTCGCGGCCGTCCTGGACGAGGTGCGGGACGACTTCTTCTTCAGCCGTCTCGCGGTCGCGGTCCTGGCGGGCATCGCCCTGCTCCAGACCCTGCTGCATCTCGTGTCGGTCCTGGCATCGAGCAGGCTGAAGTGAGCACACCCATGAAACTCGGCGCGGTCATCATCACCATGGGCAACCGCCCGGCCGAGCTGCGCGCCCTGCTCGATTCGGTCGCCGCCCAGGAGGGCGACCGGATCGAGGTGGTCGTCGTCGGCAACGGCTCGCCCGTCCCCGACGTCCCCGCGGGCGTCCGCACCGTCGAGCTGCCCGAGAACCTCGGCATCCCCGGCGGCCGGAACGTCGGCATCGAGGCATTCGGTCCCTCCGGCGCCGACGTGGACGCCCTGCTCTTCCTCGACGACGACGGGCTGCTGCCCCTCACCGACACCGCGGAGCTGTGCCGGAAGGCGTTCGCCGAGGACCCCCGGCTCGGCATCATCAGCTTCCGGATCGCGGACCCCGAGACCGGGGTCACCCAGCGCCGGCACGTTCCCCGGCTGCGCGCCGCCGACCCGATGCGCTCGTCCCGCGTGACGACCTTCCTGGGCGGCGCCAACGCGGTGCGCACCCGGGTGCTGGCCGAGGTCGGCCCGCTGCCGGGCGACTTCTTCTACGCGCACGAGGAGACGGACCTCGCCTGGCGGGCGCTGGACGCCGGCTGGCTGATCGACTACCGCGCGGACATGGTGCTGCACCACCCCGCCACGGCCCCGTCCCGCCACGCGGTCTACCACCGCATGGTGGCCCGCAACCGGGTCTGGCTGGCCCGGCGCAACCTCCCCGCGCCCCTCGTCCCCGTGTACCTGGGCGTGTGGATGCTGCTGACCCTGCTGCGCAGGCCGTCCGGCGAGGCGCTGAAGGCGTGGTTCGGCGGATTCCGGGAGGGCTGGCGGACGCCCTGCGGACCGCGCCGCCCGATGAAGTGGCGTACGGTGTGGCGACTGACCAGGCTGGGCCGCCCTCCGGTCATCTGAGATGCTCCCCTCTGGGAGCATGAGGCGTATTTTTCTTGACGGGACCTGTCCGCCCTGAGCCGCGCCCGCGACTGGCTGCGCATTTCGAATACGAGAGTTTCTTCTGGTGAGTGACACAACCCATGGCGGCGCGGTTGCGGTGAGCAGCCGGCCATCAGCCGACGACGGCCTGAGTGCGGCCGAGCTGGCCGCGAAGTACGGCCTCGCGGTCAGCGGTGCCCGGCCCGGACTCCTCGAGTACGTGCGCCAGCTCCAGGGGCGGCGCCATTTCATCCTGGCGTTCTCCCGGGCCAAGCTGACCGCCCAGTACAGCCAGGCGAAGCTGGGCCAGCTGTGGCAGGTGGCGACCCCGCTCCTGAACGCGGCGGTCTACTTCCTCATCTTCGGGCTGATCCTCGGCACGAAGAAGGGGATACCGCAGGAGGTCTTCATCCCGTTCCTGGTGACCGGGGTGTTCGTCTTCACCTTCACGCAGAGTTCCGTGATGGCCGGCGTGCGCGCGATCTCCGGGAACCTCGGCCTGGTCAGGGCCCTGCACTTCCCGCGCGCCTCGCTGCCCATCTCCTTCTCGCTCCAGCAGCTCCAGCAGCTGCTGTACTCCATGATCGTGCTGATCGCGGTCACGGTCGGATTCGGCAGCTACCCCCGGCTCTCCTGGCTGCTGGTGATCCCCGCCCTGGTGATGCAGTTCTTCTTCAACACCGGACTGGCGCTCGCCATGGCCAGGATGGGCGCCAAGACCCCCGACCTGGCGCAGCTGATGCCGTTCGTCATGCGCACCTGGATGTACGCCTCCGGGGTCATGTTCTCCATCCCGGTGATGCTCGCGGACAAGCCGGCCTGGATCACCGACGTGCTCCAGTACAACCCGGCGGCCATCTACATGGACCTGGTCAGGTTCGCCCTGATCGACGGATACGGCTCCGAGAACCTGCCGGACCACGTCTGGGCGGTCGCCCTCGCCTGGTCGATCGTGGTGGGCATCGTGGGCTTCGTGTACTTCTGGAAGGCAGAGGAACGGTACGGCCGTGGCTGACGACAACACCGCGGGGCGCGTCCCCACCGTGATCGCCGACGACGTGCACATCGTGTACCGGGTCAACGGCGGCGGCGGTGGCAAGGGCAGCGCCACCGCGGCACTGAGCCGGATCCTGCGCCGCGAGAAGGGCCAGGAGCGCGGGGTGCGCAAGGTGCACGCCGTGCGCGGGGTCACCTTCACCGCCTACCGGGGCGAGGCGATCGGCCTCATCGGGACCAACGGTTCCGGCAAGTCGACGCTGCTCCGCGCGATCGCCGGCCTCCTGCCGACCGAGAGCGGCAGCGTCTACACGGACGGCCAGCCCTCGCTGCTCGGCGTCAACGCCGCGCTGATGAGCGATCTGACCGGCGAGCGCAACGTGGTGCTCGGCGGCCTCGCGATGGGCATGAGCCGCGAGGAGATCCGCGAGCGCTACGAGGACATCGTGGAGTTCTCCGGCATCAACGACAAGGGCGACTTCATCACCCTGCCGATGCGCACCTACTCCTCCGGCATGGCCGCCCGCCTCCGCTTCTCCATCGCGGCCGCCAAGAACCACGACGTCCTCATGATCGACGAGGCGCTGGCCACCGGTGACCGCAAGTTCCAGATCCGCTCCGAGGCGCGGATCAGGGAGCTGCGCAAGGAGGCCGGGACGGTCTTCCTGGTCAGCCACAGCAACAAGTCGATCCGGGACACCTGCAACCGGGTGCTGTGGCTGGAGAAGGGCGAGCTCCTGATGGACGGACCGACCGAGGAGGTCCTGCGGGCCTACGAACGGGAGACCGGCAAGTAGGACGCCCCGCGTCGCACGGCAGACGGCCCCCGCCGGACCCTTCCGGCGGGGGCCGCGCCATGTCCGGAGCGTGGACCGGAGTCCGGACATCCGCGCCTCGTCGTACGGCGGCCTTCGCGATCTCCTCCCGCCGGATGACGTGAACGCGCTCCGGCGGGTGGAAAGTTGACGCGGGCCCCGGGGCCGGCGCCGTACGGCCCGTACCCCGGCGTTTGGATGAGCGTTGTACAACGTAAGCTGTACCGGTGCTGATTCGCCGCAAGTGGTGCGATACCGCCTGAGGGGACGGCCGGGAGTCGTCCTCGGCACTCGGAAGGGCGGGCGGCGTGTCCGGAATGGGGTATTTTGGGTCAGCAGTGTAGAACGGGAGTTGTGACGGCTATGACGGAAGATCTCCCGCTCCGAGGTGCTCACGCCGTCCCCGCGCAGGGCGGTCCGCAGTGACCCGTACCCGGCAGGCGCGGCTCGATACCGCCGCATCCGGAACCCTCGGCAAGGCAGCCCACGAGAACTTTCCGGTCGCCCCCTTCTTCCTGCCGCGCGCCTGGCGCGACGACCTGATGGCCGTCTACGGCTTCGCCCGCCTGGTGGACGACATCGGCGACGGCGACCTCGCCCCCGGCGGCGCGGACGCCGTGCACCTCGGACTCGACCCGGCCCAGAGCGACGACCGGCTCGCGATGCTCGACGCGCTCGAGAGCGACCTGCACCGCGTCTTCGCGACCACCGGCGAGACCCCGCACCACCCGTTGATGCAGGCGCTCCGCCCGACCGCCCGGCGCCGCGCGCTCACCCCCGAGCCGTTCATCGGCCTCATCGAGGCCAACCGGCAGGACCAGAAGGTCCGCCGCTACGGCACGTACGGGGAACTGCTCGCGTACTGCGAGCTGTCCGCCAACCCCGTCGGCCGCCTCGTCCTCCAGCTCACCGGCACCGCGAGCCCCGAACGGCTGCGCCGCTCCGACGCCGTGTGCACCGCGCTGCAGATCGTGGAGCACCTCCAGGACGTCGCCGAGGACCTCGGCCGCGACCGCATCTATCTTCCGGCCGAGGACATGGCCCGGTTCCACGTCGGCGAGACCGACCTCGCGGCCCCACCGCGAACGCCTCGGTCCGCTCCCTCGTCGCGTACGAAGCGGAACGCGCCCGGGATCTGCTGAATGAAGGCACCCCCCTGGTGGGTAGCGTCCACGGCAGGCTCAGGCTGCTTCTCGCCGGATTCGTCGGAGGAGGACGCGCCGCCCTCACCGCGATCGCGGCCGCCGGTTTCGACGTACTGCCCGGACCGCCCGGACCCACCAAGCCCAGCCTGCTGCGCGAAGTGGGAGTTGTCTTGCGAAAAGCGCGGAGAGAGGGGTGAGCCGGACCGTGGAGGGACAGACGACGTACATGTCGGCGCCGGTACAGGCCGCTTACAGTTACTGCGAGGCCGTCACCGGACAGCAGGCGCGTAACTTCGCGTACGGCATCAGGCTGCTGCCGGCCGAGAAGCGGCAGGCCATGTCGGCGCTGTACGCCTTCTCCCGTCGCGTGGACGACATCGGCGACGGCGAACTCGAGCCGGAGACCAAGCGCGTCCGCCTGGAGAGCACCCGCACCCTGCTCGACCGCGTCCGCGCCGGCAAGGTCGAGGAGGACGACACCGACCCGGTCGCCGTCGCGCTCGCCGACGCCGCCCGCAGGTTCCCGCTGCCGCTCGAAGGGCTCGACGAGCTGATCGACGGCGTGCTGATGGACGTCGACGGCACCGTCTACGAGACCTGGGACGACCTCAAGGTCTACTGCCGGTGCGTCGCCGGCGCCATCGGGCGCCTGAGCCTCGGCATCTTCGGTACGGAACCGGGCGCCCCCGGCGCCGAGCGCGCCCCCGAGTACGCCGACACGCTCGGCCTCGCCCTCCAGCTGACGAACATCCTGCGCGACGTCCGCGAGGACGCGGGCAACGGCCGCACCTACCTGCCCGCCGACGACCTCGCCAAGTTCGGCTGCTCCGCGGGCTTCCAGCGGGCCACCCCGCCGCCCGGCTCCGACTTCGCGGGCCTCGTCCACTTCGAGGTCCGGCGCGCCCGCGCGCTGTTCGCGGAGGGCTACCGCCTCCTCCCGATGCTCGACCGGCGCAGCGGCGCCTGCGTGGCGGCCATGGCCGGCATCTACCGCAGGCTCCTCGACCGCATCGAGCGCGACCCCGAGGCGGTGCTGCGCGGCCGGGTCTCGCTCCCGGGCCACGAGAAGGCGTACGTCGCGGTGCGCGGCCTGTCCGGTCTCGACGCCCGGCACATCTCACGGCGCACGGCGAGAGGGCGTGTCTGAATGCGCCTCAGGTACATCTCGCGCACCATGTGCATCAAGGACGAACGCGGCGGACGGCGGGCAACCCCCGGCCCGGCGGCCGCGTCCCTGTCTGGGCAGGACCGATCCGAGCAGGCCCGATGGGCGGGCAGCCGGCGAGAGGGGGACGCATGAACGACGACGCGACGCGTTCCCGCGCGGTCGTGGTCGGCGGCGGGCTCGCCGGTGTCACGGCGGCGCTCCGCCTGGCCGATGCCGGGCTTGACGTGACCCTGCTCGAAGGGCGGCCCCGGCTCGGCGGCCTCGCCTTCTCCTTCCGCCGGGGCGAGCTGACGGTCGACAACGGCCAGCACGTCTACCTGCGCTGCTGCACCGCCTACCGCTGGTTCCTCGACCGCGTCGACGGCACCCGCCTCGCCCCGCTGCAAAACCGTTTGGACGTGCCCGTTCTGGACGTCGGCCGGCCCGCGGGCCCCCGGCTCGGACGGCTGCGCCGCAACGCGCTCCCGGTCCCGCTGCACCTCGCGGCCGGCCTCGCCGGATACCCCCACCTCTCCCTCGCCGAACGCGCCGGAGTCGCCCGCGCCGCGCTCGCCCTCGGCCGGCTGGACCCGGACGACCCCGCGCTCGACGCCGAGGACTTCGGCAGCTGGCTCGCCCGGCACGGCCAGTCGCCGCGCACCATCGAGGCGCTGTGGGACCTCGTCGGCGTCGCCACCCTCAACGCCACCGCGCCCCACGCCTCGCTCGGGCTCGCCGCGAAGGTCTTCAAGACCGGGCTGCTCTCCGACCCGGGCGCCGCCGACATCGGCTGGGCCGCCGTACCGCTCGGCGACATCCACGACACGATGAGCCGCAAGGCCCTCGACTCCGCAGGCGTCCGCACCGAACTGCGTACCAAGGCCCACGGCCTCGCCCGCACCGAGGACGGGCACTGGCTGGTGGACACCGGCGCCGAACGGATCGAGGCGGACACCGTCGTGCTGGCCGTGCCGCAGCGCGAGACCCACGAACTGCTGCCCGAGGGCGCGCTCGACGCACCGGACAAGCTCCTGGAGATCGGTACGTCCCCGATCCTCAACGTGCACGTCGTCTACGACCGCAAGGTGCTCAAGCGGCCCTTCTTCGCCGCGCTCGGCTCCCCGGTCCAGTGGGTCTTCGACCGCACCGAGGCGTCCGGGCTCACCGGGCCCGGGCAGTACCTCGCGGTCTCCCAGTCCGCGGCCGGCGAGGAGATCGACCTCCCCGTCGCCGAGCTGCGCGCCCGCTACCTGCCCGAGCTGGAACGGCTGCTGCCCGCCGCCCGAGGCGCCGGCATCCGGGACTTCTTCGTCACCCGCGAGCGCACCGCGACCTTCGCGCCCGCGCCCGGCGTCGGCCGGCTGCGCCCCGGGACGCTCACCCGCGCCCCCGGACTCTTCCTGGCAGGTGCCTGGACCGCCACCGGCTGGCCCGCCACGATGGAGGGCGCGGTCCGCAGTGGCGCGGGTGCCGCGGACGCCGCGCTCCTGGCGCTCGGCCGCCCCCAAGAACATCCGCTGCAGGAGGCGGCATGAGCAGTACCACCGGAACAAGAGGAGAGTCAGTGACCCCGGCGAATCCGGCTTCCGACACCGTGGCGGACACCACGGACGTCACCGCGCTTCTGGAGCGCGGACGGGCCCTTTCCACGCCGGTGCTCCGGGCCGCCGTCGACCGGCTCGCACCGCCCATGGACACCGTGGCCGCCTACCACTTCGGCTGGATCGACGCCCAGGGCAGGCCCGCCGACGGCGACGGCGGCAAGGCCGTCCGCCCGGCGCTGGCCCTGCTGTCCGCCGAGGCGGCCGGCGCCGCGGCGGAGGCCGGTATCCCCGGCGCCGTCGCCGTCGAACTCGTGCACAACTTCTCGCTGCTGCACGACGACCTGATGGACGGCGACGAGCAGCGGCGCCACCGCGACACCGTATGGAAGGTGCACGGCCCCGCCCAGGCCATCCTGGTCGGCGACGGCCTGTTCGCCCTGGCCTACGACATACTGCTGGAGCTCGGCACGGCCGAGGCCGGCCGGGCGGCCCAGCGGCTGACCACGGCGACCCGCAAGCTCATCGACGGGCAGGCCCAGGACATCTCCTACGAGCACCGCGAGCGGGTCACCGTCGAGGAGTGCCTGGAGATGGAGGGCAACAAGACCGGCGCCCTCCTCGCCTGCGCCTGCTCCATCGGCGCGGTGCTCGGCGGCGCCGACGACCGCACCGCCGACGTCCTTGAGGCGTACGGCCACCACCTCGGGCTCGCCTTCCAGGCGGTCGACGACCTGCTCGGCATCTGGGGCGACCCCGAGTCCACCGGCAAGCAGACCTGGAGCGATCTGCGCCAGCGCAAGAAGTCCCTGCCGGTCGTCGCCGCGCTCGCCGCGGGCGGACCGGCCTCCGAGCGCCTGGGCGAGCTGCTCGCCGCCGACGCCAAGAGCAGCGACTTCGACAGCTTCTCCGAGGAGGAGTTCGCCGCCCGTGCGGCGCTCATCGAGGAGGCGGGCGGTCGCGAGTGGACCGCCCAGGAGGCGCGTCGTCAGCATGCGGTCGCCATAGAGGCGCTGCACGGTGTCGACATGCCGGAACCCGTGCGGGCGCAGCTCACCGCGCTCGCGGACTTCGTCGTCGTACGAAAGAGATGATCACCATCTGGTCCATATGACTCGCAGTCGCCGGCCGGCGCCCCCACGGGCGCCGGCCGACGGAGACCCCAGCACAGCAGAGGACCACCTGCACGAAGGGGAAGCCATGACAGCGACGACCGACGGAAGCACCGGGGCCGTTGACCCCCGCGCAGCCTCGGCCAGTAGGAAGACAACCGAATCAACCATCGCCGCGGACGCAGTACTTGCCGCCGCGCGGCGGGCCGCAGAGCGCTCGGTGGAGCACCTCCTCGGCAGGCAGGACGAGCAGGGCTGGTGGAAGGGAGACCTCGCCACCAACGTCACCATGGACGCCGAGGACCTTCTGCTCCGTCAGTTCCTCGGCATCCAGGACCCCGCGACGGTCCGGGCGGCCGCGGGATTCATCCGCGGCGAACAGCTCGGCGACGGGACGTGGGCGACCTTCCACGGCGGCCCCGCGGACCTCTCCACCACGATCGAGGCGTACGTCGCGCTGAGGCTGGCGGGCGACCGGCCGGAGGACCCGCACATGGCCCGGGCCGCGGGCTGGGTCCGGGAACAGGGCGGCATCGCCGCGAGCCGGGTCTTCACCCGGATCTGGCTGGCCCTCTTCGGCTGGTGGAAGTGGGACGACCTGCCGGAGCTCCCCCCGGAGCTGATGTTCTTCCCGAAGTGGGTCCCGCTCAACATCTACGACTTCGGCTGCTGGGCCCGCCAGACCATCGTCCCGCTCACCATCGTGTCGGCGAAGCGGCCGGTGCGGCCCGCCCCCTTCGCCCTGGACGAGCTGCACACCGACCCCGCGAACCCGAACCCGCCCAAGCGCCCGGCACCCGCGCGGAGTTGGGACGGGTTGTTCCAGCGGCTCGACAAGGCGCTGCACGTCTACCACCGGTTCGCGCCGCGCGGACTGCGCCGGGTCGCGATGAACGCCGCCGCCCGCTGGATCATCGAACGCCAGGAGAACGACGGCTGCTGGGGCGGCATCCAGCCGCCCGCCGTCTACTCGGTCATCGCCCTGCACCTCCTCGGCTACGACCTCGAACACCCGGTGATGCGGGCGGGCCTCGAATCGCTCGACCGCTTCGCCGTGTGGCGCGAGGACGGCACCCGCATGATCGAGGCGTGCCAGTCCCCGGTCTGGGACACCTGCCTGGCCACCATCGCGCTCGCCGACGCCGGGGTCGCCCCCGACCACCCGGCGCTCGTGAGGGCGGCGGACTGGATGCTCGCCGAGGAGATCGTCCGGCCGGGCGACTGGGCGGTGCGCAGACCCCGACTGGAGCCCGGAGGCTGGGCGTTCGAGTTCCACAACGACAACTACCCGGACATCGACGACACCGCGGAGGTGGTCCTCGCCCTGCGCCGGGTCCGCCACCCCGACCAGGCCCGGGTGGACGCCGCGATCGAGCGCGGGGTGCGCTGGAACGTCGGCATGCAGTCCCGCAACGGGGCCTGGGGCGCGTTCGACGCCGACAACACCAGCCCGTTCCCCAACCGGCTGCCGTTCTGCGACTTCGGCGAGGTCATCGACCCGCCGTCCGCCGACGTCACCGGGCATGTGGTGGAGATGCTGGCCATCGAGGGCCGCGCCGAACACCCGGTCACCCGGCGCGGCATCGAGTGGCTGCTCTCCGAACAGGACGCGGGCGGCGGCTGGTTCGGGCGCTGGGGCGTCAACTACGTCTACGGCACGGGGTCGGTGGTCCCCGCGCTGACCGCGGCCGGGCTGCCCCCGTCGCACCCGGCGATCCGGCGCGCCGTCGAATGGCTGGAGTCCGTCCAGAACGACGACGGCGGCTGGGGCGAGGACCTGCGCTCCTACACCGAGGAGAAGTGGATCGGCCAGGGCGCCTCCACCGCGTCCCAGACCGCTTGGGCCCTCCTCGCGCTGCTCGCCGCGGGGCGCCGGGACACCGTCGCCGTGACCCGGGGCATCGCCTGGCTGACCGAGACCCAGCAGGCCGACGGCTCCTGGGACGAGCCCTACTTCACCGGCACCGGATTCCCCTGGGACTTCTCCATCAACTACCACCTGTACCGCCAGGTCTTCCCGCTCACCGCACTCGGGCGGTACGTGCACGGCGACCCGTTCGCGGGCCGCACGCCGACGCGTGAGGGGGCCTGATGGCAGAGGCCGGGCCGGCCGCCCCGCTGCTGATCGCCTGCGCGCTCGGCATCGAACAGTTCGCCCTGCGCACCGGCAGGGGGAGGGCGGTGGACGCCCCGGAGCGGGTCACCGTGCTCCGTACCGGCATGGGCCCCAGGGCGGCCGAGACCGCCGTGGCGCGCGCGCTCGGGCGGGAGGGCGGGGCCGCGGCGGACACCGCGGTCATCGCCTCGGGGTTCTGCGCCGGCCTCGCGCCCGGGATGCACCCGGGCGACCTGGTGGTGGCCGAGGAGACCCGGGCCGCCGGGGACCCGGTCCCGTGCACCGGTGCGGAGCTGCTGGCCGAGGCGCTGGCCAGAGCCGTACCGGGGCGCACCGTACACACCGGCCCGCTCACCGGGTCCGACCATGTCGTCCGGGGACATGAGCGGGCCGAGCTGCGGGCCACCGGGGCGATCGCGGTGGACATGGAGTCCGCCGCCACCCTGCGCACCGCCCTGCGGTCCGGGCCGCGCCCGGTTGCCGCCGTACGGGTGGTCGTGGACGCTCCGGAGCATGAGCTCGTCCGCATCGGCACGTTCCGCGGTGGAATATCGGCTTTCCGTGTTCTCCGTGCCGTCCTGCCGGCTTTCTATGAATGGCACCGATCTTTGCTGCTCCCCAGGAGGTGAGCTAGATGGCCATGCCGCTTCGTCAGTCCATCAAGGTTGCGACGTACCTCATTGAACAGAAGCTCCGCAAGCGGGAGAAGTTCCCGCTGATCGTCGAGCTGGAGCCGTTGTACGCCTGCAACCTCGCCTGCGAGGGCTGCGGGAAGATCCAGCACCCGGCCGGAGTCCTCAAGCAGCGCATGCCGGTGGCCCAGGCCGTCGGTGCCGTGCTCGAATCGGGCGCCCCGATGGTCTCCATCGCCGGCGGCGAACCGCTGATGCACCCTCAGATCGATGAGATCGTGCGCCAGCTGGTGGCGAAGAGGAAGTACGTCTTCCTCTGCACCAACGCGATGCTGCTGCGCAAGAAGATCGAGAAGTTCACGCCCTCGCCCTACTTCGCGTTCGCCGTGCACATCGACGGGCTGCGGGAGCGGCACGACGAATCGGTCGCCAAGGAAGGGGTGTTCGACGAGGCGGTGGCGGCGATCAAGGAGGCCAAGCGGCGCGGCTTCCGGGTCACCACCAACTCCACCTTCTTCAACACCGACACCCCGCAGACCATCATCGAGGTGCTCAACTACCTCAACGACGACCTCAAGGTGGACGAGATGATGATCTCGCCCGCCTACGCGTACGAGAAGGCACCCGACCAGGAGCACTTCCTGGGCGTGGAGCAGACCCGCGAGCTGTTCAAGAAGTCCTTCGCCGGCGGCAACCGGAGCCGGTGGCGGCTGAACCACTCGCCGCTCTTCCTGGACTTCCTGGAGGGCAAGGCCGACTTCCCGTGCACGGCCTGGGCCATCCCCAACTACTCCCTGTTCGGCTGGCAGCGGCCCTGCTACTTGATGAGCGACGGCTATGTGCCGACGTACCGGCAGCTCATCGAGGAGACCGACTGGGACAAGTACGGCCGGGGCAAGGACCCGCGCTGCGCCAACTGCATGGCGCACTGCGGCTACGAACCCACCGCCGTCCTCGCCACCATGGGCTCCCTGAAGGAGTCCCTGCGCGCGATGCGCGAGACCGTCAGCGGCAACTGAGCCGCGACACCCGGCCGGGCTCCCGCGCGGAGCCCGGCCGTCACCTTTCGCAGGAACAGGACCACAGAGAGGGGGCCCGGGCATGACGCTGCTGCAGAGCATCCGGGGGCCGCACGATCTGAAGGCACTGAACGCGTCACAACTCGGCGAACTCGCCGACGACATCCGCGCCTTCCTGGTGCAGGCCGTGGCCAGGACCGGGGGCCATCTGGGCCCCAACCTCGGGGTGGTGGAGCTGACCATCGCCCTGCACCGGGTCTTCGACTCGCCCGTCGACCGCATCCTCTGGGACACCGGCCACCAGAGCTACGTACACAAACTGCTCACCGGGCGCCAGGACTTCTCCAAGCTGCGCGGCAAGGGCGGGCTCTCCGGCTACCCGTCCCGCGAGGAGTCCGAGCACGACGTCATCGAGAACTCGCACGCGTCGACCGTCCTCGGCTGGGCCGACGGCCTCGCCAAGGCCAACGAGGTACGGGGGAGCGGCAGCCATGTGGTCGCCGTCATCGGGGACGGGGCCCTCACCGGCGGCATGGCCTGGGAGGCGCTGAACAACATCGCCGCCGCCAAGGACCGCCCGCTGATCGTCGTCGTCAACGACAACGAGCGCTCGTACGCCCCCACGATCGGCGGCCTCGCCCGCCACCTCGCCACCCTGCGCACCACCGACGGCTACGAACGCTTCCTGTCCTGGGGCAAGGGCCTCCTGGAACGCACCCCCGTCATCGGGCAGCCGCTGCACGGGGCGCTGCACGGCGCCAAGAAGGGCTTCAAGGACTTCGTCGCTCCGCAGGGCATGTTCGAGGACCTGGGGCTGAAGTACGTCGGCCCGGTCGACGGGCACGACACCGCCGCCGTCGAGGCCGCCCTGCACCGCGCCAAGGGCTTCCGGGGGCCGGTCCTCGTCCACTGCATCACCGAGAAGGGACGCGGTTACGCCCCCGCCCTGCGCGACGAGGCCGACCGCTTCCACACCGTCGGCGCGATGGACCCCCTGACCTGCGCCCCGCTCGCGCCCGCCGTCGGCCCGTCCTGGACCTCCGTCTTCGCGGACGAGATCGCGGTGATCGGGGCGGAGCGCCCGGACGTCGTCGCGCTCACCGCCGCGATGCTGGACCCGGTCGGGCTGACGAAGTTCGCCGAGGCGTTCCCGGACCGCGTCTGGGACGTGGGCATCGCGGAGCAGCACGCGGCGGTCAGTGCGGCGGGGCTCGCCACGGGCGGGCTGCACCCGGTCGTCGCCGTCTACGCCACCTTCCTCAACCGGGCGTTCGACCAGCTCCTGATGGACGTCGCCCTGCACCGGTGCGGGGTCACCTTCGTCCTGGACCGGGCCGGAGTCACCGGGCCCGACGGCGCCTCGCACAACGGCATGTGGGACATGTCCGTGCTCCAGGTCGTGCCCGGGCTGCGGATCGCGGCCCCGCGCGACGCGGAACGGCTGCGCGAGGAGCTGCGCGAGGCGGTCGCCGTGGACGACGCGCCGACCCTGGTGCGCTTCCCGAAGGAGTCGGTGGGGGAGGCGATCGGGGCGGTCGGCCGGATCGGCGGCATGGACGTGCTGCGGCGCGACGAGGACGCCGATGTGCTCCTGGTCGCCGTCGGCGTGATGGCGCCCGTCTGCCTGCGGACCGCGGAACTGCTGGAAGGCGCCGGCATCCGCTGCACCGTGGTGGACCCGCGCTGGGTCAAGCCCGTCGACGCGCAGCTTCCGGCGCTCGCCGCCGCGCACGGGCTCGTCGCGGTGGTGGAGGACAACAGCCGGGCCGGAGGCGTCGGTTCGGCGGTCGGGCAGGCGCTCCGGGACGCGGGTGTCGACGTACCGCTGCGCACCTTCGGCATCCCCGAACAGTTCCTCCCGCACGGCAAGCGGTCCGAGGTGCTGGCCGACATCGGACTCACACCGGTCGAGATCGCCGGCCGGATCAGCGCCGTCACGGCCGCCCGGAAGGCGGCCGGCGGCAACGGGCACAAGGAGAGCGGGGCATGAAGGACGACGAGCCCAAGGGCTTCGATCTGGCGCGGCTCCTCGCCGAGCGCGGCGCCGAACGCTACGAGCTGCACTCCAGGCACCTCAACCACCAGCTCCCGCGCATGCTGCACACCATCGGCTTCGACAAGGTCTACGAACGGGCCGAGGGCGCGCACTTCTGGGACGCGGACGGCAACGACTACCTCGACATGCTCGCCGGATTCGGCGTCATGGGGCTCGGCCGGCACCACCCCGTCGTACGCAAGGCGCTGCACGACGTCCTCGACGCCTCGCTCGCCGACCTGACCCGGTTCGACTGCCAGCCGCTGCCCGGACTGCTCGCCGAGAAGCTGCTGAGCCACAGCCCGCACCTGGACCGGGTGTTCTTCGGCAACAGCGGCACCGAGGCCGTCGAGACGGCCCTCAAGTTCGCCCGGTACGCCACCGGCCGGCCGCGCGTCCTGTACTGCGACCACGCCTTCCACGGGCTCACCACCGGCTCGCTCTCGGTGAACGGCGAGGGCGGCTTCCGGGACGGCTTCGCCCCGCTGCTGCCCGACACCGCGATCCCGCTCGGCGACCTCGCCGCGCTGAGCAGGGAGCTGAAGCGGGGCGATGTCGCCGCCCTGGTGGTCGAGCCGATCCAGGGCAAGGGGGTGCTCGCCGCTCCGCCCGGCTATCTGCGCGAGGCCCAGGAGCTGCTGCGCAAGCACAAGGCCCTCCTCATCGCCGACGAGGTGCAGACCGGCCTCGGCAGGACCGGCGACTTCTACGCGTACCAGCACGAGGCAGGGGTGGAACCGGACCTCGTCTGCGTCGCCAAGGCGCTCTCCGGCGGCTATGTCCCGGTCGGGGCGACGCTCGGCAAGGACTGGATCTTCAAGCGGGTCTACTCCTCGATGGACCGGGTCCTCGTCCACTCCGCGAGCTTCGGCTCCAACGCCCAGGCCATGGCGGCGGGGCTGGCGGTGCTCTCGGTGATGGAGGACGAGGAGACCGTCGCGCACGCGCGGCGCACCGGCGACCTGCTCCGCGAGCGGCTGTCCGCGCTCGTCGGGCGCTACGAGCTGCTGCACGAGGTACGGGGGCGCGGGCTGATGATCGGCATCGAGTTCGGCCGCCCCACCTCGCTGAAGCTGCGCAGCCGCTGGACCATGCTCCAGGCGGCCCGCAAGGGGCTCTTCGCGCAGATGGTCGTCGTGCCGCTGCTCCAGAAGCACCGCATCCTCACGCAGGTCTCCGGCGACCACCTCGAAGTGATCAAGCTGATCCCGCCGCTGGTCATCGACGACGCGGACGTCGACCGCTTCGTGGAGGCGTTCACCGCCGTCATGGACGACGCGCACAGCGGCGGGGGACTGATGTGGGACTTCGGACGGACCCTGGTGAAGCAGGCCGTCGCCAACCGCTGAGACGCTGTTGCCCGACGCTTTTGGCCCACGCTTTTGCCCCTGAGGCAAGAAATTTGCCTCAGGGGAAATTCTTGGGCCCAATGGAGGCATGAACCCTCCGGACGACCTGGCGGCCGGTGAGCTGCCCGGTGTCGCGCCACGCCTGCGCGATCTGCGCCGCGGCCGTGGTCTCACCCTGGAGACCGCGGCCCAGCGGGCCGGGCTCTCGCCCGCCCACCTCTCCCGGCTCGAAACGGGCCGACGCCAGCCCTCGCTGCCGATGCTGCTCCAGCTGGCCAGGATCTACGGTACGACGGTCTCCGAACTCCTCGGTGAGATCCCCCCGGAACGTGACGCGATCGTCCGCGGCCGCCCGTTCGAGGGCCCGGCCGCCGACGGCTGGCTGTACCAGCAGGCCGGCGGCTCCGGCCGGGCGATGCAGGCGCTGCGCGTCCGCGTCCCGTACGGCGCCCAGGGCGACCTGGTCCGCGTCCACCCCGGCGAGGAGTGGCTGTACGTCCTGACCGGCCGCCTCCGGGTGACGCTCGGCGAGACGGTCCACGACCTCGCGCCCGGGGACGGCGCGCACTTCGACTCGCTCACCCCGCACCGGATCGCCGCCCCCGAACCCGAGGGCGCCGAGCTGCTCTTCGTCCACACCCTGCTGCAGAGCCCCGCCGCCGACCTGTGCCTCGGTGGCCAGGTCCACCGTCGCTGAGAGGCCCGTCATGTCCGATTCAGAGCACTACGACCCGCTCACCCCGGCTCCGCGTCCCGGTGCCGACACCCAGGAGAGGAAGATGC
This sequence comes from Streptomyces drozdowiczii, assembly GCF_026167665.1. Taxonomy (NCBI): domain Bacteria; kingdom Bacillati; phylum Actinomycetota; class Actinomycetes; order Kitasatosporales; family Streptomycetaceae; genus Streptomyces; species Streptomyces drozdowiczii. The sequence goes on along the minus strand of NZ_CP098740.1, from coordinate 730,608 downwards.
CGCGCGGACTCGTCATCCGGCTCTTCGCCTATCTCGTGGCCGGGCACGTCATCGCGGCGTTCCTCTACCTGCTCTTCGCGGTCGGCATGCACAACCAGTAGGGGAGGCCGGCTCAGCTCTCGTCGAGGAGCCTTTCGCGCAGCTCCTCACGGGTGGCGGGCGTGAGCTTCAGCCCGTCGGTGAGGTAGCGGTCGGTGCCGCCCCAGGTCTCGTCGATGGCGGCGAAGGCCGCGGCGAGGTAGTCGGGCTGGGCGCCGAAGAGCGGGTTGAGCAGCTCCAGCACCTCCGGCGACATCCCGGCGGCCGAGGTGTCGCTGCGCCGGATGCGGTAGCGGCGGTGCGCGTCGTTCGACTTGAGGTAGTCGGCCTCGATGGTCTCCCGCCCGACGCCCACCGCCAGCAGCGTCACCGCGATGGAGAGCCCGGCCCGGTCCTTGCCGGCCGCGCAGTGCATCAGGGCGGGGACGCTGTCCTCGGCCAGGGCGTGCAGCACCCGGCTGTGCTCGGCGGTGCGCTCCAGGATGATCGAGCGGTACGAGGCGACCATGCGGCTGGTGCCCTTGCCGTCGGCCAGGATCGAGCGCAGCTCCGCCAGATTGCCGTCGCGCACCATCCGCCAGAACTCCGCGCCGTCCGCCGGGTCGCTGAGCGGGATGCTCACGTTCCGTACGCCGGGCAGCTCGATGTCCAGGCCGTCCAGCTTGTGGTCCGCCGCATTGCGGAAGTCGAAGACCGTGTGCAGGCCGAGCCCGCCGAGGAAGGCCGCGTCCTCCGCCGTGGCGTGCGCCAGGTGACCGCTGCGGTAGAGCCGGCCGTGCCGGACCCGACGGCCGTCGGTGGTGGGCAGGCCGCCCACGTCGCGGAAGTTGCGGACGCCGGTGAGGACGGGCTCCGTCGGCGGGGTCTGCGGCAGCTGCTGCGTCACGGTCACTCCTGGAGGCTCTGCCCCGGCGCGTATCGCCGACGGGCCCACGACCGCGACGATACGACATCGGTTCCTGGGGCAATCATCTCGGCCGCCCGCTCGGTGCCGACCCGGGCGAGGGATATGGCATGTCCGTATTGATGGGATATTGCCAACTTGCCCCGATTGTGCGGGAGATGATCACCCGCTCGTGAGCGGGATCATATCCGTGACGGTGTGTGCTGACGGCCCGGCTGGGTAGTCCCCGCGCCGCGCGGAAAGCCAAGATCCGTAATCCACGGAGTGTGACCGGAATTCCGCACCGCAATTCCGGTGCGGAATGCGGTGCCGAACGTGTGGCTTGTTTCCGTCGCCCCGGCTCGCTTACGTTCCATGTCCATCCGGATGGAACGCCCAATCCTGCCGCCGTCCGGAATTCGCACCCACTCACCGTGTGGCAGGAGCGGGGGAACCAGGTAAGCCGCCGACCGGGACGACCGGACGGCTAGGGGTGAAGTCGCGCCAGGCGCGGCCGGGCATCTCCAGCCCGAACCCGACAGCTCACCTCGCAGGCGCCGGAGAGGAAATTCTTCATGCCCATTTCGGGTAAGCACCGCCGTCCCAAGTCCAGCACCATCGCCCGCGGCGTCGTCGCCGCGAGCGCCGGCGGAGCCGTCATCGCGCTTCCGCTGCTCGGCGCCACCGGTGCCCACGCCGCGGAGCAGTCCGCCCCGGCCACGTCGCAGTCGGCCGCCGCGCACACCGCCCCGGCCAAGCCCGCGAAGAGCACCGGCACCACCACATACTCCGTCGTCTCCGGCGACTACCTGTCGAAGATCGCGGCCCAGCACCACCTCAAGGGCGGCTGGCACAAGCTGTACCAGGACAACCGCGAGGTCGTCGGCGAGAACCCGAGCCTGATCTTCCCGGGCATGAAGCTGACCCTCGGCGCCAAGGCGGCCCCCGCCGCCACCACCCCGTCCAAGGCCCCCGCCAAGACGGCCGAGAAGACCGAGGCGAAGGCCGCGCCCAAGGCCGAGACGAAGGTCGAGACCAAGACCGAGGCGCAGACCGAGGCGAAGACCGAGGCCCCGGCCTCCCAGGACAACGCCTCCGGCTACGTCCACCCGGTCCCCGGCAACCACACCACCGCCTACCGCGCCTCCGGCGCCAGCTGGTCCAGCGGCAGCCACACCGGCATCGACTTCCCCGTCTCCACCGGCACCAGCGTGAAGGCCATCACCTCCGGCACCGTCGTCACCGCCGGCTGGGGCGGCGCCTACGGCAACCAGGTCGTCATCAAGCACGCCGACGGCCACTACTCCCAGTACGGCCACATGTCCTCGCTCTCCGTCTCGGCGGGCCAGACCGTGACCGCGGGCCAGCAGGTCGGCCTCTCCGGCTCCACCGGCAACGCCACCGGCCCGCACCTCCACTTCGAGGTCCGCACCGGCCCGGAGTACGGCTCGGACATCGACCCGATCGCCTACCTGGCGTCGCACGGGATCTACGTCTGATCCGAGCGGTACCGGCCCGGTGATCCGGGTCACCGAACGACACAGAGGGACGGCGCACGGCGGTGCGTCGTCCCTCTGCTTATTCCCCCTTTACCGAAAACTGACCGGGTGGTTTATCTCACCACCCGTCAACCCCTTATTACGGTCGCGTAGGTCACATTCCGGGGTGCAGGATATGCGGTTGTGGCAGACGATTCGAACAACCTCCAGCAGGGCGCCGTCGACCGACAGGGCGCCATCGGGTCGTACGCGGCGATTGGCGACAGCTTCACCGAGGGAGTCGGCGACCCCGGCCCGGACGGAACGTTCGTCGGCTGGGCCGACCGGCTCGCGGTACTTCTCGCGGACCGGCTCCCGGAGCCCGGCATTCGGACGGATGCCGAGGGCTCACCCCTCTCCGTGCACGGGCACTTCCGGTACGCCAATCTCGCCGTACGAGGACGCCTCCTCGACCAGATAGTCGAGGAGCAGGTGCCCCGCGCCAAGGAACTCGCCCCCGATCTGGTGAGCTTCTGCGCCGGCGGCAACGACATCATCCGGCCGGGCACCGACCCGGACGACGTGGCTGAACGCTTCGAGCGGGCGGTCGCCGACCTCACGCGGTCGGTCGGCACCGTCATGGTCACCACCGGCTTCGACACCCGAGGCGTCCCCGTGCTGCGCCATCTGCGCGGCAAGATCGCCACCTACACCGCCCACGTCCGGGCCATCGCCGACCGCTACGGCTGCCCGGTCCTCGACCTGTGGTCGCTGCGCTCCGTGCAGGACCGGCGCGCCTGGGACGGCGACCGGCTGCACCTGTCGCCCGAGGGACACACCCGGGTCGCGCTGCGCGCCGCCCAGGTCCTCGGCCTGGACGTGCCGGCCGACCCGGACCAGGCGTGGCCGCCGCAGCCGCCGCGCGGCACGCTGGAGATCCGCCGCGACGACATCCACTGGGCGCGCGAATACCTCGTCCCGTGGATCGGACGACGCCTGCGCGGCGAGTCCTCCGGCGACCACGTCGAGCCGAAGCGGCCGGACCTGCTGCCGCTCTGACGGACCCGCTGCCGCTGTCCTCAGTCGCCCCGAGACCGCGTCGGGGCGACCGTGGACAGCGGCAGCGCCGCCGGAACGCGCTCCAGCACCCCGCCCGCGAACACGTCGTACAGCGGCAGCGTCTCCAGGTGCACATAGCCGATGTGGCAGTCGCAGACGGCGAGCGGGCAGGCCCTCGGGCCCAGCGCACGCCGGTAGCTCCCGTCGTACAGATTGCCCAGCTCCGCCCGGACGAAGTGGCAGCGGCGCACCGTGCCCTCCCCGTCCACCGAGATCACCGACTCACCGGTCCGGCAGGGCAGCCCCGCCGAGCGGTGCGGATGGCGGCTGTACGGGAACAGCGGATCGATCTCCGTCCACCGCTCCGCCTCCTCGTCCGTGTAGGTGTGCCCCTCGGCGGCGTTGACCCAGAGGTAGACCTCCTCCGGGAGCGCCGCCCGCAGCCGCCGCGCCTCGCCGAGATGGGCGTCGAACCCCACCACGCCCACGCTGTGCCGTACCCCGAGGTCCCTCAGCTCCGCGCACCGGCCGAGGAAACGCTCGTACGGCGTCTGCCCCGGGTGGTACGTGCACCAGAGCGCGATCCGCTCGCGGGCCGCCTCCGGCGCCTCGGCCAGCCACCGCGTACGCCCGCTCAGGTTCGTCTGGATCGCCACCCGGCGTACGTGCGGGAGGCCCGCCAGCTCCACGATCGACCTGCGGTACCAGGAGCGCACCAGGCCCTCGCCCCACGGCGTGAACAGCACCGAGATCCGGTCACCGCTCTGCGCCGCCACCCACGCCGTGAACCGTTCGAGCGCCGCCCGGTCCGCCAGCAGCTGCTCCCGGCTGTCGCGCCGCTTCGCGAACGGGCAGTACGGGCAGTCGTAGTCGCAGGAGGCGAGCGGGCCCCGGTAGAGAATCGTCAGGTCCACGGTCCCTCACTTCAGCTCGTACGCGGCCATCGCGGCCCGGACGGCGGGGGAGAAGAGTTCCGGGCCCAGCGCGTCCGAGTACGCCAGCCCCTCGGGCGACAGCCGCAGCAGACCCGGCGTCCCGGCGTCGAGCCAGCCCCGGGCCTCGAACCGGGCCAGCTCCTCGGGGAAGTCCTCGTAGGGCGAGGTGCCGAACCGTTCGCGGTAGTCCTCCACGGGCATGCCCCGCGCCTGGAGCACCGACTGGAGGAGATGGCGGCGGCGCGCCTCGTCCCCGTCCGTGTACCGCCCGACCTCGGCGCGGGAGAAGTCCTCGGTGGCGGTGTAGGCGTCGATGATGCCCCGGACCTCGCCCATCCGGACCGCGTAGTCGAAGGAGTAGTGCAGCCGCGAGGTGTAGGAGCGGGCGCCGCAGCCCAGGCCGATCATGCCGTCCGTCTGGCACGCGTAGTCGTCGGGCCCCTCCGCGCGCGGGGCGTCGGCGCGGCGGAACATCCGCATCGACACCTGCTCGTAGCCGTGGGCCAGGAGGTGGTCGCGGCCGGCCCGGTACAGGCGCAGGCGCTGCTCGTCCCAGGCCGCGTCGGCCTCTGCGGGGGAGCGTCGGCCGAGGGCGGTCAGCGGGCGCACGTACAGCGGGTAGAGGTACAGCTCCTCCGGGCGCCAGCGCAGCGCCGCGTCCAGTGAGGTGTGCCAGGTCCGCTCGGTCTGGCCGTCTATGCCGTAGATCAGATCGATGTTGAGCACGGGTATGGAGGCGTCCCGGATGGCGCCGAGGGCCCGCTCCACGTCGGCGGCGTGCTGCGGGCGCACCGCCGCGCGGGCCTCGGCCTCCACGAAGGACTGCACCCCGATGCTGACGCGGGTCGCGCCCCGCCGGGCGAGCACGGCGAGGCGGTCGGCGGTCGCGGTGGACGGGGACGTCTCCACGGACAGCGGCACGGAGCGCAGATCGGCGCCCATCCGCTTCTCCGCGATGTCGCACAGCCGCTCCAGCTCGCCCGCCGTCAGGAAGGTGGGCGTGCCCCCGCCGAACGCCGCCGCCGCGAACCGCACCGGCTCCGCGTCGCCCAGCGCGTCGCGCACGGCACTCGCCTGCCGGTCCAGCGCGTCGAGATAGCGCGAGGTCAGCTCGTCGGGGGCGCCGATCCGGGTGAACAGGTTGCAGAAGCCGCAGCGGACCTCGCAGAACGGGATGTGCATATAGAGGGAGAGCGCGTCCTTGCGTTCCCCCGCCCACAGCTCGTCCAGGGCCGGCCGCCCGCCGGGCTGCTCGGCGAGCGGGCGGTACGCCGTCTTGTGCGGGTAGGCGTACACATAGCTCTCGTACGGGCGGACGGTGTGCGTCACGGTCATCGGACGGCCCCCGGTTCCAGGAAGAAGTGGGCGTACGGGACGGTCCAGACGGACTCGTGGCCGAGCCGGTGGCCGGTGTAGCCGTCGTCGCCGTAGGCCGTGCCGTGGTCGGAGCAGACGATGGCGAAGGTACGGCGGCGGCTGCTCGCGGCGGCGAAGAGCCGGCCGATGTGGGCGTCCACGTACTCCAGGGCGGCGGCGTGCGTCGCACGGCTGTCACCGGCGTCGCGGGTGGCCCCGGGCGTGTGGAACCAGTTCGGCTGGTGGAGCGCGGAGACGTTGACGAACAGGAACAGCCGCTGCTCGGCGGGCAGGGCGGCGACCACCTCCTCGGCGCGGGCCACCTGCGCCTCGAACGAGGTGGGCGAGGGCACGCCGAACTCCGGCTCCCAGTGCGCCTCCTGGAACATCCCGGGGAGCACCGAACCGAGCGGCCCCCGAAGGTTGAAGAAGCCGACACCGCCGATGCACACCGTGCGGTAGCCCTCCTTCGCGAGCCCCGAGACCAGGTCCGGGGTGTCGAACACGAAGGTGCGCTCCGCCGTGGTCTCGCTGCCCGCGAACCGGGCGGCGAACAGCCGGGGGTGCGGCCCGGGCGTGGCCGGGGTGGGCAGGAACCCCGCGAACATCGCCTGGTGCGAGGCGTACGTGAAGCTGCCCGGGGCGTGCCGCTTCTCCCAGACGCCGCCCGGCAGATGGCGGGCCAGATGCGGGATGCGCCCGGCGGCGGCCAGCTCGGCCGCGACGTCGTACCGCAGGGTGTCCAGGGTGACGAACAGCAGGTCGTGGCTGCCCACGACCTCGCTCATATCGGGGTCGGAGGGGGCCGGGAAGTGCTCAGGGGGTCGTGCTGACACGGTCGTTCCTTGCTCGTTCCAGTACGGCGGCGAGCTGCGCCGCGTAGGTGTCCAGGCCCTCGGCGCCGCTGCCGGGCAGGCCGGTGAGCCCGGGCAGCAGATCCCCGAAGGCGTTGACCTCGCCGACGGCGAAGCGCCGCCAGCCGGTCAGGGGCAGCAGGTCGACGCCGACGCACAGGGTGTCCGGGAAGGCGGCGGCGGCCCGCTCGCAGATCGCCAGGGCCTCGCCCCAACTGCCGCCCGCCGCCCCGATCGCCGCCCGCACCTCGGCCAGGTCGCCGCGCGCCCCGCCCAGGTGCAGATTGGTCATCGGTGAGGTGCTGGTGCGCACCACGGCGTGGGTGGCCCGCCCGGCGACCACGACGACGCGCAGGTCGGCGGCCCGGCCGCGCCGGGTGGCCTTGGGCAGCCAGCGCTCGATGTGCAGCCCGTCCGGCGCCAGCGCGTCGACCACCGCCGCGACCTCGCGCTCCGTCGTGCAGCGGCGGACCCGCAGCGAGTTGTACAGCCGGCCGGCCCGGTCCCGCTCGACGGAGGTGGCCGCCCGGACCCGGCCGCCGGCCGCCGTCTCCACGGCCAGCACCCCGGAGGCGGACGAGCCGTGCGCGGGCTTCACGAACACCCGGGGCATGCGGTGGGCGGCGATCAGCTCCCGTACGTCGTCCCAGCCCCGCACGGGCGCCCCGGCCGGGCCCGAGGTCGGGGACGCGGGGACGGGGACCCCGGCCGCGTCCAGCACACCGTGGCACAGCCGCTTGTCGAAGAGCGTCGCGATGTCAGCCGGGTCGTCGAGCAGGTGGGCGCCCGCGTCGGCGGCGGCCCGGGCCACCTCGCGCACGGCGGCGGTGAACCGCGCGTACCAGAGGGCCGAACCCTCCACCCGGGTCGGCTCGTCGGCCCCGCGCAGCAGCCGGTCCACCTCCGCGTCCTCGCCCGGGGACTCGACGCGCACGGTCTCGCCGGGCAGGAAGCGCGCCCCGCCCGCCAGCACGTCGAGCCAGGACACCGTACGCGCCTCGGGCAGGCCGGCTGCGGCCACCGCGTCCTGGAACAGGGCGACGCGGCGGCTGCCCGGATTGCCGACGACCGCGAGGCGCGGCGGGCCGCTACTCGCTGACCGCGACATAGCGGGAATCGTCCTCGTCGTCCGGGTCCCAGTCGTCCGCCTCGCCGAGGTGGACATGGACGTCGTCGCGCTCGGACAGCTCCTTGAAGCGGTCCATCACCTCGTCGCTGAGGTAGTGGTGGTGCAGGTCCAGGGAGTCCAGATGGGTGAGCGGCTGACCTTCGAGCAGGGCCAGGCCGCCCGCGTCGCTGAGGGTGCCCATCGACAGCGACAGGGACTCCAGTTGCGCGACCACAGGGGCGGAGGCGACCGCCACGGCGATCTCGTCCTGGATCTCGCTGTTCTGGAGCCCGAGATGACGCAGCCGGGGGAAGTTGCCCCCGGACAGCAGGGGAGCCATGTCCGCCACCGTGGCGTCCCCCGCATACCACTGGGAGCCGAGCCACACCTCCAGCCGTTCCAGCGCGGGCAGTTCGCAGGCGCCGACCGCGCGCACGACGTGACCGGGCAGGCCGCCGGACTCGAAGCGCAGGGCCTTCAGCGCCTCGTGCCGCACCGGGTGCAGCTCCAGCGTCTCCTCGTTCAGCCCGCTGCCACCGCCTCGTACCACCAGCTCCTCCAGGCGGGGGAACGCCCGGAGCACCGGCGTGATGTCGCACATCTGGAGCCACGACACCTCGCACTCCTCGCCCACGACATCGGCGAGGAACAGAGCGCGCAGCGCCGGGAAACGGGCCGCGTCCGAGGTGATCAGCTCCACCACCGGAGCGAGCGAGCTGTAGTCGTCCTGCCACCAGGGGCCGATCACCAGGGCCCGGACCTGTGCCGGATCGACCGCAGTCAGGAAGTGCCGCCAGACGGCGGCGAACTCCGGGCCCTCCCAGGTGGATTCCAGCCGCCAGGCTATGGCGTCCGGCGTGGGGAGCGTCGCGGGCCACGGCCTGTCGTCGCCCGGCTCCGGCAGGGTGAAGACGGGCAGGTCGTGGAAGGAACAGGGGTGGTCGATGCCGGTCATCGCGCTGTCACTCCGAGACCGTGACGTAACGGCCCGCCGGGCCCCGGTTGTCCCACGGCTCACAGCGCTCCGAGAGGTCCACCCGCACCCCGTGCGGCGCCAGCGCCTCGGTGACGCGCTGCTCCATCGGCTCGGTGAGGAAGTGGTGGTGCAGGTCCAGCACATCGAGATGGGTCAGCGGCTGACCCTCCAGCAGGGCGGCCGCGCCCTCGTCGCCGAGCGTGCCGCAGGACAGGTCGAGGGTCTTGAGCCGGGCCACCAGCGGGGCCGAGGCCACCGCGGTCGCGATCTCGTTCTGGATCTCGCTGTTGCGCAGGCCGAGGTGGTGCAGGGCGGGGAAGCGCGTCCCGGCGAGCAGCGGCGCCAGATCCGACACATCGGCGTCGCCGCCGTAGGTCGAGACGCCGAGCCACAGGTCCAGCCGCTCCAGCGCGGGCAGTTCGCTCCCCAGGACACCGCGCACCACCTCGCGCGGCAGCCCGCCCGTCTCGATGGTCAGCGCCCGCAGCCGCTCGTGCTTCGCGGGCGGGAAGACCAGCTCGGAGCCGCCGCGCACACCCAGCTCCACCAGCGCGGGGAACGCGTCGAGCAGCGCGGTGACATCGCTCTGCTCGATCCAGGAGATCTCCGCCTCCTCCATCGTCAGATCCCCGACGAACACCGCCTCGAGAGAGGTCAGCCGGTCCGCGGCCGCGATGACGAGACCGATCGGATACGACGACTTCTCCTCGTACGACTCGCCCCACTGCCCGATGATCAGCGCCCGGACACCCGACGGATCGACCTCCGACAGGAAGGCGTCGAACTCCTCCTCCCAGGTGCCCTCGTCCTCGTAGGCGTCGATCGACACCCGCCAGGCGGCGGCATCGGCGGCGGGCCGTGGGCCGCCCTCCGCGCCGGACTGGAAATCGACGGCCGGAAGGCCGAGCAACTCGTGAAGGTGGTCCACGGACATGCCCTGAGCTCCTGATGACGGCGACGGATTGATGTCCGCAAGGTCTATCAAGGCCCACTGACAATGCCGCGACCGCCCCCGCCCGGTACGGCTCGACGGCCGATTGTCAGACCCCCGCCGTAGCGTTTTCGATGTGGCCGGCACACCGGGTGCTGCCACGGAGGGGAGAGGTCTGTGTACCGGCAGGGCGACGTACTGATCGTGCCACTGGAGGAGTCCGCGGTGCCCCCGCACCTCCTGGAGGCGACGGGCGAACTCCGCGACGCGCGGGGCCGGCTGGTGCTCGCGCTCGGCGAGGTCACCGGACACGCGCACGCCGTGCCGGGGCCCGGCCGGCTGATCCGGGAAGGCGGGGTCTTCGGCCCGATGCTGCTCCATCTCCCCGAGGGCGGACGCGTGGTCCACGAGGAGCACGCGACGATCCCGCTGCCCCAGGGCTGGTTCCGCGTGGTGCGCCAGCGGGAGTACGCGCCGGGGGCGGTCCGCATCGTCGCCGACTGAGCGACGGCACGGCCGTTGTGCGCGAAACCAAGGAATGCAGAGTGGAACAGGGGACGGGGAAACCGATGCAGTACGTGGACTCTTGGCGGGCCGTGGCGGCGGCGACGGGCGCGGCGGACCGGGCGGCCGCCGAGGACGGGGTGCGGCTCGCCTACCGCGGCGCGGGTCTGGCCGAGCCGGAGGAGTTCGTCTGGGCCGGCTCGCCGAGGGAGGCCGTGGAGGCCGTCGGGAAGCTGACCGGCCGGGGGCGCTCGGTCCGCGACGAGGTGCGCACCCGCCCCTGGGCGGAGGAACGGCGCCGGGTGTACGACGCCCTGGGCCCGGCCGGGTGGTCCGCCCTGTGGTCGGCCACCGGCGCCCAGCTCTGGGAGACCACGGCGGCCCTCGCCGAGCGGATACGGGCCGGGGTGGTCGCCGACCTCGCCGGTGAGGACACCGAGGCCGAGACCCGGGTGCGCCTGGCCCTGCTCGACGCGGTCCTCGGGCAGCACGACGCGGCATGGCTCGCCGCCTTCGACGGCCGGGGCGACCGGCTCGACGGACTGGCGGCGGTGGCGCGGAACGCGGGCTGGTGGTGGCCCTACGAGCGGGTCGTGGTGATCTGCGAGCGCCCGGAGGCCCTGCACCGCGACGAGGCGGGCCGCCTCGACCGGGGCGACGGCCCGGCGCTCTCCTACCCGGACGGCTTCGCCCTGTACGCCTGGCGCGGCATGCCCGTGCCCCGCGCCTTCCTGGACGAGCTGGCCGCGCTGACCCCGAAGCGCATCCGCGACGAGGAGAACGCGGAGCTGCGCCGCGTGATGCTGGAGTACTACGGCTACGACCGCTACCTCACGGAGTCGGGCGCCGAACCGGTCCACCGCGACGAGACGGGCATCCTCTGGCGGATCGCGCTCGCCGGTGACGAGGACGTCGTCATGGTCGAGGTGGTCAACTCGACGCCCGAGCCGGACGGCACCCACCGCACGTACTGGCTGCGGGTCCCGCCTGCCACCAGGACCGCCAGGGAGGGAGTCGCCTGGACCTTCGGCCTCGGCAGCGAGGTCTACGAGCCACTTCAGCAGACCTGACCGGGGGAGGGCGGCACAGAGAGAGGGGAAACGCGGTCAGGCCGTCAGGGCCTCGTGGTCGATGCCCAGTTCACGGGCGAGCGCCTGCTCGGTCCACTCCAGCATGGTGGCCCGGGACAGCGGACCGTTGTACGAGGTCATCTGCACGGCCAGCCCGTCCAGCAGCGCGGTCAGCCGCCAGGCCACGGACATCGGGTCGTCGCAGTGGAACTCGCCCGCCGCCGCGCCCTCCTCGATGACCTCGGCCAGCTCGGCCTTCCACTGCTGGTCGAGATCCCCGGCCACATTGCGCAGCGCCGGATCGCGGAGCGAGGCCGCCCAGCCCTCGATCCACAGCCGCCAGCCCTTGGCCTGGCCCGTCGGCGCGTACCAGCGGACGGCCGCGCGCAGCCTGCGTACGGCGGTCGTGCGGCGGCTCAACAGCTTGCGCAGATGGGCGAGATCGCTCTCGGCCGCGTGCGCGAAGGCCGCCGCGACCAGCTTCTCCTTGGTGGAGAAGTGATAGAGCACGAGTGCGTTGCTCACGCCGAGCACGGACGCCACATCGGCGATCCGCACGGCCGCGACACCGCGCACCTCGATCTGTTCGACGGCGGCACGCAGCAACTCCTCGCGCCGCTCCGCCACTCCCAACCGCACTCTCGCCACGCAATCACCCTAACCAATGCCCGCCCGGGGGCGGTCGGGCGGACCGGAGGCGGACAGGAGGTCCCGGTCAGCGGTACCAGCCGAAGCGTTCCGCCATCACCGGCAGCCGGTCGGCGGCCACCGCGTGCGCCGCCGCACGCGGGGTGCAGCCGTCCTCGGCCGCGCGGGCCAGCACCAGGCCGACCAACTCGCGCATCGCGCGCCGGGTGTGCGCGAACGCCTCGTCCGCGTCGGCGCCGATGTCTCCGAACAGGGTCCACCACCACCAGGCGTTGGTCCCGGAGTTGACCACCACATCGGGCAGCACGGTGATCCCGCGCCCCGCGAGCAACGCCTCCGCCTCCGGCAGCACCGGCATGTTGGCGGCCTCCACCACCCAGCGGGCCCGGATCCCGGCCTGGTTCACCGCGTCCACGGCGTAGGAAACGGCGGCCGGGACGAGCACCTCCGCGTCCTGGACCAGCCAGGCGTCGCCCGGCAGCTCCCGGTCACCGGCGCGCAGCGCGCCCCGGTCCACGGTGCCGTGCGCGTCCCGCGCGGCGAGCAGCGCCTCGACGTCGAGCCCGGCCGGATTCGCGATCGTGCCCTTGACGTCGGCTACGGCGACCACGCGCAGCCCGGCCCGGGACAGGAAGCGGGCGGTCGCCCCGCCCATGGTCCCGAGCCCCTGGAGCGCCACCCGCGCACCGTCGTACGCGATCCCGTCCCGGTCCAGCGCGGCGAGCGCGGCCTCGGCGACCCCGCAGCCGCCGACCAGCTCGTCCAGGCCGATGCCGTCCACTTCCAGCTCGAAGGCGTCGGCCAGCCGGCGCCGGGCCGCGGCCTCGTCCTCCAGGAGCGGGTAGACGGCCTGCACGGTGGAGACGAGACCGGCCTCCGCCGCCGCGCGGTCCACCAGGTCCTGGGAGAGGCCCAGGTCCTCCCCGGTCGTCCAGACGGTCTCGATGTACGGGCGCATCGCCCGCAGATAGCGGACCAGGACGCCGTAGGCCGCCGGGTCGCGCGGATCGCAGTCGATGCCGCCCTTGGCGCCGCCCAGCGGTATGTAGCGGGCGCCGGGCCGGTCCGCGTCGAAGTGCAGGGCCTCCTTCATCGTCATGCCCCGGGCCAGGCCGGCCACCTCCTCCAGGGTGCAGCCCGGGCGCATCCGCAGGCCGCCGCTGGACACCCCGCGCACCAGCCGGTCCACCACGAGGTGGCCCCGGCAGCCGGTGGCGTGGTCGGTCCAGGTCAGCGAGATGAGCGGGGCGGGCGGGGACACCGGAGGCGTCGTCATCGGGAGTGCTCCTCGGTCACTGTCGGCGGGCGGTCCTGGGCGGTCGGCGGGCCCGGGCCGGGAGGCGACCGGACCACGTACTGAACCGCCGGTCAGTATCGGGAGGCGGGGCGCCCCTGTCAACGCGGCGTCCGCCGTCGCGCCGCGCGGTGGCCGGAACGCACCGGTGCCCGGCGGCGGGTCGGGGGAACGGCAGGATCGCGTCCGGAAGGCGGAATCCTCCGCCGGGGCCGTTCGTTGCACCGGCATGACCGCATTCGATGCACGGCAGGAAGCGCTGCTCCGGCTCCTGGGCGAGAACGACGGTGGCGTCCTGGTGACCCTCAAGAAGGACGGCAGGCCCCAGCTGTCCAACGTCAACCACTTCTACTACCCGGACGAGCACATCGTCCGGGTCTCGGTCACCGAGGGCCGCGCCAAGACGCGGAACCTGCGCCGCGACCCGCGCGCGAGCTACCACGTCACCAGCGAGGACCGCTGGGCCTGGACGGTCGCGGAGGGCACCGCCGAGCTGTCCGCGACCGCCGCCGATCCCGCGGACGACACCGTGGAGGAGCTGATCCGGCTCTACCGCGACGTGCAGGGCGAGCACCCCGACTGGGACGACTACCGCGCCGCCATGGTCCGGGACCGGCGCATCGTCCTGAGCCTCCACGTCGAGCATGTGTACGGACAGGAGCGCGGGTAAAGCGGTGGGAGCGGGAACGCCCTCCACCGGGCGTTCCCCTCTCGCACTGTCTTACCCCTTGTCCATAATGGGACGACCCCGACTCCTCAGGAGACCCCGTGACCGGCGCTGACCACAGGCTTCCGCTCCGCACCCGGCTGCGTGCGCTGCGCCCCGCTGCCTTCGGGGCCGACCCGGACGGCGCACGCATGGAGCGCATCCGCCGTTCCCCCAACTTCGCCGACGGTGTCTTCCAGAACCCGGTGGGCGCGCGGATCAGACCCTCCGGTTCCACCCTGGAATTCGCCCGGGTCTACTTCCGCAAGGAGGAGCGGGTGCTCAGGGCCCCCGCCGCCCCGGTGCCCGTGCACGCCACGACCGTCGCCGACCTCGCCCGGCCGCCCGCCTCCGGGCTGCGGATCACCTGGATGGGCCATTCCAGCGTCCTCGCCGAGATCGACGGGCGGCGTGTGCTGTTCGACCCGGTCTGGGGCGGGCGCTGTTCCCCCTTCGCATTCGCCGGTCCCCGGCGCCTGCACCCGGCCCCGGCCCCGCTCGGCGCCCTGGGGCCGGTCGACGTGGTGGTGATCTCGCACGACCACTACGACCACCTCGACCTCCCGACGATCCGCGCCCTGGCCCGCACGGACACGGTCTTCGCGGTGCCGCTCGGCGTCGGCGCCCACCTGGAGCGCTGGGGCGTCGCGCCCGACCGGATCCGCGAGCTCGACTGGAACGAGACCACGACGGTCGGCGGCATCAGCCTCACCGCCACCCCCGCCCGCCACTTCTGCGGACGCGGCCTGCGCAACCAGCAGCACACGCTCTGGGCCTCCTGGGCCGTCGCCGGACCCGAGCACCGGATCTACCACAGCGGCGACACCGGATACTTCCCCGGCTTCCGGACCATCGGCGCCGAGCACGGCCCGTTCGACGCGACCATGATCCAGATCGGCGCGTACAGCCAGTACTGGTCCAAGGACCGTACGGACAGCATGCCGGAGCCGGGCGCCTGGCCGGACATCCACATGAGCCCCGACGAGGGCGTGCGCGCCCACCTCGACCTCCAGGGCGACGACCCCGGCGCGGGCGTCATGCTCCCGATCCACTGGGGGACGTTCAACCTCGCGCTGCACCCCTGGGCGGAGCCCGCCGAGTGGTCGATGCGCGCCACCGACTCCGTGGGCGTGACCATGGTCGCCCCGCGTCCCGGCCAGCCCTTCGAGCCCGCCGATCCGCCGCCCGTCGACCCGTGGTGGCGGGCCGTCGCCGCCGAACCGGCCCCCGGCTGGGGCAACTGGCCCCCGGTCCACGTAGAACTCCACGAAGCGCCGGCCGGCGCGAGCCCCGGGGCCGGCCGGGAGCGCGACCGGACGCCTCAGCCCTGAGTCCCCGCGATGCTGCGGGTGCACTTCACCCCCGACGATCTCGCACGGGTCCGGGTGGCGCCCGGGCCCGACTTCCTGTGGGAGATCAGCAACAGTGTGCAGACCCTCCAGCGGCGCGACGGCGAGCGGGAGTTCGGCGCCTGGCGGCGCTGGGCGCGGCCCCGGCTCTCCGCCAGCCCGCGCCTGCTCTCCCGCCTGCTGCCGCCGCGCGGCTACTCACCGGACTTCCTCACACCGACGACCGGTGACCGGGGCTCCCTCCAGGCATCCGTCGACGTCCTGCTGAGCACCCCGCGCCGGCGGCTGCGCGCCGAGCTGGAACGGCTCGCCCCGCCCGTACGCCTGCCGGGCTGGCTCGGGGAACTGGCCGGTGGGGACGCGGAGGCCCTGCGCGAGCTGGGCGGAGCCCTGCACACGTACCAGCGGGAGGCGCTGGCCCCGCACTGGCGCCGGGTGCACGCCGACATCGACGCCGACCGCGCCCTGCGGCTGCGCAGCCTCCTCGACGGAGGCACCGAGGCGCTGCTCGCCGGGCTCGGACCGCAGTTCCGCTGGCGGGCGCCCGTCCTCGAAGCGGCGTACCCCGTCGACCAGGACCTGTGGCTGCGCGGCCGCGGCCTCGTCCTCCAGCCGTCGTTCTTCTGCTGGCCCACCCCGGCCACGCTGGCCGACGGCGAACTGCCGCCCGTGCTGGTCCACCCCATCCACCACACCCCCGACTGGTGCGCCCCCGCCCGGGGCACCCGCCCCGCGCCCGGACCCCTCGGACCGCTGCTCGGCCACACCCGCGCCGGTGTCCTGCGCGCCACCCGCACCGGCTGCTCGACCCTGGAGGCGGCCCGGCTCCTCGGCGTGACCCACCCCGCCGTCAGCCAGCACCTGAACGTGCTGAGGGAGGCGGGGCTCGTCACCACCGTGCGCCGGGCCGGGCGCTCCTTCCACGTCGCGACCGCCGAGGGGCGCGCCCTGCTGGCCGTTGAGGACCCGCCCGCCGGGTGACGGCTCGTCACCTGCGCGCGTAAGCACCAGCTTTCGGTCCTTGCGGGCCCCATGGCGACGGCACCACGCTGGTGGCCCGAAGAGCACGGCCGTTCCGCACCCAAGGCCCGTCCCCCACCCCCAGGAGCCTTCATGCGCAGGAGACTCGTGTCCGCCGCCGTCGCCGCGGTCGCCCTCGGAGCCCTCGTCCAGCCCGGCACCGCCTTCGCCTCGGTGGACCCGCACATCGGCGCCGCCGCCGTCACCGCCCACGGATCGTCGGCCGGGACCGCCGTCATCAGCGGGCACAACCAACCCGGCACCCGGATCACGGTGGACGCCGGCAGCACCGCCACCGCGCACTGGCTGGACGTCGACTACCAGGTCCAGGAGACCGGTTACTGGTGCGGACCCGCCGCCACCCGCATCGCGCTCTCCGCCCGCATCGCCCCGCCCAGCCAGTCCGACCTGGCCTGGCAGCTCGGCACCACCGTGAACGGCACCGACCACATATCCCAGGTCACCGGAGTGCTCAACGCCAACCTCGGCGGCGGCTGGTACGAGACCAAGGAAATGCCCAACGACCCGCCCACCCAGGCCCAGCGCGACCTGCTCTGGTACGACGTCGTCTTCGACATCGACCGCAACTACCCGCTGGTCACCAACATCGTGGCCCCGCCGGGCAACCAGCCGCCCGGCTACCCGTCGAACCAGACGATCTACCACTACTTCACGGTCATCGGCTACGACGACGCCGACCGCACCGTCCTCATCGCGGATCCCGCC
Organism: Streptomyces drozdowiczii; assembly: GCF_026167665.1. Taxonomy (NCBI): domain Bacteria; kingdom Bacillati; phylum Actinomycetota; class Actinomycetes; order Kitasatosporales; family Streptomycetaceae; genus Streptomyces; species Streptomyces drozdowiczii. Next base: position 713,672 of record NZ_CP098740.1, on the reverse strand, counting down.
TCCTTCGGCGGCAACCAGATCTACTGGCTCTCCTTCGACCAACTCGCCACCCTGATCCCGCCGAAGGGCTATTCGGCCTGACCGGCACGGACGCGCGCGGGCCCCCTCGGCACAGGCCGAGGGGGCCCGCGCGCGTCCGTGCCCCGGAAACCGGCCCGTAGGAATCGGTCGCCCGTACGAGCGCTCATACCAGAGCGGGACGGATGGCGGGCAAGTTCCACAACTGCCCATCACGGCCGTACTCCTGGCGACTACCGTGTGTGCCCGGTGATCAACGGTGGGCTCATATTCTCCGGGCCTGCCCGGCCGATGACCCGAGAATGCCCGACCACCGTAGGTGCCACCACATGTACGCAGATGCCTGGGGCCCCACGTACCGAGGACGCTGATGTCTCAACTTCGCGCACCCGACGCGCGACCCGACCGACGAGAGGGCGGGCGGCACGGCCGACCGGGCGCCCGTTCCCACTCGGCCGCGGCCAGACCACGCGCCGCCCGCCCGACCCCCGAGGCGCGCATACGCCCTCAACTCCTGCGCACCGCCGTGCTGCCGGCCCTCGCGGTCGCCCTCGCCGGCGCCGCGGCCGTCGTCTTCACCGCCCGCGCGGGCCACGCACGCCCGTCCACGGAGCTGTGGATCGCCCTCGGCTCGGCGGCCGCGCTCGCGCTCGCCGCCGTCCTCGCCGCCTTCCTGGCCGCCAACCGGGCCGCCACCACGGTCTTCGGCCGCTGCCTGGCGCTGCGCCGCACCAGCGCCCAGGGCCAGGCCGAACTCCAACGCGTCGTGGAACAGCTGCGCAACGGCGAACCCGTCCCCGTCCGGCGCGCCCCGCAGAGCCCGCCGCCCGGCGGCGACCCCTTCGAGCTGCTGGCCCAGGAGCTGGGCCGCCAGCAGGAGGCCGCCGTGGTCGCGGTCGTCGAGGCCTCCCGGCTCTCCGAGCCCAGCGGCGAGGACCAGAAGGTCGAGGTCTTCGTCAACCTCGCCCGCCGCCTCCAGTCGCTCGTGCACCGCGAGATCCAGCTGCTGGACGAGCTCGAGCACGAGGTCGAGGACCCGGACCTGCTCAAGGGCCTCTTCCACGTCGACCACCTCGCCACCCGCATCCGCCGCCACGCCGAGAACCTCGCCGTGCTCGGCGGCGCCGTCTCCCGCCGCCAGTGGAGCAACCCGGTCACCATGACCGAGGTGCTGCGCTCGGCCATCGCCGAGGTCGAGCAGTACCCCCGGGTCAAGCTCGTCCCCCGATCGACGGCACCCTGCGCGGACACGCCGTGGCCGACGTCATCCACCTCCTCGCCGAACTCGTGGAGAACGCCACGGTGTTCTCCGCCCCGCACACCCAGGTCCTGCTGCGCGCCCAGCGCGTCACCGCCGGGCTCGCCCTGGAGGTCGAGGACCGCGGGCTCGGCATGCCCGGCGACGAGCAGAAGCGGATGAACGCCCTGCTCACCGACCCCGACCAGGTCAATGTCGCCCGCCTCCTCCAGGACGGCCGCATCGGCCTCTTCGTCGTCGCCTCACTGGCCCGGCGGCACGGCATCGCCGTACGGCTCCAGAGCAACATCTACGGAGGCACCCAGGCCGTCCTGGTCCTCCCGCAGACCCTGCTCGGCGCGGACGAGGACGCCCCCGGCGCGGCCGGCGAAGCGCCCGTCCCGCCCCCGGGCCCGTGCACCGCCCGCCGCCCCTGGAGGACCGCCCGGCACCGCGAGACCCCGCGCCCGCCCCCGAGCCGGAACGCCGGCCCTACGTCCCCAGCCAGCAGCCCGGCCCGCACCGGGCACCGCAGCAGCCGGGCCCGGCCCGCCAGGACGAGGCGCCGCCGCTGCCCCTGCGCGCCGAGCGCGTGGACCGGCCGGCGGACGACACCCGGCCCGCCGCCCCGTCCGACGACGCGACCGCGCCGAAGACCGCGGCCGACCGGCCCCTGCTGCCCAGGCGCGCCAACCAGGAACACCTGGTCCCGCAGCTCAGGGAGGCACCCGCGCCCCGGTCCGCGGACGAACCCGTCCTGCACGACCCCGGGCTCGTCGCCGCCTTCCGGCGCGGCATCGACCTCGCCGAGGCCCGGGCCGAGGCCGAGCAGGAGCCCGCGCAGGAGGCGCCCGCCGGTGCCACGCACATGACGACGGCCGCCCAGCTCGGCGCGCCGGCCCGGCCGCTCCCCGTCCGGGGCGCCGCCCAGCCCGCGCAACTGCACGGAGCGGGCGCCCACCCCGGCGAACACGACCCACTCGCAGCGAACCCCATCAAGGAGTAGATGCCCCATGGCGACCGATACGCCGTCCGGTCAGGTCTCGGACCTCGACTGGCTGCTGAGCGGCCTGGTCCAGCGCGTGCCGTACACCCGCAGCGCGGTCCTGCTCTCCGCCGACGGGCTGGTGAAGTCCCTCCACGGCATGGACGCCGACAGCGCCGACCACATGGCGGCGCTGGCGGCCGGCCTCTACTCGCTCGGCCGCAGCGCCGGGGCGAGGTTCGGGGACAACGGCGAGGTGCGGCAGGTGGTCGTGGAGCTCGACTCGACGCTCCTCTTCGTCGCCACCGCCGGCTCCGGCACCTGTCTGGCCGTCCTCGCCGGCCGCAACGCCGACGCCGCCGTCCTCGGCTACGAGATGACCATGCTGGTCAAGAGTGTGCGTCCCTATCTGATGACCCCGGTGAGACAGACGGCCGGGGCACCGGGCACCGCGGGGCTGTGACCATGGCGGTCACCCAGGACGGGCCTCTGCTCGACGATGCGGCGGGCCGCCTCATCCGCCCCTACACGGTGAGCAACGGGCGTACCCGTCCCACGGCCGTGCTCGACCTGCTGTCCCTGGTGATGGCCACCGGAAGCGTTCCGCAGACCCACCTCGGCCCCGAGCACTCGGTGGCCCTGGGACTGTGCGAGGGCCCCACCTCGGTGGCCGAGATCGCCGCCCATCTGAGGCTGCCCGCCGTCGTGACCAAGGTCCTCCTCTCCGACCTGGTCGACTGCGGCGCCGTCACCGCCCACGCGCCCGCCTTCCAAGACATGCCCACCGACCGACATCTGCTGGAGGCAGTGCTCGATGGCTTACGACGACAGCTCTGACGGCTACGGCTACCCGGACGGCTCCGGCTATGGCTACGGCTATCCGGACGAGGGCTCCGGCGGCGGGTACGGGCAGGACACCGCCACCGCCGACCACGCCGCGCCGCCGGCCGCGCCCGAGGGCTTCCCCGTCGCGTTGAAGGTGCTCGTCGCCGGCGGATTCGGCGTCGGCAAGACGACGTTCGTCGGCGCCGTCAGCGAGATCGCGCCGCTGAGCACCGAAGAGCTGCTGACCCAGGCGAGCGCCGCGACCGACAGCCTGGAGGGCGTCGAGTCGAAGACCTCCACCACCGTGGCGATGGACTTCGGCCGCATCACGCTGGACGAGCAGCATGTGCTGTACCTGTTCGGCACACCGGGCCAGGAACGCTTCTGGTTCATGTGGGACGAACTCTCGCAGGGCGCGCTGGGAGCGGTCGTGATCGCGGACACCCGCAGACTGGAGGAGTGCTTCGCCGCCGTCGACTTCTTCGAGCGGCGCGGCATCGGATTCGTCGTCGCCGTCAACGAGTTCGACGGCGCCTACCGCTACGGCCCCGAGGAGGTCCGCGCCGCGCTCGACCTGTCGCCGGACGTGCCGGTCGTGCTGTGCGACGCCCGTATCGCCAGCTCCGGCACCGGCACACTGGTGACGCTGGTCCAGCACCTCATCAACGCCACCGACGACGCCGTGCCGCTCCCCGGGCACGCCGGATTCGGGGCCAGGCCGTGATCCCGCGCGGTGCCGGGCGGCTCCTGCTGACCCCCGTGGACAGCGAGGCACCCGCCCGCGCCCGGCGGCTGCGGAGCCTCGGCCTGGGGGAGCGCGAGGACGCCTCGTTCGACGACTTCGACGCCTTCGCCGACAGGGTGGCCGAAGTGACGGACGTGCCGTTCTCGATGGTCAACTTCATCGACGGGAACCGGCAGTTCTACGCCGGACTGCACACCCCCGCCGGCACCCGCAGGGGCGCGGACCTGGGGGCCACCGCGGCGGGCAGCGGCCGCAGCGGCCGGTATGTGGCGCTCGACCACGGCTACTGCCCGCATGTGGTCGTCCGGCGCAAGGCGCTCGTCCTGGAGGACGTCTGCGACTACCCGCGCTTCGCGGGCAACCCGGTCGTGGACGACATAGGCATCCGCTCCTATCTGGGAGCACCGCTGATCGACCGCACCGGGACGGCCCTGGGCGCCGTCTGCGCCGTGGACACCGTGCCCCGCCCCTGGGGAAGGGCGGGGCTCGACACCATCAAGTCCCTGGCACAGGAGCTGATCGGCCACCTCGACCGCAGGGAGGACCACGCCCCCCGCTTCTGATCAGACCTCGACCGTGCGGCCGTCCAGGAAGCCCAGCGTCACCGCGTCCCCGGCCACCCGCACCCTTACGGCCGTACGCAGCGCCTCCGGGTGCACGCTGTCCCGGGACAGCACGACGAGCGTGACCTGGACGCTCCGGCCACCGGGGTGGGGAGCGCTGCGCAGATACGGGACGGCCGAGTGCGGTCCGTACGCGTTGGACTCCACGTCCCGCGCCACCTCGGCGTCCTCGGGCCCGCCGTCCCAGCCGTACAGCCCGACCACCGCGCTGGACAGGCCGTCGGCGGTCCGGGCGAGCGCCCAGCCGGGGCCCGAGGTGGCGAACGGGCTCGTCCGGTGCGCCACGGCGTGGCCGCCCTCCCGGACCACGGCGCCCTCCGGCGCCTCGACCCGGTGCACCCGGATCTCCCACGGCCCGTGCAGCACGCTCGTCGTCTCGATCCGGTACGCCCGCTCGTCGCCCGGCAGCCGGGCCGCCGACCAGGACGCGGCGACGCGGTCCGCGCAGCCCACCGGGTGGATGCGGCGCCGCCGGGACGGGGTGCCGTCCGGGGCGAGCAGCGCCAGGTGGTTGTCGATGTTCCGGGCGAAGGCGTGCGGCGCGGACTCCGGCGCGGTCGCCGTCGAGTACGCCAGCTTCGCGTAGTGCGGATCGTCCTCGCCCGCCCCCGCGTCCGGGTCGGTGTCGCCCGCTTCCGGGAGCGGATGGTGGTCGCTGCCGTGGTTGACGAGCCGGACGATCCCGTCGTGCCGGGTGCCGTGCAGCAGCCAGCCGGGCGCCGGAAGCGCGGTGTACGTGTCGGACTCCTCGACGGGCAGCGGGAGTTCGCGTGCCGTCCACACCTCGTGGTCGGCCGGGAGCAGCAGCCCGAGGAAGCCCTTGCTCGCCCAGTACGGAGACGCCGGACCGGAGTACGGCTGCGTGGTGGGCAGGAACGTGTCGTACCAGCCGAGCGTCAGCAGCCCCCGCTCGTCGGGCACCCCGCGCTCCGCGAAGTGGCGCAGCGCCCCGGAGGCGAGGCGCCGGGTGAGTCCGGGCGCGAGCGGGGTGCAGTCCGCGACGGCGCCCATCCAGACCGGAGCCAGCGACGCGAAGCGGTAGCACAGCGACCGGCCCTGGTGGACCGGGGCGCCGTCGGCGCCGAAGAAGTGGGGGTAGTCCTCCAGGAAGCGGCTCAGGCGCTCCCGGTAGACGGCGGCCCGGCCGCCGTCGCCGTCCGGGCCCGCGATCCGCGCCCACAGCAGCGGGTACAGATGCATGGCCCAGCCGATGTAGTAGTCGAAGTTGCGCCCGCTGCCGTCGGTGTACCAGCCGTCACCGACGTACCAGTCCTCGATCCGGTCGAGCCCGCCCTCGATGTCGGACTTGCTGTACGGGGCGCCGACCGAGGCCAGGAACTGTTCCGAAACCACTTGGAAGAGGCGCCAGTTGTTGTCCCAGGTGCGTCCGCCGACGAAACCGGAGAACCAGTCGGCGATCCGCTCCTGCACCCGGGCGTCGAGCCGGTCCCAGATCCACGGCCGGGTCTCGTGCAGCGCGATGGCGACGGACGCCGCCTCCACCAGCTGCTGCGAGCAGTCCGTCAGGCGCGGCCACGCCTCACCGCTCGCCGGGTCGGTGCCGGCCGCCACCCCCGCCGCGTACCGCTCGATCAGCGCGGGGTCGACCGCCCCGCCCGCGCCCGCGATCCGGAACGCGGCGAGCAGGAACGACCGGGCGAAGCCCTCGAGGCCGTCCGACACGACACCGGACCAGCTGTTCCGGCCGGGCAGCCGGTACTGGGCGAAGCCCGGTGTCGCGTACGGCGTCAGCGCGTCCAGCATCCGGTCGGCCGTCGCCTCCCAGTGGGCCCGGGTCCAGCCCGTGCGGGAGGACAGGATCCGGTCGGTGGGCGGCAGGTGCAGATGCGGGGCGACGGACATGACGGCGGTGCTCCTGGTGTGTGCGGGGTTACTGGACGAGTTCGGCGCGGTGGGTGTGACCCCGTGAGCCGCCGACGGCGACGGTGAGCAACGGGTGCCGCCCCGGGGCGAGTTCGACGGTGTCGTCGGCCTCGGTCACCTTGCGGACGGAGAACGGCAGGCCGACCGTGACGGAGGTCCCGGTGCGGCCCGGGTCGGCGACCGCCACGGAGACCCGGGAGCCGCGCCGCCGCACCAGGACCGTCGCGGGACCGGAGGCGGTGATGCCCGCGGCCGTACCGGCGGCCCAGAAGTGCACGGCGGTGAGCCCGGTCCTGCGGTCCTCCACCGCCTGCGCGGTCGCGTCGTTGGCGAGGACGCGCACCGGCCGGGACGCCGACCAGACGGCGGTCGCCGCCGCCGAGGCGCCGGGCAGCAGCACATAGGCGTACCCGGCGTCGGTGGGGGAGCTGCCGTGGTCGAGCCAGAGGGTGAGGTAGCGGCGGGTGACCGGGTCGGTGCTGCCGCCGGTGTCCGCGCCCGTGTCGATGGCCCGCCAGGTGCCGGTGCGCTCCTCGCGCAGCGTGCGCAGGGCGGCCCCGCCGGGCAGCACATACCCGCCGACGCCCTCGATGTGCGCCCAACGGGCATGGCTGTAAGCGCCGTTACGGCCGGGGAGCCCGTCCACCAGCAGCCGGTTGCGGCCGTTCGCGCCCAGGTTGCGGTTCTCGATCACCGTCTCGACCGGGCGGCCGTCGCCCGAGGTGATGCCCGCGCCGAGCGCCACGACCGTGTTGTCGAGCAGGAACCACGCCTTTCGGGCCCGCAGACCGGACCCCGGAGCGCCCATCAGCTCCATCGCGGCGGCGGCGTACCGGCCGTCCAGCGCGGCACCGCCCGCCACCGCGTTCGGCGGCCGGTAGGTGGAGGTGCCGGCGCCGGTGCCCAGGTCCTCGCGCGGGCGGGTGTCGACCGTGGTCCCCGGCAGGCGGTACGGATCGACGGTCGGCCAGAAGCCGTCGTTGTACTGCCCGAGATCGTCGCCGTCGTAGAGATACGTCATGCCGTCGCCGGTGTACCAGCCGTGCAGGTTCTCGCCGTTGCCCGCCTCGTACGCGGAGATGCGCTTCGAGGAGAGCGACAGGGTGCAGGCCCAGCCGGGGCGGCGGTGGACGACGCGGTCCATGTCGGCGAAGACGAAACTGCCCGTGGTGCGGGGTGCGGGGTGGATGGCGCGGTCGGCCAGCACCGCTTTCGCCAGGGCGAGTTGGGGCAGGGTGGCCAGTGCGGTGAACGGGGTGGTGCGGTTGCGGGTCAGCCAGCCCTTGACCAGCGAGCGCCAGCGGCCCGCCAGGTCGGCGGGGGCGCCGGTGGCCAGGAGCAGGATCGCGGCGACGGCCGCCGCCCCGTCCCGGTGGTCGCCCGCCCGCTCCCGGGAGATGGCGCGGCCGCGCACCGCGTCCATCATCAGCCCGTCGAAGACCACCGGGACGAAGCTCCGCTCCACCGCCTCGTACATCACCGACACCTTCGGGTCGGTCACCGCCCATGCCGAGCCGGCCAGGAGCGAGAGCAGCCAGGCCGCGCCGCCGAGCAGGACGGTGCCGTAGGAGCCGGTGTACGCCACCTCCGAGTGCTGGACGAACGAACCGTCCTCGTAGAAGCCGTCACCCGAAGTCGTATAGCGGAACAGGCTGTTGCGGCCTGAGTCGCGTACGTCGGAGAGCGCGTCGCGCGCCGAGGCCACCTTGTCCGCGTCCTTGCCGAGCAGCCCGCGCAGCGCCACGATCACCGCCTTGTCGGTGCGGTTGGCACCGGTCTCCGGCAGGGTCGGGGAGTTGGTGCGGCGGTCCGCGTCGGGGCAGAACCGGTCGACGACCGCGAGGTAGTCCGCTAGATCGGCGGCCGGCAGGTGCGCGCGCAGCAGCACGCAGCAGTCCATCAGCGCGCGCGGCGCCCCGATCTCCCAGAACCACCAGTTGCCGGTCTCGGCGGCCGAGGGGTGGTAGGCCGTGTCGTACGCGAACCGCAGCGCCCCGGCCAGCGCTTCGGCGGTCTCGTCGCTTCCGGAGAGCGCGGTGCCGGGCGTGGCCCATGCGACGGCGATCGTGCGGAGCCGCGTATAGCTCTGGCCGAAGTTGCCCGGGTCGGTGAGCGGTGAGAGATCGGGCCACAGGGCGGTCCGCCCGGCGCTGCGGTCCAGGCTGTCCCAGAGGGCGCCCGCGGTGCCGTCCAGGGTGGCCACACCGGCGGCGAAGTCCGGGTCCGCCGGGTCGAACGCGCCTCCGGTGAGCAGCGTCCGCGCCCGGTCGAGAAGTGCTTCGAAGTCGTTGATCGGCTCCTCCTCCCGCGCTCCCGCCCACGCCGTCCCGGCCGGGCCCGCTGTCAGGACCACCGACGCCGTGGCGCCGCCCGCCGCGAGAAGGGTCCTTCTGCTCAGGTGCATGATGACTCCCTTTCCTTGTCGTCGCGGTCTCAGTCGGACAGCGTGCTCGGGTCGACGGGCGGCTGCGGGAGATTCAGCGCGGCGAGTTCGGCGCGGCCCGTGGCGTCGATGGGGAACGCCCAGGTGTCCACGAAGAAGTCCGTCAGGTCGTATCCCGCGATCCGGCTGGAGTAAGTGGCCAGGGCCCGGTAGCGCTTGGCGTCCTCGGTGTAGTCGGACTGCGGGTTCTCCTCGCGCACCAGCTGGTGCAGGCGCGGCCAGAAGTCCTCCCCGAAGGCCAGTTCCAGCTGGCGCAGCGGCACCAGCTTCTCGTACGCCCCGAAGGACTTCTCGTACGTGAGACCGGGCGTCCCGAACTTGTCCCGCGAGCTCTGGAACACGGTCTGACCGGTCGCCGGGTCGACCGTGAGCAGGTTCGACGGCTGCTTCAGGGTGCGCTGCGCGGCGAGCGAGTAGATGTTCACGGTGACCTCGGTGAGGCCGCCCGGCTTGTACGCCATCTGCTGATGGAGGTGGCCGAGCTCGTGGTAGAGCCCCCAGCCCCGGGTGCGCAGGCCCTCGACGGTGGTGGCCCGGTCCAGGTAGGCGCGCGGGAAGCCGTTGTAGCCGTGCGTGGCGTAGGCGCCGACGCCGGTGGGCACCTTGCTGACCTCCGTGAAGTGGTACGGCCCCGCCTTGCGCCGGTGCACCGGCTTCGAGCCGTCGAGCCCGCTGATCCGGGCGTGCGAGTCGACGATGGTCTCGACCAGCCGGAGCAGCGCCGCGTGGTCCTCGTCGCGGTACAGCAGGGCGCCCTCGCGGGTCAGCGTCATGATCGTGTGCGGGGCGTGCAGCTCCACCCACGGCGACTCGGTCAGGGTGTCGAGCTGGTGCTGGTAGTCCGCCTCACAGGTCCGGCCCAGGGTGAAGACGGGCATGCGGACCGCGCCGGATCGGAAGAGCACGGCGGCCCGCTCGCCGTCGCCGGTGAGCGTCAGGTAGACCGGGCCGCCGTGCGGGTCGGTCACCGTGTTGGCGCCGGCGGTCAACGGGTAGCTGCGGGGTTCGGTGATCTCGCCGTAGTAGTCCCAGGCGCCGATCCACAGCGTGGGCACGAGGCCGTCGCGCGGCTGGACGGTCAGCGAGAGCGGGGTGCCGGCGGGCACGTACAGGCCGGTCGGCTGGAACTCCGAACCGCGCAACGCCTGGGCGAGCCGCAGCCGTTCGGCCTCGGCGGCGGGGCGTCCGGTGACGGTCACGGAGACGGGGCGGGCGGCGGGCCGGCCGGTCGCGGGCCGGGCGTGGGCGGCGGTGGCGTTGAGGCCGAGGACCGTCGCGGCGCCCGCGCCCGCCGCCGCGCCGAGGACGGCACGGCGGCCCACGAAGGAGGCGGTTGCGGGGGCGGACTCGGTGGTGGGGGAGGCGGCCGGGGCGACGGACGGGGTGTGCTTACGCATGCGGAACTCTCCCTGCAGTCATGAACGAGGGGCGAAGGCGTGCGGATCGGTGGGGGTGCCCGGTCAGCATGTAAGCGGTTGCTGCCGAGCCGCAAGGGGAGTCGGGAAGTTACTGTGATTTTCTATGGCCAACTGCGGACAGGCGGGAAGTAACCGGTCACTTGCGCAGTGGTCTGCCGGCCCGGGGCGCCACGGAATCGCGTACCACGATGTGGGTGCCGAGCCGCAGCGCCCCGCTGGTCGGCTCCCGCCAGTCGTCCTCGTCCCCGCCGGACACGGCGAGCCGCACCGCCTGGCGGCCCATCTCCTCCAGCGGCACATGGACGGTGGTCAGCCGGGGACGCAGCTCCTGGGCGACCGGGATGTCGTCGTACCCCACCAGCGAGACGTCCTTGGGCACCCGCAGGCCCGCCTCCTCCAGGGCCTGCGCGGCACCCGCCGCCACCATGTCGTTGGCCGCGAACACCGCGGTGAAATCCGGCCCGTCCCGCAGGAGTTCGGCCATCCTCCGGTATCCGAAGCCGCGGCTGAAGGCGCCCGGCTGGGCCAGCTCGGGATCGACCGGGACACCCCGCAGCTCCAGGGCGCGGCGGTGCCCGGCGAGCCGGTCGCGGGTGGTGGAGAGCTTGGGCGGACCGCCGAGGTAGAGGATGCGCTCGTGGCCCTGCATCAGCAGGTGGTCGGTGATCGCGAAGGCGCCGCCCTCGTTGTCGTACTCCACGGCGGCGGTCGGCGCGGACTCGCCGAGCGGGGGCCGGCCGCACAGGACCAGCTTCGAACCGCCCGCGTCCAGCTCGCGCGCCCGGCGAGCCAGCTCCGAGGTGTAGCCCCGGTCCGCGATGGAGCCGCCGACGACCACGACCGCGTCCGCCCGGCGCTCGTGCATCAGGTCGATGAAGGCCAGCTCGCGCTGCGGGTCGCCCTGGGTGCAGCAGACCAGGCAGAGCCGTCCGCCGAGCGCCGCCTCCCGTTCGACCCCGCGCGCGATGTACGCGTAGAAGGGGTCGATGACCTCGTTGACGATGATGCCCACGGTGCGGTTGGAGACGCCGGCCAGGGCGCGGGCGTGCGCGTTGACCACGTAACCCAGCTCCCGCATGGCGGACTCGACGCGCTCCCGGGTCGCGTCGGCGACGGGGTAGTTGCGGTTCAGGACGCGAGAGACGGTGGCCGTCGAGACGCCCGCGCGCCGGGCGACGTCGGTGACCGTCGCCCGCCGCTGTCCGTCCCCGGCCGTGCTCTGCCGGCGCATCCGGCTCACCCCCTGAAGGCTGTTGTGTGACGACGAGCCTAGTGCCGTGGCAGGCGGTCTCCGCCCCGGTCCCGGAGCCCGCCGCGGAGGGGCGGTCACGCGATCCTCCCCAGGTCGGCCCGGTGCACGGGGTGCCCGAACGGCTCGCCCCGGGCGTACCGCGCCAGCTCGTCCACGGCGAGCGCGCCGAGCCGGCCCACCTCGTTGCCCTGGGCGCCCGCCAGGTGCGGGGTCAGGAACACGTTGGGCAGGTCCCACAGGGGGTGGCCGGGAGGCAGCGGCTCGGGCGCGGTCACGTCGAGGACCGCGTCGAGCCGGCCGCTCACCAGGTGGCCGGTGAGCGCCTCGGTGTCCACGAGCGGCCCGCGTGCGGTGTTGACCAGCAGCGTCCCGGGACGCATCAGGCCGATCCGGCGGGCGTCGATGATGTTCCGGGTCTCGGGTGTGTCCGGGGCGTGCAGGGACACCACGTCGCTCGTCGCCACGAGGGTGTCCAGATCGACCGGGGTCACGCCGAGGAGGGCGGCCTCGGCGGCGCTCACGTACGGGTCGTGCAGCAGGACCTCCGCGTCCAGCGCCGTCCGCAGCAGCTCGATCACGCGGCGGCCGATGCGGGAGGCGCCGACCACCCCCACGGTCAGACCGTGGGTGCCGAGCCAGTGGTGGCGGTCCAGGTCGGCGGCGGTGCGGTGGGTGCGGCGGGCCCGGTAGAGGTCCGCGAGCGGGAACACCCGCTTGGCGCCCATGATGATCGCCGCGAGGGTGAACTCGGCCACCGGCACGGCGTTGGCCGCGGCGGCCGACGAGACGAGGATCCCACGGTCGAAGGCGGCCGGTGACAGAAACGTCTTCACCGTCCCCGCCGCGTGCACGACGGCCCGCAGCGCGGGTGCCCGGTCCAGCAGCGCCGGGTCCACCGGCGGGCACCCCCAGCCGGTCAGCAGCACCTCCGCGTCGGCCAGCGCCCGGGCGGCGGCGGGGGAGTCGAACTCGCTGATCACCGCCGGATCGAGCAGTTCGGCGGTCTCCTCGAGACGCGACCGGACGGCGGGCGGGAAGACGTCGTCCAGCAGCCCCGTGCTCATGACCAGGACCGTGCGCGGCCGCCTCCGGGGCGGATCCGCTGCCTCGGTACCGGAACGGGCCGGCGCCTCTTCGGTGGTTCGCACCCTGCCTCCGGATAGTAATCGTGTTCTATCGAATGACCGGCACGCTAGGGAGGTGCACGGCCGACCGTCAAGCGTGCGACCGGCCCGAATGAGCAGCTGACACCACTTTGTTGAGATTTGCCGCCCGTAATCGGCCCGGAAGGCCGACGGTTGATGAAGACGTTCGCCCGGATCTCTTGACGCTCGGGTTAACCGCTTACTAACTTGCCGCCGCAGAAGGCACACCACGCGCCACCCAGCCGAACAGGACCCACCATGGCTGACACAGCACCCCCGCTGCCGCGCGAAAAGCGGCGAACGCGGCGAAAGCAGGCCGAGGAGCCTGCCCCGCCGCCCGGCCCGGCCCTCGCCGCCCCGCACCGGCTCACACTCGGACAGCGACTCAAACGCGACCGGGTGATGCTGCTGCTCACCCTGCCCGGCCTGCTCTACTTCATCGTCTTCCACTACGTGCCGCTGCTCGGTTACGTGGTGGCGTTCCAGGACTACCAGCCGTACCTCGGCTACATGCACAGCGTCTGGGTGGGCTTCGCCAACTTCTCCGCGGCGTTCAGCGAACCGGCCTTCTGGAGCGCGACGTTCAACACCCTGGAGATCGCCCTCGTCCAGCTGGTGTTCTTCTTCCCGGTGCCCATCGCCCTGGCCCTGCTGCTCAACAGCATCGCCAGCGACCGCATCAGGCGCTTCGTGCAGAGCGTCGTCTATCTGCCGCACTTCATCGGCTGGGTCATCATCGTCTCGATCTTCCAGCAGATCCTGGGCGGTGCCGGGGTCCTGCCCGATGTCCTCGGCGGCATGGGCCTGCCCCGCTACGACATGATGAGCGACCCGGACGCCTTCCCCTGGCTCCTCACCCTCCAGGTGGCCTGGAAGGACGCCGGCTGGGGCACGATCATCATCCTCGCCGCCCTCCTCAACATCGACCGGCAGCAGTACGAGGCCGCCGCCATCGACGGAGCGGGACCCAGGCGACGGCTGTGGCACGTGACGCTCCCGGGCATCGCGCCCGTGCTCATCCTGCTGCTCATCCTCAACCTCGGGCAGATCCTCTCCGTGGGCTTCGAGCAGATCCTGCTCCAGCGCGACGCGGTCGGCCCGGACGCCGGCGAGGTGCTCGACACCTACGTCTACTACCACGGCATCAAGGACAACGACTGGGGCGTCGCCGCCGCCGTCGGACTCGTCAAGGCGGTCATCGGCACCGCACTCGTGCTGGGCGCCAACAAGTTCGCCCACCGACTCGGCCACGAAGGGGTGTACCGCGGTGCTGACCGCTGAGAAGACCCGCGCCACGGCCCGGACCACCGCGCCGGGGACCCCGCCCGTCCCCGTACGCACGTCCGACGGCCGTCCGCCGTGGATGGAGCGCCCGACCCGCCTCGGCCAGATCGCGAAGGCCGTCGCCGTCGTCGTGGTCGTCCTCGCCGTCGCGTATCCGCTCGTCGGCGTCATCGGGACGAGCTTCGCCTCGCAGACCGACATCATCAAGAGCTCCGGCCTCGTCCTGTGGCCGGACCACCCCACCCTCGACGCCTACCGCACGATCTTCACCGGGGGCGTCGTCAGCCGGGCCCTGATCGTCTCCGTAGGCATCACCGTGTTCGGCACCCTCGCCAGTCTGCTCGTCACCGTCGGCATGGCGTACGGGCTCTCCCGCCGCGAGGTCACCGGCTCCCGCTTCATCCTGATGACGGCCCTGTTCACCATGCTGTTCAACGCCGGCATCATCCCGAACTTCCTGCTGGTCAAGGGCCTCGGCCTGTACGACACCTACGCGGCGCTCGTCATGCCCACCCTGGTCAGCGCCTTCAACCTGGTCGTCCTGCGGTCCTTCTTCATGAACCTGCCGGAGGAGCTGTACGACGCGGCGAAGGTGGACGGCGCCGGCGACTTCCGCATCCTGGTCCGCATCGTCCTGCCGCTGTCCAAGGCCGTCCTCGCCGTCATCAGCCTCTTCTACGCGGTGACGTACTGGAACGCCTTCTTCAACTCGCTCCTGTACCTCAACGACTCCGACAAGTGGCCGCTGCCCATGGTGCTGCGGACCTACGTCCTCCAGGGCCAGAGCCTCGACTCCGCGTCCGCCGGTGAAGTGCTCGCCCCGCAGCAGGCCGTGCAGATGGCCGTCCTGGTGATCGCCGTCGTCCCGATCCTCTGCGTCTACCCCTTCCTCCAGCGCTACTTCACCAAGGGCGTGCTCACCGGAGCCGTCAAGGGCTGAGCGCAGCCGCCGCCCCCCGCTCCCTCCCTTCCCTCTTCCAAGGAGATCCAGGTGTCGAGCTCCACCCCCATCAACCGCAGAGCACTCTTCCGGCTCGGCGCCGGCGTCGGCCTCGGACTCGCCGCCGCCCCGCTGCTCACCGCCTGCGGCGACGGCGGCACGACCGCGAAGGCCGAGGCGAAGAGCGCGTCCCTGCTCCCGCACAGCGCCGTCCGCAACATCGGGCTCAAGCCCGACCTGGAGGGCACCGCGGCCGGCGTCCCGCAGGGCTTCTTCAGCTACCCGGCCAAGCCGCTGCGGGCCACGAAGACCACCCCGCTCAAGGGGGCGAAGCCGATCAGCGCGGCCATGGAGACCTTCTCCCCGCCGCCGCCCTCGCGCGGCAAGAACGCGGCCTGGCAGGAGATCGAGAAGCTGCTCGGCGGCCAGGTGAACATCACCGCCGTACCCGCCGACGACTACGGCACCAAGTTCTCCACGATGGTCGCCAGCGACAGCCTGCCCGACCTCTTCATGTACCCGGAGAGCGGCGGCGTCGACAACAAGGCCGCCTTCCTCCAGGCCAAGTGCGCCGACCTCACCCCGCACCTCGCCGGGGACGCGATCAAGGACTACCCCAACCTCGCCGCCATCCCGAAGGGCGCCTGGCAGGGCGCGATCTTCGGCGGCAAGCTCTACGGCATCCCGATCGCCCGCACCGGCACCGCCGGTGCCGGGGTCTACCGCCACGACCTCTTCGAGGAGGTCGGCGTCACCAGCCTGGACCAGATCACCGACCTGGACCGCTTCGTCGAGGTCTGCAAGGAGCTGACCCGCCCCAAGGAGGACCGGTACGCCATCATCGCGGGCGTCACCACCATGCTCGCCATGTCCGCCGGAGCGCCCAACTTCTGGCGCCTGGACGAGAAGACGGGCAAGTTCACCCTCGACCTGGAGACCCCGGAGTACCGCACAGCGGTCGAGACGGCCCGGGCGCTGTACAAGGCCGGCTGCTACTACCCGGGCACCCTCCAGATGTCCGGGGCGCAGAAGGCCCAGTACACGGACATGTTCAAGAACGGCAAGGGCGCGTACGTCTACGACGGCATGCCCACCTACCTCGCGCCGGGCGTCGGCTACATCGCCGCGATGAAGGCGATCAACAAGAAGTTCGACCCGCGCCCCTTCGTGCCGGTCGGCAAGGACGCCGTCGCCTGGATGGACAACGTCGCCCTCCAGAACACCCACATCAGCAAGGCGTCCGGGGACCGCGTCGAGGAGATCCTGCGGTTCGCCGACTTCGCGGCCTCGCCGTTCGGCAGCCTCGAATACACCCTCATCAACTACGGCGTCGAGGGCAAGGACTTCACCCGCGACGACAAGGGCAACCCGGCCCTCACCAAGCAGGGCACCCAGGACGTCACCGTGCCCTGGAAGTTCGCCGCGTCCGCCGTGCCCGCGATCTTCAGCGCCGACTCCGAGCAGGGCGTGCGCCACGTCCACGACACCTTCACCAAGATGATCCCGATGATGGTCCCGGACCCGACGCTCCAGTACTCCTCGCCCACCTGGGACTCCAAGAGCGCCGGCAGCCTCGGCACCCTCAAGGGCGATGTGCTCAAGGACATCATCTCCGGCCGCAAGCCCATGTCCGCCTACGACCAGCTGGTCAAGGACTACCTGGCCAAGGGCGGCGAGAAGGCCCGCGGCGAGTTCGAGGAAGCCTTCCAGAAGGGGAAGAAGTGACCACCCGACGCTCGCTCCTCGCCTTCGGCGGCGCGGCGGTGGCGGCAGCCGCCACCGTCCCCGCCGTCTCCGCCCCCGCTGCCGCACGGCCGCACGGCTTCCACCCGGAGCCCGGCTCCGGCGGAGTCGGCGACCCGCTCTTCCCGACCCTCGGCAACGGCGGCTACCAGGTCACCCACTACGACCTGACCTTCGACTTCACCCCGGTGACCTACGACTTCACCGCCACGGTGAGGATCAGCGCCAGGGCCACCCAGGACCTGTCCGCCTTCAACCTGGACACCGACGGCCACACCATCGACGCCGTCACCGTCGCGGGCCGCCCCGCCACCTGGCAGCTCGCCGCCGGCCAGAGCGGCCAGGAGCTGACCGTCACCCCGGCCCGCCCGATCCGCGACCACCAGGCGTTCACCGTCGAGATCCGCTACCGGGGCAACGGCAAGGCACCCCGGCTCGGCCTCACCGGCTGGCGGTTCGGCAGCGACGGCGGCTTCGCCTCGGCAGCCCAGTCCTCCCGCGCCGATACCTTCCTGCCCTGCAACGACACCCCGTCGGACAAGGCGACGTGGACCTTCCACCTCAGCGCCCCCGAGGGCTACGTCGCCACCGCGAACGGCGAGCTGACGCACCGTACACCGCGCGCCGACGGCTCCACCGTCTGGCACTTCGCCCTCCGCGAGCGCATGGCCACCGAACTCATCGGCATCGCCGTGGTCAAGGGCACCTACCTGTACGGCCACAGCCACCGCGGCCTGCCCCTGCGCCACATCGTGCCCCGGGGCAAGGAGGACACCTACGCCCCGATCGTCGCCCGCACCGCCGACCATCTCGCCTGGCTGGAGGCGAAGTTCGGCCGCTACCCGTTCTCCGTCTACGGGGTGCACATCTACGACGGCTACACCGACGCGCTGGAGAACCAGACGCTGTCCCTCTTCGGCACCAACTGGTTCAAGCCCAACGCCCAGGGGCAGCCCGGCTACGAGACCACCATGGTCCACGAACTCGTCCACCAGTGGTTCGGCGACTCCGTCACCCCGCACGACTGGCAGCAGGCCTGGCTCAACGAGGGCCCCGCCGTCTACTACGCCGGCCTGTACGGCGAGGAGCGCGGCTGGTCCGTCCTCGCGGACAAGATGAAGGCCACGTACGAGAAGCTGGACGCCGTCCGGGCCGCCGACGGCCCGCCCGGACTGCCCAAGGCGCTCGGCGGCACCAACATCTACGACGGCGGCGCCCTCGTCCTCTACGCCCTGAACCAGCGCATCGGGCGGCGCTCCTTCGACGCGGTGATGCGTGAGTGGGTGAGGCGCTTCAAGGACTCCACGTACACCTCCGAGCAGTTCATCCGCCACACCGTCGACACCACCCGCGACCGCTCCCTCGACCCGTTCCTGCGCGACTGGCTCTTCGGGGCCGTCAACCCGCCCATGCCCGGCCACCCCGACTGGAAGGCCACCGCGTGAACCGCCCCCTGAACGTCGTACGAGCCACCGCCGCATCCGCCACCGCCGCCCTCCTGACCGCCCTGCTCGCCGCCCCGGCCGGAGCAGCGCCCGCCACCCGCACCCTGTACGCGGCCCCGGACGGCCGAGGCTCCGCCTGCACCGCCGCCCGCCCCTGCACCCTGGAGGGCGCCCGCGACCTGGCCCGCACCGAGCACCGCCGCGCCGTCCGGGTCCTCCTCAAGGACGGCACGTACCGGCTCGACGCGCCCCTGGAGCTCGGCGCCGCCGACTCCGGCACCACCTGGGCCGCCGCGCCCGGCGCGCACCCGGTGCTCTCCGGCGGCCGGGACCTCACCGGCTGGCGGAAGAACGCCGACGGCACCTGGACCGCCCCGGTTCCCGCCGGTGTCACCCCGCGCCAGCTCTTCGTGGACGGCCGCCGCGCCACCCGCGCCCGTGGCGAGGCATGCGCCGCGAGCACCTGCGACGCCACCGCCACCGGCATGACCGGCGCCACCGCGACCGGCATCGACCACTGGGCGCACCCCACGGATGCCGAGGCCGTCATCCGTATCCGCTGGCGCAACTACCACTGCCGGATCGCGGGCGTCAGCGGCGACACCCTCACCTTCGCCCGGCCCTGCTGGACCAACTCCGCGAGCGGCACCGACCGCACCGGCCCCGCCTGGGACACCACCGCCGTCGACTCCACCCGCTACAGCGGTGTCGCGTTCTTCGAGAACGCCGCCGAACTCCTGGACGAGCCGGGCGAGTTCGTGTGGAACTCCAGCGACCGCACCGTCACCTACCTCCCGCGCGAGGGCGAGAACATGCGCCACGCGCGGGCCGTCACCCCGCACACCGAACAGCTGCTCACCGTGGACGGCGCCCACGACCTCACGGTCAGCGGCATCGGCTTCGCGTACGCGGCCTACCGGCAGCCCGACACCGACGAGGGCTACGCGGGGATGCAGGCCGGTCTCACCCTGACCGGAGCCACCGGCCCCGTCGACCACGCGGGCCGCTACTACACCAAACCGGCCGCCGCGCTCACCGTGCGCGGCGGCCGGCGGGTCACCGTCGACACCGCGCGCTTCGCGCACCTCGGCGGCGCCGGGGCGATCCTGGAGGCCGGTACCAAGGACAGCGCGCTCACCCGCTCCACCTTCACCGACCTCTCCTCGGGCGCGGTCTACGTCGGCGACACCGAGCCCCTGCCGGAGCCCGCGCTCGCCGGGGAGCGCAACACCGTCGCGTACAACACGATCAGCCGCACCGGCGTCGAGTACACCGACGCGGTCGGCATCTGGGCCGGTTACGAGGCCGGGCTCACCGTCGACCACAACAGCCTGGACCACCTCCCGTACTCGGCGGTCTCCGTCGGCTGGGGCTGGAACCAGCCCGAGGCGCAGAAGTCCGTCCTCCGCGACAACAAGGTGACGAACAACCGCATCACCGACGTCATGGAGGTCGCCCGCCAGCAGCACGACGGCGGCGCGATCTACACCCAGGGCGCCCAGCCCGGCACCGTCGTCAGCGGCAACTACATCAACCGCTCCGCGTACGGCAACACCGAGCGCGACGGCAACGGCATCTACCTGGACGAGCAGTCCTCGTACATCACCGTCGAGAAGAACGTCATCACCCGCATCGGCTACAAGTGGGTCTCCAACTGGGCGGATTACGGCATCCGGAACACCGCGCGCGGCAACTGGACGGACACCGCCGCTCCCGCCCTCGGCGGCACCGGGTCCGTCATGACCGGCAACCACACCGGCCTGGACCGCCTCCCGGCCGCCGCCCTGGCCGTCGCCGCCCGCGCCGGCGCCCACGGCGGCCCGGTCGAGCAGCTGCGCGCGGACCTCGCCCGCACCGGCACGGCCACCCAGTCCTCGACGGACGGCACCGCCACCGCCGCGCTCGCCCTGGACGCCGACACCAACACGGACACCCGCACCCTCGCGGAGGACGGCGCCTGGTGGCAGGTGGACCTCGGAGCCACCCGGCACATCCGCCAGGTCGAGGTCTGGAACGACGCCTCCACGACGACGTCCGACTTCGACATCGTCACCGACGACACCACGGTGCACGTCAGCGGCAAGGCCCTGCGCCCGACCGTCGTGGACCTGGACAGCCGCACCCGCACGGTCCGCATCGTGAAGACCGGCACGGGCCGGGTCGCCCTCTCCCAGGTGCTGATCCACTGAGCGTGTCCGCGTGGAAACTTTCCGCAAGGCCCGCGAAAGCGGTTCGTGACCACCCGATGAAGTGCGGTATTGTTCTCATGCGCGTTCGGCCAGGGGGAAACCCCAGGTCAGGCGGGCATCGGGACGTGGCGCAGCTTGGTAGCGCACTTGACTGGGGGTCAAGGGGTCGCAGGTTCAAATCCTGTCGTCCCGACTGGTGACAGTCGTCGATCGAGGGCCGGTCTCGGAGAAATCCGAGACCGGCCCTCGATCATTCGTGCGCCGGTCAGGACGTCGCCGTCCCCGGCGCGGGCGGGGTGCGCATCCGGGTGGACGCGACCGGTGGGAACCGCGCCGACGCCGCCGAGGCGCACCGCTGCACGGAATCCCACGCGCGGACCGGCAAGATCGTCCTCACCGTCGATCGCGGCCCCGACGCCGTCCGATCCCGGCCCCGACGTACGACCCGTCACAAGGAGCCGCACCCATGCGAGCGATCACCCAGAACACCTACGGAGGGCCGGAGGTCCTCACCGAGACCGAGGCGCCCGCTCCCGAGCCCGGCGTGGGCGAGATCCGCGTCCGGGTCGCCGCGGCGGGCGTGAATCCCACCGACTGGAAGCACCGCGACGGCACCATTCCGTACGACCACGGCCTGCCCGCCACCACCGGCTGGGACGTGGCCGGGACGGTCGACAAGGTCGGCCCCGGGGTCACGATCTTCGACCAGGGCGACGCGGTCTTCGGGATGCTCCCGTACCCGTACGAGCCCGGCGGCTACGCCGAGTACGCCACGGGCCCGGCCCGATCCTTCGCGGCCAAGCCCGACAGCATCGACTTCACGCAGGCCGCGGCGCTGCCGCTGGCATCGCTCACGGCGTGGCAGGCCCTGAACGACACCGCCCGGCTCACCCGTGGCCAGCGGGTGCTGATCCAGGGCGGCGCCGGCGGGGTGGGCCACCTCGCCGTGCAGATCGCCCGCCACCTCGGCGCCGAAGTCATCGCCACCGCGTCGGCCGACGACGCCGAGTTCGTACGCTCCCTGGGCGCGGACCAGGTGTTCGACTACCGCACCACCACCATCGGCGACGTCCTCACGGACGCCGACGCCGCGCTCGTACCGCTCACCGGGCAGCCGCGCCTGGACTCCCTGCGCGCCCTGCGCCGGGGCGGCATCCTCGTCTCCTTGCTGGGGGCCGACGACGAGGCCCTGGCCCTGGCCGGTGAGCGCGGTGTGCGGTACCGCAGCATGATGGTGCAGTCCGATCACGCCGGGATGCGGGCCATCGCCGACATGGCCGCCACGGGAGCGCTGCGCGTCAAGGTCCACTCGACGCTGCCGCTGTCGAGCGCCGCCGAAGCCCACCGCCTCGGAGAGTCCGGCGGGATCGACGGCAAGCTCGTCCTCATCCCCTGACCCGGGGCCGGGCGGGCCGCGCCGCTGGTCCGGCCCGGCTTCGAGCGATGCTCATCGGCTAGGTTGCCGCGTATGAAGCCTCGGGTGTTCCTCTTCGATCTCGGCGGTGTCGTGTGCCGCTTCCACCGTGAGCGGCGGCTGGAACTTCTCGGGGCCGCCTGCGGGGTCTCCGCGCGGCGCGTCGAGTCGGAGCTCTACGAGTCCGGGCTGATCGCGGCCTGGGACCGGGGGGAGGGGGACGCCGACGACGTGGAGCGGGAGATCCGGCGGCGTCTCGGGTTCTCGGGTACGGCCGGGGAGCTTCGTCGTATCTGGTGCGGGGCGTTCGAGCCGGACCCCGAGGTCCTGGCCGCCGCCGACCTCGTACGGGACCGGCCGACGGCCCTGTTCACGGACAACGACGCGTTGCTGCGCGCCGGGCTGCCCGAGCGGCTGCCCGGGGTGGACGAGCGTTTCGACGTGCTCGCGTTCTCGTGCGGGCTCGGGGCGACCAAGCCGGCCGAGGAAGCCTTCGCGGGTGCGCTCGGGCTGCTCGGGGCCACCGCCGGGGAGGCGTTCTTCGTGGACGACCGGGAGGCCAATGTCCGGGCGGCCCGCGAACTCGGGCTCACCGCCGTGCTCTTCGAGGGCGGCGCGGCGCTCCGGCGGACCCTGGAGCGCCCTGCTCACGGGCTGAGCGCCCTGCTCACGGGCTGAGCGCCCTGCTCATGGGCTGAGCCCCCTGCTCTCACGGGCTGAGCCCCCTTCGCTCACCACACCCCGTCGCGCCCCGCCGCACCCTCCGTGGACTCGCGCAGGACGAGGCGGTGCGCCACCACCCGGTCCTGCGGGCACTCCGCGGCCGGGCTGCCGGCGGCGTCCGGGCGCGCGGCCTCCTCGATGCGGCGCAGCAGCAGGTCCACCGCGACCCGGGCCACCGCCTCCTTGTCCGGGGCGACCGTGCTCAGGGACGGCACGCTGAAGCGGCCGCCCTCCACATCGTCGAAGCCGATCACCGCCACGTCCTCGGGCACCCGCGCCCCGTAACCGTGCAGCGCGCGCAGCGCCCCCAGCGCGAGCTGGTCGTTCAGGCAGAGCAGGGCGTCCGGCCGGACGCCGGCCGCAAGCACCCGGCGGACCGCTTCGGCGCCGTCGCTCATGTGGAACGCCTCCACCGGCAGCAGCGACGCCGGGTCGTACGGAAGGCCCGCCCCGGACAGCGCGAGGCGGAAGCCGCGGGTGCGGGCCTGGGCCGTACCGACGCAGCCGTCGTCCCGGCCGCCCACCGTGAGGATGCGGCGGCGGCCCAGGGCGAGCAGGTGCTCGGTGGCCTCGCGGGCCGCGCGTTCGTTGTCGATCGCCACATGGTCCGCGCCCTCGTTGAGCAGCTCGCCGAGCAGGACGGTCGGCGGCGGCCCGGTGTGGGCGCGCAGGTCGTCCGGCGCGAGGGCGAGCGGGCTGAGGATGACCCCGTCCACGAAGTCGGAGCCGAAACCGGCGAGCGCCGCCTTCTCGCGCTCGCGGTCGGCGCCCGACTGGTGGATCAGCACGGTCAGGGAGCGTTTTTCGGCCTCCCGGACGACGTACTGGGCTAGCTCCGCGAAGTACGGGACGTCGAGTTCGGGCACCACCAGGGCGATGATCCCGGTCCGTCCGCTGCGCAGATGGCGGCCGGCGAGATTGATGCGGTAACCGAGGTGGTCGATGGCCTCCTGCACCGCACGGCGCGTCCGGTCGGATACGTGCACATAGTCGTTGAGCACGTTGGACACCGTCTTCTCCGACACCCCCGCGTGCCGTGCGACGTCCTTGATCCTCGGTCGTGCCACCCGTGACTCCCCACCCTCGGTACGCGCCGAGTCTATGCCGTACCCCCCGGCCGCCCCGGAGCGATGGGCAACGCTTCCGGCACAGGTGATGACCCAGCTCTTTACAGCCAATGTACATCGATGTAAAAACAGGGCACCGCTCCGGGAGACCGGTGCGGATCACCCCCGATGTGCACGGGCGGCCGACGGCTGCCGTGCCGATGGCGCCTGCCCTCGGCCGGGCACGTCGTCCGGCGTCGAAAGGTCAGTGATGAACTCTGTACCTCCCGCACGAGGGCTGCCCGGAGCCCGGTACCCGGACCGGTCGCCCGGCATCGGCCGCCGCGGACTGCTGCGCTACGGAACGGCCGGGGCGGCCGCGCTCCTCGCGGCGGGCCCGCTCACGGGGTGCGCCTCGCCGGCCCGTGCGGGCGAGGCATCCGCGCTGAAGGTCTGGGACCTCTTCCAGGGCGGCGACGGCATGCTCATGGACGAGATGATCGCCGCCGTCTCGAAGGGGTCCGACGGCTTCGACGTGGACCGGACGATCCTGGACTGGGGCCCGTCGTACTACACGAAGCTCGCCATGTCGGCGGCGGGCGGCCGGGCCTCCGACGTCGCCGTACTCCACCTGTCACGGCTGGCCGGATACGCCCCGGGCGGTCTGCTCGACCCGCTCGACCTGGACGTCCTCGCCGAATTCGGCGTCACCGAGAAGGACTTCGCGCCCGCCGTCTGGAAGCGCGCCCAGCACAAGGGCACCGTCTACGCCGTTCCGCTGGACGTCCACCCCTTCATCGTCTTCTACGACAAGGACGCCGCCGACAAGGCAGGACTGCTCGACACCTCCGGCCACCTGGCGCCGATGGGCTCGCCCGAAGCCTTCCTGGACGCCGGCAAGAAGCTCGCAGAGATCACCGGCAAGTCCGGCGTGCTCTTCGGCCACGTCACCGACACCGCCCAGAGCTGGCGCCAGTTCGCCGCGCTGTACGCCCAGACCGGGGCGTCCTTCACGCTGCCCGACGGCGGGCCGCCGAAGATCGACATCGATGCCGCGGTGAAGGTCGTCACCTTCATGAAGCAGCTCTTCGACGGGCGCACCAACCCCAACAACCTCGACTACAACGGGGCGATGGCCGCCTTCATGGACGGCCGCGGCGGCATGATCATGGCGGGGGAGTGGGAGCTGCCCACCTTCCGCAAGTCCGGCATCAAGCACCTGGGCGCCGCCCCCTTCCCGCAGGTCTTCGCGCGCCCGGCCGTCTACGCCGACTCGCACAGCTTCGTGCTCCCGCACCAGGACGACCCCGACCCGGCCCGCCGCCGCGAGGCCCACCGGTACATCGCCGAGATCGTCAAACAGAGCCTGACCTGGGCGAGCGCCGGCCACATCCCCGCCTATCTGCCGGTGCAGGCCCGCCCCGAGTACGCGAAGCTCGACCCCCAGTCGTCCTACGCGGCCGCCGGCGAGATCGCCGTGCTCGACCCGCCGAACTGGTTCGCCGGCGCCGGCGGCAACTTCCAGAACCGCATGTGCCAGCCGCTCCAGTCGGCGCTGCTGGGCAACACCTCCGCCGAGAGCGCGGTACGGCAGATGGTCCGTGAGGCGGACACGCTGCTGCGCCAGCCCAACCCGGTCGCCTGACGACAGCCGAAGGAGCCGCATCGTGACCACCACCGCGCCCGCCGGAGCGTCGGCGCCCCCGCAGCCGCCCTCCGCGACACCGGCCGCGCCCCGGCGCCGCCGCTCACTGACCCGGGGCGGCGGGCTGTTCGTCCTGCCGTTCCTGATCGTGTTCGCGCTCTTCCTGGTCTGGCCGATCGTCCAGGGCCTCTGGATGAGCCTCACCGACGCCTCGCTCAGCCTGCGCGGCACCGAGTTCGTCGGATTCGCCAACTACTCCGAGGCGTTCGGGGACCCGGACGTCTGGAGCAGCCTCGGCAACACCGTCTTCTTCACCGTCATCTCGTGCGTACCGCTCGTCCTGGTCGCGCTCGGCATGGCGCTCCTCGTGCACAGCGGGCTGGCCGGGCAATGGGTGTGGCGGCTGGCCTACTTCGCTCCGTACCTGCTGCCGGTCACCGTGGTCACGCTCATCTGGACGTGGCTCTACCAGCCCGACATCGGCCTCGGCAACCAGCTGCTGACCTCGCTGGGCATGGAGCCCGTGGGCTGGCTCTCCGACGAGTCGGTGGCGATGTGGTCGGTCGCCGCCCTCACCGTCTGGTGGACCGTCGGCTTCAACTTCCTGCTCTACCTCGCCGCCCTCCAGTCCCTGCCCACCACGTACGACGAGGCCGCCGCGCTCGACGGCGCCGGCGCCTGGCGGCGGCTGTGGTCGGTCACCCTGCCGCAGCTGCGCCACACCACGGTGCTGGTCGCGATGCTCCAAGTCCTCGCGTCCCTCAAGGTGTTCGACCAGATCTACATCCTCACCAAGGGCGGCCCCAACGGCTCGACCCGCCCGATCCTCGAGTACGTCTACGACGTCGGGTTCACCGGCTACCGGCTGGGCTACGCCTCCGCGGTCAGCTACATCTTCTTCGCGATCGTCATCGTCGTCTCCGTCCTGCAACTCCGCTTCTTCCGTCAGGAGGGCTGACCGTGTCCGCCATCTCCACCCCCGTGCGCCGGCCGCGCCGGCCGCGCGAGGAGTCCGGCTCGCCCTTGCTGCTCGGCCACGGACGGCTGCCCCGGGCGCTCGCCGGGACCGCGCTGACCGTGCTCGCCGTCGCCTGGCTGCTGCCCTTCGTCTGGGCGATAGCCACCTCGCTCCAGAGCGAGCAGGACGTGATGAAGTCGGGCCTCTCGCCGTTCAAGGGAGCCTTCACCCTCTCCGCCTACCGGCAGATCCTGGAGCGCGGCAACGTACCGACCTGGGCGTTCAACAGCCTGCTCATCTCCGTGCTGGTCACGCTGCTCACCACGGCCGTCTCGACGCTCGCCGCGTACGGCTTCTCGCGCGGCACCTTCCGCGGCCGCCGGGCCCTGCTCGCGGTCACCGTCGGCGCGATCATGGTCCCGCCGCAGCTGCTGATCGTCCCGCTCTTCGACCAGATGACGATGTTCCACCTGGTCGACACCTACGCGGCGGTCATCCTGCCGCAGGTGGTGGCGCCCATGATGGTCTTCATCCTGAAGCGCTTCTTCGACGCGATACCCCGCGAGCTGGAGGACGCCGCCCGCATCGACGGCGCCTCCGAACTGCGCGTCTTCACGTCCATCGTGCTTCCGCTGTCCCGCCCGATCGTCGCCGCCGTCGCGATCTTCGTGTTCATCGGCGCGTGGAACAACTTCATGTGGCCCTTCGTCGTCACCAACGACCCGGACCTCATGACGCTCCCGGTCGGCCTCGCCACCGTGAAGGACGCGTACGGCATCCAGTACGCCCAGTCCATGGCGTCCGCCCTGCTGGCCGCGCTGCCGCTGATCGTGATGTTCCTGCTCTTCCAGCGGCGCATCGTCAACTCCGTCGCTACCACCGGCCTCGGCGGCGGCTGACCCCCGCCGACTGTCCCTGCCCCGGTACCGGTCTCCCGGCCGGCCGCCACCACGATCCACCTGGAGTACCTGTGCACACCCCCTCCGTCCCCGTCCGGAGTACCCGCGCCCGCAGTTCGTACGGCGCGACTGGCTCAACCTCAACGGGACCTGGCAGTTCGAGACGGACCAGGGGGACAGCGGTCTCGAACGCGGGCTCCTCGAACGCGACCTGACCGGCGAGATCCTCGTACCCTTCGCCCCCGAGTCCGAGCTGTCCGGCGTCGGCGACACCGACTTTCTGGAAGCCGTCTGGTACCGGCGCCGGTTCACCCCGCCCGCCGAGTGGGCCGGCCGCCGGGTGCTGCTGCACTTCGGCGCCGTCGACCACGACACCACCGTCTGGGTGGACGGCACCGAAGTCGTACGCCACCGGGGCGGGTTCACCCCCTTCACCGCCGACCTCGGCGCACTCGCCCCGGCCGGGCGCGAGGTGGAGATCACCGTCCGCGCCCGCGACCCGAAGTCCGGCCCGCAGGCCCGTGGCAAGCAGGCCGTCCAGTACGCCAACCACGACTGCAACTACACGCGCACGACGGGGATCTGGCAGACCGTCTGGGCCGAACCGGTCCCCGAGGCAGCCCATCTGCGCCGCCCCCGCATCACCCCCGACCTGGCCGCCGGCGCCTTCCACCTCGAACTGCCCCTGTCCGCCAACCTCCCCGGCCACCGCGTGCGCGCCGTCCTTAGCGACGACACCGGCGAGGTCTGCCGCGCCGAGGCCCGCGCCGACCTCGACCTGGCCGCCCGCCTGCACCTGGCCGTCCCGGAGGACCGGCGCCGCGAGTGGAGCCCCGAGGACCCCCACCTGTACGGGCTGCGCCTCGAACTCCTCGGCCCCGACGGCGAATCCACCGACACCGTCGAGAGTTACGCGGGACTGCGCGCCGTCTCCATCCGGGGCAAGGCCGTCCTCCTCAACGGCCGCCCCCGCTTCCAGCGCCTCGTGCTCGACCAGGGCTGGTACCCGGACGGGCTGATGACCGCCCCCACCGACGAGGCCCTGGTCCGCGACATCGAACTCGCCCTGGAGGCCGGCTTCAACGGGGCCCGGCTGCACCAGAAGGTCTTCGAGGAGCGCTTCCTCTACCACGCCGACCGGCTCGGCTACCTGGTGTGGGGCGAGTTCGGCGACTGGGGCTGCGAGGTCGGCGGCTCCTCCGGCGACAACCAGCGGCCCGACGCCTCCTTCATCGCCCAGTGGCTCGAAGCCGTGGAGCGCGACTACTCCCACCCCTCGATCGTCGGCTGGTGCCCGCTCAACGAGACGTACCAGAAGCTCCACGACCGGATCACCCAGCTCGACGACGTGACCCGCGCGATGTTCCTCGCCACCAAGGCGATGGACACCTCCCGCCCGGTGATCGACGCCTCCGGCTACTCCCACCGGGTCCTGGAGACCGACATCTACGACTCCCACACCTACGAGCAGGACCCGGCCGCCTTCCGGCAGCTGGTCTCCGGGCTCGCCAAGGGGGAGCCGTTCGTCAACGCGTACGAGAACGGCGCCGCGTACTCGCAGCCGTACCGGGGACAGCCGTACTTCGTCAGCGAGTTCGGCGGGATCTGGTGGGACCCGGAGGCCGCAGCGGAGCAGTCGGGCAGCGACCGTACGGTCTCCTGGGGCTACGGCGACCGGGTGCGCACCGAGGACGAGTTCCACGAGCGGTTCGCCGGTCTGACCGGTGCGCTGCTGGCGGACCCGGACATGTTCGGCTACTGCTACACCCAGCTGACCGACGTCTTCCAGGAGCAGAACGGCGTCTACCGCTTCGACCGGGGCACCAAGCTGGATATCGCCCGCATCCGGGAGGCCCAGCTGCGGCCCGCCGCGTTCGAGGAGCGGGACGCCGACTGACGGCGCCGCATCACGCATGCCCGCCCCTCCCGGCACGGAAGGGGCGGGCATCGGCGGGTCTCAGACCCGTTCGAGCCGCCAGAGCTGCGGCTGCTGTCCGTTGCACGTCCACTGCTGGACGTTGGCCCCCGCCGTACGCGAGCCCTGCGAGACGTCCAGGCACTGTCCGGAGGACTTCACGACCAGGCGGTAGTAGCCCCGCCCCGCGTTCTGGAGCCGCCAGTCCTGGGCGGTCGCGGCGTTGCAGTACCACTGCCGTACGTTGGCGCCGGGCGTGGCGGAGCCGTTCTCCACGTCCAGGCAGTAGCCGCTGTTGACGCCGGTCAGGGTGAACGCGTCGCCGTGCGCCCGCAGCGTCCACGCCTGCGGGCCGAGGCCGTTGCACGTCCACTGCTGTACGTTGCCGCCCGCGACCCGTGAGTCGGCGGCGACGTCCAGGCACTGGCCGCTGTTGGCGTTGACCAGCCGGTAGCGCGCACCGTCCGCCACCCCGGCCGCGTCACCGGTGCCGGTGAGCGGGCCGGTGGCCACGTACGGGCGGCAGACACTGCCGTCCCAGTCCGTCGCGATCTCCAGCACGGTGCGCCCGTCGGCCGAGGGCAGCAGCGGTGAGCTGTAGTTCGGGCAGTACGTGGCGGTCGGCGCCGCGACCTTCACGGGGGCCTCGATCTCGTACCACGGACCGGTGCCGTTCTCCGTGTTGGCGAGGATCGTGCGGCCGCTGTCGGCGGCGGGCGTGCCGTCGCGGTTCAGGAGCTGCTGGCCGATCAGGAGGAGCCGGCCGTTGGCCCCGCCGCCCGGAGCGGGCGCCCAGGCGATGGTCGGCGCGGCGCGGAAGTACTTGCCGTCCACGGTCTCCGGGCGGTAGCCGAGCGAGGCGGGGTCGCCCCAGTTCCAGCCGTCCGCCGAGGTCCGGTAGTGCACGACGCACTGGTACTGGCCGCCCGGGTTGCAGATCTCGTAGCTCATGAAGTACGTGCCGTTCGGCAGCCGGCGCACCATGGGCATCCCCGGCCGGTCCGGCTGCCAGGAGCCGGCGACCGTGTTGCGGCGGTCCTGCCAGGTGACGCCGTCGTAGCTGCGGGCGGCCGCGAGCTTCTGGCTGTGCGCGGGGTCCGTCTCGTCGGCGTAGTGGCAGACGAGCGCCCCGTCGGCGGCGACGGAGAACTCCGGCTCCCACAGCCCGCCCGTGCCGTTCGCGGAGGCGCAGGTGGAGAGGTACGACCAGGTGCGGCCCACGTCGTTGCTCCGCCAGACGCGCAGCGCCATACGCCGGTTCTGCTCGTCCGCACCGGACGAGGCGGCCCACAGCAGGGTGCCGGGCGCCAACGAGCCGACCTGGCTCGGCAGTTCGAACAGGGTGGAGCAGCACAGGCCCTGCCCGCCCGAGGACTCCGGGTCGGCCACGCTGCCCACCTGCCGGAAGGTGGCTCCGCCGTCGGTGCTCTCGTGGATGGCACCGATGCCGTTGTTGCCGTTGAAGCTGACGACGCTCGCGAGCACCCGGCCGTTGGCGGCGCCGCTGTGCTCCAGCCGGATCGCCCTCGGGTAGAGGCCGGTCCCGCTGCCCAGCGGGGTGCCGTTGGCGGCGGCGACGGCGGGCGCGGGGGGTGAGGCGGCGGGTGCGGCCGATGCCGGGGCGAACGACAGCCCGATGGCGGCGGCCAGGACCGGGGCGACGGCACGCGCCGCCCAGCGGGCGAGGCGGCCGGCCGTCGCGGGGAGGGGTGGGGTGCGGGTCTGGGGGGTCGGCGCAAGGAGAGCACAGGCGTCCTTCCTCGGGGGCACGAAGGCGTGGGGGTGGCCGAGAGGGGCTGCTGACGGCGAAACAGTAGAGCCGGATATACATCGATGTAAACAGGGCGGACAGCTTCCGCTTCAACGGCTGCCCGGGCGCGTCAGGGTGCCGTGAGCGTCATCTCGAAGGAGTACCGCGATGCCCGGTACAGATGGCGGCCGTACTCCACAGGACGCCCCCCGTCGCCCAGCACCGTGCGTTCCACGGTGAGCAGGGTGCCGCCGCGCCCCTCCGCGAGGAGCCGGGCCTCGGCCGCCGTGGCCCGGCGGGCGCCGACGGTCTGCTCGGCGGAGCGCAGCGCGATGCCGGAGCGCCGGAGCAGTGCGTAGAGCCCGTGCGCCGCCAGGTCCTCCTCGCTGAGGTCCGCGAGGCCCAGGGGCAGGTGGTTCTCCAGGAGGGCCATCGGCTCGTCGTCCGCGTACCGGAGCCGGCGCAACTCGACGGTGTCCATGCCCGGTTCGAGCTGGAGGGCGGCGGCGATCCGGCCCTCGGCGGGGCGGACGCGCAGGGACAGGACCTCGGTGCGCGGGCGGCGGTCATCGCGTTGCAGGTCCTCGTAGAGGCTGGTCAGTTCCACCTGCCGGCGGACCCGGTTGTTGACGACCCGGGTGCCCACCCCGCGCTTGCGCGACAGCAGGCCCTTGTCCACCAGATGCTGCATGGCCTGACGCATCGTCGGGCGCGAGAGGCCGAAGCGGTCCGCGAGCGCGATCTCGTTCTCCAGCCGGGCGCCGGGTGCCAACGCGCCGGATTCGATGAGGCGTTGGAGCTGCTGCGCGAACTGGAAGTACAGCGGAACGGGGCTGGACCGGTCGATGGTGATCAGTCTGGTGAGCGGTTCCATGCCGGGCTCCTCGGAACGTCGTGCCACGTCCTCAGTATGCCGTAAACCGCGTCCAGCTCAGTACGTATATATGTCAGTACAAATGCTTGACCGGCTGCGATCGGCGACGATACAAAGACGAAGATCAGGAGCGTCGGCCAGCCGGCCCCCATCCGCCCCCGGAGGCACCCGCGCATGCGCATCGGACTCATCGGAACGGGCCGCATCGGCGCGTTCCACGCCGCCACCCTCGCCGCCCTGCCCGCCGTCGACCGCCTCGTCCTGCACGACGCCGTCGAGCAGCAGGCCCGCGAGCTGGCCGGGAAGCTGGGCGCCGACTGGGCGGCGGACCTGGACGCGCTGCTCGGCTCCGGCCTGGACGGTGTCGTGATCGCCGCCCCCACCGCGGTCCACGACACGCTGATCCGCGCGGCGGTCACCGCCGGGGTCCCCGTCTTCTGCGAGAAGCCGGTCGCCGCCGGCCTCGAAGCCACCCGCGCCCTGCTGGCCGGTATCGCCGGTGCCGGGGTGCCGCTCCAGGTCGGCTTCCAGCGCCGCTTCGACGCCGGGTACGCCGCCCTGCGGAACGCGGCCGCCACCGGGGAGCTGGGCTGGCTGCACACCGTACGGGCGTGCACCGCCGATCCGGCGCCCCCGCCGGCCGGATACCTGCCGCTGTCCGGCGGCATCTTCCGGGACTGCGCCGTGCACGACTTCGACAGCGTGCGCTGGGTCACCGGCCGCGAGGTCGTGGAGGTCAGCGCCACCGGGGCCAACCGGGGCGACGGCTCCTTCGCGGCGGCCGGTGACGTCGACACCGCCGCCGCCGTCCTCACGCTGGACGACGGCACCCTCGTCAGCTGCACCGCCACCCGCTACAACGGCGCCGGATACGACGCGCGCATGGAGCTCGCCGGCTCGCAGGCCACGCTGGCCACCGGACACGGCGACCGCGCACCGCTGCGGACCACCGACGACCGGACGCCGTCCGGCGCCGCCCCGTACGACGGATTCCTCAGCCGGTTCCACGACGCGTACGTCGCCGAGATGGCGGCCTTCACCGAGGTCGCGGCGGGTCTGCGGCCCAGCCCCTGCACCGGGGCCGACGCCCTGGCCGCACTGCTGATCGCGGAGGCCGCCGACCGGTCGCGGCGCACGGGGCGGCCGGTGCGCGTGGGGGAGTGAGGGCGGGGACCGGGCCGGGGTGAGGTGTCGAATGAACGTCCGGTTACCATATGAGCGCCGCCTAGCTCGAAAGATAAACCTGTGACTGTCAATGACGACGCGTTCACCAACTGGAAGAACCGCGAGGAGATCGCGGAATCGATGATTCCGATCATCGGGAAGCTGCACCGCGAGCGGGATGTCACCGTCCTCCTGCACAGCCGCTCGCTGGTGAACAAATCGGTGGTGAGCATCCTCAAGACCCACCGATTCGCCCGGCAGATCGACGGCGCGGAGCTCTCGGTCACCGAGACCCTGCCCTTCCTCCAGGCCCTCACCACCCTCGACCTGGGCCCCTCCCAGATCGACATCGGCATGCTCGCCGCCACCCACAAGGCCGACGACCGCGGCCTCAGCGCGGCGGAGTTCACCGCCGAGGCCGTCGCCGGTGCCACCGGGGACAACAAGATCGAGCGCCGCGAGGCGCGCGACGTCGTCCTCTACGGCTTCGGCCGCATCGGCCGCCTGCTCGCCAGGCTCCTCATCGAGAAGGCGGGCTCCGGCAACGGGCTGCGGCTGCGCGCCATCGTGGTCCGCAAGGGAGCGGGCCAGGACATCGTCAAGCGCGCCTCGCTGCTGCGCCGCGACTCCATCCATGGCCAGTTCCAGGGCACGATCACCGTGGACGAGGCCAACAACCGGATCGTCGCCAACGGCAACGAGATCCAGGTCATCTACTCGGACGACCCGACCTCCGTCGACTACACCGCCTACGGCATCGACGACGCCATCCTCATCGACAACACCGGCAAGTGGCGCGACCGCGAGGGCCTCTCCAAGCACCTGCGCCCCGGCATTGCCAAGGTCGTGCTGACCGCCCCCGGCAAGGGCGACGTCCTCAACGTCGTGCACGGCGTCAACCACGACATGATCAAGCCGGACGAGCAGATCATCTCCTGCGCCTCCTGCACCACCAACGCGATCGTGCCGCCGCTGAAGGCGATGGCCGACGAGTACGGCGTGCTGCGCGGACATGTGGAGACCATCCACTCGTTCACCAACGACCAGAACCTGCTGGACAATTACCACGGCTCCGACCGCCGCGGCCGCTCCGCACCGCTCAACATGGTCATCACCGAGACGGGCGCCGCCTCCGCCGTCGCGAAGGCGCTGCCCGACCTGGAGGCGACGATCACGGGCAGCTCGATCCGCGTCCCCGTGCCGGACGTCTCGATCGCCATCCTCAGCCTGAAGCTGGGCCGCGAGACCACCCGCGCCGAGGTGCTGGACTACCTCCGCGAGGTGTCGCTGACCTCCCCGCTCAAGCGGCAGATCGACTTCACGACCGCCCCCGACGCGGTGTCGAGCGACTTCATCGGCTCGCGCCACGCCTCCATCGTGGACGCCGGCCCCACCCAGGTCGACGGCGACAACGCGATCCTCTACCTCTGGTACGACAACGAGTTCGGCTACTCGTGCCAGGTCATCCGGGTCGTGCAGTACGTCTCCGGCGTCGAGTACCCCACGTATCCCGTGCCGGTCGCCTGACGCACGGCAGGTCCCGCCCGCCGCGAGGGCGGGCGGGACCCGTTTCCGTCTAGACGGACCCGGAGGCCGTGACGGCAGGGGCGGGGGCGTACCCCGTCGCCCGGGTGGTGAACGTGCCCCGGCCCTGCGTACGGCTCCGCAGCCGCGTCGCGTAACCGAACAGCTCGGCCAGCGGCACCGTCGCCGTGACCACCGCCGCACCGCCCCGCGTGGTGGAGCCGGAGACCCGGCCGCGCCGGGCGGCCAGGTCGCCGAGCACCCCGCCGACCGCGTCACCGGGCACGGTGACCGTCACCTCGACCACCGGTTCCAGCAGCACCATCGCGCTCGCCCGCAGGGCCTCCCGGAGCGCGAACCGCCCCGCCGTGCGGAACGCCATCTCCGAGGAGTCCTTGGGATGCGTCGCGCCATCGGTCAGCGTCACCCGCACCCCGGTCACCGGATGCCCGCCGAGCGGACCCTCGGCCAGCGCGTCCCGGCAGCCCGCCTCGACCGCCCGGACGTACTCCTGCGGCACCCGGCCGCCGACGACCGCCGAACGGAACGCGAACTCCGCCGTCTCCGCCTCGCCTTCGGCGGCTTCCAGCGGTTCGACGTCGATGACGACATGCGCGAACTGCCCGGCCCCGCCGTCCTGTTTGACGTGCCGGTAGACCAGACCGGACACCCCGCGCACCAGCGTCTCCCGGTGCGCGACCTGCGGTCGGCCGACCCGGACGTCCAGACCGTGGTCGCGGCGGATCTTCTCCGCGGCCACCTCCAGATGCAGCTCGCCCATGCCGGAGAGAACGGTCTGACCGGTCTCGGGGTCCGTCCGCACCACGAGCGACGGGTCCTCCTCGGCCAGCCGCACCAGGGCGGCCATCAGCCGCTCGGTGTCCGTGCTCCGCCGCGCCTCCACCGCCACGGACACGACCGGGTCGGCCACCGTGGGCGGTTCCAGGACCAGCGGGGCACCGGGCGCGCACAGCGTCGCACCCGGGCGGACGGCCTTCGGGCCGATGACCGCGACGATGTCCCCGGCCACCGCCGCGTCCACGTCCACATGCCGGTCCGCCTGGACCCGCAGGATGCGCCCGACGCGCTCACCGCGCCGGGTGGTCGCGTCCAGCACCGTCTCCCCCTTCCGGATCGTTCCCGAGTACACGCGCAGATACGTCAGCCGGCCCGTCGCGGTCGCGTTCACCTTGAACGCCAGCGCGGCGAAGGGCTCCTGGGGATCGGCCGCCCGCTCCTGCACCGCCCCGTCGAGCACGCCCCGTACCGGCGGCACGTCGAGCGGGGAGGGCAGATACGCGACGACCGCCTCCAGCAGCGGTTCGACACCCCGGTTCCGGTACGCCGAACCGCACAGCACCACGACCCCCTCACCGGTGCGCGTGAGATCCCGCAGCGCCCCGGTCAGCGTCTCCTCCGAGAGCTCGGAGCGTACGCAGAACTCCTCCAGGGCCGCCGGATGCAGCTCCGCCACCGCCTCCTCCAGAAGCCGCCGGCGCCGGGCCGCCTCCTCGCACAGCCTCTCGGGCACCTCGCCCTCCTCGTACGCGTCGGCGCCGTCCGCCCACACCAGGGCGCGCATGCGCACCAGGTCGACCACCCCGCGGAAGGCGTCCTCCGCGCCGATGGGCAGCTGCACCACGAGCGGGACGGTGTGCAGCCGGTCCCGGATGGAGGCGACCGCGCTGTCCAGGTCGGCACCGGCCCGGTCCAGCTTGTTGACGAAGGCGATGCGCGGGACGGAGTGGCGGTCCGCCTGGTGCCACACCGACTCGCTCTGCGGCTCCACCCCGGCCACCGCGTCGAACACCGCGATCGCGCCGTCGAGCACCCGCAGCGCACGCTCGACCTCGTCGGCGAAGTCGACGTGCCCCGGGGTGTCGATGAGGTTGATCCGGTGACCGTCCCAGGCGCAGCTGACGGCCGCGGCGAAGATGGTGATGCCCCGGTCGCGCTCCTGCGAGTCGAAGTCCGTGATGGTCGTGCCGTCGTGGACCTCACCGCGCTTGTGGGTGGTGCCGGTGGTGTAGAGGATCCGCTCGGTCACGGTGGTCTTGCCGGCGTCGACATGGGCGAGGATGCCCAGGTTGCGGACGGTGGTGAGAGCGGTGACGGGAGAACGGTGCTGGTGGGTACGCACGGCCGGTGGCCTTTCGGGATGATCCGGAAGAAGACGGCGCGATACCCCCGGACGAAGCGGCCCGGATACGGGCCCGTGAGGCCCACTGACATGACTGGACGTCAGAAGTGATGCGGGTCCCGGGTGTTCGTCACGGGGTCCGGGGCCGGCCGCGCAGCCGGCTCCGGGCGGCGCGAGACACCAGGATCACCTCGAACCGCGACGGGGGGACGACGGCGGCGGTGCGGTGGCGCACGGCGGTCTCCCCTCAACGGTCACGGCGGACGCGCCGACTCAGGGCCGGCGCGCGGTGTGGGGCGAGTCTAGGGAAGGCGGGGCGCGCGGGGGAACCGGTTTTTCGGCCGGGTGCGTCCCGGGCCCAGCGGCCGGCAGGCGCTGCGGCACCGGCGCAGGGCGTTCCGCCCGCAGTCGCGCCACTCGGCGGGCGACGGACCCACGCCCCGGCCGCCCCGGGTGATCAGGGCGTTCACCGGGGTGTGCGGGTCCAGGGCCATCGTGCGCGCGAACAGCACACCGATCACGAGCGGGGCGAGCGAGAGGGCCAGAGTGGTGCCGGCACTGGTGACGTGGCGCACGCGGAGGCGCTTCGGGTCGGGAGCCATGACCCCATTCCAGCGGCGGCACCCCGGACCGGGATCGGGGGACGTACTCAGACCGCACGGCCCGGATACTCAGCCGGGCCGTGCGGTGCGCCTGGGGGACGCTCAGGCGTTGGTGCCGGAGCCCCCGCCGCCGGACGCCGCCTTGATGCCCTTCGTGATCGTGTCCAGGACGGACAGCGCGGGCGCCTTGCTGTTGATGTCGAAGCCGGAGCGGATCACCACCAGCATGTCCTTGGCCAGCGGGGACGGGAAGGCCAGCGACTCGACATAGCCGTCGTCGCCGTTCTTCGTCACCACCTTCCAGCGCACCCGGTAGCCCTGCTGCCCGGCCACCGTGACCGACTCGGACTTCAGCTCCTCGTGCGAGGTGATGCCGCCGTAGATCTTCTCGCCGTAGGACTCGTTGGCGTTGGCCTCGATGTCCTTCTCGGCGGTGGCCTTCGCCGTCTTGGTGGTGAGCTTCAGCGCCTCGGCCGGAGCGGAGAACACCCCGCCGCGCACACACTTCTGCTCGGTGTCACCGGGGCAGGCGTAGGACCCGGTGGTCACCCCGGCGCCCATGCCCGACTCGCCCTTCCAGCCGTCGGGGACCGGGATGCTGATGCCGCTGGCCAGGTCCGTCGCGTAACCGTCCTCGACCTCCGGCTGCCCCTGCTCCGGCGACTCGCTGCCACCGCCGTCGCCGCGCTCGTCACCGTTGCCGCCGCCCCGGCCGCCGCCGCGCCGGCGGTCGGGTCCGGGGGAGGGGGAGGCGGACGGGGCCGTGGCGGCGGTGTCGCTCTTGCCGTCCGAGTCGTCCGTCAGCAGATAGACACCGCCCCCGATGGCGGCGAGCACCACGACGGCGGCGGTGATGCCCGCCCCGATGCGTATGCGCCGACTGCGGACGGCCGCCGGCGGTACGCGCAGATGGTCGGTCCACTGGGTGCCGTCCCACCAGCGCTCGTGGCGGGGGCCAAATCCTGAATACCCGGGGTCTGGATGCCAGCCGGGCGGGCTCGTCTGGGTCACGCCCGACACGGTAACCGGACTGCCTGAGAATCCTATGAACTGGGTGGGTGCTCCCGGTCGGCCCCGCCGCCCGCAGCTGCCGTCCTCCTTGGTCTAGACATGTGGTGGGGGTGTCGCTAGCATCCGCCGACGAGGCGCGGTGGACCCGCCCGACCGCGCCCAGAAGTGAGGGCCCCATGGAAGCGACCGCCCCCGACCGTCGTTTCGCCGAGGACTACCGCCTCGCCCGGGAGATACCGCGCGACGGGCTGACCGCATGGCGCGCCGCCGTCGCCGCCGAGGTGGAACTCGCACCGGGCGCCACCGTCCTGGACGTGGGCGCGGGCACCGGCTCGTTCGCCTCCGCTTTCGCCGACTGGTTCGGCGTCCGGGTCCTGGCCGTGGAACCGGCCGCCGCCATGCGGGCGCTGATCCCCCGGAACGGGCTGATCGAGGCGCTGGACGGGCGGGCCGAGGCGCTGCCGGTGCCGGACGGCTGCGCGGACGCGGCCTGGCTGGGCTCGGTCGTCCACCACATCGGTGATCTGCCCGCCGCCGCACGGGAGTTGCGCAGGGCCCTGAAGCCCGGCGCGCCCGTGCTCATCCGCAACTCGTTTCCGGGCCGGTGCGCACGGGACCTGCGGGTGCGCTTCTTCCCCGGCGCCGAGCGCATCGTGGACGGCTACCCCACGGTGGAGCAGACGTGCGCCGCGTTCGCGGGGGCCGGCTTCTCCCGTGTCGCCCTGCACGCGGTGCCGCAGGAGAGCGCGCCGAGCCTTGCCGCGTTCGCGGACCGGATCAGGCGGGACACCGACGCGAAGCTGCGCGGCCTGGCCGACGACGAGTTCGAGCGCGGGATGCGCCGGCTGCGTACGGCGGCCGAACAGGAGCCGGACCGCCCCGCCGTGAGCTGGATGGACCTGCTGGTCCTGGCCTGACCCCGCACCCCGCCGACGTAAGGTCGGTCCGTATGAAGCTCAGCGACGAGGAAGGGCGGGCCGTACGGGCCGCCATGGCGGGCGAACTGCGGCTGCTCGACCCGGCGGTACGGGCGTCGCCCGAGGCGGTGACGGACCTGCTCGACCCGGAGTTCGCAGAGTTCGGCGCCTCCGGACGCCGCTACGACCGCGCCTCCGTCCTCGCCGTCACGTCCGCCGTGGAGGACGACGACCCCGGCCCGGACGTCTCCGAGCTGTCCGGCACCCTGCTCGCCCCCGACCTGGTCCACCTGACGTACGTCACCGAGCGCAACGGCATGCTGTTCAGGCGGAGTTCGCTGTGGCGCAGGACCGGTGAGCGGTGGCGGATGTACTTCCACCAGGGCACCCCGGCCGGCCCGGCGGGGGCCGCCCGCGCATATCCGGCGGACAGCCCCGGCGGACCTGCGTAGGCTCACCCGATGACACCTTCCCGCTACCCCGCCAAGCCCCGGCCCGGCGACCGCGTCGCCGTGCTCTCGCCCTCGTCCGGACTGCCCGGCCTCCTCCCGCTGCCGCACGAACTCGGCCTGCGCAGAATCCGCGAGGACTTCGGCCTCGAGCCGGTGGAGTACCCCTGCACCCGGAAGATGGGCTCGACCCCGCAGGAGCGCGCCGCCGACCTGCACGCCGCGTTCGCCGATCCGGAGATCAAGGCCGTCATAGCCAGCATCGGCGGCGACGACCAGATCACCGTGCTGCCCCACCTGGACCGCGAACTGCTGCGCGCCAACCCCAAGCCGTTCTTCGGCTACAGCGACAACACCAACCTGCTGGTGTTC
Organism: Streptomyces drozdowiczii; assembly: GCF_026167665.1. Taxonomy (NCBI): domain Bacteria; kingdom Bacillati; phylum Actinomycetota; class Actinomycetes; order Kitasatosporales; family Streptomycetaceae; genus Streptomyces; species Streptomyces drozdowiczii. Next base: position 674,093 of record NZ_CP098740.1, on the reverse strand, counting down.
CTCGACAACCTCGGCATCGTGGGCTACCACGGCGGCTCGGTCATGGTCGAGCTCGGCAGGCCCGGCGCTCTGCACCCGCAGACGGCCGAGTCCCTGCGGGCCGCGCTCTTCACCCACGGCGCGTACGAGCTGACGCCGGCGAAGGAGAGCGGCAGCACCAACCGGGACTGGAGGGACCCGCGCACCTTCGAGCAGGAGCCCGACCTGCTCCCCGCCGACGACTGGAGCTGGCACCACGCGGACCGGGTGGTCGAGGGGGCGAGCTGGGGCGGCAACCTGGAGATCCTGGCCTGGATGCTGATGGCCGACCGGGAGATCCAGCCCCCGGAGGCCTACGAGGGCCGGGTGCTGTTCCTCGAAACCTCCGAGGAGCTGCCCGGCGCCGACGAGGTGTACCGCATCCTGCGCAACATGGGGGAGCGGGGCCTGCTGCGGCGCTTCCCCGCCCTGCTGATGGGGCGCGCCAAGAACTGGTCCTTCGACAAGCCGCTCGACGCGGAAGCCGGTGCGCTGTACCGCCGGGAGCAGCGGGAGGCGGTGCTGCGCGCCCTCGCGGAGTACGCCCCCGACACCATGGCCGTCTTCGACGTGGACTGCGGCCACACGGACCCGCAGGTGGTCATCCCGTACGGCGGCGTGATCCGGGTGGACGGGGTGGCCCGGCGCATCGTCGTGACGTACTGACGGATGGCCTCCGGCCTGTGGTCCGACCACACACCGTGTGTGACATAGTGGGATGTTCCGACCGGAACAGAGGATGGCCCATGCCCGTCGACTGGGAGCCCGTACGGCAGTCGCGCACACACGAGCTGGTGCTCCGGAGCATCGAGCAGCGGGTGTTCGCCGGCGATCTCAAGGTCGGTGACCGCCTGCCGCCCGAACGGGAACTCGCCCCCGTCCTCGGCGTGAGCCGGTCGGCCCTCCGCGAGGCGCTGCGGGTGCTCGAGACCATCGGTGTGCTGGTCGCCCAGCCGGGCCGGGGGCCCGACGCGGGCGCCCGCATCGTCCGCAACCCCGACGACGCGCTCGGCCGACTGCTCCGGCTCCACTTCGCGCTCGGCAGCTACAGCCTCGGGGACATGCTGGAGGCCCGGGTCGTGCTGGAGCGGTCCAGCTTCGAGGCGGCCGCGCTGCACGCCGAGCCGGCCGATCTGGACGAGGCCGAGGAGCTGGTCGCACGCATGGGCGCGCCGGACATCGGGGTGCCCGAGTTCAACGACCTGGACACCCGGTTCCACGTCAGGATCGCCCGGAGTTCCGGCAACGCGCTGACCTCGACGCTCACCTCCGCCGTCCGCGAGTCCGTCCGGCCGCTGATCCTGCGCGCGCTGGAGGCGGAGCCGGACTGGCCGGCCACCGCCGCCGCGCTCAACGCGGACCACGCCGACCTGCTGCGGCTGGTCCGCGCGGGCGACGGGGCGCGGGCCGCGGACCTGGTCGAGACCCACATCCGGGGGCTGCACGGCACCCTCGTGGACGAACCGTTCACCGACGCCTGAACCCCGTACGCCGAAGAGCCGCCGCGCCGATGCCCGAAGCCCGGGTCCGCGCGGCGGCTCTTGCGCGTACCCACGGAGTTTCTGCGGCTGAGCGTAGTATGGTCGGACCATAAGTGGTGACGCGCGTCGCCCGCCCACCCAGAGCCATGATCGGGAGACCCATGCGCATCGGACTCTTCGCCACCTGTCTGGGAGACACGCTCTTCCCCGAGGCGGTGAAATCCACCGCGGTGCTGCTGGCCCGCCTGGGCCACGAGGTGGTGTTCCCGCCGGGCCAGACCTGCTGCGGCCAGATGCACGTCAACACCGGCTACCAGCGCGAACCCGTCCCGCTGGTCCGCAACTTCGCCGCCCAGTTCGGTGACAGCTCCATCGACGCCGTCGTCATGCCGTCGGGCTCCTGTGCCGGATCGGTCCGCCACCAGCACGAGATCGTCGCCGAGCGGTACGGGGACGCGGCGCTGCGCGCGGGCGTTGCGACCGTCAAGGCGAAGACGTACGAGCTGTCCGAACTCCTGGTGGACGTGCTGGGGGTGACCGATGTCGGCGCGTACTTCCCGCACCGGGTCACGTACCACCCCACCTGCCACTCGCTGCGCATGCTCAGGGTAGGCGACAAACCGCTGCGGCTGCTGCGCGCCGTCGACGGGATCGACCTGGTCGAGCTGGGCGAGGCCGACGCCTGCTGCGGGTTCGGCGGCACCTTCGCCGTGAAGAACGCCGACACCTCGACCGCGATGCTCCAGGACAAGATGCGCAACATCACCGCCACCGGAGCCGAGGTGTGCACCGCCGGTGACTCCTCCTGCCTGATGCACATCGGCGGCGGGCTCTCCCGTATCAAGGCCGGAACGACGACCCTGCACCTCGCCCAGATCCTCTCCTCCACCCGCACCTCGCCCCACGTCCTGACGGAGGCCGCCCGATGAGCGCGACGTTTCTCGGCATGCCCGCGACCCCGCCCCGCTCCCCGTACGGCACGGGCCATCTGCGCGGCGACCGGAAGTTCCCCGCCGCCGCCCACGACGAGCTGCGCAACGAGCAGCTGCGCCGCAACCTCGGCCGCGCCACCCACACCATCCGCGCCAAACGCCTGAACGTCACCGGCGAACTGCCCGACTGGGAGGAGCTGCGCGACGCCGGCTCCGCCATCAAGACCGACACCATGAACCGGCTCCCCGAACTCCTGGAGGAGCTGGAACGCAACGTCACCGCACGCGGCGGCACCGTCCACTGGGCACGGGACGGCGTCGAGGCCAACGAGATCGTCGCGCGGCTCGTCCAGGAGACGGGCAGCGACGAGGTCATCAAGGTCAAGTCGATGGCCACCCAGGAGATCGGGCTCAACGAACACCTCGAATCCCTCGGCATCACCGCGCACGAGACCGATCTCGCCGAACTCATCGTCCAACTCGCCCACGACAAGCCCTCGCACATCCTCGTCCCCGCCATCCACCGCAACCGGGACGAGATCCGGCAGATCTTCCTCAACGAGATCCCCGGCGTCGACCCGGCCCTGGACAACGTGCCCGCCCACCTGGCGGCCGCCGCCCGCGCCTATCTGCGCGAGAAGTTCATGACCACCAAGGTGGCCGTCTCCGGGGCCAATTTCGGGATCGCCGAGACCGGCACCCTCTCCGTCGTGGAGTCCGAGGGCAACGGCCGCATGTGCCTGACCCTCCCCGACACGCTGATCACCGTCATGGGCATCGAGAAGGTCCTCCCGCGCTACCAGGACCTGGAGGTCTTCCTCCAGCTCCTGCCGCGCTCCTCCACGGGCGAGCGGATGAACCCGTACACCTCGATGTGGACCGGCGTCACCCCCGGCGACGGACCGCGGACCTTCCACCTGGTCCTCCTCGACAACGGCCGCACCGCGGCCCTCGCGGACCGCATCGGCCGCGAGGCGCTGAACTGCATCCGCTGCTCGGCCTGCCTCAACGTCTGCCCGGTGTACGAGCGGGCCGGCGGGCACGCCTACGGCTCCACCTACCCCGGGCCGATCGGGGCCGTACTCACCCCGCAGCTCGCCGGCATGGACGCCGCCAAGGACGACCCCAACAGCTCGCTGCCGTACGCCTCCAGCCTCTGCGGGGCCTGCTTCGACGCCTGCCCGGTCAAGATCGACATCCCCTCGCTGCTCGTCGAACTGCGCCACCAGCACACCGAGCAGTCCGGCACCACCGCCGAGAAGCTGGCCATGAAGGCGGCCGGCGCGGTGATGAGCCGCCCCAAGGCGTACACCGCCGCCCAGAAGGCGTCGCGGCTCGGCCGCGCCCTGGCCCGGGACGGCAAGCTCCCGGCGCTGCCGCCCCCGCTGAACGGCTGGAGCGACAGCCGCGACACCCCCGCCCCGCCGAAGCAGACCTTCCGCGCCTGGATGGCCTCGGCCGAGGGCGCGGCCGCCATGCGCGAGGCGTCCGCCGAGCACACCCGCAACCAGCAGCAGGAGGACGGCGCATGACGACCGCCCGTGACACCGTGCTCGGCCGCGTCCGGGACGCGCTCGCCCTGGCACCTGCCCGGGAGACACCCGTCCCGCGCGCCTACCGCACCGGACGCACCCTCCCGGACGACGAACGCCTCGCCCTCTTCACCGACCGGCTGGTCGACTACAAGGCGCAGGTCCACCCCTGCACCGCCGACCGGACCGCCGAGGTGATCGCCGGGGTGCTGCGGGAGCGGGGAGCCGCGCGCATCGGAGTGCCCCCCGGGCTCGACACCGGGTGGCTGGACGCGTACGACGGCGAGGTCCAGCAGGACTCCGCGGAGATCCCGGCGCCGCGCCTGGACGCCCTCGACGGGGTCGTCACCGCGTCCGCCGTCAGCTGCGCCGAGACCGGCACCATCTTCCTGGACGGCTCGCCCGACCAGGGGCGACGGGCGCTGTCCCTCGTCCCCGACCTCCATGTGTGCGTGGTCGACCTGTCGACCGTGGAGGTGGGAGTGCCGGAGGCGGTGGCCCGGCTGGTGCCGGAGCGCCCGACCACGTTGATCAGCGGACCCTCGGCCACCTCCGACATCGAACTGGAGCGGGTCGAGGGCGTCCACGGCCCGCGTACCCTCGCGGTTGTCATTCGCACAGACGTTTAGGTGATCATGCCGGGCGGGATTACGCTCTCTGCCTGGCATGGACACACTTACCCTCGGGCAACTGGCGGCACTGGCCGCGGCCTCCGCACTCGTCGGCTTCTCCAAGACGGCCGTCAGCGGCGCCAACACGATCAGCCTCGCGGTCTTCGCGGCGGTTCTCCCCGCCCGCGAGTCCACCGGAGTGCTGCTCCCCCTCCTGATCGCCGGCGATGTGCTCGCGGTCCTCGTCTACCGGCGCCACGCGCACTGGCCGACCCTGCTGCGGCTCTTCCCGGCCGTCGCGGCGGGCGTGGTGGCGGGCACGCTGTTCATGATGTGGGCCGACGACGCCACCGTGCGGATCTCGATCGGCGCGATCCTGGTCTTCATGGCCGGGGTCACCGTCCGGCGCCGCCGCACGGCCCAGGCCGTCGCCGAACCCGGCGCCGACGAGGGACCGCCGACCGCCGGTGAACGGCTCAAGGCACGTTCGTACGGGGTGCTCGGCGGATTCACGACCATGGTCGCCAACGCGGGCGGCCCGGTGATGTCGCTCTACCTGCTCTCGGCCGGATTCCGGAAACTGGGCTTCCTCGGCACCTCGGCGTGGTTCTTCCTGATCGTGAACACCACGAAGGTGCCGTTCAGCGTGGGCCTCGGGCTGATCGACGGGCGCTCCCTGCTGCTGGACGCCTGCCTGCTGGTGTTCGTCCTCCCGGGCGCCTGGATCGGCCGCAAGTGCGTGGACCGCATCGATCAGCGGCTCTTCGAGCGCATCGTCCTGGCCGCGACCGTCGTCGGCGGCCTCCAACTCCTGCTCACCTGAAGGCGTTACGCCGACGGCCCCCGCGGACACGCGTCCGCGAGGGCCGTCTCGCGTATACCGGCGGGGCCGGTCAGACGATGCCCTCCTCGATCTCCGCCTGCTCGCGCGCGTTCCCGTACGCCGACGGCGTGCCGTACGAGCGCCGCGCGACGAACCACCACACCGTGGCCAGGACCAGCACGACGACCAGGGCGACCGAGGCGTAGTTCATCGAGCCGATCGTCACCGGGGACGACTGCGGCAGCAGGAACAGCACCGTCACGATCGCCACCCACACCACCGCGATCCAGCCCACCGGCTTCGACCACCGGCCCAGGTGCCACGGCCCGCGCTGGAAGCGGCCCCCGGCGCGCAGCTTCAGGAAGATCGGGATCGCGTACGCGGGTGTGATGCCGATGACGTTGATCGCCGTCACCGCGCCGTACGCGGTCGCCGAGTACAGCGACGGCAGGGCGAGCACCCCGGCCACGATCACCGACAGCCACACCGCGGGAACCGGCGTCTGCGTCCGCGCGCTCACCTTCCGCCAGAGCGAGGAACCGGGCAGCGCGTTGTCCCGGCTGAACGCGAACACCATCCGGCTGGCGGCGGCGACCTCGGCGTTCCCGCAGAACAGCTGCGCCGCGATCACGATCAGCAGCATCGCCGTCGCGCCGGAGGTGCCGAGCGCGTCGATCAGGATCTGCGCGGGCGGCACACCGGTGTCGGTCTTCTGCGTACCCACGTAGTCCTGGATGGCGAAGGTGAGCCCGGCCAGCAGGACGAAACCGGCCACCCACGACACCCAGATCGCCCGGACGATGCCGCGCGCCGCCGACACCGAGGCGTTCGAGGTCTCCTCCGACAGGTGCGCGGAGGCGTCGTAGCCGCAGAACGTGTACTGCGCGAGCAGCAGCCCGATCGCCGCCACGTACAACGGGTTGTGCCAGCCGGTGTCGTTGACGAACTCGGTGAACACGAACGAGGGCGACTGGTGGTGCGCGGGCACGATCGCCAGTACGGAGACGATCACCGCCACACCCACCAGATGCCACCACACGCTGACCGAGTTGAGGATGCTCACGAGCCGCACCCCGAACAGGTTGATGACGGCGTGCAGCAGCAGGATGCAGACGAAGATGATCATCGTCTTGCCCGGGGTCGGCGTGAAGCCCCACTGGATCTTCATCAGCGCGCCCGTGAACAGCGCGGCGCCGTAGTCGATGCCCGCGATGGCACCGAGCAGCCCGAGCAGATTCAGCCAGCCGGTGTACCAGCCCCACTTGCGGCCACCCAGCCGGTCCGCCATGTAGTACAGCGCCCCCGACGTCGGATACGCGCTCGTCACCTCGGCGAGCGCCATCCCGACGCACAGCACGAACAGGCCGACCCCGGCCCAGCCCCACAGCATCACGGCCGGGCCGCCCGTCGACATGCCGAAGCCGTACAGGGTCATGCACCCGGACAGGATCGAGATGACGGAGAAGCTGATCGCGAAGTTGCCGAACCCGCCCATGCGGCGGGCCAGGACCGGTTGGTAGCCGAGCTCACGGAGCCGTTGCTCCTCGTCCTTCGGCGCACTGGGCCCGGCACCCTTGCGGGGCGAGGTGGACACGGACATGGGGACCTCCTGGGGGTGGATGGGCAACGCGAAAGGGACGAGGGGAGGGTGCTCAGCCGGATTCGGCCGCCAGCGCACGGGCGCGGGCGCGCACGAAGACCTCCTCGGCACCGCCGGGGTCCTCGGGCGTACGGGAGCGGCAGGCCCAGGGCAGCGAGGTGAAGTACGGGCCCAGCTCGCGGAACACCTCGGCCGCGTCGGCGAACCGGAGCGCCCCCCACAGGGCGTGCGCCAGATGGTTGAGGTCGGGCAGGGTCCGGGCGGCGGCGGGGGAGCGGCGGTACCAGACCTCCAGCGCGCGCAGGGCCTCGCGTTCGGCGTCCTCGGTGACCCAGTGCAGGTCCAGGGCCTTGTCGTGGTCGTGCTCCCGGCGGTAGCGCTCGACCCGGACGTACAGCGGCAGCACATGGAGGGCCGAGCCCTCGGGCGCCGTGGACGACGCCCACTGAACGAAGTTCACCGCTTCGACGAGCGCGCCTCCCGCCCCGCGCGCGTACACGAACTGGAGCATCCGGTGATACGCCTCGCGGTTGTGCGGGTCGCGCCGGTCGGCCTCGGCCAGCAGCCCCCACGGACCCGGGAACAGCATGGGGCCGGGCGGCGGGAGCCGGTGCTCGGCGAGCCGCTGGCCGTCGTCCAGCTGGGACAGCGCGAGGAGGCACACCCAGGGCACCGGGTCGGCCGGTGCGGCGTGCGCCGCCGAACGGCACGCCTCCCACGCCTCCTGCCACAGCTCCCGGCCGCTGGGGTGTCCCGAGCGGTTGGCCCGCACCGCGCGCTCCACGGCGACCCGGGCGCGCATCACGGCCGCCGCGGTGCTCTCCGGCTCCTCTGTCAGCCAGGTCCGTATCGCGTCCGTCCCCGCCGCGACCGCGCCGAGGACCTGGGTGCGCTGGGTCCACAGCGTCCAGTCCGGGGTGCGCCCCAGCAGGTCGCGCATGGCGATCCAGCGGCCGGTGCGTAAGTCCTGTAACGCCGCGCGGAGTTCATTGTCGTGGCCGGCCGGATGATAAACCGGCCGGAATTCACCGTTGGCCATGGACGCGCTCGGGACGGGGTGCTGAATTCATCGATCCTCAGGGATTATTGCGGCGTAGAAACAGTTGAAGTGCGAACCGCTTTTGGGCTTCCGCTTGCTGCCCGGCGGTGAGTGTAGAGCCCTTTGCGCGGAACTCTCGAACGAATCATTGATTCCACCCAAGTCGCTTACCGCGTACTCGCGTTGGCGCCTTCCCGCCACCCTCGAAAGGTTCCGGACATACCGCCGGTGCCCGCTTGACGTAACCGCTGGGCTGCTCCACTCTGGGTGGCCGCGAGCGAAGATCACGATTCCGTTCGGGCCCCGGGCCCGCGTACCGCTGGAGAACCGATGGCAGGCCCGGTGCTGGCAATCGACCAGGGCACATCGGGAACGAAAGCGCTGGTGATCTGTCCCGAGCGCGGCGTGATCGGTTCCGGTTCCGCCCCCGTGCGGCCGCGGTACGGTCCCGGCGGAGCCGTCGAGACGGACCCGGCCGCGTTACTCGCATCGGTCGTCGCGGCCGGCCGCCGCGCCCTGGCCGCGTCGGGCTCCACCGTCGACGCCGTCGGGCTCGCCAACCAGGGCGAGACGGTCCTCGCCTGGGACCCGGACACCGGGCGACCGCTCACCGAGGCGATCGTCTGGCAGGACCGCCGCGCCGCCGGAATCTGCGCGGAACTCGTGCCCCGGGGCGAAGAGTTGCGCCGGCTCACCGGACTCCCGCTCGACCCCTACTTCGCCGCCCCGAAGATGGCCTGGATCCGCCGCGAACGGACCCGCGAGGGCGTCGTCACCACCAGCGACGCCTGGCTCGTCCACCAGCTCACCGGCGCCTTCGTCACGGACGCCGCCACCGCCGGACGCACCCAACTCCTCGACCTGGACCGCGTCGCCTGGTCACCGGACGCGCTGGACGCCTACGGGCTCGGCGACGAGCGGCTGCCCGCCGTGACCGACGCCGCCGGAACCTTCGGTACGACGGGCGTGTTCGGCGGCGAACTCCCGCTCACCGGGCTCCTGGTCGACCAGCAGGCGGCCCTGCTCGCCCAGAGCGCATCGGACCCGTCCGTCGCCAAGTGCACCTACGGGACCGGCGCGTTCCTCCTCGCCGGGACCGGCGCCGCCCCGCGCCGCAGCACCGGCGGGCTGGCCGGCTGCGTGGCCTGGCGGCTCGGCGGGCGCACCAGCTACTGCCTGGACGGCCAGGTCTATACGGCGGCCTCCGCCGTCCGCTGGCTCACCGACCTCGGGGTGATCGCCGGCGCCGCCGACCTCGACCCGGTCGGCGCCACCGTTCCCGACTCCGGCGGCGTCACCTTCGTCCCCGCACTCGCCGGCCTCGCCGCCCCCTGGTGGCGGAGCGATCTGCGCGGCGCGGTCACCGGGCTCGGCCTGGACACCTCGGCCGGGCACCTGGTGCGCGCCCTGTGCGAGGGGATCGCCGCCCAGGTGGTCGAGCTGGCCGCGGCGGTCACCGCCGACCGGGGCACACCGCTGTCCGTCCTGCGCGTCGACGGCGGCCTCACCCGCTCCGCCCTCCTCATGCAGACCCAGGCCGACCTGCTGCAACGCCCGGTCGAGGTGTCCGCGCTCCCCGACGTCACCGCGCTCGGCGTCGGCGCGGTGGCCCGCATGGGCGCCGACCCCGCGCTCCCGCTCGCCCGGGCCGTCCCCGACTGGAAACCGGCCGCGGTCTACGAACCACGCATCGGCCCGGACGAGGCGGCCGAACGCCTCGATGTCTTCCGCGCGGCCGTGCGCGCGCTGCTGGAGCGGTCGTGAGCGCGCGGGCCCACGGGACAGGCCCGGCGTGGTAGCCGCGACACCGCCCACTGTCACCCGCGCCGGAGACCCGCTCCCCGACGGCCCGCCCTACGACGTCACCGTCATCGGCGCCGGAGTCGTCGGCACCGCCATCGCCCGCGCACTGGCCCGCCACCCCCTGCGCACCGCCCTCGTCGAGGCCACGGACGACATCTGCACCGGCACCTCCAAGGCCAACACCGCGATCCTGCACACCGGGTTCGACGCCGCCCCCGGCACCCTGGAAGCCCGCCTCGTCCGCGAGGGGCAGCGCCTGCTCTCCGCGTACGCCGCCCGCACGGGCATCCCCGTCGCCCGCGTCGGCGCCCTCCTCGTCGCCTGGGACCGGGAACAACTCGAAGCGCTGCCCGCCCTGTCGGCCAAGGCCGAACGCAACGGATACCGGGCGGCCCGGCTGCTCGACGCCGAGGAGACCGCCGCGCGCGAACCGCACCTCGGGCCCGGCGCGCTCGGCGCCCTGGAGATCCCCGACGAATCCGTCATCTGTCCCTGGACCACCCCGCTCGCCTACGCCACCGAGGCCGTCCGGGCCGGGGTCCACCTCCATCTCGACTGCCCCGTCCAGCACATCGCGTACGCCGGGGGCCCGCACACCCTCACCACCGCCCGGGGCACCCTGCGCACCCGCCTGCTGATCAACGCCGCCGGGCTGCACGCCGACGCGATCGACCGGCTGCTGGGCCTCGACACCTTCACCGTGCGCCCGCGCCGGGGCCAGCTCATCGTCTTCGACAAGCTCGCCCGCGACCTGGTCCACCACATCCTGCTGCCCGTCCCCACCGCCGCCGGCAAGGGCGTCCTGGTGGCGCCGACCGTCTTCGGCAACGTCCTGCTCGGCCCCACCGCCGAGGACCTGGACGACAAGGACGCCACCGAGTCCACCGCCGAAGGGCTCGCCCTGCTGCGCGAGAAGGGGCGCCGCGTCCTGCCCCGGCTCCTCGACGAAGAGGTCACCGCCGTCTACGCGGGACTGCGGGCCGCCACCGGCCAGGACGACTACCGGATCACGGCCCACCCGGACCGGGCCCTCATCACCGTCGGCGGCATCCGCTCCACCGGGCTCACCGCGTCCATGGCCATCGCCGAGTACGTCGTCTCGCTGCTCCCCGACGCCGGACTCGACCCGGGAGAGCCCGCCGAACCGGCCCCGCCCACCATGCCCGGTCTCGGCGAAGAGGCCGTCCGCCCCTACCTCGACGCCGACCTGATCGCGCGCGACCCCGCCTACGGCACGGTCGTCTGCCACTGCGAGCGCGTCACGGAGGGCGAGATCCGCGACGCCCTCGCCTCGACGCTCCCGCCCCGTTCGGCAGCGGGGCTCGCCCGCCGGACCCGGGCCGGCAACGGACGCTGCCAGGGCTTCCACTGCGGGGCCGCGCTCCGCGCCCGGATCGAGGGGGCGCGCCCATGACCCGCTGCGAACGCCTCGTCGACGTGCTGGTCGTCGGCGCCGGACCGGCCGGCCTCGCGGCGGCGGCCGGTCTCGCCGCCGCCGGGGTGCGGCGCGTCGAGGTGCTGGAGCGCGACCAGGCGCCGGGCGGCATCCCCAGGCACTGTGCCCACGGCGGATTCGGTACGCGCGCGAGCGGCGATCTCACCGGTCCCGCGTACGCCCTGCGGTGCGCGGCCGAGGCACGCGCGGCCGGCGCCACGCTCCGCACCGGCATCACGGTCACCGGCTGGGCCGGGCCCCGTACCCTCGACGCCACCGGCCCCGACGGCCTGGAACGCCTCACCGCCCGCGCCGTCGTCCTCGCCACCGGCGCCCGCGAACGCCCCCGCGCCGCCCGGCTCGTCCCCGGCACCCGCCCGGACGGCGTCTACACCACCGGCGAACTCCAGCAGGCCGTCCACCTCCACCACCAGCCCATCGGCACCCGCGCCGTGGTCATCGGCGACGAACCGGTCAGCCTTGCCGCAGCCGAAACACTGCGCACCGCCGGGGCCCACCTCGTCGCCCGCGTCACGGAGCACCCGCCCCGCCCCTTCGCGGCCGTCCGCCCGGCCGGCGGGGCACCCCTGCTCACCCGCACCACCGTCACCGCCCTGACCGGCCGCCCCCGCCTCACCGGCGTCCGCGTGCGCCACGCGGACGGGCGGACCGCCACCCTGGCCTGCGACACGGTGGTCTTCACGGCCGACTGGATCCCCGACCACGAACTCGCCCGGCGCGGCGGCATCCCGCTGGATTCCGGCACCAGGGGGCCCGCGCACGACCCCGCGTTCCGCACCGGACGGCCGGGGGTCTTCGCCGTCGGGAACCTCCTGCGCGGCGGGGAGAGCGCGGCCACCGCCGCCCGCGAGGGCCGGGCCGCCACGGGGCCCGTGCTGGCCCACCTCAGCGCCGGGACCTGGCCGGTCGGCGGTCCGCCCCTCGCCGTCGCCGCCCCGCTGGAGTGGGTCGCGCCCAACCTCACCGGTCCGGGCGGGCGCAGGCTCCTGCTGCGGACCGGCCGCCGACTGGCCGTACCGCTGCTCGTCGTCGCCCAGGACGGGGCACTGCTGCACCGTGGGCGCCTGGCGCGGTCCGTCGCGCCAGGCCGCTCCTTCTCCCTCACCGCCGACTGGCTGGGCCGCGTCGACCCGCGGGGCGGCACCGTGCACATCCGGGTCGCCTGATCCCCGTACCGCTCAGGGAATCAGCAGCCAGTCCGCGCCGATCGCGGCGACCAGCCCGACCGCCAACAGCCAACTGCCCAGCCGGGTACGCCCGTTCCGGCTCAGCTCGATCACGATCCCGCAGAGGATCAGCGCCAGCCCGTACACCCCGACCACCAGCACGGACGCGCGGCTCGCGAGCCGCAGCCCGAGCACCACCGCCATCGCCACCATGCCGACCGAGGAGAGCACGATGCGCAGCCGTCTGGCCTGGCGCGGGGTCAGCCGCCGCTCGCCGGTGTCCTCACCCTCCGCGAGGTCGTCCGCGAGACCGTCCGCGACCTCCTCGGGGGTGTCGTCGGCTATCGGCGCGTCCACGGCTCGGTCCTGGTCAGAAGTGCTCATGACGCGGGATCGTAGTGGCTCCACCCCGGCCTGTTCGCCGTTGTCAACCAACACCGTCGAAAGCAGGCCGAGTTGTGCCTCAGGGTTGCTCCGCCCGCAGTCGCGGTGCCTCCGCCGCCGCGTCCACCGGCCCCGCGCCCGTACGCTCCACCCGCGCCGCCAGGTCCCGCGCCCAGCCGGTCAGCTCCCCGAGCCCCATCCCGTGCGCCTCACCCGCTCCGTACGCCTCCAGCGCCGCCGCGCCGCGCCGCAGCAGCCGCGCCCCGCCGGTCGCGTTGCCCCGGGCGGCATGGGTCAGGCCGACGGCCAGCTGGGCGAGCCCGCGCCACAGCTCCCGTTCCGCCTCCGGGCCCGCCTTCCAGGCATCCTCGAAGACCTCGTGCGCGTGGAACGGCATGCCCGCGTCCAGCAGCCGCTGCGCCTCCCCGACGGTCTCACCGGCAGTGCGTTCGACGCCCTCCGGCTGGCGTTCCACCCCCGGTGCCCCGTACGGCAGCGGGCGCCCCAGCCCGTCACGGGGGCGCGCGTTGTGCGCCCGTCCCTCGGAATCCCGGTCCCTGCGTGTCTCGTTCACGCCCCCGATTGTGCCCCGCACCTGCGGCGAACTGTCCGAACCACTGTCCGTAAGACCCCGCGCGCGACTAGGCTCGACCACCATGGTCACCACTTTGGGGAGGGTAGGCATGAAGCCGTCCCGGCCGCTTTATGAGCGCGAACCGGAACTCGCCACTGCCGCACAAGCCATCGACGCGCTCTGCGGGGCACAGGCCACCGGCGGGCTGCTGATCTACAGCGGCGAGGCAGGCATCGGCAAGACCGCGCTCCTGGAGGAGATCCAGGCCATGGCGGCGGACCGGTGCACCATCTGGTCGGCGCGCGGCGGTGAGACGGTCACCTCGGTGCCGTTCCACGTCGTACGACAGCTGCTCCAGCCGGCCCTGGGCCAGTTCCCGCCCGACGACATGCGGGCCCTGTTCGGCCCCTGGTTCGACAGCGCCGCCCCGGCCCTGGGGCTGGCCGAGCCCTCCGGCCCGCAGCCCGATCCGCAGGGTGTGCGCGACGGCCTCGACTACGTCGTGCGGCGGCTCGCCTCCCGGCTCAGCCACCGCCCGCTGCTCCTGATCATCGACGACGCGCACTGGGCGGACGGCGAATCCCTCGCCTGGCTCGCCTCGTTCACCGCCCGCCTCGGCGAGCTGCGCGTGCTGGTCGTCCAGGCCCACCGACCCGAGGAGCTGGCCGCCCGCGAGGCCGCGCGCAACGCGGCCGACGGCCACCCCGCGCAGATCCGGGTCGCCCTGCGCGCCCTCACTCCGGACGCCACCGCCGAACTGGTCCGTGCCACCCTCGGAGAGCACGCGGACGACCCGTTCTGCCGCGAGGTCTGGGCCGTCACCGGCGGCAATCCCTACGAGGCGGTCGAGCTCGTCGCCAAGGTCCAGGACAAGGAGCTGGCCCCGCTGGAGGAGTCCGCCGGGCTCCTGCGCGAACTCGGCGCATCCGCGCGGGGCAGCGGCCTCGTCGCCCGCCTCGAACGGCTCGGCACCAACGCCAACCGGTTCGCCTGGGCGGCCGCCGTCCTCGGCACCGACATCTCCCAGGACCTCGCCGCGCGACTGGCCGGGATGAGCCCGGCCGAGGCCGCGGACTGCACCGCCCGGCTGCGGGAGGCCCGTATCGTCAGCGGGTTCGACCCGCTGGAGTTCGTGCACCCGCTGATCGCCTCCGCCATCTACCGCTCGATCCCGCCGGCCACCCGCACCGCCATGCACGGACGCGCCGCCTGGGCGATCACCGACGCCGGTCTCGGCCCCGCCGCGGCCTCCCGCCACCTGCTCGAAGTCCACCCGGACGACGACCAGGAACTCGTCGCACAGCTGCGGGCCGCAGCCAAACAGCACCTCGCCGTCGGCGCCCCCGAGGCCGCCCGGCGCTGCCTGGAGCGCGCGCTCGAAGAGCCGCCGCGCCACGACGTACGCGCCACCCTGCTGTACGAGCTGGGCTGCGCGACGCTGCTCAGCTCCCCGGCCACCACCGTGCAGCACCTGCGGGCCGCCCTGGACATGCCCGGCCTCGTGGACGAGCTGCGGGTCGACGCCACATTCCGGCTGGCCGCCGCGCTGTCCCACAACAACCAGCTCAAGGAGGCGGCCCTGGCCCTCGCGGCCGAGGCCGAACGCACCGCACCCGGCCCCGGCCTGATGCGGCTCCAGGCCGCCCACTTCCTCTGGGAGGGCATGCAGGCCACCGAGGAGGACGGCCCCGGCCGCTCGCGCCGGCTCGCCGCCAACGCCGACCACCTCACCGGCCGGGACAACGCCGAACGCGCCCTGCTCACCCTCCGCGCCTTCGACGCCATGCTGCGCGGCGAGAACGCCGAGATCATCGTCGACTTCTGCGAGCGCGCCCTCGTGGACGGCCACCCCGCACGCGGACTGGGCTGGACCGACTCCGAGTGGGGCTTCGAGCTCCCCGCCATGGTCGGGATCACCTACGCCTTCACGGACCGGCTCGACCGGGCCGAGGAGCTGTTCGGCGAGGCGGTCCGGGCCTTCGAGATCTCCGGCTGGAGCGGCGCCCACCTGGCCTTCGCGCACACCCTGCTCGGCCTGGTCCACCGCCGCCGGGGCCGCCTCGCCGAGGCGGAGGGCTTCCTGCGCGAGGGCCTGCGCCTCGCGGACCGCGTCGGCAGCGGGCTCCCGGTCCACTGGGACGCGGCGTGCCTGCTCATCGACACCCTGCTCGCCCGGGGCCGGGTCCCCGAGGCCCGCAAGGTCGCCGACCAGTACGACTTCGGCCTGCCCTACCCGAGCGCCATGGTGCTGCCGGACGCGCCGTGCGTCCGCGGCCGCCTGCTGCTGGCCGAAGGCCGTACGAAGGAAGCGGTGACCGAGCTGGAGGCGGCCGGGCGCTCGCTGGAACCGCGCGGCAGGTTCAACGGCATCTGGGGCCCCTGGGCCGGCGACCTGGCCCGCGCCCTCGCGGACGAGGACCCCGGCCGCGCCGCCCAGCTCGCCAACACGGCCCGGGTCCACGCGGAGCGCTTCGGCACGGAGACCGCCATCGGCGAGGCCCTGCGCTGCGTGGCCCTCTTCGCGCGCCCGGAGGAGTCCGTACACCTCCTCGGCGAGGCGGTTCGCCATCTGGAGGCGTCCCCCTCCGGCTACGAGTTCGCCCAGGCGCTCTACGACTATGGCGTCGCCGCCCGCTCGCCCCGCGAACTGGCCCGCGCCCACAAGCTGGCCACCGCCTGCGGCGCGGAAGGACTGGCCGCCCGCGCCCAGCAGGCACGCGCGTCGATCCGGTCCACCGAGTGAGGTAATGTTTTCCCTGCAGCCGCCACCCGGCGAGACCGGGCGAGCGGCGGCGGGACGTGGCGCAGCTTGGTAGCGCACTTGACTGGGGGTCAAGGGGTCGCAGGTTCAAATCCTGTCGTCCCGACTGGATGCAGTCGCAGGTCAGGGCCGGTTTCGGAATCACCGAAACCGGCCCTCGGTCTTTGTCCGGCACCGCACCCCGGTGTTTTTCCCTCGGATGCCCGGGTACCCGGTCGGACACAGAGCACCACGGCACTCCGGCGCAGGGGTGCGACCGAACAGAGGAGTAGCCATGCTGAAGGCGATTGCAGATGTGTTCCGTTCCATCGGCGGCGCCATCGCCACGGTCGTCACGCTTCCCTTCCGGGCCGTCGGGCGGCTCTTCAGCGGTGCGTCGAGCACCGCCCACGGTCACCACTGAGCCCACGCCGACGTCGCCACGGGCGCCCGAAGGGCGGTTCCGGAGAGATCCGGGACCGCCCTTCGGCATGTCCGGGGGCCGCTGTCCCCGTTCTCGGCCGATCGCGCGCGGCAATGGCCTGCCGCAGGGGCTTGCGAGGGGCGGACGAAGTAATGAATCATCATTCAGAGCTTCGCCCGGGCCGGTGCGCCGAGCAGGTGCGCCGTGCGGGACCGGCGACAGCGTTTCCCAGGAGAGAGGCCGGAAACCCCCATGGCTGAGCGACGCATGTACTCGGGGACCGCCAGGTCGATCGCGGCCTGCTGCGCGTCCGGTGTCCTCGCGGCCCTGCTTGCCGCGACACCGTCCGCGGCGGCGGGCCACGGAGGCGGCGTTCCCGAAGGGCCGCGCGGCGAAGGCTTCTACCACGCGTCCCGCGGGCTCGTGGAGCACGGACGGCACGGCACGCTCATCCGGGCGCAGCGGCTGACCGGGGTCGCGGCCTTCGCGGGCGCCGACAACTGGCGTGTGCTGTACCGCTCGGTGACCCCGCAGGGCAGGGCGGTGGCCGTCTCCGGCACGGTCGCGATCCCGCACGGGCGGCCCCCGGCGGGCGGCCGGCCGGTGCTCTCCTGGCTGCACGGCACCACGGGCGTGGCGGACGCCTGCGCCCCGTCGCGGGACACCGCGAACGGCCCGGCGCACGACTATCTCCAGGCGATGCAGGACACCGTGGCCCCCTGGGTGGCACGCGGATACGCGGTGACCCGGACCGACTACCAGGGCCTGGGCACCGACGGCACGCACAGCTACCTCGTCGGCGAGGCGGAGGCCCGGGCCGCCGCCGACCTGACCCGTGCCGCGCACCAGCTCTCGCGCCACCTGAGCAACGAGTGGGTGGCGTACGGCCATTCACAGGGCGGGCACGCCGCGGTCTTCGCCGCCGACCTCGCCAACCGCTGGACGCCGGAACTGCGGCTCGTCGGGGCGGCCGCGCTGGCGCCCGGGTCGCAGCTCAGCAAGGCCGTGCCGGCGCTGCGCGAACAGCCGCTCGCCGGGGTGAGCGACTTCTTCCCGCTGATCGTCCGCGGCGCGCAGACCGTTCGCCCCGTGCCGGACAAGGACATCTTCACGCCGAAGGCCCTGGCGGTGGCCGGTGACGCGGACCGGCTGTGCAGCGCCCAGCTCCGCGACCCGGGCTCCTGGGGCTCGTTGAAGAGCGACGAGATCTTCCGCAAGGACGCCGACCTCACCTCCCTCGACAAGGTGCTCGCCGACAACGAGCCGGGCCTGCTGTCCCCGCGCGTCCCCGTGCTGCTCGCCCAGGGCGGCAAGGACACGGTCATCCAGCCCGCCTGGACCGCTGCCCTGGGCGAGCAACTGCGGGCGAACGGCGTCCACGTCACCTCGTACACCTACCCCGGGGCCGACCACCGCGGAGTCCTGTCGGCGTCCCTGCCGGACGTCACCCGCTGGATCGACGACCTCTTCGGCCGGCCGCGCGGGTGAGCGGGAACTTGGCATCGCGCGCACCCTTTCCTGGCATCCCGCGCAGACCTTCGCGGGTGCCCCGAAGGGGTCGGTGGCCGGGGGACCGGCAGGCCCGCGTCCGCGCCGCGCCACGCACTTGAGCTGTCGCGGAGCTGTCACATACCCGATCTATTGTGTCCCTCGCGCCGCGTCGGATCCGGGGGAGGAGACGACGCGTGGGCGCACATGACGAGGGGGTCTTGCATGTCGAACGCGAAGTCGGATCCGAAGAACCCGGCACCGGATGCCACGGCGGCGGCCCGCGCACAACTGGGCGCGGAGATGCGGAGGATCAAGGAGGGAGCTCAGCTCAGCTTCGGCGGGCTGGCCGACCGTACGCACTACAGCCGCTCCTCGTGGGAGAGGTTTCTCAACGGCAAGCAGCTGCCGACCCCCGTGGCGGTCGAGCAGTTGGCGGCCGTGGCGGGCACTCCGCCGGAACCGCTGCTCGACCTGCTGGCCAGAGCGGGCGCGCCGGTCACGGCGCCGGTGCCGGTCGTGGCCGGCCGAACTACGGGGGCCCACACCGCTGCCGGTGACACGGCCGCCGGGGATCGAGCCCCGGGCGAGCGGCCCGGGGTGTCGTGGCGGCGGCGCTGCGCGGTGATCGGTTACATCGCGGCCGGCGCCCTGATGGGCTCCGTGGCGACCGGACTGCTCTCCCCGTACCTCGCGGGAGCGGCCCAGGGCCCGGACCCGGCGAAGACCCGTACCGAGAGCAAGAAGGCGGGCGGGCAGGGAGCGGACCTCGTGCCCCGCGCGGGCGACATCGAGGTCAAGTGCACGTCGGACGCCTGTTGGCGCAACGATCCCCAGGCCATGGAGTGCCAGTGGGACGCGAAGACCGCCAAGAGCACCTATCTGCGCGGCATGCAGATCGAACTCCGCTACAGCGCCGCCTGCCAGGCGGTCTGGGGCCGGATCGAGGGCGGCGCCGTCGGCGACAAGGTGATCATCAAGGACGCTCGGGGGATGGAGCTGGACGCCTTCATCCGCTTCGAGCACGACTCGTACACCAAGATGCTCGGGGTCTCCGAGGACGCTCCGCTCGACGCCATGAGCGTGTGCGGGGAGATCCCCTCGGAGAAGCAGATGCAGTGCGCGCCGACGGGAACGGCCCGGATGCCCTGACGGCGGGGGCCGAGGGTGAGTCAGCGGGCCCGGCGCATCCGCAGCGGGGCGTACACCGCGAGCGCCACCAGGAACGCCACCCCGTACGCCAGATCCGCCCCGTGCAGCGCCTCGGCCACCGGGCCCACGTACAGGCCGGTGCTCATGAACGGGACCGCCGCCGCGAAGGCCACGGCGAACGCGGCGAGCGCCGGCCACCACGGGCGCGGCCGGGCGTGCTCGGCCGCGAGGTCGACGGGGGCGCCGCGCCGGGCCCTGGCGCGGACCAGCCAGTCCACGGACACGATCGCCACGAAGCCGGGGATCCAGTAGCCGACGAGCAGCAGCACGTTCTGGAAGCGGGCGGTCGTGTCCGCCGCGTGCATCCAGAGCACCAGCGGGAACCCGAGGGCGGCGGCGAGGGCCGCGGCCACCGGACGCGGCAGGCGCACCCCCATGGTCTGCAACGCGAGCGAACCGCTGTAGTCGTTCATCGCGTTGCTGCACAGCGCGGCCAGCGCCACCGCGAGCAGCCCGAACGCCCCGAGCGCGCCCCCGCCGAGCAGGGAGTCGATGCCGCGCGCGGTCTGGTCCGTGAAGACCGAGGCGCCCCACAGCCCGATCGTCTGGACCGCCACGAACGAGGCGCTGATCCCGCCCAGCGTGCACCAGAACATGCGCGTCCGGGACGTCTCGCGCGGCAGATAGCGGCTGAAGTCGCTCACGTACGGCGCCCAGGACAGCGCCAGGCTCAGGGCGATGGTGCAGGTCAGGACGAACGCCCCGGCCCGGTCGGCGCCGTGCACGGTCGAGGTGGTCACCGGGTCCACCCCGCGCAGGAGCTTGGTGGCGAGCACGGCGAAGGCGGCCGCCAGGGCGAACGTCATCACGGTCTGGAGCCGGTGGATCACCTCGTAACCCAGCACCCCGAGCGCACCCTGCGCGGCCATCATGACCAGCACCCCCAGCCAGAACGGCCAGCCGCACAGCTGCGCCAGCGCGTCCCCGCCGAAGAGGCCGATCAGGGCGTCCCAGGCGATGGACGACAGCCATTGCAGGGCGCCCGGCAGCACCACACCCGGTCCGAACGCCAGTCGGGACAGCGGAAGTTGACCGGAGCCGGTACGGCTGCCCCAGGTGCCCAGATACGCGGTCGGCGCGGCGCCCACGAGGGTGCCGAGCACGACCGCTGCGAGGGCGGTCCCGAAGTCCAGGCCGAGCGCGATGCCGACGGTGCCGGTGAAGACGCCGGTCATGGTCAGGTTGGGTGCGAACCAGACGGTGAACAGCCGGCCCGCCCGGCCGTAACGGCGGTCCTCGGGGACCGGGGCTATCCCGTTCGCCTCGATGCGCAGATCGCCGGGGGCGGTGGGCATGCGCCCGCCGAAAGCGGCGCGCTCGTCCTGGGCATACGGCAACGACATGAAGACATCCCTCCGCCAGTGCTAACTGGTTCAGGTTCGACGGGTGTGATCTCAGCCCCGTGCGGGGCACCCCGTGTCCGGTGTGGCGGCCAGAATAGCGCCGACCCGTCCGATGTCGTCGCGGGGGTCAGCTGAAGAGCTTCGCCACGAACGCGTGGAGGTTGTCGACGGTGCGGGCGATCTGCTCCTCCGTGGTCAGGCTCTCCTTGAACCGGGCCCCGGAGTCCACCTTCTTCTTGCCGCGCACATACAGCGAGCAGGCCAGATCGGTGCACATGTACAGGCCGACCGAATTGCCGTCGCGCCCGGCGGGCCCGGTCTTGCGGGCGGTCATCAGGGAGACCCCGCTGCCCGGGTGCGTGGTCAGGCAGAGCGAGCACATGCTCCGGTGCAGGAAGCCGCGCTGCTGGGACGGGAAGCGCAGCGAGATCCCGGCGGGCTCGCCCTCGTGCTCGGTGACGATGTAGCTGCGTCCCGGCGCGGACAGGTCGCGCCAGCCGAGGAAGTCGAGGTCGTCCCACGGCAGCTCCTCGAAATCGCGGGGGAGCGGCAGGCGCTTGGCTTCCCCCTTGGAGCAATTCACGAACGATGAGCGGATGTCCTGCTCGGTCAGGGCCTTCATGACCACGAAGCTAACTCTGCCTATGGCCCCTAGGCAAACGATTAATTCGGTTAGGGGCTCACCTGGGGCTCTTCGGGCGCGAGGGCGAGCCGGTGCACGGGCGGATGCGGGATGGCGAGGTCCGGGCGCCAGGTGGCGAGGATCTGCGCCGACGGGTCGAAGAGCGGCGAGGGGAGCGCGTCGAGCGGGGTCCACTCCCAGGTGCTGATCAGATGCGGCTCGGTCACCCGTGCCGTGCCGCTGTCCACGCGCACCAGCGCGGCCATCGTCACGCGGTTGATCCCGCCGAGGGCGTCGTGCAGCATCGCGAAGACGGTGACCTCGTCCTCGGGGACCGCCAGCCCGGTCTCCTCGCGCAGCTCCCGCACGGCCGCCGCCGCGACGGACTCCGGCACCGGGTCGACCTTGCCGCCGGGCAGCTCCCAGGTGCCGCTGTGGTGCCGGCCCAGCAGGATCCGGCCCTGCGCGTCCTGCACGATCACCCCGACCCCCAACGCGGCCTGGGCCTTGGGCAGTCGGGTGTTACGGGAGGGGGCGGCGGAACTCTCGGTGGCCATGCTGCTCCTCGGCGGGGCGATCGGGTCCGGGCGTCGAGCCTACGGGGATGCCGCGTCCGCCCCCCGCCCTCATGGGGATGCCGCGTCCGCCCCCGCCCTCATACCGCCAGCCGCAGCGAGGTCTCCGAGACCCCGAGCCGTACGCTCTGCCCCCACGTCAGCTCCAGCGCGTCCGTCTCCATCCCGTCGCCGAACACCACCACCCGGTCCGACTCCACGGTCAGCCGCAGCCCCTGCCCGGGCCCCAGCTCGCCCGAGACGAACGACGTGCCGGTCGACGGCGAGGGCCACGCCTCCCGGACGAACCAGAGCAGCCGGGGATCGGCGGGCCCGGGCAGCGGGAGGGTGCTGCGGCGCTCCTGCCAGAGCGAGCGCAGCCAGCCGGTCGCCCCGGTGCCGGTGCCGACCAGGACGCCGGAGGACGCCTGCGGCTCGGCGGGGGAGTCCGCCGTGTCGGGCCCGAGCCGGTAGCGGGCCGTCTGGTGGCCGGGCGGGCCGAGGTAGACCTCGTTCAGGGCGAGCAGCCGCTGCGTGTCGTCGGCCACCGCCTCCACCATCGTCAGCGCGTCGGCCCGCCCGGCCGGCGCCACGGCCGCCCGCATCAGCGCCCCCGCGTCGGCCGGGCGGTGGCGCACCAGGACGCCGGGGTTGCGGCCCGGGTCGGTGTCGATGCCGATGACCGGCTGGCCGGAGAGGTACTTCGCGGCGTTGGCGACCAGGCCGTCCTGCCCGACGACCACCACCACGTCCTCGGGCGCGAACAGGAACCGGTCCAGGTCGGCCCGCTCCACCCGGCAGTGCCGCCAGGTGAGCGGAACGGCCGCCGCCACATCCGCCAGGGCCTGCCGGGTCCGCTCGTGCCGCCGGGCCACCTCCTCGATGGACCGGCCCCGTGCGCCCAGCACGAACGCGGCCTGGCCGTGCGTGCCGTGGCGGGCGAGCAGCTCCTCGTACTCCGTGGTGCGGTGGACGAGGACCGCCCGCGGGGCCAGGCTCACGCCCCCGCCTCCGGCCGGCCCAGCTTGCTGAGCAGGCCGGTGAGGACATCGGGCGAGAGGGTGAGGCTGTCGATGTGCGGCAGGTTCTCGGCGAGCCGGGTGGCCGCCAGCGCGTGCAGCGTCGCGGCCTCCACCTCGCCGTGCGCCCGGAGCCAGGCGGCCTGCGCCTCGGCGCGTGCCGCGCCCACCTGCCGGGCGGCCTCCGCCTCGGCCCCCGCGAGCCGCACGGTGCGGGCGGCCTCGGCCTCGGCGCGCACCCCGTCGGCGGCGGCGCCCTCCTCGGCCTCGCGGCGGGCGTTGGTGCCGCGCTGCTCGACCAGCTGCTCCTCGCGCCGGGCCAGCTCGATCTGGCTGGCGAGCTCGTTCTCGGCGATGGTCCGCTCGCGCTCGACGGCCACGGCGCGCCGCTCGTACGTGGCCCGGTCGGCCTCCTGCTGGATCTGCTCGCGGGCGGGGGTGCGCAGGGCGCGCTCCACCTCGGCCTCGGGGCGGATGGCGACGACGCGGACGGCGACCACGTCGATGCCGGTGGCGGGGAGCCTCGGCTCGGCGGCGAGACCGGCCGCGACCCGCTCGCGGACGGCGGCGACCCCGTCGACCAGGGCGCCGGCCAGCGGGGTGCGGGCCAGCACGTCCAGGGTGTGCTGCTGGGCGGTCTCGGTGAGCAGGGTGGCGATCTGTTCGAGGGGGGCGCCGCGCCAGGCGCCGGTGTCCGGGTCGACGGAGAAGTCGAGGCGGGCGGCCGCCTCGGCCGGGTCGCTGATCCGGTAGGTGACGGTGGCCTGGACCGTGACGTCCTGGAAGTCGGAGGTGCGCGCGTGGAACGCCATGGCCAGCTCGCGGTCGTTGACCGGCACCTCGGAGAGCGCGGCGCTCAGCGACCGGTACCAGAAGCTCAGTCCGGCCCCGTCGTGGGCCAGCTTGCCGCGCTTGTGGTGGCGGATGTGCGCGGTGGGCGCCGAGCGGAGATGGCGCCAGCCGAAGCGGCGGGTGATGTCGGCCATGGGAACCCCCAGATGTCGTTTTCGTCATGACGACGATAAGCGGAATCCCGCCTTATCGTCAAGAGGACGAATAAAGGAGGTTCCGGGTACGCGAACGGCCGGTGACTTCGGAGAAGTCACCGGCCGGCCGGGTGCGCGCCGCCCCCGTCCCCACGGTGCGGCGCGGGCGGGCCGCCGTCATCCGCTCGGACGACGGCCCACGTCTGTCAGGACCCGGACGCCGGGGCGTCCAGGCCGAGTGCGGGAAGGACCGCGCCCGCCACGAAGCGGACGAGGTAGCTCTCGTCCGCGTGGGTGCCCGCCAGCATCGGGCGGGCCCGCATCACGCCGAGCAGCTGCGCGGAGACGAACTCCGCCGCCGGATTGTCCGGCGCCACCTCGCCGCGCTCCACTCCGCGCCGTACGAGCGCGTCGACCGCGGCCATCTCCGGCAGGATCAGCGACTCGCGCAGGGCGCACAGCAGCTCCGGGCTCTGCAACGCCGCATGGCTCAGCGCCAGCATCAGCGGCGTGTCGCGGCCCGCGCCCTCGCCGATGGCCCGGGCCGCCTCCAGTAGGTCGCCGGCCAGCGAGCCGGTGTCGATCTTCCGCAGGGCGCCGCGCCGGGTGCCGTGCAGGGCGGCCACCACCAGCTCGGGCTTCGAGCCCCACTGGCGGTAGAGCGTCGACTTGCCGCAGCGGGACCGGGCGGCGACCCCCTCCATGGTCAGCGACTCGTAGCCGTTCTCCCTCAGCATGTCGAGCACGGCGGTGTAGAGCTCCTGGGCCCGCTCCGGCGTGATCTTCGAGCGGCGCTGCGCGGGGGGCTGCTCCTGCTCGGTCTGCTGCGGCGACATGTGCCTTCCCTCTCTGCGACTCTGCGACGAGGTCCATCGATACGCCAGTGTACCGATACGCGTGTGTACCGATACGCTGCCGTATCGGTACACTGGCGTATCGATAAGGGCGGACGTCCGCCGAAACGCAGCAGCAAAGGGGCACCGGGTGAAGCACGCCGGCACCACGCCCGCCGATCGGAAGCCGGACACCTTCGCCCGCCCGCCCCTGGTCCGCGAGCTTCTTCTCGTCGTCGGGCTCTTCCTGATCTACAAGCTCGGCCGCCAGGCCGCGAACGGCCATGTGGACGAGGCATTCCGCAACGCGGGCCACGTCTGGGACGTCGAGCGCGCCGCGCACCTGCCCGGCGAGGGCGCGGTCCAGGGCCTGTTGCTCCACGACGAGACGCTGATCCACCTGGCGAACACCTACTACGCGACCGTGCACTTCCCGGCCACGCTGCTTTTCCTGGCCTGGCTCTACTGGCGCAGCCCCCGCCACTACGTCTGGGCCCGCCGCGTCCTCGCCGCGCTCACCGGCGCCGCGCTCGCCCTGCACCTGCTCTTCCCGCTGGCCCCGCCGCGCCTGCTCGCCGCCACCCACCTCGTGGACACCGGCCGGGTGTACGGGCCCTCGGTGTACGGGGCCCAGCCGGCCACGGACTCCATGACCAACCAGTTCGCCGCGATGCCCTCGCTGCACTTCGGCTGGGCCGTCATGGTCGGCGTCGGCCTGGTCGTCGCCACCCGTTCCCGCTGGCGGTGGCTGTGGCTGCTGCACCCGGCGATCACCCTGTTCGTCATCGTCGGAACCGCCAATCACTACTGGCTCGACTCGATCGTGGTGGCCGCCCTGCTCTCCGTCACGCTCGCCGCGCTCCGCCTCCCGCGCGCCGAACCGGTCCGCCCGCCGCAGCCGTGGCCGTCCGTCGTAGGGCAGCGGGAGCACGCCGCCGTGTACGCCGCCTCCGGGGCGCACCGGTGAACGCCACCCTGGCCGCCGTCGCGCTCTCCCTCGTCTCGGCCGCCGCCTACGCCGCCGCGGCGGTCGCCCAGGCCCGGCTGGCCGGCCGCACCGCGCCCGGCACCGGCACGCTCCGGCTCCTCGGACGCGGCGCCTGGTGGTGCGCGGTCGGCCTCAACGCGGGCGGCGCGCTACTGCACGTGGCCGCCCTGAAGTACGGCCCGCTCACCCTGGTCCAGCCGCTCGGCGCGCTGACCCTGGTCGCGGCCGTCCCGCTCGGCGCCCGGGCCGCGGGCCGCCGGGTCACGGCCACCGAGTGGCGCGGCACGCTCCTCACCCTGCTCGGCCTCGGCGCCCTGCTCCTGACGGCGGGCGGCGCCGCCCCGCACGAGACCCTGACCATGACCGAGGCGCTCGCCGTGGGCGCCGGCACCATGGCGCTCGTCGCCGGGCTCAGCCGCCCCGGCGCCCGCCCCGGGCTGCGGCACGCGGCGGCCTCCGGCATCACGTCCGGCGTCGCCTCCGCGCTCACCCAGACCCTGACCGTCGCGGTGACCGACCACACCGGACCGCTGCTCAGCGCCCGCGTCGTGGTCGTCGCCGTGCTGGTCTCCGCCTTCGCGATGAGCGGGCTGCTGCTCTCCCAGACCGCCTACCGGGGCGGGCTCGGGCCCCGCTCGCCGTCGTCACCCTCGCCAATCCGGTCGCCGCCGCGGCCATCGGCCTCGCCCTGCTGGGGGAGCGGTTCCAGGGCGGACCGGCCGGACTCGTCCCGGCGCTGCTCGGCACGG
Organism: Streptomyces drozdowiczii; assembly: GCF_026167665.1. Lineage (NCBI taxonomy): Bacteria > Bacillati > Actinomycetota > Actinomycetes > Kitasatosporales > Streptomycetaceae > Streptomyces > Streptomyces drozdowiczii. Next base: position 647,716 of record NZ_CP098740.1, on the reverse strand, counting down.
TGGCGGCGGTCCGGGGCGTGATCCTGCTGACCCGCGCCCAGGCGCAGACGGCGCCGGCGGTGGCCGGTGCCGCGCCGCCCGCCCCGTCGCGGGTGGTCATCAGCAGCCCTCGTGTCGCGCGCCGCGAACAGCGCCGCCGGGTCGGCGCCGGGCGCCACTGATTCCGTACGCCGTACGCGCCACGGGGCGCCCGCTCACGTCGGCTGCGGGTAGTCCTCCAGCGCGCGGGTGATCCACCCGATCCAGAAGTTCTCCAGGTCGATGCCGCCCCGCAGCACCAGGTGCCGCAGCCGGTCCCCGGGCGTGTCCCGCTCCGGCGGGAAGTCCCGGATCTCGATCGCCCGGTACTCCGCGAGCTGCCGCCGGTGCAGTTCCAGATGGCGGCGCAGCTCCGCGTCGAGGCCGGGCGCCCCGACGACGGCCGCCGCCCGCATCCGCAGCAGCAGCGGATCGCGGACCTGCTTGGGGTCCTCCTGCCGGGCGACCCACGCGGACAGCGCCTCGCGGCCCGCCGGCAGCACCTCGTACTCCTTCTTCTGCCCCCGCGCCGGCTGGGCGGGCTCCAGCGCCCTGATCTGCCCGGCCTGCTCCAGCTTGCCCAGCTCGCGGTAGATCTGCTGGTGCGTGGCCGACCAGAAGTAACCGATCGACCGGTCGAACCTGCGGGTCAGTTCGAGTCCCGACGACGGCTTCTCCATCAGGGCGGTGAGGATCGCGTGCGGCAGTGACATGGGGTGCATCCTAGGGACGGCCGGGGGCGACCCGGCCGTCCGGTTCAGAGGGCGGCGGCGAGTTCCGTGCCCTGCCGGATCGCGCGCTTGGCGTCCAGCTCGGCCGCGACGTCGGCGCCGCCGATCAGGTGCGCTTCGCGCCCGGCGGCGAGCAGCTCCTCGTACAGGTCCCGGCGCGGGTCCTGTCCGGCGCACAGCACGATCGTGTCCACCGGCAGTACGTGCCGCTCCTCGCCCACCGTGATGTGCAGGCCCTCGTCGTCGATCCGGTCGTACGTGACGCCCGCCGTCATCGAGACCCCGCGGTGGCGGAGTTCGGTGCGGTGGATCCAGCCGGTCGTCTTGCCGAGGCCCGCGCCGACCTTGCTCGTCTTGCGCTGGAGCAGATGTACGGTGCGCGCGGTCCTCGGGCGCTCCGGGGCCGCGAGGCCGCCGCGCTCGCGGTAGCCGGTGTCGACGCCCCACTGCCGGAAGAACACCTCCGGGTCGAGGCTCGCCTCCTCGCCGCCGTCCGTCAGGAACTCCGCCACGTCGAAGCCGATACCGCCCGCCCCGACGAGCGCGACCCGGTCGCCCACCGGCGCGCCGTGGCGCAGCACGTCGAGGTAGCTGACGACGCTCGGGTGGTCGACGCCGGGGATGGCGGGGGTGCGGGGCGTGACCCCGGTGGCCAGCACGACCTCGTCGTAGCCGTCGAGATCCCCGGCGCCGACCGGGGTGCCGAGGCGCAGGGCGACCTTCTCCTCCGCGAGCCGGGTGCGGAAGTAGCGCAGCGTCTCGTCGAACTCCTCCTTGCCGGGCACCCGGCGGGCCACGTTCAGCTGCCCGCCGATCTCCTCGGCCGCGTCGAAGAGCGTCACCTCGTGGCCGCGCTCGGCGGCCGTGACCGCGCAGGCGAGCCCGGCCGGACCGGCGCCGACGACGGCGACGCGCTTGCGGGTGCGGGTGGGCGACAGGACGAGTCCCGTCTCGTGGCAGGCGCGCGGATTGACCAGGCAGGAGGTGACCTTGCCGCTGAAGATGTGGTCCAGGCACGCCTGGTTGCAGCCGATGCAGGTGTTGATCGCGTCCGCGCGGCCCGCCGCCGCCTTCGCGACGAAGTCCGGGTCGGCGAGGAACGGCCGGGCCATCGACACCATGTCCGCACGGCCCGAGGCGAGGACCTGCTCGGCCACCTCGGGGGTGTTGATCCGGTTGCTCGTCACCAGCGGTACGGAGACCGCCCCGCGCACCTTCTCGGTGACCCAGGTGAACGCGGCCCGGGGCACCGACGTGGCGATGGTGGGGATGCGGGCCTCGTGCCAGCCGATGCCGGTGTTGATGATCGTCGCCCCGGCCGCCTCGATCTCCCGGGCCAGGTGCACGACCTCCTCCAGGGAGGAGCCGCCCGGCACCAGGTCCAGCATCGACAGCCGGTAGATGATGATGAAGTCGTCGCCGACGCGCTCGCGGACCCGGCGCACGATCTCGACGGGGAAGCGGATGCGGTTCTCGTACGAGCCGCCCCAGCGGTCCTCGCGGTGGTTGGTCGCCGAGGCGATGAACTCGTTGATCAGATAGCCCTCGGAGCCCATGATCTCGACGCCGTCGTACCCCGCGCTCCGGGCCAGTGCCGCCGCCGTCGCGAAGTCCTCGATCGTCGCCTCGACCTCGTCGTCCGTCAGCGCGTGCGGGGTGAACGCGCTGATCGGGGCCTGGAGCGGGCTCGGCGCCACCAGGTCCGGGTGGTGCGCGTACCGGCCGAAATGCAGGATTTGCATGGCGATCCGGCCGCCCGCCTCGTGCACCGCCGAGGTCACCCGGGCGTGCTCGGCCGCCTCCGCCTCGGTGGTCATCTTCGCCCCACCTGGGAACGAGCAGCCGCGCGCGTTTGGCGCGATGCCGCCGGTGACCATGAGGCCGACGCCGCCCTGGGCGCGCTCCGCGTAGAAGGCGGCCATGCGCTCGAAGCCGTTCTCGACCTCCTCGAGGCCGACGTGCATCGACCCCATCAGGACCCTGTTCGGCAGGGTGGTGAACCCGAGGTCGAGCGGGCTCAGAAGGTGCGGATACGGGCTCATGCGGCGGCTCCTCGGTGTGGCGTCGCCCCAGTTCTAGACCACCGCCGCGCCATTGTGCAACAAGTTGCACAATGGCGTACGTCGCACTGTGTCACGGCTCACGCCCCTGAGCCGGGTCACTCGGATGGCGCAACACCGCAGTCCCGCACCCGGCGGGACGCGGAGAGTGGTGACGTACGGAATCGAGGGGCCCGCGTCGTCCGGGCGGGGCCCGGAACGACCCACCGGAGACCCCCATGGGCTGCGTCAACCGTCACGACCTCGGTCTGCTCGTCCTGCGCGCCGGCACCGGCGCGGTGCTCGCCGCGCACGGAGCGCAGAAGCTCCTCGGCTGGTTCGGCGGCGGGGGGATCGAAGGGACCACCGCCGCGATGGAGGCGATGGGCTTCCATCCGCCGAAGCACAGCGCGCTCGCCGCCGGGCTCGGCGAGGCGGGCGGCGGCGTGCTCCTCGCCCTGGGCCTGGCCACCCCGGCCGCCGGGGCCGCGGCGGCCGGTGCGATGGCGGGCGCGGTGGCCGTCCACGCCCCCGCGGGCTTCTTCGCGCAGGGCGGCGGCTACGAATACCCGGCGTTCCTCGGCTTCACCGCCGCCGCGATCGGCCTGACCGGCCCCGGCCGCTACTCCGTCGACCACGCGACGGGCCATGTGTTCGACCAGCCGTGGATGGTCGCCCTGGCCTTCGCGGGCAGCGCGGCGGCGGCCGCGGCGGTGGTCGGCAAGCGGGCCCGGGCGCGGATGCCGGAGCCGGAGGAGTTCTGAGGGGGCGCCGGGGCCCGGCGGCCGGGCGGGCTCCGGCCGCCGGGCATGGACTGGGCCCCGGGCGTACGTTTCCCGCCCGGCCCGCCCTGCGGGCGGACGGCGCTACTTTCGAAACACGCCCTAGCGGCGCCCCTTAGACGCCGCGACCAGCTCCGGGACCGTGCCGAACTTCACCCTGGGGCGTCCGCCGTCCCGGCCCCGCGCCCGCTCGGCCCGGTCGATCGCGGCGAGACCGCGGGCGTCGACCACCTGGCGGGCGCGGCCCCGGACCAGGCGGCCGAACGCCCTGGCCGGGTGGGCCGGTGAGGGCAGCGCACCGGCGACCGCGTCCGCCAGCAGCGTGCCCACCGTCTCGGCGGCGCAGGTGCGGTTGGCGCCGATGCCCCCGGAGGGCCCCCGCTTGATCCAGCCGACCACATACGTGCCGGCCAGACCGGCCACCCGGCCGCCCTCGTGCGGCACCGTGCCGCTCGCCTCGTCGAAGGGCAGCCCGGGAACCGCGAGCCCCCGATAGCCGATGGCCCGCAGGAACAGCTGCGCCGGTATCGCGGACTCGCCCCCGGCCGCCGTGACCCGGACGCCCTCCACGTCGTCCCGGCCGGTGATCTCCACGGGCGCCGAGTGGAAACGGAGCACGATGCGCCGCCCCTCCGCCGGCGGGCGCGCCCAGTCCACGGACTCCCGGCGCACGCCCCGCAGCACGGCGGCCGCGCTCCCGGACGCCGCGCCCTCGATCGCGGGGCCGATGCGCGGATCGTGGTCGTCCACCACCAGCTCCACACCCGGAAGATGCTTGAGCGCGAGCAGCTCGGACGCCGTGCAGGCGGCGTCCTCCGGACCGCGCCGCCCGAGCAGGACGACCTCGCGGACCCCGGAGCCGCGCAGGGCGGCCAGCGCGTGGTCGGCGATGTCGGTGCCCGCGAGCCCCGCCGGGTCCGCGACGAGGATGCGCGCCACGTCCAGCGCCACGTTGCCGTTCCCCGCGACGACCACCCGCTCGGCCCGCGACAGGTCCACCGCGTCCGGCGCCACCTCCGGATGCGCGTTGTACCAGGAGACGAACGAGGTCGCCGCGATGCTCGACGGCAGGTCCTCGCCCGGGACGGCGAGCCGGCGGTCGGCGCCCGCCCCGACCGCGTAGACCACCGCGTCATGGTGCGCCGACAGCTCCTCGGCGGAGATGTGCGTACCGACCTCGACCCCGAGGTGCATCCGCACCCTGGGGTGGGCGTGGAACCGTGCGAAGGTCTCGCCGACCCCCTTCGTCCCCGGGTGGTCCGGCGCGACGCCGTACCGGACGAGCCCGCCGGCCACTGGGAGCCGGTCGATCAGGGTCACCTCGGCGTTGGTGTGCAGCAGCAGGTCCTCGGCCGCGTACATCCCGGCGGGCCCGGTGCCGACGACCGCGACCCGGATCGGCGCGAAGTCGGACGGCAGGCTCCGCGTGAACGAAGGGGCGCCCCAGGCATGGAAGTTGGGCCCGGCGGCGGGCTCCGGCTCCCGGTCCGCGTAGTAGGCCGCGTTGATGGCGGCGTACTCCTCGCGCGCCCCGGAGAGGCTGTCCACCGGGAAGATCGCGTCCACCGGGCAGGCGTCGGCGCACGCGCCGCAGTCGATGCAGGTCTGCGGGTCGACGTACAGCATCTCCGTACGGCCGAAGTCCGCTTCCTCCGGCGTCGGGTGGATGCAGTTGACGGGGCACACGGCGACACAGGTGGCGTCGTTGCAGCAGGTCTGGGTGATGGCGTAGGTCATGGCTCGGGCTCTCGGCTCGGGTCAGATCAGGTCGGCGCGCTTGTAGAAGAACAGGGCCGGCTTCGTCAGCAGACGCGCCGAGGCCAGGAACTCCATCAGCCCCGAACAGCTCGACCGCATCAGGGACTTGTGGTGCTCGTTGGTCTTCGCCTCGGCCCGCGCCCGGGCGGCGTCCAGGCCGGCGTTCGCGTAGACGTCCCGGTTCACCATGCTGGTGACGATGTAGTACGAGGCGATGGCGACGACGAGCGCGTTGAGGTGGCGGCGCACCGGGCCCGCGTCGCGCAGGCGCTTGCGGGTCTCGTCGCGGGCGAACTTCATGTGGCGGGACTCCTCCACCACATGGATGTTGTTGATCGTGCGGACGAACGGCGCGACGCGCTCGTCGCGCATCCAGTCGCGCTGCATCACGTCGAGCACCTCCTCCGCCACGAGGATCGCCGCGTACGCCGCCTCGCCGAAGGCCAGGGTCTTGAAGGCGCGGCCCAGTTCGAGCACCGGGCGGCGCGGCCGGTACGCCGGAGCGCCCAGCTTCGCCGCGCCCCGGGCGAACATGATCGAGTGCCGGCACTCGTCGGCGACCTCGGTCAGCGCCCACTGGAAGCGCGGGTCGGTCGGGTCCTTGGCATACATGTCGCGCAGCACCATCTGCTGGAGGATCATCTCGAACCAGATGCCGGTGCTGGCGACCGAAGCGGCCTCCTGGCGCGTCAGCGCCTTGCGCTGAGCCTCCGTCAGCTCGCCCCAGTACGCGGTGGCGTAGAGCGTGCTCCACTCGGGGCTCGCCCCGTGGTGGTCGGTGTCCAGAGGGGTGTCCCAGTCCACCTCGGTGGCGGGGTCGTACGAGAGCTTCGCGGACGAATCGAGCAGGCGCCGGGCGACGTCCTGCTCGGCGGCCCGGTCCTGGTCCTCCGGCCGAACGGTGCTGCTTGCCATGCTGCGGCTCCTTGACTCGAGAGATCGACCCGGCGCCGTCCGGCCCTCATCGCGCAAGGCCCGATGAGATCGCCGGCCGTCGGACGCCGCCCTCGCTTGTTAGACGCGGCGTCTAGCAAGCTGTTAGACGGAAGGTATAGCAAGAGGCGCGCGCTCACTACCCCCGCGTAGGAAATTCGTACGTTCCCTCCACGGTGCGGCGGTGCGCGTGGCGTGGGCGCGAGTGCCGCGTCGGCGCGGCCCACGGTCGTGACGCCCCGGTTGAGCCCGTAACGTCCTGGTCTTGACGTGCCCAAATCAAGAAAGCGCCATCTTTTCGTGTTCACATCCTTGTACGGCGAGTCTGGCCGCCCCTATCCTCGCCATCCAGAAAGCGCTTTCCATCTCTCTTCGACGAATGGGAACGAACATGAGGCGACCAGTCGCACTGAGACTTTCTGCGGCGCTGTCCACGATGGCCCTGGCGGCCGCGGCCGGAGCGGTGCTCACGATGCCCGAGGCATCCGCCGCCGTCGCGGGCGGCGCCACCGGCTACGCGAGCCAGAACGGCGGCACCACCGGCGGCGCGGGCGGGCAGACCGTACGGGCCACCACCGGGACCCAGATCCACCAGGCCCTGTGCGGCCGGGCCAGCAGCAGCACGCCGATCACCATCGAGGTCGAGGGCACCATCAACCACGCCAACACCGCCAAGGTGTCCGGCGACAGCTGCAACACGGCGGCCGGTGTCATCGAGCTCAAGCAGATCAGCAACGTCACCATCGTCGGCGTCGGCAGCGGGGCCGTCTTCGATCAACTGGGCATCCACATACGCCAGTCCAGCAACATCATCATCCAGAACGTGACCGTCAAGAACGTCAAGAAGTCCGGCTCGCCCACCTCCAACGGCGGCGACGCCATCGGCATGGAGAGCGACGTCCGCAACGTCTGGGTCGACCACGCGACCCTGGAGGCGTCCGGCGGCGAGGACGACGGCTTCGACGGCCTCTTCGACATGAAGGACAACACCCAGTACGTGACGCTGTCCTACAGCACCCTGCGCAACTCCGGCCGGGGCGGCCTCATCGGGTCCAGCGAGACCCAGCTCGACAACGGCTACGTCACGTTCCACCACAACCTGTACGAGAACGTCGACTCCCGCACACCGCTGCTGCGCGGCGGGACCGCCCACATCTACAACAACTACTACGTGAAGCTGAACAAGTCCGGGATCAACTCCCGGGCCGGCGCCCACGCCAAGGTGGACAACAACTACTTCAAGGACTCCAAGGACGTCCTCGGCACCTTCTACACCGACACCACCGGATACTGGCAGGTCAGCGGCAACACCTTCGACAACGTCACCTGGTCCGAGCCCGGCGAGGAGAACCACCCCGCCGGACCGAACCCGCAGTCCAACACCACGGTGAGCATCCCCTACGCCTACACCCTCGACGCCTCCTCCTGCGTGCCCGCCATCGTGACCGGCACCGCGGGTGCCAACAAGGGCCTCAAGGTCTCCGACGGCAACTGCTCCACGACGAACCCCACCGACCCGACGGATCCGACGGACCCCACCGACCCGACCGATCCCACGGACCCGACCGACCCGACCACACCTACCGGCACCAACCTCAGCCTCGGCGCAGGCGCCGACGGCTCCAGCAAGGCGAGCGGAACCAGCTACGGCAACGTGCGCGACGGTGACCTGAACACCTACTGGTCCCCGGCCGGCTCGACCGGCTCCGTCTCCGTCAAGTGGGGCTCCGCCACCACGGTCTCCGCCGTCACCATCCGCGAGGCCGCGGGCGCCCAGGGGGTGACCGGCTCCTGGCGGCTGCTGAACGCCGACACCGGCGCGGTCCTCAAGACCGGCAGCGGCGCCGGCACGATCACCGTCCCGGCCACCTCGCTGCGCAAGATCACCTTCGAGATCACCTCGGCCGGTGGCACACCGAGGATCGCCGAGTTCGAGACGTACGCGGAATAGCGGCCCCTCCCGCACAGCGGGCCGGTCCGGGGAAGCCTCACCCCCCGGACCGGCCCTCGCACACATGAGTACCGCCCGGCGGGCAAACCGCACCGTATGAAAAGGACACCGCACCCCGGCACCGACAGGGAAGAACAGCACCACGGCGGCGACGGACCCGCGCCGGACGTGGGACCCGGTGAGGAAGTGGAGGAGCGGGCCCCCGACGAGCCGACCCAGCTGAGCGGCCGGTCCTGGCTCGCCGTGCTGCGCGCGACCGCTCGGGAGTTCAAGGACGACGAACTCGCCGACCGGGCCGCCGCACTCACGTACTACGGAGTCCTGTCGCTGTTCCCCGCGCTGCTGGTGCTGGTGTCCCTGCTGGGCATCGCGGGGGAGTCCGCCACCCGGCGGGTCCTCGACAACCTGCGGCAACTGGCGCCCGGCTCCGCCCGCGACGTCCTCACCGACGCCGTGCGCCAGCTCCAGGGCAACGCCGGCGTCGGCTCGGTCATGGCGATCGTGGGCCTGGCCGTCGCCGTCTGGTCGGCCTCCGGCTACATCGCCGCGTTCATCCGCACCTCGAACGCCGTCTACGACCTGCCCGAGGGCCGGCCGGTCTGGAAGATCCTGCCCCTGCGCCTCGCGCTCACCGTCACGCTGATGGTCCTCGCCTGCGCCAGCGCGCTCATCGTCGTCTTCTCGGGCGCCGTCGCCCGGCAGGCGGGCACCGCCCTCGGCATCGGCGACACCGCGCTGACCGTGTGGTCCATCGCCAAATGGCCGGTTCTGGTCCTCCTGGTCATCCTCATGATCGCGCTGCTGTACTGGGCCGCCCCGAACGCCAAGGGCCGCGGCTTCCGGTGGATCACCCCCGGCAGCCTCCTGGCGATGCTCATCTGGCTGGCCGCCTCCGCCGGCTTCGCGTTCTACGTCGCGAACTTCGCCTCGTACAGCAAGACCTACGGCACACTCGCGGGCGTCGTCGTGTTCCTCGTATGGCTGTGGATCACCAACCTCGCGATCCTGCTCGGCCTGGAATTCGACGCCGAGATGGCCCGCCGGCGCGCCATCGCCGGCGGACTGCCCGAGGACGAGGAGCCGTACGTGCGGCCCCGCGACACCCGCGCCTGGAGCGAGGAGGACCGCCGCCGGCTGGCGGAATGACCCAGGGGTGTCCCGCCGATCACCGGGTACGTGTGCCGGGACCGACCCACGCGCCGCTGCGCCGGACGGATGGGCGCGGACCGCGATTCGCACGATCGAGGAAGGCAAGGTGACCTCGTATGAGCACCATGGAGCGTCAGGCCCACGGCACCGACGAGTCGGTGAACGTGCTGGTCTCGCGTGCCTCGCAGCAGATCTCGGAGCTGGTCCGGGAGGAGATGCAGCTCGCCCGGGTGGAAATGACCGAGAAGGGCAAGCGGTACGGCAAGGGCGGCGGCCTCTTCGGCGCCGCCGGCCTGCTGGGCTTCCTGACGGCCCAGGCCCTGGTCGCGACGTGCATCGTCGCCCTCGCACTGGTGCTGCCGGTGTGGGCGGCGGCGCTCGTCGTCACGGCGGTACTGGCGGCCGCGGCCGCCGTCGCCGCCCTGGCGGGGAAGCGGCAGATCACCGAGGCCGGGACGCCCGCACCCGAGCAGACCATCGACAGCGTCAAGGCCGATGTGGCAGAGATCAAGGAAAAGGCACACCGATGAGCGACACACACCGGACCGACAACGAGAACCCCACCCCGAGGACCTGCGCAGGCAGGTCGAGCAAACCCGTGACGAACTCGGGATGACCGTCGAGGCGCTGGCCGCCAAGGCCGACATCAAGGCGCAGGCGAAGGAGAGGACGGCCGCTGTGAAGCAGCAGACCGCGGAGAAGGCAGCCCTGGCCACCGGCCAGGTGCGCGACAAGGCGGCCCAGGTCGCCCAGAAGCTGAGGGAGCGCACCCCCGACCCCGTCCTGGAGAAGACCGCCCAGGCCGCCGCCCAGGTACGCGAGAGCGCGGCGAAGGCCGGGCAGTACGCGGCGGACAAGGCGCCCGAACCGCTGCGCGAGACCGCCGGCCAGGCTGCCACCGCGGCCCGCGCCAACCGCACCCCGCTGCTCGCGGCCGGTGCCCTGATCGCCGCCGTCCTCCTGGTCCGCCGCAGCCGGGGCCACCGCCGGTGAACGCGGCCAAGATCGCCTACAAGCCGGTCGGGCTCGTGCTCGGCGCCGCCGGCGGCATGCTCGCGGGCATGGCGTTCAAGCAGGTGTGGAAGGTCATCGAGGGCGAGGGCGACGCCCCCGACGCCATGGACGAGGACCGCCGCTGGAAGGAGATCCTGCTCGCCGCGGCCGTCCAGGGCGCGATCTTCGCCGTGGTCAAGGCGGCGATAGAGCGTTCCGGCGCGGTGACCGCCCGCCGCCTCACCGGCAGCTGGCCGGGCTGACGCCGCGCAGTGGAGACGGAGGGGGCCGGCACCCGGTGACGGGAGCCGGCCCCCTCCGCGTACCAGGACCTGCTGGCGGGCGCACGCCGGCCGTGGGCGGGCGAACTCGGCGGTCATCGGGGAACGTGGATCACATGACTCCTTCCCAGACCCCGGACCCCGACCCGGAACCCCGCGAGACCCCAGGACTGGAACCCGGCGGCGGCGTGCCGCCCGGGGAGACCCCGCCCGCCGAGAGCGGACTGTCGGGTACGGGGCCCGAGGACATCACGTACAACCCGCCGAAGGGCTGGGCGAAGGCCCCGATGGCGCTGATCATCGGCGTGACACTGCTCATCGCGGCGTTCTTCCTCGTGTACGCGATCATCCTGCTGCTCTGACGCGCGGAGGGGCGACCCGAACGGCCGAACCCGTCAGAGGCGGGCAGGCCGTGCCCGCGCGCCCGCCCGGGCGGCCCGCACTGCCGGGTGCCCCAACCTCGCATAGCTTGAGGAAAAGGCGCATACGTACACGTTCCGAAGGAGTCGACGCCCGTGACGGACGTATCGAACAGGGGCCCCGCAGCCGGTGACGAGCGCGAGACGCTCACCAACCGGCAGGGCCATCCCGTCTACGACAACCAGAACCAGCGCACCGTCGGCGCCCGGGGCCCGGCCACGCTGGAGAACTACCAGTTCCTGGAGAAGATCAGCCACTTCGACCGCGAGCGGATCCCCGAGCGCGTCGTGCACGCCCGGGGCGTGACCGCCTACGGGTACTTCGAGGCGTACGGTGCCTTCGGCGACGAGCCCATCGCCCGCTTCACCCGCGCCAAGCTCTTCCAGGAGCGCGGCAGGCGCACGGACGTCGCGGTGCGCTTCTCGACCGTGATCGGTGGCCGTGACTCCTCCGAGGCGGCGCGCGACCCGCGCGGTTTCGCGGTGAAGTTCTACACCGAGGACGGCAACTGGGACCTCGTCGGCAACAACCTGGGGGTCTTCTTCATCCGGGACGCGATCAAGTTCCCCGATGTGATCCACGCGCTCAAGCCGGACCCCGTCACGTTCGAGCAGCAGCCCCGGCGCATCTTCGACTTCATGTCGCAGACGCCCGAGTCCATGCACATGCTGGTGAACCTGTTCAGCCCGCGCGGCATCCCGGCGGACTACCGCCATATGCAGGGCTTCGGCGTCAATACGTACAAGTGGGTCAACGAGTCCGGTGAGTCCTTCCTGGTGAAGTACCACTGGATGCCGAAGGCGGGCGTGCGCAGCATGACCGAGGAGGACGCGGCCAACGTACAGGCCGACAGCCTCGGCCACGCCACGAAGGACCTGTACGAGGCGGTGGGGCGCGGGGCCCACCCGGAGTGGGAACTGCTCGTCCAGCTGATGGACGACCACGACCACCCGGAGCTGGACTTCGACCCGCTGGACGACACGAAGACCTGGCCCGAGCAGGACTTCCCGCCCAGGGCGGTGGGCCGGATGGTCCTCGACCGGATGCCGGAGAACTACTTCGCGGAGAACGACCAGATCTCCTTCGGCACCGGGGTGCTGGTGGACGGGCTCGACTTCTCCGACGACAAGATGCTGGTGGGCCGCACCTTCTCGTACAGCGACACCCAGCGCTACCGCGTCGGCCCCAACTACCTGCAACTGCCGGTCAACCAGGCCAAGAACGCCACCGTGCGCACCAACCAGCGCGACGGCCTGATGACGTACCACGTCGATGGCGGCGGCGGGAATCCGATCGTCAACTACGAGCCGTCCATCACGGGCGGTCTGCGCGAGGCGCACTACCCCACGCACGACGAGGTGGGCCCCGAGGTGCGCGGCCGGCTCACCCGCAAGCGCATCCCCCGGACCAACGACTACCTCCAGGCCGGTCAGCGCTACCTCCTGATGGAGCAGTGGGAGCGGGACGACCTTGTGCACAACCTCGTCAACCTGCTCTCGCAGTGCGACCGGCCGGTCCAGGAGCGGATGGTCTGGCACTTCCTGCTCGTGGAGAACGAACTGGGCCTCAAGATCGGCGAAGGGCTCCGCATCACCCCCTCGGACGTCAAGGGCCTGGAGCCGCTGCCCGGCCAGAACCTCACCGACGAGGACCGGGAGCGCCTCTCCCGTCTCGGCGACAACCCGCCGCGCGACGTCACCGGCCTGACGATGACCCACTGCGTCCCCGACGAACGCCACGTCGTCACCCGCTGACTCCACCGGCCCTTCCGCGCCGTCTCGAAATATTTCGAGACGGCGCGGAAGTGTGTCGGCGGAAGGTGTGAATGTGAGCGCTTACAGCCAGCGTGAGCTGCCGCATCACTTGCAGGAACCGGCTTAGATGTTCATCTGGCCTCCGAAATATTTCGATAATCTCGCAGAAACTTTATCTGCGAGAAGTGTTGACGGTGCCCTGTCAATCCATCGATCATCCGTGTCCGAGGCACCGCGATTCCCTACCGAGGAGGCACAGCCATGGGCTCCTACGCCCTTCCGAGATCCGCTCTCAGCCGCCCGCTCCGTGCCCTGCTGCCCGCGCTGCTCGTCGGGGTGCTGGGCGCGTCCGCCGCGCTGGTCGCACCGTCGGACGCGCACGCCGCCGAATCCACGCTCGGGGCCGCAGCGGCGCAGAGCGGGCGGTACTTCGGCACCGCCATCGCCTCGGGCAAGCTCGGCGACTCGGCGTACACCTCCATCGCCTCGCGCGAGTTCAACATGGTGACCGCCGAGAACGAGATGAAGATCGACGCGACCGAGCCGCAGCGGGGGCAGTTCACCTTCGCCAACGCCGACCGCGTGTACAACTGGGCCGTGCAGAACGGCAAGAAGGTGCGCGGCCACACCCTCGCCTGGCACTCCCAGCAGCCCGGCTGGATGCAGAGCCTCAGCGGCAGCACCCTGCGCCAGGCGATGATCGACCACATCAACGGCGTGATGGGCCACTACAAGGGCAAGATCGCCCAGTGGGACGTCGTGAACGAGGCGTTCGCCGACGGCAGTTCGGGCGCCCGCCGCGACTCCAACCTCCAGCGCACCGGCAACGACTGGATCGAGGCCGCCTTCCGCGCCGCGCGCGCCGCCGACCCGGCCGCCAAGCTCTGCTACAACGACTACAACGTCGAGAACTGGACCTGGGCGAAGACCCAGGCGATGTACACCATGGTCAAGGACTTCAAGCAGCGCGGTGTGCCGATCGACTGCGTCGGCTTCCAGTCGCACTTCAACAGCGGCAGCCCGTACAACAGCAACTTCCGCACCACCCTCCAGAACTTCGCCGCCCTCGGCGTGGACGTGGCCATCACCGAGCTCGACATCCAGGGCGCCTCGGCCTCGACGTACGCGAGTGTCACCAACGACTGCCTGGCCGTCTCGCGCTGCCTCGGCATCACCGTATGGGGCGTACGCGACAGCGACTCCTGGCGCTCCGGGGACACCCCGCTGCTGTTCAACAACGACGGCAGCAAGAAGGCGGCGTACACCTCCGTCCTGAACGCCCTCAACGGCGGCGCGTCCACCGGCCCCGGCGACGGTGACGGCGGCGAGGAGGGCGGGCAGAGCGGACAGCTCAAGGGCGTCGGCTCCGGCCGCTGCGTGGAGGTGCCCAACTCCGCCACGGCGGACGGCACCGCGGTCCAGCTGTACGACTGCGGCGGCGCCGCCAACCAGAAGTGGGAGCACACCGCCGCCGGTGAGCTGAGGGTCTACGGCAACAAGTGCCTGGACGCCGGGGGCAGCGGCAGCGGCGCCAGGATCCAGATCTACAGCTGCTGGGGCGGCGACAACCAGAAGTGGCGCCTCAACTCGGACGGGACCGTCGTCGGCGTCCAGTCCGGACTGTGCCTCGACGCCGTGGGCACCGGTACGGCCAACGGCACGAAGATCCAGCTCTACTCCTGCGGGAACGGCAGCAACCAGCGCTGGACCCTGGCCTCCTGACACCGCCGTACACCACCGGCCTCCTCCCCGCCCGGGGAGGAGGCCGGGCCGTCGCCCGGATCAGTCGCCGTGCAGCGCCGCGTGGAGGAAGTCCACGGCGAGCTTGCGGGCGACGTTGGCGGCGCGGGTGTCGCGCAGGCTGTCCAGGAGCAGGAAGTCGTGGACCATGCCCGCCACCCGGACGGAGGTCACGTCCACCCCGGCCTCGCGCAGCTTGTTCGCGTAACTCTCGCCCTCGTCCCGCAGGACGTCGGCCTCATCGGTGATGACGAGAGTCCTGGGCAGCCCCCTCAACTGGTCCAGGGAGGCCCGGAGCGGTGAGGCGTGGGGCTCGGCGCGCTGGGCGGCGTCGGTGGTGTAGGCGTCCCAGAACCACTTCATGCCGTCCCGGGTGAGGTAGTAGCCCTCGGCGAACTGGTGGTACGAGGGGGTGTCGAAGCCGGCGTCGGCCACCGGGTAGAGCAGGGCCTGGGCCTTGAGGTCGATCCCGCCGCGCTCCTTGTTCATCAGCGCGAACACGGTGGACATGCAGCCGCCGACCGACTCGCCGGTGACGGCGATCCGCGAGGTGTCGAGGCCGTGCTCCGCGCCGTGCTCCAGGACCCACCGCCCCACGGCGTAGTTCTGCTCGACCTGGGTGGGGTACTTCGCCTCGGGCGCGCGGTCGTAGACCGGGAAGACGCCGGCCGCCCCGGCGCCGACCGTGAGCTCCCGGAAGAGGCGGTCGTGGGTCTTCTCGTCCCCGAAGACCCACCCCGCTCCATGGATGTAGAACACCACGGGCAGCGGCGCGGTGGACCCGGCGGGCCGGATGATGCGGGTACGGACCGTGCCCCACTCACCGGCGTCCACGTCGACCCATTCCTCGTCCACATCGGGCCGGGGGACGGACGCGTCGCTCTGCAGACCGAGCAGGATGTCCCGGCCCTTCTCCGGGGGACCTCGTAGATCCGCGGATGCGGATCCGTCGCCTCGCACAGCTCCTTCGCGGCCGGTTCCAGATAGGGGGTGATCGGAGGAGGAAGATCAGTCATGTCGGCTCCACGTCTTGACGCACGAGCGCCCGGTCCACGCGGCCTCGCGTCTCGAAAATCGGGCCCGACTCCATCGTTCGCGCTGGTTCCGCCCTTCGCAACGTGGGGGAAGGACACCGCACTGCCCGCGGCGGGCGGACACCCCATATAGTCGGCGCCGGAAGGGATCACACATGCCCATTCACCTGACCGCCGCAGGCGTCAGCCTGGTCGTCGACGAGACGGACGGACGCGTCCTGCACTGGGGAAGAGCACTCTCCGAGACCACCGCTCGGACCCTGGGCGACACGGTGACCGGCACCTCCCTCCTCCCGCTGAACGCCCAGGTCCACCAGGGCCGGCCGGGTCTCATCGGCCACCGTGCGGGCACGGCCTGGTCGCCGTCGTTCACCCACGCCCGCACCGTGCACGTCGAAGGCGCGCGGATCACCGTCCGCGCCGAGGACCCGGACAGCCGACTGGAGTGGCGGGCGGAGCTGGAACTGACCCCTTCCGGACTGCTGCGCCTCCGCCACGGTCTGCGCAACACCGGCACCGACGCCTACCAGCTGGACGAGCTGACACCGGTGCTGCCGATTCCCTCGCGCGCCGTGGAGGCCATGGACTTCACCGGCCGGTGGGCCAAGGAGCGCCAGCCGCAGCGCCACCCGCTGAGCCACGGCACGTATCTGCGGGAGAGCCGCCGGGGGCGTCCCGGCCACGACAGCCCCGCCCTGCTGTCCGTCGGCACCCCCGGCTTCGGCTGGGACGACGGCGAGGTCTGGTCGGTGCATCTCGCGTGGAGCGGAAACCAGCGCTATTACGCGGAACGCATGCCGTCCACCGGCTGCGTGATCGGCACCGGCGAACTGCTCCTGCCCGGCGAGTGCGCCCTCGCGCCCGGTGAGGAATACGTGACGCCCTGGCTCTGTGCCGCGTACTCCGGGAGCGGCCTCAACGGCATCACGCCCCGCTTCCACGACTGGCTGCGTGCCCGCGCCCACCACCCCGACCCCGAGGTCCGGCCGCGCCCCGTCGTCCTCAACAACTGGGAGGCGACCTACTTCGACCACGACCCGGGGCGCCTCATGCCGCTGGTCGAGCGCGCGGCGGAGGCGGGTGTCGAGCGCTTCGTCCTGGACGACGGCTGGTTCCTCGGCCGGCGTGACGACACCGCCGGCCTGGGCGATTGGTACGTCGACCCGGACGTGTGGCCGGACGGCCTCGGCCCGCTGATCGAGCATGTCCGGGCGCACGGCATGGAGTTCGGCCTGTGGTGCGAACCGGAGATGGCCAACCCCGACTCCCGGCTCCTGCGCGAGCACCCCGACTGGGCGCTGCACGCCGCCGACCGGCTCCCGCCGGACTGGCGGAACCAGCAGGTGCTCGACCTGTGCCGCCCCGAGGTCTACGCGTACCTCCTGGAGCGCTTCGACACCCTGCTCTCCACGTACGACATCGCCTACCTCAAGTGGGACCACAACCGCGACCTGGTCGAACCGGGCCACGAGGGCCGCGCCGCGGTCCGCGAACAGACCACCGCCGCCTACCGGCTCCTGGCGGAGTTGCGCGGGCGCCACCCCGGAGTGGAGATCGAGAGCTGCGCGTCGGGCGGCGGCCGCATGGACCTCGGCATCCTGGAACACACCGACCGTGTGTGGACCTCCGACTGCAACGACGCCCTGGAACGCCAGGAGATCCAGCGGGGCACCAACCTCCTGCTGCCGCTGGAACTGACCGGCGCCCACGTCGGACCGACCACCTGCCACAGCACGGGCCGCACCCACACGCTCGCCTTCCGCGCGGCGACCGCCCTGTTCGGGCACTTCGGCATCGAGTGGGACATCACCTCCGCCACGGACGCCGAGCGCGCCGAACTCGCCGAGTGGGTCGCCGCGTACAAGCGCCACCGCACCCTGCTGCACACCGGCCGTCTGTTCCGCCACGAGAGCCCCGACGACGACGCCGCCTCGCTCACCGCCGTGGTCGCCCCCGACGGCGGCGAGGCGCTCCTCTCGTACGTCCAACTCACCGCGACCCGCGCGGAGATCCCGTCCCGGGCCCGCTTCACCGGCCTCGCCCCGGAAGGCGTCTACCGGCTCACACCGGTCGGCCCCCCGCCCTCCGGGAACGGGGTACGCCCGACGCCCCGCCCGTCCCCGGAACAGGCCGGGATCACCGGCGAGTTCCTGGCCCACATCGGCCTCGAACTCCCGCGCCTGCACCCGGAATCGGCGCTTGTCCTGCACGCGGTCCGCACCCGCTGACCAGCCGGTACGCCAGCACGGCAACGCCGTGCGCAGGTCGAGCGGATATCTCCTCCAGGACCCGGGGCGGCACCCGATCACCCTCGGGGAGGTGCAGGTACCAGGTGTCGAAGGCCATGCTCTCGGACTCGACGCGCACGGGCAGGCGCGGCGCACCGCCGGGTGGGGACACGGTGCGTCCGCTGCCGGTGAGCAGGTGGCAGGCGGGCGGCCCGCTCGGCGCACCAGGCCCATGCCAGGCCCGTACGCGTACACAGCTCAGAAATGCGAGCCGAAGAGGCGATCCGGCATGGCAATCGCGGTTCGCCGCTCCGGCGGTCGGGTATCACTGCGCGCAGCCGCCGCACCGACCGCCGCGAGGGGACCGACGATGAACCGACCGAGCACCGCTCCGCGTCCCACGCCCCCGGGCACCTTCGCGCTCTGGGGCGACCTGGCCGATCCGGTCACCCTGTCCGTCGCCCGGCTGCGGCGCGACTGGGAGCAGCACCGGGCCGACGTCGTCTTCGACTGCGCGACCTCCGGCCCGCAGCGCCATGCGTTCGCCGGACCGCTGCTGCGCGAGGTGGTGGCCGCCGCCCTGCCCCGATTCGCCCCGCTCCGCCGCAAGGAGCGCTCGCGGCTCCTGCTCGCGGTGAGCGGCGGCGACGGCCACCACGCCGTGCTGTCCTGGGCGGAGATCGACGCGGACTTCGGCAACGCGCCGGTCCTGCTCGCCACCCGCATGGACGGCCGTGACCTGGACGAGGCGGGCACCCAGCTCGTCGTCCCGTCCGACCGGTGCGGCGCGCGCTACGTCAGCGCCGTCACCGGAATCTGGCTCGGCCGCCACCACCGCGAGGGGGCCGCCCCCGCGGTGGTGTGACCGCGCCTCAGGCGCCCCAGCGCAGGGCGATCGTGTCGCCCACACCGATGGACCGGTTGCGGGCGGCCGTGGTGAAGGCCGAGCCGTCGACGCTCGCCTTCCAGGTGTTGGAGCCGCTGTTGGCCTTGCCGTTGAGCGAGGTGAGCTGTCCGGTGCCGGAGGGCGGGGTGACCCCGCTGACGCAGCCGGACGGGGTGGCCGCACTCGTGGCCGCGTCGAGCACCGCACCGAGCGTGGTCGTGGATCCGGTCGGGGTGAGCGGGACGGAGCACACCTTCGGGCTGCCCGTGCCGTCGTCCACGGTCAGCGCGAAGGACGTCGCGGTGCCCGAGGTCAATGAGGTCTGGCCCACCCACTGGGGCGCGCCCGAGGTGACCGGCGTCGGCGGGGTCGCCGTGAAGCCGCCGCCGGCCACCGCGCGCAGTCCGTCGATCGACGCGTACGCCTGCGGGGCGGTGTCGGACGGGAGGTACTTGAATCCGCCACCGGGGTTGAACTGCTGGCCGATGAGGAAGTCGACCGGGGTCTTCCCTTTGCTGGTGAGGAAGTCGCCGGTCTGGGGATTGATCCCGCAGGCGTTGAGGCCGGAGACGGCCCAGCCGTTGGAGTCCGTGTTGACGCCGAACATGGCGTCGAACGCACCGGTGTTGGCGATCAGCTTGCCCTTGAGGAATGTCTTCGCCTGGACGATGTCCGGGTCGGTGTTCGCGACACCCGACACACAGAGTGCGGCCATCGCGGCGCCGGTCATGTCGATGTCGCTGTCGCTGGCCAGCTGTCCCGGATTCCCCTCGGCCTTGCTGTAATTCCAGCCGCCGTCGTCGTGTTGGTTGGCCCGGATGCGGCTGATCACCGCGTTCCGCAGCGCCTGCGGAACGCGTATCTGGCCGGTGGTCGTCCTGGCGCCGTTCAGGGCGAGCGCCGCGAACACCGTGCCGTTGAAGTTGGCGGAGGGGCCGAAGTAGCCGGGCTCGGCGGTCTGCCAGTAGCGGTAGATGTCCGCGACGAGATTGCGTGCCGCCGAGACGCGTGCGGGGTCGATCCCGGCCGCGTAGGCGTTGAGCGCGGCCCGCTCGTAATCGGTGACGACCGGGGACGCGGACGGCCAGGCGCTGGTGGCCAGGAGGTTTCTGTAGACCGTGCGCGCGTTCTTGGTCGTGTCGCCGCCGGGGGTGACGTCCACTGCGGCGGTGCCCGCCGCCGCGAGCGCGCTGAAGGCCCACTCGTTGGACAGACCCGTGCCCGCGTACGAACCATCGGGCTGCTGAAGGGACTTGAGGTACGTCACACCGTTCGCCTTGGACGTGGCGATCTGCGCGGGCGTGGCGGTCGCGGCGGCCGACTGGGTGGTGAGCGCGAAGGCGCCCAGCGCGGCGACCGCGGTGAGGGCGGTGCGGTGGAGAAGGGCGGGACGGGGCATTGGCGTGCTCCAGGGTGAAGGGACGCCGCCCCGCCCGGTGACCGGCCCTTTTCGAGCGCACGCAGCGGACTTGGCCGCCGTCCGTGAACGCGTGGACCGACTTCCGGATAGCCATCACCGCTTGGGCATTCGGGCTCGGGGGCGGTCGATGCCCCCACACCGCTGCGCGTCAGCCCCGGATTCCCACCGGGTTCCCCCACTCGGCAGTGCGGGACAGTACCCGACGCCGGGGGAGTCCGCCACAGGGCCCGGTCGTGCCCCGCCGTCACGTCAGGGGCAGCCTTGACGGACCGTACGCACGCATGCTCCACTCGCTCCGATACGCAAGCCGTTCCAGGGGAAGCCGGTCGAAGTCCGGCGCTGACCCGCAACCGTAGACCCGACCTGGTCGGGTGAGCCGGAGTACCTGGGGCTTGTTCCACAGCAACAGACGCCGTCGCGGACTACGGCGTGGTGCGACCCGTAACGACGCGCGGTTCCTCGGGAATCCGGGCGGCGTACTGCTGCCACGTCTTCGTACCCCCGCATCGGCCACACCCGAGGGGGCCCGGTGGGGACCACGCAGCGTCCGGACACAGGCGCACGAAGACGGCACGGCATGGTCACCGCCGTGCTCTGCGCACTCGGCCTCCTGGCAGCGGCCTGCTTCGCCTTCCTGCCCGGAGCCCCGCGCGCCGCCGCGGCTCCGGCCGGCGACTGCACCGCCACCAAGGGTGCCGTCGTCGCCGTCGACTTCGGGCCCTTCGGCGGCACGGTCGAACGCGGCTGCGACACGACCCCCACCACCGGCTATGAGCTGCTGCACGAAGGCGGGTTCACCACCGCGGGCACCCAGCACGACGGACCGGCCTTCATCTGCCGCATCGGGTACGGCGCCTTCAACTCCGGTACCCAGTACCCGACTCCGGACAAGGAAGCCTGCGTCCTCACCCCGCAGGCCACCGCGTACTGGTCCTACTGGGTCGCCTCGGCCGGACAGGACGACTGGTCCTACAGCCAGTACGGGGCCATGGGCCGCAAGCTCAAGGACGGCGACGTCGACGCCTGGGTCTACGGCGGCACCGACATCGGCGGCACCACCGGCAGGCCCGCCTTCAGCCCCGACGACGTACGCGCCGGAGGCGGTTCGAACCCCGACCCGGGCGGCGAACCGACCGGGGCACCGGGCCGCGTGGACGTCGCCGGGGCCGCGAGCTGGCTGAAAAACGGCCTCACCGACAGTGAACGCATCGTGGACGAGGGCGCCGAGGCCCCCAACTACCTGCTGACCACGGAGACCGCGTACGCGCTGGCCGCCGCCGACGGCAGGAGCGACACCCTGGACAAGGTCACCTCGTTCCTCGCCGGCCACGTCGACGACTACGTCGCGCCCAACGGCAAGGACCAACCGCCCGCAACCGGCGCCGCCGCCCGGCTCGCCCTGCTCGCGGAGTCCACCGAGGGCGACGCGCGCTCCTTCGGCGGCCGGGACCTCATCGCCGACCTCACCGGCAACGTCTGTACGGAGAGGGCCCCCGGCAACGGCTGCACGGCCGCCGGAGACATCCGCGACATCACCTACGCCGACGAACAGGCCCGCGCCGTCCTCGCCCTCCTCCGCGCCGGCGAGAAGCCGCAGACCGCATCGGTCGAGCGGCTGGCCCAGGTCCAGTGCAAGGACGGCGGCATCACCAGCATCCTCATCCAACCGGGCGAGCGCTGCGAGGGCGACGCCGGCACCACCGGTCTGATCGCACTCGTCCTGCACACGGCGGGCGGCCACGAGGACGCCGTCGCCAAGGCCCGCGACTACCTCGCGAAGACGCAGCTCGACACCGGGGCCTTCCCGGGCTACGCCGGATCCACCACCGGCGACGTGATCGCCACCGCCTACGCCGCCCAGACCCTGCGCGCGCTCGGCGCCACGAAGCGGGCCGACGCCGCCGAGGGCTGGCTCTCCCGCGTCCAGCTCAAGGGCGGCGGCTTCGGGTTCGACCAGGACGCCGTCGACCCCACGCTGTACGCGACCCCCGTCGCCGTACTCGCCGGAGCGCGTACCGATCTCGCGACGCTCACCACCGAGAAGAGCGAGCCCACCGCCCCGCCGACCACCACCCCTCCCACCACGGAGGCCCCGGCCCCGGCAAGGGCCCCGACCTGAAGAAGGGCGTGGCCTACCTCACGGGCGCGGCCCAGCTCAAGCAGGCCCGGTACTACCCGGTCGGCCCCGGGTCCGGGCGCGCCGACTTCGGCCTGACCATCGACGGCGCCTACGCGCTCGCCGCCACCGGCCTGAACGACGCCAAGTTGCGCGGCATCGTGGACTTCCTGGACGACCGGGGCAAGGACGGCGAAGGACGGACGGTCAACGACTGGACGGGCGCCGGTACCGCGTACGCCGCCGGCGGATCGATCGGCAAGACCGCACTGCTGGCCGAGGCCGTCGGACGCGACCCGCGCGACTTCGCCGGGCACGACCTGATCGCCGCCCTGGACAAGGCGGTCTGCCCCGCCGCGAGCACCGCCCCGGACCGCTCCTGCGCCGCCGAGGGCGCCTACACCTACGCACCGTCCGTCTTCTCGCAGGCGCTCGCCGTCATGGCCCAGCTCCGCGCGGGGGACAAGGACAACGCGCAGGCACCGCTCGCCTACCTGGAGAGCCTTCAGAACGACGGCAACGGCGCCTGGCCGAGCCTGATCCCGCCGACCGGCGACTCCGACGTCGACTCCACCGCCATCGCCGCGATGGCCCTCGACCTCGCCGGCGGGAAGACGGCGGACGCGGCGGTCGGCAAGGCCCTGAAGTGGATCGCCTCCAAGCAGCTCCCGGACGGCGGATTCCCGGGCGCGGCGGGCAACTCCGTCAACTCCGCGGCCCTCGCCGTGCAAGGACTCTCCCTCGACAAGGCCACGTACCGGAAGGAGATCGACGCGGCGCTGACGTTCCTCGCCGGGCAGCAGAACACCGACGGCGGCTTCAAGGTCGCCAAGGAGGGCCAGCCGGGCTCCGACCTGCGGGCCTCCACCCAGGCCGTGGGCGGCGCCACCGGCATCTCCTTCGGGAAGCTGGACCGCGGCCTCGACGGCACCTCCGCCCAGCCCACCCCCAGCGACGACACCGGCGGCACCCCGCAGATCGTCACCCCGGGAGACGACAACTCCGGTTCGGGCGGCGGCATCGTGGACGCGGACGGGGGTGACGGCGGCGGGGCCCTCGCCTCCACCGGTGTCCAGGTCACCGCGCTGGCGGCCTTCGCCGTGCTGCTCACCGCCCTCGGCTGGTGGGCCGTCGTCGCTGCCCGGCGCCGGGTCGCTGCGGAGGCGGGGCGATGAGGCCGGTCCTGCGCGCGCCGAGGCCAGTCGCGATGAGGCCGGTCCCGACGAGGCCGGTCCCGCTGAAGCCGGTCCTGCGCACCCTCGCACGCCTGGTGGCCGCGCTCGGCCTCACCCTCGCGGGGCTCGGCGCGACCGCGTTCCCGGCGGCGGCCGACCCGCAGTCCATGGGCCGGTGCACCACCACGTCGGGCGCGGTCCTCGCCGTCGACTTCAGCCACTGGGGCGGGCCCATCTACCGCGCCTGCGGTACGACTCCGACGACCGGCTACGAGCTGCTGAACCAGGGCGGCTGGCGCACGGTGGGGACCGGGCACGACGGGCCCGCCTTCATCTGCCGGATCGGCTTCAGCGGCTACAGGAGCGGCAAGCAGTTCCCGCCCACGTCCGAGGAGGACTGCGTCCTCACCCCTCCGGCGTCCGCCTACTGGTCGTACTGGCACGCGAACCCCGGTGCCAACGACTGGGAGTACAGCCAGCTCGGTGCCATGCTCTACCGGCCGAAGCCGGGCAGCGTCGACCTGTGGATCTTCGGCGGCACCGACATCGGGGGCACCGAGGGCCGCCCCAAGGTCACCCCCGACCAGCTGCGGGCCCACAACACAAAGCCCACCGGGGCCGGTTCACCCGCGTCCACCGAGAAGGCGCCCGAGCTGCCGCCGGACGTAGACACGGGCCCCGCCCCGGAGCAGGGCGCCACCCAGGAGGACACACCGTCCCCGACGCACTCCAAGAAGCCGAAGGCGTCCAAGAAACCCGAGAAGAGCGAGTCGCCCTCGCCGTCGCCCTCTCCTTCGGACACTCCCACCCCCTCGGACACCCCGAGCGCGGACGCGGACGCCGCCAAGGGCAAGACGCCCGTGCTCGACGCCGAACCGACCGCCGAGGCACCTCACGACTCCGGTTCGGTCCTGCCGGTCGTCGCGGGCGCCGCCCTGGTGCTGCTCATCGGGGGCGCCGCCTTCTACGCCGCCCGCCGCAGGCCGCACGAGTGAGCGCGGTCGCCCGCACCGCCGCGCAAGCGCAGCCCGGCCCGCCCGGTCCCGTACCGGACCGGGGCGGGCGGCGGCTGCCGCGCGGCCTGCACCCGCTCGCCTGGTGGATCTGGGCGCTCGCCCTCGCCACCGCGGTCAGCCGCACCGCCAACCCGCTGCTGCTCTTCCTGGTGCTCGCCGTCCTCGGCTACGTCGTCACCGCACGCCGGACCACGGCGCCCTGGGCCCGGGGCTTCAAGTACTACCTGTTCCTGGCGCTGACCGTCGTGGCGATCCGCGTCACCTTCCGCGCGGTCTTCGCCACCGGCATCACCCCGCGCGACCACTTCCTGTTCGCCCTCCCGCACATCCCCACCCCCGACTGGTACGCGGGCATCCAGCTCGGCGGCCCGGTGTCGCTGGAGGCCGTCCTCTCCTCGGCCACGGACGGGCTCCGCCTGGCGTGCATGCTGTGCTGCATCGGCGCCGCCAACACCCTCGCCAACCCGAAACGGGCCCTGCGGGTCCTGCCGGGTGCGCTGTACGAGCTGGGCGTCGCCGTGACCGTCGCGATCAGCGTCGCCCCGCAGCTGGTGCAGAGCGTCCAACGCGTCTCCCGGGCACGGAAGCTGAGAGCCGGCCGGACCCAGGGGCTGCGCGCCCTGCGCGGCATCGTCGTACCCGTCCTGGAGGATGCCCTGGAGCGGTCGCTGCGCCTGGCCGCCGCGATGGACTCACGCGGTTACGGCCGTGCCGGCACCGCGACCCGCACCTCCCGGCGCGTCACCGGCGCCCTCATGCTCCTCGGCATGTGCGGACTGTGCGCGGGGGCGTACGGACTCCTCGACGCCACCGCCCCCGCCTTCCTGGGGCTTCCCGCGATGGGCGTCGGCGCGGCACTGTGTGTCGCCGGGCTCCGCCTCGGAGGCCGCCGTGTCACCCGCACCACCTACCGGCCCGACCTCTGGCGCGCCGCCGAGTGGCTGGTCGCCGGCAGCGGTGTGCTCTCGGCGGTCCTGCTGTTCGTGAACCTCGGCTACGACCCCGCGCAGCTCAACCCGACGTTCTACCCGCTCACCTGGCCGGACCTCCCGCTCGTGCCGACCTCGGCGATCCTGCTCGCCGGCGCGGCGGGCTTCCTCGCCCCGCCGCCCGCCGCGACCCACCGCACCGACCCGAAAGCCGGAACCGCGTGATCACCTTTGACCAGGTCACCATCGAGTACGACGACGCGGCGGCCCCAGCGCTCCGCGACGTCGACCTGACGGTCGAGGAGGGCGAGTTGTGCCTCGTCGTCGGCCACACCGGGGTCGGCAAGTCCACCCTGCTCGGCGCGGTCAACGGCCTCGTCCCGCACTTCACCGGCGGCACCCTGTACGGCAGGGTCACCGTCGACGGCCGGGACACCGCTCACCATCCTCCGCGCGAACTCGCGGACGTCGTCGGCGTGGTGGGCCAGGACCCGCTGGACGGCTTCGTCACGGACACCGTGGAGGAGGAACTCGCGTACGCCATGGAGCAGTTGGCCGTCCCGCCCGCCACCATGCGCAAGCGCGTCGAGGAGACCCTGGACCTGCTGGGGCTCGCCGACCTCCGCCACCGCGCCCTGCACGAGCTCTCCGGCGGCCAGCAGCAGCGCGTCGCCATCGGCTCGGTCCTGACGAGCCACCCCCGCGTCCTCGTCCTGGACGAACCGACGTCCGCCCTCGACCCCACCGCGGCCGAAGAGGTCCTGGCCGCCGTCACCCGCCTCGTCCACGACCTCGGCGTCACCGTCCTCATGGCGGAGCACCGCCTCGAACGCGTCGTCCAGTACGCCGACCGCGTACTCCATCTGCCCGGCGACGGCCACGTCCGCATCGGCGCCCCCGCCGACGTCCTGCGCAGCTCCACCATCGCACCCCCCATTGTGGAGCTGGGCCGAGCCGCCGGATGGGACCCCCTCCCGCTGTCCATCCGCGACGCCAGGCGCACCGCCCGCGAGCTGCGCACCCGACTGACCGGCCACACCCCGGCACCCGTCCGCCGGGCGCCCGGCCCCGACCGGCCCGACCTGCTCACCGCCCGCAAGGTGACCGTCGCCCACAAGGGGGTCCCCGCCGTCCGCGAGGTCGACCTCACCCTGCGCGCGGGCGAGGTCACCGCGCTGATGGGACGCAACGGATCCGGTAAGTCCTCGCTGCTGTGGGCGCTCCAGGGCACCGGTCCCCGGCACTCCGGCACCGTGTCCGTGGCCGACGGCACGCCACGCGGCGCCGACCCCCACACCCTGCCCGCCGCACGGGCCCGGCAACTGGTCGGCCTCGTCCCGCAGACCCCCGCCGACCTCCTCTACCTGGAAAGCGTCGGGCAGGAACTCGCCCAGGCGGACACCGAATCCGCGAACGGCCGGAAGGCACGCGAGATCCTGGACCGGCTCGCACCCGGAATCCCCGACAGCAGCCACCCGCGGGACCTGTCCGAAGGGCAGAAACTCGCCCTCGTCCTGGCCATCCAGCTCACCGCGGCCCCGGACGTCCTGCTCCTGGACGAACCGACCCGGGGCCTCGACTACCGGGCCAAGAACCGGCTCGTGGAGACGGTCGACGCCCTGGCCGCCGAAGGCCGCGCGATCGTCGTCTCCACCCACGACGTCGAGTTCGCCGCACGCGCCGCCGACCGGGTCGTCGTCATGGCCGAGGGCGAGATCGTCGCCGACGGGCCCACCACGGACGTCATCGTCGCCTCCCCGGTCTTCGCGCCCCAGACGGCGAAGATCCTGGCCCCGCTGCCCTTCCTCACCGTCGACCAGGTCACCACCGCGCTGGCCACACCTCGACCGGAGGGCGGTCAGCCGTGAGCAAGCCGACAGCACCGACCGTGCCCGCGATCGTGCTCGTGCCGCGCGCCACCGTCGTCATCGCCATGGCTGCGCTCCTAGGCATCGTCGCCTTCTTCTGGCCGTTCGTCGTGGCACCCGGGACCTTCGGGTCGAACTACGCGCCGCCCCTGATCTTCGGTGTACTGCTCGTCCTGATCCTGTGCGTCGTGCTCTCCGAGATCGCCGAGGGCGGCATCGACTCGAAGGCCCTGGCCATGCTCGGCGTCCTGTCCGCCGTCAACGCCGCGCTGCGCCCGCTCGGCGCGGGCACTGCGGGCATCGAGACCGTCTTCTTCGTCCTCGTCCTCGCCGGCCGGGTCTTCGGCCCCGGCTTCGGCTTCACCCTCGGCTGCACCTCGCTGTTCGCGTCCGCGCTCATCACCGGGGGAGTCGGCCCCTGGATGCCGTACCAGATGTTCGGCTGCGCCTTCGTCGGCATGCTCGCCGGGTTCCTCCCGCGCGCCACCGGCCGCCGCGAGGTGCTGCTGCTCGCCGTCTACGGCTCCCTGTCCGGCTATCTCTTCGGCTTCCTCCTCAACCTCTCCTTCTGGCCGTTCTCCCTCGACCCGAACAGCTCCATCGCCTACCTGCCCGGCCTGCCCTTCACCGAGCAGTGGCACCGCTACGTCGCCTTCGACCTGGCCACCTCCCTCGGCTGGGACACCGGCCGCGCCGTGACGAACTTCGTGTGCGTCCTGCTGGCGGGCCCCGCTGTGCTCACGACGTTCCGCCGCGCCGCCCGCCGCGCCCGCTTCCGGGCCCCGGCCCGCTTCACCGCACCTCAGCCGGTGGACCGCCCCGGGGGCCATGAGACGATGACCGCCGAATCGGGCGACGGGAGCTGAGGAAGCCGGTGTGAATCCGGCGCGGTCCCGCCACTGTGACCGGGCACGACCCGGGAGCCAGACACTCACACCGTCGCCACCTCCACGATGTCCGGGGCGGACCTCCCCGGTGAGAGGCGGACGGCTCCATGCCGGAATCAGCTGGACCCACCCCGACGGCCGCCGCGCCCAGCAGGGTGACGGTGTGCCGGGACTGCTGCTGCGGCACGGTCAAGGTGCCGGGCGACCACAGGGCCCAGACGGCGCGGCTGCGCTCGGCCGTCCCGGTGCGCGTCTCCGCGTGCCTGGACGTGTGCGAGCAGGCCAACGTCATCGTCGTGCAGCCATCGGCCGAGGCCCGTCGCGCCGGGGCCCGGCCGGTGTGGCTCGGCCTGGTCAACGACCCCGAGGCGACCGAGGACGTCATAGCCTGGGTCAGCGCGGGAGGCCCGGGCACGGCCCCGATGCCGGAGATCCTGGACCTGTACGCGTTCGACCCGGGCCCGGCCGGCCGGGGGCCGGGACGCGGGTGACGTCCCGGCCCCCGGCAACCCCGTTCAGGAGGCGGGCAGTTCCGCCCGGACGGTACGGGCGGCGGCGACCAGGTTCTCCAGCGAGGCGCGGGTCTCGGGCCAGCCGCGGGTCTTGAGGCCGCAGTCGGGATTCACCCAGAGCCGTTCGGCGGGGATCGCCTTCAACCCCGTACGCAGCAGCTCGGCGGCCTCCTCGGCGCTCGGGACGCGGGGCGAGTGGATGTCGTAGACGCCCGGTCCCGCCTCGCGCGGGTAGCCGTGGGCGGCCAGCTCGCGGGCCACCTGCATGTGGGAGCGGGCCGCCTCCAGGCTGATGACGTCGGCGTCCAGGTCGTCGATGGCCTGGACGATGTCACCGAACTCCGCGTAGCACATGTGCGTGTGGATCTGGGTCTCCGGCCGTACCCCGCTGGTGGTGAGCCGGAACGCCTCCGTGGCCCAGGCCAGGTAGTCCGCCCGGTCGGCGGCCCGCAGCGGCAGCGTCTCGCGCAGCGCGGGCTCGTCCACCTGGATCACCGAAGTCCCGCTCGCCTCCAGGTCGTCGACCTCGTCGCGCAGGGCGAGGGCGACCTGCCGGGCGGTCTCCCCGAGCGGCAGATCGTCGCGGACGAACGACCAGGCGAGCATGGTGACCGGGCCCGTGAGCATGCCCTTGACCGGGCGGTCGCTCAGCGACTGGGCGTACGAGGTCCAGCGCACCGTCATCGGCTCGGGGCGCGAGATGTCCCCGGCGAGGACCGGCGGACGCACGTACCGGGTGCCGTACGACTGGACCCAGCCGTGCTGGGTGGCGAGGTAGCCGGTCAGCTGCTCGGCGAAGTACTGCACCATGTCGTTGCGTTCGGGCTCGCCGTGCACCAGGACGTCGATGCCCGTCTTCTCCTGGAAGGAGATGACCTCCCGGATCTCCGTCCGGATGCGCTCCTCGTAACCCGCCGGGTCGATGCGTCCGGCCCGCAGGTCGGCACGGGCCGTCCGCAGCTCTCCGGTCTGCGGGAACGACCCGATGGTCGTCGTCGGGAGCAACGGCAGTCCCAGCTGCGCCCGTTGGGCCGCCGAGCGTTCGGCGTACGGCTGCGAACGGCGGCTGTCCGCGTCCGTCACGGCCTCGGCCCGGGCGCGCACGGCCGGGTCCCGGGTGAGGGGGGAGCCGGCCCGGGAGGCCAAGGCGGCCTTATTGGCGGAGAGTTCGGCGGCGATGAGGTCGGTGCCCTGGGCGAGCGCCTTCGCCAGGGTGACGATCTCCGCGGTCTTCTGCCGGGCGAAGGCCAGCCAACGGACGATCTGCGGGTCGATCTCCTTCTCGGCGGCGGCGTCCAGCGGTACGTGCAGCAGAGAGCAGGAGGCGGCCACGTCGACGCGGTCGGCCAGCCCCAGGAGGGTGCCGAGGGTGGACAGCGACTTCTGGAGGTCGTTGATCCAGATGTTGCGGCCGTTGACGACACCGGCGACCAGGCGCTTGCCGGGGAGCCCGCCGACGGCCGCCAGGGCGTCCAGGTTGGCGGCTGCGGCCTCGGTGAAGTCCAGCGCCAGGCCCTCGACGGGCGCCTTGGCCAGGACCGGAAGCGCCTCGCCCAGCCGGTCGAAGTAGGAGGCGACGAGCAGCTTCGGCCGGTCGGTGAGCGCGCCGAGGTCACGGTAGGCGCGTTCGGCCGCGTCGAGTTCGGCCGGGGTGCGGTCCTGGACGAGGGCCGGCTCGTCCAGCTGCACCCACTCGGCACCCGCCGCACGCAGATCCGCCAGGACCTCCGCGTACACCGGCAGCAGCCGGTCCAGCAGGGTCAGCGGCTCGAAGTCGGCGGGCACGCCGGGGGCCGGCTTGGCCAGCAGGAGGTAGGTCACGGGCCCGACCAGCACGGGCCGCGCGGTGAGGCCCTGGGCCAGGGCCTCCTTGAGCTGCGCTACCTGCTGGCTGGAGTCCGCGGTGAAGACGGTGCCGGGGCCCAGCTCGGGGACCAGGTAGTGGTAGTTCGTATCGAACCACTTGGTCATCTCCAGCGGCGCCACGTCCTGGGTGCCGCGCGCCATGGCGAAGTAGCCGTCCAGCGCGTCGGCCGCGACGGCCTCGCGGTGGCGTTCGGGGATGGCGCCGACCATGACGGTGGTGTCCAGGACGTGGTCGTACAGCGAGAAGTCACCGGTGGGGACTTCCTGGATGCCGGCGTCGGCGAGCTGCTGCCGGTTGTCGCGGCGGAGCCGTGCGGCGGTCTGCCGGAGGGCGTCCGCGGTGACGCGGCCCTTCCAGTAGCCCTCGACGGCCTTCTTGAGCTCCCGGTCGGGGCCCTGGCGGGGGTAGCCGTACACGGTGGCGCGTGCTGCCGCGGCTGCGGACTCGGTTGTCACGGAGATCTCCTTCGCGAGATGAATCCCTGAGATCCCGGGGACGGGACGAGAGCGCGAAGGTGACGACGACCCGACGGACACTGTTCTCGCGCGGCCCGGCGCGGCAGCTCCGTCTGGTGTGTACGCCGACCCGCCCTCGAGGTCACCGGAATATCCGCGTACGGAATGGTCCGCGCGCGGGCAGTTGGCAGGTCTTCGGACTCGCGGGCACACCCTCCGTACGGAGGACACCTACTGGCCGTCGCTTCCCAGACCCGTCCGGGCCCAGTGCGTATGACGGCGGTCGTTCCCGCTCACCGCTGCGGGGCAGTCCCGGATTCCCACCGGGTTCCCTCTTGCGACACCCCGCCTGGCGGACGGGGCGAACCAGCTGCTGCGGACACCTTACGCGGTGATGTCGAACGAGCGGATCAGCTGGGCCAGTTCTTCGCGGAAGAGCTTCTCCGGGCTGAGGGCCTGCCGCTGCATGTGACCGTAGACCTCCAGGGACACCAGGCCGTGCAGGTGGCTCCAGACCCGCAGGGCGAGAGCCACGGCAGCCGGGGGCAGGCCGGGGAAGGCGGGGCGGACCTTGTCCAGCAGGCCGGGGTCGAAGTCGGACCACTCGAAGTCGCTGTCCCGGTAACGGTGTTGGGCGTGCGGCCAGGCGGCGGCGGCGAGCGCCGTGATGCCGGTGCAGACCCTGCGGGCGGCATCCGGGGCGGCGCCGCCCTCGGGGGCCGGTAGCCGGGCACCGGGTCGCCGTAGATGAGCCGGAAGCCCTCCGGGTTGGCCAGCGCCCAGCTCCGGAAGGCGCGGGCCCATGCCCCGATCCGGGCGGCCGGGTCCTCGACGGGGGCAGCGGCCCAGGCGGCCTCCACGGTGTCGGCCAGCGCGGTGTAGACGTCGTTGATCAGCGTGGTGACCAGATCGTCGCGGGTGGCGAAGTACCCGTAGATGGCGTTGGCCGTCATACCCATCTCACGCGCGATGGCCCGCAGCGTGATCGCGTCCGGCCCGCCCGAGGCCATCAACGCCAGTGCGACGCTCTTGATCTCGGCCGTCGTCTCGGCCCGCAGGCGCTCACGGCGCCCCTTGGTGTTCCCCACGCTGCCCATGCCCATGGACTCTACAGAGTCACGAATCTGGGGGCCGTATCAAAACTTCACGGCGTATAGTCAACGCACGCCGTGAAGCACGGCGGTGTGAGCAGCCACCAGGGGAGAGCCATGCACATCGGAGTCATCGGGGCCACGGGCGGCATAGGAAGCCGTGTCGTCACCGAAGCCCTCGATCGGGGCCATCACGTCACGGCCTTCAGCCGGGACGCCACGCACGTCGAGGACGGCCGGAAGAACGTCGTCTGGAAGAGCGTCGACGTCCTCGACACCGACGCCGTCGCCGCCGCCCTGCCCGGCATGGACGTGCTGATCAGCGGTTTCCAGCCCGGGAACGCCGCGAAGGACATGGCGGACACCGTGACCCGCTCGATCGCCGACCCCACGGCGTACGCCACCGCCGCACGGTCACTCCTGAAGGCGTTGGAGAGCCACCCGCGGACCCGGCTCATCGTCATCGGCGGCGCCGGCAGCCTGGAGACCGAACCCGGCGTCGTCCGGGCCGATTCCGACGCGCTCCTGCACGAGACCCTGGACGCGATCGGCCTCCCCCGGGAGTACGCCGCCGCGGTACGCGGCCACCGCGACGCCCTGAACGTCCTGCGTACCTCCAACCGGCTGTGGACCTACTTCAGCCCCGCGGAGGACATCGCCCCGGGCGAGCGCACGGGCCGCTTCAGGATCGGCGGCGACCAGCCCGTGACCGACGCCGACGGACGCAGCCGGATCTCCATGGAGGACGCCGCCATCGCCCTCGTGGACGAGGCGGAACTCCCACGCTTCGTCCAGCGCCGCTTCACGATCGGCTACTGAGGGGGCGGGCCCGCACGGGTCCCGAATCACTTGAGGAGGGCTGCCCGGAGCCGACGTCTCGCTGTAGTCTGGGCAGCCAGCCCTTGACCTGTAAGAACGCAGGCAGGGAGCCGTCCTCCAGGAGTCCCGCATGCTGCGCACCATGTTCAAGTCCAAGATCCACCGTGCCACCGTGACCCAGGCCGACCTGCACTACGTGGGGTCCGTCACCGTCGACGCCGAGCTCATGGAGGCGGCGGATCTGCTGCCCGGTGAGCTGGTGCACATCGTGGACATCGACAACGGGGCCCGGCTGGAGACGTACGTCATCGAGGGCGAGCGCGGTTCCGGGGTGATCGGGATCAACGGCGCTGCCGCGCATCTGGTGCACCCGGGTGATCTGGTCATCCTCATCAGCTACGCCCAGGTCGAGGATGCCGAGGCGCGCGCCCTCGTCCCGCGTATCGTGCACGTCGACGCGGACAACCGCATCGTCGCACTCTGTGCCGACGCCTCCGCGCCCGTGCCGGGCAGTGACACCGAGCGCAGCCCGCACGCGGTGCCCGCGGCGCGCTGAGGCGGCTCGTCGAACGAGGGGCACACCGCCATGGCAGAGCAGACCGGGCCCGAGATCCATGACGACCGGGCGGCCGGCAAGCTGTCCGCGTACGAGGACGGCGAGGCCGTCGGCGTCATCGCGTACTTCGTGCTGGACGGGGAGCCCGCCGGGCTCGTCGCCGTCCACACGGTCGTCGGCTCCGGGCACGAGGGCAAGGGCATCGGCTCCGCCCTGGTCAGGGAGTTCTACGCCATGGCGGGGCGCGAGGGCGTGCCCGTCGTGCCGCTGTGCCCGTACGCCGCCAAGTGGGCCTCGCGCCATCCCGACGAGGCCCCCGAGGCGCCCGAGGGGCTGGTGGAGCGCGCGAAGACGCAGCTCGCCTCGCACCCCGAGCTGTACTGAACCGGAAGGAGCGGGCCGGCCATGACGCTCGCGCTGCTGCACACCTCACCCGTCCACGTCCCGGTCTTCGACGCCCTGCGCGACGCCGACCACCCGGGAACCGCCCTGCGCCACGTCGTACGGGAGGAGCTGCTGACCACGGCGGCGGCGCTGGGTCCCGAAGCGGTGGCCGACGAGGTGGAGGCGGTGGTCGCGGACCTGGTGGCCGAAGGGGCGGACGCCGTGCTCTGCACCTGCTCGACCATCGGGGCCGTGGCCGAGGCGGCGGGGGTCGCGGTCGGTGTCCCGGTCCTGCGCGTCGACCGGCCCATGGCCGCGGCGGCCGTCCGGGCGGGCCGGGTCACCGTCCTCGCCGCCCTCGCCTCCACCCTTGAGCCGACCCGCGCCCTGCTCACCGAGGAGGCGGCGGGAGCCGGGCTGCCGGGGGCGGACGTGCGAACCGTGCTGGTGGACGGAGCCTGGGAGCGCTTCACGGCGGGCGACAACGACGGCTTCCTCGACCTGGTCGCGGCCTCGGCCGACGCCGTGCGCGACGCGGACGTCATCGTGCTCGCCCAGGGCTCCATGGCCGGCGCGGCCGGACGTACGACCACCGGAATCCCGGTCCTGTCCAGCCCCCGCCCGGGGCTGGCCGCCGCCGTGGCGGCCGCGGGGCGGTGACCCGGCGGGGCCGTCCGCGTCGTCCTTACGCAGCAGTGTTCCGCGTTTGCACGTATGGGCTCGGCGGGCGCGGGCAGCCGCTCCGGGAGACGGTGGAAGAGGTCCACCCCCGATCGTTCGGAGGCCCGAGATGACTCATCCGTTCCCCGACCCCGTCCCTCCGGCGCCGACCCCGGGTCCGCTGCCGGAGCCGACGCCGCCCGCGCCGACCCCGCCCGCGCCCACCCCTCCGGCGCCGACGCCCACTCCGCCGGGGCCCGCGCCCGACCCGATCCCGCAGCCGCCTACGCCCAACCCCGACCCGGTGCCGCCGCCCGAGCCGGAGCCGTCACCGGTCTGACCCGGGCGCCTTCCGGGGACCGGCCGCCCGGGCCCCAAGCCCTCAGCCGGCGGCCAGCATCGCGTCGGCCCGGGCGGTGACCTCGGTCAGGACCCGGCCCGCCGCGGCCAGGTCCTCGGCCGGCAGGTCCCCGTACAGCCCGGCCGCGAGGCCGGCGACGCCCGCCTTGTACGACTGGATCAGCGCGTCGCCCGCAGGGGTGAGCGCGAGCAGCCCCCCGGGCCGCTCCTCCAGCAGGGCGGCGGAGGCCAGCTCGGCGACGGTGGCCTCCGCCGCCGGGACGCCGAGCTTCACGGCGCCGGTCAGCCGCTCGATCAGTGCGCGGCGCGCGACGGTGCCGCCCGCGGCCTCGACGGCGTTGAGCGCCAGGGCGTGGAAGAAGGTGGTGCCGGGCGGCAGGAGCCGTTCGGCGAGCGCGCGGGTGGCGTAGTGGGCCATGCCGATGACCTGGCCGTTGACAGTGGATGCGGTGCTCATGATGACTCCTCGCGGGAAGCGGTGACTGGGGGAACCGGCACGTCGAGCAGGGCCGTCAGTGCCTCGGTGAACGCCTCGGTGTCCTTGCCGCCGAGACCGCCGAGGGGCGCGAGCAGCCCGTCGACGAGCTCCCGCACCACCTCGACCGCGCGCTCCGTCGTGGCGCGGCCCTCCTCGGTCAGCGCGAGCCGGACGGCCCTGCTGTCCGAGGGGTCGGTGGTCCGTTCGACCAGGCCCGCCGCCTCCAGGGCGCGGGCCAGCTTCGAGACGTAGAGCGCTTCGAGTCCGGTGTGGTCCGCCAGCGCGCGCTGACTCGGCCGCACTCCCGCGTGCTCCATGCCCTGGAGCGAGGCGATCAGCGAATACTGCGCGTGCGTCAGGCCGAGCGGGGTCAGCGCCCGGTCGATGGCCACCCGCCACTTCATGGACAGGCGCCAGACCAGAAAACCCGGGGTCGCGCCCTCGATCGCGTTGCTCATGGCAGTTACCGTACATGGCTACTATGTCCATGGCTACTAAATTCTGCGAGGCCGAGCGCGACCCGGCCGCCGTCGGCTCAGTCCCGCAGATTCAGCAGGGCGTCGGCGTGCGCGAGGCCGCTCTCGGCGGAGACCGAGTCCAGCGACTGGGCGTCGCGTACCGGCGCGAACCGCACCATCGGCTCCTCGCGGCCGCTCGTAGCGGCGAGGCCGTATCCGTACACCGCCGGGCGCGGCAGGCTGTTGTACGACCACGGGGTGGAGAAGTAGTACGCGCCCGTGTCGTACAGCACCACGAAGTCGCCCGCCCGCAGCTCGGGCAGCTCCCGGGCGTGTGCGACGACGTCCCCGGCGAAGCAGCACGGCCCCGCGACGTCCTGGACCACCACGGGCCCGTCCTTCGGCCGTCCTTCGGCGTCGAAGGCGCCGACCCGCAGGGGCCAGGCGTCCGGCATGAAGACGGTACGGGTGGCGGTCTGCGCCCCCGCGTGGGTCAGCGCGATACGGCGGCCGCCCGCGTCCTTCGTGTACTCGACCAGCGCGCCGATGAAGCCGTTCTTCGCGAGCAGGGACCGCCCGAACTCGGTAACCAGCTCGTAGCGCCCGTCGAAGAGCCCCGGCACGGCCGCCCGCAGCGCCGCCGCGTACGCCGCGAAGGTGGGGCGCACCTCGTCGTCGGCGAAGTTGACCGGGAGGCCGCCGCCGATGTCGAGCCCGGTGACCTGCCGGCGGCCCAGCGTCTCGTTGATCTCCTCGGCCAGCGCGTACGTCTCGGCGATCCCGGCCGCGATCAGCTCCAGGGAGCAGCCCTGCGAGCCGACATGGGCGTGCAGCCGGGTCAGCCACGGGTGAGCGGCGAACGCCTTCACCACCTGTTCGCGCGCGCCGGGGTCGCGCAGCGCCACGCCGAACTTCGAGGTGGCCGTGGCCGTGCTCATCGCGCCGATCGAACCGCCGCCGACCTGCGGGTTCACCCGGAGGCCGATGGCGGACACCGCGTCCGACGGGCGCAGCGAGGCGATCCGGTGCACCTCGTCCAGATTGTCCGCGTTGATCGCCACGCCCACCGCCAGGGCGCGGCGGATCTCGTCCCGGGTCTTGGCGGGGGAGTCCAGCACGATCTTCGACGGCGCGAACCCGGCGTCCAGCGCGAGCCGCAGCTCACCCGGGCTCGCGACCTCGCAGCCCATCCCGCACCGGGCGAGCAGCCGCAACACGGGGACCAGCGAGGACGCCTTCGCGGCGAAGGTGTGCAGCACGGCGGGCACCCCGGGGAACGCCTCGTGCAGGGCGTCGACCGAGGCCCGGACGCCGTCGGTGTCGATGAAACCGGCGACCGGGTTCGCCTCGCCGAGCAGGCCGGCGGCCACGGCGTGGCGGACGACCGCCGCGACACGCGCGGAGCCCGCCTGGGCGGAGGGGGTCAGGGCGGAGGAGGGCGAAGAAGGGCTCATGGAGTCAGAGTCGGCGATGAGTGCCCCCAGGTCTCTGTCCGGGCGGCCAAGAACAGTGCGCTTGTTTGTCGGTCCGGCCAAGCCGCAGGCAGGCCCACAGCCGTACGAACAGACCGCAACCTACCCGCTGAGCCGGACGGCGAGCGTGACCAGCAGCCGGGTGTCGGGGTCCTCCAGGTCCACCCCGAACCGCTCCCGGGCGCGCCGCAGCCGGTAGCGCAGCGTGTTCGGGTGGACGACCAGCCGCGACGCGGCCCGCGCGACATCGCCGGACGCGTCCAGATAGGCCGCCAGCGAGCGGACCAGCTCCCCGCCCGCCGCCAGATCCGCCCGGACCAGCTCGTGCACGGGCCCCCGCCCCGCCTCCCAGACCGGCCGGGCGGCGTCCAGGATCCGGGCGACGTCCAGCGAGGGGCCCACGCCCGCCGCGTCCGCCGACCGCTGGGCGCCCCCCATCGCCGCCCGCTCCCGCAGCACCCGTACGACGAGCAGGGCCTCGTCGTACGAATCCCGCACCCCGGCAGCCCCGGCGGCCACCGGCCCGGCGCCCGCCAGCACCCCGGCGTCCTGCGCCTGGCCCGCCAGCTCCCGGGCCAGCGCCGCCGCGCCCCGGTCCGGCCCGGCGTCCACGGGCAGCAGCACCAGCAGCCGGTCGCCGTCGCGCAGCACCCGCACGGACGGGCGGTACGTCGCCGCCTGGAGCGCCGCCACATCGAGCGTGCGGTCGCCCGGGGCGGGCGCGGCGGCGAGGGGTTCGGCGACCACGACCGCGCAGGCGGCGTCGGGGGAGAGGCCGAGCGACCAGGCGTGCGTACGGGCGTCCCCGTCCCCGTACAGCAGCCCGCGCAGGGCGACCTCGCTGCGGCGGGCGGCGCCGCTCTCGCGCAACCGGTGCCGCACCAGCAGGGGAGCGGCGACCTCGGCGGCCCGGCGCAGCGCGTCCGGCGCGTCCGGGCGCAGCGGGCGTCCGTCACCGGCCACCCAGATCGAGCCCAGGACCTCCGGGCCGCTGCGGACCGCGATGATCAGGCGCTCGGGCCCCTCGGCGTCGGCCGCGCGGTGGATCACGTCCCGGGACGTCCACAGCGTCCGCAGCATCCCGCTGCGCCGCAGCTCCGCGACCCGCCACTCCGGGACCCGGCCGCCCAGGATGGTGGACCGGCGCAGGACGTCGGCGTCGGGACCGGTGGCGGAGTGGGCCAGGACCCGGAGGCGGGTGTCCTCGATGGTGATCGACCCGCCGGTGTACTCGGCGACCGCCGCCGCGAGCGCGCTCAGGCTCTCCGGACCCCCGGGCCCCATCCGCCCGGCGGCCCCGTCGTCCGCGCCCGCCCGGGCGCAGGCCAGCGCGGAGCGCAGCAGCGCGGCGGCGTCCGTCCAGTCGGCCCACTCCGCGCGGGTGAGCAGGGCGACCCCCGCCTCCTCGGCGGCGGCGAGCACCTGCGGCGCGGCGGCCACCCCTTCCACGGCGCGCAGCACCACACCGGAGGCGCCGCGGCGCGCGGCTTCGCGGACCGGGGCGGCGGCCGCGGGGGACGAGGCGGGCGCACCGGTGACCAGGACCAGGCAGCCGTCCAGCGACCGGGCCGGGCCCTCGTCGCCCACCGCCACCCCGCGCACCCCGATGTCACGGCCGGCGGGCGCGAGCAGCAGTCGCAGGCTTCCCCCGTCGTCGAAGGCGAGGACCTCGCGCAGCGCGACGGAGGGCTCCGGCGGGAGGGCGGCACGGCTCGTCATGGCAGCCGAGCATACGAGCACCCCGGCGCGCCGAGCGGCGGCTCACTCGTCGTTCAGGTCGCTCCGGCTGCACGCCAGGACTCCGGCCGTGCCCGCGAGCCGTGCCGTCAGCGCGTCGGGGTCACCCCGCCCCTGCACGCTCAGCGCGATCTCCACGGTCCCCTCGGTGTCCGGCTGCGCACGGCGGCGCCGGTAGCGGCCCGAGCCGGAGAGCGTGGTCAGCTCGGACACCGCGAACCCGGTCTCCGTACAGTGGTTGACCAGCTCGCGCAGAGCCCCGACGCCCTCCGTGTATGTGATGCGGTAGCCGATCGACGCGTTGCGCAGGGCGGGGAGGCGGTGGGCGAGGGGGCGTACCCCGTACGACACCAGGAAGTACGCGAGGGTGGCCAGCGTCGCGAGCACGGGCAGCCCGGCGCCGGCCGCGCAGCCCACGGCGGCGGTGAGCCAGATGGAGGCCGCCGTGGTGAGGCCCCGCACCGAGCCCCGGTGGACGAAGATGACACCGCCGCCGATGAAGCCGAGCCCGGAGACGATCTGGGCCGCGACGCGCGAGGGGTCCAGCTCCACCTGGCCGGTCACCACGACGTCGGAGAAGCCGAACTTGCTGACCAGCGTGAAGAGCGCGGCCCCGAGCCCGACGATCGTGTAGGTGCGCAGGCCGGCCGCCTTCTGGCGGATCTCACGCTCGATGCCGATCGCACACGACAGGACGAACGCGATGCCGAACTGCGCCGCGTGCGTCCAGTTCTGACCGAACGGTTCGTTGATGTCGAGTGCCACGCAGCCTCCGTGCCCGTCCGGCGGAACATGATCGGACAGAGACCACCGTACCCGGCCGATCGGGGCGCGCGAGCGCGTGGCAGGGCGGTCACGGGTCAAGGCCGGGACAAGAAGGCGGCGGCTCCCGTGTCGCCCGGGAACCGCCGCCGTCCGCGTCAGGGGTTACGGGCTGACGCAGCCGATCGAGCCGACGGGGAAGTCATTGCCCGTCGAGGTCGCCGTGAAGCCGAACGTGACGCTGCCGTCCGCGGGGATCGACCGGTTGTAGTCTGCGTTCTTCACCGTCAGCGTGCCGTCCGATCCGGTGCTCAGCACGCCGCTCCACACGCTGCTGACCTTGGTGCCGGCGCCGGGCTTCCACTGCACGGCCCAGCCGTTGAGCGCCGTCGTGTTGTGGTTCATGACCTCGACGGAGCCCTGGAAGCCGCCGCTCCA
The DNA here is from genome assembly GCF_026167665.1 of Streptomyces drozdowiczii. Taxonomy (NCBI): domain Bacteria; kingdom Bacillati; phylum Actinomycetota; class Actinomycetes; order Kitasatosporales; family Streptomycetaceae; genus Streptomyces; species Streptomyces drozdowiczii. The sequence continues at coordinate 607,559 of NZ_CP098740.1, read as the reverse complement.
CGAGTTGGTCACGTTGTAGACGGCCATGCACCCGGTGTGCGGGTCGGTGGGGTCGGTCGGGTCCGGCGTCGGGTCCGTGGGGTCCGGCGTCGGGTCGGTCGGGTCCGGCGTCGGGGTGCTGGAGCCGCGGATGCCGGTCACTTCACCGTGGCCGCCGTCGAAGACGATGTCGGAGCAGGAGAAGAAGTTCTCCTGGCTGTCCGAGCGCACCCACTGGATGTACATCACCGCGTTACCCGAGCGGCCCGAGGGCAGCGTCAGGTCCCAGTAGTAGTGACCGCCGTCGGTGCCGGGCGAGCCCACCTGGGGCGGGTTGGTCACGGTCTGGATCAACTCCAGGTCTTCCCAGCCCAGTTCGGTCGTGGGCGAGTATCCCGGCTTGGAGACGTACACCCGGAACGAACCAGGGTGCGCGGCCCAGTTGCTGTGGTCGACCTCGATCTTGGCGCCCGAGGTGAGGTGCGTACGGGGCCAGTCGCCGCGCGGCGCGTTGTAGCCGGTGAAGTTGTACGGCGAGCGGTCGCCGGCGCTGCACAGCTTGCCGTCCGGGACATAACCCTGGCCCCGGCCACCCGCGTTGGAGTCGAGCACGGCGAACCAGTTGTACAGGGAGCTCGCACCGCTCTCGGCGAGTGCGGCCTTGCACGCGGGGTTGGTCGGGTCGAGGGAGCCGGTGCTCGTCTTGGCGTCCAGCCAGCAGAGGTAGGTGCGCGAGCCCGGCGACATGGTGACACCGTGGGCCTGCGCGCTGCCCTGGCCCAGCAGCGTGAAGGCGATACCGCCGAGCAGTGTCGCCAGCACCGCCGCCAGGGAGGCGAGTTGTGTTCTGCGTCGTGCCATGGTGTCTCCTTCTGCGGGTGCGGGTGCGGGTGCGGGTGCGGGTGCGGGTGCGGGTGCGGGTGCGGGTGCGGGGGTTGTGGGGGATGCGGGGGATGCGGGGGCAGGCCGCGGAGGGGGTGCGGGGACGCGTACAGGTGGGAGCGCTCCCATGCATTCGTTGGTAGGGGACTGTAGGGCAGCCGTCGTGTCCCTGACAACCCTGCGGACGGCATCGGCCGAAACGGGGCGCGGTGAGGTGCATCGGCCCGACAGTGACCCTCAACTACGGGGAAGATCAGCCCGATTGACGCACCATCAGCCGCGTGCGCAGGATGACGTGGTGCCAGGCGACCTTCGGCCGGCTCATCTCCTCGAGAAGCAGCCGCACCATCGCCCGGCCGATCTCCTCCATCGGCTGCCGGACCGTGGTCAGCGGCGGGTCGGTCTGCTCGGCCAGCTCGAAGTCGTCGAAGCCGACCACCGCCACGTCCTCGGGCACCCGCCGCCCCGCCGCGTGCAGCGCGGCCAGCGCCCCGGCCGCCATGCTGTCCGACGCGGCGAACACCGCGTCCACCTCCGGGTGCCGCTCGATCAGCCGGGCCATCGCGCGCCGCCCGCTGGCCTCGGTGAAGTCGCCCTGGGCCACCAGGGACGGCGGCTCGGCGCAGCCCGCCTCGCGCAGGGCCTCCCGATAGCCGCGCAGCCGGCACTGGGCGACGTACATCTCGGGTGGGCCGGCGATCGCGGCGATGGTCCGGCGCCCGCCGCGCACCAGGTGGCCCACCGCGTCCCGCGCGCCGCCGACGTTGTCGGCGTCCACATAGGTGACCCGCTCGTCGCCCGAGCGCCGGCCGAGCAGCACGGTGGGCACCCCGGCGTCCGCGAGCATGTCCGGCAGCCGGTCCTCGGCGCTCACCGACATCAGCAGCACCCCGTCGACCCGGCCGCCGCGCACGTACTCCAGGAGCCGCTGCCGTTCGGTGTCCGTGCGGACGAGGGTGAGCAGCAGCTGCACGCCGCGCTCGTCCAGGGCGTCGCCGACCGCGCGCACGATCTCCGAGAAGAACGGCTCCCCGAACAGCCGCCAGTCCGTCTTCGTCATCACCAGGGCGACGGCGCCCGCGCGCTGTCCGGCCAGGGAGCGGGCGGCCAGATTGGGCACGTAACCCAGCTCGTCGATGGCGCGCTGCACGGCGCGACGGGTGGAGTCCCGGACGCCCGCGGCGTTGTTGATCACTCGGGAGACCGTGCCCCGGCCCACCCCGGCGAGCGCCGCCACCTCTTCCAGCGTCGGCGTGCCGGAACCCCTGTTCAGCATGGACCACCCCCAAGAGCCACCGATCCTACGGCCCGGAGGGTGGGCGGCCGAAGGAGTCGGATCAATTGGCGCCTGATCCCGCCACTCCTCTGGGAGCGCTCCCAAAGTTTATTTGTGCATGACAGCGTCGGAAGGCTATGCGTGGGCCTCCGCGCCGTGTACGGTCTCGGGCCGATGGGTTCTGGGAGCGCTCCCATCCAGTTGTTCCTCAGTTGTTCCCCTTCGAACGAGGAGAAATGCTGTGAAACGCTTCTTGGCTCTGCTGGCGTCCGGCGCCACGGTCATGGGCCTGACGGTCCTGGCCAGCCCACCGGCGGCGGCCGCCACCGGATGCAAGGTGGAGTACACGGTCACCAGCCAGTGGCAGGGCGGCTTCCAGGGCGGGGTGAAGGTCACCAACCTCGGTGACGCCGTCAGCGGATGGCAGCTCAAGTTCACCCTGCCGGGCTCGGGTCAGAAGGTGGTCCAGGGCTGGAACGCGACCTGGTCGCAGTCCGGCTCCACGGTCACCGCGGCCGGCATCGACTGGAACAAGAACCTGGCCACCGGCGGCACGGCGGACGTGGGCTTCGTCGGCTCCTTCTCGGGCGCCAACCCGGCACCCACGGGCTTCACGCTCAACGGCGTCGCCTGTACGGGGACCGTCGGCGGCGGGGGCGACGACGACGATCCGCCGCCGGCCACGGGTGGCGGCACGCCGGTGGAGACCAACGGCCAGCTCCATGTGTGCGGCACGAACCTGTGCAACCAGTACAACCGCCCGATCCAGCTGCGCGGCATGAGCACGCACGGTCTCCAGTGGTTCAGCAAGTGCTACAACAACGCGTCGCTGGACGCGCTGGCGAACGACTGGAAGGCGGACCTGCTGCGCACCGCGATGTATGTGCAGGAGGACGGTTACGAGACCGACCCGGCGGGCTTCACCAGCAAGGTCAACAGCCTGGTCGACATGGCCGAGGCCCGTGGCATGTACGCCCTGATCGACTTCCACACCCTCACGCCGGGCGACCCGAACTACAACCTGGAGCGCGCCAAGACCTTCTTCGCGTCCGTCGCCGCCCGTAACGCCTCGAAGAAGAACGTCATCTACGAGATCGCCAACGAGCCCAACGGTGTGAGCTGGGCCGGCATCAAGAACTACGCCGAGCAGGTCATCCCGGTCATCCGGGCCGCCGACCCGGACGCGGTCGTCATCGTCGGTACGCGCGGCTGGTCGTCCCTCGGTGTCTCGGACGGCTCCAACGAGAGCGAGGTCGTCAACAGCCCCGTCAACGCCACCAACATCATGTACGCGTTCCACTTCTACGCCGCCAGCCACAAGGACAACTACCGCGCGACGGTGAGCCGGGCCGCCTCGAAACTCCCGCTCTTCGTCACGGAGTTCGGCACGGTGAGCGCCACCGGCGGCGGCGCGCTGGACCGGGCGAGCACCACCGCCTGGCTGGACCTGCTCGACCAGCTGAAGATCAGCTACGCGAACTGGACCTACTCGGACGCCAATGAGAGCAGTGCCGCCTTCAAGCCCGGCACCTGCGACGGCGGCGACTACAGCAGCAGCGGTGTGCTCACCGAGTCGGGCGCGCTGCTCAAGTCCCGGATCAGCACCCCGGACAACTTCCCCACCAGCTGATCCGTGAGCGTGCGGGGCCCCGGCGGCGGCCGGGGCCCCGCACCCATGTGTCCAACAGCTGAACCTTGACACCTTGTCGACAGCGGCGAGACACTGGGACCGTTATGGGAGAGCGCTCTCCCGAGCGATCTCGACCTCCGTGTCGACCCACTCCCCGCTGTCGGCGCGGTCCAGAAGCCCGCGGTGGCCACGGCTCTCCGTGGCCACCGCGGGCTTCTGTGTATATTTCGGCAAAGCTAAGGGTCCTAGGAAACGCACAGGCGGGGGTGGGAATGGTTCGCGCGGGGCTCACGACCGAACGGGTCGTGGCGGCTGCGGCCGATCTGGCGGACTCGGCCGGCTTCGACAAGGTCACCATCTCCGCGCTGGCCCGGGGCTTCGGCGTCAAGGACGCGAGCCTCTACTCCCACGTCAAGAACCTGGGCGACCTGCGGACCCGCGTCGCCCTCCTGGCCGCCGAGGAGTTCATCGACCGCATCGAGGCGGCGGTGGCCGGCCGGGCCGGAAAGGACGCGCTGATCGCGTTCGCCGACGCGTACCGCACCTTCGCGCTGGAGCACCCCGGCCGCTACGCCGCCACCCGCTACCACGTCGACCCGGCGATCGTCGCCGAGGCCCCCGCGTACCACCGCACCCTCCGCACCACCTCCGCGATGCTCCGCGCGTACGGCCTGACCGACCCGGACCTCACGGACGCGGTACGCCTGCTGCGCAGCACCTTCCACGGCTTCACGGACCTGGAGGCGGAGGGCGGCTTCGAGGCGGCGCGCCCCGTACAGACGTCGTGGGAACGGGCGGTGGAGGGGCTGCACTTCCTGCTGTCGAACTGGGCGTCGGCGACCGGCGCGAAGGCGTGACCCGCGGCTGACGAGTCCGCGACCCGCCGGCCGGGACGCTCTCTCAAGGCACCTGGTTCAGGCGGGCGAAGGTGGCGGCGGCCTGGACCACCAGCACCACGGGCAGGGCCAGGAGAACGGCCCATGGCATCGCACCGACGGCGGCCAGGACGCAGAGGACGGGGAGGGCGAGGAGGGTGGGGACGGTCGAGGCCAGAGCGATACGGACACGGGGTCGCAGGTTCATCACCGAACTCCTTGAAACAGATGCGGGTCGACCACGGCGGGCATGCGTCAGTCGGAGATCCCGCGCGCGCGGTCCAGGTACGCGGCCAGCTCCCGCCAGTCCTCGGCGGGAGCTTCGGGTTCCCCCGACATGGCGGCCGGGTCGTCGTGCCAGGCGGCCTTCACACCGGCGGAGATGCCGGCGTCGCCGCCGGTGAACAACGCGCTCAGCTCGTCCATCCGAGCCACGATCCGGCGGACCTGTCGGTCGGTGGCGGGAGTTCCGGCGGTACGGAGCCGGTCCGCCCTGCGGTACAGCTCGGGCCACTCGACTTCGAGCAGGTAGTGGCGCGCCGGCCCCAGGGCCGCGGCACGGGTCCGCAGCACCCGCATCTGCTCGGCGTCCAGGTGGCGGTCGAGGGCGTGCCCGCCCTCCGGACCGGTGCGGCCGACCGCCCGCACCGCGTCGACCAGGGCCGTGGCCGACGGATCGTGCCCCGCCGACAGCTCCTCGTCCAGGCGTACGAGCCGGTCGCGCAGGACGCCGAGCGCCTCGATGGACGTCTCGACACCGGCCAGGTGATCGCGGACCAGCCGCGTCGGGTCGACGCCCGCGTCGAGGCAGACGGCGATGGTGTCCAGCGCCAGCCCCAGACTGCGGAGCGCCAGCACCTGATACAGACGCGCGAGGTCGGCCTCGGTGTACTCCCTGTGACCCCCGGCGGTGCGTCGCGAGGGGCTGAGCAGGCCGATGGTGTCCCAGTGGTGCAGCGTGCGCACGGTCAGCCCGCTGGCCTCCGCGAGGCGGCCCACCCGCCAGGATTCGCTCGTCGATTCGCTCGTCATGGTTCCACGATGCATCCTCACACCGCGTGAGGTTCAAGTCCGCAGGCTCCGTGGATTCGGGCGGGCCCCTCCGGCCGCGTCACCGGGGGCTCGCCCAGCCCGAAACCCCCGGCGGCGGCGGTGGTCCGTCGCGGCCGGGGGCTGCCTGGGTGCGTGGCCGGGTCAGGCGGCCTTGCGGGAGCGGGGAGTCGTCGCCTCGCGGATGAGTTCCGCGTAGCGGCGGCCGCTGGTCTTCACCGTGCGGCGCTGCGTCGCGTAATCGACGTGGACCAGGCCGAACCGCTTGTCGTAGCCGTACGCCCACTCGAAGTTGTCCAGGAGCGACCAGGCGAAGTAGCCGGCCAGCGGGGCGCCCTTGCGGACGGCGCGGGCGCAGGCCGCCAGGTGCTCCTCCAGGTACTGCGTCCGCTCGGGGTCGTGCACGGAGCCGTCGGGGAGTACGACGTCCTGGTAGGCCGAGCCGTTCTCCGTGACGTAGATGCGCTCGACGCCGTACTCCTCCGTCAGGCGCAGGAGCAGCTGCTCCAGGCCCTGGGCGTGCACCTCCCAGTCCATGTGGGTGTGGCGGGACCCGGGCAGGTAGACCTGCTTGGCGTGCGGGACGGGGCCGGACGGGTCGGCGGTGACGACCTGGCGGAAGTAGTAGTTGACGCCCAGCCAGTCCAGCGGCGCGGAGATGAGCTCCATGTCGCCTTCACGCACGGGGAGTTCGACTCCGTACAGGTCGACCATGTCCTGCGGGTAGCCGCGCCCGAGTATCGGGTCGAGCCACCAGCGGTTGACGTGGCCGTCGCCGCGCACCGCCGCAGCCCGGTCGGCCTCGCGGTCCGTGGCGGCCTCCACCGGGCTGAGGTTGTTGACGATGCCGACCCGGGCGTCGGGGGAGATGCCCCGGATCGCCCGGACCGCGAGGCCGTGGCCCAGGTGCAGGTGGTAGGAGGCCCGGACGGCGGCGGTCAGGTCGGTGAGACCCGGTGCCATCGTGCCCTCCAGATGGCCGATCCACGCCGAGCACAGCGGCTCGTTGAGGGTCGCCCAGTCCTTGACGCGGTCGCCGAGGCGTTCCACGACCACCGAGGTGTACGCGGCGAAGTGCTCCGCGGTCTCCCGTACGGTCCAGCCGCCCCGGTCCTGGAGGGCCTGCGGCAGGTCCCAGTGGTAGAGCGTGGCGAACGGGGTGATCCCGGCCTCCAGGAGCCCGTCCACCAGCCGGTCGTAGAAGTCGAGGCCGGCCGCGTTGACCGGTCCGTCGCCGCCGGGCACGATGCGCGGCCAGGCGAGCGAGAAGCGGTACGCGTGCGCGCCCACCTCCTTGATCAGGCCGATGTCCTCCGGGACCCGGTGGTAGTGGTCGCAGGCGACGTCACCGGTGTCGCCGCCGGCCACCTTGCCGGGGTGTGCGAGAAGGTGTCCCAGATGGAGGGGGCGCGGCCGTCCTCGGCCACCGCTCCCTCGATCTGGTACGCGGCGGTGGCGACGCCCCAGGTGAAGCCGGCCGGCAAGGCGCTGAGGTCGTTCACGGACTTCCTTTCCGGGGCGGTCACTTGACGGCTCCCGCGGTCAGGCCGGCCACCAGGTAACGCTGGAGGAGCAGGAAGCCGGCGACGATCGGCACACTGACGACGAGCGAGGCGGCCATGACCTGGTTCCAGTACACGTCGTTCTGGGTGGCGTAGCCCTGGAGGCCGACGGCCAGGGTGCGGGTGGTGTCGTTGGTCATGACGGAGGCGAAGAGGACCTCGCCCCAGGCCGTCATGAACGCGTACACGGCGACGGCCACGATGCCCGGCACGGCGGCCGGCACCACGACCCGGAACAGGGCGCGGATCGGCCCACAGCCGTCGACGAGAGCGGCCTCGTCCAGATCCCGGGGATCGAGTCGAAGTAGCCGATGAGCATCCAGATGGAGAACGGCAGCGAGAAGGTCAGATACGTGAGGATCAGACCGCCGCGCGAGCCGTACAGGGCGACGCCCGTGCTGTTGCCGATGTTCACGAAGATCAGGAACAGCGGCAGCAGGAAGAGGATGCCCGGGAACATCTGCGTGGAGAGCACCGTCACGGTGAAGACGCGCTTGCCGCGGAACCGGTAGCGGCTCACCGCGTACGCCGAGAACACCGCGATGATCACCGAGAGGACCGTCGCCGCGCCCGCCACGATCAGCGAGTTCACGAAGTAGCGGGCGAGCGGGACGGTCTTCCAGATGTCGAAGTACGGCTTGACCGTCAGCCCGGACGGGATCCAGTGGAACTTCCCGGACACGTCCTGGAGCGGCTTGAGCGAGCTGCTGATCATCACGTAGACGGGCAGCAGCGCGAAGACGGTCAGGAAGGTCAGGATGATCCGGCGGACCCAGAGGAAGGACTGCGGTGCGGCCATCGGGGAACGGGGGCGCGAACGCCCCGTCGTCTTCGCGGGCAGCACGGACGGCTGGGCAGGGCTAGGCATCGGCACCCTTCCTTCCGCGTGAGGTGATGAACAGGTAGATCGCCGTCACGACCAGCAGGAACAGCAGCAGCAGCACGGACATCGCGGAGCCGGTGCCGAAGTTCCAGGTGACGAACGAGGACTGGTAGATGTGGATCGAGATCAGGTCGGCGTTCTCCGGGGCGGCCTTCCCGAACAGCACGTACGGGGTGTTGAAGTCGTTGAACGTCCACAGGAACAGGACGAGCACCAGGACCTGGTTGACCGGGCGCAGCGAGGGCAGCGTGATCTTGCGGATCTGCTGCCAGATGCCGGCGCCGTCGATCGAGGCGGCCTCGTACAGCTCGCGCGGGATGTTCTGGAGCCCGGCCATCACGATCAGGAAGGCGAAGGGCCAGCCCTTCCAGACCGAGACGATGATCAGCGCGTAGATGCTGTTGTCGCCGATCAGCCAGAACGAGGGCTGGTCGGTGATCCCGAGCTGGTCGTGGAGCACATGGTTGACCAGGCCGTTGTCGCGCTGGAACATGAACGCCCAGGTGATCACGGCCGCGTAGACCGGCAGGGCGTACGGGACGAGGAAGATCGCCCGCAGGAAGCCCCTGCCGCGGAAGTTCTCCTGCAGCATGATCGCCGCCGCGACCCCGAACAGCCACGCCAGGCCGACGGCGAAGAACGTGAAGACGCAGGTGACGAAGAACGAGTGGAGCAGTGCCTCGCCGATCGGGGCGTTGACGTCGACGGCGATCTTGTAGTTGTCGAAGCCACTCCAGGGCGCCCCGCCCCAGTTGTTGATGTAGAACTGCGTGAACTGGCGGAAGCTCATCACGATTCCGATGATCATCGGAATCACATGGACGAGGAGTTCGAGCAGGACGGCCGGCAGGAGCAGGAGATAGGGCAGTCCGCCCTGGCGGATCCGGTCGGGGATGCGCGGCAGTCTCCCGCGCGCACCCCCGCTGCCCCGGCTCGTCACCCTGTCCGACTTTTCCGTCAGGCTGTCGGTGGTCACGGTGGCGGTCATGAAGGGAGCCTTACTGCTGCATCGTCTGCTGGGCCTTTTCCAGGCGCGCCTTGACGGATTCGGTGGTCACGGGGCGGCCGGCCGCTGCGTCGGCCCACAGCTCCTTGACCGCGGTGCCGACGGCGGTCTCGAACTGCGACTCGTTGGGGACCTGCGGCAGCGGGGCCGCGCTCTTGGCCAGCGTGTCGCGCAGGACCGCGAGGTCGGGCGCCGAGAACGCCTCGTCCGCCTGGGCGGTCTTGACCGGCGGGATCGACCCGTAGGTCTTGTTGAGCAGCTTCTGCTCGTCGTCGCTCGTCATGAACTTCACGAACTTCTTGGCGCCGTCGAGGTTCTTGGTGTTCTTGAACACCGCCATGTTGATGCCGGCGACCATCGAGTTCGTGTTCTTGCCCGTGCCGGGAGTGCCGGAGGCGACCGGGACGGGGGCCGCGCCCCAGTCCTCGGGCTTCATGCCCTGCGAGGCGAAGGTGGAGGCGGCGGCCTGCCACAGCACCATCGCGGTCTTGCCCTTGGCGAAGTCCGTCAGCGACTGGTTCTGGGCGTACTCCGCGTTGCCCGGGGCGATGATCTTGTCCTTGGCCATGAAGTCGATGTACTGCTTCACGGCCGCGACCGCGCCGTCCGAGGTGAAGGTCGGCTTGCCGTCGGCGTCGAAGAAGTCGGCGCCGTGCTGCTGGCCCAGGACGAACGTCTGGTGGATGTTGTTGGAGAGGTTCGAGCCCTCGGCGCCCAGCCCCCACTTGCCGTTCTTGGAGAGCTTCTTGCCGTCCGCGACCAGCTCGTCCCAGGTGGCCGGGGGCTTCTCGATGCCCGCCTCGGCGAAGCTCTTCTTGTTGTAGTAGAGGGCGTACGCGAGTGAGTACAGCGGGACCGCGGCGGGGTCCTGGCCCTCCGCACCGGCCGAGGCGACCGCCGAGTCGACGAACCGGTCACGGCCGCCGATCGCGTCGAAGTTCTCCTTGCTCCAGGGGAGCAGCGCGCCGGTGGCCTGGAGCGAGGCCGACCAGGTGTTGCCGATGTTCAGCACGTCCGGGCCCTGACCGGACGTGGTGGCGGCGAGGATCCGGTTGAGCAGGTCGGCCCACGGCACGACCTCCAGCTTGACCTTGATGCCGGTCTGCTTCTCGAACTTCTTCAGCTCGGGAGTCAGGATCTTCTTGTCGGCCTCGATGCTGGGTCCCTGGTTCGAGGCCCAGTACGTGAGGGTCTTCGGCGCATCGTTGCTGCCGCCGCCCGAGGACGTACCGCCTCCGCAGCCGGTGACACCGGCGGCTATGGAGATCGCGAGGGTGACGGCTGCCGCGGCTCTGATGGTGCGCATACGGGATGGCCCCTTTCCGGGGAGGAAGGCTGTGTTCGAGAACCGAACCACCTTCAGGGCTTAATTTATGACGTGATTTAAGAGGTGAGAGAAGGTCGCGTCAAGTCCCGGGGTCGCGGTATGTTTCCGCCAGGGAAGGAGCCACATGGCTGAGCGCAACAGACGGACCGTGCGTGACCTGCGACGCGGCAACCGGTCGCGGGTATTGCAACGGTTGTATTTCGACGGCCCGCTGAGCCGCCAGGAGCTGGGTCCCGCGACCGGGCTGAGTTCGGGTTCCATCAGCAACGTCGTCGCGGAGCTCGCCGCGGAGAACCTCCTGGAGGAGGCCGGAGTCGTGGACTCCGACGGCGGCCGCCCCCGCACCCTGCTGCGCGTCGCCCCCGGCGGCGGACTCCTCATCGGCATCGACATCGGTGAGACCCGGATCAGGGTCGAGCTCTTCGACCTCTCCCTGACCGAACTCGCCCGCACCGAACGGCTGCTCGCCCAGCACGGCTACGACGTGGACCGCATCGTCGGCCATGTCCGCAGCGGCGTCGCCGACGTGCTGCGGGACGCCGGCGCCGACCCGCACCGGCTGCTCGGCATAGGGATCGGCGTCCCCGGCATCATCGAGCGCCACGCGCCGGACGGTTCCGTCGGCGACGTCGGCTCCGTCGTCCACGGCCAGACCATCGACTGGAGTGCCGTCCCCTTCGAGCGGCTGCTCCGGGACGCCGTGCGGGTGCCGCCCGAGGTCCCGTTCTTCATCGACAACGGCGCCAAGACGCTCGGCCAGGCCGAGATGTGGTTCGGGGGCGGGCGGGGCGCGGGCGCCTCCGCGATCGCCCTCATCGGTTCCGGCGTCGGCGCCTGCGTGAACCACGGCGACCTGCTGGACGAGGACCGCAGCAGCCAGGCCCTGGAGTGGGGCCACAGCACCGTGCAGCTGCGCGGCCGGCGGTGCCGCTGCGGCTCGATCGGCTGCCTGGAGGCGTACGCGGGCGCCGAGGCGATGCGCGAGCGCTGGCACGAGGCGGGCGGCCCGCTGCCCGCCGACGCCGACGACGAGACCGCGCTAGCCGCGCTCCTCGGCGCCGCCTACCCGCCCCCCGGGGTCGAGCCCGACCCGGTGGCGGTCGCCCTCCTCGACGAGACGGCCGAGTGCCTGGGCGCCGCGCTGGGCGACCTGATCAACCTCTTCCTGCCCGAGCGCATCCTGCTCGGCGGCTGGGCGGGTCTCCTCATCGGCCCGCATCTGCTGCCCGACATCCGGCGGTACGCCCAGGAGTACGCGCTGAAGCACGCGGCGGCCCGGACCACCATCGAGATGGGCCGCCTCGGCCCGGACGCGGTCACGGTCGGCGCGGCCACACTGCCCCTGGCGGACTTCCTGGCGCGCGGCGGGAGCCGCCCCGCACCGGCGACCCGTCCCGGCCCCACTTCACCGGCGGCGCTCCGGACCCCGGCGGACGCGGTACGCGGCAGGGAGCGGCCCCGGACGGGGTGAGCGGGGTTCTCGGCGGACCGAGGGCCCTCACGCCGAGTCCCGCACCACCAGCGACGGCTCGAAGATCACGGACGTCGCGGCGCCCTCCGGCTTGCCCAGCCGCTCGATCAGCAGCCGGGCCATCTCGGCGGCCATCGCCTCCACCGGCTGGCGGACCGTGGTCAGCGGCGGGCGGCAGGCCAGGGCCGCGCTGCTGTCGTCGAAGCCGATCACCGCGACGTCCTCCGGGACCCGCTTGCCGCGCTCCCGCAGGACATGGCAGGCGCCCGTGGCCATCAGGTCGTTGGCCGCGAACACCCCGTCCAGGTCCGGGTGTTCGGCGAGCAGCCGCTCCATCGCGGTCTCGCCGCTCTCCTGGGTGAACCGCCCCTCGGCGATCGCGATGTAGGGGTGCCCGTTCTGCGCCATCGCGTCCCGGAAGCCGGCCAGCCGCTCCTGCACCGCGGGCACGTCGAGCGGGCCGGTGATGGTCGCGATCCGGCGGCAGCCCCGGGCCAGCAGATGCTCGGCGGCCAGCCGCGCGCCGTCCTGGTGGGCGACGTCCACATAGCTGATCCGGGCCGCCCGCGCCGGGCGCGCGTACAGCACGGCGGGCAGCCCCGCGTCCGTCAGCATGCCCGGCAGCGGGTCCTCCGCGTGCGTGGAGACGACCAGCGCGCCGTCCGCGCTGCCCTGGCGCAGGAAAGCCACCACGTCCTCCCGCGCCCGTGACGTCTCGGCGAACATCAGGACCGGGTGCATCCCGCGCGGCCGCAGATAGTTGACGACCCCGGTCACCACCCGCCCGAAGAACGGGTCCGCGAAGACCTGTCCGGTGAACGAGGCCCCCTCGCCCCCGTCCGCCTCGTCCGCCGACGCGTCCGCGTCCGCCTCCGTCTCCGGCTCGACGCCCGCGCCGGACACCACCAGCGCGATGGCGTCCGTGCGCCGGGTCACCAGCGAACGCGCCGCGCGGTTGGGCGCGTAGCCGGTGGAGGCGACCGCATGGCGCACCGCCTCCTGGATCACCGGGTCGACATTCCGTACGCCGTTGATCACCCGGGAGACGGTGGCGCGGGAAACACCGGCCGCCCTCGCCACGTCCTCAAGGGTGGGTGTTCCGGCCGGTCGCAGATCATCCGTCATGAGCGCATTTATAGCATCAGCGGAGAGCGCTCTCCATCGTGCTCCGAACCGTTACCGGATCCTTTCCCGGCCGAGTCCGCACCCGGCCCCGCCACGATGCGCGCGGTGAGCGGCAGATCGCCCGCCGAACGGCCCCCGAGCAGCGTGAACGCACCCGTCTCCGTCTCCCAGCCGCGCCCCCGGGCGACCAGTGGGCCAGCGCCCGCCCGTCCACCCGGACCACCGCGACCGCGCTCTCCCCGGGCCCCGCCTCCACCGCCGCGTAACCGATGAGCTTGCGCACCGGGCGCTCGACCGCGGACCCGCTCCGCGCCAGGTAGACCTGCACCACCTCCCGCCCGCGCCGCCGTCCGGTGTTCCGCACCCGCACCCGTACGTCGAAGGGCTCCCCGGCCCGCACCGCTGCCGGGGCCGTCAGCTCCTCGTACGCCCAGCCGGTGTAGCCGAGCCCGTGGCCGAACCAGTACGCCGGAGCCGCCCCCGCCCGCAACCAGGCCCGGTAACCGATGTGCGGGCCCTCCGCGTAGCGCAGCCGGCCGTCGCCGTCGGGCGCGGTCCCGAGCACCGGTACCTCGTCCTGGGCGGCGGCCCAGGTGGTCGGCAGCCGCCCGCCGGGCTCGGCGCGCCCGAACAGCACGTCGGCCAGCCCGTCCCCGGCCTCCTGGCCCGGGAACCAGGTGAGCAGCAGCGCGGGCACCCGCTCGTGCCAGGGCAGGGCGACCGGGCCGCCCGCGTTGACCACCACGACGGTGCGCGGGTTGGCCCACACCACCGCCCGCACCAGTGCGTCCTGGCCCTCCGGCAGGTCCAGGCTCTCCCGGTCGTGGCCCTCGGACTCGCTCTGCTCCGTCGTGCCCACGACGACCACCGCCACGTCGGCCGCGCGTGCGGCGGCGACCGCTCCGGCGAGCGCGGCGGCCGGGTCACCGGCGGGCGGGGCGGCGGCGAGGACCGTCGCGACCCCGGATCCCGGGGCGAGCGAGCGGAGCGCGACGACCTCCACCTCGCGGCCCGCCGTCAGTTCCGCGCGGGCCGTGTGCAGGGGCGGGGCGACGTGCACCCGGGTCGGGTCGTCGCTGTCCAGCGGGAAGGTGCCGGACAGCACCTCCTGGCCGTCGACGGTGAGCGAGATGTCGCCCCAGCCGCCGACCGCCCAGGTCCACGCGCCGCTCTCGGCCGGTCGGAACAGGGCCCGGATCTCCACCGCGGCGGCGCCCTCGGCCCGGACCGACGGCTCCACGATCCGCCCGGACAGCCGGTGCTCCGCGTGGAGTTCGGCGCCTTGCGCGTCGAGCAGCCGCACCAGCACCCCGGGCTCACCGTCGCGCGGATCGCGTGCCCGGTCGCGGCCGAGCGGTTCGGGCCGACCGGACGGGGGAAGACCCGGCCGGTACATCACCGCCGCCACGCCGTCGAGCGCCCGCTCGATCCCGGCCAGCGGGGTCACGACGTGCTCCGGAAACACCTCCGCGCTGCCGCCGCCCTGGATGCGTACGGCGGTCGCGTGCGGCCCGATGACGGCGACGGATTTCAGCCTTTCCGCGTCGAGCGGCAGCAGTGCGCCCTCGTTGCGGAGGAGCACCGCCCCGGCCGACACGGCACGGCGCAGCAGGGCGCGCCCGGCCTGCGTCGCGGGGCGGGGAGCCGGGCGGTCCGGGCCCAGCGCGCCCACCCGGCGGGCCAGCCGCAGCAGCCTGCGTACCTTGTCGTCCACGGCCTCGGCGGGAACCAGGCCCTCTTCGAGCGCCGCGAGCAGACCGGCCGCCCAGGGGCCGTCCGGCCCCGGCATCGCCAGGTCCTGGCCGGAGCGGGCAGAGTCGAGAAGGGTGCGCACGCCGCCCCAGTCGGAGACCACGAGGCCGTCGAAACCCCAGTCGCCCTTGAGGGGATGCTCCAGGAGCGGCGACGCCGACATGGTGACGCCTTCGACCTTGTTGTACGCGGACATGACCGCCCAGACCCCGGCCGCGACGGCTTCTTCGAACGGGGCGAGATACACCTCGTGCAGGGTGCGTTCATCCATACGGACGTCGACGGTCAGCCGGTCCGTCTCGGCGTCGTTGCCGACGAAGTGCTTCGCGGTGGCGGCGACTCCGCCCGACTGGATGCCCCGGACGAGCGCCGCGCCGGTGCGGCCGGTGAGCAGCGGGTCCTCGGAGAAGCACTCGAAGTGCCGGCCGCCCAGCGGTGAGCGGTGCAGGTTGAGGGTGGGGGCCAGGAGCACGTCGACGCCCTTGCGTCTCGCCTCCGAGGCGAGCAGCGCGCCGAGGTCCGTCAGCAGCCGTTCGTCCCAGGAGGCGGCGAGCGCGGTGGGGGAGGGGAGGACGAGGGAGGTTCCGCGTTCGTCCCAGGTCTCGCCCCGGACCCCGGCCGGGCCGTCGGAGAGGGTGAGCGCGCGCAGCCCGGCGGCCGGTTCGGCGTGTGTGCGCCAGGTGCTGGCACCGGTGAGCAGACGAACCTTCTGCGCCGCGTCCAGCTTGTCGAGCAGCGGTTCGGTCTCTTCGTCCGTCATGGCGGCCATGCTCCTTCGCGCACCGCGCTCCCACGCATATCGGAGAGCGCTCTCCCAGCTGTCGCGCCCAGCGTCCCCGCTCGCCGTCGACCGTGTCAATGGGGGCCTGGGTGCACATCGGGGCCGCCGGCGACCTCCACGGCGAGGACCGCCTGCTCGCGATCACGACCTCGGTCGACGGCTGGGGCGTCAGCGCTTCCGAACGCTTCCCGGGCGCCGGTCCGCCGCTGGCCTACGCCCTGCGCCGACCGGGCCGCGCCGGTGGCCGAAACGTACCGTGGTCTTGTCATCACCCGCTGTCTGCCCATAAGTTGACCGCTTGCGACATGTCCTACAGCCAGCGGGGGAGCCACGTCATGGCCGCGAACGGACGGCACCGCAGATACCAGCCGAGCCGCATCAACCGGGCTTCGCTCACCGTCACGGCAGGAGGCGCGGGCCTCGCCCTCCCGCTGATCACCGCCGCCTCGGCCGGGGCCGCGTCCACGGACGTCTGGGAGAAGGTCGCCGCCTGCGAGTCCACCGGCAACTGGCACATCAACAGCGGCAACGGCTACTTCGGCGGCCTCCAGTTCACCCGCTCGACCTGGGCGGCGTACGGCGGCACGGTCTACGCGGCGCGCGCCGACCTCGCCACCAAGGACCAGCAGATCGCCATCGCGGAGAAGGTCCTGGACGGCCAGGGCCCCGGCGCCTGGCCGGTCTGCTCCGGAAAGGCGGGCCTGACCCGGGGCGGCGCCGCGCCCGACATCAGCACGCAGAGCGAGCGCACGGCGAGCGTCTCCACGCCGAAGAAGCCGGACAACGCGTCGTTGTCGTCCCGCCCTACGAAGACCAAGAAGGCCACACCCCCGGCCACGCCGACCACCGTGCCGGGCAAGCGCGAGTCGTACACCGTGACACCCGGCGACTCGCTCTCCGGCATCGCGGACGACCAGCACCTCCAGGGCGGCTGGCAGCGGCTCTACGCCGCGAATCGCGCGGTCGTCGGCGACGACCCGGACCTCATCTTCCCCGGCCAGCGCCTGACCCTGAACGGAACGCCCAGGACGGCCACGAAGGCCAAGCCGAGGACGGCGACCGAGGCCCCACCGAAGACGGCCCCGAAGGCGGCTTCCAAAGCGGCGCCGAAACCCGCCCGGAAACCCGCGCCGCAGCCGAAGCAGCACAGCAAGCCGCAGCCCAAGAAGACCCAGACGCACAAGACCGAGCACGCGCAGAAGCACAGCGGGCTCACCGCCCCCGTCGCGGCCCGCACCGGAACCCCGTACCACCAGGCCGGTTCCTGGTCCAGCGGCTATCACACGGGCGTCGACTTCCCCGTGCCCACCGGCACCTCCGTCAAGGCGATGGCGCCCGGCACCGTCGTATCGGCGGGCTGGGCGGGGCCGTACGGCTACCAGATCGTCATCCGGCACGGCGACGGCAAGTACAGCCAGTACGCACACCTGTCCTCGCTGCTCGTGCGCGGCGGGCAGCACGTAGGCGGCGGACAGCGGATCGCCCGTTCCGGCGCCACCGGCAACGTCACGGGCCCGCACCTGCACTTCGAGGTCCGCACCGGCCCCGACTACGGCTCCGACATCGACCCGCTGGCCTACCTCAGAGCGGGCGGCGTCAGGGTCTGAACGCCTCCGTCAGCGGCCTCCCCGGCGGCCCTTCGCCCGGCGCCCGGGGGAGGGCCGAACTCCACCCGGCCGGCCAGGCCGTCCAGCGGCATCCGCGCGGGCAGCGCCGGGCGAGGCGTCCGCGGCCCCGCCGCCCCGCGACCGGCCGCGGCGGCCGGACCCGGCTCCACCGCGCGAGACAGGGTGCCCGTCGAGGCCGGCGGCCCGGCGGGCCCGGCGAAATCCGCGGACCCCGCCGTGTCTTCCGTATCCGAGGTCTCCGGCGCCTCGGACGCCGAGCGCTCGGCGCCCATCCGTTCCGTGGTCAGCATGATCAGTCCGCCGGCCGCGACCGCCCCGCAGACCAGGGCCAGCACCGTCCCCGTGACCCCGTGCCGGAACTGCTCGCCGAACAGCGTGATCCCCACCGCCGCGGCCACCACCGGATTCACCACGGTCACCGTGGCCAGCGGGGCCGTCAGACCGGCACCCCGGTACGCCGCCTGGGACAGCAGCAGACCGGAGCCCGCCAGCGCCGCGATCACCAGCAGCGGCAGCAGCCCGGACTTCACGGCGCCCGCCGTCCACTCCATGGCCACGGTCTTCGTGTAGACCGACGCGATGCCGAACGCGACGCCCGCCGCCCCGGCCAGCACCACGCTCCGCATCACCGGCCGGCGCATCGCCCGCGAGAGCAGGACCAGCGCGGCCACCGCGCCGAAGGTCACCATCGCCAGCATCAGCTGCTGCGGCGCCCCCAGGCTGTGCGCGTCGGAGCTGCCGGTCAGCGCGAGCAGCCCGGCCAGACCCGCCGTCGCCATGACCGCGCCGCGCCAGGCCGTGGCCCCGGCCCTGCGGCGTACGAACAGCGCGGCCATCGGCAGCGCGAAGACGATCGTGAGCGCCCCCAGCGGCTGTACGAGGCTCAGCGGGCCGTACGCCAGCGCCACGACGTGCAGCACGGCGCCCAGCCCGTTGAGCGTCACGGCCGCCCACCAGACCCGGTTGCGCAGCGGTGCGAGCGAGCGGCCGTCGGAGGCCGTGGCCACGCGCTCCTGGACGATCGCCCCGGCCGCGTAGGCGACCGCGGAGACCAGTGACAGGAGCACGGACAACGCAAGGGAACTCATGTACACCACGATCCCCTTTTCCAGCCGCCGCGTCGTCGTCCCTGAGGCGGCGATCCGGCGTACTGCTCTGGTAGTACGGCAGTGGCCCGGGTGTCCTCCTCCTGACGGTAGTCCTCCCCGCGGCGGACGTCAGAAGGATCTTGCCGACGGCCTCCTTCACCGGACCGACACGCGCGGTATCCGTCCGACCCCTTGACGCGGTCACGGCGGAATCCAAGAATGATCGCGCTCTGACAACGTTGTCCTAAGGAGTCTCCCCATGCATCGGACCCCACGGCCGGGACTGCGCGGCCCGGCGGCCGTACTCGCCGCCGCCGCGCTCCTGGGCGGTGTCCTCCTCCCCGGGGCCACGGCCGAGGCCGCCCCCCGGAGCGACGGCCGGCTGACCGATCTGGTCAACCCGTTCATCGGCACCCAGAACGAGGGCAACACCTACCCCGGTGCCTCCGTGCCCTTCGGCATGGTGCAGCTCTCGCCGGACACCGGCCACAACACCGGTTACGACTACGGCGAGAACCACATCCGCGGCTTCTCCTCCGTCCACCTCTCCGGCGTCGGCTGCGGCCTCGGCGGCGACCTGCCGACGCTGCCCACCACCGGCGAGGTCACCGAGACCGACTACGCGAAGTACGCGGCGGAGTTCAGCCACGACGACGAGAAGGCGAGCCCCGGTTACTACAAGGTCGGGCTCAAGACCGGCATCGGGGCCGAGCTGACCGCCACCAAGCGCACCGGCGTCCAGCGCTACACCTTCCCGGCCACCGACAAGGCCAACGTCCTGCTGAACGCCGGCCAGTCGCTGCACCGGACGCTCTCCTCCGACGTGGAGATCCTGGACAACCGCACCGTCCGGACCGCCATCACCGGCAGCGGCTTCTGCCAGGACACCAAGCCGTACACGGTCTACACGATCACCCGCTTCGACCGTCCCTTCACCACCTCGGGCACCTGGAACGGCGACACCGTCACCGAAGCGAAGAAGTCGAAGGCCACCGACGCCCGCAACGGCGCCTGGCTGCGGTTCGACACCACCAAGGACCGCACCGTCGAGGCCACCACGGCCCTCAGCTACGTCGACGCCAAGGGCGCCGCGCTCAACCTCCGCGCCGAGGGCGGCCACAGCTTCGACCACGTCCTGCGCGCCGCCGAACGCACCTGGGAGGACCGCCTCGAAGGAGTGAAGGCCCAGGGCGGCAGCGACAAGCTGCGCCGCACCTTCTACTCCTCGCTCTACCGGTCCTTCCTCGCGCCCAACGTGGGCAGCGACGTGGACGGCCGCTACACCGGCTGGGACCAGAAGAAGCACACCGCCAAGGGCTTCACGTACTACCAGAACTGGTCGCTCTGGGACACGTACCGCACCCAGGCCCAGCTGCTTTCCCTGCTCGCGCCGCGCGAATCCCGCGACATGGCGATATCCGTCCTGCGCATCGACGCGGAGAGCGGCTGGCTGCCCAAGTGGGGCTACGGCACGGTCGAGACCAACATCATGACCGGCGACCCGGTCACCCCCTTCCTCACCAACGCCTACCAGCAGGGCCTGCTGAAGGGGTACGAGGAGGAGGCGTACCGCGCCCTGAAGAAGAACGCGGACGGGGTGCCGCCCACCGACTCCGCACCCGTGGGCCGGGAGGCCAACGTCCAGTACCTGAAGGACGGCTTCGCCCCGTACATCAAGGACCGGCCGCACGCCAAGCCCGGTGACTCCGACTTCGACCACGGCGCCTCCGCGACGCTGGAGTACGCCCTCGCCGACGGCATGCTCGCCGAGATGGCCCGGGACCTCGGCCACAAGGCCGACGCGGCACGCTACGAGGCCCGCGCCCAGAACTACCGGAAGATCTTCGACCCCTCGACCGGCTTCTTCCGCGCCCGCGACGCCGCCGGCGCCTTCACCGGCCCCGCCGACCCGGCCGAGAGCGAGGGCTTCCACGAGGGCACGTCCTGGCAGTACCAGTGGATGGTCCCGCAGGACATCCCCGGCATGGTCGACCTCATCGGCGGGAAGGACGCGGCCAACCAGCGCCTCGACTCCTTCTTCGCGTACGACAAGCTCCTCGCCGACCCGGCGAAGACCGCCCGCGAGGTGTGGGTGAACGGCCCGTACGCGTACTACAACGCCGACAAGTACAACCCGCAGAACGAGCCCGACCTCATCGCCCCGTACACGTACCTCTCCACCGGCCAGCCGTGGAAGACGACCGACGTCGTCCACGCGGCCCTGACGCTCTTCACCAACGGCCCGACCGGGATGACCGGCAACGACGACCTCGGCACGATGTCCGCCTGGATGGTGCTCTCGTCCATCGGCGTCTTCCCGGTCCAGCCGGGCACCGACACCTGGGGCCTGTCCACGCCCGCGTTCGAACGCGTCGACATCAAGCTCGACCGGCGCTACTACCCGCACGGCGCGCTGACCGTCAGCGCCCCCGGCACCTCGGACGCCGACCGCTACATCCAGTCCGCCCGGCTCGACCGCGCGACGCAGTCGCGTACCTACCTGACCACGGACGACATCCGCTCGGCCCGCTCGCTCTCCTTCACGGTGGGCGACGAACCGTCGGCGTGGGGCACCTCCCCCGAGGACGCCCCGCCCGCCCTGGACTGACCGGGCGGCCGCACGGCCGAGCGCCCTTCTCCCCGCCGACGGGGAGAAGGGCGCTCGGTGTTTTCCTCTTCGCTACGCGGGAAGCGGCGGGTCGATCGCCTCGCTGACGCTCGGGAAGACCGGGACCGCGCTGTCCAGGCCGAGAACGGAGATCAGCCTTTCCATGAAGACCGAGGGTGCGGCGAGCCGCAGCCGGGGACCGAGGGCCGTCTGTCCCTGCAGCAGCACGTTCACCGTCGTGGAGTCGGCGAAACTCACGTCCGAGAGGTCGACGACGACCGGCCCGGCACCCTCCCGCGACGCGTTCTCCAGCGCGGTGCCGAGAGGCGCCACGTTGTCGATGTCGAGGTCACCGGTTACAGCGAGCACCAACGCCCCACGTTCATGCCGTGGGACGATCTGCATGGCTCGGCCGGCGCTGGGCGGTGGAAGCACGTTCACCTCGTGTTGCACTGGGCGGCGGGGGTAACGCCGCGATCGGACGGGCAGTTCGATTCTGCTCCGATTCTGCTCCGTCCCTGCTCGCGGCGGGAATGCTCAACGATAAAAGTAACAGTTGCCATTTGACAACATTCTTCGTGGGGCAACAATCTGTACCGAACGATCAACGTGAGCGCCCGTCCGAGCGGCGCCTTCGGAACGCGGAAGCAGGGGCGTGCATGAAGCTAGGCGCTGTCCGCGACATCGTCGCGAAGCCGGGCGGCGGTCCTCCGCTCACCGGTGAGCCGCTGCGATGCCGCCGAACGGAAGGCGGCGAGCCCCACGGCCAGGGCCGCCACATCGGAAGGCTGCATCCGCTCCAGCACGGCGGTCAGCTCCCGCGTGCGGATCGCCCGGTACTCCTCCAGCAGCTCCCGCCCCTGAAGGGTCAGCCGGAGCTCGACCTCCCGGCGGCTCGTCGGGCTCGGGTCGCGCTGGACCAGACCCATGGCCTCCATCCGGTCGCACAACCGGCTCACCGACGGCGCCCGCGAGCCGAGCGCCTCCCCGAGGGAGCGCAGGTTGCTCCCTTCCTGCTGCTCGATGACGAGGAGCGCGCGAAGCTGGGAGGGGGAGACAACTCCCCGGGCGGCGGTCTCCTGGCCACGCCCCCACAACACCTCCAGAAGCTCGGACGCGGCACAGACGTCCTCGGACACCTGTTCAGGGCGGTGAGGGAGTCCGGTGCGGTGGGGCATTCTTCCACTCTGTCACCCGTAGCGTGCTCCTGTCAGCCTGGCTCCGCTCCCGCCACCCACCGAAGAATGGGCGAAACAGCGTGAATGCCCCCACGGATATTGAACGAGCGCTCCGCGCGGCGCCGCCGTATGCCCTGGTGGAGACGGTGCGCGAGATCCTCGCGAAGTCGTACGGGGCCCTCTCGGTACAGCTCCTCCTGGCGGATTACGGAATGACCGTGCTCAACCCGGTCGACGCCGGCGACGGCCCCGGCCAGCCGCTCTCCCTGAACAACAGCCCGCAGGGCCGCGCCTTCGGCAGCCAGCGCCCGCACCAGGGCCGCACCGGCCCCGACGACGCGGCCGACCACCACTTCCCGGTCACCGTCCGGGGCGAGCGCCTCGGCATCCTCACCGTCCGGCTGCCCTCCGCGCGCGCCACCCCGCAGATCACCGACGACCTCACCCATGTGGCGGACCTCCTCGGACACGAGATCGTCGTCGCCGAACGGGACACCGACCACTACCAGCGCGCCCGGCGCACCACGCGCCTCACCCTCGCCGCCGAGATGCAGTGGCAGCTGCTCCCCGCCAGGTCCTTCATCGCCGCCGAATACGCCATAGGAGCCCAGCTCGAACCCGCCTACGCCATCCACGGCGACAACTTCGACTGGGCGGCGGAGGGCGACCAGCTCAGCGTCGCCGTGACAAACGGCATGGGGGAGGGCATCCGCGCCTCCCTCCTCACCAACCTCGCCGTCAACGCCCTGCGCAACGCCAGGCGGGCCGGGATCGGCATCGCCGACCAGGCGGCCCTGGCCGACCAGGCCATCTACGAGCAGCACCGCGGCGCCGCCCACGTCTCCACCCTGCTGCTCCGCTTCGACCTGCCCACGGGATCGGTCGAGGCGGTGGACGCGGGCTCCCCGCAGCTGTGGCGCCTGCGCGGCCGTACGGTCACCCGGGTCGCGCTGGACGCCCAGCTGCCGCTGGGGATGTTCGAGGAGTCGCAGTACGCCGTCCAGCACCTCCAGGCCCGCCCCGGCGACCGGCTGCTGCTCGTCAGCGACGGGGTCTACGACGCGATCTCGCCGTCCGGCGAGCCATTCGCGGAACGCGGCCTGCCCAGGGCCGTCCTCGCCACCCGGCTCCTGCCGGCGGCCGCCGTGCCCGGCGCGGTCCTGCGTGAACTTGCGGAACACCGGGCGTCCGACACGCTGGACGACGCCCTGGTCATGTGTATCGACTGGTTCGGCCGGTCCCAGGCCGGGGGCTGAGCCCGGCACCATCGCCTGAGCCCGGGCCGGGAGTCCGCCCGCCCGGCGCTCCCCGCCGGCTCAGCTGCTCAGCGTGAACTCGGCCCTGATGCGCTTGCCGACCGGCACCCGCTCGGCCGTGACGCGGTCGCACAGGGCCACCACGATCTCCATGCCGTGGCCGCCCAGGCGGCTCGGGTCGGGGGCGTAGAAAACGGGCAGCGCGCTGCTGCTGTCGTACACCGTGATGCTGACCCGCTCCGCCGTGCCCTCGAGCTCCAGCAGATACGGGCCGTGGCTGTAGCGCTCCGCGTTGGTGACCAGCTCGCTGACGGCCAGCATGAGGTCGTTACGGGTGTGCGTGCCCAGCACGGCCATCCACTCGGACACCAGCCGGCCGAGAAAGCGGTCTGCCAGCGCCCGCGCCTGGGAAATGCACCCCGGCTCACCGTCGAACACTTCGGCGCTGTGCAAAGTCTCCGTGGGCGGACAGCTCCGGGGGAGTCGTCCGGCGGGGAGATCGCCTGTTCGTTCATGTGCTCCAGCCAGGGCGCAGCGGGGAGGTCGCAGACCTCTTTCTTGTGATCGTGTACCCGCGTCGGGAGATCCCACTCCCATGCGTCGTCAGCGAATACTACGCGCGGCCGGGAAGCCGCACCACGGTGACGAAGAAGTCGTCGATCTGCCGGACGGCCGCGATGAACTGGTCCAGGTCGACCGGCTTGGTGACATAGGCGTTGGCGTGCAGTTTGTAGCTGCGCAGGATGTCCTCCTCGGCGGAGGAGGTCGTGAGCACGACGACCGGGATCAGCGCGAGCTCCGGGTCCTGCTTGATCTGTTCCAGCACCTGGCGGCCGTCGTACTTCGGCAGGTTCAGGTCGAGCAGGATCAGATCGGGCCGGGGCGCCTCGGTGTGGGCCCCGCGGCGGTAGAGGAAGTCGAGGGCCTCCTCGCCGTCGCGCACCACATGGAGCGTGTTGCGGATCTTGTTGTCCTCGAATGCCTCACGCGTCATCAGTTCGTCGCCCGGGTCGTCCTCGACGAGCAGGACCTCGATGGGCTGTGCGGGAGCGTTCACTGGGTCTCTCCGGAGATCTCCGCAGGGGATGCGGTGTCGTTGGTTTCCGCGGGCGCGGCATCGGCGGGCAGCGAGAAGTGGACCCGCGCCCCCTGACGGGAATCGGGATCGAGCCAGATCCTGCCCCCGTGGAACTCGATGATCTTGCGGCACAGGGCGAGGCCGATGCCCGTCCCGTCGTACTCGTCACGGCCGTGCAGGCGCTGGAAGATGACGAAGACCTTCTCGGCGAACTCGGGCGCGATGCCGATCCCGTTGTCGGCCACCGTGAAGTGCCAGTCGTCGCCCTCCCGCTCGCACCCGACCGTGATCACGCACGGCTCGTCGGCGCGGCGGAACTTCACGGCGTTCCCGAGCAGGTTCTGCCAGATCATCGCGAGCGTCGTGGGGTCGCCGGTGACCGAGGGAAGCGGGTTCTCGCGGACGACCGTGGTCCCCGACTCCTCGATCACCATCGCCAGGTTGGCCAGCGCCCGGTCGAGCGACTTGTCGAGCTCGACGGGGGTCCAGCTGTCGTGCACCCGGCCGACCCGGGAGAAGGTCAGCAGGTCGTTGATGAGGACCTGCATGCGCTTGGCGCCGTCGACCGCGAAGTCGATGTACTGCTTGCCGCGGCCGTCCAGCTCGTTCCCGTACCGCTTGTCCAGCAGCTGGCAGAACGAGGCGACCTTCCGCAGCGGTTCCTGGAGGTCGTGCGAGGCGACGTACGCGAACTGCTCCAGCTCCGAATTGGACCGGCGCAGCTCCACGGTCTGCTGCGCCAGGACGTTCTCGCGCTCCTGCGTGGCATCCAGCTCGGCGACCAGTCTGCTCCGCATGTCCTCGACCGCGGCGGCCACGGCCCGTACGTCGGACGGGCCGTCCACCTCGATCCGCTGGGCCCGGAAGTTTCCGGTGCGGACCCGCCGGGACGCCTCGGCCAGTGCGTTCAGCGGCCGGCCCACGGTGCGCTGGAGCAGCACGCTGAGGGCGACCACGCAGAGCGCGAAGACGATCAGCAGGATGGCCAGGACCCGGTCGCGGGTGTGCCGGGCGTCGTCCAGCTGGGCGCGTGCCCGGTCCCGGGCGGCGTCGAGATGAGCCTGCTGGGTGCCGTAGAGCTGCCGCAGCTTGTCGAAGGCGGCCTTGCTCTCGGCGGTCCTGGCGGACGAGCGCGTCCCGGCCCCGTCCCGCCGGACGTCGGCGATCAGCGGGTCGGCATGCACCCGGCGCCAGTCCGCGGCGGCGGCGGCGATCCGGTCCAGGTCGCGGTTGTACGGCTCCCCGTCGCCCATCGCGGAGCGCACCCGGGCCAGCCGTTCCGCCTCCTCCTTCTTGCCGGCGGCGAACGGCTCCAGGAACGACTCGTCACCGGTCAGCGCGTAGCCACGTACCCCCGTCTCCTGGTTCAGCAGCGCGTTCTGGAGCTGGAAGGAGGCGGAGCGGGCCGGCTGGATGCGGTCGACCAGCTCGGTGGTCCGGTCCGAGATGCTGGCCAGGACGAGACCGCCCGCCACCACGCAGCCGCAGACCACGAGGACGAAGGCGGCCAGGATGAGGTGGACCCAGTTCTGTACGGACAGGCGGGACCACCGGCCGGCCGACGGGACCGGGGCTTCCGGTATTTCAGTGTTCATGAGCGGTGTTTCTCCAGCCGAGGTGCAGGACGGCGACATCGTCGGCAAGGCCACCGTGCGGGGCCGCGGCCTCCGAGGCACCCGCGACCAGCGCGTCGACGAATGAGCGGGCGGCGAGCGGGGCCATGTCCCGGGCCATGTCGAGCAGCCCCTCCTCGCCCAGCCGGCTGTGCGGTCCGGTGCGTCCCTCGAAGAGGCCGTCGGTGAACAGGACGAGGGCGGCGCCGGGCGCGAGTTCGAGATCGGTGACCGACCACTGGCCGTGCCCGGGCAGCAGCCCGAGCGCCATCCCGCCCTCGGGCTCCACCCACTCGACCGCCGAGCCGTTCCGGAGCAGCAGCCCCGGGTGGCCGGCCCGCATGACGCGGACGCGGTCGCCGCCGGGCGGAAAGGCCAGCGAGGTGACGGTCGCGAAGACATGGGGGTCGGAGCGCTCGGCGACCAGGATCGACTCCAGGAGCCCGAGCTGTTCCAGCGGGTCGGTGCCGCACAGGACGGCGGTGCGCCAGGCGACCCGCAGGCACACCCCGAGCGCCGCCTCCGCCGCGCCGTGCCCCGACACGTCGCCGATGACCGCCCACACCGTGCCGTCCGGCGTCTGGACCACGTCGTAGAAGTCACCGCTGAGCAGCCCGTGGGCCCGGCCCGGTTCGTAGCGGGCGACGGCCTGGAAGCTGTCGTCGTTCAGCAGGGGGACGGGCAGCAGGCCGCGTTCCAGGCGTGCGTTCTCCTGCGCCATCAGCTGGTTGGCGCGCAGCGCGGACGCCGCCCGCTCGACCTGCTTGCGCTGGAGCGCGTAACGGATCGCGCGCGCGAGGGCCTGCGGGTCGAGCAGCCCCTTCATCAGGTAGTCCTGCGCGCCCGTCGCCACCGCGGCGAGCCCCGCGTCGGCCTCGGCGAGGCCGGTCAGCACCACGATCGCCGCGTCGGGGGACGAGTCGACGATCTGGGTGACGGCCCGCAGGCCGTGCACGTCGGGCAGATGCAGGTCGAGCAGGACACAGACGGGGGCCTGGTGCGACCGCAGGAAGGTCAGCGCCTCGGACAGGGTCTTGCACCACGTCAGTGTCGGGTCCAGCTCGCCGTCGGCGAGCATCTCCTCGACGAGCAGGGCGTCGCCCGCGTCGTCCTCGACCAGCAGGATGGTGCCGCTGACGTCCCACACGGAGTCCCGGTCATCCGCCTCGGACGCCGCCTGGACCGGGAAGGTCCCTGGGACGGGAGGTCGGGCCGGGGCGCCCATGCGCATCTCAGCCACGTTTCACTCTCTCCTTGCACCGTGCGGGCCGCCCGCCGGTGTTGCGCAGCATATGTGAACGACGCCCGGCGATTTGCCGCCGGGCGTCGTTCACATTGCCTTCGGCCACACTCCGTCGGTGTGTGACCGGATCGCGAGGGTCAGGCTTCCACGGACATCCCGGCCCGCAGCCGCTTGACGATACGGGCGAGCAGCCGGGAGACGTGCATCTGCGAGACCCCCAGCTCCGCGCCGATCTGGGCCTGCGTCATCTCCTCGCCGAACCGCATCTGGACGATCCGGCGCTCGCGCTCGTCCAGCTGCTCCAGCAGGGGCGCCAGGGTGTGCAGGTTCTCGACGGTCTCCATGCCGGGGTCGGCCTCACCGATCACATCGGCGAGCGAGCGCTGCTCGTTGCCGGAGTCCGTCTCCGCGGTGGGGGTGTCGATCGAACCGGCCGAGTACCCGTTGGCCGCGACCAGGCCCTCGATGATCTCCTCCTCGGAGAGATCGAGGTGGGCGGCCAGCTCGGCGACCGTCGGATCGCGGTCCAGCCGCGCGGACAGGGCCTCCTTCGCCTTCGCGAGATCGACCCGCAGCTCCTGGAGCCGGCGCGGCACGTGCACCGCCCAGGTGGTGTCCCGGAAGAAGCGCTTGATCTCGCCGACGATGTAGGGGACGGCGAATGTGGCGAACTCCACTTCGCGCGAGAGGTCGAAACGGTCGATCGCCTTGATCAGGCCGATGGTGCCGACCTGGATGATGTCCTCGGTGTCGTCACCGCCGCGGTTGCGGAACCGCGAGGCGGCGTACCGCACCAGCGAGAGATTCATCTCGATGAGGGTGTTGCGCGCGTACTGGTACTCGCGCGTGCCCTCCTCCAGCGTCTGCAGCTGGTCCAGGAACATCTTCGAAAGGGCCCGGGCGTCCTTGGGGGCGACCTTTCCGGTGTCCTCGATCCACGGCAGCTCCGCAGTCCCCGCACCGAGGGGCGCGCCGTCCTGTCCGGTGAGCGTGCACACGTCGCCGAGAACTCCGTCGGTCTGCTCCGTCGTGGTCGCCATGATGTGTGGCCCCTCCTGCTGGTCGCCAAGTGCTTCGCACACCGCTTGCCCCGGATTCGCGATGCCATGCACAACCGATGCGAATCTTTTTCGCGCTCCGTCCGCAGGGCCCGTTACTCACCCGATCGGAGCAGCTCGCGGATCATGGCAAACTTGACCGAGCCCCACGCCCCCGGTGAGGCCGGCGGCACGAGCACAGAGGAACGGCGATGACGGTGACAGAGGACGGCCCCGAGATCGTGGCCGGGACCGAGGCATTCGGCCCCGGTATCGACCCCGACCGGCTGGCCGTCTGCCTGAGCGTGCTGGACGAACTCGACACCATCGAGGTCGACCACCCGGATGCCGTCGCGGTACGCCGGGCCACCGCCGGGATCTACCGGACCGTGAAGCAGCGCCGCCGCCAGGAGCGCCGGGCCGCCAAGACCGCGCACGACAAGGCGGTGACCGAGGCCACCGCCACCGGCTCGGCCGAGCGCATCGACGACGAGACCCAGGGCGTCCTGCCCTCCTCGTCCGCCAAGAGCGAGATCGCCGGCATCCTCCAGCGGCCCCGGTCCTGCTACGTGTGCAAGACGCGGTACGTCGAGGTCGACGCGTTCTACCACCAGCTCTGCCAGGACTGCGCCCGGGAGAACCGCGCCCGCCGCGACGCGCGCACCGACCTGACGGGCCGCCGGGCGCTGCTCACCGGCGGCCGTGCCAAGATCGGCATGTACATCGCGCTGCGGCTGCTCCGTGACGGGGCGCACACCACGATCACCACGCGCTTCCCCAACGACGCGATCCGCCGCTTCAAGGCGATGGAGGACAGCGACGAGTGGATCCACCGCCTGAAGATCGTCGGCATCGACCTGCGCGACCCGGCCCAGGTCGTCGCGCTCGCCGACTCGGTGGCGGCCGAGGGCCCGCTCGACATCCTGATCAACAACGCGGCGCAGACGGTCCGCCGGTCCCAGCAGGCGTACAGCGAACTGCTGGCCGCCGAGTCCGCCCCGCTGCCCGCGGGTGAGCTGCCCGCCGCCGAGGTCATCGGCACCTTCGGCAGCGGCAGCGTCGACCGGGTCGCCGCGCTCCCCGCCGCCCGCAAGGAGGTGCTGAGCGCGCAGGAGGTCACGGACCTGGCCCTGGTGATCGGTTCGGCGTCCCCGGCCCGGATCGCCGCCGGCACCGCGATCGACGCGGGCGGTCTCGTCCCGGACCTGCACGACACCAACAGCTGGATCCAGACAGTCGACGAGGTCGAGCCGATCGAGCTGCTGGAAGTCCAGCTCTGCAACTCCACCGCGCCGTTCATCCTGATCAGCCGGCTCCGCCCGGCCATGGCGGCGACCGCGGCCAAGCACTCCTACGTGGTCAACGTCTCCGCGATGGAGGGCGTGTTCGGGCGCGGCTACAAGGGTGCGGGCCACCCGCACACCAACATGGCCAAGGCCGCCCTGAACATGCTGACCCGCACCAGCGCCCAGGAGATGTTCGAGAAGGACGGCATCCTGATGACCGCCGTCGACACCGGCTGGATCACCGACGAGCGCCCGCACCCGGACAAGATGCGGCTGGCCGAAGAGGGCTTCCACGCCCCGCTCGACCTGGTCGACGGCGCTGCCCGGGTCTACGACCCCATCGTCCGCGGCGAGGCCGGCGAGGCGCTGTACGGCTGCTTCCTGAAGGACTACGCCCCCGCCAACTGGTAAGGGGAGCGGGGGCTGTGGGCCCGGAGTGCGGAGACCCGGCGGGGATGATTTCCTGGCCGGGTCTTTTCCGTACGCGGTGGCTCAAAGTGACCCATGGCACACGTTCCATCGAGCGCGGACGCGCTCATTTGGTTACTCTGATGTGAACGGACGTCATCGAGGAGTCCACGAACCTTCCTCGACCGTCCTGGGACAGGCTTGTCAACCAAGTCGCCGTCCCGCCCCGTACCCGGCGCCACCGCGACCGAACTGTTCCTGCCCCTGCCCCGCATGGGCGGCTGATTCCCGGCAATGAGAACCGGAGCGTCGGCGACGCCCGGGGCTACGCGACACGAAGGAGTGCGCGGTGACGACACCGGAATTGACGAAGCAAGAGGAGCGTCCGGCCGAACGGCACGGAAAGCCGGGGCGCGGCAGCGACAAGCTCCAGAACATCGAGGTCTGGGCCAGGTCCGCGCCGATCCGCCTGGCCGGCTACGAGGAGGACCTCGCCGAGCCGCACATCCTGCCCGGCATCGACTGATCCCTCTCGGACACCGACTGTGGCCCGCCCCCTCCCGGGGCGGGCCACAGTGCGTTCCGGCGCTCTCCGGGACGCCGCGCGCCGGCCCGAAGCCGGGCGTGCCCCGGCGGTGTACCCGAGTGGGCTACCGGAAACGCCCCCGGCATGAGAAGCGCATCTTCGTGTGACTTCATGGCATATGACGGACTTCCGCGTGTCCGTCCCGCCCGAAGCGCACCGCCGAAGAGCCGCTGGAGCACGCCGTGTCCCTCGCCGAGCCGGATGTCGTCCGGCGGCTGGAGAGCCGTCAGCCGTCCGCGTACCTGCTGGCATCCCTGCGCGGCGTCGGCCAGGTCGACTTCCAGGCGGGCCTGTTCACCGGTGCGGCGATCCTCGCGGGGCTGTGGGCGGCGGGCTGGGAGACCGGCCTCTTCGCCACGCTGGGGACGCTGATCGCCACCGCCGCCGCCTATGCGCTGGCCGTCGACCGGGGGAGCATCGCCCTCGGCATGCAGGGGTTCGCGGGCTGTCTGACCGGCATCGCCCTGGTCTCGACGCTCGGCAACCACCCCGCCACCTATGTGCTGACCGTCGTGGGCGCCGTCCTGTGCGTCATCCTCATGGCGACACTCGCCACCCTCCTCACGCCGTACCGCCTCAGCCCCATGACCGCGCCGTTCTGCCTGGTCTCCGGCGTGATGGTGGTCGGCGCCCCCTCCTTCGACCGCGTCTGGCACGGACCCCCGGCCGCCGTCTCCAGCACGACGAGCGGTGACACCGGGATCACCTGGAACGACCTGTGGCACGCCTTCTTCAACAACGTCTCGCAGGTCTTCCTGGTCGAGAGCTGGTACGTCGGGCTGATCATGCTCGTCGGACTCGCCCTGGCCGGCCCACGCGTCGTGCTCTGGGCCGCCGCCGGCAGCGTGGCCGGGATCGTCGCCGCCTGGCTGCTGGGCGCGCCGACGGCGCTGATCGCCAACGGCATCTACGGATACAACGCGGTACTCGTCGCCATCGGCCTCGGAGCCGTCTTCCTGGCCCCCACGGTCTGGAACGGGATCTACGCGCTGTTCGGCGCGGTGGTGAGCACGGGCCTGACCGCGTCCCTGACCTCCTTCTTCAAACCCTTCGGCGGCCACACCTTCACCTGGCCGTTCATCCTCACCACCTGGACGCTGCTGGCCGCCGTGCCCCTGCTGCCGCGTCTGCGCCGCGGCGACGGCTGACGAGGCCCCGCATCCCCGCACCCGTACATCCCGAGGAAGGCACCCACGATGAACCTCGCCCCCGCGAGATCGACAAACTGCTCGTCTACGTCGTGGCCGACCTGGCCCGCAAGCGCCAGGCCCGCGGCCTCAAGCTCAACTACAGCGAGTCGGTCGCGCTGATCACCGAGGCGATCCTGGAGGCGGCCCGCGACGGCAGGAGCGTCGCGGACTGCATGGAGCTGGGCCGCCATGTGGTGGGCGAGGACGACACCATGCCCGGGGTACGGGAGATGCTCGGCCTCCTCCAGGTCGAGGCGTCCTTCGTGGACGGCACCAAGCTGGTCTCCTGCCACGACCCCATCGGCGGCTGACCGTGACGGGGAACGCGGCCGTCATCGCCGTCTGCGGCCACGAAGCCGCGTACGGCAGAGCGCTGGAGGGCCTGCTCGGCCCGGACGTGAGCGTCGTCCCCAACGGCCGCGCGCTCTTCCGCGCCGTCGCCGCGCACCAGCGCCGGGGCGAGCCCGCCGTGGTCGTCCCGATGACGCTGGGCCGCGACCCCGGACTCGTCGCGGACACCGCGCGCACCCTGCGCGCCGTCCCCGTCGCCGGCCCCGGAGCCGTGCTGCTCGCCGAGCCCTTCGGCACCGCCCAGCACCTCGTCGCCTGGCTGCGCGCGGCGGCCGGCCGGGCACCCGCGGACGCGGCGCTCCTCGTCACCGCCCCCTCCGGCGACCCGTTCGAGGACGCCGAGCTGTACCGCGTCGCCGCGCTCGTCCGCCGCTACGGGCGCCACTCGCTGGTCGAGGTCGCCTTCGACGGCGGCGACCCGGACCCGGCCGAAGGCGTCCGGCGCTGCGGGCTGCTGGGCGCGGAGCGCGTGGCGCTGCTGCCCGCGTCGTTCACGGCGGCCGGGCCGGTCGGCGCGCAGCCGGTGCCGGTGACGGACGCCGGGCCCCTCGTGCCGGTCCCCGCGCTGCGGCGGGTGCTGGCCGAGCGCGCGACCGAAGCGCACCGGCGGCTGCGCGAGCACGGCGACGACGGCATCACCGCCGGGCTCGCCGCCGCCGACCACCACGGCCACGCGCACACCCACCCGCCGGGGAGGGCCACGGCCACGCGCACGGCCATCCCCACGACCACGGCCCGGGGGACGCGCACCGGCATCACCACCACCCGTCCGCCGCCGAAGCGGACCGAGGCATCAGGAGCATCGCATGACGTTCCGTCAGCAGTACCTGTACGGAGACGGCCCGATCGAGCTCAACGCGGGCCGCCGCACGCTCAAGGTCACCGTGAGCAACACCGGCGACCGGGCCGTCCAGATCGGATCGCACTACCACTTCTTCGAGGTCAACTCGGCGCTCTCGTTCGACCGCGAGGCGACCCTCGGCATGCACCTCAACATCGCAGCCGGCACCTCCGTACGGTTCGAGCCCGGCGGGACGCGCGAGGTCGAGCTGTGCGCGTACGCCGGAACCGGCCGGCTCACCGGCTTCAGCGGGCTGCTCAACGGCAGCCTCTCCTCCCACCCCGCCCGCGTCGAAGCCGTCCGCCGGGCCATCGAACGCGGCTTCCAGGGGGCCGAGGCCGCTCGGCCCGCCGAGGCCGCGAAACCCTCGAAGGCCGCGAAGTCCTCCAAGGCGGACCGGCCCGCCAAGCCCGCGAAGTCCGGCAAGGACAAGAAGAAGGGGTCGCGCTGATGCCCATCCTGCCGCGCAAGCAGTACACCGACATGTTCGGCCCGACGGTCGGTGACCGCTTCCACCTCGCCGACACCAACCTCGTCGTCGAGGTCGAGAAGGACTACAGCGAGGGCCTCTACGGCGACGAGGTCGTCTACGGCGGCGGCAAGACCATGCGCGACGGCATGGCCTCCGACCCGCAGGCCACCGCCGCCCAGGGCGCGCTCGACACCGTGATCACCAACGTGGTGGTCATCGACCCCATGGTCGGCGTCGTCAAGTGCGACATCGGCATCAAGGACGGCTTCATCGTCGGCATCGGCAAGTCCGGCAACCCGCAGACGCAGAACAACGTCGACCCGGACCTGGTCGTCGGCCCCGGCACGGAGGCCATCGCGGGCGAGCACCTGATCGCCACCGCGGGCGCCATCGACACCCATGTGCACCTCATCGCCCCGCAACAGGCCGAACAGGCGCTGACCAACGGCATCACCACGCTCATCGGCGGCGGTACCGGCCCGACAGACGGCTCCAACGGGACGACCTGCACCCCGGGCCCGTACAACATCGGCAAGCTGCTCCAGGCCGCCGAGGCGTTCCCCGTCAACCTCGGCATCATGGCGAAGGGCAACGGAAGCCTGCCCGAGGCCCTCAACGAGCAGGTCACCGCGGGCGCCTGCGGACTCAAGGTGCACGAGGACTGGGGCGCGACCCCGGCCGTCATCGACAACGCGCTGACCGTCGCCGACGCCCACGACGTCCAGGTGTCCATCCACACCGACAGCCTCAACGAGAGCGGGTTCTTCGAGGACACCCGCTCCGCCATCGACGGCAGGGCCATCCACACCTTCCACAGCGAGGGCGCGGGCGGCGGCCACGCCCCCGACATCCTCCGCGTCACCGGCGAACCGAACGTCCTGCCGTCCTCCACCAACCCGACGCTGCCGTACACCCGGAACTCGGTGGACGAACTCCTCGACATGGTCATGGTCTGCCACCACCTGAGCCGCGACATCCCCGAGGACGTGTCGTTCGCCGACAGCCGGGTGCGGGCCGAGACCATCGCCGCCGAGTCCGTGCTGCACGACCTCGGCGTGATCAGCATGTTCTCCTCCGACTCCCAGGCCATGGGCCGCATCGGCGAGTCCGTCACCCGGGCCTTCCAGACCGCGCACCACTGCAAGGACAAGCTGGGAATCCTGGAGGGCGACTCGGAGCGCAACGACAACCAGCGGGTGCTGCGCTACCTCGCCAAGGTCACCATCAACCCCGCCATCGCCTCCGGGATCTCCGACTACGTGGGCTCGATCGAGAAGGGCAAGCTCGCCGACATCGTGCTGTGGCCCATCCACTCCTTCGCCGCCAAGCCGAAGATGATCATCAAGGGCGGCATCGTCTCCTGGGCGCAGATGGGCGACCCCAACGCCTCCCTGCCCACCCCGCAACCGGTGATCTACCGGCCGATGTTCGGGCAGTACGGCAAGGCGCTCCCGGCCACCCACGCCACGTTCATGTCGCAGGCGGGCATCGCCGCCGGAGTGCCGGCCGAACTCGGCCTGGAGCGCCAGGTGCTCCCGGTGCGCCGTACCCGCACGATCGGCAAGCACAACATGATCCGCAACGATGCCCTGCCCGACGTCCAGGTCGACCCGGAGACGTTCAAGGTCACGCTCAACGGCAAGGTCGCCACCATCGACCCGGCCGAGACGCTGCCCCTGAACCACCTCTACTTCCTGGTCTAGGGCCGATGTACCGCAAGGAGGGCGACATCGCGGGCGACCCCGGCCCGGCGGGAACCACGGCGGCCACCGGCCTCGGACCGCTGCTGGTCAGCCTCCAGCTGACCGACTCGGCGTTCCCGAGCGGCTTCTACACCCTCTCGCACAGTCTGGAGGGCTACGCCCAGGCGGGTGCCGTGGACCCGGAGAGCCTGCCGGCGCTGCTGGCGGACCTGCTGCTGCACGGCGTCGGGCCGGCCGACGCCACCGCGCTCGCCCTCGCCCACCGGGCGACCGCGGCGGGCGACCCGGAGACCGTGGTCCGGACCGACGAGCACCTGTTCGCCACGAAGCTGGGCCGGGAGATGCGCCAGGCCGCCACCCGGACCGGACGGCAGCTCCTGGACCTGGGCCACGAGGTCTTCGGCCGCCCGGAGATCGGCGACTACTACGAGCGGGTCGTGCGCCGCGAGGCCCCCGGCACCCAGGCGGTGGCCGCCGGGATCGTGTACGCGGCGACCGGCGTCCCGGTCCGGCAGGCGGTCGCCGCCGACCTGTTCGCGTTCTGCGTCAGCTTCGCGGGCGCCGCCCTGCGGCTCCGGCTGACCGACCACCGTACGGCGCAGACCCTGCTCAGGGGCGCCGCGCCCGTGATCGAGACCACCGTCGACGCGGCGCTGCGCGGGGAGCTGGACGACATCGGCGCCACCGTCTTCGCCTCCGACGTCATGTCGGGCCGTCATGAACGGGCCGAGGCCCGCCTCTTCGCCAGCTGAGCACCACCCACCACGACACCCCGAGGAGCACCATGGACGACAACGTACTCAGGGTCGGCATCGGCGGACCCGTCGGTTCCGGCAAGACGGCGCTCATCGAGGCGCTGGTCCCGGTCCTGATCGCACGAGGCCACCGCCCCGCCGTCATCACCAACGACATCTACACCCAGGAGGACGCCCAGCACGTCCGCCGCACCCTGGCCGGTGTCCTCGAACCCGAGCGCGTCGTCGGCGTCGAGACGGGCGCCTGCCCGCACACCGCCGTACGCGACGACCCGACGATGAACCTCGCGGCCGGCGCGGAGATGCTGGAGCGCTTCCCGGACACCGACACGCTCCTGTACGAGTCCGGCGGCGACAACCTCACCCTGACGTTCAGCCCCGCCCTGGTCGACCTCTTCCTCTTCGTGCTCGACACCGCGGAGGGCGAGAAGATGCCCCGCAAGCGCGGACCGGGCATCACCGACTCCGACCTGCTGGTCATCAACAAGATCGACATCGCGCAGTACGTGCGTACGGACATCGGCGTCATGGAGTCCGACGCCCACCGGGTGCGGGGCGACCGCCCCGTCGTCCTCACCGACTGCCTGACCGGCGTGGGCGTGGACGAGATCGCCGGCTACCTCGAATCGCGCCGCAAGGTGCTGATCTGACATGCCGCTCGCCCCGCGGCGGCCGAAGGCCCGGCTCACCGAGGAGTACTACGCCCCCGTCCGCGTCCCCCCGGACGTGGCGGCCCTGGCCTCCGTCCCGGACACCCTGGCGCCCGGCTCCCCGGCCAAGGTGGGCATCCTCGACCTCGCCTTCGCCGTGCGGGGCGGGCGCACCGAACTCGTCGGGCGCTACCAGAAGACCCCGCTCCAGATCATGCGCCCGCTGTGGATCGACCCCGCGCAGCCCGGCATGAGTTACGTGTACCTGATGGCGACCGGCGGCGGCATCGCCCAGGCCGACCGCTACCGGATGGACTTCCACTGCGGCCCCGGCACCCAGGTCCACCTGACGACCCAGGCCGCGACCAAGGTCTTCCGGATGGAGCACGACTACGCGAGCCAGCGCTTCCACCTCACCGCCGAGGCCGGCAGCTACGTCGAATACCTCCCCGACCCGCTCATCCCGTTCCGGGACGCGCGGTTCTACCAGCGCACCGAGGTCACCGTCGCGCCCGGCGCCACCGTCCTCGTGGGCGACACCCTCACCGCCGGCCGGCTCGCCCGGGGCGAGCGCCACGCGTACCGGATGCTCGCCACCGACCTCCGCGTCAGCCGGCCCGACGGCACCCTCCTCGCCATCGACACCCTCCGCCTGGCGCCGGGGCAGCCGGGGAGCGGAGTGCTCGGGCCCGGGGTCTTCGCCGGGCACGACCACGTCGCCTCGCTGTTCGTGGTGACCGACCGCGTTCCCGCCGCCGGGCTCGCCGACACCCTGCACGAGGCGCTGGCCGGGCTCGGCGTCCTGTACGGCGTGAGCGTGCTGCCCCGGGACTGCGGGGCGTGGGTGCGGCTGCTCGACGACAGCCCGGTCCGGGTCGCGGAGGCGCACCGGGCCGCCTGGCACGCCGTACGCCGACTGCTGACCGGCCACCCGCCGCCCGACCTGCGCAAGCCGTAGCACTTCCCCGCCCCGACCCTCCCTACACGAGGTACCGCCGATGATCACCGCTCCCGCGCCCATGCCGGCCGCGTACGACTCCGGGGACACCGCCTGGCTGCTCGCCGCCACCGCCATGGTCCTGCTGATGACGCCCGGACTCGCGTTCTTCTACGGCGGCATGGTGCGCACCCGGCATGTGCTCATGATGATCAAGATGAGCTTCGCCGCGCTGGCCTTCGGCACCCTCGTCTGGTGGGTCCTCGGGTACACCCTGGCGTTCGGGCCGGACGTCGGCGGCGCCGGACTCATCGGCAACCTCGACCACGTCTTCATGAAGGGCATCGAACTCAACACGCTGACCGGCGCCATCCCCACGTACATCTACAGCACCTTCCAGATGGGCTTCGCCGTCATCACCGTGGCGCTGATCAGCGGCTCCATCGCCGACCGCGCCACGATGCGGGGCTGGCTCGTCTTCGTGGTGCTCTGGCTGCTCCTCGTCTACATCCCCATCGCGCACTGGGTGTTCGACAAGGACGGCTGGATCGTGAAGCACCTCGGCGCCCTCGACTTCGCCGGCGGCCTGCCGGTGGAACTCAACTCCGGTGTCGCCGGGCTCGCCGTCGCCCTCGTGCTGCGCGCACCCCGCGACTTCGCCCGCCGCGAGGAACGCCCCAACAACATCCCGCTCGTGGTCGTCGGCGTCGGGCTGCTGTGGTTCGGCTGGTTCGGCTTCAACTCGGGCTCCGCACTCACCGATCAGGGCACGGCCGCGGCCGCCTTCATCAACACGCAGCTCGGCGCGGCGGGCGCCATGGTGACCTGGCCGCTGGTCGAGAAGTGGCGCACGGGCCGGGTGACCACCATGGGCGTGGTGTCGTCGGCCGTCGCGGGCATGGTCGCCATCACCCCGGCGTGCGGCGAGATCAACACGCTGGGCGCGGTGGTCACGGGACTGGTCGTCGGGGCGGTGAGCGCGTACGCGGTCACCCTCAAGTTCCGCTTCAACGTGGACGACACGCTCGACGTGGTCGGGGTGCACGGCGTCGGCGGACTCATCGGCCTGGTCATGGTCGGCCTCTTCGCCACGGCGCGCATCAGCGGCAAGGAGGGCCTGTTCTACGGCGGCGGTTGGGGCCTCCTGGGCAAACAGCTCGTCGCGATCGTGTCCGTGATCGCGTTCTCGTTCATCCTGACCTGGCTCATCGCCAAGGCCGTCGACCTGACCGTCGGCTTCCGGGCGGGGGAGGAGTACGCCAACGTCCCGGGCGAGGAGGCGGAGCGCGCGTACGACTTCCGGACCGCCGAGCGCCTGGGCGCGCTGGCCTCCGAGCGGCGGGTGGCGAGCGACGACGAACTGGTCGAGCAGATCAGCCGGCTGCTGCGGGCCCGCGAGAGCGGGAAGTAGCCGCTCACGCCCTGGTCGGACGCAGGAAATCGCGGACGAGCGTGCGGTGCCACCAGCAGCCGGTGGCCCGCAGTTCGGACCAGGTGGTGAACCGGTAGCGGAAGACCCTGGCCCGCACCTGCGCGGGCGGGGCGTCCGGGAACGGGTTGTGCCGCAGCAGCCGCAGCGTGTCCCGGTCGTTCTCCAGCAGCCGCTCCACGAACGGCCCGAACCAGGACCTCGCGTACGCGGGGGAGAGCGCCGCGAACCACATCATCCAGTCGAGCCGCAGATGGTACGGGGCGAACTGGCGCGGCATCCGGCGCGGATCTCCCGGTTTGCCCCGGAAGCCGTACTCCTTCCACACCGTGCCCGGACGCACCACCGCGTCGTCCGTGCCCTCGACCACCACTTCGAGGCGGACCCGGCTGATACTGCCGAACGCGCCGTACGTGTTGACCAGGCGCAGCGGGTCGAAGGACCGGTTCATCACCTGGCGGCGCGAGACCAGATTGCGGGCCGGACGACAGCTGAGGACCAGGATCAGCGCGGTGACCGCGATGACCACCACCTCGTACCAGACGGGCGCCCCCCGCTGGGCGGGCGGTTCGGCCACCGGCGACCAGTCGATGGCCGGCAGCGCGAGCGTGATGGTCAGCCAGTTCAACCAGGCGAAGTTCCCCGAGAGCACCAGCCACAACTGCGTGACGATCATCAGCCCGGCCGCCGCGCTCGCCACCGGCTGCGGGGTGAACAGCAGCACCGGGACGAGCAGCTGGGTCACATGGTTGGCCGCCACCTCGACCCGGTGCACGGGCCGGGGGAGATGGTGGAAGAACCAGCTCAGCGGGCCCGGCATCGGCTGCGTCTCGTGGTGGAAGTCCAGACAGGTGAGGTTCCGCCAGCAGGCGTCGCCGCGCCACTTGATGAGCCCGGCGCCGAACTCCACCCGGAACAGCAGCCACCGCAGCAGCCAGAGCACCAGCACCGGTGGCGCCGTGCCCGCGTTCCCCAGGAAGACGGCGAGGAATCCCGTCTCGAGCAGCAGCGATTCCCAGCCGAAGCCGTACCAGACGCCGCCCACCTGCACGATCGACAGGTACAGCAGCCACGGCACCGCCCAGAGCGCCATCGCGGCCCCCAGCGGCACCTGGTTGTCCGCCCCGGCGATCAGCGCGACGGATACGGCGCACCCCGTCCAGGCGACCGCGGCGAAGAAGCGGTCGGAGTAGTGCAGCCGGAAGAGCCCCGGGGCGCTACGCCAGGACGTACGCCGCAGCTCCCCGGTCGCGGGCAGCATGCCGCGCTCCCCGATCAGCGCCCGGAACTGGAGCGCCGCGGTGAGGAAGGCGGTCAGGTAGACGACGGCGAGGGCCTTCTGGAAGACCAGCCGGCCGAGCCAGTACCCGTCAGCGGTGAACCACTCCATCGCTACCAGTATCGGCCGTGCGCCCGCCGCGCGCCGGATCTCTCCGGTCCCCGTCCGTTTGCGGCGGACCGGGAAGTGCGGCAGACATGAGGGGAGCGACCGGGAGACCGGTGACCAGGCAGGAGACCCGCCCGTGCCCTCACGCATACGACTGCGCCGCACTGTCCCCGCCCTGCTCTGCGCCGGCCTCCTCCTCGGCGCGGGCTGCGCCGGGGGCACCCCCGCCCGCCGCTCTGCCACGCGGACGGCCGACGCCGCCGACCTCGTCCTCCAGCCCGCGGCCGATCCCGGAACCGCACCCTTCACCGCCTCCACCGCGGGCGGCCCGGCCCTGCCCCCGGACGCCGTGCCGACCGGGTCACCCCGCTCCCCGTCGACGCCCGGGCAGGCGCTCAAGCGCACCGGATCGACGCCCGGCCTGTACGCCGGAACACGCGCCGTCCCTCCTGCGACGTGGAGGCGGAGATCCGGATGCTTGCCGTGGACCCGGCGCGGGAAGAGGCGTTCGCGCAGACCGTGTCCGTCGCACGCGAGAAGGTCGCCGGCTTCCTGCGCGGCCTGACGCCGGTCCTGCTGCGCGCCGACACCCTGGTCACCGGGCACGGCTTCCGGGACGGCTCCGTCACCGCCTACCAGGCCGTGTTGCAGGCCGGGACCGCGGTCATGGTCGACGCACGGGGGCTGCCCCGGGTCCGCTGCGCCTGCGGCAACCCGCTGGACCCGCCGGACCGCCCGGGTGACGCGACGGCCGGGACGGGGAAGCGGTGGGAGGGGTTCGACCCGGCGCGGACCGTCGTGGTCGAGCCCGCCGCCCGGCCCGTGGCGGAGCTGGTGATCGCCGACCTGGCCCACCACAGCTGGATCGCCCGTCCGGCCGGCGACGAGGGGACCGGCGACCGCGTTCCCGAGAAGCCGCCGCCCTACACCCCCGACACCGACATCACCGGCCCGCTCCCCGACGTACCGCCCCCGCCTCGAAGCGGCCGGAGAAGCCGTCGGAGCCCACGCCGTCGCGGTCTCCGGAGGACTGCCCGACGCCCGGCGTACCCACACCGGAGACGCCCACACCACCCGGTGAGCCGGCGGTGGCCGGCCGCGTACCCGCCCGGGTGCCGGGGGAAACGCGCTGCCCGACGCCGACCGGTGAGCCCACGGACGAGCCCTCCGAGGTGCCGCCGGTCCCGGACGAGCCGCCCGGGTCCGACGAGCCGCCGACGTCCATCCGGCTGCCCCGGGGCGCCGACGAGGGTCCGGCCGGGCGGTGGTGAGGGGCGGCGGGCCTCACCCCCGGCGGGCCTCACCTGTCGGCGGCCCTCACCTGTCGGCGGCCTTCACTCCTCGGTGGGCAGCCAGTTGCCGTGGAGGCCCAGGGGGACGCGGACCGGGATGCGGACCCGGGCCACCGGGCCCGACGCCGGGTCCTCGGACGGGATGACGAGCAGCCAGCTGGTCCCGTCGGTGCGGTCGGTGGCGTACGTCATCCAGTAACCGCCCTCGCCCGGCCCGGTGCCCGGGACGGGGGCGAAGACCGGCTCGCCCACCGACAGGTCCCCGGCCCGCCAGGCCACATGCGGGCCGGAGGGGTCGTTGCCGTCGTACCAGCGCAGCGTGTCGTACTCGCCGGGCAGCAGATCCAGGCTGCCGGAGTCCGAGGCCACGGCCAGCTGGTGGTGGCGCCTGCCGATCAGCCGGTCGTCGGTGCGCGGGAGCTCCATCCGGACGTCGTCCAGCACCGTCCGGCGCATCGTGCCCGCGACGGGATCGATGACCGCGCGCACCAGGCCCGCGTGGTTGGGTTCCGCCCCCTCGGCGGGGGCGCCCATGGACAGGCGGGTCCACTGCACGTAGTCCAGCACCACATCGCCGCCGCCGGGCTCGGTGTCGTACGCGTTGACCGTGTGCCACAGCCAGAAGGCGTCGTCCGACGCCCAGCGCACCGGGCCGCCGTCGCGCGGGATCAGGGCGAGACGGGTGCCGCGTTCGGGGCGCCAGTCGATCATCGAGCCGCCGTTCATGGCCGCCGCGATGTCGAAGAACACCGGTGCCAGCACGATCACCAGGAAGCGCGGGGTGATCGCCATGTCGTGGATCATCATCGGCTCGTCGACCCCGTCCACGGGGGTGGGGCCCCGGAGCACGCCGCCCAGGGGGCCGATCGCGGACCAGGTGAGGTAGGGCGGCTCCAGGCCGTAGCAGAAGACCAGCATCTCGCCCGTGACCGGGTCCGTCTTCGGATGCGCGGTGATGCCCGCCGGCAGCGCCCCGCCGAACGTCTCCTTGCCGACGGTCGCCAGCTCGGGCGTCATGAGGAACGGGCAGTCGGACTCGGCGAGCGCCAGGAGCCGTCCCGCGTGGCGCACCACGTTGATGTCCGGCATGTCGCGGAAGGTCCCGGCCAGCTCGGGGCCGACGTCCGGCTCCTGCGGCAGGATCATCGACTCGATGCCGCCCCAGAGCGCCCGCCCGGCCCGCTCCTCGGCCACCACGGCGGGTGTCCGGACGAACCGGTTGCGGTAGCGGGCCCGGCCGCCGGAGATCCACACGCCGTGCAGCATGCCGTCGCCGTCGATCGGGTAGAGGTACGAACCGATCGGCGTGAAGCGGGGATTGGGGCCGTTGCGCAGGAACACCCCGTCCAGCTCGCCGGGCAGCGCGCCCGACACTTCAAGGTCCGCCTCGTCGACCTCTTCGGTCACCGGGGCGAAGCGCCCCGAGAGGTGGACGACCCGGCTCGGGTCGAAGGCGTGTGCGGCATGTGCGGCCATGGCGGCCTCCCTTGCCGGGACGTGGAGGGCGCACCCGGACGGGGCCGGGCTGACTCCTCATTCAAGCCCCGGCCCGGGACCGCCGCAACGCGGTCGCGGAGTGCGGAGGGCCGCCCCCGGGCCCACCATGGAAGACGCGGCAGATCGCCGCGCCGGGCCACACCTTCGGAGGTGTCCGGTGTCCGAAACCCGCTCCGGGCGGCGGACGGGGAACCTGTTCTTCGCGTTCGCGCCCTGGATCATCTTCGTCGTCGTCGCCTCTCCCAGCACCTGGGAGTACGCCGCTCTGGCCGGCCTGGTGGCCGCCGTGGTGCTGAACCTGCCGGACATGCGCCGGGGTTCCTTCAAGATCCTGGAGGTCACCGGCATCGTCTTCTTCGCGCTGCTGAGCGTCCTGGCACTCTTCCTGGACCGTCAGGACCTGGACTGGGTCGAGAGGTACGCCCAGGTGCTGTCCAGCGCCGTCATCGCCGTGGTGGCGCTCGGCTCGCTGGCGTTCGTCCCGTTCACCGAGCAGTACGCGCGTGAGTCGACGCCCCGAGAGGTGTGGGGGACGCCGGTGTTCCGGCACGTCAACCGGGTGCTGACGCTGCTGTGGGGCGCCGTCTTCGCGGCCACCGCCCTGCTGGGACTCCTCGCGCTGCACACCTCGTCGGGGCGCGACTGGTTCAACTGGATCATCCCGGTGGTCCTGCTGGTGCTGGCGGTCCGGTTCACCGAGAGGTATCCGGACCGGGTGCGCGAGCGGTCCCGTGACGCGCACGCCTCCCCATGAAGCACAGCGGTGCCACTTTGGTCCAGACCTATTGACGGAAGGTCTGGACCACTTTACGTTGGGCGGCGTTCACGATTCCGCTTGCGTGTTGTCAGGGGCATGCCATTCCAGGAAGAGGTCCCGCCATGTTCGGTCGCACATCACGTCTGCTGGGGGTCGGCCTGGCGGCGGCCTGCATCGTCCAGATGCTCGTCGGCGCGACGCCGAGTTCCGCGCAGGAGGAGACCTGTGCGGTCAAGTCGAAGCCCGCGGGCAAGGTGCTCCAGGGCTACTGGGAGAACTGGGACGGCGCGTCCAACGGGGTGCACCCGCCGCTGGGCTGGATCCCCGTCACCGACAGCCGCATCCCGCAGCACGGCTACAACGTGATCAACGCGGCCTTCCCGGTCATCCGCTCGGACGGCACCGTCCTCTGGGAGGACGGGATGGACTCGACCGTCAAGGTGCCGACCCCTGCCGAGATGTGCCGGGCGAAGGCGTCCGGGCTCACCACCCTCCTGTCGATCGGCGGCGCCACCGCCGGCATCGACCTCAGCTCCACCGCCGTCGCCGACCGTTTCGTGGACACGGTCGTGCCCATCCTGAAGAAGTACAACTTCGACGGCATCGACATCGACATCGAGACCGGTCTGACCGGCACCGGTACCATCAGCCAGCTGTCCGCCTCGCAGTCCAACCTGATCCGCATCATCGACGGCGTCCTCGCGAAGATGCCGTCCAACTTCGGCCTGACCATGGCCCCCGAGACGGCCTACGTCACCGGCGGCAGCGTCGTGTACGGCTCGATCTGGGGCGCGTACCTCCCGATCATCAAGAAGTACGCGGACAACGGCCGGCTCTGGTGGCTGAACATGCA
The DNA here is from genome assembly GCF_026167665.1 of Streptomyces drozdowiczii. Lineage (NCBI taxonomy): Bacteria > Bacillati > Actinomycetota > Actinomycetes > Kitasatosporales > Streptomycetaceae > Streptomyces > Streptomyces drozdowiczii. Next base: position 562,837 of record NZ_CP098740.1, on the reverse strand, counting down.
GTACTACAACGGCAGCATGTACGGCTGCTCCGGCGACTCGTACTCCGCCGGCACCGTGCAGGGCTTCACCGCGCAGACCGACTGCCTCGACAAGGGCCTCACCATCCAGGGCACCACGATCCGGGTGCCCTACGACAAGCAGGTCCCCGGTCTGCCCGCCCAGCCCGGCGCGGGCGGCGGCTACATGTCGACCGGCCTCGTCTCCCAGGCGTGGAACCACTACGGCAACAGCCTCAAGGGCCTCATGACCTGGTCGCTTAACTGGGACGGCTCGAAGAACTGGACCTTCGGCGACAACGTGAAGGCGCTCCAGGGCCGCTGACCCCGCAGACCCCCCTCAGGGCGACGGCCCCGCACCCCCCTTCCGGGAGGTGCGGGGCCGTCGCCGTGGTGTCAGTGGCCGGCCTCCGAGGCGTCCAGCATCGCCTCGCGCTCCACGACCTTGACGCGCTCGCGGTCCTGCTCGGCCCCGAGGGCGCGCTCGTGCGCGTCGAGCCGGTACCAGCCCTCTCGGGTGGTGTAGCGGATGCCGCGCTCCTCCAGGAAGGCGGTGACGGCCTCCGGCTCGGGCCGCGCCGGGGCGGGCAGCCGGCCGGCCGCGTGGTCCTCCAGGAGGCAGGCGACCGTCTCGTTGGCGTCGCCCTTGGTGTGGCCGATCAGGCCGACCGGGCCGCGCTTGATCCAGCCGGTGACGTACACCGACTCCATCGGCTCGTCGCCTTCGAGGACCCGGCCCGCGGCGTGCGGGACGGTGCCGGACGCGACGTCGAACGGCAGCTTCGGCAGCTCGCGCGAGTAGTAGCCGACCGCCCGGTAGACGCTCTGGACGTCCCAGTCGTGGAAGGTGCCGGTGCCGCGCACGTTGCCGGTCCCGTCCAGCTCGGTGCGCTCGGTGCGCAGACCGGTCACCCGGCCGTCCTCGCCGGTGATCTCGACGGGGGACTCGAAGAAGTGCAGGAAGAGCTTGTGCGGCCGGTCGCCGACGTCGCGGATCGCCCAGTTCTCCAGCGTGGAGGCGACCATGTTGGCCTGCTTGTTCCCGCGCCGGGTCTCGATCGAGCCCTCGTCGTAGTCGATGTCCTCGGGGTTGACGATGACCTCGATGTTGGGCGAGTGGTCCAGCTCGCGCAGCTCCATCGGGCTGAACTTCGCCTGCGCCGGGCCGCGCCGCCCGAAGACGTGCACCTCCAGCGCCTTGTTCGCCTTCAGGCCCTCGTAGACGTTGGCCGGGATCTCGGTCGGCAGCAGCTCGTCGGCGGTCTTCGCGAGTATGCGGGCCACGTCCAGGGCCACGTTCCCGACGCCCAGCACGGCGACCTTCTCGGCCTCCAGCGGCCAGGTGCGCGGGACGTCCGGGTGGCCGTCGTACCAGGAGACGAAGTCGGCGGCCCCGTAGGAGCCGTCCAGGTCGTGGCCCGGGATGTCGAGCGCCCGGTCCGCGTCGGCGCCGGTGGAGAAGATCACCGCGTCGTAGAACGTGCGCAGCTCGTCGAGGTCCAGGTCGTTCGGGTAGTCGACGTTGCCGAACAGGCGCAGCTGCGGCTTGTCCAGGACCTGGTGCAGCGCCTGCACGATGCCCTTGATGCGCGGGTGGTCGGGCGCCACGCCGTAGCGGATCAGGCCGAAGGGGGCGGGCATCCGCTCGAAGAGGTCGATGGAGACGCCCGGGTCGGCGGCCGCGTCGGATTTGAGCAGCGCGTCCGCCGCGTAGATGCCGGCGGGACCGGCTCCGACGATGGCGACGCGGACGGGGCGTGTCATGGCGAGCTGTTCCTTCGAACGGGCGAGCAGAAGCGGGGCCGGTTGGTAAGGCAAGGCTTAGTCGACCCCTCGCACACGTTAGCCGCTGCTCGGACTCGCTTTCGGGGCGGGGCGGCGTTACCGGGCGGTATTCGGGGCTCCCTCCGCGTGGGTGAGCCGGGAATCCTTGTGATGCGGCCCTCCGGCGCGCTCCGTAAATGTGTCCTATCGCACGTTCACCAAATGGACGGTTCAGTCGAAGAATCGGACAAATGGTGGCAGAGTGACGCACATGGATGATCGGGTAGCGGGTGCCCTGTCACTCCCGGACGACTGGCCCGCCCACCCGGATCTCAGCCTCGCCCTGAACCGAATGGGCAGCTTCGACTGGGATCTCGACAGCGGCCTCATGCACTTGGACCGGCCGGCCCTCGACGTGTTCGACATGAGGGCCGAGGAGTACGACAACCGGCCCGAGACGCTCGGGCTGCGCGTGCCGCCCGACGAGGGCGTCCGGCTGGACGCCATGGTCTCGGAGACGCTGAAGAGCGGCCGCAGCACCTACGGGGCGTACTTCCGCCTCCAGTCGCGCGACGGCACCCTGCGCTGGGCGCACACCCAGGGCTTCGTACGCCGCGACGACAGCGGCCGCCCCCGCCGGATCATCGGCATCGTCAGGGACGCCGGCCCGGAGCTGGCCGAGTCCGCCGCCCGCCGCGAGCTGGACGAGGAGCTGCGCCGCCGCACCAGCCTGGTCGACGCCACCACGGCCGCCCTGGCCCACGCCCGTACCGTCAAGGACGTCATCGAGGTCCTGAAGAACTCCGAGGGCCTGGCCCTGCTCGGCGCGACCAGCCTGGTCATGGGGCTCATCGAGGCCGGGCGCATCCATCTGGTGGCCGACGGCCCCGAGGGGTCGTTCGTGCCCGGCACCCGGTACACCCGGACGGACGAGCAGTACCCGATGAGCGAGGTCGTCCGCACGCTCGGCCCCCGCTTCATCGAGTCGGCCGAGGACTTCGCCACCTCCTACCCCGTCCTCTGGCCGTACATCAGCCACCTCGGCATCACCTCCGCCGCCTACCTCCCGCTGATCGCGCAGGCCCGCCCCATCGGCGCGCTCGGCCTTCTCTACAGCGGCAAGGACGGCTTCACCGCCGACGAGCGGAACCTGCTCCTCGCCCTCGGCAGCTCCATCGCCCAGAGCCTCCAGCGCGCCATGCTCTACGAGCAGGAGCACGATCTCGCCGAAGGGCTCCAGCAGGCCATGCTGCCGCGCCGGATCCCCGACGTGCCCGGCGCCCAGATCGCCGTGCGGTACCGCTCGGCCCGGCTCGGCCGGGACATCGGCGGCGACTGGTACGACGTCATCCCGCTGCCCGGCGGCCGGGTCGGCGCCGTCATCGGGGACGTGCAGGGCCACGACACCCACGCGGCCGCCGTGATGGGCCAGCTCCGCATCGTGCTGCGCGCGTACGCCGCCGAGGGGCACAGCCCCGCCACGGTCATGGCACGGGCCTCCGTCTTCCTGCACGAACTCGACACCGACCGCTTCGCGACCTGCACCTATGCCGAGGCCGACCTGACCACCGGCGTGGTCCAGCTGGTCCGCGCCGGACACGTCGACCCGCTCGTCCGCGACGCCGACGGCGGCTGCCGCAGGGTGCCGTCCGAGGGCGGGCTGCCGCTCGGGCTCTCCGCCGAATTCGGCCGGCTCGAATACCCGGTCGGCACGGTCGAGCTGGACCCCGGCCAGACCATGGTGCTGTTCACCGACGGACTGGTGGAACTGCCGGGCGCCGACCTGGACGAGGGCACCCAGCGGCTCACCGCCCTCGTCACCAACGGCCCGCAGGACCTCGATCAGCTCGCCGACCGCCTCTGCGCCTCCGTGGACGAGCGCGGCGGCGAGGACGACGTGGCGCTGCTGCTCCTGCGCCGCAAGGCCGCGCAGGCCCCGCAGCCGGGCGGCCGGCTCCAGCAGCACGTCGCCCAGAACGACCCCGAGGCGCTCAGCTCGGCCCGCCACATGATCCGCGCGGCGGTCCGGGCCTGGGGTGCCAAGGACCGGGCCGACGAGGTCGAGCTGGCCGCCGACGAGCTGGTCACCAACGCCCTGATGCACACCGACGGCGGCGCCATCGTCACGATCCGGGTCCTCACCGGTCCCGAGCGGCGGCTCCGGGTCGACGTCGAGGACCGGTCGAGCGCCCTGCCGCGCCGCCGGGAAGCGGGCGAGGCGGGGGTCTCCGGACGCGGCCTGCTGCTGGTCGACCAGCTCGCGGACGCCTGGGGCGTCGAGTCCCGGGGCACCGGCAAGTGCGTCTGGAGCGAATTCGTCGTTCCGCCACGCGACTGACCAGCCGGCCGGTACTCGCCCGTCCGGCCGAGAAGTTGCGCGCAATGAGAACGTAACTGAACGTAACGTGTCTGTACTTGACCGTGATGGACTGCCGGAGATTGACTGCGACCTGGTCGGTCTCCCGTCATTCGACGACATGAGGACCCGTTGGGCACTGAACTACTGGCACCCCTCGATCTCGCCTTCTGGCACCTCGAGTCCGCTGCCCACCCCATGCACCTCGGCGCGCTCGCCGTCTTCGCGCCGCCCCCGGGCGCGGACCCCGGCCCCGACGCGCTCCTCGGCCTCCTCGGCGCCCGCGCCGCCGCGATCCCCCGGCTGCGCATGCGGGTGCGCGACGTCCTGCTGCCCGTCGGCGGCGCGGCCTGGTCCACCGACCCGGAGTTCGACGTGCACCGGCACGTCCGGCGCGTACGGCTGCCCGCCGAGGCCACGGCACCCGGCGGCGCGGGCTTCATGGAGGCCGCCACCCGGCTCGCCGGAGAGCTGATGGAGCGGCCGCTCCGCAGGGGCCTGCCGCCCTGGGAGATGTACCTCATCGACGGACCGGACGGCGGCCCGTTCGCCGTGCTCGTCAAGCTGCACCACGCCCTCGCCGACGGCATGCGGGCGGTCGCCATCGGGGCCGGGATCTTCGACGAGATCGCCTCCGCGACCGCCCGCCCCCGCCCCGCCGCCCGGCCGCGCCCGGTCCCGCCCGGTCCTGGATGCCGGGCCCGCGACAGGTCGCCGGGCTGGCCCTCGGCCGGATCGAGGACCTGGGCCGCGCCTTCGGGGTCGGCGCCTCGCTGGTCCGGGCCGGCCGCCTCGACCCGCGCGGCGCACCGGTGCTCCGGGCCGGCTCCAGCGGGACCCGGCGGCTCGCCACGGCCGACCTCGACCTGGACGCCGTGCGACGCGTCCGCCGCGTGACCGGGGGCACCGGGAACGACGTACTGCTCGCCGTCGTGGCCGGTGCGCTGCGGCGCTGGATGCTGGAGCGCGGCGAGACCCCGCCGCGCGACGACCCGCGCGCCCTGGTCCCGGTCTCCCGGCGCCGACCGGGCGGCGCGGCCGTGGCCACCGGCAACCGGCTCTCCGCCTACCTCCTGGACCTCCCCGTCTCGGAGCCGGACCCCCGGGAGCGGCTGCGCGCGGTACGCGAGGCGATGGACCGGAACAAGGCCGCGGGCCCGCTGCGGGGCGCCGGGGCGGTCGCCGTGCTGGCCGATCAGCTGCCGTCGCTGGCCCACCGTTTCGGCGCCCCGCTCGCCGGGAACGCGGCCCGGATGCTCTTCGACGTCCTGGTCACCAGCGTGCCCCTGCCGCGCTCGCGCCTCTCGCTGGCCGGGTGCCCGCTGAGCGCCCTGTACCCGATGGCGCCGCTGGCCCGGGGGCAGTCGATGGCCGTCGCGCTGACGACGTACGGCTCGCGCGTGCACATCGGCATCGTGGGCGACGGCAAGGCGCTGCCCGGCCTGGACGGACTCGCGCGGTGCGCCGACGAGGAGCTGGAGGCGCTCCTCGCGGAGCTGATCAAGGCATAGATCGGACAGATCGGGGCCTGATCTCCGTAATTGGCGGTTGCAGGAGTGTTGACGCGCCCAAGTGATCCGATGAATATTCGCTGTGTGGCAGCGATCATCGGGGAGGGCGACGACACTATGCGGCGCGGCAGGCTGGGTGGCAGCGCGGTCGAGATCACCGAACTCTCCTTCGGCGCGGCCGCCATCGGCAACCTCTTCAGCGAAGTGGAACCGGAACGGGCGGCGGCCACCGTCGACGCCGCCTGGGACGCGGGCATCCGCTACTTCGACACCGCGCCGCACTACGGACTCGGTCTCTCCGAACGCCGCCTCGGGGAGGCCCTGCGCCACCGACCCCGCGACGCGTACACGCTCTCCACCAAGGTCGGCCGCGTCCTCGATCCGCTGCCCCCCGAGGAGACCGCCGCGTCCGACGGGCTCTCCGAGGGCTTCGCCGTACGCGCCACGCACCGCCGACGCTGGGACTTCAGCGCGGCCGGCGTCCGCCGCAGCATCGAGGACAGCCTCGACCGCCTCGGCCTCGACCGCATCGACATCGCCTACCTCCACGACCCCGACGACCACGCCGAGCCCGCCTTCCGCGAGGCGTACCCGGAACTGGAAAGGCTGCGCGCCGAAGGGGTCGTCGGGGCGATCGGCGCCGGGATGAACCAGAGCGCGATGCTCACCCGCTTCGTCCGCGACACCGACGTGGACGTCGTCCTGTGCGCCGGCCGCTTCACCCTCCTCGACCAGTCGGCCCTCACCGACCTGCTCCCGGCCGCCGCCGCGCGCGGCCGGAGCGTCGTCGTCGGCGGAGTCTTCAACTCCGGCCTCCTCGCCGACCCGCGCCCCGGCGCCACCTACGACTACGCCACCGCCCCGCTGAACCTCCTGGACCGGGCCCTGCACCTGAAGGGCGTCATCGAGGCCCACGGAGTCCCGCTGCGCGCCGCCGCCCTGCGGTACCCGCTCACCCACCCGGCCGTCGCCGGGGTGCTCGTCGGCACCCGCTCCCCGGACGAGGTGCGCGACGCCGCCGTACAGCTGAACCGGGAGATCCCGGACGCCCTCTGGGACGACCTGCGCGACCAGGGCCTGCTGCCCGGGAACGGACACTGACATGCGCATCGCCCTGCACACCAAGGTCCGCGCCGACCGCATCGCGGAGTACGAGAGCGCGCACCGCGAAGTCCCGCCGGAGCTGACCCGGGCGATCCGGGCGGCAGGCGCCGGCTCCTGGACGATCTGGCGCAGCGGCACCGACCTCTTCCACCTCATCGAGTGCGACGACTACGCACGCCTCCTCGCCGAGCTGGAGCAACTGCCCGTCAACGTCGCCTGGCAGGCCCGGATGGACGGCCTGCTCGACGTCGCCCACGACTACTCCGCCGAGGGCGCCGAAGCCGGGCTGCCCGTCGTCTGGGAGCTGTGAGATGACCGCCCGGCCCCGCATCGTGGACGCCCACCACCATGTGTGGGACCTCGCGGTACGCGACCAGGACTGGATCACCGGTGAGGCGCTGGCCCCCCTGCGCCGCGACTTCGCCCTCGCCGATCTGGAGCCCGAGGCCCGCGCGGCCGGGGTGAGCGCCACCGTGCTCGTCCAGACCGTCACCGCGGCCGAGGAGACCCCCGAGTTCCTGGCGCTCGCCGAGAGCAGCGACCTGGTCGCCGGGGTCGTCGGCTGGACCGACCTCACGGCCCCGGACATCGCGGACACTCTGGCCGCCCTGCGCGAACTCCCCGGCGGCGACCGGCTCGTCGGCCTGCGCCACCAGGTCCAGGGCGAACCCGACCCCGAGTGGCTGCTGCGGCCCGACGTGCTGCGCGGTCTGGCCGCCGTGGCCGACGCCGGGCTCGTCTACGACCTGGTGGTCCTCCCGCACCAGCTGCCCGCCGCGACCCGGGCCGCCGCCGCGCTCCCGGGTCTCGTCCTCGTACTCGACCACGCCGGGAAGCCGCCGATCGCCACCGGGCACACCCGGCCCTGGGCCGACGAGCTGCGGGCCTTCGCCGCCCTCCCCAACACCGTCTGCAAGCTCTCCGGACTCGTCACCGAAGCGGACTGGGACGCCTGGACCCCGGACGACCTGCGCCCGTACGCGGAGACCGTCATCGACGCCTTCGGGCCCGGGCGGCTCATGTTCGGCTCGGACTGGCCGGTGTGCCGCCTCGCCGCCACGTACGCCGAGGTCCTGGACACCGCCCGCACCCTGATCCAGGACCTGGGCGACGACGAGCGGGCCGCCGTGCTCGCCACCACCGCCGAACGGGTGTACGGCCTGCGGTAGGCGTCCCCGGCGCCGCTGCGGCAGGCTGGGAGCATGCCCGAACTGCCGGAAGTCGAAGCCCTGCGGCTCTTCCTCGACGACCATCTCGTCGGCAAGGAGATCGACCGCGTCCTGCCCGTCGCCATCAGCGTCCTCAAGACATACGACCCACCGCTCACCGCCCTGCACGGCGGCACGGTCACCGACGTACGGCGGCACGGCAAGTTCCTCGACATCGGCGTCGGCCCCCTCCACCTCGTCACCCACCTCGCCCGGGCCGGCTGGCTCCGCTGGAACGACGCCTTTCCCGCTGCCCCGCCGCGCCCCGGCAAGGGCCCGCTGGCGCTGCGTACCGTCCTCACCGGCGGCGACGGCTTCGACCTCACCGAAGCGGGCACCACCAAACGCCTCGCCGTTCACCTCGTGCACGACCCGGCCGAGGTCCCCGGGATCGCCCGCCTCGGACCCGACCCGCTCGGCCCGGAATTCGACCGGGACGCGTTCGCCGCGCTCCTCGACGGGGAACGCCGCCAGATCAAGGGCGCCCTGCGCGACCAGTCGCTCATCGGCGGCATCGGCAACGCGTACAGCGACGAGATCCTGCACGTCGCCAAGATGTCGCCGTTCAAGCTCACCGCGAACCTCACCGACGACGAGATCACCCGCCTCCACACAGCCATGCGCACCACCCTGGAGGACGCCGTCGCCCGGTCCGGCGGCGTCGAGGCGGGGCGCCTCAAGGCCGAGAAGAAGAGCGCGATGCGGGTCCACGGGCGCACCGGCCAGGCATGCCCGGTCTGCGGCGACACGATCCGCGAGGTCTCCTTCAGCGACTCCTCGCTCCAGTACTGCCCGACCTGCCAGACCGGCGGCAAACCGCTCGCGGACCGCCGCCTGTCCCGGCTGCTCAAGTAGGGGCGCGATCCGCGGGGCACGCCCTACACTCCGGCCTCATGCTCCGCGTACTCGCCGTCGACGACGAAGAACCCGCCCTGGAGGAACTGCTCTACCTCCTGCGCGCCGACCCCCGCATCCGCAGCGCGGAGGGGGCCACCGGGGCCACCGAGGCGCTGCGCCGCATCGGGAGCGCCGTCGACGCGGGGCCCGACGACCCGTCCGCCATCGACGTGGTCTTCCTCGACATCCACATGGCCGGGCTGACCGGCCTCGACGTCGCCCAGCTCCTCGCCGGGTTCGCCGCTCCGCCGCTCATCGTCTTCGTCACCGCCCACGAGGGCTTCGCCGTGCACGCCTTCGACCTCAAGGCCGTCGACTACGTCCTGAAACCGGTCCGCCGCGAACGCCTCGCCGAGGCCGTACGACGCGTCGCCGAACAGGTCCAGGACCGCTCGGCACCCGTCGTCCACGACACCGCGCAGGACCAGATAGCCGTCGAACTGGGCGGCGTCATCCGCTTCGTCCCGGTCGACGACATCGCCTACGCCGAGGCCCAGGGCGACTACGCCCGGCTGCACACCGACACCGGCAGCCACCTCGTCCGCGTCCCCCTCACCACCCTGGAGGAGCGCTGGCGCACCCGCGGCTTCGTCCGCATCCACCGCCGCCACCTCGTGGCCCTCGGCCGCATCGACGAACTGCGCCTGGACGCCGGCAGCATGAGCGTCCGCATCGGCACCGCGGAACTCGCCGTCAGCCGCCGCCACAGCCGCGCGCTGCGCGATCTGCTGATGCGGCGGACCAGCCGCTGACCAGCGGCTACCGCCCCGCGAACCCCTTCCCAGCGGGGCCGGGTGCCGCATACACTCCGGCCCCATGTCCGCAGAGCCCACACCCCGGCGCGAAGTGGTGACGGGGGAGCCCCGGCGGGTGCGCCCGCTGCCGCGCTACCGCACCCAGTCGGAGATCGACGAGCAGACCGCGCTCGGCGGCGCCTACGTCCGCTCGCTGATGCGGGGACAACTGCGGGCCGGACTCACCGCCTTCGCCGTCCTCGCCGCCGTCGTGGGCACCCTGCCCCTCGTCTTCGAGGCGCTGCACAGCTCCGCCGTCGTCTGGGCGGTCCTCGGCTTCGCCGCCTATCCGCCGCTCACCGTGCTCGCCTGGTGGTACGTGCGCCGCGCCGAGCGCAACGAGAGCGACTTCGCCCGGCTCGTGGAAGGCCGCTCCGCCCCGTGAGCCGCACGTACGCGGTGGCGGCCGTCGCCGTCGTCGTCCTGGCCACCGTCCTCGTCGGGGGCTTCGGCCTGCGGATCTCCCGTACCACCTCCGACTTCTACGTGGCCTCGCGCACCGTGCGCCCCCGGCTCAACGCGGCCGCCATCAGCGGCGAATACCTCTCCGCCGCCTCCTTCCTCGGCATCGCGGGCCTGGTCCTCGTGCACGGGCCCGACATGCTCTGGTACCCGGTCGGCTACACCGCCGGCTATCTCGTCCTGCTGGTCTTCGTCGCCGCCCCGCTGCGCCGCTCGGGGGCGTACACCCTGCCCGACTTCGCCGAAGGGCGCCTGGAATCCCGGCAGGTACGCAGACTCGTCAGCGTCCTCGTCGTCGGCGCCGGCTGGCTGTATCTGGTGCCCCAGCTCCAGGGCGCCGGACTCACCCTCAAGATCCTCACCGGGGCGCCCGGCTGGCTCGGCGACGTGCTCGTCGCCTCCGTCGTCGTGCTCGCCGTCGCGGCCGGCGGGATGCGCTCGATCACCTTCGTCCAGGTCTTCCAGTACTGGCTGAAGCTGACCGCGCTCCTCGTCCCCGCGATCTTCCTGGTGCTGGCCTGGCAGGGCGACGGACAGCCCCGGATCACCTTCGACGAACACCTCTCCACGTTCCGCGCCGACCACCCGCTGTACGCCACCTACGGCCTCATCGTCGCCACCTTCCTCGGCACCATGGGCCTGCCGCACGTCGTCGTCCGCTTCTACACCAGCCCCAACGGCCGCGACGCCCGCCGCACCACCGTCGCCGTCCTCGCCCTCATCGGCGTCTTCTACCTCCTGCCGCCCGTCTACGGCGCGCTGGGCCGGCTGTACGCCCCCGAGCTGATCCACGGCGGCGACGCGGACGCCGCCGTGCTCCTGCTGCCCGGCCGGGTCATCGGCGGACTCGGCGGCGACCTGCTCGGGGCGCTCGTCGCGGGCGGCGCGTTCGCCGCGTTCCTCTCCACCGCGTCCGGGCTCACCATGGCCGTCGCCGGGGTCATCACCCAGGACGTGCTGCCCTCGCGCGGGGTGCGTCACTTCCGGCTGGCCACCGTCCTCGCCATCTCCGTGCCCCTGGCCGGTTCACTGATGGTCAGCCGGGTCCCCGTCGCCGACTCCGTGGGCATGGCCTTCGCCGTCTCCGCGTCCTCCTTCTGCCCGCTGCTCGTCCTCGGCATCTGGTGGCGGCGGCTCACCCCGCCCGGGGCGGTCGCCGGCCTCCTGCTCGGCGGCGGCTCCGCGCTGCTCTCCGTCGCCATCACCGTCAGCGGCGCGGTCCGCCCGCCCGGCTGGCCGCACGCCCTGCTCGCCTGGCCCGCCGTCTGGTCCGTGCCCGTCGGCTTCCTCGCCATGATCCTGGTCTCCCTGGCCACGCCCGGCCGGATACCGCCCGGCACCAACGCCGCCATGACCCGCTTCCACCTGCCCGAAGCGCTCACCACCGGGAGGCACCGGTGACCGGGGCCGGATACGCCGCCGTCGTCGTGCTCGCCCTCCTGCTGTTCGCGGGGGCCTCCTGCTCGGCCGCCGCACCGCCCGGCCCGTGCGGACCAGCGACGTCGGCACGCCCGTCGAGCACGCCACCTTCGAGACCCTGCACACCGCGTCCCTGGCCGCGCCCCCGCTCCGCGCCGGGCTCACCGAGGACAGCGCCCGCCGGTCGGCGCGGAGGCTGCGCTCACTCCTCGGCACCGACGCGCTGTGCCTCACCGACCGCGACGGGGTCCTCGTCTGGGACGGCGAGGGCGACCACCACGGCCGCGACGTCATGGAACAGGTCGCGGGCGTCCTGGAGACCGGCCGCGACACCGCCTTCCACAGCGGCTGCGACGACCTGGACTGCCCGCTGAAGTGGGCCGTCGCCGTGCCGCTGACCGTCGACCACCGCGTCCTCGGCACCCTCGTCGCCTACGCCCCGCGCGAATCGGCCGTCCTGGCCCGGGCCGCCGGCGAGGTCGCCCGCTGGGTCTGCGTCCAGCTGGAACTGGCCGAACTCGACCGCTCCCGCACGCAGCTCATCGAGGCCGAGATCAGAGCCCTGCGCGCCCAGATCTCCCCGCACTTCATCTTCAACTCACTGGCCGCCATCGCGTCCTTCGTCCGCACCGACCCGGAGCAGGCCCGCGAACTGCTCCTGGAGTTCGCGGACTTCACCCGCTACTCCTTCCGCCGCCATGGCGACTTCACGACCCTTGCGGACGAGCTGCACTCCATCGACCAGTACCTCGCCCTGGTCCGGGCCCGCTTCGGCGAACGGCTCTCCGTCACCCTCCAGGTCGCCCCCGAGGTCCTGCCCGTCGCCCTGCCCTTCCTCTGCCTCCAGCCGCTCGTCGAGAACGCCGTCAAACACGGCCTCGAAGGCGCCGTCACCTCCAGCCGCATCACCATCAGCGCCCTGGACGCCGGGTCCGAGGCCGAGGTGGTCATCGAGGACGACGGCACCGGCATGGACCCCCAGCGGCTGCGCCACATCCTGCGCGGCGAGGGCGGCCGCTCGACCGGCATCGGCCTGCTCAACGTGGACGAACGGCTCCGCCAGGTGTACGGGGACGAGTACGGGCTCGTCATCGAGACGGGCATCGGGGCGGGGATGCGGATCACCGTACGGCTGCCGAAGTACCGCGCGGGGGTGCACGGGTCCTGACGGGCAGGCCCTCAGTACAGGTGCACCGCGAGATGCCCCAGCGGCAGGCCCAGCTGCCAGGCCGGGGTCCACACCCGCGCCTCCTCCTCGAGCCCCTCCTCGGCGCCCTCGTCCGGCTCCCAGGGCGGCAGCTGCCCGATCGCCTCCAGATCGGCGGCCAGCAGCTCGGTCTCCTCCAGCCACCGCCAGGCCGACCGGGCCAGCGCCAGATCCGCTTCGGTGCCGCCCGCCACCGGGGCGGCCAGCCGGGCGCGCACCCACTGGCGCCACGGAGTCCCGGACGCGGTGAGCAGCCGCAGCTCGTCCACCCGGGCGGCCGGCAGCGCCCCGGCCACCGCACCGTCCAGCAGGAAGACGGTCAGCGCCAGCGCGTCCCGCCCCGCCCGGAACTCCAGCGTCGTCGGCTCCATCAGGTCGCCGGAGCGCAGCAGTTCGTCGGCCAGGTACTCCGCGTACATCCAGGCCATCGGGACCGGCAGCTCGGCCGCGCCGGACCCCTCATGACGTTCCGGAGGCATCCCGTATCGCCCCATTCCCTCGGTCTCGGGCCCGTACGGCCGACGGGCCGCCCGGCCGATCGCCCACGCAGCATTGAACCGGGGGAGCGCGCCCCGCGTGGCCGGAAACGCGGGATCCGCCGCACCGGATGCGTCACACGCACGAGGCGCCGACGACCGTCCGTTCCCGGGACGGGCGGCGCGTGTAGCCGGGCAGATTACGGGAAAGCAGCCGCAGCGCGTAGTGCGAACGCGACTTGACCGTGCCCGCCGGTATCCCCAGCACCTCGGCCGTCTCGCCCACGCTCAGCCCCCGGAAGTAGATCTGCACCAGCACCGACCGGTGCTCCGGGCTCAGGGCGCGCACCGCCTCGCGCACATCGAGTGCCGCGACCGCGGACTCCGTCGTGTCGGCCCCCGCAGGGGCGCACTCCAGGCCGGCGTCGCTCACCTCGGCCGGGCGGGCCAACCGGGAGCGCCGGGCGTCGATCGCCAGTCGGCGGGCCACGGTGAACAGCCAGGGCCGCATCGACTCGTAGGGGCCGTCGAACGCCTCCGGGTGCTGCCAGGCCCGCACCAGCGTCTCCTGGAGCAGGTCCTCGGCCCGCTGCCGGTCGCCGAAGGTCAGCCCGAGCAGGAAGTGGAACAGGGCGGGGCCGTGTTCACGCTGGAGCTCCGCGAGCGCCCGCTCATCGGTCTTCGTCGTGGTCATGGTGAACGCCCTTCCCGCCAGGTCCGGCCTCGCTGCCGACCTGGCGTATACGAGCGCATTCAGGCCACGAGGAACAGGACAAAAGCCGCCCCGTGCGACGAGCGGTCGCTCAGAGCGGCGAATGGTGCGGTGAACGGTCGGGCGACACCCCGGGCGGGCTCACGGCACGACGGACGGGCAGGGCTACGGCACCACGGTGACCGGCCAGCGGCCGGCCTTCACCAGGCGGACGGCCACCGAACCGATGAAACGGTGCCCCGCCGACTCCGACGCGCCCACCACCACGGCGTCCGCCTTGAGTTCGTCGGCGGCGGTCACCAGACCGTTGTACGGGTCACCCCGGAAGGTGTGGAACTCCCAGCGCACATCCCATATGTCCTTCATACGGGCCGTCGACTGCCGGATCTCCTCCACCAGCCCCTCGGCCACCTCCGCGGTCGCGTCGCCGACCGGGGCCCCGAGCGCCGCGCCCGCCGCCAGCACCGGCTGGACGTACACCAGCGCCAGCATGGCCCGCTGCCGGCGCGCGAGCCCGGCCGCGTAGGCCGCCGCGCGCATGGACGACTCGGAACCGTCGAGGCCCGCGACGATCACTTTCGGTCCGTCTGTGCCACGTTCGAACTGGTGGGAGTGCTGATCTGTCACGGCAGTGAGGCTATCGGCTCGCCCCCAGGCTTTCGGCCCGGCCTCCCGGGGGCCGCGTCCAGCTCACCGGGGGTGCGGGGCTTTCCCCGCCATCCGGGTGCAAAAACCCCGGCGGCCGGTGTCGCTGAGGCGGACGGGGGGACGGGCGTGCGAGCAGTGGGGGATGAAGAGTGAGCACAGGCTGCCCCCGCGGAGAACGGTCCTGCGGCTGGCCGCGGGACTGGGAGCCGCCACCGCCGTGGGGCTCGTCGCCCGCGACCCCGGCACCTCCCCGGGCCGTCCGGCGACCCCCGCCGCAGGGGCGGCGGGACCCCCGGCCGCCGCCTTCCGGAGTCGGCCGCTCGCCTACCGGCTGCGGCCCATGACGGGACAGGCACCGCCCCGCTACCGACCCGCGACCCCGCCGGTCCGCACCCGGCCGTTCGAGCAGCTGCCGGACATCGGGCACGCGATGGTGCTGTCCTTCGACGACGGCCCCGACCCGCTCTACACCCCGCATATCCTGGACACGCTGCGCGAGCACGACGTACGGGCGATGTTCTTCCTCTGCGGGGAGATGGCGAACGACAACCGCGACCTCGTCCGCCGGATCTCCGACGAGGGGCACACCGTGGGCAACCACTCGTGGACGCACCCCCTGGTCACCAAGCTCTCCCGGGCCGGGGTCACCGACGAGCTGGGCCGTACCAGCGAGGTCATCGAGAAGATCACCGGCGCCGGGCCGCTCTGGTACCGGGCGCCCTACGGGGCCTGGAACCGCAACTCCTTCGAGATCGGCGCCGCGATGGGCATGGAACCGATGGCCTGGACCGTGGACACCCTCGACTGGACCGTGCCCGGCACCGAGACCATCGTCCGCCGGGTCAGGCAGGGCGCGGGCCCCGGGGTCGTGGTGCTCTCGCACGACGCGGGCGGCAACCGCGCGCAGAGCGTGGCCGCGCTGCGCCGGTACCTGCCGGAGCTGCTGGACGACGGATACCGGCTCACGGTGCCGCGGCGCCTCTGACGGGGAGGGTCAGCGGGTCTCCACCAGGCGGGCGAAGACCACGACGTTGCCGTCGTAGCCGTTCGCCTTGGTGTAACCGCCGCCGCAGGTGATGACCCGCAGCTCCGGCTGCCCGGTGTCCCCGTACACCCGGGCGCCGGGGAAGTCGTTCTTGGCGAAGACCTCGACCCCGTACACCTCGAAGACCGCGACCCGGTCGTCGCTGCGGTCGACCTCGATGTGGTCGCCCTTCTTCAGCGAGCCGAGCCCGTAGAAGACGGCGGGGCCCGCCTTGTTGTCGACGTGGCCGACGATGACGGAGGTGCCGGTCTGTCCGGGGGCGATGCCGTTCTGGTACCAGCCGGCCAGGTTGGGATCCTCCGGCGGCGGGGTCTCGATCCAGCCGTCGGGGTCGAGATTCACATCGATGACCGGTGCGTCGACCTGGATGTCGGGGATCGCCACGCGGGCGACGGGGGCGTACGGGAGCGGCTTGACGACCGGGCCCGCGGCGGGGGCTGCGGGGGCGTTGTTCTGGTGGCCCACCGATGCGGCGGCGACCGGCTGCGGGGGCCGGGGGAGAGGTCGGCCCCGTTGCGCATGAGTGCCAGACCGGAGAGCATCGCCAGGGCGAGCGCGCCCCACGGCGAGTGTCGGATCCGTTCCGGTCGCCAGTTGTCCCGGCCCATGGTTCTCCCTTCGTCGCGACGAGCAGAACGCTAGGCGCGGTGCCACCGGGCGGCGATCAGAGAAGGGCGAACGGGTGGCGGCACACCACCCGGATGCTTATCGGAGTAGCGCGCGGACAAAACTTCTGACGGCCCGTGACCTGGGGCTCCGTCAGCTCACCGGGCATTCGCACGGCGTGTCGGATCACCGGTCCGGAGCAGCGCCGAAATGCGGGCGATCAAGGTTCTGGTGAGGGTTCGTCATGGGAGGCGTTCTCGTCGATCCATCCCGGTGCACAGAGCCCCGGGGCGCTTCCCGGTGGAGGTTGGAACGATGCGTGCTACACGCGCTCTGGTGGTCGCGGCGGCCGCCGTCGCCGCCCTCGGGGCCGGCGCCCCGATGGCGACCGCCGGCGGAGACGTCGGGAACAACCAGAACAACAACCAGAACAACAATCAGAACAACGGCAACAACCAGAACGACTGGAACGACCAGGGCGGCTGGAACAACGGCAACAACAACGGCAACGGCAACGGCAACGGCAACGGCAACGGCAACGGGAACAACAACGGGAACGGCAACGGGCGCAACAACGGCCCGAACAACGTGACCGTCGACCCCGAGCGCGTGCACCAGGGCGCGTCCATGCAGGTCAGCGCCGAGGGCTGCGGCCGGGGCGGCAGCGTCTCGTCCAACGCCTTCCGCACCACCCGGCTCTCGGCCGGCCGGGTCGGCCAGGCCCGGGTCCGCATCTTCAACGACGCGACGCCCGGCACGTACAACCTGACGGTCCGGTGCGACGGTACCGACCGGACGGCGAGCCACCGCTTCACCGTGCTCGACAGCCGGGGCGCGCAGGGCGGGCTCGGCGGCTCGATGGCGGCCACCCCGGCGGAGATGGGCGTCGGCGCCGGTCTCGTCGCCTCGGCGGCCCTCGGCGGAGGCGTGTACCTCATGCGCCGCCGGAGGACGGGCCATGGGGCGGCCTGACCGTCAGGACGCTCCCGCCGGACCGATAACGAAGTCGCCCCGGGTCCTGTGACAGGACCCGGGGCGACTCCCATGGCACATCCGCTCGTACCGGTCAGTGCGACCGGCTCTCCCTGCGGCGGCGTACGTAGAACACGACACCGGCCCCGGCGGCCACGGCGAGCGCGGTGCCCGCCACGATCTCACCGGAGTTCACGCTGTCGATGCTGCCGCCGAGACCGCCCTGCACGCCGGCCGGCGAGGCCGTGGCCGCCGCCGTGCTGGTCGAGCTGGTCGTGGGCGTGCCCGTGGCCGCGCTGACGGTGAGATTCACCTTGGCCGTGGAGCTGGGCGTGGTGTTGCAGATGAACGTCACCTCGTAGGCGGCGCCCGGCTTGGCGTCCCAGTCGACGGTGGCCTGGGCGCTGCCGTTCATCGGGATGGTGACGGTGTCGAACACCCCCGAGGACGCCGTGGCCGTCGTGGAGCAACCCCGGGCCGCCAGGGTGACCTTGCCCCCGGGCGCGACCACCGACGGCGTCACGGTGTACCCGTTCCCGCCGCCCGACGGACCGCCCGCGGTCGCGGCGTACGCGGTCACGGCCGGGCCGGTCAGGGCGAGTGCGGCGGCGCCGAGCAGAGCGACGGGGGCGACACGTATTGCGCGCATGGTGAATCCTCCGGGTCCCCGAGGAGCAGCTGCGGAACGGATTTCCACAAAGCGTCAGAAATGCACCTCGAATGCCGCCCACGCTAGAAGTGGTGCATTTCGCCCGCGATCGGGGTCCGGCGAATGGGGCACCGCTGTCCCCCGGGCGGCGCACCCCCTCGGCTAGGGCCTGTCCGCCGCCCCCGGGAAGAGGTCGAGGAAGGGGGCGGCGGTGGCCGAGAATCCCCGTCCGAAGGGTGAGTCGAAGTCCCAGATCAGGAAGAGCAGGAAGGCGATCAGCACACTGAACAGCCCCGCGAGCAGGAGTTCCCGGAAGGTCCGGCGGATCTGGAGCGTGAAGATCAGCCCCACGGTCACCAGAGCGCCGATGACCAGCCCGAACCACACCACCCCGGGCATGGTGGCGCCGGCGCTCTGCCCCCGGGCGCTCCGTGCGTCGTCGGCGGCGGCCACCTGATCGACCAGCGGCTGATACGCCTGCCCCTCGTGGTCCGTCTTCGGCCGGTAGTCCGTGACGTCGTCGCGCACCCGGTCCAGCAGCTCGGTCCCGCGGTCGCTGAGCGTCCCGTGCTCGGTCATGGTCCGCCACTCGTCGTGCACCACATAGCTCACGTAGGCGTCCACGTCGGCCCGGATGCGGGTGCGCACCTCCTGCGGATAGACGGCGGAGCGCTCGCTCACCTCGTGCAGGGCCTGGGCCTCCTGGCGTACGTACTCCTGAGCGGCGCCCCGGCCCTCCCAGACGCCCGCGATGGCGAGGCCCAGCACGATCGCGTAGATCACTCCGATCATCATCGTCATGTACTCGATGACGTCAGGGGTTTCGGACGGGTCGTCGTCCTCCGGGAGTCTGCGGTTGCTGAGGACGGCGATGGTCAGGACGACGGCGGTGGCCGCGACCATGGCGAGTGTGAGGACGAGCCATTCCGACATGGGCGTCTCCGGGATTCATCGGGAACGGGGGCGCAGTACGGCGACGGCGAACACGCCGGGGGCCGTGATCATCAAGGTGAGCGTGACCAGGGAGGTGTGACGCTGCGGCGGCTTCCGCACCGGTCTGCGGTAGGCGGGGAGTGCGACGTGGACGGAGGGCGAGGGCCGTACCGACGGCGAAGGGCTCGGCTTGGGCTTGGGCGCAGGCTCGGGCTTCGGGGCAGGCGGCGGGGGAGGGGCGGTGGCGGAGGCGGCGGTGCCGGTACGGGCTCGGGCGCCGGGGGCGGCGGAGGAGGCGGAGGCGGTGGTGGAGGAGGCGGTGGTGCCGGTTTCGGCGGGGGCGGCGGTGGTGGGGGCGGCTTCGGTTTCGGCGTGGGCGTCGGAGTGGGCTCCGGCACCGGGCCGGCGAAGCAGCTGCCGTCACCGCTGACGGCCACGGCCGTACCGCCGTCGCCCTCCCCGATGGACGCGTACGCGCAGCTGTCGGCGGTCGCGGGGGTGGGGGCGGTCAGCAGCCAGGTGAGCGCGAGCGCCGTGGCCAGCCGCCAGAAGAGTGATCCGTACACGACCGGGAGCATGTTCCGGGCCGTGCGGCGGCACGCCGGACCCCCTCCGGATTCGCCTGATGGAGGGGACCTGGGATGCCCGGGGTTTGGCCCGGATGAAATGGAACAGGGGCGTGCCGGTCCCCGGCCTCCGGAAATGGCCGATTGTCGACCCTCTCCGCGGGAATGGCGCCAAAGGATGTGTCACCGGTCCCGCGCATTCCCGGCCTTGGTCCGGTGACGGTGAGACGCGCGCCGGTCTGCCGGAGCCCGGACGCCCCCGTACCGCCCCGAAGGCTTCCGGCCCGCGAACGCCAACGTCCAAGGGCCTCGCGGGACATGGTGCCCGGGTGTCGGTGACTCGGACCTCACTGACGTGCCAAAGTAGTCCGGGAGTGAACTATTCGATCTCTCTCGTTCGGCGAATGTGACGGGCAGCGACGAGTCGGTTGCACATGCCATGGGAGTGTGACCAATAACGGACGGCTAATTTCCGTTTCCGCTCGCTCTCTTGGCGGTCGATCAGTAGCCTCTGGTCCACACTGACCATGGACATGGCCGGATCGCCGTGGCGACTTGTTGGAGACATCGATGGAGCGTCCCGCCTGGGCACCGCAAGGCATAGACATTTCGGTGCCGAGCGTGTCCCGAATGTATGACTTCTATCTGGGCGGCTCGCACAATTTCGAGGTGGACCGGGAAGCGGCCCGGAAGGCCATGGAGTTCATGCCGGGACTTCCCAAGGCGATGCAGGCCAACCGGGCGTTTATGCGGCGTGCGGTGCGTTACGCGCTGGGCGAGGGCGTCACCCAGTTCCTCGACATCGGTTCCGGGATACCGACCTTCGGCAATGTCCACGAGGTCGCCCAGGCGATCGACCCCGCCGCCAAGGTCGCCTACGTCGACCACGACCCGGTCGCCGTCGCGCACAGCCAGGCCGTCCTGGAAGGCAACGAGGGCGCCACGATCTCCTCGGCCGACCTGCGCCGCCCCCAGGAGATCCGGGACAGCCCCGAGGTCGCCAAGCTCCTGGACTTCGACCGCCCCGTGGCGCTGCTCCTCGTGGCCGTACTCCACTTCATCGAGGACTCCGACGACCCGCGCGCCGCCGTCGCCGCGCTCCGCGACATGCTCGCCCCCGGCAGCCTCCTGGTCGTCACCCACGCCGCGTACGAGGGGATTCCGCTGCCCCGCGAGGAGGCCGGCGGCACGGTCGGCGTCTACCGGAACATCCGCAACCCGCTGGTCATGCGCACCCGCGAGGAGGTCGCCCACTTCTTCGACGGCTTCGAGCTGGTCGAGCCCGGCCTCGTCGCCATGCCGGAATGGCGCCCCGAGAACCCCGCCGCCCCCGAGAACGAGGACCCATACGCCTTCTCGGGCATCGCGGGAGTGGGACGCAAGGCGTGAGCATTCCCGCCCAGTCGTCCGGAGTCCCGGAGGCGGCGCCCGACGGCCCCGAGGACCGGCTCCGGAGGTTCGCCACCATCTGGAGCCGGGCCATCTTCCCGTTGACGGCCACCTCCCTGACCCGGCCCGAGTTCGAGCAGCACCTGCTGCCGCTGGCCCGTACCCTCAGCGAGACCCTGCACGCCCGCCCGTTCGACGCGGCCGCGGCCACCGGGGTCGGCGGCGCGCTCGTCGCCGCCCACTGCACCGACCCGGACGCGCTCAGCTCCACGCTCGGCGTCGTCGACTCGTACCTGGTGCTCTACTGCGGCAGCAACGGACCGGTGGCCCTCACCACCGAGGACAGCCGGTCCCGCTGCGCCCGCATCCAGCACGCGGTGGCCGCCGGCTTCACCCAGGCCCTGCGCGAACGGACGCTGGCCGAGCAGGAGGCCATCGCCCGCTCGGCGCTCGCCGCCCGCTCCCACGCCGAACAGGCCCTGCACGCCACCGAGGCACGCTTCCGCGCCGTCTTCAAGGACGCGGCCATCGGCATCGGGATCGCCGACCTCGACGGCAATGTGCTGGAGGTCAACGACACCCTCACCCGGATGTTCGGCGGCCTGGAGAACCACGTCCTGAGCCACCGCGTCAACGAGTGGGTCCACCCCGAGGACTCGCCCCAGGTCTGGAAGTACTACAACGAGCTGGTACGCGGCGAACGCGAGCACTACCGCGTCGAGAAGCCGTACTACCGCAACGACGGCACCGTCCTGTGGACCAACCTGACGGTGTCGCTGCTGCGCGACGCCGAGGGGCGGCCCGAATACCAGCTGGCGCTGCTGGAGGACACCACCGAGCGCCGCCTGCTCAACCTCCGCCTGCGCTACGAGGCGACCCACGACGCGCTCACCGGCCTGCCCAACCGGACGCTCTTCTTCGAGCGCCTGGAGAAAGCGCTCTCAGCCGGGGACGGAAGCCGCTTCGGCCTCTGCTACCTGGACCTGGACGGCTTCAAGGCCATCAACGACAGCCTCGGCCACGCCGCGGGCGACCGGCTGCTCGTGGAGGTCGCGGACCGCCTCCAGAGCTGCGCGACCGCCTCCGGCGAGATGGTCGCCCGGCTCGGCGGCGACGAGTTCGTGGCGCTCACGACGAGCTTCGACAGCCCCGCCGAGGTGGACGAACTCGCCTGCCGCATCCTCAGCGTCCTCTCCACGCCCATCCGGCTGGACGGACGCGAGCTGACGGTGCGCGGCTCGATCGGGGTCGTGGAGGGCCCCGCCGGGGAACGCAGCGCCGCCGAGGTGCTGCGGAGCGCCGACATCACCATGTACCGCGCCAAGTCCGCGGGCGGCAACCGCTTCGAGCTGGCCGACGCGGAGGCGGACGCCCGGGCCATCACCCGGCACGGTCTCACGACGGCGCTGCCGGCCGCCCTCGAACGCGGCGAGTTCTTCATCGAGTACCAGCCGCTCGTCCACCTCGGCGACGGTACGGTGCACGGCGCCGAGGCCCTGGTGCGCTGGTGCCATCCGCAGCACGGGGTGCTGGGGCCCGACCGGTTCATCACGCTGGCCGAGCACACCGGGCTCATCGTGCCGCTCGGCCGCTGGGTCCTGGAGGAATCGGTCCGGCAGGCCAACTTCTGGCAGGAACGGCACACCGACGGCGGCCCCCTGCGGATCAACGTCAACCTCTCACCGGCTCAGCTGCACCATCCGCAGCTGGTCGCGGAGACCGTGGAGGTCCTGGAGCGCTCAGGGCTCGAAGCGGGCGCGCTCTGCCTGGAGGTCACCGAGTCGGCGCTCATCGGGGCCGACGAGGACGTGCTGAAGCCGCTGCGCCAGCTCGCCGAGATGGGCGTCGACATCGCCCTGGACGACTTCGGCACCGGCTACTCCAACCTCGCGAACCTGCGCAGGCTGCCGGTGAGCGTCCTGAAGCTGGACCGGTCCTTCACCCAGGGCATGCAGCACCATCCGGCGGACCCGGTCGACCTGAAGATCGTCGAGGGGATCGTGTCGCTCGCGCACAGCCTCGACCTCGCGGTCACCGTGGAGGGCGTGGAGACCGGCGCCCAGGCCGAGCAGCTGCGGCAGCTGGGCTGCGACACGGCCCAGGGCTGGTACTACGCCCGCCCCGGCGCCCCGGACCGCATCCACTCGCTGCTGCTGGCCGACGCGGTGTGAGCCGGGCGGGCGCGGAGCCCCTTCGGGCGTCGACGGGATGTCCCGGATACGCCTCAGGGGCCCGCCGCGCCCGCCCGCCCCGCCAGCAGGACCCGCTGGAGCTCGCGGGCCGCGCGCGGCGGGGCCACGTCGCTGCGGTGCGCCAGCGCGATGGTGCGGCGCAGTCCGGGCCGGGCCAGCGGAGTCGTACGCAGGTCGAGACCGGCCCGGGTGGCGACCATGTTCGGGACGACCGCGATGCCCAGGCCCGCCCGGACGAAGCCGAGCACCGCGTCCATCTCGCCGCCCTCCACCGTGAACGACGGCTCGAAGCCCTCCGCCCGGCAGGCGGCCACCGTCAGCTCCCGCAGGTCGTAGCCGTGCCGGAACATCACCAGCGGCTCGCCCTCCAGATCCGCGATCCGGACCCGCCCGCCCCGGCCCGGCCGGGGGCGCTGCGCCGACGAGACGACCACCAGGTCCTCCTGGAGCAGCTCGACCGTGGTCAGCGCCGGTGAGGCCGCCGGCAGCGGCAGCACCACCAGGGCCAGATCGAGCGCCCCGCGCGCCAGCTCCCGTACGAGATCGTGCGAACCGCCCTCCTCCAGCAGCAGCTGGATGCCCGGGTGCAGGTCGTGGAAGGCGCGCAGCACCTCCGGCAGCAGGCCCGTGCACACGCTGGGCGTCGCCCCCAGCCTCACCCGGCCCCGGCGCAGCTGCGCCAGCTCCTGCACCTCGTGGCGCGCGGTGTCGGCGTCGGCCAGGATGCGCCGGGCCAGCGGGAGCAGCGCCTCGCCCGCGTCCGTCAGGGTGATGTTGCCGCGCGCCCGGCTGAACAGCTCGGCGCCCAGTTCGTTCTCCAGGGCCCGGATCTGCTGGGAGAGCGAGGGCTGCGAGACGTGCACCTCCTCGGCGGCGCGGGTGAAGTGCCGGGCCTCCGCGACGGCCACGAAATAGGTGAGCTGCTGGAACTGCATCACCCCACGCTACCCCGCTCGATAGGCTTCGGCTATGGAGATCAGCTGCTCGATGTGTTGGACTGATCCCCTCCCCGGGCCTAGCTTCGTGTCCATGGCATTGGCAACCCGGACGGACCGACGGCCGTCCATGACGCGCACGCTCTGGGACTCGACCGTCGGCAAGAAGGCGATCATGGCCGTCAGCGGACTGGTCATGCTCCTCTACCTGGTCGCCCACATGATCGGAAACTTGAAGATCTTCTTCGGGACCGACGAGTTCAACGGCTACGCGCACTGGCTGCGGGTGATGGGCGAGCCGGTCCTGCACTACGAGTGGGGGCTGTGGATCGTACGCGTCGTGCTCGTCGCCGCCGTGGTGCTGCACGCGGTCTCCGCGTACCAGCTCAGCAGGCGCGACCTGCGGGCGAGGCCCACCAAGTACGTGCACAAGCGGCCGCGCGCCAGCTACGCCACCCGGACCATGCGCTACGGCGGGGTCATCCTGGGGCTGTTCATCGTCTGGCACATCCTGGACCTGACGACCGGCACCGTGCACTCCGGCGGCTTCCAGTCCGGCCACCCGTACCAGAACGTCATCGACACCTTCTCCACCTGGTACGGCAACGTCATCTACATCGTCGCGATGCTCGCCCTGGGGCTCCACATCCAGCACGGGTTCTGGAGCGCCGCGCAGACCCTCGGCGCCGGCCGCGCGAGCCGCGACCGCGTCCTGAAGACCCTCGGCAACGTCCTCGCGCTGGTGCTGACGGTGGGCTTCATCTCCGTACCCGTCGCCGTCATGACCGGAGTCGTGAGCTGACATGAACGACTACACGCACTACACGACCGGCGAACCCGTCGCCGACACCAAGGCCCCCACCGGCCCCGTCGCCGAGCGCTGGGACACCCGCCGCTTCGAGGCCAAGCTGGTCAACCCCGCCAACCGGCGCAAGCACACCGTCATCGTCGTCGGCACCGGCCTGGCCGGCGGCTCGGCCGGCGCGACCCTGGCCGAACAGGGCTACCACGTCGTCCAGTTCTGCTTCCAGGACTCGCCGCGCCGGGCCCACTCCGTCGCCGCGCAGGGCGGCATCAACGCCGCCAAGAACTACCGCAACGACGGCGACTCGGTGCACCGCCTCTTCTACGACACCGTCAAGGGCGGCGACTTCCGCGCCCGCGAGTCCAACGTGCACCGGCTCGCCCAGATCTCCGTCGAGATCATCGACCAGTGCGTCGCGCAGGGCGTCCCCTTCGCCCGTGAGTACGGCGGCCTCCTCGACAACCGCTCCTTCGGCGGTGTCCAGGTCTCCCGCACCTTCTACGCCCGCGGCCAGACCGGACAGCAACTGCTCCTCGGCGCCTACCAGGCGCTGTCCCGGCAGATCGCCGCGGGCAACGTCGAGCTGCACTCCCGTACCGAAATGCTCGACCTGATCGTCGTGGACGGACGGGCGCGCGGCATCGTCGCCCGCGACCTCGTCACCGGCAGGATCGACACCTACTTCGCCGACGCGGTGGTCCTCGCCAGCGGTGGTTACGGGAACGTCTTCTACCTGTCGACCAACGCGATGAACTCCAACGCCACCGCCATCTGGCGGGCCCACCGGCGCGGCGCCTACTTCGCGAACCCCTGCTTCACACAGATCCACCCCACCTGCATCCCGCGCACCGGCGACCACCAGTCCAAGCTGACCCTGATGAGCGAGTCGCTGCGCAACGACGGCCGCATCTGGGTGCCCAAGGCCAAGGGCGACACCCGGCCGGCGAACGAGATCCCCGAGGACGAGCGCGACTACTACCTGGAGCGCCAATACCCCTCCTTCGGCAACCTGGTGCCCCGCGACATCGCCTCGCGCGCCGCGAAGAACGTCTGCGACGAGGGGCGCGGCGTCGGACCCGGCGGCCAGGGCGTCTACCTGGACTTCGCCGAGGCCATCGGGCGGATGGGGCGGGCCAAGGTCGAGGAGAAGTACGGCAACCTCTTCGACATGTACGCCCGCATCACCGCCGAGGACCCGTATGCGACCCCGATGCGGATCTATCCGGCCGTGCACTACACGATGGGCGGGCTCTGGGTCGACTACGACCTCCAGACCACGATCCCGGGCCTCTTCGCGATCGGTGAGGCCAACTTCTCCGACCACGGCGCCAACCGCCTCGGCGCCTCCGCGCTGATGCAGGGACTCGCCGACGGCTACTTCGTCCTGCCGTCCACCATCAACGACTACCTCGCCCGCAACCCGCACCACGACGACATCGACGCCTCGCACCCCGCCGTCGCGGAGGCCGTCGCCGAGACCGAGGACCGGCTCCACCTGCTGCTGGCCGTCGACGGCGACCGCACCCCCGACTCCTTCCACCGCGAGATCGGCGAACTCATGTGGGAATACTGCGGGATGGCTCGCAACGAGGAGGGGCTGCGCACCGCGCTCGCCCGGATCCCCCTGATCCGCGAGGAGTTCTGGCGCCGCATCAAGGTCCCCGGCACCGGCGAGGAGTTCAACCAGTCGCTGGAGAAGGCCAATCGCGTCGTGGACTACCTGGAGCTCGCCGAGCTGATGTGCCTCGACGCCCTGCACCGCGCCGAGTCCTGCGGCGGCCACTTCCGCGAGGAGTCCCAGACCCCGGACGGCGAGGCCGCCCGGCGCGACGAGGAGTTCTCCTACGGCGCCGCCTGGGAGTTCACCGACACCGGTGAGGCCCCCGTCCTGCACAAGGAAGACCTCGTCTTCGAGTACGTCCACCCCACTCAGCGGAGCTACGCATGAAGCTCACCCTGCGCGTCTGGCGCCAGAAGAACGCCGACGCCCCCGGCGCCATGTCCACGTACGAGGTGGACGGCATCTCGCAGGACATGTCGTTCCTGGAGATGCTCGACACCCTCAACGAGGAGCTGATCCTCGCGGGTGACGACCCCGTGGCCTTCGACCACGACTGCCGCGAGGGCATCTGCGGCGCGTGCAGCCTCGTCATCAACGGCGACGCGCACGGTCCGGAGCGCACCACCACCTGCCAGCTCCACATGCGTGCCTTCGACGACGGCGACACCATCGACATCGAACCCTGGCGCGCCTCGGCCTTCCCGGTCGTCAAGGACCTGGTCGTGGACCGTTCGTCCTTCGACCGGATCATCCAGGCCGGCGGCTACATCTCCGCCCCGACCGGTACGGCCCCGGACGCGCATGCCACGCCGGTGCCGAAGCCGGACGCCGACTTCGCCTTCGAGCACGCCGAGTGCATCGGCTGCGGCGCCTGCGTCGCGGCCTGCCCCAACGGTTCGGCGATGCTCTTCACCTCGGCGAAGGTCAACCACCTCAACGTGCTCCCGCAGGGCGCCCCCGAGCGGGAGACCCGGGTGCTCGACATGGTGGAGCAGATGGACAGCGAGGGCTTCGGCGGCTGCACGCTCACCGGGGAGTGCGCCACCGCCTGCCCCAAGGGCATCCCGCTGCCGTCGATCTCGGCCATGAACAAGGAGTGGCTGCGGGCGACCCGCAAGGCCCGCCGCTGAGCCGCTGCACGGCCGAGGGCCCCGGAGGCCGCCCGCCTCCGGGGCCCTCAGTGCGTCAGGACTTGGTGACGGAGAGGTCGTCCCCGTACACCGCGCCCTGGCCGTACCAGCCGTGCAGGTAGACCGTGACCGAGCCGCTGGAACCGGTGGTGAAGGTCACCGACTGCTTGGTGTAGCCGTTGAACAGCCCCCAGGTGCTCGCCGTCGCGCCGCCCCGGACACCGAGGTAGGCGTAGTTCCCCTGGACGTAACCCTGCAATGTGTACTTGGTGTTGGGGGCGAGGGTGAGCGTCTGGGCGCACTCGCCGGTCTGCGACGAGGTGGCCGCGACGGACAGCGCGTGCGTGCCGCCGTGCACCGGCGAGGAGACGACCGCGCCGCCCGCTTCGCAGGTCCACGGACCCAGCGCACCGGTCTCGAAGTCACCGTTGACCAGGGACCCCGTGCCGCCACCGGCACCGGGCACCGTCAAGGTGAACGAGGCCGAGTGGCTGAGGGTGCCGGAGGCGCCGGTCACGGTGACGGTGTACGTGCCGGGGGCCGCCGACGCCGAGGCGCTGAGCGTCAGCGTCGAGGAGCCGCCGGCCGTCACGGAGGTCGGGCTGAGCGAGGCGGTCACCCCGGCCGGGGCACCGCTCGTGGTCAGCGCGACCGTCTTGGCGGCGCCCGAGGTCACCGCGGTCTTCACGGTGGCGGTCGTCGACTTGCCCGGCTCGACGGTCGCCGACGAGGGGGTCACGGCCACCGAGTAGTCGTCGGTCACCGGGCCGCTGCCGCCGCCCGTGAACGGGGCGAAGGTGTGCGTGAAGTACCAGGTGTCCTGCGCGATGCCGGAGCAGGTGTCGCTCCCGCCGGTGCCCGGGCAGCCGCCGTTGTCGCGCTGGAGCGCCCAGAACGACAGGGTGCCGACGCCCTTGGAGACGGCCCAGTCGTACACCACGGGCGCGTTGGCCGTGGTGAAGGTCTCGGCGGGTCCGTAGTCGTCGATGCCGGGCATCTCGATGATGCCGGTCATGCCCCACAGCTGGGCGTCGGTCTTCGACGGGTAGAGCTTCGCCAGCTGGCCCTTCAGACCGGTGATCGCGGTCTTGGTGTCCGCGGCCATGTCGTGCGTGGCGCCGTCGTAGTAGTCGAACGTCATGAGGTTGACGACGTCGACCTGCGTGCCGTTGGACACCGCGTTCTTGAGCACCGCGAGACCGCTGCTCGCGAGTCCGCTGGTCGTGGTGGGCAGGGTGTACGAGATCTGGAGCGGGCGCCCACTGGCGGCGGCCCAGTCCTGGACCTTCTTGAGCGCCTTGTTGCGGCGGTCGATGCCGGCGCTGTTCGTCAGCGAGTTGTCCTCGATGTCCATGTCGAGGCGGGTCACGTCGTAGGTCGTGACGACCTTTTCGTACGCGGCGGCGATCGAGTCGACGTCGGTGCAGCTGTCGGCGATCTCGGTGCCGGTGTTGTCCGCGGTGTAGCCGCCGAACGAGGGGATGACGTCACCGCCGCGCGACCGCATCGTGGTGAAGTCGGCCCCGAACTCGGACTGGGCGATCGGCATGCTCGAATCGCCGTTCCAGTACGGGGTGCAGGAGCCGCGGGACTCCGTCTGGATGAACGCCATGGTCAGGTACTTGGCACCGGACGCCTGGGCGAGCGCGGCCGGGCTGTCGCCGTTCCACGCCTCGAAGTACGGGGCGAAGACATGGGCGGGCATGGGGGTGGCGGCGGTGGTGGCGGCCTGCGCTCCGGCGCCTGATCCGAGGACCAGACCTGCGGAAGCGACGGCGGTGGCCAAGGCGCTCAGGACGGCGCCGACTGTTCTTGGACGTCTCATGGGGCAGCTCCCAGCGGGGTGGGACAACGGGCGGATGCACGGCTCGGCCGCGCCCGGGGAGGGGCGCGGCCCGTTCCTGTGAGTCCCGGCCGGGGGTCACATGCCGCACGGCGGCGTACGACCGTGTGGCATGCCCATGATTGGTATGGACCAGATAACTGTCAACATTCTTTACTGTTTCATTTCCCTTCCCCGCGCTGCCCGCCAACCCGCTTGATGTACGCCGGAGTTGAGGGACGCCGACCCCTCAGGCGAGCCCCAGAGCCGCCCGCAGATAACCCGCCGTGCGGCTCTCCGGCGCCTCCGCCACCGCCACCGGAGGCCCCTCGGCCACGACCCGGCCACCCCGGTCGCCGCCGCCGGGACCGAGGTCGATCACCCAGTCCGCCCCCGCGACCACGGCCATGTCGTGCTCCACGACCACCACCGTGGAGCCGGCCTCCACCAGACCGTGCAACTGGCGCATCAGCACCTCGACATCGGCCGGATGCAGCCCCGTCGTCGGCTCGTCCAGGAGGTACAGCGTGTGGCCCCGGCGCGCCCGCTGGAGCTCCGCCGCCAGCTTGATCCGCTGCGCCTCGCCGCCGGACAGCTCCGTCGCGGGCTGCCCGAGCCGCAGATAGCCGAGCCCCACGTCCAGCAGCGTCCCCAGGCTGCGCGCGGCGGCCGGCGTCTCCGCGAAGAACCCGGCCGCCGACTCCACGGTCAGGTCCAGCACCTGGGCGATGTCCAGCCCGCGCAGCGTGACCTCCAGCGTCTCCGGGTTGTACCGCGCCCCGTGACAGTCCGGACAGGGCGCGTAGGTGCTCGGCAGGAACAGCAGCTCCACCGAGACGAACCCCTCGCCCTGGCACGTCTCGCACCGCCCGCCGGTCACGTTGAACGAGAACCGGCCCGCCCGGTACCCCCGCTCCCGGGCCAGCGGCGTGGCCGCGAAGAGCTTGCGCACCACGTCGAAGAGACCGGTGTACGTGGCCAGGTTGGACCGGGGTGTACGCCCGATGGGCCGCTGGTCCACCTGGACGAGCCGGTCCACCGCCTCCAGCCCCTCGGCGCGGGCGTATCCGATCACGGGCCGTTCCTGGTCCTCCGCGGCACCGCGCCGGTCCACCAGCGCCCCCGCCAGCACCTGCCCCACCAGCGTCGACTTGCCGGAACCGGAGACCCCGGTCACCGCCGTGAACACCCCCAGCGGGAACGCCGCGTCCACCCCGCGCACATTGTGCCGTTCCACCCCGAACAGCCGCAGCCACCCCGAGGGCGCGCGGACCTCGCGCGGCGCGGGCGGCGCGTCCGGGAAGAGGAAGCGTCGGGTGGCCGAATCCGCGACCCCGGCGAGCCCGGCGGGCGGCCCGCTGTGCAGCACCCGGCCGCCGTGCTCACCGGCCAGCGGACCCACGTCCACCAGCCAGTCCGCCCGCCGCACCACATCCATCTGGTGCTCCACCACGAAGACCGTGTTCCCGGCCTCCTTCAGCCGCCCCAGCACCGCGAGCAGCGCCTCGGTGTCCGCCGGATGCAGACCGGCCGACGGCTCGTCCAGGACGTACACCACACCGAAGAGGCCCGCGCGCAGCTGGGTCGCCAGCCGTAGACGCTGGAGCTCACCGGAGGAGAGCGTGGGCGCCGTGCGGTCCAGGCTCAGATAGCCGAGGCCCAGTTCGTTGACGGTCCCGATGCGGGCGAGGAGGTCCGCCGTCAGCACCCGGGCGGTCCCGTCGCCGCCCGCCGCCGCGAGCACACCGGCGAGTTCGGTGAGCGCCAGACCCGCGAGCTCCGCGATGGTGCGCCCCGCGAAGGTGACGGCCATGGCCTCCGGCCGCAGCCTGCTGCCCCCGCACACCGGACAGGGTTCGCTGCTCAGGAAGCGCTCGGCCTTCGCCCGCAGGGTGGCGCTCTTCGAGTCGGCGAACGTGTGCATCACATAGCGGCGGGCGCTCATGTACGTGCCCTGGTAGGGCCGTTGGATGCGCCCCGCCTCGCGCACCGGATGGACGGTCACCACCGGCTGCTCGTCGGTGAACAGGATCCACTCCCGGTCGGCCGGGTCCAGCTCCCGCCACGGCCGGTCCACGTCGTGGCCGAGCGCGTCCAGCACATCGCGCAGGTTCTTGCCCTGCCAGGCCCCCGGCCAGGCGGCGATCGCGCCCTCCCTGATCGACAGGCCCGGGTCCGGGACCAGCAGTTCCTCGCTCGTGCGGTGGACCCGGCCGAGGCCGTGGCAGCGGGGGCACGCCCCGGCGGCGGTG
Source organism: Streptomyces drozdowiczii (assembly GCF_026167665.1). Taxonomy (NCBI): domain Bacteria; kingdom Bacillati; phylum Actinomycetota; class Actinomycetes; order Kitasatosporales; family Streptomycetaceae; genus Streptomyces; species Streptomyces drozdowiczii. The sequence goes on along the minus strand of NZ_CP098740.1, from coordinate 531,425 downwards.
TTCGGCGAGAAGGCGTCCGAGTCCAGCCGCTCGGCCCCCTCCGGATAGTCCCCGGCCCGCGAGAACAGCATCCGCAGCGAGTTGGACAGCGTCGTCACCGTGCCCACGGACGACCGCGCGCCCGGCGCCGATCTGCGCTGCTCCAGCGAGACGGCCGGCGGTAGCCCGGTGACCTCGCCGACGGCGGGCGCGCCCACTTGATGGATCAGCCGCCGCGCGTACGGGGCGACGGACTCGAAGTAGCGGCGCTGGGCCTCCGCGTAGATCGTGCCGAAGGCCAGCGAGGACTTGCCCGAGCCGGAGACCCCGGTGAAGACGGTGAGGGTGTCGCGGGGGATGTCGACATCGGCGTTCCGCAGATTGTGCTCGCGGGCGCCTCGGACCCGGACGTACGGATCGTGGGGCGAGGTCATGGGGGAGAGGTCTCCGTGCTCGGTGGTCGTGCCGGTTGGCCGGGCCGGGCCGCCGCTTGGTTTGCTGGCCGCATGAGAAACGACGAACGGCCGGTGGCCGTGTTCGATCTTGACGGTACGCTCGCCGACACCGCGCACCGCCAGCACTTCCTGGAGGGCCGCCGGAACTGGCCCGCCTTCTTCGCCGCCGCCGTGGACGACCCGCCGCTCGACGAGGGCGTACGGCTGGCGCTGAGCAGCGCCGAGGAGTGCGAGATCGTCTACCTCACCGGGCGGCCGGAGCGGTGCCGCAAGGACACCGTGGCCTGGCTGGGCCGTACCGGGCTGCCCGAGGGGCGGCTGCACATGCGGCGCAACGACGACCGCCGACCGGCGCGCCGGACCAAGCTGGAGATCCTGGAGCGGCTCGGCCGCGACCGTACCGTGCGCATACTCGTGGACGACGACGAGCTGGTCTGCGACGCCGCCGAGCTGGCCGGATTCACCGTGGTGCGGGCCCGCTGGACCCCGGCCTCGCCGGCGCTGAAAGAGGCGCAGGAGCGCGAGGGGCGCACCTGAACCGGGCGCGTACGCGCGGGGCGACGGGCCCCCGCGTCACTTCGGGTCGTCGAGCCGGAAGCCCACTTTCAGGCCGACCTGATAGTGCGCGATCCGGCCATTTTCGATCTGCCCGCGCACCTGCGTGATCTCGAACCAGTCGAGATTGTGCAACGTTTCCGAGGCTCTTGCGACACCGTTGCGAATCGCCTCGTCCACCCCCTCCTGGGAGGTTCCTACGATTTCGGTGACGCGATACGTGTGGTTCGACACGGTTTGACTCCTCTCGTCCCTACCAAGGTGCCCTACCTCGGCCCGGTTCGCGAGGGATCGCGGCCATCGCGCGGGTCCGTGACCGCGCTTGACCAAAGTATTGGTCCATACCAAAATCCAGCCACGCCCGTGCGAGCGCAGCCCGCAGTCCCCCACACCGGGTCCGCAAATTTCGTCCTGCCGTTCCGCAGAAGGTGAATCGTGAAAAACCGCATGCTCGTCGGAGCTGTCGCCCTTGTTTCCACTGTTGCGCTGGGTGGCTGCGGCGTGATCCCCGGCACCGGCGGCTCCGACGGCAAGAAGGTGACGATCTGGCTGATGAAGGACAGCGTTACCGCCGACTTCCTGGACCGTTTCAAGAAGTCGTACGAGGACGAGCACTCCTCGGTCGAACTGGAGTTCAAGATCCAGGAATGGGGCGGCATCGGCCCCAAGGTCCTGGAGGCCCTCGCCGGCAAGGAGACCCCCGACGTCATCGAGGTCGGCAACACCCAGGTCGCCCAGTACGCCGAGAGCGGCAACCTGCGCGACCTCACCCTCGAATCCATGCGTGACCTGGGCAGAGAGGACTGGCTGCCCGGTCTCGCCGAGCCGGGGAGCATCGGCGGCGTCCAGTACGGCATCCCGTGGTACGCGGCCAACCGCGTGGTGATCTACAACAAGGACATCTTCGCGGACGCGGGCATCAAGAACCCGCCGAAGACGCGCGCGCAGTGGATCGCCGACACCGGGAAACTGAACCGCGACGGAATCCAGGGCATGTATCTGCCCGGCCAGAACTGGTACGTTCTCGCCGGATTCATCTGGGACGAGGGCGGCCAACTCGCCGACGACCGGGACGGCGACTGGGCGGGCGCTCTCGACACGCCCGCCGCGCTCAAGGGCATGGACTTCTATTCCGAGCTCCAGGCACTGGGCAACGGGCCCAAGGACGCCGACGAGGAAAAGCCCCCGCAGGCCGATGTGTTCGCCGAGGGAAATGTCGCCCAGATCATCTCCACCCCCAGCACGGCGACCCTGATCGAGAAGAAGAACCCCGAACTCAAGGGCAAGCTCGGCTACTTCCCGATTCCCGGCAAGACCGCCAAGGCGCCCGGCTCGGTGTTCACCGGCGGCTCCGACCTCATCGTGCCGCAGAAGTCCAACCAGCGCAGCGCCGCCTACGAGGTCATCAAGGCGCTGGCCGGGGCCAAGTGGCAGGAGGACCTGGCCAAGACGATGAGCTACGTCCCCAACAAGCCCGCCCTGGCCCATGTCATCGAGGGCGAGGAGAGCACCGCCGCGATGGCCGAGGGCGCCACGCGCGGCCACGCCACCCCCAACTCCCCGCAGTGGGCCGCGGTCGAGGCCGACAACCCGATCAAGGCGTACATGACGGCGGTCCTCCAGGGCGGTGACCCGGCGACCGAGGCGAAGACCGCCTCCGACAAGATCACCGCGGTGCTCGCCGGCAGCTGACCCCCGGCGCGGGTACGGGACCGGCCGGCGCCGGCCCCGTACCCGTACCGCGGACGGTCAGTCCACCGTGGACAGGGACAGCGCGAACCTGTCCTCGGAGTCCGTCCACCAGTGGGCCAGACGGAGCCCCGCCGCGGCCAGCTCGCCGCGCACCCCGTCCTCGCGGAACTTCGCGGACACCTCGGTGCGCAGCTCCTCACCCGCCTCGAACGGCACCACCAGATCCAGCTCCGGAATCTTCACCGTCAAGGACCGGCGGGCGCGCAGCCGCATCTCGATCCACTCCTCACGCGGATTCCACCGCGCCACATGCGCGAAGTCCTCCGGCACGAAGTCCGCGCCCAGCTCCCGGTCGACGACCGACAGCACGTTGCGGTTGAACGCCGCCGTCACCCCCGCCGCGTCGTCGTACGCCGCGACCAGCACCTCCTCGTCCTTCACCAGGTCCGTGCCGAGCAGCAGCGTGTCCCCGGGCGCCAGCAGATCGCGTACCGACTTCAGGAACACCGACCGCTCGGCCGGCAGCAGATTGCCGAGGGTGCCGCCGAGGAACGCCACCAGCCGGGGCCCGGGCGTCTCCGGCAGCGTGAGCCCGGCCGTGAAGTCGGCGATCAGCGCGTGCACGGACAGCCCCGGCCGCTCCTTCAGCAGGGCCTCCGCCGCCCCGCGCAACGCGCTCTCGCTGACGTCGACCGGCACGTAACTGTGCAGGTCCGCCAGCGCGTCCAGCAGATGGCGGGTCTTCTCCGACGATCCGGAACCCAGCTCGACCAGGGTGCGGGCGCCGGACGCGGCGGCGATCTCACCGGCCCGGTCGATCAGGATCTCCCGCTCGGCGCGCGTCGGGTAGTACTCGGGGAGCCGGGTGATCTCCTCGAACAGTTCGCTGCCGCGGGCGTCGTAGAACCACTTGGGCGGCAGCGTCTTCGGGCGCCGGGACAGGCCGTGCAGCACATCGGCGCGCAGCGCCGCGTCCGTCGCGTCCTCGGGCAGGGTGCGGGTCAGCAGGAAGGGCTTCACGCTCGGGGCTCCTTCAGCGGGGTCAGCAGGACGTCTCCGGCGGTCGCGGTCAGCAGGGTGCGGTCGGGCACCTCGGACCAGCGGGGATCGTCGTCGTACGGCTCCGAGGCGACGACCGTGTGCCGGCCGGGCTCGGTGAGATGCCACAGGGTGTCGCCCCAGGCGGTGGCCACGAGGGAGCGGCCGTCGGTGAGCAGCAGGTTGAGCCGGGAGCCCGGCGCCGCCTCCGCCACCTCCGGCACGGTGTCCGCCACGGCCTGCGCGAGCGGGTCGCCCGTCGCGAGCCGGTGCCGCACCAGGGCCCAGACCAGGGCGGAGTCGCTGCGCGCCGCGAGCCGCAGCAGCTCGGCCGGGGGCAGGGTCGCCGCCACCGAGGCCATCGAACCGGGCCAGCCCCGCACCGCCCCGTTGTGGCTGAACAGCACCCGGTCCGCGGCGAACGGCGCCGCGGCCGCCTCGCCGTCCGGATCGGCGCCGGTCGCGTCCCGGACCGCGGCGAGCAGGGCGTGGCTGCGGACCACCCGGACCAGGTCGGCGAAGGTCTGGTCGCCCCAGACGGGGCCCTGGCGGCGGTAGCGGCCCGGGACCGGGTCGCCCTCCGCGTACCAGCCGACCCCGAAGCCGTCCGCGTTGACCGTGCCGTGGCGCTGGCGGCGGGGCTCCCAGGACTGCCGTACCAGGGAGTGCGCCGGGCGCGACAGCAGCTCGCCCAGGGCGACCGGCGGCCCCAGGTAGGCGATATGACGGCACATCAGAGATCCCTCGCGGTCCGGAACCCGGAGAAGATCTGCCGCCGGACCGGCAGGTCCCAGTTGCGGAACGTGCCCCGGCAGGCCACCGCGTCCACCGCGAACGAGCCGCCCCGCAGCACCTTGTGCTCCGGGCCGAAGAACACCTCCGAGTACTCGCGGTACGGGAACGGCGTGAACCCCGGATACGGCAGGAAGTCGCTCGCCGTCCACTCCCACACGTCACCGATCAGCTGACCCGCCCCGCACGGCGCCCGCCCGGCCGGATACGCCCCGGCGGGCGCGGGCCGCAGATGGCGCTGCCCCAGATTGGCCCGCTCCGGTGTCGGGTCCTCGTCGCCCCACGGATAGCGGCGCGAGCGCCCGGAGACGGGGTCGTGGCGCGCCGCCTTCTCCCACTCCGCCTCGGTCGGCAGCCTGCGGCCCGCCCAGCGCGCGTACGCGTCGGCCTCGTACCAGCTGACGTGCACCACCGGCTCGTCGTCCGGCACGGGCTCGGTCACCCCGAAGCGCCGCCGCAGCCACTGCCCGGCGTCCCGGTGCCAGAACAGCGGGGCGCGCAGCTCGTGCTCCCGGACCATCGCCCAGCCCTCGGGCGCCCACCACCGCTGCTCGTCGTAGCCGCCGTCCTCGATGAACGCCCGGTACGCGCCGCACGTCACCGGAGCCGTGTCGATGACGAACCCGGGAACGTCCCGCCGGTGTGCCGGGCGTTCGTTGTCCAGGGCCCACGGCTCGGCCGACGTGCCCATCGTGAACGGACCGCCGGGCACCAGGACCTCGGCGGGCAGCGCCAAGGCGTCGTCCGCCGCGCGCGGCGGCTCCGGGGCCGTCAGCGCGGCAGGTCCCGTACGCAGCTGATGCGTGATCAGCATCGTCTCGTCGTGCTGCTGCTCGTGCTGGGCGATCATCCCGAAGGCGAACCCGGCCCTGACCAGCGCGGGTCCGTCCCCGAGCGGCGCGGACTCCAGCACGTCCAGCGCCCTGCCGCGTACCTCGGAGGCGTACGAACGGGCCTCGTCGGGCGCCAGCAGCGGCAGGGTGGGCCGGGTGGCGCGCGGATGCTCGAAGGCGTCGTACAGTCCGTCGATCTCCGGGCGCATCGCCTCCCGCCCCGCCACACCGCGCAGCAGCCACAGCTCCTCCTGGTTGCCGATGTGCGCCAGGTCCCAGACCAGCGGCGACATCAGCGGCGAGTGCTGGGCGGTCAGCTCGTGGTCGTCCACGCTGTCGGTGAGGAGCGCGGTGCGCCTGCGGGCGGTGAGCAGCGCGGCGAGCGCGTGCTCGCGCAGCGCCTCGGCGTCCCCGGCGTGCGGGGGCGCGGGGGATTCGGTCATGACAGGGTCCCCTTCGGATGGGCCGGGCGGCGCGCCCCGCCCGTGGTGAGCAGGTCCCGCAGGTCGTCGGCGGGGCATCTGCCCCGGGCGACATAGCGGTCGTGGAAGCCGGCGACCGCGTCCCGTACCGCGACGCTCGCGCCCAGCCGGGGCAGCGCCTCCAGGGCGAGCCGGAAGCAGAGGTCCGCCGCCTGGCGCAGCTCCGGGTCGGCCAGGCCGTCGCGGGCGGCCGCGGTCCACAGCGGATTGCGCGGAGCGGCGCCCGCCCCGGCCGTCTCGGCGAGCGGCTTCACGGTCCGGTACACCGTCTCCGCGGTTTCCGGGTCGTCGAACAGGGCGGTCGTGACGGCGAGGGGCACGATCCAGCCGTCCTCACCGGGCTGCGCGTCGATCATGCGCAGCTCCAGGTGCCCGCGCGGCCGGGCCGGCGGGAACAGCGTGGTGATGTGGTAGTCCAGGTCGCTCCGGTCCGGGCGTCCGGGCTCTCCGGACCGGATCCAGTCGCGGAACGTGAGCCCGTCCGGCACCTGCCACGGCCCCTCGCCCCGCACGCACAGCACGGGGGTGTCCAGGACGTGCGCGGCCCAGGCGTCCCGGGGCGGCAGCAGCCCGTCGGGGGCCAGTGTCCGCTTCGGATCCAGGTCGGCCCACAGCGCCTGGCGGGTGGACCGCCAGGGCGTCGGCGCGCCCTCCCGGTACGGCGAGTTGGCGAAGGCCGCCACCAGGACGGCGCCCAGCAGGTGGGCCAGCTGCCAGCGCCGCGCGTACCCGAGCGGACCGGGCTCCTCCTCCCCGGCGTCCAGGCAGACCTGGACGGAGGCGGTGGTGCACATCATGGCGCGACCGGCCGGGCCCCACCGGTCGAGGGCCTGCTCCATGGCCTCGTACCGGGGCTCGCGCAGGAGCCGGCGCGGGGTCTGCCAGGGATCGACGCCCAGTCCGGCCGGGGCGAGGCCCAGCCCGCCGAGGGCGGCGCGCACGGCGGTGAGATCGGCGGCGGTGTCCTCGACACACGCCATCAGGGAAGCGGCGGGGCGCGAGCTGAGTTCCAGCTGGCCGCCGGGTTCGAAGGTCAGCGCCGCGCTCAGGGGCAGCGCCCGGACGGCCGTCGCGGCCGCCTCCAGCAGCTCGGGCGGGACGGTGCGACGCGGTTGGTCGCGGTCGTGCAGGAGCCATTCCAGCTCGACGCCCACCGTGCGCGGCGGCCCCGTCTTGAAACAGATGCCGCGCAGTAAATCCTCCGCCTCGCCCTCACCGAGGGGCGGGGCCTGACCGGGTGGCGGACCATGGCCGCCGGGTGTCTCGGATGACATGCCGGGCCTCCTTGTTCCGGTGCGTCCGTCCTACCCAAACCGCTGCTGAGGCATCGCACAAGAGCGCCTTCTTCGCCGGAAATTCGATTGCGTGTCCGGGAGAAGAACGCCGATCATGCCCCGTATGCACCATAAGGGGGAGGGCTCATGAGCGCCCGGCTGCGCGGAATCGCGCGCGAAACGGAGGCCATCGTCCGGGCGGGTTCCTACCGCGCCGGAAACGGCCGCGACATCAGCATCGAGAAGGGTGTGGCGGCCGCCCTCGCGGGTACGCGGCTGTACGGCCCCGAGCCGGTGGAGGCCGTCCCCGACCGGGACCGGACCCCGGTCATCGAGGTCACCGGCGAGAGCAGCCTCCAGGCGGCCGCCCGGATGACCCGCGAACGCCCCGGCGAGGTCGCCGTCCTGAACTACGCCTCCGCCCGCAACCCCGGCGGCGGCTTCCTGAACGGCGCCCAGGCGCAGGAGGAGGCCCTGTGCCGAAGCTCCGCGCTGTACGCCACGCTGCTGCGGGCGCCCGGCTTCTACGCCCACCACCGCGGCGAACGCGACGCGTTCTACACCGACCGGGTCATCCACTCGCCGGGTGTGCCGGTCTTCCGCGACGACCGCGGCCGGCTGCTCGACGCCCCGTACACGGCCGGTTTCCTCACCTCGCCGGCCCCCAACGCCGGGGTCATCCGCGCCCGGACCCCGCAGGAGGCACACCGCATCCCGGCCGTACTGGCCGCCCGGGCCGAACGGGTGCTGGAGGTCGCGACGGTGGGCGGCTACCGCAGGCTGGTCCTGGGCGCCTGGGGCTGCGGCGTCTTCCGCAACGACCCGGCGGAGGTGGCGGGCGCCTTCCGCGCGCTGCTCACCGGGGAGGGCCGCTTCGCGGGCCACTTCGAGGAGGTCGTCTTCGGCATCCTCGGCCGCGACGAGGATGCGCCCACCCGGGTGGCATTCGACCGGGTGTTCGCCGACCGGGGGTGACCCTCACCCTCAGGTCGAGGGTGAGGGTCGGGCCCGGCGGGAGCCCTCACGCCCAGCCGTAACGCTCCCTCAGCCGCCCGGCGACCAGGTCGAACCTGGCCCGGTCCAGGGCGCACGCCTCGCGCCGCATCCCGTCCTCATGGACCCGCAGGACCCGGTCCAGGTCCACCCAGGACGGACGCCCCGAGCTGTCCCAGGGGCCCGCGCCCAGCGCCACCCACTCCCGGTCCATGTCGTGCTGCTTGCTGGAGAGCTGCACGGCCAGCAGCGTGCCCTTCGCCTCCCGCGCCACGACCAGGACCGGCCGGTCCTTGCCGCGCCCGTCGTTCTCCTCGAACGGCACCCAGGTCCAGACGATCTCCCCGGGGTCGGGCGCGCCGTCCCGGTCGGGGGCGTACGAGGTGCGGACCGGGCCCACCTCGCGCGGATCGGCCTCGGCGGTGGCCGTGGAACCGGTCCGGCCCGGGAAGGCGGCCGGCTCGTCGTAACTGTCGCGGTGCTGGATCGTCATCGCCACACCCTAGGCGGTCCGCCCGGACAGCCTGAGCGCCGGTGTGTCGCGACGGTCCGGAAGGCTGCCCGGCGCCATGAGTCAGTCACCCCGACGACGTGCGCGGCGCACCGCCCAGGCCCTAGCGTCATGACCATGAGCGATCCGCAGAGCTACGAAATCCTCATCGTCCCCGAATACACCGACGACAAGGCCCCCGCGGCCGGGGAAGGCGCGACGGGGGCCAGCGTCAGGGGCGCGGCGGCCAGGGGCTCCGACGGCGGGGGGCCGGGCGCCGCCATCCGGTCGGCCGTGGTCACCGCCACGGGTGAGACGGGCGAGACCGGCTACCCCCGGTACGCAGGCGACGGCATGGTGGCCGACATCGACCCCAGGACCAAGGCCGTCGAGGGCCTGCTCGTCGACGGCTCGGAACTCGCGTACGGGCTCTCGGCCCGGGTCGCGGAGCGCGGCACGGACACCTGAGGCCGCCCTGCCGTGAAAGGGAGGGGCGGCGGCCCTACTGCTGCCCCTCCGCCTTGCCCTTCTGCTGCTCGGCCTCGACGGCCTTGCGGACCTCGTCCATGTCCAGGTTCCTGGCCTGGCCGATGACGTCCTCCAGGGCCGCCTCCGGCAGCGCGCCGGGCTGCGCGAAGACCGCCACGTTGTCCCGGACGATCATCAGCGTGGGGATCGACCGGATGTCGAAGGCCGCCGCCAGCTCCTGCTGCGCCTCCGTGTCGACCTTGGCGAAGACCAGGTCCGCGTGGCGCTCGGACGCCGCGTCGTACACCGGGGCGAACTGCCGGCACGGGCCGCACCAGGAAGCCCAGAAGTCGATCAGGACGAACTCGTTGTCGCTGACGACCTGGTCGAAGTTTTCCTTGGTGAGCTCTACGGTGCTCATGCGTTGCTCCCTCTTCCTGTGCCCGTATGAGACGTGTCCGGGTCAACGGTGCCCGTTCTCGTGCTATTCCGTGCCTGCCCATGTGGCCGACGCCCACACCCCCCGCCAGAATGGGGCGCATGACACATGCAGCGGAGCCTGTCGCGTACGACGTCGTGGTCATCGGAGCCGGTCCGGTGGGAGAGAACGTGGCCGACCGGGCCCGGGCCGCCGGGCTGACCACCGCCGTGGTCGAGTCGGAACTGATCGGCGGCGAGTGCTCCTACTGGGCGTGCATGCCGAGCAAGGCGCTCCTGCGCCCCGTCGTCGCCCGCGCCGACGCCCGCCGCGTCCCCGGACTGAGCGGCGCCGTCCAGGGACCGCTGGACGCCGCCGCCGTCCTCGCCCACCGCGACGAGTACACCTCGCACTGGAAGGACGACGGCCAGGCCGCCTGGCTCGACGGGATCGGCGCCGACATCTTCCGTGGCCACGGCCGGCTGACCGGTCCCAAGCAGGTCACCGTCACCGCGCCGGACGGCACCGAACACCGGCTCACCGCCCGGCACGCCGTCGCCGTCTGCACGGGCAGCAGGGCCGTGGTCCCCGGCCTCCCCGGCATCGAGGACGCCCGCCCCTGGACCAGCCGCGAGGCGACGAGCGCCAAGGAGGTCCCCGGCCGGCTCGTCGTGGTCGGCGGGGGAGTCGTCGGTGTGGAGATGGCCACCGTGTGGAACGCGCTCGGTGCGAAGGTCACCATGCTCGTACGCGGCGAGGGGCTCCTGCCCCGCATGGAGCCGTTCGCCGGTGAGCTGGTCGCCGAGGCGCTGACCGAGGCCGGAGCGGACATCCGTACGGGCGTCTCGGCCACCGCCGTACGCCGCGCGGGTGGCGGAGGACCGGTCACCGTGGAACTCGACAACGGCGAGAGCGTGGAGGCCGACGAGGTCCTCTTCGCCACCGGCCGCGCCCCGCGCACCGACGACCTGGGCCTGGAGACGGTCGGCCTGGAACCCGGCTCCTGGCTCACCGTGGACGACACCTGCCTGGTCGAGGGCACGGACTGGCTCTACGCGGCCGGCGACGTCAACCACCGCGCGCTCCTGACCCACCAGGGCAAGTACCAGGCCCGCATCACGGGCGACGCGATCGGTGCCCGCGCGCAGGGCAAGCCGCTGGACACCGCCCGCTGGGGCGCCCACGCGGCGACCGCCGACCACGCGGCCGTCCCGCAGGTCGTCTTCACCGACCCGGAGGCCGCGTCGGTGGGCCTCTCCCTGGCCGAGGCGGAACAGGCCGGCCACCGGGTCCGCGCCGTCGACTACGACCTCGCATCCGTGGCCGGGTCCGGCCTGTACGCGGACGGCTACAAGGGCCGCGCCCGCATGGTCGTGGACCTCGACCGCGAAGTCCTGCTGGGCGTCACCTTCGTCGGCCCCGGCATCGGTGAACTGCTCCACTCGGCGACGATGGCGGTCGCGGGGGAGATCCCCGTCGCCCGCCTGTGGCATGCGGTCCCGTCGTACCCGACGATCAGCGAGGTGTGGCTGAGGCTGCTGGAGACGTACCGGGGGTAGGGATGATCCGCAGGTCCCGCCGGGCGACGGCCCGGCGGGACCTGCGCGATCAGGCCGGAGGCGCGCTGTCGCTGGTGGTGACGCGGACGTGGTCGACGACGAGTTCGCTGGGGAAGGCGGTGTTGCCGTCGGGGTCGCCGGGCCAGTAGCCGCCGACCGCCAGGTTGAGGATGAGGAAGAAGGGCTTGTTGAAGGCCCAGGCGTTGCCGTTGGTGTCGGCCGGGGTGCGGTGCTGGTAGACGTTTCCGTCGACCGACCAGGTGATGGAGTCGGGGGCCCAGTCGATGGCGAAGGTGTGGAAGTCGTCGGCGAATGCCTGACCGTCGGGCAGGGTGTAGCCGGCGCCGATGCCGCCGGAGCCGGAGTAGCCCGGTCCGTGCAGGGTGCCGTGGACGGTGGAGGGCTCGAAGCCGACGTTCTCCATGATGTCGATCTCACCGGAGTTGGGCCAGCCGACCTGCCCGATGTCGTCGCCGAGCATCCAGAAGGCGGGCCACATGCCCTGTCCGCGCGGGATCTTCATGCGCGCCTCGACATGCCCGTAGGTCTGGGTGAACTTGCCCGAGGTGTTCAGCCGTGCCGAGGTGTACTCGCAAGTGCCGTACCAGCACTGGTAGTTGGAGGGGTTCTCCTTGCGGGCGGTGATGACCAGGTGGCCCTGGCCGTCGAGTGCGGCGTTGTTGTTGCCGGAGGTGTAGTACTGCCGCTCGTGGTTGTCGACGTTGTCACCGGTCTCGATCTGCCATTTGCTGCCGTCCACGGCCGAACCGGCCGGTCCGTCGAACTCGTCGGAGAACGTCGTCGCGGCGGCGGAGACCCTTTCCGGTTGCCTGGGGGCGCCCGACGCGAGGCCGGACGTGGTGGCGACCAGGGCGAGAACCGAGAGAGCGGGGACCAGGAGACGCCTGGTCAGGTGGGGGGAGTTCATGAACGTTCCTTCCCGTGCGGGACGGGGACATGCGATGCGTCATGCATATGACAAGTGGGGGCATGACCATCGCGTGGGGGATGATGGTGCTTTAGTTCACTACGTGATTTAAGAAGTGAACCATCGGGGTGTCAAGGCTCCGGTACGGACGACAGTTCTTGCACGTCCGGCTCAGGGCGCCCCCCGGTCCGCTGCCCGCTCGCCGGGCCCACCGGCGAGCGGGCGTCCGACGCGGAGGTTCCAGCGCCCCGAGCGGCCGGTCAGCTCCGTCAGAGCGAGCGGGGCGACGTCGAGGCGCCAGAACGCCTGCGGAGGCAGCGCCAGCGCGTGGACCACGGCCGCGCGTACCAGGGACGGTTCGGTGACGGCCTGCACCCGGCCCTCACCGCTCAGCGAGTCGAGCCAGGCCCCCGCCCTGGCGCACAGGGCGAGCAGCGACTCGCCGCCGTGCGGGGCGGCGGACGGGTCGGCCAGCCAGGCCGCCACCCCCTCCGGCTCCCGCGCGCTCACCTCGTCCAGCCGGGCCCCCGACCACCGCCCCAACTCCCAGTCCTGCAAAGCGGGTTCCTCCGTCGAGCGCAGACCCAGCGCCTCCGCCGTCCGGAGGCACCGCTCGGACGGCCCGTGCACCGCCCGGTCCGCGTCCGGGACGTGCGGCGCGGCCAGCCGGGCGGCCCGCACGCCCGACGCGTCGAGCGCGGCGTCACCGGCGAACCGGGCCTCGCGCAGCCCCGCGTTCATCGCCGGTGAGATCAACATCACCCGTACCGTCATGACCACCCTCAACTCCCGGAACATCGGCCCCACGGCCAAGCACACCATGGCATCCGGGCCCCGCGGACGGCTTGTAAGGGGCATGGCGGCGCCCGGTGTCCAGGGGGTATGGTCGCGGCGACATGACGAGGGTGTGACGGAAGTCCGGTGAGAATCCGGCACGGTCGCGCCACTGTGTACCCGCGCACGCGGGAAGTCAGACCCAGCACCTTCGTCTCAGGCACCACGATCGGGACGCGTGTTCCCACAGGAGGTTCTGCCATGGCGCAGACTGCTGCCCCCGCCACCGGCGCATCCGCCGTCACCCCCATCTCCCTGAAGGCCATCGCCCCTTGGGCGGTCTTCTTCGGCATCCTCATGCTGGTCCTGCTCTACTTCGTCGGCGCCGAGCAGGGCGCCACGGCCGTCATCTCGGGCGAAGGCGTCCACGAGTGGGTCCACGACGGGCGCCACCTCCTCGGGTTCCCCTGCCACTGAACGTCCTACCGGCTGATCCAGGGGAATCCCACATGAACTCCATATCCGTCAGAGCCCTGTTGGTCCGCGGCATGCTGGCCGGCCTGGTCGCGGGCGCGCTCGCTCTGGTCGTCGCCTACTTCCTCGGTGAATCCCGCGTGGACGCGGCCATCGCGCTCGAAGAGGCGGCCCACAGCGCGCACGGCCACGACCACGGTGCCGGCGAGGAACTCGTCAGCCGCGGCATGCAGTCCACCGCGGGCCTGGCCACCGGTGTGCTCGTCTTCGGCGTCGCGGTCGGCGGCATCGCCGCGCTCGTCTTCTGCTACGCGCTGGGCCGCATGGGCCGGTTCGGGCCGAGGGCCACGGCCGCGCTGATCGCGGGTGCCGCGCTGCTGAGCGTGTACCTCGTGCCGTTCCTGAAGTACCCGGCCAACCCGCCGGCCGTCGGCAACCCCGACACCATCGGCAAACGCACCGCGCTGTTCTTCCTCATGGTCGCCCTCAGTGTGCTGCTCGCGGTCGCCGCCGTCATCGTCGGCAAGCGGCTGGCCCCCCGCCTGGGCAACTGGAACGCGACGGTCGCCGCAGCGGCCGGTTACGTCCTGCTGATCGCCCTCGCCTATGTGTTCCTGCCCTCGTTCAACGAGGTCGGCAAGGACTTCCCGGCCACGCTGCTGTGGCAGTTCCGGCTGGCCACGCTCGCGGTGCAGGCCACGCTGTGGACCACCTTCGGCCTGGTCTTCGGCCACCTCACCGAACGGCTGCTGGTGCCGAGGACCGACGCGCTCGCGGGCGGCCGGACGGCTGCCGCCCTGGGCTGACGCCCGCCGCAACGGTTCGAGCCCGCCGGGTGGCCACCGGCGGGCTCCGCCCGTTGCTACGCCGCCCACTCGGCCAGGTAGTACTTCAGCGAGGCGTCCTCACCCACGAGGCGCATCCCGGCCGCCGTCATGACGCGCTGCGAGGGGACGTTGTCCGCGTCGGCGTCCCCGCGCACCCGGGCGACGCCCTGTTCCCTGGCGAACCGGAGCAGCGCCCGGAGCGCCTCGGAGGCGTAGCCCCGTCCGCGCGCCGACTCCACCAGCCCGTAGCCGATGGTCACACCGCCCCGGTCGTCGGGCGCGCCGTGGAAGCCGATGCCACCGATGACCAGGCCGTCGGTGCGGAGCCGTATCCCGTACGAGCAGAACGGGCTGGGATCACCGGTGTCCGCGCAGGTCGCGAGGTAGCGCGAGGCGGCCCCCCGCTCACCGGGGGAGGGGTAGCCGGGCGCCCAGCGCGCCCCGGCCGGGGGCGAACCGGCGGCGACGTGCTCGGCGTCGGCGGGGGTCATCGGGTGCAGGACCAGACGCGGCGTCTCAAGATCGGTCATGGTCCTGTGGAGTATCACGCGGCCGTGGCTCCAGGCACCCGAAATACATGTCTACGCGGGCCCGAGGTCACCGGACAGCGCGGCGGCGAGGCGCAACTGCGTGTCCGCCTCGGCCTGCCGCCCCTGGCGCTCCAGGGTCCGGCCGAGCATCAGGCGGGCGTAGTGCTCCACCGGATCGCGCTCCAGAACCGCGCGAAGCTCCGTCTCGGCCCGGCCGAGGCTCGCCGAGTGGTAATAGGCGCGGGCCAGCAGCAGCCGGGGCGCGACCTGCTCGGGGACCTCCGCGACGAGTCCGTCCAGGATGCGGGCGGCGGTCGTGTACTCCTTCGCGTCGAAGAAGAACCCCGCACGCTCCCAGCGCTCGGCGGCGGTGCCGAACTCGTAGTAGCCGTCGCTCATGTCGTCTCCTCGGTCGGATGGTCGTCCGGTCCGCACAACACCCCTAGGTCGTTTAACATTCCACTAATCGTCCGGCGTGGGCGTCACCCGACCCCCACTCGCAGCGGAATAGGTTGAGCGCCATGAGCAATCTCGATCGCCAGGCCGTCCCCACCGTCTGCGGGGGCCGGGGTTTCGTCGTCGCGGAGCCCGTACGTGAACTGCTCGCCCCGCGCAAGGTGCGGCTCGGCGAGTCCACGGAGGTCCGCAGGCTGCTGCCCAACCTGGGCCGCCGGATGGTCGGCGCCTGGGCCTTCGTGGACCACTACGGCCCCGACGACATCGCCGACGAACCGGGGATGCAGGTGCCGCCGCACCCGCACATGGGCCTCCAGACGGTCAGCTGGCTGCACGAGGGCGAGGTCCTGCACCGCGACAGCCTCGGCAGCCTCCAGACGGTCCGCCCGCGTGAACTGGGCCTGATGACCTCCGGCCGGGCGATCAGCCACTCCGAGGAGAGCCCCAAGCAGCACGCCGCCCTGCTCCACGGCGCCCAGCTCTGGGTGGCGCTCCCGGACGCGCACCGCTTCACCGAGCCCCACTTCCAGCACCACAGCGACCTGCCCACGGTCACCGCCCCCGGCCTCACGGCCACGGTGATCCTGGGCGACCTCGACGGCGCCACCTCGCCCGGCACCGCGTACACCCCGATCGTGGGCGCCGACCTCTCCCTGACCCGGGGCGCGCGGGCCCGCCTCCCCCTGGACCCGGACTTCGAGTACGCCGTGCTCTCGATGTCCGGCGAGGCCGAGGTCGACGGCGTCCCGGTCCTCCCCGGCTCCATGCTCTACCTCGGCTGCGGCCGCACGGACCTCCCGCTCCGCGCGGAGTCAGACGCGGGCCTGATGCTCCTGGGCGGCGAGCCGTTCGAGGAGGAGCTGATCATGTGGTGGAACTTCGTGGGCCGGACCCAGGACGAGATCGCCCGCGCCCGCGAGGAGTGGATGGGCGGCGACCGGTTCGGAACCGTACACGGCTACGACGGGCCGCCGATCCCGGCCCCCGCACTGCCTGACGTGGCGCTGAAGCCGCGGGGGCGGGTGCGCTGAGCTGTGTTTGACCAGCCGTTCACCGGTGCGGTCGCGCGCCACGCACGTCGCCCGCGAGTGCGGAGATGAGTCCGTAGGCGGCGCGTCGGATCTTCAGGATGGACGGAGGCATGTGCGCATATCCCCTCGATGCATGCGGCAGGCGTCCGGGGCGGAGCCCGGCGGCCAAGTGTAGATGAATGTCGTTTTCATTGCTGCTGGGGTGTCGCGGTCGCGTCGATGTGCCGGACCCGCGCGGGCCGGCCGCGATCGGCGACCGGCCCGCACGGAGAGGGGTGGCGGAGTCAGTTGGTGACCTGGAAGGTGTAGGTCTTGGCGCCGGTGGTGACCGTCCGGCCCGTCGAGGCCAGGACGCCGCTGACGCTGAAGGTCACCTTGTAGGTGCCTGCGGCGTCGAAGCCCCAGTTGACATGGGTGTGGGCTCCCGTGCTCACTGACAGGGAGTCAGGAAGTCCGTCGCCGCTGTCGAAGAGGACCGTCGGGGTGCTGCCCGACGCGGTGTAGACGCTGAAGCCGGCCGGCCCGCTGACGCCGGTCAGCGAGAACGTCAACTTGTCGTTCTGGAACGTCCCGCTCGGGACGCCCGTGGTGTTCCAGCCGGCCCACAGCAGCCCGCTGGTCTGGCTCTGCGGCAGGATCCACGCTGTTCCCCCGGTACCGAGGAAGGCCCAAGGGGTCGTCGAGGGGACGTTGGTGCGCTTGGCGGCCACCGGCACGCTCAGGGTCACGTCCGCGGGGGCGCGCTCGACCGCGCTGGCGGTCGTCTCGTCCAGCAGATCGAGCGTGAGGGCTCCGGAGGCGTAATCCACGTCCAGTGCATCGACGTGACCGCTGGTGAGGGTGACGGGAGCGGCGTGTGCGGGCGAGCCGACCGCGAGGAGGAGCGCGGCCGCGGCAGCGAGGACGCCGGCGCTCCGGGCGTGGCGGGACTTGAGGGCGAGTGTCACTTCCGCACCTCGAAGGTGTACGTGACCGTGCGGGAGGAGACCGGCGATCCGTCCGCGGCCAGGTGTGCGGCCGCCTTGACCTTGACGGTGTAGGTACCGGCCTTGGTGAATGCCCAGTTGGCATGCGTATGTTCGCCCGCCCGCACCTCCACCGTGTCGGGCAGCCCGTCACCGCTGTTGACCAGTACGGTTTCCGGCTCGCCGAAGACGTCGTCGGTGTACACGGCCAGGCGGCCCGGCCCCTGCACCGACAGGAACGAGACGTCGACCTCGTCGTCCTGGAGGATGCCCGTCTCCAGTTCCTCGGCGCCGAAGCCGGCCCACAGCAGGTCGGGGTTCTGCACCTCCGGCAGGATCCAGACCGGCTTTCCGGCCGTTCCGAGGAATGCGTAGGCGGAGTCGGCGGGGATCGTGGTCCTCGCGCCGGGCAGGGCGCGCAGGGTGACGTCCTCGGGTGCGTACTCGACTTCCTCGGTGCCGCTCTCGTCGTGCACGGCTATGTCGAGCGAGCCGTCCTCGTAGGCGAGACCGACGACGTCCACATGTCCGTGCTCCAGCGGGATGGGGCAGGCCGCCTGGGCGGGCCCCCGGCCATCAGGAGGCCCGTCACGGCGGTGGCGCCGATGAGCAGGCGGAGAGAGGTTTTGCGCACAGCTACTCCCTTCGGGGTGCCCGAGTGGGCACCGAGGTTGGTAACGATAATCATATTCATGTAGCCATGCAAGAGCATGTTTCAGTAACGCCGCCTACAGCTGGGGCAGTTGGACGACTCACCTGGGTCGGTTCTCCAACAAGTGCCCCCACACCACCATTCGGTAGCGAGAGGTGAACTCGGGTGTGCAGGTGGTCAGGGTGAGGTAGCGCCCCGGCTCCCGGTAACCCGCCGAGCCAGGAGGGCGGACCGCGGCGCTGGTGGGGACAGGCTGGAGTACGGCGCTGTCGGCGGGAGAGGTCTGCGGCAGTACCGAGTCGATCTCGTACGTGAAGTCTTCTCCCGCGGTGGACAGGGTCACCACGTCCCCCGGTCGCACCCGGTCCAGATGACGAAAGGGTTCGCCGTGGGCGTTGCGGTGCCCGGCGAGCGCGACGTTGCCCATCTCGCCGGGCATCGCGGTACCCGGGTAGTGGCCGACGAACCCCCGGTCGAGGACACGGTGGTTGTCTATGCCCTCGGCGACGGGAACCGTCAGCCCGAGGCGGGGGATGCGGAGCACGGCGAACGACTGGGACGGCGCCGGGGGCCGCGCCCTGGCGGGGGAAGTGCCGCGTGGTTCTTCGGCGTGGCGCTCTCCGTCCCGCGCCGCAGGGGCAGCCGGGCTGTCTTCCGCCGGCGAACCGCGCGTCGCCTCACCTGGCCCGGGCCGCTCCCACCGCTGTTCCAGGCGGTGCACCTCGTCCCGCGCCTCGGCACGGGCGGTGTGGTTGGTCCACCACAGGAGGTGGACGGCGAAGAGCAGCATCACCGCGCCCAGAGTCGCCGTCAACTCGCACACCACAGCGAGAAGCCGCCGCATCCGGTTCACACCCCCGGTGACTGCTCGGCCGGAGCGGTGCCGCGAACGCTCCCGGGACGCCCGGACGCCTCGGCCTCCTGGTTCCGTTCCGCGAGCACATCACCGGAGCGCCTGCGCCACCGGGCCGTCACGAGACCGTGCCCGGGCGCGAACAGCCAGCACACCACGAACACGCCGGTGACCACGAGAACGATCAGACCGCCCGCGGCGAGGTTGTACGCGTACGAGAGGTACAGGCCCACGACCGCGCTGCCGGCGCCGATCGCCGGAGCGAGGAGCATCATGACGCCGATGCGGTCGGTCAGGAGGCGGGCGCAGGCGGCGGGGGTGATCAGCAGGGCCAGGACCAGGATGTTGCCGACCGCTTGCAGCGAGATGACCACGGTGACGGTCACCAGCGCATACAGGACTATGTCCAGGGCGAATACGGGCAGTCCGGCGGCTCTGGCCGTCTCCCGGTCCAGGCTGACGGTGACCAGCTCCTTGTGGACCGCGCCTGCGACGAGGAGCAGCAGCAGTCCCATCACGGCCACCGTGATCACGTCGCCGTCGCTGATGCCGAGGATCTGGCCGAAGAGGAAGGACTCGAGCGAGCCGCTGTAGCCGGGTGCGGTGCTGAGGACGACGATGCCCAGACCGAAGGCGGCGGCGAAGAAGACGCCGATGACGGTGTCCTCCTTGAGCCGCCTGTTCTGCGAGAACACCGCCACGGCCAGCGCGGTGAGGAGACCTGCGACGGCCCCGCCGAGGACGAGGTTGAACTGGAAGACGAAGGCGATCGCCACGCCGGGGAAGACCGAGTGCGAGACGGCGTCGCCGATGAAGGCCATGCCGCGCAGGACGACGTGGGCGCCGACCACCCCGGAGACCACACCGCACATCACGGCGACCGCGAAGGCCCGCTGCATGAACAGGTGCTCCCACGGGCCGGTGAGGAAGTCGAGGATCCCGCTCATCGGGTCACTCCCAGGGAGGTCAGCAGCTGGTCGGACCTGGCGACGCCGAACGCCCGCAGCCAGACGGCCGGGTCGCGCAGGGTCTCGGGCGGCCCGTCGGCGATGACCGTCCTGTTGAGGAGACAGATCCGGCCGGCCATGTCGGCGGCGGCGGGCAGGTCGTGCGTGGTCATCAGGAGGGCCCTGCCGTTGCCGCGCAGCTGAAGGAAGAGGGCGGTGAGCAGTTCCTGGGTGGGGACGTCGAGGCCGGTGAACGGTTCGTCCAGCAGCAGCAGGGTCGGGCGGAGGGCAAGGGCTCGGGCGACCAGGACACGCTGGCGCTGCCCGCCGGACAGCTCGCCGATGGGACGGTGGCGCAGCGCGGTCATGGCGACCAGTTCCAGTGCCTCTTCGACCGCCTCCCGGTCGGCCGCACCGGGGCGGCGTAGCCAGCCGATCCGGTGCGTACGGCCGGTGAGCACAGCGCTCTCGACGGAGAGGGGGAAGTCCCAGGCGAATTCATGGCGTTGTGGTACGTAGCCGATCGTGCCGCGCTGCCTGGCCGCCGGGCGGCCGTCCAGGAGGACAGTGCCGGTCTGCGGTGTCAGCAGGCCGAGGACGGCACGCAGCAGCGTGGTCTTGCCGGCGCCGTTCGGACCGATGAGGCCGACGAGTTCGCCGGTGCCGACGGTGAGGTCGATGTCGACGAGGGCGAGCCTGCCCCCGAGTTCGACCGTGAGCCCCCGCACGTCCAGCGCGGGTATCGGGGTGATGGACGCGGTCACTGCTCGGTCCCTTCCTGATGTGCGGTGGGTACGGGGGCGGGGCGACGGTTGCGGCGCCACAGCAGCGTGCCGCCGATGACCGCGACGGCGACGCCTGCGGCGGCTCCCCACCCCATGAGGGCGGAGCCGTCACGGGCGGTGGTGCTGGTGGCCGGGGCCTTCGCGGCGAATGCCTTCCGCGGGTCCTGCGGGCCGACCGAGAACCGCAGGGTGCGCTTGCTGTCGTGGCTCTTGCCGTCCTTGGTCCGCGCGCTCATCGAGACGTCGAGGAGGTAGGTGCCGGGTGCGGTGAACGCCCAGTTGCCGTGGACGTGGGTGTTCACCTCGATGCCGGTCTCCTGCGGGAGCTTCTTCCGCCCGTCGAAGAGCACGGTGGGGGTGCCGAAGCTGCCGTTGAGGAAGAGGACGAAGTCGCCCGGCCCCTTGACGTCGGTGAGCTTCCAGGTCACCTCCCGCTCCACCGCGGCGGCGACCTTCGGCTCCTGGCTGTTCCAGCCCGGCCAGAGCACGCCGTCCTGCTGGACCTGGGGGAGCAGCCACGCCTTGTCGCCGGGTTTCCCCAGAAAAGCGAAGGTCTTGTCCTCGGGGACCTCGATCTTCGCGGTGTCCCTCACCTGGAGGACGACGTCCTCGGTGTCGCGCCATACAGGCGGGCGGACCGTGTCGTCGCGGATCTGTACGGTCCACCCGCCGCCGCCGAAACGCGGTCCTATGTCGAGGTGACCGGCGCCGATGACGGTGTGGCCCCGGCCGGTCTCCGGGGCGGCGTCGGACTCGGCCCCGGGGGAGGGTGAGCTGTCGGCGGGGGCCGGGAGGGCGGAGGCCGTTGAAAGGAGGAGAGCGGCGAGGACCGTGGCGGAACCGCGCAGGAGTCTGCTGTTCACTTCTTCGTGCCTCCGAGGCAGGAGCGGAGCTCGTCGGCGTTGTGCCGCATCATGTCGGTGTAGTGCCGGGTGTCCTTGTCGAAGGCGTCGCCGTAGAGCATGCAGACATCCACGCCCTGGTCCTCGGCGACCTGGGTGAGCACGGTTGCGCGCTGGACCAGGTTCGGCTCCATGAAGACGGCTGGAACATCGAGGTTCTTGATGGTCCGCGAGAGCTTCTCCACGTCGTCGGCGCTCGGCTCCTGGGCAGGATTGGGTACGACGAAGCCGGCGACGGTCATGCCGTAGGCGTCCGCCAGGTACCCGAAGGCGTCATGGGTGGTGATCAACTGCCTTCTGTCCGCGAGTATCGCGGCGATCTGCTCGCGTACATAGGCGTCCACCTCGTCCAGCTCGTTCTCGTACTTCCGGCTGGATGCGTCGTACGACTCGGCACCCTCCGGGTCGGCCTTCTTCAAGGTGTCGCGGATCAACTGCACGTACGACTTGGCGTTCTGTACGTCCTGCCACAGGTGCGGGTCGATCTCACCGTGCACATGCTTGCCGAGGACCGCCTGGGGGAGCTGGTGGATGTCGGCGCCCGGTTTGCCGAGGAAGGAGAACCGCTTCTCCTTCGGTACCTTCACCAGCGCCCGGTTGGGCACATCGATGACGACGTCGCCCGGCGGTATCTCCTCCTGCCGCTCGCCCTTCGCGCGCAGGTCCGTGAAGGCGGACATCTTCCCGGAGTCGATGTTGACGGTCAGGTCGGTGTGCCCGTCGTCGAGGATCGTGTCCCCGGGGCCGGCGACGGTGTGGGGGTCGACGCCCACGGCGAAGGTGAAGGTGCCCTCGCCGACCGGCTGCGGGGCGGCGTCGCCGTTCTTCAGCTTCGCCGAGAGGCTGAGCCTGTACACACCGGGTTCGGTGAAGGCCCAGTTGAGGTGGGTGTGGGCTGCGGGCGGCAGACTCGTGGTGTCCTTGTCGGAGAAGCCGTCCGCCGAGTTGAAATAGATGTTCGGCCGGCCCAGCGACTCCGTGAGGTAGGCGACCAGTTCGCCGGGGCCTTCGACGCCCGTGGCGGAGAGGAGGATGTCCGAGGAGCGCGTCGCTCCCCGTGCCTCGCCCTCACCGCGGACCCGCAGGCCGAGCCAGAGAACGTCCAGGCCGATGTCCTCCACGAGCGGGATGACGTTCGCCCCGTACGTCTCCGACGCCTCTGCGAGGGAGACGTTCGGTGCCCCTTTGCGGGCGTTGGAGTCGACGGTCTTGATGAGGGCGTGCTCCTCCAGGAGCACGTGGTTGGTGAAGGTGACGTCGGCCTTGGACACCGCGTCGGCGTCCTTGGGGTGGGTTCGTAGGAGTGCGGGTCGCCGCCGGGCGGCACGATCGAGTCGACCTGAACGCGGTCGCCTCCGACCTGACGGACCAGATCGGCGAGGATCTCGGTGGTGGTCACCACCCGCAGCGCCGCGTCCGGATTCTCGGAGTCGGCTGCCGGGCGGGCATGCCCGGTGCAACCGGTGACGGCGGTGGCGAGGACGGCGGTCGCGGCCAGTGTCCGGAAGACGGTTCTGGGCACACGCATGAGGGGACTCCCAGGAGCAGGGGCGCGGCGCCGGACGAGAGAGCGTCCGGCGCCGCGCCGAGGAAGAGTTGAGGGCACCTACGGCTACAGGGAGGCGCCGGTCGGTACGGTGCGGCGCCTGCGCCGGCCGAGGACGACGGCGGCACCGCCCGCGACCACCAGCGCGCCCGCGCCGGCGGCCAGGGGCAGCGCCGGTCCGCCGCCGGTGTGCGCCAGGCTTCCGCCGGGCTTGTCGCCGCCTGAGGCCGAACCGCTGTCGTCGGATCCGGCGGCGCCACTCGCGGGGCTGCCGGAGCTGTCGTCGGACCCACCGCCGCTTCCCGCGCCACCGGTGGAGCCGCCGTCTCCCGAACCGCCGCCGGGCTTGACCGTGTCCGGGTCGACATCTCCCACCGCGAAGGTGTAGGTCCGGGTGTCCGATGCGGATCGACCGTTGGCCAGCACGCCGCTGAGCCTGAAGGTCACCTGGTAGACGCCCTGCTTGGTGAACCCCCAGTTGCCGTGCGCGTGCACACCGAGGTTCACCTTCTGGGAGTCGGGGAGGCCGTCGGCGCTGTTGTAGAGAACCTGAGCACCGCCCAGTCCCGCGGTCTCCCAGACGGCCAGGGAGCCGGGCCCGCTGACCTTGGTCAGCTTCATGTCGATCGGACCCTTGAGGTCGCCGGAGTCCAGCGCCTCGGTGTTCCAACCGGCCCAGACGACACCCGACTTCTGCACCTGCGGGATCAGCCAGAAGTCGCTGCCGGTCTTGCCCAGGAAGGAGTAGACGCTGCCGGACGGCACCTTCTCCTTGGCGTCCTGGTCGACGTGGAGGACAACGGACGAGGGCTCGCGCCAGACGATGTTCGCGGGGTTGCGACTGTCCTTGAACAGGGCGCGCAGCTTTCCGTCGACCATCTTGCCGGCGATGGCGTCGACGTGGCCGTCGTCGATGACGACCTTCTGGGTCGCGATGCCGTCTGCCGCCGCGGATGCGGCCGCGGGTGCCTGGACCGGGGCGGTCAGCACGCGGGCGGTCTCCGGCCCACTCGTGGGCTCCTCGGGGGAGGTGGCGGTCGGCGGCCGGGGGATTGGGGTGGGCACGACTGTCTCCGGGGGACCGTGTCCTCCACCCGGACGGTCCACTCGGTGTCGGCGACGGTGGTACGGCCCGTGGCCAGGTGTGCGGTCGCCCGAGACGTGAGCCGGTACTCTCCCGGCCGGGTGAAGGCCCAGGTGACCTCGCCGTTCTGAGCGGCCGGCAGTGAACGGGTGTCGGGGAGCCCGTCAGCGCTGTCGAAGAGCACGTCGGGCGTCGGCGGTCCCGTCTCCGTCGCGGCGGTCGCCTGCGAGGTCCGGAAGACCTTGACATCACCTGGACCGTCGATTCCGGTGAGTGCCCAGTCGACGGAGCCGTCGACGAGCTCGTGCGCAGATATGTCACTGGTGTCCCAGTGCGGCATCGGTGTGCCCGTCCGACGTCCGTCCAGAATCCAGACTCGGCTTCCCGGCTCACCCAGGAAGGCGTACTCCTGCCCGGCCGGAACAGTGGTGGCGGCTTCCGCACCGACCACGAGATCCGCGTCGGGAGCGGCGTTCTCCTGCGGGGGGCGCAGGTCCAGTGCCAGCTGACCGTCTCGCAGGCTCAGGACCACGTCGGCCTCGAGCGCCGTACGAACGGTCTCCTGTTGGGCACCGTTGTCACCGGTCTCGGCGAAAGCCGCTGGCGACAGTCCTGCGGCGAGGGCTACGGAGCCGACGGCTCCGGCCACCGCCCACCGTGCGTTGTGGTGTGAAGTCATGAGGTGGGTGATCCCTCTCCAGCGACAGCCCTCGGGTCGGACACCGGCTTGTTCGGCGTCCTACGCCGGTGCAGGTAGACGGCCGCTCCGGCGCCCGCGACGAGGAGAGCCGCGCCGGAAGCACCCAGGGGCAGTGCGACACCGGCACCGGTCTGCGCCAGCTCGCCGTGGGGTGAGGTGCCGCCGCCGGTGCCTGCGTCCGTGGCTGAGCCCGCGGTGTCTTGGCCTCCGCCGGTTTGGCCTCCGCCGGTGGTGCCTCCGTCGGTTTGGCCTCCGCCGGTGGTGCCTCCGTCGCTTTGGCCCCCGTCCGTGGTGCCTCCGTCGGTCTGGCCTTCCTCGTCTCCAGGCAAGGTGATGGAGTCGACATCGACGTCGCCCACGGCCATGGTGAAGGTCTGCGTGTCGGAGACGTCCTCGCCCGAGGCGAGGGTCGCCTTGAAAGTGAACCCGAGGCGGTAGACGCCTGGTTGGGTAAAGGCCCAGTTGGAGTGCTCGTGGGTGCGAGCCGGCACGGTGTACGCGTCGGGGAGGCCGTCACGCGAGTCGAACTTCATCTCGGGCTCGCCGAACGGCGACCACCCGAAGAGAAGCAGCGCCCCCGGCCCTCGACCGTACGCAGAGTCAGCTCGAACGGCCCCCGGAGGTCGCTCTCCCCGAAGGCCTCGGTGCTCCAACCCGCCCAGAGCACGTCCGGGTTCTGGGTCTGAGGGATCATATGCACCACGTCGCCAGGGGCTCCCAGGAAGTCGTAGCCCTCCTCCGGAATGGTCAGTGCGCCCTTGTCGGTGAGATGCATGATCACCGACGAAGGCTCGCGCCACACGACGTCGGTGGTCCTGCTGTCCTTGAACAGAGTGCGGAAGCTTCCGTCGACCATGCGTGGAGCGATGGCGTCCACATGTCCGTTGTCGATGACGATTCGCTCGCCGCGCACGTCGTCGGTGGCTGAATCGGCATCAACTCCCGCCGTGTAGGCCGCAGGAGCGGCGGTGGCCGTTGCGCCCGCACCGGATGCCGTGCCCAGGGAGACCACCCCGGTCAAGGACAGAGCGAGCACCCCCACTATGTGCACATAACGCCTATTCGATGTCATCGCCCCTCATTCGCTGATCGCGCTCGTTGCCGGGGAGGGGCGGCATGGGCGGGAAGCTTCCCCAGCTCCGCTCGGCCCGTCACTCGGCAGCCCCCTGGGCGCACTCGCCCCCTCCATGCGGCGGTGGTCCGGTACTTGCCGACCCGCATGGACGTGGCGAATCTACTGGATACGGTAATCATTTTCAACAAGATGCACCCCCGGTCAACCGGGGGTGCATCAAGGTGCTGCCGACTTTTGCTCGCAGGCGATCTGCTTATCGGCTGGAGTAGGGCAGCAGTGCCATTTCCCGGGCGTTCTTGATCGCCGTGGTGATCTGCCGCTGCTGCTGGGCGGTGACGCGGGTGACGCGGCGGCTGCGAATCTTGCCGCGGTCGGAAATGAACTTCCGCAGCAGATCGGTGTCCTTGTAGTCGATGTAGGTGATCCCGGCGGCGTCGAGCGGGTTGGGGCGGGGCTTCGGCGGCTTACGGGGGCCTTGGCGGGGAGGCATGGGTACTCCTTCGGTAAGGGCGGGCGGGCCGCATTACGCGGCGGGGTCGAGCAGGGCGTCGAAGGGGGCCGGGAGGTGCTTCCATGCCGCTGGACCCGCGGTGTACTCGGCATCGGTGAGCAGGCAGGATTCGAGGACCTGCTCGAGCCCGTGGTGGTCGAGGCCGGGCGAGGTGAAGACGAGGTGCTGGCAGCGGTCACCGTGCTCCGGGTGCCAGTCGAGGGCTGCGGCCGCTCGGCGGACGGGCGGCTCCAACTCCCAGGCGGCGTCCGGCAGTGCGGCGAGCCAGGGGCCGGCGCTCTCGACACACAGGGCTCCGCCCGCCGCGTCCCAGGAGAGCAGGGTGTCGGGGCGGTCGGCGAGCCAGAACCGTCCGCGGCTGCGGGCGGCGGCGCAGCAGAGGTCTTCCAGCGCCTGGTAGAGGCGCTCGGGATGGAACGGCCGGTGGCGGCGCCACACGAAGGTGGTCACGCCCGCTTCCTCGGCCTCCTGCGGGAGGAGGGCGCAGGCCGGGTGCTGGGCCGCCGCGGCGGCCTCGATGTCGAAGCCGTCGAAGGCCAGCACCGCCAGTTCGGGGGAGTCCGCCCGTACCCGGCGGGCGGTGGGGTGGAGCTGGGTGAGGATCGCGTGGTCCTCGTCGTCGGCGTCGGGACTCTCCGCAAGGGCGAGGACGGGGGCGTACTCCAACTGCCTGGCCCAGGTGTCACCGACGGTGCGCTGGTCACGCGCAGCGGCTGCGAGGCCCGCTTCGGCCAGATCGTCGCCGTTGGCGAGGGAAGGGAGTACGAGCGCCGGGTCCACCGCCGTGATCACGTTGGTGAGCCGGATCGCATCGCCACCGTGGTGGAAGACGACCTCGGCCATGCTCCTCGGTTCGACGGAGTCCCACAGTTCGACGACGGCCAGCCGCGTCGGACCGGCGTCGGCGAGCCGTCGCAGCTCGGGCACCAAGTCCTCGCGAAGGGCGCAGCAGGCGCAGTCGTTGACCAGGGGAACCTCATGCCGGGACCGCTCGCCCGATGCGTCGCGTACGTGACGCAGGACGGTGCCGTGTGCGGCGGCCGTGGACAGGTCGTGGTGCAGGACGACGCTGCCGGGGACCGAGCGCAGCAGGTGTTCCACGACCTGCCGGCGCGCCTCGGAGTGGAGCCCGCCGACGATGACCATGGGCAACCGGGCTTCCGCCGACATCACTTGGCCCCGTGTCGACCGTAACGGCGCTCGAAGCGCTCGACCCGTCCGGCCGTGTCCAGGACGCGGGCGGTGCCCGTGTAGAAGGGGTGGCTGACGTTGGAGATCTCGACGTCGACCACCGGGTAGGTGTTGCCGTCCTCCCAGTCGATGGTCTTCTCGCTGGTCATGGTGGAGCGGGTGAGGAACGCGTGGTTCGCGGCGCGGTCACGGAAGACGACGGGGCCGTAGGAGGGGTGGATTGCGGGCTTCATGGGGCTTTCCTCGGTGCTGAGTTCGGAAGGGGTGGCCGACGGCGGTGACGAATCAGCGTTCCTCGCGGAAGTCGACGTGGCGTCGGGCGACGGGGTCGAACTTGCGCAGGACCAGTCGGTCGGGATCGTTGCGGCGGTTCTTGCGGGTGACGTACGTGTAGCCGGTTCCCGCGGTGGAGCGGAGCTTGATGATCGGGCGGACCTCGTTGCGTGCCATGGGGGGTACTATATGCAAATGGTTTCCATTATCAAAAGGGACCATCGACGAGAGGAAGCAGAACCTTGTCCGCTCACTGCCAACTGACCGGCACCCAGCCGGGCTTCGGCAACTCCATCTCCCACTCGCACCGGCGCACCTCGCGCCGTTTCGACCCCAACATCCAGCGCAAGCGCTACTGGCTGCCGAGCGAGGGGCGGTTCGTCCGGCTGACGCTCAGCGCGAAGGCGATCAAGACCATCGACAGCATCGGTATCGAAGCCGCCGTCGTCCGTATCCGCGCCCGAGGAGGGAAGGTCTGATGGCCAAGAAGAGCAAGATCGCGCAGAACGAGAAGCGCAAGGTGATCGTCGCGAGGTACGCGGCCCGCCGTGCGGAGCTGAAGGAGGTCATCCGCCGGCCGTCCTCCACCGACGCCGAGCGGCAGGCCGCTTCGGAGGAGCTGCGGCGCCAGCCGCGCGACGCGAGCGCCACCCGGGTGCGCAACCGGGACAGCGTGGACGGGCGTCCGCGAGGACACCTGCGGAAGTTCGGTCTGTCACGGGTCAACCTGCGCCGGCAGGCGCACGCCGGTTTCCTGCCGGGGGTCACCAAGTCCTCCTGGTGAGACCGGAGTTCGCCAGGCAGCGTGAGTGTCGGCTGTGACCCGGGGCGGGTCGCGGCCGACACCGGCATACCGAAAGGTGTGCCGTATGGCGGGGGCGGCTATCGCCTTATTGCCCGTATATTGCAACTACTGTATATGTGCAAAAGGAGCCTGGAGTGAGCGCACCGATGGTGCTGGGGATCGAGTCGTCGTGCGACGAGACCGGCGCGGGCATCGTGCAGGACGGAAGACTGCTGGCCCACGTCGTGGCGTCGAGCATGGACGAGCACGCCCGCTTCGGCGGGGTCGTGCCCGAGATCGCCTCCCGTGCCCACCTCCAGGCGTTCGTCCCGGTTGTACGAGAGGCCCTTTCGCAGGCCGGGATTCGGCTCGGGCAGCTCGATGCGGTCGCCGTCACCACCGGGCCCGGCCTCTCGGGCGCCTTGCAGGTCGGCCTGGCCGGGGCCAAGACCCTTGCCTACACCGCCGGCGTTCCGCTGTACGGCGTGCACCACCTGGCCGGGCATGTCGCCGCGGACACCCTGGAGCACGGCCCCCTGCCCGAACCCTGCGTCGTCCTGATCGTCTCCGGCGGCCACACGTCCCTGCTTCTGGTCCGGGATCTGGTGCGCGAACCGATCCTGCACCTGGGCGACACCCTCGACGACGCCGCCGGAGAGTGCTTCGACAAGGTCGCCCGCATCCTCGGCCTGCCCTATCCGGGCGGGCCTGCCATCGACGGGGCCGCGAGGACGGGCAATCCGGACGCGATCGCCTTCCCCCGGCCGCTGACCAAGGGAGGTGACGACCCGTACGCGTTCTCCTTCTCCGGCCTCAAGACCGCCGCCGCCCGCTGGGTGGAGCAGCACCGCTTGCGCGGCGAAGAGCTTTTGATCGCCGACGGCGCGGCCGCGCTCCAGGAGGCTGTTGCCGACGTCCTCACACGCAAGGCGCTGCGCGCGTGCCGCGATCACGACGTGCGCACGCTGATCGTGGTCGGCGGTGTGGCCGCGAACTCCCGGGTGCGGGCGCTGGCGGAGCAGCGATGTGCCGCGGCCGGCATCGAACTTCGGGTGCCGTCGATGACGCTGTGCACGGACAACGGAGCCATGATCGCCGCCGTCGGCGACCTGCTGGTCCGCTCCGGCGCCGAACCGGCGCCGCTCGACGTGTCCATCGATCCCTCCGCACCGCTGGAGTACGCGTCGCTGACCCCGCTCCCCGCCACCGCTGCCCGGGCCGCCTGATGACCGCGGCGGGCGACGTACCGGTGGACGAGGTCGTGGAGGCGCTGCGCGACGTGGCACGGCTGGGAGGTTTCTTCGCCCTTGACACGGCCCCGGGCCCCGCGCGCGGCGGGGCGCGTCTCACGGGGGAGGGGTTCGCGGCGCGGGCCAGGACCGTCAACGAACGCTACGGGACCGGCGAAGCCCGTATCGGCGTCTCCATCGCCCATCTCGGGCTTGCGGCACGGCTGTGGTCGCCGGTCCTGGCCTGCGCGCTGGTCCACGGCATCGTGCCCGTGATGGCCACCGCGGAATGGGGCGGCGACGGCTCGGCCCTCCGGCTCGCCGGGCCGCGCGGCAGCCGCGCCCCGCGAGCGGCGTCGCCACTGGCGGACGCCGTGGCCGCCCAGGCCGACGGTGTCCTTCAGCGTCTGGAGAGCCACCTGCCCGTCAAGATGGCGCCGCGGCTCCTCGCCGGGAACTCCGCCTCCGCGCTGGTCGGCTCGGCGGCACAGCTGCTGAGGGTCCGGCCCGGTCTGCGGGCTCCGCTCACCGAGCTGACGCGCGAACTCCTGGAGACGGGACGGCTGCCCGGGACCGGCCGCATCACCGGCCCCGGGCTCACCTTCCGCCGCCGCAGCTGCTGCCTGTACTACCGGGCACCCAACGGCTCGAAGTGCGGGGACTGCTGCCTGGCCCGGTGACCGGGTCCGGTGCCGGTCACCCCGCCGCGCCGGGCAACGGCCCGTCCGCCGGCAGGAACGTCACCTGGGGACGGCCCGTGCGGGGGTGCACCGCCACCTCGGCGGCCACCTCGTAGACCTCCGCCAGCAGGCGCGGAGTGAGCACCTGGTGCGGTGGTCCGGACGCGACGACACCGCCGTCGCGCAGCACGTACAGGCGATCGCAGTAGTGCGCTGCCAGGTTGAGGTCGTGCAGGGCGACGAGAACCGTCGCGGGCAGTCGGCGCAGCACGGCCAGGACCTCCAACTGGTGCCGGATGTCCAGGTGGTTGGTCGGTTCGTCCAGGACGAGCAGCGACGGCTCCTGGGCCAGGGCGCGGGCGATCAGCACCCGCTGGCGCTCGCCGCCGGAGAGACGGTCGAAGGGGCGGTCGGCCAAGGGGACGGCGTCGACCGAGGCGAGTGCCGTCTCGATCGTCGCGGCGTCCTCGGTCGTGTCACCGGACAGGAGCCGCTTGTGCGGGGTCCGCCCCATCGCGACGACTTCCCGCACACTCAGCTCCAGGCCGGACGGGGCGTCCTGCACCACCGCCGCCAGCGTGCGCGCGAGCCGGCGCGGGGACAGGGACCAGGCGTCGGCACCGTCGACGCGGACGGTTCCGGCTTCCGGGCGCAGGACCCGGTAGACGGAGCGCAACAGACTGGATTTGCCACTGCCGTTCGGGCCGACGAGGCCGACCGTCTCGCCCGGACGGGCCGTGAGCGTGACGTCGTGGACCAGCCGCCGGGCACCGGCCGTGAGCGTGACGCCCTCGACGTGCAGTTCGGCCGCCGTCATGCCGTGCCTCCTGCCTTCTTGCGCGCGTCGTGCCGCATCAGCCACAGGAAGAACGGCCCGCCGCACAGGGCGGTGAGCACGCCGACCGGGATCTCCTCCGGCGCCGTCACGGTCCGCGCCACGATGTCCGAGAGGACCAGGAAGGACGCACCGCCCAGCGCGGCGGTCGGCAGCACGCGCCGGTGGTCGCCGCCGACGAGCAGCCGCACGATGTGCGGGAGCATCAGGCCCACGAAGCCGATCGGTCCGGCCGCGGCGACCAGCACACCGGTGACCAGCGACACGAGCACGAACATCCGGGCCCGGAACCGCGCGACGTCCAGGCCCATGGTGGCGGCGGCCTCCTCCCCGGCCAGCAGCAGGTTCAGATTCGGGGCCTGCACCATGAGGACCGCGATGCCGAGGAGCAGCGCCAGACCCGGCAGCCAGAGCGACCCCCAGGACACACCGCCGAGACCGCCCATGGTCCAGGCGAGGACCGTGCGCGCCTCGTTGCCGTTGTCCGTCGTCAGGAGGAGCAGGTTCAGCAGCGCGTTGAGCACCGACGCCACGGCGACCCCTGCCAGGACGAGTCGCATCGAGGTGATGCGGCCACCGGTGCGGGCGGCCGCGTAGACGAGGACGAGCGCGCCCAGTGCCCCCGCGAACGCGGCCGCCGACAGGGACACCGTCCCGAAGAGGCTCGACCCGAACACGATCACCGAGACCGCGCCGAGCGAGGCGCCGGAGGACGCGCCGAGGAGGTACGGCTCGGCGAGGGGGTTGCGCACCAGCGCCTGGAGCGCCGTACCGACGACGGCGAGGCCCGCGCCGGTGACCGCGCCGAGCAGGACGCGGGGGCCCCGCACGTCGAGCACGATCGTCTCCCGCGCCCGGGTCCAGGTGGGCTCCGTCCAGTCGGCGCCGAGCGCGTGCGTCACGATGTGCCACACCTGGGCGGGCGGCACCCGCACCGAGCCGAGGGCGAGCCCCGCGGTCATGCAGGCGGCCAGCAGCACGGTGAGCCCGACCAGGACGACGGCGAACGCGGCCCGGCGGCGCGGCTCGACCGCGGTGGTGTGCCCGGCGTCCGTGGCGAGCGCCGTCACTCGAAGCTGTCCGGGTGCAGCCCGCGCGCCAGGTCGCCCACGGCGTCCGCCGAGCGGACGCCGACGAGGGTGTCGGTCAGCGGCAGGACCACGAAGCGCTTGTTCCTGATCGCGGGCACGTCGGCGAGGGCGGGCTGGGAGAGCAGGAACTTCTTCTTCTGCGCGACGGTGGTGCCCGCGTAGTCGTAGATGGCGATGACTTCCGGCTTGCGGTCGACGACCTGTTCCCATGAGGCGTCGCCGAACACGTCGTCCAGGTCGGAGAAGACGTTCCTGCCGCCCGCCAGCTCGATCAGTTCGTTGCCCAGGCCCTTGCCCCCGGCCGTGAAGGCGGACTTGTCGCCGCTGTCGTAGACGAACACGGAGACATCACGCGCGCCCTTCACGGCCGCGCTCGCCTTGTCCACGCGGGTGCGCAGCTCGGAGACGAGAGCCGACGCGCGGTCGGGGACGCCGAAGATCTTGCCGATCGTGCGTATCTCGGCGTACGTGTCCTCCATCGTCACCCCCTCCTTCCCGGCGCAGTTCTCCCGGTTGAGGTAGGTGTCGATGCCCGCGTCCCGGAACGCCTTGCGCGAGCGCCCCTCCTTCTCCGCGAACGCGCTGGCGTACCCGCCGTAGACGAAGTCGGGATCGGTGTCGAGGACCTTCTCGAACGACGGCGCCTCCTTCGACAACTGCGGGATCGACGCGAAGTCCTTGCGCAGAGCGGGCAGCACCGCCGAGTCGGGGTACGACGTACCGGCCATACGGTCCTTCAGCCCCAGCGAGAGCATCAGTTCGGCCGGGTGCTGGTGGATGGTCACCGCGCGGGACGGCGGTTCGGTGTACGTCGTCCTGACCCCGCAGTTGTCGATGGTGACGGGGAAGCCCTTCGCCGCCGAGGCACTCGCCTTCGGGGAGTCGTCGGTGGTGCCGGACGAGCCGCAGCCGGCCGTCAGCAGGATCGCCGACAGCGCTGTGACGGCCGCGGCGAGGCGCGCCGGACCGCGCCGACGTGAAATCGCGGACACCACGGGCGACGGGGAGAACGAGAAAAGGGGACGGCTGTGACCGTCGTGCATGGGAAGCCTCCTGCGGAGTCCGCGCTCCTCGGATCGGGCCCGCGGCAGGTCAGTGACCTGACTTCCGCGGACACCCGTGGGGACGTGCGCGGTCACAGTGGCGGGACCGTGCCGGATTCGCACCGGCTTCCTGGCTCCTGCCGCGGCTTTGACCTGGTGATCGTACGTAATGACCGGGCGCACCCGGACACCGGGTCGGACGCGAGCCGGGCGTCCCGGCGCCGGCCGAGGAGAGGCCCCTGGAAGACTGTCCGCATGAGCACGGAACAGCGCGCGATCCTCGTCATCGGCATCGGGGCCGGCAACCCCGACCATCTGACCCTTCAGGCCGTGAAGGCGATCCGCCGCGCCGACGTCTTCTTCATCGTCGGCAAGGGCCCCGACAAGGCGTCGCTGACCGACCTGCGCCACCGGATGATCGAGGAGCACGCGCGGGGCCCGTACCGCGTGGTGGAGGTCGAGGACCCCAGCCGCGACCGGCGCCCGATGGACCGTTCCGATTACACGGCGGCCGTCCAGGACTGGCGTGAGCGGCGCGGCGAGATCTTCGAGCGGGCGATGCGCGACGAGATGACGGCCGGCGAGACGGGGGCCTTCCTCGTCTGGGGCGACCCGTCCCTGTACGACAGCACGCTCGGCATCCTCGGGGACATCGAGGACCGCGGCGCGCTCTCCGTGAGCGTCGAGGTCATCCCCGGAATCACGAGCGTCGCCGCCCTGACCGCCCGTCACCGCATCCCGCTCAACCAGGTGGGACGCCCGGTGCACATCACCCCGGCCCGCCGTCTCGCCGACGTCGGCCAGAACGACGACGGCGACATCGTCGTCATGCTCGACGCCCACGAGTCGTTCACCCAGGTCGCGGGCGACAGCGTATGGATCTACTGGGGCGCCTACCTCGGCACCCCGGACGAACTCCTCGTTGCCGGGCCGATCCGTGAAGTCTCCGACCGCATCCGACGGGTCCGCGCCGAGGCACGCGAGCGGCACGGCTGGATCATGGACACGTATCTGCTGCGCATCGCGGAAGGACCGTCGCGGGGGGCTGCGGACCTCCATCGCATGTGACGTAGGTCTCACCCTGGTGGTGGGAACTCGCGCGCCATTCGCTCCGACTCCTCTACGTGCACGTCACCGTCCCCACCGGTCCACGCACGAGGAGCAGCCGATGACCGAGACCACGCCTGCCGCGCCACCACCGCTCCGACCACACACGACCGAGGAGGCCGCCGCCACCGAGGACTTCGCCACGCCGACGACGAGGAGCGGTGGAGGCATGTGGAGCGGGCTGCGGCCCCTCCTTCTGCGCCTGCACTTCTACGCGGGCGTCCTCATCGGTCCGTTCCTGCTCGTCGCCGCCGTGACCGGACTGCTCTACACGGCGACGCCGCAGATCGAGTCCGTCGTCTACCACCACGAACTGAAGGTCACCCCGCACGGCGAACCGAAGCCGCTGGCCGCCCAGGTGGACTCGGCCCGCGAGGCGACACCCGGCGGGCGGCTCGTCTCCGTCACCAAGGGAGCGGGCGACGAGGACACCACGCGCGTCACCTTCGACGTGAAGGGGCTGCCCGAGGGATACACGCAGACCGCTTTCGTCGATCCCTACACGGCGGAGGTGCGCGGCTCGCTGCGTACGTTCGGCGAGTGGCTGCCCGTACGGGCGTGGTTCGACAGCCTGCACCGCACGCTGCATCTCGGGGAGTTCGGCCGCAACTACAGCGAGATCGCAGCGAGTTGGTTGTGGGTCGAGGTGCTGGGCGGGCTCGCCCTGTGGCTCGGGGCGCCGCGCGGGCGGGAGAGGATGCGTCGGCTGTTCGTACCGCGCCGGGGCGTGCAGGGGCGCAAGCGCACGCTGTCCTGGCACGGGGCCGTGGGCTTGTGGGTGTCGGCCGGTTTCCTCGCCCTCTCGGCAACCGGACTGACGTGGTCCGCGCACGCGGGCGTGAACATCGGCACGATCCAGGACGCGCTGGGCGGGGCGACGCCGTCCGTCTCCTCGACCCTGGGCGGGGCGGCGTCGAAGCAGCCCGCGCCCGGCACTTCCGCCGTCCAGACCGACCTGGACGAGGCCGTCCGCATCGCCCGTGCCGAAGGTCTGCGCGGCAAGCTCGTCATCACTCCACCCGCCGACAGCAGGAGCGGGTACGTCGTCAAGGAGAACACGCGGCACTGGCCGGAGCAGCAGGACTCGGTGGCCATCGACCCCGCCACCGGCAAGGTCACGGACAAGGTGGTCTTCGACGACTTCCCCGTCCTCGCCAAACTCACCCGCTGGGGCATCGACGCCCACATGGGCCTGCTCTTCGGCCTCGCCAACCAGATCGCCCTCGCGGCCATCGCCCTCGCGCTCATCGGCATGCTCTTCTGGGGCTACCGCATGTGGTGGCTCCGTAGGCCCACCCGGGGAGGCGGGACACGGCTCGGACGTCCGCCGGTCCGGGGGGCCTGGCGGCGGGTGCCGGGGAGGGCCATGGCCCCGCTCGTCGTCGTGACCGCCGTCCTCGCGTACTACCTGCCGCTGTTCGGGCTGCCCCTGGTCTGCTTCCTGCTCGCGGACCTGGCAGTCGCCGAAGTGCGCCGACGCGGGCGTACACACCCGGAAGCGCGATCCGAGAAGCCGAAGGAGATGGCCCGATGATCGCCGCCAACGGGCTGCGCTGGATTCTGACGCTGCTCTTCTGCGGACTTGCCGTCCACGGTCTTTGGCGTGCCTTCACGGCCCGCTCCCATCCGTGGGCCGTACGGCTGGCGCACGGACTGCACGCGGTGATGGCCCTCGCGATGTTCGCGATGGCCTGGTCCTGGGGCCTGGACCTGCCCGCCACCCCGCAGGTGATCTTCTTCTCGGCCGCGGCGGCCTGGTTCGTGGTGGCCGCCCTCGCTCTTCCCGTCGGCCCCGAGCCGCGGGGACGGGCTCTCGCGGGCGCGCTGCCGCACGCCCTGATGACCGGCGCGATGGCATGGATGGCCGCCGCGATGGCGTCGGGCATGTCCATGGGTGCGATGGGTGGCGGCCAGGCACACGACATGCCGGGGATGGACATGGCCGCGCCCGGAGCGCTCGCGACGATGACGCTCAGCGGCACCGGCGATCGCTGGGGCGCGGGTCTGCTCGCACTGCTTCTGCTCGCGCTCGCGCTGGTTTGGCTCGCGAGGGGCTTCGACACGGGCCGTCCGGCGCCGCGTGCTCCGGGCGACGCGGGCTCGGGCGGTGCGGTCCGGGCCGCGTGGGACCTGGGCTGTCACGGGCTGATGGCGCTGGGCATGGCGGTGATGTTCGCCGTCATGGTGTGAGACGTCGGGCGAATGTCTGATGCGTGACGCACGCCACCCGGGGGATGGGGAACTCGCGTCCCCGGGCGGCCGACCACTGGTGCGTACGACTCGCACTCTCGCCCGGAGCCTGCCCCATGGACCACTCGGTGACGCCCCGCACCCAACGGCGTCCGTCTCCTGCCCCGTACGCGCTGCTCGGAGGCTTCGTCCTCCTGCTCTCCGCGCTCTTCGCCGTGTCGTACGGGGCCGGCCGTCTCGCCGGACCCGTCGCCCCGGACATGCGCGGCGTCACGCATCCCGACGAGCCGGGTTCGCACGACATGGGCGGCATGAGCGGGATGGCCCACTGATGGGCCGGGAAGCCGCGCCGCGCACCCTCGCCACGACGGATCTGCTGGTCGCCTCCCTGCGCCGCCCTCCTCGCCCGAGGAGGGGGCGAGCGGGGAGACCGGACCCGCGCCTACGCAACGGCTCGTGGTGACCGCGCTCCTCGCCGCCCCCGTCGCGGCCTGGGGCGCGTGGCCCTTCCACGAACGGGCGTGGCGCGGGCTGCGGCACGGTACGGCCACGATGGACACGCTCATCTCGCTCGGCGTCCTCGCCTCCTTCGGCTGGTCCGCGTACGCGCTCTTCGTGCTCCTCGGCCGTCACTTGGAGGCCCGGGCCCGGCGAGGCACCTCGGCCGCCCTGCGGGCCCTCGCCCAACTCGGCGTGAGGGAAGTGACGGTGCGGGACGGGGAGACCGAACGGACCGTTCCGGCCGCGAGCCTGGTCGCCGGAGAGAACTTCCTCGTGAGGCCGGGGGAACGCGTCGCGACCGACGGGGAGGTCGTGGCGGGCACGTCCGCCGTGGATCTCTCCCTCGTGACCGGTGAGACGCGGCCCGTCGAGGTCGAGGCGGGCTCCGCTGTCACAGGGGGCTCGGTCAACGTCGGCGGACTGCTGGCCGTACGCGCGACGGCGATCGGCGCCGACACCCAACTGGCCCGCATCACGGCGCTCGTCACCGAGGCCCAGGCGGGGAAGGCCCGCGCCCAGCGGCTCGCGGACACCGTGGCCGGGGGTTAAGTGGTGTCGTTAACCCTCCACTTCCCACGGGAAGCCCTTGAGGGTCGACGCGGCCGTGGTGCGGCCCGGGGCCGAGCAGAACCGTCCCTTCCGCCCGTAGCGCCATGTCCGCACCACGACCCGCCTGCACGGCATATGCCGAAACCCCGCCCCGGCGATCACTTGTCGGGTATGGGCGGCAAGCCGGATACCCTCCCATGTCGTGCAGCCCTCCGCGATGGGAGGATGAGGCGCCATGGAGGCCGGACCGGTCGGGCGTGCGGTGAGGGCGGCGATGTTCGCCGTCGTCTCCGTCGCCCTTGCCGCGACCGGGCACGTCCTGATGTCCGAAACGCCGCTCCCCTTCTGGGTGCTGGCCACGGGTTTCCTCGTGCTCGCGGTTCCGGGCTGGTGGTTCGCCGCATGCGAGCGCGGGCCCTGGCTCGTCACCGCCGTAGCCGTCGTGACGCAGGGCGTGTTGCACAGCGCCTTTGCAGCCGCGCAGTCCGCACCGGGCACAGCCGGGGACGGAGCTTCGGCCGCGGCCACGAGCGGCATGGGCCGAATGACGGGCATGCGTCACGCGCCCCTGGGCGATGCGATGGCAGGCATGCACCACATGGCCGGTATGGATCACATGGCAGGCATGGAGCATGCCTCCGCCATGGCGGCGCTGAACTCTGGCCCGATGGCGCACGCGAGCCACGACATGGCCGGAATGTCCTCTACGGGCATGCTCGCCGCGCACTTCGTGGCCGCGTTCGTCTGTGGGATCTGGCTGGCCCGGGGCGAGCGCGCCGCCTTCCAGGTCCTGCGCGCCTTCGCGGCCCGGCTGCTGGCTCCGCTCCAACTCCCGCGTACGGCACCGCTGCCCGCCCCGCGCCGCCGCCTGCGACCCCGTCGGGGCCTGAGCGACCGGCCGACCCGTGGACTGCGGTGCGCACGAGCCCGGGACCGGCGGGGCCCGCCGGGGGTGGCCGCCGCGTCGTGAGGACGCGGCAGGCGATCCGGAGGACGTGAAAGCAGGCTTGCGACCGGTCGCCGACCGGTGCCCAGCCGTACCCGCATGCGGCGGAAGTCCTCCGGCACACCCGGCCCCGCAGGGCCCGGGTGCCCCATTCACCGGAACCCGGACTGTCCCGTCCGCGCCGCCGCGCGCCTTGGCCGCGGCGTGCGCGCGGACCGGACGCCCGGCGCCGGACCTCTCCGTGAAGGACATCCCTGGCGATGAACACCACCCTGCCCATCCCACGCGCGCCGCGGCGCGCCTCCGTCCCCCGCGACAGAACGGCCGAGGACGCCGTCGCGACCGCCTGGGCGCTGGCAGCCCGAAGCGGGGACCGCGAGGCCGCCGACGCCTTCATCCGGTGCCTGCACCGCGATGTCGTGCGGTACGTCGCCCACCTGTCCGCCGACCCGCAGTCGGCCGAGGACCTCGCACAGGACACGTTCCTGCGAGCGCTGCGCACGCTGCACCGCTTCGAAGGCCGCTCCTCGGCCCGCACCTGGCTCCTGACCATCGCCCGCCGCGCCGTCGTCGACGACTTCCGCCGGGCCGCGGCACGCCCGCTGCTCTCCGACACCGACGACTGGGGCGCGACCGTCGAGCGCGCTCAGCCGACCGGACTGCCCGGATTCGAGGACGGAGTCGTCGTCCGACAACTCCTGGCGGCACTTCCCCGCGAACGCCGCCAGGCGTTCGTCCTCACGCAGATGCTCGGGCTCTCCTACGCCGAGGCCGCCCGTCTCACGGGATGCCCGGTCGGCACCGTCCGCTCCCGGGTGGCGCGGGCGCGCACCGTCCTGACCGCGCAACTGCAAGGCGGTGAACCGCAGCCGCTCACTCGCGCTGCCTGACGCAGGGGCCGGGGCCACCCTGCCAGGGGCGGCCCCGGCACTCGGGGGGCGCGCAGGACACCGCGGTGCCCGAGGTCGGCGAGGACCCTCTCGGTGGGCTGGTTGAAGCCGGCGGTCACGGAGAGTGCTGCGGTGCCTGGTGGGCCTCGCGCGTGGCCGCCCAGGAGGCGAGGAGGCGTAGTCCTTCCTCCGAGGGAGAGCCGGGCTCCGCGGTGTAGACGGTGACGGTGAGGCCGGGTTCGGCGGTCATTTC
Source organism: Streptomyces drozdowiczii (assembly GCF_026167665.1). NCBI lineage: Bacteria > Bacillati > Actinomycetota > Actinomycetes > Kitasatosporales > Streptomycetaceae > Streptomyces > Streptomyces drozdowiczii. Next base: position 491,795 of record NZ_CP098740.1, on the reverse strand, counting down.
CAGGTCCTCGAAGGCGAGGGTGAGCTCTCCGACGGCTTGGTGGTGGAAGCGCTTGGTGCCGGTTCCGTGGTGGCGGACGTTGTGGGCGCCCCAGCGGGTGCGGAATTCCTCGCTGCGGGTGGACAGCTCGCCCACCAGGTCGTGCAGGTCCTTGTCGTGGGGATTGCGGCCGGCCTCGGTCCGCAGTATCGGCACGCACATGTCGGCGAAGCGCTCCCAGTCGGGGTAGAAGCGCCGGGCGGCCGGGTCGAGGAACTGGAAGCGGGCGAGGTTGGCCTGGTTGCCGGGGTCCGCGTGGAGGTCGGCGTAGAACGCCCGGGCGAGCGGGTTGGCGGCCAGGACGTCCATGCGGCCGTTGCGGACGAGCGCGGGACCCGCGGTGACGGCGTCCAGCATCCACTGGAGGCTGCGGTGCGGCGTCCACTGGCCCTTGGCGCGTCGGCGCTTGGGGCGGGTCAGGACGTCGGAGCCGTCGGCGGCCCGGGCCAGGTTCAGCAGGTGCGCGCGCTCGGCGTCGTCCAGCTGGAGCGCGCGGGCGACGGCTTCCAGGACGGGCGGGGAGACGCCCGCGAGCTGGCCGCGTTCGAGTTTCGAGTAGTACTCCACGCTCACATCGGCCAGGGCGGCGACCTCGCTGCGCCGCAGCCCGGGGACCCGCCGGCGAGAGCCGGCGGGCAGGCCCGCCCGCTCGGGGCTGATCTTCGCGCGCCGCGAGGTCAGGAATTCGCGGACCTCTTCACGGTTGTCCATGCCTTCGACGGTACGGCCCGCGCGGGGCGGAAGGGATGTACTGCCGGTACACCCTTCATCGGTAACTCGCTACCCGCGCGAGATGGCGGTTACCTGGATGACGTGGCGCTCACCGCCCCCTCGGACCGGGGCGGGCACAGCGCCCGGCCCCGGTGGCACACCGTTCGTGTGCCGGCCGCCACCGTACGTAAGGAGTCATTCTCATGCGTGGAGCAGTGATCCATGCCCCCGGCGACATCCGCTTCGAGACCGTGGACGACGCCAGGGTCCTCAAGCCGACCGACGCCGTCATCCGTACGGCGGTCACCTGCGTCTGCGGCTCGGACCTGTGGCCCTACCGCGGCGCGGAGCCGACCGAGCAGGCCCACCCGATGGGCCACGAATACGTGGGCTTCGTGGAGGAGGTCGGCTCCGAGGTGACCGCGGTCGAGCCCGGCCAGTTCGTCGTCGGCTCGTTCGCCACTTCGGACAACGTCTGCGCGAACTGCCGGAACGGCTTCCAGTCGAGCTGCCTGAACCGCGAGTTCATGTCCACCTGCCAGGCCGAATACGTGCGCATCCCCAACGCCCAGGGCACGCTGGTCGCCACCGACGGCATACCGGACGAGAAGTTCTGGCCGGGCCTGCTCGCCGTCTCCGACGTCATGGGCACCGGCTGGTGGGCCGCCGACGCCGCCGAGGTGCGGCCCGGCTCGACGGCCGTGGTCGTCGGCGACGGCGCGGTGGGCCTGTGCGCGGTGATCGCCGCCAAGGAGATGGGCGCCGAGCGGATCATCGCCATGTCGCGGCACGAGTCCCGCCAGAAGCTGGCCCGCGCGTTCGGCGCGACCGACATCGTCACCGAGCGCGGCGAGGAGGGCGTGGCCCGGATCAAGGACCTGACGAACGGAATCGGCGCCGACTCGGTTCTGGAGTGCGTGGGCACCGCCCAGGCCATGAGCCAGGCCCTGCACTCCGCCCGGCCCGGCGGGAACGTCGGTTTCGTCGGCGTCCCGCACGAGGTCGCGCTCGACGGCCAGGAACTGTTCTTCTCCCACGTCGGCCTGCGCGGCGGCCCCGCCCCCGTACGCCGCTACCTGCCCGATCTGATCGACCGCGTCCTGACCGGCGCGATCGACCCGGGCAAGGTCTTCGACCTCACCCTCCCGCTGGACCAGGTCGCCGAGGGCTACAAGGCGATGGACGAGCGCCGCGCCATCAAGACCCTCCTGAAGCCCTGAACCGTCTCACCGCACAAGGAGCGACCATGCAGATCACCCGCAGTTCGATCGCCACCGCCAAGGGCCCCGCCGACTGGTTCACCGGCGACGTCTACATCGACGCCGTCGCCGCGGCCCCCGAACCGTCCCGGGTCACCGCCAACCTGGTGCACTTCATGCCCGGCGCCCGTACCCACTGGCACCGCCACCCGCTCGGCCAGACCGTCTTCGTCACCGAAGGCGTCGGCCTGTGCCAGCGGCGCGGCGGCCCGGTGGAGGTCATCCGGCCGGGCGACCGCGTCCTGTTCGAGGCCGGCGAGGAGCACTGGCACGGCGCCGCACCCGACCGGCTCATGGTCCACCTCGCCATCAACGAGGGCGACGCGGACCACGACGTCGTGCACTGGCTGACTCCCGTCACCGACGAGGAATACGCCGCCGCCCCGCCCACCGACTGACGCCCCGGCCCCACCGCCTCTCCGGTTGCCGGTGACCGCCGATATGATCCCTCCGACCGTCCCGCGAGCAGAGCGCCAGGATCGGCGGCGATTCCCGCTGCGACCTCTCCGAGAAGTCGCGGTGACGGGTCCATGTGGTGTGAGTGCCGCGTCTCTGGCATCGCGCCTTCTGACGTTGCCCGGGAACGAAGTGAGGTAGGGCAGTGATCTGCGTCGGCGGGATGATCGGGATCGGCAAGACGAGTGTGGCCGAACTGATCGCCAAGGAGCTGGGGAGCAAGGTCTTCTACGAGAGCGTGGAGGACAATCCGATCCTGCCGCTCTTCTACACCGCCGGCCCCGAGGAGATAGCGGCGAAGCGCTACCCCTTCCTCCTCCAGCTCTACTTCCTGCAGACGCGATTCGCTGCGATCAAGGAGGCGTACCTGCAGGACGACAACGTCCTCGACCGGTCGATCTACGAGGACTGGTACTTCGCCAAGGTCAACCACGACCTCGGCAGGATCAGCTCCCTGGAGATGCGGGTGTACGAGGGACTGCTCACCGAGATGATGCGCGAGATCGACGGCCTCCCGTACCGCAAGGCGCCGGATCTCATGGTGTACCTCCGTGCGGACTTCGAGACGGTGCTGCACCGCATCGGGCTGCGGGGGCGCGATTTCGAGCAGGACGAGGGCCTCGTGGAGTACTACCGGACGCTCTGGTCCGGCTACGACGACTGGGTACGCGAGCACTACTCCGCCAGCGACGTCCTGGTGATCGACATGAACCGGACCGATGTCGTGAACAACCCCGAGGACGCCGAGCGCGTCGTACGGGAAGTTGTGGACGCCCTGTCCCTCGCGAGGGTCCGGCGTCTCTGATCCGGCCCTCCGGCCGGCCGGGCCACGGGATGCAGGGCCGTGTGAGCGTAACCGCTCTCGCTTGTTCCTTAGATCGATCATTCGATCAATGAGCGGTTGTCTTGAACGAATCTATTGACCTGATCAATCGAGACCTCTAATTTCGGGCCACCCACCCCAGGAGGTTCTCGCATGAGCAGCAGAGCCAGTCGTGTGCTCTTCGCCGCGTCCGTCGCCCTCATCGGCACCGTTGTTCTGCCGAACCAGTCGGCGATGGCGGCCGGTTCCACCACCTACGTCGACTGCTCGCGGTCCACCGCGGGGACCGGCACCGAGGCCAGCCCCTTCAACAGCGTCGCCCAGGCCAACGCGAAGACGTACGGCGCGGGTGACACGCTCGCCTTCGCCTCCGGCACCACCTGCAAGGGTGCGCTGGCGCCCAAGGGCAGCGGCACCGCGAGCCTGCCCATCACGCTCACCCGCTACGGCTCGGGCGCACTGCCCGTCCTGAACGGCGACGGGGCCGCGGACACCGTCTCGCTGACCAACCAGGACCACTGGACGATCGGTTACCTGAAGATCACCAACCCGGCCGGCTCCCTCGCCCGGCGCACCGGCCTCCGCGTCTCCGCCACCGACGGCAAGGCCCACACCGGGTTCGACATCGGCAACCTCGTCATCGACCGGGTGGCCGGGCAGACCGACAAGACCGGCTCCCTCACCGAGGACTACGTCCAGTCGGGAAGCGTCGTCACGGGTGCCACCGGGGCGAACTCCACGCTCAACGACGTGCATGTGCACCACAACACTGTGAGCAACTCGGGCGGCGGCGGCCTGAAGATCCGTACCGGCTCCATGGCCACCAAGGGCGGCGGTGTTCTCGTGGAGCACAACACCGTCAAGGACGTCGGCGGGGACGGCATCATCGTCAGCTACGCCGACGCGCCGATGATCCAGTACAACGACGCGTCCGGCGTCGGCAACGGCGCATACCCGTTCTCCGGCGGCAACTTCGCCGGGATCTGGGTGCTCGGCGACCACAATCCGACCATCCAGAAGAACGCGGTGTACGACACCACCAGGATGTCCGTCGCCGACAGTCAGGCGTTCGACTGCGACTGGGGGAACACCGGCTACTGCACGATCCAGTACAACTACAGCCGTGACAACATCGGCGGCTTCTTCCTCGACTGCGACGGCTGCGGCACGATCGGCGGGGCCAAGCAGGTCATCCGCTACAACATTTCCGAGAACGACTGCCGGATGAGCAGCAACAGCGCGGGCCGGTCGGCGCTGCACCTGTACAACAACGTCCTCTACTGCACGGACAAGAAGTTCGACGTCACGCTCCCCGACGAAAGCGTGGTCGAGAACAACATCTTCGTCGGTACGGCCGACTCCCGGCTGCCCGCCAAGACCGGGATCCAGTGGTACTGGAACGTCTTCCAGGGCGTGCCCCGGCCCACCGCCAACGGCATCGCCGGCGACCCGAAGTTCGTCGCTCCCGGAACCGGCGGCAGCTCGATCCACGAGGTGGACGGCTACCGGCTGAAGTCCACCTCGCCCGCCCTCGGCAACGGCGCGGTCATCACCGACAACGGCGGCCGTGACTACTGGGGCAACGCAGTCCCGACGGCCACCAAGCCCAACCGGGGCGCCTACCAGGGCCCGGGTCTGTAGCCAACCGCCGTGTCAACCTTCAGGAGTGTCATGCGCAAGCCAAATCGACGTGACTTCATCGCTCTCACCGCGGCGACGGCGGCGGCAGCGGCCGGAGTGAGCGGCCCCCAGGCGGTCCGGGCGTCCGCCGCCGAGCCCCGGAAGGCCCCGGCCGGGAAGACGGCCGCGACCGGGACGCTCAAGGATGCGAAACACATCGTGATCCTCATGCAGGAGAACCGCAGCTTCGACCACTACTTCGGGCTCCTGAAGGGCGTACGGGGCTTCTCCGACCGCAGCACCGTCGAACTCGCGGGCGGCCACGGCGTCTTCGACCAGCCGAACGGCACCGGCCGCCACTACCCGTGGCAGCTCAGCGCGACGCAGGCGTCCGGCGGCGCCGACCCCGAGCGGCTGGCCCAGTGCAGCGGGGACCTCGCCCACGACTGGGCCAGCCAGCACGCGGCCTGGAACCACGGGAAGATGGACTCCTGGGTCGCGGCCAAGGGGCTGCGCTCCCTGGGCTACCTGACCCGCGAGGACATCCCCTTCCACTATGCCCTGGCCGACACCTGGACGGTCTGCGACGCCTACCACGCCTCCGGGATGAGCGCGACCGGCCCCAACCGCACCTACCTGTGGAGCGGGAAGATCAGCGAGTCGTCCAAGGACGGCGGCAGCGAGTCCGGGCTGACCTGGGAGACGTACGCGGAGGCGCTGGAGAAGGCCGCGGTCAGCTGGAAGGTCTACCAGTCGACCGACAACTACGGCGACAACGGGCTCGCGTACTTCGCGCAGTTCACCTCGGCACCGGCCAGTAGCCCCCTGCGGCGCAAGGGCATGTCCACGGTTCCCCGGGGCACCACCGAGCCCGGCGATGTGGCCGCCGACATCTGTGACGCGATCGCCGCCGACGTACGGGCGGGCACACTGCCGCAGGTGTCGTGGATCGTGCCCGACCAGAACTACTCCGAGCACCCCATGGCCACACCGGCCAACGGGGCGCACTTCGTGCACCAGGTCATCAACGCCCTCAACGCCGACCCGGACGTCTTCAACTCCACGATCCTCTTCCTCAACTACGACGAGAACGACGGCTACTTCGACCACGTACCGCCGCCCACCCCGCCGACCGGCACCGCCGACGAGTTCATCGGCGGGACGAGCATCGGCCTCGGCTTCCGCGTGCCCCTGATCGCGATATCCCCCTGGAGCCGCGGCGGTTACGTCAACTCCCAGACCAGCGACCACACATCGGTGCTGCGGTTCCTGGAGAAGTGGACGGCCGCGATCGGCAAGCCGGCCACCTGCCCCAACATCAGCGCCTGGCGGCGCGCGGTGTGCGGCGATCTCACCAGCATGTTCGACTTCACCAGCCCGGTCTACGGCCTGCCCGCCCTGCCGGCCACCGGAACCACGGTGGACATGGGCCAGTGCGCCGGGCTGCCCAACCCCACGCCGGTCGACAACAAACCGCCCACCCAGGAAGCGGGCACCCGTAAGGCGCGGCCCCTGCCCTACCAGCCCGCGGCCGACCTGACCGCGTTCACCACCTCCGGCACGTCCGTCCAGGCCAACATCAGGACGGCCAACGGCGGCAGCGCGGCCTGCCACTTCGCCGTCCACACCAACGGGACGCAGCGCGCGGGAGGTCCCTGGCCGTACACCGTCGCCGCCGGCGGCAGCGCCACCGACTTCTACAATTGCGGGCCCGGCTACGGCGACGGCGTGTACGACCTCACCGTGCTCGGCCCCAACCGGTTCATGCGCCGCTTCAAGGGCAACGCCACCCGGCCCGGCAAGGACCTCCTCGTGGCCGCGTCCGCCGTCACCGTCTCCGGGGCCGTCAAGCTCCGTTTCACCCTGACCAACAACAGCGCCGCCGCCGTGACGTTCACCATCAAGGCGAACGCGTACCGCACCGGCGGGCCCTGGACGTACACCGTGCCGGCCGGCAGGACCGTCACGGACGACTTCTCGGTGCAGACCTACGGTTCCGGCTGGTACGACCACACCGTCACCGTCTCCTCGGACACCACCTGGTCGCAGCGGTTCGTCGGCCACCTGGAGAACGGCCTGCCCAGCGTCAGCGGCTGACACCGGGCGGCGGCGCGGCGGGGAGGGCCCGAGCACTCCTCCGCCGCGGTTCCCAGTTCTTTCAGTCCCGGCGCTGGTCGTGGAGCCAGTCGAGTGCCGACTGCTTGATCTCCTTCTCCAGCTCGCTGTTCTTGGTGGCGAAGGTGCGTCCCACAGGAAATCCGCTGGCGTCGAGCAGGTACGCCAGGGCGGCGTATTCACGGGGGTGGCGGGCGACGGCCTGCTGATCGATGTCCACGATGCCGAGCGGGAAGGTGAAGGTCGCGAAGTCGTACACGCTCTTGCGGTCCGCGATCCGCCACTCGCCGTCGCGGCGCTCCAGACGGTCGATGAACCGGTTGTGTCCGTTGCAGCCGAGCCCCAGACGGACGTTCTCGCCGATGATGACCGCGTTCGTCTCGGCGACGGCGCGGCGCGCGTCCGAGGAGAACGTGATGCTCGGCGCGGTGATGAGGTGTTTTGTACGGAAGTCGGACGTACCCATCTGCGCGGACGCGTCCACGAAATCGGTGGCGAGGCCCTCGAACCAGGTGATCTCGATCCGGGCATCCGGGTGGAACAGATCGCGCAGCCGGTCCCATTCGCCCAGGTCACGGTGGATCCAGCCGGTCATCAGGGCGGAGATGTCGTAGCGGTCCTGAAGTGCTGTGGTCATGAATGCAGTGTCCGGCCTGGCTGATCAATCGGGCAAATCGACCGTTATGATGAATGAATTGCCCAAACCGGTCAGTCGGGCCTTACGTGCGGTCACCGGACCGGGCGAACGGCCCGGTCCGGTTCGCGCGTTCCCGGCCTGCCAAGGCTCCCTTGGATGATCAGGCCGGGAGCGGATACGCGTCGCTGCCCGCGAGCCGTTCGTAGGCGCGGCGTACCGCCGGTACCAGGCGGGCGGCGGCCTCGGGGTCCGCGCGTTCCGTCCGTAGGCGGAGGATGTCGCCGCTGCGGCGGTCCGCGGGGACCTGTTCGTCACGGGCGGTGACGAGCGCGTGGAAGTGCGGATGGTTCTCACCGAAGACCATCAAGTACGTCGCCGGCGCACCGGTCACCTCGGTGACCGCCGCGACGAGGTCGCGCGCCCGTCGGCCGAAGGACGCCAGCTCGGCGTCGTCCAGCCCGGTGATGCGCTCGGCGTGCCGCCGGGCCCGCAGGACGAACCAGCCGGGCACGTCGTAGCCGGGCACCAGCTCCCCCGACCACAGGGGGTCCTGGAAGACGACGGCGGTTTCCTCGCTCTGTTCCAGGCCGCACATGAAGCAGTCGGCGTGGAGGCTGGACGGGTTCAAGGGTTCCCCTCGGCGGTGGATACGGGCATCGTGCTCAGGCGGTCCCCGTGAGGACCAGCATCGGGTCGGGCATGGGGCTCCGCAGGGCCCAGGACCGGTGGATCAGTTCGTCCACCGCCGCTCCGGAACGGCGCGCCGCCAGCATGGCCTCCGGGTCGAAGGCGGGACCGACGGCGTCGGCGCCGTACTCCGGTCCCTCCATGTAGCCGGTGGCCTCGTCCGGGTCGGCGAAGTTGTCGATCTGCATCTCCACGAAACCGCCGTCGGGGTCCTGGTAGTACATGGAGGTAGTGACCCCGTGGGCGATGCACACCGCCGGCACCACGCCCTTGTCGCGCAGCAGTTCGTAGCGGGCGAGCAGGGAGTCGAGGTGGTCGAAGGTGTACGCGACATGGTGGGCCGAGGCCGTCGTGGGCTTCTTGCGCTCCAGCGGAACCGGGGGAGTGAGCAGTGCGACGCGGTGGTGCTCCTCGTCGTAGGTGATGAAGCACAGGCTGTCGTTCTGGAACACCACATGCCCGTCGAGAACGGCGCAGTACCAGTCCCGCATGGCGCTGGGGTTGCTGGTCTGGAACACGACGTGGGCGAATTTCGGTGTGGCGGTCATCCGAGCCTCCTCGATCGAACGTGCGGGGTGTGCATGTGCGGTCTCGCGGGGACGTGGTCGCCGGCGTGTCAGCTCTGCGCGACGAAGCGCTGGCGAAGCTCGCCGATGCCCTCGATGGTGCTGACCAGCTCGTCTCCGGGAGCGAGCCAGCGCTGCGGTTCACGGCCCAGGCCGACGCCGGCCGGGGTCCCGGTGAAGACGATGTCGCCGGGCAGCAGGGGGATCACCGAGGACAGCCGGGAGACCAGCTCCGGTACGGAGAAGATCAGGTCGCTGGTGCGGCTCTTCTGGACCTCCTCGCCGTTCACGGTGCAGCGCAGGCCCAGGTCGTCGGGGTTGTCGAGCGCGTCGGGAGTGACCACGTACGGCCCGATCGGGGCGAAGCCCGGGAAGGATTTGCCCAGGCTGAACTGCGGAGCTGGCCCTTCGAGTTGGGTGATGCGCTCCGAGATGTCCTGGCCCACGGTCAGCCCGGCCACATGGTCCCAGGCCGACTCGGCGGAGACGCGGTGGGCGCGGGTGCCGATGACGACGACGAGTTCGATCTCCCAGTCGGTGTGACCGCCCGGCGGAAGGGTGACCTCGGTGACGGGGCCCGTGATGCTGCTGGCGAACTTGGTGAAGACCGGCGGCATGGTCTCGGGGAGGGCGAAGCCCGACTCGGCCGCGTGGTCGCGGTAGTTGAGGCCGGCGGCGACGATCTGCCGAGGCGCCGGTACGGGCGCGCCCAGGAGGGAGGGGTCGAAGGGGCGCCCCTCGGGCAGATCGGCCCGCGCCGCCCACCGGCGGAACTCCTCCCACTGCTCGTAGACGGCCTGCGGGTCCGCGGCGAAACGGCCGCCGCTCGCCTCCTCGACGTCGACGGCGAGACCGTCCACGACGAGGACCAGGCGGCCGGAAAGGTTGGCGATGCGCACGGAGTTGCTCCTGAGTTCCTGGGGTTGTTCCGAGGGGTGTCCCTGGGGTGCGGGCGACGCCCGGCCCTCCGACGGGCCGGCATCGGGGGCTGCGGTGCTGGTCACACAGTAGGTCGCTATATGTGATAACAGCAAGGGCGCGAGGCCACCTTCTTCTTCACGGAACGACTCGGCGGGCGGCGGTCCGGCGCAGCAGCGGGGCGAGCCGGTAGGGGACCAGTTGGCGCATGACGAGCGATGTGGCGGTGCGTTCCACCCCGGGTATGCCGAGGATGTGGCCGGCCACCCGGTACAGGTCCTCGGCGTCCGTCGCCGCCACCTGGACCAGCAGGTCGGTGTCACCGGTCAGCCCGTGCACCTGGAGGACTTCGGGGATCGCCGCGAGCGCGTGGGCGACCTCGTCCAGCCTGCGCTGGGCCACCCGGGTGGTGACGAAGGCGGTGAGCGGATAGCCGAGGGCCGCCGGCTCGACACGCCGCTCGAAGGACGCCACGGCGCCGTCGCGGTCCAGGGCCGCCAGCCGTGCCTGGACGGTGTTGCGGCTCAGCCCGCTCGCCTCGGCGAGCGCCACCGCGGTGGCGCGGGGATGAGCGGCGAGGGCCAGCAGCAGGCGGGCGTCGGTGGGGTCGATCCGCTCGGAACTGGGCACGATGCACACCTTCTCGGGTTCAGGGGGCGGGTGATTGGGCATTCTGCGTGATTTCTCCGCTGGTTCTTGTGCGGCGTTCGGACCCGGTGGTGTGCTCCTGGCAACGATCCCGCCCCTGGCAGCACGCCGCCGACCGTGACCCGGTCGGGAGCCGGCCGATGTGCGCCGGGGCACACCCGGTGCGCTCCGCAGGCGCCCGTGGTACGTCCCACGTCACGGCCGCCGCACGTCCGCGCGCGCTCCGGCCGTGCCCAGCGCGAGGAGACCGTTTCCGCCATGACCACCGCACCGACCGCCCCCCGGCGGACCCCGGACACGACCCTCGACGTGCTGCACAGGATCGAGGACCGCGTGCTGTGGCTGTCCAGCGCGATCGTGCACCACGCCAACCGGGTGCGCCCCAACCCCTCCGGGCTCAAGGTGGGCGGCCACCAGGCGTCCTGCGCCTCGATGGTGTCCATCATGACCGCCCTCTGGTTCCGCCATCTGCGCCCCGAGGACCGCGTCTCCGTCAAACCGCACGCCTCGCCCGTGCTGCACGCCATCAACCACCTGCTCGGTGACCTGGACGCGTCCTACCTGCCCACGCTGCGCGCCTTCGGCGGCCTCCAGAGCTACCCGAGCCGCTCCAAGGACCCCGACACCGTCGACTACTCCACCGGCTCGGTCGGCATCGGCGCCACGGCGACGATCTGGGGTGCGCTGGCCCGCCGTTACGCGGACCGGAGCGCCGGCGAGGGCTTCAAGGGCCGCCAGTACGCGCTGGTCGGCGACGCCGAACTGGACGAGGGCGCGGTGTGGGAGGCGGTGCTCGACCCGCAGGTCGCCGACCTCGGCGAGCTGGTCTGGATCGTCGACCTCAACCGGCAGTCCCTCGACCGCGTGGTGCCGAACATGGCGGCCGGCCGGCTGCACGGCATGTTCGCAGCGGCCGGCTGGCAGGTCCTCACCCTCAAATACGGCCACCTGCTGGAGCGGCTGTTCGAGCGTCCGGGCGGCGCCGCGCTGCGGGCCCGTATCGACGGGATGGCCAACCCGGAGTACCAGCGGCTGCTGCGCTGCTCGGCCGGGCACCTGCGCGAACGGCTGCCCGGCACCGGCGCCGAGGCCCCCGCGATCGCCGCCCTGCTCGCGGAGACCGACGACGCCACCCTCATGGAGGCGGTCCGCAACCTCGGCGGCCACGACCTGACCGCCCTCGACGCCGCGCTCTCCGAGGTGGACGACCACCGGCCCACGGTCGTCTTCGCGTACACCGTGAAAGGCCACGGCCTGCCCACCCAGGGGCACCCGCAGAACCACTCCTCCCTGCTGACGGAGGGCCAGATGCGGCAGCTCGCCGCCGAAGTGGGCGCCGATCCCGACGACCCCTGGCAGGGCTTCCCCGCGGACTCGGCGGCCGCCCGCCTGTGCGCCGAGACCGGCGCGCGGCTGCGCCGGGACCCCGTCCGGATGACGGCGCCCCCGGCGATGCCCACCGACACGGGCCGGACCCCGACGGGCGTCGCGACCACCCAGGCGGCGCTCGGCCGTACGCTGCTCGACCTGACCCGCACCGCGCCCGAGGCGGCCCGCCGCGTGGTCACCGTCAGCCCCGACGTCAGCTCCTCGACCAATCTGGGCGGCTGGGTCAACAAGGTCGGCGTCTGGTCGCCCACGGAGCGCGTGGACTGGTTCGCCGACGACGCGGAGACCATCCTGCACTGGCGGGAACGGCCGACCGGCCAGCACATCGAGCTGGGTATCGCCGAGACCAACCTGGTCGGAATCCTGGGCGAGTTGGGCGCCACCTGGAGCCGCTGGGGCGAGCCGCTGCTGCCGATCGGGGTGATGTACGACCCCTTCGTGAACCGCGCCCTGGAGCCCTGGTCCTACGGCATCTACGCGGGCGGCCAGTCGATCCTGGTCGGAACCCCTTCCGGCGTCACCCTGGCGCCCGAGGGCGGGGCCCACCAGTCCATCACCACGCCCTCCCTCGGCATCGAGCAGCCCGGCTGCACGACCTGGGAGCCCGCCTTCGCCCTCGACACCGAGTGGACGCTGCTGGCGGCGCTGTCCCGCCTCGGCCGGCCCGACGGGGGCTCCGCCTACCTGCGGCTGTCCACCCGGCCCGTCGACCAGACCCTCGCCCGGGTGCCGTCCGACCCGGCGGCCCGGGAACGCCGCCGCCGCCAGGTCGTGGCCGGGGCGTATCCGCTGCGCAGGCGGAGCGGGGCGAAGGTGACCATCGCGGCCATGGGGGCCATGGTGCCCGAGGCCCTGGCCGCCGCCGACCGGTTGCAGGGCCTCGGCGTCCCGGCCGACGTGGTGTGCGTGGTCAGCCCGGGGCTGCTCTACCAGGCGATGGACGCCCGCGCGGGCAACGGCGAGGCGCCGGACTGGATCCTGGACCAGGTCTTCCCCGCGGAGCGGGCCACGCCCCTGGTCACCGTGCTGGACGGTCACCCGCACACGCTGGCGTTCCTGTCCGCCCTCCACGGCGTGCCCGCGCGCAGGCTGGGCGTCACCCGCTTCGGGCAGTCCGGCTCCCTGGAGGAGGTCTACCGCCACCACGGCATCGACACCGACGGCATCGTCGCCGCGGCCCTGGACCTGACGGAGTGACCCACCGTGAACGGCCGTGCGGGGACGACGTGTTGTCGCCCCCGCACGGCCCGGTCGGCCGAAGCCGGGGATCACGCGGCGGTGGGGGCGTACTCGACCCCACCGATCCAGACGCGCCGCACGGCGCGCGTCGCGGTGATGTCGGTGAGCGGATTCCCGTCGATCAGGACGAGGTCGGCGCGGTTCCCGACCCGGATGGTGCCGCGGTCCCACAGGCCGAACGCCTGCGCGGGGAGCTTCGTCGCCGCCCGCAGCGCCTCGCGGTGGGTGAGGCCCGCGTGGACCAGCAGCTCCAACTCGTGGTGCAGCGCGGCGCCGTACGGCGGGTGCACGGGAATGCCCGGCGTGAGGTTCGCGTCCGTGCCCGCCAGGATCCGTGCCCCGGCCCGGCGCAGCGCGGCGACGCTGCCTTCGGCGGCCGCGTAGTCCATGCCGGGTATCCCGAGGTTTCCGAAGCCCTCCATCATCGTCAAGGTGGGCACCGCGACGGTGCCCGACGAGACGTACCGGGCCGCGACCGCGGCCGACAGCGCGCTGTCCATGGGGACGTGGTGGATCATGTCGACCTTCGCGTCAAGTGCGCGTACCACCGCGGCCGTTGAGGTCGCGTGGGCCATGACGAGCCGGCCGGCGGAGTGCGCGGCCGACGTCACGGCCTTGATGGTCTCCGGCGAGAGCCCCGGCTCATCGATGATGATCTTGATGTAGTCCGAACCCTCGGCGATCCGGCTGCGTACGAAGGGGGCGGCCTGCTCGGGGCCGGTCAGCACCGCGTCCGCCGGGAAGGTGGGGATCTGGCTCTGCGGGCTCCCGGGTGCCACCGCGGGCGTGCCCGCGCTGCGGATGTCGGTCAGGCCGGGCAGTCCGCGCAGCGAGTCGACCAGCGACGGCGGGAACGAGGCCATGTCCAGGCCGGTGGTCACTCCGGCACCGGCCAGCGCGTGCAGCGTGTCGACATCCCGCAGATGGATGTGCGCGTCGGTCAGGCCGGGGAGCAGCACCGCCCCTCCGCAGTCGATCCGGCGCGCGCCGAGCGCGCTGATGCCGATGCGTCCGTTGTCGATGACCACGGTGCGGGGCGAGGTCACCTGGTCGCCGTCGAAGACCCGGACGTTCGTCAGGGCGATCCGTTCGCCGAGGAAGCCGGTGCGTTCCGGTGCGTGGGCGGAGGCGGGGCCGGCCAGGGCCGGCACTCCCGCGACGGCGATGCCGGCCGCTGCGGCCGTCTTGAAGAAGTCACGTCGGTTCGTGTCGCTGACACACATCGTTGTGCCTTTCTGCCGGGCGGGTCGGAAGGAGCGTCGTGCGAGACCCGGATTCCGCGGAGTGCCGGGGGTGGCCGGCAGTCGACGCGACGGGTCCGAAGAGGCGGCGGCCCGGGCCCCTGGGGCGCGCGCGGGCGGCCTGAATGGTGGCGGCGGGTGGGGCCGCTCACGGGAGAGCGGTTCGACCGTAGCCGCTATATGTGATAACAGCAACCCTCGCGGCATCCCCGGCTACGGCCCCGGCGCGCTTCCGGCGGCCGGATTCAGGACAGGGCGGAGAAGGCGATCTTCTCGTTACGGGCGAGGTGCTGCTCGACCGCGTCGCCGACGGTGCCCGGGTCCCGGGTACGGAAGGCGGCCACGAGGTCCGCATGGGCCTGGCCGCGCCGCTGGTGCTCGGCCGGGTCGGGGTCGAGCCTGCCGAAGCCGATCCGGATGTAGCGCTCGCCGGCCCGCCACAGGGTGGTCAGGACACGGATGTCCCAGGCGGTGGCGGCCGGCGCCAACAGGGCCAGGTGGAAGGCGTGGTGGTCGTCGTAGATATCGGCCATGCCCTGCTCCCGGGCGCCGAAATCGGTCGCCTGGAACTCCAGCCGGTCCAGGTCCTCGTCCCGCAGCAGGACGCAGGAACGCCGCGCGATGTCCGGTTCCAGAGCACGCCGCAGCCGGTAGATCCCGCGCAGGTCGTCCAGGTCGAGCGGGGCCACGACGGCGCTGCGGCCGGGCCGCATGATGACCAGGCCCTCGCTCTCCAGGCTGCGCAGCGCCTCCCGGATGGGGATGAAGCTGATGTCGAGCATTCCGGCCAGCTCGCGCAGCGAGTACTCGCCGCCGGGAGCCAGCTGTCCGGCCAGGATCGCGCGGCGCAGTTCCTCGGTGGCCTGCTCCACCACGGACCGCGACGTGATGGGCTGGAGAGCCCCTCGGGATGTCGCCACGCTCTGTCCCTCGTTTCGGCCGTCCGGTGGTTGATATCAACTATATCTACGCTCCGGGGCGGACCGGCCGGGGGATCAGAGCTTCAGGATGCGCTCGGCGTTGCCGGCGGCGATCTTCCGCCGGTGACCGGCCGAGAGGCTCGCGCCGCGCAGGAAGCCGACGGCCTGCTCACTCCTCTCGAAGGGGTAGTCGATGGCGAAGAGCACGTTGTCGATGCCCACCGACCGGATGGCGGCCTGGAGCATGTTGTCGTCCATCACACCCGACGTGGTGATGGCGATGTTCCGCGTCAGGTATTCGGAGGGCTTCCTCCTCAGCGGCACCTTGGTGTTGATGTTCCGGATCTGCACATCGAGCCGGGGGATCATGTACGGCAGGAACTCGCCCATGTGGCCCACGATGAGCCTGGCGCCCGGGAAGTCGTCGAAGACCCCGCCGAGCACGACGCGCAGGGCGTGCCCGCCGGTCTCCGCCGCCCAGCTGTACAGCGGGCCGACCAGCTCCGGACGGTCCTTCAGCAGACCCCAGTCGCCGGTGGGCGCCGGTGTCGGGTGCAGGTAGAGGGCGGCGCCCAGCTCCTCCAACTCCGCCCATACGGGCCGGAACTGCGGCTCGTCCAGATAGTGCCCGTTGGTGTGCCCGTTGACCAGGAACCCGGCCATCCCCAGGTCCCGGATCGCGCGCCGGGCCTCGCGCACGGCCGCCCGGGGGTCCTGGAGCGGCAGCGCGGCCAGCCCGCCGAACCGGGTCGGGTGTGCGGCGATGACGGCGGCCAGCGCGTCGTTGGCCACCTGCGCATCCCGTACGGCGATGGCCGCGTCGGGCTGCATCTGGACACCGGGCGGGGTGAGGGACAGCACCTGCATGGTTACCCCGTTGGCGTCCATGTCGGCGAGCCGGTACTCGGTGACGTCCGGCAGCCGCTTGAACCACTCGGCGGTGACCTCGGGCTTGAAGGGGATCGCGCCGTTCAGGGCCGTGCCCTGGGTGATGAGGCCGGGGAGGATGATGGCCTCCTCGATCGCGATGATCCGCAGCCGGTCGTGCGGGCCGGGCCTGCCGCCGTGGGCCTCGGCGACACCCGGGGCCGCCAGCGCCGACGCGCCGGCCAGTGCCGCCGTACCCGCCGCGGTGTTGAGGACCTTGCGTCTCGTCCACTGGGCAGCGTTCATACGTGGTGCTTCCTTTCCTGGGAGGTGTGCACCGGCCGGGGCGCGCCGCCGCCGACCGTGTCGATCAGGGAAACGGCATCCTCGGGAGCCTCGTCGCCCAGCCAGGCCACCACCTGGTCCGGACGGACCAGGACGAGGCGGGCGCCCAACTTCGCGGCGTACCCGGCGGCCAACGGCTCCGGCAGCCGGACCACGCCGAGCGGTACGCCCCGCAGCCGCGCGGCCTCCTCGACGGCCGCCACCGGCGCGTCCTCCGTGAGCGCGAGGAGCGTCAGGCCCGCACCGAGCACGTCGTACAGGGACCGGCCGTCCGCCAGGAACAAGTGGGGCAGCCGGGCCCCCGCCCACAGGGTGCGCGCGGCGGGGACGACGGGGGAGTCCGCGACGCGGAGACCGAGCACCAGGTCGAGGGAGTGGAACTCCGCCTTCTTGGTCTCCTGGATCCGGACGCCCGCCGCCCGCCGGGCCCGCGCGCCCGCCTCGTCGTCCGCGTCGAGGTCGTCCGCGTACAACTCGGTGGACAGCACCCGCATGTTGGCGGTCGCCTCGCGGATGACGCGCTCCTGCACGGGGCGGCGTTCGCTCTCGTAGCTGTCGAGGATGCCGGGCCCGCCCCAGCCGTCCAGCACGGCGGCGAGCTTCCAGCCCAGGTCCACCGCGTCCCCGATGCCCGTGTTGAGCCCGTGCCCGCCGAACGGCGGGTTGAGGTGCGCGGCGTCACCGGCGAGGAAGACCCGGCCGTCGCGCATCCGGTCGACGGTCATCATCCGGGCCGTCCACGGGTCGGTGGACAGCACCTTCGCCCGCACCGGCCGCCCCGCCACGCCGTCGATGATCCGGCGGGCCTCGCGCTCCCCGGTCTCCCGGTCGACGCCGAAGCCGATCGCCCACCAGGTGTCCGTCCGGTCCAGCGGCCCGACCAGCGCCGGAGCCGCCGCGTTGACCACCCAGTACTGCACCGCGGGCCCGTGCGCGACGTGCTCCCACAGGCCGGGGCTCTCGAAGACCATGCCGAAGTTGGGGCGCAGGGCCTCCCCGCCCACGTAACGCGCACCGATCTCGTCCCGCACCACGCTGCGCGGGCCGTCGCACCCGATCACGTAGTCGGCGGTCACGACGACGCGCCGGCCGGTGCCGTTATCGACGGTCACGGCCACCGACTCGTCGTCCTGGTACACACCGACGACCTTCGAGCCGAGGACGAGCCGCCCCGGGGCGATCTCCTCGACCGCCTCGCGCAGCACCTCCTCCAGCACGTACTGCGGGGCCTGCTGCCCGGTCTCCGGGAAGCGGTCGCCCTCCGGCACGAGGCCGAGGACACCGGTGAACCGCGACAGCTCCCGGCCGGACAGCGAGGTGCAGAACACCACGTCCTGCGACCAGGAAGGAGGCAGCGGGGCACGCGCGCGCAACCGCTCGGCGAGGCTCCAGCGGCGCAGGTGCTCCATCGTGCGCACATTGAGGGTCTTGCAGCGCGGGCGCGCGTGGGACACGGCGGCGCGCGGCTCGACCACCAGGACGTCGATGCCCCGTCGGCCCAGTTCGACGGCGGCGGCCAGGCCGACCGGCCCGCCACCGGCGACGAGCACCTGCACGCGCCCGGGGACGCGCATGGGGGAGACGGAAGGCATCAGCTCACGCTCTCGCTCTTCTGCCGCGCGGCCCAGTGCGCACACTCCTCGGCGAACGCGAGCTGCCGCAGCTGAGTGGCGAGGCCGAGGAGGTGGTGGTCGATGCAGTGGCCCGTCCCGCGGGCGACACTCGCGTCCACGAAGGGCGCCGCCGTGAAGAGCGCCGCGAACCTCGCGACGTTCTCCGCGCCGCTGCTCCACAGCGCGTCGTACTCGGCGAGCGCGTTGTGCACCGGCACGCGGACTTCGGGGGCCAGGGCGGGAAGGTGCTCCTTCGGCCACCGCGGTGCCTGGATCAACTCCCTTACCGGCGTGGGGGCGTACGACTCGTGCGCCTGGCGTATCCCCTCCGCCCGATAGGTGTGCTCGGGGCCGAACATCACCTGGTCGCGCTGGTCGTACGGCAGATCCACCGTCGAGTCCGCCGGCAGGGAGCCCAGGGCCTCGGCCGCGCCGCCGCTCGGGATGACGGCGCCCATGCCGGTCGCCGAGACACCGATCAGCGGGATCTCCGGCCGGCCGGCGGCGATCATCAGCGCGATCATGCCGCCGATCGAATGGCCGACGAGGAACACGCTGTCTGCCGCGAGCCGTTCGACAGCCTGCGTCAGGGCGGCGTCCAGCAACTCCCCATGCCGCGCGAAGGTGTTGGCGTCCGGGGTCAGCGCGGTGCTGCCGCCGTAGCCGGGGCGGTCGAAGGCCACCACCGTATGGCCGTGCGCGACGGCGACGTCCAGGAAGGACCCGGCGGGAGAACCCGCCACGTCCCAGTACCGCGCTGTGTACGTGCCGCCGTGGAGGGCGGCGATCAGGGGCTTGCCGGTGGGCTCGGCGGGTGCCGCGAGAAGCGCCGTGATCGTGTGTCCGTCGACCTCGAAGGTCAGAAGGTCGCGCTGCTTGGCCATGTATGGCCTCCTGCCAGGGGTGGGTTCCGGCGTGCGGGGGAGCGTGGGCGTTATATGTAATAACAGCAACGGTGCGCGAGAGGAAGGGGTGGCGCCCGAGCCCGTCAGTGCTGCTGCGGCGCGTAGTCCTGAGTGATCTGCTTGTACTCCAGGAAGTCCTCCATGGACGCCAGGCCGCCGAGCCGCCCCACGCCACTGGACTTGAAGCCGCCCTCCTCGAATTCGACGGTCAGGTTCGCCCAGCTGTTGATGGAGACGAGGCCGGCGTCGAGCTGCCGTGCGACCCGCATCGGACGGTCGGCGTCGCGGCTCCAGACACAGGCGCTCAGCCCGTACTCGGTGTCGTTGGCGAGGGCGATCGCCTCCTCCTCGGTGTCGAAGACCTGGACGGTCTGGACGGGGCCGAAGGTCTCCTCCTGGACGATCGGCAGCGAGGAGTCGGTGACCGCGAGCAGCGTCGGGTGGTAGAAGGCGCCCCCGGCCAGCTCGGGGCGGGTGCTCGGGCCACCCCGCACGACCGGCTTGGCACCGGTGGCGATGGCCGCCTCCACCGCCGCGTCGACACGGGCGACCGACGCCTTGTCGATCAGGGGGCCGATCCGGCTCCCGGGGTCGGCGGCGGGGCCGGGCCGTATCCCTTCCAGGCGGGCCGCCAGCGCGGCCGTGAACTCGTCCGCGATCTCCCGCTGGACCAGAACCCGGCTGCCCGTCATGCAGAACTGCCCGGCGAAGACGGTGCACGAGGCGACGGCCGTGGCGAGCGCGGCCTCCATGTCCGCGTCCGCGAAGACCAAGTGCGGGGTCTTGCCGCCGAGTTCGAGGCCGACCCGCTTGAAGCGGGCCGCCGCGCCCTGGGCGATGAGCCGTCCGGTGGCGCTGCTGCCCGTGAAGCTGATGACGGGCACCTGCGGGGAGTCCACCAGCAGGCGGGCGACCTCCGAGCCCGACTCGACGACGACGTTCACCACGCCCTTCGGCAACTCGGGTACGGAACCGAGGATCTCGCTCATCAGGGCGGCGGTACGGGCGGCCTGCCCCGGCATCTTCACCACGGGCGTACAGCCCGCGGCGAGAGCCGGGGCCAACGCGCGGATGCACAGGTAGGCGGGAGAGTTCCAGGGCACGACGATGCCGGCGACGCCGACCGGCTGCCGGATGGACATGGCCTGGCGGCCCGGCTGGGTGTCGGTGACCCGGCCGTGCGGCTGGACCGCGAGACCCGCCGCGAAGCGCAGCGCGCGCAGGATGAAGTGCGACTCGAAGCCCGCCTCCGGGCGGAGCTTGCCGTTCTCCAGGCACAGTGTGTCGACGACCTCGTCCATGCGTGCGGCGTACGCGTCGGCGAGGTGGCTGAGGGCGGTGGCGCGCACCATCGGGTCGAGCCGCCAGTCGCCCTCCTTGAAGGCGCGGCCGGCCGCGTCGATGGCCCGCTGCCCCGTCTCCGCGTCGCCGTCCGCGTATGTGCCGATCACCTCACCGGTGGCCGGGTTGATGCTGTCGGAGGTCCGGGCCGAACCGACCCACTCGCCGTCGATCCAGTGCCGTACGGAGGTCTCTTGTGCCATGTCGGGGCTCCATGTTCGGGAGGGAGGGGAAAGAAGGGGGCCTCAGAGGCCGAGGAGCCGTTCGGCGTTGCCGTGGGCGATCTTCGCGCGGTCGGCCTCGCTGATCGGGGCCGTACGCAGGAACTCGGTGGCCGCGCCCATCTCCTCGAAGGGATAGTCGGTGCCGAAGAGGATGTGATCCGCGCCCAGGGCCAGCAGCGCGCACAGCAGCGGCGCAGCCGAACACACGCCGCTCGTCGTGATGTACAGGTTGTGGCGGACGTACTCCGAGGGGTTCTTCCGGGCTAGCTCCACACCGTGGTGGTTGTGGTACTCCCAGCGGGAGTCCAGCCGCCACAGCGTGTACGGCAGCCCCTCACCCATGTGGCCCAGCAGCATCTTGGCGTCCGGGAAGTCGTCGAAGACGCCCCCGAACACGCACCGCAGGAAGTGCGTCGCGGTCTCCGAACCCCAGCTCCACATCGGGCCGATCAGCTCGGGATGGCCCTGGATGACGTCCGGGACGTCGACGCCGTTGGCCGGGTGGAGGTACAGCGGCACGTCCAGGCCCGCGGCGCGCTCCCAGACGACGCGCAGTTCCGGGTGGTCGAGGTAGCGGCCCTGGGTGTGCGCGTTCACCAGGGCGCCGTACATGCCCAACTCCGAGACGGCGCGCTCCAGTTCGTCGGCAGCCGCCTTCGGGTCCTGCAACGGCAGTGCGGCGAAACCGGCGAAGCGCTCGGGGTGGTCGGTGACCACGCCGGCCAGCAGGTTGTTCACCGCCTTCGCCCGGGCGACCGCGATGCCCGCGTCCTTCTCGGCCTGGATTCCGGGGGAGTTGAGGGACAGCACCTGCATGTCCAGGCCCGCCGCGTCCATCTCGGCCAGCCGCTCACCGGTGATGTCCAGGAGCCGCCGGGACGCCTCGCGCCACTTCTCCGGCTGAATGATGGCGGCCGCCGAGGCGCCGTAACCCTCCAACTCCGGGGTGACGAAGTGTTCCTCGAGACCGATGGTCCGCATCCCGCGCCTCATTTCACTTATATGCATTGACTTCAGCGATGGTGAAACGTACGTTCCGTCGGTGTCAACCCTTGGGAACGGCCGAGTAAAACGGAGGTGCTCGATGACGGGTACGGATGGCGCCGAGGGGAGCCGGGGCCCGGACGGGACCGCGGTGGACGTGATCGTGGTGGGATACGGCCCGGTCGGCATGGCCGCCGCCGCCCTGCTCGGCCGGGCGGGCCACCGGGTCCTGGTCCTGGAGCGCTACGCCGGCCTCTACAACCTCCCGCGCGCGGCCAGCTTCGACGACGAGACCATGCGCACCCTGGCGACGCTCGGCGTGGCGGAGACCTTGCTGCCCAAGGTGCGCGTACAGCCCACGTACGAGTGGCGCAACGGCAGCGGCGACCTGCTGATCGAGCAGACCTTCGCCGCGACCGGGCGCAGCGGCTGGCCGGAGTGGAACATGATGTACCAGCCCGACCTCGAAGAGGCGCTGGACGCCGTGTGCCGCTCCATGCCCCGGGTGGAGGTGCGGCACTCCAGCTCCGTCGTCGGCCTGGAGCAGCACGAGGACCGGGTCACGGTCACCGTCGAAGACCCCGGGGGAAGCCGCGCGATCGAGGCCCGCTACGTCGTGGGCTGCGACGGCGGCAACAGCTTCGTGCGGTCCGCGCTCGGCGTCGGGCTGCACGACTACGGCTTCTCCGAGCCGTGGATGGTGTGCGACTTCCGCTTCCGCCGCCCCACCGACGTCCCCCGCGCCCTCCAGCTCGGCGACCCCCTGGGCCCCACCTCGATCATCTCGCTCGGCCCGCGCACCACCGGTTCAGCTTCATGCTCGACTCGGCCGGCGACTTCGGAACCGAGAGCGACCCGATCCGCGTCTGGAAGCGCGTGGCCGCCTACCTCGGCCCCGACGACGCCGACCTCATCCGGGTCGCCACGTACACCTTCCGCTCCCTCATCGCGCACGAGTGGCGCCGAGGCGGTGTCCTGCTGGCCGGTGACGCCGCCCACCAGATGCCCCCGTTCCTCGGCCAGGGCATGTGCTCCGGCTTCCGCGACGCGCAGAACCTCGCGTTCAAGCTGGACCTGGTGCTCCGGGGCACCGCGCCGGACCGCATCCTCGACACGTACCAGACCGAACGCGAGCCGCATGTGCGCGCGGTGACCGAGAAGGGCATCGAGCTGGGCCACCTCCAGACCCTGCGCGACCCCGAACGCGCCGCCGAACGGGACCGCACGCTGCTCGCCCGCCGCGCCGAGTCCGCCGCACCCGAACCCATGCGCTTCCCGGACCTGGCCGACGGACTGCTCGCACGGGGCGCCGGGGCCGGCCGGGGCCACCTGTCGGTGCAGGGCGTCGTGGACGACGGCACCCACCGCGACCGCCTCGACCAGGTCGTGGGCGCGGGCTTCCACCTGCTCGTCGACGAAGGACACCTGGCCGCCCTCGAACACGGCCGGCTGCTCGACGACCTGGCCGAAGCCGGGGTCCGCGTCGTCGTCCCCGGCGAACGCGCCGCCGACCACGGGGGCGCGGCCGTCGTCCGGGACGTGGACGGCACCTACCGCGCGTGGATGGCCGAGCTGGGCTGCTCGGCCGTCGCGGTCCGCCCCGACTTCTACGTGTACGGGACGGCGCGCGGCTCCGACGCGGTGGCCGGGCTGGTGGCCGAACTCCTGGACGCGATCCGCGGCGGCGTGACCGCCCGGGACGCGGGGGCGGACGCCTGAGACGGCGGGGAGGACGGCTCAACGCCGGGGCGGAGGGGCCGGTCACTATGATCGCGTCCGTGAACACACAGCGCCCCTCCGACTCCGCGCCGCCCGGCGAGGCGCCGCCGGCCCGGCAGGGAATCCAGTCCGTCGAACTGGCGATGACGGTCCTGCAAGCCCTCGAGGAGGGGCGCGGCCCGATGACGCTGACGCAGATCTCCGCCGCCAGCGGCATGCAGCCCAGCAAGGCCCACCGCTATCTGGTCAGCCTCGCCCGGGTCGGCCTCGTGGCCCAGTCGCCCAGCTCCGGCCGGTACGACATGGGCCCCGCCATGCGCCGGCTCGGCGTCGAGTCGCTGCGCAGGATGGACGAGGTGGCGCTCGTGAGCGAGCATCTGCCCGCACTGCGGGACAGCACCTCGCACGCGGTCAACCTGTCGGTGTGGGGCGACCACGGACCGGTCGTGGTGCGCTGGGAGTACGGTGCTCACGCCCTCCCGATCACCGTCCGGGTCGGTGCCACCATGCCCCTGCTGACCTCGGCGATGGGAGGCGCGTTCCTCGCGCACCTGCCCGACCAGCTCACCGAGCCGGTGCTCCGCGGACAACTGGAGGTGGCGGCGCTGGACGCGGCCACCCGGGACCGTATCGACCGGATCAGGGCCGGAGTACGACGAGAAGGCGTGGCGTCCACCGTCGGGGGCGTCATCCCCGGCATCACCTCGGTGGCCGCCCCCGTCTTCACCGCCGGTGAGTCCTTCCCGCTCGTCGTCACCCTGGTGATGCCCGCGCGGGGCCTCACGGAGCAGGAGATCGCACGCGTCTCGGCCGAACTCCTGCGCTCGACCCGAGCCATGTCCGAAGTCCTGGGCCACGCCGTCGGCGGGCCCTAGGCCCCGTCAGGCGTGACGCAGGCAGAGGCTGCCCCACTGGAAGCCCGCGCCGATGGCGGACAGCACATAGACGTCCCCCGGACGCAGGGCGCCCTGGGCCGCCGTGGTGTGCAGCGCGGTGAACACGCCCGCCGAACCGGTGTTGCCCAGCCGGTCGATGGTGACGGCGGCGCGCTCGCGGGGGACGCCGAGGGTGGCCAGGGTCTCGTTGAGGATGTTCAGGTTGGCCTGGTGCAGGAAGAAGTGCCGGACCCGGTCGACGGGCACCCCGGCCCGGTGCGCGGCGCTGCGGATGCTCTCGGGGAGCCGTGTCGTCGCGGTGTTCCACACGGCACGCCCGTCCATGCGCAGGTAGTGCTCCCCGGCGGCGACGGTGGCGCTGCTCGCCGGCAGCCGGGAGCCCCCGGCGGGGATCTGGACGTCGTACGAGAGCCGGGAGCCCAGGTCGTAGGAGAGCAGCCCCGCCCCGGGCGTCTCGCTGCGGGTGAGGACGACGGCTGCCGCGGCGTCCCCGAAGAAGACGCGCGTCGTGCGGTCGGCGGGGTCGGTGATCCTGGACGCGCAGTCGGCCGCGAGGAGCAGGATCGTCCCGATGGACGGGTTCTGGAGGAGGTGCGCGGCAAGCAGCATGGCCTGGATTCCCGAGGCGCAGGCGGCCTGGGTGACGTCCAGCGACAGGGCGCGGTGGGCGCCGAGGGCGTCCTTGACGATCAGCGCGGTCGACACGAGCGGCTGGTCGCCCGTGTAACTGGCGACGATGACAGCGTCCAGCTCGGCCGGCTCCACCCCGGCCGACTCCAACGCCGGACGCGCGGCGGCGACGCACATGTCGGAGGTCGCCGAGTCCGGTGCCAGGCAGCGGCGTTCACGGATTCCGGTGCGGCTGGTGATCCACGCGTCGCTGGTGTCCAGGGTGCGCGTCAGCTCCTCGTTGGTGACGACCGTCGGAGGCAGGTGCAGCCCGGTCCCGGCGACCGCGAACGGCACGGACAGGCCGGCGCCGGTCTGATGGAACGGCCTCTGGTGGGGCAGGGTCTGGCCGGGCGCGAGAACTCCCATATTCCGTACCTTTCGAAAGCGGTTCGAGAAAGGCCCCGTCGCATTCCGAAGCCGCCGCATCGTCTCACGGAAAACACGCACGAATAGCGTGCGGTAATCCTTGAGCGTGAATGATCCGGCGGCTTGACATCGGAATGGCGGAAATTCGTCCCCGGCGGCGGTCAGGGGTTCTTTTCACCGGCCGGGGGAGTGCGCAGGACCGGTACGGATTCCAGGAGCGTCCGGGTGTACGGGTGCGCCGGTGCCCGCAGAAGCGTCCCGGTGGGCGCGCTCTCCACGATCCGGCCGTTCCGCATGACCGCCACCGTGTCGGAGACATGGCAGACCGCCGGCAGATTGTGGCCGATGAACAGCATGGACAGACCGAGCTCCTGCTGGAGCCGGCGGACCGTGTTCAGGACGGACGCCTGCACCGAGACGTCCAGCGCCGAGGTGATCTCGTCGGCGATCAGCAGGCCCGGCTCGACGGCCAGCGCCCGGGCCAGGGCGACCCGCTGACGCTGACCGCCGGACAGCTGCCGGGGCAGGCGGTCCGCGAGCCGGCCGTCCAGGCCGACCAGGTCCAGCAGCTCGGCGACACGCTCCGCGCGCCCCGCCCGGTCGAGCCGGCGGAACACCGTGGCTGCCTCGGCCAGTGCCTGACGGACGGTCATACGGGGATCGAGCGCGGTGTCCGGGTCCTGGAGGACCACCTGGACCCGGCGGCCCAGCCGGCGACGGTCCCGGACGGTGCGGGTGCGGACCTCCTCGCCGTCGACCAGGATCCGGCCGGCCCGCACCGGCACCAGGCCGACGATCGCACCCGCCAGAGTGGACTTCCCGGAGCCCGACTCCCCGACGAGACCCAGCGTCGTGCCCGGCGCGATCTCCAGCGAAACCCCGTCCACGGCGGCGAAGGAGCCGCGCGGGCCGGTGCGCCGGACGGTGAGGCCGTCCACCCGAAGGGCCGTCACGACGCGGTCACCGTCTCCGGGGCCGCCGTCACCGGCAGCGGGTACCAGCAGGCGACCCGGTGGCCGGTGCCCAGGTCGTCCAGCGGCGGGGCCTGCTCGGCGCAGCGGTCCCGGCGGCGCGGACAGCGGGCCTCGAACGCACAGCCGGTGGGGAGCGCGAGCGGATCGGGCGGGGCGCCCTCGATCGTCGGCAGCGGGCGGTCGCGGTCGGCGGTGAGGTCCGGGACCGACGCGACGAGCTGCCGGGTGTAGGGGTGCCGGGCGCTCGCGGCGAGCCGGCCGACGGGCAGGGCCTCGACCAGCGTGCCCGCGTACATGACCAGCACCCGTTCGCAGAACTCGGCGACCAGCGCGACATCGTGGCTGATGAACAGGATGGCGGCGGAGGTGTCCCGCCGGATGTCCACGAGCAGCCGTGTGATCTGCCGCTGCACGGTGACATCGAGCGCGGTCGTCGGCTCGTCCGCGATGATCAGCCCCGGCCGCACCATCAGCCCGGCGGCGATCATCACCCGTTGGCGCTGGCCGCCGGAGAGTTCGTACGGGCGTGAGCGCAGCAACGAAGGGGGGAGGCCGACGCGGCGCAGCGCCTCGGCGGCCTGCGCGGTGGCCTCGGCCCGGCTGGCGCCGCGATGGGCCCTCACCGCCTCGGTGAGCTGGGTGCCGATCCGCAGGGACGGGTTGAGCGCCGATGCCGGGTTCTGGAAGATCATCGACAGGCCCGTCGCGAGGTGCCGGTCCCGCTCCTTCCGCGTCAGCGCGCCGAGGTCGGTCCCGAGCAGCCGCAGCGTACGCCGGGAGACACGGGCGCCGTACGGGAGCAGGTCGGCGACGGCGAGCGCCGTCAGCGACTTGCCCGACCCCGACTCGCCGACCAGCCCGACGATCTCGCCCCGCCCCAGCGACAGGCTCACCCCGCGCACCGGGCGGACCGGCCCGGCCGGGGTCGGCAGCTCGACGGTGAGGCCGTCGACCTGGAGGACCTGCCCCTCCTCGGCGGGGCCGCCCGACCTCTCCTCGGCCGGGCCGCGCGACGCCGACCGCTGCCCCGGGATGTGCGCGAGCGGGCCGCGCCGGGCGGCGCTCCCGGCCAGGACCTCGCCCAGCAGCTGGAACGTCAGCGCCGCGTACAGCAGGGCCAGGCCGGGGGCGAGCGCGGGCAGCGGGGCGGCGTAGATCCGGTCGAGCCCCTGGCTGAGCAGCTGCCCCCAGTCGTATCCCGGCGGCTGGACGCCGAGCCCGAGGAAGCTCAGGCCGGAGAGCGCGACCAGGGCGGTGCCGGCCGCCGTGGTGACGCTCAGGAGCAGCGGCTCGGCGATGTTCGGCAGGACATGGCGCCCCAGCAGCCGGAGGCGGCCGAGACCGAGCACCCGCGCGGCGGCCAGGTGGTCGGTGCCCGCCACACCCGCCGCGAGCGTCTGGGCCAGCCGCGCGAACCCGGGCACACTCGCGGCGGCGAGCGCCGCCACCGCCCCTGCCGTGCCCGCGCCGAACACCACCGCGAGGAACATCGCGACCAGCAGCGCCGGGAACGCGAGCAGCAGGCTGATCAGCCCGGCGACCAGTCGGCGGACGCGCCGGCCGACGACCGCCGTGCAGGCCCCGAGGAGTACCCCTGCGGTCGCCCCGAGCAGGACCGCCGCCAGCGCGAGCAGCAGCGAGGGCCGGGCGGCTGTCAGGATGCGCGCCAGCAGGTCCCGGCCGAGGCCGTCCGTGCCGACCGGATGCGCCGCGGAAGGCCCCTGGAGCACGGCCGAGGGGTCCGGACGGTCGGCCGCCGCGCCGCAGAACAGCGGCCCGGCCACGGCGAGCACCACGAGCGACGCCAGCATGAACCCGGTGATCCAGGCCATGGGGGAGCGCCGGAGTCCGGCGGGAAGGCTCATGATCACATCTCCCGGATCGCCGAGCGGGGGTCGAGCAGGGCGAGCAGCACATCGACCAGGAGTCCGGCGAGCAGCACGGTGGTGCCGAGCACCAGCACCATGGCCTGGACCACCGGGTAGTCCTGCGCGACCACGGACTGGGCCATCGCGGCGCCGATGCCGGGCCAGGCGAAGACCTTCTCGACCAGGACCGTGCCCGCGATCAGGGCGGGCAGCAGGCTCCCCGCGACGGTGAGCGCGGCGGACGCCATGTTGGGTGCCGCGTGCCGCAGATAGCGGCGTGCGGCGGACAGCCGTCTGCTCCGGGCGGTACGCAGATAGTCCTCGTCCAGCACTTTGAGCGCCTCGACCCGGACGATGCGCAGGAGTACGGCGGTGGGTGTGAGGGAGAGCGCGAGGACGGGCAGGACGAGGGAGGCGGCGCCCGCCGCACCGGCCACCGGGAACAGCTGGAGCCCGACGGCGAGCAGGGCGGTGAGCCCGGCGGCCAGCACGAAGTCCGGCACCCCGGTCAGACCGGCGGTGACCGTGGTGAACGCCAGCTCGGTGCGCGGGCGGCGGCCGTCGCGAGTGCGGACGGCGGCGAGCAGGCCGCCGGGCAGGGCGACGGCGAGCGCGGCGACGAAGGCGAGCCCGGCGATCTCCAGGGTGGCCGGGAGCCGGGTGCGGACCAGCTCCGCGACCGGCGCCCCGGTGACCAGCGAGGTCCCGAGGTCGCCGTGCAGCAGGCCGCCGACGTACTGCCGGTACTGGGCGAGGAACGGCAGGTCGAGCCCGAGCGCGTGCCGCCGGGCGGCGACCAGGTCGGGGGCGGCGTCCACCCCGAGCGCCGCCCGTACCGGGTCGCCGGGGATGAGGCGGATCATCGCGAACGACGCGGTGAGGACCAGGCCGAGCGAGACGAGGAGCCGGAGGCCGCGGCGGCCCAGGAACACCGTCCAGGGGTGCCGCAGCAGTGCGGGAACGGTCATGGTGAGCCCCGGGATCACTGGTGGAGGCGGATGCTCGTGGGGACGAGCCGACCGCCGAACGTGGTGGTGAACGTGGTGCGGTGGCCGTAGACGCCGCTCCGGCCCTCGGCGATCGGCAGCGCGTCGGCCGAGCGGAGGAGCGCGGCGGCGGCCCTGTTCCAGGTGGCGCATCCCGTCGTGTCCGGCTCCCGGAGGGCCCGGGCGACCAGGGCGTCGTACTCCGGGTTGACCACCCCGGCGAAGTTCAGGCCCCCGGCGGGGGCGGGGCCCGAGAAGAAGGGGATGAAGCCCGCGGGCAGGGCGAAGCCCGGCGTGCTGCCGACCACCACGTCGAAGTCGGCCGTCGTGTACATCGCGTTGACCAGGGCGGGCAGGCTCTCGGTGACCAGCTCGACCTTCGCGCCGAGCGCCGTCCACCGCCGGGCCATCAGCTCGGCCACGGACGCCAGGGTCGGGCCGAGATCGGGGCTGGTGATCAGGCGGAGCCGCAGCGTCCGGCCGTCCTTGGTCCGCGCACCGCCGGCCGAGCGGGTCCAGCCCGCTTCCCGCAGGGCCTCGTCGGCGTCCCGCGTGGGCAGGTGGGCGTCGGCGAGGTCTCCATGGCAGACGGACCCCTCGGCGCCGAAGTCCGCGGCGGGCCTGCCGGTGCCGCCCACGGCGACGTTGGCGAGCCCCCGGCGGTCCAGGGCGGAGACCAGGGCGCGGCGCACGGCCCGGTCGGCGAGGACCCGGCCGGGGCGCTGGTTGAAGAAGGTCATCCCGACGACGGTGGCGACCTCGGTGGTGGCCAGGCCGTGGCCGGTGAGCCGGGCGCGGTCGGGTCCGCTCACCGGCGCGATGTCGACGCCCCCGGTCAGCAGGAGGTTCGCCGCCGTGGAGGTCTGGGGCACCACCGAGAGCCGGATGCGCTCGGGGAGGCCGCGGGCGGCGGTCGTCGCGCCGTCGGGCCCCCAGGTGTAGCCGTCGCGGACGGTGAACTCGTACGGCCCGCCGGGGGAAAAGCGGGTCAGCACATAGGGGCCGGTGCCCTGGGTGGCGCGGGCGAGCGAGCCGGGCCGGTCCAGTCCGGCCGGGCAGACGATCGGCAGCAGGCCGACGGTGCGGATCAGGAACGGAAAGGGGGCGTCGGCGGACACCGACACGGTGCGGGTGCGGTCGTCGGCGCGCGCCGTGAAGGGGACGTTCGGCAGGACCGTACGGGCTCCGGCGAGCTGGTTGTCCGGGTCGGCCGCGTAGGTCAGCGATCGGGCGACCGCCGAGGCGGTGAGGGGGGTGCCGTCGGAGCAGGTGACGCCCGCGCGGAGCGTGAACACCGCCGTGGTCGCCGTGGCCCGCCAGGACGTGGCCAGGCCGGTGGCCAGGCCGCCGCCCGGGGTGGGGTTCACCAGGGAGTCGTAGGCGTAATGGGCCTGGGAGGCACCGAAGGTGGAGTACGGGTCGAAGCTCGGCGTCTCGCCCGCCTCGGCGATCCGGACGGTGCCGCGGTCCACCAGGGGAGTGGTCGTCGAGGAGCGGGCGACGCCGCCGCAGCCGCTCAGCGCGAGGGCCGTGGCGGTGAGCGCGGCCGTCAGGACGGCCGGCGGGGTGCGTCGGAGCATGGCGCCATGGTGGCCGGGCGCGGTCGCGGCCATGGGGGCGGCCGGTCCCGATTCACCCGTACGGGTCGGGGCGGGGGCGCCGGGGCATGTGCCGGCCGGCATGTTTCAAAAGAGATAGTCGGATAATCGTTCTCAAGGTGTGCCGGGGTGCGCTTAATTCCGGACACGAGAAATGGCCACGGACACTCACACGAGTGAACCCGGGGAATCCATTTGGCCCAGGTGGGCGTCGTTCGACTACCGTGATCAAGGGATCGGACGGCGTGTTCCCGCGTCCGGGAATTCGATTTCCGGCTCGGTACCGGATTCTCCGGGACCGCACCGGATTCCGAAACGGAATTCCTTTTTCCACCCGGCCGTGCGTCGCTCCCCTTCTCGTCGTGCCCGGGTTCCCTGTCATACGTATGCGTGGAGAGGATGGAGCGTCATGCCGCCTGTAGTACCGCCGTTTCTCGTCGGACTCATCGTCGCGCCGCTGGCCAAGCGCCTGCTGAAGCCACTGGTGGGTGGAGTCGTCAAAGCGTCCGTCGGAATCGCGATGGAGGTGAAGAAGGCGGCCCACGAGGCCGGGGAGAACATCCATGACCTCGCGGCCGAGGTCGCCGCCGACGTGGTCGCCGCCCAGATCGCCGCCGGCGAGACCGAGGGCCACTCCGTGCCCGGTCAGCACGCGACCGGAGCCGGTGCCAAGGGGGACCGGAGGGCCCCCAAGATCCGCGCGACCGCAGAGAGCGCCGCCGGAAAGACGCACTGACGGCCTGTGCGACCCGCGGCCGCCACCCGGTGCGCCCGCCGACCGACTGCGGCGAAACGCGCCAGGGTGGCGGCCGTTCGCGGGCCGCCCCGCCCGCGTACCCCTCCCGCCCCGCCCCGTATCTCATTTCCCGCTCCGTCGCCCCGGTCCGTCGACTCCGTGACGGCCTTCCGCGACCTCCGCAAACAGGTGAACGTACACATGCCATCGCTACTGGGAGCCGCATCCGGATTCCGCTCCGTGGAACCGGCCGCGAGCCCTCGCTCGGTCACTCCGGGCCGCCAGCGCTGGGACGTCGGGCTCGTCGTCGGACGCCCACGGACGGCCGAGATCCTCGCCGCCGCGCTGCGCCACATCCCCGGGATCACCGAGGCCCAGGCCAGCCCGGTCACCGGCGGGGTGCTCGTCCGGCACGACGGGCGGCTGTGCGCCGCGGACGTGGGCCGCGTCATCAGCCGCACCGTCGCCCGGCTCGCGCGGGAAGCGGCCGGCACGGGGCGAGCGGCAACGGACCGGTCCGTGCCGGCCCCCCAGGTGGACCGCGGCCTGGTCGTCCGGCCGGTGCTCGCCGTCGGCGGTGGAGTCGCGGCGGGGACCGCGCTGGTCAAGGGGTCGGCCCTGACACGGCAGTTGGTGGCCGTCGGCGGAGTGGCCGCGGCGACCGCGGTCGTCCTGCGCAAGGCGTGGCGCGGCGCGGCCGAGGCGGCCGGGCCCGAGGGAGAGGGCCACCCGCTGCTCGAGATTGTCGGACCGCACCGCCCCCGCCTCTACCGGGCCGCCGCCCTGTCCGTCGCCTGCCAGGCCGCCGAGATGGCGCTCGGCACCTTCCTCGGATGGACCGGCCTGGTCCTCATCAAGGGCGAGGCGGCACCGCTGGCCGGCCTCGGCCTGACCACGGCATCCGCCCAACTCCTGGGCCTGGCAGGGCTGGTGGCCGCCGCCTGCGCCGCCGTCGCCGGGCTCTCGTACGCCTCGAACCTCCAGTGGCGCCGACTCGGCCAGGACATCGAGCACGACTGGCGGGCCCGCACCTACCGCCACGTCCAGCACCTCGAACTCAGTCGGCTGGAAGGCGAGCGGACCAGCAGGGTGGCCGGCACCCTCACCCACGACGTCGGCCAGCTCGGCGCCTTCTTCGCGGGACCCGCCAACGACGTGCTGCAACTCGGCACCAGCCTCGCCCTGCTCGTACCGGCGTTCCTCCTCCTGGCCCCGCAGATCGCCTGGATCGCCTTCCTCCCGATCCCGGTTATCGCCTGGCTGTCGCTGCGCCACCAGGAGAGAGCCGCGACGGACTACGCCGCCACCGGCGAGGACCGCGCCAGGCTCGGCAGCCAGGTGATCAACTCGCTCGAAGCCGGCGCGACCGTCAAGAGCTTCTGCACCGAGACGTACGAGGCCGAGCGCGTCGACCGGTTGAGCGACACGGTCCAGGAGAGCAGCCACCGCACGGACCGCAGCACCCTCCGGCACGGCGAGACCGTCCGGGCCTGCACCACCGCGTCGATGGCCGGCACCCTGCTCATCGGCGGCCGCGCGGTCCTCGACGGCACCCTCCGCTTCGAGGTGTTCAGCCCCCTGATCGGGCTCCCGCAGATGCTGCTCATGCGGATGAGCCGACTCGGTGGCATCGCCGACCAGTACCAGCGCACCCTTGCCTCCTACGACCGGGTCCAGCGCCTCCGCGAGCTGCCCGTCGAGACCGACAGCGGTGAGGGGACGCTCGATCTCCCCACCGTGCGCGGCGAGATCGTCCTCGACGAGGTCACCTTCGCCTACCCCGGCCGCCCGGCGACCCTGGACAACCTGTCCCTGACCATCCCGGCCGGACAGGTCACCGCCCTGGTCGGCGCCACCGGCTCCGGCAAGACGACGATCGCCAAACTGCTCATGCGCTTCCAGGACGCGGAGTCCGGCCGGGTCCTGCTCGACGGCCGCGACGTCCAGGACCTGCGCCGCCACGCCCTGCGCCACGCCATCGGCTTCGTCGCCCAGGACCCGTTCCTCTTCGACGGCAGCATCGCCGACAACATCCGCTACGGCAGCTTCGGCGCCTCCGACGAGGCCGTCGTCCGCGCCGCCGCCATGGCCGAGGCCCACACCTTCATCACGACCCTGCCGAACGGCTACGACACCCTCATCGGCGAACGCGGCGCCGCGCTCTCCGGCGGCCAGCGGCAGCGCATCGCCCTGGCCCGCGCGATCCTCAAGGACTCGCCCGTCGTCATCCTGGACGAGGCCACCTCCGCCGTGGACAACGAGACGGAGGCCGCCATCCAGCGCACGCTGCACACCTTCGCGGCCGGCCGGACCATGATCGTCATCGCCCACCGCCTCTCCACGGTCCGCAACGCCGACCGCATCTTCGTCCTGGACAAGGGCGGCATCGTCGCCGAGCAGGGCACCCACGACGAACTCCTCGCCCAGCACGGGCTCTACGCATCCCTCTGGCAGCTCCAGTCCGGCGAACTCGCCGCCTGACCGCAGGAATCCGCCCCACCGCCCGGCCGCGTGACGCCACCGCGGCCGGTGCGCCCTGCGCGCATGCCCTCTCATACCTCTGGAGGTACCCCCATGTCCCGTCGTGACGGCGACGTCCTTCCCCTGACCGCGGCCCAACGGGAGATCTGGCTCGCTGAACAGAGTGCGCCGACGCCGATCCCGGGTTACCGCGTCGGTGAGTGCCTGGAGATCCATGGGCCCATCGATCCGGAGCTGTTCGAAGCGGCGCTGCGCCGGGTGGTGGACGAGGTCGACGCCCTCCACGTCACCTTCACCGACGACGGGGCCGGCCCCCGCCAGATCCTCCGCGCGACCTGGGACTGGGCCCCGGCGCACCTCGACCTCGGGGCGGAGCCGGACCCCCGGGCGGCCGCCCGGGAGTGGATGGAGCGCGACCTCGCCCGCCCGCTGGACCTGTCCCGCGATCCGCTGTTCGGCCACGCGCTGATCCGGATTTCACCCACGGAGTACTTCTGGTACCTGAGGTACCACCATGTGGTCCTGGACGCGATCAGCGCCTCGATGGTGCGGCAGCGGGTCGGCGAGGTGTATTCGGCGCTGGCGGAGGGCGCCGCCGTCGCCCCCTCCCCGTTCGGCACCCTGCGGGAGCTGGTCGACAGCGACGCCGACTACCGGGCCTCCGACGCCTTCACGGCGGACCGCGCCTACTGGACCGGCCGCTTCACCGACCTGCCCGCCCCGACCCGGCTGACCGACGCCTCCGCGACCGACCCGCACCAGGTCCTGCGCGTGGCCGGGGAGCGGGAGCTGCGGGACCCGGAGGCGCTGCGGGCGGCGGCGAACCGGGCCGGGGTCAGGTGGTCCCGGGTGGTGATCGCGGCGACCGCGCTCTACGCCCACCGGCTGAGCGGCACCCGGGACGTGGTCCTCGCCCTGCCCGTCACCGCGCGCCGGGGCTCCGGCCGCGACCTGATGTCCGTGCCCGGCACGATGTCCAACGTGGTGCCGCTCCGGCTGACCGTGCGGCCGGACATGCCGTGGGGCGAGCTGGTGGCCCAGGTGGCGCGCGAGGTCGAGGCGGTCGTCGCGCACGAGCGGTACCGCGGCGAGGACCTGCTGCGCGACCTCGGCGCGTCGGGCGGCATCGGCACGGCGTTCCCGCTGATCGTCAACATCATGGCCTTCCACGCCAGGCCCGGCTTCGCCGGACACCCCGCGTCCGTGCACCACTTCGTGTCCGGCTCGACCACCGACCTGGCCGTCTGGCTCTTCGACTACCGGGACGGCAACCCTCCGCTGCTGCGGCTGCACGGGGCGCCGGACGCGTACGGCGACGACGACCTCGCCGCACACCAGGAACGGCTGCTCGCCCTGCTCGACGCCGTCGCGGACCTCGACGCGGACGCGACGGTGGGCGGTGTCGACCTCCTCACGGGCGAGGAGCACGCCGCGCTCGCGCGGCTGGGCACCGGGCCGACCGCCACGCCCTCGGCCGCGAGCCTGCCGGAGCTGTTCCGGGAGCAGGTGCGGAGGGCTCCGGATCTGACGGCGCTCGTGTGTGGCGATGTGTCGTTGTCGTATGCGGAGTTGGATGCGCGGGCGAACCGGCTGGCGCGCGTGCTGATCGCGCGGGGTGCGGGTCCGGAGCGGTTGGTCGCGGTGGCGTTGCCGAGGTCGGCTGAGCTGGTGGTGGCGATTCTCGCGGTGCTGAGGTCGGGGGCTGCGTATGTGCCGGTGGACCCGGAGTACCCGGCCGCTCGGATCGCGTACCTCCTGGACGACGCCCGGCCCGTGCTCACCGTGACCGACACGCGTACCGGGCAGAGCCTTCCGGGGGTGGCCGACGACCGGTTGGTGCTCGACGCCCCGGAGACCTCCGGGCTGATCGAAGGGTGCCCCGCCACCGACCCGATGGTGCCGGTCGATGCCGGTCACCCCGCCTACGTCATCTACACCTCGGGGTCCACCGGCCGTCCCAAGGGCGTCGTCGTCACGCACGGCGGCCTGGCCGACCTGCTCACGGACCACCGGCACGCACTGTTCGCCCCTCTGCTGAAGGACCGGCAGCGGCTGCGGGTGGCGCTCACCACCTCGGTGTCCTTCGACGCCTCCTGGAACCAGCTCATGGCCCCCTTCGCGGGCCATGAGCTGCACGTCCTGGACCATGCGACCTGGACGGACCCGGAGGCGTTCGTCGCCTACGCGGGTGACCACGAGCTGGATTACGTCGAGGCCACACCCTCGTACCTCCACGACCTCGTATCGCAGGGCCTGTTGAGCGACGAGCGACGCAGTCCCGCGATGCTCGCGGCCGGCGGTGAGGCCGTCCCGCAGCAGCTGTGGGAGCGGTTGCGGGCGGCCGAGGGCACGCACTGCGTCAATCTGTACGGACCCTCCGAGTGCACGGTCAACTCGGTGACCGCGACCGTGGCGTCGAGCCCGCGCCCCGTCATCGGCCGGCCCGTCGGCAACGCCCGGCTCCATGTGCTGGACGGTGCGTTGCGGCCGGTGCCGGGTGGTGTGGCGGGCGAGCTGTACATCGCGGGTGCGGGATTGGCGCGCGGCTACCTCAACCGGCCTGGCCTGACGGCTGGGCGGTTTGTGGCTGACCCTTACGGCCCGGACGGTACGCGCATGTACCGCACCGGTGACCTGGTGCGCTGGAACTCCGAGGGCGACCTCGAATTCCTGGGGCGTAC
This sequence comes from Streptomyces drozdowiczii, assembly GCF_026167665.1. Classification (NCBI taxonomy): domain Bacteria; kingdom Bacillati; phylum Actinomycetota; class Actinomycetes; order Kitasatosporales; family Streptomycetaceae; genus Streptomyces; species Streptomyces drozdowiczii. The sequence goes on along the minus strand of NZ_CP098740.1, from coordinate 455,271 downwards.
GGACGATCAGGTGAAGGTACGCGGCTTCCGCATCGAGCTGGGCGAGATCGAGGCCGTCCTCGCCGAGCACCCGGACATCGCACGCACCGCCGTCACCGTGCGCACCGACGAGGAGCCCCGCCTCGTCGCCTACGTCGTACCCACCGCCGGACACGACGCCCGACAGGACACACTGCGGACCTGGCTCCGCGATCGGCTCCCGGCGCACATGGTGCCTTCGGTGATCGTGGTGCTGGACGCTCTGCCGCTGACCCCCAACGGCAAGCTGGACCGACGCGCGCTCCCGGCCCCGACCACCGGCCCGCCGCACCGGGCCGCGCCCCGCGCAGCGCGGTCGAGCACCTGCTCGCCGGGCTCTTCGCCGAAGTGCTGGGCGTCGGCCAAGTCGGCCTGGACGACGGCTTCTTCGACCTCGGCGGACACTCCCTGCTCGGCACCCGGCTCATCGCCCGGGCCCGGTCCGTGCTGGGCGTGGAGCTGCGCCTCAGCGACCTGTTCGACGCGCCGACGGTGGCCGGGCTGGCGGCCAGGGTGGACGCGGCAGGACAGGCGCGCCCGGCGCTGGGCCGGCGGGATCGGCCCGAGACCGTGCCGCTCTCCTTCGCGCAGCGCCGGCTCTGGTTCCTGCACCGCATGGAGGGCCCGAGCGCCACGTACAACATCCCCCTCGCCCTGCGGCTGACCGGGAGCCTGGACGGGCGCGCCCTCGAAGCCGCCCTGGCGGACGTGGTCGAACGCCACGAGAGCCTGCGCACCGTCTTCCCCTCGGTCGCCGGAGTGCCGTGCCAGCGGGTGCTGGACCCCGACGCGGCCCGGCCCCGGCTGCGGGTGACCGAGACCGGCGAGCGCGAACTGCCCGACCGGCTGGCCGAGGCGGCCCGGCAGGGCTTCGATCTCTCCGGCGAACCGCCCCTGCGCGCCGAGCTGTTCCGCCTCGGCGACGAGGAGCACGTACTCCTGCTTGTCGTCCACCACATCGCCGGTGACGGCTGGTCGACGGGCCCGCTCTCGCAGGACCTGACGACCGCCTACGCGGCCCGGACCGAGGGCGCGAAGCCGCAGTGGTCCCCGCTGCCGGTCCAGTACGCCGACTACACGTTGTGGCAGCGCGAACTGCTGGGCGACGGGAGCGACCCGGACAGCCTGCTGGGTGCCCAGCTCGCCCACTGGCGCGAGCGGCTGGCGGGCCTGCCCGACCAGGTCGAGCTGCCCTTCGACCGGCCCAGGCCCGAGGTGATGTCCTACCGGGGCGCCCAGCTGCCGGTCAGCGTGGACGCGGAGCTGTGCGAGGACCTGCGCGCGGTCGCCCGTGACGGCGGCGCCAGCCTCTTCATGGTGCTCCAGGCCGGTCTTGCCGCGCTGCTCGGCAAGTTGGGAGCCGGGATCGACATCCCGATCGGCACGCCCGTGGCGGGGCGCACCGATGAGGCCCTGGACGATCTGGTGGGCTTCTTCGTCAACACACTGGTGCTGCGCACCGACCTGTCCGGCGACCCGACGTTCACCGAACTCCTCGCCCGGGTGCGCTCCGAGGCACTGAGCGCCTACGCCCACCAGGACGTGCCGTTCGAGCACCTGGTCGAGGCGCTGAACCCGGCGCGGACCCTCGCGCACCACCCGCTGTTCCAGACGATGCTCACCCTTCAGAACGCGCCCTCCGGCACCTTCGACCTGCCCCGGCTGCGCGTGGCGTCCGACCTGGTCCCCACCGGCACGGCCAAGTGCGACCTGACCTTCGTCCTGGCCGAACAGCCCGGCAACGAAGGGCTGTCGGGCGTGGTGGAGTACAGCACGGACCTGTTCGACGCGGCCACCGTCACCGGCATCGTCGAGCGCTGGCTGCGGCTGCTGCGCGCCGTCGCCGCCGATCCCGGACGGCGCATCGGCCAGGTGGACGTGCTGTCCGCCGACGAACTCCGGGCACTGCTGCCAGCCGGCCGGAGTGCGGAACCTCCCCGGCACAGCCTGCCCGAGCTGTTCGAGCGCCAGGTGCGGGCCACCCCCGACGCCATCGCCCTCACGGACGGCGCGACCACACTCACGTACGGGGCGCTGAACGCCCGCGCCAACCGGCTGGCGCACGCCCTGATCGAACGGGGCGTCGTGCCGGAGCAGTTGGTGGCGCTGGCGCTTCCGCGCTCGGCGGAGCAGGTCGTGGCGGTGCTCGCGGTACTCAAGGCGGGAGCGGCGTACGTTCCGGTGGACCCGGAGTACCCGGCGGCCCGGATCGCCTACCTGCTCCAGGACACCCGGCCGTCACTGGTGCTGACGACCAGTCAGGTCGACGTGTGGGGCGTGGAGCGGCTGCTGCTGGACACCGCCGACCTCGACGGACTGCCCGACTCCGACCCGGGGATCACCGTCGACCCGGCCCACGCCGCCTATGTCATCCACACCTCCGGCTCCACCGGTGAGCCGAAGGGCGTCGTGATCCCGCACCGCAATGTGGTGCGTCTCTTCGACACCACACGCGAGCGGTTCGGTTTCGGCGCCGACGACGTGTGGACCCTCTTCCACTCCTACTCCTTCGACTTCTCGGTCTGGGAGCTGTGGGGTCCCCTGCTGCACGGCGGCCGCCTGGTCGTCGTGGACCACGAGACCAGCCGTTCGCCCGGCCGGTTCCTGGACCTGCTCGCCCGCGAGCGGGTGACCGTGCTCAACCAGACGCCGTCCGCCTTCTACCAGCTGATGCGGGCCGACGCCGAGGCCCCGGACACCGGCCGTCGGCTCGCCCTGCGCACGGTGGTCTTCGGCGGCGAGGCGCTGGAACACGCCCGGCTCACCAGCTGGTACGAGCGCCACCCCGAGGACGCGCCGCGCCTGGTCAACATGTACGGCATCACCGAGACCACGGTGCACGTCACCTACGCGGAACTCGGCCGGACCGCCACCGCCCCCGGCGACATCGGCACCGCCCTCCCCGACCTCCGGGCCTACGTACTCGACGCCGGCCTGCGCCCGGTCGCCCCGGGCGTCCCCGGCGAGCTGTACGTCGCGGGCCCCTGCCTGGCACGCGGCTACCTGAACCGGCCCGGCCTCACCGCAGGGCGCTTCGTGGCCGACCCCTACGGACCCGCGGGCTCACGCATGTACCGCAGCGGCGACGTGGTGCGCCGTACCCCGGACGGCACCCTGCGCTACGTCGGCCGGGCCGACCAGCAGGTGAAGGTGCGCGGTTTCCGCATCGAGCTGGGCGAGATCGAAGCGGTCCTGGCCGCGCATCCGGACATCGCGCAGGTCGCCGTCCTCGCCCGCCAGGACAGGGCCGACGACACCCGGCTCGTCGCGTACCTCGTACCGGCAGCCGAGCTGCGGGCAGCCGACGTACGGGCAGCCGATGCCGCCGCGCTGCGCGCGTACCTGCGCGAGCGGCTGCCCGAGCACATGGTGCCCGCCGCGTTCGTCACGCTCGACGCCCTGCCGCTCACCGTCAACGGCAAGCTCGACCACCGCGCCCTACCCGTCCCCGACCTCACCCCGGCGGCCACGTCCCGCGCGCCGCGCACCGCCCAGGAGCAAATTCTCTGCCAGCTGTTCGCGGAGGTCCTGGGCATTCCGTCGGCCGGCGTGGACGACGGCTTCTTCGAGCTCGGCGGGCACTCCCTGCTCGCCACCCGACTCGCCGCCCGGATCCGCGCCACGCTCGGCGTGGAGATGCCGCTGCGTACGCTCTTCGAGGCGCCGACCCCCGCAGCCCTGGCCGCCGCCCTGCCCGCCGCCGGACCGGCACAGGCAGCATTGGCGCGCCGCGAGCGCCCCGAGATGATCCCGCTGTCGTTCGCGCAGCGCCGGCTGTGGTTCCTCCACCAGCTGGAAGGCGCGGGCGCCAACTACCACATCTCCCTCGCCTGGCGGCTCTCCGGCGACCTGGACCTGCGGGCCCTGGAAGCCGCCCTGGCCGACGTCGTCGCCCGGCACGAGAGCCTGCGCACCGTGTTCCCGGCGGTCGACGGCGTCCCGCACCAGCGCGTGCTGGCCGCGGCCGAAGCTCGCCCCGGTCTGCCCGTGCACCACACCACCGAGGCCGGGCTGCCCGCCCTGATGGCGGCGGTGCGGGACCGGCGCTTCGACCTGGCAACCGACCTGCCGCTGCGCGCCGAGCTGTTCGCCCTCGCACCGGACGACCACGTCCTCCACCTGGTGCTCCACCACATCGCGGGCGACGGCTGGTCGCTGAGCCCCCTCGCCCAGGGCCTGACCGACGCCTACGCGGCGCGCGTCCGTGGCGAGGCCCCGCAGTGGGCGCCGCTTCCCGTCCAGTACGCCGACTACACCCTCTGGCAGCACGAACTCCTCGGCGACTCCGCCGACCGGGGCAGCCTGCTCGCCGCCCAGGCCGACTACTGGACCCGGCAGCTCGCCGGGCTCCCCGAGCTGATCGAGCTGCCCGCCGACCGGCCCCGCCCGGCGGTCGCCTCGCACCGGGGCGGTTCCGTGCGCGCCGGCCTGGACGCCGACCTGCACCGGGGGCTCCGCGAGCTGGCCCGCGCCCACGGGACGAGCCTGTTCATGGTGCTCCAGGCGGGGTTGGCCGCCCTGCTGAGCAAGCTGGGGGCCGGCGACGACATCCCGGTCGGCAGCCCGGTTGCCGGCCGCACCGACCAGGCGCAGGACGAGCTGATCGGCTACTTCGTCAACACCCTGGTCTTCCGCACCGACACCTCGGGCGACCCGACCTTCGCCGAGCTGCTGGAACGGGTCCGGGACACCGCGCTCGCCGGGTATGCCCACCAGGACGTGCCGTTCGAATACCTGGTCGAGGTGCTGAACCCGTCCCGGTCACTCGCGCACCACCCGTTGTTCCAGGTCATGCTGGCGCTCCAGAACGCGCCCCGAGCCGACTTCGCTCCGCCCGGCCTGCGCGTCGAGGACATGCCGTCCGCGTCGGCCACGGCCAAGCTGGACCTCATCTTCACGATGTCCGAACGGCACGCGGAGGACGGCTCCCCGGACGGGCTCGAAGGGTCCGTCGAGTACGCCGAAGACCTGTACGACCCGGCCACCGTCGAGACGATGCTCGCCCGGTGGGAGCGGCTGCTCCGCATCGCGGTCGCGGACCCCCGGCAGCGGCTCAGCCGGCTCGACCTGCTCACTGCCGACGAGCACGCAGCACTTGCGGCGCTGGGCACCGGACCGTCGGCCCAGACCGGCACCGAAACGGTGCCGGAGCTGTTCCGGGAACATGTCCGGCAGCACCCGGACCTGACGGCGCTCGTGTGCGGCGATGCCTTCCTGTCGTATGCGGAGTTGGATGCGCGGGCGAACCGGCTGGCGCGTGTGCTGATCGCGCGGGGTGCGGGTCCGGAGCGGTTGGTCGCGGTGGCGTTGCCGAGGTCGGCGGAGCTGGTGGTGGCGATTCTCGCGGTGCTGAAGTCGGGGGCGGCGTATGTGCCGGTGGATCCGGAGTACCCGGCCGCTCGGATCGCGTACCTCCTGGACGACGCCCGGCCCGTGCTCACCGTGACCGATACGCGTACCGGGCAGAGCCTTCCGGGGGTGGCCGACGACCGGTTGGTGCTCGACGACCCGGAGACCTCCGCGCTGATCGAAGGGTGCCCCGCCACCGACCCGATGGTGCCGGTCGATCCGGCCCAGCCGGTCTACGTCATCTACACCTCGGGGTCCACCGGCCGCCCCAAGGGCGTCGTCGTCACGCACACCGGTCTGGTCAACCTGTACGCGCACCACGGCCTGCTGGTCTCGCCGACGGGGGAGCGGCTGCGCGTCGGGCTCACCACGTCCGTGTCGTTCGACGCCTCTCTGGACCAGCTGTTCGCCGTGTTCGCCGGGCATGAGCTGCACGTCCTGGACGAGGCGACGTGGACCGATCCGCAGGCTTACCTCGACTACGCGGCGCGCCGCGGTCTGGACTATGTCGAGGCGACCCCCTCCTACCTCGCGGTGCTGGTCGAGCAAGGGCTGCTGGACGGTTCCCGGCGTCGTCCGTCGCTGGTCGCGGCTGGCGGTGAGGCCGTCCCGCAGCAGCTGTGGGAGCGGCTGAGGGACGCCGAGGGGACGGTGTGCCACAACCTGTACGGGCCCTCCGAGTGCACGGTCAACTCGGTGACCGCGCCCGTGGCATCGAGCCCGCGCCCGGTCATCGGCAGGCCCGTCGCCAACGCCCGACTCCATGTGCTGGACGGCGCCTTGCGACCGGTGCCGACCGGTGTGGCGGGCGAGCTGTACATCGCGGGCTCCGGGCTGGCGCGCGGCTACCTGAACCGGCCGGGCCTGACGGCAGGACGGTTCGTCGCCGACCCGTACGGCCCGGACGGTACGCGCATGTACCGCACGGGTGACCTGGTGCGCTGGAACGCGGACGGGAACCTCGAGTTCCTGGGGCGTACGGACGATCAGGTGAAGGTACGCGGTTTCCGCATCGAGCTGGGCGAGATCGAGGCCGTCCTCGGCGAGCACGAGGACATCGCACGTACCGCCGTGGTCGCCCGGCAGGACGGCGCGCAGGGCTCCAGGCTGATCGCGTACGTGCAACCCGCCGCCGGTGCCGCGCCGCAGACCGAGGGGCTGCGGGCGCACCTGCGTGAGCGGCTGCCGGAGTACATGGTGCCCGCCGCCTTCGTTCCGCTCGACGCGCTGCCGCTGACCCCCAACGGCAAGCTGGACCGGCGCGCCCTGCCCGAGCCCGACGCCGCCACGACGGCCGGCCGGGCGCCGCGTACGCCCGAGGAACACGTACTGGCCGGGCTGTTCGCCGAGGTGCTGGGGGTGCCCCGGGTCGGCGCCGACGACGACTTCTTCGACCTCGGCGGGCACTCCCTGCTCGCCACCCGGCTCGTCGCCCGCGTCCGCGCGACGCTCAACGTGGAGCTGGCCCTCCCCACCCTCTTCCGTACGCCGACCGTGGCCGGACTGGCCGCGGGGCTGGGCGCCGCCGGCCGGGCCCGGCCCGCACTGGCACCGGCGGAGCTGCCCGAGCGGGTGCCGCTGTCCTCCGCTCAGCGCCGCCTCTGGTTCCTGCGCCAGCTGGAGGGCGCCGCATCCGTCTACAACATGCCCCTCGGCTGGCGGCTCACCGGCCCGCTGGACCCCGCCGCCCTCGCAGCGGCGCTCGGTGACCTCGTGGACCGGCACGAAACTCTGCGTACGGTGTTCCCCGCCGAGGAAGGGGTGCCGTACCAGCACGTCCTGCCGGTCGGAGAAGCACACCCGGCCCTGGCGGTGACCCCGGCCGACACGCAGACACTGCCGGAACTGCTCACGGCCGCCGCCGCGCGCGGTTTCGACCTGGCCGCCGAACCTCCCCTGCGCGCCGAGGTGTTCGAGGTCGCGGCGGACGAGCACGTACTGCTCCTCGTGATGCACCACATCGCCGGGGACGGCTGGTCGCTCGGACCGCTCGCCGCCGACCTGGCCACCGCGTACGCGGCACGCGTCCGTGGCGAGGCCCCGCAGTGGGCACCGCTTCCCGTTCAGTACGCCGACTACACCCTCTGGCAGCACCAACTCCTCGGTGACGCGTCCGACGAGGACAGCCTGCTCGCCCGGCAGACCGACTACTGGACCCGGACGCTCGCGGGCCTGCCGGAACAGATCCGGCTCCCCGCCGACCGCCCCCGCCCCGCAACCCCTTCCAGTGCCGGCGGCCGGCTCGCGATCGAGCTGGACGCGGAACTCCACGCCGGGCTGGTCCGCCTCGGCCGCGAGCACGGCGCCAGCGTGTACATGGTGCTCCAGGCCGCCCTGGCCTCCCTGCTCGACAAACTCGGGGCGGGCAAGGACATCCCGGTCGGCAGCCTCATCGCCGGCCGCACCGACCAGGCCCTCGACGACCTCATCGGGTTCTTCGTCAACACGCTGGTCCTGCGCACCGACACCTCGGGCGACCCCACGTTCGCCGAACTGCTGGGCCGCGTCCGGGAGAACGCGCTCGGCGCGTACGCCCACCAGGACCTGCCGTTCGAGCAGGTCGTGGAGGCGCTGAACCCGGCCCGCTCGCTCACCCGCCAGCCGCTGTTCCAGGTGCTGCTGGCCCTCCAGAACGTGCCCCGCACCGATTTCGCCCTGAGCGGTCTCGCCACCGAACCCGTCCTGGTGGGGACGCCGACGACGATGTTCGACCTCGGCTTCCACCTCCTGGAGCGCGGCGGCCCCGGCGCCGCCGAGGGCATCGTCGGGCGCGTCGAGTACAGCACCGACCTGTTCGACCCCGCCACCGTGGAGTCGTTGGTCGCCCGCTGGCTGCGGCTGCTCGCGGCGGTCGTCGCCGATCCGGGGCTCCCGCTGAGCCGGATCGACGTCCTCACCGCCGCCGAACGGCACGAGCTGCTGGCCGCCCGCAACGACACCGCCCGCCCGGCCGCCGACACCACCCTCCCCGCACTCTTCGAGCAGCGGGTCCGGGCCACCCCCGACGCCCCGGCCGTGGTTTTCGAGGACACCGTGCTGTCGTACGGGGAGCTGAACCGCCGGGCCAACCGCCTCGCCCACGCCCTGACGGCCCGAGGGGCGGGCCCCGAGCAGGTCGTCGCCCTGCGGCTGCCGCGCTCCGCCGAGCTGGTGGTCGCCGTGCTCGCGGTACTGAAGACCGGCGCGGCGTACCTGCCGGTGGACCCGGACTACCCGGCCGCCCGCATCGCGTACATGATGGAGGACGCGCGCCCGGCCGTGGTGCTCGACGACCTCGCCGCCGTGACGCCGTCCGGCACACTGCCCGAGCACGACCCGGGCGTGCGCGCGGACACCCGCCACCCGGCCTACGTCATCTACACCTCCGGCTCCACCGGCCGGCCCAAGGCCGTCGTCATGCCCGCCGCCGCCCTGCTCAACCTGCTGGCCTGGCACCACCGCGCCGTCGGCGGCGAACCCGGCACGCGCACCGCGCAGTTCACCGCGATCAGCTTCGACGTCTCCGTGCAGGAGATGCTGTCCGCCCTGCTGTACGGGAAGACCCTGGTGGTGCCCACCGAGGAGCAGCGCCGCAGCGCCGAACTGTTCGCCCACTGGCTGGACCGCCACCGCGTCCAGGAGCTGTTCGCACCGAACCTGGTGGTCGAGGCACTGGCCGAGGCCGTCGAGGAAGCCGGTCTCGAACTGCCGCACCTGCGGCTCGTCGCCCAGGCCGGGGAGGCGATGCGCCTGGGCGGTGCCGTACGCCGCTTCGCCGCCCGGCCCGGCCGGGTGCTGCACAACCACTACGGCCCCGCCGAGACCCACGTCGTCACCGCCTACGCCCTCCCCGGCGACCCGGCCGACTGCCCGCGGCCCGTGCCGATCGGCCGTCCCGTCGACAACTGCCGGGTGTACGTCCTGGACGAGGCCCTGCGACCGGTCGCCCCCGGCGTCCTGGGCGAGCTGTACCTCGCCGGCACCGGGCTCGCCCGGGGCTACCTCGACCGGCCCGGGCTGACCGCCGGCCGTTTCGTCGCCGATCCGTACGGGCCGGCCGGCGCGCGCATGTACCGCACCGGAGACCTGGTGCGCTGGGGAGCCCACGGCGAGCTGGAGTTCGCCGGCCGGGCCGACCACCAGGTCAAGGTGCGCGGCTTCCGCATCGAACCCGGCGAGATCGAGGCCGAGCTCACCGCCCACGCAGGCGTTGCCCAGGTCGCGGTGCTCGCCCGGGAGGACCGGATCGTCGCCTACGTCGTCCCGTCGGACCCGGCCGGGACGACCCCGGCGGCACTCGCCGCACACCTGGGCGACCGGCTGCCGGAGTACCTGGTTCCGTCCGGGTTCGTGCTGCTCGACGCGTTGCCGTTGACGCCGAACGGGAAGCTGGACCGGGCGGCGCTGCCCGCGCCGGACGTCGCGTCCACGGGGGCGGCCGGGCGCCGCGCACCCCGCAGGAACAGATCCTGTGCGAGCTGTTCGCCGACGTCCTGGGCCTCTCCCGGGTCGGGGCCGACGACGACTTCTTCGCGCTGGGCGGGCACTCCCTACTCGCCACCCGGCTCGTCTCGCGGGTCCGGGCGACCCTCGGTATCGAACTGGAACTGCGCGCCCTGTTCCGCGACCCGACCCCCGCCGGGCTGGCGGCCGGGCTGCACGACGCCGGCACCGCGCGCCGCGCACTCGTGCCCCGGCCTCGGCGCGAGATGCTGCCGCTGTCGTTCGCCCAGCGCCGCCTCTGGTTCCTCCAGCAGTTCGGCGCGCCGAGCGCCACCTACCACATGCCGCTGGCCCTGCGGCTCTCCGGCGACCTCGACCGGGACGCGCTCGGCGCCGCCCTGGCCGACGTGATGACCCGCCACGAGACCCTGCGCACGGTGTTCCCGCACACCGGCGGCATCCCGCACCAGCGCGTGCTGGACACCGCCGAGGCCGGCGTCCCGCTGACCGTGCGCCCGGCCGGCGCGTCCGAGGTGCCCGCGCTGCTGCGGGACGCGGCCGTGCGCGGCTTCGACCTGACCACCGAAATCCCCGTGCGGGCCGAGCTGTTCGCGGTCGCACCGGACGAGCACGTGCTGCTCCTCGTCATGCACCACATCGTCGGGGACGGCTGGTCCATGGGCCCGCTCGCCCGCGACCTGGCCGCCGCTTACACCACCCGGCGGAGCGGCGGAGCACCGGAGTGGCCGCCGCTGCCGGTGACGTACGCGGATTACACCTTGTGGCAGCACGAACTCCTCGGCGACGAGGACGACCCCGACAGCCTCTTCTCCCGTCAAGTCGCCTACTGGGAACGGACGCTGGCGGGCATGCCCGAACAGCTCCACCTCCCCGCCGACCGACCGCGCCCGGCCGTCATGTCGTACGCCGGGGATGTGCTGGAACTCCGCATCGACGCCGAACTGCACGCGCGGCTCGTAGAGTTGGCCCGGCGATCCGGCGCCACCCTCTTCATGGTGTTGCAGGCGGGTCTGGCCGCGCTGTACACACGGTTGGGCGCGGGGACGGACATCGCGATCGGGAGTCCGATCGCGGGGCGTACCGACGAGGCGCTGGACGATCTGGTCGGGTTCTTCGTGAACACCTTGGTGCTCCGGACGGACACCAGTGGTGACCCGAGCTTCGGTGAGCTGCTGGGCCGGGTGCGGGAGACGGCGTTGTCGGCGTACGCGCATCAGGACGTGCCGTTCGAGCATCTGGTGGAGGCGCTGAACCCCTCCCGGTCGCTGTCCCACCACCCCCTCTTCCAGACCGGCCTGGCCGTGCAGAACGCGCCGGGCGGCGCCTTCGACCTCCCCGGCCTCCAGGTCTCCGCGCTGCCCGTGCTCACGGGGACCGCGCGGCTCGACCTGACCTTCGGGTTCGCCGAGGAGTACGGCCCCGACGGCGAGCCGGCCGGCCTCAGCGGCGCCGTGGAATACAGCACCGACCTGTTCGACCGCGCGACGGTCGAGGCGCTGGCCGCCAGGTGGACCAGGCTGCTGGCCGAGGTCGTCGCCGCTCCGGAGCGCCCGATCGGTGCCATCGATCTGCTGTCCGCCGCGGAGCGCGGCGCGCTGCTGCCCGCCGTCGCGGACGAGGCGGCCGGGACGAGCCTTCCGGAACTGTTCGCGGGGCGGGTGGCGGCGACACCGGACGCGGTCGCCCTCGTCTGCGGCGACGAGGAGTTGACGTACCGACAACTCGACGTGCGCGCCAACCGGTTCGCTCATGCGTTGATCGCGCGTGGGGTGGGCCCGGAGCAGGTGGTGGCGGTGGCTCTGCCGAGGTCGGTGGAGTCGGTGGTCGCCGTGCTCGGTGTGCTGAAGGCCGGTGCGGCGTATCTGCCGGTGGACCCGGCGTACCCCGAGGCCCGTATCGCGTACATGCTCGATGACGCTCGTCCGGCCCTCGTGGTGGACGACCCCGCGATGGTGTCGCAGGGCGACCGGCCCGAGAGCGACCCGCAGGTCGCGCTCGATGTGCGGCACCCGGCCTACGTCATCTACACCTCCGGCTCGACCGGCCGCCCCAAGGGCGTCGTCGTGAGCCACGCCGGTGTGTCGCGTCTGGCAGCGGTGCAGGCCGACCGGCTCGGCGTGGCGGCGGGGAGCCGGGTGCTCCAGTTCGCCTCGCCCAGCTTCGACGCGTCCTTCTGGGACCTGTGCGGCGCGCTGCTGACCGGCGCCGCGCTCGTCCTCGCCCCCGCCGACACCCCGCTGGACGCCCTCGCGGACCCGGACCTCGGCGTCACCCATGTGACACTGCCGCCCTCCGCCCTCGCCGCACTGGGCGATGCCGGACTCACCGCCTCCACCCTGGTGGTCGCGGGCGAGGCGTGCCCGCCGGAACTGGTCGAGCGGTGGGCCCCCGGACGCCGCATGATCAACGCGTACGGCCCGACCGAGACCACGGTCTGCGCCACCATGAGCGATCCGCTCGTCCCGGGCACCGGTGTGCCCCCGATCGGCCGCCCGGTCGCGGACTTCCGGACCTACGTCCTGGACGAACGGCTGCGCGCCGTACCGCCGGGCGTGACCGGTGAGTTGTACGTTGCCGGGCCCGGCCTGGCCCGCGGCTACCTGGGCCGCCCCGGCCTCACGGCGGGACGGTTCACGGCCTGCCCCTTCGGTCCGGCGGGCGCGCGGATGTACCGCACCGGCGACCTGGTCCGGCGCCGCGCCGACGGCGAGCTGGAGTATGCCGGCCGCGCCGACCAGCAGGTGAAGGTGCGCGGCTTCCGGATCGAGCCGGGCGAGGTCGAGGCCGCGCTCGCCGCGCACCCCGGCGTGGCCCAGGCCGCCGTCGTGGCCCGGGACGACCGGCTCGTCGGCTACGTGGTGCCGCGTCCCGGTGCGGCCGTGCGCCCCGTGGAGCTGGCCGCCCACCTGCGCGACCGGCTGCCGGACTACCTGGTGCCGTCCGCGTTCGCGCTGCTCGACGCGTTGCCGTTGACGCCGAACGGGAAGCTGGACCGGGCGGCGCTGCCCGCGCCGGACCCCGCGTCCACGGACGGCGGCCGGGCGCCGCGCACCCCGCGTGAGCAGATCCTCGCCGAACTGTTCGCGGAGGTGCTCGACGTGCCCCGGGTCTCCGTGGACGACGACTTCTTCGACCTGGGCGGGCACTCCCTGCTCGCCACCAGGCTGGTCGCCCGGGTGCGCTCGGTGCTCGGCGTGGAACTCGGGCTGCGCGCCCTCTTCCAGGCACCCACCGTGGCCGGCCTGGCCGGGGCACTGGCGGCGGCCGACGGGGTGCGCCCGGCGCTCACCGCGTACGAGCGGCCCGAAACGGTGCCGCTGTCCTTCGCGCAGCGCCGCCTGTGGTTCCTGCACCGCATGGACGCCACCGCCGCCACATACCACATCCCGCTGGCGCTCCAGCTGACCGGAACGCTCGACCGGGGCGCGCTCGACCAGGCGCTGGCCGATGTGGTGGCCCGGCACGAGAGCCTGCGGACGGTGTTCCCGGAGGTCGACGGCGTACCCTGCCAGCGGCTGCTGGAACCGGCAGCCGTCCGGCTCCGGGCCCGCGCGCCCGAGGTGCCGGCGGACGAACTGCCGCACCTCCTCGCCGAGTCCGCCCGGCAGCCCTTCGACCTGTCGGCCGAACCGCCCTTGCGCGCCGAGTTGTTCACGGTCGCACCCGACGAGTACGTGCTGCTCCTCGTCATGCACCACATCGTCGCCGACGGCTGGTCCACCGGCCCGCTGGCCCGCGACCTCGCCGAGGCGTACGCGGCACGCTGCGAAGGCCGGCCTGCGGCCAGGCCGGAACTGCCGGTCCAGTACGCCGACTACACGCTCTGGCAGCGCGAACTCCTCGGTGACGCCGCTGACCCGGAGAGCCGCTTCGCCGAACAACTCGGCTACTGGAAGCGGCAACTTGCCGACCTGCCGGAACTGCTTCCCCTGCCCACCGACCGCCCCCGCCCCGCCGTCGCCGGCCGGCAGGGCGACCACATCGGCCTGGAACTCGACACCGAACTGCACACCTCACTGGCCGAGCTGGCCAGGCGGACGGGCACCAGCCTGTTCATGGTGTTGCAGGCGGGTCTGGCCGCGCTGTACACGCGGTTGGGCGCGGGGACCGATATCCCGATCGGGAGTCCGATCGCGGGGCGTACCGACGAGGCGCTGGACGATCTGGTCGGGTTCTTCGTGAACACCTTGGTGCTCCGGACGGACACGAGCGGCGATCCGAGTTTCGGTGAGCTGCTGGGTCGGGTGCGGGAGACGGCGTTGTCGGCGTACGCGCATCAGGACGTGCCGTTCGAGCATCTGGTGGAGGCGCTGAACCCGTCCAGGTCGCTGTCCCACCACCCTCTCTTCCAGACCATCCTGGCCGTGCAGAACGCCCCGACCGGCCGGTTCTCGCTGCCCGGCCTGGACGTCACGACCTACGCGGTCGCGACCGGCACCGCCAAGTTCGACCTCGGCGTGAGCATGGTGGAGCGGTTCTCTCCGGACGGCGCCCCGGCCGGCATCGTCGGAGCCGTCGAGTACGCCACCGACCTGTTCGACCGCACGACGGTCGAGACGCTGGTCCGCCGTTGGACGCTCCTGCTGAAGGCCGTCACCGCAGACCCGGAACAGCCGATCGGCGGGATCGACCTCCTCGACGCCGACGAGCGGCACCGGCTGCTGGAACGGGACAACGCCACCACCCGAGACGTCGGCGCGGTCCCGCTTCCCCGGGCCTTCGCGGCCCAGGTGGAGGCGACACCCGACGCGCTCGCACTCGTCTGCGGCGACGACGAACTGACATATCGACAACTCGACAGCCGTGCCAACCGCTTCGCCCACGCCCTGATCGCGCGTGGGGTGGGTCCGGAGCAGGTGGTGGCGGTGGCTCTGCCGAAGTCGGTGGAGTCGGTGGTCGCGGTCCTGGGGGTACTGAAGGCCGGTGCGGCGTATCTGCCGGTGGACCCGGCGTATCCGCGGGCGCGGATCGCGTACATGCTGGACGATGCCCGTCCGGCGTTGGTGGTCGACGACCCCGCGACGGTGTCGGAGGGCGACTGGCCGGAGACCGACCCGCGGGTCGCGCTCGATGTGCGGCACCCGGCCTACGTCATCTACACCTCCGGCTCGACCGGTCGGCCCAAGGGTGTCATCGTCGGACACGGTGGTCTGGCGAGCCTGGTCGCCGGGCAGATCGAACGCTTCGCGGTCCGACCCGACAGCCGGGTCCTCCAGTTCGCCTCGCCCAGCTTCGACGCCTCGGTCTCGGAGATCTGCACCGCCCTGCTCAGCGGCGCCGCCCTCGTGCTGCCCCCGGCGACCGAGCCCGTCGCCGCACTCACCGACCCGGACCTCGGCATCACCCATGTCACGGTGCCGCCGTCGGTCCTGGCCGCCGTGCCGGACGGGACCGTGCGCGCGTCCACGCTGGTCGTGGCCGGGGAGGCGTGCCCGCCCGAGCTGGTGGCGCGGTGGGCGCCCGGACGCCGCATGATCAACGCGTACGGCCCGACCGAGACCACCGTCTGCGCGACCATGAGCGACCCGCTGACCCCCGGCCACGGTGTGCCACCGATCGGCCGGCCCATCGCCAACGCCCGGGTGTACGTCCTGGACGACCGGCTCGGGCCCGTGCCGCCCGGCGTCACCGGCGAGCTGTACGTGGCAGGCGCGGGCCTCGCCCGGGGCTACCTCAACCGGCCCGGGCTGACGGCGGGCAGGTTCGTCGCCTGCCCATTCGTCCCCGGTGAGCGCATGTACCGCACCGGCGACCTCGTCCGCCGACTCGGCGACGGACAGCTGGAGTACGCCGGCCGCGCCGACGACCAGGTGAAGGTGCGCGGCTTCCGTGTCGAACCCGGCGAGATCGAGGCCGCACTCACCGCACACCCCGCCGTCGCGCAGACCGCCGTCCTCGCTCAGGACGACCGGCTCGTCGGCTACGTCGTCCCGCACCAGGACCCGGCCAGGGACAGCGGCCTCGAAGCGGACCAGGTGGGGGAGTGGCAGGACATCTACGACGCCCTGCCCATCGCTCCCGACACGGCACCCTTCGGCGACAACTTCGTCGGCTGGAACAGCAGTTACGACGCACAGCCCATCCCCGAGGAGCAGATGCGCGAATGGCGGGACGCCACCGTGGCCCGCATCCTCGGCCTCGCCCCCCGCCGGGTGCTCGAAGTCGGCGTCGGCACCGGCCTGCTGCTCTCCCGGATCGCGCCCCACTGCGAGACCTACTGGGCGACCGACTTCTCCGCCACCGCCATCGACGCCCTGACCGCCCAGGTGGCCGACGAGGAACGGCTCATCGGGCGGGTGGTCCTCCAGACCCGTCCGGCGCACGACACCGAGGGACTGCCGGCCGGGGCGTTCGACACCATCGTCATCAACTCGGTGGTGCAGTACTTCCCGTCCGCCAACTACCTCGCCGACGTCATCGGCAAGCTCATGGGGCTGCTCGCCCCAGGTGGCGCCCTGTTCATCGGAGACGTACGCAATCTGCGCCTGCTGCGCCCGTTCGCGACCGCCGTCCAGCTGCACCGGACGGGTGACGACGCCGACCCCGCCGCCGTACGCCGTGCGGTGGAGCAGGCGGTCAGGGTGGAGAAGGAACTCCTGGTCGACCCGGACTTCTTCGCCGCCCTGCGGGAGCACGGCACGGACATCGGCACGGTGTCCGTCGAGGTCAAGCGCGGCCGCCACCACAACGAACTGAGCCGCTACCGCTACGACGTCACCCTGCACAAGGCACCCGCCGCCCCGGAGCCCGCGCCCCGGACCGCAGAGTTGGCCTGGGGCCGGGACATCGCAGGCCCCGACGCCCTGCGCGGCCTCCTCGCGGAGCCGCCCGCCGACGTCCTGCGGATCACCGGCGTCCCCAACCGCCGTGTCGTGCGGGAATCAGCCCTCGCCCGCGCGCTGCACGAAGACACCGCCGCCCTCGCGGAGCTGCGGGAACGGCTGCACGCCCCGGACGAGGAGCACGGCCTCCCCGACCCCGAGGACTTCCACGCCCTCGGCCGGGAGCACGGCCGCGCGGTGTCCGTCACCTGGTCGGCCACTTCGGACGACGCCCTGGACGTCGTCTTCGCGGACCCGGGCGTGCTCCACGGCTCCCCGGTCGCCTACCGCCCCACGCGGCCCGTCGGCCGGCCGCTGTCCTCGCTGACCAACCGCCCCACCGGCGGCCGGAGCACCGGCGCCCTCCTCGGCGAACTCCGCGACTGGCTGCGTGAACGGCTCCCCGACCACCTGGTCCCGTCGGCGTTCGTGGCGCTGGACGCCCTGCCGCTGACGGCCAGCGGGAAGCTGGACCGGCGCGCGCTGCCCGCGCCCGACCTCGGCCCCGCCGTGGGCGGACGGGCACCCCGCACCCCGCAGGAGCAGCTGCTCGCGGAGCTGTACGCCGAAGTCCTCGGACTCGCCCAGGTCGGGGTGGACGACAGCTTTTTCGACCTCGGCGGGCACTCGCTGCTCGCGACCCGCCTGGCCTCCCGGGTCCGAGCGACCCTCGGCGCGGAGCTGGAGGTCCGCACCCTCTTCGAGACCCCCACCGTGGCCGGTCTGGCGGCCCGCCTCGACGGGGCCGGAGCCGCCCGCCCCGCGCTGACCGCCCTGCCCCGCGCGGAGCGCGTGGAGCTGTCCTTCGCCCAGCGCCGCCTGTGGTTCCTGCACCGGATGGACGGGCCGAGCGCCACGTACAACATGCCGCTCGCGCTCGGCCTCACCGGCAGCCTCGACCGGCACGCGCTGCACGCCGCGCTCGCGGACGTCGTCGCCCGGCACGAGAGCCTGCGCACGGTGTTCCGCGAGACCGACGGCACCCCGCACCAGGTCGTGCTGACCCCGGCACAGGCGCACCCCGCGCTGCCCGTCGTGGATCTGGACGAGAGCGCGCTCCCCGGTCGCCTGGCCGAAGCGGCGCGGCGCGGCTTCGACCTCGCGGCGGAACCCCCGGTCCGGGCCGAGCTGTTCGCGCTCGCCCCCGACCGCCACGTACTGCTCGTCGTGGTCCACCACATCGCCGCCGACGGCTGGTCCATGGGCCCGCTCTCCGCCGACCTCGCGACCGCGTACGCCGCCCGCTGCCGCGACGAGGAACCGGGCTGGTCCCCGCTGCCCGTGCAGTACGCCGACTACACCCGCTGGCAGCGCGACCTGCTCGGTGACGCCGGCGACCCGGACAGTCTCTTCGCCCGGCAGCTCGCCTACTGGCGCGACGAGCTCGCGGGCATCCCGCAGCAGCTCCCGCTCCCCGCCGACCGGCCCCGGCCGCCCGTCGCCTCGCAGCGCGGCGACCGGGTCGTCGTCCGGCTCGACCCCGAGCTGCACCAGGCCCTGCGCGACCTGGCCGCCGAACGCGGCGCCAGCATGTTCATGGTGCTCCAGGCCGGACTCGCCGCCCTGCTCACCCGGCTCGGCGCCGGCACGGACATCCCCATCGGCAGCCCGATCGCCGGCCGCACCGACCAGGCGCTGGACGAGCTCGTCGGCTTCTTCGTCAACACCCTCGTCCTGCGCACCGACACCGGCGGCGACCCCGGCTTCGCGGAACTCCTGGGCCGCGTCCGGCAGAAGGCACTCACCGCGTACGACCACCAGGACGTGCCCTTCGAATACCTGGTGGAGGTGGCCAATCCGGTGCGGTCCCTGGCCCACCACCCGCTGTTCCAGGTCATGCTGGCCCTTCAGAACGCCCCGCTGGGCGACTTCGCCCTGCCCGGCCTCGACACGGACCACCTGGAGGCACCGACCGGGACATCCCGCGTCGACCTCACCTTCAGCCTCGCCGAGCAGTTCCGCCCGGACGGCGGCGCCGACGGACTCGTCGGCGCGGTGGAGTACGCCACCGACCTGTTCGACGCAGCCACCGTGGAGCTGCTGTTCGAGCGCTGGGCCCGGCTGCTGCGGGCGGCCGTCGCCGCACCGGACCGGCCGATCAGCCGGATCGGCCTCATGTCCGGCGCGGAACGCCACCGGCTGCTCCACGCGTTCAACGACACCGCCGCGGAACTGCCCCCGGACGCGCTGCCCGCGTTGTTCGCCCGCCAGGTGCGTGCCACCCCGGATGCCGTCGCCGTCGTGGCGGACGGCACCGAGCTGACGTACGCGGAACTCGACCGGCGGTCCGACACCCTGGCCCGGGCCCTGATCGGTCAGGGCGTCCGGCCCGAGAGCCCGGTCGCGGTCATGCTCGACCGCTCGGCCGAGCTGGTCGTGGCGATCCTGGCCGTCATCAAGGCGGGCGGCGCCTACGTCCCGCTCGACCCGCGTTTCCCGGCCTCCCGCATCGACCTGATCATGCGGGAGAGCGGCGCCGCGCTCGTCCTCACCCGGGAGGTGCTGGACGCGCTGGACAGTGCCGGACGCCATGGCCCGGACGCCGTGGAAGTGCCGTGCGAGCCGGGGCAGTTGGCGTACATCATGTACACCTCCGGCTCGACCGGGCGGCCGAAGGGCGTGGCCGTCACGCACCGGGACGTGGTGGGCCTCGCGCTCACTCCGGAGTGGCGGGGCGGCGGACACGAGCGGGTGCTCATGCACTCCCCGACCGCCTTCGACCTCTCCACGTACGAACTGTGGGTGCCGCTGCTCAGCGGCGGCCGGATCGTCGTCGCACCGCCCGGACAGCTCGACCTCGACCTGCTCCAGCACACCATCGACACGCACGGCGTCACCGGGCTCTGGCTGACCGCCGGGCTGTTCCGGCTCGTCGCGGAGGAGCGCCCCGGGCTGCTCGCCGGAGTGCGCGAGGTGTGGACCGGCGGCGACGTGGTCTCGCCGGCCGCCGTCGCCCGGGTGCTCGCCGCCTGCCCCGGCATCGAGGTCGTCAACGGCTACGGACCCACCGAGGCCACCACCCTCGCCACCCGCCACCAGGTACGCGGCCTCCCCGAGAACGCCGCCACCGTGCCGATCGGCGGCCCCATGGCGAACATGCGCGCCTACGTGCTGGACGACCGCCTGCGCCCGCTGCCGGCCGGCCTGGTCGGCGAGCTGTACCTCGCCGGGACGGGCGTCGCGCGCGGCTACTTCGGCCGGCCCGGCCTCACCGCGGAGCGCTTCACCGCCGACCTGTACGGGCCCGCCGGGAGCCGCATGTACCGCACCGGCGACCTCGCGTCGTGGCGCCCCGACGGCACGCTGGACTTCGCCGGGCGCGTCGACCACCAGGTCAAGCTGCGCGGCCAGCGCATCGAGCCCGGCGAGGTGGAAGCCGTCCTCGCGGGCTGCCCCGGCGTCGCCCAGGCGGCCGTCGTCGCCCGCGAGGACCGGCCCGGGGACAAGCGCCTCGTCGCCTACCTGGTGCCCGCGCCCGACGCCGTGCCGGAGACCGCCGAGCTGTCCGGCCGGCTGCGCCGCGAACTGCCCGACTTCATGGTCCCGGCCGCCTTCGTCACCGTGGACGCGCTGCCGCTCACCGCCAACGGCAAACTGGACCGGGCCGCGCTGCCCGCCCCGGAGTACGGCGTCTCGGGTGTGGGGCGCGGACCCCGGACCCCGCAGGAGCAGATGCTGTGCGGGCTCTTCGCCGAAGTGCTCGGCCGCGAACACATGGGCATCGACGACGGCTTCTTCGACCTGGGCGGACACTCGCTGCTGGCCGCCCGGCTGGCCGCCCGCATCCGCGAGACCCTGGGGCTGGAACTGGGGCTGCGGATGCTGTTCGAGGCGCCGACCGTCGCCGGGCTCACCGAACGCCTCGCCATGGACAACCCGGACGACGCGCTCGACGTACTGCTGCCGCTGCGGTCGACCGGCACCGAGACCCCGCTGTTCTGCGTGCACCCCGGCGGCGGCATCAGCTGGTCGTACAGCGGACTGCTCCACCACATCGACCCGCGGCACCCGGTCTACGCCCTCCAGGCGCGCGGTCTCGGACGCCCCGAGCCGCTGCCGGTGTCGTACGAGGACATGGCGGCCGACTACGCCGACCACATCCAGAAGATCCAGCCGCAGGGACCGTACCTGCTGCTCGGCTGGTCCGCGGGCGGACTGATCGCCCACGCACTCGCCTGCGAACTCCGGGCGCGCGGCGAACGGACCGCGCTGCTGGCCGTCCTCGACGCCTACCCCGTCAAGGACGTCCGGTTCGAGGACGAACCCGTGCCCACCGTGCGGGACGTGCTCGTCGGCGTGCTCGACGTGGACCCGGCCGAGCTGGGCGACCGCGACATCACCTACGCCGAGGTCGCCGAGGTGCTGAACCGGCGCGGCAGCGCGCTCGCCGGGCTCGACGAGCGGCAGGTGGAGGTCATCGTCGACATCATGATCAACAACGCGAAGCTGGCGGTCGACTTCGTCCCCGGCACGCACGACGGCGACCTGCTGCTGTTCAACTCCACGATCGACCGGGCCCAGGACGACGCCGGACCGGACGTCTGGCGGCCGTACCTCACGGGCCGGATCGAATCCCACGAGATCACCACCCGGCACGACCAGATGACCCGGGCCGGCTCGCTGGCCCAGATCGGACCGGTCCTGGCCGCCAGGATCGCCCAGGCCACCGGTGACATCGACGACACCGGTGACATCACCCTTTCCGCTCAGGAGGACTGACCCATGACCAACCCCTTCGACGACCAGGACGGCACCTTCCTCGTCCTCGTCAACGACGAGAACCAGCACTCGCTCTGGCCGCAGTTCGCCGACGTCCCCGCCGGCTGGACCGTCGCCCACGGCCCGGACACCCACGCCGCCTGCCTGGAGCACATCGAGCGGAACTGGACCGACATGCGGCCCAAGAGCCTCGCCGACGCCATGGACACCCGGCGGTAGCGCGGCCGTCATGACCTCCACCGACACCCTGGCCGGGGCCCGCGACACCGCGGGCCCCGCCCCGGTCCGCGACCTCGGCGCCGCCCTGCTCACCCCCGAGGCCCGGCGCGACCCCTACCCGCTCTACGCCCGCATGCGGCGCGAGGACCCGGTCCACCGCAGCACCCAGGGCGTCTGGTACCTCACCCGGTACGCCGACGTCGAGGCGGCCCTCGGCGACCTGCGGCTGTCCAACGACCGGTCCAGGATGACCCGGGCCTACACCGCGCTCGGCGGCGACCTCAAGGAGTTCAGCCGGCTCACCGACCGACTCGGCCGGGTGATGAGCAACACCGACCCGCCGGACCACGCCCGGCTGCGCAAACTCGCCAACCGGGCCTTCACCGCCCGCCGCGTCGAGGCCCTGCGCGGCCGCGTCCAGCACCTCGTGGACCGGCTCATCGACGCGGCGGTCGCCGCCGGTCCCGAGATGGAGCTGATCGAGGCGGTCGCCTCGCCGCTGCCCATGGCCGTCGTCTGCGAGCTGTTCGGCATCCCCGAGGAGGACCGGCCGCAGGTCAAGGAGTGGTTCCGCCGCTTCGGCCGGCTCAGCGAGGACCTGGCCAAGTCCGAGGCGGCGATCGACCAGTACGAGGACTACCTGTCCGGGCTCATCCGGCAGCGCCGGAGCGAACCGGGCGACGACCTGATCAGCGCCCTGGTCGCCACCCAGGCCCACGACGACCGGCTCACCGACTCCGAACTCCTCTCCACCTGCTTCGTCCTCATCACCGCGGGCGACGAGACCACCACCCACCTCATCACCAACGCCGTGCACGCCCTGCTGCGCCACCCGGACCAGCTGGCCCGGCTGCGCGAGGACCCCGGCCTCATGCGCGGCGCCGTCGAGGAGCTGGCCCGCTACGACACGGTGACCCAGGCCATCGTCCGGGTCGTCGCGCGGGACCTGGAGATCGGCGGACGGGCCCTGCGCGAGGGCGAGTTGGTGTACCTCTTCCTCGGCGCCACCAACCGCGACCCGGCACGCTTCGAGGACCCCGACCGGCTCGACCTGGCCCGCCCCGGCAACCGTCACCTCAGCTTCGGCCACGGCCCCCACTTCTGCCTCGGCGGGCCGCTCGCCCGGCTCCAGACCGAGCTGGCCGTCGGCACGCTGGTGCGCAGGCTGCCGGAACTGCGGCTGGCCGAGGGCGCGGAACTCGACTGGCGGCCCAACCCGCTGCAACGCAGGCTGCACGCCCTCCCGCTCACCCACCGACCATGAACGACGACGAAGGAGCAGCACCGACCATGGCCCGAGAATTCCAGGTCCGCAGGCAGCAGGAGCTGCCCGTCGCACCCCAGCAGGTCTGGGACGCGGTCGCCACCGGCGCCGGCAACCTCGGCTGGCTCTACCCGATGGAGATCGAACCCCGGGTCGGCGGAAAGGCGACCCGGGGCGACGCCACCGTGGTGACCTGGGAGCCGCCGCACCGCCTCGCGCTGCGGGCCACCCAGGACGGCGGCTTCTCCAACACGCTCAGCTACCACGTCGAGCCGGCCGACGACGGCACGAGCCAGCTGCGCATGGGCATCCACTGGGTGCACACGGGCGTCGTGGACGACGCCTGGAACTGGGACGCCAAGACGGACGTGGCCGAGAAGTACGTCGACTTCCACCAGCACGCCCTGACCGAATACCTCCGCCACTTCGCCGGACGCCCCGCCGTGTACGTACGGGCCCACCGCCCCGAACCGACCGCCGACCCGGCCGACTTCACCGAGCTGCGCCGCCGCCTCGGCCTCGCCGACGACGCCGCCGTCGGCGACCGTCTCACCCTCCTGGCCCCCGAGCCGGTGGAGGTGACCGTCGACTGGCTCAGCCCCGACTTCGTCGGCCTGCGCGGTCCGGACGCCCTGTACCGGTTCTTCAACGGCAGCACCTGGAACGTACCGATCTGGCTCGGCCACCACCTGTTCGCCGAGGACGCCGATGAGCAGCGGGCCACCGGGATGTGGTCGGCGTGGCTCAACGAGCCCTCCCGGGAGCGCTGATGGAAACCTCGACGCAGACGTTGCTGTTCGCCGCCGAACTCATCGAGGAGAACGGCACCTACACCCTCGTCGTGGAGGACGTGGACAAGGGCACCGTCCAGTCCACCCCGGTCCCCAGGGCGATGGTCGACAGACTCCCGGTCTTCCTCGCGGCACTCACCGCCAGATTCGGCCCGGAGCAGCAGCGCCGCGGCTGGTGATCCCGGCCGTACTGCCCGTGACAGGTGCGCCCGCGCCCCCGGCGGGTGTGCCGGGGGCGCGGTTCGGGGGAGTGGTCAGCCGATCCTCAGGTGCTGGGCGATGACGTTGCCGTTGTAGGCGTTCACTCCGAACCGGCCGCTGCGGTAGGTGGCGTCGGTGGTGTCGATGACCGGCGCGGCGTCGTCGCCGAGCCACACCCGTATCCGGTCGCCGTCGGTCCGCACCTTCATGTGGTAGGTCCGGCCCTCGGTGACGGTGGTGTCGTGGGTGGCCAGGTCCTTGCCGGGCCGCCACAGTTTCACCTGGCCCTTGGTGTCGAGCGTGGCGGTGTAGCCCTGGCCCTTCTCGTCGGCCCGGAAGGTCAGACCGGTCGCGGTGCCGTTGGTGACGGAGAGGTCGCCCTCGTAGGTGAAGTCCTCACCCGTCCGCTCGCTCAGATAGAAGCCGTCGCCCGGGGAACTGCCGTGCAGGCCGTCCCCCGCCGTGGTCCAAGTGCCGCCACTGGTATTCCACTTGGCGGTCGAGAAGGCATCGAGGCCCGTATCGCCCGTGTTCAGGTTCTGGAGCGTCGCGGTGCCGTTGAAGACGTTCGCGCCGTACCGGCCTTCGGCGTAGGCGTCGTCGGTCGCGTCGATGACGGGGTCGGTGCCGTTGTCCAGGAAGACCCGGATGCGGTTGCCCTCGGTGGTCACCTTGAGGTGATGGGTGCTGTCCGCCGTGACGGGGGTGTTGTACGTGGCGATGTCCCGGCCGGGCCGCCACAGTTTGACCTTGCCCTCCTTGTCGATGTTGGCGGTGTATCCCTCGCCCCTGTCGTTGGCGCGGAAGGTGAGGCCGGCCGCCTGGGCGGTGTTCAGGGCGACGTCGCCCTGGTAGACGCCGTCGCCCGCCGTCCGCGTACTGAGGTAGAAGCCGTTGCCGGAGCCCCGGCCCTGCTTTCCGCCCGCCACATCGGTCCAGTTGCCGCTGACGGCGTTCCACCGGTCGCCCAGGTCGGTGTCGAGCGTCGACTGGCCGGTGCCCCAGCTGGAGTCGAGCCGGCGGAAGACCGCGCTGTCCAGCTTGGCCGTGCCGCCCTCGGCGTACAGCCGGATGCCCTGGCTGCCGGTGCCGGAGTCGAAGTTGACGTTGTCCGAGAGGGAGTACGTGCCGCCGTCGGCGAAGACCTCCAGCTGGCCGCGGTCCACCAGCAGGCGCAGCTTCAGCTTGCCCTTCTTCAGACCGACCGGGTGGCCGTCCAAAGTGCCCGCCGACTTGTCGTAGACCACCGTGCGGTCGGCGGTGTTGTCGCTGCGGACGTGCAGGCCGAACGCGATCCGCCGCGCCGTGGACTTGTCCACGTCGACCGTGGCGCTGATCTCGTACGTGTCGCCCCGGAGGCCCTTGAAGGGGTTGGCGCCGTTCTCCTTGACGTTCTGCTTGTCGAACTTCTTCTTGGCCGAGGCGAGGGAGGACAGCTCGTCCACCGGTGTACGGGTGATGCGCAGCCCGTCCGGTGTGCTGACCAGGCCCAGCTCCGCGGGGAAGGTGGCGTTGCCGGTCCAGGTGCTGCCGACGTTGCCGCCCTGCCAGGCCATCTGGACGACCCGCCCGTCCGGGGCGTTCTGGAAGGTCTCGGCCGCGTAGAACGTGCCGCCCGCGTAGCCGCTGCCGAAGTCCATCGGCCGGGGGGCGGGGTCGTCCGCGTGGAACGCCGTGCCGTCGAAGTCACCCACCACGTACTTGCCGGACGCGGTGCTCAGTACCCACTTCTTGCGGTTCGGGTCGCCGTCGACCGGGACCTGGAACAGGTCGGGGCACTCGAAGAGCCACTCCGCGGAGTACCGGCTGGAGTGTGTCCAGTCGAGCAGGTTGGGCGAGGTGTAGACCTCGACGCCGTTGCCGTGGTCGCCGGCGTCGTTCTCCGACCACACCACCATGACCCACCGCTTGTGCGCGGCGTCCCAGCTCACCTTGGGGTCGCGGCTCTGGACCGGAATGGTGATGCGCTTGCGGCCCTTGTCGTACGCCTGGAACGTCTTCCCGTTGTCGTTGCTGTAGTAGACGCTGACGCCGTCGGTGTTGGCGAAGACCACGATGGGGTCGTCGGCACCCGTCTTCAGGCCCGAGGTGTTGTCCTTGTCGACCACACCTCCGCCGGAGAACAGCGTGCCCGGGTGCACGTCCGGCTCCAGGGCGATCGGCTTCTGCGTCCAGTGGACCAGGTCCTTGCTGGTCGCGTGGCCCCAGTGCATGGTGTCCCAGGCCAGCCCGTGCGGGTTGTGCTGGTAGAAGAAGTGGTACTCGCCGTTGGCGTACACCAGGCCGTTCGGGTCGTTCATCCAGCCCTGCTGGGAGCTGAAGTGGAACTGCCCGCGATACGCCTCGGTGTACGTCGTGGGCTGGTAGGGGAACTCGGGGTAGTTCCACACCTCGCCCGCGGCGGCCGGCGAGGCCGACAGCAGAGGGGTCAGGCCGAGCGCCAGGGCGATCACCAACGCCTGGGCTCTGCGGCGTACACGCATATCTCTCGCTCCGGTTCTGCCGCGACACAAGTGTCGAAGCTGCTGTGGCGTGGGGGCCAGCGGCGATGTCAACGCTGACACGGTGAGTCGCGACCGATGATGTGGGGACGGTATCCGGCGGTCAACACACCGGACACGAAACGGAATTAATCCGGTGCTCGGCCTCGGGTGGCCGGATGATTCGAGATGCGCCGATCGTGAGTTTTTCCGGGGCGCACTTGATGCGGTTGGGGCCGGTTCGGGCGCCGGTCACGCCGGGGCGGGACAGGTATCGCGCCTACGGGAGACGGGCCTTGCCGGAATTTTCGGCGGCTTCTCCATTGACGGCGGGCGCCCGGCCGTCCAACATCCTCCGTACGAGCCGCTGTCAGCGTTGACATTCCTTCCGCCGGGGCGGCTCGGTCCGAGGCCGCCATGGTCCACGTATCCCGTCACCCCTTCGCACGAGGAGCCGACATGCCCCGAAGAATGCTTTTTGCCGCCACTGCGACCGTCACGTTGTGTGTCTTGACGCTCACCTCCTGTGGCTCCGGCTCCGGCTCCTCGGGCAAGGGCGGCGGCAAGGTGAAGGTCGGCCTGATCACCAAGACCGACACCAACCCCTTCTTCGTCAAGATGCGGGAGGGCGCGCAGAAGGAGGCCGAGAAGAAGGGCGTCCAGCTCACCACGGCCGCCGGCAAGTACGACGGTGACAACGGCGGACAGGTCACCGCACTGGAGAACATGGTCTCCGCCGGCGTCAAGGGCATCCTGATCACCCCCAACGACTCCAAGGCCATCGTGCCCGCACTGGAGAAGGCCCGCGCCAAGGGCGTCCTGGTCATCGCGCTCGACACCCCGCCCGAGCCTCAGTCCGCCGCCGACGCCCTGTTCGCCACCGACAACGTCAAGGCGGGCAAGCTCATCGGCGCCTATGCGAAGGCCGCCATGCAGGGCAAGGAGGCCAAGATCGCCACCATGGACCTGTCACCCGGCGTCTCCGTCGGTGTCCAGCGCCACCAGGGGTTCATGGAGGGCTACGGCATCACCGACAAGGACCCCGCCCTGGTGTGTTCCCAGGACACCGGCGGGGACCGCGCCAAGGGCCAGACCGCGATGGAGAACTGCCTCCAGAAGGCCCCCGACATCAACCTCGTCTACGCCATCAACGAGCCGGCCGCCCTGGGCGCCTACACCGCCATCAAGGCCAAGGGCCGCGAGAAGGACGTCATGATCGTCACCATCGACGGCGGCTGCGAAGGCGTCGCCGCGGTCAAGGACGGCAGGATCGCCGCCACTTCGCAGCAGTACCCCCTCAAGATGGCCGCCGACGGAGTGGCCGCGATCGTCGACTACGCCAAGACCGGCAAGAAGGCCAGTGGCTACACCGACACGGGCGTCCAGCTGATCGCGGCCAAGGCGCAGCCGGGCGTCGAATCCGAGGACGCCGGCTTCGGCGTCGACAACTGCTGGGGGAAGTAACCCCGATGACCACCTCCACCGCCTCGGCGCTGTACTCCGGCGCCAAGGAACCCACCACCCTGCGCCGCATCCTGATGGCGCCCGCGGCAGGGCCGTTCGGCGCCCTGATCCTCGCCTCGGTCGTCTTCGCGCTCAGCAGCGACGAATTCCTGACCGGCGGCAACTTCTCGCTGATCCTGCAACAGGTGATGGTCGTCGGCACCCTGGCGATCGGCCAGACCCTGATCATCCTCACCGCCGGCATCGACCTGTCCGTCGGGGCCGTGATGGCTTTCGGTGGGATCGTCATGGCCAAGCTGGCCGTCAGCGGTCCACTGCCCGCACCGCTCGCGATCCTGGCCGGTGTCCTCGTCTGCGGCGCCTTCGGACTGGCCAACGGCCTGCTCGTACGGCTCGTGCCGCTCCCGCCGTTCATCGTCACCCTGGGCATGCTCAACGTGGCGTTCGCGCTGACGCACATCTTCTCCGAGGAGCAGACCGTCACCGGCCTGCCCGGCTCGCTCACCGCGCTCGGGGAGACCTTCCCCCTGGGCACCACCGACGTCACCTACGGCTCCCTGCTCACGGTCGTCCTCTTCCTGGCCTTCGCCTACGCGCTGGGCAACACCGCCTGGGGGCAGCACGTCTACGCCCTGGGCAACAGCGCCGAGAGCGCCCGCCTCAACGGCATCCGCGTCTCCCGGCTCACGATCTCCCTGTACACGGTCGCCGGTCTCGTCTACGGCATCGCGGCCCTGCTGCTCGTCTCCCGCACCGGCGTGGGCGACCCGCAGGCCGGCCAGACGGAGAACCTGGACAGCATCACCGCCGTGGTGCTCGGCGGCACCAGCCTGTTCGGCGGGCGCGGCACGGTCCTCGGCACGTTCGTCGGCGTCCTCATCGTCGGCGTCTTCCGCAACGGCCTCCAGCTGCTCGGCGTCTCCTCCGTCTACCAGACCCTGGTCACCGGCGTGCTGGTGATCCTCGCCGTGACGATCGACCAGTTCTCCCGGAAGAAGGGCCGATGAACACCCCCGACAAGAGCGCGGCCCCGGACACCCCGGTGCTCAGCGCCCGCAACCTGGTCAAGCGCTACGGACACGTCACCGCCATCGACGGCGCCGACTTCGACCTGATGCCCGGCGAGGTCCTGGCCGTCATCGGGGACAACGGAGCCGGCAAGTCCAGCCTCATCAAGGCCCTGACCGGCGCGGTGATCCCGGACTCCGGGGAGATCCGCCTGCACGGCGAGCCCATCCGCTTCACCGGCCCCCAGGACGCCCACGGCCACGGGATCGAGACCGTCTACCAGGACCTCGCCGTCGCGCCGTCCATGGACATCGCGTCCAACATGTTCCTGGGCCGCGAACTGCGCCGCAAGGACCTCCTCGGCCGGGCGCTGCGCATGCTCGACAAGAAGGCCATGCGGGCCCGGGCCGCCGAGCACATGGCGGAGCTGAAGATCGGGCTCGGCTCGCTGACCCAGCCCGTCGAAACGCTCTCCGGAGGCCAGCGCCAGGCCGTCGCGGTCGCCCGGGCGGCCGCCTGGGCCAGGAGCGTCGTGGTCATGGACGAACCCACCGCGGCGCTCGGCGTCAAGGAGTCGGCCCAGGTCCTCGACCTGATCCGCCGGGTACGCGACAAGGGCATCCCGGTCATCCTGATCAGCCACAACATGCCGCACGTCTTCGAGATCGCCGACCGCATCCATGTGCACCGGCTGGGCCGCCGGGCGGCGGTGATCAGACCGTCGGACCACTCCATGGCGGAGGTCGTGGCGATCATGACCGGCGCCCTGCGGGTGGAGGCCGACGGGGCGACGTCGGTGGCCGACCACCGTGCGGTGGACGCCGTCGGGGTCGGGCACGACGACGGCTGAATCCGCCGTCACACCCGCACCGTATTCTGTCGACCTGTCCTCGGTCGGCCGGGTCGACCACCCTCCCGGCCGAAGAGCCTCAACATGGAGAAGCCAGGCCATGGTCTCACCCCGCCGCCCGACTCTCGCCGATGTCGCCCAGGAGGTGGGCGTGAGCGCCAAGACCGTCTCCCGGGTGCTCAACGGGAACGGCCCCACATCGGAGTCCACCCGGGAGCGTGTCCTCGAAGCGGTGGGCAGGCTCGGCTTCCAGCTCAACCCCATGGCGCAGAGCATCCGCAGCGGCGGACCGGACACCACCGTCGGCCTCGTCATCCCCGACCTGGCCAACCCCTTCTTCGGCTCGGTCGCAAGCGGGATCGAGGCCACCGTCCGCGATCACGGGCTGACCCTCGTCATGGGCTCGTCCGGGGACGACCCGGAGCGCGAGACGGACCTGACCCGGTCCTTCCTCGCCCGCCGGGTGAGTGCGCTGATGGTCGTGCCCTCGGTGGGCGCCGACCACAGCCACCTCAAGCGGCACCTGGCCCAGGGGCTGCCGGTCGTGTTCATCGACCGCCCGGGCCACGGCCTGCCCACCGATACGGTCGTCAGCTCCAACCGCAAGGGCGCCCGCGAGGGCACCGCCCACCTGATCGCCCACGGCCACCGCCGCATCGGGTTCATCGGCGACCTCCCCCGGGGCCTGTACACGCGCCGGGAACGCCAGGCGGGATACCGGGCGGCCCTGGCCGAGGCCGGCATTCCGTACGACCGCGCCCTGGTCGGCGAGGCGCACGACGAACACGGCGCGGCGAAGGCCCTCGCCCGCCTGCTGGCCCTCCAGAGCCCGCCCACCGCCGTGGTCAGCGGGAACAACGTGATGACGCTCGGAGCCATGGCGGAGCTGGGACGCAGCGGCGAACCGGTGGCCGTGGTCGCCATCGACGACGTGCCGATGGCGGAACTGCTCACCCCCGCGCTCACCGTGGTCGCCCAGGACCCGGTCACCATCGGGCGCGAGGCGGGGGCCACCGCGCTGCGGCGGCTGGCGGGGGACCGGTCGCGCCCGCGCACCGTCGTCGTACAGAACAGGCTGATCCAGCGCGGCTCGGGCGAGCGCCGGTCCGCCGCCGACCAGGAGCTGCCCGCCTGAGCGGCCGGAGCGGCCCGCGGCCGTTCCCGTACCCGCGGGCATTCCGCCCGCGCACCAACCACCGGCACCCGGGGGGCGGTTCGGCATGCCGTCCCTCCCGCCGGCACGCACAGACAAGGAAGACCGAGCGTGATCGTAGTAGGCGGAGAAGCACTGATCGACCTGGTACCCGCGCCCGACCAGGGCCGCGCGGACGGGGGGCTGCCGCTGATGCTGCCCAGACGCGGCGGCGGCCCGTACAACACCGCCGTCGCGCTGGGACGGCTCGGAGCGCCGGTGGCGTTCTGCTCCCGCGTCTCGACCGACGCCTACGGAACCGCGCTGGTCGAGGGCCTCCAGAAGGCGGGCGTCGACACCGCACTCGTCCAGCGCGGTCCCGAGCCCACCATGCTCGCCGTGACGGCCATCAGCGAGGAGGGCTCGGCCGCCTACACCTTCTACCACCAAGGCACCGCAGACCGGCTCTTCACTGCCCCGGCTCCCTGCCGCCCCGGACCCGTGCCCTCGCCCTGGGGACGTGCTCCCTCGCCCTGGAGCCCACGGCGAGCGCGTACGAGCACATGCTCCTGCGCGAGGCCGGAAGGGGACTCTTCACCGCCCTCGACCCCAACATCCGGCCGAACGTCATCCCCGACCCCGACGCCTACCGGGCCCGTTTCCGCAGCTGGCTGCCCCATCTCTCGCTGCTCAAGGTGTCGTTCGAGGACACGGCCTGGCTGTCCGGCCGCCCGGCCGACCAGGACGCGGTGCTCGTCGCCGCACGCGCGTGGGCGCGTACCGGGCCGTCCGCGGTCGTCCTCACCGGCGGCGGCGCCGGACTCTGGGCGGTCACCGCCACCGGCGACACCGTGCACGTACCCGCCGCCGCCTGCGAGGTGGCCGACACCATCGGCGCCGGCGACACGGTCTACGCGGCGCTGCTCGACGGTCTCCACCGCAAGGACGCGCTGCGGGCCGACGCTCGCCTCACGCGCGACGAGTGGCGCGAACTGCTGGCCTTCGCCGCCCGGGCCGCGGCCGTCACCTGCTCCCGGCGGGGAGCGGACTCGCCCCACCGGGCCGAACTCCTCGACTGACCAGGAGCGCACCGACGTGACCGCCTCCCGAAGGACGTGCTGACAGGATGCCGGACCCCGAGAGTTCACCGGCGCCCGCGCGCAGGAAGCCCAGCAGCAAGGAGATGGTCCTGCGGCTGGTGTCGCACCACGGCTCGGTGACCCGGGCCCAGTTGATGGCCCTGAGCGGGCTGCCGCGGACCACCGTGTACGACGCGGTGGCCGCCCTCGTCGACAGCGGCGCGATCACCACCGCGCCGCGGGACGAGGACGGCCGGGGCCGCGGCCGTCCGGTCGAGCGGCTGACCCTCAACCCCGGACGCGGGCAGTTCGTCGGCATCGAGTTCACCCGGCGCAGCACCCGGGTGGCCCTCGCCAACGACGCCTGTCAGCTGATGGGCGTCCGCAGCGCCGAGGAGCCGAGCACGGCCGGGCGGCGGGAACGCGTCCTGACGGCGCACCGCCTCGCCGCCGCGCTGGCCGGTGGCTCCCTCGTACCCGGGGCGGTCAAGGGCGTGGGGGTCGGCATCGGCGGCCCGGACCCCGGTGTGGAGGTGGCCCACCTGGTACGCGAGCGTTTCGCGGCCCCGGTCCGGGTGGAGCGCGGCCCCCGCCTCGCCGCCCTGGGCGAGGCCACCTGGGGCGCGGCGGCGGGCGAGCCGGACCTGCTGTCCGTCTCCCTGTCCCGCGAGGTCGGCGGCGGGCTGATCCAGTCGGGCGCGCTGGTGCGCGGGCCCTACGCCACCGCGGGCGAGCTGGGCCATGTGAACGTCGAGCGCGAGCGCGGCAGGCCGTGCCACTGCGGCGGACACGGCTGCCTGGACACCGTGGCCTCCAGCCGGGCGGTCCTCGACCGGTACCACGCCCGCGGCGGACTGGCGGCCGGCATCGCCGACCTGGCCGCGGCGGCCCGCGACGACGACGAGGCGGCCCGCCGGGTCCTGGCCGAGACGGGGCGCGCCGTGGGCGGTGTCCTGGCCGCCCTCGCGAACACCTTCGCGCCCGCCGTCATCGTGGTCGGCGGCGAGCTGACCCGCACCGGGGCGGCCCTCATGGACCCGCTGAAGCAGGAGCTGAACGAGCTGGTCGTGCCCGCCGTACGCGCCCATCTCAGTCTGCGGGCGGCCACCCTGGGCACCACGGCGACCGCCTGCGGAGCCGTCGCCCTCGTGGCCGGCGCGACGGGCGCGCGTACGGCCTCGCGATCCGTGGACGCGCCCGCCCCCGACGATCTAGCGTCAGGAGCGGCAACGACAGCGCGGAGCGGGAACACGGGGAGACCATGACCAACGGCAACAACACGTCCACCGGGGGCACCGAAGCACCCGTCACCTTCATCACCGGCGGTTCCAGCGGCATCGGCGCGGAGAGCGTCCGACGGCTCCTCGGCCTCGGGCACCGGGTCGCCGCGACCGGGCGCAGCGCGAGCAAACTGGCCGTGCTGGCCGAGGAGTTGAAGGCGGGCGAGCGGCTGCTGACCTTCGAGGGGGACGCGGGGGACTGGGAGCACGTATCGGCGGCGGTCGAGGAGACCGTGCGCACCTTCGGCCGGCTCGACCACGCCATCGCCAACGCCGGGTACTCGGCCGACGCCCACGTCGAGACCGGCGACCCCGAGAAATGGCGCGGCATGGTCCTGACGAACGTGCTGGGCCCCGCGCTGCTCGTCAAGGCGGCGCTCCCGGCGCTGAAGGAGTCGCAGGGGCGGATCGTCCTCATCGGCAGCGTGGCCGGGTACAAGAACACGCCCGGCAACCTCTACTCGATGACCAAGTGGGCGGTGACCGGTCTCGCCGAGAACGTGCGCATGCTGGCCACCGGCTACGGCGTCGGCACGACGCTGATCGCACCGGGCCGTGTGCTCACTCCGTTCTGGGACGAGCGCCCGGGCGGCGCGGCGGCGGCCGGCCCGATGATTTCCGCGGAGCAGCTGGTGGACACGCTCGTCTGGGCGATCTCGCAGCCGCGCGGGGTGGACGTGAACACGCTGGTGGTCCGGCCGGTCGGCCAGTCGAACTGACGCGGCGGCCGTCAGCGCAGGAGTGAGCGCCGGCGCTCGGCGGCCGCCCTGCCGGCGGGGGACAGGCACCACGTCCACCACGCGTCGAGCGCCCGCGCGGTCAGCGTCTCGCCCGGGATCACCGCGGGCCAGCGCACCACCCTCGCCTGCGCGGACACCTTGGCCCCGCCGCGCACCGGATCCACCACCAGAGCCGGTACGCCCATGCTCAGCGCCAGGACCATCCCGTGCAGGCGGTCCGTGACCACGAGGTCCAGCCGCCCGAGCAGGGAGAGGAACTGGTCGCCGGTCCGGCACAGCCGCCAGTCGTCGCGGGCCAGCCGGGTCTCCGCCTCGACCGGCGCGCAGTCCTTGGTGGGCAGCCAGGCGTACAGCGCCTCGGCGACCCGGTCGTGCTCGCGCCGCCGCGCGTACTCGCCCTGGCCGTGCGTGAGGGCGACGCCCACCACGGGCTTGTCCGGCCGGGTGCGCGCGGAGAGCGCCAGGTCGGCCAGGAGCCCGTTGCCGTCGCGGTCGCGGGCCACGATCCGGTCGAACCCGCGTACCGCCGGGGACTCCGGGTCCACCACGCTCACCCCGACGGCGGTCCGCCGGCACGAGGCATAGCGCTCGTGCAGCCGGGCGAGCTGGTCCCCGTGCACAGGACCGCAGACGAAGAGCACCTGTTCGTACCGGTCGGGGGCCGCGGCCTCCAGGGTCAGGGCCCCGGGGGCGAAGTGCGGGCTCCAGGCGGATTCGTGCGGGACACCCGAACGGCCCAGCGCGTCGGAGACCGCACGCTCCGCGAGGAAGTCACCGGCGGTCACCTCACCGTCCGGGAAACTGAACCATCCGGTGACCAGCACACGCCCCGCCGCAGTGCGCGGACGCAGGAGCGCGTCGAGAACGCCGTCCAGGCTCTGCCCCATGATCGCCTCCTGTTCCCGGATTCATTCCAACGGTAGTCCCGAGGATGCGCGGGTGGATTACTCCGGCAGGATCCATGGGGGGAGAAGCGGATCTCTGAAAGGAGATGGGGCACATGGCGTCCTCAGCACCCGATCGGTTTCCCTGGCGGCACGCCCTGGTGACGGGCGGTGCCGGATTCCTCGGCTCGCATTTGTGCGAACGCCTGCTGGCCGGGGGAGTGACGGTCGACTGCGCCGACAACCTGGCCTCCGGATCGCCGCGGAACATCGCACACCTCGAAGGCGAGAACGGGTTCCGGTTCCTCCGCCTCGACATCTCCGATCCGTCGTGCGCAAGTGAATTGGGCGGCCCCTACGACCTCGTTCTGCATTTCGCCTGCCCCGCCTCGCCCGCCGACTATCTGCGCATGCCGCTGGAAACGCTGGACGTCGGCAGCCTCGGCACCCGCAACATGCTCGGCATCGCCGCCCGGGACGGGGCGCGCCTGCTGCTCGCCTCCACCTCCGAGGTCTACGGCGACCCGCTGGTGCACCCGCAGCGCGAGGACTACTGGGGCAATGTGAACCCCGTGGGACCGCGCAGCGTGTACGACGAATCGAAACGGTTCTCCGAGGCGCTGGTGACCGCGCACGCCGCCGCCAGGGGCACGAATGCCGGAATCGTGCGGCTGTTCAACACGTACGGCCCCCGCATGCGCGCCCACGACGGCCGTGCCGTGCCGACTTTCATCAGCCAGGCCCTCGCCGGAGAACCGCTCACCGTCGCCGGGGACGGCAGCCAGACCAGGTCCCTCTGTTATGTGGACGACACCATCGACGGCGTACTGAGCGTCGCGGCGAGCAAATCCGTACGGCCGGTGAACATCGGCGGCAGCGACGAGACGACCGTACGGGAAATCGCCCGCCGGATCGTCAAACTGACCAGCTCCGCAAGCCGGATCGACTACATCGACCGGCCCGTGGACGACCCCGAGCGGCGGCGTCCCGACACCACCCTGGTGCGGGAGATGTTCGGCTGGGAACCCCGCGTCTCCTGGGAAGAGGGACTGGAACGCACCATCGCGTTTTTCGCCTCGCTCCCCGGCGCGCCGGACGATTCCCCCGCCGCGTTCCCGGCCCGCGAATTCTGAAGGAGCCCAGCGCATGCGCGTGCTCGGAATCAACGCCCTTTTCCACGACCCCTCGGCCGCTCTGGTCATCGACGGCACGACCGTCGCCGCGGCCGAGGAGGAACGCTTCAGCCGGCGCAAGCACGGCAAGCGCCCCGTACCGTTCTCCGCCTGGGAACTGCCCGAGCTCTCCGCCCGGTGGTGCCTGGAGAGCGCCGGCCTCGACCCCGCCGACCTGGACGCGGTCGCGTACTCGTACGACCCCGAACTGGCGCTGCCCGCCGAGCGGATGGGGCTCCACGACCCCTGGGACGAGCTGCGCCAGACCTACGCCCGGCGGGCCCCCGAATTCCTCGCCGAGGCCCTGCCCGGCCTCGACCCGGACAAGGTCCGCTTCGTCCCCCACCACGTCGCCCACGCCGCCTCCGCCGGACTCGCCGCCCCACCGGGCGACCGCGCGGTCCTGGTCCTCGACGGGCGCGGCGAGTGCGCCTCCCAGCTCGCCGGGCACTACAAGGGCGGTGCCCTGGAGATCCTCAACACACAGCCGCTGCCCGAATCACTCGGCCTGTTCTACGAGGAGCTGACCGAGCACCTCGGATTCCTGCGCAGCAGCGACGAGTTCAAGGTGATGGCCCTCGCCTCCTACGGGAAGCCGGTCTTCGCGCAGCGGCTCGCCGAGTACGTCCACCACACCGACGGCGGCGGCTTCCGCGCCTCCGGCGTCCCGTGGAGCGAGTTCGCACCGGCCCGCCGGCCGGGCGGCCCCTACACCGAGCAGCACGCGGACCTCGCGGCCAGCGCCCAGCGGTGCCTGGAGGAGACCGTCCTCCACCTGGCCTCCTGGCTCCACGAACGGACCGGGGCCACCCGCCTCGCGCTCGCCGGCGGGGTGGCCCTCAACTGTGTGGCCAACGCCCGCATCCACCGCGAGGGGCCCTTCGAGGAGGTGTGGGTCCAGCCGGCCGCCGGTGACGCGGGCACCTCGCTGGGCGCCGCCCTCCACGTATCCGCCGAGCACGGACCGGTCACCCCGATGACCACCGCCGCCCTCGGCCGGGGCTGGAGCGACGAGGAACTGCGCCGCATGCTCGAAACGGCGGCCCTGCCCTTCGAGGAGCCCGAGGACGTCGCCGCGGCCGTCGCCGAGGAGCTGGCGCAGGACGGCGTCGTCGCCTGGTTCCAGGGGCGCAGCGAGTTCGGCCCCCGGGCGCTCGGCCACCGCTCCCTGCTCGCCCACCCCGGGCGCGCCGAGAACCTGGAACGGCTGAACGCGGTCAAGGGGCGCGAGGAGTTCCGCCCGGTGGCCCCCATGGTGCTGGCCGAACGGGCCGCGGAACTGTTCGACGGCCCGATGCCCAGCCCGTACATGCTCTTCGTGCACGAGGTCGCCGAGGAGTGGAAACCCCGCATCCCCGCCGTCGTCCATGTGGACGGCACCGCCCGCATCCAGACCGTGGACGCGGCCTCGGAGCCGCTGGTCGCCCGGATGCTCGCGGCGTTCGAGGAACGCACCGGGCTGCCGGTCGTCGTCAACACCAGCCTCAACACCGCGGGCCGGCCCATGGTCGACCACCCGCGCGAGGCGCTGGAGTGCTTCGGGTCCGCGCCCGTCGACCTGCTGGCCATCGGGCCCTTCATCGTCCGCCGCTCGAAGGCGTTCACATGACGGCCGGAGACGCGGAACAGCGCGTGACGACCACCGCGCCGGACGGGACACGGGACGCGCCGACCGCCGACCCCTACTCCGTGGTCATCCCCACCATCGGCCGCCCCTGCCTCGGCGCCTGCCTCTCCGCCCTCGCCGAGGCCGCCGTCCCCCCGCCGCGCGCGATCTTCCTCGTGGACGACCGCCCAGCCCCGGACACCCCGCTCGACCTCACCCCGGCCGGGCCGCTCGCGGACCGCGTCACCGTCCTCACCACGGGCGGCCGGGGCCCGGCGGCGGCCCGCAACACCGGGCTGCGCCAGGTCGCCACGCCCTGGGTGGTCTTCCTGGACGACGACGTCCAGGTGCGCCCCGGCTGGGGAGCGCTGCTCGCCCACGACCTGGGGCAGGCCGGACCCGGCATGGCCGGAGTCCAGGGCCGGCTGACCGTTCCGCTGCCCGACGACCGCAGACCCACCGACTGGGAGCGCTGCACGGCGGGCCTGGAGGACGCCGCCTGGGCCACCGCCGACATGGCCTACCGCACGGAGACCGTGCGCCGGGCCGGCGGGTTCGACGAGCGCTTCCCGCGCGCCTTCCGGGAGGACGCCGATCTCGCCCTGCGCCTCATGAGCGGCGGCTGGACGCTGGCCCGGGGCACCCGCTCCACCCTGCACCCCGTCCGCCCCGCCGACCGCTGGGTCTCCGTGCGCACCCAGCGCGGCAACGCGGACGACGCCCTGATGAACCGCCTCCACGGACCGGACTGGTGGACCAGGGCCGACGCCCCCCGGGGCAGGCTGCCCGCCCACTTCGCCGTCACCGCCGCCGGACTGGCCGCCGCCGCGCTGGCCCTGTCCGGACGGCGCCGGGCGGCGGCGGTCGTCGGCGCGCTGTGGGCCGCCGGGACCGCCGAGTTCGCCTGGGCCCGCATCGCACCGGGACCCCGGACCGGCGCCGAGGTCGCCACCATGCTCTCCACCAGCGTCGTCATCCCGCCGCTGGCCGTACTGCACCGGGGCCTGGGCGGCATACGCCACCGCCGGGCCGCCGCCTGGGGAGGCACCGGATGAGCTCCCGGCCCTGCCGCACCGCCCCGCCCGGCGGACCGTCGCCCACCCGGCCGGGCGCCGTGCTCTTCGACCGGGACGGCACCCTCGTCCACGACGTCCCGTACAACGGCGACCCGGAGCTGGTCAGGCCCGTGGCCGGGGCGGCCGACGCGGTACGGCTGCTGCGCGAGGCCGGCATACCCACCGGCGTCGTCAGCAACCAGTCCGGCATCGGACGCGGACTGCTCACCCACGACGAGGTCCGCCGGGTCAACGCCCGCGTGGACGAGCTGACCGGCCCCTTCGACGTCTGGGTCTACTGCCCGCACCGCCCCGACGAGGGCTGCCCCTGCCGCAAGCCCCTGCCCGGCCTGGTCGTCGAGGCCGCCGGGCGGCTCGGCGTCCGCCCCGGCGACTGCGCCGTCATCGGCGACATCGCGGCGGACGTGCTCGCCGCCAGGGCCGCCGGCGCCGAAGGCATTCTCGTACCGAACGCGCGGACCAGGCCCGAGGAGACCCGGGCGGAGACGGACCCCGCGCCGGACCTCCTCACCGCCGTCCGCAGGCTCCTCGCCCGCCCCCACCCCGCCGGGACGGCCGCCCGCGTGCAGGGGCGGACCGCATGAGGGCGCTCGTCGTACGACTCGACAGCTTCGGCGACGTGCTGCTCGCCGGGCCCGCCGTCCGGGCGGTGGCCGCGCACGCCGCGCACGTCACCATGGTCTGCGGGCCGCTGGGCGAACCCGCCGCCCGGCTGCTCCCCGGCGTGGACGAGGTCGTCGTCTGGCAGGCCCCCTGGGAGGGCACCCACCCGCCGCCGGTGGACGAGGCGGACATCCCCGGCCTGCTCACCACCCTGCGCGGCAACGCGTACGACACCGCACTCGTCCTGACCTCGTTCCACCAGAGCCCGCTGCCGACGGCGCTGCTGCTGCGCATGGCCGGAGTGGCCCGGATCGGCGCCGACAGCGTGGACCATCCCGGACGGCTGCTCGACGTACGCCACCAGCGGCTTCCCGATCGGCACGAGGCCGAGGCGGCCCTCGACCTCGCCCTCGCCATGGGCTTCACCCTCCCCGCCGGCGACGACGGACGGCTGCGCGTCCTCCCCCCGCCCGACACCGCCGCGCTCACCGGCAACGGCCCCTACGTCGTCGTCCACCCCGGCGCCAGCGCCCCCGCCAGGGCCTGGGACCCCGGCAGGCACGCCGAAGCCGTCCAGGAGCTGGCCGACGCCGGGCACCGCGTCGTCGTCACCGGAGGACCGGACGAGACCGGCCTCACCCGCTTCGTCAGCGGCGATGTGGCCGTGGACCTCGGAGGGCGTACCAGCCCCCGGACCCTCGCCGGGGTGCTGCGCCACGCCGACGCCGTGGTCAGCGGCAACACCGGACCCGCCCACCTCGCCGCCGCCGTGGGCACCCCGGTCGTCTCGCTCTTCGCGCCCGTCGTGCCCGCGTCGCGCTGGGCGCCCTTCGGCGTGCCCTTCGTCCTCCTCGGCGACCAGCGCGCCCCCTGCGCCGACACCAGGGCCCTGCACTGCCCGGTGCCGGGCCACCCCTGCCTCAACGACGTCACCGCGCACGACGTGGTGAGCGCGGTGCACAAGCTCCGGAAGGAGAGAGCGTGAACATCCTCATCTGGCACGTCCACGGTTCGTGGCTGACCTCCTTCGTGCAGGGCCCGCACACCTATCTGGTGCCGGTCACCCCCGACCGGGGGCCCGACGGGCTCGGCCGCGCCCGCACCTGGGACTGGCCCGCATCCGTCCAGGAGCGCACCCCCGCCCAACTCCGCGACGCCGACATCGACCTCGTCGTCCTGCAACGCCCGCACGAGATCGAGCTCGCCCACGAGTGGACCGGCCGACGACCCGGCCGGGACGTGCCCGCGGTGTACGTGGAGCACAACAGCCCGCACGAGACGCCCGTGGGCACCCGGCACACGCTCGCCGACCGGTCCGACATCCCCGTCGTCCACGTCACCCACTTCAACCGCCTGATGTGGGACAACGGCCGCGCCCCGACCGGCGTCATCGAACACGGCATCATCGACCCCGGCCACCAGTGGACGGGCACCGAGCCCCGGGCCGCCGTGGTCGTCAACGAGCCCGTACGGCGCGCCCGTACGACCGGCACCGACCTGCTGCCCGCCTTCGCCGCCGCCGTTCCGCTGGACGTCTTCGGCATGCGTACGGAGGGACTTGCGGCCCACCTCGGCCTCACCGGAGCGCAGTGCCGCACCTTCGACCTCCCGCAGGACGAACTCCACCGGGCCATGGCCCACCGCCGGGTCTACCTGCACCCGGTGCGGTGGACCTCGCTCGGGCTCTCCCTGCTGGAAGCCATGTTCCTCGGCATGCCCGTGGTCGCCCTCGGCACCACGGAAGTGCGCGAAGCGGTGCCACCCGGCGCCGGGGTCGTCTCCAACCGGCCCGAGGTCCTCACCTACGCCCTGCGCCACTTCGCCGCCGACCACGCCCACGCCGAGCACACCGGCCGCCTGGCCCGGGAAGCGGCCCGGGCCAGGTACGGGGTCCAGCGCTTCCTGGACGACTGGGACCGACTCATGAAAGAGGTCACGCGATGACGCAGCCCATGGAGCGACCCGCCCGGATCGCCCTGGTGTCCGAGCACGCCAGCCCGCTCGCCGAACTCGGTGGCCCCGACGCCGGCGGACAGAACGTGTACGTGGCCCAGCTCGCCGCACGCCTGGCCCGCCGGGGACACGACGTCACCGTCTACACCCGCCGCGACCGGCCCGACAAACCGACCCTCGTCCGGACCGAATCCGGCGTGAAGGTCGTCCACGTACCGGCGGGCCCGCCGACGACCGTGCCCAAGGACGACCTGCTCGCCTGGATGCCGGAGTTCGGCGCCTACCTGGCCAGGCTGTGGCGGCTCAACCGCCCCGACGTCGTCCACGCCCACTTCTGGATGTCCGGCCTGGCCGCCCTCACCGGGGCCCGCGAGGCCGGGGTCCCCGTCGTGCAGACCTACCACGCCCTCGGCACGGTGAAGAGGCGTCACCAGGGGAGCGAGGACACCAGCCCTCCCGAGCGCGTCGACATCGAGACCCGGATCGGCCGCGAGGCCCACCGCATCATCGCCACCTGCGCGGACGAACTCAACGAGCTGACCGCCATGGGCATCCCCCGCTCCCGGATCAGCATCGTGCCCTGTGGCGTCGACACCGAGCACTTCGCCCCGGTGCCCCTCGCCGACCGGACGCCCGGCGCCCCGCACCGGCTGCTGTCCGTCGGCCGGCTCGTTCCCCGCAAGGGCTTCGACCGCGCCATCAAGGCCCTCGCCCGCATCCCCGGCACCGAACTCCTCATCGCCGGAGGCCCGGAGGCCCCGCTGCTGTTCGCCGACCCGGAGGCGGAACGCCTGCGCAAGGTCGCCGCCGAGTACGGGGTCGCCGAACGGGTGCGGCTCCTCGGCTGCGTACCGCAGGGTCTGATGCCCCCTCTCATGTCCAGCGCGGACCTGCTGCTGTCCCTGCCCCGCTACGAACCCTTCGGCATCGTCCCCATCGAGGCGATGGCCTGCGGCACCCCCGTCGTGGCCACCGCCGTCGGCGGGCAGCTGGACACCGTCGTGGACGGTGTCACCGGCACGCTCGTCCCGCCCGAGGAAGAGGGCCACGACCTCGCCGCCACCGTCCGCGACCTGCTCGCCGACCCCGGCCGGCGCGCCCGATACGGAGCGGCCGGCCGCACCCACGCGCTCGCCCGGTTCACCTGGGACGAGGTCACCGACGGCGTCTCCCGCGTCTACGCCGAACTCGTCCGCACCCCCCAGCCCTCGGAGGTGGCCCGATGAAGCTGATCGCCCCCGGCCAGCACTGCGACGACCTCGCCCGCGCCCTCCCCGCCTTCCGCCGCTCCGCAGGCGTCACCGAACGCTGGGGCAAGACCCTGGCCCGCGTCCTGTCCGACGGCGGCCGGCTCCTCGTCGCCGGGAACGGCGGCAGCGCCGCCCAGGCCCAGCACCTCACCGCCGAACTCGTCGGCCGCTACCGCGACGACCGCCCCGCCTACTCCGCGATCGCGCTGCACGCCGACACCTCCTCGACCACCGCCATCGCCAACGACTACGGCGTGCACGAGGTGTTCGCCCGGCAGACCTGCGCGCACGGCCGCCGGGGCGACATCCTCATGCTCCTGTCCACCAGCGGCGCCAGCGCCAACCTGCTGGAGGCCGCCCAGGAGGCCATGCGCATCGGCATGCCCGTCTGGTCCCTCACCGGGCCCGAGCCCAACCCGCTGGCCGCGACGAGCGACGAGTCGCTGTGCGTCGAGGCCGCCGGATCGGCCACCGTGC
Source organism: Streptomyces drozdowiczii (assembly GCF_026167665.1). Lineage (NCBI taxonomy): Bacteria > Bacillati > Actinomycetota > Actinomycetes > Kitasatosporales > Streptomycetaceae > Streptomyces > Streptomyces drozdowiczii. Next base: position 412,392 of record NZ_CP098740.1, on the reverse strand, counting down.
AGGAACTCCACCTCGTCGCCGTCCACATGATCTGCGAGAGCTTCGACCGCGAGATCGCCGCCCGCCCGGTGGCGGGCACCCCCGCCGAGGAGGACGCCTCGTGAAGCGCCCCGCACCCCTCGTGATCGTCGGCGACTCGCTGCTCGACCAGGACGTCTCGGGCCGTGCCGAACGCCTCGCCCCCGACGCGCCCGTCCCCGTCGTCGCGGACGCCGAGCACCGCACCCGGCCCGGCGGCGCCGCCCTGGCGGCCTGCCTCGCCGCCGCCGGCGGACGGGAGACCACCTTCGTCACCGCCCTCGGCGACGACGAGGCGTCCCAGGCGGTACGGGACCTGCTGGCGGACCGCGTCCACCTCGTGGAACTCCCGCTGGACGGCCCCCTGGCGCGGAAGACCAGGCTCATGGCGGACGGGCGGCCCCTGCTGCGCCTGGACGAGGGGCACGGGCGTGCGGCAGGCCCGTCGCCCGAAGCCGAGCAGGCGCTCGCGGACGCGGGGGCGGTGCTCGTCGCCGACTACGGGCGGGGCACCGCCGACGTCCTGCGCGAGGCGCTGACCGCACGGGCCGCCCGGATCCCGGTCGTCTGGGACCCGCACCCGGCCGGCGGCCCGCCCGTCCCCGGGACCCGGCTCGCCACCCCCGCCGCCGCCGAGGCCCGGCGCTTCGCTGCGGAGCCGGGGCCCGCCGCCCCGGCGCGCCCCGAGGGCCACCGCGATGTCCTGCGCCAAGCGTCGGCGGACGCGCGGACCCTGCTGGAGAAGTGGGGGATCGCCTCGGTCGCGGTGACCCTCGGCGAGCACGGCGCCCTGCTGTCGCGCGGCGGCCCCCCGCTGCTGGTGCCCGCCCCCTGGCGGGCGAGCGGCGACTGCTGCGGCGCCGGGGACAGCTTCGCCGTCGCCGTGGCCGGGCGGCTCGCCGACGGCGACCTCGTCGAACTCGCCGTCCGCGAGGCCGTCGAGGCCGCCGCCCGCTTCGTCTCCGCCGGTGGCGCCCACGCGGTGCTCCGGTCCGCGCGGCCCGCCGACGACCGGGGCACGCCCGGCGACGCCCGCGTACTCGTCCGCCGCGTCCGCGAACGCGGCGGCACCGTCGTCGCCGCGGGCGGCTGCTTCGACCTGCTGCACGCCGGACACGTCGAACTCCTCCAGGCCGCCCGCCGGGCCGGTGACTGCCTCGTCGTCTGCGTCAACTCCGACGCCTCCGTGCGGCGCCGCAAGGGCGGCGGCCGGCCCGTGGTGCCGGCCGAGGACCGGACCCGCGTCCTGCTGGCACTCGACTGCGTGGACGCCGTCGCCGTCTTCGACGAGGACACCCCGAACGCCTCCTGGACGAACTCCGCCCGGACATCTGGGCCAAGGGCGGCGACTACGCCCTCACCGACCTCCCCGAGACCGCCCTCGTGGAGAGCTGGGGCGGGCAGGTGGTGCTCCTGCCCTACCTCGACGGACGCTCCAGCACCCGCCTGGCCGAGCGGGCCGCCGGCCGACCCGGCGCCCCGACCCGGCGGTGAGCCGGGTGGCCGAGACCCGCCCGGCCGTCCTCGTCCTGCGCGCCCTCGGCCTCGGCGACCTGCTGGCGGCGGTGCCGGCGCTGCGGGGCGTACGACGCGCCTTCCCGGAGTACGAGACGGTGCTCGCCGCTCCGGGCAGCCTGGCGGCGGCGGTCCGGGCCACCGGAACCGTGGACGTCCACTTCGCCACGCCCGAGAACGGCCGCCAGGTCCCCTCCCTGGAGCACTGGCCGGGCCCGCCGCCCGCCGTCGCCATCGACCTGCACGGCAACGGGCCCCTGAGCCACGACGCCCTCGCCGCGCTCGGACCGGGCCGGACGCTCTCCTTCGCCCGCCCCGAGGCGGACCACCCCGACCCGCCCCGCTGGCGGCGCGACGAGCACGAGCGGCTGCGCTGGTGCCGCTTCCTGACCGCGTACGGCATCCCCGCCGACCCGGCGGACGTCCGCGTGCCGCCGCCCGCCGCGCCCTCCGCGGCACCGGGCGCCGTCGTCCTCCACCCCGGCGCCGACGCCCCGGCCCGCCGCTGGCCCGCCGAGCGCTACGCGGCCGTCGCGGCGGCGCTCCGGGACGCCGGACACCGCGTCGTCGTCAGCGGCGGCCCCGGTGAGGAGGAGCTGTGCGCCGAGGTCGCCGGACGCGCCGGACTCGGCCCCGCCGACGTGCTCGCGGGCACCCTCACCTTCGACGGCCTCTCCGCGCTCGTCGCCCACGCCGCGCTCCTCGTCAGCGGCGACACCGGGCCCGCCCACCTCGCCTACGCGCACGGCACCCGGTCCGTGACCCTGTTCGGCCCGGTCCCGCCCTCGCTCTGGGGCCCGCCCCCGGACCGCCGGCACACCGCGCTCCGGCACCCGGGCCCGCCCGGCGACCCCCACGCCGCCACCCCGGACCCGCTGCTCCTGCGCATCACCGTCGACGAGGTGCTGGGCAGTGCCCTCGCCGCGCTGCACCGGGGCGGGGCGGCGAAGGAGGCGGCCGGGCATGGCTGAGCCGACCCCGGAACCGTCCGGCCGGGAGGGAAGGACCACCGTCGCGATCATCACCCGGAACCGCCGGGAGAGCCTGCTCAGGACCCTGGACCGGCTGGCCGCCCTGCCGGAGAGACCGCCCGTACTCGTGGTCGACAACGGATCGACGGACGGCACCGGCGAGGCGGTACGGCGCCACCCCGGCGGAGCCCGGCTGCTCTCCCCGGGCCGCAACACCGGCGCCCTCGGCCGCAACCTCGCCGCGCGCCGGGCCACCACCCCCTACGTGGCCTTCAGCGACGACGACTCCTGGTGGGAGCCGGGCGCCCTCAAGACCGCCGAAGCCCTCTTCGACACCTACCCGAAGCTGGGCCTGCTGGCCTCCCGCACCCTGGTCCACCCCACGGGCGAACCGGACCCGCTCAACCACGTACTCGCCGCCTCGCCGCTCCCCGGCCGCGCCGATCTGCCCGGAACGCCGGTGCTGGGCTTCCTCGGCTGCGCGGCGGTCGTCCGCCGCTCCGCCTTCCTCGACGCGGGCGGCTACGACGGCCTCCTCTTCTTCGGCGCGGAGGAGACCCTGCTCGCCTACGACCTCACGGCCGCGGGCTGGGGCGTCGTCTACGAACCCACCCTGGTCGCCCACCACGGCCCCGACCCGGGGGAGCGGCCCGGTCGCACCATCGCCGTGCTCCGCAACTCGCTCCTCACGGCCTGGCTGCGACGGCCCCTCCCGGTCGCCCTGCGCGAGACCGCCCGGCTGGCCGGCGCCTGGGCCCGCGGCCGGCCCGGCGCCGGCCCCGCCCTGGGCCAGGCCCTGGCACGGCTCCCCGCGGCTCTGCGCCGGCGCAGCGAGCTGCCGCCCTGGGTCGAGAGCCAGATCCAGCTCCTGGAGAGCGCCCTGTCGAACGGAGACGGCCCATGAGCCCCGGCGCCCCGACCGCACCCGACCCCCGGGTCACGGTGGTGATCATCACCCGGGACCGCCGCGCCGAGCTGCTGCGTACCCTGCGCCTGCTGAGCCGGCTCCCGGAACGGCCGGCCGTCGTCGTCACGGACAACGCCTCACGGGACGGCACGGCCGAGGCCGTCGCACGGGACTTCCCGGACGTGCGGCTGCTCACCCCCGGCCGGAACCTGGGCGCCGTAGGCCGGAACTTGGCCGTCCGCCACGTCCGTACCCCGTACGTGGCCTTCTGCGACGACGACACCTGGTGGGACCCGGGCGCCCTGCGCATCGCGGCCGACCGGCTCGACGCCCACGAGCGCCTGGCGGCTGTCACCGCGCGGATCGTGGTCGAGCCCGCGGGCGAGGACGACCCCGTGGTCGCCGAGCTGCGCGACTCACCGCTGACCGGTCCGCCCTGGCTCCCCGGCCCCGCGATCGGCTCGTTCCTCGCGGCGGCGACCGTGATGCGCACCGAGGCGTTCCGGGAGGCCGGCGGCTTCCACCCGGGGCTCTGGCTCGGCGGCGAGGAGGAGCTGATGGCCACCGACCTGATGCGGGCCGGCTGGTGGCTCGCGTACGTCCCCGAGATGGTCATCCACCACGCCGCGTCCACCGTCCGCGACAGCACCGCCCGGCGCGTCCTCGGACTGCGGAACACGCTCTGGTTCACCTGGCTGCGCCGCCCGGCCGGCTCCGCGCTCCGCCGCACCCTCTACCTGCTGACCACCGTGCCCCGGGACCGTGCCTCGCTGCGCGCCTTCGCCCGTGCCGGGCGGGGCCTGCCCTGGGTGCTGCGCCAGCGCAGGCCCGTACCACCCGAGATCGAACGGCGGCTGGCGGCCCTGGAGCGGGCGCAGCGGCAGGGGACCGCGCGGCGCTACGTCGGCTGACCGGCCGTCTCCTGGAGCGCCTGCCTGCGCACCTCCGCGCAGCACTGGGCGATCAGCCGGGAGACGTGCATCTGCGAGAGGCCCAGCGTCTCGGCGATCCGGTCCTGGGTCATGTCGCGGAAGAACCGCAGGTAGAGGATGGTGCGCTCGCGCTCCGGCAGGCTGCGCAGCCCCGGCTTCACGGCCTCGCGGTCGACCGCCACGTCCAGCGCGTGGTCGCACAGCCCCAGGGTGTCGGCGAGGCAGGACCCGTCGTCGGCCCTGGGCATCTCGGCGTCCAGCGACAGCGTGCGGTAGCTGTCCAGGGCCTCCAGACCGGCCCGGACGTCCTCGGTGCAGAGCCCTGTCACGCCCGCGATCTCGGCCTCGGTCGGCAGCCGTCCGCCCAGCGTCTGGGCCAGGTCGCGGCGGGCCACCCGCACCTGGTTGCGCAGGTCCTGGACCCGGCGCGGCACATGGACGTCCCAGGTGTGGTCGCGGAAGTGGCGCTTGAGCTCGCCGACCACGGTGGGGATGGCGTACGTCTCGAACGCCTTGCCGCGCCCCGGGTCGTACCGGTCGACCGCCTTGACGAGGCCGATCGCCGCCACCTGGCGCAGATCGTCCAGCGGCTCACCGCGGTCGCGGAAGCGCGAGGCCAGCCGGTGGGCCATGGGGAGCCAGGCGCAGACGGTCGCGCGGCGCAGCTCGTCCTTCTCGGGGCCGTCGGGCAGGGCCCGCAGACGGTGGAAGGACGCCGATTCCGCCGGTACGTCCTGGTGTCGCGCGGGGACAGTCTGTCGGGCACCGGCCATGGTGTTCACTCCTCGGCGTCGCCTGTCAGAACCGCCGTGGAAGCCTCCGCCGGACAGGCGGCACCCGGAGCGAAGCTCCCACGGGCGCGCCTCTGGTCCGAAGCACCCCTGGCCCATTCCCGTACAAATCACCTTCAAACATGCGCGCGCCGCGCATCTGGCCGACGGCCTCCGGCTCAGGCGACCGGCGTCAGCGCGGGCACGGGCACCGGGGCGGCCACCGGCTCCTGGGGCAGGACGGGCCGGTCCGCCCCGGCCCGCTTCCGAGCGACCACGCGGCCGCGCAGCCCGCCGGCCGCGATGGCGCCGGCGATCAGCAGCCCGCCGGCGACCAGCGCGCCCCGGGCGCCCGCGAACTCGACCAGCAGCCCGAGCAGGGGAGGGCCCGCCAGCTGCCATCCCGTGCTCGCGCTGCGCCAGACGCCGAGCACGCGACCGCGCATCTCGGGCTCGGGCTCGGTCTGGAGCACGGTCGACCCGGCCGTGTCGGACACGGACTCCACGACCGCCATGGGGATGACCAGGGCGATGAGCACCATGAGCCCGGGGGAGAGGCCCGCTACGACCTGGAGGAGCCCGCCGCACGCGGCGAGGACGCCCACCAGGCGCACGGTCGGGTTGCGCAGCCGCCCGGCGACCACGGCGCCCAGGATGCCGCCGACGGCCAGCACGGTGGAGACCGTGCCGAAGTCGCTCTCGTCGGCGCCGAGCGGGCCGATGACCAGCACGGCGAGCGTCAGCTGGTAGTTCCGGCCGAAGATCGAACTCACCGCGGTGATCCCGGCCAGGGCGACCAGCCCCGGCTTCCCGAGGAAGTAGGCCACCCCGGCCCGTGCGTCCCCGCCGGCCGGTGGCCGTCGCGCGGGGGCCGGACGCTTCCCGGGGGACGGTCGCCGGACCGGCGCCGCCTCCCCGGCGGGCCGCAGGAAGGGGATGACCGCGGTGACGCAGAGGAAGGAGATGCCGTTGACCACGTACGCCGACCCGGTGCCGAGCGTTCCGACGGCCACGGCGGCCAGCGCGGTACCCGCCAGCCGGCCGGCGCTGTGCACCATCGAACCGAGCGCGATGGCCGAGGGCACATCCGTCCGGGGCACGAGATCGTTGCCGAGGAGTGAGGTCGCGGGCCCGTCGATGGTGTTCACGATGCCGGTGATCGCCGCGAGGACGAGCAGTACGGGCATGTTCAGCAGCCCGGCCCCGATCAGGGCGGCCGTCGAGAACGCGATCACGGCGAGCACCGCCTGACTGACCGCCGCGGTGACCTTGAGCGGCCAGCGGTCCACCACGGCACCGCCGAAGACCCCGAGCAGCAGTCCCGGACCGGCCTGGACGGCGAGGGACAGGCCCGTCGCCGCGGCCGAACCGGTGATCTGGAGCACCAGCAGGTTCTGCACGGTGAGCTGCATCCACGCCCCGGTGTTCGACACCAGGTTGGCGGCGGACCACCAGCGCATGCTGGGCACGGCCAGGCAGCGCCAGGGGCTGCTGTCGCGGCGGCGCGTCTTCCGGGCGGACTCGGTAACGGAGGCGGCAGGAGGCACGGGGGAGCACATTTCCGACGGGGGCGGTGGAGCAGCACGCGTCGGATTACGGAACGGTGTCTCGGTAATGCCTCGGCTGCGAAAGGCCGACGGACAACTGCCCGTCGGCGCGTTTCATCTTCACAAACATCGTGCCGAGGCACCGGCCGGGGCGCTCGCCCGCCCCGCTCCGAAGCCCCGGAAGCCCAGGCGCCGCAAGGGATTTCGGGTGCTGGTGGGTTTCCTCACACCGAGCCGGTCAGCGATCCGAGACCGTGAAGAGCGCGCCCTCCGGATCGCAGAGCACGAACGCCGTCCCCGGCAGCCCGTCCACCGGCGTCGCCTCGCCCCCGGCCGCCACCGCGGCCTCCGCCGCCCGCTCGCTGTCGGGGACCAGGAAGTCCACGATCCAGCGCGCCCGCACCCTGGGGTCCGTGGCGTTGTCCACCCCGCCGCCACGCAGCGTCACCACGGTGTGCCCGCCCGCCCGTACGAGGACGCGGTCCTCCGCGTAGTCCACGGCGCACCTGCTCCGCGGCTTCGCCCAGCCGAAGACCTCCGCGTAGAAGATGGCCGCCTCGAAGGCGTGGTGCGACTGGAGATCCACCCTGGCCGGGGCGCGCGGCCCGTCGGCCCAGACGGGGGCCGGGCCCTCCCAGAACCCGAAGACGGCACCCTCCCGGTCGGCGGCGATCGCCGCCCGCCCCTCGCCCAGCGGCAGCGGACCCACGGCGAGCGTGGCCCCGCGCTCCCGGATGCGGTCGGCCGTACCGTCCGCGCCCGCCACCGCGAAGTACGGAATCCAGGCCGGAGGCGGGCCACCGCCCGGGCAGCCGATGCCGGCGACCGGCCTGTCGTGCGCAGACGCCAGGACGAAATCGTCGCCCAGGCTGCTGTCGTGGAACTCCCAGCCCATCACCCGGGCGTAGAAGGTCCGCGCGGCCCGCAGATCGTGGGTCGTGAGACTCACCCAGCACGGCGCTCCCGCGACGGGTGTCTTCCAGTCCAGACTCGGCATGCGGCGCTCCTTCGCCAGGGTCCTCTAGAACGATGCGCCCGCGCCCCGGCCCGCGCACGCGCTCACCCGGACGTCCGCACCCGATTCCGCACCGGGCCGGCCGCCGGGGGAGCCGGTCAGCTGGTCAGGACCTGCGGCGAGACGACCTTGATCATGGCGTTGGCCCAGCGCTGCTGGCGCAGGGTCTGCGGGTGGCAGCGCTCCGTCAGGTCGAGCAGTTCCCGATCGCGGGCGGCCTGGGCCGTCTGGGCCAGCAGCTCCCAGTCGACGGAGACGGCCGCCGCCTTCAGATAGGTGTCGCGCAGGTCCCGCAGGAGCAGCAGCCCGGTCTCGGGACGCCGTCCGACGAGCTCGCCGCCCTTCTCCCGCAGCCAGGCGGCGGCCGGGGACTCCTCCTTTGGTTCGGGGTCCAGGTTCACGCCGTGGCCGGCGGCCGCCTCCGCCAGTTCCCGTACGTGCTGCCGCGACCAGGCGGCCAGATCGCGGGCGACATGGTGCACCTCGTGGTCGGTGGAGTGCGTGCTGGAGAGCCGCATCAGCCGCACCGCGAGCGCGTTCTCCCCGTGGTGCACCTCCTTGAGGACCAGGTCCAGCTTCATCGGATCTCCTCCCGGTACGCGTGCGGCTCCTCGTCCGCCCGGCCCGCGCCGCCGCCCGTGGTCGCGGGCACGGCCGCACCGGCCACCGGGGCCGATGCGGTGGTGGTGGGCGCCGGGGCGGGGGAGCCGGTGGGCCCGAGCCGGCGCAGCCGGGCGGCGGCCGTCTTGAACAGCGGCTGCTTGGAGACCGGGTCCCACGCCGTGGCAGTCAGTTCGTTGCCGGCGCGGCCGTCGCCCTTCGGCTCGAACCCGCCGTCGGTGTCCCAGTAGCCGTAGTGGAACGGCAGGAACAGCACCCCGTCCCGGATGCCGCTGACCCGCGCCGCCGCCCGGACCGTGCCGCGCGGCGTGGCGACCTCCACGAGGTCGCCCTCCTCGATACCGTACGAGGCCGCGTCATCGGCGGAGACCTCCACCCACACCTCCGGGGCGGCCGCCTGGAGCTGGGGCGCCCGGGCGGTCCTGGTCCGGGTGTGGAAGTGGTAGAGCGTCCGCCCGGTGATCAGGGAGAACGGATACTCCTCGCCGGGCGGCTCGTGCGGCGGCAGATATGCGGCGGCCTTGACGACCGCCTTCGCCGACGGGTTCATCGCTCGGTACTCGGTCTCCTCCACCGGCGCCCCGGTCACCAGATCCCGCCCGTAGCTCTCGCAGTGGTCCGCGTCGCTCCAGAACCGGCCGTCCGCGTACAGCCGCTCCGTACCGTACGGATGCCGCTCGTTGCACGGCCACTGGATGCCGCTCCCGCCGCGCAGTTTCGCGTACGTGATGCCCGTGTAGTCGCACGGACGCCCCCGGCTGCACTCCTTCCAGCCCTCGAACGCCGCCTCCGGGTCGCTCCACGGGACCAGCGGGCCGCCGTCCTTGTCCCGCAGGCCGAGCCGGCGCGCGAAGTCGCAGAAGATGTCCAGGTCCGGCTTGGCCTGCCCCGGCGGTTCGACCGCCTTCTCCGACAGGTGCACCGTGCGGTCCGCGTTGGTGAAGGTGCCCGTCTTCTCGCCCCACACCGCCGCCGGCAGGACCACGTCGGCCAGCTGCGCGGTCTCGGTCAGGAAGGCGTCCTGCACGACGAGGAACAGCCGTTCCTGCGCGAGCACCGAGCGGATGCGCCGCAGCTCCGGCAGCGACACCGCCGGGTTGGTGCCGCTGACCCACAGCATCCGGATGGAGCCCTCCTCCACGTACCGGAACATCTGCATCGCGTGCGTGGGCGGGCCGTAGTGCGGAACCTGGAGCGGGTCCAGGTTCCACAGGCGGGCCAGCTCGGCCATGTGCGCGTCGTTCTCCCAGTTGCGGAACCCCGGCATGTCGCCGTTGGCCCCGCACTCGCGGGTGTTCTGCGCGGTCGGCTGGCCGTTCATCTGGAGGATCCCGCAGCCCGGTTTGCCGAGCATGCCCCGCACCAGGTGCAGGTTGTTGACCTGGACCGAGGCCGCGGTGGCCTGGTGGGACTGGTAGAAGCCCTGGAGCACCGTCGACAGCAGCCGCTCGGCCGTGCCCAGCAGGCGGGCGGCCTCCCGGATCCGCTCGGCGGGGACCCCGCAGATGTCCGCCACACGCTCGGGCGTGTAGGCGTCCAGCCGCTTCGTCAACTCGTCGAAACCGACGACGTTGCGGTCCAGGTACTCCGGGTCGGTCCAGCCGTTCTCCACGATCTCCCGGAGCAGACCGTTCATCAGGGCCACGTTGGTCCCCGGCCGGGGCGCCAGGTGCACGGTCGCCGCCCGCGCCACCGGGGTGGGGCGCGGGTCGACGCAGATCACGGCCGGCGGGTTCGGCCCGGCCAGCCGGTCCAGCACACGCGTCCACAGCACGGTCTGCGTCTCCGCCATGTTGTGCCCGAACAGCGCGATCGTGTCCGCGTGGTCGATGTCGGTGTACGAGCCGGGCTGCCCGTCGCTGCCGAAGGACTCCTTCAGCGCCTCGGCCGCCGTCGACGTGCACAACCGGGTGTTGCCGTCCAGGTGGTTGGTGCCGATGCCGCCCCGGGCGATCAGCGTCAGCGTGTAGTACTCCTCCGAGAAGAGCTGGCCCGAGGTGTAGAACCCCACCGCCGACGGCCCCTGCTCATCGAGGAGTTCCTCGGTGCGCCGCACCACCCGGTCCATAGCGGTGTCCCAGTCGCTCTCCACGAGCCTGCCGCCGCGGTCGCGCACCAGGGGGCGGGTGAGCCGGTCGGGGGAGCCGTTGGCCTGCCAGCCGAACAGGTCCTTCGGGCCGAGCCGCCCGTGGTTGACCCGGTCCTCGGCCCGGCCGCGCACCCCGACGATCCGGCCGTCCTTCACGGCGATGTCGAGCCCGTCCCCGTTGGAGTGCAGGATCGCCGCCGACTGCACCCACCGCTCGACCTGATCCGGGGTGACCCCCTCCGCGAGCCGGGTGTCCACCCGTACGGGCCAGGGCTCACCGGGACCGTAGGGGGTCCGGGTGCCCCAGGGCTGGGCGATGCGGTCCGTGCGTGTCATGCGTACTCCTCAGATCCGGCCGGTGCGGGCGCCGCCGGCGAGCAGCGCCGAGCCGTCCTCGCCGGGTGTCAGGTCGTCCAGCAGGGCCTGGCAGCCGGCCACCAGGCTGCCCAGCGAGGCGCGGGCGTCGGGGCCCGGCCCGCGCAGATGCCGCTTGGCCTCGGCCAGGGCGCGCCGGGCCTCGGCGAGCTGGTCCGCGCGATGTTCCAGGCAGTCGTCGTCCGGCCCCTGCTCCATGATCGTCGCGTCGGCCGCGCACACCTCCGACGCGGCGGCCATGACGGCGCTCAGGTCGTCCAGCGACGGGCCCGGCGGGCGGGGCAGGCCGCGCTGCTCCGACGCGGTCTCCCAGAGCGTCAGCGTCAGGGCCAGCAGGCGGTTCACCACCTGCGCCCAGACGACGTCCCACCGCTCGGAGGGCGAGGGGGTGCTCCGGCGCATCCGGTGGCCCGGGTTGAAGCGGAAGCTCTCCGTCGCCCAGCCGCGCGCCGCGCGGAGGTCCGAGAGCGCGCCGGGCAGCTCCCCGGCGGCCCGGTGCCAGCGCTCCGCCCGCTCCTCGTCGTACTCCTCGACCAGCCCCTCGCTCAGCTCGCGCAGCAGCCGTGAGCAGTCCCTCGGCAGCGCGCACGCGAGGGTCCGCACATGCAGCGAGTGCACCGGCGGCAGGACGATCGCGTTCACCGCGATCCCGACGACGGCCCCCACCACCGTTTCCAGCAGCCGGTGTCCGACGGCGGACAGCGAGTACGTCCCGTAGGCCAGGACGAACAGGGCGGTGGTGGGTGCGTACAGACCCTGCTCGCCGACCGGCAGCCAGTTGCCGAGCAGCACGGTGAGCGGCAGGGCGATCAGCATGGCCGTCATGGTGTTGCCGGTGACCGCCGCGGCGCCCGCGGCGAGCAGGGTGCCGGCGGCCATCATCGCGATCAGTTCGACCGCCGAGCGCAGCGACCGGTAGACGGTCCCCTGCACGAGGGCGACGGCGGCCCAGGGGGCCATCAGTGCCATCGGCGCCGCCAGCCACCACCCCGTGAGCGCCCAGGCGAGGGCGGCAGCGGCGGCGGCCTTCAGGGACTGCACCAGCTGGTACCGGCCGGGAAGGCGTACATCGGAGGTCAGCGCCCCCCACCGCTCCCGCACGGCTGCCGCCTTCCCACTCCCCAGCACCGACAACCCTCCCTGTACGCGAATGATCCGGGCGAGCGGTGGGTCAGCCCTCGCGCCCCTGCTCCTCCTCCTCGTCCGTGGTGTGCACGGCTGCCTCCTCGGCCGAGGCCGCGCCGCCGTCGATGCCCACGTCGTCGGCGTAGACGTCGGTGCGCCGTCCCGGTACCTCGTCCGCCGCGCTCAGCCGGCCCGAGCGGGTCTCGCCCCCCTCCGGCTCCAGCGGTTCGCCCTCGCCGTCCTCCAGGTCACCGATGCCGTCGCCGTCCGGCGGCTCGACGTCCTCGACCTCCTGGGCCAGGCGCTGGTCGAGGGATTCGCCGCGGCGCTCCTCCTCGCCCGTGGTGCCGTACTTGTCGACGCCGAGGGGGCGCTCCGGCGGCGAGTAGCCCTCTTCCATCTGGTCGTCCAGGCCGCGCTCGCCCAGCGTGTTCTCCAGGTCGAGATCGTCGTTGGGCGGGTCCTGGCCGTCGTCCTGCGGCTGGTAGACGTCGTCGCCGCGTGCCTCTGTCGGCATGATTCGTCCTTCCGTCGGAGGCGTCATGGATGCCGGGGCGGCCGCGGACGGCCGCCCTTCGCACCCTGCGAGTGCCCTTCCGGGCACGGGGAAAACACGCCTTTTGTCACTCTATGTGCGCGGCTCGTCCGCGTCCTCCTGGGCCTCTTCGTTCGGGGTCAGCGCATCCCCGGCCTCGCTGTCCCCGCCGTGCCGCTCACGGGTGTCGGCCACGTCCGCCTCGGCCTCTTCCGCCTCCCGGACGACCTCCTCGGCGGCGGTCCGCGGCGGCTTCTCGTGCTCTCGGTCCTGGTGGTTCATGCGTCTCCTCGTGTCGGTGCCGGTCTCCCGGACTCCTCCCGCGCGTGCCCTGCGCCGGGCCGGCTACGCGCGCCGGCCCGGTGAGGTGTCAGAGCGCGGGCGTGAAGCGGTCCCAGGCGCGGTGACCTGCGAGGAGTTCCGTGACGCCGTCCAGCACCGTGGACGCGGCCCCGCCCGCCACGACGCCCGGGGCGTCCGAGGCGACACCGGCCTTCTCCAGCACCGTCGCCCCGTCGCCGCAGGCCCCGACGGCCTTGCCGTGCCGGAACGCCTCGGTGACCAGCAGCAGGACGCGCGGGTCCACACCGGTGGACCGGGCCCCGTCGTCGGTCTTGGCGTCACGCGCCCCGTAGGCGTCCGGGGCCGGGGCGGGCGCCCCCGCCAGCACGATCGCGTCGAACTCGATCGACCGGGCGGTGGTGAACGTGCGCTGCACGGTCACCGGGTCGTCGTCGGGGCCCAGCTTGCCGCCCGAGGGCGCGATGACCAGGGGGACCATCCCGGCGTCGAGGACCGCGCCGCGCGCCTGGCGTACGGCGTCCAGGCCGCTCTCGCCGTCCGTGACGATGCCGACGACCCGCCCGTCGACCGGCCAGGTGCGCCCCAGCTGGGACAGCGCGGCGCTCGGCTCCGGGGAGGCCAGCGGCACGGTCGCCTCCGGCGCCGGCAGACCCAGGCCCTGGGCGACGTGCGCGCACAGCTGCGGGTCGATGTTGGCGAGCACCCGGAGCCCGCGCTCCTTGACCGCCTGGTCCCAGCACTTGCCGAGCTCGAAGGTGTACGCGGCGGTGATGTGCTCCCGCTCGGTGGGCGTCATGCTCAGCCAGAACAGCCGGGCCTGGCTGAAGTGGTCGTCGAACGAGGCCGCCGCGTCCCGCACCTTCCGGGCCGCCGGGACCTCGACGGGCACCTCGATGTAGGCACCGGTGTCCGCGCCGGCGGTGAACGGGCAGCCGCCGTCCAGCGAGTTGGGCCGGTACGGGGCCACACCCCGGTGCACCGCCGTCTGGTGCATCCCGTCGCGCAGCATGTCGTTGACCGGCGCGTGGGTGCGGTTGATCGGCAGCTGGGCGAAGTTGGGCCCGCCGAGCCGGGTGATCTGGGTGTCGACGTACGAGAAGAGCCGCCCCTGCATCAGCGCGTCGTTGGTGACGTCGATGCCCGGCACCAGGTGGCCGACGTGGAAGGCGACCTGCTCCGTCTCGGCGAAGTAGTTCGACGGATTGGCGTTCAGCGTCATCAGCCCGATCGGCTTGACCGGTGCCAGCTCCTCCGGGACGATCTTCGTCGGGTCGAGCAGGTCGATGCCCTCGAACATCTGGTCCTCGGTGTCCGGGAAGGTCTGCACCCCCAGCTCCCACTGGGGGAAGGCGCCCGCCTCGATCGCGTCGGCCAGGTCCCGGCGGTGGAAGTCCGGGTCCATGCCGCAGGCGATCTGGGCCTCCTCCCACACCTGCGAGTGCACGCCCAGCTTCGGCTTCCAGTGGAACTTCACCAGCGTGGTCGCGCCCTCGGCGTTGACCAGCCGGAAGGTGTGGACGCCGAAGCCCTCCATCATCCGGTACGAACGCGGGATGCCCCGGTCCGACATGTTCCAGAGGGTGTGATGGGTCGCCTCGGTGTGCAGCGTGACGAAGTCCCAGAACGTGTCGTGGGCGCTCTGCGCCTGCGGGATCTCCCGGTCCGGGTGCGGCTTGCCCGCGTGGATGATGTCGGGGAACTTGATCGCGTCCTGGATGAAGAAGACCGGGATGTTGTTCCCGACCAGGTCGAAGACGCCCTCGTCGGTGTAGAACTTCGTCGCGAAGCCCCGGGTGTCGCGCACCGTGTCGGCGGAACCGCGCGAGCCGAGCACGGTGGAGAAGCGGACGAAGACCGGCGTCTCGGCGCCCTCGGCGAGGAACGCGGCCTTCGTGATGCCCGCTGCCGCGCCGTACGCGCGGAAGACCCCGTGGGCGGCGGCACCACGCGCGTGTACCACCCGCTCCGGGATGCGCTCGTGGTCGAAGTGGGTGATCTTCTCCCGCAGGTGGTGGTCCTGGAGCAGCACCGGGCCGCGGGGGCCGGCCTTCAGCGAGTGGTCGGTGTCGTACAGCCGGGCGCCCTGCGCGGTGGTGAGGTAGGCACCGCCCTGGGCCACCTTGTCCTGGTCGGCGCCGGTCGGCTGCCCGGTCGGGCTCACGGTCTCGGGACCGCGCTGGTCGTGCTTGGGCGGCAGCGGCCCGCGCGGCTTCGTGGGCTCGTCGATCTGGGCGGGCTCGGGACCGGGGGCGCCGGGGATCTCGTTGTCGCTCACTGGATTCCAATCTCGTGGGGGGAGGAGCAGCGCCGCGCGGAGTGGTCGGCACGCGCTGGGGACGGCATCGCCCGACCACGCGTACCCTCTGGTCCCCGGCCGGACACCTCGGTTGAGCCATCCGCATCGGCGACCCGTTCCAACGGGCGACGCGCCGTCCTCCGGCCGTCCTCCGGCCGTCTGCCGGGGGACGGACCGGGTATACGGGCCCCGTGAAAGCTCCCCGAACCACGCCCGAGAGCCCGGACGCCCCGACGAGCCTCAAGAAGGACCTCACCACCTGGCTGCTCTACTTCTTCATCCTCGGAGACGTCCTCGGCGCCGGGGTCTACGTCCTGGTCGGCGAGGTCGCGGCCGATGCCGGCGGCGCCGTCTGGGTGCCGCTCCTGGTGGCGCTGTGCCTGGCCCTGCTGACCGCCGCCTCGTACGCGGAGATGGCCACGAAGTACCCGCGCGCGGGCGGCGCCTCCCACTACGCGACGCTGGCCTACGGGCCCTTCACCGGCTTCCTCGCCGGGTTCTGCATGCTCGCGGCCGGGGTGGTCTCGGTGGCGGCCCTGGCCCGGGGGTTCGCCGGTGACTACCTCTCAGAATTCGTCACGCTCCCGCTGGTCCTGGTGACCGTCGTCTTCCTGGTGGCCCTCGCGCTGCTCAACGCCCGGGGCATCAGCGAGTCGACCCGGGCCAACGCCGTCGCCACCGTCATCGAGGTCAGCGGCCTGCTGCTGGTGATCGGACTCGGCTGCTGGATCGTGCTGCGCGGCGACGGGGACCTGGGCCGGCTCACCGACCTCGGCACCGAGAGCGAGGGGCCCGTCCTGGCCGTACTGAGCGGCGCGGTCCTCGCGTACTACTCCTTCGTCGGCTTCGAGACCTCCGTCAACGTGGCCGAGGAGACGCGCGACCCCCGCCGCTCCTATCCGAGGGCCCTGTTCGGCGCGCTGATCACCGCCGGCGCCGTCTACGCCCTGGTCGGCGCCGCCGCCGCGGCCGCCGTGCCGACGGAGAAGCTGGCCGAGTCCAGCGGGCCGCTGCTCGAAGTCGTCCGCACCGCCGGATCCGTGCCCACCTGGCTGTTCAGCGCCATCGCCCTGGTGGCCGTGGCCAACGGGGCGCTCCTGACCGGCATCATGTCCTCGCGGCTGGCGTACGGCATGGCCCGCGACGGGCTGCTGCCGCGCTTCCTGACGGCCGTGCTCCCGGGCCGGCGCACCCCGTGGGCGGCGATCGCCGCGACGACCGCCCTCTCGCTGCTGCTCGCGCTGACCGGCGACGTCTCCACGCTCGCCTCGACCCTGGTCCTGCTGCTCCTCGTCGTCTTCTTCCTCGTCAACACGTCGCTGCTCGTGCTCCGTCGCGACCCGGGCCGCCCCGGCCACTTCAGGGCCCCGACCGCGGTGCCCGTCCTCGGCGCCGCCTCCTGCGTCGGGCTCGCGACTCAGATCGAGGGCGACGTATGGCTACGGGGCCTCGCGGTCCTCGCCGTGGGCGCCGCCCTCGGTGCCGTCGCCGCGCTGCGACTGCGCCGGGCCGGCTGAACAGGGCGGCCAGTAGGCTGACTTCGTACACGCGAGCGACTAGGGGGCAGGGTGCGTGACAGAGCCACGGACGGCCGGGTGATTCCTCCGGTGGCCGGGCGGCCCTGGTGGGCGGCCAACGAACTGCTCGCATTCCTCCTGGAAATGGCGGCGCTGGCCTGCCTCTTCTGGTGGGGGTTCTCCCTCGCCGGCAATCCGGCGGCCCAACTGCTCCTGGGCACCGCCGTCCTCGCCGCGGCCATCGTGCTGTGGGCGCTGTTCGCCGCACCGCGCGCCCGGTTCCGCCCGCCGCTCGTGGGGGTCCTGGCGGTGAAGGCCGCGGTGCTCGGCGGGGGAGCGCTCGCGCTGTACGGGGTCGGGCACCCGGTCGCCGCTGCGGTGCTGGGCGCCGTCGTCGTGGTCAACACGGCCCTGGCGGAGACCTTCCGGCACCGGCCCGCCCCCGCCGCCTGACCGAGGGCCCGGCCTACCGGGGGCGGTTTCCGGCGGGCGCGGCCGGGCAGCCGACCCGTGAAGTCGGTAGCGTGGACATAACGACGACGACCGGGCGCCCCAGGGATTGAGGCCCGCGGAAGCACCACCGGCGCGTCCGCGCCGGGTCCTGCCCGCCGCCCGGGAAGGGACGGCCGCACATGTGCCGATGGCTGGCCTATTCCGGCACGAGTGTCGTGCTCAGCGATCTCCTCTACAAGCCGGAGCACTCGCTCATCGACCAGAGCCTGCACTCCACCATGGGCGTGGAGACGACCAACGGGGACGGCTTCGGGGTCGGCTGGTACGGGCCCGAGCAGGAGACGCCCGCGATCATCCGCGACACCGGCCCCGCCTGGAACAACCGCAACCTGCGGGAGATCGCGAGCCACATCCGCTCGCCGCTGTTCTTCGCGCATGTGCGGGCGTCCACGGGCACCGCCATCCAGCAGACCAACTGCCACCCCTTCCGGCACGGCCGCTGGATGTGGATGCACAACGGCGCGATCGCGGACTTCCACCGGCTGCGGCGCGACCTCTCGCTGGCGCTCGACCCGGCGCTGTTCTCGGCCCTGGAGGGGTCCACGGACTCCGAGGTGATGTTCTACCTCGCGCTGACGTTCGGGCTCGACCAGGACGTGCCGGGTGCCGTGGCCAGGATGGCCGGGCTGATCGAGCGCGTGGGCCGCGACGAGGGCGTGGAGCATCCGCTCCAGATGACCGTCGCGGTGTCCGACGGCGAGCGGCTGTGGTCGTTCCGCTATTCGAGTCTCGGCAAGTCGCGTTCGCTGTTCTACAGCAGCAGGGCGGAGACCGTGCGCGCCCTCCACCCGGACCTGGACTTCCTGCGGGGCGTGTCCGACAGCACCCGGCTGGTGGTGTCGGAGCCGCTGGGCGGACTGCCCGGGGTGTGGAAAGAGGTGCCGGAGAGCAGCTACGGGGTCGTGCAGCCGGGCGAGGACGAGTTCCGGCCGTTCGCGCCCGAACCCGTGTGAAGACCCCAGCCCATGTGAAGGCCGCCCGGAGAGAGAGCCGGGCGGCCTTCGCGGGGTGCCTCAGCCGGCGAGCGCGGCGTCGACCTCCTTGAGGAACGGGTCCAGGTCGCCCGGGTTGCGCGAGGTGATGAGCTTCCAGCCGCCGGACTCGTCCGTCACGACCGGCTCGTCCACCCAGTCACCCCCCGCATTGCGTACGTCGGTCTGCAACGAGGCGTACGAGGTGAGCCGCTTGCCCTTGACGCTCCCGGTCTCCACCAGCATCCACGGTCCGTGGCAGATGGCCGCGATCGGGCGCCCGGAGCCGGTGAACGACCGCACGATGTCGCAGGCCGGGCCCTGGAGCCGCAGCGTGTCGGCGTTCAGCGTGCCGCCCGGTACGAGCAGCAGGTCGTAGCCGGCCGGGTCGACGTCGTCCAGCGTGAGATCGGGGCGTACGGACTTGCCGGGGTCCTTGTCGCCGACCAGCGTCTCGATGTCGTCCTTCTTCAGGGCGGCGACATCGACCCGCACACCGCGCTCGCGCAGATGGCCGAGCGGCACGAGGAGTTCGTCCTGCTCCACGCCGTAGTTGGTGACGATGGCCAGCACCTTGCCCTTGCTGCCGTTGTCGCTCATCTTCTGCCGTCCTTCCGTCCTACGGGGAACACGCCCGGTGACGTGGCTTCCGGGTCGCAGCCTCTGGGTTCCCCGCACGGGCCCGCTCATTCATGTAGCGGCATCGGCGGCGCGCGCACATGGTGGGAGAGCGGCTTTCGAGCGGACGTACGAGGAGTGACACGATGGCCGGTCGGACGGTTGGACCCACGCTTCCCGGGGCCCGCGGCGCGCTCTCGGCGGCGGTCCTCGCCCATCTCCGGGGCGACGGCCCCCTGCCCGCCCCCACCCTGGCGGACGCGGCCGAGCCCTACGGCGACGACCTCCAGCTCGCCCTGTACCTCTGCTACGAACTCCACTACCGGGGCTTCGAGGGCGTGGACCCCGCCCTCGAATGGGACCCCGCGCTGCTGGCGGTCAGGGCGGCCCTCGAACGCCGCTTCGAGTCCGCGCTGCGCCAGGACGTCCCGCTCGGGGCCGGTCTGGACGACACCCTGGACGCGCTGCTCGTCGAGCCGGTCGACGGCACGGGCGTGTCGTACTTCCTCCAGGAACACGCCACACCGGACCGCCTACGGGCCTACGCCGCCCAGCGCTCCCTGTACCACCTGAAGGAGGCCGACCCGCACGCCTGGGTGCTGCCCCGGCTCAGCGGGCGCGCCAAGGCGGGCATGGCCGCGATCGAGTACGACGAGTTCGGCGCCGGCCGCGCCGACCGCGTCCACGCCCGGCTGTTCGCCGACCTGATGACGGACCTGGGCCTGGAGACGGCGTACGGCCACTATCTGGACCGGGGCCACGCCGAAATGCTGGCCCTCGTCAACCTCATGTCCCTGTTCGGCCTGCACCGGCGGCTGCGGGGCGCCCTGGTCGGACACTTCGCCGCCGTCGAGATCACCTCGTCCCCCGCCTCCCGCCGCCTCGCCCTCGCCATGAAACGGGCGGGCGCCGGACCCGCCGCCGAGTTCTTCTACACCGAACACGTCGAGGCGGACGCGGTCCACGAACAGGTCGTGCGGCACGACGTCGTACGGGGGCTGCTGGACGACGAACCCGGCCTGGAGCCGGACATCGTCTTCGGAATCAACACCACCGGCTTCCTGGAGGACCGCCTCGCGGCCCGCCTGCTGACGGACTGGGGTGCCGCCCCGGACACGCCCTAGACCTCGCCCAGCAGTCGGCGCAGCTCACGCGTGCTGCCCCGGCCCCTCGCCCGTACGATCTGCGCCGCGACGGCGCTCAGCTTCCGGTTCGTGCGCTGGGAGAGCGCGCGCAGGACGTCGAACGCCCGGCCCGGGTCGCAGTCCAGCAGGTGGGTCACGATGCCGATGGCCTGGTCGATCACGGCCCGTGACACCATCGCCGTCCGCAGCTGCCGCGCCTCCGCCTCGGCTCCGGTACGGGCGTGCGCGCGCAGTAGCCCGTCGACCGTCTCCTCGGCCAGCACCCCGACCGCCTCGCGGGCCGCCGCCGTCGGCCGCCACGGCCGGAACGCGTACAGGGTGACCGTCGCCGTGACGCCCTCCGCCAGGACCGGCACCGCCGCGCAGGCGCGCAGCCCCCGTGCCAGCGCCGCCACCCGGAAGGTCGGCCATCGCGCGTCCGCGACGAGATCGGTGACCGCGACCGGGTGAAGGGAGCGGGTGGCGTCGACGCAGGGGCCCTCGCCGGTCTCCTCCTGGAGAGCGGCCAGGGCCGCGAGATCCGGGTGGGTCGAAGCGCTGTGGGCTTCCCCGCCGGGGCACCGCAGAAACACCGTCGCGCCCCGGCACCCGGCCGAGCAGCGCATCGCCCGCAGGCCGAGCCGGACGAGCCACGGCGCCACGGCCGCGTCGTCGGTCACCGCACCCCTCAGCCGCGTCACCCTCAGCCTCCCTGGGAACCCCGGGCCCGGTCGCAGATCCGCCGCGCCGCTCTCCGCCGACGCACCGGCGATCGGCTAGCTTCGTCGTATGAACGGGCCACCGGAGGGCGAGAGCGGTCTTCAGGCCCTCGTCGCCCGCGCCCGGGAACTGCGCGCGGCCCGGGACCATCCTCCCGCCGAATACCCGGTCCTGCTCGACGCCGCCCTCGCGGAGCTGGACCACGCGATCGAAGCCCTGCGCCTGGCGGAGGACCCACCGGGACCGCCCAGGACCCCGGGCGCGAAGGCAGCGCCGTTCAAAGCCGTCTTCGACCACCTGCCGTGGCCCGTCGTCCTGACCGACGGGCAGACCGTGGTCCGCCGCCTCAACCGGGCCGCCGCCGAGCTGACCGGGCTCCACCCGGGGTACGCGGCGGGCCGGCCGCTCGCCGCGCTCCTGCGCCCCACCGACCGCGCCGCCCTCCGCGCCCACGCGGCGGCCGTGGCGGCCGGCGAGGGAGGCCGCAGCTTCCCGGTCCGCCTCCCCGGCCTGCCGGACGGCCCGCTGTACGCCACGCTCACCGGTATCGACACGCCGGGGGAGCGGGAGCTGCTGCTGGTGCTCGCACCGGCCCCCTTCACCACTGGCCGCCCCGCCGACCGGGCCGAGCCCTCGGCCGTCGTGCGCCAGGCCGAGCTGACCGGCCTCCTGGACCGCACGGCCCGCGCCCTCCTGGACCGCGAGCCCTCCGCGGCGGCCCTCGGAGCCGTCGCGGGGCTCCTGCGCGACGGCCTCGCGGACTGGGCGCTGCTCGACCTCGGGCCCCCGGACGAGCCGGTCCGGATCGCGGTCCACGGCCCCCCGGCGCCGGACGACGGAGGGCTCGAGAAGGCGTTCCTCCGGCAGGACCCGCGCGCCTGCCCCGTGGCCGCCGAGGTCATGGCCTCCGGCGCGGCGGCCGTGGAGCAGCTGACGGACGACCTGGAGAGGCTGGGCGCGGACGAGGACGGCGTGCCGCTCATGGTCCGCGCCGACGTCACCGCCCTGCTCTCCGTGGCGCTGACCGCGCCCGACGGCACGACGGTGCTGGGCGCGCTGACGCTGCTCCGGGGCGGTACCGGGCCGCCGTTCTCGCTGCTGGAGGCCGGCGCCGCGGAAATCGCGGCGGGCCACATGGCGCTCGTCGCGCGGCGGAGCGGCGTGCGCTGAGCGGCGGGCGCGGCCGACCGGGCGCGGAGAAAAACCCGCCGGTCAGGGGTGCCCGCGCCAGGAGGTGGCATACGGCGAAGTGAGGGAGGGCGGAAAGCGCCTCGGTGCGAGAGCGCCCGCCCCCCGGCCGATCGAGCATGGAGGAATGATGGTGCGGACTGTGGGTGTCGAGGAGGAGCTGCTGCTCGTGGACGAGCAGAGCGGCGAACCCAGAGCGCTGTCGACGGCCGTGCTGGCCCTGGCCGAGCGTCGCGCCGAGGGCGACTCGGCCTTCGAGGCGGAGCTGCACCGCCAGCAGCTGGAGTTCGCCACCGAGCCGCGCGCGGACATGCGGGAACTCGCGGAAGAGATCGTGCGCTCGCGGGCGGAGGCGGCCCGCAGTGCCGCCGAGGCCGGGGCAGCGGTCGCGGCACTCGCCACCTCCCCGCTGGCCGTCAGCCCGTCCATCGGCGAGGGCGAAAGGTACCGCTGGCTGGCCGACAAGTTCGGGCTGACCACGCAGGAGCAGCTGACCTGCGGATGCCATGTGCACGTCTCCGTGGAGTCGGACGAGGAGGGCGTCGCGGTCCTCGACCGCATCCGCCCCTGGCTCGCGGTGCTGCTCGCGCTGAGCTCCAACTCGCCCTTCTGGCAGGGCCAGGACACCGCGTACAGCAGCTACCGCAGCCGGGTCTGGGGCCGCTGGCCCTCGGCCGGGCCGATGGAACTGTTCGGTTCCGCCCGGCGTTACCACGACGAGGTCGAAGCCCTCGTCGCCACGGGCGTCCTGCGCGACAAGGGCATGATCTACTTCGACGCCCGGCTCTCGCACCGCTACCCGACCGTCGAGGTCCGGGTCGCCGACGTCTGCCTCGACCCCGCCGACGCGGCGCTGCTCGCCACCCTGGTGCGCGGCCTGGTCGAGACGGCCGCCCGGGCCTGGCGCGCGGGCGATCCGCCGGAGCCGTACGGGGTGGGCCTGCTCCGCATGGCCGCCTGGCAGGCCGGCCGCTCGGGCCTGGAGGGCGAACTGCTGCACCCCGCCACCATGCGCCCCGCCCCCGCGCCCGCCGTGCTGCACGCCCTGTTCACCCATGTGCGCGACGCGCTGGAGGACAGCGGGGACCTGGACACGGCCCGGGAGGGGATCGACCGGGTCCTGAAGAACGGCACGGGGGCGCGGATCCAGCGCGACGCGTTCGCCCGCACGGGCAGCCTCCACGACGCGGTCACGGAGTGCGTCAGCCGCACCCGCGGGTGACACGCCCGACGGCCTCCCACCCCGGAGGAGGGAGGCCGTCGGAGCGCTCAGGCGTCGTCGTCCGCGCACACCCGTACGGTGTGCAGCTCGGGGTCCGCCGGGTCCGGCAGGTTCATCCCCGCCTCCAGACCGGTCAGGAGATAGCGCAGCACCGGTTCCGTCAGCCGCTCGCCGGGCAGCACCACCGGGATGCCCGGGGGATACGGAGTGATCATCTCGGCGGCGACACGCCCCACCGCCTGCTCCACCGGGACGTCCTCGGTCGCGTGGAAGTAGGCGTCGCGCGGCAGCCTCGCCTGCTCCATCCGCAGCTCCGCCGGGGCCGGGACCGCCACCTCGGGCCCCCGGGGCAGCGAGGGGGCCTGCCGAGCGAGGTCGCGCAGCGCAGTCATCAGCCGCTTCGTCGTCTCGGCGTCGTCGGCGTGGGTGAGCTGCGCGCTGACCCGCCGGTGGTCCATCAGGTGCGTGTCCACATGGTGGTGTTCGCGCAGCCAGTCCGCCGCGAGATAGCCGGAGATCCCGAGCCCCGTGATGTCGATGACCACCGGCAGCGGGTCGAACTCGGCGCCGGCACCCGGACCGCAGAAGTCGTCGCCGTCGTTGACGTGCATCCCGTCGATCGACTCGATCTCCTCGCGCACCGAAGCGGCGAGGGCGAGGGCGCGCGACATCAGCGTGTGCCCCTCCAGCACCATCTGGCGCCGCCAGCCGTCCATGCCCGCGTACAGCAGTACGGAAGGGCTGGTCGTACCCAGCAGATCGGCGCGGGACGCCAGCGTGTCGTGGTCGATCAGGTCGCCCTGCAGATGGAACACCGACCCCTGTTCCAGACCGCTGCCCATCTTGTGGATGCTGGTGACGCAGACATCGGCACCGGCGTCCATCGCCCACGTCGGCAGGTCCGGATGGAACGGCAGATGCGCGCCCCACGCCTCGTCCACGACGAGCGGGCGGGAACGCCGGTGGCACACCTCGGCGATGGCCCGCAGATCGGCCGCCACCCCGTACGGCGTGGGGCTGGTGACCAGGGCGCCCTTCGCGTCCGGGTGCTCCTCGAAGGCCCGCTCGTACGCCTCCGGGGACGGCGGATGCGCCAGGTGGCGTTCGGTGTCCCACTGCGGTTCGATCCACACCGGCCGGATGCCCGAGAGGATGAGCCCGGAGATCACCGCCTTGTGGGCGTCCCGCCCCACCAGGAGCTTCTGGCCGTGCGCGGCGACGCTCAGCATCGCCGCCTTGACCGACAGGGAGCTGCCGCACGTCGAGAAGAACGCGTGCTCCGCGTGCACGGCGTCGGCCATCAGGACCTCCGCGCGTTGCAGCACCCCCGACCTCATCCGCCGGTCGTCGAGACCGCCGC
The DNA here is from genome assembly GCF_026167665.1 of Streptomyces drozdowiczii. Taxonomy (NCBI): domain Bacteria; kingdom Bacillati; phylum Actinomycetota; class Actinomycetes; order Kitasatosporales; family Streptomycetaceae; genus Streptomyces; species Streptomyces drozdowiczii. The sequence continues at coordinate 388,140 of NZ_CP098740.1, read as the reverse complement.
TGGCCAGGACGTCCCCGAGGAACACGGCGTCGCCCAGCACGGCCCTGACCTCCGGCGCCGCGCCCCGGGCCTGTTTGTGCCCCGGGGGCGTGAAGCCCAGCTCGCCCTGCTGCCGGTAGGCGGCCAGGGCGTCGAGAACGGGTGCTTCCTCATGATTCTTCGGCATGTCCGCCGCCTTCCCGTGGTCCGCCCCGTCAACCCGTACGCCGTACGGCCTACGGGAGCGGCGTGCCGCCGGTCGCGTTCACGATCTCCCCGGTGATGAAACTCGCGTTGCCGGACGCGAGGAACACGTACGCCGGAGCCATCTCGGCGGGCTGGGCGGGCCGCCCCAGCGGACTCTGCTTCCCGAACTCCTTCGTGTCCGGCAGCGTCGCCGGAATCAGCGGCGTCCACACCGGCCCGGGCGCCACGGCGTTCACCCGGATGCCGTCGGACGCCAGCATCTGCGCGAGGCCCTGGGTGAACGTGACGATGGCGCCCTTGGTCATGGCGTAGTCCAGCAGATGCGGACTCGGCTTGTACGCCTGCACCGACGTGGTGTTGATGATGGACCCGCCCGCCGGGATGTGCGGCAGGGCCATCTTGCACAGCCAGAACATCCCGTACAGGTTGGTGCGCAGCACCCGGTCGAACTGCTCCGTGGAGATCGCGGAGATCCCGTCGGGCTGCGCCATCTGGTAGGCCGCGTTGTTGACGAGGACGTCGATCCGCCCGAACTCCTGCACCGCGCTGCCGATCAGGGCGCGGCACTGCTTCTCGTCCCGGATGTCGCACGCCTCGGTCAGCGCCTGCCGGCCCGCGTCCTCGACCAGCCGGGCGGTCTCCCGGGCCTCGTCCTCCTCGCTGTCGAGGTGGGTGATCAGCACATCCGCCCCCTCGCGGGCGAAGGCCAGCGCGACGGCGCGGCCGATCCCGGAGTCGCCCCCGGTCACCACGGCCTTGCGGTCCTTCAGGAGTCCATGGCCCCGGTAGGAGTCCTCGCCGTGGTCGGGCGGCGGGTCCATGGGGCCGGTCCAGCCGGGGTGCTCCTGCCCCTGCTGCGGGAAGTCGGGCTTCGGGAAGCGCTCGGTGGGGTCCTGGCCGGGTGTGCTCATGGGGCTCTTCTTCCGTTGCTGGTCGTGGGGGTCGGCCCGGGGGTTACCGGACGTCCTCGATGACGAATCCGCTCCGGGGCGCCGTCGGGACGCGGTGGAGCGGGATGGAGAGGTCCTGCTCCGGCACCCGGTACGCGAGGCCGGACAGCAGCACCGCGAGGGCGGAGAGCAGCGCCAGGGTGATGTCCTCGCCCGGGCAGCGGTGTCCCGCCGCCGGGTCGCCGCCGCCCTGCGGGACCAGCTCGTCGGGCCGCACCGGCGTGCCGTGGAAGCGCGCGGGGTCGAAGACGTAGGGCCGGGGCCACAGGTCCGGGTCGTGGTTCTGGCCGTACAGGTCGAGGAGCACCAGCGTCCCCGGCCGGATGGCGCGGCCCTCCCAGTCCAGCCGGTCCGCCGCGAGACCACCGATGAACGGGGCGAACGGGTAGAAGCGGCGGACCTCCTGCGCGAAGGCCAGGGCGAATGCGGGATCGCCGTCGCGGAGCGCCGCACGGTGCTCCGGCCACCGGTGCAGGGCGTGCGCCGCGAACACCGCGAACCAGCTCACCGCGACGGTCGGGCGCACGATGTTGAGCACCTCGACGGCCGCCGTCCGGGGATCGAGCAGCGCGCCGTCGGCATCGCGATGGTGAACGACGGTACGGAACGGGGTAGCGCGAACCGCGCTGTCGCCGCCGTCGCGTTCCCGCTCCACCAGGCGGGCCAGACGCCTCTCCTGCCGGCGCCGGGCGACCCGGGCGCGCAACTGCCGGGGCCCGGCCGACGCGAACCCGTCCACCATGGCCACCAGGTCACGCGCCACGCCGTCCGCCTCGCCCTCCGTCAGCGGCACCCCGGCCCACGCGTGGACGGCGCGGGTGAGCACCCCGGCCACCTCGTCGAACAGCACGACCCTGCCCCGGACCGCCCACCCGGCCACGGCGTCCTTCCACTCCAGGGCGACCCGGTCCGTCAGCGCCCGTACGCCCTCCGGATCTTTCAGCAGGTGGAGGAACATGCCCTTGCGCGCCCGGTGCGGCTCACCGTCCAGGGTGTGCACCGCCCCCTGGCCGAACAGCGTGTCGATGACCGGTTCCGGCAGCGCCCCCTGGCGGTGGATGTGCTCCTCGTCGTAGAAGAAGCGGACGGCGGCCGGCCCGTGCAGCGCGATCACCCGTTTGCCGAGCAGCCGGGTGCGGACCGGTGCTCCGCCGCTGCGCCGCCGACGGTCGGGCAGCCATGCGTAACCCTGGAGCAGGAGGGACAGGGTGCTGTCGGCCATGAACTCTCCGTAGAACAGGAAGGAGGTGCGCCCCGCCGTCGATCCTGGGCGCACCGGGACGGGCGCGCGACTCGGGGTCCGCTGGACGGCGCTGCGGCTGTGGTCCCAACCGGCAGCGCCTGCTCCCGCGTACGCCGGGAGCCTGGCCAGGCGGGTACCCGTACCGCCCGGGGACATGCGGGACCGGCCGGGAGCGCTTTCGTACGCCCCGATCGGTCCGCCGGACCGAATCGGTCATTCCGGTTGAACCCGGATTCCGTGGGAACCCGTCGCACGGAACCGCTGTGCGGGCACGCCCGCGGGACGACCGGGAGGAACCGAGCAGATATGGGACGGCATGCCGAAATCGCACGCGCCCTGGCCATGAGGGCGAAGGCGGCGAAGCTCAAGTCGGACGGCGCCGCGCTGGGCGACGAGAGCCTGAAGGCGGAGGGGCGCCGGCGCGAGACCGCCGGACGGATCGCCCAGGCGGAGGCCAATGCGGCACGCCGCACGGACCGCCACTGACCCGACAGCGAGGAGACCACTCATGCGCGCACTGACCTGGCAAGGAAAGCGTGACGTCCGCGTCGAGACCGTTCCCGACCCGGTCATCCAGGACCCGACGGACATCATCATCCGGGTCACCTCGACCGGCATCTGCGGATCGGACCTCCATCTGTACGAAGTGCTCGGACCGTACCTCGACCCCGGCGACATCCTGGGCCACGAGCCGATGGGCGTCGTGGAGGTGACGGGTCCCGAGGTGACCGCCGTGTCGCGCGGCGACCGGGTCGTCGTCCCGTTCAACGTCTCGTGCGGCACCTGCTTCATGTGCGACCAGGGCCTGCACTCGCAGTGCGAGACCACGCAGGTCAGGGAGTACGGCACCGGCGCGTCGCTCTTCGGCTACACCAAGCTCTACGGGCAGGTGCCCGGCGGACAGGCCGAGCTGCTGCGGGTCCCCTTCGGCAACACGCTGCCCATCAAGGTCCCCGACGGACCGCCGGACGACCGGTTCGTCTACCTCTCCGACGTGCTGCCCACCGCCTGGCAGGCCGTCGAGTACGCCGCGATCCCGCCCGGCGGCAGTGTCACCGTCCTCGGCCTGGGCCCGATCGGCGACATGGCCGCCCGCATCGCCCTGCACCGGGGCGCCGGCCTGGTCATCGGCGTGGACCTGGTCCCGGAACGCCTCGCCCGCGCCGCCGCACACGGCGTCCAGACCCTCGACCTGGGCCGCTACGGCAAGGACCTCGCGGACGCGGTCAGGGACCTCACCGGCGGCCGGGGCACCGACGCGGTCATCGACGCCGTCGGCATGGAGGCCCACGCCACCGGGACACCGATCGGCAAGGCCGGCCAGTGGGCCACCGGGCTCCTGCCGGACACCGCGGCCCGCAAGCTCATGGAGCACGCGGGCATCGACCGCCTCACCGCCCTGCTCACCGCCATCGACGCGGTCCGCCGGGGCGGCACCGTCTCCATCTCCGGCGTCTACGGAGGCTCCGTCGACCCGCTGCCCCTGCTCACCATGTTCGACAAGCAGATCCAGTTCCGGATGGGCCAGGCGAACGTCAAGCACTGGGTGCCCGACATCCTGCCGCTGCTCGTGGACGACGACCCGCTGGGCGTGGACGGCTTCGCCACGCACCACCTTCCGCTGGAGGACGGCCCGAAGGCGTACGAGACCTTCCAGGCCAAGGCCGACGGCATGGTCAAGACGCTGCTGCGGCCCTGACGCCGCGACGTGAGGAGTCACCGTGAACGCATCGCAAGGGCTGCGCGTCGCCGTCACGGGCGCCACCGGCAACGTGGGCACGAGCCTCGTACGGGCCCTCTCGCAGGATCCCGACGTCGGCTCAGTACTCGGCCTGGCCCGAAGGCTGCCCGACCTCACCCTGCCCGGCGTCGAGTGGGGGAGGGTGGACCTCTCCCACCCGGACAGCGCCCAGAGGCTCGGCTCCCTGCTCACGGGCGCGGACGCCGTCGTCCACCTGGCCTGGCGCTTCCAGCCCACCCACGATCCCGTCGTCACCTGGCGCAGCAACGTCGAGGGCTCCCTCCGCGTCCTCGACGCGGTGCGCACGGCCGGCGTCCCGGCGCTGGTCCACGCCTCATCCGTGGGCGCCTACTCGCCCGGGCCCAAGCGGGAGCCCGGGGTGAACGAGCAGTGGCCGACCCATGGCTGGCCGGACGCCGCCTACTGCCGGGAGAAGGCGTACCTGGAACGGGTCCTGGACACCTTCGAGCTGCGCCACCCGCAGATCCGGGTGGTACGGATGCGGCCCGGCTTCCTCTTCAAGGAGACGGCCGCCCCCGAGCAGCGGCGCATCTTCGGCGGGAAGTACCTCCCCGGCGTGCTCCTCCGCCCCGACCTGCTCCCCTTCGTGCCCGATCTGGAGGGGCTGAGGTTCCAGGTGCTGCACACGGACGACGCGGCCGAGGCGTACCGGCTCGCCGTGCTCGGCGACGTCCGCGGCCCCTTCAACCTGGCCGCCGACACCGTCACCGACGCCCACTCCCTCGGCGCCCTCCTCGACGCGCGGGTGGTACGCGCGCCCGTGCCGCTCGTACGCGGAGCCCTGGCGACCGCCTGGCACGCGCGGGCGGTCCCGGCGTCGCCCCACCTCTTCGACGCCGTGCTGCGCCTGCCCGTCATGGACTGCGCCCGGGCGCACGAGGAACTGGGCTGGCGGCCCCGCTACTCGGCGTCCGAGGCGCTGACGGCCTTCCTGCGCGGCGTCGTACGCGGCACGGGCGAGGAGACCGCCCCGCTGGCGGGGAGCCGGTGGAGCTGAGGGCACCGGACGGTTCGCCGCGAAAGCCGCCGGATGCCACCATGACAACCATGTCCCGCAAGGCGCTGATCGTCATCGACATGATCAACCCGTACGACCACCAGGACGCCGACCAGCTCCTTCCGTCGGCCGAGCGGGCCGTGCCGGTCATCGCGGACATGCTGAAGGCGGCCCGGGGCAGCGGTTCCCTCGTGATCTACGCCAACGACAACTTCGGCGACTGGCGGTCCCACCACGGGGAGATCGTGGAGGCGGCCATGGCGGGCGCGCGTCCCGACCTGGTGGAACCGCTGAAGCCCGACGACAACTCGCTCTTCGTGGTCAAGGCCCGGCACTCGATCTTCTACGAGACGCCCCTGCCGTACCTGCTCCACCAGCTGGACGTCGGCCACCTCGTCCTGACCGGCCAGGTGACGGAGCAGTGCATCCTCTACTCCGCGCTCGACGCGCACATCCGGCACATGGACCTGACCATCCCCCGTGACGGGGTGGCCCACATCCACGCCGACCTGGCCGACGCCGCGCTCCGGATGACCGAACGGAACATGGGCGCCCGGGTGTGCGCCGCCGAAGAGATCGCCCTCTGACACCGGCGGGCCACGCCGGCAGGAAAGGACCCCCATGACGCGCGCCGCACTGTTCGACGTGGACGGCACCCTGGTCGACACCAACTACCTGCACGTCACCGCGTGGTGGGAGGCGTTCCACCAGGCCGGGCACACCGTGCCGATGCCCGCGATCCACCGCGCGATCGGCCTGGGCTCCGGCGACCTCGTCGCCCATCTGCTGGGCCCCGGCCGGGACCGGGAACAGGACGCCGAGATCAGCGCCACCCACTCCGCGCTGTACGCCACCTACTTCGAACGCCTGCCCCCGCTGGAGGGCGCGGCGGACCTGCTGCGCGCCCTGGCCGGCCGGGGCTGGACGATCGTCCTCGCCACCTCCGCCTCCGGCCCCGAACTGAAGGCCCTGCGGCGCGCGCTCGACGCCGACGACGTCATCTCCGGCACCGCCAGCTCCGACGACGTGGACGAGGGCAAGCCCGCCCCGGACCCGATCCGCCACGCGATGGACCTCGCCGGCGCCACCAGCGAGGAGGCCGTGTACATCGGCGACTCCGTGTGGGACATGGCGGCGGCGACCAAGGCGTCGGTCCCCGCCGTGGGCCTGCTGTCGGGCGGCATCCCCCGGGCGGACCTGGAAGCGGCCGGAGCCGTGGAGGTCCACGAATCCCCGGCCGCGCTCCTGGGCCGCCTCGACTCCGGCGTCATCGCCCGGATGAGCCCCTGAGGCCGCGCGCCCTCAGCCGCCGCCGTTGCACAGGCAGAACGGGTGCCCCGCCGGGTCCGCGAAGACCCGGAAGCCGCGCTTGCCGCCGTCGTCGTCCACGTCGAGCGGTGTGGCCCCCAGGGCGAGCACGTCGCGCTGGGCGGCCTCCATGTCCTCCACCTCGAAGTCCAGGTGCGCCTGCTGGGAGTTCCGGTCGGCGCGCGGCCACTCCGGCGGGCGGTAGTCGGGGGCCAGCTGGAAGGCCAGGCGCGCCCCGCCGGGGACCCGGAGGTCGTACCAGCGGTCGTTGTCGTGCGTCACCTCCCCGCCCAGCACCTTCTGGTAGAAGCCGGCGAGCGCCGCCGGGTCCGGACAGTCGACGGCAACCAGGCAGTAGGTCGCGACAGCCATGTCTTCCCTCGCTTTCGGGGTACGCGGTATGCGGACGTCCCCCTCCAGGGTTCCGCGTCCGGCGCGGAGGAAACATGATCCGGGGCCCCGGGGAAACATGATCCGGAAGCCGTACGTTTCGACCGCCGGGGATCGGTAACCCATCCCATATGGTGCAATTCGGATACACGATGATGACCGAGCAGTCGGGACCGCGGGCCCTCGTCGAGGACGTGGTGGGCGCCGAACAGGCCGGCTTCGACTTCTCCGTCACCTCCGACCACTACTTCCCCTGGCTGAAGTCGCAGGGCCACGCCCCGTACGCCTGGAGCGTGCTGGGCGCCGCCGCGCAGGCCACCACCCGCATCCCGCTGATGACGTACGTGACCTGCCCGACCACCCGTTACCACCCGGCCGTCGTGGCGCAGAAGGCCGCGACGCTGCAACTGCTCTCCGAAGGGCGGTTCCGGCTCGGACTCGGCTCGGGCGAGAGCCTGAACGAACACGTCGTGGGCGGCGGCTGGCCGGACGCCCGGGTGCGGCTCGACAAGCTCGAAGAGGCCGTGGAGATCATCAAGGCGCTCCTCGCCGGAGGCTACGTCAACCACCACGGCCCCCACTTCGACGTGGAGAACGCCAAGCTGTGGGACCTGCCCGACGTGGCCGTGCCCCTCGGTGTCGCCGTCTCCGGCGACCGGTCCTGCGAGATCGCGGGCCGGCTCGCGGACCTGGTGATCGCCACCGAGCCCAAGGAGGAGCTGCTCACCGACTTCGACCGGCACGGCGGCGGCGGAAAGCCCCGGGTCGGCCAGCTGCCCGTCTGCTACGACCCCGACCGCGACGCGGCGGTGAAGCGGGCCCACGACCAGTTCCGCTGGTCCGTCGGCGGCTGGAAGGTCAACTCGGAGCTGCCGGGCCCCTCCGCCTTCGACCAGGCCACGCAGTACGTACGGCCCGACGACATCGCCGAGGCGGTGCCCTGCGGCGACGACGTCGGGCAGTTCGTGGAAGCGGTGCGCCCCTATGTCGACGCGGGCTTCACCGAGGTGGCCCTCGTACAGATCGGCGGAGACCACCAGAAGCCGTTCATCGACTGGGCCCAGGAGAAGCTGCTGCCCGCGCTGCGCGCCATGTGACGCGCGTACGGGGTCACTTGACCCGGCCCGCGTCGTTGTGTCCGTTGGACGAGCGGGTCATGGCCCAGACCGGGAAGACGAACCAGCATATGAACGACCAGAGCGCCATCCCGCCCACCAGCCACAGGGCGAGCGTATTGTGCAGGGCCACCCGCATGATGAGCAGCAGGGCCGAACACATCGTGCAGAACAGCAGCACGAGACCGAGCAGGGTGAGCCGCGACGCCCACACCACGGTCTCCGGCTTCAGATGGCGGCCGGTCAGCAGCCGGTGGTAGCAGACGGGCCCGATCAGCGCGGCCGCCGTCGCGGAGCCCAGAAGCACGGTGACCACGTAGATCGTCTTGTCGGTCTCCGCGAGCGTCCCGAAGCGCGGCTGGAACACCACCGCGAGCAGGAAGCCGAAGAGGATCTGCACCCCGGTCTGCGCCACCCGCAGCTCCTGGAGCAGTTCCGTCCAGCGCCGGTCCGCCCGTTCCTCGGTCGTCTCGTTCCGCCCCCGGTGGGCGTTCTCGCGGTCGTCCTCGTCCACTCGTCCGTTGTCCATGTGCGGTGTCCCTCCCTCCCTTGTGCCGAAACCTTTGTGCGCGGGCCGCCAGGCCCGCGCACAAAGGTTTCGGCCACACTCACTTCGCTGATTCAGCGGCTGACGGCCTTCAGAAGCTGCTCCTTGTTCATCGTGGAGCGGCCCTCGATGTTCTTCTTCTTGGCCTCTTCGTACAGCTGGTCCTTCGTGCGGCCCTGCGCCCCCTTGTGCGAGCGCTCACCCCCGCGCTCGGAGGCGGACTTGGGGTCGCGCGTGGACGTCCTGCTCGCCGTCTTCGACTCGCCGGAGCGCGCGCGCTCCTTGTTCACCGTGCGCGCGGCGATCTCCTTGGCACGCTTCTCGGAGGTGCCGCGCTTCTCGGCGCTCTCCTTCACATGCTCGTACTGACGCTCGCGCTTCGGGCTCGATCCTGCCGGCATGACGTTGTCCTCCTTGCTCTCGTCCCCGGCCCTCCGGCCCCTGGGGCCCGGTCCGGGGTCTCCACCCGGGTTTCCGGGCGGCCACGTCCGAAACATGGCACCGCGCCGCCGGGCACGCCCACCGGGTCGCGCGCTCGGGTGACGCCGCCTGCGGCCCGTACGCCCGGCCGACCGGTTCCGCGGGGCCGATCGGGGTCACTCACCGCGCCGCCCACAAGTGAATCCGCCGACTTCGGGTACCGGGGTCTCTGCGAGGCCCGGCCACCCGGGCGCGCCCGCCGGACGACGAGGAGGAGCAGCGGATGGCCATGGGAGGGGATGCCCCGGGCGCCCTCCGCCGCGAGCTGGAACGGCACGTCGACGGCGAGATCCGCTTCGACGCGGGCGCCGCAGAGGTCGCCGTCTGCGCCCGGCACGGCGTACCGGTCCTGTCGAGGGGCGGCGGGACCAGCCTCGCCGGGCAGTGCACCAACGCCGCCGTCGTCATCGACTGGACGAAGTACTGCCACCACCTGCTCTCCGTGGACGAGGCCGCCCGCACCTGCGTGCTGGAGCCCGGCATCGTGCTGGACGAACTGAACCGGCAGCGCGCGGACCGCGGTCTGCGGTTCGGCCCGAAACCCTCGACGCACAGCCACTGCTCGCTGGGCGGAATGATCGGCGACAACTCCTGCGGCGCGTCCGCGCAGGCGTACGGCAAGACCGTCGGCAACGTGCGGCGGCTGGAGATCCTGACCTACGACGGGCTGCGCCGGCGCCGGACCGTCGAGGTGCTGCGACCCTGGATCGAGGCCGGCACGCCGGTCGTCGGCCTGGAACCGTCGTGCACGGCCGTCTTCCGGTCCGGCGCCGGGCTCGACGCCGAGGTCCTGGACGAGGGCTGCTGCGGCCTCGCCGGCGACTTCGGCTTCGAACGCGGCCACTACGACCTGTCCATGGACATCGGCGACCAGGGCGTCCTGCCCGCCGTCCGGGGCGCCGCACCCGACGCCCTGGTCGTCGCCGACGGATTCAGCTGCCGTACGCAGATCGAGCAGAGCGCGACGGGTCGCCGCGCCCTGCACCTGGCCGAAGCGCTCGCGCTCGGGCTCGACGGGCCGCTGCCCGCCGACCACCCCGAGAAGGCCACCGCCCGCCCCGACGGCCCGGCCCCCGCCGCGAGCCGGCTGGTGACGGGCGCCGCGCTCGCCGTACTGACCGCGCTCGGCACGGCCGCGTACGCCGCCCTGCGCCGGAACCGCTCCACCACGCACCACCGATAGGAGAAGAGAACATGGCGACCAAGGTCTCCGACTACGTCCTTCAGCGCCTGCGCGAATGGGACGTCGACCACGTCTTCGCCTACGCCGGCGACGGGATCAACGGATTGCTCGCCGCCTGGGGGAGGGCGGAGAACAAGCCGAAGTTCGTCCAGGCCCGGCACGAGGAGATGGCCGCGTTCCAGGCCGTCGGCTACGCGAAGTTCTCCGGCAAGGCCGGCGTCTGCGCGGCCACCTCGGGCCCCGGCGCGATCCACCTGCTCAACGGCCTGTACGACGCCAAGCTGGACCATGTGCCCGTCGTCGCGATCGTCGGCCAGACCAACCGCAGCGCCATGGGCGGCTCCTACCAGCAGGAGGTGGACCTGCTCAGCCTCTACAAGGACGTGGCCTCCGAGTTCTGCGAGATGGTCACCGTCCCCGAGCAGCTGCCCAACGTCATCGACCGGGCCATGCGCACCGCGTACGCCAAGCGCACCGTGACCGCCGTCATCATCCCGGCCGACGTCCAGGAGTTGGACTACTCGCCGCCCACCCACGCCTTCAAGATGGTCCCCTCCAGCCTCGGCGCGAGCATGTCCGCGCCCGTGCCCGCCGAGGACGACATCGCCCGCGCGGCCGAGGTCCTGAACGCGGGCGAGAAGGTCGCGATCCTCGTCGGGCAGGGCGCGCGGGGTGCCCGCGCCGAGGTCGAGCGGCTGGCCGAGCAGCTGGGCGCGGGCGTCGCCAAGGCGCTGCTCGGCAAGGACGTCCTCTCCGACGACCTGCCGTACGTGACCGGCTCCATCGGGCTGCTCGGCACCCGGCCCAGCTACGAGATGATGCAGGACTGCGACACCCTGCTGGTGATCGGATCCAGCTTCCCGTACAGCCAGTTCCTGCCCGAACTCGACCAGGCCCGCGCGGTCCAGATCGACATCGACCCCTTCATGATCGGTCTTCGCTACCCCTTCGAGGTCAACCTCGTGGGTGACGCGGCCGCCACGCTGGACGCCCTGCTGCCGCGCCTCAAGCGCAAGAAGCACGGCTCCTGGCGCAAGAAGATCGAGAAGGACACCGCCAAGTGGTGGGAGGTCATGCAGCGCCGCGCCAAGGTCGAGGCCGACCCGGTCAACCCCGAGTACGTCGTCCACGCTCTCGACGCCCTCCTGCCCGACGACGTCGTCGTGGCCGCCGACTCCGGCTCCGCCGCCAACTGGTACGCCCGCCACCTGCGCTTCCGGGGCAACATGCGCGGCTCCCTCTCCGGCACGCTCGCCACCATGGGCCCCGGTGTGCCGTACGTCATCGGCGCCAAGTTCGCCCACCCCGACCGGCCCGCCATCGCGATCGTGGGCGACGGGGCGATGCAGATGAACGGCATGGCGGAGCTCATCACCATCGCCAAGTACTGGAAGGAGTGGGACAACCCGCACCTCGTCGTCGCCGTCCTCAACAACGAGGACCTGAACCAGGTCACCTGGGAGATGCGCGCCATGTCCGGCGCCCCGCAGTTCCTGCCCTCCCAGTCGCTGCCCGACGTGCGCTACGCGGACTTCGCCCGCTCGGTCGGCCTGGACGGCGTACGCGTCGAGAAGCCCGACCAGGTCGAGGACGCCTGGCACCGGGCCCTCGCCTGCGACCGGCCCTTCGTCATCGATTTCCGGACCGACCCCGCCGTCCCGCCGATCCCGCCGCACGCCAGCCTGGACCAGATCGAGGCCGCCGCACTCTCCCTCGCCAAGGGCGACAGCGACCGGGGAGCCGTGCTGCGCCAGGGCCTCAAGGCCAAGGTCCAGGAGATGCTGCCCGGCCACCACGACGGCCCCTCGGGCAAGTGAGCCCGGGCCCCGGCGACGCGGACGCCCCTCCGGTCGACCGGGTGGAGACCGCCGTCTGCACCGTGCCCACCGACGCCCACGAGGGTGACGGCACCCTGGCCTGGGCCGGGACCTCCGTCCGGCTCGCCGTACCGGCCCCCACCGAAGGAGAAGCACCGTGACCCAGAGCGTCGTCATCACAGGAGCGAGCGCCGGAATCGGCCGGGCGGTGGCCCGGGCCTTCGGCGCGCGCGGGGCCGACGTGGCCCTGCTCGCCCGGGGCCGGGCCGGTCTCGACGCGGCCGCCCGCGAGGTGGAGGCGGCCGGCGGGCGCGCGCTGGCCGTCCCCGTCGACGTGGCCGACCACCGCGCGGTCGAGGCCGCCGCCTCCGAGGCCGCCCACGCCTTCGGCCGGATCGACGTCTGGGTCAACTCCGGCTTCACCTCGGTCTTCGCGCCCTTCACCGAGATCGAACCCGAGGAATACGAGCGGGTCACCCGGGTCACGTACCTCGGGTTCGTCAACGGCACCCGGGCCGCCCTGAGGCACATGACCCCGCGCGACGCCGGGACGGTCATCCAGGTCGGCTCGGCGCTCGGCGAGCGGTCCATCCCGCTCCAGTCGGCGTACTGCGGGGCCAAGCACGCCATCAACGGCTTCACCTCGTCCCTGCGCACGGAACTCATGCACCGGGGAGCGGCATCCGGGTCACCGTGGTCCAGATGCCGGCCGTCAACACTCCGCAGTTCTCCTGGGTCCTCTCCCGGGTGCGCGGCAATCCGCAGCCCGTACCGCCGATCTACCAGCCGGAAGTCGCCGCCGAAGCCGTGCTGTACGCCGCCGACCACCCCGGCCGCAAGCAGTACTACGTGGGCTCCAGCACCGTCGCCACGCTCGTCGCCAACAAGTTCGCGGCCGGCCTCCTCGACCGCTACCTCGCGCGTACGGGTTTCGACTCCCAGCAGTCCGGGGACGCCGCCGACGGCGACCGCGAGCACAACCTGTGGCAGCCGGTGGACGACGGCACCGACCACGGGGCGCACGGCACCTTCGACCGGAAGTCCCACCGGCGCGACCCGCAGCTGTGGGCCTCCCGGCACCCCGCCCTCGCCGCGGTCGTCGCCGCCGGCGCACTCTCCGGCGCGACGGCCCTCGGCCTGCGCGCGGCCAAGGGCCGGTGAGCCACATGACCATGCGAAAGATCCCGGAGATCAGCCGCCCGGACAAGGTCCTCTTCCCGGACGACGGCCTCACCAAGGCCGACCTCGCCGGCTACTACCGCACCGTGGCCCGCCGGATGCTGCCCCACCTGAGGGGCCGCCCCCTCATGCTGGAACGCTTCCCGGACGGGATCGGCGGCCACGGCTTCATGCAGAAGGACGTGCCGGACCACTTCCCCGACTGGATCCACCGCGCCGAACTCCCCAAGGAGGACGGCACGGTCACCTACCCGATCGCCGACGACACCGCCACGCTCGTCTACCTCGCGGGCCAGGCGAGCATCACCCCGCACCGCTTCCTCTCCCGTGCCGACCGGCCCCACCACCCGGACCGGCTGGTCTTCGACCTCGACCCGCCGGGCGACGACTTCGCCCCGGTCCGCGAGGCGGCCCTCGGCCTGCACGGGCTCCTGGACGAGCTGGAACTGCCGTCCCTCGTCATGACCACGGGCTCACGCGGGCTGCACGTCGTGGTGGCACTCGACCGCCGGGACGACTTCGACGCCGTACGCGAGTTCGCCCGCGCGGTCGCCGACACGCTCGCCACCCGCAACCCCGACCGCTTCACCACCGAAGCCCGGAAGAAGGCGCGCGGCGGCCGCCTCTACCTCGACATCCAGCGCAACGCCTACGCCCAGACCGCCGTCACGCCCTACGCGGTCCGGGCCCGCCCGGGAGCCCCCGTCGCCGCGCCCCTGGCCTGGGAGGACGTCGACGACCCGGCGCTCGGCGCCCGCCGCTGGACCCTGCGCGACGCCGACGCGCTCGCCGACCGTGACCCCTGGCACAACCCCCCGCGGCCCCGCTCCCTCGGCCGGGCCCGCACTCTGCTCGACGCGCTGACCACGTAACACCGAACGGAGAACCACCATGTCCAGAGCCACGACCGTACGGAACCTGCTGGACGAGCACGGGCAGACCTACGCCGACGAGGCCGGCATCCGGCTCCGCGACACGCCCATGCCGCTGTACCAACTCCTGACCCTGTGCGCCCTGTTCTCGGTCCCCATCAAGGCCGACATGGCGGTGGCCGCCGCCCGCGAACTCTTCGCCGCCGGGATGCGCACACCCCACGCCATGGTGGAGGCGTCCTGGCAGGACCGCGTCGACGCGCTGGTCCGCGCCCACTACCGGCGGTACGACGAGAGCACCGCCACCGCGCTCGGCGAGGGCGCCCAACTCGCCCTCGACCGGTACCGCGGGGACCTGCGAAGGCTCCGCGAGGAAGCCGACGGCGACCCGGGGAAGCTGCGCGAACTGCTCACGGAGTTCCCCCGGATCGGACCCGTGGGCGCCGACATCTTCAGCCGCGAGGCCCAGGGGCTGTGGCCCGAGCTGCGCCCTGCCTTCGACAAGCGTGCCCAGGACGCGGCCGAGGAGCTGGGGCTGCCGCGCTCACCGGAGAAGCTGGCCGGTCTCGTCGCCGACGAGGACCTGCCCCGGCTGGCCGCCGCCCTGGTCCGGGTCGGGCTGGGGTGACCGGCCCCGCCGTCACCAGCCCGTCCAGAGCAGATGGTTGACGGCGAGGGCCACCACCGCCTGGGCGGCGAGCCAGCCCCTGCGCCCCCGGTCGGGCAGCAGCGCCGCCGCAGGCAGCAGCCAGACCATGAACGGCTGCCAGATCCGCTCGGTCTCCGCCTTGCTCATCCCCGACAGATCGGCTGCCAGCAGCAGGAGCAGCGCCACGAGCACCAGCGGAACCAGCCGCTCCGGCGCGCTCGCCCCGCCGCCGCGCAGCCCGCGTACGGCACCCGGCGCATCCGCGAAGACGCGGCGCAGCCCCGCGACCACCGCCGGGCCCACCGCGATCACGGTGCACGCCAGATTCGCCCACACCCAGTACCCGTACGGCCGGAACCCGCCCGCGCCCTGGTGGTAGCGCTCCACGAGTACGTGGTACGCCTCCCACCAGTCGAAGCCCGCCGCCGTGAAGGCGACAGGCGCCACCAGGGCCCCGAGCAGCGCGAGCGGCAGCGGCCGTGCGGTGCGGGTGAGGACCAGCACGGTCAGGAGCAGGAGCGCGATCAGCGGCAGCCCGTAACTCAGGTAGCAGACCCAGCCGTAGAGGAGGCCGGCGCCCAGCGCGGCGGCCCCCGGGCTCCGCACCGCGCGCGTCGCCGCCAGGGCCACCAGGGCCACGGACCAGGCGGCCACTCCCGCGAAATAGGCGTCCGCCGAGGCCCCCGCCCAGACCGCGACCGGGGCCAGGACGAGGAACGGCGCCGCGCGCCGGGCGATGTCCTCACCGGCCAGGGCCCGCACGGTGACGAGCACGGCGAGCAGGGCGGACGCGCCGGTCAGGATGCACCAGACACCGGCCCAGGCCCCGCCGCCGAGCCCGACCCGGTCCAGGAACACGAAGGTGAGCGTCGCGCCCGGCGGATGCCCGGCGACATGGGTGGGCCAGTTGCCCGGCGGACCGATCAGGATGTGCGCGTCGAAGGTGCGCAGCGCCGCGCCGATGTCGTCGAAGCGGTCGATGACCCGCAGATACTCGTGCTTGGTGGTCAGCCGCTCGGCGATGCCGCGCCCCCACCCGTCGATCAGCGCGAGCGAGAAGATCCACGCCAGCGAGGAGGCGTAGACCGCCAGGAGCAGGGTCCGCCAGCGCAGCCGTCGGGCGAGGAGCGGCCCGTACGCGATCACGGCCGCGGCCACGACGGGTGCGGCCACCGTCCCCGGGCCGGTGTGCGGGTACCAGGACGCGAGCAGCGGTGGCCAGTGCACGTACAGCGTCCGCGCGTAGTCCTCGACGGCCCGCCCGCCCAGGGCGGCGGCCACCACGAGCACGACGCCCGCCCCGGCAGCCACCAGATCCCAGCGCTGTCCGGAGCTTCGGACGGTGGCCGGTTCGGTACGGGGCTCGATGCGGTCCTCGGTCTTCACGCAGGCACCGTACGCACCGGGACACCGCGAAAGCGGGTACCGGCCGGGCGCGTCACACAACCGTCAGATTCATGACCCGGCCGTACGTTCGCCGGGGTGACGTCATCGTTTCGTCAGGAGTCGCACCCACCGAACGCGCAGGCCACGGGCATAGCGTCGGGCCCATGGGCGACAGCCGTCGGAAGACTCCGACATCCTCCTTGGTTTCCTCCCGGCCCCGCGCCGCCGCGCTCCTCGAACGGCTGCCGTCGGCGCCGGGCTTCTGGCGCAGCCCCGTGCGCGGCGTGCCGTTCACCGCCGTGCTCGGACTCGTCCTGCTCGCCGGGATCACGCTGCTCTTCGTGACCGGCCTGCTGTCGTACGCCGCGTACAACCCGGATCTCGCGCCGGTCAACGACAAGACACCGGACAAGGGGCTGCTCGGCTTCTACCTCTTCCCGTGGCCCACATCGCCGCACTGGCTCTACCGGCTGACGCAGGGGCTCCACGTCACCGTCGGAATCGTCCTCGTCCCCGTCCTGCTGGCCAAGCTCTGGTCCGTGGTGCCCCGGCTCTTCACCCTGCCGCCGGCCCGGTCCCTCGCCCACGCGCTGGAACGGATCTCGCTGCTCCTGCTGGTGGGCGGGGCGCTCTTCGAGTTCGTGACCGGACTGCTCAACATCCAGCTGGAGTACCTGTTCCCCGGCTCCTTCTACCCGCTCCACTTCTACGGGGCATGGGTCTTCTTCGCCGCCTTCCTCGCCCACGCCGCGCTGCGCACCCCGCAGGCCGTACGGGCGCTGCGGACGGGCGGACTGAACGGGCCGGTCCCCGGCGACGTGCTGGAATCGCCCGCCCCGGCCGCGCCCACCCTGTCCCGGCGCGGCGCCCTCGCCCTGGTCGGCGCGGGCTCACTGGTCCTGCTGGTCACATCGGTGGGCCGGAGCTTCGACGGGCCCCTGCGCCGCCTCGCCGTGCTGACCCCGCGCGGCGCCGCCGAACCCGGGTCCGGCCCGAACGGCTTCCAGATCAACAAGACCGCCGCCGCCGTCGGGATCACCACCGCCGACACCGGCGAGGGCTGGTGGCTCACCGTCAGCGGCCCGGCCGGCGTCCTGCGCTTCAGCCGGGAACAGCTGCTGGCCATGGAGCAGCACAGCGCGGCCCTGCCCATCGCCTGCGTGGAGGGCTGGTCCACCTCGGACCAGTGGTGGCGCGGGGTACGGCTGCGCGACCTCGCGGCCCTCGCCGGATACCCGGACCGGCCGCCCGGGGTGATGGTGGAGTCCCTTCAGCGCAGCGGCCCCTTCCGCCGGGCCGCGCTCCGCGACAACCAGGTCCGCGACCCCCGCTCGCTGCTGGCGTTGCGGGTCAACGGCGAGGACCTGTCACCCGACCACGGATACCCGGCCCGGATCATCGTCCCCGCCGCCCCCGGGGTGCTCAACACCAAGTGGGTGGCCCGGCTGACCTTCGGAGAACTGTGAACACCACCGGCCCCCGGGCCTTTCTGCGCCGCCGCTACGGAGCGGGGCCCCTGCACCTCGTACTCCTGGCCGCCTCCTTCGCGCTCGCCGGATACGCGGGCGTGCGCCTGCTCGCCGGCGACTGGCTCGGCGTCACCCTGTGGTTCGTGGGCGCGGCCCTCATCCACGACCTGGTGCTCGTACCGCTGTACTCCTCGCTGGACCTGGTGCTGCGCGGGAGCCTGGGACGGCGGCGGCCGGCCTCCGTCAACTACGTACGGGTGCCGGCCTTCCTGTCCGGGCTGCTGCTGCTCGTGTGGTTCCCGCTGATCGCGCGGCCGAGGCGTTACGAGCCGGCGAGCGGGCTGTCCCCCGACGTGTTCCTGGGGAACTGGCTGCTGACCACGGCCGCGCTGTTCCTGCTGTCGGCGCTCTGGTTCGCGGTCCGGACGCTCCGGCTCCGCCGCAGGGCGACGAAGGCGCGGCCGTCCGCCTCCCACTGACCGTCGGCCCGCAGCCCGTGCGGGCGGGCGTACTCCAGCAGCGCGGAGGAGCCGAGCCGCGCCCACGGGAAGTGCCCGTCCGCTCCGGCCCCGTTCGGGGCGCGTCCGTCGTCCAGCCGCACCCGGACCCGCTCGTCCAGGTCGTGCGGCACGGTCTCCGCGACGAGGAGGCCGCCGGGCGCGAGCAGTTCCGCCGCCCGGCGCAGCAGCCGGTCCGGATCGCCGCCGATCCCGATGTTGCCGTCGGCGAGCAGTACGGTGCCCCAGCGGCCCTCCCCGGGCAGCGGGTCGAACACGGACCGGCGCAGCGCGTACCCGCCGAGCCGGACCGTCCGGGCGACCGCCGCCTCGCTGACGTCGATGCCGAGGGCCCGGTGGCCGCGCGCCGCGAGTGCGGCGACCAGCCGGCCGGGCCCGCATCCGACGTCCAGGACCGGGCCCTCGCAGCGGCGCAGCGCCGACAGGTCCGCCGCGTCGGCCCCGGCGCACCAGCGCTCCACGTCCAGCGGCAGCAGCCAGCCGTCGGTGCGGCGCAGGAACAGCGGCCCGTGCCCGTTGCGCAGGGCGTTGGCGTACGGGTCGGTGCCCCAGGCGTCGGCGTCCGGGCGGACGGGGGGCTGGGGCGTGGTGTGCGGCTCGTGCGGTTCCACGCCCACGAGTCCGGCGTCCGGGTCCGCCGGCGAGTGGACCAGTACGTTCCGCCCCCGGTCGGCGCGGCTCATCGGACGGCCGTCCGGCGCGTCCGGGCCAGCTCCGCCGCGAACCGGCCGTCCGGGGCGAGGGCTGCGACCTCCGCCGCGTCGGCCGCCGTGTCCACGTCCCGCAGCCGGGGCAGGTCGCGCACGGCCAGCCCGGCGTCGACCAGTCGGCGCCGCTGCACCGCGCCCGTCTCCGGCACGGACATCGGCACGCCGCGCAGCAGCCCGGGGTCCGGCTCCGCCAGGCCCAGCGCCCAGAATCCGCCGTCCTCCGCCGGGCCGAACCAGGCGTCGCACCCGTCCCAGGCGCCGGGGCCCAGCGCGGGGGCCAGGTCGGCCGCCGTGATCTGGGGGGTGTCCATCCCGATCAGCAGGGTCGGTCCCGTGCACGCCCCGAACGCGGCGGCCAGCCGCTCGTCCAGCCCGCCCGCCCCTGCTTCACGACCTCGATGCCCGGCGGCAGCCACGGTCCCGGCGCCCCCTCCAGGACGACGACGCGCCGGGCAGCGGGGAGCGCGAGAACGGTGTGCAGGGTGTCGGTGAGCGCGGCCTCCGCGAGGCGCGCGGCCTCGGCGGGGGAGAAGGGCGGCGTGAGCCGGGTCTTCACCCGCCCGGGCAGCGGCTCCTTGGCGATGACCAGCAGGGTCGTCGCACCGGCTCCGGGTGCCGCGCTCATCGGGTCACCCCCACCGGGACCGTCGGCTCGGCCAGCACGGCGCGCATGTCGCGGACCGCGTGCCAGGTGCCCAGCCAGGTGCCGGTGACCTTCGACTTCCCGGTACGCGCGAGGTACGGCACGTCGGTCTCGGCCACCTTCAGCCCCGCGTCGGCCGCCCGCACCACCATCTGCAACGGGTAGCCGCTGCGCCGGTCGGTGAGCCCGAGGGCCAGCAGGTCGGCGCGGCGGCCGGCGCGCATGGGGCCCAGATCGCGCAGCCGAAGCCCGGTCCGGCGGTGCAGCATCCGGGACAGCGCGGCGTTGCCCGCCCGCGCGTGCGCCGGCCAGGCACCGCGCTCCTGAGGGCGCCGCCGCCCGAGCAGCAGATCGCACTCGCCGTCGGCCACCCGCCGTACGAAGCCGGCGAGGAGCGCGGGGTCCAGCGAGCCGTCGCAGTCGCAGAAGCAGACGTACTCCGCGTCA
Organism: Streptomyces drozdowiczii; assembly: GCF_026167665.1. Taxonomy (NCBI): domain Bacteria; kingdom Bacillati; phylum Actinomycetota; class Actinomycetes; order Kitasatosporales; family Streptomycetaceae; genus Streptomyces; species Streptomyces drozdowiczii. The sequence goes on along the minus strand of NZ_CP098740.1, from coordinate 368,289 downwards.
CTGGCGAGCAGTCCGGCATGGCAGGCCGAGCCGAAGCCGCGCCGGGGCTCGTGCACCACGGTCGCGCCCAGCGAGCGGGCCACATCGGCGGAGCCGTCGGTCGAGCCGTTGTCCACCACGATCGCCCGCCAGCCCCGGGGCACCCGGGCCAGCACGCCGGGCAGGGCCGCGGCCTCGTCGAGACAGGGGAGGACGATGTCGGCGCGGGGGCCTGAGTCATCGGAAGGAAGGATCACCCGGCTCACCCTACGGAGCGAAAACCGGCATTTCGGGCTTTGGATTCTTACGAAACGTGGACGTCGCCCGCCACCGGCCCGCCCGTGTTTCCGGCGCCGCCGCCCCGGGTGCCAGGGTGGTTCCATGCAGAAGCCCCCGGACACACCGCCGCCCGTCCCCGCAGGCGGGGCGCCCACCGCCGCCCCGGCGCGCGGCCATGTCCTCGTCGTGGACGACGACCCGACCGTCGCCGAAGTCGTCGCGGGATACCTGGCCGCGGCCGGTTACGACGTCGCCCGGGCGGCCGACGGACCCGCCGCGCTCGCCCTGTACGCGGCCCGCCGTCCGGACCTGGCCGTCCTCGACCTCATGCTGCCCGGCATGGACGGCTTCGAGGTCTGCCGCCGGATGCGGGCCCAGGGGCCGGTGCCGGTCATCATGCTCACCGCGCGCGGTGACGAGGACGACCGCATCCTCGGGCTCGAAACCGGCGCCGACGACTACGTCACCAAGCCGTTCAGCCCGCGCGAGCTCGTCCTGCGGGTCGACTCCGTGCTGCGGCGCGCCAGGGCGGCGGCGGTCCCCGCCGGACCGCCCCGGCTGCTGGAGGGCGCGGGACTCGTGCTCGACCCGGCGGCCCGGAGCGCGAGCTGCCGGGGCCGGCTCCTGGCCCTCACGCTCCGCGAGTTCGACCTGCTCGCCTTCTTCCTGCGCCACCCGGACCGGGTCTTCACCCGGGAGGAGCTGATGCGCGAGGTCTGGGGCTGGGACTTCGGGGACCTGTCCACCGTCACCGTGCATGTGCGCCGGCTGCGCGGGAAGGTCGAGGCCGACCCGGCCCACCCGGAGCTGATCCGTACGGTCTGGGGCGTCGGCTACCGCCTCGACCTGCCCGCCGCTGCCGGAGCCCCGTCATGACCGACACGCTCCTCATCGCCCTCTTCGCCTTCCTCGGCGCCGCCGCCGCGGGACTGCTCGGGGCGTTCGCGCTGCGGCTCACCCGGCACCGCCCGCTCGTCGTCTCCCTGAGCATCGTGGCCGCCGTGGCCGTCACCGCGATGCTCGCCGGGACCCTGGCCGTCGCCTGGGCGATGTTCCTGTCCCCGCACGACCTGACCGTGGTCACGACGGTCGTCGCCATGGCCGCCGTCGTCTCCCTCGTCACCGCGATGCTGCTCGGCCGCTGGGTCGCCGCCCGCAGCCGCGAGCTGACCCTCGCCGCCCGCTCCTTCGGCGACGGCGGCACCTTCGCCCCGCCCGAGGCCCCGGCCACCGCCGAACTCGCCGCCCTCACCCGCGAACTCGCCGCCACCAGCGCCAAGCTGGACAGCTCGCGCGCCCGGGAACGCGCCCTGGAGACCTCGCGGCGCGAACTCGTCGCCTGGATCTCGCACGACCTGCGCACGCCCCTCGCCGGGCTGCGCGCCATGTCCGAGGCGCTGGAGGACGGCATGGCCGTCGACTCGCCGCGCTATCTGCGCCAGATCCGTACCGAGGTCGAGCGGATGAACGACATGGTCGGCGACCTCTTCGAGCTCTCCCGCATCCACGCGGGCTCGCTCGCGCTGACCCCCACCCGCGTCTCCGTCTACGACCTGGTGGGCGACGCCCTCGCCGGCGCCGACCCGCTCGCCCGCGAGCACGGGGTGCGGCTGGTCGGCGGCCGGATCGAGGAGGTGCCCGTGGAGGTGGACGGCAAGGAGATGAGCCGCGTCCTGGGCAACCTCCTGATCAACGCGATCCGCCGGACACCCGCCGACGGCACGGTCGCCGTCGCGGCCCACCGTGCGCCCGACGGTGTCGTCCTCTCGGTGACCGACGGCTGCGGCGGCATCCCGGAGGAGGACCTGCCGAGGGTCTTCGACACCGGGTGGCGCGGCAGCCATGCCCGTACCCCACCGGCCGGGGCGGGCCTCGGGCTCGCCATCGTGCGCGGCATCGTCGAGGCCCACGCCGGACGGGCGGAGGTCCGCAACGTCACCGGCGGTTGCTGCTTCGAGGTGACGCTGCCGATGGCGTGAGCCCCGGGCGGGCCCCTGGCGTGTGCCTCAGACGGTCAGCCCCGCCCCGGCCTCCCGCAGCGGCGCCGCCGCGAAGTCGGCCATGCCCTCGGCGAAGCCCACCCTCGGCCGCCAGCCCAGCTCCTCCCGCAGCCGCCGGGAGTCGGCCGTCACATGGCGTACGTCCCCGAGCCGGAACTCGCCGGTCACCACCGGCGCCGGGCCCCCGTGGGCCGCCGCCAGCGCCCCCGCCATCTCGCCGATGGTGTGCGGCTCTCCGCTGCCGGTGTTGTACGCCGCGAAGCTCCCGGGCACGCGGGCGCCCACGGCCTCCAGCGCCACCGTGTTCGCGGCGGCCACATCCCGGACATGGATGAAGTCGCGCCGCTGGCCGCCGTCCTCGAACACACGCGGCGCCTCGCCCCGGGCCAGCGCCGACCGGAAGAACGACGCGACACCCGCGTACGGCGTGTCACGGGGCATGCCGGGCCCGTACACATTGTGGTAGCGCAGCGCGACCGCGCTCCCGCCCGTCGCCCGGGCCCAGGACGCGGCAAGGTGCTCCTGCGCCAGCTTGGTCGCCGCGTACACGTTGCGAGGGTCGGCCGGAGCGTCCTCGCCGACGAGCCCGGGGACCAGCGCTTCCCCGCAGTCCGGGCAGCGCGGCTCGAAGCGGCCCGCCGCCAGGTCGGCCGGGTCCCGGGGGCCGGGGCGGACGGTCCCGTGGCGCCGACACGCGTAACGGCCCTCGCCGTACACGACCATCGACCCGGCCAGCACCAGGCTCCGCACCCCGGCCCCGGCCATCGCGGCGAGCAGGACGGCGGTGCCCAGGTCGTTGCACCCCACGTACTCCGGGGCGTCCGCGAAGTCCTTGCCCAGGCCGACCATCGCCGCCTGGTGGCACACCGCGTCGACGCCGTACAGCGCACGGTCCACGGTCGCGCGGTCCCGTACGTCCCCGACGATCAGCCGCCCGTCGTCACCCCCGGCCGGGCGCTGCGCGGCAGGGCCGTGCGCCGAGGGGAGCAGCGCGTCGAGCACCACCGCCTCGTGCCCGGCCGAGGTGAGACCGCGGACGATCTCCGAACCGATGAACCCGGCACCGCCGGTGACAAGTACACGCATGCGGCCCACGCTAGGACGCGCACGGCCCCGTCACGCGCTTTGGCGGCGGCACGTCACGGGACCGTAAGCCTTGTGCCCCTGGCTAGCGCAGTTCCTGGATGCGGACCAGGTTGCCCGCCGGGTCGCGGAACGCGCAGTCGCGGATGCCGTACGGCTGCTCGGTCGGCTCCTGGACCACCTCCGCGTCACCGGCCTGCACCTTCTCGAAGGTGGCGTCCAGGTCGCGGGTGGCGAGCAGGATCCAGCCGTACGTGCCCTTGGCCATCATCTCCGTGATGGTGCGGCGCTCGTCGTCCGTGACCCCCGGGTCCGCGGCCGGCGGCGCCAGCAGGATCGACGTGCTCGGCTGGTCCTTCGGGCCGACGGTGATCCAGCGCATCTTGCCCTGGCCGACGTCGTTGCGGACCTCGAAGCCGAGCGTGTCGCGGTAGAACGCGAGGGACTCTTCCGGGTCGTCGTGCGGGAGGAAGCTGGTGTGAATGGTGATGTCCATGAAGATCATGCTAGGCACGGCCTCCCCGCCCCGCTTCTCGATTCCTGACCGGTCCTGACCGCCGCGCGCCCGAAGGGGCACTCCGCGACGCCCCGGGCCGAACGCGAGGCGGTCGCCACCCCCGCGCCCGCGCCGTACCCGGCTTGCGGCACGGGGAGGCGCACGGCAGGGTTCGGTGCTGTGCCCACTCTCCTGATCGTGCACCACACACCGTCCCCGAACTGCCAGGCCCTCTTCGAGGCCGTCGTCTCCGGCGCGACGACGGACGAGATCGAGGGCGTACGCGTCGTACGGCGCGCCGCGCTCGCCGCGACGGCCTCCGACGTGCTCGAGGCGGACGGCCTGCTCCTCGGCACCCCGGCGAACCTCGGCTACATGTCCGGAGCGCTCAAGCACTTCTTCGACCAGATCTACTACCCGTGCCTCGATACGACCCAGGGCCGCCCCTTCGGCTACTACGTGCACGGCGGCAATGACGTCACGGGCGCCGTGCGCGGCATCGAGACGATCACCACCGGCCTCGGCTGGCGCCGGGCGGCGGAGGCCGTGAAGGTGACGGGGGAACCGGGCAGGGCGGACACCGAGGCGTGCTGGGAGCTGGGGGCCGCGCTGGCGGCGGGCCTCACCGAGTAAGGGCGGCGCGGCCGGTGGCCGGACACCGGTACGACTCCGAGGCGCGTCCCGGCCGCCCGGGCCCTGGCCCGCAGTGCGGTGCGGAGGGCATCCCGCTGGTGGGCGGCGGCGGAACCGATCCGCCCTGCGCAGCCCGCGTCGTCAACATCGGCTAGCCGAAGGGTCGTTGATCCGGGTGACGGGGCAGGTGTTCGACCCCGGGCGCGCCCGCCCGCAGCCCGTCCGTGACCAGGTCGAAGAGGCGGGCGGCGCGGGGCCGCCAGTCGCTGTGCGGGTCCAGTTGCCACAGGCCCGCTATGGCGATGAGGAAGTCGTCCGGGGTCACCCCGGCACGTATCGTGCCCGCCGCCTCGTTCGCCGCCAGCAGGAGCGTGACGGCCTCGGTCACCGGACCGTGGCCGACCTGTGCCAGGCTGCCGTGCCCGCTGGTCGCGGCGCGCAGGGCGTCCGCCAGGCCCGCCTTCGCCATGGCGTACCGGGCGAGACGGTCCAGCCACTCGCGCAGGGCGCGGTCGGCCGGGCGGTCGGCGAGGAGCTGGGCCGCCGCGTCGGCGACCTGCCGCATCTCGTACCGGTACACCTCGAGGACGAGGGCCTCGCGGTGCGGGAAGTTGCGGTAGAACGTGCCCTGGCCCACGCCGGCCTTCCGCGCGATCACGCTCACCGGGGTGTCCGCGGCCCGGGTCAGCTCGGTGAGCGCGACGGCCAGGATGCGTTCGCGGTTGCGCTGCGCGTCCGGCCGCGTGGGCGTGCTCCTCGCGTCCCGCACCCTTCCCTCCTCCCGAGCCGCGGCCGGGGACGGCCTTGCTCGCCGGACAGCGGTCCGTTAGGTTCGACAACCAAGCGGACAGCTGTCCGCTTGCCTCCACCGCAGCGCCGGATCAGGCCACTTGACCGACCGGCTTCCGTCGGCCCCCCACCCGCACGCCGCGCTCTCCGCCTCCCGCACCGGCCGCACACCGTCCCGTGCGGAGCGGCCCAGCCCCTGCGAAAGAAGGCTGAACATGGCCCCATCGACGTCCAGCGCCGTCACCCTGCGCGTCAACGGCGAAAAATACACGCTGACCGTCGACCACCGCACCACCCTGCTCGACGCACTACGCGAACGCCTCGACCTGACCGGTACCAAGAAGGGCTGCGACCAGGGCCAGTGCGGCGCCTGTACGGTGCTGCTCGACGGCCGCAGGGCCGTGGCCTGCCTCCAGCTCGCGGTGGCGGCCGAGGGGCGCGAGGTCACCACCATCGAGGGCGTCGCGGACGGCGACCGCCTGCACCCCGTGCAGCAGGCATTCCTCGACCTCGACGGATACCAGTGCGGCTACTGCACCCCGGGCCAGATCTGCTCCGCCCTCGCGGTCATCGAGGAGCACGCCGCCGGCTGGCCCAGCGCCGCCACCGAGGACGTACGGCCCGAGGCCGGGGCGCCCGCGCTCACCCCCGACGAGATCCGTGAGCGCATGAGCGGCAACCTCTGCCGCTGCGGGGCGTACACCCAGATCGTGCAGGCGGTCGCCCGCGCCGCCGACCAGGCCAAGGAGACGGTCGCATGAGGGAGTTCGGGTACGAACGGGCCCATGACGTCGCCGGAGCGGTGGCCCTCCTCGGCGCCGACCCCGGCGCCCGGCTCCTCGGCGGCGGCACCAATCTGGTCGACCTGATGAAGGCGGGCGTGGAGCGCCCCAGCCTCCTCGTCGACGTGAGGGAACTGCCCCTGGACGAGGTCGGGTTCAGCCCCGAGGGCGGCCTGCGCATCGGCGCCACCGTCACCAACAGCGACCTGGCCGCCCACCCCGACGTACGCCGCCACTACCCGGCCCTCGCCCAGGCGCTGCTCGCCGGGGCGTCCGGGCAGCTGCGCAACATGGCCACCGTCGGCGGCAACCTCCTCCAGCGCACCCGCTGCGGCTACTTCGCCGACCTCGCCAAACCCTGCAACAAGCGTGCCCCGGGCACCGGTTGCCCCGCCCTCGCGGGCGACCACCGCAACCACGCCGTCCTCGGCGCGTCGGAACACTGCGTCGCCACGCACCCCTCCGACATGGCGGTCGCCCTCGCGGCGTTCGACGCGGTCGTCTCGTACGAAACGGCCGACGGGCCGGGCGAGTTGCCGATCGAGGAGTTCTACCTGCCCGTGGGCGACACCCCGCACATCGAGACCGCGCTGCCCGCCGGTGCCGTGATCACCGGCGTCACCCTGCCGCCCGCCCCGGCCGCCGCGCACTCCCGCTACCGCAAGGTGCGCGAGCGTGCCTCGTACGCCTTCGCGATCGGCTCGGTCGCCGCCGCCCTCGACGTACGCGACGGAGTCGTGCGCGACGTCCGCCTCGCCTTCGGGGCCGTCGCCTCCCGGCCGTGGCGCGCCCGTACCGCCGAACGGGCCCTGGCCGGCGGCCCGGCCGACCCGGCCGCGTTCGCCTCGGCGGCCGACGCCGAACTGGCCGCCGCCCGGCCCCTGCCCCAGAACGGCTACAAGGTGACGCTGATGCGCAACCTCGTCGTCGCCGAGCTGACCCGACTCGCCGAGGAGGCCGCCCGATGACCACGACGACCGGCACCACCACCGCCCCCGGGGCCCTGGGCTCGGGCCGCGCCCGGGTGGAGGGCCGCGACAAGGTCACCGGCGCCGCCCGCTACGCCGGCGAGATCCCCTTCGCCCGGCTCGCCCACGGCTGGCTCGTCCTCTCCACGATCGCCCGGGGCCGGATCACCGCCGTGGCGGACGAACCCGTCCTCGCCATGCCGGGCGTGCTCACCGTGCTCCACCACGGCAACGCCCCGCGCGTCCACACCGACTACGTGGGCATGCTCGGCCGGCCCAACCCGGTCGTCGGGCTCTTCCAGCACGACCGGGTGCCGTTCGTGGGCTGGCCGGTGGCCCTCGTGGTGGCGGAGACCCCCGAACAGGCCAGGGAAGCCGCCGAGGCACTGGTCGTCGGCTACGAGGAGGAACCGCACGACGTGGCCTTCCGCACCGGCCGCGACGACGCCTACCGGCCCGAGGACTCCCCGATGGTGGAGGCCGACACGGACAAGGGAGACGTCCGGGCGCGGATCGTGGACGCCGCCTTCGTCGTGGACGCCGAGTACACGACGCCGGAGGAACACCACTGCTCGATGGAGCCGCACGCCGCGACCGCCCGCTGGGACGACGGCCGGCTCGACGTCACCGACTCCAACCAGGGCAGCTCCTGGGTGGCCGGAGAACTCGCCCAGCTCTTCTCCCTGGACCCCGCCTCGGTGCGGGTGCGCTCCGAACACATCGGCGGCGCCTTCGGGTCGAAGGGGCTGAGTGCCCATCAGGTCGCCGCCGTCATGGCGACGACTGCTCTGCACCGCCCCGTGCGCGTCGCCATGACCCGCCGTCAGATGTTCTCCCTCGTCGGCTACCGCAGCCCCACCGCCCAGCGCGTCAGGGTCGCGGCGGACGCCGAAGGCCGGCTCTGCGCCTTCGACCACGAGGCGCTGAACCTCACGTCCGGTGTGCACGAGTTCATCGAGACGAGCGCCGTGCTCGGCCGCGTCCTCTACGACGCCGACGCGCACCGCACCCGGCACCGGGTCGTACGGCTCGACGTGCCCACGCCCACCTGGATGCGGGCCCCCGGCGAGGCACCCGGCTCCTTCGCCATCGAGTCGGCCCTCGACGAACTCGCCGAGAAGTGCGGCGTGGACCCCATCGCGCTGCGAGCGCGCAACGAACCCGCCACAGGCCCGGTCTCGGGCCTGCCGTTCAGCAGCCGCAATCTGCTCGCCTGCTTCGAGGAGGGCGCCCGCCGCTTCGGCTGGGCGGACCGCGATCCGCGCCCCGGCCTGCGCCGCGAAGGCCGCTGGCTCATCGGGACGGGGACGGCCGCCGCCTCCTACCCTTCGGGCGCCGGCCGCTCCACCGCCGCCGTCACCGCCGAGGCCGACGGCACCTTCACCGTACGGGTGAACGCGGCGGACATCGGCACCGGAGCCCGGACCGCGATGACGCTCGTCGCCGCGGAAGCGCTCCAGGCGGACCCGGACCTCGTCCAGGTGCGCATCGGCGACAGCGACCTGGGCCACGCGATGATCGCGGGCGGCTCCACCGGCACCCGCTCCTGGGGCTGGGCGGTGCGCCTCGCGGCGGCCGACCTCCGCGAACGGCTGGCGCTGGGCGGCGGCATCCCCGCCGAGGGGATCACCGCCCGCGCGGACACCGCCGACGCCATCGCCGCCCTGCCGCAGCGGGAACGGCACTCGTTCGGCGCCCAGTTCGCCGAGGTCGCCGTCGACGTCGCCACCGGCGAGGTACGCGCCCGCCGCCTGCTGGGCATCTTCGCGGCGGGCACCATCGTCAACCCCCTGACCGCGCGCAGCCAGCTCATCGGCGGCATGACCTGGGGCCTCTCCATGGCGCTCCACGAGGAAGCGGTCCGCGACGCGGCGACCGGCGGGCACGTCAACGCCGACCTCGCCGGATACCACGTCGCCTCCCACGCCGATGCGCCGCTCATCGAGGCGGGCTGGGTGGACGACCCGGTGCCCGGCGACCCCGTCGGCATCAAGGGCATCGGTGAGATCGGCATCGTGGGCGTCGCCGCCGCGATCGCCAACGCGGTGTGGCACGCGACGGGCGTACGCCACCGCGCACTGCCGATCCGCCCGGACCGTGTCCTGCGAGCGGCGGCGGACCGCCCCTAATCACCCAGCCGCACTTCGCGCCCCCGCCAGCGACGCCGCAGCCAGCGGTCGTGGCTGGCGACCACGACCGCGCCCGGCCCCGGGCCCAACGCCTCCTCCAGCTCGTCGCAGAGCGCGGGGGAGAGGTGGTTCGTCGGCTCGTCCAACAGCAGCAGCTCCGGCGGGCGGGCCATCAGCAGCGCGAGCGCGAGCCTGCGCCGCTGGCCCGCCGACAGCTGCCGCACCTCCTTGCCCAGGTCCGTCTCGCGCAGCAGCCCGAGCGAGAGCAGCGGCACCAGTTCCGCGCGCCCGGCGCCCAGCACCCGTACGTAGGTGTCCGCGACGGTACGGTCCGGCCGGGCGAACACGCTGTCCTGAGCGAGCACCCCGACCGTCAGGCCCGGCCGCCTGATCACCTCACCGGCCGCCACCGGCCGACCCGCGAGCACCGCGATCAGCGTCGACTTCCCCGTACCGTTGCCGCCCGTCACCAGCAGCCGGTCGGACGCCTCCACGTCCAGCTCGTCGACGGCCAGCCGGCCGGGGAACCGCACCCCGCGCAGGGACACCAGCGTGCCCGGCTCGGACGGCTCGGCCCGCTCCGGATACCGGAACCGCAGCGGGGCGGGCGGCTCGGCGACCTGGTGGCGCTCCGCCTCGTCCAGCCGGCGGGTGGCGTTGCGCACCCGGCGCGCGATCTGGCTCTGCACCCGGCCCGCCCGCAGCCCGTACCCCATCTTCTCGCTGTCGCGCGGCCCTCGGTCGGGCGCGACCTGCCGCGCGGTCACCGCGGCCGATCGGCGCAGCTCCCCGATCTCCTCCTGCTCCTCGGCGTACCGGCGCTCCCACCGGGCCCGCTCCGCCCGCTTCTCCGCCAGGTACGCGCTGTACCCGCCGCCGTACCGTACCGGCCCGTCCACCGCCGGATCCAGGTCGATCAGATCCGTGCAGACGGCGTCCAGGAACGCCCGGTCGTGGCCGGCGAGCACCACGGGCCCGGGCATCGCGCGCAGCTGCTCCTCCACGAACGCGGCGGCCTCGTCGTCCAGATGGTTGGTCGGTTCGTCGAGGAGCAGCGCGGCCGGCCGACGCACCAGCAGCGCGGCGAGCGCCAGCCGGCCGCGCTGGCCGCCCGAGAGGGAGCGGAGCGTCCGCCCGTGCGGCAGGGAGCCCAGCCCGAGCCCGCCGAGCACGACGGACGCGCGCCGGTCGGCGTCCCAGACCTCCCGCTCCTCGGCCTGTTCGAGCCGTCCGCCGTACGCCTCCAGGAGCCGCGCGTGCTCCGGGGAGTCGTCCGGCGTACGGGAGAGCAGCCCGGAAAGGCGGTCCAGCTCGGCGAGATCGGCCCGCGCCTCGCGCAGCGCGTCGTCCAGGACGCCCGCGATGGTGGAGTCCGCGTCGAACGGCATCTCCTGGTGCAGGAACCCCACGTCTGCGGGGCGGACGACCTCTCCGGCGTCGGGTTCGTCCACCCCGGCGAGCAGCCGCAGGAGTGTCGACTTGCCGACACCGTTCTCACCGATGAGGCCGATGCGCTCACCGGGCGACGCGGTGAGCGACACCCCGTCCAGGACACGCTTCGTGCCGAGGACGCGGACCAGGTCGTGGGCGAGGAGGGCGCGGCTCATGCTTCCGGTCCCCCCGTCTCGCGCAGCTCCCCGTCCGCCAGCCGCAACCACCTGCCCACGCCGATCCGTTCCAGGAACCGTTCGTCGTGGCTGACCACCATGAACGCCCCCCGGTACGAAGCGAGCGCGCTCTCCAGCTGGCCCGCGCTCACCAGGTCCAGGTTGTTCGTCGGCTCGTCCAGGAGCAGCAGCTGCGGGGCCGGCTCCGCGCACAGCACACAGGCCAGCGTGGCCCGCAGCCGCTCGCCGCCCGACAGCACGCCGACCGGCAGATGGGCGCGGTCGCCGCGGAAGAGGAAGCGCGCGAGCAGGTTCATCCGCTCGGCCTCCTCCCGGTGCGGGGCGTACGCGGCGAAGTTCTCCGCCACCGTGCGCCCGAGGTCGAGCAGGTCGAGCCGTTGCGAGAGGTACGCGATCCGCCCGTCGGCGCGCCTGACCGACCCGCCGTCCGGCTCCAGGTCCCCGTTGACCAGCCGCAGCAGGGTGCTCTTGCCGGCGCCGTTGGGCCCGGTCAAGGCGATGCGTTCGGGGCCCCGGATCGTCAGGTCGACGCCCTCGCCGGAGAACTGCTCCCGGCCGCCGAGGCGCACCCGAAGCCGCTCGGCGAGGAGCACGGTACGACCGGCGGGCACATCGGTGTCCGGCAGGTCGAGCGTGATGCGCTGCTCGTCGCGTACCGCTCGCCCCGCCTCGTCCAGGCGGGCCTGCGCCTCGCCGACCCGGGAGGCGTGCGTCTGGCCGGACTTGCCGGCGGCCTCCTGGGCGCCGCGCTTCATGTTCCCGGCGAAGATGCGGGGCAGCCCGGCGTTCTTGAGGTTGCGGGCCGCGTTGCTCGCGCGCCGCTCAGCCCGCTCGCGGGCCTGCTGCATCTCGCGCTTCTCCCGCTTCAACTCCTGTTCGGCGTTGCGGACGTTCTTCTCGGCCACCTCCTGCTCGGCCCGCACGGCTTCCTCGTACGCCGTGAAGTTGCCCCCGTACAGCCGCAGTTCGGAGGTGCCGAGTTCCGCGATGCGGTCCATGCGGTCCAGGAGCGCGCGGTCGTGGCTGACGAGCAGCAGGGTGCCGTTCCACGACTCCAGCGTGTCGTAGAGGCGGTGCCGTGCGTCGAGATCGAGGTTGTTCGTCGGCTCGTCGAGGAGCAGGACGTCCGGCCGCTTCAGTAGCTGGGCCGCAAGCCCGAGCGAGACGACCTGGCCTCCGCTGAGCGTGCCGATGCCGCGGTCCAGGGCGATGCCGTCCAGGCCGAGCCGGTCGAGCTGGGCGCGGGTGCGCTCCTCGATGTCCCAGTCGTCGCCGATGACCGCGAAGTGCTTCTCGTCCACGTCACCGGACTCCACGGCGTCCAGCGCGCGGATCACGGCGTCGACGCCCAGGACCTCGGAGACCGACAGGTCACCGGTGAGGGGGAGGCTCTGCGGGAGGTAGCCGAGCGTGCCGTCGACAGTGACGGAACCGGCGTTGGGGCGGAGTTCACCGGCCAGCAGCCTGAGCAGCGTGCTCTTCCCGGAGCCGTTGGGGGCGACGAGACCGGTGCGGCCGGTGCCCACACTGAAGGAGAGGCCGGAGAAGACAGGGGTGTCGTCCGGCCAGGAGAAGGAAAGGTTCGAGCAGATGAGGGATGCGTCGGACATGCGGAGACCTCGCGTGTGAATCCGGGGACGGCAGACACCACGGCCCCGGAGAAATGGTCTGAGGGAACAACGACATGGCCACTGCGGCGGCGCCCTGGGCGCCCGCTGCGGCTATGGGGCTCCGGGATCACCCGGAGATGTCGTCGTCGCCTGCCATGTCTGGTCTCCTCGTACACGCTGAACGGCCCGTCGATCTTAGCAGCCGTGCCCCTTCACGGCTTCTTGTTTCCGGCGGCGCAGATCATCGATGCCTTGGTCCAGGGCCGCCTCCAGGTGTCCCAGACTGCCAGTGGACAGCAGGATCACCACACCTCCCTGGATCCCGGCCAGCAGGGCCGCCGCCGAGCGGTCCGCGTCCCGGTCGGCGTCGATCTCCCCGATCGACTGCATGTGCCGGATTCCGGCGGCCAGCGCGTCCTGCCAGCGTTCCAGCAGCTCGGTGGCGACGGCCTGCGCGCCCGCCGAGGCCGGTCCGATCCGGGAGACCGCGATGTCGAGCGGACACTCCCGGCCCTGCTCGCGGTAGCGCGCGACGACCTTGTCGCGCCAGCTCAGCCAGGCCGGCCACGAGGTCAGGGCGCCCAGCTCGGGCTGCTGGTCGCCGATCACCCGGTCGGCCTCGTGGTGGGCGACGGCCAGCATCAACTCGTCCTTCCCGCCGGGGAAGTAGTGGAACAGCTGGCTCTTGCTGGTCGACGTAAACGCCAGGACGTCGTCCAGCGTCAGCGCGAACACACCCTGCCGCCGGATCGCCGCGGCGGCGCCCTCGACAATGCGCTGTTTCGTCGCGGCGCCCTTGGGGGTCAGCGGCACGATGTCTCTCCCTCTCTCACAGTCGTCCGGGCGTGCGCTCAGGGGATCAGCAGCAGCTTCCCGGTGGTCCGGCGGGACTCCAGGTCGCTGTGGGCCCGTGCCGCGTCCGAGAGCGCGTACCGCCCGCCGATGCGCGGGGACACCTGCCCTGCCCGCACCATCGCGAAGACCTCCTCGGACCGGGCGACCAGGGCCTCCCGGGTGGGGACATGGTCCTGCACGGTCGGGTACGACAGCAGGATGCTGCTCGGCAGATCGGTCACCGAGAGCGACGGTACGCCCATGAAGGGGCCGTAGTAGGCATGCACCCCGTGCAGCCGCAGGGCCAGCTGCGAGGACCGGAACGTCGAGGTCCCGCCGCCGTCGTACACGACATGGGCGCCCTCGCCGTCCGTCAGCTCGCGCACCCGGTCCTCGAACCCGGCCCCGGACGACACGAGGACATGGTCCGCACCGGCCTCCTCGGCGACGGCCGCCTTCTCCGGGCGGGAGACCAGGCCGATGACCCGGCCGCCGCGCGCCTTGATCATCTGGGTCAGCATGAGCCCCACGCCCCCGGCGGCGGCGTGCACCACGGCGGTGTCGCCGGGGCCGACGGCGTACGTCTCGGTGGTGAAGTGGTTCGCCGTGAGCCCCTGCATCATCACCGCGGCCGCCGTCTCGTCCGGCACCTCGTCGGGCACCTTGACCAGCCGGTCCGCCGGGACGGCCAGGAGCTCCGCGTAGCTGCCAGGGTGGTAGTACCAGGCCACCCGGTCGCCGACGGCCAGCCCCTCGACGCCCTCGCCGAGCGCGGTCACGTACCCCATGCCCTCGGCGCCGAGCACGGTCGGCGCGGCCCAGCCCGGGCCGCCCACCTTGCGGGCGCCCACGTCCATGAAGTTCACCCCGGCGGCCCCGAGCCGGACCAGGGCCTCGCCGGGGGCGGGGACGGGGTCCGGCAGTTCGGTCCAGGCCATGACCTCGGGGCCGCCGTGCTCGGTGATGCGGATCGCGTGCATCGGGTGTGCCTCTCCGTGAGCCGTCACCGCGAGCCGTGTGCCGCGGTGAGGTCATGCCACCGTAGAAAGGCAAAAATGGACCGGCAAGTCCAGTCTGCGGGGCGGCGGGACATCCCCGCGCCCGCGATGTCACCCGCGCGGGTTGTGGCCGAACCTGACCCCCTCCCACGGCGTTCCGGCCGGGAAGGACTCCGCCCGGCGCTGCCCGGACGGCCGTGCCGGGGCGCGTACGACGGCGGGCTCCGCGCCCTCGATCCGGGCCAGCCAGTCCAGGAGCTCCCGGCGCAGCTCGTCGGCGACCGCGCGGTGCGAGTCGAGGCCGACGAGATTGTCCAGCTCGTACGGGTCGGCCGCCAGGTCGTACAGCTCCGTCTCCGTGTAGTGGTCCGCGCCAGGATCGTTCCAGGCGTCCGCGCCCGGTGCCTCCACGGCGTACTTCCAGCGCGAGGTGCGCACCGCGCGCCCCACCCGGTCCTCGCTGATCTGGACGAACACGGAGCCGGGCCGCTCCGGATCGCGGCCGCCTCCGGTCAGCGGCAGCAGGGAGCGCCCCTGTACGCCGGGCGGGACCGGGAGGCCGGCCGCCGCGAGCAGGGTCGGCATCAGGTCCACCGTGGAGATCGGCCGACGGACGAGCCCGCCACCGCTGAAGCCCGGCCCGGTGACCGCCAGGGGCACCCGGACCGACGCCTCGTGGGCCGAGCGCTTGTACTCGCTGTTGCGGGTACGGAAATGGGACCCGTGGTCCGCCGTCCACGCCAGGACCGTGTGCTCCTCGGTGCCCAGGCTCCGCAGGGCGTCGCGCAGCCGGCCCACCCCCTCGTCGACCCGCTTGATCTGGCCCAGGTACCCGGCGAGGTGGCGGTGCGCCCCGCCCTGCTCGGCCCCCGGGGAGAGCGCGGCCAGGTCGGGCGGCAGCCAGGCACCCTCGTACCGCTCCCGGTACCCCGCCGGGGCCGGGTAGTCGTCGGTGGGGTTCTGGTGGTGCGGCTCCAACAGCGACAGGAAGAGGAGGTACGGCCGGTCGTGGTGGTCGGCGACGAACCGGATCGCCGCGTCGATCAGGGCGTCCGAACGGTAGCCGGGCAGCCGCACCGGCTCGCCGTCCTCGTCGTGCACCACCGTGCGGTACGCGTCCGAGGTGAATTCCAGCCGGTCGGAGGCCAGCCAGGTACCGTAACCGCCCCGCAGGGCCGGCGGCACCGGCCCGTCGGGGTTGTCGTCGCCCGCCAGGTGCCACTTCCCGATGTAGCCGGTGGCGTATCCGGCCGCCGCGAACTCGCCGGCCAGCGTGGGGATGTCGCCGGGGAGCGGCAGACCGTTGCGGAAGACACCGGTGGCTGTCGGGTAGCGGCCGGTCTGGAGCGACGAACGGGCGGGCGCGCAGACCGGGTTGGGGGTGACCGCCTGCTCGAAGAGGGTGCCTTCGCGGGCGATGCGGTCGAACTCGGGTGTCACACCGGCCCGGTTGCCGTGCACCCCGGCCGTGTCCCAGCGCTGCTGGTCGGTGAGGACCACGATCACCTGCGGGCGTGGCCCGGAGGGCGGCGCCGGGACGCCGCCCTCCGGGATCGGGGAGTGCTCGCTCACGCAGCCGTCGCCTCGGCGGTGGAGGCGCCGGACGGGATGCCGAAGGACGGGTCCGGCACCGCCTCGGGGCTGAGGAGGGTGGAGGAGCGGCCGTCGACGCCGACCGGGACGTCACCGTCGATGGTGACGCGGCGGAGCTTGCGCTCGTGGGTGTCGGAGTCGTCCACGCCGTAGTGCTGGGTGGCGCGGTTGTCCCAGATCGCCACGTCGCCCACCTGCCAGTCCCAGCGCACGGTGTTCTCCGGGCGCTCGATGTGCGACTGGAACAGGTCGACCAGGGCCCGCGAGTCGCGCCCGGTCAGGCCGCTGATCCGCTGCACGAAGTTGCCCAGCAGCAGGACGCGTTCGCCGGTCTCGGGGTGCACGCGGACCACCGGGTGCTCGGTGAGGAACTTGGTCGACGTGAACACCTCGCGGTACTGCTGGAGTGCTTCCGGCAGGGCGTTGGGGCGCACGGAAACGTAGTCGTAGTCGTTGGAGTGGACGGCCCGCAGCCCGTCCGCCAGGGTGCGCAGCTGCTCGGGCAGCTCCGCATAGGCGGCGGCCGTGTTGGACCACAGGGTGTTGCCGCCGTACGGGGGGATCACGACGGCCCGCAGGATGGAGAAGGCCGGGTAGGCGGGGACGAAGGTGACGTCGGTGTGCCACTGGTTGGCCCGGCCGCCGTGGTCGGAGTCGATGCCGAGCGAATACCGCCCGTCGGCGGACGGCACGGTCGGATGGGCGACGGGCGTGCCGAGCAGCCGGCCGAACGCCTCGTGGCTCTCCTCGTCCAGGTGGTCCTGCTCCCGGAAGAAGACGACCTTGTGGGCGAGGAGCGCGGCCCGGACGGCGGCCACCGTCTCCGGGTCGAGATCGCCGCCGAGCCGTACACCCGAGATGACCGCGCCGATACGGCCGCCGAGCTGCTGGACGGTGACGGCGGGGGCGGTGGTGGTGGAGGACATGGGGTTTCCCTTCGAGGTTGCCCGTCGCGGCCGGGCGCTGGACGCGGCCGACGGCGGGCGGATTAATTGTGGAGCGGAATTAATTGAGGCGGGAGGAGCCCACGGGCGGAGACGGTGCACTGCCCGGAGCTACGGTGCGCGGAGTTGCCGACTCAGCGGAATCGCCGGGCCAGGAGAGGGAGCGCGGTGCGGTGGTACGCCGGTGAGGTCAGGCGGCGGTACAGGGGCCCGGACACACGGGCTGAGGAGCGGGGCGGCCGGCGCGGGCGGGCCGCGCATCGGTGAGTGCCGTCGCGAACATGTCCCGGAGACTCGCAGCGCCCCACCGGGTACGTCAAGCACCCGCCGGCACCCCGCGGGGCGTTCGGCAGTGGTTCAATCGGCGCCTGCACGGGGTCACCGAACACCTTCGAGGAGCGCCCAAAAGCCCTCGCTGACCTGGGAATTCACCCATGAGACCCGGCAGTGCGCGGGCGCCGCCCCCGGCCCCGGCCACCGGCCCCGTGCGAATTCACGCCGCCGTAACGTTGCGAGCGCCCCACCGGGCGCAGGACCGAAGGAAGGCCCCCATGACCGCCGCCCCCCGCCTCTTCCGCGCGACCGGTGACGGAAGGCGCGAGACCAACGCCGCCACCGTGCTGCGCACCGTCCTGGACCACGGCCCCGTCGCCCGCCGGACGATCGCCGACCGCTCCGGGCTGAGCCAGGCCGCCGTGTCACGCCAGTGCACCGACCTCGTACGGCTGGGCCTGGTGCGGGAGTTGCCCGAGCTGACCGTCGGCAACGGGGTGGGCCGGCCGCAGATCCCGGTCGACCTGCACACCGGCGAGAGCGACGGACCCCTGGTCGCCGGGGTGCACATCGGGGTGCCCGCGTCGACCTTCGGCCTGCTCGACCTGCGCGGCCGGCTGCTCGACCGGCGCACCTTCCCGCACGACGGCATCGCCGCCGGGGACCTGCCGCCGAGGATCGCGCGCGGGCTGCGCGCCTTCCTGGACGACGTCCGGCGCGACCGGCCGCTGCTGGGGGTGGGCGCGGCCCTCGGCGGCTGGGTCGACCCGGTCTCGGGCACGGCCGTGCGGCACCACACGCTCGGCTGGGCCGGCCGCCCTCTCGCTGCCGAACTCGCCGGTGAACTGGGCGGTTTGGAGGTGCGCGTCGACAACCACGCCCGGGCCGTCGCCCAGTCCGAGATCCTGTTCGGCCGGCCCGAGGCGCGGCGCAGCCTGGTCCACCTGTTCATCGGCAACGTGGTCGACGCGGCACTCGGCATCACCGGCCTGGTGCACCAGGGGCCCGGGTCCGGTGCCGGGGACGTGGCTCACCTGCCCGTGCCGGACTCCACGGTGGTCTGCCCCTGCGGGCGCTCGGGCTGCCTGGAGGCGACCGCCTCGAACACCGCGATGGCGCGGACCGCCGTGCGGCGGGGCATCGTGCCCTGGCCCGACGCCTTTCTGGTGGTGGACGCGGCGGCGGCCGGGGACCGGCGCGCCGACCGGCTGCTCCGCGAACGGGCCCGCGCGGTCGGCCGGGCCACGGCCCTGCTGCTCGACGTCCTCAACCCCGACCTCGTGGTCGTCACCGAGCACGCCAGCCTGACCAACCCGGAGTACCTGGAGGAGATCAGGGGCGCAGCGGTCGACCACTCGCACGTCTGCCAGGACCCCGAACGCATCGTCAGTCCGCATGCCGGGACGGCCGTCCTCCCGGTCGCGGCCGGTGCCGTCGTCCTGAACCCCCTGTTCAGAAGCCCCCTGACGGCCTCCGTGCGCTAGTCGGCCACCGGACGGGGGAAAGCACTTCGTACCAGGATGCGGACCACGCAGGTTGACCGTCCGGCGAGGCCGCTGTCATATTGCTCCCGTGAACCCGGACAAGCGCCTCGTCTCCCGCAGGCACGTCGACCTCTGTCGACAGGCCAGCGCGGTCTGTGCCGTCCGCCGCTGACCCGGACCGCGGCGGCGCGGCCCCACGGCCCCGCTCCGCTGACCTCTCACGGGTGACACCGACCCGCTGAGACCCGGGAACCCCCTTCTCCGTTCGGCTTCTCCCGCTCCCGTGCGTCGCGGGAGCCCTTCACGCCTACCCGCGCCGATTCCGTAGGGCCGCCGCAGCGGTCCCGGTCCGGTGCGCCTTTCGCGCAGCGCATCCCCGTCGCTCCATTCCTCCCGCAGCGGAACGAATACGCGTACGCGCTCCGCCGCGCGCTCCTCCCTTCCCTCTTCCCACCGTCACAGGCAGGCATCGATGACCGAGCTGTACCCCCTCACGCCCTCCGGACCGTCCCGGCGCTCCACGCTCCGCGCCGCGGGCGGCGGCGCCCTGCTCCTCGGACTGGGCCTCGCGGGCTGCCGCTCGGCCGTGTCGGAGACCTCGTCCGCCCCGAAGGGCGCGAGCGCCGCACCACGACGCGGCGGTGTGCTGAACATCGCCGTGAACGCCGACTTCACCCCCGCCCTGCTCTTCGCGCAGAGCAACCAGTCCCTCCAGCAACGCCTGCTCTACAACACCCTCACCCGCTACGACGACCGCCTCCACCCGAAACCCGAACTCGCCAGCTCCTGGACGTACGCCAAGGACGGACGCAGTATCACGCTCCGGCTGCGCGACGACGTCACCTTCCACAACGGCCGCGAGTTCACCGCCGACGACGTGATCTTCGCGGTGAAGAACCTTCAGAACCCGGTGAGAGCAGCTCAGTTGCGCAGCACGGCCGCCGCCATCACCGGATTCGAGAAGCGCGGCGACCACGAGCTGGTGCTCAAGCTGGCGCACCCGGTCAACAACCTCTTCGACCTGTTCGAGTTCATGATCATCGCGGACTCGGAGAGCGTCGAGGACGCCGTCGCCGGAAAGAAGTTCATCGGGACCGGCCCGTTCAAGCTGAAGAAGTGGAGCCCCGGCGCCGGTCTGAGCCTCGCCCGCAACGACGCGTACTGGCAGCCCGGCCGCCCCTACCTCGACGGGGTCGAACTGCGGGTCATAGCCCAGGCCGACGCGCTGATCTCGTCCCTGCGCTCCGGCCAGTCCCAGCTCTCCTTCGACGTGCCCGGCAAGAGCCTCGGCGTCGTCAAGACCGACAACGGGCTCACCATCAGCGACTACGACACCGGCGCCGGCGCCATCTACCTGGGCGTCAACACCACGGTCACCCCGCTCAACGACCGCACCGTCCGCCAGGCGCTCGCCTGGGCCGTCGACCGGGACCGGCTCGTCGCCCAGACCCTCGGCGGTTACGGCCTCGCCTCCGCCGCGCCCTGGCCCAAGTCCTCACCCGCGTACAGCGAGGCCAACCGCACCCACTACACGCACGACCCCGCGAAGGCCCGGCAACTCCTGAAGTCCGCCGGGCACACCAGGCTCGACCTGCCCATGCTGCACATCGCGCTGCCCGGCGAGACGGCCATCGCCGAGTCCATCCAGTACGACCTCAAGCAGGTCGGCGTCCACGTCACGCTCCAGCCCACCGACGGGGCCACCGCGCAGAAGAAGCTGATCTCGCAGGGCATGCCCGCCCTGTGGTCCCTCGGCCACGGATTCGCCCAGGTGCAGCCCTCCACCCTGGCCGTCAGCGCATACCCCTTCAACGAGGCGAAGAACACCAGCAAATACCGCTCGGCCACCTACACCGAGGTCGTGCGGGAGGCATGGACCGAGCCCGAGACCGACACGGCCGCCGCCAACGCCCTGCACCGGAAGATCTCCTCCATCCTGCTGGACGAGGCGTTCCTCATCGACCTCGTCGTGCGCGGACAGCTCCAGGTCTCCGCGGCCCGGCTGCACGGCGTCACGCTCAACAAGTTCTCCTACCTCAACCTCGACAACGCCTACCTGGTGTGACATGCGCAGCTACCTGCTCCGGCGGCTGCCGTCCGCCCTCCTCGTCCTGGTCGCCGCCTCCTTCCTGATCTTCACCATCCTCAGGCTGGTGCCCGGCGACCCCGCCACCGCGCTCGCCGGACCCGACGCGGACACGGCGACCGTCGCCGCGATCCGCGCACGGCTCGGCCTCGACGCACCCCTGCTCTCCCAGTACGCCCACTGGATCGGCTCGCTCCTCAAGGGCGACCTCGGACCCTCGTACGCGATCGGCGGACAGACCGCCGACCTCATCGGCGACGGGCTCGGCGCCACCACCGAACTCACCGTCGCCGCCCTCCTCTTCGTGATCGTGCTCGGTACGGCCTTCGGCGTCATCGGGGCCACCTCGCGCAACCGGTGGCTGAGCGCCGCCGTGCGCGTCATCACCACCGCCGCCCTGGCCGTGCCGCCCTTCGTCAGCGGCGTGCTGCTCGTCCTGGTCTTCGCCGTGGCGCTCCCCGTACTGCCGCCCGGCGGCCGGGTCGCCTTCCTGACCGCCCCGGACCTCGCCGCCCAGTACCTCGTGCTGCCGGCGCTCTGCCTGGCGCTCCCGAGCGCCGCGGTCCTCGGCCGCTACCTCAAGGACGGCATCGAACGCGGCCTCGCCGAGGACTACATCCGCACCGCCACCGCCGCCGGGATCGCCCCGCGCCGCCTGCTCTGGCGCCACACCCTGCCCAACGCCCTGCCGCCCGTCGTCACCCTGCTCGGCATGCAGGTCGGGAACCTGCTCGGCGGGGCCGTCCTGGTCGAGGCGATCTTCGCCTGGCCCGGCCTCGGACAACTCGCCGAACAGGGCCTCCAACGCCGCGACTACCCGGTCGTCCAGGACCTGCTGCTGCTCCTGGTCGGCGTCTTCGTCCTCGTCCAGCTGCTCACCGACCTCGTGTACGCCTGGCTCGACCCCCGGATCAGGTGGGAGTAACCCTGATGACCCAGACGACCGACCTCCTCACCGCCGCGCCGCCCCGGCCACCCGCAAGCCGCGCACCACGGCCCGCCCCCGCCACCCCTACCGCACCGCCCTGTCCACCGCCCGCGCCCGCACCGGCCTCGTCCTCGTCGGCGTGATCGTCCTCGCCGGACTCCTCGCACCGCTGCTCGCCGGCCACGGGCCCACCGACCAGAGCGGCCAGAGCCTCGCCGGGCCCGGGACGCCCGGACACCTCCTGGGCACCGACGACCTCGGGCGCGACCTGCTCAGCCGGGTGCTGTACGGCATCCGCACCGACCTCACCATCATCACGATCGCCGTACCCGCCGGTGCCGCACTCGGCTGCCTGCTCGCCCTGGCCGCCGCCGCACACCCGGTCGCCGACACCGTCGTCCAGCGCGTCTTCGACCTGCTCCTCGCGTTCCCCGGGCTGATCCTGGCGCTCGCCGTCACCGCGATCCTCGGCCCCGGACGCGTCCCCGTCGTACTCGTCATCGCCCTCGCCGAGGTCCCGGTCTTCGGCCGGCTGCTGCGCAGCGGCGTCCTCGTACAGCGGGAACGCGAGTACGTCACGGCCGCCCGGGTCGGCGGCGGTTCGAGCACCCGGGTGCTGGTCCGGCACATCCTGCCCAACGCGGCCGACCCGCTCGTCGTGCAGATCGCCGTCTCGCTGACCGTCGCCGTCTTCATCGAGGGCGCCATGAGCTTCCTCGGCGTCGGCGTCCGGCCGCCCGAACCCACCCTCGGTGCCGTGCTCAGCCAGTCCATGCCCTATCTCGCCCAGTCCCCGCACTTCGCCGCGGGGCCCCTGATCACCGTGACCGCGCTCGTCCTCGGACTCTCGCTCATCGCCGAGGCGCTCAACCGGGAGATACGCCGATGACCGCCCCCGAGCTGCTGGAAGTCCGCGACCTCGGCGTCGAGTTCACCGCACCCGACGGTTCACCGCTGCGCGCCGTGCGCGGGGTCTCCTTCACCCTGCGCCGGGGCGAGACCCTGGCCGTCGTCGGCGAGTCCGGGTCCGGCAAGTCCACCACCGCGCTCGCCCTGAACCGCATGCTGCCCGGCACCGGCCGCATCACCACCGGCACGGTCCGCCTGGAAGGGCGCGACCTCGCCGCCGCCGACGAGACCGAGCTGCGCGCGGTGCGCGGCGCCCGCATCGGCATGGTCTTCCAGGACCCGATGACCGCCCTCAACCCCGTGCTCACCGCAGGCCGCCACATCGACGAGGCCCTGCGCGCCCACGGCAACCACGACAAGGCCGCCCGCCGCGCCCGTACCGTCGAACTCCTGGACCGGGTCGGCATCCCCGACCCGCACCGGCGCGCCGACGACCACCCGCACCAGTTCTCCGGCGGCCAGCGCCAGCGCATCCTCATCGCCATGGCCCTGGCCGGGGAACCCGACGTCCTCCTCGCCGACGAGCCGACCACCGCACTCGACGCCACCGTGCAGGACCAGATCCTCGCCCTGCTCGGCGACCTCAACCGCGAGACCGGCACCGCCCTCGTCCTCATCACCCACAACATGGGCGTCGTCGCCCGCGCCTGCGAACGGGTCCTCGTCATGTACGGCGGCACCGTGGTCGAGGACGGGCCCACCGCCGAAGTGCTCACCCGCCCCCGCCACCCGTACACCGCCGGACTCCTGGCGGCCGTCCCGCGCCTCGCCACCCCGTCCGGGACCCGGCTCACCGGCATCCCCGGCAGCCCGCCCGACCTCACGCTCCTCGGGGACGGCTGCGCCTTCGCCGACCGCTGCACCCTGACCGAGGACCGCTGCCGCACACAGACCCCGCCGCTCACGCGGGTGGCCGACGGCATACGGGTGGCCTGCCTCCCCGCCGCCGGACGCACCGAACCCCTGCCCGCCCCGGCCCCGCCCGCCCGCATCGACCGCCCCGCGCCCGGAGCGGTCGTCCTGGAGGCGGACGGCCTCACCAAGACGTACGGGGGACGTGGCGCCCGGCGACGCGGGGAGCCAGCGCTCGACGGGGTGTCGCTGACGCTCAGGGAGGGCGAGACGCTGGGCATCGTCGGCGAGTCCGGCTCCGGCAAGTCCACCCTGGCCCGGGTCCTCGCCCACGCCCACACCGCCGACGGCGGCACCCTGCGGCTGCGCGGCGAGGACATCACCCGGCCCTCGCGCCGGGCGCTGCACGCGGTGCGCCGCCAGGTCCAGATGGTGTTCCAGGACCCCTACGCCTCGCTCAACCCGCGCATGACGGTGGGCGAGATCGTCGCCGAACCCCTCGTCGCGTTCGGCATCGGGGACCGCGAGGCGCGCCGGGAGCGGGTCGCGGAACTCCTCGAACTGGCGGGCCTGGACCCGGCCGTGGCCGGACGCCACCCGCGCTCCTTCTCCGGCGGCCAGCGCCAGCGCATCGGCATCGCCCGCGCGCTCGCCCCGGCGCCGACCGTCCTCATCTGCGACGAACCCGTCTCCGCGCTCGACGTGTCCGTCCAGGCCCAGATCACCGGACTCCTCACCGACCTCCAGCGCGACCTGGGCCTCTCCCTCGTCTTCATCGCCCATGACCTCGCGGTCGTCCGGCAGATCAGCCACCGCATCGCCGTCATGCACCGGGGCCGGATCGTGGAGACCGGCACCGCCGACGAGGTGTGCGAGCACCCCCGCGACCCGTACACCCGCGCCCTGCTCGCCGCCGCGCCCGAACCCGTGCCCCCGGCGGCCCGGACCGAGCACGCCGAGAAGACGGGCGCCCTCGCATGAACCGCCCCAGCCCGCAGCCCACCCCGACCCGTGACGGAGCCACCCGCCGATGACCACCAGCACCCGCCGCGACCCCTACGACGGCTTCCCGGGCCGGATCGGCCGCACCTTCGCCGCCTCCGAGCCGGCCTGGCCGGCGCCCCGGACACCGGGGGAGAAGGCCCCCAACATCGTCGTCGTGCTCGTGGACGACATGGGCTACAGCGACATCGGCCCGTTCGGCTCCGAGATCCCCACCCCCGTCCTCGACACCCTCGCCGAGGACGGCGTACGGCTCAGCAACTACCACACCATGCCGCTGTGCTCCCCGGCCCGCGCCGCCCTGCTCACCGGCCTCAACCCGCACCGCGTCGGCTACGCCATGGTCGCCAACTCCGACCCCGGCTTCCCCGGTTACGGCATGGAGATCGCCGACGACATCCCCACCCTCGCCGAACTCCTCCACGACTCCGGCTACGCCACCTACGCCGTCGGCAAGTGGCACCTGGTCCGCGACTCCGCCTCCAACGCCGCCGACGACCGCGACAACTGGCCGCTGCGCAAGGGCTTCGACCAGTACTACGGCGTCCTCGAAGGGCTCACCAGCCTCTTCCACCCGCACCAACTCGTCCGCGACAACAGCCCGTTGGACATCGACGAGTTCCCGGACGACTACTACTACACGGACGACATCACCGACCAGGCCATCTCCATGGTGAAGTCGCTGCGCGCCCACGACCCGGACAAACCCTTCTTCCTCTACCTGGCGCACAACGCCGTCCACGGCCCGCTCCAGGCCAAGGAGGAGGACATCGCCCGCCACCGGGGCCGCTACGACGAAGGCTGGGACGCGCTGCGCGAGCGCCGTTTCGCCGCGCAGATCGCCGACGGCCTCTTCCCGCCGGGCACCGAACTCCCCGCACGCAACAGCGAGGCCGGGCAGGACGTGCCCGCCTGGGACAGCCTCACCGAGGAGCAACAGCGGCTGTACGCGCGCTACATGGAGGTGTACGCGGCGCTGGTCGACAACATCGACCAGAACCTCGGCCGGCTCACCGCCACCCTCGAAGCGCTCGGTGAACTCGACAACACCATCATCGTCTTCACCTCCGACAACGGCGGCACCGGCGAGGGCGGCGCCGAGGGCACCCGCTCCTACTTCAGCCGCTTCGTCCACCACCCCGCGCTGCCCGAGGACTGGACCCCCGACGTCGACCGGGACCCCGAGCTGATCGGCGGCCCGCGCAGCCTGGTGCACTACCCGCGCGGCTGGGGCATGGCCTCCAACACCCCGTTCCGGCTCTACAAGGGGCACACGTACGCGGGCGGGGTGCGCGTCCCGTTCGTCCTCTCCTGGCCCAGGGGCGCCCGCGAAGGCCGGCTCACCCCGGGCACCCGCCCGCAGTACCAGTACGTCACCGACATCGCCCCGACCCTCCTCGAACTCGCCGGTCTGGAACGGCCGGAGCGCCGACGCGGGGTGCCGCTCCAGGAACCGGACGGCGTCACCTTCGCCCCCGTACTCGCCGACCCGGAACACCTCTCCACCCACCCCGAGCAGTACTGCGAGATGACCGGCAACCGCAGCTACTACCGCGACGGCCGCAAACTCGTCACCCTGCACCGCCCCGGCGCCCCCTACGACGACTCCGAGTGGGCCCTGTACGACATCAGGACCGACCCGACCGAGATCCACGACCTGGCCGCCGAACACCCCGGCCTCGTCAAGGAACTCTCGGCGGCCTGGGAGAAGGCCGCCTGGCGCAACGGCGTCTTCCCGCTCCCCGACGGCAGCGGCGCGCTGGCCCGCCGCAACCCCGCCGAACAGCGGCTGTCACGCCCGCTCACCCTGCTGCCGGGCACCCCCGAGCTGGAGCGCTACCGCTCCTCGCGCCTGGTCTCGTTCCGTTCCTTCGAGGTCACCGTCGCGATCGAGGAGACGGGCGAGGGCGTCCTCGTCTCGCACGGCGACCAGGGCGGCGGCTACAGCCTGTATGTGGAGGACGGCCGCCTGCACTTCGCGTACAACGAGTACGGCGTCCTCCACGAGACGGACGCGGGCCCGCTCGCACCGGGCGCGCACACGGTCCGCCTCGTCGCAACCGCCGAGCAGGGCCTGCGCTGGAGCTTCCGCATCGAGGCCGACACCGAGACCCGGGCCACCCCGCCCAGCGTCCACCAGCTGATCGGCATGGCCCCCTTCCAGGGCATCAGCATCGGCGTGGACCGCAAATCCCCCATCTCCTGGCCCCTCTACGAACGCCACCGCTCCTTCCGGTACGAAGGCCGCCTGCGTGCGGTGACGTACACCCCGGGAGCCCCGGGCCCGGACTCCCCGGAGGCGGTGGCCCAGGCACTGAAGGAGGCGGCAGCGGCATTCGAATGAGAGAGCACGAGTTCCAGCCCCGCCGGCGTTCGAGGAGCGGGGTCCGGGGCGGAGCCCCGGTTTCGGGAAGGGGCGGGTAGGGGACAAGGCCCGCCGCAGGCGCCCCCCCCAGAGATCGATTCGCGACGACCCCGGCCCAGGTCTAACGTCGGTGGGGTGAACGACCACGTTCACCCCACCGCACCAGCGGCACCGAACCCATGACCGGCTCCCACGCAACACCCACGCAAGCCACCGCACCCCCTCGGAGGGACCGCGGCGGCACCATAGCCCTGCTGGTCATCTGCTCGTGCCAACTGATGGTGGTCCTCGACATCACCATCGTGAACATCGCCCTCCCGCACATCCAGACATCCCTCGGCTTCTCCACCGAGAACCTGTCCTGGGTGATCAACGCCTACACCCTCACCTTCGGCGGCCTGCTGCTGCTCGGCGGACGGATCGGCGACATCCTCGGGCGGCGCCGGGTCTTCATGGCCGGCGTCGCCCTCTTCGTCATCGCCTCCCTGCTCGGCGGACTCGCCCAGGAATCCTGGCAGCTGCTCGCCGCCCGCTCCCTCCAGGGCGTCGGCGGCGCCATCGCATCGCCGACCGCGCTCGCCCTCATCACGACGACGTTCCACGAAGGCCCCGCCCGCAACAGGGCGTTCGGGGTGTTCGCGGCCGTCTCGGCGGGCGGCAGCGCCATCGGACTGCTCGCGGGAGGGGTGCTGGTCGAGTGGCTGGACTGGCGGTGGATCTTCTTCGTCAACGTGCCCATCGGCGCACTGATCGTGCTGGCGACCCGCCGCTACATCCAGGAGTCCGAACGCCACCCGGGCCACTTCGACATACTCGGCGCCCTGACGGCGACGCTCGGCATGGTGAGCCTCGTCTACGGGTTCATCCGCGCCTCCGAGGAGGGCTGGAGCGACACCCTCACCCTGATCGCGTTCGCCGCGGCGGTCGTCCTGCTCGGGCTGTTCATCGTCAACGAGAGCCGGTCCCGGCAGCCGATCACCCCGCTCTGGATGTTCCGCGACCGCAACCGCGCCGGCACCTACGGGATCATGCTGAGCCTCGCGGCGGCGATGTTCGGGATGTTCTTCTTCCTGACCCTGTTCGTGCAGAACATCCTCGGCTTCAGCCCGCTGCGCACCGGCCTCGCCTTCCTGCCGGTCAGCGTCATCATCGCGATCGGGGCCGGATTCACCTCGAAGCTGCTGCCGAGGTTCGGACCCAAGCCCTTCATGGTCACGGGCGCGGTCCTCGCGGCGATCGGGCTCGGCTGGCTCACCCAGACCGATGTCCACAGCTCGTACCTGGGCAGTCTGCTGGGGCCGGTGCTGGTGTTCGGGCTCGGCATGGGCCTGCAGTTCGTCTCACTGACGCTGATGGCACTCTCCGGTGTCGCGCCGCACGAATCGGGCGCGGCCTCCGGAATCCTCAACACCACGCAGCAGGTGGGCGGATCGCTCGGCCTCTCCATCCTGGTCACGGTCTTCGGTACGGCCAGCCGCAACGAGGCGACCGACCAGGTGCCCAAGTTCATGTCCGAGGCGACACCGGCGCAGCTCGCCCAGTTCCGGAAGACCGGACAGCTTCCCGGTCCCTGGGGCGACCAGGTCCTGGCATCGGGTGTGTCCACCGCGTTCCTGGCCGCAGCGGCCTTCGCCGTCGCCGCCGCGCTGATCGCGCTGTTCGTCATCCAGGTCCGCCCCTCGGACCTGGAACGGCTGCGCGGAAGCGGAAGCGGAAGCGGCCGGCCGGGCGAATGAAGACCCGGCCGACCGCACCCGCCCGACCGCTCCCGCGACCGGTCAGCCCTTGACGGTGAAGCCCGCCCGCAGCAGGTCGTCGTCGCGCGACGACGGACCGACGAGCAGTTCGAACGCCCCCGGCTCCACGACCCGGCGACCCTCGGCGTCCACCAGGGTGCACGCCGCCACCGGCAGCTCGATCACCACCTCGCGCGACTCGCCCGGCGCCAGCTGGATCTGCCGGTAGGTCTTGAGCTCCTTCTCCGCCCACGTCACGGACGTCACCAGGTCACTCACGTACGCCTGTACGGTCTCCAGCGCGGGGCGTCCGCCGGTGTTGCTCACGGTGACGCGTGCGCGCAGCGTGTCGCCTGCACCCAGGACGTCGGTCAGGACCTCCAGGTCCGTGTAGGCGACGGTCGTGTAGCTCAGGCCCTCGCCGAAGGCGAACGCGGGCCGCTGCGTCAGATCCGCGTACCGCGAACCATGCTGGCCGCGCAGCTGGTTGTAGTACGTGGGCTGCTGCCCGGCGTGGCGCGCGAAGGACACCGGCAGTCGGCCGGACGGCTCCACCAGGCCGAGGACCAGCTCGGCCACCGCGCGGCCGCCCTGCATGCCCGGGTTGAAGGCGTACACGATCGCCGAGGCGCGGTACGCGGACGGCGGCAGCACCAGCGGCTTGGAGGCGATGACCACCACGGTGAACGGCTTGCCCGTCGCGGCGAGCGCGTCCAGCAGCGCGACCTGGCCGCCGATCAGCTCCAGGGTCGCGGTCGAGCAGCCCTCACCGATCAGCTCGATGCGGTCGCCCACCACGGCGACGACATGGTCGGCGGCCTCGGCGGCGGCGACCGCCTCCGCGATCAGCTCCTCGGACGGCTCGCAGGGGACGACGATCTCGGGGCGCGGCTGCCCGTCCGGGAAGAACTCGCCCTCCGGGTCCGGGCCCACCGTCAGGATGTCGGCGCCGCGCGCGTGGGTGACGGTCCAGCCGGCGGGCACATGCTCCCGGAAGCCGTCGAGGACGGTACGGATCATGGCGCGCGGATGCCCGTCCGGCAGCCAGTCCGCCTGGCCGGAGGAGCCCGCCCAGTCCCCGAGCTGGGTCTGCGCGTCATCGGCGTTGGGGCCGATCACGGCGACCGTACGCGGCGCCGCGTCGGCCTCCGCGACCGCCCGGCCGTCCGCCCCGGCCGCGAAGCCGCCGTCGAGGGGCAGGGTGCCGTCGTTGGCCAGCAGGACCAGCGAGCGGCGGCCCGCTTCGAGGTTCAGCTCGGCGTGTTCGGCGCTGCCGATGACCGCCTGCTGCCGGGCCCGGTCGGGGTGGCGCGGGTTCTCGAAGAGGCCCAGCTCGAACTTGAGCGTGAGGATGCGGGCGACCGCCGCGTCGATGTCCGCCTCGTCGAGCCGCCCGGCCGCCACGGCCTGCTGCGCGCCCTCGAAGAAGTCGGGCGTGGTCATCACCATGTCGTTGCCGGCCCGGACCGCGGCGGCCGCCGCCTGGGTGTGGTCGGCGTACACCTTCTGCTCCCACACCATGCGCCCGACGTTGTCCCAGTCGGTCACCAGCGTGCCGGTGTACCCCCACTCGCCGCGCAGCACCTCGTTGAGCAGCCAGTTGTTGACGGTGACGGGGACGCCGTCCATCGACTGGTAGCCCAGCATGAACGTACGGCAGCCCTCCTTGGCGACCCGCTCGAACGGCGGCAGGAACCACGAACGCAGCTTGCGGCGCGAGATGTCGGCCTCGCTCGCGTCCCGGCCGCCCTGGGTCTCGGAGTAGCCCGCGAAGTGCTTGGCGCACGCCAGGATCGCCGTGGGGTCGTCCAGCCCGTCGCCCTGGTAGCCGCGCACCATGGCCGACGCCAGCTCGCCGATGAGGTGCGGGTCCTCGCCGAACGTCTCGCTGACCCGGCCCCAGCGCAGGTCCCGGGTGATGCACAGCACCGGCGAGAACGTCCAGTGCACGCCGGTCGCGGCCACCTCGACGGCCGTCGCCCGCGCCACCCGCTCCAGCAGCTCCGGGTCCCAGCTCGCGGCCATCCCCAGCTGCGTCGGGAAGATGGTGGCGCCCTCCCAGAAGGAGTGCCCGTGGATGCAGTCCTCGGCGACCAGGAGCGGGATGCCGAGGCGGGTGCGCCGGGTCAGCTCGGCGGCCTCCAGGACGCGTTCGGGCGAGGCGTGCAGGATCGAGCCCGCGTGCATGTCCTCGATGTGCTGCCGCACCCCGTCCTTGCCGTTCAGCTGGAGCATCTGGCCGACCTTCTCGGGCAGCGTCATCCGGCCCAGCAGGTCGGAGACGCGCTCCGGAATGGACAGGCGGGGGTCGAGATAGGGCAGGGAGGAGCCCACGGGAGTTCCTTTCACGACGTCGGCGACGTTCTCATCGTTCGGTACGCGGAGGCTGTGCGCTCCGGGCACCACCGTACGCCGAATACCGACCTAGTGGTAAGTAAGTAGGATGCAAACATACGCAGCGGTGCCTGCCGAGACGACCGGGGAGCGTGCGGAGTGACCGGCGACGAGCGGCGCGGATACGCGAAGGGCCGGGCCAAACGCGGGGAAATCCTCGATCAGGCCATGGCCATGTTCGGCGAGGCCGGCTACCGGGGCGCCTCGCTGCGGGTCATCGCCACCCGCTGCGGCATCTCACATCCCGGACTGCTGCACCACTTCCCGACCAAGGAATCCCTGCTGCTCGCCGTCCTGGAACACCGCGACGCCGTGGACGACCAATGGCTGGAGGCGGGCCGCCCCACCGGCGTCGACCGGCTGCGCCGGCTGGTCGGGCTCGCGGCGCTCAACGCGGAACGGCGCGGCATAGTCGAGCTGTTCTGCGTGCTGTCCGCCGAGGCCACTTCCGCCGACCACCCGGCCCACGCCTACTTCGTGGAGCGGTACCGCTGTTCGGTCCGGTCCACGGCGGTCTCGTACACGGAGGCGCGCGAGAAGGGCGTGCTCCGCGAGGGCATCGACCCGCGCGAGGCGGCGCAGCAGCTCATCGCGCTGATGGACGGACTCCAGACCCAGTGGCTGCTCAGCAACGGTGAGACCGATATGGCGGGGTGCTGTACGCGCATGTACAGGCGCAGTTGACGGTGCCGCTCTGAGTGCGGGCGGCAGGCGTCGCGAGACGGCTGCCCCGCACCTCTTTACGGGCTTGTCATGTGCCGGTAACTTCCGTGCTGCAAGAGATTGCAGCAACATTCCGGCTTGATTTACAAGCTCGCTCGGACCTTGAGGCGCGTCAGGGTCTCCGGCGGGACGGCACGGGCCCCACCTCCCGTGCCTCGGACGCCACGGCTTCGCCGCCGCCGTGGCCCTGCCCTGGAGACACCATGAAACGCAACGCCCACCGGTTGTTGAGACGCACCCTGGCGTCCGCCGCTGCCGCCGCCGCGGTGTGCGGGCTGCTCACCGCACTGCCGGACACCGGCCTCGAAGCGCAGCCCGTCGCGGCCTCCGACGCGACGACCACCGTCTTCTACTACACGAAGACCAAGAACTGGGCCGCCCACAACCTGCATTACGCCCCCGACGGCGGAACATGGACCACCGTGCCCGGCGTTGCCATGGAGGCCGCCTGTACGGACTGGGTCAAGAAGACCGTCCCGCTCTCCGGCGCCGGAGGCATCCAGGCGACCTTCAACAACGGCTCGGGCGTCTGGGACAACAACGGGGGCAAGAACTACGACCTGGGCAGCGGGAACATCACCGTCAAGGACGGGGTCGTCGCCCACAGCGACCCGTGCGCGGGCAGCGGCGACCCCGACCCGAGCCCCACCCCGTCCGACGCGGCGCACACCGCCTCGGTGTACTACTCCACCGCCACCGTCGGCTGGACCACCACCAACCTCCACTACCAGCCCGCCGGAGGCGCCTGGACGACCGTGCCCGGCGTCGGCATGGAGCCCGCCTGCACCGGCTGGGTGAAGAAGACGGTCGACCTCGGGACCGCGACCTCGATGAAGGCCGCGTTCAACAACGGCAACGGCGTCTGGGACAACAACAACGGCGGCGACTACACCATCCCGACCGGCCTCAGCACCGTGAAGGACCGCACCGTCGTCAAGGACGCCGGGGACCCGTGCGCCGCCGAACCCGCCGACACCGAGGCGCCCACCGTGCCGAGCGGAGTGACGGCGAAGGCCGACGGCGTCGCGGTCGTCCTGAGCTGGGAACCCTCCACCGACAACAACAAGGTGACGAGGTATCAGGTCACCCGTACGGGCGGCACCAAGGGCGGCGCCGTCACCGATGTGACCTCCACCGTGCTCTCCGAATCGGGCCTGGAGGAGCACACCGCCTACACCTACACCGTCAAGGCGATCGACGCGGCGGGCAACACCTCCGCCGCCTCCGCGCCCGCGAAGGCGACCACCGGCGCCACACCACCGGCGGCGGCCCAGGGCACACCCCTCGGCACCGACCCCCGCAAGGACCCGATCTACTTCGTCCTCACCGCCCGCTTCGACGACGGTGACACGAGCAACAACCGGGGCGGCAGCCAGGACGTCAAGTCCGGCAACGCGGCCAACAACGACCCCATGTTCCGGGGGACTTCAAGGGCCTGGTCAACAAGCTGGACTACATCAAGGGGCTCGGCTTCTCCGCCATCTGGATCACCCCGGTCGTCCTGAACCGGTCCGACTACGACTACCACGGCTACCACGGCTACGACTTCTACAAGGTCGACCCCCGCC
Organism: Streptomyces drozdowiczii; assembly: GCF_026167665.1. Taxonomy (NCBI): domain Bacteria; kingdom Bacillati; phylum Actinomycetota; class Actinomycetes; order Kitasatosporales; family Streptomycetaceae; genus Streptomyces; species Streptomyces drozdowiczii. The sequence goes on along the minus strand of NZ_CP098740.1, from coordinate 335,224 downwards.
TGGAGTCCGCCGGAGCCTCCTACCAGGACCTCATCAACGCCGCCCACGCCAAGGGCATCAAGATCTACCAGGACGTCGTCTACAACCACTCCTCGCGCTGGGGCGCCAAGGGCCTGTTCACGCCGACCGTCTACGGCGTCCGCGACACGCAGTGGAGCTGGTACTACGACGAGAAGAACGAGGGCTTCGCATACGACGGGCTCACCGTCGAGCCCAAGAGCGGCAAGTCCTACTACAACGGCGACCTGTGGTCCACCGCCGAACCCGCCGGCAACACCTGCCTCAACTGGGGCAAGCCCACCGGCGCCAAGTCCGCCGAGGGCTACACCATCTACAACTGCCAGTGGCCCAACCCCACATCGGGGATGTTCCCGAAGGAGTACTACCACACCTGCTGGCTCGGCAACTGGGAGGGCGAGGACTCCCGCTCCTGCTGGCTGCACGAGGACCTGGCCGACTTCGACACCGAGTCCGCACCGGTGCAGAACTACCTGATCGGCGCCTACGACAAGTACATCGACATGGGCGTGGACGGCTTCCGCATCGACACCGCCGTGCACATCCCGCGCACCACCTGGAACCGCCGTTTCCTGCCCGCCATCCAGGAACGGGTCACCCAGAAGTTCGGCGCCGAGGCCGCGAAGAACTTCCTCGTCTTCGGCGAAGTCGGCGCGTTCGTCAACGACAAGTGGAACCGCGGCTCGGTCAACCACTCGGCGCAGTTCTTCACCTGGAAGGAACGCAAGGAGTACGCCGCCGACGACGCCAAGGCCGCGCTGGAGATGTACGACTACGAGGAGCAGCTCGGCACCGGCAACCAGCCGACCTCCAGCAACGCGTTCCTGGACGGCAACAGCTACCACACCCCGGACCACAGCCGGTTCTCCGGCATGAACATCATCGACATGCGCATGCACATGAACTTCGGTGACGCCACCAACGCGTTCAACAACGGCAAGGACTCCGACGACTCCACCAACGACGCGACCTACAACGTCGTCTACGTCGACAGCCACGACTACGGGCCCAACAAGAGCGGCGAACGCTACGCGGGCGGCACCGACGCCTGGGCCGAGAACATGTCCCTGATGTGGACCTTCCGCGGCATCCCGACCCTCTACTACGGATCGGAGATCGAGTTCCAGGCCGGCAAGAAGATCGACTGCGGCCCCACCTGCCCCCTGGCCACCACCGGCCGCGCCTACTACGGCGACCACCTCGCGGGCAACGTCACCTCCTCGGAGTTCTCCCAGGTCGACTCCGCGTCCGGTGAGGTCGCGAACACCCTCGCCCAGCCCCTGGTGAAGCACCTCCAGCGGCTCAACCGGATCCGCCGCGCCGTACCCGCCCTCCAGATGGGCCAGTACTCCACGGAGGGCATCACCGGCCAGATGGCGTACAAGCGCCGCTACACCAGCGGTGCCACCGACAGCTTCGCCCTGGTCACCGTCACGGGCGGCGCCTCGTACACCGGCATCCCCAACGGCACCTACAAGGACGCCGTCACCGGTGACACCCGGGTCGTCAGCGACGGAAAGCTCACCGTCGACGCCCCGGGCAAGGGCAACATGCGGGTGTACGTGCTGAACGGCCCCGGAAAGATCGGCACCGCGGGCCCCTACCTCAAGTAGCCCCTACATGCGGGTGCCCCGCCGACCGGGGCACCCGCACACCGTCATACGCCCAGCAACCCCGCCCGGCCGATCATGGCCGTCGAGCCCGGAGCCGTACACGCGAAGGCACCCGACACCGCCCCCAGCCGGGCGCACTCGGCCGGCCCACGTCCGTCGAGCCTGCCGTACAGGAAACCGGTGACGAACGCGTCGCCCGCCCCGTTGCTGTCCACCACCGGCGCCGGCGGCACCACCGCCGGAATGCGCACCGGTTCGTCGCCGCCGTCGCGCGTGAGGAGGTACGCCCCCTCCGCGCCCGCCGTGGCCACCACGGCCCCGGCCCGGCCCTCGCGCAGGATCTCCCGCATCAGCGCGGGCGCCCGCTCGCCGGTCGTCGCCGCGCTGAAGAAGACCAGATCCGACCGGAGCGCGAACTCCCGCTGATGCTCGCTCAGTCCGTCCCAGTCGTGCAGATCCGTGGAGACCGGCACTCCCAGCGCCTCGATGTCGTCGTACAGGAACCGGGCGAAGTGCGTGATCGACAGATGGACGTGGCGGGCCCGGCGCAGGTGGGGCAGATAGAAGTCACGCGGCATCCGCAGATCCTCCGGGTCCCGGGCGTCGTAGAACGACATCCGCCGGCCCGTCGCGTCCACCAGGTTCACCGCGCGCCGGGTCCCGGCCGGCGAGATGACCGCGTGGAACTCCACACCGCCCTTCGCCAGGCGCTCGCGGACCTGCGCACCGAGCCAGTCGTCGCCGACGCAGTCCAGGAACGCCACGTCGAGCCCCAGCGCGCGGGCGCCGAGCGCCACATTGCCGCCGGTCTGGCCGGGCCACTCCCGGATCGGCCCGACCATGACGGAGTCCGCCGCCGGGACCGGCAGGGCGTCGACGCGGACGATCGTGTCCACCCCGCTGCCGCCGACCACCACGATGTCGTATTCCGTTGGCTGTTGGACCACTGAGCCCCCTCTCGCGTACCCGCCGCGCTCAGTATCGCCCACCCGCCCGGCCGCTCGACGCGCGCCCGGGGCACCCCCTGGCTAGGCTCGACCGGGGGCCGACGACCTGTTCCATGGAGGCTCACGCCATGATGCTGTTGCCCGAACCGCGCGATATCCCGCCGCGCCTCGCCACCGGCGCCTTCATCCTCAACTCCGGCCTGGGCAAGCTGAAGGCCGACGAGGGGACCGCCCAAGGGCTGCACGGTATGGCCAGCAACGCCTACCCGTTCCTCGGCAAGCTGGAACCTGCCCGGTTCACCCGGTTGCTCGCCTGGTCCGAGATCGCGGTCGGTGCCACCCTGCTGGCCCCGTTCGTGCCCACCCGGCTCGCCGGGCTCGCCCTCACCGGGTTCTCCGGCGGCCTCTTCGGGCTCTATCTGCGTACCCCCGGCATGCGGGAGCCCGGCAGCCTGCGGCCGACGCAGGACGGGATCGCGCTCGCCAAGGACTCCTGGATGCTGGGCATCGGCCTGGGCTTCCTCGGCGCCGGCGGCTACCGCGTACGCGCCACCGCGAAGTGCCGCACCCGGCGCGGGTGCTCGCGCTGACCGCACGCCGCCGTCACGCGTGGACCCGGGCGATCAGCAGCGCCACGTCGTCGTGGCCGTCCGGGTCCCGCAGCTCGCGCAGCAGCCGGTCGCACGTCGCGTCGAGCGAGGCGTCCGGAGTACGCAACAGCCCCAGCAGCTTCGCGAGGCGGCTGTCGATGTCGTCGTCCCGGGTCTCCACCAGGCCGTCCGTGTAGAGGACCAGCCGGTCGCCCGGGCCGAGCGGGACCGTGACATCGCTGAACGGCACCCCGCCCACCCCCAGCGGCGCCCCGGCCGGCAGGTCCAGGAGCACCGGCTCGCCGCCCTCCGGGATGAGCACCGGCGGCAGATGCCCTGCGGTGGACACCCGGCACCGCCCGGCGCCCGGGTCGTACGCGGCGTAGACACAGGTGGCGAACCACGGGTCGAGGCCGGCGGTGATCTCGTCCAGGTGCCGCAGCACCTCGGCGGGCTCCAGGGAGAGCCGGGACAGCGTCTGGGTGGCGGTGCGCAGCCGGCCCATCGTGGTGGCCGCGTTGATCCCGCTGCCCATCACATCGCCCACCACGAGGGCGGTCCCGTCGTCACGCAGCCCGATCACGTCGAACCAGTCCCCGCCGACCTCGTACCGCGAGGCGGCCGGCCGGTACCGGGACACCACGTCCAGGCCCACCGGGTCGTGATGGTTGCGCGGCAGCATGCTGCGCTGAAGCGTCAGCGCGGTCTCCTGCTGCTGCCGGTAGAGCCGGGCGTTGTCGATGCCGACCGCGGCCCGGGCCGCCAGCTCGGCGGCCAGCGCCTCGTCCTCCTCGGTGAACGGCAGCGGGTTGTCCGTCCGGATCAGGTCGATCGCCCCCAGCACCTCGCCCCGCGCGATCAGCGGCACCGCCAGATACGAGTGCGCACCGGCCTCGGCGAGCAGGGCGGCCGACCGCTCGTCGCGGGCCACCCGGGCCAGCTTCTCCGCGTCGAGACGGGGCACCCGCACCGGCCGGGCCGTCCGCACGCACCGGGTGACGAGGCGGTCGGCGCCGTAGCGGGCGGCCCGGCCCGGCGGGTCCGCCGCCTCCACCACGGGCGTCGGCCGGGCCGCGACGACGGCCAGGGCCTGGATGAGGAGCGGGCCGTCCGACGGTCCGGGGCGCCCCTTCAGGACGCTGTCCAGCACGTCCACCGCGGCGACGTCGGCGAGCTGCGGCACGGTGACCTCGGCCAGCTCCAGGGCCGTCTGCTCCAGGTCGAGCGTGGTCCCGATGCGCACCGATGCGTCCGCGATCAGCGCCAGGTGCTGCCGGGCCCGCTCCGCCTCGGCCGCCGCGCGGTACCGGTCGGTGACGTCGATCAGCGATACGGCGATGCCCAGCACCCGCCCCGCGGAGTCGTCCAGCCGGTACAGCGACACCGACCAGGCGCGGTCGCTGTCCGGTGCGGCGGGGGAGCGGCCGACCACCTGGCGCGACACCTGCGGGACACCGCTGTCCAGGACCTCCCGCGCGGCGGCCGCCAGGCCGTCGCGGCCCAGGAACGCCAGCGCCTCGCCCATCGGCCGTCCCAGGTGCTCGGCGGCGCTCATGCCGTCCATCCGTTCCAGCGCCGCGTTGGCGGACAGGAAGCGCAGATCCGGGTCCAGCACCGCGAGGCCGATCGGTGACTGGTCGACCAGGCCCACCGACAGCGCGAGGTCCCGCTCCGCCCGGCGCAGCACGTCCCCGTCGGCCGCGAGACCCAGCGCGTAGAAGCCGCCCCGGTCGTCCTGCAACCGCATGTTGCGGAACTCCAGCAGCCGCGTGGTGCCGTCCTTGTGCCGTACGGGGAAGACCCCGGCCCACGCCTCGCCGCTGCCCATCACCTCGCCGAACAGGCGCAGCACCAGCTCGAAGTGCTCCTCGTCGACCAGGACCCGGGCAGCGAACTCGCCCAGCGCCTCCTCGGCGGAGTACCCCAGGAGCCGTTCGGCCTGCGGGCTCCACAGGACGATGCGGCCCTGGGTGTCCAGAACGAGCGCCGCGACCCCGAGGACGTCGAGCAGACCGCTCTCGGACGACCGGCGCGCGCCCGCCCGGCGGGCCTCGCCCCAGCCGATCCGCATGTCATCAGTGCCGCCCACGGACGATCCTTCCCAGCCGTCACCGTGCCCGACGCAGGCCCGCCGTCTCCCATGATCGCCCCTGAGCCGCCGCCCCCGCAGCTTCGCGGAACGTGAAGAGGAAGCGAAGGAAGGGCCACCGGGGTTTCGCGGGCGAAATGCCGGTCACTCGCAGCGTACCGAGGCAAACGCGACGCACACGACCGTCAGGAGTGAGAGTCCATGGATAACTGGCGCATGCACGCGGCCTGCCGCGACGAGGACCCGGACCTGTTCTTCCCCATCGGAAGCACCGGCCCGGCGCTCGTCCAGGTCGAGGAGGCCAAGGCGGTGTGCCGACGCTGCCCCGTACAGCAGGAATGCCTGCGATGGGCCCTGGAGAACAACCAGGACTCCGGGGTGTGGGGCGGGCTCGGCGAGAACGAGCGCCGCGCCCTGAAGCGCCGCAACCGGCAGCGGACGCAACGCTCCGGATAAGGCAGGATGAAGCATGGACACCAAGGCTTGGATCATCGTCGGCGCGGCACTCGCGCTGCTCATGCTGGCCGTTGCCGGCATCCTCCTGGTGCGGGTGCTCAAGGCCAGGAAGCTGCTGGTGGATGCCGGTGTCCCGCTGCACAACAAGGCGCTGGTCTGGGCGGCGGTGCTGTACACCGTGTCGCCGGTCGACCTGCTGCCGGACCCGGTCTACCTCGATGACATCGGGTTCCTCCTGCTGGCCCTGCGCTCGCTGCACGCCGCGGCGCGGGCCGCAGGGGTGGGCGGCCGCCCGGAGCGCCCGGTCGAGTCCGGGCGCAACCTCGTTCCGTAACCCTTCGCGCACATTCCTGTGAACCCGGCGTGTCCTGATCGTTGACAGCTGGACGAGTACACGTCACTCTCCTGGGAGAGCGCTCTCCCAACCCGCCGCGGGACCCCCGTCCCGCACTCTTCCGCCAGGAGAGAATGTGCACAGAGCCGGTTCAGCCCTGCCCGCGAGACCCCGCGCGGGCACGCTGCTGATCACCCTTCTCGCCCTTGTCGCCTCATCGCTGGTCATACTGGCCGCGCCGGGCGCCCGGGCCGCGGAATCCCTGCTGTCGCAAGGGAAGACCGCCACCGCGTCCTCCTCCGAGGGCGCCGGCTACGCGGCCTCGGCCGCCGTGGACGGCAATCTCACCGGCACCCGCTGGGCCAGCCAGTGGAGCGATCCGCAGTGGCTCCAGGTGGACCTGGGCGCCACCGCGAGCCTCAGCAGGGTCGTCCTGACCTGGGAGTCCGCCTTCGGCAAGGCGTACGAGATCCAGGCATCCGACAACGGCTCCGACTGGCGCACCCTGAAGACCGTCACCAACGGCGACGGCGGCACCGACGACCTCGCGGTCAGCGGTTCCGGCCGCTACGTCAGGATGCACGGCACCGCCCGCGCCGGCGGCTACGGCTACTCCCTGTGGGAGTTCCAGGTGTACGGCACCACCGGCTCCACGAACCCGGACCCCGGCACCGGCGGGGCCGTCCGCGTCACCGGTTCGCAGGGCAACTGGCAGCTCACCGTCGGCGGCCAGCCGTACCAGGTCAAGGGACTGACCTGGGGCCCGTCGGTCAACGACGCGGCGCGCTACATGCCCGACCTGAAGTCCATGGGCGTCAACACCATCCGGACCTGGGGCACCGACGGCACCTCCAAGCCGCTGCTCGACGCCGCGGCGGCCAACGGTATCCGCGTCGTCAGCGGCTTCTGGCTGCAGCCCGGCGGCGGCCCCGGCAGCGGCGGCTGCGTCAACTACCTGACCGACGATGCCTACAAGTCCTCGTCGCTCACCGAATTCGCCAAGTGGGTGGACACGTACAAGAGCCACCCCGGTGTGCTCATGTGGAACGTCGGCAACGAGTCCGTGCTCGGCCTCCAGAACTGCTACAGCGGTGACGAGCTGGAGAAGCAGCGCAACGCGTACACCAGCTTCGTCAACGACGTCGCGAAGAAGATCCACACCATCGACCCGGACCACCCGGTGACGTCCACCGACGCCTGGACCGGTGCCTGGCCCTACTACAAGCGCAACGCCCCCGACCTGGACCTGTACTCGATGAACTCCTACGGAGACATCTGCGGGGTCCGCACCGCCTGGGAGTCCGGCGGCTACACCAAGCCCTACATCATCACCGAGGGCGGCCCGGCCGGTGAGTGGGAGGTCCCGGACGACGCCAACGGCATCCCGGACGAGCCCACCGACGTGCAGAAGGCCGAGGGCTACACCAAGGCGTGGAACTGCGTCACCGCCCACCAGGGTGTCGCGCTGGGCGCCACCTTCTTCCACTACGGGACCGAGCACGACTTCGGCGGCGTCTGGTTCAACGTGGTGCCGGACGGCAAGAAGCGGCTCTCCTACTACGCGCTCAAGAAGGCGTACAGCGGCTCCACCGCCGGTGACAACACCCCGCCCGTCATCAGCAACATGACGGTGCAGAACGCCGGTGGCGCCCCCGCGGGCAAGGAGTTCACCGTCCGCGCCGACGTCCGCGACCCGGACAACGACCCGGTCACCTACAAGATCTACCTGAGCGGCAACTACGCGACCGGTGACAAGGCCCTGGTGGAAGCCAACTGGCGGTCCACCGGAAACGGCACCTTCGCGGTGACCGCGCCCGCGCGGCTCGGTGTGTGGAAGGTGTACATCCAGGCCGAGGACGGGCACGGCAACGCCGGCATCGAGACCAAGTCGGTGAAGGTCGTGGTGCCCCCGGTCAGCGGCACCAACATCGCGCTCGGCCGCCCGGCCACCGCCTCCTCCGCCCAGGCCGGCAGCAGCGGTTGCCCCTGCACCGCGGCGATGGCGACCGACGGACGGCTGGACACCCGGTGGGCCAGCGACTGGAGCGACCCGCAGTCCATCCAGGTCGACCTGGGCGAGCGGAAGTCGTTCCGCCACCTCCAGCTGGTGTGGGACCCGGCGTACGCCAAGTCCTACGAGGTGCTGGTCTCGGACGACGGCAACTCCTGGCGGTCGGTGTACACCACGACCACCGGTGACGGGGACGCCGACGACCTCGACATCGCGCAGACCGCCCGCTACGTGAAGCTCAACCTCACCCAGCGGGGCACGGCGTGGGGCTACTCCCTCTGGGAGTTCGGCATCTACAGCTGACGACCGGGCGGGCACCGGCGGGCCTCCCCGCCGGTGCCCGCTCCGGCGCGTGTCGGTGGCCGCGCGGGGGAAGGCGAACGGCCATGGTTGAACGCATGAACGTCACCGACATCCTCACCGACGGATACTCCCGCATCCAGGAGACCGTGCACGCGGCCGTCGAGGGCCTGGCCCCCGACGACCTCCACGCCCGGCTCGACGACGGCGCCAACTCGATCGCCTGGCTCGTCTGGCATCTGACCCGCGTCCAGGACGACCACATCGCGGACGCGGCCGGCACCGAACAGCTCTGGACCGCCCAGGACTGGGCCGGCCGCTTCGACCTGCCCCTCCCCGCCGACGCCACCGGCTACGGACAGAGCAGCAAGGAGGTCGCGGCCGTCCGCGTGGGCTCGGCCGATCTGCTCCTCGGCTACTACGACGCCGTCCACGAGAACACGCTCGCCTACCTCCGCGGCCTGGACGGCCACGCGCTGGGCCGCGTCGTGGACGAGGGGTGGGACCCGCCGGTCACCCTGGGGGTGCGGCTGATCAGCGTCCTGTCGGACGACCTCCAGCACGCCGGTCAGGCCGCTTTCGTACGCGGAGTGCTCGAACGCCGCGCGTAGTGCCCCGGGCCCGTCCCCACGATCCGCTTGAAGTGGCGGGTCAGATGGGACTGGTCGTAGAACCCCGCCGACGCGGCGACCGCCGACGCCGGGACCCCGCGCAGCAGCAGCCTGCGCGCCAGGTCGACCCGTCGGCCCGTGACGTACTGGTGCGGTGCCATCCCGAACTCGCGGCTGAACGCCCGTACCAGATGGGCATGGTGGGCGTGCAGCCGCGCACCGGCCTCCTGGAGCGTGATGCCCTCGACGTACGTCGCGTCCAGCAGCTCCCGCAGCCGGTGCGCGAGTCTGCCGTCGTGGACGTACGGGACGGAGCCGACCCGGTCGCCCAGATGCTGTGCGAGCCGTTCCGCGACGAGGGCGAGCCGGCTCGCCGCCTCCAGCTCGTCACCCGGGTCCGCGAGCGTGCGGTGGAGGCGGTCGATACGGCTGCGCAGCGCCGGGTCGTGCAGCACCGGCCGGTCCACCGCCCGGCCGATCAGCCGTTCGTCCACCTGCCCGGTGTCCAGGTACAGCACGCGCTTGCGGAAGCCCCCGGGGGTGGCCGCCTCGCCGTTGTGCGGGACGTGCGGCGGCAGCAGCGTCACCGTGTGGGTGAGCACACCGTGTTCGTGGTGGTCCAGGTCGTAGCGCACCATGCCCTCGTCCACGACCAGCAGCGTCCAGGCGTCGTGCGTGTGCATGGGGTAGGCGTGGTCGGTGAAACGCGCGTGGAAGACCTCGGCGATCCCCTCCACGGGCGGCGACCACGCGGTGATCTCGGGACGTGCTGCGGCCATACGCCGATCGTACGCCGCGCCCCGGCGTGCAAAGTTCGTACAAGACCGGGCCCCGGGCGGCCCGGCAGGCTCGGGGCATGACAGCTGAGACCACCGCCCCCGCCCCCGTCCGCTTCGACACCAAGATCGCCGTGCTGCTCCGCGACGACCTGGAGACCTGGCAGCGGCTGAACGTCACCGCCTTCCTCGTCAGCGGCCTCTCCACAGCCGCCCCGGAACTGATCGGCGAGCCCTACACCGATGCGGACGACACCCCGTACCTCCCGATGTTCCGCCAGCCGGTCATGGTCTTCGAGGGTGCGAAGGAGATGCTCACCACCGCCCACACCCGTGCGGTCTCCCGGGGCGCCGCCCTGTCCGTCTTCACCTCGGACCTCTTCGCGACGGGCAACGACCGGGACAACCGCGCCGCGGTGCGCGCGGTGCACCGGGACGCGCTCGACCTGGTCGGGATCGCGGTGCACGGCCCCCGCAACGCGGTGGACAAGATCCTCAAGGGCGCGTCGATGCACCGGTGACGACGGCCGCGCCGCCCGCCCGAACGAGGGACGGCGCGGTGGTGTCACAGGGCGCGGTCCACGATGTACGGGAACAGCGTGAGCATCTCCTCCACGGCATCGGGCGCCGACGAAACGCTCTCCAGGCAGGCCCGCGCCCGCTCCAGATGACCGTGCGCCTCCGCCGTGGCGGCCGCCCGCCCGCCGGCCTCCTCCACCAGCGCGGCGGCCCGCCGCACCGACTCCTCGTCCAGCGGGCCGCCGCGCAGCAGCGCCGCCAGCTCCGTCGCGGCCGGGCCGCCGGCGGCGAGCGCGGCGAGCACCGGGAAGGTCTTCTTGCCGCGCCCGAGGTCCCCGTGCACCGGCTTGCCCGTGACCGCGGGATCGCCCCAGATGCCCAGCACATCGTCCGCCGCCTGGAACGCCACGCCCAGGTGGCGTCCCGCAGCGGCCAGCGCGTCGGCCTCCGTGCGCCCGGCGCCCCCGAGCAGGGCGCCCAGACCGGCGGCGCAGCCCAGCAGCGCACCGGTCTTGCGCTCGGCCATCAGCCGGTACTCCTGCGCCCGCACGGCGTCGGGACCGGTCCAGGGCCGCGACTCGAAGAGCAGGTCGTCGGCCTGGCCGTGCACCAGGTCGGTGAGGGTCCCGGCGAGCAGCCGCAGCGCCGGCGCGCACTGCCTGCCCGGCGCGTCGGTGAGGGTCCGCACCGCCTGGGCGAACAAGGCGTCCCCCGCAAGGACCGCCGGACCGGTTCCGTACGCCTTCCACGCGGTGGCCCGCCGCCTGCGCGTCTCGTCGCCGTCCATGATGTCGTCGTGGAGCAGGGAGAAGGTGTGGATCAGCTCGACGGCGACCGCTCCGGGGACCGCGTCCCGGGCCTCCGCCCCGACGGCCTCCGCGCCGAGCACGGCCAGTGCCTGGCGTACGCCCTTGCCGTGGGCGCCCGGCACGTCGTCGCCGTCCACCCCGTCCCATCCGAGCGAGAACGCGGTGATCTCGGCGTGCCACGGGTGCAGTTGGCGCACGGCCCGGGACAGGGCAGGGCGGACCAGGGCGCGGCAGCGGGCCAGGATGCGCGGTGCGGTCACCGGGGAGGCCGTCGGAGACGTCATCGCCCACCGCCCGCGTCCGCCGCCGTGTCCCCGGACCGCTCCACGCCCAGCTCGGTGTAGGCCCGGTCGACCATGTCCCGGGCGTTGAGCAGCCCGATCCGGTCGAGCGTGGCCCGCAGCGCGTCCAGGTCGGCGGCCGTCTCCCCGGCGTTCCGCCCGAGCCGGGCGAGCGACTTCACCAGCCCGAGCCGCGCCAGCGCCTCGCCCCGGGGCTCCGCCATCGCCCGGAACTCCTCCAGGGCCCCCGCGTAGCCCTGCCGGGCCTCCTCGTGGCGTCCGGCGCGGTAGAGCACGTTGGCGCGCATCTTGTGGTTGTACGCCAGGGCACTCGACAACTTCATCTCCCGGCAGGTGACCTCGGCCTCCGCCAGCAGCTCCAGCGCACGGTCGGCGTCGTTGTCCCGTACGGAGACGATGTCGGCGATGCCGCGCAGCGCCCAGGCCCGGCCCCTGCGGTCGTCGGCGTCACCGGCCAGCTGGGCCGCCTCCTCGAACATCGCCAGGGCGGTGTCGAAGGAACCGGTGTTGCGGTGGATCTGCGCGATGCCCTCCAGGGCCCACACGGTGTGGCGCGCCTCGCCGCGTGCCCGTGCCTCGGCGAGCAGTTGCTCGTGCAGCGCGGCGACGGTCCGGTAGTCGCCCTGGATGCGCCCGGTCTCCGCGAGACCGGCGAGCGAGTAGCCCCGGGCGACGACGTCCCCGCCCCTCTTGCCCAGGTCCGCCGCCAGGCCCAGGAGCCGGAACGCGAGCCGGAGCCGACCGCGCTGGCGGGCCAGCGTGCCGCCGCTCCACAGCGCCCAGGCCATCGCCCCGGCGTCGTCCGCCGAGCGCGCGGCGCGGTAACTCGCCTTCCAGGCGGAGTCGGCGTCCCGTACCTGGCCGAGCCTGCGGTGCGCCTCGGCCACGGCGAGACCCGCGCGGGCCACTTCCCGTGCGGAGCCGGAGCGTTCCGCCTCTTCCAAGTGGCGTACGCCCTCGGCGAGTACGTCGGTGAGCGACGCGTTCACGGACATCTTGGTGAGGGCGCCCTGGTATTCGGGCGCCAGTGCCTTGCTGTGCATGGAAGCCTTTCGCGCGGGCACGGGCGGCCTCGGCCATGACTATGCAGCGCATGTATACACATAGCGTATAGTTGGCCGGTTCTCCGGTCCGTGCTCAGGGGGGAGGGGCGAGGGTCGTCGTGTGTGCGGCGTGCCGCCTTGCTGTGGATCAAGACCGCGGATCGGCGCCCGGGGTTGCCTCGTGCCGGGAAAAGCCGTCCGGGCCCCGGCCGGGTGCGCCCGTGTCAGGCGGCCCGGCCGGTCAAGTGGCCGGTGAACCAGTCGCGCGCCCGCTCCGCGACCTCGTCCAGCGTGCCCGGCTCCTCGAAGAGGTGCGTGGCACCGGGGACGACGTCGAGGCGGCTCTCGCAGCGCAGCTCCGCCTGGGCCCGGCGGTTCAGGTCCAGCACCTGGGCGTCCCGGCCGCCCACCAGCAGCAGGGTGGGGGAGCGGACCTCGGTCAGGCGGGCCCCCGCCAGATCCGGCCGGCCGCCGCGCGAGACGACCGCCCCGATGCCCGTGTCCCGGCCCGCGCCCACGACGGCCGCCGCCTGGAGCGCGGCGGCCGCGCCCGTGCTGGCACCGAACACGCCGAGGGGCCCGGGCGCATGGCCCCGCACCCAGGCGGTGGCGTCCACCAGGCGGCCGGCGAGGGCCGAGATGTCGAAGACATGGCCGCCCTCCGCCTCCTCGTCCGCGGTGAGCAGGTCGAACAGCAGCGTGCCGAGGCCGGCCCGGTTCAGCGCCGCCGCGACCGACCGGTTGCGCGGGCTGTGCCGGCTGCTGCCGGAGCCGTGGGCGAACACCACGAGCGCCCCGGAGTCACCGGACGGGGTCAGGGTGCCGGGCAGATCGACCCCACCGGCCTCCACCAGGACGTCGCTGGTCAACCGGGGCCCGGTCTGCCGCGCGGCCCGGGCCAGCAGCGCGACGACCTCCTCGTCCGGCGTCTGCCCGAAGTCCCGGTACCACTCGCCCACCGCCGAGAACGCGGCCGGTGACGACAGGCAGACCAGCTCGTCCGCCTCCTTCCGCAGCCGGGCCGCGGCGGACGGCGGCGCGACCGGCACGGCCAGCACCACATGCGCGGCGCCCTGCGCCCGGGCCACCGCGCAGGCGGCGAGGGCGGTCGCGCCGGTGGCGATCCCGTCGTCCACGAGGACCACGGTGCGCCCGGCGAGCGGGACGCGCGGCCGCTCGCCCCGGAACTCCCGGGCGCGGCGGCGCAGTTCGGCCTTCTCCGCCTCCTGGACGGCCGCGATGTCGGAGTCCGACACACCGGCCCGGCGCACGATGTCGTCGCTGATGATCCGGACCCCGCCCTCCCCGATGGCCCCGAAGCCCAGTTCCGGGTGGCGCGGGACGCCCAGTTTGCGGACCACGATGACGTCGAGCGGGGCGCCGAGCTCCTGCGCGACACGGAAGGCCACCGGCACACCGCCGCGGGGGAGGCCCAGCACGACGGGATCGCTCTGCGCGAGGGGCCGGAGGGCTTCGGCGAGCCGCCGGCCCGCGTCGGTCCGGTCGGCGAACAGCACGGGACTCACCCCACATCGAGGACCACGCACGGCGGTCACCCGTCGGTTGCCGGGCGACGCACGTACCTCATTCCAATGAACCGCGCCCGCCGGGCCCAAGCAAATCGGCGGAAACGCGCGGAACCGTATGCGGGGCCGGGCACGCCGGAGCCCCCGCGCCTCAGCCGCCCTCGCCCCTCAGCGCCTCGATGAGGAGCAGCGCGATGTCGTCGCTGCCCGGCGTGACCTCCTTCGCGTACCGGACGAGGCTGTCGGCGACGGCCTCCATCGGGCGGCCGGTGTTCAGGCCGAACTGCTCGGCGAGCGCCGCCGTCGACCGGTCGATATCGGCGCCCGGCACCTCCACGAGCCCGTCCGTGTACAGCGCGAGCGCGGCGCCCGGCGGCAGCGGGATCTCGGTCGTCGGGTAGCGGGCGTCCCGGTCGACCCCGAGCAGCAGCCCGGGCGGCAGCCGCAGCACCTCCGTCTCCCCGCCGGGATGGCGCAGCAGCGGCGGTGGGTGACCGGCGGTGGCCAGCAGGGCGCGGTGGCCCGCCAGGTCCAGATGGACGTAGAGGCAGCTGGTGAACAGGTCGGCGTCGAGGTCGGCGAGCAGCCGGTTGGTGCGCGCCAGGACCTCGGCGGGCGGCGCGCCGGCCGAGGCGTGCACCGCCGTGCGCACCTGGCCCATCAGGGCGGCGGCCGTCACATTGTGGCCCTGTACGTCACCGATGGCCGCGGCGGCCGTGGTGGCGTCGAGCGGGATCACGTCGTAGAAGTCGCCGCCGATGCCCATGCCCCGGGTGGCGGGCAGATAGCGGGCGGCCACGTCGAGCCCGCCGATCCGGGGGAGCGTGTGGGGGAGCAGATGGGCTTGGAGACTGTGGGCCAGCTGCTCCTTGGTGTCGTACAGGCGGGCCCGGTCCAGGGCCTGGGCGATGAGCCCGGCGATCGAGGTGAGGAGGGCCCGTTCCTCCGGCTCGAAGGGGCGCGTGCGGTCGTAGCCGAACACCAGCGTGCCGACCGGGCGCCCGGAGGCGAACAGCGGCAGGAAGGCGCACGCGGCCAGGCCCTCCTGGAGGGACGCGGGCCGGAAGGCGCGCCGGAACTCGTCGAAGGTCCGGTAGAAGGCGGGCACGCCGGTGTTGAGCACCTGTGCCACGGGGGCGCCGGACGTCAGGGGCGCGCCCTCGAAGCACTCCATCAGCTCGTCGCCGAAGCCCCGGTGGCCCTCGATGCGCAGCCGCCCCTCCGCCACGGTCAGTACGGCGAGCGCCTGGATGCGGAACGCGGGCACCAGCTGTTCGGCGATCAGTTCGACCACGTCCTGGATGCCCACGGCCTCCGTGAGCGTCGCGGCCAGGTGCATCAGGTGGTAGAGCGCGACGGCGCGTCCCGGGGCGCTCGGCGATGCGGCGGCTCCCGTGGCCGTGGGGAGCGCCGGGGCGTGCGGCCCGCTGACGGGTGTGATGTACACGCTGATGCCGGAGGCGTCCGGGTACAGCCGGAACGACAGCCACTGGTCCGGCGGCCGCAGGGCCACGAAGGACATCGGCTCCCGGCTGATCATCGCGCCCCGGTACTGGTCCTCGAACAGCGGATCGGCCATCCAGCGCAGCGACTCCCACGGGAGCGTCCCCACCAGATCCTCCACGCGCCCGCCGACCAGTTCGGCGCCGGTCTCCGTGAGGAAGGTGATCCTGCCGTGCATGTCGAGGGTGCAGCAGCCGCCCGGCAGCCGGCCGAGGAAGTCCGCGGCGGCGACCGCCTCGGTGTGGGCGGGCGGCGGGGCGGTGACCGGGGGCAGCACCCGCGGTCCGGCGCCCGCCTTCACCGGGCGGCCCTGCTCCCGCGCCTCGTACAGCACCCGCGCCGCCTCGCCGCAGCAGTCGTGCACCGCCGCACGCTCCTGCGGCGTCAGCTGCGCCGGGTGCGAGCCGGGCCACAGCAGTACGAGACCGCCCAGCGCCTCCGCCCCGACGACCAGGGGCGCGGCGGCGAGCGCGAAGCGGTACGGCAGGACGAGCGCGGGGCGCGGATACCGCCTGGCCAGCTCCTCCTGGCTGCCGAGCCACACCAGGTGCCGGTCCTTCACCGCGTCCGACACCGGTATGGGCGCGGACAGCGGCACCCGCAGCCAGGGATCGGCGATCTCCGCCGGAATCCCGGCCAGCACGGCGAGCCGGAGCGTCGATTCGCCGGGTGGCAGCAGATAGAGCATGGCCACGGCGGCGCCCGTCTCGCGCACGGCACATGCCACCGCCTCGTCCAGACGCTCCTCCGCCGAGTCGATGGCGGGTCCGACATTGCCCATAAACGGACAATACGCCCGCACCCTGCCCCGGACACCGCGATGTCGTCCGTCCCGACGCGCTTCCTGCCTGTCAGCCCGCCGCCGCCTCCCGGCTGATCTGCTCGAACCGCGCCCCCATCTCCGCGGCCAGCGCCTGCGCGGCCGACAGGGGGCGGACCATCACCATGAGGTCGTCGATCAGGCCCTCCTCGTTCAGGTGCAGGAAGTCGCAACCGGTGATCTCCCGGTCGCCGACCTTCGCGGTGAAGACGAGCGCGTGGTCGCGCCCGTCCGGGCTCGCCATCTCCCGTACGTAGCGGAAGTCCCCGAACACCTCCGAGACGTGCCGCAGGATCGCGGCCGTGACCGGCTTCCCCGGATAGGGCTTGAACGCCACCGGGCTGGTGAAGACGACGTCATCGGCCAGCGCGGCCTCGACCGCCGCCAGATCGTGCGCCTCGACGGCCTTGCGGAAAGCGAGCATCCCGGTCTCCATAGTCAATTTGTTGAATAGGTGCGAACGACATTAATCACATGGGTGCTAGCGTGTCCAGATGTCCCTCAAGTACGCGGTCCTGGCAGCCCTGCTCGAAGGCGAGGCGTCCGGATACGACCTGGCGAAGGTCTTCGACGTCTCGGTGGCGAACTTCTGGTCGGCCACCCCCCAGCAGCTCTACCGGGAACTCGACCGGCTCGCCGAACACGGTCTGATCGAGGCGCGTGTGGTCGAGCAGGAGCGCCGGCCGAACAAGCGGCTCTTCACACTGACACCGGCCGGCCGCGACGCGCTCGGCGCTTTCACCGCCGAAGCGCCCCGGCCGACGGCCATCCGGGACGAACTGCTCGTGATGATCCAGGCCGTGGACATCGGCGACGCCGACGCGGTACGCGCTTCGGTCGAGGAGCGCATGGAGTGGGCGCGCGCCAAGCTCGCCCGCTACGAACGGCTGCGCCTGCGCCTGCTCGACGGCCGCGACGAGGCGGCGTTCCTCGCCGGGACCGACCGGGTCGGCCCCTATCTGACCCTGATGCGCGGCCGGTCCTTCGAGGAGGAGAACCTGCGCTGGGGCGGGCGCGTCCTGGAGATCCTGGAACTCCGTTCGCCGGCACCGGCGATGGGCGGCGCGGACGCGCTCTGAAGGCGTTGTCGGACCCCTCGGCTAGGGTCCCCGGCATGACTGATTTCGTACTGGTGGCAGGTGCCTGGCTGGACGAGACGGCGTGGGACGAGGTGGTGCCGGTGCTGCGCGCGGCCGGACACGGTGCCCATCCGCTGACCCTGTCCGGGCTCGGCGGCAAACGGGACCGTCCGGTCGGCCGGCAGACCCATGTGACCGACATCGTCGCGGAGGTGGAGCGCCTGGACCTGCGGGACGTGGTCCTGGTCGGCCACAGCTACTCCGGCATCCCCGTGGGACAGGCCGCCGAGCGCCTGGGCGACCGGCTGACCCGTGTCGTCTTCGTGGACGCCTCCGTCCCTGCCGACGGCGAGTCGTTCGTCTCCACCTGGTGGCAGGGGCCGGCCGAGCTCCAGGGGCAGCTCGACGCGAACGGCGGACTCTGGGCCGTACCGGAGGCCGAGGAGTTCGAGGGCCAGGAGCTGACCGGCGAGCAGATCGCACGGTTCCGGAAGGGCGCGACCCCGCACCCGGGCGCCGCCCTGGCCGACCCGGCCGTCCTGGACCGCCCGCTCGGCGAGCTGCCGGCGACCTACATCAAGTGCCTCCTCGACGGACCGGAACCGGCCGAGGCAGTGGCCCGGCTGCTGACGAGCGAGCGGTGGGAGCTGACCACCATGGACACCGGCCACTGGCCGATGTTCTCCCGCCCCGACGAACTGGCCGCGATCCTCGACAAGGCCGCCGCCACGTCCTGACCCGTGGGCGCTGTGGCCCGATCGGACGGCCCGGGCGCGCGCGTCCGGGCCGTCCGGGCTGCAATGGACGGGTGACCGCGCCTCCCGACGACTGCCTCGCGCGCAACGAGTGGGTCTGCGGCGCCTACCTCAGCAGCCGCCGCCACATCCTCTGGGAAGCCGCGCTGCAACACATCCAGCTGACCGCGGTCTCCGTGCTCATCGGCCTCGCCCTCGCCCTGCCGCTCGCCCTGGCCGCGCGCCGCTGGCAGTGGGCCGCCGGACCCGTCCTCGGCGTGACGACGATCCTCTACACGATCCCGTCGCTCGCCATGTTCTCCCTGCTGCTGCCGGTGTACGGGCTCTCAGCCTCGCTCGTCGTCGCGGGCCTCGTCCTCTACTCGCTGACCCTGCTCGTGCGCAACGTCCTCGCCGGGCTGCGCGCCGTCCCCGAGGAGACCCGGCAGGCGGCGCGGGGCATGGGCTACGGCCCCGTACGGCTGCTCGTCGCCGTCGAACTCCCGCTCGCCCTGCCCGCCGCGATGGCTGGGCTGCGCATCGCCACCGTCTCCGCGGTCTCCCTGGTCACCATCGGCGCGATCGTCGGCTACGGCGGGCTCGGCAACCTCATCTACGCCGGGATGAACACGTACTTCAAGGCCCAGGTGCTCACCGCGTCCGTCCTGTGCGTCGTCATCGCCGTCGCCGCCGACCTGCTCCTCCTGCTGCTGCAGCGCCTGCTCACCCCGTGGACGAGGAGCCGGTCATGAACACCCTGACGGACGCCTGGTCCTGGCTCACCACCTCCGCGCACTGGCAGGGCCAGGACGGCATCGGGGTCCGGCTCGGCCAGCACCTCTACCTCACCGCCGTCTGCCTGCTGATCAGCTGCCTCATCGCACTGCCCGTCGCCCTGCTCCTCGGCCACCTCGGCCGGGGCGGCGCGCTCGCCGTCAACATCTCCAACGTCGGGCGCGCCGTGCCCACGTTCGCCGTCCTGGTGCTCCTCCTGCTCACCCCGGTCGGCCGCTGGGGGGAGGGGCCCACGGTCGTCGCGCTCGTCCTCTTCGCCGTGCCCCCGCTGCTCACCAACGCGTACGTCGGCATGCGCGAGGTCGACCGGGACGTCGTCCGGGCCGCCCGGGGCATGGGCATGACGGGCCGCCAACTGCTCCTCCAGGTCGAGGTGCCGCTCGCCCTGCCCCTCATCATCACCGGGGTGCGCATCGCCGCCGTCCAGCTCGTCGCCACGGCCACCATCGCGGCCCTCGCTGGCGGCGGCGGGCTCGGCCGCATCATCACCGCCGGATTCAACCTCGCCTCCACCCCGCAGGTGGTCGCCGGAGCGGTCCTGGTCGCCGCGTTCGCGCTGGTCGTGGAGGGGGTCTTCGAGGCGGCCCAGCGGTTCGCGCCGCGCCGGTTCGGGCTGCGCGTGGCGGAGGCGACCGCATGAGGGCCGGACCCCGCGTCCGGGCGGGCCGCCCGCTCGCCGCGCTCCTGCTGCTCGCGGCCACCGCCTGCACCACCGGACCTGCGCTGGAGAACCAGGGCGCGGTCACCGCCCCGCCCGGCGACAGCAAGCACCTGACCATCGGTTCCGCGGGATTCACCGAGAGCGACCTCCTCGCCCAGATGTACGCCCTGCTGCTGGACCGCGCCGGATACTCCACCAAGATCATCTCCGTCACCAACCGGGAGATCTACGAACCCGCCCTGGAGAACGGCCAGATCGACGTCGTCCCCGAATACGCGGCCACCTTCGCCGACTGGCTCAACGCCAAGGAGCACGGCGCGGACGCCGCCCCCGTCGGCTCACCGGACCTCGCCGCCACGATGAAGGCCCTGCGCGCCCTCGCCGCACCGCGCGGACTCACCGTCCTCGACCCCGGCAAGGCGGTCGACCAGAACGCGTTCGCCGTCACCGCCGCCTACGCCCGCGAGCACCACCTGAAGACCCTCAGCGACCTCGGCCGCTCCGGCCTCCCGGTACGCCTCGCGGCCGGCGACGAGTGCGTCCAGCGCCCGTACTGCGCGCCCGGCCTGAAGAAGACGTACGGCATCGACATCACCTCCGTCGACCCGAAGGGCGTCGGCACCACGCAGGCCAAGCAGGCCGTCCAGAGCGGCCGCGACCAGATGGTGCTGACCACCACCACCGACGCAACGCTGGACGACTTCGGCCTCGTCATCCTCGCCGACGACAAGCACCTCCAGAACGCCGACTACCTCGTCCCCGTCGTCAACCGGGCCCGCGCGGGCGGCGCCGGGGTGCGCAAGGCCCTGGGCAAGCTGAACACCGTCCTGACCACCGCGGACCTGGCCCGGCTCAACGAACAGGTGGACAGCTGGCGCCGTCTCCCCGAGGACGTGGCCCGCGCCTATCTGCGCTCCGAACACCTCATCCCCGGTGAGAAGGGGTGAGCGCGGGAAGCGGCGCGCCGACCGATGAGTCCGGGCCGCCGCACCGGTCAACACATCGACAATCCCGGACAAGGCGGAGCGATGAGCACCCTGCGCGCAGTTCTCGAGAAGTACGTCCACGACGGATCGGTCCCCGGCGCCGTGGGCCTGGTGGCGCGCGGCGGACGCGTCGAAGTGGCGGCCGTGGGCGACGCCGGCACGGACGGCGGCGCCCCGATGGCCCGGGACTCGGTCTTCAGGATCGCCTCGCTCACCAAACCGGTCGTCGCCGCCGCGGCCATGCTGCTGATCGAGGACGGGCGGATCGCGCCGGACGACCCGGTCTCGTCCTGGCTGCCCGAGCTGGCGGCGCCCGTCGTCGTCCGCACCCCGGACGGCCCGGTGGACGACGTGGTCCCGGCGACACGCCCCATCACCCTGCTCGACCTCATGACCTCGCGCGCGGGGTACGGATTCCCGTCCGACTTCTCGCTGCCCGCCGCCCGTCTCCTGTTCAGCGAGCTGAAGCAGGGGGCGCCGCAGCCGCGCCGAGTCGCTGCCCCGGATGCCTGGATGGACACGCTCTCGCGCATCCCGCTGCTGGCCCAGCCGGGCCGGGAGTGGCTGTACAACACCTGCTCCGACATCCTGGGCGTGCTCATCGCCCGGGTCGCCGGGCAGCCGCTGCCGGATTTCCTCGCCGAGCGGATCTTCGGCCCCCTCGGCATGAACGACACCGGCTTCATGGTCCCGGCGGAGAAGCTCGACCGCTTCACCGCTCTGTACCGGCCCGGAGCGGACGGCGGAGTGGAGCTGATCGACGTCCCGGCCGGGCAGTGGAGCAGCATGCCGGACTTCCCGTCCGGGGCCGGCGGACTGGTCTCCACCGTGGACGACCTGCACACCTTCGCCCGCATGCTGCTCGGTGAGGGCGCGGTGGAGGGCCGGCGCCTCCTGTCACCCGCCTCCGTACGGCAGATGACGACGGACCACCTGACCCCCGCTCAGCGCGAGGCCAGCGGGCTGTTCACCGAGGGGCAGGGCTGGGGCTTCGGCGGCTCGGTGGACGTCGACACGACCGCCCCGTACAACGTGCCGGGGCGCTACGGCTGGGTGGGTGGCACCGGCACCACGGCACACATCGTCCCGGCCACCGGCACGGCCGCGATCATGCTCAGTCAGGTGGAGATGACCGGCCCCACCCCGCCGCCGCTGATGCGCGACTTCTGGCAGTACGCGGCGGACGCCTGACCGCCCCCGGCGCGCCCCTCAGGCGTCCGCCACCGAGTCGAACCGCACCTCGTCGCGCCCCACGCCCTGCGCGTCCGCGTCCACCGAACGGCGCAGGGCCTCGTGGAGCTTCGCCGGGGTCAGCACCCCGAGGAACCGCGCCCCGTCCAGCACCGCGATCCACCCCGCGTCCCGCTGAAGCATCTCGCTGAACGCCCGCTTCAGCGGCGCCCCCACCGGCACCCACGCGTCCATCCGGCGGGCCAGCTCACCCACCGTGCCCTCGTCCCCGGCGATCCGCAGCGCGTCCGCCGACACCCAGCCGTGCAGCTCGCCCGCCTCGTTCAGCACGACCGCCCAGCGCGCGCCGGCGGCGGCCAGCCGGGCCGCCGCCGCCCCGGCCGGCTCGTCGAGGCGGGCCAGCGGCGGCTGCTCCAGGTCGTCCGGCTCGATCGCGGTGACCGACAGCCGCTTCAGCCCCCGGTCCGCGCCGACGAACTCCGCCACATACGGGGTCGCGGGCGAGCCGAGCACCGCGCCCGGGGTGTCGAACTGCTCGATGCGCCCCTGCCCGTACACCGCGATCCGGTCACCCATCCGGACGGCCTCCTCGATGTCGTGGGTGACCATCAGGACCGTCTTCCTCACCCTCGACTGGAGCTTGAGGAATTCGTTCTGCAACCGCTCGCGCACCACGGGGTCCACCGCACCGAACGGCTCGTCCATCAGGAGCACCGGCGGGTCGGCCGCGAGGGCCCGCGCCACGCCGACGCGCTGGCGCTGGCCGCCGGAGAGCTGCGCCGGGTAGCGGGAGCCGTACACCGACGGATCGAGCCCCACCAGGTCCAGCAGCTCGGCCGCCCGCTCCCGGGCCCTGGACCGCTTCCAGCCCACCAGCGCCGGCACGGTCGCCGTGTTGTCGAGGACCGTCCGGTGCGGGAAGAGCCCCACCTGCTGGATGACGTAGCCGATGCCCCGCCGCAGCTTCACCGGATCGGTCTCCGCGATGTCCCGGCCGTCCACCAGGATGCGGCCCGAGGTCGGTTCGATCAGCCGGTTCACCATCATCATCGTGGTCGTCTTGCCGCAGCCCGAAGGGCCCACCAGGGTGACCAGTTCCCCCTCGGCGACCTCGAAGGACAGCGCGTCGACCGCGGTCGTGCCGTCCGGGTAGACCTTGCCGACCTGTTCGAACCGGATCATGAGAGCACGGTAGGAGCCCGGCGCCCCGGCCGCACACGGGCCGCGACCGTCCGGGGCACACCGGTGTGCTGAACTGTCCGGGAACCGTCCGATCCAGGAGCCCCCTTGAACAGCTACCGGCAGCCCGGTCTCGTCCTCACCGACCACCGCTTCACCGTCCCGCTCGACCACTCCGACCCCGGCGGTGAGCAGATCGAGGTCTTCGGCCGGGAGATCGTGGCCGCGTCCCGGGCCGGCCAGGAGCTGCCCTGGCTGCTGTATCTGGAGGGCGGTCCCGGCTTCGGCGCCCGGCGCTTCACCGGCGCCGAGGCGTGGCTCGGGCGGGCGGTGCGCGAATTCCGGGTGCTCCTGCTCGACCAGCGCGGCACCGGCCTGTCGACCCCGGCCAACCGGCAGACCCTCCCGCTGCGGGGCGGGCCGCGCGAGCAGGCCGACTACCTCGCGCACTTCCGCGCGGACAACATCGTGCGGGACTGCGAGTTCATCCGCCCGCAGCTGACCGGCGGCGCGCCCTGGACCGTGCTCGGCCAGTCCTTCGGCGGCTTCTGCGCCGTCCGCTATCTCTCGTCCGCCCCGGAGGGGCTGGCCACCGTCCTGATCACCGGCGGTCTGCCCTCCCTCGACGCCCACGCGGACGACGTCTACCGGGCCGCGTATCCCCGTATCGAACGGAAGGTCGCCGCGCACTACGCCCGCTACCCACAGGATGTCGAGCGCGCCCGGGAGATCACCGCTCACCTCGCGGAGCACCGCCCCGAGAGCGCCGGGCACCGGCTGACGCCCGAGAGCTTCCAGTCCCTCGGCATCATGCTCGGCGGCGGCAGCGGCAGCCACCAGCTGCACTACCTCCTGGAGAACGCCTTCGTCCGCACCCCGCACGGCACCGAGCTCTCCGACACCTTCCAGGAGGCCATGCGCGCCGCGACCTCCTTCGCCGGGCACCCCCTGTACGCCCTCATGCACGAGGCCATCTACGGCCAGGACGAGCGCCCCACGGACTGGGCCGCCGAGCGGGTCCGCGCCGAGTTCCCGCAGTTCGACGCCGCCACCGCCCTCGCGGGTGACGGACCGGTCCTGTTCACGGGCGAGTCCATCCACCCCTGGCACTTCGAGGTGGACCCCGCGCTGCGCCCGCTGCGCGAGACGGCCGCGCTCCTCGCCGCCCGCACCGACTGGGAGCCGCTGTACGACCCCGCGCGCTTGGCCGCCAACGACGTCCCGGTGGCCGCCGCCGTCTACCACGACGACATGTACGTGGACACCGCCCACGCACTGCGCACCGCCGCCGCGATCCGGGGGCTGCGCACCTGGGTGACCGACGAGTTCGAGCACGACGGGCTGCGCGCGGGCGGGCCCCGCGTGCTGGACCGGCTGCTCGCGCTGGTCCGCGACGAGGGCTGACCCGCGGCGTCCAGGGGCCGGCCGTACGGGACCGGCCCCGCGATGCCTCAGCCCTGGAGGGCGTCCAGCGTCGCGTTCAGGCTCGGCGCCGAGCGCGGCGCGCGGTTGTGCGGGAGCTTCGAGAGGGCCGCCGCCATCCCGCAGGTGTCGGTGACGGCGGAGAAGACGAGACCGGAGCCGACACCGGCGGACAGCCAGCGCGCGGCGGGATACCGGAGGCCCGCCAGCAGCCCGGCCACCACGAGCGAGCCGGCCGCCAGCCGGACCTGGCGCTCCATCGGCCAGGTGGCCCGCGCGCCCTCCGGACGCTCCAGGCCGTGGCCCTCGCTCGCCCAGGCGGAGGTGCCGCCGGTGAGCGTCGCCGCCTCGATGTCGGCCGCCGACAGGAGGTCGCAGGCGCGCGTCGAGCGGTTGCCGGAGGCGCAGACCACGAGCAGCGCGCCGCGGGCGGACGCGGACTTGAGCGCGGGCAGCGCCTCGTCGAGCCGGTCGAGCGGTATGTTCAGCGCCCCCGGTACGTGCCCCGCCGCGTACTCACCGGGTGCGCGTACGTCGATCACGGTGAACTCCGTGAGGCGGGCGGCCGCCTGGGCGGGGGAGAGGGATACGGGGCTGGTCACGAGCTGTGTTCCTTTCGTTCACCGGGGTACGGGACAGGTCTCGCGCTCTCCTGCCCCGGACCGCCAAGGATACCCCCCTGGGTATCGAAGCCCGTCGTGTCACGGGTCTCACCGTCGCCTTGCCCGTTAGCCTGCGGATATGACCGAGCAGCTGAAGCCCATGCCCGAGGACTGGCGGCGCGCGCTCGCCGTGGTCGCGCACCCCGACGACCTGGAGTACGGCTGCGCGGCAGCGGTGGCCGGCTGGACCGATGCCGGCCGCGAGGTCACGTATCTGCTCGCGACCAGGGGCGAGGCCGGTATCGACACCCTCGCACCCGAGAAGTGCGGGCCGTTGCGCGAGCGGGAGCAGCGCGCGAGCGCGGCGGCGGTCGGCGTCTCCCGCGTCGAGTTCCTGGATCACCACGACGGGGTGATCGAGTACGGCGTCCCGCTCCGCCGGGACATCGCGGCGGCCATCCGGCGGTACCGCCCCGAGCTGGTCATCACGCTCAACCACCGCGACACCTGGGGCGGTGTCGCATGGAACACGCCGGACCACCGCGCCGTCGGCCGCGCCACCCTCGACGCGGCGGCCGACGCGGGCAACCGCTGGATCTTCCCGGAGCTGGGGGAGCAGGGCCTCGAACCGTGGGACGGCGTGCGCTGGGTGGCCGTGGCGGGGTCGTCCACGCCCACCCACGCGGTGGACGCGACCGCTGGTCTGGAACGGTCGGTGCAGTCCCTCCTGGCCCACCGCACGTACATCGAAGTCCTCACGGACGAGGACCCCGAGACCTACTGCCGCAGCTTCCTCACCGGCAATGCCGAGGCCGCCGCCGAGCGCTTCGGCGGGCGTCCCGCCGTCACGTTCGAACTCTTCGCCCGGTAGTCGCGCACGGGCCAGTCGGCCGTAAAACCGCAGGTCCGCGCAGTGATGTTGTCCAGACCATTGACATGTCGGCGCCAGGATGTCGCATTCGGTCCCGTTGTGTTGCGCGACTTTGGTGTCTTGAGTGACCGATGGAGGACCTGTGACGCCTCGCCCGCCCCGCATCACCGCTCTCGCCGCCGCGGCGACCCTGCTCGCAGGCGGCATGCTCGCCGCCGGACCGGCCGCCCGGGCGGCCGACGCCCCGCCCGCACCGGCCAGGGCCCGGGACACACCCACGATCACCCCGACCCCGCAGTCCGCCGAGCCCCGCCCCGACCGGGTGACCGTCACCCCCACCGTCACCCTGATCGCCGGGGAGACCGCCGACGGACCCACGCTCGACGTGGTGGAGACGGCCCTGCGCAAGGCGGGCGCCCGGCACGTCGTCCGCGAGCGGCGGCCCGTCCCCGGCCGACTCACCGTGTACGCGGGTGACGCCGCCGCCCTCGCCGCGCAGAAGCTCGACGGGCCCGCCGAACTGCCCGCCGAGGGCTACGTCCTCGGGATCGGCGCCGACCGGATCGTCCTCGCCGGCAAGGACACCACCGGCACCTACTACGCCGCGCAGACCCTGCGCCAGGTCCTGCCGCACCGGGGGCACCCGGGCGGCAAGGTCGCCGGACTCGCCGTGCGCGACTGGCCCGGCACCGCGCTGCGCGGGGTCATCGAGGGCTTCTACGGCACCCCGTGGTCGCACGAGGCCCGCCTCGACCAGCTCGACTACTACGGCGAGCACAAGATGAACATCTACGTGTACTCGCCCAAGGACGACGACTACCTCCGGGCCAAGTGGCGCGACCCGTACCCCGCCGACCGGCTGGCGCAGATCAAGGACCTCGCCGACCGGGCGGCGCTGCGGCACGTCGAGTTCACCTACGCCCTCTCGCCCGGCCTCTCGGTGTGCTACAGCTCCGACGCGGACGTGAAGGCGCTCGTCGACAAGTTCCGGACGATGTGGGACATCGGCGTCCGCACCTTCGCGGTCCCGCTGGACGACATCAGCTACACCGACTGGAACTGCGAAGCCGACAAGGTGAAATGGGGGACCGGCGGTGGCGCGGCGGGCGCCGCCCAGGCCCATCTGCTCAACCGGGTCAACCAGGAGTTCATCGCCACCCACCCCGGCGCCCAGCCGCTCCAGATGGTCCCCACCGAGTACTACAACGTCAGCCCGTCGGCGTACAAGACGGCCCTGTCCGAACAGCTCGATCCCGATGTGCTCGTCGAGTGGACCGGTGTCGGGGTCGTCGCCCCCACCATGACCGTGGCTCAGGCGGACGCCGCCCGGAAGGTGTTCGGCCACCCGATCCTGACCTGGGACAACTACCCGGTCAACGACTACGCCACCGACCGCCTCCTGCTCGGCCCGTTCAACGGCCGAGAAAAGGGCCTCCCGGGGCGCCTGGCCGGCATCACCGCCAACCCGATGATCCAGTCGTACGCGTCGAAGCTCTCGCTGTACACCGTCGCGGACTACTCCTGGAACGACGCCGCCTACGACCCGCGCGAGTCCTGGGGCAAGGGCATCGAGGAGTACGCGGGCGGCGACGCCCGGACCGCGAAGGCGCTGCGGGCCTTCGCGGACGTCAACTACAGCTCCGCGCTCAACACCGCGAAGGCGCCCGAGCTGTCCGCCGCCATCGCCCGCTACTGGGAGTCCGGGGACGCGAGGCGGCTCGACTCCGTCCTGGCCTCGCTGGGCGCGGCCCCCGCCCGGCTGCGTGCGGCCCTCCCGGACCGGGGCTTCATCGCGGACTCCGGCCCCTGGCTCGACGTCACCGAGTCCTGGGCCACCGCCACACGCACCGCCCTGCGCATGGTCGAGGCCGCCCGCGCCGGGAAGGGCGCCCAGGCATGGAAGCTCCGGCAGCAGCTGCCCGCACAGGTGGAGCGCGCCGCCTCGTACACGTACACCGGGCTCGACGGGCGCAAGGTGCCGGTGCTGGTCGGCGACGGGCAGCTGGACGGGTTCACCGACGCCGCAACCGCCGAGTACGACCGGCTGCTCGGCGTGAGCGGCAGGCCCACGGCCTCGACCAGCCTGGGCACGTACCAGAGCAACACCGTCGCCCGGATGCTCGACGGCGACGCCTCCACGTACTTCTGGAGCGACGGCGCGCCCGCGGCCGGGGACCAGCTGACCGTCGACCTCGGCGAGCCCCGGGCCATCGGCTCCGTCACGCTCGCCATGGCCAAGCCGGGCAGCACCGACGACTACCTCCACGAAGGTGTCCTCGAATACTCGGCGGACGGCGAGAGCTGGCAGACGCTCGCGGACTTCTCCGGCGAGCCCGACGTCACGGCGGACCCGCCCGCCGGGACCAAGGCGCGCTATGTGCGGGCCCGGGCCACCGCCGGGCAGAGCAGCTGGGTGGTCGTCCGCGAATTCCAGGTCACGACCACGGACGGCGCGGTCACCGGCAACCCGCCCGCCGCCACCGGCTCCTCGCTCCGCGCGGCGGCCGACGGCGACCCGGGCACCGTGTACCGGGGCGCGCGGGCGGCCGGCAAGGGTGAGGCGCTGGAGGTGGACCTCGTCTCCGCGCGGCCGGTCGGCTCGGTGACGGTGCTGCGGCCGTCCGGCGCCGAAGGCACCGCCGACGTCCAGCTGCGCACGGCGGACGGCACCTGGCACACCGTGGGCGCGCTGCACGGCGCGTACACCGCCGTGGACACCGCCGGGCGCACCGCCGACGCGGTGCGGCTCGCCTGGAAGGCCGGATCGGTCGCGCCCCAGGTCGCCGAGGTGGTGGTGGGCGAGTAGCCCTCGCGTACGGCCGTGCGCCCGGCGCCCCCGCGTCCCTCGCGGACGGGCCGGGCGCACGGCCGTGTTCGGGACCGTTGTTCCGCAGGCTGTTCCCACGGGGACAAGCGACCGCTTAGTATGCGCCGGAGCAGTGGTAATGCCGACAGTGTTGTGGAGGCCCCTCATGCAGGCATGGCGAGTGCACCGGAACGGCGAGCCGAGCGAGGTGATGGAGCTGGAGGAGACGGACCGGCCGGTGCCCGGCGACGGGCAGGTGCTGGTCGAGGTGCTCGCGGCGAACATCAACTTCCCCGACGCGCTGCTCTGCCGCGGCCAGTACCAGGTACGGCCCCCGCTGCCGTTCACCCCGGGCGTCGAGATCTGCGGCCGCACCGAGGACGGGTGCCGGGTGCTCGCGACCCCCGCCCTGCCGCACGGCGGTCTCGCCCAGTACGTCGTCGCCGACGAGGCCGCCCTGCTGGACGCCCCGGAACCGCTGGACGATGCGGAGGCCGCGGCCCTGCACATCGGCTACCAGACCGGCTGGTTCGGGCTCCACCGGCGCGCACGGCTCAAGGCGGGGGAGACCCTGCTCGTGCACGCCGCCGCGGGCGGGGTGGGCAGCGCCGCCGTCCAGCTCGGCAAGGCCGCCGGTGCCACGGTCATCGGCGTCGTCGGCGGACCGGAGAAGGCGAAGACCGCCGCCGCGCTCGGCTGCGACCTGGTCATCGACCGGCGCACCGAGGACATCGTCGCCGCGGTCAAGGAGTTCACCGGCGGCCGGGGCGCCGACGTCGTCTACGACCCGGTCGGCGGCGACGCGTACGCCAAGTCCGTGAAGTGCATCGCCTTCGAGGGGCGCATCGTCGTCGTCGGCTTCGCCTCCGGCACCATTCCCACCCCCGGGCTCGACCACGCCCTCGTGAAGAACTACTCCGTCCTCGGCCTCCACTGGGGCCTCTACAACACCAAGGACCCGCAGGCCGTACGCGACTGCCACCGGGAGCTGACCCGGCTCGCCGCCGAAGGCGTCATCAAGCCGCTGATCAGCGAGCGCGTCCCGATGCGCGAGGCGGCGGCCGCCGTCCAGCGCGTCGCCGACGGCACCAGCACCGGCCGCATCGTCGTCCTCCCGTCAGGAGCCGCCCGATGACCGCACCCGACGCCGCCGAACTGCGCCGCCGCACCCGCGAACTGCTCGCCGCGCACCCTCCGGCCACCACCGGGCGCACCGACTTCCTGAAGGCGCGCTTCGACGCCGGACTCGCCTGGGTGCACTACCCGGCCGGGCTCGGCGGCCTGGACGCCCCGCGCTCCCTCCAGCCCGTGGTCGACGCCGAACTCGCCGCCGCGAACGCGCCCGACAACGACCCGCGCCGCATCGGTATCGGCCTCGGCATGGCCGCCCCGACCATCCTCGGCTTCGGCACCGACGAGCAGAAGCAGCGGTTCCTGCGGCCCCTGTGGGTGGGGGAGGAGGTCTGGTGCCAGCTCTTCAGCGAACCGGGCGCGGGCTCCGACCTCGCCGCCCTCGGCACGCGCGCCGTGCGCGACGGCGAGGACTGGGTGGTCGACGGGCAGAAGGTGTGGACCTCCAGCGCCCATCTCGCGCGCTGGGCGATTCTCATCGCCCGCACCGACCCCGACCTGCCCAAGCACCGCGGCATCAGCTACTTCATCTGCGACATGACCGACCCCGGCGTCGAGGTCCGGCCGCTCCGTCAGATCACCGGCGAGGCCGAGTTCAACGAGGTCTTCCTCACCGGAGTGCGCATCCCCGACAGCCACCGGCTCGGGCCCGTCGGTGAGGGCTGGAAGGTCGCCCAGACCACCCTCATGAACGAGCGCGTCTCCATCGGCGGCTCCCGCACCCCCCGCGAGGGCGGCATGATCGGCCCGGTCGCCAGGACCTGGCGCGAACGGCCCGAGCTGCGCACCCACGACCTGCACCAGCGCCTGCTCACGCTGTGGGTCGAGGCGGAGGTCGCCCGGCTCACCGGTGAACGCCTGCGCCAGCAACTCGTCGCAGGCCAGCCGGGGCCCGAGGGCTCCGGCATGAAGCTCGCCTTCGCCCGCCTCAACCAGGAGATCAGCGGCCTCGAAGTCGAACTCCTCGGCGACGAGGGCCTGCTGTACGGCGACTGGACCATGCGGCGGCCCGAACTGGTCGACTTCACCGGCCGCGACGCGGGCTACCGCTACCTCCGCTCCAAGGGCAACTCCATCGAGGGCGGTACGAGCGAGGTGCTGCTCAACATCGTCGCCGAGCGCGTACTCGGTCTGCCCTCCGAGCCCCGCAACGACAAGGACGTCGCCTGGAAGGACCTCTCCCGATGACCGCACAGCCCGAAGCCGGCCAGGCCCCCGACCTCCTCTACTCGGAGACCGAGGAGGACCTGCGCGCCGCCGTCCGCTCCCTGCTGGCGGACCGCGCCGACGCGCCGTCGGTGATCGCCCGCACCGAGTCCGACACGCCGTACGACCCGCAGCTGTGGAAGGCGCTCGCCACCGGCATCGGCGCCGCCGGCCTCCTCGTGCCCGAGGAGCTGGGCGGCCAGGGCGCCACGCACCGCGAGGCCGCCGTCGTCCTGGAGGAGCTGGGCCGCAGCGTCGCGGCCGCGCCGTTCCTGACCAGCTCCGTCGTCGCCACCGAGACGCTGCTCGCGCTCGGCGCGCAGGGCGGGCCGACTGCGGAACTGCTCTCCGGGCTCGCCGAGGGGCGGCAGGTCGCGGTGGTGGCCGTGCCGTTCGCGGCCTCTTCGGCCGACGCGGCGGGCGGGTACGCCTCGGCGGTGAACGCCTCACTGGGTGGGACGCTGGGCCCGGTGGCCGACGCGGCCGTGGCCGACGTGCTCCTGGTCCCCACCGCCGACGGGCTGTACGCCGTCGCCACCGACGCGCCCGGGGTGCGCGTCGAACCGCTCGTCGCGCTCGACCTCACCCGCCCCCTCGCCACCGTCACGCTCGACGGCGCCGCCGGAACCCGCCTCGCGGACGCCGGGGCCGGACGGCGCGCGGTGGACCGCGGGCTGCTCGCCGGTGCCGGGCTGCTCGCCTCCGAACAGCTGGGACTCGCCGAGTGGTGCCTCACCGAGACGGTGCGACACACCCGGGAGCGCCACCAGTTCAACCGCCCCATCGGCTCCTTCCAGGCGCTCAAGCACCGCATGGCGCAGCTCTGGCTGGAGGTGGTCTCGGCCCGGGCCGCCGCGCGGAACGCCGCCGATGCCCTGGCTACGGGCAGCCCCGACGCGCCGTTGGCCGTGGCCGTCGCACAGGCGTACTGCTCGAAGGTCGCGGTCCACGCCGCCGAGGAGTGCGTGCAGTTGCACGGCGGGATCGGGATGACGTGGGAGCACCCCGCGCACCTGTACCTGAAGCGGGCCAAGGCCGACGCCACCGCGTACGGCACGGCGGGACGCCACCGGGACACCGTCGCCGCGCTCATGGAGCTGCCGGCGCCCTGAGGTTTCGCCGCAGGGGGCGCGGGAACACCCCGCGCCTCCCTCAGCGATCCGCTCCTCTTCCCCGCTCAGGCGGCCTCGACCCAAGCCCTACCCGTTTGGCGGACACGCCGATGCGCCGGACGGCCCGCGGGCTGCGCCACACTGACGCCGAATGCCGCAAATCAGGCGCGGCGGAGGAGGTTGGCCATGGCAATTTCGATCTCAGTGGTGCTGCTTCTGCTGATTCTCGCGGTGGTCTTCCTCCGCAACGGCGGAATGAAGCTGTCGCACGCGCTGGTGTGCGGAATGCTCGGATTCCTTCTCGCGGGCACCAGCATGGCCCCCACGATCCAGGACGGCATCACGGCCACCGCCGACGTGGTCAGCGGCATCCGCCCCTGACCGCTCGCACGGCACACCTCGGTGACCGGTCCCGTATCCGTACGGGCCCGGTCACCGGTCATTCGGAGCCCGCAGCCTGTTCGGGGTCGAGTCGGAGTACGGGGACGGTCGCCGCCGAGCCCTGCCGGACCGCCTCCACGGCGGCCGCGTGCAGGGCGCGGCTCGCCTCCTCCGACGGACAGGGCACGGGGCTGCCCGCCATGGTGAACCAGTCGGCCGCGTCGGTGTACTGCACGGTGATCTGCGCCGTGCCCTCGGCCCAAGTGGTGTGGATGGTCAGGTCACCGGACAGCGGCCCGACCTCCTCGGTGAGCACGCCGCCGTGCCCCGAATACACTCCGCGTGTTGTCCAGGACGCCCAGGTCATGCTTTCAGGCTCGCACCAAAGCCGCCGGATCGCGACCCGCGTGACCAGGGAATTCGGACCGTCGTCGCATCTTCGCCCGGCGTGCACGAAATCCCCTCGAACCCCGGCGACACGCGGGACCGGGACGGGATGGCGGTCGATCGGGTGACACTGCCCGGTCATTCCACATGCCGGAGCCGCGCGGCGGTTAAGCATGCGGGCATGACATGTGACTCCCCCTCCAAGAACACCGGATTCCTCCGTGCCCACCGCGTACGCGCCGCGGGTGTCGCCTGCGTCGTGCTCAGCGCGGCCCTGCTGACCGGCTGCGGCCAGGACAGCGGCAGCACCTCCGCGAGCACGAAGACCTCGGAGGCGGCCCGCGCCGTGCCCGAGGCGACGACGAGCCCGTCCCCCACCGGGAGCGAGAGTGCCTCGCCGGGCCAGATGACGGAGGACCAGCAGGAACGCAAGGACCTGATCTCCGCCACCAAGGTCACCTATGACAAGGCCATCACCACGGCCGAGGGCGAGGTCAAGGGCGGCAAGCTCGTCGATCTCGAACTCAAGACCGCCGAGGACGCCGCAGACGACGACGAGAGCGCCAGCCCCTCTCCGACGGGCAGCCCCTCGCCCACCGGCAGCCCCTCGCCGACGGGCAGCGCCGCGGCCGGCGCCCCGCAGTGGGTCGCGACCGTCGCCGCCAAGACCGGGACCAAGCACAAGGTCCACATCGACGCGGTCTCCGGCAAGGTCCTCAGCTCGTCCGAGGACGCCGACCAGAGCACCTCGGACAAGGCCAAGACGGCCAAGCGGACCACCCAGGCCAAGCAGACCCCGCAGCAGGCGGCGAAGGCCGCCCTCGCGAAGCAGCAGGGTACGGTGACCGCCCTCGACCTGGACGACAACGACCAGGGCACGCTCGTCTGGAAGACCGACGTCGTGACGAAGGACTGGAAGAAGACGACCTTCGACATCGACGCGTCCAACGGCTCGGTCACCCACCAGGAGACCGACAACGACTGAGCACCCCCCGCTCCCGGCGCCCCCGGTCCGCACGGACCGGGGGCGCCGGCGTTCAGACGGACCGCACGGGCTCCTGCTCGCCCGCCGAGTCCGGCGAGGCGAACTGCGTCCGGTACAGCTCCTCGTACCGGCCCCCCGCCGCCAGCAGCGCGGTGTGCGTCCCCCGCTCCACCACCCGGCCCTCCTCGACGACCAGGATCAGATCCGCGGCCCGCACCGTGGACAGCCGGTGCGCGATCACCAGGGCGGTGCGCCCCTCGAGCGCCTCGGCCAGGGCCTCCTGCACGACCGCCTCGGAGGTGGAGTCGAGGTGCGCGGTCGCCTCGTCCAGGATGACCACCCGCTGCCGGGCCAGCAGCAGCCGGGCGATCGTCAGCCGCTGGCGCTCACCGCCGGAGAGCCGGTAGCCGCGCTCGCCCACGACCGTGTCGAGCCCGTCCGGCAGCGAGGCCACCAGGCCGTCGAGCCGGGAGCGCCGCAGCGCGTCCCAGATCTCGTCCTCGGTGGCGGCGGGCCTGGCCAGCAGAAGGTTGGCGCGCACCGAATCGTGGAAGAGGTGCCCGTCCTGGGTGACCATGCCGAGCGTGTCCCGGATCGAGTCGGCGGTCAGATCGCGTACATCGACGCCGTTGAGCCGTACCGCGCCCTCATCGGTGTCGTACAACCGGGGCAGCAGCTGGGCGATCGTCGACTTCCCGGCGCCCGACGAGCCGACCAGGGCGACCATCTGGCCGGGCTCGGCCCGGAACGAGACCTCGTGCAGCACCCGCGTACCGCCCCGGGAGTCCAGCGTCGCGACCTCCTCCAGCGAGGCGAGCGACACCTTGTCGGCCGACGGATAGCCGAAGGAGACCCCGTCGAACTCCACGGACACCGGCCCCTCGGGCACCGTACGGGCGTCCGGCCTCTCGGCGATCAGCGGCTTCAGGTCCAGGATCTCGAAGACCCGCTCGAAGCTCACCAGCGCGCTCATCACCTCGACCCGGGCACCGGCCAGCGCCGTCAGCGGGGCGTACAGCCGGGTGAGCAGCAGCGCCAGCGTCACGACCGCGCCCGGCTCCAGGCTGCCGCGCAGTGCGTAGTAGCCGCCCAGCCCGTAGACGAGGGCCAGGGCCAGCGCGGACACCAGGGTCAGCGCCGTGATGAACGTGGACTGCGCCATCGCCGTACGGATGCCGATGTCCCGCACGCGCCCCGCCCGCGCCGCGAACTCGGCGGACTCGTCGGCGGGCCGGCCGAAGAGCTTCACCAGGGTCGCGCCCGGCGCCGAGAACCGTTCGGTCATCTGCGTGCTCATCGCCGCGTTGTGCGCGGCCGCCTCACGCTGCATGCGCGCCATCCGCGAGCCCATCCGCCGGGCCGGCACGACGAACACCGGCAGCAGCACGAGCGCGAGCAGCGTGATCTGCCAGGAGATCGTCAGCATCACCGCGAGCGTCAGCACCAACGTCACCACATTGGAGACCACCCCGGACAGAGTGTTGCTGAACGCCCGCTGCGCGCCGATCACATCGTTGTTCAGCCGGCTCACCAGCGCCCCCGTCCGGGTCCGGGTGAAGAAGGCCACCGGCATCCGCTGCACATGGTCGAAGACCGCCGACCGCAGATCCAGGATCAGCCCCTCACCCAGCGTGGCCGACAGCAGCCGGGTGAGCAGTCCGAGCCCGGCCTCCGCCACGGCGATCACCGCGATCAGCAGGGCGAGACGGACGACCGTGCCGCTCTCCTTTCCCTGGTCGATCGCGTCGATCACCCGGCCCGCCAGCACCGGCGTCGCCACGGCCAGCAGCGCCGTGATCACGCTCAGCAGCAGAAAGCGGTAGAGCTGCCGTCGGCGGGGCCGGGCGAACGAGGCGATCCGGCGCACGGTGGCCCGGGAGAAGGGGCGGCGGTCCGCTTGCGCGTTGATCGTGCTGTGCAGCGACGACCACGCGGTGACTTCCATGCTCATACGGGTGCCTCCGGGGCAGAACGGATCGGTACGGCCCCGGCGGCCGGTGCGGACCGGGGGTGTGGAAGGAACGCTAGAAGCTCAAGCGAGCTTGAGGTCAAACGTGCGGTGCCCCGTGCGGGCCCGGCATCGGACCTGCGTAGAATCGGCCCCTGTTTCCGGCCGGACCACGGCAGACACGACCGATTGAGGCAGTACGACGTGAGTTTCACAGACAGTTCCGACGCACCCATCTACGCCGGTCTCGTGGAGGAGCACGGGGATGTGATGGCAGAGGTGCGCCGGGTGGCTGAAGAGACCATGCGGGAGGCCGACCGCGCCATCGACTTCAGCGATATCCGCAGGTCACCGGCGTACCGCTAGCCCACGAACCGTCCCGCCCCGGGCGTACGCCCGAGCGCTTCCGCACCCGCCGGTGCCCCCGGCCGGCCCGCGCCGACGGCCCGTCCGTCCTACCCGTCCGGCACATTCCGGTGGTGGTACGGGGATGTCTCGGACTGCGGACCCGGCTCTCCCGTCGGAGCATGGAACGAACAGGCGCCGACGACTTCGGGACGAAGGGAAGCCGGATGGGTGGTGAACGGCATGAGCCACCGACCGACGCGTTCGAGGCCGAGCTGGACCAGATCGAGGCGCTGAACCGGTTGCAGGCGCCGGGCCCCGACCCGGCGCTCCCCCGGGACCCGACCGGGGGACCCGGGGCGAGGGCACACCGGAAGAGGCCAGGCGCCGCGACTCGCTGCTGCTCTCGGCCGGACACGCGGTGGCCGCCGCCGACACCCTCGACGAGGCCCTGAGACTCGCCGCCGGCCTCTACGCCCCAGATTTCCCGCTGGACGGCCAGTGCGTCTTCGGCGTCGC
This sequence comes from Streptomyces drozdowiczii, assembly GCF_026167665.1. Taxonomy (NCBI): domain Bacteria; kingdom Bacillati; phylum Actinomycetota; class Actinomycetes; order Kitasatosporales; family Streptomycetaceae; genus Streptomyces; species Streptomyces drozdowiczii. The sequence goes on along the minus strand of NZ_CP098740.1, from coordinate 298,617 downwards.
CGAAGGCAACCTCACCGCTCTCGGACAGTACGGATTCCGGCCCGGTGGTGCGGGCCGCGGCTTCCGCATGCCCATGAACACCGGTTACCCGGCCGCCGAGGTGGCCCGCACCGGGCGCGCCGTCTACCTGGGGTCCACGGAGGAGTACCGCCGCCGCTTCCCGGCCACCTGGCACCTGTCCGCGCGCAAGGGCCGCGAGGCGTGGGCCTTCCTGCCGCTGGTGACCGCCGGCCGGGTCGTCGGGGTCTGGCTGGCGGCCTTCCGCACCCCCTGGACTTCACGGCGAGCGAGCGCGCCCTGCTCACCGTCACCGGACGCATGATCGCCCAGGTCCTCGAACGCGCCCGGGCGAGCCGCGCCGAACTGGAACTCTCCCGGGGACTGCGCCGCAGCATGCACACCGCTGGCGCGGCCCTGACCGGGCTCAGCGTCGCCACCCGCTACGTGCCGACCGGCGGCGGCCTCATGGTCGGCGGCGACTGGTACGACAGCATCGACCTGCCGAACGGCCGGATGGCCGTGGTGATCGGCGACGTCCAGGGCCACGACGTGCACGCTGCGGGGCTCATGGCCCAGCTGCGTACCGCTGTGCACGCGTACGCGGCCGAGGGGCACGGGCCCGACGCCGTCCTGGCACGCGCCTCCCGCTTCCTGACCACCCTGGACGAGGACCGCTTCGCGACCTGCCTGTACATCGAGGCCGACCCGTCCACCGGCGATCTGCACATCGCCCGCGCGGGCCACCCGCACCCCGTCCTGCGCATGCCGGACGGCACCTGCATGCTCAAGCACGTCAGCGGCGGGCTGCCGCTCGGGCTGATGCCCGGCGAGGAGGACTACCCCATCGACACCGTGCGCCTGCACGAGGGCGAGATCCTCATGCTGTGCACCGACGGGTTCATCGAGAACGGCGGCCACGACATGTACACCGGCTGGGTACGGGTGCGCGACGCGTTCTCGCCCGGCCCCGCCGACGACCTCGAGGGCATCGCCGACCGGCTCATGGCGGCCGTCCTCGACCCCGGCCCCGGCTCCCGGGAGGAGGCAGTCGCCCGCGACGGCGACGACATCGCCCTCCTGCTGCTGCGCCGCGACGCCATCCACGCCCGCGCCGAGGTCAGCCAGCGCCGGCTGATGCTCACCGTCGGCCAGGACCAGGGCGAGGGGCTGGCCGAGGCCCGCGCGGAGCTGAAGGCGCTGCTGCACGACTGGGCGCGCCCGGACCAGGTGGACACCGCCGTGCTCCTGGCCACCGAACTCCTGGGCAACGTCCTCGTGCACACCGACCAGGACGGCGCCCTCAACGCCACCGTCTCCGGGGAGACCGGCACCCGCCGGCTGCTGGTCGAGGTCATGGACCGCGGCGACGAACTGCCCCACCAGCGCACCCCCGGCGAGCTCGCCTCCTCGGGCCGCGGCCTGCTCCTGCTGGACATCCTGGCCGACCAGTGGGGCGTACGGCCCGAGCCGGAGGGGAAGACCGCCTGGTTCGCGCTGAACGAGGCCGCCCCGGCCGACGGCGGAGACATCCCGAGCATCTGAGACCGGGGCCCGGCTGGACAGGTCAGACGCTGTCGGCCGGCCGCTGCGCGAGCACCGCGCCAAGGAGCAGCCCGACGCCGATCGCGGTGACGAGGGTGACCAGCTCCGTGAGGTCGCGGAAGCCCTCGATCGCGTACCCGCCCGCCAGCGCCGTCAGTCCGCGCATCCCCAGCGAGCCCACCGTCAGCGTGAAGAAGCCCGGCAGCACCAGGACCAGCCGGGGCGGGCGCCCCGGACGGCGGGCCAGCCAGGTCGTGACCGCGCCGAGCACGACCGCCGCCGTGAACGTGCCGCCCACGTCGCCGAGCAGCTTCGTGAACCCCGTCTGCACGCCCACCGTCAGATACACGAGCACCAGGAGCATGCCCAGCAGCCGGGCGGGTACGGCGAAGGCCAGCAGGGCGCCCACGGTGAAGACGATCCAGCTCGCGAACAGCACCCAGCGCGGCAGGTCCGCCCCGGCCGCCACGTCGAACAGGTCCTGCCGCGGCCGGCCCGTGATGACCAGCCCCAGGATCACGCCCACATAGAGCTGGACCAGGAGCGCGACCGCGTACACCAGGCGCACGGCACCGGTCGTGAGGTGTCCGGCGGCCAGCTCGGCCGCTGCCGCGCTGAGGTAGTCACCGGGGACGAAGAAGAACAGCGCCGGAAGCATCAGCAGCACCGGCCCGCCGTGCGCGGGGGAGCGGGCGAACACCTCGAGCGCGAGCAGGGACACGGTCACCGCCGCGACCAGCGGCAGCACCTTCGCCAGCCGGGGCAGCCGGTCCGCCGCGACGGCCAGGCACGCCGAGAGCGTGGCGAGGACCGCCGTGCTCCCGACCTCGTACCAGGTCGGCTGCATCAGCGGCGCGAAGCCCACCGAGAACAGCACCACGCCCAGAAGCTTCGCCCACCAGGGGTACGGGGGAGCGGCGCGGGTGATCGTCGCGAGCCGGGCGCTCGCCCCGCGTACGTCCAGCCGGCCCGCCGTCACCTCGTCCAGGAGCGGCTTGAGCGCCACCACCCGGTCCATCCGGAAGACTTCCGGGAAGCCGCGCACCACGATGGCCGAACTGCGGCCGTGCGAGGTCACGGCGACCGTGGCGGCGTCGGGCAGCACCGCCACCGACGCGGTGCCGCCGAGGCCGCGGGCCGCCGCGGTGACGGACCGCTCGACCTGCTCCGCCCCCTCGCCGCTCGTCCCCAGCAGGAGCCGGGTCAGCCCGTCGAGGAAGCCGACGAGGGCGTCGTGCCCGTCGGCTTCCTCGACGGGCTCCGTTCCCGTCACCGCGTTCAGCGCGGCGCGCGGGCGAAGGCGTGGAGGAAGAGGGCCTCCACCTGGGCCATGTGCTCGATCTCCGTCGGGTCGACGCTCTCGTTGGGCGCGTGGATGAGGCACCGCGGCTCCTCGACGCCCATCAGGATGATCTCGGCCGACGGGCAGACCTCCGCGAGGACGTTGCAGAGCGGGATGGACCCGCCCTGGCCGAGGTACGCCATCGGCTTGCCGTACACCGTCCGCATCGCCTCGCCGAGCGCGCGGTACGCCGGACCGTCCGTCGCCGCGCGGAACGGCGCGCCGGACTGCTCCGGCTCCACCCCGACCCGTACGCCCCAGGGGGCAGCCCAGGTCAGATGGTCCGTCAGCGCGCGCCGGGCGGCGTCCGCGTCGGTGCCCGGCGGAATGCGCAGGCTCACCCGGGCCCGGGCGGTGGGCGGGACCGAGGCGGAGGAGCCCACCACGGGCGGGCAGTCGATGCCGAGGACGGTGACGGCCGGGCGGGCCCACAGCAGATCGGACACCGAGCCGGTGCCCGTGCCGGTGAGGGGCACGCCGTCGAGGACGCCCGCGTCCTCGCGGAACTGGTCCTCCTCGTAGCGCGCCCCCTCCCAGCTGCCCGAGGCGTCCAGGCCGCGTACGCGGGTGGCCCCGGTTTCGGGGTCGCGCAGGGTGGAAAGCAGCTGGATCAGCGCGGCCAGCGCGTCGGGGGCCGGGCCGCCGAACATCCCGGAGTGCACCTCGCCGGCCAGGGTGTCGACGGTGACCACGACGTTCACCACACCGCGCAGGGACGTGGTGGCGGTGCCCACGCCGACGGCCGCGTTCCCCGTGTCGCAGATCAGGAGGGCGTCGGCGGCGAACTCCTCGGGATGCGCGGCCGCGTACGCTTCGAGGCCGCCGGTGCCCTGTTCCTCCGAGCCCTCGGCGACGAACCTCAGCCCGACGGGGATGTCGTCGCCGAGCGCGCGCAGGGCGGTGAGGTGCATGACGATGTTGCCCTTGCAGTCGGCCGTGCCCCGCCCGTACCAGCGGCCGTCGCGCTCGGTCAGCGTGAAGGGCGGTGTGGTCCACGCGTCGTCGTCCAGCGGGGGCTGCACGTCGTAGTGGCAGTAGAGCAGTACGGTCGGCGCGCCGGGCGGGGGCGGGCGGTGCCCGATGACCGCGTTGCTGCCGTCCGGGGTCTTCGCGAGGCGTACGTCCTGGAGGCCGGCCTCGGTGAAGGCGTCGGCCACCCACTGCGCGGCCCGCTCGCACTCCTCGGGCGGGTACTGCCGGGGGTCGGCCACCGAGGGGATGGAGACCAGTTCGGTCAGGTCCGTCCGTGCGCGGGACATCAGGCCGGAGACGCGTCCGGCGAGTTCGTCGGTGGCCATCAGCGCCTCACTGTGTTCTCGGTCTTGAGGTCGGCGATCTTGTCCTCGATCTCGTCCAGCTTGTCCGGGCAGTAGATCTCGAGGATCTTCGCCTCCGCCCGGATCGTCTCCGTGTCGCCGATCACGGGGCGCATGCCGGGGCCGGTGGCGCCGTTGGAGATGTTCATCTTCCACAGCGCCGACTTGAGCGAGGAGCCGGGCTTCTCGCACACCTGGCCGCCGTCGTCGCCCAGCGTGCGCTTGATGGTGCCCACATCGGGCCGGGGATAGCCGGCCGCCTCGGCGGCGTCGGCCAGTTGCTCGGCCTTCTCCGTCGCCTTGTTGTTCGTCCTGACCTTCTCGTACCGGATGATGCCGACGACCACGAGCGCCACCAGGAGGACGATCGCGCCGATGTAGAGCCAGCGGTGCTCGGAGGCGAAGCGGGTCGGGCTCATGACGCGGCCTCCTCACCGGCCGCAGCCGTGCGCCAGCCGGGTTTGCGCAGTTTCAGGAACAGCCACGGGATCAGCAGCCCGAGGACGACGAGCCCGCCGCCGACGATGGCCACGTACACGCCGACGCTGCCGCCGCCGAACTGGGAGGGCGGCACGAAGCCGATGGCCAGGGCCGCGAGCGAGGCCAGCAGGCCGACCCCGCACAGCAGGCCGAGAGCGGGGACGCGGTAGCCGCGCGGGTGGTCCGGCTGGGTCTTTCGCAGCCGTACGGCCGCCACGAACATCAGCAGGTAGACGATGAGGTACACCTGCGTCGTGATGGTGGAGAAGATCCAGTAGACGCTCGACACGTTCGGGATCAGCGCGTACAGCAGCGCGATGACGGTGGTGACGATGCCCTGTGTGACCAGGATGTTCTGCTGGATGCCGTTCTTGTTGAGCCGCTGGAGATAGGGCGGCAGATAGCCCTCGCTGCGGGAGATCTCCAGCAGGCCCTTGGACGGCCCGGCCAGCCACGTCAGCATCCCGCCGAGCGCCGCCGACACCAGCATCACCGCGGCGATCGGCGTCATCCAGCCGACGTGGAAGTGCGCGAAGAACGCGTCGAACGCCTGCATCACACCGGCCGTCAGGCTCAGCTGGCTGGAGGGCACCACCCAGCTGATCGCGAGCGCCGGCAGGATGAAGATCAGCAGCACCAGACCCATCGCCAGGAACATCGACTTCGGGTACTCCTTCGCCGGATCGCGCAGCGACGAGACGTGCACGGCGTTCATCTCCATGCCGGAGTACGACAGGAAGTTGTTGACGATGAGCACCAGGCTGGCGAGCCCCGTCCACTGAGGGAGCAGATGCGCCGAGGTCATCGGTGCGGCGGAGCCGTTCCCCTGTCCGAGGAAGACGATGCCGAGCACGACCAGCACCGTGCCGGGGACCAGCGTGCCGATGACGAGCCCCAGGAGGACAGGCCCGCCAGGGCCTTGGTGCCCCGGGACGAGACCCAGACGCCGGTCCAGTAGAGCACCATGATCACGATCGCGGTGTACAGGCCGTTGGACGCGAGCGAGGGATCGATGACGTACGCGATCGTGGACGCCACGAACGCCAGGAGGCTCGGGTAGTAGAAGATCGTCATCGCGAACTGGCACCACACGGCGAGGAATCCGAGCGGCTTGGACAGCCCCTCGCTCACCCAGCGGTAGACGCCGCCGGGCCAGCCCGAGGCCAGCTCGGCCGAGACGAGCGCGGTCGGCAGCAGGAACACGACGGCCGGCAGGAGATAGAGGAAGACGCAGGCCAGCCCGTAGACCGCCATCGTCGGTGCGGCCCGCAGGCTCGCCACCGACGCCGTGGTCATCAGCGCGAGCGTCAGCCAGCTGATCCTCGGAGCCGCCGGCCGGTCTCTGGCGGCGGTGCGTGCCGAGTCCTTCGGCAGATCCGCCGGCATGTCCATCGCGCTCATCTGTACCTCCGGTCGCGACGCCACAGGTGTGTCCGGGACGCCAGCCTTGGCCGGTTCGGGCCCGTCCGCGCGCGGGGTCACCCGAACGGGTGGCCGATGCGGTGTTTGTCGGCGGCCGCCGCAGTGAAGTGGGCGTGCCGCAACCGTTGACAGCTCTCCCGGGAACTGGCTTCATGAGCAACGCCCTTGGGAGCGCTCCCACGCCTCCGGGGTCACGCACGCACCCCCGCACACCCGGCACCCCCACCGACGTGACGAAGGGAAAGTCCGTTGCGCTCGCTCACCCTCACCGCCCCGCGAAGGCGGTCCCGAAGACCAGGCCCACTCGGAGCCGTCGCCCTGGCACTCGCCGTCGGCGCCGGCCTGCTGCTGCCGCTGTCCCTGCCGGCCGGCGCGGCGGCCGCCCCCGCGTTCGATTACGGCGAGGCGCTGCAGAAGTCCGTCCTCTTCTACGAGGCCCAGCAGTCCGGAAAGCTGCCCGACACCAACCGCGTCTCCTGGCGCGGCGACTCCGCCCTGGACGACGGCAAGGACGCCGGCCTGGACCTGACAGGCGGCTGGTACGACGCCGGGGACCATGTGAAGTTCGGCCTCCCCATGGCCTACTCGGCCACCATGCTCGCCTGGGGCGGTACGGAGCAGAGGGCGGCGTACCAGGCGTCGGGCCAGCTGCCCTACCTGCGCAACAATCTGCGCTTCGTGGACGACTACCTCCTGAAGGCCCACCCCTCGCCCAACGTGCTGTACGGGCAGGTCGGCAACGGCGGCGACGACCACAAATGGTGGGGCCCCGCCGAGGTGATGCCCATGAAGCGCCCGGCGTACAAGATCGACGCCTCCTGCCCCGGCAGCGACCTGGCCGGCCAGACCGCCGCGGCCCTGGCCTCCTCCTCGATGGTCTTCTCCGACAGCGACCCGGCGTACGCGGCGAAGCTGATCACCCACGCGAAGCAGCTGTACACCTTCGCCGACACCTACCGGGGCAAGTACAGCGACTGCATCACCGACGCGCAGAGTTACTACAACTCCTGGAGCGGGTACAACGACGAACTCGTCTGGGGCGCCATCTGGTTGTACAAGGCGACCGGCGACACCACGTACCTCGCCAAGGCCGAGGCGTACTACGACAACCTCTCCACCGAGCCGCAGACCACCACCCGGTCCTACCGCTGGACGCTCTCCTGGGACGACACCTCCTACGGGGCCTACGTGCTGCTCGCCCAGCTGACGGGCAAGCAGAAGTACGTCGACGACGCGAACCGCTGGCTGGACTGGTGGACGGTCGGCGTCAACGGGCAGCGGGTGCCCTACTCACCCGGCGGCCAAGCCGTGCTGGACAGCTGGGGTTCCCTCAGATACGCCGCCAACACCGCCTTCGCCGCGCTGAGCTATTCCGACTGGCTGACCGGCGACGCCACCCGCAAGGCGCGCTACCACGACTTCGCGGTCCGCCAGATCGACTATGCGCTGGGCGACAACCCGCGCGGATCGAGCTACGTCGTCGGCTTCGGCGAGAACCCGCCGACCAAGCCGCACCACCGCACGGCCCACGGCTCGTGGACCGACCAGATGAACAACCCGGTGGAGAGCCGGCACACGTTGTACGGGGCGCTGGTGGGCGGTCCGAGCGCACCCAACGACTCGTACACCGACGACCGCGGCAACTACGTCAACAACGAGGTCGCCACCGACTACAACGCCGCCTTCACCGGAGCGCTGGCCCGGCTCTACGCGGAGTACGGCGGAGCCCCGCTCACCGGCTTCCCGCAGCCGGAGGAGCCGGACGGGCCGGAGATGTCCGTCCAGGCGTCGGTGAACGCGGCCGGAGCGAACTTCACCGAGATCAAGGCGTACCTGATCAACCGCTCCGCGTGGCCCGCCCGCGCGCTCACCGACGCCTCGGTCCGTTACTACTTCACGCTGGAGCCCGGCGTCGCACCCCGCGACATCAGCTTCACCACCAACTACAACCAGTGCGGCAAGGTGACGGGCCCGACGCATCTGGAGGGCGACGTCTACTACGCGACGGTGGACTGCTCGGGTACGGACATCGCACCGGCAGGCCAGTCCGCGTACCGCAAGGAAGTGCAGTTCCGGATCAGCTCGGCCGGCGCCTGGGACCCTGCGAACGACTGGTCCTACCCGTCGACGGCGACGACCCCGGGCGGCACGCCGGTCGACGCCCCGCACATGGTGCTCCTCGACGGGTCGGCGCCCCAGTGGGGGAGCGCACCGGACGGCACGGACCCCGGTCCGGACCCCGACCCCTCGACGACCCCCGACCCGACGACCACCCCCGATCCCACTCCGACGCCCGACCCGACGGACACGCCGGATCCCGAACCGGGGGCCTGCGATGTCACCTACCGGGTCAGCCAGGCGTGGGGCACTGGTTTCACCGCCGATGTGACGGTGAAGAACACCGGCTCGACGCCGCTGGACGGCTGGCAGCTGGCCTTCGACTTCCGGGGCGCCGAGAGCGTCAGCAACGCGTGGAACGCCACCGCCACGCAGAGCGGCACCCGGGTCACGGTCAAGAACGCCGGCCACAACGGCTCCGTCCCGGCGGGCGGCAGCGCCTCGTTCGGCTTCCAGGCGAACGGCGCGCCGGCGGCCGACCCGGACACCTTCACGCTCAACGGGAAGGAGTGCGACTGACGGCGCTCACCTGGGGCAGCTCCAGTGCCCCTTCACCCAGTGGGTGTCCCAGTGGCCGGGGACGTACACCTTGGTCCAGTGGCCCTTGACCCACTGGGTGTGGTGGGTCCAGTGACCGGGCTTCCAGTGCCCGTGCCGGTCGTAGTGTCCGGGGTGCCAGACCTTGTGGTCGGCGTAGTGGCCCTTGTGCCACTGCTTCGTCCAGTGGCCCTTGACCCACTGCTTCTGCCAGTGGCCCTGCTGCCAGGTGCAGTGGCCGTGGTGGTGGGTCGCGGCGGATACGGCGGCCGGTGCGGGGGCCGGGGCGGCCCCCGCCGCGCCGGCGGTCCCCAGGGCGGCTCCGCCGGCGAGCAGACCGGTCGCGGCGGCGCCCGCCAGCAGGCGGCGGACTCGGGTGGAAGCGGTCATCGGACGCACCTTCCTCCTGTTGGAACGGATCCCCGAGCCCAGTGAAGGGAAAAGCTACGAAGACATAAATATAGCCCGAATGGGGGAATATGGCCGTTCCGTCCGAAAGTGCCCGTTCACGACTCGGACGGCGTCCTGAGTGCCGCGTACGTCCCCGACACCGCCGCCAGCAGCATCACGCAGCCCGTGAAGACCAGCCCGGCGTCGCGCAGCCCCACCGCGGTCGCCAGTGCGCCCACACCCACCACCGGCAGGGAGATCCCGGTGTAGGCGACGACGAAGAACGCCGAGATCGTGCCGCCCCGGTGCTCGGCGGGGGCCGCCTCGCTCACGAGCGTCAGCGCGGCCCGGAAGGCGAGCCCCTGCCCGATGCCCCCGCAGACCGCGCCCAGGACGAGCAGCACCAGAGACTTCGCCAGCAACGACGACGCGACCAGCGCGAGCCCCACGATCAGCACGGCACAGCCCAGCGGCAGCGCGCGGCGCGCCCCGATGCGCGGGGCCAGCGACTGCCCGACCGTCGAGGCGCAGAACACCGAGAACACCACCGCGCCCGTCACCGCCAGGTTGTGCACGTCCAGCGTCTCGGCCGCGAAGCTGGGCGCGACCGCCGTGAACAGGCCGAGCAGCGCGAAACCGGCGAAGGCGGCCAGCGAGGCCGGCACGAACACGCCCTTCACCTCGGCGGGCACCCTGACACCCTGCGGTTCGAGCCGGGGCCACCGACGCGGCTCGGCCACCGTCTCCGCCAGCCGCCAGGTGATGACGCAGGCCGCGGCGACCAGACCCAGGTGCACCCAGAACGGCAGGGACAGCGGCCAGGGCGTGTACTCGGCCAGCACACCGGAGAGCAGCGGGCCGCAGCCGAGACCGCCCATGTTCGCGGCCGTCGCGGCGAACCCGGCGCGCGCCTTCTGCCCCGGGGACGCCAGCTCGATGACCGCCGCCGTCGCAGCACCGCTCAGCAGCCCGGCCGCGCCGCCGGACAGCACCCGCCCGGCGAAGAGCAGGGGCAGCCCGCTCTCCAGCAGGAAGCACCCCGCACTCGCGGCGGACAGCACCATGGCGGCCAGCAGTACCGGCCTGCGGCCCACCTTGTCCGAGTAGTTTCCCGCCACCAGGAGTACGGAGATGACCGCGACCGCGTACACCGCGAAGACCACGGTCACCATCAACTCGGAGAAGCCGATCTCCTTCTGGTAGAGCCCGTAGAGCGGGGTCGGCAGCGTGGTGCCGGCCATCCCGATGGCGAAGACCACCGCCGCTGCCAGGTATCCCGCGCGGCGCCCGCCCGTCCGTCCCGTATCCTCACGCACCATCACGCACGCCACTCTATGCAGCGGGCGGCCCCCGGTCAGGGCGACGGGCGCCGGCCCGCCGCAGCCCGAAAGAGAGCCACCATGAGGATCGCCGACGCGCAGGTCGTCGTCACCAGCCCCGGCCGCAACTTCGTGACGCTGAAACTGACGACGGACGAAGGAATCACCGGTCTCGGCGACGCCACGCTCAACGGCCGGGAACTCGCGGTCGTCAGCTACCTCACCGACCATGTGGTGCCCCTGCTCACCGGCCTGGACCCGCACCGGATCGAGGACACCTGGCAGTACCTCTACCGGGGCGCGTACTGGCGGCGCGGCCCGGTCACCATGGCCGCCATCGCCGCCGTCGACGTCGCCCTGTGGGACATCAAGGCGAAGGCCGCCGGGCTGCCCCTCTACCAGCTGCTCGGCGGCGCCTCCCGCGACCGCCTCGCCACCTACGGCCACGCCAACGGCCGCGACATCCCCGAACTCCTCGACTCCGTACGGCAGCGGCTGGCCGAGGGCTACCCCGCCGTCCGCATCCAGACGGGCATCCCCGGCCTCAAGGCCGTCTACGGCGTGCACACCACCGACGAGCAGGGCGAGCGCGTCCTCCACCAGCAGATCCGGCCCCTGGTCGAGGACTGGGACACGGACGCCTACCTGCGCCACACCCCCGCCGTGTTCGAGGCGGTACGCGCGGAGTTCGGCGCCGGGATACCGCTGCTCCACGACGCCCACCACCGCCTCACGCCCATTCAGGCGGCCCGGCTGGGCAAGGACCTGGAGCCGTACCGCCCGTTCTGGCTGGAGGACTGCACCCCCGCCGAGAACCAGGAGGCCCTGCGGCTCGTACGCCGCCACACCACCACGCCCCTCGCGCTCGGCGAGGTCTTCAACACGGTGTACGACTACCAGACGCTGATCACCGAGCAGCTGATCGACTACGTGCGCAGCGCGGTCACCCACTTCGGCGGGGTCACCCCGCTGCGCAAGCTCTTCGACTTCGCCGCCCAGTACCAGATCAAGAGCGCGATCCACGGCCCCGAGGACATCTCCCCGGTCGGGATGGCCGCCGCCGTCCACCTCGGCTTCGCCGTGCACAACTTCGGCATCCAGGAGTACTCGGGCCACAACGCCCTCACCGAGGAGGTGTTCCGGCACGCGTACACCTTCACCGACGGCTTCCTGCACCCCGGCGAGGCGCCCGGCATCGGTGTGGAGCTGGACGAGAAGCTCGCGGCGGCCCACCCGTACGAGCAGACCTATCTGCCCGTGAACCGGCTCCGGGACGGCACCGTCCACGACTGGTGAGCGTTGGTCGGGGTCCCGGGCGCCCGGGACCCCGACGCCGTCACGGGAACGCCGGCTGGAGGCCCGCGTACACCCCGTGGCGGCCCAGCAGCTCCTCGTGCGTGCCGACCTCCGCGACCCGCCCGCCCTCCATGACCACGATCCGGTCGGCGCCCTGGATGGTGGAGAGGCGGTGCGCGACGACGAAGACGGTCCGGCCGTGCACCAGTCGGGACAGCGCCTCCTGCACCAGCGCCTCGGAGCGGTTGTCCAGCGCCGAGGTCGCCTCGTCGAGCACCAGGACCCGCGGATCGCGGATCAGCGCCCGGGCGATCGCGAGCCGCTGCTTCTGGCCGCCCGAGAGCCGGGCGCCGCGCTCACCGACCACCGTGTCCAGGCCCTGGGGCAGCCGGCGGACGAACTCCATGGCGTTGGCGTCCTCCAGGGCGCTCAGCAGCGTCGCCTCGTCGGTGTGCCCGAGCCCGTACGTCACGTTGTCGCGGATGCTGCCCTCGAACAGGATCGACTCCTGCGGCACGACCGAGAGGAACCTCCGGTAGCTGCGCAGATCGAGCCCGGCCATGTCGGTGCCGTCCAGCAGGATGCGCCCCGCGGTGGGCCGGATGAACCCGATGAGCAGGTTGAGGACCGTCGACTTGCCCGCCCCCGACGCGCCCACCAGGGCGATCGTCTCGCCGGGCCGGGCGGAGAGCGTGAACCCGTCGACGGCGGGCCGCTCGTCCTCGTACGCGAAGGAGACGTCCTCGAAGCCGATGCGCCCGGTGACCCGCTCCACCTGTGCCTTGCCCGCGTTGTGCTCCAGGTCGGGTGCCTGGAGCACCTCGCCCGCCGAACGCACCGACTCGAGACCCTTGGTGAGGATGGGAGCGAGCCCGAGCAGCGTGGTCACCGAGCCGGTCAGGACGGTGAAGAAGGCGCTCAGCATGACGACGTCACCGGCGGTGACGTCCAGCCAGCCGTGGTATGCCACCAGCGCGGACCCGGTCAGGCAGAGCACGCCCAGCGTGTTGAGCAGGACCCAGGCCAGTGAGCCGAAGCGGCCGTTGAGCATGTCCAGGCGCAGACCGGCGGCGAACACCTGCCGCAGGGAGCCGTCCACACGCCCCAGCGCGGTCCGCTCCAGACCGTGGGCGCGGGTGATGGGGATGAGGGTGGTCATCTCGCCGACCCGGGAGGACAGCTGTTCCACCTCGCGCCGGAAGGACTCGTTGTGGCTGCGCAGCCTGCCCCTCAGCTTCATCACGAGGAACCCGGCGGCGGGGACGACGACGAGGAAGACGGGCAGGAACGAGGGGACCCGGACGCCGATGACGACGAGCCCGCCGACCAGGGTCACGACGGCCCCGAGCCCCATGTCGGCGCTCTGCTGCACCATCTGCTCGACGGCTTCGACGTCGCGTACCACCTTGGCCTGGAGCACGCTGGAGCTGACCCGGGCGTGGTAGCCGACGGACAGTTGCTGCATCCGGCGGCAGAGCGCGGAGCGCAGGGTGATGCCCATGCGGCGGATGCTGCCGCCGAGGCAGCGCACGTACCACTGATGGAGCGGGTAGTTGAGGACGAGGATGAACAGCAGGAGGCCGGTGGCCTTCCAGAGCTCCGACTCCGCGCCGTGCTGGACCACCACGTCCAGCACGGTGGCGGTGATCAGGGGGAGCAGCCATATGGGGCTGTGCTTCACGGTGAAGAGGACGACGGCGAGAGCCAGCCGCCCCCGGTCCGGGCGGAAGAGGAGCGCGAGGGTGCGGACCGGGTGTTCGCCGCGGTAGCGGTGGTCCAGGTGGTCGAAGGGTGCCAGGGATTCGGCGGAGGGTGGGGATACCGCTTTCTGCATGGCACCATCCCACCCCGCGACCGATGCCCGGGGCAACTGTGTTCCACGTAGGGGACAGGGGGCGTGCGGGGGTGCGGGAGCGGTCAGCGAACGGGGAGTTCGGCCGGCCGCGGCTCCGGTGCCGGTTCCTCCCCGCGCGGGCGTCCCACTGTGGCGATCGCGCTGGTGACGAGGCCGGCGAGCAGCCCCCAGAACGCCGAGCCGATGCCCAGCAGGGTCACGCCCGAAGCGGTGGCCAGGAAGGTGACGACGGCCGCCTCGCGCGACGCCTTGTCGGCGAGAGCGGTGGCCAGCGAGGACTCGATCGTCGCGAGGAGCCCGATCCCCGCGATCGCCATGACGAGTTCGTGCGGCATGGCCGTCAGCAGTGAGGCGACGGTCGCGCCGAGGAGCCCCACGCACAGATAGAAGAAGCCCGCCCACACCGCCGCCAGATAGCGCTTGTCCCGGTCCGGGTGCGCCTCGTCGCCCGTGCAGATCGCGGCCGTGATGGCGGCGAGGTTGAGCCCGAACGCCCCGAAGGGCGCCAGTACGGCGTTGGCCGCGCCCGTCCATGTCATCAGCGGGGACACCGGCACGTCGTAACCGGAACCGCGCAGCACGGCGACACCGGGGAGGTTCTGAGAGGCCATGGTCACGACGAACAGCGGCGCGCCGACGCTGACGAGCACCTTCCAGTCGAACTCGGGCGCGGTGAAGACCGGTGTGGCCAGGGAGAGCCGGACCTCGCCGGTCCGCCAGCCCCCGGTGAACAGCGTGGCCGCCACCCCCGCGGCCAGCGCCAGCAGCACCGCGTAACGCGGCAGCAGACGGCGGCCCAGCAGGTAGATCACGAACATCGGGAACGCGACCGCGAAGCTCCGGTGCATGGTGCTGAACAGGCCCGTGCCGAACCTCAGCAGCACCCCGGCGAGCAGTGCGGCGGCCAGCGGTACGGGGATGCGGTTCATCACCCGGGCGAACCAGCCCGTGACACCGCTCACCACGATGAGCAGCGCCGAGAAGATGAACGCGCCGACGGCCTGCGCCATGGAGACCCCGCTCAGCCCCGTCGTCAGCAGCGCCGCGCCGGGCGTCGACCAGGCGGTCACGACCGGTGCCCGGTGGCGCAGCGACAGACCGGCACAGGTGCAGGCGAGTCCGACGCCGAGCGCCAGCATCCAGGAGGAGATCTCGCGCGCGTCCGCCCCCGCCGCCTTGGCGGCGGTGAAGACCAGCGCGGCGGAGCTGGTGACCCCGACCATGACGGCGATCAGCCCGGCCGCCACGGCGGAGGGAGGTGCGGCTGAACGTATGCGGGTCAACGCGGACATGAGTGAGCCACTTCCGGGATGCTGCCGGGCGTTCCGTATACGGAACGTTCTGTTTGTGGAACACTAGAGACGCGGGCCGGTGCCCGTCAACCGGATGGGCGAGCGGGCGGACGGCGATGGGGCTGAACGAGGACGTGGGGCGCAGGCTGCGGGCCCTGCGCCACGGCATGGACGTCTCGCTCTCGGAGCTGTCGCGGCGCTCCGGGGTCGGCAAGGGCACGCTCTCGGAGCTGGAGAGCGGCCGGCGCAACCCCACGCTGGAGACCCTGTACGCCCTCACCACCGCCCTCGGCCGCCCCCTCAGCGCGGTCCTGAGCGACCCGCTGCCGGAGGGCGCACCCTCCGGGCAGCGGGCGGGCGTCTCCGGAAGCGCGGTGACCGCCGTGCTGATCGAGCGGTACGAGGACGGGGAAGCGGTCACCGACGTGTTCCGGGTGACCATCCGCGCCGGCGCGGTCCAGGAGTCGGAGGCCCATGTGCCGGGTACGTCCGAGAGCCTGATGGTCCTCGCCGGCACCGCCGTCGTCGGGCTGCCCGACGACCTCGGCACCGTCGGGCCCGGGGCCTCCGCCCGGTGGCGGGCCGACGTACCCCACGTCTACAGCGCGCCCGACGGCGATGTGCAGGGGATCCTCTTCGTGCGCTGCCCGGTCAGCCCGCGCCGAGGAGATTGACCAGGCGGATGTAGCGGACCCAGTCCCAGTGCGGACCCGGGTCGGTGTGGTCGGTGCCGGGGACCTCGACGTGTCCGAGGATGTGGGCCCGGTCCTTGGGAATGTTATGACGGTCGCAAATATTCGCCGTGAGCAGCGCCGACTGCTCGTACAGGGAGTCGGTGAAGTACGCGGGCTGGTCCACCCACCCCTCGTGCTCGATGCCGATGCTGCGGGTGTTGTAGTCCCAGTTCCCCGCGTGCCAGGCGACGTCCTTCTCCCGCACCATCTGGTTGACGTACCCGTCGCCCGAGCGCACCACATAGTGCGCGGAGACCTGCTTCGCCGGGTTCTGGAAGATGGACACCGTCTTGGAGAACGTCTCCTGGGTGACATGGATGATGACGTACTGGACGGGGTACGCCGAAGGGCGCGAAGAGGGCGTGTAGTTGGACGCCGAAGCGGGAACCCAGTGCGACGCCGGATAGTCCGTGGCACCCGTCGTCGCGGCGGCGGCGCGGACGGAGGCGGGCAGCAGCGCTCCCGCCGCCGCGACCGCGGCGCCCTGAAGGATTCTTCTGCGTTCCATGCGAACTCCTGTGGGGGTGGGACGGGCAGGGATACGGAAGGCGCGGCGCGGAGTGCGGGCCCCACCGTACGGGCGACACGCACGTCACGGAAGACGGCCGGTTCCCCAAATCCTGCCCATGCAAGGGGCGTTCAGGCGAAGCCGACACACCGTCAGACGCCCTGCGCCTCCGCCCAGGCGGCCGCCGGATCGTCGTCGGACGGACCCGCCGGGAACCACTGACCGCTCTCCCTCCGGTACGGATACCAGCGCCCGTCCGGTCCGTAGCGGAGCTGGAGGCCGCCGTCCGCCGA
Source organism: Streptomyces drozdowiczii (assembly GCF_026167665.1). Lineage (NCBI taxonomy): Bacteria > Bacillati > Actinomycetota > Actinomycetes > Kitasatosporales > Streptomycetaceae > Streptomyces > Streptomyces drozdowiczii. Next base: position 282,173 of record NZ_CP098740.1, on the reverse strand, counting down.
AGTCCAGCGGTTGCGCTCGGCCCGCAGCCGGGGCGCCTCGTCCTCCTCCCACGCCTCGGCCAGCCGGGTCCTGGCCCGGGCCAACGCCTCGCCGTCCAGGGGCCGGTCCTCGTCGAGCACGGCGAGCGCGGTCGCCCCACCGTACCGCCAGGCCGCGACCGCGGCGGGGAGCCCGGCGCGCGTCTTCCCCGCGCCGCTCGCCAAGCGGTGGACGATCCACGGCTCCGGTCGTGCTTCGGCGGCCAGCCTGACCGCGTCCTGGCGCGCCGTCAGCACCCCGGGCACCGGACGCCCTTCATGACCCGGCGCCAGCGCGTCGGCGAGCATCCGGTGCGCCCGGGCCGCCGCGTCCCGCGCCAGCATCTCCAGCGCCGTCGGGTCCACCCCCGCCTCGGGGTCCGTCTCCGTGTCGAGCGAAGGGGCGGCGCCCGGCTCCCCGGGAAGCTCCGGAGGCGCCGGCAGCGGGGTCCGGGCGGAGCCGGCGGCGTACGCCTGCTCCGCCGGCACGCCGGACACGCCCGGGTCCGGCGCCGGCTGCTCGGCCTCGGCCGTGACGTGCGGCGCCCCGGCCGTCGCCGCGATCCGCTCCTGGAGCCCGTCCAGCAGCATCCGTTCGCCGCGCCCCCGCATCAGCAGCAGCACGAACGGGTCCTGGTCCAGCAGCCGCGCCACCTGGTAGCAGAGGGCGGTGGTGTGCAAGCAGTGGTCCCACGCCTCACAGGTGCACCGCGGCTCCAGGTCGCCGATGCCCGGGAGCAGATCCATGCCGGCCGCCGCGGCGTCCTCCACCAGGTGCGGCGGCATCTCCCGGTCGAGCAGCGCCGCGATGTGCCCCGTCCGCTCGGTCGCCATGCCCAGGAAACGGTCCCACTCCTGCTCGTCCAGCTCCTGGAGCAGCACATCGCTGCGGTACGTGCTCCCGTCCCGCTCACGCACCACCGCCGTGATCCGGCCGGGCCGTACGGACACGGCACCGACCCCGCCCTCCCGGGCCACGCGCCGCCCCGCCTTCAGCTGCCGCAGGTCCAGCGCGGTGTCCTCCAGCGCCTTGAGCCACGCCTTTCCCCACCAGGAAGCGGCGAAACCGCGCCCGGGGGCCGGAGGCAGGGCGGCGAAGGTGCGCTCCTGCGCGGCCGCCCCGTCCTCCCGTCCGTCGCCGCCGTCGGCGAACTCCTCGGCCTCGTATCCGTCCGTCATCGCGTCCCCCCTCGAAGCGCCACCAGATCGGCCAGCTCCGCGTCGCTGAGCTCGGTCAGCGCGCTCTCACCGGACCCCAGCACCGCGTCGGCCAGCCCCTGTTTGCGGGCGAGCATGTCCGCGATCCGGTCCTCGATCGTGCCCTCGGCGATCAGCCGGTGGACCTGCACCGGCTGCGTCTGCCCGATCCGGTAGGCACGGTCGGTGGCCTGCGCCTCGACCGCCGGGTTCCACCAGCGGTCGAAGTGCACCACATGAGCGGCCCGCGTCAGGTTGAGCCCCGTGCCCGCGGCCTTCAGCGACAACAGGAAGACCGGTGCGTCGCCGGCCTGGAACCGGTTCACCATCTCCTCCCGCGCGGCCACCGGTGTGCCGCCGTGCAGGAACTGCGTGCCGATGCCCCGCGCCGCCAGATGCCGTTCGAGAAGCCGGGCCATTCCGACGTACTGCGTGAACACCAGGACCCCGGCCCCCTCCGCCACCATGGTGTCCAGGAGTTCGTCGAGCAGTTCCAGCTTCCCCGAGCGGCCGGCGATGCGTGGGTCGTCCTCCTTGAGGTACTGCGCCGGGTGGTTGCAGATCTGCTTGAGCGAGGTCAGCAGCTTCACCACCAGACCGCGCCTGGCCATGCCGTCGGCCTCGGCGATCGCCGCCAGCGTCTCCCGCACCACCGCCTCGTACAGCCCCGCCTGTTCGGGCGTCAGCGACACCGCCCGGTCCGTCTCCGTCTTCGGCGGCAGCTCCGGCGCGATGCCGGGGTCCGACTTGCGGCGGCGCAGCAGGAACGGCCGCACCAGCGCGCCCAGCCGCTCCGCCGCCGCCGGGTCCCCGCCCTCCACCGCCCGCGCGTACCGGGTGCGGAACGTGCCGAGCCGCCCCAGGAGCCCCGGTGTCGTCCAGTCGAGGATCGCCCACAGCTCGGAGAGGTTGTTCTCCACCGGGGTGCCGGTCAGCGCCACCCGCGCCCCGGCGCCGATGGTGCGCAGCGCGCGGGCCGTCGCCGAGTACGGGTTCTTCACATGCTGCGCCTCGTCCGCGACGACCATGCCCCATCGCACCGAGGCGAGCCTCGGAGCGTCCAGCCGCATCGTCCCGTACGTGGTGAGTACGAACCCGTCCTCCGCCAGGTCGTCCAGGGTGCGGGACGCGCCGTGGAAGCGGCGGACCGGGGTGTCGGGGGCGAACTTCCCGATCTCGCGCTGCCAGTTGCCCATCAGCGAGGTCGGGCAGACCACGAGCGTGGGCCCGGCACCGCCCTCCAGGGTCTGGCGGTGCAGGTGCAGCGCGATCAGGGTGATCGTCTTGCCGAGGCCCATGTCGTCGGCGAGGCAGCCACCGAGCCCGAGCGAGGTCATGGTGTGCAGCCAGTTCAGACCCCGGAGCTGATAGTCCCGCAGGGCCGCGGCAAGCGCGGCCGGCTGACCGACTGCCGGCACCTCGGCCCCGTCCTGCCCGGCCGGGTCGGCGACGCGCTCGCGCAGCCGCTCCAGCCAGCCGGTGGCCCGGACCTCGACCCGCCGGCCGTCCACCTCGGCGGAACCGGTCAGCGCCGCGCCCAGCGCGTCGATCGGGGTGACCTTGCGGTCCCGCGTCTCCCGGGCCCGCCGCGCCTCGTCCGGGTCGATGAGCACCCACTGGTCGCGCAGCCGCACCAGCGGACGGCCCGCCTCGGCCAGCCGGTCCAGCTCCTCGCGGCTGAGCTGCTGGTCGCCGAGGGCGAACCACCAGTTGAAGGTCAGCAGCGCGTCGGACGACAGCAGCGGCGCGGCCTCCGACGCGGTGCGCGCGAGACCCCGGGGCGCGCCGCCGTCCGCCTCCTCGTCGTCCGGTCCGATCACGGCGCGCGCCGTGAGCGTGCGGGCGCTCAGCTCCCTGGGCCAGTGCACCTGGACGCCCGTCGCGGCCAGCGCCCGAGCGGCGGGGCCGAGGAGCTCGGTGATCTCCTCGTCGGCGGGGTCCACCGCGTCCGGCACGGCCGCCGAGAGCAGCGGAGCGAGCGTCGGCCAGGCGCGGGCGGCCCGGCGCAGCATCAGCAGGGTGTCCATCCGGGCGCGCGGCCCGAACGCCTCCGCGGCCGGGCCACCGCCCGCCCACATCTCGGCGGCATCGGCCACCACGGCCGGGTCGCTGACGCTGTGGATCTGCGGCACCACGCGGAACGAGGGCCCGTCGCCCTCGTCGAGCCCCGCGACCTCCACGCGCAGCGACAGCCGGACACCCGCGTCATGTCCCGCCGCCACATCGGCGGCCCAGGCCCGGTGGCCGGGCAGATGCTGCGGCTCCCGCGCGGCGAAGGCCGGTCCGCCCGCGGCGAGCGGGGCGGCGGGGGTCCGGGGCAGGGAGTCGGCGACCGCGTCGAGGAACGCCCGTACCAGGCGCTCCGGTTCGGGCAGGAGCAGCGGCCGGGCCGCCGGGTCGACGGGCACGGCGTGGGCGGTGGGCGGCATGGAGGCGGCCAGGGTACGGACGCGCATCAGGTCGTCCGGGGTCAGCGGACCGGACCGCCAGCTGTCGTGGTCCGTCGCGCTCAGCCCCGGAAGGAGCAGGCCCCGGGCGGCGAACTGCAGGGCGAGCAGCCCCGCCGCGCCCCAGAACGCCACGGCCGCGGAGGCGTGAGCCGCCGACCGCGCACGGGTGAGCACGGGCAGCCCGTCCGCGACGGACAGCAGACGCCCCGGCACCTCGTACGGCAGGGCGTCGGGGCCCGTCACCGTCAGGGTGCCGGGCTCGCCGGGGCCTTCGGGCGGGGTGCTGCCGTCGGGGTGCCAGAAGGCGAGGCGGCCGGCGCGGGCGGGATCCGAGGGCAGGAAGACCACGGAACAGCCGGCGAGTGCGGAGATTTCGGAGAGGGAAGCGGAGGAGGGGCTGTGCACAGCGATGTCAGAGTCCTCAAATTTGACTAGCCGACCGAGGTCGCCGAGGGTACCTGAACCTTCGAACCGGCGGACCTCCACTGTGTGTGAGGTGCGTCACGCGGTGGTACGGGCGCCGTTCCCCGGTGCAGTCGGCCCCCCACCCCAGGAGGGTGCTGGCACCACCATGCCTCGGGTGGTGGCGCCATGGTTCCGAGCACTCCGTGAACCGTACGTTTCCTGAGGTCGGAGCGGATTCGAGACCGGAGACACCATGCCCCAGGCCACCCTTGCCGCAGCGGAATCGTCACCTGACGGCGCCCGAAGCCCCGGAAGCGACTTCGCGCCGCTGCTGCGTGACGTCAGGGCACAAGGACTCCTCGAACGGCGCACGGGCTGGTACGCCGTCGGCATCACCGTCAATCTGCTCGCCCTGGCGGCCGTGATCACCGGCATCGTCCTCCTGGGCAACACCTGGTGGGTGCTGCCGCTCGCCCTGCCCCTGGCGCTCCTCTGGGCCCGTACCGCCTTCGTGGGACACGACGCGGGGCACGCCCAGATAACCGGCAACCGCAAGGTGGGCCGCGTGATCGGCCTTCTCCACGGCAACCTGCTGCTCGGCATGAACGACGCGTGGTGGAACGACAAGCACGTACGCCACCACGCCAACCCCAACCACATCGACAAGGACCCCGACGTCGGCGTGGGCGCCCTGGTGTGGACCCAGAAGCAGGCCGCCCAGCGCGAGGGCTTCGCCCGCTGGCTCACCCGCAACCAGGCCAGGCTGTTCTTCCCGATGCTGCTCCTCGAAGGCATCGCCCTCAAGGTCTCCGGCTTCCAGTACCTGAAGCACCAGCCCCCGCGCGAGCGCGCCCTGTCCGGCCTCCTGCTCACCGCGCACCTCGGCCTCTACGCCGGCCTGCTCCTCGCCGTCATGTCCCCGGGGAAGGCGGTCGTCTTCGCGCTCCTGCACCACGCGCTGTTCGGACTCCACCTCGGCATGGCCTTCGCCCCGAACCACAAGGGCATGGAGATGCCCGACCCCGACGGGGACCGCTGGGACCACCTGCGGCGCCAGGTCCTCACCTCGCGCAACGTACGCGGAGCCGCCCTCACCGACTGGTTCCTCGGCGGCCTCAACTACCAGATCGAGCACCACCTCTTCCCGAGCATGCCCCGCCCGCACCTGCGCCTGGCCCAGCCCCTGGTCAAGGCCCACTGCCAGGCCGTCGGCCTGCCGTATACGGAGACCGGCCTCGCCGAGTCGTACCGGCAGGCGCTCACCCATATGCACGAGGTCGGTGCGCCGCTGCGGTGACCGGGCGCTGCCCGTACGAGGGAGCGGGAACCAGGAACCGATGAGGGCGCACGGACGTTCTCATCATCAGAGGCGGCCACGGGTCGCGGAGGAGGTACGGACGATGTCGAACAGCGCCAAGGTTGCCATCGGGGGAGTCGTCGTCGCGGTCGTCCTGATGCCGTTCATCGGGTTCTGGCTGTCCCTGCTCGTGCTCGTCGGAGTCCCCACGCTCGCGTATCTCGCCCTGGACCCCGGCCAGCGCCGACGGCTCCGTAGGATCACACGCAAGGAGATCGGCCGCTGAGGGCCGGACGCTGAGAGGGGTATCCGCCGTGAGTGGCACCGTGACCGCCGTCAGCAGGAACGAGACCTACAGCTTCACCAAGCCGAACCGTGACAGCGTCACCCTGCTCGCCGGCCTCGGCGTGGAGGGCGATGTGCACGCGGGGGTCACGGTCAAGCACCGCTCCCGGGTCGCGCAGGACCCCACCCAGCCGAATCTGCGCCAGGTGCACCTCATCCAGGAGGAGCTGTTCGAGGAGGTCCGCGTGCTGGGCTTCGAGGTGAAGCCCGGCGACCTCGGCGAGAACATTACGACCCGGGGCATCGATCTGCTGGCCCTGCCGGTCGGCACCCTGCTGCGTCTCGGTGACGAGGCCGTCGTCGAGGTGACCGGGCTGCGCAATCCGTGCATGCAGATCGACAACTTCCGCAGCGGCCTCCTCAAGCAGGTCGTCGGACGGGACGAGGCGGGCAACATCGTCCGCAAGGCCGGCATCATGAGCGTCGTCACGGTCGGCGGCGAGGTCGGGCCCGGAGACCGGGTGAGGATCGAGCTCCCCGCCGAACCGCACCGGCCGCTCGAACGCGTCTGATTCCGCCGGTGGTGGTCCCGCCCGCGGTCAGGACGGGCGTACGGCCATGGCGTCCAGGGCCTTGAGGAGACCGGGCAGTTCCGGCCCGCGCCTGACCGGCAGGATCTCGCCCGGGACCTCGTCCAGGAGCAGGAAGGCGATGTCGTCGGTCCTGGCCACCATCGACCAGCCGGGGCCGTCGGCCCGGATCATCCGGGCGTCCCCGGGCGCGAAGGAGGACCGGATGCGGCCCGGCGGCGGCGGATCCTCCAGATAGCCGCGCGCCTCGGCCAGCGCCAGCCGGATACCGGGGTGCGGGCCGGCGGTCTGCGGCCGTGGTGCGTCGTCCGTGGCGGAGTCGTCGTCGGCGTCGTCGTCCATCTGGTCGCGCCAGTCGGCCCACTGCGAGGCGATGGCGTCCGCGCCCATGCGGCGCTGGGCCGGCCCCCACACATCGGTGTCGGGAGGCGACAGGGGGGACCGCTCCTCCCCGTCCGCCTCCGGACCGGGTTCCGGGTCGTGCGGGGCCGGTACCCCCGGCGCGGCGACGGCCACGGCGAGCGGCCAGCCGGGGAGCGCGCCGACCACCGAGCCGTCGTCCGGCGACAGTTCGTACTCCATGCCGCAGTCCCACGACGCGATGGCCACCGCCACCAGGGACACGTCGTCCACGACGACGGTCCACCGGGCGCCGTCCGAGTCCTGGCCCAGGACCAGCCCGTACCCCTCGGCGTACGGTTCGAGGCCCAGTGCCTCGCAGGCCGCCGGATAGTCGTCGCCGAGCACACCGGGGAACTGCGCGGGCGTCAGCAGGACCGCGGTCAGCACATACAGCGCGTCGTCGTCGGCGACTGCCTCGTCCGTCCCGGTCACTGCGTTCTCCTCGTCCGTCATCGTTTCCGTCGGCGCACCCTAACCAGTGGGTAACCCCGCCGTCGAGGCCCTGACGAGCACGGATGTCCCGGAGAGCGGCCCCGGCTCAGGCCCCGGCTCAGGCTTCGGACAGGCCGAGCAGTTCCCGTGCCACGACCTGCGGCGATTCGTTCCGTTCCCGGGCCAGCGCGATCACCGCCCGGCAGGCCAGCTCGCTGACGCCGAAGGAGAGCTGCTCCGGCGACACCCAGCCGCTCGCCTCGTCCATCCGCTCCTCGTCGTCCTCGGCCGACGCCGCGACGAACACGGCCGCCGCCTCGAAGAGGTTGTGCTGCCTGCGCCCGGCCGCGGCGGGTGCTGTCGCCGGGCGGGCGGCCCTGCGGCCCGTGGCCACGGCTTTGCGCAGGACACCGAATATCGCGGTCATGGGAAACCCCGCCTTCCGTCAACACGTCAACACGTCAACGCGCGTGCGTCGCGCGTACTCACCGTCTTGCCCCCGGACGTAGGCTGGGACACTCGACCTGGACAAGGGGGACGGTGCGGTGAAGCGTTACGACCGGCTGAAGGAGATCCAACGCCTCGATCCGGAACGGGACTTCCTGGAGATCTACCGGATCACCGTCACCTACGAGTTCCCCTGGGACATCACCCGCGCCCTCGAACTCGCCCTCTACCGCACCTATGCGGTCCCCAGCATCGGCCGTCTCCTGTCCGAGACAGCGGAACTGACGGACCGTACGCAGAAACGGTACGACGACACCGCACTCCTCCTGGACACCGTCGTCGAGCACGGCTTCGACAGCGATCCGGGGCGCACCGCCCTCCGCCGGATCAACCGGATGCACGGTGCCTACGACATCAGCAACGACGACATGCGCTACGTCCTGTGCACCTTCGTCGTCACGCCGAAGCGGTGGCTCGACGCGTACGGCTGGCGCCAGCTCTGCGACCACGAACTGCGCGCGTTCGCCGCGTACTACAGGACGCTCGGCGCCCGCATGGGGATCAAGGACCTGCCGCAGACGTACGAGGACTTCGAGCGCACCCTGGACACCTATGAGGACGCGCACTTCGGCTGGGACCGGGGCGCGCGCTCGGTCTCCGACGCCACGCTGGACCTGATGGCCTCCTGGTATCCCCGCCCTCTCGCACCGCTCGTACGCGGCGCGAGCCTCGCGCTCCTGGACGACTCGCTGCTGCGCGCCTTCCGCTACGAGCGCCCGGCGCCCCTGGCGCGGAGCCTCACCCGGGGCGCGCTGCGGCTGCGCGCACGCGCCGTACGCCTGCTGCCGCCGCGCACCACACCGCACTACGCCCGGCAGAATCCCGAGATCAAGGGCTATCCGAACGGATACGAGGTGGCGGCCCTGGGAACGTTCCCCGCCCCCGGGGTGCGCGGCTGCCCGGTCCGCGATCTCGCGCCCTAAGCGCCCGGGCCGGTGCGGCGCAGTTGGGCCAGTTCCTCGTTCATCGCCTGCAGGAAGCGGATCACGACACGCAGCTCGTCGTCGGCGAACTGCCTGCGCGCCGCTTCCGTGCCCGCCGCCAGCGGCCTGAAGAAGTCACGGGCGACATGTTTCGCGGCGGCCGCGTAGTGAAGATGCACCACACGCCGGTCGCCGCTGTCCCGTACCCGGCGGATGTGCCCCGCGCGTTCCAGCCGGTCCAGACACGCCGTCACCGCCCCCGAGGTGAGGTTCAGCTGTTCACGCAGGCGCCCCGGTGTCATGGCGTGGTCGCCCTCGCCCCGGTCCGCGTCGAGGATGGCGACGAGGGCCTGCATGTCCGTCGGGTGCAGGCCCTGGGCCTGGGCGAATTCATGTGCGATGCGGTTGAACTCGCCGTTCATACGGCGCAGCAGCACAGCGAACGACTGGAGGCTCGTGGGCCCGTCGTCCGTGCCTCTGTCCGGGCTCTCGTCTGTGGTGCGCATGCCTCTACAGTAATATCTCTTGATCATTGAGATAATGAATGACCGAGAGACTTCGGGTCATGTGTGTCATGTGTCGATCCCTGAGGAAGCAATGAAGCCCCCACCGAGGCACCGCATCGTCCGCTGGCTCCTCCCCGTAGCGCTGCTCGTCGTCTGGCTCGGAATCGGCGGGGCACTCGGCCCGTACGCCGGAAAGCTCGGCGAGGTGGCGACCAACGACCGGGCGGCGTTCCTGCCGCGCAGCGCCGAGTCCACCCAGGTCGCGGACGAGCAGAAGGCGTTCCAGCGGTCCGGGACCGTGCCGGCGATCGTCGTCTGGACCGGCGACGACGGAGGACTCCCGGACGGCGCCCGCGCGTCCGCCACCCGTGCGCTGGCCTCCTTGTCCGGGAAGCCCGGAGTGGTCGGCACACCGTCGCCCGCGCTGCCGTCCGAGGACGGCGAGGCCCTGTCGGGCGTCGTACAGCTGCGCTCCGACCTCGGCGACGAACTCCCGGACACCCTGGACCGGGTGCGCGAGGCCGCCGGTTCGGTGGCGGGCACGAGCGCCGAGATCGCCGGCCCCGCGGCCACCCAGGCCGACCTCAAGGACGCGTTCGCCGGGATCGACGGGCTTCTGCTGGGGGTGGCGCTCGCCGCCGTCCTCGTGATCCTGCTGCTGGTCTACCGCAGTGTGCTGCTGCCCTTCCTGATCATCATCAGCGCCGTCTTCGCCCTCGCGCTGGCCTGCGCCATTGTCTACGTCCTCGCGGACAACGACGTCGTCCTCGTGGACGGCCAGGTCCAGGGCATCCTGTCGATCCTGGTGATCGGGGCGGCCACCGACTACGCGCTCCTGCTGACCGCGCGTTTCCGCGAGGAGCTGGCGGCCCACGGCGACCGTACGACAGCCGCCCGCGCGGCCCTCCGCCGCTCCTTCGGCGCCATCGTCGCGAGCGCCGCCACCGTGGCGCTGGGGCTGCTCGCGCTGCTGCTCAGCGACCTGACGAACAACCGGGCCCTGGGGCCGGTCGGCGCGATCGGCATCGTCTGCGCGGTGCTGAGCACGATGACCTTCCTGCCCGCCGTGCTGGTGCTGTGCGGACGGGCGGCTTACTGGCCGGCCAAGCCGCGCCCCGTGGACGAGGCGGCCGGCGGGCACGGGATCTGGCGCCGGGTCGCCGCACGCGTCGACGGGGCCCCGCGCAAGGTGTGGCTCTCCTGCGCGGTCCTCCTGGTCGCCTGTGCCGCGTTCGCCCCCACCCTGAAGTCGCACGGCGTCCCGCTGGACGAGATCTTCGTGAACGACGCCCCCTCCGTCTCCGCCCAGGCCACCCTGAGCAAGCACTTCCCGGGCGGCTCGGGGAATCCGGCCGTCGTGATCGCCGACGCCGACAGCGCCGACAAGGTGACCGCCGCCGCCGAGGCGACACCCGGGGTGGCCTCCGCCGCGCCCGTCACGGCGTCGGGCCGGCCCGGCAGGGGCAAGCCGCTCGTGGTCGACGGCCGCGTGCGCGTCGACGTCACCCTGAAGAACGCGGCGGACAGCGAAGCGGCGACGGAGACCGTCAAGCGGCTGCGTACCGCTGTGCACGCCGTACCCGGGGCGGACGCGCTCGTCGGCGGCTACACGGCACAGCAGTACGACACCCAGCGCACGGCCGAGCGTGACCGGGACATCATCGTTCCGGTGGTGCTCGTCATCATCCTGCTGATTCTCATGGGCCTGCTGCGGTCGGTCCTGGTGCCGGTGCTGCTGGTGGCCACCGTGGGCCTCAACTTCCTGGCGACGCTCGGGGTCTCGGCCCTGGTCTTCAAGCACGCCTTCGGTTTCAGCGGTACGGACGCCTCGGTGCCGCTGTACGGATTCGTCTTCCTGGTGGCCCTCGGCGTCGACTACAACATCTTCCTGATGTCGCGGGTGCGCGAGGAGGCGCTGGCGCACGGAGCGCGTCAGGGCATGCTGCGCGGCCTGGTGAGCACCGGAGGCGTCATCACATCGGCGGGCGTGGTGCTGGCGGCCACCTTTGCCGCGCTGATCGTGATCCCGCTCGCCTTCCTCGCGCAGATCGCGTTCATCGTGGCGTTCGGCGTCCTGCTGGACACGCTGGTGGTGCGCTCGCTGCTGGCGCCCGCGCTGGTCGTGGACATCGGGCCCAGGGCGTGGTGGCCGAGCGCCATCAGCCGTACCGCGCGGGAAGGGGAGCCGTCGCACTCCGGGTGACGGCGGCCCGGACGGAGCCGGCCCGGCCACCGCTGAGGCGGAGCCGGGCCGGTGGGGCGGTCACCTCAGACGTTCACGCCGAAGTCCTTCGCGATACCCGCCAGGCCGGAGGCGCAACCCTGGCCGACCGCGCGGAACTTCCACTCGCCGCCGTGCCGGTACAGCTCGCCGAACACCATCGCGGTCTCCGTCGAAGCGTCCTCGCTGAGGTCGTACCGGGCGAGCTCCACCCCGTTGGCCTGGTTCACGACGCGGATGAACGCGTTGCGCACCTGGCCGAAACTCTGCCCCCGGCTCTGCGCGTCATGGATGGAGACCGGGAAGACTATCTTCGCGACGTCGGCGGGGACCGCCGACAGGTTCACGTTGATGGACTCGTCGTCGCCGTCGCCCTCACCCGTCAGGTTGTCCCCGGTGTGCTGGACGGAACCGTCCGGGCTGTTGAGGTTGTTGTAGAAGACGAAGTGCAGGTCGGAGACCACCTTTCCGTGATCCGCGCACAGCAGCGCACTGGCGTCGAGGTCGTAGTCGGCCCCCGTCGTCGTGCGTACGTCCCAGCCCAGGCCGACCGTCACCGCGGTCAGGCCGGGCGCCTCCTTCGACAAGGAGACGTTGCCGCCCTTGGCCAGGGTCACACCCATGAACTTCCTCCAATGATCCAGTGGTTCACCGACCGCGGCCCGTACGTTCCAACCGGCCGCGGTCCGGCCGTCGCCCGGAACGGACGGCGGCTGTCCCTCACTCTTCAGGAAACGCGAGGATTTGCCCAGGGCGCGGATGGCGTCCGACACGATTCATCGCGGGGCGCGCGGGGAACACGCCCTGCGCCCCACCGGATTCCGGTGTCTTCCGGTCAATGTTTCCCGCGGCCCTGTGGGGAGAGGGGATCGGACTGACGATGGTCAGGTCCGGGGGCGCACGGAGCCACCGCACGTCACGACCAGAAAAACGCACAACTGCACGACCGTACGGGCGCCGCCGGGAGGCGGACCCGCGCGGCAGCCGTACGAACGGGGTGGCCCATGGCAAGCAGGAACAGAGCGACAGGGGCGGGGAGGAGGGGGAGCCGGCTGCGGCGGACAGCCGTGTCCGCGCTGTCCTTCCTCGTCCTGCTGGTCGCCGGGATCGGCTGGGGATATCTGAAACTCACCGGCAGCATCGACACGTTCAGCGCCGACGGCGTCTCCGGCGACCGGCCGCCAGGCTCCTCCGGCGGGCAGAACGTCCTCGTCATCGGATCGGACACCCGCTCGGGCAAGAACAAGGGGCTGGGCGGAGCCACCGGTGAGGTCGGCCGCTCGGACACCGTGCTCCTGCTGCATGTTTACGCCGATCGTAAACATGCGGTGGCCGTATCGGTTCCCCGTGACGCCATGGTCGACATCCCGGCCTGCCGCAAGCCCGACGGCAGTTGGACCGCCCCGCGCCACCACAGCCAGTTCAACGGGGCGTTCTCGGTGGGGGAGACCGTCGAGGGCAACCCGGCCTGCACCCAGAACACCGTCGAGCAGTTGACCGGACTGCGCGTCGACCACACCGTCGTCATCGACTTCGCGGGGTTCTCCGCGCTGACCTCCGCCGTCGGCGGAGTGCCCGTGTGCCTGCCGAACGACATCTATCAGCGCGACCTGAATCCCAAGCGCACGACCCGGGGCACCCTGGTCTTCGAGAAGGGCGCGCAGACGGTCTCCGGCCAACGCGCCCTCGACTACGTACGGCTGCGGCACGGCATCGGCGACGGCTCCGACATAGGCCGGATCAAGAGGCAGCAGGCGTTCATCGCCTCCCTGGTCAAGAAGATCAAGTCACGCGGCATGAACCCCACGACCCTTCTGCCGCTGGCCGACGCCGCCACCGACGCGATGACCGTCGACCCCGGGCTCGGCTCGGCCGACAAGCTGCTCGCCTTCGCCCTCTCGATGAAGAACATCGACCTGCACAACACCAAGTTCGTGACCGTTCCCTGGCGGTACGAGGGCGAGCGCGTCGCCGTCGTGGAGCCGGACGCCGACGCGCTGTGGGCCGCGCTGAAGGCCGACCGCCCCCTCGACGCCAAGGCGGGCGCCACCGCGTCCCCCAAGGCTTCGCGGTCTCCCGTATCGGGCGCGGGCATCCAGGTCTCCGTCTACAACGGCACGACGGTGCCCGGGCTCGCGGCCAAGGCGGCCGGGCTCCTGCGCGCGCAGGGCTTCACCGTCACCAATACGGCCACCGCCCAGGACCAGACCCGCTCCGCGACCGTCGTCGCGTACGGCCCCGGGCTGCGGGACGAGGCCCGCACCACGGCGGGGCTCTTCCCCGGCGCACGGATCACCGAGTCCGCCGACGCGGGAAGCGGCATCCAGGTCACCGTCGGCCAGGACTACGCGGACGGGCCGTCCGCCGCGCCCGACGCCGCGTCCGCCACGCCGGAGGTGCCGGCCGCGATCGCCGACGAGGCCCGGTCGGCGGACGACGACCCCTGCGAGAACCTCTCCTACGGCTGAGCGGAGGTGGCCGCTTCCCGCCCTGTGCGGGGAGCGGGGTGCTTGCCCCTGCGTGACCCGTGCGCAAGGCTTGCCACGAGCGAGGCACGGGGAACGCGTGAACGGGGAGGAAACAGAATGGCGATGGACAGGGGACTGGACTGGCTCCTGGACGATCTCACCCAGCGGGTCGCGCACATACGGCACGCCCTGGTGTTGTCGAACGACGGTCTGGTGACCGGTGCGAGCACCGGGCTCGCCCGTGAGGACGCCGAGCACCTGGCGGCCGTCTCGTCGGGGCTGCACAGCCTGGCCCGCGGCTCGGGCCGGCACTTCCGTGCCGGAAAGGCCCGGCAGACCATGGTGGAGTTCGACGAGGCGCTGCTCTTCGTGACGGCGGCGGGGGAAGGCAGTTGCCTGTGCGTGCTGAGTGAGGCGGAGTCGGACGTCGGTCAGGTGGCGTACGAGATGACGCTTCTGGTCAACCGGGTGGGACAGCACCTCGGCGTGGACTCACGTCAGGACGGGACCGGGGGAGTCAACCGGCTCTGACGCGCCTGATGTGCTCCGGCCGCCGCCGGGTCCGTGGAGTTATCCACAGGCTCGGCGGCGGTTGACTTTCCCGGCCTACTCTGGTTGCAGTGAGTAATCGAGAGTCGCGGGGGAGTGACGTCATGACAACGACGAATCAGCTGAACAGCGGGGTGTATGGGGCCGATTCACGCCCTACGGAGATGCCGGGGCCGGAGACCGTGCGTGACGAAACGGGCTGCACCTTCGGCGCGGCCCGCGCCGCTTCGGATCTCGGCCTCAAGCGCAACGAGTTCGAACTCGCCGTCTACCTGGGGGCGGTCCGGGTGCGGAGCGGACCGGACGGCCGGCCCAGGATCGACCACGAGGAGATCGCGCGCCTGCGGGCCCAGGACGGATTCCCCGGCGCTCTGCGCGAACGGGTGCGCACGGTAGGGACCGCCGAGGGGGCCCGACTGCTCGGGATCAGCCCGGCGCGGTTCACCCGGCTCGCCCGGGCCGGATGCCTCACACCCGTCGCCTTCTACCTCAACCGGTACCGGGCGGTGGTGTGGGTCTATCTCGCCCAGGAACTCGAAGCGCTGGCTTCCCGGTCGCCGGAGCTGTTGGTGGGCAACAGCCCGCCCTGGATGCGCGGCCGGCTGGACGCGGGGGCCGACTGGCGGCCGCGCAACTGGCGCTCCCGGCGGATCGAGCGCCTGCTCGCCCTCACCGACGACCCATGGGTGCGCGCGGCGATCGTCGCCCAGGGCCTGGATCCGGTCCAGTTGGCGGAGGTGGTGGACGACCCCTACGAGCGAGCCCACTTCACCAGGATCAGGCCGGAGGCGGTGTTCGGGCGACGAGGATCGGTGGCCGGCCGCGAGGCGATGGCGCGGCTGATGACCGCCGACGAGCCGGACGAGATCCTGTGGCGCCGTATCAGCCTGATCACGGAGCTGGACGCCGCCCGGGAGGCGCGGCCGGCGCCGCGACCGGGGGATGCGGTGGACGAGGCGCTTTCCGGTCCGCCTGTCTCGGTGCGGCCGCGTGAGCAGGGCGTGGCGGCGCTGCCCGCCGATCCTGCAGGGCCCGGACCGGGGCCCGTCGAACCCGGACCCGAGGCTTCCGGACCGGTGCCCGCGCTCGTCGGGCACGCCCGCCCCGAAGGCCCGCTGAGGCTGCTGGCCCGGCTGCGGGGGCGCGCGGCCCGGGGGTTGGGGCTCCGTCGACCCCGGCACGGCGGGCTGCCACGCGCGGTGCGGCCCGGCGGGGGTGGAGCGGGGCGCTCCGGATAACGGCTGGTGATCGCGGGTCCGGCCAGGCATCCTGAGCGGCATGTTGATCAGGGAAGCCACCCCGAGGACTGGCCCGCCATCTGGCCGTTCTTCCATGAAATCGTCGCCGCCGGCGAGACCTTCACCTACCCCCTCGACCTCCAGGAGGCGGACGCCGCCGACTGGTGGCTCCTGAAGCCACCCAACCGGACCGTGGTCGCGCTCGCCGACGACGGCACCGTCCTCGGCACGGCGAAGATGAACAAGAACCACATGGGCAACGGATCGCACATCGCCAGCGCCAGCTACATGGTCGACCCCCGGCACTCCGGGCGCGGTGTCGGACGCGCCCTGTGCGAGTACAGCATCGACTGGGCACGCACGGCCGGATACCGGGCCATGCAGTTCAACGCGGTGGTGGAGACCAACACCCACGCGGTGAAGCTGTACCGCTCGCTGGGCTTCGACATCCTGGGCACCCTGCCCGAGGGGTTCGACCACCCGGTCGAGGGCTTCGTGGGGCTGCACATCATGCACCGGCGGCTCTGAGGACAGGACGGGGCGCCGGGGACGAGCGGGCAGCGCCGGCCCGTGTCCGGCATGTCCCAACCGGCGATGGTGTGGGGGTGGTTGTGACGCGGATACGGCTGTGGGGCGGGTGCACACGGTGGGGAAGGGGGCAGTACTGTGCGCTGCACCGCCCATACGGGCGCGAAACATCTGCGGAGGAAATATCCATGACCATACCCAGGAGATCGTGGCGCGCAGCGGGAACTCTCGTCGCCGCCGCGGTGGTCGGCCTCTCCGGCGCGGTCCTCACCGCCGGTCCGGCCGCAGCTCACACCCCCACCTGGGACGTGACCTGTGACGAAGTGAGCCTGCACCTCACCCAGTACAACCCCGGTGTCACCAACGAGGTGACCGTCACCGTCGACGGCAACGCGCTGCTGCCGACGGAGAAGTTCGGCAAGGACTTCGAGAAGAAGCTCACGCTGCCGGAGCACGACCAGCCGCTGACGGTCTACCTGGTCGTCAAGGCCGGGGACGGCGACCAGTACTCGAAGGAAGACACCAAGCAGGCGCCGGTGTGCGAGGGCACCCCGCCGTCGAAGCCGACGCCGAGCCCGTCCGAGACGAAGCCGTCCGAGACACCCACCACGGCGTCCCCCAGCCCCACCGTCAAGCCGAGCGAGTCCGCTCCGTCGTCGTCCGCGCCCGCCGTGGCGACGCCGAGCCCCAGCTCGCCGGACCTGGCCGAGACCGGCTCCTCGTCCGCCACCCCGATCATCGGTGGCGCGGCGGTGGCCGTGCTGCTGGCCGGCGGCGGCATCATGTGGTCGGTGCGCAAGCGTCGCACCGCACAGCACTGACGTAGACCGCGCCGCCCGGACGCGTACAGCGAAGGGGCGGCGGGGCCGAGGGGCGTACCGTCACGCGCGACGTGGCGGTGCGCCCCTCACCGTTGTCCGCCCCCGCCTCGCGGGCCGCCCGAGGCGTGCCGGTGCACGGGGGGTGTGGTGGGAGGCGCGCTCGGACCGATCTCGCACCAGACCGCCTTGCCCTCACCCCGGGGCTCGATGCCCCAGCGCGTGGAGACGGCGTCGAGCAGCAGCAGCCCCCGGCCCGAGGTCGCGGTCTCGCCCGGTGACCGGCGGCGGGGCCATGCGCTGGAGCGGTCCTGCACCGAGAGCCGCACCCGGCGGACCGGCTCGGGCAGCACCTCCAGGGTCAGGACGGCCCCGCCCTCCGTGTGGAGCAGCACGTTCACCAGCAGCTCCCCGGTCACCAGCTCGGCGTCGTCGGCCAGTTCCGCCATGTCCCAGTCGGTCAGGGCCTGGCGCACGATGGTCCGCGCCTCGGACAGCCCTTCCGGGTCGGCCTGGTGGATGTACTGGTGGAGCCTCGGTGCCTTGGGCGACCCCGGGTCCGGGCTGCGGCGCAGCACCAGCAGGGCGACGTCGTCGCCGGAGCCCCACCGCTCCCACAGCCGGTCCGACAGATGGTCGGCCAGCGCCTCCGCACCCGCCGGCCCCGCGCTGACCTCGGTGATCAGGGTGCGCACCCCCGCGTCGATGTCGGCGCCCGGCTCCTCCACCAGCCCGTCGGTGTACAGGACCAGCGTCTCGCCCGGCACCAGGTCGAGCCGGGTCTCCGGATACTCCTCGTCGCCGAAGTCGGTCGAGATGCCCAGCGGCATGCCGCCACGCACCCGGGGGCTGCCGACCCGGCCGTCCATGTGCCGGATCAGCGGCCCGAAATGACCGGCCCGCACCACCCGCACGGTCCCGGTCGCCAGATCGACCTGAGCGTAGGCGCACGTCGCGAACCGGTCCGTGTCCAGCTCGGCGAGGAACCGCGAGGCACGGGCCAGCACCGTGGAGGGCGGATGCCCCTCGGCGGCGTACGCGCGCAACGCGATCCGGAGCTGCCCCATGATCGCGGCCGCGTGCGTGTCGTGTCCTTGGACATCGCCCACCACGATCCCGAACCGCCCCTTGGGCAGGGCGATCACGTCGTACCAGTCACCGCCGACCTGGCGGCCGCTCCACGCCGCGTGATAGCGGACCGCGATCTCGCCGCCCTCGACGTCGTGGATGCGGCGCGGCAGCATCGCGGATTGCAGCCCGGTCGCGAACTCGCGCTCCTCGTCGAACAGCTTGGCCCGCTGGAGGGACTGGGCCACGATCGCGGCGAGGCCGAGGCACAGATTGCGCTCGTCGGCCGTGAACGCGGTGCGCTGCCGGTAGAAGAGGGCCAGTCCGCCGAGCGTCCTCGCCTGGGCGACGAGCGGCAGATACGCCGCGGCCTGGAATCTCAGCCGGCCCACATGCGGCTCCAGCACCGGATAGCGCCGCGTCAGCGCCGCCAGCGAGCCGACGAAGCGCGGGCGCCCGCTGAGCACGGTGTCGGCCAGCGGATACGTCGGGTCGAGCCGACCCGAGCCCAGGTCGTCCAGGACCTCCAGGGACTCACCGCTCAGCGCGATGACGTTCAGCGCCGCGTTGTCCAGCAGCCCGAGCGCCAGCCCGTCCGCTCCCAGCCGCGCCAGCCCGCCGGGACCGGTCAGAGCGGCCGTCACATCGTCCACCGTCACCGCGCGCGACAAGGCACTCGTCGTACGTTCAACTATGTCGGTCTGCCGGCGTCGCCGTTTCTCCAGCTCCAGCACGAAGTCCGAATGGGTGACCTCGGCCGTCGCGTCCCGCACCAGACCGATGACCCGGAGCGCCTTCCCGTCCCCGCCGCGCAGGATGCGCCCCTGGACATGCGTCCACTGATCCCTGCCGTCCGCGAGCGGAATCCGGAAGTGGACGCTGTACGAGCTGCCCGCGCCGTTCAGCGCCTCCTCCGTCGCCACACCCAGACGGTCGCGCTCCTCCGGTTCCAGCAGCTCCGCCAGGGACTCCGGGCGCGCGTCGAACGCGGCAGGGTCCAGACCGAAGACCAGCAGGCCCGCCTCGTCCATATCCAGGGTCCAGGCATCGAGGTCCCAGTCGAAGCTGCCCGTCCGGTTCATGGCGAGCCGCTCCGCCGTGCCGGTCTCGCCGACCGGCGTCCTGCCCTCCGGCCGGCCGGGCGGGCCGGGAACGACCGGGGGCCGGTTCTGATCGGTCATTCCAGCTCCGAGGATCGTCCGGCGGGTCCGCCGTACGGCGTGCCTCAATTGTCCGGCGGGTCCGGCGCGCCTGCCACAGCGGAACCACCCCGCACCGCCCGCCCCACCGGGGCCCGCGCACAATGGCAGCGGAAGATCGTCCCCCGACCGGCGGACGGCACGGCACCCGGGCTGAGCGGAGCGCGCGCATGAACCACGAGGACCCCGTCCTGCTGCACACCGAAGGACGCGTCCGACACCTCACGCTCAACCGGCCCCGCGCCCTGAACGCGCTCGACCACGCCATGGTGCGGCTCATGGCCGACGCGCTCGACGCGGCCGGGAGCGACGAGGCCGTCGTCGCCGTGCTGCTCACCGGCGCGGGGGAGCGCGGCCTGTGCGCCGGCGGCGACATCCGTGCCGTCCGCGACGACGCCCTGGCCGGGGGCACCGCCTCGCTGGACTTCTGGCGGGACGAGTACCTGCTCAACGCACGGATCGCCCGCTTCCCCAAGCCGTACGTCGCCCTCATGGACGGCATCGTGATGGGCGGCGGCGTCGGGGTCTCCGCACACGGCTCCGTCCGGATCGTCACGGAGCGCTCCCGCATCGCCATGCCGGAGACCGGGATCGGCTTCGTCCCGGACGTCGGCGGAACGTATCTGCTGGGGGCCGCACCCGGCGAACTCGGTACGCATCTCGCGCTTACCGGCGAGGCGGTCGGGGCGGCCGACGCGCTGCTCTGCGGGCTCGCCGACCACTTCGTGCCCGCCGAAGGGCTCGCCGCCCTCGTCGCCGCGCTCGCCGAGTGCACGACCCCCGAGGCCGTCACCGCGACCGTCGAGGACCACGCCCGCCCCGCCCCCGGCGGCGAGCTGGCCGCCCACCGCGCCTGGATCGACTCCTGCTACGCGGCGGACACGGTCGAGGAGATCCTGGACCGCCTCGCCGGCCACGGGGACCCGGCCGCCGAACGCGCCGCGGCGACCATCCTGGCCAAGGCGCCCACCTCGCTCAAGGTGACGCTCGAAGCCGTGCGCCGGGCGCGCCGCCTCGGCGGGCTGGAAGCGGTCCTCGACCAGGAGTACCGCGTCTCGACCGCCGCCTTCGCCGGGCCCGACCTGGTGGAGGGCGTCCGCGCCCAGATCGTGGACAAGGACCGCGACCCCCGCTGGCACCCCGCCGAGCTCGCCCAGGTCACCGCCGAGGACGTGGCCCGCCACTTCGCGCCCCTCGGCGACCGCGAACTCGGCCTCGCACCGCTCCCCGTGAGCGGCTGAGGCACGACCGGCGGGACCGCCCCGGCGCTCTCCTCAGTGGCCGCTGCCCGTCAGACTCGGCCGGAGCGAGCCGACCAGTTCGAAGAACCGCGTCTCGTTGCCCGCGAACCCGGCTCGCCGGAGCGCCCCGTCGGCCTCCTCCATCGGTGACGTGAGCAACGGCAGGTACACCGGGGCGTCTTCCGGGTCGGAGAGGGCGGCCCGGGTGGCCTCCAGTAAACGGACATACGCCTGCGCTGCCGCGAGTTCGTCCTTGCGCATCTCAGCATCTCCAGGTCAGAGGTGTCGGACTCCACCAGCATCCCCCATGGGTCTGACAACGGCGGCCGGCGAGCGGCACGGCACGGCGACTATCGGCCGTCCGGCCGACCCGCCGGCGGCTCGACCTCCAGGAACCGGCGACCGCGCGGCCCCCGGTACAGCAGCGCGGTCCACCCCAACTCCCGTAGCGCCCCCACGCACCGGGGCAGCTCGCTCTCCTCCTCGTACGCCGCCCCGCTTCCGGCCGGCCCCAGCCACTCCACTCGCACCGTGCCCGGCGCCGCCCCCTCCGTCACCCGATAACCCTTCCCCGTGCGCTCCCCTGACGGGCCGACGGCCGAGGGGGGCAGCCCCGCAGCCTCCAGGGCCAGGGCCACGGCCCGTACCGGACGGTGCAGTTCCCACGGCGCGGGCACCGACTCCGGGTCGGACCTGCCGCTGTTCGCCAGCCGCCTGATCTGCACCAACCCGGCCCACGCCGACCGCACCGAAGCGGCGCGCGCCGCCGCGTCCCCGGGTGCCGGCGGGCCGTCCCCGGTCGCCGGTTCGAACCCGCTCTCCTCCTCGCCGCCCATCCGCGACGCCCTCCGTCCCGTCCCCGTACAGCACTGCTGCCAGTGTGCGCCGCCCCACCGACAACGGCCGACCGACGCGAAGCCGATAGGCTCCGGTGCTGCTCGTCAACATCGCGCTCCGAAGGATCCACCCCTGTGCCCGACACCGACCGGCCCTCCGGCACCGAACGACGGGGCGGCGACGGCCGTGACGCCCTGCGCGCCGACTGCGGCAGCTGCTTCGCCCTGTGCTGCGTCGCGCTGACGCTCACCCGCTCCGCCGACTTCGCCGTCAACAAGGCGGCGGGCACACCCTGCCGGAACCTTCAGGAAGATTTCCGCTGCGGCATCCACTCCCGGCTGCGCACCGAGGGGTTCCCCGGCTGCACCGTCTACGACTGCTTCGGGGCCGGTCAGAAGGTGTCGGTGGAGATCTTCGGCGGCCGGGACTGGCGCGCCGCACCGGAGACCGCGCAGCGGATGTTCGAGGTCTTCCCGGTCGTCCGGCAACTCCACGAACTGCTCTGGTACCTGACGGAGGCGGCCACCCTGGCCCCCGCCCGCTCCCTGCGCGGCGAGATCCGGCGCACCCTCGAAGCGACCGAAGCCCTGACCCGCCTCGACGCCGCCGCCCTGGCCGAGCTCGATGTGGCCGCCCACCGGGGCGAGGTCGCCGTGCTCCTCGGACGCGTGAGCGAACTCGTGCGCGCCACGGCCCCGGGCCGCAAGAAGCGCAGCCACCGGGGCGGCGACCTCATGGGCGCCCGGCTCGGGAAGGCGGACCTGCGGGGCGCCGATCTGCGCGGCGCCTACCTCATCGCGGCGGACCTCGGCGGCGCCGACCTGCGCCTCGCGGACCTCATCGGCGCGGACTTCCGGGACGCGGACCTGTCCGGCGCCGACCTCACCGGGGCGCTGTTCCTGACCCAGGCGCAGGTCAACGCGGCCCGGGGGAGCGGCACCACCCGGCTCCCGGCGTCGCTCGGCCGCCCCGCGCACTGGACGGCGTGATCCGTCAGGCGTCCGGGGACGAGGACTCCAGCGCCGCCTTGAGGCGTTCGAGCGTGGTGCGGATGTTCCGGCGCTGGAACACGGCGAAGGTGTGCCCCCGCGTGGCCACCCGGTCGAAGGCATTCGCCACGACGTCCGGCCAGGCGCGGCGGTCGTCCGTCCAGATCTCCGTGACCCGGGTGCCGCCCTCCACCGCCTCGAAGCGGTACTCCCATGTGGCGATCGGCCCGCGCAGCAACGGCCGCCGCGCACCGATCGCATGGACCCGGAACGCGAACCGCCGCCCCGGATCGGCCGCCGTCACCGTGCACCGTGTCGTCCAGCTCACCGGCCCCCGCTTGTTGCGGCCGTCGAAGACCATGCCGACGTACGCCTCCCGGCGCTCACCGCGCACCCGCGCGCCCAGGTTCTCCGGGCTCCAGCGGCCCATCGCCGTGGGATCGCTCAGCCGGGCGTACACCTCCAGCGGTCCGGTGTGCACGACGATGCTGTCCGACACGGACATGGTGCGGGGCATGGAGCACTTCCGTTCCGCGGCCGGCGGCGGTCACCAGCGGGCGTCGGACCGGCCGCACGGCCGACGGGCTCCCGCCCCCACACCTTACTGACCGGTCACATAGGATTCGGAGGCGGGGAGTGACGCATCCGGCAGCCGGGAAGAGAACGCCCCGCGGCCGTGGTTCGTTGCACAGACGTCGCATCCGGAACACGCCGACGACCGACCGAGGAGCCCGCACATGCCCAGCCGCACCGATCCCGACCGCACCGAGCCCGGCACCGCAGACCGCACCCGACTCGTCGAACTGCTGATGGAGCAGTTCCCGGACGTGCCGCGTGAGGCCGTCATCAAGGAGGACCTGCTGCGCGGCGGCGTCGCCTTCGACGAGTCCGCGCTCAGCGACAACGAGGGCGGCGACGTCAAGCCGAAGTCGTACTTCATCTTCTCCTTCGACCACGGCACCCTGCCCGAGCTGGGCGCGGCCGCCCTGCGCCGCCCGCCGGAGGAGATCGTGCTCACCGGCGGCCCGTACGAGCTGCGGCGCACCGTCGTCTCCGTGCGCGTCAACCCCGCCTCCCCGTACCGTGTCGCGGCGGACGCGGACGGGATGCTCGGGCTCTACCTCGACGGCAGGCGCATCTCCGACGTCGGGCTGCCGCCGATGCCCGACTACTACCGGCACACGCTCGCCAACGGGAAGTCCGTGATGGAGGTGGCCCCGACCATCCAGTGGGGCTACCTCGTCTACCTCACCGTCTTCCGCGTCTGCCAGTACTTCGGCGCGAAGGAGGAGTGCCAGTACTGCGACATCAACCACAACTGGCGCCAGCACAAGGCGGCGGGCCGCCCGTACACCGGGGTGAAGCCCGTCGAGGAGGTGCTGGAGGCGCTGGAGATCATCGACCGGTACGACACGGCGAAGACCTCCACCGCGTACACCCTCACCGGCGGCGCCATCACCTCGCACATCGGCGGCCGGGACGAGGCCGACTTCTACGGCCAGTACGCCAAGGCCATCGAGGAGCGTTTCCCGGGCCGCTGGATCGGGAAGGTCGTCGCCCAGGCCCTGCCCAAGGCAGACGTCCAGCGCTTCCACGACTACGGGGTGCAGATCTACCACCCCAACTACGAGGTGTGGGACCGGCGCCTCTTCGAGCTGTACTGCCCCGGCAAGGAGCGGTACGTCGGCCGTGACGAGTGGCACCGCCGCATCCTGGACTCCGCGGACGTCTTCGGCGCCCGCAACGTCATCCCGAACTTCGTGGCCGGTGTCGAGATGGCCGAGCCGTTCGGTTTCACCACGGTGAAGGAGGCCATCGACTCGACCACCGAGGGCCTGCGCTTCTTCATGTCGCACGGCATCACCCCGCGTTTCACCACCTGGTGCCCGGAGCCGACGACCCCGCTCGGCAAGACCAACCCGGACGGGGCGCCGCTGGAGTACCACATCCGGCTCCTGCAGTCCTACCGCGCGACGATGGAGGAGTTCGGGCTCACCTCGCCCCCCGGTTACGGCCCGCCCGGAGCGGGGAACGCGGTGTTCTCCGTCAGCTCCTTCATGGACAGCCTGCCGGCCGCCCCGGAGGACGCCCCCGCGGCGGAATGAGCGCTTACGCCTCCGAGGCGAGCTGCCGCACCACACGGGCGAAGCCCCGTACCAGTGCGGTGTCCGCGCCGTCCGCCCAGGCCAGGACCACGCGCAGTGGCTCGACATCGGTGAGCGGCACCCAGGACAGATCGGGGCGGGCGTAGTAGCGGGCCATGCTCTCGGGGGCGAAGCAGATCGCGGACCCCTGCGCCACCTGCTCCAGCATCTCCTCGACGTTGTCGTTGGTCGGCCCCCAGACCGGGGCCGACCCGTCGGGGCGCGGGTTGACGGCCCACCAGTCCACCCATTGCCGGGGCGCCCGCCGGGTCCACAGCAGGGGTTCGTCCTTGACATCGAGGATGGAGACGCCGTCGCGGGCCGCCAGCGGATGCGCCGTGGGCAGGCCGACGACGCGGGGCTCGCTGTGCACCGCCTCGTACGTCAGCCCGGTCAGGTCGTTGGGCAGCCAGACGAACGCCACGTCGGTGAGACCGTCCCGCAGCGCGTCGGCCTCCTGACCCCAGTCGTACCGCTTGGGCGCCACCCGCACCCCGGGATGGAGGCGGGCGAACTCCGCCCGCGCCCTGGTGGTCAGTTCGCCCGCCCCGCTCGCCTCGAACCCCACCCGCAGCACACCCGTCTCGCCCCGCGTGTGCCGCTCGGCCGCCGCGGTCACCCGCTCGGCCTGGCGTACGGTGAGCAGCGCCTCGGCGATCACATCGCGCCCCGCCGGGGTGGCCGAGACCCCGCCCGCGTGGCGGTCGAACAGCTTCACGCCGAGTTCCGCCTCCAGACTCTTGAGCGCGTACGAGAGAGCCGGCTGGCTGACGAAGAGCCTGCGGGCGGCCCGGCCCAGGTTCTCCTCCTCGGCTATCACCGTGAGGTAGTGCAGCTGGCGCAGTTCCATGGCGCGATCATAAGTCGTCTTTATCGCTCCGGAGAATCCATGTCTTGGACCGTTCATGGGCGCGGGTGACATAAATGGATCACCGCAACGCGCCGACAGAAAAACGGAGTTGGACATGAACACCGCACCCGCCACCCCCGCCCGCGACAAGGCCCAGGGCCGCGTCTGGCTGATCACCGGCGCCTCTTCCGGCTTCGGCCGGTCCATCGCCGAGGCCGCCCTCGCCGCCGGGGACACGGTCGTCGCCACGGCCCGCAGGCCCGAGGCGCTCGACGCCCTCGTCGCCGCACACCCCGACCGCGCGGTCGCCGTCCAACTCGACGTCACCGACACCGCCCGCATCGCCGACGTCGTCGCGGACACCGTGCTCTGGTACGGGCGGATCGACGTGCTCGTGAACAACGCGGGCATGGGGCTCGTCGGCGCGGTCGAGGAGACCACCGACCGAGAGCTGCGCGACCTCATGGACCTCCACTTCTTCGGTCCCGCGGCCCTGGTCCGGGCCGTGCTGCCGCACATGCGCCGCAACGGTTCGGGCGCCGTGGTCCAGATGAGCAGCATGGGCGGCCGGTTCACCTTCCCCGGCGTCGGCGGCTACTCCGCGACGAAGTTCGCCCTGGAAGGCCTGTCCGAGGCGCTGGCCGCCGAGGTGGCCCCGCACGGCATCAAGGTCCTGATCGTCGAACCCGGCTCCTTCCGTACCGGTTTCGCGGGGGGCGGCGCCCTGCGCCAGTCCGCGCCCCTCGACGCCTATGCGGACTCCGTCGGCCCGGTCCGCAGCGGCCTGCCCGAGTCGGACGGCAAGCAGGAGGGCGACCCGGCCAAGGCCGCCGCTGCCATCCTGACCGCGCTGGCCGCCGAGGACACCCCGCTGCGGCTGCCGCTCGGCAACGACGCGACGGACGCCGTGCTCGGCGCGCTCGACGCCTCCCGCGCCGAAACGCTCGCCTGGGAGAAGGTCAGCCGCTCCACCGGCTTCGACGACTGATATCCGCGCGCGTCACCCGCGCGTGTGTGCCGGAGCGCGCGCCCCGGCACACACGCGCATTCGTGCTTCCGGCGAGGGTGAAGGGCGGGCGGGAGGGGAAGGTAAGCGGAACAGAGCCAGCCATTTGTAAAGGCGGTGCCCATGCTGCACGGTGTCGATGTCAGCGCCCATCAGTCCTCGTTCGACACGGATGGACTGGACTTCGTCCTCATCAAGGCCACCGAGGGCCGTTCGTACGTCAATCCACGCCTGACCGACCAGACGAAACGGGCCCGCGACGCCGAATGCGTCGTCGGCTTCTACCACTTCCTGTGGCCCGGAAACATCACGGCGCAGGCCGAGTACTTCCTCAGCAAGGCGCCCGAGAAAGCCGGTGACCTGCTCGCCGTCGACTGGGAGCAGAACGGCGAGGGAACCCGGGCGAGCAACGCCGAGAAGGACCGCTTCATCCGCGAGGTCAAACGCCTGCGGCCGCACCACCGCGTCCTGCTCTACTGCAACCGCTACTTCTGGCTGAACCACGACACCACGTCGTACGCCGGGGACGGGCTCTGGATCGCCGACTACGTGAAGGCGGGCAAGCCGCGCATCAAGGCGACCTGGCGCATCCACCAGTACACCGACCAGCCGCTCGACAAGGACGTCGCCGACTTCTCCTCCCGCTCCGCCATGCGGGCCTGGGCGCGGAAGTGACGTCCACCGGCACCGGTCAGTAGGACTGCAACTCCACGAGATGCCCCTCGGGGTCGCGTACATGGGCGGTGCGCAACCCCGGTCCCCACTCCGGGCGGTCGGACGCGGGTGCGGTCAACTCGGCTCCGTGGCCTAGGCAGAGGGCCAGCCCCGCGTCGACGTCCGCCACGCGCAGGACGAACATCGACCGGTCCTGGGTCGGCGCCGGGTCCGCGGGCAGGTGCTCGGTACCGGCGACCGTCGCCATCGCACCCCGGTCGAACAGCACCAGCACGCCCTGGCCCTCGACGTCCCAGTGCGCGTACGGCCCCGACGCGTTGCCACTGGCCCGTACGGCACCGATCAGCTCCGGCAGCACGGCGTCGTAGAAGCGGAAGCAGTCGGCGAACCGGTCGACCAGCAAGCGGGGATGCAACGCGTCCACGGAATCTCCTTCGGTAGGTGCACACCCATCATGGGGTTGGCCCTACGATATACCTGATGAACGAAACCCCTCCCAGTCTCCTGGGTATGACGACCTACCTCATGTCCAAGACCGGCAAGACGGCGCGCGGCAGGCTCGCCGACCGGCTGGCCGAACGCGGGCTGAGGCTCTGGCACATGGCGGTCCTCGCCGCGCTCGCCGACTTCGGCCCCCATGTGCAGCGCGAACTCGCCGCGCGGCTCTCGATCGACCGCAGCGACGTCGTGAAGATCGTGGACGGGCTCGGCTCGTCCGGCCTGGTGGAGCGGGCCCGCGACACCGCCGACCGGCGACGCGTCACGGTCACCGTCACGCCGGCCGGCCGCGCCCTGCTGGAAAGCCTCAAGTCCGAGGCGCTGGCCGTGCAGGAGGACGTCCTCGCGCCTCTGACCTCCAGCGAACGCGCCCAGCTGACCGCCCTGTTGCTCCGCGTCCACGACGGCGCGCGGGAGACCGCCCCGGCACGGCCAGGTCGCTGACCCCTTCGAGGCGCCCGGTGCGGCAGAATTCCCCGGTGACCACACCCGCGGCCCAGCCGCCTCGTGACCGCGCGCTCGGGCGCGGCATCACCACCCTGATCCCGCAGGCCGCGCCCGCGACCCCGGCCGAACAGGCGGCGGCCGTACTGACGGCCATGCGGACCGTTCCGGTGCGCGTCGGCGTACTCCAGGCGGCGGTGGTGCTGTTGGAGGAGCGGGTACGCGCCACGGAGGACGAGGCGGAGCGGGCCGCCGCGGCGACCACCGTGGCCATGCTCCGCAGCGCCATCGGACAGGCCGGCTGACCGCCTCCCTGATCACTTCCGTCGAATTCCCTTCGCGCGGCCCCCGGAAGTGAGCCATCCTGATCACCGCTTCCGCCCGGGAGCGGTGATCGAAGGGCAGTTGGGGCGCGTTGACGAACAGCGGTGTGTACGAGACGGCAGGCGGTGCGGTACGCGGACGCGCACCGCACCAGGGCGTCGTCTCCGTCCTCGGAATCCCTTACGCCGAGCCGCCGTTCGGCGAGAACCGCTTCCGGGCCCCGCGCCCGCGCGCCCCGTGGCCCGGAGTCCGCGACTGCACGGAGTTCGGCCCCGTCCCTCCCCAGTCCGCCGAACTGCCGGGCGCCCCCACCTGGTCACCCGGTGACGAGGACGTGCTGAGCCTCAACGTCTGGACCCCCGCGACCGCCCCGGGCCCGCTGCCCGTGCTGGTCTGGATCCACGGCGGCGCCTACACCTTCGGATCGAGCGCCCAGCCGGACTTCGACGGTACGGCGCTGGCCCGCACCGGCCTCGTCGTCGTCACCCTCAACTACCGCGTCGGCTTCGAGGGCTTCGGCCAGGTCCCGGACGACACCGGCCCGCCCAACCGCGGCCTGCTCGACCAGATCGCCGCCGTCGAATGGGTCCGCGACAACATCGCCGCGTTCGGGGGAGACCCGGACAACGTCACCCTGGCCGGGCAGTCGGCCGGAGCGACGTCCGCGGTCTGCCTGATGGTGATGGACCGCGCGCACGGGCTCTTCCGGCGGGTGATCGCCCACAGCGCGGTCGGCCCCGTCTTCGCGCAGGAACTCGCCGAGCGGGTCACCGCCCGCGTCACCGCAGCCGCGGGGACCCCCGTGACCGGGGCCGCCCCGCAGGAACTGCTCGCGGCCTCGGACCGGGTCGTCGGGGACTATCGCGAGGACCCCGGCTCCGGGGCGCTGCACTGGGACCCGGTCATCTACGGACCGGTCGCCGACGGGGAGGTTCTGCGCGACGACCCGCTCGCCCTCGTCGCCGCCGGAGCGTCCCGGGATGCCGAACTGCTCGTCTGCCACACGACCGAGGAGTACTGGCTGATGGACGCCGTCGGCAGCGCCTGCCAGGTCCCCACGGACGAACGGTTGCGGCGCTTCGCCGCCGACTTCGGCCTGCCGTCCGGGCTCATCGACGGGTACCGCGCGCTCATGCCCGGCGCCGGACCGCACGAGCTCCACCTCGCGGTCTACGGGGACCTGATGTTCGGCGAGTACAGCAGCCGGCTCGTCGAGGCCCACACGGCGGCGGGCGGCCGCGCCTTCCTCTCCCGGTTCGACCGAAGGGGCGGGGGAGTGCGCGCCTGGCACTGCGCCGACGTGCCCTTCGCCTTCGGCAATGTGGACGACGAGCGCATCCGGTTCCTCATCGGAGGCGCCGCGCCGACGCCCGAGGACCGGGCCCTCGCGGACCGGATGACCTCGGCCTGGGCCGGGTTCGCCGCCACCGGCGACCCGGGCTGGGGGCCGGGCGCCGGCCACGGCAGGGTGTGGGGGACGCCGGACCGTGCGGCGGCCTCCGGGCACTGGCGGGACGGCGACGCGGTCCGGGCGCTGTGGGACACGTACACCTACCGCCCCGCCCGCTCCTGAGCGCCGGTTCACATCGGGGGCAGTTGCAGTGGTCCCCGGCCCTCGCGGACCTTGCCGATCTCCCGCAGTTCGCCCCGCAGGCGGCCGTGGAGGTCGGTGGTCGCCAACACGGCCCGGTCGCCCAGACACGACTTGTCCCCGTCGGGCTCCTCGCAGTAGAGGACGTACCCGGTGAGCCGGTCGACGGTCCCCGGCTCCAGGCGCCAGATCCACTCGTAGTCGCTCACCTGTACGCGGGGGTGGGCCGCCCGGAGCCGGTCCTCGACGGCGCTGTGGACGGCGGCGGCGAACTTCTGCCGTTCGGCGAACGGGCGGACGATGCGGGCGCTGCCCGACGCCGGGTCGACCCGCCCGTCCCTCGCCGCGTAGCCGACGCTGTAGTACGCGTGCGAGCCGAGGGCGGCGAGCAGCGGGGTGGCGCTCAGACGCATGGCCGTCGGTTGCGACTTCTTGCCGGTGGGCCGCTTCTCGGCGACGGCAGGGGCGACCAGGTTGACCGACGCGCCCTTCACCCCGGTCCCGTCCTTCCACTCCCGCGCGCATGCTCCGATGTCCTTGAGCAGCCCGGAGACCGTCGCGTTGGTGGGGGAGGCGGCGATCCAGGGCGCCCCGGTCTGCGGGTCGACGGCGATCACCTCGTGGCCGCAGCGCCGGAACGCGCCGAGGAGCATCCGCAGCGCCGCCGCCTCGCGACGGCCGCGCTCCACCGCCTCGTCCATCACGCCCCGGCAGTCATGGGTGTTGCAGGTCCCCGCGTCGGCGTCCACCCTCATCCGGACCACGGCGTCGGGATCGTCGGTCATCGCGAAGGTGATCTCCGAACCACTGGAGTGCGGGATCAGGGTGTGCGCCTCGATGACGCGGAGGGCGCCCGGGTAGTACTTCTCGGCCAGCTTCTCGGCGTACGCGCGGTCCTCCTTCGTCGTGGTCACCAGCCCGCACCCCGTGAGCGCGGCGGCGAGTCCGAATGCCAGTGCTCCGGCCATCCCGGCCGCCGTCCTGCGCCGTCTCGGCGATCCGCCCATCTCCGCCCGCCCCCTGCTCGTGCTCCGGCCCGTCAACGGCCGGACCTGCTTCTTCATCTGATGTGACGGTAGGACGGAGGCGCGCTCGGGGAATGAGTACCGCTACTCAGCGGGCGGCCCGTTCGGTCACCCATGTCATTGGCATGGACCTGCTAACGACTTCTCCGCTACAGTCCGGAACGGCACACTCTGAGAGCGCTCTCAAAGAGGCGCCTCGGACGCCTGCTGTTCCTCCCCCACCCAGCCGGAACAACAGAAGGGCCAAGACCTTGAGACGCTCCACAGCCTTGAGGACCGCACTCTCCGCCGTACTGCTCCTCGGAGCCTGGGCGGGCGCGGGCTTCCCCTCGGCCTCCGCCGCCGACACCCCCGCCGCCGCTCCCGCGCCCGCATCCGACGGCCTGCTCACCGCCATGCAGCGGGACCTCGGCCTGACCGCGAGCCAGGCCAAGGTGCGGCTCTCCCAGGAGAAGACCGCCACCGCCCTCCAGCCGAAGGCGCGCCACGCCGCCGGGGCGGCGTACGGCGGCTCCTGGTTCGACCCGGCGACCGGCGGCCTGACCGTCGCGGTCACCGACGCCGCACAGGCGGACGCCGTACGGGCCACGGGCGCCGCCGTGCGCATGGTGACCCACACCGAGAAGCGCCTCGACTCGGTCAAGGCGAAGCTGGACAAGCTGGACGCCCCGCAGGGCGTCAGCAGCTGGCACGTCGACCCCCGCACCAACTCGGTCGTCGTGGACGTCGTCGCGTCGCAGCGCACTGACAACGATGTCCAGGCGTTCGTACGGAAGGCCCGGGCGGCCGGTCCGGTCACCGTCGAGCAGACCACCGAGGCGCCCCGGACCTTCTCGGCCGGGACCGTCGGCGGCGACCCGTACTACACGGGCAACGTACGGTGCTCCATCGGCTTCTCCGTCTACGGCGGCTTCGTCACGGCCGGCCACTGCGGCCAGGCGGGTGCCGGGGTCAGCGGCTGGGACGGCTCCTTCATCGGCAACTTCCAGGGCTCGTCGTTCCCCGGCGACGACTACGCGTGGGTCAGCGTGGGCAACGGCTGGTGGACGGTCCCCGTCGTCCTCGGCTGGGGCACCGTCTCGGACCAGCTGGTCCGGGGCTCCAACGTGGCCCCGATCGGCGCCTCGATCTGCCGCTCCGGCTCCACCTCGCACTGGCACTGCGGCAATGTCCTCGCCACCAACGACACGGTCAACTACGCCCAGGGCGCGGTCTACCAGATGACCAAGACCAGCGTCTGCGCGGAGGGCGGCGACTCCGGCGGCTCCTTCATCAGCGGTGACCAGGCGCAAGGTGTCACCTCGGGTGGCTGGGGCAACTGCAGCTCCGGCGGCGAGACCTGGCACCAGCCGATCAACGAGATCCTGAACCGGTACGGGCTGACGCTCCACACCGCCTGACCGCGTTCCGCGCGACCCGGGGCCTGCCGAGCGGGACGGCGGGCCCCGGTGCGCGTGCGGGCCGGGCCGTCAGGCGAGCCGGAGGTCGATGAACGGCACGGTGTCGCCCGGGAGGACGTACCGCTCGGTCTCCACGAAACCGTTCCGCAACGCGAACCTCAGGCCCTCGGGGTTCGACTCCAGGACACATGTCTCGATGACCTCGGCACCGAGCCCCCGGGCCAGCTCGAGGCCGTGCGCGTACAGCTGCCCGCCGAATCCCCGGCCCCGGTGCTCGGGCAGGACGCGGGCGATCACGGTTCCCACCGGGTTGTCCGCGCCGGGCGGGCGCACCGTGGAACACCCCACGAGCACGTTCCCCGCGTACGCGACGCACAACCGGTTGCGCCCCGCGCGCTCCGTCACTTCCGCGAACGACAGGGGAGCCGTGGGGATGATGGCGTTGTGGACGAACTGCCAGTCCAGGAGCGAGGCGTCACTGTCCACCTGCTCGATACGGAGATCGGTCATCGCGCCAGGAAACCGGTCCCGAGGGACGCGCGTCAACCGAAAACGGACGCGGGGACGGGCCGACCGGATCCGGGTCACACCCCGGGCTCCCCGCGCACCTTCATGGGGCGGGAGAGACCCGAGGAGGCCCAAGTGACCACAGTGACCGGAGCCGGCTCCGTGCAGACCGGCGTCGTGCCTGCGCCCATCCGGCGGGTGCGTGAAGTGCCCGTATTCCGCAACCGCTTCGGCACGTTGTACAACGACGACGTCGTCGCCCCGTCCGGGGCCACCGGCCAGTACCTGCGGTGGCAGGCGCGTAAGGAAGGGGCCGTCGTCGTACCGGTCGGCCCGGCCGGGTACGCGTTCGTGTCCCACTACCGCTACCCGATCCAGGCCGCCTCGCTCGAATTCCCCCGGGGATCGAGCGAGGACGAGGAAGGGCTGGCGGCGGCCGCCGTCCGCGAACTGCGCGAGGAGACGGGGCTCGTCTGCGCGTCGCTGCGGCCCCTCGGCACCATCCACGCCGACACCGGCATCCTCGCCGCCCCGATCCGGGTGTACGCCGCCGAGGTGGACGTGGCGACCGCCGAGTCGGCGGAGCCCGAGGCGATGGAATCCCTCACCGAACCCGTCTGGGTCACGCCCGAGGACCTGCCGGGGTGGCTGGCCGAGGGACGTATCACCTGCGGCATCACCCTCGCGGCGCTCGCGCTCCTCCAGGCCCACCATCAGGCCGGGCGGTCCTGACGCCCTCACCTCGCCGCGGGCGGCCGGTCAGGCGGCCCAGGTCCCGCGCAGCGCGGCCGTGGCGAAGCCCGGCCCGTACGCGACGGTGATCCCCTCGGCACCGGCCGGCGGCGGTTCGGCGTGGGTGCGTTCGAGGATGCGGAGCACGGAGACACCGCCGAGGTTGCCCTCGTCGGCAAGGGTGGCGGCGGAGTGCCGGGTGCCGTGGGCGTCGAGGCCGAGGGCCGTCGCGGTGTCGCTGATGATGCGCGTACTGCCGGGATGGATGACCCCGAAGTCCACGGAGGACCGGCCGAGCCAGGTCAGCAGACCGGGCAGCACGTCGTCCGCCGCGCTCAGCGCCTCCTTCGTGCTGTCGAAGTGGAACCCGGCCGGATCGACGCGGCCGGCGTACCGGGTGAGGCTCTCCGGCAGGACGTGCTCGTAGGTGTCGGCCGGGGAGCCCACGCGGAGACCGGGGCCCAGCGGGGCGTCGGTGACGAGGGTCGCCGCCGCGCTGTCCCCGAACAGGACCTTGTAGATCATGTGCTCGACGGCGTCGTCCTGATGGTTGTACACGGCGGAGATGACCTCGGCGGCGACCACCAGGACGGTCGCCCCGGGTCTCGCGGCCAGCAGGTCGACGGCCCGGATCAGCGCCTGGGTGCCGCCCGCGCACGCCAGCGTCGTCAGCGCGATCCTGGAGACGTTCTGGCGCAGGCCCAGCCGGTTCATCAGGTGGATGTCCATGTTGGGCACGGACCAGCCGGTCGAATGCGTCGTGATGATCGCGTCCACATCGCCCGGACCCAGCCCGTACGCCCCGAGCACACCCCGTGCCGCCTGCTCCGCCATCTCCAGCGCGTCGGTGAACGCCGCCTCGGCCCGGGCCGTGACACCGGCGTCCCCCGACACCGTGGGCGCCGCCAGCGGCCGGGTGAAGTACCTGCTGCGCACGCCGGTGTTGGCCACGATGCGGAGGATCGCGGCGAGCCGCGGGTGGTCCTGGTGATGGGCGCGGATGTCGTCCGCGATCTCCCCGGTGGTCACTTTGTGGGCGGGGAACACGGTGGTGGGGCGGGCTATGTAGGCGGGCACGACATCCTCCGGCGGGCACGGTGCGGCGGCGATGTGGGGGTGGGCACAACCTAAGCCACAAACGGCCGTACCGCCCTGATCAGAGCACCGCGAAACCCTGGAGGGAAGCCCCTACGGAGCGCGCAGTACCGGCACGCGGGTGTGCGAGCGTCGCGCGCCCGCGTGGAAGACGAGAACGATCATGCGCGCGCCCGGAGCCGCCATGGGCTGAGCTGCGCACATCGTCACCCACCCCGGACCGTCGATGGCGTGCCGGATGGGGCGTTCGTCGCCGTCGGGGTGGATGTGCGCGCCGCCCGACTCCCAGATCGGCGCACACTGCGGGTCGGCCAGCACGTCCTTCTCCAGCCGGCGGAGCACCTCGTCGTCGGACCGGCTGGCGAGCGCCGCCCGCAGCTGCGGCACGACCAGCGGTGCCCAGGCGGTGTCCCAGTCGATGAGCATCTCGCGGCCCTGCGGTTCGAGGAGCATCCACCGCATGGTGTTCGTGGGCACCTCCCCGCCGGGGAACAGCCGCGCGAACTCGTCGTTGTGCGCGATCAGCTCCCAGGAGGCGTCGGTGATGTACGCGGGATGGGTCATCCCGTCGATGGCCTCCTGCCACACACCCGGCACCTCCTTGCCCGAGCGGGCGGTGAGCGGGCCCGGCGGGTCGCCTATTCCGGCGTACCGGCACAGCGACACCCACTCCTGCTCGTTGAGGGCGAAGAGCATCGCCACGTCACGGAGGAAACCGGTGTCCGGCCGCGGCCAGGCGCCGGACTCCAGCCGGCGGTAGGTGCCGGGGGTGCGGTGCAGCAACTGGTCGACCTGGTGCTGAGACAGGCCGGGTGCGCGGCGACCCTGGCGGGACGAACGGTGGAAACCGTGCCCGGTGGGGTCGATCAGTGCGCGACGGACTCTGAGCAGTGTCCGAAGTGCCGTCTTGTCCGTGTTGGTCATGCGATCAAATCCCCCGCGTATGGGCCCGGTTGCGCGGGCGTGAGCCTAATTGGCGCGACGTGGCTTAGCGCTAAAAACTGGACGTAGAAAACAGTCTGTTTACCTTCCATGCTGGAGCCCGTGAGGC
Source organism: Streptomyces drozdowiczii (assembly GCF_026167665.1). Taxonomy (NCBI): domain Bacteria; kingdom Bacillati; phylum Actinomycetota; class Actinomycetes; order Kitasatosporales; family Streptomycetaceae; genus Streptomyces; species Streptomyces drozdowiczii. The sequence goes on along the minus strand of NZ_CP098740.1, from coordinate 246,663 downwards.
AGCGGACCGCGGCTCTTCGGGGCGGTGGGCCCGCGCCTGACGCGCGGTCTTCCTGCTGTCCTCTCCTGGCAATGTTCGCAGCCGGAATTCCGCGCCCGTTCAGAACGGTGGCGGGAAGGGCTTGACCAGCAGACCGTATTTCGTCCCCCGGCGGGGCGGACTGCGCACCACGGTCCGCTGATCTGGCTCTTTCCGTCACCCACCTCGGTCTCCCGGGCCGAGGCGGGGCGGTACTCGGTGCGGTCGGCAGCCCCCCTGCCGGCCGCACCATTTTCGTCCCGGTGGGCACTGCTCCATCCGGAGCCGGCTCGTCCCCCCTCCAGTGCTCCGGTCCGGTGACACCGCTGCGGGCGTTCCGCTCGCCATCGGCCTCCGGATCCCCGTGACTACGGCCCCATCAGCGGCTTTCGCCGACATCCGGCGCGACGCGAAGTCGTTGCTCTCTGGTGGAGAGGGGTTTCGCCATGTAGCGTCACTGCCGGAAGTCGTGGTTCGCCGAAACCGCCCGTGCTCCGGCGCGGGCGCCTTGCTGTGCAGGGGGCGGACCAGGACGCCACTGGGACCGCGTGGTGCGGCTCCCGATATCGACTGAGAGGCACCGGCATGGCCAGCGGAACCGTCAAGTGGTTCAACGCCGAAAAGGGTTTCGGCTTCATCCAGCAGGACGGCGGCGGGCCGGACGTCTTCGCTCACTACTCGAACATCAACGCCTCCGGCTTCCGTGAGCTCCAGGAGGGCCAGGCGGTGACCTTCGACATCACGCAGGGCCAGAAGGGCCCGCAGGCGGAGAACATCACGGCCGCCTGACGCCGTAGTACCACCGTCCGGCCCCCGGGGAGCACGCTCCCCGGGGGCCGGACGTGTGTCACGGACTCGCGCGCCGCTCAGCCGGCCGCCGGAGGCTCGTCGCCCTCGGACGCGACCGGCGCGGTCGCGGTGTACATGGCCGTGCCCTTCTGGATTCCCTTGCCGACGACCCCGCGCTTCACCAGGGTCTCCAGGGTGTTGCGCACCACCTGCACCGATGTGCCGCGCTCCGGGTGCGCCTCGGTCAGATCCGCGTGCACCTCGCGCACCAGGCGCGGCTCGCCCAGGGGCATCAGGCCGCGGATGAGCTGGTGCAGGGGAGTGGCCGCGGCGGGGGCCGCCTTCCTGCCGCCGGTCCTGGCCCGGGACGGCCGCGCCTTCGCGCGCCCGGCGGGCCGGGGGCCCGGGACGGGGGTGCCGGCGGGGGCGTCACCTTCGGCCGGCTTCGCCCCGGTGCGCGGTGCGCGGCGCGGCCGTGGGGCGCCGTCTCTCCCGGCAGCGCGGCCTGCATCCCGGTCAGCCAGGTCTCGTCGGCCCTCAGCTGTTCCAGGCGGCCCCGCAGCCGTTCGATCTGCGCGGTGAGTTCCTTCTGCTCCGCACGGTTGTCGGTGAGATCGGTGGCGAATCGCTCGGCATACATCGTCCGCACGCTCTGCGACGCACTGTCCGCGTTGTTCATGGTGGTCCACGCTCCTCGGGCCGGGGGTTTGCTGTCGCACGCCCCCATTCACCACCCGGAAGGACGCGAAAGGTGCAATTTGTGCCCAAGATCCAGCCGAAGGGATGAACGCCCGGCCCGGGTCCGGGGTGATCTCGCCGGACGGGCCGCATAAGCGGGTCGGATTTCCCAACTCCGTTTGTGTGTACAGGTCTTGCATTGACGCATGCGTGTGCTGTTCATAACATCGCAACACCTGAAGCCGCGAATGACCGGATCTCGCCGATGACGAGACCGTTCGGCCGCCGCGGTATCCCCGTACCGCCGCGTCGCCCCGTCCCCCACATGCTCCACACGTCCCCATTGACCTGAAGCAACCGCACACCACGCCGCTCGGCGTGCGCGCCGAGGGAGTCGGATGAGTACCCAGGCCGTTCAGTCGTACCTGACGCATGGCCAGAAACGGCTGTGGTTCCTGCACCAGATGGACCCCGATGACGCCTCGTACAACATTCCGCTCGTCCTGCGCCTCTCCGGAGAGCTGTCCGAGCCCGCCCTCCGCGCGGCGTTCGACGCGGTGGCGGCCCGGCACGAGGCGCTGCGCACCCGCTTCCCCGCCGAGGACGGCGAACCGGCCGCACTGGTGGCCGCCCCGGCCCCGGTCGACGTCGAGTGCCGCGACCTGCGCGGTGAGCGGGACCGGCTCGAACCGCTGATCGCCGAGCGCACCAACCGCGCCTTCGACCTCGCCCGGGGCCCGCTGCTGCGCGTCGCCCTCTTCCGTACGGGAGACACCGAGCACGTCCTCTGCGTGGTCCTGCACCACATCGTCGCCGACGGCTGGTCCCTCAACGTCCTGCGCGACGAGCTGGCGGCGCACTACACCGCACACCTCCGGGGCGGGACCGCCCACCTGCCCGCCCTGCCCGCGCACCCGTACGGGCAGGAGCCGGACGCGGACGAGGCGCAGGCGCGCGAAGCCCTCGCCTACTGGCGGGAACGCCTGGACGGCGCACCTGCCCTGGAGCTGCCCCTCGACCGCCCCCGCCCCGAACACCCGTCGCCCGAGGGCGCCTTCCACACCCAGATCCTCACCGGCGCCGGACCGATGATCGACGCCCTGGCCCGGGCCCGGCGCTGCACCCCGTTCATGGTGCTGCTCGCCGCCTACCAGGCGACCCTGCACCGCCGCACCGGGCAACGCGACTTCTGCGTCGGCGTTCCCACGGCGGGCCGCTCGGGCCCCGACGCCGAACGGGCCATCGGCTACTTCTCGCGGACCCTGGTCCTGCGCTCCGACCTGACCGGGACGCCCACCTTCGCCGACCTGCTCCGCCGCGCCCGCACCACGGTGCTCGGCGCCTTCGCGCACGACCGCATCCCCTTCGAGGAACTGGCCGAATCCCTGCGCCTCGACCGGGACCCCGGGCGCACCCCGCTCTTCCAGACGATGCTCACCGTCCACACCCAGGACGCAGGGCTGCTCCGCGACGCGTCCTTCGCCGGTCTCGGCTGCACCGAACTGGACCCCGCCATGCGGGCCTGCAAGTTCGACCTCACCCTCGACGTGCGGCGGGACGGCGAGGACGTGGTCGCCGTCTTCGGCTACCGCACCGATCTGCTGGACGAGGAGTGGGTCGCCCGCCTCGCGCGCTGGTTCGAGACGCTGCTGCGCGCAGCGGCGGACGGCCCGGACACCCCGGTCCACCTCCTGCCGCTGCTGGACGAGGACGAGCGCGCCGCCCTGGACGCGGCCGGCCGGGGCCCCGCCCTGCCCGAGGGCCCGTCCACCGTGCACGAGGCCATCGCCAGGACCGTACGCGACCGCCCCGGCGGCGAGGCCCTGCGCGGGCGCGACGCCTCGCTCTCGTACGCCGGACTCTGGGACGGCGCGGGCGCGCTGGCCCGACGGCTGACCGCCGAGGGGGTGCGGCGCGGGGACACCGTCGGCGTGCTGCTGCCGCGCGGACCGCAGGCCGTCGTGGCCATGCTCGCCGCCTGGCGCGCCGGCGCCGCCTACCTTCCCCTGGACCCCGACTATCCGCCCGCCCGGATCGCGTACATGGTCGCCGACAGCGGCGCCCGCACCGTCCTGACCACCCGCGGCACCACATCGCCCGAGCCGCCCGGGAGCGTCCGGACGCTGTACGTGGAGGACGCGGACGACGCCGGTCCGGCGGGGGAGAGCCCCCTCGCGCCCCGCCCCGACGACCCCGCGTACCTCGTCTACACCTCCGGCTCGACCGGCAGACCGAAGGGTGTCCTCGTCCCGCACCGGGCGCTCGCCGAGCGGGTGCGCTGGATGCGCGAGGGGTACGGGATCACCGCCGAGGACCGGGTCCTGCACTGCGCCTCACTCAGCTTCGACACCTGCGCCGAGGAGCTGTTCCCCGCGCTGGCCGCCGGGGCCACCCTCGTCGTGGCCGACCCCGGCGCCCCCCTGCCCGACCAGCTGGCCGAGGACTTCGCCTCCGACGTCACCGTCATGGACCTGCCCACCCCGTACTGGCAGCACCTCGTCGGCGACCCGGACGTCGTCCCCTGGCCGGACGGGCTGCGGCTGCTGATCCTGGGCGCCGACCAGGTCCAGGCCGCCGCCGTCGAGGCCTGGCGCGAGCGGTTCGGCGACCGGGTCCGCCTCGTCAACTCCTACGGGCCCACCGAGACCACCGTCATCGCCACGACCGCCGATCTGGGCGACGCGGACGCCCGCGCCCGTCCGCCCATCGGCACCCCGATCGGCGGCGTCACCGCGACCGTGTGCGACGAGCACGGCGGCCCGGTCCCGCCCGGCACCCCCGGCGAACTCCTCATCGGCGGTACGGGGGTCACCTACGGCTACACCGGCCGGCCCGGCGCCACCGCGCGCGCCTTCGTCCCCGACCCGTACGGCCCGCCGGGCTCCCGCCGCTACCGGACCGGAGACCTCGTGCGCCGCCGGGCCGACGGCGCCCTGGAATTCCTGGGCAGAATCGACGGCCAGCTCAAGGTGCGCGGCTACCGCGTCGAGCCCGGCGAGACCGAGAGCGCGCTCCTCGCCCGGCCCGGGATCACCGAGGCGGTGGTCGTCGCCCACCGCGACACCCTGGTCGCCTACGTCGTCCCCGCAGCCGCGGGCCTCGATCCCGCCGCAGTGCGGAGCGCCGTGGGAGCGCTCCTACCGGCCCACCTCGTGCCCTCCGCCGTCCTCGTCCTGGACCGGCTGCCGCTCACCCCGAACGGCAAGCTGGACCGCGCCGCCCTGCCCGCGCCCGAGCAGCGCCCCGAACTCCGCGCGAGCCACCTGGCCCCGCGCACCGAGGCGGAGGAACTGGTCGCCGACATCTGGCGCGAGGTGCTGGACGTGGAACGGGTCGGTGCCCTGGACGACTTCTTCGACCTGGGCGGGCACTCGCTGCTCGCCACCCGGGTCATCGCCCGCGTCCGGGCCGCCGCCGACCTCACCGTCCCCCTGCGCACCCTCTTCACCCACCGCACGGTCGCCGCCTTCGCCGAGGCCGTGGAGGCCGCCCTGACGGCCGAGATCGACGCCCTGTCCGAGGAGGAGGCCGCCGCTCTCCTCGCCTCGGAGGGCGGCGCCCTGGAAGGAACCGGAACGCCGTCATGAGCGACACCACCACACCCCCGGCCGGGCTCTCCGACGCCAAGCGCGCCCTGCTCAGCCGCCGGCTCAAGGCCGGCCGCGCCGCCGCGTCCCGCCCGGTCGTCCCCCGGAGACCCGAGGGAGACGTGCCGCCGCTCTCCTTCGCGCAGGAACGCCTGTGGTTCATGGAGCAGTTCGCGCCCGGCACCGCCGCGTACAACATCCCCGTCGCACGCAGGCTGCGCGGCGAACTGGACCGGGAGGCGCTGGCCCACGCGCTGGACACCGTGACCGCCCGCCACGAGACGCTGCGCTCCCGCTATCCGGTGACCGACGACGGCCGCCCGGTGCTGGAGATCGCGGAGCCCGCGCCCGCGCCGCTGCCCTGCGTGGAGGCGCGGGACGAGGAGCACGCGGTCCGGCTCGTGGACGAGGCGGGGGCCGAGCCCTTCGACCTGGCCGCCGGTCCACTGCTGCGTACCCTGCTCGTACGCGTATCCGACCGGGACCACATCCTGCTGCTGGTCGTCCACCACAGCGTCAGCGACGGCTGGTCCAGCGAGATCCTGATCTTCGAGATCCTGCGCTGCTACGCGGCCCGCATCGCTGGTTCCGATGACCCGCTCCCCGAACTGCCCGTACGGTACGGGGACTTCGCCCAATGGCAGCGCGACCGGCTGAGCGGGGACGCGCTCGCGGCCGAAGTCGCCTACTGGGCGGACGAACTCGCCGGAGTGGAACCGCTCGTCCTGCCCACCGCCCGGCCCCGCCCGGCACGGCAGACCTTCGACGGGGCCGGCTACGGATTCCAGGTGGAGCGTGAACTCCTCGACCGGCTCGCCGCGCTCGGCAAGGCGCACGGCGCCACGATCCACATGGTGCTGCTCGCCGCCTTCCAGGAACTGCTGGCCCGGTTCAGCGGCCAGCGCGACTTCGCTGTCGGATCACCCGTCGCCGGCCGTCCCGAACCCGAACTGGAGGGCCTGGTCGGCATGTTCGTCAACGTCCTGGCCCTGCGCGCCAGGCTCGACGGCGACCCGACCTTCGCCGAGCTGCTGGAACGCACCCGCGAAACCTGCCTGGAGGCGTACGCGCACCAGGAGTTGCCGTTCGCGCAGCTGGTCACCGAACTGAACGTGGAACGCGATGTCTCCCGCTCCCCGGTCTTCCAGGCGGTGCTCGCCGTGCAGAACTACGCCACCGGGCGCCAGGCCACCGTCGGTCCGGGGCTCGATGTGGAGACCTACGGCCTGCGCGCCTCGGGTACCCGTTTCGATCTCGAACTGTTCCTGATGGAGTGGCCGGACGGGCTGCGCGGCGCCTTCAACTACAACACCGACCTCTTCGCCGAGGCGGACATCGCCCGGCTCGCCGCCCACCTCGACCGGCTGCTGCACGGGGTGGCCGACGAGCCCGACGTACCGCTGTCCGGACTCGACCTGCTCTCGGACGACGAACGCGCGCTGGAAACCGATGACTTCAACCGCACGGAGGTGCCGGTCCCGGCCGATGCCACCCTGGTCTCCCTCATCGCCGAGCAGATCGCGCGCACCCCCGGCGCCACCGCCGTGACGGCCGACGACCGCAGCCTCACCTACGCCGAACTGGACGCCGCCGCCGACCGCGTCGCCGCCCGGCTCCTCGCGGCGGGCACCGGCCCCGGGGACGTGGTCGCCGTCGGCGCGGAACGCTCCCTGGAACTGGTCACCGCGCTCCTCGGCGTCCTGCGGACCGGGGCCTGCTACACCCCGCTCGACACCGAGTATCCGCCCGAACGGCTCGCGTTCATGCTGGACGACAGCGGGGCGCGGGTGCTCCTGACCCAGCGGGGCATCCCCGTTCCCGACGGCTGCAAGGCCACCATCCTCCACCTCCAAGACGACGGCGACCTGACTTGCGGGAGCGCTCCCACGCCATCGCTGAATACTCCGGCACCCGACGACCCCGCCTACCTCATCTACACCTCCGGCTCCACCGGCCGCCCCAAGGGTGTGCCCAACACCCACCGCGCCATCGTCAACCGCCTGCTGTGGATGCAGCGGAGCTACCCCATCGGGCCCGAGGACTCCGTGCTCCAGAAGACGCCGGCCGGATTCGACGTCTCCGTCTGGGAGTTCTTCTGGCCCCTGATGACCGGCGCGCGCCTCGTGCTGGCCCGTCCCGGCGGCCAGAAGGACGCCGCCTACCTGACCGGGCTCATCCACTCCGCACCCGTGACCGTCGCCCACTTCGTCCCCTCGATGCTGCCGCTGTTCCTCGCCGATGAGGGGGCGGGGCGGTGCACGGCCCTGCGCCGTGTCGTGTGCAGCGGCGAGGCGCTGCCGCCCGACACGGCCCGCGCCTTCCGCGAGGCGCTGCCCGGCTGCGCCCTGGCCAACCTCTACGGGCCCACCGAAGCGGCGGTCGACGTGTCGGCCTGGGAGTGCGAGGGGCCGTTGGACGTGGTTCCCATCGGCTTCCCGGTCGACAACATCCGCCTCTACGTCCTCGACGCGGCACTGCGGCCGGTGCCGCCCGGCGCCCCCGGTGAGATCCACATCGCCGGGACCGGTGTCGCCCTCGGCTACCACCGCCGACCGGGGCTCACCGCGAGCCGGTTCGTCCCCGACCCGTACGGCCCGCCGGGAACGCGCCTCTACCGCACCGGCGACCTGGGCAGGCGCCGCCCCGACGGAGCCCTGGAACACCTCGGCCGCATCGACCAGCAGGTCAAGCTGCGCGGCCTGCGCATCGAACCCGGCGAGATCGAGTCGGCCCTGCGCGCCCTGCCCCGGGTGAGCGAGGCGGCCGTCGTCGTACGCGAGGACGCCCCGGGCGACAAGCGGCTCGCCGCCTACGTCGTGACCACCGGCGAGGAGCCCGCGCCCGACCCGCAGGAGCTGCGCACCGCCCTCAAGCAGGTGCTGCCCGACTACATGGTGCCCGCCTCCTTCACCGCACTGCCCGCCCTTCCTCTGACGCCCAACGGCAAGCTGGACCGCCGGGGGCTGCCCGCCCTGCGGATCCACCGGGCGACCGGCGCGACCCGTGCACCCGGGACTCCGGCGGAGCGGGTGCTCGCCGCGATCTGGTCCGATGTGCTCGGGCTGGACGAGGTCGGTGTGGACGAGGACTTCTTCGACCTCGGCGGGCACTCGCTGCTCGCCACCCAGGTCGTCGCCCGCGCCCGCAGACTGCTCCCGGAGGCGGGTGCCAGGCCGGTCAGCGTGATGGACCTGTTCACCTGCCGTACCGTCAGGGAGCTCGCCGCGCTCGCGGACACACCGGAGGACGCCCGGGGCCCCCGCAGACTGCTCCACCGCCTCACCCCGCAGGCCCCGGCCGGACGCCCGCGCGCCACCCTGGTCTGTGTCCCGTACGGCGGCGGCAGCGCGGTCGTGTACCAGCCGGTCGCCGATCTCCTGCCCGAGGGCTACGAGTTGTGGTCCGTCGCCATACCGGGCCATGACGTCGGAGTGACGGAGGAGCATCTGCCGTTCGGGGAACTCGCGGAGCGCCTGGCCGCCGAGATACGCGAACGGGTCCGGGGCCCGCTGATCGTGTACGGGCACTGCGGTGTCGGCACCGCGCTGGCCGTGGCGACCGCACGGCTGCTCGAAGCGTCGGGGCGTGACCTCGAAGCGGTGTACGCGGGTGCGCAGTTCCCCTTCGCCAAGCCGCGCGGACGGGTGCTCGGCGCCCTCTCGAAGGCGGCCTCGCTGGAGTCGCTGCTCGGCAACCGGGTGTACGTCAACTGGCTCACGGGCATGGGCGTCGACACCTCCCAGCTGGACCGGGAGCAGACCGAGTTCATCGTGGGCAACATGCGCCGCGACAGCCAGGCCGCCGAGGAGTACTTCACCGGGGCCATCGCGGACGTCGAGGCCGGCGCCCCCAGGCTGCGGGCCCCGCTGGTGTCGCTCGTCGGCGACCGCGACCCGGCCGCCGACTTCTACCAGGAGCGCTACCGGGAGTGGCTGCTCCTCGCGGAGCGCTCGGCGGTCGCGGTCATCGACCAGGGCGGCCACTTCTTCGTGAAGTACCGGGCCGCCGAGGTCGCCGAAGCGGTGACGAGCGTCCACGAGGCGGTCCGCGCGGAGACCACCGCGGCCCTGCCCGCGCGCTCGCCGGACGCGGCCTGGTGGTTCCACGCGGAGACCGGGCCGCCCGGAGACGACGAGGCGGGCGCGGCGGACGAGAGCCACACGAAGGATTCGGGCGCCCCGGCCCCGGGCGCCGCGCGCTTCCTGACCGTCGTGCTCGGGCAGTTGGGGTCGATCGTGGGTTCCGCGCTCACCGAGTTCGCCCTGCCCATCTGGATATTGCTGGAGACGGGCTCCCTCGCCCGGTTCGCGCTGTACTCCGTCGTGGCGATGCTGCCCGGCATCCTCGTCGGCCCGCTGGCCGGAGCCGTCGTGGACCGCTTCGACCGGCGCAAGGTCATGCTCGCGGGCGACCTCGCGGCAGGGCTCAGCCAGGTGGCCATGCTGTGCCTGCTGCTCGGCGGGGTGCTGGACACCTGGTATCTGTACGTGCTGCTCGGCGGCCTCTCGGTGGCGCTCACCTTTCAGCGCCTCGCGTACAGCTCGGCGATCCCGCAACTCGTCCCGAAGCGCTATCTCGGCCATGCCAACGGCATCGTGCAACTCGCCTTCGGCGCTGCTCAGTTCGTGGTGCCGCTCGTCGCGGTGGCGCTGATGGCGGGCATCGGTCTGCGCGGCATCCTGATCCTCGACATCGCGAGTTACGTCGTCGCGGTCGCCGTACTCGTCTGCGTGAGGTTCCCCCGCACCCTGCCCTGGACCCGCAGGGAACCGGTCGTCGAGGAGATCAAGCAGGGTTTCGCCTACACCTGGCGGCACCGGGGCTTCCGCTCGATGCTCCTGTGGTTCGCCGCGCTCAACCTCTTCCTGTCGCCGCTGTTCCTCCTCGTGACGCCCCTGGTGCTGTCCTTCGACACCCTGGACGGGGCGGCGGCGGTCGCCACGGCGGGCGGGGCAGGGGCCGTCGCGGGCGGGCTGATCATGGGGGTGTGGGGAGGGCCCCGCAGACACCGGGTGCGCGGGATGCTCGCGCTGGCCGGGGTGTTCGCGCTGGCCGGGGCGGTGACCGGGCTGCGCGCCGACCTCTGGGTGATCGGTGCCGGTGCCTTCGGGATGTCCTGCGCCATCGCCCTGGTCAACGGGGTGTACTCGACCATCGTCCAGGTGAAGGTCCCGCAGCGCTTCCACGGCCGCGTCTTCGCCCTGAACACCATGGTCGCCTGGTCCACCCTGCCCATCGGCCACGGACTCGTCGCACCCCTGGGCGCCCGGCTCTTCGATCCGTTGCTGGCCGACGACGGGGTGCTGGCCGACAGCGTCGGACGGGTGCTGGGCACGGGGCCGGGGCGCGGGATCGGGCTGATGTACCTGCTGTGCTGCCTGGTCATGCTGGCGCTGGTGGCCCTGGCCCTGCGACTGCCGGTCCTCGCCCGCTTCGACCGCGATGTGCCGGACGCCGAACCCGACGACCTCATCGGCCTCCGGGAACGCGCGGCCGCGCTCGCCGCCTCCGCGGGGACGACCGATGACCCGTGTCGCGCCCCCGGGCTCCCTGATCGAACTGCTGGTCCACCGCGCCGCCCTCCACCCGGACCGCGTTGCCCTCCGCAACGGCCCGCGCGCCCTGGACTTCGGCACCTGGCGCGACCGGGCCGCCGCCCTCGCCCACGGCCTCCTCGCCCGTGGCCTGCGCCCCGGCGACCCGGTCGGACTGCGCTACGGCAGTACGGGGTGGACCGACTACGCGGTCGCCTACTGCGGGGTGCAGTGGGCGGGCGGCATCGCCGTACCCCTGTCCGACCGGCTGGCCCCGGCCGCCGCCGCGCACATCGTCGAGGACAGCCGGTGCGCCGGAGTCCTGCACGGCGAGGGCGGGCCACCGCCCCGGCTGCCCGCAGGGGTGTGGCAGGCGACCGCGGCGGACACCGAGACCGGGGCGACCGGTGCCGTGGACGGGCTGCCGCTGCCCGACCCGGCCGCACCCGCGCAGTACCTCTACACCTCCGGCACCACCGGCCTCCCCAAGGGCGTCCGGGCCACCCACGCCAACCTCGCCCACGGCTGCACCCTGGACGAACGCCGCAGGCCCCTGCGCCACTCGCGCACCTTCCTGCACAGCTTCCCCATCGGCACGAACGCCGGGCAGACGATGCTCGTGAACTGCCTGGACACGGCGGCCACCGGGGTCGCGGCCCCGCAGTTCACCCCGCTGAGGTTCGCCCGGCTCATCGAGGAACATGCGGTCGGCAGCGTCTTCCTGGTGCCTGCCACCGCCATCGAACTGCTCGCGTCCACCGCCCTCGCCCGCCGCGACCTCGGCACGGTCAAGCTGGTCGGCTCGACGGCGGCGGCCCTGCCGCAACCCGTCGCGCTCCGGCTGTCCCAGGCGTTCCCCGGAGCGCAGATCGTCAACTACTACACGTCCACCGAGGCCGCCCCCGCCCAGATCACCCTGCTCTTCGACCCCGACCACCCCGACTCACCCGGCCGCCCCGCCGCACTCGACCACCTGCGCATCACCGACTCCGAAGGGCGCCCGGCGGCCCCCGGTGAACCCGGCGAGATATGGCTCCGCTCACCCACCGCGCCCCGCGCCTACCTGGGCGCCCCCGACGCGGACACCGAGGTCTTCCGGGGCCGCTGGGTGCGCATGGGGGACATCGGGCGGCTCGACGCGGACGGCTACCTCCACCTGCTCGACCGGGAGCGCGACGTCATCAAGTCCGGCGCCCACAAGGTGTCCACGATCCAGGTCGAGAACGCGCTGCACGCCCACCCGGACATCGCCGACGCCGCCGCCTTCGGCATCCCGCACCCCGTGCTGGGCAGCGTCGTCGCCGCCGTCGTCGTGCCCCGGCACGGCGAACCGGACACCACCCGGCTGCGGGCCTTCCTGCTCGACCGGCTCGCCGCGCACGAACTGCCGGCCCGGATCCTCTTCCGCCCTACCCTCCCCCGCAACGAGGGCGGCAAGGTCCTCAAACGCGAACTCCACCGGCTCCTGGACGACGAGGCGACCCCATGACCCCCTCCTTCGCATCACCGGCCCCGCTCGACCCGGCCCAGCACGGCCTCTGGGTCACCGAGCGGACGCTCGACACCGGTTCTGCCTACCACCTCGGCCTGGCCCTGCACTTCCGAGGGCCCCTGGACCCGGCGGCCCTGGCGGTGGCCTGGGCCGATCACGTACGGGCCACTCCCGTGCTCGCCGCCCGGACCGATCCCGCCGGGCCCGGCCTGGTCCCGGGCGAGGCACCGCCCCTGCGGCAGGTCACCGCAGCGCCCGACGACCTCGGCAAGCTCCGCGACGAGGAGACCGCCGCCCGCTTCGGGCCGGACGAGGCCCTGATACGCGCCACGCTGTTCACCACCGCCCCGGACCACCACCTGCTGCTCGTGGTCGCCCACCACCTCGTCTTCGACGGCGAGTCCAAGGACCTCCTGGTCACCGGGCTGGCCCAGGCATACCGGGCGGTGACGGGGGAGGGCCGGCCACCCTCGTCGGCCGGGGCGTCGGCACCCCCGCCGCCCGTCTCCGAAACGGCCGTCAAGGACGCGGCCCGCTTCTGGGCCGACCGCTGGCGCGACAGCCCCGCACCCGCGCTCCCCGGCCTCACCGCCCACCACGCAGACCCCGTCACCCCGGCCCCTGGCAGCGCGTGCGGCTTCCGGCGCGACGGGGAGTGGCACGCCCGCCTGGTGACCACCGCCGCGACGCTCGGCGTCACCCGCTTCGAACTCCTCACGGCGGCCTGGCACACCCTGCTGCTCCGCTACGGCAACACCGCCCCGGCCACCGCGATCGAACTCTCCACCCGCGTGCCCGGCGCGCCCCGGCAGACCGGCCTCCACGTCAACGAACTGCCCCTCTTCACCCACCCACGCCCGGACCTCACCTTCGCGGACTTCGCCCACGAGGTCCGGGCCGAGCTGCGCGCCCTCTACGCCCACCGCACCGTCCCCCTCAGCCGTGCGGTGCGCGGACTCACCCCGCGCACCGCGCTGTGCCCGGTCTCCCTCAGCTACCGGCGGCGCGACACCTCCCGGCCCGCCGACTTCGGCCCCGGCCTCGACGTACGCACCGAGTGGACCGGCTTCGCGCGCACCGCCCGGAACATCGCCCACCTCCAACTGGTCGACGGCCCCGACAGTTTGGAAGGCAGCCTCCAGTACCGCACCGCCGCCTTCGAGAGCGAGGCGCCCGCCTGCGTCCTGGACCACTTCCTCACCCTCCTCGACGGCGCCCTGGCCGCCCCGGACACCGCCCTCGGCCTGCTGCCGGTCCTGCCGCCCCGGGAACGCGCGACGCTGGTCGCCGACACCACCCGCGCCCCCGGCAACGCCCCCGCCACCCTGCCCGAACTGTTCGCCGCCCAGGCCGCCGCGACCCCGGACGCCGTCGCCGTCATCGAGGGCGACACCACCCTCACGTACGCCGAACTCGACGCGGCCGTCCGCCGACGCGCCCACCGGCTGCGCGCCCAGGGGGCCGGGCCCGGTGCCCTCGTCGGCATCGCACTGCCCCGCTCGGCCGCCCAACTCGTCGCCGTCCTCGGCACGCTCACCGCAGGGGCCGCCTACCTGCCGCTCGACCCGGAGCACCCGGCGGAGCGCCTGGCGTTCCTGCGTGCCGACTCCGGGATCACCCTGGAGACCGCCGCCGATCCGGGGCCCGAGGACCTGGACCGGCTCCCCGACGCCCCGTCGGCGCCCGCGCCGCCCGCCCGCACGGACCCCGCGTATGTGCTGTACACCTCCGGCTCCACCGGTGTGCCCAAGGGCGTCGAGGTGTCGCACGCGGCCCTCGCCAATCTCCTCGCCGCCCTGCGGGACACCACCGGCACGGGTTCCGGCAGCCGCTGGCTCGGGCTCACCTCGCTCTCCTTCGACATCTCCACCGTCGAACTCTTCCTGCCCCTGGTCACGGGCGGCACCGTCGTCCTCGTCCCCGAGGGCCGCCACCGCGACGGCACGGCACTCGCCGAACTCGTGGACCGGCACCGCCTCACCCACGTACAGGCCACCCCCAGCGGCTGGCGCACCCTGCTCGCCGCCGGGCTCCACGCACCGGAGCTGGTGGCCCTGACCGGGGGAGAGGCGCTGCCCGATGCCCTGGCCCGCGAACTGCACACCGCCGTCGGCCGGTTGGTCAACGTGTACGGGCCGACCGAGACGACGGTCTGGTCCACGGCCGCCGCGCTCGGACCCGACGACCCCGTCACCATCGGCCGCCCGCTGGCCAACACCCGCACCTACGTCCTGGACGCCCGCCTTCAGCCGCTGCCGCAGGGGCTGACCGGCGAGCTGTACATCGGCGGCGACGGCGTCGCGCACGGCTACCGGGGCCGCCCCGGCCTCACCGCCTCCCGCTTCGTCCCGGACCCGTACGGCCCGCCCGGCGCCCGCCTCTACCGCACGGGCGACCTCGTCCGGCTCACCGCCGACGGCCGCATCGCCTTCGCGGGCCGCTCCGACACCCAGGTGAAGGTGCGCGGCCACCGCATCGAACTCGGCGAGATCGACACCGCCCTCGGCAGCCACTCACAGGTCGCGCAGGCGGCGACGGTGCTGCGGGAGGCCCCGGACGGCGAGCCCGGACGGCTGGTCGCCTATGTGGTGCCCGCGCCCACCGGCGTACCGCCGACACCCGAAACCCTGCGCGATCACCTGGCCCGCCGGCTGCCGGCGGCGGCCCTGCCCGACGCGTACGTGACCCTCGACGCGATGCCGCTCACCCCCAACGGCAAACTCGACCGGTCCGCCCTGCCCGAACCACCGCGTGAACGGACCACCGGCGAAACCCCTGTCGCGGACGCGAGCGACGAAGGTGTCACCGGCACCGTCCTCGCCATCTGGCGCGACGTGCTCGATCTCGACGACCTCGGCCCCGACGAGGACCTGTTCGACCTCGGCGGCCACTCCCTGACCGTCACCGCCATCGCGGGCCGCATCCGCAAGGAGTACGGCGTGGCCGTGCCCTTCGACGTCTTCTTCGACAGCCCCACCGTCCACGGCGTCGCCGCATGCGTTGCCGCACTCATCGAGGAGAACCAGTGAACACACCCGCCCTCCGCTACCTGGTGGCGGTCAACGACGAGGAACAGCACGCCCTTTGGCCCGCCGGAACCCCCCTGCCCGCAGGCTGGCGGCCCGAGGGGTTCAGCGGCACGGAGGACGAGTGCATGGCCCATGTCGACCAGGTGTGGCCCGACATCAGGCCCCTGAGCCTGCGCCGCCGACTGGCCGGGGAGGACAGTTGAGCACCGCCCAGGACCCGGCAACCGATCCACGCGCACGGCTCGCCGGGCTCATCAGCGACGCCATGGACGGGCAGCTCGCCGCGGCCGACATCCTCACCGCCCGGGGCACCCTCACCGAACTCGGCGTCAGCTCCCTGGCGCTGCTCCGGCTCGCCGACACCCTGGAGGACGAGTACGGCATAGAACTCGACCTGGCCGACCCGGCGTTCTACCAGGAGAGCGTCGACAGCCTGGCGGCCCGGCTGGTGACAAGGTGAACGGCCTCGCCACCGCCCGCACCCTGCACATCCCCTTCGCGGGCGACCGGGCGGGCACGGCACCCCTCACCTGGGGCCAGCGGGCCATCTGGAACGCGATCCTGCGCACCGCGCCCAACGACATCTACTTCAACATCGGGCGCCTGCTCCCGCTGGGCGAACGCGGCCGGGTCACGGACCTGCCCCGGCTCGCCACCGCGCTCACGAACCTGATGGAACGTCACGAGGCGCTGCGCACAAGGTTGTACGACGGCGAGGACGGCGATCCCCGCCAGTCGCTCACCGACTGCGGCGCCCTGCCGGTCACCGTGGTGGACGAGCCCGACCCCGACCGGACCGAGGCCACCGCACGCGGCCTGCTGGACGAACTGACCGCCACCCGCTTCGACTACGTGCGGGAATGGCCACTGCGCGTCGGCGCCGTCTGCCACCGGGGCCGGGTCACGCACGCGGCGCTGGTCCTCTGCCACCTCGCGGCCGACGGCCACGCCGCCGAGCAGGTCGTGCGCGACCTGAGGCTGCTGGTGCGCCGGGGCTCGGCCGGGCGGCCCCCGCGCACCAACCCACTCGACCTCGCCCGGGACCAGCACACACCGGCCGGTGTACGCCGCAGCGAACGGGCCCTGGCTCGCTGGGAGTCCTTCTACCGGACCATGCCCCCGACGATGTTCCCCCGGCAGGCCGCCCCACCCCGCACACCCCGCTTCTGGAGCGGCCGACTGGTGTCCGAGGCGCTGATGAGGGCGACGGACACGCTCGCGGCCGCGCACCGGATCAGCGGATCGACCGTCCTGATGACCGCCCTGGCCGCCCTGGTCGCCGCCGAGGGGGGCCACCCGGCGGCGGCCATGATGCCCATCGTCGCCAACCGGGCCGCCGAGGACCGGCGCGATCTGGTGGCGATGCTGTCCCAGGACGCGCCGTTCCTGCTCGACACGGCCGGCGCCGAACGGTTCACGGACCTCCTGCCGGTGGCGTGGCGCGCCGCCCTGGCGGGCTACCGGGCCGCGTCCTACGACCCGGTCGCCTGGGAGGCCCTGCGCGAGCGCGTCGGCCGGGAGCGCGGCACCCCCGTACACCCGTACTGCTGCTACAACGACCAGCGGTTCTTCGTACGCCCGCCGGACGAGGGCCCGCCGCCCAGCGCGGCGGAGCTGCGCGCCGCACGGTCCCGTACGGAGTTCGGCTTCCCGGCCACCGAGGACAAGCTCGGCTGCCGGTACTGCGTCCACGTCACCGAGCAGGAGGGCATCCTCGCCGTCATGCTCACCGCCGACACCGCCTACCTCCCCCCGCCCAGGATCAGGGCACACCTGTGGGCACTGGAGGAGATGGTCGTCGCCTCCGCGTGCGGCGAGGCCCCGCTCCTCGCCGGACTCCCGGCGCTTCTTGCGCGCGCGGAAGCGGCGGCCTGACGGGTGAACGGCCCCCGCCTACGGCTGTCGCGGGCGGCGCCCCCACGCGGAGATCATCGGCGCGGTCGCGAGGTCGAGGCGGCCGGTCTCGACGTGTTCCAGATGGCGGTCGATCTCCTCGTCGGTGGCCAGCCCCGCCGCCACCAGGCGGCCCCGGATCTGCCGCACCGTCGCCGCCTCCAGGACCGTGCACGCCGGTGAGGTGATCGGGAAGTACGCGTCGGCCCGGACGTCGTCGAGACCCGACTCGCGCAGCAGCCGGGGCAGCGTCCTGCCGTACTCCAGGTCCGCGCCGCGCCCGGCCATCAGCGACCGGAAGCCCGAACGCAGCCGGTTGGCGAGCCGCTGCTCCGGCCCCGACTCGTCCGGGCACAGCAGCGGCTGCAACCCCGGATCCGCGTCCTCCAACAGCAGCACACCGCCCGGCCGCAGCGCCCCGACCATCCGGCGCAGCGCCTCCGCGCGGTCGGCGACGTGCACCAGGACCAGCCGCGCGTGCACCAGGTCGAAACCGCCCCCCGGCGGCGGGTCGGCGGCCACGTCGTGCTCCAGCACCTCGATCACCCCGCCGGCGATCCCCTCCGTCCACGACACATCGATGTCGGTGGCCACCACCGCCCCGTCCGGGCCCACCCGCTCGGCCAGACCGCGCGGCACGGACGGCCCGCCCGCACCGATCTCCCAGCACCGCATGCCGGGCCCGATGCCCAGCTGGTCGACATGGCGGAACGTCACCGGGTCGAAGAGTTCGGAGAGCGCGCCGAAGCGGATGCCCGCCTCCGACTGCCGGTTGTCCAGGAGATAGCCGTGATCGGATGTGTGCTGAGCCATGGCGTAATTCTGACAGCCTGGCCGGAAATGGCCGCATGGTCCCGGAAAACGGCTCGACAGGCGGGCACGCGCGACCGTGTGATGGTCCGGACCGCCCGCCGCACGCAGTGGGCCGAGGACAGGGAACCGCCGTTGGCATCCACGAGCGACCGCCCCGCGATCGACACCCCCCTGGTCAGGCGGCTGGTCGACAGCCAGTTCCCGCAATGGGCCGGACTGCCGCTGGAACGGCTGCCCCAGGCCGGCTCGGACCATGTGATCCACCGGCTCGGCCGCGAGCTCTCCGTACGGCTGCCGCGCTACGCCGGTGCCATTGGGCAGGCCCGCAAGGAGTTCACCTGGCTGCCCCGGCTCGCCCCGCACCTCCCGCTGGCCGTCCCCGAGCCGGTCGCGGTGGGGGAGCCGGACCTCGGATACCCGTGGCCCTGGGCGGTGACCCGCTGGCTGGACGGCGAGCCCGCCACCGTCGAGGCCCTGGGGGACTCGGAGGAAGCCGCCGTGGCCCTCGCCGGATTCCTGACGGCCCTGCGACGCTTCGAGCCCGGCGGCCTCCCGCTCACCCCCGACATCGACCGCACGGCGGACTCCCTGCACGGCCGGGACCGGGCCACGCGCGCGGCGATCGCCGCGCTGGGCGGCGTGTTCGACGCCGGGGCCCTGACGAAAGTGTGGGATGCGGCACTGGAGGCGCCCGCCTGGGACCGGCCCCCGGTCTGGGTGCACGGTGACTTCCACACCGGCAATCTGCTCACCCGCGACGGCCGCCTCAGCGCCGTCATCGACTTCGGCGGCTTCGGCCTCGGCGATCCGGCCTGCGACCTGATGATCGCCCACACCCTGCTGTCGGCGGGCAGCCGGGCCGCCTTCCGCGAGGCGCTCGGCCCGGACGACGCGACCTGGACGCGGGGACGCGGCTGGGCCTTGGCCACGGGGCTGAATGCCTACTCCTTCTACGGCGCCACCGACCCGCGCATCGCCGCGCAGACGACCCGGCAGATCCACGCGGCCCTGGAGCCTGTCTGACCATTCCCGGACCCGGTCGCCCGCGCGCGACACCGGCAGGCAGACTGGGGCCCGTGACGACGACACTGAGCAAGGGCGCCAACATGCCGGTTGCCGCATCCGCCGTCCGCGCCGTGCTGAGCTGGACGGCGGGGCCCGGTGTGCCCGACGTCGACGCCTCCGCGCTGGTGCTCGGCGCGGACGGGCGAGTCCGCTCGGACGGCGACTTCGTCTTCTACAACCAGCCCCGGCACGCCTCCGGGGCCGTCCGCCACCTCGGCAAACAGCCCGGCTCCGACACCCTGGAGGCCGATTTCGCCGCGCTGGGCGCCGATGTGGACCGGGTCGCCCTGTGCGCCTCGGCGGACGGCGGCACCTTCGGGCAGGTGCCCGGGCTCCATCTGCGGCTGCTGGACGCCCTGTCCGGCGCGGAACTGGCCCGGTTCGACATGGCGGCCGGCCCGGAGACCGCCTATGTGTGCGGGGAGCTGTACCGGCGGTCCGGCGGCTGGAAGTTCCGGGCCGTGGGCCAGGGGTACGCGAGCGGGCTCGCCGGCCTGGCGACGGACTTCGGCATCACCGTGGACGAGCCCCGCACCACACCGCCGCCCGCCGCTCCCGCTGCGCCGCGCCCCGGCAAGGGCGAGGAGCACCTGCCGGTCGACATGCGCAAGCGGCTCTCGCTGCGCAAACAGCAGGTGGCCGTCAGCCTGAGCAAGCACGGCCTGGACCGGCTGACCGCCCGGGTGATCCTCGTCCTCGACGCCTCCGGATCGATGAGCGGCCTCTACACACGCGGCACCGTCGCGGGCGTCACCGAACGCATGGCGGCCGTCGCCGCTCAGCTGGACGACGACGGCGAGATGCAGGCGTGGACCTTCGCCTCGAACCCGGCCCGGCTCCCGGACCTGACCATCGGCGAACTGCCCGAGTGGCTGCGGCTGCATGTGCGGGTCGGCCAGGTCGGCCTCTTCGGGCGGAAGAAGCCGCCGAAGGGACTGGTCCCCGGGCAGGTCGACATGCGCGCGGTCGGCATCCAGAACGAGGAGCAGAAGGTCATCGCCGAGGTCCGGGACTACGTGCGCTCCCATCCGGTGCCCGCACCCACACTCGTCCTGTTCTTCTCCGACGGCGGTGTGTACCGCAACGACGAGATCGAGCGCGAGCTGCGCGCGGCGGTCGAGGAGCCCGTCTTCTGGCAGTTCATCGGCCTCGGCCGGGCGCAGTACGGAGTGCTGGAGCGGTTCGACACCATGCCCGGCCGCCGGGTGGACAACGTCGGCTTCTTCGCCGTGGACGACATCGAGCAGGTCTCCGACCAGGAGCTGTACGACCGCCTCCTCTCGGAGTTCCCCTCCTGGCTGCGGGCCGCCCGGCAGGCCGGGATCCTGCGCTGAGCCGTACGGGTCATGAGCTGCCGGACGGCCGGGTTACGGCACCTGCGGCCGGGAGCCCCGGGCTTACGGTGGCGGCCGGCCACCCCCGGCTCACGGAAGGCACGTCCATGAAGATCACGGTCATCGGCGGTACCGGACTCATCGGCTCCCAGCTCGTGCCGAAGCTGCGCGAGGCCGGGCACACGGTGGAACCCGCCTCCCTGTCCACCGGTGTCGACCTGCTCACCGGCAAGGGCCTCGCCGACGCGCTCACCGACGCGGAGACGGTCGTCAACGTCACCAACTCGCCCACCTTCGACGCGGCGTCCCCCGACTTCTTCCGCACGACCATGGGCAACCTGCTGACGGCCGGTGAGCAGGCGGGCGTACGCCACCAGGTCGTGCTGTCCATCGTCGGAGTCGACCGGGTGCCCCAACTGGACTACTACCGGGCGAAGACGCTCCAGGAGGAGCTGCTGCGCAACGGGCCCACCGCGTACTCGATCGTGCGGGCCACGCAGTTCTTCGAGTTCGTCGACGCGATCATGTCGTGGACCTCCGACGAGGACACCGTCCGGCTCCCCGCCACACGCCTCCAGCCCATCGCGGCGGCCGACGTGGTCGCCGCCCTCGCGGCCACCGCCACCGCCGCGCCGCTCAACGGGACGCTCGACGTGGCCGGGCCCGACGTCTACGCCCTCGACGAGCTCGGGCGCCGCACGCTGGCCGCCCGGGGCGACCGCCGTACCGTCGTCACGGACGACCGGGCGGGCATGTTCGCGGCCGTGCAGGGCGACATGCTGATCGCGGGACCCGGGGCGAACATCGCCCCCACCTCGTACGAGGCATGGCTCGCCGCGACCCGGTGACACGGGAGGGCGGCCACAGGGTGCGGGCCGGAGCCCGCACCCTGTGGCCGCCCTCGTGCCGGCCGGTGTCTCAGGTGTTGTTGGCCAGAGCCAGCAGCCGGGTGGCGTCGCCGTTGAACCGGTCGCGGTCCACGGCTCCCGAAATGCCGCCCACCGAACCGGAGTCGGTGTACTGCCAGAACGTCCAGTACGGGAAGCCCTTCGGGATGGTCGGGCTCGCCGCGCTCGTCCAGTGCGCGGTGAACAGCGGGCTGCGCGCCGACATGCCGCTCCAGCCGCCCGTGCACGAGTTCCACCAGCTCGCGCTGGTGTAGATGACGACGTCGCGGCCCGTCTTGGCCTTGTACGTGTTGTAGAAGTCGAGGATCCACGACTGCATGGCGGAAGCCGACTTGCCGTAGCAGCCGCCCTCCAGGTCGAGCATCCCCGGAAGCGTCAGGTTGTCCCGCGACCACGCGCCACCGTGGCCGGCGAAGTAGGTGGCCTGGGCCGCTCCGCTGGACAGGTTGGGACGCGCGAAGTGGTACGCGCCCCGGATCACCTTCGCGTTGTAGGCGTTGAGGTAGTTGGCGTTGAAATTGGGGTCCTTGTACGTGGTGGACTCGGTGGCCTTGATGTAGGCGAACTTGATGCCCGCCGACTTCACCGACGACCAGTTGATCGAGCCCTGGTAGTGCGAGACGTCGATGCCGGGAAGCATCGTCGCCTGGATGGAGGCGCTGCTCTCCGGAGTGAGATCGACGTGCCGGTTGTCCGGGGCGAACGTGTCGCCGTCGGCGAGGTAGCCGGCACCCATGTACCCGTCACCGAGCGGGATGGACCCACTGGACGAGGCGGGCGGCTGCGGCGACGCCGAGGCCGGCACGGCGGTCACGGTGGGCACCGCCACCATGCCGAGGCCGACGGCTCCGAGGGCCACCAGCTTGCGGAGTGCGGGTCTGCGGCTGCGGATCGATAACACGGGAGCCTCCTGGGGTGAGCGGCACGAAGGGGGTCTACTCGCGTAGCACGTGGAGCGGTTCCGAGCGTAGCGGCGGGTGCGGGGGATGGCCTGTCACGGAGTGCGGGGGTGCCACTCGCTTGACGAGGGCACGACACGAGTGACGCATGAACTCCACTGTGTCGTAAAGGGTTTTGAATCGGCCTCTGTGGTCCAGTCCAGTGAAGAATCCGCCGAGCTGGGGCGACACCGCCAACCGGGTGAGAAGTTTCACTCCGCTGAAACCCCGGCGTGCGCCCGGCGGCCCGGGAGGCGGACACCACGGCCCCCCGCCGCGAGCAGCGCGACCGCGATATACACCGCCTGCTCGGGGATACGGAACCACAGCGGCGTCGCCGGATCATCGCCGAGCGGGACCTCCGCCACGGCGGCGTACACATTGGCGGGCAGCATCAGCACCAGCAGCACCGCCAGACCCAGGCCGGCCACGGGCCGCGTCTCCGTCCGTACGAGCCCGGCGGCCCCCAGGAGCTCCAGCAGCCCGGTCCCGTACACCACCAGGTGGGGGAGCGGTACGAACGGCGGAACCATCGCCGTCAGGTCGTCATGGCTGGGCATCACACCCCCGCCGTCCGGGACGAAGTGCGCCGCGCCGCTCGCCACGAAGAGCACCGCCAGACCGTGCACGACGGCGGCCCGCCACGTTGCGAACCGGCCGACACCCAGCGCGCCCAAGAGCCGGAACACCAGCGTCGGAACGGCGAGAAGCATGAGCGATTCGAACATCAGGTCCTCCGAGAACGGCGATCGGCACAGGCACACCGAGCCCGGCCGGCGGACGCCCGGCACGGCACGGGCACGACCGCCATGCTTCCCCGGCCGCACGGGCCGCGGCCCCAACCGGCCGCGCGGAGACGGCATTCGACACCGGCCTACACTGCCCGGATGGAATCGGTCACGCTGGACGCACTCGACCTGCGGCTCCTGCACGCCCTCCAAATCGACGGCCGGGCCCCCTTCAGCAGGATCGCCGCCGTGCTCGACGTCTCCGACCGCACCGTCGCCCGGCGCTTCGGCAAACTCCGGTCCGCCGGCATCGCCCGCATCGCCGGAGTGACCAACAGCCACCGCCTCGGCCACGCCGAATGGCTCGTCCGGCTGCGCGTACCGCCCGCCCGGAGCACCGCCCTCGCCCGCGCCCTGGCCCACCGCCCCGACACCGCCTGGGTGGCCGCGCTGTCGAGCGGCACCGAGATCGGCTGCGTCTTCCGCGTCGCGGGAGAGGGCCCAGCGCCGCTCGCCGCGCTCGGCCGCCTGCCGTACGTCGGCCACGTCGAGGCACACCGGGTGCTGCGCCCGATCATGGAACGGCGCTGGGCCGGCCGGAACCTGGCGCTGACCGACGACCAGATCGCCGCGCTCACGCCCGCGCCGACCGCCGACCCCGCGCCGGTGGAGCTGACCGACCTCGACCACCGGCTGCTGCCCGCCCTGGCCGCCGACGGCCGCGCGGCCTATCCGGACCTGGCCCGGCGGATCGGCTGGTCGGAATCCGCCGTACGCCGACGGCTGCACGAACTGCGCCGCATGGGCGTGCTCCAGCTCGACGTCGAGATCGACTCCGGCCTCTTCGGCTTCTCCGTGCAGTGCATGCTGCGGCTCTCCGTCGCGCCCGGCAGCCTCGCCCAGGTGGCCCGGGCCCTGGCGGAGGACACCGAAGCGGCGTTCGTCGGCACCATGACGGGTTCCCACAACCTGGTCGCCGTCGCCGTCTGCCGGGACGCATCGGCTCTGGACACGTACCTCACCGAACGCGTCGGCACCCTCGGCGGTGTCGAACGCGTGGAATCCGCCCTGGTCACCGCCTACTTCAAGCGGGCCGCCCCGGAGGGCTGAGGCCCGCGGCTCAGCGCTCCGGGGCCGAGCCCGTCAGCTCGGGCTCCAGACCCTCCGTCACCTCGCTGCGGCCCAGTCCGGATTCGGCGCGCCACGCCTCGAAGGCCCACGCGGTCCACGCCACCACGGCGAGCCCCAGCAGCCAGCCGCCGACCACATCACTGAACCAGTGGACACCCAGCGCGACCCTGGTGAAGCCGACACCGAGCACCGACAGCACCGCCACCGCCCAGCACACCACCCGGCCGCGCCGGGGCACCAGCGGCAGCAGGACCAGCAGCAGCACCGCGAACGTCGTCGTGGCGGTCATCGCGTGCCCCGACGGGAACGAGAAGCCGGGCGCCCGCGCCACCGGATCCTCCAGCGACGGCCTGGCCCGCTCGACCACCACCTTCACCAGCAGGCCCGTCAGCCCTCCGGCCACCGCCGTGACGGCGGACCAGGCCGCCAGCCGCCAGGCCCGCCGGTACAGCAGCCAGCCGGTCAGCAGCGCGACCGCGCAGCGCAGCGTCAGCGGGTCCCAGACCCAGTCCGACAGGAAGCGCAGCGCACTCGTCCAGGCCGGGTGGTCGAGCGCCGCCCGGTGCAGCCGGTCGGCCGCACCCGAGTCGACCGCCCGCAACGGCCGCCAGTGCCCCTCCACGAGGACCAGCACCAGCGCGAACGGCACCGCGCACACCGCCGCGACGGCGGCCGCACCGAGCAGGCGCACCCCGAACGCACGGTCGGTGGCCCGGCGTCGGTGCCGTCGCAGCAGGCGTGTGGTGGCTCGTACAACCATTCATGCTCCCGGATCGTCTTGAATCGGCCCGGGCCGGCGGGCGCGGGCAGCCTCCAGCTGCGCCGCGAAGGACAGCCCGAGGAACAGGGCTATGGAGGTCAGATACGCCCACAGCAGCAGCGACATGAACGCGCTCAGCGGGCCGTACACCGTGTCGAAGGAGCCGCTCAGGGAGAGGTACTGGCTCAGCAGATAGGTCAGCGCCGTCCACAGCACCAGGTACAGGGCCGCCCCGAAGGCCAGCCAGGTGTAGCCGGGCTGGTTGCGGCGCGGGGAGCGGCGGAAGATCGCGCTCGCCGACATCAGGGCCAGCAGCAGACCGATCGGCCAGCGGAGCAGGTCCCAGGTGAACCGCGCCGTGTCACTGAGGTGGTAGACCGTCGCGGCGGCCGTGACGAGGTCGCCTCCGACGACCATCAGGATGAACCCGAGGCCCAGCGGAATGCCGGCTGTCAGCGACATCACCAGGCCCCGGAAGTACTTCTGGTGGAACGGCCGGTCGCGCTCGACCCCGTATATCCGGTTGGCCCCGCGCTCTATCTGGCACATCGCCGTCGTCACGTTGACCAGCGAGAAGAGCAGGCCGAACCAGAGCGTGAGCTGAGAGCCCTCACCGGCCCGCCGGCGGCTGCGTTCGAGAGCGTCGTCCACCACCTCGGCGCTCGGCCCCGCCGCGATCCGATGGATCGTCAACTCCGCCAGCCTGCCCACGTCCTCGGTGTGCAGCGACGCCGAGAGACCGACGAAGGCGATCACCAGCGGTATCACCGCGAGGACCGTCTGCAGCGCGAGCGCCCGCGAGTGGCTGAAACCGTCCGCGTAACGGAAGCGTACGAACGAGTCGCGCACCAACGGCCAGCGGCCGTAGCGTCGCAGCGACGCCAGCGCCTCGTCCGCGGACAACTCGTCGCCCGCCATGTGACGGGTCTGCGGGACCCGCGTCGCCGTACCCATCACTCACCCCCCGACGGCAGCAGGACGGTGAGCGCCCCCGGACGCACCTCGGCCACGAGCCGGCGGCCCCGGTCGACCGGGTCGCCGTCCAGCTCCCTCGACTGCGGTGAGGCGAAACGGAGTTCGGCGCGCCGGAAGGTGAAGTACTCCACGGGCGTGTCGGTGGAGCCGCCCGGCTTCGGACGCCCGCGCAGCACCGCCCCGACGGCGCGCAGCCAGCCGGTCGGGCCGTGCGGGTCGAACACCGCGAGGTCCAGGAACCCGTCGTCCGGCTCGGCGGCCGGGACGAGCGTCGCCCCGCCCTGTACGTCCCCGATGTTGGCGAGCAGCACCATCCGCGCCGTACGGCGCAGCACCGGCCCGTCGTCCAGCTGGAACGACAGCGACATGCGCGGCGCCCGCAGACTGCGCAACCCGGCGACGACGTACGCGGGCCAGCCGATCGCGGCCTTCGCCGCACTGCCGGTGTTCTCCAGCATGGCGGCGTCCAGGCCCGCCCCGGACATCGCCGTGAAGTGGGTGGCGGGCAGGCCGTCGCCCTCGATCCGGCCGAGGTCGATCCGGCGCTCGCTGCCCGTCAGCGCGGCGGCCAGCGCTTCGGCGGGTGCCACCGGCAGGCCCAGGTTCCGGGCGAGCAGATTGCCCGTGCCGCACGGGACCACGGCCAGCGGAACGCCCGTCCCGGCCAGCCGGTCGGCCGCCGCCCGGATCGTCCCGTCGCCCCCGCACACCACGACGAGCGACGCGCCCTCGCGCACCGCTGCCGCCGCCTGACCGCCGCCGGGGTCGTCGGCGGTCGTCTCGACGAACTCCGCGGCGTGGCGCCCGTGTTGCTCAAGGACGAGCCGCAACGTCTCGCGCTGCTCCTCGTCGGCCACCGTCGGATTGACCACGACCACCGTGCGGCCCGCGATCCGCTCGGCACGCTCGGCGGCCGCGTCCTGGGCTATCTCCATCGCGTTCTTCGGGACCGGGGCGGGGCTCGTGCCCTCGGCCAGCAGGGCGCGGCCCGCCACCAGGAGGGAGAGGGCGCCATTCAGCATGCCGCCGAGCACATCGGTCGGGTGGTGCATCCCCCGGTAGAGCCTGGCGAGCCCCACGAGCAGCGGGATGAGCAGCAGCAGCCCGGCGAGCACCTTGTGGCGTCGGCTCCGGCCGCCGGGGAGGAGGGCCAGCACGGCGAGACCCGCGTAGAGGGCCGTCGCCGCCCCGGTGTGCCCGGAGGTGTAGCTCGCCGTCGGCGGAGACGCGTCGAGCCGGTCCACATCGGGCCGGTCGCGGTCCACGCATATCGTGATGATCAGGAACACCAGGGACTGGAGCGAGACGCCGACGGCGAGGAAGACGGCCTGCCGCCACCTCGGGAGCCGGGGGAGCACCACCAGGCCCAGGCAGACCAGCACGGTGATCGCGATGATCGTGAGGGTGTTGCCGGCCTCCGACGCCACGAACGACATGTCGGTCAGGGGGCCGGTGCGCAGGTGCTCGAACCCCTCATTGACCTCGTCCTCGACGCTCAGTGGCCAGATCGCGTGCCCGGGCCCTGTGATCAGGAGCCCGAGCCCCACCATCAGCGCCGCCTGCCCGACGGTGAGCGCGGCGAGGCGCAGCCCTGCCGTGCGGACGCCGGTCGTCAGGGCGGGGGAGCGGCCCGGACCGGCGGGGGCACGGGGCTCCGTCGGCCGGACGGGTCTATCCGGCTGGGTGGCAGACATGGGTTCCCCCCTGTTCGGCGATGGGGAAGGCTTCGGCCTTCCGGTGCACCGCCGTCTGCCCCGTAATCCGTCCCGCAGGCATCGAACGGGCGACGGCCACGGAATCGCAGGTGACCGGGTGTGACCGGAGAAGGCGCGGGTACGCGGAACGGCGTCCGGAGGAACGAGCAACCGCGAACAGGAGGACGGTCATGGCGGTGCCGAAAACGGGTCTGCTGGTGCTGGACTGCGCCGAACCGCAGGAGCTGGCGGACTTCTACGCCGCCCTCCTGGGCGCCGAGGTCCGTCCCGGCGCCGAGCTCGATGTCATCGAGGTGGTGGGCGCGGCCGGAATCCACCTCGCCATACGCATGGACCACGGCTACGCACCGCCGAGCTGGCCGAGGCCCGACGATTCGCAACAGGCCCATCTCCGCATCCTGGTCGCCCGCGAGGACATGGACGAGGCGGAACGGGAAGCGGTCGGCCTCGGCGCACGCCCCCTGGACACGAAGAACAACGGCGGCGCACGCGACACCCGCCTCTACTCCGATCCCGCCGGACACCCCTTCACGCTGGCCACGCGCTCCTAGCGCCGCCGGCACCGAACGCACCTACCTACGACTAGGAGTCCCCATGTCTTCCTCGATCGTCGAGACCGTCGATATCAAGGCCCCGGTCGCCGTGAGCTGGGCCCTGTGGAGCGACGTCGCCCGCTGGCCCTCCTTCCTGAGCCACGTCCGCCGCGTCGACCCGCTGGACGCGCGCCGGTTCGCCTGGCAGCTCTCCCTCCCCGGTGCCGACAAGGAGTTCGTCGCCGAACTCACCGAGGTGATCCCGGAGAACCGGATCGCCTGGAAGACCATCGAGGGCGTTCACCACGCCGGGGTCGTCACCTTCCACCGGCTGGACGACGAGTCGAGCCGGGTGGCCCTCCAGATCGAGTACGAGCCGCAGGGTTTCGTGGAGTACCTGGGCGCGCTCACCAGCCTGGACTCGGTGCTCGCCAATTACGACCTCGGTGAGTTCCAGAAGCTGGCCGAGCGGACCGCGCGGGGCGACTTCTGACGGTCCGCGCTCAGTCCACGGGGTGGCCCGGTGGAATGTCGATGGCACCGCTGACCGACAGGAACGGGAAACCCCCGTCCGCCGGGTGGCGCACCTCCTCCGGGGCGAGCAGATGCCCGATGTGGTCGCCGCCGCCGACGCGCCGCTCGACGCGGCCGACGAACCAGGCCGGCGCCTCGTCCAGCACCGGCACCCCGCCCGGACCGGGGTGCCAGGCGACCTGCGCGAACTTGTCCGTACGGTCGCCGGTCTCGCCGCCGAAGAGCCGGGCCAGCCGGTCCTGGTCGCGGCGGAGCAGATGGACGGCCAGCCGGTCGGCGCGGGCCGCGATGCGGCAGGTCCGGTTCAGCTCCGACAGCCACACCATGAAACGGGGCGGCCGCATCGAGCACTGCGACCCGAAGCCGACCAGGCAGCCGGCCCGCTCACCGTCCGCCGCGGCGGTCACGACATACATCGGGTAGTCCAGCGCGTCGGTGAACCGGTCGAATGGGTGCACGGCGGGTCGCTCCTTGCCGGGGTTTCGGGTCTCTGACGGCACCACCCCGCCGGTTCGCGAACCGGCGGGGTGGTGGTGCGACGTCACACGTTACCCAGAGACGTGGACGGCGGCTCAGGCCATCTCGGGCTGCGGCTCCAGCTTCGGAACGGCAGCCGCCTTCGGCTCCCAGCGCCGGTCGATCCGTACGTACGCGTAGATCACCGAGCACATGGCCAGGATGACCAGCGGTCCGAACACCCACGGGTGGTGGGCCATCTCCAGCGACAGATAGCGGTACGAGACCAGGAGCGCGGCGAAGACCGCGGTGCCGGAGGCGACCAGTCCGACGGCCGGCCGGTCCCAGCCGCGCTCCAGCGCGCGCATGCCCGTCTCGATCGTCAGCGTGAACACCACACCGGCGACGAGGTCCGCGCCGTAGTGGTAGCCGAAGCCCAGGGTCGCGGCGAGCGTGGCGACGAGCCAGAAGGTACCGGCGTACCGGAGGAACTTCGGGCCCTTGCGGGAGTGGATGAAGATCGCGGTGGCCCACGCGGTGTGCAGGCTGGGCATGCAGTTGCGCGGGGTGATCTCGTCGAACGGCATGTGGTGCGGGGTGCCGATCGGCACGGCCGTCTCGGGCCACATGTCGGCCACCGCCCAGTGGCCGCCGTCGGAGCCGAACGCGAAGATCGGGCCGACCACCGGGAAGATCATGTAGATCGCCGGGCCGAGCAGGCCGATCACCAGGAAGGTGCGCACCAGGTGGTGGCCGGGGAAGCGGCGGTCCCTGGCCACGTTGCGCAGCTGGTACACCGCGACACAGACCGCGGCGACCGCCAGCTGCGCGTAGACGGCGTTGAGGAAGTGGGCGCCGGCCGAGCCGGTCGCGTTCACCAGGCGGCCCACCACCCAGGACGGGTTGCCGAGCGCGTGGTCGGCGTTGGCCATGTACTGGTCGAGCACCTCGGGACGGGTCTTGGACGTGATGACCAGCCAGGTGTCACCGGTCTTCCGTCCCGCCACCAGCAGCAGTCCCAGCCCCACCCCTTCAGGAGCAGCATGCGCTCCTGGCCCGTGCGGCGGGTGAGGGCGATGACCGTGACACCCACGATCACCCACAGCGCGCCGTTGCCGAAGGGGTGACCCTCCTTGACCGGGGCATCGGCCACCCACCTGATCAAGGCGATCACGACGTCGATCCCCACGGCCGCACCGAGCGCGACGAACCGCTGCCGCCAGGTGAGGACCACCATCATCAGGCCCATGCTGGCGTACAGCAGGAAGCCCGATTTCGGGGCGATCACGACTTCTTGGACCTGGGTGGTGACCGGCCCCGGCAGTCCGTAGTGGCGTGCGGCGATCTCCAGCGCGACGAGGAACGCGAGTGTCACCACCGCCGCCGCGCCCCATAGGATCACTCGTGGCTCGCGCCATGCGGCGAAGGGTATTCGGCGGTTTGTTCGCGAAAACACCCGCGATGTCCTAGATATCAATTCTCTGGCCGATGTCCTGGGTTTTGGTCAAATAGGTCGCTTTTCATGCCACATGGCATGGTGTGCGGGCGATGAGGGTGGTCGCCGGGGCGGGATCATGCTAACCGAGGCGTTTCGACGGGTATTTCGGTGGTCGTGTCCGCGTTCGAAAGCGGGTGTTCCGAATGCGGTGTAGCCCGCCACGACGGGCGGGCTACGGTGCTCCCTTCCGGAGCGGGTCGTGCGGACGGGACGGTCAGGACAGCGTGCAGCTCACGGTCGGCACGGCGCCGGCGGCCGGTGTGCCCTGGAAGCCGAAGCTGGTGTGCGCTCCCGCCGCGAGCGCGCCGTTGTAACCGGTGCTGGTGACGGTGACGGAGGCGCCGCTCTGTGTATAGGACGCGTTCCACATGTTGGTGATCTTCTGGCTGCCGCCGTAGGTCCAGGTCAGCTTCCACGAGGTGGCCGGTGCCGTGCCGGTGTTGGTCACGGTGACGTCCACACCGAAGCCGCTGCCCCAGTCCCCGTTCACCGTGTAGACCGCCTTGCAGCCGGTGTTGCCGCCGGAGCCCGTGGTGGTGGCGGTGACGGACGCCGAGGGTGCGGAGGTGTTGCCCGCCGCGTCGCGGGCCCGGACGGTGTACGTGTACGAGGTGCCGGACGTCACACCGGTGTCGGTGAACGTGGTGCCGGTGGCGGTGCCGGCCTTGGTGGAGCCCCGGTACACGTCGTAGACGGTGACCCCGGTGTCGTCGGACGCGGCCTTCCACGACAAGGAGACGGAGGTGCCGGTGGTCCCGGTGACGGCGAGGCCCGTCGGGGCGGTGGGCGCCTGGGTGTCGCCATCACCGCCGCTGCCGCCGCCGTTGCCGAAGCCGGGCGCCTTGATGCTCGCCAGGTAGCCGTCCTTCACGGTGTCGACCGAGGTCCAGTCGTCCTTGAGGATGCCACCGGTGTCGCCGGAGTTCGGGTTCCACGACCAGAAGGTCCACGAGAAGCTGTCGCCCCCGTACTGGCTGGTGGGCCGCAGATAGTCGGCCAGGGCCTTCAGCCACTTCTGGTCGGTGGTGGACTGGAGCGTCGTACCGAACTCGCCCACCCAGACCGGGGCGATGTTCTGCTTGAAGATGTAGCCCCAGTACTTGTCCCAGACGCTGGGCATGTTGGCCGGGAACGAGGAGTCGGTGAACCAGGGCTGCTGGGCGACGCTGGTGGCGTAGTCGTGCGCCGAGTACACCACCTTGTGCGGCACGCTCAGCTCCACCGGATACTGCCCGACGCCCATCAGGTTGCCGCCCCACCAGCCGGACACCCCGTCGAAGGTCTGCACGCCCTCCACGAAGACCAGCAGGTCAGGGTTGGCGGACAGCACGGCGTTCCCGCCGCGCTGCGCCGCCAGCCGCCAGTCCTTCGTGGTGTCGCCGCAGCCCCAGCAGGCGGGGTCGTGGGGCTCGTTGTGCAGGTCGATGCCGACCACCGCGTCGTTGCCCGCGTACCGGGCGGCCAGCGACTTGAGGTGGGCGAGCCAGGTGGACTCGGGGACGGCCGAGGTGTACCAGAGCGCCGACTGGCCCGCCGAGTCCGGGCGGTGCCGGTCCAGGATGACCTTCATGCCGACGCTGCCCGCGTGGTCCACGATGCGGTCCATGACCTGGAGCGAGTTCAGGCCCGCCAGGTCGGTGTTCATCCCGGCGGAATAGTTGATGCTCGCCGGTTCGGTGCCGGCGAAGATGTCGTCGCTGTAGGGCAGCCGGATGGTGTTGTAACCCAGCGACCGCATCTGGTCGATCATGCTCTTGTAGTCGCGGGACCAGAGGCCGTGGGGCACGTAGTTGGCGGTCTCGAAGCCGAACCAGTTGATGCCAGCGATGCGGACCGGCTGGTTGCTCGCATCCAGGATCTGCCGCCCGCTGGTGTGCCAGTAGCCGGAGCCGGCGGCGGCCGCGGTCGCCTCGCCGGCGGACGCGGTGTGGACGCCGGCGAGGGGCAGGAGCAGGGCCGCCGAGGCGACGGCGACGGTTCTGGCGGCTCTTCGGAAGGTGCGGAGAGGGTGAAGCACGGTGCTGGTTCCTCTCTCGGAGGCGCGGTGCGGGGCACGGGTGGAGATGGGAGCGCTCCCATCTCGCGCCATAAAAGCGATAGAGCAATGAGCATGTCAATGGACGCGCGGCGTTCATGTGTTGAACGCGAGCGGAGTGCCGATCCGGAGGTGACTGCGGAGGGGGCTCGTGCTGCGGAAAGGGGTGGACGTACACCCCTCCGCGCTGCAAGGATATGTCACATGACGCATAATCATGCATTTCCAGCAGGTGGCGAACCGACCTGGCCCACCGGCTTCCGCGGGTACACCGGTCACGGCGGTCTGCGCGACTCCGGGGACGACATCTCGATCGTCGCCTCGGACCGGCCGGCGACCAGCGCCGCCGTGTTCACACGGAGCCTTTTCGCGGGCCCGGCCGTCCTGCTCAGCCGCAAGCACGCCGCAGGGCGCGGCCTCCGTGCCGTCACCACCCTGGCGCAGAACGCCAACGTCGCGACCGGTCGCCGGGGCGAGGAGAACGCCGCCGAGGTCGTCCGGCGTGTGGCCGGAATCCTCGGCGTCCCCGAAGGCGAAGTGCTCATCGGCTCCACCGGTGTCATCGGCCGCCCCCTGCCGATGTCCACCATCCTCCCGCACTTCGACAGGACCGCCGAGCGGGGCCTCGCCGCGTTCACGGCCGCGCCCCGGGACGTGGCCCGCGCGATGATGACCACCGACACCCGCCCCAAGACCGCCTCCCGCACCGTCGGGCGGGCGCGCCTCGTGGCCGTGGCGAAGGGCGTCGGCATGCTGGAGCCCGACATGGCCACGATGCTGGCCTACGTGTTCACCGACGCCGCGCTGTCACCGGCCGACCTGGACACCGCGCTGCGCGGAGCCGTGGACCGTACGTTCAACTGTCTGAGCGTCGACACCGACACCTCCACCTCCGACACCGTGGCCGTCATCGCCAACGGGGCGGCCGGACCGGTCGACCCCGCGCTGTTCGCCGAGGCGCTGGCCGACCTCTGCCTGGACCTCACCCTGCAACTGGCGAGCGACGGTGAGGGCGCCACCAAGCTCCTGCGCGTCACCGTGGGCGGCGCCCGCGACCACGCGCAGGCCAAGCGCGTCGCCAAGAGCGTGGTGAACTCGCCCCTGGTCAAGACCGCCGTCCACGGCGCGGACCCCAACTGGGGGCGGGTGCTCATGGCCATCGGCAAGTGCACCGACGAGACCGATATCGACCCGGCCCGCGTCACCGTGAAGTTCGGTGACACCGAGGTGTATCCCGAGGAGCCCGAGGTGGACACCCTCGGTCAACTCGTGGACCTCATGCGCGGGGACGAGGTGGACATCGCCGTCACCCTCGGCATCGGGACGGGCGAAGCGACCGTGTACGGCTGCGACTTGTCGGCCGACTACATCCGCGTCAACGCCGACTACACCAGCTGACCGAAGGCGGGCCGGCTCACACCCGTACGAAGCACCCCACGAGCACCGCCGACGAAACCACCAGCATGCCGAGGCAGTTCACCCAGAACGTCGTGTTCAGCGCCCGGGCGCGGATGTGTGCCGCGGCGGCAGCGAGGAAGTAGACCACGATCGCCGCGGTCGTCGTCATGGCCACACCGGGCACCCGGAAGCCGACGACGAGCCCCACGACCGAGGCGGTCTTGGCGGTGGTCAGCACCCACCACCACTCGCGCGGAAGCAGCACGCCCTCCAGGCAGTCCACGATGAACTTCGGCGGGCGCAGCATCATCGCCGCGTCACCGGCCTGGATGGCGAGCAGCACCACCACCGGCCATACGGGGGAGGGGAGTTCGAGTAGCGACACGGGTCAGTTCCCTTCCTGCGCGGTGACGAAGGCGGCGATCGTTCCGAGCCTCGCCGCGGTCTGCCGGGGTTCGGTCGTTCCGGCGGCGAGCAGCATCAGTTCGCCCAGATAGCCGGCGAACATCACCTGCGCCCCGAGCCGGGCGCGCGCCTCGTCCATCCCGTCGTTCACCATCGCGGCGGTCAGGTTGCCCTCGGAGAGCGTGCGGAGTGTGCCCAGGGCGGCGTTCTCCGGCCTGCCCCGGGCCAGGGTGCGGAAGTACGCCCTGGCCAGGTCGTCGTTCTCGGCGAACAGGGCCAGGAACGGGTCGAAGTAGTGCGTCAGATAGTCGACGGCGGGCGGTGCGGCCCCCGCTTCCACCGGCTCGGGCGGGGCCGGGATCCGGTCGGCGATGGCCTGGTCGTACACCAGGCTCAGCAGCGACTCCTTGTCTCCGACCGCCATGACCGCGCCCACCGAAACCTCGGCCTCCGACGCGATCTGACGCACCGTCGTGCTCTGGAACCCCCGCTCGTGGAAGAGCCGGGCGGCGGCCCGGACGATGCGGGCTGCGGTCCGCCGCTTCTGCTCCGCACGGGTTGAGTGAACGTGTTCACCGAACATGTTCATAATGTACGAGTACGGCTCCGCGCATGCAAGAGCCCCGGCCCGCGGGGTCGCGGACCGGGGCTCCGACGCCCTCCGTTACAGCTCGTCGCCGAACGCGTCGGCCAGCTCGCGGTACTCGGCCAGCGGCAGCCCCGTCCTGCCCTCGTCCGCCGTGACCACCTGGAGCGCCACATGGTCCGCGCCCGCGTCCACGTACGCACGCGTCCGCTCCTTCACCCGCTCGACGTCGCCCAGCGCGAAGAGGGCGTCCAGCAGACGGGCGCTGCCCCCGCCGTCGAAGTCGCCCTCCGTGAAGCCGAGGCGCAGCAGGTTCCCGGTGTAGTTCGGCAGCTTGAGGTACATCGCCAGCATCCCGCGCGCCGTGTCGCGGGCCCGGTCGAGATCGGTATCGAGCACCACGGACAGCTCGGGCGCCAGCAGCGCTTCCGGGCCGAGCGCCTGCCGCGCCTCCGCCGTGTGCGCGGCGCTGACCAGGTAGGGGTGCGCGCCCAGCGACCGGTCGGACGCCAGCTTCAGCATCTTGGGACCGAGCGCCGCCAGCAGCCGGTGCCCGGCGCCCACGGACGGGTCGGCGGCGTCCAGCGCGTCGAGGTACTCCACCATCGCGCTGTACGGCTTCGCGTACTGCGGGGCCAGCGCGTCGTGGCTGACACCCAGGCCGAGGACGAAGCGACCCCGGGCGCTCGCGTCGATCGCGGAGATCCGGGCCGCCACCTCCTCGGCGGTGTGGTCCCAGATGCTCAGGATGCCGGTCGCGACGGTGATGGTCCGGGTGGCGTCGACGAGTGCGGCGGCGTCGTCGGGCGAGGGGCTGCCGCCGAGCCACAGCGTCCCGTACCCCAGCTCCTCGATCTCGGCGGCCGCCTCCGCGATCGCCTTCCTGCCGTCGGCGTCCACCCGCGACGCGTGCAGGGCGCCGCTCCAGATGCCGATCCGGCCGAACGTCTCACGCTTGTCAGAAGTCATGCCGGGGACAACAGCGCTCGCCCCGCACTATTCCCGTGCCTGCCACGAACGGGAGCGCCGTCGCGCGACACGCCGTCAGGGGGCCATGCGCGGGGCCCATGTGGCTCAGTCGCCGCGTGTGCGGCGGCGGCGCCGGGGCAACTGGCGGATATTGGATGCCCTGCGGCTCCGCAGGACGCACCCGCCCGGACGAGGAGGTAGCTGCCGTGACGACCCCCGCCGCATCGGAGGGACCCGGAGACAGGGGACATCGCCCACCCGGGGGAGGGGACCGGGGGCCCGACCGGCGCGACGAGGCGGCGGCGCCCGGCGACTCCGGACTCGGCACCGTCACCACCGCCGTACCGGCCAGACTCGACCGGCTGCCGTGGTCGCGCTGGCACTGGATGATCGTCATCGGCCTCGGCACGGTGTGGATCCTCGACGGCCTCGAAGTCACGACGGTCGGCAACATCGCGAGCCGCCTCTCGGAGGACGGGTCCGGACTGGATATCACGTCCGCCCAGGTCACCGGGCTCGCCGCGGCTCTCTATGTGGCGGGTGCCTGTACGGGGGCGCTGTTCTTCGGCTGGCTCACCGACCGCTACGGCCGCAAGAAGCTGTTCATGGTGACGCTCGCGGTCTACCTCGCAGCCACCGCCATGACCGGTCTGTCGTTCAGCGCCTGGTGGTTCTTCCTCTTCCGCTTCCTCACCGGCTTCGGCATCGGCGGCGAGTACGCGGCGATCAACTCGGCCATCGACGAGCTCATCCCCTCGAAGTACCGGGGCCGGGTCGACCTCATCATCAACGGCAGCTACTGGCTGGGCGCGGTCGGCGGCGCGCTGCTGTCGATCGTCATGCTGAACACGGACATCTTCCCCAAGGACCTCGGCTGGCGCCTCACCTTCGCGCTCGGCGTCGTCCTGGGCCTGGTGATCCTCCTCGTACGCCGGCACGTCCCGGAGAGTCCGCGGTGGCAGTTCATCCACGGGCACGGCGACCAGGCCGACGAACTGGTCGACTCCGTCGAGCGGGAGATCGAGGAGGAGAAGCACGAGAAGCTGCCGCCGCCGGCCGGAGAGATCACGATCCACCAGCGCAAGAGCATCGGCTTCGGGCTCATCGCCAAGACCGTCTTCCACAGCTACCCGAAGCGCGCGGTGCTCGGCCTCTCCCTCTTCATCGGGCAGGCGTTCCTCTACAACGCGATCACCTTCGGGTTCGGTGCGATCCTCACGACGTTCTACGACGTGCAGAGCGGGCACACCGGCTACTACTTCGCGGTGATCGCGGCGGGCAACTTCGTCGGCCCGCTCGTGCTGGGCAAGCTGTTCGACACCATCGGACGGCGCGTCATGATCGCCACCACGTACATCTTGCCGGGCATCCTGCTCTTCATCACGGCCTGGCTGTTCGACCGGGGCTCGCTGACGGCCAACACCCTGACCGCGTGCTGGTGCGTGGTGCTGTTCTTCGCGTCGGCCGGTGCGAGCAGCGCGTATCTCACGGTCTCCGAGGTCTTCCCCATGGAGACCCGCGCGATGGCCATCGCCTTCTTCTACGCGATCGGCACCGCGGCCGGCGGGATCAGCGGCCCCCTGATCTTCGCCGACCTCACCGAGTCCGGCGTCCCCGGCGACACCGCCCTCGCGTTCTCCATCGGCGCGGCCCTGATGTGCGCGGCAGGACTGGTCGCCGCCTTCCTCGCGGTCGACGCGGAACAGCGCTCCCTGGAGGACATCGCCAAGCCCCTGTCCCAGACCTCGTAACGCCCCCGGGGCGTATCCCTCAGGCCGGACCCGGCGTCGCGGACGCGGGTCCGGCCGGTCCGTGCAGCAGCAGCCGGGTCAGCGTGTCGACGATCTCGCGTCGGAGACCTCCGGCAGCCCGGGCCCGACCGGGCCCACCTCGTCGCCGCCGTCCACCGCTCGGCGTTCCCGGGCTCACGGTTCACGGACGCGGGATGGCGCGCGATGGCCGAGGGGCCGCTGTTCACCGATGCCCGCTGCCTGATCGGGCGCGACGAGCGGGGCCACGGGAACTCGGCGCGTCGAGCGCGCTCGTCTGCACTCCGAGTGCCAACACGGGCGGCGGCGCCGCGTACGTGTCGGCGGACTTCGAGCGGCGACCCGAGATCCACGACCGGTTCCGGGCCGGCTGAGGCGGACGCCGCTCGCTGATCATGGACGGCGCTGTTCGGGGCACATGGCGGGCGACGACATTCGCGACCCGCCGAAGGAGACGCCGGTGCCGATACGCAGAACGAGAGGCGTCACACCCCGCCCCCGCGCCACGGGCGCGCTGCGGAGCCCCCTGCTCACCCTCGCCCTCGCCGGCGCCCTGATCGGCGCCGCGATCCTGCTGTTCGTCCGCTTCGCGCACTGGGCCGACGCCCATCCGGTCATCGCCGTGCTGCTGGCGCTGCTCGCCCTGCCCGTGCTCTACGTCCTGTTCCGGGCCATGCCCCGCGCCAGTGAGCTGCGCCGGGCGGCCCGCGCGGGCATGATCCCGCCGGTCGGGGAGGAACCCGCTCCAGAACCGGCTCCCACCCCGCAGGTCCTGCACATCCCCGCCGACGCGCACGACGGGCTCACCGCCGTACTCCCGCCGCCCGCCCCGGTCTTCACTCTTCCCGACTTCACCGCCCTCGACCCCGACGGCTTCGAGGCCGCCGTGGCCGCACTGTGCGAGCGGGACGGCTGCCGGGAGGTCGAAGTAGTGGGCGGAGCAGGCGACTTGGGCGCCGACGTCCTCGCCACGGCCCCGGACGGCCGCCGCGTCGTCGTGCAGTGCAAGCAGTACGGACCCGACCACAAGGTGGGCTCCCAGGACCTCCAGCGCTTCGGCGGCACCTGCTGGACGGTCCACGGCGCCCAGCTCGCCACCGTGGTGACGACCAGCGAGTTCACCGCGCCGGCCCTGGAGTACGCGGAGGCGTGCGGCATCCGCTGCGTGGACGGCACCGCACTCGCGGCCTGGGCGGAGGGCTCGGGCGCGGCCCCCTGGGGCCCGGCGATGCTGGACACCGCCTGAGGCTGTTCCGCCTGCTCGACCGCGTCTACCGGAGCGCGGCGCTGCCCTCGTAACCCGGCGGGATCACCGCCGGGGCCGAACTCCGGTCGAGGGGCACGCCACGGTGCCTACGGCAACGCGGTCCGCGCCTCCGGCCCTGCCTCGCCGTCCCCCTCGTCCCCGTCCGGCTCGCCCACACTGATCAGCCCCGTCTCGTACGCGACGATGACCGCCTGGACGCGGTCCCGCAGGCCGAGTTTGGCGAGGATGCGGGCGACGTGGGTCTTCACGGTCGTCTCGGCCAGGTGGAGGCGCGCCGCGAGTTCCGCGTTGCTCAGGCCCCGGGCGAGCAGGCACAGGACCTCCAGTTCGCGCGGGGTGAGCGCGGCGAGGTCGCGGTGCGGGGTGGCCGTGTCGCCGCCCCGCCGGGTGAACCGCTGAACGAGGCGGCGGGTGATGGCCGGGGCCAGGAGGGCGTCCCCGGTACGGACCGTGCGCACCGCCGCCGTCAGCTGCTCCGGCGTGACGTCCTTGAGCAGGAAGCCGCTGGCCCCGGCCGAGAGGGCCGCGTACACATAGCGGTCCAGGTCGAACGTGGTCAGGATGATGACGCGAGGCTGCCCGGCCGCCCCCGTGAGGATGCGGCGGGTGGCCTCCAGGCCGTCCATCTCGGGCATCCGGACATCCATCAGCACCACGTCCGGCCGGGTGCGGCGCACCGCGTCGACCGCCTCCGCGCCGTTCACGGCCTCGGCGACGACATCGATGCCGTCCGCGCCGAGGATCAGCCGGAAGCCGGTGCGTACCAGGGTCTGGTCGTCGGCGATGAGTACACGCGGGGCTCGGTCACGGCGTCTCCAGGGGGATCAGGGCCTCCACACGGTAACCGCCGCCCGGCAGCGGCCCGGTGCTCAGGGTGCCGTCGTGCACGGCCAGGCGCTCACGCAGTCCGATCAGGCCCCGGCCGCTCCCGGCCCCCGCGCCCGGGCGCCCGCCGGTGTCGGTGACCTCCACCCGCAGCCTGCGGGGCCCGTACGCGACGGACACCGCCGCCGAAGCGCCGGACGCGTGCTTCACCGTGTTCGTCAGGGCCTCCTGGACGACCCGGTACGCGGCGAGTTCGATCCCCGGCGGCAGCGGGCGGGCCCGCCCCGTCACCGCGAGCCCGACCGGCAGCCCGGTGTCCCGGACCCGCCCCACCAGCACCTCCAACTGGTCGAGCCCGGGCTGCGGCGCCGGCACCACAGCACCCGAGTCCGCCTCCCCGTCCTCGGCGGTCGCGGTCAACAGGCCCATCACATGCCGGAGTTCGGTCATCGCCGCCCGGCCGCCCGCCTCCACGGCGAGCAGCGCCTCACCGGCCAGCTCGGGCGAGGACTTCATGATCGTGCGGGCGGCACCCGCCTGGATGATCATCACGCTGACGTTGTGCGTGACGACATCGTGCAACTCACGGGCGATCCTGGCCCGTTCCTGCTCCACCGCGCGGCGCAGCGCCTCCTCCTGCTCGCGCTCCAGGACGGAGAGCCGCGCCCGCCCCTCGTCGGACCGCAGCTTCCACGTCCGCAGACCCACGGCGGCCACGGCCATCGGAATCAGGATCAGCAGCGCGATGTACTCGTTGGGGACGATCGGCGTCACCGAATTCCCGGAGGTCCCCACCAGCACCACCGACACCGGCAGCGCCACGAGCGTCGCCACCCGGTACGGGCTGTACACGGCCGCGCTGTACACCGCGATCACGAACGCGTAGAACGTCAGGCGCATCACGCTCTGCGGGGTCGCCAGCGTCGCGGCCGTCACCACGCACAGCACGGCCAGCGGGCAGCGGCGGCGCAGCACCAGGGCGCCCGAGGCGACGGCCGCGAGCGCCACCATGAAGGCCATCCCGCCCGTGCCGGACGGGCGTTCCAAGGCGTAGGCCGTGCCGCCGACCACCCGCACCACCACGTTGTCCGCGTTGTCCACGCCGTAGTACACGGTGGCGACGCCCAGGACCAGCGCCACCAGCACGTCGAACCACCGGGCACGCGCGGTGGGCCGGGGCGGCGGACCGCCCGCCCGTACCGCGTCCTCCCACATCCGGCCCAGCTTCGTACGTACATCCGTCACCGCTTCATTGTCCCGGCGGCGCGGACCCGGGGAGTCCGCCCCCGTACCCATTCCGGCGACGGGGCGTACATCGCCCGCCTACATCGCGAGGACGACGGGCGCGCCGCTCATCCCGGCGCCGGACCGAGAAGGGGGCCGGGCGGCCGACGCGCGCGGGCCCGGTCCGCTCCTAGCGTTCGCACCACCGAACGGCACATCACGAGGAGCACCACCATGACCAGCCCGCTGATCGAACTGCGCGAGGTGAGCCGTCGCTACGACGACGGACCGCCCGCCCTGCACGAGGCATCGCTCACCGTGCTGCCGGGGGAGGCCGTCGCGATCCTCGGCCCCTCCGGCAGCGGCAAGTCCACGCTCCTCAACCTCCTCGCCGGCCTCGACCGCCCCGACACCGGCACGGTCACCGTCGACGGCGTGCGCGTCGACCAGCTGGGCGAGGCCGCGTCCGCGCTGTACCGGCGCGCCCGGATCGGCATGGTCTTCCAGTTCTTCCACCTGCTGGACGACCTGACCGTCGCCGACAACGTCGCCCTGCCCGCCCGCCTCGCGGGCCTGCCCCGGGGCGAGGCGGCCCGCCGGGCCGCCGAACTCCTCCAACGGCTCGGCATCGACCGCCACGCCCGCGCCCACCCCGGCCGGCTCTCCGGCGGCCAGCGCCAGCGCGTCGCCGTGGCCCGGGCCCTGATGAACCGCCCGGCGCTGCTCCTGGCCGACGAGCCGACCGGAGCCCTGGACACCGCCGCCGGACAGGACGTCAGCCGACTGCTCACCGAACTCAACGCCGAGGGCCAGACCGTCGTCCTCGTCACCCACGACCTCGCGCTCGCCCGCTCCTGCACCCGCCGCACCATCCGCATCGCCGACGGCCGCATCACCCACGACCTGCCGTCACGGTCCGTCGCCCCGGAGGCCGCCCGATGAGCGCCCTCGGCCGGGTGGTGCGCTCCGGAGTGGCGCGGCGCCGCGTCCAGACCCTGGTCGTCGGACTCGCCACGATGATGGCCGTGGCCGCGTCCGTACTCGCCGGATCGCTGCTCGTGGTCTCCGGCGCCCCCTTCGACGACGCGTTCGCCCGACAGCACGGCGCCCACCTGTCCGTGCGGTTCGACGCGGACGAGGTGAGCGCCGCGCGGCTGGCGGAGACCGCGCACACCGAAGGCGTACACGCGGCGGCGGGCCCCTTCCGCACGGCCACGATCACCCCGCGCGCCGACGCCACCGGCCCCGGCTGGCCTCTCACCGTGACGGGCCGGGCGGACCCGGGCGGCGACGTGGACGAGGTGGCCCTGACCGAGGGACGCTGGGCCGCGCGCCCCGGCGAGATCGTCCTCTCCGCCGGCTCCTCCCTCTTCCCCGTCCTGGGCAAGGAGATCCGCTTCACCGGAGCGACCGGCGACCCCGCGCTGACCGTCGTCGGTGTCGCCCGCTCGGCCACCGGCACCTCCGACGCCTGGGTGGTCCCCGCCCAGATGCCGGCCCTGACCCCGCCCGGCACCGGCGGCTACCAGATGCTCTACCGCTTCACCGAGGCGGACACCGCCGCGCGGATCTCCGCGGGCGCCGCGCGCGTCAAGGCGTCCCTGCCCGCCGGGGCAGCCACCGGCGAGCAGTCCTGGCTGACCGTCAGGAGGAACGCCGAGCAGGACACCGCCCTGTACGTCCCCTTCCTCCTCGCGTTCGGCGCCCTGGGCCTGGTCATGTCCGTCCTCACCGTCGGCAACGTCGTCGCCTCC
This sequence comes from Streptomyces drozdowiczii, assembly GCF_026167665.1. Taxonomy (NCBI): domain Bacteria; kingdom Bacillati; phylum Actinomycetota; class Actinomycetes; order Kitasatosporales; family Streptomycetaceae; genus Streptomyces; species Streptomyces drozdowiczii. The sequence continues at coordinate 204,023 of NZ_CP098740.1, read as the reverse complement.
GCCGTCGGTACGGGGACACGCCGCATCGGCATCCTCAAGGCCGTCGGCTTCACCCCCGCCCAGGTCGTACGGGCTTACGTGGGCCAGGCGCTGATCCCCGCGTCCGCGGGGACCGTCCTCGGCATCGTCGCGGGACACCTGCTCGCCGTCCCCGTGATGGCCGAGACCGAAGAGGCGTACGGCACCTCGTCCCTGGCCGTCGCGCCCTGGGTCGACGCGGCGGTCGTCGCCGGGGCGCTCGGCCTCGTCTCGGCGACCGCGTGGGCCGCCGCCCGGCGGGCGGGCCGGCTGCGTACGGTCGACGCGCTCGCCGTGGGACGTGGCGCCTCGGCGGCGCGCGGCCGGTGGGCGGCCAGGGCCGCCGGACGCCTGCCGCTGCCGCAGCCCGTCGCGCTCGGCCTGGTCCGGCCGTTCGCCCGGCCCGCCCGCGCGCTGGCCATGGGCGCCGCGATCCTCTTCGGCACCGTCGCCGTCACGTTCACCGTGGGGATGGCCGCCTCGCTCGGCGAGGTGATGAAGGCCAAGGCGCACGACGCCGCCGACGTCGTCGTGCCCGCGCCGCTGCCGGACTTCGGGCCCCCGGGAGCCGACCGCCCCGCGCGGCGCGACCCGGCCGACCCGGCGGCCGTCGCGGCCGCGATCGAGGCGGCCCCGGGCACCGGGAAGCACTACAGCGCCGCCACGGTCCGCGCCACCGTGGACGGGCTCACCGGCACCACCGACGTCGTCGCCTTCACCGGCGACGCCTCCTGGGGCGGCTACACCATGGTCGCCGGCCGCTGGATCGCCCGGCCGGGCGAGGCCGCCGTCCCGTCCCCGTTCCTCACCGCCACCGGCACCCGCATCGGCGACACGCTCACCCTCGGCGGCCTGGGCGCACCCGTCACCGTACGGATCGTCGGCGAGGTCCTGGACCCGCGCAACGACGGCATGCAGGTCTTCACGGACGCGGCGACCCTCGATGCGGCCCACCCGGACCTGACGGAGACCAGCCACCACATCGCGGTCGCCCGGGGCACCGACGCGCACGCCTACGCCGACGCGCTCGACAAGACCCTGCGGCCCCTGGGCGCCACGGCCAGGGCGGGCGGGCTCGGCGCGGGCGGCGACATGGTCGCCACGCTCGACGCCCTGTCCGCGATCCTCACGCTGATGCTCGTCGCCGTCGCCGCGCTCGGCGTGCTCAACGGGGTGCTTCTCGACACCCGCGAGCGCGTCCGGGAGATCGGCATCCACAAGGCCCTCGGCATGACGCCCCGCCAGACCGTCGCCATGGTCCTCACCTCGGTCGCCGTCACGGGCCTCGCCGCGGGCTGCCTCGGCGTTCCGCTCGGCATCGCCCTGCACCGCCGCGTCCTGCCCGCGATGGGCGGCAGCGTGGGCCTGCGCCTCCCCGACTCCGTACTCGCGGTCTATCCCCCGGCCGGACTGCTCCCGCTCGTCCTCGGCGGCCTCGTCATCGCCGCCCTGGGCGCCCTGCTGCCCGCGGGCTGGGCCGCCAGGGCCCGTACGGCGGTGGCCTTGCGCACCGAGTAGCCGGCACGCCCGTCCCGCGAGCGGCCGGCCAAAGGCGTTGAGCGGGCGGATCAAGATCTGCCCGTACGGACGGCCGCACGCGGCGCGGGCCCTAGGAGACCCGCTCCCGCCGCCGGTCCAGGTGCCGGATCACCGGGGTCGCCGTCGCACCGTGCAGGAGCACGGAGACCAGCACCGTGAACGCCGTGACCGCCCACAGCTCGTCGGCGTACCGTGTGAACGGCCCTTCGCCGAGCGCGTACGCCAGGTAGAAGAGCGAGCCGATGCCCCGGATGCCGAACAGGGCCGTGACCGCCCGCTCGCGCGGCTCGGCCGGGAACCCGAGTTGGGCCGCGGCGCCGGCGGCCGGGCGGATCACCAGGATCAGCGCCAGGCCGAGGAGCGCGCCCTGCCACGGAAGGTCCGCCAGACCGTCGGCGACCAGATAGCCGCCCAGCAGGAACAGCAGCACGGCGGTCAGCAGCCGCTCGATCTGTTCGCTGAAACCGTGCAGCACCTGGTGGTAGCCGTGGCTGCGCTCGGCGCCCCGGATGGTGCACGCCGCGACGAACACCGCGAGGAACCCGTATCCGTGGAGCAGCTCGGTCAGCCCGTACGCGGTGAACGTGGCCCCGAGCGCGGTGAAGCCCTCCATCTGCTGCGAGAGGCGGGCGTGCCGGGAGCGGAAGAACAGCCGGCCGAGCAGCCGTCCCACGGCCACCCCCGCGACCAGTCCGACCACCGCCCGCATCAGCACATCGGCCAGCAGCCAGTGGCCGACCCACCCCGCCGACCAGCCGCCGCCCGCCGCGGCCAGCGCAACGGCGGCCAGCACGAACGGCATCGCGAGCCCGTCGTTGAGACCGGCCTCCGAGGTCAGCGTGAACCGGACCTCCTCCTCGTCCTCCTCGTCGTCCCCGCTGGTCGGCTCCCCGACCCGCACCTCCGCCGCCAGCACCGGATCGGTCGGCGCCAGCGCACCGGCCAGCAGCAGGGCCACCGCCGGCGGCCAGCCCATGAGCCACCCGCCGAGCAGCGCCACACCGCCGACGGTGAGCGGCAGGGCAAGCCCCAGGAAGCGCCAGGCACCCGCCCAGGTACGCCATCCGAAGGGCCGGTCGATCGCGAGCCCGGCCCCCATCAGCGAGACGATCACGCAGACTTCCGTCACATGCTCGACCCACACCCGGTCCCGCACGGGATCCACGACGGGCACACCGAGCGGCAGCAGGGCGATCGCCGCACCCGCCAGCAGGAACACCATGGGTATGGAGAACGGCCGTCGACGGACCAGTGGGGGAAGGACAGCGGCCATCAGGATGCCGATTCCCGCCGCCGCGTATATGCCGTGCACCAACGTCATCCGGTACCGCGTCCTCCATCGGGTCGGCCGCCGCCGGCCAGGCCGGCCTCGTATGCGGCGAGAGGAATCCCGGGTACCCGGCGGCCCGGCTCCCATACCCCCGGATGCATGGGCGCGGGCGCCGGGGCAACGTGAGGGACATGACGACGAAGCTCGGTGCCTTTGTGCTCGGTACGCCCGACCCCACCGCCCTGGCCGATTTCTACCGCGCCCTGCTGGGCTGGGAGGAGGCCGAACGGGACCCCGAGTGGGTCCGGCTGAGGGCTCCCGAACAGGAGCGCCCCAGCCTCAGCTTCCAGCTCGAGGCGGACCACACGCCTCCGGTGTGGCCGCAGCTCCCGGGCACCCAGCAGATGCAGGCGCACCTGGACCTGGAGGTGGACGACCTGGAGGCGGAGACCCGGCGGGCGTGTGCCCTGGGCGCGACACTGGAGGAACTCCAGCCGCAGAAGGACGTACGGGTCCTGCGCGACCCCCACGGCCACCCGTTCTGCCTGTTCCTGCCGGGCGCCTGACGTTCCGGCGACCCAGGGCCGTCACACACCGGCCGCCGGCGCCCCGGATCTCCCGGGACGCCGGCGGCCGGCTCCTTGCGCGGGGCGCGCCTCAGACGGGCACCGCCCCCGAGTGGTCCGCCCGGTCGGCGTCCGCGACCGAGGTGCCCCGGCTCAGCAGGGCGTCGGCGGTGCTCAGGGCGTCGCGCACGTCACTGACGCCCGTCATGACGCACAGGGTGTACGCGGTGTCCTCCCGTTGCCGGATGGTGTCCGGGGTGGAACGGCGCTCGTCCTCGATCACCGCGTCGGCATAACGGGACAGCGCGGCACGCAGATCTGCGGGCGTGGGAAGCAGCACAGCCAACTCCTCTACTGAACTGACCCTCCCGAGCCGATGGGGCGGCCGGGGCAGGGGCGTCGCTCACGACGATCATCGGATTCCCCGTCATACGCAGACCATTCCCACCGTTTTCGGCCGAAGAAGAATTCCCGCGCCACCCGTTGACAACGCCGCTACGGGGCACACGAGCCTCATGGCCGGGGCGGCCGCCCTGCGGATGTGGACACCCAACCCCGCACGGCAGGCCCCCCGGTCATCTGTCCGTCCAGGCCGACACGGCCTCGCCCGACGCCCCGGTGGCCACCGCGGTCCGGTCCTCGCACGGGTGGCCGAAGCGTGCCAGGCAGTGCCACACCTTCTTGACCGCCTGCGGATCGAAACGCCCCGCGCGCGCCGCCTCCCCGACGATACGGGGGTCGAGGACGCCGTCCACGGCGATGGCCGCGCCCAGCTCCACGTACTCCTGCCCCCGGTAACCGGGATGCCGGCGCAACTCGTCCACCGTGAGCCGGAACCCGGAGTGCCACTCCACCGGGCAGCCCAGGCGCCCGGCGGCGGCCTCCACATCGGTGCCCCGGTAGCAGGGGTCCAGGACCAGCGCCTCCGCATCGCGGGCCGGGCGCACCGGCCCGTGGACCTGCGCCTCGATGTAGTCGTCGAGCACGTCCCGCTCATCGGCCCGCGCGAGGGCGATCAGACCCAGGCGCGCGGCGACCCCGAAGTCCGTCGGTTCCAGGAAGCTGTCCGGATAGCAGAAGGTCGTACGCTCCAACGCCCCGGCGTCCAGCCGGAAGTGCGCGGAGCCGAACCTCGGCGCCCCGCCGACCGCGTACCGGCGGAAGTTCAACGCCCCGTAGACGGGCCGCTCCCCGGCCGCCGCGCCGTCGTACGCACCGCCGAAGATCCTGCTCTCCCACCGCCACCGGTCGCCGCCCGGATGCGCCGTGAGACCGCCGTTGCTCGTGCCGGTCACGAACTGCGAGGAGTAGACACCGGTCCCGGCCATCGCGTCCAGCATCGGCCTGCCGTCCAGCAGCCGGTCCGGGTGGAAGTTGAGGGTCACGCGCAGGGCCGGGTCCGCCGCAGGGCCCGAGGAGAGCGCCGCGACATGGGCGAGGGCGCGCCGCTGGAGCGTGGGCAAGGAGAGGGAGTCCATCCGCACAGTGTTCCCGCACGCGCCCGACGGGCGCACGGAGATATTCACCCCACAGCGGGCGGCGCGGTGCCGTTATGGTTTCTCCGCCGTGCCGCACGACCGACCGGGGGGCCTTCGTGAGTCCGACCGCACAGATACTGCCGCTCGTGGGCGTCGCCCTGGGCGCCGTCACCTCGTTCCTGGTGACCAGCGCCAACGAGCGTACGAGATGGCGCAGACAGCAGGCCGTCCGGTGGGACGAACCCCGGCTCACCGCCTACGCCGAATACGCCCACGCCGTCAAGGAACTGGCGGCGCGCTACCAGATGCTCGCCGCCGGCCGGGGGCTCACGACCGGCCCCATCCCGGTGGAGGCGACCCCCGAGGTCCTGGCCGAGATCGGGCAGTTGGAGTCGCGGCGCTCCGCGCTCTCCGAGACGCTCGGCCTGCTCGGCGAGACCGAGGCGAACACCGCGTCCAAGACCGTGGACCACTGCCTGTGGCGCCTCGAGGCCCTGGCCCGGGGCGTCCAGACCGCGGTCGAACAGGACTGGGACCAGGCGTACCGGCAGTTCCGGCAGGCGCGCGACCGCTTCGTCGACCGCGCGCGGGCCAGCCTGGGCGTGCCGGGGGCCGCCGCCCGCGCCGTGCCCTGGCCGGACGACTGGCGGCCCTCCGCCGGCTGAGCGGCACCGGCGCGTCGTGCGCTACCTTCCTGGGGATATGGACGACGACGCCGAGGCCGCCTTCACCGAGGCGCCCTTCATCGACCCGGAGTCGGACTACCCGTGCTGCTGGTTCTGCCCGGCACTGCGGCTGCCGCGCACCGGCTTCCTCGTCGCGGACCGGCCCAGCCGGGACTGGCCCTTCGACGCGGCGGACGGCTTCCGGTACACCGTGGACACCCGGACCCCGGTCTGCGTGCACCCCGGCCGCGTCGGCCTGGCGGCGGAGCGCACCGCCCGGACCTACGTGGACCCGCCGCTGCCGGACCCCGTGCGGGACGAGTCGGACGGGCGGGGGCGCCGGTGGTGGTGGCGGCTGCGGCGGCCCGCCTTCCGGGCCTCACCGGCGCGTCGGTAGCCTGGGGCGCCATGACGCGTGCCTGGCTGCTGCCGACCCTCTTCCTCGCCTCCGGAGCGGCCGTCGCCGCCGGGCTGATCGTCCGGGGGAGTACCCGCGAAGGCGTCATCCTTCTGGTGGCCTTCACGTTGCTCGCGGCCCTGAACTCGCCCCTGGTCTTCCCGAGGTCGCTCAGCGCGGCGGAGGCCCGACGCCGCAGCGCGGCCGACGGCCGGCCGATCGTCTTCTGGCGGCCCGGCTGCGCGTACTGCCTGCGGCTGCGGTTCCGGCTGCGCCGGCACGCCCGACGGCTGCACTGGGTCGACATCTGGCGCGACCCCGAGGCCGCCGCCGCGGTGCGGGCGGTCAACGACGGCAACGAGACCGTGCCGACCGTCTTCGTGGCGGGGCAGCCCCACACCAACCCGGACCCGGCGTGGGTACGCGCCCGGATCGCCCGGCCAGGCCGCTAGTCCTCCACGCGCAGCCCCAGCCGGTCCGCCACCGTCCCCAGGGCCGCACCCAGCGGGAGCCCGATCCGTGCGACGGCCTGGCCGTCGCCCCGGGTCGGCTCCCGGTTGACGATGAGCACCGGCTTCCCGGCCTGCGCCGCCTGCCGGACGAACCGGAGCCCGGACATCACCGTCAGCGAGGACCCCAGGACGAGCAGCGAGGATGCCGTACGGACCAGCTCGCGGCAGTGCTCGACCCGCGCCGGGGGCACCGACTCGCCGAAGAACACCACGTCCGGCTTGAGGACGCCGCCGCAGACCTCGCACGGCACCACCCGGAAGTCCCCGACCTGCTCGTCGGTGAGATCGGCGTCGCCGTCCGGATTGACCCCGGCGGCCACCGGCTGGAAACCGGGGTTCGCCTCTTCGAGCCGCCGGGCGACCTCGCGGCGCGCGACGAACGTCCCGCAGTTCAGACAGACGACCCGGTCCAGGCCGCCGTGGAGCTCCACCACGTCCTCGCTGCCGGCGGCCTGGTGCAGCCCGTCCACGTTCTGGGTGATCACCCCGGCGAGCGCGCCCCCGCGCCCGAACGCGGCGACCGCCCGGTGACCGGCGTTCGGAAGGGCCCGCCGGAACGTCTTCCAGCCGAGGTGGCTGCGCGCCCAGTACCGGCGGCGGGCCTGGGCGCCGGAGGTGAAGTCCTGGTACGTCATCGGGGTGTGCCGGCTCAGGCTGCCGCCCTCGCCCCGGTAGTCGGGGATGCCGGACTCCGTCGAGATCCCGGCCCCGCTCAGCACCAGCACACCGCCCCGGCCGAGCGCTTCGACGACGGGTTCCAGGTCGGTGGTGGCCGGGGGCAGCCCCGCGGTGGGGGTCCAGCTCAGAGTGGGGCGCATGCGCATGCGTCCAGGGTACGGAACCGGCCACCCACCGCCCCGGCGTCAGGACAGCAGCTCGATGTACCCGTCGGTGCCGTGGACGCGGATGCGCTGCCCGTCCCGGATGCGCCGCGTGGCGTGCTCGACGCCCACGACGGCCGGAAGACCGTACTCCCGGGCGATCACCGCGCCGTGCGTCATCAGCCCGCCCACCTCGGTCACCAGGCCGGCGATCCCGACGAACAGCGGTGACCAGCTGGGGTCCGTGAAGGTGGTGACCAGGATGTCGCCCGCTTCGAGATCCGCCTCGGCCACGTCCAGGATCACGCGGGCCCGCCCCTCGACGGTCCCGGCGGAGACCGGCAGCCCGTTCAGTGCGCCCTCCGGCACGTCGTCCCGCCGGTACGCCCCGTTCACCGCCTCGCCGTCCGAGGTGAGCACCCGGGGCGGGGTGAGCGCGCTGTACGCCCGGAACTCCTCCTTGCGCCGCCGGATCAGCCCCTGGTCCACCGTGCCGGAGCGCACGGCGTCACCGAACTCCTCGAAGGTGAGGTAGAACGCGTCCTCCCGGTCGGCCAGCACCCCGGCACCGGCCAGGCGGTCGGCCTCCCGCAGGAGGGCCTGCTTGTAGACGAAGTAGCGCTGGATGATGCCGTACTTCGGGTACTCGCGGTATCCGATGAAGGTCCGGACCCGGTCGATCATCCGCTTGGTCTCGTCGGCCTTGCGGTCCCCTTCCGGAAGGGCCCGCAGCCGTGCGAGGACGTCCCTCTCCTTCGCCAGGGCCTTCTGCCGCCCCTCCTCGAAGCGCCGCGCGGCCGTGCCCGGTCCGAAGAGGCGTACGTTGTCGAGGATCACCGGCACGAGCGCGCCGGGGCGCTCGCTCCAGCGCGGCCGGGTGATGTCGATCTCGCCGACGCACCGCATGCCGTACCGGTCGAGATACGCCTCGATGGCGGCGCGCGCCTCCGCCCCTCCGGCCACCTTCGCCAGCCCGTCCAGGAAGCCGTCGTCGTCCGCGACACCCCGCAGATACGCCACCGCCTCCGGATGCGGTCGGATCGCGTCGGCGACATCGAGGAGCGCGAGGCCCATCTCCGAGGTCACGTTGTCGGGGGCGGAGAGGGTGAGCGTGTCGGCGGCGTTCTTCTCGCCGAGCCATTCCAGCAGTTTCTCGTTGAGCCACCAGGTGGACTCCATGCCCGCCATGATCGCCTGGATGCTCACGGGGTCGCCGAGCACCCGCTTGTGCTCCTCGAAGGCCGCCGACAGGAAGTCGAACAGTGCCGGCCCCGAGTGCGTCCGGATGTCCCGTGCCAGGGCGGCGACGGACGCCTCGCTGCGCGCGATCAGCCCGGCGACGACGGCCGGGTCGGTCGCGATCGGGGCGGGCGCGCCGGTGGCCGGTGGCGCGGCGGGCGCCGGGTCCGGGAGCGTCGGGACGAAGCCGGGGTGTGCGAGGACGGTCTCCAGGGCGTCCCGGACCAGCGGGTCGCCCTTGCCCATCAGGTCGAGGAGCCCGGCCCGGACGGAGGGCGGGCCGAGGCGCCGGGTGACGTCCACGAACAGCCGCCCGCCGGCTTCCAGCATCGGAGCCATGGCCGTCAGCCGCCACATCGACAGGCCCAGGGGCTTCATCGCGTCGGTCATCATCTGCTGATGCCCGACGGAGACGTAGACGTGGTTGTCGTCGTCCGCCACCTCCGGAACGGGGAACAGCGTCGTGATCGGCCGGCTCTGGACGATCCGGAAACCGTCGTCGGACAGGCACCACTCGATGTCCTGCGGGCGGCCGAAGTGCGCCTCGATCCGCCGCCCGAGCCGGACGAGCCCGAGGACCTGTTCGTCCGTCAGCGCCGGCTCCTCCCGCCGCCGCGCGTCCACCGCGACCTCCCGCGTGCCCCCGCCCTCCAGCGCCTCGACGGCACGCTCCTTGGCGGCGATCGACCGGCTGGTGATCTCGCCGTCGCGCACGGTGAAGACGTCCGGGTTGACCAGGCCGGAGACCAGGGCCTCGCCCAGCCCGAAGCCGGCGTCCACCGTGGCGTCCCTGCGGTTGCCCGTCACCGGGTCGGCCGTGAAGAGGATGCCCGACGCCCGCGGGAACACCATCCGCTGCACGACGACGGCCATGTGCACGGTGCGGTGGTCGATGCCGCCCCGCCGCCGGTATGTCACGGCCCGCTCGGTGAACAGCGACGCCCAGCACCGGCCGATGTGCCGGAGCACCTGCTCCGGGCCCACGACGTTCAGATACGAGTCCTGCTGGCCCGCGAAGGAGGCCGTCGGCAGGTCCTCCGCCGTCGCGCTGGACCGTACGGCGTACGCGGCGTGCTCGCCGTGCCGGGCGAGCACTCCGGTGACCGCCGCCACCAGTTCCTCCGGCAGGGCAAGGCCCTCGACGGTCCGCCGGATGTCCGCGCTCAGGGTGCGCACGGCCTCCCGGTCGTCCGGGTCCACGTCCGCCAGCCGGTCGAGCTGTTCGGCGACCGCCGGTTCCGAGGCCACGACGTGCCGGTAGGCGTCCGTCGTGATGCAGAACCCGCCGGGCACCCGGACGCCCTCGATCCGCGACAGCGTGGCCAGATGCGCGCCCTTGCCGCCGACGGCCGCGACCGGCGCCCCGTCGGCCTCGTTCAGATCCCACACGTACCGCTCGCGCACGCAGCGTCCTCATTTCCGCAGGTCGGGGTGGTCAGGCCGATGATTCTGCGGCACCACCCGGCCCTTGCCGCAAGCCCCCCGGTGCGCTATAAGTTGGTTACGGCAGGGAGAGAGTTCTCCCTGCTTCCTGTTTTTGTACGCCCTGCTTCCTGTTTTCTACGCCGTGCCGGGCGCTCCGCCCGCCACCGGCGCGCGCCCCCGCCTCCTGATCGGGTCATGAAGCGGGCTTCCCCCTCCGCAGAAGCACCGGCCGCAGCCGGCTGTAACCGCGCACCGACACCGGGCGCAGTGGCCGCAGCGTGTACCCCGCCACCCCCGCCAGCTCCCCGGCGAGCGCGGTGTTGACCAGGACGGACGCGGGGCGGGCCACCGCCGTGAGCCGCGCCGCTATGTTGACCGCTGCCCCGTAGACGTCCCCGAAGCGGCCGATCACGGGGCCGTGGGCCAGCCCCGTCCGTACCTGCGGCAGCTTCGGATCGGCCTGGGCCCGGGCCGTCAGTTCCAGGCCGATCCCGGCGGCGTCGGCCGCCGACTCGCAGACGAAGAGCACCTCGTCGCCGATGGTCTTCACCACCTGGCCCCGGCCCTCGGCCACCACATCGCCGGTCGTGGCCTCGAACCGGTCGAGCACTCCCACCAGTTCGGCGCCGTCCAGACCACGGGTCATCCTGGTGTAGCCGACCATGTCGGTGAATCCCACCGCGCGCTCCCGGACATGCGCGCCGTCACCGGCCAGGGCGCCGTCCTCGCGCTCCTCGGTCAGCAAGTGCCCGGCATGCGCGACGAGATGGCGGCGCCAGACGTACCGCTGAAGGCGCTCGATCTCCGGCAGCAACGCCGCCATGTGCGCCAGGAGGGCGTCCCGGCCGGGCGAGGGCTCCGTGCCGCGCTCCATCCAGTCCCGCAGGGTGTCCACCTGCCAGTCGGCGAGCCGGGAGAGGTGGTGGCCGAGGGCCCGGGCCATCAGGGTCTCGCTGTGCTCGGTGATCAGCCCGGCCGCGATGAGGCGTTCCCCCGCGCGCAGGGCCTCCACATCGGCATCGGTGAACACCTCGGCGTCGTCGTCCACCGCCGGGAACCCGAGCGCGCGCCACACCCGTACGGCCCGCTCGAACTCCACCCCGGCGCGCGCCGCGACGTCCCGCCGCGTCCACACCCGGCCCCCGCCGAGCAGCACCTCCTCCACGGACGCGGGCCCGGCGCCTTCCGGCTCCCCGTTCATGTGGTGTGCACGATCAGGACGTCGAGGCCGGCCTTCCTGGCGACATCCGCCGGCACGGAGCCGAGGAGCCGCCCCGCGAGCGACCGCAGCCCCCGGTTGCCGACCACCAGGAGGTCGGCCGAGCACTTCCGGGCCGTCCGCACGAGCGAGGGCACCGGCTCACCCTCCACGGCGACCGTGCGCACCTGCGACGCTCCCTGGAGCCGGGCGCGGTCCCTCGCGGTCCTCAGCGTCTCCTCGGCGGGCGCCGAGCCCACCACCTGGTACGCCTCCGCACCCAACTGATCCTGAGCAGCGGCGAGTTCCGGTCCGCGCATGGGGGCGTACGCGCAGGTGACGACCAGCTCGGCGCCGCATACGGCGGCGAGGCGTGCGGCGGCCTCGACGGCGGCGTACGAGGACTCGGATCCGTCCGTGCCGACCAGCAGGGTCCGATAGGCGGTCAAGGCAAACTCCTTACTCCGAAGTAAACTTACTTCAGAGTAAGGTACGGGCCTCGTCACACCCGGGCAAGAGTGCGGCGGCTCAGCCCCCTGGAGGGGCCGTTCCTCGCCTGAGGACCTGAGGAACGGCCCGTCACACCGTCAGTGCGCCTACCACCAGGGCTTGTTGACGCCGAACGCCCGAGTCACCGTCTGCCTGGCCCTGCTGCCGTCACTCGCCGTGACCGTGGCGCGCAGCGTGGCGTACGAGGCACGGAGCGGCGCGATCAGCAGGGCGTGCGAGGGCTTCCCGTTCCGGCCGTCGGTGACCTTCACCGTGCGCCAGGTCCCGCCGTCGTCCCAGCTGACCTCCAGCTCGACGGGGCCGACCGTGGCCTCGGCGGCTCCCGGAGCCCGCTGCACCTTCAGGTCCACCGGCGTCGGGACGAGACTCAGCGCCCTCCCCGAGTCGTCCAGGCCGTACGGGGTGAAGCGGACGCCCATCAGGGGCAGGATCGTCCCGGCGCCGTCGTCGGTGTCCGAGTCGAACGACCACTCCGACCGCACCCGGGTGGACAGCGCGGCGTACGCCTGGTCACGGGTGATGTCCGCGCTCAGGGTGTACCGCCCGGGCCCGGCCGGGACGGTGACCGTCTTCCCACTGCCGATCGCGTTCCAGGTGCTCACCTGCTGCCCGTCCTCGGCCAGGATGAGGGTGCCGGTCGCGCTCCAGTCGGAGCCGCCGCGCGTGCCGTCGCCGTCGGCGAACCACGGCGTTCCGGCCCAGACCACGGAGTTGTTCACCCGGTACGCGGGCGCCGCCGGCAGCCCGGGCCCCACCACCGCGGCCGCGAAGTCCAGGCGGTGCACGGAGCGCCCGTCGAACTTCTCCGTCGAGGTGGCGAGGGACTGGCGGCCGGCGATCGTGGCCCGGTCCAGCCACTCACCCGGCGTCCGGTAGTCACGCACGATCGACGGGAAACGCACCGACTGGTCGATGAAGAGCGGAAGCAGCACATCGTCGTCCGGGGTCGCCGCCGAGGTGCCCGCCGCCGGAGCCCCCTGCGCGTTGAAGTGCTCGCGCACCTCGGTCAGGTCCTTGCGCTCGACCGAGAACGACGGCTTGGCCGGCACACCCGCGTCCCAGGTCCGCGCGACGTGGTAGAAGAACGGGCTGGGCGCCTGCGAGGACGCGCCCTCGGACGCGAACACCGCGAACGTACGGTACGTGGCGTCCTCGTCCGCGAACGGCGTCGCGTACAGCGACTCCCCGGCGCGCTCACCGGTGGTGACCACACTCAGCGTGTACGACCCCGTGCCGGCGGGCACGGCCAGCGCCGCCTGCACGGCCGTCGCCCGCGCCGCGTCGTCGTGCACATCGGCCCCCACCGGTACGGCGGTGCGCGCGTCCAGATCGACGTCGGTGTCGGCGAGCGGGGTGACCGACGTGACGGCCATGGTGGTCGAGCGCTCCGCACCGGCACCGCTCATGATCGTCATGCCGACCCAGTACTGGGCCTCGGGCACCGTCACCGTACCGGTGCCGGAGGTGATGCGGACCGGGTAGCGGTCACCGGTCCAGCGGTTCACCATCAGCGCCGAACCGGTCGCCGGAGTGCCGTCCCGCTGCTCCGCGTGGAGCGTGACCCGGTGGCTGGGCACGGCGCTGTCGACCGCGAGAATCGTACGGGTGAGGGGCTGCGCGCCCTTCGAAGCGGTGAGCACCGCGGACCACGGGCCATGGGGGAGCAGCGTGGCACGGGTGGTGACGGTGGCCGTGGCGCTGCCGTGCGCCGGGACCGTGACCTGGTCGCGGTCCACCGAGAACTGCTCCGCGTTGCCCGGCTGGGCGGTCGGCGACAGCGGCTTCTCGACGGCCAGGTCGAGCGTGGTGGCGCTGTCACCGGAGTTGGTGAAGGTGACGGTGTGCTCGGTGTCCCTGCCCGCCCCGCCCGCCCAGTCGGCGGTGGTCGTCGGATTCGCGGGGGAGGCGAGGACCGTCTGCCGCTCGGCGCGGGCCACGTCCACCCTGCCGGTGCCCTGCTGGTACGCGGAGCGCTTCGCGTTCGGTACCGCGCTGTTCATCAGTGCGGTCTTGATCTGCTCACCGCTCCAGTCCGGGTGCGCCTGGGCGACCAGCGCGGCGGAGCCCGCGACGTGCGGGGTGGCCATCGACGTACCGCTCTTGGCGGTGTGGCCGCCGCCCGCCTTCGCCGCCACGATCGCGACGCCGGGCGCGGTGAGGTCGGGCTTCACCGCGTTGTCGCCCGGGCGCGGGCCCCTGCTGGAGAAGGGGGCGAGTTCGTCCTCGGAGTCGACGGCGCCCACGGCCAGCGCGGCGTTCGCGATGGCGGGCGCGCCGACGGTGCCGGTGCCGAACTCGCCGTCGTTGCCCGCCGCGACCACGAAGAGCGTGCCGGTGCTCGCTGACAGGTCGTCGATGACCGCGATCGCCGGGTCCGTCTCGTCGGCGGGGCCGCCCAGGCTCAGGTTGACCACCTTGGCGTGCACGGTGTTGACCGCCCAGTCGATCCCGGCCAGCAGCGCGGAGGTCGGGCAGGTCCCGGTGCTGTCGCACACCTTGCCCACGGCGAGCGAGGCGTCCGGGGCGACACCCCGGTATGTGCCGTCCACCCCCGCGATGGTGGAGGCTACGTGCGTGCCGTGCCCGTTGTCGTCCTCCGCGCTGTCACCACCGAGGAAGTTCGCCGATACGGTCACCCGGCCGGCGAGGTCCGGATGGTCGGAGTCGTAACCGCTGTCGAGGACGGCGACCGTGACGCCCTTGCCGGTGTAGCCGTCGGCCCACGCCTGCGGGGCGTCGATCTGCGGCACGCTCTTGTCGAGGGCGACGCGCATCCGCCCGTCGAGCCAGAGCTTGGTCGCACCGCCCGCCAGCGAGCGCCCGGCGCCCTTGGTCAGGCGCTTCCAGGTGGCGGCCGCGTCCGCGCCGTCGTCCGGGTCGAGCGCGGTCAGGCCGAGCCGGTCGATGGCCCGTCCGGGCCGCGCCGCACCGCCGACGGCGTCCCGCGCCCTGCTCGCGGCGCCCTTGCCCCTGCCGTGCTGGACGATCACGCCCAGGGCGCCCCGGGCCGTGGCCCCCTGGACGCCGTAGCCCGCGTCCAGCAGGGCGCCGATGTCGAAGAGGCGGGGATCGACGCGTCCGGCGGCGAGCAGCGGCTCGGCGTCCTCCGGCACGACGCTGAGGTCGCCGTCGCCCACCGAAGCGGTGGTGAAGGAGACCCCCTCACGGCCGGCGGCCGGGGTGACCGTCGCCGAACGGAGATCCTTCCCGGCGCGTTCGACGGTCACCGAGTCACCGGTGGGCAACGGCACACTGAACGTGGTGACGGCGGCAGCCGCACGCGGGGCGGCGGCCGGGGCGGAGGGCCCCGCCGCGTGTGCGGAACCGACGGGTATGAGCGCCGCCACCAGACCGGCGGCAGCCGCGATGCATCTGACCTGCACGGAGAGAACCCCCAAGGATCACAGAAGCGGGAACGCCCTGATCCTGGCAGCGCCGCATCACTCAACGGCGCGTCTGGCGTGGCGACTTGACGACGCGTCGCAGACCCGCCACCGGCCCGGTCAGCCGTAGAGCGAAGCGGCCCCCGGGCTGCCGGCCGCGAAGCGCTGACCCGCGGCGATCTCCTCGGCGACCACCGACCACACCGACTCCTCGTCCCCGAAGGGCAGCGGGTCCACCGCGCTCGTCGTCCGCCGGATGTGCGCCACCTCGCGCTCCAGGCGCTCGAAGCCGGCTTCCTCGTCGGCGTCTGCACCGCCGAAGGCGAACTCCTCCAACAGCCGCTGGAATCGCAGGGTGACGTGGACGAGGGAGGAGGCATCGGTGTGCAGCGGCTGCGCCGTCTCCTCGTCCGGGTCGAAGGCGTACACCGTCCCGGAGTCCGGATCGAGCGCGAGGTGCGCGTTGAGCAGCCAGCCGATCACCGGCCACCCGCCCGCCTCCTCGTCGGCGTCGGCCACCTCTCGTACGAGGGGGAGGAGGCCCGACTCCGGATCGGGGCCCCGGAGCGAGAGCGTCCCGGTGGGCACGCCCACGGTTCGCAGAAGGCGGGCGCCCTCGGTGCGGGCGGCGTGGGGCGGAAACGCGGCGGCGGGCAGGGTGGCGATCCGGTCCTCGCCGAAGCGGGCGACGAGTTCGGTACGGGTGATGTCGAACAACACGGTGAGCACTCCGGAGTCGGCGGCGGGCAGGGGAACAGCATCGCCCAGGCCCGGTGACGGCAGAGCCCCGGCCCGGCGACGGCCGTTGGGGTAGGTTCCCGACCATGGCTGAACCGAGCTTCCCGCCCTGGCCGCCCGCGCCGATACACACCGCACGGCTCGTACTGCGCGCGTCCGAGAGCCGGGACCGCCCGGCCTTCGTCGAGCTGTTCGCGTCACCGGAGGTGAACACCTACCTCGGCGGCGCCCGCCCGCGTGACGAGTGCGAGCAAGCCCTGCCCGAGACGCCGGGGAGGCGGCCCGGACACTTCGTGATCGAGCGCGACGGGGCGATGATCGGCACCGTCGAACTCAAGCGACGCGACCTCGAACACCCGGACGCGGTCCGCCCCGACGCCGGGAAGGCCGAGCTGGGCTACCTGCTGCTGCCGGAGGCGTGGGGCCAGGGGTACGCCGCCGAAGCGTGCGCGGCGGTCCTCGACCGGTTCGCCGAGACCTGCCCCGGCGAACCCGTGGTGCTCTTCACCCAGACCGCCAACGCCCCCTCCATGCGCCTTGCCGAAAAGCTCGGCTTCACCGAGATCCACCGCTTCGAGGCGTGGGACGCCGAGCAGTGGATGGGCGTACGGCCCCCGGCCGCGTAACCCGTCGCACCACCGGTGTCAGGCGTCGAGCACCGCGGCGACCGCCTCGATCTCGACCAGCTGGTCCTGGTAACCCAGCACGGTGACGCCCATCAGCGTGCTGGGCACGTCATGGTCGCCGAAGGTGTCCCTGACCACCTGCCAGGCCGCCACCAGATCCTCCTGGCGGCTCGACGCCACGAGCACCCGGGTGCTGATGACGTCCCGGAGCGACGCGCCGGCGGCACGGAGGGCGACCTCCATGTTCTCGACGGCCTTGCTCGCCTGGCCCGCGTAGTCCCCGACGGCCGCCGTCGAACCGTCCTCGTTCAGCGGGCACGCCCCGGCGAGAAAGATCAGCCGGGACTCGGCGGGCGCCGTGGCCGCGTACGCGTACTCGGCGACATCGGACAGGGCGGCCGAGCGGATCAGGGTGACGGCGCGGGGCATGGTGCGGGTCCAATCGCGTAGAGAGCCGAACCCGCCCATCCTGCCAACGCGGCCCGCCCCCGTCTCCTTCTTTTCCACCACCCCGGCCTCTAGTGCGTCTCGCCCGCCGCCCACCGCAGCCCGCCCAGCAGGTGCGCGCGGAACGCCGGGTCCGTGTAGGCGGCCTCCGCATGTCCGAGGGACGTGTAGAACGAGCGGCCCGCGTCCGACTCCCGGCACCAGACCAGGGGTGGTCGGCCCCCATGCCCCCGCCCTCGTAACCGGTCTCCTCGATGGTCGCCAGGACGCGCACCCCAGGGAGGCGGCGCGGGTTGCTCCGGAAGTCGTACCACTCGTCGTTCCAGTCCCAGCGCGGCGGCAGATGGCGCGTCGACGGGTGCTCCGGGTCCTCGATGACCACGGTGCCGGGCTGGAAGGCGGGATGCCCGGCGAAGCGGGCCCCGACCAGTCCCCCGTAGTACGGCCAGTCGTACTCGGTGCACGCGGCGGAGTGGACGCCCAGGAAACCGCAGCCCTCGGCGAGCCGGCGGCGGAGCGCGTCCTGTCCGTCCGGCGTGAGCACGTCCCCGCTGGTGGACAGGAAGACCACCGCATCGCGCCCCGCCAGGGACGCGTCCGTGAAGACCGAGGGGTCCTCGGAGCACTCCACCTGGAACCCGTACTCCTCGCCCAGCTCGCGCAGGGCAGCCCGTCCGGCGGGGATCGAATCATGGCGGTAGGCCGAAGTGCGGGTGAAGACGAGAACGTCCGACAGGCGGCCGGTACGGGGCATGCTGCGACTCCGGGGTCCGGGGGGTGCACGAGGGCGACGGTCGACGTCAGTCTGCCCGCTGCGCCGGGCACCCCACGCGTACGTAGCGGTTGGGCAACCGTTCGAAGCCGCGGGTCCTCCCCGCCGGGGCGCGTCCCTAGACTCGCGGCATGAACAACCTCACATGCACCCACTGCGGAACCGTCGGCCTGCAGGAAGGCTTCATCGAGGACGCCGGCGAACACTCGCGCGGCTACGCCCGCTGGATCGAGGGCGCGCTGGAGCGCGGGGTCTTCGGCGGCGCCAAGCGCATGGGCCGGCCGCGCCGGCAGGTCGAGGCGTACCGCTGCCCGAAGTGCGGACACCTCGACCTGTTCGCCACCAACCACGTCTGAGCCCCGTCCGCCGGACGGCCCCGTTTCGGATACACCGACGATATGCGGCGGCTCGTAGCATGGCCGCATGCGTGTGCTGATCGTCGAGGACGAACCGTATATGGCGGAAGCCATCCGCGACGGTCTGCGTCTGGAGGCCATCGCGGCGGACATCGCGGGCGACGGCGACACCGCGCTCGAACTGCTGAGCGTCAACAGCTACGACATCGCCGTCCTGGACCGGGACATCCCCGGGCCCTCCGGCGACGAGATCGCCCAGGGCATCGTCGCCTCCGGGAGCGGCACGCCGATCCTCATGCTCACCGCCGCCGACCGCCTGGACGACAAGGCGTCCGGCTTCGGGCTCGGCGCCGACGACTACCTCACCAAGCCCTTCGCCATGCGGGAACTGGTCCTCAGGCTCCGGGCGCTCGACCGCAGACGCGCGCACAGCCGCCCGCCCGTGCGGGAGGTGGCGGGCCTGCGCCTGGACCCCTTCCGCCGCGAGACCTACCGCGACGGCCGGTACGTCGCGCTGACCCGTAAACAGTTCGCGGTGCTCGAAGTCCTCGTCGCCGCGGAAGGCGGTGTCGTCAGCGCCGAGGAACTCCTGCAACGGGCGTGGGACGAGAACGCCGACCCGTTCACCAATGCCGTACGCATCACCGTCTCCGCCCTGCGCAAGCGGCTCGGCGAGCCATGGATCATCGCCACCGTGCCGGGCGTCGGCTACCGCATCGACACCGCGCCCGCACCGGACGGCGAGGCGACCGGCCGTGGCTAGACAGCCCGGCATGAGCATCCGCCTCAAGCTCACCCTCAGCTACACCGGGTTCGTCCTGCTGGCCGGCATCCTGATGCTCGTCACCGGATGGCTGTTCCTGACGCGCTCACGGCACATCGGACTGGTCTTCGTGCCCGACTACCGACTCGCCGTCGCCCGCGACTTCGCCCCGCTGGCGGCCATGACCCTGTTGTTCCTGCTGGTGTTCGGTCTCGGCGGAGGATGGTTCCTGGCCGGACGCATGCTCGCCCCGCTCAACAGCATCACGCACGCCACCCGCACGGCCGCCGCCGGATCACTGTCCCACCGCATCCAACTCCCGGGCCGTCAGGACGAGTTCCGCGAGCTCGCCGACGCCTTCGACACGATGCTCGCCCAACTCGAAGCCCACGTCGGCGAACAGCGGAGATTCGCCGCCAACGCCTCCCATGAACTGCGCACCCCGCTCGCCGTGACGAAAGCCCTGCTCGACGTGGCCCGCGCCGACCCCGACCGCGCCACCGACCCGCTCATCGACCGCCTCCACACCGTCAACACCCGGGCCATCGACCTCACCGAGGCGCTGCTCCTGCTCAGCCGGGCCGACCGGCAGACCTTCACACGCGAGCACGTCGACCTCTCCCTCGTAGCGGAGGAAGCGACCGAAACGCTCCTGCCGCTCGCCGAGAAACACGGTGTCACCCTGGAGACCGCCGGCGACATCGCCCCCACGACCGGCTCGCCGGCCCTCCTGCTCCAGCTGACCACCAACCTCGTGCACAACGGGATCGTCCACAACCTGCCCGAACACGGCAGCGTACGGATCACCACCGAGGTGCGCCCGTACACCGTGGCCCTCACCGTCGAGAACACCGGCGAACCCGTGCCCCCGGGCCTCGTCCCCCGCCTCACCGAACCCTTCCAGCGCGGCACCGAGCGCGTCCACACAGACCACCCCGGCGCAGGGCTCGGACTGGCCATCGTCCGGTCCATCACCCACGCCCACCACGGCACGCTCACCCTCGCAGCGCGCCCCACCGGCGGACTGCGCGTCACGGTCGAACTGCCGGCCGGCGCCGCGCCACGGCCCTGAGCGCACCTATCGCCCGCGTATCGAAATACGCATACGCTCCGGCAACCGCCCCGCGTATTGGGTAGAGGCATGGACCAGAACACCGCACTGCCCACCTCGCCCCGTCGTGTACGAAGAGCCGTCCGCCTGGTCGTGCTCACCGCCCTCGGCGCCGCCGCGGCGGCCTTCGCCCCGTTCGTGCTGCGCATGTTCGTGGTGTCCGTGCCCATGGTCGTGCGCGGTGGCTGGTACGCCTGGTTCTGGACGTTCAACGGCGTGATGCTGACCATGGTGGCCGCGCTGCCGCTGTCCGCGCTGACCGTGTGGTTCCTGACGCGCAGGCGCAGGGCGGCGGGCCTCGATCCGGTCCGGGCACGGCGCGCCTCGCTGGCCGAGGTGGGCATGGTGCACGGGACGGTGCCGTGGGTGTGGCTCATCATGATGCCGGGGGCGCACGCGGGTGAGGTCCCCGGCCGCGTCAGCCTGGTCCCGCTGGTGGACCTGGTCACGATGGGGCCGCTCGGGCTGGCCGGCAATCTGCTGGTGTTCGCGGCGCTCGGCTTCTTCGCCCCGATGCGGTACGCCGCGCTGGCGTCGCTGCCGCGCGTTCTGGCGCTCGGGGCGGGCCTGTCCGCCCTGTTGGAAACCCTTCAGTACGTGCTCCGGCTGGACCGGGTCTCCTCGGTGGACGACGTCCTGGTCAACGCGACCGGCGCCGCCCTGGCCGCCCTCGCGTCCACCCGGTGGTGGCTGCCGCGCGAGGGGGCCGCGAAGTGACCGGCCGCCCGAACGCGCCCCGCACCCACCGGGCTTCGGCCCGGCGGCGCCCCCGGGCAGCCGTCACTCCGGTGCTGCTGGCCCTCGCCGCGGCCGCGCTCTGCCTGCTCGCCGGCCACGGACTGCCCGGCACGTCAGACCCGGCTGCGACGCCCGTCGCCGTCCACGGGGACACCCGCAGCGAGACCCCCGAGGCGACCGCCACTGCCTCCGTACCGGAGTCCGGACCCGGCACCTTCACCGTCGCGAGGGCCGACGCGCACCGCACCGGCGGGGGCCGGCCGTACCGGGTGGAGGTCGAGGACGACATGGGGGTGGACCCGGACGAGGCCGCCGAGCAGATCGCGGCGATCCTCGACGACGAACGGGGCTGGGCACACGGGGCCGGTGTCACCTTCCGGCAGGTCGCCGACGACAGCGCCACCCTGGTCATCCGCATCGCCACACCGGACACGGCCGACGCCATCTGCGCCACCGGCGGCCTGGACACCGAGGGCGAACTCAACTGCCGGGTGGGCCGGACGGTGGCCGTCAACCTCAAGCGCTGGCAGCTGGGCTCACCCGAGTTCGCCGGGCCGCCCGAGGAGTACCGGGCGCTGATCATCAACCACGAGGTCGGCCACTGGCTGGGCTACGGCCACCGCGAATGCCCCGGTCCAGGTCAACCGGCCCCGGTGATGATGCAGCAGATCAAGGGCCTGCACGGCTGCGTGTCGAACGCCTGGCCGTACGCGGCGGACGGCAGCTTCCTCGACGGCCCCAAGGTGCCCTGAGCCAACGGGAGTTCACGCATAGGCGGCCAGGAAGGCGCGGATGCCGCCGTCCGCGTAGCGGTCCAGGTCGGCGTCGGTGTGCTGCGCGCTGCCGTGGAACATCGCCTGGTTCACCGGGATCCACAGCAGCAGCCCGGAGAAGTGGTGGGCGGCCAGCAGCGGGTCCGGGGTCTTGAGGAGCCCTTGATCGGTGAGCCGGCGGAAGGTGTCCGCCAGCGTGGCGAGGACCCGCTCGAACCCCTCCTCGTACCAGGCCGCGCCGAGCTCCGGAAAGGTGTCGGCGTTGGCGATGATCAGGCGGCGCAACTGGATGACCTGGGGCCGGGTGAGACCCGTGAGGAACTGCCGGGCGAGCCGGGTCAGGTTCTCGCCGAGGGTTTCCGCGTCGGCGGGGATGTCGGCCACCAGGTTGACCAGGGCGTCGATGCGGTCCGTGGTGGCCAGCACGATGTCGGCGAACAGCTTCTCCTTGTCCGCGAAGTGCTTGTAGACGGTCTGCTTGGAGACCGCGGCCAGCTTCGCGATGTCGTCCATGCTCGTGCCCGCGTATCCCTTGTTCAGGAACACCTCGGTCGCGGCCTCCAGGATCGCCTGGTGCTTCCGCGCTGACCGGCTGTCCATCATCGGCTCCCTCTCCCTGTCCGCGTCTGCCTAGCCGAAGAGTACTGGACTGATCAGTACTCGTGTGAGTACTGTACCGTCCAGTTCCAGAACGCGGCTCGCCGCCGCCTGGAAATCGTGTCAACCATGCAGCTATGGGGGTATTTCGCATGAGCAGGACTGTGGACAAGGTCGTCTCCGCCGACGGCACGGCCATCGCCTTCGAGAAGCAGGGCACCGGCCCGGCCGTGGTGCTCGTCGGCGGCGCCTTGATGACCCGGGGCGCCTCCGCCGAACTCGCCGCACTGCTGGCCGAGCGCTTCACGGTGATCACGTACGACCGCCGGGGCCGGGGCGACAGCGGGGACGCCCCCGCGTACGAGGTGCGGCGCGAGATCGAGGACATCGACGCGCTCATCGAGGGGCCGGGCGGAGGTTCGGCGATGCTCTTCGGCATGTCCTCGGGTGCCGTACTCGCCCTGGAGGCGACGGCCCGGGGGAGTGCCGTACCGCGTCTCGCGCTGTACGAGCCGCCGTTCATCACGGACGGCAGCCGGTCGCCGCTGCCCGCCGATTACGTGGCGCACCTGACCGAGCTGACCGGCCGCCAGGCTTACGGGGACGCCGTCGCGTACTTCATGACGGCGGCGGTCGGCGTCCCCGGCGAGGTTGTCGCGGGCATGCGGCAGGCCCCGTTCTGGGCGGACATGGAAGCTGTCGCCCACACCCTTTCGTACGACGGCCGGATCATGGGCGACACCATGTCCGGCCGCCCGCTGCCGGTCGAGCGCTGGGCTTCGGTGACCGTGCCGGTGCTCGTCGGCAGCGGGGACCTGGGCGATCCGCACATGCTGACCGGTGCCCGCGAACTCGCGGCGACGGGCGACAACTTCACCCTCCGGGTCTTCCCGGGGGAGGAGCACAACATCGCGGCGCAGACCCTGGCACCGGCCCTCGCCGACTTCTTCGGTGGCGAACAGGCGCGCTGACCAGCACGCACGACCACCCTTCACCCTCACCGGAAGGAGCCACCGCATGACCGCACAGGCAAAGGGACCCGCCAGCTACTTCCCCTCCATCGAGAAGAAGTACGGCCGCCCCATCGACGAGTGGAAGAACCTGATCCGCGCGTCCGATCTGACCAAGCACATGGAACTCGTCGCCTGGCTCAAGGCCGAACACGGCCTGGGCCACGGCCACGCCAACGCCCTGGTCGCCCACACGCTGGCCGAGCAGGGCAGGTGAACGCGGCGCGCCCGCTCCTCGGACCGGGGAGCGGGCGCGCCGGAGTGGGGGAGAGCACTCACACCGGGTTGGGCGCACCGTCCCGGGTGGCCTCCTCGGCCGGGGCGGCGGCATGCAGCGCCGCTTCGACGCGGCGGTTGTTCGTCATGGAGGCGGTGACCGCCGTCATCGTCAGGAGCAGCGCGGCGGCGGTGTAGAGCGGGGTGCGGATGTCGTAAGCGGTCGCCAGCCAGCCGCCGATGAACGCGCCGAGGGGCGCCGCGCACATCGCGAGCATCCGGGAGGTCGACGCGACCCGGCCCATGAGGTGGCCCGGGACGATCGCCTGCCGGAGCGAGGGCCCGAGCACCATCGTGGCGCCCATGGCCGCCCCGCAGACGGCGAGCGCCAGCCCGGCCACGTACGGGTTCGAGGCGGAGGCCAGGCCCAGGATCGCCAGGCCCTCGACGGCGGCCGTGCAGGTCAGGGCGGTGCCGGTGCCGAGTCGCCGGCCCAGTTGCGAGGCGATGGCCGCGCCGAGCAGGCCGCCGGTGGCCTCCGCCGTGAGCAGCAGACCGAAGCCGTACGTGCCGATGCCTAGGCGGTCGTGGGCGAAGATGACGAGGACCGTCTCCACGGCGAGGAAGGCGATGTTCCCGACCGCGGGGCGCAGCGCGAGCCCCAGCAGCAAGGGGTTGCGGAAAACGTAGGACGCGCCGGCCCGGGCCTGCCCGAGCAGCGACTCGCGGGCCTCCGGCACGGGCCGGGGCATGGCGGGCAGCGTACGCACGAGCAGGGCGGAGACCGCGAAGGACACGGCGTCGGCGACCAGCGGAACCGCCCGCCCGAGCGCCAGCAGCGCGCTGCCCGCAGGCGGCCCGGCGAACCCGGACATCGCTGTCTGCGCCCCACGCAAGCGGGAGTTGGCGCGCTCCAGCTGCGCGGGGTCGCGGCTGAGCAGGTCCGGCAGGTAGGCCGTGGCGGCGGTGTCGAAGAAGAGCCCGCCGAGGCCGAGCAGGAACGCGACGGCCGCCAGCAGCGGAATGCTCAGCACATCGAGTCCGGCCGCCACCGCGGGTATCGCGAGCAGCACCGCCCGTGCCGTGTCCGCCACCCACATCGTGCGCCGGCGGTCCCAGCGGTCCACCAACGCACCGCCGAGGATCCCGAAGAGCAGCCACGGGAGCGTCCCGGCCGCCGTGACGACGGCCAGGGCGAGCGGGTCCCGCGTCAGGGTGAACGCGATCAGCGGCAGCGCGGCGTGCGTGATCCCGTCACCGAGCGAGGAGATCGTCTGAGCGGACCACAGCCGTCCGAATCCGGCCGGCAACTTCTTTGCACTGATCGTCACTTGGTGTCCTCCTCGGTCTGCCGGATCTGCGCGGGACGGAACAGCGCGAACACGAGCGAGGTGTCCGGCAGCGACGGATCGGACAGCTCCCGGTACTCGTCGGCCAGGGCCTGCAACCGCGCCCCCAGCTCCGCGAACTGCTCGTCGGTGAGCCGCAGATGCGCCATCCGCACCTGCCGCTCGCCGTCCGCCGGGGACGCCTCCAGGTCCGCCACCGCGTGCCGCATCAGCACATCCGGCCCTCCGTCGCCCGGATCCGGCAGCTCGATCGACCGGGCGGCCATCGCGTAATACCGCTCCATGACGCCCCGGACCTTGCGCGTCCGCACCACTTTCACCAGGCCGGCCCGTTCCAGGAGCCGGACGTGGTAGCTGGAACTTCCCTTCGCGAGGCCCACCCGCTCCGCGATCTGCGTGATCGTCGCGGGCTCGAAGCGGAGCACGGCCATGATCCGGTGGCGCGTCAGATTGGAGACCGCGCGCAGCTGCTCGTCGGTGGTGACATGAAACGTCTCGGGGACGTCGTCGGTTGGCATGCTCGCAATGGTCAACGTTTCTTGACCATTGCGCAAGGGGTTTCCGCGAGCAGGCGTCGAAAAGGCCCCGGGTGGCGGAAATCCGCACGGCCCGGGGCCTGTTGAAGGGGGTTACTCGCTCGCCGCGTCCTCCGGATCCCAGTGCAGCAGGTCGCCGGGCTGGCAGTCGAGCACCTCGCAGAGCGCGGCGAGCGTCGTGAAACGCACCGCCTTGGCGCGGCCGTTCTTGAGTACCGCCAGATTGGCGGGCGTGATCCCCACGCGCTCGGCCAGCTCGCCCACGGACATTTTCCGCCTCGCCAGCATCACGTCGATGTCGACGGTGATCGGCATCAGATCACCTCGCTCAACTCGGCCCGCATCCGCGCGGCCTGGGCGAGCAGCGCCCGCAGTACGAGCACGATGAGCGCGACCCCCAGGATGCCCACGCCCACCCCGGCCATGATGACGGTGACCCCCGGGTCGTCCCGCTGCCCCGGGGCGTTCACGGCCGTGACCGTGAACCACACGAGGGCCGCCGAGGTGATCGCGCCGATCACGCCGTCCACGTAACGGAAGGCGGCGTGCGAGAACACCGTGCCGCGCCGCGCCATCGCCACGAGCCGCCAGACGCAGACGGCGACGACCTGGACCGAGACCATCCCCAGGATCGTGAGCACGCGCATCGCCGTCAGTGGCATCGAGCCGTCCTCCGGATCGTTCCCGCTGATCAGTGCCCACGCCATGCCCACCTGTACGAAAAGAGTGCCGGCGCACACCACTACGAGCATGGCGCGCAGAGCGCCCACGGTCAGCCGTCCCATGATTCACCTTCCATCGATCAACGATGGAAAGCTATCGAAAAACGATAGGAGTGGCAAGGTGTGGATACGCACCGCCCTCAGCGGAAGGCGTCGGCGTGCTCCATGGCCCACTGCCGGAACGGCCTGGCCGGGGTGCCGGTGACGTGCCGGACGGTGTCGCGTACGGCCAGCAGTTCCTCGTTGGCGTCTCCGCCCATGACATCGAGCACCGCGTCCGCGTCCTTCTCCCCGACCGCGCCGGCCATCCACGGGCGGGCCTCCTGCCGGCCGATCTCCGTGAACGGCACCGGGCGCCCGATCGCCGCCGCGACGGCCCCCACCTGGCGCCGGGCCGGCATCGGCTCCGGACCGGTCAAGGCGTACGTGCGCCCGCGGTGGCCGGGCTCGGTGAGTGCGACCCGGGCCACCGACGCGATGTCCGCGGGGTGGATCGTGGGCAACCCGGTGTCCGCGAACGGCGTGCGGACGGTTTCCCCCGCGCGGATCGAGGCGGCCCACAGCAGCGCGTTCGAGGCGAACTGGGTCGGCCGCAGGACGGTCCACGCCATGCCGCTGTCCTTGAGCAGCTGCTCCACCGCCAGGTTCTCGGCGGCGGGGCCGAGGTGCGGGTGGGTCAGGGCGGTGATGGACGACACCAGCACGACGTGCTCCACGCCCGCCCGCCGCGCCGCCGCGATGATCTCCGCGTCCGGCCCCACGCGCGACGGCAGGAACAGAGACCGTGCCCCGGTCAGCGCGGGCTCCAGGGACTCCGGCACCGCGAGATCGCCCTCGACGGCCTCGACTCCGGCGGGGAACGCGGCCCGCGAGACATCACGCGTCAGCGCCCTCAGAGGGCCCGCCCCATGGGCGTACAGCTCCCTCAGTAAGGCGCTTCCGATGTTTCCGGTGGCTCCGGTCACAAGGATCATGGGGTGTGCTCCCGTCGTCAGGCGGTGGACTCGGGAACACGCTAGGAACTCAAGGGCGCTTCAGGTCAAGCAGGCGCCTCGCGGCACCTCACCGGTCAGCAGGCGGCCGCTTCCTCGACCGTGCCCCGTACGTACAGGACCGCGTCGAGCCCCGTGATCCGCAGCAGCCGCTGGAGATGGGGCCCGGCTCCCGCCACGCGCAGGGCGACCGACCGATGGGTGAGGATCAGCAGGTTCAGGAGCGACGAGTCCGCGAAGGTGATCCCCGACGCGTCCAGCACCACCTTCGGCTGCGTCCAGGCCGCCGTCGTCAGTGCCTCCTCGAGCCGCGCGATCGACTGCGCGTCGCAGGAGCCATGGGCCGCGACGACCCATACGCCGTGCCGCGCGTACTGCGTCACCACGGCCTGCGGCGGACCCGCCGAGGGTGCACTGCTTGCCCCGACGCCGCTGATGCGTGCTACCGGGACGGCTTCGCCGTACGACACCCCGAGCCTCCTGTGACTCTCACCATGTCAATGGATACACGAAAAGTATGTCATGTAGTTGAGGTCGGGCAAGGGGTCGCGCTTAGATGGAGGCATGTCTGGAGTACCCGAATCCCACACCGGATGGACGTTCATCACCAACCACGCGCGCGTACTGGCGACCATCGCCGAGGACCCGACCGTCCGGATCCGTGACATCGCCGCGCGCTGCCGGCTCACGGAGCGCGCGGTCCAGCGGATCATCGCCGACCTGGAACAGGACGGGTACCTCTCCCACACGCGAGAGGGCCGCGCCAACACGTACCGCATCGAACCGGACAAGGTGCTGCGCCACCCCGCCGAGGCCGGCCTGTCCGTGGCCTCGCTGCTCACCCTCCTCGTACAGGACGAGACGGACCGTGGCAGAGAGCCCGTGAAGGCGCCGTGAAGGTCGCGTATCAGGGTCGTGTCCGGACCGTAGAGGTGTAACTCTGCGTCACCTTCGCGGGGGGTGGGTCGATTGCCATCGAGGGCCGCCCTGCGCGATAGTTGCCGCTAGGCAATGCTTGTCCGTCCAGTTGGAAGGTGGTGCGGCTCGCCGCAGGCGGGTCCCCCTTCATGGCTCCTCCCCAGGGAACTCCCGTTACGAAAACCGACGAACGCCCGGCATCCGGCGCCTGGTCCACGGCCCCGTACCCGGTGATCGAGAGCGGTGCGAACGGGGCGCTGACCGGGCTGAACCCCGCGGCCTCCCGGCTTCTCCCGGCCGCACGACCGGGGAGCACGATGGCCGAAGCGGTCCCGGCCTGGCTCGCCCGGGCCGACCGGGAGCTGCGCGATCCGACGGCCCGCATGTCCACCGACCCCCGCGGGGAAACGGCTCCGCCGACGTCGGGGTGGATCGGCGGACGCAGCTACGAGGCGCACCCCGGCCACGGCGAGAACGGTGACGTGGTGTGGTGGCTGGTGGACGATACCGACCGCCGGCTCGCGGAAGAGGCACTGGCCACCGAACGTGAACGGACCGCGTTCCTCGCGGAGGCGTCCAACGTCCTGCTGGCCTCGTTGAACACCGACCGGTGCGTGTCCGCGACGGCCCGGCTCGCCTCCCAGTACCTCGCGGAGGCGGCGGTCGTCGTCTCCCCCGCGAAGGGGGACAACCTGCCGCTGGCCCACGCGGTCGGCGGCCAGGAACCCGTACGCGGACTCGTCGCGGCCGACCCGTGCGAGGTGCCGGGTCTGGACGAAGCGCTCCAGGGCTTCCCGCCCGTTCCCTCGCGCTGGATCGACCCCGCGTCGCTGCCGGCGTGGGTGATCCCCGAGGGGTACACCGGCACGATCACCTCGGTCGTCGTCGCACCCCTGCCCGGCCAGGGAGTCCCGGCGGGCGCCCTGGTCCTGCTGCGGAGCGGCGGCCAGTTCACCGAGGACGAGCAGACCGTCGCCCGGCTGTTCGCCGCGCGCGCCGGGGCCGCCCTGTCGGCCGCCCACCTCTACGCCGAGCAGAGCGCCATCACCCGCACCCTGATGCAGGACCTGCTGCCGCCCCGGCTGCACCGCGTCCACGGCGTCGAATTCGCCGGCGGCTACCGGCCCGCCGCCGCCCGGGAGCGCGTCGGGGGAGACTTCTACGACGTCCACCCGGCCGGCGCCGAAGAGGACGGCTCCGCGCTGGTGGTCCTGGGCGACGTGTGCGGCAAGGGACTGGACGCGGCCGTGCTCACCGGCAAGATCCGCAACACCCTCCAGGCGCTCATCCCCATGGCGGACGACCACCAGAAGGTGCTGCGGCTCCTCAACGACGCGCTCCTCAACTCCCACCACACCCGCTTCGCGACCATGGTCCTGGCCTCGGTCCGGCGCACGGACCACCAGGTGCGCCTGCGGCTCACGGCCGCCGGACATCCCGTACCGCTGGTGGTGCGGGCCGACGGCCGGGTCGAGGAGATCCGGACCCACGGCACCCTGGTCGGGGCGCTGCCCGACATCGAGTCCCGTACCGCCGAAACCGTCCTGCGGCCCGGCGAGACGTGCCTGCTCTACACCGACGGATTCACCGAGGCCCGGGGCGGCCCGCTCGGCGACGAGATGTTCGGCGAGGCGAGACTCAAGCGGGCGCTCTCGGAGTGCGCGGACATGCCCGGCGAGGCCGTGGTCGAGCGCATCCAGATGCTCGCCGCCCAGTGGGTGCGGGGCGGCGGCCACGACGACATGGCCGTCGTCGCGATTACCGCCCCCAGGACCACCCATCTCAGTGCGGTGGACGGGCACACCCGGGGCAGGTACACCGCATGACAGCCTGCCTCCCCGCACTGCCCGAACTGCGCGACCGCCTCATCGCCGCGGCCGCCCTGGACCGCGACGAGTTCGCCGCCACCGGACTCGTCACCGGCGCCCTCGACGACGGGGTGCCCGCCGAGACGGTGCTGCTGGACCTCATCGCCCCCGTACAGGCGACGGTCGGTACCGAGTGGGCGGCCAACCGCCTCACCGTGGCCCAGGAGCACGCCGCCAGCGCCATCGTGGAGCGGGTGATCACCGCGCTCGCCCACCACCCGGCCGCCCGCACCACACCCCGGTACGGGAAGGTCACCGTCGCCTGCGTGGAGCAGGAATGGCACTCCCTGCCCGCCCGCCTGCTGGCCGAGGTCCTCACCCTGCGGGGCTGGGAGGTCGACTTCCTGGGAGCCCAGGTCCCCACCCCCCATCTCGTCGCCCACCTCCACCACACCGGCGCGGACGTCGTCGCCCTCTCGTCCTCCCTCCCCACCCGGCTGCCCTCCGCCCACGCGGCGATCACCGCCTGCCAGTCCGTGGGAGTGCCCGTCCTCGTCGGAGGGGCGGCCTTCGGGCCCGACGGCCGCTTCGCGCGCCTGCTCGGCGCGAACGCCTGGGCCCCCGACGCCCGCACCGCCGCCGACCTGCTGGCCGCCGGCCTCGCCCCGCCCGCCCCCGCCGACGTACGGCAGCAGATCGACGACCTGCCGCACCTGGTCGACCAGGAGTACACGTTGGTCGCGCGCTCGCAGGGCCAACTGGTCAAGCAGGTGCTGACGCGACTGGACGACCGGTTCCCGGCCATGGCCACGTACACGGACGCGCAGCGCGAGCGCACCGCCGAGGACATCGCGCACATCGTGGAATTCCTCACCGTGGCCATCTACACCGACGATGACGAACTGTTCACCAGCTTCATCACATGGACCGCGGGCATCCTCACCGCCCGCCACGTCCCCGCCCACTCCCTGCGGCCCGTCCTGGACATCCTGGCGGCCGCGCTCAAGGACTTCCCCCGGGCCGTCCGGCCGCTGGAGCGGGCGAGAACCGTCCTGGCCGACGCCACCGCAGCACACCCCGGAGCACCCGCATGAGCGTCCCGTCCCTCAGTCTCACCGTCGAAACGGGCGAGGGAACCACCAGGCTGCGTCTCGCGGGCGTCCTCGACTACGACACCAGTGACGCCTTCGGCATACGCGCCACGGCATGCGTCGACGCGGACCCCAGGCCGGCCGAACTGCGCCTGGACTGCGCGAAGCTCCGGCTCTGCGACTCGATGGGGCTCGCCGTCCTGCTGATGATCCACCGGCGCACCGCCGCGCGCGGGATCACCCTCGTCCTGGACGACCCGCCGGCCTCCATGGAGCGGATGCTCCGGATCACCGGGACACGGCACCTCTTCGCACCGGGGGCCGGGGAGTCGAGGGGCCCGGACGAACTGAGCGAGACGACCGACTGAGAGCCCTGCCCCCGCGCCGGTCATGGCCGCGCGGGCAGCTCCATCAGCACCGTGATCCGTTTGCCGTCCGGAAGGACGCTGACGGAGACCCGGTCGGCGAGCAGCCGCACCAGCGGCCAGCCGTAGCCGCCGATCCTGGGCGCCTCCGCCCGCACCCGCGGCCCCGTCGCGGGCAGCTCGGCCGGGCTCTCGCTGCTGGCGTCGCCCACCACGATGCGCAGCCCGGCGCCCGTGATCTCCGCCTCGAACGCGGTCAGCCGGCCGCCGTGCCGGAACGCGTTCGTCACCAGCTCCGACGTCACCAGCAGCGTGTCGTCCACCACATGGGCCGGCCATGCGTCGAGCGCCGCCCCGAAACGCGCCGCCAGCAGCTCGGTCACGATGCCCCGCGCCGCCGCCGCGTTCCGCGGAACGGCCGAGAGCGCATCTTCCGCTTCCCCGCCCACTTCTACCGCCACCGGCACACGCCCCCGCCCCGGCCGGCCGACGCCCTCAGCACTGGAGCGCGGAATCGACGTCGTCCGCGAACCGGAACGCGCCGGCCGTACCCGTGACCTCGAAGAGCCTGCGCACACCGGAGTGCAGGGGACCGGCCAGGACGAGCGGCACGCCCGCCTTCACATGTTCCCGCAGACCCTCCAGCAGGGAGTGGAGCGCCGCGGAGTCGGCGAACGTCACCCCGGACAGGTCGACCACCGTACGCACGCCACCGTCCGCCACCGCGCCGGTCAGCGCCGCCGACAGGTCACCGCTGCCCGACCACCCGTCCAGGCTGCCCCGGACCCGGATCAGCACCACGTCGTCGGCCGTCTTCTCGGAACCGACTCCCCGCTCATCTTCCGCCATGAGCCGTATCCTCCTACGCCGCACGCCCGGACCGGCGCCCGGGGGTCCGAAGCCCTTCCGAACGGCTCCCGGAGCGTGCGCCGCCTCGTGCGCCGGGCGCCGCCGGACCCGGTCAGCGGAGAACCCCCACGCTCGCTGGAGCAGGTGATTCCGGCCCGGGCGCGTTCCGCCCACCCATGACATGGGCAATTTCCGACCAGCGGTCCTCACCGTTGGGAGGGACACCCCACATGACGAGTCACGCGACCGAAGCCGCACTCGAAAGCCTGCTGAACCGAGCGTTTCAGGCCACCCGCACCGGCGACCGCTGGACGACCGGGACCGACGAGGCATGGTGCCGCGTCGCCCCCCGTTCGGCGACCCGGCGCGACCAGGGCTGGAAGCTCCACCTGTCGGCAACGGCCGCCTCCGCACCGACGGTCCTCGTCAGGGCCCTGGACGTCCTGCTGCCGGACACCTCGGCGTTCAAGTTCGCCCGCTCCCTCGACCAGGTGAGCACCCTCAACTCCCGCGCCACGCCTCGGGGCAGCTCCGGAAAGTTCATCACCGTCTACCCGCGCTCGGACGCCGATGCGGTCCGCCTCGCCCGCGAACTGCACGCGGCGACGGCCGGACTCGTCGGCCCCCGCATCCTCTCCGACCAGCCCTACGCGCCGTACAGCGTGGTGCATTATCGCTACGGCGCCTTCACCGGGCGCCAACGCCTCTCGGATCAGGGCCTGTTGATCTGGTACATCGAGGACCCCGACGGCAACCCGGTGGAGGACGAGCGCAGCGGCCGCTACGCCCCGCCCCCGTGGGCCGTCTGCCCGTTCCCCGCCACGGTGCCCCTCCCGCCCCCGGCGGCGGAGGCGGCGAGCGGCCCGGTCCTGCTCGGCGGCCGCTTCGCGGTACGGGAGGCGATCCGGCACACCAACAAGGGCGGCGTCTACCGGGGCACCGATGTCTCCACCGGCGCGCCCGTGATCATCAAGGAGACCCGGCCCCATGTGGAGGGCGACGCCTCCGGGCGCGACGTCCGCGACTGGCTGCGCGCCGAGGCCCGGATGCTGGACAGGCTGAAGGGCACGGGGCTCGCCCCGGACGCCCTCGCCCTCTTCGAGCACGGCCGGCACCTGTTCCTGGCCCAGAGCGAGATCCCGGGCGTCAGCCTGCGGACCTGGGTCGCCGAGCGCTTCCGCGACCTCGGGGGCGGGGAGTACCGCCGCGAGGCACTGGCCCTGCTCGCCGGGCTCGTGGACCTCGTCGAGGCGGCCCACGCCCACGGCTGCGTCCTGCGCGACTTCACACCCGGCAACGTCATGGTCCGCCCCGACGGCGAACTGCGCCTCATCGACCTCGAACTCGCCGCCGAGGTCACCGGCTCCTGCCTGCCGACCCGGGTGGGCACCCCCGGCTTCAGCGCCCCCGAGCGCCTGAGGGACGCGCCCGTGTCCGTGACGGCCGACTACTACAGCCTCGGCGCCACCGCGTGCTTCGTCCTGACCGGCAAGGTGCCCAACCTGCTGCCCGAGGAGCCCGCCACCCGGACCGGTGAGGAACGGCTCGCCTCCTGGCTCGGCGCCTGTACCGGAGCCGCGAAGCCCCCGGACGCCGTGACGGAGATGATCACCGGGCTGATGAAGGACGAGCCCGCCGCCCGCTGGGACACCCGCCGGGCGCGCGAAGCCCTCCGCGCGCCGGACACCGCCCGCCCCACGCGTACCGCACCGGCACGGGCGGCCCGGGGCGAGGAGCTGGACGATGCCGTCGCCGGCCTCGTGAACCACCTGCTCGACACCGTGACCCCCGGGGACGACCGGCGCCTGTGGCCCGTGTCCACCGCGTCCGGCGAGACCAACCCGTGCACCGTGCAACAGGGAGCGGCCGGCCCCCTGGCCGCCCTGACGCGGTACTTCGAACTGACCGGGGACCCCCGCCTGCCCGAAGTCCTCGCGGCGGCCGGCCACTGGATCGCGGACCGCACCCGCCCCCGGACCATCCGCCCCGGCCTGCACTTCGGGGACCTCGGCACCGCCTGGGCGCTGTACGACACCGGCCGGGCCCTCGCCGACCAGGCGCTCATCGACCACGCGCTCACCCTCGCGCTGACCCCGCAGGAGCCCACGCTCCACCACGACATCACCCACGGCACCGCCGGCAGCGGCATGGCCGCCCTCCACCTCTGGCAGCGCACCGGAGACCCGCGCTTCGCCGCACTGGCCGAGGACGCGGCC
Organism: Streptomyces drozdowiczii; assembly: GCF_026167665.1. NCBI lineage: Bacteria > Bacillati > Actinomycetota > Actinomycetes > Kitasatosporales > Streptomycetaceae > Streptomyces > Streptomyces drozdowiczii. The sequence goes on along the minus strand of NZ_CP098740.1, from coordinate 170,009 downwards.
GACCGGCTGGCGTCCGCCGCCCGGCGCGACCCGTCGGCGGTCAGCTGGCCGGTCCCCGCCGAAGCGGTCTCCGGCGAGGCCGGCAAGCAGTACCTGGGCTTCGCCCACGGCTCCGCCGGCATCGGCTGCTTCCTCCTGCTCAGCGCAGCCGCCTCCGGGCGCCAGGACCACCTGCGGCTCGCGCAGGAGGTCGGTGAACACCTCCTGCGCAGCGCCGTACGGATCGGCGAGGCGGCCCAGTGGCCCGCCCAGGCCGGCGACGAACCCACCGCCCCGTACTGGTGCCACGGCTCGGCCGGCATCGGCACGTTCCTCGTACGGCTCTGGCAGGCCACCGGCGACGACCGGTTCGGCGACCTCGCCCGCCGCAGCGCCCCGGCCGTCACCGAACGCGCCTCCCGCGCCCCGCTCTCCCAGTGCCACGGCCTCGCGGGCAACGGCGACTTCCTGCTCGACCTGAGCGCCGCCACGGGGGAGTCCGCCCACCACACCCTGGCCGAAGCGATGGGCCGCCTCGCCGTCACCGAAGGCGCCCGCCGCCACCGGCACCTGGTCTTCCCCAACGAGTACGGAGACGTCTCGACCAGCTGGAGCGACGGATCGGCCGGAATCCTGGCCTTCCTCCTCCGTCTCCGCCACCCGAGCTCCCGGCACTGGCTCGCCCAGCTGCCGGGCTGAGCGGCAGAGAACCTGCCGCCGAACCACAAGAAGAAGGAGAGAACCATGGAAAACCAGACCCAGGACCTCGAACTCCTCGCCCACCTCCACGCCCTCCCCGAGACCGACCCCGTCGGCGCCGAAGCGGGCTTCTCCGCCACGTGTGAGTGCGTCGGCCTGCTGACGGTCCTCAACACGGTCTGCATCGGCATCAGCTGCGCCTAGGACCGGCCCACCGTCCGGCCGGCGGCTGTCCCGGGACAGCCGCCGGCCGGACCCACCGGCGAACCAGAGCTGAGGACCGCACCATGCGACTTCACACCGGCGGCGAGGAAATCGCCCCCCAGCACACCCCCGCCACCCTCGGCCCGCCCGAGTACGCCATCAGCACCCGCGACCTGGCCAAGAGCTACCCCGGGCCCAAGGGCACCACCACGCACGCCGTGAGCGGCCTGGACCTGGACGTCCACCGCGGCGAGACCTTCGCCTTCCTCGGGCCCAACGGCGCCGGGAAGTCCACCACCATCGCCATGCTCTGCGCCCTGGCCCGCCCCACCGCCGGCCACGCCACCGTCGCGGGCGCCGACGTGCGCACCCAGCCCCACCAGGTACGGCAACGCGTCGGCATGCTGTTCCAGCAGAGCGCCCTCGACCCGGACCTGACACCCGAACAGAACCTCCGCATCCACGCCCGCCTCTACGGCCTGCGCCGCGCCCACGTCCACCGGCGCACCGCCGAAGTCCTGGAGGTGGCCGGACTCACCGACCGGCGCTCCTCTCCCGTACGCACCCTGTCGGGGGGCATGCGCCGCCGCCTGGAAATCGCCCGCCAGCTCCTGCACGCACCGGGCGTGCTGTTCCTGGACGAGCCCACCACCGGCCTCGACCCCCACGCCCGCGCACAGATCTGGGACCACCTGTACGCCCTCCGGGAGCGGAACGGAAGCACCCTCTTCATCACGACCCACCAGCTCGACGAGGCGGCCAACTGCGACCGCGTCGCCATCATCGACCGCGGCCGGCTGGTCGCCCAGGGCGCGCCCGGCGCACTCAAGGCCGCCATCGGCGACGACCGGGTCCTGCTCCGCACCGACCAGGACGAGCGCGCACACCGCGTCGTCCACCGCATGGTCCCGCGCGGGCACTCCGTCACCCGGCAGACCGACGGCATCTGCCTGCGGCTGCCCGACGGCAGCTCCTGGATTCCCCGCCTCTGCGCGACACTGGAGAGCCACGGCATCGCCGTCCGCGCCGCGTCCGCCACCCCGCCCACCCTCGACGACGTCTTCTTCCACCACACCGGCCGCAGCATCCACGGCACCCAGCACGGCGGTGGCCGATGACCGCACTCCCGCTCCACACGACCGGCACCGGGGAGAGCACCCGTCCGGCCCGGCTGCGGCACGAACTGCGCGCCGTACACGGCCTGATCCACCGGGACCTGCTCCGCCTGGCCGGCCAGCGCGCCCACACCGCGCTGATGCTGCTCCACCCCGTGCTGTACCTGCTGATCCTGGGCGGCGGGCTCGCCGCGCTCATCCCCGACTCCACGCTGGGCGTCGGCTATCAGACCTACCTGTTCCCCGGCATGCTGATGATGACGGTGCAGACCCCGGCCATCCTGGTCGGCATCCGCCTGATCACCGACCGCCGCAGCGGCTATCTGCGCGAACTCCTCATGGCCCCGGTCAGCCGGGCGACCCTGCTCCTGGGCAGCTGCGCCGGCGGCACCCTGGTCGCCACGATCCAGGGCGCCGTGCTGCTGAGCCTGGCCGGAGTCGTCGGCCTGCCCTACGACCCGCTCCTCCTGGCGCTGCTCCTCGCCGGCATGACCCTGATCTCCTTCACGATCACCGCCCTCGCCCTCACCCTGGCCGTGGGCCTGAGCAGACCCGAAACGTTCCACACGCTGCTCGGCGTCATGATGATGCCCCTGCTGTTCCTCTCCGGCGGCTTCTTCCCCCTTCAGGCGCTCCCGGGCTGGACCCACGCCCTGGCCGCCGTGAACCCGCTCGCCCACGGAGTCGACATGCTGCGCGGCAGCATCGCCCTGCGCGCCCCGGACGCGGCGGCCGCCGGCGGGATCACCTGGGCCGGCCACCCGGTCCCGCTCCCCGTGGAGGCCGCCCTGCTCCTGATCAGCGGCGCGGGGGCCCTGCTCTGGGCCGCCCGCCGGTTCGCACGGCAGGAGTGACAGGCCCTGGTCCGAACGGGTGGGTACGGCACCGGCCATGCGTGTTCTCTCCGTGACGCACGGGCCCGGCGTGAGGATGTCGGCGGAATGGGTGCACCGGTCAATCACGGCTGAGAGCGGGGACGTCGCATGGCGGATGCAAGGGGCTCGACAGCGCAACTCGGCGCGTGGGCGGAGATGCGGGACGCGATCACCACCCGAGCCGTGCTCGTCATGGTGGGCGTGCTGCTGCTCCAACTGGGCTTCGCCCTCTCGTACATGGGGGCGTTCCACGCTCCCGAGCCCCACCGCATCCCGATCACCCTGGTCGCCCCGCGCCCCGTGGAGGCCGATCTGGTCGCCCGGCTCAACTCACTGCCGGGCGACCCGGTGCACGTCACCGCCGTACAGGACCGCGCGCAGGCCAGGGCCCGGCTGCTGGAGCGCAAGACCGACGCCGCGCTGATCGTGGCGGTGACCGGGCGCACCGACACGCTGCTCGTCGCCTCGGCCGGCGGCCCCTCGGCGGCCGACGCCGCCGCGAAGGTCGTGGCGACCGTGGAGCGTACGCAGAACCGGGCGCTGACCGTACGCGACATCCACCCGCCCGCCGCGGGGACAGCCGGGGGCTGTCGTCGTTCTACCTGGTGCTCAGCTGGACGATCGGCGGGTACCTCGCCGCCTCGGCCCTGAACATGGCGGCCGGGTCCAAGCGGCCCACGCTCCGGCGCTCCATCGTGCGGCTCGCCGCGATGGTGCCCTACGCCTTCGTCTCCGGAATCGGCGGAGCCATCATCGTCGGCCCCGTGCTGCACTGCCTGCCGGGCGCCTTCTGGGAACTCGTCGGCATCGGGACCCTGGTCGTCTTCGCCTCCGGTGCCGTGGGCGTGGCGCTCCAGTCGCTGCTGGGCACGATCGGGCTCGGCCTGACCATCCTCATCTTCACGATCCTCGGCAACCCCAGCTCCGGCGGCGTCTACCCGGCCTCCCTGCTGCCGCCCTTCTGGGCCGCGATCGGCCAGGCCCTGCCACCCGGCGCCGGGACGACCGTCGTCCGGAACACGGTCTACTTCGACGGCAACAACACCACGGGCGCCCTGTGGATCCTCGGCGCCTGGGCGTTCGCCGGAATCGTCGTGGCCCTGGTGGCCGCCGCCCTGCGCGGCCGGCGGGGCCGTACGGAAACCCGTTGGGCGACCGCTGCGGCACCCTGCTAGATTCTTCCCGGCCGTGCGAAAGAACAAGGAGGTGGTACCCGTGAACGCAGTATCGACATGGGTGCTCCCCTCCGGGGTCACGGTCGGGCGATAGGCAGGTCGTCCGGGAGCGCCGTTCTGTGCACTCCCGAAAGGCACGACCATGCATTTCACTTCCGAGCAGCGCCTGGACGACGGCGTACTCGAACGCTCCTTCACCCTCGATGACATCTCGGGCATCCTCTGGACACCCGAGTCGGCGTCGGCGTCCGCACCCGTGCCGCTGATCCTCCTCGGTCACCCCACGCTCGGCCTGGACAGGATGTACCCGCGGCTGGTCGACCGGGCCCGGCACTCCGCGGCGGACGGCTTCGCCACGGCCGCCATCGAACTCCCCGGCTGCGGCGACCGGCCCCGGCTGCCGGCCCTCGACCGGGCCCGCGCCGACATGCGCCGGGCCCTGCAGGCGGGCGAACCGGTCACCGACGAGATCATCGACGCCGTCGTCCTCCCGCTGGTCGACCAGGCGGTCCCGGAGCTGCGGGCCGCCATGGACGCGATCCTGGAGCTCCCCGAGGTCACCGGCCCCGTCGGCTACTCGGGCGGTGTGATCTCCATCGGCGTCCGGCTCGCCGCGGTCGACCCGCGCATCGCGGCCGCCGGCCTCTTCGCCGGCAGCTTCATCCCGCGCTCCACGTACGACGAGGCCCGCCGGCTCACCATCCCGCTGCACGTCCTGTTGCAGTGGGACGACGAAGGGAACGACCGGCAGGCGGCGCTCGACCTGTTCGACGCCTTCGGCTCCGAGGAGAAGGCTCTGCACGCCAACATGGGCGGCCACACCGGCGTCCCGGCTTACGCGGGGGCCGCGGCGGCCCACTTCTTCACCCGGCACCTGAAGTAGGACCGCGGGGGCACGACCCGTCCCACCTCGCCGAACGACACACAGCTCCGGTGTCTAAGGTGTCTGCTGGACGGGCGTGCCCCCGCACGCGCGGACGGCAACGAAGAAATGAGGTGACGTGATGCTCCGCAACGGCTTGGAACCGTGGCACCTGCTCATCGTGGCGTTGGTGGTCATCATGGTGTTCGGCTCGAAGAAGCTCCCCGACATGGCGCGCTCCCTGGGCAAGTCGGCCCGCATTCTCAAGAGCGAGGCCAAGGCGATGAAGGCCGAGGCGGCGAGCCCGGATCCCGCCGCGCCGGGGCACTCGTAACACCCGCGCCGACAAGGGGCCGGGACAGCGGCGGACCATCCGCCGCTGTCCCGGCCCCTTCGCGTGTCCCGGGTCCCTAGCCGGCGCGCACGACGGCCTCGATGTGGCCGAGGTGGGCGGCCAGGATGTCCTCGAAAGCCGCCCGGTGGTCCGTCTGGAGGGGGCGGAGGTCACGGGCGAAGTGAGCCAGGGCGGGGAAGCGCTCGGGGTCGGCGCCCAGGACCGCCACCCGGAACAGCTCCTGGCCCTGCTCGCGCTCCTCCGGGGTGAGGGTGTCGGCGCCGGCCTCCGACGCGATCAGCGAGGCGATGAGGACCACGATCCGGTGGTAGCGGACCGGGATCTCCTCGTCGGGCAGGCCCGAGGCGCGCAGTGCCTGAAGGACCTCCTCCACGACGAGCCGTGAACCCGCTCCGCTCGACACGTAACGCGCCCAGACCGCGGCGAGCTGCGGTTGACGGCGGAAGGCGTCCCGCACGCGCAGGGCCAGGGCCGTCAGGCGCTGCTTCCAGTCGCCCTCGGGACGGTAGCCCTCCATGGCGGTCAGCAGGACCCGGTCGGCCACCGCGCGCAGCAGCTCGGTCTTGCTGCGGAAGTGCCGGTAGAGGCTCGACGAGTCGGTCCCGAGGACCGCCGCCAGTTTCCGCACGCTGAACGACTCGGTCGCGCTCGTGCGCAGCAGTTCAGCGGCCGCGTCCAGGATCTCTTCGCTCGTCCAACGCCTTCGGCCTGCCATGTCGCTCCTCTCACCGGCCTCCAGCCTAACCTATGCACTTGGTGTTGCACGCAGCGCGTGCATAATGGGGTGCATGAGCCTGCCGGGCAGCCCGGCAGGGGGTGGGCCGTCGTGTGCGACCGCCGGCCCCGGGGGCTACGAAGGGACGTACGACGTGACGAACCCACTGGATTCCACGGCACTGGACGCCGCCATCGAGAACGTGCACCGCGCGGGCATGCCGGGCCTGTTCGCCGAGGTCCGGCACGGCGACCGGGTCTGGCGCGGCGCCGCAGGGGTCGCCGACACCGCCACCGGCCGCCCCGTCGACGCCGGGATGCGCCACCGGGTCGGCAGCGTCACCAAGACGTTCACCGCCGCCGCGGTCCTGCGGCAGGCCGAGCGCGGCCGGATCGAACTCGACGCACCGGTCGGCCGCTACCTGCCGGACCTGGTGCCGGGGGAGAGGGGCGAGGCGATCACCGTACGGATGCTGCTCGACCACACCAGCGGCCTCGCCGAATACCTTCCGTACGCCTATCCCTCCCTCAAGGCGTTCCCCGTCATCGCCGAGACCGGCCCCGAGAGCCTGGACGACCACCGGTACACGCGGTGGGAACGGACGGATCTGATCGCCATGGGCGTCGACGCACCCGCCGCCGGCGCTCCGGGCAGTGCGCCGGGGCTGTACTCCAACACCAACTACCTGCTGCTCGCCGAACTCCTGGCGCAGGTGAGCGGCACCACGGCCGAGGAGTGCATCACCCGCGACGTCATCGAGCCCGCCGGGCTCACGGACACCGCGTTCCCCACCGGGCCGGAGATCGACGGACCGCACGCACGGCTCTACGAGGCCTGGTTCGGCAAGATCGACCCACCGCGTGACTACAGCGTCTTCGACATGTCCTGGACGGGCCCTTCGGCCTCCCTCATATCGACCGTCGCAGACCTCAACCTCTTCTACGCCCAGCTCCTGGCCGGAAAGATCATCACCCGGTCCTCACTGGACCGGATGCGGCGCACCAACCCGGTCATCTCCCAGGAAGGCCGGATCATCGAGTACGGTCTCGGGCTGCACCCGACGGAAGCACCGGGCCAGGACACCTTCTGGGGCCACGGGGGTACGGTCTGGGGCGGTGGCACCCTGGCCATGACCCGCGCCGACGGCCAACGGCAGATGACGGTGGCGGTCAATCTCCAGCGGTGGAACACCCTGGACGCCTCCGGCAGGCCGCAGCCCCACCCCATCGACGCCGCGCTGGAGGCCCTGTACCGGATCGCGATGTACGGCTGACCGGTCACCCGCACAGGTGGCGCGGACCGAGTGCGCGCAACTCGTCCAGCACAGGGCCCTTCCGGGCGGGGGCGTGAAGATCCGCAGGCGCTGGTCCACCGCCGGGGTGGCCGGCATTCACGAGGTGCTCGGTGTCACTCGAAGAACTTGAGGCTGAACCCGGTGTCGGTGTTGGGGCCGGGGACGTTGGCGCGGCTGTAGGTGGTGTTGCCCCACCAGCAGAAGGAGCCGGTGTACCAGTAGCGGTTCTCCCAGCTGTACGGGGTGCCCTTGGCCACCGCGTGGAACATCAGCGGGAACGTGGGCCCGGCCGGCGGACTGGTCGCGATGTCCCCGTCGAGCAGTACGAAGGTGTGGTGGCCCGGGCCGTTCACGTTCAGGGTGGGGTCCCAACCGGACATCATGGTCGCGCGGTTGGAGCCGAAGAGGCAGCCGTTGGACTTGTACCAGTCCCATACGTACGTCGGGTCGCCGCCCGCCCGGAGCCGCAGTTCCGCGATGCAGTACTGATCGCTCCAGCTGCCGTTGGCCGAGTAGGTGATGTGCAACTGCCCGTTCGGGTCCTTGATCGCTTCGGGGCCCTCGTTGATGAAGGGGTTGCCGACGACGCGCTCCCAGCTCTCCCTGGGCTGGGAGATGATGTACCGGGCACCCGCGGGGGTGGTCGGGCTGCTCATCCGTGCGATGTAGAGGTTCTGCTCGACGTTGGTGGTGCCGGCCCAGCCCGACCAGACGAACCAGCGCTGTCCGTTGAAGGTGAACATCGTGCCGTCGATCGCCCACTTGTCGTCGGGCAGGGCCAGCTTCGTCGCGGCGGTGTAGCCGGTGTCGGGACTGGCGGAGCTGATCACGTACATGCGGTGCGCGGCGCCCCGGCCGGCCGAGAAGTAGACGTAGTAGCGGCCGCCGTCCCGCACGATCTCCGGGGCCCAGATCTCACCGAGGTTTCCGGTGTCCGACCACACCTGCCGGGCCGGGGCCGAAGCCAGGCCGCCGGTCGAGGACGCCTGCCGGACATTGATCGCGGCACCGGTCGACTGGACCGAGATGTACGTACCGCCCACGCGCAGCACGCTGGGATCGGCGCCCCGGATGGCCGTCTGCCCGGCCTCGGCGGGCCGGGCGGAGGTGAGCGACATCGTGAGGGCCAGCAGCATGGACAGCGCGAAGGCTGCCACACCGGACATCCGGGAGAGTCTCATGGCTTCCCTTTCCCGTGCGGGGGTTCATGGGGGACGGACGGATTCCATGACCCTATCCACGGAGAGTCGTGTTCATGTCAAGAAGCTCGGCCCATCCCCGTAATCCTCGATGAGTCGGCTGATGACGCCGTGCAGCACATCCGCCCTGGCCCGGTCCTCCCGCTGTCCGCGCAGCGCGCGTTCCGCCGCCCGGAGCCTCTGCCACGCCTCCGGGCCCGCGTCCATGACCTCGTCCACCAGCGGCGAGGAGACCAGCGCCAGGCACTCGGCCAGCCGCAGCCGGGTGGCCGGGGCCGGCGGGCCCGAAGGGGGCTCGGCGAACCCGTCCGTCAGGTACCGCGCGGGATCGCGGAGGCGCCATCCGGCCACCGCCCCTTCGTGAACCAGGAGGTCCACATCGGGGGCGACCCCGAGCCGCGCGTCGGCTTCCCGGCCGAGGAGGCGGGCGTCCGCGAGGCAGCTCAGCGCGCGGGCCTCGGCGTCGCAGTGGAAGACCGTGGCCGGGGGCATGCCGAACTCCACGACGGCGTCCGCGCGGAGTCCGGCCGCCCGCGTCCGCGGCCCGTGATCCGGGGCCTCGGAGACGTACCGCGCGGGCACGAAGAACGTGAGGCTGCGCAGCTCGCGGCTGTCGCGGTCGAAGCGGACGTAATCGTCCTCCGACCACAGCCACCGCATGCTGCCGAATGTCTCCGGCAACTCCCTTTCGCGTCCCGCCGGGTCCGCGTACCCCGCGACGATCAGCTGGAGATCGCGGAAGTCGAAGCGGGGGGTGAACGGGAGGGGCATGCCCGTCGCCGTGGCGGCCATGCCGTCGCCGATGGTGACCTTCACCGTGGTCGTCGCCTCACTTGATGCGCCTCGCGGCCGGCAGGTGGCCGCCCTTGGTGTCGCGGATCTGCCCGTTCACGATGTCCTCGTGGGTCACCGGGGGCTGCGGGTCGTCCGGCGAGCCGCCCAGCGCCTTGGCCCCGGACTCGCCCTTCTTGCCGGAGGGGCCGTAGCCCGTGATGACGTCGCCGGCCCCGGCGCCGGGGCCCTTCGTCACCACGATGTCCTCGCCCTTCCGGAAGATGAGGTTCCCACGCTGTCCCTGGGAGAGGTACACCGCGTCCGGGGCCTTCAGGATCTCCGCCACGCGTTCGTCGCTGAAGTGGGGGTGGTAGTTGCTGGACTTGCGCACCTTGCCGTCCCCGGCTCGGTCGATGACGGTCTCCGCGGCCTTCACCGCCTTGGCGTCGGGGCACTTGGCGCCGGCGAGGAACCCGGCCCACACGGAGGGGTGGTGGTGCGCGACGGCGGTGGAGTGGAACAGCCCGGCCGGCACGGTGACGCCTCCGGAGCGGGCCGCCGCGCCCGAGGCGCGGGGCGCGCAGCCGCCTGCGTCACGCTCCTGACGCACCCGGTCGACCAGCTTCTTGACCTCGGTCCTGGCCAGGGCATAGGCGTTGATCAGGGTGTCGGCGCGGTACGGGATCCGGTACTGGACGAGCCGGCCGCCGCTGGCGCGGGAGCGGGCCCGTGCCTCGTTCTTCTTCTGCGCCTCGACCGAGGAGAAGGTGGGCCCGGCACCCGGGTTGGAGCAGGACAGGCTGCCCGAGACGGACGTTCCGGAGACCGCGAAGGAGCTCTGCGGACTGGTGCACCGGCCGGCGGACCTGCCGTCGATGCTGAAGGAGGCGGTCATCACCGCGGTGACCTTGCCGCTGACCAGGCGGCTCCTGGCGCTGGTGGTGATGTGTCCGGAAAAGCTGTTCTTCGCCGTGCAGCCACCGGAGCCGCACTTCACCGTGCCGCCGCTGCTGAGGGTCAGGTTGATGCCGCTGTCGGTGGCGTTCTTCAGCTCCTCCGTCTGCTTCTCCAGCGTGTCGAACATGGGGTCGACGGCGTCCTCGGCGACCGGCGCCAGGTCCAGCCCCTCGGAATCGCTCTCCGACAAGGGGCCGTCCGTCAACTCGGGGATCTCGGGCGGATCCTCGTCCTCGGAGCCCGCCCGCGCGGTGACGGTCGTCAGCCGGACCGGGGCCGCATCGGCCGAACCGCCGGACGACCCTCCGGAGCGCGCGGCACCGTACGACTCAAGACGCAGCACACGGTGGGGCTTCCGCTTCGTGACGAGCAGCCGGCCCGCCGAGGTGTCCACCGCGAGGGCCGGGGTGCCGTCGACGGCGGGCGGGGGCGCGGACCCGCTGGGGGCCGGTGTGCCCTCCAGCCGGTCGAGCGCCTTCGCGAGCGCGGTCGCCAGGTCGGGCGGGGCCGGCATGTGCCCGACCGTCTCCCGCGTGACGCTGTCGCTCTCGTCGGCGGCCGCCCACGCGCCGGAGACCGAGTCCTTCGCCCGGGTGAAGGTCCTGCCGCCGATGTGCAGAACCTCGCGGGCCAGTCCGGAGCTCCCGGCCTCCACGGCACCGAAGCGGCTGCCGGACGCGGTGACGGTGATGTCCCGCTTCACCGGGTCGTCGCCGGAGTCCCGGTACCGCAGACCGGGCGCGTCCGCCAGGGCGGCTACCGCCTGCCGGAACGGCGCCAAGTCCCGCTTGGCCACCGGCTCTTCCGACCCCGTCCCGCCGCCGTGCCAGACCAGCAGCCCGGCCACGAGCCCCGCGGCCAGCACCCCGATCCCGCCGAACAGCAGCAGCCGCTTGCGCCGCCGTGCGGGCGGCGGCTGCCCCGGCCCGTACTGCGGCGGACCGTACGGGTATTGCGGCGGGGGGCCGTAGGGCGAGCGCGGCGGCGGCACGGCCTGCGGTGGTCCGAAGGCCCCCGGCGGGGCGGCGTACGGTTCGGGCGGACCGAAGACCCCGGCCGGCGGGCTGTACGGGGCGCCCTGCGGCGGCCGGTCCGCCGGGGGCCGGTACGCGTCTTCGTGGTCCGTCATGAACTTCCCCCGTGGCTGGTCCGTGTTCCGCTGATCGCTACAGGAACAGTGTGAGGGCGACGCCCCCTGGCGCCACCGGAATTCGGACACCGGACCCGGGTCACGGCAGCCGGTCGACCAGCCCGTCGACGTACTCCGGAGTGAGCGGGCCCATGCCGAACAGGACGCGGCTGTACATCGGGGCCAGCACGTAGTCCAGCACGGTGAGCGCATCGGGTGCGGACTCGCCCCGCTCGTGGGCGCGGTCGAGCATGGACTGCAACTGCCGGACGCGCTCGGTCCGCAGGGCGTCGCGCGCCTGTACGCCCCGCTCGCCCGCGTTGGCCAGGGCGACCGCCAGGTGCAGGACCGCCGGCCCTTCCGGCCCGGTGATCTCACGGGCCACCTGGGAGGCGTACGTACGCAGGTCGCCGTCCAGACTCCCGGTGTCGGGCATGGGGGAGCGCGAGTTGAGGCGGTTGAGCGCCACGTCGCAGAGCAGGGCCTCCAGATCGCCCCACCTGCGGTAGATGCTGCTGTCGGCCACGCCCGCGCGGGCCGCCACCTCGCCGATGGTGAAGTTCCCGTAGCCGCGCTCGCTGATCAGCTCGGTGACGGCCTGATGCACCTGCGCGCCGACCCGGGCGCTGCGCCCACCCGGCCGCCGGGCTCGCTGTTCGTCCATGCGACCACTTTAACGCAGTCGCCACTTGCGTTTACGAACCAACCTCCCTTATGGTCGACTAACGCAGTCGCAGGCTGCGTTAGGAAGTGAGGGGATTTCCATCACTGCATCGCATGCGGCCGCAGACGGTCGGCCGAACCGCGCCGTGCTGCTCACGGTGACCTGCCTGGGCCAGTTCATGGTTCTGCTCGACAACACGATCGTGGGAGCGGCGCTGCCCGACATGCGGCACCGCCTGCACCTTCAACTCACGGGCCTGCAATGGATCGTCGACGCGTACGTCCTGCTGGTCGCCATGCTGCTGCTGTCCGGCGGCATCTTCGCCGACCGGTTCGGCCGCAAACGCGTCTTCCTGACCGGCGTCGCGGTGTTCACCGCCGCATCGGTGGTGTGCAGCCTGGCGCCCTCGCTCGGCTGGCTGATCGCCGGCCGGGTGCTCCAGGGCATCGGAGCCGCGGCGCTCAGCCCCGCCTCGCTCACCCTGCTCGCGGCGGCCTACCCCGCGCCGCAGGAACGCGTGAAGGCGATCGGGCTCTGGGCCGGGCTCAGCGGAGTCGGCCTGGCCGCGGGCCCGGTGGCCGGCGGCGTGCTGACCGACGCCTTCGGATGGCCGGCCATCTTCCTGGTCAACCTGCCCATCGGCGCGGCCCTCCTCCTGGTCGGCCTCCGCCATCTCGAGGAGGCCCGCAATCCGGACGCGCCCGCGATCGACATCCCAGGGACGGTGCTGTCCGTCCTGGGGGTGGGGGCGCTGACCTACGGGGTGATCGAGGGCGGGGCGCGCGGCTGGACGTCGCCGGTGATCCTCGGCAGCTTGGCCATCGCGGTGCTCCTCCTCGGCGCCTTCGTAGCCGTCGAAGCCCGCCGCCGGGCACCGATGCTGCCGCTGCGGCTGTTCCGGGAGCGCCTGTTCACCGTCTCCAACACCGCCATGGCCGTGGTGGGTTTCGCGCTCATGGGCTCGACGTTCTTCTTCTCCCAGTTCTTCGTGTACGTCCAGGGCAGCTCGATCCTGCGCGCGGGCCTGCAAACCCTGCCCGCCACCCTGGCCATGGTGATCGTCAGCCCGTACGCGGGAAGGCTCGCCGCCCGGCACGGCTTCCGCGTCGTGGTCACCGTCGGCCTGGCCCTGGCCGGCCTCGGACTCCTGGCCCTCGGCACGGTGCACGCCGACACGGGTTACGCGAATGTGTGGTGGCGGCTGGCGGTCGTGGGCATCGGCTTCGCCCTGACGATGTCCCCGCTGACCGGCGCCGCCATCCAGGCCGTCAGCCCGCAGGAAGGGGGCCTGGCCTCGGGCATCAGCAGCACCACCCGGCAGATCGGCGCGGTGCTCGGCGTGGCGGTCCTCGGAGCCGTGGTCCGCGCCAGGCAATCGGGCGGAGCCTCCTTCGAGACCGGCCTCGACAGCGCCTTCCTGGCCGCGGGTGCGCTCACTCTGGCCACCGCCGTGTTCACCGGCCTCCGGCTGACGAAGACGGGCGCTGTCGCGCCGGTACGGTCTACCGAGACGCCGAAGGCCACCGTCGCGGACAGCCTTTGAGAGGCCGCGCATACATCCCGGCCCCGCCAACGAGTACGAGCAAAGGAACCCCAGTGCACGACGCGACCCGGGTATCGATCGAAGAGCACACGGTGTCCGGCCCCGAGGCCGGACCGTACACCCTCACCGCGGGCCCGGACGGCGCCCTGTGGTTCACCCTCGTCCACAGCGGCCGGATCGGCCGCCTCGTCCCCGGAGAGGAACCGACGGAACACCGCCTCGACCCCGACAGCGGGCCGACCGTGATCACCCCCGGCCCCGACGGCGCCCTGTGGTTCACCGAGTACCGCGCCGACCGGATCGGCCGGATCACCACCGGCGGCGCGATCACCGAATGCGACCTACCCGGCTCCGGGTCCGGCCCGTTCGGCATCGCGGCGGGCCCGGACGGCGCGCTCTGGTTCACCGAGACCGCCACCGACCGCATCGGCCGCATCACCGTCGACGGCGACACCACCTCGTTCCCGCTCCCCGCCACCGGGGCGTTCCCGTCCGCGATCACCGCCGGGGACGACGGCGCGATGTGGTTCACCCTCAACCAGGGCAACGCCATCGGGCGGATCGGCATGGACGGCACGGTCGTCCTGCATCCCCTGCCGACGGAGGCGGCGGGCCCGGTCGGCATCGCGGCGGGCCACGGCGGGGCGCTGTGGTTCACCGAGATCGCCGCCGGTCAGATCGGCCGGATCACCCCCGACGGGCGGATCACGGAATTCCCGCTGCCCGACCGCGCCGCCCGGCCGCACGCCGTCACCGTCGACGGACAGGGCGCCGTGTGGTTCACCGAGTGGGGAGCCAACCGCGTCGCCACGATCACCCCGGACGGCCACGTCACCGCCCACAGCCTGCCCACCCCCGACTCGGAACCGCACGGCATCGCCCTCGGCCCCGACGGCGCCCTGTGGACCGCGCTGGAGACGGGCTCACTCGCCCGCATCGCCCCGTAGGACGCCGACGGGCCCCCGGCCGGGGGTGTTGGTGCAGCGGTGGTCGGCTGCGGGCTGCTCGAGCCGGCGCAGACGTGCAGCCCGCCCTATCAGGTACCGCTGCTCCGGCGTGCTGGTGGTCCGGGCGGCGGCGGCCCGGTACTCCTCGACGGCCGCCGGGATCTCGCCCGCGCGCTCCAGGAGATGGGCGCGCACGGCGTGCAGCCGGTGGTGGCCGCTGAGGGGACCGTCGCCGGAGTCGAGGGCGTCGAGAAGGGCGAGCCCGGCGGCGGGCCCTTCGCACATGGCCACGGCGACGGCGCGGTTGAGGGCGACCATGGGGTTGGCGCCGTCCGCCAGTTGATCCAGCAACGCGTACAGGGCGGCGATCTGCGGCCAGTCCGTGTCCTCGGCGCGGGCCGCGTCGTCGTGCAGGGCCGCGATGGCCGCCTGGAGGCGGTACTCGCCGGGGCGGCCCCGGCCCAGCGTGCTCGCGAGCAGGGCGGCACCCTCGCCGATGAGCCGCCGGTCCCAGCGGGTGCGGTCCTGCTCGGCCAGCGGGATCAGCTCGCCGCTCGGGCCGGTGCGGGCGGGCCGCCGGGCCTCGGTCAGCAGCATGAGCGCGAGCAGCGAAGCCGCCTCGCCCTCCGCGGGCAGGGCCCGGTGCACACCCCGGGCGAGCCGGATCGCCTCGGCCGCGAGATCCGCGCGGTGCAGCGCGGGGCCCCGGCTCGCGGTGTACCCCTCGTTGAACATCAGATACAGCACCCGCAGCACCGAACCGAGCCGCGACTCCCAGTCGGCCATGCCCGGTTCGGGTACGTCGAACGCCACACCGGACGTTTTGAGACGCTGCTTGGCACGGCTGATCCGCTGCGCCATGGTCGCCTCCGGGACGAGATACGCACCGGCGATCTCGGCGGTGGTCAGACCGCCGACCGCCCGAAGGCACAACGCGATGGCCGAGGCCGGGGTGAGCGCCGGGTGACAGCACATGAACAACAGCGTCAACGAGTCGTCCTGCCCGGCGGCGGCCCCGGCAGCCGGCTCCCGGGCGGCCTTCTCCTCCCGCTCCCGGCGCGCGCGTTCACTGCGTACATGGTCGGTGTGGCGGCGCAGCGCGACCTGGACCAGCCAGCCGAGCGGATGATCGGGCAACCCCTCCTCGGGCCACGTACCGGCCGCGGTGACCAGCGCCTCCTGCACCGCGTCCTCGCACGCCGCGAAGTCCCCGCGGCGCCGCACGAGCACGCCCAGGGCCTGCGGAGCGAGCGAGCGCAGCAGGTCCTCGACGCGCACCGGGTCATTCACGGGGCGCCCACCCGGCTCACAGCTCACCGTGCTCGTCGGCCATGACCCGCCGCACCTCGACCGGCTGCTGCGTGGGCACACCACCGGGGCCCGGGACGGCGGAGATACGGGCGGCGATCTCCAGCGCCCGCTCCTCCGACTCGACCTCGAAGACGTTGAAGCCGGCCAGGACCTCCTTGGACTCCGCGAACGGCCCGTCGGTCACCACCGGGGGCGCGACGCCGTCCGCACGCACCGTACGGGCCTGCCGAGGATCGTCCAGCGCCATGAACTGGACCAGCTCCCCGCTCTCGGTCAGCTCCTTGGTCAACAGGGCGTAGTAGTCGAAGTGGGCGGCGATGTCACCCGGCTGCCAGGTGTCCATCGGCTCCTCGAAGACCCCGCCGTCGTGGTTGACCAGCAGCATGAACTTCGCCATCACGTACTCCCGTTGTCAGTTGTCCGTGGATTCCGGAAAGGAGAAGTAGAGCGCGTCCGCGTAGAACGACGCGAAGTGCCGCTGCCAGTCGGCCCGTACGGAAGCGAGCCAGCTGTCGTTGCGGCCGGAGACCGCCGCCTCGGCGAGGGCGACGGCCTCGGGGACGTCGACGGACGCCAGCCGCCGCACGCTCTCCGCCGGGTCGTCGTCCGTCATCGAAACGATCTCGCCCGTTTCGAGCAGGAAGTACTTCGCCTCCTGCTTCTCCAGGTGGGCCGTGGTCCTGGCCACGCACTCGGCGAACTCGGTGTCGTCCTCCAGACCGTTGCCGACCGCGCGCAGGACGTCGCGGAGCAGCGCCGCCCCGGCGGCGTAATCCGCCGCGACACAGATCGGGTGGTTCCAGATCATGGACGGCACGACCGTCGTCCCGTGCCCCACCAGGAGCTTGTGCGCGAGCGGGATGTCCCAGTTGTGCTCGGATATGCAGCGGATCCGCTGCGGGATGTCCGCGTCGCTCGGAACCGAGTCGGCGGAGTAGAGATACGAACGATTCGCCATGGTGGCGACGCTAGCACCGGGGACCGACAGCGTCGTCGGACAACTCCCGCACAGCCGGAGGAGTCAGGGCATGATGACCCCATGAGCGCGCCTTCCGACGTCACCGTCACCCTCGTACGGGGAGACATCACCCGCCAGTCCGTCGACGCCGTCGTCAATGCCGCGAACTCCTCGCTGCTCGGCGGCGGAGGCGTGGACGGAGCCATCCACCGCCGGGGCGGCCCCGCGATCCTCGCCGCCTGCCGGGAACTGCGCGCCTCGCGGTACGGCAAGGGGCTGCGCCCGGGGCAGGCCGTCGCCACCACCGCCGGAAAGCTCGACGCCCGCTGGGTCGTGCACACGGTCGGCCCGGTGTGGAGCAGGAACGAGGACCGTTCGGCCCTGCTGGAGTCGTGCTACCGCGAATCCCTGCGCGTCGCGGCGGAACTCGGGGCGCGTACCGTCGCCTTCCCCGCGATCTCCACCGGCGTCTACGGCTGGCCCATGGACGACGGAGCCCGCATCGCCGTCCGCACCGTGCTGGCGGAGGCCGCGCCGCCCGTCGAAGAGGTGCGGTTCGTGCTCTTCGACGCGGACGCGTACGGGGAGTTCGAGGAGGCCCTGGCAGCGGCGAGGCCCTGAGAAAGCCCCGATCCGCGCCGGTGCCGGGAGTATGAAGCAGTCGTGAAGGCCCTGTGGAGCCGTTGTCGGTGGGGCCGCTTATGCTGCACCGAACGATCAAGCGGGACCAGGGGAGGGCGCGGCATGTTCGGCAAGCTGTTCGGCAGGGCTGAGGAGAGAACGGCGGCCGGCCCGCACGCGCTTCCCGCTCCGCACAAGCAGAACGGGATGTACACCCTGCGGGCCCTGGGGGACACCCGGGTCCTCGCCCTCGTGGGGGCGGCCCGCTTGGGGGACTGGGAGGCGGTCAAGGCGGCACTGGCACCCTTCGACCTCGGCCGCGACCACCAGATTCTGAACGAACTCGAAGAACTCGGCCGCCTGCAGACCTGGATCGGCCGAGCGGTCGAGGAGGACAAGGAGCACCGGGCGACCGCCCTGCTCATCTCGGGAGCCCGCCACATCCAATGGGGCTGGGAGGCGCGCACCGCCGCCCGTGCGTCCCAGGTGACGGAGCAGCAGTGGCGGGTCTTCCACAAGCGGCTCCGCATCGGTGAGGAGCAGCTGCTCGAAGCGGCCGAGCTGAGGCCCGAGTGGGTCACCCCGTGGCGCCGGCTCCTCACCTCGGGCCGCGGCATGTCCCTCGGCCCCGACATCACGGAGGCCCGGCGCGACGCGGCCCTGCGCCGCGCTCCGCTGGACCTGGAGACCCACATCGAATGGATCTCCCAGTTGCAGCCCCGCTGGGGCGGCGAACCGGGCCAGGCCCTGCGGTTCGCCCGCGACACGTACGCCGACGCGCCGGAAGGCGACCGGATCGGCTGCGTGATCCCCATGGCGCACATCGAGGACTGGGTCGAGTCGGACGAGACGGGCTGCCTGAAGACCGACGAGATACGGGAAGAGCTGCGCCGCGCCGCCGAGCACAGCATCCTCCACCCCGGCTACGAACGGCGCCCGGGCTGGCAGCACGACTTCAACATCTTCGCGATGGCCCTCTCGCTGGCAGGCGAGCGGCAGACGGCGAAGCGGGTCTTCCGCGCGCTCGACGGTGCCTTCACCAGCTGGCCGTGGGCCTATTTCGGCGACCCCGAGAAGCAGTTCGCCCGCCACCAGCGCCGCGCCTGACCGCCCACAGGCCCCTCCCATCCGCCCGCTCCTCCCTCTCCGGACTGCCTGATGACAGCACCCGACACCACCTCGCGACCCACCGGCGACGACCGCACCTTCCAGGTGGACCTGCGCGGTCTCGTCGACCTCCTCTCCCACCACCTCTACTCCAGCCCGCGCGTCTACCTGCGCGAACTCCTGCAGAACGCCGTGGACGCGCTGACCGCCCGGCACAGCCTCGAACCCGGCGCCACCGCCGACGCGTTCGGCATCCGCCTGTACGCCGACGGGGCCGTCGTCCGCGTCGAGGACGACGGCGTCGGCCTCACCGAGACCGACGTCCACGCCTTCCTCGCCACGATCGGCCGCAGCAGCAAGCGCGCCGAACGGATCGCCGAGCAGCGCGGCGACTTCATCGGCCAGTTCGGCATCGGACTCCTCTCCTGCTTCCTCGTCGCCGACGAGATCCACGTCCTCAGCCGCTCCGCCCGCACCCCCGGCGCACCCACCGTGGAGTGGCGGGGCCGCGGCGACGGCAGCTACACCGTCCGCACCCTGCCCGCCTCCGCCCGCCCGGAGCCCGGCACCACCGTCACGCTCACCCCGCGCTCCGACGCGGGCGAGTGGACCCGCCCGGCCCGGGTCGCCGCCCTGGCCCGGCACTTCGGCTCCCTGCTGCGCCACCCGGTGACGGTGGACGACGGCAAGGGCGGCCCGGCCGCGCGGATCAACCCGGAGCCCGGCCCCTGGGCCCGTAGCCACCCGACCCCGGGAGCCCGCTCCCGCGCCCTGGCCGCCTACGGCACCGAGGTCTTCGGGTTCGAGCCGCTGGACACCCTCGATCTCGACCTGCCCGCCGTCGGGCTCAAGGGCATCGCCTGCGTGCTGCCCGAGGCGGTGCCGACCGGCCGCCGCCACGGCCACCGCGTGCACGTCAAGGGCATGCTGCTGTCGGAGCAGGCCGAGGAGATCCTGCCGGACTGGGCGTTCTTCGTCCGTTGCGTGGTCGACGCGGAAAGCCTGCGCCCCACGGCCTCCCGGGAGTCCCTGTACGAGGACGACACCCTCGCCGCCGTCCGCGACGCCCTCGCCGCGAAGCTGCGCGACTGGATCGCCCGCATCGCCGCGAGCGACCCGGAGCTGCTCGCCCGCTTCCTGGGCGCCCACCACCTGGCCGTGAAGTCGCTCGCGGTGCACGACGACGAGATCCTGCGGATGCTGCTGCCGTGGATCCCGTTCGAGACCACCGACGGCTCCACCACCCTCGACGAGTTCGCCCGCACCCACCGCACCGTCCTCGTGACCTCCAGCGTGGAGGAGTTCCGGCAGGTCGCGGCCATCGCCTCCGCCGCCGGGCTCGGCGTCGTCAACGGCGGCTACACGTACGACAGGGAACTGGTCCACCGGCTGCCCGAGCTCCGGCCCGAGGTCAGCGTCGCCGACCTCGACCCGGCGACGCTCACCGCCCACCTGGACCCCGTCGACCGCGAGACGGAACTCGCGGCGGCGCCCTACCTCGCCCTGGCCCGCGACGCCCTCGCGGTCTTCGACTGCGACGTCGCCCTGCGCACCTTCCAGCCCGCCTCCGCCCCGGCCCTCCTCATCGACAGCCGCGACGCCCGGCACGAACGCACCCGCTCCCAGCTCGCCCGCGAGCAGCAGGGCGGACTGTGGGGCGACATCCTCGGCGCCCTGCGCCAGGAGGTCCCGCGCGCCCAGCTGATCCTCAACCAGCTCAACCCGCTGGTCCGCACCGCCACCTCCATCGACGAGCCGGAGCTGGCCCGGACCAGCGCCGAAGCCCTGTACGGGCAGGCCGCGATGCTGTCCCGGCGCCCGCTCAGGCCCGCCGAGACGAGCCTGATCAACCGCTCCTTCCTCGATCTCCTCGCCCACGCCCTCCGCAAGGACAGCTGACGATGCCGACCGCACCCCAGAACACCGACGAGCTGTACGACGCGCTCCAGGAGAACCAGCGGCGCCCCTACGGCCGTGCCCGCACCGTCGCCGCCGAGGAACTCGCGGAAGCCGCCGAGCGGTTCGAGGACCCCCTCGCCCTCGTCCGTGCGCTCTTCGAGCTCCAGGAGGCGTACACGTACGGCTCCGAGCCCCGCAAGTCGCCCGTCGTCTTCGCCCGTCTGCTCACCCTCTTCGACGAGCAGCCCGACGTGTTCACCGACCGGCTGCGCCATCTGCTGTTCTGGCGGTTCAAGTGGGTGGCGAACTCCCTGCGCGCGCTGCCCGAGATACCGCTGACCAGCCTGCGCCAGTGGCTCACCGAGATGCGCGGCCGGTACGAGAAGGCGGGCCTCGGCCTCCAGCCGTACTACGCGCAGACCTACCAGCTCGCCGCCCACACCGGCGAGGACACCGCCCCGCCTACGAGCTGTGGGCGGCCCGCACCCGCACCCCGTTCAGCGACTGCGAGGCCTGCGAGATCTGCGAACGGGCCCTGTACCACCTCGCCGCCGGCGACGACGCCCGCGCCCTGCGCACCTGGGAACCCGTCCTCGGCGGCAAGGAGAGCTGCCAGGAGGAGCCCGCCCGCTCCCTCTCGTACGCCCTGCTGCCCCTGCTGCGCACCGGTGACACCGACCGCGCCCGCGAACTGCACCTCGCCGGCTACCGGGGCTGCCGCCGCAACCCCTCGATGGCCGGGGAGGTGGGACGGCACCTGGAGTTCTGCGCCCTGACCGGCAACGAGGCCCGCGGGCTCGAACTGCTCGCCGAGAACCGCGTCCTGTTCTCCGAGGTGGACTCACCCCTGGACCAGTTCGACTTCCTCACCGGCGTGGAGGTCCTGCTGCGGCGCGTCGAGTCCCTCGGCCACGGTGAGCTGCCGGCCGCCGGATACCCGGGCCGCACCTGGACCGTGGCCGGACTGTGCGCCGAGGTCCGGGAGCGCGCCGACGACCTCGCCGCCCGCTTCGACGCCCGCAACGGCACCACGGCCCACGCCGACCGGCGCACGGCCCGCCTCGACCGCGCACCCCTGCTCGACGCGCTGGAACTGACCCTGCGCACCCGCGTCCTCGACGACCTGTCCCCGGCCGCCCCGGCCCCCGCACCCCCGCCCACCAGGCCCCCGCCGTCCCCGACACCGTCCCCGAGCTGATCGCCCGGGCCCGCGAACTGGACGAGCAGGGGCACCCCGACGCACAGCCCTGCTGGGACCGGCTGCGCACTCTGGTCGCCGCCCGCGACTACACCCACCCCGAGGACCCGGCGGTGGGCCCCTTCGCCAGGCTGCGCGCGGACCTGCTGTCCGACGAGGCCGCCGGTGCCGCCCACCGGGACGACGACGCGCAGGCCGCCGCCCTCTACGCGGAAGCCGCCGCCCTGTACGAAGCGGCCGAGCTGCCGGGTGAGGCGGCGGTCGTCCATGCCGCCGCCGCGCTCGCCAGGAGCGAGGCCGACTGCGAGGCCGCCGACGCCGAGGAGAAGGCCGAGGGGCTGACCGCCGGCCACGCGCACGTGGTCCGGCTGCACGAGGAGACGCCGGGGCTCACGCCGCGTCAGGAAGGCCGCCTGCTGCGCATGCGCGCCAGCGCGCTCTGCCTGCGCGCCCAGCTCACCGGGAAAGAGGAACACCTCGCGGCGGCAGCCGCCGAAGTGGAGCTGCTGCACACATACGCCACCCGGCACGACCTGTCGGCCCAGATATCCGGGGCCGTCCTGCTGCGGGCCGGCACCCACGCCCTCTCCGGCGACCTGCCCACCGCGCTCAGCGAGCTCGACGCACACCTCGACCGGCTGCGGCAGCACGGCCCCGCCTGGCATCTGCCGCGCACCCTCGGACTGCGTGGCCGGTTCCGGATGGGCGTCCGGGACGCGCAGGCCGCGTACGCGGAGCTGTCCGAGGGGATACGCGTGGCAGCCGAGTGGCCGGCCAGGGTCGCCGACACCGCCAATCTCCACGGCGACCTGGCCGAGGTGTGCATGCATGTGGGCCGCCCCGACGAGGCCCTGCGCCACCTGACGCGCTCCGCCGAACTGGACCTCCGGCACGGCAAGCGGACCGGCGCCTTCTGCACCTACAGCAACGCCGCCCAGCTCAGCCTGGACCTGGGCCGGGTCGAGGACGCCATCGCCCTCCTCGACTCCGTCCTGGCCGAACCGGACGTAGCCGCCGGAGAGCTGGACGACCGGCTCACGGCCCAACTGCGCCTGATCCGCGCCCGCGCCCTGCACGCGGGGGAGGACCTCAAGGCCGCCACGGCGGAGTTCGTCGCCCTCGCCGCCGAGTCGGCGGAGTGGGAAGACGACCCCGGGAGCCACGCCATGATCGCCGCGGAGACGGCCGTGCTCCTCGCCGAGGCCGGCGACTTCGACCGGGCCGCAGAGGCCGTCGGGCAGGCGCTCGCCGCCCACTCCCGCGCCCCGCGCTACGAGCAGCTGAGCAACGCGCTGCGCGAGATCGCCCGCCTCCAGGCCGAACAGCAGGGCGCCGACGGCCTCCCCGGCGCCCTCGCCCGCCTCGCGGACGCCGACCGGGTGGCCGACGAGGCCCGCGCCGCCGGGTACGAACCCCGCGGCCGCTCCCTGGAGACCGCCCTCGCCTACGAACACGGCCGGGTCAACGCCTACGCCGGAGAGTACGAGGACGCCCTGACCGCCTTGGAGAAGGCCCTCGGCGGGCTCGGGGAGCCGGGACCGGAGAACGCCGGCGAGTGGGCCGAGTGCGTCCGGCTCGCCGGCGTCGTGGAGGGCATCTACCTGGAGCGGACCACCCCCGCCCTCACCCGCCTCGACGCGGCGATCCCGCGCCTGACGGCCCTGGGCCGCACCGAGGAGACGGAGCCCCTGACCGCGCTGGCGGCCCGGCTGCGCGACGAGAAGTGACACCCCGAACTCACCGGAGCGCGGGCATCTTCACGAACGCCGCGGTGTGACCTCCACGGAGAGGTCGTTGTCGAGGGTGTAGTACGGGCGCACCGACACCCCGCCCAGCGTGGTGGCCGGGTAGACGAACACCGTCTTCCGGTCCGCGACATCGTCCAGCAGCCGGGCGACCCGCACCCGGGGCGCACCGGCGCGGGGCTGGACGAACACGTCCCAGACCGCCGGTGCGCCGCCCGCCCCGTCCGCCAGGAGGTCCGCGTAATCGACCGTGAACGAGAAGTCCCGGCCACCCTCGACGGCCAGTGCGCCCCGCGCCACGGCGGACCCTCGGCCGCGCCGCACCAGCGACACCTCCGCGCCCTCGCCGAGCCCGGCACCGTACAGCCGCGCCGACACCGTCATCGCGCCGGATCCGACGGTGATCCGGCCGGCCTCCGCGTGCGCGGCGCGCCGCCAGGCCCGTATGGCGAGCCGGCCGTCCTTGGTGGCGTACGGGATCCGGACCGCCAGGGGGGCGTCCCGTACAGCGCCCTCGCCCGGCATCAGCCCGCGCAGATCGCGCAGGCCGGGCAGCAACGGCACGCGCTCCTCGTCCGGCCCGGTCACGACATAGGCGTCCCAGCGGCCTTCCTCAAGGACGGCATCGGACTCCAGCACCGTCTGCCACTCGTTCCGCCCCGCAGGCTCCAGTACGAGAGAGCGGCCGGCCTCCGCCGCCCGCCCCTTCTTCGGGCGCGGCTGAAGCAACAGCCGCGGCTGCGCCGAGGCGGGCAGCGGCAGCCGGACGCGTACGAGCAGACGCCCTCCGTCCCGCACGGTCACCGCGCCACGAGGTTTCTCCGTCAGCCCGCTCACGCCGTCACCACTCATCGCCGGGCCTTCCGCGCGGCCCTCACGACCCTGCCGGCCGCGATGAGCATGGTGTCCCTGGCCGCGAAACCGCTGCTCGCCAGGGCGCGTCGCGTGCCGGTCACCGTCCGGCCCTCACGCCGGGCGGACAGCAGCTCCTCGAACAGCCGCTCCGCCCGGGCCACGACGGTCGCGGGGCCGTAACGCCGGGAATTCTCCAGCGCGTTACGCCCCATGCGGCGGCGCAGCTCGTCGTCGCGGACGAGGTCCAGCAGGGCGCCGGCCAACGCGTCCCGGTCTCCGACGGGCACCAGTCGGCCGTCCTCCCCGTCGGCGATGATCTCGCCGGGGCCGTACGGGCAGTCAGTGCTCACGACCGGCAAACCGCAGCGCATCGCCTCCACGATGGTCATGCCGAAGGACTCGAAATCCGAGGTCACCGCCGCGATCGACCCCTTGACCCACTCGGCCTCCATCGGGCTCGCGGCGCCCATCAGGAAGACGTTGTTGTACAACCCGAGCCGGTCGATGAGCGCGCGCAGCGGCTCCCGTTCCTCGCCCCGGCCGTAGATGCGCAACTGCCAGTCGGGATACGCCGCCGCGACCGCGGAGAAGGCATCGATCAGCAGGTCGAACCGCTTCACCGGCGCCAGCCGCCCGGCGGCGACCACGATGCGCCCCCTGCTGTCCGCCGGAGCGAGGGCCGGGGCGGGGACACTGTTGGGAAGCGCCTCCACCCGTACACCCGGCAGCCGCATCTTGCGCCGGTAGACGGCCGAGTCGGCCTCCGTGACAGGGGTGATCGCGTCCAGCCGCGGATACGCGCGGCGCAGCGCCCTGCGTAACCGCGGAGGGTGGTGGTCGAGCGCGAGATGCTCCTGCCCGACCCGCACCGACCGCGCCGGCGCGTGGAGCGCCAGGTGGACATTGAGCCCGGGGCGCGTCCCCACGACGACATCGGCGTCGAGCGAGGTCAGCGCCTTGCCGAGGCGTTCATCGGTGAGCGCGCTGTACTCGCCGTAGCGGTACTCGGAGGAGGGAAACACCTTCGCCGGTGCGAGGTGTCGCGGGTCGTCCTTCTCGTGCCGCAGATCCACCAGGGGGCGTAACCGCACCCGCGGATCGAGTGCGATGCTGGGCCGTTCCCTGTTCCGCAGCACGGAGATGATCTCCACATCGTGCCGATCGGCCAGTGCGCCTGCCAGGTTGAACGTGGTGGTGATCGTCCCTCCGATCGCGTACGCGTTGTGGATGAGGAATGAGATTCGCATGCAGTACAGGACGGTCGGCCCGTACGGAAGGTTGCCCGCACGACGGCCTGCCGTGCCCGGAACGGTCACTGGGGCCGGATCGGCTGCGTGAGGTTCACCGGGTTGCCGCCGCTGACCGATCCTCCCAGCGCCTCCACCCGCCCGAGCGTCGCGTCGACGTCGTGGGCGGTGAGGATGACTGGCGTCCTATCGGATTCGTCCGCCCGGCGCGGCCCGGGACAGCCCCTTCCAGGCGCCCGGTGCACTGCTCACCGGGCCCGCGGCCGGGGCGGGCGGTGGAGTGGCGGTGGGGGCCGCGTAGGGCCGTAGCGGGGCGTTCCGGCTGTTGGCGCACATGGGGTGACCTGGTCTTTTGTCGTTGGGGCTCCTAGGGTCGGACGTGATCGAAAGGGGGCCCGGATGGACCGGACCGTGCGTACCGTCGAGGATGTTCTCGCACTCCTGGACGAGTTGTTCGTCTCCGAAGACGGGAGCGGCCCGTTGGCGGCCGGGGACGGAAAGGAATTCTGGGACCGGTTCTACGCCGACAGGTCGAAACCCGTCCCGTTCTTCCCGGCGAAGCCGGACGAGAGCCTGGCCGGCTACCTCGATCAGGGCCTGGTCGCGCCCGGGGGGCGGGCCCTGGATCTGGGATGCGGGGCCGGGCGCAACGCCTTGTACCTGGCTTCGCGGGGCTTCGAGGTGGACGCCGTGGACCTCTCCCCGGTGGCCCTCGCCTGGGCCCGGGAGCGCGCGGCCGACGCGGGGGCGGAAGCCCGCTTCGTGTGCGGCGACGTGTTCACCCTGGCGGCCACGGAGCTGAGCGGACCGTACGACCTGGTCGTGGACTCGGGATGCTTCCACCACCTGCCACCGCACCGCAGGGTGAGCTATCTCGACCTGCTCGACCGTGTCCTGGCCCCGGGCGGCCACCTCGCTCTGACCTGCTTCGCGGCCGGTGAGGACGGAATGGGCTCCGAGGTCGCCGACGCGGACCTGTACCGCCAACGGCGGCTGCACGGCGGCCTCGCCTACACCCCTGAATCGCTGCGCCGGATCTTCTCCGACCTCGTGGAGGTCGAACTGCGTCGCATGCGGGTCGAGCCTCCCGAGTCGCCCCTGTTCGGCGCGGGCTTCCTGTGGACGGCCCTGTTCCGTACTGCCTAGCGCCCAACCACGTTGACCGGCTCCGGCGGCTGGTGCTTGGGTCGGTACGTGGACAGCATCTCCGGCAACAGGCGGTTCTGGAATCAGATCAGCGGCGCCTACCAGCAGAAACACGACGCGCGGATCGGCGCGACGCCCCGCCTGTGGGGCACGTACGCGATCCCCGACACGCACCTGCGGGTGCTGGGCGACGTCACCGGCAAGCGCGTCCTGGAACTCGGCTGCGGCGCCGGCCAGTGGTCCAGGGCGCTCGCCGCCGAGGGGGCCTCGGTGGTCGGGTTCGACCTGTCCGAAGAGCAACTCGCCGCGGCGGCGCGCGCGATGGGGACGGCGCGCTACCCGCTGGTGCAGGGCGCCGCCGAGCACCTCCCGTTCGCCGCCGGCAGCTTCGACCTGGTGTTCTGCGACTACGGCGGGCTCAGCTGGGCACCCCCGCACCTGGCCGTACCGCAGGCCGCGCGCGTACTGCGGCGCGGTGGGCGTTTGGTGTTCAACGTGGCCAGCCCCTGGTTCGAAGCCTGCTACGACGAAGCCGCCGGCCGCGCGACGACGACGCTGCGACAGGACTACTTCGGCCTGGACACCATCGACGAGGACCAGGGAGCGGTCAGCTACCAGCTCACCTACGGCGACTGGATCAGGGTCCTGCGCGGCGCGGGTCTTGTCATCGACGACCTCATCGAACCACGACCGGCCCCCGAAGCGGCCAACGGCTACAACAAGACCGACCCACCCGACTGGGCCCACCACTGGCCGGCGGAAGCGCTCTGGGTGACCCACAAACCGTAATCCCCACCGCAGCCTCCGCGTCGGGCCAGGACCGCATCCCAGGCCGGGAGTTCGGAGGCGGTGACATTGCTGCGGATGCCCGGGTCCGCCCGCCGGGCCGGGACAGCTGACTGCCCGTCTCGCCCCAGGCATCCACGGGCAGCACCCGGTCCCGGTGACCTTCACTCCGGGGAAGATCCCCTCTTCCCCCGCGTGGCCCCAGAAGCGTGGCTCCGCAGAGCATCCGCCCTCACGGCGGAGTCGCCAGGCAGCAAGGAGAACAGAACGAGGTCGACCCGGCCGTCGTGCACGAAGCCCGCATTGCGCAGGATGCCTTCGCGGCGGAATCCGGCGCTGATGGCGACCTTCTGAGACGAGATGTTGCCGGTGGCGGCTCGTAGCTCCAGCCGCTGGAACTGCTGCTCCGTCAGAAGCCACCGCGCCACTGCCCGCGTAGCTTCAGTCGCGAAGCCCTTTCCGCGAGCCCATGGAGAGATCCAGTATCCGACCTCGCTCGTACGGGCCCGCCAATCGGTCTTCTTCAGGCCGACGGTGCCCATGAGCCGTCCGGTGGGCAAGTCGGTGACGGCGAAGTGGATGCCGTCACCGGATTCACGGAGGGCCGGGGCCACTGTCGTGCACCAGGAGGTGGCGTCGTCCAGGGTGTAGGGCTGGGGGAGTGGCAGCCACTGCTGGATGAGCGAATCCGAGCAACTTGCCTGGGTGTCGGGGATGTCGCTGCTGCCGAACGGGCGAAGGAGCAGCCGTTCGGTATGCAGCACCGTCTCGGGAAACATGTCCCTCCGGGGTATCGACACGCCGGGGCTCGATCGATCGGGGCCCTTCCGTCACAAGCACCGTAACGCCCCGTCGAACGGGCCGGCCGTCCCCTCGGCGGCGTGCGAGGGGTGTCCCCGTGACGCTACTGGACGGTAATCTTCGGATCCGTCCGCGACCCGGGGGAGTGGCATGGACGCCGTCACCGAGCACCAGAGGACCCGCGACGCCCCGCCGCGCCCCTACGACTGCCGGATGCGGGCGGGCGGCCGCAGACCCTGGCCGGCCATGCGCCGCGGGCAACTCGTCGCCAGTCCCTGATCAGCCTTCGACGCACCATGTACACCTCCGAGCGAAAGCGGACCGACACCACCATGACCGAGAACACCGGTGAACCCATGGACCGGAGTGCGACCGGCACGTCGAGCGGTGCGGTGTGGCTCAAAGGGGCCCTGCTGGACATCGCGTCGGTGGTGCGCCCGGACCGCGGCCCGACGGTCGTCCGCGAGTGGAGTGACTCCGTACGGCTCCTCGACCCCGAACCGGTGGGATTCCGCTCGCTGTTCCTCATCGGGATGAGCTGGGACGGCCGCCCCGCGCTTTCGAAGTTCGGCGCGACCTTGACCGCCTTCACAGAGGCGGGCTGGGACGTACACCCAGACGCGACGGACCAGGACGGGGAGAGTTGGGCGACGGCCCGGCACGAGCAGTTCGAGGTGAGGGTGTACGAAGGCAGCGGGACCGGGCTCGTGACGCTCACCGGGTGGACGCCCGTGGTGTACCCCGAACTCCGGCTCGGGCAACCGCCCTTCACGCGCAGCACGGCCGGTGGTGTCCTCTGCTACGACTGCCACGGCTGGGGTGTGTGCCTGACCTGCGAGGGCCGCCCGTACGAGAGGCGTGACCAACGATGCTGGTGCATCGCGAACAACGCCGGTCCCGGCAAGTGCGTGGAGTGCGCGGGCAGGGGACTCCGCAGTCCCGCGACCGTGCCGTGGTGGCGGCCGCAGCACCCGCTGCACGGTGCGGATATGGACTGCGCGGCGCCCGAAGCGGGGCACGCAACCGCCTTGTCCGCTCTCTCGGACGTCGCTCAACGGGCCTGCGTCTGCGGAGAGTTCCGCTGCTCCTGGCGCAACGTCCTCGAGGAGGAGGGCGGCCGCCTCCTCGCCCGCTTCGTGGGCGCCTGCCAGGGGTGCGACGTACGGCGCACCCATACGTTCACACTCGCCCGGTCTTGACCACGGTCCCGGCGGGACCGTCACACGCCAAGTTCCTCACACAGCTCGACGTACGCGTCAAGGTATTCCGGGTTGTGCCGGAACCCGGTCAGGCCGATCACCTCGAACTCATCCATCGTGCCGGTCGCCCGTACGCCGAGGGCGGCCAGCGCTTGATTGATGGATGCCCGCTCGGGCGTCAACCGCTCCTCACCGTCGAACGCGACAGCACCCTGGTCACCGACCCCGCCGAAGTAGTTCGTCTCGATGATCGCGAACCGCCGCCTGTCCGTAACCGTCACCTCGCAGACGAGGTCACGCAGCACCGCTTCTGTCGGAAACACGAGGGAAAGGCCCTCGGGCAGATCGAGCAACGCACTGTTTCCGCGCTTCGCCGCCCAGTACGCGGAGAAGTAGTGGTTGATCGGAAACACGCTGACGCCCTCATGAACGAGCACGGCCCGAAGGCCCACGGAGTGGGCCTTCGACGCATCGACCTGCCCGGCTACGACGAGTGCACAGATCTCATGAGACATGCCCGCATGCTACGGCTTCGATCTCGATGAGCATGTCCGGATCGGACAGCGCGCTGACCTCCGCCAGCAAGCTGGTCGGCCGGCAGCCCACGGCCGCGAGTCCGTCCAGGAGCACGTCGTAATGCGCCTTGCACGAAGCGAGGTCGGTGGTGACGATCCGGATCTGCACCACGTCGCCCATCGTCATCCCCGCCTCTGCCACGGTTTCACCCAACCGCCGCAGCGTCAGCCGCATCTGACCGGCCATGTCACCGCGGTGGGCGATGCGGCCGTCGTCGTCCCGGGCTTCGTGTCCGGAGAGGAACAGCCAACTGCGTGGTTCGTCCACGCGGACGGCTCGGTTGTACATCAGCCGCTCGCCCACCATGCGTGGGCCGATCTCATGGGTGGTCATGCCGTTCCCTATACCGGGGTGGACGCCGGTTCAATCAGCGCGGCCGCGTCCAGTCCGCGAGACCACGGCGACCCGGGGGTGTACGGGCGTACGCTCCCTCTGCTATGAATATCGACCAAGTGGTAAGTATTTGATTCCGATGGCGCCGCGGGCAGCCCAATCGAAAGGACCGGGCGTGGAGAGCATCACGAAGAACCGGCAGTCTCCCGACGTACTGCGCGCCATGATCGAGCGCGCCTACGGGCCCGGGCAGGTCCCCACGGGGGAGGGCTGGGCCGACGAGCTGGGGCACGGCTGGTTCAACGTGGCCTACCGCATCCGGCTGCGCGACGGTGCCGACGTCGTCCTGAAGATCGCCCCGCCACCGCACATCGAGGTGATGACCTACGAACGCGGCGCCATGTCGATCGAGCTGAACACGCTGGACCTCATACGCACCCAGACCTCGGTGCCGGTCCCCGAAGTGCACTTCGCCGACCGGAGCCGCGAACTGTGCGACGCCGACTACTTCTTCATGCCGTACATCGACGCCGACAACCTCGGCATCGTCTCCGGTGAACTGCCCGCCGCCGAGCGCGACGCCTTCATGGCACAGCTCGGCGCGGCCAACCGCGAGATCAACTCCATCGGCGGCCCCGGCTTCGGTCCGCTCGCCGGTCCGCACGACACCAGCTGGCGGCGCGTGTTCACCGGCATCGTCGAGGACGTGCTGACCGACGGCGAACGGCGCGGTGTCGACATCGGCTGGGACTACGACACCGTGCGCGCCGTGATCACCGAGCACGCCGCAAGCCTCGACGAAGTGACCGAACCCCGCCTGGTCGAGTGGGACCTGTGGGACAGCAACGTCATGGTCCGCGACGGCCGCATCGCCTGCGTCATCGACCACGAACGCGCCTTCTACGGAGACCCGCTGATCGAGGCGGGCTTCACCGGCACCCAGCTGTCCGCCTTCGGCGACCCGGCACCCTTCATGCGCGGCTACGGCCACCCGGAACTCACCGCCACCCAGCAGGTGCGCCGCCGCCTGTACTGCCTCCACCTCATGCTGATCATGGTCATCGAGACCGTGTACCGAGGCCACACCGACACCAAGCAGTACGACTTCGCCCGCCCCCTCCTCGACGAAGCGATGGCACTGCTCGGCCGCACCCGCCGATGACACCCCGGCCCACCACCCCCGCACCCGCCGACCACACCACCCGCCTCGGCACCGAACCGGTGGGCCGACTGCTCTGGCGAGCCTGCACCCAGACCACCGCCGCCGTCGGCGTCTACGGCATCTACGCCCTGACCAACGCCTGGTTCGTCGGCCACGGCGTGGGCGACACCGCGATGGCCGCGGTCAACCTGGCCGCCCCGCTCCTCCTGCTGCTCGGCGCGGTGTCCACCACCGTCGGCGCCGGTGGCGCCTCGCTGATCTCCCGCGCCCTGGGCGCGGGGGACCGGCAGGCCGCCGCCCGCGCGGCGGGCAACTCCTTCACCCTCTTCTGGTCCTGTGCCGCGGCCACCACCGTGCTCGGCCTGACCTTCCTCGACCCCCTCCTCGCCCTGCTGGGGGCCCACGGCGAGCTACGGGACAGCGCACGCCCCTACGCCGTCGTGCTGCTGTGCGGGGCACTCGTCTCCACCGGCTTCTCCAGCCTGGTGCGCGCCGAGGGGCGGATGGGCTACTCGACCCTCCTGTGGCTCGTCCCCGTCGCCGTCCAGATCACGCTCGACCCCCTGCTGATCTTCGGGCTCGGCATGGGGGTACGCGGCGCCGCCCTCGGCACCGTCGGCGGCCAGGCCGTCTCCGCGGCGATGAGCCTCTGGTTCTTCTTCGGCCGGAGCGACCGCCCCTACCGCGTCGCCCCGCGCGACCTGTTGCCCCACGGTCCGACCCTGCGGGCCCTCCTCGGCATCGGCCTGCCCTCGTTCCTGGCCGGAACGGGCGTCACCCTCCTGGCCGTCCTCGTCAACGCCACCCTCGCCGCCACCGGGTCCGCCGTCGCGCTGGCCGCGTACGCCGTCTGCGCCCGCCTGCAAACCTTCGCGATGATGCCCCACACCGGCATCAGCCAGGGCCTTCAGCCCATCGCCGGCTACAACACCGGCCGCGGCCTGACCAGCCGGGCCCTGCGCGCGCGCAACCTCGCGCTGCTCGCCTCCCTGCTCTACGGACTGCTCACCGCGGCCGTTCTCGCCCTGCTGGCCGAACCCCTCGCCGGCCTCTTCCTCCACGACCCCGCCGCCGTCACCACCGCCGGCCGGGCCCTGCGGATCATCGCCCTGGGCCTGACCGTCGCCGGGATCGGGCCCCTGGTGGCGGCCTACTCCCAGTCCCTCGGCCGCCCGGCGCCCGCCTACCTGATGTCCATCGGCACCCTGCTCCTGGTCAAGGTCCCCCTGATCGTCGCCCTCGGCCGACTGGGCACCGGCGGCGTCTGGGCGGGACTGGCCACCGGCGAACTGGCCACCGCCGCCGTCGCCCTGGTACTTCTCCGGCGGCTGAGCCCCCCTACTCCAACGGCTCCTTGAGGAGCTGCTGCACGAACGCCCGCAGGACCCCGGCCATGTCCACCTCATCAGGACTCGTCAGCCACTGCACCTGCAACCCGTCCATCAGCGCCACGAGGCCCACGGCCGCGGTCCGGGCATCGACCCCGTCCCGCAACGCACCCTGCACGGCCAGCTCCTCCAGCGCGCGGTGCGCATAGGAGCGGACCATCTCGTAGTGCCGCTCGAAGTAGCCGTGCGCCGGATGATCCCCGGGGGTCGCCTCGGCCGCCAGCCGTACGTACAACTCGACCATCCCCGCATGACCGGCGTTGCGGCCGGCCAGGTCCAGCAGATGCAGCATCGCGTCCCGGGGCGAGGACACCACCGGCGCGCTCCGCGCGGCCTCCTCCTCGTCCCGCCGCTCCAGCACCGCGGCCAACAACGCCTCACGGCTGGGGAAGTAGTACATCAACCCCACATGACTGATCCCGGCCCGCTTCGCGATCTCCCGCAACGAGGCACCGCGATACCCCACATCCCCGTACACCTCGGCCGCCGTCGCCACGATCTGCTCCCGACGCGCACGCCCCTTCGCGTAACCGCCCGAGGACCCGGACCCCTTGGACTCACCAGCAGACATGCGCCCATCATCGCAGCAGAGGGGGAGGGGCGGCGCCCAGCCGGTGCACCGGCTGGGCGCCGCCCCTCCCCGAGGAACCCTGCCTCGGCGTCAGCCGCGCGCGAACCTCAGCGTCACCAGCTCGAACGGCCGCAAAGACAACCGCACGCCCTCCTCGTCGCTCTCCGGTGCCGGGGCGTCGGACAGCGGTCGCTCCAGCAGGTCCGTCGCCACGGCACCGGAGGCGCGGAAGCCGGTGGTCAGGGTGGTCTTCGCCCGGCCGCCCGTCGACTCGTAGAGCCGTACGACGACGTCGCCGCTGCCGTCGTCCGCCAGCTTGACCGCGCTCACCACGACCGCGTCGTTGCCGACGGCCACCAGCGGCGCCACCTCGTGCTCACCGGTGATCCGGCGCTCCGGCAGGTTGACCCGGAAGCCCTCGCGGACCGCGTCGCCGACCGCCGCGCCGGGCACCAGCGCGTGCCGGAAGCGGTGCACGCCCTGGTCGGTCTCCGGGTCGGGGAAGCGCGGCGCGCGCAGCAGGGAGACCCGCACGGTGGTGGTCGTCCCGGCGTCCGACTCCCGGACGGTGCGCGTGACGTCGTGACCGTACGTCGAGTCGTTGACGAGGGCGACGCCCCAGCCCGGCTCCTCCAGGTGGACGAAGCGGTGGTTGCACGCCTCGAACTTGGCCGCCTCCCAGCTGGTGTTCGTGTGCGTCGGCCGGTAGAAGTGCCCGAACTGGGTCTCGGAGGCGTACCGCTCGGCGTGCACGTCCAGCGGGAACGCGGCCTTGAGGAACTTCTCCGTCTCGTGCCAGTCCACCTCGGTGTCGATGTCGAGCCGCTTGGCGCCCGGCTCAAGCGTGAGCAGCTGGGTCACCTTCGAGTCCCCGAAGCCGCGTACGACTCGCACGCCGCCGGCCACCGGGGCCAGCTCGTCCACATCCGTCAGGTCCGTGACCGTGTTGCGGTAGAACGCGTCGACGTCCCACGCGTCCCACATGTTCGGGAAGTCGGGGTGGATCTGGAGGAGGTTCGCGGCCGCGCCCGGTGCCACTGTCTCCCGGTCCGCGGCGATGTCGTACGCCGAGACGACCAGGCCCCGCCCGTCGATCTCCACCCGGAGCAGGCCGTTGTCGAGCACAAAGCCGCCGCCCTCGCGCGGGGCGGGCTCGGTGGTCTCGGCCGTCGCGGCGACGGCCGCCGCTCCGGCGGGAACGCCGTCGCGCGCATGCGGCGCGGCGTTGAACACGAGGGCCCGCCCGCCCGCCGGGTCACCGGCCAGCGCACGCTGCGCGGCATCGATGATGCCGGTCAGCTCCCCGGCGACGGCCGCGTACGTCTTCTCCGCCTCACGGTGCACCCAGGCGATCGAGGAGCCGGGCAGGATGTCGTGGAACTGGTGCAGCAGCACCGTCTTCCAGATCCGGTCCAGCTGCTCGTACGGGTAGGCGAAGCCGGCCCGCACGGCGGCGGTGGCGGCCCACAGCTCGGCCTCGCGGAGCAGGTGTTCGCTGCGACGGTTGCCCTGCTTGGTCTTCGCCTGGCTGGTGAGTGTCGCGCGGTGCAGCTCCAGGTAGAGCTCGCCGACCCAGACCGGAGGGTTGGCGTACTCCGCCTCGGCCTTGGTGAAGAACTCCGTGGGCGTCTCCCACGTCACCGTCGCCGAGCCCTCCAGGCTGCGCAGCCGGGCCGCCTTGGCGATCATCTCGCGGGTCGTGCCGCCGCCCCCGTCGCCCCAGCCGGTCGGTGCGAGGGAGTGCTGGGCGACGCCCTTGTCCTTGAAGTTCGTCGCCGCGTGGGCGATCTCGCTGCCCTTCATCGAGCAGTTGTACGTGTCGACGGGCGGGAAGTGCGTGAAGATCCGGGTGCCGTCGATGCCCTCCCAGTTGAAGGTGTGGTGCGGGAACTTGTTGGTCTGGCTCCACGAGATCTTCTGCGTGAGCAGCCACTTGGAGCCCGCCGCCTTGATGATCTGCGGCAGACCGGCCGCGAACCCGAACGTGTCCGGCAGCCACGCCTCGTCGTTCTCGATGCCGAACTCGTCGAGGAAGAACCGCTTGCCGTGCACGAACTGCCGGGCCATCGCCTCGGACCCCGGCATGTTCGTGTCGGACTCGACCCACATGCCGCCGGACGGCACGAACCGGCCCTCCGCGACCGCCGCCTTGACCTTCGCGTAGACCTCGGGCGGTGCTCCTTGATCCAGGCGAACTGCTGGGCCTGCGACATCGCGAAGACGAAGTCCGGCTCGTCCTCCAGCAGGGCGGTCATGTTGGACGTCGTACGGGCCACCTTGCGGACCGTCTCGCGCAGCGGCCACAGCCAGGCGGAGTCGATGTGGGCGTGGCCGACCGCGCTGATGCGGTGGGCGGAGGGCGCGGCGGGCGTCGCGAGGACATCGGCCAGCTCCGCGCGGGCGGCGGCGGCCGTCCCTGCCACGTCCTGGAGGTCGACCGCGTCCAGCGCCCGGCCGACGGCACGCAGGACGTCCCAGCGGCGGGCGCCCTCCACGGGCAGCTCCTGCATCAGCTCACCCAGCACCTCCAGGTCCTGCACCAGGTTCCACACGTCCTCGTCGAAGACGGCGAGGTCCATCCGGGCCAGCGTGTACTGCGGCTCGCTGCCGGCGGTCTCCTTGTCACCCAGCTGCGTCGGCAGGAAGGGGTGGTAGTCGAGGATCACCGGGTTGGACGCCGCCTCGATGTGCAGCAGCACCTCCTCGCCGCCCGCCACCGGGGCGCCCACCCGCACCCACTGGTTGCGCGGATTGAGGCCCTTCACCGGCGTGCCGTCCGGGCGGTAGACGAGGCCCTCGCACTGGAAGCCCGGCATGTTCTCGTCGAAGCCGAGGTCGAGCAGCGCCTCCACGGTCCGGCCCGCCCACGCCTCCGGCACGGTGCCGGAGACCTTGAACCAGGAGGTGCCCCACGGAGCGCCCCACCGGTCGCCGACCGCGATCGGCTCGGTGGGCCCGGCCAGGCCCTCGGCGACGGGGACCGGCTCGCCCGGCGCGTTCCAGACGGCGACGTCCAAGGGGACGGACTCCGGGTAGACGGCGGGCCGGATGCGCTCGTCGAGGACGCGCTTGAGACGGGCTTCGACCAGGCTGCGGTCGTCGTGCATGAGGGTGACTCCGTTGTAGGTGGTGGGTCGGGTGGGGGTGGTTACCAGCGGTGCGCGGTGGAAGCGGCGCCGGAAGTCGTGTACAGCTCGCCCACGGCCCTGACCTGGAAACGAGCGGCTTTCTCGCCCGGTTCCCGGCGCAGGCCGGGCACGAGGAACGCGGTGGAGGCGGTGGCGCCCAGGAAGCGCCGGGTGCCGTCGGGCAGGACGCGGTGCAGTTCGTAGTGGCGCGGGGCACCGGGCGCCCGGTGCCAGCGCAGACGCAGGTCCGTGCCGTCGGCGCCCAGGGACGCCCCGGTGACACGCAGTCCGGTCGGCGCGGCGGTCGTCTCGGCCCGGTCGCGTACGGCCAGCGCACCCAGTCGCCAGCGCACCGGACCGGCCGCGGTCAGGCGCACCCCGAGCGCGCGCACCGTACCGGACAGGGAGTTCAGCCGGAGCGTGGAGGTGGTCCACCCGCTGCCGCCCGCCCGGAGTTCGCCCGCCGGGATGTACGTGTACGCGACCGGGTCGCCCGCCCGGTCCGGCTCGCGCAGGGCGACGGCCAGCTCGACGGTGACCGGACCGGAGCCCGCGTCCGCGCGGTGGGTCAGCTCCACGACCGTGCGCCGCG
Source organism: Streptomyces drozdowiczii (assembly GCF_026167665.1). Taxonomy (NCBI): domain Bacteria; kingdom Bacillati; phylum Actinomycetota; class Actinomycetes; order Kitasatosporales; family Streptomycetaceae; genus Streptomyces; species Streptomyces drozdowiczii. The sequence goes on along the minus strand of NZ_CP098740.1, from coordinate 132,900 downwards.
ACAGCGGCAGCCGGGTGCGGTGGAGTTCCACGGTGACCGGGGCGTCGATGTCCCCGGCGACCAGCAGGCTGCTGCCCCCGCGCCAGGCGTCCTCGAAGTCGAAGCCCACGGACGGGCGTCGGCCCTCGGTACGGACGACCCAGCGGCGGCCCGGCAGCCGGTCCTGCACCCCGAGATGGTTCCACTCCGCGTCCGAGGCCACCCGGCCGTTCTCGTACCAGCGCACACCGTGGCCGGTGTTGAACGTGGTGGCGAACGGCAGCCGGTCCACCGTCGAGCGGTCGGCCACCGCCGTCGCGGGAGCCCGCCAGGGGTCCGTACGGTCCGGCCGGGCCGGATCAAGCGACCGCCCGGACCAGAACCGCTGGTCGGCGGCGTGGAACTGAGCGGGAGTACGGTCCTCCGGCAGGTGGCTGCGGGTCCACTCCGGCCGGTAGAAGCCGTAGCCCACGGTGTGCGGGCGGTCCGCCGGAATGATCGCGTCCCAGTCGACCGAGGCGTTCCAGCCGTCGGACTCGACATCGACACCCGCCCACAGGTCGTAGCGGCTGCGCCCGACGGCCTCGGCGTTCTCGGCGGAGGAGGCGAGCGTCCCGGGCGTCCAGCGGAAGTCCACGAACATCGAGTCCCCCTCCCGGAACAGCGCGGCGTTCTCGGCGTTGAGCGCGCCCTGCCAGCCGACCTCGCCCTTCACCGTCATCGCGTCGTACCAGGTGATCCGCAGCCCCGCCGCGTCGCTGCGCGCCCGGAGGTCGGTGACGAAGGCGAGCATCTCGGCGCCGAGCGCGGCGTCCCCGCCCTCGGTCTCGGCGTTGAGGAACCAGCCGTCGAAGCCGTGCGCCATGGCCGCCTCCACCAGCTTCGCGGCCAGCGGGAAGCGCCCTGCCGCGTCGCGCTGCACCAGGTCCCGGGTCCACCGAAGGTCGCCGCCGTGGTGCACGGGCGGCAGGAACACGGTGCCGAGGACGGGCACGCCGTGCCGGTGGGCCGCGTCCACGACCGGGGCGTTCGGCGCCAGGATCAGGCCCTCCCCGGCCGAGCCGCCCCAGAAGACCAGTTCGTCGATGTACGCCCAGTGGTTCATGGCGTAGTAGTCGGCGGTGGCCGAGCCCTGCGACGGGTTGCCCGCGGTGTTCCCGAAGGCCACCAGGGAAGTGATCCGCGCCTGGTCGGTCCGGGCCGTGGTGTTGGCCGGGGCCGGGGTGAAGCGGTCGGCGAGCGGCACGGACGCGGTGTTGAACGGCAGATCGGGATCGGTTTCGGGGCGCCACGCCTTCAGGCTGCGCCAGACGATGCCGTCGCCGGGCGTACCGGCGGGCAGCGAGTCGGGGAACCAGTACGAGGCGCAGGGCCGGTCAGTGGCAGGGGCCGCCGCGTGGGCGGTCGTGGTGAGGCCGGGCGTCAGGAGGGCGGCGGCGGTTCCGGCTCCGGCGAGGACCACCGTGCGGCGGCTGGGGGCGGACGGGTGGCGCTGGATCATGGTGTGCTCCGTATCGTGCGCGGTTCGATTCCGGTGCGGTGCGGGGTGACGTGGGCTCAGCGGACCTCTTCGGGCGTGACGACCTTCGTGATGCCCCGGGCGGCCAAGTGGTCCGGGTCGTCGGCACGGCTCGCGAGGACGGTGGTGGGGCGGACGCCGTCGGCGGTGAGCCGGGCGAACGCTTCGAAGACCGCGCCGCCGGGGGCGCAGACGGAGCGGTGGGGCGCGGTCTCGTCGTCGCCCGTGTCCACGACGAGGGCGGTGGTCCGGGGCGCGGGCCGGTGGGTGCGCCCGCGCCACTCCTCGACGATGCGGGCGATGGTCCGGCCGGCCGGCTTGACCTGGCGGTCGTTGGTGAGCAGCCCGAGGCTGTACTCCAGCTCCGGGAAGTCGGCCAGCGAGCGCGACACGTCGTGGGAGCACCACCAGGTGACGCCCCACACGTCCTCGCAGTCCAGGGCGTTGGCGACGGTCGCCTCGGTGAACGCGGCGGCGTGCTCGGCGGGGATCAGCGGGGCGGGCGCGCCGACCTCCTGGAGCCAGACCGGCCGGTGCGGGTCGAGCGCCCACGCCTTGGAGAGTTCGATGAGGTAGGCGGCGTGGTGCTCGGTGGCGGTGCCGGTACGGCCGTGGCGCTGGGCGGTGCCGTTGAAGACCCAGGAGTGCACGGCGGTGACGGCGCCCTTGCGCGCCGCGTGCGCCGGGGTGAAGGCGTGGTCGTCCTGGTACCAGGCGGCGTCGTACTCGGCGTGCAGGTGGAGCTTGCCCGGCGCCCCCTCCTCGCAGGCATCCAGCATCCGGGTCAGCCAGGCGTCGGCCTGCTCGGGCGTGATGCGGTCCGGGTCGGGGTGCGGGTCGCCGGAGAACTGGTTGATCTCGTTGCCGAGGGTCATCCCGATGAAGTGCGGCCGGTCGGCGAGGGCGGCGGCCAGGGTGCGCAGGTACTCGGCCTGCCCGGCGAGGACGTCCGGGTCGGTGAAGAGGTTGCGCCGGTGCCACGTACCGGTCCAGGCGGGCAGGAAGTCGAAGCTCGACAGGTGGCCCTGGAGCCCGTCCACGTTGACGTCGAGGCCGCGTTCGGCGGCGGCGTCGGCGAGCTGCACGAGCTGCTCGACGGCGCGCGGGCGGATCAGGGTGCGGTTGGGCTGGAAGAGCGGCCAGAGCGGGAAGACCCGGATGTGGTCGAGCCCGAGGCCGGCGATCGAGTCCAGGTCGGCGCGTACGGCGTCGAGGTCGAAGTCCAGCCAGTGGTGGAACCAGTCCTGGCTGGGCGTGTAGTTGGCGCCGAAACGCAAGGGGGAGGTGCTCATACGGAACAGGAGTCCTGGTTCTAGTGGTGCGTGGGGGCGGCCGGTTCAGCCCTTGACGGCGCCTTCGCCGACGCCCCGGAAGAAGAAGCGCTGCAACCCCGCGAAGAGGATGATGAGCGGCAGCACGGCGATGATCGTGCCCGCCGCGACGAGCCGTTCGTCGTTGGCGAAGGTGCCGTGCAGGTAGTTCAGGCCGATGGTCAGGGTGAAGTTCTCCGGATCGCTGAGGACGATCAGCGGCCACAGGAAGTCGTCCCAGGAGCCCATGAAGGCGAAGATCGCGACGACGGCGAGGGTGCCCTTGACGGAGGGCAGCGCGATCCGCAGGAAGCGCTGCCAGACGTTGGCCCCGTCCACGAACGCCGCTTCCTCGATCTCCACGGGCAGGTTCAGGAACGCGTTGCGCATCAGCAGCACGTTCATCGCGCCGACCGACCCCGGCAGCAGCACGCCGAGCAGGGTGTTGTTCAGCCCCAGGTCACGCATGGTGGTGAACTGGGCGATGATGATGCCCTCCACGGGTACGAGCATGGCGAGGATGAACGCCAGCGTCGCGGCCCTGCGCCCCCGGTAGCGGAGCCTCGCCAGGGCGTACCCGGCGAGCGCCGAGCCGACGCAGTTGGTGACCACGTTGGCGGAGGCGACCTTGAGCGAGTTCAGCGCGTAGTCCCAGACCGGGATCGTGTCGGCGACCCGGCTGTAGTTGTCCAGCGTCGGATCGCTGGGGAAGAACTTCGGCGGAGAGCTGAAGATGTCCTCGTTCGGGCCCTTCAGCGAGGTCGACAGCTGCCACAGGAACGGCCCGACGGTCAGGGCCAGGACCGCCAGCAGCAGCACGTACCGCAGCACGAGCTGCCAGACGGGGACGCGCCGGCCCTCGGCGTCGGTGGTCTTCAGGAAGCTCACGCGTCCTCCTTGCGGTCGGCGCGCAGCACCAGGAGCATCAGGCCGACGGTGACGACGAAGATGACGACCGAGATAGCGGAGGCGTAACCGACCCGCCCGCTCAGCCCGGTTCCGACCCGCTGGACGAGCATCACCAGGGTGGTGTCCTCACCGGCCGGTCCACCCGACGGGCCGGCCATCAGATAGACCTCGGAGAACACCTTGAAGGCGGAGACCGAGGAGAGGGCCGCGACCAGCACCATCGTGGAGCGGATGGCCGGCACGGTGACCGTGAAGAAGCGGCGTACGACCCCGGCGCCGTCCACGGACGCGGCCTCGTGCAGCTCCCTCGGCACGTTCGCCAGGGCGGCCAGATAGATGATCATGTAGTAGCCGAGGCCCTTCCAGACCGTAACCGTCATCGCGCTGCCCAGCAGCAGCCACTGGTCGCTCAGGAAGCCGACCTTGCCGATGCCGACGGCCTCCAGGACCGCGTTGATCAGCCCGCGGTCGTCCAGCATCCACACCCAGATCAGACCGACGACCACGATGGACGCGACGACCGGGGTGTAGAAGGCCGAACGGAAGAAGGTGATGCCCGGAATGTGCCGCTGGACGAGCATCGCCAGCAGCAGGGGCAGGACGACGAGCGCGGGGACGACGCCGACGACGTACAGCACGCTGTTGCGCAGGCCGGTCCAGAACATCTCGTCGTGCAGCAGCTCCCGGAAGTTCGCCAGGCCGACGAACGAGCCGGGGACCAGCGTCCGCCGGTCGGTGAAGGAGTTCACCAGCGTGCTGAAGAACGGATAGAGGCTGAAGGCGCCGACCACGATCAGGCCGGGCGCGGCGAACAGCCAGGGGCTGAGGGGCAGATGGCGGCGGATCCGGCCGGAGGGCCGGTCCGCCGCGGCGGTGGGGGAGGGGGAGTTCACGAGAGGGCTCAGCTCTGCTGCAACAGCCGGTCACACGCCTTGACAGCGTTGTCAAGAGCTTCCTTGGGGCTCTGCTTCCCTTGCAGTGCCTTGGCTATCTGGTTGCGCAGCTCGGTCTTCATCTGCTCGCTGAACAGCACCGGGGTGTAATTGACGGCCGTCTTCAGGGACTTGGCGGCGGCGACCCGGACGCGGGTCTCGTCCGTCCCGTCCTCCTTGGTGAAGTACGGGTCGTCGAGCGAGCCGGCGGTGCTCGGGAAGATGGCGACCTGCTTGGCGAACTCCATCTGGCGGGTCGCGTCGGTCACGAAGTGGGCGAAGGCCACGGCGGCGGGCTTGCGCTTGGACTGCGCGTTCACCATGACGCCCATGACGTACATGTTGGCCTTGCCGGTGCTGCTGACCTGGTCGGTGATCCCGATGTTCTTGTAGAGGCTCGGGGCCTGCTTCTTGAAGTTGGCCAGGTCGAGCGCGCTGCCCGGGTTCATCGCCACGGACTCGGTGAGGAACTTGTGGCCCGAGGACTCGGGGGTAGCGGTCAGCGCCTGCGGGTCGAGTGCCTTGGCGTCGTACAACTCCTTGTAGTGCGTGAGGAGTTCGACGCCCTTCGCGTCATTGAAGGCGAAGCCCGTGCCCTCCTTGTTCATCAGCTGACCGCCGTACCGGCCGAAGTCCTCGATGGTGGGGACGTTGGCGAGCGTGGCGACCTTGCCGTGGCTCTTCTCCGCCAGCTTCAGACCGTCCGCGAAGACCTCGTCGTAGGTGGTCGGCGGCTTCTGCGGGTCGAGTCCGGCGTCCTTGAACAGCCGCTTGTTGTAGAACATCGGGCCGGTGTTGAGGTACCAGGGGAAGGCGTACGTGCCCTCCGTGCCGGGTATCTGGTGGCTCTTCCAGGCGCCGTCCAGGTACTCCTTGCGGTACTTCGGTGCGGCCTTGTCGAGGTCGAGCGCGAGGCCGGCCTTGGCCAGCGGAGCCACCAGGTCGGGGGAGACGTTGACGACGTCGGGCAGAGTGCCGCCCGCCGCGTCCGCGCTGATCTTGTCCGCGTAGCCCTCGCCGGGGCGGTCGACCCACTTGACCTCGGTGCCCGGGTACTTCTTCTCGAAGTCCGCGATCACCCCGTTGAAGTAGTCCTTGAAGTTTGCCTGGAGGTTCCAGGTCTGGAAGGTGATCTTCCCTTCGACCTTGCCCGAGGCGTCGGACGAGTCCGAGCCGGATCCCCCGCCGCACGCGCTCAGCGGCAGGACGGTGGCGAGGACGGCGGCAGCGGCGACTGCTCTGCGGGAGATGTGCACGGTGAACGGCTCCTTTGCTCGGACCAGGCGCGCGAACGGTGGCCCCGGGGTCCCTGACCCGGCGGGCCGCGTTCGCCCGACAGACCCTGCAATGTGTCGGTGCTCAAAGTCAATACATTCACCGGAACGTAATCTCTGAACCCGGCATCAGTGCAGGTCAGGGCTTTGTGATCGGCTATTGACGCGGGCTTACTAATGCGCTTTAGATGGACATTGCTCAAGCGCTTTAGTCCTCCAGGGCCGGGGCGCTCGACCAATACGCGGGGAAGCTCTACGATGCCCTCGGGCGAGCGAACCCGACGGCCCGTCAGTACCCCATGCGCGGCAGGAAGTGAGGCACGGGTGGCTCCGAAGCGGCCGACCATGAAGGACATCGCCCAACGGGCCGGTGTCTCGGAGAGCGCCGTATCCTTCGCGCTCAACGACCGGCCCGGTGTCTCCGAGGTCACCCGAGCCCGGGTGCGGCGCGTCGCCGAACAGCTGGGCTGGCGCCCGAGCGCCGCCGCCCGAGCCCTCTCCGGCGAGGGCTCGGCCACCGTCGGCCTCGTCGTGGCGCGTCCGGCGGCCAACCTCGGGGTGGACTCCTTCTTCCTCCAGCTGATCTCCGGCATCCAGGAAGTACTGTCCGAGCGCCATCTCGGCCTGCTGTTCCAGGTGGTGGACGACGTGGCGGACGAGTGCGGCGTCTACCGCCGCTGGTGGGCCGAGCACCGCGTCGACGGCGTACTCGTCGTGGACCCGCGCACGGACGACCCCCGCGTCGCCCTCCTCGACGAACTCGGCCTGCCCGGCGTCGTCATCGGCGCTCTCCCCGGCACCGACACGGGTCCCCACCCCGGCCTCTCCCAGGTCCGCGCCGACGACGCCGGCGCGATGGCCGCGATCGTGGGCCGTCTGCACGAGCTGGGGCACCGCCGCATCGTGCACATCGCCGGCCTGCCCTCACTCGCGCACACGGACCGCCGCATCCGCTCCCTGCGCCTGGAGGCCGACCGGCGCGGCCTGACCGGGGCGCACTCGGCGACCACGGACTACTCCGACACCGAGGGCGCCGCCGCCACCCGCCGCGTTCTGGAGCGCGACGACCCGCCGACGGCACTCATCTACGACAACGACGTGATGGCGGCCGCCGGGGTGGCCGTGGCGGCGGGTCTCGGGGTCCGGGTCCCGGACGATGTGTCGGTGGTGTCCTGGGAGGACTCCGCGCTGTGCCGGCTCACCGCCCCGTGGCTCACCGCGCTCTCCAGGGACCCGGTCGCCTTCGGCCGCCTCGCGGCACGAGAACTCACGACCCTGCTCGACGGCGGCGCGCCCCGCACCGTACAGGTGCCCCTGCCCGACCTCATCGAACGCGGCAGCACGGCGCCCGTATCGCCGTCGACGCACGCCGCGAGCGGAGGACCCGGAAATGGGGTGCGGCCGGCTGTGCCGAGGTGATAGCCAAGCGATGTGACAAACCGTCTTGAATATTCTGACCTGCTGCGCCTGATCGACGAGCGGTCGGCCGCCTTCCGGAACGCGGTTGCCGCCGCACCCGGCCTTGACGCGCCGGTGCCGTCCTGCCCCGGGTGGACGCTGTTCGATCTGGTGCGGCACCTGGGGGCGGGCCAGCGCTGGTGGGCCGCGATCGTCGCCGCGGGCCGGGCCGAGGCTCCGCCGGCCAAGGACCCCGTCCACGCGCCGGGCGAGCCCAACGCGCTGCTGGCCTGGTACGCCGAGTCGAATGAACTGCTGCTCAGCGCGCTGCGCGAGGCCGGCCCGGAACGTGCGTGCTGGACGTGGTGGAGGGCGGGTGTGTCACCGGCCAATGCCTGGGGCGTCGCCCGGCGCCGGGTGCACGAAGTGCTGGTGCACACCTACGACGCCCAGCTCGCCGCCGGAGCCGTGCAGCCGATGCCCGCCGACCTCGCGGTCGACGGCGTCGCCGAGTTCCTCGACACCTGCAACTCCACCCCGGCGCCCTGGCCGCACGAGCCCGCCACCATCCACTACCACGCCACCGAAGGCCGCTCCTGGCTCCTCACCCTGGACGGCACCGGCGCCTGGCCCGCACCCCTCGCCGACGACGCCGCGCCCGCCTCCGCCTCGGCCACCGGCACGGCCGAGCAACTGCTCCTCTTCGTCTGGGGCCGCCTCACGCTGAGCGACCTGAAGACCGAGGGCGACCTACGGGTCTTCGAGCACCTGATCGCCTGGGAACCCGAGGAGTAGCCGGCGCACGCCACCGGCGGCACGGAACGCGTGCGGGCTACCCGAGCGGGAACGAGTGATGCGTGTACGAGAACTTTGCCACCAGCACGGTGGACACCGGCGACGCTTCCATCTTCGTCCGTCACGGGGGAGAAGGCCCTCCCCTTCTCCTGCTGCACGGCCATCCGCGCACATCGGCGACCTGGCACAAGGTCGCGCCGCTCCTCGTCCGACGCGGCTTCTCCGTCATCTGCCCCGACCTGCGGGGCTACGGTCGCTCCCGCGGTCCGGCGCCCTCTCCTGACCACGCCCCGCACTCCAAGCGGGCGGTGGCCGGGGACCTGGTCGAGGTCATGCGAGCGCTCGGGCACCAACACTTCGGGCTCGTGGGGCATGACCGGGGAGCCGCGGTGGCGCTCCGGCTGGTGCTGGATCATCCGTCCGCGGTGACCCGGGTGGCGTTCCTGGACGGCCTGCCCCTGAGCGAACACCTGGCACGCGCGGACGCCCGCTTCGCCACCGCGTGGTGGCACTGGTTCTTCTTCGCCCAGCCGGAGATCCCCGAACGCGTCATCAACGCCGACCCCGACGCCTGGTACCACGGCGACCCCTCGGTCATGGGGCAGGCGAACCACGACGAGTGGCGGGCGGCCACCAGGAACCCGGATGTCGTGCGCGCCATGCTGGAGGACTACCGCGCCGGGCTGACCATCGACCGGCGCCACGAGGAGTCTGACCGGGCACGCGGTGCCCGGATCGGATGCCCCACCCTCGTGCTGTGGTCGCTCCGGGACGACCTGGAGGACTTGTACGGCGACCCGCGCGACATCTGGCGCGACTGGGCCGACGACATCCGGGGCCACGGCATCGACGCCGGCCACCATGTGGCCGAGGAGGCTCCCGGCCCGCTCTCAACGGCCCTGGGCGACTTCTTCGACCAGGGCCGCTGATCCGTCACCAGACCGTATGCCCGGAGGACACCCGGTCGGCGCTGTCGGCGAGGGCCAGCCGGACGACCAGCCGTTTCCCGACCGGCTCCCTGCGGACCTCGAAGCTCTGGCAGACCATGAGCACGACCTCCAGGCCGTGCCGCCCGATGCGCGTCGGGTCGGCCGGTGAAGCGGCGGGGAGCACGGCGCCGGTGTCCCACATGCTGATAGTGAGCACGGCACCGTCGGATTCCAGGTCGAGCAGGCACGGCCCGGGGGCGTACTTGCAGACGTTGGTGGCCAGTTCACTGACGACGAGCTGGGCGACGTCCACCGCCCGGTCGGAAGCGGCCCACCCGCGCAGTACCTGTGCTTCGGAGAGGAAGCCGCGTACGAACTCGCGGGCCCGGGCGATCTCACCGGAAGCCATCTCGTACGCGGCGCTCCGGCGCAGGGTGTTCTCCCCGCCGAACTCCTGGTCGACGCCGTCGTGAAGCTGCTGCTGTTCCATGGATCCCCCGTACGGCAAACTGATTTTTCCGGCTCTCAGCCCGCTACCCCGGCATACGTATTTCACGCCACCCTCACCGAGTGATCGGCACCACGGCCGCAGGGGGGCCGGTCAACCCTCCTGGTTCGCCAGTGGCGGGCGGAAGCAGGCGATGACCATCTTGCCGTCGGCGCAGGGGCGGGTCTCCCAGTCGTCGGCCAGGGCGTCGACGAGGAACATGCCCCGTCCGCCCGGCCGGTCGGGGCTGGGCGGACGCGGTGTGGGCAGCGTGGTCGACGAGTCGTGGACGGCGACGTGCAGACAGTGCTCGTCCCAGGTCATCACCAACTGCGCACTGCTGTCGGCATGTACGTGGGCGTTGGTGACCAGCTCCGAGACGGTCAGCAGCACATCGTCGACCACCTCTGAGGCGTCGTCGGCCCACGGCAGTGTCTTCAGATGGTCACGCGCCCATTCCCGCGCGATCCTCACTTCGCTGTGGAGCGGCAGCGATCGCGCCCAGCCCACTGCACGCAGTGATTCCCCCATGATGTTCCCTTCATCGGTCCGGTGGCTACGCCTCGCGTGTACCCCCGGCCGAAGCGCTGACGCGGCACGGTCCTCGACCGGCGAAAACCTTCCGTCCGAATCCGCGGAAACGACCGGACCGCCGGAGCCGATAGCGCCCCGGAGGCGACGCATCCGGTCACTCACCGCCACCGGGGCAGCGACGCCCCAGGAGATCGCGGTCAGCGCGTCGGCGGAACGAACTCGGGCTGGTCGAGCAACCGCAACCAGCTCCCGTCGGGCTGGCGCCTGACGACCTGCGCCCGTGCCCCGGCCCCGTCCCCGGGCGGGGTCGAGGTGAGGGCAATGTCGCCGCTGACCAGCGTCGGCAGCGGCTGCTCCGGCTCGAAGTGGGGCCGGTTGGCCAGCACCTTCTCCCAGAGGGCACGGATCGCGTCGCGCCCGACCGTCTGCGCACCGGGCGGGTAGGCCATCACCGCGTCCTCCTCGTACAGCGCGGCGACCCCGGCCGCGTCACCGGCATTGGACCGCTCGACGAACAGGCGGGTGATGTCCTCGGGCCGCATAGCCTTCTCGTACTCCGGCATGGGTTCCTCCTCGCATGGGGTTCCGGCACTTCCCAGCGTGATCGCCCGCCTTCCAGAAGTCCAACAGATGGTTCTTCTGCAAACTAGAATGTGCAGGCATGGAACTGAGACAGCTGGAGTACTTCGTCGCAGTCGCCGAAGAGCAGAACTTCACCCGCGCCGCCGAGCGGGTGCACATCAGCCAGTCGGGCGTCAGCGCCCAGATCCGCCAACTCGAACGAGAACTCGGGGCGGAGCTGTTCGACCGGACGGCCCGCACGGTCACCCTCACCGTCGCGGGGAAGGCCGCGCTCGAACACGCCCGCGCCGCGCTCGCCTCAGCGGGAGCGGTCGGCCGGTCGGTGGACGAGGTGACCGACCTGGTACGGGGCCGGCTCACCGTCGGCATGGTCGTCGGCTGCACCCTCACCCCGCTCTTCGAAGCGCTCGCCGCCTTCCACGACGCCCATCCCGGCGTGGAGCTGGCACTGCTGGAGGACAGCTCCGACCGGCTCACCGAAGGGGTACGAACCGGCGTACTCGACCTGGCGCTCATCGGGACAGCGACAGCCGCCCCCGACGGGCTGCACGCGCTGACGATCATCAGCGAACGGCTCGTCGCGGCAGTCCCCGCCGGGCACCCTCTGGCCGAACAGCGGCGGGTCGTCCTGAGAGACCTGGTCGCCCACCCCCTCGTATGCATGCCGCCCGGCACCGGCCTGCGCGCCGTACTCGACCAGGCATGCGCCGCCCAGCACCTCCGCCCTTCGATCGCGATGCAGGCCGGCGCCGCGGACGCCATCGCGGACCTCGCCGCCCGCGGCCTCGGCGTGGCCGTCCTCAGCGAATCGATGGCCGCGTCCCACCGCGACCGCCTCACCGCCCGCACGATCGACGACGTTGGGACACCGGCACTCCTCGCCCTGATCTGGAAGAGCGCACACAACCCCGCGATACGGGAACTGCTCGCGCACAGCCGAAAAGCCTTCACCGGTTCCCACGGCAGGGAATAGCCGAGAATCAGAGCGCCGCGACTGGGTACCCGATCTTTGCAGCCGCTCGCATACAGCAAAGGACGGAATCATCGTGACATCAGAAGAAGGCCAACGGGCTCAACGATTCTGCAAGGCGTGCGGTACGCCCGCCGGCGACGAGAAGCTGTGCGAAAAGTGCGGAGCCGTGCTGGGAATGCCCGACGCGGTGGGTCTGGTGGACGACGAGGCAGCAGTGGCGCGGCGCGTCTTCGAGGAAAGGAACCGGTAGTCACATGACCAGTTTCGTCATCACCGTTCCCGGCACCTTCGGCGTCGACATCACGGACTCCACGAAGTCCACCCTGGAGAGTGCACTGGCTTCGCAGCACACGGATGTGAGCGAGAGCGAAGGATTGGACCTGCTCACGCTCAACGAAGACGGCACCTTCTCCGTCCGTCTGGAAGTAGAAGCGCCGGACCGCTATGAGGCCGAACTCAATGCCAGCAGGATTCTCACCGCGGCCTTGAAAAAGGCAGGAATCGAAGAATCCGACGCCCCCCTCGGCCCACCCGCGGTAACCGGAATCGACAGCGACATCTGAGCCCCGGGCGGAGGCCGCCGGTGCTCTCAGGTGCCCGCCACGCGCGCTCCCAGCACCGGCAGCAGCCGCAGCTTCTCGTCGTCCGCCGAACCCGGAGTGGCGGTGTATACCAGCAGCGTCTGGTTCTGCTCCGGGTCCAGCAGGACTTGGCACTGAAGGGTGAGAACGCCCAGCTCGGGGTGGCGTACCAACTTGGGATCCACACGCGGTACGTCGATCTCGTGTGCGCTCCACAGGCCGGCGAACTCCGGGCTGCGCTCCAGCAGGAGGTCGCGCAGGTGCTCCGCGCGACCGCCCGCACCCTGCCGCGAGTAGGCGGCGCGCAGACCGGAGGTGAAGAAACGGCTGTGGAGCGGATGGTCCTCCTCCGGATACAGCAGCCGGGCGCGGGGATCGGTGAACCACCGGTAGGTGAGGCTTCGTTCAGGCCCGGTGAATCGCGTCTGGTCGCCGAGCAGCGCGATGGCCGCCGGTGTCTGGGCGAGGGTCTCCGCCACATCGCTGACGACCTGCGCCGGGGTGTCGTCCAGCCGCCCGAGGATGCGCATCAGACCGGGCGTGATGTGGTCCGAGCGGAGGTTGCCCGGCCGGGAGGGGGTGTTGTGCCCGGCGATACGGAACAGATGGTCGCGCTCCGCGAGGGAGAGGCGCAGACCGCGGGCCATGGCGGCGAGCATCGGCTCCGAGGGCTGCGGCCCGCGCTGCTGCTCCAGCCGGCTGTAGTAGTCGGTGGACATCCCGCTCAGCGTCGCCGCCTCCTCCCGGCGCAGACCCCGGGTACGGCGGCGCGGCCCGCGAGGCAGTCCCACGTCCTCCGGTTGCAGGGCTTCGCGCCGGGTGCGCAGGAAGTCCGCGAGTTGAGCTCGATCCACGGTTCCAGTCTCCCTCGTGGCCCCGGTGGCTGACATCCGGGGCGTGGTGGTGGAGGTGTACGGGCCCGGGCGGGCCGCGTGCTTCAGAGCAGCATGCCGCCCGACGCCTCGATGCGCTGCCCGGTGATCCAGGTGGTGCCCTCTGCGAGCAGCGCGGCAGCGGCGGCGCCGATGTCGTCGGGCTCACCGGGGCGTCCCATCGCGGTGACACCGCTCAGCATGGAGCGCATGCCCTCGTCGTCGCGGACCCCGCCGCCCCCGAAGTCGGTGCCGGTGGCGCCCGGTGCGAGGGCGTTGACCGCGATGCCGCGCGGCCCCAGTTCCTTGGCGAGGTAACGGGTGAGGATCTCCACGGCACCCTTGGCCGCGGCGTACGCGGCGGTCGGCGCGGCGATGAAGCGGGTCAGACCGGTGGAGACGTTGAGGATGCGGCCACCGTCCTTGATCAGGGGCAGCAGGGCCTGGGTGAGGAAGAAGACGCCCTTGACGTGGACGTCCATCAGCCCGTCGAACTGCTCCTCGGTGGTCTCCTCGAACGGCGCGTGGACGCCGTGGCCGGCGTTGTTGACGAGAATGTCGAGGTCGTCGCGGCCCCACTCCCGGGCCAGCGTCTGACGCACCTGCGCGGTGAACGCGGGGAACTCGGCGATGTCCCCGGTGTCCAGTCGCAGGGCGATCGCCGTACGGCCCAGCTTCCTGGCCTCCTCGACGACGGCCTCGGCCTCGTCGGCGTGCGAGCGGTAGGTGAGGATCAGGTCGGTGCCGGCCTCGGCGAGGTGCAGGGCGGTGCTGCGGCCGAGGCCCCGGTTGGCGCCGGTGATCAGGGCGATGCGGGGCATGGTGGCTCCATTCGGTTCGAGGCGGGCGAACCGGCCGGTCCGCCGCTGTTCTCAACGATCGCGCGCCCCGGGGCCCGGATGAAGGCCGCAATTATCCAGGGATCGCCAATCCCTGCTTCAGCGTCTCCGACCGGGAGCACGGCCGGTCAGGGCAGTTGGCCGAAGGCATGGTCGGCATCGGCCACGGCCTCGGGGTGGACGTCGCGGGCGGACCGGCCGTCGGCGATCTTCTTCCAGTTGGCCCGGGCGAGTACCCGTTGGACCGCGAGTATCTGGGCGGCCAGCAGCCGTGCCCGGATGCCTTCGCCGAGGGCGTCCGCCAGCGCCTCTTCGTCCTCGAGCTGGTACCGCGTGAGCCGTCCCGCCAGGCTCGGCGTGGTGAAGACCAGCCGATGGAACGCCACCACCTCGGGGTGATCGCTCAGGCCGGTGACGGGGTCGTGCCGATCGAGGGCGGCCAGGAAGTGCAGGTGCAGCGCCGTCACCGGCTCGGTGCCGGGGCCGCGGTCGCGCACGACGCGGGCAGCCTCGCCTTGGTGGTCCGCGAACCGGTGCAGCACCAGGTCTTCCTTCGTGGGGAAGTACCGGAAGAGGGTCGGCTTGGAGATCTCGGCCGCCGCGGCGATGTCGTTGACCGAGACGCTGTCGAAGCCACGCTCCAGGAACAGCGAGACGGCGGCATCGCCGATGGCGTCACGCGTCCGCTCCTTCTTGCGGGCCCGCAGCCCCGTCGACTCGCTCATGTGACCACCGTAACACTTGTTACCAAGTTGCTTTTGTAACTGGGTAACGCTTTCATGGGCGGCATGAATCAGACAGACATTCCTCCCGTACTCGTCACCGGCGCGACGGGCCGGGTAGGCCGCGTCGTGGTCAATGAGCTCCTAGACGCGGGCGTGCCGGTCCGTGCCCTCATCCGCCGCCCTGAGGCGGCGGCGACGCTGCCGGCGAACGTCGAGGTCCACATCGGTGACCTCACCGTGCCCGAGTCGCTCGATCCCGCGTTGAAGGGCGCCGGTGCGGTCCTCCTCGTCTGGACCGCACCGCCCCGGACTGCAGAGGCGGTCATCGAGCGGCTGGCAGCCCACGTACGGCGGATCGTCTTCCTCTCCTCCCCGCACCGGACTCCGCACCCCTTCTTCCAGCAGCCCAACCCCATGGCGGTGCTGCACGCCGACATCGAGCGGCACATCGCGGCCACCGGACTGGAGTCGACGATCCTCCGGCCGGGGATGTTCGCTTCGAACGCGCTGGCCTGGTGGGCCCCCGCAATCCGGGCCGGCCAGGCCGTCCGGTGGCCGTACGGCGCCGCTGAGTCGGCACCGGTCGACGACCGCGACATCGCAGCCGTCGCAGCGCGAACGCTCTATCAGGACGCATACGTCGGAGGCGACTACGTGCTCACGGGCCCCGAATCGCTGACCCAGGCCACGCAGCTGGACGTCATCGGTGACGCCCTGGGCCGCCGGATCGCATTCGAGGAGATGACACCGGACGAGTTCCGACGCCTTTGCGCGGGTACGGTGCCCGACTCGGCCGTCGACATGCTGCTCGCCGCGTGGAGCGCGGCGGTCGGGCAGCCCGCGTACATCACCACGGCGGTGGCCGACATCCTCGGGAGGCAGCCACGAACCTTGCGTCAGTGGGCAGCCGACCACGCCACCGAGTTCACGCAGGGCCCGTAACCACGACGGCGGCCACGCCGCAGCCCACCGCCCGGTCAGGCCGGGTATCGGCCCGAGCGCGTGGGCGCGCATCGGACCGTCGGCTCCGGATCCGCCGACGGCGCGAGCCATTACGAGGCGGCCCCGGCGGTCGGCGCCGGGACCGCCCACTCCAGGCCTGCGCTACGCGAGCTTCCGGTCCGTGATCGTCCGCAGGGCGCTCGTCCCGGCACGATCCGCCCGGGCCTGTTCCAGGCGCAGCCGCGCCGACCGGCCCCGGAAGGTCAGCGTCATGATCTGGTTGCCGAACCAGGGACCCCCGGTCCTGCGCCAGCTCACCGCCGGCGGCGCGCAGCGTCCGTGCCGGGCGATGCGCCGGCCGAGGGCCCGTGCCAGGGCGCTCCAGCCGAAGCGGAAGCCGAGGCGCATCGAGAGCGGCACGGAGTTGTGGACGGGCGAGCAGGTCAGCTGGGCCACCCGCGCGTCGGGCGCACGCCCCGGCCAGGACGGCTCGGCGATGTAGGCGTGGTGCACGTCGCCCGACAGCACGCTCACCGTCGCGGGCGCCTCCGGTCCCGTACCGGCCTCGGCGATCAGGTCGCCCAGCGCTTCGAAGGAGGAGGGGAAGGCGGCCCAGTGCTCCAGGTCGGCCCCGCGCCGGATCCGTTCCCCGCGCTCGGCCCAGCGCTCGCCGCGCTCGCCGCCGCACATCGCGGCGTTCCAGGCTTCGACGTCGTGCACCAGGTGGGGCAGCAGCCAGGGCAGGGAGGTGCCTATCAGCAGGTGGTCGTACGAGCCCCGCTCGTCCAGGATCTGCTCGCGCACCCAGGCGGCCTCCTCCGGGTCGAGCATCGAGCGGCGGTCCTCCGCCAGGACGCGGGCCGCGCGGGAGTCCACCATCAGCAGCCGGGTGCGGCCGAAGTCGCGCCGGTAGCTCCAGCGGACGGAGGCCGCATCGGCGTCGGCCCGGGTGGCGAACGCGCGCAGGTCGGCGGTGCCGTCGGATGCCTCGCGGACGGCCGCGTACAGCGGGTCGGCGGCCAGCTCGGCCGGAGAGAGGTTGCCCAGCTGCTGGTACACCCAGTAGGACATGAGCCCGCTCAGCAGCCGCTCCTGCCACCAGTCGGTGGCGCGCATGTCGGTGAGCCAGGCGGCGGAGGTGTTCCAGTCGTCGATGACGTCGTGGTCGTCGAAGATCATGCAGCTCGGCACGGTGGACAGCAGCCAGCGCACCTCCGGGTCGAGCCAGGACTCGAAGTAGAGGCGGGTGTACTCCTCGTAGTCGGCGACCTGGTCGCCGGGCGGTTCGTCCAGGTCGCGGCGGTCGCCGATCCAGCGGCGGGTGGCTTCGGACACCTCGTCGGCGTACACCTGGTCGCCGAGCAGCAGCAGGACGTCGGGGCGGTCGCCCTCGGGGTCGGCCGCCATCCGGGCGGCGAGGGTGTCCAGGGCGTCCGGGCCCACCGGGTCCTTGCCGCCGGCCGGAGGCGCGGCCCAGCGGCAGGAGCCGAAGGCGACGTGCAGCCCGTCGTCGTCGGTGGGCGTGGCGATCACCGAGGGCGGGAAGGGCGAGTCGGGCGGCGGCCACACGCTCGCACCGTCGAGGAGTACCTCGTACGGCGTCGACGTGCCGGGGGTCAGACCTTCCACCGGGACCAGGGCGTAGTGGTGGCCGCCCACGAGGAAGGTGCCGGCCGTGCCCCGAGCACCGTCGGCGCAGCGCACCTCGGCTGAGCAGGGGCCACTCGTCTCGACCCAGACCGTCGCGCACGAACCGTCGGTGTACCTCAGCAGTGGCCCCAGGCGCAGTCCCGCCATGATGATCCTCTCCTTCGTCGCCCCGTACGGTACGGGGCGACGAAGGCTGGTGGGAGGGCCGGGGCCGAACGGACGGCGGACAGCCGGCGTCAGCAGCTCGCGAGGTAGCCCAGCGGGGCAGACTTCTCCGCCGAGCCGACCGAGAGGCCGTAGGAGTACTTCACCTGCACCCAGGCGCGCACGCAGGCGCAGCGGTAGGCGCTGCGCGAGGATATCCAGGTGGCCGCATCCTGGTCGCCCTTAGCACTCCTAACAAAATGATCTTCTTGGTGGTTGGATCGCTCCGGAACCAATGATCCGGGGGTGTGAGGTGGCGCGTCCGAAGCCATGCGAAGTCGAGGACGAGCTGTGGGCGGTTTCGAGCCGCTGCTGCCCAGGGTCGAGCGAAGGACCCATCATCCGGGACGGAAGCGGCATCCGGACCGGCTGGTGTTCCAGGGCATCCTGTTCGTCCTGCACACCGGGATCACCTGGGAGCACTTGCCGCAGGAACTCGGGTCCGGATCCGGCATGACGTGCTGGCGCCGCCTGGCTGAGTGGACCGAGGCCGGCGTGTGGCCCCGGCTGCACGAGGTCCTCCTCGCCAAGCTCCGCAGCGCGAATGCCCTGGACTTCTCCCGGGCGGCGGTGGACGGCTCCCACACCCGGGCGTTAAAGGGGCTCCAAAACCGGACCAAGCCCTGTCGACAGAGGCAGAACCGGCAGCAAACATCATCTGATCACCGACGCAACCGGCATATCGCTCGCTGCCACCTTGACCGGCGGCAACCGCAACGACATCACTCAGCTCATCCCGCTCCTACAAGCCGTGCCGCCGGTGCGGGGCAAGCGCGGCCGGCCCAGGCGCCGCCCCAACGTGGTGCTCGGCGACTGCGGCTACGACCACGACAAGTACCGTCCCTGGTGTGGGATCTTGGTGTGAAACCGCTGATCGCCCGCCGCGGGACCGAGCACCGATCCGGCCTTGGCACCCAACGCTGGGTCGTCGAGCGAGCCTTCGCCCACCTGCACTGGTTTCGTCGCCTGCGGATCCGCTGGGAGATTCGCGACGACATCCACGAAGCCTTCCTCACCCTCGGATGCGCTCTCATCTGCTGGCGGCGGTTGCGCGCTCTGCCAAGCGATGCCGTGAGTCAGCCAGCCGCCGCCAGTCGGTTGTCAATCTCCATGGCGGTGAAACTCCAACCGACCAGGCGCGGCCCGCTCCAGTTAATGCCGATCACGAGTCCGTCCCGTGCGGCGTCGGGCAGAACGTGCTCACACCAGGCGTCCAACGGCATGGATTCAACCCGTAGCCCGTTTCCCCAGATCCGCGCTGCGCGTTGAGCGCGGGCCGCAGTCGACCAGAACGGAAGACTTCGCGTGCCGTCCGCGGAGAGGTGGGTCGGGCTTCCGTCGTCATTCTGGACAAGCCAGACCACTCGGCTCTGGCGGACATCTCGGAAGAATGCTGCCGCTTGCGAACCGCTCTGACTCATGGGCACCGAGCCTACCGGCCCTCACCACTCATTTCGTTAGGAGTTCTAAGCACCACCTGATCACGGACGCCACCGGCATCCCGCTCGCGGTCACCCTGACTGGTGGCAACCGCAACGACGTCACCCAGCTCATCCCGCTGCTCCAGGCAGTGCCGCCCGTGCGGGGCAGGCGCGGCCGACCCCGGCGCCGCCCGGACGTCGTGCTCGGTGACCGCGGCTACGACCACGACAAGTACCGCCGCCTCGTCCGCGCGCTCGGCGTGAAGCCACTGATCGCGCGACGCGGAACCGAACACGGCTCCGGACTCGGCAATCAACGCTCGGTTCTCGAGCGCGCCTCCGCCCACCTGCACTGGTTCCGTCGCCTGCGGATCCGCTGGGAGATCCGCGACGACATCCACGAAGCCTTCCTCACCCTGGGATGCGCACTCATCTGCTGGCGACGCCTGTCACAGCCGCCCCGATCCCTCGCCCTCTCGCAATAGCCATTCCCGGACCGAGGGAGCCTGGTTAAGGAGCTGTCTGACCTGCATTCCCTCTTCGCGTGAAGTCACCTTCGGCAGCGGGACGAAGTCGTCGGAGACCACGTCCAACCAGCTCACCACGCAGTCTCCCGTACACAGAGCCATCAGCAATTCCCACCGCACGTGATCGGGAACGTCAGAGCGGTGGGACAGGGTGTGCCACAAGGCCGGCCACAGGCAGTGGGTGCCGCCGGGCGCCACATTCGCCCGCGCCCACGTTGGATCCAACCGCTGGCTCAGGCCGAGGCCTTCCGCCCGCTCCTCCAGCCGGAACAACGAGGCCGAATCGATGACCTTCACCTCGCGCGGCAGCGGCCGCTCAACGTCCATCGCCCCATGCTCCCTGACAGCAACTTGCGTTGGGCAACCGACTCCAAAGAGTCATTCCGTTAGGAGTTCTTACTGCCCGTCCTGCCCCGGTCAACGGGGCTTCGTCCCGTCTTGGTGCCCCTTTTAGCGCCCGGATGTGGGAGCCGTCGACCGCCGCCCGGGAGAGGTCCAGGGCGTCCGCGCTGCGGAGCTTGGCCAAGAGCGCTTCGTGGAGCCGGGGCCACACGCCGGCTTCGGTCCACTCGGCCAAGCGTCGCCAGCACGTCATGCCCGAACCGAAGCCGAGTTCCTGCGGCAGGTGTTCCCAGGCGATCCCGGTATGCAGCACGAACAGGATGCCCTGAAACACCAGCCGGTCCGGATGACGTTTCCGCCCGGGATGACGAGTGCGACGTTCGATCTTCGGCAGCAGCGGCTCGATCACCGCCCACAGCTCGTCATCGACGTCCCACGGCTTCCGCCGAGCCACCCCACACCCCCAGATCGACCGCCCCGAAGTGATCCAACCACCTCAAAGATCATTCCGTTAGGAGTTCTTAGACGAGACGGCCGTGAGGATCCTGGAGAACTGGCTGGACGACCAGGAGGACCGGCAGCTCACCGACAAGGACGGCAACCCGCGGTACGCCGTCGTGATCTGGGAGAGGCGGGGGACCGAGCGCAGCAGCGAGCCGATCGCCTGGCCACCAGCGCCGAGGGCGAGATCTACGCGCCCGGGTACGCGCCCTGCGGAGTATCCGGCCGGCTGAGCGACGCCGACACCATCAAGCTTCAGAACCTGCCGTTCACCGACGGGATCTTCAGCTGGGACACCAGGATCTGATCTGAGGTGCCAACTGCCCGCCGGCCACGATGCACGGCCCGGCAACCAGCACCACGTCCAGCGCCTGACGGTCCAGGAATTCCGCCGTGGGACAAAGAGATCCTGTGGTGGGCGTTCTGGCTGGACCTGGACGTCTGCCGGGACGAGGCCGCCCTGTTCACCGCTCCCATGTGCGACAAGGAGGAGAGAGCCCCAAGGGCGGGGAGTGGAGCTGCATGCTGATCGCAGGCCACGACAGCTACGGCGATGACCGGCACGACTTGATGTAGCGCCAGGAGGAGCACGGGCCAGGCCGTCCGGCCAGGCCCTTTCCCGACCGTGGCGCACGCCCCGGCGTAATGCCCCCAGTCACAGCCCCTCCGCCAGCCGTTGGATCGTCCTCCAGCGCGGGGCGTCGTCATCCGGGTCGTCCGGAGACGCGAAGTGGAAAGGCACGCGAAGGTGGCCGGCCAGCGCCCGGCCGGCCTCGGCCGCGGCAACACCAGGAGGAGGGCCGTCAGATCGGTGGTAGACGGTCGCCAAGTGGCCTTCCCCAACGGGGGCGTCCAGGACCGCGACCAGGAGCACGAACCAGTCGTGCACCGTATCGCCGTCCCAGAGCGCCTCCACTGCCGCCACGCGGCCTGGGAGAGCCGCGGCGCGGGCTGCGAGCGAGGGGAGGTCCAGCGGATCGGGCGGGGTGGGTTGTACGCGGTCGCCCAGAGCCTCGTATCGCGCGTGGACCACCCGCTCGGCTTCGTGCAGGCCCACCCCCAACGGACGCAGCGCCTCCCAGACGGACCTGACCGCCGACAGTCGGCGGTCGCGCAGCACATCAGCATCGACCTCTCGGCAGGTCCGTTCCTCCAAGTAGGCCCACCAGCCGCTCACTGGGCCACCAGTCGGGATCTTCTCAAAGTGCGCGTCATGGGCTCGAACGTACGTCAGGGCTCGGTGCCCGCCCCGGGCACCTCCTTGGGGGTGCTGTCGAGTCTCGGGCTCTGGCACAACTTCCGTGGTGACGAGTAGAGGCTCGATGTCCGAGGCCGAAGCGTCCCGGGAACCGGCAGGTCAGGGGCTTGCCAAGAGGTAGACGGAGACCCGCTGGGCGTAGCTCCACAGAAGGGAAAGCGAGCCAGAACCGGTTCTCGCGAACAAAGCCAGGGCCGGCGTCCCAGGTGCCCATGTTTTTCCTCGCGCGATCGTCCGGGGATCGTGGCACTGGTCACTGACAGTGCGCTCAGGAGGCAAGCAGGACCCGCTTGCGCAGGAGGTTGAAGCCAGCGCGTTCGTGCATCTGCCGCGGGCAGACGTGATCGACCGCAACCGCACCGGCCCCGCCGCAAGGAAGCCCTCGCCGATCTGACAACCACGCGCAACGCGTGGCAGGACCTCACAGGGCGCCGCCCGCCGAAGTAACCCGACGCCCCTCACCCCCGGCCCCGGAGCGGCGGATGTCCGCGTACACCCGGCCCGTCACACCGGCCCGGCCCGGCACCCGCCGCACCGGGGCCGGGCCCGAGGTCGCCCAGCGCTCCTCCAACCGGGCCACCACCAGACGGAGCGTGTCCTTCTCGGCCGCGGTGATGTCCAGCACCACCAGGCCGGGCTCGCTGAGGTGCTGCTCGCTGATCTCTTTCATGCCGTCCCTGACGCCCAGCCGATGAGCACGATTCGTGCCCGTCTGATCCTTCGCCCATCCGGCGGACCGGGTGCGCGGCTCGGCTGCCGGGGCAATGGGCCCGTCCGCAGGCGGAGGCACTTCCGACACTTCCCGCAGGGGGTCTGCTCAGATGCGGGCCGTGACGGAGCGGCAGGCAGTCAGCAGGTCCTCGTCGTGGGGGATGCTGCGGAAGCGGCCGCTGCGGCGCAGGAGCGTGAGCTCTTTCCGGACCCGGGGGAGGGCCGGCCGGGCGGCCGGCCCCATGCGGTTCAGGCAGGCCAGGACGTGGTTGGACGTCGAGTCGTTCTCCGCCCACGCTGTCAGGAGCGTCTCCACGACGACGGACGCCTCGGCGGCGCCGGCGATATCCCAGAGAGCGGCCGCGGCGTAGACCCGGGTCCACTCGTAGCCCGCAGTCAGCATCTTCCGTAGACGCGGCAGAGCCGGTGCGGCAGCCGGCCCGATCCGCCCCAGGACGGCGGCTGCCTCGTCGGCCGCGTGGGTGTCAAGAAGCTCAACCAGCCTCGGCACGACGCCGGCCGCGTCGCCCTCAAGTTCCCACAGTGCCGCAGTCGCGGCCGCCCGGACGGTGACGTCCTGCGCGTCGGCCAGCGGGCGGACCACATCCAGGGCGAAGGCGGCCTCAGGGCCGAAGGAGGCGAGGGCCTTGAGGGCCGAGGCGGCCGTATGCCACTGCTCCTCACGCACGGCCACGGTCACGGAGCTGGCCAGTGCCGCTGCAGCCGCGGGGTCACCCAGCTCTCTCAGGGCGGACACCAGAGCATTGGCACTCATCGACTGCGACGCATCCGAGAAGTCCACCTCCGCCAGGAGTTTCGACAGCCTCGGCGTGAGATCACCGGCAGTCTCACCCAGGTGACCGGCCACCTGCACGGCACGCCAGGCGTCGGTGCCCCCGTCCAGCGCCTCCAGCACACAGTCCAGCGCCCGCAGATCCCCCAGAGACGCCAGCGCCCTGACGGCTTCCTGGTGAGCGCGGCGAATCAGCCGCTCCCGAGCCGCCCACACGCCCGGCCCGTGTTTCGCACGGGCCGCCTCGACATAAGCGGCGAGGGCCTCCCGGGCCAGCTCGCTCACCGGCACGAGCACTCCGAGTACCTCTGCCGCAGCAGCCGAGGTATACGGGTCCTCGGGCAGGAGACACCCCGCGATCAGCACCACCAGGCCGGTGTAATCCCCACGCCACTGGCCGATCAGCTTCCTCGCCATGCTGATCGCGTCGTAACGCACCCCAGGGTCCGCGCTGCACAACTGCTCGGTGAGCAACGCGGTGCGCTCCAGCACACGATTGTCCAACACCGTGTGAAACGACTCCAGCAGGGAACTCGTCGGCGCGTGCACCCGGCCGTAGCACTCCAGATCCTCGAACGCCGCAGCGACCTGCGGCGGCACCCCCGATGAAAGCGCCGTGCCCGCGGCAACATCGGGCTCCGTCTCGGCCCGACAGGGCGCATCGTCTTCCCCGCCGGTCTCCTTCGGCGCGATCTCCCGGATCAGCCCGACCGCCGCCGGCACAACAGCGTCACCGAGCTCCCCCGGAGTGCACCGGACCCGGTGCACGAGAGCAGCGAGCCGCACCTCGGGCACTTGTGCCGTGTCACCGGCCAGATCCTCCGGCCAGTCGGCGGCCGCACTGTGCACGGCCGCATCCCGCAGCGCCACCGTAGCCACCGCCCTCACGACGAGCAACCGCTGCACCATGCCGTTCCCGGGAAGCAGACTGCGCAGGACCTCCAAGGCGCGTGCACCGTCGGTGAGGAAAAGGCCCAGGCCCTCGATCGCGGGCCGCCGCACCTCCTCATCGGGGTGCATCACCCAGCGGACGAAGACCTCGTCGCGCTCACCTATCACCGCCAACGCCTCCATATGGGCTCTGGACTCGGTACCGTCCGGCATGAAGTACACCGCTTCGGGATCCCTATCCAGGCACTCTTGGCCGATGCTGAGCAGCAACTCGATGACCGAGCCCCGGTCAGGGGTCGCGGGGCGTCGGCCATCTCGAACAGGAACGGCAGGCTGGCCGCCGTGCACGGATAGACATCCCCCTGATGGTGCGCCGCACTGTAGAAGTCGCTGAAGGCCTCGTCCCGCACACCGGATTCCGGCGAGACCATCCCTCTCAGCCAGCCCGGAACATCGCTTGCCGGACCGTAAGCGTGGCTCATCGATGCCCAGTTCACGCCGTCGATTTCGGTGATCGTCATGCGGGACACTATGCCGAAGGGCACTGACACCACCTGAAGTCGCGCCTGGGCGCAACACATGGAAGAGGGAATCCCCTCGCTGGCCAGCGTCCTACCGGCGGTGACACACCTTTCCGGCGGGGAAGCAGGGGAAGCAGGGCCGGGGCCCGGCGCTGTCGGTGGCGGCCTCTACGCTGCCGGTTATGGCCCGCTCCTGGACACGGCTGCACGAGCATCTCGGTGCCGCCTTCGGCCCGCTGGACTCGACATGGTCCAGCGGGCCGCCGCCGACACCCTGGAGGAATCGGACGACCTCGACTGGAAGGAACAGCTGCCGCAACCGCCGCGGGACGGCCGCTGGAACGAACTGACCAAGGACATCGCCGCTATGGCCAATACCTGTGGCGGGCTGCTCATCTTCGGGGTGCAGGACAAGACCTGCCACCTCACCGGAATCGACCCCGGCCAGGTCAGCCCCCAGCAGTACCACCAGTGGATCCGCAACCGCGTCCAGCCCTACCTGCCCGACGCCACTTTCACCACCTTGACCTCTCCTGACGGCACAAAGAGCGTCCTGGTCTGTGAGTCCCCGCCAGCCCGATGGCCCCGCACTACGTCTACGGCACCGCGGACAAGGACAAGGACCAGCAAGCAGCCGTCGTCCCCTACCGGGACAAGGACCAGACCGGTTGGATGGCCGAACATCAGATAGAACGCGCCTACCGCGACCGCTTCACCCGCACCGAACGCGCCGATGAAGAAGCAGAACGCCTCCTCGGCCAGACCTGCGAGACCGTCTTCACTCAGCAGGCACAACCCGCAGCATGGTTCCTGGCCATCGCCCGCCCAGAGCGCCCCCTGCCCCGCACCGCACCCCGCCTCACCCGCGACGACACCCGCACCATCCTGCACACCGCTCGAAGCCGCTCCCAGCCCTCGCACCGCCCGCCCGGCCCCCTGGCAGACCTGCAGATCGTCTTCAACAACCCGCGCACCGGGCTGCGCCGCTGGGTGGTGCAGACACTGGGCCGACACCTGGGACGCGACATCCACGCCGAACTGCACCACGACGGCACCACCGTCCTCCTCGCCCGCGAACACCTCGTCGCCCCCGCCACACGGCTCCTTCTCGAAGCCGATGCTCACCTGGTCGTCCCCTCGTCGGTGTCCTGCCGGGGGAGCGGGGGCACACCCTCGAACTGGATACGGGGCACGTCGTGGCGCGCATAGGGGTCGACGACGTCGACGTCCGCGAACCTCTGGAGCTGAAGCAGCGCCGCCGCCTGCGCCGGGCCCTCCAGCCGGTAGGAGAGCTGGCTGTCCGTACTCGACAACCGAACGCGTACGCCCAGCGCCCGCTGCGGCCATCACCACCGCACCGCTCGCCACACGCACCCGGCACCCAAGAATCCGGCCAGCACCCACCACCAGCTGCTCCACACCATCCCCGCCCGCCCGCCAGCCAGCCAGTCCGGCCCGGCGGCGAAATCAGGCACCCCAGGCACAAGGACGCCGCCGGATGGAAACGTGACAGTGGATCCGAAGGAATTTGTCTACGGGTGGCATCCAGGACGAACTCGGCCTCCGTGGACCGAAGCCTTAGTAGGGGAACGGGAGTGCCGAACGCGCTTCCAGCGCTGGCGCGCCTGCTTCGGCTCGCGTCCTGGGGGCCAAGGCGCGGGACCGCGCCCACGCTCGTGTGGCCGTCAACGATGTCCAGGCCGACGGTCCCGCCCGCGACGAAAACGTCAACCCGTGTCAGCCGCAACGAGGGCGCGGGGCTGGGGCGGTCCGACGTTCTTTGCGTATGCGTGGCATCCATGCGCACTTCTTGCTGCGCTGACCGCACGGTTGTTTGTGACCGAGAACACGCGTGTTGATTACAACCTTTTCATTATGCAATGAAGATCACAGATGAACCTTCCCGGCGAATAGGCATATGGGGAGATTTTTCCCCGCCAGTGACAGTTGGTCAGTTCACTTAAGAACGACTTAAGTTCACGCTGCAAACAAAGGCACACGTTGTGAGCGGGGCGGGTAGAACATGCAAAGAAGGCGTCACAGACGGCAGCGCTGGTTGGGGGCGGCGCTCGTAGCCGTGCTCGGGGCTGGGGTGCTGCCGGGCCTGTCGATGGCGGTGGCCGTTCCGGCGGTGGCCGCGTCCGACGGGGCGTCCGCCGACGGCGGCGGTGCGTCGGCCGGAGCTGCTTCGGAGTCCGAGGCCTTGGCAGAGGCGAAGAAGTCGGGCAAGCCCGTCGAGGTGCTCGCCCAGCGCGGTGAGGCACGGGAGGTCTTCGCGACGGCGGACGGGAATCTGGAGGCGCGCGAGTACCTGCGTCCGGTCTGGACCCGGTCGGGCAAGAGCTGGAAGCACATCGACACCACCCTGGCGCGACAGGATGACGGTACGGTCGCCCCGGCCGCGACCACGGTGAATCTGGCGTTCTCCGGCGGCGGTGCCAAGACACCTCTGGTGCGCATGGAGCGAGCCGGCCGTGCGGCGAGCCTGACGTGGCCGGCGTCGCTGCCGGCTCCGGTATTGGACGGCGCGGTGGCGACCTATCCGTCGGTGCTGCCGGGCGTGGATCTGCGGATGACGGCGCAGGAGGACGGCTTCTCGCAGCTTCTGGTGGTCAAGACGGCCGAGGCAGCGCAGAGCGAGGAGCTGGCTGAGCTGCGGCTGAAGCTCGGTACCGAGGGCCTGGATGTCAAGGAGACCGACCAGGGCGGCCTGCAGGCGGTCGACCACGGCGCGGGCGGCACGGTTTTCGAGGCGCCGCAGCCGTTGATGTGGGACTCCAGCAAGGGCGATGCACCGGCCGCGAAGTCGCTGAGCGCCACGGTAGGCGACGCGAGTGAGGGGGAGCCGGCAGCGGCCGAGTCGGGGCAGCTGGCACCCGTTGGTGTGGAGGTCACCTCCGACGACGAGCTGGTGCTGACTCCGGACACCGGGGTACTCAAGGGGGCGGACACCACCTACCCCGTGTTCATCGACCCGCAGTGGTCCTCGCCGCGTGCGTCGGCGTGGACGATGGCGTCGAAGTACTGGGCGTCGTCGCCGCAGTGGAAGTTCAACGGCGACTCGGACTCCGGCATGGGCTACTGCAACTGGTCGTACTGCCAGCCCAATGACACCAAGCGCCTCTTCTACCGCATCCCGGTGTCCACGTTCGCGGGCAAGTCGATCCTGTCGGCCGAGTTCGTCGTGCACAACACCTGGTCCGCGTCCTGCTCGGCGCGTTCGGTGGAGCTGTGGGAGACGAAGGACATTTCCACGTCGACGACGTGGAACTCGCAGAACGCGTCGGGGTTCTGGGTCAAGCAGCTGGCCTCGGACTCATTCGCGTACGGCTACAGCGGCTGCTCGGCCAAGGACGCCGAGTTCAGTGTGAAGTCGGCCGTCCAGTCGGCGGCGAACGCACACGACTCCACGATGACGTTCGGTCTGCGGGCGGGCAGCGAGAGTGACGGCTATGGGTGGAAGCGGTTCTCTGACAAGGCCTTTCTGCGGGTGAAGTACAACCGTCCGCCCTCCCAGCTGAAGTCCTCTCAGCTGACGATGGAGTACGGCGGCACCTGCCAGCCCGCCTCGAAGCCCGCGCGGGTGCGAACCCTCGGCAGACTCACCGCGAACAACGTGACGGACCCAGACGGCGACAGCGTCTCGGTGCAGTTCCAGGCGCACTGGGATGGGGGCACGTGGAGCCCGGCCAGGACCAGTGCCAAGAAGTCAGGTTCCGACTTCACGATCAGCCTGCCTTCGTCGATTCCGACCAAGTCGGTCAACTGGTACGCCCGCGTCTATGACGGCGGGCAGTATTCACCGTGGTCGTACGCCGGTGATGCGGAGGCCTGCTACTTCGTATATGACACGTCGGTGCCCAAGGCTCCGGCCGTGTCATCGGGCCAGTACCCGCAGTCCGATCCGAAGGACCCGGACGACCCCTGGTATGACGGCGTGGGGCAATACGGGTCATTCACGATCGACTCTGCCAGTACGGACGTGACGTCGTACTGGTACGGCATCAACACCAACCCGTCCTCGAAGAACAAGATCACGACCTCGGGCGGGGCCGCCGAGATCGCGAAGGTGCTCCCCTCCAAGCCGGGCGTCAACTTCGTGACCGCGCAGGCCTTCGACTCTGCCGGCAACGGCAGCGAGATCCGGACCTACCAGTTCCGGGTGAAGGCGGGCCAGCCGGCCCGGGCCACCTGGCAGCTGGACGAGGCGGCGGGAGCGAGCGAGGCCAAGGGTTCCACCCCGGAGCGCGCGCTTGCCCTGCACGGCGGCGCGATCCCGGGCGTGACCGGGGCCGATGGCACGGCGGTGAAGTTCAACGGCACTGACGCCTACGCCTCCACCGATCTCTCGCCCGTCGACACGAGCAGGGGATTCGCGGTCTCGGCGTGGGTGAAGCTCGACAAGATCCCGACCGCGACCGCAGATGTCGCCCTCATCCCGGGCAACAATGCTCCCGGCATGGAGCTGTACTACTCCACCACATACGGCTGGTCGTTCAACCAGTACAAGTCCGACGACGCCTCCGCTGGTCTGGCGCGCGCCGATCAGGGTGACACCAGCAAGGTGAAGGCCGGGACTTGGACGCATCTGGTCGGCTCCTACTCCAATTCAGCGTCCACCCACGAGTTGCAGCTGTTCGTGGACGGTGTGCTGGCCGAGACGGTGCCCTACGACACGCCGTGGATCGCGCGGCGCGGCCTGCTGGTGGGTGGTAAGAACTTCACCGGCACGCCGAGCGCTCTCTTCCCGGGCACCATCGACGATCTGCAGATCTTCGACAAGCCGCTCGCTCAGGACGAGGTCGACAAGCTCAAGGCCAAGCAGAGCGTGGGCGACCCCGGCCGCCCCGCCATCGCCGTCTTCGACATGGACGACGCGGCCGATGCCACCGAGCTGAGCGGACACGGCGGCGTCCTGCCCGCCAAGTACAACGGCACGGTCACCACCGGCGTGGAGGGCATCGCGGGCAAGGCTGCCAAGTTCAACGGCACCAACGGCTACGCGAAGATCGGCCAGACCAGCGGCCCGCACGTCAACACCGAGCGCAGCTTCACGGTCTCGGCCTGGGCCAAGCTCGACAAGAAGCCGACCGGCGCCGCGGTGATCACCGCGCAGGCCGGCCAGGTGGCTCCTGGATTCGAGCTGTACTACTCGGCCGGATATGACCGGTGGGTGTTCAACCAGTACTCGTCCGACAGCGTCGACGCCAAGCCCATCCGCGCGATGCAGCCCGACGGCACCACCGCCCGGGTGGGGGAGTGGGTGCACCTGGTCGGCGTGCACGACGTCGTCGCCAACACCCTCACTCTGTACGTGAACGGGGCCAAGGTCGGCGCCACGACGTTGGAGGGGGCGTTCTACGCGAACCAGTCGATGTACATCGGGGCGTCGAACTACAGCGGAGCCATGGGCTCCTACTTCCCCGGCACCATCGACGACGTCCGAGTGATGGATAGGCCCGTCTCCGCCGAGGAGGTCGGGCAGATGTTCCGGCAGCGCCCGCTGGTCAAGGCCCGCTGGAACTTCGAGACCGTGTCCACTGGAAGCCCGGCCACCACCCCGGACTCCTCCGACAACGCCAACACGATGACCCTGGGGGGCAGGCCCAGCAGGGCATGGGCTGGATCGACTTCAACGGCCTGCAGCTGGACGGCGTGGACGACTACGCCACCGCGAACAGCCAGCCGCTGGACACGTCCTCCAGCTTCACCGTCACCGCATGGGCGCAGGCCGCGGCACTGCCCACCCAGAACGCGAGCGTGGTCTCCGCCGCAGGCACCTACACCAGCTCCTTCGACCTGCACTTCACCCCGGATGCCGCGAACGCGGACGGGATGGGCAGCTACAGCGCGGACATCCGCACCGAGGACACCGCCAAAGCCGACACCGACAGCGTCTCGAACACCGAGTTCTACGACGCACGAGACTGGAACCACCTGGCCCTGGTCTACGACGGCTTCGCCAAGGAGGCCCGCCTGTACGTCAACGGCGTGCTGCAGGAGACCGCCTGCACCGACGCCGACGGCAACGGTGACGCGGATGACACCTCCTGCCAGGACCTGATCGCCTGGGCCGACAACGTCCTGACGTTCAAGGCGGGCGGCACCCTGCAGGTCGGCCGCGCCAAGACGGCGGGCGCCTTCGGGCAGTACTTCCCCGGCGTCATCGACGACGTCTGGGCCTTCCAGGGGGCGCTGGACGACAGCCAGGTCCAGCAGCTGGCCGGAATGTACTTCGACATCCCCACCGACGTTCCTAGCGGTAACCAAGGCTGATCCACCAGCGTCGGGTGGGCGGACCTGTCAGTGGTCCGCCCACCCGACATGCGCAGACACCTCTGCGCGATATCGACCCAAGTTTTCCGCGCCTGGCCCATCTGAGTGGTCGGGCGCCCGACAGTGATGGACACGTCACATATGAAAGCCAGCCCCGGAGCAAGATTGCTCCGCAGAACCTCACTCGTCCTGTCCACGGTTCTCATAGGTAGTCTCCTGCAGGGCGTCGCAACCCCCGTCGCTGCTGCGGCGTCGAGCCTGCCCGGTCTGCCTGCGTCGGAGAAGCCTGTTGCGGGCACCAAGGACACGAAGGTGAAACCGCGGGCGCAGCACAAGGGATCGCGCGTTCCGACAGCCACCCCGCACAGCACGCTGCCGAAGGCGACCGAGGTCACCTCGTCACTTCCGGCCCCGGGCGCCAAGGGCGCGAGCCGGTTCGCCTCGCCGAAGGGGCAGCCCATCGGGATCGCGCGTGCCACGAGCAGTGCGACCGGCAAGAGCAGGGCGAAGAGCAGCATGGCGAGCGACGCTCTTGCGCTGAACGGCGTCACCTCACGCGTATTCGATTCCCAGCACGCCAAGCGTGTGGGAGTGAAGGGCCTGCTGTTCACCCTCGCTCCGAAGGCCGCGGATTCCTCCGCCGAGGGCAAGGCTCCGCTTGACGTCTCCGTCGACTACTCCTCCTTCGCCCAGTCCTTCGGCGGCTCCTACGCGTCCCGCATGCAGTTGGTGAAACTGCCGTCCTGTGCGTTGACGACGCCCGAGCAGGACAAGTGCCGCAAGTCGCAGCCGGTCGCGGCAGTCAACAACACGGACCAGCAGACGCTGACCGCCAGCGCCATGTCACTGCAGGCCGGAGCGCCGACGGTTCTCGCGGCCACGGCGGCGGAGGAGGGGGACAAGGGCGACTACAAGGCCACCTCTCTCTCGCCTTCCTCCACCTGGGCCACCAGCCTCAACACCGGCGACTTCACCTGGTCCTACGACTTCCAGACCCCTGAGGTACCGGGCGGGCTGAAGCCGAGCGTCGGTCTCTCCTACTCGTCGGGTGCCATCGACGGGCGTACCGGGGGAACGAACAACCAGGGCTCCTGGGTCGGCGATGGCTTCGACCTGTGGCCCGGTTCCATTGAGCGCCGCTACAAGCCGTGCGCCGACGACGGCGTGAAGAACGCCGACGGCGGTAAGCCCGGTGACCTGTGCTGGGCGTACGACAACGCCTACATCTCGTTCAACGGCGCGAGCGGCGAACTCGTCCAGACCGGCACCAACACCTTCAAGCTCAAGAACGACGACGGCACGAAGATCGCCCGCAGCTACAACACCGCCCTCGAAAACGGTGACAACGATGGCGAGTACTGGCGTGTGACCACCCCGGACGGTACGAAGTACTACTTCGGCCTCAACCGGCCCAGCGACTGGAAGGAAGGCGACGAGGACACGAACTCGACCTGGACGGTTCCGGTCTACGGGAACGACACCGGCGAGAAGTGCCACGGCGCCACGTTCGCGGAATCCTGGTGCCAACAGGGCTGGCGATGGAACCTCGACACCGTTGTCGACACCCACGGCAACGCCATCACCTATCACTACGGCAAGGAGACCAACTCCTACGGCCGCAACCTCAAGGCCGAAGACGACACGTCGTACGTCCGCGGCGGGTACCTCGACAAGATCAACTACGGCCTGCGACAGGGCGCCTACTACGCCCCGCCACTGGCCCAGGTCGTCTTCGACAACAAGGAACGCTGCCTGCCCCAGACAGGTGTGACCTGCGCGTCCGACACGATCGACTCCAAGTCGGCCTACTGGTACGACACCCCCTGGGACCTCAACTGCAAGGCCGGCACCAGCTGCGACAACGGCCGGCTCTCCCCGTCCTTCTGGACCCGCAAGCGGCTCACCGGCATCACGACCCAGGTGCGCAACACCGCAGGCACCTACGACAAGGTCGACTCCTGGAAGTTCGACCACCACTGGGGCACCGCGGACGTCGACTACCAGCTCCTGCTGGACAGCATCCAGCACACCGGCGAATCGGCGACCCCGGCCATCACGCTCCCCAAGACCACCTTCGACTACACCCAGCTGGAGAACCGGCTCGACAAGACCGGCGACGGCTACGCCCCGTTCGTCAAGGACCGGCTCTCGAGCGTTGCCGACGAGTCGGGTGGGCAGATCGATGCGAACTTCTCCGCCCCTGCATGTAACTGGAGCGAGCTGCCGACTCCGGCGACGAACACCACGAGGTGCTTCCCGCAGTACATCGGCGGGGACAGCACCGACGACGCGGACCTGCAGTGGTTCAACAAGTACGTCACCGACTCCGTGACCAAGACGGACCGAACCGGCGGGTCGCCGGACCAGGTCACCATGTACGACTACCTCGGTGATGCCGCTTGGCACTACGACGATGACGACGGCCTGACCAAGGAGAAGGAGAAGACCTGGTCCCAGTGGCGTGGCTACCAGCACGTCAGGGTCAGGACCGGAGGCCAGGGTGGCGCCACTGAGATGAAGACGCAGCAGGATAGCTACTTCCTGCGCGGCATGAACGGCGACCGCAAGGATGCCTCCGGAGGTACCAAGTCCGTCTCCGCCACGTTGGACGAGGGCGAGGGCGACCCCATCACCGACCACGAAGCCGTCCCCGGCTTCGGCTACAAGACGGTGACCTTCGACAAGCCCGGCGGCAAGATTCTCGGCAAGACTGTCAGCCGTCCCTGGTACCACGAGACCGGGAAGAAGGTCCGGGACTGGGGCACCGTCACCTCCAACTTCACCGGAACCGCCAGCAGCAAGACCTGGACGTCACTGGACGCGGGCGCAGGCAACAAGTGGCGCACCACCGCAACGGCGACCAAGCACGACACCATCGCCGGTCGAATCATCGAAGCTGACGACTACGGCGACGACACCACTTCCGCGGACAACACATGCACGCGTACCACCTACGCGGGGGATGCGAGCAGCGCAATTCTCAGCATGCCGGTCCGCACAGAGACGGTCGCCAAGGCATGTGACGCGCCGGTCGACCGAACGAAGGATGTGCTGAGCGACGTCCGCTCGGCCTACGACAACGGCGCCTACGGAGCCGCCCCCACGAAGGGGAACGTGACCGCGGTCGCATCCCTGAAGAGCCACGATGGCACGAAGGCCACGTACATCGAAGCCGGAGCCAAGTTCGACATCTACGGCAGGCCGCTGAGTACCACCGACCTGACCGCCGATGTGACGGTCACGGACGACGGCACCCCTGTCCGCACCGCCCGCACGGACGGCCGCACCACCACAAACACCTACACGCCCACGACCGGCTTCGCCACCCAAGCGAAGGTGACCACGCCACCGGCCAAGGCATCCGACGCAACGACGGCCCAGGTCTCCACCACGGACTTTGACACGGTGCGAGGGCTGGTCGCCAAGAAGACCGACACGAACAACAACGTCGCCGAGTATGCCTACGACGCGCTCGGCCGGACGACCAAGGTCTGGGCCGCCGACCGCCGCAACACGCAAACGCCCACCAAGGAGTTCGTCTACACGGTCGACGAGGACAAGCCGGTCGCGGTCGCGACCAAGTCGCTGAACAACACCGGCGGACAGATCACGTCCTACGAACTGTTCGACGGATTCCTGCGAAGCCGCCAGACCCAGGACCCCGGGCCCGATGGCGGCGGCGTCCTCGCGGACACCTTCTACGACGAACGCGGCCTCGTCACCAAGACCTTCGAGCCCTATTACGTCACGGACGCGCCCAGCACCGAGCTCTTCAAGCCGGACGACGCACTGTCGGTCGAGACCCAGACCCGTACTGCGTACGACGGACTGAACCGCGCCGTTCAGATGCAGCAGATGGCCGGCAACGGTGACGGCGGCCAGATCCTCAACACCACCAAGACCATCTACGGTGGCGACCGCACCACGACCATCCCCCCGGTTGGCGGCACAGCCACCACGGTGTTGAGCGACGCCCGCGGCAACACCGTAGAGCTGCGGCAGCTGCACAGCCGTTCCGCTGACGCCGCCTACGACAGCACTACGTACCACTACACACCGCGCAACGAACTGGACAAGGTCACCGACCCCGCCGGAAACCACTGGACGTACACGTACGACCAGCTCGGCCGGAAGATCTCCACAACCGACCCTGACCAGGGCACGGCAACCACCACCTACGACGACCGCGGCCAGGTGACCTTCACCAAGGGCTCGCGCACCGACGTCCCCGGACTGGCGTACCTCTACGACGACCTCGGCCGCCAGACCGAGGTACGCGAGAAGTCCGCCACCGGAACCCTGCGGACCAAGCAGGTCTACGACACGGTCTCAGGCGCCAAGGGGCAGCTCGCCGAATCCACCCGGTACGTGAACGGCCAGGCATACACCTCCAAGGTCACCGCCTACGACAAGCTCTACCGTCCCATCCGGACCGCAGTCGTCATCCCCGCCGCTGAGGGCGCCCTCCAGGGCACCTACCAGACCGGCACCACCTTCCTGCCCTCCGGCCTCACCGCAGGCGTGAGCTACTCCGCCGCCGGCTCCCTGCCGGGCGGATCCACGAACTACACCTACGACAACGCAACGCTCCGCCCTGCCACGGTCTACGGCGAGGGCATGACATCCAGCGTCAGCTACAGCCTCACCGGCAAGCCGCTCCAGTACCAGATGAGCCTGACCAACAGCGGCAAGATCACGCAGGTCACCAACACCTACGAGTGGGGCACCCAGCGCCTCGCCACCTCCCGCGTCGACCGCCAGGACCAGCCCGGCGTCGACCGCTACGCCACCTACCACTACGACGAGGTCGGCAACGTCCGCGCAATCTCGGACACGTCCCGCACCGGCACGGACAACCAGTGCTCCACCTACGACTACCTCGGCCGCCTCACTGAAGCCTGGGTCCAGCCCACAACAACCTGCGCAACCGCACCCGCGGCGTCACAGGTCGGAGGCCCAGCCCCGTACTGGCAGACCTTCACCTACGACAAGTCCGGCAACCGTGCCACCCAGACCCGGCACGACGTAACGGGTGACACCGCCAAGGACCTCAAGGACACCTACACCTACCCCAAGCCCGGCACGGCCCAGGCCCACAGCCTAAGCTCCCGGACGACCACCAGCCGGGCAGGATCCACCACCGACGTCTACACCTACGACGCCTCCGGGAACACGATCACCCGGCCGGGCCAGTCGCTGACCTGGGACGTCGAGGACCACTTGGCGAGCGTCACCAAGAGCGGCAAGACCACCAGCTACCTCTACGACGCCTCCGGCAACCGGCTCATAGGCCGGACCCCGACCGAGACCACCCTGTACCTGGGGAACACCGAAGTCGCCCTCCCGGCAGGCGCTACCAAGGCAAAGGCCACCCGGTACTTCGACCTCGGCGGTGGCCAGATGGCCATCCGCAGTGACGACGGCACCTTCGCCTTCACCGTCGCCGACCAGCACGGCACCGGCGAACTGTCCATCCAGGCATCCAGCCTCGCCATCACCCAGCGCCGCACCCTCCCCTTCGGCGGAGAACGCGGCACGACACCCACAACCTGGCCCGGCACCAAGGGATTCGTCGGCGGCACCGACGACACCAAAACCACCGGCCTCACCCACCTCGGCGCCCGCGAGTACGACGCCGACCTCGGCCGTTTCATCTCAGTCGACCCGGTCCTCGACCTCACCGACCCCCAGCAGATGAACGGCTACACCTACAGCAACAACAACCCCGCCACATACTCAGATCCCACCGGCCTCTGGCTCGACGACGGCACTGGCCACAACGAGCCACGCCCTGGCCAGCACCGCGAGGATGCCGGCAAGGCACCCGGAGGCACCGGAGAGAACGGCTGCTACTACACCTGCGGTCAGCCCAGTACCAAGGGCACTGGCAGTGATAGCGGTGACAGCGACACTGGCGGCAACGACAGCGGAGGCAACGGCCCCTGCGGCAACAACTGGTTCTCGGGGGTCTGCCACGGCTTCGGAGAACTGGTTTACGGTGTCGTCGGAAACGTTCCGCGCACGGCAGAGCTGGCCGGATGGCTCGTAGACGGTGACTGTTGGCATGGTGGCGCAGGTGCGCCAGGGTGCGATTACGGAAATACGTACGACGAGTGGGTAGCCGGCCAGGGGTTTGACACGTCGAGCGACATGTACCTAGTGCCCAGCTTCCTCATCGCCATGCTCACTTCGCGTGAGCCGGAGGAAGGCGGTGCGGTCGCAGGTCCTAAGCCTAAGCCTAAGGCGAAAGCTAAGCCGAAGCTTGGTGAGTGTCACAGTTTCGCGCCCGGCACGGGAGTGCTGCTCGCCGACGGAACGCAGAAGGCCATCGAAGACGTAGAAGTCGGGGACGTCGTCCGAACCACGGATGTGGGCACCGGGGTAAGCGTCGACAGAAAGGTGATCGACACGATCACCACTGATGACGACAAATACTTCACGGACGTCACCATCGCCGATGGTGGGAAGTTGTCGAGCGTCATCGCAACCGACACGCATCCGTTCTGGGTGCCAAATGCTGATGAGTGGGTCGAGGCGGGCGATCTGGTTGTCGGTCAGTGGCTGAAGACGAGCCAAGGGGACCGTGTTCGAATAGTTGCTCTCCGTCACTATGTCGAGCGTCAGAGAACCCACGATCTCACCATTCAGGACATCCATGCGTACTATGTGCTGGCGGGGAGCACGCCGGTACTCGTACACAACAGCAACGGATCGTGTGGCGTATGGCAGTCCGAGTTCGACAACCTGCCGAAGGGGAGGCAGGGGCACGTGCGGGAGATGCCTGATGAGCAGACGATGCGTGACGCCTTCGAGCGCTGGACTGCTGGCGCTGAACAACTCCCAGCGCGAGGCCCCAAAATCCCGGACGTGTATCGACTCGAAGATGGCACCGTGATCCAGTGGAGAACGGCGTCTGCTTCTGGTGGAGCGACAGTAGATATCCAGCCAGGTAGTGGTGGAAAGCCAATGAAGGTTCACTTGCCATGATCGACAGAAATGTTTTCGCTGACGTGCTGATGGAAGGGATGGACGATTGGGTCCCAATCGATCAGCTCATCTGGGCAGCAAGGGAAGAGGCGAAGGGCCGCTCATGGAAGGAGTTCTTCGCCGAGCTGCTGCACTTCCTGCTCGAAGATGATCTGATCCAGATTGGCGAACTTGCCGCAGAGGGGTTTTCGCCGTGGAGGGGGAGGTGCGCGAAGTTGTCCAGTTGGTAATCAATGACCTTGAGCGTCTTTCCTGGGAGCCTAAGCTGGGCAGTCGTGCCTGGATCGCCAATACGGAAGCAGGCAATCAAGTCGCACGATCCTTGATCGACTGCTAGCGCCAGCCTCTCGGGCTGAGGGCGTGTTCCCCGCGCACCTGCGCTGAGCCCGAAGTCTGCGACGATCACAGGGGTCGTTGCAGACGGTTTGCAATTTCAAATCTGAAGCTCCACCGGTTGCGACTGGTGGGGCTTCAGTCGTGTCTGACGGCAGCAATTGACGGGCAGCGGCGGACCTGGTGGTGTCCGTCGCCGTTGTCGTCGGTGTGTCAGGAACGGTCGAGGGTCGCACTGAGGGTGTCGAGGGCTTGGCGTTGGAGGCCGAGCCGGACATGGGCGTAGATGGTGGCCGTGACGCCGATGTGGGCGTGTCCGAGGAGTTCTTTGATGACGACGAGTTCGACGCCTTCCTCCAGGAGGAGGGTGGCTGTGGTGTGGCGGAGGTCGTGGAAGCGGATCGTGCGGAGCTCGGCGTGGGGAGGAGAGCATGGAAGGTGCGGATGAGGTTGGTCTGTTCGATCGGGCGGCCAATGGTCGTGGTGAAGACATATCCGGTCTCGGTCCACTGGTCAGCGGCGGACTGCTTCTCCTGCTGCTGCCGTCCCTGAGAGCTCGTAACACGATCATGAGTTGGCCCTCTTGAGGCGTCTCCAGCAGATGAGGCTGCAGGCGAGGGAGACGAAGGCGTCGTGGAGTTCGGTGCGGCGCTCCCAGCGAACGGCGAGGCGCTTGAACTGGTGGAGCAGGGCGAAGGTCTGCTCGACGACGTAGCGGAGCTTGCCCAGCCCTTTGATGTTCGGTGAGCCCTTGCGGGAGATGACCGGCAGGATCCGGCGCTTGCGCAGTTCGCGGCGGTTGGGGTTGGAGTCGTAGCCCTTGTCTCCGAGGAGGGCCTCAGGGCGCCGGCGGGGCCGCCCTCGGCGGCCGGCGACGGGCGGGACGCCGTCGACCAGGGCGAGGGTCTGGGGGACGTCGTTGACGTTGGCCGCGATGGTGATGACCCTGAGCGGGGTGCCGCGTCCGTCGCAGATCAGGTGATGCTTGCTGCCCGGCTTCCGCCGGTCGACCGGCGACGGACCGGTGTCGGCTCCCCCTTTTTCGCGCGGACGTGGGAACCGTCCACGCATGCTCTGGACCAGTCCAGCTCGCCGGCCGCATGCAGTCTGGAGAGCAGGATCCGGTGCAGCCGGTCGAAGACCCCGGCCTGCTGCCACCGCTCAAGGCGCCGCCAGCAGGTCTGACCCGAGCCGAACCCCAGCTCCAGGGGCAGCAGTTGCGAGGCGATGTCGTTGTGCAGCACGTAGAGGATGCCCTGCAGGCACTGCCGGTCCGGCACCGGCCGTGGACCGGGAGCCTTCTCGGGCCAGGGCGGCAGGAGCGGCTCGATCAGCGCCCACAGGTCATCGTCCACGATCCACGGCCGGGTAGTCACACCATCTCGAACGGCCGAATCGTCACACTGGTCACGGCCAACCAGGGCAGTTCAACAAGATCGTGTTACGAGCTCGTAGTATGTGCTGGCGGGTAACACCCCGGTCCTGGTGCATAACAGCAGCTGTACGAAGCTGCAGGCCAGGTTGGCTGCCGAAGAGCTTGCGGGCGCAGATGGACACGCATTTCGCAAGCACGTGGTGGAGCAGGGGGAGTTCCCGGGGATTCGTACGCGCAAGGAATTTTCCCGGATGATCGAGGACGTTATCCTCAACGGTGAGCGCCGTGTCGGTGGCGGTGGAAGGACCGCGTACTGGCGAAATGGGGTTATCGTAATTCGTAATCCTAAATCCCGAGACGGGGGAACCGTATTCGCGCCAAAGGACGGGTACGAATACTTTACGCGGAACTTTAGGCAAGGATGAGAGGGGTGGTCCCTTTGTATGTGGATGACCAGGGGGAGCGAATCGTCGTGACGATGCCCAGGGAGGAGTTTTTCCTTGTTCAGTCGTTGATGAGCGAAGCCCTCGAAACGGGGGATCCACGTGATTTCGATTCGCGTGTGGGAGCGACGATGGATGAGGTGAGGGAGCTTCTCCGGAGTCTGCCGGACCTTCCCTTCGGCTATGTGTGAGTCATAGACTCGGACGCTGAAGCAAATTTGGCCCCGCCAGGCACTGTCTGGCGGGGCCAAATGCCGCCGTATCACTACGACCAGATCTCAACCCGTCACAGCACCCGCCGTACGTCCCAGTCGTACTTTTCCCAGTACCCGGCCAGGGATGTGGTTTTGACGGTTTTGCCGGGGCGGGGTGCGTGGATCATGGTGTTGTTG
Source organism: Streptomyces drozdowiczii (assembly GCF_026167665.1). Lineage (NCBI taxonomy): Bacteria > Bacillati > Actinomycetota > Actinomycetes > Kitasatosporales > Streptomycetaceae > Streptomyces > Streptomyces drozdowiczii. The sequence continues at coordinate 92,695 of NZ_CP098740.1, read as the reverse complement.
CCGGTGTAGAGGCCGACGTGTCCCCAGTTTCCGTCGTTGTTGATCACGATGAGGTCGCCGGGCTGGATATCGGCACGGTCGACGCGGGTTCCGAAGTGCCGCATCTGCTGGGAGGTACGGGGCAGGGTGATACCGGCGCCCGTGTGGAAGGCGTAGAGCATGAGGCCGGAGCAGTCGTAGCCGCCCTTCGTCGGGCCCGAAGTGCTGCCTCCGCCCCACACGTACGGGGTCCCGAGCTCGGAGCTCGCAGCCCTGATTACCGCTCCGGCCCGCCCCTTCGCCGCCGCCGGGGCACCGGCCCCGGTGGGGAGAGCGTCGTACTCGGCGACGTAGCCGGTGACGTCGTTCACGTAGGTGGCGGAGTGGTTGTAGCGGCAGATCGCCTTGCGGAGCTGGTCGGCCTGCTTCAGGTCGGTGGTGCCGGTGCCGCAGAGGTATGCGGCGGTGCCGAGCGCGGCGTCGAAAGCGTTGTGCGGGTCTTTGAGGCCGTCGTTGTTGCCGTCCTGTCCGGTCGGCCCGTTCCAGGTGGAGGGCAGGAACTGCATCGGGCCGACCGCCCGGTCGTAGGCGGTGTCGCCGTCGAGCCGGCCGCGGTCGGTGTCCGTGAACGAGGTGCGGTTGCCGCCGACGCCGGAGCCGTTGAGCCGGACCCCGAGGATGTGCGGGGTGATGTTCCCGTTGGCGGCGACGGTGCGCCCGGCGGCGTGGTTGGACTCGACCTTCCCGATCCCCGCGATCACGGACCACCGCATCCCCTTGCACTTCGGCCGCAGCACAGCGATCTGGGTGGCGGCGCGGGTGTAGGCGGACAGCATGACAGGGTCGATCCCCGCGACTTTCCCGGGCGCCCCGCCCGACGCGGCGACGGGGGCGGCTTCGTCTTCTTCGTGGCCGGCCGCCCCGTTGGCGACGGCCGCGACGAACAGCACCACCAGCCCCAGGACCAGGACGACCGGCGCCAGGAGCGCCGACCCTGCCAGGAGCACCTTCCCCTTCCCCGTCACGACGATGTCCCCGGACCGGTCCGGCGGCGCCCGGTACGCGGTGGCCCCGGTGCGCGCGGCGAAGGCGCCGGTGCCGGGTCGGTGGCGCGGTTGTGCCGTACGCGGTGGAGTTGTTGGTGGAGGCGGGCGTGCGCCGCGCTGGCGGGCGGCTGGAGACCGCGCCGGGGAGCCGGCCGTCGGCGCACACCTCCCGGCCGCAGCGCCCGGTCCGGTGCGGACCCCGGTTCGGCGGCCCCGGGTTCGGCGGTCTGCGGGGTGGTGGGTGCGGGGAGGCGGCGGGTCGCGGGCACCGTCGGCGGAGTCTGCTGCGGGGCCGGTTGCGGGGCGGGCGGTGTGGCGGGGTGGTAGGCGCCGAGGCCGGGGCGGCCGCGGACGATGCGGCCGAGGGAGCGCACGTTGTGCCGGGCTTCCCGGCCGAGTTCGAGGGCCGGCTGGACCCGGGTGCTCATCTCCTGCCTCCGGTCGTGCAGTTGCTGGGCCGTGGTGGTGGCCCGCGCCGCTGCCCGCCCTGGCAGGGCGGAGACGGCGGGGCCGACCCTGCGGGCGACGCGCGGTCCGTAGACGGGCAGGCCGACGGTGGCCTGGAGCCCCACCTTCCCGGCCCGTACGGCGGTGCGTGCTCCTGCCCGTACGGTGCGTTCGGCGGCGGTGGCCAGGCCGGTTGCGGCGCGGCCGCCGCTGCGGGCCAGGCGCGAGGTGATCCCGGCGGCTGCCCGCCGGCCGCCGATGCGGGCTGCTGTGCCGAGCGCGGTGCTGGTGCCGCCGGTGGCCACTGCGGCGCCGAGCGCGAGCCCGCCGAGCACCAGCCGCTTCCCGACCCTGCCCCGCTCCCGCCCCGGGGGCGCGGGGGCGGCCCCGCCCAGGGGGCTGTTCCCGAGCCGCTGCCTCACCCGGGTGACCATGCCCTTGGTGGTGCGGGCGAGTTTGCGGCGGTAGAGGAACGCAGCGACGCAGATGCCATCCAGCACGATGAACCGCACGGTCAGCCCGCCCGGCAGATCACGTTCGGGGGTGTTGAGGACGGTGTTGACGACGACCACGAACACCGCCAGGCAGGTGACGCAGGCCAGCATCAGGGCGAGACTGCGGGCGATGGCCGCGGCCCGTTCCCACAGCCAGGCCCGCCCGGGGCCGGGCAGGATCCCGACGGCCAGAGCCACTTTCGCGATCATCGCCTCGATGGCGATGTTGACCTGCGCGAAGAGGAACCCGCTCCCCAGGACGGTGATGAACGCGCAGGTGAGGAACGCGGCCAGGAGCATGAACGCGGCGCCGCCGACCTTGTCCATCGACGCCTTCTTCACCGCCCCGGCGTCCTTGACGCAGTCCTTCTCGAAGCTGGCGACCGGCCCCGAGCCGTGGATCATGTTCATCACTTCGTCGGTGGTCACGTCCACGGCGGTGCCCACGATCCAGTCCTTCACCGTGTCGGGCAGCGCGACCCCGATGCCGGGGATGTGCTTGAGGAAGGACTTGCCCTTCTCCTTGCGCTGGTCGACCTCGCGGTCGTAGACGGCCTGCTCGATCCGGGAGTCACGGAACTCCTTCCCGCACTTCCCGTCGAACGTCTGCCCGTACGAGAGGAGCATCGCGGGCCGGGCCACGAACGCGTCCACGAGGGCGTCGGTGATGGGCCGTGCCAGCGCGCTGGGTGCGGAGCGCACCTGCTCACCGACACTGCTTCCGGATGGCTTCTGCTCCCAGCCGGCTTCGGTGGTGGGCCGGGTGCTGTCGATGGGTTCCTTGTCCAGGACCAGGGCGGCCGTCTCCACGGCCAGGTTCCGCACGCTCGCCACGGCCCCGGTGTCCTTGCTGAGCAGGAGCTGCGGGGGCGAGGCGAGCGCCCCGATGGCGAGCGCGGAGATGACCAGCGCGGCCGCCATCTCGCCCCAGCCCCTGACCCGGTTCCCGAACAGCAGATGGAAGGACGCCACGACCAGGGTGACTGTCAGGAACAGCAGCGGGAGCCCGAGCTGGGTGACGACGCTGCCGTACAGCGACGTCGACACCTGGAGGGCCGGCTTCAGCAGGAGCCCAGCCAGGAAGAACGACAGGCTCCAGGAGATGAGGAAGCACGCGAAGCTCACCGCCCACTTGATGCCCAGGAACAGCATGTCGACGAGGAACCCCTCAATCGACAGGTCCCAGTCCTTCCAACTGCCGGTGTCGGCGTAGATGCGGTACGAGCTGACCGGATTCCCGTCCCGGTCGGTCACATCGAACGCGGACAGCACCCCGCCCTGGGCCGCCCGGTCCTTCTTGTACGCGTCGACCTTCTTCTCGAACTCCTCCTGCGCCTTCTTCTCCTTGCGCCGCTCCTCCTCGGCGGCCTCCCTCTTCTCGCGCTCCTCCTTCGCACGCGCATCGTCGAGGAGGTCGGAGAGGCCGTTGTCCGTGGCCGACGGGCTGGGCACCAGAGGGCTCGGCTTGAGCGGGTTCGGCGGCCCGGGCAGCATCGGGGGAGAGGACGTGGACCCGGACGTACCCGGAACGGGCCCCTGAGGCCCGGGTACGAACGGGTTGTCGAGCAACCCGCGACTGGCCGACGGGGACGGCGTCGGGCTGGGCGCCGCGTGGGCGGCCACACCGGCGAGTACGACGGACATCAGGCACGAGAGCGCGAGGAGGACGAGCCCGGCCGCCATGCTCCTCCCCGGCCGCAACCACCGCCGCACACCGCGCAGTACACGCAGCACGCGTACGGGAACGCGCCCGCCCCGCAGCCACGGCCGCCCGCCCAGCGCCCGGGCCGCGCCCAGAACGGGAACACGTCCGTACCGGCCCCGGTTCAAGCCGCTGCGGCCGCGTTCGGCGGCTGCGTCCCGGGCCCGGGGCTGGTCCTTGATCTGTGCCGGTGCGCCGGCCTGCCGCAGGGTCATGCCGTGGTGCTCTGTAGGGGCTGGGAGTGGATGTGGGCGACGGCTTGCTCGTCGGCGGGCAGGGTGATCTGCATGGCGCCGATCCGGCCGGTGAGGTCTCGGTGCAGGCACTCGCCGGCCCGGGCGGCACGCTCGTCATCGCTCAGCTCGGGGCTGGTGGGCGACAGCTCGGTGGTGACGAGCGCGAGGAGGTCCTGGTCGTTGGGGTCGCAGCCCAGGAACGTCAGGGCGCGGCGGGCGAGGGTGACGTCGGTGTGCCGGAAGACGAACTTGCGGGGGATGAGGCCGCGCAGGATCTGTCCGTCCTCCAAGTCGCCGGAGCCGATGTCTTCGTCGTCGTGCCCGCCGAACAGGGCGCCGGCGCCGTGTTTGCGGCCGTCGCGTACGAGCTCCAGGGCCAGGGCGAGACCTTCGGGGCTGGAGGTCAGCCACCAGCACTCGTCCCACACCACGAGCGCGAACTCGTCCAGGTCCGCGTAGACGATCTTCCGGCACAGGGCGGCGATCAGGTACATCACGGCCCGGCCGAAGACCTTCTCGAACTCCATCTTCTCCAGCCGCCCCTCGCGCAGCTCGCTCTTCGTCGGCAGCGCGAGCGAGGCCACGGAGAAGACGAGGGTGTCGGCCGACGATCCGCGGACCACGGGCAGCGTCTCGTCGAACACCGCCCGGGCGAGGTCCTTGCGGCACACGGCGGCCAGCCGCCGCGCCGCCATCGCCGAGCACGTGTCCCCCGACGCGCCCCGGTTGGTGAGCTCCTCGACCAGCACCGTCATGGAGGGGTGCGGCTGGGCGAGTACGGCCTCGATCGCCTCGGACAGGGCGATGCCCTCGTCGCTCATCGGCGCGAGCCCCAGCAACAGGGTCAGAAAGCTCTCGGTGAAGCGTTGGGCTTCGCGGCCGGTGAAGATGCGCAGCGGGTCGAGGGAGATGCGGGCGTGGTCGTCGATGGTGATGCACTCGGTCTGGCCCGGGCACGCCTGGGCGTAGCGGAGCCATTCCTGACGCGGCGTCCGGTCCACGATCACGACCCGGCCTCGCCGGTAGCTGCCCCGGGTGCGGTGCCCGGCGGCGAGCACCGAGTACACCGCAGCCTTCATCGCGGTCGACTTGCCCGCGCCGAGCTCCCCGACGAACGCCGCCGTCGCGGAGGTGTTCTCCCGCGGGCCGCGTGTCCAGTCGGTGAGGACGGGGCGCACGCCGCCGCCGGCGAGCTGGAGCCCGAACAAGGGCCCGGTGCTGTCGCCGAGCCCGCCGCCGTTGAACGGGGCAGCCATCGCGAAGTCCCGGGCCAGCAGGTACTGCGCGTACTGGGCCATGACCTGCGGGGTGCGGGTCCCGGGCAGCATCCCGTACCAGAGGTTCTCCTGCTCCCCGCGCGGCCGGGCGAAGGTGTACTCGTTGCCGGCGAAGTGCCCGGCCAGCTCCCCGGCCCGCCGCTCGGCTTCTTCGGGGGTGCCGCCCCAGACGCACAACGCCGCCATCGCCCGCACCTCCACCTCGGTACTCGACGCGGTCAGCCGCTCCCTGTACTCGTCGAGCCCGCCGACGGCCTTGTCGACGCTGGCCGGAACACCGGCACTCTCGCCCTCGTACTCGGCGTACTGATTGGCGAGCTCGCGCGCCTGGCGCCGGGTCTTCGCCTCCGCCTCGGCCCCGGACGAGACATGGAGGCGCACCACCCAGTCGACCGGGAACGAGAACATGTCCAGGGAGGCGAGGTACTCCGAGCCGGGGAAGACGAACGCCTCCGGCATCTCGGAAAGGGCGAGCATCACCTGATACGACGGCCCGTACTCGGTCGTGACCTCCAGCCACCGCCGCGCGAGCGGACCCACCGCCCCCGCCCGGCGTCGGCGCCCACGCACCCCGGCCCGTCCACCAGCCGCGCCGCGGCCCGTACCGCGGCTGCCCCAGCCCACGTCCCGGGCATCGCCGGCCAGGTCCTCCAGGAGATTCCCGCCCTCGGCGAGCACAACCTGCCCGAGCGACGCCGCGCCCCGGCCCCGCCCGCGCATCCGCGCCGGCTCACCCTCGGGCAGCACGGGTTCGAGGAGACCGCGCCGGGTGCTGTGCCCGTAGATCCACAGGATCTCGGCCGTCGTCGCGGGCCGCAGCGTGATCCCCGACGGCCACACCGACGCCATCCGCTCGGCCTGGGCCAGGCGCTCACCCTCCTCACGGGCGGACACCGGACGGGGCAGCAACCCCAGCTGCAGGGCGACGTCGGCGCGGGCGGCGGCGACCACCTCGCGCACCGACTCCCCACGGCTCAACGGCAAAGGGACGGCGAGCCAGTCGGTGCGACCGGTCAGCTCCAGCTGCTCCAACTGCCCGCGCAGCAGCTCGGTGGACTCCCGGTAGCGGGCAGAGACCGAAAGGTCGATGCCCGTCGTCATCTTCGCCAGGACGCTCTCCGGGTCGACGGCCGGGCACAGGCTCAGCAGCATCGACTCACCCGGGAGCGACTTGACCAGCGCCTCCAGCTGCCCCAGCCGCCGGTTCTTCGAACGCCGGGACGTATCACCGCCGCCGGACCCCGCCACCCGGTACACCGCCCAGACCTGCCCGTGCACCGTCCACATCACGTTCCCGGCCACATGCCGGATCGGCATCCGCACCCCGGATCACACCCCTCGCCGCGCCGTACGCGGATCGCTCACGTCATCTCGGACCCCGCGCCGGCGGGCCGCCAGCAACGCCGCGGCGACCGGCACCGGCCGCCGCTCCACCACGACCTCGCTCTTGCCGGTCCTGCCTGCACCCGCCCCGGCCGCGCCCCGCCCCGCCGCCCGAGCGCCGCCCGTGGACGGGTCGAGGACGACGTCCTGGTCGAGGGCTGCAGAACGACGAGATGCCAGGAGGCCCGGGGGTACGACGCTCGCCGATCGGACGGTCGCCCCGGCCCGGTGTGCGCGGAGCATCGGCGCGCCACCCGCCCCACCGTGTACCGGTCGTTCCGGGGCCCAGGTGATGCTGCACACCCCGATCAGCGGCCGCCGACCGCGCAGGTCCTTGAGCGGGCGCCCGCCGAGCCGGCCGCCGGACGGCCGGGTCAGCAACCCGAGCGAACTCCCAGCCACCGCCAACGGACTACGGCCGTCGACCTGCACATGCCGCACCAGCAGCGAAAGCCCGTACGGCATGCCGAGCGCGAGCACGTAGTTCAGGAGCCCGAAGTGCGCCCACACCGCCCGGGTCAGCAGCAGCAGGGTCAGCGACCCGGCCAGCACAACCATCTGCGGCACCGTGTACGGGCCACCCCAGATCCGACCGCGCCCACCGGGCCACCGGCCGATCATCAGCGGATGCCGCCGCGCCCGGGTGTAACACCGCCCGACCAGCACCTCCGGCCCCGAACCGGCCACCACCGCGCTGCTCACCGCTGCTCACCCCGGCCAGGCAACGGGCCATAGGTCTCGAGGACCGCGTATCCGGCGCCCGCGCCGTGGACCGCGCTACTGCTACTGCTGCTGGGGGTGAGGTCGTCGCCGATGCTGTCGCGGAACGTCGGCGCGTTCAGCACCACGAACCACAAGGCCGCGCCGCCGAGCGCCGCGACGAACGCCGCCACCACCGACTTCGACTTCGCCCATGTGACCACCACGGCGGCCACCACCATCAGCAGCATCACCGAACCGCTCAGCAGACTCGTCACCTTCTGGGCCAGCCGGTCGACGTCATCGACCGCCCCCGCCAGCACCAGCACATCTGCATGCATCACTGCGCCTCCTCCTCATCGGCCCGCGCCGAGCCCTTGCTCAGCACGGGAGCTCCCTCCACGGATCCGATCTCCCACCGGCCATCCCGCGCGGTGATCACGACGGCGTACGCCAGCGGCCGCTCCTGCCCGGCCGTATCCGTCGCGGCGACCTGGACCAACAGCTCCCGCCGCGCACCGTCGCCCGGCGCGTCCTGCTGGGCGCCGGGGTCGTTGGTGCCGGTCTCGGCGACCTGCGCGACCTCGACCCGCGCGTACGGCGCGGGCGAGACGGCGGACAGCTCGGTCCCGGGGGAGAGGTAGCGGTCCAGCTGCCCACTGCCGGCCAGATACGCGGCGAAAAACCCGGCCAGCGTCTGCCCGGCCGGATCCGCGGCCGGTACGGGCACGGACTGCCCGTACGCCAGCGACGGAGCCTCACCCGAAACCGGCGCTGCGACCTCCGCGGGAAGCGCGGCCGCCGACAGCACCCCACCCGCACCGGACCGCACCGGAACCTGGAAGTACCGCAGCACCGAGCCCGGCTCCGACTCCGACCCGCCCTCCGGCTCGGCCTTGGCGCCCGCCGCCCCGGTGGGGACGACGCGGGCGGCCACGGTCACCGACCAGTACCCGCCCGACACCTCCCGCACCTTCACCGCCGCGAGCTCCTGCGCCCGCTGCGCCCCCGGAGCGGCCCTCAGCGTCACGTCCCGGGCGGTCGGCAGGAACGAGGCCAGCAAGTCCTCGGTGCCCTCACCGGCCGCCAGGTACGCGCTGACGAACAGCTCCGCGAACCCGCCCGGCCCCACCGACTGCCCCACCGCGGGCTGCTCCTGGCGGACCGGAGCCACCGGCGCCACCGGAGCGGGCCGCGAGACCATCGACAACACGCCCAGCACCGGCCCGGCCACAATCAGCGCCCACGTTGTACGACGCAGCACCGTCACCGCGTTGGCGGCGGCGCCGAGGGAACCCAGCGCCCACCCGCCCGCCTCACCCGGCAGCACGTCCTCCACACCCTCGGTGCGCCGCCTCACGACCGCCCCCGCAGCGCCTGGTCGTCCTGACCGGTGCGGCTCTGCTCCGGCAGCCGGAGCCAGCGGGCGAAAGCAGAACTTGCCCGCGTGGCTTCCTCATCGAGGTAGGAGCGCATCGACGCCGCCGTCGCATCGGCGAACGGCGCCGTCTCCAGCTGCACCACCAGCGCGCGCAGCCGCCCGCGTGCCCGCACCAGCACGGCGAGATCCGACTCACCGCCGGCGTCGCTGTCCGTGCTCGTGAGCCCGGGGTCCGTCATGATCCGCCACCCCTTCCCAACCCGCACCCGGCAGTACCTCCGCCGCCACCCACCCCAAGGAGCCGCCAGCGCCCAAACGTGACCGCGAATCCCGAGAAATCTGAAAACGAGGCCGTCATGCCGCCTGCACCCACCGCTCCGCGACGACCCGCATCTGCCGCACCGTCCGGCTCCGCCGCTTCCGCCACGCCACCGCGGACACCCCCGCCCCGGCCTGCGCGCCGACCCGGGTCTCGTCCGCGATCACCCGCGCCCGGTCGGCGTCCATCTGGCCCGCGCCCACGGCCCACACCAGCAGCTCGACCAGCTCCCCCCGGGCTCCGTCGACGCCTTCGCCATCCCGCAGCAACCCCGCCCTCGCGGCCCGCCGCTCCAGGACGCCCGCCCACGCGGACTGGGCCGGGTCGTCGTCCGCCGGCTCCCCGGACAGCACCGCGTCGAGGTACGGGTACTGCACGACGCCGCCCTCAGCGCTCTCGGCCTTCAGCTCGCGACTGGCCAGGTGCAGCGTCTCCAACAGCAAGTTCGCCGCGGCCCCGCTCGTACGCCCGAGCGGAAAGCGGCGCACGACCTGGAACAGGCACGCGACGACCACCCGCCCGGTCTCGTCGTAGTCCCGGCCGGCCTGAAGACGACGCGTCAGCCGCATAGCCCCCGGCACCATGGCCTGCACAATCACCCGCGCCGCCAGCAGCGCCCCGGCGCCCTCGCCGACCGCCCGCTCCAGCAGCACCCGAAGCCACCGGTCGCTGTGCCCGCGGTCTTGCGTCCGGTCCCGGCGACCGAGCTCGGCCAGGACCTCCGACAGGCCGCCCTCGACCTCCCTGTCCCCGAAGTGCACGCCGCCTTCGCGCAGCCATCCGAGCACCATCTCGGTGTGGCCCGGCTCGGCGCACACGACCGCCCACTCGGCATTCAGCGACTCAAAAACACGGGTTCCGTTCACGGCAGCTCTCCTTCAGGCGATGCCGTGAATGCTTCTCAGGCCCTCCGACCCAATCGCTGACCCAAATCCCCGAACGCGCAGGTCAGGAGGTTGCCCAAATGCTGACCCAGGCCGTGCGGAGGGACTGGGTCAGCGAGTCAGCGGCCCGGAGAAATCCCCCGATGCGCCCTCGCTTCTTCCTCCAGGCAATCCCAGGTAGTGGCGCGGCAGCGGATACGAACGATGCGACCCGGGCTGCCTTCGCGACCTCGTCGCCTGAGTTGAACCCTTCGCTCGGATGGCCAAGGCAGTACGAAGGGGGTGTGTCAGTGGGTGGTTCTACGCTCGGCCCATGAACATTGATGATCTTGAGTGGCAGTCGCGTGAGCTGGGCGGGTACCCGCCCGTATTGGTGGACCTGCTGGTGGAGCGCGGGCATGTGGAGCAGCTGGTACGGGCGGCTTCCCGCGGAGCGTGGTCCTGCGCGAGGGCGGCAGCGCGTGAACTGTGCGGGGCGGGGGAGCTTGAACGAGCCTTGGGCGTACTGGAGGCGTACGTCGAGGTCGGTTGGGAGCCGGCACGCTGGGCAGTTGCCGACGCTCTGCTCCGAGCGGGACGGGGAGAGCAGGCAGTGGAATGGGCCCGCCCGGATGAGGCGGGACTCGCGTCCGAGCGCACCTGTCGCAACTTTGCCGAGCTCCTGGTGAATGTTGGACGGGTGGATGAGGCGATACGGGTCCTGACGCCGCACTTGGACCGGGGCTGGATGCTGGCCGCGCTCGTCGAACTCACTGATGGCCAAGGCCGGGACGAGCAGGTCCTGGAACTGCTCGCACCCAGGGCGGAGCGCGCCCGCAGCGCCCGCGGTGAGGAGCGCTGGAACCTCGATGCCAGCAACGCGCAGGAGCTTCAGGCCCGGGTCTTGGAGCGCGCCGGCCGCATCAATGAGGCGGTCCGGGTGCTTGGCGGGGACATTGCCGCCGGCCGCTACCTTGTCCAGAACACGCTTGAGGCATATGCCGCGCTGCTCCGACGCAACGACCGGATGCAGGAGCTGTGCGACCTGGGCACTGGAGAGCACGCCCACATGGCTCTGCCGTACTACGTCAAGTCCCTCGAGGACCACGGCCGGGCCGACGAGGCCGAATCCATCCTGCGTCGCTTCATAGCAGCTGACGAGTGGGACCGTTTCCGCTGGCCGCTGATTGACCTTTTGGGGCGCCTGGGCAGGTTCGAGGACGCCGTCGAGGTAGGTCGACCCACGTTCGACTATCACGACGCGTGCCTCCTCGAAAGCGTCGTCCACCTTCTCGTCGAGGCCGGGCGTTACGACGACGCCCTGGCCATCCTCGACGAGCGCGATGCAGAGTACGTCGAAGAGCACTCCTCCTGGTTCCACAGCAATCGGATATGGCTGCTGGGCGAGGCGGGCCGGTACGAGGAGGCCCTCGTATACGCCAAGACTCTCCCGACGGGCTTTTACGGACTTGCGTCCAGCACTGCGTGGATCCTTGAGGAGCTGGGACGTGTCGAGGACGCGTTGGACCTGCTCCGCACAGATCCGGAGGTGGACGCCTGGGAGGCAGCAGCGCTCCTTGTCCGGCATGGGCGCGCAGACGAGGCGATGGAGGGCATGCCCTCCATCGCTGATCTTCGAGCGGCCAGCCGCTGGGGTTAGTCGGCACTGCTTGCCTCACCTTGCAGGTGGGCCCGCACAGTCTCTGAGACCGTGCGGGCCCACCGACCAGGACCGAAACCGCTACCGACGGGGCAGGCGGCGAGGCCGCCCGCCCGCTTTCGACAAGCAGGTCTACACGCGATGCAACGTTGTGGAACGGTGCTTCAATCGCCTGAAGCAGTGGCGCGGGATCGCCACCCGATACGACAAGACCGCCCAGTCCTACGAAGCAGCGATCACCCTCGCCTCGCTCCTTATGCGGGCGTGAGGCGAGGGGCAATCTCTAAAAGGGTGGCTCCAGGGAATACCCGTTCTCGCCGACGAGCACGGGGTCGGGCTTGGGTTCGGCAGCACGCTGTTCCGCCACTGTGGGGTGAACGGCGATCGCCTCCTCCGCACGCCCTTGCAGGACCAGGACCTCGCACAGTTCCTCGCGTGCCTTGACCGTGCCCAAAGTTCGCAGTTCATCGGCGGCGTCCTCAAGACGGCCAGCTTGCCTGAGGAGGTTGGCCTTGAAGATGCGAGGGTCGGTCCAGGGGCGGTCAAGACGGGCCACGGTGATGGCCTCGTCGGCGCGGCCGAGCCCGGCGAGCGCCCAGGCCCGCCACCAGTGCTGGAACTCCTCGTGACCGTGGTGGGGTACAACCCTTGGGTGCTCGACCAGATAGAGCAGTTCTTCGGGGCGGTCGAGAAGTGGGCGGACGAGTGGTGCCAGGAGGTTGGAGCAGTCGTACCAGCCGAAGCCGGGCTCCGCGACGACGATCGCGTCGTCCAGTCGGCCTTCCTCCAGCAACATCGAGGAAAGCCAGGCACGGTACCCGCCCCAGTCGTCGGCGGCGATGGCATCTCTCATCACGCCTTCGGCCTCCTCGACCCGGCCATGACGGCGCAGAGCACCCGCGTAGATGTCCAAGACGGTGTGTGCATCGTGGCTGCCAACCAGTTCGCGCAACTCTTCGAACCGCCCGTGGCGCGCGAGCAGTTCGGCGTATGCGATGAGGGTGTTATGAGCGAGGAACCGGCGCCCGGCGATGTCCTGGCCGAGGAGCTGGATTGCCTCATCAGCACGATCCGCCCGCTCCAGCACACGGGCCTGCATCTCCTGAGCTTCGGAGAAGGCGTAGTCCCGGTGTTCTTCGCCGCGGGCCTGACGTGCATGGTCTGCGAGCGGGGCAATCAGCTCCAGCACCCACTTGTCACGGCCTTGCCCATCGGTGAGATCCACCAGAACGGACAGAAGCCACGGCTTGTCGAGGTGCGGGACGAGTAGTTCGATTGCCTCGTCGATGCGCCCCGCCTTGCCGAGCACCTCAGCGAGAGCACGAATATCGGTCCCGGAGGCCCGGCCAGGGGCGCCCGTACGGACCAGGTCCAAAGCCTCCTCCGTTCCGCGGCCCGCTCGGAGCAGGATCTCGGCCTTCGCATACAAGGCGGGCCGCCATCCCGCCACGGCGAACGGCTCCATCACAGATAGCGCGCGCCCGAAGTCCCCCGCCTGGCACAGGCCCTCCACCGCCCCCTCAGCACAGAACCACTCACCACGATCCACTGCCACCTGGGCCACCAGATTCAGGTGGCCGTGCTCCAACAGGAGACGCACCCTTCTTGGGGGTATTCCGCGATAGTTGCTCGCCTGCCAGACAAGATCGTCCATATCCATGCCGGAAGCGTAGAAGCACCCACCGACATGTCACCGAGGCACCGGCCGATCGGTCATCTTCGCCCCATCACGACGTGGGCTTGGCCTTTGACGACAACTCCTAGCGGCGTCGTCCACTCGGCCTCGCTAACCGTCGAGTGATCGCCCGCCTCTCCCTGAAGACTGGGACCCGGTGGAACTGCGGGCGGTGCCAGGGCTGGGAAGGTGGTGGGTGGCTCGCGGCCGACGGCCGCTCTCGGGTCACTTCGCGAAGGGGTCCAGCCCGCGTACGTCCTCGGCCTTGACCACGTCGGAGGCGTCCGGCTTCTGTGGTTCGACCGGCACGTCGGCGTCGTAGACGTCGACCACTACGGGGGTGTCCGCGATCTCGAACTCGATGCCGCGGGGTGTCGGCTTGCCCGTTTTCGGTACGTGGACGACCACCTCGCCGTCCTTGACCGCGTGCGTGAGCGTGACGCGCTGCTCCCCGTCCACTGCGCGGGGGTTGCTGTGCTTGGCGGTGGTCACCGAGGCGGGCACTCCTGCGTAGGCTCTGTCCATCCGGCACAGCGAAACGGCGGTCTGAGCGGTCAGCTCGGCGGCCGATGACTCCACGTACTTACCCCGCGACTTCGCGATGGCGTCCTTGGCCGCGGCCACCGCCTCGGGTCCAACCATCTGTGCCACCACGATGGAGTCGTTCAGCGTCGCGTCGTCGTATGCCGACCAGGCGCGGTCGCCGATGATGACGAAGCGGGTTACCGCGTGGGCGCGGGTGTAGGTGCCGGTGCAGTGGCCCTCACGGTCGACGTGCAGATCGATCGAAGTGCCGCCCTCGTCCCTGACCTCCCCTTCAAGCCGAACGAGCGGTAAGCCTTGAACGTCTCCAGCGCCTCGGTCATGCGTTGCGCGTCGCTCACGGACGGCGCGGGAGACGCCTTGGCTTCGGCTGCCTCTTCGTCGGTCCCGCCGCAACCCGCCAGGCCACTCACCGCGACAACGGCGCACAGTACCGCCGCCAGCTTTCTCCAGCTCGCCATGTTCGGCGCCCTCCTAGAATCCGCCCGCCAGAGCGCGGCGGGCGGGCCCAGTCTCCCATGCGGCACGGGCAGCTGATCAGCGCCTACCCCGGGTCACCGCAGGTCAGATCCGACTCACCCCCTTCCCAACCCGCACCCGGCAGTACCTCCGCCGTCACCCACCCCAAGAAGCCGCCGACGCCCAGACGTGACCCACGGACCCGAGGAATCTGAAACGAGGCCGTCATGCCGCCTGCACCCACCGCTCAGCGACCACCCGCATCGGCCACACGGTCCGGCTCCGCCGCTTCCGCCACGCCACCGCCGACACCCCCACCCGCTCCGCAGCGGCATGCGCCCCGGCCCGGGTCTCATCCGCGATCACCCGCGCCCGGTCGGCGTTCATTTGGCCCGTGTCCACAGCCCAGACCAGGAGCTCCACCAGCTCACCTCGGGCACCCTCGACGCCTTCGCCGTCCCGCAGCAGTCCCGCCCTCGCGGCCTGCCGTTCCAGGACGTTCGGCCACGCCACGGCAGCCGGGTCGTCGTCCGCCGGCGCACCGTCCAGCACCTCGTCGAGGAAGGGAACCAGCACGGCGCCGGACTCGGCGCCATCGGCCTTCAGCTTACGACTGGCCAGGTGCAGCGTCTCCATCAACAGGTTCGACGCGGCCCCGCTCTCGCGCCCGAGCGGAAAGCGGCGCACGACCTGAAGAGGCTCGCGAGGACCACCTGCCCGGTCTCGTCGTAGTCCCGCCCCGCGATCAGACGACGCGTCAACCGCATCGCCGCGGGCAGCAGCATCGCCTGCACCACCACCCGCGCCGCGAGCAACGCCCCCGCCCCCTCGCCGGCCGCCCGCTCCAGCAGCACCCGAAGCCACCGGTCGCTGTGCACGCGCCCCCGCGCCCAGTCCCGGTGGCTGAGCTCGGCAAGGACCTCCGCCAAGCCGCCCACCACCGCGGAGTCCTCAGGGTGGACTCCGCTCTCACGCAGCCACCCGAGCACCGCCGCCGTGTTACCCGGCTCGGCACACACGACCGCCCACTCGGCGTTCAGCGACTCAAAAACCCGCGTTCCGTTCATGCCGAGAATGCTTCTCGGGACCCCCGACCCAATCGCTGACCCGAACCGTCGAATGCGCAGGTCAGAAGGTTGCCCAAATGCTGACCCCGGTCAGACACGGTGACGGGGTCAGCGGGTCAGCGGCCCGGAGGTGTCCCCGAACGGCGCCGAACGAGGGCGTGCGGAGCAGGCTGACCGGAGATGCCTTCCGCCTGTCCTGCAACGTCCAGGCAGAACTCCACGACGAATTACGTGCCGACGACGCCGGTGAAGCACCAGGCACACGGGTAGGCGGCCCTCCATCGAACCGAGATGCGAGGGGGCGGGGCATGGGGCTGGCGGCGAGGCACTGGCCAGATGGAGCGGTAGGGAAGATCACCGCCGTTGTACTGCTGGTGTTCCTGATCGGGATGTTCGCGTGGGGGGTCTGGCGCACGCGGCGGTCCCGCCGGTAGACGAGCGGGCCGAGGAGCCGGTCTCGCGCGGCAGCCCACGAGGCCGCTCGTTCGTTGACCTGCCCGGGGTCGGCACGTCGGCATCGTCCCGTCGTCTGTGTCGCCCTCCAGCGGGTCGGCGTACGCGGCGACCGCCCGCTCAAGGCGCTTCCGCTCGCTGCGGGCCTCGCTCAGCCGTAGCCGGGTTTCCTTGCTCTCTCTATGACGTCGGCGGGCAGTTGCAGGCGGTTGGCGATCGGGGCGTGGGAGATCACCGGGTACAGGTCGTTCGCGGGCTGAGACCTGCCCGCTCCGAGCCGTCGAAGCGTTCGTGCGGACCGCTCGCGCGCCGGCATCGTTGGCCGGCTGTTGGTTGCTCAAACGGTTGCCCGAAGGGTGGACTTGCAGGGCGTCAAACTCATGTTGCGATTGGGGTTGCTCAACAGGTTGCATGTGGAAAATCCAGGAGGGTCCTCCACTGCAGATCAGGGGTCTTGGGTCAGCCTTTCCTTCGGGCGACACCTCTAATTCGTAAGCAATTAGAGGTTCTCGATCTCTAGCTCTCCTGGCGGGCTGTGCTCTGCCGGGGCAGGACGTGTGTGGTCCGGTCGGTGCTGTGGTGACCCCTACGACACCTCCGACCGGTTAGGTCTGTGAAAAGACCGGTGGCACTGTGGTGCCGGCCGGTCCTCGCACGTTCTGCCTCCAAGGAGGCGTCGGGTTCGAGATCCTCGCTGGATGAGCTGCCGCACGGTAACGCGTTTTTCCTCACGAGCCTTGAGCGCTGGACACGGCGTGCGCCCGTGCGGTCCGGCGGTGCCGCGCACGGCTGATGAGGTGGCGGGCCTTGGAGCCCTGGAATTAGTGCGCCGTGCGGTCCCGCGTGCTCGCGTTCGAGAACAGCACCGGCGAAGGGGCGGGACCTATGGATGTGTTTTGCGGGATCGACTGGGCGGAAGGGCACCACGATGTCGCGATCATCGACAACACCGGCAATCTGCTGGCGAAGTGCCGCATCGACGACGACCTGGGCGGCTACCAGCTTCTGCTCGATCTGATGGCTGAGCACGGCGACAGCGCCGAGACGCCGATCCCTGTTGCGATCGAGACCAGCCGCGGCCTGCTGGTTGCCACCTTGCGAACCGGTGACCGGCAGATCTTTGCGATCAACCCGATGGCGGCCTCCCGCTACCGCGACCGGCACGGCGTGAGTAGCCGCAAGAAGCCCGACCCGGGAGATGCCTTGGTCCTGGCGAACATCATTCGCACGGACATGCCGATGCACAGGCCGCTGCCCGATGACAGCGACCTGGCCCAGGCCGTCGCCGTTCTCGCCCGCGCTCACCAGGACGCGGTCTGGAATCGGCAGCAGGTCGCCAATCAGCTCCGCTCGCTGCTGCGCGAGTACCTCCCGGCTGCCCTGGACGCATGGCGGCACAAGGCGGGCGGACTGGCGCGGGCCGATGCGCGGAAGATCCTCGCTGCGGCGCCGACCCCGACCGCGGCCGCCGAGCTGCCGCTGTGGAAGATCAAGGTGATGATGCACAGCGCCGGCCGAAAGCGCGGCATCGACGAGGACGAGCGGATCCAGAGTCTGTTCCGGCAGTCGGCCGCCCGGCAGTCGCCGGCGGTGGAGGAAGCCACGGGTATCCAGGTCAAGGCGCTGTTGGTCCAGCTGAACGCGGTCTGCAAGGCCGTCGACGAGCTCGCGAAGGCGGCCGAGCGGACCTTCCGGAGCCACTCCGACGCACCAGTGATGCTGAGTTTCCCGGCATCGGCCCCGGAGTCGGCGCACGCCTCCTGGCCGAGATTGGCGACGACCGCAAACGCTTCGCTACCGCCGGTGGACTCAAGGCATACGCGGGAGCATCGCCGATCACCCGAGCCTCCGGCAAGCGCAAGTACGTCGGACGGCGCTTCGTGAAGAACAACCGGCTCAACCACGCCGGCTACCTGTGGGCCTTCGCCACCCTCACCCACCCCAAGGGGGCCAACGCCCACTACCGGCGACGACGTGAGACGGGGGACTGGCATGCCCAGGCCCTGCGGCACCTGTTCAACCGGATGCTCGGCCAGCTTCACCACTGCCTCCTGGCACATGTCCCATTCGACGAAGCTATCGCCTCCCCCTCAGAGCCCCAGACAGCAGTGACAGCTACTGCGTGATCACGAGTGCCCCGTCTCTCCGCTCCCGTTCGACGGGCGGCAGGATGTGCGGATGGCGAAGAGCGAGAAAGAACTGCTGGTTCTGCTGCGCGAGCTCGACGACCCGCAGCGGCTGGAACGGCCGCTCCGTTACGACCGCAGGTCGGTCGGCCTCAAGTTCGGCAGGCTGGTGCGTCGGCTTGAAGCAGATTTTGGGACCTCGCGTGAGTCCGAGCGGGATACCCAGGACTCCAGCGAGTACGGTCGCGTCCGCGTGCCTGCGGAGGCAACAGCCGAGGGGATGCGGATCGTGGTCTGCGTGAGCAAGTTCGGCTCTCTCGCAGAGGTCTGCGCAGACAATCCTGGGGCCTTCCTCGGCACGGCTGGCCCACGAGGAGGGGGCGCTGGACCTCGGTGACCTCGCCACCGTGGAGCGGGCGCTCGCCGATCTTGGCTACGTGAGTGTCCCCGAGGAACTGCTGGAGAGCGACTACGAGGGCCCCAGCGCGCTGGAGCACTTTGCTGCACGGCCCACCTGGTGGACACGGTTCTTCGGCCTCTGGTGACGCACCCGCCCGGCCTCCCTCACCAGCTTGTGAGCGCCCTCTGCGGCCGAGGACGGCCCCTCGGCCGGGGAGTGAGAGGGGCCCAACAGCGTGCGTCTTGACGGCTTAACCGCATGAGGTGTCTTCCCGGAAGGGGAAGAGACTTCTTTCTTTTCCTCCTCCCGCGTCGGCTGAGGGATCGAGGGCTGACGATGTGACTGCGGACAACGCTTCAAGGCGTTGTCCGTGAGGGAGGGGGCGACTGCTATGTCAGCCGGTACCGAAACGTGTTCGATAACCGAAGCCTCAACTAGGGGGTTACGGGCGGCGCTTCCTCTCCGCCGGCGCGAGCCGGACACCGGACCAGAAGAGCCCCCCGCCACTGAACCCTCCCACCTGGGAGGCCGAGTGCAGGAGCAGCATGCCGAAGACCGCATACATCTACGTCCCCGCGCCCTCGAGGAAGAATCTCGAGATCGGCCTTGACCGCGGCCTGTGGGGATGGAAGAGCGCCACTCTCGACCGGGCAACTGGCCGCCCCGACGTTCAAAGCCTCGAAGCAGGCGACTACCTCGTCCTCGCCCACATCGGCCCTCAGGCCCGTGTTCCCGTCGGCGGCTGGGCCAACGCCACGCTCAAGCGTGTCATTGTCACCCAGGTCACCCAGCCCTACTTCCAGGACACCACGCAGGTCTGGCCGGACGACACCTACCCCGAGCGCATCGGGATCGACCTCCTCGCCGACGAAGCCAACGTCACCGGGCAGACCCTGGGTGACCAGGCCGCCGAAGCGCTCCGGCTGTCGGCCAACAAGCAGGGCGCGGCGCTCGTCTACCCCGGCACCGCCGCCCTCGCCCAGTTCAGCACCGAGCTTCCGACCACCGACCACGGCGAAGAGAAGCAGCAGCCGCAGCTTTCCAACGAACCCGAGACCGTGTCTCACAACGGCGCCGACAGTGCACTGGTTGAGGTCCTGGTCCGCCGTGAACAGAGCAAGCTCCGCAAGAAGATGCTCAACGGTGCAGACACCTTCACCTGCGCGCTGTGCGGACGCCACCTCCCGGCCCGATTCATCCGGGCCGCTCACATCAAGCGCCGCAGCCAAGCCAGTCGCGAAGAAAGACTCCAGCTGTCGAACATCATGCCCGCCTGCCTCCTGGGCTGCGGCGAACTCTTCGAGCACGGGTACATCCACGTCACCGAAACCGGTCACGTAGCGGTCAGCGACAAGGCCGGCGAGCACCCCGCGCTCAAGGAAGCCGCCGACCCTCTCGCGGGCAACCCGGTCGGCGGGTACAGCGAACACCGGGCTCCGTACTTCGCCTGGCATCGCACCCACATCGTCCAGTAGAGCGTCCTGCCCGCGAGGTTCCCTGCCGGTACCGCGCCAGATCACTCGGCCCAGAGGCCCTACGCTCTCAGCGCCGCGGCGCCTCCCGCTGCCCGCGGGGGCCTCTATATCCTTCGTCAAGGTGTAACCGTGTGCCGCGGTCGGCGACTCTTGAGTACCCCGGCAACCATTCCGGCTCGGCGGGGGTCCTCCATACCAGGCCCCGCTCGGGCCATCGACGCAGAGGGAGGAGCGTCATGAAGGTCCGCAGGGCAGCGAAAGGCGTCGGCGACTTCCTGGTCGAGACGCTGGGAGAAACCGTCGCCGAGGTGATCCTCAGCCTGCTCGCCTGTGCCCTGCTCGGATGCCTGGCTCTGATCGCCTACCTGAGCTGGTCCCTCAGCCCGCGCTTCACCATCGCGGGGGCTGGGCTGCTCAGCCTCCTCCTCGCCCACGGCGCCTGGCAGACCTTCCGCACTCCCGCGAAGCGGCGCCGTCGGGGCCTCGCCGCCCTGACCGCTGCCGGTTTCACCGTGACCGCCATGACGGTCCTCTTCCTGCTGCTCTACTCCACAGGGTGCGACTGCCTGTGAGGCCGTTTGGTTCAGCTACGCAAGTCCGAGGCCGGTCATGCGGTAGTTGTTTCGGGGACGCGTGACTCGTAGAAGGTGCCGTCGCGGAGCATGGCGAACAGGACGCTGATGCGTTGGCGGGCGAGGCGGAGGAGGGCCTGGGTGTGGGTCTTGCCGCGGACCCGTTGCTTGTCGTAGTAGGTGCGGGAGGCGGGGTCGGCGTTCATGCAGGCGAAGGCGGAGGGGAACATGGCGCGTTTGAGCTGCCGGTTTCCGCCTCGGGGTGCGTGTTCGCCATGGATCGAGATCCCGGACTGCCTGGCGGCGGGGGCGAGTCCGGCGTAGGAGGCGAGGTGGGCGGCGGTGGGGGAGCTGGCCCCGTCGCCGACGGTGACCAGCAGGACGGCGGCGCTCCTGACGCCGACGCCGGGCATCGACGTCAGGACCTTCGTAAGAGGGTGGGCCTCCAGCGGGCTGTTGATCTGGGCTTCCATCGCCCGGCGCTGGGTGTGGACGGCGGCGAGCTGGCCGGCTAGGGAAGGAATCACGATGTCCAGAGTGCCGGTCCCGGGCACCACCGCGGTCTGCTCGTCCAGAGCGTCGAAGACCTCGTCGATCAGTCGCGTGGCCAGCGCGGGGCCTTGGGGCGGACCAGCTCGAGGAGTCTGCGACGTCCGGCTTTGCGAAGCGCGGCCGGGGATCCGTAGCGCTCCAGCAGCCAGGTCGCGGCCTGGTGGTCCAGGCGCGGTCCGAGGACGCGTTCGAGGCTGGGGTGGAACTGGGTGAGCAGGCCGCGTATCCGGTTGGAACTCGCCACCGAGCTGCCCGCCGCGGCCCTCGCCCGCACCCTCGGCATCGACATCACCGTCGCCGTCAAATTGCAGCGAGCCGCCGCCGGAGACTGGGCCGCCTACGCAGCCGAAGTCAGCCGCCGAACAACCACCAAGAAGTAATTGATCATGCCGTTTCCGCACTATGACGCTGTACTGCGACATCGACGGGGTCATCCGGCACTGGCCCGCTGCAGATCCGCTCGAACAAGCGCATGGCCTGCCGCTCGGCGCGCTTGCAGCCACGGCCTTCGCACCAGCACGTCTCCAGCCCGCCATCACCGGCAAGGTCACCGACGAGGAATGGCGGTCCGCAGTCGCCGCCGACCTCACCGACACCTACGGATCCCGCGAGCGCACACTCGCCGCGGTCACGGCCTGGTCAGATCTCCTCCCCGCCGCAAGGTGAAGGACACCGAGGGCAAGGCGCAGCCGATCTGGCGCACACGCTGGAACACCCCCCCGGCACGGGGCTTGAGAACCCGTACCCGTCGGTGCTGTTCGTGTTCAACCAGCTCGGTGCCCGCAACCCCGAGCGCACCGTTGCGCGCCTGGCTGCTCTCACCCGGCACCTGTGGGTCGGAACCAAGGACTACGACGAGGACTTCCACCACTACGACAAGAAGATCTGGCTTTGTCCACGAGTATGGGTTCTGGCTCAACTCCTGTGGTCCGTGACTGTCGGTCACCGATCAGACCTCGAAAAGGGCTTCCCGTTGTGGCGGGATCGGAGGGTCAAGGACATTGCGGAGGCGGGTGATGTCCTGGCGCCACTTCGACCAGTTCGCGGCTTCGGCCCACAGCTCGGCGAGTTCAGACCGGTTGGAGACCACTTGGTCCAGGGCGTCGACGGCGAGCATCCGAAGGTCTGCAGGCAACTCCGGTAGCGGCTCTGATGGGCCATAGTTCGAACACGCCGGATCGCCGTCAGGATGCTGGGCGACGACCAGGGCCGCCGCGCCCACGGCTCGCTCGCCGTCGTAGATTCCCAGGAAGTCCGCCGGCCCGGCGGCGCGCTTGAGCACGTCGCGGATCATGGCTTCGCGTTCTTTCAGTGCTGCCTCGTCCAGGTCACCGGCGAAGTCGGCGGCGGTGTCGTTGTCGAAGGGGCCGATGTCCCAGGTGCCCATGTCTCTCCTCGTGCGGTCGCGTCTGAGGATCGTCGCACTGGTCACTGACAGTGCGCTCAGGAGGCAAGCAGTACCCGCGTGCGCAGGAGGTTGAAGCCAGCGCGTCCGTACACCTGCCGCTTGATCATTTTGATGCGGTTGACATGGCCTTCGACTGCGCCCGAGCTCCAGGGCAGGGTGAGACCGGCGATGCCGGCATCGCGGTCGCGGTCGATGCCGGCGGCAAGGGTATGGAGACTGGGCAGATCGTCCTGCCGGACGGCGGCGCGCCAGTCCGGGAGACGCTCGCCCTGGCGCTCGGTCAGCATGACCGCGAAGGCGCAGACGTGTCGGGATCGAGCTGTTGGAAAACATCCGTCGAAACGTCCGTCTCGATCCGTCGATCTCGCAACGGGCGTTGGCGGCAAGATACGGCGTTCACCGCCAAAACCGTCGAAGCACACCGTCGAGCGGATCCAGAAGCGTCTGGCCGAGGAGCATGACTTCGACCTGGCGTCGTATTCCACTCTGCGCAACTACGTCCGCAAATGGCCGCCGGAAATCGTGGCAGAGGACCGTGAGGGCCGCCAGCATCTGGAGGAACTGATGCCCCAAGCACACCTCGCTGATCTTGAACCTTTTACTCGACAGGGAGCCGTCGCCGGCCCTCCGGGGTGAAGGTGAAGGTCTGGCGGAAGGGCCCCGGTCCGAAGCGCACTGCAAGCAGAAGGGGTTCTTCGTACGGAGGTGGCCATGATTGCTCGGCGTCCGAAGCACTGCCGTTCCAGAGATGGAAGGACACCATCGGTTCCTCCGGGTTCTCAGTCAGGTAGCCGAGGGTCTTGCCGTAGAAGGGGTTGTTACTGCCGAACAACATGGACGGGGTACCGAACTCGTCGACGACGTCCGACCACACGCGGTCCTCGCCCGCCCACTGGCGGACCGCACCTTGCAGGACTGCGTGTTCGCCCCGGTCGAGTACGCGGTCGGGCTTGAGCCAGCCGCGGCGGTGCGCGAACTCGGCATACACCGAGGCGATGCCGTATTCGTAATAGCGCTCCGGGATCAGATTGCGGAACACGCCCGCGACGCCGGTGCTGGACCAGGCGCCGCGCTCTTCCCAGACCCGCTGCTGCTCGGCCAATGCCGCGGGCTGGCACTCCACGAACAGCAAGTGATCCATCAGCATGCGCAAGGCCAGCTCCGACTCCCTCCCGAACATTCCGGGACGGCGCAGGGCGAGATTCAACTGATCGACGAGGTACGCGCGTATGTCGTCGGAGGCTGCAAGCGATCTGGAAGTAGGCACCCCACAGTCTCGCGCAAATGCCGCCGGGTCGCGTCACGTAGGTGCCGCTGAGGCCCTCTCCGCTGTGATCGGCCGCCGCCAGCCGGGCCTCGCCCAGGGACAGGCCGTTCATCTCCCGCAGCGCACGCAGAACTGGTACAAGAATGCCGCCCGTGCCGGCCAGATGCAGCCGAACCGCCCCGTGCTCAGCCAGCAGTGCCTGTCTGACTTCCCGGGGCGCCGGCCCTGTACATGTCTCGCACCACCCCTCGGGGCACTCCTGCCACCGTCCCTCGATGCTGTGGGGCTCGTAAAGTCATCGCTGCAGGTGGGGCCCGCGGGAGAGGCGTTCGCTGGCGGCTGGGATGCTACGCGGGTGATCATCTCGACGGTGTATCGGATCACCCGTGCGTTGCTATCCGTGCCGGGCGTCCTGCTGCGCCGGCACACGGCCAAGGACGCCGAACTGCTGGTGCTGCGGCATGAGAACGCGGTGCTGCGACGGCAACTCGCTGGTCCGGTCCGTTACGAGCCCGCGGACCGGTTCTGGCTGGCCGCGCTGTCGTCGCTGATACCGCGGTGCGACTGGGGGCGGGTGTTCCCGGTCACCCCGGGGACGCTGTTGGCCTGGCACCGCAGGCTGATCGCGAAACGGTGGGACTACTCCGACCGACGTCGGCGCACCGGCCGCCCACCGACGGCCGTCGCGCTCAAGAAACTGGTGCTGCGTCTGGCGCAGGAGAACCCGCGGTGGGGTCACCGGCGGATCCAGGGTGAACTGGCCAGGTTGGGGCATTCGATCGCGCCGTCCACGGTCTGGCAGATCCTGCACGCGGCTGGCGTCGACCCGGCCCCGCGTCGCACCGGCCCGAGCTGGCGGGAATTCCTGACCGTCCAGGCCGAGGGGATCGTCGCGGCGGACTTCTTCCACATCGACACGATCACCGGCAAGCGGCTGTATGCGCTGGCGTTCCTGGAACACGGCACGCGCAAACTGCACATCACCGGCGTGACCGCGCACCCGACCGCCAAGTGGGCGGTCCAGCAGGCCCGCAACCTCACCGCCGACCTCGGCACCCGCGTCGGGTCGGTCCGATTCGTGCTGCGCGATCACGACAGCAAGTACACCGAGCCCTTCGACGCCGTCTTTCGAGGCCGAAGGCATCGACGTGCTGCTCAGCGCACCCCGAGCGCCGCGGATGAACGCCCACTGCGAGCGCGTCATTGGCACGATCCGCCGAGAGGTGCTCGACCACGTCCTGGTCATGAACGAGGCCACTTCCGACGCGTACTTGCCGAGTACCAGCACCACTACAACGCCCACCGACCGCACCGATCACGAGACCAACGGCCACCCGAAGCCGCGCACCAGCAGCCGGACCGGTCCGTGGGTACGCCGGGCAAGCTCCTACGGACGCGCATCCTCGGCGGAGTCATCAACCAGTACCAGTACGTGGCTTGAGCTGCAGCGATTACTTTTCGAGCCCCACAGCCGCCGGCTCCGTCACCCACGGGGGTCTCCACCCTGGTTCATGAATCCGTCGATCACGCCGTACAAGACGGTGCCGTCGTAGAGGGAAATTCCACTTCGAGTCGCTGTGCGCGGAGTTCGCGGGTCCGGGCGGTGCCCTGCTCTTGCCGCACGCCGCGCTGATGGCGCGTGGCCGGGCCTGACGATGCCGGCCCGCGTGCACGGGCCGCGCCCATGGGCCCGACCGGTCAGGCGGCACTGCCTCCGCTCTTCGGACCCTTCAGCCGGACCGTGCCGGCCAACGACGCCAGGCAGCCCAGGACGTAGAACCACTGGCCTGATTCGAGGAAGGACAGGTTCGCCTCCGCATGGAGGCCCAGATAGATGTAGAGGGCGAGGAGTCCTCCGGCGAGGCTGGTCGCCAGGTAGTGCAGGCGCCGGGCAGGGCGAGGAACCGGGCCCGTCGGGAAGCGGCGCAGCTGTACCAGCACGGCGACGCAACTGGTGAGGGCGAGCCCGATGACGACCACGAACGGCCAGGTGCCGCCGAACGGCCAGTCGGACGTCCACCACGGCCACCAGTCGGAGATCAGATACCCGAATACGGTTGCGTTGTAGCCGAAGGGAAGGCACAGGGCCAGCACGAAGGCGATGCAGGCGACCGAAAGGAAGAGGACGCGACGCACGGTCCAGAGGTGCGGCAACGCGGCCGGCGCGACTGGCGTGGCTGCGGCCGCTGCCTCGCTCGCGAGCGCGGGACGGGGGCTGGGCGCTTTGGTCGCCTTCCGCGGCGGGGTCGGCGACGCACCGGCTTGTGTCGCTTTCCGCGGCCCGGCCGGCTTGGCACCCTCCGCCACCGTCTTCCGCGGCCCGGCCGGCGATGCACCTGGCGCGGCACGCCGCTGCGGCTCGGCGTAGACCGTGGAGGGTTCGGGGACCGGAGCGGCAGCCGTCGGCTTCGGACGGGCGGGCTTGCGAGGGGACGCGGGTGCCTTCCTGGGCCCGCGCGTCGCGCCGGCAGCCGGAACGGCCGGAGCCGGAGCGGCCGGTGAGGGAACCATCGGCGTGGGAAGCGCCGCTGACGTGACGGTGGCCAATACGGCCGCCGCGACCTGGTCGGGCAGCCACGCGGCGGTGTCGGTGACGATCTGCGTGGGGGTGTAGATTGCGTCGCCCGTCATGTCGGCGAGTTCCCTGATCAGGGTGTTCACGCCCGGGCGCTGCGCCGGTTCCT
This sequence comes from Streptomyces drozdowiczii, assembly GCF_026167665.1. Classification (NCBI taxonomy): domain Bacteria; kingdom Bacillati; phylum Actinomycetota; class Actinomycetes; order Kitasatosporales; family Streptomycetaceae; genus Streptomyces; species Streptomyces drozdowiczii. Next base: position 66,528 of record NZ_CP098740.1, on the reverse strand, counting down.
TGGCCAGACAGCGGGCGACGATCTCCAGGCCTTGGCCCGGCAGCCCCTCCAGGCGCGGTTCCTCGTACGCGATGCGGAAATTGAGCGACTGCGCGGAGCCGGTTCCGAACGGGCCGGTGCCGGTGGCCGCGTAGGTCAGCACCGCGCCGAGCGCGAACACGTCGGTGGCGGCCGTCACGGCGTCGCCGGTGAGTTGTTCGGGGGACATGAATCCGGGCGTTCCCACCGCGGTCCCCGCGTGCGTGAGGACGGTGGCCTCGGCCGCCACGGAGATGCCGAAGTCGACGACACGGGGTCCGTCGGGGGCGATGAGCACGTTCGACGGCTTGAGATCGCGGTGGATCAGACCGGCCTCGTGGATCGCTTCGAGTGCTTCGGCCAGTCCCGCTCCGAGCGCACGCACCGAGGCCACCGGCCAGGGACCGTGCGCGGCGACCGCCTGGTCCAGCGCCATGCCGGGCACGTAGGCGGTGGCCAGCCAGGGCGGTGACCCATTGGGATCGGCGTCCACCAGCGCGGCCGTGAAGAATCCCGTGACCTTCCGGGCAGCGGCCACCTCCCGGGCGAACCTGCGCCGGAACCCGGGATCATCGGCCAGTTCCGGCCGCACCACCTTGACTGCGACCAGCCGTCCGCTGGGCGAACGGCCCATGTACACGCGGCCCATCCCGCCGGCCCCCAGCAGGCCCGCGATGCGGTACCGGCCCACCTGCTGCGGATCGGTCGGCTTCAGCGCCTCCACCAGGCTCCCCCTGACTCCCCCGGATCACCGTGCAGGCGCCATTAGACACCAAGCGATCACCGGCGCCCCACGTCACCGACGAGGAGGTCCCCGCTGTATAGCCGGTGTCAGGACTGGCGCTCACGCAACACGGCGCGAGCGGGGAGGCTGACGGCGAGCAGGCCGAGGCTCACAGCGGTCGCGGTGATGGCGGTGCCCAAGACCACGCCCGCCACGCCCACCAGCAGTCCCTCCCAGCGGAGCATCCGCATGACCTGGAGTCGGGTGGCGCCGACGAGGCGGAGCATGCCCAGTTCGCGGCGTCGGGCGAGGACGGTCATCACCAGGGTGTTGGCGGCGGCGGCCGCGAAGCCACCGGGGGCACCGGCCATCGTGTAGTTGGCCCAGGCGTTGAGCTCGCGCTCGGTGTCCTGCCCGACGCAAACGGGCAACCGCTTCCACGCAGCTGGCCAGGGAGGGTGACATGGCCGCCATTCTCGCCCCAGTGAGGCCGAGGAGTCCTGTTGGCGGGCAGGGATGTCACGAGGCGCTGTGGACAGGGGCGGTGCCGTGCACGTGCCAGTCCTACAGGTCCCGGGCGCTGTTCAGGCTGGGGCACCAGGTGACCTTGCGGCCGTCGCGGCAGATCTCGCTGGCACCCGGCGCACAGGTGCACACCAGGCGGAACTGCGTTGCACGCGAGGGCACGACCGCCTGCACGATCCGGCCCCGGTGCGCGCCGTGGGTGACATCCAGCCGGTCGACCGCGTCCATCGTGCGCCAGACCCGGCCGTCGGGCAGCGTGTACGACTTCTGCTCCGCCACCTTGAATATTCGAGGCAGACGGACCACTCGGCGTGACGGCACCACAGAACTTGAGCCAGAACCCTTGAAGTGAACGAAGCCAGAGACTGCCGAACGGGACGGCACTGAAGGCTCCGAGCGCCCAGGATCTGCGGACCGCGCTGAACCGTCTGCGGGCGGGGAAGACTGGCGGGTACTGCCGGTGGATGGGGAGGGGGCGGTCGTTGTGGCCGCAGCCAGTAGCACGGACTCGGCGCTCAAGCGGGCCCGGCTCGCGTTGAACATGACGCTGGAGGAGGCCGCCGACGTCTTGAACGCGATCACGGGCGGGGCGACGGACGCGAGCCTGATGAGCGCGTGGGAGTCGGGTCGGCGTCGTACGGGCAAACGGAACCGGTCCGGTCTGTGCCGGGTGTACCGCGAGCGCCCGGAGGTGCTGTTCGCCCACCAGGACGGCGCGGCCACCAGCTTGCTGGAGACCTCCGGCACCACCGTGGTGGTCAAGGTCCTGACCCGCTGGACCGACCTGGTCGAGGCGATGGTCGACGTCGTCGCCGGGGCGCGCGAGCAGCTGGTCGTCACCGGCTCCCGCAGCAGGGAGAAGGCGTATCTGGCGGCGATCGAGACGGCCGTGGCCCAGCAGCCGGATCTGGTCCACTACCGCGTGCTGTACGGACCGCCCCGTCATCGGGCGCTCGCCGATCACCTGCTGCGGCTGCTGGAGCTGCGCGATCCGTCCGCGCGACGCAACGGCATCAAGACGCTCCACATCGGGATGGTGGAGCCCACGGAGGCGCTGGAACGCTTCTTCGTCGCCTCCGAGACGGCGGCGGTGGTGCCGCTGCCCTCGTTCCACGGGGCAGAGGGCTTCGACTGCGGTGTCTTACTCGGTCGGGAGGCTGCGGTGGGTCTGGTCCACCATGGGCGGGAGGCGTGCGCCTCGGCGCGGCCGGTGGAGACGATCGAAGCCGTCCGCACGCTGCCGGTACGGCATAACTAGGGGGCGAGGGAGAAGCGTGATCGAGGATCTTCAGCAGGCGGCCCAGGTTCGAACGGCGTCCGTGGTCGAGCTGGCGAGCGAACTGATCCGCCGTCCGAGCCGGGCGGGGATCGACGACTACGGGCCCGTCCTGACGGTGCTGGAGGACTGGCTCGCCGCCCGCGCGCTGCCGCACCGGCGCCTTCACGAAGCGGCAGGCGCCCTGGTGGGGCTTTTGGTGGAGGTTCCCGGCAGCCGTCCGGGGCCGTGGTGGACGCTGGACGCGTGCGTGGACACCGCCCCGTACGGCGACGAGTCCGCCTGGTCGTTCCCGCCGGCCTGCGGCGACGTCGTGGACGGCTGGCTGCGCGGCCGGGGCGCAGCGGACTCCAAGCTCGCCGCCGCGATGTTCTGCCACATCGCCGCCGACCTCGCCCCCCGCGCCGCCGAGCTGGCCGGCGGGCTCGCGGTGCTCCTGGACGTGGATGAGCACACCGGCGGCTTCGGCGGCGCCCGCGCCTACCTCACCGACCCCGCTGCGGCCCGCCCTGCCGGGGTGATGATCGGCTACCCCGGCATGGACGAGGTCGTGGTTGGTGGCCGCGGCCTGTGGCGGGCAACGATCACCGTGCACGCCCCTCCGGGCACTCCGGCTCCAGCAAGACCGTCATCGGCGCGATCACCCGCGGCGCCCACCTCGTACGGCTCCTGGACACCGCCGAACTGCCCGGCGTGGACGACGGATCGGGGTTTCCGCTGGCGCCGAAGCTGTCGGTCACCGCCTTCCACGGCGGCCAGGGCTTCTCCGTCACCCCCGACCGGGTCGATATCAACGTGGACGTCCGCACCACCCCCGGCTTCGACGCACACGACGCCGAGACACTCGTGCGCAAGGCCGTCGCCGAACTCGACGCGGAGCTGCCCGCACCGGCACCCACCGAGGTCACCCCGGTCGCTGCCTGGCCGCCGTTCCGTCTCACCGAGGACGAACAGCCCGCCGCCGCCCTCCTCGACGCCGCCACGGCGGCCGGGCTGATGGTGCGGGCGAAGACGGCGGGCCCGTCGAACATCGGCAACCTGCTCGCCGGGGAGGGCATCGCGGCCACCGCCGGTTTCGGGGTGCCGTACGAGGGCCTGCACGGCATCGACGAACGCGCTCACCTCGCCGAACTCCCCACGGCGTACGCCGTCTACCACAGGGCTGTCCTCGACCTTCTCGGAGGCTGACGTCCCAAGCGCGTCCCATCTTCCTCCCAGATCCGCTCCCAGTAAGTCCCCATCTCCGTCTCTGGGAACACCTCTTCTATCGCGGTGACATAGAGGCAGCACCACCGAAGCATCCACCGCGACACAGGAGGCCGCGTCATGACCGAGCAGACCATCCACGCCACGAACCCCGCAATCGAGGACGCCCCCGCCGCAGCGCCGCGCACCGGCAGCTTCGCGCCACAGCTCAGCGCCCACCCGGTGGCGATCCTCACCCTGGGCCGCCAGGTGTTCAACGACTCGGACAAGTCCAACTACTTCGAGGGCTGACCAGCCCGGACACCACCGAGCACTCCGGGGGCCGGCCGTACGACGGCCGGCCCCTGGGCGCGTCTGAAGGGGAGGCGAACAGATGGAACGGGAGTGGATGGCCGGCGGTACTGCCGCCGGAGGCGGGATCGAGATCGTAGGGCTCGGGGGTGTGCGCCGGGCTCCGGCCGCGCGAGTACGTGCGGCCTGCGAGGGGCTGGTGGCGCTCGCGGTCGTGGGCGACAGCCCGGTCACCGAGCAGGATCTGCGTGGCCTGCTTCCGGCTGTGCGGGCGGGCCGGTGGGCGGAGCTGACCCGCTGGCCGGGCTCGTACTGGGTGGTCGCGAGCGACGGGCGGCAGCACTTCGTGTCCGGAGACCTTGCCGGGATCCGAGCCGTCTACTACACGCCGCATCAGGAGGGGACGGCGTGGGCCAGCGAACCGGGTCTGCTGGGGCGCCCGCTCGTGCCGGACCTGCCGTTGCTGGCGGCCCGGCTCGCGGCGGGGGAACACCACTGGCCGCACCACAGCACGTACGAGCAGATCCCGCAGGTGCCCGGCGGGTCCGGGCTGCTGCTCGCACCCGGGGCGCCGCCGCAGCTCGTCGACATCGCGGGTGTTGAACCCGCCTACGAGCTGCGCGAGGGCGCCGAGCGGTTCGGCCGAGCGTTCACCGACGCCGTCCAGCACCGCGTCCGCGCCGCCGGCGCGGTGGTGGGCGCGGACCTGTCCGGCGGGCTTGACTCTTCGGCGGCCGTCGTCCTCGCCGCCGGTGTCGGGACCGTGCACGCGGTGACGTACACCGACGGCTACACCAGCGGCGAGGACATGGCGTTCGCCGCCCGCGTCGCCGAACACACCGCCGCCCGGCATACGCTCGCCACCGGCAGCGCCGAGCAGCTGCCCTTCGGCTTCCCGCCCGGGCAGCCGACCGGGGCGGAGCCGGTGCTGGAGGCCGCGATGTACGCCATGGACACCGCCTACCTGCACCCCGTACGAGGGCTGCCGCTGCACCTGACCGGGCACGGCGGGGACATCGTGCTCGACGCCTCCAGCTCCTGCTGGGTCCGCCTCCTCCAAGACGGCCGGCGCCGCGAAGCCCACCGGCAGGTCGTCGCGTTCGCCCGGCTGCGCAATACCGCCCCTGGCCCGTACTGGAAGGCCCTAAAAAATGCGGCTGCCCTGGGCCACAGCGGTTCCCTGGTACGCGCGGCCGAGGCCCTGGAGCGCGGGCCCGTCACCACGCAGGCCACGGTGGCGGGCTGGTCGTGGTGCCGTCTCGGGGCCGGGGCATCGTGGCTCACGGCGGCCGGGCGTCACCAGGTCGCCGTGCTGCTGCGGCAGGCCGCCCGGCACCGGCGGCAGCCGGAATTGGCGGACGAGTTCGACCAGTGGGCCGCCCTGCGATCGAGCGGCGCCTCCGCCCGCGGCTGGACCCCGTACGCCGAGAAGCTTGTTGTGAGGCCGGTGTACCCGTACCTGGACAACGAGGTCGTCCGGGCCGCGTTCGCTGTGCCGGCGCTTGCCCGGCGCGGGCTGGTCTCCTACAAGCCCCTGCTGCAGGCCGCGCTACCACAGCTCCCAGACTGGCTGACCTCGCGCCGCTCGAAAGGATCGTTCACAGCCCAGCGCATCGCCGGACTCGCCCGGCACCAGGGCCTGCTCGACAAACTGATCATGTCGAGCCCGCTCGCGGCCGGAGGGCTCATCGACCACGCCGCGGTACGCGTGGCGCTCGCGCAGGCGGCCCGAGGACAGAGCGCCACAGTGATCGCCGACCTGCACCAGCTGATCGTGACCTGCTGGTGGCTCACCAGCCAGACGGCCGCCAAGGAGGTGACAGCGTGCTGACCTGCGCCCCTCAAGTCCATCACGCCACAGGCCCGTACGGCACGGCGGTGCTCGACATCAAGCGCGGGAGTTGGCTCATGCTCGATCCGGACGCCGCGAAGATCTGGCACGCCATCACCGTCCGCGGCGGCACCGCCGGGCTCGCCGACGAGATCGCCGTCCCCACCGGCCAGAACCCGACAGTGGTCGGCGAGCGGATCGCCGCTTTCATCAACGAGCTCCTGGTTACCGGCGTGCTCGTCGACACCGCCCGCCCGGCCCGGCGAAAGAGGGGTGGTGGCGGTGACAGTCATGGTCCCCACCGCCCGGCCCACCGCGCCGAGGCTCGACCGCCTCGTCGCGGCCGTAGCGCTCGCCCTGTCCCTGGCGATGAGCCGGTGGCCGCTGCGCTGGCAGATCGCCGCCGTACGGCTCCTGCGCGGCCTGCCGTACGCGCGCCACGCCCGGATCGAAGCCCTCTACACGGCGGTGCTTGCGGTGATCCCCTCCTGGTGGCCGGGCCGCATCGCCTGCATGGAGATCAGCCTCGCCACCGTCCTGGCGACCGCGCTGACCGGCCGCCGGGCCCGCTGGGTGCTCGGCGCGCGGTTCCTCCCTGACGCAGCGCACGCCTGGGCCGAGGTCCCAGGCGGCGCGGTCGGCCGGGACATAGGCGACGCCATCGACCGGCCGTGGATGCCGGTCCTCGCCGTGCCGTAGACGGCCGCCAGAGCTGCCTGGTCCGGGGCTGGCCCATGCCTCCCCGCCCCGGACCACGGCATCACTCGAACGAGCGAATGTCGAGCAGTGAAGCTGACGGCAGGTCGGGGCGACCAGGGCCGATGGGCAGCGTGCGGAACAATCCCGTTGCCCGCCCTCCCGGTCCGGTTCCCTCATGGGGGCGTGAGTTCTTCTGTATCTTCGCCGTCCGTATCCGGCGCGGGCCAGCCGCCCATGATGCGCCTGGCCTCCGACCGGCACTTCGAAGCGAGCGCCAACCTGTCCACATGGGCGATAGCGCGCCGGCTGCCCCGCACCCTCGCCGAGGCGGCCCGGCTCGGCTGGCACACCGACCACCGCGCCGTCCTGGCCCTGCTCGCCTGCCAGATCGGCTCCGCCGCGCTCACCGCGACCGCGCTCGCAGCCACCACCCGCGTGCTGGCCGCCGTGTTCACCGGCGGCGACATCCTCTCCTCTCTGCGCGACAACCTGACCGCCGTGGTGGTCATCGCCGTCGCCACCTCCGGGCGCTACCTGCTCGACGCTGTCGCCCGCGCGGCCGCGGCCCGGCTCGCGCCCAAAGCCGTACGCGAAGCCGACCTCCAGGTCATCACCGCCGCCACCGCCGCCGAACTCGTCGCGTACGAGGACCCGGACTTCGAGGACGCCCACGCCGCCGGCTCCGACGGCGCGGAGAAGACCGGCGACCTCATCCTCGACGCCCAACTGCTGACCTCCGCCGCAGCCCAGATGGCCGCCGCGGCGACCGTCGTCACCGTGCTGCACCCGGTGATGCTGCCTCTGCTGGTCCTCTCCGTCGTGCCGTGTGCGTGGGGCGCCGTGCGCGGGGCGCGGATCGAGCACGCCGCCCACCACCGCAACCTCGCCGACTGCCGGCTGCGCAACGTGTTCCGCTCCTACACCACCGAGCGGAACACGGCCGACGAGGTCCGGGCGGGCACCATGGCCGGGTTCCTGATCCGGCAGTACCGGATCGTCTCTGGCCGCCTGGAGGCCGAACAGCTCAAGGCGACCCGGCAGGCCCTGGTGGTCCAAGGCGTCGGTGACGCGCTCACCGCGGTGGGCACCGTCGTCACGTGGGCCGTGCTCGTGCTCCTGGTGGCGAGTGGCCGCATGGAGCTCGCGGTCGCGGGGACCGCCGCTTTGGCGGTGCGGACCTCGGGAGCGGCGCTCGCCACGACGGTGCGGGCGGGGGCTCGGCTGTTCCGTACCTCGCTGTCCCTGGACGACTGGGCCCGTTTCCTGGCCGTGGCCAAGCCGTGGACGACCCGGCGCGGCACCGCGACCGTCGCCGAGGACGGGCCGCAGGTCATCACCGCCGAGGGCGTCTCCTTCACGTATCCCGGTGCCAACGCGCCCGCGCTCGACGGCATCGATCTGGACCTCAAGCGCGGCGAGGTCATCGCCCTCGTGGGCGAGAACGGCGCCGGCAAGAGCACTCTCGCTCGCCTCCTGACCGGCCTGTTCCTCCCAACCAGCGGGTCTGTGCGGTGGGACGGTGTGGACCTGGCGGACGCCGACCCGGCCAAAGTGCTTGCCCAGGTCGCGCTCGTCCCGCAGGACTACACCCGCTGGCCGCTGGCCGCCCGCGAGAACATCACCCTCGGCCAGCGCCGCCCTGAAGGCGACACCGCCGTACACGCCGCCGCCGAGGCAGCCGGCGCCGACAGCGTCATCGCCGCCCTCCCACACGGGCTGGACACGTCGCTGGCTCGCTCCTGGTGGGGCGGACACGACCTGTCAGGCGGGCAGTGGCAACGCGTCGCGGTCGCCCGAGCCTTCCACCGCGACGCCCCCGTCCTCGTGATGGACGAGCCGACCGCCGCACTCGACGCCCGCGCCGAACACCGGATCTACACCCGGCTCAAGGCCCTCGCCGCGGGCCGGGCCACGGTGTTCATCACGCACCGGCTGGCCAACACCCGCCTCGCCGACCGGATCATCGTCCTCGACCATGGCCGGATCTCGGAGACGGGCACGTACGACGAGCTGATCGACCAGGCCGGAGACTTCTTTGAGATGCTGAAACTGCAGGAAGACCGCTGCTGATCCGTCCCTTTGTAGAGGGCCAGGCACTCTCAGTCCGAACCAGGTTTGTTCGGTAGCTCATCCACCACAGCGTCGGTGGCCACAGTCCCAGCATTCAGTGGCTCATGTCTTCAAGCTGAGCTAGGTCTGCCCTGCACGGGAAGCTCACGGTGTCGCGTGCGGCTATACGCGGCAGCTGTCGGTGTGGGTGACCTCTCGGAAGTTGGCGATGATGGGGTTGGCCATCGACTCGCGGTAGACGACTGCGGCTCGACCGTAGGGCCAGGTAATGTCGTCGAGAAAGTCCTGCTGGGCCTCTGAGCAGCTGCCGAACATCAGACTACGGACGACGTCCGTCCAGGCGGCATCGTCCAGGTAGCTCTCCCCGTCGGGGTAGATACCAGGGCCAAAGGTGATGAACATCGTCTGCGCCGATGGGTTGAACGTGACGGTCACCTGGCCGCCCATGTACTGCTGCCCTTGGAGAATGGAAGCCGCGCCTTCGCGCAGACGCTGTGCGGCGGCCTTTTCCGCCTGTGTGGCCGCCACCCGGGCGGCCGCCCACTCATCAACAGTGGGCTGCGTGCTGTCACCGCGGGTGTACGCGGGGGAGGGGACAGCGGAAGTACGCGGGCTCGGAGTAGAGGGTGACGGCACGGGGGAGGCGGTGCGTGCGGGGCCGGGTGCAGAGCTTGCGGAGTGCTGAGCGGCCGATGTGAGGTCGACAGATGGGCCTTTCTGACCGTCGGCCGATATGGCTGGTTCCCGCGCCGTGGTGGATGACAGCGTGGCAGCGAGGATACCGCCGAGGCTGCCTACGAGGGCAGCAGCGGCGACGACCGCAAGGTACAGGCCAGTGCGGCTGGTGCGCTTCGGTGGGCCCGGCCAGATCGGTTCGTCGGACGGCAGATCCCAGCTGCGACCGACCAGGTCGGCTATCAGTGTCGGCTGAGGCAGTCCAGCGGGACCGGCGACGGCCGTAGTCTGCTTGGCAAGCAAACCACCACACAATTGCGCGAGTTCAGGAGCCGCTGGTCGGACGGATGGCTCCTTCGACAGAGCCCTCTCCACCAGCTGGCGCAGATCATCGCCCATCCCGCCGAGATCGGGCTCGGCAGACAGGACACGAAAGGCAACAGCGTCGGCAGCGCCGCTCCCGAAGGGCAGACGTCCTGTGGCCGCGTACGCGACCAGGGCGCCCCACGCGAACACATCACCCTCCGGCCCGACCGCGCCGGTGCGGTAATGCTCAGGGCTGATCCAGCCCGGCGTTCCCGTCATCACCCCAGTGCGGGTGACGGAAGTCCCGTCGAAGGCATGAGCGATTCCGAAGTCCAGCACCATCGGGCCCGAAGCCGCCAGGACGACATTCTGGGGCTTCACATCACGATGCGTGACGCCCGCTTGGTGGACCGCGGCGAGTGCTGCTGCGGTACCAGCGGCCAAGGCATACAGGCGGGCCCCGGCCAGAGCCCCGTCGGCGGCCACATGTTGGTCGAGGGTGGGACCGGGTATGAAAGCAGTGGCAAGCCACGGAGCGGGTGCATCGGGATCGGCATCGACCACTGGAACCAGACAAGGGCCCGTAACCCGCCGGGACAGTTGCACCTCCCGCCGGAACCGAGCACGGAACTCGTCGTCTGAGGCCTGCGCCGGATGCACGACCTTGACGGCCATCCGCTCCCCGGCGGCGCTGAGCGCGGCATACACAATGCCCATGCCGCCTGATCCGAGCCGGCCCACCACCCGGTACGGGCCGACACGCTGCGGATCACCTTGTCGCATCGACTGAACACGGCTGGACACAGATACTTCCCCCTGGCGATCAACGGCACGCACACGCCGAAGTGGTGATCAATGGTATCGGCCAGCCTTGGCGTGCGGCTGGCCCTTCCCCGCGTCTCGCTGGCACACGCTGACCGCAGCTACGCCCACTCCCTTGCCCGGTCCGCCCCAGACGTCCGTGCCGGCGACCGGGACGACGCGACGAGGTGCCGGTGAGCGACACTTACCCTGGCCAACCGACCTCAGCGAGGTTCGGCGAAACCAGCCAGTTCCAGCGGTGTGGGAGTCCAGCCGTCGCGGGGTGTGGCGTCGTGCCGCAGGAGCCGGAAGCACTCCCCGCCTTCAGGCCGTACGGTGACGACGTGCCCCTCGGCGCGCCCGGCCTCCAGCGCGGCCAGCGCCTGCCGGCCCTCTTCCTCGTCGACGACGACGCGGGGGTGGTGAAAGCGTACGGGTCCCAGATCCAGTTGCCGCCCGGCGATCTTGATCGGGCACACGGGGTTCCAGCCCTGGAACGCATGGGGCCTACCGCTGAGCATGGCCCGCAGGATGGGGGAGTCCTCCCCGCTGAGGTGGAAGCGGATCTGGGGCAGGAACGGGGAGACCGCACAGTGTTCCTGGATGAGCAGGCGTGCCATGCGCAGGGCGACCCGTTCGGCCGGCGTGACCTCACCGGGCACGGGAAAGTGCTGCTCGCAGTGGCGCTGGACCACTTCCAGGTCCTCGACGTAGCTGCGCAGTTGCGCAACCTCTTGGCGGGCGGCTTCGGTGTTCGGCGACAGCCTGCCTCCTCCGATGATCCCAGCTTCCGTCCGTACTTCGAAGGTGCCGCCGTTCATGATGCGCTGGCGAATCCCGAGCAGACGCAGCGCGGCCGAAGGCTCCAGCTTGTCCAGGGCGAATGTGAACCGCAGCGACGCCAAGACGCCGGACGCCTCGGGGATCATCAGCTCCATACTGCCGCCGGTCATGTCCAGTGTGAGCGATCGCCCGACACTGCCGCGCCCCGCGTACGCCAACGTTCCCGGGTACGAGGCGACGACCTGTCCGGCGTCGAGGAAGACCATCTCCACGGCCGTCTCGGCCAGCGGCACCTGGCCCGCCGGCTGCCACCGCACCTCGACGTCCCGATGTTCCCCGGACAGCCACTCCGGCCCGCTGACCGCCAGGCTCTCCACCGCCTCACGAGGAAGCACCACTTCGTCCGGCAACCCGAACCCCAGACTGCGCCGCACGGTCTCGGCCAGGTCGGGGGCGAGCGGGCCGTTGCCGGTCAGGGTGATCTCGATGGGGGAGACCTCATGCGCCCGCGGGTGCTTGGCCCGCAGCGTCTGCACCACCATGGCGCCCTGACGGGCGAAGTCCAACGCCCAGTGAGCATCCAGCCCGTCGACCTGCCGCCCCAGCGCCGCGACCCGCGCACTCACATCCCGCGCCCCGTCCATCAGCAGCGCACGCTCCTGCCCGTAGACCTTCGCCGCCTCGAACAGCTGCTTCCGGGTGAAGGCCGCCTCCAGGTCGGCGTGCGTGGCGAGCAGCCCGTCCAGCTTCGGCCGGTCCCACACCCCGATCCGGACCTTGTGCGCGGCCGCCAGCGAGGTGACGAACTCCCGCTCGGATGGGGTGAGGGTGCAGGGCACCACCAAGATCCACTCCCAGAGCTGGTGCTCCATGGCCCGCGCGAACGACTGCTCGATCGACTTGCGCCGCCCCTTGTGCGCCGAGGTCGGAAAGCCGTCCGGGTAGTACTTCAGCTGGAAGATGCGCACCTTCGAGCCGTGGGTGACCTTGATGTCGATACCGCCATCGACACCGCGCCCGTTCACCGCCTCCACGCGCGCTGTCCCGTCGTACGTGCGATGCACCAGCGCTTCGACGATCCGGTCGAACTTTCGCTGACCGATCCGCTTCCACTTCACCGCCACAACCGGCCCCCTGCCCGCCCCGATGCCTTAAGCAAGGGTCCCACTCAGCACTGACATCCTGCCGCCGCTCGGCTCGCACCGTGGCTGGCTGAAGCATTCAGCCCGCCGCCGATCCGGGTGCGTCAGGCCTCCCGTTCCTCCGTTCACCAGGTTCGGCGGAGGGCGGCCCGACCGGTCGGTCATGGTTTGACTCGCGGCCGCCAATGTAGGGCGGTGCTCGCATGGGCGTGCTGTTCGCAGCGATCTGCAGGATGTTGTGCTGTGACGTCACGAGAGGCGATCCCGGGCGCCAGGCTTGGTTACAGGCTGGCCGTCATTTCGTCCTGCGGGCCGTTCTCGTCTGCATCCGCGCCGTCGGAGGCGTCTTCGGTGATTTCTGCGGTGCGGCGGTAGTAGGGGTGGGTGGTGTCCATCCTGCGGGCGTGGTGGAGGGGGTGGGGGTGCTTTGGCGGACGTCGGAGGTGGTGCCTTGGTTGGTCAGGACGGCGGCGACGGCTCCGATGAGGTCGCAGTCGGCGTCAAGGTTCTGGGGGATGACGGTGAACCGCGTGGCGGTGTGGGCATAGCCGTTCTTGTTCTGGCTGTTGCTGTCGAAGCGTGTCTCGTCCTCGCCGAAGCGGTCGGCGGGGCCGGCTGCCCAGGTGCGGGGGACGTTGACGAGGAGGAGGTCGGGGTAGGTGGCGGTGCCGTCGTCGGTGGCGAGTTGGAAGAGGCTGTTAGTGGTGTCGGTGGCGCGCCAGGTGCCGTCGCTGGTGCGCATGTGGGCTCCGGTGGGGCGGCCGACGCGTTCCAGGTCGCTGATGACGCGGACGGTGGCCAGGGGGCGTTGGGCGCGGGGGAGGCTGTGGCCGGGCAGCCAGGACGACGGCCGGGACATGTCGGGGGCGGGTTCTGGCACAGGGCTTGGTCGGTGAGGCCTGCCCAGATGTGTTCGGCGGCGTTGCCGTCGACGTAGAGGACAGTGGGTGCTGTTGCGGGGAGCTGGGTGCGGGCGAGGATGAGGGCCTGCTCGACGATGTCCGCGGCGGCGCGTGCCTGAAGTGTTTCCTCCGCGGCGGCGTTGTATCCGCTGACGTCCCAGGCGAGGTCGGCGGCGTGCAGCGCGGTGGTGGCCGGGCTGTGAGATGCCACTGCCCGGCCTGGGGGCTGTAGGCCCAGACCTGCCAGGGTTCTTTTTTCCGCCGGTGGGGCGCATCGCGGTGAGGGTCACGGTAATCGGGGCCGGATCGGCGGTGCGGCGCTTGCCGGGTGTGCGGCGCGGGGCGTGGCGGCGGACGTGGATGCCGATGTGCCACCAGTTCTTGAGCGGGCCGAGGTCCGAATGGCATTCCCCGGCCGCCGAGCGAAGGGGGGTGGGCATGGGGCGATGGGCGTCGGGATACTTACTGCGTGCCGACTCATGTGGAGACGAATGTCTGGCTTCCGGCCTGTGCGCTTGCCGCAGTGAAGGCCATCGCCGTCCGCCGGGGCCTGTCGAGGGACGAGACTGTTCGTCAGCTGCTCGACGAACACCTAGAGGCGCAGGAGCACCGCGAACCGGACCTGCGCCTCACGCACATTTCCACTGTGCTGCGCTACCCGCCGGCGCTTGGCAGACGGAAGCACCGGTGGGTCCCGGAGTTCGGGGGGCCGCTGCGGTTGCGTCTGCGTCCGGGGGTGGCCGACCGGGCACGGGCGGTGTCGTTGCGGCTGCCCGGCCAGTTCCAGCGGGCGCACCGCGACTATCAGAGCCGTCAGCTGACCGATGCGGTGATGACCGCCATCGCCGTCCACGAGCCGTTCACCGACACATACCTCGACGGCCTACGGCCTGTTCTGCGGCACCGGGCGGCCCGGGGCCTGTGGGGTCTAGCGGTGGCGGCGACGAGCACTGCACCCGAACTTGCGGTCCACGAGGCGGTGTCCCGTGCGGAGTTCCCCGACGAGGACGGAAGCGCATCCGGCGCATCTGCCGGTGGGCCGGGAGCCAGTTCCCGTCTGCTGCGGGTGGCCGCGGCGCTGGAGGGGGAGACGGGCTGGCATTCCGCGGTCCGCTTCTGGGTGGCGGCCAACATCGCCCGCCTGCTGCTGACCGGCTCCGGGAGGGACGCCGCGGAGCGGATGCTTTTCGAGCAGGGGGAACAGTGGCGGGAGCTGCGACTGGACTACCGGTACGCGAACGCCGCCACCCGCGAGGAACTGCGCCGGGGGATCGGAGACTGGGACGACTCCGGCCGCGGCGGCGGCGCGGTGTGGCGTGCCGACCGCGCAGTCGAGGTCGAGGACTTCGAGGTCTGGCTCGTCGCGCGCGGCCGTGCGGCCGCGCGCACGAACCTCCCGCCAGGGTGGCTGCTGCGCACCCCGCCGAACTGGCGTGCCCGCGCGGCCGGCGGGCACGGCGCCGCACTGCGGGAGCCGTACGCCAGGTGGGTGGCGGCGGGCCGGCTACTCGTCTTCACCTCCGGCGGGGCCCCGGCGGTGTGGCCATTGACTCGTGGAAACGACGGGCGGATGCGGCCGGTGAAGGGCATCGAGCCGATAGTCGCGGCCGCCGCAGGACTCGCCCCGGACCAGACCGGCACCTTCATCGAGGCGATGCTCCTCGACTGGAGCGACGACGGTGAATCCGATCTCATGCCGGTCCCAGCCGTCCTGCGGCTGCCCGCCTCGCAGGCCTACGAATTCGGCTACATCGACGCCGCACAGCGCCGCCGACTCATGGCAGAGGCCCGCGCGGCGACCCTGAAAGACATGGACGACGTCCTGAACCGCCTGCATGACGACTTCTACCGCGGCCGCCTCGAGGCGGCCAGGGACAGCGGAAGCGTCACGGACTTCCGCCGGCTCGCACGCTCGGCCCGCGTGCACTTCAGCCCAAGCCCCGCGACATGGCCGTGGCCGGGCGGCCCGGTCGCCGACGAAGTCGTCGCCAGCACCCGGCCGGAGATCGTGCAGTGGCTGGCAACCCACGCCCACCGGACGACGGCCATGCTGCTCCAGCACTCGATGGGCGAGGCATGGAATGCGGCCTTCGACCACCGCCCGCCGAGCTTCTGGACTGACATGTGACATCGACCATTACTAAAAGCGAGAGAGCACCGCTTTTCATGGGGGATATGACGATCCCGTTCCTGCCCCCGCCCTCCGCGCTCGGCGCGATCCAGCGCGTCTTGCTGGTCGCCCTCCTCACCCCGGCTGTCCTGCTGGCCCTGGCCGCCGCGGTCCCGGCGCTGATCGTGCTGCCGTTCCTGCCGGGCGGAACCGACCGCGCCATCGCCCTGCTCACCGCGCACACCGCCTACCTCAAGGCGCTGCTCACGGGCAGCCGCACGCCGATCCCGGACACGGCACGCCGACCGCGCGGCTCGTGACGACCAGACTGACGGCTTCCCGCATTGCCAAAGTGCCCGGTCCTCTGGGCCTAGGGTCTCGGATGAACGTCGGCGCTCTGGAGGGCATACGGCTTGGCGACCGTCGGCGGCCCAATCCGTACGGAGTTCGATCGCTACACCTGGAGTCAGGAGTCGAGATGGATGCTCAGCCAGCAGTTCTCCGCGCGGTGAACAGCGGAGTCGACTCCTGCGAACCACTGCACAAGGTCGGGCGGGAACTGCGCGCTGGTTGGTCGCACACGAACCCGGGCGAGGAGGAGCACGAGCACTTCGCGGCCCTGTGGGCGGCCATGGAGTTCCGGGTGCAGGACGGCACCTGGGACGTTGTCCTCGGACCGTTCCGCAGCACCGACGACAACGGTGACCTGGTTCCGAGGGCCGTGAAAGACATGGCGCCCGCGGTCCTTGATGCCTGGGCCGCCTACGCCCCGGAGACGACCCACCCCCTGGTCCGGGCCCGGCTTAACCACCTGCTCTGGGTGGCCCGGCACGGGACACGGCCCATCGAGCACCTCCGCTCCGCGGTGCGCAGCTACCGGGACGCTGCCAGCGCGCTGCTGACGAAGGTCGAGGAACACCTGGAGGCGCTCGTCCCCCCTCCGGAGCTGGGCGGGGCGGCATCCTTCGAAGTCGAGGTGGCCCGACTTGCTGCAGCGGACGCCTTGGTGCTCGCCTACGGCCTGGCGGCCGCTACGCGGCAGCCGGAGCGTACCGACATCGTCGGCGAGATGATCGCCCTCGGCCAGGCCGCGCTCGCCTGGAAGCCCCCGTCGCCGGGCGTGCTCGGCCTCATGACCGCCCCGCTCGTAGTCAGCACGCACGACAAGCCAGCCGTGCGCCCCCTGCTCGAACGTGCCGTCGACGAGTACTGCGGAGGGGGCCAGCTCCACTACCGGGTGGAGTTCCTCGAAGAGCTCCGCTGCGTGGTGGGCGCCGACGAACACCGCGACGTGGACGAACAGATCCACCACGCCCGTATGGAACTGGCCGACAGCAGCACGGGATTCCGGAAACTCCTCGCCCTGGAAGACGCTGCTCGACATGCCCGCGACAGCGGGCTGACCAACGCCCTCGACGAGGTGCGCCGAACGCAGCAGAAGATCGGTCGGGACGAACTTCCCATGGATACCATCGGCACCCCGGTCCCCCTGCCGGCGGGCTACCTGGAGGCAGCGAGCGCGGCCATCGACGCCGCCGACCGCATGGAGCACGCACTTCACTTCATCGCCACCACTCCTCCCACGATGAGTGACTCCGCGACCCCGCCGTCCGGGCTGCTGTCCCTGCCGATGGTGTACATCAATCCCAACGGCCCCGTCGTGACGCGCACCGTCGGGAGCGACAGCACCGGAGGAGAGGGCTTCTTCTTTCGGCAGCACGTCTTCACCCTCGACGTGCACGGCCTGGTCGTCGAAACCCAGCTGGACCGAGTCCGCGACAGGTTCCGCCCGACGGCGGAGGACCTCGTGCCGTTCTTCGCCAGCCCGGAGCATGCTCCGGAGACTCGGATTCGCGGTCTCGCCCGCGCTTTCGAAGCGTTCTGGGAGGGCGATGCTGACACGGCCCTTGCCCTGGCGCTGCCGCGCCTCGAAGGCACGCTGCGCCGCCGACTCCAGGCCGCCGACATCGCGATGATCACGCACGCGAAAGGGGAGACCATCGGACAGGTCCAGCAGCTTGGCTCCCTCCTCGACAAACTGGATGAACTCGGCTTCCCCGAGCCGTGGCCCCTCGTCCTCCGGACGGTGCTGGGCAACGCCGAGGGGCAGATGAACCTCCGCAACAACGTCCTGCACGACCTGGTCGACACGCCTTCCCGGCATCGGGCAGCGCTCGTGCTCCAGATCGCCCTGGCTGTGCTCTTCCTCGGGGAGGAGCCACCTGCCCGGACGGCGTCTGCCGACAGCGGCACGCGGATGCCGTTGCCGTGGAACGCCGCCGCCGATCAGCGCCTGCCGTTCCCCGTGCCCGACACCAGGGCCCATCACTTCGTCACCCAGTACGCCGACATGCACGACGTCGTCGCCGGCTTGGCGGTGCCTTCCGGTATCCCGCAGCCCGCGGCAACGGTGCTGCACACCTCCCGCGAGCTCCTGCGCCACTCCTACTTCTGCTACGAGTTCTCCACCGTGGCCCTCCTGCACGCCCTGATTGCGATGGAGATCGTCCTCCGGGCCAAGATCCCTGACTCCGGCACGAAGCCGCTCCGCGCCCTCATCAAGCAGGGCAAGGAAAGTGGCCTCCTGACCGAGCGGCAGACGGAGTTTCTCCACGAGGGGCGCAAGCTCCGCAACCGCATCGCCCACGGCCAGAGGGCTCATTCCGTCATGCCCCCACGCTGGGGGGCCGGAATGCTCACTACGTCCTTCACCTTGATCGGCGAGGTATGGGCGGCCCAGCCGACGCCACGGGCCACAACTGACACAGATGAGGGCACAGGTATCTGAGATGAATGAACTCGTCGCGGGGCCTGGTTCCTCCGGTGGGGAGCCGTCCGTGGTGGGGCAGCGCCTGCACGTCGTTCTGGATGCGGAGCGGGTGGTGGACGACTTGCGCCGCTACTTCGGGATCGGCCTGCCCCGGGTGCTGGCGCGTTCACGGGGGGTCGGTTCGAGCACCTGGCGGGCGGGGGTGACCGTCGGCAGGTCGCGGACCGGTTCACTGCAGAGGACCTGGTGGCGGTGCAGACCCTGTCGGTGACCGTCCCCGCGCCCGTCGCCCTCGACCTGCTCGAAGGCCCGCTGGGCACCCAACTGTCCGAGCTGCTGCGAGGCATCCCTTCCGACACCGATCTGTCCGACGCCGATGCCTCGGCCGTCGCGGACGGCTCGCCAGCGTACCGGGCCTGGTGCTTGTTGAAGGACCAGTACAAGATTGGGTGGGTGATCGCCGGGAAGCTCTTAGCCCGTAAGCGGCCGCGGCTGCTGCCGGTCTACGACCGGGTCGTGCGCTGTGCGCTCGGCCACCCGCCGTCGTTCTGGACCGATCTGCGCACCGCCCTGCGCGAGGACGACGCGGCCCTGCACCACCGGCTCCTTGGCCTGCGGCAGAGTGCTGGCCTGCCCGAGACGGTCAGCGCGCTACGGGTCGCCGATGTCGCCGTATGGATGGCCCACCCCGCCCCGGGCCACCGCTGCCCCTGAGGACCCGCCGCAGGGACGGTCAAATGCTGACGCTCGGAGGGGGCTTGTTGGTGCGTGGGGTGCCGGCTGGCCTGGTGTGTTGTGGGTTTCGGCTCCCAGTCCTACGCCGACGTCGTCCGCGACTTCGACTGTTCGTGCGAGGACATCGAGCGGGACCGGGTGGAGCGCACCGGCTGCTGCTCACCTACGAGCAGATGCGCGCGTACGAGCTCCCGGCGACCGAGGGCAAGCGCGGCGACCCGGAGGGTGGCCGGCCTTCGCCCGCCGCTTCCGAGTTCCTCGGTCGATGGGGCACGGGCGGCGGAGGGACGTCCGTATGAGCCCTCAGTACGTCTCGAAGTCGGGTTCCCAGTCCGAGTCGGGCTCTTCGTCGTCGTTGAGTATCCGGCCCTTGATTCCCGCGAGGTCGAGTTCCCACATCGTGAGTGAGAGACCGCACAGGCGGCACCCGAAGTGCCGGGGGAGGAACCAGATCGCACCGTATTCCCCCGTCTTGTCCCGGCCGTTTGCGAAGCCGGTGTGTCCGCACGCGGGGCATTCTGCGGGTACGGCGATCGGCCACGGGGCGGCCGTCGGCAACCCGGAGAGATTGTTGACGAGTTCGGCGATCTCGGCTTCGGACAGGCGCCGGGTGGTCTCGGCGAAGCGCTCGCGGGCCTGCCGGAGTTTCGCGTGGTACCGGATCTCCATCTCGGTCAAAGCCTGGGCCACCAGCGCGGTGCAGGCTTCGAGATGCGTGCCCCAGAAGCCATCGGGCTCTGCCGACAGGGCCTTCAGCAGGGCGTTGATGTGCTCGATGCCCGCGGCCAGGAGTGCGCGGCATTCGGTGACGGGCTGGCCCCACCCCATGTGGGTGACGCCGTTGCGGGATTCCCGCAGTTCCTTGAGCTTGGCAGGTGCCTTGTGCTCGGGGCCCAGAAGCTGGACTGCCCTGAGGACGGCCCCCTCACCGCCGATGGTCTTGAGCCCGGCGCGGCCCTTCTTCGACTTGTCTTCGTTCCCGCTCAGGACCAGGAGGTCGTCCACGCTCGGCTGCTTCTCCGACGCAAGGAGCACGGGAGCGATGGACGCCAGGTACGCCTTGGACGCGTGTTCCACCGCTACCGCCATGTGGTGCACGGCGAAGTCCTGGTCGATGGGCTCCTCCAGGTACGCGTCGACAGCCGTACGCGCCCACTTCCGGGCCGATATCAGCAGGTGCTCGTGGATCGATTCGTGCGACATGCGCATCACGGTAGAGGCGCGGTGTGCGAGTGCACTGCGAATTTGGCTGCCGGGGCAAGGCGCCGTCCCGTTATGGAGATTGCTGGCATTGACCAGCGGCTCCTCGGCTGGCAGTCCACACGCCGTCAGCAGATCGAGGAGGCGCTGTTCGTTCTCACCGCCGAGTACGTGGAAGAGCACAGGCATGAGCCGGGGGGAGCGGGCCGCCTACGGGCTGGCCTGCCGGGCCGCCGACCGCACACGCCCGCCCAAGCACAAGGAGATGCGGCCGCTGTCCGAGCTGCGGACGCGGTGGCGGAAGTCGGCCATCGCCGCGTTCGGCGCCGACGTCATCGACCTGCTCGCGCAGCGGGCGCGAGCGGCGGCCGCCGCGGTGTGGGCGCGGGCGCGGCCGGTGGTCGACGTCGCCCTGGCGGCCGTCGACATCGTCGCCGTGGTGTACGTGATGCGCGGGGCGTTCAAACGCCACCACCTGCTCGCCGAAGCGCGCCGTTACCTCTCCCACGCCCTGCGCGGCCGATCCCATCAGCCGGGCCTGGACGAACGAATCGTCCAGGCTGTCGTGGACGACTACACCCGCCCTGTCGGCCGGGGCCGGATGATGACCGCCGACCTGCACGCCCTGTACCCGCGCGACACCGACGACCAGGCCTTGCTGCGCCCGCTGACCCGCAACCGGACACTCCCCCTCTACGCGCGGGCCCGCCTGACCGCCCGAGCACTCCTGGCCCGGGTCCACGCGGCGCGCCGCTCGGAGCGCCTGACCTCCCGCACCCCCACCCGCACACCGTCGCTATGCCCGGTGCCTCGAGATCCGGCCCGCGGCTCTCGCGTACGGACCGGAAGACTGGCCGCGTCCAGGAGTAGAAGGAGACCGATGTTGCCGCCGTGGAGCAGACCCGCTCCACGATCGAGGACGTCGCCCTGATGGCCGTCAGCCTCCAGGACGGCGTCCAGGAGCGCGACGTCGCCCACCGCCTCCAGCCGCGGCCCGCCCCGGCGCCGCCCGCGCCGTCACACACTCCACCGCCCGGCGTGCAGCCGGCGCCGGGGCGGACACCCTCTGGAGGACTCGCATGACCGCACCGGAGAACCCACAGCTCCCAGGGCTGGAGGAGGTACTCGCCCGAGCCCGCGCAGCCAGCGGAGAGATAGCCGCCGCGCTCGATGAGGCATCGGGGTGGCAGCCGATCTGGAAGCGGCCCCGGACACCGAAGCCGAAGGCGGCCAAGAAGAAGGAGCTGAGCGACCAGCGAGAGCGGCTGCAGGACGCAGGGAAGCGCCGCCTCGCCGCCGCGCCGGCCCCGCTCCCGGCAGAGCCGGATCGGCAGCGCAGCCGCGCGCCGCGATGCCCGCGCCCTGTCCCGGGTACGGCACTCCGGTGCCTGGCTGCGATGACCATGCCCGGCACCGTCCACCGGGTGGAGCCGACGATGTTCAGCATCCAGTGGCGATGCAAGACATCGAGTGAGCTTCCGCCAACTTGAAGTCGCAGGTCAAAGGGCTGGTGTGACCGGTTCTCGGGACGCTCGTGCTGGTCACGGGTGACTGTTTGAGTAGTAGATCGTTCGTCAGCCCGGTCGGCGCCTGAGTCGAAAGGCAGTCGACGGGATCATCTCGTGCAGGGGATCATGCGTAGGTGTCGCAGATCGAAGCCGCAACCGATGACCTGCAAGACCTCGCTGTTCTCTGGAGTATCGGCGAGGCCCATGCTCACGATGTCGTCGGGGCTGCCTGCGCGGCACTCGTTGCCGGACTGGACAGCCCGGCACTGCGCATTCTGGCCGGATACACATGTGCCGAGGCGGAGTACGACGTCCCCGACCTGCTTCCCGTCGTACTCGATGAGCTGGACCTGGTGTTTTACCCGCGCGACAGCGAGGCTGGGCAGGACGCTGCCGTGCGGGCGCTCGCGCACCAGATGCTGGCGGGCCGGCTGACGCCGCGTGAGCTTGCTCTGCGCATCCACCAGCGGTTCGGCCACCAGCTACCCCTGGCCGAGTGTCTTGCTGAGCTTGATGACGAGTACGACATCGTCGAGTACGGGAACAGGACGTTGGCCCAGCTCGATGCCGAGGTCACGGCCGAAGCTCAGCGTCTGGCGCATGGCTGGCCCGACCAGAACCGACATTTGTAACGGTCGAGCCCTGAACAAGCGGTCGTCAGTAGAAGCAGGTAGCTGAACTGTCCGGTTCTTGCTCGCCTTCCGGTCCGCCGACCTGGCTCAGCCCGGCGGACCGGACAGAGCCGCGCCTGCGCCCCCCTCTTGGTCCGGCATGGCCCCTCCAGGCCCCTACGCCGTGCGGTGCCCCGGCCCGTCGCTGATTCGGCATGACGATGACCGTGCCCTGGTGGACCGCGACCCGTCCGCAACGCGGGTTGCTGGTCGCGAGCCGGTTGGCCCGGGTCGGATCGGCGGCCGCGTCGTACGGCGCTGGGCGAGGGGAAGAGGCGTCGGCACCATCGAGGCTTCCCTTCGCCGCCACGTTCCGCCCCGGCTTCTCGACGGTGCCGCGCGCCCGTACGCGTCATGTTCTACCGGCTGGAGTGGGTCACCGAGCATCAGATTTAGTAGTGGCCTGCCGTGCCAATGCCCTTTGAAGATGCGGATGCTCGGTAAGCCACCGTCGCTCGACGGTGGCTAGTTCAGGCAGAGTTCCGTATGAGAAGGCGTAGCTTGGAGCTGGGTGGTCTATGGCGTCCCACGGCCGTGGCAGCCTCGGGCCGTCGTGCGGCTGCCAGAGCTTGAAGGGATCGTGCTGAGGATGATGCACGAGGTATGCGTCAGCGGCGTCGTAGATGATCTGGTTGAAGGCCAACCCCAGCCCCCCAGACATCTTTAGACGATGATCCGATCGTTTCCTGCGGTCTTCACTCTGCTTGGCGGGGCTAGGCAGAAGTAGAAAGCGATGCGAATCGAGGGGCAAAAAAATGTCGCAGACAGTGCTGGCACCGAGCTGATCGTTGGCGTCCTGCCCGTTGAAGAGCATGACCGGCACGTCGCTCGTCATGAGGCACACATCGCTGAACCCGACCCCCCAAGGGCGGGAGTAGATGACGAAGGCAAGGCCAGCGAGCTGCTCGACTATGTACTGCAGGTGGTGGTTGTTAGCCGCGAGCCGCGCGACATCCACTGGAGCGTCAAGCTTCTCCGAAGCTGGAATAGTGTGGGTAAGACGCTTGCGCTGCCGTGTTGTACGCAGAATCTGTGCCGCTACCCACCATGCGAGGCGGATCCGTGCTTTTTCTGGCAGTGGCCATTGAGCTGGTAGCGCGCCTTCTGGTGCTTCAAGGATCATACGAAATCCGGGAGCCGCATCGCCCTCAATTTGGATGAAGACTTCTTCCAAAGCATGGTGCGGCTCGCCGTCGCGCGTCGTCCCCCAGTAGAAACCTTTGATGGCCAGGACGTTCGGGGGCGTTGCGGGAAACGGGTTCATGAGGTCGGTGAGACGTCGCACAGCCAGCATGTACTGCCTGCGGCCCTGGTGCTGGGCGAAGCCACGGAGATACATCTGAGGCACCGTGTGGTCCCTGGTCTGCCCCGGGACCGCCCCTCCCGCAGCGGCCTTCTTCCCTCTTGAACGGTCGTTCCAGCGGCGCTCGGACTCCCAGTCGACCGGCTCATCCGGCCTTCCGTCCACCGCACTTCGCAGGTCTTCGGTCATCATCCCCCCTGGGCGCACTGCACGATGGACCGGTACTGGCCGGTCCCTATTGCAGACGTCTGCCCGACGGGTGCCTTCACATGTATGAACGCTTTCTTCCGCATGTGAATGTGAATCGTCTCGGCGGCAGTTAGGGCCTCTCGTTCGAATCATGCGAGGCTCGTGGGCTTCGACACCGCGCCTAGCTAGCTGCCCTCCCCACCCGCACTCAGTACCCGGTGAGGCGGCATGAGGTCCGCGAGGGACTCCTTTTGGGGCGAGGGGCTATGGCTGCCGACGATGTCCGCGAACTGGGTCTCCAAGGCCGCCGCGTCGACCCACCGGTCCCGAGCTTCTGTCACTGTCGGACAAGCTGCTCCTCGCGCTCGCTCAGGTCAGCTGCGCTCCGTCCGCGACATCCGCGACGGTAAATGCGACGTCTACCAGGTAGCCGCACGCATCCGCACCTGGCACATCTGACCACCCCGACCAGCGGCATCACAGAACAACGCCATCGCGAAATTCGCGTGGCTCGGACGTGAGCGGCTGGGACTGCTGCAGGTGAAGTAAGGCGCCATTGTGCTGCACGCGTGCATTGGCCCGAGGAGGTCCGCGGCTCCGAGTCCCTCGCGCCGAAGCCGGTGGAGGTGGACGAGTCGCAGATCGAGCAGGCCGTCCAGCTTGTCGAGTCCATGACCACCGACGACATCGCCCAGTTCCGGGACCGCTACCGCGACGCCCTGGAGGAGCTGATCGAGGCGAAGTCCGAGGGTAAGGAGCGGGCCGAGGGCGGCGGGGCGGGAGTCCGGCAAGGTCATTGACCTGATGGCGGCCCTGAACGCCTCCGTCGTAGCAGCGCGGGAAGGCCGCGGCGAGAGCGGCGAGGACGCCACCGTCGCCGCAGGTCGTGCTCGGGCGGCCGCTCCTTCACCGCCCGGTCAGGGAGGCGGAGGGCCGCGACGGCGAGCCG
Organism: Streptomyces drozdowiczii; assembly: GCF_026167665.1. NCBI lineage: Bacteria > Bacillati > Actinomycetota > Actinomycetes > Kitasatosporales > Streptomycetaceae > Streptomyces > Streptomyces drozdowiczii. The sequence goes on along the minus strand of NZ_CP098740.1, from coordinate 41,844 downwards.
AGCGCGTGCGTGCTGGACGCGCAGAGCATCAAAACGTCCGCGACGTACCCGCGGTCAGCCAGGGCATCGACGCGGGCAAGAAGATCGCGGCCCGCAAACGCCATGTCGGCGTCGACACCCTCGGCCTCCTGCTGGCGTGCGCAGTGGCTCTCGCCATGGACCTCAGTCTGTCGATGTCGGCATGGCGCAGGCATCGGCGATAGCCCGGGTGTCCCAGTAGAACGGACGGACCTCAGTAATCTGCCCGTCCTTGACCGTGATGGCCTGCAGAAGCGGAAAGCTGAGTTCCTGGCCGGTCGCGCGAGCGCGGGCACGGATCTGTGTGAGCACGACCACAGTCTCGCCGGTGGCAAGGAACTCCTGCTCCACCATGTCGAACGACTCCCACACCTCTCCCATCCTGAGGAAGAACCGCGTCATGCCCTTGTGCCCGCGCCAAGTGCCTCCGTAGGGCAGAGCGTCTGCTTGATGCAGCTCGATATCCGGCGCGAAGAAGGGGGCGAGCAGGTCGAACGAAGCTTCGCCAGGACCTCCCGCCGCCAGGTACTCCGCCTCAGCCGCGTACATGCCGGTGAGAACTGCTACTGAATCCGTAGTGGATGACATCGTCATGCCGCAAGCATGCGTACCGCAGCAGGACCTTGCTGGCGGCGATCAGACATCGTTGTGCTGCGAGGTCGGTATTTCCGCGACGCCCTGAACGCTGTCACAGAACCAGGACATGCGAGGTCACAACCCGGTGCCGGGGCGGGCTTTCTCACTGTGTGAGACGGCGGGCTGATCCACCCGCCGCCGGCGTTACGCGGTACTCGGCCGCGTCGCCCACACATCACAGGGGAAATGTCTTGAACACTGTTGTGCGTACTGTGCGTTCGTCCCTGGTCGCTTCGGCGGCCGGGCTGCTGCTGACCGTCACCGGGGCCGCCCTGGCCCCCGCCGCCCTGGCCGACACGGCCCCGCCCGAGCTGGCCGTGGCGACCCAGGCTCCGGCAGAGATCGGGCTGGGCGGTCTGCCGGTCGCTTTCACCACCACCGCCTCCAACACCGGTACGTCCGACGCCTCCTCGGCCCGCCTGATCTACCGCATCGACGGCGGCACCGTCCTGCCGGACAACGCGCTGAGCCTGGAGTACCAGCTGGACGGATCGACGTGGAAGAAGGTGCCGTTGAGCATCATCGACGGCACTGTCTACGGCGGCGAACTGCCCGAACAGCTCGCCCTGGCCGCCGGAAAGTCGCAGACCGTGCAGATGCGCCTCGGCCTTCCCATGGGTACCCCGCACAACGGGGCGAGCAATGGCGGCACCGACCACCTGAAGCTGACGACGATGATCTCCTACGGGGCCTCCGGCGCCGCCAACGCCACGGACTTCGACTTCGTGGGGGTGAACGGGCTGACCACCCGCCTGATCAACGTGCCCGCCACCGCGGGCGGGGCGCCGATCACCTTCAAGGCCACCGTCGACACCCCGACCTCCTCCGCGTACGAAGACGTCACCGACGTCCTGTTCACCAACCGCTCCACCACCGTCCAGGTACGGCGCTCCGGCGCGTGGACGACACTGAAGCCGGTCACCGCCGCCGCCGAACCCGACATCTACGGCTACGACGTCATCGGCAAGGACGCCTCCCTCGCCGCGCACGGCACCGCGACCGTCGACGTCCGCGTCACCTACCGCAAGGACGCCCCGGCCGGGAAGACCGAGCTGTCCCCCTGCGCGATCGTCAACGTGGGCTCGATCCCGTTCAGGGGCACCACCACCTGCGGCCCTAAGACCACCGTCACCGTGCAGAAGGCGGCAACCACCTCCACCAACGTATCCCCGTCCACCTCCGCCTCGACGGGCGCCGGCACCACCTCGACGAGTACTGGCACCACCACTTCGCCGGCCTCCGGCATGACCGCACAGCGCGCCGAGACGGGAAGCAGCGACCTCTCGGCACCAGCGACGCTTGCTGCCGGCCTCGTCGCCGCGGGGGCCGGCCCCGTGGGCTTCACCGCCATGCGCCGCCGACGCAACCACGCCTGATCCCGCACCACTACGGATTGTGTCCCGCCGTACCGTCCCGCTGCCGGTACGGCGAGACGCGGTCCGCTCCGCCAGATCGGTGGATGCAGCGAGGCCCGGCTCCTGTGCAGGGATGACCTCGGCCCCGCCCGGGCGTGCTCGACCCAATCTACGGCGGGCAGTGATCCGAACAGCGTCCTAAGCCCGTGGACCCGTTCAGGGGTTCGTTTGCATGCTCATCGGCCGTTGGCGGTCAGTACCGCCCCTCATGCCTGCTCGCAGGTCTTTGACGAAGTATTCGGGCACTTCCAGCGACGGGAAATGGCCGCCGGCTTCGGGAGTCGTCCATCGGACGATCTGCTGGTACCGCTGCTGTGCCCAGGGCCGTGGGCACTTCTCGATGTCGCTGGGGTAGATGGTGATGGCTGACGGGACGTCGACGCGGAGGTCGGGGTCGAGGGCGTTGACGCCGCCGTGGCTCTCGTAGTAGATGCGGGCTGCCGACGCGCCGGTCCGCGTCAGCCAGTACAGGGTGACGTCGTCAAGGATTCGGTCGATGGAGACCGTTTCGAACGGGCTGTCGCCGGTGTCCGTCCATTCGGCGAACTTGTCGAGGATCCAGGCGAGGAGTCCGACCGGTGAGTCGACGAGCGAGTAGCCGATGGTCTGCGGTCGGGTCGCCTGCTGTTTCGCGTACGTCGAGCGGTGGTGCCAGAAGCCGCGGTGGTCTGTCACGGTTCTCCACGGAGTGAAACGGCACCCGACCTGCCCAGCCGATGTCACTCGACCCGAATCGCGTCCAGCTCGTCCAGGGACCGTCCGACGGACTTCCGAGCCGCTTTTGGCGTTGAGGAGCACCCCGGCACGCGTCCCTGACCGCTGCTTTCCCAGCCGCACGTTACTCCGGTTGCACTTGACGACGACGATCGGCAATTGGTCGCTTTCATCAGTCCGGTGCAATGCGATGTGGAGGCGTACGGGCCCAGGTCCTTGCGGGCTGAGTGCGTCGTCGGGGTTGAGGAGGAGGCACGCCTTCATGGACAGACAGCCGCACCCGATGCATCCGGTCAGTTCGGCCTCGAGAGATTCGATCGCCCGACGTCTCTCTTCCAGTTGTTGCTTCCACGCCAAGGAGAGGCGTTGCCAGTCCTTGCGCGTGGGCGCGTGGTGGCTGGGGAGTGTGCTGAAGACCGCTGCTACGTCGCTGAGCCGAATGCCGAGGCGCTTGGCCACGACGATCAGCGAGATGCGGCGGAGCATATGGCGGGGATAGCGACGTTGGTTGGTGCTGTCCCGGTCGGAGAAGATCAGCCCTTTGCGTTCGTAGAAGTGCAGGGCGGACGCGGATACGCCGGTGCGCCGGGCCACGTCACCGATGGTGAGAAGGTCGTTCGGGTCGACGAGCACATCGGTCTCCTGACGTTCGCGTGCCGGATTCAGACGTCCTGGCGACGCTGGCCATGGTGGCGGATGAGTACCACAACCGTCACGGTCAGGAGCAGGCAGAGCAGCCCGATGCCTAGTTGCGTCATGCACCACGACCAGGTGAGGGCGGTGAGTTCGACGTGTCGGTGGGTGTCGGAGAGTTGCCCGGCGCTCACCGATGCCGCTCGCTGGTCGCTGCCCAGGCGGTTGCCGACGAACCCGACTAGCGCGGCCCCGAACGCGGCGATGACCATGGTCTCAGCAGTTCCGCGCAGCGTATTGAGGAAGCCGGCAGCCAGACCGACGGACTCGGCCGGTACGAGCCGCATCGCCTGTCCGTCGGCGATCCCGAAGGAAATGCCCATACCGGTCCCTATGGCCAGGAGCGGGCCGGTAGCGCCCAGCATCGTGTTGTCCGGGCTGAGTGTGACGAGACAGAGATTTCCGAGGGTGACCATCACGAGTGCGAGCACGATCAGCCGACGTGCTGGGACTCCCTTGTTGACCAGTGCCACCGCGGCCAATGGCGTGACCAGGACGGGGGCAGTAAGCAGCAGCATCGCGGCGCCTGTCACCGCCGGGGTGAGACGCGCGGCCACCTGGAGATAAGTCGGCAGGAAGACCAGAAGGCCGAGAAACCCGACCGAAGTCGTCAAGGTGGCCAGGCTCCATCCGATGAAGCCGCGGTTGGTGAGCAGCGCCGGCTCAAGGACGGGGTGGCTGCTGCGCCGCTGCACAACTCCGAAGACGGCGAGCACTGCGACCCCTGCAATGGCCGTAGCGACAACGGCGCCATCGGTCCAGCCCAGGGACGGTGCCTCCAGCAGGGCGAACATGAGGAGACAGAGAGCGGCGACGAAAAGGAAACTGCCGGCCCAGTCGGCTCGTGCGGTGGCGGCCCGGGACTCGTGCATCCGGGTCGCACCCACTGTGATCAGCATGCCCAGGGCAGCGAATACCACGAAACTCCCACGCCAGCCCGTCGCGGAGACCAGCAGGCCGGACAGGGTGGGGCCGACTGCGATGCCGACTCCCGCCATGGTGCCCATGAGCGCGAAGGCGCGATTGCGTGAGGTTCCTTCGTATGAGGCGGCGAGGACCGCGCCTCCGGCGGCCATGATGCCGGCGCCGCCCGCCCCGGAGACGATGCGCGACACGTCGGTGAAGAGGACCGAGGGACTCACCGCGGTAATCAGGAACCCGCAGGAGAAGACGACCGCCGAGGCGACGAATGTTCGGCGTCGCCCCACCTGGTCCGCAGTCGAACCAGCCACGAGAGTCATCGCCGCGAAGGCCAGGTTGTATCCGGCCACGACCCAGTTCAGGGCCGAGCCGGAGGCATCCAGTTCCCGGCCCATGCTGGGCAGCGCCACCGCAGTCCCGGAGATGGACATGGCGACCAGGACGACACCTGTCAGTACCGCCGGGAGCGTCAAGGGCGATGGACGCTGCGGCGAAGGAGAAGAGGTCATCGCCTCTGTGACGGCATCCATATCGGCTACTCGCTTCCCTCGGTCGAAAGGTCGCGAGCACCCCATCACTTCAACCGCGGTTGAGGGCAAGTGGACGGGCGCCGAGCTTCTCCAACCTTTTCCAACCTCATGTTGAGGCGTGGTGAAGGACGGGTACGGCCCTGTGTCGGCGAAGGCGCGTCACTGCCCATCCGGCGGTGAGGTGGAAGGCCAGGACCGGCAGTGCCGTCGGCCGCGAGGTGGATCTTCGTGGTCAGCCCACCGCGGAATCTGCCGGTGGCATGGTTGTCCGGCTCGCTGGCCGGAGCTCGAAGGCGTACGCGGCGGTGATGTGCTCCCGCTCGATGGGCGTCATGCTCAGCCAGAAGAGCCGGGCCTGGCGGAGGTGGTCGTCGAACGAGGCCGCCGCGTCCCGCACCTTCCGGGCCGCCGGGACCTCGACGGGCACCTCGATGTAGGCACCGGTATCCGCACCTGCGGTGAACGGGCTACCGCCGTCGAGCGAGTTGGGCCGGTACGGGGCCACGCCCCGTTGCACGGTCGTCTGGTGCATCCCGTCGCGCAGCAGCGTGTGGTTGACGGGCGCGTGCGTGCGGTTGATGGCCGCTGGGCGAAGCCGGGCCCACCGAGCCGGGTGGTTCTGAGTGCGCCCTGAAGCGGCGTGCATGGGGGCAGATCGAGCCGTTGTTGCCGGACCGGACGCCCAGGCGGGCTCGCATCGCGTGATGGCTGAAACGTTTCCTTTGATCGGCTGGAACCGACCCCATCCGGGGAGCTTTGGCGTAGGTCTCACGGATGCAGAGCAAACACATGACAAACCCGTGGGGGAGTTTTGATTTCATCAAGGCCTGTCCAGTTGAGAGCCGCGCGCTCGAAGCGTGCGGCACGGATCGCGGCCTGCACAGCGCTCGTTCTCTCCGCCGGCATGCTGATGGCGAGCCCGGCCTCGGCCGACGGCCCGTCCGGAGGCCGGGGCACGGCCGAGTCCTCAGACGCGGCCACCGGAATGAGGCCGCGTCTGGATGTCGACGGCGACGGCATCGGCGACCTCCTGTACCGGGACGTCAAGGGTGAGCTGCGCGCCACCCACAGCCGTTGGAACTCCTCGGGCGGGTACGCGATCCGCAGCCAGGACCGGTCCGAGAGGCCCAAGGAGCTGCTCACACCGGGGGACCTCGACGGGAACGGCGAGGACGAGATCCTGACCCTCTCCGCTTCGGGCACGCTGGCGCTCTACGAGAGCGCGGGCGAGAGAACCGACACCACGGGGGAGGTCCTGTGGTCCGGCAACGGCTGGCAGAAGTACAACAAAGTCTCCGCACCCGGCGACCTGAACGGTGACGGCCGCCGCGGCGACCTGATCGCCCGTACGCCCTCCGGTGACGTCTACGCGTACACGGCCACGGGTACGGTCGACGCGCCGTACGAGCCCGGGGTCAAGATCGGCTACGGCTGGGACGTCTACGACCAGATCGTGGGACTGGACGACGCCAACGGCGACGGGTTCGGCGACGTCGTCGCCCGCACCCCCCGAGGCGACCTGTACTTCTACGCGGGCACCGGTGACCTTGCGAAGCCGTTCAAGGCCCGCGAACAAGTGGGTTACGGATACGACGTCTACAACCAGCTCGTCGCCGTCGGTGACACGGACGGCGACGGTCACGCCGACTTCATGGCCCGCAAGGAGAACGGCGACACGTACTCCTACCGGTCGACGGGGGCCGGGACGTTCGCACCACGCGTCTTCGACAAGACAGGGTGGGAGGAGGCGGTCCTGTTCGCCGGCGCGGGCGGCAATCCGGACTACGGCAAGCACGAACTGCTGGCCATCACCAATGCCGGCCTGTTCTGGTGGTACCAGTTCAAGAACAACGGCGAGCTGGCCAAGCGCTCCACCCACTCACCGGACGGCGAGCCCAGCGGCGCGGACATAGGAACGACCCTGTACGCCGGGTCGTTCAGCAACGATGGCGAGCCCGCCCAGGTCCATGTCTACCAGGGCCAGTTGTGGGTCGGCGGCAACTTCATCGGCCGCGGCTGGGACGCCTACGACAACCTGACCGCTCCGGGCGACCTGAGCGGAGACGGCAAGGCCGACCTGCTCGCACGCGACGCCAAGGGCGACCTGTATCTGTACGAGGGCAACGGTCTCGGCACTGCGTTCGCGCCCAAGGCCAAGGTCGGGTACGGGTACGACACGTACACCAAGATCGTCGGCGGCGGAGACCTCAGCGGTGACGGGATCGCCGACGTTGTGGCCGTCGCCAAAAACGGCACCCTCTACCTGTACGAGGGCACGGGCAACGGCTCCGTACCGCTCAAGGCCCGCAAGGTGATCGGCACGGGGTTCGACATCTACAACAAGTTCGCCGCGCCGGGCGACCTCAACGGTGACGGCAAGGCAGACCTGATCGGCGTCAACGGCTACGGTGACCTGTACCGCTACACCTCCACCGGCACGGGCTCGATCAGCCCGCGGGTGCAGATCGGCGACAACTGGAACATCTACAGGGCGATCTCCTGAGTCATCCGCGTACCCGGCCGGGTACGCACGAAGCGTCCCGCCCCGTTCGGGCGGGACGCTTCACGAACCACGGCGGCCCCGGCACAGCCGACCGGCACCTCAGCGCCGGAACAGGACTGCCCGCCCCGAAGGCTCCACGCCTGCGAACTCAGTGACCGGCTGAAGCCGCGTCGCGAACTGCCGCGAGCACACTGCTACTTGAGTAATAGATGCTCTGAAGTGGCTGTCATCAACGGAGTCGACGGGGGTAGGAGGACGGCGCGTCGCCACCGCGGGCCAAGGTGCCGCGGACGGCGTTCCCCCCGGCCCGTACGCGACGGGCCGGACACCGCGCACTCATCGGAGGAGAACCAGTGCTCTCACGTCGGCACAGACTCGGCCCCAGCAACGACGCCAAGGTTGAAACCTCTACGGTCACCCGGGTGCGTGCCCGCGCCGCCGCGCGTCTCTGGGGCACCGCCGGCCTCACCCTCGCCTTGCTGACGCCGGTGGCTGCCGCCACTGCCACCCCATCCGGTGCCCACACCGCGACCGCCCACCGAGCCACTGCCGCTCAGCCCCACGCCGCCTCCAGCGTCCTGCCGTTCGACGACTACTCGGACATGGTCGTCGACGGCGTCCACAGCCGCCTCTTCTTCAGCGACCCCACCCGCGGCGCGGTCGTCGTCACCGATTTCGACGGCACGGTGCTGAAGCAGGTGACCGGCCTGTCCGGGGCGGCACAGCTGGCCCTGTCACAGGACGCCGCCACCCTCTACGCGGCCCTGCCCGGCGCGGACACCGTCGCGGCCGTCAGCACCACCACCCACAAGGTCCTCGCGAGGTATGCCACGGGGGCCGGCACCGCCCCCCGCACCCTCGCGGTCAGCGGTAAGCACCTGTGGTTCGGCTACGGTGCCGAGGGCGCCGGCGACATCGGCTCGGTCGACCTCACCACCGCACACCCCGTCGTCACCCTGGGCCAGGCCACCGGCGACTCCTGGTACTCCGCACCCGCACTGGCCACCTCCGCGGCCGCCCCCGGCGTCCTGGTCGCCGGTGAGCGGGATGTCAGCCCCGCCACCTTCGCCGTCTACGACGTACACACAGCCACTGCCCGCCGCACGGCCGAACGACGGCTGCCCGACTCCGGTGCCACCCGGGACCTGGCCTTCACCGCCGACGGCAAGAGCATCATCGTGGCCAGCGGCAGCCCCTACTACCACCAACTGCTCCGCACCTCCGACCTCACCGACGCGGGCCGCTACCCGGCCGCCGCCTACCCCAACGCCGTAGCCGTCGCCGCCGACGGGACGGTCGCGGCAGGGGTGGACAGCAGTCACGGCTCGGACGTCTTCATGTTCAAGCCGGGCGCCCGCGCCTCGCACGGCGTCTTCGAGTTCGCCTCCGGTGACTCCTCTCCGCTGCTGCTGCCCGCCGGTCTCGCCTGGGCGCCGGACAACCGCCGCCTCTTCGCCGTCACCCGGGAAACACGCCAGGGCGCACCGGTCGTCCTGCGGGTGCTGACCACTCCCGGCAAGGCCGCCACCGAGACCGTACTGCACATACCCTCCACGACCCCTCCGGCACTCGCTCCCTCACCGGCCGTCTCGCCTCCGACCTGCCCTTCTCGGCCGGTACTACCGTCACCCTCACCCGCCTGGACCCGGGTGCCACGAAGCCGGTGACGCTCCCGCCCACCACCCTTGCCGCGGACGAGACCTTCGCCCTCACCGACCGCGCCACCGCCCACGGCTACATCACCTACACCGCGTCATTCGCCGGTGACGCCCTCCACCTGCCGTCCAGCACCAGCATCGAGGTCTACATCCGCTGACCACCCGGCCCGGGCGCCTTGGGCTGCTCAGAGCCGGGGCGCCTGGATCGCTGCGCAGTCAGTTCGGGCCAGGGGATCGCCCGCCGGTCCGCCGTAGAACTGCAAGCGATTGCTGTCAGCGCGTTGGCTGACGGATCGACCGAGGAGAACGCATGATTCTGGCACGCGGGCATGTATTCGAAGGGGCGGCCGCCGGCTACGCCATGGCCGCCGCGATGGTCGTTGTCGTCGGCGGCCCAGTCTCTGCCTTGCGAAGATGCCCTTGTCCCTGCCGCGCGCCCCGGTGCCTCTACGAGCGAAGGGGCAGGCGCGGCCGCCCGTAGTCCTCCTCGAAGTGCGCATGGACGGCCTCGGGGGAGCGGTCGGTGAGGAGGCGGAAGAGGTGCCCGGAGCCGTCCGGTTCCGGGCTGCCCGGGGGAACTCGATGTCCGAGCCGGTGCGCCAGGCGCTGCCGCCGGTCTCCCACCACAGGCAGGCGGTGACCCGAGGGGCGCCGAGGCCCTCGTCGACGAAGGCCGGGTCGTCCAGGAGTGGGCGCAGCGCGGCGGGCACCTCGTCGATGTCACCGGGCCGGACCTGTTCGTCGTCCGTGCCGCACGGGCTCATCTCCGACTCGTGGTCGAAGCCGCGGACGAGCACACGGGCCGGGGTGAAGAAGACGGAGAAGCCGGCACCCGAGCCGTTGTCCGTCAGAGCCGCCTCCGTCGCAGGCCCCCAGGTGGTGGAGAAGGAGTAGCGGGAGAAGTCGCGCGCCGTGCGGCGGCCTGGCCGAGCTTCGCGCCCTGGCCGCCGCCCGGCTGCAGTCGGGCCTGACCGGCGACATGTATCTGAGCCGGTTGCGGACCATACTCGCGTTTGGCGGCCAGCCTTTGTGGTTCGAGGCCCGGGACGACTTCACCGATTTCTTCGTCACTGTCGCTTGTCCGCACTGCGACGCACCGGTGACGACCGCAATCGGCGACTACGGCTGCTACTCCTCGATCTGCGAAATGTTGCACGAGACGGCCGTACGGGATGGCCAGCAACGGCTCGCCTGGGGGCTAAAGCACCTGTTCGACCAGGCGGAATGCCCGGGACGCGGGAGCGTCTTCGGCATCGCAGGAGAATACGCGGCCGCCAGTGCACCCGCCCCATGGGACTTCGCCCGAGGCCGCACCAAGGACACTCTCTGATGGCCACCGGTAGGCCCTCATGAAATCGAACAGTGAGCTCGCACCCGTTGTCCTGACTCGACGTCCTGCCGCCGTGAGATGTCTGGATAAGACGGCGGGTTCAGTTCGCACGACACACCGACAACGTGCGTGGCGCGCCCCGTTCGTGTTCGGCCCGTGGCGCCGGCCCGGCTTTCAGTCGGCGGCAGCTGCTCTGCGTCTGCGGAACGCTGCGACACGTGTGCGGTTTTGGCAGGTCACTGAGCAGAACCTGCGCCGGCCACCGGGGGACCGGTCGACGTAGACGTCAACGCAATGATCACCCGTGCAGATACCGATGCGATGAAAGCCGTGGGCGGCCGCGTACTCGCGCAGGGCGAGACCCGAGGCCGCGACGAGCACCTCGTCGGGGTCGTTGACGCGCCACACGGCCTTCGGCGAGCCATCGGCCGCGACTTCCAGGGCGGGGCAGACTCCGGTGCCGAGGAGCAGATCCGTCAACTGCTGCGCGGCCGCCTCGCTGCTCTCCGCAGAAAAAATGGCGTGCAGGCGGTTCGCAACCCTGGTGAGCGCCCCTGGCGTCAGCTGCGCGTCGGCGTTCGGAAGCAGGTCTAGGTATGCGGCGAGACCTTCGGACCGCGGCGGAGGATCGCACCGGCCCGCCGCTTCACATGGCAGCGTGCCCCACGCGTTGACGAACTTGGTCAACTCTTCCACGGGAAGCTCGGTGAAGGTGACTGCCATGCCCCAAGTGTAACGCGTTAAAACGACATTGGGCGTTGCGAAGGTCTCAAGCCTTCAGTAACGTGCTAGGCGCGTAAAGGACGTTACGAGCGTTCAGGGTGTCCGAGCAGGGAGGCAAAAATGCCCGACCTCACGCTTCTGCCGGCCTATCTCGCCGCGGTCGCGATCATCACCATCGCTCCTGGGCCCGACTCCGCGTACATCGTGGCCGTGGCACTGGAACGCGGCCCGCGAGCCGGACTGCTTTCGGCCCTGGGGATGGCCCTGGGCATGGTCGCGCATGTGACGGCAGCCGCACTCGGACTCGCCGTCCTCCTCCGCTCGATCCCCGCCGCTCAGCACGGGGTGGAACTGGCCGGCGGTCTCTACCTCGGCTGGCTGGCGCTGACCACGGTGCGGTCGGCCCGGACGCCACCGGCCGCGGCCGGTGGCACACTCTCCGCAGGCCGGGTCCTGCGCCGAGCCGCGCTCACCAATGTGCTCAATCCGAAGACCGTGCTGTTCTTCGCAGCCTTCCTGCCTCGCTTCACGACCGCTGCGAACGGCCCATTGTGGGTTCAGCTCCTCGTCCTGGGACTGGTCTTCCTCATCGCGGGGCTCGTCTGGGACAGCCTGCTCGGCCTGTGCGCCGGCCGACTGGGTCGGGGGCTCGCGCAGGGACGACGGACGGCGACAGCTGTCAACCTGGTCACCGCGACCACCTTCGCCCTTCTTGCGCTCTTTCTCCTGCACAGCGCTTCGGCGGCTGTTGTGGCGTGAGCACACCTGTCCTGCGTGGCGGCGAACGTCGTGCCCAACGGTCCGACTCGGGCAAGGGACACCGGTTGTCCTGTGGTTGCTGACCACTCCCGGCAAGGCCGCCACCGAGACCGTGCTCCCCATACCCTCCACAACTTCCTCCGGTGCCCGCTCCCTCACCGGCCGTCTCGCCTTCGCCGTGCCCTTTCCGGCCGGCACCACCGTCACCCTCGCCTGCCTGAACGGGAGGCGAGGAGACTGGCAAGGGTCGCCTCCGTGAGAGAGTGCTCGGAGGAGATGGTCCGCCCCTCCACCAGCCGGCCTTCGCGGCGCCCATCCGCCAGGCACTCGGCAGCACTGGCCTGCGTTTCTGGTTCTATGTCTCAGTTTTTGTGTGTCGTGGTTCTGTCGGGTGGTTGGGCGGTCCGTATGCACCCCTGCCCCTGTTCGTTGCTTCGGCTGCCGAAGCGCGGGGCGCACTCGTGTCTCACGGGATACGCATGGAGCATGCTGACCGCGGTGGCCGGCCTACTGGTCAGGGCCGCTGCAACGCTGACACTGCCGCGAACGGTTCGCGCCGGCGCCTCGGCAATCACATGAAGTTCGAGCGGCTCTCGGCGCGAGCCCTGCAGCGATCTCTATGAGCACCCGCAGTCCTGGTGCGAGGTCTCCGTCCCGCCACATCAGCGCGTACTCGATGGGCGCGGCACCGTCGATCGGTACGTACGCGATGTCCGGCCGCACGTAGTACCTACCGGCGGCGACGGTGGCCACAGTGGCCCCTTTGCCGGCTCCGACCAGGGACAGCACCCCCTGCCAGCCGCCCGCTGTCGGCCCGCGCTCGATCGGTTTCCCGTCCGGCGTACGGGAGGGGAAGAGGGCTTCGTGGAACGTCTTCGACACCCCGGAGGCCGTCACCAGGGGCAGCACAGTGAGGTCCTCCAGCGACACCGTCCGGCGCCGTGCCAGCGGGTGTCCGGCGGGGACCACCAGCGCGCGGCGCTCGGAGAACAGCACCGGGCCCACGACGACATCGGACTCCTCGACCGGCGGCTCGGCGACCAGCAGATCGACTCGCTTCTCCCGCAGCGCGGCGATCGCGGCGTTGTACGTGACGTCCAACAACTCGACCGTGCAGTGGGGGTAGCGGGTAGAGAGGGTGTCACCGGCCCGGATGAGGAGTTCACCGCTCCACGGCGCGGTAAACCCCACCCATACGGTGTCACTGATGTCTGTGTAGGCCGCCGCCGCATCCGCGACCGCCCGCAACATCCGCTCGTAGGCCGGCAACAGATCATCCCGTAGCTGCCGGCCGACGGGGGTCAGGGCGACGCGACGGCTGGTGCGCTCGAACAGAGGCCCACCCACCCGTCGCTCCAGCGCCTTCACCGTCTGACTGACCCGCCCCGGCGAGACACGCAGCCGTTCGGCGGTCCGAGCGAAGTGCAGTTCCTCCGCCAGAGCCAGGAAGGTCTCGATCTCGTACCGCTCCACAAGGCCCCCGACCAGTCCGGCACACTTGAGCGACGCGCAAGCCGCACCACCGCTCCATCGTAGTTTCAGCGCCGGGACAAGGTCCCGGGCGCGGTAATGATCTATTCCAGCAGCTGGTGGTCATCGCGGATCGCAGGCGGCTTCCACTTCCTCCAGCACGGTGGATCGAGGCAGCTCAACTGGGTGAGCGGGCCGCGCCGCGCGCCGACGCCTTCCGAACCAGTGCAGTTGCCTACCTCACCGCAGCTGGGTCCTCAGGTCACCGGCCGTGACACGGGTGCGCAGCATCTAGGGGGTGGCGGCGGACAATTCCGCAGATGCGGCAACCGCTCGCGCAGATGCCGCGCACCGTATCCGCCGCACACGCGGCACCCAAAAAGTCACGGGGCTGTCCTGACTCCGGCCGCCGTGGCCGACACGGCCCCGTCTCAGCTGGTGCTGGCCACCGAGCTGCCCGTGGAGATCGGCCTGGCGTACGGGGACATCATCTCCGTCTGCGACACGTCGGCGAACGGCCACGCGGCTTTCGTCAAGGTCGACGACTGGGACCTGAACACCAGTCACTACAAGGCCACCGTCTCCGACCGATAAGGGAACGTGTGTCACGCACCGGTCCAGCCAGGGCGGGAAGTACAACCTGCACGAGTACAGCAACATAGGCCTCACCTTCGAGGGTGCGGGCGGCCGGGGCTCCTACGCGGTGAACTTCATCAACGACCACTGAGCCTCTCCGCCTGCCGGCAGCGCGTGCTGCCGGCAGACGGTTTGAGTCCTCACAGCTCCCCGGAGACGTACCGGGCAGCGCCCTGTGTCACACTGCACTGCCGGCGTGTGGAGCCGTCTCACGCATCGTGCCGGGCTCAGGAATACGGGCTCCCGTGCCGCTGACGCGTACCCGCGGGTCCCCGGCGTACAGCTCCACTCGGAGCTCGCCGGGACGGCCCATGTCCGTGCCCTGGTGGAGGTGGAGAACCGTCTCCTCGGGTACGAGCCCCAGCTCGCGGGCGTAGGCACCGAATGCGGCGGCTGCGGCGCCGGTTGCCGGGTCCTCGACCACCCCGCCCACGGGGAAGGGGTCGCGGACGTGGAAGACCGTTGCGGACTCACGCCACACGAGCTGCACGGTGGTGAGGTCCAGACCGGTCATGAAGTCCTTGAGGCGCTCGAAGTCGTAGGCCAGGTCGGCCAGCCGGGTACGGGTGCGCACGGCCAGGATCAGATGGCGAGCCCCCGCGTACCCGATCCGGGGCGGAAACTCCGGATCCAGGTCGGTCCGGGACCAGCCGAGCGCCTGGAGCGCTTCGTCGACATTGCCCTCCGCCACCGCGTGGACCGCCGGTTCGACGCTGGTCAGGGTCGCGTGCACAGTGCCGTCCGGAGCGCCGGTCACCGTCACCGGGACGGTGCCGGCCGGAGTGGCGAGCAGCAGGTCGCCGGGTCCGTGACGTTCCGCGTGTGCGATGGCGGCGGCTATGGTGGCGTGCCCGCAGAAGGAGACCTCGGCGCGCGGGGAGAAGTAGCGGATGGTGTAGGCCCCTTCCCGGCCTGCGAGTTCGGCCGGCGGGGCCGTCAAGAAGGCCGTCTCGCTGTATCCCAGCTCCGCGGCGATCGCGAGCTGCTCGGCATCGGTCAGGCCGGTGGCGTCCAGGACGACGCCGGCGGGGTTTCCGCCTGCGGGGTCGGCGGAGAAGGCGGTGTAGCGGAGGATCTCGGGGCGTCGGTTCGATGTCGTCATGATGGTGTCTCCTCACGGCCGAAGCCGATAGCGGGCGGGCTCTTTGGGTGATGACGGGCCGGCGACCATGGACCGCGACCGGGGTGGGGTGCGCGGCTTCACGGACGGCGGCGCGGCCCATGGGTCAGGGATGTGTGGTCAGGAGGTCGGGCCCGTAAGTGCGGGAGCGGCCGACCTGACCCGCAGGGCAAGCAGCGCGCCGAGCGTGAACGCGGCTGCGGCAATACCGGCCGACAGGCGCAGACCGGAGTTGAAGTGGTGCGCCGTGGCGGTGAACGTTCCGAAGAGTGCTACGCCCATGGTGCTGCCGACCTGCCGGGCGACGTTGAAGACGGCGGTGGCGACGCCGGCGTCGGAGGCGGCCGCGGTCTCGACGACGGCGGCGGTGGCGGCGAGGGCGGTCATGGTCTGGCCCATCCCGGTCGCGATGAGCGCGAAGAGCAGAACCGGGTAGGGAGTCGCGGGCCCGGTGAACATCCAGCCGGCGAATCCCGCGGCGCCGAGAACGAGGCCGGCGGCCATCGGGACGTACGGGCCGGTTCGGGGCGCGACGCGGTGGAACAGGGGGGCGGCGATCAGTCCCATGCACACGGACGGCAGCAGGGCCAGGCCGGTCTCCAGGACGTTGAGGTGGCGTTCCTGCTGGAAGTAGAGCGTGGCGAGGAAGAGCATGCCGTAGTAGCCGAGGCTGATCAGCATCCCGATCACGGTGGCCGAGGTGAAGGAGCGGGACCGGAACATGGACGGCCGTAGCAGCGGGGCGCGCCTACCCCCCATACGTGCTTCCAGAGCCCGTGCCGTCAGGACGAAGGACACCAGGGCCACCGCCCCGACCGCCAAGGCGGAGAGGACCAGCGGCGACGTCCAGCCCCGTGTGCCCGCCTCGTTGAGGGCTCCAGTCACCGCGACGAGACCGACGACGGCGAGAACCTGGCTCACCGGATCCGCCTTCCGTGTTCTGGGACGCACCGCGGAAGACGGCAGATGGCGCAGCGTCAGCAGCACGGCGAGGCCGCCAAGTGGCAGGTTCAGCCAGAACACGGCGCGCCAGTCCGAGCCGGCGACCAGGATGCCTCCGACAGCGGGACCGGCACCGAAGGCGACCGACGCGACAGCCCCCAGACAGCGATCGCTCGGGCCCTGGTCGCACGGTCGGGGAAGGTGGCCTGCAGCAGCGCGAGCGAAGCGGGAACGAGCAGCGCCGCTCCGGCTCCCTGGCCGAGCCTTCCCACGATCAGCAGGACCGCCGATCCGGCGAGTCCGCAGAAGACCGAAGCCCCGCTGAACAGGATGAGGCCGGTGAGGAACACACGACGGTGTCCGAACCGGTCGGCGGCCCCTCCGCCGAACAGCAGCAGTGCCGCGAAAACGGTGCTGTACCCGTCGACGATCCACTGGAGCGCGGAAGGCCCCGCGCCCAGTGAGGCCCGGATGTCGGGGAGCGCGACGTTCACGACCGTGACGTCCAGCATCACCAGAAAGTATCCGAGACTGAGAGCGACGAGAGGCGCCAGAGCGAGAGGCGCGTGGTCGTGTGCCGTGTCGAGCCCGCCCCGCCGGCCCAGGCCGGACGTGACAGGGGGGCGGGCGGGAGGGCTTTCGACGGTTGTGTTGTTCATCGCCGCGGTAGTCATGGCAAGAGCATCGGCTCCGAATACTTCGTTGCCCGACGAAGTGTCGTCGTTCTACGGTCTTCCCATGCCGAACACCGACCGCGACCGCGCACACTCGACGACCGGTACCGCGGGGCTTGAGTCCTCGGGAGAGCCGCTCAAGCACCAAACCGACATCGCACGGGCCGCCGCCCTCATCGCCGACCCCTCGCGCGCCCGAATTCTCAAGTGTCTGGCCGACGGCCGCGCCCTTCCGGCGAACGCCCTGGCCGCCGAGGCCGGCATCGGTGCCGCCACCGCCAGCGCACACCTGGCCAAGCTCGTCGAGGGCGCACTGCTCACCGTGGAGCAACGGGGCAGGCACCGCTTCTACCGGCTCGCCGGCCCGGACGTGAGCGCGGCCCTGGAATGCCTTGCGCTGATCGCCCCGCCACTGGCCATTACCTCGCTCAAGCAGAGCAACCGCGCCATTGCCCTCCGTCGTGGCCGCAGCTGCTACGACCACCTCGCAGGCCGTCTCGGCGTGGCGCTCATGCGCGGTCTGCTGGAACGCGGCATCCTCACCGGACACGACGGCATCCACCGGCCCGACGAGTCCGTGCGCGACCGGCCCGCCTCCTACGGCCACGACGCCCAGTACCGCCTTACCCGCACCGGGCGCACGGCACTGGCCGAACTCGGCATCCACACGGAGCGGCTGCCGCCACGCCGGCCCGCGATCCGCTACTGCGTGGACTGGAGCGAGCACCAGCACCACCTCGCGGGCGGCCTCGGAGCCGTGCTGACAGCCCGCCTGTTCGCGCTGGACTGGGTGCGGTGGGGGCGCAGCCCCCGAGCGGTGGACCTGACCGACACGGGCGCCCACGGCATGGAGCGCACGCTGGGAATCATCCTTACCGACGCCATGGTTCCGGTCGGTTGCTGAGGTTGTACTCGTGGTGTCGGGGGCCCCTATCTCTTTGGTCAAGGGAAACGGGGGTGCGTCGGGTTGGCGAGCCGGGCAGCATGGTCGGGTGGCTGATCTGCTGTGGGATGACGTGAGTTCCTTCTTCGACCCGGACTTGATGGGGTCGTTGCCGGACGTGCGTGTCCCGGATGCCTCGGTGGAGGACTGGCAGGCGGTCCTCGATCTTGTCGCGGAGAATGGATGGAAGTGCCAGTACTCCGACGGGGAGACGGTGCTTCCGGTGCCTCGGGCGGAGGCCGTGCTGTCCCGCCCGGCGGATGCAGAGTGCCCCGACCTGCGGGTCTGGCCCTCTGCCGAGGTGTTGGCGATCTTCCGTTTTCATGCCGACGATGAAGTCGACTTCGACGTCGACCTGCGGGAGTTGCAGGGCCAGGATCGACTTGACGCGTTCTGCAGCTTCCTCCGTGAGATCGGGCGGCGGCTGGGCAAGCCGGTGCTGATGGACCCGGAAGGCGACGAGGGCCATCCGGTGCTCGGCTTCGATGTTGAGGCCGATCGAGTCGTTCTTCTCGCAGACCCGCAGGTCAGGTGACTGCGGCCGACGGCTGCGGTTCGTAGAAGGTGCCGTCGCGGAGCATCGCGAACAGCACGTCGGCCCGGCGTCTGGCGAGGCAGAGCAGGGCCTGGGTGTGATGTTTTCCCTGAGCGATCTTCTTGTCGTAGTAGATCCGGGATGGCGGGTCGCTCAGGGCGGCGAACGCGGAGAGGAAGAAGGCCCGTTTGAGCTGCTTGTTTCCTCTCCTGGAAGGCTGTTCGCCGCGGATCGAGGAGCCCGAGCTGTGGGTCGCCGGGGCGAGTCCGGCGTAGGCGGCGAGGTGGCCGGCGGTCGGGAAGGTGCTGCCGTCGCCGACCTCGATCAGGATGCGGGCTCCGGTCCTGACGCCGACTCCCGGCATCGACCTCAGGACCTTGGAAAGAGGGTGGGCCTCCAGGAGTTCCTCGATCTGCCCTCCCAGCAGTTTCCTCTGGTCAAGGACGCCGGTCAGGGAGCCGGCCAGGCTTGGGACGATCAGTGCGGCCGCCTCGGTGCCGGGCACCACCACCGTCTGCTCGTCTAGAGCGGTGAAGATGTCCTCGACCAGACGCTCGGCCATCCTCGGGGCCTTCGGCCGTAGCAGCGTGACCAGGCGGCGCCGTCCGGCCTTGCGGATCTGGGCCGGTGACCCGAACCGTTCCAGCAGCGTGAGGACGGCCGGGTGCTGCAACCGCGGTCCCAGGACTCGTTCCAGCGACGGATGGATCTGGGTCAGCAGGCCGTGGAGCCGGTTGGCGACCCGGGTGGCCTCGCCGGCCAGATCGTCGTCGAAGCCGACGATCATCTCCAGCTCGGCGATCGTCTCGTCCTGGCCGTCGATCGCCCGCAGCGTGTGCGGCATCGCCCGGGCAGCGTCGGCGATGATGAACGCGTCCCGCGCGTCGGTCTTCGCCTCGCCGGGGTAGAGGTCGGCGATCCGCCGCATCGTCAGGCCCGGCAGATAGGCGACCGGGCAGCCCATGTCCCGGGCGACCGCCAGCGGCAGGGCCCCGATCGAGGCCGGCTGGTCGACCACGACCAGCACCGTTCCGTGCTTGGCCTGAAGTTTCGCGAACAGTTCGCGGAGCTTGGGCTCGGTGTTGGGCAGGCGCTTGTCGAACGCTTTCTTGCCGGCCGGGGTGACGGCGGTGGCGTGGTGTTCGCCCTTGCCGACGTCCAGGCCGAGGAAGACGTCGATAGTGCTGATGTCGATCACGTGCAGGCCCCTCCATCACGCTTTCGTCCGGCCTTGCCAGGGCACCGAGCTGCCACATCCACGTTACGGAGAGCTCTTCCGGCCTGGGTGAAGCCGGTGCTCAAGCCCCTCATCAGCGGTCCGTCGATGCCTCCGGGCCCGGTGACACCACCCCCGGATCATGAACAACAAGGGGGGCCGAACCCGAAGGCCGGAGGCCCCATTGCGGAGCCACGAAAAGGGTAACGGGGGGGGCTGACGGCTCGTCGCTCGCCCGGGTATCACCGGGGCATGCGGATCCACAAGGCGGCGGACTGACCGCCGAACGGCATCATCTGCGCGCGAAGTTGCGACTCACGGCGGGCGAGTGGTTCGCCCGGGGCGGGGCAGCTCATCGATCGCCAAGGACCTGCGGGCCGGCGTCCGCCCCGTGCGGAGATGGTTGCGGATCTGGGACGAGGGCGGTCCGCAGGTACTGCGGTCCCAGGGGCCGCCGTCGCTGCCGGGTTGAGCCAGAAGCAGTTCGCCCAGCTGGAGGCGGGTTCGCACGGCTGGATGCGGAGCCAGCCAGGGGGCCTGCCGCGCACGGCTTGGAGGTGGCTTCCCGCCCGGTGACACGCCGCGCCACGAGGTGCCACCGTGCTACACCGGCCACCGGCACTCCGGTGATGCGCACGGTGACAAGACCAGAGAGCTGGCGACCCCATTAACGGCGAGCATCGTTCCTCCACCAGGAAACGGGAGAGTTGAGGGCGTGCCTACGAACCCCGATGCTCTCACCGGGAAGACCTCACCCTGTGGGATCGTCTTGGCTGGCAGCCTCTGGGACCGAAGCCTTTGAGGCCGGCGAGCAGGACGTTGCTGTGTTCGAAGAAGAAGGCGCCGTGGGCGAAGGCGCCGTCGAGGCGGCCGCAGAGTTCCACCCTGATCGCTCCGAACAGGGGCGCAGGCGCTGATGGCGCGCGTGCACAGTGAAGTCGGGGAGGCCTGTTACCTCGGCAAGACCGGCGGCGTTCACGCTGACCTCGTCCGACTGGGCGCACGCTATGCCAAGCAGGAGCAGGTTTCAGTGTCGCTGGAGCCAACTGGTGAGTGATTCGAAGTACGTGGGTTCCGGCGCAGTGGCGTCGGGCAGCCGCAACCGGTGGTCTGCGCCTGGGAGCACTTCCACAGTTAGCGTCGCGTCAGGCGAACGCGCCGCACGGCAAGCGACCGCACCGAGCACGTCGAGAGTCTCGGCGACCGGGACGAGCGGATCGGCGCCGCCGAGGAACACCAGATGAGGGCAGCGCAGGCCGAGGAGGTCGGCGGTTGGATCGTGGTCCTGCTTGCGTTTGAGGAACCCCCACATGCGTTCATCGAGGTCGCTCCAGTAGTACGCCAGTCCGGGCGGCCTGCCGGCCGCATCTACGATCTGCATCGCCGTCGCGAAGTCCGCGTCGCTTCGTCCTGCCTCGATGAGGCGGTCGTAGAGGTCCAGAGTGTGATCAGCGTCGGCCTGGCTGTCCAGATGCATCACTCGCAGGTGGTTGGCCAGAGCGTAGCGTTCCTGCACGGCCGGGCTGACTCCCGGACAACTGGTGGTGACGACCCAGGCCATGTCGTCCAGAGCGGCCGCCGCACGAAGCGCCACCCAGCCGCCTTCGCTGTGGCCCAAGAGCCCCACCGCGTCAGGCCGCACTCCCGGCTGGGATTGAAGGAAGCGCACCGCGTTCTTCGCGTCAGTCGCCAGATCGGACAGCGTCCCATCGCGCCAGTCACCGGAGGACCCGCCGACGCCCCGCTTGTCGTAGGAGAGCACTGCGAACCCGGCGTCCAGCAGGTGGTGGCGCAGCGGCGGGAAGAACGAGTCGTTGTCCCGGTCGGACGGCCCGGATCCTCCCACCAGCACCACACCCGCGCAGCCGGCACCCGCTCCCCGCGGCACTGCCAGGGAGCCGGCCAGCCTCGCCTGGCTGCTGACGAACTCGATCTCACACATCCCCATGCGCCCCATCACCCCAGATCCCTCTCTGCCGGCGCTCATCGGAATGCCCATCGCAGACGAATGAGACAGTATCCCGCCGACGCTCTGCCCGGGCCCGCCTGCGACAGCACAGAGCTCAAGACCGAGCGGATGAGGATCGATTGACTGCCTGGGCAACGCCTGGTGCCTTGATGACTCCAGCGGCGACACTTGCGTCCTCCTGGTCCAACTGGAAGCCGCATGCACCGCAGCCGACCACCTGGCCGAGGCTGCAGAAGAGACCTTCCCTCAGCACCCGGACACTGAGATCACCCTCAGCCTCCCCGGCCTCGGCATCCCATGCGGCGCGGCTGCTCGCCGAGATCGGAGACGACCGCAAGCGTTTTCCGGCGCCGTGAAGGCACACTCCGGCGCCTCGCCCGTTTACCGGAGCCCCGGGGAAGAGTCCAGCATCATCCGCCGATGGGTCAAGAACGATCGTCCTCGACCACGCCGGATACATCCGGGCCTTCGCCGCCATCACCGCGCCCCCGGCGCCAAAGCCCACTACCACCGGCGCCGCGACGACTACGGAGACTGGCACGCAGCCGCCCAGGGCAACCGCTTCAACCGCATGATCGGCGAGCTTAACCACAGCCTGCAAAGCAACCGTCTGTTCGATGAACACACCGCTTACCTGGCAGGCCCCGCCTCCGCAGCTTGACGAGTTACGCGTCTGAGGTGTCTACCTGCCCGTCGAGGGCGAAAAGTTCTACCGTCATCGACCTCTCATCGCGGCGTCTGGCCGGTTGGCCGATTGCCGAACACATGCGAGCGGACCTGGTGACCGACGCCCTGGCGGCCGCGATCCACACCTGCGGCAACCTCGTGGGATCGATCATGCATAACGATCACTGAGCCCAGTACACCAGCAGGATTTCCAGCGAAGCCTGCTGGCCGGCGGGGATCCGACAAAGCATGAGCGCGGTCGGGCCCAGCGCGGACAACGCACACGTCAAATCCCCAGTTGGGGGCGGTCCGGCAAAACTCGGGTGAGGTGCGTTCGGGCCAGGGCGTCACCCCCGCACACTGACAGAAGCCGGACCGGAGGGTCGTACATCTCCATCGACTTGCGCTCACCGTTGGGCGAGGCCTCGTCCCAAGGTTACGGTGCGCCGTCGACTCCAGGACTTCAGGCGGGCTCGCCAGCCCGGGTACGTCCGGGACCCGTCTGCGGGAGGCCATCCCCTACGGCGCGGTGCACGGGCACGCGCCGGCGCTGGTGACCCTCTACCGCCTGCACGCCCTTGACATGAGAAATGTCGCTCCGACGATGACGTCAGAGCAACGGTGGTGACCCAGAAGGGCGGGGAATCTGCTCCGCTCCCTTGGCCAGGACCTGCGTGTGTGACACGGCCTCCCCCTCCATCCATCCGTAGCGGCATGGGCCTCCTACACCGAGGAGCCCTCCACTCAGTGAAGTGACTGACGCCCTGCCCCGCGGTCGCCCGAGAGCCGGGGGATGGCATTGTCACTCATTGGAGAACCATGGCACGCCGTGCGGGCGTCTGAGTCGTTGCAGGATCAGTCTCGGGGAGGAAGTGCTTGTCCTCGGGTGATCTGCTTGTTCCGCATTACGATCAAGAAGAGGGTTCATGCAGCGCACAACCTCAACAGCATCTGCCATGCGTTCCCGCCTGCGGGGGCGCGGCACTGTTGCTCTCGTCGCCGCGGTGGCCGCGGCCGGACTGGGAATGGTCACCGCGACGCCGGCCAGCGCGGCCGGGGCGCCGACGGGGATCAACTGGGACCACGTCTGGAACGGTACGGGTGTCCGGGTCTATGTCGAGGAGTACGGGGACATCATCTCCGTCTGCGACACGTCGGCGAACGGCCATTCGGCGTTCGTCACGGTCGATGACTGGGACCTGAACATCAGTCATTACAAGGCGACCGTCTCGACTGGCAAGGGAACGTGTGTCACGCACCGGGCCAGCCAGGGCGGCAAGTACAACCTGCACGAGTACAGCAACATAGGCCTCACCTTCGAGGGCCAAGGCGGTCAGGGCTCCTACGCGGTGAACTTCATCAACGACCACTGAGCCTCTCCGCCTGCCGGCAGCGCGTGCTGCCGGCAGGCAGGGCCCCATACGCGAGCCCGCATCGGTCGCTGGGAATGTGAGGCTGTACAAGGGCAGCCGCGGTTGGCCCCAGCCAGGTTCTCTGCGAGGTGGTTCCTGGTGCTGCCGACGTAGTCGCGTCTGTGATGAGCCACGTACGGATGAACGTGTGGACAGCACGGAGGCGTGTTCCCTGCGGCGTCTCACCGACATCGCACCCAAGTACGGCCGGGCGAGCAACGGGGAGTCCCCTCCGTGGCGACGTGCAGCGGCTGGGCGTGACAGGGTGCGTGCACGCCGAAGCTGAGCCGTTGAAGGCCTCTCACGCAAGGCGAGACGTGGGCCCCCTGCGAGCGGTGGCAGAGCCCTAACGGGTAGAGGCTGTAGAAGCCCCAAATCACGGACGGCACCCCCAGCAGCCCCCCCGCTTCGGGTGGCCCGACTGCCGCGATGGCGAGCCTGGAGGTTGGGCCGGGCGGCCGGTGCGGGTGAACGCCGTGCCCGGACTGCGAGGTGAGTTGTTCGCCGGCTACGGCGGCCCCCACGAGGTGCACGGGACTACCCCGGCTGACCTGGGCCGAGCTGGACACCACGGATTGTCAGGAGACCAACTCCCCAGGCACACGAACGCGCGCCTCAGCCGCAGGAGGCGACAGCGACTAAAGCTGTGTCTGAAGCGTCATGTGCATTCTCAGCGAATTCCACGGGGCCGAGGACGTGCGCCTCGTCGTCTGCTTCCACTGACTCGCGGCTGGGCAACCGGTCGGCCACTGAGCGTTGTAGTTGGCCGGAGTCACTACCGACGTCTACCGCCCGACCTGGCGGCCCGTGCGGGATTGCGTGCGCAAGGCAGGCAGCCGGGAGGTCTCTTCCGTTCCGGCCAGGCTTTCGCCCAAGGTCAGCAGCGAGAGGAGCCGGACCGGCCGACCGGCGGTGGCGGCGGCCTCCAGTTTGTGGTGTCCGTCGATGAGGAAGTGGGTCAGGCCCCAGTGCGCGAAGTAGTCGTCTCCTCGGTCGATGGCGGGCTGGCACACGTCCAGGGTGGAGATCGCCACCGCCGTGGGGACCGTTCCCTGCTCCATGAGTGCGGCGTACTCCTCGACACGCTCCCGCTCGTTCCACGTCGGGGGAACCATGGGCACGACGAACTCGTAGAGGTGGGTGTCCGCGTCGACCGCGGTTTCGAAGGTCCGGTAGTACGGGGTGTGGGGGTACTCCGGAAGGCCCCAGAACTGGTCGATCCCCCAGGTCGTGACCTGTTCGCCGCTGAAGTAGTCGCCCTCCCTGCCAGGGATGACCAGCCGGGGTTCCACCTCCAGGAGCAGCGGAAGGTACTCGCCCTTCGGCAACAGCGTGCCGAACGCGTCGATCACGCCGCCGTCGTCCGGATCGTCGAGCGTTCCGGTGAGCCGTTCCTGCATGCTCTCCAGGGACAGCTTCTCCCGCGAGGTCTCCAGCCGGCGGAACAGGAGCGGGCACGTGCCGCAATAGAAGCTGAGCTCGAAGGCAGGCTCGTCGTCGACCATGAGCAAACGGCGCCGCGGTCCGCCGCCGAGCTCCTGCAGTTCCGTATCGAAGGTCAGCCGCGCCTCGGAGGCCGGGATACCGAGACTGCGGGGTTCGCCCGTTTTGATCATCACGGGTCGACCGTACGGGACGCCGTCAACGGGCTCCACCGAGTACTGAGCGTGTATCTGGCCGGACGGGCCACCTACGACGCTCAGTCACACGTACGCAGCAAGCAGGGAACGCCACCTGCAGCGCCCTGAGATACCGAACCCCCCATTCGCCGTGCTGCGCCGACCCCCACTGCGGCTGTCCGCCCTCCTGCACACCCACCGTTCTGGTCGACCGCACCTGGCGATGTGTCCACGACTCGGATGGAGCCGCGTCGCGCCCGATCGGCTGCGCAACGACCCGGGCCGAGGAGCACTGGTACGACGGCGAGGCGACCTTGCCATGCTGCATCCGAAGTGTCCGGCCGCTGGCCTGGACGAGGCCGAGAATTGAGCTGCGCACGTGCCGCGTGGCTTACCGCAGGTGCGCAGCTTGGAGTCGGTTCAGGTGGATGAGTACGTCGTACGAGCGGCCCAGGGCTGTTTCGGGGTCCTGGGGGACCAGTACAGGCCGAACGAGCGTGTGGGGCGCGCGGTGTCCAGCCAGGTGCGGGCGGCGGGTGGGGCGGTGCGCAGGTCCAGGGCGAAGTCAAGGCAGCTGAGTTGGCCGAGGATGTGTTCGTTGTGACCTGAGGGTGCGGCGGGCACGGCGTACTCCTGCGGGTTGTGCGAGGCGTAGTCGGGCAGGGCGTTGAGGCTTCCTTCGTTGAACGTGAGCCCGATGTTCATGTACCTCGCGCCGAGTTCGTCGCGCAGGAACGCTCCGACGGGTTCGGGGAACTCCTGCGGGTTGTCGCTGGTGTAGGCGACGTGGCCGTTGTTTGAGGCGAGGAGGACTTTCCCGTTGGTGTGCGCGAGCCACCATGCGGTGTTGTCGGCCATGGCCCGGTCGCGGAAGCGCATGCGTGCGGGGAATTCGTCGTGAGGGAAGGCGTATCCGGTGAAGGTCTGGGCGATGGCAGTGGCGTTCTGAACAGCACAGTCGTAGGCATGTCCGGCGGAACCGAGCGGCCGCCCGGACGTGCGCAGTACGGCGAGAGCGTGTTCGGCTTGGTCGGCTTCCTTCCGGCGTGAGGCGGCGTCTTTCGTCAGCTGCTGTCCCATCCAGTCGCCGGTCTGCGCTCCCCGGCCTGGCCGGATCCCTCTGTATAGGTCGTTGATCTGCTCGGTGAGGTCGGGCCGGTGAGCGTTGAGGTAGGCCGAGACCCGGTCGAAGGCGTCGGTCCCGGGGTAGCCGAGGTCGTTGCCGGCGAAGTGGAGCGCGGGCTGGTCGGGGTTGCTGACGTTGTAGTGCCGCATCCAGTGGATGAGGTCCAGGTACTCGTCGGTGTTCCAGAAGACGTACTGGCCCTGGAACTCCTCACGCATGATCTGTTCCGGGTCGCCTGTTCCGTCTGTCACGTAGGCATCCAGGCGCAGCCCGGTGCTCCAGCTTGCCTCCAGAACGAAGGTGGTGAACCCCTGGGTGGCGACGAGTTCTTTGAAGAGGAGCGCCTTGAGCGTGAAGAACTCGTGGCCGCTGTGGCTCGCTTCGCCCAAGCCCACAATCTGTGCGTCACCGACCATGCGGACGACATCGTCCAGGTCGCTCAGGGGACCGCGTTCTGTTGCAGCGCGCTTACCACAGGATCGGTAGCGAGCGCAGAGGCGGTTCGGTGCGGTAGCGAGGTGCTCACGGGCATCGTGGCGGCGGCTATGGGTCGGCGGTTCTGGATCGGGCTCACGGTAACTCCTATAGACGATAACGACGTTGGCCGAGGTGGCAGGAACGATCCTAGTCAGGACTTGGGCGAGCGTGCAATACGTTTGTATAGATTGCATGTCTGAAGCGGCCACACCCGTAGCTCAAGGCTTCATGCTCTTCAGGGGAGCGTGAGGATCTCGGGCCGGAGGTCGTCAAGACAACCGGCCTATGACGCATCCGGCTCAGCCCACCCCTGCAGCGCCCGGGACGAGGACTGCAAAGCGTTCGGCTCTGGGCCGCAGTCGGTGGTGACGGCGGGTAGTCGTCAGGGCAGCAGAATGCGGTGGCGGAGGCGGTCGAATCCGGCGCGTTTGTGCATCTGTCTCATGATCCTCTTGGTGCGAGCGTTGACGCCCTCGGCGCGGCCGTTATGTCAAGGCAGGGTGAGGCCGGCGTTGACAGCGGCCCGGTCGATTTCGAAGCTGTTGGTGAAACTGCGCAGATGGGGCAGTGCGGCAGCGCGGGTGGTGGCGATCCGCTCGGTGAGCTTGATGTCGTCGCCCTCGGCGGGTTTCAGTAGGGCGGCGAAACCGGCTATGAGACCGGCGAGTGTGTCATCGACAGCGCGGGAGGTGGAGGGCGGGACGACGGAGGCAAGCTGACCACCCAGCACCGAGGGCGGGGAGGTGGTTGTACTTCGAGACGCCGCGGCGATCCGTGTAGGGCATTCATGGCAGTCCCGGATCAGGTCGCTTGCCTGTGCATGGAGAGCACAGCACTGAGTGCGGAGGCACCGTCGAGGAGGGCTTTGGAACGAGCCGTGATGCTGGCGTCCCTGGCAGCCAGCGCCGAGACGACATCCTCCGATCGGCGGGTCCGCCGTAGCTCCGGCATGAGGGACCGAAGGGGCGTGATGCGGTATCCAGCCTTGCGTAGTTGGTGAACGATCCGCGCATCCCTCACTTGAGTCGGTGTGTATCGTCGCGTGCCGCGCACGGGGTCGCGGTCCGGAATGACGAGAGCCTTGGCATGCCAGTGCCGCAACGTCGAAGGGCGCACGCCGAGGGCGGCAGCGAGTTCGGAGACGCTCATTGCGTCCGACGCGCGCACGTCTTCGATCGGCTCCCTGGAGATCGCGTGGGCGGCTTCCTTGGCCTGCCTTATTTCGGCGCGCTCTGCATCGAGCCGGGCGTGCGCCGTGTCGAGAAGGGCAAGCGCCGGCGAGGTGGGGAACTGGTGGAAGGCCCGAACGATCTTCTTGGCCTCGACTGGCCCCACGCCCGCAGCGAGGGCTCGGTAAGCCAGTGCGGACTGCAGGTGTACCTCTCCATAGATTCGGTAGCCCGTGACCGTGCGTGCCACGAGCGGAAGCACACCGTCGCGCTCAAGATTGCGAACCTGCTGAACGGAGTACCCGACGTGCCGCGCGATATCAGCAGTGCGCATTTCACCTGATTTGAGACTTGGCATCCCAGCACCCCTCTATCTCGGACTCAAAGTCTCCACAAGCACTTCAATGCAACGCTAGAGCACATGACCATCAACGAGATCATCAGCTTCGTGGGCGGCCTCGACGGCGTCCTGACCATCAGGCCCGCCCCCGGAGACGGTATGCCGGAAAACAGCTGGGGCGACACGTTCTTCTACTACGCCCCCGACGGCGCCACTCCGACGACGGCCCAACCGTTCGCGACTGTCGTGACCAAGAACTACCCCGGCGACGAGGCATCGCGTCTGGACCGCCCGGATACTTTCCGCGTGAATATCGCCGCCGGGAAGGAAGCGTTCACCCAGTGGACCGGTTACGCACCACGCGAACCCGGCTCCGCCGAGGGCGACCCCAGCGCCACCGACACCGTGATCGCGCACCCCGTCTACGGCACCGCCGGCTGGCTGGCAGTGGTGAACCCGGGTGAGCACACCGAAGCGTCCACATGTGAGCTGCTGCGTGCGGCCCATCACCTCGCACGCTCACGCCATGAGCGACGCGCTGAATCAGCAACGCGATGAAGGGCCTACGGTCCACGGCGGGAGCGGGCTGAGAAGGCGAAGACAGAGCCGATTCGGGTCGTACGCCTCCGGCTGGATGCCGAGTTCGTGGGTCGAGTACCCCCGAACCGCTTGATGCTCTCGGTCAGGTACGGAGAGACCTGGGCCAGGTCCTCCGGATCGATCTCCCAGCCCTCCTCCAGGAGCTGACGGACGATCTCGGCGATGTCCAGGGCGTTATGGAAGATCACCGCGTTCGTCGGCAAATCATTGAATTTCGTCGCCTTCTCCTGCTCGACGGGGTCGTTGTCGGCGATGGCACCCTGGTTGCCGAAGCCGATCCGCTGGGAGAAACGGTTGAACGACTCCACCTTGTTCGTCGCCGCCGCCACCCGCCGGCGAAGCGGGGCATCCGTCAGATGCCGCAGCAGTTGTACGGTGCGGATCACGCGGCCGACCTCGCGGAACGCGGTGTAGGTGGCGTTCCTGTGCGAGCCGTAGCGCAGCCGCTCGAGCAGCGTCGCAGAGGACATGACGCCCTCGCGGACGGAGACGGCCACCCGCATCAGGTGCCGGAACTGGGACTCGATCAGGTCCCAGTCGAGGACGTTCTTACAGCTGGCGGCGGAAAGCCCTGGCGTCGAAGGCGGCGGCCTGGTCCTCGTCCTCGGCCAGGCTGACCTCCATGGGGTAGGCGGGCAGTTTCACCTCCTCCACCGCATCCCACGGCAGCAGCTGCTCGCTCCAGTCAGCAAACTCCTCCGAGCCGACCACGGCGACGCCGCCCGTGCGCAGTTCCTCGGCAAGGTAGGCGAAGACCATCGCCTCGAAGTGCCGGCGGACGAACCGGCCGGTCTGCTCCTGTCGGCCACGGCCTTCTGCCAGTTCTGCGTGGCGAACGAGTTGTCGACCCGCGCCCCGTCCTCACCGAGCGCGCTGATGTACTTGCCGCGGGCGGACTCGTTGCGCTGCGCGAGCGCTTCCAGCACCCGCACTGCGAGGTGACAGTGAACTCCAGCTTCTCCGCCAGGTCGAACATCACGCCCTATCCTGGCCGATCTGCTCGTACAGCAGCATCTCCCAGAAGTTGCCGTGATGGGCGGGGACCTTCGCGATCTGCTCGGACTGCCCCGCGAACCCGCCGAAGCCCTCCACGGTTTTCGTAACCGCGCCGAGCCCGCCAGACTGCACCAGCAGGACCATAGTCAGAGCGAGAACGGCCGGAGAGACCTCACCGCCCAGGCGCCGGACGATCCCCTCAAGGGCGGCTACGGCCTCGGCAGTCATCTCGACGGCCTTCGCCAGCGCGACCTGGGCAGGACCGTCAACGTCGATGTCCTTGAGACGCAGCGGTAGTTGCCGACCAGCGCCTCGGTGATCTCCCGCTCAGCGAGCCGGATCGCCTCCAGCTCCTCCTTCGCTCGCTTGACCTTCGCCCCATGCGCTTGCAGAGCATGGGGCGCCAGGTCATCCCGGAGCCGCATCCTCGCCTTGTGCACCAGGCACGCCACCAGCGCAACAGATGCAGCTCATGCGCGGCGATCAGCCGCTTGGATCGCGGATACGCGGTCCGTTCGATCGAGGTCACAATCCCGCCCCGGGCCAAGACGATGGTCAGCATCACCACCAACGACACTGTGCCGAACGGGTGGCGGCCCACCCGACAGGAACATCAAGATCAACTATTGGCGACTTTCGGGCTCACCTCGGCGGCACCCGTACAGCGGATGGCCAGGCGCTCGGCCGGTCCTGCGGCGGACTGACCACCAAGGTCCACCTCGCCTGCGACGGTCGGAGCCCGCCCCTGGCCCTCGTCTTCATGCCAGGCAACGTCAACGACTCCGCCGTCTGGGACGCCGTCCTGAAGGCGGTGAGGGTGCCCCGGGCCGGTGCCGGGCGACCGCGTCGTAGATCTGACGCAGCCATCGCTGACAAGGCAAATTCGTCACGGGCGATCCGCCGGCCCCTGCGGCGCCCGGGCATCCGGACGGTGATCCCGGAAAGGGCCGACCAGAAGACCAACCGGATACGGCGCGGCCGGGCCGGTGGTAACCACCGGCCTTTGACCGCGACCTCTACAAGGCCCGCTTCTTCGACCAACTCGTAACCCACTACCGGGCCGGAGTCCATCTTGACCCTCTCGTCCGCTCGCCTTGCGAGCTTACCCAAGGTCATTTGTCGGACATGTCATAACAGTCCTGCGCCTGCGGCCTACACACTGAAGGCGGCACATGTGACTACCCGGCACTGAGGCGACAACGCAGTAGGCCCGGGGTACGCCGCTGGCGCAGCGGCTATCGGTCAGCTGCAAGAACTACGCGCTGAGCTGTCGGAAAATCGGACGGCCAGATCCGCCCGGGCCAGGGTATGAGCCCGTTCGAGTGCGTCCGCGGCAGCGCAGGGGACGTCGGGCTGTACACCGGTGCCTTCCCAGTTCGTGCCGGAAATGGGGTTGATGGCACGGCCGATGGGGATAGAGGTCTCCAGGTGCGGGTGCACGGTCCACCCTTCCCTTGGGTGTGCGCCGCCGCGGGTGTGCTCGCCGACGACCGCCGCGCGGCCGAGTTGTTGCAGGTCGTAGGCCAGTTCCTCGGCTGCGGAGAAGGTGTGGTTGCTGGTCAGGATGTAGAGCGGTTTGCTTCCGCCGAAGCGGGCGCCGGAGACGTGCGGCTGGCTCCAGGACTGCTCAGTTCGTTCGCCGTCACGCCAGTACATGGAGTTGAGGTGGGTGCGTTCGTCCAGGAGGTGGCTGCAGATGAAGGCGACGGTATCGGGGTCGCCGCCCCGGTTGCCCCGCAGGTCCACGATCAGTGCCTGGGCGCGGGAGGCCAGGGTGAGCGCGGCGCTCAAAGGTTCGGCGGCCCACTTCAGCGGAAACAGCATGGGTGCCAGTTCCAGTACGGCAACCCCTGCGTCGAGCAACTCCACCCGGGGGACACCGCCCAGCGAGGTCTCGAAGTCCTTACGAATGGATTCCAGGACTGCCGCCCCCTTCTTCGGAGGCACTTGGTCTGCGTGGTACTGCAGGCTCAGGTGTCGGTCGCCGTTGACGGACTGGAGGTCCGCGGTGACCAGCCGCGCGAGCTCCTCAGCCTCGGCACCTGTGTAGGCGCCTCCGGCTAGCCGTTCCTGCAGCAGTTCGGCGAGCTGCCCGGCTACGCCTGGGAAGACATAGTGCTCAGTCAGAAGCCGGCGGATCTCGTCGATGACAGGGCCGGGCTGAAACTGCGTCACAGTGGTCATGGCGCGCAGTAGATCACCACGCACACGCAAGGGTCCATATGGGTACACCCGCCGCTCAGACAGTACACATGGCCGGACGGCGATCCGTGTCGCTCGACCCTGACTCCCTGTGACGGCCTTCCCGCAGGCTGCGGACTCCGGCATGAACTCCCTGCTCTGACAGGTTTAGCCCGGCTCAACCTCCCTTTAAATATCGGGTGTTGTTTGAAGCGATGCCCAGATGACAGCGTGTGCGCATCCCAACCCTCTCCTCCAGGAGTGAGACGTGCCCGTATGTGAACAGGTGAGCTTCGTCGGCTCCAAGGGAAAACTCGCGGGCAATCTCCATCTGCCCGACACCGACGCGGCCGGCGCGACAGCAGGCGTACTGGTCGCCGGTACCTGGACGTCCGTCAAGGAACAGATGGCCGACCGCTACGCACAGGAGCTGGCCGCGCGCGGCTACGCGGCGCTGTCCTTCGACTTCACCGGGTACGGCGAGTCCGAAGGTCAACCGCGTGACTACGAGTCGCCTGCGTTGAAGGCCAGGGATCTCGGCGCCGCGGCCGACTTCCTCGCCGACCACCCGGCCGTCGCTGACGGGACACTTGGAGTACTCGGCGTCTGCGCCGGTGCGATGTACGCGAGTGCCTTCGCCGCGCAGGACGCACGAGTGCGGTCACTGGCGCTCATCGCGCCGTGGCTGCATGACCGCCGTATCTGCGAAGAGAACTACGGCGGGCCGGCCGGCGTTGCGGCGAAGAAGGCAGCGGCGGCCGAGGCCAGGCGCCTGTACGAAGAAACCGGCCGGGTCACCTACGTGCCGGTGGTCAGCGGCAGTGACCCGGACGCGGCCATGCCCTTCGACATCGACTTCTATCTGAATCCGGGGCGGGGCGGGATTCCGCAGTGGCCCAACCGGTACGCCGTGATGGCCTGGGCCGAGTGGCTCGACCACGACGCCATCGCCCTCGCTCCGCGCTTGACCGTACCCACGCTGCTCATGCACAGCGAGGACGCCGCGATCCCGGACGGCGCCCGCCGCTTCCACACCGCGCTCACTGTGCCGGCGGAACTCCTGTGGACCGACGGCACCCAGTTCGACTTCTACGACCAGTCACCCCAGGTCGGCCTGGCCGCCGATGCCGCCGCCGAACATTTCGCCCGCACGCTGTGAACAATTCCGCCCGCTCGACCCGGAAAGACAGGATGACCACCATGCCCGAAACCGCCGAGTCCCTCGTCGACAAGTACGCCGTTGCCGAGACCTGCACCCGGATGGCGGTGCACGCCGACCGCCGCGAATGGGACCAGCTGCGCTCTCTCTTCGCCGACAAGGTCCTGCTCGACTACACCAGCCTCAACGGGGGCAAGCCCACCCGGCTCACGCCGAAGGAGATCGCCGATGCCTGGGCAGCAACGTTCGATCGCTTCGACGCGACCCAGCACCTGATCGCCAATAAGCTTGTGGAACTCGAGGCAGACCAGGCGACGTGTACCGCCTCCTTCCAAGCCACACATCGTCTGGCGACCGCACAGGGAACGCCGCTGTGGATCCTCGGAGGCGACTACCGCTGGGAACTGACCCGCGTTGGCGCCCGATGGCTGATCACTTCCGTGAAGATGACGGTGACCTGGAGCGACGGCAATCAAGGGCTGGCGAATGCCGCGAGCACCGGGCGCACCGAGGACCGCAACGTCGAGACGGTACGCACGTTCCTGCGACTGCTGGAGGACAAAGACATCGAGTCCTGGATGCGCCTGTGGGCCGAAGACGCCGATCACCACTACCCCTTCGGTACGGCGATGTTCCCCGCACATCTCAAGGGCAAGGAGGCCATCTATGACAACTGGAAGGGAGTTCCCGAACTGTTCGACACGCTGAGCTTCCCCCTTCGCGAAGTGTG
Source organism: Streptomyces drozdowiczii (assembly GCF_026167665.1). NCBI lineage: Bacteria > Bacillati > Actinomycetota > Actinomycetes > Kitasatosporales > Streptomycetaceae > Streptomyces > Streptomyces drozdowiczii. The sequence continues at coordinate 7,964 of NZ_CP098740.1, read as the reverse complement.
GACCGACGGCCCACGCAACACCGTCGTCGCCCGGTTCGACTCTGACAACGTAATGAAGGGGGGCACCGGGAGGTACCAGAACACCTATATCTGCGTCTTCACGTTCGACGCCGAGGGACGGATCCGCGAGTACCGAGAGTACTTCGATCCGATCGTGACCGCTCTCACCTATGGCTTGGCCGACGTCAGCTACCGCTGAGAACAGGATGCGCATCGCGCACTACGGTCTGTAGTCAAGGAGATCGTTGAGCCGTCAGGCATTGTGAACTGTTCGATGTCGGGGGACCGCGTGCGACACTTTTGGTGGTCCGTGTCGGTGACGAGGTCGTCGAGGACGGTGCGGTATGTGCCGGAGTGCCGGTACTTTCACCGGGTTCGACGAGCTATTGCGCGCAACAGGAAGCTATTCAGGGGCAGTTTAATCCGGTTTGCGACCGGGGGCATTGAAGCGGTGCACGACTTGACCTCAAGCGGGTCATCGCAGACGACGACTGTGTGGTGAGGCAGTACCACGTGCTCAGCGGTGACGACTTGCGCGGCGTCGCAGTCGTGGACATCTGGCGGCTGCAGGACGAACAGATTGTCGAACACCGGGACGTCGTCCAGCCGGTTCCGGAAGCGGCGCAGATTCCTCATGGGTGTTCTGAGACAGCAAGGCACTGCCCCCACCGCGCAGGAGCGCCCTGCCGTGCGGCATTGATATACATCAACACGGACGTCACCCGGACCTTGGCCCTGGTGCTCACTTGTGTGGACAATGCCTCGACGTCCATGGCCGACCTCAGGCGAATACGGTGCTCATGCAGAATGCGCGTTCGGTGACAGTGAGGCCGGTGTGGCCCCGCTGAGTTGGCCGCCAGCCGGTCAGCGGCAGCTGCGTCTGTTTCGATTAGTCCTCGTGGTTCCCCAGGGTGGAGCGGACTCTCTCTCCTGTGTCGGTCGGGGCGTTCGTCGCGGATGGCCTTGGTGGAAGCGAGAATTCATGCTGCGGCGTGGCGTCTGACAGGGAGTGGCGGACTTGACACCCCGCCGCTCCCTGCCTGTGGAGCTTCGTACCGCTGCCGGCGGTGATCAGCCCGCGGAGGTGTAGAGCCAGGGCTCATTCATTTCCTGGACGTGCCATACATCGCTCTCGCCACTGACGAACCCGATCAGGTGTTCCTCGTGGTAGTTCTTGTTGCACCGGGCCCAGGTGTAGTAGCCGTGGGGGTTGCGGCAGATGCCCTGGCGGTAGATCGTGCCGTTGGCGTTGTAGTCCTCCCAGATGGCGATACCCGAGCGGTAGTCCTTCTGCTCGTCGCGGACGTACCAGACGTCGCCACCCGGCTTGAAGCACACTGTCGCGCTCTCGCCGAACTTGCATTTCATTCCGGCGAGGCTGGGCTTACTGACCTTCGTGCCGTTGTTGTGCTCGACGGTGACGATGTCGTTCCACGGCCACTCGTGGTTGGCCTGCGCCGGTGACGTCAGCAGTAGTGGTGGGAGGAGTCCGGCCGAGAGAGCCAGGATTCGGAGTGCCTTACGCATGCGGGGCTCCTTTGATTCGTGATCGCGTCATGCGGCCGGAACCCATCTGAACGAGCCGTAGAAGTCAAGAACGCGCCAGCCTTCGGCCTTGCCCTCGGAGAAGGCGAGTGTGTGGCTCTCGTAGAAGTTCTTGTTGCAGCGCACCCAATGGCCCTGGCCTTCGGCGTTGCGGCAGATACCCTGACGCCACAGCTGGTCGTTCGCTGTGTAGTCCTCCCAGAGGGCGACGGCCGAGTGCCCGTCGGCTTTCTTGTCCAGCACGTAGAGATAGTCACCGTCCGCCACAAAGCACGCATGGGCATAGATGAACGTCAGAGTTGAACAGACGGCGGCGTTGGGCGGGGCCGAACTGGGTTTTCCCAGGTCCTTCTCCACGGCGACGCGGTCATTGATCGGCCAGGAAATGGCGTAGGCGGGGGCGTTACCGATCCCTAAAAGGGTCACCAACGCGGCGATCAGCACACCTGCGGACGATGTGAGCCTTCTTCTTCGCACGGAACCTCCGACGGAGTGCGTGAGATTTTCTTTTCTTGACGGCTGCTTCGCGGGGCGCAGCGACTGGTCTAGGCAAAACCGCGAGACCATGCGGATGCTGCCCTCACCAGGTTTCCGTTGTTGTAGAGCGCGGCCCTGAACCGGATCTCGTGTCCCTCGGTGAAATTCTTGTTGCACCCTCCCCTCGAGTCCGCGCCCATCTTGTTGACGCAGGCCCCCGTCCTCGAAGAATCGAGGTCACGCCATTCGACGACCGCCGAATAGCCGTCCTTCTTGGTGTCGTACACCTTGAACCAGTCGCCCAGTGCCGTGAAGTAGACCGAGGCTCCGCTGATCTCCGATCCCTCCCAGTGCTGGTCGACGTCCCCGGGGACCGCAGTGGTCGCGTAGTTCGTTTCCGAGCCGTAATAGGCTGCGGAAGCAATAGAAGGGCTCAGCATCATCAGTGACGCCGCAGCCCCCGAAGTGAGCAGAACTTTTCCTGCAAAACGCACGGTTGGGCCTCCTGAGAGATCTTTGCCCACGGTCAGATGAAACGGCGTGGATCAAAGCGGAACAGACGGTGGCGGCTATCAATTGGGGCCACTGCATGAGGCGTTGGCGCTTCGTAACCCGTCGTGCGCTATATGAAGCACCATTCGCTGAAGCACCGTCAACCCCCTCCGCCAAAATTCTTCCCGAGTGCCTCGAGCAAGCTCAGATCTTCCTCAAGGCTTCGCTGTTGCCGGCGGGACCATGGAAGTGTGCCCGGGCAAGGAGTCGGGGCGCCCATTGCGAGCAATGGGCGGTTTCGTCCTCGGCTGAGAAAAACCGACCATAAAATGGTAAGGGGTTTGTTGAGCGTGAAAATACGCCGATTTGCTGTGACCGGACTGTCCGCACTTCTCATAGGAATGAGCATCGGAGTGGCGCCTTCCGCATCAGCTGCCGCAGAAGCCACCTGCACCCATCCGTCGTGGTCCAACAAGGACTCCGGGGTGGACTCGGTACGCTACGAACTGCTCAACGGCGCACCGATCAGGACCGGACCGAACGACAGCTGCGGTGTCGTTGGCCGGGCCGACTGGAACTACTACATCTACCTGCACTGCTACACCATCAACAGCGCAGCGCACATCTGGGACCACGTCCGGGCATACAACCGCTTCACCGGCGACGAGATCAGCGGTTGGATCTACGAGAACAACCTGGACGGAATCGGCTCCACGAAGGCCTGCTGACCGCGCCCGGGGCCGGCCACCGCTCGGGCTCCCACCCGCTGTTCCACGGGGCCCGGGCCGGCCGGACCCCGTGGCATCAGCCCACACCCGCGAACCGACGGTCTCGACAGCCCAGGCCGGACCGCAGCCGGTGACCGCAACAACGACGTGGCGCATCGCGACCGCCGGTGGCAAGATCACACGCGCACTGTACGAGAACGGGAGGTTGGATGCGGTTTCGTATCCTCGGCCCCCTCGAGATATTCGACGGCACCCGCTGGCGTGCGATCTCTGCGGCCAAGCCACGTACCCTGCTCGCCGCGTTGCTGGTACGGCGCGACACCGCCGTACCGACGAACCTGCTGGGCACGGAACTGTGGGGCGAGCGAGAACCCAGAGCCGCCGCAAATCTCATCCAGCAGTACGTGCTCCGGCTCCGCCGCGAGCTCGACGACCAGCAGGGCCGGTTGCTCGTCACCCGAACACCTGGCTACCAGATGGTGCCCGAAGACGAGGATGATCTGGACGCCACCGTCTTCGCCAGACTCGGCGACTCCGGTCGCGCCGCGCTGGCTGCCGGCGACGCGGAAAGCGCGGCGGCTCTCTACACCCAGGCGCTCGCACTGTGGCGCGGCCCCGCACTCGCCGACGTACCGGCCGGACCGCTCGTAGAGGCGGAGGCAGCACGGCTGGACGAGCAGCGACTCGACGTCCTCCAGGCCCGCATCGAGGCGGACCTGGCCTGCGGACTGCACACCGCACTGGTTCCGGAGCTTCGGCAGTCGGTACGCGAGCACCCGCTCCGGGAACGGTTGTGGGAGCAGCTCATGCTCGCGCTGCACAGGTCCGGGCGGCAGGCCGAAGCGCTCGACGCCTACCGGGAAGTGCACCGGCTGCTGGCGTCCGAACTGAGCGTCGAACCATCCGCCCCGCTGCGTGAGCTCCAACAGCGCATCCTGCGTGGCGATCCGGAGCTCGCAGCTCCCGAGACACCGAAGAAGTCCGCCCGCCCCGGACGGATGCCTGCGCCACCCCGTCAACTGCCCGCAGCAGTGGCGGGGTTCGTGGGACGACACACCGAGCTGCGGATGCTGGACGGGCCGCCCGGTGACGCGGCGACCGAAACAGGACCGGCCGTACGCGTGATCACCGGAACAGCGGGTGCAGGCAAGACGGCACTGGCACTGCACTGGGCGCACCGCGCGGCACCGGACTTCCCGGACGGCCAGCTGTACGTGAACCTGCGGGGCTTCGACCAGGCCGCCGGACCGGTGCCGCCCGGCGAGGCCATCCGCGGGTTCCTGGAGGCACTGTCGGTGCCACCGGAGCGCATCCCGGATTCCCTGGAGGCGCGAGCGGCGCAGCTGCGGACCGAGACCGCCGGCCGCCGCCTGCTTTTCGTCCTCGACAACGCCACCGACGCCGCCCAAGTACGTCCGCTGCTGCCGGGCGGCGCCGGGTGCGCCGTGGTCGTCACCGGCCGCGGCCGCCTGACCGGTCTCGCCGTCACCGACGGGGCCCGGCTGGTCTCTCTCGATGTCCTGCCGCGCGAAGAGGCACACGAAATGCTAATCGCTCGGCTCGGCACGGCCCGGATCTCCGCAGAGCCGGAGGCGGCAGCCGAGCTGATCGACCTGTGCGCCCGCCTGCCGCTGGCACTCGCCGTGACCGCCGCCCGCGCCGCCGGCCGCCCCGGATTCCCGCTGAGTGCCGTCGTGGCGGAACTGCGAGACACCAGGGTGCGGCTGGACGCGCTGGACGCAGGAGAGGGAGTCAGCAGCGTACGCACGGTTCTTTCATGGTCGTACCTCCGACTGGATGCCGGTACGGCCCGGGTGTTCCGGCTGCTCGGGCTGCACCCCGGCCGGGACGTCGCCGCGCCCGCGGTGGCGGCACTGGCAAAGCTGACAGTCCGAGAGGCCGCGGCGGCGCTGACTTCATTGGCCCGCGTCCATCTGATCGACGAACACCAACCAGGCCGGTACTCCTTTCACGACCTGCTGCGCACCTACGCCGCAGGGCTGGCGGCAACCGAGGATGCCGGGCCAGAACGGCCCGAGGCGCTGCACCGTCTGTTCGACCACTTCCTGCACACCGCCCACGCCGCAGGCAGGCGGCTCTCCCCCGTCCGCGCCGAACTGCCGCTGTCACCGGCCGTGCCCGGCTCAGTGCCCCACCACCCGCAGAGATATGAAGAGGCGATGGCATGGTTCGAGGCGGAGCACCCGGTGCTGCTCGCGGTTACGGATGCGGCGGGGCCGGCAGGTTTCAGCGACCACGCCTGGCAGCTTCCTCTGGCCATGGGGGACTTCCTCCATCTCAGCGGCCGTTGGCACGACTGGGTGGCCACCCAGCGCACTGCCATCGCCGCGGCACGGCGGCAGAAGGACCCGATGGCGACGGCTCTGTGCCTCTGCGAGTCGGGCCGTGCAGGTATCCGGTTGGGGCGGCACGAAGAGGCCCGGGCCGAGTTGTCGCGGGCACTTGAACTGCAGCGCGAGCTGAACGATCTGCCGGCCCAGGCCCACACACTGCGGACGCTCGGGTGGTCGTACGAGCAGCAGGGCGACTACCGCGCCACTCTCACCTGTGTCGAGCAGGTGCTCGAACTGGAGCGCGCGGCGGGCAACCGGGCCGGGTGGGGCGGCGCACTGAACAACATGGGCTGGTGCCACACCCATCTGGGTGACCACGAGAAGGCACTCGCTTGCTGTACCGAGGCGCTGGAACTGCACCGGGCGGAGGGCAGCCCGCTCGGTGAGGCATTCACCTGGGAGACCCTCGGAGTCATCCGCCGGGCCCTGGGTCAATATGACGAAGCCCTCGACTGCTACCGCAGGTCCAGGGAAGGTTTTCACCGGCTAGGCAACCGGTACGGGGAAGCAGCCGCCCTGCGCGGCCTCGGCGAGACCCTGAACGCAGTCGGCGATCCTGCGGGGGCGCGCGAGGCGTGGAAAGCCTCCCTCACTCTCTTCGACGAACTCGAACACTCCGACGCGGACGCCGTACGCGAGCTGCTGCGAACCGCGGACTGAGCCACCGGACGCGCATAGGCGGCGGGGTGCCGTACCGGCGGGACCGGTGCGTGGCCAATGAACCGCACGTATCCACCGGCACGAGCCCAAAGTGCCGTCAAAGCCGAAGTACAGGGCCGGTTGACACAGTCGCGGTCACGCCCCGGGCGATCCGGGGTCCGCTGAGGCCGAAAGCGAGTGGATTGATGCGCGTCGCGCTCAAGGAGTGCTCCTGGCAAACGGTGGGGGAAGACCTGGTCGTCGTCTTCGACCCCCGTGAGTCGATCACGCTGGCCGACCCCGAGGGGAAGGTCGAGGCTCTTCTCTCCGTGCTCCACGAGTCGCCCCGGAGCACGCCCGGGCTGCGCACTGCACTCGCCGCCCGCGGCGTCACGGTGACCGATGAGGAGCTCGAGAGTGGTCTGGCGGGCCTGGCGGGCCTGGGGCTGGTCGAATGCGAACAGGGCAGGTTCACGGGTGACCCGGCGGTGGACGAACGGCACTTCTCGAATCTGGCGTTCTTCGGCACCTTCTCGGACCTCGACCGGCATCGCACGGAGTTCCTGAGCCGGGTCCGCGACGCGCACGTCCTGGTGCTCGGTGTGGGCGGCGGCGGTTCCTCACTCGTGCAGTGCCTGGCCGGTCTCGGCGCCGGCCGATTGACGCTGCTGGACCACGACCGAGTTGAGACCCGCAACTTCGCCCGCCAGTTTCTCTACCGGCACGAGGACGTCGGCCGCTCCAAGGTCGAGCGCGCCGCGGCGTGGGTGCGGGCATACGACCCGGACATCGAGGTACGCACCGTCGACCGCTGGGTCGCGGGCCCCGAGGACCTCACGGATCTCACCGACGGGGTCGATCTGATGGTTGGAGGGCTGGACGGCCATCCGGACGCCGGCCTGTGGGTGAACGAGGCCGCCGTCCGGGCCGGAGTGCCGCTGGTCGTCGGCGGCGCGACCCGCACGCTCCTCTCGTACATGTCTGTCGATCCGGGAATGAGCGCTTGCCTGGCGTGCGAGTTCTCGCAGCGCCCCGAGGAGGGCACCGGTGCGGCCGCCGCCGAAGATCTCGTGCACGGCATGCGAACGACCAACCCCCTCATCGGTCCGGTGGCCATGCAGATCGGCTCACTGATCGCGCTGGAGGGACTCCGCTACCTGACCGGGTTCCAGCAGCCGCTGGCCGCAGGCGCCCGGATCCGGCTCGATCTGCGCGAGGGCATGGCAGGCAGCCGGATCCCGTTCAACAAGGACCCGGACTGCCCGGTCTGCGCCCTGGCTCCAGTACGGGTGCCCGCGGCATGACAGAGGTGAACGGATCCCCACGGACGACGGTGCGGCTACGCCCGCTGAGCCTGGTGCCCGAGGGCGAGGACGAGATCCTGCTGGGCGACCCGGAAACGGGACAGTTCGTCACCATTCCGAAGATCGGCGGTATGGTCATCGAGACCCTGCTGCGCGGCGCGACGATCTCCGAGGCCGCTGCCGAGGCCGAAAAGTACGCCGGGCAGCCCGTCGACGTGCCGTCCTTCGTCGAGACCTTGCGCGAGCTCGGATTCCTCGACGAGGGACAACAAGGAACACCCCTCCGCTCGGCACCCGTCCAGAGCAGACGGTGGCTGAACGGCGTCCGCCAGGAGACCGCCCGGCCCTTCTTCGGGCGGGTCGCCTGGAGCTGCTATGCCGCATGTGGGGTGCTCGCGCTCGCCATGTTCGTGTTCCGCCCGCCT